>NZ_JBFLUO010000001.1:0-1202500 GCF_050473765.1 Gottfriedia sp. S16(2024)
GTCCGTGAAAGTCTTCGCGAATCACGTAATCGAAGCCCTTTCCGATATGCTTAGCGATAAACAATGTCGCCATGACTCGACGATATCTGTCCGCAAAGGATGAGGTTGTTTCGAGTCAGTCTTAACGTGGGACATTGCGATTATCTTCGGCTTGCCGTTTGCGATATCGACTATCGCTACGCCTGGCGATGAAAGCGAGATGTCGAACGATAAGATGCGGTATGTCTTGCGTTTACTCGTCATCTTCGGACTCCGGCAATTCAACGCCCAACTCTGCAGCAGCTTCATAGATACACATATTAGCAGTAGCCTCAGTCATATTTCGAAGAAAAGCGTAAAAGCTATCTTTAACTCCGTAATACCTATCTATAAACGTTGAAACATTGTAGTAACTATTGTAATCCTCCCAATATTCGTTATTTAAAAGGAAATAGTCGCTACCTGATTTATGACCGAATGCGAGTAGAATTTCGTCTAAAAAAGGTTCATCTTTAACGCCTACAGTGACTAATTCTTCGCGAATTTTACCGTAATCCCCTACGTTCATATCGACTGACCTACCCATCAAATCGCCTCCCTACGCACATTTTCGATATACTCTAACGCTTCAGCATAACCACGCTTTTTCCAGTCCGGTAAACTTGATCGTTGCATACGTTCAACTTGCGACTGAATTTCCGCCAATTCCTCCGCATCAACACTTTCCGCACAACTACGCTTGAAGTTATTGAATCGGAAGCTTTCAAGGTCTAATGGCGGCTTAACACCTTCCGCAACACATCGCGTCACATTCGCAAATTTATCGAGTACGCCTGCCTTCATTTCGTCCGTAATATCTACGCCAAACACTCGGAAGTCCGGCGACTTTTCGTGCTCCGCGTCCGTCATAAACCACGCTTTAACGCTGCAGTTGACGTAAACGATTAGATACGCGTCGATATCGTACATTAATCCGTAGCAAGTTACCTGCTTTACGTGGTCATCTTTCGGACCTTTCATACGTTGGAATCCCGTTTCGCTGTACGACGTTTGCTTACTCTTGATTTCGATACCGACGCGCTTAATTTCGCCAGTTGCTTCGTCGAGATATTCGAGTAATCCGTCCGAGGTTCCGAACAAACTGAAACGTTGTCCGTTATGTTCGAAGAACCTCTGCGTCTTAACGAAGTCTTCGAAGAACGGATTACCTTCGCCATTTCGCGCCATCTTAAACGGAACTTTTTCTCCGGTAAACTTTTCGTAATGTCGCTCCGCTAAAAGTATCTCGCGTTGTAGCCAATCGCCGACTGCCGTTCCTCGTGCCGTATATCTTCGTTGCCACGGCTTAACTTCGTCCTCATCGCGAGGCATTTTTAACGCCTTGACGTAAAGCTCGCGGTCAGATGATCCGGACGATGAAGGCGAAAAATACGGTGCCGATTTGAAATCCGTCGGTTTATACTTACGCATTTCTTTCGCATATGCCTCGTGCAGTGCGATATCTAACTTCGTATCGAAAGGCTCGCGATATGAATGCCATTTATTTAGAAAATCCGTAAATTGCGTTGCTATTTCGTTAATGTTTGTCAATTAATCGTCCTCCTCTTCGTTAAACCATTCGTCATTCTTAACTTTTTCGAGCCATCTTTCCGGATTTAGTTCTACGTCGCAGCGTACCGGACAAACTAACTTAACTGCGTTTTCCATCGTTTCCCTTATTTCGTTAAGACCTTCTTCCGTAATATTTCGCGGACAGTCTAAAACGAGCTCATCGTGTACCTGAAGCAATATTTCGGAATCATGTTTCGCTAGTTTCGGTTTAAGGTCAACGATAGCTTTCTTTAAAATCGATCCTGCGCTAGCCTGTATCGGAAAGTTACCCGCTTGCCTTTGCGCTCCAAATTTACGGAACATATCCTTCGATTTAATTTCCTTATGCAATCGGCGCTTTCGTCCGAATATATCCGTTACAAAACCTTGCTTCATTACAAGGCGATGTTGCTCATCCATATAACGTTTAATCCCTGGATAACCGAGGAAGTAATCGTCGATAATCTTCTGCGCTTCTTTCTTACTGATTTCTAAGTTGTCAGCGAGTGAGCCTGCGCCCATTCCGTATACAATTCCGAAGTTTACTATCTTCGCTTGCTTACGAAACTTTTGCTCGGCTGATCCGTCGTTGTCTTTTCCGTTTTCGATATCTTCGTAGCTATATTGTCCTGCGCTTATTAACGCTGCAGTTGTCGAGTGAATGTCGTGCCCATTTTCGAAAGCTTTAATTAATACTTGCTCATTCGCCATATGCGCTAAAACTCGTAGCTCAATTTGGCTGTAGTCAATCGAGACAAGAATACGGTCGCTAGACGTCGCTAGGAAAAGATGTCGTACTTCTGGACGTTTCGCCGGTATTTGCTGAGTGTTAGGCGACTTACAAGTAAATCGTCCAGTCGCAGCTCCCCACGAATTATGCCATGGATGTATCTTTCCGTCAGACTTAACTTCCTTCGGTAACTTTTGCGTAAATGCTTGACGAAGTTTTCCGACACCTCGATATTCCATTATTAAAGGAATTACCGGATGTTCACGTTTTAACTTTTTCAGTATCTTAACGCCAGTTGATCCGTTAGCTATGTCCGTAAGTTTTAAATCTACGAATAACTTCTGCTTAAGTTGCGCTGGAGAATTAAGATTAATTTCTTCGCCGAAAATTCCCGTAATTTTTTCTAAAAGTTCCTTCTCTTCAACTTCAAATTTCGCGTCTAATTCCGAAGCCTTCTCGGTATCAAATCGAATTCCGCGTAAGTCTGAACGTATAAATTGACGACATACCGGCATTTCAATATCGAAAATTAATCGCTTGATATCCGCCAACTTTTCCGTGTTTAAGTGCTTCATTATCCAATCGTAAAGCTTCAACGTTTTCTCCGTATCGCCTGCCGCATAGGGTAACGCTACTTCTAACGGTACTTCGTTAAATTGAACATTCGGAAACAACTCGTCGAAGTTATCGCTCGGCTCTTTTAACCAATCCGTTAACAAGTTCTTTAAACGGTGATCACGGTTTTCATCGAGTGCCATCGCCATAATTCGAGTATCTGCGTGAAGAGCGTCCGTTAAGTTTAATCCGTAATGTACTTCCATCCATTTACAGTCGAAAGGAGCGTTGTGCATTACGATTTTAGCGCTCTCCAATACGTCCCATAATTCGCAGATTGAATGAATATGAAGTTGTTCACCTTCGGAATGCTTAATCGGAACGTAATAACTTGCGTTTTTAGTTGTAACGGAGAATCCCGCAACGTTGCCGCGCCACGGGTCTAAAGCCCCTCCGTTTTCTCCAAATGTTTCGCAGTCAAACGCGATTAATTCCGATGTTGAAATATCGTCGCGCATCTTCCAAAGTTTTTCATGCGTGTCAACTAATACGTAATTACTCGGAGTCTTCGCAACTAAATCCGCTAACTTCTGCTCGCGTTGACTTTCCGCCAGTTGCTTATATAACCGGAGCGCTTCCGCCTTGCTAAATCGTTTAGCAGAATCGGAGGGATTTCTGCCTATCAAACCCTCCGCCATTCCGCGTCTTACTTCCAGCAACCGTTCTTGATCCGCTGTTGCGTTTTTCATCGATAGAATCCGTTGCCACGCTTCGTCTATCGTTTCAGTTACGGCTTGCTTTCGCTTAACGGCTTCCTTTAAGGCGTCCGTTTTCTTAACGATATCGCCGCCGATATTTAATTCGAGTTGCATCGTTTAATCACCGCCTAGGTCAACGTCGGACACATTCATCCGTTTATAAAATTCGATTACATCTTCGGAATTATCTTCCGCCCAAGTTTCGAAGCAAGTTACGTCGCAAAAGTATTCTTCGGATTTATCGTCGTACAACGCAAAGCCTTGCGGGATGTTCGAGTTGCAGGCGTTGCAGACGTAACCACTAGCCGACATTGACTTCCGCCTCAACTTTCGTTAAATTAACCCAACGCTTGCCTATCGTACTCTCGCTCGCCCAATATTCCGCGAATCCTTTGCACGGAGTCATATATACGTCGTTGCCGTCAACTCCGACGATGTAATCGCAGTCTTCAAGCGAATAATTCGTGCCGTTACTTTTGCGCCCGCTGATTACGTACTCACCTTTGCGATCATGACGGCGATTAATCGTTTTAACCTGGAACGTTTTGCACTCGCCAGTTTCCGAATGCTTGCCGATTAAATCGTAAACTTCTGGGATGACAGGCTTCGAAATCTGCCATCCGCTAGCAATTAACGCAATAGTTGCGGCCATTTCGGAAAGACCGCCAGTTATCGTGGTTTCGTGTGCCATAATTACCGACTCCCTTCGTTAAAATGGTAGATCATCGTCAACTAAATCGTCGTTATCTACTGGCGCTACATCGTCCGCCTTAACTCCGATTGATAATCCGATTTTCGTAATATCGAAGCCTGCTGCGACTAAGTTTTCGATTTGCTCCTTCTCTTCTGCTTCGTAAAGCAGTCCTTCGAATAGTGACATATCGAACTCGTCATGCTTAGCGAAGTTAGCGCGTTCTTTGTCCGTCACTTCCTCGTCGTCTGGATCAAGCGATAACGGCGATAACATTACGATTGTATTCGTACTACTGCCGGATTTCTCTAACTCGAACGCCACTTTGCCGAGTTTCTTTTCGTTCTTTTTAATAACTGCGTGAACACCTTGCGCTTGCTTTTTCGATAAATCTACGATAATTGGCGCGCCGTCTTCTAAGTTGATGAATCCTAACGCGAATCTTTCTTTAGCGCGATACTTACTTGCTTCCGCCTTGAATTCCTCTTCTGATTTAACGTCACCTTTGTCGCGAGCTGAGAACGCCAAGTCCGTAAAGTATCTCGATGCTTTATCCCACGGCGTTAAATTTGATTCCGCAAAGCCTCGCGCATTTTTAACAGATGGATTCTTCGCTACGAACGAGTTAACTTTCTTGAAGATTCCGTAGCTATAAAAACGGATTAAATCTGCGGTACCCATTACGCGAACCTTATAAGAAGTTCCGCTCTTGAAACTTGCGAATTCTGCGCTAGAGCCTGCGCCCCCTTCGTTTGTTGCGTTTAGTGAGTTTAGCGCGTCTGCGCCTGCTTGGTACTGAGTCATTCAATCGATCCCCTTCCGGAATATAAGTTATTTTCGAACGCTGGTAAACCTGCGCCCGCTAGCGACTACTTTTAGTAAATAATCACTAGCCGACGTAGATACGGTTCCCACGCCATATCTATCGGCTCCCATTAAGGAGGTGGTTGTGATTTCGGATATCGGTAACGCACATTTTCCGTGATATTCTAAGCCCTCCACGGCGAGGAATACTCGGATACCCGCGAGTACGGCTTGCGCCCGTAGACGCTTCGAAAACGCCAAGTCCTGAACGTTTGCCAAACCGCCTTATTTATCGGCTCAGCTACGTTAGCGCTATTTGTTCGAAGCATTTACGGACGGGCGAAGATTAGTTCGCCGTTGTGTCCGCGGTCTTTTATCCGAGTCTTATCGCTTTGATTGCGCCTAATTTTACGCTATCTGCGTAATCTTCGTTAGCGTGGGTTGGTCCGTCATAAAAACGGTTAGGATCCGCGTTGAGTCTCTGTAATTTTTTCGCATAATGCGTATTATTTCGCCAGTTTTCGCGTATATTAGAAGTAAGCAAATTTCGTGTTTTCATCGTCAAAACCTCCGTGGGGTTGATTTTTGGAAACATTTCCCGTAATATTTAAATTAATGTTACAGTCGCTTTTTGCGATAAATAACGCTAGAAACTACGTTGTTAAATAACGTATAATAAACGTAGGAAGCGTAATTAGTACATAATGCCTATTTGTATTAATTACCTCCGAACTATATCGCAAACAAATAGTCTCGGTAATCGCCGAATTGTTTGTAATCGAATGTGCCGCCAAGCCTTTCGAAATTGCGTAAAACTTTAGAGTGGTGAACTCCTAATTCCTTCGCGATTGCCGTCGCTGTTGGTTTCGGATGAGTAAGGAACGCGTTTACGATTGCCGTCGTATCTGCATCCGCACCGTCTAAGAAAGAGTCGATCAGTTGCCGCTGGTCGGCTTTTTTCTTTCCGGTTAAATCCGTGATAACTTTTTCTTCGAGATTGAAATCGTCCGCTAATTCGAAAGTTGCCGCCTCCGGGTCAGCCGAGCTTTTATCAAAATCGTAATCTTCGTGAGCTCTTCGTACGATCAATTTCCGTAAGAGCGATTTGTATCGGCTAACTAATCGTAGCTGGAAGAGTTTTACGAAGTCGCCTCCGTCTTTCTTAATGACGTTCATGACATTGAATACTGTATCGTCGAATAATTCTTGAATATCGTGCATATTTGCCATGAAAGTATTTTTACTCCAGTATCGCAACTTAGATTGATACTCGTTTTTTAGTTCTTTATAAAAATCTGAAAAGTCATCCTCGATCCCTTTTTCTAAATAAAGAAATACTTTGCCGTTAATAAAATCTTTAGTTAATTCTTTCATTTTATCTCCTCCTCATTTACTATGCCGCGACCGCTTTTAACTTCGCGCACTTTTTTCAAAAACTTTTTTAAGTTTCGTAAAGTTCGTTAAGTAACGTATCGCTTAAATAGAATATAGCATTGTAAATTGGAAGAATTTGAAAAGTTTAGTATTTTATTAAAATTAAAAATCACTAAACTTTTTCTAATGAACATAAAAAAAGAAGAGCTGAGTAGCCCTTCAGTAAAGTATGCTTGGGTTTTATTATTCTATTATCGTCCGCCTGTGCCTGGATCTACAACTGCGCTTGTTGACATACCGCCTGGTGTTGATGCTGAATCTAATGTATTTGCTGAAGCTGCTGCTGATAAACCAAACACTAGCGTTACTAAAACAGCTAAACCTGCTAAACTATATAACATATTTTTTTTCATCCCTCATCGTCTCCTTTTTAGTCGTTGAATAGTAAGTTTGCCATTTGTGTATATTCCGGATCATCCTTCAAATGGCTGTAAGGTAAATTAGCGAAGAACTTATCACCTTTTTTACTAATAAAGAATATTAACGATTGCATAAAAAGGGTTTTATCACCTGTTGCTAAAGCTTTGTAATATAATTTAAACCCACTTACACCACTTTCGTCAATTGCTTTATTAATTAATTCTAAGGCTAATTCATTATTCCCCGTAATCGCCTCGTAATGTGCTTTTTCGGAAATGTCGTTTGTTTCGGGCTGTTGGGAATGTTTATTCCAAATGTTTTTAATGAACGGTATATCATTTTCGTCCACTACTTTTAATTCGGCTAACCTTCCAGTTTCTTCTAACAGTCCTCGATATCTTAGGATGTTACCCAAGCATAAGTCGTAATCTTCAAACAAGTACGACATTCCTAATAAGTATGCCGCGTTGGCTGTGAAAGTCGCGCTAAAATCCGAAGAAATTATTTCGTTTGCATATTTTCTTGCCAATTCTATGTTATTAAACTTATACAAGTTAACAAAAGCTAAACAGTCTTTCAACTGCATTGTATAAGACTCTCTGATGTATGTATCTTCTATTTCATTAATCGTAATATCCAACCCTTTGATAAGTGAAGCCATAATGCTGTATTCTCTCATTTTATTTCTACACCAAAACTCTGTATTTAAAGAAAGAATCTTCATTTCAATTGTTTTTGGTGAAAACGAGCGTAACTGATTAAGAACTTCTTCAGGATTATTACCTTTTAAATAAGACGACAAAATCGAGTAGCCTTTTGCCCATTCTATTAACTTTTGATCGCTTTGCCGTTCTTTGTTTACTTTATCGATTAGTTCGTCTAGTTCATCAACTTGCCTGTTTACCGCTAGATAATCTAAAGCGTAACAAACATTTTTAGGTTGGTTAAATCTCAAGCACCAGCGCTTAAACTTGCTTATGTAATCGTTGTTGTAAATAAATCTTGCAATTTTTAAAAGAGCTGGAAATTTCATTTCTGATCCGTTCTTAAAATGGGAAAGTGCCCCCTTTGTTAAACCTGCAGCTTTTGCGATATCTTGCCATGTTATCTTAGTTTCCAAGATGTCCAACGTTTCTTCGATTTCTGTAGCCACTAAAATCATTTATGAATTCCCTCCTTCTATTTAGATGCAAAAACAAAAATACAAATTAACTATTTTAACTTCCTAGGATTTTCTTGGTTTTTATCAATTACCCAAGTTTTCCCTATCTTCTTAGCTTTTATTTCCCCTTTAGCACATAAATCCTTTATATATGCGGGTGCTAAACCCCAAATTTCAGAAGCTTCCTGAGCTCCTATAATAGAATCAAGTATTTCTGTTGTATTTTTCACCATATAATTTCCTCCTCTGTACGCGTTATCGCTTATCTGTACTTTAATAATACTATACGCGTTATCGCTTGTAAAGAGAACAATTAAAAATATTTTTGAAGAAATTTACAAAATATGGTAATATTAAGTTGCATCACCGTATTGGAGGTGTTTATTACGTACAAAGTAGGTAAATGCCGCATTCAGGAGTTACTTGACGCAAAAGGCATGACGCAACAAGAACTCTCGGCAAGAACCGGTATGAGTAAAGGATACATCAACGATAAAATAAAGAACCGCGGCAAACACGGCATGTACATAGACAGCGCTAAGAAAATCGCCTCGGCTCTAGGATGTTCTATCGATGATCTTTACGAATGGATACCGGAAGGTAAGAACAAGCGCAGCTAGCGTAAGTCTTACCTCGGCAGCCAGTACGTTAATTAACGAATTTTCAAGCGCAAGCCTCCGCTACTTTCCGCTTTCTCCGCCATTTCCTTTAACTTCGCAACGCCACCGCCCTTAATAAGTATTTCGTTTACATCTTTAACGGTTGCCACATGCGCCTGCCTAACCCGCACGTATCCGTTTAAACTTTTCGTAACCTCTTCACGCAACTTTGCGCCCATCTTATCGTTATCAGTCGCGATGATCAACTCTTCTATATTGCTTCGGATAATCAAATCGCGCTTCTTATCGTTAAATGAGGCACCGCCGACCGCTATCGCAGAATAGCCCGCCATTTGCCACGACATCGCATCGATTTCAGCTTCGCATAGGACCGTCGTAGGCCTAGCGCGGTGAATCCCCCATACTAAGTCTCGGATAGGGACGGCACCTTTTTCGTACCAAAACGTCTTACCTCGAATACTCCGATACTTAATATTCGCTAGCTGACCGTTCGCTGCAAACCACGGAATCACAATCGCCTGCCTACTACGATCGTAACCGATTTTATTATAACGCTGAACGGCTTCGCTAATTCCCCTAGTTTCGAGATATCGGTGGCGATAGGCGTAACACACTAACACACTACGGTCTAAGTATCGCATATTTTCCGCTAATCGTAAATTGGGAAAATTTAATTTTATGCCGTCGGAGTAGTCCGTTTTATAAGCGTGGAGCAGGTATTCTTCCGTCTCTTCCGTCGTTTCGTTCCGCAAGTACGCTAACAAAGTAGTAAAGTTGCCGCTTTCGTACTCTGCGTCGTACGCACCGCTATCCTTCCACGCTCCCGCATAATCGCCGTCGAGACTGACGAAGAAGGACGGAGTTTTATCGTAGCGAAACGGGCTTGGCGCTAATAACTTCCCACCGGACCACTTGCCGTTAATCCACGGAAACTGTTCGAGCTCATATCGGACATTTACGTCGATCGGCTGGCTTCGAATTTTGATAATCGCCATATACGTACAACCTCCTTTTAATTGTATTACCTTTTATTGGTTAAAACAACATAATTCCTTAATGTGTCGTTAACAAACACTTAACGCGTAATTAACTTTTGCTTAATATTGGAAATACTTGGGTAATATTACCGTAATATTCTATTATACTATCGTAAAATTCGTAATACAATGGGGAAAATTATTTCGTTAGAAATTGAATTGCGATAGCGACGTTTCGTCCATCTGCAGCTCTTTCACGATACCGAAATTCGGCAGATACGTTACTTCTACTTCCGCTCCCTCTCCGCCATTCCTTCCTTTACCGATTGCGATAATGCCGCGCCCGTCTGACGTATCGATTCCGAAAGTATTAACCGCATCCTCTAGCACGGCCTTCGTTTTCTTAATCTCCGCACGCTTCGGCGGTTTGATTTCACGCACGCCATCGATAACTTCCTCGGTCGTCTCGTCCGCTTGTGTAATTACGTGAATCACCGCTTTTGTTTGCCCGGCTATTCGGCGTATTTTCATCGACGTATTCGAAGCGTCCCCTCCGGAGGTCTTAGACGTATTTGCTTCGTAATCCATATAATAGAACGGATCAACTACTACGACATCCGCTTTCGTTTCGATAATGTCCGCTTCAAGCTGCGCAACTCCGCGCTGATAAAAGTCGTCGTGGTCGGCAGAGCGCAATATTATCTCGCCAGGTAGCGCTTCATTTAAGATGACGAAGAAATCGCGTAGTTTTTCCTCTTCTTCTGCGCTGCCCAGTCGCCCCATCAATAACGCCTTATTCTCGAAGCCAACCTCGTAATTAACGCCGTCAATCACTTTCGAATCGCCGAACACTCGGGCGCTAAGCGAGGAGACTGCGCGGGCAATCCATTCGAACTCCGACATCTCCATCGCCCATACTAAAACCCTTGCGCCTTGCATTGCGGACTCTAGCGCTTCTTCCATCGTGAATACCGACTTACCGCGACCTGATCGCCCAAACCACGTATATAAATTTCCGCTTAGGTATCCGCCAATCTGCGCATTAATCGACGGAAACTTGCTGCGCCAAATCTTGAACGACTGTCCGGACTTGCGCGAATCGTACTCGGTTAAGAATCCGTTGTAATCCGTTTTCAAATTCGTTCCCGTTTTATTACGAACGCTTGTTCTTAGTTTAACCGATTGTAGCTCCGAAATCAAGTCGTCAATTATTTTATTTCCGTCGTCCTCTGCGGAAAAGTTTCGAGTAAATTCGCCTTCGAAATGCTCTTTTAACGCTATCTTTGCGGCGAATCCCTTTAGCTTGCGCGTTAGATAGTCGTACGAGTCGCTTACTTCCGGCACGAACGTATATTCGGGAATTTCCGAAGCAACCGTCGCATATGACGGAGCTTGATTGCGGTTAGTGTCGGAATAACTTTTAATAAAGCGATAAACTTGGCGTTCGGTTTTCGTAGGGAAATGCGACTCATCGACTCCCAAACGTGTTAGCGCCTGGGGATCGTTCGTCTCGATAACTTTCGATAATAATAGAGTTCCGTAGTTCATCGGATAGCTCACCGCCTTCTTCTTATTTTAATAGTATCGTAGTAGGTGCGTAAAAATTTGAACGGGTAGTGTTGCGACTTTCTATTGATTGTTTTCTGTATACAATTTAATTAAATCTTCTCTTGATAAACCAAGCTTACCTATTGCAAAAGTCAGTAAATCATAATCCTCGAAATCTTCATTTCTACAAAAGTTACAACTTGTTTCTTGTTCCCATTCTGAACCAGGCGGAGTATATCCATCTTCTTCGTGTCTATATCCTTCTGTTTCTGCACATTCATCACAACACCATCTAGTGCCGCATTCACAACCTGTAAAATCTCCACAATCCGGGAAAGTATCTCCACAATTATTACACGCATAAAAATCTACGCCCATTTTTCATTCCTCCTTGTTTTGTTCCTTAATCAATTTCCGAATTAACTCGTAGCTCTCCTCGTTACTGCCGACGCCACTACTCCGCAAATACCGGAATATCAAGTCGTCTAACTCCGCCTCAATCGCCAAGTATTCGCGGTGCAATTCAACGTCATACGTACGCGGAAAGTTTTCCTTCCGTTCTATCAACGCCTTAATTTCCGCTTCCATTAATCCGTCTCCGTTAACTTCTTCAACTCGCAGTCCATCGCAAACACCCTATCGCAATACTCAACGTCAGCCGTCTTCGCAAATTGATCCGCATACCAATTTCGCATATCTAGCAAGTTATCAATCTTTTCCGCTTTCTGCTTACGCGCTGCCTTGCGTTGTTCTGCTTCCTTCGCTGATAATTCTCTAGCCGTTGGTTGTCGTTCTTGCTTCGCCATACTAAACGCCTCCTTTGCGATTTTTGACCAATCCGTACTATTTTCATTCTTAAACGGAGCAGGCGCAGGATTCTTCGCTAGATATTCGTCAGCTTCGTCTGCGCGTACTACTAACGTTAAATCTTCGTGCTCAGCTTCTATAAAATCAAGCCCAGTATAAGCGTCAACAAGGTCGAAAACGGTCTCAGTCCAAACTTCGTCAGGATAATGCCAGGTGTCGACGTGGTAGCCGTCAATACGGAATATTCTCGGATGATAGCCGACGACCTTAACTAAGTCGCCGAAATTGAAAGGCGCGCTCATTCTAATTCCCTCAGATAAACGTTTATTCTTCGAGAAATGTCCAATCCTCCGTATAACTCGAACTCAACTTCCTTAACGTAGTAACGACCTCCTACTGTTTCGTAATCCTTTCCGTAAATCCCAGATAAAGTAACCGAATCTCCTTTGCGTGGAATAACCGTATCCTCATAACTAAATGAATATTCCGCATTTATATAAACGTTGATTTGATTCATTGCTTAAACCCCCTTTTAACATTTCCGACTTTTCCACTTCGTACATTAAATCGGAACAACCCTTTTTCCTTTACGTTAATGGCGTAATAACCTCCGCGAAGTCTTTTCCAATAACAATCGATACGTTTACCGTTTAAAGTTACGAGACCTTTGACAATTGCCTCCGCAGATTCCTTATAACTTTCGCATGCTCCGATATGAACCAACGCTTTTTGAATATCCATCATTTACGTATCCCCCGTTTCGATTTGCCTTCGAATTTCAGAATTCCGCACTGATCACGCATCCTATCGTACAACCTTGCGTCGAAAACGACCGCCATTTCCTCGATAGGTAGGTTGCTAGTGAAAATAGTGGGTAGTCCGTTAGTCGTCCGATAATTAACTATCGCGTGGACATACGACCTAAACGCTTCACTTGCCGACCTTACACCGATATCATCAAGGACTGCGAATGGAGCCGTTTGTGTACGTTGAATAGTCGCCTTAATCTTCGCCATTTCCGCTTCACTGTTCGTCATTGTTGCGAGGTTGTAATCGGTCTGAAACGAGTTAGTATCAAGGAATACTGCCGGAGTCTGAAGCGCCTGCCTACCGTGCTTCAAACTGCCGAGGTAATTTGCGATAATCCATTCGTTAAGTAGTGCCGTTGCCGTCGTCGTCTTGCCGTTGCCTGGACTTTCGCTCCATAGATATAGCGATTTAATCCGTTCACCACCTTCGTCAAACATTCGCTCAAAAGTAGCGACGTATTTATCGAGCGTGGCGTAAATCTTCGCCTGTTCTTCGCGAGCTGGCGAGTTCTTTAACGTAAGCATTCGATAGTCTGCCGGTACTCCTGCCGAGCCAGACCGCCCGCCTGTTCCGCTGAAGCCGTGCATTCTGACGAAGTGTCCGCAAGATGGCGAGCAGGATTCCGAGTTGGCTAGCGAGCAGCGTTGCGCTAGTAAGCATTTGTTAGCGTGGTTCATTCGATCACCCTTTCGTTAAGTTCGTTATTTAGTCGTAGAGTACACTAATCTTGAATCACCGTAATGTCTTCCGTATCCTCCATTCGTTCCATACAGATAGGACAAAAATACATAGTTTCTTGTGGTTGTTTAAATTCAACAAGTGATATAGTGTCACACTCTACACACTTCATTTTTCGAACTTTTAACCTAAATTTGTTGTTTTCAATATTACTTCCGATTCGAAATCCCTCTAAAGTTTCTCTGGCTATCTTTTGACCATACCCAATACCTTCTTTTGCTATTTCTCTCAATGTTTTATCTTGGAACTCAAGCCATATTCTATGATCTTTATCTCTTTTCTTAAAATGGTCTACTTCATAAACTTTGCTAATTAACCACTGCATTTCTTTCAAAGAAACACTTAACATTAAACCATCGTTATGAATCATGTCATATTCAACTGATTTTTTAATATTCTCAAACCATTCTTTTTCAGTCACTTTTCTTCATCTCCTTGTAATATAGATAAGTCATATAACCCACCTGAGATAACGCTATGAAAAAAGTTATTCCCGCTAATGAAAATACAATTTTATCTATCATTCATTCGTAACCCTTCTCAATCCATATACAAAGTAGCTTTACATAAACAACGACTAAACTACTAATTCCTACGATAGCCAAACATTCTAATATCGTAATAATTAACGCCTCCTTATTTTTCACCTTTCAAATACTTCGCAAAGCCACCGACAACTACCGCAAGCCCGACCACACTAAAGAATCCAACCGCCATAATTCCGACTACTGTAAATATGCCCATCACTTTCTCCTCCCTTCCGTTATCTCGTTACGAGCCACGCTAATATAACCCATAACGTAACACTTGCGATAACTCCCGTAAGAAATCCTTTCATAGCCAATCCGCATCAATTTCGTTATCAACTTCCGCAACTCGCTCCGCCATTACCTCCGCCTTCAAACACTGCGGCAAGTAGCGCTCCTTCATATACGTCTGTATAAAAGCGAAGTTAGTTCCGGGATAGTTTGCCGTAGGTGTGTAATTCGCCAAGCATACGTCGATAAAACGCTTAGCCACCGTCACACCATACGCGCTCACGAAGTTCTTCAGCATTCGCGTATCGACTGCGAAATTCCTTGCGACGTACTTGACGCCTAAGTGCTCTTCGTGCTTGGCGTAGAGATAATCGCGCAGGTGATTTGCGGACCATTGATCCGTTGGGATTTCGTTGTAATGCGTTTTAGCCTTCGCCATTTGCGTCGCCTCCTTCCGCATTCCCTTCACGCGAGTCGTCAACGATATTCCATGCCGAATGTCCGAGTGTGTAGTACGTACCATTTTCGTCTGCAATTACGGGACGGTCTTTTTTCTTCGCCACTACTTCGCCTTCCTTTCCGCTCATCAGACTACGTACAACGTCGCCTGTGCGGGCTTCTGTCGGCTGTGGGGCGGTTAGGTATTCCGACGGGACTTCGAGTCCTAGTGCTCGTCGTAGCGCGATTGCCTTGCCGATGTGAGCGTTGAAGCAGTCGGATGGGTCGCACTTGGCGATTCCTTTTTCGCGTATTAATTTCGGATTTATTTTCGCGCAGACTAGTGCAACGACCGTTCTTTTCTCCTTGTTAATAACGAACTTAATTACGTTAATTCTTTGTCGGTAAGTAAAGTTACCGTCTTCAATTCCGTTATTTAACTCGCTTTCCGCGTTCTTTTCCAACTCCGCCACATCGCGTTTAGCCTTCTCGATAATTTCATCGCGGATTTCTTGTTCCGATTGAATTGGCGTTCCGACTGGCGCGATTGCTTCCGCCGAGATTCCGCTCGTCATCGCCTTGACCATTCCTTCGTTATATGAGCGCTTTTTGATTTCGAGCACGATATCGCTCATTAACACATTGAGCTCTACGTAGTTTAGCGTTTGAAGCTCGCGTCTGAAGTTTGCGAAAGTGCTTTCGTTTAGGGTTTCGTTTGTCATCGTATTACCTCCGTTTTGATTTCGTTAATTTTGACGGCGAATTAGCCGTTTTAAGTGCGCCGTGACACTTTATACCTGACGGGCTCTAGCGCTTTAATATCGCCGACAATTCTGTCTCAAATCGTTTAATTTCGTCCAAGACTTCTGTTAAACTAGTTGCGTCTGAGCTATTAACCTTTTTGCACATAATACTTTTAACCGCTTGCTCTACCGATGGATGATACGAAACGTCGCGCCATTCTTCGCGTAATGCTGACGAAGCACCTTTCGCTTCTAATTTCGCCCAATTCGGTGATTTCGTAGGATCTACGATGTGTTTGCGTTGAACAATTACGTTATGAGTATCGGATATGATTTTAATGTCTTCCGTTATATTAATATTTAGCGCCATATTAATTCCTCCTATTTATTATCGATAATCACTTATTAGCGATATTATCGAAGTTATATAATAGATAGCGATAATGTAGTGAAACGAAATTATTGCCATCTTTTAATCTTTTTAAATAATTCTTTTTAAAGGTATTCTTTTTCATATACGCTGACGAAGGTTAATATCTACCGTACAGTAGAGATAATCTTCAGGCTGATAACTTTGACCCTTTTTCTTTACCTAAAAGCTTTCCGATATTACCGTGTTTCTCGATAACCTTACGTAGCCTTTCTTCAATCTGCGATTCAATTTCTCGGAATTGTTGACGCTCCTTCGGATCATGTACGATATAAATAATTTTATCGCGACCTCTTCCGCTTGGTTTGTACTCTAACGATACTAGTCCGCTAGCTTCGAGAATTGCATCAAGGACAGGTAGCGTCGAGAATGACAACTGAAACTTTTCGATAATTCCGCTTCTACCCTTCCAAGATTTACCCATATTATCGCTAGCCTTTTCGTTGTTTCGGTACCGTAATAAAAATAAGTAGTACATCGTAGCCTTATCGCCAATGTACGGATGATATAAATCGAACAATTCGTGGAACATTATCGAGAAACCTGTTCGCGTCTCACCTGATCTTATATATGCCTCATACTCTCCCACCTATTTCACCTCCGTATCTTTTATATTCGGTAGTGTAGATTTATTACTGGACTAACGCCCTTACTTCTTATGACGCGGAAGGGAGTAAAGTCGCGCACTTTTTGTGCTCTTACTTCTTATGCCACGCTAATTCACAACTTCGCGCAACTTTTCCGCGCACAAAAAAAGACCCGCCATTTTTGGCGAGCCCTTCCGAATCCCTATAAAAACTTTCGTAATTCATTCGATACTTCTTCTTTTTCCATTCCGAGATACTTCGTCGTTACCGCTAAATCGCTATGCCCTAGCGCTTTTGATATAAGGAGTATGTCCGCTCCTTTATTGCGTAATCGCATCGCAAATCCCCGTCTAAGCGCGTGAGGATTAATGTTCTTCAGGCCGTAAGTATCGGCGTACTTCTTTAACCTACGTTGCAAAGCGTTATTCGTTCCGTTGATCACGCAGTCGCCAAACATCGTTACAAATACGTAATTATTTTTCTTAGCGTATTCTCGGCGGACTACTGCGTTCTGTTGAATTAATACCGCAAGTAGCTGCGCCGTATATTCCTCTAACGGTAAAATCAGTTCCTTACGGTTCTTTAAAATGTCGCCACTTAAACGGAGCTCTCTACGCTCGACGTCGATATGCTTTTCTTCTAATAGAGATAACGTTTTGATTCGGAGTCCGCATTGATACATAACTAATATGGCGATTGCGTCGCGCAGCTCTACGTAATCCGTTAAGTCTAGCATCGAAAGTAGAATATCGACGTCCTTCTCCTCGGCTCCGACTTTTACTTCGCTATCAACTTTTACGGTAACGGTTTTCCAGAACTTCGTCTTAAACCATCCGTTATCTAAACAACGCGTTAAGAACGCCTTCAGACATTTTAAGCGCGTCAGCTTCGTCTGATTACTTACGTCCATCGCCGAAAGCCAGTCCAGTATTTTATCGTTATCGATTTCCGATAAACTTTCTACGCCGACTGTTTCCGCAAAATGATTAACGTGCAAATTGTAGTCGCTAATCGTTCGCTCGCGGTATCCCATGATTTCCATTTGACGCGTGATCGACTTTAATGCGTCCGCTATTTTAACGTCATCAACTGGCGCTACTATTGGCGTTTTTACATCCGTTAACGCCGTTCCCTTGACCGTTGACTTCGACGCCTTATTTGCGCTACTTTTACCGAGCGATACCCCGTCCAATGCGGAAATATCGAATATACCTTTTCTTTTAGACACGAAAAAACACGCTCCCTACCGATAAGTTTTGCGATCATTTCACGGAAAGTTCAACGAGTATTTATTACGTATATTTCACGTAAATTTACCGGTGGAACGGCGTTATGACCGAATACCTAATCGATGGAAAAGCGTGTTATATCAACGTCTGATTACGTTCTTTTGGACGTCCTGAGAGGGATTCGAACCCCCGACCGCTATTTGAAAATAATAAATCCGCGCTTGTTCTATTCGTTCATTTCACGCAAATTTCATCGATTGAGTACGGCGTTCACTACCGTTCTTTCGCGAAAATCTTGACCGCTATACGATTAGTTTAACAAAGAATACGTATTTTAGTAAAGTAATTTTTCGGAATGGCTCCGTTACTTACTCGGAAGTTTATCGTTCATTTCTACGCAAATATCGGCGGAAGTTGACCGATAACCTAGACGTACCCTTCTCGCACGTTTTAACCGTCCATATAGCGTCCTAATCCTTCTCGAATATCTAACGTCCCATTAACGAAATTAACGCTAATTTGACGCTAATTTTAACGGTACACGCAATAATCGGAACGCTCCGTCATACATATGTATTACCGCTAGATGAAAAACGGCGGTTTGGTATTACGTATGTATTACCGAATTAACGAGGAGGTTTTCGAATGGATAATTTTATCGGAATTGACGCAGGCAACGACGGAACGAAAGTGGCGTACGATGGCGGAGTCTTCTCTTTTCCGTCATGCATTGGCGAAGCTCGCGACCGCAAATTAGAAAACAAACACGGAGCCTACGATTTAGACGTCGTATTCCGCAATAAACGGTATTTTATGGGAACACTAGCGAAGTATGAGAGCGATATGATCCGTCAAACTGGCGGCTTATCGAAGGTCAAAGAGGAAACGTTACTCCGCGTCTTGACGGCGTTGTTCCTCGCTTACAAAACGGATTACTCCGAAATCATTTCCGTAAACGTTGTCGTAGGCCAGCCGATTAAGATGCACACGCCGGACGAGAAATCGAAATTGCGCCATATAATAGAAGGAACGCACTCAATCAAGGTTAACGGCGCAGAAAAAACGTTCCATATCGCTAAGTGTTCCGTTGCAGCTGAGGGCGCTTCCGCTTACTTTTCTCTTCAATTTTACGAGGAAATTGTTCGGATAATCGATATAGGGTCCGGAACTGTTAACTTCGCTACAATTCGAGAAAATCGATTTATTGACCGTGATTCAAATACGTTAAACTTCGGAACAGAAAAAACGAACGATCACGAAGCGCTAGCGAAAGCAATCGTAGCATTCGTCGATAATCGTTGGAATAAAAAAGATAAGATTTATATCGTTGGAGGAAGTCACGAGAAATTTGCGGAGTTACTCTGCGACGAACTTAACATCAACATTCTAAAACCAGCGAGTTTATCGGCCGGAGAGTTATCGCCTATATATGCCAACGCAATCGGATTCTATCGCATATGTAAGAAGATAGGCCGATGAAGGCGCGCGTGATTAAGTCCGTATCATTTAACGCAAGTGATCCGATTGAGTTGTCGATGCTGGCGCATTTAACGAAATTCAGTAGCTTTTCCGTGTATGTGAAGCGATTAATTCAACGAGATATGGACGGAAGTTATGCGCCACCGAAAGCTACGCAAACATATCAGCAGACTCCGGAATTTGATGACGATAAAATTGATTACGAAAGTTTTACGTAAGGCTTCTCAAGGACACGCAACTTTCGGAAAGTTGGCGCATAAGCTAATAGCGTAAAGCGTAGCCGCTAAGTTAGCTTCGAAGAAAAGTAATACCGCCTGATTGGCGGTTTTTTATCACCTTAGCGCTATTACCGATAATACCGAAAATCTAACGGGAGGGATTCGAATGGGAAACAAATTTGTGAAGTCCGTTTCCTTTAATATTACGAATAAGGATGACGAAATTATTTTGAAGGCGGTCAAACGTCGCAACTTTTCCGGTTATGTTAAGAAATTAATTATGGCGGATATCCAGGCGAAGCAATTAGCGAAGGAGCCGGAGTCAGTCGAAAAGCCTGCCGTAGTTAAAAAAGAAGTTAAGCCGGAATCTAAAATCGATCAATTAAAAAAGCGCCAACAACAAGGAAAGTCGTCAGCACCACAAGTATTTAAACCGAATAGTTAAAACGAATGTTTAAAGTCCTAATAAAACCGATATTCCTCCGATAATAGCTCCGCCAATTAATCCTAATACTACATGCATTAAAATCACTCCTTTATTTAAGTTAAAATTAGTATTACCCTCTTTCGCCCGTTTATGCGAAGTTTACGAAATTAAAACGAAAAGGAAATGATTGCCGTGAAAACTAAGAGTTATACGATAAAAGAATTTTTAAATAAACAAAACAATCCTACGATTAGTATGAGTATTATCGATTTTATTATGATCTGTTTTTGGATAATTTTATTTTCACCGATTAAATATTTTTAGGAGGTCGTCATCATGGCGAAAACAACTACGATTAACTTTAACGACTTTATGTCCGGAGCATACAAAACGCCGAGAAAGGCGAAGCTGACGTTACCCAAGCGCAAGCCTCAAACGGTCAAAGAGGCGGTTAAAGACGTAATAGGCATCATATCTGCTTCCGGGTTAGCCTATCGAGTGATATCGATGGAAACGGTATTAGCTGCGAGTGCTGACGCAACTTTCGGAAATGTTCATGGCGCATTGATGAAGGCGTTCGATGCCGGCGTAGTATTAGTAATCATTTTCGCAGGCGCAAGTTGGGCGCTAGGACATCGTACGAAGGCCATCGAGATTATTATCGGAGTATGCTGCGGATATGTTTTAGCGAGACACGCGATCGACATTCGCGACTTTTTAAAAGGAATTTAAATGAGTAACCATTATAAGGAGGAATTGAAATGATAATTTTAGGTTATACAGTATCGATTTTAGCTTACGGAGCGTATTACGCAGCTTTTGGATACACAGGTTATGAAGTTGGGAAAATGTCATATCAGGCGGTAGTCAGAACGGTTAAAACTGTAAAAAATAAAAAATAGGGGTGTTCGAAATGGCTAGAAGAAAAACAACGCCAAAGAAATCGAAATCAAAAATTAAAAAGGTGCTAAAGAATACGAAAAAAGCCGCTATTAAAACTAAAAATATCACCGCGAAAGTTACGGATAAAATTAACAGTATTTGGGGGTATTGACGATGAAATTTCGATTAAGTGGCGCATTTGGCGAGTTATCGCCAGTACGCGACGGACGTCCTCATACCGGAATCGATATCGCAATGCCCGAAGGCACTGAGCTCCGTTCTATTTGCGAAGGTGTGGTCCAACGCGTAGTCGATTACGGTCATAACAATATCGGAAAAGGCGTAATCATTAAAGGAAACGACGGTAACTTTTATATCTACGGACACATGAGTAAAATTCGCGTTCAGAAAGGCACGTACGTTCACGACGGCTCATTCATCGGATTATCCGGAAATACCGGACATTCGACGGGCCCGCACTTACATTTCGGAATTCAAGCGCCAAACGGACACTTTATCGACCCTACTTCTACTTTTGATCATCTCGTAGCAAACTCCGGAAACAATTCGATAGGCGGTGCGTTATGGGAACGATTTAAGGACGTTCATGGCGCAAATGGCGTTAAAGATAACGCAGTCGATAAATTTATGAATCACCTGGCGACGGACTTATCGCATTGGTGCTCCGTTAAAATGCACGAATTTCATGATTGGTTTACGTGGGCATTGCCGGATATGGTCGGTTATCTAGCGCTAATCTCAGCGCTAAGTATTATGTTATTTTCGATAGTTGATACGAAATGGGTTAAGCGTACGATAGGCGGATTTGCCGCAGCTTTCATTGCTGCAGTCGGATATCTTACGTATAACTAAGGAGGCTTACGGCATGAGTAACGATAACTACGAAGTCATGCGAAATAACGGAAGTAGCGATTATCTTCCGCAAGTTAGAACGAATTATTATCCTGCTTTATATAATGACGGCAAGCCATCGGAAAAGCCACGCGGCACGAAGTCGTGGTCTAACGTTTGGAAGGCGAAAATTGAGACGATTAAATGGAACGACTTTTTTGAAGTAGAGCGCAATAAGATGGTCACTTATCGAATTATTCCGCATTCTAACGTAACGAATAATACGAAGCGATTATGGAGGACAATTTTTAAAATGTACGAAATGTATGAAGGTATAGGCAGCCGATTAGAACGCGATGGCTTTAAGTTAAGATATCGCGAAAAGGATACGTTTTGGTACGACATTATTTTCCGTCAAGTTAACGGTCAGAAAAAAGTCGAGTTCTACGTAAGCACTTCCGAATACCAAGCGCAGAAATTAAAACGCAAACTTGAAAATAAAATGCACGTTACGATAAAGGAAGCGAATGTTGAGGACTTGCGTGTACCTTCCGAGAATACTATCGTTCAAGAGTTGCGTTATTTGAAGCACGATTTATTCTCGATGAATACGAACTCAACGGACACGAAGACGCCAATCGCCGGCATTCTGAACACGGTTGACGAGTTGCAATTCGACGGAGACTTCGCTCGCCTTTCGATATGTAACGAAGCAGAAAATCGCAATAAATGGATTAAAAACGCAAGCTGGGCGTTTGAGAAAATCGGCAAAGGTAAAGTTCCGCAGCGTGCTGATCTTAACGCTAAGAAAATCGTGAACGCTTCGAAGATAGGAATTGCCGGCATCCTCAACGAAATTAACGACTTAATCACGGATACCTTCCAAGCGTTCACGAACGTATTCTTTAAGTCGGAGGAAAAGTATAAAAAGTCGAAGGTTATTCCGAAAGCCTATTCGCTAGAGGACGAAATTAGCTCGCGCACTCTCTCCGCCACTACTCGCGAAAAAGCGAATCAACCCGTATTCAAATCGCGCATACGCGTTGTATCGCATTCTAATGACCGTCTAACACGCGAAACGATGGGCGAGACTCTAGCGTTAGCCTTTAACGAAATCGCCGAAAATAACGAACTACACGGCGTTAAAATACGTATCAAAGCGCGTCAGAAGGAAGTTATCTCCGAGTTGAATACGCTAACCCTTTCGAATAAAACGAAGCTAGACGGAAACGTTAACCTGATTTCAACGGATGAAATGTCGAAGCTAGCGTTACAAATGCCAACGCAGGAGATTCAACGCAAGTATGCCGATGCTATGAGCGTTAAGGTTAACGTCGAAACGGATATTCCGAAGGCATTGCAGGATACGACGGGCATTTACCTCGGAGTTAGTGAAGTTAAAGACCGCAAAGTTCCGATTTACTTGCCGTACAAGAATCCGGATGACTTTTACCGAGGCTATGCGTTTATCGGCGCGCAAGGAATGGGAAAAGATACGGCGCTACAGAATTTCGTAGTTGAAAGTAATACGAAGCATAATATAAGTTTCGTTATTCCAGACGTTATTGTCGAGGAAGGCGACCGAGGATTAGCCGATGGGATTCGCGACTCTTTGCCCGCAGATAAAATAATTGATCTCGATTTAAACGATGAGACGTACAAAATTCCGCTTGATTTAACGGAAGTCGTTACGAAGTTAGGCCGCGCAGGCTCCGACCGTTTTGCTGACGAAATTATTAACTTGCTGAAACTTGACGGTCATATCGTAGCTAAACGGATATTACGTACCGCAGCAAAAGCGAGTCAAGGTTCGTTATATAATATCAAGCGAATTATCGAAAACGAAGATTACCGCTTTAGACGTATAGCAGAATTACAAGACGAAGGTAATTGGCGATTAGCAGACGAATTGTTATCGTGGGGAACGAACTTACCGACGAAAGATGAAAAAGGCGATACTGGACCGTCAATCGGAAATAAAGCTGACCCGGTATTGAACCGCTTAGACGACTTCTTCGGAAGCGATACTTTATTCGATATTTTCGCTCAATCACCTCTACCGGAATTAGATTTCGCTAAATGGATGACGGAAGGAAAAGTTATAATCGTTAGAATTCCTATTCGAAAAATTGGCGAAGCTGCTGCGAAGGTTTTAACGCATTGGCTTATTATTAAAACGTGGATGACGCGTATGTTAATGGCGAAGCAGGAACAGGAAAACGGATGCTTCGTAATATTTAACGAGCCGGAGCAGTTTATGACCGAAGGAATGGCGGACTTTATGAGCCGTATCGCAACGCAAGGACGTAAGGAAAGACTCGGTAGCCTGTTCGCGTTCCATCATTGGAACAAATTGCCGGCATCACTGCAAGAAAACTTAATCGCTGGCGGAATCAATCAGTTCCTTTTCGCTAACGATCATAAGCGCACGTTTGAACTCGCAAGTGAACGATTAGCGCCGACATTTACCGTCGAGGATGCGATGAGGATTCCGAAACATACCGCTATCAATATAGTTCGTGTTAACGGCTCCCCTGCTCACGCATTCCTCGTACAAATGGCGCCCCCTTGCGCTAAGCCTTACGATAACTCCTTCTTAACGAAACGCCACGCGAGGATTTACGGACGCCATTGGCAAGAATTGCAGAACGCGCTTTAAATAAAAAGGATATTTTATCCAATTTATAGAATATAGTTAGATTAGATTAATAAATGGAGGAATGAAAAAATGAAAAAACCTTTTTATAAAAAATGGTGGGTTTGGTTAATCGCGGTATTTCTATTCATAGGATTTGTTAACGCATTTAACGATACTGATACGGCTTCGACTAAACCTAAAGAAGAAGTAAAGAAAGAAACGATAAAAAAAGAGAAACCTAAGAAAGTTGCCACACCTAAGAAAGTCGATAACTCAATTAAATCTGGTATGTACAAAGTAGGTAGCGACATTCAGCCCGGAGAGTACGTTCTAATTTCAAACGGAATAGGCTACTTCCAAGTTTCTAAAGATAGTACCGGTAAGTTAGAAAGTATTATCTCAAATGATAACTTTACTACGAACGCAATCGTAAGTGTTAAATCCGGTCAATATTTTGAGTTTAAAGGATCAAAAGCTTACCCAATCGCTAAAGCTCCTAAATTAGAACCTAAAAACGGTAAGTTAGGAGAAGGCACTTATAAAGTAGGACTTCACATTCAACCGGGCGAATATAAAGTATCAGCCGATGGAACGGGGTATGTTGAAGTAGCTAAGTCTAGTTACCACAATTTAACCGATATTGTAACTAACGATAATTTTGAAGGCGAAAAATACATCACGCTTAAAGCCGGTCAGTATATTAAGGTTTCAAACGCGAGTATCATAGTTAAATAATTAAAGGCCTCTGACTTTTTCAGAGGTTTTATTTTTGTTATATTATAGGAAAACGCGCTACAATATCGTTAGGAGGCGAGCGTTATGTTTCCGCTAAAAAATTACTATGAAGCGTGTATTAAACGAGAAATTTACGGAATGCGAAAAGAGGACGCGATGAAGCGCTTGACGAATATACTTGCGTGTCATGTCGTGACAAAAGATACGGCTGAGTCCGTTCATGTCCGTTACTTTTCGTGCAAGTTGGACGGAGTTGAAATGGTGCCGAATATGGACCGTTGGATAGGGACGATTGCGTTGCGGATTGAGGGCGGATTTGTGCGAGAGTCGGCGATTAGCGTTTCGGATAAACAAAAATAGCGCCCCGCTTCCGAAGAGGCAGGGCGTTTGTTGTTGCGTTATAAAAACATTCGAAGCTTATCACAGTGATAGATTTTTTCCTCTCTAGTGACACCTTGTTTCGTTATCTCAAACAAGAAACTAGCTAAATATTC
Source organism: Gottfriedia sp. S16(2024) (assembly GCF_050473765.1). Lineage (NCBI taxonomy): Bacteria > Bacillati > Bacillota > Bacilli > Caryophanales > Bacillaceae > Gottfriedia > Gottfriedia sp. S16(2024). The sequence goes on from NZ_JBFLUO010000001.1 coordinate 25,474, forward strand.
ATTTCCGGCGATTTCATTGATCACATCAGATGGTAACTTACCGTACTGTAAGAAGAGTGTTTTTCGTTCAATCTCGTATGCAATCGCTAGTTTTTCCATGAGCTCATCATTTGCTGGAACTCTTTTATTTCTTTCGATATCGGAAATGTACGCCTCAGATACGCCAACTTCATTTGCAATGTCAATCATCTTCTTGTTATTACTACGTCTAGTTGTTCGAAGTATATATCCTACAGTTTTCATTTGGTTATTCCTTCCAATTTTGGCGGTAATATAATTGTACCAAATTTTCTGCTTTTATGAAACAACCACTTAAAACAAAAAGTAGAACTGAGATTTTATTTGAAATTGTTACTGAACTATATGTTCCAAGTGTTCATCAACCAACTCGATACCACGTTCCACCATAGTACTCTAAAACGATAGTAGCGTAAGCGTTTAAGTTAGTTTGTAACACTCCATCAATTAATTGATCGTTTGTTAATCTTATATATGGATTACACCCACTGTTGTTATCAATACGTTTAATAGTAATTCGATAACCATCAGGGTACGAAGAAAGCACTGAACCATCTTGTAAATCCTGTATTCTAGGGAATCCACTTTGTCCAGTTCCATCAAAAATGAGTATTTTTAAGCTAGAGTCCCATGTAGTAAATCCTGTTGCATTTTTCTTCCCACTAGTTGGAGTAGTAATAGTTAAAAATTGATTGTTAACAAATTTTAAATCTCCATCAATAGGACTTTTAACTACATCTCCATTAGAACCAGATAAATGAGTCTTTAACGCTAACACTTTACTATCTGTTAATGAAAACTTATTAGAACCAGTTGCGTAGATTTGTGCCTTAGTATCATTTGTACTAGTACCATTGTTTGTATGTTTTGGTGGTGAAATAAAAATTCCACTACCTAAATATAGTTTTGTAGTCATTGCAACGGTATTATTTTTAAAATACAAAAAGCCATTTGTATAGGTTGTTCCGTAAAAATTCAAGGAGACTTGACTAGCATAAAAAGATAAAACATTTCCAGTGTCGTATTCTCTGAATATTGCGTTGTAGTCTGATGTATCAATAAAAACATTGTAAACAACGTTATCTAATACAACACGATCTATATCACCTTTGTTCTTTGTAATTAACATTCGTTTGGCAGTAGTAGCAGTCGTTTGATTTGAAACAATGTTTTTGAAAGTAACATTATTAATGTAGACATCTTCAATTCTTATTTGCCCATAATCATACGTGTATACATAATTCGCTTCACCATATACATTTGTAACCGTAAGATTTTTAACATTACCTCTAGTTGGTTTACCATAGTTACCAATTAAGATTATACTGTCATTGCAGTCACCATATAACCCATCAACTGTTAAATTAGTAGATGTGAACCCACCACTTGTATAAATCGCAACAGCTCTCCAAGGATTACGACCACTTGAATGTTTTTGAGGTCTAATGTTACGAACAACAATATTTTGAATGTCTGCTGCTACTGTATTTGTTCCTGCCCAATCTACCCCACTAAGAACGGCAACTAAATCATCATCACTAAAACCACTTATATTTTCAATTAACAGGTTACTAGACATTCCGGTTACTCCGTCTCGTCTTGAACCACCATTTACATTAAGTGTTGATAATCCTTGTGCAACTTGGATGTCTCTAAATGTTGCGTAGTTACAATTCCAATGGTTAATTCCATGCCCTCTAATGTTTTTTAACGTTACTTTTTCAACTAATAAATTTGTAACGTTTTTAAAGACCATTCCTTTACAAGTGTCATAATTTGAACCTGTTTCTACTCCTTGGTTAGCATCGTTACCATTGATTATGCCACCTTTCCAAGTTATGTTTTGAAAAGATGATCCATCTACAATAAACATATAACAAGGAGAATTAGCCTTTAAAAAGAACTCAACATTTCCCTTTACTTCAACTTGCGTATTTGAAAATAAATTAATTGAAGAAGAAATAATATATTGCCCATCATAAGGGAACAAAATTTTCTTGTTTCCACCTGCAAATAAATTTTTCAAATTAGTTGTATCATCAACTCCGTTAGGCTTTGGAGCAAGTGTCACTATATCCGCCAATTGTGTATCAACGTAAGTTTTATCCGCCTTTAAAGTAATCGCGTTCGTATTCGCCGAAACATTCGCGTTAGTAGTATTTAGCGAAGCTTGCGTTACTTTATCCGATAACTGCGTATCCACATACGTCTTATCCGCTTTATCTTTAACCTTCGCTACCTCGGATTTCTCTACGTTATCATAATCGTTCGTAGATAGTCCCTTACCCGCAACCTTATCGACCTTTGTTAGTAGTCCGTTATCTACGTAGGTTTTGTCCGCTTTATCTTTAACTTTCGCTACTTCCGCTTTTTCCGTATTATCGTAATCATTCGTCGATAAACCTTTCCCCGCAACTTTATCTACTTTGTTTGTGTCATCGTATACGACCGTCTCCGTACCGTTTATAATAATATTACCGTTTATTGCGCTATCTCTTACGGTAAATACCGGATTAGTCCCGCCGTTACCAGGATTTGTCGGCGTGCCTGTTAACTTACCTGATACCGTAAATTTTTGCACATCTCCGGAAAACTCGTCATCGTCCGGAAATATAATCGTCGGTTGTAAGTAGTAAGTACCCGCAGTCGCCAAATCCGCCCTAGTCAGCCTCACCTCGCAAATACCGCCTGGCGCAGATATGATCGTTGCGTTTTTCGTAATAAGCTCCTGTCCGCGTTTAATTGCGACGTTTACCGTAGCATTGTCGATTGCTACTATGGCGCCCTTACGTCGCACATTGAATCGAAGGACAGCTCCGTTATTGCCTTGAACGAAGGAGTCTATATTAAAATTGTAATCGTTAATCTGTTGAAAATCGCTAGCCATCCGTTCACCTCCATAAATAAAAGGCGCCCGCAATGGACGCCCGCTTGTTTTCGTTTATTACGCTAATAATTTCGCCCATGTTTTCGCACCGACGATACCGTCCGCAACTAATCCGTTAGCCTTCTGGAATTTCTTAACGGCTGCTTGCGTCTGTGCTCCGAAGATGCCGTCCGCTTTTACGCCAACTTTCGTTTGCAACGTCTTAACCGCAGAGCCTCGCGAATTAAGTCCAATCGTATCCATTTTCGGAAGTGGCTTTGGCGCTGGCGCTTTTACTGGCGGCTTAGCTTCCGCCTTCGGTTCCGTTACAACTTCCGCGGGATTTGGCGGGGATACTGGGCAAAGAATCGCAGCTACTTTCGCTTTGAATTCCGTAAATCTACAATCGCTCGCTTTAATAAACGGCATCGGACACGGCTTGTGAGTTATGTCGTAGTGTCTAACGATATCTTCCGCCGTAAGACCGTTCATTTTGCAAAGTTCCGCGATTACTTGAACCGTACGTTCTTCAGTTGCGTCCGAAATTGTTCCGTCCTTTTCTACGCACATCTCAACGCCGATTGATACCTTGTTAGCGTTCGGGGCAATCGCAGGCACTCCGCGATATCTCGCACCGCTAGTAGTTTTTTCGTAAACATCGTTAGCATGGTACGCCATTTCGCTTAACGGAATAATGCAAATCGCTTCCTTCGAATCTACGAATAAATGCGCCGATGCGTACGTTTTGCTCGTAATAGCCGTTCCGTTGAAATAACGTTGATGAGCGTCGGCACTTGCGCCAGGGTTCGCAGTCCAGTGTAGAACGATTTTCTTAACTGAGCTAAGCTTTAAACCTGGTCGCGTATACTGATTAACCTTTACGAAATCTTCGCGCCATAAGTTACTCATGCTTATCATCTCCGTAAAATTTATTATCCGTTGTCGGATTATTTAAGATGCCAAGTACGACTAGTAGCGATAAAACTGCGTTAAGCACTTCGTTGTATTTATCCGGACTTACATGCAAACCGAACGCTTGCGCAATGATTAATACCGATGAAGCAGCCGAAACCCATAAACCTACGTTTTTAAATCGTGCTGGAATTTTCATCTAATCGCCTCCGTTTAATTTTCGCCTAACTAAAAACCGCGACACCAACGGATACAAGTAAGCCGGCAATCGTTAAAATAACGCCCCAAGCCCACTTCGTATTCGCCTTCATGTCGCGGATGTCTTCGCTATTCTTTTTGGATATCGCAAGTGCTTCGTCTGCCTTCGATTCGGCTTCTTCTGCCGTGCGTTTAACTTCGTTTAAGTAGTCAACCTTCGTATCGATACGCACAAGCCATTCGCGAATATCAGCTATCTTCTCGTTGAATTTGAGTTCGTCCACTGATGGTTCCATCCCTCCGTCCTCCTTTTTCGAAAAGACTTCGTATTACGCCTGTTCTACGATCATTTCGTGATAACCGTCGTTAATTAGTATTTCGTCGATGTCCGACTTGAATTGCGGGTATTTCGTTACTACCGCCGTGTAATCTAATTTTCCTAATTCTATACGCATTGCAAGGTAACCGCTCAAATTCATTTTATCCCCTTTCTTAACTCCCTTTAATCTTTTCTCAATAGTACTTTCACAAACGCCGAAACGTATGGCTATCTTATTAATTGAGTGACCATTTAATCTTAACTCAATTATTTCCATCAACTGATCATTTGTGAATTTAATGTATCTTGCGTTATTTTCTCCTCTACGCATTTCACTCATTTTCATTTTCGTTTCTTTTGAGTGCGTTTTACCGAACATTCCATTCTTATCTCCAATGGGAGGGTTTTTCTCGTTTCGGATTTTTGAACTAATTGACATTCTTAATCTAGTTTCATCCGAATAAATACCTGTCTTACCTTTGTTCCATGACGGTTTGCCTAATTTTGATAAACTTATTTTTTCTCGTTCTTCTTTAGTGCGCTTTCTTCCAGTGTTTAGCTTAGAAATAAAATCCTTTGTTTCTTTTGAGTGCATTCTTCCTGTGGAAGTCTTTCTTATCTTCTCTAAAGTTTCTTCTGTAGGTCGTCCGCCTTCACCGCCATATGTCAAGTTATAACCATTCTGTCGAGAATATGATTTATGTTTTTGAATCCAATATATTTCTCTTTCATCAATATCTTTAATGTTACAGAGCTCTATTACATTAAATTCAAAAGAATCGGGGTTTTTATTGAAAGCTCTTTGCAAATATAAATTGTAATGTTTGTTATTATTCAATAAAGAACGATGACTTTTCCATCTTTCTTCTATATTTGTTTCTGATTTCCCGATATACCTTTTACTGGTTACTTTGTTAAATATTTCATAGATTCCTATCATGAGATATTCCCTCCCCCTCCCATCGAAAGTTATGAACGAGAGATCAATTATAGTCCTCCGTTCATTATTAGAAAGTCGATTGCTTCTTCCGAGAGCGTTAGCCTTTCTTTTAAGAGTTCCGCTTCTGTTTTTGGTATCGGTTGATTGCGAATTTCATCGATTTCATTTTGCGTTAAACCTTCAACCCATTTCTTTTTTATACGGTCATATTTAATTTTATAAAACCCGATTGGTTCGGGCATATCCACGCAATCGCCCGGTATTGCTACGCCATTTTCAAGGATAACGTCCTCTAAATAAAAACCTTCTGCGTCTAATCTGTATACACGTTTCATTCGGCGCCCTCCTTATGTTGTTGCAATAGGCGGGATGCTATCTAATGAAAGAACTACATTTCCCCCGCTAAAAAGTCGTATCGTACCTGTTGACATTATTTGTATTGTTGAAAGAACATAATTTGTTCCGTCGGTTGAATACACAACATAGTTACGATCATGTGTAGGTCTAAAACCTACCGGAAGAGTTGCGATTGTTGTGCCTGATGTTACTGTTCCACTTTTTATAGAGCCCCTTAACTCTACTTCACCAAGCGCGTTTAAACGATAACTCGCATTAGGATAAGTACCTCCACTATTCACCCAACTATTTTGAAGGGTTAAATTAGTCCACGCGGTAGTTGTATCGCTTATTATTTTTCGCCAACCTCTCCAGGTTCCTAAATCGCAATAATTCGTGTATACGTTATTATTTGTATCTGACGCATAAACCCACCCCGTATTTGAAGAACTAAAATGCGCCATTCCTCGGATACTTGAGCTAGTCGCCGGGTTATTAACCGATCCCGAAATCGCGTAAAACGTATGAACTCCTTTGCCTTGCGCTAATAGTGACGCTAAAATATCGTCAGTAGTGTTAGCTAAGTTTATCTTTACTCCACCTACATCGTCCGTAGATTTTGCCATTTGTACTCTTCCAGCCACTCCGGATTCAATCGCGTCCAAAATAGCGTTAAAGTTCGGAAGTGTAAAATACTCGGACGCTAAAGGCTTCGGTATGCTGAAAATCGTTGTATTAGTCGGCATTTAATCGCTCCTTTCTTATTAAATTCCTGACTCATATTGAGTCCACGTTTTATTTGCCGTATTAATCGCTGTCCACGTTTTGTTAGCTGCGCTCCAATCGCTCCACAACGGATATTTGTATTCGTAAATTATCGCTAAATGTGCCGGCATAATATCGCGTATAACTTGCTGTATATCCGGCATATTCGTCGGAGTTCCGTAATTACTTACGAATTTAATTTTGATCGTGTAGTTCGCCGTATCTTCCGTTATCGAAATTGCCCCGCCCGAATACGAGTCGATAACGTTTTGAATAAGTGCAGGCGTAACTACTCCCGTTCCTCGGCGTCTTGCTTTAATAAGCGAGCGTCTTTCATCGATTGGCTTCGATTCGTTGACGATAAGCCCGCACATCTGCTCCCAATACGATAAGCCCCACGTAGCTGTATCGATACAGAACTGCGCTAACAAATCAGAAATTGCGCTATTTAACGATTCAAACTCGGCAGCTTCGGCTTTAATGATTGCGCGTGACTCACGGTAATCTCGATATTCTTGCGGAAGATATCCGTACATATCCGATTCGATTATGCGCTCATTATTCGTCCCTAATAGTTTCATTAGCTTAATGTCACCGTCCCAGGAACCGCAACGTTACCGTCAGCAATTACTACGTTAACCGTTCCGTTATTCACCTTTAAGTTCGCGTAGTCTAAGATTTCCGGAATGCCGATTAATACCGAAGCAATTTTCGAATACCTTACTGTCGCGTCCACAAACGCGATTGATTTTAAGTAATCTGTAAGCGCGCTCGTGAATTTCGTTGTAACAGCCGATAACGACGCTCCGGCTACTAATGTTAACGTAGCGCTGACCGCTATCGGTACCTCAGTCGCTCCAACTACCGTAACTGTTGCTCCGATTGGACGCTCTCCGTTAATGTAATTCGTAGCATTTGTAACGATCGTAGCGTTAGGCGCTCGCTTGTTTCCGTCGATTAATACGACTTTGACCGTTCCGTTACCGTTCCATAACGGATAAACTTTTGCGTCACCAATTCCCGCTACTGACTTCGCCCATTGCTGATATTGAAACGCGTTTCCGCTTGTCGCCGGCTTAGTAACCTTTTCGAAATATCGAGCGATTAAGCTATCGTCTGTCTCCGTATCTACTCCGCCTGTAAATTGCGAAGGGTTCGTTACGGTAACAACTCCGGACAGTGTGCCGAGTACTATCGAAATATCGCTAACTACTGCGTTACCGCTAACGCCTCCGATTTCTGCTACGGCTGTAACCGTTACAGTTCCGCTTGCTATCGTGCCTGCTTGCGTTGTTACGAAATATACCGGATCAGAGCTCGAATTACTTACGCGAGTGCCTACCGGAATAACCGTTCCGTTCGCACCGCTGAAGACTAGTTGACCCGTAGCAGCAACCGCAGGCTTTCGCGTTAATCCCATTTCGCCTACTCGCAAGTCTACGAAATCGGACGGAGTACCAGCCGACAAGAATCCGAAAGTAAGTAAGTTATCAAGTTCCGGATAAACATTTCCGAATTCAATCGCAGCCATCGAAGTCATATCGTAAGTGACTGCGCCTTGCCTTACGTCAACGTCCGAAGCAGCCGTCGCAAGCATTCGTTGTAATATAAAGTCTTTCGTGTATGAATCGTATCTTCCCACTAAATCGTCACCTCCCCGTTAATTTCGTCTCCTGTTACCGTTTCGACCGTAAATGTTACGTATAGTTGATCACCGTCTTGACTTAGCGCGAAGTTCGTTACGTCTGAAATACGGTCATCAACGATAAGAGCGTCAGTAATCATTCGCGGGACTTCGACTTCTAGTAGCTCGAACGGATAGTTAAGGTTCATTAAATCGTCGAGCTCCGAGCCGTATTGGTCGTCGTAAACTAAAAAACGATAACGGGCCGTTCTTAGCGCCTTCGCTATCGCTTGTTCGAGCGCGGCTTCATCATCGATAAATCCGCCGATATAACCGTCTTTTAATTCGTATGTTTTCGTAGGTTCTACGGATGTTTCGTCCGCTTCTACGATTCTATCTTCATCGTCCTCTATCGGACTTAACGGACTAAGCGCCATAACTCACCGCCTTATCTATTACGTAATATCGTTGATCATTGTTTGCGGAAACAACTACGACTCTATCTCCGGATTTCAGACCGTCTTGAAATTCGAGCGTCTGCAAAGCCCCGCCGTCGATTTTAATTTGGCGTGTATGCTTCGTTAAATGTTCCGCAACTTCGAAGTCGTCCGCTTCTAATTCGAATTTGTCGCCATCAATTCGCAATTTGATGCTCGGAGGCGCTGCGGTAATAGTCGCAAGCTCTACTTTAACGGAATCATTAGCGCCGTGTTGTTTCATAAGCTGAATAAACCGTGAGGCTCCGTTACCTTCTAATCTCGTCATTTTTTACCTAGCACCTCCTTATCAATTTCCATTGGCGGTAAGTCATACGTAGCGCTAATTTCTAGCGACATAGTATGTACGCCGTTTTCGTATTTATGCGAGTCACTGCTAACGTAATAGCCTCCGATAATCTTCGTCATTGAATCCTTAACATATATCGAAGTAGATGCGATAACTTCGTCGATACCTACCGCTTCGATGTTCGCCTGGTCGTCGATAACGCCGAGCTCTTTTAATAGCGATTTAGCACGTTGTTCTATTTGCGAACGTTTAGCCTTTTCGTCCATCTCCTCGACGTGTTGCATTGTTCCGTATAATTTCGTTAGCGAATCGTTCTTAACCGTAATTTCTATCGGAGCCTTTTCAGTCCCACCCGTTACCTTAACTTGCGTCTTAGTGTCATCGATAGATTGCGAGTATTTAGCGTCGGTTAGGTTGCGCCCGCTTTCGATGATCCATTTCGAAGTCTTAGCGCCAAGCTTCATTAACGTCAGTTTTCCGCCAGAATTTCCAATAATAAAACGCTTGCCCGTCTGCTTCTGCGTAACGGTAAGCGCTATTCGGATAATTTCGTATAGGGATTTATTTCGGATGATCAACTTCGGAATAACGTACTCGGTATCGGTAATACTTCCGTAAGGGATTCCGAAGTCTTTGCACAAACGTTTAGTGATGTCCGACGCTTTGATATTCTTAAAGATTCGCGAATCGTTATTCTTTACGAGATATATATTTTCGTCGAAAGCCGTAATGTCTAATTCACCTTGCGAATTTATCTCGTTATTAAATAGTACGCCTCGAAACAACAAATCACCGTCGTTATAAAATTTAACCGCCTTACCGTTAGCGAAACTTAATAATTGAGTTCGCCCGTTAGCCGTATTAACTACGGAAACTGATAACTCGCGATGTGGCTTTTCAATCTCTCCGGACCATTCTACCGACTTAACCATCGTCGTTATGTCGTAATTATCGTAATACACCTTAATCACTACGGCATCACCAACTTTTGCCCCGGATAAATAAGATTCGGATTCTTGCCGATAAGCTTCTTATTCTTATCGTAAATCTTGCGCCAGTACTCTGACTTACCGTAATACTTTAGCGCTATCTTACTTAGACAATCACCCTTCTTAACCGTATAAGTTTTCGGAGTTGTCTTCGAAGAACTACGCGCAGGAGTTGACGACGGTTTAGTTGTTTTCGAAGTCGAAGTCTTCCTCGGAGTCATCGTTTTATATTCCGTAAGAGACATCGAATAATAAATATCGCCAGGGCATCCGGCTTTCTCAACTTCTTTATCGAAATCGCGTATCGTAACTAGAACGTTAATTGGCGTCCCTGTTACCGTTAAGCGAATCGGTGTCTTTTTATCGCGCCATTTTTCGATTAACTTAACTGCGTCCCACGGTTTCGGAATCTTTGCATATTCGCAGTATGCCGAATTATATATCGAAGGGAAGAACGCTGATAAGGAGTATTCCGCTAACTGGCGGTTTCCAAATACCGTTATTTGTCCGAGTTGCGCTACGTCAATATCTTCGTAACCGAACGGAGAGGAGACGCTGATGCTTTCGGGATTGACCGGCAACTGTAACTTCTCCTTACCGTTGTATAACCAAAACTTTATCGCTCCCATTACGCCCACGCTCCTTCCTTCTCGATTAGACGAGATAATTCGTACGCAATTTGTTTAATATCGGAGTCTTTGCGGACGTTGAATGTGTTTCCGCTAATATTGATCTGACTTCCGCCTTTGCCTCCGCGATTGTATGCGTCATTCTCTTCTGGAGTAAGAACGCGTTCGCCTTTGTGGAGTGTCGCTTGATATCCGTTGTATGGAACGTTGGATAGTCCGCCTGCGTGCGATTTTCCGCTTCCTAAGAAGCCTGCGACGCCACCGCTAAATTTCGGCAGACTAAACTTAGGCATTTTGAAGTTCGAGATTGACGATTTGAAATTATTCCAAACGGATACTAACGTTCTGACAGCCGACACAACTGCTCCAATCGGTCCTAGCAACGCTAAGAATACGCCTTGTAACGGTCCTATTTTAGCCCATAATTGCGAAGCTTTCTGACTAACTATGTCCCAATTACGATATAACAGTACGCTTACTCCTATTAATGCGGAAATAGCTAAGATAACTGCCCCGATTGGATTCGCGTCCATTGCGACGTTTAGCGCCCATTGAGCTCCTGTTAACAATCCGTAAGCTATTCGAAGATTCGTAATAAGCGTTATAATTCCGCTAATTATCGTTAAACCTAACATCGCAGTTTTGTACGCTACGACTGCCGTAGTTACTGCGATAATTGTTTCTTTAATTGGCCCCCAATTATCGATAATAAGCGTTGCGATATTTACTAACGTTTGCCCTGCGGTCTTAATGCTTTCGCCCCAACCGCTAACTGTTGCTGGATCAAGATTCCCTACGAAGTCTGCTGCGGCATTTGCTGCGTCTTTAATTACTGGCATTAACGGTAATAATACCGCAATTTGCAACGTCTCCATTGCGCCCTTAAACTGCTCGACTGCTCCGGCTGCGTTGTTCATTTTTTCTTTAGCGACATCGAAGGCGGTTACTTTCGACATTTCTTTTGTAAATTCGGAGACACCTTCCGCTCCTTCTTTATATAGAATATTTGCCGCACGAATTGCGTCTGATCCAAACATTGTATATAACGAAGCTTGACGTTGAGCGTCCGTCATTCCTCCTAAAGCCACCTGTAACGTTTCGGCAATTTCTGCCGTAGAACGTATACTTCCATTAGCGTCATAAAACGCAGAACCCATAACACTTGTCTGCATCGCCATCTTAGTAAACTCTTTCTCCGCTTTCTCTGAACCTACTTTTGCTCCTGCCATCTTAGCCGCAACTTTTCGTAATTGATTCGATATAGTTTCCATATCTTTTCCTAAAGGCTTAACACCGTTAGCACGTAGAATGTTCATACCTTGCGTTGTACTGAACGTTATAAGGCCTAATCGTTCAAACTCTTCAAATTGCGCTTTTGTTTTTGGTTGCAAATTCATTAACATTGTTTTTAACGAAGTACCAGCATCTGAACCTTTTAATCCGTTGTTAGCGAATACTCCGAGCGCGGCGTTAGTATCTTTAAACGTCAGCCCTACGCCAGCCGCTACTGCAGCTACAGACGCTAACGAATATCGAAGTTCTTGAACCGACGTAGCCGATGCGTTAGCAGTTCCCGCCAAAATATTCGACGCATCTGCTGCGGACATACTATCAGCTTTAAAGGAGTTTAAAGCAGTCGACATAATTTCCGCAGCATCTGCGAGCTCAAGTCCACCTGCAGTCGCTAAGTTTAACGCTGCTTCAAGTCCGCCCGCTTGAACGGTTGCTGGCGTTAATCCGGCTTTTAAAAGCTCTTCGATACCTTGCGCAGCCTCTAACGCTGAGTATTTCGTCTTAGCGCCCATATCTAACGCTAGCTTTTGCATTTGCGACATTTCTTCGTTAGTTGCGCCAGTTAACGCTTTAATCGTACTCATTTGAGATTCGAAGTCCATCGCCTTATTTACGGCGCCCATCGCTACTCCTGCTGCTGCGCCTGCGGTTACCATTAAGCCTAACGTTTTAACTACGTCCATTGCCCCAGATTTCAAACCTTTTACCGACGTTGCTGCCGACCTCATACCGCGCGTAAAACTTTGATCTCTTAACCGTAATACCGCGGTTAAATCATACGCCATATTTGCGTCCTCCTTCCTTATTTATTCGCTTTCGCCTCTTCTTCGAAAATTAACTGCATACTTGCGTACATAAACGCGCGGTGCCTTAAGTCTTTCGAATATACCTCGTCAGGCGGTATATGGTGCCGTTGGAAAATAGCGTGCAATATCATCGCTTCTCCTCCGGCTTTAATTAGTTTTTTGCCGATTTAACTTGGTCGTCGAAATCATCGAATCCGCTAGCCGTCATTACTACTTTAACTACATTTAGTAATTCGCCAGGTAATAACGCTTTTGTTACGCAATCCCCTGCGTCGCTAGCTTCGTACTTCTCTAACAACTTCGCATCTCCGAAATTTAAGTTCGTGCACGCTGCAGCAACGATTAATCCGTTAAGTTTCATTTCGTCGACGTTTTTGCCGAACGTAGCTTGACTCGTTAAACTCTGCAATTTTTTCGTAGTAATCGCTTTGATTTCTAATGCCACGCCTAAACGTTTGATTTTTACCTCTTCTTTAACGTCAAGATCTGCGCCTAAAAATGCTTGTAATGCATCCATATTTATATAAACCTCCTAAGGTAATTTTCAAATTTAAAAAGGCGCCCGAAAGCGCCCGTATTATGCTTCTTTAATTGCGTCTAATACATCGTATCCGCTGAATGTGAACGGAAGTTCTTCTTCAACGATAGAGCCTACTTCGAACATACCTAACGGAATCTGGTCGAATTGAACGCTCTTTAATCGAATACGTTCAGCTCCGAACGCTTCTGGATCATCTAATTTGTAAATTAATTCTGTTACGTAAGGCTTACCGCGATCACTCGCAACTGCGCCTATTAACTTAATAAAATCTGACGTTACTTTATATCCGGTAATTGTACCGCTACCTTTTAGCGAAGTAACTTTGTGACCAATCCATCGCGTGCCACTACGCGTTATTTCTTCTTTGTTAATCTCGACAGTTGCTTCTGCTTTTGTAACGTTAGTCAACCATTTCCCGTCTTGCCATACTTCGCCGAAATTACCATTAATTACGCGAGTTGAATCTAATGCCATCTATTTTCACCGCCCTTAAACGTTAATTGTTAAGAAGATTCGTTCCGCCGAATCAATTTCCGTAAATGAAATCGCAAGATAAACCGTATCGCCTACCGAAGCATTTTGCGTGTCTAATCCTACGTTAATATTCGTTAATACGTTTGCACGCTCTAACGTTTCTAAGTACGCTTTAACTGCGCTAATTAACGCTGCCTGACCGTCCTTGTTGTTGTTGATTTTTCCGATATACGAATCGCTTGCCGTTTTAGTAACGTCGTTAAGTATCGCTTGGCGAGCGCGTTGTTTACGAACCTTCGAAACCGAAGTCGTTAAGCCTTGCTCGACTTTAACCTTTTCTCCGTCATTCGTAAGCACTAAAGAGCCTTTCGATAATGACGTTTTTGTTTGCGTATTCGTAAATCTCGCAACAACATCGTCGACTGGCGCAACTTGATACGTAATAGCACGGTTGATAGCCGTACCTGCGATTAATCCCGCTACCCAAGGCGCATATTTAGCCGATGAATACGAAGTCCCACCGATTACAACTCCGCTAATTAAGTTAACTGCGTAATCGTCTAGTAGACGGATTGAACGCGTATCTCCTACTGATGGGTCGTTATCGTCCGCTGCTACTACGCAACCGAATACCGCCATGTAGTGTTTGCCTTCCGCTTTATTTCCTTTTACCCACGTTAGCGTATTGTCTTGCTCCGTAGCTGAAACCTCGGAATCAAATACGAACACGTTAAACGGACGAGTATCGTAAGCCGTACGCATATCGATATAATCTTGCGCAACTGGAGAAGAAGGCATCGTATAAACTAGGACCTCTTTCGCTCCGCCTTGTAATGCGAATTTAATCGGTTGAATGTTAGCTGAACCGAATAGCGCCGCTGCATCTGTTTCGTTTGCTACCGTATAGAATTTCTTTGCCGTAGCCGTTCCGCCTGAATAAGTCTTTAACGGCATTCCTACCGTACCTCTCGCTCCGCCCGTAATTTGAGCAGTTGCGCTAGCTACGAAGTTTGCGTATAGACCTGGACGAATCGGTAATGACGAAGGTGTCCATGAACCGCCTGCCATTTACTTCACTCCTCTACCGTCGTATTGACGGATGTTATTTTTGTGTATGTCGGTAAGTCTCGCGCTTCTCTCGTTTCCGTTTGAATGACGCCGATTACCGCGTTAATGTTGCTTGCCGTTTTAAATGGCGCGCTAAAAGAAAAAGCCTTCACGCGTATGTAGCGCAAAGACTCACTTATCGGAATTATTTTTCGGTCATTGTTTAACGTAGTGCCGAACTCGTCAACCTTCGTTAAGACGTCGACCGAAGATTTTCCGAAATATATAATCTGAAACTCGCGATCGTTTGTATTCGTTAGCGATGTTTCCGACTTGTTTTCGTTGTATTGTAAGCGAACTACGAACGTATTAGGCTTCGGCTCGGACGGAACGTCTTGCCTTTCGATAGTTGCCGTTGGAAACGACTCTTTTAAATATTCGTAGATTGAATTTATTTCGTTGATTACGGACACCTACCGTCACCACCCTTCCCTTCGTAATTCTTTTTGTATTTCTTCTTCGACCCAGCGCATCCACTTATCTTTATTAGCTTCCGCAGATTTGTCGAGGTATTTCTTTTCGCGTCTGACATTCGCTCCACCTGCGTTTAATTCGTGGATATAGTACGCATAGTTGAAACGCCCACTTCCGCTTTCCTCGATTGCAGTCGAAGATATTTCCGCTTTCATATTAAGCCCGTTGCCTTTAACACCTTCCGCTTTGATTCCACGGCGTAACGTCCCTTTATCAAGTGGCGCAATATCTACCGCTTGTGCTTTCCAATCGTCGAGTGCATCGTGTAGACCACGTTTAGCTCCGCGTCCTGCTGCTTCGGGCGACCTCCGCATTAATCGTTCTAATCCTGCGATATTAATTTCGAAATCTCTCGCCATTACACGCTCACCACCGTTAAAATAGGTTTACCGCCAATACTCCGCTTAATTTCGATTGTTAATGGCGTGTATGTGCGCGTTATTCCTAATTCGTTGGTATATTCGAGCGTATCCGTTAATTGAATATCGGCTAGCTTATCGAAATAGATGTCCGCAGTAGATACGACTTCGCTTGCGGTTGTATTCTGAGCTCCGTTTGAACCGGACATTGATCGGACTAATTTCGTGCCTTCTTGTACTCGGCATTTTAACTTCGTTCTAACTTCGGCTGAACTACCTTCCCATTCGTCGCCTTCTTTTCGCGTTACAATTACGGTTTGATTTAACGGAATAACCGCCATCTACATCACCGTCCATTGAATGCGACTGCCTGCTGAGCCCGTATCGCCACCGTTTGCTTCCGAAATTAATGCCTTCGCTTGTGGCGGAATCATATCCGTTAAGCTCTTCGGACTACCATCGAATCCGTACGTTATGCCCGCAACACTAAACGATTTAACTCCGTACTGCATTCCTTTATACGTATCGTTATAGACGACCGATAAGACTGCCGCGAATTCATATACCGCATTATCAGGGATTACCTTATCCGCAAATTGTCGTTGTAATGTCGATAATGCTACGTTTAAGTATCGCGTCTTTTTTAAGTCGTCCGCTTGTTCCCAATCTTCAATATCGATCACATTTTCGCTAATATAGATATCTGCGTCAATTACGCTTACCGCCATTTAAACCGCCTCCTTATTTTTTGGAGGATCTGCTAGCTTTCGGCTTAGGCGCGGCAACTTCCTCCGTTGGTGCTTCCGCTTCGTCTGCTTCAACGTCAGACAACGCTTTTAAAACTTCGATTTCCTTTTCGTCGTTAGCTACGTATTCGCCTCCGTGAAATTGGCGAAATTGCCCATCGACATAAAATCCGTATTCCGGATATTTCGATTTAAACTTCATTTCCGTACCTCCAAAATAAAAGCCCCGCCAATTACGGCAGGGCGTTGATTATTGATTAAGCTAAGCCTTTGATACGAGCGTGTGCTTTTTCTTGTTGGAATTCTAAAGTATATTCACCAACTAAGATACCGCGAGTAGAATCGCCAACTTCACCTAAGAATTTGTGGAAGAAGCTACGGTCAACTAATGGACGGATAGTAACACGGTTAGCGTCTAATAAGATTAACTCGTCAGAAGCTAAGTTGTTATTTACCGCGATTTCGAATTTACCGAAGTCTGATACGAAAGTTTCAACGTTCACGCCACGGCTATTTTCCGCTTGTTGGATATAAAGCTTATTGTTATCGAACGCTGAGATTGCGCGTTTTTGTTTCGGTGATACGATGATTTTGTAGTCTCCGCCAGTTTGGAAACCGCCTTTGTCATATACCGCTTGGATAGCGTCGTTGATCATCGCTGCTGTTAATGCAGTGCTTGATGCGTTAGTTACGTTAGTTTGGATAAAGTTACGGATACCTTTCATTTGGCGAATGTTTCCGTTGTTAACGCCAACACCGTTGATTAACGCTTTTTCTAATTGTAATGAAAGCTCAAGTAATTTCTTTTGTTTTTCGTACTCGTATAAGTTAGAGATTCCGTATTGAGCGATTGAGGTCGCAGTACCAGATAACTCAACAGTGTCGTCGAAAATTTGCGTGTAGTTTTGAATTTGCGTACGTTGTTTAACGCGACCAGCACGAGCAGTATTTCCTTCCTGACCTTCTACGAACATAACTTCGATTTTAGCTTGGTCTGCGATAGCTGCCGCAGTTGTTCCGCCATATGAACGAGTAACAGTTAACGTTTTAGTTCCTGTGTTTACCGCAGTAACTAATAATAACTCGTCGCCGATTTTAACTACGTGACCTACGCGGAAAGGCTCAACGTCTACAACTACTACTGAAGTATCAGTCGATAATTTAGCTCCGTTTACTTTCGTTTCGTCTCCGAACATTTCGTCTTCGAACCATTGGTGATTCGTTTGAGCGATTGCTTCTCCGAAACCTAACATTGAGATTAATGGAATTTGGTGCGGGTTTAATAAAAGTAACTCATCTACTACTGATAATTTTTTTCCTACGATATCCGAATTGTAAAATAATGGCATTTAATATGCCCTCCTTTAATTTTTTGTAATAAAAAAGACGCCCGATTTTCGGTACGCCTTAGATCACTTGATTTATTTACCTAACTTGTTTTTTAACTCTGCAAACGCGACTTTATCTTCTATACGTCCTGTTCGTTGCGCCTTTGCTCGCGCTTCTTCTAGTAGTTGGTCCGATGTTTTATCGGATGTGTCTTTATGTCCGCCAGTTGGTTCGCCTAACTTTTGTGGCTGTTTTTGCGCTACCAGGAACGGTTTATTTTCAACGAGCGCTTTAACGATTTCCTCAATACCTTCGACTTTTCCGTCTTCGCCAACTGTAACGGCCGATAAGTCAGCGAGCTTTCTAGCGTCGTCTACGTATTGAACGTTAAGGCTCGATGCCACCTTAATAAATTCGCTCGTAATCGCTTGCTCTCGGATTTTAGACTGTAATTCCGCGATTTGATTCGAGAAGGCGTCGCGTTCGCCCGCAGTCTTTTCTAGGTCCGATTTAAACAATTCGATTTCGCTTAATTTCGAGCGTTCGATTTCTTCCTTTTCTTTTTCATAAGCGTCTAGCTTCGTTTTCAATTCGTCATAGTCCGCAAATTTTTCGACTTTCTTACGTTCGCGCGCAATACGATCAGCTACGATTTTGTCTACGTCTTCTTGCGAAAATGCTTTCGGAGTTTGCTCCGGTTGATTTTCGTTAGTTGCGTTAACTTCGTTATTGACTTCGTGATTTGTTTCGCTCATAATACCTCCACGTTTAAAGTCCGAGTAGACTATAATTTAGCCGAAAGTTTAACGCCAATTTCGTAAGGCAAAAGAAAAAACACCGCAGAGTTTACGGTGCTTTGTGCGTTATATTCTCCAAGTGCGCCACTAAATTAATGTAGCAGTTAATACACCTGAATCATTGACAGTTATTTTATAATTTGAGCCATTAGGAGAGACTAATGTAGTACCAAGTTGGACATTTTTATCAAATGAGCTTAGTGGTCTTCCGTTTGTGTTAACAATATCAAACACTTCATCCCGACTTAATTTCCTTTGCCAAAATGCTGCCATCGACATATTACCCTCGTTTGTATTACTCACGTGAGCTCTACCAGATATATGAACTGAAGTAGGATTTGCAATCGTAAAATTATTCGTCATCTGTAGAACTGGGTTAACGTGAGAAAACGGATCAATTACTTCAATTGTTTTATTTATTGGGTCTACATATACGAATGAATAAATATTTTTACCTGTTAATGGTTGACCGTATCTTCCTACTCCGACAAATGCAGGAACTTCTAAAACACCACCAATAAACGATTGTCCTATTAATACTGTCTTTGTTGCCCCAGCCATAAAGTAATTCCCCACACCATCAAACATATACAAGCCAGTAGCTGGTGGAGTTGCACCGGCTATTAAACTGTGGTTTATCATATAGGTATAAGGTTGTGTCCAGTCAACTGTATTAGTCGGAATTGTAATAGTTCTTCCATCTGAATACTTAAAATAAGCAGCAGTACCCCATGTTCCATCAGTAGTCCAGGTTGGTGTGCCATTTAGTGTAGCGTGTTTCTTATTACCCGATTTATCTAAAACTCTTGAACCCGAACCCTCATTAAACATCCATAGTGCCTTTAAGTTCTTATCCTCTTTTGGTTTATCCACCGTTAAATCTTGAAATGGAGTAGATTCTCCTGAGTTATTAAATAATCTTGCTCCACTAGCAACCTGATTCAAGAAAGCACCATGACAATCCACAATTGCAGTTCCCGCTAATATGTTAATGCTAGTATTTAAATGTTCTAACCAAAATTTTTCATAATAATTTCTAGAACCATTCACTTGATATATTGCTGTGTCGCAATCACTAATTTGACCGTCTGTAAATGTATTAACTTTACCATCTTCAATATAAACTCCATAAGAGTTTGGTGTACTTTGTGAAATACCTCTTACAAATTGGATTGATATTCTATTTCCATTTGGAACAGAACCACCATTTGATTTTAAATAGATACCTTTTTCAGCAAATTGGTAAATGTAAAGCATTTTAGTCGTACATACATAAGTTGCACCTTCAAATGTTAATCCAATTCTAGGATAAAACATACATACGTTATCCACTGTGCATAGTAATGCATCTTTGATGTTAATCCCATTGTAAGCATATTTATACGTTGCGTTTTGTGGATTAATCGAAAAGTCTTTAAATACATAAGATTGGCTTCCACTTACTAATGAGATAGCATAATCATTATGTTGTGGATCTAAAGTTGTTCCACGATTACTATCTCCCCTTAACTGGAAACCTTGGACAGCAGGAACACTTAATGCTGAAGTTGTTTTATACGTACCAGCAGGTAAATATAAATTTCTTTTATTCGTTGTACAATAATTAATTAAAGCTTGCAAAGCTGCAGTATCATCAACTACACCATTACCAACGGCTGCTGTTAATGAGTTAGGCGGATATTTTGCGTTTACCGTAAGACTCGCTATCTGTGATGTATTATTTGCGACATTCGCATTAGTCGTATTTAAGTCCGTTTGTTTCGCCTTATCCGCCAATTGCGTATCAACGTAAGCTTTATCCGCTTTATCTTTGACCTTCGCTACTTCGGATTTTTCCGCATTGTCATAATCGTTCGTAGATAACCCTTTACCCGCTACTTTATCAACTTTAGTCAATAACCCGTTATCTACGTATGAAGTGTCCGCTTTATTTTTAACTTTAGCTACTTCGGATTTTTCGGTATTATCGTAGTCGTTCGTTGATAAACTCTTGCCTGCAACGACATTTACTTTACCCGTTAATTTTACGTCGGCTTCACTTTTCGTATATACATCCGCATTTTCAATACGGTTAATGTTGCCGTCTATCTGAATTAAAGCGTCGTTGATCGATTGCCAATCGTTTGTCGACGTTACCGTTCCGTTATCTAAAATCGCTTTTTTAGACGTATAACTAAACGTACTAGTAACGGAAACAACATTTCCTTCGTATAAATAAATCTCCGCGTCGTGTTTTCCTATTTCAGCGTATGCTTGCGTACTAAGGATAACGCTAATCTTACCTTTATACGAATCGACAATTTCGCAATCCTGAATAACTGACAGTCCGCCAGGTTTTTTAATAGCGATTCGTGCGGAAGTAGTTCCTGCGATATTTAACGGAATACCGTCTTTAAGTATCGTCATGTTAAGTTGAATCGCGTTCAAGTCGTTTTGACTGACTGAGAACGGTAAATTTTTCGATTTATTTTCCAATTCTAGTAAGATATCAAATGTCTTTATCATTTAAGCCTCCAATCCGGTCCCGACATCTTTTATTAACTTCTTTCCGGAACTCTTACCGGACTAATTACGTGCTTACAGTTTGGATGGAAGATTTCGCGATTCGGTAGATTTCCGTAGTAAGGATAATCTCCTGGCGCATCTTCCGTAAGTTTTACGATTTTACCTTCCCAATTACGGCACAAATCTTTAGCCGAGTGCGAACTAATCTTTCCGTAATATGCGTCTCTTCCGATAGCTTCGTTAATCGTTGCGTCATTAGTCGCCTTCATCATTTTCGTTCTTGTTACCATGTCTACGTAGACTTGCGGTTTCCAACGTCGCCCACTCGCGTCAATGATTCCCGTATTGACTGAATCGCCGAGCTTCTTACGCAATCCTTCTAGCGTCTGTCGGTTCATCGTCTTGCGCCCGTTAATACCTTTCGAAAGGTTATCGCGCATGACTTCCGCTGTAACTTGCCTAACGGTAGCCTTAACGCGCTTATCTACGTTTTGAGTTACCGCTAATAAGTCCGCTTGCGTGTCGGCTACAACCGCTTTAACTAATTCCGCGTTTACTCGGTTAAACTTCGCTAACTTTAGCGCTTCGTCTACCGTTTCTGCAACGCCTAGCGCAACGATTGTTTCAGCGATACCATTTCGGACCGCTAACGGAATATTTTCCTCGACCCATTTCGCCGAGTCATCGTTGAGTGACGATAATATTTCCGCGACTGACTTTAAGGCTGCTAACGAATTAGCGCGCGATAAAGTCGGAATGTCTAAACGGTCAAGTTCCGCGAGGATTTGCTCGACCGCTTTCTTATACTGTTTTACTAGCGCTGCGATTTGCGGTTCGTAGTTCGGCGCCATTAGTTACCACCGCCATTAGCTCCGTTAAATATCGAAGAATCTACGGTACCGTTTAGCGCTTCTTCGTCCGATTGAATACGATCAATAATTGCGTTAGCTTTATCGTCGTCAATTTCTTCGAGTTCTTTAATAGCGCTACGAACGTCAATCGTCGGCTTACCGCCCGTTCTAATTTGCATAATTTCCGCGAACTCTTTTTCGTCGCGAGGTATTCCGTCTTTCCAATGAATCTTCGGATAGACTGGCGTATACTTTTCGAAACCTTGAACGCCGTCCATTTGACGATTCTCTATTTCCATCGCTAACCAAAGCGCGTCTCTTAACGCTCGGTCAAAATGCGTTCTAATTCGCTTAACCTTCGATAATATCGGCATGAAACGGGCTTTAATCGCTCCGCTATCGGTATGCGACGTCCCTGTTCCTCCGCCGTTATCTGCGAGTGTTGTTCCGAATAACCATTGCGGAGTCTCCGATATTTGGAAAACTAATCCGACTAAATAATCTAGCTCCTTAAATGCTGCGTCTAGTTGCGCATTCCACGTCATATATCCCGGCGTTGGGTCGTCTTTATTAATCGAAATATACTTTCCGCCAAATCGCGCTTCTTTTCCTTCTAAATCCGGACCGTAAGCCGTAGGATCAGCGTGTTTCCAAAGGATATAATCGACTTGCGTTATTCTGTCGTGAATAGCCGAAAGAAGTCCGTCAATCATCTCTAATCCGCTCTTACCTTCCCACGTTTCATCCGTTGATTTATACGGAATATGTCGTACTAAGATATACGGCCTGCCTGTCGCAACTAAATCGAACTCTCTTCCGGTTGCAACTCGTTCCTTAATGCGTAGTATTTGAATCGGAATGCCGAATCTGTTATCGACGCTTCCTTCGTTCTGTTCGCATTCAAAGCGATAATATTCGATGTAACCTGGCAAATGGCGCTCTACGTTAAGATACGGAATCTCCGTCTTCTTCGTCTCAACCCATTCGACCCAAGCGACGTTAACCGCCTTAAATTCCTTCGATTGGCCTTGCGATAATTCCGGAAACACATACGTAGCATTTACCGCTTCGATAATCGGAATCATTTCTGCGTCGTCAGGTATCGGTAATCCTGCGCTTACTAATGCGCTGAAGTCCTGTTTGTAGTCAAAGCGTACCTTAATCCATCCGTCACCGCGGAAACCTGTTCCGATGGCCATTTCGTGAATAAGTTGGTTCAAGTCGTTCTCTTCGACGATACGATTTAGCGCTTTTTGTTCCGTTGAATCATCACCTAGTCCGCTTTCATATACCGGAGGCTCTCCGACAAGCAAATCGGCGGGTTTCGTTACGAGAATGTCCGCTAATGCTACGCCTATATATAACGATTGAAGTTGTTGGCCATGCGGAGTATCTTTTAGCAGCTTAAGCGCGCGTTCGTATACTTCCCATTGGCGATTATCATAAACTTTGCGTCCTTTTATATACTTCGATATTCGTTCTACGTGATTAGCTGGCGGATATTGACCGCCTACTTGAAATAGTTCCATTTATAACGCCCTCCTTTCCGTTTACATCCACGAAGGTTTATTTTCTATTTTTCTTCTTATATTTTTTGATACGCTTATAGAAATTTCCATACTGTCTGGTAAATCGTCGTGGAAGCCACTTCCGTAACGTTCAAATTGCTCTAATAACAAGAAGTGTCGTCGACAGAATTGGATTTTCCCGACTTCAATATCCGGTGCCATTGATTCTATACGTAATTCTTTTCTTGATCGTTGATAAACCTTTTTAACTCGGTTATGTGCAGGATATCCAATTACACTTAACGACTGTTTAAGTCTATCTACGAAAAACTCTTGGGCAGCTACTGCCTCCGCACCAATTACGTCAGGTTGATATTCCTTAACTTTATCAACGATTACTTGTAAAAACTTTTCAGGTGTTATTTTTTCACCGTAAGAATCTATAACGTAAGTAACTCCGGATTCTTTGTGCTTAGCAACTATAGTTATTGCGGAGTAATCTCCTTTTTCTTTACCCATAGCCATATCGACGCCCATTGAAATCGTGTAATCTTCATGCTTAAACGACTTATTCAATTCCTTATCATCCCAATAAATAAATTTATTAGGGTTAAAAATCATGCTTTCTTCATCGATAGGGTTATTCATGTACTCAGTGTTAAAGGCTTTTGATCCGTTATCATATTTCCATGTCATTAACTTATATAAAGGCTGAACATTAGGCCACAATACTTCTGAGCCTCTATCCATTTCCTCTTTATTTGCAATATAAAAAAGCTCTGCCGTTTTAGCAGAACGTGGGTCTTCTCTATTTTGATAAAGCTTACGACACTCTTCCCATAAATCCATTCGTTCGGGCCAATTGATTATCGCTTGATATCGCTTAGATTCGAAATCTGAACGATGTTTCATAACGTCGATAAGTAAACTCGAAGCACTCACGGTTGTGCCCATGAACACAATCGCCGTTTTCTTACCTTCGGGATCGCCGAGTGGAACGACAACTTGACGGAACCACGATTTTAAGTCCTCGCGGAGCTCTTCCGTATTATTATTCTTTTCGGAATCTACGTCATCGCAGATTATTAAATCCGGACGCGTACCGTTCCAGTTACGGCCACGAAGCGCTTGACCGGAGGAAGCCGCTTGGACTAACGAAAGAAGTTTTTGACGTCCTTCGCCTTGATCTTCCCACGCGATAAACTCCGATTGATTATCTTTCGGATTCATCTGCTGCTTAACGCTTAATAATCGACCGAAATCCTTCGCTAGCTTTTCGTTACCCGTTAATTGAATCTTAAGCCAGTCGAGATTGGCCGATGCAACCGACGGAGTTTCCGAAATAAGCATGATGTATTTGCGCTTACGATAAACGATTTCGTGAATCGGAAATGCTTTCGATAAGAACGACGATTTAGCGTGCGAACGAGGCGCCGCAACAACTACGCGCTTGTTTAATTCTTCGTTCGATACTACGTTCATTATGTCGCAGATTTCGTGGTGGAAGTCCGGTGCGTTATTCGTAATGTTGTCGAGGTCAGTTGCGCCAAACTGCGGAATCCAGTTACCGGAGTTATCCGGGTTAGCATCTTCTCCGAAATAGTAATACGCGAAGAAAAGCAAGTCGGTTTCGCCTCGATGTACCGCAGATATTCTGTCGTACTCCTTTATATAGGCGGTTAATTCGCGCTTCTCTTCCGCGCTTAAAGACGCCTTTTTGCGTACGCGAGGGACGATATATGACCGCAATTTATCGATAATTGATTGACGCGATTTGTAGTCGTGCCAGGTGCCGTTAATGATAGCGATATATACCGCCTCCTTTCGTAAGTTTCGTTAAGCGCCTTTTTCGATTAGCGCTTGCTGTATGCGTTCGTTTGCGATTGCTACGTATTCAGGCTCGCGTTCTATTCCGATAAATTGACGTCCGGTATTTATTGCCGCGATTGCAGTCGTACCTGATCCGATACAGTTATCGAGGACAACTTCGCCTTCGTTAGTGTATGTGCGGATTAGATATTCGAATAAGGCAACGGGCTTTTGCGTTGGATGTAACCCTTTATCTTTTTTGAAGGTTTGAATAGTTAATGGATGACGTTTTCCATCATTTACTATTAACTCTGTTCCTGTTGATTCCCCATAGTTTGTACTTGTTATTCCTTCTTTTTTATATGAATAAGGTTTGCCTTCTGTATATTGCGGGTTATATGTTGGGGTTTTCTTGTAAAAAACTAAAATATTCTCGTGATTCTTCAATGGCATTTTCTTAGCATTAAGAAATCCCGTAGCTTCCGTTTTTTGCCATATCCACTCATACTTTAGATTTTTAATATTACTAGCGCCAAGAATCTTATCGAAAGGAGTTTGTGCTGTTAAAATAATAGCGCCATTTTCCTTCGTGATCCTGTCGTAATGTTTCCATAATTGTTCTAAACAAATTATGCTATCCCATTTATTTTGAGTTGTACCATAAGGTAAGTCACAAAGTACCATATCAATACTTTCATTTGGAATTCTTTCCATAACTTCGAGACAATCCCCTTGAGTAATTTCATTTAATAAATCGCTCATTTAGACCGCCTCCGCTTCATTTAATTTCGTTAATATGTCGTTAAATTTCGCATAAAAATAACCGCGTTTATCGCGCGGTAGTTGTTTTACGTATTTATTTACGTGAACCATACGTGTTTTATTCGTTAGCATACGATCATGCTCTCTTCCGCGAAGATATACAATCGTTAACGACGAACAAAGTGGCTCGTAATTTTCGATAGTGTTGCAAGTATTAATTGTCCATTCCGATAACTTAGCGTCAAACCACCGCTTACCTACAACGAAGTCAGGTCGATACTTA
Organism: Gottfriedia sp. S16(2024); assembly: GCF_050473765.1. Taxonomy (NCBI): domain Bacteria; kingdom Bacillati; phylum Bacillota; class Bacilli; order Caryophanales; family Bacillaceae; genus Gottfriedia; species Gottfriedia sp. S16(2024). The sequence goes on from NZ_JBFLUO010000001.1 coordinate 51,500, forward strand.
TCGTGTTTATATTTTTCATACTTTATGTCTAATTCATTAAATAGCTCTCCGAGAATATCCTCAAATTTCCATCCGCTATGTTTATAGATGTCTGCGCCGTCGCGTTCTATACTCGGTAATCCAAAATGCTTACAAGCGTTATGAATTCCGCCGAATCTACGGTCTAGCGAGTCGCCTAATCCTACGTATTTATTACGAATTTCCATCGATGTATACCTGTTTTCTAACGCTTCGGTTAACTTTTCGATAATAATTTCATCTGTCCATACCGTTCTTTCCAATAACTTCAATCGTCTTGTTTCGGTATGTTCGTAAGGCTTTCGCGTTGACTTCAAACCCAATTCCTTTAAAGCTACCGACCATTTTCCGAAGTATGACTGACATGAACGTCTTAAACTCATATCTACCGTCGTACTTGTTAACGGATGTCCTTGCGCAGCTAATTCCTTTAATTCTCGAATACAATCTTCTTTAGTCCGTTTTATATTAGCCATTATTCCTCTCCTATCGTCCCTATCGTAAATATAAAAAGCGATTCACGGCGCGATAGGTCGCCTTATCTCCGATAGCTAGTCGGAACCTGAATCGCTAATTTTACGTAAACACAAAAAAGCCGCCGATAAATTCAGCAGCTTCGTTCTATTTACGCACACCTACCGTTAGGCAATCGATAGGTTGATCCCGCTTTATTTAACGTGTTCGGGAGTCGCACGCGTTCAGTTAGATGTCCGATTTGACACCGTGTAAAGTCAAAGATAAATTTTAATTCGTGGATTTTCTGATGACCAAGAATCGCGTTTTGAACGGGGTGCCTTGGGGGTCTGTCTTTCGACGCCTATCGACATCGGACGACCTCTACCGTTGACTACCCGCTTATGCATCGCGTGTTATACGTTATACGTTTCTAGTTTACATAATAGTTATAATCGGTAGTTGATACGAAGCGCAAACGTTGGTATCACTACGTTTGTCAACCGCTACTTTTTCCCGTTTATACATCCTTTTATACATTGGCGTTATATCAACGTTTATATCCGTTAATAGAACGATGTTACGCCGTATAAATGTATACGATCAGCGTCAAGATTACGGTAGGATTTACCGGAAAATTTCGGAGGATGTGTCCGCCAGGAGTTGCGTGCTAATAAAATGTCTACAAAAGTCTAACGGAATATAGTCACGTATTTCTACTTCCTTCTATTATATATCCCGCAAATTAACCATTAGACTCTTCGTCATTAAACCGCTTATCAAACGCTGCTATCTCGTCATCTAACGCATCGATATCGACTTCATTCGTAGTTACTTTCGTTTCTACTTCGACTTTATCCGTTAACATTCCGTTAATCTGTAACGCTAACTTAGCCATCGCTGCATTTCCGTCTCTAATCGCTATCTCCGCTAAACTTTCGATAAGTTCCGGTAATCTATCTTGTGACTGACGGATCATCTCACGCTTTAACTCACGTTCAAATAACGGTTCTTTACGCCAATTAAAAATAGTCGCCCTACTTACGCCAGCTTTTTCCGCTATCTCTTCGATAGTGAGTCCGCCTTTTTTAGGTTGCGATAAGTATTTAATAGCGATATGATGTTCCGCGTTTAATCGTTTTAACGCCATTACTTCGTTCTCCTTTCGTTAAGTTATCGATTATTCGTCCGTTAATAAATACGGACTTATACGCTGTTATACTATTTTATACTCTTCATACTATAGACCGTACTAACCCGTTTTTTATACGGTTTTACTTTATTTTTTAGCAAATAAAAGGCCGCCCTTTCGGACGGCTATCTGTTATAGTATCGATAATAAAATAATTAAATAAAGATGGCGCCGAATGAACGATAGAGAATGAAGGCGCAGGATTTGGTAACAAAGACTAAGAATAAATTACGCACTCAAAAACGCTGTATCCCTTGCGCCCGTAAGCGCCAACCTACTTTTTACGTGTCCGAATAAGCGCACACTTTTAGCGATTTATTCCGAATAAGCGCACACTTTTATTTCGGTTTAACGTTGAATACCGCCTGTAGTGTCGCATCAGGTTCGCTATTCTTACGGTAAAATACCCACGGATTAAACATATACATTCGTCTGTTACCAACGGTAACTTGCGCGATCACATACTCTCCGTCAAACGTCATCTTTGGAATACGTCGACTTATCTCGCCAGGACTTACGCCAGTTGCTTCCGCCAGTGCTTTTCGTGTAAACCAACGAATTAGTGACGGATTTTGTTCGAATGGATTAGCGCATAACGCGTTTGTTTCGTAATGGATGAACGGTAACATACGATAAATAAGTCCGATGTCCGCTGCTTTAACTTCGCGATAAACACGCTTAATTTTCGCCGTATAAGTTTTGACGATGTACTGATCGTTGAAAGCTCCGCGGAAATGATAACGAGGATTAACGGAATACACACCGTCGTTTTCTTCGATAATACCGTGAGATATACAAGCGTCAAGGAAGTCGTAGAATGAGCTAGTCTTTTTTGCGAGTTGGAGAACGAACATCATATCGGAGGTGCTCATCGGAGTCTTATCACTATTAACGAGCGTCCCTCCGTCAAAACTAACGTTACACTGAAGACGCATTAAGTAACCGCATTGAGCCGTCGTTAGCGCTCCGTAAACTTCGTGTAAATTAAGCATATTAGCCGCAGTAAATGACGCTTGCTTTCCTTTTCGCCACTTATCCCGCTCCTGTTCCGCCTTGAACGCCTCAGTCTGCGCATTACTGACTACTCGATGCGTGTGAGACGGTGCTGAAATACGCTTTTCTCCGTTCTCATCTACGTAAGAAAATACACCGTCAAAATAACGATGCTCATTCGTTCTACCTTTAAATTCTTTTTTCAATTAGATTCCTCCTTTATTATAAAAAGCCCGCCGAAGCGAGCTAAAAATACTCCTCAATATATAAGCCGTGAAACCTCGAAAAATAGTGTAGGTCGAAAGAATCATTTTTCTAATGGGTCAATTGTCCATGTTATAACGGGTTGAATTTCAGTAAATTTTTGATAAGCTTTCTTGCGCTCGATATTTCGAATTTTTGCTCTCTTATCAATAAACCTATTTTCGTATTCTGTACGCTCCCTTCGCGTTGGTTTGCCGTGGAATCTTCCATCGGATGCGTTACCGTCCATATCATTTATGGAATTAACTTCCTTACTTTCTCGACGATCAAACTGACGATCACTCATAATCGGGTATTCTTCGTCCTCCATTTTATATAAGCTCGAATTATATAATTTATCGTACAGTAAAATATCCGATAATCTATTGATATCAACTCGCTCGTCTTCCGCTAAGATTTCGTTTACTCTAACTTTCCTTTCCTCAGCTGTTACTACGAGAATTTGTTCTAACGGTATTTCTCCGTGTATATTCATTTTATAATTAAATTCTTTTCCGTTTACATACACAAGATCGGCCTGTTTCGGTCTCTCTTTCGCAGGCTCCCAAACAAGAGGACCGCCTTTTTTAAAGTCATATGCTACTTCCTTTTCAAGTTGCGCTAATTTGTTCGTCATCAATTCCGTCCCCTTTCGTTTTTACAATGTCGTAACCTTCTCCGTGATTTGCCCAGTAAAAATATACGTCCGCAATAGAATTGACCGCTCTTTCTACCGCTTCACTAACGTTCTTCTGAACGATATCCATCCGCTTGCCCGCTTCTGCCTGCGTTAAATCCTCTTCGAATACTAACCGTAACGCTTGGCGCTGCCTATCCGTCAAGCTAGCCTTAGAGATTGCCGTCTCCAGGTCGATTAGTATAATAGTAGCGTCGTAGTCTCCGAGGTATTGGCGAGACTTGAGCGCGTTATAATTGGCGAGCAAGAGGCGGACTCCGTTTGCGTTGTCTAGCGCGTATCTTGCGGAGAATTGCGAGGAATACTTGCGATCGCCTTTTTGTTTATCGTGCATCGAAACTCCCATTAAACCGCTCCTTTTTCGTTATATTTGTGATCGCATTTCTCCGGTCACTTCGAGAATAAAATCGATCTCAGTATCGTAAAATCCACGCCATTTCTTCGCCGACATCGCTCGTAATAAAGGTAAGATGACGTCACTTGGCGCATTCTTTTGTAGTTCTTTATACATAAACTTGCCGACGTAAAATTCGTTCGATACTCCGTGCCAATTTGCGTATATTCCCGATTTATTTAAAGACCAGTAGTTATCGTAACGACCACCGAAGTAAAATAAATCTCGATCATCGAAGTATTTCGTAAGCCACACGTCTTTCTTTTTGTATCCGATAACATTCCCGTTATAGCCGTTATTTGCTGAATTAGCGTACCAGCTTCGATATTGCTCCGTAACCTCAACTTCGACTGTCTCTTTATTTTTAAATACGTTACATAGATACGGAATTGCGTTCCATGTTTCCGGAGACCAATTGCAGTTTAATATCTCGGCAAACGGAGCTTCTATAGTCGCTACTTCTACTACTTCTTTAAATGAACCGTTAATATAAAACGGCCTTATCCCGTAACTAGTGTCGTATCTAACAAACCAATCGTATTTCTCCGTCAGCTTTCGATGCATACCTTTTAGCAGCCGGACGCGATACGGAATTATATATCTATCAAATTCCGCTATAGTCGGTAAGTATCGACGTTCTTCCATGTTTCGACCACCTTCCGTTAATTTCTTGTTAATTCGTCGAAAACTTTTCGTTCTACGCCAACCTTCGTCCTATTGTCACTTTTTCGCTAATTGCGTATAATGGCGGTATAGACCAGCAAAGGAGTGTTCCGCCCATGACTGATAATTTTCAATGGATTTCGAATGATTCTGCGTCACATGACGCTTATATAACGCTTGATGCGATGAAACGCCTGTATCTTAGTACGAAAGCCTGCGCCGTAATGGGCCTTCCGAAAAAGGAGGCGTTCGAGCTTTTCGTAGGTTACGATGCGTTAAATAAGCGCCTAGTGATCGCAAAGCCCGACTTAGTGTCGCCTGTAAATGTGAAACCGTTTAAATTCGATAAAAGGAGTTACGCAAGCGCCCGACCATTGCTCGACAAGATGGACGTTAAAGTTGCGCAATTGCCGTTGCGCTATAACTATGTTGGACGCCTGCATAACGATAAGATGTATCCGGCTGGTACGTATGTGTTCGAATTAGACGGACATACTGCGGTTGATGGCCGATTGTAACTGCGGAGTAATTGCCTATTTTACTCCGCTTTCTTTACGTTTCTCCACTAGCGTTAAAACTGCGTAACCTGCCGCATCGAGTAGCGTATCCTCTACGCTTTCGCCTACCGTATCCTTTCCGCCATTTACAAGATTATCTAGACGGCTCATTTTGTCGTCAAGTCGGATTAGTCCGCTTAAAACACCATACTTTGCGTATTGCTTCGAAAAACTATCGTCATAATCGCGATTCTTACGGATAAGTAGCGCCTTTAGTTCGTCGCATATCGCTTCAATTCGTTGTTCTTGCGTCATATAATATCGCCACCTTTCGTTAATTTGGCTATTGTGTCCGCTATTGTTATAACATCTGCCTCGCGATCAATTCGCAAGTTTACCGAAAAGTTATACGCTTTATCTCGCTCATCTAAAAACCGGATATCCGACAGATTACTTTCAGTAATTTCGCGAAGTTCGTTAAGCTTACTCGTAAGGCTTGCGATTTCTTGCGCTAAAGTTTCCGTGTTGTTCTGCGTCATGCGGACTTGCGTCTCTAGCGCTGAGTTCTTGCGGATTAGCTTCGCCACGACATCGATCAACTTGCTCGAATCAACTACGTCAAACTCTTCGTTGAATACTGCGCCTTTTACCGTTTGGACTCCGGCATCGTTTGCGGACAGGACTTCGAGAATGTCGCCTGCCGAGTACTTTCCGAATGAGAATTGCGTGTTCGTGACGAGGATTAGGTCGCCTGCTTGCGCTTTTTGTTGCGCATTTGATTTCGTCATAGGTTATCGCTCCTTTAATTTCGTTTTTTATTCGTAGTACGTACTAAGCTTTTAGTTCTTTAAATAACTCATCGATTAAATCTACAGGGACGTAGCAATATACACTACCTTCAAAACATTCGTTTATTTCATCTAACTTAGAGAATGTAGGCAATATATCAGTTAGACTTACAAATTCTCGTTCTCCATTCATTAAAGCAAATTCCATATTTGTGTAATCTTCAATGTTTTTTAATGTTTTTCTAGGTGTACAATAATGACCATAACTAGCTTGGATACTCAACCAAAGATTGTCATTAATTTTAATACCTTTAAACATTCTAAAAGTTGTATCTTCATCAAAAGGAAGTACCATTCCTATTGCTTTAGTGTCCTCAGTTACTTCTAACTCTTTTAAAAATTCCATTTTCATTCCCCTCTCTTTACTAAACTCTTTTCACCTATTACGTATTATCCGAACCTTCGCCGTCTGCCTCCCGAAATCCACCGCCTCATCTTCCGTCGATACTAGGAAATCAATTCGGCGTCCTTTAATATCTCCGCCAGTATCCTCGGCAACTGCTACGATAACCTTTCCGCTATTCAACCGTATTTCTACCTTCGAACCTAAAGGAATCACTCGCGGATCAACCGCTATTATCCGCTTGCCTTTAAAGAGTACCGACTTTCTAACGTCAATTCCCGTCTTAGTTATTCCGATACACCCCGTATTGCAGAACGGAGTATATGCGGTAACTTCGTAAATTTCGTAGGCTATGGCCGGCCTGGGTTTCGGCTTAGGCGCCTGCGGTTTTGGCTTCGGGTCGTCATTCGGATTATTTGCGACTATGAACGTCCTCGGTTTCGTTACTGCAGGCGGATGTAATTCGTTTACTAGCGCAGCATCATTTACGCCTCCTGCGAGCATCAAATTCGTAGTTAGTAATATCGTCGTTAGTCCGATATTCATCGCCTCCTCGTTGTTACTTCCTCTTAGTTGCCTCGAATAATGCGTCTGTCCACGGCTCAACTTCCGCTACTGCTTTACGCAGGTTCTCACTTAACGATTGAATTTCGCCCTGTGCGTGAGTCTCTTCGTTTCTCTTACCGTAGAAGTCTAGCAAACTGCGAAGATTTGCCGTCATAACGAGATTACACGCTGTAGCTTGCGGCAGGACTGCGCGAGCATCTTCGGCCGGTACGCCTGCTTCACGTAGCTTATCGTAGGACTCTTGCGCGTTTTTCATTGCTTCGTAAAATAGTCCAATGGCGCTAATCTTATCAATTTTATCTCCGCTTAACCTTAGCCATTTATCGTCGCTAATATTTTCCGGACGAACATGGTCAAATCCGCCACTTCGATCATCTGAGCCGAATTTAACATAACGTTGCGATTGAACGCTGAAGCTGAATCCTACGCGGTGACGAGTTAGTTGCGCCAATAACGCTCGGCTTACGCCCTCAACCGCAAATGTGAACGTTATGTGTTCCAGCGTCGACAAATGACCGCTATTTGAGATATGACGGATTAATCGGTCGGCTTCCGTGCCTTTACCGCCGTCTGACGCTTTCTTGCCGAAATATTTAGCGCCTTCTATTGCGATGATTTCTGACGGTTTATTTGCGGAGTAGCAAGTGCGGATTGCCGTTAGTGCTACCGCTTGACCGTCGGTTGCGTCAGGTGCTTCTGGCCATCGATATATATCCGATAAAATACCTTCTTTAAATCCTTCGCTTAATTGCGTATGTGCGATTAAAGTTACGTTCATTTTAGTTTCCGCCATTTATTCGTCCCCTTTCGTTTTAACGCCTGAGCTGCCGAAGCCACCTTCGCCTCTTGCGGAATTACTAAGCTCAGCCACTTCCTTAAATAGCGCCGTTTCATGCTGATTGATTACGCCTTGACCGAGACGATCACCTTTGCGGATAACGTAAGTTCCTCGCGGATACCAGCCGTCGTCGCCGTATTCTCCGTCTAATGTCTTCGGATAATCCATGAACGGAACTAAGTCGCCATCCTGTACCGCAACGACTGGCGCTGCTATGTTATCGACGATGATTCCAATACCGCCCCTAAAGCCGCAATCTATAGTCCCTAATTGAACGCGAAGTTTCGTCTTAACTGTTATTCCGCTACGAGGGCGCACCTGGATTTCGTAGTGTGGTGTAATTTCCATCGCCAAGCCTGTCGGAATAATCTTCGTTTCGCCCGGTTGAATAATTACGTCTTCGCTCGCTACTAAATCGAAACCTGCGTCATTTTCGTTAGCGTATGAAGGGATAACTGCGTCCTCGCTTAATCGTTTAACCTTTACGTTTACTCTCATTCCGATTCCTCCATTTCCGCTCTATATCGCAAATCGTTCGCAATCTCATGCGCTAACCCCAAATTCTCTAAATACGAAAGTGTATCGCTATGTCCCGTTATATACTCGCCATTCTTAAGTTTGACACCAATGATCACGCCATCCATTTCGCCAGCTTCGTATAACTGCGAAAGCTTTTCGATAAGTTCCGCGTTGCCGTCGTTGATGAGGCGCTTAACGTTACTCATGCGCTAGGTCCTCGCGATTCTCTACCTTGCAGACTAGCGTACATCTATCGTCAACCAAATGAACGTTAACTTCTAAAACTTCGTATAGCATACCGTTTCTTAAGACGATATCTCCAACTTTGTTCTCGCGCTTAACTTCATACCTCGCACCTTCGACAATTCGAGCGATAGTTACGAGGTCTAAATTCGTTCTATTTCGGAGGTATTCCATCTGCAATAATCTATCTTTAAATCCGGCAGTAAATGAGTAAGTTATTTCCTTCGCCTGTTCCTCTGTAACGTAAATCATTTCGCCACCTCTTCCGATAGAATTCTCGCATTGTTTAATAATCCAATCGCCGACATCACCTTTTAAGACCGCATGTTTATCGCGATTCTCCTTAAGCATTTCTAACTTCTCTTTATCGGTCATTCCGAAAACACCTCCGTTAAATTTTCCGAGTCTCGCCTTGCCTATTGACGCCTCGGCCGTTTAATGAATAATTCCGCCTACCTTACCTAAAAACCCCGCTACCACCGTAACTACTACGCCTGCGGTTGCCGCCACAGTGCTCGGATCGATTACGTGGAAAGCTGACGGGTCGATGTGCGGTAAGTGGTGCGCTAGCTGCGGAAGGCTTGGCGCGTGCTCTGCGACTTTGTGTACGATTGTCTGAACGACCTTGCCTGGTTCCGCTTTCGAAAGTAGATTGATTTTCATTTCGTGAACAGTTAGCGCGTTTTGAATTGCGCTGACTTGCGTTTCCGTATGATTGATTAGCGCTTGCTGCGCCTGGACTTGCGCGTTTAGTTCGTTGATTTGGCGCGTAAGTTTGTTGACGTAGCCGAACGTGAAGCTAAAGTTGAACGATAGTAGTAAGAGGAGTAGTAAGTATTTCAGCTTACGTTTGAGCGTTGATGAGCGCTTTTGTTTCGGATTGCGTTTCATTCCGATCACTCCTTCGTTTTATTGAACTCTTTCTCCGTATTACGCATTAACTTAAAGCCCAAACTCCTAAACCGAACCCAGTTAATAATCCACTTATGAAGATTAATAAAAATGTGAGAATTACAATTACTTTAAGTGATTTACTTTTCATATAATCCCCCTTTTACTGTAGAGTGCGACATCATTCTTCTTCACTTATATCAATTGTTGAATCAATAATCCCGAACTTATCCCCTTGGAAACCAATCGTTCCCTTTGTAATCGTCTTGACTTTGTGCTTCGTGAATATTTCTTTTAAATCGGTTAAGAAAGCTTCTACGTCCAAAGGTTCTTTACGTCCTAAACCCCAATAATTATTATGATGAGAAAACAAAGGTCTATCATTATTCATCTTATATCCTCCTTTTTCTTATTGCGCTATTTACACCAACTCAATTGTTCACCATTCTAATTTGTCCGCGTGTTGCGATAGTCTGCCTCGGAAGTTCACCGTAAGCTCTACGAGTTTTGCGTAAGGTTCGTCGTGGAAGTGTTCGATATACGGAGCAAATCCGCTTTTCTTCGGATCAGGTAAGTCGCATTGTCCGGTATGACCTTCGATGACTACCGTACAGCTATCGTGCAAACGCGTCAGAATTTTCTTCATGTCGCCACGACTGTAATTCTGAGATTCCGCTAAGATGACCGTTTTATCTTTCAGATTGATACCGCGTGCGAACGTATGACTCATCGGATATACCCAAACATGACCGGCTTTCATTGCGTCGAGATTGTCGGGGTCGTAGATTACCTTGTCGGGAACCTCTCCGATTTCCATTAGCGCGTCTTTTAACGGCGTCAAGTATTCCTTTTCTTTTTCTTGCTGCGTACCTGGACGGAAGCCCATCGCCTTCTCTTCGACTGGCGAAAAGATGTATACTAACGGCTTTCCGATAATTCTTGCGCAAGCTACTGCTAGCGTTGTTTTTCCGCTACCGCTCTTCGCGTTGACGATCGTGAGCTGGTTATCGAAAATACTGTCGACATACTCGCGTTGTTCATTCGTTAATTTATCCGCAAAACCAAAAAGCATATTGTCCTTCGGTAACGGCATCCGTTTGGCCTCCTTAGTTTAGGTCGTTATTTATAGCGAAGGGCACCTCCGGGATGGAAGCGCCCCTCTTACTTCTTATGCCGCGCTAGCTTTTAAACTCGCGCAGGTTTTACGGTAACTTTTTAAAACTCCGCAAAATCATCGTCCGACAACTCTTCGACGTTAGACTTGATATATCCGTTGCCCTTCATCGAAAAGAAGTCGTGCGTATCTGTTTCCGTCGATAGTCCGTTAAGCACGATCGGATTAATTGGCTCATGTTCGTAATGCGCAAGTCTACCGAGATTCATTAGCGCCTTGTTTGCGTTATACTTCAGAAATTCGCGGACCTGGTGCGCTAAGTTGATTCCGCCGTATAGTTCGTTCGAATACGTAATTTCGTTCGCCATTAAATCGCCCAGCAGCTCGAAAGTTTCTGCGTCAGCTTGCGCTTTTTGATTATCGTTAAGCTTAGCGTAAGTCTCCTGCGCCAACGCTCCGATATAAACGCCGTGAATCGCTTCATCACGCAGAATTAACTTGATCATTTCGGCGCTGCTCGTAAGCTTTCCGTTACCGCCCATGTATAACGGATAGAAGAATCCGCTATAAAATAAGAATGATTCAAGGAATACGGAAGCAGTCATCGCCATATATAGCGAATAGTTATCGGTAATATTGCGGTAGTAGTCCGTAACTCTTTTCGCTTTATACTGAAGTTGTTTATTATTTGCGACCCATTCGTGAATCTCCGTGATTTGGCTCTTTTCTAGTAGCGTATCGAATATCGTTGAATACGACTGCGCGTGAATGTTTTCCATATACGCCATATTCGCTAACGTTGCTTTCTGTTGCTTATTCGTTAATGCTAGCGCTATGTACGGCATTCCCTCGTTACCTTGTTGAGTATCGAGGAGATTTAATCCGCCTAACGCTTTTTTATACGCTTCCTTTTCGGCTTCAGTTAATAGCGCCCAAGTACTTTTATCCTTTGCGACTGCTACTTCTTTATCTAACCACAACTGCGTATTAAGTTGCGGCCAGACTATTTGCGTTAATTGATGATCACTTTCGTTCCAATTTACACCGTTAAATACTTCGTTCATATTGAGCACGCCTCACATTCTTCGATTACATTTGCGACTTTTGTTCGCGTATAATATAGCGACTTCAATCCTTTTGACCACGCATACATATAAAGTTTTACGAGGTCCTTCGTAGTTGCCGTTGATTTCATAAATAACGTCGTACTAATACCCTGATCGACGTGTTTCTGTAACGCAGCGATAACGTCTAGCATATCGCGCATCTCCATATCGTAAGCCGGCACGTAATATCCGTTAGCTTCGTCAAGGAATGGCATCGGATAATTTGACGTTAAATCTCCGTAAGTTCTCGTTTCGATGATTTCCGTAATTGGCATTGCGCTAGCTGTTGCGTTTTGCAAATACGAAATTGAGCCAGTCGGAGCGATTGCGTTAAGATATCCGTTAGCCATTCCGTTAAGCATACAGTCGACCCATAAGTCCGCCCACTCATCACTAGTCGGAATATGAACTCCGTCAAATAATCGCGCCATTTTTTCGCTAGACGGTACCATATCTACGTCGAAATATTGGTCGAAAGCCTTTCCGCTAGAATAATCGGATTGTTCAAACCCTTCGAATACAATGCCGTACTCTTTCGCATACTCAACGCTAGCCTTAATCGAATGGTATCGGATCAATGCGCCTAAGATGTCCGCAAACTCTACGCTTTCCTTACTTCCGTAAATAATACGATTCTTCGCAAGGTATCCGTGAAGATTCATTACACCAAGACCAATTGCTCGAAGGCTCTTATTTCCGTTAGTTACGGACGGAACCGCAGGCAATTCGTTATAATTTACGACTGTATTTAATCCGTAGACTGCCGTTTTAATCGCCTCTTCGACTTGTTTTGTTTCGAGAATATTAGCGATATTTAACGATCCAAGTACGCAACTAATGTCAGAACCCCATTCGTTTTCAGTACTTCCGTAGCCTTTAATATCGCTTTCCTTCGATAACTGAAAAATTTCCGTGCAGAGATTCGAATTTTTAATACGTCCTAACTCGCTAAGAGCGTGCTGATTATTCGCATTATCGATAAAGATTACGTAAGGATAACCGGACTCTTGTTGAACTTGCGCTATCTTTGTAATTAACTTTCGCGCATCCTTCTTCGTCTTCCTAACGCCAGGATCTTCGACTAGCTTGTCGTACCATTCGTTCATATCCATTTCGTCCAAGTTAACGCCGAATGTTTTAAATACGGAATACGGCGCAAATGTATAAAACGCTTCGCCTGACTTAACGAGCTCCATGAATTTATCCGGCACCAGTACGCCAATACTTAACGTCTTTAATCGGATGTTATCGTCGACATTGATTCGCTTTGTATCTAAAAACTCGTCGATATCCGAGTGGAATACGGACAGATAAGCGACTCCTGACCCGTTACGTTGACCGAGCTGATCGAAGTATAAGAACGTATTCTCTAACATCTTCGCAACGCCAACCGGACCGCCTGCGCAATTCTCAACGCCTTTAATCGCTTCGTTTCTAGCGCGTAGTTTAGAAAGCCCGATACCAACTCCCCCGCCTTGACGGCTTAATTGTGCGGAAGCATATATCGAATGTTGTATACCTTCCGTTGAATCTGGCGTATCGAGAATGAAACAACTTACGTGCTTACCGCTACGCTTTCTCGCTGCGTTTAAGAATGTCGGAGTTGCCGGCTGATAATTCTGTAGCATCATTTGCTCCGTTAATTTCATTGCTAATTCGTAATCACCGTCACCTAACGTTAAAGCTACCGCTGACACTCGGTCTTCATAGCGTTCTAGGAATCTCGATCCGTCATCCGTTTTAAGCGCATAATTTTCGTAGAATTTAACCGCAGCCATGTACGATTGAAAACGGAATTTGTACGAGTACGCTTTCTTATAAACGGATTTAATTTCATCGTATGAATACTTATTGAAGACGGTCGCGTCGTAATAATCGTTGTTAAATAAGTACGCTAGCTTTTCGCTTAGCCCGTCATCAAAATACACCATATTCATATTTATATAATCGATAAAGTAGTGGTAAACCGCTTCCTTATCCTTGTCGAGCTGATACGCGCCATCCTTCAGTACTTTTACCTCGCTATTTAATTCCGTCCATTTTGCCAAATTTCCGACACCCTCTCCGTAAGTATTTTTATATCGTCATTCGTTCCGCTAAGTTCGAATTTTAGTAGTATTGGTACGTTATACACCAAAGCAATTCTATCCGCTGCTTTACCGAAATTTTCACCCCATATAATATTTCCACTCGAAGCTACTCCGATTAATTTGTCGCCATGCTTCCGTAAGAACTCCGAAGTACTCGGCGGAACATTGCCGAAGCCGGTCGTATATGTAACGAGAATAAACGGCTCGCTAACGTCCTCGACCTCGGCTATATCCACCGCCTCAAACGGAAGGCGCTCGACGAATCGGCGCACATTTCCGGTCAGGCTATCGAAGTATATCCGCGAATTCATTACTCAAGCTCCGCTTTCAAGCGATGATATCCGCCAACTCCGAAATAAAGCTTTCCGTTATACAAGAACGTTGGGACGCTCGATAATGCGTGTTGCGAAACTGCCTCGGGATTCTCCGTAATATCAACTTCGGTGATCGTTGCGTTTAAAGCCGCCCATTCTTCGTGCTCGCCTTCGTATAGTGACTTTGTTACGGTGCACATCGGACAATTCGGTTTCGTAAACTTCGTGATTGATTTCGTCATTTTGACTCCCCCTCATTAACATCTATTTCTATTTCGTATCTTCGGTAAATACTGAAAATAGTCGCCTTATCGGACTCTAACGCGTGAGGATGAATTGTTTTTGCGGGAACAGTACAGACGAAATCCCACCCTTTGCTAGTGAATCTTTCGATAGTTTCAGCGCTTATATATCCGTTTGTAATGATATATTTAAGTTCAATCATTTCGCTTCACTCCTTCGTAATCAATTTCGCTTGTATTCCGTAAGCCACCGCTATTGCCGCACTATCACTTTCGTCGTCCACCACAAACTCGCCACTGTAACCGGTCCACTTTCGCACAGCTTCGGCAACTTCGTTCTTTTCCGCTTTACCAACGCCAACGACTAGCTTCTTCACTTTCGACTGCGGAATACCGAGCAGCCACTTTACGCGACCGCCTCTGCCGACTTCTTGCCATTTATCGAAGGTCAATCCGAACTTACTTACCGCTCGATCGACTCCCGACCATGCTGCAAATACCGGATAATTCTGTCCGCTAGACTGTCCGTGAAAGTCTTCGCGAATCACGTAATCGAAGCCCTTTCCGATATGCTTAGCGATAAACAATGTCGCCCATGACTCGACGATATCTGTCCGCAAAGGATGAGGTTGTTTCGAGTCAGTCTTAACGTGGGACATTGCGATTATCTTCGGCTTGCCGTTTGCGATATCGACTATCGCTACGCCTGGCGATGAAAGCGAGATGTCGAACGATAAGATGCGGTATGTCTTGCGTTTACTCGTCATCTTCGGACTCCGGCAATTCAACGCCCAACTCTGCAGCAGCTTCATAGATACACATATTAGCAGTAGCCTCAGTCATATTTCGAAGAAAAGCGTAAAAGCTATCTTTAACTCCGTAATACCTATCTATAAACGTTGAAACATTGTAGTAACTATTGTAATCCTCCCAATATTCGTTATTTAAAAGGAAATAGTCGCTACCTGATTTATGACCGAATGCGAGTAGAATTTCGTCTAAAAAAGGTTCATCTTTAACGCCTACAGTGACTAATTCTTCGCGAATTTTACCGTAATCCCCTACGTTCATATCGACTGACCTACCCATCAAATCGCCTCCCTACGCACATTTTCGATATACTCTAACGCTTCAGCATAACCACGCTTTTTCCAGTCCGGTAAACTTGATCGTTGCATACGTTCAACTTGCGACTGAATTTCCGCCAATTCCTCCGCATCAACACTTTCCGCACAACTACGCTTGAAGTTATTGAATCGGAAGCTTTCAAGGTCTAATGGCGGCTTAACACCTTCCGCAACACATCGCGTCACATTCGCAAATTTATCGAGTACGCCTGCCTTCATTTCGTCCGTAATATCTACGCCAAACACTCGGAAGTCCGGCGACTTTTCGTGCTCCGCGTCCGTCATAAACCACGCTTTAACGCTGCAGTTGACGTAAACGATTAGATACGCGTCGATATCGTACATTAATCCGTAGCAAGTTACCTGCTTTACGTGGTCATCTTTCGGACCTTTCATACGTTGGAATCCCGTTTCGCTGTACGACGTTTGCTTACTCTTGATTTCGATACCGACGCGCTTAATTTCGCCAGTTGCTTCGTCGAGATATTCGAGTAATCCGTCCGAGGTTCCGAACAAACTGAAACGTTGTCCGTTATGTTCGAAGAACCTCTGCGTCTTAACGAAGTCTTCGAAGAACGGATTACCTTCGCCATTTCGCGCCATCTTAAACGGAACTTTTTCTCCGGTAAACTTTTCGTAATGTCGCTCCGCTAAAAGTATCTCGCGTTGTAGCCAATCGCCGACTGCCGTTCCTCGTGCCGTATATCTTCGTTGCCACGGCTTAACTTCGTCCTCATCGCGAGGCATTTTTAACGCCTTGACGTAAAGCTCGCGGTCAGATGATCCGGACGATGAAGGCGAAAAATACGGTGCCGATTTGAAATCCGTCGGTTTATACTTACGCATTTCTTTCGCATATGCCTCGTGCAGTGCGATATCTAACTTCGTATCGAAAGGCTCGCGATATGAATGCCATTTATTTAGAAAATCCGTAAATTGCGTTGCTATTTCGTTAATGTTTGTCAATTAATCGTCCTCCTCTTCGTTAAACCATTCGTCATTCTTAACTTTTTCGAGCCATCTTTCCGGATTTAGTTCTACGTCGCAGCGTACCGGACAAACTAACTTAACTGCGTTTTCCATCGTTTCCCTTATTTCGTTAAGACCTTCTTCCGTAATATTTCGCGGACAGTCTAAAACGAGCTCATCGTGTACCTGAAGCAATATTTCGGAATCATGTTTCGCTAGTTTCGGTTTAAGGTCAACGATAGCTTTCTTTAAAATCGATCCTGCGCTAGCCTGTATCGGAAAGTTACCCGCTTGCCTTTGCGCTCCAAATTTACGGAACATATCCTTCGATTTAATTTCCTTATGCAATCGGCGCTTTCGTCCGAATATATCCGTTACAAAACCTTGCTTCATTACAAGGCGATGTTGCTCATCCATATAACGTTTAATCCCTGGATAACCGAGGAAGTAATCGTCGATAATCTTCTGCGCTTCTTTCTTACTGATTTCTAAGTTGTCAGCGAGTGAGCCTGCGCCCATTCCGTATACAATTCCGAAGTTTACTATCTTCGCTTGCTTACGAAACTTTTGCTCGGCTGATCCGTCGTTGTCTTTTCCGTTTTCGATATCTTCGTAGCTATATTGTCCTGCGCTTATTAACGCTGCAGTTGTCGAGTGAATGTCGTGCCCATTTTCGAAAGCTTTAATTAATACTTGCTCATTCGCCATATGCGCTAAAACTCGTAGCTCAATTTGGCTGTAGTCAATCGAGACAAGAATACGGTCGCTAGACGTCGCTAGGAAAAGATGTCGTACTTCTGGACGTTTCGCCGGTATTTGCTGAGTGTTAGGCGACTTACAAGTAAATCGTCCAGTCGCAGCTCCCCACGAATTATGCCATGGATGTATCTTTCCGTCAGACTTAACTTCCTTCGGTAACTTTTGCGTAAATGCTTGACGAAGTTTTCCGACACCTCGATATTCCATTATTAAAGGAATTACCGGATGTTCACGTTTTAACTTTTTCAGTATCTTAACGCCAGTTGATCCGTTAGCTATGTCCGTAAGTTTTAAATCTACGAATAACTTCTGCTTAAGTTGCGCTGGAGAATTAAGATTAATTTCTTCGCCGAAAATTCCCGTAATTTTTTCTAAAAGTTCCTTCTCTTCAACTTCAAATTTCGCGTCTAATTCCGAAGCCTTCTCGGTATCAAATCGAATTCCGCGTAAGTCTGAACGTATAAATTGACGACATACCGGCATTTCAATATCGAAAATTAATCGCTTGATATCCGCCAACTTTTCCGTGTTTAAGTGCTTCATTATCCAATCGTAAAGCTTCAACGTTTTCTCCGTATCGCCTGCCGCATAGGGTAACGCTACTTCTAACGGTACTTCGTTAAATTGAACATTCGGAAACAACTCGTCGAAGTTATCGCTCGGCTCTTTTAACCAATCCGTTAACAAGTTCTTTAAACGGTGATCACGGTTTTCATCGAGTGCCATCGCCATAATTCGAGTATCTGCGTGAAGAGCGTCCGTTAAGTTTAATCCGTAATGTACTTCCATCCATTTACAGTCGAAAGGAGCGTTGTGCATTACGATTTTAGCGCTCTCCAATACGTCCCATAATTCGCAGATTGAATGAATATGAAGTTGTTCACCTTCGGAATGCTTAATCGGAACGTAATAACTTGCGTTTTTAGTTGTAACGGAGAATCCCGCAACGTTGCCGCGCCACGGGTCTAAAGCCCCTCCGTTTTCTCCAAATGTTTCGCAGTCAAACGCGATTAATTCCGATGTTGAAATATCGTCGCGCATCTTCCAAAGTTTTTCATGCGTGTCAACTAATACGTAATTACTCGGAGTCTTCGCAACTAAATCCGCTAACTTCTGCTCGCGTTGACTTTCCGCCAGTTGCTTATATAACCGGAGCGCTTCCGCCTTGCTAAATCGTTTAGCAGAATCGGAGGGATTTCTGCCTATCAAACCCTCCGCCATTCCGCGTCTTACTTCCAGCAACCGTTCTTGATCCGCTGTTGCGTTTTTCATCGATAGAATCCGTTGCCACGCTTCGTCTATCGTTTCAGTTACGGCTTGCTTTCGCTTAACGGCTTCCTTTAAGGCGTCCGTTTTCTTAACGATATCGCCGCCGATATTTAATTCGAGTTGCATCGTTTAATCACCGCCTAGGTCAACGTCGGACACATTCATCCGTTTATAAAATTCGATTACATCTTCGGAATTATCTTCCGCCCAAGTTTCGAAGCAAGTTACGTCGCAAAAGTATTCTTCGGATTTATCGTCGTACAACGCAAAGCCTTGCGGGATGTTCGAGTTGCAGGCGTTGCAGACGTAACCACTAGCCGACATTGACTTCCGCCTCAACTTTCGTTAAATTAACCCAACGCTTGCCTATCGTACTCTCGCTCGCCCAATATTCCGCGAATCCTTTGCACGGAGTCATATATACGTCGTTGCCGTCAACTCCGACGATGTAATCGCAGTCTTCAAGCGAATAATTCGTGCCGTTACTTTTGCGCCCGCTGATTACGTACTCACCTTTGCGATCATGACGGCGATTAATCGTTTTAACCTGGAACGTTTTGCACTCGCCAGTTTCCGAATGCTTGCCGATTAAATCGTAAACTTCTGGGATGACAGGCTTCGAAATCTGCCATCCGCTAGCAATTAACGCAATAGTTGCGGCCATTTCGGAAAGACCGCCAGTTATCGTGGTTTCGTGTGCCATAATTACCGACTCCCTTCGTTAAAATGGTAGATCATCGTCAACTAAATCGTCGTTATCTACTGGCGCTACATCGTCCGCCTTAACTCCGATTGATAATCCGATTTTCGTAATATCGAAGCCTGCTGCGACTAAGTTTTCGATTTGCTCCTTCTCTTCTGCTTCGTAAAGCAGTCCTTCGAATAGTGACATATCGAACTCGTCATGCTTAGCGAAGTTAGCGCGTTCTTTGTCCGTCACTTCCTCGTCGTCTGGATCAAGCGATAACGGCGATAACATTACGATTGTATTCGTACTACTGCCGGATTTCTCTAACTCGAACGCCACTTTGCCGAGTTTCTTTTCGTTCTTTTTAATAACTGCGTGAACACCTTGCGCTTGCTTTTTCGATAAATCTACGATAATTGGCGCGCCGTCTTCTAAGTTGATGAATCCTAACGCGAATCTTTCTTTAGCGCGATACTTACTTGCTTCCGCCTTGAATTCCTCTTCTGATTTAACGTCACCTTTGTCGCGAGCTGAGAACGCCAAGTCCGTAAAGTATCTCGATGCTTTATCCCACGGCGTTAAATTTGATTCCGCAAAGCCTCGCGCATTTTTAACAGATGGATTCTTCGCTACGAACGAGTTAACTTTCTTGAAGATTCCGTAGCTATAAAAACGGATTAAATCTGCGGTACCCATTACGCGAACCTTATAAGAAGTTCCGCTCTTGAAACTTGCGAATTCTGCGCTAGAGCCTGCGCCCCCTTCGTTTGTTGCGTTTAGTGAGTTTAGCGCGTCTGCGCCTGCTTGGTACTGAGTCATTCAATCGATCCCCTTCCGGAATATAAGTTATTTTCGAACGCTGGTAAACCTGCGCCCGCTAGCGACTACTTTTAGTAAATAATCACTAGCCGACGTAGATACGGTTCCCACGCCATATCTATCGGCTCCCATTAAGGAGGTGGTTGTGATTTCGGATATCGGTAACGCACATTTTCCGTGATATTCTAAGCCCTCCACGGCGAGGAATACTCGGATACCCGCGAGTACGGCTTGCGCCCGTAGACGCTTCGAAAACGCCAAGTCCTGAACGTTTGCCAAACCGCCTTATTTATCGGCTCAGCTACGTTAGCGCTATTTGTTCGAAGCATTTACGGACGGGCGAAGATTAGTTCGCCGTTGTGTCCGCGGTCTTTTATCCGAGTCTTATCGCTTTGATTGCGCCTAATTTTACGCTATCTGCGTAATCTTCGTTAGCGTGGGTTGGTCCGTCATAAAAACGGTTAGGATCCGCGTTGAGTCTCTGTAATTTTTTCGCATAATGCGTATTATTTCGCCAGTTTTCGCGTATATTAGAAGTAAGCAAATTTCGTGTTTTCATCGTCAAAACCTCCGTGGGGTTGATTTTTGGAAACATTTCCCGTAATATTTAAATTAATGTTACAGTCGCTTTTTGCGATAAATAACGCTAGAAACTACGTTGTTAAATAACGTATAATAAACGTAGGAAGCGTAATTAGTACATAATGCCTATTTGTATTAATTACCTCCGAACTATATCGCAAACAAATAGTCTCGGTAATCGCCGAATTGTTTGTAATCGAATGTGCCGCCAAGCCTTTCGAAATTGCGTAAAACTTTAGAGTGGTGAACTCCTAATTCCTTCGCGATTGCCGTCGCTGTTGGTTTCGGATGAGTAAGGAACGCGTTTACGATTGCCGTCGTATCTGCATCCGCACCGTCTAAGAAAGAGTCGATCAGTTGCCGCTGGTCGGCTTTTTTCTTTCCGGTTAAATCCGTGATAACTTTTTCTTCGAGATTGAAATCGTCCGCTAATTCGAAAGTTGCCGCCTCCGGGTCAGCCGAGCTTTTATCAAAATCGTAATCTTCGTGAGCTCTTCGTACGATCAATTTCCGTAAGAGCGATTTGTATCGGCTAACTAATCGTAGCTGGAAGAGTTTTACGAAGTCGCCTCCGTCTTTCTTAATGACGTTCATGACATTGAATACTGTATCGTCGAATAATTCTTGAATATCGTGCATATTTGCCATGAAAGTATTTTTACTCCAGTATCGCAACTTAGATTGATACTCGTTTTTTAGTTCTTTATAAAAATCTGAAAAGTCATCCTCGATCCCTTTTTCTAAATAAAGAAATACTTTGCCGTTAATAAAATCTTTAGTTAATTCTTTCATTTTATCTCCTCCTCATTTACTATGCCGCGACCGCTTTTAACTTCGCGCACTTTTTTCAAAAACTTTTTTAAGTTTCGTAAAGTTCGTTAAGTAACGTATCGCTTAAATAGAATATAGCATTGTAAATTGGAAGAATTTGAAAAGTTTAGTATTTTATTAAAATTAAAAATCACTAAACTTTTTCTAATGAACATAAAAAAAGAAGAGCTGAGTAGCCCTTCAGTAAAGTATGCTTGGGTTTTATTATTCTATTATCGTCCGCCTGTGCCTGGATCTACAACTGCGCTTGTTGACATACCGCCTGGTGTTGATGCTGAATCTAATGTATTTGCTGAAGCTGCTGCTGATAAACCAAACACTAGCGTTACTAAAACAGCTAAACCTGCTAAACTATATAACATATTTTTTTTCATCCCTCATCGTCTCCTTTTTAGTCGTTGAATAGTAAGTTTGCCATTTGTGTATATTCCGGATCATCCTTCAAATGGCTGTAAGGTAAATTAGCGAAGAACTTATCACCTTTTTTACTAATAAAGAATATTAACGATTGCATAAAAAGGGTTTTATCACCTGTTGCTAAAGCTTTGTAATATAATTTAAACCCACTTACACCACTTTCGTCAATTGCTTTATTAATTAATTCTAAGGCTAATTCATTATTCCCCGTAATCGCCTCGTAATGTGCTTTTTCGGAAATGTCGTTTGTTTCGGGCTGTTGGGAATGTTTATTCCAAATGTTTTTAATGAACGGTATATCATTTTCGTCCACTACTTTTAATTCGGCTAACCTTCCAGTTTCTTCTAACAGTCCTCGATATCTTAGGATGTTACCCAAGCATAAGTCGTAATCTTCAAACAAGTACGACATTCCTAATAAGTATGCCGCGTTGGCTGTGAAAGTCGCGCTAAAATCCGAAGAAATTATTTCGTTTGCATATTTTCTTGCCAATTCTATGTTATTAAACTTATACAAGTTAACAAAAGCTAAACAGTCTTTCAACTGCATTGTATAAGACTCTCTGATGTATGTATCTTCTATTTCATTAATCGTAATATCCAACCCTTTGATAAGTGAAGCCATAATGCTGTATTCTCTCATTTTATTTCTACACCAAAACTCTGTATTTAAAGAAAGAATCTTCATTTCAATTGTTTTTGGTGAAAACGAGCGTAACTGATTAAGAACTTCTTCAGGATTATTACCTTTTAAATAAGACGACAAAATCGAGTAGCCTTTTGCCCATTCTATTAACTTTTGATCGCTTTGCCGTTCTTTGTTTACTTTATCGATTAGTTCGTCTAGTTCATCAACTTGCCTGTTTACCGCTAGATAATCTAAAGCGTAACAAACATTTTTAGGTTGGTTAAATCTCAAGCACCAGCGCTTAAACTTGCTTATGTAATCGTTGTTGTAAATAAATCTTGCAATTTTTAAAAGAGCTGGAAATTTCATTTCTGATCCGTTCTTAAAATGGGAAAGTGCCCCCTTTGTTAAACCTGCAGCTTTTGCGATATCTTGCCATGTTATCTTAGTTTCCAAGATGTCCAACGTTTCTTCGATTTCTGTAGCCACTAAAATCATTTATGAATTCCCTCCTTCTATTTAGATGCAAAAACAAAAATACAAATTAACTATTTTAACTTCCTAGGATTTTCTTGGTTTTTATCAATTACCCAAGTTTTCCCTATCTTCTTAGCTTTTATTTCCCCTTTAGCACATAAATCCTTTATATATGCGGGTGCTAAACCCCAAATTTCAGAAGCTTCCTGAGCTCCTATAATAGAATCAAGTATTTCTGTTGTATTTTTCACCATATAATTTCCTCCTCTGTACGCGTTATCGCTTATCTGTACTTTAATAATACTATACGCGTTATCGCTTGTAAAGAGAACAATTAAAAATATTTTTGAAGAAATTTACAAAATATGGTAATATTAAGTTGCATCACCGTATTGGAGGTGTTTATTACGTACAAAGTAGGTAAATGCCGCATTCAGGAGTTACTTGACGCAAAAGGCATGACGCAACAAGAACTCTCGGCAAGAACCGGTATGAGTAAAGGATACATCAACGATAAAATAAAGAACCGCGGCAAACACGGCATGTACATAGACAGCGCTAAGAAAATCGCCTCGGCTCTAGGATGTTCTATCGATGATCTTTACGAATGGATACCGGAAGGTAAGAACAAGCGCAGCTAGCGTAAGTCTTACCTCGGCAGCCAGTACGTTAATTAACGAATTTTCAAGCGCAAGCCTCCGCTACTTTCCGCTTTCTCCGCCATTTCCTTTAACTTCGCAACGCCACCGCCCTTAATAAGTATTTCGTTTACATCTTTAACGGTTGCCACATGCGCCTGCCTAACCCGCACGTATCCGTTTAAACTTTTCGTAACCTCTTCACGCAACTTTGCGCCCATCTTATCGTTATCAGTCGCGATGATCAACTCTTCTATATTGCTTCGGATAATCAAATCGCGCTTCTTATCGTTAAATGAGGCACCGCCGACCGCTATCGCAGAATAGCCCGCCATTTGCCACGACATCGCATCGATTTCAGCTTCGCATAGGACCGTCGTAGGCCTAGCGCGGTGAATCCCCCATACTAAGTCTCGGATAGGGACGGCACCTTTTTCGTACCAAAACGTCTTACCTCGAATACTCCGATACTTAATATTCGCTAGCTGACCGTTCGCTGCAAACCACGGAATCACAATCGCCTGCCTACTACGATCGTAACCGATTTTATTATAACGCTGAACGGCTTCGCTAATTCCCCTAGTTTCGAGATATCGGTGGCGATAGGCGTAACACACTAACACACTACGGTCTAAGTATCGCATATTTTCCGCTAATCGTAAATTGGGAAAATTTAATT
Organism: Gottfriedia sp. S16(2024); assembly: GCF_050473765.1. NCBI lineage: Bacteria > Bacillati > Bacillota > Bacilli > Caryophanales > Bacillaceae > Gottfriedia > Gottfriedia sp. S16(2024). Next base: position 75,648 of record NZ_JBFLUO010000001.1, read on the forward strand.
TTATGCCGTCGGAGTAGTCCGTTTTATAAGCGTGGAGCAGGTATTCTTCCGTCTCTTCCGTCGTTTCGTTCCGCAAGTACGCTAACAAAGTAGTAAAGTTGCCGCTTTCGTACTCTGCGTCGTACGCACCGCTATCCTTCCACGCTCCCGCATAATCGCCGTCGAGACTGACGAAGAAGGACGGAGTTTTATCGTAGCGAAACGGGCTTGGCGCTAATAACTTCCCACCGGACCACTTGCCGTTAATCCACGGAAACTGTTCGAGCTCATATCGGACATTTACGTCGATCGGCTGGCTTCGAATTTTGATAATCGCCATATACGTACAACCTCCTTTTAATTGTATTACCTTTTATTGGTTAAAACAACATAATTCCTTAATGTGTCGTTAACAAACACTTAACGCGTAATTAACTTTTGCTTAATATTGGAAATACTTGGGTAATATTACCGTAATATTCTATTATACTATCGTAAAATTCGTAATACAATGGGGAAAATTATTTCGTTAGAAATTGAATTGCGATAGCGACGTTTCGTCCATCTGCAGCTCTTTCACGATACCGAAATTCGGCAGATACGTTACTTCTACTTCCGCTCCCTCTCCGCCATTCCTTCCTTTACCGATTGCGATAATGCCGCGCCCGTCTGACGTATCGATTCCGAAAGTATTAACCGCATCCTCTAGCACGGCCTTCGTTTTCTTAATCTCCGCACGCTTCGGCGGTTTGATTTCACGCACGCCATCGATAACTTCCTCGGTCGTCTCGTCCGCTTGTGTAATTACGTGAATCACCGCTTTTGTTTGCCCGGCTATTCGGCGTATTTTCATCGACGTATTCGAAGCGTCCCCTCCGGAGGTCTTAGACGTATTTGCTTCGTAATCCATATAATAGAACGGATCAACTACTACGACATCCGCTTTCGTTTCGATAATGTCCGCTTCAAGCTGCGCAACTCCGCGCTGATAAAGTCGTCGTGGTCGGCAGAGCGCAATATTATCTCGCCAGGTAGCGCTTCATTTAAGATGACGAAGAAATCGCGTAGTTTTTCCTCTTCTTCTGCGCTGCCCAGTCGCCCCATCAATAACGCCTTATTCTCGAAGCCAACCTCGTAATTAACGCCGTCAATCACTTTCGAATCGCCGAACACTCGGGCGCTAAGCGAGGAGACTGCGCGGGCAATCCATTCGAACTCCGACATCTCCATCGCCCATACTAAAACCCTTGCGCCTTGCATTGCGGACTCTAGCGCTTCTTCCATCGTGAATACCGACTTACCGCGACCTGATCGCCCAAACCACGTATATAAATTTCCGCTTAGGTATCCGCCAATCTGCGCATTAATCGACGGAAACTTGCTGCGCCAAATCTTGAACGACTGTCCGGACTTGCGCGAATCGTACTCGGTTAAGAATCCGTTGTAATCCGTTTTCAAATTCGTTCCCGTTTTATTACGAACGCTTGTTCTTAGTTTAACCGATTGTAGCTCCGAAATCAAGTCGTCAATTATTTTATTTCCGTCGTCCTCTGCGGAAAAGTTTCGAGTAAATTCGCCTTCGAAATGCTCTTTTAACGCTATCTTTGCGGCGAATCCCTTTAGCTTGCGCGTTAGATAGTCGTACGAGTCGCTTACTTCCGGCACGAACGTATATTCGGGAATTTCCGAAGCAACCGTCGCATATGACGGAGCTTGATTGCGGTTAGTGTCGGAATAACTTTTAATAAAGCGATAAACTTGGCGTTCGGTTTTCGTAGGGAAATGCGACTCATCGACTCCCAAACGTGTTAGCGCCTGGGGATCGTTCGTCTCGATAACTTTCGATAATAATAGAGTTCCGTAGTTCATCGGATAGCTCACCGCCTTCTTCTTATTTTAATAGTATCGTAGTAGGTGCGTAAAAATTTGAACGGGTAGTGTTGCGACTTTCTATTGATTGTTTTCTGTATACAATTTAATTAAATCTTCTCTTGATAAACCAAGCTTACCTATTGCAAAAGTCAGTAAATCATAATCCTCGAAATCTTCATTTCTACAAAAGTTACAACTTGTTTCTTGTTCCCATTCTGAACCAGGCGGAGTATATCCATCTTCTTCGTGTCTATATCCTTCTGTTTCTGCACATTCATCACAACACCATCTAGTGCCGCATTCACAACCTGTAAAATCTCCACAATCCGGGAAAGTATCTCCACAATTATTACACGCATAAAAATCTACGCCCATTTTTCATTCCTCCTTGTTTTGTTCCTTAATCAATTTCCGAATTAACTCGTAGCTCTCCTCGTTACTGCCGACGCCACTACTCCGCAAATACCGGAATATCAAGTCGTCTAACTCCGCCTCAATCGCCAAGTATTCGCGGTGCAATTCAACGTCATACGTACGCGGAAAGTTTTCCTTCCGTTCTATCAACGCCTTAATTTCCGCTTCCATTAATCCGTCTCCGTTAACTTCTTCAACTCGCAGTCCATCGCAAACACCCTATCGCAATACTCAACGTCAGCCGTCTTCGCAAATTGATCCGCATACCAATTTCGCATATCTAGCAAGTTATCAATCTTTTCCGCTTTCTGCTTACGCGCTGCCTTGCGTTGTTCTGCTTCCTTCGCTGATAATTCTCTAGCCGTTGGTTGTCGTTCTTGCTTCGCCATACTAAACGCCTCCTTTGCGATTTTTGACCAATCCGTACTATTTTCATTCTTAAACGGAGCAGGCGCAGGATTCTTCGCTAGATATTCGTCAGCTTCGTCTGCGCGTACTACTAACGTTAAATCTTCGTGCTCAGCTTCTATAAAATCAAGCCCAGTATAAGCGTCAACAAGGTCGAAAACGGTCTCAGTCCAAACTTCGTCAGGATAATGCCAGGTGTCGACGTGGTAGCCGTCAATACGGAATATTCTCGGATGATAGCCGACGACCTTAACTAAGTCGCCGAAATTGAAAGGCGCGCTCATTCTAATTCCCTCAGATAAACGTTTATTCTTCGAGAAATGTCCAATCCTCCGTATAACTCGAACTCAACTTCCTTAACGTAGTAACGACCTCCTACTGTTTCGTAATCCTTTCCGTAAATCCCAGATAAAGTAACCGAATCTCCTTTGCGTGGAATAACCGTATCCTCATAACTAAATGAATATTCCGCATTTATATAAACGTTGATTTGATTCATTGCTTAAACCCCCTTTTAACATTTCCGACTTTTCCACTTCGTACATTAAATCGGAACAACCCTTTTTCCTTTACGTTAATGGCGTAATAACCTCCGCGAAGTCTTTTCCAATAACAATCGATACGTTTACCGTTTAAAGTTACGAGACCTTTGACAATTGCCTCCGCAGATTCCTTATAACTTTCGCATGCTCCGATATGAACCAACGCTTTTTGAATATCCATCATTTACGTATCCCCCGTTTCGATTTGCCTTCGAATTTCAGAATTCCGCACTGATCACGCATCCTATCGTACAACCTTGCGTCGAAAACGACCGCCATTTCCTCGATAGGTAGGTTGCTAGTGAAAATAGTGGGTAGTCCGTTAGTCGTCCGATAATTAACTATCGCGTGGACATACGACCTAAACGCTTCACTTGCCGACCTTACACCGATATCATCAAGGACTGCGAATGGAGCCGTTTGTGTACGTTGAATAGTCGCCTTAATCTTCGCCATTTCCGCTTCACTGTTCGTCATTGTTGCGAGGTTGTAATCGGTCTGAAACGAGTTAGTATCAAGGAATACTGCCGGAGTCTGAAGCGCCTGCCTACCGTGCTTCAAACTGCCGAGGTAATTTGCGATAATCCATTCGTTAAGTAGTGCCGTTGCCGTCGTCGTCTTGCCGTTGCCTGGACTTTCGCTCCATAGATATAGCGATTTAATCCGTTCACCACCTTCGTCAAACATTCGCTCAAAAGTAGCGACGTATTTATCGAGCGTGGCGTAAATCTTCGCCTGTTCTTCGCGAGCTGGCGAGTTCTTTAACGTAAGCATTCGATAGTCTGCCGGTACTCCTGCCGAGCCAGACCGCCCGCCTGTTCCGCTGAAGCCGTGCATTCTGACGAAGTGTCCGCAAGATGGCGAGCAGGATTCCGAGTTGGCTAGCGAGCAGCGTTGCGCTAGTAAGCATTTGTTAGCGTGGTTCATTCGATCACCCTTTCGTTAAGTTCGTTATTTAGTCGTAGAGTACACTAATCTTGAATCACCGTAATGTCTTCCGTATCCTCCATTCGTTCCATACAGATAGGACAAAAATACATAGTTTCTTGTGGTTGTTTAAATTCAACAAGTGATATAGTGTCACACTCTACACACTTCATTTTTCGAACTTTTAACCTAAATTTGTTGTTTTCAATATTACTTCCGATTCGAAATCCCTCTAAAGTTTCTCTGGCTATCTTTTGACCATACCCAATACCTTCTTTTGCTATTTCTCTCAATGTTTTATCTTGGAACTCAAGCCATATTCTATGATCTTTATCTCTTTTCTTAAAATGGTCTACTTCATAAACTTTGCTAATTAACCACTGCATTTCTTTCAAAGAAACACTTAACATTAAACCATCGTTATGAATCATGTCATATTCAACTGATTTTTTAATATTCTCAAACCATTCTTTTTCAGTCACTTTTCTTCATCTCCTTGTAATATAGATAAGTCATATAACCCACCTGAGATAACGCTATGAAAAAAGTTATTCCCGCTAATGAAAATACAATTTTATCTATCATTCATTCGTAACCCTTCTCAATCCATATACAAAGTAGCTTTACATAAACAACGACTAAACTACTAATTCCTACGATAGCCAAACATTCTAATATCGTAATAATTAACGCCTCCTTATTTTTCACCTTTCAAATACTTCGCAAAGCCACCGACAACTACCGCAAGCCCGACCACACTAAAGAATCCAACCGCCATAATTCCGACTACTGTAAATATGCCCATCACTTTCTCCTCCCTTCCGTTATCTCGTTACGAGCCACGCTAATATAACCCATAACGTAACACTTGCGATAACTCCCGTAAGAAATCCTTTCATAGCCAATCCGCATCAATTTCGTTATCAACTTCCGCAACTCGCTCCGCCATTACCTCCGCCTTCAAACACTGCGGCAAGTAGCGCTCCTTCATATACGTCTGTATAAAAGCGAAGTTAGTTCCGGGATAGTTTGCCGTAGGTGTGTAATTCGCCAAGCATACGTCGATAAAACGCTTAGCCACCGTCACACCATACGCGCTCACGAAGTTCTTCAGCATTCGCGTATCGACTGCGAAATTCCTTGCGACGTACTTGACGCCTAAGTGCTCTTCGTGCTTGGCGTAGAGATAATCGCGCAGGTGATTTGCGGACCATTGATCCGTTGGGATTTCGTTGTAATGCGTTTTAGCCTTCGCCATTTGCGTCGCCTCCTTCCGCATTCCCTTCACGCGAGTCGTCAACGATATTCCATGCCGAATGTCCGAGTGTGTAGTACGTACCATTTTCGTCTGCAATTACGGGACGGTCTTTTTTCTTCGCCACTACTTCGCCTTCCTTTCCGCTCATCAGACTACGTACAACGTCGCCTGTGCGGGCTTCTGTCGGCTGTGGGGCGGTTAGGTATTCCGACGGGACTTCGAGTCCTAGTGCTCGTCGTAGCGCGATTGCCTTGCCGATGTGAGCGTTGAAGCAGTCGGATGGGTCGCACTTGGCGATTCCTTTTTCGCGTATTAATTTCGGATTTATTTTCGCGCAGACTAGTGCAACGACCGTTCTTTTCTCCTTGTTAATAACGAACTTAATTACGTTAATTCTTTGTCGGTAAGTAAAGTTACCGTCTTCAATTCCGTTATTTAACTCGCTTTCCGCGTTCTTTTCCAACTCCGCCACATCGCGTTTAGCCTTCTCGATAATTTCATCGCGGATTTCTTGTTCCGATTGAATTGGCGTTCCGACTGGCGCGATTGCTTCCGCCGAGATTCCGCTCGTCATCGCCTTGACCATTCCTTCGTTATATGAGCGCTTTTTGATTTCGAGCACGATATCGCTCATTAACACATTGAGCTCTACGTAGTTTAGCGTTTGAAGCTCGCGTCTGAAGTTTGCGAAAGTGCTTTCGTTTAGGGTTTCGTTTGTCATCGTATTACCTCCGTTTTGATTTCGTTAATTTTGACGGCGAATTAGCCGTTTTAAGTGCGCCGTGACACTTTATACCTGACGGGCTCTAGCGCTTTAATATCGCCGACAATTCTGTCTCAAATCGTTTAATTTCGTCCAAGACTTCTGTTAAACTAGTTGCGTCTGAGCTATTAACCTTTTTGCACATAATACTTTTAACCGCTTGCTCTACCGATGGATGATACGAAACGTCGCGCCATTCTTCGCGTAATGCTGACGAAGCACCTTTCGCTTCTAATTTCGCCCAATTCGGTGATTTCGTAGGATCTACGATGTGTTTGCGTTGAACAATTACGTTATGAGTATCGGATATGATTTTAATGTCTTCCGTTATATTAATATTTAGCGCCATATTAATTCCTCCTATTTATTATCGATAATCACTTATTAGCGATATTATCGAAGTTATATAATAGATAGCGATAATGTAGTGAAACGAAATTATTGCCATCTTTTAATCTTTTTAAATAATTCTTTTTAAAGGTATTCTTTTTCATATACGCTGACGAAGGTTAATATCTACCGTACAGTAGAGATAATCTTCAGGCTGATAACTTTGACCCTTTTTCTTTACCTAAAAGCTTTCCGATATTACCGTGTTTCTCGATAACCTTACGTAGCCTTTCTTCAATCTGCGATTCAATTTCTCGGAATTGTTGACGCTCCTTCGGATCATGTACGATATAAATAATTTTATCGCGACCTCTTCCGCTTGGTTTGTACTCTAACGATACTAGTCCGCTAGCTTCGAGAATTGCATCAAGGACAGGTAGCGTCGAGAATGACAACTGAAACTTTTCGATAATTCCGCTTCTACCCTTCCAAGATTTACCCATATTATCGCTAGCCTTTTCGTTGTTTCGGTACCGTAATAAAAATAAGTAGTACATCGTAGCCTTATCGCCAATGTACGGATGATATAAATCGAACAATTCGTGGAACATTATCGAGAAACCTGTTCGCGTCTCACCTGATCTTATATATGCCTCATACTCTCCCACCTATTTCACCTCCGTATCTTTTATATTCGGTAGTGTAGATTTATTACTGGACTAACGCCCTTACTTCTTATGACGCGGAAGGGAGTAAAGTCGCGCACTTTTTGTGCTCTTACTTCTTATGCCACGCTAATTCACAACTTCGCGCAACTTTTCCGCGCACAAAAAAAGACCCGCCATTTTTGGCGAGCCCTTCCGAATCCCTATAAAAACTTTCGTAATTCATTCGATACTTCTTCTTTTTCCATTCCGAGATACTTCGTCGTTACCGCTAAATCGCTATGCCCTAGCGCTTTTGATATAAGGAGTATGTCCGCTCCTTTATTGCGTAATCGCATCGCAAATCCCCGTCTAAGCGCGTGAGGATTAATGTTCTTCAGGCCGTAAGTATCGGCGTACTTCTTTAACCTACGTTGCAAAGCGTTATTCGTTCCGTTGATCACGCAGTCGCCAAACATCGTTACAAATACGTAATTATTTTTCTTAGCGTATTCTCGGCGGACTACTGCGTTCTGTTGAATTAATACCGCAAGTAGCTGCGCCGTATATTCCTCTAACGGTAAAATCAGTTCCTTACGGTTCTTTAAAATGTCGCCACTTAAACGGAGCTCTCTACGCTCGACGTCGATATGCTTTTCTTCTAATAGAGATAACGTTTTGATTCGGAGTCCGCATTGATACATAACTAATATGGCGATTGCGTCGCGCAGCTCTACGTAATCCGTTAAGTCTAGCATCGAAAGTAGAATATCGACGTCCTTCTCCTCGGCTCCGACTTTTACTTCGCTATCAACTTTTACGGTAACGGTTTTCCAGAACTTCGTCTTAAACCATCCGTTATCTAAACAACGCGTTAAGAACGCCTTCAGACATTTTAAGCGCGTCAGCTTCGTCTGATTACTTACGTCCATCGCCGAAAGCCAGTCCAGTATTTTATCGTTATCGATTTCCGATAAACTTTCTACGCCGACTGTTTCCGCAAAATGATTAACGTGCAAATTGTAGTCGCTAATCGTTCGCTCGCGGTATCCCATGATTTCCATTTGACGCGTGATCGACTTTAATGCGTCCGCTATTTTAACGTCATCAACTGGCGCTACTATTGGCGTTTTTACATCCGTTAACGCCGTTCCCTTGACCGTTGACTTCGACGCCTTATTTGCGCTACTTTTACCGAGCGATACCCCGTCCAATGCGGAAATATCGAATATACCTTTTCTTTTAGACACGAAAAAACACGCTCCCTACCGATAAGTTTTGCGATCATTTCACGGAAAGTTCAACGAGTATTTATTACGTATATTTCACGTAAATTTACCGGTGGAACGGCGTTATGACCGAATACCTAATCGATGGAAAAGCGTGTTATATCAACGTCTGATTACGTTCTTTTGGACGTCCTGAGAGGGATTCGAACCCCCGACCGACGGCTTAGAAGGCCGTTGCTCTATCCTGCTGAGCTACCAGGACATATGGAGCGGGTGATGGGAATCGAACCCACGACCGAAGCTTGGAAGGCTTCTATTTTACCATTAAACTACACCCGCATATGTTTTGTTTTTTTATTTCTTTGCGACATCACCCTGTCGACAATATTTATTATAGTCACTATGCAAATTAAAGTCAACACTATTTTAAAACTTTTTTTCCAAAATAAAGGAAAAAATTTATAAGTTATATAATTACCTTAGTTTATTAGGGTTTTTCGGCTTTTAGTACTTAGAAATTTTTTGTTTTTAGATAAGGTTAGTAGCATGTTAAGCTACTAACCTCCCTTTATTCATTATAATTCAAATGAAGTAGTTATAAGCTCCGTTCCATCTGTATTATAAAAAGTAACATTAGCTTTCTTACCAATTGTTTCAAGAATAGCATAAGTCTTTTCTTTACGCATTCTCGGTAATAAAATGCTGCCAGGGTTTATAAAAAGCACACCATCAATTACCTCGGCTCCTAATACATGTGAGTGACCGAAACAAGCAATTGTTGCTCCAACCTCTTTACAACGATAATACAGCTTTTGTAATGACTGTTTTATTCCATGTAAATGACCATGTGTTGCATAGATTGTATATTCATTCCCACGGTGAATAAATTCTTCAGGGAATTCTCCTCTGAAATCACAATTTCCTCTTACAACATTATAATCCTTTAGTTCCTTAGCATTTACTTCTAATTCCGAATCTCCACAGTGTATCATTAAATCTACACTGTCACGATATCGGTCGGCGATTTCTTGCAATGGTTTCGTCAATCCATGGCTATCACTTGCAATTAGTACTTTCATTAATTTGATCCTCTAAATAACAAGTCTTTATCTTCTTTATTTATAACATTCATTAATGATTTAATTGCATTTGCACGATGACTTAAGCCACCTTTTTCATCTGTTGTTAATTCAGCCATAGTTTTATCTAACTCTGGCAAAAAGAATATTGGATCGTAGCCAAATCCGTTTGTTCCTCTTTTTTCATTGGCAATATACCCTTCAACTGTACCATAAACAGTGATTGTTTTTTTACCAGGAACTGCTAAAGCTAAAGCACAATAAAATCGCGCAGTTCTTTTGCCAGGAAAAACGCCTTCTAATTCATTTAATACTTTTTGTAAATTATCTTCGTCACTTTTATGTAATCCAGCATATCGAGCAGAATAAACGCCTGGTCTACCATCAAGTGCATCCACTATTAATCCAGAGTCATCTGCAATTACAGGCGTATTTAGCTCTCTTGCTAAATACTCAGCTTTTAAAATCGCATTTTCTTCAAATGTAGTTCCTGTTTCTTCAACTTCTTGAATTTCAGGAAAGTCTTTTAAAGATTTAATTTGAAATCCCATCGGGTTAAAAAGCGCTTCAAAATCCTTCACTTTGCCTTGATTATTAGTCGCAATAATGATTGTTTCCATCCTGAAAGTCTCTCCTCGAAATAATTATTGAAATTTAATACCTTCTTGTAATAACACTTCTTTTTGTTTTTCAATTAGAGATTTAATTCCTAATTCACCTAAAGATAATAATTCATTTAATTCTTCTCTTGAAAATGTTGCTTCTTCACCAGTCCCTTGAAGTTCAACAAACTGCCCTTTTCCAGTCATAATAATATTCATATCAACACTTGCAGCCGAATCTTCTACATAATATAAATCTAGTACTGGTCCAAGCTCATCTAAAATACCAACTGAAGTTGCTGCTAAATAATCTTTTACCGGATACGATTTTAATTTATCCATTTTAATTAATTTATCAAAAGCTAGCATCATAGCAACAAATGCACCAGTAATTGAAGTAGTTCTTGTTCCTCCATCTGCTTGAATTACATCACAGTCGATCCAAATCGTCTTTTCACCAAGTGCTTCTAAATCAACTACTGCTCTTAGCGCTCTTCCTATTAATCGTTGAATTTCCATTGTTCGACCAGTAACTTTGCCTTTAGATGATTCACGTATTGTACGATCTTGAGTAGCTCTAGGTAACATAGAATATTCTGCTGAAATCCAACCTTTTCCGCTATTTCTCAAAAATGGTGGTACACGGTCTTCAACTGTTGCATTACAAATTACCTTCGTATCACCAATACTTATAAGTACAGAACCTTCTGCATGTTTTGTATAGTGAGTAATAATCTCTATTGGTCTAAGTTCATTATTTAATCTTCCATCTGTTCTTGTCATGTTCGTTCCTCCTACAAAATCTTCCAAATACTAGTATAGACAAAAATATGATTTCATTTCTACTTATTAAGTGTAATTTAAAGATAAAATTAAAAACCTTGTACAAAAATCATCATAATTTTTGTACAAGGTTGATATTTTAACATTTTTTAAAAGGCAATTATGATTTTTTCCTAACTACCAGCTTACAACTTTTTCGTATTTACATCCTTAGGCCTAGAAACAGGTTGGCTTAAAGGCTTACCTTGTTGGTCTAGGGCAGTTAATTTACCATTGATTTGAATTTCAATAGACTTAACTCCTTTTTGCTCTGTTAAAGAAAGAACAAGTGGCTGTAATACATCATTATTGATCATATTTTTTGCTATATTGCCATAGATACCATCGTTAAAATTAAGTACTAACTTACCGCCTTTGAAAACAGGTTGACTAACAAGTTTCGTATCAGTTCCAAAATCGGAAACTAAATTTGAATATTCGGATGGACCTTTTACAAGTTCATTTACGATTGCTGAATATGCATCCGTTTCAGCATTAGAAATCCTTGCCGTTACAGGTACATAATAAGTGTCTCCCATTTCCCCTTGAGAAACATAATATAGCGTAACTGGTCTTGAGTTCATAATATCTACAATGTCACCCTTATCAAAGTTAATTCCATCATCTCTTGTTAACCCATCACCAATCTGAGCCTTATTTACTGGCATTGATGCAAGCTCTTTTCCGTTTACTCGAATTTTCACCTTTGTCACATTATCAAATTGAGTTAAAGTCCAAGTAACAGCTTGAAACACTTTTAATTCATCTTCAGCACGGTATTGCTTAAATTCTGGTGAAAAATCAGCAATAATCGTACCATCCTTTTGAGTTTGAACACCTAAAACTTCTGTATTCGGAGGTAAAACTGCTTGGAAACCATTTGGTAATTCATCTGTAACAGGACCATCTTTTACTAAGTACTCTAACGCTTGTTTAGCCAAGCTAGTAGACTTAGGTAATTGGAAAGTTTGCGGTACAACATACCCGTTACGGTCAATTAAATATAATTCCCTTTTTACCGTTTCTTCCTTCTTTGCTACTTCTTTTGAAGGTTGATCACTTTTATAAACTACAGTTTTAGGTGGATCAATGTCAGTTGAAGATTTTGTTGGAAGTAAACTACATCCACTCATTGTTGCGATTCCACATACCGCTGCTGCTGTTACTAACAATCTTTTTTTCATCACCATACTCCCCCCACGCTTTTTTATTATTTATACGAGCATGTACATTTTTTAGAACAAGCTAAATAGAAAAAAATAAATAATTTAAATCTAGCTCTAAATTTACTGGAAATATTCACCTAAAAGACCTATCGTTCATATGATAAAAAGACTAAATGAATACCCATCCGAAGAACAGCTCGGTCAAGCAAGGAGGGTTAGCACAGTTGAAGGATAGAGACTATCAAACAAAGCACACACTCACAAAGCGTGAAAAAGAAGTATTTGAGCTTCTTGTTCAAGATAAGACTACAAGAGAAATTGCTGAAGAACTTTTTATAAGTGAAAAAACTGTGAGAAATCATATTTCAAATGCAATGCAGAAGCTTGGGGTTAAGGGGCGATCACAAGCAGTTATTGAGCTTCTTCGTATGGGAGAGCTTGAACTGTAGTTATTTTGTAGAAACACTTCTACAAACCAACATACTGCCGGCATTCTAATCGACATGCCGGTTTTGGTATTTACATTGAAACTTAAGTTTTATTTTTCTCTATTTTCTAGCTTGTAAGAATCTGTTTATCTGAAATAAAATTTTCACTTTATATCCTACTTATAGTAGATAAAAAAGCCTATCCGTATATTAGGATAGAAACTCTGCTATAGGGGGATTTTATTTTAACTCTTTTTACCTATCTAAAATAAAAAATCGTTTCCATTTAGAAAACGATCTTCTTATTTTAAATACTATAAAATTTCTTAGTATTTTCATATAAAGTTTTATATGCAACTAATAAATCTATGTCTTTTAACTCAGCTATCTTTGCAACCGATTGATGCATAAATTTAGGATGTGTCCACTCATTCTCAAAAGGCCCTTCAAATGGCCAAGGACCATCAGTTTCTACCATCATTAATTCTAAAGGATACTTTTTTACTAAATCTTGAATCTCATTTTCATATAATACATCTGGTGTAATTGAGATAAAATACTCATTTTTTATCATCCGTTTAATTGAATGATCGTCTCCTTTAAACCAATGAAAATGAGCTTTTTGAATAAAATATTTTTCTAATAGATTACATACGGTTTCGGCGTCCTCATACACTGCATGTAATATGATCGGTTTATTTAACTCTCTTGCAAGTGAGATAAATTTTTCTAGTAACCTAATATAAGGTACGTAATTAATCTTTTCTACCAAATTCTTATAATATGGTAATCCAACTTCTCCGATTGCGACCATTTCATCCTGATGGAACTTAATCCATTCAATTAATTTATCAACCTCTTCATCAGATGGAATTTGTTGTTCAGGATGAAATCCGAATGCTGGATATACACTATTATTTTGTTTTTTTAACTCTAAATTTTTCTTACTAGATTTTAAATCCATCGAAACCGAAATGATCGCCTCGATTTCGTGTCTTTCTATATTAGTTAATATTTCTTCTCTTTGACTAGTATCATAAGAATCTAAATGAATATGAGCATCTATCATTTTCATCGTACTACTCCTTCTCTAAAGCCAAATAGATTTTTCTTTTATATTCCATAAATTCGTCACTTAATAATAATTCTTTTTTGCGTGGTCTTGGAAATGGCACAATGATTTCTTCTTTGATTTTGGCAGGTTTGTCAGAAAATATATATATTCGATCAGACATTAACAACGCTTCATCAATATTATGTGTAACCAATAAAATTGATCGTCGTTGCTCTTCCCAAATTGATAAAAGCCATTGTTGCATTTCAAGTCTAGTGAATTCATCTAAAGCTGAAAAAGGCTCATCCATACACATAAACGACTGCGGTGCTAGTAATGATCTTAAAAATGAAACTCGTTGCTTCATCCCACCAGATAATTCATGAGGGTAAGCATTCTCATAGTTTTCTAAACCAGTTCTTTTAAGCCAGTCTCTTGCCAACTTTTCATCAGGTTTATGTTTTAATTCCTGTGACAAAACAATATTTTTTAATACTGTTCTCCAAGGTAGTAATGAATGATCCTGGGGCATAAAACTAATATGACCAAGTTCTCCATTTATTATCGACCCATTTAACCTTACTTCTCCAGAATCAGGTTTTAGTAAACCACCTATAAGATGAAACAACGTACTTTTCCCACTACCAGATGGACCTAAAATTGATACAAATTCACCCTCGTTTACATAAAGGGAGATATTATCTAACACTTGATGCCCGCTATAACTCTTTGATAATTGTTCTACTTGTAATGTCATTTCCGTTTCTCCCCTTTAACTTTCCATTTAACAGTAAAACGTTCAATTACGACTATTAGGAAGAAGAAAAGCATACTTAAAAACATAATGATAAAAATTGAAACAAATACTCGATCAGTTCTAAATGAAGATGAAGCTAAAGTCATATATACCCCAATTCCAGATTTTGCTCCTAGCCATTCAGATATGACTGCCCCCATAACACTATAAGTTGCTGAAATCTTTAAGCCGGAAAAAATGGAAGGTAGAGAAAAAGGTAACTCAACTTTCCAAAAAATTTGTGATTTAGATGCTCCTGCCATTTTCATATAATTTATTAGTTCACTTGGTGTTTGTCTGAAACCATCCAACGCTGAAACTGTAACAGGGAAAAAACAAACAAGAGAAATTATAATTAATTTAGGTAATACACCAAATCCAAACCAAATAATTAAAAGCGGTGCCAAAACGATAATTGGTACATTTTGCGAAAGAATTAATAACGGGTAAAAAGCTTCCCTAACACCAGGTATTAAATGCAATAGAAATGCTATTAAAAATCCTAATAAACTACCAATTAACAGACCAATAATCGTTAATTGAATTGTAGAAGAAATGTGAGGAAGTAGTGAATCAGATGATTTCATTCCTTCTTTAAAGATTGAGATCGGCCCTGGCAATAACCAAGATTCGATTTTCCAAATTTTAATACTTAGCTGCCAACAGATTAAAAAAAGCAGGATGACAACGATTGGTTGCCATCCTTTTATACTTTTAGATTTCATTAACGGTACTTCTCCGTTAATACATCCATAGTGATACCTTGTGGTTGGTAAAGTATTTTCATTTGAGTTATAACATTATGGCAACCTATTTCAATCATTCTTTCATTCATTTTTTGAACAACATTTAACAATTGATTCAAGTCACCTTCCATAGTTGTTTCTAAAGGCTGAACTTGATATTTTACACCTGATTCATCAATAATTTTAATCGCTTCATCAACTGCTGGAATAACATCCTCAATATTATTTGTTTTCGGTATAATTTGGACACTCATTAAAGTAGTTTGCATATTAACTCCTCCTTATTTCGCTGGTAAGAAATCATTCGTAAATGCTTCTTTTGGCTTAAAGTTTCCTTCTAATAATTTATTTTCAGCTAAGAAATCTGCATAGTTTTTCCAAACTGATAATTTTTGCTCACCCCAACGATTTGCATCATCTTTATATTTAGATGCTAACCATTCTTGGCTTTTTTCAACTAATTTTTTATCTAAATCCGGATTATCCTTTATTAAAATTGATGCAGCTTCTTTTGGATGATCAATCGCAAAATTATATCCTTTTGACGCTGCAGCAACAAACGCTTTTACAATTTTAGGATTTTTACTAATCATTTTTTCATTCGTAGCTAAAACTGGAGTATAGTAATCTAGCTTTTTACTATAATCTGTTAAATAAATCATGTTTAATTTTTCTCCACGAAGCTCAGCTTCAATTCCTGTCCATCCTTGATAAATCCACGCAAAATCGATATCTCTTTTTACTGCAGTAAAGAAATCAGCATCGCCCATATTAACGATATTTAACTTATTAACATTCGCATTTTCTTCTGACATAAGTGATTTTAAAATAGCCTTTTCAACCGGTGAACCCCATCCACCATAAGTTTTTCCAACGAAATCTTTTGGAGACTTAATTTCTTTTTTCACTGGTGATGCAAACCCAGAAGTATTATGTTGAATAATTGCTGCAATTGAAACAATCGGTACATTTTGAACTCTTGCTTGTGTAATTGACTCTTGATAAGAAACCCCAAAATCTGCTTTACCAGATGCCACCAATTGGTCTGCTCCTGTTTCTCCCGGGTTGATTATATCTACATCAAGTCCTTGTTCCTTAAAGTAACCTTTATCCTTAGCAACAAATAGCCCAGTATGATTTGTATTCGGGGTCCAGTCTAGTACGACAGTCACCTTTTTTAATTGCTTTGTCTTTTTAGTAGTGGTAGTTTTGTTTTGACCACATCCAGTTAACATTAAACAAATAGCCACTAAAAATACTACTAATTTTTTCATTATCTATATCTCCTTTTTGTTCTTTGTTTATACAAAAAGAAAACGCCCGGATATTAACCCGGACGTGAATGCGCTGTAAAAAACATATCTTAAAAGAGATACTGTTCCCTACGCTGGCATCACCCAGATCAGGTTCTAAGAGTCAACATCTTAAGGACGCTATCTCAGCCAGCAACACCGGCTCCTCCACATTTTTCTCATATATAAACTTTTCCTCATTAATATAACAGATAATGGTTGAATTTACGAATTATTTTTAACTTGCGTTTAATTGTTTTAATACTCAGTTAATAGGCGTAATAAAACTATGAAATTATAACATTTTTAAAAAGAGAATGATAAACAAAAATATCATTTCTTATAGTAAAATCTTATATGAATAAAGAATATACTACATCAACAATATTTAAGTAAAATGAGGGGATTTTTTGAATAAACCAATCGGAGTCATTGACTCAGGTGTTGGGGGCTTAACAGTTGCCAAACAAATTATAAGACAATTACCTAAAGAGGACATTTTATACTTAGGCGATACAGCAAGATGTCCATACGGATCACGACCATATACGGAAATTAGGGAATTCACTTGGGAAATGACTAATTTTCTACTGGAAAAAGATATAAAAATGTTAGTCATCGCCTGTAATACTGCAACTTCAGTCGTCTTAAATGAAATGCGGGAAAAACTTCATATCCCGGTCATTGGTGTTGTTCGCCCAGGTGCCAGAGCAGCAATAAAATTAACACAAAATGACCAAATCGGTGTCATCGGAACGAATGCTACTATTAATAGTAAAGCTTATCATTCTGCATTAAAGAGGATTAATGACAAAGTTTTAATTGAAGGTTTGGCATGTCCAGAGTTTGCTGGGATTGTTGAAAATGGGGACTACAATAAACCTGAAATATTTGATATTGTTAAGCACACTCTTGCACCGCTTATTGATTCAAATATTGATACCCTAATACTAGGGTGTACTCATTACCCACTACTCGGTCCAATTATTCAAAAAGTGATGGGACCATCGATCCAACTTATTAGCTCTGGCGATGAAACAGCTTTAGAGGTAAGTGCAATACTAGATCAACAAAATATCTTATCTAACTCCGAAATCACTTCACATGAATTTTTTACAACCGGGGATCCAACCATTTTTAGTAAAATAGCGTCATCTTTATTCCAAGAACCGATGGAAAACGTAAAATATATAAAACTATAGACCATACTAAATGAAAAAACCAACAAAGTAATCCTTTGTTGGTTTTTGTGTTTTTTTATTGCGTGCGCTCTTCAATGTCATATTATTCCTTTGTATTAATGGAAAAATAATCTTTAAGCATGGCATTGTTCTTTACAATATCATCCAATGTATATTGATCTAAAACTTGTAAAAATTGATCCAACGCTTTATTAAATATATGTTTTAAAGAGCAAACTGGTGTGATTACACAAGTATTGCCGTGCTCAAAACATTCTACAATATTAAAGTCTTCTTCAGTTTTACGAATTATTTCACCAATATTTATTTCTGTAGGTAATTTAGCTAAACGGATTCCACCGTTTCTACCACGTATCGTTTCGATATAGCCCATCTTTCCTAAATTATAAATTATTTTCATTAAATGGTTTTTAGAAATACCATAAGCTTCAGCGATGTCTTTAATATTAACTAATTTTTCACGTGGCTCAGAGCTTAGAAATATTAGTACACGAAGAGAGTAATCCGAATAAGTTGTTAAACGCATAACTTGTCCTCACTGTTTTATTTAAATTTAATCATAGCATAATTGTGAACATTTTTTAAACTTTTATGTATTTTTGCGAAAAAAATGACAAAAGAAGTATTTTACATATTGCTTTAAATAATTTCTAGGTCTAAGATAAAGATGTATTTACAATACTACTTTGAAACGTGATTAGGGGGATTTTTCATGCTATCTCAAAAAACAATTGATATTATTAAGTCAACAGTTCCGGTCTTAGAAGTAAAGGGTACAGAGATCACTAAAGTATTCTATAAAAATTTATTTACTAATCATCCTGAATTATTAAATGTATTCAATCATACAAATCAACAAAAAGGTAGACAACAAACAGCTCTTGCAAATACTGTTTTAGCTGCAGCACAAAACATTGATAAACTAGCAACAATTATTCCGGTTGTAAAACAAATTGCGCAAAAGCACCGCAGTCTTCAAGTTAAAGCAGAACACTATCCAATCGTAGGGCAACATCTACTAGGGGCAATTAAAGAAGTACTTGGTGATGCTGCAACTGATGAAATACTAGGTGCTTGGGCTGAAGCATATGGAATTATTGCTCAAGTATTTATCGATATCGAAAAAGAAATGTATGAAGCAGCTTCATCTCAAGAAGGCGGATGGTCTGAATTTAAAGAATTTAAAGTCATCGAAAAAGTTGAAGAAAGCGATGTAATAACATCATTCTACTTAGTTCCTAAAGATGATTCTTCAGTGCCTACTTTCTTACCAGGTCAATATATTACTGTTCGTTCACAAATTCCTGGTGAAGAATATCTATCTAACAGACAATATAGTTTATCTGATGCTCCAGGTAAAAATCACTTTAGATTTTCAGTAAAAAGAGAAGCTGAAGAAAACCAACCTCTAGGTAAATTCTCAAACTATCTACACAATCAAGTAAATGTTGGTGATACGTTAGAAATTACTGCTCCAGCAGGTGAATTTACTTTAAATACTGAAATTGATTCAGATGTTGTTTTCTTAAGTGGTGGTGTTGGAATTACACCATTGATCAGTATGGCTAAGTCAATTGCAAGTAATCAACCACAACGTCAAGTTAACTTCATTAGTGCTTCAAGAAACGGTAAATTACAAGCATTTGAAAATGAATTAAACCAATTAAAAGAGCAATTAACAAATTACAATTTATCATTTGTTTATGAGAATCCTTTTGAGGAAGATCTTCAAAACAATAACTTTAAAAAGCAAGGCTATATTGATGCCGAATGGTTAAATAACAATATTAAATCAGACAATGCAGATTATTACGTATGTGGACCAGTACCGTTTTTAAAAGCAATTATTACTAGTTTAAAAGAATTAGGTATTAAAGATACACAAATTCATTATGAATTCTTCGGACCAGCAATGAATTTAGATACTGAACCTAAAAGTCCTGTACAACAAGGTTAATATTTAGAAAGGATGCTCAATGAGCATCCTTTTTTTACGCTGTTGAAAAACAACTTTGTTACTTAAATTACCAAATTTTCGTAAAAGGAGTAGAATGATGTTGATTTCCACTACAGGATGCTCGCTTTCCATGGGGCGAGACCTGAGCCTCCTCGTCACGTTCGTTCCTGTGGGGTCTCAGCCTTCCCGCATTTCCCATAGGAGTCGAGCAACCCTCCGTTCCAATCAACTTATTCATCAAAAAAAGTCTCCATTAAAACCTATTCAAATAGCATTTACTTAGAGTATCCTATCAGTTGTTTATTAATCAGTTTGTATGTCAATTAATATCGAACATTATTTAATAAACTATTCAATTGAAATTGTTCTTCTAAAAATAAGCTCATAATATTTTTAACTTCAAAAACCATTACTAGTGTTATTTGAATCATAAAATTGCTCAACCATATTAAAATTTAAAACCATTAATAGATAGATCATCCAAAAAATGAATTTTAACATCAATAATGTTCTAATTAATATTTTTTCCCTATAGACCTTTTTATATTTCAACAAGCTGAGAAAGAATGCTCAATTTAGTGCTTCTTTTTATTTCCGTTCTAATAATACAGCCACTCTTTTTAAAACTGTCGGTATTGTAAAGCTACCAAAAATTGCGATTAGGTCACTTGAGTAGTATTTTTTTAGAGAGCCATATACTAAGCCGCTTATCATAAGATCGTACAAAACGAATCGACCAAATTCACGTTTAGTTATGACCATAAAGATGATAGATGTATTTCTTGTTGTAAGAATAAGCCCACCTTCTTCTAGAAAAATTAATCATTCTAATAAGCGAAAATCACTAATTTATTTTTTATCTAACATCCAATAATATTTTTCAATTTCTTCTTTTACTTTTATCATTCCAATTTTCTCTAAAACTCTAATAGAGGCGTGATTATAAATGGAACAAATTGCAGTTATTCTTGTAACATGATTTTGCTTCATTCCCCACTCACAAAAAGCCCTACCCATTTCAGTTGCATATCCTTTACCTTGATAACTAGGTGCGATACTATAACCTATTTCCATAATTCCAGTTTCATCAGGACCACCTTTAAATCCCATGTCCCCAATAATTACTCGATCTTTTTTATGAATAATTATTCCTTCATATTTTTCCTCAGTAGGGTGAGTTTGAAAACGAGAGATTTTATAAGGGAAAAGATTTTTATATACAAGAATTGGCCATCCATTAGCGAATGTATAAAATTGATTTTCAAATTCTAACTCTTTATTTCCACTTAAAACAGAAACCATGGCATCTGCTGTAAAAGTCATTAATAATAAGTTTTTAGTTTCAGTGATTAGCATTAACTTACTCCTGTATACTAAATTTTTTCGATTTTTTGACTACTACTTCCCTTAAAAAATATTCTAGAAATTACTAAACCAATCAAGCCAAGCAGTATAAATAAACCAGCTCTAACCATCAATGTAATATTTGGTAAATCTATTAATACAAGTTTTCCTAGTGTCAGTAATAATAAACCTATCCCAGTATATGTCCAAACTTTAAACTTCTTAATGTTACCAAGTATCATAGCTAAAATCGAAAGCAAGATCCAACTTATATTAATTAATAATCGAATCATATTGTCAGACTGATCTACCGCAATTATTTGAACAATTTGTGTTATAAAAGCAATCAATATAACCGTTATTAATAAAGAACTGCTTAATAAGATAAATTGCTTTTCATCTCCATTTTTATAAGCCAAAATTCCAATCGTAACTAGCGCTACAATTAGCACAAACCAATTCAACGTTTCAAAAGACCAAAAAGAATCTATTCCAACTGATAAAATGGATATGCCTACAGGAATAAATGTAAGAGCCGCTATAATTAATTTCAGCAGATCTCGAAATTTTAAATAAAATAAATAAGATGATACTGCTTGAATTATTAATACTGTACATAGTAAGTTTTCTGAAACACTATCCAAACATAGGAATGAAATGGCCAATATAAAATTAGTCGAAAATCCAAAGAAAAAATCCGATTTCTTTTTATAATAAAAAGTCAGGAATAAGTATCCTACACATAAAAAGATTAAAATCATTGTTCTATTCAGATCTTCAAATGCACTAAAGATCCAACCGATTGTTAAAATAAAACTAGTGTGAAGAATTAATACTTGCTTTTTAATAGCAAACTTAGATTTAATCAATATAGCTAGCAAACTAATATGCTGAACGAGAATACTTAGTGCGAAATATTCAATTCCATTCGTATTAAAATTAACTAAAGCAACTATTAAATAAGATAAATGCAATAATATTGCAGACGAAAGATAGATGAATTTGTATTTCTTAAATGTTGCATAAAACATAAAGCATAAATAAATCACTGTTTCATAGATAGAGAAAAATAAATAGTTTGGCGAATCACTTTTAACTAGGAATGGTACAAAAACGGCTCCTATTATACTTATTAATCCAATTACTTCTGACTTGTATCTATTCATAGAATAAAAACCAATACATACCCAAATAATTAAAAGGACAAATGCAATCGTTGATCCAACCATGAGATATAAATGATGCATAGCAAACGTAGTTAAAAATAATACTGGCAACACGCCACCAATTAATGATTGGCCAAGTGCTGATCGCTTAGCTTTCATTTGACGATTTCCGTACCAGAATAAAGCAATGGCGATAATAAATCCAATTCCTACTTTTGCATACTTGTTTAATACCCCATAATCTGATGCCGCTTTAAATCCCCACATTACTCCAAGTATGAAAATAAATATAAAAAATCTAGGTAACCACTTTTGGAAAATAAGTGCTTCATAATCAACCTTTTCATTTTCGACTGTTACTTTAACCTGTCTACTAACTGTTATTTGTGGTTTAGGATTATTTACTTTAGTTTGGCTTATTTGTTTAGTCTCGTTTGAAGTTTCCTTCGTAATTAAGAGAAATTCAATTTGTTTCTTCATTTCTCTAACTTCTTCTTCAAGCTTTTCTACCTTTTTTTGAAGATCTTGATTCTGATTATCCAACTGCATCACCTCCTAACATAACTATGTATTTTATTAAGACTAAATAACAAAAAAGACATCCTTCATATAAGTTCGATATTATTGAGTATTATCCTATTAAAATTTTTTTTGAAGTATGTTTTTGCAAATTTCGTCATATTTCCCAGAAAATAAAAACAATCGTTTTTAATTATATCGGTCAAATAAAAAAATCCTCTATTATAAAAATAGAGGATTTTTAAAATTAAAATAGAACTTTTTCTAATTTTTGTTGTTTGACCATTTCTAAGAAGCTCTCGAATGGTTGAGTACCGATATCACCTTCGCCACGTTTACGAATAGCTACAGTTTTATTTTCAACCTCTTGATCACCAACTACTAACATATAAGGTAATTTTTGAAGTTGTGCTTCACGGATTTTATATCCAATTTTTTCGCCACGTAAATCAGCTTCAACACGGATTCCTGCAGCTTTTAATTGATCAGCAAGTTTTTGTGCATATTCATTGTGAACACTTGAAATTGGTAATACTGCAACTTGAACTGGTGCTAACCATAATGGGAATGCTCCAGCAAAATGTTCAGTTAAGATTCCTAAGAAACGGTCAATTGAACCATAAATTGCACGATGGATAACAACTGGACGTTCTTTTTGGTTATCTTCATTAACATAAGTTAAATCAAATTTCTCAGGCATTTGGAAATCTAATTGAATTGTAGCACATTGCCAACTACGTTTTAATGCATCTTGAATATGGAAATCGATTTTTGGACCATAGAATGCACCATCGCCTGGGTTTAATTTAAAGTCTAAGTTCTCAGATTTTAGAACATTTTCTAACGCCTGTTCTGCTGAGTTCCATAACTCTTCTGAACCCATTGAATCTTCTGGACGAGTTGATAATTCTACTTTGTAAGTGAATCCGAATACGCCGTAAATTTCTTTAATTAAGTTAATTACTTCAATAATTTCGCCTTCAATTTGGTCCGGACGACAGAAGATATGTGCATCATCTTGAGTAAAAGTACGAACACGCATCATACCATTTAAGGCACCAGAGTATTCATGACGGTGAACTTGACCATTTTCACACATACGAACCGGTAGATCACGATATGAATGTAATTTATTTTTATAAACTAACATATGACCTGGGCAGTTCATCGGTTTTAATGCGAATTTTGTTTCATCAACTTCAGTAAAGTACATGTTTTCATGGTAGTGATGCCAGTGACCTGATTGCTCCCATAATCTTTGATTCATAATGAATGGAGTACGAACTTCTTTATAATCTTTTGAAGTTTGTAATCCGCGCTCATAATGTTCTAATTCATTACGGATAATAGTACCTTTTGGTAAGAAGAATGGCATACCAGGTGCTTCTTCAGAGAACATGAATAACTCAAGCTCTTTACCTAATTTACGGTGATCACGTTTTTTAGCTTCTTCTAATAAGTATAAATGCTCTTCTAATTCCTTCTTACTTGGGAAAGCAGTACCATAAACACGTTGAAGCATTTTATTATTCGCATCGCCTCTCCAATATGCACCAGCAACAGATAATAATTTAATCGCTTTTACACGGCCAGTTGTAGGAACATGTGGTCCACGGCAAAGGTCTACGAATTCACCTTGAGTATACATTGAAATAACTGCATCTTCTGGTAAATCACGAATTAATTCTAGTTTAAACTCATCTTCTAATTCAGTGAAGAATTTAATTGCCTCTTCACGACTAACCTCTGAACGAGTAATCGGTAAGTTTTCTTTAATAATTTTTTCCATTTCTTTTTCAATTTTCGGTAGGTCTTCTACTTTAATTGAAACTGGAAGATCAATATCATAATAGAATCCGTCTGCAGTTACTGGTCCAACTCCAAATGCAGCTTTTTCGCCTTTATATAGACGTTTTACCGCTTGAGCTAAAATATGTGCTGAACTATGACGCATCATTTCTAAGCCGTCTTGATCGTCTTGAGTAATTATTTGAACTTCGCAATCTTCAGTAATAGGTGTATTTAAATCCACTAACTTTCCATTAATTTTTCCACCAAGCGCTTTTTTCTTTAAGCTAATGGAGATTGAACCCGCGAAATCTTCAACTGTTGTATTTTGTTCCACCTCGCGAATTGATCCATCTGGTAATTTAATTGAAATCATTTAAGTTCACTCCTTTTTCATATTAATTTTGACAATAAAAAAAGAGCACACTCGTAGGGACGAATGTGCTCGTGGTTCCACCCTAATTTAATGTACACATAAATAAGTATACAAAATCTCAACGTTTTAACGGTCTACACCGATAGTAGTTACTTGTAAATAAATTACGTTCCCCACTATTGCTACAAGGTGGTAAGTCATTCAACGTATAGAGAATTCTCGCACCAAATGAATTCCTCTCTTACTATCGTCTTGAACGCTCGTGTCCTTGATCTTTGCTTTTCCTTATTCGTATAAAAGTATTATATAGAATGTCATTGAATTCTTCAAGTACTCTTAAGATAAATTTAATTGTTTGATCATTCTATTCAATCTTCAATCAGTATGTGACAATTTTACTTGTTTTAAACATTAACTACTGTATTCATTGTTTCATTTAATAATTTTTCTTTCCATTCACTTTTCCATTGTTCACTTCGTCCTATATGACGACTTATATTTACTAATGAATTTCGACCAGTAAAGCAAATTTCATTTTGAGGATTAATTCCCATATAGTGTAAATCAATCGATGAATTTCCTACTTTAGCAATTTTTACGTACACATCAAGTATTTCATTAAAAAATACTTGTCTTAGGTAATCACATTGTAAATCAGCGACAACTGGAATAAATTCACTATGATTTGCCGTCCATTCTTGCATAAGTCCTAAATATTTTAAATACTCAATACGTGCCTCTTCAAAATAAACGAATGGAACTGTATTATTCATATGTCCAAACATATCGGTTTCACTAAATCGAACTTTAATTGTAATCTTAAATGAAAACTCAGATTGCCATTCCTGTAAATTAGATACATAATTCATTTTCCCCATCGAATTTGCCCCCTTACTTTCTTTATTATATCATTAATTCCATTAAAGAATGAGTATTCATTCAGTTTTCAAGGAGGCAGGATGAAGGAAAAATAATGGATTATAAAATAGTAAAAGGTACCATTTAGAGAAATGTCTAATATCTTCTCTACTAGCCTTTTCTATCTTCTGCTCTCCCTTTCTTTACCCTAACCTAGTAGATTCAATAATTTTGATGAATATAATTTCCATGTTTGAATGTGATTCTTTTGAAATGATTGTTTCGCATCCAAGCATCAACACGTTTTTCAAAAAGCTCTCCCCCATAAATTGGGTACCTTTCTGATATAGGATTTTTTTCATTATATATTTTATTTTTAAAATCATTTGTCCTGATTAAGTAACATTGATCTGAAAATCCATAACCAATATAAAAATTTTCATCTTCATCTATTGATTCTTGTTTTGCCTCAAAAATATTTCCATTCCATACTGGATTTGCTACTTTGATTCTTTCATCTACTTGAAGTTTTAATAGTGATAAATCAATCCAATTAAAAGGCTTTTCTAAAATAGAATCGCTTGAAAAATGAAGTAAATACTCTGTGTTGCAAAGATAAATACTAACAAGCTCCGAGATAGAATAGTAATAACCGCCTTTGAAGCTCTCCTTAGTAACATCAAAATAATTAAGGGCTTCTTTTGAAAAATCATCAACTATTACATATGAGGATAAAACATTTCTTGCGATAAGTTTGTCTGCATGACGACCGACTTCCCTTACATCTTGTACGTTATTAATATATAAAATTTTTTCTTTAAATTGAAATTGATTATATTCAATCATTTTTTCTAAACGATCTGTCTTTAAGAGAATTTCCCAATCTTTTTCATAGCATTTCGTTTCAAATGTCACTTCAGACTGTTGCATTCCAATCAACCTCCGTTCGAAAGCAGTGAGTGGGGTAAGACACTTCACTTTGCTGCCTTTACTATTGATATGATTTGAAATGCGAGTTTATTAGAAGATATTTATTTTAATGCAAATAGAAAAAGCATGTCCTAAGGAATATGATTTTCACGCTGTTGAAATATAGTCTTGTCAAATAATAACCAAATTTTTGTAAAAGGAGTAGAGTGTGGTTGATTTCCATTACAGGATGCTCGCTTTCCATGGGGCGAGACCTGAGCCTCCTCGTTCCTGCGGGGTCTCAGCCTTCCCGCATTTCCCATAGGAGTCGAGCACCCCTCCATTCCAATCAACTTATTCATCAAAAAAAGTGGTGCGATAAAAGCTATCTTAATACCTTTACTTAGCGTAAAATAACAGTTTATTAATCAGGTTGTAAGTCAATTAAAATCTGAACATCAACATACAAACTAATTAATTAAAAATTATTTATCTAAATTTCCACTTAAAATTTTTACCTTCTGAAAAAATATTTACTATAATTTGTTTATTTAAATTGTTGAAACACATTAATTAAAATCATTAATAAATCGTCAAAATATGAATTTTAACATCAATAAAGTTCCACTTAATTTGTTCTCTCTAATACCTTTGTCAAATTGAAAAATGGTGCACTCACATGTTTCCATGTAGCTAAAGTAAAAGTGCTTTCCAATAGTTAATACATGTCACTTATTTTTATTTACCATATCATTTAGTATTAAAAAAAGCATGTCCCTAAGGAACATGCTTTTATAATTATTAAATTTCGTCGCTTCCAAAGAAGTCTTTGAAAGATTGGATTGTAGTTGCGCGGTTTAATGCTGCAATTGAAGTTGTTAAAGGAATACCTTTTGGACAAGATTGTACACAGTTTTGTGAGTTACCACAGTTTGATAGTCCACCGTCTCCCATAATTGCATGTAGACGTTCTTCCTTATTCATTTCTCCAGTTGGATGAGCATTAAATAAACGCACTTGTGAAAGTGGTGCTGGACCAATAAAGTTAGATTTACTATTAACGTTTGGACAAGCTTCTAAACATACACCACAAGTCATACATTTTGATAATTCATAAGCCCATTGACGTTTTCTTTCAGGCATTCTTGGTCCAGGACCTAAGTCATGCGTTCCATCAATTGGAATCCATGCTTTAACGCGTTTTAAAGAATCGAACATACGGCTACGATCAACTTGTAAGTCACGTACTACAGGGAATGTGCTCATTGGCTCAAGACGGATTGGTTGTTCCAATTTGTCGATAAGCGCTGAACATGATTGTCTTGGTTTACCATTGATAACCATAGAACATGCTCCACAAACTTCCTCAAGACAGTTCATGTCCCAAGAAATTGCAGTCGTTTCTTTTCCATTTGAATTAACTGGATTTTTACGAATTTCCATTAACGCCGAGATTACGTTCATATTCGGACGATAAGGGACAGTAAATGTTTCTTCATATGGCGCAGTATTTGGTGAATCTTGACGTTTAACGATTACAGTAATTGTCTTTTCAGCAGTCATTGTTCCATTATGCATTTGCTTTGTCCTCCTTCTTCTTAGAATAATCACGTTTTCTAGGTTGAATTAATGATGTATCAACATCTACGTAATGGAATAATGGTGAATTTGATTTCTCATCAAATTTAGCCATTGTAGTTTTTAAGAATTCCTCGTCATTACGTTCTGGGAATTCAGGTTTATAGTGAGCTCCACGGCTTTCATTACGGTTATATGCACCTAATGTGATCACACGTGATAAGTGAAGCATGTTTTCAAGTTGACGAGTAAATGAAGCACCTTGGTTACTCCATTTAGCTGTATCATTAATATTAATGTTTTGATAGCGCTCATAAAGCTCTTGAATTTTTTCATCAGTTTTTAATAAGCGATCATTAAATCGAACTACAGTAACGTTGTCTGTCATCCACTCTCCAAGCTCTTTATGAAGAAGGTATGCATTTTCTTTACCGTCCATTTTATAAATACGGTTCATTTTTTCTTTTTCTTCATTTGCATTTGATTCATATACAGAACTTGAAACATCATCTGAAGATTTAGCTAAACCATTTACGTATCTTACAGCATTTGGTCCAGCAACCATTCCACCATAAATAGCAGAAAGTAATGAGTTAGCTCCTAAACGGTTAGCTCCGTGCATTGAGTAATCACACTCACCAGCAGCAAATAAACCAGGAATTGTAGTCATTTGGTCATAGTCAACCCATAATCCACCCATTGAGTAGTGAACTGCTGGGAATATCTTCATTGGAACTTTTTTCGGATCATCACCTGTGAATTTTTCATAGATTTCGATGATTCCACCAAGTTTTACATCAAGTTCATGTGGATCTTTGTGTGAAAGATCTAAATAAACCATGTTTTCACCATTAATACCAAGCTTGTGGTCAACACATACAGAGAAAATCTCACGTGTAGCAATATCCCTTGGTACAAGGTTTCCATATGCAGGATATTTCTCTTCTAAGAAATACCATGGTTTACCATCTTTATACGTCCAAACTCGTCCACCTTCACCACGAGCACTTTCACTCATTAAACGGTTTTTATCATCTCCAGGAATTGCAGTTGGATGGATTTGAATAAATTCACCATTTGAATAAACTGCACCTTGACGATATACAGCTGCAGCAGCTGAACCAGTGTTGATAATTGAGTTTGTAGTTTTACCAAAGATAATACCAGGGCCACCAGATGCCATAATTACAGCATCCGCAGGGAAGCTTACGATTTCCATTGATGTTAAGTTTTGTCCAACAATACCACGACATACTCCTTCATCATCAACAACAACTCTTAAAAATTCCCAACCTTCATACTTTTGAACAAGACCTTCAGATTCGTAACGACGAACCTGCTCATCTAATGCGTATAATAATTGTTGACCAGTCGTAGCACCAGCAAATGCTGTACGGTGATGTTGCGTTCCACCGAAACGACGGAAGTCTAATAATCCTTCAGGCGTACGGTTGAACATTACACCCATACGGTCCATCATATGAATGATGCCAGGTGCTGCTTCTGCCATTGCCTTTACTGGTGGTTGGTTTGCTAAGAAATCTCCACCATAAATTGTATCATCAAAGTGCTCCCAAGGAGAGTCACCTTCACCTTTTGTATTTACCGCACCATTAATTCCACCTTGAGCACATACTGAATGTGATCGTTTTACGGGAACTAATGAAAATAAGTCTACTTTTGTGCCAGCTTCAGCAGCTTTAATTGTTGCCATAAGACCAGCTAATCCGCCACCGACGATAATTATTTTCCCACTCATGACTCTCTCTCCTTACAAATTCGCTAGTTGTGGATCAATGAATGCAAAGATAGCAGTTAATCCAACGAATGATAATACAACGAAAATACCTAATGTAACATATGTTGAAATACGTTGTGATCTAGGTGTTACAGTAATTCCCCAAGATACGAAGAAAGACCATAATCCATTAGCAAAGTGGAATATTGTTGAAATAACACCTACTATATAGAAAACTAACATAAATTTTGAATGAAAAATATCAGCCATCATATTATAATCAACCGTTGCTCCTAGTTGAGCAGCGATACGTGTTTGCCATACGTGCCAAGTAATAAAAATTAAAGTAATTACACCAGAAATACGTTGGAATAAATATAACCAGTTACGTAAGTATCCATAATTTTTAACATTGCTAGTTCCTGTGAACGCAATGTATAGTCCGTAAATTGCATGGTATAAAATTGGTAAGAAAATGACAAAAACTTCTAAAAAATAGCGAAATGGTAAGTTCGCCATAAATTCAGCAGCCTTGTTGAACGATGATGCTCCATTTGTCGCAAAATGATTGACAACTAAGTGCTGTGTTAAAAAGATTCCAACCGGAATAACTCCTAGCAATGAATGAAGTTTTCTAAAGAAAAACTCCCTTCCATTCTTGTTGCTCATGTAAACCCCTGCCCCCTTTAGTTTGTGCACATGAAAATTTAACTCCTCTATTATTCTAAAAAAATAGAATAAATAAGTAAGACGCATAAAAAGTCGAAATTTTTATGACATTTATCTACAACCCATTTTACTCCTGATAATATAGCAGGTCAAGAAAACGCGTACATTTTTCTTTACTGAAAAAACTTCTCATTTAAATTGGTAATCCTTGTAATCTACAAGTGTCGAATTATTGTTTTTACTATTAAATATTGTATATAATAAAAACATGTTTTTTAGGAAAGGGAGAGTTATCCGACCATGACGAACGGCATTGAAGATTTAAATATTCCGGGAAATATTTCTGGTTTTGGCTATGAGCTAATACGTAACGACTTATTGAATGATTTATTAGGAAAAGAGCAAAATGATATTTTATATTGGGCGGGTAAAATGATTGCCAGAAAATATCCTTTAGCAACCTTTGAAGAAATTATAGAATTTTTTGATCAGGCTGGTTGGGGTACTCTTACTGTAGAAGAAGAAAAGAAGCAAGAAGTTCATTTAACTCTATCTTCTGAATTAATTACATACAGAAATCAACAAAAAAAGAACGTATCCTACCAATTAGAAGCTGGATTTCTAGCGATGCAAATTCAACAGCAAATCGATGTTATAGCTGAAACGTATGAAGAGCAAAGCAAAAGAGGCGACAAAGTAAAGTTCCAAGTAAAATGGGATTTAAAGGATCCTATTACAAGGAGATAAAATTAAAATCACCACAAGGTTTAAGTCCCTTGTGGTGTTTTCATTTGAATGATTTTTTCTTGAAATATTGAATTATAAGTTCAAATACAGGTACAACTAGTTTATAAATTGAGTATTTATAAATAAATGATCAAGTTCAATTTTTACTTTAATTTAAGAATAGTTCAGTTAAGGACATGATATTATCTTTCATTTCCTACCCCTTCTCTTTCTTTTCATTACTTTG
The DNA here is from genome assembly GCF_050473765.1 of Gottfriedia sp. S16(2024). Lineage (NCBI taxonomy): Bacteria > Bacillati > Bacillota > Bacilli > Caryophanales > Bacillaceae > Gottfriedia > Gottfriedia sp. S16(2024). The sequence continues at coordinate 107,076 of NZ_JBFLUO010000001.1, forward strand.
ATCCTGCCTTCTAATTACCTCAAAATTCTTGTTTCTTTTAACTCCTTTAATAATAGAATTTAACAAGAATAAACATATACAAACAAAAAACAAAATGGCGAGTATTAATAGAACGAACTGTAGCACAATTTCTCCATATCCGTAGGCAATTAAACTATGCCTCATTATTAATACCTCCTTCTTTTAATTACCATTTAGCCGTTCGCCTTACTTATTTTAAATTTACAGAATCTTTATATAATTTATTCGCTTAACGAATAAAAAACCCTTTTAAGCTCCATCTCTATACTATACGGCTCAGTAACTCTGAACGTGATGAATATTGATAAAATCAATATTTCAAAGCCTATATATAAGAATTTGTACGCCTAAAAGGGTTTATTAAAATATTTAGTTTTCTACTACTACTTCTTCATTAATACGATCTAATTCATATCCTTTATGAAGAGCATGAACTGCTTCTTGTAATTTTGATTTTGGTACCACTGTTGATACTTTAATTTCAGAAGTGCTTACCATTTTTACAGGAATTTCACTTTCAGCTAAAAATTTAAACATTTTTGCAGCAACTCCTGGATTCGAAACCATTCCACTACCTACAATGGAAACTTTAGCAAGTTCACTTTCAAAATCAAATGAACGGTATCCTAAAAATTCTTTCTTCGATTCTAGAAGCGTTATTGCTTCCATCATATTTTCAGATTTGATCGAGAATGAAAGATTTACTAAGTTATCTGATGTTACACTTTGGATAATAATGTCAACATCAATACCTTCACTTGCTAGTAAAGTAAAAATTTTAGGTAATAAATCAACATGGTTATTTAAACCATTTAAAGTCATCCTTGTTACATTAGATTCGAATGCGATTCCTCTTACGACTGATTGTTGTTCCATTTGTGTTTCCTCCCCAATAAATGTACCGATTTCATCATGTTGACTTGAACGAACTTGAATAATTAAATTATAATTTTTTGCGAATTCTACTGCTCTTGGATGTAAAACTGCTGCTCCTAAAGCTGCAAGCTCTAACATTTCATCATAAGAGACATGGCTTAATTTAGATGCACTTGGTTCAACTCTTGGATCCGTAGTATAAACCCCTAATACGTCCGTATAAATATCACAACGTTCTGCATTTAAGCTCGCAGCCAATGCTACTGCTGTTGTATCTGAACCTCCACGACCTAATGTCGTAATTTCATTGTTGTCACTTAAACCTTGGAAACCAGCAACAATTACGATATATCCTTCATCAAGTAATTGTTGAATTCTTTCTGTATGAATTGTATCTATACGCGCGTTACCATGGACAGGTTCAGTTTGAATTCCAGCTTGCCAACCTGTTAGTGAAATTGCTTTAAAACCTTTTGCTTGGATTGCCATTGCTAGTAAAGAAATCGAAACTTGTTCCCCTGTAGTAAGTAACATATCTAATTCACGTTTACTGTTTTGTGGACTAATTTGAGCTGCTAAACTAACTAGTTCGTCTGTATGATGTCCCATCGCAGATACAACTGTAACTACTTGGTTTCCTTCTTTATATGATTTGGTTACTGTTTCAGCAACATGCTGAATTCGTTCAATTGAGCCTACTGAAGTACCACCGAATTTCTGAACAATAATTCCCATTTTTCTCATCCTCACCTGTTTACTTAAAAAAGAATACAAAAAAGCGCGTGAAGCAATGTTCACGCGCCTAATTTACAAAATAAAATAGACAAATCATCAACATCTCTTCAATAGCTCCCCGCATAATTATTATGCGACAGTACTACATTTCTTAAATGCAGTCCCAACAAAATGAATTGTGGATTCATTTTATTTCGGCAAAACTTCCTTTCAACTGTCCATCACAACGCCACACGTCTATGACCGCATACTCTTAAGTTTTGCACCTCTATTACGAGAGAAAATCATTTAATTTTAACTAAAATATAAATTATTTTGAAAATAGTGTCAAGATAAAATTTTTGGTAACTCTGTCACTCTTTATGGAAATGCTGATAAATCTCTTCTGCCACATTTTTGGGCATTTTAGCTGCCATTAATTCATCGACTGAAGCTTCTTTTATTTTTTTGACTGATCCAAAATGTTTAAGCAATGCTTTCTTTCTTGTACCACCAACACCAGCTATGCCATCTAAAGCAGATTGAACCATTGATTTACTATGGAGTTGACGATAGAATTCAATCGCAAATCTGTGTACTTCGTCTTGAATTCTTTGTAATAAAAAGAATTCTTGGCTTTGTCTACCAAGTTGGACAATTTGAGGTGGTTGTCCTATTAATAACTCTGAAGTGCGGTGCTTCTCATCTTTAACAAGTCCAGCTGTTGGGATGAATAAACCTAACTCATTTTGAAGTACATCTTCAACAGCAGCTAGATGTCCTTTCCCACCATCCACAATTATCAAGTTCGGTAAAGGTAAATTCTCTTTTAATGCTCTTGAATATCTTCTACGTACTACCTCACGCATTGAATCATAATCGTCGGGTCCTACAACAGTTTTGATTTTATATTTGCGGTAATCTTTTTTTGAAGGTTTACCGTCTATAAAGACAACCATAGCTGAAACAGGATTTGTTCCTTGAATATTTGAATTATCAAATGCTTCAATTCGATACGGAGTTTCAATATTTAAAATATCCCCTAGTTTTTCGATTGCTTTAACTGTTCTTTCTTCATCTCGCTCGATTAATTTAAATTTCTCTCCGAGTCCAATTTTGGCATTTTTATTTGCTAATACAACAAGTTCCTTTTTTTGGCCTCTTTTTGGTTGGAATACAGGGATTTTTAATAAATCTTTTAAAATTTCTGTATCAACTTTATCTGGTACAAAAATTTCTTTTGGTTTTATATTATGTGGTTTTTCATAAAATTGCCCAATAAATGATAGGAACTCTTCCTCTGGTTCATCGTAAATTGGAAAATATGATACATCTCGCTCAATTAATTTTCCTCTTCGAACAAAAAATACTTGAACACACATCCATCCCTTGTCAACCGCATATCCAAATACATCTCGATCTACTAAATCACTACTCATCATTTTCTGCTTTTCCATAGTAGCTTCAATTGATACAATTTGGTCTCGATACTCTTTCGCGCGCTCGAAATCTAATTGTTCAGATGCCGCAAGCATTTTTGCCTCTAACTCTTTTCGTATTTGGTCTTCCCCTCCGTTTAGAAAACGGACAATTTCAGTAACTATCTCTTGATTTTGATCATCAGTTACTTCTTTTACGCAAGGCGCAAGACATTGACCAATATGATAATATAAACAAACTTTATCTGGTATTGAAGTACATTTTCGTAATGGATATAAACGATCTAATAATTTTTTTGTTTCATTAGCGGCAGTAGCATTAGGGAATGGGCCAAAATATTTTCCTTTATCTTTTTTTACATTTCGCGTAATCAATAAGCGAGGATGTTTTTCAGCAGTTATTTTAATAAAGGGGTATGATTTATCATCCTTCAACATGATGTTATATTTCGGATCATATTTCTTAATTAAATTCATCTCTAGAATTAATGCTTCCATATTTGAAGAAGTAACAATATATTCAAAATCAGTTATCTCTTGAACTAATCGATAGGTTTTACCATCATGGGATCCCGTGAAATAAGATCTAACCCTATTTTTTAATACTTTAGCTTTTCCTACGTAAATGATCGTCCCTTGAATATCTTTCATTAAATAGCAACCAGGCTGATCTGGTAGAAGCGCTAATTTTTCTTTTAAGTGATTGTCCATTTCCTCTCACCTCTTTCGTGCAATTGTACACTAATATTATAATCCCCACATTCAAAAACTGAAAATACTTTAATGATATTAAGTAAAAATTAAGCTTTCTATTGTAACTTTAATTTCATCAAAAGAAGAAAAGGAGCAATGTCAAAATGAAAAAAGTAAGAGTAGTTCATTTTTGGATTGGTGTGATTGTTTCGGTTTTCCTACTAATCGAATCTACTACAGGTATTATTCTGTATTTCAATAAAGGTGGCGAAGAAAAAGGAAGATTTTCAATGCAAGGTCAGTTTCCATCGGGTGGTCAATTTAACGGTAACCAACAATCTCAAAATAGCGATCAAAACACAACCCAACAAAATGGACAAAGTGGTGACAATACTCAAACCCCATTTCAAAATTTTGGAAAAAGACCTGAGCAGTCTGCATTTTCAGTGAAAAGCTTACATACCGGCATAATTGGTCTAATAAGTGGTATCGGTCTTTTTATCCTTACTGGAACAGGATTAGCTTTATCTTGGATCTTGTGGAGTAATAAACGAAAAATGAGAAAAAGAAAAGAAAAAGTATCCATGGCTATTTAAAAAATAAAGAGGGTGTTCCAAAAAAGGGAAACTTTTTATGAAACCTTTCTTTTTTTTCGTACATCCTCACACTACACAAAATAAAAACCATCCAAATAATTTGTAGTGACCCCATAAAGTTAGACTGGTTACTTCAATTAGGCAGCCTGTTGGGCATGAACTCGGTATTTTACTGGGCTCATGCCTTTTAATTTTGCCTTAATTCGTTTGTTATTGTAGTAATCTATATATTTAGCTAGTTCTTGTTTAAAGTGTTCGACACTGTTAAATTCTTTAAGATAGAGTAGTTCAGATTTCATGATACTAAAGAAACTTTCAATTACTGCGTTATCGTAACAGTTTCCTTTTCGTGACATACTCTGAGTGATTCCACGTTTAATAAGAGCACTACGATATTTTTTCATTTGATAGTGCCACCCTTGGTCTGAATGAATTAGTAGTGTATCGGAATCTGTTAAACGTTCAAGAGATTGTTCTAACATATTTGATACAAGTGAATAAGTTGGACGTGAACCAATTGTATAAGCAATTATTTCTCCATTATATAAGTCCAACATAGGTGAAAAGTATAGCTTTTCTCCAAATAATTTAAATTCAGTTATATCTGTAACCCATTTCTCATTTGGTTTTTCAGCTTGAAAATTTCTATTTAAAATATTGGGTGCAATCTTACCTACTTCACCTTTGTAAGAGCGATATTTCTTTACCTTCACAAGTGATTTTATCCCTAGTTCTTTCATAAGTCGTTGAACTTTTTTATGATTTACTTTATAACCACGATTCGTAAGCTCGTCTCGAATTTTACGATAGCCATAACGAAATTCATGTTCCTCATAAATTTCTTTTATCAGCACTTTTAACTCTGCGTCTGGATCAGGACGTTCTAGATTTTTCATCCAATAATAAAACGTACTACGCGGAATACTGGCTAGCAGTAGAAGTTCTTTTAACGAAAACTCATGCCTTAATTCATAGACAACTTTTACTTTGTCTTGTTTCGTGATTTTTCCTTGTTTTGAACTAAGGCATTCAACTTTTTTAGATATGCATTTTCCATGCGTAAACGTTCTATCTCAGCTTGAAGTTCTTCAATTGATCCTACAACAGGTGTAGTTTTCTTTGTTTCTTTTTTCATGGAAAGTCGCCCCTTTTTCTTTGATTCTAGGGCGTCTTGTCCTTGTGTTTCAAATTGAGTCCTCCATTTTCGAATCGTTCTAGGGGAAGGAATACTGAAAATTACAGCTGCTTCATTAGGTGACGTCCCGTGGTCATTCATATACTTTAATACGTTTAGTTTAAACTGTACCGAATAACTTGTATATGACTTTTTAAGCAATCCATTAATCCCATTTTCCTTATATTGAGCTACCCAGTTTCTCACTTCAGCATGGGACGTTCCAAATAACTTACCAATAGAACGAAAACTTTCCTTACCTTCTAAATAACGCATAACTACCGCTAATTTATGTTCAGTAGTAAATTTAGTCATAAAAAATGCACCTCCAAATGTTAGTCGTGTCTAACATTTGGGGTGCACTTCAAATTCTGGATGGTTTTCACTTTTATTGTAGCTTCAGAAATTAAGAAGTCGCAGTTTCTACTTCTACTTGTTCTTGCTCATTACCTTCTTTATCTCCGGCTTTTTTATTTGTTAATTTAATTGGTGTTAGGAAAAATGTTACGACTGCACCAATTATAATGAATCCTAAACCAACAAAGAATACTTGGTGTAATGAATCCATTAAAGATGTTTTAATGATCGGTAACATACCGTCTAAAATTGGCTTTGGAATTAGCTTCTTAGCATCAGCATTAAATAACATTGTAAATACAGATTGAGGAGTTGTATTAATCATGTCTTTAAATTTGTCTACTAATGGTGCAGCTTGAGCTGGTAATTTATTTAAAAATGGAACTAAATCATGGTTTAGAAGTGTTCCTGATTTACTATTCATTACAGCACCTAAAACAGTTGCCCCAAAAGTACCACCGATTGAACGGAAGAATTGGCTAGAAGATGTTACAATCCCTAATTCCTTCTTATCGAATACTTCTTGAAGAGCTAGTGTAATTGTCGGCATTACTAAACCAATACCTAGACCCATAACTCCCATAAAGATTGTTGCAATTGTTTTACTTGAATTCATATCTAAAGTTGTTAATAAGTATAAACCTAATGCAATTACGAACATTCCCGTAATAATTTGTGGTTTAATACCGACTTTAAATACAACCTGACCACCAATAATACTTGCAATAATCATTGTGACCATCATTGGAGTCATAATTGTCCCCGATTGTGTTGCACTTACTCCAACAATACCTTGCATGAAGAATGGTACGAACATAATTGCACCAAACATCGCTATTGTCATAAAGAAACCAATTAAGTTTAATGTTACGAAAGTTCTATTTTTGAATAAATGCATTGGTAGAATTGGCTCTTTAGCTTTATTTTCAACTATAACGAAGCTAATGATTCCAACTACTGCTAATACAAATAAACCAATGATTTGCCAAGAATTCCAATCATATTTAACTCCACCTAAACTTAGAGCAAGGAGTAAGCTTACAACACCGACAATCATAGTCACCATACCAGCGATATCGAAATTGATTGGTCCTGTATTTTTTCTTCCTTTTAAACCTAATGCAATAAAAATTGTTGCGATAATACCTACTGGAAGGTTAATGTAGAATACCCATTTCCAGTTTAATGAGTCAACAATCCACCCACCGATTTGTGGACCGATTACTGAAGCTAAACCGTAAATACCACCGAAAACCCCTTGGAATTTCGCACGTTCTTTACCTGTAAATAAATCCCCAATTACTATCATCGCCATCGGCATCATTACACCGCCACCGATACCTTGAATACCACGGTAAATAATTAATTCAGTCATGTTATGGGCAATACCACATAATGCTGATGCTGCCATAAATATAACTAAACCAGCTATATAAACACTTCTACGACCTAATAAGTCTGCTAATTTACCTGCGATTGGCACTACAGTAGTTGAAGTTAATAAGTATGCTGTTGTAAGCCAAGTCATCATACTTAAACCACCAAGGTCCCCAACGATTTTAGGCATTGCAGTACCAACGATCGTGCCATCTAATGCCGAGAAAAACATTGCAATAATTAGACCAATTAGCAATAGTTTACGATTGCTATCTTTTTGTACAACTGTATTTGTATTTGTAGTCAAAATATATTTCTCCCTTCTCTCCCATATCTTTTTTCTTTTTATAATTACTAATACCAAAAAGTATCTTGTAAAAATTTCTATAAATCTGCTGCAGCATTTGCAAGCTTTTCAGTAATCTTTGCAAATTGTAATAACTCTTCGTCAGAAAGGTTAAACAAGAAACTTTCAAAAATTTCTTTTCGATCTTTTATCACTGATTCTAATTTTTTTATACCTTCCTCAGTTAACATAATATTTACAACTCTTCGGTCCTTTTTATCATGTTCTCTATATACAAAGTCATTATGTTCAAGTCGATCAATCATAAATGATACCGCACTTGGTTTTACACCCATCATCTCTGCTATTTCAGATATTTTACAGCTTTCTTTTTTTCGTAAGTACATCAAAACAAAAAATTGAGTGGCCGTTACACCATGACTATTCATGCTTTCTGTCACTTTTGGTTGCATTTTATGAATAGCACTTTGAAGTGCGATTTGAATCCGTTCAATGTACTCATTTTTGTTTCCCAAGAAAGTTAACCTCCTTTAACAATTAATCCAAATAAATATTTAATGTATGTTAAATATTAATGCTTATTAAATATAAAACGTGACAGAAAAATAGTCAATCTAATTTACATTAGAAATTTTTAACATTACTCTAATTGAGAAAATTGCTAATTATAATGAAAACATTTACATTGGCTTAAGGAATAGGTTTTAAATAGATTGTTTCAGCCAAGACTTTTTTAGTTAAAAATGCAAAAAAAAAGAAATGCACTCATATTATGAGTGCATTTCTTACAAATTATAATTAACCAATATGTGGAGTAATTAATTCTTCTAAAGCTTCTTTAGGTTTGAAACCTAAAGTTTTTTCAACTACTTCTCCGTCTTTAAGAACGAATAATGATGGAATGCTCATAACTTCAAATTTAGCTGCTGTTTCTTGGTTTTCATCAACATCAACTTTAACAATTTTAACTTTTTCTCCATATTCAGAAGCTAATTCTTCTAATACAGGAGCAATCATTTTACAAGGACCACACCAAGTTGCCCAAAAATCAACTAATACTACACCTTCTTTTGTTTCTTCTGCGAACGTTGCGTTTGTTGCATTAACAATTGCCATTTATTTTTCCTCCTACCTGCGCAAGCTACATAAGTAAAATATGTAGTTTGACATAATTTGTTATAATTTTAAAGAAAGTATACCATATGAGAATTAGCATTTTCTATTTATTTGCTCAAACTTACTATTTCCAAACAAATAGTTGATATACCAATGAAAGGACTAAAAAAGTGATAACATTTGAAAGAATTACAACTGACTTAATAGAAGTAATTGAAGAAATTACAAATTCGAATCAAAATTACAATTTAATGGAGAATGGTCGTTTAACGCGAACAAAAGAAGAACTAATGAAGGAATATTATTCTTCTTCACACCAAACAGAAACTTATTTTATTAAATTAGATGATACTTATATAGGATTAATTGATTTTTTAGCACTAAATCCTAAAGATGGTTTTCCTTGGCTAGGTCTTTTAATGATCCATAATGATTACCATGGATTTGGATTTGGAACAAACGCATTTATTTTATTTGAAGAGATACTTATAAAAAGAAATATTCATCGGTTAAGATTAGGCGTGTTAATTAATAACCAACAAGCAAAATCTTTTTGGAAAACTCACGGATTTAAATATGTTGAAAATAAAACGAATGCAGATGGAATTGAAGTAGAAGTTTATGAAAAAGTTTTTTCATCAGATTTTCATATTTAAATGTTAAATTAGTGATTGTTGCTCCATGAAAACATCAAGTTCATGAGTAATGACACATCCACCGCTTTTGTCACAATTTTGTAAAATTTCAGCCGATTATTGTATTTTTTTTATGTTAATATATTATTGAATATAATAATAATATTCAAAAAATTTATCACGAATGGAGTGGCAGTTATGAGAAAACCTTTACGTAAATCGTTTAATCAATTAGTTAATGAGAATAAACAATCTTTATTACGAAACAAAGAAGAAATTGAAAAAATTGAAAGAAAAATTGAAAAACGCCACGATTTATTATCCGAAAAAAATAAACTAGGCAAAGCTATATCATAAATTTTTAGTAATCCTTAAGAGGGATTACTTTTTTTGTTTTGTTCTAAAAGGATTTGTTCCTTTCCCTTGAATCTACCTATTAGTTCATGTTCAACGTCCCCATACATCCGAACACCTAAGGTAAAAAACAAAACTCCTTCTTTCTTATATATATGCTCTAATATTTCTTCACTAAAGTTTATAAAAACGAAATTAAATTTGACTATAATCTTCTCATATAGATATAAGTAGCAATAATTACTGAACCAACTAAAATAGGCGAACTCTTACAATAATATAGACGTACTATATAGTACATTGGTCTAGAAATTGGAGGTAAAAGTATGCATCATCCTTTTTGGAATTCACATCCGCATCATCCCCATCTTCCTATGAGAAACGGTATTCAAGGTCATGTGCAAACTGATCATCAATCAATTATGCAAATGTTCATGAATCTTGAAAATCAAATTACGAACCTTGTAAAAGCAATCGAAGCAAATAATGAATTACTTAGACAACTTGAACAAAAGCAAAATCAAGTTGTAACAAGTGGCGGTGGATCAGTCATTGTTAGGATGTAATGACAATGGCTTGTAAACGAATAGAAGAACTATAAAGGAGGTGTATCAAAAGTTAAAGTACTTTTGAACCCTCTTTTTTATATGACGACCACTTGAAAAAACATAAAAAACCCACAAGATACTAACCTTGTGGGCATCATTTATAACTTCTATATTAAGAGTTAACTAATACAGCTTTAAATTCTTCTGTTAATAAAGGTAATACTTCGAATAAGTCACCAACGATTCCATAGTCAGCTACTTTGAAGATATTAGCTTCTGGATCTTTGTTAATTGCAACGATTACTTTAGAGTTTGACATACCAGCTAAATGTTGAATAGCTCCTGAAATACCACATGCAATATATAAATCAGGCGTTACAACTTTACCAGTTTGACCAATTTGTAAAGAGTAGTCACAATAGTTAGCATCACACGCACCACGAGATGCACCTACAGCAGCACCTAATACTGTAGCTAATTCTTTTAATGGATTAAAGCCTTCTTCACTCTTAACTCCACGGCCACCAGCAACGACCACTTTCGCTTCTGAAAGGTCTACACCTTCACTCGCTTTACGCACAACATCTTTTACGATTGAACGTAAGTCTTTAATTTCAACTGAAACAGTTGCCACATCACCAGTGCGAGTAGCATCTTTTTCTAATGCTGAAATGTTATTTGGACGGATTGTCGCAAAAATAAATGGATCAACCATAACTTTTTTCTCGAATGCTTTACCTGAGTAAATCGGACGAGTGAAAACGATATTACCACCAGCTACTTCGATTGCTGTAACATCTGAAATAAGACCACTTTGCATACGAGCAGCAAGTTTCGGAGATAAATCCTTACCTAAAGCTGTATGACCGAATACTAGACCTTCTGGTTTTTCTTGGTCAATAACTGCTAAAAGTGCTTGAGAATATCCATCAGAAGTATATGATGCTAATTTTTCATCTTCAACAACGATTGCACGGTCTGCACCGTATTGAATCATTTCAGTAGCTAATGCACTAACTGATTTACCTACTAAAACAGCAACTACTTCTCCGCCCTCAGCAACTGTTTTAGCCGTACTTACTGCCTCAAATGAAACATTTCGTAGTGATCCTTCACGAACTTCGCCTAATACTAATACTTTACGTGACATGTTATTTCCCTCCAAAATTTTCTATTACGATATTAATCTATTATTTAAGTTCTAATATTCAATAAAATTAGATTACTTTTGCTTCAGAACGTAGTAGAGAAACTAATTCTTTTACTTGATCTTTTAATTCACCAGCTAAAACTTTGCCTGCTTCTTTCTTCGCAGGTAGGTAAATTTCAATTGTTTTCGTTTTTGCTTGAACTTCATCTTCTTCTAAATCTAGATCATCTAATTCTAATTCATCTAAAGGCTTTTTCTTAGCTTTCATAATACCAGGTAAAGATGGATATCTTGGTTCATTTAAGCCTTGTTGTGCAGTGATTAATAATGGTAAAGATGTTTCGATGATTTCTGTGTCACCCTCTACATCACGTTCGATTGTAGCTGTCGTACCATTAATATCAATTTTAGTAATTGTTGTCACGTAAGGAATATTTAATAATTCAGCAACGCGAGGACCTACTTGACCAGTACCACCATCAATTGCAACATTACCTGCTAAAATAATTGAAGGATCTTTATCTTCTAAGTATTTAGCAATCAGTCTAGAAGTTGTATATTGGTCAGCATTTGTAACGTCATCTTCAACGTTAATTAATACTGCTTTATCAGCACCCATAGCTAATGCTGTACGAAGTTCTTTTTCACTATCTTCGTTACCAATTGTTATGACAGTTACTTCGCCACCATGAGCGTCACGAATTTGAATCGCTTCTTCAACTGCATACTCATCGTATGGATTTATAATAAATTCAGCGCCATCCTCTTGGATTACACCATTTGAAATTGTAATTTTTTCTTCAGTGTCAAATGTTCTTTTTAATAGTACATAAATGTTCATTGTTATACCCTCCCAGGAAATGTAACTACATCTATTTTTTTAAAATATTAAACTACTTATTTATTAAACACTGGTTTTCTTTTTTCTAAAAATGCCGAAATACCCTCTTTTGCATTTTCAGTTGTAAAAATTTCTCCAAATAATTTAGACTCTTCTTCCACCGCTTCATGATATGAAGTAGTTCTAGTAGAAGATAGTAGTTGTAGAATATATTGAATTGATTGCATACTTTTATTAGCAATTTTAGCTGCTAAAGCATTTGCTTCATCTAATAAAGTTTCTTCTGGCACTACAATTGTAGCTAATCCAATTTTACCAGCTTCAACACCAGAAATTGGTTCAGAAGTCGCAAGCATAACTAACGCCTTATCTTTACCTACATAACGTGGTAATCGTTGTGTTCCAGCAAAACCAGGAATAATTCCTAAGTTTAATTCAGGTAAACCAAGTTTTGCGTTTTCTGCAACAACTCGAATATGACAGCTCATCGCAAATTCTAGTCCGCCACCTAATGCAGCACCGTGGATTGCTGCGATAATCGGTTTAGAATAATTTTCAACACGATCAAATACTAGTTGACCTCTTCTTGCAACAGCTGCTGCATCTTCAGCATTTTTGAAAGAAGTAAATTCTTTAATATCTGCACCTGCAGAGAAAAATCTACCTTCTCCATGAACAACTAAAACGCTTACATCATCGTTACTTTCTAATTCATCTAAACGCTTAACTAAATCAGCAAATACAACCGAAGACATTGCATTTGCTGGTGGATTTTGAATTGTTAATAATGCTATACCATCGGATATTTTACATTGAATTAAACTCACAACTATTCCTCCCTATTTTTCAAAATGTACTAGGACGTTAATTTTGGTACCCGCATCCTCTTATTAATAGTTGGTGAACTTTATCGGCTTTTGACTCTAAATCTTGTTTTTGACCTGTCATTACCCAATGGGTCATCACTTCATCAATCGTGCCGAAGATCATTTGTCTAGCTGTACGAATATCCAATTGTTTGTCGAACAAACCACTATTGATCCCTTCATTTAAAATTGAATCAATGATATGTAGATACTCTTTCAGTACCTCATTTATTCTTAATCTAAGGTCAATATTTGTTTGTCTTACTTCCAATTGCATAACGATTGCTAAATGCGAATCTTTAGACATTTCATAAAAGTGAGTTTTTACCAACATTAATAATTTCGATATCGCGTCCGGTTTACCTTCAATTTTTTCACGAATTTTTTCAGTAAAATTTCCCATCTTCTCTTCAAACAGTGAAATTAAGATGGATTCTTTATTTTTAAAATACAAATAGATTGTCCCGTCAGCTACACCAGCCTGTTTTGCAATCTTAGAAACCTGCGCCTGATGGTAACCATTTTCAGCAATTACAACAACTGCAGCATCAATTATTTGTTTATATTTTGGTTTATCTCTTTTCATTGTTATTTACCCCTTCTTACAGTGAATGAATAATCATTCATATTCTCATAATACAAATTTATCAGAAAATTGTCAATTGTCCCGTAATATTTTCATGTATAAAGTTTCTTTATAAAAAATCTTTTAAATTTCTTTTTAATCTTTGTACTTTCTTTAAATTTTATCAGACTTCTTTTTTAATCAATCTTAAAATTTATTTTAACATAGTATTTTTATATCAGTTCGTAAAATAAAGAGGGATGCTTATATGATCATCCCCCCTATATTATTATATTAAATTTTCATCTGAATTCTCAGGTTTCGTTTCCTTTTGTTTTTCTTCTTCAAGTAATGTTCTTCTTAATATTTTACCGATCATTGTTTTTGGCAATTCATTCCTAAACTCATAAAATCTCGGTACTTTATAAGCTGCTAAATATTTTCTACAAAAATCATCAAGTTCAGCCTCAGTTACCGATTTTCCTTCTTTTAATACAATGTAAGCTTTAACTGTTTCTCCTCGATAAGCATCAGGAATACCGACTATAACTGCTTCTTTAATAGCCTCGTGTTCATATAATACTTCCTCAATGTCTCTAGGGTAAACATTAAATCCTCCTGCATTAATCATATCTTTCTTACGGTCAACGATATAAAAGAAGCCTTCTTCATCCATATAGCCTAAATCACCTGTATATAACCAGCCATCTTTTAACGTCGTTGCGGTTTCCTCTGGACGATTCCAATACCCCTTCATTACTTGCGGTCCTGAAACGATTAATTCACCAATTTCACGATAAGGTAACTCTTCATCAGTTTCTAGAGATACAATTTTAGCATCTGTACTTGGCCAAGGAACACCAATGCTTCCCGTTACTCGCTTATCCCATAGGAAATTACTATGTGTAACTGGAGAAGCTTCTGATAAACCGTAGCCCTCTACTAATTTCCCACCTGTCACCTTTTCAAATTGATCTTGAACTTCAACAGGTAATGCTGCGGAACCACTTAGGCAAGCATGAATACATGAGATATCGTTCTTCTTTAAATCAGGATGATTTAATAATGCAATATACATTGTTGGTGCACCTGGAAATAATGTAGGTCGATATTTATTGATCGCCTTAAGCATTTGAGTTGCATCAAATCTCGGAACAATAATCATTTCATACGCACACATGATTGATAAATTCATACATGTCGTCATTCCATATACATGAAAAAATGGTAATACAGTCAAAATCTTTTCTTGGCCCTTCTTGCTTTTATATAACCATTTTTCTGCCATTAACGTATTTGATGCTAAATTTTTATGTGTAAGCATTACACCTTTAGGAAATCCAGTAGTTCCTCCAGTATATTGAAGTATTGCTACATCTTCTACACTGCTACTTGAAAGATCCTGTTCGATAGGTGCAGATATTTGCATAATAAAACTAAATTGATGAATCGAATGATCTTCAGGAATCGCAGGTGCCTTTGGCTGTTTTGAATAAGGATATAGCAGCCTTTTAAAAAATGGTAAATAGTCCTTAATCGCAGTAACAAAAATATGTTGTAGATTAGTAGATTTTTTTACTTTGTGCACTCTATTAATTAATAAATCTAAACAAATAATAGCTGTTGCACCACTATCATTCATTTGATATTCAAGCTCGCGTTCAGTATATAGAGGATTTGTTTGGACGATAATTGCTTCTGCAAAAAGAATCCCATAATAAGCAATCACTGCTTGAGGGCAATTAGGAAGCATAATTGCTACTCGATCGCCTTTTTTAATTCCCACATTCCTTAAAAAATTTGCAAATCTTAATGACTGAATATAAATTTCATTAAAGGTCATCGATTTCCCAAGGAAATTAAGGGCTTTCTTAGCTGGATATTTTGAAGCTGTTTGCTTTAAATATGTTGGTAATAAATCAAAATCTTCTTCTAATGTAGCTGGTATTTGCTCTGGATACTGACTCACCCAAGGCTTTACTCTTGGTTCCTCCATACCATTCACCACCAGTATTTTAAAAGTATGTTCATACTAAAATTAGTATATGTTACAAATTTCAGCTATACAATCAAAATATTAAGAATATTTAATCACTAGTGGTTTTCAAATTTGTTTTGGGAATTAATGAAGTAATTGATCAATTACTTCATCGCTATCGTAGTAAAAATTAAGTGGCAAATCGCTGCGATTAGTCAATAATCCAAAATTGTATTCATCAAAGTTTTCTAAAGAGAGAGATTTGACTTTCCCCTCATTTGATAACCTTTTTATAAGTTTTAATATAAATGAATATTGTGAGTCTATATCGGTTGTTGCAAGATGAAATATTCCTTTTAAATCATTTTCAACAATTTTTCTTACTTGCTTAGCAATACCTGTGTCGATGGCATGATTTAAAAAAATATTGTCATATGCGTCAATTTCTTGACCCTTTTCTATTTTATCTTTTAATTCATTTAATCTTGGTGATTGTTTACCCCAAACCATTGGTAACCTTAATACGATCCCGTTATCACCAAGCTCATTCTTAATTAATTTTTCACATTTTATTTTAAATTGTCCATAATCTGATTCTGCAACGGGAAGATCGTTTTCAGCGTGATGCTTTGAAACTTCTCCATCAAAAACATTTGTTGTAGAACAAAATAAAAATTTCGTTGAAGTTGATTTTATTTTTTCTACTATTCTAGAATGCGCCTCGAATTGAACAGTAAAATCGCCACGTAAACAAGAAACAATTATATCTGGGCAAATACGATCAATCCAGGTCAAAATTTCCTCTGAGTTATTAATATCCCATTGTAATTGATGATCATTTTTCAAATCTAATTTTGTTTGATTAAACGTTCCATAAACGTCATAATCAGGAGAAAATTCTTTTATTAAAGCCTTTCCAACTAGTCCGCTAGCACCTAAAATTAATAATTTCATTGTCTCTCTCCTTTTTACAAAATATTTAATAAACTTGTGATATATTGAATGTATCATAATTAACAGTGATTACAAAGGTCATAAATTTAAAGTCCAGACTATTTCAAGGCTTATGTCAAACAGACTTAAATGATAACAGGGAGTGGGGATGATATGAAAACAAAGGTTCTTTTAAACAACCGTATTGTCGATTTAAAATCTGCAAATGTAAATATTTTAGATCGGGGTTATCAATTTGGAGATGGCGTTTATGAAGTTATTCGCTTTTTCAATAAGTCGTACTTTGAACTCGATGCACATTTAATTCGATTGAAGGAAAGCTGTGAAAAAATATTAATACCTTTTAAAATGCACCTCAAAAAACTTGAAAGTGATTTAGTTTATTTAATGAATACTTGCGATTATGATAATGGATATGTTTATATCCAAATTAGTAGAGGTGTAATGAATCGCAATCATATTTATCAAGACGAAGCTAATTTAAAGCCACAACTGATTGCTTACACAGTAAGAGAAGATCATAGACCATTACAGCTAATGGAAAAAGGAATAACTGCTTATGTAACAAATGATATTCGATGGCTCCGCTGTGATATAAAAAGTTTAAACTTATTAGGAAGTGTTTTAGTAAAAAATGAGGCTTACGCTAAAGGAGCGAAAGAAGCTATTTTGCATAGAGATGGAATCATTACAGAAGGATCAGCGACAAACGTCTTTATCGTAAAAAACTCTACTCTATTCACTCATCCTGCGAATCACTTAATTCTAAATGGTATTACCCGAAAAGTAGTACTTGAAATTGCCAAAAAAGAAAGACTCGAAGTAAAAGAGATTCCATTCTCAATTGATGAGCTTTTAAATGCAGATGAAGCTTTTACAACAGCATCAGTTTCTGACATACTACCTGTTACTTCGGTTCTAATTGGTGAAAAGTCCTACACTATTGGTTTAGGAAAGCGTGGAGAAATAACAAAGAGAATTCAAGATTCATACACTAATTTAATTGATAAAATTCCGCAAGATCAGTCAACTAACTAGACTTTCACTAGCATTCTAAAACTGCATTAAAATTTATTGCTTTACCTTAGTGAGGAGTGACTTGATTTGGCAATTTTTATAGCTATTTTAATCGCCTTTTTTGGAGCATCTCTTGCTTTCGTTTTTACTATAGGGCAATCTAGAAAACGAAAATATATCATATGGGGTATCACGAATATGGTAGCCATTGGTCCATTTTTGTCATTTGCCATTGGAATTACGTATGCTATTATCAAAGGAGATGGCTGGGCAGGGATGTTGATGTGGGTATTGTATCCAATCATATTTCTT
This sequence comes from Gottfriedia sp. S16(2024), assembly GCF_050473765.1. Classification (NCBI taxonomy): domain Bacteria; kingdom Bacillati; phylum Bacillota; class Bacilli; order Caryophanales; family Bacillaceae; genus Gottfriedia; species Gottfriedia sp. S16(2024). The sequence goes on from NZ_JBFLUO010000001.1 coordinate 124,966, forward strand.
ATTGGTCTCATTCAGCTAATTATAGGGATCTTCATGAAAAAAAGCTCCGATAAAAATATTTATAAGCACCATTAGTCACCGAAAAGTATAGCCTGTATCTTAGACTAGAATTATAAGATACAGGCTTTTTTGTTGTTTTACTAACTATCGAAGTGCAAATTTCTTTTAATAAACAGTTTTGATTTAAAGTTTTGTTAAGTTGATTTTTATTTGAATATATGTAATATGTCATAATTTTCACATATAAAATGTTACATACTACAAAATCCTGTACTGTCATTGGAATATCATTTTTAGAAAAACGCTTTACATGTTTATGAAGTAAATATGTAAAAGGGGTGATTTCTATGGTTAGATTAACATCGTATGTAAAACGTATTTTTAATTCATTTTTAATAAATAAAACTATGGAAAAAGGAAAAAAAATAACCGGTTACAAATCAAAAAAATGGATTAGTTACGGAGATAGTATCACTTCGTCTAACGGATGGCAGCCGGCTGTAGCAGAAAGGTTAGGCTTGACTCATGTAAATAGAGGGATTGGCGGAACAACTATAACTGAAAATGGGTCGATTGCCTGGATTGATAAAAATGGAAATTACAAAGGTCAACCACCTCAACCACAGCCAAATGGAACGACTGAAATTTTATCAAGTATGTGTAACAGTCAAAGGATCAATGCTACGATTCCACTTGATACTCAGCTTTTAACAATAATGGGTGGAACAAATGACTTTGGTAGAGGTCTTCCTTTAGGAAAAGGGTTCCCAACAAATGAACGACCCAATTTAGACGAATCTACTTTTATCGGTGCTTTATGTTCAATGATTGAAAAAATACAAACAAGGTTACCAAATTGCAGGATTATTCTTATGACGCCTGTACCTAGATATCACAACGGAAAATATGAAGATAAAAATAAAGTCGGTTATTTAACATCTGATTATGCTAGTGCTGTAAAAGATGTAGCTGCATTTTACTCATTGCCATGCATCGACCTATACTCTAATGTTGGGTGGAATAGAATGAACGGTGAATATTATTTAATTGATAGTATGCATCCAAATAAAACAAGAGGATATAAACGAGTTTCGGAGATTGTAATTGGAGAGTTAGAGGTTCTACAGCAGGATGTTAAATGTAGAATTGAACAAGAGGACAATGATCATAAAACTGAAACTTAGACAATAAAAACAGCTAAAAAATAGATCTCAAAAGTCAGCAATTTGACCTATGAGATCTATTTTTTTATTGTCTTTTTAATAATCTAGCTACATCTTTCCACTTTACCTTATCACTGTAATACATTACCCCATTAACATAAATACGGCTAGCAACACGAGTTAAAATCCAAATTGAAACGATTAAAATTAATATACTAGTGCTAATTTCTATAAAATTCATTTCTCCACTTACAAATCTAGAAAATGCTACAAGCGGAGCAAAGAATGGAATATATGAGCTAATTTGGACAAATGTACCACCTGGATTTACTAATGCATTAATACTAATAAAGAATGCCGCTACGACTAAAAAAGTAATTGGCATCAGAACCATTTGAAGCTCTTCTGTTCTTGAAACGACTGATCCAATTGCAGCGTAAAGTAATCCATAAAGCAAATAACCTAGTAAGAAATAAACTACAAATGCAATGATTGTTGTCGTATCTAATGCCTCTAAATCTATTTTCATTCCAAAAAAAGATATCGCACTTGTATTAACCCAGCCTAATAAATTGGCAAAAAGAAATCCTAATCCTAATACAACTAATTGTGCACAAGCTACAAAAAATACCGCAATGACTCTTCCATAAAGAGTCACGATCGGACTAACTTTTGGTAGTAATACTTCCATAACCCTAGAAGACTTTTCAGCAACTATTCCTGTTGCAATTGAGTTTCCATAAATTAATAGAAACATATACAGTAAGAAACCAAAAAAGTAAGCAATTCCGAATGTAGCCATAGGATTTTTTAGAACAATTTCATTTACTTCTACTTTTTGCAATAACTTTGTTGCAGATTCAGGCGATAGATTTAAATCTTGGGCAGTTTTATTTAAGTAATTTTGCTGCAATGTCATATTTACGACCGAAAGCATTTCACTATTTGAAAACTTTTTATACGTATATTGAATTGACGGGACATTGTTCTTTTCGGAAAGAATAATCAGTCCATCTTTTGATCCATCTTCAACTTGTTTTTTTAAATCTTTTTCTTTCGATGCATCGCTTTGCTCGATCTTTGCGGATTTAATCGTTTTATTTAAACTAGCAATATCTACCGAATAGTTTTTCGAATTATTTATCAAAACAATTTTATCTTTATCCTTATTGCTCTTTTCTGTACCAGCAAAATATTTTTGTACGCCAAATATTCCAACGACTAATACAAATAAAATAACACTCATAATCAACGTTGCTCTTGCCAAAAGACCTTCACGTAAATGAAATAAAAAGACAGTACTAAACTTCTTCATTTATTTCGCCCTCTCTATAAAGATATCATTTAGTGTAGGCTCTAATAATTGAAACTTCCTAATAGAACCCAAGTCTGACTTAATATGATTTAATATCGTAAAAGCTTCCTCATCACTTTTTACCTTTACGTAAATTCCTAATTGCTTTTGTTCATAACTTACATTATTGGAATCTAGTATTTGTTTAATTGATTCTATATCTTCTAAAATTAAATTTCTATACCCATAGTCTTCTTTTAATCCACTTAAACTACCTTCCGCTACTACATTACCGTTCTTAAGTATACAAACATGCTCGCAAAAAGCCTCCACTTGATCCATACGGTGGCTTGATAAAATTACCGTTTTCCCTTTCTGGATTTGTTCGGTAATAATTGAAGCCATTAACTCTGCATTAACTGGATCTAGTCCACTAAATGGCTCATCTAAAATAATCAACTCAGGGTTATGTAATAAAGTTACAATTAGTTGAATTTTTTGTTGGTTACCTTTTGAAAGCTCCCCTGCCTTTTTATTTCGATAATGTGGTATTTCAAGACGGTCTAACCAATATGTTATTGCTACATCAACCTCTTTATTAGACATACCTTCTAACTTTCCAAAATATTTAAGTTGATCAACAACCTTGCTTTTGGTAAATAATCCTCTTTCTTCTGGCAAATAGCCTACCTTAACTTGATCGGGTTTAAATGGGCTCCCTTTCCAAGTTATTTCGCCTTTTGTAGGTGTAAGAAGACCTAATAACATTTTAATGGTGGTCGTTTTTCCTGCTCCATTTCTACCTAGTAAACCTAGTACTCTTCCTGTAGGCAAGGTTAATGACAATTCGTTAACTGCAATAGTATCTCCAAAATTTTTAGAAAGCTGTTTTATTTCTAAAGTCAACGCTCTTCCCCCTTTTTGAAGTTTAAGTAAAAGTATACTTAAATGTAATTCCTATACATTAAGCATACATTTAAAAGAATTTTAATAAAAGGTAAAAATAGTAAATAGTTATACTTAAGACAGAAAGGAAAAAATGAGAATGCCACTCTAGCATTCTCATTTCAGTGTGTTAACAAAGTTCTAAAAACCGGATTTTCAGACTGATTGCAAGCGCTTGTCTTTCGAGGAGCGGAGTTACCCTAGAAGGTAATGAGCACCGCGCAGGCAGGAGAAGCAACGAAGAAAGCGAGCGACTGGCGGGCAGTCTGATTAATATGAAATACTACCTGAAATTAATAACCCAACTGTTACACTTAAAGTAAACAATAAAGTAGCTACGGCAATATTTCCTTCTTCAACCTTCTTAGCAAACGATATTTTTGGAAATAATACAAATTCTGCAATCCAATAAGTAACCATTTGAGCTATAATACCAACTAAGCTCCAAATAATGAAGTCACCATAGTTAACCGAATACTTTGCTGCTGACATAATAACAATTGCTAACCCTACTAATTTTCCTGCTAATTTCAGTGCTACGGCAATATTACCATCCTCTAAAATTAATTTTTGTTCACTCATCTTAGTGGTAAAAGTAAAAGCTAAAAATCCAATAAATAAAAGAATAAGTCCCGATCCTAAATACATCAAAGTACTAACAATACTATCCATTTATCTTCTCATCCCCTCACTAATTAATTTTTCTCTTCAACGATCCCTACTGGTAAAAAACAACTTTCGTTTCCTGTAATAATATTCCCGGCACGTACACCAATTGCGCCGTAATCTTCTCGAATCAAAAAACTACCTATTAATACATGTAAATCTAACATTCCATCAGGAGTCATAACCTTGCTCATAGGTAAAGGTGAATATTGTTGAAATACCATAACTTGATCATGATAGTTATTTTGTTTGCTTTGTTGACGGTTTTCCCCGTTAATAATCTTAATTGAATCTCCTTCACGACCAAAAGCAGGTTTCTCAACATACGGAAGGTTGTGCTCAATAAAGAATTCTGGCTCTAAAAATGTTGGTAGAAAATGTTTTCTAATGACATCATGTTCTTCGTCAGTATAAACATCTGATTGCTCTATATGTAAATTCCAAATTAATGCTTGAACTGCTTTAGACTGTAGTAAGAATGAAGATAATGGATTGAAAATAATCAATTTACCGTTCTTTACAAGTTCTAATAGTGCCAGACCAATTTTTGTTCCATCTGAAGATTGATCATGCTCTAGGTGTTCAATTGGATAGGTTTGTCGGTAAAGAATGTGTATTCTTTCCCCTTTAAGTGTATAAAGTCCATCGTTTTCAATAATCTGTAAATCTTCTAGTGATATTAATTGGCTCTTACCATCGTATAGGGATTGGATATATTTAACTGTCTTCCAATCTTCTTCATGATCACCATGAGCTGTAAAAACAATAATTGGTTCATCTAGCCCTTTTATACTTTTATTGACAATATGATTTATGACGTTAGAAAGTTTCATTTCACTATCAGCATTTGGATTTTTCAAGTTAAAATAATCTGTAATATAGCCATTGATATGATGGGTCTCCATAATAAAAGTTGGAGTGTCACTATTGCATTCATAATGTTTCCAACCATCTACTGTACGAACGAGATCAATTCTTCTGATGATTCCTTCACTTTCAATCGTTTTATGACGTAAAAATGGTACGATTTCTTTTGAATAACCGAGCATATAAAAAATATCATCTGGTAACTGTCTCATTAACCGAGCTGTCTTATCATAGATTTTCCCAATTTGTTCCGTTATTGAATGAATTTCATCAACTTCACTTTCAGTCAATGGATAATAATCTAATAAAGCATAATATGAATCTTGTAAATCCGCCCAAAAATCTGGAAGTTTTTGATATACTTCTTTACGTTTTCGTCTATGATTCTGTAAATTCACATTATCCATTATTAACCACCAAATCCTCCAGATGAACCTTTTCCAAAACCACTTTTACTTGAAGACGAGGTATGCCCTGCATATTTACTAGAAGATTTATAGCTCTTATAAGAACTACTCCCATGAAGTGCCCTTATTGTTGGATAAAATATTCCGCCATGATAATAACTATGGTAGTAATGACTAGTACTGTCATCACAAACCCAAACACCTTCGTCATCATCAAACTCCCAATCACGACAATCGTCATTTTTCGGTTTTTCTGGTCTGTCAGCATTTTGAGAACCACAGCCAGCTAATGCACTTACTGCTAATCCACTCGTTAATGCGATACTAACTTTTTTCATTAATATTGATGTTTTTGACATTGGGATCTCCTTTCGAGTATTGAATTATTCTATTCTAAACTAATCCTTCTCTTAAAGTATATAGAAATTAGCTTTAGCTATCCCTCTTACTCTTGTTATCTTTTAAATTAACCTCCAAATCCCCCAGAAACGCCACTACCAAAACCACTTTTTTTAACCGAGGAGTTTGTTCCGTTAATAATGCCCGAGGATTTATATTGATTAAAATCATTGTTGCTATATAACATATTTTTTGTTGCAAAGAATGAGCCTAAAAAGAAGAAATTTCGGTAATATGAGCTTGAACTATCATCACAAATCCAAATATTATCTTCATAGTCAAATTCCCAATCACTACAATTTTCGTCATCAGGCATTTCGGTATCTGTATAAGCAAACTCTGTTTCGTCACTATCAGTTTGTTCGTAAATAGGATCAGTGTAATCAGTCTCATCTGAACGATCTTCAGTCGTCGTCCCCTCATCAACCTCATTTACTTGCTTTGTATTTTCATTGACCGGTTGACTTGATTCATAATAATCTTGAGAATTATCAGTTGTCTCAATAAACTCTGGTTCAGATCCACACCCGGTTAATGAACTTATTACAATACCACTTGTTAAGGCAATACTCACTTTTTTCATTAATTTTGATGTTTTTGACATTGTATTCTCCTAATTCAATATATAAATACATACATTTCTATCCTAAACTGTGTTATATACTAATGTATATACAATTATTAAAAGGAGTTTGAACAATGTTTAATACAGACAACATCTTTGTTCTTGAATATCGATTACTTGATGGAGAATCTACACGACCTATTTACCATTTTCCATTTTTATCAAAGGTCCAAATCTTTACAAGAAGATATTGCGATTACTTTATTTTAAATGGTTTCGTTTACGAGAATAGAGGCTCTTATATCGAAGAAGATCGATATGTAATTGAGGTTATTGAATCAGATATGGAAAATACTCCTTTTTACCATTTAAACAGACCGTTAGGCATTGAAATTAGAGATGTCGATTCTTTTGATGAAATTCATTTCTATGAGAGCGGAGATGAATTGGATTTACTTTCATGGCTCCAATCAACTTATCTAACTATAAATCATCAAATTTATGAGCAAACTTCAAATGAAGTTGATCAAGACCGTAATACTTATGTAATGTATGTCAAACCGTATAATGAATAAACAAAAAGCTACCTAAATCTTCATAGGTAGCTTTTTTTATAAATATTGTTCCAGCTTGATTAAATCCTTACACTGTATGCCATTTTCCCAAATTTCTTCATCATATTGATCAATAAAGAAATTGTGATAAACAGTACTGATTTGAAATCCGCAATTTTTATATAATGCTAGTTGATATGTACTTGAGTTACCTGTGCAGATCGAAATTTTAGAGTAACCAAGTTTTTTAGATTCATTAATTCCATAGTGGATTAAATTTTTTCCAATTCCTTGTCCTTGGAAGGCCGGATCAATTGCAATATTTTTAATTTCAATCTCTTCACTTGAATTCTCCATTAATACTAATACACCGACGAGTAACTTTTGGTCTAATACTTCATAAATATTACTCTTTTGAATATATTTATCTACCATTTCTTTTGATGGATCAGCTAATAACAATAGATTCCAATGCTCTTTTGTTAGAAATTGAATTTTATTAATATGATTCATTGATACTCCTTACTTTTTTAATCTTGCCTTTAAATAGTTTATCGTATCATTGGTAGATTTTTGTACCGAAAGATTTGTAAATCCATGGTTTCCATTTTTAAGTGCAATCAACGTAACCATTTTTGGATTTTTTTTAGCAAAACGCTTAGATTGACTGAACGGAACAAGCTTATCTCCAGTTCCATGTACGATAAAGATTGGGACTTTTGTCGTTTCTACATATTGAATTGGACTCATTCGATTATACTCATCTGTCATTTGATCTACAGTACTATTCATATATTTATCTACAATTTCTGAACTCCTTGAAGAAGGGGATTGATTCATGGTCGTTAAGTCTGATATTGGATACCAAGCAATTATATATTTTATTTTGTTTTGTATATCTGGCTGCAGACCAGTTAATAAAGCTAAGTGTCCACCGGCAGAAGCACCAGCTATCCCGATTTGATTTCGATCAATTCCTAACTCAGTAGAATTTCTGTAAATAAAGTCGATTGCCGTTTTCACGTCACGAACTGGAAAGTTATATGAATAATTTTCTTTTGAATAAAGTGTATAGTCTATACTAATTGCTGTATATCCATCTTTTACAATTTCGTTAAAGACCGTACTCCAACGCTTATTTAACGCTTTACTTCCATATCTCCAAGAACCACCATGAACAAATATCAACGTTGGTGATGGACCATGTGAATTTTTAGATCGGTATACATCAAAGGTTTGTGGAACCTGGGCAGGATTTGTGTAACGTACATCTCTTTGCACAATAATATCTTTACTTACATCATTTATCTTCTTATGGTGTTTATGTTGAAAACCATTAAAACCAACAAAGACAATAACAAAGATGACTAATGCTAAAATGATTTTCTTCAAGCCAATTCACCTTTCTAACAAAAAAGAGACTAACTCAGGTTATGTCTTCTAAGTTCATTATTATGTAAGATTTTAACGTCTACATAATTTAATAGAAATACATTAATGATGCTAGCCTCAATTACTTTATTTAATAACTGTTACATACAAAATTCCCCAAATTAAAAATACTGCACAAACCGCAAATAAGATTTTTGCCAACTTTTCCATCTTAGAACCCCTATTACCTTATTTTAAATCGACAACAGTAACACCTATTCCGCCCTCGGAGGCTGCTCCATATCGATAGGATTTAACTGATCTGTGTTTTTTTAAGTATTCCTGTACCCCTTGTCTCAGTGCGCCAGTTCCTTTTCCATGAATGATATTAATTCGAGGATAACCGGCTAATAATGCATCATCGATATATTTTTCAACCCGTATTAGCGCATCTTCATATCTTTCACCTCTAAGATCCAGCTCAAGATTAACATGAAAATCCTTACCTTTTACAGCTGTAACAGTACGTTCTTTTACTTCTTTAGGTGAACTTACATATTCGATATCTTTTTCTTTAACCTTCATCTTTATAATACCGAGCTGAACTTGCCATTCACCTTCACTAATTTTATCAAGTAGTGTTCCTTTTTGGTTAAAGCTAATTACTTTTACTTCGTCACCTTCACGAAGTTTTCTTTGTTTCTTTGGTGCAGCTTGAGGAATTGTTTTCTTAGGAGCATAAGGAATTGCCCCTTCCAAACGTGTTCTTGCCTCTATTAATTCATGATCTTTAATTGAAGCTAATTGGCCAGCTTTTAGCTCTCTCAACTCTTTAATAATTTCCTCAGCCTCTTGTTGCGCTACCTTGACACGCTTTTTCGCTTCTTCTTGTGCTCCACGATATAATTCATCACGGTGCTCATAAAATTCCATCATTTGCTTTTGTAAGTCTTTGAAAACACGCTCTGATTCCTTACGGAAATCTTCTGCTTCTTTCCATTCTGTTTCTGCACCTTTTCTACTCGTTTCTAAAGATGCAATCATATTTTCAACTTCATTACTTTCTTCACTTACATGATTTCTTGCTTTTTCAATTACACGATTTGAAAGTCCTAGTCTTCTAGAAATCTCAAATGCATTACTTCTACCTGGAACACCAATTAATAGTCGATAAGTCGGACTTAATGTTTCTACATCAAATTCAACACTAGCATTCATAACGTGCTCTCGATTGTAACTATATGCTTTTAATTCAGGATAATGCGTTGTCGCTACTACTCTTGCACCGTATTCACTTACTTCATCTAAGATTGAGATTGCTAAAGCTGCACCTTCCTGAGGGTCAGTTCCAGCTCCTAATTCATCAAATAATACAAGACTACTATGATTAACATGTTTTAAAATATCTACAATGTTCACCATATGAGAAGAGAATGTACTTAAGCTCTGTTCGATTGATTGCTCATCACCAATATCAGCGAATATTTGCTCAAACACACAGATTTCTGAACCGTCTAGTGCAGGAATTTGTAGACCAGATTGTGCCATTAAAACACAAATACCAATCGTTTTTAAAGTAACCGTCTTACCACCTGTATTTGGACCAGTAATGACAATCGTAGTAAAGTCCTTACCTAATTCAATATCATTAGCTACTACTACATCCCTTGGAATTAGTGGATGACGTGCTTTTTTTAATTTAAAATATCGATCGTTATTTAAAATTGGTTTACTTGCCTTAATTGAGTGCGAATAGTTAGCTTTTGCAAATAAGAAATCCATTTCAGCTAAAATTTCAACATTTTGCAATAAATCCGCTGAAGCCTCAGCTACTTGGCCTGTTAATGCCATTAAAATTTTCTCAATTTCTTGTTCTTCTTTAACTTTTGCTTCTTGTAAACTATTGTTTAATGTAACAACAGCTTGTGGCTCAATAAATAATGTTTGACCAGAAGAAGATTGATCATGAACAATACCACCATAAACATGTCGATATTCTTGTTTTACTGGAATAACGAAACGATCATTACGAATCGTTACGATTGAATCTGATAACATTTTTTGTGCATTTGTACCTCTAGTTAGACTCTCTAATTTTTCACGAATTCGAGCTTCAGCTGTTCGAACTTGTCCGCGAATCGTTCGAAGTGTCACACTAGCGTCATCTAAAACTTCTCCATTATCACCAATAGCAGCCTTTATATTTTTATCTAATTCTAATAAAGGAATGATTTGCTCACTTAATGATTCTAAGTATGGAATTTCTACTTCACTCTCAATTAAACCTTCAATAAATCGAATCATTTGACGTCCAGCATATGTAACACCCGAAATCGCAATTAGTTCAGAAGGAGATAGCATCCCACCAATATCTGCCCTTTTTACTTGCATTCTTATATCTGATAAACCACCAAGAGGTACATTTCCTCGTAGTCGAATAATTTTCACAGCTTCGTCAGTTGATTCATGTAGTTCAACAACTTCATCATAACTAGTACTTGGTAAAAGGTTTTTTATACGTTCCTTACCTAGTGAAGATGAAGCGTGTTTAAGTAATTGTTCTTTTATTTTATCGTACTCTAAAACTCTTAATGTACGTTGCATACCCCGTAATCCTCCTTACACTCGATTACGTTTCCTTTCAATCAAGCTTAAAAGTTCGTGTAATTCAAATGTATTTACTATATTTTCTCTTTTTAACCAAGCCTTCTTGGCAGCACTAACTCCAACAGTCATATGCTCTAGCATATCAATGTTATGTGCATCAGTATTAATTGATAGCATCACACCAGCTTCCGCAGCCATCATTAACATTTCTTTATTTAAATCTAATCGATTTGGATTTGCATTTAATTCTAAAATTGTACCTGTTTCTTTTGCTACAGAAATTAATTCTTCAGCATTTACTTTGTACCCAGCTCTTCTACCTATTTTGCGACCTGTTGGATGCCCAATCATGCTAACATAAGGATTTCTCATTGCATTTTTTAAACGCATCATAATTGTCTCTTCATCTTGACTAAAACTAGAATGAATTGATGCAATAACAAAATCAAGTGAACGTAAAACATCATCTTCATAATCTAACGAACCATCAGGTAAAATATCCATTTCTACCCCATGTAGAATTGTAAAATCAGTGTATTTTTCATTGACACGCTGAATTTCTTCTTTTTGTTTCCATAATCGCTCAGGAGTTAAACCGTTCGCAACCTTTAAATATTGTGAATGGTCTGTGATGACAATATATTTATATCCCTTAGCACGGCATGCATCTGCCATTTCTTCAATTGAATAGCCACCATCACTCCAAGTAGAGTGCATATGCAAATCAGATTTCATATCTTCTAAACGAATTAATGGAAAATCGTTTGTAAAAGTTGAAACTTCCTTTCCATCCTCTCGAATTTCAGGCGGAAAACAAGGTAAATTAAAGTGAGCATAAAAATCTTCTTCATTTTCAAATGTTAAAACCTCACCAGTATTAACATTCTCAACACCGTACTCACTAATTTTTTCATCACGATCTTTAGCCAATTGACGCATAGCTACATTATGATCCTTGGAACCAGTAAAATGATGCAGCGTTGTAGCAAACTCTTTTGGTTGAATAATTCGGAAGTCAACTGAAATCTCATACTCAACACCTTTTAAAACAAGAGAAACTTTTGTATCCCCTTGTGCAATTATTCGAACGATTTCCGGCATCGATAGTAATTGTTCTTTAATACTTTCAGGTTTATTTGATGCAACGATGAAGTCTAAATCTTTAACAGTTTCACGTACTCTTCGTAAGCTTCCTGCTCTTGAATACTTTTCAACATCCTTCATCTCTGCTAAATATGCTTCAATTTTATCAGCAATTGGTAATACATCTGCAAGTGGCAAGCGTTCAGGCTGCTTACCAAATTCCTCGATTGATTCTAAAATATTTTTCTCTGTCTTTTTACCGAATCCAGCTAATCCTTGTAACTTACCATTTAAGCATGCTTCTTTTAACTGCTCCATGCTCTCAATTTGTAATGATTGATAAAGCTTAGCTACTTTTTTCCCACCTAATCCTGGTAATCTGAGTAAAGGAAGTAAAGTTTTAGGCAATGATTCTTGTAGTTCTTCCAATACCGTACTTTTACCAGTTTCAATATATTCTAAAATTACTGCAGAAGTCCCTTTTCCGATTCCTTTTATAGCAGTAAAGTCGTCGATTTGTTCAAGACTTCTTTCATCAGTTTCTAATGCATTTGCCGCTTTACGAAATGCTGATATTTTAAAAGCATTCTCACCTTTTAGTTCTAAATAAGTAGCAATTTGTTCTAACAATTTAATTAACTCTTTTTTGTGCATTTTAAGTCACCTACTTAACAATAGAAAATTTTTTTCACTTAAACTCAGGTTAAAGTATTTCAGAACTAGAAAATCCGTTCCATAATTCCATTAATTGATTTGATATAAATGGTGTATGTTGAACCATAAAATACGCGATATTTGATTTATGTAATAAAACATGAAGCGTATCAATTGGTATAATTAAAGCTATAAAAAGCGCCAAAACCGCAAATAAATAAACTTCTATAAAACCAAAAATACCACCTAAGAAGGAGTTCATCTGCTTTAAAACAGGTAATTGGAAAACTCCATTTAATAACGAACCAATAAATGAAATAACTAGCCTTGTCCCAATAAATAGCAAAGCAAAAGCTATAATTTCATATACGAACTGTTCTGCATTAACGGTTTGTCCTCCGCTTATATGAATTGGAAATATTTTTTTAAGCGAAGTAGCGGTCTGCTCATAATAATGATAAGCTAGGTATATGGAAAGTAAAAAACCTAGTAATCGTACAAGGCTGCTAACAAATCCTCTTTTCCAACCTGTCAAAATTCCTAAAATAAAAATAATAAGTATAATTAAATCAATCATTTTCTTTCTGCTCACTTTTCGTTTGTTTTTCTAATAATTTTTCGAGCATCTCAGCTCTTTCTTTTAATTTCACATAATCACTTACAATATTTATTGCTGTCAATACAGCTAATTTATTAGTATCTAATAATGGATTTTTTTTATTTATTTCTTTCATTTTATCATCTACAATTGAGGCAACATGGCGAATATGATCTGTTGACTCGTCACCAGTAATTGCATAATGTTGCCCATAAATAGTTACATTTAGTTTTTGTTTCGATGAAGAATTGGACAACTTCATACCTCCATTCAGCTATAAACATTCTAACCTTAACTATAACATGAAATTCAATACAAACAAAAGTATAGGAAAATATCCATTTATAAAGGAGAAATTTATGTCAAACACTGTATTAACAGTTTCTGAAGATACTCTCATAAAGATGAAAGCACACTACCAAAGCAGCCTTCAATCAAAAGTACCACAAGGTGGAGTATTTATGGCTAAACCTAGTGGCTGTACAATCACTGCATATAAATCAGGTAAAGTTATGTTTCAAGGCTCAAATTGTGATGCTGAAGTAAGTAAATGGCAAGGCAAATCAGCTAGCCAAACTCCTAAAAAAGTAAACCCTACAAATACGAATTCAACTTTACCAAAAAACTTTTCCAGTCTTGCAGTTATAGGTAGTGATGAAGTTGGTACAGGTGACTACTTTGGGCCGATGACAGTAGTAGCTTCCTTTGTAGAACCAAGTCAATTTGAATTACTAAAAGAATTAGGCGTAAAAGATTCCAAAGAACTAACTGACGATGCCATATGCAGCATAGCAAAAAAAATTGTTCATGTCGTAACTTACAGCCTCTTAGTACTGCACAATGAGAAATATAATGCTATGCAAGAAAAAGGATATAACATGAATAAACTAAAGGCGCTATTACATAATCAAGCAATTCGAAATACTATTTCAAAATTAGAAGATAAAAAATATGATGCAATCTTAATTGATCAATTTACTCCTCCAAATTTATACTACGGATATTTAAAAGGAACAAAAGAAGTTATTCGTGATAAAGTTCAATTCGCTACAAAAGCAGAAGGTTTGCATCTCTCAGTTGCAGTTTCTTCTATTTTAGCCCGATATGCTTTCCTACAACAAATGGATCAATTAAGTGAAAAAGCTGGCATGACCTTACCAAAAGGTGCCGGGGCAAAAGTTGATCAAGCCGCTGCAAAGCTAATTAAATCAAAAGGTTTTGAAGCTTTACGAAGTTTAACGAAGTTACACTTTGCTAATACCGAAAAGGCATTAAAGATTTCAAAGAAATAAAATAAAAAAGCTTTATTCTAAATGAAAAATTCATTTAGAATAAAGCATCTACTATAAATACAATGAAACCTAATAAGCTAGCAACTTGTTTTTGTTTTTTATATCGAAGCATCGGTTTAGATAATAAAAATAAACAAATCAAAAATCCAAAAGGGATCGGTAACCAAAATAACCGAAATGGTAAAGAAGCTAGTACATAATAACCGATCATTTGAAACCCAAGATTACTAACATCCCGCTTAATGGCATCTTTATAAACAGCTAAGACTCCAACCAACAATCCGACATAAAGTAAAAAGATTAACATGAAGCCACCTCCAAGATTGTCCTACTAATAACCTATTCACCTATGGCTTGTCTAAAGACTCATAAAGAAAAATGTTTAAACATATTCATAACATGTAGAAACGAAGGAGGAATATTTAGATGAATAATTTAATAAACGAATTTAGTAGTCTAATCCAATCCGTTCCAAAAATCATTAGAGCTTTATCGAATACAGATTATAAACCAAGTCCAACAAAATGGTCTAAAAAAGAAATCCTTGGACATCTATGCGATTCTGCGACTATGAATCATAAAAGATTTATAGATCGATTGTCCTCTAATGATGAACTTGTTTTGGAGCTTTATAAACAAAATTCATGGGTTGAATTAAATGATTATCAAAATAGCTATACAATTGAAGAAATTCTTACTTTATGGACTGCTCTAAATTCTCGTTTCATGAATGTGATCTCAAACATTTCAGAAGACCAATGGAAATTACAATATAATAGTCAAAATGAAGAATCTGTTACACTAAGCTGGTTATTTACTGATTACATTGACCATATGAAGCACCATTTAAATCAAATTTTAGGATAGGATTAAGGTGTCGCCATGAAATTTAAAGTGAAGAAAAATCCTCTTTTAGTCGTCCTAATTCTGAGCTTAATTCCCATCATTATTTCAGTTCCCATCATCAGCTTTATTGAAACTGATACCACGGGAATCATTATAAGTTTAGTAGTCTTTGTCTTTTTATTACCAATATTAATTGTTCTAGTTTGGGCATTATTCAACACATACCATGAATTAACCGAAACTGAATTCAAATCAAAATTTGGATTTATTACAATTAACATTCCATATAGTGAAATCAGAACAATTAATTTCTCGAATAATCCAGTTTCATCACCTGCATGGACCTTCAAACGTTTAAAAATCGAATATAACAAGTACGGATTTGCCTTAATTTCACTTCCTAAAGATGAAGAAATTTTTTTACGAGAAATAAAAAAACGTTGTCCCGATGCTACTATATTAAATCGTCAAAAAGCAGAAGTTTTAATTAATTAGGACTTTTCCCTAAAAAACTCGCAAGGTATTAGGTTCCTTGCGAGTTTTTTGTGTTTATAATTGATTTTTAGTTTGATTTCTCTCCAAATTTTTTTACTACCTCATGAACCCTTTATGAGGTACTACATTTCATCTTTTTGCTTTCTTACTTACTCATGAACCCTTTATAAGGTACTACATTTTATACTTTTGCTTTTTCACTTACTCATGAACCATTTATTTGGTACTATATTCCATCTTTGTGCTTTTCAACTTACTTATGAACACTTTATGAGGTACTATATTTCATACTTTTGCTTTTTCACTTACTCATGAATCCTTATAATCGCATTTCTCTAATCTAAGGCACAAAAAAAGTCTCATAAGTGCTTAGCTTAGACTTACGAGACTTCCCTTTACATAATTAATTATTAATATACTTCTCAAATACTGATCCGAAATCTTTAACTTTGTATTGCTCTCTAGATTTCATTAACCATTCAAAAGCAGCTTCATTAATTTCTTTAAAACTGTTCACTAAATTATTTTCATTTGAAGTTACGCGGCCTAATGTTGTAGAAGCAATTTCAATGCTTTCTTTCGCATAGTCAAGTGCTTTTTCATTTTCATGACTAATTTCAGCGATCATTAGTAATGCTTTGTATAGATCCTTTACTTGTTCAATATGTTTTTTATGAACATCAATCGAAAACTCTCTACCTCCTATGTTGAACTTAATTTCAACATCTAAATCAATTGTACCAGCTGTTTCAAGTAAAACATGTGTGATTTTATGAGTGTGATAATTATAACGATGAAGTGTACGCTTCTTACTTATTGCACTTGTACCGTCTAAATGAATTAAAGCCTTATTCGTAAAGCAATACTCATCTGATTTTGATTTAATTAAAAAATAAATTTTTTCATTATCTTCATGCATTACATAATCGTCAGAATCAACTTTGTCATAATTTTTCGGTTCAATAACACTACCTACATCACTTAAACCAAGCATATCTGCAGCAACTTTACCAAACATATATTATTCCTCCTCATTTGTTGGATCTTTGTATGGGATATCTATACGAAGGAAATGAAAAGCTATTCCCTTTTTCCCATTATCACTCTTTTATCTATTTCACTTCTAGACATAATAAGTATACATATTTATTTTTAAATAGTCTTTCATTATCTTGAATGTCAGGAAAAACTTCCACTGTTTCCATCCTGTCTACTGCATCTATAAATGCCCCAAGAATAATTTCCTTATCCTTTTTGATTTCTTGTTTCTTAAATATGGTTCCAATTGTTGAAACATTCGTCATTTGAGGCTGTTTGTATACCGTTTGAACCGTACTACTGGTTTTAGCGCTTTGTGAAATAGTAGTATTCCATTCATAAGTTCGCTCTGTTTCTAATTGAAGTTTTCGTTGAAATGAAAGATAAAATGGTTTTCCAATATCATTTTTAGTAATATATATGCCTGAATCTGAAATAGTCTGAATTAGTTTTCCATCTTCATACACTTTCACTTTTACTTTAATCTCTTTTAACTGATTAACATTTCCAAAATTCAATTTAAATAGTGCTATTTGATCAGGATTTTCTCCTATTCTCTTAATTACGTTTTTCTCAGAATTAGTCATATTATAAGATTCAACAATACTTCTTCCACTAGTAGTTAAATGGTTACTTGTTACTTCTCGATTACAACTAACTAAAAAAACAAATATGGCTAATAATAAAAATCTTTTTTTCAATAAAAATTTACCTCCTTATTTCTCTTACTCATATAATTCTTCTACCTCTCTATTCCCTGCTTTCCCGCTTTTTCCCTTTTTTGCTATTTTAATTTTACCATTGAACACATACCCAATTGCAGACTATAATTAGAAGGTGATTGCTTAAATTCCGTTCTTTTTTATGGCTTTTCTATAATATTTAGAGATAAAAGTTACGAATAGCCTAATTTAAAGAACATTAATATATAAAACGAAAACAATAGAAAAGGTGTAGATAAATGAGTATTTTAACTGTAAAAAACTTAAGTCATGGATTCGGTGATCGTGCAATTTTTAATGATGTATCGTTCCGTCTATTAAAAGGTGAGCATATCGGTCTTATTGGTGCAAATGGTGAAGGTAAATCAACTTTCATGAATATCGTTACTGGAAAATTACAGCCTGATGAAGGCAAGGTTGAATGGTCTAAAAAAGTACGTGTAGGCTACTTAGATCAGCATGCTGTATTACAGCCAGGTATGTCAATTCGTGATGTATTGAAAAGTGCATTCCAATATATGTTTGATATGGAAAACGAAATTAATGATTTATATGTAAAAATGGCTGATGCAACTCCAGAAGAAATGGAGAAAATGCTTGAGGATGTAGGTGTTCTTCAAGATACTTTAACAAATAATGATTTCTATATTATCGATGCTAAAGTTGAAGAAATTGGTCGAGGTTTAGGTTTAGAAGATATCGGTCTTGATCGAGATGTAACAGAACTTTCTGGTGGTCAACGTTCAAAGGTTCTTCTATCAAAGCTTCTTTTAGAAAAACCAGATATCTTATTACTCGATGAGCCTACTAACTATTTAGATGAGCAGCATATTGAATGGTTAAAGCGTTATTTACAAGAGTATGAAAATGCATTTATTTTAATTTCGCATGATATTCCGTTTTTAAATAGTGTAATTAACTTAATTTACCACATGGAAAACCAAGAATTAAATCGTTATGTTGGTGATTATGATAATTTCAAAGGAATTCATGAAATGAAAAAATCACAATTAGAATCAGCTTATAAACGTCAACAACAAGAAATCTCTGAACTAAAAGATTTCGTTGCTCGTAATAAAGCTCGTGTTTCTACCCGTAACATGGCAATGTCTCGCCAAAAGAAACTTGATAAAATGGATGTCATTGAACTTGCACGTGAAAAGCCAAAACCAGAATTCCACTTTAAACCAGCTCGCACTTCAGGTAAATTAATATTTGAAGCAAAAGATTTAGTGATTGGATACGACGAACCACTATCTAAACCGTTAAATCTACGTATGGAACGTGGACAAAAAATTGCCTTAGTTGGGGCGAACGGTATCGGTAAAACGACGTTAATGCGTAGTTTACTTGGCGATATTAAACCAATTTCTGGTGAAGTTGAGCGCGGAGAATTCCTTCACATCGGATACTTCGAACAAGAAGTAAAAGGTGATAATAATAAAACATGTATCGATGAAGTTTGGGATGAATTCCCATCATTTACTCAATATGAAGTACGTTCTGCACTTGCAAAATGTGGACTAACGACAAAGCATATTGAAAGTAAAGTTGCTGTTTTAAGTGGTGGAGAAAAGGCGAAAGTTCGTTTATGTAAATTAATTAATCAAGAAACAAACTTACTTGTTCTCGATGAGCCTACTAACCATTTAGATGTAGATGCTAAAGAAGAACTTAAACGAGCACTAAAAGAGTACAAAGGAAGCCTTTTAATTATCTGTCACGAACCTGAATTCTACCAAGGTTTAGTTACAGACGTTTGGAATGGCGAAAACTGGACTACTAAAGTGTTTTAATTAATTTAAAAAAGAGAGACGAAAAATTTTCGTACTCTCTTTTTATTTTGTCCTATCTTCGTTTTTAAAGTGTAATATTTTGACTTAACTTAGTAGTCCATTCACTTGGATGTTTTCTTTTCTTTGTTCCTTTTGGCATTGTATTTATATAACCGATATGAAGAGCTCCTAAAATTTTTCGATTTTCAGGAATGCCCATCTCTATATAAAATTGTTTATCAAAAATATAAGGATTTGTTCGCCATACCATTCCTATATTTTTTTCCCAAGCTGCTAATTGTAAATTTTGAACAAATGCACAGGTTGCTCCAATCGCTTCTAAATTTTTCTTTTCATTTTCTGAGTGGTCTGTCGTTATGATTAAATGCATTGGTGTGTCGACGATATATGTTTTAAAGAATTCCGTTGATTTTTTAATTTTCTCTACTGTATATGTTTCCGTTAATTCCATTCTTTCGTAGCTATCTACAATTTTTGAAGCGTAATATTCTTTTTCTTTTTCTTCGGAAACCATAATAAATTGCCAAGGCTCTTCTTTGCTGTGGAAAGGAGCATAAGATGCAGCTTCAAGTAGCTCCATTAATTCTTCCATATTAATTGGATCCTTTTTTGTATCTCTTATTGTTCTTCTATTTTTTATAAAATCTAAAATTGACATTGAACGTTATCTCCTTAGTCTCTAAATATCACTAAATTCATTATAAATGAAAATGATAATCATTTTCAATAAATCTTTTGACTTTTTAATTATTTTCTTAGACTTCGTTATTTTGATTATGAAATCGTTAATTACTTCCTACAGAATGATATAACTATTTATATGTAGTAAAAAATGGAAAGACTGTGTTTAAGCTCAGAGTATATCAAAAAAGAAAACAGGTATTGAAGAATAAATTTTCTTCAATACCTGTTTTTATTACATCTCTTTTGGAGCACGAATTCCTAATAATCTTAGTCCTTCTTCAAGAACAACGGAAACAATTTTAGTTAATGCCAATCTACTTTCTAATTGGTCATCATTTGTTAGAATATGTGTATTTCCATAATATTTATTGAAGCTTTGTGCCAAATCGATTGTATATTTAGCAATGACAGATGGTTCAAATTGTTCAAAACTACGCGCTACTTTATTAGGGAACTCAAGTATATGTTTTATGATGTCCCAACTATATGAATCATCCAGTCCCTCTTGTTTTGTTAAATCCTGTGATGAAGCTTTATCTAAAATTGAATTTGTTCTCGCAATGGAGTATTGTACATATGGTCCTGTTTCACCTTCAAATTTTAGCATTTGCTCAAGTGAAAA
The DNA here is from genome assembly GCF_050473765.1 of Gottfriedia sp. S16(2024). Lineage (NCBI taxonomy): Bacteria > Bacillati > Bacillota > Bacilli > Caryophanales > Bacillaceae > Gottfriedia > Gottfriedia sp. S16(2024). Next base: position 145,634 of record NZ_JBFLUO010000001.1, read on the forward strand.
TTCGATGTTATTCATACGATCATTTTTTAAATCTTGGAAAATGATTGCGCCGACTCCAACCATTTTTGCTACTTCTTCTTTATTTTTTAATGTAGGATTTTTTTCTGCAATATTTTGACTAGCTAAACTAATCGCTTCTTCAATTACCTCTTCTAAAAGAACAATTTTTCCTTTTCGTGTAGACATTTTTTTACCATTTTGTAGGATTAAGCCGAATGGTACGTGAACCATATCTTTAGACCATTCGTACCCCATTTTCTTCAAAACTGTAAATACTTGCTCAAAATGCAATGCTTGTTCTCCACCTACAACATACACTGCTTTATCAAAATCATATGTTTCTTTACGATAAAGTGCAGCTGCTAGATCTCTTGTAGCATATAGCGTAGCTCCATCAGATTTTCTAATTAAGCATGGTGGTAATTCCTTTTCAGTTAATTCAACAACATCTGCACCTTCAGATTCGACTAAAAGGTTTTTTTGCTCTAGAAGTTCAATAACTCGGTCCATTTTATCATTGTAAAATGCTTCTCCGTTAAAGCTATCAAAGTTAACACCTAATAAATCGTATACTAACATGAATTCTTTTAGAGACTCATCACGGAACCACTTCCATAAGTGTAAAGCTTCTTCATTTTTTTCCTCTAATTGCTTAAACCAGCTTCTAGCTTCTTCCTCAAGTTGAGGCTCTTTTTCAACTTCTTCATGAAATTTAACATATAATTTTAAAAGTTCTTTTATTGGATTTTCTTTTACTTCGTCTTGATTACCCCAAAGTTTATAAGCAACAATTAATTTCCCAAACTGTGTTCCCCAGTCTCCAAGGTGATTAATTTTTATTGCTTTATACCCATTTTTTTCAGCTATTTTAGCAATTGAATTTCCAATCATTGTTGAACGCAAATGCCCCATCGAAAATGGCTTTGCAATATTTGGAGAGGAACAATCGATCGCAACCGTTTTGTCTTCTCCAATTACTTGGTTACCATATTCCTTCCCCTGACCAAGAACTAATTCAATTACTTGCTTACTTACTAGCTTTTTATTCAAAAAACAGTTTACGTATGGGCCGTTTGCTTCTACTTTTTCAATTAAATCATGGTTAATCTGTGCTGCTATTTCCTTTGCAATTATTACTGGAGATTTTTTTAATGCTTTTGCTAATTGGAAACAAGGAAATGCTAAATCACCTTGATCTGCATAATTCGGTTTTTCGATAAGTGTGTTAATTTCAGTTAAAGTTAGTGATCCATTTAAAGCTTTTTCAATTTGTTCACTATACATATTTACATAATTCATTATGATCAATCCTCTCCAAAATATAAAAAACCCGTCTCTATCATAAGAGACGGGTTTAAATAATCCGCGGTACCACTCTAATTGTTCAAATATATTGAACCAACTTTAAAATTTGTTAACGAGGTCTTCCCCGGCAAAGTCCTACTATCAATTCAGACTGCTTCTCCGAAGTGCGCTTCATCTTATTCGCTCTGTTAGGCTTCCACCATCCCCAACTCTCTACAAGAATCAAAATAAGATTACTCTCTTCATCTAAAAATTTTCAATATTCATTTTTTCCATTTAATCATATCTAATGTAGAATTTCAACATTAATCTTTTTTTTGAACTTTATTAATGACACCATTTGTTGACAACCTTAATAACATAGAAATTGAGGTGGATTTCATGAAAAAAAAACCAATAACTTTAAGCCTTTGTATGATTGTTAAAAACGAAGAAGCTGTACTTTCCAGATGTTTATCCTCTGTATCTAATATAGTAGACGAAATTGTCATAATTGATACTGGTTCAACAGACAAAACAAAGGAAATAGCGAAAAAGTTTACAAATTCAATATATGATTTTACTTGGATCAATGATTTCTCTGCGGCAAGAAATTTTGCGTTTTCTAAAGCAACGAAGGATTATATTATGTGGCTAGATGCAGATGATATTATCACTGATGAAAATGCAAAAAAATTACTTAAATTAAAAAAGTCATTAACTAAAAAGGTCGACGCTGTCGGGATGAAATATCATCTAGCTTTCGATGAAAATGGTAATCCTAGCTTTAGTTCTGTACGCAATCGAATCGTTAAACGAGAGAGAAATTTTAAATGGATTGGATTCGTTCATGAATATTTGGAGGTTTACGGCGAAATTATTCAATCGGATGCCGCAATTATTCATCAAAAAGACAAAGAGTTTTCTGATCGTAATTTAAAGATTTATGAAAATGCGATTTCTTCAGGAAATGAACTAAGTCCTCGTGACAAATACTATTATGCGAATGAATGCGTAGATCATCAGCTGTTTGAAAAGGCAATTGAATGGTATGAATTATTTCTTGATGAAGGAAAGGGCTGGTACGAGGATAATATTCAAGCGTGCGGAAAAATGGCAGACTGCTATTTTAATCTAAACGAATTGGAAAAAGCGATTAGTAGTTGTCTAAGATCTTTTTCATATGATGGACCACGTGGAGAAAACTGCTGTCGTTTAGGATTTGTCTATCTTCAACAAGGTGATTTTACACGCGCTATTTCATGGTATAAACTTGCTACTCTTGTTGATGTTCCAACAAGTAGTCCTTTTATAAATCAGGCTTGTTACACTTGGTTACCTAATCTACAGTTATGTCTATGCTATAGTCGATTAGGCGATCAACTTACTGCTAGAAAATATAATGATATAGCTGCTAGTTATGTTCCGAATAATCCTTCCGTTCTACACAACCAAGAATATTTCCGCTCATATTTTAAAGACCAATAACCCACCCTTACTATCTTCTAACGTTTTTTTCCTGGATCCTAACAGTTTAGTAGACCCAATTTTGATTGAAAAACTAACTAGTGTAAGAAGAACTAGAAATTCAGTCCTAAAATAGATGATCTGGAAACTACTATTTAATAAAATCAACATTAAAATAACATCAATCATTTTATACAAAATCAAAATTAAAGAAAGGGTGATAGCTTGATCACAGTCAGTTTATGCATGGTTGTACAAAATAATGAAGCCACAATTGAAAGATGTCTTAGTTCAGTTAGTAGCATAGTTGATGAAATTATCATCGTTGATATGAATTCCCACGATCGAACGATAGAGCTAGCAAGACAGTTTACAGACCAAATACATGTCTTTGATGGTGTGGATGAAATAGCTGCATTAAATTTTTCAAAATCATTGGCAACAAAAGACTTTATACTTTTACTAAACCATAGTGAAATTTTACTAGAAAATGATCGTTTAACATTGTCTAAGTTAAAACACTCAATAGACAATGAAGTTTATAATGTAGCTGTCGATTATCAGATTGGATGGAATGAAAAAAGTAAACAAAAAATTAGTAGATTATTTAAAAGATTAAGTTCAAATAGTCATTCACCGGATATGAATAATGAACAAATCTCTGAATCATTTTCTACTAATCTCGTTATTACAGATCTTCCTTTTACACAAAATACAAAAGAAAATATTCAAATATATGAACAAATGTTAAGTAATCACATTAATCTTTCTACGATGGATTTATTTTATTATGCAAAAGAGTTAAGTTCAGATCATCAACATGATCGATCAATAAAGTATTTTTTTAAATTTTTGAGATTAAATCAGCCATTTGAGGAACTTAATATCCTTGCCTGTCATTATATTGCTAATAGTTATCATGAGTTTAATCTAAGAGACTTAGAAACTACTTGGTTATTAAGAGCCCTTAAATATGGTAATACTCATCCAGAAACATGTTGTAGATTGGCTTATACATTTTTTGAAAAAAATAATTTTAATTCAGCTATTTATTGGTATAAAGAAGCAACCTTAAATAAGGTTAACAATCGTTTGATTCTTCACAACCCATCATGTACTACTTGGCTACCACATTTACAGCTAGCTGTATGCTATGACAGAATAGGTGAGTTTCGACTTGCAAATGAGCACAATGAATTAGCTTATAAATTTTATCCAACACACCCAAGTATTCTTTCAAATAGAGAGTACTTTTCAGATCGATTAAATAACGAAGGCAGCTGAGAATCTCTCAACTGCCTTTTAATCATTTTTTCCTTATTAACATGAGCATATTATATATTTCAAGATTTGAAGTTAGTTGTTCAAGATTTATTCCAAAACTATGAGCTAGGTGAACTACTTCTTCAAAAAACAACTTAATATTTAAATCTACATATATATTTTCATTCTTTTTCGTGGTCATTTCAAATTGGTCAGTTGGAAATAGCGTATTAATTGTTTGAGGCGTGAAAAATCTAATATTTTCTTTTTTCAATATCCCAGCGTGTATATAATTCCATTGGCCTTGTAGTAATTGAAAGAGAACTTCACCATGGGAAACATTTGGAACTCTACAAATAATTGAGCCAGATGGTTTTAAAAGATTAGTGATTTCTTTTACATAACTCCAAGGATCTACAAGATGGTTTACAATATTATCAATTATGATTAAATCAAAAAACGCCTTAGGATAACTGTGGGGCACTTCGTCAACACCGATTGTATCAACCCTCTTATAAAATTGTGATGCAATTGAGGATAACTCTGAATCACTTTCTGTTCCATATAATTCACATTTGTATAGATTTTTAATTTCTAGACCTGTAGCTCCTGCTAAGCAACCAATTTCTAATACATTATTTATGTTACCCGGTACCATTTCAATAACTTCCGTCTTCGGATAACCAATATCAATTAGATTGTTTCCCCACTTCTCGATATACTTCATTCTATTTTCAATATATAGGTGATTTATGTTAATATCACTATTTCCATTAAATGTCATGTGGCCATAATGATGAACAAATGAATCTAATGCAATATGCAATTCATATCCTTCTAAAATAGTTCTTAAACAAATATCATCATCCTCAAATGAACCTAGTTTAAATCTCTCATCAAATCCTACTAACCGATCAATTAATTCGCGTCTAACTAATAAACAAAATCCTACTAATCTTAATACTTGCTTAGACATTCCTTTTACATTGGCACAATATTTTAATGAAAAATCATTAATTTCTTGATCATTTTGATAATCAACATTAATTCGCTGCAATCCACTTACATAATTACTAACAGGTCCAACCATGCCAATTTTATCGTTACTATATAAAAGAGTAAGCATTGCTTCTAACCAATTTTCTGTAACGATTGTATCATTATTTAAAAATAACAAGTTATCACCTGTTGCGACTTCAATTCCTTGATTACACCCTTTAGCAAACCCCATATTTATCTCATTAAAGATTGTAATAAAAGAAGGATTATTCTTTAAATAATCTCGGGTACCATCAGTCGAGCCATTATCAATAACAATGATTTCTACTTCATCTTTCTTTGTATATTTCGCAAGACTTTCAAAGCATTTTTTCGATACCTCGAGCTGATTATAGGTCAAAATAATAATACTAGTTTTCATTCATTAAACACCTTCTTAGTATCTCACTGCATTAGCAAGTATGATTTCTTTTAAATTTATTCCCCTTCATATATCTAAATAACACATACATTAATCAATATATTCAAGATGGAAATATTTGGTCAGTATTAATTATTTAATAAAAAAATCCTCATTAATTTATTCGAATAGATTACTATTGAATAATTAATGAGGACTGTCATCACCTTAATATTGGACTACTAATCTCTAAGAGTGATTGTTAAGAAATACGGTGAACTGACCAAGTGATACCAGCTGTATTGTTTCCACCTAAAGTAAGCTGAACTGTCAATCCGTCTGCTTCATAGAAGAGGCCAATCACATCTCCTGCAGTTAATTCGAAATCACCTGTAATCGTGACAGCTCCATCTCCTAGAATTGCTCTTAAGTTCAGTACTGCAAGTATATTTACATCTAAAATTGGTACTAAACCACTTATTAAGTCAGCAGTAGTAGGAGCAGTTCTACGTATTACAAAAGAAGGATTGATCCCTGCTCCGATAGCAGCCGTTATTGTTGCAGTTGTAGAATAGTTAATTGTTGCTTCAAAAGTATATCTTCCTGTAGCAGGTACTGTAAAATTACCAAGTGTTGGATCAAAAGCTGGTGAACTGAAATGTGGACTAGCAACACTCCAGTTAGTTAATTGAGCTGTAGCAGCAGTATTTACACTTGGAATGAATGCTGAGAATCCAGTTGAAGTTACACTCGGACCCGTTGCTCCTGTTGCTCCCGCTGGACCTGTTGCTCCTGCTGGGCCTGTCGCTCCGTCTGCTCCTGTTGCTCCCGCTGGACCTGTTGCTCCTGCTGGGCCTGTCGCTCCGGCTGGGCCTGTTGCTCCCGCTGGACCTGTTGCTCCCGCTGGACCTGTTGCTCCTGCTGGGCCTGTCGCTCCGTCTGCTCCTGTTGCTCCTGCTGGACCTGTTGCTCCTGCTGGGCCTGTCGCTCCGTCTACTCCTGTTGCCCCCGCTGGACCTGTTGCTCCCGCTGGGCCTGTCGCTCCGTCTGCTCCTGTTGCCCCCGCTGGACCTGTTGCTCCCGCTGGGCCTGTCGCTCCGTCTGCTCCTGTTGCCCCCGCTGGACCTGTTGCTCCCGCTGGGCCTGTCGCTCCGTCTGCTCCTGTTGCCCCCGCTGGACCTGTTGCTCCCGCTGGGCCTGTCGCTCCGTCTACTCCTGTTGCTCCTGCTGGACCTGTTGCTCCTGCTGGGCCTGTCGCTCCGTCTGCTCCTGTTGCTCCTGCTGGACCTGTTGCTCCTGCTGGGCCTGTCGCTCCATCTGCTCCTGTTGCTCCTGCTGGACCTGTTGCTCCTGCTGGACCTGTTGCTCCTGCTGGGCCTGTTGCTCCGTCTGCTCCTGTTGCTCCGGCTGGGCCTGTTGCTCCGTCTGCTCCTGTTGCTCCGGCTGGGCCTGTTGCTCCGTCTGCTCCTGTTGCTCCTGCTGGGCCTGTTGCTCCGTCTGCTCCTGCTGGGCCTGTTGCTCCTGCTGGACCTGTTACTCCTGCTGGGCCTGTTGCTCCTGCTGGGCCTGTCGCTCCGTCTGCTCCTGTTGCTCCTGCTGGACCTGTTGCTCCTGCTGGACCTGTTGCTCCTGCTGGGCCTGTCGCTCCGTCTGCTCCTGTTGCTCCTGCTGGGCCTGTTGCTCCTGCTGGACCTGTCGCTCCGTCTGCTCCTGTCGCTCCTGCTGGACCTGTTGCTCCCGCTGGACCTGTCGCTCCGTCTGCTCCTGCCGCTCCTGCTGGACCTGTTGCTCCCGCTGGGCCTGTCGCTCCGTCTGCTCCTGTTGCTCCTGCTGGGCCTGTCGCTCCGTCTGAACCTGTTGCTCCTGCTGGACCTGTTGCTCCTGCTGGACCTGTTGCTCCTGCTGGGCCTGGCGCTCCGTCTGAACCTGTTGCTCCCGCTGGGCCTGTTGCTCCTGCTGGACCTGTTGCTCCTGCTGGACCTGTTGCTCCTGCTGGGCCTGTCGCTCCCGCTGGACCTGTTGCTCCTGCTGAACCTGTTGGGCCTTGTGGGCCTGTTGGACCTGTGATTCCTGACGGGCCTGGAGGAGCTGGTGGCGGTACTCCTGGGCCTGGCGGCATTGTTGCTCCAGTTGGACCCGTTGGACTAGGCGGTAGTGGGAATAATGGTGGAATTGGTGGGCCTGGTGGGCCTGGTGGTATTGGCAAATAGATACACCTCCAAAAATATTTTGACGTACACTTTATCATATTTTTGTAGGACAAGTTTGTTTGGATATTAATACTATTTCTATTAAAAATCCGCAAAAAAACTCTACTTACTAGATTCAAAACTATCAATGATAGTCATATATGATCTAGTTTAATAGAGTCAAATTTTAATTCTATTTATCATTATTATCTATTAATTAATAGCTACTCCTGCGCTAGCATATCCCGTAACAGTATTAACAAGGCTAATACCAGATCCAGTTGCAGTATATACCATCATTAAACGAGTTTGTGCTGTGACTGGTATTGCTAAAGGTGTAGAAATACCGCTTGTGATTTGGCCTATTGTAAGCGGACCTACTAGAGCTGGTAAAGTGACGCTTGCACCTGAAACTGGAGTAAAGTTATTGCTATTTACCGGTGCACTATATAATTGTGCAGTAACCGTAATACTCGTTCCTAAAATATTCAAAGCTACTACATTACTATAAGATGCAGAAATAGCTGTAATAATACCATCTCTAGGCATTGAGAATGCAAAATCAAGAATCTCAGTTGGCAATCCAGTTCCAGTTAAATTAATCGCTGGTCCAGGTAATAATGAAACATTCGGAAGTGAAATTCCAAATCCTACAAGACCTGCCGTACTAGCTACACTGACTCCAAGAACATCTACTGATGCCATTGCAATTGGTGCACCTGATGCAAACGGAATGATTGCACCTGTACCTGGTATACCTGCTGAACCTGTTGCTCCTGCTGGACCTGTTGCTCCCGCTGGGCCTGTTGCTCCGTCTGCTCCTGTTGCTCCTGCTGGACCTGTTACTCCTGCTGGACCTGTTGCTCCTGCTGGGCCTGTTGCTCCTGCTGGGCCTGTTGCTCCCGCTGCTCCTGTCGCTCCGTCTGCTCCTGTTGCTCCTGCTGGACCTGTTGCTCCTGCTGGACCTGTTGCTCCTGCTGGACCTGTTGCTCCCGCTGCTCCTGTCGCTCCGTCTGCTCCTGTTGCTCCTGCTGGACCTGTTGCTCCTGCTGGACCTGTTGCTCCTGCTGGGCCTGTTGCTCCGTCTGCTCCTGTTGCTCCTGCTGGACCTGTTGCTCCTGCTGGACCTGTTGCTCCTGCTGGGCCTGTTGCTCCGTCTGCTCCTGTTGCTCCTGCTGGGCCTGTTGCTCCTGCTGGGCCTGTTGCTCCTGCTAGGCCTGTTGCTCCCGCTGGGCCTGTTGCTCCGTCTGCTCCTGTTGCTCCTGCTGGGCCTGTCGCTCCGTCTGCTCCTGCTGCTCCTGCTGGACCTGTTGCTCCTGCTGGGCCTGTTGCTCCGTCTGCTCCTGGTGCTCCTGCTGGACCTGTTGCTCCTGCTGGGCCTGTTGCTCCGTCTGCTCCTGCTGGGCCTGTTGCTCCGTCTGCTCCTGGTGTTCCCGCTGGACCTGTTGCTCCCGCTGGACCTGTTGCTCCCGCTGGGCCTGTTGCTCCCGCTGGACCTGTTGCTCCCGCTGGACCTGTTGCTCCCGCTGGGCCTGTTGCTCCCGCTGGACCTGTTGCTCCCGCTGGACCTGTTGCTCCCGCTGGGCCTGTTGCTCCCGCTGGACCTGTTGCTCCCGCTGGGCCTGTTGGGCCTAAGACAAATACAGGTGGTGATGTTGGTCCCGTCGGTCCCATCGGTCCCATTGGTCCCATTGGTCCCATATGACCTCTTGGACCTCTGTCTCCATCATCACCTTCTTTACCTCGCTTACCTCTTTCTCCTCGTGGGCCTGTTGCACCTGTTGGACCTGTTGGACCCATAGGTCCTATTGGTCCTACTGGTCCAATTAAACCATTTGAATCATTTGAATCATTCGAATCAAATGAATAACTAGGTGAAAAATGAGAATTTGTTACAGGCGAATCTGAAGGATCTGTATTTAGTGACATTTCTGGTTCTTCTGGTTGTTCTGAAGGTTGTGGAAATCGTGGTGGTAATGGTGGTAGTGGCAAAAAAATACACCTCTCATAAAATTTTAATTGTACATTTTATTGTATAAAAAAAGGACAAATTGGTTCATTATTATCAAAAAAATGAGTCAAAAAACATGTACAAATTAATCATTATTCAAATATAATTTCCCTTTCAAAAAATTAAGTGCTTTTTACAAGCCAGAATAAATGAATTTATATTGAAACAATTTTTTATTTATATAATATTTTTCAAAAATAATTTATATTCGCCCAAACGTCTTAATGGCTTGTCTCATAAAATAACAGGAATACTTGAAGGTGGTGAAATTATTGAGCAAAGAAGATAAATGCAAGAAATGTGATCACGACCATGATGATTCCAAATGTAAATGCAAGAAATGTAAACATAAAAATTGCAAATGCAAATGTAAATGCAGAAAATGTGATCACCATCAAGATGATTGCAGATGCCGTGATAAATGCAAGAAATGTAATCACGACCATGATGATTGCAGATGTCATGATGATAGATGTCATGATTGTGGAAAAAGAAATTGCGGATGCAACGTAAAGCAAAATGTAAACGTTTGTGTAAATGTAGAAAATAATGGAGCTACAGGAACCGGACCGGCGGGACCAACTGGACCGGCGGGAGCAACCGGTACTACTGGCGCTACTGGCGCTACTGGTGCTACTGGTGCTACTGGTCCAACTGGTGCTACTGGCGCTACTGGCGCTACTGGTCCAACTGGTCCAACTGGTCCAACTGGTCCAACTGGTCCAACTGGTCCAACTGGTCCAACTGGCGCTACTGGTGCTACTGGTGCTACTGGTGCTACTGGCAATACTGGCGCTACTGGTGCTACTGGTGCTACTGGTGCTACTGGTGCTACTGGCAATACTGGCAATACTGGTGCTACTGGCGCTACTGGTGCTACTGGCGCTACTGGTGAACGTGGTGCTACTGGTGCTACTGGCAATACTGGTGCTACTGGCGCTACTGGTGAACGTGGTGCTACTGGCAATACTGGCGCTACTGGTGCTACTGGCGCTACTGGTCCAACTGGTCCAACTGGTGCTACTGGTGCTACTGGTGCTACTGGCAATACTGGTGCTACTGGCAATACTGGTGCTACTGGCGCTACTGGCGCTACTGGTGAACGTGGTGCTACTGGTGCTACTGGCAATACTGGTGCTACTGGCAATACTGGTGCTACTGGCAATACTGGTGCTACTGGCAATACTGGTGCTACTGGTGCTACTGGCGCTACTGGTGCTACTGGCGCTACTGGTGCTACTGGTGCTACCGGCGCTACTGGTGCTACTGGTGAACGTGGTGCTACTGGCGCTACTGGTACTACTGGTGCTACTGGTGCTACTGGAGCAACCGGACCTAGGGGAGCAACAGGTGAATGTAGTTGTACTCCAATGTATGCAAGTTTTTACAATACTAATTCTCAAGGTAATATACCAACAAATACACCAGTATCCTTTAATAATGTGGGACTTAATTCTGGAGATTTCGCCCTTATTGGAGGAGATACAATTACAGTAATGAGCACCGGAGATTATTTAATTAACTACAGTGTGATTTTTAGAAATATGGGTGGTACAGGCACACAACCAATTGAAGGAGCTTATGCAATATTCAGTGGCTTAACTCCAATATTTACCATGGTTCAAGGCAGCGAATTCGGAACTGGTGTAGATCTCCCTAATAGTCCAATGACAAATTTACAAATTAATGGCGAGGTAATGGTACATTTCACAGCTGGTGAACAATTCCAGCTTAGAAATATTGGTGCTACCCCAGACCATTTAGCAAACAGTGTTGATGGTGCAAGTGTAAATAGTGCTGCACTAAACATCGTTAGACTAGATATTTAGTGATTCAATAAGCTTATCGAAAATAAATTTTGAAGTATGATTATTGATATTAACTTAAATATCTGATTAAATACCCTTCAATAGTAGACAGCAAAAAGTTATACCCCGTCTACTTTGAAGGGTTTTTTATATATATTATTTGAAAAGGTGATCTTACCGCTTCACCTGCATCTAAATTTTGAGTAGTTGTATCAAGAATATAGGTAAAGCCTGACATACCTGCAGCACAAAAAAACCAAATTCTTTAAAAAAAGAACTTGGTTTTTATCAATTTCAATATATTATTAATTAATTATTTACCCACGTAACTGAGCATTATGTGTTTCTTCTACTGCTTTTAATACTTTTGAATGAGCTTTAGTTACTTCTTCATCCGTTAAAGTACGTTCTGGATCGAAATATGTTAATGAGAAGGCAACTGATTTCTTACCAGCTTCCATCTTATCTCCTTCGTATAAATCGAAGATTGTAGCATCCTTTAGAAGTCTTCCACCAGTTGAACGAATTGTAGATAGAATATCACCAGCAAATACTTTTGAATCAACTACTAATGCCATATCTCGGTTCATTGATGGGAAACGAGGAATTGCATTGTATAAAATATCATCAAATTCAGTATTTAATAGTTTTTCAAGAGATAATTGGAATACATACGTTTCTTTAAGATCCCACTCTTTTTGAGTAACAGGATGAACTTGACCGATAAAACCAATTTCTTCTCCGTTTAATAAAATACTTGCAGTACGTCCTGGGTGTAATTCTTCTTTCTTAGCAGCCAGATAAGTTATTTTATTTGATAAACCTAATTCATTAAATAATCCGTCTAAAATACCTTTTACAACATAGAAATCAACAGCTTTTTTCTCGCCTTGCCAAGCATGTTGCAACCATAAACCAGTTAATGCTCCTGCTAAATATTCTTCTTCATGTGGAAGATCGTTCTTTTCTTTTGTTAAGAATACAGAGCCTGTTTCAAATAGTTGAACATTTTCTTCTTTACGTGCAACATTATATGCAATCGCATCTAATAAATGTGGTACTAAACTGAAACGTAGCTCACTGCGTTCTTCACTCATAGGTAATGCCAAACGTACAGGTTCTGCATCTACTGTTTCTAATGCAAAGCGTTTTACTTTATTATTGCTTGTTAAAGAGTACGTAACAGCTTCGTAAAGACCTGCATGCTGTAAATACTGACGAATTCTTCTACGTTTTGCTTGATAAGGTGTTAATTGCCCACGGCTAGCAACACCCGTTGGTAATGTAGCAGGAATATGATCATAGCCATATAATCTTCCTACTTCTTCAACTAAATCTTCTTCAATTGAAAGATCACCACGACGACTTGGAACAGTAATTGTGAATACTTCACCATTTCCGGTAGCTTCTAATCTTAAGCGACGGAAAATATCTTTTACTGTTTCAGCATCAATTGATGTACCAAGAACACCATTAATCTTACTAACAGAAACTGAAACTTTTTTAGCATCTTCAACTAAATTGTCCGCAATAACAGTACCTTCAACAATTGTTCCACCAGCTAGTTCAGCCATTAACTGAGCAGCACGTTCAGAAGCAGGGAATGTACGAGATGCATCAATACCTTTTTCAAAACGAGCACTTGAATCGCTACGTAAGCCCAGGTCTTTTGAAGTTTGGCGAACACTTTGACCTCTGAAAACAGCTGATTCAATTAAAACGTCTACAGTTTCAACATCAACTTCAGTACTTTGACCACCCATTACACCTGCAACTGCAACTGCTTCTTTTTCTGTTGCGATTACTAAATTATGTGGCTGTAATGTGCGCTCTTCACCATCAAGCGTAATGATTTTTTCGTTTTCTTTCGCAAGACGAACGATAATTTGATTACTATTTAATTTATTAAAATCAAACGCGTGTAATGGTTGACCATACTCAATTAAAATATAGTTCGTAATATCAACCACATTATTAATCGGACGAATACCAGCACTCATTAAACGAGCTTGCATCCATAATGGAGAAGGACCAATTTTTACGCCTTTAACTAATTTAGCACTATAATATGGTGCATCTTCTTTTGATTCAATTGAAACTGAAACATAATCAGCAGTTATAGCTGATTGAGCGCTAATCGCTGGAAGTTTCACGTCACGATCTAAAATCGCAGCTACCTCATAAGCAACACCAATCATATTTAAGCAATCAGCACGGTTTGGTGTTAAGCCAAGTTCTAATACCGCATCATCACGATATAGTACATCTAATGCATCTGCTCCTACTTCTGCATCACTTGGTAAAACAAAAATTCCATTTGAGAATTCTTTTGCAACGACTTTGCCTTCAATTCCTAATTCTTGCAGAGAGCAAATCATTCCTTCAGAAACTTCACCACGTAATTTTGCTTTTTTAATTTTAAAATTCCCCGGTAAAACAGCGCCTACCTTTGCCACGATCACTTTTTGACCTTTAGCAACATTTGGTGCGCCACAAATAATTTGTACTGGTTGTTCTTCTCCAACATCAACAGTACATTTTGATAATTTATCTGCCTCTGGATGTTGTTCACGTTCCATTACATAACCAACTACAACATTTTTAATTCCTTCTGAAAGATGATTAACACCTTCAACTTCAATACCTGCTTTTGTTATTAATTTTGCAAGCTCGTCTGGTGTAACACCACTTAAATCAACGTATTCTTGTAACCATTTTGTTGATACAAACATGTTTTGTCCCCTCCTACCTTACATTTGTTGGAATTGCTTTAAGAATCTTATATCGTTCGTATAGAAATGACGAATATCATCAATACCATATTTTAATAATGCAATACGTTCTGGACCCATACCGAAAGCAAATCCTTGAACTTCTTTTGGATTATATCCAGCCATCTCAAGTACGTTAGGATGCACCATTCCTGCACCTAAAATTTCAATCCATCCAGTGTGCTTACACATGTTACAGCCTTTTCCTCCACATTTCATACAAGAAATATCCATTTCTACTGAAGGCTCAGTGAATGGGAAGAAGCTTGGGCGTAATCGAATTTCACGATCTTCACCAAACATTTTTTTTGCAAAAAGTTGTAAAGTACCTTTTAAATCACTCATTGAAATGTTTTCACCAATTACAAGACCTTCGATTTGCATGAATTGATGAGAATGTGTAGCATCATCATCGTCACGGCGATAAACTTTACCTGGACAAATTATTTTAATTGGTCCTTTTTCCGCGTTTGCTTCCATTGTTCTAGCTTGAACAGGTGAAGTATGAGTTCTCATTAATGTTTCTTCAGAAATATAGAATGAATCCTGCATATCACGAGCTGGATGACCTTTTGGTAAATTTAAGGCTTCGAAATTATAATAGTCCTTTTCTACTTCTGGACCTTCTGCGATTTCATATCCCATTCCAATAAATAAATCTTCAATTTCTTGAATAACCGCTCTTAATGGATGAGCTCCACCTGCATGAACTGGTCTTCCTGGAAGTGTTACGTCAATTGATTCACTTTCTAATTTCTCATTAATTGCATTTTGTTCTAATACAACTTGCTTTGCTTCAAGTTTTTCTTGGATTGCCGCACGTACTTCATTAGCAACTGCTCCCATTTTTGGGCGCTCTTCAGGAGATAAATCCTTCATTGCTTTCATTGCTTCAGTAATCGGACCTTTTTTCCCTAGATAGGCAATTCTTATTTCATTTAATGCTTTTAAATCTTTTGCTTCTTCTATTTGCTTAATCGCTTCTGCTTGTAAAGAAACTAAACGCTCTTGCATGAATAATCCTCCTATTCAAATTCATAAATTTAAACATAAAAAAACCTCGCTCCCAAAAAAGGGACGAGGATTGATCGCGGTACCACCCTAATTAACAGTTATTATTTACAAAAAACTAACTGCTCACTTCATTCATATAACGATCTACTTAGATAGACCGAGTCGCCTTTACATTTAAAAATGGTCCCGGCGCTAGCTCAAGAGGTGAATTCAATTTGGTCTACTATAAAAGTGCTTACAGTCTACGGCACCTTTTCCCTAAAATAGAGATTCAAATTTACTACTCTCTGTCAAAGCTTTTTATGTATTAAATTTTTCTTAATTAATTATATTGATTTTTTTCAATTAATGCAACTGCTCAACATAATTATTTACTAAATCATTTGAATCATTTTTACTGACTTAAAAAGCTCAAATGGCTTCTAACATTTTCTATTTCTCACAGACTATACATTAGAATCCCTGCTGCAATACCAACGTTTAATGATTCGGCTTTACCATAAATCGGTATATATAGATTTTCATCAGTTAATGAAAGTAATGTTGAATTCACACCTTTGCCTTCATTTCCTACAATAATGGCAAAACGATTTGTAACGTTTACTTCATTAAATGGTTTTGCATTTTGAAGAGATGTTCCGTAAACAGTTATTCCTTTATCTTTTAAATTAGAAATTGCGTCAACTAAATCACCACGTAATATTGGTAAATGGAATAATGAACCTTGAGTGGATCGAATTGTTTTAGCATTATATAGATCGCTTGTACCTGAGCCTAAAATAACCCCATCAAAACCAGCAGCATCCGCAGTACGAATCATTGTTCCAACATTCCCAGGATCTTGAACTTCATCAATTAATAATAATTTTGACACTTTCTCAAAATCAATTCTTACAAAAGAAAATTCAATAATTGCAAAAATTCCTTGAGATGTTTCTGTTTCGCTTAATTCTTTGCTAACCTCTTTAGATATATACATTATATCAAATGACCCAGTTGAAAAATTAGAAGGTAAGTCAATATCTTCACTAATTAATAAATGAAGAATCGGTGCATCATGCTTAATTGCCTCCTCCACTAAATGAAAACCTTCTACGATAAATTGTTTAGCTTTATCTCTTCCTTTTTTTGTATGTAGTTTTTTCCAAGCCTTTACAGAATTATTTTGTATGGAATCAATTTGTTTCATAAGTTTCCTTTACCTTTCATCGTATATCATATCGTTTATCATACATAAAATCGTTTCTGTTTACAAATACTACATTAAGCTTAACATGAAAGGAGAAATCCAAATGAATTTTAATATTCGCGGAGCAGTTCTTCACAATATTTCAGGTAATAAAAGTGATCAATTAGAAGCAACAATTGTAGATGCTATTCAAAGTGGCGAGGAAAAAGTATTACCAGGTTTAGGTGTACTTCTCGAAGTTTTTTGGAGTCACGCTACTGAAGATCAAAAGCATGAACTACTCTCAGTATTAGAAAATGGAGTAAGTCAGTAATCTAATCTGTTCAAAACATAAAAAAGGACTAACTTAAGTTATTAACTTTTCGTTAGTCCTTTTATTTTGACTATTTCGTTTTACCTTTTAAATCATCGATCGAATTAATCTTCATATATTTTGGTACGACTAAGCCTAATTTTGTCCCTTTTAAATTCGGTCCAAGATCAACCAATTGTTTTTTGTACTCATTCATGTAATCTTTATGAGTTGTCGGAAGCCAAGCTGCGACCATTGCATCTGCACTTCCATCTGAGATACCAGCAAACATTGGTCCTGCCTCAACTTGTTTTAATGTAACGTCATAGCCTTGATTTTCAAGTACTTTTCCAATCACATTTGTACTGGCTACTTCAGATTCCCATGAAACATAAACGAGACTAATTTTTTCACCATTTCCTTTTGAAGCATCTTTCGTCCAATTATTTACTTGATCTTGATGCTTTTTGATCCATTTCGCCGCTGCATTCTCAGGTTTCGCACCTTCTTGAATATCACTCATAACTTCTTCCATATCAGAAGGTTTCCATGAAAAGTTATCTAAAATCTTATATGCACCTGGCATGTCTTCTTTTAATCCTTTTCTAACTACTGTATGAATTTCTTCATCCTTACCAAATGACCCTTTTGGATCTTCTAAATACTTTAATTTATATTTTGAAAACATCCAGTGAGGCGTCCATGCTGTAACGATTATAGGTTCTTTATTTTCATACGCTTTTTTCAATTCAGCAGTCATCGCTGCAGAAGAGCCTTCTTTTAATGTCCAATCCTTTAAACCATAATCCTTCATCGCTTTTTCAGTTGCTTTCATTAACCCAGCTCCTGGATCAATTCCGGTAATCTCAAAATTAACCTCGGCACCTATTTTATTTGAAGATTTTTTTTGATCTTTACCACCTGAAGCGGCAACTGTAATGGCGGAAATACAAAAGATTAATGCAATTAACCCATAAACATATTTTTTCGCAATTTTTTTCCCATAAGCAGGTTGACGAAGATTTTGAGAAATTCGGTCAAGAATAATTGCAACAATAACAATTGATATTCCTGCCTCGAACCCTTCACCTACTTTAATCTGTGTTACTGCACGATAAACCTCGGCACCTAATCCTGGAGCACCTACTAGTGATGAAATAACTACCATCGATAATGCAAGCATAATACTTTGATTAATACCCGCTAAAATCGTAGGTGCTGCTAAAGGTAACTGCACTTTAAAGAGTCTTTGCCACGTTGTTGATCCAAAAGCATTTGATGCCTCTATTAAATCATTTGGAACCTCACGTATACCTAAATTCGTTAAGCGTATTGTAGGTGGGATTGCAAATATGACTGAAGCTAAAATACCAGGAACTACCCCAATTCCAAAAAAGAGAATGGCTGGAATTAAATAGACAAATGCTGGCATTGTTTGCATAAAGTCGAGTATTGGAGTAAGAACTTGTTTCACTCGATCGTTTTGCGACGTCCAAATCCCTAAAGGAATTCCAATTACAACAGTAATAACGATCGCTGATAAAATCAATGCTAACGAATCAACTGTAGCATCCCAAAGTCCAAGATTATCTATTAATAACAATCCGAGTAATGTAAACAGACCAACTGTCCACCTACTTGTATAAAAAGCCAGTAATGAAATTATTAATATTAGAATAATGGATGGGCCAAGTCCTAAAACCTTAACAAGGCCATTTAAAAGGGTTTCTGTGATGTTGGTTATTACGTTAAATAGAGGATGAAAAATTTTAATAATCACTTCGACAATTTTATCAATCCATTCAGCTAACGGAATTTTTGGAATACCCATATATTAACCTCCTTTTATATTCAAATCGTCTGTTTTACCTGCTAAAGCACCGATAACAGCTCCACGTATAATAACGCCTTTTAATCGATTATTTTCATCTACTACAGCTAATGGAAGAGCAGAAGTTGCCAGTGCCCCGATTACATCCGTTAATAATGTATCTTCATTAACAGACACAATGTCCTTTTGCATAACTTCCTCTACCGATTTATTTTTAATAAGAGCATTTGAAGCGTCATCAGCATTAATGGCTCCAAGTAGCTTTTGTCTACGATCGACAACAAAAATACTTGAATAACCTTGATCTCTCATTATTTGTAAAGCTACACGCGGTCCACGGTCAGGCGTAATTCTTTCAGCACGCTTCTGCACATGAGCCGCCGTTAATACTTTTGAAAGGTCTACATCTTCTACAAATCGTTCAACATATTCATTGGCTGGATTTACCATGATCTCTTCAGGAGAACCAATCTGCATTATGTTACCATCTTTCATAAGAGCAATTCTGTCTCCAATACGCAAAGCCTCATCGAGGTCATGCGTAATAAAGATAATCGTCTTTTTCATCGTCTCTTGCAGTTCTAATAATTCGTCCTGCATATCTTTACGAATTAATGGATCGAGCGCGCTAAATGCTTCATCCATTAATAAAATATCCGTGTCACTTGTTAGTGCCCTTGCAAGCCCAACACGTTGTTGCATACCACCACTTAATTGTGATGGGAATTGATGCTCATATCCTTTTAAGCCAACTATTTCTAATGACTTCAGAGCTTTTTCTGTTCTTTCTTCCTGTGAAATATTTTGTATTTCCAAACCATATTCAGTATTTTCAAGAATTGTCTTGTGTGGGAACAAAGCAAAATTTTGGAAAACCATACTGATTTTTTTACGACGGACATCTCTTAACTGCTGAGGATTCATTTTTACGATGTCTTCATCGTCGATCAAGATTTGTCCGATTGTTGGTTCAATTAACCGATTGAGCATTCTAATCAAGGTTGATTTACCACTACCTGACAGTCCCATCACAACAAAAATCTCACCTGGAAATATTTCAAAGCTTGCATTATTCACTCCAATTGTTGAATTTGTTTGCTCTAAAATTTGCTTCTTTGAGTAGCCTTTTTCTAGTAACTTTATGGCGTTCTTTGGAGATTTACCGAAAACCTTTGTTACGTTTTTCACTTTAACTTTTGCTTTCATTAACTCACCTCAAAACTTTCTATTTATTTTACTTTTCCATATTTTTAAATAAGGATTCTCCCTAGATATAAAAAAATCAGCCAAGTACTATAAAAGTCTTGGCTCCTTATTAAACTCCATTTACAAAATAGGAGTCTATCTGTTATTTATTTGCTTTAAAAATTCTCTAAAAATCCATTTTTTTAATTCTATTTCCGAGTATCCTTATTGAAAAGCATGCATTTATGATAACAATAAGATATGACAAAACTATTTCAAACTAGTTATAGGAAGAATACAATTTGTTTCAGTTCGATAACGCTAAATACGCAAAAAGTGGAAAAATCTGGTTGGGGTGGTAGGTAGATAAAGCAAAAAAACCTTAATAAATAAGGGTTTTTTCGGAGATATGAATATTACTTACTCAAGTGAAATTCATGAGGATGTAATAAAGCAAGATTGTGAAATTTAGTTACTCTTATGAGTTTTATGAGGTACTATAACTGCAAAATTTTGTATTTTAGTTCCTCTTAAGGGCTTCTTGAGGTACTATAACGGCCATATCTTGCTATTTAGTTACTCATAGGGGCTTCATGACGTACTATAACCATAATTTCTTGGTTTTTAGTTACTCATAAGGGGTTACCTAAAAATGCAAGATGTAGGCAATTCAATTTAAATCTACAAAAAAATCCCTCAATAAATGAGGGATTTTTTTTTCTTAGTTATATGTTAAACGCTCTACTGTTTCGCGATCTAATCGTTTGATTACTTCTACGAGTAATTTAACTGTATTTTCATAGTCATCACGATGAAGGATACCAGAATGTGAATGAATATATCTCGTTGGAATTGTGACTGCTAATGCTGGAACACCTTTCATCGTAATATGCATTGAACCAGCGTCAGTTCCTCCGCCAGGCATTGATTCATATTGATATGGAATACCAATTTCATCTGCTACACTTACTACAAATTCACGTAAATCTTTATGAGATACCATTGATGCATCATATAAAACGATTTGAGGGCCTTTGCCTAATTTGCCTTGTGCTTCTCTTTCAGATACACCTGGCATGTCACCTGCAACACCGACATCTAATGCAAAACCGATATCTGGTTCAATTTTATATGTAGATGTTTTCGCACCACGAAGTCCTACTTCTTCTTGTACTGTTCCAACTCCAAATACAATATTTGGATGTGCTTGACCTTGTAATTGTTCTAAAACGTCAATTGCAATAGCACAACCGATACGATTATCCCATGCTTTTGCTAATAATAGTTTTTCGTTTTTCATCGTCTGGAATTCAAAATATGGAACAACTTGGTCTCCAGGACGAACACCATATTCTAATGCCTCTTCTTTACTTGAAGCACCGATATCAATAAACATATCCTTAATGTCTACTACTTTTCTTCTTGCTTCAGCACTCATAATATGAGGTGGCTTCGAACCAATAATACCTGTAATATTACCTTCTTTTGTTGAAATGGTAACACGCTGAGCAAGCATTACTTGCGACCACCAGCCACCAATTGTTTGAAAACGTAAAAATCCTTTGTCATCGATTTGTGTAACCATAAATCCAACTTCATCAAGATGTCCAGCAACTTCAATTCTTGGACCATTTGGGTCACCGGTTTTAACTGCTATTAAGCTTCCTAAATTATCAGTTACAACCTCATCAGCAAGTGGTGTAATATATTTTCTCATTACTTCACGTGGTTCATGTTCAAATCCTGCTACGCCGTTTGCATCCGTTAGTTCTTTTAACATTTGTAACTTTGCATCTAAAGTAGACAAACTCATCCATCCTTTTTTTTATGATTATGTACATTTAACATTATACAATTTGGGATTCTTTTTGACAAAATTTTTAGATATTTCTTCAACCCTCCTATTAAAACATATAAATTTAATATTAATTTTCTCCAAATTATTTGTGGGGTATAATAATGAAGCTTACAAATTACTACTAGATTTTTAAATTAACCATTTGGAGATTAATATGATAACAACTTCCGCTTTATATAAAGAAGCATTTTCATTTATATCACAATGCTATAAGGAACTCGATAAATCCGATCAAATAGAAAAACGATTAAAAAATATCGAAGCCGAGATTCGAGATACTGGAATTTACACTCATACTTATGAGGAATTAGAGCACGGTGCAAAAATGGCGTGGCGCAATAGTAACCGCTGTATCGGTAGACTATTTTGGGATAAGCTTCATGTTTTAGATGCTCGCCATATTAACGATGGTAAAAGTATAGAGCACGAAATATTGCATCATATAAAATATGCTACAAATTCAGGTAAGATTCTGCCTACAATTACAATTTTTAAACCGAATCTAGGAACAAATAACTCTCTTAAAATCCATAATCACCAGCTTATACGATATGCTGGCTATGAAACAGAAAATGGAATAATTGGAGATCCAAAATCAATCATGTTTACAAAGGAATGTGAGAAGCTTGGTTGGAAAGGAAATGGTACTAACTTCGATATTTTGCCCATAGTTTATTCCTTAGACAATCATGAACCAAACTATTTTACAATTCCAAATGAAATCGTACTCGAAGTACCAATCGAACATCCTGAATATGATTTTTCCCCTCTAAATACTAAATGGTATGCTGTTCCGATGATATCAGATATGACTCTAGAGATTGGTGGTATATCTTATAGTGCTGCCCCATTTAATGGATGGTATATGGGAACTGAAATCGGTGCTCGAAATTTTGCTGATGAAAGTCGTTTTAATCTGTTGCCTAAAGTAGCAAAAATTATCGGCCAAGATACAAAAAGAAACAGTACACTTTGGAAAGATCGTGCACTAGTTGAATTAAATATTGCCGTTTTATATTCATATAAAAAAAATGGCGTTAGTATTGTTGATCATCATTCTGCTGCACAGCAATTTCTCCAATTTGAAAAACAAGAAGAATCATGTTGCCGTGAGTTAACAGGTAATTGGAAGTGGTTAATTCCTCCTATGTCGCCTGCTACAACTCATGTATTTCATAAGCGATACGATGATACAACGCTTAAGCCAAATTTCTTTCCAAGATAATCATTGAATATAGTTAAAACCTTATTGAATTGACATATTTGTAGTTAATTCATTAAGGTTTTTTCTTTTATTTGATACAATATTAAGCATAAGCATAATTTTCTAAAAATTATACAAAGGAGTAATTCAATGATTTTATTTCAAAATGACAATATTACAGTATTTCAAAGTGCATTATTTCAAACAAACTCAACCGTTGTAACAACAAACGATTGTATCATTATCGTAGATCCAACTTGGTTACCTCACGAAATAAATGAGATAAAGGAATTTGTTGATTCAATTAAAAATGAACGACCTATTTATTTATACTTTACACATGGAGATTTTGATCACATCATAGGTTATTATGCATTTCCTAACGCTAAGACGATTGGTAGCGAAAATTTACATAACCATCCTGAAAAGGATAATAAACTATCAAAAATCCGTCAATTTTACAATGATAATTACATTAATCATGCCCAGCCAATACAATTCCCAAAAATTGATTTAATTATTAGTGAAGATGGTCAGGAAATTAAAATAGGACAAACAACATTAAGATTTTATCATTCTCCTGGACATACTAAAGATGGTTTATTCCTCTATATTGAAAATTTAGGAATATGGATTACAGGGGATTATTTATCTGATTTTGAACTTCCGATTGTATTTGATAGTGTAAAAAGTTACTACACTACTTTAGATAAGGCAGAAGAACTGATTAGTAAATTTGAATTCTCATTGTTAGTTCCAGGCCACGGTCAAGTTTCATCAAAAAAAGAAGAGATTGCTACTCGAATTGAGCTAGGTAGAAGTTACTTAAAAAGACTTCAAAAAGCTGTACAAAATAATAATGAGGCAGAAATAAATTTATTAGAAAAAGAGTTTTCATTTCCATCTGGATTCACGAAATATTGTCATGAATCCAACGTTAATAACATGAAAAAAGAATTTAGTTTCGTTAAAAAAATCAATTCAAATAAAGAAAACTTGCCGATTGGCAAGCCTTAAGGCGAAGACAGAGGTTTAGTTGCAATTATACTTTATTCCTAAAATTGGATAATACGTCGAATTAACTTCCTCGTTGCCAATTTATACATTAAGTGAAAAAAAATCCTTAACAAATGTTAAGGATTTTTTAAACGAATTATTTTAAGTTAGCTTTTGCAGCGTTTGCTAATTCAGCAAATGCTTTTTCGTCAGCAACAGCTAGGTCAGCTAACATTTTACGGTTAACTTCGATACCTGCTAATTTTAATCCGTGCATTAAACGGCTGTAAGAAAGTCCGTTCATACGAGCAGCCGCGTTGATACGAGTGATCCATAATTTACGGAAATCACGTTTCTTTTGACGACGGTCACGGTAAGCATACATTAATGATTTCATAACTTGTTGGTTTGCAACTTTGAATAATGTATGTTTAGAACCGTAATAACCTTTTGCTAATTTAATAACCTTTTTACGACGAGCGCGTGTAACTGTACCGCCTTTAACTCTTGGCATATTGTTTCCCTCCTAGATATCTATCTAATACGTTTATCGTTCTTATTTCATGTTTGTAAGCATAAAGCGGATACGTTTGAAATCGCCTTTGCTTACTAATGAAGCTTTACGTAATTTACGTTTTGCTTTTGTAGATTTGTTAGCGAATAAGTGGCTTGTGTATGCACGACCACGTTTTAATTTACCAGATCCAGTCTTTTTAAAACGTTTTGCTGAACCACGGTGAGTTTTCATTTTAGGCATATCGTGTTTCCTCCTCAAATAAATTACTTTTCGTTTTTAGGTGCTAAGACTAAGAACATACTACGACCGTCCATTTTTGGATGTGACTCAACAGTTGCAACTTCTGCACAAGCAGTTGAGAAACGATCAAGTACTCGTTGTCCAATTTCCTTATGCGTAATAGCGCGTCCTTTGAAACGAATAGACGCTTTAACTTTATCGCCTTTTTCTAAGAACTTAATTGCATTACGAAGTTTTGTGTTAAAGTCATGTTCATCAATTGTTGGACTTAAACGAACTTCTTTCATGCTAATAATTTTTTGGTTTTTACGGCTCTCTTTGTCTTTCTTTTGTTGCTCGAATCGGAATTTTCCGTAGTCCATAATACGACATACAGGTGGTTTTGCCGTTGGTGCTACCATCACTAGATCAAGATTAACATTCGAAGCTAACTCAAGAGCCTCTTGTTTTGTCTTGATTCCAAGTTGATCTCCGTTAGGACCAATTAATCGAACTTCACGAGCACGAATTCCATCGTTTACCATCATGTCTTTGCTAATAGTAAAACACCTCCAAGGTATTGTAAGAATGATCTTAATTTGTATCGTTGAAGCAATCATAACCCAACAAAAAAGTGTGGGTATATAAATACACCCACACTGACAGTATCAAAGTAATTAATGATTCTGTTACCTGATAACAGCTTTTTGCGTCATCCAGGTGAGAAGCGGGTGCCTCTTCTTCAACAAATAAGTATTCTTTTCTTTCGTTACTATAACATAGCGACATGATGTTGTCAATATTCGTATGCTTTGTTCGCAACGAAATTTATTATATCAAAGAAACTTATTTATGACAATGCTTTTTTAAATTATAAATTTTCACTTCAATTTTTCCTGTGAAAACTCTTGTAATGTATGTATTAGGACTCGTTCTTGAAAGATATTTTGAAGTGTAATAATCAATGAAATATCGACTGATGAAGTGTATAAATGAATTCTTTTAGGTGCAATTGCCGTTAAGGGCAAAATTAATTCGTTATCTATATATTCCCTATTTTCCACTTGTTTACCATATTCTTTTAATACATCTTTAGTAAGTGGTAAAAACAGATGATCATAAACGCTAAACTTCCCGTCAAACACTATATGCACATGAGGAATAAGTGCTTCCGTTTTAAGTACCTGCTGTCTTAGACTCTCAATAAGATTCTGGTATTCGTTTTCTAACTTGTACTCATCTATTGCAATTTCACAAACATAGGCTAACTGCTTATAATATTCCTTCAAACGAAATGTAATAAATGAATCGAAGCTAAAATTTACTCCATCTTTTATATACTCAGAAAGTGCATATGATACTAAATTCTTACTTCTACGAATTTTTTTCTGATTTGGTATGCTTCTTCTAGTACCTCTTAATAATGATTGTGCAATAGGTATGATTTGACTTTGCTCGTCTTCCTCATAGAAAAAAGATGTATGTAAAATGGATTGAATCCATTTATCTTCTTTTTGAAGTAAAATAAATTGTACTAGTGTCGGAACTAAAATACTTTTTATTAAATCTTCAGTGTTTTGAGGAAATGTGATTAAAATTGTATTGATTTTGTGTCTTCTTAAAATGTATGGTCTCGATTGCTTTCTTAAGCGTTTTTGTAATCGTTCGTAGACATAAGCTGCGTCAATGGGTTCATTGAAAAAAATTTCAATCACCCTGTTCCCCCCTTTCTAGCACCACCTAGTCCTATATATATTAAAGAAATAATTAAAAAATGACGCAAAATCACTTAGTAATTTGTGATTTTACGCCATTTTTTGATTTTTTTATGAATGTCTTAAATTTGAACCTGAAATTTTAACTGGTTTGGCTAAAAATTTAACACGATCTACTATACGTGCTGCTTTAACCCTTTCTTCTTCTCCACGTTGAGAATATGTTAAGTGATGCTCTAATTGATTTAAATCAGCATTCGATGTAAAGAATGTTGGCAATTTTTCTAGCATACGGTATTGAAGAATTGTACCTAATATTTCATCTCTTGCCCAACTAGACATTTGCTCTGCACCAATATCATCTAACATAAGAACTTCCACTTTTTTTACGGCTTCAATTTTTTCCTCTAAAGTGCCATCACTAATAGAGCTTTTTAGTTCACGTAAAAATTCTGGTAAATAAACGAGCATTGAAGTTATTTCTTCCTCTGCTAGTTCATTTGCTATAGCCCCAAGAATAAATGTTTTTCCAACCCCAAATGGACCATGTAAATATAAACCTTGAGCCATTTTTCCTTTTTCATAGTTCATAATAAACTGTCTAGCAGCAGAAATAGCTTCAAAACGGCCAGGGTCTTCTAATGACAAGTTTGACATAGAAGCTTGAAGAACATCCTTTGGTAAGTACATGCATTTTATCAATGACTCATGTTTTTTGCGTTTATCATTTTTCACACCATTTGGACAACGATCATATTGAACATCGATGCGTTTTCCTTGAATAATCAAATGGGGATGATATCCATGCACCATATTTTTACACTCACTAAAAGATGGGCAATCTTCGCAATTTACACTTTGTCCAATATACTCATATAGCTTCACTAGGCTACTATCAATCATTTGATCCGTAATTTCATTTTTATGCTCGGCTAAAAATGAAATGATTTTTGGGTGACTACGGACTTCTTGTCGCATTTTTTCAAAGGTGTCCTGGAATTGTTTATTTTTCATTAATGCACTAAATGCGTTTTGAATAGGTTCCATTAGCGTCCTCCCATTTAACGTTTCTTTTTATTTTTAAACATTTCTAGTTCTTTTTCTAATCGTTTTCGTTCTTCATCTATCGAAGAATCATTTTGGTTATTGATTGTTGCCGGTGCACTCTGAGAATCATTCGACTCATTTGATTGAAGCCAGTCAGGTACAATCTCAGTTCGAATTGTTTTATTTCGTCTATTACTTGAGCGAGTTTTAGCAGCAGTTGCACTCTGTTTAGTTTCTTCAAACTCTTTACGTGCAAGATCCATAGCCTGTTTAACTGTTGTTACACCTTTTCTCGCCCAATGACTTGCTATCTTAATTACGTAATTTCTAGAAAGCTTTTTATCTAAACGGATCATTACATAGTCAATTAACACATTTGCTACTCCAGGTAGAAGCTTTTGATCAATCATAATCTCTTCGATAATTTTCAAATCAGCTTCACTTGGTTCAGCTCCACCAGATATCTCCTTAAGGTACTGACGCGGAGAAATTGTTTCGAAGCAATGAATTAATTTTTCTTCTTGAGTTGATGGCTGCTCATTAACCATTTGTCTATGCTGAATAGGTTGAACCTTTTCAACAATCGTAGGCAGAGCTTCATGATGTTGGAATTGATACCAATCTCTAGCTTCAAGTCGTAGAGTCTCAATATTGATTTTATTATCTTCATTTAACGAGCGCATAACAATCGTTTTCATTTGAATCGGATTTATGCCATATAAAAATGCAAGTTTTAGAATTGTTTCTTTTACCTCTGTAGTAAATGCTCTTTTTGGAACAAACGAATCCGAAAGCCCATCTAAAAATAAAGCATAATCAAATTCTTCCATTTTGACAGATATTTTAATTGGCTGATTGTCTTGTAAAATCCTACTATCATTTGACGTAGAAAGATCGTTACTTTGCTGAATTTCATTTAATTGCTCAACTGTAATAGCTTGGAATACCGAATCAAATGAACGTGAAATCTCACGAAACCCTTCTTTCGCAAATGATTGTCTACTAAAAAAGGTTTTAGTTCGTTGATATTGTGTTTTTCCAATTGTTTTAAACAGAAAGATATTTAGGATAGGGTCTTCGAAAAAAGAATGAGGATCTAGCGGAGATTGAAGCTCATATAGAAGCTTTTTTGTACCATTTTCAAATCCTTCATAAACTTTAAGTAAGCCGATTCCTTCAAGGATTAATCTTTGTTCATAAATTGATTTTAAATTACTTTTCATTCCAAGCATTAAAGAATGATGTGTTAACGTATTAGGATTAAGGTCCGTTTGCTCACATTCACCCCAAAGTGTCATATATAAACTTAAAGCTTGACTACCAATTATTGGTTGATACAACATCGTTAATACTTGCCTATGAAAATTATGTAAATACCCAGCTGCCATTACAGTATAAGGATCCGCCGGTAGAACATCCATCCAATGTTGCTTATTAATAGACATTCAAACATCCCTTTCTTGTATCAAAAGAGCGAAGTATTATTCGTCTTTACCTCGCTCTTTGTTAATTAAATCTTTTAATTCATCAATGAATACATTAATATCTTTAAATTGACGATAAACTGACGCAAATCGTACGTATGCAACTTCATCAACTTTAGATAAATGTTCCATGACCATTTCACCTAGAACTTCACTCGGAACTTCTGATGTGCCACTATTTTTTAGTTCTTTTTCAATACTATGAATAATGTCTTCTAGCTGAGATAAAGAGACAGGGCGTTTTTCACACGCTTTAATCAGTCCCCTTAACATCTTATCTTTACTAAATTCTTCACGAGCTCCCTCTTTTTTTACAACTAAAATAGGATTATCTTCAACTCGTTCAAAAGTTGTAAAACGATGCTGACATTCTTCACATTCACGTCTTCTTCTAATTGAACGACCTTCATCAACTGGTCTACTATCAAGTACTCTTGTCCCATTAAAGTTACACGTTGGACATCTCATCGTTATAGTTCAACTCCAAACACTTAATTGTTTAAACGTATTATTATAACTCTATACTATAACAAATTCAAAATAAACTAAAGTTTATTTCATAAAAGTCATAAAGCCTATTTTTCGTCATGATCAACAAAATTTCATTATTTTATGTTAATGGAAATATTTTTCACTATGTAAAGCTAGTTCATTCTCTAGAAGGCTATAAAAGCAAGATTGTTTAGATAATCTGAATCCGCTACAGAATATATTTTTCGGGTATGGTAATTAAGCAAAAACAAAAAAGAGAGATGAAAAATCACCTCTCTCAATTCTCTTTAGTTACCATTTACAACTTTTACATTATCAACTTGAATGGGACCCATTCCTCTTGGTAACTCAACGTTTTCGCGAGTATCAGCTTCTAAAGCTTCAGCGATAAAGTTTGCAGCTACATTCGGATCAATTCTATCACCGCAAGTGTAAACATCAATACTTGCATAACCATGCTCAGGAAAACTGTGAATAGTTAAGTGTGATTCTGAAATGATTACGACACCACTAACGCCATGAGGAGCGAACTTGTGAAAAGCAACTTCACGAACTTCTGCACCAGAGCGTAACGCAGCATCAACAAAAGTTTCCTCAATAAATTTCATATCATTTAATTTTTCTGAATTGCAACCCCATAATTCTGAAATGACGTGACGACCCATAGTATCCATATTCATTTCCCCCTTAAAATAATTTGTCATGACTTCTATTGCGAAAGTATGATCAACTACCACGGGGGAAAGTTAGTCCAAAGAGGTCCTAACCCTTTAAGTAATTAGTTATACTTTTAGAAGTTCACGAAAGTTAGTATACTTTTTTTAAATTTGAATTGCAAGATAAATTTTATTTTTTTGTTATTTACTAAATTAATTGTGAAGAAAATGCGTCAGGCAGATTTGAAAACACAGGAATGACAAGAAAAGCAAGTTACACAAAAGCTATGCCTTTTAAGGGGATATTTAACTTTTTCTGGTCTTAAATTTTTTTCTAATCTTAGTTCAACAGTCCTCTTTCATAGATATTAAGTCATGCTTCACCCTTTTATGTAGTCATAAATTCACATTACTTCTTAATATGTCATACAACTTCAAAAAGACTAACTAGATTAACTAGTTAGCCTTTTGTATTCGTTTACAATTTTTTATAAGTACAATATTTAATGATTAAACAGTTTCAAGCTTTTTTATTTTAGATGCAACGATTGACACTAAGTCAACAACGCGTCTTGAGTAGCCCCACTCATTGTCATACCAAGCTAATACTTTAACTTTTGTACCGTCGATTACCATTGTAGAAAGAGAATCGATAATTGCAGAGTGTGTATTAGTATTAAAATCGATTGATACTAATGGCTCGTTACAATATTCGACAATTCCGTGCATTGAACCTTTAGAAGCTGTTTCAAACACTTCATTAATTTCTTCAACAGTTACTTCTCTCTTTAAGTCTACAACTAAGTCAACAAGTGAAACGTTTGGAGTAGGAACACGTAAAGCCATACCATGTAACTTACCATTTAAATGTGGAAGTACTTTAGATAATGCTTTTGCTGCACCTGTAGTTGTTGGAATAATTGATTGACTGCAAGCACGTGCACGACGTAAATCTTTATGTGGATTATCAATATTTTTTTGATCATTTGTAAATGAGTGAACAGTTGTCATTAATCCATTAACAATTCCAAATTGCTCATCTAATACTTTTACAACTGGCGCTAAACAGTTAGTTGTACAAGATGCGTTTGAAATAATGTGATGATTTTCTAGGTCTAATTTATCATCATTAACTCCAATTACTACTGTGATATCTTCATTTTTACCAGGTGCTGTTAAAATTACTTTTTGAGCTCCAGCAGTAATATGCATTTTTGCTTTTTCAGCATCATTAAATTTTCCAGTTGCTTCAATTACTATATCAACATTTAGCTCGTTCCATGGAAGTAACTCAGGATTTCTTTCACTAATTAATTCCACACGCTTACCATCAACGATTAAATGATCTGCATTTGCAATTACTTCACCATCAAACTTGCCGTGAACTGTATCATATTTAATTAAGTGCGCTAAAGTTTCAGAAGGATAACTTGCATTAATTGCAACGATAT
Organism: Gottfriedia sp. S16(2024); assembly: GCF_050473765.1. Taxonomy (NCBI): domain Bacteria; kingdom Bacillati; phylum Bacillota; class Bacilli; order Caryophanales; family Bacillaceae; genus Gottfriedia; species Gottfriedia sp. S16(2024). Next base: position 176,976 of record NZ_JBFLUO010000001.1, read on the forward strand.
TATAATCTCCATTTTTAATTGCTTGACGGAAAACCATGCGTCCAATTCGACCAAATCCATTTATTGCTACATTTACCATAAGAAAGCCCCCAATTAAGTTATACTGTTTATTATCTCCCTGCAATTAGTATAACACATAACTCGGATTTTGGTTAAACTATTTACATTATTTTATTAAATAATTTTATTTAATAGGTCTTTAACCTGTCTTTTTGTATCCTCAATGTCACCATTGTTATCTATTACATAGTCAGCTCGTGCTGCTTTTTCTTTAACTGGTATTTGAGATGCTATGCGTAAAAGTGCATCCTCTTTCGATAAACCATTACGATTCATCAAACGTTTTAGTTGATTTTCTTCTGACACTGTCACTACAATCACTTTTTCAACCAATTCAATTGAGTTACCCTCATATAAAAGAGGAATATCTAAAATAACAAGTGATTCACCTTGTTTTATGTATCGATCAGCCTGTTCTTTCATTTCTCGTCTGACTTCCGGATGTACTATTTCATTAAGTTGTAAGCGCTTTTCTTTATTATTAAAAATAATACTTCCGAGAAATGATCGATTAATTTCACCAGATTCTAAAAGAATCTCACTTCCGAAAGCTTCAATGATTTTTTTATAAGCAGGTTGTCCAATTTCAACCACTTCTTTTGCAATTATGTCTGCATCAACAATAGGAACATTTAATTCCTTTAAAAAATTGGAAACCGTACTTTTTCCACTTGCAATGCTACCAGTTAGTCCAAAAATTTTACCCATCTTTTATTCTCCTTACACTAAATAAAGAGGACCAAATGGAATAAATCCATTCGGATACACTCTTTCATGATTTTTATTACATCTTCATTAACCCAATTAATATTAAAAAAACACCTGGTAAAAAAGTTAACTTTTGAAGCCACAATGTTTTCGATAACACATTTCCTAATTTCATTCCAAATAATAAGAATAAAGCACTTGCAGTAGATGTTACGATTGCTGTCAATAGTGGAGAAAATCCAAGTAATGATGCACCTATACCAGCCCCAAAGGCATCAAGTGAAAGTGCAAACCCAAGTAACATTGCTTCCAATCCATTAATACTACCTGAACGATCTATGTCTGCAGTTGTAGGCTTCTTTAAAATTTTTACGACAACACCTAAAATTTCAAATTCCCAGTCAATCCCTTTATCTTCTATCTCATTCTTTTCTTCTATATTTGATGCTTTATTCGATCGGTAAAATTGAAATAGTACCCATAATCCTATACAAACAAGTACAAATCCTCCGATTCTTTTTGCTACTATTGGTGAAAAAAAGTCTGTAATTGCATGCCCAATCCCCATGGATGTCATTAATATAATCCCTGAACAAGATGCAATTGTAATGATTGATTTTAAAGGAATTTTTACTTTTCGAAGTCCATAAGTAAATCCAACACTGCAACTATCTAAGCTTAGTGCGCATGCTAGTAGTATTAATGATAGCATATTTACCATAAAAATAGGCCCCTCTCTTTCGTACTCTTGATATAGTATGAAAGAAAGGAACCTTATGTTAATTTTTTTTAGGCTGACAGACCGGGCAAAAAGAAGTACCTCTGCCACCAACTGTTATTTTTTCTATTGGTTGGCCACAATTATGACACTCTAAACCCTTTCTACCATATACTTTAATGATATCTTGAAAAGTCCCTATTTGACCTTGTGAATTTACATAAGAACGAATTGTGCTTCCACCTAATTCTACAGCCTCTTGTAAAGTTTCTGTAATGGTTTCGGCAAGTAACTTTATTTGTTTAGGCTTTAATGATGATGCAGGCGTTTCCGGATGAATCTTAGCTCTAAACAAAACCTCATCAACATAAATATTACCTAAACCGACTACTAATTCCTGATCTAATAAAACGACTTTAATTTTTCGGTTTGTATTTTTTAGCTTTTTTCTTAAATAATCAGCAGTAAACTCATCCGAAAATGGCTCTGGGCCTAATTTAGCAAGTGGAGGACCCTCTTTCTCCTCACCCTTATTAAATAAATGCATCGTGCCAAATTTACGAACATCTTGGTACCGAAGTTCTGTTCCATCTTCAAATAGGAAACGAACATGAGTATGAGGTGCTACAGGTTCTTCCGCTGGGAATACGCGAAATTTCCCTTCCATTCTCAAATGCGAAACAAGTGTAAAATCACTTAATTGAAATAGTAGAAACTTACCTCGACGATTTATATTTTCTACTGTTTGACCTTTTAATAAAATCTGAAACTCATCTACTTCATTAGGTTTCTTTATTATTTTTCCCCAAGAAACGATTACTGTTGAGATTGTTTTCCCAACTATTAAATCCCGTAAAGTTCGTCTGACCGTTTCAACTTCTGGTAATTCAGGCATACAAAGTCATCCTATCTATTTATTTTGCTTCAAACCAAGAATCTCCAAAATTATAATCAACCTTTAAAGGCACTACTAAATCGACTGCATGTTCCATTACTTCTGGTACGATTTTTTCTAAAATTGCTAATTCTTCTTTTGGAGCTTCTAATATTAATTCATCGTGTACTTGTAAAATTAATTTTGCCTGAAGCTTTTCCGCTTTTAGACGCTCATCTAGTAAAATCATAGCCTTTTTAATAATATCGGCAGCACTACCTTGGATTGGGGTATTCATCGCTGTTCTTTCAGCAAATCCACGAACATTAAAGTTAGAACTTGAAATTTCAGGAATATAACGACGTCTATTTAAGATTGTACTTACAAATCCATCTAGTTTAGCCTTTTGAACAATATCTGACATATAATCTTTTACTTTTGGAAAACTAGCAAAGTACTTTTCAATAAATATAGCCGCTTCTTTTCTTGTAATACCTAATCCTTGTGATAATCCATAATCACTAATTCCATATACAATCCCAAAGTTAACAGCTTTTGCTTGTCTTCTCATATTGCTTGTTACCTCATCAGCGCTAACATGGAAAACATCCATTGCAGTCTTTGTATGAACATCAAAGTCGTTTTTAAATGCATCCATTAAATTATCGTCTTGTGCTATATGAGCCAGTACCCTTAATTCAATTTGAGAATAGTCAGCAGCAAAGATTATCCAGTCTTTTTTAGATGCAACAAAAGCTTTTCTAATTTTTCTACCTTCTTCTAAACGTATAGGAATGTTTTGCAGGTTAGGATCAATCGAACTTAAACGTCCAGTTTGTGCTAATACTTGATTAAATCGTGTATGAACTTTGGAATCTGATTCATTTATTACTTTTAATAAGCCTTCTACATAAGTAGAATTTAATTTTCCAACTTGGCGATAGTGTAGAATTAATCGAATGATTTCATGTTCTGCCTCTAATTTTTCAAGAACATCAGCAGAAGTAGAATAACCTGTTTTTGTTTTTTTACCAGATGGTAAATTTAACTTTTCAAACAGAATAACTCCTAATTGCTTCGGTGAATTAATATTGAATTTTTCACCAGCTAGTTCATAAATATTCTCTTCAAGGTCTTTTAACGTATTAGCTAGTTCTGAACCCATCGTACGAAGAGTCTCTTCTTTAACTGTTACTCCTTCAAATTCCATATCACCTAATATAAAAGTTAATGGTAATTCTAATTCTGTTAGCAGTTCAAATTGACTATTTTTTCGCAGGCGTTCTTCTAAAGTTTCTTTTAATTTACTAATAGCAATTGTTTTACGAACAATATATTCAGATAAAACTTCATCTGATGGCTTAGTTTGCTTTGCACCCTTACCATAAATCGATTCGGCAGTTTGAATTGAAAAATCTATTTTACCATTAACTATATCAGCAAATTCTTTATTAGACTGAGCTGGGTCAAATATATATGAAGCAAGTAACGGATCGAAATTAACACCATTTAAATTAATACCTCTCCACTTCAGTGCAACATAAGCACCTTTTGCATCATATACATTTTTATTAACACTCTCATCCTCAAGCCATTTTTTAAATAAATCCGACTCTAACCCTACAGCTGTCGAAATAAAGAAATGACCTTTTTCATTTGAAAGCCCAAATCCTTGAATTTCTTCTGTATGATAATTTTCTCCGATCATTTCAACGATTAAGCTTGAATGATTAGCTAAATGTTTCTCCTCAATTGAATCTAAGACTTCATAGTTAATCTCTTCTAGATCTTCAATCGATTCTTTGATGTCCAACTTAGCTAACAATGATGTAAATCCAAGAGATTTAAAAAAGTCCGCTACTTTATTCGTATCAGCTTCCGGAAGCGTAGTGTCATTTACAGTCAATTCAATTGGTGAGTTTTTATTAATTGTAGCTAATTGCTTACTCATTAAAGCTTGATCTTTATTTTCACTTAAATTTTGAAGAAGCTTTGCTCCACTTACTTCCTCTATATTTTCATAAAGACCTTCTACAGTTTGAAACTGTTTTAAAAGTTTAATGGCAGTCTTTTCCCCAATACCTGGAACACCAGGAATATTATCAGATTTATCCCCCATTAAACCTTTCATATCAATAATTTGATCAGGTGTAATCTCATACTTTTCATGAATCGCTGCAGGAGTATATTCTTCAACTTCAGTAATACCTTTTTTAGTCATACTTACTGTAATACGGTCATCAACTAGCTGTAATAAATCTCGATCACCTGAGATGACTTTTACTTCATATTCATCTTTAGAGGCTTGACCAGCAAGTGTACCAATAATGTCATCCGCTTCATAATTTTCTAATTCATAACGTGCAATTCCGTATGTATCTAATAGCTGGCGAACTAGTGGAAACTGTTCACTTAGCTCTGGTGGAGTCTTTTGTCTTCCACCTTTGTATTCTTTAAATGTACTATGTCTAAACGTTGTTTTCCCTGCATCAAATGCAACAAGCATATGTGTAGGTTTTTCATCGTCAAGAATTTTCATTAACATCATTGTAAATCCATAAATTGCATTCGTATGGACACCTTTATCATTACTCAAAAGTGGCAATGCAAAAAAAGCTCTATAGGCAATACTATTCCCATCAATTAAAACCAATTTCTTCTTCAAAATAGATCCCCTTCCTATTACAAATCTCACTATCTTTTTATGTATAATTTTTATTTCTTGCTTTTTCTTTTCATAAAATTAATCGTTCCAACATTTCCTTGCTCTTAACATTCTAACATGAACGATCTATAAAAGAAAAAGAGGCCGTCTTTGATTCAGGCATATTAAAAGTTTTTACTCACTCAATTTGAAAGTTGAATAATGATGACTTTTAAGAATGAATCGTAAGACTACCTCTGTAATTAGTTTAAGTCGATTTCTCGCTCAAAAATTAGTTCGACACATGAGCCTTCTATTGCTTGCTGATTGTTTACAACCTGATGAAGGCGCCAGCCACTTTTAGCATAGTTCCCAACTACATCATAATAATAACGATTTGATGATTTAGTGTTAACTTTTACAAATTCGTATTCGTACATCTTTATCCACCCTCCGATGTATGATTCAACACTCATAATTTCCCCAAAAATTATAAAAGTAATATGATCAAATAAAGAAAACTCGTCGACTGACAAGGCCTTTTAGGCAGAGGCGTAGTTGCACTTATACTTTAATCCTAAAATTGGCAATCAGATCGAGTACGACTCTTCTTTTGCCAATTGATCCTTGCTTAAAGTGCAATAAAAGTATCCACTAGTATAGACACCTTAAAGAAAAAATAAAACAGATTTAAATATAAAAAATCCCGGAAGTATAACTACTCCCGGTTTAAGATAACTCCTTGGATGAAGGGGTTTTCATCATAACTATAACAATTTTTTATTAATTATAAATAAATCCAATGTAAAATCAATGTAAATGTCACATCGAAATATTTTTATTTAATGTTACAATGAATGATGTCCCATGACCTAGTTTACTTTCAACTTCGATTTTGCCTTTATGAGCTTCGACAAGATGCTTTACAATCGCTAATCCTAGGCCTGTCCCTCCAGAGTTCCTACTTCTTGCTTTATCTACTCGGTAAAAACGTTCGAAAATACGAGATATTTCCTCTTTTCCAATTCCTACTCCTGTGTCATTTACCCTTAATACAATATGGTCATTTGTCTCAGAGGCAGTAATAAATACTTTGCCACCAGCTGGAGTATAGTGGATCGCGTTATCAACTAAATTAATAATTACTTGTTTTAATCTTAAAGCATCAGCGTATACAACTAACGGACTATTCAAGTATAATTTGAAGTCTATATTTTTCTCTTCTGCTTTTTGTTTAAGCATTTGCTGTACATCTTCAATAACTTGTTTTGCCGATACTTCTGCAAGATCTAATTTAAAATTCTGTTGCTCAATTTTTGAAAGATCTAACAAATCTTGAATAAGTGACTGCATACGATCACTTTCCGTTAATATAATCGATAAGAAGTTTTTACATAACTCATCATTTTCCATTGCCCCATCTAGAAGAGTTTCAGTAAAACCTTTAATAGATGTAATTGGCGTCTTAAGCTCGTGAGATACATTTGCAAAAAAATCTTTTCGAACTTGCTCTAATTTCTTTAATTCACTTATGTCATGGAAAACAAGAACGATTCCTTTCCACTCGTGATTTATCCCAATAATTGGTGCACCATATATTTCAAAATGTTTTCTTTCAATTGATAATGGCAGAATGATTTGCTTTCTAACTTTTATTTCTTTTAGAAAAATTTCCTCCACAATTTCAATGACTTCTTTATGTTTAAATGCATCATAATAAAGCTCACCCAATATACTTCTCGAATCAACTTTGAACGTTTCTCGATATGTTTTATTAATTAGGTTAACATGACCTCTACTATTAATTAAAACAACCCCGCTACCAATATTATGAATCAGTGTGTTTAATCGATCTTGCTGCATTTCCTGTTGACTAGTCATTTCTTGTAGATTTTTTGCAAGTACATTCATTGCTTGACTTAACATCGTTGTCGATTCATTACTTTCGGCTAATGTTCTAGCTTTATAATTCCCTTTGGATAATTCAATTGCAACTTGGGTAATATCTTCAATTGGTTTTGAAAATTGATGCGAGTATCGTATTAGTAAAACTATGATGGCAAATAAAACAAAACCTAATAATGAAAATAATAACATCGAAATACTTCGATAAACTTCTTTGATTGACTTAGTTGAATAATCAACAATTAAAAATTGCTTATTGCCATGTTTATCTGTTATTTTCTTGCCGTAATATTTAGCTGCAGAATCTTTTTCTATAAATTTAGCTGCATTCTCTACTTTATCAAGTCGTTCTAGATAAGCTTTTAAATTCTTTGATGATATATTCAATTCCACATTCTCATTGCTAGATTTAGCGATAAGATTATAATGATCATCAAATAATATAATATCGATATTTAAGTCCTTTGATATCTTTTTTAACGTTTGATTAGATATATTCTTTGTTAATGGTGTATTCGACTCCATGATTGAAGCAATTAAGTTAGTCTCTTTTTCAATTCTTTGATCATAGTTTGTCAGATAAAAGGATTTAAAAATTTGCCCTAGTACGATTCCTAATATAACAAGAATAACGATTATTATTGCAGAAAATCCATAGAGCAATTTTCGATTTAGATTACTCATTTAATCTTGGTTCCTCTAATTTATATCCTAATCCACGAATTGTTTTTATATAAACTGGTTTTTTTGAATCTAGTTCTATTTTTTCTCTTAAATGGCTAATATGAACATCGACAATTCGAGTGTCTCCGGCAAAATCATAATTCCAAACGGCACTTAATAATTGATCTCGAGTTAATACTCTACCTTTATTTTTTGTTAAATATAATAATAACTCAAATTCCTTAGGTGTTAACTCAAGTTTTTCACCTTGGAAATATGCTTCATAGTACTCAGGTAAGATTTTTAAATCAGCTATGATTAAAGTGTCAGCGTCGTCGTTTGATTGTACTGGAGTCTCAGTTATTTTAGATCTTCTTAAAATTGCTTTAACTCTTGCTACGACTTCTCTTGGGCTAAATGGTTTTGTCATGTAATCATCGGCACCAAGTTCAAGTCCTAACACTTTATCAAATTCATCATCTTTTGCTGTAACCATTAGAATAGGCGTAGTATTTCTTTGAAGTCTTAATTCTTTACATACTTCCATACCATCTTTTTTAGGTAGCATTAAATCTAAAACAATTAATTCTGGCTTTTCTTCTACAGCTTTTTGTAAACCTTCTTCCCCATCAGTAGCTGTAACAACTTGAAAGCCAGCTTGTTCTAAGTTAAATTTGATTAAAGTTAAGATATGCTCTTCATCGTCTACTACTAGAATTTTATTGTTCATTTCTTATTCCTCCAGGTTATTGTTAAACCCTCATCCATTTATATCCTATTTTATTTATCTATATCTATTTTTAATCATACTAAAAATTCTATCAGACGTAAAACGTAAAAAGCAGGGTTGGAAAGTTCATACAAAAGTAAAACAACAAAAAAAGAATGTCAGTTGACATTCTTTAAGTTAAAAATTTTCATATAGTAAAGCATTCGATTGGTTTACAGTTGGTGGAATAACTGTCAGTTTTCCATTTGCAATTTCATTTTGCGTTTTATTTAAAACGCTTACATTAATACATACTTCATTTAAATCTAAATTAATTTCAACTACCTCAAAATGAATTGAAATTGTTTCATTATGATAGATATGTTGGTCGAATTGAAGTTCTTTTTTTATAATATGACTTCCTGGGCCAGGTAAATGTTTTGTAACTGCTGCAGAGACTAATCCGCTTATAATAAAACTTGGAACAATTGGTTTATTATATTTTGTTTGCGAAGCATAGTTGTATTGAGTATATAATGGATTTGTATCGCCTGTTAAAGCCAGGTATAAGTAAATATGTTTTTCATCAATATGTTCTGTTACAATTAACTTTTCACCAATTGAAATGTCTTCAAGTTTTCGTCCGATTTTTGCTTTTTTAGTTAACATATTAAACCCCCTGTTTATCTTAATATTTTAAAAATTCGATAAACAACAGCAAATTTCCTTCTTAATCGGCAAAATTTTTATAAAAAAACTTATAAAAAATTTTAATATTCATCTCTTCATATTTTCCCCCTTATGGAAGATAAAATTCTATCTTTCTCCTTAATAAATAATTTAAATACTCCGAATGCATACTGACTTTTAAATCCGTTTAACTTGTATAAAAATCATGCGGTTTGTGTCTTAAGAAACTTGTACATACTTATATCGTCAAATGTCATTTCGTAAGCATAAGTTTTTGGTATAATTTAGTAGCTAAGATGTTTAAATTAAAATTTGGCTAAGTAAAAAGGAGAGATGGAAATGTCCTATACGGTTGATTTTAAAAATGTATCTACGGTTGGTTTAGAGTCTTCCCCTGTTGTTGATGCACTAGCTGGTTTACGCGCTAATGAGGCTCGTTATTTTATGAACAAGTACAAACATGAATTTACAGTAGTACCAGCTAGCGAAAGTCAGGAGACACTTGATTACGTGAACCGAATTTTGAAAGAAGAACGTGATATCGAATTCGCTGCTAAACCTTTAGAAACTTCTCGTTTTCAAGTGGAAAATATCAAATTTACATACGTCTTTTATGAAGATGGTCTTTCGGTCAATGTGATGTATACGGTTGATGATCCTAAAAAGCGTGCTGTTGGTTTTAAACTTTCTGACGGAATGGAAATACCAATGGAGTTAGTAGAAAAATTCAAGTTTGCTAGGCAAAAGTCTAAATTAGCTGGAACGATTCGTGGCTCATATTTTGTTATTAAAGGTGAATATTAAATAAGGTTAAAAATCAAAAGACCCACAAGGTTACCTTGTGGGTCTTTTTTTTAAGCTAAAACGTTCATAACGTTTTTGACAGCTACAACTGAGCGATCTAATGCTGTTTTTTCATCAGCAGTCAAATCTAATTCGATAATTTGTTCAATACCGTTTCCGCCAATAATTGTAGGAACTCCTAAGTAAATACCGCTGTAACCATATTCGCCTTCTAAATAAGCAATTGTAGGTAACACGCGACGTTGATCCTTAAGTATAGCTTCAACCATTTCTACTAGCGATGCAGCAGGTGCATAATAAGCACTTCCGTTACCTAGTAGATTAACGATTTCTCCGCCACCTTTACGAGTACGTTCAACAATAGCATCTAAACGATCTTTTGGAATTAATTTTTCTAATGGAATACCACCAGCATATGAATAACGCACTAATGGTACCATATCGTCTCCGTGACCACCTAAAACAAATCCAGTAATATCTTTAACAGATAAATTTAATTCTTGAGCAACAAACGTTCTGAAACGAGCTGTGTCAAGAACTCCAGATTGTCCTATAACGCGGTGTTTAGGAAAACCAGCTTCTTTGTATACTGTATAAGTCATTGCATCAACCGGGTTGGTTAAAACAACAATTGTACAGTTAGGAGAGTATTTTACGATTTCACGAGTAACTGCTTTCATGATGTTTGAGTTAGTTGATACTAGATCATCACGGCTCATACCCGGTTTACGAGCGATACCTGCTGTGATTACTACTACATCTGAATCAGCTGTGTCAGCATAATCACTAGTACCAATAATGTTAGCATCAAATCCTTGAACTGGACTTGCTTCAAGCATATCTAAGGCTTTGCCCTTAGTAGGGTTCTCTAGTTGTGGAATATCAACTATTACTACATCCCCTAATTCTTTTTGTGCAAGCAAGAAAGCTGTTGTAGCACCAGTAAAACCAGCACCTACTACGGAAATTTTACGTCTTCGAATTGACATACAAATACCTCCCTTTTGTTTACAAACACAATTTAATTATACAAGAACTGATTCCATATTTGAAATTAATTCGTTTGCAAATTCAGAACATTTTACTTCAGTAGCTCCATCCATTAGACGAGCAAAGTCATAAGTAACAACTTTTGAAGCGATTGTTTTTTCCATTGATTTAAGAATCATAGAAGCTGCTTCACTCCAACCCATATGCTCAAGCATTAATACTCCAGAAAGAATAACTGAAGATGGGTTTACTTTATCTAATCCAGCATATTTAGGAGCTGTACCATGTGTAGCTTCAAAAATAGCATGTCCAGTTTCATAATTGATATTTGCTCCAGGAGCGATACCGATTCCACCAACTTGAGCAGCAAGTGCATCAGAAATATAGTCACCATTTAAGTTCATTGTAGCTACTACATCAAACTCACGTGGTCTAGTTAAGATTTGTTGTAAGAAGATATCAGCAATGCTGTCTTTTACTAAGATTTTACCAGCTTTTTCTGCTTCATCCATTGCTTTGTTAGCAGCGTCTTTACCGCTTGTTTCTACAATGCGATCATATTCTGCCCATGTAAATACTTTATCGCCGAATTCTTGCTCAGCAACTTCATAACCCCAGTTCTTAAATGCACCTTCAGTAAATTTCATGATGTTACCTTTATGAACTAAAGTTAAAGATTTACGGTTTTCTTGAATTGCATAATTAATTGCTGCACGTACAAGACGTTTTGTACCTTCTTCAGAAATTGGTTTAATACCGATACCAGATGTTTCTGGGAAACGGATTTTATTAACACCCATTTCTTTTTGTAAGAATTCGATAACTTTTTGAACTGCTTCAGAACCTTTTTCATATTCGATACCAGCATAGATATCTTCAGTGTTTTCACGGAAAATTACCATATCTGTATCTTCTGGACGTTTAACTGGTGAAGGTACACCTTCAAAGTAACGTACAGGACGTAAGCACACAAATAAATCTAATTCTTGACGTAAAGCAACGTTTAAAGAACGAATACCGCCACCAACTGGAGTTGTTAAAGGTCCTTTAATTGCGATCATGTATTCTTCAATTAAGTTTAAAGTTTCTTGTGGTAACCATTCACCAGTAACATTAAATGCTTTTTCACCAGCAAGAACTTCTTTCCATTCAATTTTACGATTACCATTATATGCTTTATCTACAGCTGCATCTAAAACACGTGAAGATGCTGCCCAAATATCTGGGCCTGTACCGTCGCCTTCAATAAAAGGAATAATTGGATTGTTTGGCACGTTTAATTGGCCGTCTACTAATGTAATTTTTTCAGCTTGCATTACATGCTCCCCCTTGTATAAATAAATTAAATTCATTAAAATACATGCTTTTGAGAGGAAGATTCCTCTTCCTCTCTTACTATACATTATTCGAATATTAAATACTATTTTAAGTATTCAATTACTTCTTTATGCACGCTCTTCAATTGGAATGTAAGAGTTTTTCTCTGGTCCTGTATAATCTGCACGCGGACGAATAATACGATTATTTTCATATTGTTCTAATATGTGAGCAGTCCAACCAGACATACGGCTAATAGCAAAGATTGGAGTAAATAAATCATGTTCAATTCCTAAGCTGTGATAAACAGATGCAGAGTAGAAATCAACATTTGGTGGAATATTCTTTTGAGTTGTAACAAGTTCTTCAATTTTTTCAGACATTGTGTACCATTTTGACTCTCCAGTAATCGCACCTAATTGACGAGACATTTCTTTTAAATGTTTCGCACGTGGGTCCCCACCACGGTATACGCGATGTCCGAATCCCATAATTTTAGCTTTAGCATCCATTTTCTCTTGAATGTAAGATTCAACATTTTCAATCTCACCGATTTCAGCTAACATTTTCATAACGCTTTCATTTGCGCCACCGTGTAATGGGCCTTTTAAAGCTCCAATTGCAGCTGTAATACCTGAATAAATATCAGATAATGTCGCTACGCAAACGCGTGCAGTAAATGTCGAAGCATTTAATTCATGGTCAGCATGTAGTACTAAAGCCTTATTAATTGCTTCTTCTGCAATCGCATTAGGTTTATCGCCAGTCAGCATATATAAGAAGTTAGCTGCGAATGATAAATCTTTATTAGGAGCGACTGGTTCAAGCCCCTGACGAATTCGAGAAAACGCTGCCACAAATGTTGAAATTTTAGCTTGAAGTTGGATTGCTTTAAGATAATTTGAATCTGAGTCCATTGCTTCAGCATTTTTATCATACAATGCAAGCATTGAAATAACTGTACGTAATACAGTCATAGGATGTACATTTTTTAAGTTAGTTGATTTTAAGTAAGTAATAACTTCTTCTGGTAATTCAGCATTATCTGCTAATTGAGAAGAAAGTTTTTTAAGTTGATCCTTATTTGGTAACTTGCGATGCCATAATAAATATACTACTTCTTCAAAACTTGCATATTCTGCTAATTCATCAATTCCGATACCCACATACGTTAATGTATCATCAATAATAGAACTTATAGAAGTCGTAGCTGCTACAACACCCTCTAAACCACTTTTAACTGTCATATTCCCCTCTCTCCTTTACACAAAAATTTCCCTAGTATTTAATACATACATATACTGGTATAACTCTTTTAAATTACCGAGTATACATAGAAAGGAACCCTACTATCATTTATTATAAACAATAATCTGACTTTTGTGAATGAAAACAATTTACTAAAATATAATTATTATGCAATTACTTAATTAATTCTACAATCCAAATGAATAGATATGCGATTCCAGCCCCAATTAAAGGCCCTACTGCAACCCCTTTAAATACTGCTACAGAAAGTACTGTACCTAGTACTAATGCCGCTGTTATTTGTGGACTAGTAGCTAATAATTGTACTCCACCTTTTGCCAAAAGTGCCACTGCGATACCTGAGAGTAGTGCGATCCAGGCAACAGGGGTTTTTAATGCATCAATCAAATTTTTAAAACCGATTTCCCCTGTCGCGATTGGTACTAATACAGCAATCGTAATAACCGTTACCCCTAAATTAATACCTTTTGATTGCATATAAGGAAATACTCGATCTCCTAGAGGAGTATATTTTAGTACCAACAATACTATAATTGAAATAATTAAAGAGTTATTTTTAGCAATTGCACCAATTAATAATAAAACTAAGAGAAATATTGTCGATTCACTCATTTGTTAGTATCCCCTTAATGTATAATTTATTAATAAATACTACCAAACTTTACTATTATAAAAAAATAATTCTTGTTAAAATAAGACAAGAGGACTCATTTCACTTTGGAAGGAGGTAAAAGTTTGAATAGAACTTTAGTTTTTCAGATCATCCGGTTTTTATTTGTAATTGCATGTATTATTTTAGGTCTTTACGTGGCACTATTCATCACAAAACTTACATACCCTTTCATCATTGCTTTAATCATTGCATACTTTTTAAATCCACTAGTAAATTTGTTAAACGAAAAAGCCAGGATACCAAGAGGAATAGCGGCATTTTTATCAATTATTCTACTATTAGCTGTTCTAGCAGGATTATTTACATTACTGATTACGGAAATCATTTCAGGTTCAACCTATTTAATTCAAGTTGTTCCAGAAAGCTTTGAACGATTAATTTATTTCGTTGAAAATATTGTTACCGATAAAGTGATTCCTATATATGACTTAATTATGAGTAAATATAGTCAACTCGGTGCAGGGCAACAACAAACGATTCGCACAAATATACAATCGATTGGCGATTCTGCAATTAATCTAGGAAAAGAAGCATTAAACGGAATTATTGTAGGGATTAAATTAGTAATCGCTTTATTACCAAATACTGCTACCTTAATATTCGTTTCTTTATTAGCAACATTCTTTATTAGTAAAGATTGGTACAAAATAAAAAATTTATTCGCAAAATATACTCCAGATCGAATTCAACATTACAGCAAAACAATTTTTATTGATTTACGAAAAGCTTTATTTGGTTTTATTAAAGCACATATCACTCTTATTTCTATGACGACTGTGCTAGTCTTAATCGGATTATTAATATTAAGAATTCCTTTTGCAATCACTATAGCTATTCTAATTGGCTTCATCGACTTACTTCCTTACTTAGGAACTGGCTTAATTTTCGTTCCATGGATCTTATATACATTTCTGTCTAGCGATTATAAATTAACGATTGGTCTCGCAATTTTATATGGTGTTGTAATTGTCCAACGTCAACTTGCAGAGCCAAAAGTTCTATCTTCAAATATTGGATTACAACCACTTCCTACTTTAATCTCGTTATTTGTTGGTTTTAAATTTTTTGGTTTACTAGGATTGATTGCCGGTCCAGTAACTTTAGTAATTTTATCAACCTTGTATCGAGCAAGAGTCTTCCATGAAATTTGGTATTATATTAGAGGTTCACAGTGAACTGAATAGCAAATTTTTATTTCTTTACAAATAAAAACGAGAAAGCTAACACTGCTTTCTCGTTTTTTGTATCTTATTAAAACACCTTTTGCATTTCTAGTGTTTATTTCTTTATAAATCCAGTCCAAACAACATTACCTTTTAGCCTTTTCATGACAAAATAAATAAGTTGTTGGACAAACTTGATTCTAATTGGTTTAATTAGCAACACGATTGCTAATAAGTCGGTAACTGGTCCCGGAATAAAAAATAGGAGGCCAATTAGAAAGAATGATAGTCCCTCTATCATGATTAAATCTGGCATTTTGCCTGCCTGAAGCTGTTCTCCGGCTTGTTGTTTAACTGTAACCCAAACGGTTCTCATGATATATATACCAATCAAAAACGTACCGATTAGCCAAAGAAATACTGATAAGGAACCAATTACTTTACCAAGTAATGTTAAACAGATTAAATCAATTAATGGGATTAACAATAGCCAACCAACAAGTTTTTTCATGATAGCTTCACCTCTTGCTTAGAATTAAAAATATCTTTTATTCATCTTATTCATGTCAAAAAATAAAGAGAAGGAAACTTTGTCCTTCTCTTTATTATATCTTAAAATATGCTTTTATGTCCCGTACTAACAATTCCTCTTGAAGCATCTACTGTAACAGCTTGACCGTTTACTAAAATGTTTGTTGCATTTTCAACTCCAACAATTACTGGAATCCCTAAGCTAACACCTACTACTGCAGCATGGCTAGTTAATCCACCTTCTTCAGTAATAATAGCTGCTGCTCTTTCAATTGCTGGCATCATGTCTCTATCTGTACTATTTGTTACTAAAATACTTCCTGGAGTAACTTTCGAAACAGCTTCTTCACCTGTTTTTGCGATGACAACTTTTCCTGCAGCAGTTTTGCGACCAATACCTTGACCTTGAGCGATCACGTCACCTACTACATGAATTTTCATCATATTTGTCATACCTGTTTCGCCAACTGGTAATCCAGCAGTAATGATGACAGTATCACCATTTGAAACAAATTTAGCGTCTTGAGCCGCTTCCATAGCATGTTGTAACATTTCATCAGTTGAGTTTGCTCTTTCTCTATATTCAGTTTGAACTCCCCAAACTAAAGTTAGACGACGACAAATACGAATATCAGATGTAATAGCTAAAATTGGAGCTTTTGGACGATATTTCGAAATCATTTTCGCAGTATGTCCACTCTCAGTAGGAGCAATAATTGCAGCTACTTTTAAGTTTAAAGCTGTTGCTGCAACCGATTGACCAATTGCATCTGTAATTGTACCTTTATTTTCTCTTTGACGCTTTTTAAATAATTCTTCGTATTGTAAGCTTTTTTCAATGCGAAGCGCAATTGAGTTCATCATTGAAACAGACTCGACTGGGTATGTACCTGCAGCAGTTTCACCTGATAACATAATTGCATCAGTTCCATCAAGAATGGCATTTGCAACGTCACTTGCCTCTGCTCGTGTAGGACGAGGATTACGTTGCATTGAATCTAACATTTGAGTAGCTGTAATTACAGGCTTACCTAAATTATTACATTTTTTAATTAATAGTTTTTGAACAATTGGTACTTCTTCTGGTGGAATTTCTACGCCCATATCACCACGTGCAACCATTAAACCATCTGAAACCTCAAGAATTTCATCGATATTATCGATTCCTTCTTGATTTTCGATTTTCGGTATAATTTGAATATATTCAGCGCCATGTTTACCTAAAAGTTCACGAATTTCTAATACGTCAGAAGCTTTACGAACGAAAGACGCAGCAATAAAATCAACATTTTGCTCAATACCAAATTCGATATCACTTATATCTTTTTCTGTAATACCAGGTAAATTTACACGTACATTTGGTACGTTTACACCTTTTTTATTTTTTACTAAACCGCTGTTTAACACTTTCGTACGAATATCTTTTCCTTCAATACCGATTACTTCTAATCCGATTAATCCATCATCGATAAGAATTTTAGAACCAACATGTACGTCGTCAATTAATCCTTCGTAAGATACTGCAAATTTCTCTGCTGTACCTACTACTGGTTCAGTAGTAATAATCACTTCATTTCCAGTTGTTAATTCTGCTTGGCCGCCTTCAAAATCTAAAGTACGAATTTCAGGACCTTTTGTATCTAAAAGAATCGCTACAGTTCTACCAGTTTTTTTTGAAGCCTCGCGGATACTTGTAATTCTTGCAGCATGCTCTTCATGAGAACCATGTGAGAAGTTTAATCGTGCTACGTTCATTCCTGCATTAATTAACTCTACTAATTTTTCTACCGATTCACTAGCAGGACCAATCGTACAAACTATTTTTGTTTTACGCATTTTTTACCCTCCAAATTTATATAAAACTCTAAACTATTCGAAATTTATGAAATCGATTGCTCAATTAAATCTACCTAATTAAATTGAAAGTTCTTGAGATAATTGATACATATCTCGATCAAGTTCATGCTTTTGAGATAGTGCTTCGATAATATCATGATCAACTAACTTATTATTTTGGATTCCAACACAACGTCCGCCTTTGCCCTCCATAAGAAGTTCAACCGCTCTCGCTCCTAGACGACTTGCTAAAACTCGATCAGCAGCACTTGGTGAACCACCACGTTGAACATGTCCTAAAACTGTTACACGCGTGTCAAAATGAGTTCGATCTTGAATTACTTTACCAATCTCAATTGCACTTCCGACGCCTTCTGCAACAACAATGATACTATGTTTTTTACCACGCTCACTACCACGGTTTAATTTACTAATAATATCATCCATATCATAGTCACATTCAGGTATTAAAATCGTTTCTGCTCCATCAGCTAACCCTGCCCATAATGCAATATCACCTGCATTACGACCCATAACTTCAATTACATATGTACGCTCATGTGATGTCGCTGTATCACGAATTTTATCAATCGCATCAATAACAGTATTTAATGCTGTATCGAATCCAATTGTAAAATCTGTACCTGGAATATCATTATCAATTGTACCTGGAACACCAACGCAAGGATAACCATGTTCAGTCAGCTTCTTTGCCCCCTGATATGATCCATCTCCACCAATAACAACTAATCCTTCAATTCCAAACTTTTTAAGTTGTTCGATCCCTTTCATTTGTCCTTCTAATGTTTTAAATTCCGGACAACGTGCACTAAGTAGTTTTGTTCCACCACGATGAATAATATCACCAACAGAACCTAACTCTAGCTTCTCAATATTTCCATTGATAAGACCAGAATAACCTTGGTATACACCATAAACTTCTAGGCCATGGAAAATCGCTTTTCTTACAACTGCACGTACAGCTGCGTTCATTCCTGGAGAATCTCCTCCACTAGTTAATACGCCAATTCTTTTCATTATGTATTCACCTCAATGATTTTACCTTATGCATTTATTCATTTTTATAAAGTACCATGTAATGCCTATTTAAACAATAGAAATTATGTGAACTTTTTCATAAACTTTTTTTAATGAATGAAGCACTTTTAAAAAGTATGACGACATCTTTATGCATATTGCTATTTTTCACTAATTTTTAAAAAAAAATACAAAAAGAGCATGCTAACATATTGTTTCACACACTCTAGAAGTTAAACTAAATATTATTGGTTAAAAGAAATTTTTCCTAACTTTGCGTGTTTTTCATATCGCTGTTGAACTAGCTCATCACTATCCATAGATAACAGTGACTTTAATGTTTCGTATAAGTACTTATCGATATATTTAGCCTGTTGTTCAACATCATTTTGTGCTCCACCTTTTACTTCAGGTATAATTTGGTCAACTACACCTAATTCTAAAAGGTCAGGAGCTGTTATTTTCATTGTTTCAGCTGCTCTACGTGCTTGTGAGGAATCTTTCCATAATAATGCTGCTGCACCTTCTGGTGAAATAACAGAGTAAGTTGAGTTTTCTAACATTAGTAACTTATTACCAATTCCTAATGCTAACGCTCCACCACTACCACCTTCGCCAATTACAATACAAATAGTAGGTACTTTTAAGCCTGCCATTTCAAAAATATTACGGGCAATTGCTTCACTTTGCCCACGCTCTTCAGCTGCCTTACCAGGATATGCACCTTTTGTATCGATAAACGCAATAACCGGTCTGTTAAATTTCTCTGCTTGCTTCATTAAACGAAGTGCTTTTCGGTACCCTTCAGGATGTGGCATACCGAAATTACGTCTAATATTTTCTTTTGTATCTTTACCACGTTGATGTCCAACGACAGTAACCGGCAATCCACGATAAGATGCGATACCTGATACGATTGCAGCATCGTCTCCGAATAATCGATCACCATGACATTCAAAGAAATCTGTAAATAATCTATTAACATAATCTAAAGTAGTTGGTCGTTCTGGATGTCTAGCAACTTGTACACGATCCCAAACTCCCATGTTACCGTATATTTCATTTTCTAAGGTTTTTAAACGTTCCTCTAAACGTCTGATTTCTTCAGAAAAATCAACATCATGTTGACTTGTATAAACCTTTAGTTCGTCTATTTTCGTCTTTAGTTCATGAATCGGTTTTTCGAATTCTAACATAACCACTATTGCAAGACACCCCCTTGATGTAAGTTAAGGATTGTAAATAATTTTGAACGTAATTCTAATCGTGAAATGACTGCATCAAGCTGACCATGATTCATTAGGAATTCAGCAGTTTGGAAGTCTTCAGGTAATTCTTCACGGATCGTTTGCTCGATAATACGTCTACCTGCAAAACCGATTAAAGCACCAGGCTCAGCAAAGTTAAAATCGCCTAAAGACGCAAAACTAGCAGATACTCCACCTGTAGTTGGATTTGTCATAATTGAAATGGCTAAATAACCTAGTTCACTATGCTTTTTAAGCGCAGCGCTAGTTTTTGCCATTTGCATTAAACTTAAAATACCTTCCTGCATACGAGCTCCGCCAGATGCAGTAAAAATAATAAATGGTGAACCGTCAGATGAAGCTCGCTCAACTGCACGAGTTATTTTCTCTCCGACAACAGATCCCATGCTTCCCATTCGGAATCTTGCATCCATAACTGCAATTACAACAGGAATTCCGTCGATTTTTCCTTTTCCTGTTACAATAGCCTCGTTAAGCTCTGTTTTTTTACGATCACCTTCAAGCTTCTCTATGTAATCAGGGAAGTGTAAAGGATTTGCAGAGATCATATTTTGATCAAACTCTTCAAAAGTATTTTCATCAATTAAACTTTCGATTCTTTCGAATGCTGTCATTTGATGGTGATATCCACAACTATTACAAACTTTTAGGTTTTTTATTAATTCTTTTGTAATACTAATTTTTTTACATTTAGGACATTTTGTCATAACACCGTCAGGTAAATCTTGTCTCATTACTTCTGAAGGTATAGATGCATATTTTTTCTTTTTGGAAAATAAGTCTTTTATTTGCAACCTAATTCCTCCTAACTTTTTTAGTACTAAATACTAATAGGATACTATAAATGTTATACACTTTTTGTTAACATTTGTCGATAAAATTCAGCTAAATTTCGTCATTTCAACGATTTAAACAACATGAAATTTGTAGAAAATCTTAAAAAATTAATTTATACATTTTTTATGAAATTCCTTTAATTTCCAACAATCTCTGCGCTTTTTACCACATCTAAGTATTATATCAGATAAAAAAGGATAGTACTACATTACTTAATTTTAGTATTGTAATACTATCCCCATTAATATTGATATCTGGTAATAAAACTATTTAATTAAAGCTAGTTTTTTTGTTTTTTCTTCGATTTCTTTCGGGTCAACATTCAGTCTAGCAACCCCTGTTTCCATTGCAGCTTTTGCCACACTAGCAGCTACTTTTGGAGCTACTCGAGGATCAAATGGTGCTGGAATAATAAAATCTGGCGATAAATCCGCTTCACTTACTAAGCTTGCAATTGCATTTACTGCAGCAATTTTCATCTCTTCATTAATATGTGTAGCCCGAACATCTAATGCTCCACGGAAAATTCCTGGGAATGCAAGAACGTTATTTACTTGGTTAGGATAATCACTTCGACCAGTACCAATTACTAAAGCTCCAGCTTCTTTTGCATCTTCAGGCATAATTTCTGGATCAGGATTAGCCATTGCAAAAATAATAGGATTTTCGTTCATTGAACGAACCATTTCTTGTGTAACTGCTCCTTTTACAGAAACCCCAATAAATACGTCTGCCCCTTCAAGTACTTCTTTAAGGCTACCTTGTATTTTATCTTTATTCGTGTATTTTGCAACTTCATTTTTCACGCTATTCATACCATTTGGACGACCTTCGTAAATCGCGCCTTTTGTATCGCACATAATAATTTGACGAACACCAAAACGATATAATAATTTTAATATAGCAATACCTGCAGCCCCTGCACCATTTAGGACTACTTTAATATCAGCCATATTTTTATTCACTATTTTTAAAGCATTAACTAAACCTGCAAGTGTAACGATAGCCGTTCCATGTTGATCATCATGGAATATTGGAATATTCGTTTCACGCTTTAAGCGCTCTTCTATTATAAAGCAGTTTGGAGCTGCAATATCCTCTAAATTTATTCCACCAAATGTAGGTTCTAACAATTTTACTGTTTGAATGATTTGCTCTACATCTTGCGTATTTAAGCAGATAGGAAATGCATCAACACCAGCAAAGCTTTTAAACAGCGCAGCTTTACCTTCCATTACAGGTAATGCAGCCTCTGGTCCTATATTACCTAGTCCAAGAACGGCAGAACCATCAGAAACTACACCAACCATATTACCTTTCATTGTGTATTCATAAACTCTGCTTTTTTCTTCGTAAATTTCTTTACACGGCTCGGCAACACCTGGTGAGTACGCTAAACTTAGTTCTTTAGCATTTGTAACTGGCACCTTAGAAACTGTTTCTAATTTACCTTGATGTACTCTATGCATATGTAATGCTTCTTCACTTAATAATGACAAACTATTCACTCTCCCTAATGTTGACGAGTTGACTTTTCAACTGTATATTTCTTTGTGATTTTCTCTTTAAAAGGTACAATTTTCTTTTTGTATGATATCACATGTATGTTAATAATAAATAGTTTAGAGAAGAATGTCTATTTCTTTAATACAACATTTGCATCCCCTACAATATTCCTTAACATCGAAAGACAATTCACAGATGGATTTACATAATAGTGTTCAGATAATTGAACAGCTTTTTTATCTTCCTCATAGTAAAGCACAACTTTCGTATGCCCTTTAAACTTAGAGATTGTTTGCTGTATTGTATATGAAATATTTTTATTAGTATGTCCCGTAATTTTAATAAATAAAGTATACTTCTTTTGATCGTTTAGTTCTTCCATTTCTTCGATTGTAAGAACTTCATTTATAATTAATTGTTTTCTTTCATCCCGTTCATCAACTTTTGCTTTAACTACGACTACTTCTTTTTCTTTTAATTTATGACGGTATTTTTCAAAAGTAGTTGGAAATACGACAGCATCAATCGAAGTACTTAAATCTTCAACTTGTAAAAAAGCCATATGCTGTTGTTTTTTTGTTTTTGTAACTCTTAAATCCTTAATATAGACAAACAGTAGATGCTCTGTATCTTTCTTCATCATACTTGATGAAATATTCTCAGCATCACTTTCATTAACCAACTTCTCGTATTGACTAATTGGATGACCTGATAAGTAAGTACCTAAAGCCTGTTTTTCGAGTTCAAGCTTAATTGAAACTTTCATTGGCTCCACTTTAATAATTTCTGGTTTAGGCACAAAATCTTCATCAAGAAATAAATCATATTGATCTTCATTTTCAGGTCTTACTATATCCACATAATCAAAAATCATATCAATATTTGCTAATAGTGTTGCTCGGTCGAGCTCAAACTCATCAAAACACCCTGAAAAAATTAAGTTTTCTATACTTTTACGGTTTAATGCTTTTGGTGAAATTTTAATACATACTTCAAAAAAGTCTTTATATGGTCGCTTTTGTAGAATTTCTCTTACAGTTGCTATTCCTATATTTTTAATAGCTAATAAACTATATCGAATTCCATTTCCTTCAACTACAAATGCATATTGACTTTTATTTATTGAAGGTGGATAGATTGGGATTCCTTTCAGTTTTGCTTCACCAATATAATTCGATACTTTCTCTTCACTTCCTATAAAACTCGATAAAAGTGCTGCATAAAATTCAAGAGGAAAATTTGCCTTTAAATATGCTAGTTGATACGCAATCATACTATACGCAACAGCATGACTCCTATTAAATCCATAGTTAGCAAATTGGACAATTAAATCGTATACTTCATTTGCAACTTGCTCATCATAACCTTTAGCTATTGCACCTTCTACAAAATGAATTCTTTCTTTGTCTAAAACTTCCTTCTTCTTTTTACTTACAGCTCTTCGAAGTAAATCTGCTTCACTTAAAGTAAACCCTGAAAGAGTTGAAGCAATTTGCATGATTTGCTCTTGGTAGATAATTACACCATAGGTTGGTTTTAATATTTTTTCTAAAACAGGATGAGGATAAGTTACCTGCTCCAACCCATGCTTATATTGAATAAATCTAGGGATTTGCTCCATCGGACCCGGACGATATAACGCGTTTACAGCCACTATATCTTCAAACTGATTAGGCTGTAATTGCTGTAACACTCTTCTCATCCCTGAAGATTCTAGCTGAAATACACCCGAAGTATCTCCTTTACTAAGAATTTCAAATGTTTTTAGATCTTGTAATGGAATTTCTTCCAAATTAATTACTTCGCCTTTTGCTTCATAAATTAATCGACAGACTTCTTCCAATAAACTTAAGTTACGTAGGCCAAGGAAGTCCATCTTTACTAATCCAAGCTCTTCAAGTATTTCTGCGGGATATTGTGTTAAAAACACTCCATGATTCCCCTCTTGTAACGGGACAACATTTGTTAACGGAAGTTCAGAAATAATAACACCTGCTGCATGGATGCTTGTATGACGAGGTAATCCTTCAACTTGGCAAGCTACCTCAAATATCCTTTTATGAATACCAGAATGTTCAACATGACTTTTAAATGCTTTTGATTGCTCATAGACATCTTTTAATCCTAGTGATGATGATGGAATTAGCTTCGAATACCGATCTATTTCTGTTGGAGTAAGCCCCATTACCCTGGCAATATCTCGAATGGCCGCTTTTGCTCCTAATGTTCCAAATGTAATAATTTGTGCAACATGCACATCACCATATTTTGAAGCTACATAATCTATCATTTCATCTCTTCGATGATCTGGAAAGTCGATATCAATATCTGGCATTGTAATTCTTTCTTCATTTAAAAATCGTTCAAATAGTAAATTATAATGTAATGGGTCTACATTCGTAATTTTTAATACATAAGCCACTAAAGATCCCGCAGCGGACCCACGTCCTGGGCCAACAAATATTCCTTGTTCATGTGCATATTTAATGAAGTCCCAAACTATAAGGAAATAATCGTTAAATCCCATCTTATTGATTGTATTTAACTCAAATTCTAATCTTTGTTTAAGTTCATCATTTATTTCTCCGTACCGCTCAACTATCCCATTTTCGCAAACCATTTTTAAATATTCCAACGTTGAATACTCATCTGGTACTGGATACTTAGGCAATAACGGCTGATGAAATGGAATCGTTACATTACATAGATCTGAAATATGTATCGTGTTTTGAAATGCTTCTTCTTCATCAGAAAACAGCTTTACTAACTCGGCCTTTGATTTATAATAATATTCATTCGAATGTAATCTTGGTCTTGATTCGTCCGATAACTTAGTACCATTTTTAACTGAAAATAATGCATCTTGAATAAGTGCATCCTCTTTTTCAATATATCGAATGTCATTTGTTACAACTAGACCGATGTTTGTTTCTTTTTGTACTTGTTTAATTAATGGATATAGCGAACGATCTTCATGTAAACTGTGATCTTGAATACTGACAAAAAAGTGATCGAAAATCGATTGATACTCTTTTAAATGAACAATAGCTCTTTCGATTTCTCCATTTAAAAGTAAGTTTTCAATTTCTCCTTCGATTCCCGGCGTAATTGCAATCACGCCGCTGCTATATGCCGATAACCACTTTTTAGGAATACCTTCTGGTGATTTAGTCCCTATAATACTCGTAAGTTTTAAAAGGTTTTGATAACCAGTCAAATCTTTTGCTAGTAAAATCATCGGATAAGACTGCTGTTCATCCATTAAAATTGAGAGTTTCACCCCAATAATTGGCTTAATCCCTGCTTTTTTACACGCATGATAAAAAGGAATTACCCCGTACATGACATTTTCATCTGCAATAGCAAGCGCAGGATGTCCTTCTCTAACAGCAGCATTAATTAATTCATCTATTTTACATGCGCTTTGCAATAAACTATAAGAACTTTGAACTTGCAAATGAACAAAACTCATCTACATTCCTCCTTACCATCTTTTCAATATAATCTATTCTATCACAAAATACGAACTTACATTCTATTTTTGTTCGGAGAAAATAAAACAAATCATTTATTTGCAGGCTTACTTTAATACTCATCATACACATAACACTTTGTCCATATATATTAATTGAGGGAGTGAGGACAATTGGAGCTTAAGTTGCCATTTATACCAGCATTAATTTCAATGTATTTTATTTCACTAGGAATCATAATAGGCGGATCAATCATCGGTTCAATCGGTTACTACGTAATTGGGCAACCACCACTAAGCAGCATGTATGATTTATCAATGAAATTAAGAATTTGGGCAATTGTTGGGGCGATTGGCGGAACATTTGATACATTTTATAGTTTTGAAAAAGGATTATTTGAAGGAGAAACAATCGAATTCATTAAGCAAATTTTCATGATTATAGCCGCCATGGGAGGAACACATACAGGTACAATCATTATTCAATGGTTTACAGGAGAACATGTTTAATGAAAGCTCCACCAGAACAACTTTCCCACGGTTGGGCTAAATTTTTTGTAGGCATTTTTTTTGGATTTATCATTAGTTGGCTTGTTTTTATTTATTTTTATGGAGTGACAGAAGAAGAGCAAGTAAAACAAATATCTGAATTAAAAATGCTCAATAAAGATTATTTAAGAGATAAAAATATATTTTTTGAAAATATGGAGCGAATGAACAAAGAAAACAAACGAAAATTAACAGTTCAAGAAATCAAAGTGACAATATTAAATTACAAACAATACAATTTAAATGAATTTACTAATCTTCAACTTGTTAATGATGTAAAGGATGACCTAAGTAATTTACTTACTCAAGACATAAAAAGTGTTTCCCAAAACCGAGAGTTATTAAGACGTGCAATCGAAAACAAAGTTTATATTAAAGATGATCGGCGATTTAAACTAGAAATAGATACAATCTATTTTGATACCGTATTAGAAATTACCCTAAAAATAAAAAGCACAAAATAAATGAGAGGCTAGAACTTACAATTAGCCTCTCAAATTTATTTTTTAAGCTTTATTTTTCTTCCCTACAAACCTTTTTTAATTCTTCCACTACTTTTTCTGCATCTTCCCATGAGAAGATTTTCGCTCCAGATGCAAGCGGATGCCCACCACCGTTAAACATAGCAGCTACTCCGTTTATAACTGATCCTTTAGAACGAAGACGAACTCGAATTAAATCCTCTTCTTCTAAAAAGATAACCCAAGCTTTTACCCCTTTTATATGCCCAAGTGAACTTACAGCTAATGAAGCTTGCTCAGAGTTTACATTGTATTCATCCATTAGAGCCTTTGTCATGTTTATATGACCGACTCCCTCTTCTGTTAGTTTAAAATTTTGAAGAACATATCCATTTAAATGTGCCATCTCAATTGATGTTTCGTACATATTGTCATATATTTCATTAATAGAAAAATCCTTTTTTATCAAATTACTAGCTGCATGAAAAGTTCTTTCTGTTGTACTTGGAAATAGGAATCTTCCTGTATCTCCAATAATACCTGCATAAATTAGTCTTGCAGCTTTGTCAGTTACGACTAATTGTTCATTGCTACTTTCTGCAAGTTCAAAAATTAACTCACTTGTTGAACTTGCAGTAGTATCAACATGCATAATGTCACCGTATGGATCAACGTTCGGATGATGGTCAATTTTAATCAGTTTCTTTCCAGTTGAATATCTAGCGTCATCTACTCGTTCTGTATTCGCAGTGTCACAAACAATGACAAGTGCATCCTTATATACTTCATCTTCAATTTCATCCATTTTATATAAATACTCTAGAGATTGTGGCAAATGTCCTACAACATATACTTTTTTTGCAGGATAACTTGCTTTAATCATCTCTGCTAAACCGCACTGAGAACCGATTGCATCTGGATCTGGTCGAACATGACGATGTATTATGATCGTATCAAATGAATGTATATCTTTTAAAATTTGTTCTTTCAACATTAAACTCTCCTTTATATGAAAACTTTTGAAATATAGTATCTATGACTGTAAAATAGAATTATGTATTAGTCATTGAAAGGTGGAAGCTAAGTGAATAGCATTGCAACAATCGTAATTATATCTTTTCTATTCTTCTTATTTTACGTTACCAAATTTTTCTTTACAAGCGAACTATTAACAAAAAAAATTGCAGGATCACGTGCAAGATTAACTTTTGGATTATTCTTATTGCTTTACGGTATAAATCAAATGGTAGCAAAGCTTGAATTAATAACAATTTGTGTCGGTATTCTTTTCATTCTATTTGGTGTGGCAAATCTATATCGTGGATACTTACAGAATAAGCATTATAAAGCAATTGAAAATAAACAAACTGTTTAATCTTATAGTAATCTAGAAAGTGAGAAACTTACATGATGACAGAAGAACTATTTTCATCAAAATTTGATGAACTAGTAGAATTATCACATTCTAGTAATAAACTTCAAAAACTACTTACTTTTGCAGAAGAATTAGAGAATCAAGAGGAATGGGGATATCTATATTATGTAAATATGGAATTAGCAGAAACTGCTTTTTCTATTGGTGAAATAGACTTATTTATTGATACCTTCTTGTGGTGTGTAGATTTATATGATCAAAACGAAGAACGTATCGAGCAAGAGCAAATCCTATGGCTGTACAAATGGTTGTTGGAAATAATACCTCAGTCCCTCAGATTCACTTTAGAAGAAATTCACCATTATTTCGAGGATTTTAAGAATCGTTTAGTGATTGCTAACTATTCTTTAAGACCTTATTTTCAAGCTCTATTTATAATGAATTTATATTTAAATCAAATTGATTACGCAAAACAAAACTATCAACTATTTAAAAAATCTCCAAGGGATGATCTAAGTAATTGTGAAAAATGCGAAATGTATGGTGAAATGATTTATCTATTAAAAACTGATCATCTTCAAGAAGCTTTAAATTTACAAAATAAAATAATGAATAGCTCAGTTGATTGTGATGAAGCGATTCACAAATCCTATTCCAAATTACTTCTTCCTTTATTTGAAGATGGCAAAATAGACGAAGCATTAATCATTCAACAAAAAGCTTATTTTGTAACATATAATCGCACAAAATACATTCCTGAACTAAGTGAGCAAATGATCTTTTTAACTTTTTGTGATCCTGACAGAGCAATTGAATTGTTTTATAAACATGTTGATATATGTGACAATCTTTCGAATCTATCACATAAATTCGAATTTTGGCTAGCAGCATTATTTATGGCGAAAAAATTGAAAATAAATGAAGATGAATTTATTTATGATTTAGAGAAATTAGAGAAAATAGTATATGACTTAGCAAAAGATTATGATACTAGAAACGAAAATAATGAATTTGTTAATCGAGTTAATAAACTACTTTCGAATTAAAAATACGGGATGATTTTTTCATAAACTTCAAAGGCAGGGAATGGTTTCCTGCTTTTTTTTTATGTGACTAAAAAATAATGGAAGCCCTAAAAAGGCTTCCAAACTTATCGATCTAATAACTGCATCATCATTAATGCTTTACCTACTAATATTCCTTGCTGAAATACTTCAACATCAACTTTTCCAAACTTACGACCTAATTCTAAAACTTTTGGTTTAATTTCAATTACATCATCAATTTGAACTGGCTGTACGAAGTAAATTGTAATATTTTCTACGATTAAGTCCCCTTTTTTCATGTCACGAACTGCTCGTTTACCTGCCTCGGTTACAATAGTCGTAAATACG
Organism: Gottfriedia sp. S16(2024); assembly: GCF_050473765.1. NCBI lineage: Bacteria > Bacillati > Bacillota > Bacilli > Caryophanales > Bacillaceae > Gottfriedia > Gottfriedia sp. S16(2024). The sequence goes on from NZ_JBFLUO010000001.1 coordinate 206,430, forward strand.
CCATGTGAAAGAGTACCAATTACATTCGTCATTTGCGGAGTTACATTACATCTAATTGTAAAGTCATCATTTTTTTGATCTTTATTATTATGGAATTGACTCGTAACTATATCATCAATTGTTTCTCCCACTTGAGGCTGACGTTGCAATTGCTGTAGTGCTTCAAGTACATCTTGACGACTTATAATACCGATTAAGTTATTCGATGTATTTACAACTGGTAGCAACTCTATGCCTTCCCAAACCATCATTCTAGCAGCTGCCGCAACCGACATCTTTTCATTTACACTTATTGGTTGTCTAGTCATAACTTTGTCAATTCTTTGAGTACGTTGTTCATGTATGATATCCTTTGAAGTTACAATTCCAATTAGCTTACCTCGATCATCAATTACTGGATATCTTCCATGACCTGTGTCTCTATTATGTTCATACCACTTTTCAACTACATCAAATGGAGATAGTGTAGCTGTTTTTTCAGTTGGAATGAGTATATCCTCAACTAGTACTATATCTTTCTTAATTAACTGATCATAAATTGCTCTATTAATTAACGTCGCAACAGTGAACGTATCATAACTAGAAGAAATAATCGGCATTTTCATTTCATCCGCAAGACGTTTTACACTTTCTTCTGTATCAAATCCACCTGTTACTAAAACCGCTGATCCTTCTTTTAATGCTAATTCATGCGCCTTCACTCGGTTTCCGACGATTAATAAATTATTTGCACTAATATATCTCATCATCGCATCAAGCTGCATTGCACCAATAACAAACTTATTAAGTGTTTTATGTAATCCTTCTTTACCACCTAAAACTTGTCCATCAACAATATTAACAACTTCGGCAAAAGTTAATTTTTCAATATTTTCTTTTCTTTTCGTTTCAATTCGAATCGTACCTACACGCTCAATGGTACTAACGAAACCTTTGTTTTCCGCATCTTTAATTGCTCTATATGCAGTACCTTCACTTACACTTAAATCTTTTGCAATTTGTCTTACTGATATTTTATGACCGACCGGTAGTTGTTCAATATGTTCTAGTATTTGATCGTGCTTTGTAGTCAATTACCTCACCAAGCTTTCAATGGTTGTATTAATATTTTTATTAACTATTATATAACAATTCATACCATGAAAAAAAGCACGTTTCAACGTGCTACTAAAACTGTACTAATATTTTTTTCGATTGCCTATACTACAATAGTGAAATTGTTGTATTTGGCTCATGAATGAAACCATTTTTCTTTGGTAATTTTGCAAGGAACTCATTTGGGTCTACTTGGATTGGTGGAAATGTATTATAATGCATCGGAATTACTTGCTGTGCATTAATCCATTCAGAAGCAATTACTGCATCATCGATTCCCATTGTAAAATGATTACCAATTGGTAAATAGGCTATATCGATATTCTCATACTCACCTAAAGTTTTCATTCCTCTGTATAATGCAGTATCACCAGCATGATAAATTGTTTTACCAGCTATTTTTAATAAAACGCCTGATGGTGGTCCTACATTAATTATTTGTTTATTTTCTTCATCAACAATACTTGAACCATGGATTGCTTCTACTAATTTTAATTTACCAAATGAAAACTCTTTTTCTCCCCCGATATGCATAGGGACAACTTTGACACCTTGCCACGAGATCCAAGTTGCTAATTCCACAGGAGCAATAACAGTTGCATCATTTCGTTTTGCTAGTTCAACTGTGTCACCTAAATGATCACCATGACCATGTGTTACATAAATATAATTCACTTTAATATTTTCTACTTTTACATTAGTATGTGGATTGCCGTTAATAAATGGGTCAATAATAATTGAATCTTGACCTTGTTCTACTAAAATAACACTGTGCCCTAAATATGTAATTTTCAAATGAAGTCGCTCCTTTATTATAAAATTAGTCTCTACCACATTTTAACAGATTATTTTCTATTTCAAAAATAAGAAATAAGTTAACTATTTTACGAAATTCGATAAAAAATGATAAAATAAGAGTGTTATAAACTGTAAAGACTTTTTTTGTTTATTGCAGTAATTTGTTTTTTAAGAAAGGATGTTACAAATGGAACACCGTATACAAAATCTATCAACTTGGTTAAAAGAGCAAGATATTCAACTAGGATTTATTACATCTACTGAGAACGTATTTTATTTAACTAATTTCCATTGTAATCCACATGAGCGTCTTTTAGCTTGTCTTGTATTTCCAAATGAAGAGCCTATTCTTGTATGTCCACAAATGGAAGTTGGACATGTACAAAATGCTGGCTGGAAATATGACGTAATCGGCTTTAATGATAGTCAAGATCCTTGGGCAATGATACAAGAATCATTAGCAAAACGTAATATTACAGTAAATCGTATGGCGATCGAAAAAGAGCATCTTCTTGTTGGCCGCTATGAAAGATTAGTACAACTTTTCCCTGGAGTGCAATTCCTTGCAGCTGAAGAAAAATTACATGACTTACGTTTAATTAAAGATAGTGAAGAAATTCGTCGTATGCAAGTTGCTGCTGAAGCGGCTGACATGGCTTGCCAAATTATTGTTGATCGTATTGCTGAAGGCAAAACAGAAATGGATTTAATTGCTGAAATGGAATACGAAATGAAGAAAAAAGGCATTTCTAAAACATCATTTAGCACGTTAATTTTAACTGGTGCAAACTCAGCGTTACCACATGGAAATCCAGGTACAAACCCAATTAAAAAAGGTGATTTCGTACTTATGGACTTAGGTTTTATCGTTGATGGATATTGCTCAGATATTACTCGTACAGTAATGTTTGGTCAACCAAATGAACAACAACGAGAAATTTATGAAACCGTTTTAAAAGGTCAACTTGCTGCAATCGAAGTAAGTAAACCAGGTGAGATATTAGGAAATGTTGATCGCGCTGCTCGTCAAATCATCACAGACGCTGGATATGGCGAATATTTCGTTCACCGTATTGGTCACGGTTTAGGTATTGGCATCCACGATTACCCATCAGTAAATGATTCAAATACTGATATTATTAAAACTGGTATGTCATATACAATTGAACCAGGAATCTATGTGCCAAATGTTGGTGGAGTTCGTATTGAAGATGATATCGTTATTACAGAAACTGGTGCAATAACTTTAACAAAGTTCCCTAAAGAATTAATCATCCTATAATATGAATCAAGGCCAATTAATAAATATCCGACAAGTACTTCCATCAGATATCCCTATTATGCATAAATGGGAATGTGATGATGAGATTGGTAAGCTTGTAGGAATAGAAAAGCCACGTTCTTTAGATGAAATGGTACAAGGCTATGAAAAATATTTTGACGGACTTAAACCTAATCTCCGTTTGTTCACAATCGAATACAATGGTATTTGTGTTGGAAGAATTGAATTAGGAAATCTTGATCAAGAGAATAATCATGCCGCTTTTGGAATCGTAATTGGGGATCAATCAATGCAAAAGAAAGGAATAGGTTCATTTGCATTAAACTATCTACTAAATTATGCTTTTAATGAATTAAAACTCGTAAAAATATACGGTGAAGTATACGAATTTAATATCGCTTCACAAAATTTCCTTACAAAATTAGGCTTTCAATTAGATGGTATATTGCGCAAGCATGAGTTTTTTAAAGGCGCTCATCGTGATATGTATCAATATAGCATTTTGAAAGAAGAATATAATTTGAGTCAGGTTTAAATACCAAATAAAAACCCCTTTCTTCATTAAGATGGAGAAAGGGGTTTTTCATTATACTTTTTGAAGGATTGTATGTTGTAACGGAACACCACCCATTGATACATTTCGTTCAATTAGATGATACTGTTTGCCATTTATTATAAAAAGTCTATTTCCTCTGTAATCAACTGTTTTACCTTGGCTTTCTAGCTCAGCCTTCACAGCCTTCGCATATTCATTCAGATTTAAATAACGCTCATCTAAATCTAATGTAATATTTTGATTACGATAACCCATTAGCCAGTTAAACCCGAAAACACCTGCAATTAGAAAAATAAGTATAAAAATAAATTCCAATATCCTCACTCCTTTTTACATAAAATGGAAATTATAATATCATTTTACTATAAATATAAAATGAATGTTATTGGAATTGTGAATAAAATAAAATCCCTTTACCATCATCGATAAAGGGATTTTTCTTTTTATTAGTTTGTAGAAACAGAAGTACCTTGTAATAAAGTAGTTGCTTCTTTGTATTCTAAGCCGTGAGCTTCCGCTACTGCTTCGTATGTTACATATCCATCAAGTGTATTAATACCTTTGAATAATGCAGAGTTATCTAAGCAAGCTTTTTGATAACCTTTGTTTGCAATTTGAACTGCATAAGGTACTGTAACATTTGTTAATGCCATTGTAGAAGTACGAGGTACTGCACCAGGCATGTTTGCTACAGCGTAGTGTACTACTCCATGCTTCTCATATGTTGGGAAATCATGAGTTGTAATACGATCTGTTGTTTCGAAAATACCACCTTGGTCAATTGCAATATCAACTACAACTGAACCTGGTTCCATTGATTCGATCATTTCTTTTGTTACAAGTTTTGGTGCTTTTGCACCTGGAATTAATACTGCACCGATTACAAGATCAGATTCTTTAACCGCTTCAGCAATATTGTAAGGGTTTGACATTAAAGTCGTAATTTGATGACCAAAAATATCATCTAATTGACGTAAACGATCTGGATTTAAGTCAATCATCGTTACATGAGCACCAAGACCAACAGCTACTTTAGCAGCATTTGTTCCTGCTACACCACCACCAATGATTGTAACATTTCCACGACGTACTCCTGGTACTCCACCTAATAAAATACCTTTTCCGCCTTTATTTTTCTCAAGGAATTGAGCACCGATTTGAGCTGACATACGTCCTGCTACTTCACTCATTGGAGTTAATAACGGTAATGTATTGCCAACTTGTACAGTTTCGTAAGCAATTCCTACTACTTTATTATCAATTAAAGCCTTAGTTAATTCAGGCTCTGGAGCTAAATGTAAGTATGTGAATAAAATTAATCCTTCACGGAAATATCCATATTCGCTTGGAATTGGTTCTTTAACTTTCATAACCATTTCATTATTCCAAGCCTCTTCAGCTGTTTCAACAATTGTTGCGCCAGCATTTACGTATTCTTCATTTGTAAATCCTGAACCAATTCCTGCATTTGTTTCAATATAAACTGAATGTCCATGTCCAACTAGGTTCATTACTCCAGCTGGTGTCATTGCTACACGATTTTCGTTGTTTTTTATTTCTTTTGGTACCCCAATACGCATGTTATTTCCCCCTGAAATATATTTAATTCGTGCCTCTTAGGATGAGCTCTATTTAGTAAAAATTAATACATTTTTATATTAACACAAAACATATGTGCAGAAAATGAAAACGCTTAATTTCGTTTAATAAAAATAAATTCAGAATCTTTTTTACTATAAATTATGCTTTAAAAATGGAATTGTCCCATGATTTCTTATGATAATGGAATATGTCTGTATTTATTAATGACATCTAAACCACCAGTGATTTCAAATATATCACCCGTTATAAAATCAGACTCTTCCTTACACAAAAATTGCACCATTCTTGCTATATCTTCTCCAGTGCCAGATCTTCCAACTGGTGCAAGACCTTTTCCATCCTTACTTGCCTCAGTTTGACTTGCTTCTTTCATATCACCAACGATATCTCCTGGACAAATCATATTCGAAGTTATACCGTTTTCAGCTTCCTCATAGGCTATTGTTTTCGTTAATGAAACTAGCCCTACTTTAGCTGCGCTGAATGCAGAACGATAAATCCATCCCGAAGCTGAGTTGGCACCTTGAAATCCATAATTAATTATTCGGCCATATTTCTGCTTTCTCATAATTGGAATAATTTGCTTTAAAAGATAAAACACGCTGTGCAAATTTCCATACATCAAGTATTCCCACTCTTCATCAGTGTAGTCGGCCAGTTTTTTACGGTTAAATAAATACGGACCAGCATTATTGATCAGACAATCAACCCTACCGAATTTCTCCATCGTTTTTGAGACAATCCCATTAATAAATTGTTTATCGCAAATATCACCTTTTACAAAAAGAATTCGGTCCAAATAATCCTTCCATTCTTCTTTTCGCTCTTTGACAGCTTGTTCATCAGAAAAGTACGTAACAGTTACTGAATAACCTTCGTTTAAAAATGCTTCAGTTACTTTCTTCCCTAACCCCTTCGATCCTGCCGTAATGACAGCATGCCTCATAAAACTCTTCCTTTCAAGTCTAAATAATTTTATATATTTGTGAAAATCATCTAGATAAATCAATCAATTGTATGTATTTGTAAATTCTATTCTCATTAACCTTTTTAAAAGGTTATTTAAGCCAAAAGACCTATCCTTTAAAAATTATGTCATTATCTTATACATATATCTTTAATTTAGTAAGATTATTTTATTAAAAGATAACTATGTTTTCTATTATTATGAATTATTTTCCTTTTATTTTAATAATTTTTATTTTTAGATTTTAGGCTTTTTACAAACAATTTTTATCTCGCAAATCTAGAAATTTAAAAATCAATATGTTTCACATATTTTTTTCAATGTATAATATAGTCAAGAGGTGGAGTAAAAATGTTACAAGATTATTTTTCATACGATGAACGATTAGGTATTTTTCTACCCAGCCTAAATTTAGATTGGGAAGATTACTCTCACGACCAACAACAAATGATTCTTACGGAATGGGAATATATACGTGGTGGAATACCTGATCAAATTAAGCGTTTAGAGTTTTCGATTAATCATAAACAAGAACAATTAAATCATGAATCAGATTTTTCTTTGAGCTGTAAATTAAATTCTGAAATTGCAGATTTAGCATCAGTTATTAATGATCTTTGGATTTGGTTTAGAAGTAACCAACAAATATCGAATGATACAAAAATACATGGTTAAAAAGCTAACAATAAATTTGTTAGCTTTTTTTCTGTATCACTATTATTTTGTTTATTCATTTTCGCGCTTTTGAATTTGTAAAAGCGTGTCTCCGATTGTTTTTAGTTCCTCTTTGAGTCTGATGGTTTCATTGGCAACTTTTTCGGAAGATGCTTCTTTAATTTGCTTGTTTAGTTGGTCTATCACTTTTCGTAACTTCCCGACAGATTGTTCTAGTTGAAAACTTGATGTAGGCTTCATAATTGCCTCCTTGAATGGTTTTCTTTTAGCATACCATATACTCGTTTACAACCATACGGGAATTCGATGAACTAAGAGTAAATAGACCATTGGAGGTTCGAAGTATTTCGGTTTTCACTCATTCTACACACTTAAAAAGCTAACAGTAGATTTGTTAGCTTCTCTAATAATGATTTAATCTGTTGGTTCCTGATTTACCCGTTCCGATAATATACGATATTGATAAAATTTCTTTGTATATTCTAATACGTTTTTTGTAAAAGATTCATTCCATTTCGCCCCTACAGAAACGCCTAATAATGGAATACCACCTAAAACTTTATTCCGTAATGAATGGATCATTAATAACTTGCACATTTGTAATATGACTGTGTAATAAACCCCTTCTCCCTTAAATTCATTTTCCCAAGTTGCAAATACGTCAGAATCCTCATGCTTTAAAATATCATTCATTAAATTACTCCAAACAACATATTTTTCAGTTGATGGGAGAATTGCACCTTGTAATATTTTTAAGCTACATTCCATCTCTTTTGGAATACTTACATCATATCCATAACAAAGAGCTATTTCCTGTACCGTTTTAAGATTAATAAATAATAATGCCGGTAAATCGCCAAATAAAGCAAGTTTTGAGCTAGTTCCACTTATACCACCTTGAACACTTGAGACAATTAATGCTTTCGATATTTCTTGCTCAGCTAAGAAATTTAATTGTCTTAATGGTAACTTTCTTAAATCGCTTATTGTCTTAATATCACTTCTTAAAATTTGCGCTCGAGTAAGAATATCTAATTTTTTTTCTTGAAACTGTTTTGTTGTTTGTATTAAAGATTGAGTGTGGAAAAAAGCAGTTGAAAAAAATTCATTAAAAGTACTCGAATAACTCTGAGGTATTTTTTGGAGGAGAAAATTAGAAGCATTTTGATACATCAATTCAAATTTATTTAAATTTTGCTGTTGTTGTTTCTTTTCAATCAATTCGTTAAGTTCAAGCCATAGATTATACTCTTTCATTTGATCCATACTATCACCTCAAATATAAAAAAACGTAGAGCCAAAAAGTGATCTCATCTTAAGAATATGAGGTCATCTATTTTTGTATGCTCTACGTTTATGTTTACTAAAAGATTATTTCATTCCAACTCGTACTACATCTCTTGCGATTACAACTTCTTCATTAGTAGGAATAACGATTACTTTAACTGGAGAGTGATCAAAGCTAATGAAAGCTTCTTTTCCTCTAAAGTTATTTTTACTTGGGTCAAAATAAACACCCATAAATTCAAGACCTTCTAAAACGGCTTGACGAATTTCCGGACCATTTTCACCAATACCCGCAGTGAAAATAATTGCATCTACGCCTTTCATACGAGCAGCGTAAGAACCTAAATATTTGTGGATACGTTCAATGAATACACTTTGAGCGATTTTAGCTCGTTTATTACCTTCTTCAGCTGCAGTCTCAATATCACGTAAGTCACTTGAGAATCCAGAGATACCAAGCATACCACTTTGTTTATTTAATACATCAAGTACTTCCTCAGCTGTTTTACCTGTTTTTTCCATAATAAATGGAATTAAAGCTGGGTCTAAGTTACCTGAACGAGTTCCCATTGTTACACCAGCAAGTGGAGTGAATCCCATTGAAGTATCGATTGATTTTCCACCTTCAACTGCAGCAATACTTGCACCATTTCCTAAGTGACATGAAATAAGTCTTAATTCTTCAAGAGGTTTACCGATTAATTCAGCAGCTCTTTCTGTTACATACTTATGAGATGTACCGTGGAATCCATATTTACGAATACCAAATTGTTTATAGTACTCATAAGGTAAGCTATATAAGTAAGACTCTTCAGGCATTGTTTGATGGAATGCAGTATCAAATACAGCTACTGCAGGAATATTTGGTAATAATTCTTTAAATGCACGAATACCAACTAGGTTAGCTGGGTTATGAAGCGGTGCTAAATCTGAAAGTTGATCAATTTGTTGTTCAACTTCTTCAGTAATTAAAGCAGAATCTGTAAATAATTCTCCACCGTGAACTACACGATGTCCAACTCCATGAATTTCATCGAATGAAGAAATAATTCCTAAACCTGTTAGCTTTTCAAGAAGCATTTTTACTGCTACAGAATGATCAGCAATATCAGTTACTTCTTTAATTTTTTCGCCGTTTACTGAAATAACAAAAACGCTATCCTTTAATCCGATACGTTCTACTAAACCAATTGTAAGTACTTTTTCGCTAGGCATTTCAATTAATTGAAATTTTAATGACGATGAACCTGCATTAATAGCAAGAATATTTGCCATGTTTTTACATCTCCTTTAAACATGAAACTGTTATATTTTTTTAGCTGAAATTATTATAACACAAATTAGTTTACGTGTTTAAAAGTTCAATTATTGTAAATTTTCTTTAAACCATTCGTTCATTTGAAGCATAATATCTTCAACTGCCTTCATATTCGATAACTTAGGGAAATCAACTAGTAAAGCCTGTTTTGGCTTCTTCATATTTTCTGCATTTTTGCGGATTATTAATATACTTTTTTGATGTCTTTCGTCCTTAAAGGCAGATACTGGCAACTGTATCAATCCTTGAATAACACCTGTTTCATTAATATAGCTCTGTAATTGTGCAGATTGCTCTGAAGTAAATAAGTGATTTGGAACTAATGAAATGAAAAATCCTCCAGATTTTAAGTAGTTCATACTTTGTTCAACAAATAAATGATGAGCATAAGACATGCCTTCTTTTGCTTTTAAAGTATACTCTTTTGCACGTTCAGTATTTGGATAAAAGCCAATAGGAAGATCACAAACAACAAGATCAACCGGATCTACAAATAAAGGCGCTAAACTGTCTTGATTAAATAGTTCTATTTCATGTCCTAGTAGGTTGCCAATAACAAATGCTATTCTAACAAGAACGTCATCTACATCGATTCCGACAGAATCAGTAAATTTATCCTTTGAAGAATTTAAAATTGTTAATAAAAGATTTCCAGTACCAATTGCCGGATCTAAAATAGTTAAATTTTGTTTACCCTCAGTAAGCTTTCCAACTAAATACGTAATAATAAAAGCAATACCATCTGGGGTCATTTCATGGTTTGTTTGTACCCCTTGCTTCATTCCTTTTAATATTGCTAATTGAAATGCTCTACGAATACTCTCATTATCTTTTGACGCCGATGTAAATTGATGAATTGTATTCATAAGCTGATCTTTTTGCGGACCATTAATTTCTTCTTGCAAAACTTCCCCTTCAAAGAAATTTTCACCAGTCTCAATTAATGCCTCTAAATAAGAAATTTCTAAATTATCTTTTAAACATTCTGTCGATTCATCTATGTAGTTAAATAAAAATTCCACTGAATTCTCTTTTACCATTATTAATTCCTCACTTTCATTATAGAACAGTCATTGTGTTTCATTATACGTATGGCTTTTAAACGTGTCCACTTTAACAAATTTCTTCTATTAGAAAGTATTTGGTTTTTTTTATAAATTTTAATCCAGTACTGTTAATTTAATTTTAATTGATGATTGTTTACTTTTATTTAATACAATTTGAACTTTTTATGTAGTTTTAAATTATTAGTACATATTAACAAAACAAATAAAGACCTCCAATTTTTGAGGTCTTTACTGTGTTGAAATAATTAAGTATATGTAGATCTATTTTTCAAGGTCGTCAGTTTAACTAATTTTTACTTTCTTTTCTATCGGCTTCTTAAATCGAGTGATATAGTTCAAAGATTTTGTTCCATGAACTAGGCGATATAAGCTTGTGATAACCGATAGTAATGTATATGGTTTGTATGCTAAGTATTTTGATTCCCATTTATTTGCAAATTTGCTTTTAAAAGTTAATAATCCTTTGAAGTTATAAATTGAGTTACCATATTTAAAGATCATCTTTGCAGATTTTTCGATGATTGATGCTTTTGAATCTTGGCCAACATTTGCTAACGGAGCCATTCCAAGGCTGCAGCTTTTAAATCCATTTTCTTTTGCCCAAAACATAATTGAAACAAAAAGCATATCCATCGTTCCATATGGTAATTCTTTTAAATATCTCATTAAATCGATTGTTATATTTTCGCCTTGAACCGGTAATGTCGCAAAAGCAATAACTTTATCATTTTTATCTCTTAGGATACCTATTGGAAAATTTGACACATAATCAAAATGAAATGAACCAACTGAAAAAGACAGCTCTTCTCTTCCATTTAGCCATACATCTGAAACTCCTTTTAGCTCTTGAAGTAGACCTTTAGAATGTCCTGGCATAGACACTTCAAATTGATATCCTTGTCGAATAAATTTGTTCCTTTTTGTTCTTAGTTTTGCTCCTTTTTTACCTGCAATTTCGAAATTTTCTAGTTCAACTATTGCTTCTTCACCTAATTTTAGTAATCGATAGCCAGCTTTTTCATATAACATTTTTGAGTTTTCATCTACTTGATAAAAGCACGGAATACATTTTATACTCTTAGAATAATTTTCAAACTCTATTAATTTTTCAAAAGAAATCTCTCCAATTGGATCACATAGAACAACTAATTTATTCCTCTGTTTACGGTAAACAAATGCAGATTTTTGATCTTCTGAAAGAAATACTTTTTTATCACCAAGTAATCCTAAATGTGTTAATGAAGTTCCACCATATGTTTGAATAAGTTGTTGAATAATCTCAATTGTAGTTTTATGATTTGATTCTTTTAAAATTTGTTTCATAATACCCCCAAAATAAAGAGTCAATTTTCTTTACAATTTCTATTTTACAAAAAATAATTCCTTGTGGATATCCATTCATTATTTTTTTTTAATAATCTATTATTTGGTAATATTTAACCCCTCCTGTATAATTCAATTTATTAAATATAATGGATGTGAGAACGAATGAATAAGAAGATTGGTTTTATTGGTTGCGGTAAAATGGCCCAAGCTATGATTGGTGGGTTAATTGATTCGAATGTAATTGAGAAGCAGCAAATTTATGTAAGTGCAAGGTCTAATGAAACACTTGTAAAAGTGAAAGATTTATATAATGTTCAAACATTAAATAGTAATATCGATTTAGCAAAGCAAGTTGATTATTTGTTTTTAGCAGTAAAACCTGATTTATATCCTACAATTATTGAAGAAATTAAAGAAGTTGTTACAAATAATACTGTGATCATTACGATTGCCGCTGGAATTACTTTAGAAGGTGTTGAAAAATCATTCGGTAAAGAAGTTAAAATCGTTAGAACGATGCCAAATACTCCTTCATTAGTTAGAGAAGGTATGAGTGCACTTTGTCATAATCAAATAGTTACCCATGATGAGTTAAGTGAAGTAATGGAAATTTTCAATAGCTTTGGAAAATGCGAATTAGTAAATGAAAAATTAATGGATGCGATTCCTGCAGTTAGTGGTTCTTCTCCAGCTTATGTTTACTTAATGATCGAAGCATTAGCTGACGGAGCTGTATTACAAGGGATAAAGCGTGACCAAGCATATAAATTAGCTGCCCAAGCAGTTTTAGGAGCAGCAAAGATGGTACTTGAAACTGAATTACATCCTGGAGAACTAAAAGACCAAGTTTGCACACCAGGTGGGGCAACAATAGAAGCGATTGCCGAATTAGAAAAACAAGGCTTCCGCTCATCTATTATTTCGGCTATGGAACGTTGTACTGAGAAATCAGTGTCTTTAGGTAAATAATCTTGGCAACAGTCTGATACTTAAGTTTTTGTACTTTATACAATCTGAGACATTCATATTTATGAATGTCTTTTTAAATGCAAAAAAACTGCCGAGTTCTACTCGACAGCCTTTTACCTCTTAATAGAGTTATCGTTATTATTTTGCAGCTTTTACAGCTTCGATTGCTGCTTCATAGTTTGGATGAGTTGTACCTTCAGCTACGTACTCAACGTAAGTAACAACGTCATTTGAATCTACTACGAATACTGCACGAGCTAATAAACGTAATTCTTGCATTAAAACACCAAATGCTTCACCAAAAGATGCATCACGGTGATCAGAGTATGTATGTACATTTTCTAAACCACTTGCAGCACACCATCTTTTTTGTGCGAATGGTAAGTCCATTGAAATTGTTAAAACTTCAACGTTTTCTACGTTTGATAATTCTTCGTTAAAACGACGAGTTTGTGCATCACAAATTCCAGTATCTACAGAAGGTACTGCGCTGATTAAACGTACTTTACCAGCTGAAGCTTCTAAAGTTACAGGGCTTAAATCGTTTGCTAATACAGTAAAGCTTGGAGCTTTTTCTCCTACTTTTACTTCTTGTCCAATAAGAGTTACTGGATTGTTTTTAAATGTTACAGATGCCATGATATTTCCTCCCAAAATTACAAAATGTTCACAACATTTATCTTACTGGAAGGAAACCTTGATTGCAATTAACTTTACTTAAATTTTGTATTTAATCTAAATTTGAATCAAAATCTTCCTCTTGATTATCTGAATCGTCTTTTTTCTTCATATATTTTTTTACTTTTTCTAACGCTTGAGGTGTTAAATCCATAAGCTTTTCAATTAAATGTGTATTTTGATCTAGGTGAAGTAGTTTAACACCATCTCTACTTACAATTAAAAATGCAATCGGAGTGATTGAGGCACCTCCACCTGTACCTCCTCCAAATGGATGTGGACTTCTTACTTCAGCTTCTTTAACACCATCTACTAAATGGTAATTTCGAAATTCACTTCCACCAGCCGCAAAGCCAACCCCTACTTTTGATACGGTTAAGATTAAGCTTCCATCTGGTGTTGAAATTGGATCACCAATAATTGTATTTACATTAATCATTGCTGATAAATTTTCCATTGCCGCGTGCATTAAGTCTCCAATAGGATGTTGACTCATTGTTAATCACCTCTAATTAGTTTCGATTGGATGTGTTGCTTTAAAGTCTTTTCTAGTTTTCAAATATGCTTTAAGTAATAATAGTCCCGCAAAGACTGCCTTTCGTACCGAAAATGAAAACCGTATCTTTCCAGTAGTTTCCATTATGGATGTATAATAGTTGGGCGTGATATCTATAGTTGGCGGATGATGTAATATCGTAAATTTCTTTAATAAGTTTTCAAAAATTCCGATCGCACTATAAGCTGTTCCAATAGATATCCCTGTTAAAGCAGAATTTCCGACACCGAAATGAATATGATAATTTAAATTGTAAATTTCTACAGTGTTTAAAAATTTTGTAATGATAGTATGTCCGTTGGAGTATAAATTTATGAAAAAATCAATTTGTTGAAAGACAGACAAATCCCTTTTTTTCTCTAAATCTGAAACGTCCTCCTTTACCTCTTTCGGTCTCTTTAAAGGAATCGTAAAGGTGAAACGCAATAGGTTGTTCAAAATAGACAGTTTAATATTCATAAATCGTTCTTCATTTGTATAAACAGATAGAATATTGACCTTCATATTTATAAAAAGTACGAAAAATATTAAAAGTATAACTACGATCGCAATAAAAATTAGAATAGAGTATATGTAAAGCAAGAAACCACCCTTTTTTGTATCAGTATGGGCAAACCAACTTCTGGATAAACAAAAAAGAATGGTAAAATTACATACCATTCTTTTCAACTATGTTGATCAATTCTAGTTTTTTGTTGATAACAACCAAAATTATCTTTTAACTTACCCCTGCCTTTTATAGACAATATTTCCTCGGCAAATAGTTTCACTACATTTTACATACAGTAGATCATCTTTTTCTAACTCAAATGGATTTTCATCAAATAAAATAAAGTCAGCAGTATATCCTTCTTTTATGAGACCTCTCTTGCCTTCTTGACGAAACGAAGCCGCACTATCAATCGTATAAAGTTTAATTGCTTCATATAGGCTAATTGCTTCCTCGATATTATATGCTATCTGATCCTTTGCTTTTCGAGTAACCGCTGTATATATCCCTTGCCACGGATTAATTGTATCAATCGGTGTATCTGAACCATTTGCGATAGCGATTGATTCATTTAGCAGTGTTTTAATTAAATACGCATATTCATTTCGGCTTTGACCTATACGTTCAACTAACCATGGATAATCTGCATATATAAATGAGGTTTGTACATCTACAACGATGTTTAATTCTTTCATTTCCTCAACTAATTTTGGAGATAAAAGTGCACAATGTATAAATCGATCAGGTAGCTGAGTTTGATTAGGATATTTTTTAACAACTTCAATGGCCTGCTTTACGGCTAAATCACCAATCATATGAAATGCGATTGGCAATTCATTTTCACGTGCTTTTTTTGTAATAACTTCTAATTTTTCTGGAGAAGTCACTTGTAGTCCTGTTGTACTTTGATCGTCGTCATATGGTTTTTCTAATAGTGCAGTACGACCACCAAATGAACCATCAATAAATGCTTTTACGCCTCCAAATGATACATTCTTATTACCTTTATGTAATCTTCCTTTGACTTCATCCAAAGTCGTATGATGAATTAATACATGAGTATGAAATGGAACTTCATTTAATAATCGCTCATATAAATCAATCACTAGATTTGCGTTTCCATAATATGATAAATCTTCTGTTACCGCTCCAACGATTCCGTATTGGTAACAATCTTTAATAGCGGAAATGATTGCTTTTGACAAATACTGATCGTCAAGTGCCGGCATCGCTTTTATAATTAAATTAACGGCTTCATCATACAATAATCCGTTCAAACGCCCATCATCAGAGCAACCAATTTGTCCTCCTTCGATTTGCATATGTTCACTTATTGTTGCATGATTAAGTGCAATAGAATTTACAAAGTAGACATGTCTACAAGTTCTTTTTAATACAATTGGATTTGTATTTGATAAACTATTTAAATCATCAATGCTGAATACTGCTGTTGATTCCCATTCGTTTTCATTCCACCCTTCCCCAACAATCCACTCATTCGGGCGTGCATCCTTTACAACTCTTTTCATTCGATCAAGCATCTCGTCATATGATTGGCACTTTGACAAATCAACACGATTCATCGCTTCACCATGACCAATTAAGTGTAAATGACTATCAATAAAACCTGGAAAGCCGATTTTTCCATTACAATTAATTTTCTCAAACTGTTCACCTTCTAAAAAAGAAAGTAAAGCTTCATATGTTCCTATTTTTAAAATTTGATCTTCTTCAGTAATGATTGAGTCTACAGTTTCCCCTTCGCGTTCCATCGTATAAAATAAACCATTATGCCAAAGCTTCTTCATTACATTCCACCATCCGTTCATTCATCTCGTTTATTGTTTTACCTAAAAACAAAAAAGAGGGAATTTCCCCTCATTTTAACATAAGTATTTAGTTAATTCGATTCACGCAATTGTTCCATCGCACGTAATTCTACTCGGCGAATTTTACCAGAAGTTGTTTTTGGTAGCTCTTGGACAAATTCAATTTTACGTGGATATTTATATGGGGCAGTAATTTTTTTAACGTGTTCTTGTAGTTCAGATACTAAGTCTTCTTGATTTGAAGCATTTTCAGTCAAAACAACAAAAGCTTTAACAACATTACCACGTAACGGATCTGGACTAGCAACAACCGCACATTCTTTTACAAGCCTATGTTGTACTAACGCATCTTCTATTTCAAAAGGTCCAATTGTATAACCAGAACTAATAATAATGTCATCACTACGTCCATCAAACCAATAGTAGCCATCTTCATCTTTCTTAGCTCGGTCACCCGTTAAATAATACTCACCTTTTCTCTGAGCTTTTGTACGTTCCATATCATTATAATAATGTTTAAATAATGCTGGAGAGCTTATATGTACTGCGATATGCCCCACTTCATTAACCCCGATTGGATTTCCTTCATCATCAACGATTTCAACTAAGTTTCCTGGAGTCGGGATACCCATTGAACCTACTTTTGCTTTAATATCCTTCATCGTTCCGATTAATAATGTATTTTCAGTTTGTCCATAACCATCTCTTACATCAACATTGAAATGCTTTTTAAATGTACGGATTACTTCTTGGTTTAAAGGCTCTCCTGCTGATACAGCACTCCTTAATGCTGGTAATTGATATTGATCTAGATTTTCAACCTTTGCCATAAATCGGTATTCGGTTGGCGTACTACAAAATACTGTTATATTTTGTTCCTTAAGCAATGTTAGGAAAGTATCTGCATCAAATTTCCCTTCATAAAAGAACCCTGTTGCCCCACTGCCTAATGTCGCTAAAAATGGACTCCATATCCACTTTTGCCATCCTGGTCCTGCAGTCGCCCATACAGTATCATCTTCAGTCACATCTAGCCAATTCGAAGCAACTGTACGAATATGAGCGTACCCCCAACTGTGAGTGTGTACAACACCTTTAGGATTGCCTGTCGTTCCTGACGTATAAGAAATAAACGCTAAATCATCACTTTTTGTTTCCACAGTTAATACATGAGCTCCACTAATTGCTTGGTCATTCAATGAAGTCCACACGGTTTGTTGATTATGAATAGTAAATAATTTATATTTTCCAGTTTTAGCAATATCGCTAAAAGTACCTATATATTCATCATGCGATACAATCGCTTTTACTTCACTATGTTCTAGACGGTATTGAATATCCTTAACCGTTAACATTTCAGATCCTGGGATTACAACACATCCAATTTTTAAAATAGCTAAATAAACTACATAAGTCTCAACACATCTTGGCATCATGACAAAAAGTTTGTCCCCTTTTTCGATGCCACTATTTTTAAATGTAAAAGCATATTGGTGAACTTGATTATAAAGTTCCTTATAAGTTAACTGATGGGATTCTCCATTTAGGTCAACCCACTTTAACGCCACTTTGTCGGTTGTAGCAAACTTTTCAATTTCCCAAACGAGATTATATACTTTTGGAGCGATTAGACTTGTACTGTTCATCTTAGTTAGTCCCCCTTTTGATCATTACTAAAATTATATTTTGAATTTTGCAAAATAGAATAATAATGGTTTCGTTACTTGTCTAGTCAATTCCTGCTATTTTTCGACTATTTTTCAGAAAATTTAAACAAAAACTCATAAAAAAAATAAACTACCTAAAAAAGATAGTTTATTTCATGATAAAAAGTGAATTAGGGTGAACTTGATTTTCACTACAGGATCCCGCTTTCAAAAGGGCTAGACCTAAACTTTCGTCACGTACCTTTCCAGTAAATCAATCACTTTCCACTGTAATACTATATGTACAAGTAAATGTTTCATTTGGATTTAAAATTTGAATACCAAGTTTATTTTTCATTTCTTTTACTGGGCCGATTTCATCTGCAATTCCATACCATGGCTCAATACATAGAAAAGGTGCTGTTTGTGTAGTCCATATTCCAACGTATGGAAACCCTTCGAAATCAACTTTGATTTTATTATTATGATTTTTCGAACGAATTGTCAGCACATTTTTATTAAGTTTTTCAAAAATTAATGCATCATCCTTAAACAAATCTCGTGTTAATGGTAATTTTTTAATATTTTGAGCGATTAGTTCTCTTTTACCACTTCGATATGGTCCTTCTAATTTAATTGTTTCTAATCTCTCTTCTTCTTCAAACTGTAAGTAATAATCCTCAAAAGTTTCATCTTCCTTTAGAGGTATGTTAAACGCTGGATGAGCCCCTATTGAAAATGGCATTGATTTCTGATCATTATTCGTTACAACATATTTAATAAAAACAGTATTATTTTCAATCTTATAATTAATATTTAATGAAAATTGAAATGGATATTTTAAAAGCGATTCTTCACTACTGATTAACTCATAGTTGATATAGTCTTCTTTCAATTCAGTTAATTGGAAATCCATATCTCTTGCAAAACCATGTTGAGAAAGCTCATAGACTCTATTATCTATTTTATATTGATTATCAATTAATTTACCTACATTCGGAAATAAAACAGGTGCATGTCTCCCCCAATAAACTGGATCAGCATTCCATAAATAATTTAAATTATCTTTTTTTGTATAGATACCCGTCAACTCTGCCCCCTGTGATTTAGTTGTAATTTTAATAAATTCATTTTCAATATATGACATGAACAGGCCTCTCCTTTAATTTTTCCCTTTATTATAGCAAAGTTAATCTTAAATATTAAATCAACCGAAAAGTGTATAACAAAATCTCCAAAATATTAAAAATGGGTAAAGACAAAGTCCCAAAAATTCAGATTTCAGACTACCTGAAAACGTTTGCCTTTCGAGGCGCGAAGCCTGATGAGGAGCGGAGTTACCTTTGACGGTAATGAGCACCGCAGGCAGGCGAAGCAACGAAGAAAGCGAGCGTTTTACAGGTAGTCTGAGCAAATAGAAAAGAGGTAGGTTTTACCCTACCCCTTAATCCATAATTATTTAAATTTATTATCTTGAATATCCACCAAGGCTTTGTTCAGCCATTTGTACTAAACGCTTTGTGATTTCACCACCAACAGATCCATTCGCACGAGAAGTTGTATCAGCGCCAAGATTTACACCAAATTCTGTAGCGATTTCATACTTCATTTGATCTAAAGCAGATTGAGCACCATCAACTAATAATTGATTGCTACCTGAATTATTTCTATTTGACATGTGTTGTCACCTCCTTGTGAGTATAGAGTGTGATAAAACACATATCTTCATTCATATTTCTGTTGGTAATTTTTAGTAATTTTATAAAAGTGCGTCGATATCGATTTCTACTTCTTTTGTTGACGATTGATTTCGAATCATTTCGTTCTCAAAAATGATTGATTCTCTATTAACAACAGCTTCATTTATTAGTTCTGTAAAGTCAAAACGACTCTCATAGCGAGCCACTTTATCACGTTTTGGTTTTGTTGTTGGATTAGCTGGAGTAAAAATTGTACAGCAATCCTCATAAGGTCTAATACTGATATCATACGTATCAATTTTTTTAGCAATATCCATAATCTCTAATTTATCCATAGCTAATAGAGGTCTTAAAACTGGATAATTAGTTACTTCATTGATTGTATGCATACTTTCCAATGTTTGGCTCGCCACTTGACCTAGGCTTTCACCAGTTGCTAAAGCAAGTGCTTTACGATCAACAGAAACTTGCTCAGCAACTCTTAGCATAACACGTCTCATGATTGTCATTGTGTAGCTTGCGGGCATTTCTTTATGAATTGCTTTTTGAAGTTCAGTAAATGGTATAACATGTAAAGTCACTCGTCTACAATATCTAGTTAGTTTACTTGCTAAATCAATTACTTTTTGTTTTGCACGATCACTCGTAAATGGAGGACTTTCAAAATGAATCGCCTCTATTGATACGCCTCGTTTTAACAACATATACGCTGCTACTGGACTATCGATTCCTCCAGATAGTAATAACATAACTTTTCCGCCAACTCCAACTGGATAGCCACCTGCACCATATTCTTCTCCACAAGTAATATAAGTGGCATCATCACGTACTTCTACTCGAACAGCTACATCTGGCTTATGAACATCTACAGTTAAGTGTTCTGTATTTTGGAGTATATACCCGCCTAGCTCGCGATTTAACTGCGGCGTATTTAATGGGAATTGTTTATAACTACGTTGTACGTTAACTTTAAACGTTTTAACGCTATCACCAAGCTCGTTAATCGCTTCAAGAGCACCTACTTTAATTGCTTCTAATTCAGTATCAACTTTTCTAGCATAACTAAACGTATGAATCCCAAAAACTTCTTTTAAATTGGCAGCAACCTTCTCATGGTCTTCACCATTTAATTTTATATACATACGATCACGCGTTGCAGTGATTTTAATTTTTTCAAAAGCTTTTAATCGATTACGAACATTCTCTCTTAATATACTTGTAAATCGACCTCGATTTTTTCCTTTTGTAGTCATTTCTCCATAACGAATTAAAATATATTCTACATTCATGCTGTTACCTCATTATTTTATATAAATTTTTAATTACTTCTTTAATTATTTTATTAAACTGCTCTACTTCACCCATTGTATTTTCATAAGAAAGACTAATTCTGATAGCACTACTTGCTACTTTTTCGCTCTTACCCATACTTTGTAATACACGGCTTATCTCAAAAGTTTTAGAAGAACATGCTGATTTTGTAGAAATAAAAACATTTTCTTCAGATAGAGCATGGACAATTACCTCAGGCTTTAATCCAACAAATGAAATATTTATTATATGAGGAGCAAAATCTGATTTTGGTGAGTTCAACACAGCGTCATTCATTTCTAAATTTTGAATGAGTTCATTTCTCATGTTATATAAGTGGTCATTCATTGTCTTTTGTTTTTCTAGTGTGATCCTTAAAGCTTTTGCCATCGAAACAATTCCTGCTAGATTTTCCGTTCCTGAACGAATCTCTCTTTCCTGTGAACCACCTGTCATTAAAGACGATAATGTTACACCTTCTCTAATATATAAAATTCCAGTTCCTTTTACACTATGAAATTTATGACCAGAAATAGTTAATAAATCGATCGCGGCTTGTTTAATATTTAATGGTACTTTACCGATCCCTTGAACAGCATCAACATGGAAAAATACTTTTGGATAACCCTTTAATAATTGCCCAATTTCAGCTATTGGTTGAATTGCTCCTGTTTCATTATTTACATGAATTACAGAAACTAAAATCGTATCATCTCTTAGCGCATTTTTTAATTGGTCTACAGAAATAAATCCATCTTCGTTTGGGGATAAGTAGGTTACTTCAAACCCTAGATCCTCTAATTGTTTATATGCCTCATAAATTGACGGATGTTCAATTTCAGTCGTAATTAAATGCTTCCCTCTCGAGCGATGCATCATGGCAGTTCCTTTTATTGCTAGATTATTACCCTCTGTTCCACCTGATGTAAAGATGATTTCTGACGGCTGAACTGATAAAAGCTCTGCAATTTGGATTCTAGCCTTTGAGAGTAATTGCTCTGAGCGTCCACCAAGCTTATGGATCGAAGAGGGGTTTCCAAAAAACTGCTCTGAAACAGTAATATATGTGTCCAATACCTCTTTATAAGGTTTAGTAGTCGCACTATTATCAAAATAAATCATATTTTTTCCGTACCTCCATATTGCTTGAGTCCATTTTTCATTATATCTGAAAACAGACGAAACCCCTAAGATTTTCATCTATAGGGGTAGTGTGTACTTTTGTTCATTTAGTATTTCTTGTAATTTATCGATTGCACCAGGTTCAACTTTTTCAATTGAAACGGCAGCTTCTTCTAGAGCTTCGTTATATTGGAATTCTCTAAATAATTGCTCTGCCTTGTCCATTGACGTTGCCATTTGTACATTTTTACTTCTATAGCGATTTCCATATTGTATCACTTTTTCTACGAAATATCCTTGTTCAATCATATATTTCGTATCATTATAGCAATCACTTACAGTTGTTACTGCTTTTTCTAGTAAAAATGATACGTGCGTCATTTTTAATGGCTTTTTCTCTAATTCCAAATAAACAATTTGCATACTTTCTTGAGCATCTTGTATTAGTTTCATAGAAGAAACTGGCATACCAGGTAAATTAGAAATTTGAACAAGACGTTTGACCTCTAACATTAATCGTTTCATTTCAATTAATTGATCACGAGCTTGTAATTCATCTTTTCGAAGTGCTTTTAACATTTCAACATACATCAAATGAGATTCTTTAACATCTTCCATTTGGTTTTTTAGTAAATCTAATTCTTCTCTTATTACAGAAAATGCAAGATCTTGTTCTGCTACACGAATCTGCAATAATTCAAACCGTTTTGTAATGATACTTACTTGTTTTTCAACCATTTTTTGAGCTTGAGTATCTTCTTCACTTAATTCATAAATTTGCTGAACTAATTGAGTCTCTTCTTTTGTTTTTAAATTATCTTCTCGAATACTTTGAATTTCTTCTTGGGCAGTCCATATTTCTTTTTCTACTACAAATTTACTCTCTACTTCTTTTTCTAATAAATCATAAATTGAATCGACTTTTGCTTTCACAAATTCAAGCTTGTCATTCGCTTCTGTGATTTCTAGTTTTTTAATTAATTCGACACATTCGATGCATATTTTAGAACAATCAATTGTTTCATTTTCTAATACTTCAAAATCAAGCGCATATCCTTCTGCTTTCATTTGCTTTAAGCCATCAACTAAATTATGTATTTGAGAGGGCATTGTAGTAGAAGATTCAATATATAAATCCGGAATGATTTCCATATTTGTTTTCAGTATATGTACTTGATCAGCAATTTCTCTTACTAAGCCTCTTGCCTCTAAATAGTTTCCTTTTTCAGTTGTTTCATTAAATAATTGGACTTGTTGTTTGATTTCATCCATCTTTTGTTCCAACTGAGTTTCAGAAATTGAATATAGATGACGATGAGTTAATAAAAGCTTTCTTTGCTCTAGATACTCTTGGTTTAACATTTCAATATCCGAATTATTTTGTTCTTCACTACCTACTAAGTCGCTTACCTCATTTAGAATTTTTTCGACGCTTGATTCTGCTTCGGTTAAGCTTCCCTCAATTTCACTAATCCCTGCTTTAGCTTTCATGAAATGATATTTATTAATTGCCTCATCTATTACTGAGATCGAATCAGTTACTTTCGGTAAAAAAGTTGTAACTAGTTCATCCCAATCGGTTCTCCATTTATCAAAAAGCTCTTCCGTTTGGCCGGTCATATTTAAGGCCTTTAGCTTTGAAAGTTCATCCGTAACGGGCTTACTCATTAACTGCATTCTCCACGCTTCAAGTTCATCAAGCTTTTTGTATAAACGTTGTCGAATTGTTAAGGCTACAATCATTAATGCGATAACAATACCTATTACGACTAAAATTACATAGAATGTCATTGTCATTTTTCCTGATGTACCTCCTCTACTGCCATCTGAATCTATTTTAGAATCTATTTATTTGTACGTTAATTTTTGAATTAATAAATCGCTCTTTATTTAGGTCATAGTTAATAATAACATGATAAAGTTGATTTTTGGCTTAATTTTTTCAATTTTTTCATATTTTTATCAAACTATAATAAATACTGTAAAAGCTTGTAGAAATTTCAGATTTTTAAGCAACGAAAAACGCCTTTTATTGTGATTTTTCACAATGAAAAGGCGACCATTTAGGATGATAGTTCTACTCGGTTAACTAGACGCTCATCCTTATCGATAAGTGATTCGATCCACTTCTCTACATACTCTTTGTATCTCTCAAAAAAATATAGATCATTTTGCTGTATATACAATACCTCATTTAAATAGCTTGGAAATAAGTACGGTGTTGAAAGGAAGGATTTTAGCTGGACGAAAAAGACTGAAAATGGCATCGTTAGTTTCGTATTAGATATACGAATGGCATCATAAATTTGAGTAAAAGTATAACGCTCTCTTGCTAAATAAGTCATCATAATTTCACGAATGAAGACAGAGTCGATTGTCAGTTCTCTGTAAAAAATCGAAGCATATTCCTTTTTTAAAAAGTAATAATTTAATACTTCATCAACAAGGTTCATTAAAATTAAATTTGCGTTTTTATCATATAATGACAAACAATGTTTATCTAAAATTTCAACGTATCCTTCTAAAAACTCTACTATAATATGTTCAAGTAAACCTTGTTTACCTTTAAAATAATATGAAATCGTCGCAATATTTACATTTGCCTTTTTAGAAATATCCCTTACTGAAGTACCATGGTATCCATTAATTTTAAATAAAGTAAGCGCTGTCTCGATGACTTTCTTCTTTGTTGCAAGTTTATCTTGCTCCATACTCGTCACCCTCTTTTACAACATCAATTCCTTTACTAATTAGCGAAATATTGATAATTTCCTCTACAAATCGGTCGACAAAATTACCAGTATTCTTTCTAAATATGCTATGATATTTCACATGAAATAGGGAAAGGGGTCTACAAATGTTTCAAAAAGTCGAATATTCAGGTACGAAAGAACAACAATATAATACTCTAACAGCTCAAGTAAAAGCTTTAATAGATGGTGAACATAACCTAATTGCTAATTTAGCAAATACATCTGCCTTATTAAATCAGTTTTTGCACCAAATAAATTGGGTTGGATTTTATTTAAAAGATGGAGATCGTAATGAATTAGTTTTAGGCCCATTTGTAGGTCTTCCTGCTTGTGTGCGTATACCATACGGCAAAGGTGTTTGCGGTACATCTGCCGAAACAAAAACAGTTCAAAGAATCGATAATGTTCACGACTTTCCTGGCCACATCGCTTGTGATGCTGCATCAAATTCAGAAATCGTTATTCCTTTAATGAATAACGGTGAAGTAATTGGAGTTTTAGATATCGATAGTCCTGAATTCAATCGTTTTGATGAAACGGATCAAAAATATCTTCAAGCAATCGTCAATTTAATTGAAGAAACAATCAGATAAGAAAATTTGATTTTAAAAAGGAATCTTTTGTGGATTTCTTTTTTCTTTATATAAAAAGTTAAAAACAAAACTGCCCTTGACTATTTTATACTATCTGGTTATAATATTTTTTGTGTAAAATAACGCAGCGTTGTAAGCACAGGCTTGATATTTATTTTGTTCCTCTACTGTTTAAGAGGTGTCATCGCGTAACTCTGGCTGCTGGAGCGAGGATACATGAAAGCAAAATAAACAATCTGGGGCTACACGAACGTTTTTATTTTACTCCAAAATAAAAACTAAAGGAGGAGACAATCAATGTCTCGTTATACAGGATCTACTTGGAAATTATCTCGCCGTTTAGGCATTTCATTAAGCGGAACAGGTAAAGAATTAGAAAAACGCCCTTACGCACCAGGTCAACACGGACCTAACCAACGTAAAAAATTATCAGAATATGGTTTACAATTACAAGAGAAGCAAAAGCTTCGTCACATGTTTGGTGTTAATGAGCGCCAATTCCGTCGCACTTTTGATATCGCTGGTAAATTAACTGGTAAACATGGTGAAAACTTCATGATCTTATTAGAAACTCGTTTAGACAACGTAGTTTACCGTATGGGTCTTGCTCGTACTCGTCGTGCTGCTCGTCAATTAGTTAACCACGGTCACATCTTAGTTGATGGCAAACGTGTAGACATCCCTTCTTTCCGCGTGAAAATTGGCCAAACTATCAGCTTACGTGAAAAATCACAAAACTTAGCTGTAGTTAAAGAAGCTGTTGAAGTTAACAACTTTGTACCTGAGTACATCACTTTCAACGCTGACAAATTAGAAGGTACTTTCAACCGCTTACCAGAGCGTTCTGAATTACCAGCTGAAATCAACGAAGCTCTTATCGTTGAATTCTACAACCGTTAATAACAATGCTATGTAAATAGCATTTATAAAATCCCTAGAAACGTTGATATATCAACACTTCTAGGGATTTTTTATATTTTGTCAACCAACACATAAATTATCTTGTACTAATTGAAATGTACAAGTCATATTTGAAATATTGCATTTCAAATATGATCTCACACTTATCGATGTAATGTGGTAAAGTTTTCATTGGATAATATATCCAAAAAATCATTTTGGAGGTAATAATGAAAACGCTAAATAAAGGAATTACTAAACATATTACTGAGAACAATGCCAAACATGTAAACTCTCAATCGAGTTTGCCTGCTCCACCAATTTTACAAGGTCGTGCAGTAAACGATGAGTATCCTCAAATGCCTGCACCAACAGTTGAAGGATTTTCTAATGAAGATGGTACTGATGGTTCTGTTTCTGCATATATAAAAAAAGTCGGGAAAGACCAAGCTAAAAAATGTTTACAAAAACTTTAAAAAGTAAATTTGTGGCAATTGGTGCAGCTCCAGTAGCTTATTTACTTAGCAAAGGCTTAGATTTTGCATTAGATTATATGGATTTAGGTGGTAAACTAGCAAGTTTTATTGATAGTAAAGATAAAAAACCAAAGAATGGGTGGATTGATGTTTAAGAATACTAACGAAGTATTTAAATTTATCTTTAGTAATTTTAAATTCAAGACAGAAGTACTTTTATGCATCATTATAGGATTTTGGGGAGATTCCATTCTCAATAATCTATTCGATATGGACATAAGTACTTTATCACTATTTACTATACAATTTTTAAGTGCTGTTTTAATTATAGTAATAGGTAGATTTATAAGAAAGCTATTATAATGACAGTTTTAATCTTTAAAGATAAATTCTATTTTTTCAATTTACTCCGAGTTTTTTCTTCGCAGTTCACTACCATTCTTTTAAGTATCTATCTAACATTTTAAAATTTTTGCTTTTTTCTATACATCTAGAAGTACCTTTACCAATCCGTTCACTTAACTTACCACTCTTCTCTTAAAACGCTTTAACAACTACTAGTGTTTTCACGCCAAAAAATTTCAGTTGAAGTATAATTCAGAACAATAAAAAAGAACCACGCCGCTATGTAGTGACCCCATAAAGTTAGACTGGTTACTTCAATTAGGCAGCTTGTTGGGCATGAACTCGGTATTTTACTGGGCTCATGCCTTTTAATTTTGCCTTAATTCGTTTGTTATTGTAGTAATCTATATATTTAGCTAGTTCTTGTTTAAAGTGTTCAACACTGTTAAATTCTTTTAGATAAAGTAGTTCAGATTTCATGATACTAAAGAAACTTTCTATTACTGCGTTATCGTAACAGTTTCCTTTTCGTGACATACTCTGCGTGATACCACGTTTAATTAAGGTAGTACGATATTTTTCCATTTGATAGTGCCAGCCTTGGTCTGAATGAATTAGTAGTATATCGGAATCTGTTAAACGTTCAAGAGACTGTTCTAACATAGTTGATACAAGTGAATAAGTTGGACGTGAACCAATTGTATAAGCAATTATTTCACCGTTATATAAGTCCAACATAGGTGAAAAATATAGCTTTTCTCCAAATAATTTAAATTCAGTAATATCTGTAACCCATTTCTCATTTGGTTTATCTGCTTGGAAATTTCTATCTAAAATATTAGGCGCAACCTTACCCACTTCACCTTTGTAAGAGCGATATTTCTTTACCTTTACAAGTGATTTTATCCCTAGTACTTTCATGAGTCGTTGAACTTTTTTATGATTTATTTTATAACCACGATTCGTAAGCTCGTCTCGAATTTTACGATAGCCATAACGACCTTCATGTTCCTCATAAATTTCTTTTATCATTACTTTTATCTCAGTGTCTGGATCAGGACGTTCTAGATTTTTCATCCAATAATAGTACGTACTACGCGGAATACTGGCGAGCAGTAGAAGTTCTTTTAACGAAAACTCATGCCTTAATTCACAGACAACTTTTACTTTGTCTTGTTTCGTGATTTTTCCTTGTTTTGAACTAAGGCATTCAACTTTTTTAGATACGCATTTTCCATGCGCAAACGTTCTATTTCAGCTTGAAGCTCTTCTACTGATCCTTTAAGTGGAGTTGTTTTCTTTGTTTCTTTTTTCATGGAAGATCGCCCCTTTTTCTTTGATTCTAGGGCGTCTTGTCCTTGTGTTTCAAATTGAGTCCTCCATTTTCGAATCGTTCTAGGGGAAGGAATATTGAAAATTGCAGCTGCTTCATTCGGTGACGTCCCGTGGTCATTCATATACTTTAATACGTTTAGTTTAAACTGTACCGAATAACTTGTATATGACTTTTTAAGCAAGCCATTAATCCCATTTTCCTTATATTGAGCTACCCAGTTTCTCACTTCAGCATGGGACGTTCCAAATAACTTACCAATAGAACGAAAACTTTCCTTACCTTCTAAATAACGCATAACTACCGCTAATTTATGTTCAGTAGTAAATTTAGTCATAAAAAATGCACCTCCAAATGTTAGTCGTGTCTAACATTTGGGGTGCACTTCACTAGCTCTAGGCTGGTTCTTTATCATTTCATATATAAAAGTTTGGAGGTCTCATATGTTAATTTTCCTAATCACGTAAATAGTATCAAAATCAACCCAAATTATATTAATTCAATTTTGAAATTTTATATTTAAAATAAGGAATCACACAACCTCTATTAATAGAGTAATGTTTTCATAAGTCCAAAAATATTACTATATGGAGGTATTACATGAAAAAATTATTTAAACAAGCTACTGTTACTGCAATAACAGCAGCTATCTTAGGTTCTATTATTCCAATGAAGTCTCATGCTGAAGAGATCATCAAACCAATTAAAGAGAACACTATTAATCAAGTAAACACTCAAACTAGTTTACCAGCACCACCTTTCTTACAAGGTAGAGCAGTAAATGATAAATATCCTCAAATACCTATGCCTACTGTAGAAGCATTTTCTAATGAAGATGGAACTGGAACAGGGTATTTAAATGTTTCTTGGAAGCCTGTTGAAGGTGTCACAAAATATCAGATAATCTTATTTAATGGATCAATACATAGTTACTGGGATGTTCCTGCAAACCAGACCACATGGACTACAAAAGGAAAAGGTATGTTCCCAACTGATGAACAAATTGAATTAGGACAGGTAAACTTCTTACGCAATGGCAATGGAACAGATTTCGCTTCAGATCCATCAACACTTTATCAAAAAGCATTTGAAGTTAACGGAGGTTTGAATTATTCTGAAAGTACCGAGTATTACGTTCGTGTAGCAGGAGTCTATGAAGATGGAGCAACTCCAATTTCTTATGCTGCATCTGCAATATTCCCTATAGAAGCACCACCTTTTCTAAAAGAATTATCTGAAGAAGAATTAAATCTGCTTACAGTAGATTTACAATCCTTGTACATAATTGAAAATTTAAAGCAAGAAACTTCTGAAATAACTACAAATGGTGTAAAATCAAAAGCAGCTTTAAAAGTTGCTAGTATGTTAATAAAATCTGGAGATAAAACTGTAGACATCTTAGACAAAATGGGTTTACTTGATAAGGCAGCTGCTAAAAGTTTTAAACGTGTAACGAGTAAATCTGGAAACTGGGTAAATTCTATAGCATCTATGGGCGACTCTGCGGCTGCTTATGCTAGAACACACTTACCTGAGCAATTAA
Source organism: Gottfriedia sp. S16(2024) (assembly GCF_050473765.1). Taxonomy (NCBI): domain Bacteria; kingdom Bacillati; phylum Bacillota; class Bacilli; order Caryophanales; family Bacillaceae; genus Gottfriedia; species Gottfriedia sp. S16(2024). The sequence continues at coordinate 236,647 of NZ_JBFLUO010000001.1, forward strand.
GGAAATGGGGAATTACAAACAAAGGTACTCGAGAAATGATAGCAAACGCAGTTTCATACGCAATTAAAGCTGCAGATTGGATATTTTTATGAATTTTACCGAATTAACTAACACCAATAGAGAAGTAAGAGGAATTATTTATGATATATGTGCCACATACAATATTATTTTATTAGATAATAGAAAAAGTGCTGCATTATACATGATAAGAAAAGAATATTCCGATCTAGATTTACCTGATATAGTGGACACAAATTTTAAATCGAAACTAACATCAATATTTGACAAAAAATTAAACGTTTCATTGACACTAGTAATAAAAGCATGTGAACATGACGAAATTTTTCTAGATTTTGTAAATTTTTTAGAAAACTTAGCCCATTAAACAGTAAAAAAGTCATCTTATAAAGGATGACTTCGTGGCTAGGGACTGTCACCCTATTATGCGCATGCAGGGCACACCTCTAACCCCCCCTATTATAGTAATAGGGGGGTTTATTTATTTCAAGTTTGTACTAGTACTCACTAAACCATTAGAAACATCGGCTAAATTGTTTTTAATGTAGTTTTATAAATTCAATTTTTATTTTAGTATAATAGGCTTTTGTCTTTACAAAGCGTTGAAGAAAATTAACTTAAAACTACATCCCCTATCGATCTTCGAAATGTTCCATTTTTAAAACAAAATGCCTTTTTTTAGACACACTCAAATCTCAATATTTATTATACACTTACATTGTGAATAGATTTACATACTATAAATTCGGAGGTTTGATATGAAAAAAGCTTTTGTCGTTATTCTTTCTCTAGTTTTAACTTTTACATTTTCCTATCGATTTTTAGCCAAAAAAACCGAGAATGTTATGGCTGAAGAAATTAAAAATTTCACAGTAGAGAAACAAGTTTCGAATGCTCCTTCTACTGAACTTTTGACAGATATAGATTCTCTAAAAGAAGTTAATGAGGAATTAGCAAAGAAAAATACCTTTGAAATAGGTCAGGATGTTGTAGTTTCAAAAGATGAACCTGGAGTTGAAATAGGGGTTAATGAAATTGGAGATTTACAAATAGATGTGTCAAACGAAGATGTTTTAAACGACCTACAGAAGTCAGGTGTCATTAATCCATTAGAAGATGAAAATATTCTTGGATACACTGTAGTTATTAAAGAGGACCAAATTGACAGTTATCTCGACAAGGAAGTTGCAACTCCTATTAAAGCTAGATGGGAAAACGGGTTATATGTCAAAAAAGGTAATACTACTTATGGGAATGGTGAAGTGATTCGTATGAGTTCTTATAAAGGTAAATGTACCGCATCAATGTCTATAACTGAGTCAAGACAGATAGAAGTTTCTGGTACTGCAGGTTTACCTATTAAAGCAATAGCTGGGGAATTAGGAATTTCTTATAAAAGCAACTATACTATTTCTGACACCTACGAAGTAAGTATTCCAGCCGGTAAAACTTATCGTATCACTGCAAAGGATTACTTAAAGATATATAATTTTGAAGTATGGAATAATCCATGGATCGGAACCGACAAAAAAGAATCCTCCGGTAAATATAAAAGACCTGTTGGAATTGCTTTTACATATTCGGTGATTAAATAGATCATTCATATTTAACTTTCTGATTTTAGGTAAAAATTTACAACCAAAAAAGAATCATAAATATTATATGATACCTAGATTAACTTAATAATGCATACATCATAAACTCCCTACCAGACTTGATAGGGAGTTTATTTATTCCTCTTCATTTTTTATATAAGCTTACTAAAAAGAGCCCTCGACTTTACTCGAAGGGCTACTTATGCGGAAATGAGAGGTGTATTTAAATAATCTTTTATATTATTTTAATTTCACTACCGCTAAGTCATGTTGCAGTGCATTATTACCTTCTTGAGGATCAAATGCAATGTCACTAAGTCCAAATACATTTACTATAACATCTTGATCTTTCGGATGAAGAATTCTTACTTCATATGCAAATAAATTTGGTGGAAGTTGGAAAGATCTAAATGTTCTATAAGAGTTTGGTGGAATTGTTATTGTAGTTGGGTCAACCATAGGAAGAATCACAGGTGAACCGCTGGACCAGTTAAACATGAATACACTCACAGAACGAGCGTCATCAGGGTCAAGATTAACTGCTTCAACTGTTAAAAACTGAGTATCAGAATGTCTTCTTAATACCCCAGTTGATAAAAATTTTGAACATTTTGACGACATCAACGTCACTCCTTTTATATTATTTGGACAAGCAAATCCATATAATATAAAATGTTTCAACAAGAAGAATTGAAACGGACATTGGTACAAATTAAAAGATAGTTTTTATAAAAAAGGTATAGTTGCCCGCAATCTTTAGATTTGTTTATAGTAAATAGCTTTTAAAATAGATAAACATTCTCTAAAGTATGCATTCGGTATGATTACTTTTGGTGTTTTTGCAGGAAGACCGACTACATTTAACCCTTGTTTTTTAGCCAATTTTAAAGATCTAAATAAATGATAATCATTTGAAACAACGACTCCCTGAGCTTGATCGTTTTGAATGAGTTTTTTGGAGAATTTCATATTCTCGTATGTATTTGTTGATAAATCTTCTATAACGATTCGATTTTCTTCAATTCCTAATTTGATTAATTCTAGCCTCATACATTCAGCTTCTGATATCAATTCATCGTTACCTTTTCCACCTGAAACAATAATTTTAGCACTTCTATTTTCCTTAGCATATTTAGCTGCTGTTTCAATTCGATAACGTAAAGCTCTTGTAGGCTTATCTTTTTTCAAACCAGCACCTAACACAATAACATAATCGGCGTTTTTAGGTACTTTATGCTGATATTGCAAAAAGCTATTTACACCGATAAAAACGATACAGAATACATAGCTTAGTATCCCAATAATTATTATATATGTAATTATTTTAAATAAGCTCATTACCTTTATCCCCTTAAATAAAATTACTTTAACCTTTATTCTATCTAATAATTAAGTGGATTTCACTAAATTTTGGAATATTCCACAAATATTTAACATTATTTGAAATAGCCTGTAAATAAAAAATCCCCTATCCGAAAAGAAATGCCTTTGCCTTTCTTTCGTATAAGGGATTGATTGATTCAAAATTATTTATTCATTTATCTAGGATACTTCTCGCCCATAGGATTATGTTGATCCTTCGAAAGTCTCTTTTGATGTGCTTTCGTTTTTGCATCTACATGATTTGCATCACTAGGACGATTTTTCTTAGAACCACCTGCTGCATGACTCATTTTTTTCCCTCCATTAACCAGTTCGTACAAAAACTAGTTTACGTAGAAACAAATTGTTTATGCGACTTTTCTTGAACTTTCACCTTTATTTTCAACTTCTAATCCTTTACCCAATAAAGCAGCTATCATACTGAATAATGGCGTAATAAATAATACAAATGAAAACGGTAAGTAATCAATAACAGGTACTCCTAATGTTGAAGCAAAAAATGCTCCACTTACACTCCAAGGAACGATTGGATTAAAAAGTGTTCCTCCATCTTCTAATGCACGTGATAAGTTTTTAAGTGGAATATTTTTTTTGATAAATACATCCTTTAATAATTGCCCAGGAAGTAGAATTGATAAATATTGTTCACCTGTTAAAAGATTTACACTCATAGCCGATAATGTACTTGCAATAATAATATTCCCTTTACGTTTCAAATTAGATAATGACTGTATTAATGTCTCGAATACACGTAGCTCTTGTAATAATCCGCCTAAAGCAAGTGCAATAAATATTAATGACACAGACCACATCATCGATTGTAATCCTCCACGGTTAACAATCGAATTAAGCATTTCATTTCCTGTATCCGTTTGGAATCCATCTTGTAAGGTTTTAAACACTTTTGCAAGCGTAATACCTTTTTGAATGAAAAACGCTAAAACTAATGAACTAACAATACCTGCAGACATTGTTGGTAAAGTTGAAAAACCTCTAAATGCCATAATAAAAACGATTAAACATGGGATTAATAACAATGGATTCACTTCAAAGCTAGATGAAATTGCTTTTTTCATTTCTGTAACTTGCGCCATATCTGTATTACCATGCCCCATACCAATGATTAAGAATAAAATAATGGTAACAATTAATGCTGGAATTGTTGTATATGCCATGTGTCGAATATGCTCATTAACCTTTATTCCTAAAATACTTGGAACGAAATTCGTTGTATCTGAGATCGGTGACATCTTATCACCAAAACACGCTCCACTAATAATCGCACCTGCAGCAATTGCTGGTGGAATCCCCATAATATGAGCGATTCCCATTAACGCAACACCAACTGTAGCGATTGTTGTAAACGTACTACCTGTAAAACTAGCAACAATGATTGTAATAAAAATTGCACTGATCGCAAACCATTTCGCTGAAAGAACAGAAATTCCGTAAAATAATAATGTAGGTACTGTACCACTTAGCATCCAAGAACCAATTAATAAACCAATCATCATTAAGATTAATGTTGGTGACAATCCATTTTGAATACCTTTTTTCATACCATTTTCAATCTGTTCCCATTTAAATCCCTTAAATAGTCCAAATACAGCTAAACAAACAACACATAGAAGAAGTGGAATTTGTGGATCTGATTTTAATATAACTAGACAACTAGACATAATAACTGCGAATAGTACGATTAACGTACCTAATTCTATATTTTTCATTTATATACTCTCCCTTATTTATACATCCATATATACGTGTTCACGAAACTTTACAAACCCAAGTTTCTCATAAAAGCTACTTGCATTTTTATTATCGATCCAATAATCTAACTCAATTCTAGAAAGATTATTCTCACGTGCAAATGAAGCAATTTTATGAATTAAGAATGAACCGTATCCCTTATTTCTTTTTTCTTCATTAATACTGATCTGATGAACATACCCTAACCGAAAAGCCTTTTTAATAGGTCCTTCAGCAATATTTTTTATTTCAATCCAAGCATAACCGACTAATTCTTCGACATCTTTTACGACGAAAAAATGATGTTCTGGTTTATCAACTACACTCTTGAAAAACTCAGTTATTTCAGCCGGATTATGAACTTTAAAAAACTCTGGAAATAAATCAGCATGTAGGTTTTGAACACCTTCATTAAGTTTTGCCAATATTCGGTAATCTTTCGTTGCAAATATCTCCATGATTTTCACCCTTTCAAAAAAAACCAATAAAAAATCGAGGCGCCCCTATAAAATATAGGGACGACCTCGATCGCGTTACCACCCTAGTTATAAGAAATAAATACTTATAAAAGAAAAATTCCTTATCACTCGAATCTGTAACGTAGACTTACGTTCTTCCCTTCATTAGATAAACTAACTACGAAAAGAAAACTCCCGAAATGTAATTCATTTGATTGTGTAGACGAGTTTTCACCAACCACTCGCTCTCTGAACTACTACCAATCAAACTACTGCTTTTTCGTTCACTGTTTGTTCGATATTATAATGTAACCAAGTGGTATTTCTTCTTACCACGACGGATAATAATAAATTGCTCTTCAATTGCATCTTGTTTAGTTAACACTGTTGCAACGTCCTGTATACGGTCTCCATTTACATAAACCGCACCATTTTGTACATCTTCACGAGCTTGACGTTTTGATGGAGAAATTTTTGCTTCAACTAGTAAGTCTACTAATCCTTTTTCTGCTTCACTTAAATTAAATGAAGGTACATCTTTAAAACCTTGTTTAATCTCAGCAGCAGTTAATTCTTTTACAGATCCACTAAATAGTGCTTCTGTAATTTTAATTGCTTGATCAAGCGCTTCTTCACCGTGAACTAGTTTTGTTACTTCAGCAGCTAATGCTTTTTGAGCAACACGTTGTTCAGGAGCTTCATTAAATTGTTTCTCAAGCTCTAAAATTTCCTCTTTTGATAGGAAAGTAAAGTATTTCAAGTATTTAACTACATCACGGTCATCTGTATTAATCCAGAATTGGTAGAATTCGTATGGAGTTGTTTTTTCTGGATCTAACCAAACTGCTCCGCCTTCTGTTTTACCAAATTTAGAACCATCAGCTTTTGTTACTAAAGGTACTGTAAGTCCGAAAGCTTTTGAATCTTCTTCTGTCTTACGGATTAATTCCATACCGGCTGTAATATTACCCCATTGGTCACTACCACCAATTTGTAATTTACAGTTATGGTCTTGGTATAATTTTAAGAAATCATATGATTGTAAAATCATATAACTAAATTCAGTAAATGAAATACCTGCTTCTAATCGAGATGCAACTGAATCTTTAGCAAGCATGTAGTTTAATCCGAAGTTTTTACCGATGTCACGTAAGAATGTAATAACATCTAATTCGCCTGTCCAATCAAAGTTATTAACTACTTTAGCAGCATTTTCACCTTCGAAGTTTAAAAATGGTAATAATTGTGTACGAATTCGTTCACTGAACATTTTTACTGTTTCTGTAGTATTTAACGTACGTTCTGCCTTCTTACCACTTGGATCACCGATCATTCCAGTTGCTCCACCTACTAAACCAATTGGTTTATGTCCTGCAACTTGAAATCTCTTTAACATTAACACTGGTAATAAGTGACCAATGTGTAAGCTATCACCAGTTGGGTCAAAACCACAATATAATGAAACAGATTCTTCGCTTAATAATTTTTGTAGACCTTCTTCATCTGTCATTTGATTAATTAATCCACGAAATTCTAAATCTTGTAAGATGTTTTCCATTTTTAGCCCACCCCTTTTATGTTCTATACGTTGTTTAAACAAAATAAAAAGTCCCTACTGATAAACAGTAGGGACGAATAATTATAATCGCGGTACCACCCTAGTTGTAGCTAATAAAACAGCTACCTCTCATACAATTAACGGTTGTTAACCGTTCTAATCCTAATTTGCATTAAACAAATTTCGAAAAAGAATGCTCCAGGGTGTAATTCATGTCAATGTCTGTGCTAATTCTCACCAACCATTAGCTCTCTGATCCAATACCATTCACACTACTAAGCCTTTCAACGCTCACTATTAAAATGTTATGAAACATTTATATCACAAATAAAACGTTTAAGTCAAATAGATAATTAAATTTTTATTAATTTTATTTAAATTGTCATTCAATATTTGAATAAAAATGCTTTCTATCAAATAATATGGTTAAATATTAATACTAACATCTTTAAAAATACATATTTTGGAAATAAAGTGTTTTTTCTTGAAGAATAAAGGAATATGGATTGCTTTAATTATTGTAGTCGTTCTAATCTTTATGGGTGTCGGAAGCTATAATAGCTTTGTGACTCAGGAAGAAAATGTAACAAATAAAATGTCACAAGTTGATAACCAACTAAAACGTCATTCAGATTTAATACCAAACTTAGTAAATACAGTAAAAGGATATGCTACACAAGAGAAAGATGTGATTGCTTCAGTAACAGATGCACGCGCAAAATTAGCTGGTGCTCAAACGACTGCTGATAAAAGTAAAGCTGATGCAGAATTGTCTGGAGCATTAAGTCGTCTATTAGTACTTTTAGAAAACTATCCTGATTTAAAATCAAATCTTAATTTCCAAGCATTAATGGATAGCCTAGAAGGAACTGAAAATCGACTAGCTATTGCTCGTAAAGATTACAATGATGCAGTAACTGTTTACAACCAAAAAATCAAAAAATTCCCTGGTGTACTAGTAGCTGGACCTTTTGGATTCGAGAAGAAGGATTACTTTGAGGTATCTGAAAAAGATAAAGCCACACCTGAGGTTGACTTTAGTGGCGCAGGTAATAAATGAGAAAATTTCTCTCATCAATATTCCTAATAGGATTTCTTTTTTCATTTGCTACAGGAGCAAATGCTGAAATTAAAGTACCTTCTCAAGTAGGAGACATTTATGTACAAGATTATGCAAATGTTCTTAACAGAGAAGATACGCAAACTCTAATTCAATTAGGGAAAAATTGGAAGACACTACCTCTGCTCAACTTGCGGTATTAACAATCCCAAGTCTCGAAGGAAATGATATTAAAGAATATGCTAATACAGCATTTCGAAAATATGGTTTAGGTAATAAAGAGAAAAATAATGGTGTTCTTTTGTTATATGCTAAAAAAGACAGACAAATAAGAATCGAAGTAGGATATGGTTTAGAAGGAGTTGTAACAGATATTAGATCTGGTAAAATTCTAGACCAGAGTGCTATACCCTATTTGAAAAAAGGTGAAGAATCCCTTGCATTAACAAACACATATAAATCACTATATAATGTTATTTTAAATGGATCTGAACAAACTGGTCATTCTAAAACAAGTCATTTATGGGACACTTTAAAAGTATTCATCATCATTGATATGATGTTCTTTAATGGTGTACTTACTTATTTCATTTTGAATTTATTACCTGCATTATTAAACTCTTCGGGCGGCGGTGGGCCAAGAGGCGGTGGTGGCTCCGATCGTAAATTTTAAAACAACAAAAAACCATTGGATATTTTTCCAATGGTTTTCTTTTTTATTAATCTTCCATCGTTGATAAATCACCAGTTGGAAGGTCTAACTCCCATGCTTTTAATACTCTTCGCATAATTTTTCCGCTTCGAGTTTTTGGTAATTTATCACGGAATTCGATTTGTCTAGGTGCTGCATGAGCTGCTAGTCCTAGTTTTACAAAGTTACGGATTTCTTCCTTCAATTCATCTGAAGCAACATACCCATCTCTTAGCGCAACAAACGCTTTAATAATCTCACCTCTTACAGGATCTGGTATTCCAATTACACCAGCTTCTGCAATCGCAGGATGCTCGACAAGTTTACTCTCTACTTCAAATGGACCTACTCTCTCGCCTGAAGTCATAATTACATCATCTACTCGACCTTGGAACCAGAAATATCCATCCTCATCCATATATGCTGAATCACCTGAAACATACCACTCATCATTTAAGAAATATGATTGGAATTTTGCTTCATTATTCCAAATTGTGTTCATCATCGATGGCCAACCCTTTTTAATCGCTAGATTTCCCATCGTATATGGAGCAACTTCATTTCCGTTATTATCAACAATAGCTGCCTCGATTCCTGGGAATGGTTTACCCATTGAACCAGGGCGAATTGGCATACATGGATAGTTACAAATTAATGAAGCTCCAGTTTCGGTCATCCACCAATTATCATGGATTCGTAAATTAAATACCTTTGCTCCCCAACGAACTACCTCTGGATTTAAAGGCTCACCAACACTTAAAATATGTCGAAGTGAACTTAAATCATACTTCTTAATAACGTCTTCCCCTGAACCCATAAGCATACGGAATGCTGTTGGAGCACTATACCAAACCGTTACTCCGAATTCTTGAATTGTTTCGTACCAAGCATCTGGACTGAAACGACCTCCTAATATTACGTTAGAAGCACCATTTAACCAAGGTCCAAAAATACCGTAAGAAGTTCCAGTTACCCAACCTGGATCCGCTGTGCACCAGTAAACATCATCTTGTTGAAGATCTGTCACCCATTTACCAGTTTGATAGTGTTGGATCATCGCTTGTTGAACGTGAAGAACACCTTTTGGTTTTCCAGTTGACCCTGAAGTATAATGTAAAATTAAACCATCGTGGCGATTTAACCATGTAATCTCAAAATCTGATTTCGCCTCTTTATAACGAGCTTTAAAATCAACAAATTTACCGCCTTCCTCAACGTCATCGCCTAAAAGGAAGATTGTTTTTAACGCAGGTAGATCATTAACTGGGACACGTGATAATAATTCTGGCGTTGTTACTAATACCTTTGCCTCACTATCCTCTAAACGATCCTTAACAGCACCTTCCATAAATGCCTCGAATAAAGGTCCAACAATAGCACCTAATTTTAAAGCTCCTAAAAGCGCAAAATACAATTCTGGTTGACGAGGCATGAAAATAAATACTCGATCACCTTTTTCAACGTCACCGAATTGTTTTAAAACATTTGCAGCCTTATTTGAATTAATTTTCATTTCTTCATACGTATATTTTTCATTTCGCTTATCATCTTTGTAATACAACGCAACTTTATCTTTCCGATCAGAATTTGCATGACGATCGATAGCTTCAAATGCTACATTATACTTTTGTGTTGTATACCAAGAAAACTCTTTCTCTACATCTTCCCACTTAAAATTTTTATAAGTTTCCTCGTAGTTTTTTAAATTAAATTGTCCATTTTTTACAGGAAGCGCTTCCACCTTCATCTAAATCCCTCCTTGATATTCTCTACTATCATTATACAATGATAAGATTTAATTTTCAGTATTTTTAATAAATTAACCATTTATATGTATTAGACACCTACTGTTTTTTTTCCTGTATGTCTTTCCTGCATTTTTTAGTATGATTATTAAAAAGGTGTTTTCTAAAGGGAGTGAGTAATATTGGATCACCCAAAAAAATATTTTTCAAAAACAATCCAAACTGTACATGGTGAATTAATTATAGAGGGACCAGTCGAATCTGCCTTACTTGAAACATATCAATTTCATGAAAATTTAACATCTTTTAGACAACCAGTACAACAACATAAAGCAATTGTTGAAATTGCTAGTCTACCTGAAGCTAGAATTATTATTGCTAGACTTGAACAAACAATCGTAGGTTATGTAACTTATTTATATCCAGACCCACTTGAAAGATGGTCAAAAACAACTTTAGAAAATTTAATCGAGCTTGGAGCAATTGAAGTAATACCTGAATTTCGAGGTTTTTCAGTTGCTAAAAACATGTTAATTCTATCAATGCTAGATGATGCAATGGAAGACTATATCATTATCACAACAGAGTATTATTGGCATTGGGATTTAAAAGGTACTGGTTTAAATGTATGGGAATACCGAAAAATGATGGAAAAAATGATGAATGCCGGTGGACTCATCCAATTTGCAACTGATGATCCTGAAATCTGTTCGCATCCAGCAAACTGTTTAATGGTAAGAATGGGAAAACGAGTTACAACTGAAGAAATTCAAGCATTTGACGCACTACGCTTTTTACAAAGATATATGTACTAATTGAACTTTATTCTCGAAAGGTAGGATTCAAATAATGCTTATTCAAGATATTATGCGCAGTTCAAACATTACTTTAAAAAAAGAAAATACAATTGGCGATGCAGTAACAATTTTTCGAACAGGTGATGTTCGTCATATTCCAATCATTAATGAAGATGACCAAGTGGTTGGAATCATTTCTGATCGAGATGTACGCGATGCCCTACCTTCAACATTATTTCCACAAGCATTTTCATCTGTACTTGAGGTTCCTGTTGAAAAAATTATGACGACTAATGTCATAACTTGCAGTCCAATTGACTTTGTTGAAGAAGTAGCAACTTATTTCTATCAATATAAAATAGGCTGTTTACCAGTCGTATCTAGCGGAAAATTAATCGGACTTGTAACCGAAATTGATGTATTACACACTCTAGTAACTTTAACAGGAGCATATCAACCTAGCTCCCAAATAGAAATCTTAGTCCATGATCATCCAGGCATTTTAAGTGACGTTGTTAACGTTTTTTCAAAAGAAAACATAAATATTGTAAGTGTCCTTGTTTACCCTGCAAAAGAAGTGGATCATAAGGTTCTCGTATTTAGAATTCAAACGATGAATCCACTTACGATCATTCAAACATTAAAAACTGAAGGATATAAAATTCTTTGGCCAAATGAAGCGAGTGAATCATGATGAAAAAGGATGCATACTTAGTTTATAGTGAAGAATACCATGCCTATCAATTCAATGAAAAACATCCATTTAATCCGATTCGCTCTCAATTAGTTTATGAACTATTAAAATCTAGTAATCTATTAAATAATGATGATACTATTCCACCAAGATTAGCAACAGATGACGAGCTGCTCCTTTTTCATGATTTACAATTTATCAATCAAGTTAAAAAAGCAAGTCTCGAACCAGTTAGTGCAAATATTGCTGAACAATTCGGGCTTGGAACTGAAGATACACCCATTTTTAAAAATATGCACGAGGCCAGTTCTTTAATTGTTGGTGGCACATTAACAGCAGTAGATGCCGTTCTAGAGGGAAAATCCAATCATGCTTTTAATTTAGGTGGTGGACTACATCATGGTTTTAAACGAAAAGCCTCTGGTTTTTGTGTTTATAATGACTGTGCAATCGCCATAAAATATATTCAACAGAAATACGGTTTAAAGGTGTTATATGTAGATACGGACGCACACCATGGAGACGGAGTTCAGTGGGCATTTTATGATGACCCGACTGTTTGCACACTTTCAATACATGAAACTGGTAAATATCTATTTCCCGGTACAGGTGCGGTAACCGAAAGAGGACAAGGAAAAGGTTTCGGATACTCTTTTAACATTCCAATTGATGCATTCACCGAAGACGAATCATTTCTATTAAGCTATAAAAAAGCAATAAACGATATAGCTGACTACTTCAAACCAGATGTAATTCTCACCCAAAATGGCTCTGATTCGCATTGTTACGATCCATTAACTCATCTTTGTACGACAATGAAAACATTCGAGGAAATCCCAAAAATCGCACATGAAATCGCTCATAAATATTGCGATGGCAAATGGATTGCTGTTGCTGGCGGGGGATACGATTACTGGAGAGTAGTACCAAGAGCTTGGTCACAAGTATGGATAGCTATGACAAATCAACAACCAACTTCAAACCTAATACCGGATAACTGGCTAGGAAAATGGCAGAAAATTGCTAATGTTGAGTTACCTATAACCTGGACAGACAATCCATCAATCGTAAAGCCTATTCCAAGGAAAAAGGAAATAGAGGAATACAATGAGCAAGTCTTATACCGTGCACTTGAACCATTGCACGTTCAGCAAAAGAAGCCTTTTATTTAACTACTACGCGCCGCTTGAGAGGGTATCTCGACGGCGTTTTTTTATTTCGGATAGATTTTTGAGCATGAATTAGTAGAATTCAATTCAAATATGGTTCTTTTAAAGATAGAATCAGAACAAATTTGCTAGCTTATTACTAATAAGGATCTAATATCTGTTAATAAAGTTGTGAAATACGATTACCGGTATATGTATACTATTGCTTTATTTGCGATTTACAAAGTTTTAATTGCTGTTTTAATATATTTAATTGCAGTTCTTCGATTTTAATTGCAGTTTTGCTATTTTTAATTGCGGTTCTTGGATTTTATTTGCAGTTCTACTTTTATTTGCACTTATTTAAACTTTATTTGCGGGCCTCTTAGATTTATTTGCAGGTCAACGTTACTCCATCTTTCCTTCCCCCATAAGTTCCTCCTAAAAACAAAAAAGCCTAGAATCACTAAAATTCTAAGCTACTTTCATCATTTACTTTGTTGATTGTCTAATTTGAAGATGATGCGGAAGAATGACTGTATGATCTTCCACTGTCTCTTTATTCATATACTTCGTTAATAATCTCATTGCAACTGCACCAATATCATACATTGGTTGAGCAACAGATGATAATTTTGGACGCACCATTAATGCCAGCCTTGTATTATCAAATCCAAAAACTTCAAGGTTATTCGGTACTAATATTCCATGATCTTGGGCACTGTGGATTACACCAATCGCCATTTCATCAGATGCTACGAAAATTGCACTTGGGATAATATTACGCTCATGGAAAGCTTCAAAGGCTTCACTGCCTGATTCATACGTATTATCACCATAAGTTACTAAATCTTCATCAAATTCGATTCCATTTTCTTGTAAAGCACGCTTATATCCTTCTAACTTACTTAATCCGATAATATTCGTTTCAGTAGGACCGTTTACGAATGCTACTTTTTGGTGACCTTTTTTAATTAAATAATCTACTGCATCAAATGCCGCCTGAGTATAATCGATATTTACTGAAGGGATCTTATTAGCTTGATCATATGTAGTCGCTAATACGATTGGAACTCCAGCCTTTTCGTACTCTTCTTGATGAATATCGGTAATTGTTCCACCAATAAATAAAATTCCGTCAACTTGTTTTGCTAACATATTATTTATTAAAGTAATTTCTTTCTCAACATTCTCATCCGAGTTACTTAAGATAATATTGTATTTATACATTGTTGCAATATCTTCAATACCACGTGCTAGTTCTGCATAAAAAGTATTTGAAATGTCTGGAATAATTACACCAACTGTAGTTGTTTTTTTACTTGCTAGTCCTCTTGCTACTGCATTTGGTCTATATCCTAAACGGCTGATTGCTTCGTTTACTTTTTTTCGTGTAGTAGGTTTAACATTTGGATTACCATTAACTACTCGTGAAACTGTAGCCATAGAAACGTTTGCCTCGCGTGCTACATCATAAATCGTAACCGTCATTTTCATCACTCCTCTATTTTATTCTATCTATTATGTAGTTTGTTTTTTATTTAGGTAAAATAGTCATAAAACGCAATATTCCACAAAAAAGTGCTTCATTCTATCTTATAGTGAAACCAATATTCGTTCAATAGACCTATTAGAAAAAATTGTAAATTATTTGTAGTTTATCACTATATATTGCTAATTTAAAACAAACGTTCACAAATTATTCAAAAAGCGCCGACTGATTTTGTTCAGCCAGCGCTTTTATGTTGATTATCGATTTATGAAAGAATTAACTTCAGACATAAATTGATCAAATTGATCAAAATTCATTTGCTGAGATGAGTCACTTAAAGCAGTAGCAGGATCAGGATGAACCTCTGCCATGATACCATCAGCTCCAATTGCTAGGCCCGCTTTTGCTGCAGGAATTAGCAAGTCTCTTCTACCAGTCGAATGTGTAACATCAACTAATACTGGTAAATGTGTTTCTTGTTTTAAAATTGGAACAGCTGTTATATCTAAAGTATTTCTCGTAGCTTTTTCATAAGTTCTTATGCCACGTTCACATAAAATGATTTCTTGATTGCCTTCTGACATAATGTATTCAGCTGCATAAATGAATTCTTCGATTGTCGCTGATAAACCTCTTTTTAATAAGATTGGTTTATTTACAGAACCTGCTGCTTTTAGTAGTTCAAAATTCTGCATATTTCTTGCGCCGATTTGAATGATATCAACATAATCTAATGCCATTTCAATATGTTCTGGGCTTACTATTTCACTAATAATTGCCAGCCCATGATTTTGGCCAACCTCTTTTAAAATCTTTAAGCCCTCTTCACCTAGTCCTTGGAAGTCATAAGGCGAAGTACGTGGTTTAAATGCACCGCCACGCATAATTTTAATTCCTTGTTCCTTTAACACTTTCGCTACAGAATCAACTTGTTCATAGCTCTCTACTGCACATGGGCCTGCAATAATAATTGGGCTTCCATCACCAATATTAACACCATTTACATTTACGATCGTGTTTTCTGATTTTCTTTTTCTTGAAACAAGTAGAACTTTTTTATCGTCTTCTTCTTGAAGTTCTAAGCTACTTTTAAAAATTTCTTTAAAAATATGTTGGAGGGTAGCCGTACTAAAGGGACCTTCATTAATTTCGGCAATATGATCTAGCATCTTACGTTCCCTAACTGGGTCATAACGTTTAACGCCTTGATCAATTTTTGCTATCCCAATTTTTTTAGCGATTTCGCCTCTTTTATTTAATAACTCAAATATTTGATGATTAATCTCGTCTATTTCAATTCTAAGTTGCTCTAAATCATTTTTAGTCAATTTAAATCCTCCTTGCAAATACCAATATCTCATTTGTTATTATGACACTTTATTGAAAGCTAATCAAAACTTGAGCATTATTTTAAAAAAATGTTTTTTTAGTGAATATTTTGTATTCTCTATGGGAAAAGTTGCTGGACCAAATAAAAAAGAAGAGTTATTAAAATAACTCTTCTTTCTTATCTTAATTAATAGTAAGTCCTTCTTCTACTTCCACCACTCTGTCTAACCATTCAGTGATCAGCGAGTTAAATAGATCCTCTTGTTCTATTTGAAGATTATGGCCAGCTTTATCTAAAATTGCAAATGTTGCTCTTGGAAATTTTTCAAGAATAGCAAATGCGTCTTTAAATCCTACGACCGAGTCTTGTAATCCTAATAAAAATAAACTTGGTTCATTAAACTTAATTTTATCTATTTCAAATGAAAATCCGTAATTATTCCTTATTTTAGATAAAAAATCCTGATCGGCGATTGAACATCCGCTAACAATTTCATCTTTATAACGGACCCAAGTTTTCTTATCTAAAACAACATTGTTTGAACGAAAATCAGCTTCTTCAAGTTCATTTAATTGATTCAAAAAAGTTTTATCTTCTACTATTATCGTATGGCTTGGTAGCGACCTTTTTTCAAAATCGGGAATAATCAGCGGACAAATAAAAGCAACACCTTTTACTTTTTCAGGTCTATTAGCAATAATTCCTCGTGCTAAATATCCCCCATAAGATTCTCCGGCTAATAAAAATGATTGACCTGGTATGATCGTATCAATAAACTTTAAGACTATGTTCAGCATATCATCTGTCGTATTAATGTTAGTATCGCCCTTTGTTTTACCCATACCTGGAAGATCAAAGTAAATTCTTTTATAACCGTTTCGCATCGCAAAAATAGGTTCCATGCAAACTTGCATTAACCTAGAATCTGGGGTAAACCCATGAATCATAACAATTGGTTTTCCTTCACCCATTATTTCATAGTTTATATCAACATTATTTATAGAACAAAACGGCATTTAATTAACCTCCAATTTTCAAATCTATTTATTTTTATAAATTGAAGTGATATTCATATTATGAGGCAAAACAGCATGGACACCTTTAACATGGTTAACAATTTGAGTTATTCTCAAATCAACACAAACACTAGCTAAAGCAACTGCTTCTGTTTTTTCAAGATCGTATAGCTCTTGAATTAACTCGACCATGCCATTTAATGCAGTTTTAGTTGCTAGATTTAAGTCTTCATCAAAACCAAAAGTAAGCCACCCTACTGGTGTGTTAGCTCGTGGCATATTAATCTGCATATCCTCTCTTACTGTAAGAGTAAGATTCACTTTATCAAAAGGAGCTTCAATCGCTTGACCAGATACTTCCCCATCTCCTTGTGCAGCGTGTCCATCACCTGCAGAAAAAAGTGCTCCTTCAACGGCTATAGGTAAATACAAAGTACTACCTTCTACCAACTCTTTACAGTCAATATTTCCACCACAATATCTTGGCGGTATAGTTGAATGAACACCTGATTCATAAGGCGCTGTAGCTAGGACTCCTAAAAATGGGATTACTGGTACTGTAACATCCCTATCTCTAATTTTAGTCATCGCTGTATTATTTTTTTCATTGATTAGCCAGTTTAAAGTTACTTCTGGTTCTTCAGAAATACCTAATGCGTCATTTTGCCAATTCTTATTACCACCTGCACAATTCCAGCCGTACCAGCCAGCTTTTAATTCGTTTATTTTAATTTCAAGTGTCATCCCCGGTTTAGCACCTTCTACATAAATTGGACCAATCATAGGATGGCCCCATTCTTCTTCCTTTTCCCTTGACTGGAATCTAACTCTTTCTCCATTTTGATGCGAATAACCCCACCCGATATCAATCGTATCAAATTCAATTAAATCACCAGAACGAATCTTTTGAATAGGTTTATATTCGTTACTAAAAGATGCATGCAAATGCTGATTAGATGTTTTAAATTTATATGTCTCTTGCATATTTACTCCTTCTTTCACCGCTCAATTTTAATATGTAAAAATAATTTAACTATAATTAATTTCTGCACATAACTTGATTTCCCTTGTTTTAACCTTTAATTTTTATTACTTTTTTCCTATAAACACTAAGATCAGTTCCATCAATTTGAATTACATAAGACTTTCGGTGTATTGTATAGATGAGATTTCCAATTTAAGGAATTTCTAACTTTATTATATTGGAGGAGTAAAAATGGCAATTACATTTAAACAAATGGTTGCAGAAGCACGCGAAAATGTAGAAGGAATAAGTTCAGCAGATGCTCGTGAAAAAATTAATGCTAATCCTGAAACATTAGTAATTGATGTACAAGACGCAGCTGATGCAGGTGCATGTGGATTAATACCAAGCAGTCTGAATATCTCACTTGGAATGCTACCAATTCGTGCTGATTTAGAATTACCAGAACAGTTACGCGAGCCTAAATTAGCAGATCGAAATCGCCCAGTTCTTGTAACATGTGGTGCAGGTGGCCAAGCATCTTTAGGAGCATATTTACTTAAAAAAATGGGATTCACTGATGTTTCATATATCGATGGTGGTACTGCTGCATGGAAAGCCGCTGGATTTGACGTAGAATAAAAAAACTGCACCTTAGGTGCAGTTTTTTTATTTTTTTAGTAAAGCATTTTCAATTGAATCTTTCTTAATTGAAAAATGAGAAGTATTATAAACTGCTTCTCCATTTTCAAAAATAAATAATTGAGGAGATTCGTGTTTTATTGCCACTTTTTCAGCAATATAGTTAGATAATTCTCTGTCATCTTGAACTTGTAAAAAATACAATGGTACATTTTCATATGCAGATGCAAATGCTAAAAATTCAGTATAAGCTGCATGACTAATTGGGCATGTTGTACTATGCTTTAAAAACACAAATTTCTCTTCGTTGTTAATTAGTTCATCAAACTGTTGAATCGTTGATATTCGATTTACCATTTCTCTTTTTTCCCTCACGCTTCGTTTTGTACTTTTCCCATAAATCCATTGCTGTATTTCCCCAATTTACGAATTGGGACATTTTTTCAGTACTAACTTTTACAGTATTCGATACATTATTAGCAGTATCTCGTACTTTTTCATTCATTTCTGAGATTGTAACCCCGACTTCTTCGACTGATTTAGCTAATACATCAAGGGATTTTGCTCGTTCACGCATATCTTTCGTAAGTTCATTCGAATTATTCACAAAAATTTTAGCCTCATTTGCTAAATGATTCGAAGTATGTACTAATTGAACGGCTTCAACACAAACATTATGTAAATCCTTTTGTGTTTCAGCAATAGTAGACTCTACACCTCTAAATACCCTTTCTAGTCGGAATAAAGTACGACTAATAAATACAACTAAGATCACAAATGCAACAGCTGCGATTAATGCACTAATAGAAATTAAATCCATTCGAAAAAACCCCTTTCCTTCATAGCTTTCCACAAATTTAATCACTTATTTCGTATTATACTACAAATTTTACCAAACACTAAACTAGTCGTAAAACAAGTTTTCAAATTCTTTAGTAAAAAAAGATTACTTTAGTAAACAAAACCGACTAAATAGTTTACAATAGGTATATAGTTATAATTATTGGAGGGAATTTTCAATGAAAGATCCACGTATTTCAAAATTAGCTAAAAACTTAATCAATTACTCTGTAAAATTACAACCAGGAGAAAAAATCTTAATTGAAAACTTTAAGCTAGAAACAGAATTAGTTACAGCTTTAGTTAAAGAAGCATATGCTGCTGGTGGTTTTCCTTTCGTATCAATCAAAGATCATAAAGTAGATCGCGCATTATTAATGGGTGCTACTGAAGAACACTTTAATAAAGTAGCAGAATACGAAGCAAATGTAATGAAAGATATGGACGCATACATCGGTTTACGTTCAGGTGTTAATATTAATGAACTTTCTGATGTACCTAACGAAAAAACTAAAATCCATGGTAAAACTGTAGGTCAAAAAGTACATAGAGCAATTCGTGTTCCAAAAACGAAATGGGTAGTATTACGTTATCCAACTGATTCAATGGCTCAATCAGCAAAAATGAGTACAGAAGCATTTGAAGATTTCTATTTCAACGTATGTAATTTAGATTACGGTAAAATGGACAATGCAATGGATGCTCTAGTTGATTTAATGAACCGTACTGATAAAGTACAAATTAAAGGTCCTGGAACTGACCTTACTTTCTCAATTAAAGATATCCCAGCTATTAAATGTGCTGGTGAAATGAATATTCCTGATGGTGAAGTATTTACAGCACCAGTTCGTGATTCAGTAAATGGTACACTTTCTTATAACACACCATCTCCTAACAATGGTTTTACATTTGAAAATGTTCAACTTAAATTCAAAGATGGTAAAATTGTTGAAGCAACTGCTAACGATACTGAACGTATCAACAAAATCTTTGATACAGATGAAGGTGCACGCTTTATCGGTGAATTCGCAATTGGTGTAAATCCATACATCTTACACCCAATGGGAGACATCTTATTCGATGAAAAAATCGATGGAAGTTTCCACTTTACACCAGGTCAAGCTTATGATGAAGCTTACAACGGTAACAACTCAAATATCCACTGGGATATGGTTTGTATCCAACGTCCTGAATACGGTGGAGGAGAAATCTATTTCGATGACGTTTTAATCCGTAAAGATGGTCTTTTCGTAATCGAAGAATTAAAAGGATTAAACCCTGAAAACTTAAAATAATTTTTTAAAAAGAGAACACATATTTAGCTATGTGTTCTTTTTTGTATTGTTTGATATGATGCTGACAATATTTTACCAATGTTTTACTTAACGAAAACCGCTATACCATATTGAATGGCAGTATTATGACTGAAACTTAAAAAATGAGAAGGAATAATACTATTAAAAAAAATAAAAGACTGGGAGATTCCCAGTCTTCATAATTTATGCGGCTTTTTTACCGTTAGTCAGTCTCTCAACTAACATACTCACAGACAAATCACCTGTTGCATTTAACATTGTTGCAGGTGGATCAATTAGCGCACTAATTGCCGCAAGAATTGGTAAAGATTCTACCGGTAAACCAAACAGAGAAAGAATTAACATCTCCCCGATCATTCCACCATTCGGAATTGCTCCCATTACCATACCAACTAGTAATGCAATACCGATTGTTACAAGATAGATATTCATGCCTGAGAAATTCATTCCAAATACACCAAAGGCAAAAGCAATTTTTACTACGCCACCCATAACAGAGCCATCTTTGTGTAGTGCGCTAGCTATAGGAATGACACCTTCTCTTACATTTTTAGATACACCCATTTTTTCAGCATATTCAAAATTTGTTGGAATCGTTGCAGCACTACTACAAGTTCCTAGAGACGTAAATGTTGATGGCCATACATTTTTCCAATAAATTTTAAATCCATATCTACCACCGGCCATATAAGCAACAATACTATAAAAAATAAAATAGAATAGAATAGCAGTTACATAATATAAAATAAAAACTCTCTTATATGAACCTAGTAATTGTTCGCCATATGTTGGTACAAGATATGCAAAATAAGCTCCAAGTCCTAGAGGTGCAAGATACATAATATAGTTAACCATATTCATGATTACTACATTTCCACTAGATAATAATTTCTTTACGATGTCTGCTTTATCACCAGCTTTATTCGTTGCTAATCCAACTAATACAGCAAAAACGATGATTGCCAACATATTGCTTCTTGTAAACAAGCCAGAGAAGTCATTAACTGTAAATGTGTTTACAATTTGCTCCGCTACTGAAACTTTATCAGTTGCATCCGGTTTAACGATTGGGATATGAACACCATGTGCAGGTGGATAAACTTTCATAACAACAAGCATTATGATGGCTGCAATAATACCTGTAAATAAAAATACCCCTGACATATTTCGCATAATCTTACCGAATTTTTCTCCTCCACCATTTGCAAAGCTTGAGGCTACAGAGAAAAATACTAGCGGTACAACTACTGCGAATAATAAATTTAAAAATAAATCCCCTATTGGTTTAAGGGCAACTCCAACGCTTTCAAAGTTATAACCGATGACTGAACCAATGATGATACAACAAAGTAAAATCAAAGGGAAAGCGTAATTTCTAAATGAAAATTGCATAAGCTTCCTCCTAATATAATTGCTATTTGTAGTATACCGAAAATTTAATAGTTTGTACCCCAAATTTTTAATAAAACCTACATATTTCTACATAAACATACAAAAAAGAACACTTTGTATCATCTACAAGTGTTCTCTTTTCATTAAAATTAAGAAATACTTCCTATACCCTTGCTGGTATTCCTATCCTTTAATCCTACTTTTATATGATCTTTTTATCTTAAAACTTCATCAAAAGCAGCTGAAACTTTTTCAAACTCTTCTTCTGTTTCAATATCGTAAAACTCGCCGTCTTCTGCGACTCTTAAGAAGAAAACATCAATATCCTCTTCACTTTCTTTTTCTACTTCTTCTAGTAAACCTACAGCTATGTATTCATGACCTTCAATCGTAATTGAGCCTAGTACTTCGTAATCTTGCTCGTCTCCTTCATCATAGCTAAGTGTAAGAATTTCGCCTACTTCAATCTTTTCCATAAATCTTGACCTCACTTATTTCAAATTCATTTTGCACAAAGGAAAACCTTTATGTTCCTTTAGTGTAACAGAATGATGCAAAACGTTAAATTGTAAATACACTTAAAGCTTTTCTAAATCGTTCTACTTTTAAACCATCTTTTTCTGGAGAATCAATTTTAGTAAAAAAAATTGATTTTAAAAAATTTACATGAATATTCTTACTAACGCTGTAATAAGATTTAGAACAACCAATTCTTAAGTTTCTTTCAAGTTTATTAAGTTGGACAAGCTCAATGTCTTCAAATAGTAGATATTTTCTATATTTAGGGAGGATTACTGAATGTCAAAATTAATAACGGCTCAAGAACACAAAATAACTAGAAGAAAAACTGTCAATTTTAAATCTTTCTTTCAACGTTTTACTAAAAACCAATTAATTGATGAAACGCCATCACAAATTTTACATAATGAGTTAAGAAGCTTACAAAAACTTTTAGAGTTAAAAGAAATTAATTTTATTTATGCCGATCCTGAATACATTGATGTGGCAATTATGGAATTAGAAGCTATCCGTACAAAGTATAGTATTACTGTTAGACAATTGAAGGAAATACAATCTACTAGTACTAGTATTGTATGAAAAAAAGAGATAAATAGCTTATTAGCTATTTATCTCTTTTTCTATGTTTTCACCCTTAAACTGATTAAGAACTGACCTCATACTTAGTTTCGTATGTCTTAACTTTTTTAAACACATTGATGAAAATCGTTAAGCATGGAAGAAGCCATAAGAATATTGCATAAGGTAAATACTCATGTAATTTCATATTAATGACTGTACTACTCATGATCGCAAGTACATTCCATGGTATCATCGCTGGAAATAATAAAGTTGTATCCGCCATTAACCGAGCCAATTCCTCTTTGTTATATTTATTTGACCAATGTGCTAAAAAAGAGCGTCCTGTTAAAATAATAGGCATCGTTTGGTTACCTGCTATTACGCATATAACTGCTGTAGCACCAATTGTTTTCAAAGAATCGGATAGCATTGAAGTTGAGGTTTGAAGCCATTTATCTAGCATAGGTTGAATGATATTAAGCTCCTCCAATAACGCATTATAAATTCCTGCTACAGCAATAAACAATAACAAGCTATACATATGACTTAGCCCTCCACCAAGTCCATTAATTCCGTGCCAAAAAGAATTCACAATTTTACTAAAAGAAATTCCATTAAATAAAGCTAATAAACTACCAGACAAAATACTAATGACATACGAATAAATAATATTGATTCTAAATAAAACAAGTACAACTAATAAGATCGGTGGAATAAATTGAATGAACGTAATGTCATTATTACTCACGATTTCATGATGTGTCTGAGTAATTCCTTGCGCAAATTGTAAATCCATTACGCTAAAAAATAAGATTGTTATGATTACAGCAGTAATTGATGTTAAGAGCATCGCTTTACCTTGTTTTTTGACAGTTGTTTCAAGAATGTTAGCTAAAAGTTGATGTGCGCTTGAAAAAGGTGACGTGCGATCACCGACAAATGCGCCAGAAATAACAGCTCCAGCCGATATTTCCACAGGTATATGCAGTAATATAGCACTACTAATAAGAGGAACTCCTAAAGCACTTAATGTTCCAATCGACGAGCCCAAAATCATTGAAAAAATCATCGTCGTTAAAAAACAAAAGACAAAAAAGTGATGTGGATTGATCGCCTGTAAAGTAATCGAAACCATCGATGTGATCGTTCCTGATAGATACCAAGATGGAAGTAAAAAGCTAATTAAAAATAAGATAAAGAGTACAATTTTAACTTTTCCCATTCCTTGGTAGCTTAACTTCATAATATTTCTAACTTCATATCCTCTTTTTAAACTTAATACGATTAAAAAAATTAATCCTGGTAAAATTCCAAATACGAGAGAGATATGTAATATGACGGAACTAATAATTCCAGTCAAAGTTACTAATATTAGGAAACTTGCCTGTTTAACTGAATATTGATCCATCAAATGCCCTTCTTTCAAGCAGATTTATTACACTCAAATTGATTAAATGTCATTCATAATTATATAAGGTTTCAAGTAATAATACACATATATTTAAATTAAAAAGCACTACTTCAATTTAAGAAGTAATGCTACTTATTGTTCTTAAATAATTGATAGCCACTTCTTTAGTCATTTTAATTACATTTCCTTTAGTGGAATATCTATTAATTTTAAGTAATTACCCGTTTCTGTCGATTTAAAAATTCTAATGAATTCTACATTAATTGTTTCAGTAGGAGTTAGTTCTTGTTTAGCTTTTATTGCCATATCGTTTAACTCTAAATTTGTTAAGCCAAAATGCGTTTGACCAAGAGTTAAATGTGGGATATATTCATCAAGTTCGAAATAAGCTCTAATTTATTCCTTTGAAGGTGAAATGGTTTCAACTAATATTTCATGCAATTTAATTATATCATCTGACTCAACGCTTAAATATAAAATATCTTCACCAAAAAATTTTGGATTCCTAATATTAACTTCAAAAGATAAAAAGCTTTCACATATCTTTTTTACCTTTTCTAACCATTCCATATCAGGGGTAAGCCCCCCTTGAGCTTTCACAGTAATATGTGGTTCGACGCATTCAACTAGTCTATTATTCTCCCATTGGTGTTGGAATTTTACTATTTTTTCTTTAAATCATCTGGTGGTACTATCCCGATAAAGTATTGCATTTAAATCCTCCTTTAAGAGAATTATTTCTTAAAATAGGTCAATACAACTTATACATATCCTTTAACTAAAATGTAAATCCGTTCCATATTGTACTAATTGTAGTTTTCGCGCGACGGCTTGTGATGCATAATTATCCCAAGAAGTACTATACAAAGCAGTTCGTCCTTGGCCTTGAATGTCCGCGGCCCATGCATTTGAAACGATTAAACCATACTCTTTTCCACGAAAATCCTCGAGTGTATATACGCTCGCTTCAGCAGCTTCGACTGATTGTCTGGCACTACAGCAGATCGACACAGCTATGTCATTTTCAATAATTGCATAACATGGATTTTTCCATTCTAGCTCCTCATATGTATAAGGAAAGTTTGGTAATAAATATTGTTTATTTGCCTGGGTAATTTTGATTGCTTTCGATGATGTTTTGCCAACTGTTTGAAATACATATGCCGGACCCATCCATAAACTGTCTATCTGATGATTTTTACTCAAAATCTGCATGATATTTACTAACGGTATACTAGAGTTTGTATCTAAGGCTTTCTCTAATTCAATTAGTTCCTCTTTTTTAAGACAATCTAAAAACCTTTTTACATATCCAATTTTGGTGCTTCCTATATAAAACCTTGGTGCTTTTGTATATGGTGGTTCATTTATTTGTGTTATTTTTCCAACTTCATTGTGTTTAAATAATACGTTAATATGCATTTCCATAAGTTCTAGCTCTGATTTCAAAAGACTTCCCCCCTAACATAAAAACTAGTTATTTTTCAAACTTTTTACTCTATCTTTTAATTTTTACAAATGTTCCTTTTTCGGACTTTTCAATTGCGGCCTTATTCATTTTAGTAATATTATCTGATAAAAGTGATGATTGTTGGACAGTTTTACCGTCTAATGATACAGAAACATCGATAATCCTTCTTTTAGCTTTTCTATGAATATCATAATCCTGATCATTTTCTTCGAGCTCAACTTTTGCATATAAACTGTTTATTAATTCTAGTATTTCTTTATCATTGCTTTCTTGAATTAATTTCATTAACTGCATATCATCCAGTAATAAATCGTTTAACTTAATAATTTCTTTTTGTAATGCAAGATTAATAATCTTTGCAAGTGAATCGTAAGAATAGATGCTGATTGGACCTAAAAAATAATCAATAGCAAGTTTATAATAAATAACTGTAAACCACTCCGCCATTTCAATAGAGTTTACACAGATTTCTCCATCTACAATAACTAATGAATTTAAAAACGCTTCAATTTCTTTTTTAGGTGTTCCAAAATATGTATGCATATCTCTTAATGTATAATCTATTCGGTCTGCACATAGCTTCGGAAGCTCTTTTTCAAGTATTTCCCATTTATCTATATCAAAAATTTCTTTAATATCAATATGATATTTTTCAAGTATTGAAGGGATCTCCGAATCTATAATTACTTTTTCAAAGATTGTTTCATGATAATTTTCTTCGCTATTATCAAAAACATAATCAATAACATGAGAAAATGCTGTGTGAGAAACATCATGTAATAAACCCGCTATTTGTTCCTCAAGAGAGCCCCCTAACTTTTTTATTAACAACATAACACCAATAGAATGGTCATATCGAGTTCCATTAAAGTGGTGATCCACTAAAAAGGTAGCACCAGCTTGATGAATTTTTTTTAACCGTTGAATTGGTTTTGTATCGATTAATTCAACAAGAACTTGATCAATATTGTATTGTCCATATAGTCTATCGCTCAAAATCATACTGTACTCCTTTTAAATATTAAATTTGAAATTCCATCTCCTTAACATAAACAGCGTTCCCAGTAATTTCTATGTCATAAGTCGAAATTACTTTTTTTACATTTACTTTTACACGTCCGTCTTTTTGAATTTCAGTACCTTGCTCAACAACTAATTCAATTGCATCATTAACATCTTTATTAATATATTTAGCATAATAAGCTCCCATTATCCCAGAGGCAGTACCTGTAACCGGATCTTCAATCGTTCCCGAAAACGCAGAAGAAAAATGACGTGCATGAAAATCAGCATTTGAATCATATGTTTCTAAGCAAAACGGATGAACCGACGCTTTTGGAATTTCATTCAAAATACTAGGAAAAAGTAGATTATTAGGTTTCATCTTTTCAAATGAAGATAATTTTTTTATTGGTAAAAGTAAATTCCAGGCACCTGTACTCCCATAAAGAGTTGGTAGACTTATATCGATTTCTTCTACAGTAAGACCAATTGAGGACGCTACATCATCAATTGAACCTTTAAACTCTACAAATTCTGGTTGTTTTTGTTTCATCGTTATATAGATCTCATTATTCGAATTATGAATCTTGATTGGCAAAATACCAGCCTTTGTTTCAATTGTTAACTCACTTTTAAACTCAATTACCCCTCTAGTAACCAAAGCATATATTACTGCCATTGTCCCGTGACCACATAAATCCATTTCATGCCCCGGTGTAAAATAACGAATTTTATAATCAGCAACCTTCGAATTTAATAGAAATGAAGTTTCATTAAATCCCACTTGTTTCGCAATATCCTGCATTTCATAATCAGTCAAAGAATCACAATCTAAAACGACACCAGCTGGATTTCCTTTATTGGGCACTTTACTAAAAGCATCGTAATGGTATACAGTAATACTTTTCATTTTCCCACCTCATTTAGTTTTTAGGTAAATCTATTCTCTAATATTAATTTAAAAATAATATTAATTTAAAAATAATATTAATTTAAAAATAATATTAATTTTATGAGATTGCTAGAGTAGTGCTTATATTCAATTATTTTATAATATACATTATTAAATTGATAAATTAAACCGTTTACATTTTTCTAATATTTTTATTTTGAAAGTTTGATAAAATAGTAATAATCATTAAAATTTTGGAGGAAAATATGTCATTATTCATAACAGCTTTCGGAGTAAAACTTATACTATGCTTAGCATTTACCTTAATCTGCTTCTTAATTGCATGGCCAATTGGATTATATTTTCGATACAAGGATGCGCAGAAAATGAAAGAAGTATTGCGTGACCAACCAATTAATCGCCGCAATTACTGGCTTAAACAATTCTTAAAATTAAGTATATCAATTATAGTTTTATATTTTATATCTTTTTTAATTGCACTTTATTTTGATATGCCATTTTCATCTACTGCACCGTTTGTCGGTCTATTTGCTCTATTACTCATGCTTTATATTAAATTTGCCCCACGTACAACTGGTGAAGCAACACCTGATATTGATGGATGGCATACAACATCTGTAATCATCGATCCTGATGAATATTTCACTTCAACAGGAGCAACTATTATTTTTGGATCTTTTATCTTTACAGCCTTTGAATTTATAAGCGTTCTATATTAATTTCCTTAGCAATTATTTTATATTTTTCCTTAATAAAGCATTAATGATCAAACTGATTATTAATGCTTTATTTTATTATTTTTTTCATTTACATGGTTAGTTGTCGAAAATAAAAATGATTAAGAGTGAAGGGATTCTCAGGAAAAAAGTTAAATATATTCAATTATCAAAGCTTAGGAGGAGACCAAATGTCAAATTGGAAGACTGCATTATTTGAGTTACAAAAAACGGATATGTCTTTTTCAACATTTAATGAAGTAAGAGCTGAGAACTTAGACTTTAATAATGTAAGCTTGGCGAACTCGAAATTTAAAAATGCAAACATGAGAAATCTCGAATTGAATGATGTGAATTTATTTGGAGCTCGAATTTCAGATGTTAATTTATCTAATACTAAAATAACAAATGGTAATTTAAGAGACTTAGTAATTGATCATGTTCATTTAACTGGTACATGCTTCCGCAATATTGTCATTCCGGAGGATCTAAATCAAAACGATCACTCTAATTCTATTAAATTTGAGAAATGCAATTTAACAACTAGTCAGTTCACAGACTGTGATTTAAGTCATGTCGAAATTAATAATTGCAATTTATCAGGATTGAAAATTAATGGCATTTTAGTTGAGGATTTGTTAAAGAGTTATAGAGAGAGAAAGTAATTTCTACATAAAAAGATCCAAAACGTGTTATGAGTAAGGTAGTTTCGTCTTTTTGTATTTTTGCTTACCCATGAACCACTCATGAGTAACCTTTTTTCTTCTTTTTGCTGTTTTACTTACTCATGAACTACTCATGAGTAACCTTTTTAATTCTTTTTGCTGTTTTACTTACTCATGAACCACTCATGAGTAACCTTTTTAATTCTTTTTGCTGTTTTACTTACTCATGGACCACTCATGAGTAACCTTTTTAATTCTTTTTGCTGTTTTACTTACTCATGAACCACTTATGAGTAACCTTTTTAATTCTTTTTGCTGTTTTACTTACTCATGAACCACTTATGAGTAACCTTTTTTCTTCTTTTTGCTGTTTTACTTACTCATGAACCACTCATGAGTAACCTATATTCTTGTGCTTACTTTTATACTTACCCATGAGCCTTTTATGAGTAAGGATTTTAATATTTTTGCTTTTTTCACCGATGTGATCTTTCAACCCGCAATAAAAAAAGAATCTTTAATCAGATTCTTTTTTCGTGTCTATTTTGTTAGCTCGCGTTGTTCTTAATGGTCGTCCAGTACAATATTTCTGTTTCCATTCCCTGTTAACTGTGCTTCGAACGCGTCAATTATATGCAAAAATCGATCTGCTTCTCTAAATACATGGTCTGCTAGCAGTGGGTGAATGATACTTTTAATTCTACAAGCTTCTATTAGGTCGCGTGCTGTTTTCTTAAAATCTCTAAGTGATTTTACCGATACACGGTTTTCATCAAGGAATTGGTCAAGTATAGGAACTGTTTCCGATTGTGGTCTCATTGATTCTAAATCTACGGCTTGGTATAAAAGCTGATCAAAATCATGACTAAATTCCCTAGCTTGATCTACTAATTTTCTTTCCGACGGATCTAATAGATGTCCAATAAATTTTGCATGGTCTGCCATAATTCTTAAAAAGAAAACATTTTCTTGGATAATTGCAGCAGGTAGCGGTTGAAGTTGACCATTATTTAGTTCAGTCAAGCGATTTGCAAAATAAGCAGCTTCCCTACTTGTATGGTCAACTAATAAAGGAAAGTTATTGCCCGTTATTTTACAAGTTAGGAGTAAATTAAGAATTTTACGCTTATAAGCCCAAATCATAGAAGCTGCTTGATGAACCTCATTATTAAACTGTTTAATTTGCTGAGGATCCGTTTGAAGCGAAAATGATTGGGCCTTATTTCCAATTCCTTCAAAGAGCTGATAAAAGTGATCTGCTTCTTGAATTAATTCAGTATCATCACAATTAAATCCTAATTTAAGAAATAGAGAATGCTCTTTCATAATCCTAGACCAAAAAAGAATTTCATCTAAAGAACGTGCTATAAATGCATCCGACAATCGGACCCCTCCTAACATAATTCATTTCACTTCCTAATATATTGATGAAAAAATGAATTATTACAGATACATCTTTATTAAGTAGAATAGCGATTAGACTACTAAAATTTTAGTTTATAAAAAAAGCATTACTTCAATAGAAGTAATGCTAGAGTATTTATTTAATCATAGATTATGATTTCAAAACATCATGATCAACATATCGTTTACCATCTAATTGACTAATCAAATTAATCGCAACTTTTGCTCCATCGCCTGCTGTAATAATCGTATGAACACTTGTTCCTGCAACAGTTCCCGCTGCCCATACTCCTTCAATATTTGTTTTACCAGTCGAATCTACATCAAGTACGGTCTTTATGCGAGGTTCTGTTCCAGCTTTAGTGTTTAGTCCTACTTTTTCAGCTAATTCCACACTTAAGCCTGTAGCTAAAATCACTTGATTTGCTTCATAAGTTGCTGTTTCAGTTTCAATATTGAAGCCATTTTCTGAACTCACAATATTACCTACAGTACCTTGAATAATTTCAGCTCCAAATTTTCTAACTTGATTTTTTCCTGTTTCTATTAAATCTGGACCTGTAATTTCTGAAACCCCATAATGATTTTCAATCCATGCTTTTTTCGTTATACTCTTGTCGTTGTCTAATACTAAAGTTTTTTTACCAGCTTTTGCTGCAAATAAAGCAGCACTTGCTCCCGCTGGTCCGGCGCCGATAATTACGATATCATACATTATTAAAATCGCTCCTTTTTACATATAAGATTGATTTAAGTACTGTAATTATTATTCTGTCGTCGCCTTAATAATCCCTGCATGAATTGATCGTAAATTAATTAAATCCCGGGAAACTTGAGAGATCAGAATAATTAATCCATAAAAGTACAAACGCAATAATACCTAATAATAATATTGTAAAAGTTTGTTTAAACGAGTCCTTAACACGGATATGTGCTATTATTCCACCGATAGCCACAACTCCTAATAATAAACCACCCGCTGGAACCCAACTTTCTTCCCAAAATCCAATAATCAATGAAACTGCCCCAACCAATTCTACTAATCCGGTAATTACTCTGAACCATTGTGCTAATTTCAAGTGATTAAAACTTTCAACACTCGTTTTTGAACCAAAAACTTTCCCTAACCCAGCAATTAAAAACATAAGAGCTAATAAAATTTGCAAGATAATTGATAAAATATCCATTTTTTATCACCCCTTTACTAATATATATGCAATTGAAAAAAGCACATATTACTCCAAAAGTAACTATTCAATGTAAAATTTTGATTAGAATGGTTACTACAATCAGTAAAAATAGTTAGAGGTTTTTTAATTAGTTCATTATTCATCTTTTTTATTAGTAATCAATTAAAAAAATAATTTAGACAAAATAAAAAAGCAGTGTTACCTGCTATATTATTTAGTGCTTTTAATTCCTTATTAAGCTATTAATCTACATTTTAATCCTTAAAAAAGTCAATTCGATTCATAACGTCTTCAATTGTAAATAGCTTTAAATAATCTAAAGCCTGGCGTTCGGCTTCAAATAATATTCTTTCTATTTCTAAATCTAACTGTTCTCCGGCTTCACCACAGTCAACTGACATTTCTTGTTCTATGGGAACCTTATTAACAGCAGTATAGATTTCACCTAAGGTAATTAAATCAACCGCCTTTTTTAAAATATAACCGCCTTCACGGCCACCTTTGGATTCTACAATACCTGCTGAGGATAAAGATTGCATTACTCTTCGCATGAATGTCGCATGAGAATCAACTTGCTCTGCGATCATTGCACTTGATAACATACCACCACTATTTGCCAACCAAACTATTGCATGAACTGCTATTTTAAAACGAGGTGGGCCAATATTGACACCTCTGTTTGCACTACTCATTGCTTTTCACTCCTATAATTACTTGGTTGAATACTTATTAAGCAAATGATAGAACAATAAATTTTCATAGGCAATAGAATGGTTAGAAGAATGTTATTAACAATTTTTTCCATTAGTTACTCAACAATTTGTTCAAAGAAGCCGTTTACTAAAAATCGAAAATCTATTAATTTTAAAGCCCAAAATGTTGCTTTGCTAATTCTTTATATCTCATTTCATCAATATCCTCTTTCGTTACCACTCCGTTAATCCATTGTGTAAAAGAAGTATTCGTTAAAGTATTATTTCCCTCATTTGTCAATTGAGTTATTAAAGGATTTTTATTAAATGGTGATTCCTCGTGCTCAGCAATAATTGTTTGAATCTCATTAAATTCGGACACACCAGAAATCACATCGCGTGAATCAAATGCATATCCAATTCTCCAATTAGGATCTTTATGTTTTAGTTTTAACATCAAAACATAATCCCCGAATTTTGTATCTTCTTTTTTAATTCGAAACTCACCATTACTAGAAGTTATCTTCTCACCAGTAAAGGGAACTGCTTTTAAAGGAAGATTCGCTCCAAATCCTGTATCAATTAAGTATGTATCTTCATTTTGTGTTAATAGGATCGTGACATGTGTTCTTCCAAAAGTAGGATATTTTTGAGCAATATTATCATAAACAACCCCTCTAGCTAATCTCACGTTAAACCCATTTTCAAGAAGAAATAAATAAAGTAATGAATTCAATTCATAGCAGAGACCACCTTCACTTTTTACTAATAATTTACTAATTAAATTTTCTCGGGTGATCTCATTCGTATTATTTTCTATAATACAAAGATTTTCAAAAGGTATATTTTTTGCTGTTTTTTCAAGAATGTCATTTAAATTATTAAAGTTAATCACTTCATTATCTCGTAATCCGATTCTTTTTCGAAACAATAAATTAAGCTCGCTCATTTACTATTCCTCCTGTCTCATCAAACTTTTAATTAATCATACCATTTTAGTTTAAAAGCTAAAAAAAATAAGCTGCAAAAGCAACTTCATGCCATCAAAAATTTAGATTGTCTCTTATAATCTTTTTTCAAAATAATATTGATTATACCCTTTTGGATGATTCTCAATTACGCCAAATACTTTAAAACCATGCTTCTTATAAAATTTTGGAGCTTGAAAACTAAAAGTATCTACTTTAATAAGGCGACATCCATTTTCGATTGCAAATTCTTCCATTTGATTGATTAGCTGACTACCAAAGCCTTCATGTCTATACTCCTCAGACACCCATAAGAAGTCTATAGATAAATGGTGCCAATACATCCTTCCTGTAATTCCACCTACTATTTCCTCTTGATCATTTCTAACGACAAAGCTTATTTCTTCAGATGGTGCACTCTTCTCATCTGGAAGGTTTTTTGCATTATATTCAATTACTTTTTTTCTAATAAAATCACTATCTTCTTGTACCCATTGTTTCACTATTTTCATTTTTTTCTCCCATTATTATATTCGACTTATAGCAACTAAATTTACTTATTTAATAGTACATTCTCTAAATAACGTTATTTTCCTTTTAAAACCATTCTTAACCAAGAATCCTACTGAATAAGATCGAAACAAAAAAACCTTCAAAAATTAGAAGGTTTTAATCTAAATATTATGGTATAATCTTCCAAAAGGAGTGGAATTTATATGGATAACGTGTTTTTTCCTCTATTTTCAATCATACCGATTTTGTTTTACATAGCACCTTTTGTTTTTATGATTTGGTTCCTTTTAAAATTCCTAAAAATTCAACAAGAAAAAAATCAAATTCTCAAAAGTATTTCAGATAAACTAGATCACTTAAATAACAATCAATCAGAAACTTGAAAGAGCGTATGTCTCTTTCTTTTTTTATTTTTTAGAGATTGGTATCCATATTTCGCTCTTAAAATTTGGTGATGTGATGTCTTTCTGTTCATTCCATAAAATTTCGGGACCTTCTACTTGATGGTAATCAGAGGATGGGAACCATTCAGAATAAATTCGTCCCCACACTTCTTGTAATGCATCTGGAAATTTTCCAATTGCTTCGAATACTGCCCATGTAGATGCAGGAACTTCAAGTTGAATTAACTCTTTTGGACAGTCATTTGTAGTGGCAACACCAATATAATGATCAAGCTCTCCTTTTTCTTCCATTCTATCTTCTGAAAAATTTGTTGATGCACTAATTATGCCAATCGGTTCAACATTGGAGAGTTCTTTTAGTTTCGTTATTTTTTCCATCGTTAAAGTTTTCCACATGGATGCAATTTCGGGATTAACTCCATTAAAAATAATCGGAACTCTCTTTTTTATCCCTACGATTCGAAATGCTTCTTTTTCTTCAATACGATAGTTCATTTCATTTCCCCCTTTAATTGATAATTGGAAGGTCATTCGTGGATATGCTTTGAGCGAATTGCCGTTATTTCTAGCTTCTGACGGAGTAATTCCATGTAAGTTTTGAAAGGCCCTCGAAAAGGAATCCGGAGAATTGTATCCGTATTTTAAAGCAATATCAATTATTTTCTTGTTATGATCTTTAAGTTCAAACGCAGAGGCGGTAAGGCGGCGACGACGTATATACTCTGAAAGAGAAATTCCAGCAAGAAACGAAAACATTCTTTTAAAGTGATACTCAGAACAATAAGCCCGTCTAGAAAGCTCTTTATAGTCAATCTCACTCGTCAAATTTTCTTCAATATATACTAGAGCATCATTCATATTCTTTAACAAATCCATTTTATAACCTCCTTCTTCAATAGAATAACAGGAACGAAATTAATCAATCCGACTTTTCATGCTAAGTTATGTAGGGTGTTCTCATTTACTATTTTTAAAGGGAGCCACATTAAGTAGCTCCCAAAATTTAAAACTTTTTACATCGATAATTTAAAATCTTCTTTTACATTCAATTTCTTATTAACTTTAACATAAACCAAAATTGCATTAAGTAGCAATAATGCACTTGTAACAAAAAATACATATTTCACACCTAAATATGCTCCAATTTGCCCACCTAAAACGGAACCGACAAATACACCTAAATATCCAGCTGACATGTTAAATCCAAATACTCGACCGGTAATGGCATCCGGTGTAATTCGTTTAACTAATGTATTAACAGCTGGAGTTAATCCTGCCGTTGCCAAACCTAAAATAAATCGTAGTCCCATCAATTCCCAAGCGTTTTTTACAAATGCTTGTGGAATAACCATTAAACCTGAAACGATCAGTGCAACGAATATAACTTTATGAGGACCAATTCGATCTGAAATCTTACCTAATCTCGGAGCAGCAATAATGCTTGCCAATCCTGATGCTGAAAATGCCATACCCGCTAACAATGCAACATGTGTAGAATGAGCAGATAGCTGAGAAATGTAGACAGTAATAACTGGTTCAATCGAATAAAGAGCTATTGTTAAAACAAAAAAAGTAATGAACATTGTGATCATTAAGCTTTTATCCGGAATAAGACACCAAATTTCCTTAAACTTAAGCACTTTTTTATTTTGGTGAGTAAATGATTCTTTTACAAATAATGCTGTTGTAATAAACGCCACCATCATGAGTCCGCCTGTTACAAAAAACACATTTTGTAAGCCCACAGTCTCACCGATATAGCCTCCAATCATAGGACCAAGTAATGAACCTGCTATACTTGCAGTTGAAAGTGTACCTAATGCCGAACCCGCATGCTCTTTATCTGTTTGCGTTGCGATTAAAGTTGTACAAGCTGTACCATAACCGGTAATGACGCCTTGTAAAAGTCTTAAACCAATTAAAACATAGACATTATGTGCGAAACCCATACAAAAAATAATAATTGACATACCAAGACTTGCTCTTAAAAGCATTGGTTTTCGTCCAAACTTATCCGCTGCCAAACCCCAAATAGGAGAAAAAATTGCTGAAATAATAAAAGTTACCCCAAAAGCAATCCCAGAAAATTGACTAATTAATGCAGAATTATGAACACCAAGTTTATCAATATATAGGGGTAATACCGGACCAAGTTGGCTCATCCCGATACTCGTTACAAACATGCCAAACCAGCAGACAATCAAATTTCTTTTCCACAATAACATCATATCCCCCTCCTTTTTGATAAAAATAAAATCAATATTAAAAAGTCTCGAGAATGAGACAAATAATGTTTTCATATACACATAAGACTAAACTATATTTTATAGTTTGTAAATTATATTATATAGTTTACTAATTATCATTAGAAGTGTTAAACTATTTTCTGTAAATATAGTCTCTCTTTAAAAATACTTTGTATTTAGGTATTGTATCTTTAAGGGCATAAGTTGATTGGCAGTGGAAATCAACCTAATTAATCTTAAAAAAACAATCTATCGTAAAAAACCTAAACATGAGACGGGAGCAAAAAAATGGTTCAAAAAAGAAATTTAACAAAAGAAAAAATAATTGAAGTGGCTTTTTCATTGGCTAATGAAATCGGACTTAATCAAGTTACTTTTCCAAAAATTGCAGAGAAGCTAGATATTAAATATCCATCTTTATATAACCATTTTGCGAATATGGATGATTTAAAATTGAAAATGACGATTTCTCTTTTAAATAAATTAAATTCGACTTTAATGCAAAGATTGGTCGGTAAAAGTGGTGAACAAGCGATTAGAGAAATTGCTTATGTATACCGTGATTTTGCATTTGATAATAGAACTGGTTATGGACTTTTTATGAATATCCCGAGTACAGAAAATGATGATGTTAAACGACTTGCTAGGGAAACGACTGGAATTATTCATCAAATACTAAAGTTTTATATTACGGACCCTACTTTATTGATACATCAAGGCCGAGCACTGAGAAGCATTTTACATGGATTTGTCTCGATGAATTTCCTTGGATATTTCCAACATCCAGTAAATGTAGATGATAGCTTTGATGTTATGATTGATGATTTTATTTCTTCTGTTTCAAAAACGCAGGAAGTAGAATAAGTTTTTAGCAACAAAAAATGTGAACACTAAACTAGGCAACTTTCTTTAGATGTCTAGTTTAGTGCTCACATAAAACAAAGGGAGGTGTGGTAAAAGCTTAGTGCTTTTACTTTCTAAATGAAAATAGATAAA
This sequence comes from Gottfriedia sp. S16(2024), assembly GCF_050473765.1. NCBI lineage: Bacteria > Bacillati > Bacillota > Bacilli > Caryophanales > Bacillaceae > Gottfriedia > Gottfriedia sp. S16(2024). Next base: position 274,206 of record NZ_JBFLUO010000001.1, read on the forward strand.
GATATTGAAACAATTGAATTAGTAATGAACTTTATGGGACAAGAAAGAATTATTCACCCAACTTTACTATGGGATGATCATGAAGTAATCTTAGTAGATACGGGAATGCCGGGACAAACTGGAGAAATTCGTGAAGCGATTGAGAGAGCCGGTCTAGAATTTAATCAACTGTCTAAAATCATCCTTACACATCAAGACATCGATCATATCGGAAGCCTTACTGAAATCTTAAAAACTGCTGATCAAAAAATTGAAGTACTAGCCCATAATGAAGACAAACCTTATATTGAAGGCGACAAAACCTTTATTAAAATGAATCCTGAACGAATTGCAAAAATGATCGAATCCCTTCCTGACCAACAAAGTCAAAAAATAAAAGCGATGTTCAATATACCACTTAATGCTAAGGTCAATACTACAGTAACTGATGAAGAAGTATTACCATATACTGGAGGAATTACTGTCATCTTTACTCCTGGACATACTCCTGGTCACATTAGTTTATATCATCATCAAAGTAAAACTCTTATTGCAGGAGATGCTCTAACTTCAGAGAATGGTGTAATCATGGGGCCAAATCCAAGTAATACACCTGATATGGATACTGCTCTTACGTCCATTAAGAAATTCACAAAATATGATATCGAAACAGTCATTTGTTACCATGGCGGAGTAGTTAATGAAAATGTAAATGAACAGCTTTTAGCATTAGCTAACAATAATTAATATACTGTAATTAATTTGGGCACCCAATAAGGTGCCCTTTTTTATGTGTTTATTGAGCTCGTTTTTTACCATTTATAAATGAACATAAAATTAATACAATTAACATTCCTAAGCATACAAAAATACTTAACCTGTTCTGTTCACTGAATGCAAATGCTACGCAACTTACACCTAAAGCAATGACTGTAAATGATGTTATATATGGAAATCCCCATACTTTAAAGTGTGGCATCTTAGTATAAGTTTTACGAAGCTTTAATTGTGCTAAACAAATGCTGATCCATACTAATGATACTGTAAATCCAGGAATCGCCATTAAATATCCGAATACGCGATCTGGAGAAAAATAAGCTACAAAAGTGCCCCCAATTAAAATAATTGCACTTACAATAACCGTATAAACTGGTACACCATTTTTAGAAATTTTTGCAAAAGCTTTTGGAGCTTCACCTTCAGTTGCTAATGAATACATCATTCGTGTACAACCATAAATCCCTGAATTTGCAGCAGATAAAACGGCTGTAATTAGAACAAAGTTCATAATATGAGCTGAACCTTGGAAACCTACTGTTGATAAAACTTGAACAAATGGACTTTCTTGATTACCAATTTCATTCCATGGAATTAATCCGCAAATAATCAGAATTGGAAGCGTGTAGAATAAAACAATTCTCCAAATAACCCCTTTTATAACTTTTGGTATTACTTTCTCTGCATCTTTTGTTTCTGTTAAAGTCAATCCAATTAATTCTGAACCACCGTAAGAAAAAATGACTATTAATAAAGCAGACAATACTCCTGACCAGCCTTGTGGGAAAAATCCCTTATGCTGAACATAATTTTGTACATATCCACTATGATCACTTGGAATAATTCCAAATAAAATTCCAGCGCCTAACGCAATAAATAAAACAATCATTGTAATTTTAATTCCTGCAAACCAGAATTCTATTTCACCATATCGTTTAACATTCATAAAATTAACTGCCACAATAAAAATTGCACTAATAAAACTTAAAGACCATAAAGACATTGAAGGAAACCAATATTGTAGAAAGCTACCTGCTGCAATTACTTCAATCACACAAACAACTAACCACATAAAACAGTACAACCAACCAATTACGAAAGAAACTCTTGTACCAAACGCTTTACGAATAAATCCTTTCATATTCAAACCTGGGAACGCAATTGCCATTTCCGCAATCGCACTCATCACAACAAGAAGTAATAATCCAGCAAACAAATATGAAAAAATAACTGCTGGTCCTGCAATCGATACAGTTTCTGATGTTCCTTTAAAAATACCCGTGCCAATTGCTCCACCGAGTGCCATGAAACGGATATGTCTTGGTAGTAAATTTTTTTGTAATTCCATTTTCTATCTCCTCTTTCTAGCTTATAATTTTATAAAAAAAAATCGCCCCTGCCTCTAACGACAGGGACGATTTTCACCGTGGTACCACCCTAATTGCAGAATTATATCTGCCACTTGTTTTATTTAACGATCGATGACCGTCTTTTTCAAAGTAAATGTCGACCTTTACTTCGAAAAAGATGCTCCAGGATTGTAATTCATGCTTGTTTTTGTACTGATTCACACCATCCACCAGCTCTCTTAAACAGTGAAACAAACATTACTGTATTCCCTTCATTGCATTTTCTATATTAAGTTAAAATAATAAAAAAGTCCCTACTGATTGTATCAGTAGGGACGAATTATTCGCGGTACCACCCTAGTTGCAGAAATATTCTGCCTCTTAAAATTTGATAACGATCAAATTTGACCGTTTTTCCCTCAGTAAAGATTAAACTTTACTTCGAAAAAAATAGCTCCAGGACCGAAATTCATGCTTATCTTTGTACTGATTTCCACCAACCATCAGCTCTCTATTACATTGAGATAAGTACTACTTAAATTCCCTTCATTGCTTAAAACTATATTAATCTAAAATTAGTAACTTGTTTCTTTTTTTAATATGTTTTGTATTATAGGGGTTATTTCATAATTCTGTCAACATCTTTTTATTTCATTTTGTTCAACTACTATACAAAATGCTAGTTTAAATAGTTTGTGAACTATGAAAATAATATAATATAATTAAGAAAAATGGAGGGAAGAAAACCATGCTAAACATACGAAATGTAAGATTAGAAGATTTAACTGAACTTGTAGAAATTGAGCATCTTTGTTTTTCAAAAGAAGAGGCAGCTACAAAACAGGCATTCGAAAAACGCATTAAATTAATTCCCGATAGTTTTTTTGTAGCTGAGGAGAATGGTAAATTAGTTGGTTTAGTAAACGGCCCTGTTATAAATGAGACTTTCATTACTGATGATTTATTTAGCGAAATTAAAAAAAATCCATCTACTGGTGGTCATCAAAGTATCTTAGGCATAGCAGTTTCTCCACAAAACCAAAATAAAGGGATTGCATCAAAATTGCTTTCTCATATCGAAAAAGTTTCAAAAGAACATAAGCGTGATTCAATAACTCTTACGTGTAAAGAAAACTTAATTCATTTTTACGAAAACCATGGCTTCATCAATAACGGTAGTTCTAGCTCAACACATGGTGGAGTAAAATGGTATAACATGAGTAAAAAACTGTAATAAGGCTATAGCTTTATTACAGTTTTTTCTTTGGAAATTTATTTAAGACTTTATTCTATTTTATACCACTCCATCACTTCAGAAAGCTTCTCCCTTATACTTTGGATTAACTCGGTTGGTTCCTTCACAGATGCATCTTTTCCAATTGCAATGAATATTTGGGCTAAAAAAGGTATTTCATTCGGTCTAATCCAATCTTCAATCCACCCAGTTCCGTTCTCCCGCGTTTGTACCTTAAACCTTGGATCAATTACCGTTTCACATCTTTGGACCCCTTCTCTACTAAGCTCCACGTAAAACTTAATTAATTTCTCTTCTTTCATACTTTTTAATTTCTTTCCAAGCGGAATTAGCGGCAAATCGAGCGGCTCATTATCCACTTCATGACTGATCGAAACAATTTTATCGCATCTAAATAACCGATAATCAAGACTATTAAAACAATATGCAGGACAATACCATAGTCCACTAGATGCATATATTCCGAGTGGTTGAATTTCTCGATTCGACTTTCCTTTATACGACTCGTAGTCAATACTAATTACATTTTGGCGAATAGCGGTTTCTAATAGTGTTGAGAGAAATGGGGATTTTGCTTGTTTTGTTGGTACGAAAAAATCAAACCGATTTTTCATTTCATCAATCTGATCTTTTACATCAGTAGGTAAATAAGCATAAAATTTCTTCAAAGCGGATTTAGATTGCGCTTCAAATGGAAGAGTGGAAAAGTGCCGTAATGCATGACTAGCAAAAAATATTGAAACTGCTTCTTCTTCTGTGAAAGTAATCGGAGGTAAAACTCTTTCGTTTAGTACTTGATATCCACCATGAGGACCAACCTCAGAATATAAAGGCACACCTAATTCACTTAACTCCATTAAATCTCTTAAGATTGTTCTAGTAGAAACGTTAAATTCATAAGCTAATTCCTTAACTGTAAACTTACGCTTCCGATTGACGAGCATCATTAATTCAATTAATCGTTTTGACTTCGCAGACATATTTTCACCTTATTTTATAACTATGACAGTTTTTGTCACTATTATAATTTAACATATGTATTAAGCCAAACAAATAAGGAGAATCATGTTATGAAATCAATCGAACAAAATAATAAAGAATTAGTAAAAGAATTTATTGAAGTTTTCTGGAATCAGAATAAACTAGACAGCACTAACCATTTTTTATCACCTGATTACAAAGATTACTCTTATGGTTCAACAGAAGGATTAAAACAATTCGCTAACGTAATTTTCACAGGTTTCCCAGATAGCCATTACACGATTGAAGAAATTGTCTCCCAAGGAGAAACTGTTATCACAAGACTTGAATTCACAGGAACAAACACTGGATTTTTTAGAGGTAACGCCCCAACCGAAATTTCGGTAAAAGTATCTTTATTTAGGGAATTCAAAGTTGAAAATGGAAAAATTTTAACTCATCGTGGGTTATTTGATACACCAACTCTTATAAGTCAATTAGGGCCAAAATAATATAAAAAACTACCAACTATTCTTATAGAATAATTGGTAGTTTTATCATGCTTTGATAAATAATAAAATACGATTTTATTACAATTTAGCTAATACTTCATTTACATCTCCCCATTCATAAATTAGTAAATTCAATTCAGATCCTGAAAATGTAATCTTATCTGATTTCAATAAATCAGCACCATAATATTCATAGAAATAGCGTGTTTTATTGTCTTCTAAAACCTCGACGAATACCCGATTATAACCCCATTTTTGAAACTGTAGAAACAGCTGTTTCATTAGCTGTTTTCCGATTCCTTTACCTTGATATTCCTCAAGTAGATAAATAGATGTTAAGTCACCAGAGTGATCGACTTGATTCCTCTCTCTTTTTCCACAATCTGCAAAACCGATAATTTCCCCATTATCATTTTCCGCAACAACCACATAATCCTCTACTTTTGAAAGATTAAGCTCCCACAATTTCTCTCTTTGTACATAAGATAACTTCTCTAAAAACTCGTTAGGAATTATATTTCGGTAAGTAGTTTTCCAACTATCAACATGAACTTTAGCGATGCCTTTTGCATCTGACATTGTAGCTTTCCTTATAATCAACCCTTCCACCTCACACCACTCTTTTAAGAAATATATACCTTCAAAGTGACGATAAGTCCTTTAATTTTTCATGAATTTTCATTGTAGTGACGTAAAAAGTAGTAATTTCCTAATTAAAGCAGCTACTCTTTTTTAATTGGGATTCTCTCTTTTTATTTGAGATTACTCTTTTTTTATTGTGATTCCCCTGCTTTAACTGTGACTCACTTTTTTGAGATTTTCAATTCCTACAACAAAAAAAGCAACTCCACAGGTGCTCTACCTTTTGCGATTATATTTCTCAAATGAAATTGACTGAACCTCATATTTCTTTCCATTCCAATCATATAAAAGCTTCAAATTTCCGATCGCTCCTCCGCCGTCTGTTGATATCATTACGACAGCATCTGCAACTAGTTTTTTCTTATCAACAATATAGTCCACTGGCACGTGGGTATATACACTATCGTCAGAAGAGGTATCTTTAAATCCTAACGATTTTAAATTAACTTTATACGTTTTTTGTTTAGTTGATATAGTTACAATATCCCCTTTTTTCTCCATTTCCACAAGGCGTTTAACTGCTTCAGACACCGATTCAATTGGAACTTCCTTATATTCTTCGCTTTGGTCATCATTCTTACTAATTTGCAATAAATGAATCGGATCATTGAAATTATCCAATACGATAATGACTTCATTTTGTTTATCTTTATTTAAATCTTCACTAAACATTTTGGTCCCATACTTCCCACTTTTCCATGTTGGGAAGTGATATAGCAATCCTTCATTACCAATTTGAACGTCAAAATTCCGATATTCTTTCCAATCAATTCGGTCAGCGATTAGATAGATATTTTCCTGCCACACATCGCTTGGGATTCCATTCATAACCACTCGTTCAGCTTGCCGCGCACTTACAGATGAAGAAGAAAAAAATGTAAAAGTACTAATTAACACAGCGATTAAACGTCGGTTCATCGAAACACCACCTTTACCATTAAGGTGTCCTAATATGGAAAACATAACCTCAATCTAAAGGATTCGCCTACTCACCTTATCCACAAAAAAAGAGAGCTGCAAAAAGCAACTCCCTGTAAATTAAGAATTTATTCCAGCTGTCTGGCCCTGCTCCTGCAATATTTCTCCCTTAATTCTTCTCTCCAATGCAGGAGTAATTCGAACAAAGATAAGAATACCGATTACACCTAAACTCGTTAAAAAGAAAGATGTCGCGAAATTAGATAAATATGCACTTAGTGAAACAGTTATTGAGCAGATAAACATCGCTAAATTAAATGTTAAACCTGCAACCGCCATATAGGAACTCCTTGTTTCGTCAGCTGGTAAGTTAGCCATATAGTTTTGTTGAACAGGCACTCTTAATACTTCTGCAACTGTTGCGATGAACATTGCTATAAATAATAGCCAAATAGAGTTACTATATGAAATCACTGCATATCCACCAACAAATGCAATACAACTCCAAATTAACGTTTTTCGATCATCCAATTTCCCTACAATTTTAGAAGCAAAAAGGGCCATTACGACTACAAGTATCGTGTTTTCTGTTCGCAGAAAACCATTCATCTCGATTCCGCCAAATGTCCAGTTCAATAAATGTTGTGTGTGGAAATCATTCGCTAATCGAATACTTATATAATTTGTTAACTGAAATTCCATTGAAAGTACTAACAAACCCGCCAGTACATAAAGAATAAATAGTCTATCTTGAAAAACGTCACGGTAATTTGAAATCATCTTTTGAGCATGATGAGCAATCGTCTTCGTTTCTTCCTTTTCAGTAACTAAGCTTTCTTCGACAAAGAACGTAATTAAGACCCATGTAACAAGTGAAGCAACTGATAGTGCTAATAATAATTCAAATAAATATGATTTAAATAAAAATCCTCCAAGCATACCACCAATCGCAATTGATAAATTGTTCGACCAGTACATGATTGAGTACATAAGCTTCCGTTCTTCTGGCTTACTCACATCTATTAACATGGCCTGATTAGCTGGCCCTGCTAGTCCCCAACAAATACTATTTAAAGTCATCATAAAGAATGTAATAAGAGGTGATGAAAACCAAGGTGAATTACAAAACATCATTGTAATAAACGCGAGTAACCGAATTGTTTCGGCAAACACAATCGTCTTTTTCCGGCCAAACTGATCCGAAAAATAGCCTCCAAAAAAGTTCATAATAATTCCTATAAATACATTTACAAGCAAAAGTAATCCTGCTTGTTTTACCCCAAAATGTTTAGATAAATAAATCGCCATAAAAGGAAAAATCATACTTCCAATTGACGAACTTAAGAATGATTCGAGTATTCGAATTTTGATATTTTTGTGAAACTTAAGTATCCCCATGTTGTTTCAACCTTTCTTTATCTATTGAATCCCCTTCGTTTTAAACTAGTACCGAATAAACCCATTATTTGCATGAAAATTCCCCCTTTTTAAATTTTTCACTCAATTAGCATAGCAGTTATTTTTGATTATGCCAATATGCAATCCCCATACTTTTATCCTATATAAATGAGAAAAACTGGAATATCTAAAGCAAACCAATTTGAATTGTTTAAAAAACTGTATGCGTATTAACTCCATTTCCAGAATGATAGACAAAATCGTCTGTTATAAGCTCATCTAATACCTTAATATTTCCAGATGTAAAGTATTTCTTAAACCATCTAGTTGCAACATTCGTTACAAGCTGACCGTTATCCTATCTAAGTCATTAAATATAAATATTTAGTAAAAAATAACTAAATTTACGCTCAGTTAAAGCTACTTATTGAAATGAAACACTAATTAGATTATCATCTAATTAGACAAGTATAAAAGTAGGTGTATATTAAGTGCAATTGAATAAAATTGTCGATTTCCATAAAGCTTTAGGTGATCTTACTCGAGTACGCATTATTGCTTTACTTCAGCAAGGTCATTTAAGTGGGCAAGAAATTGCCAGTAAATTAGGTCTAAAACCTCCAACAATTACCCATCATATGTCAAAGCTTAGAGAAGTTGGTCTGGTTAAAGAGCGCCGAGATAAAAATACAATCTATTTCTCTCTAAATACTAAAATTTTAGAAATGAGTGCGAAAGCAATTTTTACAGTAGGAACAGGAGGAGATTCCAATATGGAAATGTCAGTTACTGAAAGTGAACGTTCAAGTATTATCAATAATTTCTTTACTAAGGAAGGCAAACTTAAAATTTATCCTGCTCAGCGAAAGAAAAAGCTTGTCGTTTTAGTACATATGATTAAAGGCTTAGAATTTGGTAGAGTTTATCAAGAAAAGGAAATCAATGAATATTTGAAGGAATTTCATGAAGATTACGCCACTCTAAGACGAGAGCTCATTATGTGTCAATTTATGTATCGCGAAAACAATCAGTATGAATTAAATCCAGTTGAATTATGGTGGATGAAGTAAATAGAAAGAAAAACAGAAAAAGAGATACTTTAATGATATTATCCCCTTCAGGTAGACAGTAAAAAAAGAGAACATGATATGATGTTCTTAACTGTTTAACTGAGAGGGGATTTTTTTATGGCTAAAAAAGGACAAACATTTTCAACTTATTCTGAAGAAGTAAAGCGAGAAGTCGTTCGTTTGAAAGTGGATGAAGGATGGTCATATCGTATGCTTCGTGAAAAGTTTGGAATTAAAAGTGATTCCCAAATAGCTCAGTGGGTACGTAAGGTTAAAAATGGGGAAACCTTTGATGATCAGCGTGGAATATGGAGTAAAAAAAACTTTACTAGTATTGAAGAAGAAGTTAATTACCTGAAAGCGCAGGTAGAATACTTAAAAAAGCGCAATCCAAATCTTCACGGAAAGGAATGGTCTTAAAGGCGGCACGTTTTGAGATAATTAATCAACTTCGAAATTTTCATCCTTTAAAGTGGTTACTAAAAATAGGTGAAGTATCAAAAGCTGGCTTCTATAAGTGGCGAAAAAGTCTTTCTAAACGCTCGGTTAAAGTGGATGAAGAATTATTATTAAAAGAGCGAATCTTAGCTATTTATAAAATACACCCTTATTTTGGGTATAAACGAATGACAAAAGCCTTAAAACGAGAAGGCATTCTAGTCAATCATAAACGAGTACGACGCATGATGAGAAATTTAGGAATTCGTTCAGTTATTCGAAAAAAGCGTCCTTTCTATGGTAAACGTGGTTCGGTCGTTTTTCCAAATATCCTTAACCGCAAATTTTCTGCAGAAAAGCCATACCAAAAGCTAGTAACAGATATTACTTATGTGCGAACTGGGGATACATTTGTCTATTTATCAACAGTTTTAGACCTTTATAATAATGAAATTGTAGCCTGGAAACTTTCAGAAAGAAATGACCTAGAATTAGTGTTGAACACTCTCGATCAATTGGAAAACAAGCCCTTCACAAAAGATGCATTAATCCATTCAGATCAAGGTTTTCAGTACACATCACCAGCTTATAAGAAGCAAGTTACAGAGAAAATAAAGATTCAAGGAAGTCATTCTAGGAAAGGTAACTGTTACGATAATGCCTGTATCGAAAGCTTCTTTTCTCATTTAAAAACGGAAAAGTTGTATTTAGTGAACCCGAAAAGCAAGCCAGAAGCAGCAAAGGCAATTCACGAATATATTTATTTTTACAACAATGATCGATTCCAAGAAAAATTAAACGACCTTTCCCCGATAGAATATCGTGAAAAGGTCGCAGCTTAATATACTCTTTTTTTCATTGTCTACTTGACAGGGTTATGTGCATTAAAATATCTCTTTTTCAATTTATTATTTACTTGGATTTGTAGAAATATATTTCTTAACTACTTCCATTACATACTCCTGACAAGCATCAGCTGTAGTTGGATCATATTTCCCGCCATTTGTTTTATTGTTTGATAATACGCGAATTCCTAAGAAAGCTACATTATATGCTTGAGAGATTTGAGCTGCAGCAGCGCCTTCCATTTCTTCTACTGAAGTTCCATATTTAGTATGGAACCATTTAATGCGATCAACTTCATTGTTCCAAACGTCTGCAGATCCGATTGTACCTTCTACAACCTTACCTTTAGTGTATTTGTTTTTCACTGCATTTGCAGCTGCTAATAAATCTTTATTACCTTCGTAAAAACGTGGTTTTTCAGCATTTGGATCTTCACCTGCACTACCTTCAGAAGCCATCAAGTCCATTGGTTTCCATTGAGTAGCATCAATTCCTTGGTTTTCGTCCTTCGTTTCTGTTTTTAAAGAACCAATATTCGTTGTATTTTTACCTAATACGATATCAAAAACATTTAAATTTGGGTCATGACCACCAGAAGTTCCTTGGTTTATAATTGCGATTGGTTTATATTTTTCAATTGCAATCGCTGTAGCTGCAGCAGTATTTTCCATACCTTTACCTGTTTTTGCTACGATAACTGGGTAATGATTTAAAGTACCTTTGTAAAATACGAAGCTACCTGATTTTTCAACTTTTACATGTTCTAACTTACTTGCAAACTTTTCAGCCTCAATTGGCATTGGTCCCTCAATAATAATTGGTCTAAGATGTTTAGTTTTTGCTTCTGCAGTATTCGATTTAAAGTTATAACCTACAGATACAGAGATTAATAGTGCAGAAATGATTCCTAATAAACAGTATTTTTTTAACAATGTCTTTTCCCCCTTGATGATGATCACACTCGATGTTTTAGTCAAAAAAAATGGTCTAGAAAAAGTAGAACAATCTCTACCTTCTAGACCTACGAAAGTTAAAGTATAGATTAGCAATAAATAAAATTTAATGCTAAACCCTCATTATTGGTTACAAAAAAATGAAACCAAGTATACTTTAACCCGTAGTCTAGTTCTTTCAATGGGAACCAGGTAGAAACGCTCAGACCATATTACTGAGCATATACGAGTAATGTTTATGAATGATTACACTGCTAATATATCAAACTCGAAATATATTTTCAATATAAAATATGAACTTTTTTTATAATACAAACAATAATGTTCGTATTTTAAGGAAAACAAAAGGTTTAATCTGTATAATAAGCTAAGAAAACAATGAATTTATTATCTTTTTCTAAATCAACCGAAATAAAATTTCATTTTTTCAGAATTCAAATTTTAGTGGTCTTAAAAATAATTCCTCTAAAGTTTCTTTCGCATTTTTATGTTCATAAATTATTTCAAACAATGCGTTACAAATCGGTAGTTCAACATCATACTGATCAGAAAGTTCCTTTAAAGCCTTAATTGTAGAAACCCCTTCCGCTAATTTATCAAATGATTTTCCTTCAACAAATGCCTGCCCAAACTTTCGATTATGACTATGCATAGAAAAGAGTGTTGCCTCATAGTCTCCTAAGTGACTTAAACCGTAAATTGTTAAATCATTTCCACCCATTGCCCTTATTAAACGAGAAATTTCTCTCGTTCCTCTAGCCATCAATGATCCTTTTAAACTACTATAGTTAAATCCATCAAGCATTCCTGCAGCTATTCCCATGACATTTTTTGTTGCAGCTCCAATTTCATTACCAATTAAGTCTTGCCCATAATAAAAACGTATTAACTCACTGTTAAATGCTTTAGCAATCTGTTTTGTTACTTCAATATTCTCCGAACCGATAACCATGCAATTTGGTATATTTCTTACAAAGTCTTGTACATGACCAGGCCCTACCCAAACCGCTACATTGCTATTTTTCCCAACTTCTTCACGAAAGACTTGTGTGAGTCTTTTTCCTGTTGAAGATTCTATGCCTTTCATACAGAGGATAAAAGTTTTACCTTGTATTTCATTATATTGACTTAAGCGATTTGCAAATGTTCTTAGCTCTTGTGCACTAATTGAAATAATAATGACTTCTGCAAAAGATAATGCACCTTCTAAAGAGCTCGTTAACTCAATTCCATCTGGTAGGCTTAAATAGTCATTTTTTCTTGTCTGATTTAAGCCAATAAAATTTCTAGAGTTTTCTCTTCCCCATAAAACTACATTATGGCTAACTCGATTAGCGTACCAAGCTAAAAAAGTTCCCCATCTACCGCAGCCTAAGACAGATACATTCATACACTACTCTTCCTTCCAAAATTTATAATCGAGTAACTGGACTAACCAAAAAACTCAAAAAAGAAGTCTAATTTAGTAACCTATTAGACTTCTTCAGACTGTTGAAGAATGAGTTTTCACAAGTAAAGTTGAGTATGGCTACAGCCTGTATTGAGTAAGTTTTTTTCATCTTACTGTTTTACTAACTCATGAACTTTTTATGAGTAACCTTTTTTCTTCTTTTTACTTTTTTACTTACTCATGAACCTCTCATGAGTAACCTTTTTTCTTCTTTTTGCTTTCTTACTTACTCATGACACTCTCATGAGTAACTTTTTTTCTTCTTCTTGCTATCTAACTTACTCATGACCCTCTCATGAGTAACCTTTTTTCTTCTTTTTGCATTTTTACTTACTCATGCCCCACTCGAGTAACCTACTCCTTTTACAAAGTCCAATTAATAAGTAATCCTGCGTGAGTTAATCCACCACCAAAGCCATACAATAAAACCTTATCTCCATATTTAAGTTTCCCTTCCTTCACGCCCTTAACTAAAGATAATGGGATCGTGGCTGATGATGTATTTCCGCAATCTACTAAGCTATTTAACGTTTTATCGATTGGATATTCACTTCTTTCGCAGATTGATTCAATCATTCTTAAATTTGCACTATGAGGTACAAACCAATCAACTTCTTTTAATAAAGTGGATCCATTATTTAGTACAGCTTGCATTCCTTTTGGTACTGTCGTAACTGCCCATTTGTATACTTCGCGTCCATTTTGAATGATGTTATTGTTATTAATTATCTCTTCGCCAAACATTTGATTTGATAAATTTGAGCAATATAAATGTTTTCCTTTTTCGCCTTCTGATCCTAAGTAGGAGGAAATGAAGCTAGGCTGTTCTTCATCATACTCTACTAAAGCTGCGCCAGCGCCATCACCAAATAGAATGCAAGTAGTGCGATCTTCGTAATCGGTTATTTTTGATAAAGTTTCTGCACCGACTACTAAAATTTTTCGGTTTAATCCTGATGTAATTAATCCATTTGCCATATACAAACCGTAAGTAAAACCTGCGCAAGCAGCATTTAAATCGATTGCCCCAGCATTTTTTATTCCAAGCTTTGCTTGAATAATTGAAGCAACACTTGGCGTTTTGAAGTCTGGCGTTAAAGTACAAACGATAATCATATCAACATCTTCAACAGATTTATTGTATTTTTCCATCAAGTCTTTTATTGCCTGAAAGCTTAAGTCACTTGTATTTTCATTTTCATTTGCAATTCTTCTCTCTTTAATGCCAGTTCGCTTTACAATCCATTCATCATTTGTTTCAACTATTTTTTCTAGATCCTTATTTGTTAATACTTTTTCTGGTACATATGAACCTATTGCAGTGATGCGTGCTTTTGAATTTTGCATTCTGGTCACCTCAGTCATATTTTTTAATCTCTTTCCAATATTATATCACCAGATATTAATACTAGGTACTAATTTTATTTTAAAATTTTTTCATTCTTTTAATTTATCGAAGGTGATTGTTTAGTTAAGCGTGTATATAAAAGGTATTAAACTAAAAAAAGTTGCTACAACAGCAACTCTACTTTCAAAAATTTTACAATTCTAGTGTCATAAAAACACTATTAGGGTCATCTTTATAATCAGCAAAAGGCTTACAATACTTAAAACCAAAAAGTTCATATAGTTTTTTTGCTGGATCAAACGCTTCCATTGAACCGGTTTCTAAACTAATTCTCTTGTAGCCTCTATTTTTCGCCTCTTTGATAATGTGTTGGAGCATGCAACTTGCCACACCTTTTCTTAAATGAGCTGAAGAAGTTCTCATTGATTTTACTTCTCCATGTAAAGAGTCAAGTTCTTTTAGAGCTCCACATCCAACTAATTCACTTTGCTCCCATACACTCCAAAACGTAATTTCCGGTTTCTTTAATCCTTCAAGATTTAAAGCATGTATGCTTTCAAGTGGAGAATGCTGTGTCATACCTTGTAAATGCTCACTAATTAGTTTAGCAACTTCAGTTCCAGTCAAATCATCAACCTTAATTTCCACGTAATAATCACCTCATTCTTCTTTTTTATGATTGCTATTATTATACTAAATTTTGATAAACATCTAATTGGTTTTTTAGTCACAAAAAATTACTTCATTAACTCTTAAATAAAATAGAATTTTATGGAAAAAATAATAATCTAGAAGAAAAATTAGAAGTCAAAAGAAGGAATTCAAATGAATCGTAAATTAAATATAAGTGGTTTTCAATTCTTTTGTATGATTTTTATGTTTGGGGTCGGTGCTTCTCCACCAGTCGAAATATTTGCTAGTGCTAAACAAGATGGATGGATTAGTTTATTAATAGGACTCACTGCAGCTTGTTTAATTTTTGCAGTGTATATTAAGTTATATTCATTATTTCCTGATCTCCCCTTAACAAAATATATTCAAATTATTTTAGGAAAATATATCGGAAAAATATTTGCATTAGTATATATCTTATATTTTCTTTATATCGCTGCACGTGCTTTACGTGATTTTGAGGATTTATTAACAATCACACTATATAATGCTTCTTCTCTAATTTCAATCGGTTTAATCATGATGTTATTAATCATGTATGCAATGTCTAAAGGACTAGAAACATTCGCTCGTTCATGTGAATTTATATTTATCATGATCATGTTTCTTGTTTTTATATTTATAGGATTTGAAATCATTTCAAAATTAATAAAAATGGATAATTTAAGACCGGTTTTAGAACACGGATGGAAACCAGTATTTAAGACTTTCCCAATTTCTTTAACCATTCCTTTTGGCGAAGTCCTTACATTTACAATGATTATGCCACATTTAACTAAACAAAATTTAGCAATTAAAGTAGGAATACCAGCTTTATTATTTTCGGGACTTATATTAACCTTATTTGCAGTTTTAAATACTGCAATATTAGGCCCATCCGTTATTGAAAGAACAACCTACCCACTTCTAACATCTGTTAGTTATATTAATATTGCCGATTTCATCCAAAGATTGGATACGTTCATTGTTGTAATTGCAGTATGTAACGCCTTTGTAAAAATCACAATTTACTTTTTTTGTGCGGTATCTGGGGCAGCAGATTTATTTAATGTTAAGAAAAGCAATCAGCTAGTCTACCCTATTGGTATTATTACAGTTCTTACTTCACTTTGGCTGGCTTCTAGTTTTCTTGAACACCATATTGAGGGGATCCATTTAGTACCGTATTTGCTACACATTCCACTACAAATGATTATTCCAGTTTGTTTATTACTAGTTCTCTTAGTCCAAGGGAAGCTAAAAAGTAATAAAGACGACCTAAATTACAATTAACGATTAAAAAGACATTACAAAAAGGCTTCAGTTTTCACTGAGCCCTTTGTTTTTATATTATACTTTTAAAATTTAATATTATTGAGTAACCGTAATAGTTTTAGGCGTTGTTGTTACTTTAAAACCATCTTTCGTAACAACATCTACTGTAACCGTATATGTGCCACTTGGAAGATCTTTTTCTGGTGCCCATTGTGTACTAAAAGTATGCTCATTTTCGAATGTAGATGAATCTACAAGATTTCCTTTAGCATCTTTAATATTAATCGTCCAGTCTACTCTGCTATAACCATATAGAGAAATTCTTGCAGGCTTAGATGCACTTACACCAGTAGATGGAGAAATACCCCATGTTACCATCGCCATACTTTGTTTATTATAACTTTGGTCTCCCCATGTTGTCCAAGCATTGTTCCCTGCATAATCATTATATCTGATTACCATACCTTTTGGTTCTGTATTAACCGTTAGTTTCGTTACGCCTGGTCTTAGTTCATAAAATGTTCCATTTACATAAACATCAGCATAGTTAAAGTCAGTTGCATTATCAGTCGCATTAAATGTAATATCATATTTACCGTTGTTTGGTGTTACTTTAATATCAGAAATCTTTGGTGCAACTGAATCCACGATCATTGGCATTTTAACTGTTTGTGGTCTAGCGTTTGGATACGCTAATGTTGTTTTAATTACGTAATAATAAGTACCGTCTGGAACAAAATTTCCTGATACGTCCTTCATATCCCATTGGTATAAACTAATCCCATAATCGCCATTAAACATAATGTTTTTATTAAATTTCCAAGGTTCTCCAGTTCCAGTATACTCACTGAAGTTACCTAAATATCTTATTTGTTTACCAGCAGAATCTTCAACAGAGATCTCAGCGCTATCTAAGTTACGTAAAACAGACATTCCACCAATGATTCCCTTATCTATATAATTTGGCGAGAAAGCAATATGGTTTAAATCAAAGCCTACTCCATTGTATCCTAATGGTGCCCCACCAATTGTAGCATCATTCCAAAGTGCTGTATGACCTGCAAATGAATCTTTTTCCCAAGCTGGAGCATCGATGTTAAGTAGCTCATCCCATTTTCCATAGAAGCCCATATAAGGCATTGTTAACGGTACAGCTTTATCTTGGTCTTTTGCTACTGGTACAAGACGTACATATCCTTCTACAAAACCATTTTTCTTTAATGAATCTGGTAATGAAATATTAACTGTTAACATTTTTGATTGACCTGGTTTGATTTTCAATGTAGATCCGACTTTATCTGTTACTACATTATCATTTACAGTGATTTTTGCACCCTTAATTTGTTCACTTGATAAAGTTAAATAATCTTTTGGATCTAATTGTCCATCATGATCAAAATCAAATTGCTTTGTTTCTGTCTTATCTTTTAATAAATCCACATATACATTGTATTCAATATCAGCACTATTATTTTTCCCTTTAGGTGCATCAAAAGCATCTACGTTTAATTTAAAGCTTGTATTTTTTCCGATTTCCTTTAATGCTACTGAACCAGCCTGTTCTAAAGGAGCGTTTCGATTTGTTACAACAACTGGTGAATTAATAGCATTTTGAATTTGCATTAAACCAGACCCTTGAATACGTGGTGAATATGGAACTTCACTATTTGTTCTTGGATCCATAATGACTTTAGATGTATTCATTAATGCAACTTTCGCTTTTAAAACAGTATCTTCTGAGTGTTTTAATCCTTTTTCATAAAGTGACTGTAATACTAATGCTGAACCACCTGCAACATGTGGTGTCGCCATTGATGTACCACTCATTACTTGATACTTATTTCCAGGAATAGTTGAATAAATATTTCCACCCGGAGCCGACATTTCTGGTTTAAAGTCTAACGTTGGAGTTGTACCCATTGATGAGAAATAAGACATTGTGTCTTTATCTGGATTATCTACCCAATAATCGCCGATATTTTTCATACTTAAATATTGACCACTTGGCATTTTACTCATTTTATCTAATAATGCTTGACCGATTGATTTACTAGTTGAAGCAGTTGGTGTTGCAGCAGAAGTTACTGGTAGCGTTACATAATCAGGCCAGTTTGAAGGTGGGATCATAATGATCGCCTTTGCTCCAGCAGACTTAGCAGTGAATTGGATAGATGAAACAGTACTATATGAATTTAAAAGTTTAACTACGGCAATGTAATTTGTTTTTCCTTTTGGATAATCAGCCGCCGTTTTTCCTTCATTTACGTATACCAAATCATAATTTGTATTTGGTAATAGATTATTAGATACATTAAATGCTTGTCCATACTGACTATGGTCTTTGAAAGGAACCGCTAGACTTCCATCTGAAATTGCATTCATATGAATTTTAGTATTTTCATAGGAAGCAACTGATATAGCATATGGGCTTACACCAGGTGAGCCAACCGTTCCAATATCAGGATTTTCTGCAAATGGTTTTATTGTTGCAGGCGTTAGGAAAGCTTCTGAACTGAATGCTGAATTTCCAGCCGCTACTACAACTAATGTACCTTTTTCAGTCGCATTTCGGATTGCTTTTTGGATTGGATCATAATTTTCATCTACATAACCTGCATCGCTACCTAAGCTCATGTTAATTACATCTGCACCCATTGTAACAGCATGCTCGATACCTGCGATAATATCATCCTCATATGCTCCACCACCATTATCAGAAAATACCTTTTCTGCTAATAGTTGAACTCCAGGTGCAATACCAGCTACTCCACCAGTTGAATCATTACCATTTGCTCCAATCGTTCCAGATACGTGTGTACCATGAGAACTACCTTTTGGTCCAGGAATAACATTCGTATCATTGTCTGCCCAGTCATATCCAGATGGTACTTTATCTGAATACCAAGTTTCATTTACATCTGTTGTTGTTACAAACTGATCAAATTTATCTTTTGTCCATTTTTCTTTCGCCTTCGCTGCATCTGATAGTGTCATATCTTTGTGAGTCCAATCAATACCAGAATCTACAACTCCTACTAATAAGCCTTCTCCTTTATAGCCATATTGCTCCCAAACCTTTTGAGCTTGTACTAATTCTTTACTTGCTGCCATCGTTTCGTGGAATGTTCTAGCAATTTGAACATGCTTAACGCCAGGGATTGATTGAATATCTTTTAAATTTTTATATTCTGTTTCAATACTGAATCCATTAAAACCTTCAAAGTAACGGTGCTTCACTTTAAAAGCTGCATTTGATTTAGAATTTTTTTCTTTTGAGATTTCATCAATTACATTGTCTTGCTTTTGTTTAAACATTGCTTTCTTATGCTCAGGTGTCGCTTGATCACTATCAGCTGGCTCATCCACCTCAACGATTAAATGAACTTCCTCATCTGGTTTGAACGTTTTTGTAGCTTCTTGAGTGTTGCCTTCTTTATACATTGAGTTTTCTTGAGATAAATCTAAATTATTCTTAGTAAATGCACCTTGTTCAACCATTCCATCAGTTGAATCAGTTTGAGGTGTAACATTATCATTATCCGCAAAAGCTAATGATGTAAAAAGTAATGATACTAAAGCAGTTGTAGACATAACTTTAAACGCTTTAAATTTTCCGTTTTTCATAACAACACTCCTACAATTTTATTCTGTATTTACTTAAATCCACCTTGGATCTATAGAGTAATAGTTAAATATAATGACAAACTTAAGTTTTCCTATTCACCTGATTTTCGTGGCTGTTAATTAAATACATTTAAATTGTACATCTGTCATATATGAACGTATATTGGGGGAATCTATATGGTTCTTTCACAAAATTTTTCATCATATTTATACATAGAAACGTTAGACATATACAAAAAACATGTTATTTCATGAAAAAAAAGATATTTTTTTGTCGGATTTTTTATATTTTGACCGAAATAATAAAACTGAAAATTGGGAAAAATAAAACAAAATAAATAATTTTTTATCAAGAATTCGATAACCTTGACGAAAAAACAGGAAAAATTACCTACAATATTGCAAGAGAAACATCGAAAAATTATGGATTTTATAATAAATATAATTATTAAAGAAAGTTTAATAGTTTAATGTAAAGCTTTTAAATCTTTCCAAAATAAAAAGGGGCATTAATATGCCCCTTTTTACTTAACATGCATACGATTGAATTACAAAACTACATTTTGCCTACAGAAAAACCTTCAAACAACTGCCCTCCATATGGTTGCAAAACTTCATTCACTAATTTGGTAACCTGATTCTTTTCGCCTGTCGTATAAAATGAATCAAAAGCTTCTATAAGATTGTTAGCAAACTCTTCGTTGTATTGCCTTAATGAACGTATTACCCACTTTGAAGAACCAATCCATTTACCATTTGCTCTTAAAATAAATTCGCTTACTAATTCAGCTAGAGTGTTTGCTATAAATATCTCCTCCGCCCTATTAGAGCAACCTATAAAATCATTAAGTACATCTGTGATAAAATATCGTTTTATTTTAATTGTCTCTTCAGACCATTTTTTTGGCCCCTGATCTAATAATTCTTTTGCTTCTTTTTTAATATCGCTAATTACGCCTTCATCCTTTAAGATCATCCCCTCTGAAACCATCCTTGGAAGTGAAGGTCTAGCTCTCTCATAATCGCTTTTAAAAAATTGTTTATATGATGATAAATTATGTACAAAAACTTCTATGTCCCAACCAAATTCTTTTAATGACTCTCTATATGAAGAGCTAAAGTTTTTATCGAAAATAACAATATCGAGATCAGATGTTTCTGTTGCCTCGCCACGGACTACGCTGCCTGCTAGTAATGCTCCCTGACAATTTGGAAAGTACTTTTCAATAAAATGTTGTGCTGCTTCAATTGGGTTTAACTTTTTTTTCATGATCGTATCCTCTTTTCCTAAGAAAACCATTTAATTAAAGAATACATAAGATTCCAAGGAGAACATAGTCTTCTATTAAATTTATAAACTTGGATAAGAAATTTTATATTTTTTTGACACCTCGATTAACTTATGAAGTTTTTCAGCTGATGGAGGACCTTCAGGCTTTTTGAATCCTTTATAAAATGGTACAGATAGTTCTTTTACAAATTGATCAAAACCTGATGGATAAGCAGTAACAATGAACTTAGTTTCTTCAGAGCGTACATTAAATGTATGGGGAATTCTTCGAGGAGCAAATACATAATCTCCAGCCTTTGCCAAAATTGTATGATTACCAATAAAAAAAGTAATTTCTCCTTCTAATACATAAAACGTTTCATCCTCCTCTTCATGTACATGAAGAGGAGGTCCACCATCTTTTTTACCGTTGCAGTGCAAGACGCAAAATGCTCCGTTTGTATCTTCCCCACTTACTAAGATGGAAGCAAAATCATTTAAAAAGAAGTAAGTATTCTTTTCTGTAATACCTCGGTGCATAAAGCCTGCTATACTCTTTTGTTCGAAAGTCATTTGTATCCCTTCTCTTCTAATTTATTGTATTTAATTAGAACAACTTTTAACGTACTAATTAATGCTATTCATAGAAAATTAGCTTATTCATTACAATTACAATCTCCCGTTATAATAATCTCGGTATTATTTTTACATTTTTAAACAAGTAAAAACAATTCTTGTCTCCGTGCACGAAAAAAAGGCTAGCATCGCTAACCTTTTTACTTTAGTTAATTATAAAGTTAATTATTTGGATATAAAATCTCATCAATTATTCCATATTCTTTCGCTTCTTCTGCACTCATAAAATAATCACGATCTGTATCCTTTGCCACCTTCTCAACTGACTGCCCTGTTCGGTCGGCAATTATTTGATTAATATGTTCTCGTAATTTTAAAATGCGGCGTGCTGATATTTCAATTTCTGTTGCCTGGCCTTTTGCCCCACCTAATGGTTGATGAATCATGATTTCGCTGTTTGGAAGCGCAAAACGTTTCCCCTTTGTTCCTGCCAGCAAAAGCATTGCACCAAATGATGCTGCCATTCCCGTACAAATGGTTCTAACATCGGGCTTTATATATTGCATCGTATCATAAATCGCAAATCCTGCTGAAGTTGACCCACCAGGGCTATTTATATAAAGTGAAATTTCTTTATCAGGTGCATCTGCAGCTAAAAATAATAATTGTGCAACTACACTATTTGCTACATGATCGTTTATTTCATCACCGATAATAATAATTCGATCCTTTAACAAACGGGAATAAATATCATATGAACGTTCACCACGATTAGATTGTTCAATAACATAAGGAACTGTCGTCATTTAAAAAATCCTCCTTTAAAGCGTTAATTGGCTATGCAGCCATGCAGAGAGTGCTTGAAGGAGTTTGAGTTCGAGCTGATTGGAAATTACCGAATAGCATTTTAGGACTTTCAATAATTCGATCAAAGGAAGGGATCGCTTGAATTAAGACGGTAGGATCTTGGACTTCTAAAGCTAAATGAAAAATTTCTTCAAGCTTCATGCGTTCTTCCTCATTCCAAAAATAGTCAACAGAAAGGGATTGTTCCTCTTTGTTCGTTTTATCTAGACGCTTTTTCGCTCGATGCAGACTAGATTTTATGGCTATTTCTGTTGTTCCTAAGATGTCTGCTATTTCCTTGGATTTATATTGAAATGCTTCTTTTAGAAAAAAGATAACCGCTTGTTTTGGAGTAAAATGTTTAAGTAAGAGCTCCACACTATTCATTTTATGATCAATCGGATGACTAGCTGCATATTTAGAAAGTTCAAAATCAGGAGTTATCGTTTCTTCTTTTCTTTTTCGTAAAGTATCAATCCAATGATTGTAAGCTATTTTATTTAATATAGCCGAATTCATTTTTTCCTTACTATAGTATTTTATTGCTTTAAAATAAGCTTCTTGCGCAATATCGTCACCATCCCATTCATTTTGGGCTAGAAATCGACAATAGCGTTGCAATTTTGGATAGTAATTCTTCCAATAGAATTCATCTGTTGCTTCATCCTGTTTTTCCTTTTCTATGCTGTGAAGACTAAACTTACTAGACATTTATGTTCACTCCTTTATTAACACTCTCTAACCTATAAACGGAATAGAAGTACAAAAAGATACGGGGGTAAAAAGTTTTTTTATTTAATTTATGTAACTTTACTAAAAAACTCTTCTATAATTTTCGTTTACTTTCTACTGTTAATGCATTTTAACATAGTTATGCTAAAACCGATCAATACAAATAAAGCGTGAACAATTGATCCCCGCTTCTGTCTATATTTTATACTAATGTACGTATAACTTATTAAACTCAAATTCCGCAAAGTTTCGTAGCATTTACCTTTTTTCGGTTAATTTGCGCCACTTACTTCTTTTACTACCCCAATTACTGAAATAACAGTGCCAATTGCTTGAATCCAACTTCCTATCGCAACCAATGTTTCAGATTCGGTAGCCGTTACTTTTTTTAGATATTCCTCATAATAATTAAGCTTCGTTTCATCCTCTTTAAGATCATATAGTGCTTCTGACCATCCAATTGCCTGTAAAGAGTTTCCAACAAATGATGTCAGGCTCCCTACAATATTTTGGGCCTGGCCTGGGAAAGGAGTAAGGTCAACTACATCTCCAATATTAACGCCTTGCCCTAAAGCTTGTAACAAGTTTCCTGCAATGAATAATTTATAGGATGCTTCTTTTTGAATGTCGAAAACCAGTCCTGAAAGAACAGTAATATTTCCGCTTGCTCCTATTAATTTTCCAGGTGCTCTGAGTACAGTACCCTCAACATCAGCATCAATTCCATTTCCTGTAGCCTGCAAAACATTTCCGATTATAGATAAGTCATCACGAACACTACTTTTTATATAGTTAGATGGCGTGGAGCCAATTGCAGCTGTAATTGTTCCAATCGATACAATCACAGATCCCACTAATGCTTTAGACTCGTCTCCCATTTCAACCACCATCCTGCTAAAAGTAACCTTTATCGTAGTATTATGAATGAGGGTCCGATTATGTGCCTATTTTAATGTAACAGTTTCTTCTAATAACCTCCCTTTAAAAATGTGATTTAAAAATAATCGTGCGATTTCCCAAACCTCAGCCTACACTTATTAAAAAACTTTAACTTTTTTTAATCGAATCATTAAAAAATAATTGATTTTGACAAAATTTCCCCAAATCAATAGTCCAGCAAATAATGATTTTTCACCAAATTCTAACAGATTCCCTAAAAATAATTGTCTTGGAATAATTAACCAAGTTCGGAAATTGTCTATTCTTGTCATTGTAATCAGAAAATTCACACATTAAAAGTGTAGAATTTCCCCAATTTACTTAAAATTTAGTGGGATATATATTAATTATTGTATTTATTTAGTCACTCAATATAAGAGTTAGTTTAACATTTCCAAACACTCATCTTTAAAAACCTACTATTCTCTTAAAAGCGTGTTTAAGTAATACAATTATTGATAAATTTTCATATCGAAAAGGAGAGTTTTAATGAAAATCAGTAAAATGAATGCATTTAAAGTAATGACTACCGCAGCTTTATCATCTTTAATTTTTTCATCTTATACTGCACTCGCATCTGCAAAACAATCAACACCACTTTCTAAACCACTTAACTTTCAAGAACCGCATAAACTAGATCAAAAAGGGAAAGAAAACCTATATAAAGATGGTCAAAAAGCAGAAAAGAATTATAAACCAACTGATAAAGTTCGTTTTATCGTTGAAGTTGCACAGCCTTCAACTACTAATCTTACATCTGCTAACAAAAGATCATTATTCAAAGAAAAGCAAGACAAAGTAATGGACGGAATCAAAAAGAATAATAGGGCTAAATCGCATTCTCCAAAGCTAAAACAACGCTTTTATGAAGGTTTTAATGGATTTAGTGTTGAGACAGAGTATCAAAACTTGAACGAGATTAAGAAAACTCCTGGTGTAACTAGCGTACATATTGCAAGAACATTCCACGAAACGATGGCAGCAAGCAAAGAATTAGTACAAGCTCAAAAGGTTTGGAGTCAATATGGTTACCAAGGTGAAGGATTACTTGTAGCAATTATTGATTCAGGTATTGATTACACACATAAAGATATGTCGATCACGGAAAAGGGAAAACAAAAAGAAAAATTAACTAAAAGTGGAATACAAAGTAAATTAGATGCTACAGCAGTAGGGGATATTTGGTACACAGATAAAGTACCAACTGGTTATGACTGGGCTGATCATGACACCGATGTTATCCCACGAGGTGATGGTAGTCCACATGGTACACATGTTTCAGGAATCGTCGGTGCAAATGGTGATGACTCAACTGGTGGCGTTCAAGGTATAGCTCCAGGTACACAATTATTGGCTGAGAAAGTATTCTCGGATAATGATGCAGCTGCTTACGAGGACGATATTATTGCTGGTATTGAACATGCTGTAACAATGGGCGCAGATGTAATCAATATGAGTTTAGGTGTAGATGCAGGATATGTTAGTGAAGATGACGACCCTATTCAAAAAGCAATTCGAGTTGCAACAGAACATGGTAGCCTCGTAGTAGTAGCGGCGGGTAATTCGGCATACAGTACTGATTATCCATTACCTTTTCCTTCTGCCCAACAACCTTATGCAGAAGATCCTGATATTGGGACAGTCGGTGCACCAGGAGTCAGCCCATATGCTTTATCGGTTGCATCCTATGAAAATACTAAAATGCATTTAAACACGTTAGGTGATGCAAGTGGTTTTAAACTTCCTTTCCAAGATCAAACAATGTTTGCCCCAAGTGTTAATTTTAAGCTTTCTAAAAACTTGACACTTGGTCAGGAATATGAACTAGTATATGTCGGCGAAGGAGCATCTAATGCTGATTTTACTAATAAAAATGTAGAAGGAAAAATTGTAGTAGCAAAATTCAAAAATCAATATACTTACTACTCCTTCTTACAATTTAATGCTGCACGAGCTAAAGCTAAAGCAGTAATTGCAATTCCACCTGATGATTTACCTGATTATCCTTACTTGGGTTGGAGCGAGTACTCCATCCCGGCTGCTACAACTGGTAAAGCAGTAGGGCAAGAGTTAATAAATAAACTAACAAGTGGACAAATTGTAAAAATGAAATTAGCGGGCGATACTTGGGTCGATAATGTTAACAAAAACAAAATGTCTAGTTTTTCATCGTATGGTACGCCATCAACATTAGATTTTAAACCTGAAATTTCTGCTCCTGGTGGAAATATTTATTCAACTGTACCTGGAAATGATTATGAAGTGATGAGTGGAACATCTATGGCAACCCCTCATGTTGCGGGTGGTTCAGCTTTAGTGTTACAGTCACTTTATGAAAAAGGGCTACAACATTCTGAAGATACCGCTTTAAAAGCAAAAATTGCATTAATGAACACATCAAGTATTGTAATGGATCCAAAAACTAATGGAGAGGTTCCTTATTCTCCTCGCTTACAAGGCGCTGGTTTAATGCAAATTCAAAATGCAATCAACACTCCGATTATTGTTACAAGTAGAAACACACCTTTAGAACAAGCTGGCGCTGTAGCATTAAAAGAAATCGGCAAAAATACAAGTTTTAAATTAAACGTAGATGCTTTTGATGCACCTAAAGGTAAAAATAATAGTGCTGATATTGAATACAATGTTTATGTTGACTTGCTTAAGGATAAAACTGAAACGAAGCAATTTGACTTAGATAACGATGGAACGATGGATTCAAAAGATTATCTAACTTTAACTAGTGAACGAATTCAAGGTGCATCGATCACAGTAAATGATAATAAAGTAACAGATAAAACTGGAGCATTACTAAAAATTAAACCTGGCCAATCAAAAATGTTAACTGTGAATGTTTCTTTACCTGATTCAATAAAGAATAATAGTTTCGTAGAAGGATTTGTACGTCTAGTTCCTGTTGACAAGAGTAAAGCAGTTACTATATCAGTTCCATATATGGGCTTTTACGGAAAATGGGATGAACCACGTAATATAGATGCTCCAGCATGGGATAAAGATGCATTTTTAGGCTATACGGCACTATGGGATGAATATTCTGGAAGTGCACCAAAGGGGTATGATGGTAAAACTGGAACTTTCAATTTAAATAAAATTGCCATCTCTCCGAACTATCATTTACAAGGTATATATGCTGGATTTACAGCATTACGAAATTTACAAAAAACTGAAATGTATATTAAAGACCAATCAGGAAAAATCGTTAATTACTTAGGAGACTTTAGTGAATTTACAGGAACACCTTGGAAATTTAGAAAAAATATTATGTCATACGGTGATTATTCTTATGCTGACAGTTACTATTGGAATATGACTGATCAGTTAGGCAATCTTGTACCTGATGGAACTTATCAATATGTAATCAGAACAACTCTAGACTATCCAGGTGCTAGACCACAAGAAGTAAAAATGCCAGTAAAAGTAGATTCTACTCTACCAAAGGTTACAGATATAAAAGTAACACCAACTAATGGTAAATATGAAATTTCATGGAAAGGTACAGATAACGAAAACGGCAGTGGTTATGTTGCTTCATCTGTTTGGGTTGACGGTAATAACTATATGCCAGGCTCAGCACAAACATTAGTAGTAAATACAGAACCGAAAAGTATTGTCGTTATTGGAGCTGACAATGCATTTAATCACTCATACACAGTCTGGGGAGATCAGAGTCCAAAATATATGAGTGATTGGATGGTTCTTTCAAATGCTAGTGTATATCCTACAACTAAAATAAATAAAGATAGACAAGCAGATATCGACTATTTTGCTCAAAATAGAAGTGATTGGACATTCAATGTAAAAGATGCAAATGGTAATGTCGTCGATACGATTGCATTTAAAAATGAAAAAGAAATCCATACAACATGGGTACCAAAGCCTGACCTTCCGAATGGCACGTACTATATCTCTGCTGATGTAGTTACGAAGGATGGATTTAAAATTACTTCTACACCTAAAAAAATAACAGTAGTACAATAATTAAAAAAGCTATCCTTCCTGATTTAAGGAATTGATAGCTTTTTTGATTAATATAAACCCATTCGTACTATAGGCTTAACCCTATTTCCGAAAATAAAAACCACAATCAAACTAAGACTCATAGCGGATTGAGGTTTTTTTAGTTTAATATACTACGGTTTTACCACAGTCATATATCGTACTTTTGCAGTAATTTTTAGACTCGTTTCATCTTCCATCTCACATGTCACTTTGTATTTTCCAGCAGGCATGTCAGCTGTTGGAGCCCATACTTTATAAGCATTCTCATTATTTTTTTCTGTCCAAGTGTCAACCACATTTCCATTAGGATCTTCAATCGTAAATTTCAGTTTAATTTTTTCACACCGACTCCTAAAATATGACCCGGCTCCTCTTGCTCTTTTTACTTTATTATCTAATTGTTTCTTGGAAAGTTCGCTGAGCTAACAGTCGGTAAAGAATCTGCAAGCTTTATCATATCTTTAAATGCTAAATTACCTGATATAACTACGATATATTCAGAATCGTGGTAGAATATAAATTCTTTTTTGTTTTTCTTGTAAGAATAATATTTTCTCTTACCACTATCACTTTTTAAGGTATTTATACCAGATGATTCGAAAGGAAACTCTTTATATTTAGCAACTGCTACGATATTTTTATGATCTGCAAATGACCAAATCTCTGGATTAGAATCAGTAGATGTGGCAACTACAAATTTTTCAAAAGGTAATTTTAAACCACCTTTATCTTTAAAATACTGTCCATTCTTCACATCTAAAGTAATCAAACTTCGGATTCTCCATAAATTCTTTTCATTTTCATAATCAAATACAGCAAAGTTACTATCCAGTTCTTGAGTATTCAATATGACTATACTTCTATTTCCTAATGTGGCTTCATTTACGATTGAATCCTTTGAAGGACTCGATTTTGAGTTATCTTTAAAATGAAACTCATACTGGTGGATAGCTGCTTTAGAAGGTGAAGAATCTTTCTCAGTAGCTTCTTTTACAGCAACTAATTCTAATTCACGATTCTGTTTAATTTTGCTAACTTCTTGTGAATTGCTTGTTTTTTGTAGATTATTATCTTTTGAATTAAATGGTGTACAGCCTGCTAGGGTAATAAGTAGAATTATAGCTTGAGATAAACAAATCGCTCTTTTCATTTTACTTTGATACGCTTGCGCTTGTTACACCCGGCGGAATAGCTGATTCCCTAGCTACTGCCAGTTTATATTTAGGACCATAAGGTGAAACTGTTACTTTTGATGTTTGACCACAAGAGTTTGTTAAGTAATAATATGTACCTGTCCATGATTCTTTATATGAACCGTAGTCATTCCATCCCATTTTGCCTGGTTTAATTGTAACTTCAGATGATTCAGTTGTTGACCATTTTTGTCCAGCACTTATATCAAAACCGACAGTAGTTTTTACTGGCCCCCACTTAAATTCTCCAGAAGCACTGAATCCTGCATTGATGGTTTGTTCTGAACCAATTTGAGAAACTTTTTTCATATTAGAGCTTGTTGTATTTGCATATCTAGTTCCTGATTTTTTATTTTCAAAATTACCAGATATTAATCTTCCATCATACTCATATCCAGCTATACATTGCACTCCATTGGTAGTAATTGTTTTCGTTTTAGGTTTAAGCGGATCATTCGGTAATTTGTAAGTACTTCCCGCAGTTGTTAATTTTACAAGATCCTCTTTAGGGATTTCAATTTTCTTTCCATTAACATAATAATATGCAGCTATTGCAGTACCTTGCTTGGTTGTATCTACAACTGTTTTTTTTGTTGCGGCTGAAGCATTCGAAGTAAACGGAACTGCTAACAGTGAAGCGCATAGTGCAATAGAACCGAGTTTTAAGCTTGTCTTCTTAAAATTCATTTTCTCATCTCCTATATTTATTATTTGTTCTTTATTGAGAACAACACTATTCCCAGTCAGAACATTTTCTATTATATTTTTAATAATATAACCAAAAACCAATTTTTACCATAAAAGGTTCATGTTTCCATAAATATTTCTTTATATTCTTCTAATTTAGACAAAAAAAAGAGTCGTTATGACTCTTTTCCCTCTACCAGTATATTTTTTCGTTCCAACGCATCCGTTTACACCATTGCCTTGTTTCACTTGACATAAATTCTATATTCGACTGAAACGTACCACTGCCGTTCCATTCAGTAATCCATTCTTAGAACCATTTTTACCAGTGATTTCTGGGTAATTATACCTCTATTTATATAAACTTTTATCTTTCTTTCCGCTCACCGATTTATAATCCTAGATCAGTTAAAACACCATCTAAATCTTTTCCTTTATATTTCTTAACTGGTTTACCTGCATTGTCGTTCCATGGATTTTGCATTAAATAGTTATTAATTACGTACTGCATATCTTTCTCATCAACTACGCCATCATAGTTGATATCTGCATCACGTTTATTTGTTCCCCAATACGTTTGAATGTATAGAGCATCTTTCACGTCAATTACATTATCTTTATTAACATCTCCACCAGGGATATAGCTATAATCAACTGGTTTAGATCCAGCTGTAACCTTACCGTCTTCTTTCAAACCAACTGTAAAATCTTTTTTGAATGTGAAATGTCCTGGTACGTCAATTGATAATGTAAATTTCTTATCTGTTATTGGTAATCTAGATGTAAAACCTGCTGGAGCAGTTGCACTATATCCTAAAGGATCAGCTACTCCGTATTCTTTACCATCAGAATCTTTCACACTAATTTTTGAACCAGCTTTATTATAGTCAAGATTTTTCATATTAATATTCCCTGCATTGTCAATTCCTGTAGCCATTCCTTCTGCCTGAACCATACTTCTCATAAGAGAATAAGTAGAAGTAACATAGAAATAAGGTTGAATGCCTTGAGTTGTTACCTTACTGTCATCCACATTTGTATAAACTGCGCTAAAGAATCTAGATGTACCAGCTGGATCTTCAAATGTCATTGGTCCTTTGTAGTAGACATCTTTTGCTTTAAATGTTACGTCTACTAATGAAGCATCTCCTGTAATACCTGATGTTGCAAGGTCCCCAAGTGCTGTTGCTGTAATTGTCATTTTATTGTAAGTACTATTAAAAGGTGTAGATGTATATTGAACATCTAGTTTTCCTTTATAATCTCCTTTAGCTTGTACACTCACCATATCTAAGAACTTAGAAGGATAAATGAAAGTGTATTCAGCTTTTTTCACCTTAGATGCTACATTTTTCGTTGAGAATGTTACTGTTGTTGAATCTCCCATGTTGATACGTTGTTTATCTGAAATTGCTGTAGTATAAGCAGTTCCTTTTTTAACAAAGTAAACGTCTCTAGTACTACCATAATTTTCAACAGTTGATTTATTTCTGTCATAGAAGTCATACTGTGTAATTGCTAAGGTATTTGGGCCAGCTGTTGATAATGGTATTGTTGAATTAAAGTTACCATTAGTGTCTACTGGGATATTAATTTCGGCAGAATTATTTGGATTGTAATAATACATCTTATTTTCGCCTTGTGAAGCAGGAATGCCTGCTGCTTGCATTTCTGCAATGTCTTTATCAAATGCAGCACCTGTTACTGTAACTGTTTTGTCAGTTGCATTAGCAGTTTCAACGATTTGACCTGGTTCATAATTCATTGTAACCTTTGGCTCTTTCTCTCCATAATAAACAGGAGCATCACTAGTGAAGGTAGCACCTTTATCATTTGTACCAACCATTCTAATTTTCCATAATCCTGGGTCAACTTCCTTATAATCAAATGTAACTGGACTGTCCGGGTTTCCTGTTAATGGATAATATTGTCCACCGTTTAATACACCGCGGAAATAATATTCCATCCCCTCATCTGCACCCATTCCATCCGCTGTGCCTAGGTAACCAATTTCTTCGTTTGTTTTTGGATCAACAAGGAAGAAATCAAACGTACGCATGTGAGATTTTAGTTTAAAGTCCACTCCAATTGACCACTTTGTCGCATTACTACCTGCTTCATAAGGTATAGTGAAAGCGGCTGGATCTCCTTTTACATAATCAATTCCTTCATCAACTGTATGAATGGCAAACGGTACTTTATACGATTCATCAGGGTTCTTTTGATTTGTGTAAACAACATACCCTTCATAAGTACCAAGTTTAGCACTTTTAGGAACATTGATTGTAGCATCCATATTCACACTACTATATCGTTTTACTTTTATAGAAGATTTCACATCTAACGTAACCCCATTAGCAGCTGCATCTTGGTCTGCTCTAGAGTCATTTGTAAATCGTGCGCCCAATGTTTGGAATTGAACTTTTACATCATATGTTTTATCTTCAGAACTTTTATTGAATAAAGTCATTGAACGAGAATCTGATAGAACCTTACCATCAACAGCTTGTTCACCAAAGCTTAAAGCTCCAGTAATATTTTTAATTGTTTTAATTCCTTTACTTGCAAGAGTAGCACTACCCGCATCTTTAGCATCACTGCTTAATGTTTTCGTTTTGTCTTTCACTTGAATTTCCGTCCCAGCATGAACAGCTTTGTACGGATTTACTAAACCTGCACCTACTTCATATACACTATATTTATCATTTAATGGATCTGCTGTATTCATTAGCGTTGCCTTAATATCAGCTGGCGTCATGTCTGGGTGAGCTTGTTTTAATAATGCTGCTACACCTGATACATTCGGTGTTGCCATCGATGTGCCAGACAAACGTTCATACGCATATTGATAATCAGTTAATGGATTACCATTATCATCTTTATGCATAAAAGAAGGTACAGTTGAGAATACAGACACTCCTGGTGCTGTTACTTCTGGTTTAATATCATATAATACACGAGATGGACCTCTTGAACTAAAGTCCGCTAATTTATTACCTTGTGTGACAGTTTGGCTCATATTACCGAATGTAAAGTCGACTGTATTTCCTTTCGCCGCTTCAGTTAGAGGTATTTTAATTTGAATATAAGTACCTTGTAAGCTACCTACTAAAAATGTTGGAATATAGCCATATACGTTTCCTAAATATACATCTTGTAATGTATCTCCAGATGCATTCACTAAAACAACAGCCTTTGCTCCATGTGATTTAGCTCGTTTAACAATTTCTTCTATACCTAAGCTACCGCGTTGAGCAAGAACAATTTTTCCAGTTACATCGATTGGTATTGTATATTGGCCATTTGAATCTCTTTTATAATAAGAAGTTTCTTGCCCTTGTCCCACATTTACCATTTTATACGTTTTCCCTTGAAAATCCGCTACATTATCAGAAAGTCCTTGGGCAGCTAATTTCAGGTCAGCCGGTAAATCACCAGTTGATGCTTTTGCTGTTGCTGAATAATTTGGAATTGTAGCAGCAGTATCACTTGCTCCAACTGTGATTGCCAAAGGTGCATTTCCTGGAGTACCTAATGAATACATTTTACTTCCAGAATTTCCTGCTGCAACAACCGCTGTCGCTCCTGAAAGTACAGCATTATTAACCGCAATTGCTGTAGGATATAACGGGTCATTGTAGTTCGCTCCAAGTGACATACTAATGATATCCATTCCGTCTGAAACTGCTTTGTCAATTCCGGCTAAAATTGCTGAAGTTTGACCAGATCCATATGGACCAAGAACACGATAAGCGTATATATCAGCGTCTGGCGCAACTCCTGTTACTGAGTAATCTGCATTATTCTTACCTTGTCCAGCAATAATCCCAGCTACATGCGTTCCATGCTCAGTATAATAAGCTTCACCATTAGATTCAGGTTGTCCAGATTTCTTCCAATCCGCATATGTTGTTTCCATGGGGTCATTGTCATTATCAACGAAATCGTATCCGCCTTTAAAAGCACCTTTTAAATCTGGATGATTATAGTCGATACCAGTATCAATAATTCCAACTTTTACACCTTTTCCTGTAAAGCCTTCTGCATGAAGTTTTTCAACACCAGGGAATGTTACCATCGTATGAGTAGAAGATTGTTGTTCAGAAGTTGATAACTCCTTAGTAGATGGATCATCTAGCTGAACTTGTAAATCACTCCATACAGCCTGTACGGCACTTGATTTAAGCAATGATTTTACTTTATTAGCTGGGAGTGTCATTGAAACCCCATTAAAAGCTTTTTTGTAAGAACACTTAATATTATAAGGATTTTTCTTCTCTTTTAACTCTTTACTAAAAATCGTTTTTAAATCTGATTGGAATGTGTCATGTGAAGCGTCTACTTTCGCTTGAGCATCCGCTTTTGAAAGCATTGTTCCATCAGCTTCTGCAACCATGACTGCTGTATTTGCTGGTTTGTCCTTAAATTCAACAATAACAGAAGTTGTCGCTTCACTTGTTAAATCCATATCAGGAGATACTTGAAGTCCTTCTTTATCACTAACTTTTAATTGTTTAATCGCCTCACGTTGAGCTGGTGTAAGTGCCGATAAAACTTGTTCAACTTTTGACGTTGATTGTGCATGAACATTGTGTTGAATAGAAATTGGATTAAATACGCTAGTTACAAGACCCGTTGTTACTGCTAGGGTCGTAACATTTTTTTTGATTCTCTTTTTCATTTTCCCCCATCTTCCTCTCTCTCTTTTGATAGTTTTATTATATTGAGATTTGACAGAATTTTCGTTTTTACAAATTTTATCAAATACATTTTTTTTATAATTCGAACATTTCCAACAACAAAAAAGATAAGGAAACAAAAATTAAATCAGTAATCCTGTCGATTTTTATAGCAAATGATTTTCTAGCTCATTACAGCATCCTTAATAATCTAGAAAAAAAAACGGACCAGTCTTAAACTGATCCGTTTGCTTTTCCTATGTTATCTTAACTCTAAAAATAGTTTTAGAGGATTGGTCTTACAGATCCCCTAACAACAAAGTACACATTTTGTTCGGTTAAACTTCAACACAAGTATTAAATATTTTTTTAACTAATCTTTTTAATAACCTTTTCAACTCGTTTTCTTTTAGACTCTTTTTCAATTTCCTCCAACCTAGAAGTTAGTGTCTCAATAAATAAACTTTTATTTTCTTCATTAATAATAGACATCGATCTTTCTGCATACATCGGGAGTTGGTTTGTTGGACTTTTAACTAATTGATTAATAAGAAAATTAAATGACTCTTTGGCATATGTCTTAATGGAACATAATTTTAAAAGGATATTTACAACTTGATCTTTTGTAATAACTGAACCATTGTCACCTGCAACAATGATTTTTTGGATATTTGAAAATATCCTTTCAGGAACGTCACTTGTAATACTGTTTAAAGCAGTCATAGCTCCCCATTGAAGTCTATTATTTTTACTTTCTAAAAGCGAAAAAAATTCATTAGTATAATCGGATATTAAAGATGGTCTGCGTTCACCAATTTCATATAAAACTTTTATGCAATCATTCTGGATGTTTTTATTTTTGTTGGTAAGATTTTCGATCAGTTCTTTTACGGCGCTTTCATCATTTTGATCCGCAACTTGAATCGCTAATTCGATGTTGGCCTCTTCATCTCTACGGTTTAAAGAACTTGCTAATTTCTCTATTACTGACATTCATAATTCCACCTTTTTAGTTGAAATATCACTTTGATTATTATGCTTTCACAGTATGTACATTAGCAAAAGCAAGTACACTCCACTTTTTGTTCTAATTAAGACTTATTCGAACCTAAATACATAATTTTTCTTGAAGAAACCATCCTATTGTCAGGAGGTGTTTATATGTCAGAGCCATTACAACCAGGGAATAAAAAACTACCTGATTTTAATGAATTAAATGATCGGATTATTGCAGAGCATGGGACAACAGGACCTACATTAGTAATTAAAACAAACTTGGATCCTAAAGATTCTACTGAAGATAATCCTTATTATCGTAACGAAACACATACACCTAAAAAACCATTTAAAAATTATTTCGAAGAGTGATCCAAAAATGAGCACGGTTTACACCGGCTCTTTTTTTATAAAAACCGTCGATTGAATGATTTTAACGCTTAAGTACATACTAAGAAAAATATGGAAATTTCTAAAGGGAAAATGTTTATACTTTTCAATGTACTAGGAGGTATAGGATTTTGAGTCCAACAAAAAGTATGCTATCAGTCTTTGCCTTGGGTGGAATTAATGAAATTGGAAAAAATATGTATGCTATTCAATTTTTAAAAGAAATTATTCTAATAGACTGCGGTTCTAAGTTTCCAGACGAGAGTTTATTAGGGGTTGATTTAATCATTCCAGATATTACTTATCTAAAGGAAAATCAAGAAAAGATTAAAGGCTTATTTGTTACGCACGGTCATGAAGACCATATTGGTGGAATCCCATATCTTTTGAAGCAATTGAATATTCCAGTCTATGCATCGAGATTAACGCTTGGATTAATAGAGCTTAAATTAAAAGAGCATGGTCTATTAGGTGAAACTGAACTAATTTTAATCGATTCTGATTCAGTTATTAAATTTGAACATTTTTCGATTTCATTTTTTAAAACAAATCATAGTATTCCTGATTGCTTAGGCATCGTATTTGAAACGCCTGAAGGAACTGTAGTACATACTGGAGATTTTAAATTTGATTTAACTCCTGTTAACAATCAATACCCAGATATTCATAAAATGGCCGAAATAGGTAGTAAAGGTGTTTTATTACTTCTATCTGAGAGTACAAATGCTGAACGGCCAGGTTCAACACCATCGGAACGGATTGTTGGAGAGCATATAGTAGATGCTTTTATGAAAGCAAAACAGAGAGTCATTATTTCAACATTTGCTTCTAATGTACATCGCGTGCAACAAATAGTTGATGCATCTATTATTACAAATCGGAAGATCGCTCTACTAGGTAGAAGCATGGTGAATGTTGTTCAAGTTGCGATGGAGCAAGGATATTTATCAATCCCTGAAGGTATGTTAATTGATAAAGATGAAATTAATAGTTTCGCACCAGAAGCTATTACAATTTTATGCACAGGTAGTCAAGGTGAACCGCTTGCAGCACTTGCCCGTCTAGCTAGTTCTAGCTTTAGAGGCGTTGACATTTATCCTGGTGATACTGTGATTTTAGCTGCTTCACCAATTCCTGGTAATGAGCGTGACGTTTCTAAAATTATCGATAATTTTTACAATCTCGGAGCAAATGTTATATATGGTTCAGGAAGTTCGACCGGAATGCATGTTTCTGGTCATGCTTATCAAGAGGAACTTAAGCTCATGCTTACATTAATGAAGCCAAAATATTTTATTCCGATTCATGGTGAGTACAGAATGCTTCACCATCATCGTTCTCTTGCTGAATCTGTTGGTGTCAAACGAAATAATATTTTTATTATTAAAAATGGTGATGTTGTCGATATTCTACAATCAGAAGCAATTCAAAGCCGAAGAATTCCAGCAGGAAATATTTATGTTGATGGAATGGGCATAGGAGATGTCGGTAACATTGTCCTTAGAGACCGAAAACAGCTTGCTGAAGATGGAATGCTTGTAATCGTCATCACAATTAATAAAATGGAAAGAAAGATTATCTCAGGTCCTGATACCATTTCAAGAGGATTTGTCTATGCACGTGACTCTGAAAGTTTATTGAAGGAAGTAAATCAAATCGTCACGTCATCTATAAATGAGTTACTTGATGAAAACAAGCTCCAATGGGGAGTTATGAAGCAAAATATTAAAAAGTCACTTGGACAATTTTTATTTACGAAAACGAAGAGAAAACCGATGATTTTACCAATAATCATTGAAATATAGAACTTAAAAAACTCCCTTTTAATTATAATTAGGGAGTTTTTAATTTGATTCATTTTCTTTAATTTTAGAAATTAAATCGACCAAAGAACCGTTTTCTTGATCAAAATAGTCGTACATCGGACAAGAACTATTTTCTAACCGATTTAGAACAAACGGGATTGTAAAAGTTTCGATTTTTAATTCATCATTTACCTCATCCCAAAATAGTGGCGTAGCAACAGTTGGTTTTTCCTTTCCCCTTGTAGAGTATGGACAAATAATGGTTTTTCCTTTTGCATGCTGTATATAATCAATATAAAGACGATTCCCGCGATTTTTTTTAAATCTTTCAATCGTAAAATCATCTGGATATTTTTCAATTAAATAATGTGCAATAAAAGATGTAAATACTCTTGTTTCATCATAGGTAAGCGAATTTTCTTTAATCGGGATATGAATTTGAATTCCTTTACTACCAGACACCTTTGGATAACTTTTTATTTGAAAAGAATCAAAGATTAATTTCATTTCCAATGCAGCTTTTATTGCTAAAGGAAACGCCTCTGTATTAGGTGGATCCAAATCGAATACAATTTCAATCGGATTTTCAGCCTCGTATGTTTGAAAAGGGATATGGTATTCAATAGCTAATTGATTTCCTAACCATAGTAATGTTGATACGTCATTACAAATAATAAAATTAATTCCCTCATGTTCTTCAGTTTTAATAAAACTCGGAGCATAATCTGGTCGGTTCTTTTGAAAAAAAGATTCACCTTCTATTCCATTCGGAAAACGAATCGTTGTTAATAAACGATTTTTTAGAAATGGAAGCATATAAGTGGATATTTGAGCTAAATACGAAACAAAACTCTCTTTATTTATATAGGGATCCTTCCAAATTACTTTTTCTGGACTAGTAAGAGTTAATTCTTCCTCTAAATTAAGATTCCCCAATAGTAAACCATCCCAAGTACATTCATTCCACGCATGCTGTAATTGAAAAGATATAAATTTTGCATTTGTTAATTGGTTATTTTCTATACATTGAAACTCAAGTTCAATACAGATCCCAGGCTCAACAAATTTTATATTACCTTTTTTGCTTTTTTTATTTGCTTCGATCGCTTTAATCAAAATAACCTTCTCTTCCTCGCTAAGTCCATTTGAGAATGACCCCATTTGCAAAATATCATTTTCTTTTTTTAGACCCACTAAAAAGTTTTCGTCTTTTAAATTGAAACCTAAAATAAAGAAAAAACCTGTATAAATTTTATTACGTTTTTGAAAAAAGTAATTGTTCATATGTTACTTCCCCTAATCAGTAAGAGTACATTCTTTAGGATCTTTTTCGATAAAAGCTTGGATACTTGGTTGTCTTAATGAATGACCTTCAGTCCATTCGATGAATTGAACTTTCACAGTTAACAATGGTTGAATCCATTGAACTTCTTTTATTCTTTTCGGTTGGCTACTAAATGGATTTTTTTCTATTTTAATCGTATTAATGACTGTAGTAAGGTCTTTCCATTCTAATTTCGTTAATTTCCCTGTTCCAACATGCCCTATAAACACGAGTTGATTCTCTTCGTCATAAAGTCCTACTAAAATAGAATTAACAATTCCAGAGCGATACGTTACCCCACCGATTACAGCAATAATGTCTTTATAATTTTTTACTTTTTGCCACGCATTGTGCTTTCCATTGATCGAGTATTTACTATTTAAATTTTTACATACGATACCTTCTAAATTATGCTGTTTCGCAACCTCAAATAAAGCAACTCCGTCAGTATTATTTGGAACTAATTGAATTTGGGTGCTAGGTTGGACAGCTTCTATTAATAAATTTTGTCTCTCTTGTAGAGGTAATTGAGTAACCCATTCTCCATTGTAAAAAAGAATATCAAAAATCATATAGAAAATAGGTACAGCTTCTATAGCTGAATCAACCCGATCCATGCGCCTAATTCCATCCCTTCGCATTACCTCATGAAACGATGGATTACCATTTTGATCGAGAGCAATGACCTCCCCGTCTAAAATGATTGATTGAGCATTCGTATAGGATTTTATATTTGTTAGCTCTGGAAAAATAGTTGTACGATCATTTAATTTGCGGTTAAATAATTTAACTTCTTTTCCATCAAAATAGGTAAGGATTCTAACACCATCCCATTTAATTTGCGAAATCCACTCAGAACCAATTGGTACAGTATCTGAAGAAATAGGCTCAAAAGGAAAAATTGGATCTAGCTCCATTACTACCTCCTATTTAACTCGTTGCTTTTTTAGGCGCTTTAGTTTTAGGCTTTTTCGGAGGGGTTGCTTGTCCTTTTGTTCGATCGATACTCGCT
Source organism: Gottfriedia sp. S16(2024) (assembly GCF_050473765.1). Lineage (NCBI taxonomy): Bacteria > Bacillati > Bacillota > Bacilli > Caryophanales > Bacillaceae > Gottfriedia > Gottfriedia sp. S16(2024). Next base: position 314,120 of record NZ_JBFLUO010000001.1, read on the forward strand.
TGTAATGCAGACATTAAATCAACAACATTTTTTTGTTCTGCCGGTTTCTCCTGTCCTGTAGCGATATAATCATTTTTATTAACTTTTTCCGAAATTAATTGTTCTAAAGCTGTACGATATGTATCAGTATAGTTTTCTGGATTAAACGTTGTCGTTAATTGTTCAACTAGCATCATACCAGCCTGTAATTCTCGTTCCGCCAATCCAGCCTTTTCAGGCACACCACCTGGAAGATTTTCAATTGCTCTAATCTCATCTGGAAAATGTAATGTTTCAAGAATAATCGCGTTTTTATATGGCCGAATAGCAGCTAAATGCTGTTTGCTACGAATCGTAATTTTTGCAAGGCCGATTTTCTTACTTTTCTTCAATATTTCCGAAAGTAGAGCATATGCCTTTGTCCCACCAGAATCGGGGCCAATATAATATGTTCGATCAAAATAAACTGGATCAATTTCTGAAAGTTTGACAAAATCAATAATTGATACAGTTTTCAGTTCAAATTCTTCTTTTAATTTATTCATTTCCTCTTCAGTTATTTCCACAACTCTACCATTCGGAGTTTCAAATACTTTAATGATTTCTTCGGGAGTAACTTCATCATCACAACTTGCAACCTTTTTATAGTTGATTGGCGTTTTACAATCCTTATGATATTGACGAAACTTTATATCCTTATCTTCAACTGCTGAAAACAACTTTACTGGGATTGTAACTAATCCCATACTGATTGTCCCTTTCCAGACTGTATGCATATACTCACTACCTTCTTTATTTTTATGATTAGCTTTTGTTAAATGAATGGGTTTAATTCAATTTGCTTTTTTCTCCATCAGAATAAAAAAATCTTATAAAAGAAGACTAAAAAAGTTAATCAACATAAGTCTTAAATGGAGGGTCGTATGAATAACTCAAATGATTTACAAAAAATAAATAAGGAATTTCAATATATGCCTATTACATCTATATCGAGTGGCAATGGGATGGAATTAGCGAATGATTTATTTTATGAAACAAATCAAATTGTGAATTTTTGCTTATACGGAAATCCTAATTTATCAAGTGAGTGGGTATTAATTGATGCCGGTATGCCAAAATCATTTGATAATATTTTGGATATAGCTGAAAAAAGATTCGGTGAAAAACACAAATTAAAAGCAATCATACTTACTCATGGACATTTTGATCATATCGGGGGAATCTTTGATTTAGTAAAAGAATTCAATATTCCTGTTTATGCGCATGAAAAAGAGTTACCATATTTAACAGGAGAAAAGAATTATCCAGAACCAGATGGTACAGTTGAAGGTGGATTAATTGCAAAGTTATCGCCATTGTTACCAAACGAAGGAATTAATTTAGGAAAATATATCCATATTCTTCCTGCAGATGGTTCTGTACCAGAAATGCCACATTGGAAATGGATTCACACACCGGGTCATTCACCTGGACATATTTCACTTTTTAGAGATGATGATCAATTACTGATTGCTGGAGACGCCTTTGTTAATGTTAAACAAGACTCTATTTACAGAGTTCTAACTCAAAAAAGAGAAATAAGTGGTCCTCCTAGATATTTGACGACAGATTGGGAGGCAGCATTGAATTCTGTAAAAAAACTGCAGGCTTTACACCCTAAAAAAGCAATCACAGGTCACGGCTTTCCATTGCTAGAAGACAATTTAAATGAACAATTAGACTACTTAGTTAAAAACTTCAACACAATCGCCAAACCTGATTATGGACGATATGTTTAAAAAATGACGCTCCTTAATTGGCTAAATTTATAGGTAAAAAATTAAAACTCCCTACTTTTGTAAGGAGTTTACTAAATTTAATTTTAAACTCCTTCAATGTTCATTCGGCATATTAGGAAATTTTGGAACTGAAAAAACTTTTGGAGGTTCGATTATGTTTAAATCCCCGCCATTCCTAGACTTGTTTTAATTAGATTTAGCCGTTTCTGCATCTTGGTTTGGCTTAATATATTTGATGGACAAAAAAAGTCCAAGAACTCCTAAAATGATGGAACAATACAACATATAATTATCTGGTTTACTCATTAAATAGGCAAAAGCAGGAGGTCCTGCGGCTACCCCCACAAAGCGTAAAGAACTATAAAGAGAAGTGATAGTCCCTCTTTGTTCCTTCTCAATCCCCTCTGTGATTAATGCATCTAAGCTTGGTAATGACATTCCGATTCCAATCCCGCTGATCAATAAACTCGTGATAATCATATAGATATCTTTGTTGATAATCGGTATTACAAAAGAAAGGCTTATGAGAATAAATCCGATGACAATGCAATTTTTCATGGCGCCTTTTTGATTTCCAATTTTTTTACCTGTTTTATAAGAAGTGTAGGATAAAGCAGCAAGTGGGATTGCCAGCACACAACCTTTCCATATTCCAATTATGTGATAACGCTTTTCTAATATTTTTGATAAATAAAAAAGCATACCAAATAAAATAAACATGATAATGGCACCTAAAATAAAGATCGTATAAAGCCATTTTCCATTATTTCGAAATATTTTTCGAATTGATCTAATAAACAGTTTAAACTTTTTCTTTCTTTTATCTTTTCTTTTTGCTCTCATAGGTTGTTTTGGAGGTTTTACAAAAATTAAAATTAAAATAATTGATAGTAAGCAAAGGAAAGGTATTGATAAAAATGGTAAATACCAAACAACCGCTGCTAATGCAGAACCGAGTATTGGGCTAAGTACTTTTCCAAAAGTATTCGATGTCTCAACTAAGCCTAATCCTTTACTAACTTCATTTTCATCCTTAAACATATCTCCCACACACGGAATAACAACAGGCATTGCCCCAGCAGAACCGATACCTTGAATGATTCTCCCGACAATTAACCACGCGTATGGATTTTCTAATTTCCAACAAACAAAGCCAGCTAAGGCCCCCCCAACTCCCGCAATAATTAAACTAGGAATAATTACTTTTTTTCTTCCAAATAAGTCAGATAGATAACCTGCTATAGGGATAAGAATGATTGCAAAAACTGAATACACAGTTATAATCATTGAAACTTTAAGGCCAGATATATTTAATTGTTGTTCTAATTTTGGAAGTACGGGGATCAACATTGAATTACCTAAAGTCATTACTAGAGGTACTGTAGATAGCGCCCATAAACTCCGCGTTTGTTTTTTATCCATATTACCTCCGCGTTTTGTGTAACTAAAAACAATCACCAGTCTTTATAATTCCCAAGTATCTCTTTTGATTGAATTGTAATTTTTACTAATTACGATTTATAGGTAAAAATCGGGGCAAAATGAAAGATATACCATTTTCGAAAGGAAGAGTATTTATGACTACCCAAGAGAATTCAGCTAGTTATTTTCATTTGAATTTATGGTCAGGAATTTTGTTTGGACTTGGATTGGTTGCATTTTTTGACGAAGCAGTTTTTCATCAACTACTTCATTGGCATCATTTTTACGATAAGTCTACAACAAGTATAGGGCTTATCTCTGATGGTCTATTTCATGCCTTTAGTTGGTTTTCGACAATAGGCTCATTATTTATGCTTGCGAATTTAAGGAGAAAAAAATCACTCTATATTAAAAGATGGGTAGGTGGAGTTTTACTCGGAGCAGGTTTGTTTCAACTTTATGATGGAACCGTACAGCATAAGTGGATGAAGCTACATCAAATTAGATATAACGTCGATATTATGCCCTATGATTTAACTTGGAATATCACTGCTTCTATTATGACATTAATAGGTTGCATTCTAATTCTTAAAACTCGAAATAAAGGTGGTCAATTTGAGAGATAACTTCAATTCGTTTGATCCACTCATTATTTTATTAATCTTACTTTTTATTGTTGGATATTTAGTTGCTGCGATGAAACATAAAAAAAAGCCATGGCCAAAGTTTCGCTCTATATTATGGGTAACTGGTTTTTTTTGTATATTAATTTCCGTCATTGGACCAATTGCCAAACTAAGTCACCATCTATTTGTTTTCCATATGATTATGCATTTGTTACTTGGTATGCTCGCTCCATTTTTTATCGCTTTATCTAGACCGATTACATTATTATTAACATCATTAAAAACGCAACATGCAAGGAGTGTGTCACGTCTTTTAAGAAGTGCTCCAGTTCAGTTATTAACTCATCCTATTAGTACCTTACTTTTAAATATCGGAGGACTTTGGTTACTATATACCTCTACTGTATTTAATTTAATTCATAAGAGTACCTTATTGTTAAATTTTGTACATATCCATTTGTTTCTTTCGGGATATCTATTTACCATCTCAATCATTGCTATTGAACCGATTTCTCATAAATTCAGTTTTTTGTTTCGCTCATCAATTATGATTCTTGCAATAGCAGGTCATGATATTTTATCGAAATTGCTTTTTTCAAATCCATTAGACAGTTTCGGTTTTAATGATGTTCAATTTGGTGCAGTTTTAATGTATTATGGAGGGGATTTTGTTGATTTGTTAATCATTACTGCACTTTGTTATTTCTGGTACAATTCATCAAATTCTAAAAAAAGAGCCTTTATTTAATGGACTTTTTTGCCACATATAATCCCTTTAGAAGATGCACAAAATATTAATGCATAAAGAAGGAGGGTTAAAGATGAATAAAATTTGTCTTACATTATGCACTGTTTCATTATCATTTATAATTTCAACTAATGTTCATGCTGCGTCACCTGGGCCTGATGCTACACAATTAGAACCAAGCTATGATCATAACGGTAAACAGATCAAAAGAAGTTTTAACAATAATTTTAATGATCCAAACCATGTTGTAAATAATACAAAAAATACAGTTAAAGAAGGGTATTATGATACTAAAAATACGGTTAAAGAAGGGTATTATAATACAAAAAATAATATAAAAAATACATCAAATGACATGTTAAATAACAATTATAACGGAGTAAATAACCCAGTAAATAATGATGGAAATTATTATCGACGAAATGTAAATGTAACGCCTACTCCTGTTTCTAATACTTTAAATACTACTGACAATACCAATAATAATCATTTCAATTATGGATGGCTTGGGCTTCTTGGATTATTAGGATTTGCGGGTCTTCGAAAAAAAGAAAGAGTTGAATAAAAATAAAACCTTATTGGGGCTTTCTCCAATAAGGTTTTATTTATGGACTATGTTTTTATTATGAATTACCTCTTTATAAAAATTGATTTTTTGCTCTAACATTTTATTCGTCTCTTCTAATGTTTTAAGCTGATGTTCAATAGACTGTTTATGCTCAACTAATAATCCTAATCTTGCCAAAGATGTATGCTCACCTTCTGTATATAAATGTGCATACTCTTTAATCTTATTAACTGGCATTTGCGTTTCTTTTAGCTTTAGAACAAATCTTAACCACTGAATGTGTGATTCAGAATACAATCTTTCACCATTTGCATTTCGATCTGGAAGAATGATCTGTTCTTTTTCATAATAACGTAATGTATGTGTGCTTATTCCTAACATTTGAGCGACTTCACCAATTGAATACATAAATACCTCCAGTTTGAGTCATAAATAAAAACAGTTTGACTTAGAGTTTACTCTAACCAGTATAATGAATCCGTAACTGATACACAATTAATTTAATTTTAGTATAAACCAAATCATTGGGAGGAATTTAGATGAAAAAATATACTGTCATTACAGGTGCTAGTTCAGGAATAGGGTATGAATCAGCTCTTGCGTTTGCCGCACGTGGAAAAAATTTAATCATCGTTGCTCGTAGAACGGAAGAACTTGAAAAATTAAAATCAGAAATCGCTAAATTGAATTCAGATCTTGAAGTAGTCATAAAAACGGCTGATTTATCTGTTGTTAAAAATGCTTTTGATTTATATGAAGGACTTAAAGAATATGATATTGAAACTTGGATTAATAATGCAGGGTTTGGTAATTTCGCTTCAGTTGGTGAACAAAATTTAGCAAAGATCGAAACTATGCTTAATTTGAATATTGAAGCTTTAACGATTTTAACTTCACTATACGTACGCGATTATTCAACTGTCGAAGGTACACAAGTTATCAATGTTTCATCTGGTGGAGGATATACAATTATCGGAAATGCCGTCACATATTGTGCGACTAAATTCTATGTGAGTGCCTTTACAGAAGGGCTAGCTCATGAATTAAAAGAAAAAGGGGCAAAAATGCAAGCAAAAGTATTAGCACCTGCTGCAACTGAAACAGAATTTGCAAAAGTATCATATGATTTAGAAGAAAACATTAAATTTGAAGGCGTTCTACCAAAATATCATACTGCAAAAGAAATGGCCGGTTTTATGTTGGAGCTTTATGACAGTGAAAAGGTCGTAGGAAAAGTCGATGGAATTACTTATGAATTCCAATTATTAGATCCACTTTACCCTTATGCAACAAGATTAGAAAGGCAGGATTAAGGATAAGAAGAGTCTTTTACAACCTCCTCTATAACCTTAAACTCTGCATCCTAATTTTAATTTTCTAACACTAAATTTAAATGTGGATATTTAGTAGCCCTATATTCAGAAGGGCTACTTTTTATGTATTTTTTAAATATACGACTAAAGTAATTCGAATCTTGAAAACCAATTCGTGTAGCAATTTCTTGCATGGTTAAATCAGTCATTTCTAAATAAAACATTGATTTTTCAATCCTTATTCTATTTAAAAAATCAATCACACTTGTGCCAATTTCTTTTTTGAATAGGTGACTGAAATGATATTTACTTACGTTACAAAATTGAGCTATTTCTTCCAGTGTTATGCTAGTTTGATGATTTTCTCGAATATACTTAGTTGCTTTACGAATAACAGGACTCATCTGATTATTAAATGAATTGGCTATTTGAACCGTTAGCCAGTAAGCATATTCACAAACCTTTTTAACAAATTTATCATAGCGAATAATATGATATAGTTCCTGAATCATTTGAGCGTTTTTTGACATGATGAGTGTTGCATTCACGCCTGACTCTACTACAACCCTAGAGATTAACATAATTAAATCGACTACTTCAGTCTTAAATACGTCTTCATTTAATCGGCATGCATTTGCTACTTTTTCAAGGAAGCTTTTTAATTGATTGACTACACCTTCTTCATCACCAATACGTACAAGTGCTAATAATTCAATACGATCCTCAGTTGATCGTGCTCTTAGTGTATTTTCTTCCACTGGTTTAATACCACTATGAAATATCAGTTTGTTCCCTTGAAAAAAACGACCTGACATTGACTTTCTAGCCTCTTCAAAAGAGTGGTATAACATATATGGATTACTATATTTTTTACCTATTCCAATTGAAACGGAAATCTTGGCCCTATCCAATGAATTTTGAATTTCTTCTGCCATTTTATATATCTTATTATTGAATTCGATCTCACTATCTTTATCTTCTAGCTCAATTAGAAGTGCAAGCACACCTTCCTCTACCCAGTTCCATAAATAAGGAACTCCGATCGTCTGATCAATTTGATTTATTAGTTCATGGCCAATTTCTTTTTTCCACTTAATTGAGTTTTCTACTGCTAAATCAGGATAGCGATCGATTGAAATCACCATTACAACATTTGGATAAGTATTAATGCCACATCTTTTTTGAACTTCATCAAAAGTTCCTATATGGACGAGCGTACCAGAGAGTAACAAATTTGAAAAAGCTGATTGAGTAGCATGTTGATTCATCTTTATATCTCCTTTTTAGCCTATGATTTTTCTTAGGTGAATATTTGGTAGTAAGCATCGAAAATGATTGAGCCATAAAAAAAGAAGCTGTCGTACTCTTAGAGTATAACTGCTTCCTTACAAATTTCATAATTCCATAGCGCCTATTTTATCTTCAACAAGTTTAACAATTTCTCCATCATGAATTTGATTACGAATTTTTTCAATATCATGATAAAAATAGCGATCCTCTTCAACTGTTGGAACTTGATTTCTAATTAACTGGTGAATACTTGCCGTTACTGGTGATGCTTTTAACGAATCATGGAAATCTAGAGCTTGAGTAGCGACCATCAACTCGATTGCTAAAATATGTTCAAGTTTTTTAGAAATCTGAAATGCTTTCCTAGCTGCAAAGTAAGCAAAGCTAACTACATCCTCTTGATTCGCACATGTAGGCGTATTATCAATTGTTGCTGGATGCGATAAAACTCTTATTTCATTAAGCAATCCTGCAACAGTATATTGCGGAATCATATATCCATTGTTTAAACCGGGATTGACAACTAAGAAATTTGGAAGTTCACTTACATGATAATTTACTAATCGATCTATACGACGTTCTGTAATTTTTGCTAAGTTTGCCATAGCAATACAAATAGTATCCGCATCGATTCCCACATATGTAGCATCAAAATTGCCACCCATTAATGCAATACCATCTTCTTCCTCTGGCCAAATGATCGGATTATCACTTGAAGATTGCATTTCATTTTTAATATTTTCCAATGCATTTTTAAACACTTTTTTAACTGCACCATGAACTTGTGGTATACATCTTAAACTAAGTGCATCTTGTAATCGATAATCCTTATACTGTTCTGCAAGCTCACTTCCATTTAATATCACTGAAATGATTCGAGCAGTATTTGCTTGTTCTTCATGTTTTTTTACCGAGTGAAGACGCGGATCTAAAGCCTTTATTGTCCCTTTAAGTGCTTCTAATGACATAGCACCAGTGACATCTGCAGTTTTTACTGCTTGAATTGCATTGTATATCGAAAGTATTGCGAATGCTGAAACTGATGTAGTTCCATTTAATAGTGCTAAACCTTCTTTACACTCAAATGTCATTGGTTTTAGGCCTGCACGCTCCAAAGCTTCATGCCCATTTAGAAGATCGCCTTTATACCACGCTTTTCCTTCGCCCATTAATACTAGCGCCATATGAGCTTCAGGAGATAAATATGCTACTGATCCATCACCTGGAACAAATGGTAAAATATCATTATTAAGAAGCGCTGCAATAAGCTCTAACACTTCTAATCTAACTCCAGAAAAGCCTTGACCTATATTATTTAATATCATTAATTGGATGGCTCTTACTACTTCTCTTTCAAGTGGCTCGCCTACAGAAACAGCATGAGATCGGACTATATTTCGTTGAAGAGCCTGAGCATCTTCTTTTGAAATAACTTCTGTTACGTTACTACCAAAGCCAGTAGTTACCCCGTAAACCGCTCTTTCTTCATCAAGAAACTTTTCAATTAGATTACGAGAATGATTTATTCTAAGAAAGTAGTTTTCTGTAAATGATACTTTTGCACCATATCTTGCAACAGCAATTACCTCATTAATCGACAACTCATGATCCCCGAGAATAACCTCTTTAATATTTTTTGGATGAATAATATCGTTCTTGAACATCAAAACACCTCTTATTTATGAATGAATGATTGAAAACGCTCGTCTTTCGAAGCGCGAAGCTTCACGAGGAGCGAAGTTACCTTAGACGGTATTGAGCCCCCTTAAGCAGATGAAGCTAAAAAGAAAGCGAGCGTTAATGAGTTGGGTAAATCAAATTAATGACTCGAAACTGATTGCTTGTTTGTCTCTACTATATCCCCTTCAAGTAGTGGATTACTAGCTTCATTTAAAGAAAGTGATTTAGTTTCTGGTGCCCAAGCGATCGAAACAATCGTACCAATAAATAGAATAATAGACATTCCAATCATAGAAGGTGTCATCCCCATTGAGCTAACGCTTATAGGTAGTAGGAATGTTCCAATAGCTGATCCAATTCGACTAACTGCTGTTGTCAAGCCAACCCCAGTTCCACGAACCTCGGTCGGAAATAGTTCAGCAGGATACACTAATGTTAAATTAGACGCCGCCGACATGACAAATGTAAAGATTGCAAATACAATAATTGCAATTGTATGTAGACCCGGTGGTAAGACTGTTAATGCGAATAATGAAATCGTTAAAATAATAAATGTATTAATTGTAAACCCTCTACGAGTTAATTTTTCAGTACACCAAACACCAGCTAACGCACCTACTAGAAGGAACAAGTTTAGAACCATGTCTACACCAAATGTTTCTTCAAATCCCAATTTACTTAAAATAGTTGGTAGGAATGTATAGATTGCGAAATATGGAACTACCTGACACATATAAAAAAGTGATCCGAATGTTGTCCGTTTCCATAGCTGCTTATTGAATAAATCTGTAACCTTGTATGCTTGTTTAGAATTAGCATCGACTGACTCATCCATTACAGCATTTTCACCAATATACTTTCTTACAATAGCACGTGCTTCTTCAACACGGCCCATCTTTAATAACCAACGTGGAGACTCCGGAGTTCCGAAACGTAAAAGCAAGACAATTAGACCTGGAAGTGCAGCACTCACTAGCATCCAACGCCATGCGTCTGGCCCTGTTTTTTCTAAATAATAGCCAACTAGATTTGAAGCTACATATCCTACTGTCCATAAAACATTTAATGAAGATAATAACATACCTCTATACTTTCTAGGTGCAAACTCTGCTAGCAAAGTCGATCCTACTGCATAATCTCCTCCTAGTGCAACACCGATTATAATCCTTAATGCAAAAAGCGTATATGGATCGTGAACAAAAAACTGTAGGGCAGATGCGATTGTAATAATAACAAAGTTTGCTAAATAGATTTTTTGCCTACCAATACGATCTGATAATCCGCCAAGAAACAAACTACCGAAAAAAAGTCCGATTAATGCGGAACTACCGATTAATCCTTCCCATACAGAATTTAATTTCATCTGTGGGCCTAGTAGCGAAAGTGCCATGCCTATAATTCCTAAAGCATAGCCATCCGAAAAATTCGATCCAAAAGTTAGTGCTGTAATCCGAATATGGAATTTATTAAGCGGTGCATCATCCATCATAAATTTTTTTTCCTTCAAAAGAATACCCCCTTTTTGACTTTCCAGATAAAATAAATTGTAAAAAATAGTAAATAATAAAATAATTTCTTACTAAAGCGCTTCCAAAATTTTCAGTATTTTTAATAAATTATAATTATTATGCTTTAAATTATCTCTAGATAAAGTTTCGGATTACTAGCACAATATTGCTGAATGTGTAGTCCAAAGGGATGGTAACCATGATGGAAATAGGAGGAAAAGGATTTAAAAGAATAAGAGATAGCTTATTAGCTATCTCTCAGAAGTCTAACATAATCAACATTGAGAAAGACGAACACAAATAATTTGCGAATCATTTTTTGAAGATTAATTTAGAAACTTCCTCAAGTTTATACTTTCTTACTTAAAAAACGATTTAATGAAAACATACTCAAATCAAAAGCAGATTTCTGATTTGTTACTAGGTCAGCAATAATCTCACCTACTACGCTTGCAAACTTAAAGCCATGGCCGGAGAAACCAGTGGCAATGATTACATTTTTGTATTCTGGATGCTGATCAATAATGAAGTGCTCGTCCGGAGTCATTGTATATAAGCATGTTTTACCTTTTAGTAATCTACCATTTGCAAGTGGCATATACTCGCTTAAGAAATTTCTCAGATCCGTTTCATCTTCAAAGAACTCTCCAAATTCTCGGTTAAATTGATCCGGATCTACTATTTGTCCTCCATCATGTCGACCAATTTTCAATCCGCTATTATGAAGACTTGGAAAGCCATAGTAATGTCGATCAATTAGATCGATTGTAAATGCTGGCAGCGAACTAGAATCATATAGCTGATGATCACATTCAAACCAAGCAACTGTTTTACGAGTAGGTTTTAGGGGTATATTAATACCCGTCTTTTCAAGAATTTTACCAGACCAAGCGCCTGCACATACTACAAGTTTATCCGCTGTGTAAACAGCATTCTCTGTACACACTTGTGTCTTATTAGTACCTACTTCAATATCAATAACAGGCGAGTTAGTTTTAAGACTATTTCCTTCCTGGATAAATAGTTCTCTATACGCTCGAACACATTCTTCACTAAAAAGAATTCCGGAAGACGTTTCTAAACAACCAATAAATCCTTCCGGTAAACGTAAGCCTGGCCATCTTGCATTGATCTCATTACTATCCAATATTTCAAGCGGCAACGAAAATTCTTTTGCACTATTTATTACTTCATTAGTAAAAGTCGAGCCAGGTGCACCAGCACATAAAACGCCGGTTCTAGAGAATAATTGTTTTCCAGACAATTGTTCTAGTTCTTCCCATAATTTTTGTGCTCGCAATGCTAGCGGCACGTATTCTCTACTTTCTCCATATGCATGACGAATGATCCTCGTATCGCCATGGTGGCTACCTAAGCTATGAGGCGGATCAAAAGAATCTATTAATAATGTATTTTGATTGCCTTTTGATAAGTAGTATCCTGCTGCCATTCCCATAGAGCCTGCTCCAACAATTATTACATCATAGTGATTATTCAACAATTTCACTCCTTACCTTCTTCATTCGTATGACATATTCTTTTTGTTATTACAATATACCTTCTTAAATAAGCAATTTTAGTAAATCAAGCTTATTCTAAAAAAACAAAAAACCCGTCTATGATCATTCATAAACGGGTTTTATAGTTTTTATAGTTTTTCGTATGCTGCTTGGTATTTTTGAATATCTCCAGCACCCATAAAAATTAAGACGCTATTTTTATGGTTTTGTAAATTGCTGATATTGTCATCAGTCAATAGTTCAGCACCTGCAATTTTACAAGAAAGGTCTTCAATTGTTAAAGTACCTTTATCTTCCCTTGCAGAACCAAAAATATCACATAAGTAAACTTTATCTGCTTTTTCTAATGTACCAGCAAATTCATCTAAAAATTTACTTGTGCGTGTAAATGTATGCGGTTGGAACACTGCTACGATTTCACGATCAGGATATTTTTGACGTGCTGCTTGAATCGTGGCTTGGATTTCAGTTGGATGATGAGCATAATCATCAATTAACATTTGATCTCCAAAGCGTTTTTCACTGAAACGACGTTTTACGCCACCATATGTTAATAATCTAGCTTTAATGATATTAACATCAATTTCTTCATAATGGCAAAGCGCAATTACTGCTAAAGCATTTAAAATACTATGATCACCATATCCAGTAATATCAAAAGTAGCGTAATACGTATTACGGACGAATACATCAAATGTTGTACCATTTGTATGTTTTTCGATATTACGAGCTTGGAAATCATTGTCCTCGTTAAATCCATAATACATTACAGGTACTTTTGCATAAATACGTTGAAGATGTTCGTCATCTCCACATGCAATAATACCTTTCTTTACTTGATCAGCCATTTGTTGGAAAGCATCGAATACATCATCTACACTCTTATAATAATCCGGATGATCAAAATCAATATTAGTCATGATGCAATAGTCTGGGAAGTATGAAAGAAAATGACGACGGTATTCACAAGCTTCAAATACGAAATACTCGCTGTCTTTTTCACCTTTACCAGTACCATCTCCAATTAGAAAAGAAGTTGGACGCGCACCAGAAACTACATGGGCTAATAAACCTGTCGTAGAGGTTTTACCATGTGCTCCAGTAATTGCAACGCTAGTAAATTTATTCATATATTCCCCTAGGAATTTATGATAGCGTGCCATCGGGATTCCTTTTTCAATAGCAGCTGCAATTTCTTCATGAGTATCAGGAAATGCATTACCTGCTATAACGAATTGGCCTTCTTGAATATTTGCTTTATCAAATGGTAAAATCGTAATATTTTTTTTTCGTAATTCATTTTCAGTGAAAAAGTGCTTTTCATAATCTGATCCCTGAACGGTCAAACCAGAATCATGTAATATTTGTGCCAAAGCACTCATTCCAGTACCTTTAATCCCTACAAAATGGTAAACTGTCATATTAAAAGAACCTCCAAAATCGATCACTAATACAACGGCCTATCTCTTAGACAGTATATGTGTGAATAAAAGAAATGGCATCAATATTTTATAAATTTGATGCATTGTTACTTTGCCGAGTCTAGTTAATTTTCTAATGATAACTAACTTAAATTTTTACGCAATTAGTATTATATCACTTTAACTCCCATAGGACTATTTATTTTAAGTCGCACTATACGGAAATAGGTGGAAATATAAATACTTTTAGTTATCTGCTTATATTAAAATACTATCAATCTTAAATTGATTTTTTACCCCTTTATAGTTTAGGGCTCATTTCTACTCTTTCTAATCGCGGATTTTCACGAAGCTTTCTTCCAGCTTTCGCTTGTTGTACACCATCTAGTTCAACATTATCACCCGTAAAGCCTACATTAACTTTTAATAAACTTCCGCCTACACCATATAAATCTACTGGTACACCTTGTTTCTCAAAAGCTAATATTCTTTCTACAGTAAATCCACCGCTTACTACAATTTGTACATGCTGATACCCTTCTTGATCTAGTGCATTTCGTAAAGCAAAAATTAATGGAGGATTTACACCCCTAGGATCAAAACTTCCTAACAATTCTGGATTGCCTATAAAATACTGATCAATCATTGTTTTCGATGTATCTACACGTACAGCCTTTAATTTACTACCATATTCTCGTGCAACCTTTAAAGCGTCATTTATGACATCATTATTATAATCTACTAAGACAATTAAATCATCTTGTGGATAAACTTCTGTGTATGCACGCGCAGCTTCCACAACATCACCATTATACATTTGAATCAATGCATGAGGCATTGTACCCATACCTTCATTGCCCCACCACTCATTCATTGCATGAGTTGCTTGTGCAGTTGCACCACCAATAAATGCTGCGTAACCGTCACCTGCTTGTGTCGTGAAATGATCATCACGGTCTCCCATGAAAATAACAGGCTTTTTAATGCCTGCGGATTTTGCAGAATGTTTTACATTGTAAACATTTGTCGCAACAGAAGTACGTCTAGCCAAAATACCGTCAATAATTCCCTCTAAATAGCCAAAATCAGCATATTTACCTTTAATTGTTAATACAGTTTCAAATGGTTCAATCATATCTCCATCCTTTAATGAATGAACAATAAGATTTTCTGGATGATCTGCAAAAGTTTGTAAAATCGCAATTGCTTCATCCGTGCCACATAATACTGCACTTTCTCTTTGGAAAAATTGCATTGTTACTTCAGTATCTGGCTTCTTTTTTCGAATGATTTCTCTAGTTTTTAAAAAATATACAGCTGAAAACCAGCCTTCTCCGATTCTCTCATCAAATTTAAATGTTTGATTCGTTAATCGGCTTATTTTACCTTGTAATTTTAAATCTAATTCTTTTTCCATGAATCTTCACCTGCTGAAAAGTATCGTTCTTTTTTTCTAGTATGGGTTAAAAAAACTTTAACATTCGTTACTTAATTTTTATCGAATTTCTAATATATCACTCAGAACGAATCTCCTCTAATGATGTGATCAGTACATCACGAGGTTTACTTCCATTTTGATTCGATACAATCCCGTGATCAAACATTAGGTCAATTAATCTAGCTGCACGGTTGTACCCAATTCGAAAACGTCTTTGTAACATTGAAACAGAAGCACCTTTTTGATCAATGACAAACTCCACTGCTTCTTCAAAAAGTTCATCATCAACATCTTGTGCATCCGCTTTTGCTACAAGTTCCTCTTGATTAAATAAGTAATTCGGTTTTTGTTGGTCTTTAACAATCTCTACAACATGTTCGATTTCATCATCCGAAACATAAACTCCTTGTAATCGAATTGCTTGAGATTTTCCATTATCTAAGAATAACATATCTCCTCGTCCAAGTAACTTTTCAGCTCCGCCAATATCAATAATTGTTCTAGAATCTACTTGTGAAGATACTGTAAACGCAATACGCGTCGGTATATTTGATTTAATAATACCTGTAATGACATCAACTGAAGGTCTTTGAGTTGCAACTAATAAATGGATTCCGCATGCTCTCGCTTTTTGGGCAATACGACAAATATAAGTTTCTACATCTCCAGGAGATACCATCATTAAATCCGCTAATTCATCAATAATAATGACTAAGTAAGGTAACTCATCATTATAAGCACCTTTTTTCTTCGCTAAATCATTGAATCGCTTAATATCTCTTGCTCCAGCATGAGCAAATAAATCATAACGTCGATCCATTTCATCACATGCCCACTTTAAAGCAGCAGTCGCGGCTCTAGCGTCAGTAATGACTGGCGAAATAAGATGTGGAATATGATTGTACGGTGCAAGTTCAACCATCTTAGGATCGATTAAAATTAATTTCACTTCATGAGGTTTCGCTTTATATAAAATGCTAACTAGAATTGAATTAATACATACGCTCTTTCCTGATCCTGTTGCTCCAGCAATTAAACCATGTGGCATTTTTGAAATATCTGCATAGACAGGATCTCCACCTATATCAAGTCCTAGAGCAACTGTTAAAGGTGACTCGCTTTGCAAAAATTTATCCTGACTAACTAATTCTCTTAAGTATACAGGCTTACTTTCTTTATTTGGCACTTCTATACCAATGGCACTTCGACCAGGAATCGGTGCTTCAATTCGAATATCCCTAGCTGCTAGGCTCAGTTTAATATCATCTTGTAAGTTCGTTATTTTATTTACTTTAACCCCAGGATCAGGCTGTACTTCGAAACGAGTTACTGTTGGACCTTGGGTTGCAGCAATTACTTTAGCTCCTACATTAAAATTATGTAATGTTTCTTGTAGAAGTTGCTTTTGATCCTCAACCCAATCTCCATCATTAAATTGTTCCATTGGAGGATCAACTAATAAATCTAATTCTGGTAATTCATAAAGTACTGGTGGCATTTCTTCTAAACTTTGAGGTTCATCAGTCTGAACATTCTCTTTCGTTAAGTTCGTTTCTGTTTTACTTTCTTCAGTTTCAAGAACTGGCTGATTTTGAATTCCTTCAGGTGTAAATTCCTGAGTGATTGCTTCACTAATTATTTCACTTGGTTGAACTTTCTCTATAGATAAAGTTTCACTTTGTACAGATAAATTAGCATTCTCAATCATCAGTTCATTATGTTTTGTCTCAACTTCTTCATTTACCTTTTCTACTGTTGCAGCAGATTCACTTTGTAATTCACGAAGTTGTCTCATTATATTCGCTTTTCTTGACGACTCTACGTCACTTCTAAGCATCATTACATTAAAAGGAAAATGGCGTTTTTTCTGACGTTTCTCGATTGGTTTAGGTTCAGATTCCTCTTGATTAGCTTCAATTTCAGGCTTTATCTGTTCATTAATGTTTGTATCAGAATGTTGATTAATTCCAACGGATTCCTCTACTTTAGATTCTACATTGGAACTTTCATGCTGTACCGTCTCTTCTTTAATCTCTTTTATAACCTCATCTGTTAATTCAGGCTCTACTTCATACACTTCATTATTTTGAACAGAATCAATACCTTTGTCTTCGTTTTCATCATATTGGACCAAAGTCTCATCATGATTATTCGAGTCATTTTGTTCAATGATGTCTTCCATATTTAGAGTAAAATCATCGTTTTCTTTGTCTTCTTTAATGGAGGCAAGATCAGACCCATGAATATTTACTTCATGCTGTACTGCAGCCTCTGATTCAATTTTAAGGGTTTCGAATTGTACTTCTTCCTCTTTCGCTGCAGTTTCTGCTTCGATTTTAAGGGTTCCGAATTGTACTTCTTCCTTTTTCACTTCAGCTTCTGTTTCAATTGGATGTACCACAAGCTGTACAACTTCATTCGTATTTTCATCTTCCGCTTCTACCTGATGAACTTCAGGTTCTAAATCTTCATTCGTCTCTTCAACTTCAATTTCATGGGTTTCAAGTTGTTCATCTTCAACTTCATGTTCTATTTCACTTTGATGAACTTCAACATGTAGCTCTTCATTTTCAACTTGAATAGCTTCAGTTTGAATTTCTTCTTTTTCTACTAGCTCTAACACTTCAATTATTTCTTGATTTTGATTGCCGAAACTTCTATTTTCGAAAGTGTCGATTTCAACTTTTTCAAACGAAGTTTCAAGTACATTATTAATTTGAGAAGCTTCATCTCTCATTTCTTCTTTAGTTGAAGAAATGTTAACAGCAGTAGTATTTTCTTCTTTTATCGGAGGTTTTTGATAACCATAAATTGGTGAAATATATTCACTTGGTCGAAATGGTGTTTTTCTTTTTGGACGAAATACAATATCGACCTTTTCTTCTTTTTCTTCTTTTTCTACTTTTACTGGTTCTTCCTCACTTTTTGAGACCTGATTTTTTTCAAGTCGACTAGATAAATTACTTTTATCGTATTGAGTGCTTTGAGAAGTATTGCTTTGAAAAGTATTTCTTATAAAATTATTACTCTGATTATATGTAGGTTTATATTCTTTATTTAAATTGTTTGGTGACTTTTGCCAAATATCATCATTTTTTTCTTGTTTAATAACTGGTTCAATTTTTGTTTCCTTTATCGGCTTTGGTGACGGTATTTCTTCATCTAATTCAATTGGAAATCTAAATTTTGGACGCTCATGTGAAGCGCTTCTCTTTTTTTCGATAGAGTGTGATTGATAAACTTTCTCCTCAACAGGCTTTTCTTTAAACCCTTCTTCAAACTCTTCTTCTATCTCATTAAGGCTATTCGCCTTAAAAAGGCTTTTTAACCAATTTTTCATTTTTCTCACTCTCTCTATTTCTTTTCATACCTTTTATTTTACCATGTGACATAATGACAAAAAACACATTATTATTACAAATTGCGCTAGTTCAATCATATTTCCATATCAAATATATAATTTAATCAAATTATTATTAAAATAATAATTCTTTTATTGAAAAACAGAAAAAATACTAGACCAATTCATGGCCTAGTATTTATACGAAAATATATATTATTTAGTTAAAAAAAGCTTTTCCAACTTCAGCATCAGCTTCTAGAACTAAGATTCCTTTTTCTTGTGGAGCGTCAGGTAGATCAAGTTCACGTGCAGAGCAAATCATACCGAATGAATCCACTCCACGTAAATTAGCATCCTTAATAACTAATCCTGATGGCATTACTGCACCAACTTTTGCAACAACAACCTTTTGTCCTTGTTCAACATTTGGAGCACCACAAACGATTTGTAATGTATCTGTTCCAACATCTACTTTGCAAATATTTAATTTATCAGCATTTGGATGTTTTTCTTTTTCAATCACATATCCAATAACGAATTTAGGTGAAAGGTCTAATACTAATGTATCTTCAAACCCTTCCTTTGCTAGTAGTTCATTAACCGTATTCACAATGTGTTCAGTAATCGTAACGATACCATTTTCTTGAACATCTACATAAGTAGATGCCTCAAACACATTAATAGCAACTGTTTCATTTGTAACTGAACTATATACGCGTGCAATATTCCCTTTTCGCTCAACTTGACGATCTTCTGATGGAATTTGTTTTAGTGTAATTAATAGAGTATCGCCGATTCCTTCTTTGTTATAAAAAATATTCACTGATTTCTTCCTCTCTATTGCTTCTTCTGTTTCCCTAAAATAAATACTGGCATTAGCTTTTCATTTTCGTAAGCAAATGACAATGATGTAATTGGTATTTTCCCACTTGCAAAGAAACTCATATTCATTTGCGCCATTATATCATAACCTATGTTATTTCGAATGTCAGCAAGGATTAGTACATCTCCATGTGGAATTCCTACTAATAATTCACCTTTTACTTTTGATTGAATTTCTTTTATAAAAGTACTATTCAGTACTCTACTCGCATCGTATCCATCATTTGTACGTACAAAATAAAAAGTATTATCTGCAACAATATCTTCTTTTACTTGAACGGGCATTTTTCTTAAATTAAATAAAGCAATAGAATGGAGCTGCTCTTTTGTATAACCTGACTTTACTAATAATTTTTCATCAATAAGTTGATACGTTTTTTCTGAATCAATAGCATAGTAAATTCTAGTTTCTGCAGTATGCTCATCAGTTACAAATAAATTTCCTTCTTCCTTTTCTGTCGGAAACGATGTAGCTCGAATAACTGGTCGAATTTGTTCTTCAAGAAATACAGTTTCAGAGTGCATAGCAGAAAGTGCTTCTTTTATATAATAAATTAATTCATTAAATGCCTCTTCACCTTCTGCTTCATACTTTGCTACTGCACTATTTAAAGAGACACTCATCCCTTTATTACTTTCAATCCCTTCAATTCGAAGGTCTTCTTTTTCTCGATCATAGATAAAACGCCAATCTTCATTTCCAAGGCGGTTTTCGATCATTTTTTTTAAGTCTAGTGTTGTTTTCTTTGCCAATTGTTTTACCTACCTTATTAGCCTCTTAATCCTTCAAGAAACTCTTCTACTTGTTCTTTTGTTTTACGATCTTTATTTACATAACGGCCAATTTCTTCACCATTATTAAACGCTACAAAACTTGGTATTCCAAAAATATCTAGATTTTGGCACACCTCAATAAATTGGTCACGATCTACATAATAAAACGTAAAATCTTTATTTTCATCAATTATTTCTTGAAAGAACATATCTAAAAATCTGCAATCCGGGCACCAATTTGCTGAAAATTGGAAAACAACTTTTTCTCCTTGTTTCGCTTGTTCAAATTGTTCAACTGATGTAATTTTTTCCATTCTTATTCCCTCGCTTAATTCATTTTCTTTTATTTTATCTTATTTTTATCGATATGCAAAAAGGATGACTCTCAATTGTTATCTTCTTTTCGTTTCTTGAATTCATATTGTCCTAATAGTAATTCACAAATATGTTCAAAGATCTCTGTCCTAGTAATTCGGCCATTCGTAAATACCCCTACTGCCCCTTCTTTACTACGTATATCTTTTTCATTCGTATATCGTTCCATTAATACTGCAAGCTCGGTTCCATTTCGTAGCTCATTAATAAATTCGCTAGGTAATAAAATTTTTGCTCCGCTTGCTAGTATTACTTCATTTTCATATACAAGTGCTCCCCAGTTACAAAGAAAAAGCCGATCGTTTTCTATAATGACCCCACCTTCTAGTCCAATACCGATTTTAGACTCACCTGCGATTCTAGCATTATGCGCTCTATTTATAGCACCATGCATAGTTTCTTGATCAGTCAAAGGTTGATTCGAAACATTTGATGGAACATTTATTCCCTCAACTTGATACTGATTAAAAACTTTTTTAACGGCTCCTACTTTTGTAGGATTTAAAGAACCAATTATTATTTTCATTGTCTTAACTCCATTCACTGGTCTTATGTATTATTAAGTTATAAATATAATTTTAATATACAATAAAAAAGACACTTTCAAAATGAAAGCATCTTTACGATCCATTGAATCATTCAACTATTACCTCATTTGGGTCAAAAATTTTTCTACAGAGATAACATAGAAACATTACACACCTTCCAAAACTTTTATCTTTTAGATACAAAAGTATCTATATATCGATAAATAGCATGGGCAACGCCATTTTCATCATTATTTAGAGTTGCCGTTGTACAAATTGCTTTGATTTCTTCTTTTGCATTCCCCATTGCAACACTATATCCTACTTTTTCAAGCATCGAAATATCATTATTACTGTCGCCAATAGCCATAGACTGCTCTAAAGAGCCATTCAATAAAAATAGTAACTTTTCTAATGCTAATCCTTTTGATGCAGAGCGATTCGTAATCTCAATATTATGCTCCGCAGATGAAACAACCATCAGCTCAACACACTTATTAAATTGATTACTAGCTTCTTCTAATTTTTTCATATCAAACGTACATACTAAAATATTATTAACTTCTTCATTATGTTGTATGATTTCCTGACAGTTATCAACTAATACATACCCGAACTGATCGAATTGTCTTTCAGCAACATTAACTAATTCTTTCATTTCTTCATCTAACTCATCTCTTTTAAGGGTATTAATCTCATTTTGGAAAATTTTTCTTCTTTCTTTAAGAGCATAAATGCTTTTATCTGTAAAAACTTCAAAATAATAACCTCGGTCATCAAGCCAACTTAATATTTGTTCAATATTCGTTTTTGAGATTGTAATTGATGAGATACATTCTCCGTTTTTTGAATGAATTGTTGCCCCATTTGTTCCGATCACATATGGCGATATCCTGAATCTTTCACAAATTTTTTTGACATCAAAATGCGCTCGACCGGTTGAAATAACGATTTCAATTCCATTTTCCCCTGCAAATTTAATTGCATTAATATTTTCTTCACTAATTTCATTCTCATTATTTAATAATGTTCCATCTAAATCTATTGCAATGAAACTCATTGATTATATCCCCTTTAATTTATTATGCTTTTCATCTAGTTTTATAGTGTTAAGTAATAGGTCATCACCAAAATGACAAGCTTTAGAAGGACAATAACGATTCATTAATTACGTTATTGTCTACTAAAAAAAGAATAAATAGAATGTAGTCCATCGATTTTAATTTGCTTGAATCCATTTGATTTCTTCTAATATTGAATGCTCTTTCCATTCTTCTGGAAATGAATGGTCACATACTATTGCATCAACCTTATCAAGAGAACAAACTTTACAAAATGTATCTACACCAATTTTCGAGTAATCTGTTAATAAAATCACTTGCTTAGACACTTCAACCATTTTTCGAGAAACTAAAGTTTCATGGAAATGATAATTGCTTACTCCATTTTGAGCTGAAACACCACCCGCTGAAATAAATGCCTTATCAATATTAAATTGACTTAGTAATTGTTCTGTAATACTTCCACTTATTGACTGTTGCTTTGGATCAACTATTCCACCAAGTAATAATATTTGTCCGGTAAACTTATTTTGATTTAGTGATTCTGTTAACAGCGAAGATACCGGTAATGAATTAGTCAATATAGTAATGTCTTTTTTATTTTCAATACACTGAGCAAATTCAAGCATTGTTGTGCCTACATCAATTGCAATAACATCTCCGTTGGAAATTAGGTCCATAGCCTTTTTACCAATTTTTACTTTTGCTTCCTGATTAACAGTCGTTCGCTGCTTAAAAGGAGGCTCCTCATTTTGGAAAACTGTTTTTATTGCTCCACCATACACCTTTTTTAAAAGGCCTTTTTCTTCTAAAATCATTAAATCTCGACGAATCGTTTCTTCTGATACATTAAATTGTTCAACTAAATCGATAACTTTAACTTTTCCTTTTTTATTAAGTTCTTTTAAAATCTCGTTTTTTCTTTCCTCAGGTAAAACAGACATTTTAATCCTCCAGAAGCTTTAATAATTTATAAGATAACGCATTCTTTCTTAGGTACAATAATGTTAACTTGCTCCCCTTGCTGGAACATTTCACCTCGGTGGTTAAGGTTGTCTACAAGAAATGCAGATTCTTCGGTTTCAACTTCGTACCTTAAAACATTACCAGTCATCGTAACATCTGAAATAATCCCCTTTATTCCCCAATTTCGTTGTAAATCCATGCTGTCATTTCCCACAGCTACTAATTTTAATACTTCAGGTCGAATTGCTACATCATTTCCAATTAATTCATTACTACGGACAAGTTTATGAAAAACGTCCATCTCATAAACATTATAATTTCCGATGAATTTTGCTACGAACTTATTTACTGGTGTTGTATAGATCTCAGAAGGCGTACCTTCTTGTACTACATTTCCATTATTCATCACAAAAATTCGATCCGACATTGTCATTGCTTCTTCTTGATCATGTGTAACAAAAATAGTCGTAATATCTAGTTCTTGCTGTATTCTTTTTAATTCTTTTTGTAAGCTTTTTCGAATTTTTGCATCTAATGCACTTAACGGTTCATCCAACAGTAGTACTTTTGGTTCCATGACAAGTGCTCGTGCTAAAGCAACTCTTTGTTGCTGTCCTCCTGATAATTGGTGAGGGTATGATTCTTCTTTATCTATTAAATCAACTAATTCAATCATTTTTTTTACATTTACTTGAATGTTTTTAGCTTTTTTCATTTTTAGACCATATGCAATATTTTCAAATACTGTCATATTTGGAAAAAGTGCGTAAGACTGAAATACCATACCTACTTCACGTTGGCGTGGAGGTAAATTAGTTATGTTTTTTCCATCAATTAATATATTTCCTACCTCGACGTCTTCAAGTCCAGCAATAGAACGTAATAAAGTACTTTTTCCGCATCCGCTTTGACCTAAAAGCGTTACGAATTCTCCTTTATTTAATGTTAAGGAAATATTATTTAAGACGACTTGATTTTGATATTTTTTAGTCACTTGATCAATATTTACATAGCTCATTTAACTTCACCTTCTATTGCTGTATTTTTAAAATGACTTTGTTTTTTTAAAATAGACGACTTTTTATTTAACAAAACTGGATTTTTTTTTGCTCTAAACGAGAGTTTTAAGACCGTTCCAGTTAAAAGTAAAATCACCAAATAATAAGTAATAACTATGGCACTTGTTAAATGTCCACTGCTATTTAATTTATCAACAAGATATATTTGCAAGGTCTCAAATCTTCCTCCTACTAGTAAATTAGCAAAAGCAAATTCACTAAATAAAAGAGCTACAGATAATAAACTTGAAACTAATATTCCAGATAATATATTTGGAAGTACAACAGTTCGAAATGCTTGAAATTTAGTTGCACCAAGTAATTCTGCTGCATCTACAAGTTGAATGGCATTTAACGTTCTAAGACTATTACGAATACCTTGATACATAAAAGGTAAAATGGTTATAAAGTAAGCTCCAACTAATATCCATGGAGTACCTGCAATTTGTAATGGGCCATTAGAATATAGCTTTATTAACCCAACTGCTCCTACAATAGGTGGAATTCCATATGGAAGCATCGCAATTGCTTGGAGGATTCCTTCAAATTTTTTAAAATATACAGTTATGATAAAAATTGTTGGAAGCATGATTGAAATGCTTAAAATGACAGTTATGATAATTAAAAATAATGTTCGTTGAAAAGCATCAAAAAATCGTCCATCTTGAAATAATTCAATATACCAATTTAATGTATAACTTTCAGGTAAGATTGAATGATCCCATTTATTAGCAATTGAAAATAAAAATGTACCAACTAGTGGAATCAATAAATAGATTACAAGTAATCCAACTATTACTTTAAAAAACGTTGATGATAATTTCATCGTAAGTCCCTCCTAATGCGACGCATCATTCTTTCATTAATCCACATCGCTCCAATCATAGTTGTTGCTAGAAGGACTCCTAGTGCACTACCTAATTGTGGTTTTAATGTAACATCACTTGCGACAAGTGAGGCAATTTGCAATGACAACAAATTATAATTACTACCAACTAATGCGTAGGCCGTTGCATAAGCCCCCATAGCGTTAGCAAATAAAATACTAAAAGTACCTACTATACTTGGTAAGAGTACTGGAATTCCAATTCTAATCCAAAAGGATATTGTTGATCCTCCTAATAATGCAGACGCTTCTTTCCATTGTTGTTTAATTCCTTGAAACGAAGGATAAATCAGCAATATTGCCAGAGGAATTTGGAAATATATATAGACGAGTATCAGTCCGGTCCATGAATATAAATTAAAATCAGAAAATAAATTCCAGCCAAGTTTTGCAAAAAGCAAAGTAAACAATCCGTTGTTTCCAAGTAAAATAATATACGAGAAAGAAAGAGGGATTCCTTCAAAATTTGAAGTCATATTAGCAATCATTAATAGACGATTTTGTATTTTACGTGAAAACTTTGTAAAAGAATAAGCCATGACTACAGCTATTAGAATCGAAATAACTGCCGAAATAATAGAAATAACTATACTATTTTTAATAGCTTGTAAGTAGAACTTACTTTTAAATATAGTTATATATTGATCAATAGTAAGATGCTTTCCGTCATCAGCATAAAAACCATTCTTAATCATGGCCATCAATGGCCCTAATTCAAAACCTATTACAAACAATACAAATGGCAATAAAAGAGCTGATAAGTAAATCTTATGTTTTTTTATCTTTTGCAAAAATTCTCGCTCCCTTAAATTCTTTAAACATTAGAGAATTGGTGAATTTCACTAAACCAATTCTCCATTCCTTAAAATCTTCATTTCAATAAACTTCATTTTTTTCCTTATAACCGGGTAATCGATAAGAAATCATCTTATCGGACAGCTCAATATTTAAGAGCTCACAAACAAGTGGAGCAAAAGCTAGCTGAGGGATTACTTCGTTATAAACACCTGGCTCAACTTTTGGACTAATAATAAAAAGTGGTATATCTCGTTCGCCCGCTGTTATTCCTCCGTGATTACCAGTTTCGCTCATTCCATGATCAGAAGTAATTAAAATGTGATAACCTTCTGACATCCAAATTGGCAGAAGTTGCGCTAACAAGCTGCCTATTTTTAAAATTTGTTCACGATATTCTTTCGATTCGGAACCAAATAGTTCTCCTTTAACGTCTACACCTAAAGGGTGAATGTATAAAAAGTGAGGATCATATTTTCTACGTAAAGCTTCTGCATCCATAAACACGTGACTGTCTGGATAGTCATCATCCCAATAGAATTTCCCGTGTTGAATCGCTTTAGATAGATCATCTTGTTCTCGATCTTCAATAAAATTAAATGGTGCTCGATTATATAGTTCGCTTACCCAGTAATAAGATACCGCTCCGTTTCTCAATCCATTTTCCTTTGTAAGATGAAAGATACTTTTTTCATTCGATAAACGAACTGCTTGATTAGATGTAATTCCATTTACAGATGATGGTGTTCCAGTTAATAACACTTCATATAATGGGCGAGAAAGACTCGGAAGCTCCGACTTCATCTTGTATAGTGCAGCTTGATTTATTTCCACTAAATGCTGTAAATATCCAAGCGCTTCGCATGCTTTGTCATATCTCATTCCATCAACAACTATAGCTATAACTTTATTTGACATTTACTAACACCTCTTCTTGCCAGATTTGAGGTAAAGTTTTTGCAGTTTCTTCCCAAGCCTTAAAATCTCTAATTGGCTTTGCATTTTTGTATTGCTCTTTTGGAACCATTTTTTCAGCTACATCCTTTGGAAGCTCAACATTACGGATTGGTCGAGCAAATCCTTTTGCTAAGTTTATTTGTCCTTCATCGCTTAAAATATATTCCCTTGTAGCCATAGCAGCATAAGGATGTTTAGCATATTTATTGATAATAGTTGAGTATCCACTAACAACTGACCCATCACTAGGTATAGATACGTCAAATTGACTACGCTTAATTGCTTCAGCATAACCAAGCGCATTAAAGTCCCAAACAAGTGCTACTTCAACTTCTCCTTTTTCGATGTTTGCTGGTTTGGCATCTGTTAAGCTTAATCGTCCTTGCTTAGCAAGCTTTTTAAAAAAGTCGATCCCTGGTTGGATATTTGTTTCATCTCCACCGTATGCAATAGCAGCAGCAAGTACAGCCATTTGGTTTTGTGTACCACGCTGAACATCTCCAACGGTTACTTTATAATTCCCCTTTAAAATATCGTCCCAAGATTTAGGAGGTGTTTTTACTAGTTCTTTATTTGTCAGAAAAGAAATAGTTCCTTGGTATCCGACTACCCAGTCACCATTGTCATCCTTCGCCCAATCAGGAATCTCGTTCCAGTAAGATGTTTTGTATGGAATAGTTAAATTCTTTTGTTCAGCGATTGGACCAAAGGCCATTCCAACATCCCCAATATCAGTAGTAGCATTCTCTTTTTCAGATTCCATTTTTGCAATCTCTTCCGCACTAGACAAATCTGTGTCAGTATGTTTCAAATTATAATTTTTATTAACTTCATTCCAAGTTTCAACCCAGTTAGCCCATGAATCAGGCATGCCTACACTATTTATTTCACCTTCTTTTTTTGCTTTTGTTTCAATTTCTTTAAGAGTTAATGAATTTGGATTTAATACAGATTCACTTTTCGTTTCCACGGCTTTTCCGCATGCTGTTAGTCCTAGAACTGTCATACCCAAAACGACAACTTGCACTGCCTTGTAACTTTTCTTTTTAAATTCAGTTTTCATTTTAGATCTCCTCACATCAATGTGGTTTGTTTAATGTTCATTACTGATTGTTACGGTTTCATCATAAAACAACATCGTAAAACCCACATTAACTGCATGTTAAGAATTTATTAATAACATTAATTTAAAAAAGAGTTAAAGTTATAGGGGATCGATAAGAAAAGATGTGAAGTGTAGGGATTGGGAAAGGCAAGGTAAGGATTTTCAATAAAAAAAAGAAGCCTCTTTTTAAGGCTTCTTTCTTACTTTCTTAATAATTTCGTAATGTTTCAACAGTTGTTTTATCAGTCGCTTTAACTAGCTTAACTAGTAATTCTTTTGCAGCTAAATAATCATCAACATGAATAATTGATGCTGCAGTGTGAATATAACGAGAGCAAATACCAATTACAGCAGATGGTACGCCATCGTTTGAAACATGTACTCGTCCAGCATCTGTTCCACCTTGTGAAACAAAATATTGGTAAGGAATTTTATTCGTTTCTGCAGTATCTAAAATAAATTCACGGATTCCTTTATGAGTAACCATCGTGCGGTCTAAAATCCGTAATAAAACACCTTTACCTAATTGACCGAACTCGGATTTAGAACCTGACATATCATTAGCTGGGCTAGCATCTAGTGCATAAAAGATATCAGGTTTAATCATATTTGCAGCTGTTTGTGCCCCTCTTAGTCCAACTTCTTCTTGAACAGTAGCACCTGAATATAAAATATTTGGTAAAGTTTCATTTTGAACTTCTTTTAATAATTCAATCGCAAGTCCACAACCGTAACGGTTATCCCAAGCTTTTGCCATGATTTTTTTCTCATTAGCCATAGGAGTGAACGGACAAACTGGTACAATTTGTTGACCTGGACGAATGCCAATATTTATTGCATCTTCTTTGTTATCTGCACCAATATCAATTAACATATTTTTAATATCCATTGGTCTAGCTCTTAACTCATCACTTAATAAATGTGGTGGAATTGAACCAATCACGCCAATTACTGGTCCTTGATCTGTCATTACTTGAACTCTTTGAGCAAGTAATACTTGGTTCCACCAGCCTCCTAGTGGTTGAAATCTTAGCATTCCGTTTTCTGTAATTTGAGTAACCATGAAACCAACTTCATCCATATGACCTGCCACCATTACAGTAGGTCCATCTTCAGTTCCACGTTTAACTCCAAAAATACTTCCTAAACGATCTTGCACAATCTCATTTGTATATTTCTCAAGTTCTTTTCTCATGAAGTGACGAACTTCATGCTCAAATCCTGATGCACCTTGTAATTCTGTTAAAAATTTAAAAAGCTGTAGAGTATCTTGATTCATAATTAAAGTTCCTCTCTGTACAAATCATATCTTCTTTTTTTATTTTATCTAAAAATAACACATAATACCAATGCTAACCGTTGAAATGTTGCTCCGGTTTGACTAAGATAAGTAGTAGAATATTTTTTCAAGCACATAATACTTAAATAGAGGTGGTACAAATGAAACTTAAACGCGTCCTAATTGGCCTAGGTTTAGGTGTTGCTGGTGGACTATATTTACAAAAAAAATTATCTTCACAATATATTCCAGCAGAAAAAGCATTAAAAACAATTAAGCCAGTATTTCTTTCATATGGTAATGTAACTGGAACTTGGATTCATTCAGAACCAAAGTGGGCAGATTTACCTGATTATGAAGGTGATGTTTATGAAGGTGGTTTTACAGTAGTAGAATCAGATAATGATACTACAAACTATTCATTCATCATTAATGCCGTAAATGGTGAGCTAATTTCTGCTCAAATTGTTTAACTACAATAGCCAAATTATTTGGAGCGTTCGATCGACTGTAATACTTGTCCTTCGGCGCTCCATTTTATTGCTCTAAATACATCGTCATGATAGAACGTAAACCAAGATTTTTTTTGCAAACCAAAATTAACCCATTTTTCTTTTGCGTAAATAGATGTCATTGGGTAATCATCATATGCCATAACCCATAAAGGTGATTGATGTGCATGTGTAGGCATTAAATCCCCCATATGTAATAATAGCTCATCTTCAGTTTCAATTTTTATAATACTGTGCCCATCGCTATGTCCACCTGTGTGAATAATCGTTATTTCATCTGTTAAAGAATAGTCTTTTTCAAATGCGATTACTTGGTGCCCGATTGCTTCCCAATTTTCTTTCCAATATGTATTACTTGAGCGAATATTCGGATTTCTCATCTCATCCCATTCAATTTGAGAAGTAATAATTTTCGCATTCGAAAATACAGGTTTGAATTCACCATTTTCAAGTTTTGTTAATCCACTTGCATGATCAAAATGCAAATGTGTCATAATGACATAATCAATATCGTCTAGTTTTAATCCGTGCTTTGCTAATGATTCTTCTAACATTGAATCCTCTGTAACGCCAAAATTTCTTTTTTGTTTCTCATTTAATTTGTTAACACCAATTCCACTATCAATAATAATGTTTAAACCATTTGTTTGAATAAATACTGGATCAGTACGTAAAGGAATTTGGTTTTTCTCATTAACTATATATTTTTTTGACCAAAGTGCCTTTGGAACAACTCCAAACATTGCTCCACCATCTAAATGGGTATTTCCTCCAGTAAGCCACTGAATTGTACAAGTTCCAATTTTCAACTGTTCCATACTTATCCCCTTTCTTTTTTACTAGACCTAAATATTATACCACTTTTACGAATTTACTGAATATTTTAAGACCATGAATAGGTGAAAGAAAGGAATCACTAGTGAATATGAAATCAAAAATCGGTTTAGTTTGCTTGAACATAAAGATTCTTATTAAAATTTCTTGTACTGTAGCAAAATAAAAAAGACTATCATGATCAATATATCACGATAGTCTTTTGATTAGTTTCTGTAAGCAGCTTCAACACGGTAAATACGGTTACCTTTTGAAGAAAATTTTTCTTCGTATTCAGTCATAATATTTCCTTCAAAATCACTATTATGAAGATCTAGGCTTAAGAAATGCATTGTCATTCCGTAGTTCGCCATACTCATGATTGAAAACTCGAATAAATCTTGATTATCTGTTTTAAAATGAATTTCCCCATCATTTTTCAAGATTTGCTGATACATATTTAAAAATGTTTTATATGTTAATCGACGTTTTTCATGACGTACCTTTGGCCATGGATCAGAAAAGTTTAAATATACTCGATCTATTTCTCCGTCCTCAAAGAAATCCGTTAATTTTTGAGCATCTACATTTAACAGCTTTAAGTTCGGAACTTCAGCTTCAATTAATTTATCTAATGCATCAGAAATTACACTTGTATATTTCTCAATGCCAATATAGTTAATATGAGGATTGGCTTTAGCCATACCGACCATAAAACGACCTCTACCCGTACCAACCTCGATATGAATTGGTTGATCATTTTGGAAAACTTCTCTCCATTTCCCTTTTTGTTCAGACGGATTTGGAATTACATAATGAGCATTTTCTTTAACTTGATCTGCCGCACCTGGCTTATGTCTTAATCTCATAAGATTTTACTCCCTCTCGATTTTGCAATTTATATTTACTCAAAGAAAAAACCAAGCACTATGGCACTCGGTTATTCAGGTATAGTATAAAATCATTTCTTATAACACAAACTATTTCAAGTGTACTTAATAAAACAAGGATGTGAATTTATGCCTTTAAATCATGAACATCAATTAACCATTTTACGTGATATTTTAATGAATCACCAATCTGACTGTTGTGGAACTATATCAGAATGTGAGCAATTAGAAAGACTTGTTCAATCCTTATTAACGAACGACCAAATAACAGATGATGTAAAAAGCATGTTAAATGACGTTTATTATTATAGTCAGTCTGGAAAGTATTCTGCTGATTTAGATCAGCACATTACAAACCACCAAAATCAACTCTCTCAATGGGTGACTGATTTCAATACTTATTCTTAATCTATATGACAATTTCCGAGGAAATTTTTATTTAATCTAATATCTTCTCTAGCAGGCTCTTCATTTTTTGAGTCTGCTTTTCATTTTCACGAAGAGTGTACCATTTAATCCAAATGATTGTTTGAGCGACTACATACCAAGTCATTCGATTTAATAGGTCTTCAGTTAATTTTATTCCATAATTTCGAAGCCATTTGTCCCAATCGTTCTGTTCTACATATGTGAATAAAAACATGCCCAAATCAAATGCTTTATCAGCAATGATTGCCTCATCCCAATCAATTAAATATAAATTATTTGACTCAGTAAGTAACCAATTATGATGATTTAAATCACTATGACAAACGACTAAATCCTCTGAATCAAAAGATGGCATATTTTCCTCTAAATATTCGATGCCTTTTACAATGATCTGGCTTTGTGTAAACTCTTCAGTAAGATTTCCTACAATTGTTTGCAGTAATTCCTGAGGTTCTAATGGATTAATCCCCAGCTTCGTTAACATATATAACAATTCTTTGGATGAATGGATACGATATAAAAATTGCGCAACCCCTTTCGCAGAGAGCTCATGAGGTTCTAAACTGCGTGCGATTACCCACTCTTGAGCAGTAAGTACATCACCATTTTCTAGTCTTCTAGTCCAAACTAATTTTGGAACAAAACCAGCTGCTGATAACACTGCTAAAAAAGGAGAAGAATTTCGTTTTAGAAATAATCTCTTATCATTATTTTCTGCTATATACGCTTCACCAGTAAAACCACCGGCTGGCGAGATTGTCCATTCTTTTCCGAGTATTTCTTGTATATGATTATCCATTGTTCTTCCGTTCCTTGTGTTATATATGTTTGTATTTAAAATTATTTTATTACAAAAAGAAAGATAGCCTATTACAATCAGCTGTAATAAGCCATCTTTTACAAGTTTACATTGTTTAATTAGAATCTGCAAGTAGTTGCTAGTATTTTACTAATACAACGGTCGAAAGTGATGGCATTGGTAATTTTTTACATTCCACTTTCATCCCTTTATTAACATAATGATTATGACCATCCCATATATATTCCCAATTGGCTTCTTCAGTTCCTAAATCAATGTATTTATCAGTCAGACCATTATGAAATAACACCATTATCTCTTTAACTTGGTCGATTTCTTCTAATCCGCTAATCCGGTAACCAATTAGATCTCGATGAAAATTGACTGGCTTTACATACTTTTCTATTTCTTCTTTTAAAGAAAAACGGAAACATTTAAAGCGCTTTCGAATTGCGATAAATTCTTTAACAGTATTAATCGATGACGCTTCACGTTCTGCTCTTGCCCAATCAATACTATTAATTGTGTCGCCTGAATTATAACTGTTTTCTATACCTTTTTTTGTTCGAAAAAACTCCTGACCACTATGAAGAAACGGTACACCAAACGAAAATAATACAATGCTCGTTCCAAGGATATGCCTTTTCTTAAGTATTTCCTCACATTCTTTTTGATTGGAAAGCTTTAATCTGTCCCACATAGTGTGATTATCATGTGATTCTACATAATTTATTGATTGGTATGGCTCTTTAAATAAATTTACTTGTTTATTAATGCCAACGCTTCCTAAAAGTAAATCGGACAAATATTCATTATGAATATTATTACCTTGAATAAACCCAATTTCTTGAAATGAAAAAGTGCTTCCTTTTATTCCATCTCGAAATTTATCATTAAAAAACCCAACCATTGATAGTTGATGACTTTGGTTAATTGTAGCTTTTCGAGAAGATGGACTTAATGATGTATTTAAATCCCAACCTTCTCCAAAAATGATTATTTCTGGTTTTAAGATTGTCAGTTCAGTTACAATTTGATTCATTGTATCCGTATCCAATATTCCCATTAAATCAAACCTAAACCCATCAATGTCATATTCTTTAGTCCAATACTTTATTGATTGCAGAATAAAACGTCTAGCCATCAATCTTTCAGATGCAAAGTCATTCCCTACTCCTGTTCCATTCGATGGTAATCCACGTTCATCTTGTCTAAAGTAATATCCTGGCACAATTTTTTCGAAATGGCTAGTTTGTAATTCATAAACATGATTGTAAACAACATCCATAATAATCCGTAAACCATGTTCATGATAAACTGAAATAAGTTTTTTTAATTCATTTATTCTTTCGAGTGGTTCATCCGGTTTTAAACTATAACTACCTTCTGGTGCATCGAAATTCAATGGATTGTAGCCCCAATTATAGCTTTGGAAAGGATTATTTTCATCTATTCCTTCAAAATCAAAAAATGGTAATAATTCAATATGTGTAACTCCTAGCTTGCATATATAATCCAAACCTGTTGAAAAACCATTGTACATCGTATCTTTTTCATGAAACCCTTGAAAAGACCCCTTTTTTTGAATCCCACTTAGTGGATGAGAAGTAAAATCTCGAATACTGGCTTCATAAATAATACAATCAGTATACTTACTTGGTGGTGTACTATTTACTTTACTAACTTTGCTACTCTTTGATAAATCAATCACTACACTATGTTTACCATTTACAGTAACTGCTTTTGCATAAGGATCGACAGCTTCTCGCCAAATCAGATTCACACATACTAAAAAATTATAAACTAAACCGTCACAATCTCGATCGATTACAGCTTTCCATGTCCCTTTTCCATCACGTTCCATAAACATTTCGGTAAACTTTTCTTTTTCACCGTATTCCTGATACATTCTTAACTTAACCTTAGAAGCAGTAGGTGCCCATAATTTAAATTGTGTAGATTTACTAGAGTAAATCGCACCTAAATCCTCTCCATCATAGGCATATTTTTCATCAAAGTCCTTTGAACGAATAACCCCACCTACTTGTAAATCTGTGCGAATACCAAATTCATCTTCAATCTCATACTTTTTTTCTAACAAAAGGACTTCAGTTGTCAAAACAGTATATTTAAAAAATCTATCAAACTCTATTCGAGATACGACAGGAAGCCTAGTTTTCCGACCATCCTCTTCAATTAGTTCAAAATATGACTGCACGGTATGTTTGTTCGACTTGGGAATAATCATTGTTATTTCTTGAAATCCATCTATATAAGCTTCAAAAGCCCTTTTAATATGAAACAACGCTATTCACCATCCAGACTATAAATTTAAAACTTTACATTAAAACTACGCATTTTTCGTTATTTATTAAATCGATATGATTAGTATATTCACAAAGAGATCAAATGGATTCTAAAGAACAAATCCTTAATGATGTTACCTACATAATTTGAATGCCATTCATTCCACTTTAATGCTTCTTCAGAAAGTATTCATTAGTTTCTTCAAATATTTCTTTATTTCATCAAATTGTTCAAGATTTTCAATCTATTTATTTACTTTAAGTTAATTGATTCAGCAATATGGTAACTTGGTTTTTTTGAAGGTTGAATCTTATATAAAATTACTTCATTCACTTTGAATTTTAAAGGTTCTTCTTCCCAATTAAGTGGGATTTCAAATTCTTTATCGAACCTATCATTATATTTCTTTGCGATTGTAATATGCGGATTATATGGACGTTTATCAATTGAAAAACCGATTTCTTCACATATCTTACAAATTCTATTTTGTAACTCCATTAATTCAACACTATTCTCTATACCAAACCACCATACCCGTGGCTGTACAGTACTCCCAAAAATACCTAACTGATCAATCGACAAATCAAAACTTTTAAAATCGTTTAGCTCTTTTTCTAAATGATCCATGAGCTCTTCACTTTTTGAATATGTAACTGGACCTAAAAATGATAAAGTAATATGAAAATCATCTTTAAAAGTCCATTTCTTTAATGGTAGTTTTGTATCCCACTTTTTTGAATAATCATCTAAAATTTCTTTTATTTGTATTGGCAAAGGAACAGCAAGAAAATAATGTTCACTCAAACTACGCAATCTCCTTTTTATCTTTTATGTTAGAATCCTTCTTTAAGTATTGCATGATTCCAACTGCAACTATACTCAGAGAACCAAATAAAATATAAATTGCTTTAATTGAAAATGCCTCTGATATAAATCCACTTATGAAAGTACAAAACCATTCTCCCATCCCTAAACCTAAACCAGAATATATTGTAACAGCAGTTGCTTTTAAAGAATCTGGTGCTTGATCTCTTACAAACTGGAGAGCTGCTGGAATAAATAATCCAACCGATAGTCCTTGTGTAAGACAGGATAAAAAAAGAACCGATATTGGAGGATTTGTAAAATAAAAATACCATCTTAAAGCTGATACTAAAGCGGTTGCAATTAATATATTATATATCCCAAATCGATTAATTAATCTCTTTGCTACTTGCAAAAATGGTGCTTCACTACCTGCTGAAATTAGGAATGCAATACCAACACCTGTTAATGTTCCACCTAAGGATTGAATATATAAACCGAAGTAAGTATTATTTGCACTAATTGGTCCAAAAACTAAAAAGGCACAAATTAAAAATAATAAAAAACTTTTATTAGATAGCAAAATCGGAACACCTTTTAAGATTGGCTCCCTTTTGCTAATTGTGGTAGCGTTAGGAATAAAAATTGAAATACCTAAGCCAACTAAAATGCAAAAAGCAAATACGAAAAATATAATAACTAAACCAAAAATTTCAGCTAATCTTCCCGAAACTAATACAGCAAAAGCAAAACCAATTGAGCCATATAATCGAATAGCTCCGTAATTCCCACCAATTTTTTGGACATAATTCAGTGCAATACTATCTGAAAGAGGAATTAAAGCACTTTGTGTCATTGATAACATGATGACAACAAATAAAAGCATGCCATACGAAGTGATTGTAGAATAGAAAAGTGCAATTACGATTGTGGAGATTTGTGCTATAAGCAACATTTTTTTAGGATTAAGCGTCATGTCACTAACCATTCCCCATAAAGGCTGTGAAAAAATAGCAACGATCGGTGTTAGAGACATTAATATTCCAATTTGTGGTGTTGATAAATCCAACACATTTTTAAAGTAAGAAGAAAGTAAAGGTCCTAGCGATCCTATTGCAAAAAATAAACAAAAATAATAGCCCTTAAAAATTAGTAAGATGCTATTTTTTCGTGCTTGTAACGTGTTCAAAATTATTCTCAACTCCCAAAAAAATACATAAAAAAGGGGAGGAACTTTTCTCCCCTTACTGACTAACCGAAAAACGCTCGCTTCACCTTATTTTCTCAAAAAATCGAGTCGTTTAATCAGTCTAAATCTTATTTTTACTTAACTAATTCCGCAATAGACTGTGCATAAATTGCAATTGCTTTTAATAAATCATCAATTTCAGCATATTCGTCTTTTTGGTGAGCTACTTCCGGTTTTCCTAAGAATAATGGTCCAAAAGCTACACCTGCACTTAATGAACGTGCGTATGTACCGCCACCAATTGTTAACAATGTTGCTTCCTCACCCGTTTGCTCTTCATATACTTTTTGTAAAGTTTGAATTAATGGGTGATCTTGTGGAACATGGTGAGGCTTCGAGTTTTTAATTTCATTATATTCAAAACTATATTTACTTCCACGTTCAGTAAGTGCTGAAATAACAAAGTCAATATCAGTTGTCACTGGATAACGTAAAGTTAAGCCAAATGAACCACCATTATTTTCTTCGTATTGCATAATTCCTAAATTAATTGTTAAATCTCCAGTAATATCATCATTAAATGCAACGCCCAAGTTTTTACCACGAGAGTCACCTTTGAAGTTTTCAACGATAAATGTTAAGAATCGATCAGCATTAATATTAAATTCAAATTGATTTAAGAAGCTTGCTAATGCAATACCAGCATTCTTACCTTTATCAGGCTCCATACCATGTACAGAAACGCCTTCTACTTCTAAAACTTTGTGTCCATTTTCTTCAGAAACTTGAGCTTTACAACCTAATTCACTAATATGCTTTGTAAATGCTTCTTGATCAAAATTTGGTCCTGAAACGATAGCTTTTGCATAATCAGGAACCATATTTACTCTTCTACCTGAAGAGAATGATACTAATTTATATTCACTCTCGTTATCTTCATTTAACTGCACTTGTTTGAAATTAATATCCAATATTCCCTTTTCAGCGTAAATAATAGGGAAATCTGCATCAGGTGCAAAGCCCATTGTTGGCATTTCTTCTTTTTCAAAGTAGTGATCAACACAACGCCATTGGCTTTCTTCATCTGTTCCAAGAATCATACGGACACGTTTATTAATAGGCAAACCTAATTCTTTCACAATCTTCATTGCATAATAAGCAGCCATTGTAGGACCCTTATCATCAATTGCGCCACGTGCATAAATATTTCCATCTTTAATAATTGCATCAAATGGATCATGAGACCAGCCATCACCAGCAGGTACTACATCTAAGTGACAAAGAATTCCTACTAGTTCTTCGCCGCTTCCCATTTCTAAGTGACCAGCATATCCATCAACATTTTTTGGAATAAAACCGTCTTTTTCACCTAAATTTAACATGTATGTAAGTGCTTCATTAATTCCTTTACCCATAGGTGCTTCTTTTGAAATAGTCGCTTCATCATAAACGCTTTCAATATTAAGAAGTTCAATCGTTTGCTTTAAATAATCTTCTTTACGTTTTAAAACTTCTTCCATCCAATTAATTTGTGTCATAGTAATACCTCCTTTAATATAAATAGTTTATCATCTTTTAAAATTTAAACATAATTTATTAATAAATGGAACGAAAAAAGAAGGAATATGACACTCTTTGTAGAATATATTACCTTAAACTTGCAAAATGATTACGTTTGCGCAAATTTTCATTAAATTTTTGTATTATTTTCATAAATTTCGTTATGAAACTACTGAAAAAGAGTAAAATGAAAATATAAGCTTAACTAGTAATATACTTAACTAACCTGTTATGAAACAATGCGGTAGGTAAAGGAGTGGTTTTTTGAATTCTGGAACTTCTCGAATGCTGACTCGAATTAAAGCCATTTACATGTATATTAGTGAAAATGGCACCGTTTCTACAAAAGACCTAGTGGAGGAGTTTGGTATTACACCTAGAACAATCCAACGAGATTTAAACATTTTAGAGTTTAATAATCTAGTTTATAGTCCAAGTAGGGGAAAATGGGCCGTAACAGGGAAAAAAGTAAAAGCTTCTTCGTAAAAAAAAGAAAAACAAAAACCTCTGATTGTCTTGTCTGACGTCTAATCAAGGGTTTTTGTTTTTCTTTTGGCTCTCTATCTAATATCTGATTTACGGTTGCTCGACTTCATTTTAGTCTCACCTGATCACACAAATTGCTCCCATAAACTTTATGTTTACATTCGATTCATCTAAACTCATTTAAAAGTAACACTTTATTTCTCTTCGTTAACCGACTTTAATAGGTCAATTTCTTCATCAGTTAGTTCTCTATATTCACCTAACTCTAAATCTTCATCTAACTTTAAAGGACCCATCTCTAATCTTTTTAAGTAAGTAACTTTCTTTCCTACTGCTTCAAACATTCTTTTAACTTGATGAAATTTACCTTCCATAATAACTAATTCGATCTCAGATTCTTCTCCGGATTCAAGAATTGTTAAATAGCCAGGTTTCGTTAAATAACCATCTTCTAGTGTTACGCCTTTTTCAAATGCTTTAATGTCAGCTTCAGTTACTACTCCGTCAATCGTTGCATAATATTTCTTTGGTACGTGTTTTTTAGGAGAAAGTAATTGATGTGCCAAATGACCATCATTCGTTATTAATAATAATCCTTCAGTATCTTTATCTAAACGTCCAACTGGAAATGGCTCGAAAATGATATCTTCATATTCTAATAATCCGATTACAGTTTCATGCTCAGAATCTTCTGTGGCAGATATAACACCTGGTGGTTTGTTCATCATTAAATAAACAAACTCTTTATACTCTACTACTTCACCATTTACCGTTACAACTTGCTGTTCAATATCAACATGCTCTTTTGGGCTTTTTACAATATTATCTCCAACCTTTACAACACCTTGTTTTAGTAGAGACTTTACTTCTTTCCTACTGCCATATCCCATATTGGCTAAAATTTTATCAATTCTCATTAATTAGCACCTTTTCTTTCTAAATAAAAATTCAAGAAAACTCACCGATTAGCGAGCTTTTTTAGCGAAGTCAGAGGCGTAGTTGCAATTACACTAATTTCTGAAATTGGCTACTACTTCGTTTTTCTTCTCCGCTATCAATTTATACTTACTTTCTTAATGTGTAAAAAAAGGTGAACCATTACAAAAGAAGGTTCACCATATATTTTTATCCTCTTTTTCCAAACTTAAAACGATTATTTAAACGAGCTCCTAAAATAATTTCAAATAGGTTTAATTTGTATGCAACACCTAAATAAACAATGGCTCCTACAATTGCTCCAATGATGACAAGGAACATTGAAATTATTCGACCATCTTTATAAGTCCACCAGAATCCTAATAAGTATTCTACAGCAAAAACCGCTCCGGCCATTAAGCCAGATAAGATAATCATAAAGACAATCCTTCTAAACACTTTATTGAAAGAGAACTGCGCATTTTTACGAATATAATAGAAATTGTATACGATTGAAAATGAATAGCCTAATGCGGTCGCTAATACCGCGCCATAAGTTTTAAATGCATAAATTAATGGTACATTTAAAACAATTTTTAATATTACTCCGCCTATTAAACCAATAATCGCATATTTTTGTTTATCTAAACCTTGTAAAATCGCTACATTTACCGTGAAAAGTGAATACAATAAAGCTACTGGAGCATAAAAGCCTAGTATACTTCCACCAAGTGTACTTTTTTGATAAAAAGCACTATAAATTGGTTCAGCCAAAACTGATATACCTACTACAGCAGGAAGTGTTAGGAAGAATACAACTTGGTAAGTTTGGGTAATTTGACTTTGTAGCTTTTTATGATTTTTATTTACGAAAGCTTCAGTTATAGCAGGAACAAGTGTTAAACCAAATGCCGTTGCTAATGAAACTGGAATCATTACTAGTTTGTGACTTGTGTATGAAAACATTACATAA
The DNA here is from genome assembly GCF_050473765.1 of Gottfriedia sp. S16(2024). Taxonomy (NCBI): domain Bacteria; kingdom Bacillati; phylum Bacillota; class Bacilli; order Caryophanales; family Bacillaceae; genus Gottfriedia; species Gottfriedia sp. S16(2024). Next base: position 355,096 of record NZ_JBFLUO010000001.1, read on the forward strand.
GTATTCTCTGCAATATCTTTTAATCCAATTGATTCCATTGCTCTATTGTAAGTAAACTGATCCACTAACTGATATAACGGGATTGCAAGTCCAACAAACACATATGGAATTGAATAAGAAAATAACTCTTTAAACATTTCCATTTTAGTAGGATAGATTAATCCTTTTGATTTTGGAAGAAGTTCATCTAAATGAACTTTTCGCTTTCTCCAATACCATAGTAAATTTAAAATACCACCTACAGCACCAATTGTAGCTGCAAACGTTGATAACCCTACTGCTTGTGTAATTGTTCCACCCATAAATTTTAGAATGATATAACTTCCAACTAGTGTAAATACAATACGTACAATTTGTTCAATTAACTGTGAAACAGTAGTTGGGCCTGTTGATTGATGCCCCTGGAAAAAACCTCTATATAAACTTTGAGAAGGTACTAATATTAACGCAGTACTTACTATTCGCATAACTGTAACAACATCTTCTACACTATTACCTTTTGAATCCTTTGGAATCATAAGAGGTGCAATATAAGGTGCAATGATATATAACGTTAAAAACGAAAATATACCTGTACATATTAGGAGTAGCTGACTTGCATGAAAAAGCCTTCTACTTGTTTCATATTCTTCAATAGCATTGTATTTGGAAACGAATTTTGCTACAGCTAACGGAACACCTGCAGTAGCTATACTGATAAACAATGTATATGGAACATAACCATAATTATATAATGCAGACCCTTTTGAACCAACTAGCGCATAAAAAGGGAATGTATAAATCATTCCTAGAAATTTTATTAAAAATGTACCAGCAGTTAATATGAAGGTACCTCGTAGCAACTTTGAATCTGACATAAACTGCCTCCTACCAATTCTCGATCAAACTAACTAATCTATCTTACCATATCATCTAAAAAGAAAAAATTAAAAAATGATAAGAAGTTGGAGCTTACTTGAAATAATGGTAAACTTACTAAAAGAAATTTGTAACGAAAGTAGTGAAATAATGGTTTATGATGTGATTGTAATTGGTGGCGGAACTTCTGGTCTGATGGCTGCAATTAGCGCTGCTGAAAACAAAGCTAAAGTACTTTTACTTGAAAAAGGAACTAAATTAGGACAAAAACTCCTTATATCAGGTGGTGGTCGTTGTAACGTAACAAATCGCTTACCTATTGAGGAAGTAATTAAACATATACCTGGAAATGGCCGGTTTTTATATAGCGCATTCTCTATATATAATAACGAGGATATCATACAGTTTTTTGAAAACATGGGAGTCGCATTAAAGGAAGAGGATCACGGGAGAATGTTTCCTGTGTCAAATGACTCAAAATCAGTGTTAAATGCATTAATGCAAAAACTAAAAAAGCATCATGTAGATATTCAAACCAATCGAACTGTTAAAGACGTAATCTATGAAGATGGTAAGGTAGTAGGAATCATATTGAATGATCGAACAGTCATTCACTCAAAAAGTGTTGTCCTTGCGGTAGGTGGTAAATCTGTTCCACACACAGGTTCGACAGGTGACGGATACGCTTGGGCAAAAAAAGCTGGTCATACAATTACTGAACTCTTTCCCACAGAAGTACCGATTACTTCAAGTGAAGAATTTATTCAAAATAAATCATTACAAGGCCTGGCTTTAAGAGATATAGAATTAAGTGTATTAAATCCAAAAGGCAAAAAAGTGATTGCCCATAAAATGGACATGCTCTTTACTCATTTTGGAATTTCTGGCCCTGCTGCACTGCGTTGTAGCCAATTTGTATATAAAGTACAACAAAAGTTTAAAACAAAAAATGTATCGATGGCGATTGATTGTTTCCCAGAGAAAAATGAAGAATCACTATTTCAAGAAGTAAACAGTATTCTAAAAGAAGAACCTAAAAAAGCGATTAAGAACGTACTAAAAGGTTATGTACCTGAAAGATATTTACTATTTCTGCTTTCAAGATGTGGAATTGAAGAGTCAACTCCTTGTAATGAAATTGCTACTATGAAATTAAGAGAGCTTGTCCAATTATTTAAGAGCTTTTCATTTGTAGTAAACGGAACTCTTTCAATTGAAAAAGCATTCGTAACAGGTGGTGGCGTTTCAACAAAGGAAATTCATCCAAAAGAAATGTCATCTAAAATCATGAATGGTCTTTATTTTTGTGGTGAGATATTAGATATTCACGGTTACACTGGTGGCTATAACATAACCGCTGCTTTGGTAACTGGTAGATTAGCAGGAGCATCAGCTGCGGAATACTCTCAAACGAATTTTTAACGAATAAACAAAGGACCGAACGAATACTTTTTTTCGCTAGGTCCTATAATCTTTACATATAGAAAAGCATAAGGATTGATCCATAAGAAACTTTAAAAAAGCTAAACTGTGATTCCCCAAGGTTATTGCCATAGTTGTATTCGAAAAACAATCAAACTGATTTTCTAGTTTTAACTTATGCTTTTCAATTATTATATTTTTCTTTGGCACAAATCCACCGTCCCTAATTTAAGGTCAAAGGCGAGCATTCGATTGTTCGTGTTGCAAGTTCACTAATAAATAGAATCGTCCATCCTCTTCAACATATCCATCTGCCAATTCGAAAGATTGTTTTAAGTCTTTAAAGTAAAACTTTCCAATTAAATACTTGGAAGAATACAATTCCATATGCCCATCTTTAAATTTACCAATTATTTTATCGGTAATATCAATTTTTAATGTTTTAGGCAAATCAACCCCCTCCTTTCTAACAAGCAAAGACCTCAATGAAAAAATATATGAGGTTCTACTTTAATATATGTCACAACTCCATGGTTAATATTCCTTATGCCAAAAAACATTAGCCTAATTTAAATCAAATAAATAAAAAATCCAACAAAAACGTTGGATTTCAGTAGTTTAGACAAAGTATAGACACAGACAATTTTTTTTATTCAATCTCGCCTTCCCAGGCCATCATTCCACCTTCCATGTTGATCGCCTTATAGCCTTGCTCATTTAAATATTCACAAACATTCTCACTACGAACGCCTGCCTTACAAATAAAAATGTATTCAAATTCTTTATTAAAAACATCTAATTTGCTAGGAATTTGCCCCATTGGAATATGAACTGCTTCTGGAATTTTCCCATACTCAACCTCATAATCCTCTCGTACATCTACTAAAAATAGCGTTTCTCCTGCTTCTAAACGCTCTTTAACTTCATTTGCAGAAATCGTATTCATCTTAATTCATCCTCCCTATATAGCAACATCTTAACAACTAATTATTTTCTATGCAAAAAGTACGTTTCAATGGTTCAATTTACAGAAATGAAATAAAAAAAAGAAAAAACCTCATAAGAGGTTTTTTCGAATTAACTATTTAGTTAGCAACGATATTGACTAATTTACCTGGTACAGCAATAATTTTTCGAACAGTTTTGCCTTCAACTTGTTCCTTAACTGCATCGTCTGATAATGCAATTTGCTCCATTTGCTCACGAGAAGCATCTTTTGCAACAAGTAATTTTGCTTTTACTTTACCATTAATTTGTACTACGATTTCAATTTCGTCTTCTACAAGCTTAGCTTCATCGTATGCTGGCCATGTAGCATATGAAATTGAATCGCTATGACCTAATTTACTCCAAAGTTCTTCACCGATATGTGGAGCTACTGGTGCTAATAGTTTTGCGAAACCTTCAACCATTTCTTTTGGTAATTGGTCAGCTTTATATGCTTCATTGATAAACACCATCATTTGTGAAATTGCAGTGTTAAAGCGTAAACCTTCAAAGTCCTCTGTTACTTTCTTTACTGTTTGGTGATATGTTTTTTCAAGACTACTAGAAGTAAGACCTTCAACAATTTTATCTGAAAGTTCTTCGTTATCAGTGATAAATAAACGCCATACTCGGTCTAAGAAGCGACGAGAACCATCTAATCCATTTTCTGACCAAGCGATTGATGCGTCTAATGGACCCATGAACATTTCATATAAACGTAATGTATCAGCACCATGGCTAGCAACGATATCGTCAGGATTTACAACGTTTCCTTTAGACTTAGACATTTTTTCATTATTTTCCCCTAAGATCATTCCTTGGTTGAATAGCTTTTGGAATGGCTCTTTTGTAGGAACTACACCTAAATCATAAAGGAATTTATGCCAAAAACGAGCGTATAGTAAGTGAAGAACTGCATGCTCTGCTCCTCCAATGTATACATCAACTGGTAACCAATGCTTTAGTAATTCAGAATCTGCGATTGCTTCGCTATTATTTGGATCAATATAACGTAAGTAATACCAACAGCTTCCGCCCCATTGTGGCATTGTATTTGTTTCACGTCTTCCTTTTTTACCTGTTACTGGATCAACTACATTAACCCAATCAGCAATATTCGCTAATGGTGACTCTCCAGTTCCACTTGGGCGAATATCTTCTGCTTTTGGAAGAATTAATGGTAATTCCTCATCAGGAACAACTGTCATCGTACCATCTTCCCAGAAAATTACTGGAATTGGTTCTCCCCAATATCTTTGACGAGAGAATAACCAATCGCGTAGACGATAAGTAACTTTTTTCTCACCAGCTTTTGAAGAATCTAACCATTCAATCATTTTTCCAAGTGCTTCTTCTTTATTTAAACCGTTTAAGAAATCAGAGTTAACATGTTTGCCATCTCCAGCGTAAGCTTCTTTTTGAACGTCTCCACCTTCAACAACTTCAATGATTGGTAATTTAAATTTAACTGCAAATTCGTGATCGCGCTCATCATGTGCAGGTACCGCCATAACTGCACCAGTTCCATAGCTTGCAAGTACATAATCAGCAATCCAAATTGGAAGCTTTTCGTTATTTACAGGATTTATTGCATATGCACCTGTGAATACACCAGATTTATCTTTCGCTAAATCAGTTCGCTCTAGATCACTTTTCGATTTAACTGAATCGATATATGCTTCAACAGCTTCTTTTTGCTCTACTGTAGTAATTTTACTTACTAAATCATGTTCTGGAGCTAATACAACATAAGTTGCACCGAATAATGTATCAGGACGAGTTGTAAATACAGTTACTTTCTCATCGAATCCATCAACATTAAAGTAAACTTCAGCACCTTCCGAACGGCCAATCCAGTTACGTTGCATTTCTTTTAAGCTTTCAGGCCAATCTAATTCTTCTAGATCTTCTAATAAACGATCAGCATAAGCTGTGATTTTTAAGATCCATTGCTTCATTGGACGACGTTCAACCGGATGTCCTCCGCGCTCACTTTTCCCATCGATTACTTCTTCATTAGCTAAAACTGTACCAAGAGCTGGGCACCAGTTAACTGGAACTTCATCTACATAAGCTAATCCTTTTTCAACCATTCTTAGGAAAATCCATTGAGTCCATTTGTAATAATTAGGATCAGTTGTATTTACTTCACGATCCCAATCATAAGAGAATCCTAGAGCCTGAATTTGATTACGGAAAGTATTAATATTCTTTTCAGTAAACTCAGCTGGATCATTACCTGTATCTAATGCATATTGTTCTGCTGGTAGACCAAATGCATCCCAACCCATTGGATGAAGTACATTATAGCCTTGCATTCTTTTCATTCTTGAAAGGATATCAGTAGCTGTGTACCCTTCTGGATGACCTACATGTAATCCCGCTCCAGATGGATAAGGGAACATATCAAGTGCATAAAATTTCGGCTTGCTTGTATCGTCAGTTGTTTTAAACGTTTTATTTTCTAACCAATACTTCTGCCATTTCTGTTCAATAGTACGATGATTAAAACTCATTTTATAGCCTCCTTATTTCATATAAATGGCTCGGCTGTGGCTTGCGCTTTAAAAATAAAAAAATCCCCCCATCCCAAAAGGGACGAGAGGATTTCCCGCGGTACCACCCAAATTAATGTAAAAATACATTCACTTGTTTCCGTAACGTGGAACACGACATTTATTACTTGGTAAAAACCGTTCACAAATGTGGCTTATGGGTGAGTTCATGAATAGAATGGATTGACTTTCACCAGCCGTCAACTCTCTAAACCTCTTCATATTCACTACTATTCCCAATCATTGCCGATCATTTAGATTTAATTTATACCATTTTATTATAACCAAAGAAAAAGGTCAATTATACATCGCCTATTTTTAAGAAGCAAAAGTTTGATTTTCAGCTTTTACTACTTTTTTTGCTAATTTTTCATAGAGCACAGAGAAAACCATGCTTATTAATAAAAAGGCAACTAAAATGATAAATAGTACTCTCATATTAAATGTATCAACGAGTGCTCCACCTATAACAGGTCCTAACATTCTTCCAACCGTTGCTGCACTATTTACAATCCCTTGATACATTCCTATCCGATCTTTTGGAGCAAGCATGTTTGCAATTGTTGGTACTGCAGGCCATACGAACATTTCTCCAATTGTTAAAATGATCATGCCAGTCATAAACATTGAGAACTGTTCTGCAGTACTTACAAAAATAGTCGAAACGATAAAGAATCCAATTCCAAATAACATTTGCTTTCTCATACTTAACGCATATTTACGAATAGCAGATGATATTACTGGTTGAGCTATTACAATAAGTGCACCATTTACAGTCCATAACAGACTATATTTTTTTAAGCCAATGTGTAGATTCTGCATTTCTGTAGCAATCGTAGTTTGCCATTGTACATAAACTAACCAACATAAAACGTACGCACAACAAACAATCATCAAAGCCTTCATTGAAGGAGTAAATGAAAATTTTTGTTTTTCTACTTTTTCTACAGGAGAAGTTTCTATTATTTCCTTAGGTACTCCGATATCTCTAAATCCAAATAAAGCGACTAAGAAGAAAACAATATATAATAGCAAATTAGCAGAGAAAATATAATTAATATTAGCAGCCGCAACATATCCACCTAAAGCCGTACCAATCGCAACACCAAGATTTTGAGCTACATAAATTGCATTAAAAGCTTTACGTCCACCTTCTGGCCATGCCGCTCCAACCATTGCATACATTGATGGAAATACAATACCAACTCCAAACCCTAATATTATGAAGAAACAACTGTAATATGTCCAAGAATGATTAATAACCAAACCTAAAATCGACAAAAACGTAATACTAATACCAGTTAGGATTGACCTATATCCTCCAAATTTATCAAATAGCCAGCCCCCCAGCATATTACCAAATACACCAGCCAATGAATTAAACATTAAAATAAGCCCTGCAACAGACAAGGACTTTCCTAAATATATATGGATGTATACTGTATTGAATGGCCATAAAAAAGAATTACCTGTAACATTTAAAATCATACCGATTAACAAAAACCATAGTTTTTTTGGCATTCCTTACTCCCCTCAAAGCTGTCCCTTTTTATCTATTTTTATCTCTTTAACTCATTAATTGTAGAGGAGAATCGACCTACTTTCAAGAGGCAAGCATTGAGTGCGGAGAGATAGGAAGGACAATAAACCTAGAAAGTATTAGGAAAGCATCATATAAACCCTAAAATTACCAAAAAACAAAGAAAAAAGAAGGCGCTGATGCCTTCTTTTAAGATTGCTTTTCTATTTCATTATCCCTGCTTTGATCTCTGTGGTTGACCTTTTTTAGCGTTATTTATTTTCACTTGGTCTACTGCAGAAAGTTCTCCAGAGAACTCTGTATTCGTTTTATTTTTCGTTGTTTGTTCAGGGTTATTACTTTTAGATTTCTTTTTTACCACTTTTGGTTTCCTCCCGAGGATCGCATATTCTTGTACGTATTCTTGCATATTCTTTAATCTCCTTTAGTGCGGAGTAATAATCATTTGATGTTGTAGTTGTGTTAATTGTCTACGTAAACGATAGAACTCATCTTTATTTTCTGCATTTGCAAGGTTTGCAACTTTTTCAAGCTCAATAAGTGCTTCTTCAATACCTGCTTGTGCTTGTGAATATTCAATATCATTATAATGTTCTTGTCTCATTCCAATTTCTAATTGTCCTACTGCGTAATCATACGCTTCTTTTGCTTTTTGTACTTGTTCTTGTCCGAAATTGCGATCTGTTATTCCCAAGAAAATACCTCCTTTGAGACTTTAATGAAGTATCCGTTATGTAGGTTACCTCAAAAATAGTATTTCCGAACCTTTCAATCGGAGTACAATTATTTCTTTACAAATAAGAAAGGTTTTTCCATTTGGTTTTCTTTTTAGAGCATGATAAAATCGATAATATTGACTTAAATTAAGGGAGGGATGAGGAATGACAAAAAACAATCCTTTTCCATATACAATAGATCATAAAAGATACCATTCGTGGAATTATCATTTAAGACAACAATTTGGCGAAAAAGTTTTTAAAGTTTCAATTGACGCTGGATTTGATTGTCCAAATAGAGATGGTTCAGTTGCGTTTGGGGGTTGTACTTTTTGTAGCGCATCTGGTTCGGGCGACTTTGCAGGTGATCGAGCTGAGGATGTTGTAACTCAATTTCATAAAATAAAAGATAAAATGCATGAGAAATGGCAAAACGGAAAGTACTTAGGCTATTTCCAAGCATACACAAATACTCACGCACCAGTAGAAGTATTAAAACAAAAGTTCGAACCAATATTAGAGCAAGAAGGCGTAGTAGGTTTATCAATCGCAACAAGACCGGATTGTTTACCAGATGATGTCGTTGAATATCTTGCAGATTTAAATAAACGAACTTATTTATGGGTTGAATTAGGATTACAAACTGTTCACGAAAAAACTGCAAATATTATTAACCGTGCACATGATTATAAAACTTACGTAGAAGGCGTAGAAAAATTAAGAAAGCACAACATCCGTATTTGTTCACATATTATTAACGGGTTACCTCTTGAAACACCAGAAATGATGATGGAAACTGCGTTGGAAGTTGCTAAACTTGATATCCAAGGAATTAAAATTCACTTACTTCACCTATTAAAAGGTACGGCAATGATGAAGCAATATGAAAAAGGACTAGTTGAATTCATGGATTTTGACGCTTATATTAACTTAGTCGTTGATCAGCTTGAAATCATTCCAAGTGATGTAATCGTACATCGTATTACTGGAGACGGTCCACCTGACTTATTAATCGGACCAATGTGGAGCTTAAAAAAATGGGAAGTATTGAATGCAATTGATCGTGAGTTTGAACGTAGAAATAGCTGGCAAGGTAAATTCGCAAATAATCGAGTACAACTAACATGATTCTAGATCGTATTTTACCGTACGCTAGAAAGCTCCTCCAATCAACTGTTAAAGAAGGCGATATTACGATTGATGCCACAATAGGTAATGGTCATGATACAGTATTTTTAGCAAAATTGGTTGGTGAAACTGGTCATGTTTACGGATTCGATATCCAAGAATTAGCTATTCAAAAGACGTCTGAAAAAATAAATAATGAAAATTTAAGCACTCAAGTTACACTTTTGCAAAGAAGTCATGCAGAAGTAAAACAAGTAATTCCAGCTTCATTTCATGAGAAATTAAAAGGTGCAATTTTTAATCTTGGTTATTTACCTGGTAGTGATAAGTCAGTTGTAACAGTACCCGAATCAACCATTTCTGCAATAGAACAAATACTCGAAATGATGGCTCCTGAAGGGATAATCGTAGTTGTGATTTATCATGGTCATGAAGGCGGAGAAATTGAAAAAGATGCATTAATGAACTTTGCTCAAAACATCCCTCAAGACTTGGCACATGTATTAACTTATCGATTTATTAACCAAGCAAATAATCCGCCTTTTATATTAGCAATTGAAAAAAGGGCTTAAGAAAAAACTGTCTAATTTAAGACAGTTTTTTTTGTCCCTAAAGTTTTATAAAAGTACAATATAGAATTTTAAATACCTTAAAAATTCATTAAAAATTCATTAATGGTAAATTTTTCTTTGGAAATTGGTAAAGATAAAAAAATCAAAATAAGAAAAGAGGTAATCAAAATGAAAAAAGCTATTTTTGCAGGTGCAGTAGTTAGTCTTTTTACTCTTAGTACAATTACAGTAAATGCCGAAAACATCGCGGCAGCAAATTATTATGTCCATCCACATCATGATCACGATGCAACAACAGAAGATGGTGAGCATCATAGACATCATCACCACCACAAAGCAAATAAAATGTTAGAAAACCACAAAAAAGAAGTTGTTAAGTATATTTCAAATTACTTAAATCAACCTGAAGCTAATATAAATAAAGCTGTTAAGCAACACAAAATGGAAATGAAGAAGTTAATATTTATTGCAGTTGTAGCAAAACTTTCAAATAAACCTTTGGAAAATATCATCGCTCAAAAAGGTAAAACAAATTCATTTAAAGAAATTTTAGATAATAATAATATAAAACGTGAGCAATTTTTTGAAGAAATGAAAAGAGTTCATCGAGATATATTTACTCAAATTGAACCAACTAAAAATTAAATTAACCCGAGCGCCCCTTAAGTTATTTTACTTATTGGGCCTTTTTTTTGTTAAAATTACTCGTTTTCTAAAGAAGTGTTATAAACAAACTATCAAGTTTTTTATTAAGAACATATCCTTTTTAGATATAACATAAAATTTATTTATCTAGTAACTTTATCGATCTATAAATATTTACAAAAAATTATTAATAAAATCTAATTACGGCGTATTCATGAAATTAATTGAATATTATGTAAAGATATAACCACTTAATTGATTTGTTCATACAAACCAATTCGTAGTTGATTGATCTATACCAACTCTAGGGGCGTGAAGAGTTGACTACAAATCTAAACAATATGAATAAAATATTTCGTAATGTTTTTCAATTCGTTTTACGGAATTCGAATTGGATATTATTATTGATTGGATTAATTGCGTTCATCAATTACTGGTCAGTTTTTTATCTTGTTTCATTATACAGAGGATTTCGTACTGAATCTTCACAAGTAAATCAGATGACCCTTTGGGTAATTTATGGGTATTTCTATGGTTTTTTCGGGAGTATGATTTTAATTTATGTACACTCTTTCGTCCTAAAACATATGTTATTTTTTCGAAAAATTAAAAGTGCCATTTCGTTTATACTCCTTCATTTTGCTTATTTTATTTCACTTATTTTATTAATTCTATTAAACTAAGTTTCTATTTTAATTGTTAGCAATCTATTACTTAAGCTTGTTTTCTAATTCAATTTTAGTTTATACTTAGATTAAATTTAATGCATTGTTCGGAGGAGCCTGTCACGATAGGGATAAGTATGTACTATTTTACTTACCTTATTGTGGCAGGTTCTTTTTTTATGCGTTCAGACAGGAGATGTATTTATGCTTTACGTGCAACTTGCGATTATATTGATTGCCTCTAAAGTTTTTGGGGATTTAAGTACTAAGCTTGGTCAACCTGCAGTTTTAGGAAAGCTATTAATAGGGATCATACTAGGTCCAGCTGTACTTGGAATTATTACTGAAACAGAAACATTACATGAAATGAGCGAAATTGGTGTCATTTTACTTATGTTTATTGCAGGTTTAGAAACTGATGTAAATGAATTTAAACGAACTGGGAAAGCTTCTTCTTATGTAGGTGTACTTGGAATACTATTCCCATTATTCGCAGGTTATCTTTATGGTATCTCTATAAATTTAAGCCAATTTGAAGCTATTTTTTTAGGGCTGATTCTTTCTGCGACTAGCGTAAGTATTTCTGTGGCTACATTAAAAGAGATCGGTAAACTTAAAACAAAAGATGGTGCAACAATTTTAGGTGCTGCCGTAATTGATGATATTGTTGTCATCATAGCATTAGCATTTGTTATGAGTTTCAGTGGCAGTGCCGTTAGTTTACCAATTCTTTTATTTAAAAAGTTTATATTTTTTACATTTTCCATATTAATCGGTTGGAAGATTGTACCTCGGTTCTTAAAAAAGTTTATAAAACTAAACGTTTCAGAAACACTTATCTCTGCTGCTTTAATAGTATGCTTCTTATTCTCAGCCTTTGCAGACCAAACAGGAATTGCTGCAATAATCGGAGCTTATTTCGCAGGTATTTCGATATCCGTTACTAAGTTTAAACAAGAGGTTTTTGAAAAGGTCGAAACAATTGCTTACTCTGTATTTGTACCTGTGTTTTTCACTTTAATAGGTGTATCAGTTCAATTTACGGGGTTAAGTCATTCGATTCCGACTATTATTATAATAAGTATTATCGCTATTTTAACGAAACTAATTGGTGGAGCATTAGGAGCAAAACTTGCGGGATTTCCAACTAAAAATTCACTCGGAATTGGTTCAGCAATGGTATCACGCGGGGAAGTTGCCCTAATTATGGCATCAACTGGTTTAGCAAATAATCTTTTAAGTAAGGAAATGTTTGCGATCCTTGTTATAGTGGTACTAATCACAACAATTGTGACTCCACCACTTATGAAGTTATTTTTCACAGAGAAAAGTAAAGTTTTAAATGCAAATGTGTAAACACAAAAAAGGATAGTTTTATTTACTATCCTTTTTTGTGTTTACCTGCTTATTCTTTTTTAAACTGATTCCTTCACCCTTTTATTACTCGCCTTTAACTCTTTTAATTTAAAATATAACTTTGCATTTCCGTAGAAAAAGAATGATGTCAAGCCACCGTTCTTAACAATCCCTCTTCTAATCCTTTTCATCTCGTCTGGCCCTGCCATTTTTTTATCGGCCAAGTAAATACCTAACAATCCTTGACAGATCATTCGATGAAAACGATAGTCTTTTAAATCTTTTAAGGCTTGATTACTCTTAGTTGAAAAATACTCAATCCTATTTAACATGACATCTTTAGAAGGGTAATAACTGCAGAAATTTAAATCTCCGCCTTCTTCGTCTTCCTTTTGATCAATTACATAATCTAGTAGTATATGAAGTCCTTGTACATAAGGGAAATAACTCTTATAAACTTGTGCAAATAATTTTTCAGAAATCACTTCGTTAAATGAATAAGAAACTAAACAAAAAATCCCAAGAGTTGAACCTGCGCACGCAGAGAATTCATACCATTCTAAGTCAGAAAGTTCTGGTTGATATTTTTCAAACCAATTTGTTAATCTAGGAACTCGCTCTTCTTTTTTTACATGCTTATGTATTTGTAACTTACAATAATAATCAGCAAGTTGGACTAAGTACTCTTTAATTCCCTCATAATGCTTCGATTGATTTAAACTACTATGACACTTTGAAACTAGTGCACGTAGATATCCACCATCATCTTGTTCTTCTCGGAAGCGATAATACATTTGATCTGATTTTTGACATTTTACTGCATCAATCATTGACTCATGTAATGCTTCAAAATCAACTGGATCAAGCGAAGTACTACGATCACATAAATTATCTAAGTAATCACTAATTGTTTGATATGCAACGATAAACTCTATTACTGGTTTTAAATTCTTTTCAGAAAGTAATGCTAAAATTGCACCACCTTCACAATGGAATGTTTTTGTATCAATACTCATTAATGCTTGTTTTCTAAGTTCTGGATCTGGAATTGTCGTTGCAAAATTTCGCCAATAGTTTAATTCCTGATGCACTAAAGGAAAAACACCTTTATAAACTTTCGGCATTAATTGTATTGGATTTTTAGGTAGTGACATTTTTTCACTCCTCCCTATTTTTCATTTATTACATATTGTTTAAATAAGTTATACTCATATTGAAGTAAATATTATGGAGGTGAACTACGTTGCCTTGTTGTTTAGACAAATTCAACTAAACAATCATCGTATTTTTAATATGCTTGGCAACGGTATAGTATGATATTACCATACAAAGGGAAGCAACCCAAAATCGAACCATCAGCTTTTATCGCTTCAACTGCAACTGTTACCGGTTCTGTCACAATTGGAGCAAATAGTAGTGTATTTTTTGGTGCAGTAATCCGCGGCGACGTTAATGATACAATCATTGGAAATGATGTAAATGTTCAAGATTTATCTGTACTACACCAAAGTCCAAAATGCCCTCTAATTTTAGAAGATGGCGTAACAATTGGACATAGTGTTATTTTACATAGCTGTACAGTTAAAAAGAATGCATTAGTTGGGATGGGTTCAATCGTTTTAGACGGTGCCGTCATCGGTGAAGGTGCAATGATTGGTGCAGGTAGCTTAGTTCCAGGCGGAAAAGTAATACCTCCTAACACATTAGCGTTTGGTAGACCTGCTAAAGTAGTTCGAGAATTAACAGAGGAAGACATCGTAGATATGGATCGAATTCGTAGAGAGTATGTTGAAAAAGGCCAATTCTATAAAAAAGTAGAAGAAGAAAATCTATCAAAGTAATTTGAGGATTTATTTACATATTAGTGCAAAAGAGAAGGACTGGATTTAAGCCTTCTCTTTTTGTTTTACTGATAATTTTATTAATTTCGGTCTTTTTTTTAATAATTTCATGTAATTACTGTTGTTTTGGCCCAGTTTATTTGTGGTCCTAATTGCAGTTTTACCGGTTTAATTTGCAGTTTTGATTTTTTTAATTGTAGATTTGCTAGTTTTATTTGTAGTTTCAGCTTTTTTATTTGCACCTTCAAGGATTTATTTGCACTTCACGGTTAATGCATACACTAATCATCCCCCGCTCCGATCCGTTTAATAAAAATTTACATATCTAAATTATTCATTTACAAAAGCTTCTATTTAAATCCATAAACCCTTTTTATAATGAAGTTACAACAACCAGCATAATGGAGGATGAAAAATGAGCGCTATTCTTCAAAAGATTCACACATATGAATGTCAACTGTTTTATCGCGTTAATTCATTGTTCCAGAAGCGTTACTTGAATTTTTTCTTTCGTAATATTACACATCTTGGAGGAGCTACTTTTACAATTGCATCAGCATTAATTTTATTAATTTATTCCAAAGGTGAATTACATGAAGCGTCAATCTTATGTTGTTGTACCCTTGCTCTTAGCCATATTCCTGTTCATTTTCTTAAACGTTTTTATCCACGTAAAAGACCTTATCTTAAACTAGAAGGTACTTTTGTTCTAAAGGACCCTTTAAAAGATCATTCCTTCCCTTCTGGTCATACAACAGCAATTATTTCTGTTGCACTTCCTATTATGATTTATTTACCATTTTCAGCATTTATTTTACTTCCTTTAGTTTTGTGTGTTTCTTTCTCTCGAATTTATCTTGGCTTACATTATCCAACAGATGTATTTTTCGGAATTTTACTTGGCATATTTACTACATTTATTTCACAATTTTTTATCTATCATTTGTAAGGGGGAGAAGTTATGAGAGTAGCTATTTTTACAGACACCTTTATTCCTCAAGTGAATGGTGTTGCCAAAACTTTAAATAGATTCACAAATTACTTAAAAGACCATGGCCATTCATACCATATGTTTGCTCCTGAGGACTACGGTTTATCTTCAACGGAAGATGTGACAAGATTAAAATCTGTACCATTTAAAATTTATCCTGAATGTAAAATTTCATTTCCAAACCTTTCTAAAATGAAAAAGACACTCAAAGAATTTAATCCGGATATTATTCATATCGCAACGCCATTTACTATTGGATTAAGTGGTCTCCATATCGCTAAAAAAATGAAAATTCCTTTGGTTGCTTCATACCACACAAATTTTGATCATTATCTTCAGTACTATAACTTAACATTTTTAGAAAATATTTTATGGAAGTATTTAGATTGGTTTCATAAACCTACTCAAAAAATATTTGTTCCTTCAAAGGATACATTCAATCATTTAGTGACAAAAGGTTTTAACAATCTCTCTATTTGGACCCATGGTGTTGACTGTTCAATCTTTCGTCCAACTTTAAATCATAGTGAAATAAAACAAAAATATAATATTACTTCTAAATATACGGTTTGTTTTGTCGGAAGAATTGCACCTGAAAAAGATTTAGAAACTTTATCGAAAATAATAAACTATACTAAACAACGTTTTAACAAAAATTTAACTTGGTTAATCGTTGGAGATGGTCCAAAAAAAGAAGAAATGATCAAGAAAACGGGTACTGATCAAATCATATATACAGGCTATCTTCAAAAAAAGGACTTAGTTGAGATATACGGTGTGTCTGATTTAATGGTGTTTCCTTCTGATACTGAAACATTTGGAAATGTAGTACTTGAAGCAATGGCATGTGGAACACCAGTGATTGGTGCAAATGCAGGTGGAGTTAAAAATATAATTAGAGATTATTCAACTGGTGTCCTTTGTGAGCCCCAAAATACATCTTCTTTTTGCCAAGCAATTGAGGATTGCTTACATGGAAACGAGATGTTGAAGCATATGTCAAAAAAAGCAAGAGATTATGCATTAACGCAAGATTGGAATAGTATCTTTAATAAATTAGTACTGGAATTCGAACTAATCTTTAAACCACAATCACCAATCCTCATATCTAAGAAAGCTTGAGATTTTTCTGGATTTCATTTTCTGAATATTTTAAATAAAACAACAAAAAACTTATCGGTCAGCAACTCCTCAAACCTCAACTTATGTGAATAATGAATAATTCAAAAACAAACAATATATATTGAGTAGTTACACTAGCGACTATTGTACAGTCGCTTTTACTTTTGGTACGTACTTTTTCACTTTGTAAAATTAGGAGGACAATAGATGAATATTTCATCGTCAAATAATTTTCAACTTTATGGTTTTAATAACTTAACGAAATCACTAAGTTTTAATATGTATGATATTTGCTTTACAAAAACGAAAGCAGAACGTGAAGCATATATTCAGTACATCGATGAACAATATAACGCTGACCGTTTAACAAAAATTTTGACTGAAGTTACGCATATAATTGGAGCTCACATTTTAAATGTTGCAAAGCAAGATTATGATCCTCAAGGTGCAAGTGTTACGATTCTCGTTTCAGAAGGTCCTGTCGATAACCCATCATCTGAAACTTTTTCCGAATCGCCTGGTCCATTACCGGAGCTAGTAGTAGCAGCTTTAGATAAAAGTCATATTACTGTTCATACCTACCCAGAATATCATCCGGATGATGGAATTAGTACGTTCAGAGCAGATATTGATGTTTCTACTTGTGGAGAAATTTCTCCCTTAAAAGCCTTAAACTATTTGATTCACCAATTTGATGCCGATATTATGACAATTGATTATCGTGTTCGAGGATTTACTCGTGATGTTAGTGGTTATAAATTATTTATTGATCATGATATAAACTCAATCCAAAATTACATTCCTCAAAAAATAAAGGATATGTATCAAATGATTGATGTGAATGTGTTCCAAGAAAATATTTTTCATACGAAATGTAAGTTGAAACAATTTAACTTAGATAATTATCTTTTTGGCTACACAAAAGAAAAATTAGATGCGGATGAAATTTCAGCAATAGAAGAAAAAGTGAAGTATGAGATGGATGAAATCTTTTACGGTAAAAATTTGTGGAATGGTCCTGATGTGGAGGATATTGATGGATGATGGATCACAGTAAAACACCGCTTTTAACTGAATTAGTCCGATATGCTAAGGAAGATATTACAAGCTTCGATGTTCCCGGGCATAAAAGAGGTAATTCACTCGAGGAATTAAGAGAGCTTTGGAGTGATATGGCTCTTAAAATGGATGTCAATTCTTCAAAGCGTGTTGATAACTTATCGCATCCAACAGGTGTAATCCAAGAAGCCGAAACTTTATTAGCTGATGCCTTTCATTCAGATAACGCTTATATGTTAGTAAATGGTTCGACTTCTGGAGTTCAATATATGATTATGAGTGCACTTGAACATGGAGATAAAATTCTCCTGCCAAGGAATGTACATAAATCAGCGATAAATGCATTAATCTTAGCGGGTGCTAAGCCAGTATTTATTGAACCCGAAATCGATTATGAGTATGGAATTGTAAATGGCGTTTCAGTAAAATCTGTCCTTCATGCACTGGATTTAAATTCGGATGTTAAAGCCATCCTTATTATAAATCCAACCTATTTTGGAGCAACTTCAGATTTAAAACAAATTATCGACATTGGTCATTCCAGGGGGATTCCTGTTTTAGTAGACCAAGCGCATGGTGCTCACTTTTCTTTTCACCCTGATTTACCAAGTAACGCTGCCCTTCTTGGCGCTGACCTTGTTACCCTTAGTTTGCATAAAACTGGTGGTGCTTTAACACAAGCATCAGTTCTACTACATAATGATGGGATCATTACTAAAAATAGGGTTCGATCTACAATTAATTTATTTCAAACAACATCTGCTTCCTATTTACTTATGTGTTCAATCGACGTTGCAAGAAAGAAATTAGTTTTAGAAGGTCAAGAGCGTTTTGAAAAATTACTCAATTTAACAAGAAAAGCTAAAGAAGAGATTAACTCCATAAAAGGATTAAAATGTATTACGCGAGATTCATATCGAAATGGCGTTGGAGTTTTCGATTACGATGAGTTAAAACTCGTTGTTAAAGTTTCTGATTTAGGAATGTCTGGTTTTAAAGTATATGACATGCTTGCGGAAGAATATAAAATTCAAATCGAACTTGCTGAACCTAATGTCATTTTAGCAATTATCTCACTAGGTGATAATGAAGACACCATTCAAACATTGATTGATGCATTAAGAGATATTAGTGATCGATATTACGGAAAACTTCCAAAACTTGAGACAGATATAAGTGTTGCATTAAAAAATCCTAAAATGGTCATGACTCCTAGAGAAGCGTACTATCATCCAAAACGTATTATTTCAATTCATGATGCTAGTGGATTAATTAGTGGTGAATCAATCATGATTTACCCTCCTGGTATCCCTCTTTGTATACCTGGTGAATTAATTTCAACCGAATTGATTCAGCATTATCTTTATTTAAAATCAGAAGGAACGATCACAATCAACGATGATGATGACCCTTATATAATAAAGGTCGTCGATCGAAGTTTGGAGGAAAATTTAATGGATTTATGGTATACAGAGAATCACCAAGAAGATACGAAGTTCTCCATAAAAGTTCAAGAACATATTCATTCTGAAAAAAGCGAATTTCAACAAATCGATTTCTTTAGAAGTGAAACATTTGGAACATTCTTCACCCTAGATGGATATATGATGGTGACTGAAAAAGATGAATTTATCTACCATGATATGATTACGCATGTATCAATGGCCGTTAATCCAAACATAAAAAAAGTACTTATTATCGGTGGAGGCGACGGTGGTACTGCTCGTGAAGTACTGCGTTACCCAGGTGTGGAAGTTGTTGATATGGTAGAAATTGATGAGCGGGTTGTTAGACTATGCCAACAATACTTGCCTTTAACGGCTTCAAAATTAGATCAAGATAGTCGATTAACCTTATATTTTGAAGATGGTCTAAAATTCGTACAAGAAGCTGATGAAGGTTATTACGATCTGATTTTGGTAGATTCAACGGATCCAATTGGACCTGGTGAAGGGCTTTTTACTGTTGCTTTCTATAACAATTGCAAACGAGTATTAAGCGAAGAAGGTATACTAATTAACCAGCATGAAAGTCCATATTACGCTAGTTACGCCCACGAAATGAAACGGGCTCATTCCAAAATTAAAGAAACATTTCCGATTTCAAAAGTCTATCAATTCCATATGCCAACATATCCATCTGGACATTGGTTATTCGGATTTGCTTCAAAAAAATACGATCCAATTAAAGACATTAAAGCAGATGAATGGAATAAGTTAGGGATCGAAACAAAATATTATAATACAGACCTTCATGTTGGGTGCTTTATGCTTCCTACTTATGTAAAAAAACAATTAGATAATGAAGAGTAAGTCTGAAAATCAAATTTAATATACTTTATATACAAACAAACTAAAACCAGCAAACGGCTGGTTTTTTAATTACAATTAAAAAAGCTGCCCCAAAAGTTCTTTTACTTTAGGGACAGCTTCATTTAATTACAGTACTTCATTATCCTTCGTTCCATTTAAAGTAAAACTTGCTGTAATGTTAGCGTTTAAAGAATGAGCTACTGAACAATATTTATCTTTTGATAATTTGATCGCTTTTCGAACTTTTTCTGTATCTAGCTCTCCACCTAATATATAATGCAAGTGAATATCAGTAAATCGCTTAGGGTGCTCCTCAGCTCGTTCACCATTTACTTCAATTTCGAATGAAGTTAGTTTTAATCTCATTTTTTCAAGGATTAATACGATATCAATCGCTGTACATCCTGCTACTGCATTAATTAAAAGTTCAACTGGTGTAGGTGCACTATTGTCTCCACCTAAAGACTCGGCAGTATCCATTTTTATCTCATGGCCTGATGGTGCAATTCCTGAAAAGGCTAACTTACCATCCCATTTAATACTTGTTTTCATTCCCTATTCCCCCTCCAATAGATAAATTCTTTCATCTATTATTTTTTCATTTCTACTACTAAATAATGTGAAAAATCTTTTGATTTTATTTTAATATCTTCTTCAATTATTTTTGCAGCATCACTAGCTTCCAATAGTTCTCCATTCACAATGGCATTTCCTTCTAATAAGACTAAATACGCTTGTCGATCCTTTTTCATTTCAAAAGTAATTTCTTCATTTTCATTTAATGTAAGCGAGTAAATATTAGCATCTTGGTGAATTTTAATTGGGGCATTCCCTTCAATAGGAGATACCATATGATACCATTTTCCTTCTCTCTCTTCCCAATCTGATATTAAGTCACCGTAATTTGGAGTATGGCCTGCTTTGTCAGGAATAATCCATAATTGAATTAATCTTAATAAATCCCTGCCCATATTATGTTCACTGTGATACACACCAGTACCTGCACTCATGTACTGTATATCACCACGTCCTATTTCATGTTTATTCCCCATACTATCAGCGTGTGTTAAATTTCCATTAATGACATATGTTATGATTTCCATATCACTATGTGGATGAGTACCAAATCCTCTATGTGCTTTAATTAAATCATCATTTAATACTCTTAATACACCAAAGTTCATATTACTTGGATCATAATAATTTGCAAATGAAAAATGATGAATTGTTTTTAACCAACCGTGATCAGCGTGACCTAATTGTTTATTATTGATTTTTTCGAACATAGTTTATCGCTCCTTTAATTTTTATCTTTAATTCGAGATATTTATTTTAGAATAACCCATCTAGATATCTTATTAATCCATCTGTTTAATACGGTACTTTCTATTTCATTTTACCGAGCTCTTAACTATATTGTATCAAAAAATATCTTTAATTCAAGATATTTTTTGTAGAAAGTTTATCTAAACTTTCTATCCAACAACTAAATATAAAAATCCATATGTGGTTTAGTTTGCTTATAATATTCAATTCGATCTCGCAGGGTACCAGTATGAAATTCAAATTTATGTCCATCTGGATCAGTAAAATAAATTGAATTTTTATCCCGTTTATCTCTTTCGCGTCCATTTAATATATTTACCTTAAGTTGAACTAATTTATCATACATTTTTTCAAAGTGGTCTTCATCGATCGTAAAAGCCATATGGGTATATGAATGATGAATTTCATTTCTAGGAATAGCTTTCTCTTCATTTAATGCAAGCCATATTCCATTCAAGTCAAAATAGGCTGTTGTTCTGCCTTTTACTAAGAGCGTTGCATCAAATACGTTTCTATAGAAGTCAATCGCTAGATCAAGATTAGATACTGAAAACAACAAATGATTGATTCCTTTAATCTCCATTTTTACTCCCTCGTTTCATAGCTAATTATTAATATTTTTATTTTTCAAACTTCTATTTACATAATTTTACCATAATATATAATTTCCTTATTGTACTATGCTTTGTTGATCTTTAATCTTAAAACTTTGAGGTGATTAATAATGATGTCTAGACCAAATTTAAACGAATATAACCCACACTTTAAAGGTTATATTGGATTAGTTCCTGAAGGGGACTTACAAACTATTTTGAGGAAGCAGTTAGATGAATCAATCAGTTTTTTTAAAGGAATCTCTAAAGAAAAATCCGAATATCGTTATGCGGAAGGGAAATGGAGTATTAAGGAAGTTCTTGGACATTTAGTCGATACTGAGAGGATAATGTGCTATCGTCTATTGGCAATTGCAAGAGGAGACCATAACCCATTGCCATCGTTTGATGAGAATGCCTATAATGATCATGCTAATTTTAACCGGCTTAAGCTAGAGCAAATTATTTATGAATTTCAAACTGTTCGTCAAGCGACTTTATCTATGCTTGAAAATTTATCTAATGAAACCTTTGAAAATGAGGGTAATGTTCTAAATCACCCAATGACACCTCGTGCTATTGCTTATATTATTGCAGGACATGAGTTACATCACTTAAAAATCATCAATGAACGATATTTTTAATTTAGAAAGAGCAGGAAAATCCTTTTCCTGCTCTTCTTTGTAAACTTACTTTTAAGCAAATCTACCCTGTAATCGATTTACTTCTGCGATTACTTTTTCTTCATCAATTGTTAAACAAATACGGTCTTTTATGATTGCTTTCCCATCAATGAAAACATCACATACATCGCTACCACGTGCAGCGTAAAGTAAGTGTGAATATGCATTACTTAATGGTTGTAAATGCTCTTTATCAAATGGATAAATTGTAATAAAGTCTGCCCTCTTATTGGCTTCAAGTGAGCCAGTATGCCCCATTCCTATAGCTTCTGCACCACCTCGAGTAGCCATTGTTAATGCAGTTTGTGCTGAGAATTTCGTAGCATCCTTATACATTCCTTTTTGTAGAAGAGCAGCTATCCTCACTTCTTCAAACATGTCAAGATTGTTATTAGATGCTGTGCTATCCGTTGCTATACCTACTTTTATTCCGGCGTCTAATAAACTAACCACATCAGCAACCCCAGAACCTAACTTCAAATTACTAATTGGATTATGGGCAACTCGTACATCATATTCCTTTAGGATCGCTCTTTCTTCATCATTTAGAACTACACCGTGAGCCATTACTGTCGGCTGATTAAATACACCTAATTTGCGAAGATGTTCTACAGGTCGGTTCGAATAACGAGTTTCAATATCTTGAATTTCAAAATCTGTTTCAGATACATGAATGTGCATCATTAGATCATTTTCTTTTGCAATACGTGCACTTTCGATTAGAGCTTCTGGAGTACAAGCGTATGGACTATGAGGTGCAACCATCGTTGTTAGACGGCTTTCAGCAAACCTTTTGTAGTCTTTTGAAAATTGCTCAGCACCTTTAAGATTCAATCTTTGCTCTTCTTCTGTTCCAAAGCTAAATATTGAATATGAAAATGCTCCTCTAATTCCAGTTTCACCAATTGTCTCCATAACAATATTTGGATCGATTCCATTAGGGTTAAACATATCTGAGAATGTAGTAGTTCCCGACTTAACCATTTCTAAAATACCAAGCTGTGCACTTACAGAAGCAATTTCCGTTGTATATTGTCTTTCGATTGGCCAAATTTTAGTTTCTAACCAAGGCTTTAGTAGCATATCATCTCCAATCCCACGTAAAAGCGTCATAAGAATATGAGAATGTGTATTTACAAGTCCTGGCATTACCCATTTCCCTTGAAGATTAACTACTTGATCCGCATCCTTCATTAATTCTTCAGAATGATTCCCGACATAAGTAATGAATTGATTTTGTACAATCATCATCCCATTATCAAAAATTTGATTCTCCTGATCCATTGTAAAAATTGTTGCATTTATATAGACTGTTTTCATTATTATTTCCTCCCTAATCCTTTTTAAATTATTTGAAAATAAAAAAAATCCTGATTACGAAGAAGGATGTAAATAAAATTACATTCTTTTTCGTAATCAGGATTTTACGGTTCCTGGTAGAGACCCTCATACCATATCAACGAGGTTATACAAGTTTTGTATGTTGTTATATTAAAATATAATATATGATTAGTAAGTTTTGTTCAAGTATTTCCATAATTTAGCAAACGCGAGAAGTCATCATCCAGATTCCTCCACTTTTATATACTCTCTACTCTAATTTGCCAAGTATTTTTATGATCTTGTGCATTGAATAATCTAAATCAAGCAAGTCCTCCTCGTGAAGTTGACCAATCCGCTCGCAAAAAATATGATAAAAATCTTCCCATCGTTTTGTGACAACGTTTTTTCCTTTTTCAGTAAGTATAATTTTTACACTTCGTTTATCATTCAGATCCTGAATTTTAGATACATATTCTTTTTCTTCTAATTTCATAATTAATGGAGTCATTTGCTGTTTTGAAATACTTATATTTTGAGCTAGCTCTGTAATTGAGATTCCATCTACTGTTTGAAACAATTCTTCTAGTATATGACTTTGTAAATGCGTTAACTCGGACTGCTTATTCTTTAAAGAATTTTTTGAGCTCGGCTTGTTGAACTTATTAAAAACTAGAGGAAGTAGTTGGATAAACTTCTCTGCAATTTGATTTGGATTTGAATTCATTTTATTAAAAACCTTTCTAGAAAAAATTTCAAAATTGACATATAGTAAATAAAAGTTTATTATTTATTCGATAATATCATATTTATATAAATAAAACCAATTTAACAAGTAAATATTTATTTACTAGTAAACTGAAGGAGTGATACAGATGAATTCAACTGGATTAACTTTTGGTATCTATCCACTTAGCGTAGCTGGTACACCTATAGGATTAGCTACAGGTCCCGAAGATAATTATGAAAAAATATCCTCTGCTCTTAAAGAGCTAAAGGGTAATTCTAATCAGCTTTTACCAAGAATGTATGCTGTCTATATGGGACCAGGAACAGAAGAAAAAGTATTTAATGCTCTAAATCGATATAAAAACGCAGGTTTATTAGGTGATTTAACAATTGGCTGCCTTATGGATCCAAGCCTGTCACTGGATTATTGGTTGAATTTTGTTCGTAAAGTAATTAAAGAATTTGGCATCTTCCTTGATTCAATTCAAATCACGAATGAGCCTAATTTATCGTTTATGGATGGATCTAAACCATATGTATTAGAAGCGCTTGTACAAGGTGTTCTAACTGCAAAAAAAGAAATTGAAAAAAGAAATTTACCTATTAAAATTGGATTTGGCTCTGTACCTGAGGGAGAAGAGACAATTCCACATTTTTGGGAAAATCTAATAAAAATTGGTGGGGACGAATTAATTCATTCAATTGATTATGTAGGTCATAATTTTTATGTGGATGTATTTGAGGAACCATTAAAAATTGAGGAAGTTGCTGTTTCAGTAGAAAACATACTACGAAAATTTAGAGAAACATTGAATAGTAATGGTTTCCCTTCCACTCTTCCAATTCACATTACAGAGAATGGATGGCCAACCGGGAAAAATCCGTTTATCCAAATTGAAAGGTCATATGAACAACAATCAATCGTACTCGAAAAAATTATTCGAACAGTCTATTCATTGCGTCAGGAACTAAATATTACTCATTATGAATTTTTTGGTTTAAGGGATGCTGATAGTTCCAAAGACGACCTATTTCATCAATTTGGAATTATGAAGGATGATTATACTATTAAGCCTGCTTATCTAACCTTTCAAAAATTAATAAATGAATTAAGCGTGTAAATCATTACTTCTATAAATTTGAATGAAGTTAGTCAATTCGTTAAGACTAAAACAACGATGAGTTTCATCGACTTTCTACTATTTATATTGGAGGTAATATAATTGAGCAAAAAAGATAAACCACTCATAAATGAAGAGCAAATGAAAATACAAGCAGACCTTAATAATCTCGATCCAGGGCATTCTGTGGATGAGCACCGTAAAATTGAAACGACTAATATAATATTAGCTGGAGAAGAAATTAGACAGCAAAATGAAAACTTATAAAAGAAATCCCTCAAAAGGTCATTTTGAGGGATTTCTTTGTGTAGATAAAGTTAAAAAGTTGTACTTGTCTTTCGAAGCGTAAGTGTTACCTAAAATTGTAGTGAACATGGTACAAGCAGGCGATTTTAACGAAGAAAGCTAGAGTTTGTCAACAGTCTCATATCCCTCGAATGTTAATAACGACATTCCCCTTCTTATGCCCTTTTTCAACATAACGATGGGCTTCCACAATTTGATCAAGTGGGTATTGTCGATCAATAACAGCTTTTAACTTATCCGCTTCAATCAGTGCTTTTATATAGTTTAAATCTTCATTGTTCATATTTGCTACACCAAGTATTGCCTTTTTGTTATCAAATAAATTACTCCAAATCGCTTGAAAATAAACCGAAAGCTTCCATACTGCACTTAATAAATAGACGCCATCTTTGTTAAGCAATCTTTTACAATTTGAAAAGGAGCTCTTCCCTACCGTATCAAAGATAATGTCGTAAGTTTTCTTACTCTTAGCAAAATCTTCATTTGTATAATCTATAACTTCATTTGCTCCTAAAGATCTCACCAATTCTAAATTTGATGTACTACATAAAGCAGTAACTTCTGTACCAAAATATTTAGCTAGCTGAATTGCATAGGTTCCAACACTTCCTGAAGCACCATAAATAAGTACTTTTTGTCCATTTTGAATAATACTTTTCCTTAGAAAATGTAATGCTGTAATCGCCCCAACAGGTACTGCTGCAGCTTGCTCAAATGTCATATTTATTGGTTTTTTAGCTAGAACACCTTCTTCATGTAAAGAGATATATTCAGCATTAGCCCCAAAAGTAAATCCACTATACCCAAAAACTTGATCACCTGTTTTAAAATTTCTTACGTTTTTGCCAACTGTTACTATTTCTCCCGCAAGCTCACAACCTGTTATTTTATTTTTCGGCTTGGTAAGGCCAAACATTAGGCGGGAAGGCAGCCAGTACATATATGGAAAATCGGAGCTTCGAAGTTTTACACCACCTGCTGTTACAGTTGATGCATGTATTTTAATTAATACTTCTTCATTTTTTAATTTTGGTTTTTCAACTTCTGTTATTTGAAGAACTTCTGGTGGACCATATTTTGTACATATAATCGCTTTCATAGGTTCCTCCATTACAAACTTTAATTCAGTCATTTAAACCTATGAAAAATGATTTTTAAGTATACCTATATGTAATGTAATTCGTAATTCTAATTAAACAAAAAAGACTGAATATAGCATATGCCATATTCAGCCTTAATCATTTTATTATAGACCTGCTTCAGTTTTTAAAACTTCTGCTTTGTCAGTACGCTCCCAAGGAAGATCGATATCTGTACGGCCAAAGTGACCATAAGCAGCAGTTTGTTTGTAAATTGGACGACGTAGGTCAAGCATTTTAATAATTCCAGCTGGACGTAGGTCGAAGTTGTTGCGAATTACTTCAACTAATTTTTCTTCTGAAACTTTACCTGTACCAAAAGTATCAATAGCGATTGAAACTGGTTTAGCTACACCAATTGCATATGCTAATTGAACTTCAGCTTTATCAGCTAAGCCAGCAGCTACGATGTTTTTCGCAACGTAACGTGCAGCGTAAGCAGCAGAACGGTCAACTTTAGTTGCATCTTTACCAGAGAATGCGCCACCACCGTGACGAGCATATCCACCGTAAGTATCAACAATAATTTTACGACCTGTTAAACCTGCATCACCTTGAGGTCCACCGATTACGAAACGACCTGTTGGGTTGATAAAGAATTTTGTGTTTTCATCAATTAACTCAGCTGGTACAACTGGTTTGATTACAAGTTCTTTAATATCATTTTCAATTTGAGCTTGAGTAGCTTCTGGACCATGTTGTGTTGATACAACGATTGCATCAATACGAACTGGTTTGTTGTTTTCATCATACTCAACTGTTACTTGAGTTTTACCGTCTGGACGTAAGTAAGAAACTGTTTCATTTTTTCTAACTTCAGTTAAACGGCGTGCAATTTTGTGAGATAATGAAATTGGAAGTGGCATTAATTCAGGTGTTTCATTAACAGCAAAACCGAACATTAAACCTTGGTCTCCTGCACCGATTGCTTCAATTTCTTCATCTGTCATGCTACCTTCACGAGCTTCTAATGCTTGGTCTACACCTAAAGCGATATCTGCTGATTGCTCATCAATAGAAGTTAAAACTGCACATGTATCTGCATCAAATCCGTATTTTGCACGGTCATAACCGATTTCACGGATTGTTTCGCGAACGATTTTTGGGATATCTACATAAGTAGAAGTTGTAATTTCACCTGCAACAAGTACTAAACCTGTTGTAACTGAAGTTTCCGCTGCTACACGAGCATTCGGATCATTTGCTAAAATTGCATCAAGAATTGAATCTGAGATTTGGTCACAGATTTTATCTGGATGTCCTTCTGTAACTGATTCTGAAGTAAATAAACGACGTTGTGACATTGAGTCCCCTCCTAAATTGAATTGACGGATCTCTTTTTTCTCAACATAAGAATAAAAAGTTTGTTCCTATTCCTATGTTTCCCATTTAAGATAAAGATAACTCAGTGTAAATTACGAAATTGCCACTGTATTTAAGTTTTGAGCAAAAAAAAAGCCTTCCTCTTATCAAATATTACCTGAGGAAAGGGTTCTTGGTATTTGCCTTTCGCTCTTATCGTCCAAGACATAAAAAATAGTCTTGCATCAGGTTCAGCACCTTTCACTAAAAGTGAGGTTGCTGGGCTTCGTAGGGCCTGTATCCCTCCACCTACTCGGGATAAGAGAGTATCCGTATGAAAAGTATCATATTAAAATTTCACTTTCTTGTCAACAATTTTCATCATAACTTAGACATAATTCTACAATAACTTTATCCCTACATTCATTTCTATTTAATGGGAAATTACTAATTATTATACTTACATTTAAATAACTTACTTCATTTAATAAGTAAATTTTGCTCAAATTTATTTTTTAATCAAATTCATAACACATTTTGCCAACTAATAGTATACACTATTAAAATAAATGTGTTATACTATTTATCGAGATACCTACATGGCAGAC
Source organism: Gottfriedia sp. S16(2024) (assembly GCF_050473765.1). Classification (NCBI taxonomy): domain Bacteria; kingdom Bacillati; phylum Bacillota; class Bacilli; order Caryophanales; family Bacillaceae; genus Gottfriedia; species Gottfriedia sp. S16(2024). The sequence continues at coordinate 383,992 of NZ_JBFLUO010000001.1, forward strand.
AAATTATATTTAAAGGATGGTATTAGTATATGAAGACAGTTGATGTAAACTTTGAATTAAACGAATTACTTACTAGTAATCAAATGTATAACCAACTAAGCGTTTCTGAGTTAGTTGAAAAAGTCCTAACAAGACAAGAAGGAATTTTAACGTCAACGGGAGCAGTTAGCGTTTCAACAGGCAAATATACTGGACGTTCACCTAAAGATAAATTTATTGTACAAGAGGCATCTGTTGAAAATTTAATCGATTGGGGTTCAGTAAATCAACCAATCTCTGCTGACGTATTCGAAAAATTATATAGCAAAGTACTTAACTACTTAAAAGATCGTAACGAATTATTCTTATTTAAAGGATTTGCTGGTGCAGATACTGAGTATCGTTTACCTATCCAAGTAATTAACGAATTTGCATGGCACAACTTATTTGCTCATCAATTATTTATTCGCCCAACTGAGCAAGAACTTACAACACATGAAGCAGAGTTTACAATTGTTTCTGCTCCGACATTTAAAGCAGACCCTGTAGTTGATGGAACAAATTCAGAGGCATTTGTTATTGTATCATTTGAAAAGAAAATAATCTTAATTGGTGGTACGGAATATGCTGGAGAAATGAAAAAATCTATTTTCTCAATCATGAATTTCCTATTACCACAAAATAATGTTTTACCAATGCACTGTTCTGCTAACGTTGGTAGCGAAGGCGATGTAGCATTATTCTTTGGACTTTCAGGAACTGGTAAAACTACATTATCTGCAGATGCAGACCGTAAACTAATCGGTGATGACGAGCACGGCTGGTCAGATAATGGTGTATTCAATATTGAAGGCGGTTGCTACGCTAAATGTATCAATTTAACATTTGAAAAAGAGCCACAAATTTTCTCTGCAATTAAATTTGGTACAGTTTTAGAAAATGTAGTTGTTAAACCTGATAGCCGTTTAGCTGACTATGATGATACAACTTTAACAGAAAATACTCGTGCTGCATACCCAATGCAAGCAATTCAAAATATCATTGAGCCAAGCGTTGCTGGACATCCACATGCAATTATCTTTTTAACTGCTGATGCATTTGGAGTATTACCTCCAATCAGTAAATTAACAAAAGAGCAAGCTATGTACCACTTCTTAAGTGGATTTACTAGTAAATTAGCAGGTACTGAGCGTGGTGTTACTTCTCCACAAGTAACATTCTCAACATGTTTCGGATCACCATTCTTACCGCTTCCAGCTGTAGAATATGCAAAAATGCTTGGTGAAAAAATTGAAAAGCATAATGTAAATGTATTCTTAGTAAACACTGGTTGGACTGGTGGAGAATACGGTGTTGGTAAACGTATGAATCTATCTTACACAAGAGCAATGGTTCACGCTGCACTTGAAGGTGATTTAAACAACATTGAAACTACTCAAGATGAGTTTTTCGGTTTAGCAATTCCAACTCATGTACCTGGTGTACCTGATAGCGTATTAGTCCCTTCAACAACTTGGGAAGATAAATCAGCTTATGATCAAAAAGCTCTTGAATTAGTAACTAAATTCAAAGAAAACTTCAAAAAGTTTGAAGGCTTTGATGCTCAATTGGCTGAACTTGGTGGACCTTTAAAATAATCTAATAAAGTAAAATGTAAAGGCTGTCCAATAAGTCGGGATTTATGACTTATTGGTAGCCTCTTTTTATTTTCAGTATTAAAAAACAACCTCACTCATTAAAAGGAAATTATTAACATTTAAAGAATAAGATTAAAGTAACATTAAATAAACTGAACATGGATAATAATCACTATTTATTTATCGAATTAAATGGAGGATTAAAATGAGATCCATAAAGATATTAACTCTGATTTTTTCATTTACTGCAATTTTATTAACTTCCTTGTTTTTATTTAATACTGGTACCTCGTCTAAAAATTTAGATAAGCATGTTTCACTATCTTCTAAAGAAATTGAGCCAAAAATTGAATCATTATCCAAAAGATATTATGAGATCAAAGATTCTGTGGATAATCAATTACTTTATGGAGTTGAATATTATTTGGTCTTATCAGTACCAGAACGTTATAAAAACGATATAGAAAATGCTCAAATAGAAATCCTACTACCTAAAAAAGTCCAAACAATATTTGGAGTCAATATTGAAGAAATCAATCATAATCAAAGATACAAAATCAATAATGGAAGAGCCGTTTTTAATCTCTCTAGTTCTATTGCTACTTCAAATATAACAATAGATCAAAAAAATTATATTAAAAATCATCATGATCTTTACACTATAAAAATTTTTTCTAATGAAAATAAATTAATAAAAAGCATTGTTATAAAAGTAAAAAATTTTAATAAGAATTGAAAAGTTACATATAAAAAATGAGCCAATCTTCGGCTCATTTTTATTTTTTAAGTTTTATTAGGATATTATTTTTCAACTGGTCTATTCCCCATTGAAATAGAGATACGATTCCAACTGTTAATTTGATTGATTGTGAATACAAGATTTACGTATTCTTTTTCGCTAAAGTGTTTACTTACACGATTATATAGATCAGCAGATATACCTTTATTCGAAATTAGTGTAATATGCTCAGTTAACTCCAAAGCTGCTTTTTCAGCATCTGTGTAAAAATCACAATCTCTCCATGCACTAACACAGTATAAACGTTGTTCAGTTTCTCCTATTTCCCTCGCTTCAGAGGAATGCATGTCAAGGCAAAATGCACAACCATTTATTTGTGAAGCACGAATTTTAATCAGTTCACGAAGTTTATGATCTATACCCGTTGTTTTAATATACTTTTCCATTTCCATCATTATTTTAAGTGCTTCTGGTGCTAATTTTGAATAATTAATTTGTTTTTCCATTTTAATTCCCCCTAAAAAAGTTAATTCTAAAAATAATTGAACTAAATGTAGTTTTTGGAAATACTTAAATTAGCGACAAAGTTAATCTACGATTCACATTATCTATATTAAAACGTTTATTTCATTATGTCAAACACCTTTTACGTTTGAATTGTTCTTAAAAGTAAATGTTTGACAAAGAAATAAAACATTTCTAAGATTAATTAAAAATAATCTCATTTATGAAGAAGGTGTTTTCATGCAATATAGCGTTGGAGTTGAGTATGCACTTCATTGCCTTGTTTATTTAATTGACACTCCTGAAGATTCTCCAATTGGAATAAAGGAACTATCCTTCTTTCAAGGTGTTTCAGATACATATCTTTCAAAGATTTTTAGTAAGCTGTCTAAAGCTGGTATTGTAAGTTCCGTTCCCGGAGTTAAGGGTGGCTTCAAACTTGCCAAGTCACCAGAAGAAATTTCTTTTTGGGATGTAATTGAAGCAATTGAAGGTCCTAAACCAATCTTTCAATGTAAAAATATTAAAGATAACGGATATCTTTATAGAGAAAAAGGTTGTACTCCAAGTGCCACCTGCACGATTAATTTAGTCATGCTCTCTGCCGAAGAAAAAATGCATGATTATTTACGTAATAAAACACTTTCATGGTTAAACAAAGAATTAGAAAGTGTTTTACCTAACGAAATACGGGAAGATACTCGAAATTTTTTTTCAAAGAGTAAATAAAAAACCTCTCTAATTTCCTAAAAAAGGAAGTAAGAGAGGTTTTTCTTTGTTCAACCACCTAAAGACTTACACATAAGTAACCGAGCTATTTTAGTAGAGTCAGTACTCCGCATTCACCCATTTTCTCCTATTGCATAGGCTAATTGTATATTTTCGATTAGGAGGGATTAAATGAAAATCAAATGGCTCGTTATTTTGTTTTTATTAGTTGCTTCTATTTTAGGTGCATGTTCGAAAGATAAACCTAAAGATGGTACTACAAAGGTGAGAGTTGCAGAAGTGACACACTCATTATTCTATGCACCTCAATATGTGGCTATTAGTGAAGGAATCTTCAAAAAGCATGGATTGGATGTTGAGATCACAACTACTGCTGGTGGAGATAAAACTATGACTGCTGTATTGTCAAACGGTGCAGATATAGGATTAGTTGGGCCTGAAACAACAATATATGTATACGCTCAAGGTGCAAATGACCCAGTGAAAAGCTTTGCCCAATTGACTCAAACTGATGGCACATTTCTAGTAGCTAGAAATCAAACGGTACCATTTAATTGGGATCAACTAAGAGGCAAAACATTTTTAGGTCAAAGAAAAGGTGGAATGCCACAAATGGTTGGCGAATATGTCCTAAGTAAACATGGGATCGATCCACATAAAGATTTGAACCTTATTCAGAATATTGACTTCGCAAATATCGCGAATGCATATGCTTCAGGTACTGGAGAATATGTTCAATTATTTGAACCTACCGCAAGTATTATGGAAAAAGAAGGAAGAGGTAAAATCGTTGCTTCATTCGGCTTGGAATCTGGAAAAGTACCTTACACTGCTTTTATAGCAAAAGAAAGTTATTTGAAGAAAAATGCGAAAACAGCTCAACAATTTACAGATGCAATATATGAAGCTGAACAATGGGTTGATACTCACTCTGCAGAAGAGATTGCAAAAAGTGTAGCACCATTCTTTAAAGATACTCCTTTAGACATTTCAATAAAAGTTATAGATCGCTATAAGTCTCAAAATTCTTATTCAACAAATCCAATATTAGAAAAAGATGAGTGGAATAATCTTCAAAAGATTATGAAGAACTCTGGTGTATTACCAAAAGAAGTTCCACACTCAGTTTTAGTAGATACAAAATTTGCCGAAAAATCTACGGAGAAGTAGTAGGTTAACAAAATGAGTTATCTAACAGTTAATGATATTTCTCATGTATTTTTATCGAAGGAAAAGGCAATTAAAATATTGGATGGCTTAACGTTTGAAGTTGAAAAAGGTGAATTTGTATCTGTATTAGGTCCAAGTGGCTGCGGAAAAAGCACACTTTTATCGATCATTTCTTCATTGCTTACCCCATATGACGGTTCAGTAAAGTTTAAAGGTAAGCCTTATGATATAAAATCGGGAGAAATTGGTTACATGCTTCAGCATGACTATTTATTCCCTTGGAAAACAATTAAAGAAAATATCTTTCTAGGTCTTCAGATTCTAGATAAGGATACCGAAGAAAATAAAAATCGAACGCTAGAATTGTTAAATGAAGTTGGATTAAAGGATTATGAAAATGCATACCCAAGAGAACTATCCGGTGGGATGAGACAACGTGTTGCATTAGTAAGAACTCTTTCTACAAGTCCATCAATTGTATTATTAGATGAACCATTTTCCGCTCTAGATTATCAAAATAAAGTAAAGCTTGAAGAGTTAGTTTTCAACTTATTTAAGAAGTTAAATACTACTGCTATCTTAGTAACACACGATATTGAAGAAGCAGTAGCCATGTGTGATCGGGTTATTACGCTAACAAATGCTCCTACTAAAATATCAAAAATTTTCAATTTACCAGAAGAATTACGTATTCGCTCCCCTTTTGAAACACGACACCAATCACTCTTTTCTTCTTATGTTTCTGCGATTTGGAAGGAGTTGGAGAAACGTGGCTAAAGTAAATGACGAACTAAAATCCTATCACGCCAGTATCGTCAAAAAAAATCGCCGTAAAAAGCTACTCATATTTTTCTTCCAACTATTAATTATTATTGTCTTTTTTATAGCTTGGGAGCTTTTAAGTCATCGAAGAATAATTGATCCTTTATTGTTTAGTTCACCTACTAAAATTTACGATTTACTCAGCGCAAAATTGGGAGATGGCTCTATTTATCATGATGCTATGACTACAATCACTGAAACTCTCGTAGGATTTATTTTAGGAACAATTATCGGGGTCATTCTGGCCATCATTCTTTGGTGGTATCCATTTGCCTCGAAAGTCCTTGATCCATTCTTAGTAGTCTTTAATGCCATGCCAAAAGTCGCTCTTGGTCCAATCATCATTGTAATTTTTGGTCCTTCATATTCGTCCATTATTGCGATGGGAATCATAATAAGTTTTGTCATAACAGCGCTGGTTATCTATCAAGCCTTCTTACAGGTAGATGAAAATTATGTAAAAGTCATTAAAAGTTTTGGAGCTACTAAAACTCAAATCTTTAAAAATGTGATCTTTCCTGCTAGTATACCTACCGTCATTTCCACATTAAAAGTAAATGTCGGATTAGCTTGGGTAGGAGTGATTGTCGGAGAGTTCTTAGTTTCAAAAAGCGGACTTGGCTATTTAATCGTTTATGGTTTCCAAGTATTTAATTTCACTCTTGTTCTAATGAGTGTATTTATCATAAGTGTATGTGCTGGTTTGATGTATATTATTGTTGAATTTATTGAAAGAAAAACTATAAAGAAATAATTTGAGGTAATTTGAGAAAAAGTATAGGAACGTAAAAAAGCTCACTTAACTTAGTGAGCTTTTTTCACGCCGTTCAAAAATAATCTTGTCAATTAATTACCAAATTTTCGTAAAAGAGTAGAGTGATGATGATTTCCACTACGGGGTGATTGATAGGGCGAGACCTGAGCCTCCTCGGTGAGCCTGCGGGGTCTCAGCCTTCCCGCATATCCCATAGGAGTCGAGCCACCCTCCATTCCAATCAACTTATTCATCAAAAAAAGGTTACGTTAAAAAGCTAATTTAATATCCTTTACTTAAAATAACAGTTTATTAATCAGTTCATGGGTAAGTATATTAGCTCAAACTTCAAAGTTAGTTACTCATAAAGGCTCCATGAGTAAGTAAAATAGCTCAATCTTAATAATTGATTACTCATGAATCTTATATTACGGTGTCTAATTTATAATGAAACAGTAAAAAAGCTCACCTTATAAAAGTGAGCTTTTTTTAGTATTCAAGTAACTTAAACTTTGTGAAAATACTTCGTCACGCATGATAAAACTAAATCGGCGATCTTTTTTTATGTTTGGTGGAAATTCGTCTAACAATACAGGGCCGTTTGTTTCAAAGTAGTGCTTTTGAGTTAAAAGTTCTCCTATTTCGGCAAAATAAATATTTTTTATGATAATTTTATCCTTACCTGTAACACGGTATTGCCCTAAATATTTAATTTTAGAAACATTTCCACCTGTTTCTTCTAAAACTTCACGTTTAGCTGCTTCTTCAGGTGATTCGCCTTCCTCGACTTTTCCGCCTGGGAATTCGTAACCTCTTCTTTGGTGGTCTGTAAGTAACCATTGGTCATTGTATTTACAAATAACCCAAACATGTTTTGGAGCGGGTGAAAATGGATGTTTCTCAAACGATAATTCAACTGTATTATGGTAAAAATCTTTAAATATGTACATTTTAACCTTCCTACATTCATACTTGTTTTTCCATTGTACTATTTCTATTAAAATGTTTCATCATTATTGAAATAATATTCCTGAAACTTTTATGAAAATATTTGATTGCCTTGCATATTGGCCAGTATACTATATCATAGTAGTATAACTATTTAGGAGGACATAGTATGACTGGAGTATTTATTGTTAGTGGTATTATTATCGTTGTTGTATTCGGTGCTTTCGTTCTTACTGTAAATAAAGGATATGGTGTACAACACAAAGTCGATAAGCTAGAAGACGTAAAAATGAAAAATAACCATGAAGAGAAATAATTCTAGCAGACGAAAGGTTTGTATATGAATAAAATTTTAATTGGAATCATTAGATTTTATCAAAAATGGATTTCACCTGCAACGCCACCATCATGTAGATTCTATCCAACTTGCTCAAGTTATGGACTAGAGGCATTACAAACCCATGGTGCGCTTAAAGGAACCTATTTAACGACTAAAAGAATACTTAAGTGTCACCCACTACATCCAGGTGGATATGATCCTGTACCTGATAAAATAAATAAGGAAACAAAAAAAGATACGGTCAAAGAAACTTGAAACGAAAAACAAGTTTAATTTGATCGTATTTTTTTATTAGGTTATTTCTATATAGATTGACTGTGTGTTGAATTCCTAGCGGAGACCTGAGCTACCAAATTTCTATTTTTGAGAAGAATATTTATAAATCTTTTTAGAAATGCTTCGGATTCTCTCTTCATCCACTTCTACCCCTAAACCTGGTTTAACCGGTACATTAACTTTTCCATTTATTAAAGATACCTCTGGAAAAATGAGATCTTGCTCCCAATGTCTAGATGAAGCCGAAATATCTCCTGGTATTGTAAATCCGGGTAGAGATGCTAGTGCAACGTTTTGAATTCTAGAAATCCCTGTTTCAATCATGCCTCCAACCCAAATTGGAATATTCTTTTCTACACAATAATCATGAATTTCAATTGATTTAGTTAATCCCCCGACTCTCCCAGGCTTTACAGTAATGATTTCGCAAGCTTTTAATTCATACGCAATTTTAACATCCTCTAAGGAACATATACTTTCATCTAAACAGACTGGCGTAGAAATTTCCTTTTGAAGAATGGCGTGCTCGATGAATTGGCGTTCGCCGAAGGGCTGTTCAATCATTAACAGATTAAATTCATCTAATTTTTTTAGTTTGGGAATGTCTTCAATCGAATAATCTGAATTGGCATCAATCATTAGAGGGATTGTTGGATAGCTATTTCGTATAGTTGATACAATTTCATAATCATTTTCTTTTGAAACTTTAACTTTAAATCGATCATAGCCTTCTTCTATATATGCACCAATTTGTTTCAACATTTTTATTGGCTCGTCTATACTAATTACAACCCCAACTGGTATATCCGCCTTATTGCCCCCTAAAGCTTGTGCTAAAGTGATTGAATTTAGTTTACTATACAAATCCCAATATGCACCTTCAAGCCCAGATTTAGCCATTTGATTGCCTTTAAATTGATTTAATAAGATCGCTATTTCACTTGGATGATTAAACTGTTTATTTAATAGGGTTGGTATAAAGAAATCATTTAAAGTATGAAGAGCTGTTTGAATCGTTTCCTCGGTATACCAAGGTTCTGAAAAAGCAACGACTTCTCCATAACCGCATATTCCATTAGCATCTAAAATTTTAACAATAATACTTTCACGTTTTTCATATGTACCATAGCTTGTTTTAAAAGGTATTTTTAGAGGCTGTTCAATTAAAAATAATTCAATTTGCCAAATCAACATGTTTATTCCCCTTATAGAAGCTTAAGTAGCTCTCTTCTAACTAGCTTGTTTGTTGCATTTCTTGGTAGGTTGTCTACATAAAATATTTCCTTTGGTATTTTATACCCTGCGATTTTATCTCGACAATACTCGATAAGTTCTTCTTGTGACGGAGGATTAGAGGATTTACTTACAACAAATCCAACAGGTACTTTTCCCCAATTTGGGTCTTCTTTGCCTGTTACACCAGCTTCAATGATATCTGGATGCGATAATAATACTGATTCAATCTCTGCTGGATATATATTCTCTCCGCCTGAAATAATTAAGTCACTTCGACGGTCAACTACAAATAAAAAACCATCCTCATCTACATAACCCAAATCTCCTGTATATAGATACTCAGACGAATCTGATAACTTAGCAAGTTTATAATAACCTTTACTCACGTTTGGTCCCTTGACTACAATTTCTCCTACTTCTTTTGGTAAACAAGTTCGATGATCGTCCCTTATTTCTAGCGTACATCCAAATAAAGCTTTACCTGCCGAACCAATTTTAGAAAGCATATATTCAGGAGAAAGGGTTGCAATTTGTGAACAAGTTTCAGTCATTCCGTAAGTTTGATATACTGGCACATTTAATGCTCTTGCCTTTTGTAAAAGAGGTAACGGAGCAGGTCCTCCACCAAGTAAAGCTGCCCTTACGCTATTTAAATCATTTGTACCCTCAACAATCGTTAAGAGGTCATTTAATACTTTTGTTACAACTGATAGAATTGTTACATTATGCTCTTTAACACAGTCCTTAATGGTATGTGCATCAGCTTTATTCGTTAACACAATTTTCATGCCATAAATCGCACTTTTATATACAGTAGATAAGCCGCCCACATGGAACATCGGCAAACAAACTAACCATACATCTTTATGATCTAATCCTAAATTTAATACTGAAGCAATTGCACTGCTCCAATGATTAAAATAAGTTTGTAACACTGCTTTTGGGAAACCCGTTGTACCAGATGTGAACATCATAGTTGCGATTTTATCTCCGTCAAAATTTGACTTTATCGGAAATTCCTTAGATCCACAGTTCTCCATTTCATTACTATTTAACAGTTTTATATTTTCAGGTATTTTTATCGTATTTGAATTCGCCACGATTAAAAATTCAGAATCACTATTTTCTAATTGATATACTATTTCGTCATCACTTAATCTTATATTCAGTAAAATTGATGTTGCTCCAATATAATGAAGTGCATAAACAACTTCTATAAATTCAACGGAATTATTCATTAAAACCGAAACATGAGATCCGTCTTTAATGCCACAATAGTGAAATTTGTATGCAAGATTGATAACTCGATCATGTAACTCCTTAAACGTAATTTCGTCCCCATCTGTTGCAATTGCTATTCGACTAGGAGTTAATCTGACTCTCTCAAGCAAAAAATTCGGAATTTGGTTCATCATAAAACACTTCCTGACTATTTTAAAAATGTACAAAATATTATTTAAAGAAAACTCTCCGATTGGCGAGCCTTTAGGCGTAGACAGAAGCGTAGTTGCACATATATTTAATCAATTACGAGATTTCTTCTCCGCTGCCAATTTATACTTTCAATGTGCAAAAAAAGCTTGATGATTTCTCATCAAGCTTTTATCATCTTTCAAATCAAGGAAAACGTGGGAACTTATCGAAATCAGGTGTACGTTTTTCTTTAAATGCATCGCGACCTTCTTTTGCTTCTTCAGTTGTGTAGTAAAGAAGTGTTGCATCTCCAGCTAGCTGTTGAAGTCCAGCTAATCCATCTGTATCTGCATTCATTGCTGCTTTTAAGAAGCGAAGTGCAGTTGGACTCTTTTCTAGCATTTCTTCAGCCCATTTAACTGTTTCAGCTTCTAATTCTTCTAAAGGTACTACTTTATTTACTAAGCCCATATCTAATGCTTCTTGTGCATTATATTGACGGCATAAGTACCAAATTTCACGAGCTTTTTTGTGCCCTACTATACGAGCTAAATAGCCTGAACCATAACCAGCATCAAAGCTACCTACCTTTGGACCAGTTTGTCCAAACTTAGCGTTTTCAGCAGCGATTGTTAAGTCACATACTACGTTTAATACGTTACCTCCACCAATTGCATAACCAGCAACCATTGCAATTACAGGCTTTGGAATAACACGAATTAAACGTTGTAAATCTAATACATTTAGGCGAGGAATGCGGTCTTGTCCAACGTAACCACCGTGTCCGCGAACACTTTGGTCTCCCCCAGAACAGAATGCTTTTCCACCTTCACCTGTTAAAATAATAACACCAATTTTTTCGTCGTCTCTTGCATATGCAAAAGCATCAATCATTTCTGAAACTGTTAATGGTGTAAATGCGTTATGTACGTGCGGACGATTGATTGAAATTTTAGCGATTCCATTATATGTAGAATATATAATTTCTTCATACTTTCTTTCTTGTACCCATTCAATAGTCATGAATTTTCCTCCTTTTCACTTTTCAATAAAAACCCAATTACTATTGTAGCAAATTTTTCCGAATGTTCCACATGAATTGCATGGCCTGCATGTGGAATTTTAATAATTTCGCTATTTTTTAGCCTCTCGTTCATTTTCCCCATTATTAAGTAAAACTTTTCATCATATTCGCCGCAAACTAATAAAGTAGGTTTTTTAAATTGCTCCAAATCACTCCATAAAGATGATTGAATGCCCGTGCCCATCCCTTTTAGACTATTACTTAAGCCAATTGGTGACTGATTTAATCTTTCTTGTTTAATCTTTTGCTGTGACTCTAATGTCAAATTCTTTTGAGTTGAAAATAACGGAATGTTTTCCCAATAATTAACAAATTCTTCAATACCTTCATTTAGGATCATTGAAGATAAATGATTGTCTTGTTCAATTCGAGCTAATCTTTCATTTTCAGTTATAAGACCAGCCGTGCAGCTTTCTAAAATAAGCGATCTAATTTTTGTTGGATAGGCTAAAGCGAAATAGAGGGCTAGTCTACCTCCCATCGAATAGCCTAATAGATGCACAGAATTAATTTGCTTTTGTACTAAAAAATCATGTAAATCTTTAGCAGCAAACTCCATTCTATACCGCTCATCATTAATTGGACAATCTGTCTTTCCATGTCCTAATAAATCAATTGCTATTACATGATAATTTTTTTCTAGTTTACTTATTAAACTTCCCCATGTATCCTTTGAACCTGTGAAACCATGCAATAATAGAATTGTTTGCCCTTGGCCAGATTCAATATATGAATATGTGACCTCATTTATTATAATTTCCATGAACAAGAACACCTAATTTCATTTCTCGTATTCTGCTTTTACAATGCTCCAAACTTTTTGATGAAGCTCATAATTTTCTTTACGATTTGTCTGAATTTCAATTACATGTAATCCATTATTCTTTTTCGCTAATTCATCTTCAAGCTCAAACCAATTTTGAATTTTCGTATGAACACCACCGAAAAGGGCTGTTGCATGCTCGAATTCTAATCCTAAAGGAGTTCCGAATAGTGCCTCGAAATGTTTTTCTTCTTTTGATTGAGGTAAAAATGAGAAGATTCCACCTCCATCATTATTAACAAGTATCACTCTTAAAGGTAAATGATGTAGTTTAGAAAGGACTAGACTATTTAAATCATGATAGAAAGATAAATCTCCAATTAATAATGTTACACATTCTCCAGCTGCTGCCATTCCTAATGCGGTAGCAATTGTCCCGTCTATTCCATTTACCCCTCGATTACAAGCAATTTTTAACTTTTTAGATTGGCTAAGTAAAAACGTATCCACATCACGAATAGGCATACTGTTTGAAACAAACAATGTACTTTCTTCAAGTAAATTTTTTGCTAAAGCTTGAACGATTTTCCCTTCAAAAAGTTCATCAAACTGTTCTGCTTGTTGTAGTCCATTTTTTGTTTTTTCATTAATTGTTTTCCATTTATTCAACCAATCTATTTCTAGACTACTTGTTTTCTGATATGACTCCAATATTGCATTACAAAACTGAATATCATCACAAGAAATCATTTGAGTTGCTTTTAACGTCGGATCCCTCCATAAGTCTCCTTCATCAATTACAATTAGCTCGCAATCTTTTTGCCTTTGTACATATTGGCTAAACGTTTTAGAAACAGGCATTGCCCCGAAACGTACGATCACTTCAGAATCAAGTGAATCCACAACGTCTTCAAAACGAAGAAATGTATCATATGTATCAATTACATTCGAGTCTTCATTACCACTAATTGTTCTTCCATTTGAAAGAGGATCACACAGAACTGGATAGTCTAATAAATTCCCTAAAGCTTTAATCTTTTTTAAAGCTCCTTCTTCAACGTATGGACCACAAACTAATAAGCCTTTTCTTTTTGATTGAAAAAGCTTGGTGAACTCACTACTTGTTTCGTTTGAAATTGTCGCAAGAGTTTCAGTAAGTATAGTGTGTGCAGAATTTTTACGCTTTCCTGCTGAAAATAAATCATCAATCGCAAAGTTTGGAACAAGTGGTTCTCGAAGTGGCACATTCATATGTACTGGCCCCATTGGAGCGGTCACACAAGAACGGTAAAGTCGATTAACGCTTGAACGTGCATATTGGTACATTGCCTCAGAAGCTTCTGGTAAGGCTAGCTCAATGAATTTTTTTACAAATGAACCGTATAAACCAATTTGATTCATAGCTTGTGGTGCGCCTATATCTCGAAGCTCATGTGGTCGATCAGCTGTCAATACGATTAATGGAATTCTAGATTCTTTTGCTTCAGAGATAGCTGGCATATAGTTAGAAGCAGCTGTTCCAGAAGTACAGATTAATACTGTAGGCTGTTTCGTGCTTTTAGCGATACCTAAAGCAAAAAATGCTGCCCCTCTTTCATCTACTGCGATATAAGACTTTAATTTTGGATGCTCATTTACTAACATCGATATTGGTGTAGAGCGTGATCCTGGACTTATTACAACGTTTTGAATATTTAGTGCACTTATTTCATCTACAAGAGCACCAATATATTTTGTTAGTGCTTCATTATCTTTCATTTCGTAACCCTCCTAATGCATTTAGCATTGGCAGAAACTTTACACCAGTTTCAAAAAATTCTTCCTCTGGTTTTGAATCTTGTACAACACCACAACCGGCATATAATTTTGCTTTATCTTCTTTAATTAAGGCACTACGTATACCTACAGCAAAATCACCATTTCCGTTTAAATCAATCCAACCTATCGGTGCACCATACCATCCCCGGTCCACAGGTTCAAGTTCACGAATTAATTTACATGCCTCTTCCTTAGGAAATCCTCCAAGTGCAGGTGTTGGATGTAATGCTTGAATTAATTCAAATAAAGAAACATGATTATATAATTTCCCTTCAACTGGCGTGAATAAATGCAATAAACTTTTTGTCGCCATTATTCTTGGTGTTGAAGGAATTGATAATTCATTACAATATTGTTGGAGCGTTTCTCGTATATAGTTTACAACAAAAGCATGTTCACCATTATTTTTTTTACTATTTAATAACCAATCGGCTGCTTCTGTGTTTTCTTCCTTAGTTATTCCTTTTGCGGCAGATCCAGCAAGACACATCGAAGAAACTGTATTATTTTTCTTAGAAATTAATCTCTCAGGTGTAGCGCTTATAAATACAGTATCTTTTAATTGATAAGAAATAACATAGTTAACATTTCTTGTTGCTTCTAGTTCATAAATTACTTTTGTTGAATTTACTTCTGAAGAAAATGTTGCATTTAAAGTTCGATTTAAAACAACTTTTTCTAATTTTTCGTTTTTCATTTGATGAATTGCTTCTTTTACACTCTGAATCCATTCATTTGGTTCAAATTCATCTTTGTTAATACATTCTGATTGTGTAAAGCTTGGTTGCTTCATTCCAAACTTTTCTAAAAAGTCATCATATTCTTTATATTGAAGCAATAAATCCTCTACTGAAGTTTGTTCATTTATTTCATAATTAGAGGTGATGAATGTCCCTTCGTTTGTAACCGTCACCATTAATTTAGGTACATAGAAATGAGAGGTACCAAAATTCTTCCAATCTT
The DNA here is from genome assembly GCF_050473765.1 of Gottfriedia sp. S16(2024). Classification (NCBI taxonomy): domain Bacteria; kingdom Bacillati; phylum Bacillota; class Bacilli; order Caryophanales; family Bacillaceae; genus Gottfriedia; species Gottfriedia sp. S16(2024). The sequence goes on from NZ_JBFLUO010000001.1 coordinate 399,167, forward strand.
GATCATTTTTATAGTTATCAAAAAAAGAGAAACCCCCAAGAGCTATCGGTCCTGTACCAAAGCAATTTTCTTGCTCGATATACACTTGCTCTCCAAAGCGTTTCCATTCTTTTTCTATTGCAGAATACTGTTCTTCTGTACTATGATGAAAAGGAACTAAAGTACCAATTCCTGTGAGAATTAACGAGTTTTCTTGGTTTGACCAATAAAAGCGTTCAGTAAAACCCAATTCATGATAAAAATGGTAAACACTTAGGGGATGGATATTCATTATTTTTTCCACTTTACAAATGAAGCGTTTTGAACAAGCTTTTGCCTTTTGAAGAGAATGCTCAAAGAAGGCAATCGATTCCAGTTGACCTGTTCTAAGCATAATAGTTCCCCCTAGCTTAAATATACGTTAAATACATGATATAACTAAAGATACAACGATGAATGTAGACTGTCAATTTTATGAAGTTCGTCCATACTTTTTTAAAGTAAAATGACCTACATTTTCAAATAATATTAAAAAGGAGGATGTTAACATGCAACCAACTGTTCAATCTCCAACTTCCTCAACAGGTTTTAGAACATGGTGGAATTTATTAAGACCACATACATTAACCGCAGCGTTCATTCCTGTTGCGATTGGAACAATGTTAGCGCACATAGATCACTCATTTCATTTACTTTTATTTCTTTCAATGCTTATTGCAAGTTTACTGATCCAAGCCGCTGCAAATATGATTAATGAATATTATGATTATAAAAGAGGGCTAGATCATGAAGGTTCTGTCGGTATCGGAGGAGCAATCGTAAGGGATGGTATTAAACCTTCAACTGTCTTAAATCTTGCTTTTACTTTTTTTGGTATCGCTCTTCTACTAGGCATTTATATTTGTATTCAAAGTAGCTGGTGGATAGCAGTTATTGGACTTATTTGTATGGCAGCAGCTTATTTTTATACTGGAGGACCACTTCCAATCGCATACACTCCATTTGGTGAGTTAGTTGCGGGCTTTTTTATGGGAATTGTAATTATTGGTATTACTTACTATATTCAAGCTGGAAATTTACCATCAAATGTGATCTTACTTTCTATTCCTACTTCAATTACAATTGGAGCAATTTTAACAGCAAACAATATTCGTGACCTAGATAATGACAAGGAAAATGGACGAAAAACACTTGTTATCTTATTAGGTAAAAAGAATGCAATTATCTTTATAGGTTCACTATTTGCCGTTGCATATGCTTTAGTTATTGTATTTGTTATCATGAATTTAATTACACCTTTTGCACTTATTTCATTAATAAGTATTCCTGTTGCAATAAAAGCAACAAAAGGATTTATAGGTAAAACTCAACCAATGGAAATGATGCCAGCCATGGCAGCAACAGCAAAAACAAATACTATAATGGGATTCCTTCTTGTTATAGGCTTAATAATTGGAAATATTTTTTCCTAATTAAGACAGAACAATTCCTCAAAAAACTTAATTCATGTTTTCCTCCTTTTTGAACAAAATATGGATAGTCATATTCATTTTTTGAAAAGGGGGAGCATGATGCTTTCACAATCACAAATCCAAACATTTAAAAACGAATTACTGAAACAAAAACAACATATAGAAGAAAGACTTAATGATCCAGCCTTTACACCATACTCACTTAGAGATTCTGTTGATGAGCTTTCACTTGCAGACAACCATCCAGGAGATTTAGGAACTGAATTATTTGAACGTGAAAAGGACATTTCACTTCATGAGCATTTAAGAAACGAACTAATTGATGTTAATGCAGCGTTAGAAAAAATTGAAAATGGAACATATGGTATATGTGAAGTAAGTGGTGAAGAAATACCGTTTGAACGGTTACAAGCTCTTCCTACAGCAAAAGCGATGATCGAACATACTCATGATCAGCATATTTCAAGTTCAAGTATAAGATACGATCGTCCCGTTGAGGAAGAAATACTAAACCCTCCATTTAGTAGAGATCCTAAAGATCGCTCAATGATGTATGACGCCGAAGATGCTTTACAAGATGTTGAAAGATACGGAAATTCTCAAACACCGTCTGATTTTGAATTTAATAATATTGAGGAGTATGGAAGCACATTTACTGAGAGCTATGAAAATGTAGGTTATGTAGAAGAATTTGAAAACTTTATCGGTACTGATATTTACGGAAAAAATCAAACTGTCTACCCTACAAAAAAACATGAACAATATGAACAAGATCTTGATGATTACGAAGAACAAGCTTTAAACGGAGAATTATCTGAAATTGATGTGAAAGACATTGAAAAGTACTAAATGAGTTGAAATTTTATTAAAAAACGATTACTACAATGTGGTCGTTTTTTTTATATTTTTAAATTAAATACATATACTTAATCAAGACAACTTAATTGAGGAGGTTTTATGGATATTAAGTTAATTGTATTATTTTTCTCCTTATACTGTTTATTTTTTATTTCATCTATATTATTTCCAATCGACTACGAGTGGTATAGTCATTTAATTAAACCTAGCTATACTCCTTCAGGTAAAACAATCGGAATCATTTGGGCATTCTTATATTCTTTTATTTCTTTAAGCGTATGTATAATCGTTTCTTTAGGAAAATCCTTTAAAAAAGCAAAATGGTTTTATTTTGTATTTATTATTAATTATGTATTTAACCAGTTGTTTAGCTATTTTCAATTCAAACAAAAAGATTTATTGATGGCTACAATCGACTGCGGACTCGTCTTTGTTACAGCAATTCTTTTAACGACCATCGCTTACAAACATTCAAAAACTTCATTTGTATTACTCATTCCCTATTCTATTTGGTCATTATTTGCAACCTATTTAAACTACAATATCTACGTACTAAATGGATAGATTTCTAGATTAATATAAAAAGGCATCCTAAAAAAGGATGCCTTGAACATAACAAAAATTATTTTTTGTTTACGTTAGCTGCTTGTGGTCCACGGTTTCCTTCGATGATTTCGAATTGAACTTCTTGACCTTCTTCTAAAGTTTTGAAACCTTCGCCTTGAATTGCAGAGAAGTGTACGAATACGTCGTTTCCACTTTCAGTTTGGATGAATCCAAATCCTTTTTCGCTGTTAAACCATTTAACTTTACCGAATTCCATCGATAATACCTCCTAAAAATACATATATACACTATTAATGCGTGCATAAAAGAGGGGTAAAGAAAAAGAACGTCATTGTCCAATCGGCTAAAGGATTGCTACAACATTGAAAGTGGTCAAAACTTCTTTTCAAGACAAAGAAAAATGAGCGTTACTAAAAATTTTGTAGTGCAAATGTATCGTTAATTTCTTACCTTCAAATAAATATGCAGTTAATAGTAACTTAAATATATCATATCTGAAAAAGAGCGTCAATGACACTCGGGCTAAATTGAGAGAATTTTTTATATAATTCTTAATATTTATCTTTTATACAATTTGGCCTACCTAGCTTTCTTTAAAAATGGTATATTTTCTCATTAATTAGTCAAAATAATCGAGGATTCTGTAATAATTTATCAAATTTTTTATTATTAAATAACTAGATTTTAGTATTACAATATTTGTATAGTTAAACTAAAAGGAGGAATAAAAATGAAAAATTCTCATGAAGTTACATATAAAATCCATGGCCATGATATGCAGTTTGTACAAGTAGAGCTTGATCCAAAAGAGACCGTGGTTGCTGAAGCCGGAGCAATGATGATGATGGATGATGGTATCGAACTTGAAACAATATTTGGTGACGGTTCAACGCAATCAGGTGGATTATTTGGAAAATTGGTCGGAGCAGGTAAGCGCCTTGTTACAGGTGAAAGCTTGTTTATGACTAGTTTTACAAACCGTTCAAGCTCTTTAAAAACTGTTAGTTTCTCCGCTCCATACCCTGGAACAATTATACCGTTAGATTTACATGAGTATGGAAATAAAATCATTTGTCAAAAAGATTCTTTCTTGGCAGCAGCAAAAGGAACTTCAGTTGGAATCGAGTTTAGAAAGAAATTGAGTACCGGTCTATTCGGTGGTGAGGGCTTTATCATGCAAAAACTCGAAGGTGATGGTCTTGCTTTCTTGCATGCTGGTGGTTCAATTTACCAAAAAACACTTCAGCCAGGTGAAAAAGTTAAAATCGATACCGGATGTATTGTTGGCTTCACTGGTGATGTTAATTATGAAATTGAATATGTTGGAAATGTAAAAACTGCACTTTTTGGAGGAGAAGGTCTATTCTTCGCTACATTACAAGGTCCTGGAACAATTTGGGTTCAATCATTAACTTTAGCAAGATTAGCTTCTCGAATTGGTCAATACTTACCAAATTCATCTAAAGAAGAAGGTAGTATATTAGGTGGACTTGGTAATTTATTGGATGGTAAAGAATAATTTAGACTACTTTAAAAGCATTTTTTGTATACATACAAAAACTAGTCAACGAAATCTTGACTAGTTTTTTTCTGTTCTATTAACCATTAGATTACTTCCTCTTCTTCTGGTTCTGCTTCACGTATTTTGTAAGTAAAGGTTGGAGTATAATCATAATCCGACTGCATCTTTTTAACGCCTTCAATATAAGTCGATAGAAGGTGACTATTCTTAATAGACCCTTTATTTAGTGAAAAAGTGATTGGATGTTTCACTTGAACGTATTCTAAAAAAATGTTTAATGGCTTCACTTCTACTTTAAAGGGCGGGCTTAAAGGGACCATGTCATATAAATTTACAAATCTTAAACTATGCCTAACATTTTCATCATAGTTTTCTTTAAACTTTATATTCCCTACTTTAGGAGAGCCAAATGAATAGACATTCGGGTTACAAATTCCAGTCATTGCTATTTCATATCCTAATAACGTGGCCAATGAACCACCTAAGCTATGACCCGTTATGAATATTTTTTTTGAAAGAGCCTTTTCCTTCACAATTTCTAAAAGCATTTCTCGACAAGATTGATAAATTGATAGAAACCCCGAATGGACACACCCACCGTTCATCACATAAGGAAATAAGTCTTGATCAATTTTTAAATCAGCTAACCAATCCAAATCTGATTTCGTTCCTCGAAACACAATGTTTACGGATTCATCATTTTCAATAATATAGCCAAACCATTCTAGCTCGCTAATTGCACATGCTTTAATTGTATCTACTAATGAATAGCTTGCTGGAATCATAAATTTACCATCATTCTCAAACTGAGCATATGCCTGTTCAATGCAAAGTAATAATTCTAAGGCCTTATCATAGTCAACTGAAAGGAATTTCAACGTATCTCTCCTTTCTCGCTTTTCATCATGATATGAAAAACCTCCTAATAATCTAAGAGGAGGTTAAGAATGGTGTAAAGTTCTTTGATGAATATTCCATATTTCTGATGCGTATTGACGAATCGTGCGATCACTCGTAAAAAATCCTGATTTCGCAACATTGTTAAGACTCTTTATAGCCCAATCCCTTTTATTTTGATACGTGTTATTAATACATTCATGCGCTTTCACATATGAAGAGAAATCTCTAAGTAAGAAATACTCATCATTATAAGACATGAGCGAATCAAAAATTGGTTCAAATTCTTCTCTTGGTAACGGAAATAATCCGTGAAGCAATTGATCTAACGCTTTTTTTATTCGCAGATCATGATGGTAATAATCACTGCTTTTATATCCACCATATTGGTAATAATTTAATACCTCGTCAGCTGTAAGTCCGAATGTAAAAATATTCTCCTCGCCAACTTCTCTTAAAATTTCAATATTTGCACCGTCAAGTGTACCAAGCGTTAAAGCACCGTTCATCATAAATTTCATATTACCAGTACCTGAAGCTTCTTTACTTGCTGTCGAAATTTGTTCACTAACATCCGCTGCTGGAAAAATAATTTCACCTAATGAAACTCGATAATTTTCAATAAAAATCACTTTAATAAATTGACTTATATAGCGATCATTATTAACAATATCAGCCACTGAATGAATTAATTTAATGATTTTCTTAGCAAAGTAGTAGCCAGGAGATGCTTTTGCTCCAAAAATAAAGGTTCTAGGATGCATTTTAAAATGTGAATCTTCCTTCAAACGATTATATAAATACATGATATGTAAAACATTTAATAATTGTCTTTTATATGCATGCATCCTTTTTACTTGAATATCAAAGATTGAATCTGTATCTAATGCAATTCCATTTGTATAGTGAACATAATGTTCGAGAACTTCTTTTCTCTTTTTCTTTACATCCATAAATTGCGATAAGAATGCATCGTCATTTTGATATTCTAATAGATTCTCAAGTTGAGTTGGTTCGTGTATCCAACCGTCTCCGATCGAATCATTTATTAAGCTACTAAGCTCAGGATTACATTGGAGTAACCATCTTCTATGTGTAATACCATTTGTTTTATTATTAAACTTGAATGGTTCATACTCATAAAAAAGCTTCATTTCTCTTTGTTTTAAAATTTCGGTGTGGATTTCAGCAACCCCATTAACGCTCTTACTGCCTACAATTGCTAAATGAGCCATTTTAACGACTCCATGAGCAATAATAGCCATTTGTTCAATTCGATCCCAATCACCAGGGTATTTGTTCCAAAGCTCTTTACAATATCTTTCGTTTATTTCTTCTACAATCATATAAATTCTTGGCAATAAAGGCTTAAATAAATCAACTCGCCATTTTTCAAGTGCTTCTGATAAAGTTGTATGATTCGTATATGAAATCGTTTGAGTTGTAATTTCCCATGCTTCATCCCAGGATAACTTTTCAACATCAATTAAAATTCTCATTAACTCTGGAATCGCTAAAACTGGATGTGTATCATTTACATGAATAGCAATTTCTTCATGAAGCTTACGAATATTACCATACTGCTCCTTATATGAATCTACTATTCTTTGAATACTTGCAGAAACTAAAAAATATTGCTGTTTTAGACGTAAAATCTTTCCTTCATCATGTGTATCATCTGGATATAAGAATTCTGAAACTGCTTCTGCCTCTCGCTTATATTTCATCAGTGATTTATTTGAGGAATGAGTAGACGCTTCAGCACTCCATAGTCTCAATGTATTTACCGTGTTTGTATGGTAGCCAATAATCGGTAAATCATACGGTACCGCTGTGATTGCTTCTGCATCATGAAGGCGGAATTCCAACCGATTTTTATTATTAAATGCTTCTACTTCCCCGCCGAATAAAACTTCAATTGCTTCATCATCTCTTCTAACTTCCCAAACATTTCCGTATTTCAGCCATTGCTCAGGTAGCTCCACTTGATATCCATCAACAATTTTTTGGTCAAATAGACCATGTTTGTAGCGGATGCCACATCCATGACCTGGCAAGTCTTGTGATGCTAACGAATCCAGAAAACATGATGCTAATCGTCCAAGTCCACCATTTCCAAGTCCAGCATCACTTTCAAACTCCTCAAGATCACTTAAAGAAATTCCTAATCTCTCGAGGCCAGATTCACATAACTCTCTAAGCCCTAGATGAATTAAATTACTTTTCAAAAGCTTTCCTAATAAGAATTCAATTGATAAATAATAAACTTGTTTCTTTCGCTCTAAGCGGTATTGTTCACTCGTTCCTAACCAATTACCGCTTATATGTTCGCGAATCATCGTTCCAAGTGTTTGAAATTGCTCTTGAGTAGTGCTATCTGCAGTACTCTTTCCATGCATACTTTCTAGTTTCTCTTTAAAACACCACTCAAACTCCTCCACACTAGAAAACATGGAATCACCTCGCCCTAAAAGATTTTTACTTTGAAGACTGCATATATAGTTTTGCATATTCTTTAGCAGATTTTAACCAACTTGAATCTCTTCTAATTGCATTCCTTCTGACTGATTTCCAATGTTTTTTATTCTCATAAATACTCAATCCACGTTCAATTGTGTGAAGCATATCGTGAGCATTATAGTTACTAAAAGTAAAACCAGTTCCACTCTTCGTCTCTTCATTATATGACTGGACAGTATCATTTAGCCCCCCAGTCTCTCTTACAATAGGAACACACCCGTACTTCATCGCAATAAGCTGACCTAGTCCACATGGCTCAAATAGAGAAGGCATAAGGAATAAATCTGCACCTGCATAAATCTGATGAGCAAAGCCTTCATCAAATCCAATATAAGCTCTTACTTTATCGTAGTAGTTATGCTCCATTGCTTTAAAAAAGTTCTCGAATTCTTCATCACCAGAACCTAAAATGACTACTTGGACATTATGATCCATCATTTGAGGGAATACGTGTTGAATGAGGTCAATGCCTTTTTGACTTGTTAATCGGGAAACCATTGCAATAATAGGAATATTTTCATCCACTTTTAATGCAAGTGACTCCTGCAATTTCAATTTATTTTCTGTCTTATTTTCGATGGTAAATTCATCGAAATTAGAGTAAATTTTTCGATCAGTAGATGGATTATAAATTGTTTCATCGATTCCGTTTACAATCCCAAAAAGTTTGTGATCTTGCTCACGTAATAGTCCATCTAATTGCTCTCCAAAAAATTCATGCTTAATTTCTTCTTTATAAGTTGGACTAACAGTTGTTACGAAATCGCTTGAAATGATTCCAGCTTTCATAAAGTTGATACAATCGTAAAATTTCAAATAGTCATCGCGGAAATATTGTTCATCAATACCTAACATATCGTCCATTACTGCTTTTGAAAATACGCCTTGGAATTGAAGGTTATGGATTGTAAAAACAGATTTCATTTTTGGATTAATCTCTTTTAATGCGCCATACTCTTTCATGAAAAATGGGATCATTGCTGTATGCCAGTCGTGACAGTGAATTACATCTGGTTTAAAGTCTAATTCTTTAATACATTCAATTGCAGCTAAAGAAAAGAATGCAAAACGCTCACCATCATCAAAATGACCGTACAACTTATCACGATTGAAATAGTATTCGTTATCAATAAAATAATAGGTTGTTCCTTCTACTTTCAATTCAAATAAACCACAATACTGTTTTCTCCAGCCTAGATTTATAGAAAGCTCTTTTACTAGCTTAGCCTCTTCTCTATATTTAGCGGGAATTAACGAGTAGAATGGAAGCATTACTCTTACATTCATATTTAGTTTATTTAAATACTTCGGGAGAGCGCCTGCAACATCTGCAAGCCCTCCCGATTTAACAAATGGTACACATTCTGAAACAATATATAAAACATTTACCACTGAATCAACGCTCCTTGGACTGAACCTTTTTGAAGCACTACTGGCTCACTTAAGCTTCCTTTTATTTCAACACCATCTTCAATTCGAACATCTTTATCTAAAATAACGCCATCTAATATACAATTATCTCCAATGATTGATTTTTGCATAACAACACAATTGCGAATAATTGTATTTTTTCCAATTTTCACAGCTCTTGAAATAATACTATTTTCAACCGTTCCCTCAATTTCACATCCATTAGCTACAATTGAATTTTTTACAATAGCTTCTTTTGAATATTTTGTTGGTGGCTCATCTTTAACCTTAGTAAAGACAGGATAAGATTTTAAGAATAATTGATTCCATGTCTCAGGATTTAATAATTTCATACTTTGCTCGAAATAATCCTCAATTGTTTGAATGATTGAAACTTGTTGAGGTATTTCATACGCACTTAGATCAACCTCATTATTTTGATCGCGTACAACGTCCATAATTGTTTCATAGCCTTTTTCATGGAAGTTTTCAAAAAGCTTTAACAATAACTCTTTTTCAAGGATATAGATATTTAAAGATTTACCGAACTGCTTTAACTCAGTAATTTGAGCATTTGTTTCGATATGTCTCTTTAAAACTGGTCTAAAATCCACTGAACAAATCGTATAAGTATTTGCTACTACTACATACTTTTGAGTAGAACGTTGTAAAAATTGAATATGCTTTTCGATGAAATCGAATGTACCAAAAGCTCCATCAGTTGGCTCAGGCGTAAAAATAAATAGTCCATCCTTTTTACGATTTAAGTCCCAATGCTTACCAGAGCCTAAGTGATCAATAATTGATCGATAAGGTTGATCAGGAAATACAGCGACACTCGTAATACCTGAGTTCACCATATTACTTAACATAAAATCGATTAAACGATATCGACCTGCATAAGGAAGTGTTGCTAATGGTCGATGCTGTGTTAACGGCTTTAAAGATTCAAAATGTGTTGACGCCTCAATTATTCCTAGCATAGTATGTTTCATCAAATAACCCTCTCAATCTATTTTTCTATTTGAGGAATGAGCCACCTCTTATTCTCCGCTTGTAACTAGAATTACCTCTTCATAATCTTTCTCAGGACCTAGAAGACTTCCATCAGGAATAACCATTCCAGGAGCTACTACTGCACTTTCAATTCGAACATCTTTTCCAATAACACAACCTGGCATAACGACAGAATCTTTTATCATACTGCCTTCTCCGATTGTTACTCCTTGGAATAATACAGAATGTGATATAAATCCTTCAACTACACACCCCTCATTAATTAGAGAGTCTTCAACGATTGCCGTAGGTGCAATATATTGTGGTGGTTGGTTCGGATTAACTGAATATATGCGCCAATCACGATCATATATATTTAGTTCACTATCCTCATTTAACAAATCCATATTAGCTTCCCATAAGCTTTTTACTGTACCAACATCTTTCCAATAACCTTTGAAAGGGTATGCAACTACTTTTTTCTTTTCTTCTAATAATAGTGGAATAACGTCTTTACCAAAGTCATTACTTGATTCTGGATTGCGATCATCCATCTCTAAAAACTCTTTTAAAACATTCCATTTAAAAATATAAATTCCCATTGATGCTAAATTACTCTTTGGATATTGAGGCTTTTCTTCAAATTCTATAATATCCATTTCATCATTTGTATTCATAATCCCGAAACGGCTAGCTTCATCAATCGGAACTTCGATAACTGAAATAGATACATCTGCTTCTTTTTCAACATGATAGTCTAACATTTTACTATAATCCATCTTATAAATATGGTCACCTGAAAGAATCAACACATATTCAGGCTGATATTGCTTTATATAATTTAAATTTTGATAAATCGCACTTGCAGTACCTGTATACCATTTAACGCCAGATGCTTCTGAATATGGAGGTAAAACAGTTACCCCACCATTTAAGCGATCTAAATCCCATGCACTTCCTATACCAATATATGAGTTTAGTACTAGTGGTTGATATTGGGTTAGCACCCCAACAGTATCAATACCTGAATTTGTGCAATTACTTAAAGTAAAATCTATTATTCGATATTTACCTCCGAAAGCCACGGCTGGTTTTGCTAGTTCCTTTGTTAAAGAACTTAATCTACTCCCTTTTCCCCCTGCTAGTAACATTGCTACGCATTTTTTCTGAACCATTGCTGCTAATCCCCTTTCGCATTTTAACTGGACGTATGATTGTAAAACTAAAGGCAGGTAATGCTATTTCAATACTGTATGGTAAACCATGAAATGGTATTTCTTCTGATTCAATGGCAGAACGATTTATTTTACTATCGCCACCAAATTGTACATAGTCACTTGAAAGCAATTCTTTAAATCGCTGCTTTGCTGGTACTCCAATTCGATATGTGTCATAGGAAACTTCTCTAAAATTACAGATTACGACGACATAATCTTCTTTGTTTTTTCCTTTTCGGATAAATGAAAATACACTTTGATCTGCATTATTTGCATCAATCCATGAAAATCCATCCCAATGATTATCAACTTCATAAAGTGATTTATTTTTTTTATAAATCGATAATAACTCTTTGAAATATTTGTTCATCTTGGAATGATATTCATAATCTTTAATCATCCAATCAACTTGCTCTAAATCCTTCCACTCATCAAATTGCCCAAATTCACTTCCCATAAACAAAAGCTTCTTACCTGGATGAGCTAAATAATAACCAAATAGTACCCTTAATTGAGCAAACTTTTCCTCGTATGTACCTGGCATTTTATTTAGCAAAGATTTCTTACCATGTACTACTTCATCATGTGAAAAAGGTAAAACAAAATTTTCTGAGAAGGCATATAAAAACGAGAAAGTCATCTTATTATGATGATGCTTTCTTTCCGTTGGGTGTTTCTCCATATAAGTCAAAACATCATTCATCCAACCCATATTCCACTTAAAATTAAAACCTAATCCACCTTCGTATGTAGGTGCAGTAACTAATGGCCAATCAGTAGAATCTTCTGCAATCATTAATACTTGTGGATCATGTTCAAATACCGCTTCATTTAATTTTCTTAAAAAGTGAGTTGCAAAAGGATTCTCTTCATTTCTATTTTTCCAATATAATATATTTGCAACAGCGTCTACTCTGAAACCATCAATATGAAAATATTCCATCCAATATAAGGCGTTTGAAATAAGAAATGATTTTACTTCTGGTTTTGATAAGTCAAAATTCGCTGTTCCCCATACTTCATTTTCTCTAGCTTCATAACCTTCATATTCATATGTCGGTTCACCATCAAACATGTATAATCCGTGAGAATCCTTACAAAAATGACCAGGCACCCAATCCATAATGACTCCCAATCCTTGCTGGTGGCATTCGTCAATAAAGCTCATTAACTCATGAGGATTTCCATATCGACTAGTAGATGAAAAATATCCTACTCCTTGATACCCCCAAGAACGATCATATGGATGTTCAACTAATGGTAGTATTTCAATATGTGTAAAACCATGATCTTTTACATATGGAATTAGTTCTGCCGCTAGTTCTGCATAAGTGTAGAAATCACCGTTTTTCTTCTTTTTCCAAGACCCTAAATGTACTTCATAAATCAAAACTGGCTCTTCATATACAGACTTTTTAAATTTCTGCTTACGATATTTTGCATCTTTCCATTTATATCCCGAAAGATCATAAACGATCGAAGCTGTGCTTGGTCGTAGTTCACTATAGAAAGCAAAAGGATCACTTTTTAATAAAACATCACCCTGTTTGGTTGATATTTCATACTTGTATATCGTCCCATGACCAATTTCGGGGATATATATCGTCCAAATCCCTTGATCGTTCAACTTTTCCATTTCATGTTCAGAACCATTCCAATTATTAAAGTCCCCAACAACTGAGACACCTTTCGCATGTGGAGCCCACACTGTAAAATTAGTTCCAACTTTATTCCCTTTTTTTACTACATGTGCCCCAAAGCATTCATGGCTATGGAATAAACTTCCCTCATGGAATAAATGCACATCAAACTCAGTTGGCCGTGTCAAAAGCAACATCCTCACCTCATTACAATCTCTTAAATTCTTCTATCTCTTAATATTCTACAAATATATATATTCACCTTGTTTTTATGCAAAAAAAATTCAAAAACTTTTTTCCGAAAATGAATAACCATTCATGAAACCGTTGTCATTATTGCACTTGTCGTAAAAATGTCGAATTTGTCGAACGAATATTTACGTATATTTATACATCGTATTTTGAAATTCCCTTGTTACAATTTGTAAAAATTTGATTTTTCATAAAATTTCATACATATTTCACACTTTTATCTCATATAAACTTTATATTTAAAAAGATTTGTAGAAGACTGTCGAATTAAGTAGAAGAATTTTTTTGGGGAAAATATTTAAAAATCAACAACATATTTTATGGAAATTCAGATGCAAAATTAAAAATAATCTCTAAACCGAATTCAATTTATACGTAATACGGAAGACCAAGCAAATATAAATGTTGATTAAAATAGTGTAATTAAATTAACTGACTTACGTTAGAGGCAATTCAACAAAAATTATTGAGATCCATTTATATAGGTTCACTTCAAACTTACTAAAGCTCGTGTCAATTTCATTATTTTCCTGAACTGACTTTAAGCTCACTTAAATAACAATCGTAATATAGTAAAAAGGATCTTCGTTTTTTACGAAAATCCTTTTTTGTCATATTCTTCAATTGCTTATTAAACTTGCATTCGTTTACTTGATGATACTACACGTGAACGAATATCTGAAATTAGAAATACACCACATAAAATGACAAGAAAACCAAACAACATTCCTAATGTAATATGTTCTTTCAAAATAAGAACTCCCCAGATCATTCCAAACACAGGAATTAAAAAAGTAACACTTAATGTTTTGGTTGGCCCAACACTTTCGATAAGATAAAAGTACAATAAATAGGCTATAGCAGTACAAAATAATGCTAATCCTAGAACTGCTAATATAGCAACTCCCGAAATTTTATCTGTAAATGCAGTAAAATTTAAAAATGTAAAAGGTAAAAGTAAAATTGCAGCACCAATTTGTTGACCTGCTGCAATTGATAGTGGTGGCACTGAAGCAAATGCTTTCTTTGCATAAACACCTGCAAGTCCATATGAAATAGTCGACAAAACTGCAAGTCCAATTGCTATTTTAACATCATAAGTAAACGGAATTGAACTCCACCCTACTAACAAAATCACTCCTATTACTCCCACTATTATTCCAATCCACTTTCGCATACTCAACTTTTCTTTCGTCCATAAAAAGACAACAAGCGCTGTAAATAATGGCGTCAAAGAGTTTAGAATGGATGACATTGAGGCTGTCAGATGCAATGCTGATGTAGCAATTAATGTAAATGGAATTGCTGCATTTAATGCCCCTATTATTAAATATTGTCTCCATCTCTTTTTAAAGTGTAATGACTTTTTAGTAATGACCAAATATAGCACCAGGGTGAACGCAGCAATTGTTACTCTTCCTTGTATTGTTAAAATTGGTCCAAAAACTGGTGAAGCTATTCGAATAAATAAAAATGAAGCTCCCCATAATGCAGCTAAGCTTAATAAAGCTATTCCATCTTTTAATTTCATTTATTTAACCCCTTTCTGAATATGGTTGGAGTGTTATGAAAATGATGACGAAACATGCTTGAAAAATGTGCCGAGCTTTTAAAGCCAAGTTTATGCGCTATTTCAGTTATAGTTTTCTCAGTATCTTGTAACAATCCTAAAGCTTCTATCATTCTTAACTTAGTTGCGTATTCTAACGGTGATAAACCTGTGGATTTTTTAAATAATCTTTGCAAGTGAAATTTACTTACTCCCACTTCCTTTGCTAACCGATCCAATGTTAAGCTATTTCGATATTCTTTTTCAATAAAATGTTTAGCTGATAAAATAATATCCTCCTCATTTGTGTGAAGTAAATCAGGGCGACACCTTTTACATGGACGGTATCCTTCGTTAATTGCCAAGGAAAATGACGGATAATATGATACATTTTCTTTTAATGGAGTTCTTGACTTACACGAAGGTTTACAACAAATACCAGTGGACTTAACTGCATATATAAACACTCCATCGTAGTTTTCATCGCATGATTCAACTGCATTCCACATGACCTCATTATTTAATCCGTTCATTTAATCACCTCATCTTTAGCTATTCACATTTTAACACTAAGATATTGCGCTTGCTTTCAATTTCTTGCTTTCTATTTCTATAGAAGAAGGATAATAGTTAATAGATCAACTGATGATGTTTAGATTTAAAATGAGTGAAAAGGATATTAGTATTGAAAAATAAGGATATGTGACCCAAATGAAGAATAATGGAAAAGAGGAATAGCAAACCCGTGGAGAGCTAGGACTACGATGTGCTGTTTCTATTACTTTATTTGTAAAATTGACAGCAAACATATTACAACTATAAGAGCTCCCTCCCTGTACATCCTAAAATGAAAGAAGAACACTCTAATATATGAAGAAAGGCGTATTCAATTAAATGTCGTTCACTAAAGTCCTAAAAAAGACAAATAAAAAACTCAGTTACCTGTGTTATCACAAATAACTGAGCTTTAGTTATGACCCGTACGGGACTCGAACCCGTGTTACCGCCGTGAAAGGGCGGTGTCTTAACCGCTTGACCAACGGGCCAAAAAAAAATATGGCAGAGAAGAAGGGATTCGAACCCTCGCACCGGTTACCCGATCTACACCCTTAGCAGGGGCGCCCCTTGAGCCACTTGGGTACTTCTCTATCATATGGCTCCGCAGGTAGGGTTCGAACCTACGACCACTCGGTTAACAGCCGAGTGCTCTACCACTGAGCTACTGCGGAAAAACTAATTATAAAAATTAATGGTGGGCCTAAATGGACTCGAACCATCGACCTCACGCTTATCAGGCGTGCGCTCTAACCAGCTGAGCTATAGGCCCATTAAATTTTATAAAAAGCGGGTGATGGGAATCGAACCCACGACCGAAGCTTGGAAGGCTTCTATTTTACCATTAAACTACACCCGCAAAATATGGGGCGACCGATGGGAATCGAACCCACGAGTGTCGGAACCACAATCCGATGCGTTAACCACTTCGCCACGACCGCCATAAAGAGTGCCGACTAGAGGACTTGAACCCCCAACCTACTGATTACAAGTCAGTTGCTCTACCAATTGAGCTAAGTCGGCTTATTATTATAATCATTTTTTTATTTAAGATGGTGGCTCGGGACGGAATCGAACCGCCGACACGAGGATTTTCAGTCCTCTGCTCTACCGACTGAGCTACCGAGCCAACTTAAATGGCGGTCCCGACCGGGATCGAACCGGCGATCTCCTGCGTGACAGGCAGGCATGTTAACCGCTACACCACGGGACCATTTGGTTGCGGGGACAGGATTTGAACCTGCGACCTTCGGGTTATGAGCCCGACGAGCTACCAGACTGCTCCACCCCGCGATAATGTGGATACTATTTAATATAGTTCCAATAAAGTTATTTTGTTAAGACCATCCCAATCTCAGGATGATTATGCAAGTAGCAGCTCGATTGGTATGCTGAAGTAATTTCTTCGAAGCATATTCGTTCGTGCTCCACCCCGCGATAATGTGGATACTAACTAAGTTAGTTCCATTTATATAAAGTTTAATAAAAATGGAGGAGTAAGAGGGATTCGAACCCCCGCGGGCTGTTACACCCCTGTCGGTTTTCAAGACCGATCCCTTCAGCCAGACTTGGGTATTACTCCATTATAAGTGGTGGACCTTGTAGGACTCGAACCTACGACCGGACGGTTATGAGCCGTCTGCTCTAACCAGCTGAGCTAAAGGTCCTTAAATAAGTAGCGGCGGAGGGAGTCGAACCCACGACCTCACGGGTATGAACCGTACGCTCTAGCCAGCTGAGCTACACCGCCATAATAAATTAATTTAAGTTCTTCAAGTGGAGCCTAGCGGGATCGAACCGCTGACCTCCTGCGTGCAAGGCAGGCGCTCTCCCAGCTGAGCTAAGGCCCCATGTTTTAAATGGTCGGGAAGACAGGATTTGAACCTGCGACCCCCTGGTCCCAAACCAGGTGCTCTACCAAGCTGAGCCACTTCCCGTTCAGAATTACAGGTGAAACAATATGGCGCGCCCGAAAGGACTCGAACCCATAACCTTTTGATCCGTAGTCAAACGCTCTATCCAATTGAGCTACGGGCGCATATTATAAAAATGGTACCGAGGGCCGGACTCGAACCGGCACGGGGTCAACCCCCGCAGGATTTTAAGTCCTGTGTGTCTGCCATTCCACCACCCCGGCAGCATATATGGAGCGGAAGACGGGGCTCGAACCCGCGACCCCAACCTTGGCAAGGTTGTATTCTACCACTGAACTACTTCCGCATATACTGTTTAACAAGATAAATGGTGCGGGTGAAGGGACTCGAACCCCCACACCGAAGTACTAGATCCTAAGTCTAGCGCGTCTGCCAATTCCGCCACACCCGCAAATATTTTCTTTTTAGAAAATGGTGAGCCATGAAGGATTCGAACCTTCGACCCTCTGATTAAAAGTCAGATGCTCTACCTACTGAGCTAATGGCTCATAAAGAGTGCCGACTAGAGGACTTGAACCCCCAACCTACTGATTACAAGTCAGTTGCTCTACCAATTGAGCTAAGTCGGCATATGGTGGAGGATGACGGGCTCGAACCGCCGACCCCCTGCTTGTAAGGCAGGTGCTCTCCCAGCTGAGCTAATCCTCCATCAAACCAAGCGACGTTCTACTCTCACAGGGGGAAACCCCCAACTACCATCGACGCTGAAGAGCTTAACTGCCGTGTTCGGTATGGGAACGGGTGTGACCTCTTCGCTATCATCACTTGATTCATTTTCTTTAGGACATTAATTATTATATCAAATTTCATTTAAAAGTCAATAACTTTCTTCGATTTTTTTTATAATAATTTTTGTACCTTCAAAACTAGATAATGTCATTATCAAACTTGTTAGTTAAGTCCTCGACCGATTAGTATCAGTCAGCTCCACGTGTCACCACGCTTCCACCTCTGACCTATCAACCTGATCGTCTCTCAGGGGTCTTACTAGCTTAACGCTATGGGAAATCTCATCTTGAGGGGGGCTTCATGCTTAGATGCTTTCAGCACTTATCCCTTCCACACATAGCTACCCAGCCATGCTCTTGGCAGAACAACTGGTACACCAGCGGTGTGTCCATCCCGGTCCTCTCGTACTAAGGACAGATCCTCTCAAATTTCCTGCGCCCACGACGGATAGGGACCGAACTGTCTCACGACGTTCTGAACCCAGCTCGCGTACCGCTTTAATGGGCGAACAGCCCAACCCTTGGGACCGACTACAGCCCCAGGATGCGATGAGCCGACATCGAGGTGCCAAACCTCCCCGTCGATGTGGACTCTTGGGGGAGATAAGCCTGTTATCCCCGGGGTAGCTTTTATCCGTTGAGCGATGGCCCTTCCATGCGGAACCACCGGATCACTAAGCCCGACTTTCGTCCCTGCTCGACTTGTAGGTCTCGCAGTCAAGCTCCCTTATGCCTTTACACTCTTCGAATGATTTCCAACCATTCTGAGGGAACCTTTGGGCGCCTCCGTTACTCTTTAGGAGGCGACCGCCCCAGTCAAACTGCCCACCTGACACTGTCTCCGAGCCGGATAACGGCTCTAGGTTAGAATTTCAATACAGCCAGGGTAGTATCCCACCGACGCCTCCACCGAAGCTAGCGCTCCGGCTTCTCAGGCTCCTACCTATCCTGTACAAGCTGTACCAAAATTCAATATCAAGCTGCAGTAAAGCTCCACGGGGTCTTTCCGTCCTGTCGCGGGTAACCTGCATCTTCACAGGTACTATAATTTCACCGAGTCTATGGTTGAGACAGTGCCCAAATCGTTACGCCTTTCGTGCGGGTCGGAACTTACCCGACAAGGAATTTCGCTACCTTAGGACCGTTATAGTTACGGCCGCCGTTTACTGGGGCTTCAATTCAGAGCTTCTCCCGTAAGGGATAACCCCTCCTCTTAACCTTCCAGCACCGGGCAGGCGTCAGCCCCTATACTTCGCCTTGCGGCTTCGCAGAGACCTGTGTTTTTGCTAAACAGTCGCTTGGGCCTTTTCACTGCGGCTCTCCCGGGCATACACCCAAAAGAGCACCCCTTCTCCCGAAGTTACGGGGTCATTTTGCCGAGTTCCTTAACCATAGTTCTCTCGCTCACCTTAGGATTCTCTCCTCGCCTACCTGTGTCGGTTTGCGGTACAGGCACCTATTTCCTCGCTAGAAGCTTTTCTTGGCAGCGTAGAATCAGGAACTTCGGTACTATATTTCCCTCGCCATCACAACTCAGCCTTATGATGTGCGGATTTGCCTACACATCAGCCTAATTGCTTGGACGCGCATATCCAGCAGCGCGCTTACCCTATCTTTCTGCGTCCCTCCATCGCTCAAACGGAAATGAGGTGGTACAGGAATATCAACCTGTTGTCCATCGCCTACGCCTTTCGGCCTCGGCTTAGGTCCTGACTAACCCTGGGAGGACGAGCCTTCCCCAGGAAACCTTAGGCATACGGTGGACGGGATTCTCACCCGTCTTTCGCTACTCATACCGGCATTCTCACTTCTAAGCGCTCCACCAGTCCTTACGATCTAGCTTCAACGCCCTTAGAACGCTCCCCTACCACTGATACCATACGGTATCAATCCGCAGCTTCGGTGATACGTTTAGCCCCGTTACATTTTCGGCGCAGAGTCACTCGACCAGTGAGCTATTACGCACTCTTTAAATGGTGGCTGCTTCTAAGCCAACATCCTGGTTGTCTAAGCAACTCCACATCCTTTTCCACTTAACGTATACTTTGGGACCTTAGCTGGCGGTCTGGGCTGTTTCCCTCTTGACCACGGATCTTATCACTCGTAGTCTGACTCCTATGGATAAGTCATTGGCATTCGGAGTTTGACTGAATTCGGTAACCCGTTGGGGGCCCCTAGTCCAATCAGTGCTCTACCTCCAAGACTCTAACACATAAGGCTAGCCCTAAAGCTATTTCGGGGAGAACCAGCTATCTCCGAGTTCGATTGGAATTTCTCCGCTACCCACACCTCATCCCCGCACTTTTCAACGTGCGTGGGTTCGGACCTCCATTCAGTGTTACCTGAACTTCATCCTGGACATGGGTAGATCACTCGGTTTCGGGTCTACGACCACGTACTATATCGCCCTATTCAGACTCGCTTTCGCTGCGGCTCCGTCTCTTCAACTTAACCTTGCACGGGATCGTAACTCGCCGGTTCATTCTACAAAAGGCACGCCATCACTCGTTAACGAGCTCTGACTATTTGTAAGCACACGGTTTCAGGTTCTCTTTCACTCCCCTTCCGGGGTGCTTTTCACCTTTCCCTCACGGTACTGGTTCACTATCGGTCACTAGGTAGTATTTAGCCTTGGGAGATGGTCCTCCCAGATTCCGACGGAATTTCACGTGTTCCGCCGTACTCAGGATCCACTCAAGAGGGAACGAGGTTTCAACTACAGGGTTTTTACCTTCTTTGACGGACCTTTCCAGGTCGCTTCATTTACCCCGTTCCTTTGTAACTCCGTATAGAGTGTCCTACAACCCCAAGAGGCAAGCCTCTTGGTTTGGGCTATCTTCCGTTTCGCTCGCCGCTACTCAGGAAATCGCTATTGCTTTCTATTCCTCCAGGTACTTAGATGTTTCAGTTCCCTGGGTCTGTCCTCAGTACCCTATGTATTCAGGTAAAGATACTACTCCATTACGAGTAGTGGGTTTCCCCATTCGGAAATCTCCGGATCAAAGCTTACTTACAGCTCCCCGAAGCATATCGGTGTTAGTCCCGTCCTTCATCGACTCCTAGTGCCAAGGCATCCACCGTGCGCCCTTTCTAACTTAACTAATTTTAAAACTAATTGAATTAAACTTACGCAGTTTAATGAATGACATTATCTAGTTTTCAAGGTACAAAGTTGAGAGTGAACTCTCAAAACTAAACAAAACAATGAAGAAACATTTCATACATGAACCATCGGTTCATGATGTCTCCATAGAAAGGAGGTGATCCAGCCGCACCTTCCGATACGGCTACCTTGTTACGACTTCACCCCAATCATCTGTCCCACCTTAGGCGGCTGGCCCCTAAAAGGTTACCCCACCGACTTCGGGTGTTACAAACTCTCGTGGTGTGACGGGCGGTGTGTACAAGGCCCGGGAACGTATTCACCGCGGCATGCTGATCCGCGATTACTAGTGATTCCGGCTTCATGTAGGCGAGTTGCAGCCTACAATCCGAACTGAGAATAGTTTTATGGGATTAGCTCCACCTCGCGGTCTTGCAACCCTTTGTACTATCCATTGTAGCACGTGTGTAGCCCAGGTCATAAGGGGCATGATGATTTGACGTCATCCCCACCTTCCTCCGGTTTGTCACCGGCAGTCACCTTAGAGTGCCCAACTAAATGCTGGCAACTAAGATCAAGGGTTGCGCTCGTTGCGGGACTTAACCCAACATCTCACGACACGAGCTGACGACAACCATGCACCACCTGTCACTCTGTCCCCGAAGGGAAAGCCCTATCTCTAGGGTTGTCAGAGGATGTCAAGACCTGGTAAGGTTCTTCGCGTTGCTTCGAATTAAACCACATGCTCCACCACTTGTGCGGGCCCCCGTCAATTCCTTTGAGTTTCAGTCTTGCGACCGTACTCCCCAGGCGGAGTGCTTAATGCGTTAACTTCAGCACTAAAGGGCGGAAACCCTCTAACACTTAGCACTCATCGTTTACAGCGTGGACTACCAGGGTATCTAATCCTGTTTGCTCCCCACGCTTTCGCGCCTCAGCGTCAGTTACAGACCAGAAAGTCGCCTTCGCCACTGGTGTTCCTCCAAATCTCTACGCATTTCACCGCTACACTTGGAATTCCACTTTCCTCTTCTGCACTCAAGTTTCCCAGTTTCCAATGACCCTCCCCGGTTGAGCCGGGGGCTTTCACATCAGACTTAAGAAACCGCCTGCGCGCGCTTTACGCCCAATAATTCCGGACAACGCTTGCCACCTACGTATTACCGCGGCTGCTGGCACGTAGTTAGCCGTGGCTTTCTGGTTAGGTACCGTCAAGGTGCCAGCTTATTCAACTAGCACTTATTCTTCCCTAACAACAGAGCTTTACGACCCGAAGGCCTTCATCGCTCACGCGGCGTTGCTCCGTCAGACTTTCGTCCATTGCGGAAGATTCCCTACTGCTGCCTCCCGTAGGAGTCTGGGCCGTGTCTCAGTCCCAGTGTGGCCGATCACCCTCTCAGGTCGGCTACGCATCGTCGCCTTGGTGAGCCGTTACCTCACCAACTAGCTAATGCGCCGCGGGCCCATCTGTAAGTGATAGCCGAAGCCATCTTTCAATAAAGGAACAGGAGTTCCTTTATGTCATCCGGTATTAGCTCCGGTTTCCCGAAGTTATCCCAGTCTTACAGGTAGGTTGCCCACGTGTTACTCACCCGTCCGCCGCTAACTAACGGGAGCAAGCTCCCATTAGTCCGCTCGACTTGCATGTATTAGGCACGCCGCCAGCGTTCGTCCTGAGCCAGGATCAAACTCTCCATAAAAGTTAAGTTTAAATCTTGTATTGCTCAAAAAACTAATAATTGACGTTTACTTCATGTTTTGTTTAGTTTTCAAAGTTCACTTCGTCGCGTCATTAGCGACTTTTTCATCTTAACATTCTCAGTAGAGCCTGTCAACATTTTTTTAAAATCTTTTTTCTTTCGACGCCGTCATCTCTTGGCGACATAGAATAATATAACATCGATAAATCTTACCGTCAACACTTTTTAAACGTTTTTTTCAAAAAAGATGAAAACTCTTTTCTAAAAAGAATACAAGTCGATCCGGTCATACAAATATCAAGTCAGAATACTTTAATACAAACAAGCTGAATACACTTAAAAATGTACAATGAAAAAGATCCTAACAGTAGCGAATTGTTCAATATCATCTATCTGAATTGAGAGAGGTGTAAATAATGAATGGTTTCGTCTTGTTTTCAAAGCAACATATTATTACATTATTAATCATTCTCCTACTTCTTATCTGTTTGTTTAACTTCAGAAATTTTATAAACAATAAGAAAAAAGTAGATTTATTCATTCGGACTCTATTAATCGTCTCAATGCTTACAGTTGAATTTCTATTATATGGATGGTTAATTAAAACGAACCAGTGGGATTGGGGCGATTCATTACCTCTCCAACTATGCGGTATAAGTATGTATCTATGCTGTTAAACACTCATTACAAAAAATTATAAAATATATAAGATTATCTATTTTTGGGGATTGGCTGGGGCTATCCAAGCTGTAATTACTCCAGATATCAAATATAGCTTTCCTCATTTTAAATATATTCAATTTTTCATTACCCACGGAGGGATCATTATTTCTATTTGTTATATGACGTTTATCTTTGGATATACTCCGACTCTCCGTTCATTAATAAAGTCCTTCCTTTATTTAATCTTATTAGCTATACCTATTTACTTACTGGATTATGTCATTAAAGGAAACTACCTATTTTTAAGAGCTAAACCTACCGGAGCAAACTTGCTAGACTTTTTTGGGCCATGGCCATATTGCTTAATTGTATTAAGCTTAATTCTTATCCCCTATTTTTTGATTTTATATCTCCCGATTCATTTTTTTAACAAAAAGCTGAAAATAAACCAAGTAACATCCGATCAAACTACCAATTAATTAATATGAGAATGTCCTATATTTAGCTTAAAATCAAAATTCATCAACTAAAATCATTCCATTAAATAAGTTCCAATTGTTTTCCATGTTAGCACTAACATTTCCTATCTCATTTATGCTATATTTACAATGAATGGGGTGGACAAAGTGGCAAAAAAGAAAAGTAGTAAAATTAATAATATAAGAACGTTTGCACTTTCATTATTATTTATTGGCTTCATCATTATGTATGGTGGTGTATTTTTCAGAGAGCATAAGATTGTCATGACGATCTTTATGCTTGTGGGATTTTTAGCGATTATTGGTAGTACAGTTGTTTATTTTTGGATCGGAATGCTGTCTACAAAAACAATTCAAGTCATCTGTCCGAATTGTAACAAAACGACTAAAATGCTTGGTAAAGTTGACATCTGTATGTATTGTAATGAGCCCCTTACATTAGATCCTTCATTAGAAGGTAAAGAATTTAATGAAAAATATAATAGCAAACGAGATGCTAAACAATAGCATAATAAATAAAGCACATTACAATTATGTAATGTGCTTTATTATGATAATGTTTTTTCTTTACATTTAGGACAAATACCGTATACTTCCATTCTATGATTGGTTACTTCAAATCCCGTTTCCTTTTCAACATAAAGATTGATTCCTTCTAACCCGTCGTAATGAAAGTCATTCATTTCACCACATTTTTCACAAATAATATGATAATGATCAGTTGTTATATAATCAAAACGACTAGAAGAATCACCGAAGTTTAATTCTTTAACCATTCCTACTTCACGTAATACTCTTAGATTATTGTAAACTGTTGCCACACTCATATTTGGAAATTTTCCCTCAAGTGCTTTATAGATTTCATCAGCAGTTGGATGTGTTCCACTTCCTATTAAATATTCTATAATTGCATGCCTCTGAGGTGTAATACGTACGCCGCTATTCTTTAAATGTAAAATTGCATCTTGAATATTTTCCTTATGCAACGCCGCTCTCCCCGTTTCTATAAAATAGTTCCAAAATTAATTACTTATTATTAGTTTATTCAACTGCAAGAATATTTGTCAACTTTTTGAGAATTTCTAAAAAAAATTAGTCATTTGTTTGTATTCCATATATCAAAACAAAAAAAATGTGCGAGAATTCTCTCGCACTTCAATATGCTATCATCTGAGGAGGTATGCCCTATACTCCAATATATTCCCTAAAGTAATATAGGTATAGACGAAAAGCTCGATTATTTTAGATAAAACGATTCTTTCTCAAAAAAACTTAAGATAAATGAAGTTAATTGACTCAGATTAGTTTGTACAAATTTTAAGAACGACTGATTACACTAAAAACATCTTCAACATGATTCTTTACTCTAACCTTTTGCCATACATTTTCGATACAACCTTCTTCATCAATTAAAAATGTTGTACGTTCTATTCCCATATATTCCTTACCAAAATTATTCTTTAACTTCCAAACATCATATAACTTTGCAACTTCAGTTGTTTCGTCTGAAAGTAATAAAAATGGTAATTGATGCTTTTCTATAAATTTTTCATGTCTTTTTATAGGATCAGGACTTATTCCTAAAATGACAGTTCCACTATTCAAAAACCTTTCATATGAATCTCTAAAATCACAAGCTTCCGTAGTACAACCTGGTGTCATATCCTTTGGGTAAAAATAAAGAACTACTTTCTTACCTTTAAAGTCTGATAAAGCTACATCTTCTCCATTACTTGCTGGTAAAGTAAATTCCGGTGCTTTCATTCCAATTTCAACAGTCATAATAATCTCCTTATTCATAAATATTAACGTTCTTCTTTAAATACTTGTAAAACAAAAGCCGCTGGCATCGTATATCCGATAAGAGCTTCAACCATAGCAACCCATCTTCCGATCCCCACTGGTACAATATCCCCATAGCCTACAGATAAAAGGGTGATTGCGCTAAAATATAAGCATAACCCCATTATATTGTAATTAGTCCCTTCAATAGGAATAGAATGCTCAATTAAAATTGGATGTGGCCCTCGCTCTAATATAAAATACACCGCGCTAAAGCCTATAAGTACCGTTCCATATATTAAAAATAAAAGAATGTAATTATTAATTGAAATAAGACTTTTATTAACTTTAGTAGTTGAAGTATTCCATAAATACACTAGACTATACAAAATCGCAAATATTGAAATAAAAAAGAAAAAAGCAGTTCCCATTCCAATCACCTCATTTCAATTTATGAAACAAGCTATTGAAATAGAATACTGCTTAGTTACCAGCACCTTTATATTTTTTTACACCTTGGTTCCAAATTAACACAGAGATTACAAAAACAACTAATCCCATAACTGGCGTTAAAAATGAATAGACATACCATTCACTTCTACGTAGAAAATATGCAGCTGGATAAACACCAACAAATGCAAATGGTAAAATCCATGTTAATACAAAGCGAATTATAGGGTGATAGATATTAATCGGATAACGACCATAATTTCCTATATTATACATTAACGGCATAATCGACGTTCTTGCATCTGACCAAAAACCGATACTTGCTAAAGCAATAAAGATTCCGGCATAAACAAACATTCCACCAAAAGCCATTAGTAGAAATAAAAATGGATCATACCAAGTGATTGAAAGTCCTAATTTAAAACCTGCATAGAGCATAATAATCAATCCAGTAATAGCACCTAGTAAAGATTCTAACTCCATTTTCTCTAATACAACTTGAAAAAGACTATGAATTGGTCGAGTTAAAATACGATCAAACTCTCCCTTAACAATGTAACGATCATTAAAATCCCATATATTAAAAAATGAACCAAAAAGAGCAAACGGAACTAAAAAGAAACCATAAATGAATACAATTTCATCTCGATTCCATCCTTCAATAAGTGAAGTATGATTAAAAACTAATAATATAAAAATTAAATTTACAGCCTGAGCCATCAAATCTGATAAAAATGATAAAAAGAAATTTGCTCTATATTGTAATTTCGTTTTTAAATATTGACCTGAATATTGAAGAAATATATTTAAATAAAACATTCTTTAACCTCCTTGTATAACAAGATGCTTTTTAGCTTTATACCATATAAGAGTAATAGGGATACATAAAATAATAATCCAAATTACTTGAAATAAAAGGCCTCTTAAAATTAATTCACCTTTTATGCCTTGAGCAAAAATCATACTAGGAATATAGCTGATTCCTTGAAATGGTAAGTACTTCATTACATCTTGTGCCCAAACCGGAAAGAACGTGATTGGAATCGTTAAACCTGAAAACAAATCAATAATGACACGTTTAGCTTGAATAAATCCCATATTATTTTGAAGGAAGAATGCCATTAACCCTGTTAATAAATTTAATTGTGTATTAATTGTAAAACTGAAAATCGAAGCAATTAAAAATAAACCTAAAGTTTTTAAATTAAATGAAACATCTAAACGAAAAATTAAAGCAACTATAATAAAGCCTGGAATTGAAAAGAAAAAGAATCTGAAAATCCCCTCACCTAACCCTTGCATCACTTTAGTAAGTAAATAGTTATAAGGTCTAATAAGTTCTATTGCTACTTTACCCTCTACGATTTCTTCAGCAATTTCACGGTCTAGATTATTAAAATAAAACGCCCTTGCCATCCAAGCAATCGCAACATAAGTAGTCATCTGGTTTACTGAAACACCTTGAATAGATCCTTGGTGACCATAGATTGCTTTCCATAAAAAGAAATAAGCACCTATATTAATCGTATAAATAACAATCCCAGTGTAATAATTGGTACGATACGCTAACATCATTAAAAAACGAATTCGAATGATTTCAATATACTTACTCATTACTAATACCTTCTTGGTAGATGTTTCGTATAATTTCTTCTGTAGAAATCTCTAACATCTTCATATCTTTAACAGGATTTGATTGAACTACTTTTGCGATAATCATAGAAATAAGTGTTTCATCATTCGGTAATGTAACACTCCAAATATTTTCGCCTTCTTCTTCCTTCCATTTGACATCAGTTCGTCCGATTAATTCGTTTAATGTATTATGATTGACAGGCTTAATAAACTGGAATTGAATTTCTTTCTCTTCGCCCCATTGACCCTTTAACTGTTCAAGTTTTCCATCATAAATGATTTTTCCTTCATCTAACATAACTACTCGATCACATAGTGCCTCAATATCAGAAATATCATGGGTTGTTAAAAGAATTGTTGTCCCATATTTTTGGTTTAACTCTTTTAAAAACTCGCGAATTTTTAATTTTACTAATACATCTAATCCAATTGTCGGCTCATCTAAAAATAATAAAGGTGGATTATGAATTAAAGCAGCTGCTAATTCACATCTCATTCTTTGACCTAAAGATAGCTTTCTTACAGGTTGGTCTAATAAAGGTTCGATATCCAAAGTCTTAATGATATAACCCATATGTTCTTCATATTGTTTATCTGGTATTTGATAAACTTTTTTTAGTAAGCGAAATGATTCTTGTACAGCAATATCCCACCATAATTGAGATCTTTGCCCAAATACAACACCAATTGATTTAACAAAACGCTCTCGATCTTTTTGAGGGTGGTATCCATTAACTGTTACATCACCAGAAGTAGGTGTTAGTATTCCCGTCAACATTTTAATTGTAGTCGACTTCCCTGCACCATTCTCCCCGATATAAGCCATCATTTCACCTTTTTTTACAGAAAAGTTTATATGATTAACGGCTGTTTTTGTTCTATAGTTTCTTGTAAACAAATCTCTAAATGCACCTTTTACACCAGAGCGACTCAAGAAAGTTTTAAATTCTTTGTGTAAGTTTTGAACTTCGATTATGTTTTCCATAAGACTTCCTCCATTTTTTATTCCGTCGCTTAGTGTATTTGAAATACGAACTAAGTACAATAAAAAAGTACTAAAACGTAGTTACCAATTTTTTCGGACTATTTTTGTGAAAAATATAGATTCTACAAAATGTTCAAATTTCTTTTTAACTTGTAAAGGCTTACATTTACCACGCGCTAAAATTTCGTGCTAGAATGTAATTTAACCACATAAATAATGTAAAGATGCCGGTTAAATTCTTTCATTTTTTTATCAATAATGGGAGGTACTCCATGAATAATCAAAAGTCAATTGAAATACATAATGAAGCTTTAGAACACATCGTTGGAGGCGTAAACAGTCCTTCAAGATCGTTTAAAGCAGTTGGTGGCGGAGCTCCTGTCACAATGAAGCGTGCAAAAGGCGCATATTTTTGGGATGTTGATGGCAATCAATATATAGATTATTTAGCAGCATACGGTCCTATTATAACTGGCCACGCTCACCCACATATTACAGCTGCAATTACAAATGCAGCAGAAAATGGGGTCCTTTACGGTGCTCCTCATGAACTTGAAGTACAATTTGCCAAAATGCTAAAAGAAGCGATTCCTAGTATGGATAAAGTCAGATTTACAAATTCAGGTACTGAGTCCGTAATGACAACTATTCGTGTAGCGAGAGCATACACTGGTCGTACTAAAATCGTTAAATTTGCTGGATGTTATCACGGTCATTCGGATTTAGTACTAGTTGCTGCAGGCTCTGGACCATCTACTCTTGGTACACCTGATTCTGCTGGTGTTCCACAAAGTATAGCTAATGAAGTTATTACAGTTCCATTTAATGACACCACAGCATATGCAGAAACAATGGAAAAATGGGGTCATGAAGTAGCTGGTGTACTTGTTGAGCCAATCGTCGGTAACTTCGGAATCGTTGAACCGAAAGAAGGATTCCTAGAAGCTGTAAATGAAATTACGCACAATCATGGTGCATTAGTCATTTATGATGAAGTAATAACTGCCTTCAGATTTATGTATGGTGGAGCTCAAAATTTATTAGGAATTGAACCAGACTTAACAGCTCTTGGAAAGATTATAGGCGGTGGATTACCGATCGGAGCTTATGGTGGTAAGAAAGAAATTATGGAAACTGTTGCCCCACTTGGTCCTGCATATCAAGCTGGTACTATGGCAGGTAATCCAGCATCAATTGCAGCTGGTATTGCATGTCTTGAAGTATTACAACAAGAAGGTGTCTATGAAGAATTAGATCGACTAGGTGCCATTCTTGAAAAAGGTATTCAAGAAAAAGCTGATGAGCATAACATCCATATAAAAATCAACCGCTTAAAAGGTGCATTAACAGTTTATTTCAATGTTGACGAAGTAACGAATTATGAAGAAGCAAAAGAATCCGATGGAGAAGTTTTCGGGAGATTCTTTAAACTTCTATTAGAAGAAGGTATTAATCTAGCACCATCAAAATATGAAGCTTGGTTCTTAACAACAGCTCATACTGAACAAGATGTTCACCAAACAATTAACGCTGTTGGAAACGCGTTCCTAAAATTATCTACGATTAAACTATGATATATCTGAGGTCACTACAACTTGAAGTGACCTCTATTCATACATAGTTAATTCTGAATAATCAATCTTTTTACCATAAAATAGGAGGTAGTTAAATGAAATTTCAAACAAAAACAGAATGGTCACCAGGTTTATTTAGAGATTATTACAATAACGAACATGATGCATGTGGAATCGTTGCCTTTATCAATCGTTCTATAACTCAAACAAGAGAAACGATCGATATTGCTGCTGAAAGTTTACGAAAGATGAATCATCGAGCGGGATTTACGAACGGTGAAGGTGATGGTGTAGGAATTCAGACTGACATCCCTACTCTACTCTGGCAAGAAAAACTTACATCTGTAGGAATTAGTCCAGAAGTTGTTACACACCCTTCTTTTACAGTTGGACATTTCTTTTTAGATGAAAAATCTGAAATACAAACTTTACTCCAAATTTTTGAAGATAATGGTTATGAAACCTTATATCATAGTTGTAATCAAACCTTTACTTCAGCACTTGGTCCAATCGCTCAAGCAGTAGAGCCTGAGTTTTTACAAGTAGCATTACTTCCAATTAAAAATCACCAAAGCACAACTTTATTTGATTTAACAAATATTATTAGCAAAAAAACAAATGTGACTGTTGTCTCTCTCAGCCAATCAACTTGCGTTTATAAAGTAATGGGAACAATCGATACTTTATTGTCATACTATTCTGATTTACAAGATTCTAATTTTCAATCATCCGTTGTAGTAGGTCATAATCGCTACTCAACAAACACATCTTCTTCGTTTTCAAGAGTTCAACCATTTAGCATGCTAGCACATAATGGAGAAATTAATACAATTGAACAATTAAGAATTGAAGCAAAACAAATTGGCGCAAATATTAAGCATGGAAATAGTGATTCACAAGATGTAAATATAACACTCGAAACACTTATTCATAAATATAACTACTCTTTGAAAGAAGCAATGGAATTATTATTCCCGCCTGTACCTGCAGAATATGAATCAGATCAAGAAGTAAACTCCATTTACAATACGATTCGAAGTACATTCGGTCCATATTGTCAAGGTCCTGCAGGTGTACTTACAAGGGAAGGAAATGAATTTGTTGCTAGTGTGGACGCCTTAGGATTACGACCTGTTTGGTTACTTGAAACAAATGATTATTATGTATTTTCATCTGAGCAAGGCATCCTTTCTCCAGAATTATTTATATCTGAGCCACATGCCCTTTCGCCCGGAGAAAAAATCGGTATTAATTTACTAAAAGACCGTGCTCAACTATTAACACACCGTGAATTATCACATTTCGTTACAACGAAACTAAACGAAAAATTAACGATGAATCTAGCAAATAAAGAAGCAAATTCAGCTGATTACGTTGAACACTCACCTCCTTCAATTCATCCGTTTGAATATGGAGCTTTTGGATGGCAAAAGGAACAAATCCAATTAGTTGAACAAATGGCAGAAAAAGGTGCAGAACCTATTCGTTCATTAGGGCATGACGCACCACTAGCATGTTTAGATGAAGCTAGAAAAAATCTTTCTGACTTTATGAAAGAAACAGTTGCCGTAGTAACGAACCCTGCAATCGATCGAGATCGTGAAACAGAGCATTTCTCTATTTCTGTCATATTAGGAAAAAGGCCATCTATTACAAAGAAAGATTCAGGTATTGTACTACAACTCCCTTCTCCGATATTAGGTGATGGTTTTGTAGGAAATACGCTAAAAGCTAGTCGTCAACAAATTTCGTATGAAGAAATTCTAAATCTATATCAATTAGAAAATAAACTTTATACAATTCAAAGTACATTTTCTAATTTACCTTTAGAAGAAACTTTGTCTCAATATAAATACGAAGCAATAGAAGCTGTAAAAAATGGTGCAGAATGTATTGTTATTACCGATGATGAAGCTCATAAAAATAATCAATACTGGATCGATCCGGCTCTTATTACAGCGATAATCCATAATGGACTTGTGAATGCTAGGTTAAGAAGAAACTGTTCGATTGTCTTGAAGACAGCTGCAGTCCGTAATCTTCACGATTTAATGGTAATGAAAGGTTTAGGAGCAGATGCAATTAATCCACATTTCCTTTTTGGAACAATTTCAGAATTGGAAGCTCCTGAAAAAATAGTAAAACTTTATGATGTTTTAAATAAAGGAATCGAAAAAGTTATTTCAACAATAGGTATGCATGAACTACGAGGTTATGCAAAAATGTTCAGTAGCATTGGATTACAAGAAGATATCTCTTCGTCTTTAGGTATAATTAATTTCTTCGGTGATCAAACAGTTTCTGGATTCAAATTGTTAGAGGCTGATTCGAAAAAACGTTCTGAAGATTACAACGCAAATAACGCAGTAATGCCAAAATCTTTCCATGTATTCCCTCGAATTTGGAAAGCTATTGGAGAAACAGCACAAACTGGTAGTTATGAAACATACCGTCAAAAATTAAATCAAATCGAAGAAGAAAGACCAACTACAGTACGTCATGCGCTTTCTTTAGTTGAGAGCAGTAAACCAGTTGATTCAAGACAGGTTTCATTAGAAATAGGTACTCACTCACTACCATTTATTATTAGTTCTATGTCATTTGGATCTCAAAATGAAGTTGCTTTCAGAGCATATGCTGAAGGCGCTAATCGACTAAATATGATTAGCTTAAATGGTGAAGGTGGAGAAATCCAAGATATGATTGGAAAATATCCAAACACTCGTGGGCAGCAAATCGCTTCGGGCCGATTCGGAGTTAATGCTAATTTACTTCACTCTTCTAACTTAATTGAAATTAAAATCGGTCAAGGTGCAAAACCTGGTGAAGGTGGTCATTTACCCGCTTCAAAAGTTACACAAAAAATTGCGGAAACGAGAAATGCAACACTTGGTTCTGATTTAATTTCACCTTCAAATAATCATGATATTTATTCGATTGAAGATTTAGCTCAAATGATTAGTGAAATTAAAGCTGTTAACCCTAAAGCAAAAGTTGCTGTAAAAGTCCCTGTTGTTCCTAATATCGGCACAATTGCTGTTGGTATTGCAAAAGCGGGTGCAAACTTTATAAATATTAGTGGTTTTGATGGTGGAACTGGAGCTGCCCGTGTTCATGCAATTCAAAATGTAGGCTTACCAGTTGAAATAGGTGTTCGTGCAGCTCATAATGCACTACTAGAATCTGGTTTACGTAACTCTGTCGAAATTTGGGCAGATGGCGGAATGAAAAGCGTAAATGATGTAGTAAAAATGATGATTTTAGGTGCAAACCGAATCGGATTTGGAACTTTATCAATGATTGCAATCGGTTGTACGACATGTCGTGGTTGTCATTTAGATACATGCCACGTTGGTATTGCAACACAAATCGAATCAGAAATAGAAGCAATGCATCACGGTTTACGAAAATTCACACCTAGACAACTTGAAACAGCTGTAACAAACTTAGTTCAATTCTTCACTGCATTCAAAGATGAATTACAAGTGATTGTCGGTTCATTAGGAGTAAAAAATGCTCAAGAGCTTGTTGGTAAAACTAAATTCCTAAAACAAACAAGATTTTTAGATACGCTAAGTTTAACTAATTTATTATCTACTAATAAAATTGAGGCTAAAGAATATGTACTTTCGAATGGAGAATCTGCTAAAGTACTTCAAAGTAATGACGTTGGAGTTTATGCAAAGGTTGACAATGAATATCGACATGCCGGCAGCTTATTAATCCATGACCTAGTAGTAAAAAAACAAACGCAAGGTGTAGCTTCCCCTGTCGAGATTAGCTTCGAGGACCAATCTATTCCTGGAAATGGCTTAGGAACTTATACAGTGGAAGATTATTCTGTATTCGTTCAAGGCGGAGCTCAAGATGGTGTAGCGAAAACTGCTTTTGGTGGAACGATTTTTATTAGTAAAGCTTTAGGTGCTAACGGTCAATACTTTGGTGGTTCGGTCGGAAAATGCTTTGCATATGGAGCACAAAAAGGACAATTCTTTATTCAAGGTAACGCTGATTCACGAGCAGGCATTCGTTTATCAGGAGCCGATGTAGTAATTGGTGGCCATAATCAATCTAGTCAACCTATAACACAGAAAACTCGTCTTGGTGCAAAAGCAAATATAAACGGATTTGCTTTTGAATATATGACTGGTGGTCGTGCAGTTGTTCTAGGAGATCCAGGTCCATGGATGTGTGCAGGTATGACTGGCGGAGTAATTTACGTTCGAAACTCATCTGAATTAGGTCTTACTAAAGATGCTTACCAAAATCGAATCGCAAAAGGTGCAAGTGTAAGTATTGTACCGGTCGATGAAACTGGTAAAAACGATCTAAATGAATTGTTAGTGAAATATATATCACTTTTAAATCAGTATAATCAACATGACGAAGCTGTATTTGTTCAAAGTTTATTAGACGATATTGAACAAAACTTCTTACAAATTAAACCTAAAAAAGAACAAGCGGATCCGTCTGTTTCAACTGAATGATTTTATAAAAAAGAAGCGAAAAATTTCGCTTCTTTTTTCACAGTTCTACCACCTTATTTAATAGTAAAGCCCTTTCATTTTTAAGTTCAAAATCTTTTAATTTAACTAATAATTTAATCTTTTTCCCCAGTCATATAATTAACAAAATTTCTTATAAATTTGTATTGATAATGCGTGTAGTTCATTGTATAGTTACAAGATGTTACATGAGAAAAAAATAAAAGTTACTTTTAATTGAAGAAATTTTGAAAAACACTCGATGTAATAAATAGTAGTTTAGTAGTAATATAGTTAAACGTTCATATTTCATTACAAGCTTTAAGCTAGACAAACAAAAAGGAGTAATACAATGAGATTAGGAGCGCGTGTTCTAAAAACTGGTATAGCTATTACGCTCGCCATTTATAGCGCGATGTTTTTTGATTTATCTACAGCTTCAATTGCAGGTATCTCTGCTATTTCGGCATTAAAATCATCAGTAAACCAATCATATAAATCGTTAATTGAACAACTTCAGGCTAACTTGATTGGTGCGATACTGGCAATTATCGCAGTGATTACTCTAGGGAATAATCCAGTAATTATCGGATTTACATGTATTCTAGTGATTATAATTACATTAAAACTAAAACTCGAAAATACAATTGCTACAACATTAGTTACTGTAGTCGTTATTATGGAGGTAAGTACAAGTACCGAACACTTTGCCATTTTTACTTTCGATCGTATTTTGGCAGTAACGATTGGTGTCTTAGCTGCATCATTTGTAAATATTTTCTTAATGCCTCCAAATTATGAAAAAAAATTATCTCGTGGCATGATTTCGATTACTGAACAAACAAATAAACTAATGATGATGGCTCTACACAAAACTGTTAGCCATAATGGTTTAAAAGATGAAATTTATCAATTAAAAGAAATCATGAGAAATGTTACGAAAATATATCGCTTATACAAAGAAGACCGAATCATTCTTGTTGGTCGTAAGAAAAAAGAGCATGAAAAAGCTCGTAAAATCGTATTGTTTAGACAAATGCTTGTCACAGCCGATAACGCATTTGATACGTTAAAAGCTTTAAACCGATTAGAATATGAAATTAACGCATCTCCGAAAGAATTCCAAGATTTAGTAAAAAATGAATTAACATGTTTAACTCAATTTCATGAACATGCTTTAATGAAATTAATCGGCAAAGTAAACTTTGATCAAACTGCTCCACTTCACAGAGAAGAAAATATAATAAAAGATAAATTAACAAAGGCATTCTTGGACCACCATGATATTAATGACGAAGAAAAACAAAAAACATGGTTACATTTATTCCAAGTAGTATCTGCCATTTTAGAATATAGCGAAAATGTTGAGCATTTAAATACACTCGTTGATAGCCATCAAACTTATCACAAAGAATACCAAGTTCAAGTTGAACAGGCTGAAACAATGTAAAAGCCTCCGAATTGCGGAGGCTTTTTGTTTTGAGTGTTTGTAAATGGGGTATCTCGACCGCATTCTTTATATGGTTGTTGCTTTTTTCAATCCTTGCCATAGATAATTAACCGATTTTTATCCATTTCCAGATCGATTTGAAAGTAATAAAAAAGCACAAAGAAACTAATTTCTTTGTGCTAATCTTTTATACCGAACTCGAACTAATCTCTAAATTTTGAATTTCAAACAAATGATAGTAAGCCTTTTTTTTAGCCATTAATTCCTCATGAGAACCAATTTCGACAATTTGACCTTGATCAATATAAACGATTTTATCTACATGTGTAATGGTAGATAATCTATGTGCAATAAATATTGTTGTACGGTTCATTGCTAGTTCATGAATCGCGTCTTGAATATACCTTTCATTTTCTAAATCAAGAGCTGAAGTAGCCTCGTCAAATATTAGAATAGAAGGATTTCTTAAAAATACACGGGCAATTGCTACACGTTGTTTTTGACCGCCAGAAAGCTTTACTCCTCTTTCCCCAACAAGCGTATCGTACCCATCTGGTAAACTCATGATAAAATCATGTGCATTTGCTGCTTTGGCAGCCGCAATAATTTCTTCTTCACTAGCGCTCGGATTCCCATAACGAATATTCGATTTTACAGTATCACTAAATAGAAAATTGTCTTGTAAAACAATACCGATTTTTTCACGCATGCTTTTCAAATCATAGTCCCTTATATCAACACCATCAATTTTAATAGACCCTTTTGTTACGTCATAAAAACGTGGTATTAAACTAACTAATGAAGACTTTCCTCCACCACTCGATCCAACTAATGCAATTTTTTGACCAGGCTCAATTTGGAACGTTACATCTTGAATGACCTCATCGTCAACATCATTATATTGAAACGATACTTGATTAAAGTGGATTTGACCATCTAACTTTTTGGCATTGATTGGATTATCGCGATTAACGATGTCATATTTTTCATCCATTAATTCAAAGACACGATCCATCGAAGCAAACGATTGAGTTAACGCCGTTGAAGAATTCGCTAATCTTCTAAGTGGATCATATAAACGATCAATATACCCAACGAATGCAACCATCTCACCAAGCGTTAAATGACCATGAATAACTTGATAAGCAGAAAAACCGATAATTAATAAAGGACCAATATCAGTTAATGTATTAATGATTGTAAATGTCCTTGCATTCCAGCCTGTATGTTTAAGAGCACGATCTAAAAACTCACCGTTTTTTTCTTTGAATAGTCCGCTTTCATAATCTTCCAATGCAAAACTTCGTGTTACTTGCATCCCTTGAATTCTTTCTGTTAAGAACCCTTGTAAAACAGCTAAAGCTTGAGATCTTTGACGAGTCAAGAAACGAAGTCGACCGAAAAAGTACTTTACTGCTAATGTATAAAACGGTAATACGATTAGTGATACAAGCGTTAACTTTACATCCATTGTTAACATGATTGTAACTGTAATTAAGATTGTAATTAAATCTAACCAAACATTCATTAACCCAGTAATAACAAAGTCTTTTGTCGATTCAACATCATTTATTACTCGTGAAATGACTTCACCCGTCTTAGCATTAGCATAATATCTTAAGCTAAGTTTTTGTAAATGTTTAAATAAATGATCCCTAATATCAAA
This sequence comes from Gottfriedia sp. S16(2024), assembly GCF_050473765.1. Classification (NCBI taxonomy): domain Bacteria; kingdom Bacillati; phylum Bacillota; class Bacilli; order Caryophanales; family Bacillaceae; genus Gottfriedia; species Gottfriedia sp. S16(2024). The sequence continues at coordinate 437,234 of NZ_JBFLUO010000001.1, forward strand.
TAAAATTCGACTACCGATATATTGAGCATAATACTGTCTGAAATACTCTATAGGTGGTCTTACAATAACAAATATTCCAAATGCAATTAGCATGATATAGATAAGATGTGAACTTTTAGTTGCAATTGGTAATGATGAATTAATGATGTTATCTACTACATATTTTAATAAAAACGGTAATATCAATGGGATTCCAAATTTAATGATCCCGATCGCAATCGTTAAAAAAATATGAAATCGATATGGTTTAACAAATTTTAAATAACGTTTAATACTTCCCATATTTTCATCCTTTCATATCATTCAAAAAGAAACTGTTGAGCACAAGAATTTATCTTTTTGAGATGATTGATTCTCAAAAGACTAAGTCCGCTCAACAGTTTCGATTAATCACGATACATTAAGAATCGTTCATACCAATTATCAATAAAATCGGTAGCAAACGGCCCTTTTCGTTGATGAATTAATTCCTTTAAATAACCTAAGTTCTTTTTTAAGATTGGGTCAATAATAGGAGGATAATTCATTATTTGTCGATGATTCTCATATTCATCTTCATCTAACAGCACGTAAGTCATATCTGGAAAAACCTTAATATCTAGATCATAGTCAATATACTTAATGGCACCATCTTCATAGACGAATGGTGAGCTAATATTACAGTAATAATAAACTCCATCTTCTCTAATCATTCCAATGACATTAAACCAATAATCCATATCAAAGTAACAAATTGCTGGCTCTCGTGTAACCCATGTTCTACCGTCCGATTCAGTTACAAGCGTGCGATCATTTGCGCCAATTACTAACTGCTGCGTCCCTTTTAAAATGGTTGTCTCTTCCCATATACGATGAATATGTCCATTATGTTTGTAACTATGTATCTGTATTTTTTCTCCTGGTTTGGGAACGTTCATTGTTTCTCCCTTCTTTCTAGTGTGGACGCATTTCAACACTTTATTTATACTTTACACTTCTATTATAACTAGTTCTTATCCATTTTTAAACAAAAGGGAGATTAATTTGGTAAAATGCCCCATTGTTTTTTTTATTTTAATGCAATTTTTCTCTCATCTGAGAAAGATTTAATAATTTGCTGTGTTTGTATTAAAAAGGTGTCTTGGATAGCTTTTAATTCAGATCTCATTATATGTATCTCATCTTGGATAGAAGACAATTTTGATAAATCCTCTAATTCAAATAGTTGGTTTTCAATTTCTTGACAACGTTCAATTTCTTCTTGAATCTTTATTAACTGATCCATTGTTTCAAGCTGACGACTTACCAATTCATCGAATACTTGCATACCATTCACCATCCTTATTTCATTATTACACTATTTCTTGAAAACTAACATAATCCCTTTGACTACATTTGACGATATTTGACTATTGAGAAGAAATTAATAATTCTATGTGGATTTAAAATGTTGGATTTAAATTACTCTTTTCATGCTGTTGAAAAACATCCTTATCAATTAATTACCAAATTTTCGTAAAAGGAGTTTAATGAGGTTGATTTCCACTACAGGGTGCTCGCTTTCCATGGGGCGAGACCTAAGCCTCCTCGGCGAGCCTCCGGGGTCTCAGCCTTCCCACTTATCCCATAGGAGTCGAGCACCCCTTCGTTCCAATCAACTATTCATCATAAAAATGGTTACTCTAAAAACCTAATTTAATATCCTTTACTTAGAGTTTTATTACAACTTGTAAATCAGTTTAAAGGTGAATTAAGGTCGAACATCAACGTATTATAATTTTTTGAAATTGTTTTTCTAAATGCTCTTAAAAATTATAAAACCGCTCAAATATACTAACAATAAAAAAAATATTAGAGCATAAAAGAAGAATTATATTATCAATAAGATTCGCTTACTATACGTTTGACCATTTACCTTTTATTTTTCAACAATATGAAAAGAGCACCCTCAATATAAGGGTGCTCTTTTTGAACGTTCTTTATAACAACTAGACTGCATGATCTCTCATCAGACAGGAAGATGATTTTTAGAAAGTAAGACTTTACTTACGATCTCCTCATCAACAGCGCACTTCTAGTAATTCCTCTTTAAAGGATTATTGTTGGTTTTGTTGTCCAAAGTTTTTAGAAGCAGATTTTTGTGCAGATTGTGCATTTGCTTCTCTTACAGCTTGAACATCAGTTTCACTTGAAAACTCTTGTCCAAAACTTTGGTTTTGTTGTTTAACTTTTCCAATGTTAGTTCCAGATGCTGTTTTTCCAGCATTGAATTGATTGTTGTTGTTGTTCATGATTTATCACCTCCACAAATAATATGATGTCCATCATTCAGTTTATTATGTAAAAAAACTTTACTAATTTTTTTGTTTATTGAACCAGTTGAGTGGAAAACTATGAGAAGAAATTATAAGGAGGTTTATTTATGTACGTTGGCAGAGATCTTTCAGAATTATCAATGACTCCAAAAACTCAGTGGAAAGATAGTGAGTTGGAATACTATCATCATTCATTTCAGCAAATAACTGGTTATTTAAATATTGAAGGTAGCACAATGCAAAAAGAAATAATAAAAGAAATTGAATCACGCGGTGGTCTTCATAGAAATGAAGCAGACTGGACTAGTGGTACCCGCCCTACTATTGACTAAAGTGACTCTCAAATCACAAAAACCTCCAAACACTTGTTGGAGGCTTTTTGTTTCAAAGCTTTTCGATTTGCTGATAAATCTTTTGATGCACTACTGGAAACGGCAGCTCTTTACACTCATCTAATGTTACCCATTTCTGATTACTTGATAAACTACCCTCATTTACTGCTTCTCCAATATAAACTTCCATTTTCCATACAAGATGTGAAAAAACATGCTCAATATTAAATTGATATGATAACCCTTCAACTACTAATTGAGATTCTTGATTTAAGAAAAAGCTAAGCGTATCACTTTTAGATAACAACGTTGATTGTAGTTCAGCAGTTGGAAACTCCCACATATTAGCAAGTAATCCACTAGAAGGTCTTTGTTGAATTAAATATTGATTATTTTTATTCTTAATGACACCTACTGCTAAATTAACTGGTTTTGGTGCTTTCTTTTTACTTTTTATCGGTAACTCAGTAACAACTCCAGTTTCAAACGCTAAACATTGTTCCCTCACAGGACAAAGTAAACATGCTGGATTTGTTGGTGTACATATTAATGCACCTAATTCCATCAGACCTTGATTAAAGGCAGATGGATCTTCATGACTAATTAAAGCTCTTACAGCTTGTTCAAAAATTTTTCGGTTTTTAGGAACACCAATGTCCTCCCAAATTGTTAGTATTCTAGATAATACCCTCATTACATTCCCATCAACCGCTGGCTCTGGTTTACCGTATGCAATACTAAGGATAGCTCCAGCAGTATATGGTCCTACGCCTTTTAATTTGCTTATTAATTCCGGTGTATCTGGTACTTTCCCTGAATACTCTTCATGGACTTCTCGTACAGCAGATTGCAAATTTCTAGCTCTAGAATAATACCCAAGTCCTTCCCATGCTTTCAATACTTTTTCATCCTCGGCATTCGCCAAGTCAGCAATAGTCGGGAAATTTTGCATAAACTTATTATAAAAAGGGATTACTGTATCTACACGTGTTTGCTGAAGCATTATTTCTGAAACCCATACTCGATATGGGTCTTTATTCTTTCTCCAAGGTAAATCTCTCTGTTCTGCTAAAAACCAATTAACTAAATTATTTTTAAAGTCATTTTTGGGGAAAACTTCTAATGTCTTATTTAAATCATTATTCATAACTTATACCTTTCTCTAACATCTATATGTTTTTGTTAATAGTCAATACTATAAAAATTAAAAGGGTAAGTAAAGGGAGGAACTAAATGGATACTGGTACTCATCTTGTAATGGGATTTACACTTGGCGGATTAGCAACCCTGAGTCCAATTGTCCTACATGATCCACATTTGACAAACTCACTCTTATTAACAACAATCATTGGATCACAATTACCAGACAGTGACACGATATTAAAATTAAGAAATAACGCAAAATATTTAAAACATCATCGTGGAATTACGCATTCAATTCCTGCAGTCATTTTATGGACATTATCACTTTCTGCGCTTATGACATTATTTAACCATAGAGATCACTATGCACTCTATTTATTTTGGTCTTTCATGGCAGTAAGTGTGCACGTATTCGTTGATTTATTTAATGCCTATGGAACTCAAGCACTAAGGCCATTTTCAAAACGCTGGATTGCTTTTGGCATTATCAACACTTTCGATCCAATTATTTTTGCAATCCATTTAGTTGGAGTTCCATTTGTTATTTTTCATTTTAGAGCTGGTCCGATCTGTGTCATGCTCTATTTCATTATGATTTTTTACTATGCGTTTAGATATCGACAAAAACAAATCGTGATTCAGACCGTCACAAAAAAATTACCAGATGTAAAACGGGTCTATGTTTCACCTTCTATAAAATACACTCATTATCATATTGTAGCAAGTACAGATTCTCATCATTACGTTGGCAAAATAAAGAAAAGAATCTTTAAAATCCACGACGTATTTAAAAGAATCCCCTTACCAGTAATTGAAGATGTAAAAGCAGCCTTTAAGGATGAAAACGTTAAATCATTTCTGGCATTTTCACCAGTTTATATTTGGGAATTGATTGGACATGATGACCATAAAGAATTAAGACTAATCGATCTAAGGTATCGAACCGAAACATACTACCCATTTGTTGCAGTAGTCAAATTCGACTACGAACATAATATTATCAGTTCATTCACGGGCTGGATCTTTAGTGAGAAAAAATTGCAGAAAAAACTAAAAGTGGAATCTTGAAAAACGCATCACTTAATGAAAATCCATTCGTTTTATCCTCTAATCAAAAAATAACCCTTAGCATTTTTTTGCTAAGGGTTATTTAATTAATGAAGAAGATTATCCTTCTCTTTCGTTTCTAAAATTTCTAAACTAGGTGGCTTCGCAATTTTGATATCTGTTTCATGCAAATATTTTCCATATTGGAAAATAAATTGTTGAACAACCTTTTTAGACATTTGTTCACCATGATATTCTCCTGCCTTAGCATAAGTTGCTTCAAAATCTTCCCATAGCCATTCAACCCAAATTTTTGCTTGTGAATATGTTAAATGACTATTTTCTTTAAGTAATAGCTCAGTTAATTGCTCTAAATACTTCTCCATATTATTACACCTTCCAATTTTTAAACATTTATTATCATCATATCTGAATCCAAAATGGTCATCATATTGATGATGGTTCATTTCATCAATTAGTTTTAATCAAATCACTAGGGGGTTTTTTTAATGACAACAAAAAGCGAACGTTTTTCAAAACAAAAGCATGATATGGCTATTGATGGTAATATTGATTACAAATCACAAAATGCTTCTATCCGTCCAAATGGGAGCATTAATACAAATCCACAAGATCGTATGGCAAAAAGTAATCGTGATGAATAGAAATTTAACCAGGGTTTTTACATCCCTGGTTTCTTTAATAATGCAATTGGGATTCCTATTTCTTCTTCACTAGTGCTTTTATGGCCCCAAGCAAAAATCCCATTCATGTATGTGATCATAAATAATACACCAGGTTCTTCAATTAATTCATATTGCTCGCCAGGAATAAATTGACTTACGTCTAATAAGTATGATTGAGCCATCGTTTTTTTACGAAGTATAACTTCAAGTTCATTGATCATATCCATTTGTTCAGCTTTTCTAGCTTGATGATTCAAATTGCTGATTTCTTGAACTAATTCATCTTTCGTTAAGTCACTATATCGTTTTGGAATTTCCATTTTAATTCTCCTCGAAATCATTTAGATATATTTATTATATCAAGCTAATAACAGACAACCAATAAATTTAGTTTCAGACTGTCGACAAACGCTTGCAATCAGTCTGAAAAACAAGTTTTTAGTTCTTTGTCTACACATACTACAAGCAATTTAATTTAGTTCTTCCTCTTCTAAAATTAAAATCGCTTTTTCAATTAGATCAATTGGGAAGCCTTTTCGAAATAATACTGTTTTCATTTTTTGATTATATTCCCAGCCGCTAAATTTTTCATATTTCTTTTTCGCTTTTCTTGCATGTATTAATAGAGCTTGTAATTCATCATCCTCTTCACTTTCATAATGTGTTTCTTCAATTGCAATCGAAGTGATGTTAGTAGAATATCCTTTTCTTCTTAGCAGCTCTTCAAGCTTTGCCTTTTTTTGATTTGTTGAGTACTTAGAAAGTGCAGAAACCTTTTTTTGGCATAGTGAAATAGCATGTTGAATTTGTTTATCTTTTGAAAATAAATTTAAGCTTTTCTCTATTACAGAAATATGAATACCTTTTGCTAATAATTCATTCTTAATGACTGTAGGTCCTTTCAACGTCGTATTAATAGACGTACGGACATAGCTTTCAGCATATTTTTCTTCATTAATATACCCTTCTTCTACAAGTCGAATAATTGTAGTTTGTATTGTTTCAATTAAGAATTCTTGCTTTGTTAAATATTGTTCTATTTCTTTTTTTGTTCTCATCATTCTAGATAAATAAACAATGCTAGAAAGATATGCCTTTCTAAGTTGATCGGCATTTAATATCTCTTCTAGTTCAAATGGCTCAAATGATTGCCCTTTTTGTATGTTAAATTTAACAAGAGTATCAGCGTCTACACTAAACGAGTACTCTTCACCATTACCACTATCTGTGTAAATATTAAATCGTTCTTTATTTAATTTTTGAACTTGAATTTTCGTAATTATAGACATAATTTACCTCAAAAGAAATTTTGTTTTTATGTACACATAAAAATTATAATATCATATTATGAATTAAGGAGATGCGTGGATGAAGATTCTTCTTACAGGCGGTACAGGGTTTATTGGATCTCAATTAATAAATGAATTTATTCGACATGAATTTCAATGTTATATTGTCACAAGAAATATAAGAACATCATCTAATCCATTTATTACTTATATTAATTGGGATCAATTAACCTCGAATTCTTTTGGGGAGTCCATTGACATAGTCATTAACTTAGCTGGTGAATCAATAAACAGCGGTAGGTGGACTAAACAAATAAAAGACAAAATTCTACAAAGTCGTATAAAATCTACAAATATTCTAATTACATGGTTTGAAAGACAAGCCCATCGTCCAAACCTTTTTATTAATGCTAGCGCAATAGGGTTTTATGGAACCTCAGGGTCAATAACTTTTAATGAACATGACAAGCCTATTTCAGATGATTTTTTAGCTTCAACTGTAAGAGAATGGGAAACTGTTGCCAAAAAAGCTGAAGAACTGGGAATTCGGACTATTCTCGCCAGATTTGGTCTTGTTTTAGGATTAAATGGTGGAGCACTTCCAAAAATGATTTTGCCTTATAAAATGTTTATTGGTGGTCCAATCGGAAAAGGTACCCAGTGGATCTCTTGGATTCATGAGAAGGATGTAGTTGGCTTAATACTTCATACGATAAAAAATACCGAAATTAGGGGGCCAATCAACTTAGTGTCACCTAATCCCGTAACAATGAACGAGTTTAGCAGAACCCTTTCAGCGGCTTTACATCGACCAAATAAAGTAAGAGTTCCAAATTTTGCCCTTCAATTATTACTAGGTGAAATGAGTATGCTAGTTTTAGAAGGTCAAAAAGTTATGCCTTCTAGAGCCCTTCAAACTAATTATAACTTTCAATTCCCGTCTTTAAAAGAAGCTTTACTGTTAACTTTAAATTAGTATTTGAAAGGATTTATCATGAATCTATTATTTAAAAATGCAACCATTTTCCCAATTACATCTCAAGTTTTATATAACCATGACTTGTTAATTGAAAATGGGAAAATTAAAGAAATTGCACCTGAGATATTTTCGATTGAAGATCAAACGATTGTTATAGAATGTGCTGGAAAACCACTTTTTCCAGGTTTTATTGATGTACACACTCATTTAGGACTATATGATGAAGGAACAGGTTGGGCTGGAAATGATGCGAATGAAACAATTGAGGTATTGACTCCGCATATTCGATCAATGGATGGAATATTGCCACTTGATGTTGCTTTTACTGATGCGATCCAACATGGAATTACAACAGCTCATATCATGCCTGGTAGTGGAAATGTAATTGGTGGAACAACTTGTACAATTAAAACATATGGTAAAAGTATCGATAAAATGATTATTCAAGAACCGTCTGGATTGAAAATCGCTTTTGGTGAAAATCCAAAAAGAACTCACAGTAACGGGAATAAAGAATCAATTACTAGAATGGGTATTATGGGAATGCTTCGTGAAGCATTCTATGAAGCTAAAAACTCGCATAACCCAGATGACTTTCGAATTTTACCAATTATTAAAGCTTTAAATAGAGAAATTCCAGTACGAATTCATGCTCATCGTGCAGATGATATTTTATCAGCTATACGTTTTGGGGAAGAATTTAACTTAGATATACGAATTGAACATTGTACGGAAGGTCATTTAATTATTGACCATCTAAAGGATCGAAACCTTCAAGTATCTGTTGGTCCTACATTAACTAGACGTTCAAAAATCGAATTAAAAAATAAATCCTGGACTACATACAAAGCTCTTGCTGATATTGGTGTAAGTGTTTCTATTACTACTGACCATCCTTATACACCAATTCAGTATTTAAATGTATGTGCAGCTATCGCAGTTCGAGAAGGTTTACCTGAGCTAGAAGCATTAAAAGCAATTACGATTAATCCAGCAAAAAACCTTAATTTATCTCATAGAATTGGTAGTTTAGAAATTGGCAAAGATGGTGATGTAGTATTATGGTCCCATCACCCATTTCATTATATGGCTAAACCATTACTCACTGTCATAGATGGTAGAATTGTGTATAAAAATATCGAATAATTTTAGTTTGCAATTTGAACAAAATCGTTTATTATAGTATAGTAAGAACGTTTGCGGTAAATTAAATAGAAAGTGTGAAAACACTTTTCTTATATAGTATTTTAACGGGAAAGGCAAATGGTGAGCCACCAGTAAATCGCTGGTCCTAGTGGGTTCGATTCCCACCCCGAAATTTTAGGGTGCATAAAAAAATTATTCTTAATTTATTCATAGTTAATGCACTTCACAGGACTTTAAATTTTATTGTTTAGTCCTCACAAAAATTTCGCGGGTGGCGTAACCTTCTTTCGCTACCCTTATAATGAGGAGGAGTAGAGATGCTGAAACAGCGAGATTTACAAGATTGTTCTGTACTTTTTGAACTTATGGTGCATCCTGATGTCTTTCCCTTTGTGCGTCATAAAGCAAATTCGTACGAAGAATTTCTTTTTATCACAAAGCAGGCAATCGAGCTAGAAGAACAAGGAAAAATGATATCAAGAACTATCTTAGATGAGTGGGGTAACCCTATTGGTAACATTTCTTTACATGATATTGAAGATGGATTTGGCTTTTTAGGAACTTGGTTAGGCAAACCTTTTCACGGAATGGGTTATAACAAACCAGCAAAAGACGCTTTCTTCCATGAGTTATTTCACGATTTAGGAATAAACTCTATATTTATGCGTATTCGTAAAGTTAATAAACGTTCTTTTTATGCTGCAAGTAAACTACCATACGCATCACTAGCAAATGAATCACGTAAATGTTTATATGATGAAATTAATCAAAATGAAGAAATTTACGATTTATTTGAAATCACTAAAGACAATTATTTATTGCATACAATGCGTGAAGATTACCAACAACATGAAGTTACGCATTTAAAAGAAGCATAATTTAGTATATCAGCCACAAAAAATGGAGAGACTTACTAAGGATTTTATAACTTAGCGAGGTGTTTTTTGTGGATAAACGAAAAGATAAAACGAGACGTAATTTAAGTTCTACTCAAGAAGTATTATATGCAAAGGAATTTAAGAGAGCTGATCGTGCTGCAGGTTATACTAATTTTAATGGAGTAGGCAAATAATTTTATTCAAAAAGGCTTTCTTAGGAAGCCTTTTTTGTTTTTCTAGAATAACTTTTTAACGAATAAAAACATCTTTAAAAATTTACAATATCTTAATTAAATTTCACTTGATTCAAAAATATAAACCGAAGACGGTCTAACATAATATTCCTTACTAAGTTTTTCTTTTATTCGATGTATTTCATCTTCAATTTTTTCTCCTCGAACAAAAGATCCCCCTTCGATACCATTCTGTTCATCTAGTAAAACATACCACGAAAATCGAAACTCCTTCATAAAAATTCACCCTTTAAAATAAGAAACTATAAATAACTATTTTTCATTATATTCACTAACCTCAAATTTATTTTAGTCAATCGTCTAAATAATAATAAAAAGCTATTAAAATAAACTGTCCTTTAAATGTTAGACGCCTACTAACATTTAAAGGACAGTTCAAAGTAATTCGTTTTATTAACAAGTTTGTAATTCTTTCTTTTGAGTTAATAGTTGATAAGCATGATTAACACTTTCATTTGAAGGTGGTTGAATATCTTTTAAGGGATATTTTAATCCTAATGCTTCCCATTTATAGACTCCTAATTGATGATATGGTAAAATTTCTACTTTTTCCACGTTACCTAAAGTGTTAATAAAACCACCTAGTTTTATTAAATCATCTTCTGAGTCGGTGATTCCAGGAACTAAGACATGTCTTATCCAAACCGGGATATTTTTCTCGCTCAAATATTTAGCAAAAATTTTAATCTGCTCATTTGATTTTCCCGTAAGTTTTATATGTTTTTTTTCGTCAAAATGCTTTAAATCTAATAATACTAAATCAGTGTATTCTAAAACTTCGTCTAATTTTAAAAGAAAATTTTGATCAGTACTGAAACATCCACCAGATGTATCAATTGTTGTATGAATCCCATTTTTTCTACAAGATTTAAAAAGTTCTAATAGAAAGTCTAATTGTAATAATGGTTCTCCACCACTAACCGTAACGCCACCTCCAGATGATCTCATAAATGGATTATACGTCTTGATATCCTTCATTAATTGATCAACTGACATTTCTTTACCTGCGCCAATTTTCCACGTATCTGCGTTATGACAATATTGACATCTTAATAAACATCCTTGCGTAAAGATTACATATCTAAGACCTGGTCCATCGACAGTTCCACAAGTTTCAATTGAATGTATATTTCCTGAAATCATTGTCATTCTCCTTTTAACTGTTTTTTTCCTGATTAGTAAAAATATTAAAGCCTAGTGAAGCATGTCCCCCACTAGGCTTTAATTACTGGGATTTTTACATAGAACCGTGGAAAGTTCTATTTATAACGTCAATTTGTTGTTCCCTAGTTAGTTTTATGAAGTTAACTGCATAACCCGAAACTCTAATCGTTAATTGCGGATATTCTTCAGGATGTTCCATCGCATCCATTAATGTTTCTCGATTGAATACATTTACGTTTAAGTGATGACCACCTTTTACTGTATATCCATCTAACATTGCTACTAAGTTTAATATTTGTGTACTCTCGTCTTTTCCTAAAGCTTTCGGAACGATTGAGAAAGTATTTGAAATTCCATCTTGTGCATCTTCGTAAGGTAATTTCGCTACAGAACTTAATGATGCTAGAGCTCCATTTGTATCGCGTCCATGTAAAGGATTAGCACCAGGAGCAAATGGTTCACCTGCTTTTCTACCGTCTGGTGTATTACCTGTCTTTTTACCATAAACAACATTAGACGTAATCGTTAGCACTGATGTTGTATGGATTGAATTACGATATGTTTTATGCTTTCTTACTTTTGCCATAAAGCTTTCAACAAGTTCTACTGCAATATCATCTACGAGATCATTGTTGTTACCGTATTTTGGATAGTCTCCTTCAATTTCAAAATCAACAACAATTCCATTTTCATCGCGGATTGTTTTAACTTTTGCATGCTTAATTGCTGATAATGAATCAGCACATACTGACAATCCTGCAATACCTGTTGCCATTGTACGTTTTATATTTGCATCATGTAACGCCATCTCTATTCGTTCATAGCTATATTTATCATGCATAAAGTGGATACAATTTAATGTATTAACATATAATCCTGCTAACCAATCTAATAAAACGTCAAACTTCATTTTCACTTCTTCATAGTCAAGATACTCAGATGTAATCGGAGCATACATAGGTGCTACTTGAGCTTTTGACTTTTCGTCTTTACCACCGTTAATTGCATATAATAATGCTTTCGCAAGATTTGCACGTGCACCAAAGAATTGCATTTGTTTACCGATTGTCATAGCGGATACGCAACATGCAATACCATAATCATCACCATATTCCGGACGCATGATATCATCATTTTCATACTGAATTGAGCTAGTTTTAATGGACATTTTAGCGCAATATTGTTTAAATCCGACTGGTAGTTTTTCTGACCAAAGTACTGTTAAGTTAGGTTCTGGAGCAGGTCCTAGATTATCTAAAGTATTTAAAAAGCGGAATGAGTTTTTCGTTACTAGTGGACGACCATCTATTCCTATTCCACCAATTGACTCTGTTACCCAAGTAGGATCGCCAGAAAATAATTCATTATAATCAGGGGTACGAGCAAACATAACTAATCGTAGTTTCATTACAAAATGATCGACTAATTCTTGTGCTTCTTGTTCGGTTAAAGTATTCTCTTCAATATCGCGTTCAATATAAATATCTAAAAATGTTGAAACTCGACCTAAACTCATCGCCGCCCCATTTTGCTCTTTTATAGCTGCTAAATATCCAAAATATAACCACTGGAAAGCTTCTTTTGCATTTGTTGCCGACCCAGAAATATCAAATCCATGTTTTGCAGCCATTTGTTTTAATTCATTTAATGCGCGAATTTGTTCATTTAGTTCTTCACGATCTCGTATTACTTCTTCTGTCATTACACTTGTCATTTTATTTAATGTATCAATTTTATCTTTAATTAGTCGATCGACGCCATATAGAGCTACTCTTCTATAGTCACCTATAATTCTTCCACGACCATATGCATCAGGTAGACCAGTAATAACACCTGAACGCCTTGCTGCTTTCATTTCTGCAGTATAAGCATCAAATACGCCTTGATTATGAGTTTTTCGATATTCTGTAAATATTTTGCTTATTTCTTCATCAACTTTATATCCATAAGATTCACATGATGCTTCAGCCATTCGAATTCCACCAAATGGTTGTAATGATCTTTTAAAAGGTTTATCCGTTTGGAATCCAACAATTTGCTCTAATTCTTTTTCTAAGTAACCTGGTTCGTGTGAAGTGATCGTAGATACAATTTTCGTATCCATATCTAAAACTCCGCCCTTTTGGCGTTCTTCCTTAGATAACTTAAGTACTAAATCCCAAAGTTTGCTAGTTGCTTCAGTTGGACCAACAAGAAAAGATTCATCCCCAACATAAGAATTAACATTTTTTTGAATAAAGTCTCTTACATCAATCGATTTTTCCCATCGTCCAGTTTCAAATTGTCTCCATTGTTCCATCGTATTACTCCTCCTCTTCTGTATATAATACAGAAAGCTAATTAGGTATATAACAGATTACGTATATAATTTATCATACGATGAACTGAAACTTTCACTTATATTATGAACATATTGTGAAATGTTGAACAAAGTAGTTTTGATGTTAATAATATTAACACCTAATTCTTTCCACTAAATTACAGTTGCTTCATATATATAGTAATTCGCTCTGAAAACTTTCCTGTTAAACAACAAACTGTTATACTCAAAAGATAGAAACTGTATTAGCAAATTCACTGAAAAATATGGACAAGACAATCACAATCCGGATATGTGCTAATACTATGGTTAATACAAAACCGAAATTGAACAATGTTTATTTAAAGGAGTAATTTATGAATACAAAACTAAATCTTTCTAGTTCGATTAATGAAAAATTAAATTTAATATATAATGAACAAATTCAAAAAGTTCTAAAAGAAGAGCAATTATTAATCGGAACAAAGCAATATGTTTCTCAAGACAAAACGATTTTAGAAGATGCTATTACTGCCCTTCTACTTGGTAAAAATATATTATTAAAAGGTCCAACAGGAAGTGGTAAAACGGTTTTAGCTGAGACTCTTTCAAAATTGTTTTATCAACCAATGCATAGCATAAATTGCTCAGTCGATTTAGATTTAGAAGGTATTGTTGGTTACAACACAATTGCTTCTAATACACACGGTTCTGAAGTAATATTCATCGATGGACCTTTAATGAAAGCAATGAAGAAAGGTCATATTTTATATATCGATGAAATTAACATGGCTAAACCAGAAACATTACCATTACTACATGGTGCGCTTGATTATCGTAAAATGATTACAAATCCATTTACTCAAGAAGTAGTAAAAGGTGACGAAGACTTTAGAGTAATCGCAGCAATTAATGAAGGATATGTAGGAACTAGCGAATTAAATGAAGCTTTAAAAAATCGCTTCATTATTATAGATGTTCCATACATTAACGGGGAATCATTACTTCAGTTATTAAAAGATGAATCTGAGCTTAAAGATGAAGAACTACTTAAGAAATTCACAAGCTTTTCAAGTGATTTAATACCATTATCAAGTGAAGGCAGAATTAGTGAGGATGCAGCAAGTATTCGTGGTGTACTTGACGCATGTGATTTATCTGTTCATATACCAGTACTTCGAGCAATTGAACGTACAATTATCGCTAAATTAAGTGATGATATTGAGCGTGAAACTGTTAGAGAACTAGCTGAAAGTTATTTTCTTTCTTGAAATGAGTGATGATTAATATATGAAACAAATCATTTTTAACAATAAAAAAATCGACGCTTCCACTTTTCTTCAAATGGAAAATTTATCGATTTCTCTTTCGAAAGATCGTAATTCATTTTTAGAATTTGATTTTCAGGCGTATTACGACGATGAAGAACAAAAATTTACTGTAAGTCATTTTTGGGATACACAAGAGCATAGTACACAGTTACAAGGTTTGAAATCAGATGTGTACTTAAAAGCTTTAGGTAATAAACATTACTCAGATTTTAGTGAATTCAAAGATACACTAAAGGAATTGCAAGAAACTCATTTGAAAAGTTTTTTCACACAATTATTTGTCCTTCTAGAGGATATCCGACTTGAAGAGTTGATTATTCATCAAAGACCAGGTACAAGACAATTATTTTCTACGAGAAAAAAAATATATAGACATTATTTTCAATCACAATTTAAAGCAAATGAAATGCGTAATTTCCAATTAGATCAATTGTTTTGTTTAATTTATCTTTCACTTACTTCAACTCAATTAACTTATCAAACGAATGAACAACTCGAGGATATTTTACCCATCCTCTTTCAAGCGTTTGAAGCTAAGAAAACAAGTGATATTGCTTCTATTGTATTTAGAGTGCAGCAGAGATTACTCTCACTGTATAAGGAAGATATGATTCACACATACTTTGGCTATTTACCGTTAAATAAAATTAATGAATTAACTTCTTGTAATAGTAAGGTAAAAGAGCTTCAAAATGACGACCAGCAAGAAGGTCTTGATGAAAGAAATAGCGAAAATGAAAGATTATCAACCTGGCATAGAGAAAGTAAAAATAATGAAACAGATGACAATTTTTTACGATTTGAAGTTGAAAGTGGTACAAAAACTTCTATTAAAGCAAATTTTGCACGAGAAGAAGAGGCCGGCGATCAGGCAATTGCAAATGCATTCGGTTCCTCCAAACAAGGAGAGAATAAAAAGTCAAAACAAACTGATTCACATGAGGCTACAAATTCATCCTCTTCACAGCAAAATCCTTTTGGTAAATACAATAGTAATGTTTCGATTAAATATAAAGAAGCAATTGGGCAAACAGTTACTGAAAAGAAACAGTATTCTACATTGTCTTCAATGGTATCAAAAGATGTTAAAGAACTAAGAAAAACAATTGAAAAATCATTACAAAATAAACAAAATGCACCGACTGATAAATTCTATGGTAAGTTAAATAAAAAATGGGTTCGACTTTTCACAGAAGAAAATCCTAAAATGTTTTATAAAAAACAAACTGAATCCAAAGAATTAGATGCTGTCTTTTATTTATTAGTTGATTGCTCTGGATCGATGTTTAATAAAATGGATGAAGTGAAAAAAAGCGTCATTTTATTCCATGAAACATTAAAACAATTAAAAATCCCCCATAGCATTAGTGGCTTTTGGGAAGATGCTTCAAATGCTACAAAAGAAAATAAACCAAATATTTTACATCGAGTCATTCCTTTTTCAAGCTCTTTATCACCTTCAGTAGGTCCAAATATCATGCAACTTCAAGAAGAAGAGGACAATCGTGACGGCTTAATGATTCGAATTGTTTCAGAAGAACTCGCTAAACGCACAGAAAAGCACAAATTTTTGCTCGTGTTTACAGATGGCGAACCTTCAGCATTAGATTATTTCCAGGATGGGATTATCGATACGCACGAAGCAGTTAAGCAAGCTAGAAAACTTGGAATTGAAGTAATCGGTACTTTCATTGAAGAAGAAGAACATCAAGAAGAAACTTCACAATTAATGAAAAATATTTATCAACACCATTACTTAATCGCCTCAAATGCAGAAGATTTAAGACTTCAATTAAAACCAATGCTTAAAAAATTATTATTAAGAAGCATAGAATAAGATAGTTGTCCATAAAATGAAATGAAATAGGTTTACTAGTAACCTATTTCTTTTTATTTTATAGGAAGTTAAAATATTTTGTCGAACGGATTTACATAACGAAATCGTATTTCCTATTGATTTTTAAAATTAAACGGAGTACGATAAATTTTGACGACTTAGAGAGATGCATATTTAAAGAAAAGCTAGTGAATGACCGCTAGTTTGTTTGTATTTAAGGGGGATTAGACTATGCCTACTTCATTTAAAGCAACATTTTTACGCGTACGATTCGTATTATTGGTTGCGTTAGTAGTTTGGCTAAAAACGTATATTGTTACTCTGTTTGGATTCGATTTAAAAATTGATACAGTCTTTCAAAATGTAATATTATTTATTAGCCCTTTAGCATCCTCCTTATTTCTTGTAGGGATTGCACTTTTTTTCAAAGGGAAAAAACGTAATACGATTGCTCTTTTGATTAATTTTATTTTAACCTTGCTATTATGTGGAAACGTTTTATTTTACGGATTCTTTAATGATTTCATAACTTTACCAGTGCTGTTCCAAACTAGTAATATGGGAGATTTAGGATCAAGTGTAAAAGAACTAGCAAGCTTTAAAATTATTTTTATGTTTGTTGATATCCTTATCCTATATTTGATCTCGAAGAAATTTCCTAAATTTTCAAACACAGGTCGAGTTCCTTCATTTATGAAGTCAACTTATTATTTAATTACGATTGCAATTGCAGTTTTAAACTTAGGTTTGGCTGAAATGGAAAGACCTGAATTGCTTACTCGTTCGTTTGATCGTGAAATGCTAGTAAAAAATCTTGGACTTTATGTTTACCAAGGCTATGATTTATCACTTCAAACAAAAACTTCAACGCAAAAAGCCTTTGCGGATAGTAGTAAATTAACTGAAATTGAAAACTATGTAAATAGTAACGGCGTAAAAGCAAATGCAAAGCTTTTCGGTAAATATAAAGGAAAAAATGTTATTGTTATTTCTTTGGAATCAATGCAAAATTTCACAATTGGTGCAAAGGTTAATGGTAAAGAAATAACACCATTTTTAAATAAATACATTAAAGAAAGTTATTATTTTGACCACTTCTATCATCAAACTGGTCAAGGAAAAACATCTGATGCTGAGTTCATTATTGATAACTCTTTATATCCATTAGATCGCGGTGCTGTCTATTTCACACACGCAAATAACGAATTTATGGCTACACCTGAAATTTTAAAAGATCAAGGATATTATTCAGCTGTTTTCCATGCAAATAATAAAAGCTTTTGGAATCGAAATGTAATGTACCCTTCTTTAGGTTATGATCGCTACTTTAATGAAGTAGATTATAATATTACTGATGAAAACTCGGTAAACTGGGGATTAAAAGATGAAGATTTCTTTGAACAATCACTTCCTCTTTTATCACAAGTGAAACAACCTTTTTATACTAGATTTTTAACTTTATCAAACCACTATCCTTTCGTACTTGATCCTAAAGATCAATACATTGATCAATATAATTCTGGTGACGAGACACTTGATCGTTATGTAACGACAGTACGATATATGGATGAATCAATTAAACACTTTATTGAAGGTCTGAAAAAATCAGGTCTATATGATAATACAATTATTGCAATGTATGGAGATCATTACGGTATTTCTGAAAACCACAATCGCGCAATGGCTCAGTTCTTAGGTAAAGACGAAATTACTCCATATGACCATATGGATTTACAACGTACGCCATTTATTATTCATTTACCTAAGCAAACACAAGGTCAAACAATCTCAAAGGTTGCTGGTCAAATAGATGTAAAACCTACGATTCTTCATCTATTAGGTGTTGATACAAAAAATGATATCGAATTTGGTAAAGATTTATTTAGCCCAGATTATTCGGAATTTATTGTTTTCCGTGACGGAAGTTTCGTTACAAATAAATATTATTATGTAGCTGGCTCAAATGAATTTTATAATCGTTTAACTGCCGAAAAAGTTGAAGTTCCTGATCAAGATGCGAAACTATTAATTGATAAAGCAAAAAAAGAGCTTACACTTTCAGATAATATTGTTTACGGTGATTTATTCCGTTTCTACAGTGGCAACAAGCATAAAACAGGTACAATGAAAACAATAACTGAACCAAATCAATAAAAGGTACTTCAAAAGAACCTCACAGTCTGAAAATCAAATTTTTAGTATTTTATCTATACACCGAGAGATGCTTTTACAAGCATCTCTTTTTGTTATAATATGGTATTTATACATAAGTTTTTTTAATCAAAATATAGTGGGAGGATATTAATTGTATAAAAACTCTAAGTTATTATTTTGGACGATCGAACTACTATTATTATTCTTAGTCTTATTCGTTGGAACAAAAATATCATTCTTATTTCAACCAATTGCCATTTTAGTTAGTACTTTATTCGCTCCAATACTTGTCTCAATCTTTCTATATTTCCTATTCGCACCAATAGTTGATTTTTTAGAGCGAAAAAAAGTGCCCCGTTCAATAGGCATTCTTCTTCTCTATCTCGGATTAATCTTAATTGCTGTAGTATCTATCATTAATGTATTCCCAACCTTAACTCAACAATTTAAAGATTTAGTAAATAATATGCCAACAATTGTAAATGAAGCAACAGATAAGATTGGGCTATTAGAGAAATGGTTAGGAAGTCAAAATTACGTTGAAATTAAAGATTTAGAAAAGAAAGTTGCAGACTATGCCCTAGTATTTATCGGTGGCATAACTGGTGGAATTGGTGCGTTTTTCAATATTTTAAGTAATGTAACGTTAATCATCTTAACAGTTCCATTTATATTGTTTTATATGTTTAAGGATGGTCACAAGTTTCCAGATGCAATGTCTCGTTTTTTACCGCAAAGCTTAAGGAAAGAAGCAATTCATATTGCTAATGAAACAAGTGAAACACTGGCTTCTTACATTCAAGGTCAAACGATTGTTTGTATTTTTGTTGGAATTGGAACATTTATTGGATATAGTATTATCGGTATACCTAATGCCTTAATTTTAGCGTTAGTAGCTGCTATTACAAATATTATCCCTTACTTTGGCCCGTTTATTGGTGGAGCTCCTGCAGTGATCGTTGCTTTTCTAATTTCTCCTAAATTAGCTTTATTCGTAGTACTGATCATTTTAATTGTTCAACAAATTGATTCCAACTTAATCTCACCATATATCATGGGGAAAAAGTTAAATATTCATCCTTTAACGATTATTTTATTATTATTATTCGCTGGTAACTTTGCAGGTGTACTTGGTATGGTTTTAGCTGTGCCAACATACGCAATATTTAAAGTAGTGATTGTTAATATAACTAGAATCATCAATTTAAGGAAAAAAGCGAAATTCGCGGATAAAATTATTGATGACGATGTTGAAACAAATATCGAAATAAACATTAACAACGATAACGATCAAAAAGAATAAATAAGAGCAAGAATAATGAAGTTGGAGTGATATTCACTCTTAACACTTCCGTTATTCCTGCTCTTTCTTTTTACAATTTAAACGTCTCTCTTCCCTGCTCTCTATTTAAGAGCCATTCTTTCCTCCACAGGCCACCAGCATAGCCTGTTAGCTTCCCATTTGACCCAATAATCCGATGGCATGGAACGATGATACTTAATGGATTTCTTGCATTTGCATTCGCGACTGCTCTTACTGCCTTTGGGTTTCCTATTCGGTTAGCAATATCGGCATACGAAGCAGTTTCTCCATATTTAATCTTAACGAGTTCTCTCCACACACTTTCTTGAAAAGGAGTTCCTTTTGCAATCGATTTAATGCTAAATTCCTTCCTAGATCCATTGAAATATTCAATCAACTCATTTCCTGCATCCTTCAAAGAAGGTGGTACTATTTTTTGAATTTCGTTATTATCTTCTTTGACAAAATCAATATATGCTACTCCTTTTTCATTTCCAACGATCCTTAATATACCTAACGGAGTGTCTATATAAGCTGTATCTAATTGATTCATAAATCATTCTCCTATATTATTTATCTATATTTGGAAAGTACTCCATTGCTTCAATACATTGATTATAACCATTCCGCTTATAAAAATTAACTCCTTGCTTGCTCGGCCAAACAATAACAAATTCGAAGTTCATTTCGCTTACCCATTTATTTACTTTGGAGATTAATTTACCTCCAATCCCCTTCCCCCGATAATCCTTTAATGTATATACATTCGTCATGAATGCAAAAGGATAAGTCACTCTACCAGGTCGGGGTACTTTTTGTACAAGTTCAATATAAATATGGGAAACAATTGTACCTTCCATTTCAGCAACCCATATATACCACTGTTTACTGTCTATTGCATTTAATAAAAAATCACGACATTCACTGTAAAATTCATTGTATTCGCTCTCTTTCATTCTTCCGGTCTCATAATCTTCCAAAGTAAAGTCCCATCTCATCTTAATTAATTGATCTATATCTTTTATTTCTGCCAATCTCAGATTCATTTTATCTCTCCTTAATCCTTTGTACCTAAAACATCAGTATTAGGTGGAATATAACCCATCTGTCGAGTCATCGCGACAATTTGTCCTTTATGATGATATTCATGTGTAATCGTATGTACTAGCAATTTCATCGGTGTGAATGATATTTCTTCATTATGATCTCTCCATGGAATTTTTCTATCAATTGGTTTATTTAATTGTTCAACTGTCATATCCAATAATTCACTTACGAATAAATCAGCTTGCTCAAATCTTGATTTAATATCATCAAGACTAATATTTACAATGTTTTCCTTTGGCGTAATTGGCTTTTTCGTTTTCAATAATATAAAAGATCCAATCCATGCGATATAACATTCAGCCATATGTAGTAGCGTTTCTCTTACACTTTGGAAACCGAACCCGTCTAATTTACGAGTAAAATCCTCTTGCTTTAATTCACCACAAAAATTTAATAATGCTTCACGATTTTCTTTTACCCATTGATATTCCTTCAGATTCACTACAATCACCTCTTAAAATATTGATTAATTAAGCTATTCTACCGAGTGGTAAAAATCACCTTTAAACAAAATAATAAAAGGTCTGCGGATATACACACAGACCTTGATTCCTTTATACAAATAACTTAAGACTTACTTGAACAATTAATAAAACAGAAACTGAAATCAATAAAATTCTAGCTAGCTTCATTGGAACAAATTCTGCAAATCTTAACCCTACTTGATTACCAACAATTGAAGCAGCAGCCATCGTCACTGCAATTTTCCATTGGAAGTGACCTGTCATATAAAATATGATGAATGCTGATAAACAACTCCCAAAATTTAATACTCTAGCTAACTGAACTGCATTAACATAAGTAAAGCCTTTTTTAATAAAATACAAGATTGCAAATGTTGAAGAACCTGGACCGAAGCCCCCGTCATAAACACCAATCCCTGTTAAGATGCCCCTATCTAGCAATGTTTGCTTTTCAACACCACTTTTATTCGTAGTTTCATAGCTCCACTTTTTACTAGCAAATGTTAACCATAATGAGCCAGCTAATAAAACTAATGCGACTATATTCATCACATGTTCATCTAACATACTTGTTACAAATGCACCTATTCCCCCACCAATGATTGAAACTAATATAAATTGAAAAATGACTGAAGCCTTAAAATCTTTCTTTTTAATTGTATAAAGAATACTACTAAACGACCCCAATCCCGAGGCAAACTTATTTGTGGCAATACCCGTTTGAATAGGAATGCCAAGAAAAATCATCATCGGAAGTGTAATTAATCCCCCACCACCTGCCAATGTTCCAACTACTGCTGCACCGATTCCTAAAATAAAAAGTAATAATAGTGAGTCCATTTTCCTATCTCCCTTTTTTACATCTCTCTTTAATATACACAAAATATTCGAAAAAAGGGAAACAAAAGTCCTCATCTTATGTAGATGATTATGGAATAGTAGGACTAAGGAGGAAAATTAAAGGGGTTTCGGGACTTTATCACTATAGTGTAGAATGCGATAAAATGTATAACTTAATTTAAGGAAACACTGTAAATAAGTGTGGGAGGAACGCAAATAAGGGAAAGGGAACTAACTATGCAATTAAATGAAGAATAGCTGCAAATAAACGGCCAACTGCAATTAAAATTCGAAAATCGCAAATAAAAATGGCAGAACTGCAAATAAAATTCGAGAATCGCAATTAAAAATAACAAAACTGCAATTAAAATCCCAAGAATCGCAAATAAGATAGAAAATTACCTATAGTAGTATAGGTATTAAAACATAATAATTGTACTAATGTAGCTAAAATTGCTCTAAGTTCACTCTAATCGGATAAAAAACGGAAAGAAATTACTAGTTCTCTATAAAGAGTGACATCAAAATCCATCACAATTAAATAATACTGACGAGATACCTCACCTCAACATAAAAAGGACATGCCCATCCGTCAATTAACCTGACTTATAGACAGTCCTCTATGTTTAAAAAATACTCAAATTATATCGCGAAGCCAGTAACTCTAATAATTTTATACCGGCTATACTATTTCCTTTTTCATCAAGTGACGGTCCATAAACACCAATTCCAAATCGGCGCGGTACCGCACCCATAACACCGCCAGAAACACCACTTTTAGCAGGAATTCCAACTTTTATCGCAAACTCACCTGATGCATTATACATGCCACAAGTAACCATAAAAGTGTTACAAATCTTTGCTACTTTTTCAGGTATAAGCTGCGTTTTTGAAATTGGATCCCAACCATCAAGCGCAAAAATAAGTCCAATTCTCGCCAATTCTAAACAGTTTACTTCGATTGAACATTGTTTTGTATATAAATCTAATAACAATTCAACATCTTCAGTAATAATTCCATGCTCTTTCATAAAATAGCAAAGCGATCTGTTCAAGTGCGCTGTTTCAAATTCTGATGTAGCAACCTCTTTCGAATAAGAAAGTTCTTTATTATCAGTTAAAATCCTCATAAAGTTTAATAATCGATGAAAGCGATCATTTATACTATGACCTTTAATCATACTTGTAACTGCCAAAGCCCCTGCATTAATCATTGGATTTAACGGCTTTCCAGCTGACCTAACTTCTAATTTTGCAATCGAATTAAACGGATCACCTGTAGGCTCCATACCTACTCGCTCAAATACAAAATCTTCTCCACGATCCATTAAAACTAAAGCTAGCGAAATTACCTTCGAAATACTTTGCAAAGTAAAACGAATGCTCGTATTACCAGCTTCAAAATGTCGTCCATCCGGCAAAAACACAGCCAACGATAAATCCTTTTTATTTGCCTTTGCAAGAGCAGGAATATAATTAGCTACTTTTCCGTACTGGATAAACTCCTTTGCATCTTCAATAAGGACTTTCAATTCCTCCATCCGGTGAACTTCTTTTTCCTCTCGAAATCCATTCTGCGTCATAAAATCACCTGTTTATTTCATTTTTAAGGGAAAGGATACTCCCAAAATCACTTTTAAGAGTATGCCTACAACAATTAACTCCCTACTTAAACTTCCCGTTTTTATTATCTACTTCTCCTACCTGATCTTCCTTCATTTCTTGGTCTTCCTGTACTTCTCGATCTTCCTACACTATCTGTTCTTTCGCCTCTTCTTGAGTTTCCAGTATTTCCTGTTCTTTCCGCTCTACCTGCAGTTCTTGATCTATCTGCCCTGCTTGCAGTTCCCGTTCTTTCTGCTCTACCTGCAGTTCCCGTTCTTTCTGCCCTACCGACATTTTCTGTTCTTTCCGCTCTACCCGCATTTCTTGTTCTTTCTTCTCTACCTGCATTTCCCGTTCTTTCCGCTCTACCCGCATTTCTTGTTCTTTCTTCTCTACCTGCAGTTCCCGTTCTTTCCGCTCTACCGGCATTTCCTGTTCTTTCTACTCTGCCTGCACTTCCCGTTCTTTCCGCTCTACCCGCATTTCTTGTTCTTTCTTCTCTACCAGCATTTCCTGTTCTTTCTGCTCTGCCTGCATTTCTCGATCTTTCTACTCTACCAGCATTTCTTGTTCTTTCTTCTCTACCTACATTTTTGGTTCTATCCGCTCTGTCCGAACTTTCTCCTCTTTCCATTTCAATTCTCTTAATTGAAAGATTAAGTTCTTTTTCAATTACTCTCATATCTTGAAAATCTTTTGGAGTAGCAAAGGTAATCGCAATACCAGTATCTCCTGCACGTCCTGTTCTTCCAATTCGATGTACATAGCTTTCTGTATCCAGTGGTATATCATAGTTGAACACGTGAGTAACACCTTCGACATCAATTCCTCTAGCTGCTACATCTGTTGCTACAAGATATTGTATTTTAGCTTCACGGAACAATTTCATAACTTTTTCGCGCTTGCCTTGAGTTAAATCTCCGTGTAGTTCTTCAGATAAAAGACCTTTTCCTTTAAGCTGTTCATTTAATTTATTAGCTCTTCTTTTTGTTCTGCAAAAAATGATAGCTAGAAACGGCTCTGCTTCTTTGATTTGATTCAATAAGGCATTAAGTTTTCCGCGATCTGTTGTTTCAATAATCAATTGTTCAATTTCATCTAGTGTAATTCTTTTAGCTTTTACTTTAATAATTTCCGGCTTTTTCATGTAACGCTTTGCAAGTGATTGGATTTGATCTGGCATTGTAGCAGAAAATAATAAAGTTTGTCTTGATACTGGAGTATGATTGATAATATCTTCTACCTCATGTAAAAATCCAATATGTAACATTTGGTCTGCTTCATCAAGCACTAGAAAATTAACTTTATCTAAATTTATTGTTCCTCGTCTTAAATGGTCTAAAAGTCTACCAGGTGTTGCAATGATTAAATGTGCACCACTTTTTAGTTTACGGGCTTGTTGTTCAACATCTTGTCCGCCATATACAGCAAGTACTCCAAAATCATCACTAACAATCCTTTTAGCCTCAGCAGTTATTTGTAGAGCCAATTCTCTTGTTGGAGCAACTACTAATGCTTGGGTATGTGGTAATTCTAAATTAATTCGTTCAAGGATTGGAAATAAGAATGCAAATGTTTTACCAGTTCCTGTTTGCGCCTGTCCTATTAAATCCTTCCCTTCAAATACGATCGGAATAGCCTTTTCTTGAATCGGAGTAGGCTCTGTTATCCCTAATTCAGTTAAATACTCAGTTAATTCCTCACTTAAACCTAAACTAGAAAATTTATTCATTATATTTACCTTACTTTCTATTTTCTATCATTATAAATAATAATGGTTGTTTCATATATTTACTCAAAAAACGACTAATCCATTGTATCACAACGTTTATTAATCTTTTATAAATAATCCTATTTAACTGAATTAGTCAATTCGATCAGATTTTTGCTCCATCAATTTATTTTTCTCAATCAATCGGTGAAATAATCAAGCCCCTGCCTATTTTTTTAACGAAATATTTCTACCTTTCCAATTTCGTATTGTTTCAACAATAAAAAAATCGGTAACCAAATAATGGTTACCGATTTACTAGTTATTCTATTACTCTAATCCAAGAGCTTGTAAAACATCATCCAATGTTTTGCCCTTATATTTCGTAGCTGCTTTTGGCGAATTATCATTCCAAGGATTTTGCATTAAGTAGTTATTGATGACATATTGCATATCTTTTGCATCAACAATACCATCATAGTTAATATCAGCATCACGCTTATTTGTACCCCAATACGTTTGGATGTAGATTGCATCTTTTACGTCTATGACATTATCTTTATTTACGTCTCCACCAGGTATATAGTCATAGTTAATTGGTTTCGATCCTGCTGTCGTTTTTCCATCTTCTTTTACGCCAATATTAAAATCTTTCGAGAATGTAAAGTGACCTGGCACGTCAATTTTAAGCGTAAAATCATCATCTGTTATTGGTAATCTTGTTCTAAATGAATATGAGAATCCTTGAGAATAACCTAACGGATCAGTTACACCAAATTCTTTACCATTTGAATCTTTCACACTAATTTTTGTACCTGCTTTATTATAATCAACTTGTTTCATTTCAGGCTCTAAACCACCAAACATCATTAATCCTTCTGCTTGGACTGATCCTCTCATAAGTGAATATGTCGGAGTAATATAGAAATATGGTTGAATACCTTGTGTCGTTACAGTCGTATTATCCACATTTGTATAAACTGCGTTAAAGAATCTACTTGAACCTGTTCCATTATAGAAGTTCATCGGTCCTTTGTAGTATAAGTCTTTTGCTTTAAATGTTAAGTCTACTAATGATACATCGCCAACAATTCCAGTGTTCGCTAAGTCACCTGTTGCCGTTGCAGTAACCGTCAATTTAGTTTTCGTAGTACTAGAAGGAGTAGTCGTATATTGAACATCTAGTTTACCTTTAAATGCAGCATTCGGTTGTACATTGACTAAATCAAGGTACTGACTTGGATAAAGGAAAGTGAATTCAGCTTTCTTCACATTTGTTTTGACATTTTTTGTAGAGAACGTAACAGTTGTTGATTCACCCATATTTATACGTTGTTTATCAGCGATTGCTGTAGTATAAGCCGTTCCTTTTCTAACAAAATATGCATCAATGAAACTACCGTAGTTTCGAACAGTTGATTTACTATAATCTGAGAAGTCGTACTCAGTAATGGCATTGACAATTGGACCAGATGTACTTAAAGGTATATCAGCATTGAAATTACCTTGTGAATCTAGTGGTATACTTTTCTCTTGAGAATTATTTGGATTATAGTAAGTAAAGTTGTTATCGCCTTGAGAAGCTTTAATACCTGCTGCCTTCATTTCGTCTATTTCTTTATCAAACACATTACCTGATACAGTAACTTTCGTGTCGGTTGGATTAGCCGTTTCGTAAATGCCTCCAGCTGTCATATTATCCATTGATACTTTTGCTTCTTTCACCCCATTGTAAACCGGTGCATCTGCAGTGAACGTTTCGCCCTTATCGTTTGTACCTACCATTCTAATTTTATATAACCCTGGGTCAATCTCTTTAAGATCATACGCAATTGGATTGTCCGGATCACCAGTTAATGGATAATATTGACCACTATTTAGAACTCCACGGAAATAATACTCAATATTTTCATCTGCTCCCATTCCGTCAGCTGATCCTAAGAATCCGATTTCTTTGTCTGTTTTTGGATCGACAAGGAAGAAATCAAAATAACGCATATGAGAATTTAATTTAAAGTTTACGCCAATTGACCATCTTGTTGCATTACTTGCCGCTTCATAAGGTACTGTAAATGCTTGTGGATTACCAGTCAAATAATCAATACCTTCTTTTACTGTGTGAATAGCAAATGGAATTTTATATGATTCATTAGGATCTTTTTGGTTTGTATATACTACATAACCTTCATATGTTCCAAGCTTTGCCGATTTAGGAATGTTAATCGTAGCATCCATATTCGCACTGCTATATTTTTTCACTTTTACAGATGATTTAACATCTAATGTAACGCCATTAGCAGTAGCATCCTGATCTGCTCTTGAGTCGCCTGTAAACCTTGCACTTAACGTTTGGAATTGTACTTTCACATCATATGTTTTATCTACTGAGCTTTTATTAAATAACGTGATTGAACGTTGATCTGTCAAATCCTTACCACTAATTCCTTGTTCACCAAAGCTCATTGCACCAGTAATATTTTTAATTTGTTTAATGCCCTTACTTGCTAAAGTAGTTCCACCATTATTACTTGCATTATCTTTTACAGTTGAAGTTTTGTCTTTTACTTGAATTTCCGTCGCTGCATGAACAGCGTCATAAGGATTTACACGTCCTGCCCCAACTTCATAAACACTGTATTTATCAGATAATGGATCCGCTGTATTCATAAGTGTTGCTTTAATATCTGAAGGAGTCATGTCTGGGTGAGCTTGCTTTAATAATGCTGCAACCCCAACAACGTTTGGAGTTGCCATTGAAGTTCCTGATAAACGTTCGTAAGCATATTGATAGTTTCCTATTTGATCTGCTCCATGCATATAAGAAGGAACAGTAGAGAATACAGATACACCAGGTGCTGTTACTTCAGGTTTAATATCATATAACACACGGGATGGACCACGTGAGCTGAATGGTGCCAATTTATCGCCCACAGTCACTGTTTGTTTCATATTACTAAAAGTAAAGTCTAAAGGTATACCTGCTGATGCACCAGCTACAGGTAATTTAGCAGCTAAAGCTTTTCCTTGTGCGTTACTCAGTAAAAATGTTGGTAGTAAGCCGTATGCATCTCCAAGATACACGTCACCTAAAGGAACATCTGCATCATATAATACAACTGCTTTTGCTCCATGCGATTTAGCTGTCGCAATAATTTGAGTAATACCAATGCTACCACGTTGGGCCAGAACAACTTTTCCATTTACATCGATTGGTACAGAATTACCATTTCCATCACGCTTAAAATAACTAGGTTCATTACCATATGATACATTCACCATTTGTAAAGTTTTCCCTTCAAAATCGGCAACGTTATCGGTTAAACCTTGAGCCGCTAACTTTAGATCAACGGATATATCGCCTGTTGAAGGATGCAATGCACCTGAAAAACTTGGAATTGTAACAGACGTGTCACTTGCACCTACTGTAATTGCTAAAGGAGCATTACCAGGAGCGCCAAGTGAATACATTCTGTCCCCAGAGTTACCAGCAGCGACAATCGCTGTTACCCCTGCAAGTACAGCATTGTTTACAGCAATACTCGTAGGATATAATGGATCATTGTAGTTTGCTCCAAGTGACATATTAATGATGTCCATGCCATCAGATACTGCTTTATCAATACCTGCCAAAATAGCTGATGTAAAACCGGAACCATATGGACCTAAAACACGATAAGAATATATATCAGCCTCAGGTGCAACACCCTCTACAGCAAAATCTGCATTATTTTTTGCTTGTCCAGCAATAATTCCTGCTACATGTGTTCCGTGCTCAGTATAGTAAGCTTCACCGCTTGACTCAAATTCAGACTCCCCAGATTTCTGCCAATCTGCATATGTCGTTTCCATTGGGTCACTGTCATTATCGACGAAATCATAACCACCTTTGAAAGCGCCTTTTAAATCTGGGTGATTGTAATCAATCCCAGTATCAATAATACCAACTTTTACACCTTTTCCTGTAAACCCTTCTTGGTGAAGTTTTTCAACGCCAGGAAATGTTACCATGGTATGTTTTGCAGCTTGACCTGTTGATGATGATGATTCGCTTATAGACGGTGGTTCTACTTGAACTTGTAAATCACTATAGACTGCTTTAACTGCATTTGATTTAAGAAGAGATTTTATTTTATTAGCTGGAATTGTCATTGCAACTCCATTAAATGCTTTTTTATATGAACGTTTAATTGAATATGGATTTTTCTTTGCTTTTATTTCACTGCTAAAAATTGTTTTTAAATCTTTTTGGAATGTTTCGTGTGAAGCATCTACTTTTGCTTTTGCATCTGCAGCTGTTAGAGTTGTACCATCTGACTCTGCTTCTAAAACCGCCGTCTGCTGTGGCTTGTCCTTAAACTCAACTATGACAGGAGTAAGCTTGTCACTTGTTTGATCGACTTCAGAAGATAATTGAAGTCCCTCTTTGTCACTTACCTTCAATTGCTTAATTGCCTCACGCTGTTGTGGAGTGAGATTTGCTAATACTTGTTCAATCTTTGAAGTTGCTTGTGCATGAACTTGTTGTGAAAAGGAACCTGGTGTCATTGTAGTACTGATAAGTCCTGTTGTTAATGCTAATGTTGTAACATTTCTAAACATTTTCTTTTTCAACTACTATCCCTACTTTCTTTTCTTAATAAGTTCATTATATTGAAACTTGATACAATTTTATTTTCTGAAAATTACGTCAAATAGTGTTTTTTTTTAATTTTCTTAATCAATCACCTCAATCTCAACTTCTTCAAATAAAATATAACAAGACTATGCAAAATTGCGCGTGGAGCTCTCCTTAATACCATTAATGCTTAATAATTGTATATACTTATTTATTTGGTCTGAAGTCGCATGGTCCTTATATCTCCAATAAATGAGAAGGCATTTATTAAATCTTTCTAAATTGCCTATTTGATTTGCTGTATAAGCCACATCCAGTAATTCATCTAAACCATTTGGTAGCTGTAAGCTTTCACACTGATAAAAAGCATATGCATAACGAAAATCCAAATGCACCTTCTGCTTTAACCATGGTTCCGAATCTATTATCAATTCTTCAATTGTATGTTGATATAAATCTAAGACTCTTTTAGCATCATCTAATCGATTCAAGCGGATAAAGGCTTCAAGAACCTTTGGTAATCCAACATATACATCCTCTCTATCTTCTAGCCAATTAAGATATTGATCTACATACTCCAGCTGTCCGTAATCTAAATAAGAAGCAAGGCGATTTCCGTTAGCTATATCAGCAAAATAATCATTTACCCCCGCATATTGTTCTATAAGTTCTAATATCTCTTCTAATGAGCCCCCAAGACGTGCAAGTGCGAAGCTTTTATACATAAGTGCTCTTCCATAATACTCTCCGTTTTTAACCAATTTACTTAATCTCTCGGCGTAGTAAAGCACCTCTTCCCATTGCTCGCGCCTATAATAGAAAGCTGAGATCCATAAATATGCTTCCATTCTAATCTTTTTCGGCATGCAAAACAGATACTCCAACACATATGTCAATGCGTGCTTACCATCCTCTGTCATTCTTAAAATATAAAAACGCCTATAATAACTAATTGCCAACAGTTCTAAAACGTCCTTCGAATCACATTCAATAATAATCTCGTACAAAAACAAAGCTTTTTCTTCTTTTCCAGCTTTAAAAAGCTCCTCTGCGACGAAGAAAATATAATTCAAATAATCGATTTGAATCGTAACTGATTTTTCAGTTGTCATAACATGTAACAGATTTTGACAGTGTTCCTCGTAACCATAAGTAAAGCATTTGAATAAAAACTGTATGCTTTTACGCTTGTCCAAAATTTGTTCTTCATTAAAGCACTCCTCATAAAAATATGAATAAAGTGTACCTTCCTCCAACCCAATAGCTTTTGAAATGGCATCCAAATATTTTAGTGTGAGTGAGCGTTTATGATTAAAAATACGACTTATTTCACTAATATGAATACCTGACTCCTGAGCCAAATCAGTTTTTGTCCAGCCTTTCTCTAGGCATTTACATTGAATTTCTTTAAATAGAGCTGCGTTCATTCTTCTCACCTACCAATTTTCTTCTTATTTATTTCGGCTCTTTCCCGAGCGTTATAAGTGCCCCATCCTCTTAAAGCTATTTAATTACAATTTCATTATAACGAGACTTGATATAATTTTATTTCTGAGAAATTTAGTCAATTTGTTTTAATCGTTAATAACATTTGATTATTAGAAGAAATATCAAAAAAAATGGCTCTCCATTAGTCACATAGCGACTTATGGAGAGCCCCATTAATTAGTTAATATAATATGAATCTACTTTTAACTTTAAGACGTTCCTTAAAGTATTAATAAAAAAGCCGATGTTTCTCTAGGGAAATCGGCTAATTATTATCACTCATTTCGGAAGTGAGTGTTAGTGTGTTAAATATCAAGTTTTCGGTTACCAATCCATTTCACCATTTCAGGATCCCTATGGGAAAAGAACAAGCTTTCCTTCGTATCTAATGCACCAATCCTCACTAGTTCTTCTTGGCTTAATTTGAAGTCAAAGATATTAAAGTTTTCGATGATTCTTTCCTTACGTACTGATTTAGGTATCGTAACAACCTCTCTTTGTGTCAACCAGCGCAAGATAACCTGTGCTACTGATTTATTGTGTTTTTCAGCAATAGATGCTAAAACTTCATTTTGGAACATGTTATTTTTGCCTTCAGCGAATGGTCCCCATGACTCTATCTGTACATTATTTTCTTTCATAAGGTCATGACTTTCAATTTGCTGACAGAAAGGATGCGTTTCAACTTGGTTTACAGCAGGAACCACTTTGTTATGAATAATAAAGTCAGTTAGTCGGTCTGGATAAAAGTTACTAACTCCAATAGCCTTAATTTTACCATCCTGGTACAATTCCTCCATTGCACGCCAAGAACCATATACATCGCCAAATGGCTGATGTATTAAATATAAATCCAAATAATCTAGTTGTAATCTTTCTAGGGACTTTTCAAATGCTATCTTTGTTTGTTCGTATCCTGTATCTTGAACCCAAAGTTTCGTGGTAATAAACATTTCCTCCCTTGGCACTCCACTTCGTTTTAATGCTCGGCCGACTGCTTTTTCATTTAAGTAAGAGGCAGCAGTATCGATCAATCGATAACCTGCCATAAGTGCATCATAAACAGCCTGTTCACATTCATTTTCATCTTGAATTTGATATACACCAAAACCTAAAATAGGCATCTCTACACCATTGTTTAAAATGACTTTTTGCATATAAATCCCTCCAGTTCTACACCTTTTCTTTAATACATTTTTTCCAAGAAGATAATATGTTTAAGTTTTAAAGATTAGTATT
This sequence comes from Gottfriedia sp. S16(2024), assembly GCF_050473765.1. Lineage (NCBI taxonomy): Bacteria > Bacillati > Bacillota > Bacilli > Caryophanales > Bacillaceae > Gottfriedia > Gottfriedia sp. S16(2024). The sequence goes on from NZ_JBFLUO010000001.1 coordinate 470,439, forward strand.
TCTGTAATGGTTACAATATTTTCGTACCCTTATTATGCAATAAATGAAAAAGCTACCGTTATCCAATTCTTATCAAATCATTGCCTAATTCTCTCAAGTCACTTATATTCTTGAAAAATGTATATTAAAATAGACTAGAAGCGATTTAGAATCTAGGAGGGTTTTATGTCTGATCAAATATATAAATTCCAGGCTGAACTAATTCAACTTATAGAGAATCATACGGGCCTAGATGGTTCTTATACGACTGCTATTCCTTCTTTATTTTTCTCTCGTTATTCTAATGTTACAGGGCCAAATTATGGAGTTTACAAGCCTTCCTTATGCATTATCGTTCAAGGTAAGAAGGAGGTTGTGTTGGCACAAGAGCATTATGTATACAGCCCAACCGATTACTTAATTGCCTCTGTTAATTTACCAATTACCGGAATAGTAACTGAAGCTTCTATAGAAAACCCATATTTGGCACTTAAACTTGAATTTACCCCCAATCAAATATTGGAAGTATTAAAGGATTCGGAATTTCCTCTTCATAAAGATAATACTAAAAGAGGTATGTATGTTAGCCGAATAGAGTTATCTTTATTAGACGCGGTAACTAGATTAACTCACTTGCTTAAAACTCCAAAAGATATACCTATACTCGCGCCTCTTATTACGAAGGAAATCATCTATAGACTTTTGCAAGGACAGCAAGGAATAACTCTTGCGCAACTGGCTATTGAAGGAAGTTCCACTAATCAAATCAGTGGGGTTGTCGATCATATAATGAATCACTTTAACCAGTCTTTTCGAATTGAAGACCTTGCAGAAATTGCAAATATGAGCGTTTCTTCTCTTCATAGACACTTTAAGGAATTAACTGCAATGAGCCCTATTCAATTCCAAAAACAACTGAGATTACAGGAAGCTCGTCGCATATTATTATCTGAGTCAACAGATGCCATAGAAGCAGCCTTTCGTGTAGGCTACGAGAGCCCATCTCAATTTAGTCGTGAGTATTCTCGATTGTTTGGTTTACCACCTAAGGAAGATATTAACCGGTTTAAAACAACATTTTTATAGAAAGTGCATTACTCCAATAATGAATAATGCACTTCTTTTTTTGTATTTTACTAAAAGTTTTATTAGGACATAAACTTAACTTTGTACTGTTTCACTTAAACTATACTGCCATTTATTTAATAAGAATATTAACAATCTACTTTAACAGAGCCAAATAATAAAAAAGGTAAGTATATGCTCTGCAAAGAATAGTTAATACAGTAAATATAAAGGAGCTGATTAAATGAATGGAGTTTTAGATATTGTTATTTTTTGTAAAGACACAAACTCTTCTAAGAGCTGGTATGAAAAAGTTGGATTTGAATATTTAAGAGGTCACGATGGTATGTATTGGTTTAAAGCAGGGAATGGCGAGCTAATGCTCCATCCTGCAGATACGCAATCCAATACTGATGCAGTCTTTCAATTAGTTGTAAATGAAGTCGATCCACTATTTGAAAGTGTAATGGAAAAAGAATTGACGCCATTAGATTTCTCAAATGGAGAAAAAGTCATCACAGAACCTATTGTTCAACCATGGGGCTACAAGGAATTTTGCTTAAGAGTTCCAGACGGTTACATATGGGCATTTGTTCAAAAATCATAATTAATTAAAACAGTTCCATAAAATGAAGAAAATCCACATGATAATTCATTTCCCATGTGGATTTTCTTTTTTAGTTATACGTTCGAATTCTGTAAACTCAACTCGTTTTACAATATTTCAACGGAACGCAAATTCAAGATTAACAATATTACTTAGAAATATTCACTTCTTTCTTTAAAAGCCTCCCTTGCTTTCTATACATAGAAAACGTTGACCAATTTGCAATGAATACTCCAGATAATATTAGTATGCCACCAATCGCCATAATTGGTTTGATTGGTTCATCTATTACAAAATAACCTAAAACAGTTGCAATTAAAGGTGATACATAAAGCCATGTTGAGGGGAAGACCGGGTTCGTTTTAGATAATAACCAACTATATAATCCGTGTCCCCCTATTGAACCTATAAATATTAGATACAATATTGGCCAGCAGGCGTCCCAAGAACTTAAACTTGCAATTTTTGGTTTTTCCAATAAAAACGAAAATAATAATAGAAATATTCCACCATATAACATTTGAAAAGCATTGATTAAAAATGGCGATACAGTGCTGTATTCTGTTAATATTTCTTTTGAGGAAATCGATCCAAATCCGTAAAAAGCTTCTCCTAATAATACTGCGATACAAGCAGCAACCCATAAGTAAGAGACATGCTGACTTATTCCAGGCAAACAGACAAAAATTACACCTGCAAAAGCCATTAATAAAGCTATTAGTTGTTTACGCTCAATTCTCTTATTATTTCTCCTTAATTGCAAAAGTAATATCATCATTGGACCTGTTGCAGACAAAACCGCGGCTAACCCTGATGTTATATATTGCTCAGCCCAATATAATGTTGAAAATGTCATAAAAGTTAAGCAGAATCCAATATACATAATTCGTTTTGAAAAAATAAATTTCTTCACATTTACCCCTTTAAGAAGGAAATATAAAATGACAATCAGTCCAGCTAATGTAAAACGAATGCCAGCAGAAAATAAAGGCGAAACTCCCGACTCGATTCCAAATTTTATTGCTAGAAATGTTGTACCGAAAATAATACAAATAAAAATATAATTAATAATGATCATTTCATCACCCCTTTGATAAAAGTATTATATTAAAGTCGGAGTATAACAGTATAATAGAGCATATAACAGTTAGCTCTTTTTCCATTGACGATTGATCTTTTTTTATTTAATTTATAACTAAAAAAGTGGTGATTTATGAAAATTCAAATCCATAAAAAATCAACAGTACCGATTTATCTCCAATTAAGCTCTCAAATTGCAGGTAGCATTCAAAGTGGTCTACTTTTGCCTAACGAAAAATTACCGTCTTTACGGATAATGGCAGAGGAACTTTCAATAAGCCTTTTAACTGTTAGAAAGGCTTATAAATGGTTAGAGACAAATGGCTATGTCACGGTGGAACCAGGTAAAGGAGTATTTATTAGTAAGAAAGTAAAAAATACATCACAAGTCGATCCAAGTAATAACTGGCAACAGACTTTAGGAATCAATATTGTAAGATCTCAGTATTTAATAAATAGAGAACAGTTAAAATATGATTTTTCAAAGGCAGTTGTCTATCCACGTCTGCTTCCAAATAAATTTTTAGCGGATGAAATGCAAAAACTATTAAGAGATGACGCATCTATATTAACAACCTACGGACCTATTCAAGGAGATATTGAATTAAGATCGGAAATTGTAAAACATTTATATGAATTCCAAAAAATACGATCTAAAGCTGAAAATCTAATTATTACAAGCGGTGTTCAGCAAGGAATTGACTTAGTAGCACAAGCACTATTAAAGCCTGGGGATTCAATTATAGTCGAGAGTCCATGCTATGGTGGTGCACTTGATATTTTTATAAATAAGGGGATTCATCTAATACCTGTCGAGATGGATGAAGAGGGAATTCGATCAGACTTAATTGAAGATATGTGCAATAAATTTACACCAAAATTAATTTATGTTAACCCGACCTTCCAAAACCCAACTGGCATCTCAATGAGTAATGGTCGTAGAAAAGAATTAATTGAACTAGCACAGCAGTATCATTTTTTTATTCTTGAAGACGATTCATTTAGTGATATTTATTTCGAAAAAGCATTTCAATATTACCCAATTAAGCATTATGATCTATCAGATCATGTCATCTACATTAAAGGATTTAGTAAAACTTTAGCACCTGGAGTGAGAATTGCTGCAATGCTGGCAAATGGACCGGTTCTAGAATGGCTACTTGCAGTTAAAGCTTCAATGGATGTCGGTAGCCCTTTACTGACGCAAAAAGCGATTTTACCATTTCTACGAACCGATCGAATGCGAAGTCACGTTGAAAAACTACGAATCGCTCTACAAATTCGGCGTGATACAAGTGTTGAAATACTTTCATCTCTTAATGATCGATTAATTTTTAGGATACCTGATGGTGGTTTTAATTTGTGGCTTACATTTTATGATTCCAATCTAGATATTTTTAATTTATTAAGAAAAGCTAATCATGAAAATATCTCATTCTTACCTGGTGTAGCTTGTTTTAACAACAATACAGATATTTCATCATTTCGGATTAGTTACTCACTAGTTAGCGAAAATGATTTAGCCGCGGGGTTAGAGAAACTACGCAATATAATTAAACAAATATAAAACTATTGTAAAGGTAGGCTATTTAGAACAAGATGCTTAATTTTAAAAAAGTAAACTTATTACCGCTCGTCATAACCATGCCAGCAATGATCGTCGGAGTACTTGCTATGATTAATAACCAAGTGTCCCCGTCCATTTACGGTCAAAATATTTTTATTGCGATTGTAGGGGGCATAATCTCCTTTTTCGTACTGTTTAGACAGCAGAAATCTACTAAGAAAAAGACAAATATCATTGTCATTGCATGCATACTCATACTATTTTTACTTACCTTTTTGGACAAAGGATTACATGGTGTTCATCGCTGGATAGCAATTGGTCCATTAAGATTTAATATCGCTTTAGTTTTAGTTCCATTATTAATAATACAACTAGCCAGTTTAATGAAATCAAAACCATTTTGGGTTACCGTTAGTTTTGCATTATGCTTTACAATAATATTACTTTTTCAACCAGATGCATCTCAACTAACAGCTTTTACGATTTCTATCTTATGTTTATTACTAAATATAAAAAAGAATAAAAGTGTTCAAATACTCCTATTAATTGTTTTTATATTTTTCATTATCTTAAGTTGGTCTCACTTAGATCAACTTGCCCCAATTTCTTATGTTGAGGACATTTTAAGTTTAGTAAAGGAAATGGGAATCGGATGGCTAGTCTTATCGGTAATCGCACTTTTAATTTTACTAATGCCATTTTTCTTATTTCCGCCAACCCGTTCTAAACCATTATCGTTTAGTCTAGGGATCTATTTTTCAATTATTATCCTTTCAAGCTTTTTCGGAAACTTCCCGGTACCGATTATGGGTTATGGAACATCTCCTTTTATCGGTTACTTAATTGCTATTTCTTGGTATGTTTATAATAAAAAATGAACCATTTTAAAATGGTTCATTTTTTTATTTTCCTCACCAATGAGATGGTCTTTTAAGTGTTGCTGGTATTCTAGTGTGATAATCTCCCTTTGCTGAGTTAATTTGAGCTTGAGTAAGAAAAATACTTCCAGTAAGGTCCGCTCCACTCAAATTAGTATCACGTAAGTCTGCACCGATTAGATCAGAACCTCTTAAATCGGCTCCCTTTAAATCAGCAGCAATTAAATAGGCCCCTCTTAAGTTAGCTCCGATAAAATTTACCCCTTTTAATTTAGCACCTATAAAGTCTAAAGCCCTACCGGTTGCTTTTTGAGGCTTCTTATTGTTTTTAAATTTCTTTAAAGCCACGGCCCTTGCTAGCTCACTAGTACGTATAAGTAAAGAGTTAACTTCTGCTCGGTGAGCTATAATATCTAAGTTTAATATTAATTTAGGCTCCATAAGTGTTAGCTTTTCAGTTTCTTCTAAAATTATTTTTATTTCTTTATGAATCTCACTTGCAGCACTAATCATCAAACTTTCATTTAAATACCAAAGCATTTCATGCAGTTGCTTCATAATTGGAAATACTTCATACATCTCATTAGCCAATTCAGGATTTTGTCGCCAGTCTTTTCCATTAAAGGTTGCTTGAGATACTTTTTGTCCCGCTCCAAAGCAATCAAAAACAGTACAGCCTTTGAAACCGATCTCTCTTAAATTCTTGTGAACCCCGCAACGAAAGTCTGATTGTAAATTATGACAAGGTTTGCCTGCAATTTTATCATTAGCAAAATCAACCGAAGCAGCAAAAGGTAATGCGACACAGCATAAACCAAAGCAACTCTCACAATCCGCATTTAGACTTTTATAACGCTCGTTTACTAAATCTATATTTTCAATTTTGCTAGCCATACTTTGAGCCCCCTTCCCACCATATAGAAACGATTAATATTTTTTATCGTAACATCGTAATTTTTTTTGGTCAAACATAGACTTACAGCTTATGAAGTGCATCTTTCAATATTAATTAGTAGTCTTTCTTTATCAATAAAAAACAGATAATTATATAAAATTATCTGCTTTCATGTACTTTATTTAATTGTTACATCTTTTAAAAATGGAACAAAATTAATCCAAGTTTGACCTGGTGAAAGCTTTATTTCAGTTCCATCTAGTGTAAACGGTATGATTCGACCATCTACATTCTTCCATTGTATATTCATATACTTTCCATCAACTATATAATATCCTTTTCCACCATGTTCAATATCAATTGAACGGCGACCATAGCTATCAATAATTTTATGAGTCGCTTCTACGACTAAAATATTTTTAATTTGAAGGTCCTTCCCATTCAAAGCATCTTTTGCAATAATTCCATTTTGAACTCGTTGAAATTGTTTAGTTGAATTGGAATACTTGTAAGTCACATTATTTCTTGCATCATGAGAGTATCTTATAAAAACTTCAGCAGCATTTTGCCAAGAGTTATCAAATATCAATTCTTTCTGCGTAAAATCTAATGGAGTAACTTTTTCTGAATAAGAGTAATGTCTTTGAGCAACCCCTTTTTCAATACCTTCTTTCAAAATATAGGAATTGTGAGGTGCTTTTCTCGTTTTGTCTCTTTTAAATAACGTACCATCGTAGATCAGTCCGTTTAATGCATCAATCATCCCTGAATCCATCATTTGTTTCGCTTTAGGACTATTTCCGTGGCATATAAATAATGCATGATAACCATTTGCCAAATTGATGTAATAATCTCTCGCACTTCTTACAGGTCCAATTTTTTCTGGTATGTTGCTTTGAAAAATGGCTAGAAATCTTGTAATATCTCCTTCTGCTAAAATTTCATAAACAACATCAGCATTACTTAGACCACTTTGAGGTCTAGCCAAATAGTAATTATTAACCATAACTGCAACAGGTCTCTGTTCACTAACTTGACTTATAGGTAATCCATTTAAAGGAGAATAAATCGTATCTATTTCTCCTTTATCAATTACATGTTCATTCGAAGGATTTTTATTATCATTTTTAACTGTTTTTACAGACTTTTCGCCATGCTTACATCCTACTAGAAGCATACTTATCACAATTATTGATAAAATTTTCTTATGCATTGGCTACCTCACAATCTGTTTTTTTCTTAAATTGTATTAAATAACTTTTAAAATAGAAATAATTTGTTAGAATTTTTCGGAAATAAAACAACCATCAACTAATTGAAGTTATTCCTTAATATATGAACTTGTATTGTTAAATAATCAGCTTAAATTTGTTCTTATTTTATTTAATCTTAAATATTGTATAAAGATAAGAATGATTAGAGGAGTTGAAGCTCTATGATTGTAGTTCATTATATCGAGAAAAACGTTGAACTATTAAACCAACTACTCAAAAATGTCCCCTCTGAAGGAGATACTATTTCCATTAAAGGTCGAAAAGGTAAAGTATTAAGTGTTAATCAAATAAATGATAAACATGTACATGTAATTGTAGAACTAGAAGTTATTAAGAAAGTTCAGGTTTTAGCAAAAGATGATAAAAAAAGAAGAAGATAAATTTCTAAAACTTAATGGGAGATTATTCCCATTATTTTTTTTTGAATTACCCAGTTTTTTACATTCCACAATTCATTTTTCCACTTAAAACAATGAACTATACTGTCAAAATGAAAAGAATTCTTTTTTCAAACAGTACTAATCATGTTAAACTAGTAAAGTTTTAGTAAATCAAAGTAAGAAGGTGTTTTAATATGGATGTTAAGAATATCCACCATGTCGCTATTATTTGTTCTAATTATGAATTGTCTAAGCATTTTTACATAAATTTATTAGGTTGTAAGGTAATTAACGAAACCTATCGAGAGGAGCGAGACTCTTATAAATTGGACTTAAGTATAGGAGAAAATGGACAAATTGAGCTATTTTCATTCCCTAATCCACCGAAGCGACAAACAAATCCAGAAGCAGTTGGGTTACGCCATTTAGCCTTTACTGTAGCTAATATAGAAAAAAGTGTTCAATACTTAAAACAAAATGGTGTATTTGTAGAACCAATTCGTAATGATGAGATAACAAATAAAAGATTCACATTTTTCCAGGATCCTGACGGCTTACCTTTAGAATTGTATGAAGAGTAGAAAACCCAAAACCCAATCTTAATGAAAGATTGGGTTTTCAAAATGCCGAAATATAAAACGTTCTTTAGGTAAAACAATATTAAGTTGAACATTTTTAATGTTAAAATTCATTTTTTGATGTTCCTACAAACTATAGTAATTGTTTTTTCAGAAGTTAAAAATATCAAGAGCAATTTTTATATAAATGTTTCAAATGATTAGTTTAAAAGTTGATGTTCGATCTTAGTTGACATTCAAACTGATTAATAAACTTTTATTTCACGCTAAGTAAAGGATATTTAAATAGCTTTTTATCGTAAACTTTTTAAATGAAAAAGTTGATTGGAACGGAGGGGTGCTCGACTCCTATGGGAAATGCGGGAAGGCTGAGACCCCACAGGAACGGACGTGACGAGGCGGCTCAGGTCTCGCCCCATGGAAAGCGAGCACCCTGTAGTGGAAATCAACCTCACTCTACTCCTTTTACGAAAATATGGGTATTTATTAATGAGATTGTTCTTCAACAGCGTGAAAACCCAATCTTAATGAAAGATTGGGTTTTGCTTTTTCCTTTTATCCTTATCTTCTATCTTCTTAAAGAGAAACCTTTATCTTTTCAGTTAAATTATATGTTTCACCATTAATTTCTAATGATACTGGTGGGCCATATTCCTTTGTGACTGTTATCGACTTTTGGGTAATTGTTATTTCAAGTCTTGCTCCTTGCCATAGGAATGGAAACATCATTTTATCCCAATTTGCAGGTAATTTTGGATCAATTTTTAAACGATTTATATCCATGGAGATATTTGCAAAGCCAAAGATTGCAACTAGCCAATTTGCTCCCATAGGCGCAGCATGAATTCCTTCATCTGAAGATTTTGGATTCGGTCCTAAATCGATTAAACATCCTTCTTGAAATAATTGATAAGACTCTTCTTGATAGTCGCATCTTGCAGCAACAATTGCGTGAATTGATTTACTTATTGGAGAATCATGAACAGTACGCTCTTCGTAGTATTCTATATTCTTTTTAGCGATTTCCGTTGAGAACAAATCCGGGAAAAGATAGAGCAACATGACAACATCAGCTTGTTTTATAACTTGTAGTTCATATAGTTCTTGTAGAGAATAATCTAATAGTATTTCCCGACTTGCAATGGATTGTCTATATTCCGTTAAGTCAATCTCGGGTTTACTTAAAAATGTATCATCTTGCGGAATGATATTTTCATCATTTTGGGTTGGTAAATATAATCTTTTTAAAAAATCAGTACAGTTTTGCTTTAATTCTGCATCAGGATCATTGTATTTTCCCATATAATTTAACGCATTCTGCACATTATAAAAAGCCATGTAATTCGTATAAGCATTATTATCTACTTGATCTGTATATTCGTCTGGACCGATGACATTTTTAATGATTAAATCGCCATTTGTATCAGTTGTCCTGCTCACCCAAAAGCGTGCAGTTTCTTTGAGTAGCTCAAGTCCATTATTGGTCATAAAGCTTTCATCTAGCGTATTTTCATAGTATTGTACGACAGCAAATGCAATGTCAGCTACAATATGTTCACTTGATTTCGCTAAATTTGAACTATGAACGATCTCGGGTTTTGTATTATTCGCTGAAGCTTTCTGTGTTTCTTCTTTTCCGGAAAAAGCACTTGCCCAAGGAAATAAAGTACCCTCATACCCTGATTGGAACGCAGTTACTTTTGCTTCTTTAATATGATGATAGCGATATCTTATTAATCTTTTAGCAATATCTGGTTCAGTAAATAAGTGAAACGGTGCAATAAACATCTCTGTATCCCAAAATATTAAACCATTATTTCCTTCACCAGTTAATCCCCTTGCGCCTATACTTAATCGATCATCATGCCCAGGAGTCATTGCTTCAATGTGGTACAAAGAAAAATCTAGAGCTAACTGATCTGCTTGATCCTTTGAGGTTATGACAACTCTTTTTTGCTTCCAAAAATCCTGCCATTTGATTGTCGTGCTATTTCTCAAATTATCATAACCCTCTGATAAAAATTTCTGTACAGTATTAACACTAGCTGCAGAAGGTTCTTCCCGTAACATATCATTAGAAGTATAAACTGAGCTAATTTTTGAAAACTCAACAGTCCGCTCAACGACGAGATCTTGTGTAATTGAGGCAAGAAGCTGATTATTTAAAGCAAAATATGAAACCTCACTCTCATCAGGAGTTACACAGCATGTTGCAATCGCAATTTTATGTTTAGTCTCAGTAGTTTGATAAACACCATGCATAATTCTATTATCCATTATTCTTACTAATTCTTCTGTAAGTTCATTCTTTTGTTGACTGACACACTCCGCATTAATACCTGTTTTTATTTTAATCTTGGCATTACAATCTAAAGCTGTGACACTAATTTTTGAAGCAAGTAAATGTAAATCATCCTTTGAAACAAAACGCTGAAACAAAAAGTGGAATCGATTTCCATCCTTATTTTTCCAAATTACCTCTCTTATTAATTCGCCGGTCAGCATATTTAACTTTCGATCATAGAATGTAAATTGGCCAGTTGCATTCGAAAAAATATCACCATTTATTTCAATTTCCATTCCAATTAGATCTGGAAGATTCACAATCTTTGTCGTTTGACTTGGGGATAACTGATTATAGATACCAGCTATATACATCCCTCTAGTTTGTCCTTCATAGTCTTCTTCATGACAAGATCGTAAACCTAAGTAACCATTACCTAATGCCATTAAACTTGCATATTTATTAATTAATTGTTCGTCAAACTCTTTTTCAGTAATCAAATTTACTTCATTCATATAGTTAAATTCTCACCTTTATAAAAATTCATATAGTAAAAGTGTGCAATAAATCTTCTTATTTTAAACTTGATATTATAAAAATAATGGGTGATTTGTTAAAAACAGGATTAATAACAATAAAAAAAATCGTGTCACTGTTACCAACACGATTTTTTCTTTGCAGTTCTTTATTTATTTTTTTGCAAGAGTTAATTGCCAAGATACACCATATTTATCATTCACCCATACAAACTTTTCACTGAATGGATATGACTGCAATGGCATTAATACTTCACCATCTTGACTTAATTCTTTGTATGCATTTTCAATTTCTTCATTTGTTTCACAAGTCACATATAATGAAACAGCTGGTGTAAACGTAAATTTATGTTTAACGGTACTATCAATGCACATAAATTGTTGGCCATTTAATGTGAAAGTAGCATGTATTACTTTCCCTTCAAACTCTCTCATATCTGCTCCATAACGCGTAATATTCACGATCTCAGAATCATTAAATAGTGACATGTAAAAATTCATTGCCTCTTCTGCTTGGCCTTCAAACATTAAAAACGTTGTAATTTTTTGCATTTAAGTCAACTCCCTTTTTTTATTTAAATTAAACTTTCATTGCTTAAACAATTATGGTTTATAGTGATTTCATTTCCTCGTTTAATTTGTTAAAAATATTGTGAAGATCCTCTTTAGAGATTGTTGAGTATAAGTCTCCAATACTAATCTCGCAATAACTAACTTCTTCATTAACTGGTCTTAAGTTACCGGTAATACCAATTTTTGTTTCTTCATGTATAGATTGAAGAATGTTTTTAATCTTTTCGATCGGAGCATTAAAATGGACATGAAACATATTAGAAACAGGAATAGTCGGTACAGTATTGATCGCATGACAACCATTAAAGAATTCGGCTAACTCAACTGCATCGTCATAGTATTGTCCCATCTTATTTGCTCTTTGATCAAAATAATAATTTGCACTTATTATGTAAGGATAAAGACTAATTAAATCTCCTCCATGTCTTCTTTTCCAAACTTTTGATTCGTCGATAAAATCTCTGTCACCAGAAAGAATCGCACCCGCCACTCCCCCAATGCCTTTATAAAATGACATATAAACACTATCAAATAAGCTACATAATTCAGAAGCTGTCTTCTTATAGTATGGGAGAATTTCCATTAATCTAGCACCATCTAAATGTAATTTAATTCCCTTTTCACGGCAGTATGAAGAAATTGATTCTAGTGTTTCATAAGATGGTAGTTGTCCACCAATTTCTCGTTGTGGTAATTCTAGTAATAAACAAGAGATTTCCTCATTCATTGCTAAAACATCCTCTAACTCAATAACACGACTTTTATCCGCTAGTAAAATAGGCTGTATATTATGTAGTTTTTTCAAACCATCTTCTTCATGAATTTCTAAATGTGATAAAGGATGATAAGCAACTTTATTGATTCCTTTTTGATCACACCAAATTCTTAATGCGATTTGCTGAGCCATCGTTCCGCTAGGAAAAAACACTGCAGATTCCTTACCTAAAAACTCTGCCATTTTTTCTTGAAAATCTTCAATAAAATTCCCTGCCCCATAAAGATCACTTTCTTCACTACCATTAAAGTCTTTTAGTGCATCCTTTAGTACTTGAATATTTCTAAATCCACTACCTGCTAATTGTTGGTTTGTATTTTTAAATGATTCTATAAAAGGATTAATATTATTCAAATTGAACTCTTCCTTCCGGCTATTTAATTTACTTTTATCCCACTTAAAAAAATTCTCCATAATAATCAATAAATCCTTGAATCTTTTAAAATTAGTAAGTTAATCGATAGACTAAAAATCTTTCATTTTGATTTTTCATATAAGCATCCGCCAGTAGGATCTCTTGTTTTAATTCAAAGGCAGTCTGGTTTTCCAAAAAATAAATATAATCATCAGAACTATAATACAAAATGATTTCCACATTTCTTTTTGAATGCTCAACTGAAATTAAAATGTTATTAATGATATTCATAAAAATTTGGATTGAAAATGGATTAAAAAAATAGAAACAATTATCTAATGGATTAATTTGATAATCTTCAGCCAAGCAGCAATAAAACAGGATTTTGTCTTCACTTGTCTTTGTATTTTTTATGTAATTCTTTTTATTTTCAACAGCTTCATTATAATATTTTTCATTCATTTCAATTCCAACAACGGTAGCATTAAATAAGCTATTTATATAGAAATTTAATCTTCCTTTACCACATCCAAAATCAACTATTCGATCATTGCTTGAAAGTGTGTATTGTTTAAATAGTTGTTGTAAAGCGATATAGGGTGTTGGCTCATACCGGTGATAATGAAAGGATTCATTAAATCCTTTTTGCTCACCCTCTGTTTTTATATTAAGTAGGTTATCATAATACTTATCGTCCATTTTTCCACGACCATTCGAACTAATATTTTGTAAGTATCTTTATCATACCGTTTAAGAATGACCCAGTCTAACCTAAAAAAAGAACCGTCTTATTAAAACACGATTCTTTCCATTGAAAAATGATTTGTCAATTAAATAAGTAATGCCTTGTTGATTTCCACTACAGGATTCTCGCTTTCCATGGGGCATGAGCTGAGCCTCCTCGTACCTGCGGGGTCTTTAGCCTTCCTGCATCTCCCATAGGAGTCGAGTATCCTTTCGTTCCAATCATATTCATCTAAAAAAGTTATACTTTAAACCTATAATAAACATTCAGAGGAAATGTAATTAATATATTTAAAACTGCAAATAGCTTTGGTAAATCAACAAATAAAAAAGTCATATCTGTAACAAAAATTAGTAATTTTCAAACAAGGTCAATAATCATGAGAAATAGAGTAAAAGGATTGAAAAACCCAAAAATAAGTATCCTAAAATTGATATAAAAGAAAGGTCCCAACTTTTTATCAAAAACCAACTCTATATCAATGAAGTTCACGACTTTATCAATAAAATTCACTTAGCTTTCGGTATTGATTAATATATATTTAAACAACCATTAACTTAAACTTCTTACCCGCTCCAATATATTGTAATAATGATAGATCGTCTTCTATAATCTTCCCTATTACATTTACTTTCTCATCGCTTGGTAGATTAGTAAGCATTATTTGTAGTTCCCCCTCATATCTGCCATATAATTCGTTGTCAATTGTCACAGATCCAACTGAGCGGGTAATCGTATTTGCAGGTTTTAGACTATTTTCACCAAAGCTACCGTATAGTCTAGACTCCATTGATCGAATAACGTCGCGTGCAGGATCTTCTCGGTTCGTATGAACTTGCTCTACAATGGAAAGGATTTCTTCGTCTTGTGAATATGGTTTATATCTTAATTCCATATAGTTCTTCGTCTTTGAGAGTGCTTCCATCGTTTCTATTTTTATACTAATATCGCCAACCAAAACTTTATCTACGTAACAGTTTTGGTTTAAATCTAAATAAGCCAGTAGTGGGTCTACTCCGCGATGTTTTTCTAATGTTGGTAATCCTTTAAATAATGGTCCTCTCATTTCATCGTTTCCAGGAATAAATGCCATTGTTGTAATTCCGCAGCTTTTTAACCATTTATTTTTTTCAATTAAATAAGTTGTTGCTAATCCAGTTTCTGGGCGAGGATAGAAATTATGCCAAGCCTCTACATTTTCAGTTTGTAATCCATATTTAAGTAGTTCATCTAAAAATGCAGGTGTAAGTGTACTAGCATTAAGTGCAATCTTCATTTTCTTAGAAAGATCTGCTATTTGTACTTCTTTCAGTCCGTAGTCCACTCGCAAACCAGTAACTCCCCAATTTAGTAACTCACTAACGTTTGTATAATCTAAGCCTAAATGTGTAAGTGATTTTGCTGAAATATCTGCCATAAGCTCCATTTCATTTTCCTTTGCCTCTGTACCAAGTGTTTGAAGAAGTTTTTTATAAGTTGAAGGGTCATCTTCAGGAATGTGTAATGATGTGAAAATTGAATGAAATCCATTTTTTTTTGCCATTTCGATATATTTTTTATTCTTCTCAATATTTTTTTCAGATAAATAGATTGATATACCTAGCATAGTCTCTCTCCTTCTTCCTCTATAAAAAATCCTATTTGGTTATCATTTTAAACTTTCGAAATAAAAAGTCAATAAAACATAAAGAATAAACGAAACTTAATTTCATTTAAAATTAATATTGTTCTATTGGTCTATTAATTACCTAAAATAAAAAAAGAAAGGCAACATTAAGTTACCTTTCTCGTCATTATTATTTATAAACTACAATTGATCCAACTGATTTATCAGTAGATTGACCATTAACACGTACTTTTAATCCGTAGTGTCCGATGTTACGACCAGCATCTGGTAAGAATTCATTATTGTAGTCTTTGCTATCATTAAATAAAGAGATACCTTCTTGACTTGGAGATTTAAATGCTTCTCCTGTTGCATAAGAAATGTCATAACCTGATGTCGGATTTAATCCGAATGCTGCATCCGCAACATGGAAACGAGAACTTGCTTCAGCGCCATAGTTCCATAATAAATTAGTATCATCGTGAGCATCAACAACACCTAAGAAACCATCACCTGGGTGGATACCTGTCCAGTTTTCTGTAAAGCTATCATCAACATACCATACTACTAAACCACCATCATAGCTTAATAGAGAGTTTCCACGTTTAATATGAGCTAAACCTTCGTCAGCACCTTTATGGTTACGCCATTCTAATAAGTAGTAATGATTTGCATATTTGTTTCCATCGAATTTTGAAAATCCTTTTAATGTGAATGGAGAAGTTGCATTTTCAGCACCATCATCAACAATTGTTGCACCGTCTGCTACTACTTTAATATTATCAGCAAAGAATCCAATGTTTGAAGTACCCCAGTCAGTTGCAGAACGTAAGCGAAGTTGAATTTTTTGACCTTTATATGCTGATAAATCAAAGCTTTGTGCTTCCCACCCATTTGATTTCCCAGTGAAACCAGGCATTGAATTTAAGATTGTTGGATATCCTTCAGCTACAACATCACTTCTAGTGTGGCTGTTACCTAATGATTTCCAAGTTGCACCATTATCAGTTGAAACTTGAACAAATGCGAAATCCCATTGTTCTTCCATATCGTACCAAGCATCAAAAGTTAATGTTGCTGAAGATTTACCAGTTAAATCTACAGAAGTAACCATGCTGTTATCCATTTCGTCTGCTTGTCCACCCCAATATTCATAAGTGCCAGCAGCTGGTTTATTGACTGGTAAAACTTTTTTCGGTAAATTCACTTGAATAGCTTGGTTGTTTTGTCCAAGTGGTGAATTTGCTTGATCTAATAAGAATTGAGTACCTTTTGTCGATACATCTTCCCAATTTACTACAGTTGGGTTAGTCCATTTTCCACCTAAAGTTGTTTGGAAATATGATTTTGCCCATGGAGAGAAACCAGTTGGCTCTGTTCCAGGAACTGTTCCTGCCCAAGAACCTGCTGACATGATTGACCAATATTCAACAGCTTCCCCAGCACCTGAGTAGATAGTATCGTACTCATCTGGTAATCCTAAATCATGACCATATTCGTGTGCAAATACACCAGTTGCACCGTCTTCTGGCATCATTGTATAGTCATAGAATCCAGGTAACCCTTTACCAAGTCCATCTGGATCAACTAATTTAGCAGAACGGTGAGACCAAATTGCGTTGTCTCCTTGTGCTCCACCGCCAGCTTCTTGTCCCATACCTGAGTGGATGATTTGTAGGTGATCAACTAAACCATCTGGCTCCCAGTAGTTACCGTCTCCATCTAAATCATGTGGATCTTCTAAATCGTAATCTTGTAAAGGAACTCCTGCAGCTTTTGCAGCAGCATAAGCATCAATTACTAATTGTTTTGATCCACCTGGTGATACATTATCATGTCCAGTCTTAGAATCTTGACCATAAAATGCTGCAGTTCCTGGTACTTTTAACCATCCATATGCTTTACCATCAACTGTATATGTTCCACCAGATTGTTGTTCATAATATTGTTTTTGTGAAAGGAAAGTTTCTCCGTTTGGACCTTTCACACCATTTTTACCAAAAATCATATCTTCATAGTGTTGTTGAGTAAAATCTGGGTACCAGTTGTCTGTTTCATTCTTCTTAATACTGTTATGAGGAAGGTCAGAAAACTCTACCATTAACGTTAAAAGTTTCCCCTTCTTTTGAATACCAGGAGAAGCTGATTCTTTAACTGGATCCGGAGTACCTTTTAATTGACCATTTTTCTTACCGTTTCCGTGTAATAGGCCATTATTAAAATCTTTAAATTCACTATGTTTAGTAGCTTCCGCTTTCTTTACTTTACTAGCAATTGGATCTTTATCAGCTACTAGATCCGCTTGGCCTTTAACCTCTAAATAATTTTGTAACGCAGCTTGTTTCTCAGCTTTAGAAGCAGTTGCAGAAATGACTCCGCGTTTAACTAATGCCTCTAATAACTTTTCGTCATTAACTAATGATAAATCTAAAGTACTTTTTGAATGCTTAGCTAATGCACTATGTACTTTACTTAAGCTTTCAGATGATGCTGTTTTTAATGGAATTCCAGAAAATAAAGTTCCGGCAACCATTACTGATGCAAAACTAGTTACAACAAACTTGTTCAAAATAAATCCCCCTTTAATAATTTTCAAAGTACATTTTAATAATATTCTAAAAATTCTTATGATTACAGAGGGTTTTTTTCATCAAATACTAACAATTTTCACAATATTTTTACAAAAAATTTACATTACTACATAAAAACGTGACGAAATTCGTCAGTTTTTTTAACTTGCTTTTTGGCGAATCCTGTCTTTAGTCTTATTTTTTTCTTTCAATCTAGTTTTTAAAATTAGCACTTTAGCATTATTAAAATTTCATTAAAATTTAAATTTAAATTGTAAACCATGTAATTGTAACTAATTATTAAACTCCCCGCTTCATTTTTTGACATTTTCTTCCTTTTTCACTTAAGAAAAAAGAAGATAAGTCAAAAATTTACTTTTGCTCATCTTCCTCATTAAATTTTGCTTATCTTCTTAATTTACCCGCTTCTTCACTATACTCCTGAAGCCTACTAGATACTTTGTTACCGATTCGGTTAAAGCATATGACATATAAAGAATCGATTATATTTTGTTGTGCCATTTTAGAAGCTATACTTCCAATTCTTATATCTTGTTCCATATCCGGTGTACAAAGCTTGATATCGGCTTCTTTAAATAATGGAGACTTGCCAAGCTTAGTAATCGCAATGATCGTTGCTCCCTTTTTCTTAGCAAAACGAGCAAGCTCTAATACATCCTTTGTTTTCCCTGAATTAGAAACGGCAACAAAAATATCGCCTTCTTCCATATGCCCTACTAAAGTGATGACCATATGGAAGTCAGGAGACATAATGGCATGGTAGCCAATTTTCCCAAATTTATAGGCTCCGTCCATAGCTGACACAGCTGAACCGCCTACTCCATAAAATATAATCTTCTTAGCTTTTACAATTTCATCAGTTGCTTTTTCTAATTCTCTTTTATCTAAAGTTGATACCGTAGCTTCAATAGCGGCTTTATTTACATACGTTACTTTATTAAATAAATCATACGGTGTGTCCTTTTTATCCATTACAGAAAAATCATTAATATTCATTTCTGCTACAGTCAAATCTCGCACTAATGCTATTTTAAAGGCTTTAAAACTACCGATTCCTATTGTTTTACAAAATCTAACAACACTTGCTTCACTAGCTCCAGTATTGTTAGAAATATCTTTAGTCGTTAAGTTAGGGACAATTTCAGCATGATCCATTATATAAACAGCGATTTTCTTTTCGGCTTGCGTAAATCGATCCATATAATTTTCAATTTTTGATAAGATTGTTAAATGTTTCATTTACTAAACACCTTTCTGCTAAAAAACATACAAATTACTAATATTCTCTATTATGAACCAAATGTTTAGAAAATCATATTAATAACCAAATTAAAGTTGTTTTTTTAGTTCTTTCTACATTTAATATCTTGGTAAATATAAAAAGTGTAGGAAAATATATTCCCTACACTTTTCAGAGTGATTTTATAATTTATTTGTTCGGGAAGATCATCCTTTATCAGATTTGGATACCGCTTTTTTAGGTACTCTACCTGTGCTTTTAAGTAGTATCTATCTTCTTCTCCTGATTTAAATTTTGTTGGTCTACCTTTAAGTGGATTTGTAGCACTACCTCGTACATCAAATGGTTCGCCATATTTCCACTTCTTCATCCAAACTTTAAGTTGAGTGCAATGTCGAATTCCTAGTTCTTCCGCTAACACCCGTTAACTTTGGCAAACATCACTCATCACTGCATTTAATTTAAATTCTTCTGTATAACTTTTAAACTGTTGACCCTTTTTAGCCATATAAAAATCCCCTCTAAGTCACATTCATTTCTCCATGTTACCATGGAGTTTTTTTCGAATGTCTACCTAAAGGGGATAATATCAATCTCTGAGAGAAATCATGTGTTTTTCTTTATTTATAACCTTTTAGTCAATCTTTCTTTTTTTTCCTATATTTTTAATTAAAAAATATAGTACTACAATAAATAAAATAGTAATAATTGTTCCAGGTACTCCAAAACTACTTCCCATCAATTAACCCTCCTAAGGATTTACAGTAAAAGTCCCAGCTGTATGATTTACTGTTACTTCACACCATGTGCTTGCGTAAACTACAACAGCCGTATATTTTTTTGTAGCATTCAAAGTAGTATTTTTCCCACTTGTTGAAAGAGTCCCGTCATACACCTTGCCAACGCCTTTACTACCTACAATGCCATAAGCATTATGATACACAACTGTTTTAATAGAATTTACTTTAGTTGCTCCTGCTGTTGTTTGTGTTTTTACGTTTGCTCCAAAACTTTGATTTATAAAATTATTAATATCTTGAGATACATTACCACTAACTTTTACCGTAACACCGTTTACAGTTTTAGATTTACTTGCTGGAAAAGAAGCATAAGGTGTTATTTTTTGTACTCCTTGTTTTTCCGCATACATTTCAATAAAAACTTGATCTTCTAAATCAAAAGGTTTTCCGATATCATATTCTTTATCAATTTTTGAAAATCTTTCTATTTTCTGTTCTTCAGTTAAGTTTAAAAAAGTACTTTTAATATTTTCTTTTTGTTCATTAATACCTTGATTTTGAGTAGTGGTGTCTGTTTCTTCTGCAGATACCCGAGAAATGAAACTAAAAACCAGCAGTACTGATAAAATAGAATATAAAATTTTTTCCATATAAAAATCTCCTCACTTTCTATGTCAAAACTAACATAAAAACAGAGAAATTTTTCCAATAATTGTTACGAATTAGGGAACTATTGAAATCTCATCTATTTTGGAACTGAAATAGCTCAATCGATAACATGGACACCTTTTAATTTTAAAGCGATCGTTACTATCCACCGATCAGCATTGGGAACCATTTCAGTGCCTTCTAGCTTTCAAGAAAAAAATCTCACGTGAATGGATTCGTTACTTTTTTTGCTAATTACAGGGCAGTGAGAAAATTTCCTAACCGTTTAACACAACTTCTTTCTGCGTACCAACTATTTCTTTTTCTATAAATGAATCCTAATAATTTTTTAATGGAAACATAGCAATCCCTTTTTTTGATAAATGATAAATTTTACTTTTTTCTAAATTCTTAAGATCTTCCTCAATAACGACCTCTTTAATCCATTCTTCACGTTCAATGTGTTATTCCACATCAATCATATTCTCATAAAATTTACGATTTTTTGCGAGGTCTAAGTTCTCTTGGTAGTAGTACATAAAAACCCCCTTTATAATAATTTTCCGACAAAGGGTATTTTTTCTAAAATAATATGCTTAGTTCTATTGACTAAGTTATTTTTCAACACTCTGAAAAGTGTAGGAAAATATATTCCCTACACTTTTACTTTTTGATTATTTATTGTTGTACAGTAATTGTTTGTGGACTTACTGATACTTTAAATCCATCTTTACTAGATACATCCGCCGATATTGTATACGTACCATTTGGAACAGTTGCTTCTGGGGTCCAATTCAAGTGAATTTCATTTTTGTTTTGTACATCTAGTGAATCAATTACATTTCCGTTAGCATCTTTAATATAAATTTTCCAATTTACATTATTATTTGCAAATCCATTGATTCCTGCTGGCGTTTTACTATTTACATTTTTATTTGGATATACACTGAAGTAGCTAACAAGCATTCCTTCATTAATATAAGTAGGATCCCCCCAAACTGTATAACTTTGGTTTAGAGCATAGTCTACTCCTAATACTACGACACTCTTTGGCTCTTCTTTTACTAGAGTAGATGTTGCACCTTCAGGTAATGACTTATACTTACCGTTATACCAAATGACCGCACCAATATAACCACTTCCAACATCATCCGCTTTGAACGAGATTTCGTATTGGCCATCTTTAGGTGTTACTTTTATATCCGTAACAACTGGAGCAATTGAGTCAACATGCAATGGAAGTTTTACAATTTGTGGCTTCGCACCTTTATAATCAAGCGTTGTTTTGATTACATAGTTATAAACGCCATCCTTCACAACTTGTCCATTTTGATCTTTTAAATCCCAACCATATCCAGTATTCAAATAGTCTCTGTAAGACATAATGTTTTTACGGAATTTCCATGGCTTACCAGTATATTCACTAAAATCACCTAAATATTGGAGTAATTCACCTTTATCATTTTCTACGTACATTTCTGTTTTAGCTAAGTTACGAAGCACTGTAAATGATGGGTATACTTCTTTCAATGGAGTATTAGGTGACATTACAATTCGATCCATATTAAAACTTCCTGTTCTTGGATCATATCCTAATGGGAATACCCCTTCTGCTCCTATTTCATCATTCCAAAGTGTAGTATAACCTAAGAATGCATCTTTCTCATATGCTGCTGGATCAATGTTTTTTGGTTGATCCCATTTGCCATAATACCCCATGTAAGGAACTGATAACGGTACTGCTGAATCGCTATTTCTTCCTGAAGGAACTAGACGTACATATCCCTCAACAAATGAACCATCTTTTAAGCTTGATGGAAGTTGAATCTGAACATCAAGATTTTTTTCTTGTCCCGGTTTAATTTTTAATGTCTTTCCTTCTGTGCTTGTTACTTTTTCACCGTTTACAGTTGCCGTAGCCCCTTGGATACGCTCACTTTTTAATGTTAAATATTCTTTTGAATCTAATTTCCCATCATTGTCTAAGTCAAATTCTTTTGTTTCTCTACCATCTGTATATACATCTACATACACTTGATACTCTAAATCTTTTACATTCAGATTTTGAAGAGCTTCTGCATTTAATTTGAAGTGAATATTATTATTAACTTCTTTTAGTGCAACTGCTCCAGCTTGTTCAAGCGGAGTTTTCTCTCTTGTCACAAGTACAGGCGTTTTAATTGCATTTTGAATTTGCATTAAACCAGATCCTTGAATACGTGGAGAATACGGTACTTCATTATTCGTACTAGGATCTTGTACTAATTTAGAAGTGTTCATTAAAGCAATTTTCGCTTTTAGCGCTGTACTCTCTGAATGTTTTAATCCTTTTTCATAAAGTGATTGTAAAACTAATGCTGAACCACCAGCAACATGTGGAGATGCCATTGATGTACCGCTCATAACCTCATAGCCATTCCCTGGTACAGTTGAGTAAATATTTCCTCCTGGTGCAGATATTTCTGGTTTAAAGTCTAATGTATGTGGAGCTCCGTATGAAGAAAAATATGACATCGTATTCTGATCTGGGTTATCAACATATACCCCTTTAGACGGTTTCATTTTTACAACATAACCACTTTGTAACTTAGAAATTAATGCATTGCCAACCACTTTACTTGTTGTAGCTGCTTCTACATTAAAATAAGGACTCCAATAAACTAATGGATAGTCAATATCATTATCAGCAGGAACAAGAATGATTGCTTTTGCGTTCTTCTTCTTCGCTTCTGATTGGATATAATTGTAACTAGCATACTTTACATTTGGTTTTGCTACAACGATCTTTCCTGTTAAGTCTGGAAGATTTTTAAAGTCGGCAGTTTTACCTTCTCCAACATATACCATTTCATATGATTCTAATGGTGATAATACTTTTGATAGATTAAAGTTATATTGTGATTGGTCTTGGTATGGAAGCTGTATTCCATTTTCCTCTTTTAGCGTATTCATATGTATATTTGAATTTTCATATGAAGCCACAGATATCGCAAAAGGACTTACACCTGGTTCCCCAACTGTACCAATATCCGGATTTTCAGCATATGGTTTTAAAGAAGATTGCAGCAAATTATTTTGCGTACTATAAGCAGAGTTTCCACCTGCTACAACGACAAGCGTACCTTGCTCAGTCGCTTCACGGATCACCTTTTGAATCGGATCATCCACTTCACTAACAAATCCTGAATCAGTTCCTAAACTCATATTAATGACATCTGCTCCCATTGTTACCGCATGCTCAATCCCTGCAATGATGTCATCTTCATATGCACCATTTGCTGTATCAGAGAATACTTTTTCTGCTAGTAATTGTACACCTGGAGCAATACCTGCAACCCCATCATTTGAATCATCACCGTTTGCACCAACTGTACCAGCTACGTGCATACCGTGCTCATTTCCTGCTCCATGTGGAATGACATCTGTATCATGATCCGCCCAGTCATATCCAGTTGGAACTTTGTCACTATACCAAACGTCTCCTACACTTGTTTCAGCAAGTTTACTTTTAATGTTTTCTTGATTCCATTTTTCTTTTGCTTTTCCTTTTTCAGTGATTGTCATGTCTTTATGCGTATAGTCAATACCTGTATCGACTACGCCTACTAACAATCCTTCACCCTGATATCCGTAACTTTCCCATACTTTTTGAGCTTGTACTAATTCTTTACTTGCTCCCATTGTTGGTTGGAACTTTCTTGCAATATGTACATTCGTTACGCCTTCTGTTTGTTGAATTTCTTTTAAGTTACGATATTCTGTCTCTAAACTAAAACCATTAAAGCCTTCATAAAAGCGTTGATTTATTTTTGGGACAGATCTTGTTTTTGAAATCTTTGAGATGACTTGATCTTGCTTTTCTTTAAAACGTGCTTTTTTAGTTTGAGTAGAATCATCAGAAGTTGTTGGTTGCTCTACCTCAACGATTACACGTACTTTTTCATTTGGTTTATAAGCATGAGCATCATTTAAATCTTTATAGCCAAATGGGTCTACAGCTTTTTCCCCAGTTTGTTTTTGTTCTTCAGCAAAAATCTTTTGACCCTGCTTTGCAATCTCATCTAAACTTGGAGCTGGCACCTGATTTTCATTTGTTCCTTCAGCAAATCCAGTTGATGTAAATAACATTGAAGCTAAAGTTGTCGTTGCAAGGACTTTGTAAGGAAAGCTTTTTCTCTTTTTCATCTCTAATCTCCTCTACAGTAAACTTTAATGTTCTGAATCTATTAAAATAAAAATAGATTCAAGCCAAACTGATTTAAATAATTGCTAATGCTTTATTAAGAAACTTGATACTATATTAATTTTAATTACGTTACCCCTATAATCATATTGGGTTATTCAATCAGACTTTTGGCATATTCAATTTGGAGAGAACTGAAAGAGTTCAAGTAGAAAAAAAGTGGATTTTGACATATTCAGTCGAGGATGTTCGAAAAAAGTTTATTAACTCGGGAAAATTGCAATAATTAGGTTGAGACATTTTGGGGTTAAGTTAGTCTGTATTAGACAAAAGAAGCATTTAGACATTTTCAACCGACGTCTATTATTTTTTAAATAGGTAAAAATACTGCATTAATAGAAGTCAGAATAATCTGTCTTCACTACATTTACGACAAGTTTCTACTTATTTTTCACCTGAACAATGGTAAGGTTGGTGAGTTGATCTAAAATGGAGCATTTTTTTGAAAAAATTGTTTTTAAGTTTAAGAAGGAAGTTGGTTCTGCTATTTTAATTGCTGTTTCCCGTTTTTAATTGCGATTATAAGAATTTAATTGCCGTTTCCCGTTTTTAATTGCCATTCTCCAATTTTAATTGTCATTCCATAAATTTAATTGCTATTCCACGATTTAATTGCGATACATCAATTTTCACTGCGATTTGCCTTTTTTAAGCCCCCCATGAGATTAATACAATTTCCCTTCTTAATTAAAACTCCACTATTATTTCTTCCCATTTCATAATAAAGTCAGAATTTTTCATACAATTAACAAATATTAGTTTGTTAAATTACCTTTTTTTGGATAGAATGGATTTGTAGGCTTTTAAAAGTCTTGAATACATAACATTAGGAGTGAAAAAAATGCCAATCGATGTTTATTTAAATTTTAATGGTAATACACGTGAAGCAGTTGAATTCTATGCGGCTGTATTTAACACTGAAACACCAAAAATTATGACTTTCGGTGAAGCACCCCCAAATCCAGAATACCCACTACCTGAAGAAGCGAAAAATTTAGTTATGCATACTAGACTGAACATTAGCGGCAGCAACGTTATGTTCTCTGATACTTTCCCTAATTTCCCTTTTAACCAAGGAAATAATATTTCTTTATCTTTTTTAAGTGAGGACTTAGAAGAACTTAGAACTGTCTTTTCTAAATTAAGTGATGGCGGTAAAGTAGAAATGGAACTTCAAGAAACTTTTTGGAGTAAAGCTTATGGTAGCCTAACAGATAAGTTCGGCATTCATTGGATGTTTAATCACGGTACTGGTGAATTTTAATTTATAAATAAAAAAGGAAATGAATCCTTAATTAATAGGGTTCATTTCCTTTTTTTACAGATCACTACTACATTTCCTCATTTAAGGTAACTCTCATCTTTCTCTTCATTCTATATTTCTTTTCAATCAGAATATTTACTATATAATAAGGTATAATTCTAGTTCTCTAAAAGTAGGTGGAATTTTATGCAAATACTATTAAAACGGTTATCACAAAATAGAGAAAAACTTAGCCAGCTAGAAAAACAAGTATTGGATTATATTTTACAAAATACGGATTATATTACGAAGGTGAATCTTGATGAATTATCAAAAGAGCTTTATGTATCTACAGCAACAATTAGTAGAACATGCCAGCAATTAGGCTTTCGTGGTTTTCAAGATTTAAAATATACTCTTTCAATGGAAACAAATAAGATTCAAAGTCCAGTTTCTTCTACTTCCTATCTACTTAATACTCATATTGAGAGAATGAAAGAAGAAATGGAAAAAACATTGGAATATATTGATGAAGAAAAGATTAAGCTAGCTGCTAAATATCTAAACGAAAGTACACATGTTGAAATATTCGGAGTTGGTAATTCACTTCCCGCTTGTGTCGACGCTTCTAGAAAACTCATGTTTGCAGGTAAGTTATGTAATGCGCGAACTGATTGGGACGAGCTACGTAGTGCAGCAAATAGTTTAACAGAAAATGATTTGGCCATACTAGTTTCATATAGTGGGGAGACTCTACATATGTTAGAATTTGCCCATATTTTAAAGAATAGGCACGTTAAAACGATTGCCATAACTGGAAACCACTCGAATCGTTTACAAAAAGAAGTAAATTTATCTCTTCAAGCTTATATTACAAACACGTACTTTGGTGAGCTTGATATGACTTCAAGGTTTCCGTTAAGTATGGTATTAGATTTTATTATTATTGCTTATTTAAACGAAATGAAAATATGTTAGTACATTAAAGAGACAGAAGTAGTCTATTACTAGACCACCACTGACTCTTTTTATTTATGAATTTATTAATCTATTTAAAGTAAGCAATATACAAAAAATGTACACGCTTACATAAACGCCTCAAACGGTTGTTAAACGATTTTGCCGTGAGTATTCTTAAGACATAATAAAAAACGAAGGAGCTAAAAGCATGGCAAAGAAGAAGTCCGTTAAATCACAATTTTGGGAATTTTTTCAAGGGCTAGGTAAGACCTTTATGGTGCCCGTAGCATTACTAGCTTTTATGGGGCTTATATTAGGAATCGGAAGCTCATTTACTAGTCCAACAACAATCGAGACATTCCCATTTTTAGGAAATTCTGTACTCCAAGTATTTTTTAGCTTTATGTCCACTATTGGTGGATTTGCATTTTCATACTTACCCGTTTTATTTGCAATGGCAATTCCGTTTGGACTTGTACGATATGAAAAAGGTGTCGCTGCTTTCTCGGGATTTGTTGGTTACGTCATCATGCACTTATCAATTAATTTTTATTTAACAGAAACAAATCAATTAGTAGCGGCAGATAAAATGCGTCAAGCCGGTCAAGGTATGGTTATGGGCATTCAAACAATTGAAATGGGCGTATTAGGCGGAATCATCGCCGGTATAATTGTCTATTTATTACACAACCGCTTTTATAGTATTAAACTTCCAGATGCATTTGCATTTTTTGGTGGTGCTCGCTTTGTTCCAATCATAACGACACTTGCATTATCAGTAGTTGGGATCATTATTCCGATGATCTGGCCAGTTTTTGCAATTGCGATTACAGGAATCGGAAGTATAATTCAAAAATCTGGCGTTTTCGGACCATTTTTATTCGGTGCCGGTGAGCGTTTACTACTACCATTTGGTCTTCACCATATTTTAGTTGCAATGATTAGATTCACAGAAGCCGGTGGTACTGAAGTCGTTAACGGTCAAACGGTTTCAGGAGCTCTAAATATTTTCTATGCACAATTAAAAGCCGGTGCTCCGATCAGTCCATCAGCGACAGCTTTCTTATCTCAAGGAAAAATGCCAACATTCATGTTTGGTTTACCTGCAGTAGCACTTGCAATTTATCATACTGCCCGTCCAGAAAATCGCAATAAAATTAAAGGACTATTAATCTCTGGTGTTATTGCAACTTTTGTAACCGGTATCACTGAACCGATCGAATTCTTATTCTTGTTCATTTCTCCACCTCTATATTTCATCCACGTTATTTTAACGGGACTAGGTTTTATGGTAATGGCTTTATTACACTTAACAATTGGTAACACAGACGGTGGAATATTAGACTTCATTATCTTTGGTGTTTTACAAGGAGTTAAAACAAAATGGTATCTCGTACCTGTAGTAGGAGCAATATGGTTTGCCGTATACTATTCAGTTTTCAGATATGCAATTTTAAAATTTAATTTAAAAACTCCTGGTAGAGAAGAAGTAACTGAGGATCAACAAAGTGAGGAACCAGTGGTTAAAGGTACAAATACTCAAGCTTTAAAAATTCTTACTGCTTTAGGTGGGAAAGAGAATATTCAATCACTAGATAACTGCATTACAAGATTAAGACTTGTTGTAGATAATATGAATATTGTTAATGAAAAAGTTTTAAAAGATTGTGGCGCACTTGGTGTCGTGAAATTAGACGAACACAATTTACAAGTTGTTATTGGACCACAAGTTGGTATTCTTAAAACACAATTAGAAAAATTATCATCTTAAATAAATTGGGGTTGTACGAAATGAAATACAAATTTGATCAGATAGTTGATCGGACCGGTACTTATTGTACACAGTGGGACTATATTGAAGATCGATTTGGAGTGCCAGATCTACTACCATTCTCGATTTCAGATACTGACTTTCAAAGTCCCGATGATATAGTACATACGTTAGAAAAGCGAATGAAACACGGTATATTTGGCTATACGCGATGGAATCATGCTGAATTTAAAGAAGCAATTATAGATTGGTTTCGCAATCGATTCTCTTGTGAAATAAAAGAAGATTGGATTGTTTATAGTCCAAGTGTCATTTATTCGATTTCAAAACTAATCGAATACTTGACAAATGTTGGTGATCACGTCGTTATCCAAACTCCGGCTTATGATGCTTTCTTTAAAGTCATTCAAGATAACAATCGTTTCATTTCTGACAATCAATTAATCTACGAAAATGGCAAGTACCGAATCAACTTTGAAGATTTAGAACAAAAACTATCTCACGAGCGTGCCAAGGTCCTTCTACTATGTAGTCCGCATAATCCAACAGGACGTGTTTGGACAAAGCATGAACTCGAAATAATTGTTGGCTTATGTAATAAATATAATATATTTATTATTTCAGATGAAATTCATATGGATATTGTACATGATCCTTATTCCCATAGTCCGATTATAAACTCTAGCAGTGACTTGAGAAATGTGTGTATATGCACTTCCGCGAGTAAAACGTTTAACACTCCCGGACTAGGCGGATCATATATAATTTTACCTAATGAAACGATAAAACAATCTTTTCTTCTATCATTGAAAAATCGAGATGGCCTTTCATCCGCAAGTATTTTTGGGACGTTAGCGACAATTGAAGCCTACAAAACTTGTGAAGAGTGGGTTGATGAATTGACCGAATATATTCATGATAATTTAAAAACAGTAGAAGATTTTATTAACGAACATCTTCCGAATCTTAAATTTACAGTGCCAGAATCAACATACCTTGCATGGATTGATATTACAGGGCTGCCTTTTTCTAGCGAACAATTGCAACATGCACTTGTTCATCATGCGAAAGTAGCCATCATGCCTGGAGAGACATATGGTGAGGCTGGAAAAGGATTTATCCGCATGAATATCGGCTGTCCAAAGTCTAAGATTATTGAGGGATTAAATCGGCTAAAAAATGCAATAGATTACTTAGAAACTAAGAAATAGTTAATTTAATAAACCTCTAAAAGTAGAAGTTCAAAAAACTACTTTTAGAGGTTTATTCATTTGAAGAAAATAGTTAAAAATTGCTTATTCAAATTTGTAAACAAGTAGTTATTAATTAGTGAAGTAACATATATTCTATTAAATCGCTTTTTTTAGAATATAAATTGGGGAAGTGTTAGAATGAAGTCCACTAAAGCTGTTAAGTACTCATCGAACTGGTATGTCTTACTGTCATTTGCTGTACTTGCTGGTATTAGTCAAATGCTTTGGTTAAATTTTGCACCTCTAATTTCATATTTAAAATCACATTACGAAGTTTCTGAGTCAGATATTAATTGGTTATTAATTGTATTTCCATTAATCTATATTTTATTTTCAATTCACTCAGGTAAGGTAATTGATCGAGCTGGATATCGATTTAGTATTTTACTAGGTGGCATTTTC
This sequence comes from Gottfriedia sp. S16(2024), assembly GCF_050473765.1. NCBI lineage: Bacteria > Bacillati > Bacillota > Bacilli > Caryophanales > Bacillaceae > Gottfriedia > Gottfriedia sp. S16(2024). Next base: position 500,707 of record NZ_JBFLUO010000001.1, read on the forward strand.
ATGTCTGTTTTTTCTACTATTAGAATTTTCGATTCAAGCTTCTTATTTTTGCTAATTGGTCAAATAGGAATTGCGATTGGCCAGCCTTATATTTTAAATGCAATATCAAGTTTAGTAGTTGACTGGTTTCCTAAAAATAAACAAGCAACAGCCACTGGCATTGGCACAGTCGGTATGTTCATCGGTATGGCAGTAGCCTTAGCAGGGACACCGCTTCTTGTAGATCATTTTGGATTCCAACCAACATTAATCATCATGGCAATTTTAACAATTTTTGCAACACTCCTCTTCTTCTTCATCGGTCACCATAACTCAAAATTAAAACGAAATTCTAGTACTTCAGGAAGTTTTAGCACTACATTTAAATTATTGAAAAACAAGAATCTTTTACTATTAAACATCGTTTCTTTTTTAGGTTTAGGAGTCTTTAATGGATTAACATCCTGGCTTGAACAAATCTTAAAACCGTACGGAATTTCATCAGAACAAGCCGGAATTGTAGGTGGCACTTTAATAATAGGCGGTATTATTGGTTCAATTGTGATCCCGGTGTTTTCAGATAAAGTTGGTAAAAGAAAGCCCTTTTTATTAGTCACGATTATCGGTTCACTTCTATTAATCTATCCTGTTTGTACTTCAGGTAATTTTGCTTTTCTAATTGTAATAGGTAGCCTCCTTGGATTCATATTTTTACCAGCCTTTGCTTTGCTGCTGTCAGCTACGGAAGAGCTAGTTGGTGAAAAAGTTTCCGGTGAAGCAACAGGACTACTTTTGATGGCAGGGAATTTAGGTGCTGTAATTGTCATTGGGGTGATGCAGCTAATTAAAGGCGAGCAGTCAACGTGGATTCATTCAGTTTATTTCGTGCTAATTTTAATGCTGATTGGTTTTTTCCTTATGATTTTATTTAAGGAAAGTGCTTGTATTGTAGTGGATAACAAGAAAAATAATAACGAATATAAGTAAAAAAAGCATTGGAATTTATAAATTCCAATGCTTTTTTTAAAGTTATGATTTAAATTCAATTTTCTCCAAATATAAACCACCAGGATCCGCAAGATTACTCACTTGAGCACGATCCTTTAATTCAATTATTTTCGATATATTTTCAGCGTGTAATCTACCTGCTCCAACTTCCATTAGTGTCCCAACGATTTTCCTAACCATATTGTAAAGGAAACCATTTCCACTTATTCTTATTTGGATAAATCCGTCTTTCTCTTCGAAATCAATTGAATAAATTTCTCGTACCATTGATTTCTTCTTAGATTTTGCATTTGAGAATGCTGTAAAATCGTGTTCGCCTAAAAAGTACTCGGCTGCAGCCTTCATTTTTTTAAGATCTAGTTTCTCTTCTACATGCATACTGTATTTGCGCATAAATGGGTTCGTATATTCTTCATTCCAAATTTTATAGATGTACGTTTTAGCACTAGTATTATATCTTGAATGGAAACGGTCAGATTCAATTGAAACTTCCTTTATACTAATATCTTTAGGTAAATAACGATTTAAATAACTTTTAATTTCTATTTCAGGCATGTTCTCTTTTATTTTAAAATTAGCAACCTGTTCAAATGCATGTACACCTGCATCCGTTCGACTACTTCCAATAATTTCAATTTCTCTTCCTACCATTTCTGATATTACATTCTCGATTTTACCTTGAATTGTATTTTCACCATTACCAAGCCTTTGCCAGCCTTTATATCGGCCCCCATCATATTGAATGACTAATTTATAATTGTTCATCTCTTGCTCCTTATCTAACACTATGTATGTACTATTTTCCTCTTACGTTAAGATTTTAAAGTACTGATCTTTTTGTAATTCCTGCTCTTAACACTTTACCACTTTTTTATTACATATCCTATTTTTAGCCCATTCTAGATAAGTTCATAACTTTTTTCCTTTTTCACAAACTACTTTTAGTAGAAAGGCATTTTACATTATACTAATAGTAACAATTGTGATAGGAGTTTGACATGGTACTTGATGAGTTGGCATTAAAGATCATTAATGAAGTTAGAAAGTTAATACAAGAGGATATTATTATTATTAATACAGATGGCATCATTATAGCAAGTACAGACCCAGCACGAACTGGTACATTTCATGAAGGCTCATTAATTGCAATTAATGAAAGAAAAACGCTTACGATTACATCAGACGATGAAAATCGTTTAAATGGTGTAAAGGCCGGAATTAATCTTCCTATTTATTTTCAAAATGAAATAGTTGGAGTAATTGGAATCACAGGAAATCCCGAGCAAATTTCCCCTTTTGGAGAAATGCTTCGTAGGATGACAGAATTATTAATTAGAGAAAACTATTATACTGATCAAATTGATTTGCAACAAAGAACTTTAGAAGCATTTGTATTTGATTGGATTCAAGATATTGAGTGGGATGATTATTTTTATGAACGTTCTACTATGCTAACTATTGATTTAAATTATATTAGGCAGGTTATTATTTTTGAATGGGAAAATACCAATATGGTCCCAATCGATACAAGGCAACTAATAATTGATTTAGCAAATCGAAATAAAGATGACGTATTTGTTCGTTGGGGCAATAATCGAATTGTATTTTTGATGAAAATTGATGATTCGAATAAAGATATTCATCAACTACAAAGAATACATGATCTATATGAGATTATAAAAAGTCGATTAAACTCCCCCATTGCTGCGGGCGTTGGGCAACAAATCACTCCAAAACAATTACATAAATCATATCATCAAGCGGCTCGCGCATTAAAAGTAGCATTAAAAACAAGTTCAATTATTTTTGATGAAGATTTAACAATTGATTTAATTCTGCAGGAACTTTCGCAAGAGATTAAGAAAACATTTATAGAACGGACAATTGCGCCTATATTAAGTGAAGAGGATTTATTTATTACAATTAAAGAATATATAAATCAAAATCAATCCCTTAAAAATACCGCACAATCCTTACATATTCATATCAACACACTTCTATATCGCCTAGGTAAAATTACTGAATTAACGAAATTGAATCCGAAAGATATCCAAGATTTAGTTAAATTGTATATCGGAACATACCTACTAGATGATTCTACAAAAAAACACCGGTAAATGGTGTTTTTTCTGTATGTTCCTCTATAGTAAATTCATCTATTAACTCTTTATACTTGAATTAAGATAATGGGGGGAATATATTTATGATTACAAATGACATTGCACAAAGTTTTATAGCAATTGTTGGAAAAGAAAATTATGATGATTCAAAAGTAGAGAGACTCGTATATTCTTATGACGCTACACCGAATTTGCAAGCTCTTCCGGATGCAGTCATTAGTCCTCGTTCGACTAAAGAAGTATCCGAAATCGTGAAAATCTGTAACGAAAATCACATTCCGATTGTCCCTAGAGGCTCTGGAACGAATTTATGCGGTGGTACTTGTCCAAAAGATGGTGGTATCGTTATCTTATTTAAACACTTAAATAATATTCTTGAGATAGATGAAGAAAACTTAACTATTACAGTTCAGCCTGGTGTAGTCACTCTTGATATGATTAATACAATTGAAGAAAAAGGCTTATTTTATCCGCCAGATCCAAGCTCAATGAAAATTTCTACAATAGGTGGAAATATTAATGAAAATTCAGGTGGCTTACGTGGATTAAAATATGGTGTAACACGTGATTACGTCATTGCTCTTGAAATCGTATTAGCAAACGGAGACATTATTCGAACTGGTGGAAAGCTAGCAAAAGATGTTGCTGGATATGATTTTACTCGTTTATTTGTTGGTTCTGAAGGAACTTTAGGTATTATTACCGAGGCTACATTAAAGCTTATTCCAATGCCTGAAACGAAAAAAACAATGCTTGCATTATATGATAGCTTGGAAGATGCAGCCAAAACGGTTTCTAAAATTATCGCTAATAAAATTATCCCTACTTCCCTTGAATTTATGGATCAACCTACTCTAGAAGTAGTTGAAAATTTTGCACAGATTGGGCTACCGACCGATGTAAAAGCCGTTTTATTAATTGAGCAAGATGGTCCTAAGGAAGTTGTAGACAGAGATATCGAATTAATAAAATCAATATGTCAGCAAGAAAAATGTATTTCAGTTAGTGTAGCTAAGTCTGAAGAAGAAGCAGTAGCATTACGAACGGCTAGACGCTCTGCTCTTTCAGCTCTTGCACAATTAAGACCAACAACAATTTTAGAGGATGCAACTGTCCCTCGTTCTAAAATTGCTGAAATGGTTTCAGCAATTAATGTGATTGCTGAAAAACATAATGTAAAAATTTGTACATTCGGTCATGCAGGCGATGGAAATCTACATCCTACTTGTCCTACCGATGCTCGTGATCACGAAGAAATGGAACGAGTAGAAATGGCATTTGCAGAGATATTTGAAAAAGCAATTGAACTTGGTGGCACGATTACAGGTGAACACGGTGTTGGAATCGTAAAAGCACCTTACCTTGAGTTAAAGCTTGGTAAAGAAGGAATTAACGCAATGCTCGCTGTCAAATCAGCTTTAGATCCGAATCATATAATGAACCCAGGCAAAGTCTTTGCAAAAGACAGTCGTAAAAGAATGGTGGTGTCAAAATGACAACACTTCAAGAACAACAAGCGATCGGTCAACAATTTAAAGAACGTATGAACGAAGACGAGCTTTTAAACTGTATGCGATGCGGTTTTTGTTTACCTAGCTGTCCAACTTATATTGAATCTGGTCAAAAAGAATCACACTCACCACGTGGGCGCATCGCTTTAATGAAAGCAGTAACGGACGGATTAATTGAACCAGATGAAGATGTGGAACGTACACTTGAGCTATGTCTTGGATGTCGTGCATGTGAGCCTGTTTGCCCTTCTGGTGTGAAATACGGTCATTTACTAGAAGAAGCTAGAGATATTATTGCTCAACACAAAAAACATTCACTTCCTGCACGAGCTGTTCGTAAAGTTGTATTTAAAGAACTTTTTCCTCATCAAAAACGTATGAGACTTGCAGTTGGTCTATTAGGTTTATATCAACGAACAGGCCTTCAAGTCGTTGCAAGAAAAGCTGGAATTATGAAGCTAATCCCAAACAATTTATCTGCAATGGAAAAGGTTTTACCAAAGGTCCCGACTATGAAACAAATGAAGTCTCGCCCTGACTATTTGCCACCATTAAAAGAAAAAGTAAAGAAGGTTGCATTTTTCTCTGGATGCTTAATGGATACAATGTTCTTAGAAACAAACAATGCAACGATGAAGCTTTTACAATTGGCTGGTTGTGAAATTGTCATTCCAAAAGACCAGGCGTGCTGTGGTGCATTACATGGTCATAGTGGTGAAAAGTCGATTGCGAAAGATATGGCAAAGAAAAACATCGAAGCCTTCGAAAATCTCGGAGTAGATTATATTATTACAAATGCAGGTGGCTGTGGTGGTTTCCTAATTGACTATGACCACCTTCTTAAAGACGATCCAATTTGGAAAGATCGAGCTCTTTCGTTTAAAAATAAACTTAAAGATATATCAGAAATTTTAGTAGAGGTTGAGTTTCATAATAAAGTAAAATTAAGTTTACCAGAACAAATTATTACGTATCAGGATTCATGCCATTTAAGAAATGTTATGAAAACCGCTTCCGCTCCAAGAACATTATTGAAGTCAATACAAAATGTATACTATCACGAAATGAAAGATGCAGATCGTTGCTGCGGCTCAGCTGGTATTTATAATATCGTCGAATCCGAAATGTCGATGCAAATACTAGATTACAAGATGAAGCAAGCAACAAAAACACAAGCTACTACAATTGTAACAGCTAACCCTGGATGCTTATTACAAATGAAGCTAGGTGTAGATCGAGAGAATCAATCAGAACAAGTGGAAGTTGTACACATCGTTGATTTACTTTTAAAAGCTGCTGAATATAAAGCAAATTAATTCTAAAAAAACACAAGGAACCTAATCCTTGTGTTTTTTACTGCCCTACTATGCGTCATATAATTTACACAATAAAAAGGCCAAGGAATAAAATCCTTGGCTCTCATGGAAATATTAATGTTTTACAACAGTATATGTTGCAGCAGCACTAGTATTTCCTGCTTTATCTTTTGCAGTTACAGAAATGACTGTTCCTTTTTTCTGTGCTTTGATACTAACTGAATAAACTCCACTAGTGTTAGTTGTTGCAGATCCTAATACCGTAGAACCTTTCTTAACCGTCACAATTGAACCTTTTTCAGCTTTTCCAGTTACTTTTAAATCATTGTCGTCTACTTTATTAATTGTTGGTTTTCCTGGAGGAATTACATCAACGACAGTTACAGTAGTTGCCACACTTGTATTTCCTGCAGCATCTTTAGCTGTTACTGTTAATTTAGTGCCAGCTACTTGAACAGCGATTTTCGCTGTATATGTTCCAGAAGTTGTAGCCTTTACAGTCACTAGTGTTGTTGTCCCTCTTTTAATCGCAACAGTAGAACCAGCTTCCGCTTTACCTGTTACAACTACATCGTTATTATCAACTCTGTTAACAATTGGCTTTGCAGGCGCAATAACATCAACAACTTTTGTTGTCCCAGCAACACTCGTATTCCCAGCTGCATCTTTAGCATAAACACTTAAAGTTACTCCAGCTTTTTGAACAGGAATCTTAACCGAATAAGTTCCAGTTGATGTTGCTTTTGTAGGAGTTCCTAATACCGTACTACCGTTTTTAACTGTTACAGTAGAATTGGCTTCAGCCTTTCCAGTAACCACTAGATCATTATTATCAACTTTATTTACTGAAGGTTTACTTGGTGCAACATTGTCCTCAAATCCAGTCGCGATCACATATTGGTCATCTTCTGTATTATTGTCAATGTCTTGTTCTTGATCATTATCGTAAACTTCTACATAATATGTACCAGCTTTTGCCTGATATACTTGGTATTCAATCCCGTCTTCTTCCCAATTATCTAAATATTGTAATCTATTACTTTCAACATAACCCTTTTCCCAAGCTAAAAATGATAGATCAATATTAGTAGAATCAGTATAACCAGCTACATATAATAGTCCATCATTTGGTACGACTACTTTATGTAAATCATAATCATAATACTCATCTGTTGAAAGTAACTGGCCAATTAACGGTTTTTTGAAGGAAGTATTATCTGCAGTTGCAAACTCTTCATTTGGCTCTGTCTCAAAAATAAAATCATCGTCTGAACTTGTGGAATTACTAAGAATACCCATTTTATTAATGTTTTTTACTGAAAAAGACCGTGAGTATTTAATTTCGTTTCCAAGATGTTCAATCATATTCTTTGATAGATTGTACCCGTTTCCTTCTGCATGAGCAGTTGTGAAAGATAATGGTGAAGCTAATAAACCTAAAGTTGCTAAAGATAAAATACCCTTTTTCATCATAATGTTCTTCCCCTCTTTTTCCGTTCGTTATAGTGAATCCTTTATTAGTATCCTTCAATAATTAGCTATGTGCAATAAAAATTTTGCACTATACTATTAAAACTTTATGACCACTAAACAGTTCCCTGGCCAAAGTGATTGGACAACACCAATCACAATAGCATTTTCGTTATTTCTGCCTTCCCAAGCAGCTTTCTAATCCTCCTTTGTATTTTTGATGTTAACCATATTCTACCAACTTACCCTTTCATTTTTTTGAGCACCTAACTGCCCATCATAATAACTCTCTTTAAAATAAAAAGCACAAGAAATATTGATTTCCTTGTGCTTTTTATTAAATTGCCTATTCTCTGTTTTATCCGTAAACCTACATTATTTACTTTTTTAAAGAAGAAATAGCCGTTCTTGTTTGATCGATATACTGAATTGTTTGATCGTACTCTTGTGTTGCGACAGCCATAAATAAAATATCGATGACATGTAGTTGAGCCATCCTTGATGAGGTTGCTCCACTTCGAAATGTTGCTTCACGATGTGGAGAATTGAATAATTTAATGTCCGCTAAGTTTGATACAGAGTTCGAACCAAAGCCCGTGATACTAATAGTGTTAACACCGTTTTCCTTGGCAATTTGAACAGCTTTTTGAACCTCTAGTGTTTCTCCAGAAAATGAAATTCCTACTAAGACATCATTCTCCTCATGGTTCGCTATTTGAACAGCTAACAAATGCAAATCAGTAAATGCAGATGTATATTTTTTTATACGCAAGAACTTTTGTTGTGCATCTAAGGCAACTACCATTGAGCCACCTACTCCAAAGAAATATATATTTCTAGCTTTTGTTAAAGCTTGTACTGCTTCCTCTAAATCACTCACATTAATAATATCGCTAGTATCTTTAATTGCCTGAATATTGTTGTTCGTCATCTTTTTAATGATGGAAGCAGTTGATTCTCCTAAATTGATATCTCTTGACCCTACCTCTGTTGTCGTGATGATATCACCTGCAATTCGTAGCTTAAGTTCTTGAAAGCCTTTAAGGCCTAATGAGCGACATAATCTAATAATTGCAGAGTTACTTGTTTGACTTTTTTCTGCAAGTTCAAAAACTGTATATTGAATTGATTTTTCCGGGTTTTCAATTATATATTTAGCCGCCCTTCTCTCAGAAGGTGGAAGTTTATATAGCATTTCCTTTAACATGATTAAACCGCCATTTAGTGCATTCATTTAATCTACTCAACTCTCTCTTTATTAGTATAAAATGATGAATGATAAAAATCTTCAACCGGCATTTTTTTCTCTTTTAATCGTTTTCGCAATATGATTACAACCAAATTATAAAGTATAAAATAGAAAAGCAAAATCATATTTTAATATGAAATAGAAAGGCGACATCTAGTATCAAATGACTAGTTGTCGCCCTTTAATTAATTTTTTACTACTTTGGTAATAAAACCACTAGCTTTATTCAAACTGATTATTGCTTCATCATAATTCATTCCCGTTAATATCATAACAATTGCTATTTTCGTTTGATTATTTGCTTTTTGTAAGTAATTACTCGCCGTTTCATATTCACAGCCAGTCGCTTCAACAATTATCCTTTTCGCTCGATCAACTAGTTTACTATTCGTTAATTGAAGGTCTACCATGAGATTTTTATATACTTTTCCAATTCCAATCATTGAAGCCGTCGAAATCATATTACAAATTAACTTTTGAGATGTTCCAGCTTTTAATCTGGTAGAGCCTGTTAACACTTCTGGACCATTATCGACTTCAATTTTTTGGAAGGCAACCTCTCCAATTTTTGAACCTTTATTACATGCTACCGCTACAGTTTTTGCTCCAATCTCGTTTGCATACTTTAAAGCACCTATTACATACGGCGTTCGACCCGATGCTGCAATACCGATTACGATATCATTTTTTGTAAGGGAGATTCGTAATAAATCCTCCTTACCTAGCTCTTCACTATCTTCGGCACCTTCAACAGCTTTAATAAAAGCTCTTTCTCCGCCTGCGATTAATCCAATGACTTCACTAGGATTAGTTCCAAATGTAGGTGGGCATTCAACCGCATCTAGCAGACCAATTCTTCCGCTTGTACCAGCCCCTGCATAAATTAAACGTCCTCCGTTTTGAAATGCTTCAACAACTAGTTGAACTACCTTTGATATCATCGGAATTTGTTCTCTAACTGCAAGAGCCACCTTTTGGTCCTCTTCATTCATTATATTTAAAAACTCATCGACGCTTAGTTGATCTAAGTTACTCGTACGCTTGTTTCTAATTTCGGTTGTTAAGTTCTCTAACATAATTTCACCTCGATCATTAGGCAGGAATTTTACTCTTTTGTACTACCTGCACTTCCTGTTTTTACCGCACTTAACTATTCCTTACGTGAATTTACTTCTTTCATAGCTAATAGATATCCTCCGAAGGTCGAAGAGATTTCGTCCGTATAAAATGTTACTGTTGGATAGTGCTCATGAATTGTTTGAATAAACGCTTTCTGAACGACTGGTATTCGACTTAGAATACTTCCTTTTGTTGCAACACGTGGCTCTTCTTGAAGATTTAACTTTTTTATGGCTTGGATCGTCGTTTTTCCAAGAAGTTGGCCAGCTCTTTCTAGAACTGATAAGGCCATTAAATCACCCATATTGGCCATTTCAACTATAAATGGAACATGTGAAGCAATCTCGGCTTTTGTATTGTGATAAATGTATTTTTTAAGTTCTTCAGCTTCCTTTAACTGCAATTTTTCTAGCATTTTCAAAGATAAATAACTTAATGGAATACCTTCATCAAATTCCTGTGTAATCTTTTTAAAGATTTCCATGCAAATCCAATATCCGCTTCCTTCATCCCCTAGAAGATGACCCCATCCACCTGCCGTAACAGTCCGTTCTTTATGCATTCCGATACAAATTGAACCCGTACCAGCGATTGTTAAAACACCACTTTGTCCATTTAGTAATGATGCATGTGCAATTTGTGCATCATTAACAATTTTAAAAGGGATACGAAAAGCATCATTTAGTGCCTTTTCTAAAGGACCTCGATCTTTCACTCCACCAATTCCAGCAATTCCTAAAAATAAGAACAGGCAATTCTCTTTTGATAAAGGGCTCAAGCAATTTTCAATTGCTTCTATAATATGATTAATTCCATCTTTTTCATTGATTAGTAAATTACTAAAACCAGAATATCCTTGACTAATAATTTCACCATCTAAATTATAAGCGATCGCCTCTGACTTAGTTCCTCCACCATCAAGACCTATAACATATTTCACTAAAACTGCCCCCTACCATCTTTCATCTATTCTATTACGATATGAATCGTATTATTTCTCGGCTAATTTTTTATGTAAACGAATGATATGCTCTATTAGCTTTTGTTCACTCATTGCAGTCATTAAATGATCTTGAGCATGGATCATTAATAGAGACTTTTCACATGGCTGACCATTTAATTCAGCTTGTATTAAAGTCGTTTGAGTTTTATGTGCATGACCAATTTCTTGGTGTGATTCTTCAATTAAGCGATCTGCTGTTTCAAAATCATTTTTTTCTGCAGCCTCTAATGCCTCGTAAGCTAGTGATCTTGCATTCCCACCATGTGATATAATTTCAAAAATTTCTTGCTCGTTAGTCATCATCATATTCATACTCCTTAAGTTTTGTTTTTCTATTTATCCTTATTGAATTACCAATTCTTCTTTATAAAATAATGGTAAGTATTCTTTATGAGCGTCTAAAAGTGCATCTAGTACATCCTTTGCAACTTCATCGCTTGGAACTAATGGATTAATTGTTAGTGCCAATAATGCCTTCTCATAAGATCCAGTAACAGCCGCCTCAGCTCCAACTCGTTCAAATGATTTAATCTGCTGAACTAATCCATTTATTTGAGGTGGTAATTCACCTACTGATATCGGAATTGGTCCTTGCTTTGTAACGATACAATTTACTTCTACAGCTGATTCATTCGGAATCCCTTGTATTGAACCATTATTTTGAACGTTTAATACTTGGATATCTTTTTTATCGTTATATATAGATGTAATTAAACTACAAGCGGCATCACTGTAATAAGCTCCACCTCGTTTTTCAAGTTGAGGTGGTTTAATAGCTAAATTCTCGTCTTTATATAATTCAAATAACTCATCTTCCAACTTCTTAACGACCTCTGCACGAGTAGTGCCCGTTTTAAAAGATTCTAATTCTTCATCTAATATATGTTTCGTTTTGTAATAGTAACGATGGTATGGACAAGGAAGTACACCTAATGACATAATAAATTCTTTTTGCCATGGTAATGGTGCGATATTTTTCATAGTCATTTGTATTTCAGGATTCGCTAATAACTCTAATACATGTTCAGTCACTTCTTTTCCATCTACATAAACATGAAGTCCATATACCATATGGTTTAATCCAGCGAAATCAATATGTACACGACTTAGATCTACTTCTAACAATTTAGCAATCGTCATTGTCATATTAATTGGTACATTACAAACTCCAATCACCTTTTTATGTTTACTATATCGAAGTAATGCTTCTGTAACCATTCCAGCAGGATTTGTGAAGTTAATCAGCCATGCATCGGGGCATAGTTGCTGCATTTCTTCAGCAATTTCAAGTAATACGGGTATTGTTCTTAGACCTTTAAATAGCCCACCTGCACCGTTCGTTTCCTGACCAATCATCCCAAATTGCAAAGGGATACGTTCATCTTTAATTCGCGCCTCTAGTAATCCTACTCGCATTTGAGTCGTTACAAAATCAGCATCCTTTAGCGCTAACTTTCGGTCTAACGTTAAATGAATATCCATTGGTACTCCCGCTTCTTTAACCATTCGTTTAGCTAAGTTCCCAACGATTTCTAACTTTTCTTTGCCTGCTTCTATATCTACCAACCATAACTCACTCACTGGTAGCTCTTTATATCTTTTAATAAAGCCTTCTACTAATTCAGGCGTATAACTAGATCCGCCGCCTATTGTTACGATTTTAATTCCTTCTTTACTCATGATTGTCTCACCTCATAATAGTTTAAGTACCAAAAATAGTAGTGCATTTTTATAGTGGGAATAACAGAAAATAACTCATTAATGTGCAAACAGCGGTAGAAATTAAAATAAACTTTAGTGCTTGTCTTCTATTCTTGTATTTCCCTTCTAGCTTTAAGACGACAAAAGGTAAACCTATACTACAAGCAATACTATTCGCAATAAATAATGATGTTTGGTAGGCTAAGCCTATTTGTTGAATCAGAGGACAAAGTAATAAATTGATGATTATTACGAAGGAGAAAAAGATAATTGCGCTCTTATAATTAAACTTTATAAACCAACTAGATTCTTTCAATCTGATCACCCTTTAAATAAGTAATAAAGAAAGGTCGAACTGTTCTATAAAACAGTCCAACCTTTTCACTTTTATAAAGTAAGACTATTTTTTTCTGTTACAGTCGTTACATTTTCTTCTTGTGCAAGTTTATTGTCATAAACCTTAAAGAATGGTAAATACACAAAGAATGAAATTGCGATGTTAATAAACACCAGTACAATTGCTCTCCAGTCTCCACCAGTAGATAAATAAGCTCCAATTGGTGCAGGTAAAGTCCAAGGAACCATGATATAAGTAGGTCTTACAAAACCTGCAACTGTAGCAAAATATGATAATGTTGCTGTAATAAATGGTGTTAATACAAATGGAATAATTAAAATTGGATTTAATACGATTGGTGCACCGAAAATTACTGGTTCATTAATATTAAAGATACCAGGAATAATTGCTGATCTACCAACAGCTTTTGTATATTGTGACTTTGAGAAAAATAACATTGCTAATACTAGTCCAATTGTTGCTCCAGAGCCGCCAATCCAAATAAACCATTGAAAGAAAGTTTCAGGTGCTACGTGAGGAATAGTTTGTCCAGCTGCAACAGCTTCAGCATTTTTTGCTAAATATACTTCCCAAAGTGGTCTTGCCACTGTACCAACAATTGAGTCACCATGAATACCAAAAATCCAGAAAAATGTAATAAAGAATACCGGTACTAATACACCTCCGAGACTGTCTCCAGCACTAACTAAAGGAGAAATTGCTTTATCAACTAAACTATGTAAATCAATTTTAAACACAACAGTTACTAAAGTTAATACGAATACAACAAAAGCAACAGGAATTAATGATTCAAATGAACGTGCCACTGATGGTGGAACCGAATCTGGCATTCTAATTGTAATTTTCTTCTCTTTAAAGAATCTTAAAGATTCTACAGAAAAAATAGATGTACACATTGCTACGAATAATCCATGGCCACCCATATTGCCCATCGGTAATACCATTCCAACTTTATCAACTAGTTGAGGTGTTAAAGTTAAAAGGAATGCAGCAGCCGATAATTGAGCACCTGATAAAGGATCCATCTTGTAGTTTTTCGACAAGTTATATCCAATACCATAGGCTATATAGAGCGACATAATATACATAGTTAAACGATATGGAATTAAAATTTCAAAAACATGTTTTTTTGCCCAAAGTGAGATTGCCCACTTTTCTGGTAATGGAGGAAAAGCAATTATTAAGAATAGAGAACCAATAATAATAAAAGGTAGTGCAGAAATAACTCCATCACGAATTGAACGTAAATGTTTTTGTTCAGAAATCTTTGCCATTGGGCCAGAAAGCCTGTTTTCCATAAAATTAATAAAACTGTTCATAATTCTCCCCCTTTTTCATTTTAGATAACTATTAAAATTATTTTTTTGCAATCTCTTGTACTATTGTTAATAGTTTTGGTCCACCAAGTGGTGTATAAGCCATAGGAGGTATTACTTCACATGGAACATTTGCTACATCTGCTTCAGCTTTAAAGCTATCAAAACGATGACGAACTTGCGGTGCAACCATCGCTACGTCCCAACCGTTTTTAACTTCTTCACCAAACTCTTGAGTTCCCACTGCTTGTACTTCCATTTGGATACCGTTTTTTTCCGCTTCTTTTCTTAATGCATTCACAACAATCGCACTTGACATACCGCCTGCACATACAAATAATACCTTCATACTCTTATCCTCCTAATTTAAATTCGATAATATAAAAGATTCAAAAAACTGAAAACGTTTTCTATGAAGCTATTATATTCCCAATAAAATTAAATTTCAATTATTTGTTCGAAAAAATGAAATAAAATTTTAAAAAGATGTAAAAAAAAATTTCACATCTTTTTAAATAATCATCATTTAGTTTTCCTTAAACTGAAATTTACTCCAAGGATGTAAGAAATTTAGTAGGAAGATTTCTTCCTCTGCAATCCGTCCAACTACATTCGTTTTCCCTGAATTCTCCATATCCTGCAGTGCTATTTGCAATTCACCTTTATACTGTCCATACAATTCATTTTCTATTAAAATATCTCCTCTACGAATATGTGGAGTATAAGTAGGTTCAAACTCTTCATCTCTATATTTAACGCGAGACTGAGTTGAACGTATTAAGTAATCCGATACATCCCCGCGGTAAAAATGAAACTCTTCTAAAACAATCTTTTTCTCTAAATCTGTAATTGAATCATGTAAATCAATATTTAGAGTAAATAAGTCTTTTCCGTTCTGATTTAGCTCTGCAAGTTGTTTGAACTCTTCTTCAGATGCATATGCATTTGCGATAATGACATCATCAATTAAGTCCGAATAAAATAAATGTTTCGCTTGGGTTACGACTGATAAATTACGGTGCATCTCTAAAGTACAAAGACCTTCTGATACAGGCCATGGTCCGTATGTTGCAGCTTGTGAATTAATAAATGCTGCTGTACGAATACCATGCTTTTTAAATTCTTCACTACATTTTACAAAATGTGAATAGCTCAAACCTGCATAACGATGAGGATAAAAATTATGAGATCCGATTAAATTAGATTGATTTGGCTTATAGGCTAATATATTTTCTAGATATTTCGTAGCATTACTCATGTTAATTTCAATTTTTAAACCATATGGATTATAAGTCATAATGGACTCTTCATTCCCAGTAAATCCCATATCAAGTCTAATCCCATAAGCTCCTAAGTCAGCAAAAAATGATAAATCATTATATGAAATATTTAATGTGCCAAATACTCGAGGAGCAATATCAACAATTACTTCCATCTCTAAACTATTTGCATAATCAATTATTTCTTTAAACTCTTTTAATATCTGTTGCTTGTCACCATTAACCGATAATAAACAAGTAAAGATTCGTTTAAAACCATATTGATGAGCTAATTTAATATAAGCCTTATCTTTTTCAACAGTTGAATGCTCTGGATAAATTGAAATTCCTAATTTTTTCACGATTAATCCTCCTAGTATGGTATTGGTGTAATATTTCCTAAAACAACTAAACGATTTGCCTTTGTTGCTCCAGGTACATTACTTGGTAAACCGTTTAAAGTTTCATTTGCTAAAATCGCAAAGGCAATTGCTTCTTTTGCGTCCGAAGAAAAACCAATATCTTCTTGAACTAATACTTTTGAATCCACACCTAATAATTCTTGAAGCATGCGTAGTAGCGTCTTATTATGGCTACCTCCGCCACCTACAATTACTTCATCGATTGGATGGTCTGGTAAAATAAACTTTTTATAATTTTCAGCGATCGATTTTGCAGTAAACATCGTCATTGTAGTTACTAAATCAACCGGTGAAATATCACAAAACTCTTCCAAAATTTCATCAACAAACTGTGTACCAAATAACTCTCTTCCTGTTGTTTTAGGTATAGGTGCTAAAATATAAGAAATACTCATGCATCTTTCTAGTAATCTCTCATTTACATTACCTTCCGCAGCCAAATCTCCATTAACATCATATGGACTATTAAAATAACGCTTACAAATTTCATCAATAATCATATTACCTGGACCTGTATCAAAGGCTACCAAATCATCGATTGTAGAATTCCTTGGAATGATCGTAACATTACCGATCCCACCAATGTTTTGTAGTAAACGAGTTTTAGTCTTACTTTTATAAAGTAATAACTCTGAATGTGGAACTAAAGGCGCCCCATACCCGCCAGCTGCCATATCCATCACTCGAAAATTAGAAACAACTTTCGTGTTTGTTTCATATGCAATAACCGCTGGCTCCCCTAACTGCAATGTAGATTGAATGAAATTCCCAAGAGCTTCAGGCTGGTGATAAATCGTTTGACCATGCGACCCAATAAACTCAAGTTGATCTAATGAAAATTCGTTTTTACTACAAATTTCCTTTACTGCATCTGCAAAAGCATAGCCAAGCTTAAAGTTTAAACTACATAAATGCTGAGCGTTTGAAGAAACAAGTGTAATCGCATCTTGAATTTCTTTTAATAAACCTTCCTCAAGAGGAACTGTCATAAAATCAATCAATCTTACTTCTGTATCAGTTCCACATCCAGTGATTTCTACTAAAGCTGCATCGATTCCATCTAAAGATGTACCTGACATTAATCCAACTGCATATCCCAATTCATTCACTCCTTCATATTTTTATTACTAATACCTTAAAACAGAATTTCAATTTTGTAAAAGAAAACAATGAAAGTTTATTTAGAATTTTTCAAAAAGCAATCTTTGATGTTTTTAAGAAATCTGTGAATAGAAAGGGATTTTTATAGACTTATTTAAACACCACACATCCCCCCATGATTCATTTCTTATCTAGAATAATAAATTGCTCCAATATGAATTATTACTCATTTAATCCTCTCCCGTAAAAATTATACTTAATTAAAAATCCATACAATATAATTTCTAAAAACCCATTCATTGCGTTGATAAATTAGGCATAACTATCTGAGACAAATTAGTAACTAGTAAAAAAGTATTGAATGAACAACAGAATAATTATACAATTCTTTACATAATCAAACAAAAATTCTATATAACAATAAGGAGAATCTAAGATGAAGCATTTAGAGACACAAATAGATGAATTAGCAGATCAATATTTTACTAGATTAATAGAGATACGTAGACATTTACATATGTATCCTGAATTAAGTAATCAAGAATTTCAAACAACGAATTTTATCAATCAAGAATTAGAAAAAGCTAATATCAAAAAAATACAGTTGAATAGTCAAACAGGAACTGCAGCCGAAATAAGTGGTAATCCAGGGCCGATTGTTGCACTCCGAGCTGATATTGATGCACTTCCAATTCAAGAAGAATCTGACTTACTATTTCGTTCAGCTGTAGATGGAATCGCTCATATGTGTGGACATGATGTTCATACTACTATTACACTCGGAGTTGGATTAATTTTACAGGAATTAAAACCCCTGATTCCCGGTACAGTTCGACTAATCTTTCAACCTGCTGAGGAATCTGAAGGAGGCGCCGAGGAAATGATTGCTGAAGGCTTACTTAACGATGTAAAAGCAATTATTGGTCTTCACAATATGCCGGATCTCCCAGTTGGTACGGTTGGGATTAAAGAAGGCTTCCTAATGGCAAGTGTTGATGATTTTGAAATTACGATTAAAGGAAAAGGCGGTCATGCAGCACTTCCTGAAAAAGCAATTGATCCGATTGTAATTGGCAGCGCAGTTGTCAACCTACTACAAACTCTAGTTAGCAGAACAATTTCTCCAAAAGAATCTGCTGTCATAACTGTTGGATCGTTTCAGTCTGGGAATACAAATAATGTGATCCCGGAATTTGCAGTTTTAAAAGGCACAGTTCGAACTTCAAATGAAACAATTCGAAAGCAAATTCAAGAAAACTTTCAAACACTAGTTCAAAACCTTGTACATTCACTTGGTGGAGAAGTAGAAATAGATTATCAAGTATTACTGCCACCAGTATTTAACCATTCGAAGGTTACTTCAGTAGTACGTGAAGCTGCAATCTCAATAGTCGGAGTAGAAAATGTTGTGACTGCAGAATCGACAATGGGCGGAGAAGATTTTTCATTCTATCAACAAAAAGTCCCTGGTTCTTATATATGGTTAGGCTCTGGCATTAAAGGAAAAGATATAACGTATGGATGGCATCACCCAAAATTTATGGTCGATGAAGACTCAATAAAAATTGGTGTAAAACTAATGGCCCGATCAGTATTAAAACTATTAACGGATACAACTCTTGATAAATAATAGACAAAAAGTGAACTCATTGATTAAACAATGTTTTCACTTTTTTTATTTTTAATATATTAGCTAAATTGATTAAAAAAGCTTTGAGTTAGGACCCAATTTACCCACTACCTTTTCCAACACTTCCTGCTAATATTTTAGGACACTTCTTAATATAATTACCTTGTAGAGTTTATAGGGGGGATTTTATGCCGGATTTTGTACAAACTGCCAATTTTGAGCATTCATTTTGGTTGCATGTGTTAAGAGATCATTCTCAATTTATATTAGATGCTTTACCGTCTAAACAAGAGGAAGAAATTAAGATTGCAAAACAATTTTACGTAATTTTTAATAATTTATTTACTAGTGTAAATAACAATGAAAATATGAACGAAATTACAATTCAAGCTGAAAAAAGTGCTTTAGCACTACGCGATTTTAAACTTTCACTGCTAACGAAACATATTACAGACGCTAATTTTATGATTCACTTAACACCTACATTTTTAAACCATATGGTTAATGAATTGGAAGAATATTTATTAGTACTAACCTACTTAAAACAAAATCAAACCCCACCGATCTTCAATGAACTTCATCATCATTTATTATGGGTGCTAGATGCGGCAGGTCACGCAGATGCCATTTATACTAATCTCGATGGTACAGAAAACATGCTAAGAAAGAAAAGTCACGAATTTACAAAGCATTTTGAACACTTCTATCTGAAAGCAGTAGAACTTACCGGATATTTACGTACTAAACTAAGTACATTTCCTGCATTAAAAAGAATGAATCAAGACGTTAAATTAGAAATCCAGCTATTTCAAATATTTCTAAAAGAAATTGAAGAATTAGATATTTCAAGCCAAATGTTGAGTAACTTTTCCGCTTTAATGGCAGATCATATGTACAGAGAAGAAATGTATTTCTTAAAAAAATTAGAAGAATCTTCATCCATAAATAATTAATTTTATAAAAATTAAAGCACTCTATTTAACACGCAAGAATGTGTGAAATAGAGTGCTCTTTTACTTTAAATTATTGTTTTATTGAAATCCAGTTATTTTTAATTACTTTTATGACTGCATTTAAGCGATCCGGAACGTCTAATTTCATTAAAATATTGGCAACGTGATTTTTGACCGTTTTATTCGAAATAAATAATTCCTTACCAATTTGGATATTCGAAAATCCCTTTACTAAAAGGTGAAGTATTTCGTATTCTCTATTTGTAAGTAACTCTTTTATATATGAATCATTGGGCGGCATAAAATGGATTGAATTATCCTTGAGAAACTTGTATTCTTTTATCAATTCATTTGTAAAGCGATTATCTACCATGAATTGTCCACCTTGTACTAGCTTAACAGTATTCACTAAATATGCCTCGTCAACATCTGTTAAACAAATACCTTTTACTCCTACATTCAATAAACGATCTATTTCATAAAAGTCTAAAGAGTTTTTAATGGTAATTATTTTCGAAGAATCATCATGTAACATAATACTTTTTGCATACTTTACCATTTCTTCTCCTGAAACTTGTGTTATAAGAATTGAATGACTTACTTCCTGGAAAGAAAAACTATCTTCTAAATTAATTTTAATAGCATTTATTTGATTAAATTCTAATATTGTACGAATACCCGCAACGAAAAGCGAATTTTCAACAAAAATAACAGTATTATTATTTCTTGGATGATTTTGAACTAATTTTGCTAACATTACTGCCACCTCCAATTTGCAATTTTTTTATAGCAACATTTGTATTGTACATATTTGAATTGATTAAATAAATTAAATATTTTTGAAATTAAAGTTAAGTACTTCTTAAACAAAAGATTATTGTTATTAAAATTTAAACTAAATCGTTAAAATAAAGGTTTCAAAAACTTACGGTCTTATATTATGATATCTATGTACACATATTTTTTTATTACTATAATTTTCTCCAGGAAAAATTTTACTTTGCAACGTTTCAACTTCTTGCTTTTTTAGTAAAAAACGATTAATGAACAAAATACAAGAATTATTTTAATAATATAAATTTAACTATGTACAAGATTTTCCAATAAAAAAGGTGTATTATTAAACTGTTTTCTTATCTTAACTGTTCCTTCATACCATATCCACAATATAATTTTATTAGCTCCTCTAAAATAATGAAATTACTAAATTTTGACCATCTATGTCCACTATCTTTTAAGTTTTTATGTTCTTAAGTTACTACATGTATTAGAATTTTTTATTATTAGGAGATTACTATGAATTTCGAACAATTAGAGTATATTGTTTATGTAGCAAGTGAAAAATCAATATCTAAAGCTGCCGAAAAGTTATATATCTCTACATCAGCTATAAGCCAGTCTATTTCACAACTAGAAAGAGAATTAAATATAACAATATTTAATCGTTCAAGGATAGGCACTACACCTACACCTGAAGGAAATATTGTAATATTGAAAGCAATAAATATATTATCGAATATTAAGCAGTTAAATGAGGAACTTTTTAACTTAAATATAAAAAAAGAAAAACAGTTAAAGATCGTTGCAGCAACAGCATTTTTTGATATTTTTCAAGAAGCAGTGACAAACTTCAATTTAGAAAATCCTCAAATCTCAATTGACGTTGAAGAAATGCTTCAAGAACAGCTACTAAAAAGTTTTAATCCAGATCGTTATGATGTTGGTTTCCTACCAATAGAGAAAGAAGAATTAGATAAATATCCAAAATTGGGTAAAAAGTTAATCAGTAGAGCAAGAGTAGGTATTGTAGTTGGAAAGAATTCTAAATTATTCAATTATGAATATGTAACACCTGCAGATTTAAATAATGAGAAAATAGTAATATTAAAAAATACAAAAAATGGCATAGTAAAAAAGTTTTCAAAATGTATTACTAATCATGTGATCTTAACGACAAATAATCCTAGACTACTATTAAACGTCGTTAAGGAAAGTGCTGGTTTTTCTTTTATTCATGAGTTTACAGTAAAAAACTACCCAACGTTTCGTAATGATGAACTCAAGGTAATACCGATTACTTATACTGACGAAACGAATTACATATATCAAGATATATGGGCTATTTATTCGCAGGAACATGGATTATCAAGTTCATCTAGTGAGATGATTAAACACATATTATTTCAGTTAAATAAATAATGAAAAGGAATAGGAACAATCTCTATAAGGCTTTCTATTCCTTTTTCATATTATTCATAAGTAACAAATGCAATCCGAACAAATATAATTTATAATAAATAAAAAGTTTTTATGATTTCTTTAGGAGGTGATCTATTATGACAAGTACTGTTAGTTTGTCAGATAAATCAGCATCCCATGCAAAGCCTAGATTTAGAAAGGCGATACTTTGCATGGGTAGGTTTTACTAATCGCCCAAGTAAGCAGTTCTGATTCAACGGCTTTGCACCTTATTTACTAAATAAGAATAAGGGGCTGGCAAAGATGGCATATATAAAAGCAACTGCTATTTTACCTGAAAAGTTATTATTGGAAATACAAAAGTACGTACAGGGAGAAACACTTTATATTCCAAAATCTGAAAAAGTTCACAAAAAATGGGGCTCACGTTCAGGTACAAGGAAGCTAATTGACAGCCGAAATAAAGCGATCAAAGAAGCATTTAAAAATGGTCAATCAATCGAGCAATTAGCAAAAGAATATTTTCTCTCAATCGAAACGATAAAAAAAATTGTATATACTAAATAAATAAAAAAAACACTGATATCTTCATCAGTGTTTTTTTATGGCAACTTTGTTTCTTACATAAACTCAACATATATAAATCCACTATTTTGATGTAAATTAAAGATGTTAAGTTATAAATCGAACTTTCCTCTCAAATTAGGAGTGATATACAATGAAACCTTTTATTCGAACGGAACAATATAATTTTATTAAACATCAACTTCAAGTCTTAACAAATGGACATTCCACAGTAAATGATAAAGCTGTTTTAAATGCATTACATTCACTAGTTAACGACAAAATACTAAGTTTATTTCCTGACCTTACTGAAGATCAGCATACACTCTTCAGTCCAATTAGCACAATTAAAAATTCCGATCAAGCGGATGTTTTACTGAGCCGACTAAAGCCTTATATAATACCTTTTAAAGAAGTATCAGAACAATCCATCAAAAAGCTATTTCCTAAAGCAAAAAAATTAAAGCTTCCTTTATTACAAAATATTGATTTAGTTGAGACAACATATATTGGATGGGATGATTTAGGCTCTAATTCAAAGTTTATTGTCACATATTTAAATGACAAACTAATTGGCTTACAAGGTACTTTTAATCCTATGAAAAAAAGAGGCAACTGCACAATATGTAATAAATACGGAGACTTAGGGTTATTCATGACAAAAACAAAAGGAAAAATTGAAGGTACTTTTACACAAAGAGGAAATTACATTTGCAAGGATAGCCAAGTATGCAATCAAAATATTATGTCGCTAGATAAACTGCATGATTTTATTATGTTAGTTAAACAGTGAACACTAAAAATCGCTTAGATCCATAAACCTAAGCGATTTTTCTATTATTTTTCATTTATTCTACGTTTGTATCTGTTGATTTCTTTTTAGAGAGAAACCAGCCACCTAAAGCGATTAAAAGCATGACTGACCAGAAAATCGTATTCCAGATTGGTCCTTCAACGAAATGATGTGAAATAATGTGTAGAGAAGGATGTGCCAAAGTATGCATTAATAGTTTAACCCCTACCCAACCTACTAAAAGCATTGCTGCTGTTTCTAGACTTGGTCGTGTTGTCAGCAATTTAACAAAAATACCTGCCGCAAAACGAATGACGATTAAACCTGCAATTGCTCCAATTACAATGATTATAAATTTAGCTCCATCCATGCCACCTATATTACCCATTTTTGAATTAGGTAGATCGATTACTAGCGCTACTGCTGCTAAAATAGAATCAATCGCAAATGCTATATCTGCTAATGATATTTGAGCAACTGTCATACCAAAGCTTTTTCCCTTTTTTCCTTTATCACCATCATGCTTTTTAAATAAATGCTTTAATGCTATGAAGATTAAATACGCCGCTCCAATTGCTTGAACCTGCCATACATTAAAAAGAAATGAAATAATAAAAATGGCACCGATTCGAAAAATAAAAGCTAAAAGTAAACCAATATTTATTGCTTTCTTTTGTTGTTCCTCTGGTAAATGTTTTGCCATAACAGCAAGCACTAGTGCATTATCGGCCGATAATAAACCCTCTAATAAAATTAGAATAATTAGTACCCACCCGTACTCTAGTAATAAAGATAGCTCCATGTTTTCCCCCTATTTAATTTACTTTTAACCTTTTTTTAACCACTTTTTAATTATATTCTGTTTTTTATAAATTTCTTATCCAAATTTTTGAATATTCTAGTACAATTTTCACCATTTGTACTTTTATCACACTCAAGATAGTTGACTTAGTCAACTATCTTAGTTTATATTATTAGTAATCTAAAATTTCAGAATATTGAAGGGTGATAAAAATATGAATTATGTTGAAAAAATACGCAAATTTAACAGACATTATGCTAATGTATTGGGAAAAATTGATCAAGAAATCTATAATCACCCTTTTCCATTAACCGAAGCCAGAATCATTACAGAAATCAATGAAAACCACAGATGTACTGCCACAGATATTATTGAAAAACTCGGCATTGATCGTGGTTATTTAAGTCGCATTATTCAACGATTCGAAGACGACAACATCATTACAAAAATCAAATCTCCTGAAGATAAACGTCAATATACTCTTCATTTAACGGTAAAAGGAAACGAAATTTACAATAAATTAGTTAAAGATGCGAATATCGGAGTAGAAAGTATGATTCAAAGCCTTTCTACCCCTGAAGTAAAAGAGCTAGTAAAATCAATGGAAACAATTGAATCAATTTTCTCATTAAATCAGACACCTATTCCTGAAATTTCAATTCGACCATTTAAACCTGGCGATGTAGGTTATGTCGCTTATATTCATGGAAAGATTTATAGTACGACCTACCAATTTGGACATATATTTGAATATTATGTAATGAAAGGGTTAAGTGAATTTTTAATGAATTCTAACGGAGGAGAACTTTGGGTCGCAGAAGTAAATGGAGAAATCGTCGGATCAATTGCTATAACGAAGGCAAATGAGTCAGTAGCACAGCTTAGATGGTTTGTATTAGATGAAAAATACCAAGGATTAGGTATCGGTAAAAAGCTAATCGAAACAGCGCTCAACTTTTGTAAAGAAAATGAATTCGAACATGTATTTTTATGGACTGTAAGCACATTAGAGACCGCACGTTATCTTTACAAAAAATATAACTTTACTTTAACTGAAGAGAAACCTAACTTCGAATGGACTGGATCTGAGTTAATTGAGGAAAGATGGGATTTAGTGCTTTCATAAAAAAATAAGTCCTCTTTTAATTTATAGGATAGCTTATAGATTTTTAAGACGGAGAAAATAATGAAATACAAATTGATAAAGATTATAAAAATATTTCCAATCATTGCAGCGGTCATAACGGTAATATCTCTAGCTGGATATTTTACACTAGATTATTTATTTGGAGATATGTGCGGAAATGAAATAACCCATAAAGAAGTATCTCCTAAAGGCGATAAAGTGGCTTATATTTTCCAAAGAGATTGCGGTGCTACAACTGGATATTCGTATCATTTATCTATACTTGGATCAGATCGGAAGTTACCGAATAAATCAGGAAATACATTTGTGTCAGACGATACATTTCTAATAAATTGGATCAACATGTAGACGGGACGAAAATTATATATAGAGGAGAATAAACAACGCTAGTTTTTCAAAAAAAAGAGCATCGGTTTTGATGCTCTTTCAGACTGTTGACAAACGCTCGCTTTCTTCGTTACTTCGCCTGTCTGCGGTGCTCATTACCGTGTAAAGGTAACTCCGCTCCTCACCAGGCTTCGCGCCTCGAAAGACAAGCGCTTGCAATCAGTCTGAAAATCAAGCTTTTAGTACTTTGTCTACACATAACCTAAATAACTTTTAGTAATATACGGATAAACGATTTTCCCTTTTAGATTGTACTTATAAAATAAATTTGTAAGTGCAGTTCTATATGGCTCAAATTCTTTTTCCCCACGTAACGGAGAAAAAGAAGAAGATAAGTTTCTACCTAAAAATCCTTCTAAATCCATTTCCAAATCATTTCTATAAACCATCGTTTCATAAATCCCGTTTTTAAAAAATTGGTTAGTAACATCTGGCGTGTCTTCTATTCCACCGCTAAACCCTTTAAACTTAGGACAAGTTTCTTTGCAAATCTCCTGCAGTTCAATCATTAAGGGACTTAATAAATCTTTACTATTCCAAACTAGAGATACTTTTGACTTCTCTTTTAAGATCCGTTTGCATTCTAACCGGAATTTTTCTTTATCAAACCAATGAAATGCTTGCGCTACTGTTATTAAATCAACACTATTAATTTTTAGAGAAGTATTTTCAGCTGTTGCATTAATTGACTTATATTGATCATATATCTTCAAAGTCTTCTCAGCGATCCCTCGCATATCATTATTTGGCTCAATTGCTAAAACATTTAACTTTTTTTCAAGTAAAAGTTTCGTTAAAATACCCGTACCCGAGCCAATGTCTGCAATAACACTCCCCTCACTTAAATGATTTTCTGAGAGTAAATAATTGATATATTCATTCGGATAACTGGGGCGAAACATCGAATATAGATCTGCTTTACCAGTAAAATTTTCAATCAATACAAAACACCTTCTTATTAAAAATGTTTTTTGTGTTAAATTTGATGAGCATGAAGTCTAGCAAAAATCCCATCTTCCTGTGATAGCAATTCTGTATGAGTACCATCTTCAGCAATTCCTTCTTCAGTGATTACTAAAATTCGATCTGCTTTTTTAATTGTGCCTAATCGATGAGCAATAACTAATGTTGTTCGATCTTTTGATAAATCATTTAATGCCTCTTGAATAATTGCTTCTGTCTCTGTATCTAATGCCGAAGTAGCTTCATCTAATATTAGGATTGGTGGATTTTTCAAAAACATTCTAGCAATTGCTAATCGTTGTTTTTGTCCCCCAGAAAGCTTTAATCCTCTTTCTCCAATTTGAGTTTCATAACCATCAGGTAATGAAGCAATTAAGTCAGTTAAGTGGGCTTTTCTAGCTGCTTCTTCTATTTCTTCATCTGTTGCATTTAACTTACCGTAAGCTATATTTTCTTTTAATGTACCTGTAAATAAAAAGACATCCTGTTGTACGATTCCGATATTTGATCGCAATGATTCTTTCGTCATGTTTCGAATATCAATTCCATCAATTGTAATCGCACCGTTTAAAACATCATAAAACCTTGGAATTAATGAACAAATTGTAGTTTTCCCAGCTCCTGAAGGACCTACAAAGGCAATTGTTTTACCAGCCTCAATAGAGAAGGAAAGATCATTTAATATTCTACGTTTGTTTTCATAACCAAATGAAACATTTTTGAACTTAATATCCCCTATTAAATTAACTACTTCAATTGCATCAGGAGTATCTACAATGTCTGGCTCATTATCAATTAATTCAGTAAAACGTTTAAAGCCCGCCATACCCTTAGGATATAGTTCTAATAAAGCACTAATCTTATCAATTGGTTTAAATAAAATGTTTAAATATAAAATAAACGCTACTAATTCTCCATACGATAAAATTTTCGTAAAACTTAACCAAGCTCCAAAAACTAGAATAACAAGTGTCATTAATCGAGTAGATACATAGATTCCTAATAAATTCATGCTCATAACTTTATAAGCTTTTAGTTTTGTTTTACGGAAGTATTGGTTATTTTTATTAAATCGTTTCATTTCATATTGTTCGTTAGTAAAAGATTGAACTACCCTTACACCTGAAACACTATCTTCAACTTGTGCATTTACATTCGCAATATTTCCATACATTTTACTCCATGATTTATTCATTTTCATGTTTGAGTATGAAATCAACCAAACTAAAAATGGAACAATTATAATTGCTACTAATGCAAGCTTCACATTAATTGCTAGCATAATCCAAAATGCACCGATGAAGGTCATAATTGCAATAAATAAATCCTCTGGACCATGGTGTGCTAATTCACCAATATCCATTAAATCATTTGTAATCCGGCTCATTATATGACCAGTCTTCGTATTATCAAAGAAACGAAAAGATTGCCGTTGAACATGATTAAATAACTCACGACGCATATCAGTCTCAATATTAATACCAAGTTTATGGCCCCAATAATTCACAACAAATTGCATACCAGAACTTACTAAATAAAGTACTAAAAGTCCGATACTGATCGAGATAATTTTACTCCAGTTCCCTTCCGGCAGCAGTTTATCAATAAACCAAGACACTGCTAAAGGAAATCCAAGCTCCATTAACCCTACTAATATTGCACAGAAAAAGTCTATATAAAATAACTTTTTGTGCGGGCGATAATAACTAAAAAAGCGTTTAATCAAAATTCGGCACCTCTATTCTATTGATTAATCTAGTTCGTTAGATGTTAATACCTTACCATATGTGTTTTAAGTGTGCTATCATTTCAGAATTTTCCAATATAAGTTTAGTAGGAGATCCAAAACAAGATTTACGAGGAAGAAATACTTTTTTGTGAACTTAATTATGTTTTAGAGACTGCTATTAATATAGATAATTTTATTCATTCGCATAAATGGAATTCTATTTTTATTTATAAGAAAAAGTAGACATAAAAAAACTACTCGTTTAAGAGTAGTCATTACTTGTCTACATTCAAGATTTACTTAATGTATATCAATTTGAACTAGTAATCATAATTCATTAATTAAAACCAACTTTTATGATGAATAAATCATATCAGTTAAAATTGTGATTTTACTATAAGAGGCTATTCTACAATATAGAGGTTTCGTAGAAATTGAGAAATCCTTATCGAGTTAATGATTGGATATTCTAAAAAAGAAGAAATAACAGAAGAAGAGAAAACAATGATCAGCACTATTTAAGAACTGAAAAAAGCTAAATAAAATATTTCGTTCAATTAAGGCTAAACTTGTTCAGTTCAACTTGTCTATTTAATTAAAAATTTAATTTATTCTCCGTTGATATTAATTTCAAATTTTCAAGTTCCAAAGGACTTTCTAGATTATGAAGTAACTTCTTAAGAAATTGATTGGATATTTTTAGATAGTGATAAGCAGTAGTGATCTCATTTTTCTCTTCATAATATGCTATTATCATATCGAAATATTTTATCCCATTATTTAACACTACATTCTGTTCTCCCCTTGGAGGCACATGCTTTATTAAATATTTAACAAGCTTCTTTTTATTCCTAGTGGCTTCTAGATACAATATTTTAAGCTTAATATAATTTGAAGATTTATCGTCTTGAAAGTAATCCAATTCTGGTTTTAATAGTTCTAACGCCTTTTCATGTTGGTTATATTGGATAAGCATGTCTGCAATCGTTGAGATAGTCAAATAATAGGAATGTGTATATTTCTGCTTAAATTTAAGAGATTGAGAGAAAAAATCAAGTGCTGTTTCAACATTCCCCTGTCTTTGATGCAAATAGCCTAAATTATGCAGAGCCATTGCTTTCATGGTTATATCCTGTAGTAAATCAGCATCGCTTAAGATTAAATCAAGCATTTGTTCCGCTCTATTAAATTCACCAATGTAAATTAAATTAACAGCCATTATGATTTTGATATGCATAATCCGTAAGATGTTGTTCTTATCTTGAAAAACTGCTAATGCTTTATTTGCATAATCAATGGATAAAGAATACTGAAACATATGACCATGTGTTGTCGATCTATAGTAATAATAATCAGTAATTCTTTCACTATATTGTTCTGCTTGTTCTTCCAACTTGTTTAGAATATTGAGCGCTTGTGCGTATTTTTGTGTTCGGCCGTAATAAATGGCTTTGAGAAACCTCCATACAAATAGCTCATATGAAGAATACTTTGGTACATCCTTTTTCATTTTCAACGACTCTTCTTCAAATTCCGAATATCGATCCAAGTATAATAAATAACGAAGCATGTATAATTCATACAAATAGATGATCTCTATACATTGGACAAATTCTTTATGCTCCATTAGCTCGTCATATAATGTTGCTGCTTTTTCTTTATGAAGACGTTCCATTGCATCATAAAACAAATCAAGTTTCTGCTTTAAAAGTTGCGTTTTTTTAGTTTCTTCCTCCATTGAGATTTCCAATCTCTCGCATAGCTTTTGCAACGTTTTTATATTCGCTTCTTTGGAATTGTTTTCGATTTTACTCAAGTGAGTAGCAGAACAAATTCCATGGCAGAGTTGTTCCTGAGTCATATGTTGCTTCTTGCGATGATAATAAATGATTTTCCCGATAGACATAAAGCAACTCCCCTTTTTTAATCCAAATACAATCTAATAACATTATATATGTCATAATCTATATAAACATATATGATGTTTTATTTTTCAACCAAGGCATTTTATTTGAATTCAATATGCTATTTGTTTAATGCTTATAGAACGATTAAAAAAAAAAGAAAAACCCTAACCAAACTCTAACCATTTTTAGTGGTTAGAGTTTTATTTTTAATTTTTTTTTAATAAAAAAAGTATGATAATCTTCCTTTTTTCAAAAAATTTCCCAAGTTAGAAAACATACAATTTTTAATTATTAATGCTAGTTTATTTTGAGATAAAAACGTATAAAGTACGAAAATTCTACTGTAATTTACAATATTTTTCCCAATTAACAGAATTTTCCCACTTGTATATAATGAAATAACTCCGGAGAACATCGATTAGCTAGTGGAACATAATAATTTTAGAATGATTACCTACTACCGTCTTCGTTTAGATAATCCAAAAAGCAATAATTTCATTTGGGCATACTGCACAAAGAAATAAAATTCCAGTCTTCCAATAGTTGAACCTGATTAAATTAAAAGGAAAATTTGGTAAATTACCTAGTATTTAGATAGGGGGGACAAAAAAAGTGCTTGAAGGAAAAATTATAAAATATTACAGAGAAAGTAAAGGGATGACTCAAAGTGAATTAGGAAATGGCATCTGTTCCAACACTCATTTAAGCAAAATTGAACGAGGCTTAACAGAAGTTTCGAAAGATTTAATAGAATTATTGTCTAAGCGCTTAGGGATTGATTTAAAAGCAGAAATAGAATCATATGCTCAATCGGAGCTACTATTAAAATCATGGCATGAAGCAATTATTTTACGATTTGATTCAAAAGCAAAGCTTCTAAAAGAACAATTGGAGGAGATTCCTCTTTTACATATTCCAAAACTTTATCATCAATACTTACTTATTCTTACTAGATACTATTTATCTTTTGGTGAAGCAGATAAGGCCATTCCTATTATTGCAGAAATAGAAAATCAACTTGATGATTCCCCATATAATACAAATATGTTACTTCATATTAAAGGAATCTTAGAATTACATAAAGGGAACTACAATAATGCCATTGCTATTTTAAAAAGGTTTGACTTATCCCACTATTATAATCCAGAATTTTATTATCATTTGGCTATTGCATATCATTCCATCAATTCTAAAACACTAGCTTATTATTACGCGAATAAGGCACTACAATTTTTTACTGAGGCTCGCAGTTTTTCTAGAATAATTGATTCAGAGATGCTAATGCTTATTCAAGTAGAACAAGATGACTTTTATAATCCTGAAAGTATCTTAAGCTATAAAAGATTAATCGAAATGGCTGAAAATTACGGTTTAGAGCGACAAAGGTCGATGATCATTCATAATTATGCATACTATCTACTTAGAAATGGATATTTTATCGATGCTAGTGAATTATTTAAGAAGGCATTAGAGGGTCGAAATCCTCTCTCGGAAAACTATATCGGGTCATTGGAAGGTTATTTAAATGCATTAAGTCACCAAGTAGAAACACCTCAAGAAACACTCTTTGAGCTTGCTAAAAAAGGGCTGAAACTTGCAAAAAAGAGGAAAGACATAATTTTCATTCACTTCTTCCGCATGCATTTGTATAAACTTCAACATAGGAAAGAAAAATATTTCCACTACTTAGAGGCAAAAGTATATCCTTATTTAACCGAAACTGGATTGTCTTTATTGACAGAGCATTATCAAGTACAACTTTTTGATCATTACATGGAAAAAGGAGATATTGAAAAGGCAAATAAATTTGCTACTCCACTAGTTGACAAGCATAGGAGAGTGAATATGTTCGTTTAATTAATAATATGGTCAGGAGAGAGATCCTCCTGACCTGCTTCTTTTTAACTGGCTCCAAGTTCCGAAAACATTATAGGACACTGATGTAAAAGATAAACTTAGAAATAAGTCTTCATGATTGTACCGAGTTCTCTTTGTCTACTTGATCATTTTCTTTAGGCTCCACGTTTTTATCATTCATTGATTTAGGTGAATAGTTTGTCTTATCCTGTGGATCTTCACTGTTACTCTCCATTCCCGAGAGCTTGTTTTGATCAAGAGGGACACTTATCATTTCATCAATATAATGATTTAATCCTAATAGATGATAGTGATGTTCCTTCTCCTCACAAGAAACTTTTTGTTTCATCGTTTTATTAAATGTTTCCCCTGGATGCAATAATAGGGGTTGATCTACTAGTTTAATAGGAATCATTATGTCTGAAATATTTTTAATAGAGATTTTTTGGGAAATCTCACATTTGCTTTGATAGATCACATCACCAGTGGAAATAGAAAGTAAATCTTTAGTTGTAGCGTTGGTTATTTCTCCACTTGCTCGAACCTCGTCCGTAAACCAAGCATATGTATTCAATTTACCAACAAATAGAAATAGGCAATAGATTAAAATAATGGAGTAAAAAACTAGCATGCGCTTACTTTTTCGCATATAACCTACTCCTATCAGAAAAGCAGTCGATTAACCGACTGCCCAACAACATTATTCACCTTCATACTTAGAACCTTCATCTACTTGCTTCGCTTGAACTTTTAAATCAGCTGAATATTTTACTCCTTGATAGTCATTATTTGCGGTTTCATCTAATTTAATGGCAAACATCATATCAATATACTCATCCGATTTCAATTTCCAAAATCCTTGGTTCGCACCATTTCCAAGCTGCCAATTTTTATTAGATACAGCTGTATAACCTGCTACACCTTCTTCTCCTACTAAACCTGTAACCGCACTTACGCCTGGTGCAATTTCGGATTCGTTACTAAATGTTTGAGATTGTACTACATTAGTCGTTCCATCAAATAATTTATCAAGCTTGATTTTCGCCGCTTTTTGAACATCACCTGTTGGCTTTTGCTTATATTTTATCGCAATATACCCAACTTTATATTTTTTTATATTAACGTCCTTATCCAATTTCTGATTTAGAGTAGCTTTAATATTTGTTGCTAGCGTTCCTGTATTATTGACCGTCATCCACTCCCCATACTTTAATTGGGAAGGAGCAAAATCAACGCCATCAATAACTTTTTCTGTAATATTTTGTCCATCATTTAGTTGTAATGTTCCGTTAACAATCTGACCAGCAGCATTTGTCTCTGAAGTAAACCAGGAATATGTTCCAAATCCCACAGATACAACAAGTGCTCCTACTAATGTCGTGCCTAATAATGCTCTTTTCACATTTTTCATAAATTTCTTCTCCCATGTAAATCACATTTTTTTGTAAAGGTCACTAATCTTGATTGTGTACCGAGGACTGATTTGCCTTTACCTACAAAAACATTATGTAAAGACAAATCCCCCCCGCCTTTTCCTAGATTAAAAATCCTTCTAGCTTTCTATTTTTTATTAGGCTCAAGACCTAACGTGCGTAAAATATCTTCTAACCCTTTTTTACCAAGCTTTTCTTGCGGCTTTGCATTTTTCTTCGCATTTTCTCCTATTTTCAAGAAGTTCTTTTCAATAAAACGAACATCTTTTTCATCTACTATGCCGTCCTGGTTGATGTCTTCTTTGTCATGTTTTTTACCGTATTGTGCTGCAACTTGAATTAGATCATTAATATCAATCACTTCATCTCCGTTTACATCGCCAGCAGGAAACTGATCTGTGTACGTTCGAAGGCTTACTCCCACTAGTTCTCCATCGACCTCTTTACTTAACTTAGCAGTTGTCTTACTAGTTAAATGCCCCGGAACTTCTACATAAATATCATAATCTTTAGTTGAAACTGGAATTCCATGAATCTCATATTGTCCCGATTTATCAATCGTTCCTACATATTCTTGGCCATTTCCTGCTTTTGCATAAACTTTGGCATGGATTTGGGTTTTGTTATTTGAATCTAATGCTTCCGGCTTAACGAATCCACGTACATTGGAATGTTTTGGGATTATGGAGAACTGCTCATTTGTGTATCCCGGTATCGTTGTTTCCTTCGTTTCTCCGACTTTCGTATACATAAATTTATTTACATTCATGCCTGCAAGTCCATCATAGCTTTCATCATTTATGACTTTAAATGTCACATCAAGGAATGGGGTATCACCATCAAAGCCTTTAAAATCCTTTTGATTAAAGGATGCACCAACATTTACTGTTTTCGTCCATAAATCATCATTAATTGTCGGTTTATCTAGAGAAACATTTAGTTTGTGGTCATTTGCATATTTTTCAAAAGCTTTGTTTAGCACCACATCTCTAAATTCGTATAAACTTTTCGTATATTCAACTCCATATTTTCCGGAAACGAGCTTTTTCACATTATTGATACTTAATGTCATCGTAATTGTATCGCCTAGTTTTACTTTTTTCTTGTTGTAGCTTGGTAATACATACTCTGTTCCTTCTTTGACAAATGTATAATTATAGCCTAAAAGATTCCCAGCTGTTGCTAGATCAAATGGGTATAGTTTTAGATTTACAGGTGTTTCAACTTCTTCCGGTAATAATCCAAATTTGAAATCCCCGTTAGGTTGAATAGGCAGGATGCCTGTTGGCCATGCCGAATTTTGATAATAAAAGAGCCAATTTGCAGTTTGATCATAGTTAAGACCTTTTGACTTTAATAGATCAATCGTAGAGTCATATACATTACCATGTGCCCATAAAGCGTGGTAGCCGTCTTCATCCGTGTACATTGACTGATCCACTTCGTAGAAACCTGGCTTATAGTCCTTGAAAGTTAATTCCGGTGGCTTATTATCTACAATAATCACTTGATCATTCACATAAGTTTTTCCATCATTATCTTTAGCGATCATTTCAAATGTATAATCACCATCAGGCAAACTAATACGTTTATTAGCTATAGGATTCGCTGGGTCATTGGTAAATGGATAAACAGATCCTGTAAAAGCCCATAAAATATATTTTTCTGAATCTGGTTCAATGTTATCGACATTTATTAGTGAACCAAGAAAGCCAACAGGCTGACCCGTTTTTCCGTCCTTGATGATAATATCGATTGTTTTCATCGGGCTCTTCAATTTAAACATTGCATTTACGAATGGAGTTAAGTATGGATGAAATTTCGTTGTATCCGTTGCAACAGCCGGTCTATCTAATTCAGCATAGTCGATCCCTTTATCTGTGTAGCGAATCGAAAATGGTATTTGATAGTTTTCGGTTCCATCCTTTTCATTTACAAAATGAATATATCCTTCATATCTTCCTGGTTCAGCGTTCGTCGGAACATGGATGGATGGTTGAATTTCTTTTGATTGGCCAGCGGTTACCGTAATAGATGATGGTGTTGTCACCTTCACA
The DNA here is from genome assembly GCF_050473765.1 of Gottfriedia sp. S16(2024). NCBI lineage: Bacteria > Bacillati > Bacillota > Bacilli > Caryophanales > Bacillaceae > Gottfriedia > Gottfriedia sp. S16(2024). The sequence goes on from NZ_JBFLUO010000001.1 coordinate 536,060, forward strand.
CCATTTTTCACTGCATCCTTCACATTTCCTTTTGCTGGTGAATATTCCACTTCCACTTTAAATTCTTTCGCTTCTTTCGCATCTCTGTTTTGAATCACTACTTTTCTGCTTTCATCTATATCCTTATCTTTTTGATAATGGCTGCCTAACGCCATTGAGCCTGTCTCTTCATCAATTTCAACAGTTTGGTTTCCATCCATATTTTCTGTTTTATCAATTACTTTAATGGATGTATTAGCATGAACCGCCTCGTACGTATCAATACGACCTGCCCCTACTTCATTTACTGAATACTTTTCTTTTAACTCATCTGCTGTATTCATCAAGGCTTCTTTCACTTCAAATGGTGTATATTCTGGATGCTCTTGTAAAATTAAAGCTGCTGACCCTGCAACATGAGGGGTCGCCATTGAAGTTCCTGACATACGTGTGTAGGCGATATCGTAATTTTCACCATCTCCAGGGTCATTCATATATTCTGGATAGGTTGAAAATACCGCCACTCCAGGTGCAACAATGTCTGGCTTAATATCATAGTTCTTCTCAACTGGTCCACGAGAGCTAAAGTCTGCTAAATGATCTCCTTCTGTATGCACACTGCTCATTTCTTCAAATGTAAAGGAGCCACTTTCCAGAGATTTTAAACGTTCCCCTTCTGCTTTTGTAAGTTGGAAGGTTGGAACATAACTAGCGCTTTCTCCCAAATAAGCTGGAATCTCTCCATCTACATTGTTGTATACAATGATCGCCTTAGCTCCCGCGTTCTTGGCATTACGAATCTTTTCATCAAACGCGATTTCTCCGCGTTGGATTAAAGCTAATTTTCCGTTTAAATCTTTTCCTGTAAAATCACTACTTTTTCCTAACCCCACATAGATAACTGGGAGAGATTTTCCTTTTAATTCATCTAACTTATCCGTAAAGTTCTTTCCTAGTAACTTCATTTCATTAAACTTCTCATTTCCCGCACTCGCGGAATACGTCGTAATCGTTTGTGAATAATCACTCGCTCCAACTGTTATGGCAAATGAAGATGTACCTGGCGAGCCAACTGTTTTTTCACCCGGCCCCGAATTTCCAGCTGCAACTACAGAAACTACCCCAGCAAGCATTGCATTATTAATAGCTACGGATGTTGGGGAAAGGGCATCATTAATACCTTCACCAAGAGATAAATTGATTACATCCATTCCATCTTTTACCGCTTTATCAATTCCGGCAAGAACTGCATCTGTATAACCTCCACCATAAGGTCCTAGCACGCGATATACATAAAGGTCAGCTTCTGGTGCGACTCCTTCTACTGCATGGTCAACATTATTTTTCTTTTCCGCAGCAATTGTTCCCGAAACGTGCGTCCCATGCGAAGTATAATAAGGTGCGCCAGAATAAGGGTCTATTTCAGGATAATTTGTTTTTTTCCAATCTTCATAGGTAGCTTCCATTGGATCATTGTCGTTGTCAACAAAATCATATCCACCTTTATATGCATCTTTTAAGTCGGGATGATGATAGTCGATTCCTGTATCAATTACCCCTACTTTGATGCCTTTCCCTGTGATTTTTTCTCTATGAAGCTTGTCCACGCCAATTTGGCTATTGCTATCTTCGGATCCTGACATTGCGGTTGACTTTAAATCTTGCGTTTCTTTCGGAAGATCCAATTTTAGCTCCTTATTATTCCATACACGTTTAACAATACCTGATTGAACCAAGGATTCAATCATATTACCCGGCATAGTTACCGCTACTCCGTTAAAGGCATTTTTATATTCTCTAGCAATCTTTGATTCATTTAAATTTTGACTGAATGTAGTTTTTGAACCTTTAAGTTTATTAAACTCTTTTTTAAATTGTTGATGAGATTCCTCTACTTTATTCTGTGCAGAGGATAGTACCATTCTTTTTCCTGAAGCCATTTGTTTCATCATTTCCACTTGTGCTGGTTCTTGCTTGAATTCTACAATGACATTTACCATTTCAGGACTGTTAACTTTGACATCTGGTGCAATAACAAATTCTGATCCTACTTCAATCTCCTTAAGTGCCTTTCTTTGTTCAACGCTTAAGTTGTTCAGTATTTCTTCGGCATTCGTAACCTTTGCCTTTTCCTGAGCCCTCGCCAACACATTAAAAGGTACACCCGAAGCTGCTACTAAACTAACGGTTAATGCAGATCCTAACAAAACACGGCCAAATTTCCCTTTCTTCATTCCCTTTCTCTTCCTCCTTTATTTCCCTTTTTATTAGTGAACTAAGAAGCAATAATTTTTCTAGATGTCTTTATTCGATTAATTAGATTTGTTTTCTAAATTTGACGAATATTCACTCTATTCACATTGTAAATAGGCCATTATTTTTCGTAAATCGTGGTTTATTGGATCATCATAAAGCGGGCCCATTTTCCTGAAAATTTATAGGAAATATTTCTCATTTTTGCTTTCTTTTGATGCGATTCATGGAAAAAACGACTTAATACCTATAGTCTTTTTTCCTATTTAAAAATAACAAAAAGTGAAAAAACGATAACAATTACCCCAAAAAAGGGGTAATATCGTTAATTTTTGAAAGTATGATAACGGTGTGGCAATATTCTTCAGTTTTAAAAAAAATAGCAAGAGCTTATAATGAGTGAAATAAGAGGGGTTATAAGAATATTCTGATATCAAATGAAGGTTGGGGAACTCATGATTAAAACTGTATCTAAAAGCATTTCTATTATTTTTCTCATCATTATTTTATTCGTCATAGTATTTTTGCTTTACTTCACATTTCAATCAAAAAAACATCCAGAGAAAATGCCCTCCATTTTTGGAGTCAGCCCATTAACCGTGTTAACTAACAGTATGCACCCTTACATTAAAGCGGGTGACTTAGTCATTATTAAAAAGGCGAAGCCATCGGATGTAAAAGTAAATGATGTGATTACTTTTAGAGATTCACCTACAAAGTTTTTTACCCATCGTGTCGTCTCCATTAAACAAAATCAAGGAAAGATTGGATTTGTAACAAAAGGGGACAATAACAATACAGCAGATTCCAGTGTTGTCACCTCTAATAATCTCGTCGGTAAACTAATATTGAAGGTTCCGAAAGCTGGATATGTAGCAAAATTTGTTAGTGGACCAGTTGGATTTATTCTACTAATACTAATACCTGCTACCGGATACATTTGTTTAGAGGTTTTCGAAAGACTTTCTAGGGAAAAAACACAATCGTCTGGTATTCTCAAGGGGTAATTGGGTTTTATAAAACTTTATTTAAATCCACTGGAATCGATTGTCTAAAATAGTAATTATAAAAGCTGCCATTTTATAGTGGCAGCTTTTTAATTTGACAGCTAGTAGCTCTGCTTGATCACTCCGTTCAACCCCTGTCAATGATCGCTCTCTTTCGCTAGTCATTCAACTATAATCTCTCGAATTCTTTATCAGATTCATTAGCTGGCTGGACTAGTTAAGAACGACAACGGAATTAATAAAACTGTTTTTTTAAATCGTCTATCTTAATCATTAAACAAGTATAAAAGACAAATTGTCTCATATTTTAGTAAAGTATGTATTAATTCATTTACCACTTAAACTGTTCAAATGTCGAATTGTGCTCTTAAATATTTTGTAAATTCTAAATTGAATGTATTTTAATTTTAAGATTAGTGTGTTACGATTCAACTTGTGCGTTACTGGATATATTTACCATAAAGGGGGATAACTTGAATGTCGTGGTTTACAAAATGGGCCTTTAATAATAAAGCCGCCATTACCTTTTTATCAGTTCTCATTTTATTAATTGGAGTATTAAGTTATAAAAAGCTTCCAATGGAATTTCTACCTGCTGCAGATCAACCAATTGTTTCTGTCATTGTTATGGGCCAAGGTACTGATTCGAAAACAATGGAGGATCAAGTAACTACTCCGATCGAAAGTGCTGTCTCTGGTGTGAAAGGTAAAAGTCATATTTATTCAAGCACAAGCAATGGTTTCTCAAAGATTGATGTATATTATGAATCAGGAACGAACATGAAGGACGCTAAACAAGAAGTCCAAGAATCTTTAAATAAAGTCACCCTACCTCAAAATGTTAGTAAACCTACAATTGTTCAATTAAACACTTCCATGATCCCTATCGCAGATGTTGCAATCACTTTTGAGGATGGATTAAGTCCGAATAATATTGATTTTGCAAACAAAAAAATTATTCCATATTTCAAAGACATAAAAGGCGTAGCTGACGTTCAAACATACGGTACAGAAAAATCTTTTGTTTCTGTAAAAGTCGATAATGCGAAGCTTGCGCAAAATAAAGTATCACTAGAAACTGTCATGGGTATTATTCGAGGCCAAAATTCTGCAGTTTCAGTTGGTGAAGGTATTATAAATGATAAAACTAGTAATATAAAAGTTGTTGGGAATTTAGACAATATAGACAAAGTAAAGAGTCTTATGGTCGCTGATCATGTTAAATTAGCTGATATTGCAACTGTTGAAGTGAAAAAGCCAGCAAACAATCTAACAAGAATCAACGGAAAAGACGGATTATTATTAATCATCACAAAGGATAGTAATTCTAATGCTGTTAGTATTACAAAGGATGTAAGAGAAGCTACTAAACACTTAAATAAAAAATATAAAAATATGAATTCAGATGTAATGGTCGCAACATCAGATATGGTTAAAACTTCTGTACATGCAATGATTAAGGAAGTTTTACTTGGTGCATTATTTGCTACGATTGTCATCATGTTATTCTTAAGAAATGTACGTTCAACACTAATTACAATTGTTTCAATTCCTCTATCTTTATGTTTAACATTATTTTTACTTGCGGAGTCCGGCATTACACTTAATGTTTTAACACTTGGTGGAGTAGCTGTAGCAGTTGGACGATTAGTTGATGATAGTATTGTAGTTATTGAGAATATTTTTAGAAAAACTCAATCAGAGAAATTTTCGGTTCAAATGATTATTGACGCTACAAAAGAAGTCGGGAGTGCAATCACAGCCTCTACTTTAACGACTGTTGCAGTATTTTTACCAATAGGAATTATTAGCACGGGGCTTAAAGATTTCATGCTTCCATTTGCTTTAACTATTACTTACTCTTTATTAGCTTCATTATTTGTTGCATTGACGGTCGTTCCATTATTAAGTGCATTCTTCCTTAAAAAGGCTAAATTAAAAGCTCATAAGCCTTCAGTACGATATAAAAAAGTTCTCACATGGTCATTAAATCATAAATGGGTCATTTTAGTCGTTTCATTTTTATTATTTGTCGGCTCGATAGGTACTTATTTTGCTATGCCAAAAGGTGCGACAGATAATTCATCTTCAGACTTTGTTCAAACAACATTAACGTATCCAAGTGATACACCAGTTGAAAAAGTAAAGGAAAACACGCTTAAACTAGAAAAGTATATTCTTGAACAAAAAGGAATAAAAGGAGTTTACACTCAATTAGGTAGTACAGCTGATGCTGCAAAATATGGGGATGTCCGCTCTTCTACCCAAGCAATCTATTTAATTACACTAGACAATAAAAAACTTACTGATCAAGTCGTAAAAAAAATCAATACGCAAAAATCTAACTATGCGGATGCAGAATTAAGTACAATGGCATCTAGTTTATTTGGAGGATCTAAAACTCAAATTACAATTGATGTGGTCGGAAATAATTTAAATGATTTAGAGAATACCGCAAGTGAAATTAAAAATAAAATAAAAAATATTGATGGAGTTAAAAAGGTAACAACAAATGAGGAAGACAAAAAAACGGTTTACTCGTTAGAGGTTGACCCTTCCAAAGGTAATGCTGAACAACTATCGCAACAGTTATTTGTTATGTTGAATCGAACTCCACTTGGAACAGTTACAATTGATCAACAACCGACTGATGTATATCTTGAACCAATATTAGAACCTAAAACTCCTGACGATATTAAATCAGTACCGATTATGACTAAAACTGGAATGATTCCGGTATCGTCAGTAGCTACACTAAAAGTAGAGGAAAAGTCTACGAATCTATATCATAAAGACGGCGATCCATATTTAAGTATATCCGCTGAAGTAAAGCCGGATAAACTTTCAAAAATTAATGCAGATTTAAATAAAGTTATTTTTGGAGATAAAAAATCAAAAGGTATGAAAATTGCCGATGGCGTAAATGTTTACATTGGTGGTGCTCTTGCACAACAATCACAAGATTTCTCAGATCTATATATGATCATGCTTGTCTCAATCGGCTTAGTATTCCTAATCATGATTATTACATTTAAAACATTCCGTGCACCAATTGCTATACTATGTTCTTTACCTTTAGCAGCGATTGGAGCTGTGCTTGGATTGATTATAAGTCGCATATCAGTTGAACCAACAGCACTATTAGGAGCACTGATGCTCATCGGAATTGTCGTAACAAACGCAATCGTATTACTAGACCGAGTAAAACAAAAAGAAAAACAAATGATTCTACGTGAAGCAATTATTGATGCTGCGGTAACTCGAATTCGGCCAATTCTCATGACGGCTGTTGCTACAATTTGTGCAATGCTACCACTACTATTCAAAAAAGCCGAAACCGGTAGTCTTGTATCACAAAGCCTTGCAGTTGTAGTAATTGGCGGATTAACTGTTTCAACATTATTAACACTAATTGTCATCCCTGTCATTTATGAGTTACTTTATTTTAGAAAATCTAGAAAACAACGTAGAAAGCAAGATACTAGTAAGCCAGTAAGTTTGTAAATAAATGCGGGATGTCTTAGTAGTATTGAGACATCCCATTTTTTTGGATAGAGATCAATCACGAACACTTTAAGGAATCGGCTTAATTCAAATAAAAATAAAAAACACAAGGAAAATGAACTAACCTTGTGTTTCTTCTTTATATCCCCATCAACTGCCTGGAGGTTTTGGATCGTCTTGCTTCTTATTGGATGCGTAAATTTCATTGTTTGAAGAGTGATGAATTTGAATAGTATTTATTCCTACATTCACCAGCACAGTGATGATTAAGGAGAGAACGATAATTTTAATCATTTTTTTCATCTGATAACCCCTTTATTATGTGTCTTCTTCATTTGATGTAAACTGATTTGTAAATACTTGTTAGCTAAAAGTGGGTCTCCTTGATCTTGGTAATACTCGGCGATTCGTTCACTATATTCATAAACCTTCATTCGATTACCATGTTTCTCCATGATTGGTAAGCCGTCTTCCATTAAATATTGGATTAATGCTTTCTCTTCATTTTTTGCTTCAAAATATAATACGCGTAATTTCACATATTCTAATTTTGTTTTTTCTTCAAATAACTCTAGTTCATGTTCTAGCATATTCACAACTTGTTCATTTTTTTGTAGCTTTAGCAAATGAGAAGCAATATTCCCTAATGTAAGATAATAACTCTCGGTATTTTTCTCAATTAACGCTAGTGATTTATAATAACACTCCAGCGCTTTTTCTGAGAGGTTTTTAGCGCCATACAAGTAACCCAAATTATGCCATGCCATTTCGACAATTGTTGTGTTTTGAATTAATTCTGCATCATCTAGTATTTCTTTTAATAAATTTTCTGCTCTTTCGTATTCGCCAGTTTCAGTTAAATGAATTGATAAAATTGTTTTTACATCTAACGTTCGTATAATGTTATTCCTTTGTTTAAAAACCTCTAATGCTTTATTACCAAAATAAATTGCTAATGCTGATTGTCCTAATCTACAATGCATTAATGATTTTAAATAATAATATTCTGTTATTTCATCTCGATACTGTTTCCTTAAATCCTTTACTTCATCTAAAAAATTCAAAGATTTAATAAAATTATTCCTTTTATGATTAAAAATTGCATTTAATACATTCCAAACAAATAATTCAAATTCAGAAAACATCCTTACATTTTGACTCATTTTTTCAATCATTTGCTCTGCTAATTCGAGTTGATTTAAAAACAAAATATACCTTAACATGTACAATTCATATACATAAAGTAGTTCCGTATATAGAACAAACTCCCTATATTTCCTTAGATCTAAATAGAGCGCATCTGCTTTTTTATGATGAAGTCGTTCAATTGAGTCATAGAACTCATGTAATTTTATTTTAATATGATTAACTTTATTTTTTTCATCCTCAACTGATATACCTAACTTCATACACAATAAGTTTAAAGTTTCGATATTAACCTCTTTTGAGTTGTTCTCAATCTTACTTAAATGAGAAATTGAACAAATTCCATCACAGAGTTGCTCTTGTGTCATCTGTTGTTTTTTTCGATGGTAATTAATAATTTTTCCAATTTTCATAGGTATTTTCCTTAAATATTATTTTAATATTGTTAATATTCATTATAGTGTAAAACTACTCCTATTTCATCTTACATTTTTTCCCATGATTATAAAACTCTAATTATATATTTATACAAAAAAAAGCATAGAGTCCCATTCCGACTCTATGCTAATAAATCAAATTAGCCTATAATAATTCAATCCCTTTTGGTAGTTTAACAGCAGATAAAATTAGCGTCTCCTTTACTCGATCTTTAGCATAAGAAGAATTGTTTAGTATCTCATGATCAAGATAACCAGGATGACACATGACTTCAACAGATTGACCGTCCTGAACCCGCGTTAAAATCTTATCAAAATAGTCATCCGTTACGCCTTCTCCATAGAAATCATGAAGAAAAACATCTGTAAAAGGAGCAATCCCTTGTAAAGCATTTTCAGAAATGCGTCTAGCACATAAATTATATTTTTGAGCTAACTTCTGTACGACTGGTAAAAATTCAGGAACAGTATGAACATGGTGGTGGCTATCAAAATGAGTTGGTTTTAGTCCCGATTCTAAGAATTTTTCTATTTGTACAGTCCATTCTCTTTCCAATTCATCTAGTAATATATTTTTATCTTCAAAGAATTCATGTCTACTTTTAAAGTTACCCTTTTCATTAACAAGTGTTGGAACATTATTTAAAAGTGGCTTTCCACAAGTTAAAACAAGATGTATTCCAACTTGAAGGCTTGGATTTTCTTTTGCTAGCTCTACCGCATGACTTACGCCGGGCATATTCATCATCATCGTAGCTGAGTTAACAACTCCATTTTTATGTGCATCAATTATTCCATAATTAATTCCCCTTGAATAACCAAAATCGTCTGCATTAACAATTAATTTAATCATTTAACCTTCACCTCTTTAAAAAATTGAGGTAAATATTTTTTATGTGCTTCTAGCATTTCATCAACAATTTGTTTAGCAACTTGATCAGATGCAACTAACGGGTTAATCGTTAACGCTAGAATTGCCAGTTCATAATCACCTGTTACCGCTGCTTCACAAGCTACTCTTTCAAATGATTTGATTTGTTGAACGAGCCCTCTTACAGAAACCGGTAGATCCCCCATTACGATTGGTTTTGGCCCATCCTTTGTAATGACACAACTAACCTCAACTGCTGAGTCGTTTGGAATACTAGCAATCGAACCATTATTCATCGTATTAACTGGTTGAATATCACCTTTATCATTATAAATAGAAGAAATTAAACGAACGGCTGCATCACTATAATAAGCTCCCCCTCGTTTTTCGAGCTGAGGTGGTTTGATTGATAGATTTGGATCTTTATAAAGTTCAAAAAGATCAACTTCTAATTTTTTAACAACTTCAGCACGGGTCCCTACAGTTTCGGCATTTTTAATATCTTTATCAACCATTTCACGAGTTTTATAATAATAGTTATGGTATGGACATGGTAGTGCGTTTAAAGCACGGAGAAACTCAGGTTCCCATCCATATCCTTGAATATTTTTAACAAAACTAGAGTTTTCCGGATTCGTTAATAATTCAATTACTTGATCTTTTACACTTTCGCCGTCAACAAATACATCTAACCCATAAACCATATGATTTAATCCAGCAAAATCAATCCGTACGCGTGAATGCTCAACCTTTAATAATTTGGCAATTCCCATTTCCATTCCAATTGGGACATTACATAAGCCAACTACTTTTCGGTGGTCGGTGTAACGAAGTACCGCCTCGGTAACCATACCAGCAGGATTCGTAAAATTAACTAACCACGCATTTGGACAAAGATCTCTCATATCTTTTACAATATCTAAAATTACTGGAATTGTTCGCAAACCTTTAAATAATCCTCCTGGTCCATTTGTTTCTTGACCAAGTACCCCGTATTTTAAAGGAATTCTTTCATCTTTTGCCCTCGCATCTAACAAACCAACACGAAATTGGGTTGTAACAAAATCGGCATCTTTAAGCGCCTCTTTTCGATCAAGGGTCAAATGAACTTCTACCGGAAGACCTGCCTTTTCAAACATTCGTCTTGCTAATTGACCAACAATCTCTAATTTCTCCTTGCCCTCTTCAACATCTACTAGCCAGAGCTCTCGTAAAGGAAGCTCATTGTACCGCTTAATAAAACCTTCTACTAACTCTGGAGTATAACTTGATCCCCCACCAATTGTCGCAATTTTGATAGTTTTACTCATGCTATGTAACCGTTGCCAAAAAATTATAAAAATCCAAGTATCTACTATTTTTATAGATTTTGTTTACTTCCCTGTTCTACGTGTCCGATTTTGCCGAAGCTACTCTCGTTTGGTATAACACTCCAAGGGCGTAAATTCGGATACAACGAATCCTACATATCAGTAATGACGTCTAAGTGTCAGATTACTAATTTATATCGTGACAAGTTGATCGCTGCGTTTAGATCTCGATCTATTCCATGACCGCATTCACATTTAAAATATCGGTCTGATAGTTTTAAATCATTTTTCTTATTTCCACAACTTGAACACGTTTTAGAAGATGGGTACCATTTATCAGCTTCAACAAATTCAATCCCATATTTTTCACATTTATATTGAATTTGGCGTTTGAATTTACATAAACACTGCTTCGCGATTGCTTTTGACAGGTGCTTATTCTTCATCATTCCTTTGATATTTAAAGTTTCCATTACGATGCGAAATGGTTTGGTTTTCACGATTTCGCTCGTGGATTGATGAAGATGGTCTATTCTGATATTTGACAACCTTCTATATAATAGTTGTATCTTCTTTTCGATTTTTATAATGTTGCTTGTTTTGACGTAACGGTCTCCCTCCTTATTCATTTTATATTTACGAGAAACTTGACGATGCAACCTACGCAGGCGTTTCTCTAACCTTCTAACAGTGCTTGTTTTGTTAATATTTTTCTTTTTGATGCCATCTGAACAAACTGCTAATTCTTTTATCCCTACGTCAATACCAAGTGAGACTTCAGTCATTTCAACTACTGGTTTTAATTCTTCCATTCTTATAGATATATACCAGTATTTCCCGTCATTACTAATTCTAGGATTATAGTATTTTTCATCTGATATAATTTCAGAAGTTACAACCCAACCGACTTTTTCAATCAACACTTTCTTTCCTTTTACTTTTAACTTCACATTATCATTATAAAAAGATGGTTTTGATTTTCTTCTACTTTTGAATTTTGGTTTATCAGCTAACCCTTTAAAGAACTTTTTATACGCATTACAAAGATCTTTTATCGCTTGCTTTGTAATATTATTCGATACTTTATACAACCAAGAAAATTCTTCAGTTTGTTTTAATCTAGTTAATTCTTTTCTTAACATACTATCAGAAATAAATTTCCCACCTGTTTTAAAATTTTCTTTCTGCTTAGCCAATGCCCAATTATATGCCCATCGTGCTGTACCAACTGATTTCCATAATTGTATTTCTTGTTCTTTAGTTGGCTTTAATCTCACTTTCTTCGCAAGTATCATTGTTTTGAACCATTTTCTATGAGTTTGTTCAGTCTCCTTATCTTTTGGGCAAATCCACCTTTCAAATATAATTTCAAATTAATCACCTCATGTAAATTTAAACACAATAGGTGAATTTGATTTAGAACAAATTGTGATATTTTTATAAACTTGTATCAATTTAAATTACCTGTTGTAACCTCCCTTTATTGATTGCTTACTTCTTGCCGCAGTTCAATTATCTCCCTTGCTAAATCTTTAAGCGTCATTGCTGTCATTAAATGATCTTGTGCATGAATTAATAGAATTGGTGTATCAAAATCTTCTCCACCAGCCTCTGCCTGAATCAATTGAGTTTGAAAGCGATGTGCTTGACTAAACTCGCGATCTGCCTCTGAAAGCTTCTCAAAAGCTAGTTCAAAATTCTTTTCTTTTGCTGCATAGATTCCTTCCATTGAAAGACTTCTAGCATTTCCACTATGCAAGATTAACTGAAAGGAAAGGTTGTACAATTCTTCTTTTGTCACTAGAATCACACCCTTTACAAGAATTTAAGAAAACAATACCAAGAGCCTGCCTATAGGCAAGCTTCCAGTGTGTTTACGCAGAATTAAAACTCTGAGTACCCAGACTATTTGAAAGCGATCGCTTTGCAGATAGTCTGGGCAAGCCCCTTTATAAATTTCTTATTTTGGTGCGCCTTGTTCAGTTTGTAAGTTTTGTTTATCCCACATTCTAAAGAATGGGAAGTAAATTAAAAATGCTATAACAAGATTAATCAATTGCATTGCAGAACCTCTCCAGTTACCTCCAGTTGCTAGCCAACCGCCGATAATTGGTGGAGTCGTCCAAGGAATTGCAATACCATGTGTTTTTGGAGCAAATCCCGTTTTCATTCCTATATATGTGGTTACAACAAGAACTAATGGAGTTAGAATAAATGGAACTAAAAGCAGTGGATTCATTACAACAGGCGCACCGAATGTAATTGGTTCATTAATATTAAAGATACCAGGTCCAATTGATAGCCTTCCTAGTTGTTTTGCATGCTGACTCTTTGCAAATAATAGCATCATAAGAGCAAAACAAATTGTTGCACCAGAACCACCCATGTAGACGAAGATATCAAAGAATTGTTGTGTAACGACATTTGGCATTGCATGATGAGATTGCAGGGCTAAACGGTTTGCATCAGTTGCAGCTAACCATACTGGGCCCATTACACCACCAACAATTGCCGCACCGTGTAAACCAACTGACCATAATAACTGAATTAATAATACAGCAATTAACGCGCCAGCTAATGACCCACCAAGTCTACTAAGTGGATCTTGTAATAGATCTCCAACGACATTGTGTAGAGTTTCATAGTGTGTATTTTCAATTAATAAACGAATAATCCATACTAGGAGAATAACTAAAAATGCAGGGAATAAAGCAACGAATGATTTACTTACACTAGGTGGTACGCCATCTGGCATCTTAATTACGAAGTTCCTTTGAATTACCCATCTATAAACCTCAGTTGAGAATAATGCAATAATAATAGCAACAAACAGACCTTTACTACCTAAAAATGCCATAGGAAGTACGCCGCCTACTTTAATAGCAGCAGTTGCTCCATCTGGAGTAAACATTGTGAAGTATGGTGTTGATAAAATAAATGAGGCAATCGAGATCGCACCAGCATTCAATGCATCTACTTTGTAATGTTCAGCGAGTCGATATGCAATACCAAATCCTGCAATGAGCGCCATTATATCAAATGAAGCACTTACAGGATAAAGAAGTTTTGTTTGCCAAGCTGCACCGAATGTTTTTGCCATAAAATCTGGATATCCGTCAAACGGTAAGAAGCCTAAAATTAAGAAAATAGAACCGACAATAATAAGAGGCAGTGTTAAAATAATTCCATCACGTAATGCTTGCAAGTGTCTTTGACCTGCAATTTTACCAGCAACAGGCATTACTTTCTCTTCTAACATTTGAGTAAAGTTGGCCATCACAAATCACCCCTATATGAAATTATGAACCTATTAAATCGATTGCAAATTTCAGGACCTCTGCTCCTTTACACATCCCGTAATGAACCGGATTGATGGCATCAACTGGTATTCCTTTTTGTAAACCTTCTTTTTTTAATTGTGGGAGTAGGTACCTTACTTGGGGACCTACAAGTAATACATCTGCTTGATCAAGATGATTTTTAACATCATTAGCACCCACTGCCCAAATCCTTGCATCGATTCCTTCAGATTTTGCAGCAGCTTCCATTTTTGTAACTAATAAACTTGTAGACATACCGGCGGCACAACATAATAATATGTTCATTTAATCCCCCTTTCTCTCTAAAGGAAACGCTTACAAGACAATTAAACTTCTACTAACAAGCAGAATCTACCCCTTACCTCTCTCTCTCTAGAATTTTAATCTCAAGAAATATATATTCGCCATTTTGGACATTAGGACAAATATAAAAAATATTTTTTTGCTACTTGAATTCTATAAATTCCTACTCCTAAAGTCGCTTAAAATAAAGCTCTGTACAAGCCTAAAGTATGATATCTTGTCAGACTTAACGGACAGGATTATGTATGTAAACGATCTGAAAAAAGTCTCGTATTTGTAATAAATAATGCATGTATTTTGAACTGAAATGCTAGTTTGGTATTCCTACTATTATTAAATCTAGTAAAAATGAAAAAGGAAATGGTTATAACTCAAACCATTCCCTCAAGCTGTTTAAAAGCAAACTTATAAATTAATTATCAAATTTTCGTAAAAGGAGTAGAGTGATGTTGATTTCCACTACAGGATGCTCGCTTTCCATGGGGCGAGACCTGAGCCTCCTCGTCACGTTCGTTCCTGTGGGGTCTCAGCCTTCCCGCATTTCCCATAGGAGTCGAGCACCCCTCCGTTCCAATCAACTTACTCACCAAAAAAAGTTTACGATAAAAATATAATCTAATATCCTTTACTTAGAAATAACCTATTATTTATCAGTTTGTTGGACAATTAAGAACGAATATTAACTTATATTTTAACCTTTGAACCTTTTTTTCAAAAATTAGCTTTTTATATTTTCAACTTCTAAGAATAAAAAAATTACTAGAGATTATTGGTAAATTAAAATTTCAAACATTTTAACATTTATAATCATTAATAGATGATCATAAAATGAAAATTTTATCTTCAATCTTCATTTATATTGGAGAATCTTTACAATAAAATAGAGGACTTAAGTTTTATGCTTAAGTCCTCATCGTTAAAAAGTGTAAGCTTCAGTCGTAGTTTTCGATTAAGACATTCAATTTCTTAATCTGTTCTTCTACACCAGTATCCGCATTCACGAAAATTTGATATGTGTCGTTTCCTCGTGTTCCTACAAATTCATAGCAAAGTACTTCTTGATTCAATTTATTTAAAATGATCGCTTGACGCTCTTCCATTATTTTTAAGTTTGAATTAATATTATTTCTCGCTTCTTCAACCGATATTTTCGGCTTTGGAATCGTTCTTTTTGTATATGCTGCTAAGTAATTTTTTGATGAAAATCCTACAATACTTCCGTCATCAAGAGCAATCTTCATCGTAACAGATTCAGGATAAATTCTTACACCATCCTGCTTTGTTACGTATGTAAATACACCAATCGTATCATATTGCGAGCTTTCTGTTAGTTCCATATTGGAGAATTTATTACGCTCTAAAAATTTCAGACCGTTAATTGAAGCCTGATTTAAATCGATTTTTTGCCCTTTAATATCACGACGATCAATAACCCAAACTGGATATCCTCCCTTTTCAGTAATATCCATATAAATTTCGCTATTTGTTTTTGGTTCCCGAATTTCTAAGCTATAGTACCGATCTGCTAATTTTTCACCTGTAAGATCAACTTTTATTTGTGCAGTACTATTTAATTCAAGAAACTTTTTTGCAATGTCCTTTGCTTGCTCGGTCGTTATTTTTTCACCTTTTACATTCGAAAGGTTTGTACGATTTACTTTATAATTTGTCAGTGATGGATCTGCATTTGCATCGGAATATGTCATTACATTCCTTTCCACTGTCTTAAATCCATCAATAATTACGTTATTTTTCGGATTTTGATCTTTTGCATAAGCAAGCTCTACATCCATCCAACGTAATTTATTCTCAAATACCATATGCTGAACTTTTCTAATCTCTCCTTGAATATCAGCAGAGTTATCGTATAACTTTTGCAGTGTCGCGTATTCATTTTGAGTCAATGGTTCTTTATCCAAATCTCTTACTGCAGTTCGATAACTAAAATCACCAATATTTGTTAGAAATTCTTCCGTTTTATTAACTGGTAATAGTCTCAAAGGAAGTTGCCCTACGTTAGATCTAGCTTGAGAAGTTAGTCCCCATACTTCAACTAGTGCTGGAGAAAGAGATGACTTTGATTTCATTGCTAAAGTATCCCCAATTTTATCATGTAATAAATCTATTTCATAAGTTAGTTCATGAAATGCCCGTTGATAGTTGTTTTCTGCCTGGATATTGATTTCGTTTTTAGCCTTATGCTCTGTATAACCCCAATATGATGTTCCGATAATTCCAATTGCTAACACGCCTATTGTAGCTTCCTTAATCACTTAAAACACTCCTTTCTTATCGGCAAAATATATGTCTACCAATTTGTTTTATTTGTGGTCTGCTCCAAATCCAAGCACTTGTTGCTGTGTCGGGATTAAAATAATAAAGTGCACTTTCGCTCGGATCCCAACCATTTACAGCATCTAAAACAGCTTTTTTGGCTGTCTCATTTGGTGTTAAATAAATTTGTCCGTCAGACACAGCCGTAAATGCACCCGGCTCAAAAATAACACCAGACACTGTGTTTGGAAATGATGAATTGCTAACGCGATTCAGAATTACTGCAGCAACTGCTACTTGTCCAATATACGGTTCACCACGTGATTCACCATAAACTGCATTAGCCATTAACTGAATATCATTTTGCGAATAGCCATTCGGAACATTCGATCCAGCACCTGCATTTTCACCTTTTTCATATTTTGTAGCTTTTACTAGCATCGCTTTTGTCTTAGCTCCAACAATCCCATCGACAGGCATTCCGAAATTATTTTGGAAATTCCTAACTGCCCAATATGTGTTGTATCCAAATACCCCATCCACTTTGCTTGTGTAATAGCCGTTGTATTTTAACCGAGACTGTAATTCAATAACATCTTCTCCTGTAGCACCCATTTGAAGTACTTGGCTTGTAAAAGCATTTACATTATTATGTTGAACATTGCAAAAGAAACTAACAAATACTATTAGTAAGATCAATGGACCTTTTAAGAAAACTAGTTTCCTCATTTCAAACCTCCTAAAGTATACTTATCCCTTTTTGTATTTTTTTCAAGAACTCCCAATTTATGTAAACACTTTTAAAATGCAATCAGATTTCTTTCCGAAGTATTAAAATAAGTCAGTTTTTCCCAATAAAAAAGGGCCCATTTGGCCCGTTTTTATTTTCTATTAAAGGTTATTCCTTCACCATATACTCGATCATAGATTACCCAATCCCAAATATCATTTGAATGTTTTTGAAGTACCCAGTCATACCATGAATGTTCAATCTGACCGTTAGTTAGAACTTTCATTAAAAGTGGTGCAATTTCGTATGATTCTAATTTAAGATTTCCTTTCTCTAAAAATGGCTTCGAATAGTTTCGGATCTTGTCCATTGTATTTTTGTCGTTACTCCAAATCCACATCGGAGTTTCATTATACCAATCTTCTCCTTCAATCTTCTCCACTGGTGCTCCCCACTGCTCGTATGTTGCCTTTTTATCGCCAAATGTTGGACGATGGTCACCATAAAAAAGGACGATTGTAGGATTCTTACGTTTTTTTATTTCTTGCCATACTGAAACGAGAGAATTGCCGCTTTTATAAATCCCACTTGCATAACTCTCCACTTTTCCTTTTAAATCCTCATCCATCGGTACTCCATTAACTTTCATGTTTTCTTCAGGAAAATGGCCTTTACGCCAATCAAAATGATTTTGCATTGTCACAAAAAATACAAATTGGCTCCCTTTTTTACTAATTAATGATAATGCTTTTTTCGAACTACACTCATCTGATAAATATGAACCAAACTTTTCACAAGAAGATAAATCTGCTTCTGACAAGAACTGGTTAAATCCTATGTTAGGATAAACTTCTTTTCGTTTGAAAAATGATGTTTTAAATGGATGAAGGGCTATTGTATCCATACCAAAGTTTCTAACATCTTGAATGAAACTAGGTGATGGCCTATTACCCATTTTTCCTTCTTGGTATGGTGTCCGCTCTTCGAATTTACGTTTTAATTTTAGACTAGTTAATACTTCAAACTCCTCGTTAGCCGTCCGTCCTCCAAATGTATTACTTATTAAAGTTCCATGAATCCCTTCATTTATAGAGCGAAGAGGTGCATTGGGATCAGAGTCCCATTTTAATTTCATGTCATCAAGAATGCTGTAGGCCTCACTTTGAATCACTAAAATATCTGGTAATTGTTTAGGTTTGGAAAGTGGTTTTAAAGAATTGATCTCTTTAATGACCTCATTTTTCACTTCATTAGATACTTGAGGTTCTCCACGCTTGCTATTTACATAAGTTACTAAAAATGCTGGATACATACCATATCTTTCAACACTAGTTTCGTAATTCCAAGGTATATATTCTACATTTGAGTTTTTTACAAAATAAGCATAGCCTTCTTTTGAACCAAATGTAAAAAAGACCCCAAGAAATACAATTAGTAAAAAGCGTAGACTATTTTTCCTTGCAGAAGCATTTCTCCATTTTTTATAGGCAAAAAAAGTCCCTAAAAAAAGAAATGTTATGATTCCAATTAACGCTCCCCATTTTAGAAGAAATGGAAGCTTTGAAAATTGTAAAAAAACGATTGGGTCACGCAGGAAAAATAAGTCGCTTGGATGAAAAGGCTCTCCAGTATATTTTATTTTTTCTGATAGCGCATATGAAAAAATCCCAATTGAACCTACAATCGTAATTAAAATCCACCAAACATTATAGCCTAGAACAAGAAGCCCAATGATTAATACTGATACAACAACTGACACAATCATAAAGTTCCACTTAAAAAAATCCGTGATAATCCAATTCTGATAAAGATTCACATTGTTCTTCCACAAATAATTATGAGACCAAATTACAAGTAAATAGCTACAGACCAATCCGATTAGAATTGGTCCGAGCAAATTAAAACCCTTTTTAATCATGAAGAATCTACCCTTTACAAAATTATAATAAGTAACTTTGTTTTTTTCGTTATTACATTAATTTCTCATTCGGTAATGCTTCATCAAGCTGCTTGTATTGTTGAATTAACTTCTCCGTAACTAAAGATTCAAACACTTTAGTAGCACCTTCAATATCGCCAATCTCTGATTTGTATTTCGTTTCAAATCTACTTAGAATACTGCCTTCTTCAAAAATTCCCCATATATTATTCCCACTACCTTTGTAGTCGCTCAATTTAGAAGGTAAGTATGGATTAATATTTTTATAATCCTTCGTAAACGCATCGTTAACAATTAGACAATCGAATTTTGTTGTAAAATTTAAAAACTCTAAAAAGTTAACATATGGATTTACTTTGATATGTTTTTCAATTACTTCTCCCGAAAGTTCATTTGCAAGTGATTTTGGATCAGAAGTAAAAATATGAAGTTTAATTTTATCTCTTAATTCAGGTTTAGTTAAACTAAGCCCTTCAATTATTTCATTTAACTTCCTCGTTTGATAAAACGTACCAAAGTACCCTAAGTTCACTTTGTCTTCATCAATTCTATATTTACTTGCTTTAACGTGATAATATTGCTTCGGTAATGTCGGTTGATTACAAATTTTTGCTTTACTTAAAATGACTTCTTTCATTTCCTGCATTGGGAACATTTCTGACATGTATTTCAACTGATTTTCATTTGTAAAAACAATTTCATCTGCAAATGCATAGACAATGTATTCACACCAAAAAAACATATTGTTATTTAACGCTAGTGGGAAGTTTTTTTTCTTTAAAAGTGCATTTACTTTTTTATAAAACCCTAAATCAATAATTGCTGACTTCCGTTCATTCCCATGAATATCTAATAGGATCGGATCAGAGAATTCTGCAACCCATTTTACCTTTGGATTTTTTAATTTGTATTCAAATGCTAAAAAATGTGAAGCAGGCCACAGTGCTCGGCTATAGATTTTATGGTATGTTCCATTTTTTCTTTCTTTAAATTTAATTTCCTTAAGAGATTTTTTAATAAAATCTTTCATTGATTTCCATTGTTTAAAACTACTAGCAGAAGATATTTCCATGCGATTATTAATAAAACCGTCTACCATTGCATTTTGTCGATAATCAACTTCCCTTACCTTCGACATATTATTATAAATTACATCCACCACTTCATTATTTTCGATAATACGCTTAGCCATTACAGTTCCACTTGTATCAACGTACGGTGGAAAACAATAAGAAATAATTAAAGAACGCGTCTCTCCATTGTATAACTTAAAATAAGGGAAATAGACGAAACAATGTTTATTTACTTCTTCAATTACTTGTTCTCTCAATTCATTGCTATTGTTTATATATCGATCTATAAATCCGTATTGAGCGTGTATTTTACCTTTAATGAATTGTTGGATTGTTGGACTATTCGTTTCTCCTAGTAAAACATCAAGATTTTTCATTACTTCCAAACGTTCTTTTACATTAAACTCAAATGAGTTTTTACGTCTAGAAACTGAGTTATCTCTTAAAACACGATAATAAATTGCCTGATCTTCTAATGGGACAATCTTTAGATGAAAATGATGCAAAGCAAATAATTTAGTAAAAAACACTACATCTTCTCCACTTTTTAAACCGAGTTCGTAGCGTTGCGTTTTTACTTTCTTTGTTGGTATTAATTTACAAGCATTCATTGTTAAAACACTATTTAAATCAGTATAAGTATAAATTTTAGTATCTAACGCTTTTTTTATTTGAGAGTTAACAGGGTTATTAGGATTACTATTACCTTCTAGATCTACGTCCACAACTTGTGAAATGACAACAGATTCTTCATCAGCATGATTGAATAGTTTTTCAAGAAAGTTCGGTGAAATGTAATCATCGTCGTCCAAGAATGTAATGTATTTTTTTGACGCTTGTTGAATTCCCATATTCCTTGCAGATGAAACACTAGCTTCTTCTGAATGAAGAATGTTAAAGTGATTTATATTATGTTCCTTAATGAAATTCATTAATATCTCTTCGGTATGATCTTTTTCTCCATTGATTATAAAGAACACTTCAAAATATTTTGGTGATAAAGTTTGATTTTTTAATGATTCAATACATTTTCTTATCACTTTTTCACCTTTATATGTCGGGACGATTACGCTAATACCGTTTATTAATTTTTTAAAATGATATTTTGAAAATATTAAGTCTTCCGGGATTTCTTTATTCATTCGTTGGTAAATTTCGATCTTAATTTTTTCAATTTCTTCTAACCTTTGCTGAATTTCAAATTTGTTCAAAACTTACTCACCAACCTCTTATCTTTCTAAAAAGCCATCTCTTAGCTTTCCAATAAAACTGAATTAATCTGCCAAGCTTTGAGTGCATTACTTTTCGATAGCGTTCTTCCATTATTTGAATTTCATTCTCTAGCTTTTCAATATACTTTATATTTTTATATTGCAGCTCTAACGCTGTTTCTTCATTAATTAAAACGGTTAAGAACTGTTCATAAAACTGAGACTCTATCTCCAAATTATTTAAATTAGATTTAAACTTGTTTAATTTTGTAAACCAACTAGGTATTTCTAGTTCATTCTCAATTGTTTCTGCATTTAATGATTGAGTTCTTGGATCGATTGGCATCTTGATGAGTCCTTCCTAATAGCTTGAATACTTTATAATATGCCCTAAATTTGTAGTTTTTTTTCATGAAAAAATGAATTAGAAATCATTTCTTAAAATAAAAAAAGACAATCACCTTATTGGTAAATTGTCTTAAGATACATGGTTATACTATTTTGAATTTAGATTTGGAATTGATTATCCCTTTTAAATTTGCGGGATACATCTTCATATACTCCTGAACCAAACATCACACCTATTAAAATTAAAATAAAACCGACTACTTGAGTTAAAACAATTTTTTCACCTAAAAATAATACCGCACCAATAAGTGAAAAGAATGGATTTAAATTTAAAAATATAGCCGCCTCTGTTGTGCCAACCTTACCAAGAGCAAAATTATATAGCATATGCCCCATAGCTGTTGCAACAACTGCTGATGCAAAAAATACCGCCCAAATTCCTACTGAATGATGCACCATACTAGCCAATCCACCCGGCTCAAGTATTTGGCTAATTCCAAATAATATAATCGAACCCATCACTAGCATATATCCAGTCATTAACCGTGGATCTAAAGTCTTTGAAACTTTTTTAATTAAAACAAAGCTAGATGCTTGAGCTAAGATTGCTAAAAACACATAAAAATCTCCATGCGAAACGCCATGAAAACCTCCTCCGCTCTGGAAGACAATAAAAGCAACACCTGCAAAACCAAATAAAACGCCTAAAATTCTAACAAAGTTCATAGTACTACCTAAAAAGAAAACCGACAATAAGGCTGTTAAAAGCGGCCCCATTCCTAGAATTAGACCTCCGTTTGATGCTGAAGTTTGGGAAAGACCAATTGATAAAAAATAATGATGTGCAACTACATTCAATAGCATCGCAAAAAATACATACCCAAACTCTTTTTTAGTAAGTAAACGAACTTTTTTTATTAAAAATAAAATAATAAAAACACTTACTCCAGCAGTGAAAACACGAATAGCTGTCATCGTAACTGGCATAAAGTTCTCTACGAGAACTTTTGTTGCAATTACATTAAATCCCCATACCACCATAATACAAAATAAAATGATATAAATTTTTTGCTTCTGCAACTTCCCCACTTCTTTCTACTGGCCTAAATATAAAAAGAGGGAAATTTGCCCTCTTATATTATCATTCAGAAAACTTTTAATTTACTTTTTCTAATATAGTAAATTTTCGACTTTTATTCAAAGTGTATGCTCAGATTCACTAAAAATATGTTCCTTGTTTTTACTAAAAAAATAAAATACTACCTATAGATAAAGGTAGTATTTGTACTATAAAAATATATGAATAGAATCAAGTACCACAATAAGTCTGATAAGGACGATCTGGGTCAGGAGGTAGTGTACAATAATTTATCTGTTCCTTCGATTCAATAAAAGGATTAGAAAGTGCTTTAAGCAATTTCTCCATCACGCTATAATCTCCATTCTCTACCGCTTTTTCTAATGCTTCTTCTACGCGATGATTTCTTGGGATTACGGTCGGATTATTGTCTCGCATCAGTTGAAGAGATGCTTCATTTGTTTCTGATTGTCTACTTAATCTCTCCTGCCACTGTTTCTCCCACTGTTTAAATTCAGATGATGTAAACAAAGGCATTTCATCTTGAATACCATATGATAATGCTCTGAACGTATTCGTATAGTCGGCTTTATACTTTTCCATTATTTCAAGTAACTCATCAATTAATGACTTATCCTGCTCTTCTTCATTAAATATTCCTAACTTTTTCCTCATTCCTGCAATCCAATTATCTACATAAAGAATAGGGTATTCTGAAATTGCATTCTGTGCTATTTCTAAAGCTTTTTCCTGATCATCATGCAATAAAGGTAATAATGTTTCAGCAAATCGCGCAAGATTCCATCCAGCCATTTTTGGTTGATTTCCATATGCATAACGACCGCGAAGATCAATTGAGCTAAAAACTGTTCCTGGGTCGTATGTATCCATAAATGCACATGGACCATAGTCAATTGTCTCACCACTAATTGTCATATTGTCAGTGTTCATTACACCATGTATAAAACCAACAAGTTGCCATTTGATAATTAAGGAAGCTTGACGTTTAATGACTCCTTGAAGAAGTGAAAAATATCGGTTTGGATCATTTTGATCAATTTCTGGATAATGCCTTTGGATTGTATAGTCAGCAAGTTCTTGAAGTTCATTCACACTACCCCATCTTGAAACATACTGAAACGTACCAACACGAATATGACTAGCAGCAATTCGGGTCATAACTGCCCCAGGTAATCGGGTTTCACGCTGGATTTGTTCACCCGTCGTTACAACGGCAAGACTCCTTGTAGTTGGTATCCCAAGCGCATGCATCGCCTCACTAATAATGTATTCCCGAAGCATCGGGCCAAGTGCTGCACGACCATCTCCACCGCGTGAATAAGGTGTTCTACCTGAACCTTTAAGTTGTACATCAAATCGTTCGTTTTTTGGAGTGATCTGTTCACCGAGTAATAAAGCTCTTCCATCCCCTAGCATATTGAAGTGTGCAAACTGATGCCCTGCATATGCTTGTGCAAGTGGCAATCCACCTTCTGGCACTTGATTTCCGGCAAAAACATTTACACTTTCTTCGCTTTGAAGTGATTGAACATCTAGACCAAGTGATAATGCTACCGGTTTATTTAGAACAACCAATTTCGGTGAACTTACCGGATTTAAATCCTGAGTAGCAAAAAAGAATTCCGGTAATTTTGAATAACTATTATCAAAATTCCATCCTGCATCACTTTTTACATTTCCCTGAGTCATCTTATCCCCCTTTTCCACTTTTTTCTTTTTTATTAATTACTCTCTACATATAACAAAAAAACCATAGATTTTCTATGATTTTTTTTTCACAATCCATTCCTCACGTTAGTTTCTACTCCACAACTTCAATATATTCTAACATTGCCTGAAAAAGGCATAACTTCAATTAGCTGATTTAACAAAAAAAACGGCTACTTCATAGCAGCCGTTTCTTACCTAATAACCAGTCCTATTATTAATGATATGGTCTTCCTCGAAATTTTAAAATTCCTGTTTATCAACAATCTCTCTATCTTGGCCAACGCCTGATATATCTATAAATTTATTATAAACCCTATCACAAAACTTGATCGCACAATAGCCAAGCAATCCCCCAGAGGTATTTAGTATTAAATCATCCACATCAAAAATTCCTAGCGAAAAAACAACTTGAGATGTTTCTAAGCATAAACTAAAAATCAAAGATCGACAGAATACGCCTATGAATGACATCCCTCTATTTTTAGATAAAAGAACAAGAAACATTCCAAATGGGATGAAAGCTACGATATTCCCAACCAAATTACTAAAATCAGGCCAAGATGATAGAGTATTAATATTAATGAATATAGTTTTAAATGGGATAAGATTTCCCATTTTCAATTCGTTTATGAGATTAACAGGATTCCCGAGATTAGTCTGAAGTTGATACGAAAGAAAGGATAGATCTCTCCAGCGGAACTTAAATAGAATGACCCTAATTACTGCATACATATAAAAGACAAATAATGCTGAAACAAATATTTTGTTCATTAATTTTATTATTTTCATTCCGCTAAGCTATCCTCCTTAAGATTTGTTGAGTTATGAAATACAGTTACAAACACACCATCCATGTTGTTGCCTGATATTTCATAATGAAGATTGGTTGGCACCTGAATGTTCATATTTTTAGTAACTGGATAATAAGATATTTCGTATTTTTCGCCATTTATAGTAACGGAAATAGACTTTTGTTTTTTTAAGAAAACTAGATACTCTTCTAAAGAAAAATTCTTTTCCTCCATAATCACACTATGTGGCAATCCAACATAGCGAATATGCCAAGGTTCATACTGAATGCCTGTAATTGCCGTTTTATCCTTTGGATAACGTATAATAAAACCGTATTTCCAAGCATTTTTTTCTAGCCACTTACCTTCAGGTGCCTCATTCATTTTCATTTGGGTAGATCCTACATCAAGCGATAGACCCAAATTGTGTTCACTACGGCCGGCGGGCAAGGCATAGTCTGATCCCATCTTTTGATAAAGTGCATTTTGCTCATCAAAGTCTCGGAAGCCACTATTAATTGTAAAATGGGGAACCCCTTCTTTTTTAGCAACAACAATCATCTCCGAAAATTTACGGGCGACATCCTCTGACAATTCAATTTTAGTATCAAGCAATTCGTATTCCTTTTTCAATTCTTTGTATGTAAATATGTTTACAACATCTGATTTTATACTTTCTTGGTGCACAGGATATTTTTTGTTTATCAAGAGTAAATTTCCTTTATAGACCATTTCTTTTGTAATGCTCTTCGTTTGGAAACTTTCAGCAGTCTCTTTATGATCTAATTGATCATTGTTATTTTTTTTATATCTTTGAATCTCTACTTTATCTTGAAGAGACGTTTCCTTATTAACGAATGTAAAGCTCAGGCAAATTACTAAAAACATTAAAAATCCCCACTTCTTCATTTTCACGTTCCTCCTAATTCTGATTGATTCTAGAATAGGAAAAACTTTTTAAATAAAAAGTAGGGTAAAATTTAAATTTTTCTTAAATTCTTTATGAAACTTTTAAACTTGGTCAATTTGGACACTTTCCTGCGGTAATCGAACTTCAAATACAGTACGGATTATACTACTATCGGCCGTAATTGTACCATTATGTTGCTCTACAATATTCTTTGCGATGAATAAACCAAGACCCGTGCTATCTTCTTGATGAGTCCGTGCTTTGTCACCGGTATAAAACATATCAAAAAGAAATGGAAGTTCCTCCGGAGGAATACAATCTCCATAATTAACAATCTGAACAATCACTTCTTTTGCATCAACAAGCCCGTTAATATCTACAAACTGACCATCATATCCATAACGATTTGCATTCGTTAAAAGATTTTCAAACACACGAGCTAACATCTCACCATCAGCCAAAATAGGTAAATGAGGCGGAAGATTCATTCGAGCAATCAAATTATTTTTCTCGAAAACTGGGTACAATTCTTCTTTTAATTGGAAAAGTAGATCACTTAAATTAATTTCCCTTTTTTCAAGTGGTATCATCCCATAGTTCATTCTAGTTATTTCGAATAATTCATCAATCAGTTTTTCTAAACGCTGAGATTTAGTAAAGGCAATCGTTAAAAAATGTCTGATTTGTTCCTTAGTTAACTTCTCATCCTTAAGGATTAAATCTAAATAACCTAGCACAGAAGTTAGCGGAGTACGCAAATCATGTGCCAAATTTACAACTAACTGTTCTTTACTGTTTTCTGAAAAATCGCCTCTTTGTACGGCTTCTTCTAATTTTTCACTTGCTAGATTAATTGCTTGTGCAATATCTCCAAACTCATCATTTGATTGAATCGAAACCCGATGTTTAAAGTTGCCATCAGCAAGATAATGAATGCCGTTTGATATTTCTTGAAAATATGTAGAATAAGGCTTAGTCAGTAAATAGAAAAACAATATCGAAAGTGGGATAAATAGAAATAAAAAGAAGTTAACGTCTCCAATACTCTGTATGAATCGACGAAGCTGAGCCAAGGGGTCACCGTAACGAACCATCGTATGATAATAAATCTGTAATCCTTTAAAAATTATGTAGGTTATCATACCAGCCAGAGTCATACTTAAGCCAAATAATACGATGATTTTAGAACGAAAACCGTATATAAATTTAGCCATTGAATATATACCCCACTCCCCAAACTGTTTTGATTAACTTATTTTTCCGCTTATCTTCTCCGAGTTTTTTCCGCAAGGTGCGTATATGTACCATTACGGTATTACCACCTTCAAAGTATGCATCACCCCATACCTGCTGAAAAATATTTTCTACACTAAAAACTTTCTTTGGATGACTGGCTAATAAATACAAAATATCAAATTCTTTCGGCGTTAGCTCGATGTTTTCACCATAAAGCTTAACTGTACGTTGATCAGGGGAAATCATTATTTCACCAAATTCCAAGATACCTTTATGATCATCTACTTTTGGTTGGTTCAACTTCATAAAGCGCCGCAATTGAGCATTCACACGTGCAACCAATTCAATCGGGGTAAATGGTTTCGTTATATAATCATCTGCCCCAATGACCAGACCTTGTACTTTATCGAAATCAGATGTTTTAGCACTCAAAAATATTATCGGCATGTTATACCGCTCACGAATGAGCCGAGTTACTTCATATCCATCCATTTTCGGCATCATAATATCCAATATTAATAAATCAATCGACCCGGTCTCGACTACACGAACTGCCTCATGTCCATCCGAAACTTTAATAACATGATATCCTTCTTTTTCTAAATGTAATGCTACCAGATCAGCAATCTCCTGTTCATCATCCGCTATTAAAATAGATATAGGTTTCATCTTTTCCTCCTATTTATCGTTACATTCAGTGGATGATTATCCAATTAAATATCCTAACGATGATTTCTCTAAAAAGATTTGAATTAGCAATGTGAGTTACCGCTAGCTTTAGTTGCCCAATAAACTTTAGGCTCTGTCTTATTTTCTATTATTTCCTCTTATTCTTCAAGAATATGGTCTATTTTGGAATAAGCCTTAACTTTTTCAAAATTCTTTAGACATAAAAAATACCTCTTTAGATCATCACATCTAAAGAGGTATTTCTTCACTTTCTTTTAAATTCCACACTTCAACTGAACTTGGCAATTATCACATGTATTACAACCACCATGTTCAACTACAGTACCAGCTAAGCAGATTGGACAAGTGTCGCCGTTTTCTACACCTACGTTACCTGTTTTAGCTTGAGTAGTTTCATCAGTATCGTTTTTCGTTGCAGCTTTACTATTTTCAACTGTTTCTAGTTCTACATTTGTTAAATCATTTTCTTCATTTGTTAGCGATAGTACTTGGGCATCACGTGAACCGTCTACATAAACAGTCCCGCCTTTTGCTCCACCTTTGTGTAATCTTTCATACACTTTTGCTACTTGTTCAACAGAATAACCTTTAGGAGCATTAACTGTTTTACTTATTGAAGAATCAATCCATCTTTGGATAATACATTGAACATCAGCATGCGCTTCTGGAGAAAGGTCCATTGTTCCAACAAATTGTTCTGGAAGATGTTCAATCATCTCATAAACGTTTTCTTCATTTACTTCATATCCGTTAGCTTCTAACCATTCTAGTGCGATATCAGCTACAACTGGAATAAATTTACCTAAACGTCCTGAACGGAAGTATACGAAGTTGAAATAAGGCTCAAGTCCAGTGCTGACATTCATCATCGTTCCAGTACTTCCCGTAGGAGCAATTGTTAGTAAGTGCGAATTACGTATCCCATTTTCTAAAACAGCTTCACGAATTTCTTCAGGCATTTTTTTCATATAGCCTGAGTTAATAAAACGTTCGCGTCCATCTTCAAAAGTCGATAAGAACGGGAATTCTCCCTTTTCTTCCGCTAAATCAATTGAAGTTTTATAAGCAGTAGTTGCAATCACTTCAAAAATTTCATCAACTAATTTGTTGCCGGCTTCTGATCCATAAACTAGACCACAACGGATTAGTAAATCATGTAATCCCATCACACCTAATCCAATACGGCGTTCACCTTTTGCTTGCTTTGTATTCTCTTCTAGGAAATATGGCGTAGCATCGATTACGTTATCTTGCATTCTCGTTCCGATTTGAACAGTTTGCTTTAACTTTTCCCAGTTAACTTTGCCATTTTCCGTCATTTCGGCTAAGTTAACAGCTGCTAAGTTACAAACAGAGAATGGAGCAAGTGGTTGCTCTCCACAAGGGTTTGTTGCAACTACTTTTTGACCATACGATACAGCGTTCGTCATTTTATTTGCATTATCTAAGAAGAAGATGCCTGGCTCAGCAGAATAAGTTGCACACACATTGATTAAATCCCAAAGTTCTTTTGCTTTTATCGTGTGGTACGTTCGTACACCATATCCACGGGCAGCCCATTCACGTACATCTCCACATTCCTGCCATTCTTGATCATAAATTAAACGCATTTCATCATCATAGTTTTCTAAATCTGGGAATTGAAGCTTGTATTCTCCATCATTTTCAACTGCTTCCATAAAATCATCCGTTAAACAAACAGATATATTTGCACCAGTTAAAAACTCAGGGTTGTGAACTGAATACTTACCACCATCATTAAGCAGTTCTTTTGCCTGTTCTATTTCAGGTGTATTTAATTTCCCTTCAATTGTTGCAATATGAATTAATGCTTCATAAGCAGCTTTTTCAGTTGCACTAATTGGCTCGAACTTTAATTTACGCTCTACTTCTTCACGAATTAATTTCGATTTTGTAGTTTGCGCAATATAGCGTAAAACCTTTGGATTTTGGTTCTTTGATACGATAAACTCTACAATATCAGGATGGTTGACGTTCATCATAATCATTTGCGCACCACGTCTTGAACCACCTTGAATAACTAAATTAGTTAATTCAGATAAATCATGTAACCAAGAAACTGATCCACTTGAGCGTCCATTCACACTATATACAATTGCATCGCGAGGACGTAAAGTTGATCCATTTGTTCCAACGCCACCACCACGTGACATAATTTCCATTACCTTCTTACGGTGCTCACCAATCCCATCACGAGAATCGTGAATATGAGGCATTACATAACAGTTAAAGAATGTTGTTGAAGCTCCAGTACCGGCACCAGCCAAAACACGTCCCGCTGGTACAAAAGTTTTGTTAGCTAAAATTTCATAAAACATATCTTTTACTTCGGAGAATTTTTCTGGAGTTTCTGCAGATGCAAGCCCACGTGCCACACGGTCTGCAATTTGTTCGTAGAAGATTTCAAGTGGTTTGTCTACTTTATTAAATGCAACTGTAATGATTGCTCCGTCTTCAAACTGAGAATCTAATTGAACAGTTACTTCTTCCTGACTATTGTCAATAGCAATTACTTCACCATAACCACGACGAGGAAACTTTGGATCATCCTTATATGTTAGTACAACTAGGTCACCTACACCTAATGTAACAAGCTTAATATCTTTAAATGCGTATCGATCTAACATTACCGTTCTAGATACACCTTTAAAAGTTGTTTTATGCATTTTTTGATCAATAGGTGTAATCATTGGAAAATGCATTATGTCTTGATTTAATTTCTGTATATTCGCAGGTAATTCAGCATCAATTATTGTATTTATCATCACCTGTTCCTCCTCGCAAAAGATTATATCGATTTTACCATATATCGATATATAGGTGTTTTCTTTATTTTCAACACCCATATGTAGTATTTATCCCGTCTCAACAAGATATAAATATACCGAGTTAAGAAGTAAAAGTCAATGTAAACGACTGAAATAAACTTATTTAAATTTGCTCTATTTCCTACAAATTTCATTGACAAATAAAAATTTTACTACATGATGTTTAAAAATAACTACAAGAATTCCTTGTTCCTAAATATCGTTCAATAGAAAGATTGTTCATATATTTTTTTAAATAAGCATGCTAATTTCTCTATTAAATAGTGTACAATTTATAGATATTAAAGAATGGAGAAAACACATGGTAACTTGTAATGAAACGAGAGTCATTAGAACAAATTTAGTTCTTCCCAATGATGTAAATAGTCATAACACTTTGTTTGGTGGAAAATTAATGAATGACTTAGATATAATCGGAAGTATATCAGCAATGAAATTCTGCCGATCTTCAATTGTAACTGCTTCAACTGATTCAGTGGACTTTCTTCACCCGATCACGATGAAAGATTCGGTCGCATTCGAAAGTTATGTAACTTGGACTGGTACCTCATCGTTTGAAGTATTCGTTAAAGTAACTGCAGAAAACTTAAAAACGGGTGAGGAGAAAATCGCAGCAACCGCCTTTTTAACTTTTGTTGCCTTAGATCAAGATGGAAATTTAGTTAAAGTTCCACAAATTGTTCCCGAAACTGAGGAAGAAAAATTCTTATATCAAGGCGGAGAAGAACGCGCAAAAATCCGTAAAAATAGAAGACTTAAAAGTAAGGAATTAGCAGACTTTTTTTACAAAAAATAAAAAATGGGACGACAACTGTCGTTCCCATTTTAGTTTGTAGACATAGTACATTAAACTTGAAAATTATACAGTCATTTTCCAACTAGATAACGCTAACCACTCTTCTCTTTCCTTATATTCTGGAATTATTTTACCTACAAGTCGCCAAAAGGACCTGTCGTGATTCATGTGAACCATATGGCACATTTCATGAACAACTACATAGTCAATCACCTTTTGCGGTGCCATTGCTAATTTCCAATTAAATGTTAGTTGCCTTTTTGAATCACATGTCCCCCAGTTTGTTTTACTATCAGTAATACGAATAGACGACGGCTTTACTTTAAAATTGCTTTGATACTTCTGAATACTTTTTTCAACTATTGCTTTAATTTGTTGATAATAAAATCTTTTAAGTGCCTGTTTTATTCGTTCATCCTCTAGTTGTTTTACAATAATATTTAGCCTATTTCCTTCAAAAACTACCTGATCTTGTTGAATACTTTCATCGTGTGAAATTTGGATAGGATATGAATTCCCTAAATAAAGAAATGTCTCACCAAATTCATAAGTCCGTTCTTTTGGACCACGAAGTCGCTCCTTCATTTCATTTGATTTTTGAAGAATCAACTCCCAGTTAGCTTCTAAAACTTCAATGACACTTTGATCAGATGCATCTTTAGGAGCCTGAACCTCAACATTTCCATAAGCATCTATATAAATACCGATCGATTTTCGCTTTTTATACTTTATATTAAAATTAATTGTTTCGTTTAAATATGTATGTATCATTTTTTATCACCTATAATATAATTAACCTTTTAATTACTTTTCTTAATTTCCAATCCTTAAACTTAGCTACCTTATATAGTATACAATAAAAGAAGCTTAAGTTTTTCAAAGTAAGCTTCTTACTCAAGTTCACCCTACATTTGAATAGCGCCAGTTGAAGTTTCAAACCGATTATGATTTAAAAGATCTAAGTTTCGTTCAATATTTTTGGATTCTCGAAAACGAATTGCCCATAAACCAGCCTTCAGCATCCAACTACTTGGACGTGCGACCATGTTACCAATCGATGCAACCTCATTATCATGCACTTTAATTATCCCTTCCCACTCACCTTCACTAGCTGCAGCAAGCTTTTTCGCAAAATCCCAGGCATAATTTCGTGACTTTTCTAGGCTAAAGTTTATTATTGCCTTTGAAGCTTTTGGATCAACGTGATCTAAAAATCCAATCCACGGCGAAATTCGATCCATGTCATCCCTTACCTCGTCCACTAGTGACGCCAAAATACTATTTATTATCATAAAGTCATTGTAAAGAGATAAAATATCAGAGCCTTGACATACCTTTGCAGCAGCTACTCCTAGATCCAAATTAATATGAGCATTAATGCCAAGCAATAAATGCTGTAACAAAATAGATTGACGTTTTTCAGCGTGACGAAACGCCAATTGCCAACTGAGACTTAAAGGTTCCCCATTTAAGTAATTTTTAAGTGCTTTTAAATAGAAGTTTGCAAAATTCACATCCAGACTTTCCATTCTTGCTCCGTCTTCGAACTGATTAGTTAAAATTCCATCTTTCACTTTAATCGTTACCAATCGATATAAGGAAGCAAAATAACCTAGTTTATTTTTTGTTTTATTACTCATTGAAATAATCTCATCTAATTGTTCAATTACATCATCGATTGTACTTGCGTTCCCTATTTGCTTTGACAAACTATTCATTACTCACTCTCCTAAAATTTTGTGACAAGTATGTTGAATTAGATTTGTTAATCAATATGCTATTAGTGTTGAAAAGATACTTTTAATAGTAGGGCTATCTTTTGATATTCAGTATGTCTTTTGAGAATTCCTTCGTTATTGCGAATACCTCATAACTTTGCTTAAATAACAAAAAAAGAGCGACTCATCATGAGTGCTCTTTTTATTTATTTTTGACCAATATTTTTTAACCAAATATCGATTGCTTTTATAGAGTAAAATGTTTTTCCCTCAATTTTAATGATAGGCATTGGATTTTTGGTATTTTTATATTGATTTAGTAATGATGTTAGCTCACTTTCCGTGAGACCTAAATACATTTGTAAATCTACTTCATTTATTAATTCCGAATTACGCGTTAAATCTTTATTATTCATTTCAATTTGTTGATTTCTTGTAATACTATCCAATGAATTAGAGATTAATCTTGCACTTATTAAAAAGCAAATACTAAAAAAAATAATAGAAATAACTAATAAATTGTTCTTGTATTTCAAAAACATTCTCCTTATTTAAAAATTCACCTTTTGAGTTTATAAATATTAATAATTTTTGCCGGCAGATTTGTAGATAAAATTTTTAAAAACCACCAACCAATTAAACCACCTATTGTATTTAGAATTAAATCACTTGTATCGAATACTCTACTTGGATAACCAGTTATTAATGAAATACATAACTGGGTAATTTCAATTAATAAACTATATAAAAAAACTAGTAAAATTAGATTTTTAAATAAATAATTAGATTTATATAAACCTATAAAAACACCTAATGGTACAAACATAATTATATTTCCAATAACCTGGATCCATAATCCTCTTGTTAGAGAAATGACAATACTGCGAAATGGCAAAAGTTCGATATATTGATTTAGTAAATAAATATTAAATGGATGTTTATCACCTATAAAAATATTAAATGGAAAAATCGCTACTTTAACTACTCCAGCTACGTATAAAAAAAGACCCAAACTCACTATATATTCAATAAACTTTTTTTATTTTTTTGTTTAACAAAATTAATAGCTATAGAGATGATAAATAGAGCTACAACAATTTTCAGTATTAGAAATAGATTAGGATCAATAATTATTTCCATTAGTAATTAATTGTTACATTTCCGCTAAAAAATTCATTTCCTGAAGATTGATTTTCTAAGTAAAAATAATGAGGTTCAGAGTATTCTACTTTAATAGTACTAGAATCTGAAACATGTGCGTAATTCCAACTTTCACCTACACTTATATATCCATAACCCGTTTGTTGATATAGATGAGTTCCAATTTTATATTTCCCTGAGGCTCTATTATCTTTGTTTGGTGTAGTAGAGAACCTAACGACGTTCCCTTTCTTTAATTTAACGCAAACCTTACCTAATACTCCATGATACATTTTATATGTTGAGGAATAAGATGCGGCAAATGCTGTAGGGGCCATCATAACAAATAATAAAGCTAAACTAGATATTGTTACTAAGAACTTTTTCTTCATTTAAATTCACTCCTTGCTATGTATTTGACTTTTATTATATTTCAGTTTCTCTATTAATTGGTTTCAATAATGTGAAGGAAAGATGAAATTAAATCATTATTCTAAATTTGTTCACAATTTCTGATGACTACAATTGAAAAAAATCCACAAGGCAATTACCTTGTGGATTCTCTTTATATTTAATCAATGAAGTACTAATGTTTCGGCTAATTCTGATCGCTGTCAGGTAATTTATCAAAATCCTTAAGCAATCCTTGAATATTTTTCTCATAAACAGAACCAATTTTAACAATAGGTGGTTCAGGACGCGTACGTGCATAAATGCTTTCGTAAAGATCTTCTATTTCTTCGCCTGTTAAGTCGCCTCTTTTTAGTAGCTCTTGTGCGATTGAGTGTACGAAATCGGCGTGTTCAGTAACAAGTTTTTTTACTTGGTTCATTTGGTCTTTTAGAAGAAGGTTAATTTTTGGTCGTAGTGCTCTAAGGCCTTCTGCTTGAGAGCCTAATGCATTCCAGCTGAATAGCTCGTCGCCCATTCCAACTAAACCTAAATATGCACCACCAAGTAGGGTCGCTTGTTGTAAATCAGATGTGACACCGTTTAATTTCTTGTGGAGAAACTCTTCTTCTACTGCTCTTGCTGCCAAACAAACTTGGATTGCTGCAAGTATTTCGCTATCGCTTCGATTATATCTTTCTGTTGTTGGCTTAGTCGCAGCCAGACCAAGTGCGTCACCTCTACGAATAATCGTTACCTTCCATACTCGATCATGTGGCTTTAACAAATATTGAGCTACGGCGTGACCTGCTTCATGATACGCTACATTTCTCTTCTCATCTTCACTCATCGATCTAAGTGGCTGCTTAAGTCCCCACTCATACGTTTCCATTGCATCTCGGAAGTCAGTGTAATTTGCAAGCTCAGCACCTCGTTGATGAGCAATTACGACAGATTCATTCACTATATGTTTAATTTGTGCAGGACTATATCCAATCGTATCAAGAGCAGCTCGCTCTGGTGTTAAAGTTGAATCGATTTTCACTTTTTTTAGATAATATTGGAAAACGTCAATACGTCCATCATAATCAGGAGAATCTACCCAAAGTTTTCGGTCAAAACGCCCTGGTCGTAGTAATGCTTGATCAAGTACATCAGGTAAATTTGTAGCTGCAATCGTTAGAACTGGGGGACGCTCTGCTTTCTTTTTACGTAAGCCGAGTGAGCGAAGAAATTTTGCTATTTTAGAACTATCAATGTTTGGAGGATCCATTTGTAGTAATAGCTCATTCAATAATCCAGAACCCATTCCCATACCGAACAATCCACCACCACCGGCTCCCCCCCCTTGACGAGACATACCAATTGCGTCGACTTCATCGATAAAAATGATACACGCTCCGTAAATATTAGCTAACTTTCTAGCCTTTTTGTAAATTCCCATTACTTTCAAATTCCCTACACCAAAGAACATGTTTTGAAAACTTGGAGCCGAGGCATAAGCAAATGGTACTTGGGCTTCATTCGCAATAACTTGTGCAAGATAAGACTTCCCTGTACCTGGAGGACCGCAAAGCAGCAATCCACGAATTGCCTCTCCTCCCATCTCTTTAAACGTTTTAACACCTTTTAATAGTGTTACGATTCGTTTTGCATTTTCAACAATCTCAGGGTTCCCACGATAATCATCCCACGTCGACCCTGTCTCACCTGGTAAGATCCAATAGGTACGACCTCTGGCTAGAAACCAGAAAATTGCTACAAACTGGATGATCGCCATGAAAATCATAACAGCGAACTGAAATAAAAGACTAACAATCGATATTGCTACACTCCAGTATGTTGGCCCTCCTTTAACAAGCACAACACCAATAAAAACAATTACAGCTAACCAAATTAATACTCTTCGCCATTTAACCCATTGATATTTTGTCATAAACATTCTTCCTTCTAGGGAATTTTTTGAATATTCTATGAAAAAATCAGCCCATTGGTGCCTAGAAATATATGTATGCAAAAACTAAATAATTTTGTTCATTTAAATAAAATAAAAAAGCCTCTTTGACATTAGCTTTTTAGTGCGTATACAAAGTACTTTAAACTTGATTTCAAACTAAAAAGCCCTCCTTGTAAGAGAGCTTTCAATAATTATTGAAATTTACTAAAAATGTCTTTCAAATACTTAATAACGATTGCGATTCCAGCAATGAAATAAAATGTTATTAAAATCCATCCAGTAGGATCGAGTCCAAACATTGTTATTAAAAACTTCAGTGGAAAAATGAAGTATAGAATATCCTTTAAATATCCTAGTATAAAAGATGTATCGAATGAACCTTTCCAGAATGAACGTATAAATGCTATTACAAAATCAAGAAGCATTAATCCAGTAACTGCCCAAATAGTATATAGCATCCAATCCGCAAGTCCGAAGCCTAAATCCATAGTTATCACCACCTTACATCATACTATTCAAAGAAAATAGGCTGGTGATATTAATTCACTTAATTTTCAGATAATATTTTTTGTAGCTTTTAAAGACCATTGTTCTGTTCTTTATCCTTGTGTTTATCATATTAATTTAATAAGAGATTAATTGCTAAAATGAGTCTTTAGTTCCCACTTCATATTTACTAAAAATACTCTTTTACTAAAATTTTTTATAGGGGAGAAAACATTACATACTTCAAATTTCCTAACCAATCGCCGTTTTCAAGCTACACTATAGCCCAACTAAACATACCCAAGTTCCCCCATCTGTACTTGAACATAAAATATTAGTAAAAAAACATAGAAAGGAAGAAATAGTAGTGGGATTATTTATTAATAAGAATGAACACCCTGATGTTTTTAAAAATAATGAAACAATACAAACACCGAATCAAGGGCATGTTCGGCATAATTATTTAGCTGAACTAATGGAAGAACAACAAAAAAATAACATGAGTCTAGAAAAATCCATCTCTGAATTAAAGCCACGATATGAGCAATTAGAAGAATTGCAAACAAGTCAGTGGAATCATGTTAAAAATCAAATAAGTAGTCTCATAGGGAGTAACCGTGAGCGTGAACAATTTGAAAGAATCATGATTCAGCGGTTAAATACATCAGACGCAAATGAAAGTCTGGAAAAACAAACGTTGATTACTCAAATGATTAGTTTAAATGAAGCTTATACAGAATTAGCAAAGCGATTGGAAAAAAGTGAAACTGATAATCAAGCTCTCTCATTACAACTTGATAAGCTAATTGAAAAACAAAATGAAGTAGCTCATGGATTATTACAGCAAGAGGAATTTCAACATGGGGTTTTAGATCGCCTTGATACTCAAGAAGCAATGATGGATAGAATCTCTCATCAGCTCAACAACTTACGCTCGATTATTTTTGAACGAGCAAGCTATATCACGACAAAACTTGAAGACAGCTATAAACTAACAACTGACTATATTTATAAAATTATAAATGGATCCGATAAGCCAAAATCCTATACTACTTCAGTGAGCAATAAAAAAGAGGAAAAACAAAAACAAGCAGACT
The DNA here is from genome assembly GCF_050473765.1 of Gottfriedia sp. S16(2024). NCBI lineage: Bacteria > Bacillati > Bacillota > Bacilli > Caryophanales > Bacillaceae > Gottfriedia > Gottfriedia sp. S16(2024). The sequence goes on from NZ_JBFLUO010000001.1 coordinate 574,634, forward strand.
AAAAATATGGTAATTCTCAAATAAAGGATTGTTCGAAAACACTTTTAGTTTCATTAGATCGAATATAAAAAAAGCTTCTCGAAGTCTATAATTAGACTTTATCGAAAAGCTTTTTTTATGTTCACTTAAAAGTAGACTAATGCGACTTTTTCTTTCTCTTCTAAGTTTTCAATCATTGAATACCAAGACTCTGGCTTATTTGGTAATACTGTATAATAACGCTTTAGGAACTTTACGATTAAGTCCGATTGAAGTTCATTAATCTCCCCATCCATAGGAAGGAAACAAAGATCTAGACCTGTTACCGCTTCACCGTCATTGTTCCATGATGGGTGAATATATTCAAAATCTAGACGCTTATAACCAAGGTGAGCTAAAACTTCTCGACGAACATATGGATTCATTGGTTTAACGCCGCCAAACTCATGGTGTTCTACTCGATATGGATCGTAAATTTCAGCAAACATACCTGATAATTTTTTATTATTTTCAGTTGCTAATGTCTGTAAATCTTCTAATCTATTTTGTGCCAAATAAGGACCGATTCCTAAACCAGCTTGGCCTAATATTGTAAAGTCAGTCATAGCAACATTAAAATCATCATAATAGCGATATTCTGTAGCACCTACTACTCTTTCTTCATGGACAGCAACAAAAACACGAATTCCTGGATCCTCCAAAGGCTCTTTCCAAAGATCGAATTCTAATACTTCTTCTGGGGGAAATACATCTTGCATTAATTGATGCATTTGTTTAAATAATGGGTCATTGATATTTGTAATTCTTTTATATTCCATTTTCTTTCTCTCCCTTTAATTAGAATGTTTAAATGGATTTTTCCATTCCATTAGAGTCCCATAACTACATGATTCTTCGTCCTCTAAATAATTAGCTACTACCTTAACCGGGGTACGACCACATCGCAGTAAAAAACTAATAACTGGATCCTTTAGCTCCCCTTTTATTACAGCGTCTAAGTATTGTTCGGGTGACAAATTATTCGCCTCTTTATGAAATCCTGGCATTCTGCCTCCTCCGAGCAATCTTTCCAAACCAAGATGTACAACAACATCATACATCGAAAACATTAGCCATTTACCTAAACCTAATTTTCGATAGGATGGTCTGACGCCGATATCAACGACATAAAGTGTATTACCGTTTGGGTTGTGGTTACGAATATAACCATGATCAGTAACCTCTTCCCACGAATGGTCAGGATGGCTAGGATTGAAATGAACAAGTAGACCTGTCATCGAACCCGCCATTTGACCATTTACTTCCATACATAAGGCTCCCTCTGGAAAAAGTGTTACATGATTTTTAAGTTGCTCCTCATTCCACCATAGTTCCGATGGGAATGGTGGAGGAAAGCTTTCTTGTTGAATACGGATTAAATCAGTAAAGTCATTCTCATTATAATGACGGATTACCACTGGGACTGGTTTGTCCTGGTCGAAAACAAAAAATTCCTTTCGATACATGTGCTAAACCTCTCATTTCTATTAAAGAATAAGTTTACCAATCTGGATAAAGATCTGTACGTCTATCACGCCATGTTGTAACGGATCCTTTTTCCCTAACTTTGTATAATAAATCTAAATTAAGATCGGCTGTAACAATCATATCTTGATTCATTTCACCTTCTACCATAATTCCTTTTGGAGGAAATGGGATGTCGTTTGGAGTGATTACAACTGCTTGACCGAAATTTGCACGCATAAAATCAACAGTTGGAAGTGAACCAATCGTACCTGTATTTACAACATATACTTGATTTTCAATTGCTCTTGCATGACATGTATAACGAACTCGGTGGAACCCATGGCGATCGTCTGTGCATGATGGACAGAAAATGACATCTGCTCCTTTTGCTTTAGCCATTCGTACGATTTCTGGGAATTCAATGTCATAGCAGGTCAACATCGCAATTGTTCCTTTATCGGTCTCAAAAACCTCTAGACCGTCACCTGCACTCATATTCCACTCATTTACCTCTGTTGGTGTAATATGTAGCTTTGCCTGCTCACCAATTCGGCCATCTGGATAGAACAAATGTGCAACATTATATAGTCGATTGCCTTTTTTTATAACATGGGTTCCTCCAATAATGTGCATATTGTATTGTTTTGACAACTTTAAAAATAAAGAACGATATTGCTCAGTAAAGTTAGGTAAATCTTGAATCGTTAATGCCTCACCTTTTTCATTTCCAATTGACATAAGTTGGGTTGTAAAAAATTCCGGAAAAATGATAAATTCCGCTTCAAATTCCTCTGCTGTCTTAATATAATGCTCGACTTGATTTTCAAACTCTTCAAAGGAGTTTATTGTGTGAAGATGATATTGAACGGCTGAAACTCTTAATTGCATATAATCCCCCTCTTCCCATTAACTCTTTATCTCTTACTATTATTATTGAATAGATAGAAGGAACGGGCAAGTATGTACTCTTCATTACATCTATAAAATAACTTATTTATCACTATTTACTTAATATTTCTACACTTCCATCTTTATCTAAGGTGATAACCAGATCAGTCATTCCAACAAATAATCCGTTTTCTACCACTCCTGGAATTAAATTGAGCTCTCTTTCTACTATTTGAGTTTGAATATGATTAAGTATGTTGCAGTCAAAAATATAGTTTCCGTTATCAGTAATAAACGGAGTCGCTCCATTTAAACGAAGTTCTGGACTTAAACCGATTGCCATAATATGTTTCATCGTCATTTCCATGCCAAATGGAATAACTTCTACTGGAAGTCGGAATTTACCTAATCTCTCTACCATCTTAGTTGGATCTGCTACTACTATAAATGTTTTAGCTGCTTTCGCAATGATTTTCTCTCTTAATAGTGCGCCTCCCCCACCTTTAATTAATTCAAAGTTTGAATTAATTTCATCGGCACCATCAATTGCAATATCAATCTGATCAATTTCACTAAAGTTTACTAATTGAATACCAGCCTCTTTAGCAAGCTTTTCAGTTTGAATGGAAGTCGGAATACCCTTTATCTGCAGTCCTTCCTTAACTAATTGCCCAAGCTTTTTTATCGTATAAAAAACTGTAGATCCCGTGCCTAAACCAACGACCATACCATCTTTTACAAATTCTGCTGCCTTTTCTCCTACTATTTGCTTATCATTCATTTTTACACCTTCTATTTTGTTATTCTATTTCTTAATTAGTATAAGTAATAATTCCAAATTTCATTTTTCGATAGGATGTTCAATTTAATAGTACTGTATAAAAATATTTTGAATAAAGAATTTTAATGAAGAAAAACTAAATGAAAAAATACTAAGTAAGGTGAAGACTATATGGATGTCCCTAATTTTATTCTTAAGTTTTGCATCATTTTAATGATTTTACCTGTTACGATCGTGTGTTGTTATTTTGGTTACTTAGATAAAAACTACCAAATTGTTATTTTCGGTTTTGCACTGCTATTATTTTCAATAATTGGTAATTACTTTATCTTTATAAAGGGCACTAAAAATAGTAATTCGGAGCAATAAGAACCGATTTCTAGTAACTTCTAACTTATGAGAAAAACCGACCTATTTGGAAATTCAATCGATCGGTTTTTCACTAAATTTTTATGAATTTTTCACATTAAAACCAACTAATAAAAGGTGGAATGCTTTGCGGAAATTTAAATAGATTGAATGGATCATATTCTCGTTTCACAATTCTAAGGCGATTTAAATTACCACCATAATATGCTGTTGGCCAATTTCTAATAAACCGATCAGGCCAATTTACGTAATCACCAGTAGTATATCTTGATAAGGCATTCCTTAACTCTTCGACCCATTGATTGTTTTCTCGTTCTTCTTCAGGTGTGCTCCAATTAGCAAGATATTCTTGAGCGATAATGGCATCCCTGTAATAGTAGGCTGTTTCATTTGGCCTAATTCGCTTTACTGCGCCTCCAAGAGATTGGTGCCATATGCTAGAATTTCCATTTGGTGTATTTTCTAAAAAACTTTTCATAATCAAGATTGCTCTCTTTGGAAAAGTTTGATTTAGAAAAGATCCTGACCTCTTTTTATAAGCTGGAACATTACCACTTGGATCATCAAAGAAATGCACAGCTTCTATATAAGGTACTTCCTTTACCATTACGTCTATAGGTGAGCCAGTTTCTGTTAGTGGCCGAAGCAGTTCATTCAATTTTGTTGCCGGGCCTACAAATTCCCCTTGAGCAATAATTTGATTTACTTCCCTAGATTTAAATTCAATTTCTGAAGTTAGCTTGTTATCCGTGTTAATTGCCCAATTTTGCCAGGCATCAAAAGCGGCTTCAAAGTCTTCCCACTCCCATATAATCGAGAAAATTGAAACAGTTGAAATTGGGTGCACTTTAAATTTAAGCGACGTGACAATACCAAAATTCCCGCCTCCCCCTCCACAGCAAGCCCAAAAAAGATCACTATTCTTGTTCTTATTTGCTTTAATGAGTTTAGCTTTCTCATGTCCATTCGATACAACGATTTCTACTTCAAGTAGATTATCACATGTAAGACCATACAAGCGCGAAAGCATCCCGATACCACCGCCAAGTGTAAGTCCTACAAGACCAACACTACTTTCAGTGCCTGCTGGGATTGTCGTACCATTTTCCCATAGTATATTATATACCTTCCCTAAATCAGCCCCGGATTGTATTTTTGCGGTCATGCTTTTGCAATCTACACTAACCGTATTCATTTCACTAACATCGATCACAAGACCACCATCTACAAGTGAAAAATTTTCATAGTTATGCCTGCCATTTCTTACTCTAAATGGCATATTATTTTCTTTCACCCAGTTCAAAGCATTTAAAACATCTCTTTTCTTTTGACAAAATACAATTATTTTAGGAAATTTTGGATTGTTTAAAGTATTGTTTGTTCTAGCCTGTTCATAATCCGGATTATCTGGGGTAACAATCCTTCCAGTAAGTTTTGTCTTTTCCAAAAAATATACCCCCTTTCAACATACTGTAAAGAGAATGCTATATTCTATGAAAAAACTCTTGGAAAAGACACTTGCCTAAGTGTATTCACTATATCCGCTCATTTTCTCTTTTTTACAATCATACGCAATCCATCTTTCGGCCGAAGTGTAATCAGTGGTTCTGTCTCCACTTTATGATGATCAGGGGCTAGTTCAATCCTATAATGCTGAACGATTGTTGCTAATACTAAAGTAGCTTCCATAATTGCGAAATGATTTCCAATACAAACACGAGGCCCACCACCAAAAGGAAAATACGCATATTCAGGCACACCTTCTACCTTTCCATTCTTAAACCGCTCTGGAAGAAACTCTTCTGCATGTGAGAAATACTTTTCAGAATGCTGCATAATATAAGAACTCATCATGACTGTCTCACCTTTTTGAATTCTATAATCTCCAATGCTGACATCTTCTATTGCTTTTCTACTAATAAGCCATGCAGGTGGATATAGCCGGATACTTTCCCAAATGATTTGCTGAGTATAAATTAAATCTTTCATAGAATGATAGTCTGCTCGTCTTTTGCCAAGAACACGATTTACTTCTTTATATAATAATTTAGCTTTGCCAGGATGCTGAGATAAAAGATATAAGCACCAAGATAATGCATTTGCTGTCGTTTCATGACCTGCAAGGAAAATTGTCATTGCTTCATCCCTTAATTGTCGATTCGTCATGCCTTCATTAGACTCTTCATCCCTTGCTTGCATTAGTAGTCCTAGTAAATCATTCTTTGTTTCTGAACTATTTCTTTTTTCAATAATCTCATATAACACCTTATCGATTGCCTTAATAGCCTCCGATAAAGATTTATTTTTTGGCGTATTCAGTTTGAGCGGAGCTTTTAAAACTGATCGAATTCTCTTAGTTGCAATATCCATAATAATGTCAAAGTGTTTCCCAACACGATCATGTCCTTGATTCAGATCCATACTAAACATAGTTTTAGCAATAATAGCTAATGTAAGCTCCATCATATCTCTACTAATGAGACGCTCTTCATCATCCTTCCAAGAACTAATAAACTCTTCTGTGAGCAACGTCATATCCCCTGCATAGGATTGTATATGTTGCTTCGTAAACGATGGCTGAATTAAACGCCGCTGCCTCATATGTACTTCATCTTCACTCGTTAATAATCCCTCACCAAGCAAGGTTTTCATCTCTTGAAATGGCTTTGATTTATGGAAAGAATGCTGCTTAGTTACTAATACCTCTTTTATTAAATCGGGCTCTAATAGCAGGTTTATTTTACGATGGGCAAATCGAAATGAGACAATTGAATCATGACTTCTATAAAGTTCGGTTAAAAAAAATATTGGATCCTTCCGAAACTCATTCAAATGCCCTAAAGGTGAATACGAAGCCAGTCCTTTTACTTCAAGCATAAAATTCACTCCATTTCAGGAAATTTTAATCATAGGATATTCTATTATATTAAGAAGAGGATAAGGCTAATGCTTTTTATATTTTGATTTTCATGTCCTTAGATTTAACGGACATGTATTTTAGGATTATTTTTTAGAATTAAAAAAAAGACTGCCTAATTTAGACAATCTTTCAGTTATTATACGTTAAGATGAAAAAATTGGTACAAACCTTGAAAGGATTGAATCCTGTATTATCCAGGACTCAATCCTCTTAATTTTGTCTTAAGTCGTCTTCCGCTTAGCTCTAAAGAAACAACAAACATTTTTCTCATTCAATAATTCCGATTTCTTGAGCCATCTGGACAGCTTCTTCCTTGTTACGCACCCCTAACTTTGTATAAGCCGTGGAAGCATAGTTTCTGACCGTTCCATTCGATAAATATAACCTTGATGCGATTGTATTGTATCGTAGTCCCTTTGCTACTAGCTGCAATATTTCTACCTCTCTAGCTGTTAGCTCATAAGCAGTTGCTTTTGATTGTGGTGTCTCATTTTGCGCATCAAACTTCTCAAATATTTTGTGAGACATTCCCTGATCTATCAGGGTCCCACCTCTATGAATAAGTCGGATCGCATAAGCTAGCTCCAACGTTTCCATAGATTTAAGTAAAAAACCATTCGCACCGTTACGAAGGGTGTCCAACGCCTGTTCTGTATCCTGAAACGTTGTAAAAATTAATACACGGATATGTGGCCATTGTTGCTTAATCTTTTTGGTTGCTTCAACTCCATCCATGTGCTGCATATCTAAATCCATTAGTACAATGTCGGGTTGAAAGCGCCCGCATAAGTTGATGGCTTGCTCGCCATCTTCAGCCAAACCGACTACATTTAAATCTTCATATCTTTCGAGAAGCGTCCTCAAACTTTCCCGAACAAACAGTTGATCGTCGACAATTAACAAACGAATCAATCCATCATTTATTTCAGTTTGTCGCGGTATAGTACATGTAACAAGCATTCCTTCATCTGGCTTTGTATAGACAGACAATTGACCTTGCAAATTCATTGCCCGCTCTTTCATCGCTTTAATACCGAAGCCTTCCTGCCATTCTACATTTCCCTTACCATTATCTTGCACTTCCAACCTAGTAAATTGTTGTTCAAACTGCAATGAAACTATAATTTCATTTCCCTGACCATGACGTACTGCATTTGTAAGCGACTCTTGTAAGCAACGGATAAATGCTATTCTCGCTTGCTGAGACAGTTCGTATTCCTCTCCAAATGCTCGAAAGCTTACATTCACCCGAGCATACTCTTGAAATTCAGCTCCAAGATTTTGTAGAGATTGAATTAAGGAAAGCGATTGACACGGAGAATCCATTTGATGTAGGTAACCTCTCACGTCCCCAATGCTTTTACGTCCCATTTCAAGCAGAGAATCTAGCTTCTCTATACCCTTTTCAGAAACAAGTTCGGTACGCAGCGTTTCCATACCCAAAATAATGGAGGTATAAGCGTGACCAACTGTATCATGAAGCTCACTCGACAGCCTACTTCGTTCCTCTGCAAGTGTAATACGTTCGATCTGAGACATATATTGCTCAAGAACAGCGTTTTGTTTAGAAATCGCTTCATTTTGCTTATGATTGACGATTAATAAATGAAAAGCGAATCCCATTACATAAGCAAATCCGTAGTAGGTGACCATAATCCAATAGCTATTACTTGGTGCAACCGCATAGAAAATTCCAGTTATAATAAAAATTGTTGTCGGAGCTGTCCAATAATAGGACAAATGCCTACTATTTGCTGCGATAAGAAACACCGATATAAGAAATGTGTTGTTAGCTTCTGGAAATAAAGAAGTTAAATAGATACATAGTCCGCCATATAGCAATATTTCTGTGAACAAGTAATATTTGTAATTGAACAGTAAGGCTACCCATGGAATAGAGAAGGTAACAACCTCCCAAGGAATAATAATCCAAAGTGGTAATGTTAAACCATCCTGAAAATTTAATGTAGCTAGGATGATAGAAATACTAACAAGTAGACGGATTCCTAACATAATCCAATCATACCAAAACCAATACTTAACCATATTCAACAAGTCATTTACCCCCTAAGTAGCCTTCCTTCTTACTTCCTATATTATAGAATAATCTTTCTCGCATTTTTATAACTTTTAAGTATAGGCCGCAAACATCTATCGATTTAGCTGTCGAATCATACTGCGTGTATAACCTCCAATTTTTTTTGCCAGAACATCTACTATTTTAATGCTTATGGCGGTAGTCACTATACCAATAGACATTACAAGGAGCGACTTGGCCAAAGTATCGATCTTCATGAAAATAATATTCATGTCGATGTATTGATACAGTAGTGGTGCCAATAGAAACATAAGTGGCATTACATATAAAATGACTGCACTAATGAGACTGAAAATTCCAATCACAAATTTCCGCATTAACCAAAATACAGCAGACCAGCTGCGACGATTCGTAAGCCCTAATTTTACTTGAGCCCAGTCCGATGTATCTATTGTTACACTTCTATTGTAAGAGTCTGTCGAAATATCAGTGTAAATTTTCGTTTGTATGCGCTCGAATTGGATAAAAGATGTGGTAGTCTGAAGTACGCGTATAATTAGTGGAATCCCGACTACGGTAAATGAAAGGGTCAAACTCAATAGTAAAGCTACGAGATAAAAACAAAAATAAAACAGTCCTGTAACAAAAGTTAGCAATAAAAAGTAACCATTCTGGATGAATCTTAATTTCATAAGGTTCATCACTCCTCTCCGTTTGATAACAGCATCATACTGCTGACTTTGTCAAACTCACTAGTGTAAAAATGTCATATGACATTTTTATATAATGCTAAAAAAGTAGAAGCAGCCTACTCCTTTTTAAAACAAGATGATTTCCTCTACAAAACAATCCCGTTCTTGACTCTGCAAGAAGGGATTGTTTTGAACTCTTATTTAATATGAGATGGACTTGTTTTTCGGATATGAAAAATTATATCGAATTGCTCAAGCAATGAAGTATCATTATATAACGAACTATTCGGGATGAGCTGTCCCCCTATACTCAGTAATGGCCTCTTTTCTCTAACCCATTTCTTTGCTTGACCATTAAGGTGACGATTATCTAACAAAAACATATTATATGGGACTTTTCCAAGGATAAAATTGAAACTATTCACATCTTGTGGAATAGTATCCGTTGCAATCTTACCGCCAGTGGAAGGACTATATTCGCTGTATAAGGTGAATTTCCCCTCCGTAGTTGTACTACCAATTGAGACATAATTATTGTCTAAACGTTCTTTCAAAAACTGTCCAGCAACATTAGGGTATAATTTCTCATCGATAATACCTTTGGCTATGTGAATATTGTGTGCCCAAACCATAGTTTTACCGCCAAATGTCTCTTGTGCCCACATTGCATGATCGGCTAAATATTGATCGTGTAGTTTCACCATACTTGAATAATCATTAGGAAGTAGCATTGTGGTAAATTCCTCTATTACATTCGCCGTCTCTTTCACCCAGATCAACTCGGATGAAACTGTCTCTGTGTTTGCATGTTCATTTTCATCATTTAACAATTGGACTACTTTCTCAGCATTTGCCTTGAATTTATCTTTTGTTTTAGGATCAAGCTGCATATATTCCTGTATACTTCCAGTGTAAGAAGAAAGCTCTTTATAGTTTTCTTCTACTTCTGCAAGCAAATCTGGTCGATGTAATTTTACATAATCAATTACTTTATTAAAGACACTTTGGTCCATTGTTTTTAAGTCAAGTCCGATAAATTGGATTTTCTTTTTATTGGATGGATCAGCATTATAATCTTTCATCCACTCAATCATGGCTATAATTTCATCAGTAGGATATAACAATTTTAAAAATTCCCTAGGGTTTCCTTTTCCTGTTTGGATATATTCATTTAGCTTTAAGCCGTTTCCCCAATCTTCTTCCATTCCGAAATTCGTAAAACCCATCTCGGTAACCAAATATTTCACAAGGCGAAACTTCATGGTGAAAATTTCAGAGCTTCCATGAGTATTCTCTCCTAATCCTACATATTGTGCGCTCCCAATCATGGTCTTAAGTGGTTTTAAATCGTCAAATGGTTTAGACGGTTCTATCGTGTTTAATGGCTTTGCCTGTGATTGTATTGATTTAACGATATTATTTTGGAATGGTTGAGCTGAATCTTTTACTGTTACCGTTTGAGCTTTTACTTCTCCAACACATCCAGCGACTAATATAGCTGTACTAACCATTGCACAATACATCTTTTTCTTTTTCTTATTCATTTTCCTCACCTCAATTGAATTTTTTCAAAAGCAATTTTGATTCATGTACTTACACGGACTCAATCAATTGCTTTTATTCAATTGTTAGTGCTTCAATATCACATTTACTAGTTACATATTGTCATAAGATTACCATTACACTTCGTAATATCGGTTTTATCAGTATTTTTTTGAATATTAAACTCTATTTTTACTTCCTATTAATCCTTTCAATATTCGGCTAAACTGCCACTGTCATTCAGTGCAATAAAAAAAAATCGAATTACATTCGATTTTTTTTGTACAACTAAATTCTTCTTGATATAGACTCATGCTTTCATTTACAGGTCTTATTTTTCTTAAAACAAATGAATGTTTTCCTTCTTACATGCTTCTCGTATTTCATCAGGCCATACAGAAGATTGAACTTCACCAATATGCGCTTTACGTAAGAAGAACATGCACATTCTTGATTGCCCAATACCACCACCAAGTGTTAGTGGAAGCACTTCTTCTAAAATACCTTTATGAAAATCATACTCGCGTTTGAAATCTTCACCTGTCTTCGTTAACTGCTCATCAAGTGATTTACGATCAACACGGATACCCATTGATGATAATTCAAATGAAGATTGCAATACTGGATGCCAGAATAAGATGTCTCCGTTTAATTTCCAATCGTCATAGTCAGCTGCACGTCCATCATGTTTTTCACCAGAACGAAGTACATCGCCAATTCCAATAATAAAAACTGCACCGTGCTCTTTTGCAATCGCATGCTCACGATCTTTCGGTGTTAATTCTGGGTATTTATCTTCTAATTCTTGGGCTGTGATAAATACGATATCTTCTGGTAAATACTTCCCAAGATACGGATATTTTTCAAATAAATGATTTTCCAAATCTTTGAAGATTCCATAAATTGTTTTTACGGTTTCTTGTAAATAATCTACTGTGCGCCATTCTTTTTGTATAATTTTTTCCCAATCCCATTGGTCAACGTAAATTGAATGAGTTGCATCAAGTTCCTCATCACGGCGAATCGCGTTCATATTTGTATATAAACCTTCACCAGCTTCATAACCATATTCATGCAGTGCAAATCGTTTCCATTTCGCTAGTGAGTGAACAATTTCTAACTCTTCTCCTGAATGAAGCATATCAAATTCAATTGGGCGTTCTACACCGTTTAAGTGATCGTTTAAACCTGATTTTTTTGTTACGAATAATGGTGCAGATACGCGGAACATTCCAAGACGTTTTGATAATTGATCCTCAAAAAATGTTTTAACTTCCTTAATTGCGATTTGTGTCTCTCTTACTGTCATTAATGATTGATACATGCCTATTTCCCCCTAAAATGTTTGGATGTAGTAGAAAAAAGCCAACAAAAAAAGCCCTTCTTTCCCAAAAAACTGGGACGAAAGGCTTTGGTTCCGCGGTACCACCCAAATTAGCAACAGAGGTTGCTCACTTATTTTAGTACGGAGATTAGAGAGATCTCGATACTGTTCTTCTTTAACGGCGAAGTTCACGGCTAAGTCTACTTTCCTCTAAAGGATTTCGGTTAGCGACTCCAGGAGGTTCTTCATAATAGGCTTCGTATCAGGCTCACACCACCCCTGACTCGCTTTGTCTACGTCCTACTACTACTCGTCCTTTCACAGTCGTTATGTTGTCACATCTCTGAAACATTTTATTAATGATTATTTTATAGATAAAAATGAGAAAGTCAACATTTTTTTCACTTTTTATTTTATTCTAACAAATAACTAAGATCATGATTTGGACTTAAATTGTTTTCATTTACGTTTTTTACAGCCAGTAATAAACCGATGAACGGTAGGTTTTAAACATTGTAATGAACCCTTGTTTTATGGATGGCTAATGCACTACGTTTGTATTATGAGGTCACTGGTTTAGTTACATAACGTTATTAAGTATTTATTACTTATTAATTGGTGATTTTTCTTTTTCCCAATTTGAAGGACGCTCATTTTCGGGTAAAAATTTTCTCCAATATTCACCAGTTTCTTTATTAAAAATAATGACATTATTAGCGTTTACTGGAATCATTTCGTATTTATAATCATTTGAAAATTTGGATGTACTATTTTTATTATTTGAAAAAGTTAACATTATAAATAACCCTAAAATAGCACAACCAATTATAATTGAAACACCCATAAAAGCTGAATTACTTTTCATTTTCCACATCTTCATTTTACAAAATTTAACAAATTCTATTGCTTACACATTCTATAAAACAGTTGTTTTATCCTCTTTCCTTATTGAACTAACTGCCATTTACTTGAATAAGAAAAAAATGGGTAAAATAGAAAGGATTTATCAGACAAATGAAAAGAAAGGATGATGAAGATGGAGAATTCAAAGAACAAATCCACCAAAACGAGCATTAATTGTCCAAACTGTAATTCAAACATTTCCATTAATGACGAGTATTCAAATAGTAGTAACGTAATTCAAGAACATTATGAATATGAGTGTCCAAATTGTGGAAAGCCAGACCTTTTTTATAATAAAAAATAAATCTTAAAAACGACTCTTAGAGTCGTTTTTTTAAATTAAACATAAAAAGTAATTGCAATTGCACCCCTTTTCCCGATTCTTTAATTTGTTCTGTTTCACTAATATTTCTTTATCTTTCCATTGAATACTAAAAGGCTAAATTGCATTTTTTCGCACTATCAAATTTATTTCATAAAAAATAAAAAAACAGAAACCAGCCACTTCAATCGACTGTTTCTGTTTTTAAATATTATTTCCCTTTATTACGTGTCATTACGTCAAATACAACTGCAAGAACAAGAACTGCTCCTCGAATGATGTATTGGTATGAAATATCAATACCCATTAAGTTCATCCCACTTGTTAATGAAGCCATTACGAATGCACCGATAATAGTACCTGTTACTTTACCAACACCACCAGCAGCAGAAACACCACCTACATAAGCTGCAGCAATTGCATCTAACTCAAACATTGTACCTGCTTGGGGAGAAGCAGATGCAAGTCGAGCTGTAAACAATACGCCTGAAAGGGCTGCAAGCATACTCATTGAACCGAATACAATGTAAGTGATTTTCTTTACGCTAATTCCACTTAACTGTGCTGCTTCAGGGTTTCCACCAACTGCATAAATGTGACGCCCTAAAGGAGTTCTTGTTGTAATGAAATGGTAGACTACTACAACAATAAACATGATCACAGCAGTCCAAGAAATTCCTTGATAGCCGGCAAGAATATAGCAAATGTAACCAATGATACCAGAAATAAACAATAATTTAATAATTTGCATCGGCATTGAAAGTACTTCAAAACCGTACTTTATGTTTACGTTTCTCTTTTTAAAATCACTCCAGATAAAAAGAATGATAGAGATCGCACCAATTAATAGTGTTGATATGTGTAAACCATTCAAATTTCCTAAACTAGGAATATAGCCATTTCCAATCGCCTTAAAGCTTTCGTTAGCAACGATGATCGTACCAGTTTTAACAAGAGACATTAGTAGTAATCCCTTGAATATTAACATGCCTGCTAATGAAACTACGAATGAAGGAATTCCTAAATTAGCAACAAAGAATCCATTAATTAGACCAATAATAGCGCCAAATACTAGAACTGCAATGATTGAAATCCAGACTGGCAAACCATGTGTTAGAAATAGAGCAACTACTGCTCCTAGAAAACCAGCAACGAAACCAACTGAAAGATCAATATGTCGAATGACAATTACTAATGTCATACCAACTGCAAGGACTGCAACATAACCTGTCATATTGATTAAATCACTTAAGTTACGAGATGACATAAATAATCCATCTGTATTTAACGTAAAAACTAACATTATTACTGCAAGAGCTATATACATTCCATATTCACGGATGTTTTTTCTTAATAACATGCCTGCTTCTTGAAAAAAGTTCATTTTATTCAACCTCTCTTAAACGGTAGCTAGAGCCATAACGCTCTCTTGAGTTGCTTCTTCTCTTGATAATTCCCCGGTTATTTTACCTTCTGCCATAACATAAATTCGATCACTCATTCCAAGGACTTCTGGAAGTTCAGAGGAAATCATGATAATGCTCATGCCTTGTTCAACCAGTAGATTCATAAAACTATAGATTTCAAATTTTGCACCTACGTCTATTCCACGAGTAGGTTCATCGAGAATTAGTACATTCGGATTTGTAAATAACCATTTACTCAACGATACTTTTTGCTGATTACCACCACTCAACTTCCCTACAATTGAAGTAATTGATGGAGCTTTAATGTTTAACTTGTTTAAGTAATCATTTGCAACGACAATTTCTTCATGTTGATTAATTACGCTTGACTTGGAAATTTCAAATAAGTTCGTAATCGAAATATTATTTTTAATATCTTGTTCAAGGATCAATCCGTCGCCTTTACGATCCTCTGTTACATAAGCTATTCCAGCTTTTATTGCATCTTTTGGATGTTTAAAACGCTTTTGCTCCCCTTGCACTAAAACGGAGCCATCAAGTTTGAAATTTGTCGGATTTCCAAAAATACTTTTTGCTAGTTCTGTTCGACCTGATCCCATCAATCCAGCAATACCGATAATTTCGCCTTTTCGAACATTTAGATCAATATGATGAAGAATCTTACGACCTAATTTTGGATCGTACACATTCCAGTCTTTTAATTCTAATGAAACTTCACCAAACTTTTGATTTGGGCGCTTCGGATAAATATCATCAATTTCACGACCAACCATATGTTTGATTATTGTGTTTTCGGTGATTTCTTCTTTATTTAAAGAGCAAATTGTTTTTCCGTCGCGAAGTACAGTAACCGTATCTGCAACAGCAATTACTTCTTTAAGTTTGTGCGAAATCATAATACAAGAAATTCCTTGATTCTTTAGCTCTTCCATCAAGAAAAGTAGGTTTTCACTATCATCTTCATTTAAAGCAGCCGTAGGCTCATCGAGAATAAGCAATTTAACATCTTTACTAAGTGCTTTTGCTATTTCAACCAGTTGCTGTTTCCCTACGCCTAACTCTTTAATTTGCACTTCCGGATTTACATCTAGCTTTACTTTTTTTAGCATTTCGATTGCTTTAACAATCGTTTCATTGAAATCAACAGTTATTCCCTTTTTAATTTCATGTCCGATAAAAATATTTTCGTAAACGGACAGCTCAGGAAAAAGAGATAATTCCTGATAAATGATTCCGATACCCTTTTTTTCACTATCACTTATTTTTGAAAACTTTTGAACTTCGTCTCCAAAAACAATATCACCTGTATAGGTTCCAAATGGATAAATACCACTTAATACTTTCATTAAAGTCGATTTTCCAGCACCGTTTTCACCGACTAAACAATGTATTTCCCCTTTTCTAACCTTGAAGTTAACATCGCTTAATGCCTTCACACCTGGAAACTCTTTTGAGATATTTCTCATCTCTAAAATAAATTCACTCATATGATCCGTCTCCCGAATTTGCCATCTACTTGAGTCATTGATTAAATTGAATAATTAACAAAATAGTGACGGTTAGACCATCACTATTTTGCAAGTTCTTTCTTCTATTAATTACTTCAATCCAGTGAAGTCAGAAGCGCTATAGTATCCAGAATCAACTAAATCCTTCTTCACTGTGCTTTGGTCAACAACAATAATATCTGTTTGTTTTGTTTTGATATCAGCTTTACCGTTGTTTGTAACGCCTGAAGCATCAGGTGTTTCATTTTTTAAGATTGAAGTTGCAGTAGCGATTGCATCTTTAACTAATGTACGAACGTCTTTGAAAACAGTCATAGATTGTTTACCGTCAATAATGTACTGTACAGAAGCTTTTTCAGCATCTTGACCAGAAATTATATATGAAGTTACATCTTTATCTGCTTTAAATGTATCTGCGATTGAACGAGCAGTCCCGTCATTTGGAGCAAGAACTAATACATCGCCTTTATCAGCTTTTGTAGCTTTTGTTAAGTTAGATGAAGTTAAGTTTTTAGCTACGTTGAAATCCCAGTTAGTTGTAACTTGACCGATAATTTTTGCTTGCTCATCACGAGTTAAATCAGCTTTAGCTTTTAAGCTATTTGCAGCTGCTGAATTCTCAACTTTGAAAGTTCCATCAGCAATTTTTGGTTGAAGAACTTTCCAAGCACCTTGGAAGAATAAGAATGCATTGTTATCAGATGCAGCGCCAGCGTATAGGTATAAAGGTTGACCTGATTTCCCTGAAGCATGATCTACAAGATATTGTGCTTGTGCAGCACCTACAGCAACGCTATCAAATGATACATAGTAATCAACTGCGTCAGTACCTGTAATTAAACGATCATAAGAAATTACTTTAACACCAGCAGCTTTTGCAGCTTCAGCTGAAGCAGCAGCAGCAGCACCGTCTTGAGGACAAATAATTAAAACTTTGATGCCTTTTGCAATTAAAGAATCAACGTTTGCTTTTTCTTTAGCTGAGTCACCTTGTGAGAATAAAATTTCAACTGAATAATCTGTATCTTTTAAAGCATTTTTAAAGCGAGTTTCATCTTGAGTCCAACGTGGCTCATCTTTCGTAGGTAAAACGATACCAATATCGACTTTACCATTTTTACTTTTCTTACCAGCAGAAGTGCTATCACTTGATGTTGCTGATGATCCACATCCAGCTGCAACAAGAGTCATTACTAAAAATACTGAAATTATTGCAAAAATCTTTGATAACTTTTTCAAAGTGTTTCCCCCTTTTTTTCTGGTTACGCTTACATAAATAAGGTTATCACGATTTTTATTGGAAACGCTTACCCATTTCCTTCACTCTTTTGTCTATTATCTGCACTAATTTACCTCAACTCGGAAAACGTTTACATTCAGAATATTAAAACTAGCATTATCTTAACTTTGGGACATATTAGTACAGTTAATTTCGATTTAAATCAAAAAAAGAGTCAAACAGAAAACTCAATAAAAGTATTTACAAATTAATAAAGCAATTCGTAAATACAGTCATTAAGTATGTCGTTAGACTCTTTTATTACTAACTATTCAAATAAAATAAGTAATCGTTTATCAGTTCAAATTCAAGTATTTTTCCCTTTAAATATTCATTAAAACTTTCTTCCTATATTCCTTAGGAGATTCATTCGTACATTTTTTAAATACTCGACTAAAATAATTTGGATCATTATAGCCAACTTGGTAACAAATTTCTTTTAAATTCAATTCTCTTTTTTCCATTAATTGTTTCGCTTTATTAATTCTTAAGTTCATTAAATAATCACTGAAAGTCTCACCTGTTTGCTTTTTAAATAGTTTACTAAAGTAAACTGGATTCAATTTTAAATAGTTGGCCACTTGCTCAAGTGAGAGATCCTCTATGAAGTGATGAGCGATAAATTCCCTTGCCAATATCATCAGATGATTCGTCTTAATTTCTTTTTCTCGATCAATCTTTGTAATTAAATTAATGATTTGTTGCTCCACAATCATCTTCAATTGATTGATTTCATTCATTTCTGGAATATGAAATTTCTCAACTTCAATCGATGAATTACGAAGAGATTGGAAAATTTGATTAAATAGTGAATTTAATTCCGTTCTAACTTGCGAAACATCATAATGACTAAATCTTTCATACAAATTATTAAATTGATTCATAACGTCTTCTAGATCCGCTTTTCTAAAAGAATCAATTAAAACTTGTTTTTCCTCGTCTGGTATACTGATAGAATGACTCAATGAATGCTGATTAACACGCGTTAATTCATCACATTCTAAACTTGCATGAAATGCCTCATTATATGATTGTCGTAACCCTTCAATTCCTTGCTTTAAAGACCCAATACCAATCACTGTTTGATAACCAGTTTGATTTTCTATGTATTCAATCGTTTTTAAAGCATCTTGATAGAGTACAAGTGTTTGAAGATCGGCTTCTCGGTTAGGCTGTACTGGAATAAATATGGCTAATTGGCCATCTACAACAGGGCTGATTAAACAATTCCTCGAAGATTTCATAAAGTGTCTAACACATTCATAAATTCTCCTTTGTTCTTTGTCATTTTGACTAATTTCTTTAGGCAATTTAATGACACTTGCATAACCTAACTCGATTTCAAAACCGAGAATGCTAGAAAGTTGAGACATATTTAGTTCTTGAACAGTATTAAACATTAACATTAATGTATATTCATTTTCAGTGAGAGGGCGTATAATCGATAAATTTTCAATAGCCTCTAATTCTTGTAATCTTTTCTTATGATCATCTTCTATTTCATCGATCATCTTCTGAAGTAAAGAGATGATATGATCTCGTTTAGCAGGCTTTAAAATATAATCTTTAACACCTAATGAAATGGCCTCTTGTGCATATGTAAAGTAGTCATATGCAGTGACAATGAATATTTTTGTATCAGGTAGTTTTTGCTTTATAACCGAAACAGCTTCAAGCCCTTGAATACCAGGCATTTTTATATCCATAAAGATAATATGAGGCTGGTATTCTATTGATTTTTCAATCGCAACTCGTCCATTTTCAGCTTGTTCAAATTGAAATTGATTAGGCATTGATCGATTTATCATCAATTCAAGTCCCTCGCGCTCTAATGGTTCATCATCAACAATTAATAAACGATACATAGTTACCTCCTTTAATTTTAAAATTTTGATGAGACAGGAAGCTTTAATATAATGGTTGTCCCTTTATTTATTTCACTTTTGATATCAACAATATCTTCTTCTCCATAAAAGAGGCGCCAGCGTTTAAACACATTTGTTGTACCTAATCCAGTTGAGCTTTTTTGAGAGATGATCGGCATAGACGATGTTAAAAGAGCCTCTCTAGTCTCCTCTTTCATACCAGCACCATTATCATAAATTTCGATGTAAATATATTTTTCAGAATTCTTAATCGTAATTCCTATTACTGCACCTTGCTCCATCCCCTCGATACCGTGTATAAATGCGTTTTCAAGAAGTGGTTGCAATGTTAAACAAGGAACTTTATTCCCTAAACATGATTCTTCTATATTTAATTCGAAGCGTACACGATCTCTAAACCTCGCCTTTTGAATCGAAAAATATTCTTCAGCATTCTTGATTTCTTCCAAAAGAGTGACAGGCTCGTCTAGTTTTCGTAAATTATAACGCAGCAAATTCGAGGTCGATACTGTTAGATCACTCGTTTGCTCAGCCCCTTCTATATAAGCTAACTTAGATATAACGTTTAACGTATTGAACAGGAAATGCGGGTTAATCTGACTTTGTAAGGCTTTTAATTCAAGTTCCTTTACAAGTCGGTCCTTTTCTACAATTTCAATATTTTTAATCATTAAATTACTTAAATTCTTTGACATTTCATTGAGGATTTTCCCAAGAATTCCGATTTCATTGTTTTGATACAATGTGGGGGGAGCCACATTAAAATTACCTTTACCAATTTGTTTAGCCATATAAACTAATCGATTGATTGGAATGACGATACTTCTAGACAACCATATTGCAAAAACAATACTAATGATAGTCGTTATAACGAACAACTGGACACCTAATTGATTCATAGACTGAGTATTTGCAATAATCTTTCGAAAAATAGGCTGATAATTACTGAGCTCTAAATCAACTAAGTTTTGACTATCCTCTCTAATAAACCCTGATATCTTCTCTATATCCCGGTATTGATCTGTATAACTTGAAAAATTTTGAGAGACTAAATTATCTGTAATTGATGATTCTAACCCTAGAAAAGAATCAATCATATGGGTAAAGTTTTCTAACACAAGCTGATTATTTTTAGTAGCATTATGTGTTAATAATTCTTTTTTTAATTTTTGTAAATTACTTTTATGCTGCAAAATCGATCGATAGTTTTTTGGCTGTGGATTAATAATATAACTACTTACCAAACTTAAATTCTCTTGGGTTTCAGAAGAGATTTGTTTATATAAAAATATTTTATTAATCATTAAATTATAACTCTCTTGAACCTTCTTACCATTTTCAAATATAAAAAATGAAACTAGATTTAGTAAAATAACTAAAATAGGAATAAAAATAAATAACTTTGTCCTAATTTTCAACGTTTCTCCTCCTGATCAACGTTTCTTTAGTCACCACCTCGGTTGGTGTAAAATTTTCTTTATTAATAACTTTTCCATGTAACGAATCAATTAATAATCCGACAGATTGAACGCCCATTTCATATGGCTTCTGAATAACAGTTGCTTTAATCGCATCATCTTGAACTGCTTGGAGTGTACCTTCGATATTATCAAATCCAAATATCTCTACTTGATTTAACTTTAAATTTTTTGATGCATTCAAAATGCCAATCGCGTCTAAAGCACTTGTACCAACCATAACTGAAATGTCTTTATTATTACGTAACATACTTTCAGTTTGAAGCTTTGCTTGAATAATCGATATATTAGAGGACTCGATATCCTTTACTACTAATTTAGGATGCTTTTTCACAATACTTAAAAAGCCATTTAATCTCGCCTGCTGACTTTCTGATTTTTCACTCCCAATAATAACGCCAATTTTTCCAACACCATTCGTTTCCTCTACGACAACTTTTCCTAACTGCTCTCCTGCGCTAAAATTATTTGTACCAACATAAGCAATACGCTTACTCTTTGGCGCATCTGTATCAATTGTAATAACAGGAATATGTTGTGAAACCGCTTTATTAATTACGGGCGAAAAAGTATTCTCATCAAGACTTTGTACGATAATACCGTCCACCTGAGAAGCAATTGCCTTTTCTAATAATTTAATTTGTTCTTCCGGACTTGTACGTAAAGGACCGATATATTCAACATTTACTCCAAATTTTTCTGCAGCAACATCTGCCCCTTCTTGTACTTTCCTCCAATAAGGATTATCAAACTCCTGCGAAATAAGGACAAAATGGAGTTTTTTCTTCGGTTCTACTTCTCGATCCTGTAGTTTTTGAACTGAATTTTCAATATTTCTAGCATTTATTTCAAAATGAATAAGTACATAAACAAACAATAAAAAAAGTACGCTTAAAATAATCGACCATTTTTTCTCTTCCATAACGTCCTCCAGTCCTATATTAAAATAGTACATTTTGATTATACAGTTTACAAGACTATTAAACTTTACAATTTTTTCCCTTTTATTTTATTCGAACGAATGAATCGTTTAATAAGGAAATTTGTAACCTCAAACTACCTTTACTAAAAAAACGTTATATTGAGATTTTTTCAAAAAAAAAGATCCGATATGAGACAAGATCTGTTTGAAAAAATATCAAAGCTTACCAATCCCTTTTTTTGATCAAAAAACACATGGTGAATTAATTAAATCGCCTACCTGAACTGAATTCAACCTAATCAGATACCCGCCATATAAAAGGATTCCAACAAGGCACAAATTCATAATAAATGTAACAATCGGTGTAATCATGGCAATCACACGCGCTGCTTTTATTGCACTTTGTGAATAATCTTTATTTGCATTTTTAAATTACTTCGTTTCGTAATCAGACCTTACAAAAGCACTAGAAAATACGGTGACGCTGACTTAGGCTTATCAATTACCCAGTCAATTACTAATGCTCACGGCGGTAATATAATAGTAGAAAGTAAAGTGTTTCAGGAAAAGGTAGTACGTTTATTGTTCAATTGCCGATTTGAATATGTAATTGATTTATTGAAAATTGAAATGTGCTTCCTCATAACTGTCTTTAATGGAAATCAACCTTAACCATGATAATGTTGTTGAACACTAATTGACGAACTCATTTTTCAACAGTTTAAAGCCACCTTATAAGGTGGCTTCTTTATTTTTCAAGCGAAGTACCAGACCTACATAAAAAAGGCTAGCAATAAGCACACCTTCTTAAACACGGATATAAATTTAATCTAATTATGATGGAGACGGAAATCTTGCCGCTTCAAAATGCGTACTAACCTCACCATCAACATTTGTATCAATCGTACCAGCTATGCTACTTTGAGCAAAAACCTCAACCTTATCCATAGCATTAAGTTTCGCGATTGTTGAGACATTTACAGTATTTCCAAAGAGTATTGGACCAAAGAAATCATTATCAATAGCGATTGCAGGTTTTCCATTTACGCGAATTTCGATCCGTACTCTATAATCGACATTGTTGTTAACAGGGAAAAAAGTAATCGTTCCAGAAACTAAATAGACCCCATTATTTCTTGTTCTAAATATTGAAGTAAACGGATTATATTCATTTGCTAAATCAAATTGTTTTTTATTGTAGTTTACTTTTACAAAAGTATTTTCGGGCACGGTTTGAGTTACATTGCTTACAGCTCTAAAAGCCGATGCAATATTAATATTCTCTTTATTCTCTTTATTCTCTTCATTTGAATCATTTGGTTTTTTCATTTTTGGAGGCACACTTTTCACTTCACTCTCTAATAAACTCCTATCATTATATTTAGAATAGACTTAAGTGATTGTATGCTTGTCCATGAGCAATAGCTATATTTGATTTACTATTCAGAAAAAAAGGGCTTTACTCATTAAAAGTAAAGCACCAGTTAATTGAAGAACAAGAATAGTATAAGTGTTGTGATTACATTACCTGCCTTAAGTAAGGCTCAATAATCACCATCAATTTCAATTATTGCTAATTATCTCTTCTACAAGTTTTTGTTAAGACGTTTTTTCCATACATACGTTAACGTAATAAAGACGTAGATGCAAAGTGTAATGATCGTTACGATGATCGGTGTCGTGAAAATGATTCCGATTAGAATCATCATTAAAGCGATGATTACAGCCCAAGTCGTATATGGGAACCATTTAACTAAATATTCACTTGTTTTTCCAGATGACTGTTTACGTGATTTCAAATGAGCAAAGGCAATAATCAACCAGATGAATAATACAGTATATCCTAGCGATCCCATCAAGAAATCAAATGTCTTGCTTCCAGCAAATAAGGAAATTAGTACACCGCCAAGTAAAGTGGAAGTACACATTAATATTGCGTATACAGGAACTTTCCTCTTAGATAATTTTGAAAAGATTTTCGGAATGCGACCGTCCGCAGCTTGCGTATACAGAACGCGAGATGAACCATACAATCCAGAGTTCATCGATGAAATAATTGCTATTAGAACAACAGCATTCATAATATGGTCAGCACCAGGAATCCCTATCATTTTAAAGACCATTACAAACGGACTTTCTGGCACCCCGTTTACTTTGTTCCAAGGAATTAAACTAACGATGATGAAAAATGGAATGATATAGAAAGAAATGATTCTAACCAAAGTATTTCGAACGGCTTTTGGAACCACTTTTTCTGGATTTTTCGTTTCTGCTAATGTGACCCCGATAATTTCAGTACCACCATATGAATAAATTACAACCAACATAGCCGAAATTAAACCTGTTGACCCATTCGGAAAGAAACCGCCATGGTCAGTTAAGTTAGAGAAACCGACTGCTTTATGATCACCAAAATTCACAAGTAACAATATTAACCCAGCTAAGATGAATACAATGATGACAGTAATTTTAATTAAAGCAAGCCAGTACTCCGTTTCAGCAAAAACCTTTACCGATAGCAAATTGATTGTTGTAACCAACACCGAAACAACTAATGCAAGCATCCATATTGGATAATCTGGCAACCAATATTGAATGAAAATAGCAGCAACGATTGATTCAGCCGTGATGTTCAATACCCACATTTTCCAATAAATCCAATCAAGGAAATAAGCTGGGTACTTTCCTAATATAGATTGGACAAGATCCCTGAAAGTTCTTGCATCGCTATTGCGAACTGCCATTTCAGCTAAACCTTGTAAAACGAATAATAAAATGATGCCTCCTAGCAAGTAAGCAATTATGATGGATGGGCCTGCCATATCAATTGCTGAACTACTTCCCTTAAATAAACCTGCCCCAATGGCACCTCCTAATGCCATCATCGTAATATGTCTTGACGTCATTGTCCTTTGTAATTTCTGTTTGTCCGTTTTCATATCCTAACCTCCTAAAAAATCAAAAAAGGCACATCATCCCATTCTTCATAATCAAATGAAGAAAGAGACGACATGCCTTAGCTTACCGCGGTACCACTCTTATTGGCTCTTTTCGAACCCTACTTTAAAAACCTTGTAACGTAGGTCAATCGTTAAAACAAGAGAAAAGATTAAATCTAATCTTTCGCTTTACCACTCCCAGGCAAGTTCAAAGTATCATTGGACTGCGTCGCACCACCCCGCAGCTCTCTTTACCTAATAATTAACTTTTACTACTCCTGATCTTTGCGTTTTGATAAATATTTTCTGAATATTTTTTATAATAACTAATACTATACGGACGCAAAGCAAACTTGTCAACAGTTTTTTCAGAATAATATTTTTAAAGAATTAATCCTCGGCAGATTGGTTCAAAAGTTAAATGAATCCGTAAAATACTATTTTTTATATTCATTGAAGTATCATCAGTCAATATCGTTACCCCCCCACGATAATCGGCTCTTTAGCCGATTTTTTTTGTGGAACTAAATGGCAGTTTAGTTTAGTAAGATATTGAATATTTATGATAATTTGAATCCGATTTTATAGAGGGGAGTATGTAAATTATGGGTTGGTTTTTGTTCTTACTGCACAAGGGAATTTATTTTTTAATTTCCTTTATTTTGGTTCTCACGATCCGCATAACCCTAACGCTACCCCATATTTTGTTCGTGGTAATTTTGCCACAGAAAAAATATCTCAAAAATTCCTGACATACGAAAAATCAAAAAAACCCAGCCAGCTCAACCTAATAGCAAAAAAAATTTAAAATTTTAATTTGGATTGTATCTCTAATAGATTTAAATTTTCCATTTTTGGTATTTTATGGATAAATAAGTCATGTATAATAGAATTGTAGAAAACAAAAAAATAATACTAATGGGAAAGGTGTTTAATATGAAAAAAAATTTAAATAAAATTATTATGTTTTTAAGTGCATTTTCTTTGTTTTTATTGCTAGTGCAACCTGGTTCAACCGAAGCGGCATCAAAACCAACGCTTAAATCTTTAGAAAAGAACTATAATAGTGCTGTTCAAAAATTATTTTTTTGGAGTAGCTTAAATGATCAATTTAGTTTGGGATCTCTTATTGTAGATATATCTTCAAAAGCATACGATGAGTATAAATCTTTAACCCTGTCAAGTGAAAGAAAATACTCAAAGACAGATTTTGTAGATAATGTAACTACTATTACAAAAGTTGGTATTCAATCTGGAAGCAAAACCATGAGCAAAACCGTTACAATACCGATGAGAGTCTATGTTTACAAAAAATATTTAAAAGCAAATAGTAATTTAAAAGATGCGGAAAAGAAATTGAGAAAATATTATCCTAATGAAGCAAAATGTATCATAGATAATAAATGTAAACGCGGCAGTGGTGGTGGTGGCGCAGATCGTAAGTGGTAAAATTTATTTCACAAAAAAATTGGATTTCGGAAAAGAATTGCACTAGACCTAAATATGGATAAAGGGAATGTATCAAAAAGTCTAAAAAGATTATGTCAAAAGCAATTTATTGCAAAAATAGAGAATGGATATATGATTAATCCTCACCTATTTTATATTGGTAAAAGTCATTCAAATGATCGATATGAATTACGTGAAGAATTTGACACAGCTTTAACGAGCAATAATATTCAACCTCGTTTTTCAATGAATGAAGATATGTATAAGCTAACAGAATGTCAACCAAATTCGGTTGAAGAGTCTAGTAATACTACCGAATATAATTCATCAAATTTCCCTTTTTAATAAAAGGCTACATGAATCATTCAGGATTTTATACAAAAATAAGAGAATAGGATAGTTACAGATTCCCCTACAAACGTTGAGAAGTCTACGATGTATAAAATGATGCATATGAAGAGAAAAAAGGAAAAAGCCAATCCCTTGCCGCAGAAGGGATTGGCTTTTTATTGACTTCCGTTGCAAAGTATGAAGAAAGATGACATTTTCGGCCGTCCGAATCATTATTGTTATAGCATATTTACCTATTCTTTATAAAATCAATAAACGACTTACCTACTTAGAAAATGAGGTCAAAAGATTAAATGGGGAATAAATCTTATTGAACCAAAGCAGTGCGTTAGTTGCATAAGGAAGTATCAAAACTAGTAAATTATTTTGTTTTTAAAGCTAATTTGTCTTCAACATAGACCAGAGTTCCATCTTTAACCCCTTGGGAAGACTAGGCCGAAGCCTTTTGTTCTCTTGATATGTTCGGTCTCGTAAAAGAAAAGACTGCGCATAGTAACGCAATAATGACAATGCCACTCCCAAACCAAGCTGTGTTGGAAACCGAGCCAGTTTGGTTTAGCACAATGCCACCAATTGCTGAACCAAGCGAAATACCAATTTGCAATGCGGAATTATTAAAACTTTGCTGTATATCAGACGTAGCTGGATCGGTTTGAATCAAATAGCTTTGTTGAGGTGGCGCCAAGCTCCAACTCAATGCTGCCCAAACCATCATCGTTGGGATGAATAAGACTAGTGAAGAAGTTGTTAATGGTATTAAACACAATACAATAGCAAATGCACTGATAACGATGATGATACTTTTCCGAGCACCAATCCAATCAGAAAGTGTTCCTCCGAATGCTCCACCACTTACAGCTGCAATACCAAATACAAAATAGCAGATACTAATCCAGTTGGAATTTAGATGAAGATTCGTTTCTAAAAATGGGGTAAAATAGGCATAAATCGTATAGTGTCCTGCTAACATAAACATGGTAGCAAGATGGGCGCTGATTATTTTCCCACTTCCTAAAGCCTTTAATTGTTGTGAAAGCGGAATTGTTTTTTCCCCAGGAATGCGCCCCAAAAATAGTGAAATTAGCGCCATCGATCCGATTGATAATACAGCGATTCCAAGAAATATTACACGCCATCCAAACATATTGGAAATCAGGATTCCCAATGGTACGCCTAACACTAATGACGAACTAATCCCCATATAAATGAGTCCCAAAGCTTTGGCCTGGTGGGCAGGAGCAACAATTTTAACAACAATGGTTAAAGAAAGCACAACGACAAGTGCTGTACTTGTTGCCGTCAACACCCTAGCAATCATCATAAAGGTAAAGTTTGGACTAAAATATGTCATTACATTACCGATGAAAAAGACAAACAAGGAAGCAAGATACAATTTCTTGCGTTCGATTCTGCTGGTTAATACCAGTAAAATCGGACCGGCAATGGCATAGATAAGCGAAAACACTGTTATAAGTTGCCCTGTAGTGCTTAATGAAATGTTGAAATCATCGGCGATTGTTGGCAATATTCCACCAACGATTAATTCAACTAATCCAACTGCAACGGTCGATAATGCTATTATAAAAACTTTCAAATTCATACTCTATTTCTATCCTTTCTTAGTTAATATAAAAAGAAATGACCCTGAAGGTCCTTTACAGAAAACAATAAAAAAATCCTGATTACAAAAAACGAATAAATTCATTTTCTGTAATCAGGATTTTTAAGGTTCCTGGTAGAGACCTTCTAGCCATATTCTAGAAGTTATACAGTTCATATATATTAAGAGCGATCACTTTGTTGATTTT
Source organism: Gottfriedia sp. S16(2024) (assembly GCF_050473765.1). NCBI lineage: Bacteria > Bacillati > Bacillota > Bacilli > Caryophanales > Bacillaceae > Gottfriedia > Gottfriedia sp. S16(2024). Next base: position 602,945 of record NZ_JBFLUO010000001.1, read on the forward strand.
ACTATACTTTATCCTATCCCTCAAGTGTAAAATCATTTCCAAAGCTAAAATTCCAATCTAAAAGGGGTACAGCCACATGCCTCTCAAGCTAACAGAACAGATTGTCCCCAAAACGATAAAAATGAACTTCATTGCTATAAAAAACACATAATTTAATATAAAAAACAATAAGAACAGGGTCACACCGATTCTTAATCAACTTATCTGGTCGATACTTCAATAAAAAAAGAGCACCAATTAGACTAACGGGTTCAGTTTTGAAGTACAAAAAATTAAACAGCAACCAAAAAAGCAGACATTTTAGTTATCAAATTAACAGTAAATTTAGCACATAAGACAACAAAAAAGGAGCGAAGTTTGCTCCTTTTTGATTACCATTCTCTCCACTCTTCGGTAATGTCATCATCAGTTTCTAATCCTGCAATACTTACTGCTGTATCAATAAACTCACAAAGGTCTTCTCGCTCCATCGTTTCGATGTAATAATCATATTGTTCATTTAATTCATTAAATTTAATTACCACATCTTTAACAATCTTCATTATTTCTGCTTCTGGAGGGTTTGCACCCAGTTTTTCTAAGCTATTAATAAAACTGTCAAGAACTTCATTTGTTGCATTAATATTTTCTTCATTAAAAAATTCATTATCCTCATCATTCTCGACCCATTGAATTGTTGGTTTGTTTTTTCTTAATTCTTCAAATGACATAATTTCCTCCACATCAAAAATTGGTCATACATTGTATGCCAAATTAACACTAATTTTAACATAGGTTTTGTAGACTGTCTGCTGGTCATCAGACACTTGCTAATTACTATGTTAAATTAATAGTTAAAATCAAAATAATACCTTTATACTAACAAATAAAAGAAGTCCAATTCATTTGCAAATTGGACTTAAAATTGAACTGTTATTATTATTTTTGTACTCAAAATCTGAACCTGTTCCAATTAGACAACCTCTTTTTTAGTTCAAAAATCAACATTTTTATTTAACAGAGCCTAATTATTAATAATTATCAACTCATTTTTAAAGGTCACATGGAAATAATAACTATGAATTAAACTTATTAAACGAAGTGGAGTGTGCCAAGTATGGATGAAATTATTGAAAGTCTGAAAAGTCTACACAATGAAATAAGTGTTAAGCTTAGCAATGCTTTCAACTTTTCAGAAACTAATGATAAGCATAACCAAAGTTCACATCAAAATTATACTGAATTATCTAAAGTTGCTAAAGAGCACTTAGAACAAAATAAAGAACATCAAATAGCTAAGACAATTTTAAAACATTTAGAATCATTACTTAGTGAGGTTGATGAAATAAAAAACGCTTAACTTTTAATCGTTAATAACATTATCGATAAATAGGATTTCCCCTCCTGTATCAATAATATTCTTAATCAAAATAGCGCTCCCAACATGTATAAAGGACAGGACCAACTAATACAAAAAATCTCTACGGAATCTTCCATAGAGATTTTTAAAAATACTTATTTTATTATCTTTTTGCCCCTGTAAAACGTCTATTTAAAAACTTAGCAAACAATCTAGCAAATAGATTAAATAACAGGATCATTACGATTAAGACTGCAGCAGATTTTGTAGCGATGCTTTGTGCATCTGGAACAATACCTTCTGAATTTAATTTCCAGATATGAACTGTTAACGTTTCTGCTGGTCTAAAAATATTAAACGGATTCATCGGTGTATTTAATGGAGCAGCATTATTTAGAATAGGCGTTGTAAGTCCAGCAGTATAGATTAATGCCGCTGCTTCACCAAAAATTCTTCCAGCTGCTAAAATAATCCCCGTAATTAATTGTGGAATTGCTGTTGGGATACTAATTTTAGTAATAGTTTGCCACTTTGTAGCTCCTAATCCAAGACTACCTTCTTTACTAGTTTTAGGAACATTTAATAACGCTGTTTCACTTATCCTTGTTAAACTTGGAAGATTTAAGATTGAAATCGCAAGTGCACCACCAATTAATGTGTAACCCCATCCAGTCATTGTTACAAATACTAATAAACCGAATAAACCTACTACGATTGAAGGCAACGAAGCCAACGTTTCAATACATAGTCTTAAGAAATTTAAAAATCGACCTGGTTTTGCATACTCTGCCATATAAATCCCAGCTCCAACTCCAATCGGAACTGAAATAATTAATGTTAACACTAAGATATAAAATGAATTAAAAAGTTGTGGTCCAATCCCACCACCTGCTTGAATATTACTAGGTTTTCCAAACAAGAAATCAAAGTCCCAGAATCCCCAACCTTTAAAAATAATTTCACTTAATAAAAATAGTAATAATATTACAACTAAGCCAGCTATTAAACAAAGAATTCCCGTCCAAATCTTATCCATTTTTCTTGCAATCATGATTCATATCCTCCTTTTCTCCCAATTAATCGAATGACAAGTATAAAGAGGAAGGATATTAAAAGTAAGATCATTGCTAGAGTCCATAAAGTGTTATTCCAAGCTGTACCGTTTAATGTATTTGCCATATCCATTGTTAAAATTCCTGTTAATGTTGCTGTTGGGTCAAAAATACCATTAGGGAACTTAACTGTATTTCCGATTACCATTTGTACAGCTAATGCTTCACCAAATGCACGAGCCAGACCTAAAACGACTGCTGTTAAAATGTTTGTTTTTGCAGCGGGTACAATTGCCAATTTAATTGCTTGCCATCTAGTAGAGCCTAGTCCATATGATGCTTCTAAATAAGTTCTAGGAACAGCTCGCACAGCATCAGATGCTATACTTGCAATTGTCGGTAAAATCATGATACTAAGCACAATAATCCCTGCAATTAAGCTAAAACCTACTCCACCTACAGTATTTCTAAGAAGTGGAACTAATATTGTTACCCCAAGAAATCCATAAACTACTGAGGGAATACCGACTAGAATTTCTAAAACTGGAATTAATACTTTTTCACCAAACTTAGGTGAAATAAAATTCATGAAAATTGCTAATGCAATCGCAATTGGTGCAGCTATAATTACAGCGCCAACAGATACAAGAATTGATCCAACAATAAAGATTAAAGCACCATATGTTGGGTTTGAAGCATTATTCGGACTCCAATGTTTTGAAAACAAAATTTCACTTAACGATATATCACTTACTGTAAATGATTGAATCCCTTTACTAACAATAAATCCTATTATTGCTATTGTAATACCGATCATTAAGAAACCACATAAAGTTACAAGAGTTCTTCCAAGGTATTCAATTAGAAAAAAGTTTCTTTTTTTGAAATTCATGATAAACCCCTATCATCCATTAATAAATTAGTTTGAGAGTTGGTATAAAACCAACTCTCATTTTTTATATTATTCTAAGCCTGCCATTTTCGAAGCTGGGATATAACCCATCTCAACTAACTTATTAGAAAACTCGTCGCCACTAATAAATTCAATATATTCTTTTACAGGAGATTTCGCATCGCCTTTTGTAATCATGTACTCATAAGAATAGAATGGGTAATCACCTGAAACGATATTGTCTGTAGTAGATTCTTTTCCATCAATTTTCACAGTTTTTAAAGCATCTTTTTTATCGCCGATTAAATATGAGTTAGCAAGGTACGAGATTGCACCTGGAGTAGAGTTTACAGCTTGCTCAACTGCACCGTTTGAGTCTTGTACTGTTCCTACGCCATCATTAATCTTAACGTCTTTCATAATTTTCTTTTCAAATGCTGCACGTGTACCAGATGATGCTGGACGATTAATTACATTAATTTTTTCATCTTTACCGCCAACTTCTTTCCAGTTCGTTACTTTTCCAGCGAAAATATCTTCAATTTGTTGAAGTGTAAGTGAGTCTACACCAACATCTTTATTCGTTACCATTGAGTAACCAACACCAGCAACTTTTGCTTCTACTAATGAACTTGCTAAAGTTTTATCTTCTAATTTATCAGCAGCTGGTACATCTGAGTTACCAATTTGAATTGCTCCAGTAGATACTTGGTTTACCCCAGTACCACTACCGCCACCTTGAACTGTAATTGATACTTGTGGGAACTTAGCCATAAATTCAGTAGCCGCTTCATCAGCTAGTGGTTGTAATGCTGTTGATCCAGCAGCACCAATTGTTCCTGTTAATTCTACTTTTTTATCATCTGAAGTCTTTCCAGTTGTTTTATCATCTTTATTAGAACATCCTGCTAACATACCTGTAATAGCCATTGCTGCAAATGTTAATTTTAATCCACGTTTCATTTTAATCCCCCTAAAATGTTTGTTTTTATTTTTAATTTTGTTTTTTATTTTTGTTTGTTTCTCTCTTACATTCTCTACTTTAAAGTTTTTAGGTTAAGCAAGTTTTAATCAATCGTAAAGAAATTGTAAATCTTTTTAAGAATTGTATATTTAGTCGATATAAGGGCACTAAACGTTGCGTTAAACTATCAAGTATTTATTAAAACTTACTAAATATAAAGTAGAAAACTACTTAATACTAACTTTACTTTTTAAGTAGTTTCATCATGTTGATCGTTAACGTAGTCAATATTGAAAAGCCCGAACATATAGTGACTTTAATTGATATAGCTGTGAACTTCGTTGATAAAGTGATGCTTTTTGTTGATATAGCGACGGAATTTGTTGAAAAAAGCTTTTTGTCCATTACAAAGAAATAAAAAAAGCTGACTCAAAAAGTCATAGACCTTTAGAGTCAGCTCAAATTACATTATTATTGTAAACCTGACATTTCTGAAGCTGGGATATAGCCCATTTCAACTAACTTATTAGCAAATTCATCGCCACTAATGAATTCAATATATTCTTTTACTGGAGATTTTGCATCACCTTTTGTAATCATATACTCATATGAATAGAATGGGTATGCACCAGAAGTAATGTTATCAGTTGAAGATTCTTTTCCATCAATTTTCACAGTTTTTAAAGCGTCTTTTTTATCGCCAATTAAATATGAATTAGCAAGATAAGAAATTGCACCAGGAGTAGAGTTTACAGCTTGTTCAACTGCACCGTTTGAATCTTGAACTGTTCCTACGCCATCATTAATCTTAACGTCTTTCATAATTTTCTTTTCAAACGCTGCACGAGTACCAGATGATGCTGGACGATTAATTACATTAATTTTCTCATCTTTACCGCCAACTTCTTTCCAGTTTGCTACTTTTCCAGCGAAAATATCTTCAATTTGTTGAAGTGTAAGTGAATCTACACCAACATCTTTATTTGTAACCATTGAGTAACCAACACCAGCAACTTTAGCTTCTACTAATGAACTTGCTAAAGATTTATCTTCTAATTTTTCAGCAGCAGGTACATCTGAGTTACCAATTTGAATTGCTCCAGTAGATACTTGGTTTACACCAGTACCACTACCGCCACCTTGAACTGTAATTGATACTTGTGGGAACTTCGCCATAAATTCAGTTGCTGCTTCGTCAGCTAGTGGTTGTAATGCTGTTGATCCTGCAGCACCAATTGTTCCTGTTAATTCTACTTTTTTATCATCTGTACTAGTCTTGCCAGTTGTTTTTTCGTCTTTATTAGAACATCCTGCTAACATACCTGTAATAGCCATTGCTGCAAATGTTAATTTTAATCCACGTTTCATTATTGTTTGTCCTCCTAAGGAAAATTATTATTTTCTACATCTCTAACTATAGAAAAGAATAATTAACCTAGTTTTAAACGATTGTAAATAATTCGTAAAGTTGTTTTAGGATTACATAGTATTTCTTTTATTAAATCATAAAAAGAAAACACCCTATCTCCTTTAAGGAATAGGGTGTTTTAAAATAGTTACTTAGATTATTTAGTCCAAACCATTGCTCCTCCTGTAATTACACTAGAAGTATAACCTTGAGCATTTACAGTAACATAGTCTGGTGACTCTGAATAGATTTTCGTATTTTCTCCTATTACACCATTACCTGTTAGATTAAAGCTTGCATTTCCGCTAGCCTTCTTATCAACATTTACACCATACCAGCTGTTTCCGCTTGTATTTAAATTGTTTGCTGTAACATTTGAGCTATTTACAATTAAACCTGCTGCTGCATTATTTGTTAAAGTGATGTTATTTAAAGTTACATTTGTTGAGCTTACTACATTTATACCACTACCATAGTCAGTTCCTGAACCAGATCCTGTCATTGTGATATTCGCTGCACCTGTCACTTTTAGATTTTCTAGAGTTACAGCTTTATCTCCGCTATTTACTGTAATTAATGATGCATAGCCTTTTGTTCCAGTTGCGTTTGTCCATGGTGCAGTACCTTTTGTAATAACTGTTGAATCTCCTGCACCAATAATCGTAATTGATTTTTCTATTCTAAGCTGGCTATTTAATTTGTATGTTCCAGCCGGTACTTTGATTGTATCTCCATCTTGTGCGGCATTTACTGCATTTACAAGGTTTGAGTAATAACTTGTGCTATTTGCATTTGTTAGTTTAATAAAATTTTCTGGAGCTTTATTGTTCCATACTGTTGATGTTGTTCCTTCAATAGGATAAGCAGTATAACCTTTTGCATCTACTGTTACATTTGTTGTTTTATCTGACATGATTGGAGTAGCTTCACTAATCACACCGTTGCCTGTTAAAGTAAAGCTTGCATCTCCACTTGCGCTCTTATCGACATTTACACCATACCAACTGTTTCCACTTGTATTAAAATTGTTAGCTGCAACATTTGAACTGTTTACGATTAAGCCAGCTGCTGCATTGTTTGTTGACTTAACATTATTTAAAGTTACATCTGAAGAACTAACTACATTTATACCGCTTCCATAATCAGTTCCTGAACCAGATCCTGTCATTGTGATATCCGCCGCACCTATTACTGTAATGTTTTGAAGTTTAACTGCTTTATCTCCACTATTTACTGTAATTAATGATGCATAGCCTTTTGTTCCTGTAGTGTTTGTCCAAGATGTAGAACCTTTTTTAATAACTGTTGAATCTCCTGCTCCAATTAAAGTAAGTGCTTTTTCAATTCTAATTTGTTTATTTAATTCGTACGTTCCTTTAGGAATATAAATTGAATCTCCATCTTGAGCGGCATCTACTGCTGATTGGATATCCGTGAAATTACTTGTGCTATTTTGGCTTGATAACATAATGCTATTAGGAATTCCACTTGGATTGCTATTTTCTACTTTATAAATATTTTGATATTTATCTGTGATTTGTATCACTGCTTTTGACGGTGTTGTTAAGTCGTAAGCTGAACTTGTCCACCAATCGTCCTTTACCACTTTATCACTTTGGATAAACTCCGTACTGATCATACCACCGTCGACTTTTAATTGGTCGATTTGAGTACCAGAAGCTGTTTTAGTTGCAATTGTATTTCCCTTTTCATCAATCAACGTAATTTTAATTTCTTTTAATAAGCTAGATGGTAATTCATTTACGTCTAGTTTAAATCCTACTTTATAAGCAAAATATCCAGCATTATAGTTATTTGAAAATTTGAAGTCCTGTACATGTACATAGTCCTCTGAATTTGCGATCATGACTGGTCCAGCAACTACAACTTTTACGCTTGCCTTCTTCGTTGTATCAGCTACAGTACCATAAACAGTATAAGTGCCTGCCTTGCTAAAGTTAGTTTGATTCCATTGAACAGCTTTAGAAACCTTTGTACCGTTTACTAGTGTTACGACTACTGTTTTTGGAAGGGGTACATTTTCTTTGCCGTTAACTTTAATGTCGCTAATATTGCTTATACTTGAAACCTGTAATCCAGCAATTTTCTTTGTAATGTCCGACTTAATGCTAGTCAGCTTTGAAATAAAAGCTGATTTAACATTTGCATATTTTAAATTATTTATTGCTTTCAAAGCATCATTATAATGAGCAGTCACTTCAGTGCTTGTTGTTTTTACTGTAACATTACCCTTAAATGCTTCAAATTTTTTAATTGCATCATTTGCACCTTTTTCTGCTTTATCTTCTAATGCTTCATAAGAAACTACTTTGTTGTGTTGACTCGTAATTTGTTTAGTAAATAAGCTTTTCTTTGTTTTATATTTACTCGTTAATTTTGCTACTTCTTTTCTAGCTGTAGATTCTAATGATGCGATTCTTTTTTCATCAGAAGTTTGCTTAGGTAGGCCAGCTTTTACAAATTTATCTGTTGCTTTTGATGCATTTACATAAGTTGTATAAGATGAGGCAGCATACGCTGGTGTTACTGAGGTTGCGACTATAGCAGCGATTACTGTTGAAGATAAAACTTTTCGAACTGACTTAAATTGCTCTTTCACTATGATGTTCCTCCTAAGATGTAGCTAGTTAATTTACTTAATTGAAACGAAAACTACAAACTAACTTAAATAGTTTGTTACATATTTCACAAAACAAATTAAGTTTGTTACTTGTTTCACAAATTTAGTTTACATCCTCGCACTCACATTGTATACAATAATATTAATAAGGCTTAATTTACCATTTTCTTAATTTAATTAGAAGAGCTCCATTTAATAGCAATCATTCAAATTTACATAAGTAAATACAAAAAAATTCTTAATTTAGAAACCTTCTTTCATAAAGAAGGAAAGGCAACGTACCATTGTATACGTTGCCTTTTTTAGATATATTAATTAAATTTTAAAACAGCTCAGTCACATACTCTACTTGCATATCACCAGAGTTTTTTTATGAACAAACCCTATTTCTTCACTTTTTCAACGCATAATTTTAAGACAGAATTCAGTAAAACATTCGCCCCTTTCGCACAATCCTCATATGAAGTTAATTCATCTTCACGATGACTATATCCATTTACACTTGGTACAAAAATCATAGCAGTTGGAATAAAGGAAGCAATGAATTGAGCATCATGACCAGCGCCGCTATACATTCGATTTTCTTTATACCCTAACTCTTTGCAAGCATATTCCACAGCATTGACTACTTCTTCATCAAAGTCAACTGTGTCTCGATCCCATAGTCGGGTCGATTTGATTGGACAGCCACTTATATTTACTGGTAATTCTTCCACCATTAGTGTAACTTCTGCAATAACACTCGGATCTTTATGCCTCGCCTCTAAAGTAAAGGTTACTTCTGAAGGAATGACCGTATGAATATTTGGATATGCATTTATACGACCGATTGTATAAACGAGCTCTGAATCTAGTCTTTGTAATTGCTTTTGTAAATCTACCACCACATTAGCAGCAGTGAACATCGGATCTTTACGCATGCTGATTGGCGTCGTACCTGCATGGTTGGATTCTCCAAAAACAGAGATTTCATAGCATACCATTCCTAGTACACCTTCTACTACCCCGATTTCTAAGTTTTTCCGTTCCAGTACAGGTCCTTGTTCAATATGTAGTTCGATATACGCGCTAGCTTCTTTTAAGCGATTTGCCTCAGAACCATCGAAACCACTTTCATTTAATGCTTTTGCAAATGTAATTCCATTTTTATCTGTAGAAGCAATCATCTTCTTTTTATCAAATTTACCTGATAGTACGCCAGAAGACATAAGAGATGGCTCAAATCTTGCCCCTTCTTCATTTGTAAAATTGACAACTGTAATTGGATAATCTAATTCAATCTTTTCATCTATAATTGTATAAACAGTCTCTAAAGCTGTAAGTACACCTAGTACGCCGTCGAAACGTCCTCCCTTAATAACTGAGTCCAAATGGGAACCAATTACAATTGGAGGTAAGTTTTTTTTCCCTGGTAAAGTAGCATACATATTCCCCATATCATCATGCTTTACTGTCATTCCTACTTCTTCACATAATGCCTGAAATTTCTTCCTTACAGCAATATCTTCAGGAGATAATGCTAGTCTAGTTACTCCATTGTTTTCGGTTTTACCATATTCACTAAACAACTCAATTAATCTTTGAAGCCGATTAGCATTCGTCTTGATCATATGAAGGCCTCCTTTAATTATTGGGCAATTTCTTCTGCACCTTGCTCAGCTTTTTCTCTTTCAACCAATGCGTTAGTTACTAAACTTACGCCGACACTGATGATAATATTAATGGCAATTGCTACAAATCCAATGTTAATATCATTTATTGAACTTGGAATATTAGGGAAAATATTAACTAATTTAAATGAAGTTATTGCATTAAATAATACGATGGAAACCCCTGTAATAATACCAGCAATCGCACCGTACTTATTCATTAGTTTTGTATTAAAGAAACCGAAGATCAGTGCTGGCACTAATTGAGTAATTAAACCATATGACATAATGTTTAATACAGCCAACGCTTCTCCGCCTGTAATAGTAAATACATACGCTACTAAAATAATAAATAAAACAAATAACTTTGATACATTCAATTGCTGACGATCGCTTGAGTTTGGCTTAATTAATTTGTAAAATCCCGTCATTAACCCTACTGCTCCAGACATAACCATTACAGATACAGGAACTAATGCAGTTAAAAGTCCTGCCCCACCAACAATTCCTACAAACCAAGGATCAAATGTTTTCATAGTAAGACGTAAAAGAGAAAGATCACCTTCAGGTCCTTTTAATCCTGGCACTTGAATTATTGCAGCAAATCCAATAAAAAAGGCAAATAAAATTAAGATTGTGTACAAAGGCAATGTGATCGCATTTTTCTTTAAAGCACGTTCACTTCTAGCTGCTAATACGACACTAAAAGATTGTGGTAAAAGGTAAAAACCAAACGCATTTAGAACAATTGTCGAAATAAACCAAGGCATACTATAACCTTCAGATGCAAATGTTAAAGCTTCTGGCTTAGCTGTTTGAACAGCTTCAAATAATGGTCGAATACCACCAAAATAGTGATAAGGAATATAGATACCTAAGAATACAATGACAAATAAGATTAAAATATCTTTTAATACTGCATTCCAAGCAGATCCATGGATACCAGAGTTAATAACATAAATTGTAACAATAACTGCACCGATTGTAGAAGCAATTAATGGCGAAATGACACCGTAAGAAGCTTCGGATACGATAATACCTAATCCTTTTAATTGGATTACTATGTACGGTACAAGTGCGATTAAACCGATGAAAGCTACAACCATACCTAAAGCCTTACTATTATAGGTTTTCATGAAATATTGAGGCTGTGAAATAACATCATTCTTCTTTGCGAAACGCCAAATTTTTGGGATAATCCAATAGGAAAGTACATAAGCCAAGCATATATATGCTGGCACATAATAAGCTGCCGCACCGTTTGAATAGGCCCAGCCACTGCCACCTAAAAAAGTAAAAGTCGTATAAACTTCACCAGCAATTAATAAGAATACGAATATTGTACCGAATCCTTTATTCCCTACCGCAAACTCATTTACATTCATTTCTTTCCCACGACTTGCGCTAATCCCTAAATATAACGCAACGGCCCCAATAAAAAAGATAATCAGTAAGGCAACATTCATTAAAATTCACTTCCTTTATTGGTAGGATCTAATTTATAAACGATGAACAGAATGACAGACGAGAGAATCATCCATAATACAATCCAAAATAATAAGAATGGCACCCCAAAAATAAAAGGCTCTATACGATTAGCTAAGGGCAGAAGGACACACATTCCTATGAAGGGAAAAATCAGTAATAATTTAAAATAATTTCTCACTTGCTCCCCACACTCCATCCCTCAAATTGATTTGTATACACTACTTCACCATTTAAGATTGTCGAATCTACTTTTACTTCGAGTAAATCTTCCACATGACAATCTAATATAGAAGTATTTAAAATAACTAAATCAGCCAATTTTCCTGATTCTATGCTTCCTTTAGAATCTTCATCAAAGCTTGCATAGGCCCCGTTATACGTATACATTCGAATCGCATCCATTAGCGATACTTTTTGTTGTTGTCCAAAAGCTGTATTTTGTCGCGTTAAACGAGTAACAGCTGTATATATGCCGACTAATGGATTAACTGTCGTGATCGGAGCGTCTGAACCTGCCGCTGTAATGATGCCTTGGTTCAATAAATCACTTGCCGCGTACATATAATTGGTTCTTTCACCATAGTTACGAATATAACTTTCTCCGAATTCATAAGGGAATGAAGGGTTGAGTATAGGAATGACATTTAGGGCCTTGGCTTTTTCTTGTAAATCTGGTGGACAGACGCCTAAATGTTCAACACGATGACGATGATCATCACGTGGAAATTCACTTAAGATATTTTCTATGACACTCAAATATTGCTCAATCGCTCGGTCACCTTGAGCATGCACTGTAATTTGATAGCCATTTCGATGTGCAGGGGAAAAGATAGAATAAAGTTCTTCTTCTGTATACTGTAAATAACCGTAATTATTTCCATCGCTTGTATATGGTTCACGAGTAGCAATTGTCGGGCCCGTACTACTACCATCAGTGAAAAGTTTAGCTGGTCCAATTTTGAAAAATTCATTTCCTGTATTAGTCATTACTCCAGCCGCTAACATATTTTTAGTGAAATTTTGACAATCGTTCAAACTGCCGATTAACGCATAAACTCGAGCTTTTAATTTCTTATTATTTGAAGCAATTTGCATAATTCTAAAGCTGTTTTCATCGAATCCACCAGCATCATGGACACTTGTAATACCATAAGCAAATAATTGTTCCTGTGCTTTCATTAGTGCATTAAATAATTCATCATTACTATAAGTCACATTTTGATTAAATTCTAAAAAGGCATTTTCAATAAGGCGACCAGTAAACTTGCCGTTATTATCTTTTTCGATTGTTCCTCCTTTTGGATTAGGAGTGCTTGGACCAATTTTGGCGATTTTTAAAGCAGTTGAATTGACAATCCCAATATGTCCACAAGTGCGGGTAATAACAATTGGGTGTTCCTGTGTAAGTTCATCAAGTTCTTCAATCGTAGGATACCGTTGTTCCTTTACCATTAACTCATTAAATCCAAATACACGTATTATTTGTCCATTTTTAGTATTTTGAACGATGTCAGCTAATTTATCTTTTAGCTCTTCAATTGAATTAATTGTGGGATTTTTACAGTCGAGGTGCATTAATGTATTACCGTATAAAAAAAGATGCATATGAGCATCAATAAAACCTGGTAAAACAGATCTTCCGTGCAAATCAATGACTTCCGTTGAGGTAGTTATATATTTTTTTATTTCTTCTGTTGTTCCTACAGCTGCAATCTTATTCCCTTCAATTAGACATGCTTCAAAGACTTCATTTTTACTATTTACTGTAATCACTTCACCATTTAATAAAGCTGTCTTGTTCATTCGCACACCCTCTTTGTCTAAATTTTATGAATATACAAAAAATATAACATAGCTTTTTAATCGCTCGATATAAACATAATGTAAAAAAGTTCCCTTTGTCGTTTTACATTATGTTATATTTTCTGTATAAAGCATTGATAAACCTTTTTCTAAAGAGGAGGCTGTTTATTGTCTTATTCACTTAGGGTTCAAGATTTATTTGATAAAAAACATTTCAAAAAGGCTCAAATTCTAGCTGGTCACAGCGGGATTTCGAATGCTATTAAGTGGGTTCATATACTGGAGTCGAAAGAGATTGGTACTTTCATTAAAGGCAATGAATTAGTATTAACTACCGGAATACAACTAACACAAGAAAAGACGCTGTTCGAATTTGTAGAACAACTAATTAGTAAAGAAGCAGCCGGATTATGTATTGAATTTGGTGAACATATACAATCTGTACCGAATAATGTCATCGAGTTGGCCAATTTGTATAATCTCCCAATTATCGTGTTTAAAGAAATCATCCCATTTATAGAGATTACACAAGAAATACATAGTATGTTAATTAATCAACAATATGAAATGATTAAACGGTTGGAAAACTATTCACAAGAAATTAACAAATTAACTTTGAAAATAACTCACTACGAACATATTTTAATGAGACTTTATAAATATTTAAACATTAACGTTGCATTTATTATTAACGGTCAGCAACCTTCCTTTATTCCAAATGAAAAACAGCATATGTATATGAACTTAAGAGACAAATACGAAAAGAAAAACGAAAAAAAACATTTTGCAAAATGTGAAGTAAACATATTAGAGGAAAGCTATGGTGAGGTATGTATTTTCACCGAGAACCGTACAATAAATGAGTTCGAGTTATTAGTATTAGACAGAACTGTAACCGCTTTATCTCAATATTTGTTACGCAGTCTATACATAGAAGAGAAACAAAATATTTACTCCCGCGTATTATTAGAATCTTGGTTAAATGGATCATTCGAAGATTCCGTCATTACCTCCTTCTTACAAGAACAAAGCTTTCATAATTTAGTAGATTGCTCTTATTTCGTCTTAATCGATCACATAAAGAATTCAAAAAAAGAATACGATTTAAATTATTATAAATTATACTCCCGAAATATTTTTGAAAATAAAGGTTTCGTTCTATTTTTATTGGAAGAAAAACAAAGACTGATTTATATCATTGCAGATATTTATGGATACGATACAAAAAAGCGTATTTTAGACTGTATTGAAAAAATCAAGAACTTCAGGAAGAATAATAATTATATAGACTTAAATGTCACTTCTGCTGTTGGACAGATTGTAAATGATTATAAATTAGTGCACCAAAGTTTCGAAACTGCACAGGATACATTATTAATCCGCCAAAACGCTATTCAACTTTCTTATTTTTATGAAGATCTCTACTTACATCAATTAATTCTTCAAATGCAAAAAAACAAAGCAATTATGGATTTAGCAAAGAACTATTTATATCCCCTCTATGAATATGATGCAAAAAATAATGGAAATTTGATAGAAACATTACAAGTTTATTTGCAATGTAATTGTTTAAAAAATGAGACTGCTAAAAAGCTATTTATTGTCCGTCAAACGTTATATCATCGCTTGTCCAAAATTGAAAGTTTAATAGGAACTGATTATATGCTTCCACCAAAACGACTCGCTGTTGAATTAATGTTGCTGGCTACTCAGGATAATTTCCAATTTACAGACTTAGAAAAACTTTCGTTATAAACGGCCTTTCATATCCCCTTTCTTTCACTCATTACTTGAATGAAAAAAGGGGATTTTTTTGTTAACAAAGTGTCAATATGTGAAACAGTTTTTAGTAAACATTTTACATTCTGTCTGATGATAATCGCGTTAAAAGACTTCACAATAAAGACAGATTAACAAATTACTAAAGGAGTGACTCAAATGGAAAATGTTCGTATAGCTGAAAATTTGGTTACAAAAGATGAGAAATATTTATGGCATGCAATGAAGCCTTATAACCCACAAGCTACAACCATTATTCAAAAAGCTGAAGGAGCTTGGCTAACAGATATTGATGATAATCGTTATTTAGATGCAATGTCTGGATTATGGTGTGTAAATGTTGGTTATGGAAGAGAAGAAATTGCAAAAGCAGCATATGACCAACTTCTAGAGAACAACTATACACCATTATCTCTTAGTCATCCTTCTGCAATTTTACTTGCCGAAAAAATCAATGAATTACTAGGCGGAGATTATGTCGTCTTCTTCTCGAATAGCGGCTCGGAAGCAAATGAAACAGCATTTAAAATCGCGCGTCAGTATTATCAGCAAAAAGGACAAGGAAATCGCTATAAGGTAGTTTCACGCTACCGCGCATATCATGGTAACACTATGGGAGCACTCGCTGCAACAGGGCAAGCCGAGCGCAAATATAAATATGAACCTTTAGCACCAGGGTTTATTCATGTGAAAGCACCAGATCAGTATCGCTACAATGAAGATGGCTTTAAGAATGCTAGCGAATTACCTTCCGTTAAAGCGGTAGACGAAATCATGACATGGGAACACTCAGAAACAATTGCGGCGATGATTTTAGAACCAATTATTACTGGTGGTGGAGTCATTATGCCTCCTGAAGATTACTTAAGAGGCATTAGGGAAGTTTGCGATAAACATGGTGCACTATTAATTGTTGATGAAGTAATTTGCGGCTTTGGACGCACAGGAAAAGCATTCGGTCATCAACATTACGGAGTGCGGCCTGACATCATTACAATGGCAAAAGGACTTACAAGTGCATACATGCCACTTTCTGCAACAGCAGTAAAGAGAGAAATTTATGAAGAGTTCACTAAAAACGGAAACTATGACTATTTCCGCCATGTAAATACATTCGGGGGTTCACCAGCTGCATGCGCAGTTGCGCTAAAAAACCTAGAAATTATGGAACGCGAAAATTTATTTGAACAGTCTTCAAAAATGGGTGCGATTCTAATTGATGAATTAAAAGAGACCATTTCACACCACCCTCACGTTGGCGATATTCGCGGAAAAGGACTACTAATCGGAATCGAGGTAGTAGAAGATCAATATACAAAAAATCCTTTAAGTGTAGAGAAAGTCAATCAAGTAATTGCTAAATGCAAAGA
The DNA here is from genome assembly GCF_050473765.1 of Gottfriedia sp. S16(2024). Taxonomy (NCBI): domain Bacteria; kingdom Bacillati; phylum Bacillota; class Bacilli; order Caryophanales; family Bacillaceae; genus Gottfriedia; species Gottfriedia sp. S16(2024). The sequence goes on from NZ_JBFLUO010000001.1 coordinate 619,330, forward strand.
ACGAGGACTAATTATTGGGAAAAACGGTGCAACAGTAGCAGGCTATAACAATGTATTAACACTATCTCCTCCGTTAAATATTACAACCGAGGAAAAAGATTTCATTCTTTCTGGCTTAACACAAGCAATAAATGAAATTTTATAAAATCTAAAGCAAAGATAGCTTGATTATTGAAGGGAGAACTTGAAGATGACAAATATTACTGAAGTAAAAGAACTAACTCATTATATAGATGGAAAAATGATTGCTGGTAAAAGTGGTCGTTTCCAAGAAGTATTCAATCCTGCGACAGGCGAAGTGATCGCCAAAGTTCCATTAGCTTCTGTAGAAGAAGTAAAATATGCCATTAAAAAAGCAGAAGCTGCCTTCCCTGCTTGGCGTGACCTTTCAGTTGCTAAACGCGCAGAAATTGTAATGGCATTCCGAAACTTGCTAACAGAAAATAAGGATAAAGTAATTGAATTAATTTGTACCGAAAGCGGAAAAACAGAAGAAGATGCATTGGGCGAAATTACTCGAGGTATTGAATCAGTAGATTTAGCAATTAATGCTCCCCACTTGATGAAAGGAGAATATTCAGTAAATGTTGGCGGACAAATTAATGCTTACTCTGCTAAATACCCTCTTGGAGTAGTTGCAGCAATCTCTCCATTCAACTTTCCAATTATGGTGCCGCTAGCACAAACTTGCATGGCAGTAGCAGTTGGAAATGCAGTAATTTTGAAAGCTTCTGAGCGTGTGCCTATGACAGCTTTATATATAAGTGAGTTATGGACTAAAGCTGGTCTCCCAGATGGAATTTGGACAGTAATCAATGGAGATAAAGAAGCAGTAAACGAATTGCTTGAAAACCCAGTCGTACAGGCAATTTCATTCGTTGGTTCTACACCTGTCGCACGTTATATTTATGAAACAAGCGCTAAGTATGGCAAACGAGTTGTTGCTTTAGGTGGTGGCAAAAATAATATGGTAGTCATGCCAGATGCCGACTTAGAACAAGTAGCTAACGCCTTCATAAGTGCTGGCTATGGAGCTGCCTCCCAACGATGTATGGCAATTTCAACATTAATGCCTGTAGGACAAGAAACAGCTGATCGTTTAGTAGAAATTTTAGAAGAAAAGATTAATAGATTAAAAGTCGGAGCTTACACTCAAGGTGCCGACTATGGACCAGTTATTTCGCAGCAAGCGAAAGAGACGATCCTAAAAGCAATTGATCGCAGTGAACAAGAAGGCGCAAAAATCGTATGTGATGGCCGTAATAAAGACATTACTAAAAATAGCAAGGGCTTCTTCCTAGCCCCGACTTTACTAGACCATGTTAAACCAGGTATGGAAATTTATGATGAAGAAGTATTCGGCCCTGTACGTAATATTGTACGCGTTGATTCATTAGAAGAAGCAATTAGATTAATCAACCAGCATGAATTAGGAAATGGCGTAACGATTTTTACAAACAATGGTTTAGCCGCTAGGAAATTTACGACTGAAATTGACGTCGGTATGGTCGGTGTAAATGTACCAATTCCAATACCTGTAGGTTACCATAACTTCGCTGGTTTTAAAGGCTCAAAATTTGGCGACGGGCAAATGTTTGGTCCTGATCAAGCTCGCTTCTATACGAAGACGAAGATGATTTCCGAGCGTTGGTTGACTCCTAGTGAAAATAGTAGTTTATCGTTTGCGTTTCCTAGTAATAAGTAATTATTTGAATAGATACAAAAAGACGCAGTCCCACTTAATTAATTGGGATCGCGTCTTTTTGTGTTTGAGTTATGAAACTCGTTAATTACTATCTGCCCTATTAGTTTGAACAGCTAATAGTCCAGCTATACCGTGTGCAAACAATTTCTCTACTCTACTCCCCCCCCAACTATCTTCCTCAAACGGTTTCCTTCACGATCTCAATTCCTAAATAATTTGCTTTTTTAAAAAAGAATAAGTAAAATGCTCCACAATTTCTAGTACTTTTCTAACATCTATTTCTATTAATTGTTTGACTAATTCACTATTTTTCAAATCCTCTATCGTTTCATTTACAGCTTTTTCCCTTTATTCATCTGTTCAACTATATCCCTATGAACTCTATCTTGAATTGACATTAATCGTATTCAATTCAGAAAATTTGTATTATTTTGCTATTTCCCATTGATTTGTGTTAATAAAAAGATATAATTATTTTGAAAACAATTTGTGCAAACGTTTGCAATAAGTAAGCATTACCTACATACATATTTTTATTGCATCTTTTGTATAAACGTTTTCCTAACTTAGAAAGAGAAAGGGGTTTTTTCATGAGGAGAAAACAGAGATCAATATTATCGCTTGTTACTGTATTAGGATTAGTTCTCCAGATGTTTCCGGGATTTTTTACAAACGGAACTGTAAAAGCAGCAAAAACGACAGCTAGACAAGTTGTACTTGTAGGAAGCCTTCAAAAGTTGTTAGGAAATTCAGGTGATTGGGACCCATCTTCAAAACAAACAGAAATGGTGTATAAAGGTAATGGTCTCTATACATTTACTGGTACTTTACCAGCTGGAGAATATGAGTACAAAATCGCCATTGGTGGAAACTGGTCAGAAAATTACGGTGAAGGCGGAAATCCTGGCGGCAACAACATTAAACTAACACTATCCGAACAAAAGGATGTCACTTTCTATTATAATGATAACACTCATTCAATTACTGACAGCACTCATTACACTCCAATAGCGGACGAAAGACAACCACGCCTTGTTGGAACAATCCAGCCTGCTATTAATGCAGGGCCAGCTTGGAGCCCAGCAGACTCAACGGCCATATTAAAAGATGATAATTTCAAAAATATCTATTCCTTTACTACAAAAGTGCCAAGCGGTACTTACGAATACAAGATTGTACTAGGAAAAGATTGGACAGAGTCCTACCCTACTTCCAATCTAAAGTTAACTGTACTCTCTGAATCTACTATTACATTTTTCTTTAATAACCAAACAAAAGAAGTTTATACAGATTATAAACCAGCAGGATCTGATGGCTTAATTGATCAGAATGCCCTCTATCATGATTCATGGGATCAAGTATACAAAAAGCCATTTGGGGCCGTTCCAGAAAAGACACCTGTCACCTTCAGGATATCAGCTAAAAAAGGCGATTTAACAAGCGCGAGCCTTTATGTAAAAAACTATAATTCAGGTACAACAAAGGTTTTGACTATGAAGAATGTAGGTTGGTCAAACACAAAAGACAAAGGTGACCTTGAATACTGGGAGGCTACGTTTACTCCGACGGACAAAGGTGTTCATGGGTATAAATTCATTGTCAGAGACCAAGATACAACGGCAGAATATGGAGAAGACACACAAGAAGGTCATACTGGAAAAGCAGTAGATAAAAATGCAAGCCTTTTCCAACTGACAGTATATGACCCTAACTATCAAACCCCAGATTGGATGAAAGAAGCTGTCGTTTATCAAATCTTTCCGGATCGATTTTTTAACGGAAACAAGACAAATGACAATGTAAAGGACAAGGTTGGAGCTCGTGGTAATCAACCAATCGAACATCCCCCTTCTTGGACAAGCTTACCAGATAATCCTTATGAACAAGGAAATGGATCATATACTGGAGACGGTGAGTTTAGTAATGACTTTTATGGAGGCGACATTGCTGGAATCAAAGCTAAGCTTGATTACCTTCAATCACTGGGAGTCAACACACTCTATTTAAATCCGATTGCTCTTGCACCATCCAACCATAAATATGATGCAACAGATTACAAATTAGTGGATCCAATGTTTGGCTCAGAAAAAGAATTTAAAGACTTCACAAAAGAATTAGCAAAACGTAATATGCATTTAATTTTAGACGGTGTTTTTAACCACGTCTCAGATGATTCAATCTATTTTGACCGCTATAACAAATATAAAACAGTTGGTGCATATGAGTACTGGTCTCGTATTTATGATTTGATGAATAATGAAAAACTGTCAGAGGCTACTGCCAAAGAGAAAGCGAAAAAGCAATTTATCTCCGAAGGCCAATCCTTTAGCCCGTACGGTTTTGAAAATTGGTTCCAAATTGAAAATGTTAAAGTGCCAAATGAAAAAGTCAACGGTGTTTCAAATGGAGAACATTATAAGTATGAAGGTTGGTGGGGCTATGACAGTCTCCCAGTATTTGAATCAAAAGAAGGTTCAAAGGTGGATCACCCTAGCGAACTTAACAACACTGAATTTGCTAACTATATAATGTATGATAAGGATTCTGTAAGCAAATCATGGATTGATCGCGGTTCTTCTGGCTGGCGTTTAGATGTAGCGAATGAAGTAGACAGCTCATTTTGGCAGGAATTTCGAAAAGAAATTAAATCCAAGAAGATGACAGGCGCAGGTCAAACTCTTCAAAAAGATGAAAAACCACTTATTTTAGGAGAAATTTGGGATGACGCTTCCAAATACTTTTTAGGAGATCAATATGACTCCGTAATGAATTATCGTTTCCGCGGTGCCATACTAGATTATTTAAAGAATGGTAATGCAGAAAATGCACAAAACTCCCTTCTTGCTGTTCAAGAGGATTATCCAAAGGAAGCTTTTTATGCTCTCATGAATCTAATGGGATCTCATGATACTGCACGAGCTATATTCCTACTAGGCAACGGAACAGATACTTACAATCGAGCTGAACAAGATCCAAACTATAATTACAATGAAGGTGTGAAACGATTAAAGCTAGCCTCTATCCTTCAAATGGGTTATCCTGGTGCACCGACCATTTATTATGGAGATGAAGCGGGTCAAACAGGATCAAAAGATCCAGATGATCGCCGTACGTATCCATGGGGAAATGAAAACCAAGATTTGATTAAACATTATCAAACGATTGGTCAAATTCGAAGTAAAAATTCCGATCTATTTAGTCACGGAGATCTTCACCATATTTATGCTAAAAACGATGTATTAGCTTACGTTCGTACTAAAGGAACAAAATCAGCCCTCATCATCATCAACAGAGGGAAAACTGCACAAACTGTTGAAGTTGACACTAAAACGCTGATTGCGAACGGAATTCGTCTAGAAGACCAATTGGATAAAAAATATGTTGCTACAGTGAAGGATGGCAAGTTAACATTGAGCGTTCCTGCTGAATCAGGAAGAATGTTAATATCCAATAATGACGTAAAAAATCCACAGTCAGTTAAAAATGTAATTGGGACTGTAGGCTCTAAACAAATTACTTTAAGCTGGACAGGAACTGGCACAAAATTCAATGTTTATCAATCTACTATTGCAGGCGGATTATGGACAAAAGTAAAAGAAACGACGAACACTTCTGTAAACATTTCAGATTTAAATAATGGTCGTAACTACTATTTTTCTGTAACTGCTGTAGATGCTAACGGGAACGAATCTGAACCTGCAGTCTCAGTTGGTCTCGTACCTCACTACGATGTTAGCAAAGCTAGCGTGGCCAACATGACAGCCTTAGCTAATCAGGAGCTGAATTTAGCGCTTGATTCTACTGTTAAAGCAACTTTTTACTTGCAAGGTGCAACAGAAACAGGTCCAGCTGAAGGAGTTACAGCCGAGCTTCAAGTAAGAATGAAAGGCCAGACTGCTTGGGAATCATACCAAACTCTATATAATGGTCAGTCTCAAGAAAATCAAGCTAATGAGTTTCAAGGTAGCTTCACACCATTAGAGGCTGGCATATATGAATACAGAATGGCCTTCACACCTAATTTAGGTAATACATGGGTATACTCTGAAACAAAAGAAGTGAATTATACACGTAGCACTTTAGATAATACGCCCCCTGCTAGTAAGGTCACTTTGGAGACACCAATTAAAGAGTCTGGTCAAGTTAACTTGAACTGGAAACTTACGCAGCCAGATCAGCCATATAAAGCAGTCATTTATCGTGACGGTCATTTACTTACTTCAGTAAACGGGGACACTACTACCTTACGTGATTATCAGGTCACAAACGGTACAGCATATAACTACCAAATCCGTGTCTTTGATCAAGCAGGGAACTATGTGGATTCAAATACTGTAAGTGTTACACCAGATATTGTCATGGTACAAGTCACATTTAAGGTACATGCACCAGATGACACACCATTGTCAGCACAAATGAATATACCTAACAGCTTAAATGGTTGGAATACAGGTGCATGGTCAATGAGCCGAAATGGCGCTGTTACACCAGATTGGGAATATACAGTTGAGCTTGAAGAAGGAACTGAAATTACCTACAAATATACGAGAGACAACACATGGGATCACGAAGGATTAGCAGACCATACACCATCTGATCCATCAGACGATGATATCAGTTACTACGGTTACGGTGCGACTGGAACTGATATGAAAATAGTTGTTTCAAACCAAGGTGGCAACAAAATGACTGTTCAAGATACAATTTTACGCTGGATTGATAAGCCACTTGTAGTAAGCCAAATTGATGTAAATGGTTCAACTTTAACTGTCAAAGGGAATGCTATTAAAGGAGCTAACCTCACTATCAACGGGGAAAAAGTAACTACTGATAATGAGATGAAATTCACTCAATCTATTAATCTAAAAGAAGGTCAGACACAAGTACCATTACACATTGAACCAACTGATACAACCAAATCCACGATTTTTAAAGGTGATGGTGGTTCGATTAATAAAAACACAAAAAACTATGTGATTGATGTTGTTAATAAGACGATTAGTGAGTCTAAATAAATAGAAACGGAAAAGGTCTGCTGAGTTTGGCAGACCTTTCTAGGGTTAATTTTGTTAAATTATTTTTAGGTCCCTTTATATGGGACCTTTACGCTCATTAATCTCTACTAATATAGAGTGAATAGCTCTCCAAATTCGTATATCCAGAGAAATTTCAAATTTTTTTAACTGGGACTTGAATTTCAAACATGACTTCATTCGGATTATCCGTTACGGTAATATCCACCACCATGATCTGCAATGCGCCACCAATAATACGATAGCCTGTTTCATGAAGGTATGTAAATAATTTATTTAAGCTTTTACTGCGATTCCTTAATAATTCCCCATTATAGCGGATGCATGCAAATAACCCTTCAGGAATCATTTTCAGATACTCTTTTTGTATTTTTTCATCCTTTTTCGCTACAACAAATATCACTGAGGGCTCTTCAAACCGTTTATCCTTAATGTCATCTTCTTCGATGATAATGCCCAAGCGATTACTCGCGAGAATGGGTGCCTTCTCTGTTAGCATGGTTTCCAACCGGATAATACTGTAACAAAGTTCCAAATTACTATTAATTTTTTCATTTAAAGTAATTAACTTTCTACTTTTTATTTCGCGAAAGATAATCTCTTGAAATGCTTCTTTTCTTGAAATATTGTCTAAATAGGCTATTTTTTCTTTGATGTTTACTTCTATCTCGGTTAATTCCTTTAGTTTCGAAACAAGTTCAGCATGTTTGGCTTTAAGAATCTCACTTGATTTCTTAAAATTTCGTTGATTGAAATACTGTTTAATTTCATCTGTGCTCATCCCAATTTGACGAAGCTCTTTGATGGTTCCAAGGATCTCGTACTGAAAAATGGAGTAGTATCGGTATCCTGTTTCGGGATCAACAAATTTCGGTTTAAATAAATCAATTCGGTCATAATGACGCAAAGCCTCTGTCGTCATTCCTCTTAACTTGGCTATCTCACTTATCGTTAACCTTTCTTTCATAAAAACACCACCGTTTCCGAGAGTTAGAATAGAAGAAAAATGCTAAAACAAATTCTATTGACTTTTGTGTAACACAAAGCTTTACTATGATTATACACAATATTCAGATTAATCTGAATGAATAAATAAGGGTGGTGATAAAAATAGAAGATTTTTTGTTTAGTAGAGAACCCCAAGTATAACCTCATTGACCTCTGTAAGATTGAAAAGAAACAATGTTTAGAGCTAAAAGACCCTATTAAATTCGTAAAGGAGATATGGAACTTGGCTGAAAAAATAACGCTTAGAAGATCACTTACATTGTTTCACGTTGTTTTTTTAGGTTTAGCATGGAATAATCCGATGGTTTTCTTTAACACTTATGGCATTGCAGCGAATAGTTCTAAGGGAGTGCTGGCGGGTGCGTATGCAATTGCATTTATGGCGATTGTTTTTACTGCATTAAGCTATGGAAAGATGGCAAAGGCTCACCCGGTTTCAGGTTCAGCTTATACTTATACTCAGAGGTCGATGAATTCCGAAACCGGCTTTATGATTGGCTGGACCATTTTATTAGATTATTTACTGACACCGATGATTACCTGTCTTATGTCCGCTGTATTTTTAACATCGCAATTTCCACAAGTTCCATTTTGGCTTTGGATTGTAATCCTAAATATCGGCATTACGATCATTAGTTATATTGGTATAAACGTTTCAGCAAATACAAGCAAGATTTTTGTGATCGCCCAAATCCTTTTTATAATTGTCTTTGCATTCTTAACGATAAAAAGCGTCTTAAACGGAATGGGTACAGGTACACTTTTAGCAGTTGAACCTTTCTTTAAATCAAATGTTTCAACTTCTGTTCTCCTGTCTGGAGCTTCCATTCTCTGCTTCAGCTTTCTAGGATTTGATTCTGTTACAACATTGTCTGAGGAAACCATTAATCCTGAAAAAACGATCCCTAAAGCAATTTTTGTCATGATGGTGATTATGGGTTTAATCTACATTGGTTCCTCCTATCTGGCTCAGATTGTCTTTCCTGGATATGCCTTCAAAAACACTGATTCTGCGGCGCTAGAGCTCGTAAAAATGGTTGGTGGCAATTTATTTAGCTCTTTATTCATAACGGTTATGATAATTGGTAATTTTACTTCAGGTGTTTCCTCTGTTACAAGCGTATCTCGAGTGCTATATGTAATGGGACGCGATTCTGTTTTACCTAAAAAGACATTTGGATACATACATCCACGATTTAGAACACCAACTGCTAATATTCTTATTGTTAGTTTAATTTCTATGTTAGGGACTGTCCTAAGCCTTGATACAGCGATCACTTTTATAAATTTCGGAGCTCTTATTGCATTTACTTTTGTCAATCTTTCTGTAATCGCTCACTATTATATTAAAAATTGTAAGCGTTCTCCCAAAGGGACTATTCAGTACTTAATTTTTCCTTTAATTGGGGCAGGATTCATCTTATGGCTATGGTCCTATTTGAATATAAATGCGTTAATTTTAGGGGTCAGCTGGATGGCAGTTGGGTTTTTATATCTGACTTTCTTGACAAAATTCTTCCGTCAACGTCTTCGAAAACTACATTTTGATGAAGTGAATGATGAATTTATGTTAATGGAAGGTAAAGAGAAAAATATTCCAGTCCATTCATAATAGTATGTAGTAGGAAAAGGAAGCGAATAAAATAAAAAACTGGATTTCCCATTTGTGTTTAAGGAATCTAGTATCCAAAGGACTCCTCAAAATTTGTGGAGTTCCTTTTATTTTTGCTCATTAAAACAAAGAGCCAAAGGGATCTAAAACAGGCTATAATGAAAAACTTGAGTACACAGTAGCATTTGTAGTAAATCATTATGAAATAGAGCGTTCAGGATTGGGGTGTTTTGAGTGAATAGTTTAATAAATTACAGGACAATTATTTACGCTAACTCGATAACAATGTGATTAAGTTATGAGAAAGTAACGGTCCACCTTGTATCCCCAGTAAAACCAATTTATTTATGGCGTTTATGAACACTTCCTCATACACGTTAGGGCACTAATTTAAACCATTTTCCTAAGACGCTGACAGAACAACATCCGTTTGTTCGATTCCTACAATATGAAAATTTGATTCCCATAACTTTATTAAGGCTGAAGCAGCGCGTAAAACCAGGCAAAATTTACTCGTACTCCTGGGTGAAACTGAACAGAACTTCCATTTTTGCATGCAAAAAGGACAGGCAAGGGTAGTTTTTCCCCTTCACTGTCCTTTTAGCTAGAACTTTCTCCCCTTTTGGTGACGAAACGAATCCGTTTAAAATAACATTTCGTTCTTCTCTTTTCCGTATTTTTTATTCCCTTTTATCTCTTTTTCCTTTAATACATAGCTGAGTAAGTCTAGTACAATACGGGCTGCTACTTGTCCGGTCATGCCAGTAGGATCATATTGCGGAGCAACTTCTACTAAATCAAAACCGATGACCTCTCCTCTTTTGGAAATCCCTTCAAGCAATTCATTAACCTCATCGTAGAGGAGACCACCTGGAGAAGGCGTTCCTGTTCCAGGTGCAATGGATGGATCGATACCGTCAATATCAATTGTTACATAATATTTTTCGCCGGCAGGAACTAGCTCCAGCACTTCCTTAAGTCCCATCTTTCTCATCTGCCGCGGCGATAGGATCACGCTGCCATACGATCTTGCTGCTTCGACGTCTTCTTTTTTGCTGCTGCTGATCCCGCGAATGCCAAATTGAAATATTTTCTGAACATGATCTAGTTCTGATAAGCGGCGAATGCAATTTCCATGACCATACCGCATTCCAGAGCGATGGTCTGCCCAGTCTAAATGGGCATCAATTTGAATCACATGAAACGGACCTATATCTTCTAGTCCCTTTCCGACTGCTGCTGTGATAGAATGATCACCGCCTAATACAACCGGCATAGCACCTTTAGAAATGATTTTTCGGATAGCTTCTTCTGTATTCTCATGGCATTGCATAATATCCCCGTGTACCATGTCTACATCACCGCAATCGGCGACTTTCCATTCTGGCCCAAGGTACATAATGTCGTTTTCAATGTCATAAGCACCATCCAGACCGAAACTATATAATGTAGAGCCTTCGCGAATTCCTCTAGGGCCCATTCTTGCTCCTGATTTCCATTGTGTACCCATGTCATTAGGCACCCCGATGACCGCCACATCTGCATCAAGCTCATCCAGGTTCGCACATATTGGATATTTTCCAAAAGTACAAATGCCTGTAAAAGGTAAATTTAATACCTGCTTTTCATCCCGATTAGACATTCATGCTACCTCCTTCCAAATTTTTATCCTCGCTTCTTTATGAAATATTTTCTGCCGGATGACCATTTCTTAACTGAGGATTTTACATTTTGCTTCGATCCATTTTACACATTAATTTAATTTTTAATAAAAGTGGTGTTTTTAACCTCATAAGTTTTTTGAAATAAGCTCAGATAATCTTTCTCTGTCAAATCTCTTGAATTGGCCTGAGTACACAAATGTTTATAGGCTCCTTCCGCTAGGAAAGGGAAGTCTTCGGGATTTACATTCCCTAAATCTTGGAAGCTAGGGATACCAATTTTATTTGCCAGCCCTTTTAACAACGCAACACCCTCGTATGCAGTTTCTTCCATTGTTTTTCCTTCTGGATTTGCCCCAAGTTTGATTGCTACCATAGCGTGCTTTTCTGGATTGGATGGAATATTAAATTCAAATACATGTGGAAGAAAAATAGAATTCGCTACACCATGTGGAGTATCATAAAGTCCTCCGAGTGGTTCAGCCATCGCATGTACTGCCCCAAGATCCGTGTTATCAAAGGCGATTCCCGCAACTAAACTGCCCAATAGCATATTTTTCCTAGCTTCTAAATCGTGGCCATTTTCAACTGCTAATGGAAGATATTTTGCTATTAATTCTATTGCATATAGTCCTAAAGCATCTGATAGTGGTTGTGCAACTTTGCAGGTATAAGCTTCGATTGCATGTGTGAGTGCATCCATTCCTGTAGCGGCTGTAATTGATTTAGGCAATGTTAGCGTCAATTCAGGGTCGACAAGTGCTAGTTTAGGAGCGATTTTCAAATCTAGTATCGCCTCCTTCTGTTTCGTCACGGTATCGGTAATGACAGAACCTCTTGTAACTTCACTACCGGTGCCTGAAGTTGTGGGAATACAAATTAATGGTGGAATTTCACGTTCCAGTAAATTTACGCCGTAACGTTCTCTTAGCTCTCCTCCGTTTGTAAGTAGTGTTCCAATTGCTTTGGCTGTATCCATCGAACTTCCGCCACCGAGACCAATTAAAAGATCAATGTTCTCGTTTTTAAACTGTTGATAAGCACTCTCGCAATCTACATCTTTTGGATTTGGAGCTATTTTATCGTAAACAATATAATTGACACCTTCTTGATCTAATGACTGTGTGATTTTATCCAAGATTCCTGTTTGTGCAAGACCTTTATCGGTAATAATAAGGGCTTTATTTCCACCTAATTCTTTAGCTCTTTTCCCAATATTCTTTACTGTTCCATTCCCAAACTCTATAGAAGTAGGCAGATTAAAATGAAAATCCCATAACATAATAAATTCCTCCTCGTTTTTTTGAATATTTAGAATTTATAACTGATTTTTTTCCTCGATTTAATGGCTAAACCATTCAGTTGGCTTAACATCTAAATTTATATTAATTTGTTTTACTTCAGTAAACGTATCTAAGCCAAAGGTTCCTAACCCGCGTCCAATCCCGCTCTGCTTGTAACCTCCCCACGGTGCTTCATTATAGGCAAGGTTATATGCATTAACATAGGTAATTCCGGCTCTTACTTTTTTAATAACCCTCAAAGCTTTTGCGCCATCTTGTGAAAAAACACCTGCAGCAAGACCGTATGAAGTATCATTTGCCAGTTGGATGGCTTCCTCTTCATCTTTAAACTTTTGAACGACAAGAACTGGCCCAAAAATTTCTTCCTGAACAATTCTCATGTCAGGTTTAGTATCAACAAATATTGCTGGCTCAATGAAGTAACCATTTTCAAGCCCTTCGCTAGAAATACGGTTTCCACCACAAGCTAATGTTGCTCCTTCGTCTACCCCAATTTGAATATATTCAAGAATCTTCTTCATATGGTCTTCACTTACAAGCGGTCCCATTTCTGTAGAAGAATCATCCCCAGGGCCAACCTGAATCTTTTTCGCTCTTTCTACCAATCTAGCAATAAACTTATCATGGATGCTCTCTTCTAACAGCAAACGGGATCCTGCATTACATACTTGGCCGGTATTTGTAAAAATTCCATTCAGAGTATAATCGATGGCTGTCTCAAAATCAGCGTCTGCAAAAACAATATTTGGTGACTTGCCGCCTAACTCGAGTGAAATGTTTTTAATATTTCCTGTTGCAGAATTCATAATGCTTCTACCCGTTGCTGTACTACCTGTAAAAGATATCAGATCTACCTTTTGACTTTCCGCTATTTCATTTCCTACTGTTGAACCACCTCCCAAAACTAGGTTTACAACACCAGCTGGTATTCCAACTTCTTCCATGATTTCAAATAATTTGTAAGTAGTGACTGGAGTGATTTCAGCAGGTTTAAAAACAAGCGTATTTCCCGCAGCAAGCGCAGGGGCTATTTTCCAAGCTCCCGTCAACAATGGAAAATTCCATGGGGCAATAAGTCCGCATACACCGACAGGTTCCCGAATAACCATGGCTTGGACAGGATCGGCAACAGAATAGGTTTGACCATTTGGCTTAGTCACTAGCCCTGCATAATATCGAAAGCAATTCACGGTATCAGCAAGATCAAACTCTGATTCTTTAAGGGGTTTTCCCATATTCTCTGTTTCAAGTTTGCTTAGCTCTTCTGCCTTTTCTTCAATCTTATCTGCTATTTTAAATAAATAAGAAGCACGTTCAGATGCCGGTAATTCTGACCAAATTCCTGAGTCAAAAGCTGTTCGTGCTGCATTAATTGCCATTTGGGCCTCTTCTCTACTCCCGCGTGGAGACTCAGCCATGATTTTACCGTTTGCGGGATTCACAGCATGACTCTTTTCTCCGCTTATTGAATCCATCCATTCACCATTAATAAACATTTTCAACTTTAACATTTTGATAAACCTCCAATATGTTATTTTTACATTGCCTGTAGAGATAACCTCACAGTCGATGCCTAGGATATTATTTGAGATTAATAGATTATTTCATAAAGGTATAAGATAGGTTAAGCTTTTCCCCATCTTACCTTTGCTGAAAAGAATAGCCATAAACGTAATATCATACGCGTCTGCTAGTGCGCCATTCACTAGCGCTTACTTCTTCTTTAACCCCCTCCATATTAATAAATTTAATTATCAAATCATTTTGAAGATTTAGTATTTTTAGTGTAAACCTTGTTGTTACACAAAGGTCAATAAGTGTTTTTTATTTTTTTCATGAGATAATTCCTATGAAAATAAAGGGAAAATTCACCATTAGTGAAATAGAGAGAATAAGTGGGTTAACGAAGGTAATAAAGAAGAGCATAAAAGGCTTGATAAAAAAATAGGGAAAAGGCTTTAGGTGACTATGTTCGTCCCTTTTTCCTTTTCCCCTTTTCTATCAGTTTTCTCAGTCAGAATACTTATGCCAATAAAAAGAAGGTAACCTTCACACTAAATTGTACCCTTTGTAAAGAACGATAAAAAAAAGGGTATAATTTACAAGGGTTAGTTGCCTCCTTTTTCCTATTCTATTAATCCTAAAAAGTTTTTTCCAAGTATGTATTCCTTTTCGTTATCAGGAATTAAAAGGGATTCCACCCATCTTTTCTTGTCCGAATAGTCATATTCATTAAATGTCTTCATTCCATATGGTCCGTCACAGCCAAAAAGAACTTTACGGTAACCTAAAGCCTCTACCGCTTGTTTTACAATTGACGGATTAAGATAATCACTTGATGTATCAACATATACATTTGGTTGTTCCTTAACGTATTTCCATAGTTTTTTCCAAAATGGTAGACCAGCGTGAGCATAAATTAATTTAAGATTAGGGAATTTTTCAGGTAGATATTTATAGGAGTTAATCTCAGAAGAAAGATGAATAATCATGGGTACACCTTTTGATTCACATAGAGCAGCAACTGGTTCAAGAGCTTTAATACTATAACCATGCATAAATGGATGAGCCTTTACCCCAATAAAACTAGGGTTATTAAGATAGAAATCTATTTCTTCCATAAAATTAGGAATCATAGGGTTGACAGCTACCCAACCTAGAAAACGGTCTGGAAATCTAGCAATTGCAGTAGCCACGATCTCGTTTTCCGGCTCGGTAAAAATCTTATATGTGTTACCATAAAGTTTCAAATAGCCATCTTTCACTAATCCATCATAAATTTTTTGCCCAATTTGAGGTGTATTAAGTATTAGAAAACGGAATAATCGCTGTATCTGATACTGAGTGGTACTATCCGATTCAAACATTGTTTCACTCATAGGCGGGATTAGAGCAGTTTTTGCTATATGATTTCTATCCATCTCCTCTATCATTTTTTCTAAAGTCAGCATGGATTCATCCACGTGAAAATGACAATCAATAATTATATAAATCTCCCCATTTCTATTATTTTCAATGTATTGAATTATCAACAGTGAACTCAAATTTTAAAATTGAGCACTTTTAGCCCATTATTACTAGTATCAAATATATGCTTTGAATAAAAACTTTATTAAATTAAAGACTTCTGTGCAGATCAAGAAATATTCTTACTTTATAACTTTTCTCCATACTTAGAGGGTGCGGTTAATCCTAATTTTTTCATGATTTCCTCCTAACATTAAATTATTCATATTTAATGTTAGCAAAATATTAGAAGGAAAAGTGTTCCATAAATGACATTTCTTTATACTTTTTTGGAATATCCATCAAACCATCCTATGGTATAATATAACAATTAATCTAACAGATTTAGAAGGTGTTTGTGATGACTTATTTAAGTAATTTGACCAAAAAAATAAAACCTTTTTTTATAGCTGTGATGATAGGTAGTCTTTTTATTATTAAACCTCAAAATATTGATTTGAAAATAATTTTAATGTGCATTTTAGGTGGTTCTCTTATATTAGAATCTTATATTTTAAGTTACAAAAATAAAAAGGTGACTAATCGTATCGATTTGTTTTTTGGTTTGTTTTTAATTTTTTTTTCTATCTTTCAAAAAATAAATTAACGTTCATTTGTAAACTTCAAACGCTCCAATATTGTATCAAGTTTTTCGTTCATTATAAAAGGTGTTACAGGATTATAAAGGCGAACTGAATTTCCTTTAATAACTTGTTTAACAGCTTCTTCTACCTTCATAACTTCTTTTAATTCAATTACCTGTTCAAAACAATCTATATCTTTATCAATAAAGAGTCTAGAGCCACTTTCTCGATCCGTTATAAATTCATAATAGTACTAAAGCAAAATAGGGAAGGATTAAGGTGACTACAATATTCCCTACTTCCTTTCCCCTATTTTCTTTTGTCAATTGTCATTCTGATTTTGACAAAGGTTTATTATTTTAAAACAAGCTCAACCACGCACTCACATGTGTGGACTTTAATTGACAAAACATTGAATGTTGGTGGGTTTACTAACATTCTTAAAAGCTTTTTATCTCCAGGTAACCTTCATACTAATCCATACCTTTTATTATATATTCGAAAAAGAGGCTAACTCCATAAATAATGAAAGCAGCCTCTTTCTCTTAGATATCCTTTACTTTTTTAATTATTTGCCGGAGAAGGTGCGCTGCTTTCAGGTTGCTTCAGAACTTCCTCTGGGCTGAGCGGTTGTTTATCCCCCGGATATGGTTGATCAAAGCCTTCTGTTGCGTACCAAACTGAATGATTCAGCATGTTGGCGTTGACTTCATCCGGAGAAGCATTTTTTCCGGTGAAAAGGTGCTTGTTCTTGTTAGACCATTCCGTCCATTTTTTTGAAAGTTCTTTTGACTCTGGTGTAACTTGTTCTGTATTTGCAAGTGCAGCCGTATTGGAGTTTGGCTGTCCGTTTAAAGTATCAAGCGGTATCTGGTTAGGCTCGAAGTTATACGGTGTAAAGTCAGGCTTGTCTGTAAAGAGTTCACTCATCGGTTCTGCAGCTGCATCATTTTGGTTCATGGCAGGGAGACCAAGAATTTGCTCGATACTTCTTACCATATTTATGACAGTCCAATAGTGGCTGTCTGTAATACCTTTTTTCACCCATGGACTGATTACATGCGCAGGCTGACGATGACCATCGACATGGTCTAATCCATTCTGTGAATCATCTTGAGTAATGAAGATGACGGAGTCCTTCCAATAAGGACTATGTGAAATAAGGTCAACGATTTTACCAATAGCAAGATCATTATCCGCAACCATAGCTTGTGGTGTAGGAGAACCTGTTGCATTTCCTGCAGTATGGTCATCCATTACCCACAATGTGTTTAAGGTCGGTAAATCGTTATTTTTGACGTGTTCTTCAAACCTTTGCTTAAATATTTCAAATCGATATTGATCTGGAATATTCGTATCAAAGGTTGGGAAAGGTTTATAGGTAATCGTTCCGAGAGATGGAATATCATATGTTGCCGAATAGTTTCCTATTGGTACATGAAGATCGCCCTCTTTCTGACCGGAAAGGATCTGATAATCTTTGTACCAGTCTGTCCAAGTTCCAAAAGGTGCTGATCCGGTGAAACCTGTTGTATCTTCGCCGAAGTTTTCTACAGATAAATTATTTTTTGCTGCTTGATCCCATAAGTGTCCTGTAGGTGCGTACGCCATAGGATCCCCGGCCCCTCCAGGATAGCTTCTAACATTAGCTGAATCTGTTTCTTTATCCTCATAGTCCGTGTTAGTTCCTTGCATTACCCATTGGTGTCCGCTTGCTGATTGAATACCTGAAGTATATACGTTATCAAGGAGCGGGAAGGTACTTGCAAGTTTGTGAATGTTTGGAGTTACTGCTTTTGGGAACTGAGTTAAGGCTGGTTCTCCATTCCCTTTACCTAAATCTCCTAAAACCTGATCATAAGTGCGGTTTTCTTTAATAATATAGAATACATGTTTAATTGTTGAAGGCTCACCAACCCGCTCAGGCATAGCAACAGGTTTTTTATTTTGACGAGGTTTTGCGTTTAGGTTCTTTAAACCAAACCAGTTGTTGTCGGCAAAAACCTGCTTGGTTCCTTTTGCAAGATCCTCGGCAGATGGGAATGGGATTAATGAAAGAGAACCAATTTGGGCATATGACGATTTCCCGGTAACCTTAATTCCTTGAATCGTTAAATCACGTGCAGGTCCACGTGAACCAATACCATCCGCATTAGCAACGATTAACTTCTTATTTTCAGAATCAACAGCGATATCTACTGGAAACCAGGCTGTCGGCAAGAGTCCTTGTAGTTCAGGAGTCTTTTTAGGTCCTTGCCAATCGTATACTGCAATCGCATTATCCCGCCCAAGGCTTACCATTAATTTATTATCTACCACTTTCACAGCGTTAGGTGCTGATCCTTTAGCAGCATTAGGGTATGGTTTAATGTCTATTGTTTGTGCGACCGTATTAGTTTTGGAATCAATGACAGAAACCGTGTCGCTATTTGTATTTGCTACAAATATGTATTGGCCAGACTGCGTCATACGTTCAGGTTGCACACCAACTTCGATCGTTTTTATTACTTTATTCGTAGTCAAGTCAATAACAGATACTGTTCCTGTCGTCGTTGCTCCTGTTTTAGGATCCACAACCACTTTTGTCCCTGAAGAATCTACCGTTGTGTCCCCTTCTTTTGCGGCACGGCCCCCCTGATTCGTTACATAAGCAAAGTTGTCTTTAACTAATACACCTGTAGGCGCATTTTCTACTGCTACTTTAGTTACAGACCCCGTTTGAGGATTAATAACTCCAAGGCTGTTATCACGATTTAGGGCAACTAGCAGCTTACCTTCTTGCGTAACCGCTATATCAAGTGGATTAATATTTCCGCCAACAGATGCTTTCGGCAGATTAATGCTTTTTGTGACAGATGGGGTTCCATCTTCACTAACTGACAAGACGACTACTTTTCCGGTTGTCCCTGATGAACCTGTTGCATATAACTGGCTACCATCCGCAGAATAAGCTAATCCCCACATTTGAGAGAGGCCAATAGATAAATCTTGAGTAGTTAATTTTCCGGTCGAAAGATCAACAATGTTAATTCCTTTTCCACCGTAATTATTGCGTCCAACGATAGTTGCTGCTGTCTTACCATTTGGATGTACAGCAACCGATATAGGGTTGCCCCCAAATTCAATTTGTTTTCCTGCTGGTGTGATAAGTTGATTGACAGGTGTTAATACAGAGCCGTCTGCCTGATTGCCTACGAGCCTGTTTCCAAATGCATTATCATTTGCAGCATAAGCACCGGCAGATCCTAACAAAACCGTACTTAAGGCAACCCCAGCGATCAATTTTGTCTTATTTACTTTTTTCTTCATTAATTTTCACTCCTTTCTGAATCTTCTTAAAGAATACTCCTATTCTTTTAATCTACTACTCCAATTTAGTAAATTTATATAAAGGTTATATTTAGTAGAGTTAAGTATTAATTAGTAAATTTTTCCTAAAAGAATAGGATAATTGAATAATCTACCACATCAAAACGTTGGTATATCAATATTGGTAGTCCTTGTATGCTCAATCTCTCATCTAAACAAATTTACATAATTTAAATAAAATACAAGTAAATAACATAAATAATTACTTACTATGAATTTGAACGGCCCCATCTAATCGGGGACGTAGTAGAACAATTACTGCGTAAAAGAAGTAGAAAGATAGGATTTAATTCTAAATGTACTCCAGGAGTCTAGACCGTTTACCGTTATGGGCCAGAAATGATCATATAAATGGAATTCATAAATAGAAAAAAGAACCGTTTTTAAAACGATTCTTTGATATAACGACAAGAATGAGCATAAAGTCTACAGCCAAAACCAAAGACCTAATTCCCGGGATACAATAAATACTAAACACTTCCTAAACGGTTTTCTTAAAGTTATGACTGAAATCATCAACGATGCCGTTGGATTCATAGTTCTTATGTAGCCATTTATACAGAATAGGAATCATAAATAAGCTGATAAATGTGGAGCTAACTAACCCACCAATCACAACTATACCGAGAGTTTGAGAGATAATGGTGTCAGTTCGAGATGATAAAGCTAAAGGCATTAGTGTTAAAATTGTTGTTAAAGCAGTTGTGAGGATCGGCCTAATTCTAGATAATGTACCTTGTAATAGTGCTTCATCTAAACTATATCCTGCCAACCTATTTCTCTCTATTTTATCTACTAATACAATACCATTCGTAACGACGATTCCGGTTAACATTAACAGCCCGACCAGAGCGGCCAGGTTCCATTCTAACTGGAAGATTAGCATTCCTGCGACTGATCCAATGAAGGCAAGCGGTATACAAATTAATACTGTGAGAGGTGCCTTCCATCCCCTGAATACACAGCTGATAATGGAAAGAACGATCAAAATGGAAAATGATAAAGCTATGCCCATTTCATAGATCATTTCCTTTACTTGCTCAGGAGCTCCTGTAAAAGAGTATTTGACTCCTTCGGGCAGCGGAGTATCCTTAAGTACATTTTTAACTTGTTTCGTTACTTTCCCTACATCTCTAGAGAGAATGTTTCCATTAATAACAGCGTATGGATGACCATCCTTTTCTTGTATCACAGATGAATCTGTTATGGGAGCTGCAACAACAAGCTGATTTAATCTAAAATTTCTTCCCTCTTTATTTATAAACGATTCGTTACCCATCTGATTTAATAATCGCAGAGCCGGATCTGTTTCATTGATTGTCTGGTCGTTCTTACTATCCACACTCTTAAGATGTAAAACGATAGGATAAGTATTTTTGTTAATCGAGATCTCGCCTATTGTGCCTTCAGCAGTGTATAACTTGAACCTATTTATTATATCTGATAAATTCAGACCATTTTGTTCAATCATCTTTCTGTTTAGGGTTAATTGATATTGAGAAGCGGTGCCTTCTTCATCAGCCAAACCTTGCACGGCAAGTCCCGGTATCAACTTTAGACGATTTCCAACAGAGCGTGATAAATTTTCAAGAGTTTGGCTATCCGCACCACTTAGATTAATTTTTAATAAAGAGTCATCTCCCGAGATACTCTTATCAGTTACCGTGTAAATTGCTGAACTTTTAAGAGAATTCAACTGCTTTTGTAATTGGCTGGTCATTCTATTTTTATCTGCACTTTTCCTAATACTTAGGGACAGATTGGCTATATTCGGCTGCTGTATCCATCCACCTCCAGCATCAAATACATCGTCTGATTGAGGAGTGAAAGAAGAACCGAGGCCGGAAGAAAATGAAGAAACGTTTGGATTCATTCGCAAAAGTCCTTCAACTCTCCTCACTTCTTCGTCTACTTCACTCAGCGATGTATTTTTCGGTAATTCAATTTGAATGCCGAGCTGCCCTGTATTATTCGTCATGGTCAGGAAATTTACAGGAAGCAAGGCTGAGGCTACACCCAAAACAACAAATATAATTACAGTTATTGTACTAAAAAGCTTCCTTTTCTGAAAAAACCAGCCATAAATCTTATCAGAACGTTGAGCCATGAAATCATCGTGTGCTGTGGGCTTTCCTTTCCAGATAAGATTATATAGAGCAGGAACGACAAGAACTGAAACTACTAAGGAAATAATAAGAGCAATAACAACAGACCATGCAAAACCTGAAAAGGCTGCGCCAACGAGACCGCCGACAAGGGCTATGGGAATATAAACGGCAACCGTAGTGGCCGTAGATGAAACAATCGCTGGAATCATCTCTTTTACAGCTAGCGTAATAAATGAAAAGCTTTTTAATTCTTTTCCTTCTTTTACTTTTCTGTTGATATTGTCTAAGATCACAATCGAATCATCCACAACTCTTCCCATCGCCACCACAAGGCCGGAAACGGTAAGAATGTTAAGGGAGATTCCTAATAACTTTAGGATGCCGGTAGTAGCTAAAAGACAGATTGGCAAGGAAATAGCAATCAATAAAGTGGAGCGTACATTGCGAAAGAATAAAAAAACGCAGATCATGGAGAACAAGCACCCCAATAATCCCTCTTTAACGAGTCCCTGTAAAGAATGGTTCACCTGCTGCCCTTGGTCAAAAAGTATGGAAACTTTTACATCTTTATTTTTAATCGGTGTTATATCTTGTAGTCGGCTGTGAATGCTTTTCGACAAATTGGTAATATTTGATGAAGGCGTTTTTAATATATCCAGTACTACACTCGGTGTACCTTTTGTTCTGGATATGGTCTGAAGATTAACAATCGAATTCGAAATATCTGCCACGTCAGATAGAGAAATGGTCTTACCATCAGCCCGACTTATAGGCAACTTCTGCAGATCTGTTTTGTTCAGCCCCCAGCCGTTCACTTTTATGGGAAGTGTCATCTGGCCGTCTGATAAGTCCCCTTCTGTTCCAGTTGTGTGTTGTTGTTTGAGGGAATTATTGATATCATCCACACTAAAACCGAACTTAATTAAATCGTCCTTGCGAATTGAGATGGCGTATCCAGCGTTTCCACCGCCTGACACTTGAATGTCCTTTATTCCAGGGACAGTTTTAAGTCCTTTTACCACTTCTTCTTGTACTGAAGTCCTAAGTATGTTTTCGGTAATATTGACATTATTGCTTTTTAGACTGATTGTCATAATAGGAAGCGAATGCGTACTAAGGCGGTTCACAAGGGGTTTGTCGGTTCCTTTTGGCAATGAAATTTCTTCTATCGCTTTATTCACTTGCTGCTCTGCCTTTTCCATATCATATTTCATAGGAAAATTTAGACTTATAAACGAGCCCCCATTAAAGGAATTGGTTTCCACATCCTGAAGATTGTCTACTACCCTGACCGCTTCCTGGATCGGCTTTGTTATATATTCTTTAACCTGATCAGCCTGTAGACTCTGTGCTTTTACCGTAACCGTAAGTGTAGGATTATTAATTTCCGGTAGATAATCCCTCTGCATTTGAAAGGCTGATATTGCACCCCATACTAAAACGATGACAGTAAGGGTAATAATGAGGCCAGCTCTTCTGATAGAGGCTTGTAGTAAACGATTCATTTTCTTCCGATTCTCTCCTTTATAAAGAAATTATTATGTACGTATACAGACAGTAGATGACCAACCATAGTTGTAAAACTAAGGTCATCTGTTTCACCATTTGCTTTAAATGACACAGCAAGCAATCTTGTTGCCTTCTTTACTCTCCTTTTTAATAGATTAATCCCCATCTGTTAATCTACAATTTCAGATTTGTAAAGCTATATAAATTCTTTGTTAAACCTATTAATTGAAGATCTATCTCCTAAAGTTCTTCATTAACTTTTCGAAAGACCTGCAATAGTCAAGATGGTAACCGGATCCATTACAACCTCGTAAATCCTTTCGAAGAACAAAAAAAAGGCAACAGCCACAAGGGTTTAATTGCCTCCGTTTTCCTATTCAATTAATTCTAAAAAGTTTTTCCGAGTATGTATTCCTTTTAATTATCAGGAATTAGAAGGGATTCCACCCATCTTTTCTTGTCCAAATAGTCATATTCATTAAATTAAAGACTTCTGAGCAGATTCAATACACCTTAAAAACAAAAGAATTATTCTTTCTTTTTTACGAATTTGTTTAGAAGCTCACTTAGGGGATTTTTCAACGTTGAAATCAATGTAGGATTAAGAATTGGAGATACATAGTTTTTCCCAGTCAATATGTACTGTGATACAAAATTTAGAAAGTCATCAACCGAACGAACATTATAGTTTTTGTCACATGGTTTTCGGTCATTAATTACTGGATGTGTATGGTGAGGTTGCTACATCATGATTGTGTTCATTTTCAAAAGAACAGATATTTCCTGAAGGATTACTTTTTTCTTCCCAACAATAGCGATATTGTATTAAATGACCATTCGAATCATACCACTCTCTGATTCGAGCCTTCGTATTTCCAAACTGAGGGTGTGGTTTTAAATCAATATTGAGTTGAACTTTCATGATACCACCTTTTAGGGGAACAAGATTTAACATAGGAGGAGAAGTTCGAAAAATCACTTCATACTTGATTAATAAGTTATAAAATTTGGAAGGATTAATCATTCTTACCCTCCTTGCGTCTAAGTAATAAATTACGTTTTTCTTCCTCTAACTCTTTCCAATCAAAGATATCAACAGACTCAGCCGAATGATCAATATCTTCATCGGTGTAGTTTCCGAAAAGCTTGTAAAAATTATCTCCAAACTGTTCTTCATATTCATGGATTTGATCATTGATCAACGCAATGCGTTCGTCAACTGTTTGTTTTCTGATTCGTTTCATTTGATAATTCCACTGAATTTGAAAAGCCATTACAGGATTTTTCCACGCTTCAATAGCATGCTTAGGTATTTTTTGTTGTCCTTTTTCACCAACTGCTTCCAAGCCCCTATCAATATACTTGTAAATCATTTGACGTGAGACACCTAATTCTTTTGAAGCCTGAGTAATAGACATTAATTCCTTTAAATCGTAGTCAAATACTAATCTACCTTCTGAAGTAATCTGATAGAACCACGTATCAAATTTAATTTTCACATTATTAAAATCCATTTTTTCCTCATGAATTTTTGAGGAGATATCCATCATTTCTTTCAAAAGGGAAGTTAATTCAGCATTTATTATTACCTCTGGTTTTAAATTAAATTTAACCTTTTTCGGCATAACATAATGTAGAATGTCATCATAAACTTCACTCATACTAACAGCCAAGTTGTTCATTAAAAACAATGATTCTTTCTCGTATCTAACAACATCTTGTTCACTAATCGCTTGATCAATTTGTTCTTCTGTCAATTTTAAAGTCAATGTACTCATCCTCATATCACCTCACACCCCTATCTTAGCATAGTTTACACTTTTTAAATATTGTATACTTAACAATTTTAAAATATTGTCACATTTTGTGTAATTTTAATAAATTTATTAATTGATATCAACTAAATTAGTGCAAGATCAACTTTCGAAAAAATACTGTTCACACGTGATGAACACCCTTAATTAGAATCTAATAAAATTTTAGAATATTGAACAAAATTGGTATTCGATATTTAAAGATATATAGATACTCAGTATACTAATGAATAGGGGGCAGCCATATGATTGAAAACAAAAATTCACGAATAATTAAAACGACTATATATTTCGGGTCATTTTTAGTGGTATTTCCGCTCAGTATACCACTCATGATAATCATGACATTTATGACAGATGATCCGTCTGTTACAAATTCAACAATTGATTGGATGTGGTACGGATATTTAGCATTTATCAGTTTATCAGGTTCAACGGTATTGAACTTTATATTCAAACATATTTTGGGAAACAAAAATACGAAAAAAACATGGATAATTTATATCTTGCATTTAATCTTGATACCATCTACTACAGGACTTTATGAAACGCTACTGTTTCAGTAAAAGGTAAGTTTGTAATATTGAAGGATTGCATAATGCAAAGGAAGAGATAGAAAAGAAGGTGTTTTAATGTCATTTAATAAAAAGAACTCAATGGCGATATCTTTTGCAACTATAATATGCTTGTTATTAAGTGGTTGTAAAGGAACTACAATTGAATCGAAGTTTGAAGATCAAGAAAGAAACCATTCGGCAGAAAAGGTGTTCGACAAAGTATACAAAGAAGAAGGATTTATCGGAAAAACAAATGTGTATACATCTGAAAATAAAAAAGTGGTTGTCGAAACAGTTGTGAAAGATACGAAAAAGTTTTACATCGTTCCACTACTTCTTGCATTTGATCATGTTCAAAATAAATTACGAACAAATTTTGATGTACATGTGAAAGTGTTGAAATCATCGGATTATGATTCCTGTACAAAAACATTTAAACGTGATGGTGAGTTACGTGGGAAATGGTATGATAAATGCAACATTACCTATGATCATGGATATTACACTAATGGAATGGGTACCAAAAAAATAGAAAATAAATAAATAAATAAATAAATAAATAAATAAATAAATAATTTTTAAACTCATAAAATAACAGGGAAAAGGATAAAGGTGACTACATTAGTCCCTCCATCCTTTCCCCTGTTTGTGCCTTTTGTCAGTTGTCTATTCTGATTTTAGAAAAGGTTTATTATTTTAAAACAAGCTCTGCCACACTCTCAACATGTGCAGTATGCGTTATCATATCTCTATATCAATTTTTATTATATATCCTCACATACCCTATAAAATCATTCACACTAATGAACCGACCCTCATCCATTCGAGTTACCCATTTTATTTTAAAAACAAATCTACTTATAAATTTTAAACAACTAAAAAGGAGTGCAAAAAATGCACTCCTTTTTTACATACAATTATATTACTTTAGAATATTGTATTCCTACATAAACTACTACTTGATGATTTTCCCCATCATTTTCGAGCAATAAGTACTCGCTATTTTCTTGTTTTTTTCCATCAACTAACCATGTTGATTCATCTTGGTTTTGGCCACAAAAAACCTCAATTGAATAGACCGAATTACCATATCTGTAATCAATACTAAATGAGTCCCACTCTATAGGAACACAAGGTTGTATATATAGACGGTTTCCTCTACACTTGATTCCCAAAATATATTCTAGACCTGCTTGGTACATCCAACCAGAAGCACCTGTATACCATGACCAACCTCCACGTCCTTCATGTGGATTTGCTGTGTAGACATCGGCCGACATTACATATGGTTCATTTCCATATGTTTTAATATCACGAATATTTTTTGTATGAGAGATTGGGTTTAAAATAGAGAACAGATCAAATGCCTTATCACGACGATTTAAGATTGCCCAAGCAACAATTCCCCAAATAACTCCATGAGTATATTGCCCACCATTTTCTCGAATTCCAGGTGGGTAGCCTTGTATATACCCCGGACTTGGATATGTTTTATCAAATGCTTTTGTTAGTAAACGTGCCAGATTCAAATCTCGATCTACAAGTTCACGATCAAATGAGCGCATTGCTCTTTCCTGACGATCGATTGGTGTCCCGTTAGCAATAACTGACCAAGACTGGGCGATAGCATCAATTCGGCACTCTATATTCTCCATTGAGCCAAGCCATGTTCCTGCGTCAGTAAATGCACGACGGAACCAAGTACCATCCCAAGCATTTTTATTCATGTTTATTTCCAATTGAGCTACTTCATGTTCAAATTGCTTTACGATATCTTGTGAAAGGATACCCTCTTCAAATTTCAAAAACCTCTTTAAAATATCTAATAAAAACCAACCTAGCCACACACTTTCCCCACGTCCCTTAGCACCAATCCGACTCATTCCATCATTCCAGTCACCTATTCCCATTAATGGAATACCATGTTCACCAAACTTCAAAGAATGTTTAATCGCGCGTAGACAATGTTCTAGAACTGACCCCTTCTCATCAGACACAACAGTATCCTCATAGCGCTCCAATTCTCCTTCTTTTAGCACTTCACTATACAAAAATGGTACCTCTTGTTGGAGAATTTCTAGGTCTTCTGTCTGTTCTATATAACGTGAAACAGCATATGGTAGCCACAGTAAATCGTCAGAAAACATCGTTCGAATTCCTTTGTGAGTTTCTTCATGCCACCAATGTTGAACATCACCTTCAAGGTACTGATGCGCTGCGTTTATAAGTATTTGGTTTTTTAATATTGTCGAATCTACATGTAAAAAGGCTAGTGAATCTTGCAATTGATCCCTATAACCAAATGCGCCTCCTGCCTGATAAAAAGCAGTGCGAGCCCATAATCGACAACTAAGTGCTTGGTACAGAAGCCACCCATTCATCATTATATCCATCGCTCGATCAGGTGTTTTAACTTTCACTTGTCCAAGAGTACTCTCCCAGTACTTTTTAACGTTTGAAAATGTTTCTTCATACGCAGAAGGCCTTCCGTATTGCTGTACTAGTGAACATGCTTCTTGTTTGGAAGCTGCACAACCAAGCAATATGCTAATCGTCACTTCTTCGTTAGCTGGAAGTTCGATAACAGTTTGTACGGCCCCACAAGAATTTGAAAACACACCAGTTTTCTTGTTAAGTGCTTCTTCTAATAATGCTGTTGGACACTCTAATGTATTGCCCCGCCCAATAAATTCTGTACGGTCACTCGTCCAAGAATACGTCTGATGAGAATTCGCTATCGTTTCTGGAAGCGCAATATGTATAAAACCAATCGCGTCACGAAACTTTTCTTGGTACTTGTTTTGTGCAAGTAGTGTACTATTATCTAAATTCCATTCTGTAACAATGAATGGTGCTTGAGCCTCTCTAAGTACCCCTAGAACCCATTCAGCATAATACGTTATGGCTATCTTCTTTAATTTATCACTTTTATTAAATAATCGAAGTCTAATAATTTTCAAAGGATCATCTAACGGAACTGTTGTATCCATAGTAGAAACTACATCTCCATCAAGTTGTTCGAAACTACTATATCCCCTACCATGTATAACCTTATATGTTCGATCACCACCCGCAGGTTTTTGAGTAGCTGACCAAACTTGATTTGTTCCAAGATCTCTTATATAAAGACATTCACCAGGAGGATCGAGGACCGGATCATTATTCCAAGGCGTAAGTTTACATTCACGGGAATTTCGCCACCAACTATATCCAGTACCTAATTCAGTTAATAAGCATCCAAATCTTGGATTAGAAATTACATTACTCCATGGTCTAGGTAAATGCTCTCCGTTTTTTACAATCATTTGATACGCATGGCCATCATCGATAAAACTACCCCTACCATTAAAAAATTCACCACCAGGGATACTAATCGCTCGCTTCTCGTGGTGTATTTGTTTTGAAACCTTGATTTTCCGTATTGGATGTAAATATTTTTCTAATAGACGTAATTGTGCACGTAAACTTGGCCCTCCTGCTTTCAATACTACTCGGGCAACAGCTAAGAGTAAATTTCTTTCATCCTCTGACAACTGGGTTGACTTCAATACAACAATTCGATTCATGTGATAGATTCCACGAGAAATAAGATTTTCATTTAAAGTCCTCATGAACTGATCTTGATAATTGCCAATTGTCTCATCTAATACCACTAAATCAATAGCTAACCCCATCTTCACTAAATATTGATGCTGACAAGCTAAAAGAGTAACAAAGGACAAATCAGACTCTTTTTTGATGGAAACTAAAATAATTGGCGTGTCCCCACTAATACCTAGAGGCCATAAGGAAGATTGTCCCAATTTATTGTGTGAAATTGCCTCACTACGAATTTTTGTTAACGGTGGGTTAAATAGAAGTCTTCCCGCTAAAATGTTTGCATCAGTAGCTTGCTTAGGTGTTAAATTCATCTGTCTAAGATCAATTTGTGATCGTACCCAAGCCAAGTGGAATGCTCGATCAACTTGTTTAGAATCACTAAAGCGCTGTACTATTTCAAGCGCTTGTTCATGACTTTTTGTAACACCAGTAACAAAATAAATAGTAGCGGTCTCATTAGTTCCCAATTGTAATGAGCGCCTCATTGAAAACGCCGGGTCAACAACGGAACCAGTTGATCCTTTTAGATGTGAGTAAATACCTTTTGGTGTTTCAAGAGTATTACCACGACCTATAAATTCTGCCCGATCTGTTTCAAATTCGTAATCGCCTTTCTCACGTCCATCTACAAAAATTGTGTGAACTGCCCAGATTTCATCCTCCTCATCCTCTCGTGGACGACGCTTAGCTAGCAAACATTGTGCATTTTTATCGAAGCTAGTTTCAATAAAAAGCTTACTAAATGCTGGGTGTGCACTATCTGCAGACTGACTTGCTAGCGCTAACTCTAAGAAAGATGTTACTTCTAATGTACGATTTTCACTACTGTTGTTAACTATCTGAAGTCGTCGTATTTCTGCGTCAATCTCAGAAGATATCGTCAAATCAAGTTTATAAGATATCCCTTCTTTCGTTCCTTCATAAGTAGTTTTGTCAAAACGAAATTGTGTTTTCATATCCATCGTTGTCTCATACGGGAAACCTGATGTACTCCAAGTTTCTTCAGAGTTGACATCATGAATAAAAATAATTGGCCCAGAAGTTCCTGATACAGGATCTTCTTTCCATCTTGTGACAGCTAACCCATTCCATAAAATCATGCCTGTGCCATCGTTTGCGTTTACACTAGTTAATTGTCCATTTGACAAAACATTAACCTCTGGAATGGAGCTCGGTCCAGTAAATGTACGTTCAGTGTCATCCAAATTACCATCAAATTCAGGAGCTTTTGCATCAATTCCTATTGGTTTTTCAATTAATGCGGCTTTTACTGGCACTCTTTCTTGGAGTAGCAAGTCCGCTGCACAAACTCGTGGATCATGATGGAATCGGTTTACCATAATATCATCAGTCAATAAATTGACAAGGGTTAACATGCTCATACCTTGATGATGTGCCATAAAGCTTTGTATTACTTTATAATCTTGCCCCTTAGGCATTCTAGCTTTTGTAAAATCAACAGCTTCATAAAAGCCATATTCACCTTTTGCACCATATTCTTTAAATTTTTGAAGTGCCAAAAGAGCATCATCACCTGCATATGGAATAGCCATAATGGTTGCATAAGGTGCTAACACCAGGTTTCGCTCTAAACCTCGTTCAAGTCCAAGCCCTGGAACACCGAATGCACGATATTGATAATTTAATTGATAATCAAACGCGTAATATCCGCTTTCTGATATACCAAACGGGAGTTGATATTTATCTGCATATTGACGTTGACGATAAATAGCTCCTCGATAAGTTGATTCCCAAATGGTATTTTTAAATGTCCTCATAATCAAGCTTGGCATCATGTACTCAAACATTGTTCCCGACCAAGACAATAGTGTCTTTTTCTTATTAAAAATTGTCATAGTACGAGCAAGTGTAAACCAGTGAGAAACAGGAATCTGACCAAGTGCAATCCCTACGAAACTAGCTTGCCTAGCTTCTGAAGCAAGTAAATCGTATAGAATCGTATCTTTATGATTTGAGTCAACGTGATAACCAAGGCTAAACAAGCGTTCATCATTGTTATATAGGCATCTGAAATCTGTTAGTTCAATGAGTTGATTAATTTCAATAATAATATTTTCAATACGAGATTGAAATTCTTCTTCTCTTTTTTTCCATTCTATTAGTCCCTGTCTTACTACCATCATATAAGCAATAAAGTTTCCTGAATCAACAGTGGAAACATATCGAGGAGAAAGCGGCTTTGCAGAGCATGTATCATACCAGTTAAGCAGATGTCCATTCCATTTTTCCATATTAGAAATGGTTTTCATCGATAATTCGATTCGATCAAGCATTTTAGATGTATCAATAAAATCTAAATCACGAGCGGCTACAACACAAGTTAAATATAGTCCAATATTTGTTGGCGATGTTCGATGGGCAACGGTTTCATTTGATAGATACTGTATATTATCAGGTGGTAACCAAGATTCTTCTGATGTAACATATTTTTCATAGAACGACCAAATTTGAAATGCTAATTCCTTTAATTCAGCACGTGCTTTATCCAACCAAACTCTACTTTCAACTTTTAACGGTCGATTTAATTGCTGTATGATTGGCCTTGCTAAAAACCACATAATTAGTTCCACAGTACCAAATATGTAATTTAAAGTACCTTTGGAAAACCATGCCAATAGACCAAACAATATAATTACTGCATATCCAATAGACTCGTACATAAAGACTCTTTTTGTAGCAGGATTGTTACTAGTCTGAGCAAATGTGACCCACTCTAGCAAATTACGTCGGCTAATGTATAGCCGGTAAAGAGTTCGTAAAGTAGCATCTACTACAAGAACCGATGTAAACGGCAATGTTACAAATTTAATCAGATTCTGCATAAAATTAATCTTTATTGCACGAATGCTTCCTCTCCCAATTGCACCTTGTAAAAGTGAAAAAAGAAAGGGAAGAAAAACAGTTAAAAGTACGATTGTTTCCCAAACCCAAGCTTTACCCGGTAATACACTAAATCCTAGTAAGGCAATTAGTAAAAGAGCTGGTGCAAGTAGACTACGGCGCAAATTATCAATAATGTGCCAACGTGTTAAACCACATAAATCAACTCGTTTATTCTCACCATTACGATCTACACAATTTTTTCCTAACCATTTTATAAGTTGCCAATCTCCTCGGATCCATCTATGCTCTCGATGTTGGAATGAATAAAAGGAACTCGGATACGACTCAACAACTTCAATATCAGAAGTTAGTCCTGCTCGAAGAAACCCACCCTCTAATAGATCATGACTAAGTACATGATTATCCGGTATCCGATTTACCAAGGTTTTTTGAAATGATTCTACATCAAAAATACCTTTACCCACAAAAATTGCATGACCAAACAAATCTTGATATACGTTTGATACGGCAAAAGAATACGGGTCAATTCCTGGCTCCCCTGCCCATAAAGAAGTAAAGCGTGACTTTTGTGTTGAGTCAAAACTCACGCCTACTCGTGGTTGTAATAATCCGAAACCTTCAATTACGCGTGTTTCATCTGCATTTAATCGTGGTCGATTATACGGGTAATGAATGGTCCCAGCCATTCGGCCAACAACTCCAATTGGTAATTGGGTATCTTGGTCTATTGTAAATACATATCGAATCTTCCTTAATATATCTTTATCTCCATGAATTGTTGTAAAACTAGAGTTATCACCACCAGTCAATAACTCAACAAACTCTACTATTTTTCCACGTTTCCTCTCCCATCCCATATAAAGATTGTCTGTTGGATTGTAAAGTCGGGATCTGTGAAATAAGAAAAATTTATTTTCCCCATATTCCTTACACAATGCATCGATCCTTGAAGTAACATATGTCAATAGTTCATGATCTTCAGCTTTTGATTCAGTCAACGCATCTGTAAAATCACCTAAAATACCGAAATAAATATTATTTTGACGATTTGCAAGATAATGAACTAAAAGTCGATCCACTACTTCATCTACATCTTTGGTGTTTGACCATATAACTGGAATAACGACCATTGTACTAGCATCTTCCGGAAGTTCTTCTGAATAATCAAACCTTAAAAGTTTTACAGTGCGACTATATCGACAAATTAATTTATGGGCAATCGTTATAGCCCACTCACTAACAGGTAATACAAGAGCTACTATTATCGCTATCCACGATAAAGGTCGAAAGAATCCCCCAGCTGTTATCCATCCACCAGAGAGAACCAATATTCCAATAAACAATAAAGCTACAGTTGATAAATACAAATACAATGGTCGTTTTCGTAAAGATATTTGTGGAAGAATACGTGGTCTAGTTTTCTTCAAAAGTGCTTTACGTATTTCTATGTTTCCTTGGGCATCAAACAAATAATAATCAATATAAGCCTTTCTCGGCATTACATTTGTTTGATCCGGCTCTACTATTTTCGATTTTGCCAGATGTAGTGCTGTCTCAGCTACTAACATTTCTGGTACTTTTAACTGGTTTGCAATCTCTGCAACACGTCCACGAATTATGTCTCGACTGTCTAAATCTAAACTTTTATAATCGATAGTTGATGAATCAGAAAGTAAAAATTGTTCTAGATGTGAAATTTTTGTAAATGTTAATCTCCATGGCTGTCGCTCTAACTTATGCAAGCTTTGAACTAAATTCCCGCAACTTACTTGCAAGTCTGCTTGCAATTGGTTCTCAAACGAAACAATCTGCTCAAGGCTTGATTCACTATTCTCTATGTGAGCTGCAAGCCAGTCATGAACAATATGCATATTCGCTTCCAATTCGCTCAAATGTCTCACTAAATGTACAATTTCAATTGGACCAAACGGTTTTTTACTTGCTTCTCTATCCAATAAAATTCGAATTTTATCGTCTGATAACTTTGTTATTTTTTCAAGAATTGAAGTAATAGAATCACATATTTCGTGACGACGTTGTACTTCAACCATCGCTCCAGACAAACGGCGTATTAAAGTAACTCGCATAGCACTTGGCAAAGCCCAGCATTCTAGATCTTTTAGAACAGATACCTCTTGGTAGGCTTTTATATACCCTTCAAATGAGTTGGCCTCATATCGACCACCCACATGCTCTAAGTAATCATTGCAAAGTGCATATATTCTTGGCATCCCAGTAGAATTTAACTTTGGTAGTTTATGTAGTGTTTCACGTGGCAGCTTACTTAACACTTCTTGAGCTTGAGTCTCTATAAAATTAATGTGATCTAGTAGCCAGTCTTCCGCTGGTTGCCTACAATTCACTTTATTGTTACTCAGTTTTTCTGCAAACGTATGTAGATTAGCCATATCTTTTCGAAATCCTGGCCAATAACGAACAATTAAAAAATTGTTCACAAAAATTTCCTGAGTTAAAGCAAACTCACGTCCTCTTTCTTTTAATTGTTCATTACTAAGTATCATATAAACCTCCTATGTAACTCGAAAAATAGTCCATAGTGGTAAATATTCCCTAAATCTTATTTATTATTTATGAAGATTAAACTTTTTGGAGCTAGGGGGATGAATTTTGAAAGAATGGAAGGAATAAAAACTTTTGAATCTGAAAAACTAAAAAACTGACCCTAAAGCACTTCAGTTTGGCAAATCTCTTAAAAGAAGAAAAAGGCAACGTACTAATTTCCGCTGCCTTTTATTTTGTATTATTTAGTTTTTAAAACAAGCTCTGCCACACACTCTACATGTGAAGTACGTAATTGACAATACATGAGATGATGCTTTAGTTTACATCTAATCACTAAATATAAAGGACATCTGACCATTAATATGAATACAAATTGGTGCCAAGTACTACAAGATCAGTTTATCGGTATCTAAATTATTAAGTACTCATACCGCTCTTCCCTCAAAGCCGTAAAGCTTTTAAATAACTGATTTATTAGCTGATCTAACTCTTGGCTACATTGAATGGTATTAGAATGAAGAAATCCATACTGCTTACAAAAATCATATAATTGATTTCTCTTTTTCTCTATCTCTAGTTTTGCTTGTAGTTGTAATAAAGTAGACATCCCTAAACCCCTCCATTTAATAACTCTTCAGTAAGAATTCTATCTTGATGTGACTGCTGAAATAAGCTGCCCATTGTTAGCTTCTGAAACTGTTACAGTATCTAGTTCTCATGAATTCTGGTGGGTAAACGCTAAAAACCCATAATCCTATCTGTAGTCTCTTTTCTCTGCTTATTCCTATAGAATAGAGAAATAAAGTGTAAAAAACCGGCAACGTCATAATGAAGCGTCACCGGTTCTTGTCATCATTTAAGTCAACTAGGATCTATCAGTAGTTTCACATTTGATGTCATAACATACCAGTTGCTGTACTTGCTTATTTTTTTGTCAAGACCAATCAAACGAATGGAGTACTCTAAGGCTTTTCATTTGCATTCTGAATGATTGTATTGAACCTAATTTATTTTTTCACTACAACTTTTTTCGCTTTACCTGTATTCCCTGCCTTATCTTTTGCATAAACGTAAAGGACTGTTCCCACTTTTTGTTTTTTATAAGAAACGGTATAAATTCCTTTACTGTTAGCAGTACTAGAACCAATGATTACTTTTCCCTTTTTCACATAAACTTTAGCACCCGGTTCGGCTTTCCCTGTTACTTTTGTATTAGTTATACTTTTAACAGAAGGAATTGCTGGTGGTGTTATGTCTTTTATTACTACCTTTTTTGCCGCTCCAACATTCCCCGATTTGTCTACTGCGTATACATTAATGATTGTTCCTACTTTTTGACTTTTGAAGGTAATAGAATAAATTCCTTTGCTGTTTACAACTGAGGAACCTATGATTACTTTGCCTGCTTTAGCGTATACGTTGGAACCTATCTCAGCTTTTCCAGATATTCCTGTATATGTCACCTTACTTACCAAAGGAATACTCGGTGCTGTTTTGTCTGGAACAGGCTTAGGAATTGGTTTGCTATATACTACATATAGCTTTCCTGCTGCCGTGGAACTTAATGAATTTCCATACATATCTTCTACTTTTACCACTATTTGTGCACCGTTTAATATAAGCTTGTTAGTTGCTTTCCAGTAGCCCTCATAGTGTCCAGTACCATTTCCTTTTGCATCCTTTACTTCGGTCATAACTACTTCAAAGTTGCTTAAACTTGCAGTTGGCACAAATGCTGCACTTGTTATGCCATTAATCGGAGCGTTAATTGTAAATACTGCCTTTTTTAATCCAGGCTCACTGTCGAATCCAACCTTTAATGTTTGATCTGCCTTTAATATTACATCACTCGATGGCATGATATTTTTAATTTCACTTATTGAATATTTTACATTAACTGTAATGCTCTTAGCAGTTTCATTTCCTGCCTTATCTCTAGCAACAACATTTATTACATTTTTACCTTCCTTGGATATAAGCTTTGCTGTCCAGTTTCCATTTGAATCTATATCTACCTTTGTTCCGTTTACATCAACATAATCTAGATCATCTTTAACTGTTCCTGTTACAGTTATTAATTGACTATTCATATATGCGTTATTTTGTGGACTTGATATTTCTAAAACTGGTGCTGTCTTGTCTACTATAACCTTTGTTTCCTTCGAATAAAGAGTAGATCCGATTTCTGTTATCGTTTTAGCCTTTAGTATATTAACTCCCTCTTGAAGTACAGCATCAATTGAGAAGCTTCCATCATCATTTGTCTTTCCATTTGCTATATCTTTATCACCGCTAAATATATGAACGTCCATTCCTGGAGCTGCCATACCTTTTATTGTTACTTTTTCATTATTTACATATAGGTTGTCCACTGGTGATGTTATAACTGGAGCTAGTGCTTCAAGCTTAACTGTTGATCTAATCATTACGTTTCCATAATCTTTACTTGCTATAGTGAATGGACCGTCTTTTACAAACACCCATGATCTTCTTGTTGGTACTGTCGTTTTATCCAATGCAATTGCTGGGCTTTGAGGAGCCATCTGATCCTGTATTAAAACCATATAAAAATCGCCTGTTACAACTATTTGCTGCGCGGATAAATCAACGACTGTCCATTTCCCTATCTCCTTAGAAGCAGTTGCATTAAACGGCCCTGCTATCATTTTTCCAGGGGCGCCATCCTTTCCACTTGCATCATAAACTGCCACCTTAAATGTTTTTCCATATGTTGTATCAAGCATAAATAATCCAGAGGTTACTATTCCTGTGGTCTCTCCCTCCGGAAGTGACATTCTTACTGCAAAGCCACCTCCAGCTTCCCATTGACCCACTGAATATTCTGCTGTTCCATCATCATAGCCGATCTCTCCTGGAAAATTTATAAATGGTTTTAGTTGAAGATCATGTGAGACATTTTCATTACCCGTAATATCTACAGTAAATTTCTCATCAAAATAGTTCTCTGCTGTAACTTGAACTGTATATTTGCCTTCATATCCAGTTATTGAATAATTACCGTCTGCATCAGTTGTAACTGGTGCTACTGCTGCATCCTCGATTAAGTAAACTTTAGCGTTTTTCACAGGTTTTCCTGTTTGCGCATTAGTGATTTTACCTGTTAATGTTCTCTTAGGTATTGGAGCCAATGTAATGTTTGTATTTTCAAGAACTTGGTTAGCTGCTACTTGAACCTTCTGATCATGTGGATAGTACCCATACTGTTCAGCTCTTAATGTATACTCTCCTTCTTTTACCTTAAAACTATATGACCCGTCTTGCGGATTTGTTTTTGTTGAACGACCATTTTCAACAATAGTCACTGTGGCTGATAATGGAAGTCTTTCTTTCTCAGTGTTTTCTTCTGATACTTGGCCTTTAATTTCAGCAAGTCCTGTCATAACTGATGTTACTGCCTTAAATGCATTAATCACACCATATCCATATCCATTGTTAGGGGTTTCAGGATATTCAGAGTTAGTACTAGGAGTTGCTGTTTCCTTTATTATTCTTTCAATCTCACTAACTGTTAAAGATGAATTGGCTTGAAGTAATAATGCTACAAGTCCTGATGTATGTGGACCTGCCATCGAGGTTCCATTCCATCCCCCCTCATATTTACCTCCTGGAACTGATGATCTTATATTAACTCCAGGTGCTGAAATATCAGGCTTAAGTATTCCACCATATGGTGATGGTCCCCTTAATGAGAAATTGGCTAAGTTGTTGTTTATGTCAGTTGCCCCTGTTGCAAAGGATTCTTGATAGTTTGCAGGATTAGCAACTGATCCCGGCCCACCAGGATTGTATTGAGTTGTATTTCCTGCTGAAAATTCCGGGAATATATTTGCTGCTCTCCAATTTGTTACAATCGTTTTATACCAATCATTTACTTCAGGACCGCCTCCCCATGAGTTATTAACTACATTAGGAGCCATTTCTGGATGTGGTACGCCATTTTTATCTTTAGGAGCAAGCATCCATTCACCTGCTTCTATTAAATCTTCATCTGTTCCACCATCTTTTGTAAATGCCTTAACAGCTATCCACTTTGCTCCTGGCGCAACACCTATTTTATTTGTACCATTTGGTTCTGAACCAACCATCGTACCAACTGTATGGGTTCCATGACCAAGATCATCGTATGGTGTTGAACCGTTATTTTCAGTTGCATCAAACCAATTGTATTCATTATTTGGATTATCTGGATTAGCTGGGTCATATCCTCTATATTTTGTCTTTAATGCAGGGTGATCCCACTGAACTCCTGTATCTATGCTACCAACAACTATTCCTGTTCCATCTATTCCCAGACCCCAAACATCAGGCGCTCCAATTTTTTCAATGCCCCATTCTACATTATTAGTCGCTTGAACTTGAACTTCAGTAGTTTTTGCAGGCTCAATTAACTTTGTAATGCCATTAGGTCTTATACTTTCAACCTCAGGCATAGCCGCTATGTTTCTCATAACTTCCTCTGTTGCTGTAACTGCCATACCATTTACTATATAAAATGACTCATAATCCTTTACATTTCCTTTAAGCTTTTCTTTTTTAATATAATTCTTCAAATTTGTCTGTGATGAATCTGATTTAATTCTTAATTCAGAAACGATTGATGAACGAACTACTAACTCTTTTTTTACATTTGATAGTTGCTTATTCTTAGCTTTAACATCATTAGCAACCTTTACTGTATCTACCTGATCCTTAAATTTTACAAGAAAGGTAGTTTGAGAGTTATTTGCAAATTCTTTTTCAAGTTCTGGACTTATTTTATTCTCTATTACCTCTTTAGCGTTATAGCTTGTCCCAATATTGTCCTTTGCATAAGCCTTAACATAATTTCCAGCTGGTGCAGCAAATGAACTTACTGTAAGTAATAAAGCTGTCGACAATGCACTCAATTTCTTGGTGATTTTTATCATGTTTATCCCCCAATATTTAGATTGAATTTACATAAATAATCCTTTCCCTTAACTGCTTGAATTCATTAACTTATAAAATAGGTTTTGAGATGATCCTTACAACAGTTCATCAATTAAGTTATTTCATTCCATTCAAACTTACAGCTAGTAACGTTTTCATTAAGTTACAAATGTTAAGAAATATCATAAAGTATGATTCATAGTTGAATAGGATAAATTAAGAGATTGCTAACAAGATGAAAGCAGCTTATTTGTCTACAAGCTGGAAGGACCTTATAAAAAGGTCCTTTTTCATATAGTGTAAATCAAAATTAAATATGAAACTAAAAGTATTAATAAAGCCTAGTTAAAAATTTAGCAATGCTACTTATTTTATGACTCAATTTATTTAACAGTGATTTTTCTTAGAACCGTAGTTTTGTTCCCAGTTTTATCAGCAACTACATACTTTAACGTATAAGTACCTTTTTTCTTTGTATTTACAGTTCCAGTAATTTTAATTACTTTTGTTAAATCTCCGTCTACATTATCTTTTGCAGTAACGCCTGCCCTTGCATTGAATTTAGACTTTACTTTAATTGTTTTCGATTTTGCACCATAAATGACAGGTTTAATATTGTCTTTTACAGTGATTTTTCTTGTATTAACCTTTTTATTACCGGAAGAATCAGTAACCGAATATGTTAATGTGTATGTTCCGATTTTCTTTGTATTTACTGTTCCCGTTACTTTGATAAGTTTTGTTAAAGATCCATCCACATTATCTTTAGCAGTTACATCTTTTAGTGGATTGAATTTAG
Source organism: Gottfriedia sp. S16(2024) (assembly GCF_050473765.1). Classification (NCBI taxonomy): domain Bacteria; kingdom Bacillati; phylum Bacillota; class Bacilli; order Caryophanales; family Bacillaceae; genus Gottfriedia; species Gottfriedia sp. S16(2024). The sequence goes on from NZ_JBFLUO010000001.1 coordinate 659,316, forward strand.
TATTGATATTAATTGTTTTGTTACCTGCACCGTAAATCACAGGTTTAATATTATCAATCACTGTGATCGTTCTTTTAACTGTTGTTACATTCCCAAACTTATCGCTCACCGTGTAAGTAAGTACGTAAGAACCTTTTTTCTTAGTATCTACAATACCTGTTACTCTAATGGATTTAGTTAAATCACCATCTACATTATCTACTGCAGATACTCCAGCCATTGGTTCAAACTTTGAATTAATATTTAATTTCTTATCTGTCGTACCATATATAAGTGGTTTAATTGAATCGATATATAGCTTTCCTGCTGCCTTGGAACTTAATGAATTTCCATTCATATCTTCTACTTTTACCACTATTTGTGCACCGTTTAATGTAAGCTTGTTAGTTGCTTTCCAGTATCCCTCATAGTGTCCAGTGCCATTTCCATTTGCATCCTTTACTTCGGTCATAACTACTTCAAAGTTGCTTAAACTTGCAGTTGGCACAGATGCTGCGCTTGTTATGCCATTAATCGGAGCGTTAATTGTAAATACTGCCTTTTTTAATCCAGGCTCACTGTCGAACCCAACCTTTAATGTTTGATCTGCCTTTAATATTACATCACTCGATGGCATTATATTTTTAATTTCACGTATTGGGTATTTTACATTAACTGTTATGCTCTTAGCAGTTTCATTTCCTGCTTTGTCTCTAGCAACAACATTTATTATATTTTTCCCTTCCTTGGACATAAGCTTTACTGTCCAATTTCCATTTGAATCTATGTCTGGCCTTGTTCCATTAACATCAACATAATCTAAATAATCATCTTTGGCTGTTCCTGTTACAGTTATAACCTGATCATTTATATTTGCGTTATTTTGTGGGCTTGTAATTTCTAAAACTGGTGCTGCTTTGTCTACTATGACCTTTATTTCCTTCGAATAAGGAGTAGAACCGAGTTCTGTTATAGTTTTTGCCTTTAGAATATTAACTCCCTCTTGAAGTACAGCGTCAATTGAGAAGCTTCCATCAGCATTTGTCTTTCCATTTGCTATATCTTCATCTTTGCTAAATATATGAACGTCCATTCCTGGAGCCGCCATACCTTTTATTGTTACTTTTTCATTATTTACATATGGGTTGTCTACTGGTGATGTTATAACTGGAGCTAGTGCTTCAAGCTTAACTGTTGATCTAATCATTATGTTTCCATACTCTTTACTCGCTAAAGTGAATGGACCATCTTTTTCAAACCACCATGATCTTCCTGTTGGTACTGTAGTTTTATCCAGTGATATTCCTGGAGATAACAAAGAAGGCTGATCCTGTATTAAAACCATATAATAATCGCCTGTTACAACTATTCGCTTTGCGGATAAATCAACGACTGTCCATTTTCCTTCCTCCCTAGGAGTAGTTGCATTAAACGGACCTGCTATCATTTTTCCAGGAGCGCCATCCTTTCCACTTGTATCATAAACTGCCACCTTAAATGTAGTTCCACCTGGTGTTGGCCATTTTGTACCAAACATAAATAATCCAGAGGTTACTATTGCTCTAGTCTCTCCCTCCGGAAGTGACATTCTTACTGCATAGCCGCCTCCCGGTTGAAATTGAGCTACTGTATCTTCTGCTGTTCCATCATCATAGCCGATCTCTCCTGAATAATTTATAAACGGTTTTTGCTGAATATCATGTGTAACATTTTCCTTACCCGTAATATCTACGGTAACTTTCTCATCAAAGTAGTCCTCAGCTATAACCTGTACTGTATATTTACCTTCATATGCAGTTATTGAGTAATTACCCTCTGCATCAGTTGTAACTGGTGCTACTGCTGCATCCTCGATTAAGTAAAGTTTAGCGTTTTTCACAGGTTTTCCTGTTTGCGCATTAGTGATTTTACCTGTTAATGTTCTCTTAGGTATTGGAGCCAATGTAATGTTTGTATTTTCAAGAACTTGGTTAGCTGCTACTTGAACCTTCTTATCCTGTGGATAGTACCCATACTTTTCAGCTCTTAATGTATACGCTCCTTCTTTCACCTTAAAACTATATGATCCGTCTTGCGGATTTGTTTTTGTTGAACGACCATTTTCAACAATAGTCACTGTGGCTGATAATGGAAGTCTTGCCATCTCAGTGTTTGCCTGCACTGAATTTTTTACTTGTTGTTTTGGGCTGTTGCTTAAAACTGATCTGCCATCTGATGCTGCAGGTAGATCTTTTAATCTAATTTGTTCTTCAGGGCCATTGCTTAAAACTGATGTATTACCTAGTGCTGCAGATTTATCTGTTAAATTCACATCATCTATAAACCATCCCTGATGATTATTGGAGGTGGAGGTACCAGACATAAATACAAAAAAGATACTTACTTTCTTTCCTGCATATTCGCTTATATCTATTTCTTCATTTGAATATCCTCCTGTCTTAGTGCCTGCATATTTTGCTACACTCGTAAAATAATCATTGCCGTCAATTTGAACACCAACTTTTGCAATGGCATTATTTTCTTCTAGATCATACCAATTTTTAAACTGCAAATAAGCATGTTCTTTCGGCAAGACAATTTTAGGCGATATCAATCCCATTACTTGATTTTCTGAATACGTTCCTTCAAGATTAGTAGCAAAAACCTTTTCTCCCGAAGCTGCTGCCATAGGTCCTGTCGTTGGTTTTCCCCACTGCCATTTAGGAGCTCCGACTATTTCCCATCCTGTTATATCTGTTTCAAAATCATTAAAGTATCCTACTTGAGAGTTAACAAGTATTGTATAGATATCACTTGTAACCTCGTTCTTTCCAAAGTCAACTATTCTCCATCTGTAAGATAGATTTGATCCTGCCACTACTCTATCTGCTGGAATTATCGCTTCATAGCTTCCTGACTGGATGTCTCCACTCTGCCTTTCAGCTGCAACTGTTGTCCACTCATCCGATGGATTATTTCTATATTGAAGCTCAACTGTCTTAACGCTTATATTATCCTGTACATCTATTTTTAATTTTTGTTCAAATCCTACGTCTGCCTCTTTAACAGGTATATGATTAAAAGTTGGCGGAACTGTATCCTCGGCATCTTCTGATACTTGGCCTTTAATATCAGAAATTCCTGGCATAACTGATGTTACAGCCTTAAGTGCATTAATCACACCATATCCATATCCATTGTTAGGGGTTTCAGGATAATCATAGTTAGTACAAGGAGTTGCTGTTTCCTTTATTATTCTTTCAATATCACTTACTGTTAAAGATGAATTGGCTTGAAGTAATAATGCTACAAGTCCTGATGTATGTGGACCTGCCATCGAGGTTCCATTCCATCCCCCCTCATATTTACCTCCTGGAACTGATGATCTTATATTAACTCCAGGTGCTGAAATATCAGGCTTAAGTATTCCACCATATGGTGATGGTCCCCTTAATGAGAAATTGGCTAATTTGTTGTTTATGTCAGTTGCTCCTGTTGCAAAGGATTCTTGATAGTTTGCAGGATTAGCAACTGATCCAGGTCCACCGGGATTGTAAAGAGTTGTATTTCCTGCTGAAAATTCCGGGAATATATTTGCTGCTCTCCAATTTGTTACAACAGTTTTATACCAATCATTTATTCCAGGACTTCCTCCCCATGAGTTATTAACTACATCAGGAGCCATTTCTGGATGTGGTACGCCATTTTTATCTTTAGGAGCAAGCATCCATTCACCTGCTTCTATTAAATCTTCATCTGTTCCACCATCTTTTGTAAATGCCTTAACAGCTATCCACTTTGCTCCTGGCGCAACACCTATTTTATTTGTACCATTTGGTTCTGAACCAACCATCGTACCAACTGTATGGGTTCCATGACCAAGATCATCGTATGGTGTTGAACCGTTAGCTTCAGTTGCATCAAACCAATTGTATTCATTATTTGGATTATCTGGATTAGCTGGGTCATATCCTCTATATTTTGTCTTTAATGCAGGGTGATCCCACTGAACTCCTGTATCTATGCTACCAACAACTATCCCTGTTCCATCTATTCCTAGACTCCAAACATCAGGCGCTCCAATTTTTTCGACGCCCCATTCTACATTATTAGTCGCTTGAACTTGAACTTCAGTAGTTTTTGCAGGCTCAATTAACTTTGTAATGCCATTAGGACTTATACTTTCAACCTCAGGCATGGCCGCTATGTTTTTCATAACTTCCTCTGTTCCTGTAACTGCCATACCATTTACTATATAAAACGACTCATAATCCTTTACATTTCCTTTAAGCTTTTCTTTTTTAATATAATTCTTCAAATTTGTCTGTGATGAATCTGATTTAATTCTTAATTCAGAAACGATTGATGAACGAACTACTAACTCTTTTTTTACATTTGATAGTTGCTTATTCTTAGCTTTAACATCATTAGCAACCTTTACTGTATCTACCTGATCCTTAAATTTTACAAGAAAGGTAGCTTGAGACTTATTTGCAAATTCTTTTTTAAGCTCTGGACTTATTTTATTCGCTATTACCTCTTTAGCTTCTTGGTTATTGCTTGACTCAATATTGTCCTTTGCATAAGCCTTAACATAATTTCCAGCTGGTGCAGCAAATGAACTAATAGTTAGTAATAAAGCTGTCGACAATGTAAGTAATTTTTTGGGTATTTTTACCATGTTTATACCTCCATATTTAGATTAAATTTACCTAACTAATCCTTTAACCTCCTTCCCCTTCACTGCTTGAAACTATTAAGTTATAAAAATATGTTTTGAGATTGGCAGCTCCTAAACCAATTACCGATTCTGTATCACAGTTATGTAGTTTCTAGCTGTATAAATGAATAGTAATAGATTATCCTTTCTAAAGATTCAGAATCTTCAGCGCATTAAAGTTGCTTCAGATCGTTTTCCCGGCTGCTGCATCTTATATCAAAACTTTAAGTTTTTACTCGAATATTGTAAAATCATGAAATTTTATTGAAACCATAACATTATTTTATTGATGTTCAACACCACTAAAAAAATGGATGCAGCTGTGCCAAAAGATCCGATAAGGACCCTCCTCCTAATAAGTCGATAGTCATGTTACACGATTTTATTCAGATATTTTACATGTCCTATTAAGGAGTTTTCCGAGCTTCTATTTAAACAAAATTTGTTTACCATACCGATCATTTATCATTAAAAATAATCGTAACAATATATCTAAAAGTTAGAGAGTTAGAGATTCATAGCAGTTATTATAATGTTTTTGGACTAGAGTAAAGCATACTACTTAAAAGTAGAGTCCTTCATTTATAATAAAATAGAGACATCACTAGGGCTTAAAATGGACCTTTTGGCTCCTGTTACACCAGTCATTATGTTACCCCCATACTAATAACGATGTTAGATTACATTTAAAAGAATATCGTTAAACGCTTTTCCAAACTTTTTGGATTATATTGATAAAAGATTGTGTTGTTAGTACGTTTTCTTTTCCCTTCAACATAATGATAGAGCTTTTTACTTTTACTTTGTTCTCAGTATTTAAGATTATGACTAAATCCCTATTGCTAATTTCATTTTTTCCAGACTTGGCAAATACAGCATTTACAACGAATATACTTCGTGAAATTGAACTCAAATATATGAATAAATTGTGTACATATTCAAATAAAATTTAAGGATTCTATCTTACAATTGGTCCAGGGCGATATATGTTTTTTCTACAAGAGGTTTTTTGCAAGATATCACCAACAACTTTACACTGAAAGCAGAGATCGATAAATATAGCGGACTGAATGAAGAAGTAGAGACTTGTGGAATTGGTATTGGTCATTCAGCATATGAGGCTGAAATTAATGTATGGAACGCTTTATTACAAAGTAGAAAGTGAGGAAAAGATTCATGGGTAGTTTGCTCAGATGATAAGAGAATCGCCGGTTTACTTGAACAAGAAGAACAAATTTCTTTTTCTTACATATCAGAAGAACTAAAATCCATAAGAGATAAAACCTCTCTCAGTGTAGCTACTCTTCATAAATTGAAATCGATTATATAAAAGCGTTTAAATGAAGAAATGAGTGCTAATGATCTCGCACAATATATGCAATTGCCCCCCGTAGTGCTCGACTCCTTGTGGTTACAACATTAAAATCAATTGCGCCACACACTCCACGTGTGCAGTACACAATTGACAATACATGAGATGATGCTTTAGTTTACATCTAATCGCTAAATATAAAGGACATTTGACCATTAGTATGAATAAGAATTGGTGCCAAGTACTACAAGATCAGTTTATCAGTATCTAAATTATTAAGTACTCATACCGCTCTTCCCTCAAAGCCGTAAAGCTTTTAAATAACTGATTTATTAGCTGATCTAACTCTTGGCTACATTGAATGGTATTAGAATGAAGAAATCCATACTGCTTACAAAAATCATATAGTTCATTTCTCTTTTTCTCTATCTCTAGTTTTACTTGTTGTTGTAATAAAGTAGCCATCTCTAAACCCCTCCATTTAATAACTCTCCAGTAATAATTCTATCTTGATGTGACTGCTGAAATAAGCTGCCCCATTGTTATCTTCTGAAACTGTTACAGTATCTAGAATATGAACGCCCTTTGCCTTTAAAATAATTTTATTGTTCAATTGAAAGTTAGCTTTATTTTTGTTAGTTCTCATGAAAGCTGGTGGGTAAACGCTCAAAACCCATAATCCCATCTGTCGTCTCTTTTCTCTGCTTATTCCTATAGAATAGAGAAATAAAGTGTAAAAAACCGGCAACGTCATAACGAAGCGTCACCGGTTCTTGTCATCATTTAAGTCAACTAGGATCTATCAGTAGTTTCACATTTGATATCATAACATACCAGTTGCTGTATTTGTTTCTTTTTAGGTCAAGACCAATCAAACGAATAGGTACTCTAAGACTTTTTCATTTGCATTCTGAATGATCGTATTGAACCTAATTTATTTTTTCACTACAACTTTTTTCCCTTTACCTGTATTCCCTACCTTATCTTTTGCATAAACGTAAAGGACTGTTCCCACTTTTTGTTTTTTATAAGAAACGGTATAAATTCCTTTACTGTTAGCAGTACCAGAACCAATGATCACTTTTCCCTTTTTCACATAAACTTTAGTACCTGGTTCGGCTTTCCCTGTTACTTTTGTATTAGTTAAACTTTTAACAGAAGGAATTGCTGGTGGTGTTATGTCTTTTATTTCAACCTTTTTTACAGCTCCAACATTCCCCGATTTGTCTACTGCGTATACATTAATGGTTGTTCCTACTTTTTGACTTTTGAAGGTAATAGAATAAATTCCTTTGCTGTTTACAACTGAGGAACCTATGCTTACTTTTCCGATTTTAGCGTATACTTTGGAACCTATCTCAGCTTTTCCAGATATTCCTGTATATGTCACCTTACTTACCAAAGGAATACTCGGTGCTGTTTTGTCTACTACAACAATCTTAGTTTCTTTACTTACTAAACCAGTATCATTGCTAGCGATAGCATATAATTTTAGACCAGCCTTTAGTTTTGTACTTAATGGTATAGCAAACTGGCCGTCCTTCGCTACTTTTCCTGTTAATGTAAATTGATTCTTATCTGTGATTGTAACAGTTGTGTTCGGTTCAGCTTTTCCAGTAATTTTTTTACTTTCAGATGATACTTCATTTACATCGGGTTGATTTGGAGCTGGAATAGGCTTAGGAATTGAAATTTGATGGTTTGTTACATTAAATTTCACTATTCGTCTGTCCGCTTTTGAACCACCTAATGGAGTTAGAATTGCTTTGTATTCACCATTAGCAGCCAATTTATCTAGTTTAAAACTTCCTTCAAAGGTAGAACTTGGATCCTTTGAGGAATCAAGTTTGATTTCATTCCCCTTTGGATCTAAAACTTTACCATCCCAAACAATTGGTTTTGAAGCTTCTGCTTTAATTGATAAAGAATTAAATACACTTTCATCCTCTGGATTTGCAGTTAATGATGTAATAAATGATGCAGGTGCGGTAACACCTTTATAGATTGTAATATTCTTATACGTATTACGTCCTGCAAGATCAGTTACAAAAAATTGGAAATCATTTCTACCTTCTGATAATTTAAGGGTCATCTTTTGCTTATAATCTAGAGGTCTTTGCTCGTACGGTTGTTCAAGCTCTCTATAAGCTTCTTCGTTTCCATTCACTACTAATCGGAAGACATCGAAGTTATCAGTAATAGAAACCGTTACTTCTGGATCCACACCATCTTTTGCAACATAATTATTTTGTGGTAAACCTGTAATTTGAATGTTAGCACTTTGTGAATCAATAAAAATTTGTCGACGGAATTCAATTTTATTTCCAACTACATCTTCGCCTTCAATGAACACTTCATGTACACCATCTTCACTAAAGGTAAGTTGTGAATTAAAATCATAACGCTTTAAGGTTGGGTTATATGTTAAATCCAGTTTCTTCACTGGACCCCCAACAAGTTTGTCACTTCTCACTTGTAAATATTTTACTAGTGAATCGTCCGTTACGTACCCTGTTAAAGGTATTCCACGTATAGTATACTTACCGAATGGTGCTGGTGAATTCGAAATAATATATGGGATTTTGTTATCAGGAACAGTTGCTTGAAATGTTGAAGCATTTTCTGCATTGTCCTCTACGATAATATCAATATTTTTTATGTCTTTGATTTCTTTCCCATTTGAGTCTTCGAGTTTTGTTAAATCAAACTCGAATTGCGTTTCTCCCTTCTTAGGAAAGATATCATCTATCCAATATTTCCGATCGTTAAACAAAACCTTAACTTCATTAAGACCACTGCCATTGCTATCTTGAGCATTAAAATATAGCTTTTTCTTACTGTAAGAAACATTTGAGATAACTGGTTTTGTGTTATCAACAAATACTGGGAAATTTACTACTTGTTGAGGCTCACCAGGGTTGTCAACTTGTGTTTTGATTGTATAGTAATATAAACCTTCTGGAACAAGCTTATTATTTACCTTTCCATCCCATGTAGTATACTCAGGTTTCCATGTATAAGTAGAGTTATCCTTACGTTGCTCTTTATCAGTTCGTAACTTACGGAGTGTATTCCCACTTGCATCTGTAATGCTATATTCAACCGTTTTACTATTTCTTAAAAATTGAAGTACAGGTGTAAGTGACTCCTTTTTGTCATCTCCATTTGGAGAAATAGCTATTCTTTCTTTATCCCAGCTTCTTGTATACCCAAGTTGTCCAATCCTAAAACTACTTTTTTGATCAACAAATCCCGAGAAATTGTAGAATGAAGGTGATGCATCGTACACTGTAGCGTCAAGGACTGGAGGTGCATTCCAATCACCTTTAAAGCCTACATAAGGTACAGAAAGATCTGGAAGTGCTACGTCCTGAGATTCATTTTTTAGAGTGATAAATCCTTCTACAAAATAACCATTTTTCATTGCTGCTTCTAACTCAGCTTTTGCATCTGTCAGATCGATTCTTATCGTAAAATCTTTTGATTGACCAGGGAATAAAGTTAGAGTCGGTGAATCTGTTGTAACGACAGCTTTAGATATCACCTGTGATTTTAGAGCGTTTCTCCCATTTATAATGGCATCTGTTAAAACGGATGTGTCTACCTTGTACGACACATCTTTATCACTAAAGTTGGTTGCCGTTAATGTCATTTCAAATTTGTCTTTATTGATTTCTTTCAATTCAACCTTTGCATCATTTGTACCTTTTCGAACAACATAAACAGGTGTATTAACAGCTGAATATAGCTGCATAATACCAGCACCTTGTCTACGTGGAGAGTAATAATTATTATTGTTATCTGGATCCTGAACTGGTTTAGCTGTATTCATTAAGAGCGTTTTAACTCTTTTTACTTTATCCGCACCTTGTAATTGCGGGAATAATTCTTGAACTTTTTGAAGTACTAATGCAGCTCCCCCTGACACGTGAGGTGCAGCCATTGAAGTACCACTCATTGTTCCATATTTTCCGTCATTTAAGGTTGAGTAAATTTGTCCACCTGGTGCAGTGATTTCAGGCTTTAATTCCAAGCTTGGAGTCACACCCCAAGAAGTTGAAGTTGACATTCTACCAGCAGCGTTATTTACAACCGTTTTATGATCACCAGTAAATGTAACCTTCCCTGTGCCGCCTGCAGCTTTAATTTTCTCCTCCAGAGTATTTCCTTCACTAATTCCTATTGAAACAAGCGGAATTTTTGGGTTAGTTAATTTCATGCTTACATAATCTCCATGTGCAACAGCTCCTCTGACAATAACCCCAGCCGCCCCAGCTTGTTCAGCATAATATTTAATAGCATCATAAGTTGGAAACTCTCCAGGCCTTACTGCATAAACGATTTTACCTTTTACATCTTTACCCTCATATCCTTCTGAAGTCCCCTTACCCACATAAACAACATCAAGTTCTTTATTCGTTTCAAATACCTCCAGTGGGTCTGGAGAAGCTTGTTTCTTAAACGGGATTGGAAACGTTTCGTCTCCAATTTTTACATTCATTTGATCTAATTGAATAAAGTTATTTTCAATATTTGCTACTGAAATAGAGTTTGTTGCAACACTAGGCGACCCAACTAGACCAATATCAGGGTTAGATGCAAGTGGATTACCAGCTTGAGCTTGACCTCCACTACCAATCCGATCAGAGTTTCCAGCAGAAATTGCCATTAATACTCCACTGTTAACGGCTCTTTCAACTGCTTTTTGCTCAAAATTATCAGGGTTAACAAAACCAGCCTCTGCACCTAAGCTCATATTCAGAACATCCGCACCTAGCTTAATCCCATCGTCAATCGCTTTTACATAAATGTCACCAAAAGTAGTTGGCATAGCAGGGTCGTTACTAAATACTTTTAGTGCTAATAGCTGAGCTTCTGGGGCAACACCTTTAATACCGTTTCCACTTTCGTCACCATTTGCTCCAACAATTCCAGCAACGTGCATCCCGTGCATCGATGCATCTGGACCAAGATCACGAATTTCTTGATTTTTATCTGCATAGTTATAGCCATACGGAACTTTTAAAGTATAATATTGTCCAGGCAGGTTATTTGCTGAGATAATAGCATCTGTTTTTTCCTTTGTCAGCTTGCGCTTAGGATCTTCTTTTAAAGTCATATCTGGATGAGTCGGATCAATCCCAGTATCAATGATACCAACAATTACGCCTTTTCCATCGTATCCAACATTCCATGTTTGAATAGCTTGTACCATAGCTTTACTAGAAAGCATATTCGGTTTTTCTTTCGGTCTTTCATATTCATTTACAAGATTCACAGATTCTACATTTGGTAGACTCTGAAGTTCATCAATCTGACCATATTCGATTTCTCCACTGACACCGTTAGCAACTGTTGTAAATTTGTTCTTAACTTCAAAATCGATATTCTCTTCTTTAACATCTGTTAAAAACTCTTTTTGTTCAACTTTAACTTCTGATTGCAAATCTACTTTTTTTGCTTCTGGTAGATCTTTATATCTTACTCCTTTTTCAATAGAATAAGATATTGGTGCATCCCCATCTAACTCAACAATTACACGAACTTTGTCATGTGCATTTAGTTCTGGTGTTGGTACTAATTTCTCTTGATCTGGGTGATTTCTTAGCTCGGGTGTTGCTACTGCACTTGCTTGACCTGATTGATCAGTTTTAATTAGTTTCATAGGTTTCGTCGTTTCTACACTTGCAGCACTTACAAAAGTCGCTGAACCTGAAATTGTTAATAATGATGCCAACCCCACTGATGTGAACTTTTTGAATTTTTTACGTTTCTTCAATTTTCTATCCCCTTCTCTCTATTTTTTAGCAAAATAAAATAAAATTCCCCCCCTACAATTCATTGCAAATGTTTTGAAGTTTTTACACCAGAACCAAATAAATAATATAAGTTGCTCCAATTCGTGTTCTTGGCTTCCGCAGCATATATTAAAAATTTTAAAATTATATGAATTTTTTGTAAAATTATAAAATATTATGGAAATCATAACATTATTTTATTGATATTCAGTACTATAGTAATTTGCACCAGTCCTGAAAATCTGGTACTGATACAAATTAACTACACACGAAAAAGCCAAGGCTCTTTTCAAGAAGCACTTGGCTGATGTTGCATATCGTTTTACTAAGGAAAGAGTCAACGGTATTCCCTTTTAAATCGACTGAACGACATTTTTTATACCAAATCGATCACACACTTTATTTAGAATAATAGTATCAGTATGTTTCAGAGTTAGAAATTCATTGCAATTTTTTTAAAGCTTCTAGACTAAAAACCTCATGGAGCAGTTCGACATACTGTCTTAAAGCGGATTATTTGATTTGTAATAATATACATACAGAACCCGGCAATTTCCAAGTCCCAATACACAGATTAAGTTGGTTTCCTCTAAAAGAGATGAAGTTATAAAAGGGATCGAATCAAACAAATACGATATAGGGATTATATCGGGCGAGCTTCGTAATAATGAAATTACAAACATCGTGATCGTAGAGGAAAACATGGTTCTAGTGGTTTCTAAAGAATTATTTGCTAGCTACCCGGAAGAACAATTACTTACGAAATATAGAAAAACGTTTAAATGAAGAAATGAGTGCTAATGATGTAGCGCAATCTATACAAATTACACCTCGTAGTGCTCGACGAATATTAAGTTGTTAGAAATAAATGGACTAGCTCAAGTTATGGCTGAGAAAAATCCGAGTACAAAAGGTCGTCCAAGGAAAATTTATAAACTATTTTTATAAAGAGACTATTGGTAAACACTATTTATTATTATTTTTCTCTATATACAATAAAATCATTGAGTATATAGCAGTTAAGGTACTGGTATATAGTGTTTATCTACCTCAATTTAGTACTCAGAAGTCTCAAAACTACTCAAAATTTGAATCTATTATTATTTAATCATTTTCACCAACGGCAATGTTTTGAACGTGATCTTATTGTTTGTGGCTGGTGTACTTGCTCCAGGTAGAACCTCTCCTGTTGTCCCCTGTTTCACACCACCACACTATTAAACCGTGTTATATCACAAAAAAAAATATCGTAAAGCTTTTTTACTCTAAAGCATAAATATTATTCCAATTTTTTTGAATTATATTATTAAAAGATTGAATTGTTACTGAGTTTTCTTTTTCCTTCAACGTAATGATAGAGGTTTTTACTTTTACCTTATTCTCAGTAACTTTAATCGAGACTAAATCACCATTATTAATTTCTTTTCTCATACAGGCACTTACTCCCAATCCCACTCCGATATTATTTAATACTGCCTTCTTGATTCCGTCTAAACTTCCAAATTCAATTAGATTGTGTGTTGAGAGATTCGTTTGCCTCAAATATTTGCTCATAATCGACTCAAAATATCCATCAGTTTGATATTTAATTAAAGGAAATTTCATTAGTAGTTGGTCTTCTGTGTATCTAGCATATAAATCTTTAGAAACCACTAGAATCATGTCGTCCTCTGCAATTACAATGTTTGTAATTTCATGTCTACATAGTTCACCCGAAATAATCCCAATATCGTATTTATTCGATTCAATCCCTTTTATAATTTCATCTCTTTTGCAGGAATACAACTTAATCTGTACTTTGGGATATAGCTTCAAGAACTCAGAAATTACATAAGGAAAATAATTCGTACAATGGCTTTCACATGCGGCAATCGATACAATGCCATACTCATTTGGAAGTTCGGCCAATGATGATTCAATCTTCTCTACTATGGAAAAAAGCTGATCTGTGTATTTTTTAAGAATTCCACCTTCTGGCGTCAAATAGGTCTTCTTACCTATCCGTATAAATAGCTCCTGTTTCAACTCTTGTTCGAGCGTCTGAATTTGTGCAGTTACAGCAGGTTGTGTGAAGTTTAACTGTTGCGCAGCCTTTGTAAAATTTAAGTACTCTGCTACGTATTTAAAAGTTTTCAGATGTCTTAATTCCATTTAGTTGCTCCCCATCCATCAAATTTTTTAGACTGTTGCATAATAGAATAGTACTGAATACCAATAAAAAAATATTATGGCTTAAAGGGCATATTTAGCACGCAAAACTACGAGCTCTGTATTTGGATGAACCCATTAACTTATAAAATAGGTTTTGCGATGAGTCTTAAAACATTAAACTGTCTGTTCATCAATTAAATTAACTAATAGGTTACAAATCTATTACAACCTAAATGTATATCCATTAGATTGTGGTGACAAATGGGGTTTTATAAAGGACTTTTGACATGCGCATTTTTATAATTTAAATATTTTAAATAAAATAGAAGGAAAGATTGATTTCTGCTCTAGGCGCTTTCTTTCAGGGGGCGTTCGCCCGGAGAGGAAAGCAACTTCTCTAGTACTTAGTTAACTTCTCCCAAGAGTGTCTGTTTTACGAACGATCATAACACTCCTATAGGTCCAAAAAATAAATATTATAACAACCTATACTACCATTATTTAGGTGTAGTCATCACTCAGTCCCCCCATATTCAAAAAAATTACTCTTTTTTCGTACGATGGGCACGCAAAGGAAGGAAACTACCAATCTAGTAAGAAAAATAATCTATAATTAGAAAAAAATGTTGATAAATGTAGAGATAAGGCGAAAAACGAGAGGAAAAACCCCACTTTGATTTAAGGGTATTTGATTCTTAAGCACCAAAAACAGCTATAAATTTAAGCTATTTTACTGGAGAAGAAATACATCAAAAGTCACAGTTAAAACCCCCATAGCTACTAATAGAAAATGGCATTACGATATAAATGTAATATTCAAGGCTTTTAGAAAGTAGTAATCGTTTACAAATATTCTGAAAAGTTTTTTGGAAAACGGGGGTCTTATGGAATTTAATTCATTAATCAAGAAAGCAGCTGCTGTGGCATTTTTAGCAGGCTTAATAATCTCCCCTATTCATTGGTGCTTTAATTAAAAACAATTAATTGAAATAAGTATTTAAAATCAACTTGAAATTAATCATACTTTTATATTTATAGAATCGAAAAAGAAAACCATCTCAAAACAAAATAAATGCTTTTAAGATGGTTTCCTTTACTTTTGTAAATTTATCTGTTGATTACTTTTTTAATTGGAGCCACAGCTTCTCATTCTCCTACTGTCCGATGCATGATATATGTAGCTAATGCCAGACCAATAAATGGATTGCTTTATAATGGACGAAGTATAACACGATTTCCTTAAGGTTATTAATTTAAAAATCAAGCAAATTTATCGTTTCTACGGTATTTTTCCACGAGATACGCTGCGTATTGATTTGCTTCTTCGACATTGCCTTTTTCCATATGATAGTCGAACAACTTTATCCCATAATGTTCAAATAAGCGAACATGTTCCATTTTCTGATAATAAGGAAATGCTTCTTTTTCAAGGTAATGGTAGTAAAGCTCTTTTTCGTTTTGAAGATTATATTTATGTAAATAGAAGAAATGTTTATAGATTGGATCGGTTATTTCTTCAGAAAGAGCAATACCCTTTTCGACCAATTGGAGCAATTCTTCGGATGATTTCAATCCTTGTTTCGTTAATGCATTTATATAACCTTCCAAAGAGGCTATATGAAGGGCCGTACGAGGGTCTTCTATGTCCATAGATTGTTTGTAGTATTCACAAGCTTTATCATAATTTCCTTGACGAACTTTCTGGTATGCGAGATTGTGTGACAGCAATGCTCTTTGATGGTCTAATCCTATGTATTCTGTCATCTCGATTAATCTTTGATATTCGATATCTTTTGGATCGTAAAACTCGTCCCGCTCTACTTGGACCAACATAAGCATTTCTGCTTCAATCATACGCGTAAAACTGCGTACTTCTGTGAAAAAGCTCAGGGACTTTTCGGCAAAATAATAAGCCAATACTCGTGAATTCAGAGAGTGATAGGCAAAAGCCAAATGATAATAGTACTCTTGGTTGTTATAATAGGTTAGATCAATTCCTTGAAAATATGAAATCGCCTTATAATATTCCTTATTTATCAATGCATTGATCCCTTTAATGTGAAGAAGCATGTTTTTTTCATATGGTGGAAGATCAGACCATTTGTCCATTTCAGCAATTAGAGATGTAGCTTGATGCCCCTGTCCTATCAATAAATAATATCTTGTGAGTATGAGCGTATAGGAACGATAAATATCCGGCATATGCAGCAGAGTAATAGCTTCTAATTGCTCCTTTAAATTCTTAGCCTTTGTTTTCAGTTTTAAAATGATCGATTCATGCCATTTTTTTAAAATGGAATCTATGCCATTGTATGTTTTAATTTCTATTTCCATATCAATGCCAAGCCGCTCTGACAGCAAGTTTATCGTTTCTTTAGAAACTTCTGTTAATCCACGTTCAATTTTACTAATATGTGTACTCGAACAGATGCCAATTCCTAAATCCTTCTGCATCATGCTCTGACGTTCACGATAGAATTTGATTATTTGTCCCTCTAGCATGGTGATCACCTCACTCTATTCCCTCAATATGAATTTTTGGTTCTTATTTTTCTAAAGAAAACCCCTCTCGAAATATTACAATTGAGTCTCTATGACTAATTTTAATAAAAATTTGTATTTATTCAAATAACCAAATAATGGAAAATATTAACTATTATTATATACTGATTAATAACTTGGGAGGATGATTCTTATGAATAAGAATCTATCAGAAATAATTTTCCTACTTGATCGAAGCGGATCTATGGCAGGACTTGAGAGTGATACCATTGGCGGGTTTAATGCTTTAATAGCAAAACAGTGCCAATTTGATGGTGAATTGATTCTTACTACACTCCTCTTTAATGACGCGTATGAGGTACTGTGGAATGGGATTGATGCAAACAATGCAAGATTAACAGAAAAGGAATATTCTGTTAGAGGTTTTACGGCACTGCTGGACACAGTGGGAAAGACTATTTTGGATGTTGGTTACAGATTGTCAAAAACTAGTGAGGTGAGATTGCCTAGCAAGGTGATTTTTGTCATTACAACGGATGGAATGGAAAATGCAAGTCGTGAATTTACAAGCAGCTGCTTGGGATGAGCTGGGCATCAAAATTTCTCAAGAAATCATTAAGGCTTATGGCTTGAGATAAGATTAATGGCCTATCCATCTGCAAATGATGAATAGGCTATTTTTATCTTTTAACTAGACAGATTATTATGGTTTTTATAAAGTAATAAGCAATATTAAAGGGATACATCTATACATTAGGAAGGAGTATCACCTTTGAGAATTTTATTTTTGGATGATTTTTGTTTGCGGGAATCAATTAATCTTATCTAAGGAGGTTAGAAGCATGACAGATTGGATATTGGATGGAGATGTCATCACAGATGTGGAACGAGCCACATTTATTTTTACGTTTAAAAATAATAGTGATCAGCCAATGCTTATTGAGTTTCCAACAAGTCAGTTTTATGATTATAAGGTGTATAATGCACAAGGAGACCAGGTGTATCATTATAGTAATGGGAAATTTTTTTTACAGGTGCTTAAATATGAGTCGTTAAACAGCCTGGAACAAATCCAATGGAAAAGTACGTGGAATTACAAAACGAATGATGGAGTGAGAGCACCTGCAGGAACATATACAGTAAATGTCATTTTAGAAATATGGAAAATAAATGACAAACTAGTTCATTCGAAGCCAGCTACTTCCTTTACATTCAATATTCCGCCTGAAAATATAGCCATTCGATAAGTGAAAGTTACAGGAGGAGAATTTAAAGCAGATGGTTCAGCTAAAATCTTTTATAGATTCACGGTTCCATCTGCTTTAATTTAATGTAGTTCAGTAATAATAATCTCCTGTTACTCCATCCCTCTCCAAACCGCATTCTTAAGTTCCCATTTTTTTCTATTTAAAATAAACCCTTGCTACACAACCCGCGTTTTCTCATTATTTAATCCAATTTTTTTAGATAAACTATTTTATTTTCATAATAAAGTCTTGATAAAAAAAGAGGGACAAGGCTTTGGATGACTACGATCGTCCCTTTCTCCTTCTCCCTACACTTGCCTTTTATCAGATGTTTATTCTGATTTTGGCAAAGGATTATTTTGTTAAGCAGAAATTTATTTTGTGGTTAACAAAATAATTTGAGTTCCGCCACACACTCAACATGTGCAGTTTATAATTGACAATACATGAGATGTTGGTGAGTTTCAACGTTCATCACAATCATAATAATATCGATTGATTGTGCTCGAACATTATATTACTCTTTTTCTCCATGGATATTTTTTAACATTTTGTTGTTTGACATGTTTCGACTTATGGTGTGAAAAGATTAATTTGTCCTTCGATAACTTTACAAGGATTTAAACTAGTTTTACGAATCTTTTACCAGAAGGGAAACTCTAGCTTAACGTTCATTTGATTTAATAGAGTTGTGGAAGGAAATCAATTTGCCAGGAGGAGAACAATGAATAAAAAACATTTTATTAAAAAGGTGTCTGTGCTTGCACTAGGATTATCTATATCCATTCCAGCTTTGACACATGCTGCTGTATCAGGAAATGCTCATGTAACAATTGATTCTGTAAGATTTATTGGGATGGAAGCACCAAAAACGATTGATAAAATGGTTCAAACCTATACGAACGCATCAATGGAAGTGAAATATAGCAATAGTGAAGTGAAGAAGTTCCCACTTTCTTATAAGAGACTATTTAAATCTGAAGACAACGTAGCAATGAACAAAGGAAAGCTGATTCCAGCAGGCACACCAATTGATGTGAATGGTGACCCAATCATGGATATGAGTATTGAAGGCAAACCTACATATTATGTATCAGATGCCCCAGATTCAAACAGTTTATTGAAGCCAATTGACGGAAAACTTTTCATGGTAACTCATTATGAATATCAAACAATCGATGCGGCTGGTAATTCAGCATATGGTATTGTTCCTGCATCCATGTCATTATCTACACTTCAACAAGATAAGCAAACGGGTGATTTGACACCTAAATCGGTTAAGAAAATTGATTTTTCAAGTGTAAATGGGCTTTGGATTCCATGTAATGGTTCCCTTTCGCCATGGAATACTCATCTAGGTTCAGAAGAGTATGAGCCGGATGCCCGCAGTTTTGAGCAAGATCCAAAATCTTCTGCAAGATCTTCGGTTGAAAGCTTTGCTAAGCTTTATTTCGGTGATAAATCAAAGGCGAACCCTTATTTTTATGGATTTATTCCTGAAATTAGTGTCAACAAAGAAGAGGAAGCTTCTGTTTCCAAACATTACAGCATCGGTCGTTTCTCACATGAATTAATGAAGATGATGCCTGATAACCGGACTGCTTTCTTTGGTGATGACGGTACTTATACAACGTTGTTCATGTATGTAGCCGATAAAGCGAAGGATCTTACTGCAGGTACGCTTTATGCCGCAAAATTCCACCAAACTGGTACTGATAATGGCGGAGCGGGTAACTTAGAATGGATAAAACTTGGCCATTCGACCGATAAAGAAATCAAACAAATCATCGACAGCGGTATCAAGTTCAGCGATATGTTCGAAACATCCGATGTTCCAAAAGAAGGCTTTAAAGCCATCAAGCAATATTCGTACGGTAAAACTGAATATTTAAAATTGAAGCCTGGCATGGAAAAAGCTGCTGCATTCTTAGAATCACGTCGATATGCAGCAATGCTTGGTGCGACTTCTGAATTTAATAAAATGGAAGGTGTAACTTTAAACGAGAAGGATAAAAAGGTTTACATTGCGATTTCCGATCAAAGCAATGGAATGGTTGCAAATGCTACGGATCCAGTAGATGATATCAAACTTCCAAAAATTAAATCAGGTGTTACGTATCAATTGGATTTAACAGACGGCCAAAAAGATAGTACAGGTGAAAAGATTAATAGTAAGTATATCGCTGCTAAAATGTCTGGGTTAATTGTTGGTAAGGATATGACATCAGCAGATGCATATGGAAACACTGCTGATGTCAATTCAGTAGCTAATACTGATAATCTAAGTTATTCTGAATCATTAAGAACATTATTTATCGGTGAAGACAGCGCAATGCATACCAATAACTTTGTCTGGGCTTATAACGTTGATACAAAGGAGCTATCTAGACTTTTATCAGTCCCAGCTGGAGCTGAATCAACTGGTTTGTTTGCGGCCGATGACCGTAACGGATTCTCTTACGTTATGAGTAACTTTCAACATCCAGGGGATGAATTAGAAGGGAAGAATATTACTGCAGTGGATAAAACTGCATTAAAACAGGCGATGGAAAAAGAAATTGGAATAGATCGCACTGGTGGAGTAGGCTATATTTCCGGGATGCCTTTTGTAGGTGATTTCCAAAATACCAACCGTGATGTAAAAAATGATTTGAAATAATAATATTTAGAATCAAGTAGTTTATCAAAAACATTCTTCTTGAAAAAGGCTGACTCAAAAGATCGTTGAAATGACGACTTTTTGAGTCAGTTTTTTTAACAAACAAAGAAGTGTAATTTTTGTTCTCCGATTTTATAATAAAGTGCAAATCCATCAGCCTCACCCTTATTATAAGTAAAAAAGGCAGCGCCCAAATGGGCTTGCTGCCTTACTTTAAAATGAGTTGCGCCACGCACTCAACATGTGCAGTATGCGGAAACATATCCACAGGCTGTAAATACTTCACTTCATAACTCTTACTCAATACCTTCAAATCCCTAGCCAACGTAGAAGGATTACAAGAAACATATACTAATTTCTTCGGTTTAATCTTTAATACAGTATTTAAAAACTCCTCATCACAACCAGTTCTCGGTGGATCAGTTATGATAACGTCTGGTTTCCAGCCTTCTTTTAACCATTTCGGTAATACTTGTTCAGCTTCTCCTGCTTCGTAATGAGTATTTGTAAATCCATGGCTTAGGGCATTTGTTTTCGCATCTATGATTGCTTCTTTTGTTACGTCCATGCCTCGAACTTCTTTTGCGTCTTTTGCTAGCCATAGTCCGATTGTCCCTACTCCACAATAAGCATCTACGACTTTTTCTGTTCCGGTAAGTGCCGCTGCTTTTTTGACTTCATCATATAACTTAACTGTTTGTTCAGGATTTAATTGGAAGAACGCTCTAGCCGAAAGTTCGAATGATAAGTCCCCTAGCTTTTCTTCAATTACTTCTTCCCCTGATAAATAGACAGTTTCACGACCAAAGATCACTGAAGTCATTTGATTATTAATGTTTTGCATTAAACTTGTCACTTCAGGAATTCGCTTTTTAATTTCACTGATTAGTTCATTTTTCTGAGGAAAATCTTTCGTTCCAGTTACAAGTACTAATTGGATTTGACCTGTACGTAAACCAACTCGCGCTACGATTGTTCGGATTACCCCTTTATTTTTTCGTTCATTATAAACAGGGATATTTAAACGAGTTAAAATCTTCTTCACTTTACCTGTAATTTTATTTAAATCCTCATGTTGGATTGGGCAATGACCAATATCGACAACATTATGAGAGTTTTGTGTATACAGTCCAGCGATGATTTTATTTTTTTCTAGCCCAGTTTGCAGCTGACTTTTGTTGCGATAATTCCACGGATTTTCCATACCGATCGTTTCTTTAATTGGTGTTTTTTCTAGTAAATCTTTCGCATACTTTTCCATTGCTTGGATGACAATATCGCGTTTATATCGAAGCTGTCCTTCATAAGATGCATGCTGAATTTGACAGCCACCACATTTTTCGTAGATTTTACAAGTCGGCTCTACACGATCAGGTGATGCTTTTCGAATACGTTGAATTTTCCCTTCAGCAAAACCGTTACGAACATTCGTTACCTCTGCTACTACTTCTTCTCCAGGTAATGCTCCTTTAATGAAAACTACTTGTCTTTTGAAGTAACCGACACCCTCACCATTAATCCCAATACGTTTGATTGTTATAGGAAAAGATTGGCCTACTTCTAATTTATTTGTTAACTGATTGCTCATATATACAACTCCATTATTCTATGCTCTTCCAAAGATAAAGGGCAGCGTAGCTTCCAAACGGGGAAACCTGCTCTTTTACATAATCCATTATTTCTTTCGAAGGCTTTTCATCTAAATTTAAAAGCTTTTGAAGTGCAATTTGAATTCCAACATCACCAACCGGAAAAATATCTCTTCGACCTAAACCAAATAATAAAAAGTTTTCAACTGTCCAAGGACCGACTCCCTTAAGCTTGATTAACTCCTTTGAAATTTCCTCTGATGATATTGTTCGATAATCTTGATGACTTAAAACTCCCTCACTCCAAGCTTTAGCAATTCCAATCATATATTCAGCTTTTCTAGTACTAAGCTGCAAATCTCTTAACTCATCTATTGTTAAATTAGCAATTATTTCAGGTGATGGAAAAAACCACGAATTACCAATTCTTTCACCATACATTCGAACAAATCGTTTTGTTACTTGGATTGCAAATGTACGCTGTATTTGTTGATGAATAATACATGTAATTAAACAGGCAAAAGGATCATTAGAAACGGTTATTGGTGTATGTCCAAAAAGGTCTATTAGAGGAGAAATTGTAGTTTGTCTTAAATGATGATGTAGTTCGTCAAATTCTGTTTGCCATTGTAAAATAGTCGCAACTTCTTCGAGAATTTTCTCTTTATTTTCATGTTCACTAATGACTTCAAACTGAACCGGAGCATCATTTATTTTCTTAACTTTTACAACTGCTTGATCCCCATCAATATAAAGTGGAATGCTTAACCGCTTTTCAGCAGAATGCACTGTAAACGTTGGCTCATGCTCTAATCTCTTTAAAACTTCTTCCCATTGATATGGTGTTTCTAAAGCAACCTCTTCCTTCCACATTCTCCCGTTCCTCCTTAATTACTCTGAAGTGTATTATAGCATAACAAGTACCGCTTAAGTAAATTTGTGTGAAACGCAAAAAAACTAGAGAATGATCTCTAGTTAAGTTGTGCATAAAATCTAATTTTCAGACTGATTGCAAGCGTTTGTCAACAGTCTGAGAAATGCAAAAAAAGCTTGGGGACTAGTCAAGCTTTCTTTGACACAATAAATTTTAAGGGAATGGGGAAACTTTCAAGTCCAATTAGGTTTCAAAACTGATCAAATATCGCTACAGCGGTGTGGATATTTGCTATACTTAAATGATAACGATTATCATTTTCAAAGTCAAGTGTTAGATAAAAATAATTTACTTTTTACAGCTACTTCCTCAAAACTATTATTCCCCTTTACTCTCCTCTATCTCAAAATATCTCGGTAAATAATTGGAAATAATACAAGTACGATACCTACTTACCATTCGTAAATTCTGTTCTTTCGAAGACGCATTAGGTTATAATTTATGATAAACTATTTAATTGAAAGTAGAGACTAGTGAGGTAAGACTATTATGGAAAAAGCCAAAGTTAGTGTAGTCGTTGTTGCACATAATCATGAAGATGTCTTAAAAGATTGCCTAAACAGTTTACAAGGTCAATCATTAACTGATATTGAAATAATTATTATAGACAACGGTTCATCTGATAATAGTAAAGAAATAATTGAGGAATATTCGAATTCACATAAAAATTTTCGCTCCATACCATTAGAGCTAATGACAAAAAACAAAGCACGTAACATAGGTTTACATGAAGCTACTGGAGAGTTTGTGGCATTTATCGATGCGGATGATCTTGTTAATCCATCAGCCTATGAAAATTTATATAACAGTGCAATAAAAGATCATACTGATATTGCTTTAGGAAATATCCAATTATTCAATGGTACAAGAAAATGGGAGCACCATGAATTAAAATCAATCATAAAAAAAGATTTACCAACATTACGAGAGTTCCATAAACATCCGGAACTTCTGTTAAATCCTTCTATTAAAAACATGATTATTAAAAGAAGTTTATTAAACGATAATCAATTGCAATTCAATGAGTCTTTAACAGAACAGCAAGATTTATTATTTACCCAGCAATCTTTTATTTGTTCAAATAAAGTTTACGTAACTTCAGATATCGTAATTAAAGTGAGAGATTTAACGAACAGTGATGTCATTAAACAAACTAGTACGTTAGAATTTTTTGATAACCTTCTTGTTACTCAAACAGAATTAATAAACTATTATAATCTGAAAGATATCACCTCTCATTATTCACATGTAGAGAAAAAATTATGGGATTATTATTTAACGTCTTTACTGACTAAGGCTTACTATTTCCCTTCTGAACAGTACAATGAACTTTTAAGGATTTCATCGGATTTTGCTAAAAACTTGTCTAAAAATCTAATGGAAAATAATATTTCTAAAATTAGTAAAGTATTTTATACAGTTTTTCTAAATCAAAATCCAGAAGAATTTCATTTATTGATGACTCTATTATCAGATCGAACCTTACAAAAAGGTGCAGTGATGATAGAGGGAAAATATTATCATTATTTTGCAAAGTATTTTCCAAAATATAAAGAGTACCTAGAAATTAAGGAATTTAATTTACATCAAAAAATTGAAATCCTTTCGTTACGAGGTGACCGCTTGCAAGTTGGTGGCTTCGCATTTATCGAGGAAATTAATAATTTAGATTCTATTAAGGAATTACAGTTTAAAAACAAATCAAATGGTCAACTCATTACAGTTACACTCGAAACTCTTGAGCGTTCTGATTTGTCCTATCTTTTCTCAAAAAATAGTATCAATTATAGCGATGGTGGCTATAAAACAACTACAATTGAGCTAAGTAAAATATTACCTGATGGCGATTATGAAGTGTTTATTTCAGTAAAAGTTGGAGATATTTCATTAAGAAAACCACTTCATATTTTCTATTTTTCAACGAAGGCAAATTCAAAACCAGCAACAACTAAAACACACAGTATCGTACCTTATTTTCCAAAGAAAAATTTACACATTCGAATCAAAAAAACAGGCTTACTCGGAAAATTAAAAACAAAGATCCAAAAATCATTCCGTGATATCGTTTATGAATTTGGGTTACTTGTCCTAAGAAGAGAATGGAAATCATTCCTCATTTTTTACCTATACCGTTTAACCCAAAGATACTATCGAAATAAGCATATTTGGTTAATTGGAGAACGAAAAGATACGGCACAAGATAATTCATATCACTTATTCAAGTACATTCAAAAAAATAAAGTAAGAGATAACTGTTATTATTTGATTGATAAAAAGGCAAAGGATTACGAATATATAAAGGAATTCGGAAACATTGTACAATATGGAAGTTTAAAGCACACACTTTACTTGTTAACTTGTGATAAAACAATTAATGCCTATTCAGAGCGTGCAAACATGTACACTCACGAGTACTTACAAGTTTTAAAATGCCATCCTGAGTGGCAGCAAAATCAAAAAATCCTTATTCAACATGGTGTTATTGGAGTTAGTCGTGTAAATCATGTACTGAATAAAAATCGAATGGGCTATTCACTCTTTATCGTTTCATCTGATTTTGAAAAAGATCATATCGTTAACGAATTCGGCTATGCTGAAAATGAAGTGGCCGTTACTGGATTGGCTAGATGGGATGCGCTTGAAAATACAGGGAATGGGAAAACCATTTTAATCATGCCAACGTGGAGAAACTGGAATAAAAGTACTCAGCAATTAATGAACTCTGAATACTTTAACCGTTATTTCTCTTTACTAAGTAATCCTGAATTACATCAAATACTAGAAAAAAATGATTTAAATATCATTTTCTATCCGCACTACCAAACTCAAATTTATATGAAGGATGTTCCGGATTTCCATAAAAGAATAAAAACGATCCGTCAAGGTGAAGAAACTGTCCAATCACTATTAAAAAGATCAGATTTATTAATCACTGATTATTCAACAGTTTCATTCGATTTTTCATATATGGAAAAACCAGTTATTTTCTATCAGTTTGACTATAAGCGATTTTATTATGAGCATTACAACCAAGGACCAATTACACAAGAACTACTTTTTGGTGAAGTTGTAACTGAAGAAGAGCAAGTTCTTAACGGAATAAAAAAATTCGCTAATAAAGATCAACAATTCCTAGAAAATACAGTGGAAAATCCATTTGTAATCAAAACACCTAAGCAACATGCTAAACTAAACTATGAAGCAATCGCAAACCGTTAAAGAAAACTCTAAAATTGGCTACTACTGAGAGTACGACTCCTTGCTGCCAAATAAAGAATAAAAAAGCTAATGATTTAAGCAGTTAATAAAACTACTTAATCATTAGCTTTTTATTTTTTAGGTACATAAAAGTTCGGATCAAATCCGCTTCGTTCCATCATTAATTCATCTAAACTTCTAAAATGATACCCACGTTTATGTAAGCCAGTAATAATTTCATCCATCGCTTCTGCATTATCCTTCGATACAGTATGCATTAATATAACTGCTCCAGGATGAATCATTTTCATTACATTATCATAAGCATATTTCCAACCTCTTTGTTGATCAACCTTCCAATCAACATATGCCAATGACCAGAAAATATTTTCATATCCTTGTTTATTAACTAGTTGTAAAGTACGTTCGCTAAATACACCTCTTGCAGGTCTGAAATATTTCATATCCGATCGGCCAGTTAATTCCTGGTATGCCATTTTAACTTGTTCCAATTCCTCAACAATCTTTTGATCACCAATCGTTGTCATATCAGGATGACTCCATGAATGGTTTCCGACTATATGCCCTTCATTAACCATTCGTTTCACTAATTCAGGATTTTCCTTAATATAATGACCTGTTATAAAAAAAGTCCCATGAACACCATGCTTCTTTAAAACATCCAAAAACTTTGGTGTATAGCCATTTTCATACCCATTGTCAAAAGTTAGATAAACATCTTTTTTTGTAGTATCCCCTAAATACACTGACCCCGTATTTGATACCAATTTATTAAGTTGCTCACCAGCATCAGGTGGAGTCTCATTTTTCGCAGGAACAATCCCCCAACCATGTGGCGTATTACTATAAGCAAATGTAGTACTAGGATATACTAAGAAAAAAGTAAGAATATATACAATTATTTTTTTCAATTCATTCACCTCACTTAAAAATAGTATCTGTTAAAAATAGTATCTGTAAATAATTTAGAAATATGAAAAGAATTGGTGCGCTTTTGAAATAAAACTAACATTTTCTAACATGGATTTTTGATCAAAAGGAGATGCTTGTTTGACTGGATGTGTTTTTCGATTTAACCTGAACTTTTTTGAACTTAGGACCATTAATTTACCCTAAAATTAGACTTTTTCTTCATGATTTAACTACTTATTTGCACGTTAGAGAAGCTTATTTGCTATTTTCATTTATTTATTTGCAGATATGCCATTTTTATTTGCTGTTTTCGTATTTTTAATTGCTATTATGCTATTTTTAATTGCAGTTTTCGTATTTTTATTTGCAGTTTCGTTCTTATTTGCAGAGTTAAAACGTTTATTTGCCCTTATCATATTTTTATTTGCAGCTCTCATTCCTTTATTTGCAGTATTAGAACGCTTATTTGCAGCACAGTTCTTATTTGCAGTATTAGAACGTTTATTTGCTCTTATTACATTTTTATTTGCAGATATGCCATTTTTATTTGCTGTTTTCGTATTTTTAATTGCAGATATGCTATTTTTAATTGCAGTTTTCGTATTTTTATTTGCAGTTCTATTCTTATTTGCAGAATTAAAACGCTTATTTGCACTTATCACATTTTTATTTGCACCTCTCACTCATTTATTTGCACATCTCATTCTTTTTTGTAACCCTATAAGTACTCTACCCATCAAAAAAAGCAATGCCATAAAAATGACATTGCCCTAAAAACTCAATTATTAAAATACCTTCTCAGCCATAGTAGCTAATTTCTCAAGTGAACTCTTATCTACATCTTTATGCAGCGAATTACCATGAGAATCCATTGTTACAACTGCTTTGAAGTCTTCAACTTGTAAGTGCCACATAGCTTCAGGAATACCAAACTCTAGGTAGTTTACGTCTTTTACTTCTTTAATACATTGTGAGTAGTATTGTGCTGCTCCACCGATTGCATTTAAATAAACGCCGCCGTGCTCTTCTAGAGCTTTTAATGTTTTAGCACCCATTCCGCCTTTACCGATTACAGCGCGAATGCCGAATTTTTTCATGATATCGCCTTGGTATGGCTCCTCACGAATACTTGTAGTTGGACCAGCTGCTTTAATGTGATATTTGCCTTCTTCGTCTTTTAATACTACAGGTCCACAGTGGTAAATAATTTGTCCATTTAAATCTACTGGACAATCGTGGTCTTTTAAATGATGGTGGATTGCGTCGCGTCCTGTGTACATCATGCCACTAATTGAAACTACATCTCCAACTTTTAAATCACGAATTTGTTCTTCTGTAATTGGAGCTACTAATTTCACTTCGCGAGGTGCTTCAGTTGTTTCATCAGTTTCATTTGTAAAGCTAATTTCTTCGCCTTCCTTATATAACCATTCTGAAATATCACCAGTTTCAGGATTGATTTTCATTCCTAAACGGCGGAATGCCCAGCAGTTATACGCTACTGATACGAAGAAGCTCGCAGGTAGACGGTTCATCACACCGATTTTACAGCCAAGTAGCGTTGTTTCTCCACCAAAGCCCATTGTTCCTACGCCTAGCTTGTTAGCATTTTCCAAAATGTAATCTTCCATTGCTTTAAGCTCTGGAATTGAATTTTCATCATCAGATAAACGGAATAATTGATCCTTTGCAAGCTCATAACCGCTAGTACGGTCTCCACCAATACCAACTCCGATGAAACCTGCGCTACAGCCTTGTCCTTGTGCTTGGTATACGCTGTGTAAAATACATTTACGGATACCATCTAAATCACGACCTGCTTTTCCAAGTCCTTCAAGTTCGCATGGTAAGCTGTATTGGATGTTTTTATTTTCACATCCGCCACCTTTTAAGATTAAGCGAATATCGATATAGTCACCCTCGTGTTGTTCAAATTTAACAACAGGAGTACCTGGTCCTAAGTTATTTCCGCTGTTTTTACCAAATAAAGAATCTACAGAGTTAGAACGAAGCTTACCATCTTTTGTAGCTTGTTCAATTGCAGCATAAATTGCTTCTTTTATCACAAGTTGGTTTACCCCAACTGGTGTTTTCACTTTAAAAGTTGGCATACCAGTATCTTGGCAAATCGGTGAAACATCACCTTCTGCCATCATTATATTGTTTGTAATCGTTTCCAATGCGATGGCACTTCTTGTACCCGCAGTTTCACTTGCTTTAGCTTGTCTGATTGCTTTACGTACGTCTTTTGGTAAATTTGTTGATGTTTCGACAATTAATTGATAAATACTTTCCTGTATGTGTTGCATTCATGCTCCCCCTTAAAACCCTTTATAAAAATACTGAATGTTCCCCTCTTCATTATAATACAATTTTTAATAAACGGAATAAAAAAAGCCCTTCAGAATTAGTTTCTGATTTGGGCAAATATTTAGCTACTTCTTTTGATCACAATTAAACTATGTTCTCGTTCCAATAAAAAAAGCCCATTATAATGGACTCAATCTGGGCGATTTACTTCACGACATTTACTTTCTAAGTCATCTAAAACTGATAATAATTGATCTAGTTCTTCTAAGCTCACTTCTTCAGCTTCTAATGATTCGATTGTTTCCATTACTGAATTAAAACGTTCTTTAATATAAGATAATTGTTCAACTGTGTTTGACATGAAATGATCGTCCTTTCTAATACAATTATAGTTTATATTATACCCTTCTTCTCCTATATATCGTAAACTTTCGACATTTTTTTATATTTTAGGAATTTATTTCTATACAACGCTTAACTTTCTTTCTTATAATAGTTGAGGAAAATTAATTTAGTCTAATACTTATGGATGCAGTTATTGTATCTAAAGGAGTAATCACATGAAAAAATTATTACAACAAATAACACCTACATATGATCCTTGGGAAGCATATTTAGATGTTGAAGAGTATGGTAAGAACATACTTACAAATGTAGAGTTTACGACTACGACTATTTGTAATATGCGCTGTGAGCATTGTGCAGTCGGATATACTTTACAACCAAAGGATCCAAATCCACTACCTATTGAGCTAGTATTAAACCGCTTAGAAGAGATTGAAAAGCTACGTTGTATTAGTATCACTGGTGGAGAACCGATGCTTTCAAATAAAATGTTGAACGGTTATGTTGTGCCTTTATTGAAATATGCACATGAACGTGGAGTTCGTACGCAAATTAATTCAAATCTGACATTAGATTTTGAAAGATACGAAAAAATAATTCCTTATTTAGACGTGCTACATATCTCTCATAACTGGGGAACTGTTGATGAATTTGTAGAAGCAGGATTTGCGATGATGGATCGTAAGCCGACATATGCGCAGCGTGCGAAATTATTCGAAAACATGATTGAAAACAGCCGACGCCTTGCTGATGCTGGAGTTATGGTATCCGCTGAAACAATGTTAAACAAACGTACTCTTCCATACTTAGAAAAAATCCATCGTCAAATCATAGAAGAAATGAAATGTCAGAGACACGAAATTCACCCTATGTATGCCAGCGATTTCGCTAGTACATTAGAAGTCCTGACAAAACCAGAGCTTCGCGAAGCAATTTCAACTTTACTTGATGTACGTGATGAAAATATTTGGATGCTATTTGGTACTCTACCATTTTATCCATGTAGCGATGATCAAAACGATTTAGACATCATTCAGAGATTATATAATAGTAAAAATGTAACATTACGAAATGACCCTGATGGTCGTTCTCGCTTAAATGTAAATGTATTTGATGGTAGCATCATCGTTACTGACTTTGGTGATGTACCTCATCTTGGAAATATTCAAACCCATACATTACAAGAAGCATATGATACTTGGACATTATCAAAAACAGCAAAAGAACTTAGCTGTCATTGCCCAGCAGTTAAATGCTTAGGACCTAATATTCTTGTAAAAAACAGCTATTATCCTGAAACTGATTTTTCGAATAGAAGTACTAAGATTTTAAAAGGAAATTAAATCCCTAAAAAAGAACATGTCATATTGATGGCATGTTTTTTTATGTACTTTTTTTCAAACACAAAAAACCACAAGGAAAATAATCTACCTTGTGGATTTCTCAATTATCTAGGGTGTGGAGAAGCAAAATAACCAAATGAAACATAATCCTGAACAGGAATCCATGCACCTACACCTTGTGATACTACATTTTTAACTTGTAGAGTTCTTTTATTCCCTTTTAAGATTAAGTACACTTCTCCAAATGTAACTTTCCCTTTTTCATTAACTGCAGGAGCATAAGCATATAAATAGCCGAGTTGCTTTGGAGGAACATTATATACTCTTTCGTTTTTAGTTCCAGCTCCAACTACTGTTTGGAATGCTAGTGGAAGAGTTGTTTTTTCTGATGCATCATGCATCATTAAATTAATCACGTCATCCGAATTTCTTACTTTAGCAGTTAAGCCACCTTTAACAATCTGTTGCGAATTTTGATAGTATTTTATTCGTTTGTACGCTCTTTCTCCTCTATTATCTAGAAAGTTTGTATTAATTTTTTTATATTGCCAATTAATTGTTGTCTCATTTGACTCGTAATTTAATGGCCAAACACCTAAGAAAATTTTCGCATTATAGCCTATTGCAAATGGTGCTTTACTGACATAGGATTCATTAAACATACGAATGAGATTTGGATTCTCAATTTTGACATTTGATGAATTTAACAACTGCTTAGCTAATCCCCCTGGTTGAAGTTCTGGAAGGTCCTGAGTTGGATTAGGGTAAGTATTCTCTTTTGTCACATTTGCAGCCGAACGTGGGACTTTAATATCTGAATTAGCTGCAAAAGTTGTTTGTCCATTATTTAAAGAAATAATTAAAATAGCTATAGTAATAAGAACGAATGGCTTAAACCATTTAGACATATTCATGCCCCTTTCACAAATAAGGAAATTATTACTCTTAGCATGAACATTTTATGTAAATATATGTATTCCTTAAAATGAAAATTTTGCTATGAACTAAAGCTTACTATATAGTTTCTCAATTGGACCTCTTAACTTCTGCAAAATAGGGCCAATACTGAATGTAATTAAGACGGTTCCGATTCCAATTGGACCTTGTAGTAGAAATGCCAATATTAAAGCAAACACTTCACCAATCGTTTTTGCGACTCCTAAACTTACCCCGAACCGCTTATTGAGCGATATCATTAAATCGTCTATTGGACTTAAAGGAAACTTTGCTTGCAAATAAATCGCAATACCAATTGTCATACTTAAAATGGCTAGTACTAATTGAATATATCTAGTGACCATATTTGAATCAAATAAATGCTCCGACTCTACAGTTAGCCAAAAATCTAAAAATCGTCCAATTAAAATAAACGTAATCGCTGCAAGCCAATCCGGTCTTTTCTTTTGTAAAAAAGCATTTACAAACAATAGTACGGATGAGTTAATGATAATCCAATTTCCAACAGATAAGCCAAAGGTTTTCGACTCTCCAACTGCTAATGCATCCCATGCACTAGCTCCTAGGCCAGCTTTAATCGCTAAACTGATTCCTAAAGTTAAAAATAGTAATCCAATTAAATAAAATAGAACTCTTATTATTATTTTCAAGTATTACCACCTTCAACTTTCGTTTTTATAATAAATAGAACCCAATCCCCATAATGAAATAAGCTGCTAATAATGTTAACCCTTCAAACCAGTTTGTATCTCCATCATTCATAATGGCAATTGTTAAAAATACGGAAGTGATCATGGAAATTAATTCAGGCATAGAAAATATTAATGGCATTCTTTCCCCTATAAACAATGAACAAATCACTAATACCGGTGCTACGAACATAGCAATTTGTAATGATGAACCAACAGCAATTTCTACTGAAACCCCTACTTTATTTTTATATGCCATTACAATTGCAGATGCATGCTCAGCCGCGTTACCAACGATTGCAACAACGATGATACCGATAAATAATTCAGTCCATCCGAACTTATCTCCGACTGTTGTAAACGTGTGAACTAGCTTCTCTGAAACATATCCAACCGCTACAGTAGCTAACGCTAAAACAATCATGGCTTTCCCTGTTCCCCACTCAGCTTCTTCATGCTCTTCTACGATTTCTTGATTTTTAGCTACGTAAACCCCTCGATGTGTAACTAATTTAAAGTAAAGTGCTGCTAAGTATAAAACCATTAAAACAATCGAAACGCCTACACTAAGTGTCATCTTATCATTTGCAGTCATTTTAACTGAAAAAATTTCAGGAATAACAAAGGCTAGTACGACCGCAAAGATCAACAATCCTGAATTATGTCTCGCATCGTAAACATTGAAGCTTTGGCGTTTATATTTTAATCCACCAATAAAAAAGGATAGTCCACCTACTAAAAGTAAGTTTCCTATTACAGAACCAGTTAATGATGCTAAAACTACTTCCGATAAACCATTTTGTAATGCAAAAATCGCGATAATTAACTCTACCGCATTCCCGAATGTCGCATTTAAAAGTCCCCCAATTCTTGGGCCAGCTGCAATCGCTAAACTTTCAGTAGCTCTTCCCATAATGCCAGCTAATGCAATAATCGTTAAACAGAAAATGATAAATAATAAAATCTCGCTCCAATGCATCAAGCTGCCGATTACCGATAATGGTACACCGATAAATGTAACAATAAAAAATAAACGATGAGCCATAAAAACCTCCTAAATAAATATCCTTATAAATATCATATGCAAAAGACTTAAAAAAATAGGTTTAAATGTAAAACAATTAACAAACACTTAAAGTGTTGTTGGCTAAATGATTTCGATCACTTGGATAAAAGTTTCCTTTTCACCTATATTGCTCAGGAGGATTATAACCTCGAGAAATAGAATTACTTATGTTGGAGATTCGGTTGGTAGAATAAATTTCTACCTTCCCTTCTTCTGAACTAGGAGGGAGTTAAAAAAATGATTCAACAAAATATTATGAAAGTACTTAAAGCGAAACAATTAGGTCTATTTACAACCATTCGTGAAGACTTTCCGCATAGTTGTTATATGGTATTTTTCTTTAAAGGCTTAACGCCTTATATCGCTACAAATAAGAATTCACAAAAAGTAGAAGATATAAAAAATAATCCAAATGTACATATACTTCTTGGCCATGATGGTGACCGATTAGACGATAACTTTGTTGAGATGTTTGCAAGAGCTGAAGTGATTGAAAATGCAAGTCCTGAAGAGAAAGTATGGACAGAAGAATTGTCTAGATGGCTTGAAGGTCCCGAAGATCCTAACTATGTATTGATTCAAATGAATCCAGTTAAAATCGGGTATGTAGAGAAAGCAGGTACAGAACCTACTTTTATAAAGCTGTGAAAAACGAAATCTTATCTAATTGAATTTAGATAAGATTTTTTGTTGTACTTCAAAAAATTATTTCATACAAAAAAAATCCATTCGATTAAACTCGAATGGATTTTTGAACTTTTGCTTTAAGTTTCTTATTTATTAATAGAAATAAACATGCCCCTACTAGAGCACCAATTGAATCAATTACTACGTCTTGAACTAACGGAGTTCGGTTTGCAGTAAAGGATTGGTGAAATTCATCTGAAGCTGCATAAAGGATTGAAAAAATTACGCCTACGAAATAGGCTCTTTTTACATAGAGCTTTGCTAATCTTGTAGCAAAAAAGCAAAGTAAGAGATAGATTGAGAAATGGGATAGTTTACGAATAAAGAATTCTGTAAATCCTGCTACTCCAAGTTCTTTTATACTTACTTCATGTCCAGCGTAGTTAAAATGGACAAAGGTGAAATGTTTCATTAGATCATATAAAAATGTAAAATGATTTATTTCTGGTCTTATATCTTGTTTTTCATATGGTGTTGCCGATGAATAAAAGATAATGCCAGCTATAAGGATCACAGGTATCCAATAGTTAATAAATGTTTTAAAAGGACTAGAATTTTTCATTCTATTTGATCTATTGGTCTAATTCATTAATTTTTTGTTTTAAGTAGTCTAATAAGTCATCTCTTAAATCATCACGTTGAAGTGCAAAGTCGATCGATGTTGTAATAAATCCTAATTTTTCACCAACATCATAGCGCTTACCTTCAAAGTCGTATGCAAATACTCGTTGAATTTTATTCAGCTTTTGAATTGCGTCTGTTAATTGGATTTCTCCACCAGCTCCAATTTCTTGTTCTTCTAGGAATTCAAAAATTTCAGGAGTTAATAAATAACGGCCCATAATTGCTAAGTTTGATGGTTGAGTTCCTTTTGCTGGTTTTTCAACAAAATTGCGCACTTGATAAAGTCGTCCATCTTTCTCAACCGGGTCAACAATACCATAACGATACGCTTCATCTTCAGGAACTTCTTGCACACCGATTACTGATGAATGAGTTAACTCGTACTGCTGAATTAATTGTTCAACACCTGGTACTTCAGCTTGAATAATATCATCACCAAGTAGTACAGCAAATGGCTCATCTCCAATAAATTTACGAGCGCACCATACAGCATGTCCTAATCCTCTTGGCTCTTTTTGTCTAATATAATGAATCTCTACTTTTGAAGACTCTTGTACTCTTTCAAGTATGTCAAATTTCTTTTTTTCTAATAGATTTTGTTCTAATTCGAATGAAATATCAAAATGGTCCTCGATTGCACGTTTACCTTTACCAGTTACGATAATAATGTCTTCAATACCAGCTTCAATTGCTTCTTCAATAATATATTGAATTGTCGGTTTGTCTACGATTGGTAACATTTCTTTTGGCATTGCTTTTGTAGCCGGTAAGAAACGAGTACCTAATCCCGCTGCTGGGATAATGGCTTTACGTACTTTTTTTACTTTGTTATTATTTTCCACAATAATCACCTAATATTTTTTATAGTCTATATTAATCAAGTTTAAGCCTTTAATCATCACTCAAGTGAATAATAAAGTATTTCACATATATAATGCAAGGAAACCTAAGCTTTTCAAACTTAGGTATCCCATAAACTATTTAATTAATTATAATGCATATTTTTTTCACGATCTTTTGTACGTTCTTCAGTAGATAATTTATTGTACTCAGTAAGGAACTTTTGATAGTTATCGCATACAGGACTAATGTCTCCATACTCTACCACTTTTCCGTAATGAATCCATAATCCTTTTGTACAAAAATCTCTTACTTGACCTAATGAATGACTAATAAAGAAGATTGTTTTTCCTTGTTCTTTAAAATCATTCATTTTATCTAAGCAACGTTTTGTAAATGTTGGGTCACCAACAGATAATGCTTCGTCAATTACCATAATGTCTGGATCAATATTTACGGAAATTGCGAATCCTAATCTTGATCTCATACCGCTTGAATATGATTTAACTGGTTGGTTAATAAACTTACCAATTTCAGCAAACTCAATAATGTCAGGCGTAATTTTTTCAATTTGTTTTACCGTTAGACCCATCATTAAACCTTTAAGTCTAATATTTTCTAAACCAGTTAGTCGATTATCTAAACCAGCTTGAATCGCAATTAGTGAAGCAACACCATTTACTTCGACTTCACCTTCATTTGGCATTGTCACACCCGCAATTAAGTTTGACATGGTACTTTTACCAGATCCATTTAATCCAATGATCCCTACGATTTCACCTTGTTCAACCTCGAAGGATACATCTTTAAGGGCATGAAAGAATTCGCCACCTTTACCGCCAAAGAATAAATCCTTTAGCTTGTCGGTCGGCTTACTATACATTTTAAACTTTTTTGTAACATTTTTAAAAATAACTTTTTTTGTCATTGTGTTCACCTTCTATAGGAAATCAACAAATTGCTTTCTAAACTTGATATGGAAAATAGAGCCAATTGTAAAGATGATTATTAACACTGCCCAAAAATAAACTGTATATTTTGAGAAAATAATATCAGAATGACCATATAAAAGAGCTCCACGATAACCTTCTACAATATAATAAAAAGGATTTAATTTCATTATAAAAAATAAAATTTTTGATGCACCAGAACCTCTAGATGGCTCCCACAGAATAGGAGTTAAATACAAGAGCATTCTAGTAAAGGACTGAATAAAAAGATGAATATCCCTAATCATTGTTGAAAGTGTAGAGGTAAATAGCCCTAATACAATATTGAATATTAAACCTGCAATCATAAAATAAATCAAAGCAAAAATATTCATTTGATCAAAACCTTGACTTACAACAACCCCAATAAATAGAACTCCCATCATAAATACATGGGTATTAAATCTTGAAAGTACTACATAAGTAGGAATGATACTTAATGGGAAATTCATTTTTGAAACGGTCCCAATACGATTGAAAATAGAACTTGATCCTTGCATGATTGAGTTACTAATAAAAAACCAAGGAATAAGTCCACAAAGCATCCAAATTAGAAATGGAATACCATTAACTGGAGCTCCGCCTCGTATACCTGTACCGAAAGTTATCCAATATACTGCAATTTGAAATAGTGGGTTTAAGAAAACCCAGATAACGCCAAGTTGACTATCAGCATACTCTTTACGCGTCTCATATGACGATAATCGGAATATGAGTGATAGATTATTAATCTGTTCTTGCAAAACTGTTTTTATACTATTCATAGATTTACCACATTCTCTTTAATTACTTTATTTATATTACCATAGTTTACAAAATTCATTTTTGAACTATTTGAAGGATTAACACAGTTTCTAGTATCAAAAACGATTGGGTTTTTCATGAAAGGTGCTAATTCATCATAATTCATGTTTTTGAATTCATTATGATCAGTTAATACTAAAATTAAATGAGCATCTTTTACTGCATCTTCTGCAGATAGAAGTGTAAATGTTTCTGTACTAGCAACGTGTGGATCATGAGCTGCTACAGTAATGCCTTCATTTTTTAATAGTTCAATGATATCCATTGCTGGACTTTCACGCATGTCATCAACATTACCTTTATACGTTACACCGAAAGCAGCAACTTTTGGATGATCAACATTTCCAATAATTTTCTTAACATTTTCAACAACATAGCTAGGCATAGATGAATTTGTTTCACGAGAAAGATTAATTATTTTAGCAAGATCAGGTGCTTTTGCCACAATAAAGTAAGGGTCTACTGCTAAGCAATGCCCCCCAACACCTGGACCAGGTGAATGTATATTAACTCGTGGGTGTTTATTTGCCATTTCAATTACATCTAGTACATTGATATCAAGCGTATTACATACTTTTGTCAGTTCATTTGCTAGTGCGATGTTAACATCACGGAATGTGTTTTCCATTAACTTAGACATTTCCGCTGTTTTTGCATCAGTACGAATAATTTCACCTTGTACGAAAGTACTATATACTTTTGCCCCTGCTTCAGAACATTGCGGTGTAATTCCACCAACAATACGATTATTATATATTAATTCGTGCATAATTTGACCAGGTAATACTCGTTCTGGACAATGTACTAAAAATAAATCTTCACCAACTGTAAAACCTGATGCTTCTACTAATGGTTTTACAAAGTCATCCATACTACGTGGAGCAATTGTTGATTCCACAATCAATACATTCCCTTTTTGTAAGTAAGGAATTGTCGATTTAACTGCACTTAATACGTAAGTTAAATCACAAGATTTATGCTCATCATCATTATTTGGTGTTGGTACAGCGATAATAAATGCATCAGCAGCTTCAGGTGTTAAAGAAGCTTTAAATAAACCTTTAGACACTACATCTTTCACTACTTCTGCCAATCCAGGTTCTTCAATATGAATTTCCCCTGCATTTAGTTTATCTACAACACTTTGATGTATATCTACCCCAACTACTTCTACCCCATGTTTCGCAAACATTGCTGATGTTGGTAAACCAATATATCCTAGACCAATTGTACAAATTTTCATTTAGATTACCTCTTTCAATAAAATCACTTAATTTGTATTAATTACATTAATGCTATTTTATAATTATTTTCTAAAATAGATATACACCGTAACAATAATAATACAATAAATTAATATTTTCAGTATTACCCAAATGCGAAATATAATATAAATTTTACAATTTTATATCCACTTAACAAAACTTTTATAAAATTTTTAATACAAATTATTTGGTCCCTATCATTTAAATAGATTTTATATCTTTATACAAATCTTTTAGTAAAACTTTTAAGCTTATTGCCTAAAAATTTAATTCTACCACTAGTACTTACTTCTTTAATAGATAAAGTTAACTCATGATTTACATAAACAGGTGTAATTTGTTTTTTACCTATAATTGACGATTTTAAGTGAATTCTATCGTTTTTAGAAATTTGAAGATCAGTTTGATAGGATAATTCTTCTACTTCCGTCTTAATTGAGACTTTCCAATCACCTGATGACAAATACGATAGAATGGGAATCGTTACTGTATTAAAATCAACGTATTTATATTGTTTGGAATGCGTTTCTTTACGTTCATTCGTTGCATTATCTACTAGTTTAATGTTGATTTTTTCATTACTTTTTTTATTAGTAAAAACTATTTCCATACTTTTAATTGTTGATGGGATATTCGCGTAATAAATGGAACCACCAAATGTAAAGATCCCTTTTTCTAAACTAATATTTTTGATGTTTTGACCGATAAGAAAAGTATTTTTCGATAAATTAACAGCATAATCTGGAAAATGCTCTATCAAGTATTTATGATACTCACTAGTCATTCTTATTTGGTCTTTTGGAACATCACTGTTTGTTAATACATTTAAAAACTTCAAAAAGCCATCTTTGTTTTCATCTAATATTAATTGAAGTAATAACAAATCCCGATTTTTTAAATTAGTAAAGATCTCCTTATTATTAATTATGTTAATAAAATCAACACAAATATTATATAAAGAAAATTGTTCTTCCTTACTTAATTTAGAAGCTTTAAGATATATTGAGTCAAAAAAGAATCTTAATTGTCTATTTTCAATCGTTTTTATCTCTTGTATTAACTCTAATTCATTATAAAGGTTATTTAGTTCGTTTTGCGTTTTTAATAATTGTTCGAAAAAACTTAGACTTACTTTTTTTACTAAACTACTATCTATATCATTTACACGATATTGAATCATATCAATATCCTTCACAACTGTTTTATTCGAAAGTAATAAGCTTTTCTCTGTAAAGAGTAAATCTTCGCCTATTCTTAATGATTCATCAAATTGAATATTTTTTTGTAAAATAAACTCTCTTTTATAAAGTTTATTCCAAACAGCAGGTGTAAAATGTAGTTCGCTATTTTTTCTTACATGTCTAATGGAAGGTAGATTTTTCTCAAAAACCTTCCCCATATATGATAGGCGCCACTTTTTTAAATCATTAAAACAAATAAAATTTCCGATTGCTGTATCTGCATCATTTTCATTTGCTACTGCAATTAATTTTTCATAAGCACCTTTAATTGCCAGGTCATCACTATCTAGAAAGGTGATATACTTTCCAGTTGCTTCTTGAATCCCCTTATTTCTAGCGGCACTAGGACCGCTATTTTTTTGAGAAATGAGTTTGACATTAGGGTGTCTTTCAGTAAAATTTCTACTTATTTCTAAACTACCATCTGTCGAACCATCATCTACTATAATCAACTCTAAATTATTCATTCGTTGATTTAGAACTGATTCAATTGTATCTTTAATAAACATTTCGTTATTAAAATTAATTAAGATTACGCTTAGACTGTAAACTGTCATTAAATTACACCCCATATTAGGAAGTAAATAGTTTTTTATCCTACGTTAGTCGCTAACTTTTGACCATTTAAGACTTTGTCATAAATATCGATAAAAATCTTTTTCTCATTATTCCAGTTGTAATGATGACGTGCTTCTAAACAATTCGCACTCATTTTATCCCTTTTTTCTGGGTGATCTAAAAGATAGTTCACACCTTCAGCAATTGAATCAACTTCATGTGAATCAACACATACACCGACATTTTCTTTTTCAACAACCTTTTGAATCTCAGGAAAGCTACATGCTACAACTGGTACACCACTCATCAAATACTCAAACAACTTATTAGAAGATGCAGAGTAATGATTGAAATTAATATTATTTAATACTTGAAAACCTAGATAAGCATTTCGAGTATAATTTAAAAGCTCATCTACTGGAACTTTATCGATAAATTTCACTCGATTTTCTAAATTCAATTGATCTACTAAATCTAAAAGTACAGGCTTAATTTTACCGTCTCCGATAAATACAACTGTCCCTCGTTTAAACTGAGGAGTAGCCTTAACGATTAGCTCTAAGCCACGCCCTTTTTGAATCCCACCTTGATACAACAAAATAGGTTCATTCGGATCTAATCCAAGCACTTCATGTAAATTGATTGCCTTTTTTTCTTCGGGTTTTGAAACGAATGGATAGTTATGGATCACCTCAGGTAAATCAATATGATATAAATCTTGAGTGTATTTCGCACGAGTATAATTTTCATGAATCATAATATCGATGTAGCGTATTAAAAACATTTCAATCTTACCAAAGATTGGATTTTCGTAGCCAGATCGACTAGATTGTACTTCATGTGAATCATATACTAATTTACTACGATGAAATACTTTAGCACATAAAATACCTTGTGGTAATGTATTTAAATCATTCGCATGGTATATATCATATTTCTTTTTACTGCCATGGTAGATCATTTGAAGAATATTATAACCCCTCGTTAAAATCACTCTTACATAACGATTCCCAAATAATATAATAACGGCTGCAATAATAATCGTTGCAATAATGTTAAAAAATAACCCAGCAACTAATAAGATTGCCGCAAGTAATTTTGTCATTATATTTGATTTAAAGAAAATGATGAGCTTTGCACAAAAGTTGATTAGATGATAGATTCCAAATGGTAAACGATTATTTACACGAATGACATTAAAACCTTCTTCATATCTTTCCCTCTTCGGTAATGTATCCGAATCATCGTGTAATGCAATTAAATCTACATCATAACCTACTTCGGCTAATGCTGAACACTCACGTAATACACGCGCGTCATTTGTAAAGTGGTTAAACACAAATGCACAAACTTTCTTATTCATGGATTTCCTCCATCACTTGAATTAACACATTAATATTCGTTTTCCATCTTAAATTTTTATAAGCATAATTGTATCCATTCTCACCAAGAGTTTTTCTTGCTGTTGGATTATTTGCTAATTCAATTATTTTTTCATACAATTCCTGTACCGATCCCTCTTTCAGAACAATACCACAATTTGCACTTTCAATAATTTCACCTGCATAACCTGATACATTTCCAATAATAGGTTTCTTTACGCTCATATAATCGATGATTTTTCCAGGTAATACAGTTTTAAAAACTTCCTGTTCAACAAGACTGACATATGCAATATCAGATTCTGATACGATTTTAAGTGTATCATTACGAGACTTTGCAGTGTGTAATGTTACGTTTTCTAACTTTTTATCTTCAATATATTTTTTTACTTCATTCGTATTTTTACCGTACCCTACAATCGTAAAAAATATATTTGTATTTTCCTTGAACATTTCAGCAACACTTAAAAGTTTGTTCAAGTCTTGAGCAAAACCTAGGTTACCTGTATAAGTAACTTCAATTTTTTTGCGATCCTCATTATTCGGAACTTCAATTGAAAGTTCTTCTTCAGATAGTGAGTTTGGAACGAACTTGATTTTGTCAGCCGGGACATTTTTATTTGTCATATAGTTAATAAAGCTGCGACTATTAACAATGATTCTTGTTGCTTTTTTATATAATAGTTTTTCTACTTTATATGCCGTAGATAGGATTAATTTATTGGAGAATACTTTTACACCTACTAAGGATTCTGGCCATAAATCCCTAATATCTAGTATTAAAGGTGCTTTTAATCTCCACTTTGCGATTAATCCAGCAATACCAACGAAAATTGGTGGTGATGTTACAAAAATATAATCGAATTCCTTTTTATATTTAAAAATAGCTCCTATAAAACGGAACATAACTTCTAAGTATAAATAAAGTCTCTTAATGATACTTGTAGAATGAGTCTTAATTGATGTATCAACTCGAACAATATCATCTTCATCGATTAGCTTTTCATTCCAGAATCGCTTATTTTCATAAAGTTCGCGGCTTGGATATCTAGGGTGTAAAGTAAGTACCTTCACATCGTAATTTTTTTCTTTTAATTCTAGATAAATATTTTTTAATCGATTTGCAGCACTCCCAATTTCAGGATAGAAGTGTTGAGTAATTAATAAAATTTTCTTTTTGTTAGCTGTAATATTAATACACCTCCTAAACAGTAATATTACATTCGGAAACTACAAAACAAGAGGTATTGTAACATAATTAGACCTATATTTCCATTAAATGCCCATTGTATTCATGTTACAGTTTGACAAACTCTGTCGATAAAAGAGAGACTGTCCAATTTGAACAGTCCCTCGTTGATCACATCGATTACTTTAAACCATTTTCAATTTCTAAAATTTCATCAAATACCCTTTGAGAATTATGACGATCTGTATAAGCATAGAAAGAATCAACACGTTCTTTGTATTTGTCTTCCATTTCACACTGATTAGCCATATATGAGATAAATTTATCCACTAACACATCGTGGTTATCGATAATATCCCCAAAGCCCATCGTCTCAAAGTTAAAATAACCTTTTTCAAAATGATAG
This sequence comes from Gottfriedia sp. S16(2024), assembly GCF_050473765.1. Classification (NCBI taxonomy): domain Bacteria; kingdom Bacillati; phylum Bacillota; class Bacilli; order Caryophanales; family Bacillaceae; genus Gottfriedia; species Gottfriedia sp. S16(2024). Next base: position 703,012 of record NZ_JBFLUO010000001.1, read on the forward strand.
TAATCATATTGATAGTAGATAACTGGTTTTTTCTGATATGCAAAATCAAAAGCAACAGAAGAATAATCTGTCAGTAAGATACTCGATTCATTAAATAGTTTTTGATAACTTGTGTTATATTCAGCAAATTGAACATAATCATTTTTATCAAAATCTCTGTTTTGAATTTGAATCTCTGGATGTGGGAAAAAGATAATTTTGTAATTATTCTTTTTCGCAAAATCGATTAATCTCGGATCATTAATTAAATCATTGTAACGCTTAAAATACTCAGATTTTTTGAATGCTTCATTATAAGGTCTTACCCCTAAAGCCTGGTTTTTTCTTAGAACTAAATTCTGTCTCCAAGTAGGCATAATTAAAATTTGTTTTTGGTCATTATTAACTAGACCATCATATCTTGGAAAACCAGTTAATCTTATATTTTCACTTGTATAGCTATAGTCACCCTCAATTAAAGATTGAGCTTCCAAGTGAGCTGAAGTAAACATTTTACGAATGTTTTTATTAAATCTATTTAACCAATGTGTTAAGTTGGCCATTGTAATACCATGTTGTAAGAAAATATAATCAAATGTCATCAAATCACGATAATAAATTTCCGCTTTAAAGAAAGGATTCGTTACCCATTGGTCTGCATGGGACGAAATAACCTTTGACGCTCTTAACATTAAGAATTTATGCTTATAAGAACCATAAGGAACGACATTTCCTACTTTTGAAATTCTTTCAAAATCAGGTGCGTCTTTTTTGATGACATAATAATTTTTAATTGATTTTTGCTGAGAATTAGCAAATTTAAATAATCGTTCTGCATTATCATCTGCTTTATCTTGTCGATCCATGAATAACCATACTGGTTTTGACTCTAGCTTTCTCAATGTCTTTGCGACAAGTCGCGTAACGATTGCCTTTTTCGCATGAACTGAACCAAGTTTCCATAAACCACGCATAAACTTAAGTTCGTTAATAAGCTTTTTGGCACCACTTTTTTTCGTTCCCTTTATATGATGCGTTCTGCAAGAGTAGATATATCTTTCTTTTGCTGAATAAGAACCTCTAATTCTTTTTGAAAGACCTGTAAATTTATTCACATTATAATTTACTTGAACTTGTACTCCATCAACTTCAACAAAAAATTCGATTTTATATTCATTTGGAAGTTTAGAGAAAGGAATTGATATTTTGAATCCCTTATATTGTTTAATAATTTCATCTAAACTTTTATATTGATTAACCGTACGATCTACATCTTCGCCTACATAATCAACACCATTGATCTTAGCGATAATTTTACATTCTTCACGATCAAATAACGATCCAAAGAACCCTTCAATCATAAGGTTTGAATTCTTTTCTTCAATAAATTCGATTGTAACTTTGTTTTTAGATAGCTTAGTAACTAAGTACTCGTCACGATATAATCCTATATCTTGACCTTGCTCTAGTTCTTCAATCGATTTTGTAAAAACTTCTTTTAAAGGTATATTGTGTTTAAGACTTAGTGCAAAATGTAGATAGAACTGACTAATCTTTTTCGTTTTTAAAATAACTTCGTCGTCGATATAAGTTAAAATTTCTTTTATCTTATTTTTAAATTCAATATAGTCTTCATCACTTAGTGGAGTATCTGCTTGGCTTTTAATAGAAAACTTCCATTTTAAATCATGCATGATTATATATTGAATATACTCAGGTAATTCCCCGACTTGTTCAATACTTTTATGAATAAGATCTAAACTAAACGTATCTAATGAATGGATAAACCAGTCATTTTTCATAGCATTTTGCATTGCCGAAGTACCGTCATTTCTTAAACGGTAGTTGTAGCTAGCATTTTTTAAAACACCATATTTATTTTTCTCTAAAATAACATGGCTTACTAACTTACAATCCTCACCAATTCTACAATTACGGTCAAATTGATATTTCTTCATTAAATCACTTTTAATAAAAGCTGAAGCTGCGTGAGTTAATAATAGATTTGGTTGTTCAATGATATCAATCACTCGAGTTCTACCAAATTTATTGTTTAATGTGTGATTACCCGTTCTAGCTTCAAAGAATTTAATTGGAATCGCAACAAGATCAATCTCTTCTTCGTGCTCTTCAAAGAATGTATACACGTTTAACAATGTATCAATTGAAATCGTATCGTCTGGATCAAGAAACTGAACATATTTACCTTTGATATAATCTATTCCATAATTTCTAGCGCTACTTACCCCACCGTTTGGTTTCTTTAAATATTGAATATTTTTAGGATATCTATTTTGATAATCTATACATATTTTTTCGCTATCATCTGGACTTTCATCGTTAACTAAAATAAGTTGTATATTTTCTTCAAAACCTATTGTTTGGTTTATTACACTATCAATAGCCTCTACAAGAAATTTTTCAACATTATATATTGGCATAATGATTGAAAATAGATAATCATGACTTTTATCAATAGAATTCATTTAGTACTGCACTCCTATATTTATTTAAATTTAATTCGCAATATGATTTTCATATTATGTTTTACTCATCAATTGCCAAATTATTATATCATACTGTATAAAAGAACAATTCATTATTCTAATGATTGTTTTGTTTTGCCAATATAAGGCTTTCATTAAAAAAGCGAATTGTAATATTATTATTTTTTCAAAAAATCTAGTTTATCATACCATTTTTAAAATGAACAATAAATTAAAAACCATTTTTGAATTCTTGTATAAATATTTCTGCAGAATATAGGAAAAGATTAATAACATTTTAACCTTTTGATGTTTTAATTTTTTTGTCTAACCACAACTCTATATGCCCTATCTCAATAGATGAATATGGATATTTTTATTTATTTTTGATAGACTAAAAATGATTAATTATGTTTACAATCTACTTCCATTGTTTTCCTAAGTTAATTTTACATATATTGATAAACTAGAGATCAAAAGGAGAAATAAGTATGAAAAAGGTATTAGTTACTGGTGGGGCCGGATTCATTGGTTCTAATTTAGTAAAAGCATATATAAATGAAGGTTATAAAGTAGTTGTCGTTGATAACTTATCGACAGGTTCTATACATAATATTCCATCAGATGTAACTTTTTATGAAGAGGATATTAGAAGTAATAACTTTGCTGAAATAGTTCTAAAAGAGCAACCAGATATTATTAATCATCATGCTGCACAAATTGATGTACAATTCTCTGTTAAAAATCCTATGGAAGATGCTAGCATCAATATTTTAGGAACAATCAATGTACTGGAATCAGCTCGTCAATTAAAACAATTAAAGGATGTAACGCTTGTCTATGCTTCATCCGCAGCTGTATACGGAGAACCTCACTATCTTGGTGTAGATGAAAAGCATCCAATTCAACCACTGTCACCTTATGGTGCTTCTAAGTTTTCTCCTGAATTTTATTTTGATATGTATAATAAACTACACAACATTCAATATACTGTATTCCGTTATGCAAATGTATATGGAATTGGCCAAGATCCAAAAGGTGAAGGCGGAGTTGTTAGTATTTTAGTGGATTGTATAACATCTAATTCATTATTTACTATTTTTGGAGACGGTGAGCAAACTCGTGACTTTATCTTTGTAGATGATATCGTTGCAGCTAATCTTCTTGCGAGTAAAAATCCAGTCAATACGATTTGTAACGTATCGACAAATACACAAACATCTTTAATTGATTTATTAAAAATTTCAGAGGAAGTTATTAATAATAAAATTGAAATGGTATTTGCACAAGAAAGATCTGGCGATATTAAACACAGTTACTTAAACAATGAAAAAACAATTCAATTACTAAACTGGAAGCCAAGTAATACACTTAAAGAAGGTTTAGATAAAACAATTCAATATTACAAAACACGCTAAATAAAGAAAGCTGATTTTTGATCTATTTCAAAAATCAGCTTTTTATTTTGACAAAAATAAAAGATTAAAAACGACTATCCCTGCAAAATTTGCAAAAATAGTCGTTCAACGTTAAATCTTATTTATTCTTATTTTTAAAATGTTGAATAATCACTTCAACAATTCTTCTTGAAGCTTCACCGTCTCCATATGGGTTTGATGCTCTCGACATTTTTGCGTGAGCTTCCTCATCTGATAATAGTTCATCTGCTAATGAGAAAATCACTTCTTCATCAGTTCCCGCAAGCTTTAATGTACCAGCATCAATACCTTCTGGGCGTTCTGTCGTATCACGTAAAACAAGGACTGGTACGCCTAATGAAGGTGCTTCTTCCTGCACACCACCAGAATCAGTTAGAATCAAATGCGATCTTGCAGCAAAGTTATGGAAATCAATGACATCCAGTGGTTCGATTAAATGAATTCGCTTGTCATTTCCTAAAACTTCATTTGCAATTTCACGAACAACAGGATTCATATGTACAGGATACACAACTTGAATATCATGATGTTTTTCGACTAAACGCTTAATCGCTTTAAACATATTTCTCATAGGTTCCCCCAGATTTTCACGACGATGTGCAGTCATTAAGACTAATCTGTCATTTCCAATCTGATCAAGAACAGGATGAGCATACTCTTCCTTTACTGTTGTTTTTAGGGCATCGATTGCAGTATTACCAGTAATAAAAATTGTTTCTTCCTTTTTATTTTCAGCTAATAAATTTTGTGCTGATTTTGTTGTAGGAGAAAAATGTAAATCCGCCATGACACCAGTTAATTGACGGTTCATTTCTTCTGGGTATGGTGAATACTTGTCCCAAGTACGTAAACCGGCTTCAACATGCCCAATTGCAATTTGATTATAAAAAGCTGCAAGACTAGCAATAAAAGTCGTTGTCGTATCACCATGAACTAATACGATGTCCGGCTTTACTTCTTGCATAATCTTATTTAAACCTTCCAAACCTCTAGTTGTTACATCGATTAAAGTTTGGCGATCTTTCATTATATTTAAATCATAATCAGGCGTGATTTCAAAAATTTCGAGAACTTGATCCAACATTTGTCGATGTTGAGCTGTAACCGTCACAATGGATTCGATTTCATCCGGATGTTTAGCTAATTCAAGCACAAGTGGCGCCATCTTAATCGCTTCTGGTCTTGTTCCAAAAATTGTCATTACTTTAACAGTCAAAATTCTTTCCCCTTTCAAAAACAAATCGGCTTATTGAAATATATCTATCTATTGTATCTTAACTAAGGAAATAAAGACATTTTTTACCATGAAAAATACCGTTTTATTCCTTTATATACATGATTAATTGCAAAATTGATCGTCTTATCCCTAATAAGTTCTTTATCTAGTAATTATTCGATTATTCATCACTTACGACAAAGTCTTATATACTTAGTTTCCCACATATTGAAATCATTCATACTCGATGTAAATAATAATAGAAGAAAAAAGCACAGTTCCTTCTACTAAAAGAATTCACTGTGCTCTCCGAAATACTTAATGAACTAATTTTACTTGTAACTCATCAATTAGACTCAAAATCTCTGAACACATTTTATCCATACAGTAATTTTCCTTCACAAATTCAACTAGTTCTTTCCTAGATCCTTTTCTACTATCCGCAATGTACTGCGCTGCTTGATCGAGTGATTCAAAAATATACTCATCAGGGAATATCGTTCGAGCTCCTTCACGATTTAAAACAATTGGCACAGCGCAAGAGGCCATCCCTTCAACGGGTGCTAAGTGAAAACTTTCATAATCGCTGACTGATAAGACAAAACCAATCGACTCGAGCCATTCCGCTGAATCTCCCCACTCTTCAAACTGCACTTGATTACGATAGTGGGATTTCTCAATTTTTCGGAATAAACTTGTATAATAATCCTGCTCTTGTTGATTATTCCATACCCACGGAAACTCTTTCGGATGCTTTCCTTTTATCGAAAGAGTATATCGGTTGTCTTTTTCGTATAACTTTTCAAATATCTCAAGCGCTCGATCTAACCGTTTTAACTTCGGCACATAACCAAGTAATCCAATTCGAAAATCTGCATCATACTGCTTAGGCAAATGGAATCGATCTACATCAACTCCATTTTGAATGACAATCATCTTTTCTCTAGGAATCTTTGCAACACGATGAAATTCCTCAAATATATAAGAAGAAATGGCAATAATCTTATCAATCTTCGTAAAATCAAATTGCTCTGGAAAAGGGGTATTCATTTCAAAACGGTGCATTCTAACAATTAATACTTGATGATCTTTTTTATGCTCCTGATACCAAATCACATTCCCAAGTCCCCACTCGCAAAAAAGAACATCGGCCCAATTAACGACCTCTAAGCTTTTTGCAACTTGATGAATTGTATGCCCTTCCCATAAATCAATTTTTATTTCAATATCATCTTTAGCTTCAAACCTCTTAATGGCATCGTTTATAAATTTTAAATCATGCCCTATAATCGCCAGTTTCATAAAAACAGCTCCTTATACTAAAATTCCCTCAATTTTGTCTCGGCTAATGGCTTGTTCATAGGCATCTCGATAAAAATTAAACTCATCAATTTCAAAAAATTGAACGCCAGCTTTTGAGAAGTGTCCAATTGATGATTTATCATCTAAAAGCTTTATAAATTCATTTGGATGTAGAAATCTAGTCGCCTTTTTGCAAATCAATGATTCGTCAATCTGGCAATCATTTACGTAGTTATAGCTATTTCCATTCCCTTTTGCGATAATCGTATCATTCGTATACTTAGTAGCTAACATCAAGTCTCTTAAATAATTTTCTCCATAATAATGATCTAGATTAATTGGAGCAATATAATTCGAATCAACTATATCATTCAAGCTAAAGTAATGATGGCAGTAATCAATTAAGTAAGTTTTTACTTGCCCATGATTGTTTTGATTAAAAATTTCTAAATAGCCGTCAAACAAATCGAGTAAGATCACTAGTTTTTTCTGTTTGATTCCTTGTCTATTGTAAATTGCGATTAACTTTTCATAGTCGGCTTTACTTCGAACAACGCCAACTAACGTAGCAGTTTCTTCATATTTTTCGAATGGCAGATTAATAATGTTAAATAAATCTTCCACTCGATTCGTATAAGTGTGTTCTTCTAATACTTTTCGTAATGTGAGTAAACGATTTTTTTTATAAAAGGTCTCATCTGAATAATAGTTTGAAAGTCGTTGTTTCATTATTTTTTCATCGTCTGTAGCCGTTACAATTTCACCAAACATTCGATGAATCCCCTCTGAATGGGAACTAATAATTGGCGTATTACTTGCCAATAACTCAAATACTCTCCGGGCAAACATTGTCGGAGATTTCGTAATACTATTTACATTTAGTGCTACTTTATATCCTTTATACGCAAGATCGATTTCATTTTGTTTTAAGTTTCCAACAATAAATGGTTTATACTCATCTGGAAATTGATTAGGACTTGTTGGATTATGATAGTTTCGGTCATATATATCCAGTCCGTATTCTTTCGAAGAATTTACTAGTTTCTCCATCGCACTCGTACGCTCAGGAAACTTTTTACCATAATAAGCTCCAGCAAAAACTACTTTCTCTTTACGTGGAATATATTCAATTGGATTGTGAATTTTCGGTTGAGCTGCAAAAGGTAAGCAATAAACATTTTCACAGCCTTCATCCACATAGTTCTGAACTGATTCAAAATCAGTCGTGCATACATAATCAAAATGCTTAGCTGTATCAATAAAAGCTTGGTAATGAAACGGATCTTCTTTATTCCAAAAGACGGTCGGGATATTGTGCTCTTTACACCAATAAACTAGTTTTAATAGTTTCGTATGATTTCTGTGATTTTTCGTACCGATTTTATCCTTCCAAGCTCCATCGTTTCCAAGCCACGCAGACTCACAAAAGAATACATCAATTCGATGTTTTTTAAATTCAGTCAACCAATTCTCTGGCGTGATTTTTACAAGTTGAAACTCATAATCGAAGCATCGTGTCGTAAATTCGTCTGCAATAAAACCAACACGAAAGTCCTTAATTTCTTTCTTTTGTTTCTTCAAGTGACTATTGTCTATCGAACTATTTTTATATGAACCCATTAATTTAGCATGAAATAAATGAAGTGTGGCAGCACCTGTCATGTAAATTGAAAAAGAAGCCGATTGTATCTCATTTTGATTAAATTGAGATAGATCAACTAACTCGTCCATATGAAAACTGATTGTGCTAGCGTTATGCTCATAATCTATAAATCGCAATTCACAAACAACCTCACACTTACCGCTGACAAAGCCTGTGATGCCAAATTTAGTAAATAACTGACTTCTTCCTTCATTAAAAAGTAGTTCCATTAATTTTTTTTCGTCTTTATAATCAATAACCGCAGTCTGCTTTATTAGTTTGTTGTGAAATAGCGTTTTCTTTTCCTTTTGAAACCTTTGAATACCTTTACTAACTGTAAAATCATCAGCTGAAAATGGAAGTAACTCATGGTTTTGAAAATAGAAGGGTTCATCCACATTCATTAATTCTTGCAGCATCATTTTTGTGTCATATTTTTCATTACGTAATCTAGTTATTTGTTTTTCGATTAATTCTTTTAACATAAATGACCCCTCATTTTCTTTTTAAATACTTCAAGATCTTCCAATACTTCCTTGCCAATTTTCCAAATTTTGAGTTCCTAAACGTTTCGTAATTTATTTGAAGCTTTTGATATTCCTCTTGTAATTTTTCATATTCATACGAACCAAATGACTGCTTTACTTCGTTTACAAGAACATAATCATCGAGTCCCATCATAAATTCCTCATGCTCTACGATTAAATCCAACTGACGAAATAATTGCTCTTCCATTCTTTTTTCTAATTCCATCACTTTATTAGAGAGGAACTCATTTTCTTTCATTAATAATTCATTTTTCCGTAGAATATTAGCATCGAAATCCTCAGTCGAAACCTCTATTAAACTTGGTTTAAAATTTACAGTTGTTGAATCAACATGACTACTATTCAATAATTCACTATTCTTCATTTCAAACCTCCAGAACAATAAGATAAACACAGTAAGTAAGACGTGTTTATTAAAAAGGAAAATATTATATTAATTAGAGATTAACGATTTTTTGTGAATCTTAATGAGTATCCATGTTAAAAAAATGTAAAAAAAATAACTGCCTTTGCAAATTTTGCAAAGGCAGTCTTTTATATTAATAATTTATTAGTGCAAATTATAAAATTAATTAACAATCGATTTAAACACAAGTTCTGTGTGCGATTGGTTTGGTTTAATAATATATGGATTTTGCTTAGCTTTCTTTTTCCATTTACTACGATTATTAACCATATTTTCTAATATAGAAATTACCTCATCCTCTTGATCTGTTACAGGACCAAATAAACGATTTTGAGTAATTGGTCCTTCATTATAATGTCTTGTGTAAAATTCGTTATAATCAAATTGATAGAATAATACAGGTTTCTCTAAATACGAAAAGTCAAATGATACAGTTGAGTAATCAGTAATTAATACACTGTGACGTTTTAAAAGAGATTGAACAGTTTCCTCTCCTTGAACCATCACCTTAATACGCTCATGAGGTGACTTGAATTCCGGCATATATAATTGCGTTTGATAATGAGGATAAAAAGTTAATGTTAAATCTTTCTTTTCAAGAAGTTCATGTAAATTTTTATTATGAAGTAATTTCATATAACGTTCCCAGTATTCCGATTCTTCAAGTGCTTCCTTTGATCGATTCCATGATCGCCACGTCGGCATTAATAAAATCTCATTTCCTTTACTTTCATCAACAAGTGCATCCCATCTTGGGAGTCCAGTAACGATTACTTCGTCCTTTTCATAACCAAATTCCGAGATGATATGTTCTTTTTCAAATTCACTAGAAACGACAAACTTTTTGTAATCAACTTTATTTTTATGCAACACGTGACTGACACGACTTACACCAATAACACCGTGTTGTAAAAAGATCCGTTCATTTCGTTGAATTTCAGGTAACTCCTGAACAATACTTCGATAAGCATCAGTATACATATTTGGATCTTCCGCATAGCTATTAATTGTTTTAGTAGAAAGTAGCAATATCAAACTGTGGATTATACTACCAAATTGAACAACATGCCCAAGATGTGCTATATGGTTATAATCAGGACTATTCTTATCTATTACATAGTACGCATTAATTTGTGGGTACTTTCTTCGAATATATTTGAATAAATGATATGAGTTATCCTGTGCAGTATCTTGACGCTCACCAATTAACCATAACTTTTTACTCTTCATAAATTGATAAAATAGAAAATAAAGACAATAAACAACTAACGTATGCCATTTTTTTTTGTAAGCAAATTTTACTGCAGGACGAACAACTCGTTTTACTCTTCCTATATTAAATTTCATTTGTTTGGTCACTGGCATTTCAACAACTCGGAAAGATAAATTTCTCTTTTTGTAATAAGGTGCAATTTTTCGGTTACCAATTAAATAAGGTCTAGTTTTTTTAGTTAGTTTGTATAAACCTACTCTTAAAGGCTCGGTTACTGTTTTATTGCGATCTGAAACTGTCATCCAAACACTCCAGCTACCGTTATCGAGTAGCGTTGATAAGTTTTCAAATATACATTCATAACCAGACTCATCATAATTAATTTGGTTATTACCTTGTACATAACTAACATCTTTACGAGAAATATTCTCAAGTGGAAATTCGACTTCTTGTTTTGTTTTCATTTCTTTAAAGACAATCTTTTTCACACTTCCATTCGTACTAATCCCATTAATAAATGCAAAACCTTTTATCTTTAATGTATCGTTTGAAAGTGAGATGTCTTCAACTTTTTGACAAAGACTAAATCCTTTAATTTCCAAAAATTGTTTCCACTGTGGAAAATGATTTACTAAAAAACTATACGTTACGTCCTTTAACTCGACGGTTTCTCGACTAATATTCAATGTATCCATTAGTAAGATTAATTTGTATAAATCATCAGCTGTTCCTTCATTAAAAATTGCATAAAACAGTCCTTGATACATACGACTACCCGTTAAAATATTTTTATAATGAATAGATTGAATATATTTTTCTCCTATTTCATACAAATTGAAAATATCTTTTTTAGTAAACTTTTTTCGTTTATTTATGATACTCTGACAAAAGAAGACCCATTGCCTCTTTTCAATCGGAAACAGGCGAATAATTGTATTGTTTTCCTCATGAAATGACACTAACCTTTTTTGAGTCTCTACTAATCCTTCAAAAAATGTTAAGTCTGCTTGCTGTACTAAACTTGCCCCGTTTTGTTCAACTCGATAATTTAGTACACTTTTCTCTATAACGACTGTTCTATTCGATTTAAATAAAGCTTTTTGTGTAAATAATAGATCTTCTCCGACACGTAAATCCTGATCAAACACAATATTGTAAACTTCTAATAAGTGCTTCTTAAACAATTTGTTACATACACTTGGTGTGACATGTAAATCTTTTGAAGTCCTAATATGTCTAACAGGGTTCAGATTTTTCTTAAACAAATCATCCATATACATCAGTCGCCATGTTCTTTTTTCATTAAAACATGTGATATCTCCAACTACTGTATCAGCATCATGTTTTTTTGCTTCATCAAACATACTTTTGTAAACGTCTGCATCTACTGTATCGTCACTATCTAAAAATGCAATATATTCACCTTTTGCCGCTGAAAGCCCTCTGTTTCTTGCAGCTCCTGGTCCTCCATTTTTTTGCTCAATTAATCGGAAATTCTTATAGCGTCTAATTTCTTTTTTTATAACTGATACACTATTATCTGTGGAGCCATCATCAACAATCACAACCTCAAGTTGTTTCATTGTTTGTTTTTTTAGTGAATTAATACATTCTTTTATATAGTTCTCTTTATTAAAATTGATTACTACAACCGTAACACCTATTTGTTTTTTCACCACGTATTTATCCCCTTTTTAAAACTTTGCACTTCCTCTTATTTCAAAATTTAATAAATCATGATTTAAGCTCAATATTAAATCAGGTCAAAACAATTGATTCCTAATCTTATATAGGAAAAATTAGTTTTTAAATAAAAAAAAACCATTTAAATTTTTGATTTAAATCGCTTTTGTTTCGAACAATACAAAACATTAAAGTTATTATTAAGTTTATTGTAATGTAATTTTAATATTTTTAATAATAATTTGATTATATCATAAAAATACAACTAAAGATGTATTCTAAATATTTCAAATTCCCTACTCTAACAACCCTCTTTTGGCTTCGTACTAATCTAGGATTTTATTAAAAAATGCCACTGCAAAATAATGCAATGACATTCGATTACATGAAGCTATTATTAAGTAATGGTTCTTTTAATTAGCATCTTCATCATACTTCTTATACTCACCAGAAATGATTCTGTCCCACCATTCTTTATTATCCACATACCATCGCACAGTTTGAGCTATTCCAGTGTCGAAATTATAAACTGGCTTCCATCCTAGTTTTTCTAATTTACTAGGATCAATCGCATAACGTTTATCATGACCCAAACGATCGTTAACAAATTCAATTAAGTCTTCAGATTTACCAAGCGATGAAATGATTGTTTTAACCACTTCTAAATTTGTTCGCTCGTTATGGCCACCTACATTGTAAACTTCCCCATTTACTCCTTTATGCAAAACTAGATCAATCGCTGAGCAATGGTCATAAACATGTAACCAGTCGCGAATATTTTCACCAGTACCATAAACAGGAACTTTTTGGCCATTTAATACACGAGAAATGGTTAATGGAATTAACTTCTCTGGAAAGTGATACGGTCCGTAATTATTTGAACAACGTGTGATATTCATAGGAAATCCATACGTTTCGTGATAGGAGCGAACTAATAAGTCAGATGAGGCTTTACTTGCAGAGTACGGGCTATTCGGTTGTAGAGGTGTATCTTCTGTAAAAAAAGTTGTAGGGTCAAAATCTAGATCACCGTACACTTCATCTGTAGATACATGTACAAATTTCTTAACGTTTATCGCTTTTGAAGCATCTAGTAAAACTTGAGTTCCTAAAACATTTGTTGTCACGAATATACTTGGGTCTACAATTGAGCGATCAACATGACTTTCTGCTGCGAAGTGGATTACATAGTCGAACTTTTCCTTTTTAAATAACGTCATGATTTCTTCACGGTTTGAAATATCAATTTTGATAAAATGATAGTTTTCATTTTGTTCGATATTTTTATGCTTTGTTAAGTCACCTGCATAGGTTAAAGCATCCAGATTATAAAGGCAATAGGACGGGTATTTATTTATCATGTATTGAATAAAGTTTCCACCGATAAACCCGGCACCGCCTGTAACAGCTACTTTCATGTTTTTACTGTACCTCGTCTCTTTTATTTAATTGAACTAAATACCTAGCTAATGCGTCTTGCCATGAAGGTAAGGATTGAAAGCCATTATCTACTAGCTTTTGTTTTGATAATCTCGAATTTTTCGGTCTAGCTGCTCTAGTAGGATAGTCCTCGGATGCAATCGATTTTACTAAAGTTTTACTGTCGGTTTGTTTAAATATTTCTTTTGCAAAATCAGCCCAACTAGTAAAGCCTTCATTTGTTGCGTGATAGATTCCATATTTATCTGATTTAATTAAATCTACTATTAATATAGCCAAATCAACTGTATATGTTGGCGATCCGATTTGATCTTCGACTATATTTAATTCATTTCTAGTTTCTGATAGTCTTAACATTGTTTTAATAAAATTATTCCCATTAACTCCAAATACCCACGAAACCCGAATGATAAAATAGTTTTCGATTAATGATTGAACAACTTTTTCACCTTCATACTTTGTTAATCCATAATAACCGATTGGGCCAGGTTGGTCATCTTCATTAAAAGGACTTTCACCATTCCCATTAAACACATAGTCTGTACTAATATAAATGAACTTTGAATGATGCTTTTTCGCAGCTTCAACTAAATATCTCGTTCCTTCAACATTCACATTCCAGCAATTCTCTTTATCATCTTCAGCCTTGTCTACTGCTGTATAGGCAGCGCAGTGGATAATAACATCTGGTTTATATGAATCTACTATAGAAAATACTGATTCTCTCTTAGTAATATCCAGCTCTTGTCGAGCGCAGCCTTTAACATTTAAACCATGCCGCTCACATTCTAGAACGACATCATATCCTAGTTGCCCACCGTATCCAGTTACTAAAACCTTCATTTATCTTACTCCTTATAGATAAAATTATTTTCAGCATCCTTTAATAATGGTGCGATTTTATCCTTTACAGATAATAATGGAGAAATATTGATTGGCCATTCCACCAGAATAACTGGGTCGTTCCAAAGAATGCCTCGATCACATTCAGGTGAATATAACTCATCAACTTTATATTGGACTTCCACATCATCTGTTAAAGTCATAAAACCGTGAGCAAATCCTTTTGGAATTAATAATTGTTTTTTATTTTCTGCACTTAACTCGATTCCAAACCACTTTCCGTATGTCGGACTCCCTTTTCGAATATCAACAGCTACATCAAAAATGGAACCCCTTGTACAACGGACTAATTTCGTTTGTGCTTTTGGAGACAACTGATAATGTAACCCACGTAACGTGCCCTTCAATGCAGAAAATGATTGATTATCTTGAACAAAATTTAAATTCATTCCAAAATCCTTCATTTTAGAATCATTATATGTTTCCATAAACCAACCACGGTGATCACCAAAAACAGTTGGCTCAATAACTACAATTCCTTTTATAAAAGTTTCTGTAATTTTCATTGATAATGACCCCTTAAGCTAATATTTAATCTCACCATTTGCAACTTTTCGTAAATAGTTACCATAACTTGTTTTACTGAGTGATTCGCTTAAACGTACTAATTGTTCTTTATCGATCCACCCATTAATATAAGCGACCTCTTCTGGGGCAGATATTTTAATCCCTTGATGCTCTTCAATTGTTTTGACAAAGTTTGTTGCCGACACTAAACTTTCATGCGTTCCAGTATCTAACCATGTATAACCGCGACCAAGTAACTCCACTTCTAGTTCACCCAAATTTAAATACGCTTCATTTACAGAAGTAATCTCCAATTCACCACGATTGGATGGTTTTACATTTTTAGCAATTTCAATGACACGATTATCGTAAAAATACAATCCCGTTACTGCATAATTTGATTTCGGAGCTACTGGCTTTTCTTCAATGCTCAAAACTTTCCCTGACTCATCAAATTCTACAACACCAAATCGCTCAGGATCCTGTACATGATAACCGAAAACTGTTGCCCCTTTTTCCTTCATCGCTGCTTTCTTCAAAATACTACGCAACCCACTGCCATAATAAATATTGTCACCTAATATCATCGCAACAGAATCATTTCCTATAAACTCTTCACCAATAATAAACGCTTGAGCCAATCCATCTGGACTAGGTTGTACTTTATATTTCAACGAAACTCCAAACTGAGAACCATCACCTAATAAAGCCTCAAAACGAGGCAGATCCTCTGGAGTCGATATAATTAAAATCTCTCTAATACCCGCCAACATTAAAGTAGATAACGGATAATAAATCATTGGTTTATCATACACAGGCAATAGCTGCTTACTAGTCACCATCGTTAATGGATAGAGTCGAGTACCACTACCACCTGCAAGTATAATTCCTTTTATCGCAAAGACCTCCTAAACATTTAGGAATATATATATTATTATGTTGGTGATTAAAGGGATGTGTAGGTTAAATTCTTAGGGGATTGGAATGAATGGCAAATTCAGTGGAAATCTATTGGATGTAAAAAAGACATAAAAAAGAACCACCGTTAAAAAGAGAACTTTTAACGGTGGTTCCTAAAAAAAGATTACATCAAAGATTTAGATGTTATTTTGTTTCCGCAGGTAGTTCTAAATGCTGGCGAAGATCATTAGAAATACTATCTTTTTCTTGTTTTGATACAATAAAATAATAAATTTTATCAATCATTTTTCCTTCACCTTGAACCTGAGTTTTACTAATATTCTGTGCAGCCTCACGGTAATCCTTTTGAATCGAAACCATATCACTTAAAGTAATATTTGTCACAACGTTCTTTTGAATTGCTTGTAAAATAGATTGATAGTTTGTTAAAGAAGAAATTGAAGCTCCCTGTTTAATAACCGCTTCAAGAATTTCTCTTTGACGAAGCTCTCGACCAAAGTCACCACGAGGATCTAACTTACGCATACGAGAGAACTTTAAGGCATCTACACCATTTAAATGAATTGGTCCTTTCGTAAAGTGAACACCATCATAAGTAAAGTCTAAGTCATTATTTACATCAACTCCACCTACTGCTTCAACGATATCTTTAAAGCCTTCCATATTAACTTCAAGATAATAATCAATTGGAATGTTCAAGAAGTTTTCAACCGTATCAACAGACATTTGAATTCCACCAAACGCATATGCATGGTTAATTTTATCCTCTTTACCTTTTCCAACAATTTCAGTTCTTGTATCACGCGGAATACTTACCATTTTTGTTGTATGTGTATTCGGATTAACCGTCATCACAATCATTGAATCCGAACGACCTTTATCACCAGGGCGATGATCAACCCCTAATAGTAAAAGAGAGAAAGGTTCTTTCTTTTCAACATTTACTTCATCTTTTCGTTTATCTGTTTTCTTTATGTCTTTATAGATTGCGTCTGTTGTCTTATTTACATTGTGGTAAATTGAATACGCATAACCGCCTATTCCTAGACCGATTAGGACTACTACACTAACTAGGATTAATAGTACTTTTTTTGTTGTGGACATTTTTTTAGATGAGCTTTTTTCTGATCTGGACAAGATTTTTCTCCTTTGATTAGGAATTTAATTTGTAAAAATTTAACATTACTATTCTATCTTACTTGATTTGATATGTATTTGCCTAACTTTTATTTCTCAATTATTTGAAAAGCAAAAAACATAACCCTCAAAAGAAGGTCATGTTTACTTCAATTCATAAGAAATTGTTTTATATCCATTTGGATTCTTTTGATGCCAATTCCAGGCTGTTTCGATTATTTGCTCTAAAGAATATTTCGTCTCCCAGCCTAATTCTTCATAGATTTTTTGTGATGAAGCTATTAATTGGGCTGGATCACCTTCCCTACGGTCAGTGAGGATGACATTTGCATTTCTTTCTGTAATTCGTTCACATGTTTTAATAATCTCATTTACAGAAAATCCTTTTCCATTCCCTAAATTATACGTTTTATTAAGGCCACCATTTTCTAGTAAACTTGCTAGAGCTAAAATATGTGCCGATGCCAAGTCAGTAATATGGATATAATCGCGGATACAAGTGCCATCTGGCGTTGGGTAATCACTTCCAAATACGCTAATTGATTCACGTTGACCAAGTAAATGCTGTAGGACAAGTGGAATTAAATGTGTTTCAGGAGTGTGATCCTCCCCAATTAATCCTGTTGTGTGTGCTCCCGCTGCATTAAAGTAACGTAGTACAACATAGCCTAAACCATATGCTTTGTGGAAGTCAGCTAAGATTTTTTCGATCATTAACTTGGATTGGCCATATGGATTGATTGGGTTCGTTAATGTTTCTTCTGTAATAATATCAGCTTCAGGAATACCATATGTTGCTGCAGTAGAAGAGAAGATAAACTTCTTTACGTCAAACTTTATCATATTATCTAGTAATGTTAATGTCGCACCAACATTATTTTTATAATACTTTAATGGATTCATAACTGATTCTCCTACTAAACTATAAGCAGCAAAATGCATTACGGCGTCAATTTTATATGTTGAGAATAAAGTCTCTAAAACTTTTGCGTCACCTAAATCTCCTTCAACAAAGATTGCTCGCTCATCTACTGCGTCTCGATGACCAGTTGTTAGATTATCTAATACAACTACTCCATAGTTTTGATCGACTAGTTCTTTAACTGTGTGACTGCCTATGTATCCTGCTCCGCCAACAACTAGAATCATGAAAACCTCTCCTTATTTGTTTCTTCTATAATATAGTGAGGCCTAGCCTCTATATTTCACATAATAAAAAAAGCACAGGATCTTCATTTTAGATTCTCTTGTGCACCAATTTTCTTACTTGTCAAAACGACTTAATAAATCTTTTTTAATCTCTTCTAATTTTTCTACGCTATTTGTTAATGAATTTCCCTTTACGCCGAAATAGAATTTAATTTTCGGCTCAGTACCTGATGGTCGTAATGCGCACCATGATTCGTCTGATAAGATGTATTTTAGTACATTCGATTTAGGAAGATTGATTTCAACAGTCGTTCCATCTTCAAGATTTGTTTTAGTACTTTCCTTATAGTCTTCAATTACTGCTACTTCAAGACTAGCAAACTCTTTCGGTGGATTCATACGGAACTCATTCATCATTTGTTTAATTTGCTCAGCTCCGTCTTTTCCTTTTAAAGTCATAGATACTAAATCTTCTTTAAAGTAACCGTACTTTTCAAAGATTTCTAGTAAACCATCATATAATGTTTTACCTTGAGACTTATAATATGCAGCTACTTCACAAGCTAAAATAACTGATTGAACTGCATCTTTATCTCTTACAAAATCACGAATTAAATAGCCATAGCTTTCTTCATAGCCAAATTGAAACTTGTATTCACCCGTTTGTTCATACTCTTTAATTTTCTCGCCAATAAACTTAAACCCTGTAAGTGTATCAATCGTATCAATGCCATAGTTTTGTGCAATTACTCGTCCAATTTCAGACGTAACGATTGTTTTTAAAACTACTCCGTTTTTAGGTAAAGTTCCAAGTGATTTCTTTTGAGATAATAAATACTCAAGCATTAATGCACCAGTTTGGTTACCTGTTAAAATGGTAAACTCACCTTCAGAGTTCCGCACAGCAACACCTAAACGATCAGCATCAGGATCAGTTGTAATTAATACATCTGCATTTACTTGCTCACCGTACTGAATACTTAGTTCGAATGCTGCGTGTTCTTCTGGGTTCGGAGATTTTACAGTTGTAAAGTTTGGATCTGGAAGCTCCTGCTCTTTGACGACAGTTACATTCGTGTAACCTAACATACTTAATCCATTTCGAACAGGAATATTAGATGTCCCATGTAAAGGTGAGAAAACAATATTTAAGTCCTTCGCATGCTTTTCTACAACTTCAGCATTCACAACAACTGTTTTTAACTCTTCTAAATAAGCTGAGTCTACTTTTTCACCTATTATTTCTAGTAAACCATTAGCTAGTAGATCTTCTTTTGAAGCTACTTCTACTGATAATTCATCTTCAACCTGATCTACGAAGTTAGTTAATGCATCTGCTTCCGCAGGAGGTAATTGACCACCATCGGGACCGTATACTTTGTATCCGTTGTATTCAGGTGGGTTATGACTTGCTGTTAGTACGATTCCACTGAACGCACCTAAATATCGAACTGCAAATGATAAAACTGGAGTTGGACGTAAGCTTTCGAATACATACGTTTTAATACCATGTGCTCCAAGAGTTGTTGCAGCTTCCATTGCAAATTCAGGTGATTTGTGACGAGAATCGTATGCAATTACCACACCTTGATGTTTTGCTTCTTCACCTTGGCTCTCGATGAAACGTGCTAGTCCTTCTGATGCTTTTCTTACTGTGTATATGTTTAGGCGATTTGTTCCAGCTCCTAGTTCTCCTCGCATTCCGCCTGTGCCGAATTCTAGGTTTTTGTAGAAGCTGTCTTCTATTAGTTTTTCGTTTGATTTCATTTGTTCTAGTATTGTTTTTAATTCAGGATCTAGTGTTTGTTGATTGTACCATCTCATGAAAGAATTTTTGTAAGTCATATTATTTATTTACCCCTATTTATAGAAAAATTTACAATCTTGCATGTGTAAAAATAATAAAAAGTTACAATGTAATCAGTAAACCATTGTAACTTTTTTAGTTTAGTAGGTTAGAGTTCAATCCCTACTGAATAAATCTCTCGTATATACTTTACGCTCAACATCTCTTAAATCATCTGATAATCTATTCGCCACGATTACATCAGATATTCCTTTAAATTCATCTAATTCATTAATCACTTTAGAATTATAGAATTTCTCTTCACTTAAAGCTGGCTCGTATACAATTACTTCAATGCCCTTAGCCTTAATACGTTTCATAATACCCTGAATGGCCGACTGTCTGAAGTTATCTGAGTCTGTTTTCATGGTCAGTCTATATATACCTACAATCTTTGGATTCATACTAATTATCATATCTGCAATATGATCTTTTCTCGTTCTATTTGCATCAACAATTGCAGTCATAATATTATTTGGAACGTCTGAATAATTAGCTAGTAACTGTTTTGTATCTTTAGGTAAGCAGTAGCCACCATAGCCAAAAGAAGGATTATTATAGTGATTCCCTATTCTTGGATCAAGACTAACTCCATCAATAATTTGTTTCGTATCTAGACATCTTACTTCAGCATATGAATCTAGCTCATTAAAAAAAGCCACTCTCATCGCAAGATAAGTGTTAGCAAATAGTTTAATAGCTTCAGCTTCTGTTGAATTTGTAAATAATACATCTATATTTTCATTTTGTGCGCCTTCTACCAATAAATTAGCAAATACTTTTGCTCTATCAGACTTTTCTCCAACTATAATTCTCGAGGGATATAAGTTATCATAAAGTGCTTTTCCTTCTCTTAAAAACTCTGGTGAGAAAATAATATTATCTGTTTCGAACTTCTCCTTTATTTTTTCTGTATATCCTACTGGAACTGTTGATTTAATCACCAATATTGCTTCTGGATTAATAGACAATACGTTTGCAATAACAGCTTCAACCGATCTAGTATTAAAATAGTTCTTTTCCGAATCATAGTTTGTTGGTGTAGCAATTACTACATACTCCGCATCTTTGAAAGCTAAATAATTATCCGTAGTTGCAGTTAAGTTTAGCTCTTTAGAAGCTAAAAACTCTTCAATCTCATTATCAATAATAGGAGATTTTCTATTATTAATCATGTCTACTTTTTCTTGATTAATATCAAGTGCTATTACTTCATTATGTTGGGCTAGTAAAATTGCATTTGATAATCCAACATAACCTGTTCCCGCTATTGTAATTTTCATTAATTAGTACATCTCCATTAACTTAAAATTATTTGTAAATATTAATTATTTGCTCGAATACAAAAATTGTCCCAAAAGGCCTGAATCAGAAATCTAAAAAAACGTTTATTGGTTTATTGATCTATTATATTATATCTTCGTAAATAGATTGAATTTTCTGAGCATAAGTATCAGGATTATGTTCTTCTTTAATTCTCTTTAATGAATTTATTCCTTTTTGTTCAATTGACTCTGGATTTTCAACAATACTACTCATTATTTTATATAAAGAAGAAATTATCGTTTCTCTAATTCTACTTTTATCTGATTCATTTGAATTAACAGCTTCTTTTGTATCATTTAATGGTAAATCAATTAGCCAGCCTACTTCATCGTTATTTATTTCAGGTAAGGCCCTAACATTAGTAGTTATGACAGGGCAACCAGCCGCCTGCATTTCCAATACTGAATATCCATAAGTATCAGCCCAAGTTGGTAGAAGACCTATATGACTTAATTTAAAGATTTCCAATACCTCTAAATTAGGCATTTCTTTTTTTAGCTCAATATTTTTATTTTTCCCTATTATATTTTCGATAAATCGAATATCTTCTAATGAAACTATTTTTGTACTATCTTCGGTATTCTGTACATTGCCTATAATAATTAATTTCAACTTCAAATTAGGATGTTTTTTGCATAAACGATCAAATGAAACTACTGATTCATATCCGCCTTTTTGATGAAAATGACGTCCTACAAAAACAAAAGTGATCGCTTCTGAATCTTGATCACCTGAGAACTTTTCTTTATAACTATTAATTAGTAATTCTTGTGGAGGATGCAAAACTATTATTTTCTTTTTTATTCGCTCTGCTAGTTTGGGTTCAAAGTTGTTTAAAAGATTAAATTGAAATTCTTTGGTACATTCAGAAATGGCAATTAATTTCTTACAAGTATCTCTGTCTAAAACTTCTATTTCTTTAACTATAGAACTATCAATTTCTTTTTTATTCTTCTCCTCTTTGAAACCAAACAAAAACTGACTTGTTCTAGGAATAACTGTTTCAAAAGTAGTAATATACGGCTTATTACCGTAACTAATATGATTAAAGAAATGATAAAAATCTAATTGTTTCAGATTTAATACTGATTTGTGTTTAAATAGTTCATCACCGCTATATTTAAATCCTAAATAGCTATTCAAAAGTTTTTTTATTTTATTAGAATATTGAAAAAGATTATTTTTACTATCATATACATAATCAGTATTGTTTACTTTTCCAATAATATTTCTTAGTTCAGGATAATTTTTAAGTATATAACCAACTTTCAACTTTTAAATCACATCCTATTTCCAAATAGTGTTTTATACTTGAGCTAGTCAAGCTATTTCATTTGTAACGATATCTAACTAAGTTATATCTAAATCATTAATACCACTTAAATAAATAAGTTTAAATAAACTTATTTATTTAACCACAAATTTCTGTGATGGCAAATTTAATATATAATTTTTCTTTTCACTATTACTCATACCTATTGTATTCAATGCATGTGGATTAATCTTTTGAAAATAATCTTTAGTAGTACAAATGACTTTAGCAGGATTCCCTCCTATTACCACATCACCTAAAGGAAAGCTTTTAGTTACCACACTACCTGAACCAACTATGACATTATCTCCAAGAGTTACTCCTGGTAGTATTATTGAACCATGACCAATAAAACAATTTTTCCCAACTTTAATTCTCCCAAAGACATCAGTAGCATTATCTACTATTTTAGTTACAGAATTATCATGTGTGATAAATGTAACATTTGATGAAATCGTAATATTATTTCCAAATTCTAATAAATATGGTTCTGCTGTTAATAAAGGAGAGAAAGCTCTCATATTTTCCCCTATTTTGACACCAACTGATCGGTAATATCTTATATTTAAACTCATTAATTTTTCGTTCTTACCTAAAAGTTTAAAGTAATATTTTTTAAACAAATAAATTTTTTTATTCATGTGATCCCCTATTCAAAAAAACTTAATTGTAACTTCATTTTAAAATGTTATTCATTAAGTTTTATATAATTCTCTACATCACTATACATTGATCTCCAAGCCCTAAACTCTTTTATAAATTTAAAAAAACTACTCCCATGTGAGTGCATAACAAGTAAATTTGGTTCTTTCACAATATATTTACCTTCTTGAATAATACGATAAGCCATTTCAACATCTTCGCCACCATGACCTAACTCTTCCTTAAATTTATGCTTTTTCCATATATCTTTTCTTAGAAAAGCATTACTACAACTTAAGATTCCTGGATGAATTTCTTTTTCAAAAATTGTACCTTCTTTTAACGATTTCTTATATCCTAGATTGTTAAATAATTTTTCAGTAATTGAACCATCTGGTAAAGCTATTACTTCACCATATACACCGCCAATCAATGAATCATTAAATAATTTCGCAGCAATTCCTAAATAATTTGAATGGAAAGGCACAGAATGACCACTGATATAGCATAAAATGTCTCCACTAGCATTTTCTGCTCCAACATTGCTAGCATAACTATAATTAAAATCTTTTTTATTAATCGATACGATTTTACAGTCGTACTTCTTACATATATTAATAGTATTATCTGTCGATTGTGAATCTACAATTATTGTTTCAAACTCTCGATACTCTTGTTTTTTTAAACTTTCTAACACTGTACTTATCCATTTTTCTTCATTATATACCCGAATAATGACACTGATTAAAGGTTTATTCATAATATCAATACTCCTTGAATAAACTAATTGATGAACATTTCATCTACTAATTTAATAAATTTAGTTACAAAATTTTTATTATTTCCCTTTTGTTCACCTAATTTTTTTGAAAGTGTTTCGTAATTAATTATTGTTGATTCCAAATCGATTATTTCAAATACCCCAATTACTCTATTATTATCATTCATTCTTTTTACAAAATCTACTTGATGACCATCTACATGTTCATCAAAAATTGGATTTCTTGGGACTACTATAGGAATTTTTCCCATTTGAATAGCAGAGAAAATAGAACCTGGACCGCCGTGTGTAATAATAATCCTGGCTTTTTTCATAACATCGATCATTTCATCATAGCCCATAATTTTCTTAGTAGTACAGTATTTTGTTGTATAGTTACTATATCCAGTTTGAATAATAACTTCTTCATCTTTTTTAATGATATTATTTTCTTTCAATATATCTAATTGTTTTACTAATCGATTAAATTGTTGCTCATGTGTGCCAACTGTTGCAAATATCAAAATAAACCTCCTAAATATTTTGCCTTAGGATAAAATTTTCTTTGTTCCTCCCACTGAATAATAAATTCATCACAAATCGGATATACAATTTTACCAGTAATAGTAGGAGAATCGATTCGATCATATACTTCAATATAAATTGTTTTGGCACCGAATAACTTCCCAAGATAAAAAAACGGAATTGCAGGGGCCGCTCCTGTCGAAACTATAATATTAGGTTTTTCATTTTTTAAGACTTTAATTGCTAAAAAAGTATTTTTAATTAAGTTTTTTATATTTCTATTGCTAGGATAATAGCACCAATATACTTTTTCATTATTTAATTGAGATATGGCATCTTCTTTCTTAAATGTTACCCATACTCTTTCTTTATCTTTAGTCCATTCTTCTAATTGCATAAGATGGGTTAAGTGACCACCACTAGAACCAACTAAGCATATTTTCATTTTAAAATTACCTCGTTAATTAATTTTTTATAACAAACGTTTGATTAGAAAATTTGGCAATGCACATTTAACTAAACCTTTAAGAAACATTTTTTGATTTATTGCTTTTTCCGCATAAGCTTGAGCAAAAATTTTAAAACCCTGAAGTCTATTGCCTTCAATAATAATTGAATTAGCAACATATTTTGCTAAAAATGCATGGTATGTTTTATTTGACATATACATTTTTACTTTTTCCAGCCATTGTAGGGAGACTTGGTATTTGCTATTTATTGCAATTCTTCCTTCTCTTTTATCAACATAATAAATTGATAAAGCTTCTTGTAGTGAAATAAATTTCGTATTTTGTTTTTGAAGCTTAAGACAGAAATCCCAATCTTGGTGTTTCTTTACATCGTAACCGAAGAGAGTTTTTTTAGCCAAAGATGCTGAAAGTAAATAAGTACTTGTCTGAACAGAATTATCTTCTAAAATAATATATTCTAGAATATCTTCACCTTCAATAATTTCACGATTTCTTGATTTAACCTCTTTACTATTATCTGCTTTAAGAATCACATCGGTAAAACACATAAAATCATTTCCAATATCATCTTTAATAAACTCAATTTGTTTTTCCAATTTATTCGGTAACCATACATCATCAGAATCAAGTAAAGCTATTAACTCTCCCTTACTTTCTAAGATTCCTATATTCCTAGGCTTGGTGCCTCTGCTATTTTCTTCTAATCGAATATATTTTATTCTTTCATCTCTAAAACCTTTAATAACCTTTTCTGTATTGTCAGTTGAAGCATCATCTACAATAATAACCTCAAAATTGGTATATGTTTGAGATAATACACTTTCTATAGTTCTATTTATTAATTTTTCTCTGTTAAAAGTTGGAATAATAACAGAAACTAGTACATTACCCAATTTTTCCATCAAATTGTTGCTCCTCAAATTAAATAATTTTAAAACAATTAATTTTTTTTAATCAAATTATTGAAACTAAATAAATTAAATATATCCTTATAATAAAGAAATACGATAACAAATAAATTTAACACTCCAAGTAAAATTGAAATAATATCCACATTATTAAAACTAGCATAGAAAGCTAATACAAATAAACATAATGTACTTATGAATATTTTGGTTAAGCCATAATTAATTTTAAAATATTTTTTAGAAATTATTGTTCGAAGATAGAAGAAAATAATGTACGCTATCCCTGTAGAAATGGCAGCTCCAACTGCACCATAATTAGGTACTAATAGTAAATTTCCTATTAGATTTACTAAAGCTGCTATGATTGCAATAATAATATGCATAGAAGACTTTTTTTGGAAATTTATACCAATAACAGTGGTTTCAGAAATTGTATACATAATTGGCATAAATATTAAGAAAGGCATAATATAACTTGCTCCTCTGTATTCATTACCCAAAAGATAAATTATTATGTCTTTAAATAGTATTATTAAAGTACCAATAAAGAACATAGTAAAAGCAACCAATCTACTTACTTTTTCAAAAAATTGTTTATCATTAGGGTTTTTGCTAAATTTTTCAAATGCGACAGGTACCCAAAAAGTAGTAAATGCTCCTTGTACAGCATTTAATAGTGCAACGATAGAAAATGCAGCAGCATATAAACCTAATTCTTTAAAGTCTTTGAAATGTTTTATAGCAATTCGATCAATTGATTGAAACAACCATGTAATTAAATACGTAAAGACCAAAGGAAATCCATATTTTAACAACTCTATATTAGTTGTTTTGATCTGATTACTTTTAAACATTGAAAACCAAATTTCTTTTTCAATTAACATTCCTATTAAACAAGCAATTAATTGAGATATCACAAAAGAATATACTAATGCTAAAAAATTGTTATCGAAAAACTTAAAAAAAACTATTATTAAAATTATATTTAACGCTTTTTGAGCTATCTGTAAGTAAGAGTATATTCTACCTTTCTGTTGCATTCTGACTACTAAAAACATGTACCTACTCAAAAGTGAGAAAAAATTATTAATAATAATCAGTATTATTAATTGTATATTAAATTCATTAAATAATTGATTTAGTATACTACTACAAAAAATTATTAATAATAAAGAACTAATTACTACTAATAGAATGGGAAGCTTTAAAGATGCTTTTAATAATTTTGCTCTTCCCTCTTTTTCTTCTTCATAAAAAAATCTTACAAACGAATTATCTAACCCCATCAAAATAATGGAACCAATTAGACTAGAAAACAAGATAAACATTGAATATTTCCCAAATTCATTTGGTGAAAATAATCTTGTATTAATAGGAGATGAAATTAAACCTAATAGTAAGACAATCCCACTACCTAATGCATACTCTAGAAATTTATTTAATAAATTACTATTAGTCATTTTATCCTCCTAATTTATTTTATCTGCATTTAATATAGCTTCAATCTCTCTATCTATTGTCGATTGAATGCCACATTGTTTATTAACATCTGTCGAAGCCATTTGTGACATTTTAATAAATTTATTCGGATCATAATATAGATCTAAGATTGCACTTGCAAGCTCTCTTGGATTATTTGATAAAAATCCATTCTTACCGTTTGTAACAAATTCAGGAATAGCTGAATTATTTGATGTTACTGGCACCAAACCACTAGACATTGCTTCCCCCATGGAAACTCCCTGTGAATCTTGTCTAGTAGGACACAAAAACACACCAAACTTTTTATGCAAATTTGCAATTTCTTCTTGTGACAAAAAATTATTGTACATTTTTACATTAGGGAAATGTTTAAGTTCTTCCTTAACTTTGTTAAAATATTTACCTTTACCATACAAAACAAATTCCATATCTTTAAACTCATCTTTTGTACTTAAAATTTTAATAGCATCAGCAGATATATCATTTCCATACTTCTTGCTTTGAAATGTTCTAATAGAAAGAATCTTCTTTCTACTCTCAATATCTTTATGACTATATTTATATAAATCGGTATTAATATAATTATGAATGATATTTACATTATTAAATCGCGTATTAACATCTTTTTCTGCTATTTTTTTTATCCAATCAGATACAAATATATACGTTAGATTTTGATTTGAAGTTTCATTAAATTTCTTAAAGTTTCGTAACTGATTTATATTTTCTAATATAAATTTTAAAAAATAGATGTTATTAAAATCAAATAATCTTCTCTTCCAACTAGAAGCTTCGAATAAATGTACCCAAATTATAACAGGAATTTTTTTTTCTACCTTTCCTAAAGCTTTCATTGTAGAAGTAAGTAAGAAATGCACTAATAAATGTGTAATATTGTTTTCTTTTACATATAGTCTAAAAGATTCATCATTACCTTCGAAAACCGTAACACTTTCAAAAATATATTTAGACACATCTGTCTTATTATTATCTAGAACCCATATTTCTGTCTCAAAGCCTTTTTTTATATATTCACAAACACGCTGATGAACAAATCCACTTCTATATAAATTGTCTTTTTTAGGATATTGATGAGTTAATACTAAAAATTTCATTCTTACAACTCCTTTTAACATAAAGACTACTTGCCTATTTTCCATGCAAGTAGTCTTTGTTTAACTTTATGCTCGTTTGTAAATAAACAAATATTCCCCAAACTAACGCGAATTCACTTCCGATAAATGCACTTTCTTGTAAATTTAATATTAATAAATAGCATAAAAACCCCAATGATAAAAAACTAAATTGTGAACCATTTATTGACCTGAAACTCTTTACTAAAAATAAAGAAAGGCCAAATAATACTATACTAAATCCAATAATTCCTATATAAACTAATGTCTCTAAAAAACCATCGTGTAGAGAGTATATTTCAAAATTTATATAATTTGTTAAATTACTATGAAAATAAGTACCATCTCCAATTGCTCTATACCCATAACCTAGTAACCATTTGTTTTCCATTAATTTAAATGAAGCTTCCCAAATTACATCTCTACCTGTAAAAGTTAGATCTTTTCCAAATAACCCTAGTATCCATTTTACATTGGTAATAAATGCCAATATTACATAAAGTAAAAACGGTGTTAGAAAAGATAAAATAGAGATTCTTAACAATTTATTTTTAATTTTACTAAATGCATACGTACTTAAGACAAATAGAATAAAAACAGTTAATAAAAAAAGTGCTGTTGTAGATTGACTTAAAAAAATCAGTAATACTTGTAAAAATATCATTAATATTATAATAAATACATGTAATTTACCCTTTTTAATATCTTTATAACATAAATAGTAATAATTGAAGATTAAATAAAATAACATCACTTCTGCTAAATTATTCTTTTGAGTAAATATTCCCTCCCATGCACCATAATGGATTAATTGATCGATACCATAGGTTGGGAATACTTTTGAAACGATCAGAGATAAAATAGCCATTATACTGCCTGAATAGAAAATTAATTGAAGTAATCTTCTTATATCATATTCATTAGCAAAGTAAATAAATAGTAAAGTTTGAATTACTAGTTGATTTACATAATACTTTGAATCTGATAAACTATTTGACCAAAAAATTGATAAGACACAAAATAATGAAATAATACTTGAGGAATAGCTAAAAACTACTCTCTCTTTTTTTATAAATACATAGATAAAGAATTTTATTAAAAAATAAAATTGTAAATATGTAATAATCTCTCGTTTAGGTAACCATTCATTAAATGCTGTCCAACTTAACATCATAAAATAAACAATTAAAAATAAACTGTCTAAATAAAATAAAGGTTTTCTCTTATACATTTATTACTCCTAATAATTCAGTGAAATAAACGAATTTCAGTTATTATTTTAAACTAATTATTTAACTACTAATTGTACGTTTTAATAATTAATTAATAAGCATCCTTAGAACCCAAAAGAACAACAAAAGTTTTTAATAGTATAAAGAAATCAAAATATATACTTTGTCTATTAATATATTCAATGTCTAATTCTACCATCTCGGTAAATCCTACACTATTACGAGCACTAACTTGCCAAAGGCCTGTACACCCTGGTTTAACTGACAATCTCTGTAAATCATATTCTGTATACTCTTTTACTTCTCTTGGAATTGGTGGCCTTGGACCTACTAATGACATATCTCCTAACAATACGTTTAGTAATTGAGGTAACTCGTCTATAGAAGTTTTTCGAATAAATTTTCCAATATTAGTTATTCTAGGGTCCTCTTTCATTTTAAACATCGCACCAGATACTTCATTAAACTTTAATAATTGTTCAAGTCGTGCTTCTGCATCAGTGACCATCGATCGAAACTTAAACATTTTAAATTCTTTTCCATTTTTTCCGACTCGAATTTGGCTAAAAAATACTGATCCATTTTTATCTTCTAATTTTATACAAATAGCAACGAACACAAATAATGGTAATAATACTAATATTCCAATTAATGCCCCAAATATATCCATACTTCTTTTTAAAATAGAGTATACTATTCTTTTTTCAACTTCTATCACAGTTTTTGTCGAATTAGAGTACCTATCTGATTGTTGAAGTTTTGCGGAATCCAAGTTTATCCTACCGCCCTTCTATAAAAAATATTTAGTTTTATTTCAAAATCAAGATTTTTATTACTTTTAGTTCATCACCAGTTCTCTTTCAACTAATTCACTCATTAACTTCAATAAATCAGAACGCAAATCACTATTTTTCAATGCCATTTCAATTGTAGTTTGAATAAAACCAAACTTTTCTCCAACATCAAAACGCGTTCCTTCAAATTCATAAGCAAATACACGTTGGATTTTGTTAAGAGCTTGAATTGCGTCTGTTAATTGAATTTCATTACCTGCACCTCGTTTTTGTTCATCTAAAAACATAAAAATTTCTGGTGTTAAAATATATCGCCCCATAATTGCTAAGTTAGATGGTGCAGTGCCAGGTGCAGGCTTTTCAACAAAATCACTTACACCGTATCTTCTTCCTGCATTTACTGAAGGGTCAATAATACCGTAACGATTGGTTTGATTATCCTCTACTTGTTGTACACCGATTACAGAAGAATGTGTGTTTTCGTATTCATCCATTAGTTGACGTAAGCATGGTCTTCCTTCATCGTTTTGGACAATATCATCCCCAAGTAAAACTGCGAAAGGCTCATTCCCAATAAATTTACGCGCACACCATACAGCGTGACCAAGTCCTAAAGGTTCTTTTTGTCGAATGTAATGAATATCAACTTGTGAAGGTGCTTGAACTTCTTTTAAGATATCAAACTTTTTCTTTTCCAATAAGTTCTGCTCTAATTCGAAAGCATTATCAAAATGATCTTCAATTGCTCTCTTACCTTTTCCAGTAACAATAATAATATCTTCAATCCCTGATTCAATCGCTTCCTCGATAATATATTGAATAGTTGGCTTATCTACAATTGGAAGCATCTCTTTTGGTAATGCCTTCGTAGCTGGTAAAAATCTTGTTCCTAACCCTGCTGCCGGTATAATTGCTTTTCTAACTTTTTTCATAATATCCCTCTATATTTCTAATTAAATTTTAATATCCCATTCAAAATAGAACTATTACATCTATATTCCTCAAGGAATTACACATGAAATCGCACTATATGTAAAATCTGGGCATCTAACCCAACCTCACACCATACTCTTGACGACTTGCGTCTAAGGAAGACAATTCCATTATCTTCCCACAGTACAGCCGAGTACCCCCCATTGATAACAGTAAGGAGATATCACCTATCATTTATTAGATTCCTAGTAAACGACTAAAAATATTTTGTTTTAATTTAAGAGGTTCTTCTGGATAAAGAATGTCACCATTCATAATTGATTGTGCATTTCCCCTCATTTGGAACTCGGTTTCTATTCCAAATTTTTCTCGGATGACTTCGTATGCATCAATTAACTCAAAATTCCGATTTTTCGTGTTGTGTGCATCTGATGCAATAATATGCACCCAATTTGCCTCAATACATTTAAAAGCAAACTTTTGAATTTTTTTACCGAATTTACCTGTTATCGATGAAGCAGTTAGTTGAGTTAAGATCCCTTTTTGGACAAATTCATAAAGAATATCTGGTTCGTTTATAAGAACTTTGTTTCGTTCAGGATGTACAAGAATCGGTATAATTCGATTTGCTTGCATCTCGTAAAATAACCTATTTGTAAATTGTGGTATATGGGATGAAGGAAGCTCGCATAGTAAATAGCGTCTTCCATCATTAATTGAAACAATTCGATTAAGCTCAAAGTCTTGAATTAATTCCCCATAAAGCCTTACCTCTTGCCCTGGCAAAATCGTTAAAGGTATAGCTTTTTCCTTTAATACTTTATTTAGCTCTTCTACTTTTTCTACGATCTCTTTTCTGTCTGTATTGTAACGTCCGTTCTGATGATGAGGTGATGCAACAATTGTATGAATCCCATTGTCCACGGCTGCTCGAGCCATATTAATACTATCTTCCATTGTAATTGGACCGTCATCTAGGCCAGGTAAAATATGACAGTGTAGATCAATCATTTTTCGCTACCATAATAATCGTAGTAACCGTCTTTCCCCTGTTCCGCTCGATTTAAAACCACACCTAGAATGTTTGCGTTTACTAGTGTTAATAACTCTTTTGCTTTTTTAATTTTTTCTTTTGCCGTGTATCCTCTACGGACAACTAAAATCGTACCATCACATACTTGTGAAATGATTTGAGCATCGGTAACTGCTAACAATGGAGGAGCATCAAAAAGAATCACATCATATTGTTCATGCATTTGTGCAATCAATTTCTTCATTTTCTCTGAAGATAATAGTTCAGATGGATTTGGTGGAATAGGGCCCGAAGTTAGAATTGATAGATTGCTAATATCAGTTTTTTGTATAACGTCCTTTAAGGACTTTTCTTGTGCAATAGCAGTTGTTAAACCTTTAAAATTCTCTAACTTAAAATCAGAATGCAATTGAGGTTTACGTAAGTCTGCGTCTACTAGAAGAACTTTCTTTTCTTGCTGAGCATATGTAACAGCAAGATTCGCAATTGTCGTTGTTTTGCCTTCTGAAGGCTCAGAAGATGTCACTAAAATTGATTTTATTTTTTTATCGATCGAAGAAAATTGAATGTTCGTACGCACTGTTCGATATTGCTCTGCAAATGGTGATTTAGGGTTTGTTAATGTAATAAGAAATCTTTTTAATTTTTCTTTAGCCGTTTTTTTAACCATTTTACGCACCCTTTCTCACTTTTAAATTTATTTTAGGAGTGATTTTTCCCTTTGTTACTTCAGAGATGACACCAAGAATCGGTAATTCCAATAATTCTTCAAGCTGTTTTTCAGTCTTAACTGTGTTATCTAAAAACTCAAGTAAGAAGGCAATACCAACTGAAAGCATTAATCCAACAGCAAAACCAATTGCTACATTTAATTTCTTATTTGGTTTAATCGGATTTTCACTTAAATCTGCTTTTGCTAAAACAGTTACATTATTTACACTCATAATTGTTTTAATTTTTTCCTGAAATACACTTGCAATCGTATTTACAATCGCTTGTGCTTGCTCTGAATTAGGATCTTGTACCGTAACTGTAAAAACTTGTGAGTTTGTTTCGCTTGCAACTGTAATATTTTTAGTTAGTTCGGCAACTGTATAATCTAAATTTAATTGATTAATAACTTCATCTAAAATAGCTGGGCTCTTAATAACTACATTAT
This sequence comes from Gottfriedia sp. S16(2024), assembly GCF_050473765.1. Lineage (NCBI taxonomy): Bacteria > Bacillati > Bacillota > Bacilli > Caryophanales > Bacillaceae > Gottfriedia > Gottfriedia sp. S16(2024). Next base: position 736,538 of record NZ_JBFLUO010000001.1, read on the forward strand.
ATGTATTGATCAATTGAACATTTGTTTGTACTTGGTTATTCTGATAAATTGAAGAATCTTTTGTTTCTTTTTGATTAACTAATAATTGTGTTGAAGATTGATAAATCGGGGTTAAAAATAAAAAGCTAATAACTCCTGTAACCACTGTGGCTACAACTGTAATACAAATTATCATGATCAGACGTTTCTTAATAACGCCGAATAATTCCTGTAAACTAATCGTCTCTTCCATCGCTTCCTCCTTAAATTCTATACGTTTATTATTCTATTAAAATATACACTCAGATTCAACAGTGCCTAGTATAACAATTACTTAACAAAAAGTTAAGTAAAAATTAATCAAGAAATAGGGAAGTTTGGTTAAATTTACCATAAAACAAGGTATTTTGTCGGATTATTTACCCACTTTATGGAAACCCTTACAAACTGGTCTAGTTATGTTACATTCTTTAATGAAAATTGTAATATTCGATATTATATTAGAATAATTAGTTCGTTGTAAATTGGATAATAATTAATGAAATGATAAAAATGTTTTTTTACCTTTTTAGTAAAAATCACTAGCACATTTTGGTTTTACTGTTATATAATAACTAATAAATAAATACACTGTATTAAAACAGATTGAAAACAAATTTATCAATCATTTAAATCAAAGGGAGTGTTGTTAATGATGAGTAGAGAAGAGCGTAAAAACATGGTTCAATTTTTGGAATTAACAAAAGGATTATCAACTGAGGACTTAGTTTTCATGACGGATGCTGATTTAGAGCACCTTTACGACACGGCTTATACGTATATGTTACATCACTCTGAGTAAGATCTTACAACTTTGGTTTACTGCAATTATAAAATAAAAAGCTAGGTGAACATCCTAATTTGGATTCACCTAGCTTTTTCATTTACCAATGTTTCATATGTTAATACTGTATCCAATTACTTATATTTCCTCTTATTTTCGATAAAACAAAAGACAACAAAATTCCTACTTCTCTGACTATTTACCTCAACTTGAGATACAAAAATTTTAAAAGAGTATTTCTTATGCATCTTTTTGTTATATCGAAATTTTAACATTACCAATATATGGTAAATAAACAGATTGGTTATTTTTGTTGTTTAGTTATAAAAATTGTATACAATTTGTACGTTTTTCCCCTAGCATTTTGTTTAATAGGGTTAGTACAAAAAAAAATTTTTTATTTAATTTTTAATAAAAAAATTTGTCTATTTTTTTATTAAAAACAATAAAAGTGTATTTCTCTATCCAAGCCTCTGCCTTATAAAAATAAAAAAGCTAAAATGAATCCTTTAAAAGAATTCACCTAGCTTTTTAATTTTACTCTATTCAATTAAGAAGCGATTCAAACCGATAGCCTTTTCCTTTAATCGTTTTAATCTATTTAGGATAATTCGGAAGTTCTTCGATTTTATGTCGTAAACTATGACTATAAAGATTAATTAATCTTCTATTATATTATTTCCTAATTTCCTTCAACACTTTCTTAATTTCATCCTGAGTCAACTGTTCCCATGGTGCTGCATCATCATTAGCAAGGGGTTTTTCAGGATTTTCATCTTTGTTCCACCATTTCGCCTCATACGGGATGCCATTAACCATTACCCGATCACCAGCTCCATAGACTGCTCCTTCTTCCCATTCCTGATAGGTTCCTTTAGGCAAGCTAACTTTTGGCAATGGTTTTTCTCCAGGCAATACCGGACCAACAAGTTCCCAAGGAATTGTATTTTCATCCAAGATAGGTGCATCAGGAGCATCTCCTTTTGTCCACCATTTAGCTCTATATACATTGTGCTTCCATACAACACGAGTACCTTTTAAATAGGTTGTAGATTCATTCCATATTTCATACGGAGAAGTTTTCGGATCATCCGGTTTATTCAAATCTATATCCGTTACATCTGACTTAGTTGTCCGTTTTGCATCACTAGAAACACTACCATTCATATTCTGTTTCAAAATCGTTGCAAACTCTTGATTGTTTTGTTTAACACCACTGTAAAAGTTGGAAACACTTTGAATTCCAACACTATTCTCACTGGATTTTCTGTCACGGTTTGCTGACCACATAGACAATCGTCCCAAACCATTTTCTACGGCAAATTGATTCAGCTTAGCAGCATCTTCTAAACCAAAAACTTCACCTTGGATGTCATTTTGGCCAATCATTGGTGTTGCGCCGAGTTTTCTCCACAATGCTTTATCACTCAAGTTAACTCCTTGTTTTTGATAAATAATCTTTAGTTGGCGATGGGTTTTTTTCAAGGCATTAATCGAATTGTCTGCCATAGAGAGTTCTGAATTACGACTTCCCCCATAATCCATTGTCATGATATTGACGCCAGCTAAATCTACTCCAGCTCTCAATAATGTTGTTACGGCATCCGTACCATCCTCAGTCAAACCTTGCGGGGTTACTGGTAATGTTACCCAAATAGCTAACTCTTTTTTATCTTTTTTCCGTTCTTGCTGCAATTTTGCCAAAGCTTCCCCACGAAGTTTAGCAGCATGCTTATTTCTCAATCCTTCTTCTTCTAAATCCACATCAATCGTATTCAGATCATAACGCTTTACAACTTTAGCATATGCATTTTTTATTTTTCCAACATCTGTTGTTGTAATTGCTAATTCTGAATTGGATAAGCCACCAAATGAAACAATGACTTCCCCTCCTTTTTGTCGTAGGCGAGCAATTCGTCGATCTATATCTAAATCATCAGATGCCTGATCCAACGAATAGGCGCCTCCCCAACTAGGAACAGCACTATTTTTATTCTTAGCTACTACGAAAGAAAGCACAACATTACCATCAATTTTTTCAAATTCATATTGCGGTGTCAGTGTAGCATCGACATAAGGGGCAAACCAAGGATTTGATTCTGCCGCTGTTTTTTCTGTTTTTTTTGTTTTTTCTATTTTACTAACTACGACTATATTATCTCGATAAAAATAACTAACTCCTACAGCTACCACAACTAAACATACCAACATTAAACGCGGCATTGACAATTTCTTTTTATTTTGCATAATCTATTTTCATCCTATTTTTTTATTGCTGAAATTATGTTTATCTTCAACTTCAGTTGTCTCTGTATTTTCCCATTTACCAAGTGATATGCTTAAAGGAACTTCTGTTTGCCCCTTCTCATCACCATAGTATAAAACCGATTGCCAATTGATTTCTGATTGATCTTTTTCAGCTTTTTCAGTTTGCTTAGGTTTTACTTCTACAAATATCCAATCTTTAAAGTTATGAATTAAATCCACAAGCATATTGACAGGTCCGATAAATGTTAATGCAGCCCACCCACAAGTAAAGGCGTTAAAAAAGGAAAATATAGCATTCGGCCAATTTCCGAGCATGAAAGAGCGCCAGCAAATAAAAACAGAGTAAGCAATAATAATGATCGGCGCTAAGATATAAAGTGTTGGCGTGCCAGTTCGATCATTAACCTTAGGCGTTCGTGCAAAAGGAATTTTTTCACTTGTTAATATCTGTTGGATCGATTTTAGCACTCCAGCCGTATTAACAGCCAACAAGATTAGATTAAGACCATAAATTCGGAAGATGTCCATTCGTTTATAACGATTGTATTTTAAATCACTCGCCATTGCAGTAAAGTAAGGGACAGCAGCACCAACAATAAAAATACTCAATAAACGATCGTCAAAGGGATAGGCTAAAAGGAAGATTAAGCCAAAACTAGACCAAGCAATCGATGCCATGTAATTGACTCGCAACACAATTTCCATTAACTTGATTGGATTCCCTTCCTGACGGCGTTGACGAATAGTAGCAAATAGTTTCGACATAATTAATAATCCACCATTGGCCCAACGACGTCGTTGGATGACTAGAGAACCGAAATCTGGTGGAGTTGCTGAGTAACTCAAACGCTCCGGATAATTTGCCAAGGTCCAACCATTTTTTTCTAAATCAATACTAGACTCCGTATCCTCAATTACTGTACGGTCTTGGATAAAACGGCGAACCTTAAATCCATTTACATATTCTGTTTCAGCAATATCCTCGATCGCACGTTTTCGGATGACCGCGTTCGCCCCTACCCAAAAGGTCGCGCCATAATACGTTGTTCCTTGGTGTAAAGTGTGTTGAATATCTGTTGTAGCACCAGCAATTCGTTCGATTCGAGTTGGACATCCACGGAAAGAAGAATAAGGAGTTTGTGTTACAGCTACATTTTCATTTCCTTCTTGATTCAATAGATATACCAGACGTAAACAATACTCTTTTAGCAGAATAGAATCGGCATCGAGCGTTAGTAAAAATTCAGTATCTGGAATGACTAAATCTGCTTCTGCCTCTGAAGATACTCTCTGCAGTACTTTACCAGCTGGTGTTTGGAGAATCTTGTAGCTCCCTCCCATTAAATCAATATAAGAGTTAAGATTCATAGCTTTATTGGCTTCATCAGATAAAGAAACAAACTGTTTTCGTTGGAAATACCCTACTTTTCCGGTGAAAATCCATACTAATCGAGAATAAAACTGATAGATTCGTTCATAGCTCATGCCATAATTTTCTTTTGAGGATTTCTCTAATACTACTGCCGTTACGGTTAATTCATTAGCTAAATCTCTTAAAACTTGATTATTAAAGAAATCATCTACATGAGTCTCATCTGGTTCATCATCAGCAAATTTATTAATCCATTTGGCAGCATAATTATATTGCTTTATTAAATCATTTAAAGTAGAAGAAGAGATTTCCCCAGTTTTGTTATAAGTCTCTTCAAAATCGTCACGAGCTTTTGCTAGTTTAGTATAAGGGACTTCCAAAAGCTCGGTAATTTCTTTTGCAAGATTCATAGTTGCTTGCAATTTTTCCCTTTTTTGCGGATCTGTTGGATTCGGCTTATCATCAATCAGAAGTTGTACATCGATTTTCGGATATTCTTGTAAAACAGCTGATAGTAATGTTTTTCGAATAACGTCAACCTCTTCATCATACGAAGGAACCAAAACAGTAATTCCTGGTTGATTCTCAGAAAAATAAGCAGATAAGGTTTCACGTGGGATCCGAGTATGCTCTTTAAAGCGAATCAATGCCCCTTGTCTAGAATAAAGATACATCAATGCGGAAAAACATAGTGTCGTAACAATTAAGATATATAATCCCGCTTCAACGACTTGTTTAAAACTACCATTGCCATTATGCAGTTGATCAAAAATTGTGGATGCTACATAAAGCAACCAAAATACAATCGTAAACAAAATATAGATTCGATTCAATGTCAATTTTGCAGTGGATGGTTTTTCATGCACTCTTGGTAATGGTTCCATATTGCTTTCAGTGTACCGTTGTCTTTTCATTTTGTTCATCCCTCTTGTTAGTCAAGTCCCTATTATTGGGTAAATAAAAAAATACAATGTTTCAACTATTTATGGATGGGCAGATTAAATTGTCACGTCAAAAATCTCCCATCCTTTTTTTGAATAAACTCTTTTCCATTTTTACCGAAGTTTAAAAAAAGAAAATTGGACCTTTAGGATCTTCTAACTTTAAAATAATAGCAATAATCATATGAACTGGTAATAGTAGTATAAGACCCAAAAAAGCGCCAGATAAATCCACTAAGCGCTTAGTAAATAAATAGATCCTTCTTTTTTCAATTGTTTCTTTCGATAAGAATGGCTTTAGAAGCATATTCTGATTGTTCAAATCTCATTGCTTTCAATCTAATCATCCAACCTTATTTAATATTGACTGTTAACATGTCATGTAAATACTTCAATAAATCATCTCTTAAATCATCATGCTTTAATGCAAAATCAATTGTTGTCTTAATAAACCCTAATTTTTCACCAACGTCGTGACGCTTTCCTTCAAAGTCATATGCAAACACACGTTGAATTGAATTTAATTTTTGAATTGCATCCGTTAATTGAATTTCGCCACCTGCACCGATATTTTGTTCTTCTAAGTACATAAAGATTTCAGGTGTAAATACATAACGACCCATGATTGCTAAATTAGAAGGTGCTGTACCTGGTGCTGGCTTTTCGACAAAGTTTTTTACTTCGTATCTTCTACCCTCTTGCATAATCGGTTCAACAATGCCATATCGATGCGTTTCTTCTTCTGGTACTGTTTGAACACCAATTACTGAAGAATATGTATTGTCATACTGGTCCATTAGCTGCTTTAATCCTGGTGTTTCAGCTTCTACAATATCGTCACCAAGTAATACCGCAAATGGTTCGTTGCCGATAAAATTACGCGCACACCATACAGCGTGACCTAATCCTTTAGGTTCTTTTTGTCTTATGTAATGAATGTCGATATTAGATGGAGCTTTAACTTGTTCTAATAACGCATACTTTTCTTTTTCTAATAAATTTTGTTCTAGCTCATATGAAAAATCAAAATGATCTTCAATTGCGCGTTTACCTTTACCTGTTACGATAATGATATCTTCAATGCCTGATTCAATTGCTTCTTCAACAATGTATTGAATTGTTGGCTTGTCTACGATTGGTAGCATTTCTTTTGGCATTGCTTTTGTTGCAGGTAAAAAGCGTGTCCCTAAACCCGCTGCTGGTATAATTGCTTTTCTTACTTTCTTCATTTACAAATTCCCTCCATTGCTTTCCTTCCCCAAATGAATAAAGTTTCCACTTCTACATTCATGTGATTAAATACACAAGAAGAAACTCTATTTTCTTTTAAAATAAATATAATATAGGGCATCTAACCCCTCCTCACACTCATTAGCAGTTACTGATGCAAAAAATCATTTCACAAGTGTGTGATGACTTGTAATGATCTGCTTAGTCGCTAGTTGTCAGAGGTACTTTCGGAGCATCAAACAGAATCTCATCATATTGTTCATGCATTTGTACAATCTAAATTTAATTGATTAATAACTTCGTCTAAAATAGATGGACTCCTAATAACGACATTGTATGTTGATCAATTGAATATTTGTTTGTATTTGATTATTCTGATAAATCAAAGAATCATTTGTTTCTTTTTGGTTAACTAATAGTTGAGTTGAAGATTGATAAATTGGGGGTATAAATAAATAGCTAATGACTCCTGTAATCCATTTATTATTCTATTAAAATATACTCTCAGATTCAACAATGCCAAGTATAACAATTACTTAACAAAAAGTTAAGTAGAATTTAACCTATAATAGGAAGTTTTAGTTAAATTTACCATAAAATATCGCTTTTTGTCGAATTTTTTACCTAACTTATTGAAACTCTTACAAACTGGTCTTTTTCTGTTACATTCATTAATGAAAATTGTAATATTAGATATTTTTCTAGAATAATTAATACGTTGTAATTTGAATAATAATTAATGAAATGATTAAATTATCTTTTTTACTTTTTCAGTAAAAATCTCTATCATATTTTAATTTTATTGTTATATAATAGTTAAAATATAAATACACTGCATTAAAACAGATTGAAAACAAATTAGTCATTCTAAATCAATGGGAATGTTGTTAATAATTAGTAGAGAAGAGCGTAAAAACATGGTTCAATTTTTTGAATTAACAAATGGATTTTCAATTGAGGACTTAGTTTTCATGACGAATGCTGATTTAAAGCACCTTTTCGACAAGGCGTCTACTTATATGTTACATCACGCTGAGTAAGATCTTACAAGTTTGGTTTACTGCACTTATAAAATAAAAAGCTAGATGTACATCCTTATCTGGATTCACCTAGCTTTTTCATTTGCCAATTTTTCGATCGTTAATGCTGTATCTAATTACTTATATATCCTCTTTTTTCGAATTTACAAAAGACAACAAAAGCCCTACTTCTTCGACTATATTCCTCAAATTGAGACAAAAAAATTAAGAAAGAGCATTTGCGATGGATTTTTTTGTTATATTAAGATTTTATTTTTGCCATAATATGGTATTAAAACAAATTATGTATTTTTGTTGTTCAAGTTGCGAAAGCGTTAAATACACCCTCTTTTAACTTAGTTTTTTGTTCTATTTGGGTTTATACGAAAAATAAAAATTTTTAATTTTAATAAAAAAAGTTGTCTCTTATTACAGAAAAACTGCTTTTAAATAAAAACATAATATTACGTATTCCCTACTCTCCCCAAAGCTCTGCCATATAAAAATAAAAAAGCTAAATGTCATCCTTAAAAAAGAATGCACCTAGCTTTTTACACACGTGTTCAATTAACAAGCGTTTCAAACCGATAACCTTTTCCCTTAATCGTTTTAATATATTTAGGATAATTCGGAAGTTCCTCAATTTTATGTCGTAAACTATGGATATAAATATCGATTAATCTTCTATTTTTATAAACAGAAATGACTTCCATTAATTCTTCTCTCGTTACAATGAAACCAGCTTTTTTTATTAAAAAAAGTAAAATTGCGTATTCCCTACCATTTAGTTCGATTCTCATTTTGTTTTTATAAACCTCTTCTCGATTTAAATAGAAGGAAATTTCTCCAAAATATAAAACTTTTTCTCTATCTTCTTCATTTTTTTCATTGCCTGCCCTCCTCATAACTGCTTTTATTCTTGCGGACAAGTCTCTAGGATGAATCGGATATTTAACATATTGATCCGCTCCAGCTTCGATACATATTGCTGCTTCGTATGAATCATAAGTTTCAACTAATAATATGATCGGTATTTCTGTTATCCGTCTTATTCTCATTATTAATGGAATAAACTCGTCCAAAACTTGGCTTTTCATTATTACTATGCAACCTTTTAAGAAACCTAAATGAGTTTCTTCATTAAACTCTCCATATCGATATGTGCTGATTTTAATTAATCCGAATTGTTTACTTTGTTGAAGCACATGTTCAATCTCGTTTTGATCTTGGATGATGACAATTTGCTCCACCTTATATCTCTCCCATTTTTTACTGTTTATACGGTCATTTTAATTGGTTATTAACAAAAAAGGGGGACTTTCACTATACCTTTACAAATTCTTTACGTAGCGTTAAAAGCAAGTTAATCTTTGTGGGATATTGTAAGAAATGTAGCAAAGACAACGAGGGGAGGAACTGTAGATGCAACTAAAGAAAGTAATTATATTAGTCGTCGCAATCACAGCTATATTATCTTTAGCAGCTTGTGGAATTGCCTATCATCCTAATTCAAGTACATCTGAAAAACAATTAACTGGTAGCATACTAATCGATGGTTCATCTACCGTTTTCCCGATAATGCAAACAATAACGAAACAATATAGATCTGCACAACCCGAGGTAACTATTTCAATAGGTAATAGTGGTACAACTGATGGTTTTAAAAAATTCGCAAATGGTGTAACAGATCTAAACGACGCATCTCGTCCAATATCAAATGAAGAAGCTACAATCGCTAAACAAAATAACATCGATTATATTCAATTAAAATTAGCTTATGATGGTCTATCCGTCGTAGTAAATAAAGACAATGATTTTGTGGATCAATTAACAATTGAACAATTAGCAAAGTTATTTTCAGTAAAAAGTAAAATAAAAACTTGGAACGAACTAAACTCTGCTTGGCCAAAGGAAGAAATTAAATTCTTCAGCCCTGGTACTGAGTCAGGAACTTACGAATACTTTAATAAAACCATTTTAAATCAAGCTGGCGAACGGAAAGATGCTCAAACGTCTGAAGATGACAAAAATCTTGTCGATGATGTTGCTAGTGAAAAAGGCGCTATTGGATACTTTGGTCATGCTTACTATGAAGAAAACAAAGATCAATTAAAAATCGTACCAATTGTTAATCCTAAAACAGGTAAAGCAGTTTTACCAACTGAAGAGACAATCAAAAACGGGACTTACGTACTTTCTCGTGAACTCTACACATATGTAAATATAAACTCACTTAAACGTCCTGTCGTATTGGACTATTTGAAATTTGCCAATGAAAATGCTCAAACTTTAGCTGAGCAAGTTGGCTATATTCCATTACAAGATGATCTATATGAGAGCAATATTACTAAAATAGAAGAAGCTACACATAAATAACCTTACTCACCCCCCAATTTAAATATAAAAAGAAGCTATGATTCGTATTTGAATCGTAGCTTTTTGTTTACTGTAATTTTAAAGATCAATGATTGATTTCTTATTTATGATTCGCTCTTTTAACTCTTCACAAAGTTCAATAACTCTTTGCGTTTTCTCTTCATATTTCATATTCAATACATGGTAAAGCGTAATATCACGACATTTTAAAAATGAAGGAATTCGGTTATACCATTCTTCATCTAAAACATATTCGGTTTCATAACCTTTTCGAAAGATTTCTAACTGTCTTTTTGCGAAATTCGATTTTTCTTCGAATGATGCCTTACTACCCCAAGCAGTATAATATAGAACAATTGCGATATCTGAAATGAAATAATTATATTGCAGGTCATCGAAATCAAAAGCCGTTATTTCACCTTTGTCATTTACGAAAAAATTCTGGAGATGTAAGTCACTATGGATTAATCCATATGAATCTTTCTTTCTGTCATAAGCTTGGATTTCTTCTATTAATTCCTTCGTATAAATACCAAGCTCATCATCAGCTAACATTTCATTCAAATAAGCTTCTTCGTCCCAATGTTCACGATGATTTGTAACAGGATAATCAACTGTTAACGCATGAAGCTTTCCGATCGTTTTTCCCCATGTGTACATTAGGTCATCATTCCACACCGCTGGGTTTGTACGATCAACTAATTGACCATCTGCCCATTCAAACATTGATGCGTAAAAACTGGTGCCATCACTTGCATTTTGGACTTCTACTAAATTACCGTTCAAAGAAGTTAAAGAACCTGCTGCATTTGCTCCATTTTCTCTTGCATATTGTAAAAACTTAAGTTCTGCCTCAATTTCATCCTTTGAGCGATGAGATGAATGCGTTAATCGTAAAATGCGATCCGTTCCATCTGCCAACTTACCTTTAAATAGATAGTTCTCGAACTCTCCGACTGGTTTTTCTTCTACTGTAATACCAAATTGTGATGCTGCATTCGTTAAAATCTCTTTAGTAAAAACTCTTTCAACTGCCTGTTCCATTTTTAATCCCCCGAAAACATAGAATAAAAGCGTAGAATAAATATCTAATTACTTATTCCCCAGTTCCCAAAGATTTCCTGCAACTTTTTTACTAAATAATGACTACTCATTCATATTTCGGTATTCATTCGGGGTCATCCCAACGATTTTCTTAAACACTTTTCGAAAGTATTTATCATCTTGATAGCCAATTTTCCCAGCTATTTCATATATTTTCAAATTCGGGAACTTCAATAATTCCTTCGCTTTTTCAATCCGAATTGAAACAATATAATCTGATATATTCACACCGTAAATTTGTTTAAACTTACGGGATATATATTCACGGCTTAAATAAAATTTCTCTGAAAACTCCTGAAGTGAAATCTCTTCAGCATAGTTCAGTTGAATATAATTTGCGATTGCTTCAATACTATTCAGTTCTTGATTTGTTTGATTTTTTTCTTGAATAATCGACTGCACTCTTTCTCTTTGAGTCGCTACATAATCACCAATTTCAAAATGCCCTTTTGCATTCCAGAACAGTTCTAGATTCACTTCTTGAATGGTTTGAAGCGAAAGTTTATTAATCCAGTGATTTAAGAAGATTAAAAACTCCTGATGCAATGAAAGTAACTGTGCAAAAGGAAGATAATTCTTCTGTGCGATTCGTTTACTAAAAAGTTGAATGACTTCATCGTAAATATAAATATCCTGCTTCTCAACCATTTGTTCAAATAAGTTGATGATTTCTACTAGATTAATCGGATTATACCCTTTTATATCTTCATAAGAATAAACTGGCACATCTCGCTTTTCTAAAATATTTACATGCTGTAGGACATTTACAACCTCTTCGTACCCAGACTGGATCGACTCAATTGGTAACTTCCTACTGATCGCAAAATGAAACGGAAAAGGCACAACTGTCGATAAAATTTTAGCAATATGTTGAATACTGTCAGTGACTTGCTCGCCCCAATATAGTAAACAAATCTCCTTCGCACCTTGTAAATTACGAAACGCAATTCCTCCATTTTGGTTTTGAAGAACTTCATTTACAATATTCAAAAGGGCAAAGAAGCATAAATCCTCTGGCCAAATATCTTTGAATGTCTCTAGATTTCGTAATTTTAGTAAAGATACATGTAAAGTTTGACCTTCTTCATATCCTAATTGGTTTAACATGTTCTGATTATATTCTTTATCGTAAATCGCATTTGTTAATTGTTTATCTCTATAAACAGGTAAAACTTCCTGAAGCAAACGAAAATCATTTAATGCATCAATTCTCTCTTTTTCTTTTTCATTCCAATCTGAAGCTACTTTTACTAAAGTTTCATTCAATATATCCGGATCAATTGGTTTCAATAAATAATCAGACGCACCGAACTGAATAGCTTCTCTCATATAATGATAGTCATCATATCCCGTTACAACGATTACTTTACAATTAATGTTTTCTGAATGAAGCCATTTTAATAATCCTCTACCGTCTAACTCTGGCATCATTAAATCAGTAAATATAATTGTCGGTCTTTCCTTTAGAATGATGTCTTGCGCGATCGCTCCATTTTCTGCTTCTAATATTTCAGTAACTCCAATTGCATCCCACTCTGCAAGAAGTTTTACACCTTCTCGTACATGCTTTTCGTCATCTATTAGTAGAACCTTCATGATTAACTTCTCCTCTTGTCATTTCAATCGGTAAGATTATCGTTACAACAAAGTTTTCATGCTTCACACTTTCTATTTTTACTTCTGCTTTTTTACCATAATAGAATTGAATGCGATCAGAAATATTTTTTAAACCGATACTCTCGTTAGTATTTAATCCACCTTCTGACAGCGATGAATTGATGATTTCTAATTCCTCTTCTGATGCACCTTCACCATTATCAGCAATGACTATTTTTAAACGATCATCTAGTTGTCTATGAATCGAAATATTTAATTCACCAAGCTTTTGTTGCTTTTCAAAGCCGTGTTTAAAGAAATTTTCTACGATTGGCTGTAAAATCATTTTTGGCATTTTTACTTTGTTTAACCCTTCATCCACTTCCAGGTTATAAACAAATCTGCCATCATAACGTTCATTTTGAAGCGATAAATAATCTTTTATATGGTTTAATTCATCCTTAAGCGTTACAAAATCTTCATTATTTTTCATGCTATATCGCATGATTTTTGATAATGACATGATTAATCGATACACTTTGATTCCGTCATTTTTTAATGAAAGAGTTCCAATAGATTGTAAGGCATTGTATAAAAAATGCGGATTTATTTGAGACTGAAGTACTTTTAGTTGATTCGTTTTATTCTCTATTTGAAGCTTGTATTCTTTTATATATAATTCATTTAACGTATCGACCATTGAAGTAAAATGTTTACCTAACTGACCAAACTCATCATTTCCTAACGTATCAAAAGAAACAGCAAGTTCTCCCTTCTCGATTCGCTGCATATCTCGAATTAAGATTCGTATCGGTCGTGTAAATCTGAAGGATACGATAATAGTTAAAATGATGACTAATAAGACTGAAATCGCCCCGAGTGTAACTGTAATTTTCAATAATTGATTCGAATTATGATAGAGATTCTTATAAGGAATACTTTTAATGATTGTCCATTGTTGATGATTGCTGCTTTTTATTTTGTCATACACATAGACGCCACTAAAATCCTTGCCCTTCCATTCAAAACTAGTTTCACCTGATCGATCTGAGCTAATTTTTTTATACCATTTTGTTTCTAGCTTTTTACCAATCAGATTTTTTTCAGATGAATAAAGAACAACATTCCCATCACCAACAACGAAAAGATGTTCCTCTCCCTTTTTATAAATACGATCAAAAATCTCATTAATTCTACTTAATTCAATATCAATCGATAAAAAGCCAAGCCATTGGTCGGATGTAACATTATTTAAAAAATAATGAAATGTTACAACTTGCTTAACTGGCTCAATTCGAAAATCAGATAAGTTATTATAATTTTGAATCGGATGAGTCGGTTGAATATAATACGAGTCCCTCGAAAAACTTAAATTTCGATATATGGGAATTTGGTTGAAATTATACATTTTCCCTCGACTACTCACCTTTGCATTGTATACGGTGTAATCATCCTTACCCTTCGTTAAATATAAATGCAACTGCTCGATCTCTCTTCTTGAAAAATAAAGTCCTAGTAAACTCCGTTGAATTTCAGCAGAATTTTGTTCGATGTAAGCTGTAGCACCATTTTCTAACACCGACAAAAACGGTCTATTACTATAAATGGACAATGGAATACCGTAAATTTCATTAAAATAATTCATTAAATCATTTCCACTACGCTTCAATAAATCATAATTCGTATTTACAAATTCCTTCGTAACCGTGTTTTTCGTATAAAAATAACTTGCTATAATCGATAAGCCAAATGGAATAATAGTTGCGATTAATAATAAGGTGATCAGCTTACTTCTAATACTGTTTTTCATGATAACATCCTTTGCGGAAACGTTTGCACTTCTATTATTAGTTTATCAAAGATAAAGAGCGAATAACACCCTTATACCATTTAAATAATTCCTTAAGTTCGGGACCTTTTGAACTTTTAGTTTACCGTTGAAAGATATCAAATCAAATTTTAAAAAAATTCATATATATTTCATTTTATTTCCAAGAAACCCTCCATTTTTTTGTTAGTCTTATAATGATTCTATTGCGGAAACTATTCAGTATTAAATTGAAAAAGGAGATTTTTTTTGAAATTATTTAAAATTAATTATTTGTTAATGATCGTAATAGTTATGTTTCTGATTAGTATACCTTTTTTAAACGGTTGCTCCCAAACTACTGAACTTTCTATTAAGCAAAATCAAAAACTAGCTAAAACAGAAACAAATTGGACTAACGACTTAGCTAATGGAATTTATCTTAAAGAATTAAATAAACAAGAAGCAATTCTTTATGTTAAATTAAAAAATAATAAACACTTTTATTCACTAATCGAGGTTAATGTTGATAAATTTAATGATAAATATCGAATCAATATTGAAGAACAAAATGCTGTACAAGATTCTGAAGTAACAGATGAATATTTTGGTGAATTGAAGAGCGAAATTCCTTTCAATGAATTAGAAGTCTATTTAAACGGGAAGAAAACTACATTAACAATTATAAAAAAATAATAAGGTGAGTAATGCTATGCTTGATGAAATGAGAAAGTTCGAAAATGGATTTCCTGACGGAGTTTATGTAGAACCAAACTGCACAAGTGAACCTAAAGTAAAGGTTAAGGCATTGTATGAACATTGTAGGAAAAGAGGATTAAATCCTAAAGATTTGACAGAAAAAGAAAGAGAACAGTTTCTTGTTTATGAATGAGAAAAAGAAAACCCACAAGGATTAATCCTTGTGGGTTGCCTTAATCTATGGAGGTATTTTAGGGAAGCCTCAAATTAAGATTATTTCTTTAATTTCATCCAAGTATCTTCAAGAGATTTTAACATTTCGTCAGCAGATTTTTGCTTTCCAACGTAAGCTTGCATTGATGCACCAAACTCATTTGTAGCTCCATCTGGGTATTTGAACCAGTTCCAAGATAATGTTTTACCTTCAGCAGAGTATTTTTGTAAGTCGTCTGCGATTGGTCCTAAGTTTTTACCTTGAATTGTTTTTAACGCTGGGATAAACTTGAATTTTTCTACAATGTATTTTTTACCTGTGTCAGAAGTAACCATCCACTCTAAGAATTTTTTAGCTTCTTCTTTGTTTTTAGAGTTTTTGTTAACTACCCAGTTATTTGGTACACCCATTGGTAATTTGTCCATAGCTGCTTTGTCATCGTTGATTGGAATTGGTAATACACCTAAGTTCATGTTTGGAGTGATTCCATCAACCATACCTTGAATCCAGTTACCTTGTTGGATCATAGCAGTTTTACCTTGAGCAAAGTTAGTAACTTGAGTGTTGTAATCTGTTGTTAAAGGATTTTTATTTCCGTATTTGATTGTTAAATCAAACAGTTTCATAAATTGTTTGAATTTCTCGTTGTCTTGAATTTTCACTTTACCAGAGTTAACGTCAGCCATGAATTTATCTGGATCTTGCTGTTGAGCGAAAGGAATATTTAATAAGTGAATTCCTAGAATCCACCACTCACCATATCCAACTGAGAATGGTGTGATACCTGCTTTTTTAAGCTTTTCAGCTGCTGCAGTTAATTCGCTTAATGTTTTTGGTGCTTCAGTAATACCAGCTTTTGCGAATAAATCTTTATTGTAAATAAAGCCATAACCTTCAGTGTTCATTGGCATACCGTAAAGTTTGCCATCAATTGTCATTGGTTTTTCAGTTCCTGGATATAAGTCTTTTACCCATGATTGATCAGAAAGATCTTCTAATTTATCTTTCCAAGTTACTGCTTCTTGGAATCCACCGTTGTTAAAGATATCAGGCTCATTACCTGAAGCAAATTGAGCTTTTAATGCAGCACCGTAATCAGCACCGCCACCAACAGTTTGAATTTTAACTGTTACGTTTGGATTTTCCTTATGGTAATCCTTAGCCATTTGTTCTAAATCTTTCGCAATCTCAGCTTTAAACTGGAATACGTTTAATGTTACTTTTTTATCCTTTGAATCATTTGAACCTTTGTCTGAAGATCCTCCAGAACATGCAGAGAATAACATTACTGATGTTGTTAATGCTGCTGCTACCTTTAGCATCCTTTTCATCCCAAAAACCCCCGTCTCAATATTCTTTATTTTGAATACGCTTTCATTATACATTCAAAAACAATCAATTATAGATAGCCTATATTGACATGATGGGTGGAATATATTGATAGCTTCCACCCAATCACCCTATTTAATTGAACCGCTTGTAATACCTTTAATAATATGTTTCTGTGCTGCAAAGTAGAAAATTAATAGTGGTGTAATACCTAAAACAAGTCCAGATAACGCTAAGTTCCACTGTTTTGTATATGCTCCAAAGAAGTAGAATGTAGCAAGAGGAATTGTTCTTAACTCCATATCTCTTAATACAAGTGATGGTAATAAGAAGTCATTCCAAATCCATAACGTATTTAGGATAACAATTGTAACCGTAATTGGTTTTAATAGAGGAAAAACAACTTTCCAGAAAACCATAGTCGGTGAACATCCATCAATAATTGCTGCTTCCTCTAACTCAATTGGGATTGTTTTAATAAATCCATGATATAGGAAGATTGATAATGCTGACCCAAAACCTAAATACATGATTACTAATCCCCAATGACTATTCATTAAATGAAGTGTACTTCCAACTTTCACTAATGGGATCATGATTGATTGGAACGGAATAACCATTGTCGCTACAAAGATAAAGAAAATGATATTTGAAATTTTACTTTTTGAACGAACTAGTTTATAAGCAGCCATCGAACAGAAAAAGACGATTACAACATTACTAGCAATTGTCACGATTAACGAGTTCATTAGCGCTTTCCAGAAATTCATAACTTCAATTGCTTGTTGATAGTTTGTAAAATCTAAGCTCTTTGGAAGCGAAGATGTATTTTGTAAAATATCAGCAAATGATTTAAATGAGTTACCTAACACATAATAAAACGGAACTAAGAAGATGAGAGCAAGTATAATTGCCGCTATTTCTAATATAAAAGTAAAGCCTGTATATCGTTCTTTTAGCATTATGCCTCAACCTCCCTCTTCTTCGTAATGTAAACTTGAATTACTGAAATTAATGCTACGACTACGAAGAATACAATCGCTTTTGCTTCACCTAATCCATAACGGTTATTAACAAAAGCTTCCGTGTAAATGTTTAAAGCTAACATCTCAGTAGACTTAAATGGTCCACCATTAGTTAATGATAAGTTTGTATCAAACACTTTAAATGACCATGAAATTGTTAAGAATAAACAAACTGTTACAGCTGGTGCTACCATTGGAATAATGATTTTGCGTAACACTTGGAATTTATTTGCACCATCAATTTGAGCTGCTTCAATTAATTCTTGTGGTACACCTTGCAGAGCCGCTACATAGATAACCATTATGTAACCTGCACCTTGCCAAACTGCCACGATGACAATTGCCCAGAACGCACCTTTTTCTTCACCTAAAAGTGCTCTTTGTAAAAAGTCTGAATGTAATAATTGTCCAATAGAAATTAAACCTTTATTAAAAATGAACTGCCAAATGAAACCTAATAATAATCCACCGATTAAATTTGGAAGGAAAAAGATTGTTCTTAAAATATTACTAGTCTTTAATGCTTGCGTTACGATTAACGCTAAACCAAAACCAATCACATTGGTTAAGATCACAGCGAATAATGTATATTTACCGGTTAATATAAACGAATGGATAAAATCCGTATCTTTCGTAAAAATGTATTTATAATTTTCAAGTCCGACCCACTTAGCAGAATCAGCTACACCATCCCACTGAGTAAATGAATAGAAAAAGCCGATTAAAAATGGCGTTAACACGATCGCTGCAAAAACAATACTTACTGGTCCTACAAACGTAAGATAATTTAAAAAATCTCTTAATTTTTTAGATGACTTCTTTGTCTTGGCATCTGATAAATTTGTATCAATCACTTTTTTCGTTTCAATCATCTGTAACACCTCCACTATCATCATAAAATACCTCTCAAGTTGTGAAAACGTATTCATTTGAACAGTAGGGTGGAATATATTGACTAGATTAATTTTGATGACTTTAAATTTTAGATAAAATTCGAAAGTTCCACTATGTTTTTTAAGGGGACTAGCTATTTTTTATAAAAAAAAGAATCTCCTATTGAAGATTCGCAGTCACAAATTAGTTAATATTATTTTAAATCCGTACAATAAAATCAAGCAGATGACCATACTCAACCGGAAATTCTACTTTTAAATCCAAAGTTTTATTATCTAATATTAATACTTTATAACTCTCTTCATTATTAGATAAAACATATATTTCTTCCTTATCAATATCTTGATAAATAAACTTGTAATTATTCTTATTATTTAAATAGCTCTTTTTTAATGGCTCGAAAGTTGGAACTGGTTCAAATGTAAGGAGTCCAAGTGTGTTCCCATATTCATAACTATACAAATTATATAATGCAGTTTTTTCATTAATCATTATTGGTCGAAATTCCTGATAATAATAGAGATCCTGCTTTTGCAGATTTTTAAAGGGTTCAAAAACTTCATATTTAATTTCATTATTATACACATACAATTTTCCTGTATCACTTACTATATAGACATGATCTTTAGTTGAATAAACAGGAAATAAGTCAACATCGTTAGATTCTGGTGATTCGTAATGAATTAATTGATTTTCTAAGTCTATAATACCAATCCCAGGATATACTTTTATCTCCTTTTCATTAACTTCTCCACTCGTTCCATAAAATATCTTATTTTTAAAACCTAATAAGGGTGTCCATTTAGGCTCATATCCATATTCAGTTTCGAAGCTTTTTTCTGATGTATAATTTGAAATAGACATATTGAAATCATTTGTCTTTTGATCAATATTTTGATCACCTGTTTTATGAGAGGCAATTGTTTGAAACAAAGTGTCTTCACCATAATGTTGAATATGGTCTACTCCAACAGGATATTTAAAATACTCAAGATTTACTTTATCGAACTTTCTTTTTGTCATATCGTAAGTAAAAAAATAGTTATCTATTGAAGCGTCTCCAAAAAATGATATAAATAATTTATTTAAGTTATTTGGCTTTTGATGAATTAACATTCTGCCAAAATCACGATCCTTAATTGCGTATTCTCGAACAATTTTACCCTTTTTAGTCACTTCTTTTACAATGGTAGATTCTTGTGAAACCCTTGGGTCAGCTGGATAAAATAATAAAAAATTCTCTTTTTTATCGGAATATTTTGGTTTGAAATTTTCAATTCCATTGATTATAGTACGGTTTTCATACTCTGTATTTCTAAAAATTGAAAATGCTGAAATAATTATTCCTGCGATTAATAGTACCATCAATAAAAATGTAGATTTTCTTTTCATAGTATCACCTGATATTTATTACAAATTTCCAGGTAATGTTTTTCCCCAATTTTTAATAAGGCGAACATTGGCGTCAGCAATTATATCTCTAGGGAGTACCGCTATAACTCCGTCAATAGTATAAGCATTTGATGATTGTAAATTATAGCCGACATGATTCCACATTGCATTTGTTAACTTAGAACAATACCATGCATTAGTAGACCAAATTGATGTTTTTAGAGCATATGGCTCCCCTTTCTGTTCTAAACCAAATTGAACAGCTTTATTTCTTTCGGTAGCTGTTGCATCTTTACCCAGTTTAGTTGTTACTTTATATTGTTTAATGCCGCTAGCCCCACTCCACAATTTATCCCTGTTCCAATGAAAAACTTTTGCTCCATTATTTTTTGTTCTAGCTGCTTCAATTACAAAATAGTCTTTTGTTGATAATACTGCAGTATGTCCTGTTAATGATTTATCTCCAGCAGCATTATTATTACCTATCCCATAATAAAGAATATCACCATATCGCCAGCTTTTTGATGCTCGCAGCATATTTTTATTACTGTATTGCTCTACTTTTAAATCTAATTCTCCAAGTTTATCAATCAACTCGATATGAACTTGTGTATTATAAAAGTTATCTGAATCCAAAGATTTTAAATAATCTTCAATTTCAATGTGTATTTGATTGACCTCATTAAAAAAATTTTCCCTACTATTAAATTCAATGCCAACATCTTTTTCTAATAAGGTATTTACTTTAGATAGTTTTTCTTCTAATCCATACTCAATATCCTCCAAAGTGGAATTACTTTTTTCTTGTGCATTTGTGCTAATTGGCACCGTCAAAAAAGCTGTGCATAATAAAATACTTAATGTTTTTTTGAAATACACAATATATCCTCCTCTAATTTTTTTTTAGAAACTTCATTAGAAGTTCCTAATAAACTTAGCTTAGCAAATTTATCCATCATATTCTGTTTTACATTTGACGAAGATTAGTACAAAATTTAACAATCTGGTGAACGCAAAAAAACCGCCCTCATATGAAGTGCACCCCAAATGTTAGACACGACTAACATTTGGAGGTGCATTTTTTATGACTAAATTTACTACTGAACATAAATTAGCGGTAGTTATGCGTTATTTAGAAGGTAAGGAAAGTTTTCGTTCTATTGGTAAGTTATTTGGAACGTCCCATGCTGAAGTGAGAAACTGGGTAGCTCAATATAAGGAAAATGGGATTAATGGCTTGCTTAAAAAGTCATATACAAGTTATTCGGTACAGTTTAAACTAAACGTATTAAAGTATATGAATGACCACGGGACGTCACCGAATGAAGCAGCTGCAATTTTCAATATTCCTTCCCCTAGAACGATTCGAAAATGGAGGACTCAATTTGAAACACAAGGACAAGACGCCCTAGAATCAAAGAAAAAGGGGCGATCTTCCATGAAAAAAGAAACAAAGAAAACAACTCCACTTAAAGGATCAGTAGAAGAGCTTCAAGCTGAAATAGAACGTTTGCGCATGGAAAATGCGTATCTAAAAAAGTTGAATGCCTTAGTTCAAAACAAGGAAAAATCACGAAACAAGACAAAGTAAAAGTTGTCTATGAATTAAGGCATGAGTTTTCGTTAAAAGAACTTCTACTGCTCGCCAGTATTCCGCGTAGTACGTTTTATTATTGGATGAAAAATCTAGAACGTCCTGATCCAGACACTGAGATAAAAGTAATGATAAAAGAAATTTATGAGGAACATGAAGGTCGTTATGGCTATCGTAAAATTCGAGACGAGCTTACGAATCGTGGTTATAAAATAAATCATAAAAAAGTTCAACGACTCATGAAAGTACTAGGGATAAAATCACTTGTAAAGGTAAAGAAATATCGCTCTTACAAAGGTGAAGTGGGTAAGGTTGCGCCTAATATTTTAGATAGAAATTTCCAAGCAGATAAACCAAATGAGAAATGGGTTACAGATATTACTGAATTTAAATTATTTGGAGAAAAGCTATATTTTTCACCTATGTTGGACTTATATAACGGTGAAATAATTGCTTATACAATTGGTTCACGTCCAACTTATTCACTTGTATCAACTATGTTAGAACAGTCTCTTGAACGTTTAACAGATTCCGATATACTACTAATTCATTCAGACCAAGGCTGGCACTATCAAATGGAAAAATATCGTACTACCTTAATTAAACGTGGTATCACGCAGAGTATGTCACGAAAAGGAAACTGTTACGATAACGCAGTAATAGAAAGTTTCTTTAGTATCATGAAATCTGAACTACTTTATCTAAAAGAATTTAACAGTGTTGAACACTTTAAACAAGAACTAGCTAAATATATAGATTACTACAATAACAAACGAATTAAGGCAAAATTAAAAGGCATGAGCCCAGTAAAATACCGAGTTCATGCCCAACAAGCTGCCTAATTGAAGTAACCAGTCTAACTTTATGGGGTCACTACAATATAAGGCGGTTTACATCTTATCCCTTAAAACTAACCTTCAAAATTTAATACTTAGGATTCTCCCCAAATCGATTATCTCCCTCTTCACTATCCAAACAGAAGAAAATAATAAGAATAATCGTACCAATAAACGGAATTATTCCAAGTAACAGCCACCAACCACTTCTACCTGAATCATGTAATCTGCGAGCTCCTACTGCTAAAGATGGCAATATCGTCAAAAGACCATAAATTCCAGTTAATATATTATCGATATCCGCAATGCTTTGTAAAATTGAAAGTATAATAGTGATAATGGCATTAAACAGGAAAAACATCCAATACTCTGTTCTTCTAGCTCTTCCGCTGAATACTGCGTAATTCTTTAATACTTTTAAATACCATTCCACGATGGATCCCTCCCAAGAAGTAAATACGGTACATTTAAGTCTATTCTTAATACCTAGCTAACATTATTAATTTTTAATAATAGGACAATCTATTTTGAATTAACACAAAAAACCGCCTAAAATTAGGCGGGTATTAAGCTTAAATTATCTCGGTGTTAGGCCAAATCGTCATTATTTAATGAAAAGTTTATTGAGGAAATACAAAATTATTAATGTATAATAACTTATTATTAATTAAAACATTTTTGGGAGATTTATTTTGAAACCTATTTTCATAAAACTATTACTGTTAATTTTTTCACTTGTGTTTATTTTTAGGTTTACTTTTTTTCCAGTTCCTTCTTTAGGAATAGGTGTTTCTGAAGGTGGATTAAATTTAATCCCATTAATTAAAATGTTTAATGAGTTTAGCAGCGTTAAACAATTTATAGTTAATATTTTTGGAAATATCCTTCTATTTGTACCATTTGGGTTTATTTTGACTTCAATTAAGAGAACAAAAAAAGTTATACTAATTGGCTTATTTTTATCGGTAAGCATAGAAGTTGTCCAATTTATGATGTCTTTTAGAACATCAGATATAGATGATGTTATCTTAAATACTTTAGGGACATACATTGGGTATAAGATTTCGAAGATCAATTTATTTAAGAAATAATATGGTACATTAAGTCTTTTCCTAATACCCAATGAATATTATTACTTTTAATCTTATCTTGGAACTGGTCCAAAACGATTCTCGTGATTTTCACTTTTAAAACAAGCAAGTATTAATAAAATAATTGATCCTATAAACGGAATTAAACTAATTAAATACCACCAACCACTTTTACCAATATCATGTAATCTGCGAACACCGACTGCAATTAGTGGCAGCAAGGTAAGCAAACCATAAATTCCTGAAATCATGTTATCTGTATTTGCAAAGTTATCTAATATACTAAGTAAAATAGTAATAATTGCATTAATTAACATGAACATCCAAAATTCAGTTCGACTCGCTCTGCCATGAAATCCTACATAATTCTTTAATACTTTTAAATACCAATGCACAATTGATCTCTCCTAAGAAATTATTTTATCCAAAAGCTAGTGTATACTTCCTTTTTAATATTCCCATTAGAAAATCAAATCTCATATTTCTTATTAAAAAAATAAAATAGATCAGTGCACAATAAAAAAAGGAAGTCCAAATTTGGACTCCTTCATCAAAAAACTTACTTATTAACATGTGTTAATGTCGCACCATACGGAGTTACATCAAAGAAGTCTCCATAACCAACAACAGTTCCGCTGCCGTTCGCAATTACTGATTTTCTTGATTTCCATGAATCTCTCCATTGTTCATTTACATCTGCAGCACGACGGTTAACGATAATATTCATTTTTTTCGTTTCGATTTGTTCTTTTGTCATGTTTTTTGTATCAATTTTTTTAAAGTCATCTAGTATTAAATTTTTTGTTTTATCCGATATTGCACCACTTTGAACAAATATATCAAACATTAATGCATATCCTCTTTTTGTCCATAATCCGAATGTCTTGTAATACTTTTCTGCTTGATCGAAGTACCATTTTGAAGCATTTACTTGTTCATCAATACATTCTTTACTTGTACCTAGATTTTTAAAGTAAGTTTTCCAAGGCTCTACAACTTGGTATTTATTATTAGGATCAGTTATTGAATTTCCCCAAGCTACCTGTTCTTTTGTCGTTTTGTTCATAATTACATTTTTAAATATATTATAAGAATCAACGTCTCCATTGAAAGCTTTTAGGACAATATCATTATGATTTGCGAACATATTTTTCATAATTGGTTGGATCGTTTCTGTTCCAAAGTTTTCTTGAAGCGCGCCAAAAGATAGACCGGCACCGTCGAAATTACCACTTGTTGCACCAAATGCATCAGATCCAGATGATGATGTTTCATACCATGAAGTGATTTCAAGTGCCATCTTTTTAACTGATTCATTTGCTGGAAGCTTCACTGGAGCAATCGTTTGTGTTGCTGGCTTCTTTGTCGCAACTTGTGGTTTGACAACAGTAGCAGCATTCGCTGGTCCGACTACTGTTCCTAAAGAAAAGACAATCGTAGTTGATAAAATAACATTTTTAATCGATTTTTTCATATTTGATTACTCTCCCTTACTATTAATCTATTTATCTAGGTTAAACTCAGGAATTTCATTTATTTTCATAACGTTAATTACTATATCACGATAATTAAATCGGTTCATCACATAAAATCTTCCAATTGATAATCCATTGATAAAATCATTATACAAAAAAACAAACCTCACTCGAAATTATTTCGAAATAAGGTTTGCCTTAAATTTCTTCTTCGATTACTGGTTTTTTAGCTTATCCCAAGAATCCTGAAGCGATTGCAGTAATTGCTGTGGATTTTTTTGTCCTCCAACATAAGCTTGCATTGAGGCACCAAATTCGTTTGTTGCACCATTTGGATATTTAAACCAGTTCCATGAAAGTACTTTTCCGTCAGTTGAGTATTTTTGAATATCGTCAGCTATTGGTCCTAGGCCTTTTCCTTCAATTGTTTTAACTGCTGGAATAAATCTAAACTTTTCAACGATATATTTTTTACCTGTATCAGAAGAAACCATCCAATTTAAAAACTTCTTCGCTTCTTCTTTGTTTTTTGAATTTTTGTTAACTACCCAGTTATTTGGTACACCGACAGGAATTTTGTCCATTGCGTTTTTGTCATCATTAATCGGCATTGGTAATAGACCAAGTTTCATATTTGGCGTAATGCCATCAATCATACCTTGTGTCCAGTTTCCTTGTTGCATCATAGCTGTTTTTCCAGATGCAAAATTTGTAACTTGCGTATTGTAATCCGTTGTTAATGGATTTTTATTTCCATATTTAATCGTTAAATCAAATAATTTTATAAACTCCTTAAATTTATCATTATCAGAGATTTTTACTTTGCCTGCATTTAAATCGGCGATAAATTTATCTGGGTCCGGCTGTTGTGCGAATGGAATATTTAATAAATGAATTCCTAGAATCCACCATTCACCATATCCAATTGAAAACGGTGTAATGCCAGCGTCTTTTAATTTTTTTGCTGTTGCATCTAATTCAGTTAATGTTTTTGGCAATTGTGTAATACCAGCTTTATCAAATAAATCTTTATTATAAATGAATCCATAGCCTTCTGTGTTCATAGGCATTCCGAGTAATTTCCCACCAACTGTCATCGGTTTTTCGGTTTCTGGATATAAATCCTTCACCCAATCTTGATCCGACAAGTCCTCGAGTTTATCCTTCCAAGTAACGGCCTCTTGGTATCCACCATTATTGAAAATATCGGGTTCATTTCCTGATGCAAATTGAGCTTTCAATGCTGCTCCATAATCTGCACCTCCACCTACTGTTTGAACCTTTACCGTAACATTTTTATTTTCCTTTTGATATTCCTTTGCTAAAGCCTCTAGATCTTTTGCAATTTCAGCTTTAAACTGGAAAATATTTAATGTGATTTTTTCACCTGCACTAGGCTTTTTTGTTTCTTGTTTTTTATTATTACATCCAGTAAACAACAACATACTAGTTGATAAAACGGCAATCGACTTAAATAATTTATTATTCATATGTTCCTCCTTACCTTACTTTATAGAACCACTCGTAATACTACGGATAATTTGCTTTTGGGCATCGAAGAAAAAGATCAATAATGGCATAATGCCTAAAACTAATCCGGCAAGTGCTAAATTCCATTGTGGAAGCATCATCTACAACTGTTTCAACTGCTTTATCAATCTTTGACAACTATGTACCTACCCTCACAACGATTTACAAAAAAAAGCAACTCCACATTATTATTAAAAAGTGGAGTTGCTTTTATTCGGGATGCATTCTATTCGAGTCAAGACGCACTCTTCATATGAGTGCTGCGTTGATCCTTTTGATAATTCACAATGATAATACCTGACGTAACCATAATTAAACCAATAAATACAAGATAAGATAACACTTCATTCAGCATAATTGATGATAAAATTACACCAAAAACAGGAACTAAGAATAAGTACATTGATACTTTTCCAACTTGGTTGTATTTCATGACATTGTTCCACAGAATGAAACCTACAGATGAAAGTATCGATAAATAAACTAACATGCCAAACGTTTTTAAATCAAAGTGGAACGGTAAAAATCCTGCCGTTAAACCACCAATTAATAACAATCCAATCGAACCGATCATCATTTGATATGCCGTTAAATAGGCAACATCCACTTTCTTTGCAGCTTCCTTAGCAAGTACATTACCATATCCACCAAATGCCATTGCAAACAATAATAAAATCTCGCCAATTCCTAAATGTAAAGAAAGCGTGCCCTTTGTAATATTCACAATAATCACACCCGCAAACCCTACTGTTACACCAAGAATCTTACGCAAGTTTAAACGATCATTTTTATACATAAAATGCGCTGCTAAAAGTTGAAAAAACGAAGTCGTTCCGGCAATAATCGAGCCTTGAACTCCCGTCGAAAAACTCAATCCAATATAAAACAACACATATTGTAAAAACGTTTGAAACAAACCTACTTTTCCTACTACAAAAAAAGTATCTCGCTTAAAAGTTAACTTTCTACCAATTATCGTAAAAAATATTAAAATTAATAATGAGGCCAAAAAGAAACGATAACCCGCAAAAATCATTTGCTTCCAAATTTCATTCTTCTCAATATGCAAGTGCTCATAACTTAGCTTAATAAACGGAAATGCGCTTCCCCATAAAAAAGTTGTAATAACCGCTGATGCAATCACTCCCAAAGGATGTGTAAAAAATCTCTTTGCAGACATTGTTTCCCTCCATAAGCCTTTTTCTCTCTATAGAATACAGTTTATTCTATCATCAATAGGGCATTCCTTCTATTCGTTTTATTATAAGAAAGTCCTAAAGGTAAAGACAATTGTTGAGAATCTTTATAAAAGTAATTTATGAGGAATTGTACTTAAAATTTTTATGATTTTATTCGCTTATACCCTAAAAAATGCTTTTGCCAATATGGGTCATTTAGATTTGAAATTGTAACACCTTTACTGGTACCGGCTTGAATAAATTCATTTTGATTTAACATAATCCCCATGTGTGATGGTCCATATGTGTATGTATTTTGAAAAAATATCAAATCACCAGGCTGTGAAGTTGTTACTTTTTGGAATGAAGTATTGTTCTGCCAATAACCTGATACATTTGTTCTTCCAAATGGCTTACCATTTTCCTTAAGGACATAATAAATAAAGCCACTGCAATCAAAACCAGTAGGCGATACTCCTGCCCACTTATAGGGAACACCTAAAAATTGTTTTGCAAAAGAAATCATATTTTGCTCATCAATATCGCTAGTCGAACCATTTGATTGATCAATTTCTTTTTCAGTATATCCAGCACTTATATAACCGATTTTTCCTTGATAGTTTATTTTGCGCCAACCATTTGAAGTTGAAATAACGTCTAACTTCTGCATTTTTGTCGCACTTCCTATTATATTGTAATTCGTTCCCGCACCTGAGCGAATATTTACTCTGGCCCCAGTTACAATATATTTAGTCGTATTGTATACTGGGTTTTCATCTTCAATATTCTTTTGTTTCTGAACATAAGTGCCACTTATGTAGCCAATTCTTCCTTGATAAATAATCTTGTACCAACCATTTGCGGAAGATTTAACATCTAATTTAGCATTCTTATTTACACTTCCTAAAATACTGTAATTCGTTCCTGCTCCCGAACGAATACGTACCCCGTTCCCGGTTGAGATATAATAGGAAGTATTGTTTTCTATTTTTTCATTTTCAACATTACTACTTTGTTTTTTAACATAAGTACCGCTTATGTAGCCCATTCTCCCCTTATAATTAATCTTATACCAACCATTTGAGGAAGAGATGACATCTAATTTAGCATTCTTATTTACACTTCCTAAAATACTATAATTCGTTCCTGCCCCTGAACGAATACGTACTCCGTTCCCTGTTGAGATATAGTAATCCACGTATGAGATCGATGCTTTAGGTTGATTTACAGTTGTACTTTCTGCATCCGCTTCTAATAGATCCATAGAATTAATACATGAAACAGATCCTATGATTGCAATTGATTGTATAATTTTTTTCTTCAAAATCTTCACCAGCTTTTATTTTTATTTATATTTGCTATACTTTTATGAGTTTGAAATAGATGAATTAGCTTTTAATGTAGTAACAAATATGTATTTATGTGCTTACTGTATAAATATCGGTTGGATGCTTAAAATTCTTTAATGAACGTCAAAAATTTTATTATTTGATAGAACCGGTAAAATTTAATAGGGCAGACTGAATTCCTGTCCACCCCACACCTACATCTAATTTCACAACTCGATCACATCATTAAAATTTTTTTAATTTAAAAGCAAATTTTTTCTTCACATTTAAAGGAATGTGGTAATATATATTTAATAAGAATTATTTTAATTAAGAAATCTGTAAACTACACAACTAAGAGATTAAATAAATAGTAAGGTCTTATAAAATGTACGCTGCTGTCCTAGGACGGCAGCTTTCGTCGTTTTATAAGGATAGTGAATTTGATTATTTTTCTCAATTGAAAATAAGAAAGGGGTATTTATTATGGAAGCAAGTCCAAAAGTTACTACGATTCATGCTACATATGAAGCCGACCATGTGGAATCTACATCATTTCTTTCAAAACATGGAGAATTAATTGCCGCTTTAGTTTCTGGTGTATTAATTCTAATTGCTTCATTCGTTAAGAACGATCATTCAATCATGTCGATTATTTTATATGTTTTAGCATTTTGTATTGGAGGATATGCAAAGGCAAAAGAAGGTATTGAAGATACGATTGCTGAAAAGGAACTAAACGTTGAAATGCTAATGATTATTGCGGCAGTTGGTTCAGCTGCAATTGGCTATTGGACTGAGGGTGCCGTACTGATTTTCATATTTGCTTTAAGTGGCGCACTTGAAACATATACGTTAAATAAAACAAATAAAGAAATTTCTTCATTATTATCACTTCAGCCACAAACGGCAATTCGATTAATCGATGAAGTTGAAGAAGTCGTCAGCATTAAAAGTCTAAACATTGGTGATTATATTTTAATTAAAGCTGGAGAACGTATTCCTGCTGATGGTCAGATCGTTAAAGGAGAAACATTAGTAGATGAAGCTGCTCTTACTGGTGAATCAATTCCAGTAGTTAAAAACTTAAATGATGAAGTGTTTGCTGGAACGATTAACATTAAAGGAACACTAGTAGTAGAAATTACGAAACATAGTGATGAGACTCTTTTCCAAAAAATCATTAATCTTGTTCAAACAGCTCAAAGTGAACAAACTCCTTCTCAACAATTTATTGAGAGATTTGAAGGTGTTTATGTTAAAGGCGTATTAATTGCCGTATTATTCATGATGTTTTTACCGCATTTTGCATTAGATTGGTCATGGACAACAACATTTTATCGAGCAATGATTTTACTAGTTGTTGCATCACCTTGTGCATTAGTAGCATCGATTACACCAGCTGTTTTATCAGCAATCTCGAATGGAGCAAAGTCGGGAATTCTTGTTAAAGGTGGTATTCATTTAGAGCGATTAGGTGTATTAAAAGCAATCGCATTCGATAAAACGGGTACTTTAACGATTGGTAAGCCAGAGGTAACTGGTTTTGAGAAAATTGAAGATTTTGATCGTACAGAGTTATTGTCAATCGTTGCTTCAATTGAAAGATTTTCAACTCACCCACTAGCTGCAGCAATTGTTGAATACGCAACGAAACAAGGAATCACAATATCTTCGTCATTTGAACAAATTGATGACCACCCTGGTTTCGGTGTATCAGCGATTTTAAATGGTTCAGAGTACAGAGTCGGTAAAAAAGAATTCGTAACGATGAAACAAAATCCTCTTATTCATTTTGAACAACAGTGGGAACAAGAAGGAAATACAATTGTTTATGTAGGTACTCAAGATCAGGTTGTTGCGATATTCTCATTAAAAGATTTAGTTCGTAACGAATCAAAGCAAGCCCTATCTACTTTAAATAAATTAGGTGTTCAAACAGTCATGATTACAGGTGACTCAGAACAAACGGCGAAAGCAATTGCTGCAGAAAGTGAAATCAATGAATACTTTGCATCATGCTTACCGGATGAAAAAGTTTCGATTGTCAAAAAACTAAAAGATAACTATGGTCAAGTTGCAATGGTTGGTGATGGTATAAACGATGCCCCTGCTCTAGCCACTGCAAATGTAGGGATCGCAATGGGCGGAGGAACTGGAGTTGCTTTAGAAACTGCAGATGTCGTTTTAATGAAAAATGACTTAACAAAAATATCAAAAGCAATCACTTTATCAAAACGCATGAACAGGATTGTAAAACAAAATATTATTTTTTCACTAACTGTAATCGCATTCCTAATCTGCTCGAATTTCCTACAAATCATTGATTTACCTTATGGAGTAATCGGTCACGAAGGAAGTACAATTTTAGTTATTCTTAACTCATTAAGATTATTAAGAGATTAAAAAAAGCATCGTACAAAAATGTACGATGCTTTTTCCTTCTAAACTGAACTAGTAATGAGCCTTTTAGCAGGAAAAGCAAGTATTCTAGTCAGTCTAAAAATCAATGGTAATCATTATGCCCGTTTGCAGAACCGCTAGTTTTGCCCTTTGGGTGAGAGCTACTCTTTTGTTTTTTATTTGATTTATCATTATGGTTTTTCTTATTATTACTCATTTGAAGTTCCTCCCTTTTTGAAGTCTTTATTAGTTTACCTTTCTAAAATAAGACTACTCATGGAAGAAAACTCCATTATATTATAGAATAAATTATTTTGGATTTGGCTTATTAGGGTCAATTAATTTTGGTTTAGCTTTGTGCTTACCATATTGTCTTTGCTTTATTAATGCATTAAGCTCTCCACCAATAATCACAACCATTGCCGAAATAAAAAACCAGATCATTAAAACAATAATTCCACCTAAACTACCGTAATGACTTGTGTAATTACCAAAATTATCAACGTAAAATGCAAATCCAAATGAAGAAATGATCCATCCAAATGTTGCAAATAACGAACCAAAAAATACCTTTTTAATGTGAACTACTTTACTAGGTCCAATTGAATATAGAACAGTAAATACAATCATCAGAATCACAAAGCTTAGTGACCACCGAATTAGGCTCCAAGTAGACAAGAAATCCTGAGATATATCTAAAAATTGAAATACAGACTTAGCAATGACTTTCCCGAACACTGGTATTAATAATGCGAATACAATTACAAAAATCATAATAATTGTTAAAAGAATTGAAATTCCTCTTGTAACAAAGTAATTCCGTTTATCCTCTACATCATACGCATCATTAAGTGCTCGGATGATTGCATTAATCCCATTGGACGCAGCCCAAATAGTCGCAATTAACCCTACTGATAAAACTCCACCATGTGATTGCCCGATTATTAACTGCAAGTTACTTCGTATAATCGCCATTGCATCTGGCGGAGCATATTGACTCAAGAATGACAATATTTGATCAGTAGAAAGTGGTAAATAGGTTACGACTTGAGTTAGAACAAGTAGAAATGGAAAAAGAGATAGCATTAAGTAATATGCTAGCTCCGCTGAACGAGATACTATTTCGTCTTCCATACACTTTTTCACTAAATCCCAAACAAATGCTACAATAGAATTCTTTTTCTTAATCAAATTGACACCTTCAATTGTTATTCTTTAGATGTATTACCTGCCAATAAAATTGATTCTACTTTCTCTTGTACTTCATCTGCATTTTCATCAGTTATATCTTCAATACCTTCAAGAGTTGCTTCTAACTGCTCGTCAGTTTCAGAAGATTCATTTTCATGATTTACTTCTAGTGAAGTCGCTGAAATTTGCGATTTACCTTCTTCTAGATCAATTGAATCTTCAATTTTCGCTTCTACAGCTTCAACTGCTTTTTCTGATACTTTAGAAGAGCCTTTATCAAACTTATTTAATGTGGAATCTTTAATTTCGATCCATTTATCTTTTACAAGCTGAACATTGCCTTCTAATTTCTCAACTGAGCTTTGTACTACTCTCAATTGATTACGAACAGCACCTTTTACGATTTCTGGATCATCTTTAATTTGATTTAATTTGTTCGTTACGCTTCTTCCTTTACGTGAGATCTTCTCACGATTTTCCTTGTTAAGTAGAGTAACCCCTGCACCAATTGCGACTCCGACTAGAATATTGCGTAAAGCTTTGTTACGTTTTGACATTCTACATCCTCCTCTAAACTGTTAATTGGTGTTGCTTTAAAATATGCTGAAGTAAATGAGAGCACCCTTCTGTAAGGATGTCATATACTTCATTAAAATTACCCGTATAATATGGATCAGGCACTTCCTTCCACATTGATGCTGGAACATAATCTGAAAGTAGTGAAATCTCTCCTATACAATTATTTCTTGCTAAATTCATTAAATCCTCTTTATTCTGTGCATCCATAGCAACAATATAACTAAAATATTTAAAGTCATTTTCTGTCACTTTTCGAGCTTTCATACCTTCGCAGGTTATCCCTTTTTCACTCAATAAACCTTGTGTTCCCTTATGTGGAGGGTGACCTAAATGCCAATCCCCAGTACCAGCTGAGTCTATCATAAATTGTTTATCTAACCCTTTTTCTGTCACTAAATGACGAAAAACAGCCTCAGCCATTGGCGATCGACAAATGTTACCTAAACAGACAAATAATACTTGAATCATCTAAAATGTCTCCTTCAAATTATTTACACTTTCTGCCAAAATTTAGCTGTTCTTTCGTATTCATTCTACACGGTAAATTTTAAAATGAAAAGTAAGCCATTGTGAATAATTTATGGCAAGGATAAATAAGATAATGGTTATAATGCTTATTTTTTACATAATAGCTATGATTACACTCATTTTTTAAAAATAATTTTAATGACTAACTAAAAAGTTAACTTTATTAGTGTTCTACGTGAGTACCATTAACAATAGGCAAAATTTTTTTAATTTTTACGGATAAATTAATTGTATTTTTAAATGACCTTGACTATATTTAGTAAAGACAACTAAATGTAAGCTAAACCACAAGGGGAGCCATTTGGCTGAGAGTGAATAGAATAGCTATTCTTACCCTCTGAACCTGTTAGTTAGTACTAACGTAGGGATGTGGCACGATGAAAAAGCAACGCCGGGATCATCATGCTACCCAGTATTGCTTTTTTTATTTATTCCTACTGATATCTCCTTACAAAGTGTTTCACTACATAAGTTGTCCATGAGATAAAGGGGGAAATATATATATGAAGACATCAAAGATTCAATTAATGACAGAAATAGCGATGTGTGCAGCACTAGCAATCGTTTTTGATTTCTTACCATTGTTTACTGCACCTCAAGGTGGTTCTGTATCATTATCAATGATTCCAGTTTTTCTAATTGCTTTTCGTTGGGGATTAAAGCAAGGTTTAATTACTGGTCTATTATTAGCAGCATTACAAATCGTTACAAAGCTATATTTTGTTCATCCAATCCAAGTATTTTTAGACTATATTCTAGCATTTACAAGTCTCGGATTAGCTGGACTTGTATATAAACAAATAAAAAATAGTTTAGCAAATGGCAATAAAAAAAGTGCAGCAGCCTATATAATTTTAGGAACTTTTATCGGCTCACTAGCTCGTTTCATCTGCCATTTTATTGCTGGAATCGTATTTTACGGTTCATACGCTCCAAAAGGAACACCAGTTTCACTTTATTCATTAGTATATAATGCTTGGTACATGGTTCCTTCTTTTATTATTAGTGCAGTTCTATTAATCATTTTACTTTCTTCTGCGCCAGTACTTGTACATGTTAAAAAGAATCGAAATCAAGCAGCATAAGTTTTTAGCCGGTCTTAAGTTCCAAAGCGCTCAAATAAGTAAGTACAAGATACCCCACCGAGTAGTCATTTTTCACTTACTCGATGGGGTATTTACTTTTATTTTAACATCTATATAGGAAGGTTCTTAATTTTAAAGTGGTGCATCTACTAATGTCCATGTTAATGTTGTTTTATATTTGGCACCTACTTCTTTATAAGCTGCACCAGGCACAAAAAGGGTTATGCTAGATGAATTCTGTCCATATGCAATTGTCCATGTTCCAAGTCCTTTCCCTTCATCTGCGTAAGCTAGATTCTGGGCACCGCCACCGGGAACCAATGTCAATGTATTAGCTACTGGTTTATACTGCGCTTCAGTGGATGAGTTTAAAATAGGATTATTTAATTTTAAAACCGCACCTGTTAATTCATTATTACCACTCTTGAATTGTTCATTTTGCTGTACTGTTAGTTTCCATCCAGTTTTTGTTCTACGATGGTCTGTTACTTGAATAAAATTTGGTACTTTAATGATTGAACCATCTGAAGTTTGTTTTACTTCATCTAATTGAGCAGTATAAACTTCATTTTTACCTGAAGTTTCCTGCACACCAAAATTGAAATTTGACACATAGTCAATACTTAATGAACTCTTTGTTCCTGGTTCATGAGGATTCTCTGGATCAGTTGGGTTAACTGGCTCAACTGGACTTGTTGGGTTTGTTGGATTGACTGGATTTTTTGTTTCTGCCGTTACCGTTACATTTGTTTCTGTACTTGTATTACCTGCGACATCTGTTGCAGTTGCACGTACTACATCCCCAGCATACAATGCCCACTGTGGTACGTGTACGGAGAATGAACCATCCGCTCCGGCCTTTGTCGTTAAAAATGATTGGTCAGGTAACGTTATTTTCACAGTACTATTCGCCTCTGTTGTTCCCGTTATACTTGTACTGATATCTGTAATCGGATTTACAACTGGCGGTAAAATAGTTTTGTCTACTGTAAAGTGTAGAATTGTTTGATTACTTGCTTTATCAGTGATGACTAATGTGTATTCACCATCAGCTGGATTTATTGTGCCAGAAGAAATGGTTGTCCCATTTAATTTAGCTGTATCAATACCACTTAGTGCATCACTGAATGTTATGTTTGTTGCTGTTTTTTTATTATATAATTGTCCGTCAGCATAGTTGGTAATAGGTGCTTCTTTATCAATCCTTACTGAAAATTTAGCTCCTGGATCAGTTACTGGATTACTTTGGTTTCCAGAATCATCTTTTGCTCTAATTAGAATATTTGTCGTACCTTGGGTTGAAACTGTATAATCAACGCCTGTTGAGGTAGCATTACTTAAACCGACTTTACTCCAAGTGTCACCATTATCTGTTGAAACTTCGTACGATGTTGGATCGACCCCATGATCATCAGTTGCTGTAAAGTGAATTGTTGTGTTTTTATTGGTCCATGATGCACCACCTGTGTAACCTTCTGGTATGGTAATAATAGCATCCGTTATTTTTGGTGCCTCAGTATCTAGTACTGTAACTGAAACATTATCAACCTGAAAGATTTGAAATCCACGACCATCAAGAGCATCTTTTATACCGTCTTCAAACGCAATGCTAAAATTTACTTTAGTTCCGATCGCAGTGAAAGTAGTCGTTACATTCTGAGGACCTGTGTAATCTATCCAATCTCTATTTGTCGTTAGAGAGGTACCACTTTCTGTGTCAGTTACAAACCAAACATACCTAGGGTGGGTATTCGTATTTTCAATAAGTTTAAAAGGAAACTTTAAGATATAAGTTTGTCCTGGAATTGTGTTAATCGTTTGTCTCATAACCATATATTCTTGGGAATCTACAGTGTTTAATACTTTTAATAAAATCCCACCACCTGGAACAGGTTTAACATAACTTTTTGGGTTGACTTCACCAAAAACCTTATACCAGCCGTCACCTTGATCCTCTAAATTGGAGCTATAAGGACCTTGACTTTGGCTTTTATTTAAATACGCCACAAATGACCAATTTGGAAAAGTAGTTGTCTGACTATCAAAATTAAATGTAGGGTTTTGGACCAAGTTTGGAAGTGCTGCTGCTTCTGTAATAGTTGGTTTAAGTAGTCCTTTTAGTCCAAGTAACCTCGGTTGCGTCCCGCTCGTCATGAAGACAAAAATGGAAGCTAAAACAGTCGCTTTAAAAAGTCGCTTTCTTTTTTTTACCATTATGTTTCTCCATTTCCAAAATAATAATTTTTTTTACTCTTTTTCTATTTTCTTTAACCGTCTACTTAAAATAAACATAAGTATGACGAGTAATAGTGATAAAGTACCGCCAATTAAGTACCACATTTTTCGATCCTTTTCCAGATCTGAAGTCTTAAATTCCTCAGCTGATTTGTCCTTAATCGTAAATATTCTTGTCCATTTCCATGATTTCTCCCCATCTGTGGCTTTCATTTCTAGACGGTAATTACCTGATTCAAGTGCTCGGTCACCCCAATCCATTGCATAATCAAAGTTTGAATTAGGTGCCATTCTAAGATTTTCTTTTTTTGTTTCATGCAGGATCTTTTTCCCTTGTTCCGTAAATACTTTCGCATCTACACTCAAATTTTTTAACATAGCTGGCTTTATATTTTGTATGTTAGCTGTAACTACATTTCGTGCATTTACAATTTTTGGTTGTATTCCATTTAATTTTAAATCTGGCTTGATCACTTTATCGGTTTCTCTTAATACAACGCCAATTACGTATGCATATTTATTATTTATTTGAAGGTTATCATTTTTTTTATTAGCTTCCTCAACGTCTTCTTTCTCACTAAAATTGAGTCCACCCAATATAACACCATCGAATTGCTGCTTTGGCATCTCAATCGTAATCTCTACTGTTGCTTCACTTTTCGCTGGAATTTTCGTCTCTTTTTTTACCTTAGCTATATTAGTGAAAGGAATTTCTAACGTATCGTCTACCTTT
This sequence comes from Gottfriedia sp. S16(2024), assembly GCF_050473765.1. Lineage (NCBI taxonomy): Bacteria > Bacillati > Bacillota > Bacilli > Caryophanales > Bacillaceae > Gottfriedia > Gottfriedia sp. S16(2024). The sequence continues at coordinate 774,392 of NZ_JBFLUO010000001.1, forward strand.
GGATTTGAAATACTGTAATCCGCAATTCCACTACTATTTGTAATCACTGAATTAGCTTTTGCTTCAACAACTATATTTTTATCAGTATCATTTTTTATTTGAACTTCTAAGATTTGTTTTTGACCTGGTTTCATTCTCAATTCAAAATAAGTTTTGCTCTGATCAATTTGATTAGATGGGATAACCGCCGATATGGCAAAATTCATCTCAGCTGCACTTGCATGAAAATTATTAATATTAATTAGAAATAAAATAATAATAAATTTTTTTAGTACATTCATAGATAGCTCCTTTTTTTGAAATTGACTAAAAAATTTCATGCAGATTAGGTTACTGCTTTATTCGATTTATTTGCACTATACAGATTGAGTAGAGCTAGTTGCCTTTATTTTTGAAAATCACATCAAAACCTTCAACTTTGATTCTTAGTTGAACTCACAGCTAAATATGTGAAAAATGTAACATGGTTATATTCAATCGTTCAACGATATTTTTTACCTTTGTCAACGGTAATGGCGTTGAGTTTTAAGTTATTTTTTGTTTTGGTAGTTCTTCTTAATATTTTAGGTATAACTGCTACAAATGGTGATGTCACTTGCTTTTAGTTAGATTGATCCAACCAAATAGTAAAATATTTTATCCACATTTTAAATATGCATTTAAATTTTGAACACTTTGTGAATTTTGGTTATCTGTCCTTTTCTTCAATCATATATATGAATACAGAGTTTCGAAGGGGGTATAAATATTGGGATATGATGTACTCATCTTTTTCTTTTACTTTATTATTCTTTTAGGTATGATTGGTTCATTTTTCTTAGTGTTAAAAAATGCATTTAATGTAGATGATGCTTTAAGAATTGATCCTAAGCCCTCCCTTCCTGAAGAGAGCGTACATTCATAGCTAAAAAAACCTCATCTAACAATTAGATGAGGTTTTCAGAGTGTTGAAATATAAAATGGTCAATAGGGAAAACGGACATTAAATGTACATTTATTAAGACTGAAATTATCATTTTTTGGATGATCTATTAAAGGTTTTAAATTAACACTAGTAATGGTTTTTGAAGTTATAAATATTATGAGCTAATTAAAAAACAAATTCAACTGATTAGTTTATTAACTAATGTTCGATATTAATTGACCTACAAACTGATTAATAAATAACTGTTAGGATACTCTTAGTAAAGGCTATTTGATTAGGATTTATTGTAGACTTTTTTTGATGAATAAGTTGATTGGAACAAAAGGGGTGCTCGACTCCTATGGGATATGCGGGAAGGCTGAGACCCCGCAGGCTTGCCGAGGAGGCTCAAGAATCTCGCCCCATGGAAAGCGAGCATCCTGTAGTGGAAATCAACATCACTCTACTCCTTTTACGAAAACTTGGTAATTTAATTGACAAGGTTGTTTTTTCCTTACATATAAGCCTGTTTTGAGTAAGGTATTTTCGTCTATATGTTTTTTAATTACTCATGAGCCCCTTATGAGTTACTATATTTCATCTTTTTGCTTTTTTACTTACTTATGATCTTTTCTTATGTAACCAAGAATCATATCTCCATCCACCCCTCCAATTAAATGAGGTTTTTTATTTCAATATAATGCTATTTACAATTTAACGTTATTTTTACTAATTGTTGTCTTAGCTATCAAATATTACCATGACTATTCTTACTCAATATCAGTTAAGATGGGTTATATGGTTTTTTAATCTTTTACATCATTTAGAGGAGGGATTTTAATGGATACATCATCCATCTCAAAAACGACTGTTGATGTGCTAAATAAGCAAATAGCAGACTGGAATATTCTATTTGTAAAGTTACATAACTATCATTGGTATGTAAAAGGTCCAAATTTTTTCACTCTACACACTAAGTTTGAGGAATTTTACAATGAGGCAAGTTTACATATTGATGAACTAGCAGAGCGAGTGTTAATAATTGGTGGAAAACCACTAGCTACAATGAGAGAGTATCTAGATACTTCAAGCCTTAAAGAAGCCAATAAGAATATTACTTCTGATGAAATGGTCCAGGACATTACTAAGGACTATAACTATTTAATTGAAGAATTAAAAGATGGCATGGATATTGCAGAGTCTGAAAATGATTCAGTTACTCATGATTTATTATTAGCCATTCGAGAACAGCTTGCAAAGCATGTTTGGATGTTAACAGCCTACTTAAATTAAGTTAAAACTTAAGATTAATTTAAGAAAAGCAGTATAAAATAAAATGGATTATTCATCCTTTTATCTTTATACTGCTTTTTTTCTTTTCTTATTTAAAGCCTGAATGAGATGTAGTAGATTAATATTTTTTAATGGAATTCTTATTTTTCAGTGTAAAAACAGGTAATATGAACCAGGAATATCAAACTACGAATCGCTCATCGAATATATTTTTTCCCCTAAATTATTACAATTTCCGACAAAAACTTCTCTTTTTCAACATCATTTTCAAACACATCTATTTATCTATTCTAACAACTGTTTTGGAAACGTTTTCATTTTGTATTTCCCTTACTCTCCCTTATTTTATTTAATCTATCAACCTTTTCACTGAATCATAGTGACATCATTTCCCTATTAATTTACTAGTTAATTCGACATTCGAACAAATTATAGTCGAAAAGGACTATATATTACAGAAAATGTTTTCATATTGAAACATTCGCGTAATAATATTATACTTATGAAAATTCTAAATATAGCAACAATTTCGCACATGAAATCTTGAAAGGAGACACGAAATGTCAAAACCTCTTTTGGAAATCGAACATTTAACGACATCGTTTCGTATAAACAACCAATACTATCCTGCTGTGGATGATGTATCACTTACTGTCCATGAAAATGAAGTTCTTGCAATTGTGGGTGAATCAGGCTGCGGTAAAAGTGCACTAGCCCTATCAATCCTAGGACTACATTCAAATAATCGTACAAAAATGAATGGATCGATCTCTTACAAGGGTACAAATTTACTAACGCTTAATGATAGTAAATTGAATAAAATTCGTGGAAAGGAAATCGGAATGATTTTCCAAGAACCTCTTACTGCTCTAAACCCGTTAATGACGATTGGTAAACAAATTGAAGAAAATCTAGATTTCCATACTGATCTTTCACGATCACAAAAAAAGGATCGTGCATTAGAGCTACTAGATCAAGTTGGAATCCCGAAGCCAGAGGTTACTTATAAACAATACCCACATGAATTATCTGGTGGTATGAGACAACGTGCTATGATTTCAATTGCTATTGCATGTAACCCTTCGTTCATTATTGCAGACGAGCCAACTACTGCCTTAGATGTAACGATACAAGCCCAAATACTAGATTTACTAAAAGAAATTCAAAAGAAAACGAAGTTAGGTATCATTTTAATTACGCATGACTTAAGTGTTGTTGCAGAAGTAGCAGACCGTGTTGCTGTTATGTATGCTGGACAAATTATAGAGACTGGTTCAGTAGAAGAAATACTAAATAATCCATTACACCCATATACGCGCTCACTATTAAACTCTATTCCTACTACTCATTCAAAAAATCAAAGACTTCATATTATTGAAGGTACAGTTCCACCTTTAGACAAACTACCTAGAACAGGCTGCCGATTCAGCCACCGTATTCCTTGGATTCAAAATTATGCTCATGAAAATCAACCTATCTTGCACGAAGTTAAACCAAATCATTATGTACGTTGTTCTTGTTATAAGCATTTCCATTTCAAGAACGAGAAAGGAGCACCGATCGTAAATGTCTCTATTAAAGGTTGATAACTTAAAAGTACATTACCCTATTCGCGGTGGTATTTTTCGAACAGTTGTAGATCATGTTCGAGCTGTTGATGGAATTTCATTTGAACTTAACGAAGGCGAAACATATGGCCTAATTGGAGAATCAGGTAGTGGAAAATCTACTGCAGGTAAGGCAATTCTTCAACTAGCAAAGGCTACAAATGGAAGTATTCAGTTTTTAGACAATGACTTAATAACGCTAGGCAAAAAGCAATTGCGAGCATTTCGACAAGAGATTCAAATGATATTTCAAGACCCATACTCTTCTTTAAATCCTAAAAAGAGAATTATTGATTTAGTTGCAGAACCTCTAAGAAACTATGAAACTTTAACTGCTGAAGAAGAACGTGATAGAGTACTTTACTACCTTAATAAAGTTGGATTATCTCCAGAATCACTATATAAATATCCACATGAATTTTCTGGTGGGCAACGTCAACGAATTGGGATTGCAAGAGCTTTAACATTACAACCAAAGTTAATTGTTGCAGATGAACCTGTTTCTGCTTTGGATGTTTCAGTACAAGCACAAGTACTTAACTTCTTACAAGATTTACAAGAAGAATTCAAGCTAACTTATTTATTTATCGGTCATGACTTAGGCGTTATTCGCCATTTATGTGATCGAATTGGTGTTATGTATAGAGGGAGACTTGTTGAGGAAGGCACTACTGAAGATATTTTAAACAACCCACAACATATATACACTAAACGCTTAATTGCAGCAATACCGGATATTCGTCCAGAAGTTCGAGAAGAAAAAATTAAAGAAAGACAAGCAGTTAGACAAGAATATCAACAAAATGCTTCTTCTTACTTTGATGCAAATGGTCGACCATTTGATTTAAAACCAATCTCAGATACTCATCGAGTAGCATTACCCTAGAAAGGAGTAACGAATATGTTGAAATTTATCATTCGCCGTATACTCATTATGATTCCTCAGCTTCTAATCCTGAGTATAGTAATCTTTGCACTCGCTAAAGCAATGCCAGGTGATGCATTAACTGGACGATCGATTAACCCAAAAGCTAATCCACAGGAAATTGAAAAAATTCGTGAAGAAATGGGTTTAAATGATCCTGCATATGTTCAGTATTATCATTGGATTAAAAATGTTGCAAAAGGAGATTTTGGTGTTTCCTATACACACAAAATCAATGTAGTTGATGTAATTGGTGACCGTATTGGAAATACTGTATTACTTGCCTTCTGCGTGTTTATTGTGACTTATTTACTGGCAATTCCACTTGGTATTATTAGTGGACGTTATAACGACACCTGGGCGGATAAGCTGATAACCGGGTATAACTATTTAGGTTTTGCTACCCCTGTATTTATTTTTGCACTTGTTATGCTGTTTGTTTTTGGATTTTATTTTGATCTTTTTCCTACGGGCGGTAGCGTAGACCCTCAGATTGCTAATGGAACTTTTGCTTATTACGTAAGCAAATTAGATCATCTTGTTTTACCAACTTTATCGGGTGCACTTATTTCAACTGTTGGAATTTCCCAATATTTACGTAGTGAGATTATTGATACAAAAGTAAAAGATTTTGTAAGAACAGCTAGATCGAAAGGTGTTCCCGAAGCAAAGGTTTATTCTAGACATATTTTACGAAATTCATTCTTACCAATCGCTGCATTTTTAGGTTATGAGATTACCGGTCTAATAGCAGGTTCAGTAATTTTAGAGTCAATTTTCGGATATCCTGGAATTGGGCAACTGTTCGTTAAATCCGTAATGTTACGCGATTTTACCGTTGTAAATGCACTTGTTTTAATGACATGTCTTGCAACACTTTTCGGCACATTAATCTCAGATATCATTCTAAGCATCGTAGATCCACGTATACGGATTGAATAGGGTAGGTGAAATTTATGGAATTAAAAATCGAAAATCAAACTCATATTGAAGAACAGCGAAAAAGCCCATCTGGATTTAGTGTCATCTGGGCAGAATTTAGACGAGATAAATTAGCTTTAGGTTCTCTTATCATGCTTGGCCTAATAATATTAGGTGTGTATGGTACTTCGCTTATTCTAGATCAAAATCAAATTGTTAAAGTCGACTTTCTATCAATTTATCAGCCACCTTCCTCTACTCATTGGTTAGGTACTGACTATGGTGGACGCGATATATTTGGACAACTAATAATTGGGACTAAAAATTCTTTTACAATTGGATTTTTTATCACAATTATTACAAATCTACTGGGCCTAGTATTAGGTTTAATAGCTGGTTATTTCGGTGGTTGGGTAGACAGTGTCGTTATGCGTATTATCGACTTTTTCTTATCCTTACCAACATTAATGTTAATTATTGTATTCGTAACAGTTGTACCTACATTCTCTATCATAAATTTTGTCCTTATTATGAGCCTGTTTTTATGGACAGGTAAAGCAAGGTTAATTCGTTCAAAAGTTTTATCAGAGAGCGAATTAGATTATGTGGCAGCAGCTAAAGCAATTGGTACGCCGAATTGGAAAATCATTATCTCGCATGTTTTACCAAATGTAAGCTCATTAATTATTGTTGCATTCACTTTAAACCTAGCAGGAAATATTGGAATCGAGTCTGCTCTAACCTTCCTTGGATTTGGTTTACCAGAAAGTACACCAAGTTTAGGAACACTAGTTAGTTATGCAACAAATCCTGATGTTTTACAAAATAAGCTGTGGATATGGTTACCTGCATCGTGCATGATTTTAGTGCTCATGCTGAGTATAAATTTCATCGGTGAAGCGCTAAAGCGTGCAGCTGATGCTAGACAAAGAAGAGGATAATTAAAAATTAAGGAGAGTGGAAATATGAAAAATGCAAAAAGCTTTACTAAAGTATTAAGCGCAATGGCAGTATCTATGATGATTCTTTCAGCATGTAAAGGCGGCGACACTAAGACTACGACTACTACTAAACAAGTCGATCAAGCTGCTTTTCCTATTAAAGTAACAAATAACAAAAAATCAGTTTCAGGTGGCATTTTAAAATATGGTTTAGTTTCAGATACGCCATTTGAAGGTATCTTAAATACAGTTTTCTATGAAGGCGATCCAGACTCTCAAGTTCTTCAATTCTTTGATGAAGCACTTCTTTCAACAGATGAAAACTATATTTATGACCAAGATGGTGCTGCTACATATAAATTAAGCGACGACAAAAAGACAATCACATTAAAAATTCGCGATAATGTAAATTGGACTAATGGTGATCCAGTTACAGCAGAGGATTTAGAATATGCTTATCTTGTAATTGGTAATCAAAAATATACAGGTGTGCGTTATGACTCACAAATGTCTATGATTGAAGGTATGGAAGATTACCATAACGGAAAGGCAAAAAATATTTCCGGTGTTAAAGTAATTGATCCTAAAACAATTTCAATTACATTTAAAGAAGCTAACCCATCTGTACTTACTGGCTTATGGACTAACCCACTACCTAAAAAATACTTAGGCAATGTTCCAATTGATAAATTAGCATCATCAGACCAAATTCGTAAAGCGCCTATCGGCTTTGGACCATTTAAAATTAAAAAGATCACTCCAGGTGAAGCTGTAGAGTTTGAAGCGAATAAAGATTACTGGAACGGTGCTCCAAACCTTGACGGTGTACTTTTAAAAGTTGTTAACCCAACTATTGCTACATCTTCTCTAGCTAACGGAGATATCGATATCGCTTCAGTTTCAGCTGACCAATATGATCAAGCTAAAAAATTAAAAAATATTTCATTAATCGGTAAAACTGAGTTAGCTTACTCTTACATTGGATTTAAATTAGGCCATTACGATGCGAAAAATGGTGTAAACGTAATGGATAATCCAAAATTCAAAGATAAGCGTGTACGTCAAGCAATGGCTTATGCCCTTGATAATAAAGCAGTTGGGGAAAAATTATACAAAGGATTACGAGTGCCTGCAACTTCTGTAATTCCACCATCATTCCCTAAATACTTTGATAAAGCATTAAAAGGATATACTCATGATCCTGAAAAAGCTAAAAAATTACTAGACGATGCTGGTTACAAAGATGTAACTGGAGATGGTTTACGTGAAGATCCAAATGGAAAACCATTTAAAATCAACTTCGCTTCTATGAGTGGTGGCGATATCGCTGAACCATTAGCTCAATTCTACTTACAATCTTGGAAAGAAGTTGGCTTAGATGTTCAATTATTAGATGGACGTTTACATGAGTTCAACTCATTCTACGATATGGTAGAAAAAGATAATCCAAAAATCGATATTTTCGCAGCAGCTTGGGGAACAGGTTCTGATCCAGACCCATCTGGAATTTGGTCGAAAAATGCACCATTCAACTACGTTCGTTGGGTAAATGACGACAATGATAAACTATTAAAAGAAGGTATTTCAGCAAAAGCGTTTGATGAAAAATACCGTCAAGATGTATACGATAAATGGCAAGAGCTTGTAAATGACGAAGTGCCAGTTATCCCTACCCTATTCCGCTTCGGTTTAGATGGAGTTAATAAGCGCGTTAAAGGCTACGACTTAACAGCTGGTCAAGGCTTCCAAGGTCACTTACAAGACATCTCTGTAACAAGTAAAGAGTCTGAAAAAAATAAATAAGCAGTAAAAATGTAGCTGTCCCTTAAGTCAATGTACTTTTGGGACAGTTCTTTTTTTATGTGTATAACTCATATCTGATTCTAAAGAAAATATAGCCATAACAGTAAAATGTGGATAAGTAACTCCCCCATTCCTTTCTAAAAAAGGTTATTAACAAGAACTTGCGAACATTTGTTGATATTTAATGCAGAATCACTTAAAAACAGTAATACGATCACCAAAACAGTGGATAACTAGTCGCTCTCCCCTGCAAAATCAAAAAAATATTTACAAAAATATGCACACTGTTGATAAAATTGTGAACTTTGTTAATAAAGCAGTAATTTTTACTCGTAAAATTTGTGGGAACGATATAAAGTTTGTTTCTGTGGGCTGAAATAAGTAGATTCAATCTTAACAAGCATGAACGAACTGTGGACATTGTTGATAAAGTTGTGAGCTTCCCTCAATTTTTGCAAAACGTGATTAACAACATAAACACAATTTAAGAAAACAAAAAACTCGCTAGTAGTAAATTACTAGCGAGTTAGGTTTTATTGCAGACTTCTTTTTGATGAATAAGTTGATTGGAATGGAGGGTGCTCGACTCCTATGGGATTAGCGGGAAGGCTGAGACCCCGCAGGCTTGCCGAGGAGGCTCAGGTCTCGCCCCATGGAAAGCGAGCATCCCGTAATGGAAATCAACATCACTCTACTCCTATTACGAAAATTTGATAATTAATTGACAAGGTAGTTTTTCAACAGCGTAAAAACTCGCTAGTAATAACTTACTAGCGAGTTTCCACAAATTTCCCGTGACAATCTCAAAACAATTATTAACTTACTTTTTTATTCACTTCTTGCTCGTGTTTTTCAATCTTATGCTTAGCAGAGAAATGATAATAGATTAAACATGCAATCATAAATGGAATTCCACAGTACAATGCAATACGTTGGTCTGGGATAAATGCAAGGCTAATAATTACAGCCACATTTAAAACTAAAGCAACGATTGGAACGATTGGATAAAGAGGCGTTTTGTATTTTAAATCCTCTAATTTTCCACCTTCTGCAAGGTATTTCTTTCTACCTAAAAGATTTGATAATGCAATGCTTGCCCAAACAAATAAACAGCCAAACCCTGCAATTGATAGTAACCATAGATAAACCGTGTCTTCTGCGTAAATACCACTTAATAGAGATAAACATCCAAAAAACATACTAAAAGTTAAAGCGTTTAAAGGTACACCTCTTTTAGTTAGTTTTCCTAATTTCGAACTAACCATTCCTTTTTGAGCCATTGAATACATCATACGAGATGTTGCGTATAAACCTGAGTTAGCAACTGATAGAACTGCTGTAATAATAACAAAGTTCATAATATCTGCCGCATATGGAATACCGATGTTATCAAATACTACTACGAATGGACTATCTACTAAACCAGCTTTCTCCCAAGGGAATAAGCCTGCTAAAACAAATATTGATAAAATAAAGAATACTAGAATTCGCCATACAGTGTTATTAATTGCTTTAGGTACTGCTTTTGCTGGATCTTCACTTTCACCAGCTGCAATCCCTACTAATTCACTTCCCTGGAATGAGAAGTTAACTGCAACCATTGTTATGCAAATTGCTAAAAAGCCTTTTGGGAAAAGTCCACCGTGGTCTGTAAAGTTTGAAAGCATTGGAGCTTTTGACCCTTCTACTGGCACAATGCCAAACATTACTGCTCCACCTAAAATAATAAATAAAACAATTGTTACTACTTTAATACTTGCAAACCAAAATTCAACTTCAGCAAAACTCTTAGTTGAAAGTGCGTTTATTGCGAATAATATTACCCCAAATACTACACACCAGATCCAAGTCGGTACATCTGGAAACCATCTCTTCATTAACATACTCACTGTAATTAACTCTAAACCGATTGTTACCGACCAGTTTAACCATGCCATCCATCCAACTACATAGCCTGACGCTGGTGAGATATATTTAGTTGCATAAGTTTGATAAGAACCAGCATCTGGTAAATTAACTGCTAATTCTCCTAAACAGAGCATTGTTAAATACATTACGATTCCACCTACTAAGTAGGCTAATAATGCTCCACCTGGGCCAGCTTCACTAATAGTATAGCCTGATCCCATAAACAAACCTGTCCCAATTACTCCCCCAAGAGCAATCATGAACAAGTGTCTGCTTTTAAGCTCTTTCTTTAACCCCTGTTCTTGTTGTTTCATGAAAGTCCCTCCTCTAGATGTAAATTGTGCGTATAAGTTAAAATATTCTGATATAACAGAATGCAGACTCCCCCGAATCCCATAACGAACACCAAAGAGCTTTAAATAAACATATTTTAAGACTAAATTTTCAGATAATAAATGAAAACGTATACAAATCATTGTATTGGAATAATACTTAATTATAAAAATAGATTTTATTATCTGTCAATACAAATATAAGTGCTCCAGATGAAATTTCCATCTGGAGCAAACCTATTAGTCTATTAAACCCATCCACGGAAACGAGATGCTTCCGCCATTTTACGAATACCAACCATATATGCTGCTAATCTCATATTTACTTTGCGATTAACTGAAGTTTGGTAAACACTATCAAATGAACGTACCATTTTTTCACGAAGTTTTTGAGCAACTTCTTCATCAGACCAGTAGTAACCTTGGTTATTTTGAACCCACTCAAAATAAGAAACAGAAACTCCACCAGCACTTGCTAGTACGTCTGGAACTAATAAAATTCCGCGCTCTGTTAATATTTTAGTAGCTTCTAGAGTAGTAGGACCATTTGCAGCTTCAACTACGATTGATGCTTGGATATTGTGAGCATTTTCAATTGTAATTTGATTTGAAATTGCAGCTGGAACTAAAATATCACAAGGTTTTTCAAGTAATTCTTTATTGGAAATAACATCAGTAAATAAGTTAGTTACTGTTCCGAAGCTATCTCTTTTTTCTAGTAAGCTATGAATATCTAAACCGTCTGGATCGTATAATGCGCCAAGTGCATCAGAAATACCGACTACCTTTGCACCTGCTTCTACCATGAACTTCGCTAAGAAGCTACCCGCATTTCCAAATCCTTGAACAATGACACTAGCACCCTTTAAATCGATTCCCTTACGTTTAGCAGCCTCTTCGATACAAATTGTAACACCTTGAGCTGTAGCTGTTTCACGCCCTTCTGATCCACCTAATACTAGAGGTTTACCAGTTATAAATCCAGGAGAATCAAATTCTTGAATTCTACTATATTCATCCATCATCCAAGCCATAATTTGTGGGTTAGTATATACGTCTGGAGCAGGAATATCCTTTGTTGGTCCAACGATTTGGCTAATCGCACGAACATATCCTCTACTTAAACGCTCTAACTCATAAATTGACATTTTTCTTGGATCACAAATGATACCGCCTTTTCCCCCACCGTATGGTAAATCAACGATACCGCATTTTAAGCTCATCCACATTGATAAAGCTTTTACTTCATCCTCATTAACCTCAGGATGGAAACGAATTCCACCCTTTGTTGGACCTACAGCGTCATTATGTTGTGAACGATAGCCAGTGAAAATTTTCACTGAGCCATCATCCATTCTTACCGGAATTTGAACTGTTAAAAATCGTAATGGTTCTTTTAATAACTCATAAAGTTCTTTTGAATAACCAAGTTTATGAAGAGCTTCTGAGATTACTTCTTGAGTAGACTCAATTAATTCTCTTCCTTCTTCTTTGATTTTGTTTTGTACTTCATTTTGTGGGATTGTAGTTGTCATTTTTATCGCTCCATTTATACAGTTGCTTTATATTGGCTAAATACTTCGTTAATTTGTTGAATTGACCAGTCTAAATCTTCTTTTGAAATAATTAATGGTGGTGCAAAACGAATTACTGTATCATGTGTTTCTTTACATAATAAACCTTGTTTCTTTAATGCTTCACAATAAACACGTGCTGGTACATGAAGTTCAACACCAATAAATAATCCACGTCCTCTAACTTCTTTAATATGAGGATGGTCGATTTCTTTTAATTTTTCCATAAAGTAGTTTCCAAGCTCATTAGAACGCTCAGCTAACTTCTCTTCTTCAAGAACTTCTAGAGCAGCTACAGAAACTGCACAAGCTAATGGATTTCCACCAAATGTAGATCCGTGAGAACCTGGCTCAAATACGCCTAAGATTGAACGATTTGCAGCAACACATGAAATTGGGAATACTCCGCCACCAAGTGCTTTACCTAAAATGTACATGTCAGGAATTACTCCATCCCAATCACATGCAAAAGTTTTACCAGTTCTACATAAACCTGTTTGAATTTCATCTGCAATAAATAATACGTTTTCTTTTTTACAAACTTCAGCTACTTCAGGTAAGAATCCTTCTCTAGGGATATTAATTCCAGCTTCACCTTGGATTGGTTCGATTAAGAATGCAGCAGTATTTGGTGTAATTGCAGCTTTTAATGCTTCAATATCGCCATAAGGAATTAACTTAATTCCTGGTAAGAATGGTCCAAATCCACGTTGATAATCTTTTTCTGATGATAAAGAAACTGCAGCCATCGTACGACCGTGGAAGTTTCCAACACAAGCAATAATTTCTGCTTGGTTTTCTTCTACACCCTTAACATCATAAGCCCATCTTCTAGCAGCTTTAATAGCTGTCTCAACAGCTTCAGCACCAGTGTTCATAGGTAAAATCATATCTTTGTTAGTAACTTTTGCTACCTTTTCAAACCACTCACCCATGTTTTCACTATAGAAAGCACGAGAAGTTAATGTAACTTTGTCAGCTTGATCTTTTAAAGCTTGAATAATTTTTGGATGACGATGTCCTTGGTTTACAGAAGAATATGCGCTTAACATATCTAAATATCTGTTACCCTCAGGGTCTGTAACCCAAATACCTTCAGCTTTAGAAATTACTACTGGAAGTGGATGATAGTTATTTGCGCCATATTGATTTGTTTGGTCAATGATCTTTTGAGAATTAGTTGTCATTTGAGTTCCCCCAATATTATTGATTAATATTTAGTTTCTTACTAAAAGAATAAGCAATTTCCGTGCCAAACATGTTAAATAAATTTAAATTCACAAAATGTACTTATTCTCAGCGTTATTCATCATTAAGCATGATACCGTTTTCAATTTACTGCAAAATATTTTTGCATTCAGGCGCAAAATTAATTAAAATATGCATAGAATATTTGCAGCAAAAAAACGATTAACAAAGAAAATTAGCACATTCGGAAAAAAACTGCATTTTTATCTTACCAAAAATAGTTAGAAGTGCAAATTTTTTCTATTGTTATAATGAAAAGAGAGAATTATATGAAAAATGATAAGCAAAACTATTTAGCTGTTGATGAATTGTTACAATTAATATTAGAAGAAATAGATATCGGTATACATGTAGTTGATCAAGATGCAAATACAATGGTGTATAACCGCAAAATGATGGAAATCGAAATGATGAATGAAGAGGATGTCTTACATAAAAATCTTTTAGATGTCTTCACGTTTCAAAAAAACCAGTCGAGCACCTTACTTGAAGCCCTCCAAAAAGGTAAAGTACGAAAAAACATTAAACAATCTTATTTTAATAATAAAGGAAAAGAAGTTACGACGATTAATGATACTTACCCAATAATGAAAGAAAATAAAATTATTGGAGCAATTGAAATGGTTCGCGACGTGACGGAATTAAAGCAATCTGTGCAGGAAGGCATTCTCCAAAATCGAAATACGCGTTATACATTTGAACAATTAATCGGAACATCTGGGGCATTTAAAAGCATAATTGAAGATGCAAAAAGATCTGCCAAAACTTCATCATCCGTTTTAATTGTAGGAGAAACCGGAACAGGTAAAGAACTATTCGCTCAAAGTATTCATAATGCTAGCAAAAGAGCAACAAAGCCCTTCATTTCTCAAAATTGCGCCGCACTTCCAGAATCCTTAATTGAAAGCATTCTTTTTGGGACAAAAAAAGGAGCATTTACTGGGGCAATTGATAAGCCTGGATTATTTGAAGAAGCAAATGGTGGAACATTATTATTAGATGAAATTAACTCGCTTAGCCCAAATTTACAGGCTAAACTTTTAAGAGTTATTCAAGAGCGTAAAGTTAGAAGAATTGGTGAGATTAACGAAAAAGAATTAGATGTCCGAATTATCGCTACGATAAATGAAGACCCTATTGAAGCAATTGCGAATAATCATTTACGTAAAGACTTATATTACCGTCTAAGTGTCGTTTCATTATTTCTACCACCACTTCGTGAACGCTTCGAAGATATATTGCTGTTAGCAAACTTCTTCATTCAAAAATATAATCGTCTTTTCGGCCATCGGGTAACTAATTTAGATGAAAATGTAGCAAATTTCTTCCTGAAACATAACTGGCCAGGTAATATACGTGAACTTGAACATATGATTGAAGGTGCAATGAACTTAATAGAAGATGAAACAATTATATCGACTACACATTTACCATCAAGATTCTTTAATGAAAATAGGATTATAAGCGTAGCACCGACTGCTCAAAAAAATAGAGAAATTAAAATAAATCAATCGGAATTAACAGATGACAAATCAAATTTGAAAAATACTTTATTAAATAATGAAAAACAGTATATTATAAATGTTTTAAATGAGCATAACGGCAATATTACACAGGCTGCAAAAAAACTAGGCATCAGTAGACAGAACCTACAATACCGAATTCGCAAGTTTAATTTATTAAATGATTAAGTTAAAAATTAATAGTAACGAATTTTAAGTTTCAAGTACGTTTAAAATACAATATGCCCAAACCTTCCACTTTTGTCCTGCATATTTTGATTATGTAAGACTCATAAGTAAAGGAGGTTTTTTATATGTCGAATGAACATGAGTATCGTCCGCATGGATTTGGTGGAGGTGGCTTTGGACACGGAGGATTCGGAGGCTTCCACGGAGGATTCGGTGGAGGATTTGGTAGACCTGGATTTGGATTTGGTAGACCTGGGTTTGGATTTGGATTTGGACGTCCATTTTTCCGTCCGTTTTTCCGTCCATTTTTCCCATTTTTCCCATTTTATGGTTATGGCTATGGCTATGGCTATGGCTATCCTTACTATTCATATTGCCCGCCAGGATACTATTGTCCACCACCTTATTACTATTATTAATGTAAAAATAAAAAATATAAAAGAGAAGGATTGTAATCCTTCTCTTTTTTTATAGTGATATTGTTGAATAACTTCCTACAACATCTACTGAAAAGCCTAAAGCTTCCAATTCTTGCTTTACTCCAGGTAATAATACGTCATCATAGCCCATCTCAACATCAACAATGAAGAAGTAATTTCCTAATCCAGTTTTCGTCGGGCGGGACTCAATTTTTGAAAGGTCAATCTGTCTCCATGCAAATGCAGAAAGCACTTGGTGAAGCG
The DNA here is from genome assembly GCF_050473765.1 of Gottfriedia sp. S16(2024). NCBI lineage: Bacteria > Bacillati > Bacillota > Bacilli > Caryophanales > Bacillaceae > Gottfriedia > Gottfriedia sp. S16(2024). The sequence goes on from NZ_JBFLUO010000001.1 coordinate 790,222, forward strand.
CACCAGCATGATTCTCTGGCATGTTAATAACTAGAGTTGCTTTAGTATGTTTAGATTGAAAATAACTTGTTTCTAATTCAGCATCTTGTCTTTGTAAAACAACAAATCTCGTGTGGTTATACGAGTTAGAGTGAATATCTGAAGCAACAATTTCTAATCCATATTTCTTTGCAGCAAATTCATTAGCGATCGCAGCTATACATTCATTAGATTGCTCACTAACCATTTTAGCTGCAGCACTAGTAGAAGTAACTGGTTCTAACTTTGTATATTTATATTGATTATGCAAAAATGTGTGACACTGAGCTAACGCATGAGAATGAGAATAGATCACCTCAATATCCTTTACTCGATGTACTTGTCCTTTTGCCATCAATAAATGTTGTCTAATCGGTATAATAATTTCACCAACCATTTTTAATGGCTGTTCATGTACAAGATAATCAATAGTTGTAGTCACAGATCCTTCAACCGAATTCTCTATTGGTACGACGACTAAATCAACTTCACCTTCAGCAACATTATCCATACAAACTGGAATACTAGAATAAGCAATATGTTCATCATTCTTAAAAACAGACCGTACAGCAACATGTGTAAAAGTCGCCTCAGGACCTAAATACCCAACCTTCACGTTCCCACTCCTTTTAATTTTTAATTATACTAAAAAGAGTTAAGATTAAAAGTAAAATATTTAATTTTTAGCAATTATCTTACAAATTTCGCAAATATCTGCATTACAGGCTACTTTGACGAATCTTTAACGTCGTAGGAACAATCACTTTTTTGGCTACTTTCCTACCTAAAAGTCTTTCCATTAATAAATCCACTGCAGATTCACCCATTATTTCAGTGTATACCTTCAAGGTACTTAAACTAGGAAAAAGATATTTTGAAAACACAAAATCATTCATCCCGATTAAATTTACACGCTCTGGCACTGATATTTTCGCTTCATGAAGTGCTCTTAGACATCCGACAGCCATCGTATCACAACCAATTAAAAATGCTGTTGGTAATTCACCACCTTGTTCTCGAATTGCCTTGTTCATTAAATTAAACCCGGCTTCAGCTGTAAATTCACTTAAGTACAGATTCTCTTTTCGAAAGAGTCCCTTTTCCTCTAAATAGTTTTTATATGTTTTCACTCGAGAATTCATTTTTTGACCTTGCTTCTTATCATACTCGCGTCCACCAATATATCCGATTTTTTGATGTCCATGTGAGATAAAATGATCTAAAACTTTAATAATAGCATTCTCATAATCTGTAACAACTGAATCATATTGCTCTTCATCTGGTGAAAAATCAACAAAAACTATGTTTTTTGATACTTTTTTCAATGAGCTAATTTGTTGATTGTCAAACTTACCTAATGCAATCACACCAAGTATTTGCTCATCTAACATCCCCTTTTCATTTCCACGAAAAAAAGTAGAAATGTGCAGGGAATGTTGTTCACACTTATTTTCAATTCCAAAACGAATTAGCATATAAAAGAGATCACTTAATTCTTCATGGCCATTGTCACCTTTAACAAGTGCGATTTTAGCGATATTCTTTTTTACTTTTGATTTTTTCCTATATGAAAGCTTTTCTGCTGTTTCAAAAATTCTTTGTTTTGTATCGTCAGTTACTGATAGTGCCGGGTCATAATTAAGCACTCTTGATACAGTAGCAATCGATACCCCTGCTTTTTCGGCAATTTCTTTAATTGTAGTCATTACAACTCTCCTCGTAACCTTCCAATCTGAATTGTTTTCGAAACTATTACTTTAATTTTAACAGTTGAAGGTTGTATGATTATCTATTAAATATGGAGAATTTTTTACATATTTTATTTTCCTTAAATCAAGATTGGATAATTAAGTTTTATTTATGCAAATTTGAAATATTATAATTTACAAGAGGAGAATTTAATTTTTCTGGAGTAAACTTAGCTGTTTTTTAATTGTTGAAATCATAGATGTGGTTTCTTGATTCTATTCGTATAAAGTTTTTAACATTGTATCCGTTAAAGCTTCAACTGATTTGGTTGAGGATAGCCCTACTTCATTTGGAAGATTACTGTAAATTAGTATATCCATCCCCCTATTAATACGATACCCTGCTTGTTTTAAATAACTAATCACTTTCTTTAAGTAGCTAGCCCAGTCATGCTTTATTTCGTCACCTAAATCATTTAAAGAAATTTCAATGATTCCTAAATCTTCAAAGTTTAAGGATACTAATTTAATTAATTGCGTCTCTGTTCTAGACAAAATCACATAAATGCCAAATGGTTGTGAAGTATGTTGATCATTTGCATCAAAGTCCGTGATTTCTTCGATTTCATCAGTATGGCCTGATACAAAAAAAACGCGTAAATTAGAATGACTGTAATACTGATTGTAAACCGATATTAAATCTTTAACATTCATTTCCTAATCACTCCTATAACTAATTTTCCATGATGATCCCTACCCGCTATTCAGTCAGATAGACATAGATTTAACCCAAACATTAAATCATCTAACCCTATATCTCCTCGCTAGCCTTATTTCAATTCTTACCATTAGAAGATAACAAGCTTACTAGCACTAATCACCCTACTAGTTTTAAACACTAGTACCTTGGCAAAGGAACACTATAAAGAGATAAAAGAGTTCTATTAAGAGTATCCTACTCTCATGGATATTATCGGTCAATAATTATTCAATTAAAATTTACTAAAACGGGAGGATTTTTTACTTAGTTTTTTATTCTGTCACAATTAATGTTCGTATAAGTAAAATAACAGGATAACTACCTTAATTTAAAGGTTCTTGGATAGTAGTTCTATTAGATTATTAATAGTAATTTTTTTACATTTTTTTACTAATTAGATCTTTTTTAGAATTATATCTAAATAATAAAAGAAATAAATTTCACTAAAATATTTTAATGTTTACATTACAACTACAATTTATTTGCTAGTTGAAAGAAATAAGTTTATTACTTTCAGAAAATTTAATAAACTATATATATAGTCCTACTTAAAGAGGATTAAGAAGTGAGAGCCTTACAATACATTTAAAGGGGGTCTTAATGATGTCAGGGTTTGATGCAGGTTTTGATATTTTTAAAATTATCGCTTTCGTATTTCCAATCATTTTCGTCTTCGTTTTTGCAGGTATATTTTTTGCACTAATAAAAGGTTTAAAGCAATGGAATTATAATAATAAACAACCAAAGTTAATTGTCCCGGCAAAAATAGTTACTAAAAGAATAGATTATATTCAGCGTGCTAATACGAATCAGTTCGCTCATTCCTCTACACATTATTATGTTACACTTGAGGTCGAATCTGGAGACAGAATTGAATTTCAAATTGATGGGTTCATTTATGGTCAATTAGTAGAAAATGATACGGGAAAACTAACTTTCCAAGGTACGAGATTCATAAACTTTGAGCGACAATAATTTCTTTTCGGGGTGGAATAATGAATGTTTTCATAAGTGGTGCCACAGGTTTTTTAGGAAAACATACTACAAAAAGATTAAGTGAAATGGGCTACTCCGTTATAGCCTTTGGAAGAAATGAGGAAGAAGCTAAATTTTTTAACAAGATGGAAAATGTCACCTTTGTAAAAGGAGATTTGAATGACTCTGTCTTATTAGAAGAAAATATAAAGAATGTAGACTATGTAATCCATTGTGCTGCACTTGCAGCACCTTTTGGACATTTTTCTGAATTTGAGAAAACAAATGTTGAAGGGACAAGGAATATTGTTAAAGCCTCACTTTCAGCTGATTTAAAAAAGTTTATTAATATTTCGACCCCGAGTGTGTACTTTACTAGTGAGAGTCGTAAAAATGTTAAAGAAATTGATCCGCTGCCATCAAAACACTCTAATTACTATGCTAAAACAAAGTATATGGCAGATTTAATTATTGAAGATGCAATTGAAAAAGGGCTACCTGCGATCTCATTAAGACCTAGACAAATTTTTGGTCCTTTCGATCATACGATTTTCGGGAGATTTATACAGATTAATGAAAATGGAGGAATTCCATTAGTTCATAAAGGACAAGTTCTAATGGATTTTACTTATATCGATAATGTTGTTGATATGATCATAGCTTGTATGAATGCAGATAATGCCTTAAATGGTGAATACTACAATCTTACAAATGACCAGCCCATTTATTTAATTGACGTACTTAAACAACTCTTCTTTGCCTTAAATAAAGAGTTGAATACAAAAAATATCTCACCAAAGCTACTGTCATTTATCGCGTTGAATTCGGAAATAATTGCGAGGATTACTAACAAACCACCTAAAGTTTCTAAGCATATTGCCAATTTCTTAAGCTATGACTATACACTAAATATAGAAAAAATCAAAAGTGATTTAAACTTTGAACCTAAAGTATCAATTAGTGAAGGTATTAAGCGTTATGCTGATTGGTACATAACTACAATTGATTGAAAACTAAAAACAAGCTAAAGTCACCTAAATTAATTGTATTTAAGTGATTTTAGCTTGTTTTTGAATGACATCATTTGAATCTAGTAAATTGATGTTGATTAAGTCTATTGACTGGCGTTTATTTGCGGTTCTGTCATTTTTAATTGCAGTTTCTTGATTTTTATTTGCACTTTTACCACTTTTATTTGCAGTTTCAGATTTTTTTACGCCCCCAGTTTTTCCTGTTCTACTCTACATATATAAAAACCAGTAGTAATCTATTTAATAATTGTTTGTATTTCTTTAATATTTAAAGACCATAATCCACTATTAAGAATGGTATCTGCTTCTATTATATTTAAGCGTTCTTTGAATAATGGTCCATCAATGACAAATGTATGATATTCTCCACTTTCGCCCATTAAACAGATTTCCTTGCTAATGAATAGTTCCTTTAAATCTTTATTTAGGCTCTTACCTACGATCGTAGAATCAAAAATATTCTCCCTTGCCCTACAAATAATTGCATCGTATCCAGTCGCAAGCCATTGGTCTAGTAAATTAGTAGTTTCACTTTTCTCAATCCATACTGGGAAAAGTGGTTCAAGTCCTGCCTTAGTTGCAACTAGTTCATTCCATTGTCGATCTTCCTCGACATATAAAGTACCAAATGCAATCGCAGAAAGATCAAATTGCTCTTTTATTGTTTTTAGTCCATTAATCATTGATTCCTCATATTTACCTGCTGAGTCAATCATGACAAGAGGAATCCCAATTGCATCTGCTTGCATTTGTAAAAATTTAAGCTGAGTCCCGTGCGCATGATTCCTTTCATCCTTTTTCGATACCATTGATACTAGACATGCCACTTCATATTTATTTTTAATTAGCAAATCTAATGCTAAACAACAATCCTTCCCACCACTCCAAGAAACTGCTACTTTACGATTATTCACTATATCATTCTCCCTTAAAATTAAAGCGATAGAAATGTTTAAATTTCTACCCATAGTTTATAACAAACGTTATTAATTTTTTAGTAAACTTTTAACGTATGTCATTCCTTTTATTGCATAATCAAACCACTGTTGATCCCCATATGGAATTTCAACCCATTCTCTCATAGGTTTCCCACCCATTGGGTCAAAGTTTTTTGCTCCGTTTATTATTAAAGCTGCTGCAACATCTTCTGGCTTTAGCTTTACAACAATATTGGGTTCATTATAGAACACAAAAACTTTACCTTGTATTTTTAATCCTTTATGTCCAAAGATACTTCCTTTTGATGCTTCATAATGATTAATTAGTTCAGTTCTTAAGCTTTCAAATCTTTCTATTGTACCTTCCATTTTCATCACTCCTTTTTTTCTGAAGCTTTTTTTAATAAAAATATCTTATTATTACCAATAACTTATTGATATTATTCAGTGTAATATCATCGTCTATACTAATAATATAGACGCAACTGAATCAAATTTTAGGGAGGTAATCATATGGCAATCAACTTCCACGATGCACAAAATAATAATACTTATACAACTAGAGAGGCTGATCAATCTTGGTTTCAGTTAATGAGGGATAATATTGATTTATTTGGAAAAGACGCCGTTGATATTGGTTGTGGCGGAGGGATCTACTCGAAAGCTCTCACTAAGTTAAAAGTAAACCACGTTACGGCGGTAGATTTTTCAGAGGAAATGCTTAAAGGTGCTGCTGAAAATTGTAAAGACTACAGTAACATTTCTTTTAGTAAAGGAGATGCATATGATACTAAACTTCCATCTTCAAATTATGATGTAATATTAGAAAGAGCTTTAATACATCATTTAGATAATTTAAATGTCTGTTTCAATGAGGCAAATCGCTTACTAAAAAAGAATGGATTATTAATCGTACAAGATCGGACACCAGAAGATTGTTTACTCCCTGGAGACGAAAGCCATATACGGGGTTATTTTTTTGACCTATACCCAAAATTGAAAACTAAAGAGATAGCTAGAAGATATGATATACAAGAAATGCACTCTGCATTAGAGTCAGCTGGATTTCATATAGAAAACACAGTAAAACTTTGGGAAACAAGACGTACCTATACTAACCTAGAATCACTTCATAGTGATTTATTACTTAGAACTGGCCGATCAATTCTTCATGAACTCACTGATGAAGAGCTAAACCAATTAGTAACATTCATCGCTAATAAGCTACAGCATCAATCTTCTATTATTGAAAAAGATTGTTGGACAGTTTGTTTTGCTAGAAAGAAATAATATTATAGACACCACTCACATTAATAGAAACGCTTAGTCTAAACTCTAAGCGTTTTTTCATTTCCCATTCAAGGCTAAATAATTATCCATTCACTATAGGATCCTTAGGCTCAACTTTTGGTAGTTTAATCGTTACTTTTGTTCCGTCATCAACGCTACTCTCGAAAGTGATTGTTCCATTCATTGCTTCAATGATTCGAACAGATACAGTTGTTCCGACGCCAGTTCCCTTTTCTTTAGTTGAATAGAAAAGTGTACCAATACGTGAAAGCTGTTCTTTCGTCATTCCTTTTCCATTATCTCTAATCGTAATGACCGTTTTATCTTTTTCCTCGTGGAGCTTCGTATGTACAAATCCACCCGAGCTAGTTGCCTCAATTGCGTTTTTAATTAGGTTTATTAATGCTTGTTTAAATTGGTTTTTATCTGTATTTATAAATGTTTCAACTTCTGTATCACCTTTTAATTTAACATTTTGCTTTAATGCTAAAGGAACTAATAAGGTGACTACATCTGAAACGCATTGCTTTAAACTAAACGTTTCCACTTTTTCAAATTGTGGTTTGGCAAAGTTTAGATAATCATTAATGATTCCTTCTGCTCTACCTAATTCGCTTAATACTAGTGGCAAATATTCCATCGATTGATTGTCTTTGCTTTCTTGCATTAATTGTAGGAAACCTTTAACAACTGTAAGTGGATTCCTAACTTCGTGGGCAATAGAAGCTGCCATTTCACTTAGCGTATTAAGTTTCTCAGCTCTTTGGATTTCTTTATGCAGTATTTTGTTTTCAATTAGTGTTTCAATCAGTTTTGCTCCTAAAGTAATTGCGACTAACTCTATTACAATAAAGATCAGAACTAACCCAAATAGTCTGTAATCGCTTTTAAAACTAATCTTATTTACGAATAAAAAAGTAAATAAGATTCCTAGTTGAACTAAAGCTGGCCATAAGCTAATAAGAGCTGTTGCAAGTATTCTCTGTTTAGGCTTAAATGTCCAAAACCATTTATATAAAATTAAAGACCCTAGTGAGGATAAGGTAATACTGATCATACCAAAAATAATAGCGTCTCCACCTAAAATTATTCTAGCTAATAAGATTGCTAAAAAAGTCACGATTCCCCAGCGATAGCCGCAATAAAGAAACGCAATTGTTAGTGGAATATATCTTAAATCCCAAAACAATCCATATGCTGGATATGGAAAGGCCATGCAAAAAAAACCTGCTACAGCCTGAAACATACCAAAAAGATAAATTTTATCTTTATAGCCATGCCTTTCAAAGATAATACTGTATATTAATATTGGACTTAATATGATTAAAACATGTAGCAAAAGTTTTTCGATTAACACGTTTTTATCCTCACTAGATTCGAAATTTTCGAAATAATATTATCCTAAAATTAATACGACAAAACTTCCAAAAATCCTTTATTTTCCCCTACCAAATAACACCATTTTTGATTTTCTGTCGATTAATATTTTTATGCTATTTTTCACTTTTTTAGACAGTGAATTAGGTGCGTTTATAAGTTTAAACATTTATACTAGAAGTACCTTACCACTACCGTATGAAAGGGATCACTATGAATAAAAGAATAGTCTTAAATATTATTTTCGTTATGATTTTCTTTTTCTTAATTAATTTTTACATAGGTCTTAATGGATGGATTTATATTAATGCATTGCTAAGTAGGTGGACGAATCCAACAATAAAAACAATCTATTGGATCGTATTTCTGTTAATAACTTTTGCGTACATTCTTTCAAGAGTTTTAAAGAGTAAGCTTCCTACTTCATTCTTTAAACCGGTCCATAAAATTGGAGCATACTGGTTAGCCATCTTTTATTATTTAATTTTCTTTGTCATCGTTGCTGATTTGATTGGACTGATTTTAAAAGAATTTACCCCTCTCAAAACAAGTAGTATAACTGTGATACTTGGAACAATCGTTATATTATGTGTCACAATCCTTATCGCAAAAGGTAGAAAAAGTGCACTAGACACACAGATTGTTCATTATGACATCAATGTTGAAAAAACAAATGAAAAGTATAAAGAACTATCAATTGTACTAGTTTCGGATTTACATTTAAGCACATTAGTCACGAATAAAAGATTAGAGTTTCTTGTTGAAAAGATTAATAAGCTTGCTCCTGATTTAGTCTTAATTGCTGGGGATATTATTGATGAAGATATTACTCCTTTTGTTGAGGAAAATATGATCCAAACATTGAAAAAGTTAAAGCCAAAAATTGGAACATACGCGGTCCCTGGTAATCATGATTATTACGGTGGACATTTAGATTTACTTGTAGAGCATTTAAAGGATGCTGGTATTCATATTTTATTAGATGAGAAAGAACTAGTTGATCACAATTTCTATATTGTTGGTCGTAAAGATCTTGCAAGTAAAAAGCGTCTAGATTTACATGAACTACTTGAAGAAATCGATCATACAAAACCAATTATCTTACTTGATCATCAGCCCTATCATTTAGAAATTCCAACTCAATTAGGCGTAGACTTACAAGTGTCTGGCCATACGCATCGCGGCCAATTTATGCCAAATCACTTAATTACCCGTCGACTATATGAAGTTGATTGGGGCTATTTACAAAAAGAACGCTCACACTTTGTCGTTTCATCAGGGTTTGGAACTTGGGGACCTCCTATTCGAACAGGTAACCCTTCTGAGATTGTTACGATTACTGTTTCATTTTCTAATTAATTCAGACTGCCCGCCAAACGCTTGCAATCAGTCTGAAACTCAAGTTTATAGGACTTTGTATACATATTGAAAAGACCAAAAAACATTTTTTGGTCTCTTTTTTATTAATGTCATAATTTATCTATAAATAGTTTTCTGAAAAGTGTAAAATATTATTGAGAGTTTCTTTTCAGAACGGAGATTGAATCATGAAAAATACAGAGTACTACAACAAAAGGAGCCGTCGAATTTATATTTTTTTTATGGCTTCACTTACTTCTTTATTACTAGTAGGAATTACACTTTCTCCTTTAACTTTTAAGGATCATCCATTTGAACTTATTACTCAAGTTATCTTAATGTTCATTGTTATTTTTGCCTTATTTAATTTTGTTAAAAAAGATAACACATTTTCAAAAGTATTATTTACGACCATTTCTTCACTATATGTGTATATTAAATTTTGGACGTACCCAGACACATCAACAATGTATAGTTTTGTAGCAATCATCCCAATTTTTACGATCTTTTTATATAATCGAATAGCATTTTATATCGGTTGGGCATTTAATATACTAATTGGTCCTACTTTTGTATTACTAATCACATTCACCAATCTAAAAGAAAAATATTCTTATATAGCATTAGACCCTGTCGGCAATATATTGGAGTTCCTATCAATTCAATTAATACTCTTATTTGTATTTTTACAAACAGAGACGAAGGTCATAGCTTTAGAAGCCAATTACAAGGAAATACAACAAGCAAAACAATTAAATTCGATTGGTCAACTAGCTGCAACAATTGCACATGAAATTCGTAATCCAATTACTGTCGTAAAAGGTTTTGCACAACTTTTTCAAAAAACAAAAACAATGAGCCCAGACGAAAAATACTATGTCGATACGATGCTAAAAGAATTAGAATACGCTCAAATTATTATTAATGATTATTTATCACTAGCCAAACCTCAAACTGAAACGCTACAAGTCGTAGAAGTAAATAAAGAAATAGTAAATGTAACTGATTTACTTGCCTCGATGGCAAATAGCCAATGCATCGGTTTCCATTTAAACTTAACTCAAATACTTCATACGAAAATAAATCCGATTGAATTTAAACAAGTTCTCGTTAACTTGATGAAAAATGCAATCGAATCAATGCATGATGCCGGTTTTATAACGATCAATCTCTTACCAGAAAATGAATATGCACTAATTGAAATCATAGACACAGGAATTGGAATGTCTCAAGAAACCATTGAAAAGCTCGGCACTCCCTTCTACTCACTAAAAGAAAGAGGCACAGGAATTGGGTTAACCGTCTGCTTTAATATCATTGAAAAATTTAAAGGTAAAATTAAAGTAAGTAGTAAGGAAAACGAAGGATCCATATTCCGAATTTATTTACCGATTTGGCAATATGACAATGAATGAAGAAAAACCAACATTTTCCGCAAAAAAAACTCACAATAGTGTGAGTTTTTTTGTTGCAATTTAAAAGTCTTTTGCAGTTTCTTTAGCTTTTTGAATTGCTTGCTCTTTAATTTCTTGTGCTCGGTCCGGGAATTGATTTTGACCTTCTACAAAGATTCCATTAAAATCTTGAACACCTAAGAAGCTCATAATCACTCCAATATAGCGATGTCCCATTTCAAGACCTGCTGCTGGACCTTCTGAATAAACTCCACCACGTGCCTGGATATGCAAGGCTTTTTTACCACCTAATAATCCTTGAGGGCCATTAGAAGTATATTTAAAAGTTTTACCAGCAACGCAAATCGCATCAATATAGTTTTTCATAATTGGAGGGAATAAAAAGTTCCATAAAGGTGTTACAAAGACATATTTATCTGCTTCAGCAAATTGGGTTACAATCTCATTTAATCTTCCTACTTTTGATTGCTCACCTGAAGAAAGTGTATCAAAAGATCCTCCAGATTGAAGTTTTCCCCAACCTGCAAACACTTCAGCATCAATATGAGGAATCTTTTCATTATAAAGGTCAATATGTACTACTTGGTCATTAGGATGTGCAGCTTTATAACTCTCGATAAATGCATCACCAACCGCCATACTATATGAAGTAGACTTATCGTGTGGATGTGCTGTGATATACAATAGTGTTGTCAAACGAATTTCCACCTTTCAAATTAAATGTCCAAACTATCTTTACCTTATAAGAAGCACGATATTATCATCTGTCATTACTAACCAAACAATACAAATATTTATAAAAAAAAACCTTTACTCTAATGGTAAAGGTTTTTTTTATAGTCAAAGTCCGAAAACTTGATATTAATTATTTTGCTTTAAAAATCCCAAAAGGTTTCCCTACAGGTAAAAATTCTCTTCCAAAGTGACTATTTAATACAGCTGCAGCCGATCCATAAAATGACATAATTGCAATTCCTAATTCACTATATGCAGCAAAAGTATGTGTAGCTTCTTCCATAAAGCCTAAAGTGCTTAATGATAATCCAATAAATAAACAATCAATTAATACAAAAATAATAAATAATACTTTATGAGTTTCCATTGCACCGATTGTCATAAAAATTGAAAAGATTAAATATCCTACAAAAGCAAAACCAAGTTGTTTTACATCGGCTGCTTTCATTAATGCTTCTCCAAAAACACCTAATTGAATTAACCAAGTAGTACCAACAGCTAACCAAAAGAAAGCATATGCTCCAAATGCAGTTGCTCCAAAAACATTATTATGTTTAAAATCCTGAATACTCGCAAATAATTGTGCAATAGCACCTAAAAAAATCGCCCACGGTAAAATTAATGAAACACCATCAGTAATTCCTAATTTTTGTGTTGAGGCAACAAGCGTTACCATCGCTAAACCGAATAAACCAATTGCAGATGGATCTGCAGTAGTTATTTTAATTTGTTGTACGTCTTTCATTGATGTAAATCCTCCTAAAATTTTAAACAGACTAAACTATACTACAATAAAATTCCGAGGATTAATATAGCTTTTTTTCGCTTTTAAAAAAGAAAGCACTTTCTTTTAAAAAGAAAGCGCTTTTTACCAAAAATTACTTTTTATGTCGTTTTGCATAACCGCATCTTTTGCATAATTCTTCCACTGCACATCGTCTTGAGAAACCATCATAAATCGCTCTTGCACGTTCAGAATTTAAAATATCTTCTAGTGATGTCTCATAAATATTCCCTAATGGAATCTTACCTTCACTATCTAAACAACATGGTACAACCGTTCCATCTACTAATACTCCGATTTGATCTCTTAAACCATAGCAGAATACATTTTCGTCGATGATATCGTTACCCATATCAGGCCATTGGAACTTTTCAGCCATATTTAAATAAATTTTATCGCGCAGTTTAATATTATGTGTTTCTTGAAGTCTCTCACTTAAAGAAAAGTCTAAGTTTAGTTTTTCTTCAAGTAAATTTAATATATCAATATTCAATGAATTACTTGCTCTTAACTCTTCACTATCCATATTCCAAAGCCTAATTGCACAAATCATATCGCTTTTTTCATTCGCTTCATTAATGAAATTCGTAATATTTTCAACGTAATCGTGCAAATCCTTCGTTAAATCATTCGCCTCAAAACTATGAAGTGAAAAATTGATTTGTCTTAAACCTTTAGATTCAATTAATAAGTCCTTTACTTTATTAATTAACGTACCATTCGTTGTTAAGTTAACCTTCAAACCATTTTCGTGACTAATATCCAAAAATCTACCAAGCTTTGTATTTAAAAACGGCTCACCCATCAAGTGAAAATAAATATGATCCGTATAAGGTTTAACCGTATTTACAACATGAGTAAATGCTTTCTCGTCCAAAAACTTCAACGGTCTCTCCAACGTTGGGCTCGGACAAAAATTACACTTCAAATTACATATATTTGTAATTTCTATATAAACTTTCTTAAATTTTCTCATTCTACTCTCCTACTTTAATTTATCTATATCCACATATTTCGCTCTAAAAAAACTACAATCCTATCATACAATAATTTTTAAGATATTAATATTTCAACACTCTGTTCAATTTTTACCAACCGAACAGAATTGTAATCATTCTAAAACTTCATGAAATTGTTTAAATTTTATAATTACAACTACAGTTTGATTATAGTTATTTTATTATAATAAAACTAGGCAAATTGAATAGCATAGGGGAATTGGTTTTATCTTCTTTTCTACGCATTTTTGTAGAAAGGTGGTGATGCCAATGCAAACACTTGAAATACTTACTCTAATCTTCATCGCAATGACCTTTGTCGTTGCATTGATTCAATTAGTAGTTAGTATTATTAACGCAACAAAAAAGAAATAGCCCCTATGCTTTGACCGGGCATGGGCTACTTCTTATGATATAACTAGATAAAACCATCTCAGCTTATTCAATTACCTAGAATGAGTGCTATAGCACTAGTTCTTTTTTAATATATGTTTATTATATCATATGATTCTTTAGATATACTTTGAGCGCATGAATTTTTTGTTAAATATATAGAAATTATCATCACAATGACCTTTGTCTTTACGTTGATCCAATTGATAGTTAGTATTATTAACGCTACAAAAAAGAAATAGCCCCTATGCTTTGGTCTTGCATGGGCTACTTCCTATGATATAACTAGATAAAACCATCTCAGCTTATTCAATTACCTAGAACGAGTGTTAGAGCACTCGTTCTTTCCTATGCTTTTGCTCCGCATGGACTACTTCTTTGATTTACTCAGATAAAACCATCTCTGCTCATTTAGTTGCCAAGCACGAATGATTTCCCGCTCGCTCTTAATTAACATTTATCATACTTTTCAATCGAATTTTATAAAGTATATGTTATTTTTATGAATTGATAATATTTTACAATCCCAATCAGTTTTATCAGCATTAAATCGACAATTTTCCATATTTCCCGAGAAATTTCCTACCCAAGTTTTGACAAAATCAAAGTTTTTATAAATAAAATTTGTTGACAGTTGTTTGTAATCTGTAATATTATTTGTTCATCGCAAAACAAACTAGTTTGAATTTAAAAAACCTGCAGTATTTAACATATTTGAAAATTAAATCTTAAAAGCATTGATGAGAAATAGTAAAAGTATTAAGTTCTTAAACAGAGAGTTCCCGGTTGGTGCGAGGGGCGTAAGACAATATTTTGAACACATCTCTGAGCTGAGCACCGAACCCCTTTTTGGTAGTAGACTGTTTCCGGATTCCCTGCACCCGTTATCGTGCTAGAGTATAGCTTAATTGCTGCACTTGAAGAGGTTGGTATCGTGAGGTATCAATAAAATAGAGGTGGAACCACGTGAGTATTACTCCCGTCCTCTAGCTATTCATATAGCTAGAGGGCGGGAGTTTTTTGTTTTTCAAGAATATTTTAAGGGAGAGAGTAAAATGAATAAGAAATTAATGTCAGCAATAATCATTTGTATGATTTCAATATTAGTTGTAACTGGTTGTGGAAAAGAAAAACGAAATGCAAACGAAGTAGTCGTTGGATTAGATGATACTTTTGTACCAATGGGTTTTAAAGATGATAAAGGAAAAGTTGTAGGTTTTGATATTGATTTAGCAAAAGAAGTATTTAAACGTGAAAATATGAAAGTAACTTTCCAACCAATTGATTGGTCAATGAAAGAGACTGAATTAAAATCGGGAAATATTGATGCAATTTGGAACGGCTATTCAATTACAGATGAGCGTAAGAAAAAAGTAAATTTCTCAGATGCATATTTAAAAAATAGACAAGTTATTATTACCCTAGCAAATTCAAATATAAAAACAAAAGCAGATTTAAAAGGTAAAAATGTTGGGATTCAAGAAGGATCAAGTTCTTTAGATGCAGTTAATAAAGATAAAAAATTAGTAAATTCGTTTAACGGTAGTAAACCTGTATTATATGAAAATAACAACCAAGCTTTAATGGACTTAGAATCAAAGCGTGTTGATGTAGTTGTAGCAGATGAAACATTAGCTAGATATTACATGAACAAACGAGGCCAAAACAAATACAAAATTTTAAAAGATAACTTTGGCGAAGAAGAGTATGGAGTTGGCGTTAGTAAAGATGACACTGCTTTACTAAAAAAAATTAACAATCAAATTGGTGCCATGAAAAAAGATGGTACTTACGACAAAATTTATAAAAAATGGTTCGGTACATTGAAATAAAAAGGAGCTTACGATCATGGATCAAATTACATCTTTATTACCTTCCATGCTTGATGGATTAAAAATAACGCTAGAGGTTTTCTTAATAACTCTAGCGTTAGCAATTCCACTTGGAATCATCATTGCACTTGGTAGACTTTCGAATATTACAGCAATCAAATCAATTATTAGTTCTTATATTTTATTAATGCGTGGTACACCTCTACTTTTACAATTAATCTTTATCTTTTTTGGTTTACCATTAGTCGGAATTGTCTTTGACCGTTTTACAACAGTTATTATTGCATTTGTACTTAATTACGCAGCTTATTTTGGGGAAATATTCAGAGCTGGTATCCAATCAGTTGATAAAGGTCAATATGAAGCAGCAGAGGTTTTAGGCTTGAGTCGCAGTCAAACATTTAAAAGAATTATTCTGCCTCAAATGACTAAAAAAGTTTTACCTCCTGTTTCAAACGAAGTAATTACTCTAGTAAAAGATTCAGCTCTTGTATATGTAGTTGGACTTGATGATATGCTTCGAGTAGCAAAAATAGCATCTAATACTAGCGCATCACTACTTCCTCTTGTTTTTGTTGGTATTATTTATCTACTACTAACAGCAATATTAACTAATTTATTTAAACGATTAGAAAATCGATATTCATATTATAAATAAGGAGAGACTTAAAATGTTAAAAGTAAATAACTTAACTAAACAATTTAATAAACAAACCGTATTAAATGAAGTCTCTTTTAAAGTTAATAAAGGAGAAATCGTTACTCTATTAGGACAATCAGGAGCTGGTAAAACGACTATACTTCGTTGTATTAATGGTTTAGAAAGCTTCGATGGCGGATCAATTGAAATTGATGGCCAAATGATTAAATCTAAAAAAGATCTTTTAAAAGTAAGAAAAAACGTTGGACTCGTTTTTCAAAACTATAATTTATTTCCTCACAAAACAGTAATTGAAAACATTATTGAAGCTCCAATTCTAGTACTAAGTATGAATAAAGAAGAAGCTACAAAGAGAGCCATGGATTTGTTAGAACAAGTTGGTCTAAGTGACAAAGCAAATTCATTACCAGATGAATTATCAGGCGGTCAACAGCAACGTGTAGCGATTGCTAGAGCGTGTGCACTTCAGCCAAAAATTCTTTGTTTTGATGAACCTACTTCAGCACTAGATCCTGAACTAACGAACGGAATTGCTGAGATTATGAAAAAATTAGCAAAAGACGGAATGAGCATCCTTGTCATTACGCATGATATGGAATTTGCAAGTAATGTTTCGACTCGTACGCTGCTTGTAAAAGAAGGAAAAGTTTTAGAAAGTGCGTGATTTTAGCGGAAACTAGGCTTAAATTTACCCTTTTTTCTATAAAACTAAATAATATGAACGGAATTTCAGGTGAATTTAGCATGTTAATTGCAGATTCACCTTTTTTATTTGCAGTTTTGACTTTTTTAATTGCAGTTTTGTACAGTTTATATACAATCTCATCCTTAATTCAGTTCCAGCCTATTTAACTAAAGTCACAATAAAAAAAAAGACGCCACAATATTATTGACGCCTCCCTCTACACATTATTCAATGAAAAAACTTACTAATAAAAGATAATCCCATTATTAAAGCTACAATAAAACATAAAAGCACAAGCCGCTTTTCATGTTTATTAGAAGAGTGCATTTCATCTCACCCACTTTACTTTTTGCCTTGAACATATTCGGCATCAAATAAAAATAGTTTAAATAAAAACAATAGCGATGGAACTAACAGTAGTAACCCTAAGACAAATACAGTTACTAGCATAGTACCGGATGTTTGATTCGTGTATCCATTGTAGATCGTAATATATGGATCTAATATATATGGCATGTGCGCTGCTCCATAGCCGAAAAATGCGAAGAAAAATTGGAGCATAACAAATATAAAGGCTGTTCCGTAATTTCGTTTTAGCAAAATTAATGATGATGCTATTAGAAAACAAATTAGTGATAATAAAAACATCCACCAATAATGATTAACTATATTTTCATAAAATCTAACATTGTTATCTCTTAATCCTACAAATACAAGAAAGCTTGATAAGATCGTTGGCACAGTCCAAAATAAAGCATATTGTCTTAAAATTTCTAGGGCACTTTCATCCTTCGCTTTACTTGCGTAATAGGTTAAAAATGTCGCGCTAATATATAAAACTGAGATGATAGCAATGATTACAACACTCCACGAGTATAGACTTGTTAATAAATTTTTAGCTAAAAATTGAATGACTCCGTTTTTTTCGACTATATACCCTCCTCCCGAAATGGTCAGAACCGTACAAAGTGAAGCGGGGATCAGCAGGCCAGTCGCTCCATATAAGAATAAATATACTTTGTTTTCCTTGGAACCATAGTTAGAAAAGGCATAAAACGAGCCTCTAATGGCTAATAGGACTAGTGAAATACTTCCTGGAATTAAAAGGGCCGTTCCATAGTAAAATGCAACACTAGGAAAGAAACCTATAATGCCAACAAAGAAAAACACAAAAAATACATTCGTTATTTCCCAAACAGGAGATAAATATCTACTAATTAAATTGTTTATTAAGTGATCTTTTTTCGTTACTTTTCCAAAATAAGCAAAGAATCCAGCACCGAAGTCAATTGATGCAATGATGATATATCCATATAGAAATATCCATAAAACGACTATTCCTAATAACTCAATATTCAATGCTCACCCTCCTATTCATTGGCTTTGTTCAAATTCCAGTAATACTCATTCAAGCTTTGATAGAATTTTAAACAGAGCCTATTTTTTTAAACGATATTTAAGTTCATCTTCGGGTGGATTATGAATGAACATTTTTCGAATAACGATTGTACAAAAGACTCCTAAAAATACATACAATACAAAAAATAACCAAAACATACCGCCTAGTCCTTTGGCAGTTGTGGCTCCTTCTGAAACCTTCATATATCCTCTTAATATCCATGGTTGGCGGCCAATTTCGGCAATCATCCATCCAAGTTCGATATTAATCATCGCTAATGGTCCAGTCAGCGCTAGTCCACGTAAAAGCCACTTATTATGCATCCAATTTTTCTTCTTAATAGAAAACACAACAAATATGAAGGTCATCGATATAATTAAGCCAACAAAGGTCATCTTTATATCAAATAAATAATGTATGAACAAAGGTGGCCACTCATCTTTTGGAAATTCATTTAATCCAGTTACTGGTGCATTAAAATCTGAGAAAGATAAAAAGCTTAGCAGTTTAGGAATTCGAATTTCATATTTTACTTCATGTGTTTTATCATCTAGCGTTCCGAATAAGACAAAATCTGCCCCTCTTTCTGTCTCAAAATGCCATTCAATTGCTGCTAGTTTTTCCGGTTGGTATCTAGCTAGGAATTTTGCTGAAACATCTCCTGTAATACCTGTTAAAATGGCAAAAATTAATCCTAGTGTTGCTGCTAATCGAAGCCCTTTTCGTGTGTACTCCGTATTCTTTCCTCTTAATAATTGAATAGCGGCGATTGACGTTAATATAAGAGCGGATGCGACATATGCAGTAACAATTACATGTAAAGTTTTAGAAGGAGCAGCTGGATTAAACATTGCTGCAATTGGATCGACGGTTTTAATTATTCCATTTTTCAAAGTAAATCCTTGTGGTGTATTCATAAATGCATTTACCGTAGTGATAAAAAATGCCGACAAAGTTGAACCTAATATTACAGGTAAAATGATCAACCAATGATAAATAGGCTTTTTAAAACGATCCCAAGTATATAAATAGATCCCTAGGAATATCGCTTCAAAAAAGAAAGCGAATGTTTCCATAAACAATGGAAAACTAATTGCTTGACCCGCAATTCTCATAAAGCTCGGCCACAATAAGGATAGTTGTAGCCCAATACAAGTACCAGTTACTACTCCCACTGCAACGGTAATTGTGTAACCTCTGGCCCATCTTCTTGCCATAAGCGTGTAATGTGGATCTTTTTTTAAGATTCCTAACCCTTCTGCAATTGCGATCATTAAGGGTATTCCTACACCAATTGTTGCAAAAATAATGTGAAATATTAGTGTCATACTTGTTAGTAATCTACTGAGTGTGACATTATCCAACTCCATCTGAAATCGCCCCCTATAATGTAATATCTTATTGTCCAATGGAATTAATTATTCTAATCAAATGACCGATAATGTTACGTTTTTATGAACACAATCAGTAAAATTGCATTTTTATTAGTATCTATAAAAGTATGTTCCTATAACAATAAAGGTATACGGGGATTCTTAAGTCCAAACAAAGTGAATAGTAAAACAAAAACCACAAGGATAACCCTGTGGTTGTAGTGTTTAGACAATGTTTCTTTGATTTTTTAGGCTAATTGCAATCGCTTATCAACCTTCTTAAGAAATTAAATTTAATTTACTAAACGGACTATACGTTTCTTTCTCCATGAAAATTTATAATATAAATAGTTTAATCCAAGACCAACTATAAAGGCTGCCGGATATCCTACCCAAATTCCTTTCATTCCAAGACTCGTGTAATGAGATAAAAGATAGGCTACAGGCACTTCAATACACCATATTACGAATATACTCATGAGCGTTGGCCACAGTACTGCTCCACTTGCACGCATTGTAGATGATAAAATAAATGAATGTCCGAGTATTAAATATCCCCATAACGTAATCATCAATAAACTATTCGCTATTTGTACAGTACTATCATTCGTTAGAAATAAGTTTAGAATAGGCTTTGAGAAAAGATAAGTGAGTAATACTACTACGCCACCTAACACATAGTTAAGGAATAATCCTATTTTAATAACTTGGTTTAATCGATCAACCTGATTTGCTCCTATTGACTGAGCGGCAAAAATTGATACTGCGATTCCAATACAAATCGATGGCATCTGAACATAACTTACTAGCTGATTTACTACCCCATAGGATGCAGTCGCATCTGATCCATATTGATTAACAAAAGAAATAACGGCAATCTCTGAAATCGAAAGAAATACCATATTAATACTCGTTGGAATACCTAATTTTAATATTAGTTTTAAAAGTTCAGGATCCATCTTCAAATAATTTCTCACTGAAGCATCAATTCGTAGAGGATGATTCGTTTTGTGTAAGTATATGAATAGAACTATACATGTTACAATCGTTGAGCCTATTGATGCATAAGCTGCCCCATAAATTCCTAGTTTCGGTATGCCTACCCAACCAAATACTAATGGTGGTAAAAGTGCAACATTTAAAACTGTACTTAATATAAGAAAATAAAACGGTGTTTTCGAGTCCCCAATACCTCTCATTAAAGTTGTATAAACCATATAGATAAATAGCACGGGAATCGACCAAAATAAAATGGAAGCATAATGGGTACTAACATGAAGTATATTTTCAGGAGTTCCTATTAATCTCAAAAGTTTTTCAATAAAAATATTACCGATTATCGCAAGCACTACAGCGAGGAAAAGAGTAAAAGTAAGAGTCGTACCAACAATAGCTTTTACTCTTTCTTCAAGCTTTGCACCATGTGCCTGACCGATTAAAATTGAACTACCAGAACCAATTCCAATAATAAATGATACTAAGAAGAAAAATATTGGAAAGAATGCTGAAATTGCAGCTAAAGCATTTTCCCCTAACCATTTTCCTACTATAATCATGCTAATAACCTGACCGATTGACTGCATAATATTACTTAAAAGTAATGGAATTAGAAACATAATCATAGGGCGTAATAAAGTAAATTTTACTTTTTTTTGCTCCCGAGGATTAATCTCTGATGTAATCAAGTTTGATCACCCTTGCTACTGTCTGAGTTATATCCTCTTTCACCATAAGGTTGAAGTTTTTCTAACCATTTTTCCTCGAGTCTCTTTAGATCTCCTTTGATACCTAATGGACTAATGTCTTCTTCCTTTAAAATTTCTAATTCTTCAAATATAAATGACTCTTTACCAAATTCATTCCATTCTTGTTGAAGAATTTTATTTGTACAAGACCCTGCCTCTAATTCAAATTTCTTTCCATTAATCGTTTTTAAATTTTTAGTGCTTACTATAAATATTTTTTGATTTACTATGTTTTTAATTTGATAAATACCTGCTTGCACTTTCGTTTCTTTATATTGCATTTTTAATTCTTTTTTTCTACTCATTTTTACCAACCTT
Source organism: Gottfriedia sp. S16(2024) (assembly GCF_050473765.1). NCBI lineage: Bacteria > Bacillati > Bacillota > Bacilli > Caryophanales > Bacillaceae > Gottfriedia > Gottfriedia sp. S16(2024). The sequence goes on from NZ_JBFLUO010000001.1 coordinate 811,996, forward strand.
TCTTTTACTAAGCTCTTAACCAATAACTACTTCCATCCGACTTTCGATCTATAAAGCCATATTCAACTAAGTATCTTCTTAATACGACATAATCAGGATAAATAGCTATCAGTACTTCATTTATTTCTTTTTCTGTATATGTCTTATTTGGCGAAAATCTTTTAACGATTTCTCTCAGAACAACAAGCTTTTGTTTTTCCTTCAATGGAAATTTTTTCAAAGGCCCATTTATGCCTTCTGGAAAGTATTTTTTTAAGTTTTTTTCCATTTCATCCTCAGTAATGTTATAGCGCTCATCGACCATTTTTGCTGTTTTATGAAGTGGTAAAAAACTTGGCGCATGTTGATCCTTTTCCTTTAAAAGCTCCATCATGACAAGAAATAATTTTGCTTGTCTTTCTTTTTCCTTTAAAACAAAGCGATGATTCCTAATCGTAGAGGCGCTACCGACACCAGTTTCTTTTTGAATATCTGTATCACTCTTACCTTGATAAAAAAGACGTAAAAGATGGTTTTGATGTTCTGTTAATCCTGTTAACTTTTTATCAAGTTGGATTAAATAATCGAAAACGGAGTCATGACTTTGTTCTATATGAACTTTCATGTATTTTTCGGCTTCATATAAAGTTCCTGAATCTTGATAAATAATTCCTTTTTCAATTCTTTTATTACAGAGTAAACATAAATAATGATTTTCCTCTTCGATATATCCTTGTTTTAATTCTTCTATATCGGCATTCCAAAAAACATCTAAATTTTCCATTTAACAAACACAACCCTTTTTTGTTTATTATTTACTAAACAATTTTATAAAATGTTTACTCATTTACAAACATAATATGTTATTGTTTGTAAAATGTCAATTTTACTAAACAATAACTCAAGTTGTTTGTACTTACATATTTAATAAAAAAAGATACTTCAAAAGACCTCTTACGATGTTTGAACTCATAATTTACAAAAAAAGCGTCTTAAAGGTACTTTCTTCCTAACGAGTCGTCATTTCAATTGGTTAGAATTTATTAAACAGTACTTTCTATTCTTTTCAACCATATTCTTTTATTCCAAAGGGACTAATTTCAAATCTTCAATTGACAATTTCTTACAGTACTTTACAATTAAAATGTAAGGTAAATTTAATATTCGACATATTTTAATGTAAATAAAAAACCTGTTCTCAATAGGGAAAATCTTTACTTATTATTTTCCTTATAGACTAATATATTTTAAGGTAGACAGTAGAAATAATCATGACAAAAGATATCTATTTAGGTCAGTCTTAAATGTCTTAAAATAAACGCAAATGGGTGATTTCTTTATAAGATAGGGGGAAGTTATGTCAATTTACAATGAAAAACTTATTGAGCTTTTATCAATCGAACAAAAATTCGAAAAATCCTTTTTGCATATTAAACTATTATTTAATCAAGAAATAGAACTTCATTGGGAAATTGACAACGAAACGGCCAATCTTATGAAATCAAAAATTATTTTTGATGAAAACTATAAGTTTAGCCTTTCTTTATGTAGTACTTGGGAAGAGGATAAAAATCAGTTTACTAGTTTTGTAACTAAATCAAACAATAATGAGAGTGAAAAAATCTACTTTTCGTGTTCAGAAGAGTTCCATCTTCAACTTCATTCCATAAAAAATATGAAGGATCTTAGGATTTTAATTGATCTACCTTATTTATCAATTAGTCGATCCAGTTCCAAAAAAGAAAAGGCTAATTCGAAACGATATAAACTTTATGGTTGGCTTACTGTTGCTGCTATTAGTATTCTATCGATTAGTTTAATAGCTTATAAGAGTCAAACTTGTAAATCAGAATCTTTATTTTGCGGAAAAAAACCAGCAAAAGCTGAAAGTGTTTCAAAGGCACAAACGATAAAAACTCCGGAGAAACAAATAAAACCCAATCAGGATAAACAAGATCCAAATAAAACTGCTATTAAAAACGTATCTCAACCGAATGTGCACACAAATGAACCAGATGTTAGATATGCAATTAAGCAAGAACCTAATAAACCTGTTCAATCAATTTATCCGACTGTAAAATTAAACAATGTAGTTAACTATAGTATCCCACAAGGTAGTGTAGCCATTACTTTTGATGACGGTCCCTCAAAGTATTCGAAGGAAATAGTAAATGTTTTAAAAAAATATAAAGTTGGCGGTACTTTTTTCTACATCGGAGATAACGTTGTAAGATATCCTGAAAATGTACAATATGCATATTCTAACGGGTACTCAGTTGGAAGCCACTCCATGCACCACGATGACTTCATAAAACTATCTTATAAAAATCAAGAAGATGATCTGGTTAGAACAAATAACTTAATAAAAAATATTACAAAACAAGAAACAACCCTCTTCAGACCACCATATGGCGCAAAAAATCAAGCAACTATTGAATTAATGCAAAAACATCAATTTAAAATGGTTTTATGGGATAAAGATACTGAGGACTGGAAGAACCGCAATACAAATACAATAATAAATTACGTTAAAAGCCACACTGAATCTGGAAGTATCATTCTACTTCACGAAACTAAACCTTCTTTAGATGCTTTACCACAAATTATTGAATTTCTTCAATCAAAAAATTTAAAAATTGTAAGTTTAAATTAAAAAAATAGTCGCTATTAGCGACTATTTTTTTATTCAAACGTTTGTTTAAACTTTAAAATCCTTTATTACATAAAAAATAAAAGTTCCATTCGATTCTATTTAGCGTAATACCTTCCATTCGTTAACTCAAAAATGCATGATTGTATGTCTTCTTCATTAGTCGATTCCCTATTTACTAAGCCTTTATTAATAAATTTATTTCTCTCTAAAATTTGGATTGATTTTTGATTTTCTGACTGAACAATTCCTTCAATGACTTGTAATTCAAGTGTATTAAATCCATATGCTAACACTGCTTTTACTGCCTCTTGCATGATTCCTTTTCCTTGAAGCTCTGGTGAAAGTTCATATCCTACTTCCCCTTTTTTTTGCTCAACCGAAAAATTCCACAAGCATATTGTACCAATTAATTGATCACTTTCTTTAAAAGTTTCCCCAAAGAACCCAATCATTACGTTTAATTCCTTCATTAATCATTTTTATATATTGAAGTGCTTCATCAACTTCTTTTGCAATCGGTCTGTTAATATATTGGGACACTTTTTTATTTGAACGTAATGCAAATATTTCATATTGATCTTCATTATTCATTTGTCTTAAAACTAATCGGTTCGTGTTTATTTTTGGAAATGGGTTAAAACTATAGTGTTCTTTAATCATATATCCTCCAACTAAATTAGTAAGATTAGTACAGTTTGTAGACTCTTATTTCATTATCTATAATCTCAATATGTAAATAAATAGCTATCATAGAAAAAAGCTGTTTGGTTCGTATTTCTATAGACAATTTCAAATAAAACGATTATAAAAGAGCAAGATTTTGGGATTCTTGCATTTTTGCAAAGTGTTGAAATATAAAACGGTCTATAAGGAAATCAAAATTCAGTGGAACATTATTGATGTTAAAATTCATTTTTTTAATTTTAATTAACGATATTAAATGTAAAAATGTTTCAACAATTTTAAGTATATAGTTTTAAATGATTGGTTTATAAGTTGATGTTCAATCTCAATTGACTTACAAACTGATTAATAAACATCTGTTAGTTTACTCCAAGTAAAGGCTATTTGATTAGGATTTTTCGCAGACTTTTTTTGATGAATAAGTTGATTGGAACAAAAAGGGTGCTCGACTCCTATGGGATAAGCGGGAAGGCTGAGACCCCACAGGCTTGCCGAGGAGGCTCAGGTCCCGCCCCATGGAAAGCGAGCATCCCGTAGTGGAAATCAACATCACTAAACTCCCTTTACGAAAATTTGGGAATTTAATTGACAAGGTTGTTTTTCAACAGCGCGTAAAAGAGCAAGATTTTAAGATTCTTGCTTTTTTTGTTTTGGTTCTTTTTATACTTTAAAACGCCAGTTGGTTGGAACAGGAGTACTCCTTGGCTCTTTTTTTTGATTAATTGTCTATAGTTTGTTTACGAATAGGTATGCCATCTGTATACTACTAATTTAGGCCAAATTTCCACTAAACTGTGTGGATGATTATTAGTAAAAATTTCCTAAAATATTTTTTACTTTTTATAAAACTTTTTCGAATAGGTATACGTCTTTTATAATGTGTACCTTCTTAGATACGTATCTCAAAAAAGGAGTCTTTAAATGAAGGGGAAATCTAACTTAGAAAAGGAACTTGTAGATTTTATTATTAATAATAAAGACGATTTTTATCGGTTAGCTTATAGCTACGTTAAAAATTCAGAAGATGCGGTGGATATATTACAAGATTCTATTCATAAAGCCATTTCCTCAAAAGATAAATTAAAAAATGAACAATCTTTAAAAAGTTGGTTTTATAGAATTGTAGTAAATACATCATTAGATTTTTTAAGAAAACAAAAAAAAGTAACTGTAATGGATGAAGAAACAATTGAGTTATATTCTTCAGGACAGGATGATAATTATACAGATATTGATTTAGAAAGATCATTAGAATCTTTACCAACTAAATATCGGGCTGTAATTGTCCTCAGGTATTTCGAAGACTTAAAGATTGAAGAAGTTGCTGAAATTTTACAGGAGAGTCCAAATACAATAAAAACTCGTTTATATAAAGCTTTAGAAATACTCCGGATTAAAATGAAATGAATTTATTTTTGGGAGGCCAATTAGTTGGATAAAAAATTAGAAAAATTAAGATCGGACTATAAAAATGTCCCTATCCCTGATAATTTGGACATTATTGTTAAAAAAGCAATTAAACGTTCCATACGTAAAAGATTCCCTCTAAAGTCAATTACAGGTTTTTTTACTGCTGCACTATTTGTTTTATCAATAAATACTAGTTCGACTTTTGCAAAGACATTATCAAATGTTCCAATACTTGGAAATGTTGTTAATGTGCTAACTTTTACTGAATATACTGTAGACGAGCCAACCTATAAGGCAGATTTAAAAGTCCCTGCGGTTAATAATTTAAAAAATAAAGATTTAGAGCAAAGCTTGAACAAAAAATACTTAGACGAAAATAAGAAGCTATATGATCAGTTTATGAAAGAAACAGAATCTGTAAAAAAAGATTCTGGTGCACACTTAGGAATTGATAGTGGTTATGAGGTTAAAACAGATAATGAGGACATATTGTCCATTGAAAGATATGTTGTTAATACTGCTGCTTCCTCTTCAACAACTATGAAATTTGACACAATTGACAAGAAAAAGGAAATTTTATTGTCATTACCTATTCTTTTTAAAGATAAATCATATGTAAAAATAATTAGCGAAAACATTAAAGAACAAATGAAAGATCAAATGAAAAAGGATGAAAGTAAGGTATACTGGATACCTGAGGCAAATCTTGACTATTCAATTGATCCTTTCGTAAGCATTAAAGAGAATCAAAATTTTTATATAAATAAAGATCATAAGCTTGTTATTTCATTTGATAAATATGAAATTGCCCCAGGTTATATGGGTGTTGTTGAATTTACGATTCCAACTGACGTTATTTCAAAATTTTTAGTTGGACATCATTATATTAGATAACTTTTAATTAAACGAATAAAAGAGCCACTTTTAATTTATTAGATTTGGCTCTCTTAAGAAAAACAAAAATATTAAAGAAAAAGCCAAATATATAAAGAAGGCTGACATAAATAGTTAAATTAGGGGAAGGGGAAATTAGCAATGAACTTCGCGGTTCAGACGGTTAAGAAATTAAATTTTATAAGAGCCCAACATTTATTCGAAAAAGAAATCGTTTATGAGGTGTTTAAACGAAGAGGCTATTACTATGTCTAATAAAAATAAACAGTTTCGTTATATGGCTGGATTAGACGGGCTTAGAGCTCTAGCAGTTTTATCGGTCATTGCATATCACTTAAATTTTTCATGGGCTTCTGGTGGATTCCTAGGAGTTACAGTTTTCTTTGTACTTTCAGGTTATTTAATTACTGATTTATTAATTGCCGAGTGGAGTACAAATCAAAGGATCGACTTAAAAAGTTTTTGGTACCGTCGCGCCAAAAGACTTTTACCGGGAATGTTCACCTTACTACTAATAGTCATTGCATTTGTTTCATTATTCAAATCATCAATGATCGGAAATTTAAAACAAGATTCAGTAGCTGCAATATTTTATTACAGTAATTGGTGGTATATTTTCCATCATCTTTCGTACTTTGAGTCTTATGCAAATCCATCAATATTAAATCATTTTTGGTCATTAGCAGTTGAAGAGCAATTTTATATTATTTGGCCAATTCTTACTTTATTAGGCTTAAAATATATTAAAAATAAAGATCGCCTATTTTTGTATACATTTGTTGGTGCAATCGTTTCTGCATTATTGATGGCTATATTATTCCATCCGGGTAGTGATCCTAGTAGGGTCTATTACGGTACTGATACGAGAGCTTTTTCTTTATTAATAGGAGCTTCATTAGCATTAGTATGGCCTAGCCGAAAACTTACAAATAATGTTACAACCTCTGGAAAGATTTTAATTGATCTAGTTGGGATTACGGGTTTACTTATTTTTCTACTTATGGTCGGTAAAACAAATCAATATGATAGTTTCCTTTATCGCGGAGGAATGTTCCTATTGTCTATTTCTGCTGCAATGCTAATCGCAGCACTCGCTCACCCTACAAGTAAGATTGGTAGATTCCTAGCAATGAGACCATTGAAATGGATCGGATTACGTTCATATGGAATCTATTTATGGCAGTACCCTGTAATTATTTTATTATCCCCTAAGGTTAACACTGGCGATACTTCACTCTTTAGAGCTATTTGTCAAATTACTTTAATATTTGTTCTTGCAGCACTATCCTATCGCTATATCGAAGATCCAATTAGAAAAGGTAAACTAGGTATACTTTGGAAGAACTTCCTAGCAGGAAATATTAATTTAAAAGAATTCTTTTATAAACATATTGTTATCATAAGCACGTTTATTTTATTATCTGGTATCGCAAGCTTTGGACTATCTGTTCTTCCTGATGCCAATGATGTAAAAGCAAGCTCAGAAATTGAATCAGTTCAATCCGTATCAAAGCAATCATCTGAAACTGTTAAAAACGATACTAAAAAACCTCCTTCAACAACTATAGTTGATCACGATAAACAGGTAACTAAACCAATTCAGAAAAATGATGACGAAAAAACAGTAAATAATGAAGTAAAAACAGAAGAAAATAAAGAAGTAAAAACAGAAAATAAAGATGAAAAGCCAGTTGCTGACAATTCAAGTAAGCAAAATAATAATGATCAAACAAAAGAAGATCCTAAGCCAGGTGTAAATAACAATCAAACTCCAAATAATAATAATAATAATAAACCTGTTGAAACAAATAAGCCGGTAGTTTCAAATAATAGTGTATTTATTATAGGAGATTCTATCGTTATTAATTCAATTCCTGAACTTAAAAAAACATATCCATCTCTTTCGGTAAATGCTAAAATTGGAAGACAATTTACTGAAGCATCTGCAATTATTCAACAAGCAAAAAGCACAAATTCGCTTGGGAATACTGTTGTCATAGAGCTAGGTACAAACGGTCCGTTTACCGTAAAACAAATGTCTTCTCTTATAGAGTTAATTGGAAAAGATCGAAAAATTTTATTTGTTAATACGCGAGTACCAAGACCTTGGGAATCGTTTGTTAATAAAACTTTAAGGGAAGGTTCAAGTAAATACCCAAATACTAGAGTTGTAGACTGGTATAGTGCTAGCGCTAATCATAATTCATATTTTTCACCAGATGGTGTTCATTTAAAACCGAATGGTGCAAAAGTATTTGCGACATTACTAATAAATGCAATTGAATCTTGGAAGTAACATCGATTGATCTAGATACATGATAAAAGACCACAAGGTAAATTTGAAGTGCACCACAAATGTTAGACACAGTCTAACATTTGGAGGTGCATTTTTTTGACTAAATTTACAAGTGATGAGAAATTAATTCTGTAAAACGTTATTTAGAAGGGAACGTTGAGTATGGCTTCATCATACTAAAGTGTCAAATAAACTCTTTATTACAGAGAAAAGCCACAAGGATCATTCCTGGTGGCTTTTTTTCGAAATATCACTTAATCTTGCACTTTAGTTAAATTTCTTTTTCAATTCTTCTAACGTTAATTTACCTGCTTTTTCAACTGGTTTAATAGATGTAGGGAAAAATGGATTTGTTGTCATGAAGTTCTTTTCAACATAATTGAAGTCCAGTATATCAACAACTCCATCCTTATTTAGATCTTCCTTCAACTGATCACCAGTTTCATTAGCTTTATTTGCAATAAGCTTAGCATCATAAATGTCGATCACATTATCTCCATTAATGTCTCCTGCCGCTGCAGTATCAGTATAAGCGATATAATCGATTCCTTGGACTTTACCATCTATTAATTTACCTAATTTAATTTTTCTACTATATTGATAGTGTCCTGGAATATTAACTATGAGTGTATAATCATCCTCAGTTGCCGGAATATCAAAGATCGTCATATAACCATTTTCTGAAATATCCGCTTTATATTGTTTACCTTTTTTGTCCACAACATATGCTTTTACACCTAACTTAGAATAATCTAAATCGTAGTTATAAAAGTTAACTGCCTCACCGTGGAAATATCCTTCTAATACTGAATGTTGAGCTATGAATTTAAAGTGATTTGCATATGTGGGTAACGTAACTTTATTTCCTTCATTCGTCTGATAAGTTGATTCTTGATAATAAAATCCGCTCTCCCTCATATAGTTAAGGTCGCTCACAACTTTTAAATTAATATCTAATAAATCAATATTTCCATTAATTTTTACTGGTAAATTCGTCTTTTTATCCTTAATATCAATTGAAAATGTTGTAATATTTGACCATGTATCCTCTGTTACTTGTGGTTTTCCAATGCGAACACTCCAATTATTTTTCTTCATTAACTCATCTAATTGCTTCGATTGGTTTACACTCATAACTTTGTAATAATTTGGAATAGTTATTGTCGCGTTAGCACTTGTTAAATCTTTTGCATTGTGGACCGTAAATGTACTTGTAAACTCCGAACCTAGAGTAACTTCTTTAGACTTTGTATTAATTGTTGAATATCGATCACCTTTGTTAATAATCGTAAAATCTGGGAAAATCGGATTTCCTGCAGTTGCATAATCATAAGTATAAATTGCTATGTTAGTAGGGTAATTTGCATACTCTTCTGGTAATACACCAAATTTGAAGTCACCATTTTTAGTTGGGAAAAATTGTGCTGTCGGCCATGAAGAGTCCTGATAAGCATAAACTGAATTTGCTTCCTGAGTTAGATCATGTCCTCTACTCTGTAGATAATCAATTGTATCGTCGTATACATTTCCATGAACCCAGTAAGCTTTGTAATCTTTACCATCCATTGGGTTTGTTTCGGTTGTTAAATCTGCATCGGAAATTTCATTAATGCCTGTCTTTTTATCAAATACTACTTTTGGAGGTGTATTATCAATTACCATATCATTGTCTACTTTATAGGTTTTTCCATCTGCATCTGTACCAATATAAGAAACAATATATTTGCCCTCATCTAATGTTTCATATTCTAGTGATAACGGCTTATTTGGGTCACCTGTAAATAATTTTACATCACCTGAAAAACCGTACATGATTAAGTAGTCTGTATCAACATTTGCGCCATCTAAATCGAAAGTACCATACAAGCCGATTGGTTTCCCAGATGTATCGCTAACAACAACATCGATTTTTTCCATTTCACTATTTAATCTTATTGTAACTGGTGTAAAAGGTAGTATATCAGGATGGAAGTTACTTAAGTCACTTGTAATTGCATTCTTAAAGAAATCAACTTTTGCAAAGCCACTTGTCGTATACCTCACGTGGAATGGTATTTGGTACTCCTGGGTTTTTGATTCATTTTCTACATAAATATATCCTTCGTATATGCCAAACTCAGCAGATTTTGGAATTGTTACTTTGGCGTCTATATTAACATTTTCATTTCCATTAACAGTTACATTAGAAGGCAATTCGAGTTTTACTCCATTTTTACTAGCATCCTTTGAAACATCATCGATTGTTAAAAATTCTACTTTGGTATGATATGTTTCATTATTTTTACTTAAATTTTTAATACTAATGGATGTTGTTCGATTTTGTTCCTCGCTTGTTTGTGTAATACTTCCGAAAGGTAATGAACCTGATACATCATCGATTTGCTTTTTAAATCCATTTTCATCTAATGTGTACGTTTTATTTTGAACTTCTACTAAAGTCATGTTATGAACTGCCTCATAAGCATCTACTCGTCCAGCTCCAACTTCGTTTACATGATATGTTCTTCCTTTTAATGGATCCGCTGTATTCATAAGTGCGGCTTTTACATCGGCAACAGAATATTCCGGATGAGATTGTAGTAATAATGCTGCGACACCCGCAACATGTGGTGTAGCCATCGAAGTTCCATCCATGCTCGCGTAACTAGTTGAGTAATCCGTTCCTTCCCCGGGATTATTAATATATTCTGGTACAGTTGAGAAAATAGAAACCCCCGGTGCCACAACATCTGGTTTAATATCAAAATTATTACTTACAGGTCCTCTAGAACTAAAGCCTGCTAATACGTCACCAGATGTCATATTTGACTGTAAATCTGTCATTTTTAATTTAACCTCCGGATTCTTATTAAGTTCATCAACAATACTTTTCCCTTCCTCTTGACTCATTTTAAAGGTTGGTACATAGCCAAAGTTTTCACCTAAGAAGAAAGGAATCTCTTCTTCTATATTGTTATAAATTAACACCGCTACTGCTCCTTTTTCATGAGCACGGCGAATTTTTTCATCAAAAGATAAAGTACCACGTGATATTAACGCCACCTTGCCACTTACGTCTTTATTTGCATAATCCTCTTCGGCACCAATTCCTACATCTACTACCTTCAATTCTTTATCAATAATACTTAAATAATCTTTACCTAATCCGTGTGCCATTAACTCATTTTTAACTGAAACATTCCCAATACTCGTCTGTACAGTTGGTATATCTGTAGGAACGTCGCTTGCTCCAACAGTAATAGCTAACGGTGATGAACCAGGAGAACCTAATGACCCTGGCGTTGGGCCTGCGTTACCTCCTGCTACAACGGGAACTACTCCTTGCAAAGCTGCATTATTAATCGCTACTGCTGTAGCATCTAAAGAATAATTATTACTGTTTCCTAAAGAAAGATTAATCACATCCATGCCATCTTCTACAGCCTTTTCTATACCAGCAATAATCCAAGAATCATATCCTGAACCGTAATGACCTAAAACACGATATGCATATAAATCAACATTTGGTGCAACTCCGGTCATCGCATAATCAACGTTATTTCGTGGATTTGATGCAATCGTACCTGCAACATGCGTCCCATGCTCGGTAACAAATGAACGACCATCAATTTCTGCTGGTTCACCGGAAGCAGCAAGATCTGCAGGTGTAGACTCCATTGGGTCCGAGTCATTATCTACAAAATCATAACCACCTTTATAAGCATCCTTTAAATCTGGATGATTGTAATCAATACCCGTATCAAGAACTCCTACTTTAATCCCTTGTCCTTTTATATCCTCGTTATGTAAACGATCTACACCCAAAAGGGGTAAAGCTGGTGGAACACTTTTGTTTTTTGTAGATTCATTAACAGAAAGCTCATTGATTGGTACACTAACTTTGTTATCCTTCCATACTCGTTTCACAACACCGGTTTGAAGAAGCAAATTAATTTGATCTGTCGGAATAGTCATAGCCACTCCATTAAATACATTTTTAAATGATTGTTTGATATAAAATTGATTTGTTTTTTCCTTTGTTTGTTGATTTACTTCCACTTTTTCATTTTTCTTACTCCATAATTCCGTTAATCGTTTTTTAAAGAACTCTTGTTCACCTTTAATTTTTTCTTTCTTACCTTTAGAGATCTCTTTTAATGTTCCATTTTGATCATTTTCAATTGGCGAAGTTTTTAGTTCAACAATTATATTTGCAGTTTTATCTTTTAAAGATAATAAACTAGGGTCGATCACAAAGCCTTCTTGAGGAGTTAAACGCTTAATCGATTGTCTTTGCTCATCTGTCAGTCCCTTTAAGATTGATTCTACAGAGTTCGAAGTTGCATAAGATTTTTTTTGAGGCAATAAATAAGATGTAATAAAGCTTGTCGTTAATACACTTGTTACCATTACATTTAGCATTTTCTTATTTCTAATCTTCATTTCGCTGCGCTCCTTCTACTAGGTTAAATTAAATTTAGTGAAAAATAGTTTACTGCATGAAAAAATGATTAAATTAAGTAACTCTATTTCATTCCTCCAATTAAAAAAATGATGTAAAATTAGAATTAGAATAGTTAGACAAATCTAATAATTTAATTGTAATTTAGCTATTTTTCTTGGTAAATGGGGGTTATTTCAGTCTGAACTTTCAGTTGTAATCCTTTTTTCAACATTAATCGTCATAATCAATTTTTCTTTTCAGGATTAAAGTCTCATATTTTACTAAATTTATTGATGTATAGATTGTGTTTGGCAAGAAAGTCATTTAAATTCAATAGAAATTTTTATTTTTAACTTGGGGGAATTGATGGTTTTCAACTACTCAAACTATTAATAAAAAGGTTTACAAAAGGGAGAAATTCGTTATGTATGAGGGGAAAATCATAAAATATTATCGTGAAAAATCTCAGATGACACAAGAACAGCTAGGGAAAGGGATTTGTTCTAGTACGCATATTAGTAAAATAGAAAGATCTCAAACCGAATATGCACATGAAATTATAGCCCTACTATCAGAACGACTTGGAATAAAAATCGAGAATGAGATTTTAAAATTAAACAATATAAAAATGCGTATAAATAGTTGGCAGCAGTCTATTGCAATGCAGTTATTTGACGAAATAGAAGAAATCAACTTAGAACTTGAGCAAGAAGAGCTGATTCAAATTTCAAATTATATTAATCAATATAAATTACTTCGCATCAGATATTTATTAATGCGTAATTTAATGAATGAAGCAAAAGAGCTCATTGATGAAATAAAAAAAATTAAGCACAAATTATCACCTTATGAAATAAATCTTTTTAGACATGTGCAAGGTATTTATCACTTAACGAACCATGAACCTTTACTTGCCATTCAAGTTTTAAAGAAAATTAATAATGAAGAATATGCAAATGAGGAATATTATTATCATTTAGCTTCTGCTTACCATTCGAACGATTTACCTGTTATGGCTTACTTTTATGCTGAAAAAGCCCGTCAGTATTTCAAAAGTATTAATTCCTATCTTCGAGTAATCGACTCCGAAATGCTTATGTTAATACAAGTTAAGGATAACGAAGAGTTTTCCGAGACGATTAAAGGATTTGAAAACTTAATCCAAAGCTGTGAAATTTGTAGATCATCAGAACGAAAAGCAAGGGTATATCATAACTTAGCCTTTGAATATTATCGAAGAAAAAATTATGAGTTAGCAAAAAAATACTATTTTGAGTCAATGAATTTGAAGGATTCTAATTCTATACCCTATTTACTTTCCCTAGAAGGATATATAAGAAGTTCCTATTATGGAGAACTATTACCTAAAGGAGAATTATTACAGTGGGTAGGTAAAGGGTTTGATATTGCTTCCCAAAAAAATGACAAACTTTTTATCAATTTATTCATCTTATTAGACCTTTTAATCTTAGAAAAAGATCAAGAATATCACCAATATTTAGCGGAACATTCATTACCATTTTTTAAAAAACTAGGATTTGCTTATCTAATAAATCAATCGGAAAAAGAATTGTTTAACTATTATTTTAAACGCAAACAAACTCGTAAAGCACTAGGTATGGCGAATACACTAATAAATCAGTAGATAATAAAAGGCATGTCTCATTAGTATGAGACATGCCTTTTTGTTATTATTATTTTTTAGCTGGCATCGCTTCTTCAAGTGCAAGATGATTCGTATATAAATAAGTAGCGTATTCTTTTCCAACGTATCGAATATGCCATGGTTCATAGTGATATTTAGTAATATCTACTTTATCTTCTGGGTAACGAATAATAAAGCCGTATTCATGAGCGTGCTTTGCTAACCAAGTTCCTTCAGGAGTTTTTGCAAAACCGACTTCTAAAGCATTACCAAATGCCGGTGATGAAACATCCATCGTTAGTCCAGTCTGATGCTCACTCGTTCCTGGATATGCACTGTATGCTTTAGTCCATGCCTCACCATGTACAGAAATATAATTATTGTATAAAGAAAGTTGTCGATCATAAGAACGGAATCCAGAAATTGCTGTTAATGTATAACCATCCGCAGATGCACCAGCAAATAACTTCTCTAATGCATGTCCAGCTTCACTTCTCATTCTTGTTTTTTCTTTTACTGCCCCATTTAAAGGAATTGCTGGGTAGATCAGGTCATTTGGTTCATAACCATCTGGTAACTTTCGATCTTTATTAACTAAAACTAAATTTGAATCAGCGTTTAACACTTCTAATAATCCCGATTCATCTTCTTTTGTAGTTTTATAATAATCTGGAAAATTAAGTACAATGTCATTTTTAACTTTGTCATTCTTCTTAATAACTACCGTTTTAGGTTCTTTATTTTGTTCATAAAGAGTACCTGCAACACCCGCAACTAAAACTAAAGAAATAGCAATCCCTATAATAGGTTTTTTTCTACGATTTTTCATACTTCTGGACAATGGTTTTCTCCTCCTATAATTTCTATACTTTTTTATCGTTTTTTTAATTGGTTATTGTCGTAGAATTTGGTGGATGATTAATAAAGGTATTTTCACTCTAGTATCGTCACGAATTCTTTTAATCAAACTACTAATAATCAACGTTTAAAACTAACCATAAAAATATTTAAATTTGTTTTACTAAAATTAGACGATTTAATTATACAAAAAGTTTTATAATCTGACATTTTTTTTAATTATATGTTATTTTAATAGATAGTATTTATAACAACATTAAAATTTTGTTAATATAATTTAATCAATAGAAATAAAACACCTATTTTATAAAGAACTTTTAGGAATAATTTGTCTAAACAGACTAATCCATCTTAGAATCTATCTACAGGAGAATAAAAATATTAATTTGTTTTGGCCCCATATTAGTTCTAGCTATAACTGCTGGTATTGCTAAATTTTCGGCTGAAGATTTTAAAGAAATTGCACCAATTATTATCCTTCAGTTTTTGCTATATACTTTCTTAATTACGCCAATTATTCTTTGGGGATATTTACGTTAAATATTTTCAAAAATAAAAAAACCTTCTTTTGGAAGGTTTTTTATTTTATATTTAAATAATTTCTAAAGTAATTATACTATAAAATTTTAATTCAAAAGAACTATTCGATGTAATTTTCGAGACTTTTGTATGTCGAATAAGTGTCGATTGAGCACTAACCTGCGCCATCATTGGGTTTTATTTGTTATAACTGGAACAAAAAAACAAGAATACCCAAAAGTATCCTTGTTTTTAGTTTTGAACTTTTTAAATTCTAAAAACGATAAATGACAATCTTGAACTACTCACCACTTAACGCCCTTACAGGTTGTTTGAAGTGGGAGATTCTTGGGAACAAAGCATACTTACTAGTGATTCTTTACCAGCAGAGGTTACTTTTATTTACCAAGCTAACCCCGTAGTTCCTACGGTTTGGTTTCACCTAACGCTAGGTGAACCGTACTCAGCCTGTTTTTTACTGAGGGGTATTACAGTTGTTCTATTTGCGACTCTTGAATGGTATAGGCGAATGACAACCATCAGACGAGTTCTATTTACGCAACAAGTACTACACTTGAATTCATTCTTTTTCTACAGTATTTACATTATCTATAGTACAGAATAGTAGCAAAAGAAGAAAGCATTTTGGCTAATGCCAACCGTCATTCATCTCCCACCTATTACTGGTGTTATCACACCTTCACGTAATTGAGGAAGGAGTCTTCTGTCGTATAATCATAAAAATTGTATTGATCAACTATGCAAATTTCCTTTTAGCCAAGGTCGATTCCGATAATGACCTATTGGAATTTGAATTAAACTTGTTTTTCCTATCTCTTCTAATTGGTATAACTCATCACATAATTTTACATTATATCCTAATAGTGGATGCCCACCCAATCCTAACGCTGATGCGGCTATTAGTAAACGCTGAACCATTATACCAGCTTCCATCTGTTGAATCCGGTAGCCTCTATAACTATGTGTCGATCTTATATGTTCCTTATTCCCCACTACATGTATACAAATAGGCACTTGGAATAAATTAACGGTAGGGGCATTCATTCCTAATTGAAGCTGCATTCGTTGATCGCCTAATTTAGTTTGTACTAGCGTATTGGTAAAATCATCATAATAATAAGCACCATTGTTAATCCCTTCGACATTATACAAACATAAATATAATTTAGGGCGGTTATTATTATTTTTAAGGGAACCATCTAAATCATTTACATATGAAAAGGATGCTGTCGCCTCTTTAAGTAGTGTTGCTAAGTTTTTTTGACTAATAGATCGTAATACAAAGTCTAGTTCAGGCGAAAACCTTTCTTTACATATTGTGGCCAAATCATAGGATAGACGTTCTACTTTAGGTAAAATTATTCGATGCCGTTCATCTAATGCAGCCACAGTTTCGTCAACTTTTCTAAATGTTTGAGTCGATTCGATCATCGATACTTTATTTACTTTAATTAGCATCGGGAACTCTCTAATCTTTTTCGATTTTACTAAATATTTATGTGTAACTGCTTGTAACTCTTTACTTAGATCAATTGAATTGTAATTTTCACTTTTTACATTATCATTTGAAATCAACGCAGATTCTTCAATAGAGAGTGGAATTACTCCGTATACACTTTCCTCACGTTCGTTTATACCGATTAAATGGTTAATCGCTTGATCTAGAAACTGGTAATATACTCCCGCTTTAAATCCAAAGCGTTTAGCCATCTCCAAAATCTGTCCAATTAACACACCGCAATCTAATCCTTGAAGCCGATAAGAAAAATTATTGTACTTAAAAAAATTTTTCCAAAACATTGTTGAAATAAAAATAGTACCAAAACACTTAGGAAGATCACATCTATTCCCTAAAGCCCTTGATACATAAGAATCAAAATTGCCTTCTCTTAATAAAACTAAGCAATGTCTAGCAACATCATAATGATAAATCCCCGAAGAGACTTGATCAGACTTAATATATAAATACAATTCATTCGGATATAATCCTCCACCAGAGGGAATGAATCTTCGGTTCGAAGACATCATATTAACCATTTCGTTGGAGCCGGAAGTAATTGCTGTTTGAGCAACTTGGGTTACTCCATATACATACCATAGAAAATAGCCTATTTCGTCTAAATTCGGCTCAATTGCATCCTTTTTTCCTTTTAAGGATAATGGAACGTTATGAGAAAGTGGAATAGTAGGTAAATCTTTATAAATCTTATAAGTTAGTGGCGCATCCTCCCAATCTACTTCCCAATCTGATTGATTTGCCTTTTCAATATCAAAATGAAGATTGTGTAGAAATGTTTGTAAACTCATCCAATCAACCTCCTAAAACACCACCTATGGGAACGGGTGCGGATATGGATTGAGCTGCTCCGGCTTTAGCGGTTTCTTCGTATAACCCATTTTAACAGGAACCTCTAACACTCGATCAAGTCCATTCAATCGTTTTAGATGATTGCCGAATGTCATTGGCAACATCCCTGGAATTAAGACTTTTACACAAGATAATCCATTTCTTTTGATTTCAGGTGTAGTTTGATCAACTACGATCACATCAAGATTTAATTTTTTAAATTCTTGTAGAATATCCTTTAAATCATTCGTCAAATCCAGATGGTTTGTATTCCATTTAAATTCTTCCTCAAAAGTCTTTAATGGACGGTTATCATCTAATAAAAATTTCAGACGCTCCTCTGCTTGACGTAAACCATATAACATTCCATGATCTTCCATTTGTTTAACGAGAGTGTTGTCTAAAAGCATTTTCATATTTTTAGCATAATTTTCTTCAAACTTTTTATCCAATGTTAACATCATCCCAGCTAATTCATGTACTGCGCTTTTAACCGCCCTAACCGGGTCAAGATGAGCGCCTGCTGCACAAATGAGGTTTAAACCATGTTCTTTTCGATTTTTTGCAATGGCAACAATACTTGGAATTCCATTCTCCATCGTCGAATTAAATAGATGAAGATCATACCCTCCAACTAAGCGCATTCGCTCAATCATTAAATCGAGTTCTTGATCCTTAGCCGATTTTGGATCAAGTCGAGGAAGAGGCAACTGAGCATACCAAGTCATTAAAAATGAATCCCGTTCAACGATTTCCAAAATACCGTAGAATATAGCTTCTTCTAGGCTGCCCCCTAATGCACATCCATTGGAAGTTTCGTACACATAACCGTGTCCGCATCCTAGACTATAATATGAAAGCAACTCCGGTACAAGAATCGGCTCTTCCTTCAAAAATGAATAGCCCCATACCCAATCAATCTTCCGTTTAGGATTAAACGCCTTAAATGGAAAACGCGGCAGAGCATATTGCTCTTTCGAATGAGTACCGACAATTTCAGGATTAATTGCATAATCTTTTACGTTGTTATAACTATCATGTACGACCGTTTTTTTTCCTCGTGGAGTGAGGCCACAATACCTTTCTAACCCTTCCAATATGGCAGTTAATTCACTAGATTCATATGAAAGTGTACGTCCTGCTGTTCCTTCATCCCCTTGTAGTAACGGTAGATTTACAACTACATCTGCAAATGGCGTAGATAGATCAAATGCCTTTCCATTTAAAAAACCTGTCTTTTGACCTAAATAATCATTAACTAACACTTTTTTTAATTCATCCATTGAGCGACTACGATAACTAGTTGGCGAAACTTTCATACTAGGCTCAAGTGAAATAATCGCTGAATCAGAAGTATCATCTTCTAATTCACCACAAATTGGACATAAAGGATTCGGTAAAAAAAAGTGATTTGAGCTCTTGAATGTTTTCATATTTAATAAAAAAATTCGTTCCTCTAGACGTGTTTCTTTACCGTTCATAAATTTATCTACTTCAGCTGCAATTAAGTAAGCCATTTGTAAAAGTCCCGTTCTTGTACCCCATACATCATCCGATACTCCATCGCCTTCTAATAACTGATCATCTATTTCTAGCATTTCTCTTCGCTCTCTACCAGCCATTAAACGTCTAAAATCGGCACACTTTATGCACCCTTTTTGCCCTGGATGTACTAAAGGTCCGATTACACCTTCCCCAAACGAAACACAAGCACGTAGCCATGGAACAGTTCCTATTCTAAAGATTTCATCTGCTTTTTCATAAATCTTAGGGTTCCATGCGTCATCCAAAATAAGGATTAAACTAGTATCCTGAGAAACCTTCGACTCTAAATCTTTCTGTTGAACGATCTTATACTTATTTAAAAGGATTTCAGATGTGTACTTACTTAATAATCCCTCTCCAAAAATGGTAACCGTTGAATTCAAATTGAGTTCACCTCTCTTAACAAGACACCATAAACTCCCGCTAGTTCCTCTACATTAATCGATTCAAGCATAAACTCCAATGTTAGTAATTCAATATTTTTCTGTTTTAAAGTATCAATAGCCGAGACTAATAAATCAGTATGTTGAGCGCGATTAGATTGAGGAATAATAATTTCAGGTATTTGCTTTTCTTCCACTAAAACTAACGAACTTTGAATAGCTGTTGATGCAAGTAATGGAGTCTTATTTTGCAACTCCTTAAGTACTTGTTTTAGAGCATCTTGTATGGCCATAGTTATATTTAAACCAACACTTCTATACCAACCTTTTTGTGTACCAATCCAAACTACTGGAAATCCACAAATCTCTTTCCCTAATGCTATTTTTGGAGATTCATGTATTGTATTTAATGTTTGTAAATAAAATTGAGCACAATCATCTTCAATTTTTATCGCTTTTATTTCCTGAATTTTACTTTTATGATCACTCGCTTGTTTATTAAGCTCTTCAGATAAATATTTTTGTAGGGCTCTGCAAATACTTTCTGAAAAAGTTTGACCAGTAGCTATTGCGATGTATTCACCAGGTTCCATACTCTCAACAACATCGGACTCTGAATTCATAATAAGTTGATTGGCTATTTGAGCTACATACATTTCAACTCCAGTAAGTCCCGCCTCTCTTCTTGCTTCTTCATGAGTTAATTCAGTACAAATCGTACTCGTTAGTAATTTTACTGGGCCTTCTGTAAGAGGATCTACTACTTGTATCCGACACTGAGCTAATGGAAGTTGGTTTAGTTCGCCCTCATCCCAAACGTGAAATAATCCAGTTTCTTGTGAATTGAACTGACCTAAGTAAGTTAATAACTTACTTTGATCTCCTTTCAATTTGTTTTGCTCTAGCTTTTCCTCAAAATTATGGACTATTTTAGCTTTTGCTTTCCCAGTCACTAATGGATGAGGAGAGAATGTGTGCCAACTGCCCTCTAGCGTCTCTTGATTAATAATATAAACTTGATTATTCTTTTCTGTTTCGCGTGATTTTGTAATATCCTTAAATAACTCGAACACCATTATATTTGCCAACATTGCCGATGAAATTGAAGACAATGGATGGTTGACTCCTTCTTCACAGAGTATGTTTTGATGAACGCTTCTCCATGCTGACTCGAAGCAAGCTTCCGAATTTGAAGTTACTAGTGGTCCTGTCATGCAGATCCTTTGGGAAGAAATTGCTGGAATAAATCTCTTTTTCTCCCTTTTACAAATCTCATTAAGCATTTTAAGCTCATAAACACGATCATCTTCTGATACATATAAAATCGAATCAAAAGTCGATACAATCTCTTGTAACGAAAGCTTCTCTCTCTTCATTAATTCAACTTCGACTTCACGATCCGTCTTTCGTGCGTTGTCTACAATTTCTTTTATTCGTTTTTTATCAGTATTTTCCGTGTTCGTTATTAAAAGATGGAATTTCGCTAATCCCGACTCTAATAATGCTGAAACTAGCGAAGTGACAATTGTTCCAGAACCAATTGCCAATATCTTGGATTGGCGATAGGTTTGAAAACGATATGAACCAGAATCTCCGAAGCAATTTAAAAACTCAATTTGACTGGCATACTTATTTAAAATCTCTTTAGATAATTGATGTGGCAGATCCTTACTTACATCCCGTGCAAAGCCATTGTTATATAAAGTCTCACCAATTTCAATTACTCTATCCCGGTATTGGTCAGGCAAACCATTTGTTAAGCTATCTAGTGAGTGTTCGCCGTTAAACATAGGCACTAACTTTTCAATCCACTGGTAAACAGAAGCACCTTCCATGCGAAATGAACTTAAGTTATTCCTAAAATAGACCCCTCCATTCGAATCAGGTACAAAAAAAGTATCTCGGTTAACCTTTAGACGTGCAGATGGATTCAATTTTGACATCCTTTTCAACCCCTTCGATACAGTGAGTTGTTCATTAAATAGCATAAATACTTTCTTCATAATCCTATGTATATTATGTATTCCTTATGTCATAACATAACTCTATAGCCCCTACAAAGATTAGTAGGGGCTGTTTGTCTAAATGGACAAATAGTTTTTATGAAACATTACATTTAACGGTGACAGCGACCGCATCCTCCACAACGGAAACAGCCTCCACAGCCTCCACAACCGCCGCAACCAAAACAACTAAAGAAAGGAAAGAAACATGCACACATTCTAGCTTCGAAATTTTGATACTGATTATAGTCCCATGGAACTAATTGACTTGATTGAAACTGACCAACGTTTAATTGTTGAAGCTCTCTTTGAAAATCATACATTTTTATAACCTCCGACATAAAATTTGAAAGCGAATAAAACATACCGCACTTAAATAAAATAAATACGATTCCCTAATTTGAATCTACTAAAATGCAGACTCTCAACAACAAAATATGTTGAGGACTTGGGCAATGTTACCGTTTCAATTGCCCAATTTATTGCTCCTCAGTAAAAGAATTCACCGGTTGAATGTGCAAAAAAAAACCTCACTTCAAAAGTGAGGTTTTTCGTACGCCATTTATTTAGTCTCTAAACTCTATCCATTAATATCGGTTATTCCTTAATCTTCATTAAGCGTAATGTTTTTAAGAGGTGAATATGAATATACATTCCTTTTTAATACTATCTTATTTGTCCTGATTTTTTTTCCGAAAATTAATTGTGTTGTCTTTATTTTAAGTACTTTGAATAGTAAGAGGTACAGTAATAATACAAAGTCAAAAATGAAAAGTAAGTCCCCTATCATAAAAAAAGAGAATATAGTATTGGAGATTTCTTCTGTTTGATTAAGCGTAGAAAATACAAAAACAGCATATCTTTCATAAATAGTACAGATTAAAAATATAGTTCCTACCACTAATGAAGTAAAACTATAACCAATAGTTCGTTCTCTTTTATTGAATTCTAAAAGGATTGGAAGTAAATATAGCAAAACAACAATAAAAATACTAAATAATAATCCTAACAAAGTAATTCGACTATGTAACATAGACTGAACTAGCAAAAGTTTTCCTAGTATAAAAAACAGTAACACTGTACCCATCATTTCCCTCCTCATTTCTCAATTTAGAGCACCAATCATGATCACATCCGAATACAATCCCAAAATAACTCGAGTTCCTTTTCAAATTAAATTATAGTCTTGCTAATTAAAGTTTCAAATGCTATTTTTTACCGTTTTGATAGGTAAAAACAAGTAATATATAAAGTTTCCCTAAACGATGTATGCCTTTCGTTATATAAAAAGGAGATTGTCGATTAGTGTTTATTTTTACCGTTTTTAACGGTAAAAATAGTCATTTCCTAATCCATCATCTAAGTTTACAATAATTTTGAAAACATTATCTCAACAACATTTTATGTGAGTGTTATCACAAAAAATGTTAGTTTATTTTAAATAAAATTATTTTAGATCAAAGTAGGAGATGAGATGGATAAGGCGAGTTTACGAAGATTACACTTAATCGATCTTTTAAGTAGTCAAGAAAAATGGTTCAAAACAGAGGAGCTTGCTAAAAATTTAAATTGCACCGAGAAAACAATAAGAACTGATATACAAATTATCAATGCAACATTCCCAGAAGGATGGCATATTGAAACGATAAAAGGAAAAGGTATTTATATAAATAATCCAATTAATTCCTCGCTTGATCAAGTTCGTTCTCTTTTTGTTAAGAATTCTCTATCGCTTCAAGTAATCATGTTTATTCTAATTAAAGAGATTGAATACATTAGTGATTTAGGAAAAGTTTTATACACACATCATAATACTGTTTATAAAATTCTCGAACGAGTAGACACTTTATTGAAATCATATAATTTAAGTTTAAAGCGTGCACCTCTTGAAATTGTAGGTAATGAGTTTCAAAAAAGAATCTTATGCTGTGACGTATTATATGGTCTATATTCCTATACTAATAAGTGGCCTTATGATTCACTATCGTTTTCTATAATTAAAGAAGTAGTGACAAAGTCTGCTGAAAATAATAATTTATTTTTATTTCCACCTACAATGTATAAATATATTTATTATGTTGGTACGATGCTTCAAAGAATTGATCGAGATGTACAATTGGACTTAAATCCTTCTAACAATATTAAGGATACGAAGTTTTTTTCAGTTGCAACTGATATAGGCGTACAACTAGAAAAAATTTATAAAGTATCTATTCCATTAGATGAGATTAACGCTCTTTCTCTAATGATATCTGCATTCCCTTATTTTTCTAGCGATAATGAACCTCAAGATGAAATAATAAATAGCTACCATAATAAATCCGAAAAACAATATTTAGAATTACAAGAGCTTGTTACGATGCTCGAAAAAAAGCTTAGTATAAAATTACATGATCATAATGACTTTATTCTCACTCTTCAAAAACAATTTAAAGTCCTTTCCCTATTTCTTTTTTTAAACGGTAGAATTGATCGATCTTCTCTCATATCTGATTACGCTAAAAAGCGTTATCCAGAGTTATTTAATAAAGTAAAAGCCGTATTTCGTAAATGGTGCAAAAACCTTTCATACCCAGAAGTAAATAATGAAGTAATTGCTAAAATCACTTTAAATATTCAAGCAATAATCACTAAATTATCATTAGTAAAAAAAAGGGTCCTACTGTTAAGTAGTGAAGGTTATGGTGTACGGCAGTATTTAACAGCTAAACTAATAAAGGAATTTGGAGATAAAATCCAGTTTGTTGAACTCCAAAATGGCGATTTGAGTCCGGAAACGATCAGTGAATTACGTTTAGACTTTATCATTGCTGATTTTCAAATTGATCTAGAAACTGTTCCAATTGCGGTAATTAGTTCTACACTTTCACAGCGCGATATTAATCATATCGCCCATTTATTAAAATAAATTTTATTTTGAATAAGCATTCAAAGGTGATTTTATGATAAAAGAAAGGCAAACATTCGTCACAAATGAGGTAGTTGATCTACTAAGGCAACTTGATCATGATACTTTTTTACACGGGATGCGTGTAGGAGAAATGTCGTATAAATTCAGTAGATATTTAGATCTCTCATTATATCAATCCAATCAGTTACATTTTATTGGTTATGTACATGATATTGGTAAACTAAAAATACCAATTTCAATCGTTGCAAAAAGAGGTCCTCTTACTGATTCCGAGTGGAATCTAATGAAGAATCACACAATTTATGGATATGATTTATTAAAAGATTTTTCATATCATAAAGATATTTTAAAAGCTGTACGTTATCATCATGAAAATATTGATGGGACTGGCTATGAAGGTTTATGTAGTAACGAAATTGATTTTAATTCGAAAATAGTTAGAATAATTGATAGTTTTGATGCTCTAACCCATGACCGTTGTTATCGAAAGAAATGTTCAATTGAATTATCGTTAAAAAAAATTCAAAAAAAAAGTGGTACTGTTTATGACCAGGATTTAGTAAAGGAGTTCACTAAGTTTATTTGTAAACTGTATTAGGTATATTCAATAATGCTAATAATTTACACCTATTAATTGCTAGACCAGATTCTATTAACATGTTATAGTTTCATTAAAATTATAAATTTCACTCGTATAATAGTGAGGATATGGCTCACGAGTTTCTACCGGTTAACCTTAAATTTACCGACTATGAGTGGTAACACATCTGTCTATAGCTCTTGCTAATCAAAGACTCAAAATGTGTTACTTCACTCATTTTATACAGTGAAGTACATGTTTTGAGTTTTTTGTTTACATTAAGGGGGATCATTATGGAATTATTACTTAAGAAAATTGAACAAGAAGGAATCGTTTTGGCAAATGATGTATTAAAGGTGGATGCTTTCTTAAATCATCAAATGGATCCTGTTTTAATGAAAGAAATTGGGGAAGAATTTGCGCGTTTATTCTCTGAAGAAAAAATAACAAAGGTAGTTACGATAGAATCTTCAGGTATCGGACCTGGGCTAATGACAGCACTTGCTTTAAATGTTCCCCTAGTTTTTGCTCGCAAGAAAAAATCAATCACAATGCAGCAAGATGTTTATACTGCTAAAGTATATTCATTTACAAAAAAAGAAGAAAATGAAATTTCAATTTCTCATAAATGGTTAGACGAAGGCGATAAAGTATTAATAATAGATGATTTCTTAGCAAACGGACAGGCAGCTCTTGGATTACTTTCAATCATCGAACAAGCGAAGGCAGAGACAGTTGGCTTTGGGATCGTAATTGAAAAATCATTCCAAAATGGTGGAAAGCTTCTGCGTGATCGTGGTAATCGAGTAGAATCTCTTGCTCGTATTCAATCTTTAAAAGAAGGCCAAATTAAATACTTAAATGAAGAATTAACTGTTTAAGAATAAAGAAAAGACATTGTTTGAACACTTTGTGTAGTTCACAATGTCTTTTTTCTATTGATTAAGCCTTTTTTAGAATTAAATATACAAAGTAAGGTCCACCGATTAGGGCTACTATAATCCCTGCTGGTATTCCTTCCGGATCGACTAAGTTTCTTCCGATTGTGTCGGCAACTAATAGTAATAATCCACCAATTAAAATTGCGATGGGTATAAATAATTGATTTCTTGGGCCAACTAAACTTTTAGCTATATGTGGTGCCATTAATCCGATAAACGCAATTCCTCCTGTTACTGAAACGGCAGATGCTGCTAATGCAACTGCTGCTAACATTAAAACAATTCTTTCCTTTTCTAAGGAGACCCCTACCCCTATTGCAACAGGCTCATTTAAATTAAGAAGGTTTAATGTGTTTGCTTTATATAAAGTAAACGGAATTAATACAATTAGCCATGGTAAGAATGCCCAAATAAACGGCCAATCTGTTCCCCATATATTACCTGCTAACCATTTTGCAATAAAATCTACTTTAGCACGTTCCGCAGATGAAATTAATACAATCATTATTCCTGAAAGAGCCATCGAGAAACCAATACCGACTAAAACTAGTCTTATAGGTTGTAAACCCGAATTTTTCTTATAAGAAAATAAGTAAATAATAATTGCTGTTATAACAGCACCACAAAATCCAACGATTGGGATTAAATAAACAAACGATCCTGCTTCAATTGGAAAGTATAAAAAGAATACTGTAATAGCTACACCTGCACCAGCATTAAAACCTAATATTCCAGGCTCAGCCATATCATTTCGTGTTACCCCTTGCAAAATGGCACCAGATAGTGCAAGGGCCATTCCTGCCATTAAAGTGATAATCATTCTAGGTAATCGAATTGAAAAGATTACAAACTCTTCTTTAAATGTACCATCACCTAAAAATGTTGGAAGTAATCTACTATATGGTATTGCTGAATACCCCAAACTCATTCCAATAAACATTGTTAATAGAATAAGTATAAAGAGTATCAATAGAATTAACCTTTGTTTTCTAATAATAGCAGGCTGGATCATGAGAATTCTTTGCCTCCTTTATGTACGATAAACAGAAAGAAAGGAAGGCCAATCATTGCAACAATCGCTGCAACTGGTGTTTCATAAGGTATATTAATTGTTCGCCCAAGTGTATCTGCCAAAAGTAAGAATGTAGCACCAAAAATAGCAGACATCGGTATAATAAATCGGTAATCAGTTCCGACGAATCCACGCACCATATGAGGTACCATTAAACCTAAAAATGCCATATTTCCTACTAGAGCAACTGCCGCTCCAGCTAGTAAAACGATTACTACAAATAAAATTGCTTTGATTCTTGGGATATTTTGACCTAAACCTACTGCAACCTCTTCATTTAAACTAAGTATTGTTAATTGACGTGACAAGAAAATTGCTACTAGAACACCTACTATAATAAAAGGCGTAATCGTTTTTACTTGCCCCCATGAAGTACCGACTAATCCACCTGAAGTCCACATTGAAATATTTTGAGATATTTTAAAGTAAATCCCTACACCTTCAGAAATAGCAGTTAAAAAGCCTGTAACAGCAGCCCCTGCTAAAACAATACGAAATGGAGAAAAGCCGCCTTTTTTCATGGTAGCAATACCAAAAACGATTAGTGAACCAACCGCTGCACCAATAAAACAAGCGATCATAATCCCAAAATAACTTACTTTTGGTAGGAAAGCCATTGTTATTGCTAAAGCTGCATTTGCTCCTGCCGTTAAACCGAGCAAACCCGGATCTGCAAGCGGATTTCTTGTCATCCCTTGCATAATAGCGCCTGCCACCGCAAGTGCTGCCCCTACAAATATTGCCGCCACTTCTCGAGGTAACCGCAACTCCCTAATAATAGAAATCTGTTGACTATTCATGTTTGTAAAAATCGCATTCCATACATCACCAACAGTTGTATCCGCTGCGCCGGAAACAATCGCAATTACAAACATAATAATAAAAATGATCATCCCCAATATAAATTTAAAAAAGAATGGAACAGAACCTTTGTTTTTTTGTCTCATTAGCCTCTCATCTTCTCTATATAGAATGTCTTTCAGGCTGTCCTCCAAACGCTCGCTTTCTGCAGTGCTTATTACCGACTAGGATAAGTTCGGGCCTCGAAAGACAAATGTTTTCAAACAGTCTACAATAAAATCTTTGGACAATGTCTAAATAATAAGAGTAGGAATAATAAAATTCCTACTCTTATTTTTGTTAGTTACCTAGAAATTGCTTTTTAAAGAATTCTAATTGCATGTCTAAAGTATCTGGATCATTGAAATAGAATTCACTTCCATTTACTTCGAAAACGTGCTTATTCTTTACTGCTGGTATATTTTTATAAGTATCTGTTTTTTCGACTGAAGTATCAGTTTGATCAAATTTACTGAAGATCACATAGTCACCCATAAACTCTGGAAGTACTTCTAATGAAATTGCAAAATATCCTGGTTTTAATGCGTTTTCTTCAACTTTTTTAGGCATTTTTAATTTCATTTCTTGGTAAAGAATTTCTGTTCCACGACCCCAGTTATTACCATATACATAAAGCTGCTTGTCGAATTTTTCAATTACAGAAACAGTTGCATTTGGACCAATTTTAGCTTTAATCTCTTCGCCGGCCTTTTGTGCACGAGCTTTAAAATCATCTACCCATGCTTGAGCTTCTTTTTCTTTGTTTAATAATTTACCAATTTCAATATGTTGAGTTAAGTAATCTACTTTGCCGTATGTATAAACTACAGTAGGTGCAATTTTCTTTAATTTATCAAGGTTTTTAACATTATCTAAACCAATAATTAAATCTGGGTTTAGCTCAATAATTTTTTCGATATTATCATCTGAAACAACTTCAGCATTTTTTAATTTTTCAGCCCAGCGAGGATTCGACTTAGACCAAGAATCAACACCGACAATGTTAACTCCTAAAGACATTACATTTCCTGCAAACGAAGATAACACTACTACACGTTTAGGGTTAGCTGGGACTTTAACTGGACCATTTTGCGATTGATATGTAATAGTTCCAGACTTTTTTGGTTCATTCTTTGAGCCTTCTGTACTTGATGCGCCTTTACTACATGCACTAATAATTAGCACGAATATTAAAAGAAATGGTATTAAGATTTTCTTCATTTTTCTCTTCTCCCTTAAGTAAATTGTATGTTATGCACATTGGTTTATCTGTTCTTGGATCTCTTCCAATTACTGTATCAATTGAAAAAACTTTTTTTAGAACTTCATGTGTAATGACTTCTTCGCAAGAGCCTGCTTTTACGATTTCCCCATCTTTAAGTGCGATGATAAAATCTGCAAATCGAGCAGCTTGATTTAGATCATGTAAAACCATAACAATTGTACGTTCTTGTTCCTGATTTAGCTTTTGTAACAACTCCAAAATTTCGAGTTGATGAGCTGAATCTAAATATGTAGTTGGCTCATCAAGGAAAATGATTTCAGTTTCTTGTGCTAACGCCATTGCGATCCAAACTCGTTGACGTTGACCTCCTGAAAGCGAATCAACTGACTTGTACTTATATTCCTTTGTACCTGTAACCTCAAGTGCCCAGTCAATTACTTCAATATCTTTTTGAGTTAATCTGCCAAAACCACTTTGATATGGGAATCGACCATAAGACACTAGTTCACCTACTGTTAAACCACTTGCACTCTCTGGTGTTTGAGGTAGAATTGCCATTTTTTTAGCTAGTAATTTAGTATTCTCTGAAGCAATGTTTTCCCCGTCTAAGATAATCGTTCCGGATTGATGAGAGATTATTCTTGTAATCGCCTTCAAAAGAGTCGACTTCCCGCATCCATTTGAACCGATGATTGTTGTAATTTGTTTATCCGGAATTTTTATATTAAGGTCTTTTACTATCAAACGATCACCATAACCAATGGTCAATTCATTAGTGTATAACCGTACCATAAACGGACCTCCATTCATTTAATATTTCAACCGTTAGTGATAATGATAATTATTATCAATCGTTATTACTACGTAAATATAAGTCTATTTACTAATATTGTCAACATTATTTTTTAGTGAAATCATTGAAAAATTCTCAAAAATGGTTTATATTTTATTGAGAATGATAATCAATGACAGAATATTCTGGAGTGAGAACATAATGAACATGAACGATCTTTATGATGTAACAGTAATCGGAGGAGGCCCTGCTGGACTTTACTCTGCCTTTTATAGTGGTTTACGAGAAATGAAAACAAAAATTATTGAATTTCAATCTGAATTAGGTGGCAAAGTTCATTGTTATCCTGAAAAAGTGATTTGGGATGTTGGAGGACAACCACCAATTCCTGGCGAGAGATTTATCGGACAAATTGTTCAGCAAGGATTAACGTTTGATCCGACTGTTGTGTTAAATGAAAAAGTTGACACAATCACTCGTGACAATAATGGTATTTTTGTTTTACATACAGCTTCAGGTCAAATACATTATTCTAAAACAGTTATTGTTGCAGTTGGAAGTGGTATTTTAAATCCAACAAAGCTTCAAATAGATGGTGCAGAAAGATTCGAAGTTTCAAATTTAAACTATACAGTAAAATCACTTAAGCATTTCAAAGATAAAACTGTAATCGTTTCCGGTGGTGGTAACTCTGCAATTGATTGGGCCAATGAGTTAGAGCCAATTGCTAAGAAAGTTTTTTTAACTTACCGAAAAGATGCTCTAAAGGGTCATGAAGCACAGGTTTCTCAATTAATGAATAGTTCAGTTGAATGTCTTTTCAATACATCTATTACGAAACTAATTGCTGGTGAAAACCATGAAGAAATAGAAAAGGTTGAACTGACAAATAATGAAACTGGTGAAGTATCTCATCTAGCAATTGATGAAGTAATCATAAACCACGGATATGAACAAGATACTTCTTTATTAAATAACAGTGAAATAAAGGTAGAAATGATTCAAGATTTCTATATTAAAGGGAATACAACGAGTGAAACTTCGATTGAAGGGATTTACGCAGCTGGAGATATTTTAATGCATGAAGGAAAGTTACAATTAATTGCTGGCGCATTTCAAGATGCTGCTAATGCCGTTAATAAAGCGAAGCAATATATCCAACCAGATGCCAGTGGATCAGCAATGGTTTCATCACATAATGAGGTATTTAAACAACGAAATCGTGATTTAATTAAACAAATGATGAGTTAATCTTAGCAAGTTTTTACTTGGCTAATAGCACAAAAAACGAATTCCATATGAATTCGTTTTTTTATTTTAAGCTTGATTCTTTAATCACTTTTTTTAGTATAAAAAAATAGAAATCCCTAATGGGCTTCTATTTCTCTTGCTTCATTTCCACACTGTCATATACTTTTTTCGATATTTTGGATCCTCTTCTGTTTCTATCAACTCTAAGGCCATTTGTTTAATTTCCTCATTCTTAACTGCGTCATACAGATTTCTCATACATTGAATGATATCATACCGAATTAGTGTATGGTTTTTCTCTTCTTTACAATCTAAATAACGATTTACTAGATGTTCAAGGACGATTGCTCTTTGCTCTGGACTAGCTAAACCTACTCGCCATATTGATTGTAAAGTGTGTCTTGCCGTAACAAACTTTGGATCATATGTAACTTGCCAAACTGCAGGAAAATCGTTTAGCATCCTCTTCTCTGGATCACTAATCGCTAGATTTGAGAGAAATTGTGCAGCTCTTGACCTTTTGTGATTTTCTTTATGAGTTAGCTCCGATTTTAATCGATTCCATACTTCATACGACCAATCCACTTTTTCTTTTGTAACCGAAATAATATAGTCAAAGGCTTCATATTGCAAATTCTTGTCTTTTGATTCAAGGTTTTCAAAATAAGTTTGTACTTGTTGATCCATGTCATGTACCTCTTTGAGAATAGTAAATAATTCTTTTATCTAGATGATATCATTCCCTAGCATTTTCAAGCTATGATAAAAATTATCTATTGTTCAAATTTTTTTCTTATTTTCAGTAATACTAAGTCTATATTTTCATGTCCGTATACTTTGAAATCATGACGATCGTTGCATTTTCAATGTTACCACAAGCGAGTTACATCATCTGAGTAACGATTTCAATTTAATTAAACGTTTGTTTAGTTTTGTAAACATGAGTGAATTCGGTAAAAAGTATCGCTCATGTTTATGTTTTTATAATTGAATTAAAATAAATGAACGAAATACGTTCCCTAGTCGTATAAGAAGTAAGGAGGGATTTTTTATGAAAACAATTTCATTTGAGGAAAATCAATTAATCATTTCACTTTCTAGTCTTGAAACAATATTAGGATTAACACATACAATCGAGGTTCCCTACAGTAATATAAAAGATGTTTCTATAGAGGATATCCATCAATTTTTATGGAAAATATATGGTACACATTTAGGCGCAAGTAAATATGGCTATTTCAGAAAAGATGGAGTGAACTATTTTGTAGCTTCAAGTACTAACAAAGGGAATATAGTTTTAACATTAAACAATCATAAATACGATAAAATCATTTTAGAATTGGATCACGTTGATGATGTTTTCCAACAAATACAAAATACGTTACGCAGTTTTATCTAATTCACTCTATAATGTTGATGAGATTTAAATAAGACTGTCTTTAATGGTATTATCCCCTTATAGTAGACACGTGAAAAAGCCTATCTGATAAAATGGATAGGCAGTCTACTATTGGGGGATTTTATTATGGCTTTAAAAGGAACAAAATTTAAACACTATTCAACTGAACTAAAACTTAAGGCAGTAAAGCAATATGAAGATGGTTGTGGCAGTTACGTCTCAATTTCGGAGGAGTTAGGTTTACGTAGTTCAACTCAACTGAAAGAATGGGTAAAAAAGTATAGAAATGGTGAGTTATTTGATGATCAAAGGGGAAAATCAAATAGTTTTCATCCGTTCACTGGGCGTCCAAAAACTAAGTTTGATTCAATTGAAGAAGAAAGAGATTACTTGAAAGCACAGGTAGAATACTTAAAAAAGCGTTATCCAAATATACTGGGGGAGGGATAATTCCAAAAGGAGTTCGATTTGAAATTCTAAATGAAATGAAAGCACGTTATCCATTAACGATGCTTATTCAAATCGCAAAAGTTTCAAGAGCTGGTTTCTACAAATGGAGAAAATCAATTTTATATAAGTTAAGTAAAACCACTGTTGAAGACACGGTAAAATCTCATATTGAGGCGATCCATGCGATACGACCATATTATGGATACCCTAGAGTTACTGATCGTCTAAGAGATGAAGGATTGGTAGTTAATCATAAAAAGGTTTATCGAATTATGAAAGAATTAGATATAAAATCCGTCATTCGTAAAAAAAGAAAATACTATGGGAAGGAAGCATCGAATGTTTATCCTAACCTTTTAAATCGTCAATTTAAACAAGATTTACCGAACGTTGCATTCGCAACTGACATTACTTATATCAAAGTAGGAGACAGGTTTTATTATCTTTCAGTCATTCAAGATCTTTATAATAATGAAATTGTATCTTGGAAGTGTTCCAATCGAAATGATCTTAAATTGGTCATTGAAACAGTTAAAGATTTATGTAAAAAAAGAAACGTGTATGGAAGTATCCTGCATTCAGATCAGGGATTCCAGTACACGTCTATAAAATACAGCCAGTTCTTAGAAAAGAATAATCTATTAGGCAGCCACTCTCGCAAAGGAAACTGTCTAGACAACGCATGCGTTGAATCATTCTTCTCACACTTCAAATGTGAATTGGTGTATCTATCTAATTTTAATTCAGAACAGGAACTTATTCAAGAAATTACAGAGTACATACAGTTTTACAATTATGAGCGTACACAAAAACGACTAAACCGTTGTTCCCCTGTAAAATACAGGTTAACAACGGCTGCTTAGTCGGTCTTATTTAAATGTGTCTACTTGACAGGGGTAAGTCCATTAATGGACAGTCTTTTCGAATTTATAAATGAATAATTTCAATTCGATTATCAAATTCTCTTAAATACTCTACGACTAATTTGCGGTGAGAATGGTGTGGTTTTTCTTCGCTACACAAAAAGCATGGAACTGGATAATTCAGACTTTTAACAAAAAAGTACTTCACTTGTTACCAATTGTCAATTTGTAATAATCCTACCTTTTCATAAAAGAAATTAAAGGATCTCGAAGTTGAATTGACTCTGAAGAAATTAAAAAACGAGGATAAATCCAATAGTCTAAACGAATTCTATAAGTGATTTTTTTTTGGATTTTTTTGTAAAATATATTTGACTTCCCTAACAAATGTAATGTATATTTTACATATAGTAATATATATTTTACTTCATCAGGAGGAAAACAGTGGACGGATCTAAAGTGAAACTCGCTCGCGTTGAAAAAGAACTAACTCAGCAAGCTCTAGCAGAATTGGTTGGTGTAACACGGCAAACCATTAATCTAATTGAAAAAGGGAAATATAATCCAACAATTAAATTATGTGTAGAGTTAGCCAAGTCATTGGGAAAAACGCTAGATGAACTATTTTGGGAAGAGGATTAAATGACTAGGAGGGAAATGTAAAATGATGTACAAAAAGCAAGTGATGGATGAGAGAATTATTCTAGAGCGTTATAAAATTTTAGGAATTGCTGGAGCGGTTTTTTCAATCGGAATACTATTTGATGTTCTTTATAAGGCTTTATTTTTAAAAGCATCTATTAATTCTTTCATTGTAGAATTGATTACATTTTTGCTAGCTGGAACCATTTATTTAATTTTGGGAATATGGAAGAGCGTATTATTTCAAATGAACAATAAGTCAGATAAAGTGATATTCAAATTTAAAGCGTTTTGGTCAAGTTTACTATTAGGACTATTATTTCTAGTCTCTGATCTATTTACTAAGGATGATTTTGTGATTATAAAAAATCATTTAGGATGGACTTTATTAGCTTTTATTTCTATTGTTCTGATTTCCTGGATTATTGATGTATTTTTAATGAAGCTTGCAAATAGAGAGTAATTGAATAGGAGATGGATTACATGATTAGCGATAGCAAATATTTTGATAAGGTTAAATTGGATTTGGTTGATAACGAAGAATTACAATTAATCGTTGAAGGAAGAACTGCCCCTTCCAGCCCCACATTGAAATTTTTGCCTGAAGTTTCCTGGTTAACAAAAGAAAATATGCAAGTCATTTTTGTCCTTACCTCTCAGAGAATCATAGTTTATAAAATTCATCTCAATCGATCACTTTCTTTCGCCTTGGACATATATAAGTCTACTATAAAATCAGTTACAGAATCGAGTGGACCTCTAAACGGGGGAATTATAGTAACCCTCGATACCAAAAAATGTTATAAATTTATATTTAAAAAGGAACGAATTAAGGAAATAAAACATTATTTATCTGAATAATTCGGGATAAACTTCTAATTACTTAAATTACACGTATTATATTCAGTTTTTAATAAAAGAAAAGGATAGAAAAAGCTGCTGCTTTTCTATCCTTTATTACTTTAATATTTAGCAAAAGTCACAATAATGATTTCATAAGTCTATAAAGTAGAATAATGAAAGTATATTTAGTATCTCAATTATTTTTTAAGATTTAACAGTCTCTACTGAAACTTCTTCAAATGGCCAAGCTGGAAGCATTTTTCTTAACACTTTATCTTCTCTATAACCAAGGTCATATTCAGCTTGCATAATTGTATGAATCTCTCTTGTTCCTTCATAGATTACTGGCGCTTTTGAATTTCTTAAGTAACGCTCTACTGGGAACTCATTTGAAAAACCATATGCACCATGAATTTGCACAGCATCATTAGCTGCTTCATTTGCTGCATTACAAGAAATCCATTTTGCTAGTGACGTTTCTCTAGTGTTACGTTTTCCATTATTTTTTAACCAGCCAGCTTTATAGACTAATAGACGTGATATTTCAAGATTTGAAGACATTTTAGCAATCATTTGTTGTACTAGTTGATGTTTACCGATTTCTTTTCCAAATGTTTTTCGCTCATTACAGTATTTTACGCTCGCTTCAAGTGATGCCTGGATTAATCCGCAAGCTCCAGCAGCAACTGTAAATCGTCCATTATCAAGTGCAGACATTGCAATTTTAAAGCCTTCACCTTCAAAACCTAATAAGTTTTCTGCAGGAACTCTTACGTCATCTAAAAATACTTCACCTGTATTCCCTGCTCTAATACCCATTTTTCCTTTGATTGCTTTTGTGGAAACGCCTTCAAATGTACGGTCTACAATAAAACAGGAAATACCATGATGCTTTAGGTCATGATTTGTTTTCGCAAAAATTAAGAAATGGTCAGCTACATCACATAAAGAAATCCAGGTTTTTGATCCGTTTAAAATATAGCTATCCCCATCTTTTACAGCTGTTGTTGCCATCGCCACTACATCTGAGCCTGCATTCGGTTCAGTTAATCCAAATGCTCCAATTTTCTTACCTTCAGCTTGTGGTACTAAATACTTTTTCTTTTGTTCTTCAGTACCCCATTGTAGTAATGTCATACTATTTAAACCGGTATGTACAGAAACAGCTGTGCGGAAAGCAGTATCTCCACGTTCTAATTCCTCACATACAATCGCTAATGTGTTATAATCCATTCCTACTCCACCGTATTGTTCTGGAATACATACACCCATAAGTTGCAAATCTGCAAGTCGTTTTAGAATATTAGCTTCAAAATGTCCTTTTTCATCCCATTCTTTAATAAATGGGATAATTTCTCTATCTACAAATGACCTAACTACCTTCCTTACACTAACTTGTTCTTCTGATAATGAAAAATCCATTCTTATTTCCTCCTCAAATTGTTTTATTTCGTTTCATTTCTTCTATTTCAATTCGGGAATATCCTAGTTTACTTATTATTTCTTCTGTATGCTCACCATGTAAGGGCGGGTGTCTTAATACTTCAATTGGCGTTTTTGATAATTTTAGCGGTGATCCGACTAATTTTAGATCCTTTATAAACGGATGGTCTACATCCAACACCATTTCTCTCGATTTAGCTTGTTCAGACTGTAGAGCTTCACTTACATTATTTATTGGTCCATTTGGGATTCCAATTTGATCTAATAGTTCTTTCCACTCATTTTTACTTTTCATTTTTAATTTATTTTGAACTAATTGCTCTATTTGTTTTCGATGCTGTAAACGGCTAGTATTCGTCTTATATTCTTCATCTAATAAGATTGGTTCATCAATTAGTAAAGCAAACCTCTTAAATTGTTCATCATTACCGACCGCTATGACTAATTCACCGTCACTTGCAGTAAAGACTTGATATGGAACGATATTTGGGTGTTGATTCCCCATTCGTTCAGGTACAATTCCACTACATAAATAATTACTAGCTACATTTACTAAAGCAGCTAGCTGAGAGTCAAATAATGAAATATCGATTTCTTGACCTTCTCCTGTACGATCTCGATTCTGAAGTGAAGCAAGAATCCCAATACATGTAAATAGACCAGTTAAAACATCCGAAATGGCTACTCCTACTTTTGTTGGCTCTGCCTCTTTCTCACCAGTAATACTCATTAATCCAGACATCGCTTGGATGATATAATCATATCCTGGTAAACTTGAATTCGGCCCAACACTACCAAAGCCACTAATGGACGCTAGTATGATGTCTTCTTTTATTTTTTTCAATTCCTCATAGTCAAAACCTAATTTTGTCATTGTTCCAGGTTTGAAATTTTGAACAACTACATCAGCCTCTGAAACTAGCTTTTTTAAAATTTCTTTACCTTGCTCACTTTTTAAGTTTAGAGTCATGCCTTTTTTATTGCGGTTTGCACATAAATAATAAGCGCTTTCACCTTCAACGAAAGGTGGCCCCCATCCCCTGGTTTCATCGCCATTATTAATACTTTCTACTTTTATAATCTCTGCTCCTAAGTCCCCAAGAATCATCGTACAAAAGGGCCCGGCTAGTACTCTTGTTAAATCAATGATTTTTACTCCATGTAATGCACCTGGCAATTTTTCCACCTCTATTAATCTAGTTAATAAGCCAGTAAAACGATCAATCACAATAGTTGAATTGAATGTTTAACTGGCTTACAACTGCGCTTTGTATTAACAGTAGATTTATTAGATGTCTAACCCAATTGAAATATATTTAACTTCTAAAAATTCCTCAATTCCAAAGTGACCGCCTTCTCTTCCAAGACCGCTCTCTTTATAACCGCCAAATGGAACTTGTACAGCAGAAGGTGTACCATCGTTTAGTCCAATAATTCCGTATTCAAGTGCTTCTGTAACGCGGAAAGAACGACTTAAGTTTTCCGTATACACATATGCAGCTAGACCGTAATTTGAATTATTTGCTCTCTCAATTACTTCTTCTTCAGTTTTAAATGTAGTAATTGGAGCAAGTGGACCAAATATTTCTTCCTTCATGCATGCCATTTCATCCGTAATACCCGTTAAAATAGTTGGTGCATAATAATATCCATTTTCCTCTGAAGGTTTATTACCACTATATACGATTTTTCCACCGTTATTAGTAGCATCTTCAACTAGCGTTTTTACCTTTTCTAAAGCTGCATCGTCAATCAGTGGACCAACATCAATTCCTTCTTCTAAACCGTTACCCACTTTTAATTTTTCTAGCTCTTTTGTAAATAACGCTGTAAATTCTTCAGCTACACTTTCCTGTACATAAATACGATTTGTACAAATGCAAGTTTGACCTGCATTGCGGAATTTTGACTGAACTAGGCCAACCGCTGCTTTTGCTAAATTAGCATCATCCATAACAATAAATGGTGCATTTCCACCAAGCTCTAGCGAAACCTTTTTAACATTCTCCGCTGCTCCTTTCATTAGCGTTTTGCCAACTTCAGTAGAACCAGTGAATGTAATCTTTGTTACTCTTGGATCTTTTAGCCATACATCGCCAATCTCAGAAGACTTACCAGTAACGACATTAATTACCCCTTTTGGAATCCCCGCTTCATGAGCAAGCTCCGCAAGTTTTAATGCTGTTAAAGGTGTTTGAGTAGCTGGTTTAATAACCGTTGTACAACCAGCTGCAAGTGCAGGAGCAACTTTTCTTGTAATCATAGCTGCAGGGAAATTCCACGGTGTAATTGCTGCTACAACTCCTACAGGTTCTTTCCTAATTAGAATACGTTTATTAGGTTGTGATGCAGGAATTGTTTCCCCATATACACGTTTTCCTTCTTCTGCATACCACGAAATAAAACCATTTGCATAAACAGTCTCACCTAATGCTTCTTTTAATGGTTTACCTTGCTCAATTGTCATTAATTTAGCAATTTCTTCTTTCTTTTCGTCAATAAGACGATACCAATTCATTAATAAATGGTATCTTTCTTCTGATGTCTTTTTTGACCAAGTTTTAAATGCTGTATGAGCAGCATCAACAGCTAATTTCGCTTCATATGTACCACCAGTTGGAATTGCCCCTACAACTGCACCAGTTGCAGGATTTGTAACCTTCGTATAATATTCATGATCGGTCCCAACCCATGCACCATCTATATACATTGGGTAGACTTCATATTTCTCTTTAATTTGGCTCATGAGTTTACCTCCAATTGAAGTTCTGGAACTAATACAGCTTCGATTGACTCTCTTAAAATATCTAGTCCTTCTTCAAGCTGTTCATCTGTAATCGTTAGTGGCATTAACAAACGAATAACATTGCCAAAGATACCTGCGCTTAACAACATTAATCCTCTATTGTTAGCTTCTTTTACAATCTTTCCAACTGTCACCTTATCTGGTGTTTTATCTTTCTTATTTGTTACAATCTCCATCGCACACATTGCGCCAATTCCGCGAATATCACCTATTTGTTCAAACTGATTAGCCCATTTATGCATTTCCTCATTAACTTTGTCGCCAATTACAACAGCTCGCTCATTTAATCCTTCTTCCTCAATGATATCGAGTACTGCTAATGCTGCACGACATCCAAGTGGGCTACCAGAGTATGTTCCGCCTATTTCTCCAGCATCAGAAGCTTCCATAATTTCTTTTCTACCGATCACGCCACTAATAGGTACTCCCGCACCCATTGATTTTGAAATTGTAATTAAATCAGGCTCAATTCCAAAGTGCTCAATTGCAAAATATTTACCTGTTCTAGCAAAACCAGTTTGAATTTCATCTGCTACAAATAATATTCCATATTGCGTACAGATTTCTCTAACTCTTTTTACAAAATCAAGATCAGGAACAATAAAGCCACCCTCGCCTTGGATTGGTTCCATTACGACTGCAGCAATCGTTTCTGGTGCAACTTCTGCAATCAAAAACTGTTCAAATTGTTCAATGATAAATTTACTATATTCTTTTTCATCCATTTGATCTGGACGACGGTAAACATATGGATATGGTGCTTTATACACTTCAGGAGCAAATGGCCCAAATCCATATTTGTAAGGCTTAACTTTACTTGTCATCGTCATTGTCATTAGTGTTCGACCATGGAATCCTCTAGTAAAAGAAATGATTCCTTGACGCTTTGTATACTTTCTTGCAATTTTCACTGCATTTTCAACAGCTTCCGCGCCACTATTAAAAAATGCTACTTGTTTATCAAAACTTCCAGGTGAAAGATCTGCTAATCTTTCTGCAAGCTGAATATAAGATTCATACATCATGACATTAAAGCCCGTGTGAATATAATCACCGGCTTGAGCTTGAAGCGCTCTTACTACTCTAGGATGGGAATGACCAACATTTATCGTTCCAATAGCACCTGCAAAGTCAATAAACGTATTTCCATCAACATCCTCAACCAGTGCACCCTTTGCTTTTTTTACAAATGCTTCACTATTATTACTAATCCCTTTTGGAACCACATTATTTCTTCGAGCAACCAACTCTTGAGATTTTGGTCCTGGAATTGAAGTTTGGATTTTAACGAATTTTCGATCTGCCATAATTGCACCATCCTATCTATAACGATTTTTGAATGTAATGAAAGCATGTCATGATTAACGGTCATAACATGCTTGATGAATAAATTAAACTTCCATAGTAGATAAAATTTCTTTAAATGCACTTACTACAGTATCAACTTCTTCATAGCTAATTTTTAAAGAAGGCTCGATACGAATTGTTTTTGAGTTAATTAATGTACCAGCAACTAGGATCCCTTTATCAAACATTCCTTTAGAAACTTCATAACCAATTTCATCTTGATGGAACTCAATTCCAATCATTAAACCTTGGCCACGAAGTTCTAAAACTTTGTCTTCATGTCCTTTTGCTGCTTCTTTTAATTGATCTAAGAAGTACGCTCCAACTACTTCTGCTCTTTCAGGTAATTTTTCTTCAAGAAGTACACTGATTGTAGCAATAGCAGCTGCACATGCTAATGGATTTCCACCAAATGTTGTTGTATGCATAAATGGATTTGGGAACCAGCTTTTAAATACTTCTTCTTTTGCAACTACTGCTCCAGCTGGCATAACTCCGCCACCGAATGCTTTAGCAAGACAAATAATGTCTGGAACTACTTCATATAAATCAGCAGCAAACATTTTACCAGTACGGCCCATACCTGTTTGAACTTCATCAAATATTAATAGAGCTCCGTACTCATCACATAGTTCACGAACTTCTTTTAAGTAGTTTGGAGGAGGAAGAATAATTCCACCTTCACCTTGAATTGGCTCAAGTATAACTGCTGCAACATCTTCTCCTACTAAAGAGCAAGTTTCAAATGTTTTTCTCATCATATCAATGTCACCGAATGGAACATGACGGAATCCAGGAATTAACGGTAAAAACGGTTTACGGAACATGCCTTTTGCCGTACCAGATAAAGAACCTAAGCTTTTCCCGTGGAATGCACGAGTAGTTGAAATAAATGTACTGCGCTCACTATACATTTTTGCAAGCTTTAATGCCGCTTCAACACTCTCTGTACCACTGTTTGTAAAGAATGAATATTTTAAATCACCAGGTGTAATTTCTGCTAAAATTTTAGCAAGCATTGCACGTAATGGATCTAATAAATCTTGGCTATGAAGTGCCTGTCTTTTTAACTGATCCGTAACAGCTTTGATAACTTTTGGATGACGGTGCCCAACATTATAAATTCCAAATCCGCCTAAACAGTCAATATACTCTTTACCATTTACGTCTTTAAAGCATGAGCCACTATCAGACCATTCAACAGATGCAAATTGACCGCCTTCTGTAACAGTTTTACGGTAAGCAAGGAAACCTGGGTTTACGTGTTCTCTAAAACCATCAACTGTTTCCTTTGTAATCCATGCAGCGTCTTCTTCTGTAACAGTTTCTTTTTCTATTAAGCTTAAAACCTTATTAATATACTCGGTTACATTTTTTTCTT
This sequence comes from Gottfriedia sp. S16(2024), assembly GCF_050473765.1. Lineage (NCBI taxonomy): Bacteria > Bacillati > Bacillota > Bacilli > Caryophanales > Bacillaceae > Gottfriedia > Gottfriedia sp. S16(2024). The sequence continues at coordinate 854,443 of NZ_JBFLUO010000001.1, forward strand.
CACTTTTTAATTCGTTTTTTAAATTGATACTCATTTTGTTCACTCCTATAGTCGTTTTATCTATTTTTTTCTTTCCTATCTGTCTCTTCTTAAAACTGTCTAAAATTATTCTGCAAACCATCCAATTGGTTCAACTTGTAAGTTAATGTTAATTTGCTTAATTTCTTGGAATTCTTCAAGACCAAATGTACCTAAGCTGCGTCCTACACCGCTTTGTTTGTAGCCGCCCCAAGGTGCTTCATTGTATGTTGGGTGGTATGAGTTAATCCAAGTAATGCCTGAACGTAGCTTTTTAATTACTCTTAAAGCTTTCGCTCCATCTTTACTAAAGACAGCACCTGCTAAACCATATACAGTTCCATTTGCAAGTTTTAACGCTTCTTCTTCAGATTTAAACTTTTGAATACATACGACCGGACCAAAAATTTCTTCTTGGACGATGCGCATATTTTGTTCAACATCTATAAAAACAGTTGGTTCAACAAAATAACCTTTTTCTAAACCATCTTTTTCAATACGATTTCCTCCGCAAGCAAGTGTTGCGCCTTCTTCTTTACCTATTTGTATATAGCTTAAAACTTTTTCTAAATGCTCTTTACTAACTAGTGGACCCATTTCTGTTTCAGCTACATCCCCAGGGCCGACTTTAATTTTCCTAGCACGCTCTACAAATCGATCTACGAAGCGATCATAAATTGATTCTTCTACTAATATTCTTGATCCAGATGAACAAACTTGACCTGAACCCGCATAAATTCCAAATAGAGCATAATCGACAGCCGTTTCAAAATCTGCATCTGCAAAAATGATATTCGGAGATTTCCCACCAAGCTCAAGTGATACTTTTTTCATCGTATCTGCCGCTGTTTTCATGATATGTTTGCCCGTTTTTGTTCCACCTGTGAATGAAACCATATCAACATCAGGGTTGGCAGCGATTTCATTTCCAACCACCGGGCCAGCACCCATAACCATATTTGCTACACCTTGTGGAAGACCAACTTCTTCAAAGATTTCAAATAATTTCTTAGGAGTCACTGGTGTTACTTCTGATGGTTTGAAAACAATTGAATTACCTGCCGCTAACGCTGGAGCAATTTTCCATATACTCATTAATAATGGATAGTTCCAAGGAACAATTAATCCGCATACTCCTATTGGTTCACGAACAACCATCGCCTGCATAGGATCTGCTACATGATAAGTAAACCCATCTGGCTTTGTAATCAATCCTGCATAATAACGGAAGCAAGCTGCGGCATCCGCCACATCAAAGCCCGCTTCACGATGTGGTTTTCCATTATCTAACGTTTCAAGTTTAGTTAATTCTTCTTGGTACTCTTCTATTTTGTCTGCAATTTTAAATAAGTAAGTTGCTCTTTCTTGAGCAGATAAATCAGACCATCTTCCATCATTGAATGCTTTACGAGCAACATCAATTGCTTCTTTCGCATCTTCAACCGTTCCTTCAGGAGCATATGCAATGATTTCTCCATTTGCTGGGTTAATAACAGGGCGTTTCTCATGATTGCTAGAATCTTTCCATTCGCCATTAATAAACATCTTTAAATCAATTGTTTTAAATTGAACATCGACCATTGGATATAAACCCTCCTTAAATTCTTAACAATTTAATAATTTGCAAGAACCGTGCCAACTTTAATACACCTAAAAATAAGGGTTTTGCTTCAATAGCCTGTACATTATTATTCAATTTTGCATAACTCTATTACACTTTGCATAATCTTTAAAACTCGTAAAAAATCTACGATAATTAAACGTTTTTAAAACTATTTCTGTAAATCGACATATTAAGAAAATTCATTGCATAGGCTAGAACACCATGAAAGGAGGAGATATTATGTTGCTTGCAGGAACATGTATTGCGGTAGGACTCATCATCATCTTCATGGCATTTAGTCTCTCGAGGGACCAAGTTAGTATGACTGAAGTAATTGATAGCAATGTTGAAAATATAGGGGATTTAGAGAAATAAAAAAACGCACCCTGTGCGTTTTTTCTAATTAAATGACATAAAGTCACTATTCATATTCTTTTCGTTCATTATTTTTTGATACTTGCGACTAACCGAGGACTGACTAATCCCTAACACCTGTGCAGCCTTCGTTGTTGTTTTATATTGCTTCATCGCAAGCATAATAAGTTGCTCCTCAACATAATCAACTGCTTCTTGTAGAGGAATTACTTTATTAATGACTGGTTTAGATTTATTAAAGTCATAGCTATTTGGTAAGAATTGATTAACATCCTCAGCATTAATAATTTGATCTTCAGCAGAGACGACTAATCTTTCTATGATGTTTTGGAGTTCTCTGACATTCCCTGGCCAAGAATAAAATTCTAATACGTTAATTGCATCTGGTGTAAGATGAAAACTTTTATTATATTTTTCATTTAATTGCTGTAAGAAATGGAAAGCTAATAATGAGATATCTTCATTTCTTTCTCTTAATGGTGGAATGTTTAAAGGTATAACATTTAGTCGATAATACAAATCCTCCCTAAATGTACGTTCTTCAACCATTTTTTCTAATCTTTTATTTGTTGCTGCAATAATTTGTACATTTACTTTAATTGGCTTTGTACTTCCAACTGGAATAACTTCTTGTTCTTGAAGGACTCTAAGCAATTTAACTTGTAAATGCAGTGGCATTTCACCAATTTCATCTAAAAATAAAACGCCTTCATCTGCTTGCTTAAAATAACCATCCTTATTTTGATCCGCCCCTGTAAACGCTCCTTTAATATAGCCAAAAAGCTCACTTTCCAGAAGATTTTCAGGTATTGCACCGCAATTTAATTTCAAAAATGGTTTTGCAGAACGATTTCCTAATTGATGAATAGCCTGTGCAATTACTTCCTTTCCTACACCAGACTCTCCATGCAGTAATACAGTGGAAGAAAAATCAGCAATTTTTTTCGCTTGATTGATGATTTGCTCCATTTTAGGACTGCAGTAAATCAGTTTTTTAACAAAACTATCCTTACTCTTTATATCTTCAAGCTCCTTTTTATATTGCTCAGAAATCTTCTTCATCTCTTTTAATTCCGTTTTAAGGCGTGAAGTTTCTGTAATATCTCTAGAAGCAATAATAATACGCTCAATTTCCATATTCTCATCAAAGACTGGATTTCCAACTGCAAGTACTTTACGTCCATTAAGTGTTTCTTGAACAATTGATACTTTCTTCTTTTTTTCTAAAACTAATTTTGTAACAGATGGCGTAAAAAGTCCTTGGTTTTCGAATTCTAAAATACTCTTTCCAAGTAGTTCCTTTAAATCCACATTCCAAAATCCAGGAATTATATTTTCACTGTAACGAATTAGCTCACCCTTACGATTTACTACAAGTATTTCATCATAAATACTCGATAATATGGCATTCAAATCTTTATTTAAATCTTTTACATATTCAATTTCGGAGGCCATTTCTTCAACCATTGGGAGATCTTGTACGACAATTACAACTCCTTCAACCTCGTTATCAACGAAAATTGGGCTATAATCGACAAGAACACCCATATCGTCGCTTATTTGAATCTGATTAAGAATTGTTTTACCTGTAGCAAATACATTATCAACTTGTTCACCACTAAAAATAGTTTCAGCTTTTATATTAATGACCTTTTCCGATGTTGATTTTATCATTTTTAACCCAGCATCATTGCAATTTACAATAACTTTATTTTTATCAACTACAAATGTTCCCATCGGTATCGATGTTAAAATGCTTTTTAATAAATCAACACTTTTATTTTCTTGTTTAAAAAGCTCCGCTAATATATCCTCACGAAGTATGTAACCTATTGGCATTTCTTCCTCTTCTTTTACAATCGAGATTGGTTCACCAATAATTTGAAATAGATCCGTTAAAGAAAATTGCTCACTTAGGCGACATACACTATTTATTGATTGAGAAGAACTAGTAATCTTTGAAATTTCTATATTTTTCTTTTTACTACTACCTTGAAAAATATTATTTAATTGTACATAACCAAAAATCTGATTTTGCTTACGTAAGAATAAAAAGGGTTCATTTATTTTGGATAAATCAATTTCATCATTTTCCTTAAATTGATCGATATCTATAGTGATGACTGGTCTTATCTGTTTCTCATTTATTGATAACATTTCTTTCCCCCCTTATGTCTAAACCATTATACATTCCTATTCTAGCAGAATTTTTAAATTTATCACAAAAATCTAAAATTATAATTTACTAATCTATTTAACTTAAACAAAAATAAAGGGCAGTCTCTTAAGTCTTTTCGACCAGAGACACCCCTTTATTTGTTAGAAAAGAGAACGCGTTAATTGAATCAAAGTTGCCTAATCAAACTCTACTCAATCGCTAGCGGTCACAAACAAATCCTCTTTAACATACGCAAGAACCATTCCAGGAACTATCTTGTCTCCAATTGAGACCTCCAATGAAACAACTTCACCACTTATTCCTTGATGAATAACTTTTGTAATTCCATCTGTAGTTTTAATAAAGAATAACGGCTCCCATTCATAAATTCTTGAATCTTTCTGAATAGCAGTCTCTTCAACTGTTCCATGGTAGTCACTGACAATGACTCCATAATACATAAAGCTCACTCCTTTTTTGCACATTAAGAATATTTTAAATTTCTCCGCCTCTATCTCGCTTGAAAGTTCACCAATCAGTGAGCTTTCTTTTAAAAATAATTCCTGATATTATAACTCGCAAATGTGTTTTGATGGTAAAACCATGCTAAAGAAATTTTGAATTTCTAAAATATCCTCCTCAGCAATACCTAACTTAGGAGCCCAATAATGTTCAGAATGAAGATCTTCTAGACATAATAACGCCATTTTACTGGATTGAATTGATGTAACCATTGATTTTCCATAAAAGTGACTTGAAAAGGCAATCGATAAATCATATCTATTATTTTGAGTTAATAAACAATAATGGTGTACAAGCTGTCTTTCAGTTGATTCAGAAATAATATCGATCATTCTAGATCTCTCCTTTTGTTTTAGTATTTTATCCAACCTCTCAAGCGACAAGCTTCAGCAATTTTACTAATGCCTTCGATATATGCTGCTATTTTCATGTTTACATTATATTTTTGCGATGTTTTATAAACTTTTAAAAAGCTATCTGTCATTTTTTCTTTTAATCTCTCGTCTACAGTACTCTCAGACCAATAATAACCTTGCATATTTTGACACCATTCAAAATACGAAACAACTACTCCACCTGAGTTAGCTAAAATATCAGGAACGACTAAAATCTCTTTTTTATCAAGGATTTCTAGAGCTTCCTTAGTAGTCGGTCCATTCGCTGCTTCAACAACAATCTTGCATTTCAATTTATCCGCATTACGGTTGTTAATAACCCCACTTATTGCTGCTGGAATTAAGACATCACATTCTCTTTCTAATAACTCTTGATTAGAAATCGCATTTTTAAATAAGTTGGAAACAACTCCAAATGAATCTCTATTGTCTAATAAATATGGAATGTCTAAACCTTTTGGATCATAAATTCCGCCTAGTACATCTGAAACTCCAACAACCTTTGCTCCAGCTTCATGTAAGTATTGCGCTAAGTAACTACCAACATTTCCAAAGCCTTGAATAATGACTTTCATATTTTTAATCTCGATTTTCTGTATTTCACTAATTAGCTCAAGAGCATAAAATACACCTTTTGATGTTGCCGTCTCCCGACCTACTGAACCTCCTAAAGTTAGAGGTTTACCAGTAATAAAACTTGGCGAATCAAACTCTCTAATATGGTCATATTCATCTAGCATCCAAGCCATTACTTGCGCGTTTGTATACATATCAGGTGCTGGAATATCTTTAGTAGGTCCTACAATTTGGCTTACAGCTCTTACATAACCTCTACTTAATTTTTCTAGCTCATTCATACTTAATTGTCTTGGGTCACAAACAACTCCACCTTTTGCTCCCCCATAAGGTAAATCAGTAATACTACACTTTAAACTCATCCAGCCAGCTAATGCTTTTACTTCTTCTGGCGTTACATCAGGATGAAATCTAATTCCCCCTTTTGTAGGTCCTAATGCATCATTATGTTGTGCTCGATATCCTTGAAACACTTTCGTCTCACCATTATCCATTTGAACGGGAATACTAAATTCTAAAAATCGCATTGGTGTTTTAAGGAAATCAAATACTTGGCTCGGATAGTTCATTATGCCGATCGCTTCATTTAACGTTTCTCTAAACTCCTGAAGGGAATCATCTATTTCTATCTGTTCACTACTCTTTTCATTTTGTTCAGTTAAATTTGTGCTCATTTTACACACCTCATTAGTTATTTTAAAAGTTAAATAGCAATTCCTGTGCCAACTTGAAATCATTTCATAATTTTGTGGTGAGATAAAACAGATAAAGGCTTATCAAATAGGCAGTTATAAGACTTTCAATACTTTTTATATTTTTTCGAACGATCCTTAAAAGTCGTTTTTTCTCCAAGAACCAAATTCGATTTTTTAATGGATATATGATTGAATGCATGAATTATTCAATTTTGCATTAATCATTATTCAAAATTGAATTACCTAATATGCTCTATCAAGGAAAGTGGAACAGATGTAGACCCCAAACACGAAAAAAGTCACAAGGTAATTAATTACCTTGTGACTTTTCGTTATTGTGTGTTTATTACACCGCAGCTTCTTCTTCATATTTAGGGGGTGCAATTTGGAATGCCTTTGTAAGGTAAATTAAATATAATAAACCAATGACGAACCAAATTGTTCCCATTATTAATGAGCTTTTTTCAATGTTGAACCATAGGATTGCTACAGATGCTGCCCCAATTAAAGGCAATATTAGGAAAGAAAAGGTGCCCTTGACTGATCTACGCTTTCCTCGAATGTAAAAATGGTTAATGACTGACAAATTAACAAAAGTAAATGCCATTAATGCTCCGAAGTTAATTAATGAAGTAGCTGTTACCAAGTTGAAAAAAATGGCTGATAATGAAATTACACCAACAAAAATTACGTTAAATGCTGGTGTTTTCCATTTCGGATGAACAAATCCAAACCATTTATCTGGGAAAACTTTGTCGCGCCCCATTACATATAACAAACGTGAGACACTCGCATGTGAAGCCAATGCAGAAGCAAGTGTATTAATAAAGGTAATGCATAAGAAAATTGATTGAAATAATTTACCACCTACATATAATGCAATCTCTGGTGATGCAGCATCTGGATGCTTAAATCTAGATATGTCCGGATAGTATAATTGAATGAAAAATGATGTAACTGTGAAGATTACGCCTCCCCAAAGTGCTGTGTAAAGAATTGCTTTAGGGATTGTTTTTGCAGGATTTATTGCCTCTTCTGATAAAGTAGAAACGGCATCAAATCCTAAGAATGAGAAGCAAAGAATTGTCGCACCGGTTACTAATGTGCCAAAATGCATTCCTGCATTAAAAAGTGGTTTTATACTGAATCCACCATAACCTTCTCCATGATGTAAGCCTTGGATAACAAGAACAATAAAGACAACCATAATCGCAAGCTGAACTAATACAAAAAGGGTATTGAAATTCGCCAGCATATTGATACTTCTTAAGTTTAAGAAAGTAACTAGTCCTACAAATCCAATGACCCAAATCCAAGTTGGAACATTAGGAAACAGTGCGTTTAAGTAAATTTTAGTTAATAAAGCATTTACCATTGGTAGGAACAAGTAATCTAATAATGATGACCAGCCAACTAGAAAACCTAAGTGTCCACTAATCGCTTTCTGGGTGTATGTATAAGCAGACCCAGCTTCAGGAAATTCTCTTACAAGCTTACCGTAGCTAACCGCTGTAAATAACATTCCTATTAAAGCTACTATATATGCACTTGGTACGTGACCATTAGTTACATCAGATACAATTCCAAAAGTGTCGAAAACAACCATAGGGGTCATATAGGCTAACCCCATCATAACTACTTGCCATAACTTTAAGGATCTTTTTAACTGTGTTTTATTTTCCACCTATCATATCCCCTTCGTTTTAGATTAAGCGCTTACACTACATTTACTACTTCTCTATAATTCTTACTTTTCCGACAGAAACCTCCTTTTTTTGAATATTTAAATAAGTCTTTTTCTAGAACTGCAAGTTTTATGCCAAAATATTAATTTTTTGTAAACGTTATAAAGAACACCTACTAATGCTTTGAAATGATTAAGGATTGATTGAAAAAGCGAAATTCCTTTCACTAAAATCAACTTTTATGATTAGCCCGGTTGTTATTCAGTCCTGCATACATTATTCAAGACCTCATAGGAACTACTTCTCTTTTTGTATGAATCTCTAAATTAATCCCGTCTGTTAGACTGGCACGGAAGTTGCATTGATAACTGTAAAATATCACTCTCTGCCCAATTTTAGGTCCGAGCATAATTTATAAATTTTGTACCCGATCGATAATAAAACTTTTAGTTAATCAAATCTCATTAACTACGAGTTTAATTATAAGAAAATTCTGTTAATAAATTACAAATTTGGAGGAGATGATTTATGAGTAAACAAGGTTTTGATTCAGATGGTTTACAATCGTTTAATTACAAACAGGAATTACAGCGATCATTAAAATTTTTTAGTTCATTTGCGGTTGCATTCTCGTTCATTTCAATTACAACTGGTATTTTTAGCTCTTATAGTCTTGCCTTAGGAGCAGCCGGACCTGCTGGAATTTGGACGTGGCCATTTGTCATGGTTGGACATTTACTTGTAGCGTTAATTTTTGCAGATTTATCGAGCAAAATCCCTTTAAGTGGCTATGTATATCAATGGGTTAGCCGTTTAACGAATCGAGGATTTGGTTGGTTTACAGGTTGGGCAGCATTGTGTTACTTAATTATTGTTGTACCTACTGTTGATTATGGTGTCGCACCAATTTTTCTTGATTTACTTGGTATTAAGAGTACTACTACAGTTCTAACAACCGTCGTATTAATTACAATCGTTATACAGGCCTTATTAAATATTTACGGAGTAAGGATTGCTACAATCATTAATAATTCAGCTGTCTATACAGAAGTAATCGGATTTATTGGCATTATTATTATTTTAAGCTTTGTCTTATTTTTCAAAGGAGCAGATTTTTCATTATTAACTTATACTGCCCATAAGGTTGGTTCAAATGGAAGCTATTTTACAGCATTTGTACTAGCAGTCGTAATGGGCTCTTATACATTAGTAGGCTTTGAAGCAGCGGCAAATTTAGCAGAAGAAACAGTTGATGCGAATAAAACCGTACCTAAAGCCATCGTTTACTCAATGTTACTTGCAGGTGTAATTGGATTTGTATTCTTAATCATTGTTACTTCGGGAATTAAAGATATTAACGGAATCATGGCTTCTGCTTCTCCTATTTCTGATATTTTACAATCACGTTTGGGCACTGCAGTTGCTGACTTTTTCCTTGCATTAGTTATTGTGTCAATTTTTGCTTGTGGATTAATTATTATGGCTTCTGCTTCTCGACTTATTTATGCCCTTTCAAGAGACAATGTGTTTTTCGCCTCAAATGTGTTTAAAAAGGTAGATAAAAAACATAATGTACCGTACAATGCGATAATTTTAGTTTCTGTATTAGGTATTATTGCTGTATTCTATTTTGGGAAACTCTCATTATTAATAGGTACTTCTGCGGCACTTCCGGCCATTATTTACTTAATAACGGTAATCGCATACGCTACTAAAATTAAGACCTTACCGGATACAGATGGTTTTAAGTTAGGAAAATGGCGACTACCTGTTACGATTCTTGCGATTATTTGGTTAGTATTTGAAGTTGGTATTTTAACTCTACCAAAAGACTTTTTACCAACGACTAAGGTTATACTTTATTTATTTCTTGCTGGAATTGTTATTTATTGGGCTGTATTCAGATCTAGAATACAAGAAGGTAAAATTGGTATTAATTTAGAGAAGGATTTGGATGTTTAAAGTCTGGAATTATAAAATAATAGATTAATATAAAAATAACGTACATATTCACTTACAAATATGTACGTTATTTCTTATATCTTTAATTAATTAAGTTGCTCCCCATTCGTTTGAATTACATTTTGGTACCAATAAAATGATTTTTTCTTTTTGCGCTCTAAAGTTCCGCTTCCATCATCTTGTTTGTCTACGTAAATAAAGCCGTAACGTTTAGACATTTCACCTGTAGATGCACTAACTAAGTCAATACATCCCCATGGAGTGTAACCAATCAGTTCGACACCATCCTCGATTGCTTCACCGATTGCCTCAATATGACTACGAAGATAATCAATACGATAATCATCGTTAATAGAGCCATCTTCTTCTAACCGATCGTATGCGCCAAGACCATTTTCTACGATGAATAGTGGTTTTTGGTAGTGGTCATATAATTGATTTAATCCAATGCGAAGACCAGTTGGATCGATTTCCCAACCCCAATCACTTTCTTTTAAAAATGGATTTTTAACGCCACCAACTAAATTACCTTGGCTATTTTCTTCGTTCGTTTTATGTTTTTTCTCAGTGCGTGACATATAGTAGCTTAGCGAAATGAAATCAACTGTTCCTTCTTTAATGATTTCTAAGTCACCGTCTTGAATATCTAAGTTGATATCATTTTCTTTCCAGTAGCGTTTTGCAAATGCTGGATATGCTCCTCTAACTTGTACATCACCACAATAGTTATTCCACAGGCGAGACTCTTGTAGAGCATACATCACATTTTCAGGGTTTGAATCGTAATTGTAAGTTGGAACATACACAAGCATACAACCAATTTGGCTACCTGGAATGATCTCGTGTCCTGCTTTTACAGCTAACGCACTTGCTACAAATTGGTGATGAAGCCCTTGGAAACTATCTTGCAATTGTGTTTCTTTACTTTCAGGTGAAAAACCAAGACCTAATAGTGGTAAATGTGTAGCACCATTAATTTCGTTAAAAGTTAACCAGTATTTTACTTTGTTTTTATAGTACTCGAATAATGTTGTTGCATATCGATTAAAGAATTCGATTACTTTACGGTTACGCCAGCCACCATATTCTGTAATTAAGTGTAATGGAATTTCGTAGTGAGAAATTGTTACAACTGGCTCAATATCATATTTTTTCAGTTCATCAAACACGCGGTCATAGAAAGCTAAACCTGCTTCGTTTGGCTCTACTTCATCGCCTTTTGGAAAGATACGACTCCAAGCAATACTCATACGATATGTTTTAAATCCCATTTCTGCAAAAAGTGCAATATCTTCTTTATAACGGTGATAGAAGTCAATTCCATCATGATTTGGATAGACATATTTTTCTTTATTTATTTTAAAATCAAATCCTGGTTCTTGAATGACTTTTAGTCTTACTTTTCCTCCAGGCATAACATCTGCTAAATTTAACCCTTTTCCACCTTCTTGGTAAGCACCTTCTAATTGGTTGGCAGCAGTTGCTCCTCCCCATAAAAATCCTTTAGGAAATGAATAGTTTTTTGACATAATAGTCCCCTCCACAATTTTTATTTAAATTTTTTTATTTAAATGTTCTGACTGCTGGCTTTAAATCCAACAGTCAGAATCAAATTCTAAATTAACCACAAATCGTTAAAAGCGTTTCATTTTCTTTAACGTTTTCTTTATTTACTGCATTAATTTCTAGATAATTAGTACTATTTGTAATAACAATCGGAGTTGTAACTTCGTAGCCGGCTTCTTTAATTTTTACTAAATCAAATTCAACAAGTAGGTCTCCAGCTTTCACGACGTCACCTTGGCTAATGTGTGCTGTAAAAAATTCTCCATCTAATTTAACTGTGTCCATTCCAACGTGAATTAGAATTTCAATTCCATTTTCAGATGTAATGCCAATCGCGTGCTTCGTTCTAAATAAAGTTGTAACAACTCCATTTACAGGAGAAACGACTTTTCCTTCTTGAGGTTCAATGGCAATACCTTTTCCTAAAGCTTCACTTGAAAATGTAGCATCCTTAACATCAGTTAAAGGTACAACTTTTCCTTTAATAGGACTTACTACTTCTTGAATACGGTTTTGATCAACGTTTTTTACTTCATTTACAACTTTTTCTTCCGTTTTGTCTTCTTTTACTTCTACATCCTCGAAGCCAATAAAGTACGCTGCGATTGTACCTGCGATAAACGCAATTGGTAAACCAATCAATGCATAAACGAATGTTTCACCAATAAAGAACGGAATTCCTGGAAGACCAGCATTACTTGGAATAACGTATAGTTTTACGGCCATCAATGCATAGTAAGCTCCACCGATTGCTCCACCAACTAAAGCACCAATGAATGGCTTTTTAAGCCTCATATTTACACCATACATAGCTGGTTCTGTTACACCCATTAAAGCTGTCATACTAACTGAAAGCGCTAATGATTTAAATGATTTATTTTTTGATTTTAAGAATACTGCAAAGGCCGCTCCAGCTTGCCCCATATTAGCCATAAACATTGCAGGAAGGATTGTATCGTATCCTTTTGTGCTTAAGTTTCCAACTACAATTGGAAGAAACGCGTAGTGCATCCCAGTCATAACGATTAAAGAGAATGTACCTCCAAGCAGAAGTCCTGCAAAAATACCAGTATGAGCATATAGGAAAGTAACACCTTTAGATAGACCACTACCAATGATTACACCAAGTGGACCAACCGCAATTAAAGTAATTGGAACCATTACCAATAGAGTAATAGTCGGAACGATAATCAGTTTAACCATGCTCGGAGTTACCCGATCAGTCCATTTCTCTACATAAGATGCAATCCAAACTGCTAATAAGATCGGGATAACGGATGATGCATATGTTACAGCCGTTACAGGAAGACCAATAAAGTGTACTGGTTTGCCACTACTTAACAACGCTGTAATGGATGGATGCATAATAGCACCAGCGATGGCAACTGCAACAAATTGATTGGACCCAAATTTTTTCGCTGCACTAAAAGCAACTAAGAACGGTATGAAGTAGAATGCACCATCCCCGATCGCATTCATAATAATATATGCTTGGCTTTTGTCTGAAATCCAGTGGAATGTCAAAAGAATAGCAAGGATTGCTTTGATCATACCTGCTCCAGTGATTGCAGGTAATATTGGTGCGAATGTTCCAGATATTACATCAAAAATACTTCCGATCCCTTTTCCTTTTGTCTTTTTATTACCATCTGAATTACCAGAATTAATATTGGCCATTTTATTAATTTCATCAAATACTTTTATAACATCGTTTCCTATGATTACTTGAAACTGAGTGCCACTTCTGTTTACCCCCATGACACCATCAATTGCTTCGATTTTAGCTTTGTTTTTATCTGCAATGCTATCGTCGTTCAAATTAAATCGAAGCCTAGTAATACAATGAATCAAATTGGTTATATTTTTTTCCCCACCGACTAAATCTATAATCTCTCTAGCAGTTCGCTTATAATCCATAAATACCCCTCCTCAAATCATGGAAAATTCCAAAAATAATTAATACATCATTTGAATTGTTATTTTAGTAAAATAAAAAACCTAAACTACATGTGCATGTAAAAATCATCATACACTCTTGTAATTTAGGTTTTGCCTGCGTGACCAGTAACAATCCTGAATTTTGATATTTAATTTTTAATTAAATACAACGACATGTAAACCGGCCAATCCCTGAGTCCCCTCGTCCGGATCAAAAGTGTCCCAAGAAAACAAAAAACCTAAACTGCACGCCTCAGGAAAACATAAGAGACGACAATTTAGGTTTTGCCTGCACGACCAGTAACAATCCTATAAAATCGGATGTATTTAATTGATAACTTGATAATATCACTGTAAATTAACGATGTCAACGCTTTCACACAAAAAATTAATTTCTATTTACAACGCGAGCAATATGAATTGTTAGATAAAGTTTCTCTTCTGTGCTTAATTCATACTCATATTTTTTTAGAACGAAATCTTTGATTTTTTCTGTACAAACGGAAGCATCTTTATACTTCTCTTTTATTGTATTGAACAGAAAATCTTCCTCATTATTTAAATATGTCTTACTAAAAATCCTTTGAGCAAAAAATTTAAGATGTGTGACAAAGCGATAATAGTTCAAAGATTCTTCATCAAATTCAATTTTAAAATAATATTTTACAATAGTTAATATTTCTTGGATGAACTTTGTAATATTTACAATGTTCGTCATTTCCTCATTCAATTCCGCGTTTACTACATGCAAAGCAATAAAACCTGCTTCATCTTCAGGTAAACGAATTCCTGTTTTTTGCTCAATAATATTTAATGCATGTTTGCCCACCGAGAATTCTTCCTTATACAGTCGTTTTACTTCCCAAAGTAAAGGATTCTTGATTTCCATCCCATTTTTCTGTCTATATAAGGCAAAATGAATATGATCTGTCAGAGACACATAAATACTTTCACTTAATTTTTTTCCCAATGTCTCTTTAGCAAAGCGGATAATTTCATCTGACAGTTCCATATATTGTAAAGGAATTTCTTCAAGCAGCTTCTTAAAATGCTCCGATAAATCCTTGTTTTCCAACTTGAAAACCTTTTCAATCAGTTGCTCATCAACGGGATCACCTGGTTTTTTCTTAAAGGCCAGCCCTCTCCCCATAACAACCATTTCTTTATTTTGCTCATTCAAAACGCTTACTACATTGTTATTAATTACTTTATGGATGATCATCTATTTCACCTCTCTTGCGAAGGATTATTTGCGATACCATTTATTATTTCTATACTATCTTTTCTTTTTTTGCAGGTCAATTTTACTACATCTATCGTTAAAAAAAACCTAAACAACCAATGCCTAATATTAGGACATTGATCATCTAGGTTTTGCCTGCATTGCAGTAACAATCCTTTTACTTATAAGATACAGATAATTATAAAAAATATCATATTTATAAACAAGATATTTTTATTTTTTGATTCTGTAAGAGTATAAGATTACTACATACTTATAATGAACAGGGTACTTTTTACTATATTCTCTGTTAGTTTATTCCAAAACAGGAATGATAGTGCATTTTGAAATCATCACTAATCTAGTGTTACCTTCGAACTAAATATTTTTTCTGATCTTTATCTGAGATTTGAATCACTGCTTTTGCTAATGCTGTAAAGTCATACGCTAAAACTTGTCCACGTGCTTATTTCTCCAAATCACACTCACTAAGTCGAACAATTTTTGTTCTTTTTATGAGTTTATATCCGATCCACAAAATAAGGAATAATGGCAGACCTATATATGAAACGAGTACACCGTTCCAGTCAATCTTATTTCCCATAAATGCTGAATAGTTTTGTCCAAGAATTACGACCCCACATAGTACGAAAGCAAATATTGGTCCGAATGGGAACCATTTTGCTTTATACGGTAGGTCATTTAAATCCTTCCCTTGTGCAACGTAGGCTTTACGGAAACGGTAATGACAAATCGCTATGCCAAGCCAAGCAATAAAACCAGACATACCTGAAGCATTAAGTAACCAAATGTAAACAACTCCGTCACCATATAGAGAAGCTAAAAACGCTAATGTACCGACTGCCGCTGTAATGATTAATGCATTAACAGGTACACCCCTTTTATTTAACTTACCTAATGCCTTTGGAGCTTTCCCTTGGCGAGCCATATCCCACAACATTCGAGCTGAAGCATACATTCCTGAGTTTCCAGCTGATAATACTGCCGTTAAGATGACTGCATTCATTACAGATGCTGCAAATGCAATGCCAGCTTTATCAAAAACTAGCGTAAATGGACTAACAGCTACATCGCCACTTGCTAAATTAGGATTTGTATATGGTATTAGCAGACCTATTACAACTATAGATAATACGTAAAATAATAAAATACGCCAAAATATTTGGCGAGCCGCACGAGGTATATTTCGCTCAGGCTCCTCGCTCTCCCCAGCTGCTATCCCTAGTAACTCGGTACCTTGGAAAGAAAATCCAGCTGCCATAAAGATTCCGAGTGTCGCCATGAATCCTCCATGAAAAGGAGCATCACCAACTGTAAAATTTTTAAACCCTACTGCTTCTCCCCCAATAATTCCAAAAATCATTAAAAATCCAGAAATTAAAAAAATGATAACTGTAACAACTTTTATAATAGAAAACCAGTATTCAGATTCCCCAAACCCTTTGACTGACAGGTAATTTAACAAAAAGATAATAGCTAAAAATAATGAGCTCCATAAGAGTGAGGATGTATGTGGTAACCAGAATTTCATAACCATCGTAACTGCAGCTAGTTCAGCTGCTATTGTAATTGCCCAGTTATACCAGTAATTCCAGCCAAGTGCAAAACCAAGTGCAGGATCAACGAATTTTGTTGCATATGTACTAAAAGATCCAGCAACTGGCATATATGTTGCCATCTCAGCAAGGCTTGTCATTAAAAAGTACACCATTATTCCAATTGCTGTATAAGCCGCCAGAACACCACCTGGTCCTGCATTATGGATTGCTCCTCCACTTGCCAAAAATAGTCCTGTTCCAATTGTTCCCCCTAGTGAAATCATTGTGATATGACGAGGTTTTAATCCACGCTTTAACTCTTGAGGCATAGAAGGAATATGGTTGTTAGAATCAATGACTGTTATTGTATTTACCGTATTTTTCATTAAAATACTCCTTTTCAGTCTTTTTTGGATTCGATCATTTTCTTCTTTTAACGTCCATTGGAAATATTAGGAAAAGTTTGAACATTAGAGAAAATGAGAAGCGAATAGTCGCTTCTCATTTCTTATTTGGAAAAATCAAAGTAATTCCTCTTTAATAATCTTTGCTGCTGGATCAACTCATTATATGAAGTTGTTTTACCAAGCAGCTTTGTGTCGATTAAGTATAATTGCTCCTCAATTGCACCAACAGTATCATCTGTTTGATATGTTATTTTACAATCTAAGCAAAGGATACATGGAGTTTCTTTAATCTCAATTGCTTTCGTACCATCAGGAAGTTCCCAGTAGACCGTATTTGTTGATTCAACTATGTTAGCTGATTCACACCACTGACATTTCATCATTCAGCGTCTCCTTGCGCACTTCCTACTAGCTTTTCACTAACTTGGATTTTTGTAAGCTGTGCTTGGAATTTCTTTTCTTTTAATTCGTCACGTTTATCGCGCTTATCTTTTAAAGAAGCATGCTCTGGGTTTGTTGCATATGTTTTACGTACTTCCATACGTTGTAAACCTTCTGGTACAAGATTGAATTTTGTTTCATTCATTAATCCCGCGATTCCTGCATTAGAACGCTTTTCGTCCATATTAGGATAAATTTCTTTAAAGTATGCTTCTGCTCTACCTGGTACATAATTTTGTGGTTCTGGATAAGTAGTAATTACACCTTCAAAGTTACGAAGAACAACTTTATCAGCACTTTGAGAAATTAAGTAATTTGGTTGAAGAGAAATTTTTCCTCCGCCACCCGGTGCGTCTACTACAAATGTTGGTACTGCATATCCAGAAGTATGGCCACGTAATCCTTCCATAATTTCTAAACCTTTTGAAACAGGCGCACGGAAGTGTCCAATTCCTTCTGATAAATCACATTGATAAATATAATATGGACGAACACGAATTTTAACTAAATCATGCATTAGCTTTTTCATAATTGGTACACTGTCGTTAATTCCAGCTAAGATTACGGCTTGGTTTCCTAACGGTACACCAGCATTTGCAAGCATTTCACAAGCTCGTTTTGATTCCTCTGTAATTTCAATTGAAGTATTAAAGTGAGTATTTAACCAAACTGGATGATATTTCTTTAAGATATTACAAAGATTTTCAGTAATTCGTTGTGGGAACACTACAGGTGCCCTTGTACCAATACGGATAATTTCCACATGTGGAATTTCACGTAAATTTTTTAAAATATACTCTAAAATATTATCGTTAATTAAAAGACCGTCTCCACCTGAAATAAGTACATCACGCACTTGAGGATTTTTGCTAATGTAGTTAATAGCAGCATCAAGTTGTTTCTTTGGCACTCCCATTCCAATTTGTCCTGAGAAGCGACGTCTAGTACAATAACGACAGTACATTGAGCATTGATTTGTTACTAAAAATAGTACACGATCTGGATAACGATGTGTTAAACCTGGAACAGGAGAATCTTCATCCTCATGAAGAGGGTCCTCTAAATCATACTTAGTTTTATGGATCTCCGCAGAGATTGGTACTGATTGCATACGAACTGGACAACGTGGGTCATCCGGATTCATTAACGATGCATAATATGGGGTAATGTTTAGTGGAATTGTTTTTGTCGCAATTCGTACCCCATCTTCTTCGTCTGGCGTGAGGTTGATAATTTGCTTTAACTCATCCAGTGATTTGATGGTGTTTGTAAGTTGCCAAACCCAATCATTCCATTGTTCTTCTGTTACATCTTTCCACAACTCAACTTCTTTCCAATGTCTTTTAGGTGCATAGACTGCATTTACCATACTTACATCCCCTTTCAAACTGTTTGTTTTAATATAAAGCAAGAGTCGTGCCAAAAATTTACAATTATTTAATAAAAACGCCACAAATATAGAAAATTCAAACTATTCAGCCTGTTATTTTATTTTTTAAAGTTACAATCTTAAGTTTTGATCGATCTATAATGAAGCTATAATTATAAAACCGCCTAAAATTAGGCGGCTTGGCTATTGTATGAAGTGCAAAAACTAGATTTTTTAGAGGATTAAAAAGTAGTTTATACTACGATATTTAACTTTTGAATCTTATATTGAAGAGTTTGCCTTGGTATTTCAAGTAGCGCTGCAGCCTGCTGAATATTAGAATTCGTTTGTAGCAATGCTTGTTTAATAAGTGAAATTTCCATTTCCTGCATTGCAGTACGTAAAGGCTGAACTCCTTTTGTTTCAGTGCTTTTCTTAATTTGTTGTAGTTGAATCGGAAGATGTTTAACTGTAAGGGTATGCCCTTCTGCCATAATCATAGCATGTTCAATCGTATGCTTTAGTTCTCGGACATTTCCAGGCCAATTATATTGGTGGAATAACTCAAATACAGTATGTTCTACATTTCGAATATTCTTTGAGAAACGTTCATTAAATTGTTCAACAAAATGAGACGTGAGTAACTCGATATCATAATTCCTTTCTCTTAACGGTGGTATGAACAAAGAAAACACATTTAAACGATAATACAAATCCGGTCGCATGATACCGTTCTGAACGCAATCTAAAGGGGATTCATTAATTGCAGCGATTACCCTTACATTCACTTTACGGGTCTTTTGATCACCTATTCGGCGAACTACACCATCCTCTAGTACCCTTAGTAGCTTAGCTTGAAGCTCTAATGGCATCGAATTTAACTCATCTAAAAACAAGCTTCCACCATCAGCAAGTTCAAATAAACCTGCTCGATCGATTGCTCCCGTATAACTACCTTTTGTCGTACCAAATAATATACTTTCCAGTAATGATTCCGGTAAAGCAGCACAGTTTTGAGCAATAAAAGGGCCTTCACTTCTATTTGAACTATGGTGAATTGACTGTACAAAAAGTTCTTTCCCAGTTCCAGTTTCACCAACTACCAGTACTGCGGAGCCTGCATTTGCTACCTTTTCAACTTGATTTTTAACGGCCAATAAAGCAGGGTCATCCGTTAGTATATCTGAGATCGTATACGAGTGAACTTGTTTAGCTTTTCCTTTTTTCACTTGCGGTTTAATTCTCGCTTGTAAGTCTAAAACCTTTTCGCCAAGTGTTTTAATAGTTGAATAATCCTTTGCAATTTCAACAGCACCAATCAGTTGATCATCCAAAATGATTGGGATTGTCGTGTTAACTGTATCAATGAATTGACCTTTAATATTCTCATAGCGTTGAGGCTGTTGAATAATCGATTTCCTTGTTTCTAGTACTGTGAGTAAGGTACTTGTTTCTTTCGTTAAAGAAGGGAAAGCTTCTAGTACATGCTTTCCCAGAACTTCTTCAACAGAAACACCGTCATGGTCAGCCGCAACTTGATTATAAAATATAGTCATTCCATTTTTGTCGACTGCGTGAATTGCTTCATCGATACTATTTAATATGGCACTAATCATTTGATTAGTTGGAATTGTTGCGTTCATTTCATAACCATCCTTCCACTGCCGAAAACTTGGCAATTTGACGCTCATTTTTCGGCAGTTTGACATTAAAAGACTACTTTTGAAAGATCCTTCACCCATACATTCATATCTTCTAATTTATCAAAGATATAGCAGTTGTTTGTCATTCTTCCAGTATACTTATAACCTAATTGATGAAAGGCTGCGTTCATTCCATATGATAATGCTCGCGCGATCGTATAAGAGCAATAAACTGATTGGCTTACTAAATCCTGTTCTAACTTCTTCATTAGCTCCTTCATCAATCCATGCTTACGATGCTCTTCAAGGGTTGCACAATTTGTTAACTCAGCATTTCTTTGACTGAAGTCCACTTCAGCAGATGCTGCACTTACAATATTTCCATCCTTCTCATAAACCCAATAAATAGTCCCTTCATCCATCGTTTTTTCAACATAAGTGGATTCATTTAAAGGTGTAGGGTATACCTTAAAAACTTGACCATATAATTTAGCAAGTTTATTTGAGTCACTTTTTTCAGCTCTTCGTAAAACATAACCGTCAGGAATTACTTTTTCTTTTGACCTGTCACTCTTTAAAACCGCATCTAGAATATCATCTCCAGCAGCCCAATAAAGACTATTTCTTCTATCCTGGCTAGCATATTTCGTAACAAAAAAGCCATCACTACCTTGAAAATAGCCTTTCAGTGCAGATTCAATCATATATCCTGATTGTAAGAAGGCATATAAATGTTCACTTCTTGCTTTAATAATTAGCTTAGTAAATTTATTTTCTTTTGCTAGTTTTTCTATTCTCTCGATTAGTAGTGATACATTTCCTAAGTAAAAATCAACCCGAATTCGTTCATTAAAATAATCTAAAGCACCTTCAAAATAATAATTTTCCTGTTGAACTTTAATTGTTTCATAATACTTTTTCGTTTTCATATGCTCCCTCACCTTCATGTTGTTGGCCCTCAACTCCACACCAGTCAATTAATGTACAGGCAATGATTTCTGCTGCTAAAAACATTTGATCTAAATCAATAAATTCATCTGGGTAGTGAGCTACTTTTGTCTCCCCCGGTCCAAAAACAATCATCGGGATATTTAAAATTTGTGTAAATAATCCACCATCAGTACCCCATGGTGCAGCTTCAACTACTGGGTTTTGTTTCATTGTTTCAAGATAGTTTCGTTGCAAAGTTTGCACTAATTCACTATCAGCTTCAATAGTACCTGGAACCCATCTTGCTCCAAACCACTCTACTTCTACGGGATTTTCTACGAACCAATCATCAAGATTTTTAATATGATCAATCCAATTCTCAAATTCAATTTTCGCATCTTCTAATCTTTCATTTGGTGCTACACCGAATCTTCCTTCTAAAGTTACTAGATCAGATACAGAAGATGGCCATGTTCCACCATGAATTGTCCCTATATTAATTGGAATCGGAATCGGTACTCCATCATATAACGGATCAACTATTCGTTCATTTCGTAATTGCTCAAGTTTTTGGATTTGTTGAATGATAAGTACGCTTTTTTCGACAGCGCTTACACCTTCGTAACGAGTCCCCCCATGTGCTACCTTACCTTTTACCTTAAGACGGAACCACATTGATCCTTGTTGCTTAATGAAAAACTTCATATTTGTTGGTTCAGGGATAATAACACCATCAGCTGAATATCCTCGCAATATTGTAGCAAGTGTACCCGCGCCACCACTTTCTTCCTCAATTACACTTTGAAAATAAACATTACCTTTTAGTGTAATTCCACTTCTTTTTATTGCTTCAATTGCTAAAATTAGTGCAACATTTCCGCCTTTCATATCAGTTGACCCACGTCCATAAAGCTTGTTATCTACTACGGTTGCACTGAAAGGAGGATAAGTCCATTGCTGAATATTTCCTTCTGGAACAACATCTATATGTCCATTTAAAATCATGGACTTTCCTTCGCCCGTTCCTTTAAGCGTAGCGACAATATTAGGACTACCAGTAAAACTGTCTCTAGTTGAAATAAAATAAGGATGCTCTTTCATTTCTTTTAAATCTGGTTCCCATACGTCTAAGTCCAATTCAAGTTCTCTCAATTTTTCAAGGACAATTGCTTGTGCCTTACTCTCATTACCAGACACGCTATTTTCCATTACTAGCTGTTTAAGAAGATCAATTGTTTTTTCCTTATGATTGCTTATATAATCTTGAATAACTTTTTTATAATGACTCATCCTCTTCACCCTTTTCTATATAAACATTTTTAAATCCGTACTAATTTCTAATTTCGCACCAGTTTTTTCGATTACGTCCTCTACAGTATATGGACTCATTAGTTCTTTAAGCACTAAACTGTTGTTGACTACTTCAATAACAGCCATTTCCGTTATGATTAAATCTACACAAGATTTAGAAGTTAATGGCAAACTACATTCTTTCACAATTTTTGGATTCCCAGCTTTATCGGTATGATTCATAACGACAATAACTCTTTTAGCTTTTTGAGCTAAATCCATCGCTCCACCTATTCCTGGTACGCGCTTTCCAGGTACAATCCAGTTTGCTAAATCCCCTTTTTCACTAACTTGTAATGCCCCTAAAACCGTTAAATCTAGTAAACCTCTTCGTATAATGCCAAAAGCAGTAGCACTATCAAAATAGCTAGCACCTTTTAAAACAGTAATCGGGAAACCACCTGCATTACATAAATTTTCATCTTCTTTTCCTTTTTCGGGACTTGGTCCAATTCCCATAACGCCATTTTCCGCATGGAACATAACATGTACATCTTCCGGTAAGTAATCTGGAACAATGGATGGAATTCCAATCCCTAAATTTACGATCATTCCGTTTTTTATTTCCTTAGCAGCTCGCATTGCAATTTTTTGACGAAAGTCTATTCCCATGCCCATTTCCAGTTCACTCCTTCTGATGAAATTATGTAATCAACAAACACACCTGGAGTTACGATTTCCTCAGGATTCAACGATCCAAGTGGAACTATTTCTTCCGCTTCTACAATCGTAATATCTCCTGCCATAGCCATATGTGGATTCATATTTCTTGCACTCTTATCAAAAACCAAATTTCCAAATGGATCAGCTTTCTTTGCAAAAATAATACTGACTTCTGCTTTAAGAGCTTCTTCAACTAGATATTGTCTACCTTTTACAGATACCTTCTCTTTACCGTCTTCTGCCATACTATCAAGACCTACATCTACTAATACTCCTCCAAGCCCCATTCCTCCAGCTCGGATACGCTCTGCTAAAGTACCTTGCGGAGAAAATTCTACTTTAAGCTTACCTTCCGTCATTAATTTTCCTGCAAACGGATTCGATCCTATATGGGATGTCACAATTGACTTGATTCTTTCATTCCTTACCATTCTTCCGATGCCAATGTCCGGAAATCCAGTATCATTGCAAATCAAGTGAAGATCCTTAACTCCACTTTCAAATAATGTTTGAAGTAAGGTTGGTGGCGAACCGACTCCTCCAAATCCTCCAACCATTAGTGTCATGTCGTCATGAAAAAATTGAAGAATTTGTTCCACTTTTGCTATTTTTTTATACGTATTTTCAACTAAATTCATACGATTTCCCCCTCAGCTGCATAGATTAGTTGAGATTGTTCCATTTCCAATTCTTTTAAACTCTCTGTAAGAATTTGAAGCAATTCATCCAGTTCTTCATAAGTAATCGTTAAAGGTGGTGCAATCATGAAAGCCGAATCTTCTTTTCCGTTTTTTCCAGCAACGGAAGGATATAAAAGTAAGCCCTTACTCATTACTTTTTGAATAAAGGAACTTGATTTTATATCTTGAATGAATTCAATACCGATTAACAAACCTTTTCCTCTAACATCTCCTATAAATGAAAACTTCTCCTTTAAACCTTGGAGTTTATTCATCAGATAATTACCTTTTTCTTCTGCGGCCTGTACTAAATTATGTTTCTCAACATATTCAATAACGGCCAATGAAACAGCAGCTGATAGTGGGTTGGCACTAAAGGTATGTCCACTCATTACAACCTTTGAACCTTGCATAATTGGTTCAATAACTCGATCGCTAGCAATCGTTGCAGCCATTGGTGTATAACCAGATGTTAATCCTTTTCCAAGCGTAACGATATCAGGTTGAACACCCCAATGCTCCATTGCAAACATTTTTCCAGTACGTCCAAGGCCAGTCATAACCTCATCGGAAATCAGCAAAATATCGTACTTTTCACAAATAGCTTTAATTCTTTGGTAATAACCTTTAGATGGTACAATCGCACCACCTGCAGCACCGATAATTGGTTCAGCAATAAATGCTGCAATATGTTCAGGGCCAATTCGATCAATGGCTGTTTCTAATTCAGATGCACACGCTAAATCACAGGATGGGTGCTCTAAGTTAAAAGGACAACGATAACAATACGGTGGTGAAACTGAAGGGTACTCTTCCAAGATTGGTACAAATCGTTGGCGACGTAAAGGGTGACCCGACATAGATAATGCGCCAATTGTTATACCATGGTAGCTCATCCAGCGTGAGAGGATTTTATTTTTCCCCTTCATTCCCTTTTCTTGGTAATGCTGTATCGCTAGTTTCATAGCAGTTTCTGTTGCTTCAGTACCACTATTAACAAAGAACGTCCAGTTTAAATCACCTTGAGTGATTTCACTCAGCTTCTTTGCTAGCTTCTCAGCAGGTTCACTAGTAAACTGTGAACGATAAACAAAAGATACTTGTTTTGCTTGTTCAGTCATTACATCAATGATTTCTTCAACACCATGACCAATTCCTACAGTAATTGCACCAGATGAACCATCAATATACCGATTACCATCTTTATCAAATAGGTAAACACCCTTTCCATGAGAAATCATAGGGTAATACTGTCCAAGTAATGGTTTAATTAAATAATCTCTTTCCATTTTTTATCCCCACCCTTCCTTATATAAAACGCAAAAAGCCACACTACTAAATATTGGAAATTTAAATAGAGGGTATTTTTTAGTATTCTTGCTTTCTGACATACTTCCTTTTTATTTTTTTACACTTAACCCCTGTATTTAAAAATTTAATTAGTTATTTAACTTCACAACAATCTATTTGTACAAATAGTTGCCCGCCCCAATTGATAGCCATCTACATATCTATATAAAGAAAACTCGCCGACTGACGATCCTTTTAGGTGGAGTCAGAGGCGCAGTTGCACTTATACTTAACTCCAAAAATTGGCAAAAAAGTCGATTAAGATTCCCTGCTGCCAATTTATAATTTTTAACGTAAAAGAATATGTATCACAATCAGTTGGCGGTGAAGATTAAAAATGGATTTATCAGAGAAAGTTAGAGCTGAAATTGATAGTCTAGTAGATAAAATTAAATTAGATCAAAGTGATGATGGATCATGGAGATATTGTTTCGAAAGTGGTCCTATGACAGATGCCTATATGATTATTATTTTAAGAACGATTGAATGTCATGATGAAGAATTAATTAAGAAACTAGTAAATCGTTTATTAATAAAGCAAGACTCAAGTGGGGCTTGGAAGCTTTTTGATGATGACTCAGGTAATTTATCAGTAACTGTTGAGGCTTACACTGCACTATTATTCTCGAATTATATAGAGATTTCTGATGAAAAAATGAAGAAAGCAGAAGCGTTCATTCGTCAAAATGGGGGATTGGAAAGCGTACACATCTCCACAAAATTTATGCTTGCTTTACATGAATTGTATCCATGGCCTAGGTTTTTTCCAGTTCCTCTCCTTTTAATGAATTTGCCAAAGTTTTTTCCTTTGTCCTTCTTTAAATTTAGTTCTTATGTTCGATTCCACTTTGCCCCACTTTTAATATTGGGACATAAAAAGTTTACGATTAAAAATAAATGGACGCCTACAATACAACATTTGTTTACAAACAATAAGTTCAAAGAGATTAGTAAAAAGCGGAAATTCGCAAATATTAAAATGCCTTTTACTAAATCATTATCCAAAGTGGCTATTAAAAAGGCCGAACAATATATTCTTCAAAATATTGAAGGAGATGGGACTTTATCTAGTTATGCCAGCGCAACTTTTATTGGAATTTATGCCCTTCTTTCATTAGGCTATCAAGTTACTTCCCCTATAATTCAAAATGCTGTTTTAGGTATAAAATCTTTCCTATTTGAATTAGAAGATTCCCTTCATATCCAAAATTCCCCTTCGACAATATGGGATACAGCACTTACTAGTTACGCATTGCAGGAAGCAGGTGTGCCAATAAATGATAAAGCAATCGCGTCCGCTTCTAACTTCTTAGTCTCTCTCCAACATACAGTAGTTCAGAAAGATCATAGGATTTGTTTAGGAGGATGGGGATTTTCCGACAGCAATACCCAAAATCCAGATGTAGATGATACGCAAGCAGTCTTAAGAGCGACAACTGCTATCTCTTTAATAGAAGACGATTATCGAAAATCTTGGAACGCTGGAGTGAGATGGTTACTTGATATGCAAAATAAAGACGGCGGATGGGCGTCATTTGAAAAAAACAGTAGCAAATACTTAAAGTTCATCTTCCCTATCCAAAATTTCGTTGATACTGCAGTTGATCCATCTACAGCAGATTTGACTGGTCGAACAATCGAATTTCTAGGATCCAAATTAAAGTTAAATATGGTTCATCCAAGAATTGAAGATGGAGTTAATTGGTTAATCAATCATCAACACGAGGATGGTTCCTGGTACGGCCGCTGGGGAATTTCTTATATTTATGGAACGTGGGCCGCTATTACTGGTATGAAAGCAGTTGGTATCCCCTCAAGCCACCCAAGTATTCAAAAAGCTAACGACTGGCTACTTACTATAAAAAAGGATGATGGTGGATGGGGTGAGTCTTGTAAAAGCGACATAGAAAGAAAGTATATCCCTCTTTCTTATTCGACAATTGTTCATACATCATGGGCTGTCGATACACTCATTTCGATCAACGATTATCCTACTAGTGAAATTGATGATGGAATAGCAAACATTTTGAACTGGTTAAAGACCCATGATAAGCGATTGACCTATCCAACAGGTGGAGGATTACCAGGTCATTTTTATATAAATTATCATAGCTATCGTTATATTTGGCCCTTATTGACTTTAAGTCATTATCTAAAAAAATATGAGACAAGTGACTAATTTGCGATATCTAGTTAAACGCCTCGTCCTTATTTTCTTTGACGGCATATAATACATTGTTGAAAAAATATTTGTGTGTATGTCATTTTAGTTAATGGTTTAAACAATAAAGGAGTGGCTTTATGGGAAATCTTGACCCAAGCTTAATGAGAGAATTTTGTGGTAAAGTTTGTGATCCTCGCAAGTTTCCACGTATTTATAGTATTCTTCGTTCATATCGCAAAAATGATTTAAAAAGCCGAGAAGGCGCATGTCATATGATTGACCGACTATCGGATTGCTGCAGTGTATCCATAACTGAGGAACAACGTGAAAACGCGGCTCAATGGCTAATGAATTGTAACGTAAACCCACAAGATCCTGATCACCAAAAAGAAATGTGGAATATGATAAAAAGCAGTAGAAGACGTTCTTGGTTTTAATTAATTGCAGACAGTAATTTTTATATTTTTTTAAATAAATGGCCTATAAGATTCCTCTTTTGAATTATTTGTAAGAAGGATTTTATAGACCTTTTTGTTTGTGGGATTTTATACAAAAATAGGGGAATACAATAGTTGTATTGCCCCTTACAACCGACCGTGTATAAAATTATGCATAGCTAGATAAAACACATAAAATCCTGTCCCTTGCTGCATAGGTTTGGCTTTTCGTTTACTTCCGTTAAGAAACAGAATGTAAAATAAATTGGTACACATTATACACCCAAAAACACGTCTTCTAGTAATTGTTTTTCAATTTTTATTTCAAAAACTTTAACTTGATTAGCTGATAATTGTTCAACTAATTTAGGGATAGTCTCTTCCTTGTCCAATTCTAAAATTGTGAAATCTTGTTGCTGTTTAATATAACGTATTGAAGATTTATTAAGAGAATCTAATACACTTAGCAAGGATTGGGAAGTAAGGACTGGTATAGTTCGAATAGCTAATTGAATAGATTTATTAGTATTATTTTTCAATTCATCAATTGTACCTAGTTTCACGATTTTTCCTTCATTCATTATAGCTACTCTGTCGCATATTTTTTCGATTTCATTTAAATTATGAGAAGTCAAAAATACGGTTTTACCTAACTCTTTCAAATTTAGTATTAAACGTTGGATGTCAATACTAGATTCCGGATCAAGCCCTGAAGTAGGTTCATCTAAAAATATAAGCTCTGGATCCCCTAATAACGATTTATCTTATAACTGGTCTCTACATAACTCATCATATTATCGATTTGAAAAACTACCACTTACAATTAAATTATATAAAAAAGAGAGTGCCCCGTAAAAGTCACCCTTTTGAGACACCCTATTCTTTATCAAAAATTCCTTAACCAAGCCCACGAACCGATAATCCGCCATCACTAGAAATGACTTCACCAGTGATCGCACGTGACTGGTCAGATGCTAAAAGTACATATGCTGCAACGTGATCTTCAGGCATTTGTGCTAGTTGAAGTGGATTTCTTCTTTTTATATTACTTGCTTTTGTATCATTATCGACGGATTTAGTGAAAGTACGTAAAGGTGGGATGACAGTTAGTGCTGTTAAAGTCCCTCCTGGCGCTACTGCATTTACACGTATATTTGGTGCTAATTCAAAAGCAAGCTGACGCATTAATCCGATTTGAGCATGCTTACTAGCCGTGTACCAAACTCCACCGCCGTCTGGGTAGAAGCTTGCACCAGATACAGTAAAAATAATATTCCCATTTGTTTTTTGTAATTCCTCTAAAGCTGCTTTTGCACCAAAAAATGATCCTTTTACGTTTATATTTAAAAGGTAATCATATGCATCTGATAGCGCATCGGGTGTCACATCAGCAAATTTTGCAAAGCCATCGAAAACGCCTGCATTCGCAATAAATACATCTAGTTTACCAAACTGTTCAACAGTCGCTTTTACAGCTCGCTCATTGTCTTCGTATTTGCTTACGTCACCTTGAATGATAAGGAGATTGTCATGTAATTCTTCTTTCATTTGATCTAGTGTTTCAAGTGATCGACCTATAATACTTACCTTTGCCCCCTCTTGAACGAATCGTCTTGTAACGGCTGCTCCTATTCCAGATGCTCCTCCCGTAATTAACACTACTTTATCTTTTAATAACATCACTTAGCCTCCTTTTTCTTCTATTAAACAAAGATTGCAAGATTTCTAGTATTAATTGTTGTTTGGTCTACAATAAATACTCTCCTGGAAAGCTTCCACTTCCCATCTTCATATGTAAACTCGTCATGACGTTCTCCAGAAATTAGATCATGGTGAATATCTGTGCTACGACTACGATAGATCAGTAAATAACTATTAACTACTGCCTTCTCTTCTTGAACTAGCTCCTTTACGCTAACATTGCTTACAAAACGGCGTGTTCTTGAAGGAGGAATTTCAGCCCACGCATAGTCAGTTTTCAATCGATCTACTCGAAGCTTTAATAATTCAATATCATCATTAAAAGTAAACATTTCAGTAGAATAGTCTGGGCGTTCAGTTCCTTCTTTATTTACGCGTACAGGCATTTGATAGATTAAATTCGAATGCATTAAACTAAACCAATCATCAAATTCAATATCATCAAGTAATTTTGCTTCATCAATTAACCACTGTTCAAATTCTAATTTTGCTAATAACTTTTCAACATTCATTTTTCTTCCTCCTTCCATTGTTACTTTGTCATTAATTCAAGCCAGTATTGATAAAAATTGCGCTGACTCGCTTCTGTAAATTTATCATCATAAGCTACCCCAGGTCCGATAAAATCGACAGGGTCACGATGTAGTCCCATTGTGTAGTTATAAGTTAAATTCTTTTGAAATGGCATTGGGCCTTGAGCTGCTTCCGTTATGTCTGTGAACACTTCAGTATCATCCTGTTCAAAAATACCAGATGGACTAAACGTTAAGATAAAGGAATCTCTTGATCGATTCTTCCATTCCTGAGAAGCATTCTTTTCTACTAGCATCCATGCAATTACTTCCATTTTATTGTGACTAATTGGTCTCCACATTCTAATTGAAGTATTCGAAATTAATTCGCCCTTAATTTTTGTGTGAGATATTAAAAATGACATATTCGGAAAAGCATTTCCAATCATATTTTTTAAGTTTGATAGAACTTCATATTGTTCTTCTGACAAGTTACTTTTATACTCATCTTTCAATTCTTCAGGGAAAGCAAAGTCTGGGTTTGGAGTTCCAAGGTTTAATCCGTGTCCGTTTTCAGTGTGAATTTGAAAACCGCGCTTCGAATATGTTGCGTTTGGGACCATGCCTAATTTTGCAATTGAACCGTGAGTAACCATCGTATGGTATGAATCACCTACGAAATTATCAGAACCGACCTTCCAGTTTGATTTAACAATAAAACGTTGCGGAGCTCCAATTACTTCCATCTCAGCACGCCCTACTACGATATCTAAATACCACTTAAAATCGCCGAGAAACTCTTCAAGAGGCTCTGCATTTTCGTTCCAATTTCCGAATAAAAGTCCTTTATATGATTCTAGCTTCACTTGGTGAAGACCCATTTTTGCCCGGTCAAGTCTCTCACCATAAATATCTTTTTGAAGCGGTACTCCAACAAGTTCACCAGTATTTTTAAAGTTAAATCCGTGATATGGACATGTAAATAAAGTCTTGTTTCCTTTATCAGCACGGCACAGCTTCATGCCACGATGTGTACACATATTGTAAAATGCATTGATTTCTCCCATACTTTCGCGCGAGATAATGATTGAATATCCTGCAAGCTCACGAGTCATAAAATCCCCTGGACTTGGAATTTCAGATTCATGTCCAAGAAAAACCCATGTTTTTAAAAATACTTTTTCATGTTCTAATTCGTAAACGGATTTATCTCCTAGAAGATATGCAGGAATGACTCCTTCATCTGGTTTAACGGTTTCGTTTAAGTAATTTACTAGTTGCTCTTTTGATAATTCATCTAAAGTTTTTTCTGTTTTAATCATGCACAGCACTCTCCTTTCATATTTTGACTCTCTACCCAACTTGTACATATTTATCTTTGTTTTGTAACTTTGCCAAAACGCTTAACGCCGCTAAATAACTTGTTTTAGGATTATTTGGCATTGGATCATTTTCAATCTCAAGTTTAAGTTTTCCGAACTCACCAGATGCTTCAATCAAATGACTATTTTTTATCGCAATTGGATCAGCAATAATTTTCACTTTCGTATTGTTAGCACCAAGTCCAGCTAAGGATAATACTATTGCCACATTAATATTTCTTGGATATAACTTAATTGCTTCAGCCGCAGAGCCTTCAAACAAAATTGTTTCTTTTTCTAATACTTCTTTCGATAATGCTCCAGGTGGTTTTCTAGTTGTAATTGAAACAGTTTCTAGACCATTCACAGCTTTTGCTGACTTTAAAATATCCAATCCACCGATTGCTCCTGAAGGTAAGAAAATATTTACACCATTTCTTGTACAAACTTCTCGAATCTCTTCTTCAAAAGCGGAATCAGCCATGACCCCAATACTGCTTAACAATAAGTCTTTTCCACCTTCAAGAACTTTTATAGCGTACTCCCTTGCAGCTTCAACTGTTGCAGCTTCAATGACTAAATCTATATCAGAAAGAAGCAACGCCTCTACATTTTGATAAGCTTCTGTTTCAAATTCTTTAGCAAATTGAGCGCCGGATTCTTCGGAACGTGTATAAATTGAAACAATCTTCCCACCTGGTAACATTCCATCTTTATTAATTGCTTGAAGAAGAAATTGACCAATATTCCCACAGCCAATTAGACCTAGTTTCATGTTTATTCACCATCCTTAATTTGCAAATCCGTATGAATCTGCAAAGAATTCCAATCCACAATGTCTCGTTTCCCTTGAAACACCACTCTCTTTTAACCCTGGGAAATCCAATGCTAAATCACTAAAGATGGTATGGTTATTATGAAAAACTGCACCTGCTTCTAATCGATCTGCCATTTCAACTGCTAATTCCTCGTTTTCAGTCCAAACAGAGGCCCTTAAGCCAAATTCACTATCATTTGCTAGTTTGATAACTTCGTCAATAGTTGAAAAAGGTAGAATAGGAATTACTGGTCCAAATTGTTCTACACGAACGATCTCACTTTGCTGGTCAACACCTGTTACGATTGTTGGTAAAATGTAGTATCCTTGATCCCACATTTCAGGATTCAGTTGAATTCCAGCTGTTATCACATTTGCACCTGCTTTTTCCGTACGCTCGATCAATCCATTAACATAGTCATACTGAGCTTTATTATTTAATGGGCCCATTGTTACATCAGGTTGAATACCATCACCTACAACAATACGCTCAAATTCTTTCTTTAGTTTTTTTACTAATTCAACATATCTAGATTCATGTACATATACGCGCTTAATAGCCGAACATACTTGGCCAGCCGCTTTTAAAATACTCATTCTTAATCGTTTAATAGCTTCTTCATCTAAGTTTGCATCCTCTAAAATAATCGCCGGGTCATTCCCACCAAGCTCCATATATACTTTTTGAAGATTACCAGAAGACTTTTTCATAATATCTTTACCTGTTTGTGTACTTCCGACAAAAGCAATTGTACGAACTCGTGAATCGGAACAAAGCTTGTCACCAATCATTTTTCCTGAACCTGTTACAATATTAATTACACCAGGTGGAAAATGTTCAGCCACTACTTTTAAACAAGCCATAATAGTAAGTGGACAATTTGTCGCAGGTTTTACGACAACAGTATTCCCTGCTAAAACAGCAGGAATCACTCGCTTAAATGTTAAAATCATAGGCGAATTCCAAGGAGTAATTACTGCAGTAACCCCTCTGGCTCTTCTTCTTACTTGAACTTTTTGATTTCCAGGAAGTAATTCTGGATTCCACCATTTAAGTAGTTCATCTGCTCCACCATTCATTACTTCAACACAGCGTAATAAGTCTTTTTTAGCTTCTACTAGCGTTTTGCCATTTTCACGAACAAATAATGAAACATGTTCTTCAATGATTTTAGAAAGTTCCTGCGCTGCTGCCTTCATTCTTTCTACACGATCCTGAATCTCACTTTGCGACCAAAGTTTATATGCATTCGCTGCTGCATTAATTGCTTCGTTTACAATTTCCTCAGTACATAATGCAACTTTGCCGATTACTTCCGACTTATTTGCAGGATTAATAATATTTGATATTTCATTACTTTCTTTCCATTCACCATTTATGAGATATCTTCCTGATACAACTGGATATGTCGAAATCATATTGAATCTCCTTTATAATTTTTTGGGCTTAAAGCTTTCAGCTGCTCCTGGAGGTCCACCAAAAGGTTTTGCCATCGGTCCAACTGCTTCCATATCTACAACGATCATTGTTGGCTTTCTTCTTTCAGATGCCTTCTTTAGTTCATTAACAAATTCGTCTCCTGAGCCGATACGTGCTGCTTCAAAATGCATTGACTCAGCTAGTTTTACAAAATCAGGACTTAATAAATTCACTGCTACTTGGCGACCGTATGCCGCTTCTTGAATATTACGAAGAACCCCATAGCCTGAATCATCAAATAACACAACAATAATAGGAAGATTTTCTTCAGCTGCGGTCACCATTTCCCCAACATTAACCATAAACCCACCGTCTCCAGCCATTAATACGACCGTTTGATGAGGGCAACCCAATTGAGCTCCTATAGCTGTTGGAAGACCCTGACCGATCCCGCCACCGGATGCGTGAATAGATGTTCTCGGTTCATAAATGTCGAATATTCTACTACCCCAGACATTTGCTTGTACTGTCACATCTCGAACTAAAATCGTATCTCTTGGTAAATTCTCTCTCATTCCATCTACAAATTGTTCAAACGGACCAAGTGTTTTACGAAGTTGTCCTCGCACTTCATTTCTTAATGAACGTACTTCTTCTATATAAGAAGGTAAAACCGAAATAGACTTTTCATCGATTTTATTTATTAGAGCTGATAAAATATCTTTTGCATCTCCGACTAACCCAACTGTTGCTTTATAATTACGATTAATTGCATTAAAATCTGCATCAATCGAAATATGTTCTTCTGGAACAGGGACTTTCCAGTTAGAAGTTTCATTTCCTCTGAAGCGTACACCTACACTAATCAGTAAATCTGCATTTCTCAAAAACTCTTTCGTCGACTCATTGGCTGCAAAATGCCCTATACATTGCTCATGATTTTCTGGTATCGAACCCTTTCCAGATTGACTAGTAATGACAGCAGCTCCAAGAATTTCTGCTAAATTTGTTAACTCCTTTGAGGCATTTGCAGAAATAACACCGCCACCAGCCCAAATAACTGGACGATGTGCTTCTAAAATTTTTGATATTGCGATTTCTGGTATAACGGCAGTAATTTGCGGTTTAAAAACATCTACCTGTACTTTATCGATTGAAACGTCCTCGATAATTGCTGATTGAAAATCGATCGGAATTTCTAAACTAACTGGTCCTGTTGGAGCAGTTAATGCTTCTTCAATTGCTTTTCTTACTACACCAGCTGTTTGTTCTGGTCTTCTAAGTCTTACAGCATTTTTACAAGCACCGCTCATCATTGAAAGCTGGTCTTTGCATTCATGTATGTACCCTTTACCTGTACCAAGATAAGGTGATGCTACTTCTCCAGTCAGATGAAGTAGTGGAACTCCAGCTGCCCATGCTTCTACTAATGAACCAGCAGCGTTTCCAGCTCCTGTTCCTGTACTAGTAATAACAACACCTAATTTTCCCGTCGCACGTGCATAGCCATCTGCCATATTTACTGCTCCACTTTCGCCACGTGAACAGATTAGCTTTATACTTCCATCCCTTAAAATCGCGTCATAGATGGGCATATTGTGAATACTTACGATTCCAAAAGCGACTTCTACGCCTGCTTGAACTAACTCTTTTACGACGGCATCCGCAGTAGTAAATACGATCTCTTCTTGATTTTTCATCTTAGTATCCTACCTTTGTCTAATGATTTATTTAAAGTGCTTTACCGATTGCACCTGCAGTTTCAATTGTAGAACCGGCTACATAACTCGCTTTGTCTGAAGCAAGAAAAACAATAACACTAGCAACTTCTTCCGCTTCACCTACTCGACCTAGTGGAATATTTCTTTTTATCGCAAGATCTCTATAATATTCTTCGGGATCCATATCAGGAGCATTTTTCAATCTTCTTCGTTCCCATTGATCTGTCCGAATTAATCCAAGACTTACTGAATTTACTAAAATATTGTCGGATGCTAATTCTTGAGACAACGTTTTACTTAAATTTAAAAGTCCTGCACGTGTCGCTGCTGTTGCTACCATATGACGCTCAGGCTCTTTTGCTAAAGTTGCATTTATATTAA
Organism: Gottfriedia sp. S16(2024); assembly: GCF_050473765.1. NCBI lineage: Bacteria > Bacillati > Bacillota > Bacilli > Caryophanales > Bacillaceae > Gottfriedia > Gottfriedia sp. S16(2024). The sequence continues at coordinate 890,064 of NZ_JBFLUO010000001.1, forward strand.
TAATTCGGCCTCCTCCACTTTTTACTAAATAAGGATGAGCTGCACGAACTGCATAAATAATTGCGAAATACTTTAATTGGATTTGTTCCTGCCACTGTTCATCTGTAATATCGAAAAAATGCCCCATAACGCTTTGACCAGCTGCATTCACTAACGTATCAATCCCACCAAACTTTTCTGCTGTTTGTTGAATAAACGAGTTAACTTCCTCTTTTGATGTAACATCACAGGTAGATGCAAATAGATCTTCGCTTTTGCCATATGAGAGTAAATGATTTAATGCATTATCTGCACGCTCTTTGCTTCTTCCGCAAATTGCTACTTTAGCGCCTTCACCTAAAAATAATTCAGCCGTCTTCAGGCCAACACCAGAGGTGCCACCCATAATTACTGCTACTTTTCCTTTTAACCCAAGATCCATCCCGTCACCCCTTATTAAAGCTTTCATGTTTCTTGATACTTAAAGCTTTTTTTATTTAAAATTTTTAAAGTACTTTAACCGTTGTATCTACCCAGCCAGTATCAGGCTCTCCGCCCATAGCTTTACGAGCTTCTGGTTTTGGTGGACCAGCAATTCCCCATTGATCCATTAGATGTGGTACACGTTTCCAAACTCGCGCTCTCCATTCAGCCTCATCTTCAATTGTTTCAAGATAACAGGTGTATTCCATGACAAATCCACCGAGATCTTGAAAATAACAAAAGATATTATTACCAGGACCATGTCGACCTGGACCCCATAACTCACTTAATCCCGCTTTCCTTACATTACTAATGCCTCGCATCAATTCATCCACTGAATCAACCTCGTAAGCAATATGATTAACTGAAGAGTGTGCATCTTGGTTAAATGCAATCGAGTGATGTTTTCGATTACACCTTAAGAAGGACATTTGGTGCTCACTCCAATCTGTCACTTTGAATCCAAGCACATCTGTATAAAACTCCACGATCATATCTAAATCTTTTGTGTTCATTACTACATGGTTTAATTTCACTGGATCAACGTTTTTATTAGTCCAAATCGATGTTTGAACCTCTACCCAAGCAGAAAGTTCAATTACACGATTTTCTGGATCAACAAATCGAAGTCCATATCCTCCACCAGCTTCATCCAAATAACCTGGCTCTTCAACAATATGTACACCTTTTGAGCGTAAGATTTCCGCTGCACGATCTACTGCATTTTTATCGACCATTCCAAATGCAATATGATGCAAACCGCATTTATCACCGTTTCGAAGGCTTAGTATATGATGCTCTGGTCCTGCCCCTCGAAAATATGCAATATTGTCATCTGAAACATTTACACGATCTAAACCCCAAACTTTTTCGTAAAAGTTCACTTGTTCCTCAAAGTTTGGTGTGATCAAACTTATATGTCTTAAATGAGTAATTCCTAGCACCAACAATCCCTCCCAATCCATTTATATTAAGCGCTTTCTTTTTAACTCTATTGAAAAAGGCAGCTACAATTTAATCAAAATGTAGCTGACCCTTTTTCAAATTAACCTTTGATGATTGCTTCTCTTTCCTTAGCACGTTGTTTACGAAGTTCTTCAAGCGCGCTACCTTCTGGATAGGTTGGAAGGTTTGGTTTCACTGCGCCAAGCATAACTAACATACGTGCTTCAGTATCTCCATCATTTCTAATTCCTCGATGAACGCCAGGAGGAGAACTGATACAATCTCTAGCTTTTAATTTAATTTCATGTACTTCATCTTTACCAACTTCTTGAATTAAAGCAGTAACTTCTCCCTCAAGAATGAAAAATACTTCTTCTACATCATCGTGTAGATGTAAAGGTCCGATACAACCAGGAGGTAGAACCATTGTACTTAATGTAAAATGTTCTGCTGTAATTACATTTGAATCATTATTCGCTGTCGCACCACGTCCAATATAACGCATTTGAGCACGCTTATATCTAGGATCAATTTCCTCTTGAAACTTTAAAACATTCCAATCTAGCGTACGGTCTTCTAAGCGAGCCACGTATTTTTTTTCAAATTCTGTAACTGAAAAAGTTTCATTTGTCATTTTTAAAATCCTCCCTGTATTGTTGTTCTTTTTAAACAAAATGTTTTGTATCGAACACTTTTTTGTGTTTTATATACAAAACAGTGTTTTATCTATAAAATAATTCTAGGATGGATTATTCTTTGTGTCAACATTGTTTTTAGAAAATTTTGATATGTCATAAAAGTTAAATATAAAAAATTACTGTATTTCCAAGGTTTATAACTTGTTTTTTTTGAAAAAAAATATGGATTCCCTTAGTTTGGGAACCCATATTTTTAACTTGAACTATTTTACCTGAGTTGAAACTCTGCCATTGAAGCCCATATAGTTTGATAGCAAAACAGAGACATCTAGAAGTTTAGGCAATGCAACTTTATTCATGAAATCTTCTTGATAAGATAATTCAGTCGCTACGATATTCAGTGCCGCCAATACCTTTCCTGTTCTACCGTAAATAGGTGCAGCGATCGAATGAATACCTTGATGAAATTCTCCGCTAGTCATAGAGTATCCATTTTGACGTATTTTTTCTAATTGATCCATAAACTCTCCAGGCGTCGTTAACGTTTTATCTGTATAAGGTGTTAAATTTGTAACTTGGAACAGTTGCATAAGACTTTCCTTTGGCTCGTATGCAAGAAGTAGCTTTCCATTTGCAGTTGCATGAGCTGGTAGTCTTAACCCAATATTGACATTGACTGCTGATACCCCTCTAACCGGAGCACTCCCTACATAAACTACTTCATGTCCATCTAAAATTGACAAATGACAAGAAGCACCTATTTCATCACGTAATGATTCCATATAAGGTTGTGCAATTTCAGGTATTTTCAAGCTATTTATATAACTAAAACCTAATTCAAGAACCTTTGGGGTTAACGAATATTGTTTCGTATTTTCATCCTGTGTTAAGTATCCAATCGACTGCAGTGTATAAAGTAATCGATAAGGTACTGTCCTGCTTACCCCTAACTTTTTTGCAATCTCAGAAAGTGACAAACTAGGATGTTCCTCATTAAAAAGCTTAATAATTTCTAACCCTCTAACTAAAGAATTGGCGCTATATTTTTCTTTTTCTACATTATCCATCGAGCAAACCTCTCCTAATACATAGATTCAATTCTATTTTTGACTTATCGTTTGTTTCTTTAAAAAGTTTAACACGGATTGATTAAATATTTTAGGATCTTCTTGATAGCATAAATGCCCTGTATTTGGAACGATAACAAATTCTGAATTTGGAATTAACTCGTGAAATATTTGTGATTCACTTACTGGCGTCACTTGATCTAACTCTCCGCACATGACAAGTGTTGGAACAGATATTGAAGACAGAATCTCCATTTGGTTTAAGTTTGATAAAGAGTAGGAAACAGAACGGTAACCAGATAGACGTACTTGTGACATTATACGTTCAGCCTCTTTTATAACCTCAGCCGATGCATTTGGCGCAAGTAATGCTTTAACTCTTTTTCTGGCTAGTTCACTCGGATGTAAATTTTCAATGGAGTTTAATCTGTTTTGAAGTTTTTTCTCGTTTTCTTCTCTACTTAATCCAGCTGCTCCACGTGTTGCATCTGAAATAATTAACGCATCAACCATATACGGAAAACGGTTTGTAAAATCAATTGCAATTGCCGATCCCATTGAATGCCCTAGTAAATAGATTGAATCTAGCCCTAGACTATCCAAAAACTCTTTAAGAACATTAGCAAACTCGGAAAATTCACGGAACTCCTCTTGTAAATCGGAACTCCCACCATAACCTGGAGCATCCCAAACAATTACTCTATACTGTTCCTTCAATTCACTTAATTGATGCTTCCATGACTGAGAATTATTTCCTAAGCCATGTAAAATTACAAGGGCTTGTCCTTCACCTGATTCTTGATAATGAATCGATAATCCTTTTAAATGACTAATTGGCATCCGCATTACCTCCACTTTATTTTCTATATTCAAAACCTAAAACACAATGTTTTATATAAAAAACATGTTTTTTTTAACTTGAATTATAGATTTGTCAGAATTTATTGTCAATAACTCTAATTTTTCAATGAATAGATAAATGATTGATTATGCTATTGAAACATAAAAACTGGAAAATATTTCAGTAAAATCACAATTGACAAACTTTTCTAATTATTTTATCTTTAAAAGAGTTTCATTATCAAAATATGAAACAGTGTTTTATATTTAAAACTTTTACTCTTATATTGAAAGGAGTGGATCGTTCAAGTTGAGCCAAAATTAAAACCTGAAGTATCAACACAGATTATTTGAACTTCAAATCTATTAGGTAAACGTAGTTTCTGCTTTTTCCTTCCAAATTTTAAACGCAATTACTTGATTTAAAAAGGAGAGAGAATTTTAATGCTACATAGACAAAAAAGATGGATTTTTATTGCTTTACCAATATTTTTCTTTTGGTTCTTTGGTCAAATTGATAAAGTTGGCATTTCTGTTATACAAACAGATCCAGGGTTTTTGAAGGCACTCGGAATGACTGGTGTTGACAAAAATGCAAAAATTGGTCTTCTTTCATTTGTTTTTACGATTGCATATGGAATTTCGAATCTATTTTGGGGATTCATTATTGATAAATTTGGTGCGAGAAAAACAGCTATAGCTGGATTATTTGTTTGGTCTCTTACTATGTTTTCATCTGGTCTCTCTACTACATATGAAGCATTTATTATAAGTCGAATTATTCTTGGATTTGGAGAAGGGATGATGATTCCTGTTTCGGGGAAGTTTATTTCTGCTTGGTTCAACAAACGAGAGCTAGGGCGAGCTCAAGCTTCATGGCTTACAGGTAACTATTTAGGACCAGCAATTGGGGCAGTCATATTAGTACTTGTTATTTCATCACTTCATTGGCAATCAGCTTTCTTTCTTCTCGCTGGATTTAACTTTTTAATTAATATTCCTATGTTTATTTTTCTTACAAGGAATACACCTGATGAACACCCATGGGTTAGTAAAGAAGAGTTGGATCTAATTCATCGTCCAGTAGATTCAATAGAACATCAAGTAAGTAGTTCCAATGGGAATAAAAATTTTATTCAAGATTATCGTTTTTGGATTGTATGGTTTGGTATGCTAGTCTGTTCTTTCCTTTTCTTTGGAATAAGCATTTGGCTGCCAACATACTTGATCGAGGCAAAAGGTTTTGATCGTGAAGGTATGACAAGCATTACTTCTTTATCGTGGTTATTTGCACTTGGATTTGTTCTCGCGTGTGGTTTTCTTGCCGATAAAACAAGACGCCCAAGCTTAATGGCATCAATTTTATTTTCACTGACTGCTATATTTTTAACAACGGCAGTTCTTGTTCCAAATCCAGTATTAGCAGGGATTTGCATGGGACTTGCTATGGGATGTCAAGGTGGTGTCTTCCATCTTAGTAATATGTTCTTAGTAAAATATTCAACACAAGAGACGGCAGGCCGTGCAGCAGGCTTAATCGGATTTACAAACTTAATGGGTGGATTTTCTAGCTATATTATGGGCTGGTTACGTGATTCATCAGGAGGCAATTTCACGACTTCAATTATAATGTTAATTATTACGGCTCTCTTAGGTTTGATTGCTTATTTATTTTCTATTAAAGAAGAAGCAACCGAACTACGTGCTGTTCCCCTACCTCCACAAAAAATTAATGCTTAATCAATTTAATTTTTGAAAACGCTTTTATAAAAGAAGAGGCATCCCTAAAGTATCATTTAAAATGGATAGCCCCTTTTTTATAACGTCGAATCGCATTAAGTACAAAAGAGTTGTAAAAAAACAATGAACTGCAATTAAATCTATGAAAACCGCAATTAAAACTAATAATTACCTATACCAGTTAGGGTATTATGACATTAAAATTGTTCAATAGTAGATACCTTGAAATGGAAAACTAGCAAATAGATTTTAACTCTTACTAAATCGAAAAAAACTCTACTTAATCTCTTTTAAAAGGTCAATTTTCTCATCTCAAATGAAAAGTTCTGTTGAGATACTCTACTACTTTGACTTAATACTTTTTCACATTAAAAAAAGGCGTCTCGTGTCAGTTAATCTGACTTTTTGAGACGCCTTTTTTACCTTTGTTTCTAAACTAATAGACGATTACTATAGTAGAAATCCCCTACAGTAATCGTCTATATTATTACTTATCTAAATCAATTTTAGTTCCAGGGCGGACAGTCCAGGAAGGATTTTTTCCTACTTTATCCCCTTCCTTTACTCCTTTAAGAATAGCAACATATTTCCCTTGTTTTTGACCTGTTTTTACATGTTGCTTATAAATAGTGCCTTTTTTAAGTACATACACATATTTTGATTTTCCTGATCCTTTAATGCTCGTCGCAGGTATTGCTAACAAATCCTTTGATTGTACAATTACTTCCAGATTTGTTTCGTAGCCAGGATATAGGTTCTCTTGTGAATCTAGCGTTGCTCTAAAAGTGTAATGTGGTATAGCTTCTTTTTTGGCATTCTTATCTTGATTTGTGGATGGATCGTTCGTTGGGTAATTGCTTACCTCTGAAATACTTCCTTTCCAGCTCTTATCGGCAACAACCTTTGAACTGACTTTAATTGCTTGGCCAGGCTCAACTTTTGCTTTCTCTTCTTCTGTTAGCTTTCCTTCAATTTGAAATGGTTCGTTTGAAGCAATTTGCATAATTGAGATTTGCTGTTTATCTGTTGCTTTATAACCTTGACCGATACTTTTGTTCAAGTTAAGTACGACTCCATCATTATTACTGTTAACAGTTAATGATTCTTGTTGTGCTTTCAACTTTTCCGCTTCAAGTGTATTTTGTTCTACTTTTAGCTGTGCAGCATTAAGCTCTTCTTTTGCAGTATTAAGTTCAGCTTGTAGCGATTGAATCTCTGGTGTATTTGTTGAGTTTGTTGAGTTTGTTGTATTCGTTGCATTTTTATCTGTATTATTTGCATCAGTTGTATTAGATTGTGACGCTGAAATAGCATTTTGAATGTCTTTCTCTAATGATGCAATTTGGTCGTTTTTCTGCGTAACAGTCGTTTCTGCTAGCTTCTTATTTGCTTCTGCTTGTCCTAGTTCAGCTGCTATAGTTGTATCTTCATAAGAAAAAAGTTTTTGCCCTTTAGTGACAGTGTCTCCTTCTTTAACAAAAATCTCATTTATAGAACCTTTAGTTGGATTTACGTAAATTGTTTCAGTATGACTTTGTACTACACGACCTGACACAGTTTCAGTTTTCGTAAAACTTTTTACCGTTGGACTGATAAACTGTAATGTTTTAGATTTACTTTTTTTAACTTCGATCACCGCTACGCTAAGAACCACAGAAACGAATAAAAGAACAATGATCCCCATTAAAATAAATTTTTTCTGGCGTGGCGTTATTACTTTTGGTTGTTCTTTTTCTTCGTCAATTCTTTTCGCCGTTTCCATAAAACTCTTGCCCCTTCCTTATCTTGCCAAAAACTTAATACGACTTCTCCTATATCTATTGTCTATTGTTTTAAAAAGCGTTTCAAGGAGATTTTTTAGAAAATCATAAATATTTGCTATGTTTTTTTTAATATGTTTTTTATTTGTCTATTTGAGTGGGGTATTAGGTTAATTTCGGCAGATTTATATTATTTCAGAATATTCTAATTTTAATTCTAAAAAAATAATTTTATCGTTTATGTTTTAATTTTCATCAGAAAGAACGAATAAGTAGAGTCTACTAAAAAAGTCACAGAACCCCTTGATACATCTATGAATTTTCGCACATACTTTCATTAATTTAGTTAAAATTTATACTCTATTAGATTAAAATATAATATTTAAAACATTCATACTATTATTGCGTAGTATTATTGAACTATGTTACAATACAAAAAATATCTTTGTAGGAAAGGATAATTCTTCCAATATTCAAATCTACTAAAATTATTTCTTATACGCATTAGAAAACGCTTACGAAATTTATGAGGAATTATCAGTCTTCCTCCTTCAATTTTGGGAATTCAATATAAATCTCCCGTTGCAAATTGATTAGTTATTGCGCACTCTTTTAAGCAGTGTGTATTTATTTACTAAAAATACAGATTATTCACAAAAAGGGGGAGTCTTTGGATGAATGCTTTTTTCAGGAAAAAGTCGATTGAACAGCTTCAACAGGATGGGGCTAAAAATACCGGACTTAACCGCGTTCTAGGTTTATGGCAACTGACTGCTATTGGTTTAGGCGGTATCATAGGTGTAGGTATTTTTGTATTAACCGGTGTAGCAGCGGCTGAACACGCTGGTCCGGCAGTTCTCTTATCGTTTATTATTGCTGGTTTAGCTAGCGCAGCAGCAGCTTTGTGTTATGCAGAATTTGCTGGATTAATACCGGTAGCCGGAAGTGCTTATACTTATAGCTATGCTGTTTTAGGAGAAGGTACAGCTTGGTTAATCGGGTGGGATTTGTTACTCGAGTATGCCTTAGTTGTTGCAGTAGTAGCCATTGGATGGTCTGGCTACATGCAAGAGTTTTTAACACAAATGGGAGTTCACATTCCTGTATGGGCACAAGGCGCGCCTGGTACTGGAGCAGGTCACAAAGTTGACTTAATCGCCGTTTTAGTTAGTCTTGGGATTGCGGGCTTACTTACATTAGGAACTGAAATGGGTTCTAAATTTAATTCATTAATGGTTATAATCAAATTAGGTATTATTCTTTTAGTTATTGGCGTTGGAAGTTTTCATCTTAATACAGCTAACTGGCACCCATTCATGCCTTTTGGTTTTCATGGCGTTATGAGTGGAGCGGCTCTAGTATTCTTTGCTGTATTCGGATATGACACATTAACGACAGCAGCTGAAGAAGCAAAAAGACCGCAACGTGATTTACCACTTGCAGTTATCATATCATTAGCTGTCGCTTTATGTTTGTATGTTGCAATGTCACTTATTATTACTGGTATGGCTCCGTATGAAACACTTAATAACGCTGCACCTGTAGCAAAAGCTTTTAGTAATATTGGAATGAAGTGGATTACGTTAATCATTTCTGCCGCTGCAATTACAGGGATTCTATCAGTATTGTTCTCATTTATGCTTGCTGGATCACGTATTTGGTTCTCAATGAGTAGAGATGGTCTATTACCAAAATGGTTTACAAAATTACATCCTAAATATAGAACACCTTATCGTCCTACTTTATTAATTGGTTTAATTACGGCATTTGTAGCAGGTGTTACACCAATTAACGAAGTTGCAGAATTAGTTAATATTGGAACGTTAACAGCATTTATCTTAATTTGTTCTTCTATCATTGTATTACGTGTAAAACGTCCTGAATTAAAAAGAGGATTTAAAACACCATTAGTTCCAATTATTCCATTAATCGGGATTGGATTTTCTGCTTATTTAATTGCTAGTCTTCCAGGTATTACATTTATTCGTTTTATTGTCTGGATGGCTATAGGACTTGTTGTTTATGGATTATATGGTAAGAAAAGAAGTGCACTAAATACAGCAAATAACAATAACAAAACTAAAATAAGCTAAATTAGCATTAAAAAGTCACAAGGAAATTGATTTTCTTTGTGGCTTTTCTGCGTTAGTTATCCTTATTCTAAACAAAAAAGCATGTATCCGATTTTGTATCGAATACATGCCCACAGTTTCCTATGTCTAATAGGCTTTTAGAAGGTCAAAACTTACTTTCTTGCTCCGTCTTTTCCAACTTTATATTTACCTACTTTAGTATTAACAGCCATTACGCCAGATTTGTTGAAGTAATAGTATTTACCACTAATTTTTTTCCAGCCATTGTTAAATCTTGAGCCATCGCTGTTTAAGTAATACTTCTTACCACTTACTGTTAACCAACCAGTTTTCACTACACCATTTTTGTCGAAGTAGTAGTATTTACCACTGATTGATTTCCAGCCATTGCTAAATCTTGAGCCATCGCTGTTTAAGTAATACTTCTTGCCACTTACTGTTAACCAACCAGTTTTTACTACACCGTTTTTATCGAAATAGTAGTTTTTACCACTAATTGATTTCCAGCCATTGCTAACTCTTGAGCCATCGTTGTTTAAGTAATACTTTTTACCACTTACTGTTAACCAACCAGTTTTTACTACACCGTTTTTATCAAAGTAGTAGTATTTACCGCTAATTGATTTCCAGCCATTACTAAATCTTGAGCCATCGCTGTTTAAGTAATACTTTTTGCCACTTACTGTTAACCAACCAGTTTTCATTACTCCAGATTTGTCGAAGTAATAGTTTTTACCACTGATTGTAGCCCATCCAGTTACTTTAACACCTTTGCTATTGTAGTAGTATTTTTTGCCATTTTCTACTACCCAACCAGTTTTAATCGGAGCATCTGCACGATTAATTACTACTTCCTTCACTGTTTCATTACCAGCAAGGTCAGTCGCTCTTAACGTAATTTTATTTTGTCCTTCTTTTAATGGTACAGTTACTTTATAATTTTTGCTTAGTGGTTTTACAACATCCACTGGGCTAATTAATGGAACTTCAAATTCGTGGTTTTCACCAACGAAGAAGTTTAAGTAGCTATAGTTATCTGTTAATTTTACAGTAAATGAAGCTGTCTCTTTATTTTTGTCCACTCTTGTAGGAGCATCTAATACAGTTATTCCCGCTGCGTGAGTATCAACATAGATATGTCGAGCAATTGAGAATTTCTTATTAGCATAGTCTGTTGCTTCAACTTGTACAGTGTAAGGACCATCTTGGTCAAACGTTACAGTAGTTGAATAATTGTAGTGTCCAGTTTTTGCATCATAATCAACTGGAACTTCTTTTCCATTAACCTTAATCGTTTTAATACGAGTATCATCTGTTACGAACCCTTTTACTGGGATATTCTTGTCACTATAAGCTCCCCATGGCTCCGGTGAGTTCGGAATATAAGCTCCAGTTTTATCTTTTTGACCATCTGTGATATAGACTAATGGAAGATCTACGTCTCCTTTTGCTGCAGTGTCTACTGCTAAGTTACCTGCATAGTCTTCAGCAACTACTTCTACATATGATTTATCTGGGTATGCTGATAAATCATATGCGGATGTATTATTATCAACTACAGCCTTCTTTTCACCATTAACGAAAATATAATAATCTTTAACTCCAGTTTCATCGTCTGAAGCATCCCAAGCAACAACTTTCTTATCTGGATCATAAGTTGCTTGAATAGTTGGAGCATGAGTATCAATATAAACTGGAATCTTCTTAGACTGCCACCCTGCATTATCGTAGCCAATTACGGATTTAATCTCGTAATAGTATTTACCGTCTGGCATAACTTCACCATTTACTTTACCATCCCAAATAGTTGACTCGCTATCCTCAAACGGCGTGCCTTTACCACCGTCATAAGCATTTTTGCTAACATTAGATTGAGCACTTAAACGGCGAAGGAATTTACCGCCTTTGTCAAGGATGTTATATTGTACTTCTGATGCATTTCTTAAGAATGATGGAAGAGCATTGATATCATCTCCACTGTTATCCCCGTTTGGTGAAAACGCGTAATATTTCTCTCCATCCTTTCCAGGAGCAGCTTCCCAGAATGTACTATCGCCATCAGTTGTCATGTCATGTGCGATTTTATTATACTTTTTAAAATACGGTTGTAAATCAAAGTAACGAGTTTCACCAAGATCTTTGAATCCGTCAACGATCGGTAAACTGTCCCATTTACCGTAGAAGCCTACGTATGGAGCCGTTAAATTTGGATGACCATTTGTACCGATAAGATTTACAGAACCTTCAACGAAAATGTTGTCATGAAGATTTGCTAGAATTTCTTTACCATCTTTATCGAATCCAGGAATTTTTGCATCAGTTAAATCAATTTTTACAGTGAAATCAACAGATTGACCCGCTGGAACTTTAATCGTTTCAGGAGCATCAATTTTTGCACCATCTAATTTACCTGTTTGAAGTGCATTACGATCAACATCATCAGTTTGATAGAATTCATCTGTTAACGCATTTGTGTCAACTTTATATTCAGCATCTTTATCAGAAATATTTTTAGCTGTGAAAGTCATTGAAACTTGCTTAGATTGGAAATCCTTCAATTCGTATTTTGCCTCACCTGTTGCCTTACTATAAAAGTAAACTGGTGTTGTAACAGCATTTTCAATTTGCATCATACCTGCACCTTGACGGCGTGGAGAGAATGGATGACCATCTAAGTCATTAATAACTTTCGCAGTATTCATTAATAATACTTTAGCTAAGTGAGTACGTTGACTTAAGTTTAAAGAACTGAAACGTTTATCATTTTTCAAGTACTCTTGTACTAATGCAGAACCACCAGCAACGTGTGGAGCTGCCATTGAAGTACCACTCATCACTTCATATTGGTTATTATTAACTGTTGAATAGATATTTCCACCAGGAGCAGTGATTTCAGGCTTTAGCTCAAGGCTAGGTGTAACTCCCCATGAAGTAAAGCTTGTCATGCGACCCATTTCAGGACTTTCATTTTTCGCAGTTTGAGCAACATGTATTGTTCCTGAACCATTTATCGAATTCGCTAACGCTTGACCATCTGCTTTTGAGTTAACAAGCATCATTGGGACATCCCATCCGCCTTGGTTATCGAACTGAGCCCCATTATTTGCATTCCATACGATAATCCCAGCAGCACCTGCTTGAGCAGCATACTTCGTCTTATCAGCAAAAGTATATGTTCCACGAGCTACTAATACGATTTTACCTTTTACATCTACACCTTTATAATCATCCAGTCCACCTAATTTGTAACTTCCATCAGCGGCGTTTTTACCAAGGTTCACAACTGGAATATTTCCACCAAATTTATCTGATAGATCTTTCCAACTATCAATACCTTTACCTAAGACACTTAAACTATTATTTCCATCAACAGTGATCGCATGTTCATAAAGATAAGCTTCATTTCCAGAAGCAGCTACTGAAATTGTATCTTTATTAAGACCAGGCGCACCTGTTACACCAATATCAGGGTTTTGTGATAGAGGATCCCCCCATCCATCACCAATGTGATTCGAGTTACCTGAAGAAACAGCACACACAATACCATTGTCAACTGCACGAGTAATTGCAAGATCTTCTGCACTATTCGGTTCATAAGAAGATGCTACATCTCCAAGGCTCATGTTTAATACATCAGCACCTAGTTTAATAGAATCATCGATTGCTGCAAGATAAATATCAGACCATGTAGATGGGTAGCTTGGGTCATTACTAAATACTTTCATCGCAAGAACTTGCGCTTCCGGTGCAACCCCTTTAATCCCACCGTTTGCTTCGTCACCATTTGCAGCCGTAATTCCTGCTACGTGCATACCGTGCATAGAAGCACCTGGTCCAAGGTCTGTTACGATATCGTTTTGGTCATAATAGTTGTAACCATAAGGAACCTTGTCAGTATAGAATTTACCTGGTAAAGCTTTATCCTTTACAATTTGAGCTACTGAATCTTTTGTTAAGTCCTCTTTTGAAGGATCAGTTAATTTAAAGTCACGGTGTGTAGGGTCAATTCCTGTATCGATAATGGAGATAACCATGCCTTTACCATCGTAACCAGTATCTTTCCAAGTTTCTTTAGACTGGATAAATTGATGACTCTTCGTCATATCTGGCGTAGATGGTTCAGCTGTAGGACGGTTATATTCATTCGCTAAAAAAACATTTTTTACACCTGAAGTAGCTTCAATTTTTTCTACATCACCAAATGCAACTACACCACTGAAACCGTTAAATGCAGTTGTAAATTGTTTTTTATAATTAATGTTGATTCCTTTTGATTGTAACTTTGATTTTACCGAACTTTGTTGACTATCTACTTTTGCATAAAGACTAGACTTTTGACTTTCAGATAAGTCCTTAAACAATTTGCCTTGTTTTGTTGCGTATTCAATTGGTGACTGTCCATCCAATTCAACGATGACACGTACTTTATCTGATGCTTTTAAATTTGCTTTCGCTTCAGATACTTTGTTTTTATTTTGTAGTTCTTTTGATTCCTGTGATTGTTTAATTTGTTCCAACTTTGATGCTAAATCACCTGGTCGGTAAGATTCAGCTGAAGTTGGTGAAACAAATGCTAAATTTGAAAGAGCAAGAGCAGATGCTAATGCATATGTAGTTATTTTACGATTCTTTTTGTTATTCATTTTTCATTTCCTCTCAAAAATTTTAATTGAAAAATAAAACAGATTAGTACAAAACCTTCCTAAAAAACTTCCCCTGATTTTTAAGGTCATTCGAGGAATATCGACAGTTCATTTACTTATTTCTCAATAAAGAATATGCCAAATTACCTCTAAAATTTTCTTCCAGATAGCCCCCTAATATCTCCTTTCATCGCTATTGATCCTATTAATACCTATACTTTTATAATTTTTAATAAAGTTTTTAAGGAATAATAGATAAATTAAATTATTCTTTTTTTGAGTCAAAACTCCTTTATTAAATTACTAATATTTTTAAAAAATTTGAAATTTTTTACATTTTTAATAAAATTATGTAAATTTTTGTATTATATTATCGTTTTGGAGCTGAATTTTATAGATTCAAAGTGCTAGATTCGTTTATTCTTCTAGATAAATATTCACATATTCAAAAAAATGCAAAAGGATATTGTAGGACTTCCGAGGTGAATTAATGAGTAAAAATTTCAAAAAAAAAGTAACTTTTGCAGGCCGAGGATGGCAATAAGATTAGATTATCAATACAAAAAGGACCAAAAAAAAGACAGCACCCTCATCAGGTTTGCTGCCTTAATACTTTATTTAAAAAACCTCGGTAAATATTCTTTATGCGCTTCTAGCATTTCGTCAACGATCGCTACAGCTACTTTATCATTTGCTACTAGCGGATTAATCGTCAATGCAAGAATTGCTTTTTCGCGATTTCCTTCAACAGCAGCCTCGATTGCTGTCTGTTCGAAAGATTTTATCGTTTGAATTAATCCTCGAACTGGAACTGGTAATTCCCCAATCGTCAGTGGAATTGGCCCATCTTTTGTGATGACACAGCTAACTTCCACTGCACCGTCATATGGTAAGCCTGAAATAGCTCCCTTGTTCAACGTATTTAATGGTTGGATATCTCTTGTATCATTATAAATAGATGAAATTAAACGACAAGCCGCATCAGAATAGTAGGCTCCACCACGTTTTTCTAACTCTGGTGGTTTTACATCTAGCGATTCATCTTTATATTTTTCAAAAAGAGATGCTTCAATTTTTTGCACGACTTCTGCACGTGTTTCATTCGATTCAAAATCTTTTAATGCTCTTTCAAGCATTTCAGACGTTTTGTAATAGTAATGGTGATATGAACAAGGAATGACTTTGATCGCTTTTAAGAATTCAGGTGCCCATTCTTCAGCATCTATATTTTTTACAAAGCTAGCATTAGCAGTATCCATAATCATTTCAAGTACTTGCTCTTTTACACTAACTCCATCTAAATAAACCTCTGTGCCATATACCATATGATTTAGACCTGCAAAATCAATCCGAACACGTGAATGATCTACATTTAATAGTTTTGCAACACCCATTTCCATTCCGATCGGTATATTACAAAGACCAATGAATCTCTTAATATTTGAATATCTTAATGCTGCTTCTGTTACCATTCCGGCTGGGTTTGTAAAGTTAAGGATCCAAGCATTTGGACATAGCTCTTCGACTTCTTTACAAATATCCAAAATAACAGGAATTGTACGTAGGGCTTTAAACAATCCACCTGCACCGTTTGTTTCTTGACCGATTACCCCATGTTTAAGTGGAATTCTTTCATCAAGTGCGCGTGCAGCTAGTTGTCCAACACGAAGCTGTGTTGTAACAAAATCAGCATCTTTTAAAGCCTCACGACGATCATACGATAGATGAATCTCCATTGGTACTCCAGCTTTTTTGACCATGCGCTTTGCTAGTGCACCTACTATTTCTAATTTTTCGCGTCCACCTTCGACATCAACAAGCCACAGCTCAGTTACTGGGATTTGTTCATAGCGCTTAATAATTCCTTCAACCAATTCTGGCGTATAACTTGAGCCTCCACCTATTGTCACGATTTTAAATTTCTTTGACATTATTTTTGGCCCCTTTCATACATATCAACGAACTCTTTTGCCAAGTCTTTTACAGTCATCGCATTCATTAAGTGATCTTGAGCATGAATCATTAATAGTGATATCTCCGTTGGAGTGCCACCTATCTCTGATTGAATAAGTGTTGTTTGAATATGATGTGCCTCATTTAAAGCATCACCTGATTCTTTCAATTTCTTGCGAGCTAATTCAAAGTCTTGTTTTTTTGCTGCTTGAATCGCTTCCATTGCAGCACTTCGACCATTTCCACCATGAAGAATCAGTGTGAAAATTTCCGTTTCATTTTTTACCATAAAAACTGACCTCCTCTCTTTATTAATAAAATTTTTTTATCGTCTTAACCCTACGTTTATTAAATTTCAAAGTTATAAACCTTTAAGGTATTCATCGTATTTTTCTTGAGCAAAGATCAGAAAAGTCACTTCTCAAAAGTTATTACTTATTTTCAATTAAATTGATAGCTTGCTCTAAAATAGCTTCACCATCGCACATGCCATAATTCATCATATTAATTACTTCAACTGGAATGTTTTTCTCTTCACAGATTTCTTCCATTTCTTCTAAAAGAAAACGTACTTGTGGACCTAGCAATAATACATCAGCTTCTTCGATTTCTGAACGAACAACTGATTCAGAAACTGCCCATATACGTGCTGAAATCCCTTTTGATTCAGCAACTTTTTCCATTTTAGAAACGATTAGACTTGTTGACATACCTGCAGCGCAGCAAAGTAAGATATTCATTATGATTTCCTCTTTCTTTAGTAAGTTTTTATGCTTCGTTCTTATTAATAACCACAAATCGACCGATTCGATCATGTACAGCTAATGATTTTTGATTAGCAAACATGCTAATAACAGATAAGAAGAACGGGAGACCTTGAAAAATAAACATCGTCAAAAATTTAAAGAAACTTCTAACAATCACTAGTAATATATAAGGTAGCATTCCCTTTTTGTTATTAATACGAGTTACCTTCAATCGAAAAATCATCTTTCCAATTGTTGATCCTCTCAATAATAGTGTTGTTAAAACGTCATAACAAAAATAGATTATAAGCGACTGTAGAAATGCTTCATTAAAAAGAGCCATTACCTTTATAGCTGCCTCTTGATTAGCAGCTGACTTCTGAAGCTCAATCATATTTGCCAAGACCCCCGGAAAGTTTGGAAGTCCCGTGATTCGATACACAATTGACAAGATGATTGAAACAATTATTGCATCAATGGCAAAGGCACCGATTCTTTTTAATCGAAACGAAGTAATAATTTTTTGTCGATTTTCCATAAGTTGTAGTCCCTTCTTCTAATCAATTATCCATCTATTTGCTTCGGAGAATTATTTACTAGCTTTCTCCAGTTCTAAATTTTTCTTATCCCACATTCGAATGAATGGGAACCAAATGATTGAAGCCACTGCAAAAGCTACTAATTGCATGACCACACCCATAATCTTACCGCCCGTCATTAGATAACCGCTTATGAAATATGGGGTTGTCCATGGGATGATCGTACCAGTCGTATGTGGGAAAATTCCCATTGCCGTACCAAAGTACGTTACTGTTAATACTGCTACTGGCGCTAGAATATAAGGAATCATTAAAAATGGGTTTAAAACAATCGGAACACCAAACATAATTGGCTCATTTACGTTAAATATAGATGGCCCAATTGCTAGACGTCCTACCTTCTTAAGAAGTTTTGACTTTGCTAAAAACGTCATATAGATCGCAACTGGTAAAGTAGCTCCAGATCCACCCATCCAGATACCATTCTCATAGAATGTATACGTAATGATATGTGGTAACTCTTTACCTGCTTTAACTGCTGTTAAGTTTGCATCAGCATTTGTAAGCCAAATTGGTTCCATAACAGACGTGATAATCGAAGAACCGTGGATACCAAAGCTCCATAAAAGATGTTCCATTAAACACGCTACAAGCGTACCAATATAAGTTGATCCTAAAATCGTAAATGGTTGTGTTACAACCTTATGAACAAACGTTGCAAAATCTCCCCAACCAGTATGACTAAATCCGTATCGAACTAGTAAGAAGAAAAGGATAATCACAAAACCAGGAATAAGAGCCGTAAATGAACGAGAAACTGTTGGCGGTACTGTATCTGGTAACGTGATGATAATCTTTTTTTGTAAGAAGTAACGATAAATTTCAGCAGTAACAATAGCGACGATTAAACCAACAAACAGGTATTGTGCACCAAATAGATCAGGTGACCAAGCCGATACGCTTTCTTTACCATCTTTGAAAGTGCTCATAATGTTAACAATTAAATAACTTGCTAATGCTAATACGCCAGCTGGAACTCCATCAATATTCTTTTTGTCGACCTTATAACTACTTGCTAAGGAATACGCTACGCCAAATACTGCAACTAATGCGATAATCCCCATTGAACCGTTATAAACAATATCTCCAAAAGCATTCCAATTTTCGCCAAATACTTTTGACATGAAGTTTTGATACCAATCTGCTTCTAACCAAGCTACGATAATGAAAAATGAACCTATGATCATTAGTGGCATAGCAAACATAATACCGTCACGTAAGGCAAGTAAGTGTCTTTGATTGCCTATTTTCGAAGCAATCGGTAAGAATTTTCTCTCAAAAAATTTAGTATTCATTTCGTTTTCACCTCTTTTAAGGGTAAAGGATCTTGGCAAATCAAGAATTTCCCCATATACCAAGATCCTTTTAGTTTTTATTTCATTTAGTAATTAAGATTTAAAGTGTGAATTTAATAACAGTTGTGTAACTACCGTAAACTTTAACTTTTCCATCAAGAGTGAAGGCACGAACTTTAAAGTAGTACGTTTTACCTTTAACTAATCCTGTTGAAGTATATGTTCCAGTTGTAGTTGTTTTTGTTGTTTGATCAGAGAAATCGCTTTTTGTAGCACGAACGATTTCATAACCAGAAACACCACTTACTCCAGTCCAATTCAGTTTAATTGAAGTAGTACTTGCTTTTGTTGCTTTTAGCCCTGCTGCTTTAGCAACATCCCATTTTGCGTAAAGTGTTGTATTTTGTTTTACTTTATCAGTAGTAAAGTTCCAAGCAGTTTTAAGTCCTGCATCTTTGTACCATCCAGCAAAAACAAATCCTTTTTTCGTTGGGTTAGCTGGTTTCGCAATGATAGAATCATAGTTTCCTGTTATAGTAGCTACGTTAGATCCACCTTTACTGTTAAATGTAACTGTGTATTTACCAATACCCCACTTAGCGTAAAGAGTAGTAGATGCTGTTACTCTATCAGTTGCAAAGTTCCATGCTTGAGTACATGAAGCATCTTTATACCAACCAAGGAATGTATAACCTGTTTTTGTTGGTGTTGGAGCTGTAATCGCTTGATTGTAAGTTGCAGTTATTGGAGCTACTACAGATCCACCTTGTGAATTAAATGAAACTGTTTGTTTTGCATCCTTAGATACTGTGCGTACAAAAGTCATCACGTGGCTATCATTTGCAAATTGTGCTTCTCCGTTCAATGTCATTCCAGAGTATACAACCGTCGCAGTGATGTTAGCTGGTTTATCAGTTTTGAACGTTACTTTTCCATCCGCATCAACAGCAACATCGTCTGGTGAAGATGATTCGTAACTAACATCTACATATTTGTTTCCATCTGTATTTAATCCTTTTTCAGCCATTGCATCTTTTAACCAAGTTGGGTATGCAAAAGAGTTCTTGTCAAGCTCAGTAGGAGCAATTTTTTCAGCTGATTTCATCGGATCAACAACTTTGATTGTGTAAGTGATTTTTTTCGGAGCTCTAAAGAATCCGTCGATCACATAACCCGTAACTGTACTTGTTCCTGGTCTTAAAGCAGTTGCGTATGAACCATAGTGCACACCATCTTCACTAATACCTGCTGCACTAACATTACCAACTTCACCGTAAGCTGCTAAAGTTCTTAAATCTAGAACTTGAGATACATTTGAATCAGCATTCATTTGCGTTGGTAGTCCATTGCTATATCCAGCTAAATCCCAAGAATTCGTTAACCAAGCTACATTTTTTGTGTATCCTGTTGTTTTAGCATCCAATTTAACAGAGTCACCAACATTAATCGTAAATGTGTGTGTGTCTTCGTTATATTTAGCATTCGGATTCATAGCTGCTACATTCGTTGGATAAGCAATGCTTTCTGTACCATTATTTACTGGTGCAGTAACTTTTGATCCTAAATCTTCTACATATGCAGCATCCTCAGGGTTTTGAGTTAACCAATAAGGCATAGATGTTACAGTTGAAGATTCCATTGATAAGCTGCTTCCAGAATCAATTGTTCTTCTGTCCATTGTTCCGAAAATATTTGTATTGTATTTAGACATCATCACTTCATCACGTGGAATTAATTGATCAACCATTAAATCAGGTGTCACGTGCGTTACGTCATTTCTGTTTGCAGAAAGAGAATCCCAGTTCATGAAGTTATTTGGTATACGTGTCATTTGCCATGTTGAACCTTCAAGGTCAACCGTTGAACTTCCGATACTAAATCCTTTTTCTTTCATTGCACCTAGAGAAGCTGCGTAGAAAGTTGACATAAATGGATTTTTCTCTCTCTTTTCATTAAACCACCATTGGTTCATACCATCTAAGATCCCTTTAGCATTCATTTTCTCTGCATGGTGAGATAATGTGTAATATGCTAGTGCAGCTTCTTCTTCATCAGAATAGTTCATGTATGATTCGTAAGATACACCACTTACACCAATATCGTCACCGTTATGAGCAGAGATACCAAAGTATCTAGAGTGGTACTGTAATGACATATCAAGTAATGAAGTTGAGTTATAAGACTTTGGATATCTTGTTTCATAATCATTGTGCTCTGAAGCTGTTGTAGACGCTTTTACACCATTCATTACTTTGTATTCGTTTGCAAAATCAAGTGGAGAAATTACTGCAACTCCTTGTGCATCAAGTGCAGCCTTTTCTGCTGGCGTATAACCGCCCATATCTCTTGCAGCTACTAGCATTTGTAATGCCAATGTTGCATTTAATGGACCATCTTCGTAGTCATTTCGATCCCAAGCATTAGAAACACCGTCAAGGAATTCTGGATTTAAATTAGCCCATTTAGTTGGAGCTGAAGGAGCATTTAATCCATTTCCAGGAGCTGTTCCATTGAAACGAGATTCAATTGGGTTCTCTCCAGTAACACTTACTTGATAATAGTTGTTTAAAACCATTGCATTTGTATGATTAATTAAATCATTTTTCACTAGAGCTGCTAATTCAGGATCACTATCTTTAAACGTGTTATAAGCTAGGTCTAATGTAAAGTAATGACCTACTAATTCGTCTGTAGATGTTGTCGCTTTGTAATAGACTTTGTTTGAGTCTAAAGCTTTTGTTGCATCATCTAAATTAGGATTTTGCTCATTTACAATATTCGTTAAACGTTGTGGAACTGCAACAGTGTCATATGCTTTGATTCCAGCAGTTCCTCCACTGATTTTACCTGGAACAGAATATTTAACCTCTTTCCCATTTAAATCAGTAGTTTTTCCTGCATCCTTTTGAAGCCAAGCTTGATCCCATGATTTGCTCTCTGCAGTCGTAGAACCATTGTTGCTTCCCTCTACTTTGTATGATCTAGCAAAGAAGCCAGCAGAAGCAGGTTTTCCTGTGTCAGTTAATGTATACTTTCCACCATTATCAACGAATACTGGTTTACCTTCGTTGTCTGCAAGCCATTTCTTACCTTCGTCAATCGTCTTTGCGTTTCCACCAAGTGAGTTAACAATATAAACAACATCGTTAACATTGTCTTTTGAAGGTACTTTTAACTGCATTCCAGATACATAACCAAGCGTTACGATGGCTTCAACAGCACGAATAGCAGAAGCTTTAGCATCTATTGTTCTAGCATCTTTTTCACCAAAGTTCTCTTTCATGTAGTTGTATCTCCAAATTTCACCTGAAGCGTACATTGTAGTCCATAATCCATCATTATCCGTATCAGAAATTGAGCTTATAGCATCTTTATTTGCTGTCATTAGAGCTTTAATCATATTGTCTTTATCAGCAAAACTCATAGAACCAGATTGGAATCCAAATCGATCTGCGTAGTTTCTAGAAATTTCTTCTTGAACTAATGATTTGCCCATTAGAGACATTTGCTTTCTTACAATATGAGTAGCGTTTCCTTTTTCACCTAAAATCCAAAGTCCATTATTACCATCAGGCATAATGTTTGTAATAACTTCTTTGGCATTAAATTGAGTTGGGTTTCCGTTTTTATCTACTCCTGAGCCTGAATTTTCACCAGTTTGAGGAACATATCTTCCACCTTGTAAATATTGAATTTGATCAGCCGGAGCTAAGTTTGGATCATATAATGTAATTGCATCTGATACGATCCCAGTAGTTACTGGATGATCTTTTTCATCACCAAAGTTAACATTACCATTTGACTTAATTAACGTATCCTTTGAAACTAACCATTTTACGCCATTTTCTCCACTAACAAAGCCAACATAGTTTTTAGATGGAAACTTAGTTCCAGATGGAGCAGTTGGAATATGTGTTGTTTGCCAATTAGTTGAAGAAAGAGTAGCAGGAATTCTCGCATCGCCAGCATTGTAATAGTAAACTAGCTTTTCTAGATTAGTAGATGCCTGCGTTTCAATTACAGAAACTGTAGTACTCACAGTAGCCGCATTACCACTTAAATCTACTCCAGTACCTGTGATGATTGCAGAACCGCCAGATACACCTAAAATTTTACCGCTGTAATCACCTTTTGCGTTACCGATTGTATCAACATATGCAACGTATGGATCAGAAGTTGTCCATTTTACTGGCTTTGTTGTATCTAAACCACTTGGTTTTGCATGAGTAATTTGTGTAGTATTCATAAAAATCTTAGTACCAGTTGAAATCGGCGCTACAGATTGTGTTGTAACAGTTGGTGCAGCCTTTGCAACAACTCCACTTAAAGGACTTGCAAACATTGTTGCTGCTAGTACAGAAGCTGGAAGTGCTCTACCTAAAAACCATTTATTTCTTTTCATTTATCTTCCTCCAAAATAATTTTTTTAATTAATTTTCTAATCGAAGAACCCTTTTTTAACAAGTAACCGTTTTCAAGATTATCTAAAAAGGACAAATGATAACATGAAGCTGATCCGTTTCGATTAGCGATCACCCTAGTAATGCTTGATAGAATGATCGCTAAATCGTTACGAACCATATTGAAACAAGATTTTAGAAATTTCATATTGAAAATCATTGAAATTATTTGATTTCAAAACTTTTTGTTTGGTCTCGGGATGATCCATTAAATGTAAAAATAATCGACTTAACTCCTTGTGTAAAAACAAGTCTCCAGCACGAAGATTAATTAAAAATAGGATTTGTACGACTTTTCCATCAATCGTTGGTGGATTTTTAAAGATAACCACACTGATTGAATCCTGAATCGCAACCATTTTTAATGCATGTGGCGCAGCAATTCCATATTGCAGTATCGTCGATATTTTTTCTTCACGGTCGACAACTAAAGCGGGATAATTAGGTGCTGCAAATCCTAGTTCAACAACGCTTTTTGCCTTTTCTTTAATGAAGGCTTTGTAGTCAAACGACTCTTTGCTTTCTTCTATATAAAACAACTCTGTATGAAATAAAGATAAAAGTGTTGGTACATCTTCTTTAACTTTATTAGCCGGGTATCTAGTAAGCGTACGTCGAATTCTTTGAACATCCGTTTCAGTTAGTATTGGTGCTACTTGAATATACGGAATCGAAATATTGTCAAAGGGAATCGAAGTAGATGAAACTAATAAGTCATAATCTTCTAAATTTAATAATTGAAGCTCGCTATACAAAACAACGTCAATTATTGCCCCTTGGAAAAGTGTCTCAAGTTTCATTTTCATTAAATCGGCCGATCCTGCACCTAATCCGTAAGATAGTAGAATCTTTTTGAAGGAACTTAATTGTTTTTGCTTCTCCCTTTCTACATGAGCTGCTAAATGCATTGTGATGTAACCCATTTCGTCACTAGAAAGTTCGAATCCCCAAATTTCCTTTATCATTTCAGAAAAGTTTAAAGCAATCATAAACACATCTGAATACCTACTATATACATCATCAATCAATGGATTCGTAAGCTTTAAATTGAAATATAATCTTCTTAGCAGTGGATACATATGCATGATCATCGTATTTAAAAGCTGCTGATCACCTGAAAACTGAGTTAAGAATGTTTGATCTAATCTTTCTAAACAATTCTTTAGTTTTTGCTTTAAGTCATTTTTTTCATGTTCCTCAATATCATCTACACTCGATTTACCACTTATATGAGCAGCTAAATAGATAATTTCACTCTCTGGTAATACGACATGATATAGTTCAGAAAGAATTTCACAAATTCTCTTCGCTATATTCATAAACGATGGTTTGATTAGAGAAACATCTAACTTTTTTTCTTGATTAGGCAAGATAAAGTTGTGTTGAGTTACTCGAAACGAGAGTACTTGGATGTGCACTAAAATATTCTCAAGTGCAAAATAACTTAATTTCAGTTGATTATTCTGTACTTCTTCACTCAAAACAGCTCGAATTTCCTCAAAAGGAAAAGCTTTCTCAAAAGTTTGATAATTCGACTTCTTTAACAGTCCTGTTTCTTTTTGACTTAAGAAGTAGGAAAACGCTCTTCTAAAATTCGTTTCATCACCAAGTAACCGAACTCCATAGCGTGATTTCGTTTCTACTTTTAAATCAAAAATCCTTACTTGCTTTTCAACTTCAATCATGTCGGTAAAAACTGTTGATCTGCTAATCATTAAACTATCAGCAAACATATCAATCGTTTGAAACTCAGTCGTTTGAAGCAAAAGCATAATAATATTATTCACTCGGACACGAGGTAAATCTGGTGCTAATGCCCCGTCTATTTCGTTCATATACGTTTGAACCAACTCTTGGTTTTCTATATGAAGTAAATAGCCCTCACCACGTTTTTTCTGAATCACAAAACCTGACTTTTCTCCAATCGCGTTTAATTCTTTTAATTCATTTCGCAGTGTACGATTTGAAATGGCGAATTCTGATTCGAGTTCCTGTGAAGTTAGTGATTTTCCTTTTTGATACAAATATTGCAATATTAAATCTCTTCGCATACATTACCTCACCACCCTAGATGCCTAATCTAGTATTTTAAGTTTACTTTCCAACAAATCTATTTAACAGTTTGAATTTTTCCAAAATAGTTCGCAATTTAAAACAAACAGGTTTAGTTCATATGTCACATTACATTCTAATGCAATAATACGACCTATGTCCTACAACAAAATACAGGTACATTTTACTAACACCAACCGATTCCATTTCTTTTGTATACAAAAAGAATCCTTTTCTTAGCATAAAAGCACTAGGATCAAGGATTATGGCTTTTTGTTGTTTTAAGCGTTGCTTAACAGCGTATTAGAAATTCTGTAAGATAAGGTTAACTCTTTAATTTCGTTCAAACACGAAAAGCGCTCCCATAAACTAGGAACGCAAAAGCGAGTCAATAAAGTAAAATCAATCTTTTTAGGTCTTACAATAGATATTCAATTAATAATTAAACACCATAATACTTCGCAAACAACTCTTTATTCCATTCATCCCCACCATCTAAATTAGAGCTTTTAAACACAGGTGGTTTTAATCCAGCTTGATGATATTTTTTTGCTAATAATATAGAAATTGTTTGAGCAACAAATGCTCCAGCCATTGTAGAGGTTGCCCCCATACCTGTATTGGCTTCTTCTACATAAAAGTGGGCATCTCCAGGCCCGGTGCAATTATCTATGACTACATCACTGAAATCGCAAAGATATTTTCCGCTACTATGTCTTGATTTTGAGCCTTCTGGTTGATTAGGATTTGTAAATGCAATTACTTTTGCACCGCATTCCTGTGTCATTTTTGCAAGTTCAACAGTCATTCCATTTCTTCCCGAATTGGAAGCAATCACAAGAATATCCTTTGAGCTGATTTTATATAAATCAAAAATTACCTTTGCATAAGCTTCTATTCGTTCGATCACAGTACTTTTTAATGGATGGTCATGTAAAAAAAACTCATTCGGCAAAATCGGAGAGACCCCCGCAAATCCACCCGCTCTTACATAAAATTCTTCTGCAAACATATGTGAATGACCTGAACCAGTAACAAGGAAGCGACCACCATTTTGAATGGCTTCAAAAATACATGTTGCCGCTTCGTCCATTTTTTGATTCTGTGTCGTATATAATTTTTCGAGATTTGCCATCACGTATTTAAAATAATTCTCCATTATTCATACCTTCTTTTATTGATTTAATAAAATTACCAGCCGTACTTCTTTTCACTCCACTTTTTAATAACCAAGTCTTGTTTTACGAAAACTAGGCTATTTTGTTCGATATCCTTATCGATGATTGCACCTGCTCCTAACACACTATAAGCCCCTATTTTACAACCAGGCATAATAATCGTATTCACACCAGTTCTACAATAGTCACCAAGATAAGCTGCATTTGAAAAATGTAAAGGTATTTCTTTCCGTCCATTCACAACGTGCTCAGTTTCACCGTCATCAAAGCGTAATGTTCCACAAACCGTTGCAGCACCAATATCCGTATGACTGCCTATTGCGCCATAAAACTCGCCATAGTGGTAAAGATATACCTTATCCATTACCATTCCGCCAAGAAACTCTGCACAATGGTCGAATATACAATGCGATCCAATTGAAACTCCATCATAAATAATACAATAATTACGAATGGCAGTATGATCGCCAATAACGGCATTGCCATTGAAAATTGCACCATTATCAATGATTGTATTATCACCCACAATTAGGTTACCGTGAATGACAACTCGATCACCAATTGAAGAATTCTTACCAAGCTTTACGTGACCACGAATGGTCGCATTTTCAGAAATCGCCGCACCTTCAGCTAGTTCATTTTCTTTTATTACATTACAAAAATAATTCACCATGTATTCATTCGCTTCTAGCATATGCCAAGGCTTATCTATATCAAAGAAATGGCCATTACACTCAACTGCTTGAAGTTTTGTTTTCTCAAGTGATATTAGAAGTGCAGCTTCGATGTATCGTTCTTTCGGAGCACCCACTCCTACTTTTACATTCGGAAAATAATCAGGCGTTCTTCTCACTTCATCTAGAATTGACTCATCAAAAAGAAATCCTGCGAATTGATGAGTAATACTGTCACCACGGTAATGAGCACCGATTGACTGAACAAATCCATCCTTTATACTCGCACCAATCCAATTTCTTGATGACTCTTCTAATTTTTTCAACAAAACGGTAGGTTTGTTGGAATTAGCTAATTGCTCGAGATCCTTTTGTTCGACGATCGTATCCCCGTAAAGAACGAGAAACTCCTTAGTACTTGAAAGTTTCTCAACTCCCTTTACTAAACTTTCTGCACTTCCTAAATTTGATTGATCAATTACAAATTTAATATTATCTATGTCGAAGAGGAGATTCTCAATCTCTCTTTGATGTTCCTCATTAACGACAACAACAATCTCTTCTATTCCCATTGCTACAATGGATTCAATATTATAACGTATTAATGGTTTACCAGCGATTTTTATTGCTGTTTTGGAGCGAACTGCGTTGAAAGGATTCATTTTACTCCCTTTGCCTGCCGCAAGAATTACTGCACTTTTTACCATTCTAATACCTCGACTATAAATTTTTTTATTTATATTCAACTAATCGAAACTTATTTTTGCCCGCTAATAAATAAGGCATTAAATCGTATGCAAAAGGATGAACAAATCCAATGACATTATGTTCAACGGATTGCCCTAAATCTTTTAATGAAATTTGTACTTCTCCCTCATATTGTGCACTTCGATTATTTAAAATAGAAACTGAATACTTCCCTCTTGGTGCACAATAGCAATGGGGTACTTCCATTCCCCTTGTATCAGTTGCACGAATGAGATTTGCTGGTTGATCTACTCTTGAAATAAGAATCTGCTCGCTAATTTTCAGCTTTGTCTGCTCTGGAACAAACTGATTAAAAACAACTGGAATTTCTATATATTCTTGTTTGTAACATCTAGCCATTTCTTTGAGCTCTGAAAAATCTGCAAAAGAGTCACCAATTAACACATCATTAAATCCATTTGCAAATAACTCTAGCATGGCAATATGGCTAGGCAAGAAGCGGTGTTTTTCAATTGTACAAACTCCATGACCTAAATGGTGTAAATCTTTAGGCGAAAGCTGAGATGCAACAAATCCTCCAACTGGCACACCGAATAAAGCAAACATATTGTTAATTGAGCGAATGTCTTCTAAAAACAATGCTGTATCTGGTAGAGGAAAGAAATTATGACAAGCTGTTAGTTGTCCAATATTTCCTTCTCTTTCTATTGTTTCTAAAAACTCACGACATTCGCGTAAAGCGTTTCCGCCTTGATTACTAGACGATGACATTGAAGCATTTACTTCTATTTGAATTCCCTCTTTATTTTTTGAAAGAAGTGCAACTTCTTCACTCGTAAATCCGCCATCGATCCGAAGTCTTGTGATACCCATATTTTGCAACGCTGTAAGGTCGGTTAATGTACAACCCAACTCACTGAAAACTTCATCATTCATATCAGCTGACACAGTCATATTAAGTTCTTTGCAATAACTAAATAATTCATTCCAAGTGTCTGAATTTACATTTAGTGCACCTTCAAAACCATGGTTATTTAAAATCAGTGAAACAAATACCTTTTTAAAACCAAATGAATTAGCCTTTTCTAAATAATCTTTGATTTGATCCAATGGATAAAAGTTGGGATACACACTAATTCCTATTTCACGCATATTCGCTCGCCATTCCTTACTATTTTTATTTTGAATTACTTGTATTTCTCACCAATAATGATGGCACCGAAAACTGGATCATAAAGAGGTGCAGAAAGTTCAACTTGTGGTAAAGCCACATTTAACTTCTCTTTTAGCGTATCGAAATACTCAGTTGATTTCGTCAACAAACTTCCTGCCACAGAAAGGCGGAAATTAACTGATCCCATTTGTCGGCTGATTCCAATCACTAAACGAACCAATTTATCTAGTTCTCCTTCGACAATCGTACGAGCAGCTTCGTCACCTTTTACCCATGCTTCTATAATGATTGGCGTACATGAAGCTACCTTATCTACCGGAATTGTATCTTCCATGTATAATAAGTCCATAAAATCTTCTGGAGAATTCAACTTAAAGTGTGCGAGTAACTTTTCGGTAAATGATGTAGGAGCAATCACTTTGTCATACTCATTCATAACAGTCGCGATTGCATGTAAACCAATTTGGAAACCTCCACCCTCATCACTTATTAAACCGCCCCATCCGCCTGAGCGTATTGTATTTCCCTTTGAGTCTACTCCCATAACAATGGAGCCTGTTCCAGCAATCATCAAAGCATCTTTTCGGTCTCCGTTCCCACCAACAAGAGCAATTTCTGCGTCATTCACTACTTCTAACTGGCAAGTAAACCCACTTTCTTTTAATGCATTCAAATAAATATCTATATCCTTCGGTCGATCAACTCCCGCAGAGCCTAGTACAAGAATTGCATTTTGTAAGCGCTCTCCAAAATGGAGAATAAGTGATTCATATATTTCACTAAATACTGGTCTAAGACCTTCTACACCAATGTTGTTATAATTTGACATTCCAAAATTTTGATCAAATAACGTTTCTCCATCTAGTCGTTCTTTCACCATAACTCTCGTTTTCGTTCCTCCGCCATCCATTCCGATTATCAATCTATTCATTATGTGTTGATCCGTCCTTTCGTTAGGCTAATAAGTATCAATCTACTTAATACATTTAGCTTTTAATTCATTCTTTTTATCGTTTTATTTCATCTTAAATTTCAAAATTTATTATGAATGTATAGTTGCATTAATTGTAAAGTAAACATTTCTCATTTACTAGGTGGATATTTTCTTCATGTAAAGGAAAAAAACCACTTATTCAATGTTAACAACTTGTCAAAGTTCTAGATTGTATAATAAAAACAAAAAAAGTACCCTATAGCTAGACTTTTAAAGTGTCTACTCTAGAGAGTACTTTTTAATTGTATTTATATGTGTAGACTGTAATCGACAACACAATGGCTGACACTTTTACAGTTCTAATATTCCATCAAGATTCTTTGACTCAAAGTTATTAAGCATTGCACGTACTTCATCTGTTGATGTTGTACTCATTAATTGATTTCTTAATTCACTTGCCCCTCTAAACCCACGAACATATATCTTAAAAAAGCGATGTAAAGCCTTAAACGAACGCAGCTCTAAATATGAATATTTATCATGGAGATCCATATGCAATCTTAAGAGATCAAGTAGTTCCTTACTGCTATGTTCTGTCGGCACCTTTTCAAAAGCAAATGGATTATGGAAAATACCACGCCCAATCATAACCCCATCAATACCGTATTGATGAGCGAGCTTTAAGCCAACTTGACGGTCAGTGATATCCCCATTGATCGTTAAGAGTGTATCTGGTGCCACTTCGTCGCGAAGTTTCTTTATCTCCGGTATTAGTTCCCAATGTGCATCCACTTTGCTCATTTCATCTCTTGTACGAAGATGGATGGACAGATTGGCAATGTCTTGTTTCAAAATATGAGTTAGCCAGTCACGCCATTCGTCTACCTCAGAGAAACCAATCCTTGTCTTTACACTTACAGGTAATCCTCCTGCTTTTGCTGCTTGTATTAATTCTGCTGCAACTTCTGGACGTCGGATCAGGCCGCTTCCCTTTCCGTGTCCTGCCACATTAGGTACAGGACAGCCCATATTAATATCCACACCACGAAAACCAAGTTCTGCCATACCAATACTCATTTGACGAAAAAATTCAGGCTTATCTCCCCAAATATGAGCTACCATTGGCTGTTCATCCTCTGTAAAAGCCAAACGCCCACGCACACTTTTATTTCCTTCTGGGTGACAATAACTCTCACTGTTTGTAAACTCTGTGAAAAACACATCTGGTCTGGCTGCTTCACTTACAACGTGGCGAAAAACAACATCCGTCACTTCTTCCATTGGTGCCAGTATAAAAAATGGTCGCGGTAAATCACGCCAAAAATTATCTTTCATCTTAATTTTCAAATCCTCTCATTATGGGATTCCAGTCAATTCTCATATCCCAAAATTAAAAAGCAAGATGTCCTTGCTTACACTTATACCTTTATTCACTTATTATTTCCACGCCATCAACCAGCAAACCTATGTTCTTAATTCATAAAGGTTTTGCTAAAAACTAAAGTACCTTGGTAGAACACTTGGTTGAAAAGGATTAGTGTCAGTTCTCTTACTTAAGTACTAATTTCGCGACAGCTTCTACGTGACTAGTATGTGGGAACATATCCACTGGCTGAATTTCTACTGTTTTATAACCACCGTCTTCAAGTACTCGTAAATCTCTTGCTAATGTGGCTGGATTACATGATACATAAACTACTTTGCTCGGTTTCATCTCAATGATTGTATTTAATAAAGCCTCGTCACAACCTTTTCTTGGAGGGTCTACAACTAATACTTCCGCTGTAATACCTTGCTTGTACCAATTAGGTATAACTTCTTCAGCTTTCCCTACTTCAAATTCAACATTTGTCATCTCATTAATTCTTGCATTTCGTTTCGCATCTTCAATCGCTTCTGGTACAATTTCTACACCATAAACTTTTTTAGCCTTTTGAGCTAAAAATAAGGAGATTGATCCGATTCCACAGTATGCATCAATAACTGTTTCACTACCGTTTAAGTTTGTATATTCGAGTGCTTTATCATATAAAACCTTCGTTTGTGTAGGATTTACTTGATAAAATGATCGAGCTGAAATTTCGAAAGTAATGTCACCAATTTTATCTTTAATTGTTTCACTTCCGTATAATACAATTGTTTGATTTCCAAGAATCACATTTGTTTTTTCATTATTTACGTTTTGAATAATGCTTGTAATTGTTGGATACTTCTCAACAATTCTAGCTATTAATTCATCTTTTTGGGCAAAGTTCTTTTTATTTGTAACAAGGACTAGCATTGATTCATTTGTATAGTATCCATAGCGTGCCATAATATGACGCAATAGTCCTTTATGGCCAACTTCATCGTATGGCTCAATTTTTAATTCCTCACAAAGATCTTTTACAGCTTGTATCATTTCATCATTTTCTTTTCCTTGAATGTAGCATTCATTCATTGGAATAATTTCGTGGCTTCTCTTTTGATAGAAACCAACAACTAGTCCACCTTCTAGTTCCCCTACTGGAACTTGTGCTTTGTTACGATAACTCCATGGATTTTCCATTCCTAGCACTGGATGGATTACAACGTCATCAAGTTTTCCAATTCGTTTTACAACTTCTACTACTTGTTTATGTTTCGCTTCGAGTTGGCCATCGTAGCTCATATGTTGAGTTTGACACCCACCACATTGATTGTAAATCGAACAAATTGGTACAACTCGAACATCACTTTCTTTTTGGAATTCAATAATTTTACCGAACCCAAAGCCTTTGCTTGTTTTTAGCACCTTAATTTGTGCTTTTTCACCAGGAAGTGCATTTGGTACAAAGATCGGATATCCATCCACCTTTGCAACTCCATGTCCCTCATGAGTTAAATCGATAAATTCAACATCAATAAATTGATTCTTTTCTACAGGTAACACTCTTTTCGACAAGTCCCTTACCTACCTTTCAACCTTTTATTAAACCATTTCATTATACAAAATAAATAACCACGTTAACTACCGTGGTTACTTTTTCTAGTATTTACTACTATTTCACTTATTATGGTACATAGATTTCTAGATGATTGTAAAGCATATCGACAGTACATGGTGTTTCTCCACCTAACTCACCATCAATATTTAATAGTAGTTTTTCATCAGACATAATTTTCAAATGGCTTGCTCTAGTATAAAGAACAAATTCATTTTGTACATGCTGACCTTTTAATAACTGAGCACATACTCTGATGATTTCGGCAATATTTGATTTCTTTAAGACTAATAAGTCAAATTGACCATCATTAATGCTTGCCTCAGGAGCGATTTTTTCAAATCCACCAACCGAATTAGTATTCGATAATAAGAACAAAAATGCTTCTTCATCAAATACTTTTCCGTCATACTCAATTTTTAATCGTGTAGGCTTAACTCTTGGTAACATTTCAATACCTTTTAAATAATATGCTAGCTGTCCTAACATTGTTTTTAGTTTACTAGGTACTTCATATGTTAATTCTGTAATTTTACCGGCAGCTAAAATATTTACAAAATATTTATCATCAACTCTTCCAATATCAAGGGGTACAGTTTGCCCATTTGTTATGACTTCAGCCGCTTCCATAATTGAAACATTCACACCAATTGCTCTAGCAAAATCATTTGTTGTCCCAACCGGGATTAATCCTAACTTTGGTCGATATTCTTGTTCTGCCATACCACTAATGACTTCATTAAGTGTTCCGTCTCCACCGCAAGCTACAACTAAATCAAATTTTCTTTCACATGCTTCTCTTGCTGCGATTGTCGCATCTCCTGCACCGGTTGTTGCATGACAAGAGGTTTCATAACCCGCTTGCTCGAACAATTGCAACACATCGGGAAGCTTTTTCTTAAAAATTTCACGACCAGAAGTAGGGTTGTAGATAATTCTAGCACGTTTCATCATTAACCATCCTACTTATTTATTTAAGTTCTCTAACTTATATCCTAACCTAAAAAGTTTTTGTAGTAAACTTTTTCCATTTACTTATCTATTTTTACCTTTATAAAGCATGTTCAAACCCAGATTGAAAAGCATAATTATATTATATTAAATTTATATTACATTGGTTTCTTTGCTATATTTTTCAACCATTTTGAACAACTTAACTATTATAGTACATATTGATGATAAATACATTAAAGTAGAATTAAGGATTGATAATGAGATGGAAAACAAACCGTTTGTGAATGTAGAGTATTTTGCTCTAAAAAAGTTAAAAATTTACCGTGATAGTGTTTTGCGTTTTTTATTAAGAGCAATAATGGCTAGTATGTTTATTGGCTTCGGAGTTATAGTAGCATTTAAATCAGGTCATTTCTTTCATGCTACTTATACACCTTTTGCTTACCCAATGGCTGTTATAACAATTACCGTCGCCATTCTTCTAATTGCATACGGCGGTGCTGACCTATTTATAGGAAACATATTTTATTTTGCCTATACTGCCATAAGAGGAAAAATGAAATGGCCAGAGGTGTTACATTTATGGCTTATATCTTACATTGGAAATCTACTAGGTGCTGGTTGTTTTTCTTTATTAATACATATAACAGGATTATATAATGACCCAACAGTAAAGTGGATATCCTTTTGTATGCATCAACAAGCCAACCATATTATTGAATCATTTTGACTCTAAACAATGCAAAAATACTACGAGCTTATAGCTCGTAGTTTTTTCACGTTGTTGAAAAACAACCTTGTCAATTATATTACCAAATTTTCGTAAAAGGAGTATAGTGATGTTGATTTCCACTACAGGATGCTCGCTTTCCATGGGGCGAGACCTGAGCCTCCTCGGCGAGCCTGCGGGGTCTCAGGCTTCCCGCATATCCCATAGGAGTCGAGCACACCTCCGTTCCAATCAACTTATTCATCAAAAAAGTCTGCAATAAAACCTAATCAAATAGCCTTTACTAAGAGTATCCCAACAGATGTTTATTAATCAGTTTGTAGGTCAATTAATTTCGAACATTAATTTATAAACTAATCAATTGAATTTATTTTTAAATCAGCTCATAATATTTTTAACTTCTGAAAAAACATTACTAGTGTTATTAGAATTATAAAATTTCTCAAACATATTAAAATTTAAAACCATTAATAGAAAGATCAACCAAAAAATGATAATTTCATCATTAATAAATGTTCATTTAATATCCGTTTTCTCTATTGACCATTTTATAATTCAACACTCTGAAAAAAACTACGAGCTTATAGCTCGTAGTTTTTTATTGATAGAATTATCTTTTTTGAATTTCTTCCATTAAGATCTTATTTAATAGTGGTGGATTCGCTTGGCCTTTAGTCGCTTTCATCATTTGACCAACAAGGAAACCAATAGCTCGGTCCTTACCATTTTTAAAGTCTTCAATTGATTGTGGGTTAGCATCAAGAGTTTCAATAACGATTTTACGAAGTGCGCCTTCATCAGATAATTGTACTAAGCCTTTCGCTTTTACAATTTCGTTTGCGTCTCCGCCGTTTTCGATTAACTCAGTGAATACTTTTTTCGCAATCTTAGAAGAGATTGTACCGTCTGTAATTAACTTAAGCATACTAGATAAGTTTTCAGGCGTTAAAGAAACTTCATGTAGTTCTTTTTGTGATTTATTTAAGTATGCTGAAACTTCACCCATTAACCAGTTAGATGCTAATTTTGCATCTGCACCATTGTTAACAGTTTCATCGAAGAAATCAGACATTTCTTTTGTTAAAGTTAATACCATTGCATCGTATGCTGGTAAACCTAATTGCTCTACATAGCGTTTTTGACGAGCATCTGGAAGCTCGGGAATACTGTTGCGAACACGTTCTTTCCACTCATCATCAATGTATAGTTCAACTAAGTCTGGTTCTGGGAAGTAACGGTAATCATCCGATCCTTCTTTTACACGCATTAAGATTGTAGTCTTTGTAGCTTCATCGTAACGACGTGTTTCTTGTTGGATTACTCCGCCAGATAATAATACTTTTTCTTGGCGAACTTGCTCGTGCTCTAGTCCTTTTTGAACGAAAGCAAATGAGTTTAAGTTCTTTAATTCTGCTTTTGTACCGAATTTCTCTTGTCCAAATGGACGTAAAGAAATATTAGCATCACAACGAAGTGAGCCTTCTTCCATTTTTACATCTGATACACCACTGAATTGAATAATTGACTTAAGTTTTTCTAAATATGCATAAGCCTCTTCAGGTGTTCTCATATCCGGCTCAGAAACGATTTCAATTAATGGAGTTCCTTGACGGTTAAAGTCTACTAATGAATAACCTTCATCTGTATGATTTAACTTTCCAGCATCCTCTTCTAAGTGAACGCGAGTAATGCCGATCCGTTTCTTTTTGCCACCAACTTCAATTTCAATCCATCCATTTTCACCAATCGGCTTATCAAATTGAGAGATTTGGTAAGCTTTTGGATTATCAGGATAGAAATAGTTTTTACGGTCAAACTTTGTTTCAGTTGCAATTTCACAATTTAATGCCATTGCTGCCCTCATACCAAAGTTTACAGCTTCTTCATTTAATACTGGTAACACACCTGGATAACCTAAATCGATTACACCAGTGTTTGTATTTGGTTCTGCACCAAACGCATTAGGGCTTGGTGAGAAGATTTTTGATTTTGTTTTTAATTCTACGTGTACTTCTAAACCGATTATCGTTTCAAAATTCATCTTTCCCGCGCCTCCTTATAGTTGTGGTCTTTGTTTTGTAAAGTCAGTTGCTTGCTCGTATGCATGGGCAACTCTATAAATTGTAGACTCATCAAAATGTTTACCAATAATTTGTAATCCTAATGGAAGACCATTGTGGAAACCACAAGGAACAGAAATCGCAGGTACACCCGCTAAGTTAATTGGAATCGTTAAAATATCATTTGCGTACATTGTCATTGGATCACTTACTTTTTCGCCTACTTTAAATGCAGGAGTTGGTGTAGTTGGTCCAATAATAACATCATAGTTTTCAAATACTTTCTCGAAATCTTCTTTTATTAATGTACGTACTTGTTGAGCTTTTTTATAGTAAGCATCATAGTAACCAGAACTTAATGCATAAGTACCTAACATGATACGGCGTTTTACTTCATCACCAAAGCCTTCAGCTCTAGTTTTCTTATAAAGATCAATTAAGTTTTCTACATCAACTGCACGATGACCGTAGCGAATACCATCGAAACGAGCTAAGTTAGCAGATGCTTCAGATGAAGAAATTAAATAATATGTAGCTAATGCATATTTAGAATGTGGTAATGAAACCTCTTCCCAAGTAGCACCTAAGCTTTCTAATAAATTTAAAGCAGCCATAACAGATGCACGAGCTTCTTCACCAACACCTTCTCCTAAATATTCTTTAGGTACAGCGATACGAAGACCTTTTACATCACCTGTTAACGCCTTAGTAAATGAAGGAACTTCTACATTTGCTGAAGTTGAGTCACTTGCATCTAATCCTGAAATTGCTTGTAATAATAGTGCATTATCTTCTACATTTCTAGTAATTGGGCCAATTTGATCTAGAGAAGAAGCAAATGCTACTAAACCAGAACGAGATACACGACCATATGTAGGTTTTAAACCAACAACTCCACAGAATGAAGCTGGTTGACGGATTGATCCACCTGTATCAGAACCTAAAGAAAATAATACTTCTCCAGCAGCAACTGAAGCTGCAGACCCACCGCTACTTCCGCCTGGTACATATTCAGTATTCCAAGGATTACGAGTACCACCGAACGCAGAATTTTCATTAGATGAACCCATTGCAAATTCATCCATATTTAATTTACCGATCGTAATGCTTTCAGCTTGTGCTAATTTCGTTACAACTGTCGCATCATAAATTGGATTGAAGTTCTCAAGAATTTTACTCGCACAAGTAGTACGAAGACCCTTTGTAACGATATTATCTTTTACACCAATTGGCATACCAGAAAGAATTCCACGAGACTCATCCCAAGGCTTTTCATCAAGTGCTTTCGCTTGTTGACGCGCTTGCTCTTCATTTAAAGTTAAAAATGATTTTACTTCACCATCAACTGCAGAGATTCGCTCATATGATTCATTTACTAATTCTTCTACTTTAATCTCTTTTGATTTTAATTTGCTATGTAATTCTGAAACTGTATATTCAAATAATGACATTCTAATTCCCCCCCTTAATCCAATATTGACGGTACTTTAACTTGTCCATCTTTGTGGTCTGGTGCATTTTTCAGTACCTCTTCAATTGGTAAACCTTGACCTGGCTCATCTTTACGTAATACATTACGCATTTTTAGAACATGCGTAGTTGGTTTCACATTTGTTGTATCAAGTTCACCTAACTGCTCAGCAAAATCTAAAATTGCTCCAAGTTGTTTTGAAAACTTCTCTGCTTCTTCCTCAGTCACCGCTAAACGCGCTAAATGAGCAACGTGCTTAACTTGCTCCATTGTAATTTTTGACATTTATATGCACCTCCATATTATTCGCACAACATACAATATACTGATAATACCAAATTTCCCATGTGTCGGGCAACATTCCACTTAAATCCAAGTAAAATAATTACAGACTGCCCGTCATACGCTCGCTTTCTTCGTTTCTTCACCTAACTGAAGCTCATTATCGGATTGGACAACTCCGCTTCTCATTAGGCTCACGAACCTCGAAAGACTTACGCTTTCAAACAGTCTGTACAGGATTTACCTACTTATAAAAATTAATCAAACGTTTGTTTAAATATGGATTAAAGTTTATTCGGTAGGGATTCTTGTTAGCTCAATTCCATATTTTTTAAAATACTCAATTGAATAATCATCCGGATAGCCCACATTATAAACAACTCTGGTAATCCCCGCTCCATTTATCATTTTCGCACAAGCTCGACATGGTGCAGTTGTACAATAGATTGTCCAATTATCACCTTTTGTTTTTTGAATCCCTGATTGTACTAGTTGATAAATTGCATTTTCTTCAGCATGGAAAGCATCACAAGGGTATTGATCTGAGTATTTACCACTATCTAATAACCCTTCTTGACGAGCAGCAAATCGCGGGCATCCCCCATCAATACAATGCTTAGCTCCCTTTGGATATCCATTATACCCAGAAGCAATTATTCTATTATCACTTACAATAACTGCTCCAACCCTTCGACTTCCACAAGTTGAACGAAGAGAAGTTATAAATGCCTGTCCTAAAAAATAAGAGTCCCAATCATCACGAGTTCCTAAAGGAATTGAATCTACTAATTGAATAATTCTCTGTAAAATTTGCATGGTATCCCTTCTCTCTGTTCACTATTGTTTATTTAAAATTATAGCATAATAATATGGGGAAGGGTTTAGTTGGAAGTAAAGTATTGGGCATAACAAAAAGAGCGTAAATTTATTTACACCCTTCAAGGTACTTAATACATAATGATTCTGAATTTGGTAAATTTATTATTTAGTACTTTTTATGAAATGATTCACAAATAATAATTAAAAAAACACTAAATTAAAAAATTTTCTAAATTATTATAATGTATAACAATTTTAAAATGATAATCAAAAACAAACTAGCGACTATGTATAGTAAAACTTTCATTCTCTTACCGAATATTTCTTTTTCCATACTCCCCTCTTTCTAAACTATAGAAAATGTATCCATTATAAGAATTCCTAACTGATTGTGTTAATCCTATTAATATCATATTTGATAACAGTGAACTCCCACCATAACTTAAAAATGGTAGCGTAATACCTGTTACAGGTAGCAAACCTATTGTCATTCCTATGTTTTGAAAGATTTGAAAAGCTAATACCGATACCGTACCTACACAAATCAAAGTTCCAAACAAATTATTGGCATTTTTCAATGCATCTAAAGAAATATTCACTATTCTACTTAGCAATAGAAAAAACAAAGCTATGCATAAAGCACCTCCAACAAATCCAAACTCTTCACCTATATTGGCAAAAATAAAATCAGTATGTTCTTCTGGGATGTAGACAACTCCATTTAAGTATCCTTTTCCAGAAAGTTGGCCAGTACCAATTGCAAGTAAGCCCTGTTTTGTTTGAAATCCAGCATCACTATGCTCAAATGGATCTAACCAGCCTTCAATTCTACTTCTCTGATGAGGCATTAATAAAGATAATATTCTTACTTCAAAGTAATTCGGAAATTTAGTTAAAATAACTAAAAGAGTAGAGATCATAAGTGTAGGAATTGAAATTAAAAATAACACAATTGATGTTTTAATCTTAGAACACAATATGATGGAGAAAATAATGACTAGAAAAATCATAGTCATCCCAGTGTCGGGTTGTTTAAGAACAATTAAAGAAGGTGGCAACGAAATAAGTAGAATTTTACATAACAATATTAAATCCGTTTTTACATTATTTATTTTAAATATCTTATTATGTTTATCTACCAAGGCACTAATACTGATAAGCAAACTTATCTTCATAAATTCTGAAGGTTGAAATGAACCAATAAACGGTAGCTGAAACCATGCTTTTGCCCCGTTAACTGGTCTCGCAATACTTTCAGGAGCAAACATTAAAACAATTAAAAATACAATACTTGTTCCATAAATAATCCAGTTTATTCTTTTGATTCGATTAAGATCAATTTTCGCAACTAATAGAGATACTGTAAGTCCAATGAAATAAAAAATACTTTGCCTTACTACAAAACTTCCCTGATACTGACCACTTTTACTAGCCGAATAGATTGCAATTATACTAATAAACATTAAACAAAACATTAAAATTAGCATTATAAAGTCATAGGATTTGTAAAGATCTTTTTTAGGATTCATACTCAAAGTCCTCTAACTTTCATTTCTTTTAACCATTATACTAATTGCTTGATTCCATTTACTACGGAACAAGCTGATGTTTCGGAAAACGTTCTATTTTTAGACATACTATAGACAAAAGTAATCTTTATCTTTTGATGATAAATAAGAAATGAAATGTAATACAAAGAAAACCCCACAAAGAATTAATTTCTTCGTGGGGTTTCTTCTATTAAAGGATGTTTATAAAACAAACCTTTACTCTATTTATTAAAGCATTTCTGAAGTTGTTTTACCTTGCATGTGAAGAACTAGGTAGTCTGGTCCGCCTGCTTTTGAGTCAGTACCTGACATGTTGAATCCACCAAATGGTTGGTAACCAACGATTGCACCAGTACATCCACGGTTGAAGTATAAGTTACCTGCGTGGAAGTCTTCACGTGCTTTTTCGATGTTTGCACGGTTGTTAGAGAT
The DNA here is from genome assembly GCF_050473765.1 of Gottfriedia sp. S16(2024). NCBI lineage: Bacteria > Bacillati > Bacillota > Bacilli > Caryophanales > Bacillaceae > Gottfriedia > Gottfriedia sp. S16(2024). Next base: position 931,286 of record NZ_JBFLUO010000001.1, read on the forward strand.
TACAGCACCTGTTAAACCGTATTCAGTGTTGTTAGCAATTTCTAAAGCGTGATCAAAGTCTTTAGCTTTGCAGAATGCTACAACTGGTCCAAAGATTTCTTCTTTCATTAAACGAGCGTCTTCAGCAACGTCAGCAACGATTGTTGGTTTGATGAACCAACCAGTAGAGTCGTCTCCTTCTCCACCTGTTACTACACGGCCTTCTTCACGTCCGATTTGTACGTAGCTCATTACTTTATTGAAAGCAGCTTGGTCATTAACTGGACCCATGTAAGTTGAACGGTCTTCTGGGTTTCCAACAGTTAATTCGTTTGTTAATTCAATTGCACGAGCAAGAACTTGATCATACACATCTTGGTGAATTACCGCACGAGAACATGCTGAACATTTTTGACCAGAGAATCCGAATGCAGATGAAACGATTGATTTAGCAGCTAATTCTAAATCAGCTTCTTTATCAATTACCATTGTGTCTTTACCGCCCATTTCAGCGATAACACGTTTTAACCAGATTTGACCTGGGTTTACTTTTGCAGCGCGCTCATAAATACGGATACCTACTTCTTTAGAGCCAGTAAAGCTGATGAAACGAGTGCGAGGGTGATCAACTAAGTAATCTCCTACTTCAGCACCACTACCTGGTACGAAGTTTACTACGCCTGCAGGTAATCCAGCTTCTTCTAATACTTCTAAGAATTTGTAAGCAACTACTGGAGTTGTACTTGCTGGTTTTAATAGAACTGTGTTACCAGTTACTACAGCAGCTACAGTTGTTCCAGCCATGATTGCAAATGGGAAGTTCCAAGGAGAGATTACAACACCAACTCCTAATGGAATGTAGTTGAAACGGTTATATTCACCAGGACGGCTTTCAACAGGAATTCCGTCTTTTAATTGTAACATTTGACGAGCATAGAACTCTAAGAAATCAATTGCTTCAGCTGTATCAGCATCTGCCTCATTCCAAGGTTTACCAGCTTCTTTAGTTAATAAAGCTGAGAATTCGTGTTTACGGCGACGAATAATTGCAGCCGCACGGAATAAGATGTCAGCACGAACTTCAGGTTTAACTTTTTTCCATGTATTAAAAGTTGTATCAGCAATTTGCATAGCTTTTTCAGCTAAGTCACGGCTTGCTTTAGATACAGAACCAATAACTTCTTTATGATTCGAAGGATTTACAGATACGATCTGTTCGTCTGTAAAGATACGCTCTCCACCAATGATTAGTGGATATTTTTCACCTAAATAAGATGAAACTTTTGCTAATCCTTGATTGTATTGTTCTTGATTTTCCTCTAAGCCAAAGTTAGTAAATGGCTCATGTTTGTAAGGTATAACCATTGAATAAATCCCCCTTTAGTTTGAAAATAGCAATAACTGTAACCGTTTTTCTATCAGTTTTTTCAGTAAATTGCTAGTAGAATAACTACTGTATAAAAAACTCACATTTACATAATACAATATTCCTATATATTCTTCAAATATGAAACGCTTACAGATTCTTCCCTTAAATAAAAAAAAAGGAAGAGTAGTCCTCTTCCTATTAGTTATAAATATGCACACTTGGTTCCTTAGCATTTACTTCTTTTACGATGAGTGCTTCCTGTCCATTAGATGAGAATATATTCGTCTCAACCTTTAAGTATGAAGGGAAATGGTCCATCATAAGTCCCGCTACATATTGGGTAAAAGCTATGACTTCTGCCTTACCATAAAATTGCATAGGTATATCAATTTTTAGTTGTATTAATTCATTATCCTTATAAAAACCAGTGCCTACAACACCAGTATAATTCGGAAAATAATTTTCTATATCTGATTTAAAATTAACCATTTTCATTGCATCATCTCGGTAATCAGCAGTCGCAGCAGCTGAAGGGAATAAATAATACTTCTCATTTATTTTATCCCAATTACTAATCGAGAAGTCATTTCCAGAAACTGAAGTCATAGCAACATAGTTTCCAGGTACTACAGATGACTGGCTTTGCTGACGGAAAATAGCAAATGTGATTGGTATATCTTTAAATTCGTCCATTTTTCGCACTCGCGTCAAAATTTCTTGAGCGATTGCTTTACCTTGTTTAATCATTTCATCTTGAGGTATTTTAAGCTCTCTTGGGTAGCCATGTTCCTCTTGATAATAATAAACAGAGTTCATTGCTAAACCAATTGCTACTCCCTCAACTTTAACTTCTTTCCCATTCTTTTTTAGATAATCCTGCTCTAAAATAGAATTTAAAAAAATCGGAGCTTGTTTAGCTTTTTGATCTTCGGTAAGATTTTTTGTGTCCGTTTGAATTGGATTCAATCCATCGTTTGTAATCGAATTCGGTTTTAAATTTGCGTTCTTAAGTGCATCTTGTTTTTGTTTAAATTGTGAAGGAGTATACTTCCTTTTTAGCCAAGATTCCACTGTTTTTTTACTTAATAATTGTCCTTCTTGATACAAGTAATCTTTTGTTGAATATTGCTCTTGTACAATTCGCATTAAACCTAATTCAAATTCACTAATATCAAGTCTATTATCGATATTTGCAACGACAGCACCTCTTGTTTTGCTTGGCTTAAATGGAAGTATTGTCTTGTAGTAATCATTTGAAATTGAGTAACGGGGTATGATTGCGTCTTCCCCTTTTTTGTTATTGCTCTCTTGTACAACCTTATCTTCATTCTTTATTGATAATGAACACCCAGATAAGATGAGCGAAAAACAACATAGGAGCATTCCTATACGTTTTTTCATCTAACTCACACCTTCTACTTATTAAGTGAACGAACTAATACCTCATTAATCCGCCCTCTAGTTGATTGAAATAGTTATTGTGGTTGAAGCTCTTTAATCATTCTCTCTTCATCCCAAACTTCGATATTTAATTTACGTGCAGCATCTAATTTCGATCCAGCAGCCTCACCTGCAATGACTAAATCAGTACTCTTACTAACACTTCCAGCTACTTTTGCTCCAAGTGCTTCTAACTGCTTCTTAGCCTCACTTCTAGTCATCTGTTCTAGCTTACCAGTTAATACTACCGTTTTACCAGCAAAAAGAGAATCCATATTAATATTTTCTACTTGAATCCCTTTATATTCAGTATTTACTCCAACAATTTTAAACGTTGAAATAAGTTCTTTTACTTCGTCCTGTGAAAAATATTCATTGATTGACTGGGCCATTTTAGAACCAATTTCATTAATTCCGGTAATTTCCTCAACAGATGCCTCCATCAGTCGATCAATTGTTTGGAAATGCTGTGCTAATGTTTTTGCTGCTTTAGCTCCAACATGACGAACCCCTAAACCAAACAATAATTTTTCTAGTGAATTTTCTTTAGAAGTTTGAATTGCAGAAACTAATTTATCTGCTGACTTTTCTCCAAATCGTTCTAGTGATAATAATTGTTCTTTCGTTAGAAGGTAAAGATCTGTAAATGTCTTAATCAAATTAGCATCGAATAATTGCGATACTACTCTTTCCCCTAAACCGTCGATATTCATTGCATCACGAGACGCAAAATGAATTAATCCTTCACGAATTTGAGATGGACAGAATGGATTTACACAACGTAGTGCCACTTCACCTGCCACTCTTATTAACTCATGATCACATGAAGGGCAGTGAGTTGGCATTGCAAAAGGCTGCTCATCACCAGTACGACGATCTAATATTACATTTACAACTTCAGGAATAATATCTCCAGCCTTGCGAATAACGACTGAGTCACCAATTCGAATGTCTTTTTCTTTAATTAAATCTTCATTATGAAGTGATGCACGTTTTACTACTGTCCCTGCAACACGAACAGGTTCTAAAATTGCAGTTGGTGTTACCACTCCTGTACGACCAACACTTAATTCGATATCTACTAATTTTGTAACTACCTCTTCAGCTGGGAACTTATATGCAATAGCCCATCTTGGTACTTTAGCTGTTGATCCTAACTTTTTCTGAGTACTGTATTCATCCACTTTTATGACAATTCCATCAATCTCATATGGCAATGATGGGCGTTTTTCTTTCCATTCCTCAACGTATGCAATTACTTCTTCAATTGTATGGCATGATTTGCGGAAAGTATTTGTTTTAAATCCAAGTTTGTGAAGATAGTCTAAGGCTTCGCTATGCTTTTGAATTGAAAATTCTTCAGCTGTAGGGAATCCATAAACAAAGAACGATAAATCTCTCTTTGCAACAATTTTTGGGTCAAGTTGGCGTAATGAACCAGCCGCTGCATTTCTTGGATTTGCAAATAATTCTTCCCCATTCTTTTCACGCGCTTCATTAACCTTTTCGAAGCTAGCTTTTGGCATGAATGCTTCACCACGAGCTTCTATTGTAATTGGCTCAGAAAGTCTTAATGGAATTGCTTTAATCGTCTTTAAATTATGCGTAATATCTTCACCAACTGTACCATCACCACGAGTTGCACCTTTGACAAACAATCCATTTTCATATTGAAGTGAAACGGCTAAGCCGTCAATTTTAAGTTCACAAACATAAGAAGCTTGCGCTGAATCCTGTCTAATTCTTTGGTCGAAATCTCTTAAATCACCTTCATTAAACGCATTTCCAAGGCTTAACATTGGATGACTGTGAACGACTTTTTCGAATAAATCGATTGCCTGTCCACCTATACGTTGAGATGGAGAATCTGGTGTTAAAATGTTTGGATACTGTTCTTCTAAACTAATTAATTCATGTAATAGTGAGTCAAACTCGGCATCTGGCACTGAAGGTTGATCAAGTACATAATACTCATAGTTGTATTGATTTAATTTTGTTCTTAGTTCTTCAACTTTATCAATGATTTTTTGATCCATGAGCTCTCCATCCCTTCTATGCTTTCGTAATTGGAGCAAATTTTGCTAATAAACGCTTAATACCGACAGGACTCGGGAATGCAATATCTAACTCCATTGCTTCACCTTCTCCTTTTACACTTACAACTGTACCAATTCCCCATTTACCATGAGAAGCTTTATCTCCAACTCGCCAACCGTGTGACTCGCCACCTGTTGTTCTCATAGCCACTGCTGGTCTTGAAACAGCACGGCGCTCAGTTACAACCTTCTTATTTGCACGATCTAATAGTTCATCAGGAATTTCATTTATAAAACGAGATTCTTGGTTTACACTAGTGCGACCATAAAGTGTACGTGTTTGAGCATTTGTAATGTATAAATCCTTTTCCGCACGTGTTATCCCTACATATGCTAATCTTCTTTCTTCTTCCATTTCTTCTTCGTCCATTAAAGAACGGCTATGTGGGAATATACCTTCTTCCAAACCGATTAGAAAGACTACTGGGAACTCTAATCCTTTTGCAGAGTGAAGCGTCATAAGTATAACCTCATCTGCTTGTGACTCCTCTTTATCCGCTTGATCAATATCAGAAACTAATGCTAAATCAGTTAAAAATGATACTAAACTTTTATCCTCACTGCTTTCTTCAAAAGCATTTGTAACTGTTAAAAACTCTTCAATATTTTCGATTCTAGATGCAGATTCAATAGTATTTTCATCTTTTAACACTTGGATATAACCTGTTTTATCAAGAACTTCCTCAACAAGCTCAGTAACTGATAAATAATCCAACATTTGCTGCCAGTTTTTCGCCATAGCATGGAAATCTCCGACTGCTTTCGTAATTTTTCCACTTAATCCAACGAAATCAATTTGCTCTAAAGTATCAGATAAAGATAAGTCATTCATTATGCTATAGTTAATAATTTTATCTACAGACGCTGCGCCTACACCGCGTTTTGGCACATTAATTATTCTTGAAAAACTGATCTCGTCATTTGGATTGGCAATAAATCTTAAGTAAGCAAGTAAATCTTTAATCTCTTTACGATCATAGAACTTTACTCCGCCGACCATTTTATAAGGAATATTAGACTTAACTAAAACTTCCTCCATTGCACGTGATTGCGCATTCGTACGATAAAGAATAGCAACATCACCATATTGATGAACTCCTTCTTTTTTCCACTCGGCTAGCTTTCCAGCTACAAAATATCCTTCGTCCTGTTCTGAGGCAGCTCTAAAATAATGTATCGGTGTACCTTGTCCATTTTCTGTCCAAAGCTTTTTCGCTTTACGGTTTGAATTGTTCGTAATAACCGCGTTAGCAGCATCAAGAATCGTTTGAGTCGAACGGTAATTTTGTTCTAACAGAATTACTTGTGCTTTATCATAATCTTTTTCGAATGAAAGAATATTAGAAATATCTGCTCCACGCCAGCGATAAATTGATTGATCTGAATCACCAACTACACAAATATTTTTAAATTGCTCGGCAAGCAATTTTACAATTTTATACTGAGCATGGTTGGTATCTTGATACTCATCCACGTGAATATATTGAAATTTTCGTTGATAATATTGTAGTACTTCTGGAACACGTTCAAATAAATTAATTGTCATCATTATTAAATCGTCAAAGTCTAATGAATGATTTTTACGTAATCGGTCTTGATAAGATGCATAAATTTCACCAACAACTTTTTCAAATGGAGTAAAAGCATCTCGTGAATAATCTGCAGCAGTTTGCAGTTCATTTTTTGCACTACTAATAGAACCTAGAATACTACGAGGATCAAATTTCTTTGAATCTAAGTTTTTCTCTTTCAGAATATTTTTTATGACTGTTAATTGGTCAGTTGTATCTAAGATAGAAAAACTTCTATTAAAGCCAATACGATCAATATCTCTACGAAGAATACGAACACACATTGAGTGGAATGTTGAAACCCAAATATCTTCTGCATCTTTTCCAACTAGATTAAATATACGCTCTCGCATCTCTCTAGCTGCTTTATTTGTAAAGGTGATCGCAAGTATATTCCAAGGAGCAACACCTTTTTCACCTAATAAATACGCAATTCGATGTGTTAGTACTCGAGTCTTACCTGAACCTGCTCCAGCCATAATTAATAAAGGACCATCAACCGTTTTAACGGCTTCTTTTTGCATTGGATTTAAACCTTGCAATAATTCTTCTGCTGTTTTCATTACTTCGTCGCTCCTTCTTTCACAGCTTTCACGGTAAGTAAAGCTTCTTGTAAGTTCTCATATATAATGTTCCCAACAACAATCGTATCAGCAAATTGCTTCATCTCAATTGCTTGTTGAGTTGATGTAATTCCACCGCCATAGAATAATTTCGTTTTGTTTAATACTTTTGATACTTCTTCTACCACTTGGGGTGAACCATATGTGCCGCTATATTCTAAATAAAAAATCGGTAATTTTAATAATTGCTCAGAAACTTCCGCATAAGCTACAACATCTTCTACTGAAAGATCTGTCACTGCACTTGTCAGCTTTGCAGCCTTGCAATCTTTATTTAATATACAATAACCTTCCATCACCAATTCTTCAGCATGAACTAAATGTGCGAATTCTTTCATTGCTTGTTGATGCATTCCAATAATCCACTTTGGATCATTACTATTTAAAACTGTCGGGATAAAATAAAAATCATAACCTGGGGTTACGGCTTCAAGATTTGATACCTCCAAAATACATGGTACTGCATAACGTCTTATTCTAACTAGTAGAGATATCGTAGCATCTAACGTTACATCGTCCGTTCCACCAACTAATATTGCATCCGTTCCTGACTCACAAATTTTTTCTAATTCATCATCAGAGATTTCTTTGTTTGGATCTAATTTAAATATGTGATTCCATTGCGAATAATCGTACATTTTGTCCTCCGGAATTGTTTTTTAACATTAATTTATCTATTTTATTAAGTACTTTTTATCAAAAATATAAATGTATTGTATCTTATAAAAAAGGAAAAGTAACCCTACGTCGCCATTTTAAGTAATTAATACTAATTGTTTCCTATGATATTGAAACAATTAAAGGGAAAAATGGTAAAGAGTGATTTAATCACTGATACTTATTATAAGGGGAGTTACTGTTGAGACCAAATATTAGCATAATAAATGCACTTATACGTATAACTGCTGGCTTAACAATTTTAGCTTACGGCACAGCAAAGCTTACACGCAGAAGATGTAGTAATTCTGTAATCATTTTGATCATAATCGGTGCCATGAAAGTTGCAGAGGGAGTATTACGTTTTTGCCCAATGACTGCTCTAGGTAAGAAATGTAAGATTATGGCAGATAAACACGACGAGGGAGATACATTCGAAGATTGCATTCAACCTTCATAAAAGTAGTTTATCAAAAATGGAGTAGATTGTATAGATAAAAATAGAACACTAGTTCTTATTTTAACAAGAAATAGGGTCGTCATTGATGATTAATGACGACCCTTTCTTTCTAATTATTTACTTTAATTGCTTTATGACCTATATCGTGGCGATAGAATAAGCCTGTTGATTGAATCGTATCAATTTGCTTATATACATTTTCGCAAGCTTCATTAATGGAGCTTCCTTTATGTGCAATAATTAATACCCTTCCACCATTTGTAACAAATTCATTATTTTCAAGTTTTGTACCTGCGTGGAAAACCATTGTTTCATTACTTACATTATTTAATCCAGTTATGACAGCACCTTTTTCAGGAACTTCAGGATATCCATTTGCAGCAAGCACTACTCCAACAACAGCATCCTCTGACCATTCTAAATGGATCTCTTCTTCATTTAATATTCCTAACAATACTTCAGCTAACTCGCTCTCTAAACGAGGTAATACAACTTCAGTCTCCGGATCCCCAAATCTTGCATTAAACTCGATTACTTTAGGTCCCTGGCTTGTTAACATTAAACCCGCATATAGTATTCCAGTAAAATGTCTTCCTTCAGAAATCATTGCTTCTGCGACTGGTACTACTATTTCTTTTAAAGATTGTTCAACAACTGACTCTGAGATTTGTGGTACTGGCGAATACGCACCCATACCACCAGTATTAGGTCCTTTATCTCCATCATAAGCACGTTTATGGTCTTGTGCGATTACCATAGGATAAACCTTATTCCCATTAACAAACGACATTAGCGAGAACTCTTCACCCTCTAAATATTCTTCAATTACTACAGATGCACTTGCATCGCCGTACTTTTCATCAAGTAGCATGTCATGAAGGCTGATGATTGCTTCTTCAATTGTCATCGCTACAACTACACCTTTACCAGCTGCTAATCCATCAGCTTTAATAACGATCGGTGCACCAACTTTTTCAACATATGCTTTTGCTTCTTCAAAATTAGTAAACGTTTCATAAGCTGCAGTCGGGATCGCATATTTTTTCATTAAATCCTTTGTAAAGCTTTTACTTCCTTCAATAATTGCCGCTTCTTTAGTTGGACCAAAAATCTTTAAATTAGCAGCTCGAAAATCATTTACAATTCCGTTCATTAAAGGAACTTCAGGACCAACGATTGTTAAATCAATTTCTTCATTTTTTGCAAATGCAATAAGTGCTTCATGGTCACTTTCATCAATATTGACAAGTGTTGCAACATCAATCATTCCATCGTTTCCTGGAGCAACAAATACGTCTGTTACATTCTCCGATTGATTTACCTTCCAAGCAATTGTATGCTCACGGCCTCCGCGACCAATGACTAATACTTTCATCTTGTCATCTCCTTATTTCTTAATGTTTAAAGTGACGAACCCCTGTAAAGACCATTGCAATTCCATATTCATCAGCTTTTTTAATTGAATCTTCATCTTTGATTGATCCGCCTGGTTGAATAATTGCTGTAATACCAGCTTTAGCCGCTGCTTCTACTGTATCATTCATAGGGAAAAATGCATCTGAAGCTAATGCCGCGCCATTTGATTTTTCACCAGCTTGTTCAATCGCAATTTTTGCAGCTCCAACGCGATTCATTTGACCTGCACCAACACCGATTGTCATATGATCTTTTGCTAAAACAATCGCATTTGATTTAACATGCTTTACAACTTTCCAACCTAATTTTAAATTCTCCCACTCTTCTTCAGTCGGTTGACGTTTTGTAGGGACTGTAATTGTTGCTTCATCTAATCCAAATGTATCCATATCTTGACGTAATAAGCCACCATGAACTGTCGTTAATTTAGGTGCAAACGTAGGCTTAGTTTCTAAGTCCAATGTTAATAAACGTAAGTTCTTTTTACTAGTTAAGATTTCTAAAGCCTCTTCACTGAATGAAGGAGCGATAATAATTTCTAAGAATAATTCATGCATTTTCTTAGCTGTTGCAGCATCAACTTCACGGTTTGTCGCAATAATTCCTCCAAAAATTGAAACTGGGTCAGCAGTATAAGCACGATCATAAGCTTCTTCAATTGAAGTGCCTTCGCCTACTCCACATGGATTCATGTGTTTTACAGCGACAACAGCTGGATTAGAGAATTCGCGTACAATATTTAATGCTTCATTTGCATCGTTAATATTGTTATAAGAAAGCTCTTTACCATGTAATTGTTCTGCATAAGCAATTGATGATACTGTTGGCATTGGAGCACGATAGAATGTCGCTTTTTGGTGAGGATTTTCACCATATCGTAAAGATTGTTTTAATTCGTAAGTAACAGTATAGCTTTCAGGATTTTCTTCTCCTACTTGCTCTGTTAAATAATTAGAAATTAATGAATCATAAGCTGCAGTATGACGGAAAACTTTAGCAGCTAATCGACGGTTCGTTTCAATAGAAACCGAATTATTTTCAGCTAACTCAGCTAAAATTACTTCATAATCTGTTGGATCAACTACTACAGATACAAACTCATGATTTTTAGCTGCTGAACGAAGCATTGTAGGGCCACCGATATCGATATTTTCAATTGCATCTTCAAATGTAACATCAGGCTTCATAATTGTTTCTTTAAACGGATATAAATTTACACAAACTAAATCAATTGGCTGAATACCTAACTCGTTCATTTGACGCATATGTTCTTCATTTGAACGAACGCCTAGTAAACCTCCGTGAATTGAAGGATGTAATGTTTTTACACGACCATCCATAATTTCTGGAAAGTTAGTTACTTCTGAAATACCAATTACATTTAATCCAGCATCTTTTAATAAATTAAAAGTTCCACCTGTTGAAATAACTTCAAAATCATGTTTAATTAATCCACTTACAAATTCAATAATACCTTGTTTATCTGAAACGCTAACTAAAGCTCGTTTTTTCATGATACATTCCCCTATCTAATCGATTTCATGCTCTATATCTAATCTAGTTAACTAAACAATTTTTTTAGTGTTTGCACATATAAAACATGCTCGACACTATGAACCTTCTGCTCAAGTGATTCCTTAGAATCTCCCTTTTCAATTAGAATTTCTTCTTGCGCAATAATTGGACCAGTATCCATTCCTTCATCGACATAATGAACCGTTACTCCAGTCGATTCGACACCAGCTAGGAGAGCTTGACCAATTGCGTCTTTTCCAGGAAATAATGGTAGAAATGAAGGATGAATATTTACAATTTTCCCAGGAAATGAGTCTAAAATTGTCGGACCAATTAATCTCATATAGCCAGCTAATACAATAAATTCGACATTTAACTCTTTAAGATGGGCAATAATTTCACCTTCATACTGCTCTTTTGATTCATAGTTTTTCGCTGAAAATATAAATGATGGAATATTTGCTTGCTTTGCTCGTTCGATACAAAATGCATTTGGACGATCACAAACAAGTAATTTCACTTCAGCATTCACTTCTCCGCTTAGAGTTGCGTCAAGAATGGCTTGAAAGTTACTGCCATTTCCTGATGCAAATACGGCAATCTTCTTCATTACAGAGAACCTCCGCCAAAGGTAACACCTTCACCTGCTTTTGTTCTTCCGATAATAAATACTTTTTCTCCGTCTTCTTCTAATAGTTTAATAGTGTCATGTAAGTTCTCTTCATTAACCGCAAGAACCATACCAATACCCATATTAAAAATATTAAACATTTCTTCGCGCTTCAATTCACCAGTCTCTTCTAATAAATCAAAGATTGGTTGAATTGGCCATGAACCGTAATCAATTTCTGCACCGATTCCTTCTGGAAGCATTCTAGGGATATTTTCAATAAACCCACCACCAGTAATATGTGCCATACCTTTTACTTCAAATTTTTTCAGGACATTTAAAATTGGTTTTACATAAATTTTAGTTGGGCGTAGTAGTTCTTCGCCTAAAGTATGACCTAATTTATCAATGTGTTGATCAAGCGTTAAGCCACCTTTTTCTAATAAAACCTTACGAACTAGAGAATATCCATTACTATGGATCCCGTTTGATGAGATTCCTAATAAGATATCTCCTTCCTTAATGTTTTGACCTGTTACAAGCTTCGACTTGTCAGCAATTCCTACTGCAAAACCAGCAACGTCATATTCATCTTCTGGATACATACCAGGCATTTCTGCAGTTTCTCCTCCGACTAAAGCGCAGCCTGCTTGAACGCAACCATCAGATACACCTTTTACAATTTGCTCAATTCGTTCAGGTACAGCCTTGCCAACTGCTAAGTAATCTAGGAAAAATAAAGGCTCCGCTCCTTGAACCACAATATCATTCACACACATCGCGACTGCATCAATGCCAATCGTATCGTGACGGTCCATTTGGAAAGCTAATTTTAATTTTGTTCCTACTCCATCTGTCCCTGATACAAGAACTGGTTCTTTAAGGTTGAATTTGGAAAGATCAAACATTCCTCCAAATCCTCCTAATCCACCAAGAACTTCTTGACGCATTGTTTTTTGAACGTGTTTCTTCATTCTGTTCACTGCTTCATAGCCAGCTTCGATATCTACTCCAGCTTGTTTATATGCATTCGCCATGTGATGATTTCCCCTTTCAGTTCCTTATGAATAGATTCAATTGAAAAGAGGCGGCGACTTTGCTCACCGCCTCTGTTTTTTAATATTAATTATGAGAATGTACTAATTCATTTTCATCATAGATCACTGTTGGATACTTCCCTGTAAAGCAAGCAGTACATTGACCTCTATTTGGTCCTTCGTGATTTCTACCAATAGCATTTAGTAATCCTTCTAGACTAATAAATTCTAATGAATCTGCGCCAATTTCTTCGCAAATTTCTTCTATTGTATTAGTTGCAGCAATTAACTCTTCTCTTGTTGAAGTGTCAATACCGTAATAGCAAGGATTTTTCAATGGTGGTGCGCCAATACGGACATGAACTTCACTTGCACCTGCATCACGTAACATTTGTACGATTCGGCGGCTTGTAGTTCCACGAACGATTGAATCATCTACCATTACTACTCGTTTCCCCTCAACGATCGAACGAACTGGAGAAAGTTTCATTTTAACCCCTTGCTCTCTAAGTTCTTGAGAAGGTTGAATAAATGTTCGAGCTACATAACGATTTTTAATCAATCCAAGTTCATATGGAATGCCAGACTCTTCTGCATAACCAACTGCTGCTGAAATACTTGAATCTGGAACACCGATTACTACGTCTGCTTCAACAGGAGCTTCTTTAGCTAATACACGCCCCATATTTTTACGTGCAGCATGAACATTGATATTATCAATATTGCTATCAGGACGAGAGAAATAAATATATTCCATACTACAAATAGTGTGATTAACTGATGAAGTAAATTGATCAGTTTCGACTCCATTATCTGAAATAATAAGTAATTCTCCCGGATTAATATCTCGAATATATTTCGCTCCGACTACATCGAATGCACATGTCTCTGAAGCTACAACATAAGCGTCACCTAGTTTAGCTAATGCCAATGGTCTAAAACCATTAGGATCTAGCGCTACATACATTGCATCTTTTGTTAGAACTAAGTAAGCGAAAGCTCCTTTGATCATATTTAAAGATGCTTTAATGCTATCTTTGATTGGAGCAGAGCCATTACGTTTAATTAAATGAGCAAGTACTTCAGTATCAGAAGTAGTTTGAAAAATACTACCTTGCATCTCTAAATCTTTACGTAATCTTGAAGCATTTACTAGATTACCGTTATGGGCAAGAGCAATGCTTCCTGTATGCGATTGGAATAATAGAGGCTGAACATTTTCATAACCGCCTCCGCCTGCAGTTGCATAACGAACATGACCAATAGCAGCTTTTCCGTGTAAATCATTTAATTGACCTTTACTGAAAACTTCTGTTATTAAGCCGAGTCCTTTTGCACCTTCAAGCTCATCCCCATTCGTTACAACAATTCCAGCTCCTTCTTGGCCTCTGTGTTGTAAGCTATGAAGACCATAGTAGGAGATTTGGGCAGCATCAGTATGCCCCCAAATTCCAAATATTCCACACTCTTCGTTTAGTCCTTTTATTTCAGCAAGCATGGGATCGCCTCTTTCCAAGCTTGTTTCAGTTCCTCAACTGAAGCATGAAGAACTGTTTCATTATTTTCATTACGAACTGTTACTGATTTTTCTTCTGTAACTGTACCGATTAACTTTGCATCTACTAATGCTTCGAATTGTTCTTTATGTTCAGGTTTTACTGAAAGTAAGAAACGTGATTGAGTTTCGCTAAATAATGAAACAACCTCATTTCCTTCAATCGTAATAGTTGCACCAACTTCTGACGGACCAAATGTGCTTTCTGCAATCGCTACAGCTAAACCACCCTCAGAAATATCGTGAGCTGAAGCAACTACACCCGCTTGAATAGCAGCAAGAATTTGCTCTTGGCGACTAGATTCAACAGCTAAATCAATACTTGGTGCTTTACCAAAGATTTTGCCATTTAATAATTTTTGAAGCTCACTTCCACCGAATTCAGCTTCTGCTCCGCCGATTACATAAATTAAATCGCCAGCTGTTTTAAAGTTTTGAGTCGTGATATGCTCGACATCTTCAATTAGACCTACCATACCAACTACAGGAGTTGGGTAAACTGCTTCACCATTTGTTTCGTTATATAATGATACGTTACCACCAATTACTGGAGTACTTAATACATTACAAGCTTCACTCATACCATCTGTTGCTTTTTCTAACTGCCAGAAAATCTCAGGTTTTTCAGGATTTCCGAAGTTTAAGCAATCTGTAATTGCAAGAGGACGAGCTCCTGAACAAATTACATTACGTGCTGCTTCTGCTACTGCAATTTTCCCACCAACTTCAGGGTCTAAATATAAGTAGCGTGCATTACAGTCAGTTGTCATTGCTAGAGCTTTTTTTGTATCACGAATTCTGATTACTGCAGCATCAGAACCTGGAGCAACTACTGTATTTGTACGAACCATATAATCATACTGACCGTAAACCCACTCTTTACTTGCGATTGTAGGTTGAGAAAGTAATTGTTTTAACGTTTCTTTTGAATCACTAATTTCAGGAATATAGTTTTCCATCGCTTGGAACTCACCATAATATGCAGGTTCAGTTGATGGTTTATGATATACTGGAGCTTCCTCAGCAAGAGCATCTACAGGTAATTCTGCTACAACCTCACCTTTATGAAGTAAGCGAAGCATCTTATCATCTGTAACACGTCCTACAGAAACTGCATGTAGATCATACTTTTCAAATAAGTCTACGATTTCTTGCTCTCTACCTTTTTCTACAACTAGTAACATACGTTCTTGAGATTCTGATAGCATCATTTCGTAAGCTGACATACCAGCTTCACGTTGTGGAACTAAATCAAGATTCATCTCAATTCCCATTCCTGCTTTTGAAGCCATCTCAGCAGATGAAGATGTTAATCCAGCTGCACCCATATCTTGAATACCAACAAGAGCATCATTTTGAACAACTTCTAAACATGCTTCAAGTAATAACTTCTCCATAAATGGATCGCCTACTTGTACCGCTGGGCGTTTTTCATCAGATGCATCAGATAACTCTTCGGAAGCAAAAGTTGCACCGTGAATTCCATCACGACCAGTTGAAGCACCAACGTACATTACTGTATTTCCAGTACCATGCGCTTGACCTTTTTTAATATCTTTATGATTGATTAATCCAACACACATTGCGTTTACTAAAGGATTGCCTTCGTAACATGGATCGAAGTTTACTTCCCCACCAACTGTTGGAATACCAATACAGTTACCGTAACCAGCAATACCTGCAACAACTTCTTCAAATAAATATTTAACTCTTGGAGTTTCTAATTCACCAAATCGTAATGAATTTAGAAGTGCAACAGGACGTGCTCCCATTGAAAATACATCACGAATAATTCCACCTACACCAGTTGCAGCACCTTGGTATGGTTCAATTGCAGAAGGGTGATTATGGCTTTCGATTTTAAATACTACAGCTTGCTCATCGCCAATATCAACAATACCTGCTCCTTCACCTGGTCCTTGTAAAACATGCTCACCGCTTATTGGGAATTTACGTAATAACGGTTTAGAGTTTTTATAACTACAATGTTCAGACCACATTACTGAGAATAATCCAAGCTCTGTATAGTTCGGATTGCGACCAATAATTGATTTGACTAATTGAAACTCTTCATCAGTTAATCCCATAGTGGCATAAATTCTATCATTTTCAATTTGAATTGGATTTGGCTCAAGAAGTAACGACATGGTTTTCCCTCCAGTTTCTTACAATCGAACGAAATAGTTGAAGTCCGTCTGCTGAGCCTAATAATGCATCAACTGCACGCTCAGGGTGTGGCATCATTCCTAATACATTTCCTTTTTCATTAACAATACCTGCGATATCAGCTAAACTACCATTTGGATTATTTTGATAACGGAAAATTATCTGATTATTACTTTTAAGTGATTCGTATGTTTCTTGATCGCAATAGTAATTTCCTTCACCATGTGCGATTGGTACTGTAATTACTTGACCTTTTTCATAACCAGTTGTAAACATTGATTCATTGTTTTCAACAACTAGCTCAACAGGCTTACACATAAATTTTAATTTCTCATTACGTCTAAGAGTACCTGGTAGTAGACCTGCTTCAGTTAGGATTTGGAATCCATTACACACGCCAAATACTGGTTTACCTTCAGCAGCTGCTTTCTTCACGGCATCCATCACGTTTGCAAAGCCTGCAATTGCGCCAGAGCGTAAGTAATCTCCATATGAGAAGCCACCTGGTAATAAGATACCATCAAATTCATCTAAATTCGTTGAATCATGCCATACGTATTCTACTTCTTCGCCTAACTCATCTTTGATTGCATGATACATATCAACATCACAATTTGAGCCCGGGAACACAATTACTGCAAACTTCACTGTGCGACTACCTCCTCTACCTCATAACGGTAATCTTCAATTACGATGTTTGCTAATAACTTTTCACACATTTCTTTTACAGCAGTATCTAAATCTGCAACATTTTTATCAATCAATAATTCCATATATTTACCGATACGAACATCTTGAACTTCGCTAAAATTCATGCTATGAAGTGCGTTTTTAACTGCATTTCCTTGTGGATCTAAAACACTTTCTCTTAATGTAACGAATACTCTTACTTTGAACATGATAATCCCCCTAAGCGTTTTAAAATTTCTTCGTATCCATCTGTTAAGTTACCTAAATCTCTACGGAATACATCTTTATCAAATTTCGCGTTTGTATCTTTATCCCATAATCGGCAAGTATCTGGTGAAATCTCATCAGCTAACAAAATTGTTCCATCATTTAATTTGCCAAACTCTAATTTAAAATCGACTAATCGAACATTACATGCATTAAACTGTTCTACTAGTACACCATTAACACGGAGAGCAATCTCTTTAATTGTTTCAAGATCTTCAGTTGTTGCTAGTTTAAGTGCAGCGATATGATCTTCATTAATAATCGGATCACCTAAATCATCACGTTTGTAATAAAACTCGATGATTGGTTTTTCTAACTTAACACCTTCATCTAATCCCATGCGTTTCGATAAGCTTCCAGCAACGATATTTCTAACAACTACTTCAATTGGTACAATTGTTACTCGTTTTACAAGTTGTTCAAGTTCTGATGTTTTTTCTACGAAATGAGATGCAATACCTGATTCCATTAACTTTGAAAATAGTAAACTAGTAATCGCATTATTCAAGCGACCTTTACCAGCAATTTCTGCTTTCTTTTCACCGTTAAATGCAGTTGCTGAATCTTTGTACTCAACTCTTACAATTTCAGGATTCTCAGTTGAGAAAATTCTTTTTGCTTTTCCCTCATACAACATTACTTGCTCTGCCATGCTAACAATGCCTCCCATATCCTCATTTAAACACCCAATAGAATTTATGCTTTATCTGTTATTTGAATTGTTTGGCTAAGAATTTTTTTCTCTAAGCTTAGCCAAACAATATTTATTAATTTAATCCTAAGCGTTCAAAAATTGTATCGACTTGACTTAAGTGGTAGCTGTAGTCGAAGCAATCATTAATTTCTTCTTGAGATAATAAAGAAGTAATTTTATCCTCCGCTTCTACAAGCTCTTTAAATTGTACTTGAGTTTCCCAAGCTTCCATTGCTTTTGGTTGAACAGTGTCATAAGCTTCTTCACGTGACATTCCTTTTTCAATTAAAGCAAGAAGTACACGTTGAGAATAAATTAATCCGTAAGTACGGTCCATATTACGTTTCATATTCTCAGGGAATACAGTAAGGTTTTTAACAATATTTCCAAATCGATTTAACATGTAATTTAAAAGTATTGTTGCATCCGGTAAGATGATTCTTTCCGCAGATGAATGTGAGATATCTCTTTCATGCCAAAGTGATACATTTTCATAAGCTGTGACCATATGACCTCTAATTACACGAGCTAAACCTGTCATGTTTTCAGATCCAATTGGATTACGTTTATGTGGCATTGCAGAAGAGCCTTTTTGACCTTTTGCAAAAAATTCTTCAACTTCACGTGTTTCACTTTTTTGTAATCCACGTACTTCAGTTGCAAACTTCTCAATTGAAGTTGCAATTAAAGATAATGTTGCCATGTAGTGAGCATGACGATCACGTTGTAATGTTTGAGTTGAAATTGGAGCTGCTTGAATTCCTAACTTTTCACAAACATACGCTTCAACAAATGGAGGAATATTTGCGTATGTTCCAACAGCGCCTGAGATTTTACCTACACGAACTGTTTCAACCGCATTCTTAAATCTCTCTAAGTTACGTTTCATTTCTTCTGTCCATAAAGCAAGTTTTAAACCAAAAGTAGTTGGTTCTGCATGTACACCGTGAGTACGTCCCATCATTACTGTGTACTTATGTTCTTTAGCTTTCGTTTCAAGAATTCCAATGAAATTCTCTAAATCTTTAAATAAGATATCATTTGCCTGGTGTAGTAAGTATGAAAGTGCTGTGTCTACTACATCAGTTGAAGTTAAGCCATAATGTACCCATTTACGTTCGTCGCCTAATGTTTCAGAAACTGCACGAGTAAATGCAACTACGTCATGACGTGTTTCTTTTTCAATTTCATAAATTCGGTTTATATCGAAAGAAGCTTTTTCGCGTAACACTTTTACGTCTTCTTTAGGAATATCTCCTAATTCAGCCCATGCTTCACATGCTAAGATTTCAACTTCTAACCAAGCTTTAAATTTGTTTTCTTCTGTCCAAATTGCTGCCATTTCTGGGCGTGAATAACGTTCAATCATATTTTTACCTCCACCGGGTTTTGTTCCCAAATCCCTAACTCTTTTACTTTTTGCATCGCTAGTTCTGTTGATGCTGCCATTATATTAATATGTCCCATTTTACGGCCTTTTTTGCTTTCTTCTTTACCATAAAGATGGACATTTAATGTACTATCATTTTGCATTACATTCAATACTTCTTCAACATGTTCACCTAATATATTCACCATCACAACAGGTTTTAGTAATTCCGTATTCCCTAATGGTAAATTACAAACCGCTCGAATATGCTGCTTAAACTGTGATGTTTCAACTGCCTCCATCGTATAGTGTCCTGTATTATGTGGACGCGGAGCTAATTCATTAATATAAACCTGCTCATCTTCTGTTACAAATAACTCAATTGCTAAAACACCTACAAGATGAAATGAGCTAGCTACTTTTTTTGCATAGTTCTCTGCTGTTTCTATTACTAATGTTGAGGTATTTGCTGGTACAGATGAAGTATGCAGAATTTGATTTATATGAACATTCTCTGCTATTGGAAACGTATTTACCTCTCCATTACTATTTCTTGCGACAATTATTGACAATTCTTTTTCAAAAGGAACCCAGCCCTCAAGAATACATTGCTGTTTTTTAACAAGTTCTAATGCTTCAACAAAGTCTTCTTCAGATCTTAAAACAACTTGCCCTTTTCCATCATAACCACCTGTTGTCGTTTTCAAAACAGCTGGTAAACCTATTTTCGTAACAGCTTCAGAAAATTGCTCTTCATTTTCTACTAGTCGAAACGGGGCAACCTTTATGCCTAAATTTTGAATAGCTGTTTTTTCAGTTAATCTATTTCGTGTTAACTTTAATAACTCACTGCCTTGAGGTAAATAAGAATGTTCATCTAAATACTCAAGTGCGTTTACATCAATATTTTCAAATTCATATGTTATAACATCACTTACTTTCGCAAGCTGTTTAATTGCTTCTATATTAGAATACTCAGCCGTAATCTCTATATCAGATACTTGCCCACAAGGCGAGTTTGGAGTAGGATCTAAAACAGCTATTTTATAGCCCATCTCTTTCGCTGAAAGCGCCATCATTCTTCCAAGTTGGCCGCCTCCGATGATTCCTATTGTTTGTCCTGGTAGAATTACTTTGCTATTCATAGTGATTCACTGCTTTCTAGAACTTGTTTAGTAGTGTTTTCACGACGAGTTTCTAATGCTAAATAAACTTCTTGATCTTGGATACTTAATACTTGAGCTGCAAGTAAGCCTGCATTCGTCGCACCTGCTTTACCAATTGCAACAGTTGCAACAGGTACTCCACCTGGCATTTGTACAATTGATAATAATGAATCTAATCCATTTAAAGCTTTTGATTGTACTGGTACACCAATTACTGGAAGTGTCGTTTTTGCTGCTACCATTCCTGGTAAGTGAGCAGCCCCGCCTGCACCTGCAATAATTACTTTAATACCACGTTCTCTAGCTGATTCTGCATACTCAAACATTAAATCTGGTGTACGATGTGCCGAAACAACTCGTTTCTCATAGTTAATATTCAACTCTTCTAACACATCACAAGCATGTTTCATTGTTTCCCAATCACTTGTACTCCCCATAATGACACCAACTACCGGTTTCATCTGCTTATCCCCCAAGTTTATTCGCTATTTTTTTATGTTTATCATAAATTTTAAACAAAAAACGCCTAAATAGATTTATCCCTCTATGGTGAGGAAAGATAATCTACTTAGGCGTATACTTAAATACGTACACGTGTGATTAACTTCCCCTCATAGTCCAGTAATTTAAGGTTACTAGGTAGAAACTTTTGGGCCATATTCCCAAACTTATATGAGGTTTGCTAAATTTCCTATCTCTATAGTATCAATTTATCATATTTATTTCAATAAAATATGAATGATTTTATAAAAAAATATTTTAATGTTCGTGTTTTACTTAGTTTTTCACATTCTATGTTGTCTATTTAGATTAAATTACACATAGCTAATGTAATTTTTTTAATTCTTATTCGCATTTTATAATACCGAATAATTAATGAAGAACAAAAAAGCTATCTATCCCTATAATAAATAGGTAAGATAGCTTTTTCAATTCTTGACTTTTATCGATGAACCGTTACTTTAGTTGGATTTGATGTTACTTTAAATCCATCTTTTGTTACTACATCAGCAGAGATATAATACGTGCCGTTTGGTAGAGCTGCTTTTGGAACCCATTTTGTGTGCACTTCTTTTTCATTTTTATATTCAAATGAAAAATTTATTATTGGTATTCTTAATCGTAAAAATTCTAAATAATAACACGAAATATATATAAATACGTACTATTGATTTTTTAATGATTCTCTTACTCCAAAATTAAAAAGGTGAACCCATTTGGTTACACCTTTACGAAATTAAAAATGCTAATTTTTTATAATACCTTCAATTTCTTCTATTAATTCACTCTGTATTTTATCAACTTTTGCAAAGTCCATAGCTCCAATATAGATCGCTTCTAATTCATCTCTAAGAACTTTAGCTTCCGCTAGATAAGATATTGCTTCTTTCATTTTATCCTTATATGATTTTGTTGTTCTATCTATTTCAGCAGCGTATTTCTCATCAGTTCCCGGTGTGATGCATCTTTCGTACATATCAATAATCTCATCATTTTCACGATCAGGAAAATATTCATGGGGTGCTGTACTGTCAAAAATCGCAATGCCTTGTTCCGGAATAATTACCATATCAAGGCTGTTTGGATCAAATCCACAATGATAAATCTCGACATCAAATCCTCGTTCTTCTCCTGCAGCTGCTATTTTCTTTAACATTGTTGATTTACCGGAACCAGCTCTACCTTTAATAAAATATCTCTTTTCGATATCTTCTGTTAAATTTTGAATATAATCAACCGCGCCACTTGGAGTTGCTGCACCTAAAAATCTATGTTTTACTTTTGAGACTTTTTCAGTATTGCTGTGACTACCATAAAAAAGCGCAATCAACTCGTTAGTCAGTTTATTTGCCTCTACAAAGTCCATATTGGAAATATAAACTGTTTCAATTTCATCATGAGCCTTTAATGAAGCAGCAAATGTATCATAAGCGGTTTGAAACTTCTTAGAAATTTCATCATTTAGTGATAGTATTGCTTCCTTGTGTACGGATAATTTCTTAGAATCCCAAGCAACACCTAAATTCACATATTCCTCAATAACTCCTGGAGCTTTTGGTTCAATTACATGTGGAGCTGTTCCATCTACTATACCTATTTGAAATTTCGGGATAATTAAGCCATCAACTGAATTAGTGTCTGAAGAACAATGTAAATATTCAATATCAATTCCCTTATTTACAATCATTTCTCCAATTGTTTTCATTAATGTTGATTTCCCAGTACCTGGACCACCTTTTAGAATGAATAGTTTATCTAAATCCTCTAAAGCTGAGTCATAGAGATTATAAAACCCTTTTGCAGTATTACCTCCTGCATAGTAATTGAGTATTTTTCCTCTCATCTTTTTCCCTCCATTCAATCTAAGTTATGTAGATATATAATTAAGGGTGTTTGCCCAGCATTAATATTATTATTTACTTTATTAATTTTTAATAAAAGTAAATTAACTTTTTAATTTTTTATACGAACATGTTTTGATTCTTGAGCTCGTCTTTTAGACTTTACATATTTTCTCTCCATAATTTAAAGTCATGATAAGAACTGACATTCCCAAATTTGACACAAAAAAACATCAGCCTAATAGCTGATGCTTTTGTTTACCAGGCGACGTTCTACTCTCACAGGGGGAAACCCCCAACTACCATCGACGCAAAAGAGCTTAACTGCCGTGTTCGGTATGGGAACGGGTGTGACCTCTTTGCCATAATCACCTGATTTATAGAGTTGTACTTCGTACCCTCAAAACTAGATAATGTCATGATCAAACTTGTTAGTTAAGTCCTCGACCGATTAGTATCAGTCAGCTCCACGTGTCGCCACGCTTCCACCTCTGACCTATCAACCTGATCGTCTCTCAGGGGTCTTACTAGCTTAACGCTATGGGAAATCTCATCTTGAGGGGGGCTTCATGCTTAGATGCTTTCAGCACTTATCCCTTCCACACATAGCTACCCAGCCATGCTCTTGGCAGAACAACTGGTACACCAGCGGTGTGTCCATCCCGGTCCTCTCGTACTAAGGACAGCTCCTCTCAAATTTCCTGCGCCCACGACGGATAGGGACCGAACTGTCTCACGACGTTCTGAACCCAGCTCGCGTACCGCTTTAATGGGCGAACAGCCCAACCCTTGGGACCGACTACAGCCCCAGGATGCGATGAGCCGACATCGAGGTGCCAAACCTCCCCGTCGATGTGGACTCTTGGGGGAGATAAGCCTGTTATCCCCGGGGTAGCTTTTATCCGTTGAGCGATGGCCCTTCCATGCGGAACCACCGGATCACTAAGCCCGACTTTCGTCCCTGCTCGACTTGTAGGTCTCGCAGTCAAGCTCCCTTATGCCTTTACACTCTTCGAATGATTTCCAACCATTCTGAGGGAACCTTTGGGCGCCTCCGTTACTCTTTAGGAGGCGACCGCCCCAGTCAAACTGCCCACCTGACACTGTCTCCGAGCCGGATAACGGCTCTAGGTTAGAATTTCAATACAGCCAGGGTAGTATCCCACCGACGCCTCCACCGAAGCTAGCGCTCCGGCTTCTCAGGCTCCTACCTATCCTGTACAAGCTGTACCAAAATTCAATATCAAGCTGCAGTAAAGCTCCACGGGGTCTTTCCGTCCTGTCGCGGGTAACCTGCATCTTCACAGGTACTATAATTTCACCGAGTCTATGGTTGAGACAGTGCCCAAATCGTTACGCCTTTCGTGCGGGTCGGAACTTACCCGACAAGGAATTTCGCTACCTTAGGACCGTTATAGTTACGGCCGCCGTTTACTGGGGCTTCAATTCAGAGCTTCTCCCGTAAGGGATAACCCCTCCTCTTAACCTTCCAGCACCGGGCAGGCGTCAGCCCCTATACTTCGCCTTGCGGCTTCGCAGAGACCTGTGTTTTTGCTAAACAGTCGCTTGGGCCTTTTCACTGCGGCTCTCCCGGGCATACACCCAAAAGAGCACCCCTTCTCCCGAAGTTACGGGGTCATTTTGCCGAGTTCCTTAACCATAGTTCTCTCGCTCACCTTAGGATTCTCTCCTCGCCTACCTGTGTCGGTTTGCGGTACAGGCACCTATTTCCTCGCTAGAAGCTTTTCTTGGCAGCGTAGAATCAGGAACTTCGGTACTATATTTCCCTCGCCATCACAACTCAGCCTTATGATGTGCGGATTTGCCTACACATCAGCCTAATTGCTTGGACGCGCATATCCAGCAGCGCGCTTACCCTATCTTTCTGCGTCCCTCCATTGCTCAAACGGAAATGAGGTGGTACAGGAATATCAACCTGTTGTCCATCGCCTACGCCTTTCGGCCTCGGCTTAGGTCCTGACTAACCCTGGGAGGACGAGCCTTCCCCAGGAAACCTTAGGCATACGGTGGACGGGATTCTCACCCGTCTTTCGCTACTCATACCGGCATTCTCACTTCTAAGCGCTCCACCAGTCCTTACGATCTAGCTTCAACGCCCTTAGAACGCTCCCCTACCACTGATACCATACGGTATCAATCCGCAGCTTCGGTGATACGTTTAGCCCCGTTACATTTTCGGCGCAGAGTCACTCGACCAGTGAGCTATTACGCACTCTTTAAATGGTGGCTGCTTCTAAGCCAACATCCTGGTTGTCTAAGCAACTCCACATCCTTTTCCACTTAACGTATACTTTGGGACCTTAGCTGGCGGTCTGGGCTGTTTCCCTCTTGACCACGGATCTTATCACTCGTAGTCTGACTCCTATGGATAAGTCATTGGCATTCGGAGTTTGACTGAATTCGGTAACCCGTTGGGGGCCCCTAGTCCAATCAGTGCTCTACCTCCAAGACTCTAACACATAAGGCTAGCCCTAAAGCTATTTCGGGGAGAACCAGCTATCTCCGAGTTCGATTGGAATTTCTCCGCTACCCACACCTCATCCCCGCACTTTTCAACGTGCGTGGGTTCGGACCTCCATTCAGTGTTACCTGAACTTCATCCTGGACATGGGTAGATCACTCGGTTTCGGGTCTACGACCACGTACTATATCGCCCTATTCAGACTCGCTTTCGCTGCGGCTCCGTCTCTTCAACTTAACCTTGCACGGGATCGTAACTCGCCGGTTCATTCTACAAAAGGCACGCCATCACTCGTTAACGAGCTCTGACTATTTGTAAGCACACGGTTTCAGGTTCTCTTTCACTCCCCTTCCGGGGTGCTTTTCACCTTTCCCTCACGGTACTGGTTCACTATCGGTCACTAGGTAGTATTTAGCCTTGGGAGATGGTCCTCCCAGATTCCGACGGAATTTCACGTGTTCCGCCGTACTCAGGATCCACTCAAGAGGGAACGAGGTTTCAACTACAGGGTTTTTACCTTCTTTGACGGACCTTTCCAGGTCGCTTCATTTACCCCGTTCCTTTGTAACTCCGTATAGAGTGTCCTACAACCCCAAGAGGCAAGCCTCTTGGTTTGGGCTATCTTCCGTTTCGCTCGCCGCTACTCAGGAAATCGCTATTGCTTTCTATTCCTCCAGGTACTTAGATGTTTCAGTTCCCTGGGTCTGTCCTCAGTACCCTATGTATTCAGGTAAAGATACTACTCCATTACGAGTAGTGGGTTCCCCCATTCGGAAATCTCCGGATCAAAGCTTACTTACAGCTCCCCGAAGCATATCGGTGTTAGTCCCGTCCTTCATCGACTCCTAGTGCCAAGGCATCCACCGTGCGCCCTTTCTAACTTAACTAATTTTAAAACTAATTGAATTAAACTTACGCAGTTTAATGAATGACATTATCTAGTTTTCAAGGTACAAAGTTGAGAGTGAACTCTCAAAACTAAACAAAACAATGAAGAAACATTTCATACATGAACCATCGGTTCATGATGTCTCCATAGAAAGGAGGTGATCCAGCCGCACCTTCCGATACGGCTACCTTGTTACGACTTCACCCCAATCATCTGTCCCACCTTAGGCGGCTGGCCCCTAAAAGGTTACCCCACCGACTTCGGGTGTTACAAACTCTCGTGGTGTGACGGGCGGTGTGTACAAGGCCCGGGAACGTATTCACCGCGGCATGCTGATCCGCGATTACTAGTGATTCCGGCTTCATGTAGGCGAGTTGCAGCCTACAATCCGAACTGAGAATAGTTTTATGGGATTAGCTCCACCTCGCGGTCTTGCAACCCTTTGTACTATCCATTGTAGCACGTGTGTAGCCCAGGTCATAAGGGGCATGATGATTTGACGTCATCCCCACCTTCCTCCGGTTTGTCACCGGCAGTCACCTTAGAGTGCCCAACTAAATGCTGGCAACTAAGATCAAGGGTTGCGCTCGTTGCGGGACTTAACCCAACATCTCACGACACGAGCTGACGACAACCATGCACCACCTGTCACTCTGTCCCCGAAGGGAAAGCCCTATCTCTAGGGTTGTCAGAGGATGTCAAGACCTGGTAAGGTTCTTCGCGTTGCTTCGAATTAAACCACATGCTCCACCACTTGTGCGGGCCCCCGTCAATTCCTTTGAGTTTCAGTCTTGCGACCGTACTCCCCAGGCGGAGTGCTTAATGCGTTAACTTCAGCACTAAAGGGCGGAAACCCTCTAACACTTAGCACTCATCGTTTACAGCGTGGACTACCAGGGTATCTAATCCTGTTTGCTCCCCACGCTTTCGCGCCTCAGCGTCAGTTACAGACCAGAAAGTCGCCTTCGCCACTGGTGTTCCTCCAAATCTCTACGCATTTCACCGCTACACTTGGAATTCCACTTTCCTCTTCTGCACTCAAGTTTCCCAGTTTCCAATGACCCTCCCCGGTTGAGCCGGGGGCTTTCACATCAGACTTAAGAAACCGCCTGCGCGCGCTTTACGCCCAATAATTCCGGACAACGCTTGCCACCTACGTATTACCGCGGCTGCTGGCACGTAGTTAGCCGTGGCTTTCTGGTTAGGTACCGTCAAGGTGCCAGCTTATTCAACTAGCACTTATTCTTCCCTAACAACAGAGCTTTACGACCCGAAGGCCTTCATCGCTCACGCGGCGTTGCTCCGTCAGACTTTCGTCCATTGCGGAAGATTCCCTACTGCTGCCTCCCGTAGGAGTCTGGGCCGTGTCTCAGTCCCAGTGTGGCCGATCACCCTCTCAGGTCGGCTACGCATCGTCGCCTTGGTGAGCCGTTACCTCACCAACTAGCTAATGCGCCGCGGGCCCATCTGTAAGTGATAGCTAAAAGCCATCTTTCAATAAAGGAACAGGAGTTCCTTTATGTCATCCGGTATTAGCTCCGGTTTCCCGAAGTTATCCCAGTCTTACAGGTAGGTTGCCCACGTGTTACTCACCCGTCCGCCGCTAACTAACGGGAGCAAGCTCCCATTAGTCCGCTCGACTTGCATGTATTAGGCACGCCGCCAGCGTTCGTCCTGAGCCAGGATCAAACTCTCCATAAAAGTTAAGTTTAAATCTTGTATTGCTCAAAAAACTAATAATTGACGTTTACTTCATGTTTTGTTTAGTTTTCAAAGTTCACTTCGTCGCTCAGAAGCGACTTTAATATAATAACATTTTGTCGAATCATTTGTCAACAACTTATTATATTTTTTTGTTGTTCTCACTTGGTTTGTCGTGACAACATAAACAAATATACCATCTCGTCCAAATGAATGCAAGCATTTCTTTACAAAAAATTAACAAAAAGTTTTATCTGTACTTTTATAGTGTATTTATTTAAATAAGTTAATCGTATTTCCCTTTATACAGTTACACTTTTTTAAGAGTGTCATCTGTTCCTAAATTATTCTTCAAAAGCTACAAGTTTGTTCGATCTGGACTATCCCTATAGGGACTAGGAACACTCCTCATCCAAGAATGTAGGCAATTGACTTTTCTGTCTTTTATGGGAAGCAGCTACCCGTATAATATAAGAAATTAAAAATCACCATTATTGTTTACTTAATGATTATTCAACAATTTGGTACGTTGATCGTAATAATATTGTAGTAAAAATGTGGAATTGATCAGACATTTAGTTTGGAAATACTAAATAAGCAGTTAAAATAGCAAACCTAAACAAAATTAGAAGAGTGCCATTTCAAAATGAGAACATTAAAATATTAGGAATAAGCATTAATCTATTCTTTTTCTTCTTTACTAATGGATCCATTACTTATACAGCTATTTATAGAACTCCTAACAGAAACTATTGAAAAGAAATTCATAACTTTCTTTATAAAGCTCAACCTAATTAAAGCTGGATTACTTGAAATACCATTTTAATGCATTCGTGTACAGGATTTTATCAATAGCCTTTTCATCAAATAGCTGTTGAATTAATTCAATATCTGTATATTCAAAAGGTCTTTTAGCTCTTGTAGATGGCAAATCTGAACCAAACATAAGCGCATCAGGATTTGTCTCATATATGGACCTTAAAGTTTTTTCAACATTCAGTTCCACACGCCCAAAACCTGTTGCTTTTACGTGTATGCCCTTATCTACTAATTTTAATAAATGAAGTAATCCTTCTTCTGACAATCCTAAATGGTCAATTGAAATAGCAGGTAACTTCTCAATAATTGATGCAATTTCAGGTAACTCTTTTGCATCAATATAAAGTTCACTATGCCATCCGACTAAATCGTAAACTCTTCTTGCAAAGTAATCGAGCTTTGATCTATCTTCTGAACCACCTCGTTTTATATTAAAACGTAATGCCTTTACCCCTTTTTCATTTAAGCTTATAATCTCTTCGTCTGTTACAGTAAAAGGTAATTGAGTTACGCCGCAAAATGTTGTGCCCATTTGTTTAAGTGCGTTTAATAAATATTCTTGGTCAAATCCTTGGAAAGAACCGGATACTATCGCTCCTCCTAGTACATTTAAATCAGTAGTTTCATTCTGGTAATCTTCTACAACATAGTTGGGTGGCAAATATCCTTGGTTTTCGATAATTGGAAAATTAAAATCAATAATATGAAAATGTGCATCAAAAATTCTCATTTCATTTCCCCTCTCTTTTCTTTAACTTATCAAAGATGGTTCATAAAGAAAAATATGAATTATTTATGCAAACTCATAATTTTTTCTTATAGCTCTATACTGCTAATAGCTAAATAAGCACTATACAGCGAATTTTTATAAGCGAAAATTATCGTAAGTAGCTGTCATTTGGAAAACAAAAGACGAGAAATGGAACTCCTTAATATTATGTTTTGTATATTTCATTGCTACGAACATCCACAATCAAGGTAATTGTCGAGATACTTTGTTGTTTCACCTTTAAATCATTTTATCAATTGTTCCAAATGTGAATTAAGAGCATTACCGTTTTGTAAGCTTGAATCGTTTAAAAAATAAAGTTTTAAATGCAATAATAAAAAAGAACCATGTCAATTTAAAGGTGCAAGCTAGATAACCCGTAAATTGACATGGAACCTCATTCATATATTCCAACAAAAAAAAGCATCAACTTAATAGCTGATGCTTTTCGTTTACCAGGCGACGTTCTACTCTCACAGGGGGAAACCCCCAACTACCATCGACGCAAAAGAGCTTAACTGCCGTGTTCGGTATGGGAACGGGTGTGACCTCTTTGCCATAATCACCTGATTTATAGAGTTGTACTTCATACCCTCAAAACTAGATAATGTCATGATCAAACTTGTTAGTTAAGTCCTCGACCGATTAGTATCAGTCAGCTCCACGTGTCACCACGCTTCCACCTCTGACCTATCAACCTGATCGTCTCTCAGGGGTCTTACTAGCTTAACGCTATGGGAAATCTCATCTTGAGGGGGGCTTCATGCTTAGATGCTTTCAGCACTTATCCCTTCCACACATAGCTACCCAGCCATGCTCTTGGCAGAACAACTGGTACACCAGCGGTGTGTCCATCCCGGTCCTCTCGTACTAAGGACAGCTCCTCTCAAATTTCCTGCGCCCACGACGGATAGGGACCGAACTGTCTCACGACGTTCTGAACCCAGCTCGCGTACCGCTTTAATGGGCGAACAGCCCAACCCTTGGGACCGACTACAGCCCCAGGATGCGATGAGCCGACATCGAGGTGCCAAACCTCCCCGTCGATGTGGACTCTTGGGGGAGATAAGCCTGTTATCCCCGGGGTAGCTTTTATCCGTTGAGCGATGGCCCTTCCATGCGGAACCACCGGATCACTAAGCCCGACTTTCGTCCCTGCTCGACTTGTAGGTCTCGCAGTCAAGCTCCCTTATGCCTTTACACTCTTCGAATGATTTCCAACCATTCTGAGGGAACCTTTGGGCGCCTCCGTTACTCTTTAGGAGGCGACCGCCCCAGTCAAACTGCCCACCTGACACTGTCTCCGAGCCGGATAACGGCTCTAGGTTAGAATTTCAATACAGCCAGGGTAGTATCCCACCGACACCTCCACCGAAGCTAGCGCTCCGGCTTCTCAGGCTCCTACCTATCCTGTACAAGCTGTACCAAAATTCAATATCAAGCTGCAGTAAAGCTCCACGGGGTCTTTCCGTCCTGTCGCGGGTAACCTGCATCTTCACAGGTACTATAATTTCACCGAGTCTATGGTTGAGACAGTGCCCAAATCGTTACGCCTTTCGTGCGGGTCGGAACTTACCCGACAAGGAATTTCGCTACCTTAGGACCGTTATAGTTACGGCCGCCGTTTACTGGGGCTTCAATTCAGAGCTTCTCCCGTAAGGGATAACCCCTCCTCTTAACCTTCCAGCACCGGGCAGGCGTCAGCCCCTATACTTCGCCTTGCGGCTTCGCAGAGACCTGTGTTTTTGCTAAACAGTCGCTTGGGCCTTTTCACTGCGGCTCTCCCGGGCATACACCCAAAAGAGCACCCCTTCTCCCGAAGTTACGGGGTCATTTTGCCGAGTTCCTTAACCATAGTTCTCTCGCTCACCTTAGGATTCTCTCCTCGCCTACCTGTGTCGGTTTGCGGTACAGGCACCTATTTCCTCGCTAGAAGCTTTTCTTGGCAGCGTAGAATCAGGAACTTCGGTACTATATTTCCCTCGCCATCACAACTCAGCCTTATGATGTGCGGATTTGCCTACACATCAGCCTAATTGCTTGGACGCGCATATCCAGCAGCGCGCTTACCCTATCTTTCTGCGTCCCTCCATTGCTCAAACGGAAATGAGGTGGTACAGGAATATCAACCTGTTGTCCATCGCCTACGCCTTTCGGCCTCGGCTTAGGTCCTGACTAACCCTGGGAGGACGAGCCTTCCCCAGGAAACCTTAGGCATACGGTGGACGGGATTCTCACCCGTCTTTCGCTACTCATACCGGCATTCTCACTTCTAAGCGCTCCACCAGTCCTTACGATCTAGCTTCAACGCCCTTAGAACGCTCCCCTACCACTGATACCATACGGTATCAATCCGCAGCTTCGGTGATACGTTTAGCCCCGTTACATTTTCGGCGCAGAGTCACTCGACCAGTGAGCTATTACGCACTCTTTAAATGGTGGCTGCTTCTAAGCCAACATCCTGGTTGTCTAAGCAACTCCACATCCTTTTCCACTTAACGTATACTTTGGGACCTTAGCTGGCGGTCTGGGCTGTTTCCCTCTTGACCACGGATCTTATCACTCGTAGTCTGACTCCTATGGATAAGTCATTGGCATTCGGAGTTTGACTGAATTCGGTAACCCGTTGGGGGCCCCTAGTCCAATCAGTGCTCTACCTCCAAGACTCTAACACATAAGGCTAGCCCTAAAGCTATTTCGGGGAGAACCAGCTATCTCCGAGTTCGATTGGAATTTCTCCGCTACCCACACCTCATCCCCGCACTTTTCAACGTGCGTGGGTTCGGACCTCCATTCAGTGTTACCTGAACTTCATCCTGGACATGGGTAGATCACTCGGTTTCGGGTCTACGACCACGTACTATATCGCCCTATTCAGACTCGCTTTCGCTGCGGCTCCGTCTCTTCAACTTAACCTTGCACGGGATCGTAACTCGCCGGTTCATTCTACAAAAGGCACGCCATCACTCGTTAACGAGCTCTGACTATTTGTAAGCACACGGTTTCAGGTTCTCTTTCACTCCCCTTCCGGGGTGCTTTTCACCTTTCCCTCACGGTACTGGTTCACTATCGGTCACTAGGTAGTATTTAGCCTTGGGAGATGGTCCTCCCAGATTCCGACGGAATTTCACGTGTTCCGCCGTACTCAGGATCCACTCAAGAGGGAACGAGGTTTCAACTACAGGGTTTTTACCTTCTTTGACGGACCTTTCCAGGTCGCTTCATTTACCCCGTTCCTTTGTAACTCCGTATAGAGTGTCCTACAACCCCAAGAGGCAAGCCTCTTGGTTTGGGCTATCTTCCGTTTCGCTCGCCGCTACTCAGGAAATCGCTATTGCTTTCTATTCCTCCAGGTACTTAGATGTTTCAGTTCCCTGGGTCTGTCCTCAGTACCCTATGTATTCAGGTAAAGATACTACTCCATTACGAGTAGTGGGTTCCCCCATTCGGAAATCTCCGGATCAAAGCTTACTTACAGCTCCCCGAAGCATATCGGTGTTAGTCCCGTCCTTCATCGACTCCTAGTGCCAAGGCATCCACCGTGCGCCCTTTCTAACTTAACTAATTTTAAAACTAATTGAATTAAACTTACGCAGTTTAATGAATGACA
Organism: Gottfriedia sp. S16(2024); assembly: GCF_050473765.1. Lineage (NCBI taxonomy): Bacteria > Bacillati > Bacillota > Bacilli > Caryophanales > Bacillaceae > Gottfriedia > Gottfriedia sp. S16(2024). Next base: position 964,578 of record NZ_JBFLUO010000001.1, read on the forward strand.
TTATCTAGTTTTCAAGGTACAAAGTTGAGAGTGAACTCTCAAAACTAAACAAAACAATGAAGAAACATTTCATACATGAACCATCGGTTCATGATGTCTCCATAGAAAGGAGGTGATCCAGCCGCACCTTCCGATACGGCTACCTTGTTACGACTTCACCCCAATCATCTGTCCCACCTTAGGCGGCTGGCCCCTAAAAGGTTACCCCACCGACTTCGGGTGTTACAAACTCTCGTGGTGTGACGGGCGGTGTGTACAAGGCCCGGGAACGTATTCACCGCGGCATGCTGATCCGCGATTACTAGTGATTCCGGCTTCATGTAGGCGAGTTGCAGCCTACAATCCGAACTGAGAATAGTTTTATGGGATTAGCTCCACCTCGCGGTCTTGCAACCCTTTGTACTATCCATTGTAGCACGTGTGTAGCCCAGGTCATAAGGGGCATGATGATTTGACGTCATCCCCACCTTCCTCCGGTTTGTCACCGGCAGTCACCTTAGAGTGCCCAACTAAATGCTGGCAACTAAGATCAAGGGTTGCGCTCGTTGCGGGACTTAACCCAACATCTCACGACACGAGCTGACGACAACCATGCACCACCTGTCACTCTGTCCCCGAAGGGAAAGCCCTATCTCTAGGGTTGTCAGAGGATGTCAAGACCTGGTAAGGTTCTTCGCGTTGCTTCGAATTAAACCACATGCTCCACCACTTGTGCGGGCCCCCGTCAATTCCTTTGAGTTTCAGTCTTGCGACCGTACTCCCCAGGCGGAGTGCTTAATGCGTTAACTTCAGCACTAAAGGGCGGAAACCCTCTAACACTTAGCACTCATCGTTTACAGCGTGGACTACCAGGGTATCTAATCCTGTTTGCTCCCCACGCTTTCGCGCCTCAGCGTCAGTTACAGACCAGAAAGTCGCCTTCGCCACTGGTGTTCCTCCAAATCTCTACGCATTTCACCGCTACACTTGGAATTCCACTTTCCTCTTCTGCACTCAAGTTTCCCAGTTTCCAATGACCCTCCCCGGTTGAGCCGGGGGCTTTCACATCAGACTTAAGAAACCGCCTGCGCGCGCTTTACGCCCAATAATTCCGGACAACGCTTGCCACCTACGTATTACCGCGGCTGCTGGCACGTAGTTAGCCGTGGCTTTCTGGTTAGGTACCGTCAAGGTGCCAGCTTATTCAACTAGCACTTATTCTTCCCTAACAACAGAGCTTTACGACCCGAAGGCCTTCATCGCTCACGCGGCGTTGCTCCGTCAGACTTTCGTCCATTGCGGAAGATTCCCTACTGCTGCCTCCCGTAGGAGTCTGGGCCGTGTCTCAGTCCCAGTGTGGCCGATCACCCTCTCAGGTCGGCTACGCATCGTCGCCTTGGTGAGCCGTTACCTCACCAACTAGCTAATGCGCCGCGGGCCCATCTATAAGTGATAGCTAAAAGCCATCTTTCAATAAAGGAACAGGAGTTCCTTTATGTCATCCGGTATTAGCTCCGGTTTCCCGAAGTTATCCCAGTCTTACAGGTAGGTTGCCCACGTGTTACTCACCCGTCCGCCGCTAACTAACGGGAGCAAGCTCCCATTAGTCCGCTCGACTTGCATGTATTAGGCACGCCGCCAGCGTTCGTCCTGAGCCAGGATCAAACTCTCCATAAAAGTTAAGTTTAAATCTTGTATTGCTCAAAAAACTAATAATTGACGTTTACTTCATGTTTTGTTTAGTTTTCAAAGTTCACTTTGTCGCTCAGAAGCGACTTTAATATAATAACATTTTGTCGAATCACTTGTCAACAACTTATTATATTGTTTTGTTGTTCTCACTTGGTTTGTCGTGACAACATAAACAAATATACCATCTTGTCCAAATGATTGCAAGCATTTCTTTTATAAAAAGTTTACAAAAATAATTTACGTAAATTTCAAACAAATTAATTAGTTAATTGTACAACTAGGTATAAGTACAAGCACAAACTATCCATCTTCCATAGATTAGTACAAGAAAAGGAGGAATTGTTATGCAATGTAATGAAGCCCATCAATTATGTAATAATTTTAGAGGGCAGGTTGTACGCATTTTCGATAAAGAAGGAAACGAGCATGTTGGCCGTATTACTAGAGTATCTGAAGATCGAGTTTTTATTGAACCAGTCAATCAAAATCGTCAGAACTCTAATTTTAATAGATCATCCAATCGTAATAGAAGTAACATGAACAGAAACCAATCTAATAGAGATTTCTCAGAAAGAAACTTTTCAAATAGAAGTTTCCGCAATGAAAATCGTTTTGATAATATGTTTGGTAATCGCAATGAGGAAAGATTTGATAATCGATTCGATAGAAGATTTGACAGAAGGTTTGATAGAAGAGACGAAAGAAGAGACCATAGAGATTTTGACGGAGATGGATTTAGATGCGGATTCTTCGGCTGTGGGTTCGGTATTTCAATTGCACTCGGTTTTGTTGCAGGAGTCGCATTAGCAGCATTATTCTTTTTTTAATAGTTCAATAAAATCTTATATTCAATTACTGTGGGTATGTCTCTTTAGTCAATTGCTGACTTTTGAGACACCCTTTTATTTTATGGGTTAACTTCCTCTCATTAGTTAAAGAATAAAAGCATCGTATATATGAATAGGAGTTATCATGAAAAGAATCATTCAAGTCGTAATTATTATATTCATACTTCGCTTATGTACATATACTTTTACAATTTCCAAAACATTTTTAAACATAAATAAAGTGGAGATTAATAAGCATTTTCCAATCTATCCACATGGTGACCGGTGATTTATAAGGTATACTTAGATAAATACATTATTAATGACGAAGGTGAGGATCCTATGCAAATAGAATCATTAATAACTGATTTATCAAACTTGAATTTAATTAGCAAAAAAGAAATTAAGTACACTCAACTAACCGGCGGAACATCAAGCAGTATATATCTTCTAAGTACTAGAATAAACGAGAGTAAATATATTATTAAGTTAAATGATCCTCGTATACTAGAATCAGAAGCATATTTTCTTAATTTCTATAACAAAATAGATTTATTACCCAATTTACTATTTGCAGAAAAAACATTTAAATACATAGTTTATCCATTCATTCCAGGTAGCACAAATTATGTTAGAAATAATAAAACAGAATTACTAGTAACACTTGTTGAACAGTTAATAAATAATTACGAACCCTACCCTAATGCTCCAGGTTGGGGATGGGCAGAAGATTTATCGAATTCATGGTCAGATTTTCTATTGAGTAGAATGACAGAGTCTCATAAAACTCTAGATTCGCATTTAGATAAGAAAGATCATACACTTATCTTTTCTATTATAAACAATTCAAATCAAGTCACTTATCATGGTGAACCCTTTTTATTACATGGTGACTGTGGTATACACAATTTTATTTTTAACAAAGGAAAGTTAAGTGGAATTATTGATCCTACACCAGTGTTTGGTGATCCACTTTATGATTTAATATATGCATTTTGTTCTTCTCCAGATAATCTAACCAAAGAAACAATATCTACCGCAGTCAGTCATTTGAAATTTTTACAAAATATTGATTCTCACATAATCTATAGAAACGTAATAGTTGGATTATACTTTAGGTTAGCTACATGCATAAGACATCATCCAAATGATTTAGATGAATATTTAATAGCTTGGAATTATTGGACTAGCTTGGTTAAATCTACATAATACTTTTGAATATAATAGTCTGATACCTAAGTATTAATCCGATCATGGTAAACGAGAATTTTGTACATTCAAACAAAAAAGATAAGCTATTATGCTTATCTTTTTCTACATAAAAATACTCTATATCCTAACACATCTTTATAACGCACTAGTATTTCTTGAAATCTATGAAGCAATTCAATTCCTTCAGGTGGTAACTTTTGAAATGCTAGTGAATCAGTGGGATTTGTTGATGTATTCATTATTGTATTTCCTTTGAGAATTTTATAGTCTCTAAAGCCCCCTTTGATTAATGCTTGTTCCCACTCTCTTACCGTTTTTACTTTTGAAATACCATAAACATCCTTTATTTCACTTTCTTCTTGTAGTGTTAGTGATCTCTCAGATGTCATTTCTATGGCAAGAAAATAACCACCTTTTTTTAACACTCTTACATATTCTTGTAATGATTTATCTACATTTGTGAAGCTTGTTACTGATTCTGAAATGATAATATCAAATGAATTATCCTTAAAAGGAAGGTTTTCTGCACTTGCTTGATGCAGAGTAACTGGGATTTTCTTTTTGTTAAATCGTTTTCTTGCATTGGCCAGCATCCGACTGTTTATATCGATTGTTGTAATTGAGCATTTGTAACTTTCATATAAATAGCTAGCAGTTTTACCTGAACCGCAACCAACTTCTAAAACTTGGCTAGCTGATGTCAGTGGAAGAAATCTTAATGTTTTTTTAGTTAAATCAAACCCACCTGGATGTGCATCTTCTATATTTAACGTAGCGATTAAATCTATATAAGAAAATTTCCTCATATCAAGACCCCAATCATGTAGTTTGGTATAGTCTATTCATTTAAGCATTAATTTGTTTTGTTTTCTTGAAAATGAGTTTTCCTTAAATCAAAAACATCAGCATTTAGGCTGATGTTTTAGTTTTTATAAAAAGTACAATAATGTGCTGAATTAAAACAGCCGAAATATTACTCCCCGTTACTTCTCATTCCTTTTTGAATCTTTCGAAGTGCCTTTTTCGAACCTCGTTCAATATCGTGCTGTAATTTTCTTGTCGCATAATCAACAAATAACGTATCTATGTCATATCCCTCTGGATAAAGTTCAGCAGCTTTTACTTCTAAAGATATTCGTTTTTCATTCACTTCTAAAAATTCACCATTGTAAAAAACAATGAGATTATAGAAATTATCGATTTCTTTATAGACTATGCCAAAGTTATCAAAATCTAATAATTTTACTCGATCACCTTTTTGATAGTTAACCTTTTCATCAGCTTTCAATTTGACAATCTTTGGTTTCCTTATTGCACTTTCTTTTACTCTTTCTAATTGATATTCTTTATTTTCCATATATTCTTTCGCTCTTTGAAGTACATTTTCGCGAATATTCATTTTCTTAGATATCCATAGGGCATTACTTTCCCCTGATTTCCCGATTATTAACTTATACATTGGCTCTAGTGTTTCACTATTAAATCGCATTGCTGCATTCATAAAATCAGTATGCATTTCTGAAAAACGTTTAATTTCACCATAATGGGTAGTTGCAACTGTAATACATCCCATAAGATAAAATTCTTCCAATATAGAAATTGCTAGTGCTGACCCTTCATTCGGTTCCGTACCACTTCCTATTTCATCAAATAGTAAAAGTGTATTATTATTAGAAACTCCCATAATATCTGAAAGGTTTTTCATATGTGATGAAAATGTGCTTAGTGCATTTTCTATACTTTGATTATCTCCAATATCAACAAAAATCTTTTCAAATACTGCAATTTCAGTCCCCACGTCTCCGATAATATGGAAACCTGACATTGTTGCTAAAGTTAGTAAGCCTATTGTTTTCAGAACGACTGTCTTTCCACCAGCATTAGGTCCCGTAATGATTAAACTTCGATAACTTTCCCCTATCTCAAAATTAAGTGGAACAACATTACCTGTTAATAGTGGATGTTTACAATCAACTAACTTTATATATCCGAAGTCATTTAATTTCGGCTCTACTCCACCAATATGTTTGCTAAATTTAGCTTTGGCAAAAACCATATCATATTGGCTAATTAATTCCATATTTATATTTATTTCATAAATTTTTTCTAAAATCATTCCTGAGAGAGTAGCTAATATTTGATATTCTTCCATTGCCTCTTCAGCCTTTAGGCCTGCTAACTCACTGTTTAATTTAGTTACTGTATTCGGTTCGATAAAGACTGTTGACCCTTTAGAAGAAACTTCAATAATTGATCCAGGAACTTGCTTTTTAAAGGAAGCTTTAATTGGTATCGTATATCTGTCATCTTTCTTACTTATAAAAAAGTCTTGAATATACATTTTATTTGCACTACTACTTAGAAATTTATTTAAACGATCTTTAATTTTCTCTTCAACTGATTCAATATTATTACGTATACGTTTAAGATCCTTACTTGCCGCAGAATCAACGCTGTTTCCTTTAATTGAGAAGTTAATCTCATCTTCAATACTTATAAATTCACTCATTGAGTTTGCGTAAGAAGAGAGAATTGGGGCAAAAAATACGTTATCTTGCATAAACTTTTTAATTCTTCTACACCCTCTTAAAAAGTCCGAAATACTGATTAAATCACTTGGATCTAATATCATACCCTTTTCAAGATTTTGAATTATATTTTCAATGTTAGAAACACCTAAAAATGGTACATGTCCTTCTGCATCTAATATTGCCCGAGCTTCAGTTGTCTCATTTAATCTATTTTTAACGACTTTTATATTGGTACTAGGTTCTAACTGATTTATCAATTTTTTACCTAATCCACTTATACAATAAGATTTTACTATTTCTTTTAACTCGTTATATTGTAATTTTTCAAATGTTATATTGTTCAATTTTAATTCTCCTCTTTAATATGATTTTATCGATCATAAATGGAGATACCTACCCGTTAGATTCCAATGAAATTATTTATAGAAATAAAGAGCTTTTTTTGCCCGAAACAATATAAAAAAGCTGCAGAGATACCACAGCTTTAATCACATTACAAGGCAATCATAATTGAAATATAGTTAAATAAGCTATTACAGAATAGCCATACTAATTTCTTTATGCGCATTATAAAGTATTGTAGGTATCTTCATAGGTTTGAAATAAATACATGACAAAATTAAGGGTACGAATTCTACAAATTCCCCTTTTTTTCATCCTATTTATTTCATTTAATTTTTTCCTATTTAGAACCTACCGCACTCACAAAATGCACCTCATTTATTATTATGTTCATTGAAATCTAACTTATTGAAATCATCATACTATTTGTGAATTGAAAAGTAAAGATGATCTACATTATTTACTGTATGTGGTTAATAAAAATTTTCTACAACTTTTTATCATTCAGGTAAGCACTCACTTTAAGTTTCATACTCGTAGGCCAAATGTAAAAATTAATAAATGTATCTTCAAAATTTGTAGCAGAATAGAAATTTAGTTTAATAAGGATTAATCATTGTATAAAAACACACCATTTAATTGAATATTAAATATAAAAACTGGAGATTTAAAATGAAAAAGACAATAGCTCATCTTACTTTCAGTTTATTGTTCTTACTTAACTCGATTACTACAGTACACGGAGAAATTGCAAATCATTTATTTAGTACTAAGTCTGTTAGTTTTAAAGGAAGCGATAATAATTGGGAAGTTTTACACGAGATGACTTTAGTTGGAACTGATATCTTATTTCAAACAACTATAAAATATAAAGGAAAATTTGATAAAGATTTAATTAAGTCATACTCACACTATCTGATTAGTTATAATAATGGAACGATTGGAGGAGAGAAGTTTTTATTAAATCAATCTGGTGAATTTCACGGTAAAAAAAGAGAGTGTGGCGGATGTGAGTTTATTGATAAGGAAAAAGAAATATATTATGAAATTTACTGGAAAGATGCTATAAGTACAGTTATTTTAAAAAAAGTGGATAAACCAGGTGATTAACTTCTTTATAAAGTACTAAAGCTTGTAATTGTTACAGAAAACGAACTGTTATGAACAGTTCGTTTCAGAGTTTTGAAATATAAAATGGTCACTAGGGAAAACGGACATTAAATAAAAATTTATTAATGAAATTATCATTTTTTGGATGATCTATCTATTTTGGTTTTAAATGTTAACGTTTGAGCAATTTTATGATTCCAAAAGCACTAGTAAGGGATTTTTTCAAAAGTTAAAAATATTATGAGCTAATTTTCAGAAAAACAAATTCAATTAATTAGTTTATTAATTAGTGTTCGATATTAATTGACCTACAAACTGATTAATAAACAACTATTAGGATACTCTTAGTAAAGGCTATTTGATTAGGTTTTATTGCAGACTTTTTTTGATGAATAAGTTGATTGAAACGGAGGGATGCTCGACTCCTATGGGATATGCGGGAAGGCTGAGTCCCCGCAGGCTAGCCGAGGAGGCTAAAGAGTCTCGCCCCATGGAAAGCGAGCACCCCGCAGTGGAAATCAACTTCACTCTACTCCTTTACGAAAATTTGGTAAGTTAATTGACAAAGTTGTTTTTCAACAACGTGAAACGAACTGCTATGAACAGTTCGTTTTTTGTGAGTTTTAGTTATTCAACTAGGATCATTACATCAATGAACTAGATACTTAAGATTAATTCAAATATTAAATAACTCGGTATTGAATTGGTTTGTATTTAGAATAGTTCTTCATTTCTTTAAATATTTTTAAATTAAGGAAGGAGTGTAGATTTTAATGCCTGAGGTTGAAAAGAAAAATTGGGTTGATAAAAGTATTATTCTATTATTGGTTTTTGTATTTATTATTTTAGCTATAAACATGCCAAAGATACAGAATTTAGATGAGTCAACTTTAATAGGGACTTACCATAGCAAAAAACTTCCATTTGCATCAATAGTATTTGATGAAGATCACCATCATACGTTTTATTATTATAATCGTTCTGAAGTAGATAAGGGAACTTATTCACAAAAAACAGATACGACGTATGTAATTAATAGTTCTAAGTTTCATAATTTGAAAATCATTTATGATAAAAAAAGAAGAACTTTTAAAATAAAAATTGATAATGAAACTTATGTTTTTAAACAGCTTGATACAATTCCTTATATTATAGATAATTCTAAATGACCAGATTCAGTTGCTTCAAGTACTTGGTATTCAAATTTTGTATAAAGGACTTTAAAGGACTATCAAAAAATTGACAGTCCTTTAATATCTATTAAGTATGAACATATAACGGATCCAAAATAAAAAAAGCACCAGCTGATTAGCTGATACTTTGGTAAACCAGGCGACGTTCTACTCTCACAGGGGGAAACCCCCAACTACCATCGACGCAAAAGAGCTTAACTGCCGTGTTCGGTATGGGAACGGGTGTGACCTCTTTGCCATAATCACCTGATTTATAGAGTTGTACTTCGTACCCTCAAAACTAGATAATGTCATTATCAAACTTGTTAGTTAAGTCCTCGACCGATTAGTATCAGTCAGCTCCACGTGTCACCACGCTTCCACCTCTGACCTATCAACCTGATCGTCTCTCAGGGGTCTTACTAGCTTAACGCTATGGGAAATCTCATCTTGAGGGGGGCTTCATGCTTAGATGCTTTCAGCACTTATCCCTTCCACACATAGCTACCCAGCCATGCTCTTGGCAGAACAACTGGTACACCAGCGGTGTGTCCATCCCGGTCCTCTCGTACTAAGGACAGCTCCTCTCAAATTTCCTGCGCCCACGACGGATAGGGACCGAACTGTCTCACGACGTTCTGAACCCAGCTCGCGTACCGCTTTAATGGGCGAACAGCCCAACCCTTGGGACCGACTACAGCCCCAGGATGCGATGAGCCGACATCGAGGTGCCAAACCTCCCCGTCGATGTGGACTCTTGGGGGAGATAAGCCTGTTATCCCCGGGGTAGCTTTTATCCGTTGAGCGATGGCCCTTCCATGCGGAACCACCGGATCACTAAGCCCGACTTTCGTCCCTGCTCGACTTGTAGGTCTCGCAGTCAAGCTCCCTTATGCCTTTACACTCTTCGAATGATTTCCAACCATTCTGAGGGAACCTTTGGGCGCCTCCGTTACTCTTTAGGAGGCGACCGCCCCAGTCAAACTGCCCACCTGACACTGTCTCCGAGCCGGATAACGGCTCTAGGTTAGAATTTCAATACAGCCAGGGTAGTATCCCACCGACGCCTCCACCGAAGCTAGCGCTCCGGCTTCTCAGGCTCCTACCTATCCTGTACAAGCTGTACCAAAATTCAATATCAAGCTGCAGTAAAGCTCCACGGGGTCTTTCCGTCCTGTCGCGGGTAACCTGCATCTTCACAGGTACTATAATTTCACCGAGTCTATGGTTGAGACAGTGCCCAAATCGTTACGCCTTTCGTGCGGGTCGGAACTTACCCGACAAGGAATTTCGCTACCTTAGGACCGTTATAGTTACGGCCGCCGTTTACTGGGGCTTCAATTCAGAGCTTCTCCCGTAAGGGATAACCCCTCCTCTTAACCTTCCAGCACCGGGCAGGCGTCAGCCCCTATACTTCGCCTTGCGGCTTCGCAGAGACCTGTGTTTTTGCTAAACAGTCGCTTGGGCCTTTTCACTGCGGCTCTCCCGGGCATACACCCAAAAGAGCACCCCTTCTCCCGAAGTTACGGGGTCATTTTGCCGAGTTCCTTAACCATAGTTCTCTCGCTCACCTTAGGATTCTCTCCTCGCCTACCTGTGTCGGTTTGCGGTACAGGCACCTATTTCCTCGCTAGAAGCTTTTCTTGGCAGCGTAGAATCAGGAACTTCGGTACTATATTTCCCTCGCCATCACAACTCAGCCTTATGATGTGCGGATTTGCCTACACATCAGCCTAATTGCTTGGACGCGCATATCCAGCAGCGCGCTTACCCTATCTTTCTGCGTCCCTCCATCGCTCAAACGGAAATGAGGTGGTACAGGAATATCAACCTGTTGTCCATCGCCTACGCCTTTCGGCCTCGGCTTAGGTCCTGACTAACCCTGGGAGGACGAGCCTTCCCCAGGAAACCTTAGGCATACGGTGGACGGGATTCTCACCCGTCTTTCGCTACTCATACCGGCATTCTCACTTCTAAGCGCTCCACCAGTCCTTACGATCTAGCTTCAACGCCCTTAGAACGCTCCCCTACCACTGATACCATACGGTATCAATCCGCAGCTTCGGTGATACGTTTAGCCCCGTTACATTTTCGGCGCAGAGTCACTCGACCAGTGAGCTATTACGCACTCTTTAAATGGTGGCTGCTTCTAAGCCAACATCCTGGTTGTCTAAGCAACTCCACATCCTTTTCCACTTAACGTATACTTTGGGACCTTAGCTGGCGGTCTGGGCTGTTTCCCTCTTGACCACGGATCTTATCACTCGTAGTCTGACTCCTATGGATAAGTCATTGGCATTCGGAGTTTGACTGAATTCGGTAACCCGTTGGGGGCCCCTAGTCCAATCAGTGCTCTACCTCCAAGACTCTAACACATAAGGCTAGCCCTAAAGCTATTTCGGGGAGAACCAGCTATCTCCGAGTTCGATTGGAATTTCTCCGCTACCCACACCTCATCCCCGCACTTTTCAACGTGCGTGGGTTCGGACCTCCATTCAGTGTTACCTGAACTTCATCCTGGACATGGGTAGATCACTCGGTTTCGGGTCTACGACCACGTACTATATCGCCCTATTCAGACTCGCTTTCGCTGCGGCTCCGTCTCTTCAACTTAACCTTGCACGGGATCGTAACTCGCCGGTTCATTCTACAAAAGGCACGCCATCACTCGTTAACGAGCTCTGACTATTTGTAAGCACACGGTTTCAGGTTCTCTTTCACTCCCCTTCCGGGGTGCTTTTCACCTTTCCCTCACGGTACTGGTTCACTATCGGTCACTAGGTAGTATTTAGCCTTGGGAGATGGTCCTCCCAGATTCCGACGGAATTTCACGTGTTCCGCCGTACTCAGGATCCACTCAAGAGGGAACGAGGTTTCAACTACAGGGTTTTTACCTTCTTTGACGGACCTTTCCAGGTCGCTTCATTTACCCCGTTCCTTTGTAACTCCGTATAGAGTGTCCTACAACCCCAAGAGGCAAGCCTCTTGGTTTGGGCTATCTTCCGTTTCGCTCGCCGCTACTCAGGAAATCGCTATTGCTTTCTATTCCTCCAGGTACTTAGATGTTTCAGTTCCCTGGGTCTGTCCTCAGTACCCTATGTATTCAGGTAAAGATACTACTCCATTACGAGTAGTGGGTTCCCCCATTCGGAAATCTCCGGATCAAAGCTTACTTACAGCTCCCCGAAGCATATCGGTGTTAGTCCCGTCCTTCATCGACTCCTAGTGCCAAGGCATCCACCGTGCGCCCTTTCTAACTTAACTAATTTTAAAACTAATTGAATTAAACTTACGCAGTTTAATGAATGACATTATCTAGTTTTCAAGGTACAAAGTTGAGAGTGAACTCTCAAAACTAAACAAAACAATGAAGAAACATTTCATACATGAACCATCGGTTCATGATGTCTCCATAGAAAGGAGGTGATCCAGCCGCACCTTCCGATACGGCTACCTTGTTACGACTTCACCCCAATCATCTGTCCCACCTTAGGCGGCTGGCCCCTAAAAGGTTACCCCACCGACTTCGGGTGTTACAAACTCTCGTGGTGTGACGGGCGGTGTGTACAAGGCCCGGGAACGTATTCACCGCGGCATGCTGATCCGCGATTACTAGTGATTCCGGCTTCATGTAGGCGAGTTGCAGCCTACAATCCGAACTGAGAATAGTTTTATGGGATTAGCTCCACCTCGCGGTCTTGCAACCCTTTGTACTATCCATTGTAGCACGTGTGTAGCCCAGGTCATAAGGGGCATGATGATTTGACGTCATCCCCACCTTCCTCCGGTTTGTCACCGGCAGTCACCTTAGAGTGCCCAACTAAATGCTGGCAACTAAGATCAAGGGTTGCGCTCGTTGCGGGACTTAACCCAACATCTCACGACACGAGCTGACGACAACCATGCACCACCTGTCACTCTGTCCCCGAAGGGAAAGCCCTATCTCTAGGGTTGTCAGAGGATGTCAAGACCTGGTAAGGTTCTTCGCGTTGCTTCGAATTAAACCACATGCTCCACCACTTGTGCGGGCCCCCGTCAATTCCTTTGAGTTTCAGTCTTGCGACCGTACTCCCCAGGCGGAGTGCTTAATGCGTTAACTTCAGCACTAAAGGGCGGAAACCCTCTAACACTTAGCACTCATCGTTTACAGCGTGGACTACCAGGGTATCTAATCCTGTTTGCTCCCCACGCTTTCGCGCCTCAGCGTCAGTTACAGACCAGAAAGTCGCCTTCGCCACTGGTGTTCCTCCAAATCTCTACGCATTTCACCGCTACACTTGGAATTCCACTTTCCTCTTCTGCACTCAAGTTTCCCAGTTTCCAATGACCCTCCCCGGTTGAGCCGGGGGCTTTCACATCAGACTTAAGAAACCGCCTGCGCGCGCTTTACGCCCAATAATTCCGGACAACGCTTGCCACCTACGTATTACCGCGGCTGCTGGCACGTAGTTAGCCGTGGCTTTCTGGTTAGGTACCGTCAAGGTGCCAGCTTATTCAACTAGCACTTATTCTTCCCTAACAACAGAGCTTTACGACCCGAAGGCCTTCATCGCTCACGCGGCGTTGCTCCGTCAGACTTTCGTCCATTGCGGAAGATTCCCTACTGCTGCCTCCCGTAGGAGTCTGGGCCGTGTCTCAGTCCCAGTGTGGCCGATCACCCTCTCAGGTCGGCTACGCATCGTCGCCTTGGTGAGCCGTTACCTCACCAACTAGCTAATGCGCCGCGGGCCCATCTGTAAGTGATAGCTAAAAGCCATCTTTCAATAAAGGAACAGGAGTTCCTTTATGTCATCCGGTATTAGCTCCGGTTTCCCGAAGTTATCCCAGTCTTACAGGTAGGTTGCCCACGTGTTACTCACCCGTCCGCCGCTAACTAACGGGAGCAAGCTCCCATTAGTCCGCTCGACTTGCATGTATTAGGCACGCCGCCAGCGTTCGTCCTGAGCCAGGATCAAACTCTCCATAAAAGTTAAGTTTAAATCTTGTATTGCTCAAAAAACTAATAATTGACGTTTACTTCATGTTTTGTTTAGTTTTCAAAGTTCACTTCGTCGCTCAGAAGCGACTTATAAATCATATCATTTAAGTCTTGTTTTAGTCAACAACTTTTTAAATGTTTTTTGATTTTTTATTTCGTTTGTTTTCCCTCGTTTGGGACAACATAGAATAATATATCAGCTATTTGAATTAATTACAATACTAAAATAAAAGTATTATTATTCAGAATGTTCCATTTGATTGAACTCTTTATTAACAATGGTGACTGTATTCACTTTAATATAACTAATCAAAGGATGCTTCATTATTGAAGCATCCTTTGATTCTTATGCTAATGTTGCATTCTTCTTTAATTTTTCAATTGACTTTACTGCTTCTACTAACGCTTGATCTAACTCAGTAGTGTATTTTGCTTTTTGTTCCTTACTCCACTCTAGCTTTATTGACATAAATTCAATTACTGCGTCCTTCCATTCATATACCCAATGAATATTAAAAAACAGTGCACCAGTACGACGTATAAAAAAGTCGACTGGTTTTACAACCATCTCAAAGTCTATTGCATATAAAAGTGGTACGAAGACATCTATGGGTAAATTATATTGATATGCCACTAATCTGTGCTGACTTGCTAACTGAAATAGCGTATCAACATTGGATCCATAAAATTTTGTAAAACGTTCAGCTTGATTTTCCGACAAATCATACTTGATTCCTTCTTTGGTTTTTTCAGAAATATATTTAGAAAATTGTGATGCCCCACCTACATGTCCACCAGAGATCGGCATATGTTTTGTCTTACTTTTTATATAGTTAGAATTGTGTCCTTCCTTTTTTAGTAATTCAGTTACATAGTCGATTACCGTTTCGGCCATTTTTCGATATCCCGTTAACTTTCCACCAGCAATTGTAATTAATCCAGAATTTGAAGTCCAAATTTCATCTTTGCGTGAAATTTCAGATGCACTTTTCCCTTCTTCATATATTAACGGACGTACCCCTGCCCAACTTGATTCTATATCCGTTTCCGAGATGTTTAATGTTGGAAACATATAGTTGATTGCATTAATAATATAGTTACAATCTTCATTCGTCATTAGTGGTTTTGCAGCATCTTCATTATAAAATGTATCTGTTGTACCAACATATGTCTTTCCATCTCGAGGAATCGCAAATACCATACGTCCGTCTGGCGTATCAAAATAGATTGCTTGACCTAGCGGGAACCGACTATGGTCAATAACTAAATGAACACCTTTAGATAGCTGTAATACTTTTCCTCTCTTTGAATGATCCATTTCACGTAGCGAATCAACCCATGGTCCCGCTGCATTTACAATTTTTTTACCGTATACTTCATACACTTCACCGTCTAATAAATCAACGACAATTACACCGCAAACTTTACCATCTTTATATAAGAAACCATCTACTTTAGCGTAGTTCACTGCTTTCGCCCCATGAGCGATCGCTTCTTTCATCACCTCAATTGTTAGACGAGCATCATCTGTGCGGTACTCTACATAGTATCCCCCGCCTTTTAACCCTTCTTGTTTTACAAGTGGCTCTTTTTCGATCGTTTGTTCACGATTAAACATTTTTCTCCGTTCACTTCTTTTTACACCAGCTAGGAAATCATAAATTCTTAATCCTATTGATGTACTAAAAGCACCAAATGTGCCACCTTTATGGAAAGGTAATAACATCCATTCTGGAGTTGTTACATGTGGACCATTTTCGTATACAATTGCACGTTCTTTCCCAACTTCTGCTACCATTTTTACTTCTAATTGTTTTAAGTATCTTAATCCACCATGTACAAGCTTAGTTGAACGACTAGATGTACCTGCTGCAAAGTCATGCATTTCAAATACGATTGTTGATAATCCACGTGTAGTAGCGTCTAATGCAATACCAGCTCCAGTAATACCTCCACCGATTACAATTACATCTAATTCTCTTTTATTTACTGTTTTTAAGACATCTTTTCGTAGTGCACCTGAAAATTTCATGGCTTTTCCTCCTTAAATACGAAAAAAAGAGACCACAAACATTACTATAGAATTTCTTCTATAGCATGTTGTGGTCTCTCTAAATCTCCTACCGAAATATTAACTTGTTTCTATTTTAACACTATACTATATTATTTAAAAGCTTTTGTTGCTTCGATTGCTTTTTTCCAACCACTGTATAGTTCTTCTCTTTTTTCATCTTGCATTTCTGGTTTAAATCTCTTATCCATATTCCATTGTTTGGAGATTGTTTCTTGATTTTCCCAATAACCAACAGCTAAACCTGCTAAATAAGCTGCACCTAAAGCTGTTGTTTCATTTACTTCAGGACGTTCAACTGGGACATCTAATAGATCGCTTTGGAATTGCATTAAGAAATTGTTCTTAACGGCTCCCCCATCCACACGTAAAGTTTTTAGTTCAATACCTGAATCAGCTTCCATTGCACATAAAACATCTTTTGTTTGATAAGCTAATGCTTCTAGTGTTGCACGAATAAAATGTTCCTTCGTTGTTCCTCGAGTTAATCCAAAAACTGCTCCGCGTACTTCACTATCCCAGTATGGAGTACCTAGACCAACAAATGCAGGTACGATATAAACTCCATCTGTAGATTCAACCCTAGTGGCATATTCTTCACTATTACTAGCATCTTTAAACATGCGCATACCATCACGTAACCATTGAATAGCAGAACCTGCTACAAAAATACTTCCTTCTAAAGCATATTCAACTTTTCCATTTAGTCCCCATGCAATTGTTGTTAATAAGCCATGATTAGATTTCACCGCTTTTTCACCAGTATTCATTAACATAAAACAACCAGTACCATAAGTATTTTTCGCCATTCCTTCACCAAAGCAAGCTTGACCAAATAACGCAGCTTGTTGGTCACCAGCTATCCCGGCAATTGGTACATTTTGACCAAAGAAATGGTAATCAACAGTATGACCATATACTTCAGAAGAGGATCGTACTTCTGGAAGCATGCTTTTTGGTACTGTTAGTATTTCAAGTAGTTCATCATCCCATCTTAATTCATGAATGTTATACATTAATGTACGTGATGCATTTGAATAATCCGTAACATGTACATTACCGCCAGATAATTTCCAAACAAGCCAAGTATCAATTGTTCCAAATAATAATTCACCACGGTCTGCTTTTTCTCTTGCACCTTCAACATTATCTAGAATCCACTTAACTTTTGTTCCAGAAAAATAGGCATCAATTAAAAGACCTGTTTTTTCATGCACAACCTCTCCATGGCCTTTCTCTTTTAAATCGTCACATATCTCACTCGTTTGACGTGATTGCCATACGATCGCATTATAGATTGGCCTTCCAGTTGTTTTGTCCCACACAACCGTTGTTTCACGCTGATTTGTAATACCTATACCTGCAATTTGCTCAGGTTTTACATCTGCTTCACTTAAACAAGTAGCAATGACAGCTAAAATTGATCCCCAAATTTCTTGCGCATTATGCTCAACCCATCCTGGTTTTGGAAAATGCTGTGTAAATTCTTTTTGTGCAACATGAACTATTTTTCCATCTTTATTAAATAGAATTGCACGAGAACTTGTTGTACCTTGATCTAAAGAAAGAATGTATTTATTCATAATCGTTCCATCTCCTCATTAAGCTACTACTTTTCTATTATTTGTATGACTTTGACTCTTTTTACTTGTCAAATAAGAAACTATTAAAATACCAACCGTTACAATTACTACATAAATAATTGCAGAGTTATACTTACCTTCAAAAATAATCTGATAGAATAATCCTGCAAGTGATCCTCCTAATACTGGTCCAACAACTGGAATCCATGCATATTTCCAATTCGAACCTCCTTTACCGGGAATAGGTAATAAAAAGTGTGCAATGCGAGGCCCTAAATCACGAGCTGGATTGATTGCATAACCAGTCGTTCCACCTAATGATAAACCAATGCTAACAATTAAGAACCCTACGATAAAAGGGTTTAAACCATCTGCAAATTTATTTGAACCAATTGCTAAAATACCAAACACTAAGATGAACGTTCCAATCAATTCACTTAAAAGATTTGCAAATGTATTAGGTATAGCAGGACCTGTTGCAAATACACCTAATTTGGTTCCTGGATCTTCTGTTTCTTTCCAATGCGGTAAGTAATGTAAATAGACAATTGTTGCTCCAATCATCGCACCAATCATTTGTGCTGCAATGTATTTGGGTACTTGACTCCATGGAAATGAGCCTTTAAAAGCTAATCCTAATGTTACTGCTGGATTTAAATGTGCTCCACTAATACTACCTACTGCATAAACAGATATTGCAACTGCTAAACCCCATCCTAGAGTTATTACAATCCAACCTGAATCCTTAGCAAATGATCTTTTTAAACTTACACCTGCACAAACTCCTCCACCTAAAACAATTAGCAAAGCAGTTCCAATTAATTCCCCTAAAAATGCTGACATAATTTCACTCCATCCACATTCTGTTTAAGATTAAGTTTTCTCGTGATCGTAAATAAATTGAATGGCCATTCTTTTTAAAATAACTCAGTTAATATAAGCTGTTGATTTAATAAAAAAGTATCGAGACAATAAGTATGATATTATTGCATACCACCTATTAACTGAGCCTAAAAACAAAAAGACCCACAATCAATCAGTTTCTATTAACAAATAGAAACTATTAATTGTGGATCTCTTCATTTCTCCGTCACGTTTATTAACTTGTCTTTTATGCTAACCTCAATTGAAAGCGGTGTCAACAGAATTATTCACATTTTTGCCATTACTTTAGAAATTTTTTCCACAAGTCTTTATCCGATGTTGTAATTGCTGTAGCACCAGCATTCAAAGCTGCTTCCACATCTTCAACAGTTCTAATAAATCCACCAGCTAAAATAGGTATACCAGTTCTTTCTTTTACCTCTGCAATAACATTCGTTAGCGCTCCTGGTAACACTTCAATGTAATCAGGCTTTGTTTTTTCTAATAACACTAAACTTTTTTCCATTGCTCCAGAATCAATCAAAAAGATCCGTTGGATGGCAATAACCCCTTTTTGCTTAGCCTTTAAAATAACATTGGATTTTGTAGAAAGTAATCCATCTGGCTTGTATTCTTGACAAAGAAATTCCGCTGCATGCCCATCACTTTGTAAACCATGTATAAGGTCGACATGTAAAAATACTTTCTTTCCATGTTGCTTAGCAAGAGAAACTACACTTTTCAATTGACCGATATGAATATCAAGAATAACAATAGATTTATACGAAGTAGTTAATAATTTTTCTAAATCCTTTATTTTTCTAACCGCTGGTAGAATTTTTTGTTCATGAAAATCCATCAATATTACCCCTATAGAATTTTTTACTTTTATAGTACACAATTTTAAAAAAAAGAAAAAGCCTGTACAATGAAAGAATTTTCTTTGTACAGACTCTTTTTTAACTTAGGTTCTACTCTCTGAAATACGCTAGGAATAATAGGAAGACTACAAACAATATATACATTACTGGATGGATTTTTTTCGTTTTTCCAGCAGCGATCATTGAAATCGGGTAGAAAATGAAACCAACCGCAATCCCTGTTGCAATACTATATGTTAATGGCATTGCAATAATTGTAAAGAATGCTGGAACAGCAATTTCGAACTTTTTCCAATCAATTTGACCAATTGATGAAACCATTAAAACTCCGACTACGATTAATGCAGGTGAAGTTACCGCTGCAGTTACTACTCCTAAAAGTGGTGCGAAGAATAATGCTAGTAAGAATAAGATACCAGTAACTACTGCAGAGAATCCTGTACGTCCGCCAGCAGCTACACCAGCAGTTGACTCAATATAAGAAGTAGTAGTACTTGTACCTAAAGTTGAACCAACTACAACTGCTGTTGCATCAACCATTAATGCTTTACCTGCTCTTTCAAGCTTGTTCTCTTTTAATAAACCAGCTTGGTTAGCTACTGCTACTAATGTTCCTGTTGCATCAAAGAAATCTACGATAAAGAAAGTTAAGACTACAGCAAACATTTTACCTGAAGAGAAAACATCTGGAATATGTTTAATTGCTTGACCGAATGTTGGAGCAATACTTGGTACTGGACCAACAACTGAAGATGGTAAGTCGATAATTCCAAAAATCATACCTGCGATTGCTGTGATGATCATTCCTAAAAATACACCAGCTTTTACTTTTCTAGCCATTAAAACTACTGTAATAACTAAACCGAAAATCGTTAATAAAACAGCTGGTTCATTTAATTTACCAAGTGAAACGAATGTCGCCGGGTTACTTACGATAATACCTGAGTTTTTTAAACCGACAAATGTTACAAAGAATCCAATACCGCTACCAATTGCTAATTTTAATTCAATTGGGATTGCATTTATAATTTGTTCACGAAGACCAGTTAATGAAAGAATGATAAAGATAATACCTGATACGAATACGCCAGCTAATGCCGTTTGCCATGGAATACCCATCCCAAGAACTACGTTAAAAGCAAAGAATGCATTTAATCCCATACCTGGTGCTAAAGCAATTGGATATTTCGCATATATACCCATTAAAATCGATCCATATGCTGCAGCTAAAGATGTAGCTACAAAGATTGCCTCTTTATTCATTCTTAAAGCTTCTGGGAAATCCTTTATATCTGATAATGATAAAATCGATGGATTTACAAATAGAATATAAGCCATTGCTAAGAATGTAGTTAAACCAGCAATTGTTTCTTGACGATATGATGTGCCTAACTTGTTGAACTCAAAATAATTACTGATGCGTTCTTTCATGTGATCCTCCTAAGTTTTAGTCTTAAAAGTCGGTCTCTATTGTTTAAAATAGAAAAGGCACTTTTACACAATGGTAAAAGCGCCTATCACGAGCAGTTTCATTCTGAACTTATTAACCCTAGAATAGTAGAATAATAGCAAGATAGTAGGTTAATAACATTCAGAAATCATTACTTCGTAGTCCGCCATTTTACGGTGGCGGGTAGAGACGCTAGTCCATATTTACTAGCCTATACGACAAGTTATGACAAATAATTTATTTAATTTATATCCTTATATTACATTCAGTTTTAATTAGTGTCAACAAAAAAACGAACATTTTTTATAAAATATCCGTTTTCGTTCGCTTTTACCATATTTTAGTTATTCAATTAAACTTCATCATTTGGAAATACCCATTTTAGTCAAATAAAACGTTTAATTAACAGTAAATTATAATAACTATTGTACTATAAAACGTTCAATTTATGACAAGTTTCAACAAAAAAAAGCCATAAACCCTAATAACAAGGGTTTATGGCTTTCACTTATTATTCCCACTCAATCGTTGCAGGTGGCTTACTAGTTACATCATAAACTATACGGTTTACATGTTTAACTTCGTTTACAATACGAGTTGAGATTTTTTGAAGTACATCCCAATCAATACGTGCCCAGTCAGCAGTCATTCCATCGATCGATGTAACTGCACGAATACCCACAGTGTAATCATACGTACGCTCATCACCCATTACGCCAACACTACGGATGTCAGGTAATACCGTGAAATATTGCCAAATTTCTTTATCTAAACCAGCTAAAGCAATTTCTTCACGTAAAATTGCATCTGATTCACGAACGATTTCAAGTTTTTGATCAGTAATTTCGCCTAATACACGAATTCCTAGACCTGGTCCTGGGAATGGTTGTCTCCAAACGATTGCATCTGGAATTCCTAGTTCAGTACCTACTGCACGTACTTCGTCTTTAAATAATGAACTTAAAGGCTCGATTAACGTGAATTGCATGTCTTCAGGTAATCCACCTACATTATGATGTGATTTGATTGTTTGAGCTGTAGCCGTACCGCTCTCGATAATATCTGTATAAAGAGTTCCTTGAGCTAAGAAATCCATACCTTCTAATTTATCTGCCTCATCATCAAACACATAGATGAATTCATTACCGATAATTTTACGTTTTTGTTCTGGATCAGAAACGCCAGCAAGTTTACTTAAGAAGCGCTCTCTAGCATCTACTTTAATTACGTTCATGTTGAAACCTTCGCTAAACGTCTTCATAACGCCTTCAGCTTCATCTTTACGTAATAAACCGTGGTCAACGAAGATACATGTTAATTGATCACCAATTGCTTTGTGAATTAATACTGCAACTACTGAAGAATCAACACCACCGCTAAGTGCACAAAGTACTTTTTTGTCGCCAACAGTATTACGAATATTTTCAAGTTCAACTTCAATGTAGTTTTTCATTGACCAGTTTGCTTCACATTCGCAAATATTGAATACGAAATTCTTTAATAGATCATTTCCATATTCAGAGTGACGAACTTCTGGATGGAATTGTACTCCATACATTTTTTTAGCTTCATTACTCATTGCTGCGATCGGACAAGAAGCACTAGTTGCATCTACAACGAATCCTTCTGGTTGTTGAATTACTTTATCACCATGGCTCATCCAAACTACATGGTCTGATGGTAGGTCTTTTAATAAAGCAGACGGATTTTGAATGTTTAATTCAGCTTTACCATATTCACGTTGGTCAGCTCTAGCTACCGTTCCACCAAAATGTTGCGTCATTAACTGCATTCCGTAACAAATACCTAAGATTGGAATTTCTAAATCAAAAATTGCTTCATCACAGAAAAAAGCATTTTCACCATATACGCTATTTGGTCCGCCAGAGAAAACGATCCCTTTTGCGCCCATTT
The DNA here is from genome assembly GCF_050473765.1 of Gottfriedia sp. S16(2024). Classification (NCBI taxonomy): domain Bacteria; kingdom Bacillati; phylum Bacillota; class Bacilli; order Caryophanales; family Bacillaceae; genus Gottfriedia; species Gottfriedia sp. S16(2024). The sequence continues at coordinate 987,184 of NZ_JBFLUO010000001.1, forward strand.
GCTTAATTTCCTCTGCAGTTATTGTATGAGGACGTAATTCACTATAAACGCCAAACTCACGGATACGACGTGCTATAAGTTGGTTATATTGACTTCCAAAATCTAGTACTACAATTGTGTCATGTTGTTGCAAAACGGTCACCCCATCTATATATATTGAATTAACGTATCAGTTAAACTGATACTATTTTTCCCAAAAAAAATAAAAAAAGCCGACTTTCTCCTCTTTTTACATACGAAAAATGCGTATAAGAAGGCAGAAAATCAGACTTAAAATTAAACAAAGTCAGACTGCCTTCATAGTCAGGGCATGTTACGGCGCCCCGGTAGAGACTCTCGACCCATATTGTCGAGGATATATGAAGAATAATGACGAATATTGTATTATTGTCTCATTCTAACAATGTATAATTTTTCGGTCAAGGTATTTCATTGCATAAAAAAAATAAATTTTTGTGTAAACGTTCCAACTTGTCATGAATAAGATTATAGTGTATCTTTTAACTAACGAACGGTAGGTAGTTTACAGAATAAAAACATTTATCTAGTCTGCTATAAGGGGGAGATTTTTTATGAGTTGGATTTACTTAGTTATAGCGGGAATTTCCGAAATTGCTTGGGCATTTGGACTAAAATACTCAGAAGGATTTACAAATTTGTTACCAACAATTTTAACGATAGCTGGGATCTTGTTCAGCTTTTATTTATTTTCAAAAGCAATAAGAGATATTCCAATCGGTACCGCTTACGCAGTTTTCACAGGGATTGGCGCCGCTGGGACAGTTATTATAGGAATGTTATTTTTAAATGAATCAGCCTCTATCTTAAAAGTTATACTTGTAATTACATTATTATCTGGAATTATTGGCTTAAAATTAACTTCAGGTGATAAAAAAGCAGAAAAAGGAGATGCAGCATAAAATGGCTTGGTTATTTTTATTTATTGCGGGTTTGGGTGAAGTTGGCTTTGTCATTTTTATGAAGCTATCAAATAATTTTAAAAAACTTAACTACTCCATTTTGTGTATTCTATCTGGATGGACTAGTTTTTACTTATTATCAAAGGCCTTAAAGGTTATACCCGTTGGTACAGGTTATACAATTTGGACTGGTATAGGTGCCGCTGGTTCTGTTTTAATTGGCATGTTGTTCTTTAATGAATCACGAGAATGGAAACGACTATTATTTATCACCTTAGTAATTGGATCCGTTATTGGTTTAAAAATTATCTCACCTCATTAAAAAAATCCCTATTCGACAACGAATTGGGGATTTTTTATTTAGGAATTATGTCATATTGTCTTTTAAAACAGCTTGCCCCAAGTGTTTTTTCCAACAATTCCATCGACAACTAGTCCATTATTTGCTTGAAATGTTTTAACTGCATTTTCAGTAACTGGTCCAAAAATTCCATCTGCCGTTATTTTAAGTTTTTGTTGAACCTTTTTTACAGATTCACCTCTAGATCCTTCTTTTAAAATACCAGGGTATGGAATTGAGTCTGTTTGGGTTTTCGGGGGATTTAAGATCGCATTCACTTGTGCTTTAAACTCGTTAAATCGATCGGGGTAGTCTATGAAGGTTTTTGGACATGGCTTATGGGTTATGTCATAATGTCTCACAATGTCATTTGCATTTAATTTAAACATCTTACACAATTCAGCAATTACTCTGATCGTACGTGTTAATGTATATTGTGAAATAGTACCATCCTTTTCGAGACACATTTCTACACCGATTGAAAGCTTATTTGCGTTCGGAGCAAGTTCATCCACTCCTCTATATACACCACCATTACTATTTCTTTCATAATGATCATTTGCATGATAAGCTACTTCATCAAGCGGAATAATACAGATTGCCTCTTTCGAATCAACAAATATATGAGCAGATGCATATGTTTTATTTTTTATCGCTATACCGTTAAAATACCTTTGGTGACTTTGTGCACTTGCCCCCGGATTGGCTGTCCAATGTAGCACAATTTTTTTAACTTCTTTCAACTTTATTGACGGCCTCGTATACTTGTTCATCGAAATAAAATCATTTCTCCAAGTTGCCAAAATTAGCACTCCTTTGCAATATTGGCATGTCCAAACAACCTTCTTTCGAATACTTGGACATGTTTATTAATACAGTATTCTGGAAGATAAAATTCGTTACATATAAAAAGAGAGTATTAGATACTCTCTTGGATGATGATAAAAATAAGTTATATACTTACTTTTTTAGTGGTTTAACATAAATGGCTTGTGATGAATTAACCGATATACAGCCATCTAAATCCTTCTCTTTTAACAATCCCAAATTAATAGCAGACTTGATTTTATCTCCATCTGGTTTTCTTACAATTTGTATTAAATCAGACAGGTTTAGTTCTTCTAATTTATTAATTGTCTCCTCCTCATTAAATTTCTCTTTTTTTCTTATGATTCGTTCAAGTTTTAAATTATTAATAATTAGTTCACCTTTTTCATTCATTCCAACTTGATGATCAAAATATCCATGAAAAATCTTTTGTAATTCTTCTAACTGATTTTCAATATCTTTCTTTTTTTGACTCAAATCATAGTACTCGTTCAACATCGGTTCCGTAATTTTGAAATTATTTTTCCTCCCCATTTCATAACACCACTTTTCATAAGAAGATAATTTATCTTATTGTGAAATTAGACGAGTTATGACTTGAAATACATAAGAAATAAAAGTACATTAACAAGTGGAAGACAAAAAATAGAATGAATTATTGCTATATAAGAAAACAAAAATATTTAAGTTATTTATATATCTCAAATAAAAAAGAAAGGAATCTTGATTATGCTAAAAAAGCAACAATCATGATAGCGAAATGAAAAATGTTTATTGAGCCAATGCTATTACAGAATGCTGATAAGCCATTTGACTCTGATCAACATTATTTTGAATTGAAATCAAATGGTGTTCGAATGATGCTTGAAAGGCAAAATGGAAAGAATAAACTTTTTAATCGAAATGGTACCGAGATTACGGAGAGAATCCCTGAACTCGAAAATATCGAATTAGATGATTGTTACTTAGACGGTGTTTTAGTTTGTTATAATGAAGGCCGAGAGGATTTTGAAGCAGTTACCAATCGAGTAAGTTTTATTCAAGAATACAAAATATTACAAGGAAGCAAAGAATTTCCATTAATATATATCGTTTTTGATATTTTACGCCTTAAAAATAATAACTTAATGAAAGAACCTTTATCTTATCGAAAAAAAATCCTTTCAGAAACTCTAGTTGATCAAGAATCAATTAAAAAAAGTTTTTATATCGAGTCAGAAGGTAAGATGTTTTTTGAGCAAATTAAAACTCTCGGACTCGAAGGTATAGTAGCTAAATCAAAAGATTCCACTTATATACCAGCACATCGTTCACTAAATTGGTTAAAAATTATTAACTGGAGATATAGTAATTACTATATTACAGGCTATAAAAAACAAGGAATGGGATTATTAATCTCGGAATTAAAAAATGATGAGTATGTAAATGTAGGGATCGTAGAGTTTGGGATGAATACTGGCCAAAAAACAGCATTCTTTAGTCTAACGAAGCATATAAAAACTGGAGAAGACAAAAATTATATTTATGTAGAGCCATTAGTTCGATGTGTGATAAAAAGTAGAGGTCAATTAAATAGCGGAGAATTAATTGAACCTATATTCCATGACTTTATCGTTTAAAAAAATACTGATCCACCCCTTTTAATGTATTAGTAGCTTTTTACATGAAGGGGCTTTTTATTTTCTATCTAAATATAAACCATAATATGATCAACCAAAATGGTATAGAAAATAAGAGACCAAAAAGGCATCCTCTATATAAACCAAAATTCATCTAAATCATCCTTAAAAAATTATTTGATCTATTCGTAATATCGCATCGCAGATTTGCTGCTTTTATCAAATTTACTATACATATTTAAACAAATCTATAGTCAATAAAACCTAAGTCTTATTTAATCCAATATCTCCATTCTATTACCAGTTTAAAAGGATTAGTTTAGCTATTCTCATTATCGACTACTCCAATAGTAAATAATCGAATCATAAAAATAAAAAACCTATAAAAGTACCAGGTTTTTTACTTAATTTCACGATCTTTACTAGCAATATTACTGTGAAATGAAGTCTAATATAAGTACGGTCTTTTATAATAAATCTCTAAAATGTTACCTTTTAGGATGATTCTTAAAACTGCCATAATAATTGCTCCAATAATTAAACGTACAGTCCAACTTGTGTTACTTTCAATTCTCTCAATTTTTTGTTCAATCTTTACAATCGTACTCTCTGCCACTGCCAAACGCTCTTTAATTTCTGCTATTTTTTCCTGTAATTCTTTTATTTCATCTATCCATATCCCCTCATTTCTAGTAGCTTGTCCTACTTAATATATTCAGTAATACTATATTTGTTAATGAAAAATAGTACGAAGGTAATAAAAACTTTCGTAAGAAAACCTTAATATGGAATCACTAACTAAATTGGCTTTTAATTACTTACTTTTTTTGCAAGACCAGGGCTATTTTGATTAAGCTTTTTAAGATTTTTAAGATTTTAGACGAAAAAAAACCCTTGATTTCTCAAGGGTTTTTTCTTTATTACATCATGCCGCCCATTCCGCCCATGCCCATGTCAGGCATTGCAGGAGCATTTTTCTCAGGGATGTCAGCTACTACTGCTTCAGTTGTTAAGAACATTGCTGAAACAGATGCTGCGTTTTGAAGTGCAGAACGTGTAACTTTAGTTGGGTCAACGATTCCTTCTTCGATCATGTTTACCCATTGTCCGTTAGCAGCATTGAAACCAACGCCAACTTCCGCACTTTTTAATTTCTCGATAATTACTGATCCTTCTAGACCAGCATTTGTAGCGATTTGACGAACTGGAGCTTCAAGTGCACGTAATACGATGTTAATACCTGTTGCTACGTCACCTTCTGCTTCGATTGAAGCTACTTTATTGTATACGCTCATTAATGCAGTACCACCACCAGCTACAATACCTTCTTCAACTGCAGCACGAGTAGAGTTTAATGCATCTTCAATACGTAATTTACGCTCTTTTAATTCAGTTTCAGTTGCAGCACCAACTTTGATTACTGCTACACCACCAGCTAATTTAGCTAAACGCTCTTGTAATTTTTCGCGATCAAATTCAGAAGTAGTTTCTTCTAATTGAGCACGGATTACGCCGATACGTCTTTGGATTGCTTCAGTTTCACCAGCACCTTCAACGATTGTAGTGTTTTCTTTTGTTACTACAACTTTTGAAGCACGACCTAATTGAGTGATGTTCGTTGTTTTAAGATCTAATCCTAATTCTTCTGTAATCACTTCACCGCCAGTTAAGATCGCGATATCTTCTAACATTGCTTTACGACGGTCACCGAAGCCAGGAGCTTTAACAGTAACTGCATTGAAAGTACCACGTAATTTATTTACGATGATTGTTGCTTGTGCTTCACCCTCAACGTCTTCAGCAATGATTAATAGTGGTTTACCTTGTTGAACAACTTGCTCAAGTACTGGTAAGATTTCTTGAATGTTTGTTACTTTTTTATCTGTGATTAAAATATATGGGTTTTCTAATTCAGCAACCATTTTCTCTGAATTTGTAACCATATATGGAGAAGAGTATCCACGGTCAAATTGCATACCTTCTACTACTTCTAACTCAGTAGTGAAACCTTTTGATTCTTCAAGAGTAATAACTCCATCGTTACCAACGCGCTCCATTGCTTCAGCAATTAATTGTCCAACTTCTGGATCCGCTGAAGAAATTGCAGCAACTTGTGCGATTGACTCTTTACCTTCAATTGGTTTTGAGATTGTTTTTAATTCTTCGATTGCTGCAGCAACTGCTTTTTCGATCCCTTTACGGATACCCATTGGGTTTGCACCAGCAGTTACGTTTTTAAGACCTTCACGAATCATAGCTTGCGCTAAAACTGTCGCAGTTGTTGTACCGTCCCCAGCAACATCATTTGTTTTGCTAGCAACTTCTGCAACTAATTTTGCACCCATATTTTCAAATGCATCTTCTAATTCGATTTCTTTAGCGATTGTAACACCATCATTTGTAATTAATGGAGAACCGAATTTTTTCTCAAGTACTACATTACGTCCTTTTGGTCCTAAAGTTACTTTTACAGCATCAGCTAAAGCGTCTACACCACGTAACATTGCGCGACGTGCTTCTTCACCAAATCTAATGTCCTTTGCCATGAAAATGACCTCCTTATAATATAAAAAGTATATTTTTTAATTTAAGTATTTTTATTTTATTAACCTAAGATTGCAAGAATATCGTTTTCGCGAAGTACTAAGTATTCAGTACCACCGTACTTAACTTCTGTTCCTGAATATTTAGAGAAGATAATGCGGTCACCTACAGATACTTCTAAAGCAACGCGCTCACCATTTTCAAGTACTCGACCAGTACCTACTGCAACAACTTTGCCTTCTTGTGGCTTTTCTTGTGCACTACCTGGTAACACGATACCACTAGCAGTTTTTTCTTCAGACTCAACAAGCTCAATTACAACACGATCACCTAATGGCTTTAACATGTGTAAATACCTCCTCAATAATCAAATCATTATTTTTTAGCACTCATGTATATTGAGTGCTAACACAATTATTAGTTTAAATAATATCAAAAAATTTTGCAAGTCCGAAGCAGGCACTTTTCTTGTCGAAATTTAATAAGTTTTTTTCTTTACAATCAAAAGTAAAATAAAAAGTGAAAATTTCTTTTAAGAAACAAAAGAAACGCGTAAAATAATGTACGTGTTGTTATAAACCTTTGAGTTATGAAAAATATCAACACAAAGGAGCTATCGTATTGAAAACTAGAGATTTGTGGATTTTATTAACGTATGTCGTTCTTCAGTATTCAGCGGTTATTGGGGTGCCCTATTTATTAAATAGTAACTTATACGTTGGAGTGGATCAGAAAACAGCTTCTCTTGAAGCGGTGGCATTATGGGGTTGTATTAGTTTCGTAACTGGGTTAATTATTATACTTATCTTATTACATAAGCCCATTTATGAAGGAATAAAGAATCTAAAAACTAATTATCGTACAATAATCAATTGGGTTATTTTAGGTTACTTCATAACAATGCTAACTCAAATTGTTTGTAATTTAATTTTAATTTATGTATTTGATTTACATAAAGGCTCAGAAAATACTCAGAATATCATAAACATTGCTAAGCTTAATCCAGCTTTTATTATCATCCCAAGTCTAGTTGCACCAATTTTAGAAGAGATTATTTTTCGTCGAATCATTTTTAAAAGACTTTATAATCGTTTACCATTTATTATTTCTGCAGGGATTAGTTCAGCGATTTTTTCGCTTATGCACGGAGACATACCCTTCTTCTTATCTTACTTTCTAATCGGTTTTGTATTTTGTTACCTGTATAAACGAACAAACTCAATTATGGTTCCAATCTTAACACATATGTTAATGAACTCTTTTGTCGTTTTTCAGCAGATCAATTTACATTAAAAACCCCCAAATTTTTGGGGGTTTTTATTTTAATATGAATTTATTGTTGTAAAAAATATGCCAATGTTTGCAGTTCAACTGCTAGGTCTATATGATGAATGCGAATATGTTCTGGTACACTAATTCGGGCAGGTGTGAAATTTAAAATTCCTCTAATATTTTTTCCATTTAATCGATCAGCTATTGATTGAGCCACAGGTGCAGGAACAGTTAATATAACGATTTGAATATCTTCATTCATAACGTCCTCTAGATTATCTAGATTATAAACGGGTACTCCACCTATTTCAGTACCAATTTTATTTGGATCAATATCAAATGCCATCTCAATTTTAGTATTATTATTTTTTATAAAATTATAGTGTAAGAATGCAGTTCCTAAATTACCAACACCAATTAATGCAACTTTCATAACTTCATGTTGGTTAAGCGCTTTCGAGAAAAAAGTTAATAAATAATTTACGTTATAGCCATAACCTTTTTTACCGAGTGCTCCAAAATAAGAAAAATCTCTTCTGATTGTAGCGGAATCTACCTTTACTGCTTCACTTAACTCTGCTGAAGAAACTCTTTGTTTACCTGATAAAGACAAATTCTTTATAAAACGGTAATATAAAGGTAGACGTTTAGCAGTAGCTTGTGGAATTTTAATTTGTTCCGAATCCATTTTTTAATCCCCCACTTACTGTAATTCTTTTTACTATGGTGTGTAATTTGACTTTATTTTAGTAATAAAGTACTTGTTCTAATGTAAAATATACACTATATTTAAGAATTTTGACAGTCTACAGTTACATAGATAAAAAATTTTGCAATGAGGTGTTATCCATGATTCTTTTACAAGTAAATAATGTCTCAAAGTATTTTGGTAGTGACATTATACTTTCAAATATAAAATTAGAAGTTCAAACGAGTGATCGAGTTGCCATTGTTGGACGTAATGGTGCTGGAAAATCTACATTACTGAAAATCATAGCAGGTGAAATATCCTATGATGGCGGTGAAATAAATAAACCTAAAGATGTTACTGTAGGCTACCTTGCCCAAAACACTGGTTTACAAAGCGATCAAACGATTTGGGAAGAATATTATTCTGTTTTCAATCATTTAGTAGAGATGCAAGACAATATGAGAAAATTAGAAGTTAAAATGACAAGAGAGGATGTTTATTCTAACCAAGCCGTTTATGACAAGGTTATGAATGAATATGATCATCTTCAATATACTTTCAAAGAAAACGGTGGTTACCAGTTTGAAGCAGATATTCGTTCAATTATTAGTGGTTTAGGTTTTAGTAATGAAGATTACGAAACAAAAATTTCTTCGTTAAGCGGCGGACAAAAGACAAGACTGGCATTAGGTAAGCTATTATTGACGAAGCCTGATTTGTTAATTCTGGATGAGCCTACTAACCATTTGGATATTGACACTCTTAGTTGGTTAGAGCGCTACTTACAGTCATATCCTGGTGCAGTATTAATCGTTTCCCACGATCGATATTTCCTTGATCAAGTTGTTAATATTGTTTATGAAATATCTAATCATAAGCATCAACGTTTTGTTGGTAATTATAGTAAGTATCTTGATCTAAAGGCAGCTCAATATGAACAAGAGTTAAAACAGTTCGAAAAACAACAAGAGGAAATCAATAAACTTGAAGATTTTGTGCAGCGTAATATTGCGCGTGCTTCAACTACAAAAAGAGCCCAAAGTCGAAGAAAACAATTAGATCGAATGGTACGATTAGACAAGCCACTTGGAGATGAATCTTCAGCTAATTTTTCATTTTCAATTGAAAAACAAAGCGGTAATGATGTGTTGTCTGTACAAGATTTATTTATTGGCTATGACCGGATCCCAACAATTGATCAGACAATGAAATTCGTACTAAATCGAGGCGATAGTGTCGCATTAGTCGGTCCAAATGGTGTTGGTAAATCGACATTACTTAAAACGATTATTGGAGACTTAGAAAAATTACAGGGAACGATTGATTTTGGGGCAAATGTTTCGGTTGGTTACTATGATCAAGAGCAAGCAAAACTAACTTCCAATAAGAGAGTATTAGACGAACTTTGGGATGATTATCCATTAAAGCCCGAACAAGAAATTCGGACAATATTAGGGAACTTTTTATTTTCTGGAGATGATGTAACTAAAAATGTTACCTCTTTAAGTGGTGGAGAAAAGGCAAGATTAGCATTGGCTAAACTTATGATGAAAAAAGCTAATTTTCTAATTCTTGATGAGCCTACTAACCACTTAGATTTAGATAGTAAAGAAGTATTAGAAAATGCTTTGTTAGATTACCCTGGAACAATTTTATTCGTTTCTCATGATCGTTACTTTATGAACAGATTATCCACAAAAACTTTTGAACTAGCAAAAGCAGGATTATCAATTTATTTGGGTGATTATGACTATTACCAATTTAAGAAAAACGAAGCATTCGAAAAAGAACAAGCAGAAAAGGAGGCTACATTAACACAAGTTAAACAATCCTCTCAGCCAATTTCTGATTATCAACAAGACAAAGAATTAAAGAAAAAACTTCGTCAAACTCAGCGACGTATAGAGGAAATTGAAAGTAATATATCTCAGTATGAGCTTGATATAGAGACGATCGAACTAGAATTATGTAAGCCAGAAGTTTACGGTGATTTTCAATTAGTACAGGAATTAACAAATAAGAAAAATGATTTCGAAGCTAAGTTAATAGACCTAATGGAAGAATGGGAGAACTTACAAGAATAATTGATTAAACGGATATGCTTTTTGCTATCCGTTTTTACTTATCTACATATTTATCCACATATATTCAATTACAATTTAGCTTTTACACAGGTTTATACACATTATCCACAGATATACAGCAATGTTATTCACATTTTTGTTCACATAGTTTAATAAGTTTTTAACAAATAAAAAGTACTTATCCACATTTTATAAAAAAACTGTGAATAAGTACTTCTTACATATTCTCTAAATCCAAGCCTGGATTCCCGTTTAATGCCAAATTACCTAGTTTTCCTTGTTTTAAACGGATAAATGCAGCAGCGCCAATCATTGCAGCATTATCAGTACAAAGTGATAGTGGTGGTATAACTAATTCTATATTACTCAAAGCATTCATCTCGTTTTGTAATGTAGCTCTCAACCCTTTATTAGCTGCCACTCCGCCGGCTAATAAAACTTGTTTAACGTTATATTCTTTTGCAGCTTGAATTGTTTTTGAAACAATTACTTCAATTACACTCTCTTGGAAGCTTGCTGCGACATCAGCTGGTGATACTTCCTCGCCTCTTTGTTCAGCATTATGCATATAATTAATAACTGCTGACTTTAATCCACTAAAACTAAAATCATAGCTACCCTCTTCTAACCATGCTCTAGGAAAAGGAATAGTTGCATTTCCTTCTTGCGCTAGTCGATCAATGTGAGGACCACCTGGATAAGGTAATTTAAGTGTTCTAGCGACCTTATCATAAGCTTCCCCTGCTGCATCATCCCTTGTTTCACCTATAACCTCAAAGATGCCATCTTCCTTCATGTAGACAAGCTCAGTATGTCCACCAGAAACTACTAAGGCTAATAGCGGATATTGCAGAGGCTGTACTAGTTGATTAGCATAAATATGACCAGCAATGTGGTGAACTCCTATAAGCGGTAATCCATGTGCAAATGCAATTGCTTTTGCCGCATTTACCCCAATTAGTAACGCTCCTACAAGCCCTGGACCTTCTGTAACAGCAACGGCTGCTAGATCTTCATATTCTACCTGTGCTTGCTTCATAGCTTCTTCGATTACCAAAGTTATCTGCTCAACATGCAATCGTGATGCAACTTCAGGTACAACTCCACCAAAACGTTTATGAATATCTATCTGAGTAGCTACTACGTTACTTAAAATTTCATTTCCATTTTTAACAACTGCTGCTGAAGTTTCATCACAGCTTGTCTCTATAGCAAGAATTAAACAATTTTCATTTATCATTTCAAATTCACCCACATAACTAATGCATCCTCAAAATTATCTGTATAATAGCTTTTTCGAATACCACCATCTTGGAATCCTAGCTTTTGATACAGTCCTTTTGCTACATGATTTGATACTCTTACTTCTAATGTTAATGTATCAGCTCCAAGATTTTTAGCAGTTTCCATTACCGCTCGAAGTAACTTTTCACCAAGGCCTACTCCCCTATAATCTGGCAAAATAGCTATATTTGTAATATGTCCTTCGTCTATGACCACCCATAATCCACAATAACCAATTATTTTCTCATCAACTTCAGCCACTATATAATTGGCAAATTGATTTGAATATAATTCATTATAAAAAGCATCATATGTCCAGGGTGTAGGGAATGATTGTTTTTCAATTTCTACTATTTGATCTAAATCTTCTTCTTTCATTTTACGAAAAGCAACCGATGAGATCATATTATCCTCCTACTTTTCTTGGCTAGCTAGCCAATTAGCTTCTGCTTCTGATAATCTTAAATATTCTGGTGCAAAATTATGAACTGATTCTTCTTTTTCTTCTAAGCTACATGTAAACAGTTCACTTGGTCTTTGGTTATTCAAACTCTCTTTTGCAAAGACAGCTTTATCTTTTAAATGCTCAATAATAAACTCTTTATGTATAGATACATCATTACCAATAAATAAGATTTGTTCATTATAAGATTTAAGCTTTTCAATCCAGATACTTCGGTCAATATTGCAGTCTTCTAATACATCATTAGTAACCTGCCCTCTAAAATCATATAGACCTGTAAATAATAAATTACGTCTTGCATCAAATAATGGGCAAACTAATCCATTAAAATAGCGCCCGTTAGCAGCCAATACCTTCAAACTTGATACACCGATAATTGGAATATTTAAAGTGAAAGCTAATGATTTAGCCACAGTGACACCAATACGTACACCTGTATAAGAGCCTGGCCCTTTTGCAACTACTATTTTAGATAGTTCCTTTGGTTTTATATTGCATTCTTCCATTAAAGTACTAATTGCTGGCATTAATCGGACAGAATGGTTTTTATTAATAAATGTTATCGTTTCGCCAATAACTGATTGATCTTTTATTAGACTAATCCCCATAACATTTGTCGATGTATCAATTGCTAAAACGGTCATTGTTTATTAACTCCTTACAAATAAATTCATACCTAGATCCACTTGGAATAAAAGTAATCATTCTACCATTTTCTTCATGAGTTATTATGATTTTTAAGAATTCATTTGGTAAGTAATCTGAAATTAAATGAGCCCATTCTACAACACAAACACCTTCACCCATAAAATACTCATCAAAGCCTAAATCTTCACTACTACCTTCTAAACGATAAACATCCATATGATATAGAGGAATTCTACCTTTATATTCTTTAATAATATTAAAAGTTGGGCTATTAACCGTTCTTTTTACATCAAGACCTTTAGCAAAACCTTTTGTAAAGGTTGTCTTTCCAGCACCAAGGTCTCCCTCTAATAATATTACATCTTTTTGTTGCACTAGTTGCCCGAGAAAAAATGCAATTTCTTGAGTTTCTTCCTCAGTATTTGTATGTAAAACAATTTCCAATTACTTCACCACCAAAATTCTAACTCGTCTATTTCTAACTTTGCCATATTATATCATTTCAAAACATTAAGCGGATGTCAAACAGTAATATTCTTTTGAATAGTTAAAATTAATTATTGAAATTTATATTTAGGTTGTATTCGTCTATTTTGTTACTTCTCTCGCTTTTCGCAGATCGTACCAGTGCCTTCTAGTCGCATAAGCTCCTTATGGTTTCTACCTTCTCACGTTTCCCAAATAAGTTTGAGTTGAGCAGTCTTTACTTGTGTCTGCTTCTGTTTCAAACAATTATAATTGTTAAAAGTAATCATCTTACAAATAAGATCTAATTATATATTACTCATTTCAAAAATAATAAAAAAAACGAAACAATTTTTTGTTTCGTTTTAAGAATCGTATGTATGGCGGTCCCGACCGGGATCGAACCGGCGATCTCCTGCGTGACAGGCAGGCATGTTAACCGCTACACCACGGGACCATTTTGGTTGCGGGGACAGGATTTGAACCTGCGACCTTCGGGTTATGAGCCCGACGAGCTACCAGACTGCTCCACCCCGCGATAATGTAAAATGAATTTATATCCATAAAAATCCAAACCAGGCGACGTTCTACTCTCACAGGGGGAAACCCCCAACTACCATCGACGCAAAAGAGCTTAACTGCCGTGTTCGGTATGGGAACGGGTGTGACCTCTTTGCCATAATCACCTGATTTGTATTGAGTTGTACTTCGTACCCTCAAAACTAGATAATGTCATTATCAAACTTGTTAGTTAAGTCCTCGACCGATTAGTATCAGTCAGCTCCACGTGTCACCACGCTTCCACCTCTGACCTATCAACCTGATCGTCTCTCAGGGGTCTTACTAGCTTAACGCTATGGGAAATCTCATCTTGAGGGGGGCTTCATGCTTAGATGCTTTCAGCACTTATCCCTTCCACACATAGCTACCCAGCCATGCTCTTGGCAGAACAACTGGTACACCAGCGGTGTGTCCATCCCGGTCCTCTCGTACTAAGGACAGCTCCTCTCAAATTTCCTGCGCCCACGACGGATAGGGACCGAACTGTCTCACGACGTTCTGAACCCAGCTCGCGTACCGCTTTAATGGGCGAACAGCCCAACCCTTGGGACCGACTACAGCCCCAGGATGCGATGAGCCGACATCGAGGTGCCAAACCTCCCCGTCGATGTGGACTCTTGGGGGAGATAAGCCTGTTATCCCCGGGGTAGCTTTTATCCGTTGAGCGATGGCCCTTCCATGCGGAACCACCGGATCACTAAGCCCGACTTTCGTCCCTGCTCGACTTGTAGGTCTCGCAGTCAAGCTCCCTTATGCCTTTACACTCTTCGAATGATTTCCAACCATTCTGAGGGAACCTTTGGGCGCCTCCGTTACTCTTTAGGAGGCGACCGCCCCAGTCAAACTGCCCACCTGACACTGTCTCCGAGCCGGATAACGGCTCTAGGTTAGAATTTCAATACAGCCAGGGTAGTATCCCACCGACGCCTCCACCGAAGCTAGCGCTCCGGCTTCTCAGGCTCCTACCTATCCTGTACAAGCTGTACCAAAATTCAATATCAAGCTGCAGTAAAGCTCCACGGGGTCTTTCCGTCCTGTCGCGGGTAACCTGCATCTTCACAGGTACTATAATTTCACCGAGTCTATGGTTGAGACAGTGCCCAAATCGTTACGCCTTTCGTGCGGGTCGGAACTTACCCGACAAGGAATTTCGCTACCTTAGGACCGTTATAGTTACGGCCGCCGTTTACTGGGGCTTCAATTCAGAGCTTCTCCCGTAAGGGATAACCCCTCCTCTTAACCTTCCAGCACCGGGCAGGCGTCAGCCCCTATACTTCGCCTTGCGGCTTCGCAGAGACCTGTGTTTTTGCTAAACAGTCGCTTGGGCCTTTTCACTGCGGCTCTCCCGGGCATACACCCAAAAGAGCACCCCTTCTCCCGAAGTTACGGGGTCATTTTGCCGAGTTCCTTAACCATAGTTCTCTCGCTCACCTTAGGATTCTCTCCTCGCCTACCTGTGTCGGTTTGCGGTACAGGCACCTATTTCCTCGCTAGAAGCTTTTCTTGGCAGCGTAGAATCAGGAACTTCGGTACTATATTTCCCTCGCCATCACAACTCAGCCTTATGATGTGCGGATTTGCCTACACATCAGCCTAATTGCTTGGACGCGCATATCCAGCAGCGCGCTTACCCTATCTTTCTGCGTCCCTCCATTGCTCAAACGGAAATGAGGTGGTACAGGAATATCAACCTGTTGTCCATCGCCTACGCCTTTCGGCCTCGGCTTAGGTCCTGACTAACCCTGGGAGGACGAGCCTTCCCCAGGAAACCTTAGGCATACGGTGGACGGGATTCTCACCCGTCTTTCGCTACTCATACCGGCATTCTCACTTCTAAGCGCTCCACCAGTCCTTACGATCTAGCTTCAACGCCCTTAGAACGCTCCCCTACCACTGATACCATACGGTATCAATCCGCAGCTTCGGTGATACGTTTAGCCCCGTTACATTTTCGGCGCAGAGTCACTCGACCAGTGAGCTATTACGCACTCTTTAAATGGTGGCTGCTTCTAAGCCAACATCCTGGTTGTCTAAGCAACTCCACATCCTTTTCCACTTAACGTATACTTTGGGACCTTAGCTGGCGGTCTGGGCTGTTTCCCTCTTGACCACGGATCTTATCACTCGTAGTCTGACTCCTATGGATAAGTCATTGGCATTCGGAGTTTGACTGAATTCGGTAACCCGTTGGGGGCCCCTAGTCCAATCAGTGCTCTACCTCCAAGACTCTAACACATAAGGCTAGCCCTAAAGCTATTTCGGGGAGAACCAGCTATCTCCGAGTTCGATTGGAATTTCTCCGCTACCCACACCTCATCCCCGCACTTTTCAACGTGCGTGGGTTCGGACCTCCATTCAGTGTTACCTGAACTTCATCCTGGACATGGGTAGATCACTCGGTTTCGGGTCTACGACCACGTACTATATCGCCCTATTCAGACTCGCTTTCGCTGCGGCTCCGTCTCTTCAACTTAACCTTGCACGGGATCGTAACTCGCCGGTTCATTCTACAAAAGGCACGCCATCACTCGTTAACGAGCTCTGACTATTTGTAAGCACACGGTTTCAGGTTCTCTTTCACTCCCCTTCCGGGGTGCTTTTCACCTTTCCCTCACGGTACTGGTTCACTATCGGTCACTAGGTAGTATTTAGCCTTGGGAGATGGTCCTCCCAGATTCCGACGGAATTTCACGTGTTCCGCCGTACTCAGGATCCACTCAAGAGGGAACGAGGTTTCAACTACAGGGTTTTTACCTTCTTTGACGGACCTTTCCAGGTCGCTTCATTTACCCCGTTCCTTTGTAACTCCGTATAGAGTGTCCTACAACCCCAAGAGGCAAGCCTCTTGGTTTGGGCTATCTTCCGTTTCGCTCGCCGCTACTCAGGAAATCGCTATTGCTTTCTATTCCTCCAGGTACTTAGATGTTTCAGTTCCCTGGGTCTGTCCTCAGTACCCTATGTATTCAGGTAAAGATACTACTCCATTACGAGTAGTGGGTTTCCCCATTCGGAAATCTCCGGATCAAAGCTTACTTACAGCTCCCCGAAGCATATCGGTGTTAGTCCCGTCCTTCATCGACTCCTAGTGCCAAGGCATCCACCGTGCGCCCTTTCTAACTTAACTAATTTTAAAACTAATTGAATTAAACTTACGCAGTTTAATGAATGACATTATCTAGTTTTCAAGGTACAAAGTTGAGAGTGAACTCTCAAAACTAAACAAAACAATGAAGAAACATTTCATACATGAACCATCGGTTCATGATGTCTCCATAGAAAGGAGGTGATCCAGCCGCACCTTCCGATACGGCTACCTTGTTACGACTTCACCCCAATCATCTGTCCCACCTTAGGCGGCTGGCCCCTAAAAGGTTACCCCACCGACTTCGGGTGTTACAAACTCTCGTGGTGTGACGGGCGGTGTGTACAAGGCCCGGGAACGTATTCACCGCGGCATGCTGATCCGCGATTACTAGTGATTCCGGCTTCATGTAGGCGAGTTGCAGCCTACAATCCGAACTGAGAATAGTTTTATGGGATTAGCTCCACCTCGCGGTCTTGCAACCCTTTGTACTATCCATTGTAGCACGTGTGTAGCCCAGGTCATAAGGGGCATGATGATTTGACGTCATCCCCACCTTCCTCCGGTTTGTCACCGGCAGTCACCTTAGAGTGCCCAACTAAATGCTGGCAACTAAGATCAAGGGTTGCGCTCGTTGCGGGACTTAACCCAACATCTCACGACACGAGCTGACGACAACCATGCACCACCTGTCACTCTGTCCCCGAAGGGAAAGCCCTATCTCTAGGGTTGTCAGAGGATGTCAAGACCTGGTAAGGTTCTTCGCGTTGCTTCGAATTAAACCACATGCTCCACCACTTGTGCGGGCCCCCGTCAATTCCTTTGAGTTTCAGTCTTGCGACCGTACTCCCCAGGCGGAGTGCTTAATGCGTTAACTTCAGCACTAAAGGGCGGAAACCCTCTAACACTTAGCACTCATCGTTTACAGCGTGGACTACCAGGGTATCTAATCCTGTTTGCTCCCCACGCTTTCGCGCCTCAGCGTCAGTTACAGACCAGAAAGTCGCCTTCGCCACTGGTGTTCCTCCAAATCTCTACGCATTTCACCGCTACACTTGGAATTCCACTTTCCTCTTCTGCACTCAAGTTTCCCAGTTTCCAATGACCCTCCCCGGTTGAGCCGGGGGCTTTCACATCAGACTTAAGAAACCGCCTGCGCGCGCTTTACGCCCAATAATTCCGGACAACGCTTGCCACCTACGTATTACCGCGGCTGCTGGCACGTAGTTAGCCGTGGCTTTCTGGTTAGGTACCGTCAAGGTGCCAGCTTATTTAACTAGCACTTATTCTTCCCTAACAACAGAGCTTTACGACCCGAAGGCCTTCATCGCTCACGCGGCGTTGCTCCGTCAGACTTTCGTCCATTGCGGAAGATTCCCTACTGCTGCCTCCCGTAGGAGTCTGGGCCGTGTCTCAGTCCCAGTGTGGCCGATCACCCTCTCAGGTCGGCTACGCATCGTCGCCTTGGTGAGCCGTTACCTCACCAACTAGCTAATGCGCCGCGGGCCCATCTGTAAGTGATAGCCGAAGCCATCTTTCAATAAAGGAACAGGAGTTCCTTTATGTCATCCGGTATTAGCTCCGGTTTCCCGAAGTTATCCCAGTCTTACAGGTAGGTTGCCCACGTGTTACTCACCCGTCCGCCGCTAACTAACGGGAGCAAGCTCCCATTAGTCCGCTCGACTTGCATGTATTAGGCACGCCGCCAGCGTTCGTCCTGAGCCAGGATCAAACTCTCCATAAAAGTTAAGTTTAAATCTTGTATTGCTCAAAAAACTAATAATTGACGTTTACTTCATGTTTTGTTTAGTTTTCAAAGTTCATAATGGAGCGGGTGATGGGAATCGAACCCACGACCGAAGCTTGGAAGGCTTCTATTTTACCATTAAACTACACCCGCGAAATGGTCGGGAAGACAGGATTTGAACCTGCGACCCCCTGGTCCCAAACCAGGTGCTCTACCAAGCTGAGCCACTTCCCGTAATATGGCGCGCCCGAAAGGACTCGAACCCATAACCTTTTGATCCGTAGTCAAACGCTCTATCCAATTGAGCTACGGGCGCATATTGTAAAGTGTGTCGTCTTCGTTAGCGACTTTTACAGTTTATAACATCCAACTGTTTATGTCAACAACTTTTTTAAAAGTTTTTTTAAACTTTAAAAGCTTACTACGATAAGCTTTCGTTGACTTCGTTAACTTGTCTGACGTGACTTAAACTATATTAAAGCATAGGACAATCAATGTCAACACTTTTCAAATAAAAAAATGACTAGTTTATTTACTTAGTTGATTTAACTGTACTTATAGAGCTTTTATAAGTTAATAATTTAGCTTTAATCAATACATATTTATCATTTCTGACATAGTACTACGCAATAAGAACTGAATTCCTATAGTACAATTTAAGTACAGGCTCAGATAAAAGTAGAGTTTCTCCCTTTTCTATACAACAAACAATTCTTTATTTCAGTTTTCCATTATTTTAACGAGATGGATTTGGTATAAATAATATGTCTTTATTTTTGAGTAACTATGAAGAGCTTTTGAATACTTTGTTCTTTATAAATAAAAAATATTATAAATGAGCATTAAAAAAGATATTAAACTAAAATAAGGTAATCTAACTAATAGGAAGTGTGAAAAATGGATATTAATTTTCTTACAATCCTCCTTATCATCAATATACTTCTAGCGGGGGTTGTTGTATTTATTGAAAAAAGAGATGTTGTCGCCACATGGGCGTGGCTAATGATTTTATTTTTTATACCAATAGTAGGATTTTTACTATATTTATTTTTAGGTAGGCAACTAAAACAAAAGAATTTCTACCACCTATCGACTAAAGAAAAAACTTATCTTCAATTGGCGGTTACGGAACAAGCTAATAAAATTCATACAGATCAAAGTTTCCATCAAGATAAGCTACTATCAAAGCATTCACACTTAATTATGATGAATTTAAAGTCAGCTAACGCATTATTAACGACAAATAATGAGATCCAAACGTTTCGAGATGGACACGAGAAATTTAATTCACTATTCAAAGACATACAACTTGCCAAAAAGGAGATTAATATTCAGTACTACATCATTCAGCGTGATTCATTAGGAAAAAAACTTAGAGATGAACTTACAAAAAAAGCAGAAGAAGGTGTAAAAGTACGAGTCCTGTATGATGACATTGGTTCCAAAAGAATTACACCCTCTTTTTTCAAAGAACTTGTTAAACATGGTGGAGAGGTAAAAGCTTTCTTCCCTTCATTCTTAAGACTCATCAATTTTCGATTAAATAATAGGAATCACAGAAAACTATGTATTATTGATGGAAGAATTGCTTATATCGGAGGATTCAATATTGGAAATGAATATCTTGGTATTGATCAGAAATTTGGCTATTGGAGAGACACTCATTTTCGTATAAAGGGAGAATCAGTAAACCAAATTCAAGGTAGATTTATTTTAGACTGGCAACAAGCTACTAATCAGCCTGTACATAATATAGAAGAATTCTCATTTAATAATGAAAAGAATATTGGAAGCACCCCTATCCAAATAGTAGCAAGTGGCCCAAATTCAGAAACAGAGCACTTAAAAAACATGTACGTTAAGTTAATTATGTCTGCAAAAAAAAGTGTTTATATCCAAACACCGTATTTTATTCCAGATGCTAGCATTATGGACGCATGCAAAATCGCAATTTTATCCGGTATCGATGTAAGGATAATGATTCCAAGTAAACCTGATCACCCATTCGTGTATTGGGCATCTCTATCGTACGCTGGAGAACTTTTATCATATGGCGCAAAAATATTACTTTATGAAAATGGTTTTTTACATGCTAAAACAATCGTTGTTGATCACGAAGTAGCTTCGGTAGGAACTACAAATATTGATACGCGTAGTTTTAAATTAAATTTTGAAATAAACGCGATTACCTATTCTGATGAAAAAGCTTCTGAGCTACAAAATCTTTTTTTACTTGATAGTAATCATAGTAGTGAGCTTACAATTGAAAAATATCAAGAGCGATCAGTCATAATCAAGTTAAAAGAAGCGATCTCGCGCCTCTTATCTCCAATATTGTAATTAAAATATTAAAACTCACTTTTGAATAATAAAAGTGAGTTTTTTAGTAATTATCTTTATTTTGTTCGATGTACGGTTAAGGTTACTTTACTTGTTTCACACATAAACATTGAAAGGTGGACAGGTTCCTCATTTGAATCATATGCTATTTTTAGGATTTTAAATAGATTAGCCCCTATATCGCATTCAAGGTAATTTGCATATACTTTTGTCGCACCGATTACATCGATGATTTTATCGTTACTTAGGATTTCTGTATGATATTCCTTTGAGAGAACTTTATATGTAGATTCGTCTGTTGCAATTTTCTTTTCCAAATCTGGAAAACGAATTAGTGAGTAATGCGCAATATCATAATAAAGGGGACGATCATTTACATACATAAGTCGCTCAAGTTCTAGTACGCGACTTCCTTCCTCAACTTTGAGATGTTCTGCAACATCCTTTGATGCTGGGATGACTTCACTTCTAAGGATTCGGGAATTTGGAATCATCCCTAGTTGGTGGCTAAACTCCGAGAATCCGCTTATAGATAATAGTTCATTATTAAACTTATTCGACGACACAAACGTCCCTCTTCGTGGTATACGTTTCAATGTACCTTCCTTAAACTCATACAAATTTTAAACACAAAAAAGGCCTCTACATTACGTAGAAGCCTTATTACTTATATATAATTTGATGCGGCTGAGAGGACTTGAACCTCCACGGAGAAACCTCCACTAGGCCCTCAATTTAGTCCAATCTCAATATAGCAATAAAGTCATAAATATCAAGGTTTTTAGCAACCAAGCACTTTTTTACGTTACTAGACTTAGTATAAAAATACGGTTACTAATTGTCAATGTCATATTTTATAGAATATCCATATAACTGACTTCTTTTTCCTGGGACCCACGATCCATTAAGAATTTTTCTTATCCCAACTATTAAATTTCCACCAATTTTACTTTCTAAATATTTTGTTGCTGACATCACAGAATTGAATTTTCCAATCTCTACTCCATCTTTATAAATTATGCATAGTCGAGCATTTGTTGGAGTAACACCAAACATATGATTTTTTTCTCCTGATTGAAGATATCCTTTTCCATAATTTCCATTTTTTTCTCCACGATGGTCTTGACCCGAACATTCTGCTAATCCTAAATCGTGGTAGTAATGTATCCATTCAATTTCTCTTCTTTGACATTCTCCACTTGTTGTTCTAATTGGTAACCATTCTAAAATATTAACCTCTATTTCATTTAAACGATCTCCAACATAATTTTTATATTTATCGTTCCTATAGCTTCTTTCCCAAGCACGATTTGGATTATGTTTATTGTTGGTTCCACAATTGCTACCAATATAAAATATTTTTCCATCTAGAGAATGGGAATAAACGTAAAATATTTTTTTCAATATAATCACCTCATTGGCGTTATATCTAGATAAATTAAGTTGTAAAATGAAAAAATTAGTGTTTCTCACATGGATTCTCCTGCATTGAAAATCAATTAGTTGATAATAAATATTGCTCAATGCATGAAAAAAGCTAGGATATTCTCCTAGCTCTCTTTCATTAGTCCTCCTTCTTCTTACTTTCAACTTCTTTTGCAACCAATACAAGAACTGAACTTACAGCTCCTAGAAATGCAGCTTTTCCATATTTCTTACCATTTTGTAATAATGACTTTTTTGTTTCTTCGTTCATTTTCAATTTAAATTTCATTTAACTTCCTCCGAAAACATTTAAAATTTTCCTAGCTCTTTTAATGAAGTATAACATCCATCTCCAATGATAATGTGGTCCAAAAGTTCTATTCCTAAAATTTTTCCACACTCTACTAATCTATCAATCACTTGAATACTGGTTCGTGAAAAACTTAAATTGAAAAAAGAAAAATTTGATGAAAGAGAATCATTATATTTCTTGACCATTCGATGATAAACTTTTATTGAATTCCTAATTAGGAGAACAAAAATAGAAAAATTATATTTCACTGTAGATGATGAACGGGTAAAACATTTAGCAATGAGTACAGATTTTTTACAGTTCAAATGTTAAAAACATTCTTTTATCAAATTGGAGTCCGTACAATTCGATTGCATCACTGTATCTTTGGAGAGCCATCGATTTAGCACTCTTAAAATAGTGCGAATTTTTTGCAAAAAACCAATAATTTCCAACTATATAAAATTTTATTCTGGTATTATATAAGAGTACTTTAAAAATTAGGGGGGACATATGTTGTCAGATACTAGAACAAAACCAACATATAAAGAAGTCATTGACGATGCAATTAAAGCTCTTAAAAAGTTAGAAGGCCATACATTTGATGTATTAAGTATCAATAAACCAGTTGATATCGAATATGCCCAGTTCTTATCAAAAACAATTTCAAAGTTATCATCTATAACAGGAAACATGATCGAAGAAAACATGGCAAATCATCTTAACCAAATCGGAAAATATTCTGAATTTGGTAAATGGATTCGTCAAGACCCAGGTTTTCCAGATAACATCTATCAAAACGATTTCCTTGAAAAGACACCTGGTTTTGAGGTTAAAGCATGGTTTCCATTTGCTACTGAAATAACTGCAAGATTTAAAGGTAGCTATCAGCATTGTGGTGACGATAACACTTATGTTGCATTAATTGCTTGGTTACCTGAGTTTATTCTTCATGGACGTCCAAAGATTATTGATGTTTGGGTAGGACCTGCTTCTGAGGTAGCAAAGTGCCGAGATAATCATTATTATAAGCCACCTCAGTATTTAGTTGTAGAACCTCAAGAAACTGGAGGAAGAACTGCAAACTTACAACAAACGAATGTTGAAGGTTATGTAATTCAAACAGACAAAGAGGAACAAGCACAACAACTTTTAGAGGCAATACAAGAAGTTAAGGAATGGGATGAAAAAATAAAGTCCAGTTATTCCCCAACTCCAGAAATTATAGAAAAGGTTAATGAACTACATTCTAAATATTCTTATCGTCTAGATACCAACTTTGCTAAAATTGATAGAATTGAACATGAAGACATTGCAAAATTCAAGAAGCGTGTTTACGATAAAATTTTCCATGATAAAAAGATTTCTCATTGGAGAAAAATTTCCAAGAATGAAGCTACAATTAAAGAATACATGGATTTATGGAAAGATGAAGCACCAGAAGAACCAATAGTGGATTAAAAATAAGGAAAGGAGCAAGTAATATGCTCCTTTTTTTATAAGCTAATAGATAATTGTTCAATTTTATCATTTTTTTCATCATTTAAATTATCTTCAATATCTTGAGAAATATTTATACCCTTTTTACGTTTTAAATATTCAAGACGTTCCATTGCTAGTTCATAAAACTCTTTATTGATTTCTGCGCCATAAGCTTGTCTCTCGTTATCAATTGCGGCATACATGGCGCTACATAATCCTCCAAATGGCTCCCAAATTACATCTCCTTTATCAGTTGAACTTTCAATTATAAGATTCATTAATTTTAAAGGCTTTTGATTTGAGTGAGCTGCCTTTTGGCTTCCTTTCTTACGAATCCTTTCTTCTCCAGCAACCATTGGAACACTCCACACATTTGTAGTTCCATATGGACAATAGAACTTAGGATGAATGTCTATCCATTGCTGTTTAGTTAACGATTCTATTCCATCTAACGAAAAATAAGGTCTACCTGCTGGGTGTCCATGTTCATTAGCGTAATTTACAATCTTTTCAAATTGTTCTGGTGGCGGAGAATACCATAAATGACATTGAGTAAAATATTTCCTAGTCGCAGCATTTTTAACTCCACAAGCCTCATTTGTTTTATATAACTGTAATCCAGATCGTTGCCATTCAGCTCTTAACCAAACTTTTTCTTCAACCTCTTCGTCATTAAATTTAAACTTAGGCTTAAGAAGATATTGAACACAAACTTCTGAAACAATCGGGAATTTTGATAAAGTTTTACTATTACTGTTACCAGCAATAAACCCTATACCTTTATCCCATGTGTTACAACCATTATATTCCCAACCGTATTTCTCTAAAATCGGATGAACAAGGGCCCATCCAATCTCTGTATTCCAAAACCATAATGTTGCTCCTGGTTTAGCATATTTAGTCCATTCTTTAATATGAGGTTCATAGATTTCCGGTAATTCTTGTGGAGTATTCGAATCACCAACATATCCATTAACCCCATAAGGGCCATCTGAAACAATTACATTAGCTTTTGGCCATATTTTATAAAAATCCAACGAGTCTCCGGAATATAAAAAGGAGTCTTCATTATCATTTTGCAACATATCTATCTACTCCTTTTCCTTTAATGTATGTCTTTATATTTTATCATTTTATCTACTCTCTGTCGTTATTAATCAACTTTTGGGATTCTCCTAAAATTATTGAAATTTGTTCAACCGAGGGCTAAAATCAATAAAAAGGGATTTCTCCCTATTCAATGTCACTTTTATATCCCATATTAAAGTCTATATTGAATGAACCAATTTTGACCACTGTATTTTTTTGATTTGGTAATTTTACCGTTTATGTTATAAAATTTATGACCCTCGTTGAGGCACCTATTTAAGGTAACGTCTTTTTTATATAATTTATCATATTTGATAATAAGATCTACTCCTAATAAAAACTTAACTATAAATAAAAAAAGAAGAAGTCATATAGTAAACTTCTTCTTTCTTAGTATTTTCACTTGTTTTATCATTCAAACTTCAAATTCAAATTTAAATAGCTTATCTTTTTCGGATAAGATTATTGCACTTTCTTTTTTTATTATTTCCAATAGATTTTCATTATTCCCGATTTGATACTTATTAATTGCAATAATTACTTGTTTTTTATTTTGTAGGGAAATTTTTCTAATCTCTTGTAGCATATTAGAAACCTGACGAGGGTCAATTCCATTATAACATGATGAATCATGAACTAAGAACTCCAGTTCTTGATTATATTTAAATAATAAATAATCCATTAAATTCTTTCTTACTTCATTAACTCCTTCACCAGTATCACCTTTTAGATTTATCTCAATAGAAACAGGTCTTCTAGTTAAATGTTTTTTACGTACTTTAATATCAAAGAAAGAATTAACTTCTTCATCATAAATCTCTTTTGTAATTAGATATATAAAATCTCTAAACTTTATGATTAATTCTTCAAATTCACTTCTTATCGATTCCGCCTTTACAAAATGAGACGTTAAATTAGAATCTTCTGTCTTAATCTGGTCATCTATATTTTTAATTTGAGATAATTTTCCTTCTTTATATTTAAATTCCTGAAGATCACTATTGTATTTACCAAAAAGTTCTACTGATTCTTGGTATATTTTATTAACTGAAATTATCTTACCTAATTTGTTAACATCATTTGACAAATTTGTAATTTCTTCTTCTAATATTAATATTGACTTTTCAAGTAATATTTTCTTTTTATATAAAAACTCTTTGCGTTCGTTATAAACGATTTTATGAAATTCCTCAACTTCTTTAAGTTCCCGTTTAACCATATCTGGAACATCTATATTTGCTTTTTTATATATCGCAAGAATATGATCACTTTTTACATCTGTTTTATCCGAACTGCTTATAAATTCATCTAATCTATTAATCTCAAATTTATCAATTTCACTTTTTGCTTTTTTCTTTTTTAAAACATTGCTTTTATGGACATATTCTTCTACAATATTTGTTTGCATTTCAGATATTTCTAATTTTTTTATTTTTTCAGCAATTTCTTTTATCTTATTAGATAATCTTTCAACCTCTTTATCTACATAATATATCTCTTCATCAATTTGCTTAGTATCAATATTACCATAAAATGATATAAGTTCATTTTTATATTTCTTATGCTCTTTGATTTTATCTTGAGATCCATAAATACAACTTACATCATCCAAAATCTCTTTCAAACCTAACAAATCTAAAAAACATACAACATCATCTTTATCAGGGTTATTTCTCATACTAATTTCACTGGATTTTTTACTTACTAAAAATTGTTTACTTATTTTCTTTCTATCTATTTCAAAAAATATTTTATATTCTGTTAAAGATTTAGGTTCCCCATTAATAAGAATATTTTCTGATGTACCTAATTCTCTACGAATGTTATATTTCTTATCTTTATGCTTTATTATTGCATCTAAATAATAGCCGTGTATCGCCTTTTTAATAATAGTAGGATCTTCATTCGCTCCGAATATATAATCAATAAGCTTTAAAAGTAATGTTTTCCCTAAGCTATTTATTGTTGCTCTTGAATTTTTAGGATCTTGAACATCTCCATATATAAAAGATGTCCCAGATTCTCTAAAATCTATATCTCTAATTACTTCTTCTGCAGGAGTACTAATTACCAATTTAATTATTCTCATTAATAATAATTTCTCCTTTGCTATTGTAAGTAATCATATTAGTTAAATACATGAATTCTAAAAGGTATATGAATTTTTGTAATGTAGGTGGATTACTTATTTTATTCGTTTTGATGTATTTCTTTTCAAAAGTTGACCATAATATTTCAATAGTATTCTTTCTTTCCAATAGAATCTCAAGTATAAGCGCACTTAATCCAATAAAACTTTCACCTACACTAACATATTTACTAGGTAATATCACTAAGTTTCACCTCTTCTTTTTCAAAAATATCGCATTTATCAAAAATATAAATTATTAAAAATTTCATTGGTATTTCAGCCATGCTATTATTATTAGTGTATGACAAAGTTTCACTTATAAGAATTTTATACAAATCCTCACCTTTGTACTCTTTACTTAAATCCTCATATTTATTAATGATAAAATTTTTAACTCTATCAAACTTATTTTCAAAAAGTATATCTTGATTGATAACATTAATAGCTTTGTCCACTATATCTAGTTTCTCTATTATGTTTTCAATTTCTTCTTTTTTACCTTCTAATTTATTAATAATTATTTTGTTCGCTGAAGATACTCTTTGATATTTTTCAAAAGATTTACTTCCAAGGTATTGATGTGAAATATTACCTGATATTTCTTCAATCAAGCTAATAATTAATGTTTCAGAAACTGCATTATAATCTACAATACTTTTTATTCTTAATGTAGCTGAAATCTTCTTAAGAACATCTATATCGTCAATTTCTTCTAATAAATCTCTTATATAATCACAATTGCTTACTAAATGGTCAATATTAATACAGTATTCTTTGTTTAATTTTTCCACTAGATTGTCAAAATAACTATTACTATCATGAGGTAGATTACCATCAATTGTATTTACAATAAAAATAAATTTATTAATATTACCCTTCCATTTCTTTTCCTTATAAACTATTTTCAAAAGCCCCTCAAGATCATCCTTAAATTTCTTTTCAATCTCAGTTTTTAAAGAGTCTTTTAATCTAGTAGGTGCAAAAATTTGATAAAAAGTTGCATTTTCTTTAACCCAACCATCATTTTTTTGATCTCCACCATAAAAATCAGGCATGCCGTATGTTAGCCCTTTATATTTATAATAAGCACGTAAAATATCTTTTAGTTGTAATTGAAAATTTATACCTGTTACACTTCTGATGTAAATCACAATTGCTTCAATATAATCATATCTATCCATAAATACTCCCCTGATTCCGAAAATTACTTCTTAAACCTATATTAACACCCTTGGTACTTATCTACAATTAGATTGAAGTATATACAATTACAAGTCTAAACGCTCCAAAAGCATCATTTAAACGATATATTTTCGTCCCATATACTAACTCATTCATATATATTTCTATTGAAAAATACCCTGTTAATTTACAAATAACAAGGAATTACGTTTTTACAGAGTATAAATACAAAAAAAAACTACACCGAAGTGTAAGTCCTAAATTTACATACAAATGTTAATTTACTAAACCTTTAATATAAGTAAAACTTTTAAAATAATTGGAGTAAAAAGGAGGACGTCAATATTAAAAAAATTAACTCCTTAAAATAAACGATGCTGCCTAAAGGACTTGAACATACACTAAATCTTCGCTTAAAAATAAATAAAATTAACTATTAATAAAATTACCACTATTTTTTTTACTTATTTTAAATATCATTAATCGTTTTAAAGTGTAATTTGGTCACTTCGTTTAAATTTTCAAAACCGTACTTTAATGAATATGTTTTACCAGCTTCAACAACACTGGAAGCAGCTCCTTTCGGAAATTTCAAATTGTACTTTTCTTCAGCATGTTTTAGCCATAACAAATATTCGCTTCGTGCTATTATCGACGCAGCTGCTACTGCTAAATTTTTTTCAGCTTTTGTCTCTTGAATTAAATTTATTTCTTTGCCTAATTTTTTTAATCTATTGTTTATTAAACTTACATCTCCAAACTTATCTGAAATAGCTAACTCAACCATTTGTTTTTGTAATAAATTTTCTAATACAGTAGAATGACACCATGCAAGAATTGAGTTAAGATTTTTCATCTTCATATATAACTCATTGTATTTATAAGGTCTCAAAACTATTGAACTAATTCTATTATTTAATAAAAGCTTTAGTTGATCAGAAATTTCTAAAATCCGATTATCCGAAATCTTTTTACTATCTCTTACACCTAGTAATTCCAAATTTTTAATATCTGCTGGTTTAAGTAAAACACCCGTACAAACCAACGGACCAAAAAAATCGCCTTTTCCTGATTCATCAATTCCAATCCATGGCTTATCATAAATATACTTAATATCACTAGAAGAAATTTCTTGTTTATCATTTTTATCAAATATTTCTTTAATAAAATGCTTAGTGGGTGAATCCTTTCCCTGAATAACTATTTGTAATCCTTTTTTTCCAAAATAAAGATTTACTTGAACTATTTCATTCTCATGTTTAACTTTAAACTGTTTACCATAGGGAATGTCTTTTTCATCTGTAATGACTACATTATTTTGGAAGCAAGTGGTTTTAAAATTCTTTACGGCCATATATAAATCCTCATTAGACAAAATCAATCCCCCCTATCTTATTAACAATCATGTAATTCTTCAATTTGTTGAATAAAATCAAAAGTTAAACCATTCTTACTCAACTTAACCAATTCTTCTTGAATACTATCATCAGATACGTTTAGGTTCCACTTAAAAATATAGTCTTCGTATGGGCCTAGAAAATTATATAGATCAACATAAATTTCAAAATCTTTAATATCAAGCTTTAACTGCATTAAAAAGTTATTAATTCCCGTATATGTTTCATATGTCCAGTCTGTAGGGTTTTCGTATCCTTTAGCAATTATAACTAAATATGGTATTTTATTTGTAATTGGGTTTGGTATTAATAAATCAAAATAACCTCTAAAATTATTATTACGATAAATACTTATCTGTGCTGTAATCTTATTAACTTCCGTATAACTTGAATGGACAAAAATATTTTTATTTTCCATTTTTTATCATCCTAAAATCTAAAATAAAAGTTCATAGCTTTCCGAAACGTGTCTATATATATCTTCAACAATTTTTACTGCTGTCCTTATATCTAGTATTTCTAGTTGGTCTGGGCCACCATGAAAATGCTTATTTCTTACTTTTTGTAAAATGTCATACATTCCTATTAATAATGTATGAACTTTCGGGTTTCGTCCTAATTTCGCTAGTGCCTTCGGTTGTAAAGTTACTCTTTGGTTAGTGTTAAATACTTTTTCATGGAAACGGAAATCAGAATGTTTTACTTCTTGTTTCGTACAAATCTCTTTATCGATAATAATTTTTTTCAAATATCCTTCTAATGACCTTAAAGCAGGAGCAACATATGAGAAATATTCCGGTAACTCTGGTGTAGTATCTAGAAAAAATTGAGATGAAGCCATTGATTTTTGATCACGTTCATATAGAAATTCATAGGCTTTACCAAGTCTACTTGAAACATTCTTAGTAGCGTTCGAAACAGCATTGTCAGTAACTACACTTTGAACTGATTCATCAGCAGTGGATGCTATTCTAATAACAATTTCTTTAACTGACACATTTAATTCTCGTTCAATCTCACCACATAGCATATCCCAAACATTCCATGTTTTGCCTTGAAGTAATAGTATACCCGTTGAGTATTGACTTACTGTAATTTTTTCTTGACGTGATGGATGTTTAACTTTCCACCTATAAATACAATGTTGTGGATCCACAACCTCTTCTAATTCGAAACTATTTTCTTTTATTTTGCTTACTAATTTTTCTTTGATATTTTCTATATTATGCTTATCAACTAAGTAAGATGCAGATGAATCTTTTACTTTACGAGTCGCACTTTCTTGTTCATTAAACCATTCCAAAAATTTATTTCCACCTTCTTGGTTTTTACCAAGACTAGAAGATATAGATAACCCATTATTCGTTTCCTGTACTCTAATTGTAACTGTTTTTTCCCCATCCGGTTGAAATTGATAATGAAACAATTTATTATTTTTCTCCTCAACTTCCATTTTTGTGTCTATGGAATGCAGATAAGTAAACAATAAATCTTCAAATTCTTTAATTGAAATATTTAATTCGTTTAATTTCATTCGACCAAACCCTTAAATTGATTATTTTTAATTATAATAACATGATTTTGGTAAAAATAACCTTTTCTCTTTGTATTATTTCCAAAAAATTCATAAAATAAAAAATCCGAGGGAAATTTTTGCCCTTATTCTTTCTTCCTTCATAATTAAAACTAAACAAAAAAACAAATAAAAAGAACGTTACTTTAATGTAACGTCCATAAGAATTATTTACATTTGTTATAAAATTGGAGTAAAAAGGAGTACAGAAAAATTAGAATTTATCAGTACTAACCATTAAATCGTTGATATTACTGATGCGGCCGAGAGGACTTGAACCTCCACGGAGAAACCTCCACTAGGCCCTCAACCTAGCGCGTCTGCCATTCCGCCACGACCGCGAATAAACAAAAGTGAGCCATGAAGGATTCGAACCTTCGACCCTCTGATTAAAAGTCAGATGCTCTACCTACTGAGCTAATGGCTCATAATATAAAGATATTACAAGTATAACTAAATACCAAATATTTTTAAACCAACTTACTGTCTACACGATCGCGTCTAAGATAAAGCAAATCCCCTTACCTTAAACATACTTATAAAAAACTAAAATGGCTGGGCTACCTGGATTCGAACCAGGGCATGACGGAATCAAAATCCGTTGCCTTACCGCTTGGCTATAGCCCATTGATGTAACATCATGAATCAACTTCTCCGAGTAATCTTCATGAACCCGCTCCGCAGGATTTTTTTTTATGTTGTTTTGCCTTTACCTCTCGAATCAACCTCTCAAGATAAAAAACAATCCGACACTTCAATATACTTCTTTACCTAAAGTTCGAGTGACCTTCAAGAACCCACACTATAGGATTATTTGTGTTTTAATGTTTATCCTCCAGAAACTACTCCAAAGTAAAACAGTCTAACACCTCAATCTTCTAAAACAAATGGCTGGGCTACCTGGATTCGAACCAGGGCATGACGGAATCAAAATCCGTTGCCTTACCGCTTGGCTATAGCCCATTGATGTAACATCATGGATCAACTTCTCCGAGTAATCTTCATGAACCCGCTCCGCAGGATTTTTTTTATGTTGTTTTGCTTCCACTTCTAGAATTAACTCCTCAAGATAAAAAACAATCCGACATTTAAAATATTTAAGGTCTAACTCCAAAAACCCACTCTTACTATTTTTCTCCAAATAAAGAAAAAAATACTACAATATGTAGTAATGAATGGCGGTCCCGACCGGGATCGAACCGGCGATCTCCTGCGTGACAGGCAGGCATGTTAACCGCTACACCACGGGACCATATGAAGTTAATGGTGGAGGATGACGGGCTCGAACCGCCGACCCCCTGCTTGTAAGGCAGGTGCTCTCCCAGCTGAGCTAATCCTCCAGGATAAAAATGGTGACCCGTACGGGACTCGAACCCGTGTTACCGCCGTGAAAGGGCGGTGTCTTAACCGCTTGACCAACGGGCCAAAAAAAATATGGCAGAGAAGAAGGGATTCGAACCCTCGCACCGCGTAAACGATCTACACCCTTAGCAGGGGCGCCCCTTGAGCCACTTGGGTACTTCTCTATAATAATGGCTCCGCAGGTAGGGTTCGAACCTACGACCACTCGGTTAACAGCCGAGTGCTCTACCACTGAGCTACTGCGGAAAAATACTAATCTTTTCATCAAGTTTTGTAACGTGATGACAAGTATTAATATAAACTAAATGCATATTAGATGTCAACACTATTTATAATAGTTTTAATGGACTTTTGCACATTCCACATACATAGCGACTAGTGTCCACTTTTCTTTTTCTTAAAAAAGCTTGCCCACACCCTGAACATCTATATTTATACTTATAGGAATGCGTTCTTTTTTTTATTGAATTTAGTGGTTTGCAATACCTAGGTGCACCTACCTTTTTTAATAGTTCTTTAAAGTCTCTATCCTCATGCTTATATCCTTTTTTCATAATATGAAGATGATAATGGCACAGCTCGTGTAATATGATCCCCTTTAGCTCTTCAATTCCGTGTTCTTCTAAATAAAATTTATTTAATTCGATATTACTTGTTTTTAATAAATACCTACCACCAGTTGTCCTTAATCTAGTATTGAAAGAAGCTTGGTGAAGAAATGGTCGCTCAAAATAAGTGATTGATAGTTCTTCAACCAGTTTTTGTATCTCCTCGTTATCCAATTATGAATCGCCATCCTTTTTTCTACTTTATTATAACTGAACAACTCACAAATTCTTGGGTATGCGCATACATTAAACTTACAAATGAGAATTTTAAAAGATCTTATTAGTACGATTTATGCTAAATGGGCTGCTCTTAGTAAACCTCTCTACAACGGCGTAATTTTTACTATCCAAAATGAACAATACAGTTATCCTTTTTATACAACGTATCGGAAGGTTATCCCTCACTCATTTATTTCATCGCCCATCCTCAAAAAAGATGGGCGAAGATTTTTAAGTTGGAGGTTTTCATCATGGTAATGCCTAGTTGGCTTAAAACTCAAATTCAAAAAGCATTTTATGAAAAAAACCGTTATCAAATTAAATTATTAAATCAATGTTGGTTTTATTATCAAAAAATTAAGCTTTGACGATTTCTTTCGATTCAATTGGTAGCATAGATAAACCTACTCTTTGTTTCTTTTGGTCTACTTCAGCAATCCATACCTTGACTACTTGACCAACCGATACAACATCAAGCGGATGCTTAATAAATTTACTACTCATTCTAGAAATATGAACAAGGCCATCGTTCTTTAGCCCAATATCAACAAACGCACCAAAATCGACTACATTTCTTACTGTTCCTTCAAGTTCCATTCCTATTTTTAGGTCTTCAATTTGAAGAACATCTTGGCGAAGGATTGGTGCTGCTAATTCATCTCGTAGATCTCTTTCAGGTTGCATTAATGATGCTAAAATATCCTTTAGCGTAATTTCACCAATATCTAGTTGCTCTGATACTTCTTTTAAATTAATCGTCTTTAACTTTTCTTTCAATTCACTTGAACCAATTTGACTCGTTGAGAATTTTAATTGCTTTAATAATTTTTTTACTTGTACGTAGCTTTCCGGGTGGATACTTGTACGGTCTAAAGGCTCATCTCCTTCTAGAACACGTAAAAACCCAATACATTGCTCATATGTTTTAGCGCCTAATCTAGGTATTGTTTTAAGCTCTTTTCGGTTTGTAATTTTCCCTTTTTCGTCACGGTAATTAACAATATTTTTCGCTACTGTCTTGGACAAGCCCGATACGTATTGAAGTAGTGAAACTGAAGCTGTATTTACATTTACGCCAACTTGGTTAACAGATGTTTCAACGACGAATGATAATGATTCATTTAAGCTCTTTTGAGATACATCATGTTGATATAATCCTACCCCAACAGATTTAGGATCTATTTTCACAAGTTCTGCTAACGGATCTTGTAGTCGTCTTGCAATTGATACTGCGCTTCGTTCCTCAACTTGGAAATCAGGGAACTCTTCTCTTGCTAACTCAGATGCTGAGTAAACACTTGCACCAGCTTCATTTACGATTACATAATAAGTATTATTTTTCATTTCTTTTAAAATTCCAGAAATAAACAGCTCTGTTTCTCTCGAAGCTGTACCGTTTCCAATTGCGATCATTTCTATTT
The DNA here is from genome assembly GCF_050473765.1 of Gottfriedia sp. S16(2024). Taxonomy (NCBI): domain Bacteria; kingdom Bacillati; phylum Bacillota; class Bacilli; order Caryophanales; family Bacillaceae; genus Gottfriedia; species Gottfriedia sp. S16(2024). Next base: position 1,022,253 of record NZ_JBFLUO010000001.1, read on the forward strand.
TATATTCGATAAGAATATCTTTAATTTTTGCAACTGCTTGTTCTCTTTTATTTCTTTGAACCTCTTCCCTTTCACCTTTGAAAGGATGAGGGTAAATCACACCTATTTTAAGAACTTTCCCCGTCTCATCTACTACTGCTAATTTACAACCTGTACGGAATGCAGGATCTACTCCTAGCACGATTTTCCCTTTTAATGGTGGTTGCAGTAATAATGAACGCAAGTTTTCTGAGAAAATATTAATCGCGTGTGAATCAGCTTTTTCGGATAATTCTTTACGAATCTCTCTTTCAATTGAAGGCTGAATTAATCTTTTATATGCATCTTCAACGACTTCCACCAGGATTGATCGTACAAAAGTGTCCTTTGTAATAACCCTTTTTTCTAAATATAAAATAATCTCTTCAAAAGGAGATTGAATTGCAACCTTTAATATATCTTCTTTTTCAGCACGATTCATTGCTAGTATTCTATGTGGAACAATCTTTGAAATTGGTTCAGAGTATTCGTAATACATTTCGTATACTTTTTTCTCGTCTTTTTCAGAGTCTTTTACAGTACTTTCAATCGTTCCCTTTTTGAAGGTAACTTCACGAATCCACTTTCGATACGTAGCATCGTCTGCAATCCATTCCGCAATTATATCTTTTCCACCTTGAATAACTTCATCAACTGTATTAACTTCCAGTTCAACATTTATGTATTTTAACGCTTCATCCGCAAGTGAACCTTCATTTGGCATTGAAAATAACCATTCTGCAAAAGGTTCTAACCCTTTATCTTTAGCAACTGTAGCGCGAGTTCTTCTTTTTTCTTTATATGGTCGGTATAAATCTTCAACTTCTTGTAGCTTTGTAGCTAATGTAATACTTTTACGTAATTCATCAGTCAGTTTCCCTTTTTCCTCAATTAAACGGATTACTTCATCTTTTCTCGTTTGAAGATTTACAGCATACTCATATTTTTCTAAAATGGAATGAATTTGCACCTCATCAAGAGATCCTGTTTTTTCTTTTCGATACCTAGCAATAAAGGGAATCGTATTTCCTTCTTCCTTCAATTCAATTACGGTAGCTACTTGTTTCGAAGTAATTGTTAAATCAGATGCAATTTTATTAATCAATTGTTGTGACAAAAATAACGCCTCCAATTTTTGGGAATTATATAAGACCTAAAATAACCCTTTCAAGACGAAAGGGTTACAAAACATTTATTATAATCTATGTAGGTAAAGCTGCTATAAAAGCAACTTTAAAAATCAACAAGTCCTAAACTGATTTGCAACGCTTCATCAACCTGATCCATCATCTCATCATCAAGATGTGTTATCTTATCGGTTAATCGTTGTTTGTCAATCGTTCGAATTTGTTCTAGTAGTATAACCGAATCACGTTCAAATCCATATTTTTTAGCATCGATTTCAACATGTGTTGGAAGCTTTGCTTTTTGGATTTGTGCTGTAATCGCAGCGACTATAACGGTAGGACTAAAACGATTACCGATATCATTTTGTATTATGAGAACCGGACGAACTCCACCTTGTTCTGAGCCAACTACAGGGGAAAGGTCTGCAAAATATACGTCGCCACGTTTTACTATCAAGTGATTACCCCCCGCTAACTAAGCGCTCCACTTTAGAATCCGCTTCAGACTCAGCATAGAATGACTCAGAAGATATTAATAAGTTGATTTTAGCCATTTCCATGTATCCACGTCGCATGTGTTCGCGACTTTGGCGTCTTTTACGATCTTTTAAAAACATCTTAGTCGCTTGATAAATATACTCATTTCGATTACCGTTTTCTTGCTTTACTAATCCATCTAGTTCGCTTACTACGTGTTTTGGTAAACGTACTGTTATTTCAGTTGTCGCATTTAGTTCGGACAAGTTTCAGCACCTCCAGAATCAACTATTACCCATATATCTCCCTATACTACATCATACCATTATTTTCAGTGATTGGAAAGACACATATCTTCGCTTATCTTAACCAAAATACAGTGTTTCATACTTTAATACATCAAATTACAATTAATCTGATACTAGATAATTACTTATGGACTTAATATTTCCATTCTTTTTATATACTCTTGGTACCCTATGATTTATAAGGCAAGTTACTTCATAATTGATTGTATTCATATGTGCAGCGACTTCCTCAGCCGTTACTGCTCCATCCTTACTTTCTCCTATTAAAGTCACTTTTGTACCAACAGGATAATGTTTAGAAAGCTTGATCATACACTGATCCATACAAACTCTACCAACTATTTCTGCCTTTTCACCTTCAACCAACACAGAAAATCCTTGCATATCTCTAAGCCAGCCATCCGCATAGCCAATTGGTAACGTCGCAATCCACTCTGAATCAGAAGTAAAATACGTTGCACCATAACTTACACCACTATTTGCTGGTAATTGCTTAATATGTGAGATTTTCGTATAAAGCGATAGTGCTGGCTTTAATGTAAATGGTAGCATTGGTTTTATTTCTAAAGATGGAGTTAAACCATACATGATAATACCAACACGTACAGTATTAAATAGGTTAGTTTCTAATGCAGCCGCTGCACTGTTTGCACAATGAATTAGCTCAGGAGCGAATCCACTGCCTTTAACCCATTCTATACATTCATAAAATTTGTCTACTTGCTCATTAAAATAAGATCTATTTAGCTCATCAGCAGTAGCGAAATGTGTAAACAAACCTTCCAGTATAATTGATGGATTTTTTCGTAAGATCGATGCAACTTGCTCCCATTCAGATCTTGTTTTCAGGCCTAATCTACCCATCCCAGTATCAAATTTAATATGAATCATTGTACGATCTGTGCTTTTTAGATTTTTAGAAATACCTTCTAACCAATCAACATTATATGCCGTTAAAGTTAATTTATTCTTGATTGCAACGTTAATATCCTCAGGTCTAGTTGCCCCCAACACTAAAATCGGCGCCTCTATTCCCGCGTTACGCAGAAAAATCCCTTCATCAATAAAAGCAACTAATAATCTTGTTGCACCAGACTTTAATGCTTGTTTCGCTACTTCTACATAACCATGTCCATATGCATTCGCTTTTAAAGCTACATATATTTCTTGATGATTAGGGTAAAGCGATACAATATTTTTGATGTTTTCTTCAATAGCATCTAAATCTACTTCTACCCATGTGTCGCGATAAAATGATGTTTCTGTCATGAACTACACTTCCTTATCGATTTACCCATTACTCTTTTTTATATGTGTAAAATTATTTGCTTATTTTACTATAAATGTCAACCAATATACTACTCAATTTTAGTTTATTTAAAATTTAAAAAGGCGTGATAAAGCATCATCACGCCCTTTTAAGTTTGAAAAAAAAATATTATTTTGTGCCTGTATCTCCGACTGATTGGGCAACTTGAATTAACTCACCTTGAGTTAAGTTTTTAGAAACAATCGTAAAGTCTGTTCCACCGTATGACCATGTAATCATCTTATCTGATAATGCTCCTACTGTTTTACCTAAATCGACTGGTTCACCAGTGATCTCCATCGTTGTTCCAGACTCTGAAATCCGTGCTTTTTGCTCTATTAAAGTAAACGATTTTTTATCACCTTTATATGAAAGGATAACTTGAACACCATTATCTGTTTTTACTTCTTGTTGATCATCTAACACTACACCATTCATTAAATAATTAGGGTAAAGTGTAACTAATAAATCAGGATCATTTTCTGGATTTGTAGAAGTAGGTACACTTAAACGAGCGCTTGTCATATTTTTCTTCACATCAAAAGCATCATTATCAAATTTCGCATTGTATTGTACTTTATCGAATTTAACGTCCAACACAACATTTTTATCTGTATCTAATAGTTTTACTGATTCAGGTGTCAGACCTTTTTTATTAAAAGTAATTTCTTGTGTTGGGAGCAATTGTCTATTTGTGTAATTTGTTTTTGTTTCAAACACATATCCTTGCTTTGTTGTTTTAAACGTTGCATTCTTATCTTGTACTAGATCATTAACCAATGATTCCGGTAAATATGGCTGACTGCTGTTTGATGGCCAATCACTTTGGAAGCGATAGCTTTTATTTAATGCTGGTGTTAAAACAAACACACCCTCTTTGTTTCTTAAAATAATTTGGTTTTGATCACTCTTAGCATTTTTTAGTTGTACACGGTAGTAAGAAGGCTTTTTATGCCAAATGACTACTTCATACTTTTGAGGATCATTCCCGTTATTAATTGTTAATGTTGCATCGGCCTTATAGCCATTCATTTTTTCCATCTGATTGCTAAGAGAACCTACAACATCATCTTTCGATTTCGTGCCACATGCAGCCAATGATAGTACTAACATGATTGTCAAAAGCATCGCTACAAGCTTTTTCTTCATCTCCCCAGCTCCTTTATTCCTCTTAAATTGTAAAAAAGAGAATTTTATGCAAAGGCTTATGAATAAATGTGCGCGAGTAGCTTAGAAGTAAAATCTAGATTTATTCATGCACGTTGCAACCTTGCTTCTTATATCCTCATGAAACTATATGAGGTCAAGCTCTAAAATATGCAGACTAGCATGACAAGCTAATTTAAAAAATTTAAAGAAAACTCTCTGATTGGAGAGCCTGTTAGTGAAGCCAATGGTGTAGTTACACATATTAATTAATCCTTAAAATTTAGCAACTACGTCGTATACAAAAAAAGAAAAGTCACTCAAATGAGTGACTGTTTAAAAGGGTATTATATTTGCTGTAAGACCACTTGAGCAGCAGCATAATGTTCTGTATGCGTAATTGATAAAAACGGTATAAACGGCAAATCAACGCTTAATACAGGCTTACCTTTTCCGTCATTTAAGATTTCAATATCATGAAATCCTAATTCTTTCCCAATTCCTGTGCCAAAAGCTTTTGAACAAGCTTCTTTTGCGGCGAATCTTCCTGATAAAAATTCAAGTTTTCTTCGTTCTGATAAGTTTTCGTATATTTCATATTCTGCTTCAGTTAAAATCCTTTTCGCAAACCGGGGCTGCGAGCTAGTAATTTCTTTCATTCGTTCAATTTCTACTAAATCTAATCCAATACCTACGATCATATTTCCTCACCCTAACTTTCGAGTACTACGGTTTAAAATAAAAACTTGAATCATTAATCATTTCAATAGACGGATGAGCTTTCAGATCATCCATTAATTGAAATAATGCATTATCTTTTTGTTTCGCTTCAATCATACAATCAATTTGCCTAACCGAGCCATAAATATCATTTAAAAATGTAATAAACATGTTCGGGTCCACAAAATCGGCATGAGCACGTATGTCTTTCTCATCTCTAGGACTTGATATATGCATTTTCATTGGCAAGCTCGAAGCTTTCCATGTATCGACTGCAAAACTCCAGTTTTTTACCCAATCTTCATTTGTGTGATTAACTAGATGATGATGATAGTCAAATACAAGAGGTACTCCTAATTTTTCACAGGCAAATAATGTTTCATCAAACGTAAAGGTAGTATCATCATTTTCAAACATTAGCATTTTTTGAATTTGCGCAGGAACAAGGCTGAAATTCTCTATTAATTGCTCCAGTGATTTTTCCTTATCATCATACCCTCCACCAATATGTAGTACACATCTTTGTTCTGTATTAATCTTCATCGCTTTTAAAAGCTGATAATGCATTTTTAAGGTTTTTACTGATGTTTTTAATAACTCTTCATCAGTTGAGTTCAAGATAACAAAATGATCCGGATGAAAATCAATCCTCATTTCATTCGTAATCGCAAATTTACCTAACTCAAGTAAACTTTCCTTTAATGGCTTTATGTAATTCCAATCTGCTACTTCTTCATGATTTGCTAAAGGGACTAATTTACTACTCAGGCGAAAAAAAGATATATCATGTGCTTTGTTGTGCTTTAGTAGTCTTAGACAGTTATTTATATTAGTATTAGCAATTTGCTCTAGCTTACGAATAGCCGCATCTTTATCCTTTTGTTTTAAAAACTGAGCAACCGTCATTGTCTTTGATGGCGAGGCGTTTTGTAAATTCATACTCATTGCGACATATCCAAGTCTTACCAACATTATCATTCCAACTCTCATATGTTTTTAGTTAGTGTATGGAATCTGTCCAAATTCACGCATTACAAGAAAATAAAATTATAAACAAAAAAGGTACATGGATTTTACCATGTACCTTAACTAGTTACTTATTTACTGCTGTCTTGTGGTTTGCGTTGTCCACCACGGTTGTTATCACGAGAACCTTCGTTACGTTTGCCACGGAAGTTTCCTCCGCCACGGTTATCACGGTCTCCACGACGTCCATCTCCACGACGATTATCGCTACGACGTCCATCTCCACCGCCACGTCTATTTTCGCCACGACGGTATCCGCCGCCACCGCCACCGTTTCCTCCGCGTCCGCCACGGTCACGTTTGACCATTGGTGGCTCATCAGTTAAACGAACTGGTGTTTCATTTGGCTCTTTTGTTAGCATTTTTAAAGCTGCAGCTACAACACTTACAGAATCATGCTCTTCAAGCAATTCTTCTGCAATACGTTTGTAGAATGCTAAATTATCACTTTCCATAGTCGAAGTTAATTTTTCAGCAATGATACGTTGTTGACTTTCAATTGCTTCGTCTAATGTAGGTGCAGTCATACGTTCCATACGACGTTTAGTTGTACGTTCGATATTTTTTAATTGATTAAACTCACGAGGAGTAATAAATAACATCGCTATACCTGATTTCCCAGCACGTCCTGTACGTCCAATACGATGAACATAGCTTTCAGGATCTTGTGGAATATCAAAGTTGTATACATGTGTAACTCCAGAAATATCTAATCCACGAGCTGCTACATCAGTTGCAACTAAAACATCAATTGAACCAGCTTTAAATTTACGAAGTACTTGCTCACGTTTCGCTTGTGATAAATCACCATGAATACCTTCTGCAGCATATCCACGTAAGTTTAATGCTTCTGATAATTCATCAACACGACGTTTTGTACGACCGAAAATAATCGCTAATTCTGGTGTTTGAATATCTAATAAACGTGTAAGAACGTCAAATTTTTTCTTTTCTTGAACTTCAATAAAATGTTGTTCAATGTTAGGCATTGTAACTTCTTTTGCTTTTACTTTTACGATTTGTGGATTTGTCATGAAAGTTTCTGCAATGCGACGAATTGGGTCAGGCATAGTTGCAGAGAAAAGAAGTGTTTGTTTGTTTTCTGGAACTTCTTTTAAGATCGCTTCAATGTCTTCAATGAATCCCATATTTAACATTTCATCCGCTTCATCTAATACAACTGTATTTACATTGTTTAGGCGAATTGTACGACGGTTAATATGGTCTTGAATACGACCAGGAGTTCCAACAATAATATGTGGGAATTTTTTTAAAGAACGCATTTGACGATTAATATCTTGTCCACCGTATATCGGAAGGATTTTTACACCTTTATTCATACCGATTTTGTGTAATTCTTCGCCAACCTGAATAGCTAGTTCTCGTGTAGGAGCGATAACAAGTCCTTGGACATTGTTACTATCTACATCAATTTTTTCTAGTAATGGAATACCAAAAGCGGCTGTTTTACCAGTACCAGTTTGCGCTTGACCAATTACATCATGGCCTTGTTTTGCTAATGGAATAGTCTGCGCTTGAATTGGTGTAGCTTCCTCGAAGCCTAATTTTTCAATCGCAAACAGGATTTTACTACTTAATCCTAATTCTTGAAATGTTGTCAATTTGGTTAATCTCCTTTGTATCTCAATTGATCTATAAAAATTTAAAATATTATATGTTTCGTGACTGTTTCATATGGAAGGTTCGTTTTTAGTGGAAAACAATAGTCCGAAGTATCATGAAAAGGAAACAATATCTACCCATTATACGGACATTCTATCTAAAAAGCAAATGAAGTTATATTCTAACAATTTGGTTTCCAAACTATATTTTACCCTTAAATTATCTTTAAATTCGCTATAAAATCATGTTTATAGCCTTCTTCATCCCTTATATTACGAACAGTTTTCATTTGTTAAATTACGCGTATAAAATTTTCACTTCATATATTTTTACACGCTTTAAGCGAAGAGAAAAACTAAGCGAAAAAGGAATACTTCTATCCCTATTTCTCCTGCCTTCCCCTCTCTTGATTATATACTTATCCCTAATTTACTAGTGCATTTACAACTTCTTCTAATTTCATTCCCCTAGAAGCTTTAACTAATACTAGGTCATTTGGTCCTACCTGTTGTAATAAATCTTCAATTAACTTATTTTTATCTTCAAAGCTTTTTACTTTTGAAGAGTCCATTTGTTCAAAAGCTGACTTTGCTGCAAACTTACTTAATGGTCCAAAAGTATAAAGATAATCGAAATGAAGATTTACGACTTCTTCTCCAATTTCTTCATGAAAAGCAATTTCTTGATCACCTAATTCTAGCATGTCGCCAAATACAACAAATTTTCGATTATAACCCTTTATTTCTGAAGCAAATAAAAGAGCCGCTTTCATAGATGTAACACTTGCATTATAGGCATCATTAATAATTGTTATTCCATTTTCATTCTTTACTAGTTCCATACGCATTTTTGTCATTTCTAAATTCTGCATACCTGAACTAATTTCATCCCATGTTAACGAAAACTTTCTCGCAACTGCAATAGCTGCTAATGTATTACTAATATTATGTTTGCCTAGTACACCCAATTTGAAACGGACATCGTTAGCTTTATTTATTTCAAATTCACTGCCAGATTCATTCATATCAATAAATGTTGGATATACATCATTACTTTCGCTAAAACCAAAAGTTTCGATTGTATAGATTAGGTTTTTGTCTTTTGTTCCTTCGATTAATAACGGTTCATCGCCATTAATGACAAGTAATCCACTTTTTGATAGTCCACTAGCAATTTCAAGCTTCGCCTTTGCGATACCAGCTCTTGAGCCTAGTTCTTGCATATGAGACTCGCCAATGTTTGTAATTATTGCCGCGTCAGGCTCAGCTAAATTAGATAAAAATTCAATTTCTCCAAAATTGCTCATACCCATTTCTAAAACAGCAACCTCTGTATCTTCTGCCATCGCTAATACTGTTAATGGAAGTCCAATATGATTATTAAAGTTCCCTTGAGTTTTATGTACTTTATATTTTGCTGAAAGAATGCTAGTTAAAATATCTTTTGTCGATGTTTTCCCATTACTTCCTGTTATACCAACTATTTTACCATTCCACTCACTTAAATATGATTTAGACAGCTTTTGTAAAGCCTCTAATGTATCATCAACCAAGATGACAGATGCGTTTGTTGGTACATTTGAAAATTCTCTAGAACAAAGTACTGCGCTAGCACCGTTTTCAATTGCTTGAGGTAAAAATTGATGCGCATCGAATTTTTCACCGATCAGCGGTATAAATAATTTTCCATTTAAATCTACACGAGAGTCTGTTGAAACTCCGTTGATAGTTAAATCTTCACCTTTTAATTGGCTACCAGGGATCATATTAACGATTTGAGATAAAGTACGTACGATTGACATTGTCACCCACTCCTCTTCTATAGCATTTTTCTTCTATTCACATGAAAACACTATTCAACCATGAATAGTGTTTTCAATTGTTAAATATTATATTTAATTTGTTGTTTTTGTTCGTAACGTTCGATCGCTAGGTCTATTAATTTTTCAATTAATTTTGGATATGTTAATCCAGTAGCCTGCCATAATTGAGGATACATACTGAACGGAGTAAATCCAGGCATTGTATTAACTTCATTCATTAATACGCCACCATCTTCAGTTACGAAAAAATCAGCACGTGTTAAGCCAGAGCCATCGATTGCTTTGAACGCAACTTCTGCATAATGTTTAATTTTTTCATATGTTTCAGTTTCAACAGGAGCTGGGATAATTAGACCAGTATCGCCACTCTCATATTTTGCAGTATAATCATAAAATTCTACTGATGGTTTGATTTCCCCAACAACAGAACATTCAACTTGATCATTACCTAATACAGCAATTTCAATTTCACGTCCAACAATGTTTTCTTCAATAATTATTTTACGGTCAAATTGGAATGCTTCTTCAAATGAAGCCATTAATGCTTCACGATTTTTAGCTTTCGTAATACCAACACTTGAACCTAAGTTTGCAGGTTTAACAAATACAGGATAGCCTAATTCTTTCTCGACTGCTTTATAGCAAGTCTCTGCATTTGCTTTCCACTCAGTTTTTAAGAAATGTACATATTTAGCTTGAGGAATTCCAGCTTGAGCAAACAAGTTTTTCATAATCACTTTATCCATACCAGCTGCTGATGCTAATACACCATTTCCTACATAAGGAATATTTAATAGTTCAAGTAAACCTTGAACTGTTCCATCTTCACCATTTGGTCCATGTAATAATGGGAAAATAACGTCAACTGGGCCAGTTGAATCTTGATTTGAAGCTGCAGGAATAATTGATGAAGTTAACGCGACAGGAGCGATTTCATTTACATGTTGATCCTCATTTGAGAATTTTAAAGCTGCAACACTTTCTACTTTCCCCTCAATTTGTTTCCCTTGTAACCATTCGCCTTGTTCTGTTATATAAATTGGATACACATCAAATTTTGTGTGATCTAAAGCAGAAATAACGGCAAAAGCTGTTTGTAATGATACTTTGTGTTCAGCAGATTTACCGCCATATAATAATCCTAACTTAATCTTCATGATGTTCCCCCTACTATTTTTTGCTCTCCCTATTGTACCACTTTATACAAATGTGTATAAGCTTTTATGGGTAGAAACCTATTTTTCTTTACAACATATGCAATGATAGCTGTTTTGTGATTTCTTTACAACTAAAAAAAGCATAGCTCTACATGAACTATACTTAGTGTGTGGACGAGAATAATAAGAATCACATTTGTTGACGAAGTAACAAAGAAAACAAGTGTCGCGAGAACTATTGCGCTATACCCTGTTGACTATCTCTAATCGCTACTTTTTCATCAAGTGAGCGATACATTATTCCTGATAATACAACTCCAGATCCAAGAATAACAAAAAGCCATATTCCTAATTTTAAATCAAATAAAAAGCCCCCAAGTAAAGGTCCAAGAAATCCACCAATCGTCCATTTCATACTACCAACCGCCATATAAGTCGCTCTTAAATCTTCAGGTGCAATATTCGCCACAAATGTCATTTGAACTGGCGACATCACCATTTCTCCAAAGGTATAGTATATAAAGATAATTGCCAATAAAAATAGAATCATCCACTTACCTAACCCAACTGAGAGGAAAAATGGTGGTGCAAGGCCGATCGATAAAATACCTAGGCCAAATAAGATGGTTCCATAAAACATCGTCTTTCCGATTGAACGCTTCGATAAATAACTTGAAATTGGAAATTGCAAAAGAACAACTAACAATCCATTAAGCGACATTAAAAATGGGTAAGGATTCCACATACCAAATTGCGATTGAAAGGTTTGTTTAAAATAAAGTGGTAGCATTCCTTCAATTTGTGAGAAACCCATTGAAATAATCACACCTGTTGCTACATAAAAAAGTAATAATTTATCAGATCCAATGATTTTCATAACCTTTTTAAATGGTATTTTCGTTACATCATTCTTTCCTTCATTATTCATATCTGCAGGAAGTGTTTCTTTTAATAGAATTAATTGTGCAATACTATAAAGTCCTAAAGCGATTGCTGCAATATAAAATAAGCTGTCTTTAGAAAAGTAAACAACTGAACTTCCTAATAATGGACCGATCACAGTACCGACATTACTTCCAACCCTTAATAAACCATATGCTTCAGTTCTTTCTTCTGGTTCAGTTACATCAGCTACCATTGCAGAAGCTGCCGGGCTAAAAAACGAGTTACTAATACCTAGTAAAATAGATAAAATTAAAAATGCTGTATAACCTTCTGCTAAAGCAAAGGATACTAAAATAAGAGATGTTCCAAGCGTCGAAAAAACCATCATACATTTTCGACCATATAAATCGGCGAGTCTACCACCTGCCATCGAACCAAATAAAGATGCTATAGGTGAAATAGACATAATAAATCCTACCTTTAGCATTGAATCAACTTTTCCTTCTAGGTATAGAGCAAAAAATGGCATAAGCATCATCATCGCACTACTTGTAATCGTTTCTCCAATTACTCGAACCCACACATTACGGTCCATACCTTTTAACTTTTTAAAAAAATTCATCCTTAAGCTACACCTCCTAGTGCATCATAACTTCCATATTTAAATCGTATCGGAAGAATTTTAAGTTACAAATTACTTTATACACGTATCCGATAAAATATGTTATACAAAACAAAAGGGCGTTCAGATTGACTTTTTGTCATCTGAACACCCACTCTTTTTTTAAACTTTTAAACTTGTTCTTTTGAAGAAACTGAGAACATCAATCCCAAAAAAGTACCTAATAGAAATAAGGTTGAACAAGAGCCCATCAATACTATGCTCACCGTTAGGCTTATGCCCGTATGTAAGAAACCGCTTCCAGTGAAATATAGTAAAAAAAGAATAAGACCGATAAAAAAGGCAATACCAGAATATTGAGTATATGTTTCAACGATTTCATTATCAGTGCGCTTCATAATGATTAACCTCCCGTTTCGTCTTTTTTGTGAATTGCAATACCTAATTTGTGACAACTTTGTGACACTTTTATATTAACACACTTATTTCGCAATTGTAAATATTTTCAGAAAACTTTTTTCGTAAATATTTAGGACAATCTTTTAAAACTAATAAGTAACATAAACAACCTCCCCCTACTAAATTAACAAATATAAAAAACCGAGACGAATAGCCATCTCGGTTCAAATTTAAATTTTTTTAATTTAGTTAAATATCCTTAAAGTCTATTTAAGGAAGATACTCTTATAATTACCATAGCCCTCTTCATCCATTTTTTCATATGGAACAAATCTTAATGCAGCAGAGTTTATGCAATAGCGCAGGCCCTCAGGCCCAGGTCCATCATCAAAAACATGCCCTAGATGCGAGTCAGCTTCAGAACTCCTGACTTCAATACGCAACATCCCATGGCTATAATCCTTCTTCTCTTCAATTTCACCTTTTAAAATTGGCTTTGTAAAACTTGGCCATCCACAGCCTGAATCAAATTTATCTAATGAACTAAATAAAGGAAGTCCTGATACGATATCAACATATATTCCTTTTTCTTTATGATTCCAGAACTCATTTCTAAATGGTGGTTCAGTTGCATCTTCTTGAGTAACAGCATACTGAATTGGTGTTAGTTTTTTCTTTAACTCCTCTTGGCCCGTTTTCCAGTTTTCCTTTAAAAATTTTTGACGACCAGATCCTTTAAAGTAAAGCTGGTAACGAATCGGGTGCTTTTTATAATAATGCTGATGATATTCTTCTGCTTCATAAAATGGTTTTGCAGATAAAATTTCTGTCACAATTGGTTTCTTGAAAACGCCACTTTTCTCTAGTTTATCTTTTGATACATGAGCTTGCTCTTTTTGATTTTCATTATGATAAAAAATTGCAGTTTTGTATGAACTACCACGATCATTAAATTGCCCACCTACATCTGTTGGGTCAATTTGTTGCCAAAATAAATCCAATAATTTTTCATACGGATAGACTTCTGGATCAAATGTAATTTGAACAGCTTCATAATGACCTGTTAAATGCGTGCATACCTCTTCATATGTTGGGTTTTCTTTCTCCCCACCTGTATAGCCTGACACAACTTTTATTATTCCGTCCTGTTGATCAAACGGTTTTACCATACACCAAAAACATCCACCAGCAAATGTAGCCAATTCTGTGCCCATACCTTTACTCCTCCTAAAAATTGTCATTAATTATATTTACCATATCTAAAAGACGATATAAATATTTTTGCTTAAAAAGACCAATTGCTAACTTGAAAGAATTAAGATTTGTATGTAAAATTATACGATAATTACACAGGAGGAAATTAGATGTTACAAGAATTTAAGAAGTTTGCTTTAAAAGGAAATGTACTAGATTTAGCAGTCGGGGTAATTATTGGTGGTGCATTTGGTAAAATCGTATCTTCTTTAGTTGCTGATATAATGATGCCAATAATTGGTTTAATCTCTGGTGGTATTGATTTCTCTAAATTAATGTACACATACAATAAAACTGAAATCAGATACGGACTGTTCATCCAAACAGTAGTCGACTTCCTTATCATCTCAATCTCGGTATTTTTCTTTATTCGATTAATTAATAGACTTTCATTTAGAAAGAAAGAAGTAGAAGAAGCAAAACCAGTTGTACCTACTAAAGAAGAAGCTCTACTTATTGAAATACGTGATTTATTAAAAGAACAGGTTTCAAATCAAAAAGGTATAAGCTAAAAGCTTATACCTTTTTAATATTTCCGTAAGATAATATAAAAAACCTCGTACTATACTAATTATAATACGAGGTTAATAAACTATTAGAATTTTCCATAGCCTAAGAAGTGAGAACGAACCCAGCTATTACTTAAGCTGATTACGCTGATCCCTTTACTTCCAGCATGAACCATTTTATTTCCACCAATGTAAATACCCATATGTGAAGGACCATTAATATAAGTATTTTGTAAGAATACTAGGTCACCAGGTTGTGGAGAGCTGATTTTTGTAGCATTGCTCCAATATGTTTTTACATTTCCACGAGAGATGCCATATCCATTATGTGAATATACATACCAGATGAAACCACTGCAATCGAAACCGCTTGGAGACGTTCCGCCAAATACATAAGGTACACCTTGGAATTGTAAAGCATAATCTACAAGTGAACCAGTTGCTACTGGACCATCATCATTTGAATCTGATTTAGGTTTTGAATCTGAATTTGAATCTGAATTTGAACTAGAATTTGAACTTGATTTCGAATCAGAATTTGAACTAGTTTTAGCAGCTGGAGTGCTAACGCTGTCATCTTCTTCATCATCGCTAGATAAAGCAGCTAGTTCAAGAGATTGTTGCTCAAGACGTTGAACTCTTTCATCTTCTTTTGCATTCTCCAGTTCTTTAACTGCTAACTTTAAGTTAGCTTCAGCTGTATTTAATGATTTTTGCTTTTCAGCTTGTGATTTAGAAAGATCACTTTGTTGCGCAACTAAATCTTCTTTTGCTGTTATTAAAGATTCTTTCTTCTGATCAACAAGTTGTTTTTCTTTTACTACTTCTGCTTGTTCAGACTTTTGTTCTTTAATGATATTTTCATCAGCTTGAAAAAGTGTTGAAATTGAGTTTACTCGATTAAAGAAATCTACGATTGAATCAGAATTAAATAAAACGTCTGTTACTAGATTAACTTTTGGTTGCTTTTGCATTGCAACTAAACGATCCTCTAATAAATCGTTACGTTTTTGAATTCTGTCTTCTAAATATGTAATTCTTGCTTTTTTATCTTTAATGATTTCTTCTGTTTCAGAAATTTCTGCTTTTTTTGCTTCTATGTTTTGCTTAGTTGTTTTAATTTGTTGATCTATTTTCTCTATCTCGTTGCTTAATTCTTTAAATTGTGATTGGAACTTATCTACTTCAGCTTGCTTTTTTTCAACTTTGCTATCAGCTAATACTGAAGCATTTGGCGCTAATGATAATACTATTGTACTTGCCATCGCCAGCACTGCTAGTTTTTTTCTTAACATTTCAGCGTTTCTCCTCTCGCTAATCTACGTAAATATTTATACCATAGATTTCCGAAGAGAGTCGCAATTGTTACAATATTGTAATATAAATGATAAATATGTCTTTATATGTCGATAAATTATCATCTTTTATTAAAGGAAACGAAATAAAACACTTCTATATTATATAGAAGTGTCAGTATTGATACAAATAACACAAAAACGTTAATTATCTATCTACGAGAGTTTTCGATGTAAACTCTGTCATTTCTAACTAAATCTTCATATGTTTCGCGACGAACTACTTCTCTTGAAACACCATCTTTCACAAACACTACTGCTGGACGACGGATACGGTTATAATTATTAGCCATTGAATACCCATAAGCACCCGTGCAAGATACAGCTAATAGATCATTGTTTTGTACAACTGGTAAGTTACAATCCCAAATTAGCATATCGCCACTTTCACAGCATTTACCAGCAATCGATACAACTTCTTTATTCTCATCATTTGCTCGATTTGCAAGCATCGCTTCGTATTTTGATCCGTATAGTGCAGGACGAATATTATCAGTCATTCCCCCATCAACAGATACATATTTACGAATTGAAGGAAGAGTTTTTGTTGAACCAATCGTATAAAGTGTTGTTCCAGCTTCACCTACAATACTACGTCCAGGTTCTAACCATAATTCTGGTAACTTGTAGTCTAGCTCTTCACATTGTTGTTTAATAATAGTAGTAATTTTTTCTATATGAATAGCAACAGCTAAAGGCTCATCTTCTGAAGTATAGCGAATACCAAAGCCTCCACCTACGTTTAATATTTCAGCTGTAAATCCTAAATCGTTTTTAAGTCCATTTAAAAAGTTCATTAATACATTGATTGCATGAACAAATCCGTCTGGTTCGAAAATTTGAGATCCTATATGTGAATGTACTCCTAATAATTTAAGGTTATTTGAATTTAATGAAACTCCCACTGCTTCATTAGCTTGACCAGACATAATATCGAATCCGAATTTAGAGTCTTCTTGGCCCGTCATTACATATTCATGTGTGTGTGCTTCAACACCTGGTGTAACACGTAATAATATTGATACTTCTTCATTACGTTGTTCAGCTAAGGCCTGTAATACTTCTAGTTCAAAGAAATTATCGACTACAAAACAACCGATTTTTGCATTTAAAGCTTCTTCAATTTCCTCAATTGTTTTGTTGTTTCCGTGAAAGTGAATTTTCTCAGCTGGATAACCTGCTTGCAAAGCTGTATATAACTCTCCACCAGAAACAACGTCTAGACAAAGACCTTCTTTTTCTATTAAGCGGGCTTGTTCAACACATAGGAACGCTTTACTCGCGTAAGCAACCTGATATTTCATTCCCGTTTCTCTTAAAGCTTCATGGAATTCCCTACATTTTGATTCAATTAATTCTTCGTCATAAATGTATAGAGGTGTACCGTAATTTTTTACTAAATCTACAGTATCACAACCTCCGATTTCTAAATGTCCTTCATTATTAATTCGACTATTACCATGTAAATACATTCGTATTCTCCCTTCAAATCAAATGTAAGATCATTCTAAGAAGCTAGCTTCAATGTATTAGTGTATTAAAAAAGACACATGAAGGATATGTTCATGTGCCTATCGCTTTTAAAAAGGACTTAGCCAATCACATCTCTTCAATAGCTCTTCACAAACACATGTGACAGTACTACATTTATTAAATGTAGTCCCAGAAATAAAATGTGTGGCAATTTATTTCTTCGGCATAGGATCCTTTCTCATTTCGTCATAGAACCCACAGTTCTCTAAAATGATACTCATATACAATGCAACCTCTACGAATAGACTGTTATTTTTTATATTAGTCTATGTATAACACAGTCTAAAAATAGATGTCAAACCATTTCTGAATAATATTGTCGATTTATATTCACTTCATACACACAGCTTTTCCTTTTCAAAATAATATCTATAATATAGAATATGTTTTATGCGAGAGAAAAGGTGATTCAAAAATGAAAAATCATTTAAATAAATATAAATTAAATCTAAAAAAAACAAACCACTAACAAACTGTTAGTGGTTTTTCTTTTTTGTTGCCTTATTACAAAACTCTTAACTGAAGTAGAAAAAATTGGACAGGGGTGAATAGATTGCGTTCAAGCAAAATAGCAGTACTTTCAATATGTAGTAACACATTCATCGTTTTATTAAAATTAATAGTCGGGATTTTTACAGGTTCCGTAGCAATTATCTCGGAAGCAATTCATTCTTTATTGGACTTAGTTGCTTCAGTCATTGCCTTTTTCTCTGTAAGGATTTCAAACAGACCACCCGATAAGGAGCATCCTTATGGTCATGGTAAGTTTGAAAATATTTCAGGTACAGTCGAAACAATCTTAATATTTGTAGCTGGTATTTGGATTATCATTGAATCTGTTGAAAAGTTACTTCATCCTACCCCAATAAAAATGCCAATTATCGGTGTATTCGTCATGTTAATTGGAGCGTTAATCAATTGGAGAGTAGGAAAAATCGTTCAAAAAGTAGGAAATGAAACTCATTCTGTTGCAATGCAATCAAACGCTTTGCATTTATTAACAGACGTTTATTCATCACTCGGAGTTGCAGTAAGTTTAATTTTAGTAAGTCTTACTGGTTGGGAATTTCTCGATGCATTGATCGGAATTGGAATCGCAATTTATATAATGAAGGAATCAATCGAACTTGGACGTAAATCGTTTACTCCCCTACTTGATACTGGGCTTTCTACAGATGAATTAAAACAAATCGAAAATGTATTAAATTCTTTTAAATCCCAATTTATCGAATACCATGACTTACGCACGAGACGTTCGGGTGCTGAGGAACATATAGATTTTCATTTAGTATTACCATCATACATGAGTATTGAAGAAGCCCATTTACTATGTGACAAAATAGAAGATGAAATAAAAAAGGTTTTAGTAGATCCTAAAATATTAATTCATGTCGAACCAGAAAATGAAAGAATACAAAAAATTGATTTCCTAAATACTTCTTCTAGAGAAGATCAGGAATTACAAGGAGTAGGAAATTCATTAAAAGGATAATTTGAAATCAGAAATTAAAAAACCCCACAAGGATTTTATACTTTGTGGGGTTCTTTCTATTGAAAGGACTTTTACTAAATAATAATTTCATCTGAAGGTTGCTCTGAGTCGTCTCCTTTTAGTTTTTGAGCTCTCATCGTAACCATTGCATAGCCGATTGCCATAATTATGCCAAAAACATATCCACCAACTGTAAAGATAATTGTACGTGAGTAATATGCTTTTAATCCATACGTATCAACCATCCACCATTGTGCAATAGCAAATAGTATATCTTTAATAATCCATGCGACAAACAAATACTGAAACACTTTAAATAGTGAAGGATGTTTATATAATTTTTTACTTTCTTCACGATCTTGCCCCTGTATTGCAGCAATATCAATCATAAAATAATATGGTAACGGCTTTCTCATAGCCATTAAAATTAAAAATACCACTACAACCCCAAAGTGATAATACACATTGTACAAAATTAAGTTTTTTGCAGAACCTAATGCCATTAAATCAACAGCAGTACTAACAGTTAATGTTGAGATAATAAAAATACCAGTAACATTAAACTGTTTAGTATACCAAAAACGAAATAAAGTATATAAAATCCCAGGAACCGTCGGTAAAAGCATCGCCCAATAGTCACTAAAATAGTGTTGTAATACTTTATATAAAACAAGCGGAAATACTAAATACAAAATTAGATCGTAAATAATTAAATTACTTTCTTTCTTCATTTATATAACCTCTTTTTTTAGGCTGTTTTCGTCATAATCGTTGCTATTTAATTGTATGATCAATGTTACTAAAAACAAAAATCAATTAGAAAGAGCCATATTTTATTTTGAATTACCACAATTTTCAAACTATCAAATTAACAAATTGTTAAACATGATTATAACAAAAAAATCTAAGAGCATAAACTCCTAGATTTAGTGTGTGGACAAAAGCGAAAAATTAACTCTATTGGCCAAGTGACTTTTTTAAACCATTAATTAATCCGGCATGTAGCCCTTCATGGAAAATGTTAAAGCTAATCATGTCTCGAACAGTCTTAATTTCAAAACTACCTAGCTTAATCTCTTTTAGAATACTTTCATCTAAACGTCCTTCATATGTAGAAATAACTTGTTCAACTTGTTGTTCTAATAATGTAACAATTTCCTCATATGATGGTGGCTCCTCTTGCCAGTCACTTGGTTTAGTCCCACCTTTGAAAAAGTCAATGAATTCCTTTGAAAGATGACCAGCATCACCAGTGTTAGCATAAAGTAATTGCTCATATGCCCCTAGTACATGACCAGCATTCCAAAGAATATTATTATTGAATCCTGCTGGTACTACATCTACAACTTCTTTTGAAACAGAACTAAGAACTTTCAAAGTATAAACCCTTGTAAACCTAAGTTGTTCAAAAATAGCATCTGCCATCTTGATCCCTCCAATTAATGTCATTATTAATAATATCGTATCATGAATGAGAGAGATTTTTCATGAAAAAGATTTTATCTCTCTATATACAGATAAGCGTTTTAGAGAAACAAAAAAGAAGCCTCAATAGATGAGACTTCCTCCATTCCTATTATATGCAAATCTATCAATCTCTTAAAATAAAACCATTGTTCCTGGACCAGTGAGCAATAACCCTACTGCAGCTGCAATAATTAATAGGTTAAACTCAAATCCGTTTGAAGTATTCCAGAATCCGTTCTTTATATGCACCTTTATTACCGCTATTGCCATTACTACAATTATTAACCATGCACCTATTTCTGTATATACACCAGCCGCTACAAAGAATCCACCTACAATTTCTGCCGCTCCCGTTATAAAAGCAAAAAATGCACCAGGTTTGATTCCAATCGACTCTAGCCATTGTCCAGTTCCTTTAATACCGTAACCACCAAACCAACCAAATACTTTCTGCACCCCGTGACCTAATAAAATAATACCTAAAACTAGTCTAATAACTAATAGGCCTTCATCAAGCATATCTCCACCTCAATTCTCTTTAATTTGAGATATTTAGTGCATAATTATTTTTATTCATTTTTTGACATGTTTATGACCTTTATTATTAATTTTTAAAAATGAATCAGTTTTCTTGTATTTGAGGAATAGAATACTATAACAGAAGATTTTCTAACGTAAAAGGAGAGCATAAATCATGAAAAAAGTCGTACCACTAACTATAATCGGCTTTTGGATTTTAATGCTACTACTCGCTATTCGATATCATTTATTTCATTTATCATTGCAAGATATAAAACATTTTATTGCTAATTCTTCTATCAATCCGATGCTATTATTTGTCGCTATTTTCTGTGCAAGAATCTTTCTATTTATTCCTAGCTCTGTATTAATTGTAGTAGGTAGCTTGTTTTTTCACCCGTTTGAAACCATTCTCTTATCATTAATCGGAATGGCTATCACAGAAACAATTATTTACCTATTAAGTAAAAGTATTTTAAGTGACTCGATCCAGCAATTCATGGAGAATAAATATCCATCTCTATTTGAAGAGATAATTTTGAACAGAAAGAGATACTTATTCTTAACAGTTGCAACTCCCCTAGCGCCGACAGATGGCGCATGCTTTATCGCAGCCTCAACTAATATGAAATACTTGTCCTATATAGCAATTGTTTTTGCTGGTAATATCCCGATTGCAGTTCTTTATACTTTATACGGAAATTTCTTGCTTGGCTCGCCATGGATTACAATCTGTATAACCGCTACTATCTTAGTTGGATTTTTCATTTACATTTCTTTAAAAAAGAGACAAAAAAAGGATACACATTACTCAGCCTAAACTTTTTCAATTTAAATATTTTCAAAAATTATTAATAAATAAATCGATTTTTATATATAAATTAAACTATACTAAGATTAATTAAAATTCTTTAAGAAATCGAGGTAAAAAGATGGAAACAAATAAGATTTTGTCCTCATTATGTTATTTCAGTGTATTCTTCGCACCTTTCTTATTCCCTATAATTGTTTATTTTGTCGCAAAGGATCACCATCTAAAATCGCATTCTAAACGAGCTCTTTTTTCACATATACTCCCATTTCTAACAATTATTATTTTGGCGGTTATTTCTCTTTTCACTTTTAATACTTTTGGTGATGGTGCAGGCTTTGCTCTTATTGGTGGATTTGTTTTAGCATTCATTGTTAATTTAATTGTCTTTATATGGAATATTGTTCAAGGTATTAAAGTTTTAATGTAAATCGTCTTTTTTTCTACATTATTTCTCAGGAAATTTTTAATTTCGACAAAAGCAATTTAATACTTACTTAATGAGTAAAAAGGCAATGTAAGGTTTAACCATTACATTGCCTTTTTTATTATTCACTTTGAGCTACGTAAACTTCTTTTGAATTAGTTCGTTTAATTGATTTCTTAATCATAAATGATAAAGATAAGATGCAGGCAATTAAAATGGAGCTAGTTAAAGCTATTTGCGATGTTGTTAAAGAGAAAAATTTAGCCAAATAGACAGAGTATGATAGGAGAGATGATGTAATTAATTTTGACATCGAAGCAATTAATAGAAACTTTTTGAAAGATACTTTGCTAATTCCTGCCCCGACACAAATAATTTCATCTGGTAAAATCGGAATGATAAACATTAAAGTTAAAATAATTGTTTCATTTTTTTGGATATATTCCTGATATTTTTTTAACTGTCTTTCTTTTACAAACTTAGAAACTAATTTAAGTCCACCTATTCTTGCTAAGAAATACATAATGACAATACCTAAAGTTGAACCTAAAAATCCGATTAACGCTCCTGAAAACGTTCCGATTACAGCACTGCCTGCAGGAATAGTAAGTGCTTCTGGTAAAGGTAAAAAAATTGGTTGAAATAAACAGATTAAGAAAAATAATAATTTTGCAGTTGTAATATGATTGGTTAATATTCGCTCAACTCCGTACCTATCTACGAATACTAGAAATTGACTGGCATAAAATAGCATTCCCACTACCGATACACAAAGTAGTAAACTAATTAGCGCTATTTTTGTAACCTTTAAAAACTTTTTATGATTCGATACAATCAAATAGAAATCTAGCAACAGAATTCCCATGATTGCCAAAATAAATGATATTTTATAGATCGTCACGACAGTAGGTAAACTAATGACTAATATTAAGATCGATATTGTAGCTAATATGATGTGTATCGTAAGTTCTTTCATCGTATTAAACTGTTTTTTCTCTTTCTTCAAAGTAAACAACTCCTCTACTACAGCTTGACCGTTCTCCAATATTTTTCGCTACTATGTTTATAGTAATGAAACGGTAAATAATTTGAAACGAACTTAAGTATTAAACTTAGTAAGTCTTAAGTCTTACGGTGAGGAAGTTTTTTGTAAATGAAAATTGTTATATTCGAATATTCGACTCTTAATACAAAATGCCTCTATGAATTAGATAGAATTTATTATTTTTTTGTATGATTAGAAATAAAAACGACTGTCAAAGATTTGACAGTCGTTTACTTTTTTTATTTAATTAAAAATCAAAGTTGTCAGGGTCTGGACCAACTCGGTGGTTTTGGTTTAGGGAGTTGATTTGGCTCATATCTTCTTCTGTTAGTTCAAAGTCGAAAATATTTGCGTTTTCTTGAATGCGATGTTCTTTGATTGATTTTGGTATGATTACAATACCATTTTGTAAATGCCAACGTAATACAACTTGAGCAATTGATTTATTATGTTTGTTTGCTATTTGTGATAGTGTTTCACTTTCAAATAATTGTCCTTGCATTAATGGAGCCCATGCTTCTACTTGAATTGAATTTTCTTTTAAAAATTCTCTTAGTTCAACTTGGCTTAGCATTGGGTGTAATTCAACTTGATTGATCATAGGCATTATTTCAGCATTCGCCATTACTTCTTTCAGGTGATGAATTTGGAAGTTACTCATTCCGATTGCTTTTACTTTACCGTCTTTGTATAGCGTTTCAAGTGCTTTCCATGATTCAACATATTTACCTTCTACTGGCCAGTGGATTAAATATAGGTCTAAATAATCAAGACCTAGTTTTTTCAAACTTAATTCGAAAGCATCAATAGTTGATTGGTAGCCTAAATCAGCATTCCATACTTTTGATGTAATAAATAAGTCTTCACGTTTAAGTCCATTTTCTTCAAGAGCTTCTCTAATTCCTTGTCCTACGCCTTCTTCGTTTTGGTAGATTGCTGCAGTGTCGATACTACGGTAACCATTTCGTATTGCCGCTTTTACAGAATCAATTACGACTTGTCCATCTTCTACTTGGAATACTCCTAACCCAATTACTGGCATTTCTAAACCATTATTTAATTTAACTAATTTATTCATTTTTTATTTCTCCTTTTATTTATATAATATTTTTTAAAAATTTACTTTTTCTTTTCTAATGAAGCGCTCCAGATACTTAGCAGAACCGCTCCAAAGACCATGATTCCACCAATCCAAGGTGTATGAATCAAGCCGATTGTATCTACAACTAAACCACCAATAAATGCTCCTATTGCAATACCTACGTTGAATGCTGCTATATTTAGCGCTGATGCAATATCTACAGCTGATGGGACATGCTTTTCTGCTAATTTCACAACATAAATTTGAAGACCAGGTACATTCATAAAAGCAAGTAAGCCTAGGAAGAAAATCGTTACAATTCCTACTAGTTTAAATGGTGCTGTAAACGATAGAATGATGAGCACAATTGCTTGAATAGCAAACATCCATGTTAATGCTTTTAAAGGATTTTTATTAGCAGCCTTCCCACCGATAGTATTACCAAGTGCTACTGCAACTCCATAAACAAGTAAGATAATACTTACAGAGTTTGGAGCAAAGCCGGTAATTTTTTCAAGGATTGGTGACAAGTAAGTGAATGCTACAAAAGTACCTCCATATCCTAATGCTGTAATGGCAAAAGCCAAAAGTAATGGTCCATTTTTTAGAACTTTCAGGTTATCACTTAATTTTGATGCTGGCGGTTGTTTAATTGATTTCGGAACTAATATTGCAATAGCAATGATTGCAATTACACCTAATAATGCCACAGCTCCAAAAGTAGATCTCCATCCAAAATGCTGACCAATAAATGTGCCTAATGGAACACCAGTTACAGTTGCAACGGTTAAGCCAGTAAACATAAATGCAATCGCACTTGCACGTTTGTTTTCAGGAACTACATCTGCTGCAATTGTTGAACCGATTGAAAAGAACACTCCATGTGAAAATGAAGTAATGATTCGAGCAACTAACAACAGTCCAAAACTAGTCGAAAAGGCAGCAACACTATTACCTACTATAAAAATAATCATTAAAAGCATTAATAACGATTTTCTACCAATCTTATTTGTTAGTGCCGTTAAAATTGGTGCTCCAAAAGCAACACCCATAGCATATCCAGAAATTAATAATCCTGCTAATGTAATTGAAATTTTTAAATCACCAGCTAGAGTTGATAATAAACCAACGGGAACAAATTCAGTTGTTCCGATACCAAATGCACTAATGGCAAGAGCCATTAAAGCAGGTGTGCCACTTTTTTTCTCTTGTATTTTAATCGAAGCAGCAGTCGAACTCATAAAACTCCTCCTTGTGTTATCATTATTTTTATTATTAGTTTGAATACAAAGAGACATGGCGCCTGAATAAAGTCTCTTCGTCATTCAAAACATAAATGAAATGAAATAGTAAAAGATTAACGTCTTCATCTGTACGTTTACTTTTTATAAATGTTTGTTAATCAATTAACTATTGTCATTATGCGCGATAGGATTGATTAAAAGAAGTATGTACTTTGAAGTGATATAGTTACTTTTTAGTAACATTTAAGTGAATAAAGGATTAAAACAGAGAAAATTTATAAAAAAATTTTTAACCAGACTTGAAACTACACAGTTTACGAAGAGAATGTTATGATGTTTTAATCATTAAAAATATGTTGCGTAAGTAAATATGAAAGAAGGAGAGGCGAAAATGAAAAAATACAATATCCCAGTTGAGGCTTCCTTAGATGTAATCGGTGGCAAATGGAAGGTTGTGATTCTTTGTCATTTAACAAAAGGTACAAAAAGGACTTCTCAATTAAAAAAATTAATGCCGAACATTACTCAAAAAATGTTAACTCAGCAGCTAAAGGAATTACAGGAAGATAATATTGTTCACCGAAAAGTATTTAATCAGGTTCCGCCAAAAGTGGAATATTCCTTAACTGATTACGGATGGTCTTTAAAAGAAGTATTAGACTTACTGTGCTCTTGGGGAGAAAATCATATTGAATGTATGTACCCTGACAAAAATGACGTACTTCTTCCACCAGTTGAGGATGAGATAACCCTATAAAATAAAAAAACTCCTTTTTCAGAAAGGAGTTTTTTTCTGCAATCTATTTAAAATCTACTTTTACTTTTTGTGCTTTCGCAATTACTTTATGTTGATCATCTAATACATCACTAGTTGTTAACTCGATCCATTTTAGACTAGGATCAGTATGTTCTACTATAAATCCCATTGCACCTTGCTTTGAACCATTAGGATTGATTTCCCCACCTAAATATTCAATATAGAAGTCATCTTTAAATTCTTTTACTTCATTATTACTTGTCATCAAATGGGCAACTGGACCAAAGTGTAATTGTTTATCGGAGTGGTTAATGATTTCTACCTCTACCTTAATGAATCGAAAGCTTTCATAGCTTTCAGTATAATAATGAAAATAATCCATTAAAGAATACGTCGGTAAGTTTTTGATCAGCTTAATCTGTTTAATTTTCATTTCAATCGGCCCAATTGAGTAAGACTTATTTAATGAAGCAATACCCTCTAAAGTTACTTCACCCTTCTCGTCTTTGAGTGTTTGACCTTTAAGGCGTAAGCTTGTATCATCTGAAACCTGTGGGTTTGGCACATATATATCGTTTAAAGACTTTGCTTTGCTTTTGGTTATTGTAGAGACCTTTTTTATGTTTTCTGCTGAAGCAGTAGTTGTTTTCTCCTTCTGAACTAAGCTACATCCTGAAAGCATTAAAGATAGTAAAATAAATGGAATCAATTTTTTCATTTAAATCCCCTTTCATCCTTAAATCCCGTTAAATAAAGGTCATTTAACGGGATCTGATTTTTTACTTATTTACCATTCTTTAAAATTCTAAAGATGTTTTTAGCTTGGTCAGTATTATCAATTTTTCCTGCAAATAATTGGCTACCAGGACCATACGCATAAACATTTACGTCTTCACCCGTGTGACCACCTGTAGTCCAACCAGTTACTGAACGGTTATCAAAGATTGCTTCGATTGCATTATCAATCTCTAACATATTTTTTGAATCTGCCGCTTTTTTAACAGATTGAATTTCTTCAGGCTTCAATTCTAAGTTAATATTCGCTTTTAATGTTTTTTCTACATCTGCACCTTTACTAATTTGTTCAGCCATAAAATCAGGAGTACGTTTAGCAGCAGCAATCGGTGCTCCGTACCAATTGTAATCACCTCTTGCTCCAATTGAATAGCCACCTGTTGAGTGGTCTGCTGTTGCAACGACTAATGTATGCTTGTCCTTTTTAGCAAATGCGATTGCAGCTTTAAATGCTTTTTCAAAATCTTCCATTTCACTCATTGCCGCAACGATATCGTTATCATGTCCAGCCCAGTCAATTTGACTACCTTCTACCATTAAAAAGAATCCATCTTTATCTCTGTTTAATTTTTCAATTGCTGTATTTGTCATATCGCTTAATGCTGGCATCGAATCATCACGGTCGATCATCTTCGGCATTCCACCAGAAGCAAATAAACCTAATACTTTATTGTTTTTATCCTTTAACATTTGGTTTTTATTCGTTACATAAGAGTAGCCATCTTTTTTAAATAACTTTGTTAAATCACGATCTTCTCGTACAAAGTTACTTAATCCACCTCCAAGCATGACATCAATTTTATGTCCACCTTTAATTAGTTCATCGTAATAATCATCCGCAATTGCATTCATATTTTTACGACTTACATCATGAGCACCATAAGACGCTGGTGTAGCATGTGTAATTTCTGAAGTTGCAACAAGTCCTGTCGCTTTACCTTTTTCTTTTGCTGCCTCAAGCACTGTTTTTACTCTTGAGCCATCATTATCTACTCCAATTGCTGCATTATATGTTTTAACTCCCGCTGACATGGCTGTTGCCGCTGCCGCAGAGTCAGTAATATTTTGCATTGGATCTTCAGGATATGTCATTTGTTGCCCTACTAAGTAATGATCGAATTCTGTTTGTTCAACTTCTTTTGTTTTTGGATCATCTTTTAAATAACGATAAGCAGTCGTGTATGAAACACCCATTCCATCACCAATTAAAAAGATCACATTTCTAATTTCATTCTTGTTTGGTTCCTTAGCTTGTACTGTATGATTAGCAAATGAACCAATCAACGAACCAAATGCTATCGTTGAAAGTACAGCCACTGGAATTAACTTTTTCTTAAAATTGTTTCTAAACATAAAAAAACCTCCCATAAATTAAAATTTCATTAGATTCCACCTCTTAATTTTAATGAAATTTTATTAATTTACTTTGGAGGTTATGTAAATAAAGTATAAAGAATTGTTTTAAAAAAACTAATTTTCTTAATTAAACTGAGTAGTTACGACAACTTCACAAATATCTCACAATTTTATACTAAAATGTCTAATGGAATAGAGTGCCTAATTTAACTAAGATAATAATAGTTCATAATTACAAGCTTTTACCTTATATTAAATTAAGCACAAATATTTACATAAAGAAGGAGATTTATATGAAAAAAGGTTTATCAATCATTATTTTACTGCTATTTTTATTCCCAACTATGGCGAGTGCGCATACGAAGCTTGTTTCTTCTAATCCATCAAATGGGCAAGTAATCACTGAACCAATTAAACAAATTACGCTTGAATTCGAAGAGGCTCTTGAGCAATTAGGTACAATCAAATTATTTAAAGCTGGAACTGCTACAGCTGTTACAAATGTTTCTATTAAAGGTAATAAATTAATTGCTGATCTACCAAACGGTTTAGAAAATGGTGATTATAAGGTCGAGTGGAAAGTAGTAAGTGAAGATGGTCATCCGGTAACAGGTCAAATTCCTTTCAAAGTGCAATTAAAGCAAGTTGAAACTAAAACGACAACTGAAAATAAAACAACTGACAAGGCAGTTAAGGATCAAACGCCTACAAAAGAAAAACAAAAAGAGGCTACTCCT
This sequence comes from Gottfriedia sp. S16(2024), assembly GCF_050473765.1. NCBI lineage: Bacteria > Bacillati > Bacillota > Bacilli > Caryophanales > Bacillaceae > Gottfriedia > Gottfriedia sp. S16(2024). Next base: position 1,051,274 of record NZ_JBFLUO010000001.1, read on the forward strand.
AAAAAAGAAAGATCTAAATATCTTATTCCATTAATTGCAATCGGTCTATTTGGAATTGCATTAATGGTTGGTGGAGTTGTTCTTTGGAATAGAAAATGAGTTATATCGTTCCAATCACTGAGTTTATAACCTATATCCTTTATTCGATATTGGCAGGAAAGTTTGTATTAGATTTTGTACCGTCAGATAAAAAACCAACAATCAGCATTTCGAAAGGTACTGTTTATTTGGTTATTGTCGGTATATTGTTCTTTTCACTATTCCCTGCTCTACGAATTATTACCTTTTTCCTAGATGATGTTCAACTTAATACAGCCATTTATTCTGTTTTCATAAAAACAGCTATAGGTAATGCATGGATCTACTCGAGTATGTTTGCCATTATGCTTGTCATTAACATTTATAGCGATGGGAAAAAGTTTTTTAATTTCTTTTGGTTATTCATGATGATTTTAAGTATCGGTTATGCAGGTCATATTACCTCTATGAATTTTTGGACGGGTTTTATTTTTCAAAGTAGTCATTTTCTAATGGTTTCTATTTGGAGTGGAATTCTATTTAATGTCACTTGGTTAGCTAAAGATACAAATAACTATGGTAAATTCTTAAAATGGTTTACACCTTTAGCCATCATCTGCGTGTTAATTATTTTTATTAGTGGTGTAGTCTTAATGCTAGAAGTCGTTAATTTAAAAGACTATACGAATGCATGGATACTGCCATATGGACAAATGTTAGTATTGAAGCACATTAGTATCATTCCAGTATTGTTTTTTGCATTTTTCAATGGCGTACTAATGAAAAAATCCGTTGAAGATTCTTCAAATGGCATTCGTAGCTGGTTAAAGGCAGAGTATATTACCATCACACTTGTGTTCTTTTTTACGGCTATAATGGGTACTAAATCACCGCCACATAATATTAGTGTGACTTTGCAAAATGAAGGGCCATCTAAATGGATTGAATGGATTATGGGGATTGATATTACTTTACCTATTAGAATAGCTTTTACTTTTACGCTAGAAGGCACAATGTTAATGAGTATGTCGATCATTTTCCTAGTGTTATTAGTCATCAGCTATATGAAAAAGACAACAATCATGCTATCGATTACATTTAGTCTTTGCTTTGTGATTACAATGTATCTTGGTCTAATGTATAACGTATCAGTTCAATAAAAAAAGATTGTACTATGTATTTAAAGTACAATCTTTTTTCTTTTGTATCTAGTTTTACCGTCCGTGTCTCCATTTAGTTGGCTTTCCTGATGAAGGGCAGTTAGGGAACTTTTGTCCTGCTTGTAATTCAATATGCTCTCCGTCTTTATCAGTATAATAGCCCGAGATTTTTACTGTTTCACCTGTATCATGTGTATGTCCAAATTCTTGATTATCCATCATAAACCTCCTTTTCAACTGAACTAGAATTACTTTTTCCTTCATCATAGTTAATTATTCGATTACTTTATCTTTTTTAAGATTTTGTTTATCTTTCACGAATTTGTTTATCATGTACGATGTTTCTCCACTTTAGGTCCCCACGCTCTAGACCATGTATTAAAATTTCTGCTGTACCCATATTCGTTGCTAAAGGAATTGAGTAAACATCACATAAACGAATTAAAGCCAAAATATCCGGTTCATGCGGTTGCGCTGTTAGTGGATCGCGAAAGAAGATAACAATATCCATTAAATTCTTAGCTATTAACGCACCGATTTCCTGATCTCCTCCAAGTGGTCCGGAATTAAATCGATGTATTTTTAAATTTGTATTTTCCATTATTTTTGTTCCAGTTGTTCCTGTTGAATATAATTCATGTTTAGATAAAATAGATTCATATGCCATTGCAAAATTTACTAAATCTTTTTTCTTTTGATCGTGTGCAATGAAAGCAATTTTCAACGTCAACATTCCTCTCTTTTAGGAAAAATGGATTTCCAATTTCAGCAATTGTTTCGTATTAAACAATAGGAAACGACTCCATTCAAAAAATTAACCTTTTATATTTTTTACTTCTTTGTATCGGTTATTCTACTCTTAAAAGCTTATGCCTTTTTACTATTCATATTAGAAGTTGGAATCCCAATAGTAAACGTACTTCCTTTTCCAACTTCACTATTTACTTGAATAGTTCCATTATGAATTTCCACGATCCATTTTGCAATTGCCAAGCCTAAACCATGGCTTCCAATTTGTCTAGATCTTGATTTGTCAGATCGATAAAAACGGTCAAATATTCGGGCATGGTCTTCCGGTTTAATCCCAATACCAGTATCTGTTACTTGGATGCATAGTTCATTTTCTTTATCCGAGAGAACTAACCGGACCTCTCCCCCAATAGGTGTATACTTAATCCCATTATCTATTAATATATATAAGAGCTGTGATAATTTTTCAGAGTCTCCCTGGGCGATTACATTCTCTGGAGCAGTTAAGTTTAAATTGATTTGTTTTGATGCTGCTAACGGTTGTAGAGATACAATCGCCTTTTCTGCAATGGAGCGAAACTCAAACTTTTCTAATTTAATTTCAACTTTATCTGAGTCTGAACGAGCTAATGTTAATAATCCGCTGACTAAGTTTGTCATCCTTTTTACTTCGTCTTTCATATTAAATAAAAGCTTTCGAGAAAAATCATCTTTCTCTGTATCGATTGTCATTTCCATTGCATCGATTGACGATAACAAAACGCTTAATGGTGTTCTTAATTCATGAGATGCATCTGCAACAAATTCGCGCTGTCGATTAAATGATTTAAAGATTGGGATCATCGCTTTTTTTGACATAAAAAAACTAATATATAGTGCAACTCCAGAAAATACGATTGTTAAGCCAACTAGTATGATGACAACAAATTTGAATAAATGATAAACATCCGAAATATCTTTTCCAACATAGATTGTACCGATAAAATCTCCTTTATAAAATAGCGGTTTACCTGATACCATCAAACTAATCTCTTTTCGATCTGAAGGAACATGTATTTCATGATCATGGAATTTTCTCATGTCCTTTTCAAACTCTTCATGCTCTATTTTAATTTTTACCTTTCGGGTTTCATTCCCTTTAGGAATCCAACTTTTTATTTGCCCAAACAATCTAGTCCTTATTTGAGGGATATCCTCCTGTCCCATTATTAATTCGCCATTTGGATTAACTACATAATAAAAAAATTGGTCCACACCGGCTAAAACTACTTCTTGGTTATCGTCCCTTAGGTTTCCTTGTTGATTTTGAATCATATAATTTTCGATAATTTTTGATTCTTGGCTAGCCAATGATTCAACTGTACGTCTTTGATCATTCATTATGACTACATATAACACTGCAAAGACTATGATGATGAATATAATTAGAAAAAGCATGACAAGGCCGCTATATAGTACTGTTAAGCGATTTTGCGTACGCTTAAAAACATCCCTTCCTCCGCAATTTCGAAAATCACGTAAATAAGATATAAGATTAGTGATCAAATTTATATCCTACCCCTCTAATGCTTTGTAGCAAATCTTGTTTACCAAGCAAATCTAGTTTCTTTCGAAGAAGTTTAACAGTGGCATCAATCGTTTTCATTGCAACATCTGAATCAAAGCCCCATACACGCTCCAAAATAATTTCACGAGGTAATACTTGCCCTTTATTCTGTATTAAAAAATCAACTAATTGAAATTCGCGTGGGCTTAATTGTATTTCAGTATCTCCACCTCTGATTGATTGGCTTGTACGATTTAGAATCATATCACTAATAAGAATTTCTTCCTCTAGTATAGGAGCATAATTACGCCTAGAAAGTGCTCTTAATCGAGCAAGTAGCTCATCAATTTCGAAAGGTTTAACTAAATAATCATCAGCTCCTGAGTCCAGTCCTACAATGCGATCCTCTAAGGCGTCTTTAGCTGTAAGGATTAGAATCGCTCCTGAATATCCTTCTTTTCGTAACCTACGACACACTTCTATTCCTGTTCCTCCTGGCATCATCCAATCTAATATTAATACATCATAATGGGTGTTCGTAGCGTAATAGTAAGCTTCTTCTCCTTCTGTAACCCACTCCACTTTATAACCTGCTTTTTTCTTTAACATATAACTGATTAGCTCACCAAGTTTCAAATCATCTTCAGCTAGTAGTATATTCATTATCAAAAATACTCCCTCGTTTTATATCTCTATATTTTTCGCTTGTCTTCTTCATCTTTTCCATTTTCAAATCAATTATAAATTGATCTACTCACCACTTAACACTTTACAGGTTGTTTGAAGTGGGAGATTCTTGGGAACTGAGCATATCATTGAGATATGAAGCAGACAACAAAAAAGCCTTTAAGCTTACGCACACTAACCGACATTCATCTCCCACCTATTACTGGTGTTATCACACCTTCACGGAATTGAGGAAGGAGTCTTCTGTCGGATAATAATAAAAGGAAGCACCCGTTAATTAATACGGTGCTCCCCGATATTTCTTTTAAATCATGACCTTAGGCAGTTTCCACAGCATGCTGTTTTAGCTTTTGTAGTTCTTCTTCTATTTCTTCACTCATTACATTATCTTTATATCCATTAGATAGGTTACTATGATATGCAAATTTATTTTGAGCTTGTACTTCTGCCTCCATCATAAGTATTCGATCTTCTGCACGTGCGATTCCATTTGCGATTGTTTCTGAATTAAATGAAACAGATGTTTGCTGAATTTGTTTAATTGATTTTGCTATATTTGCTCTGGATACTAGTAATAGTCTTTTATGCAGATACTCATTATATTTACCTTTCAGTTCATCTAATTTTTCATATAGTGACTGAGTTTGATTTTGAATTGTATTAAGCTGCTCTGTATAGAGGATTAATTGTTTTTCATGAACAAGTTTTTCCTGTATAGCCAGTTTTGCAATGGAATCTTCTCCATTTTCAACTGCTAGCTTAGCTTGTCCACTTCTTTTGTTTACCAGTCCTTCTGTCTCCAAGATCAATGCTTTTTGCTTATTCTCTAGATAGATTTGACGAGAGAGTGCTTCCTGACCTTTCAAAAGATCTTCTTCCATTTCTCTAATATATTGATTCAACATTGAAATTGGATCTTCTAAACCATCCAGTGCTCCATTCACTTTAGCCAACGATATTGATTTCATTCTTTTAAAAATGCCCATTTTATTTATTCTCCTTTTTTGATAGTAGATTTTTTTCCCATTTATCCAATAAATCTGCGTTTGTTCTGTTTACAGGTGTGTTAAAACTAGTTGTATCTAATGAAATTTGATTAACCGGGCTAGCTTGTCCCTTTTTAACTAACTTTTTAAAGATAAAAGCCACAACCGCAAATGCGATTAAAAGGAATAATACTAAACCAATCCAAGAAAAATCATGAAAATGGTGTGGACCATGCATCATCTGATGTGACCTAAATTCGTTTCGACCGTCTCGATCCATGAACATGGAATGTTGATAATCAGCAAAACGTCTTTCATGAAAACCACCTAGAAATCTAAGAAAAAACTGTACCCCTAAAACAAAAACTGCTGTTATAGAGACCCACGTAAATATTCTCTTTACTCTTTTATTCATGTTATTTCCCTCCTCTCATTTCTTAATAAATTGAATTCTAATAGAGGATGGTGAAATTATGGTGAAAACAAAAAATTAATTTTGTTCATCAAAAAAAGATAGGTAACAGGTTTTCATCTGCTTTCCTATCTCTTTTTACGTATATTTATTTATAGGCCTCAATTAATTAATCCGGTCCCTTTAATTTTCACTTCAAAACAGTAAATTTTTAGTAGCCTCTTTTGTTATTAAAATTCAACCTGATTTGGTTTTTTTATTACAACACGCTCATCATCTTCACTAACATGAAAGTCATCTTTTGTTGGAATGAAGTTTTCATCGTAAATTTTTATCATCGTTTTCACTCCTGCTCATTATTTAATAGCAAATTTTTTCCATATCCTTAAGTTGGCTTGATTAGAATAGGTTTATTCTTAGTTTTTGAAAATTTTTGCTATGGCTAACTTCAGAAGTGGAGAAGATTGGATGTGTCGTCATGTTCAAATAAAAAAAGGACTAATGGTCAGCACCACTAGTCCCCTGTATTTTATATTTAAAGTTATTTAATTGGTTTTCTTATTACAACACGCTCATCAACTTCACTAACGTGAAAGTCGTCTTTTGTAGGAATGATATTTTCATCGTTAAACTTGATCATCATTTTACACTCCCTGCTCAGTTTTTATGTTCAAATCTGTTTTTTAATAAACTTTAAGATTACTAATTTGATTATTCAACTGTAACTGATTTTGCAAGATTACGTGGTTTATCAACATCACAACCACGATGTAAAGCAGCATAGTAAGAGATTAATTGTAATGGTACGACTGAAAGGATTGGAGATAATTCTTCTTGTACTTTAGGTAAAATGAAGCGATCGCCTTCCATATTTAATCCTTCCATTGAAATGATACAAGGGTTAGCACCACGAGCAACAACCTCTTTTACATTTCCACGAATGTTTAAGTTTACTGATTCTTGTGTTGCTAATGCGAAGATTGGAGTTCCTTCTTCGATTAGAGCAATTGTACCGTGTTTTAACTCTCCACCAGCAAATCCTTCTGCTTGGATGTAAGAAATTTCTTTTAGTTTTAATGCGCCTTCTAAGCAAACGAAGTAATCTACGTTACGACCAATGAAGAATGCATTACGAGTTGTAGCTAAATATTCTGTAGCAATTTTTTCAAACTCTTCTTTTTGGTTTGTAATTGATTCCATTGCATTTGCTACAATTCCAAGTTCTTTAACTAGGTTAAAGTTAACCGTTTTTCCTTTTTCTTTCGCAAGAGCATTTGCAACAATAGCAAGTACTGCTAATTGTGCAGTGTAAGCTTTCGTTGATGCAACAGCGATTTCAGGACCTGCGTGTAAAGGAAGAGTGAAATCAGCCTCACGTGATAATGTTGATCCGGGAACGTTTGTAAGTGTAATTGCTTTATGACCTAATTTATTTGTTTGTACTAGACATGCTCTACTATCAGCAGTTTCACCGCTTTGTGAAATATAAATGAATAATGGTTTTTCTGAAAGCAGTGGCATATTGTAAGAGAATTCACTTGCAACATGTACTTCTACAGGCACTCCAGCCATTTTTTCAATAAATTGCTTTCCAACCAGTCCAGCATGATAACTAGTTCCACAAGCAACAATATATAATCTATCAGCTTCTGCTAAAGCCGCTTTAATTTCTGAGTTAATTACAAGCTCACCGTTTTCATCTTGGTACTTTTGGATAATATTACGGATTACTAATGGTTGCTCATCTGTTTCTTTTAACATGAAATGAGGGTAAGTTCCTTTTTCGATATCACTAGCATCAATTTCTGCAGTATATGGAGAACGTTCTTTAACATTTCCGTTAAGATCCATTAATTGAACCTGATCTTTAGTAAGTATAATTACCTCTTTATCCATTAATTCAATAAATTGATCAGTGATTTGTAACATTGCCATCGCATCAGATGCAATAACATTAAATTCTTCTCCAACACCAACTAGTAATGGACTTTTGTTTTTTGCTACATAAATCACATCATCGTTTTGTTTATCTAATAATGCAATTGCATATGAACCTTTAAGAAGCTTAAGTGTTTCTCTAAAAGCATCAAGAACTGATAAACCTTTTTTAATATGAAGCTCTACTAACTGAACAATTACTTCAGTATCTGTATCACTTGTAAATTCAATATCATTTAAATAATCGTTTTTTAATTGTACATCGTTCTCGATAACGCCGTTATGAACAAGTGTAAAACGTTCAGTAGAGCTTTGGTGAGGATGCGCATTACGTTTACTTGGAGCACCATGTGTTGCCCATCTTGTGTGACCAATTCCAACGTTTCCGTCCGTTTTTGTAGGGATTGATTTACGTAATACTGCAATTCTACCTTTTTCTTTATAAACTTCTACACCATTATCAGTTAAAAGAGAAATCCCAGCAGAATCGTATCCACGATACTCTAACTTCTCTAAACCTTTTAATAAAATTTCTTTCGCATTATCATTTCCAATATATCCAACGATTCCACACATAATAACTATTGCTTAGTAAGTCCTAAAACAAGACATACAAAAATGTATAGGAATGGAACGCTGTTTTCCTAACCGTTTAACTATTTAATTTTCTATTCCCTCGTCATGTTTAATAATGGTAGAGGACTTACAAGCAATATCCACCTACCTTTCATATTCCGCTCATTAGCGAGTTCATTTTTTTGTTTTAAACGGTGTATCAGATTATTTACGTTTGTGCACACAGTCACCTATGTGTTTTACATAAATAATTTCGGTTGTGATACAGCAACCGGGAGTCATCCGCCGAAACTTCGATAAAACTCCACCTCGTCAACTACACATTCTCGTCTAGTGTAGTTCTGGCGCTTTTTTAATACTTTTTTATTTCTATACTCCTTCCCCGTTAGGAAAACAATAAAACAACTATACTATACCGTGTTAAAAATGGTCAACAAAAATATGTTGAAAAAAAGTTATAGAATAGCTGTATATAATAAAAATATGCATAGACTTACACAAAAGTGCTCATCAATGCATATTTTTTAAATTTATATTATTCTCCAACTTCCTCTTTTACAACAGCAACAATGCGTTCTACATATTGTTTACATTCTGCTTCAGAAGGAGCCTCAGCCATTACACGAATAAGTGGCTCAGTACCAGAAGGACGAACTAAAATACGACCATTGCCGTTCATTTCTTCTTCTACCTCTGAAATGATTGATTTAATACGCTCATTATTAAGTGCTTCATTTTTATCTGTAACTCGAACATTAATTAATAATTGAGGATACTTTTTCATTTCTCCAGCTAATTGTGATAAAGTTTTACCTGTTTCTTTAACAATACTTACGAGCTGAATCGCACTTAACATACCATCACCAGTCGTAATATGATCTAAAAAGATGATGTGTCCAGATTGCTCACCGCCAAGATTAAAGCCATTCTTTCTCATCTCTTCCATGACATAGCGGTCACCAACACCTGTAACTGCACTTTTCATCCCATTCGTTTCTACTGCTTTGTAGAAACCTAAGTTACTCATAACAGTTGATACGATTGTGTTTTGTTTTAGACGACCTTTTTCATTTAAATATTTTGCACAAATGTACATTATTTGGTCACCATCAACGATTTCACCATTTTCATCGATAGCAATTAGACGATCTCCATCTCCATCAAATGATAAACCGATGTCAGCACCTTTTTCCTTTACAAGAGCTGCTAAAGCTTCAGGATGTGTAGAACCTACGCCATCATTTATATTAAATCCATTAGGATTCGTTCCCATGGTAACAATATCTGCTTCTAAATCTGCGAATAAATATGGCGCTAATGAAGAAGTAGCACCATGTGCACAATCTAGAGCAACTAATAGACCTGAGAAATCTTCATCAATTGTGTTTTTAAGGAATTGTAGGTATTTTTGACCACCTTCAAAGTAATCACTAACTTGACATAAATCATTTCCAGTTGGTCTTGGTAAACGGTCAACTTCTGCATCCATTAGTTCTTCAATTTCAGCTTCTTGCTCATCCAACAATTTAAAACCGTCTGGACCAAAAAACTTAATCCCATTATCTGCAACAGGATTATGCGAAGCTGAAATCATAACACCAGCTTGTGCACCAAGTGCTTTTGTTAAATAGGCAACACCTGGAGTTGAAATAACTCCTAATCTCATAACTTCAGCACCAATTGATAATAAACCTGCAACTAGTGCTCCTTCAAGCATATGTCCTGATACACGTGTGTCACGCCCAACAATAATTTTAGGTTTGACATTATTTTTTGTTAAAACATAACCGCCACAGCGTCCAATTTTATATGCTAATTCAGGAGTTAACTCTTTATTTGCAACTCCTCGTACACCATCAGTACCAAAATATTTACCCATTTTAACTCTCCTTCTAATTCGATGACTGTCCTACATCGCCTGAATTCTCATTTTCATCAGTTTGAGCAGATGATTTTTTATCAGTAATTTCAATCGTTATTGTATCAAAATCTAAACTATATATAGCTCCTTTTGGGCCTGTAATAGTAAGCGCTACATCTCTAGTTCCTGGATCTAGTCCATTAACTTTTGCTGTAATATTTAAATCGCTTGGATTAATTGCATCCAAGTCTTCCTTAAATCCCTTAGCAGTAACTACTACTTTTCCTAAAGGAGGCTTAGTAAACTTATATTCAAATTGATTATTTTCACCCACTAAATTAATTGGGATATTACTAAATTTCTTTTCCATTTCTTGATCAAGATTAACGTTTACGTTAATAGTGCTTGAGTCAACTCTAAATGCTCCATTTGGAGTAGGTACATTAACTTCATATGTGCCACTTTGATCAAATGAAGATATGTCTACTGGCACTTGTATTGGTCCATTAAACTTGTCCAACCAATCTTTTGACGCATAAATTCTTACTGCATTAACATCACTAGCAAGACTACTTAGTTTTAAACCATCTTTAAGTGTTCCTGTTTGCACTAATTTGATCGGGAAGCTAGCACTTTCAGAAACAATAGGGACAGTTACTTCAACTTTTCTTGGACTTGTAATGAACGGAAGTTGAACACCCTTTTTATTGTATAATCGAACAGGTAGCACCTGACTAAATGTCTGATTCGCATCAGTAACATCCACACCAACACTTGCATATGCCACTTGTGATACATCATATCTTGATCCTACTATTGTAACTAAACCTGGTTTAACAATTGCATTTTCAGCCTTATAGCCATGTTTAATCCTTTTTTCATTTAGATAAACAACTTTAACTGAAACATTTTTTTCAATTTTTTCATTAATTGTTACTCTAACTGTTCTTGGTTTAATAGTTGCTTTTATTTTATCTGAAATATTTCTAATTTTTAAAGGAACTTCATATGTACCTAAAGCATAAGAAGTTAAATCCAAATATACTTCAAAATCCTTCTTCATCTCAGCTGTTTTTACAATACTATTGGGTCCATCTAATTGCACTGAAACATTCTTTGGAATTCCAGTTACAATTAGATTGTGCTGATCATAAATAGGTGTTACTGGTACATCTCGCACTAATTCTTTATTATTAACAAACGGTATGTCTCCTAAGCCCGATGAACTTGATTGTGGGACTAGATTGACAGACATAAAAAGTAATAATGTTACTAATAAAGCGATTCCTCTTAATATCCAACGATTATCCATAAAATTATCCATTACGTTTCACCTTCCAATTCCATTTAGATGTAGTGGACTCTTCTGGTGATTTTAGTTCAGTATTTAATAAATTTATAAGCTCGTCTTTTGATAATTCTCTGTATAGATTTCCGTTCCTTGCAACTGAAACTGCACCTGTTTCCTCGGAAACTACAATCGTAATACTGTCAGTAACTTCACTGATCCCAACTGCAGCTCGATGTCTCGTTCCCAATTCCTTTGAAATAAATGCACTCTCAGACAAAGGTAAGTAACAGGCTGCTGCTGTAATCTTTTCACCTTGTATAATTACCGCTCCGTCATGTAGAGGTGTATTTGGTATAAAGACATTAATCAGTAATTCTGATGATAAATTAGCATTCATTCGAATACCAGACTCTATATAGTCACCCATACCTGTTTGTCTCTCAAATGATATAAGTGCACCTATTCTTCGTTTAGCCATGTATTCAGTGGCTTTTGCAATGTTCTCAACAATATCATTTCGGTCATTAATCCCACTACCTGTCGTCCTAGAGAAGAAACGTCCACGTCCGAGCTGTTCTAGTGCTCTTCTTAACTCTGGTTGGAAGATAATAATAACCGCCAAGAATCCCCATGTTAATGCTTGATCCATTAAAAATTGTAAAGTATGCAAGCCGAATAGGCTGCTTAATACTTTTACGACAATAATGATTGTTACACCTTTTAAGAGTTGGACTGCCTTTGTCCCTTGAATAATGATAATTAATCTATAAATAACAAACCAAACTATTAGTATGTCTAATCCATTCTGTAAGTACTGTAAAAAATTTATATGTAAAGAAGGCATCTTTTACCCTCCAAATTCTATAGAATAAAACTGTATCTTGAGTATTATACCATATTTTTGCAATACACAAAATTTGTGAGTTATGAATTATATTAACAATACTTTAACGACTATTTTAGTTATGTTAAACAAAATTACAGAATTATATATATTAGTTGTCTAAATTCGTAGAAGAATAGACAACAATTAATTCTTTTTTGAAAGACAGTTCTTCAGAGTGTTGAAATATAAAATGGTCAATATGGAAAACGGACATTAATTGAACATTTATTAATGATGAAATTATCATTTTTTGGATGGTCTATTAATGATTTTAAATTTTAATATGTTTGAGCAATTTTATGATTCCAATAACACTAGTAAGTTTTTTTAGAAGTTAAAAATATTATGAGCTAATTTTTAGAAAAGCAAATTCAATTGATTAGCTTATTAATTAATGTTCGATATTAATTGACCTCCTAACTGATTAATAAACAACTGTTTGGAAACTCTAAGTAAAGGCAATTTGAATAGGTTTTATTGCACACTTTTTTTGATGAATATGTTGATTGGAACGAAAGGGGTGCTCGACTCCTATGGGATATGCGGGAAGGCTGAGACCCCGCAGGCTCGCCGAGGAGGCTAAAGAATCTCGCCCCATGGAAAGCGAGCATCCTGTAGTGGAAATCAACGTCACTCTACTCCTTCTACGAAAATTTGGTAATTTAATTGACAAGGTTGTTTTTCTACAACGTAAAAAAGCTAGCGAATGCTAGCTTTTTATTTTTGAAATAATTATAGTAACTTTTCACCTAATAATGAGCCTATTAATGCAACGGCTACGATTGCTGTTCGATTTCTTTCGTCTAATATAGGATTAACTTCTACGAATTCAATTGATGTAATAATATCAGCATCTGATAACATTTCCATCGCTAAGTGACCTTCTCTATAAGTGATTCCTCCAGGAACAGGTGTACCAACACCAGGAACGTGAATTGGATCTAGGCCATCAAGATCTAATGATAAGTGTACTCCGTCACACCCTTTCAAGTGGTCAATGCTTTCTTCCATTACTTTTGTCATTCCTAATTTATCAATTTCATGCATTGTATAAACTTTAATTCCTAATTCTTTAATAATTGCTCTTTCGCCTTCATCAAGATCACGTGCACCAATAATGATTACGTTCTCTGGTTTTACTTTAGGGAAGTAACCACCTATTTTCGTTAATAAGTCGTGACCGTGACCTAATGAAACAGCTAAAGACATACCATGAATATTACCAGAAGGAGATGTTTCAGCAGTATTTAAATCTCCATGTGCATCAAACCAAATTAATCCAAGATTATTATAATGTTTTGATACACCTGCTAATGTACCGATTGCAATACTATGATCACCGCCAAGTACTAGTGGCATTCTGTTTCTTTTAATAACTTCATCAACTTCAGCAGCAAGCTTTTCACATGTTTCTTTTACAGATTTTAAGTTCTTTAAATTATGTTCTGAATTATCTTCTTTAACTGGTGTACGTTCTACTAAAATATCGCCTAAGTCTTCTACTTGATAAGACATTCTTTCAATACGTTCGTGCAACTGTGCATATCTAATTGCACTTGGCCCCATATCTACCCCACGTCTAGTTTGTCCTAAATCTAATGGTACTCCAATAATTGAAATATCTTTTAACATTTTTATTTCCCCCATCGACTGATTTCATAAAAGAAAACGCTTACTTGTTTTTGAAAAAATATAATTTTTTGACTGTTAAAGTTATTAATTATATTAATAGTTTAAATCTTTTAAAACAAATGGGTCAACTCGACATTTTTTTGTATACATATGCATTTTGAGCTTATTAATTGCTATACCATATGATTATATACAACAAAAAACCTTAGTCAAATGACTAAGGTTTAACTTTATGTATATTGGTGGAGCCTAGCGGGATCGAACCGCTGACCTCCTGCGTGCAAGGCAGGCGCTCTCCCAGCTGAGCTAAGGCCCCACTATATAAAAATATATGCGAATGGAGCGGAAGACGGGGCTCGAACCCGCGACCCCAACCTTGGCAAGGTTGTATTCTACCACTGAACTACTTCCGCACATAAAAAAAAAGAGTGAGCCATGAAGGATTCGAACCTTCGACCCTCTGATTAAAAGTCAGATGCTCTACCTACTGAGCTAATGGCTCGTAATAAATTACGATTAAATAAAAAAATGGCTGGGCTACCTGGATTCGAACCAGGGCATGACGGAATCAAAATCCGTTGCCTTACCGCTTGGCTATAGCCCAACAATAAATGGTGGAGGGGGACGGATTCGAACCGCCGAACCCACAGGGAGCGGATTTACAGTCCGCCGCGTTTAGCCACTTCGCTACCCCTCCGGTATTTATTAAATTAAATGGTGGAGGATGACGGGCTCGAACCGCCGACCCCCTGCTTGTAAGGCAGGTGCTCTCCCAGCTGAGCTAATCCTCCGTAATATAAATGGTGACCCGTACGGGACTCGAACCCGTGTTACCGCCGTGAAAGGGCGGTGTCTTAACCGCTTGACCAACGGGCCAGTACAACTTTTCCTAAGCTTCCAACCGGGCTCGAACCGGTGACCTCTTCCTTACCATGGAAGTACTCTGCCTGCTGAGCTATGGAAGCATTAAGTTAAAAATGGCTCCGCAGGTAGGGTTCGAACCTACGACCACTCGGTTAACAGCCGAGTGCTCTACCACTGAGCTACTGCGGAATAAACTTAAAACCAAGCGACGTTCTACTCTCACAGGGGGAAACCCCCAACTACCATCGACGCTGAAGAGCTTAACTGCCGTGTTCGGTATGGGAACGGGTGTGACCTCTTCGCTATCATCACTTGATTCATTTTATTTAGGACATTAATTATTATATCAAATTTCATTTAAAAGTCAACAACTTTATGAAATTTTTTATAATAATTTTTGTACCTTCAAAACTAGATAATGTCATTATCAAACTTGTTAGTTAAGTCCTCGACCGATTAGTATCAGTCAGCTCCACGTGTCACCACGCTTCCACCTCTGACCTATCAACCTGATCGTCTCTCAGGGGTCTTACTAGCTTAACGCTATGGGAAATCTCATCTTGAGGGGGGCTTCATGCTTAGATGCTTTCAGCACTTATCCCTTCCACACATAGCTACCCAGCCATGCTCTTGGCAGAACAACTGGTACACCAGCGGTGTGTCCATCCCGGTCCTCTCGTACTAAGGACAGCTCCTCTCAAATTTCCTGCGCCCACGACGGATAGGGACCGAACTGTCTCACGACGTTCTGAACCCAGCTCGCGTACCGCTTTAATGGGCGAACAGCCCAACCCTTGGGACCGACTACAGCCCCAGGATGCGATGAGCCGACATCGAGGTGCCAAACCTCCCCGTCGATGTGGACTCTTGGGGGAGATAAGCCTGTTATCCCCGGGGTAGCTTTTATCCGTTGAGCGATGGCCCTTCCATGCGGAACCACCGGATCACTAAGCCCGACTTTCGTCCCTGCTCGACTTGTAGGTCTCGCAGTCAAGCTCCCTTATGCCTTTACACTCTTCGAATGATTTCCAACCATTCTGAGGGAACCTTTGGGCGCCTCCGTTACTCTTTAGGAGGCGACCGCCCCAGTCAAACTGCCCACCTGACACTGTCTCCGAGCCGGATAACGGCTCTAGGTTAGAATTTCAATACAGCCAGGGTAGTATCCCACCGACGCCTCCACCGAAGCTAGCGCTCCGGCTTCTCAGGCTCCTACCTATCCTGTACAAGCTGTACCAAAATTCAATATCAAGCTGCAGTAAAGCTCCACGGGGTCTTTCCGTCCTGTCGCGGGTAACCTGCATCTTCACAGGTACTATAATTTCACCGAGTCTATGGTTGAGACAGTGCCCAAATCGTTACGCCTTTCGTGCGGGTCGGAACTTACCCGACAAGGAATTTCGCTACCTTAGGACCGTTATAGTTACGGCCGCCGTTTACTGGGGCTTCAATTCAGAGCTTCTCCCGTAAGGGATAACCCCTCCTCTTAACCTTCCAGCACCGGGCAGGCGTCAGCCCCTATACTTCGCCTTGCGGCTTCGCAGAGACCTGTGTTTTTGCTAAACAGTCGCTTGGGCCTTTTCACTGCGGCTCTCCCGGGCATACACCCAAAAGAGCACCCCTTCTCCCGAAGTTACGGGGTCATTTTGCCGAGTTCCTTAACCATAGTTCTCTCGCTCACCTTAGGATTCTCTCCTCGCCTACCTGTGTCGGTTTGCGGTACAGGCACCTATTTCCTCGCTAGAAGCTTTTCTTGGCAGCGTAGAATCAGGAACTTCGGTACTATATTTCCCTCGCCATCACAACTCAGCCTTATGATGTGCGGATTTGCCTACACATCAGCCTAATTGCTTGGACGCGCATATCCAGCAGCGCGCTTACCCTATCTTTCTGCGTCCCTCCATTGCTCAAACGGAAATGAGGTGGTACAGGAATATCAACCTGTTGTCCATCGCCTACGCCTTTCGGCCTCGGCTTAGGTCCTGACTAACCCTGGGAGGACGAGCCTTCCCCAGGAAACCTTAGGCATACGGTGGACGGGATTCTCACCCGTCTTTCGCTACTCATACCGGCATTCTCACTTCTAAGCGCTCCACCAGTCCTTACGATCTAGCTTCAACGCCCTTAGAACGCTCCCCTACCACTGATACCATACGGTATCAATCCGCAGCTTCGGTGATACGTTTAGCCCCGTTACATTTTCGGCGCAGAGTCACTCGACCAGTGAGCTATTACGCACTCTTTAAATGGTGGCTGCTTCTAAGCCAACATCCTGGTTGTCTAAGCAACTCCACATCCTTTTCCACTTAACGTATACTTTGGGACCTTAGCTGGCGGTCTGGGCTGTTTCCCTCTTGACCACGGATCTTATCACTCGTAGTCTGACTCCTATGGATAAGTCATTGGCATTCGGAGTTTGACTGAATTCGGTAACCCGTTGGGGGCCCCTAGTCCAATCAGTGCTCTACCTCCAAGACTCTAACACATAAGGCTAGCCCTAAAGCTATTTCGGGGAGAACCAGCTATCTCCGAGTTCGATTGGAATTTCTCCGCTACCCACACCTCATCCCCGCACTTTTCAACGTGCGTGGGTTCGGACCTCCATTCAGTGTTACCTGAACTTCATCCTGGACATGGGTAGATCACTCGGTTTCGGGTCTACGACCACGTACTATATCGCCCTATTCAGACTCGCTTTCGCTGCGGCTCCGTCTCTTCAACTTAACCTTGCACGGGATCGTAACTCGCCGGTTCATTCTACAAAAGGCACGCCATCACTCGTTAACGAGCTCTGACTATTTGTAAGCACACGGTTTCAGGTTCTCTTTCACTCCCCTTCCGGGGTGCTTTTCACCTTTCCCTCACGGTACTGGTTCACTATCGGTCACTAGGTAGTATTTAGCCTTGGGAGATGGTCCTCCCAGATTCCGACGGAATTTCACGTGTTCCGCCGTACTCAGGATCCACTCAAGAGGGAACGAGGTTTCAACTACAGGGTTTTTACCTTCTTTGACGGACCTTTCCAGGTCGCTTCATTTACCCCGTTCCTTTGTAACTCCGTATAGAGTGTCCTACAACCCCAAGAGGCAAGCCTCTTGGTTTGGGCTATCTTCCGTTTCGCTCGCCGCTACTCAGGAAATCGCTATTGCTTTCTATTCCTCCAGGTACTTAGATGTTTCAGTTCCCTGGGTCTGTCCTCAGTACCCTATGTATTCAGGTAAAGATACTACTCCATTACGAGTAGTGGGTTTCCCCATTCGGAAATCTCCGGATCAAAGCTTACTTACAGCTCCCCGAAGCATATCGGTGTTAGTCCCGTCCTTCATCGACTCCTAGTGCCAAGGCATCCACCGTGCGCCCTTTCTAACTTAACTAATTTTAAAACTAATTGAATTAAACTTACGCAGTTTAATGAATGACATTATCTAGTTTTCAAGGTACAAAGTTGAGAGTGAACTCTCAAAACTAAACAAAACAATGAAGAAACATTTCATACATGAACCATCGGTTCATGATGTCTCCATAGAAAGGAGGTGATCCAGCCGCACCTTCCGATACGGCTACCTTGTTACGACTTCACCCCAATCATCTGTCCCACCTTAGGCGGCTGGCCCCTAAAAGGTTACCCCACCGACTTCGGGTGTTACAAACTCTCGTGGTGTGACGGGCGGTGTGTACAAGGCCCGGGAACGTATTCACCGCGGCATGCTGATCCGCGATTACTAGTGATTCCGGCTTCATGTAGGCGAGTTGCAGCCTACAATCCGAACTGAGAATAGTTTTATGGGATTAGCTCCACCTCGCGGTCTTGCAACCCTTTGTACTATCCATTGTAGCACGTGTGTAGCCCAGGTCATAAGGGGCATGATGATTTGACGTCATCCCCACCTTCCTCCGGTTTGTCACCGGCAGTCACCTTAGAGTGCCCAACTAAATGCTGGCAACTAAGATCAAGGGTTGCGCTCGTTGCGGGACTTAACCCAACATCTCACGACACGAGCTGACGACAACCATGCACCACCTGTCACTCTGTCCCCGAAGGGAAAGCCCTATCTCTAGGGTTGTCAGAGGATGTCAAGACCTGGTAAGGTTCTTCGCGTTGCTTCGAATTAAACCACATGCTCCACCACTTGTGCGGGCCCCCGTCAATTCCTTTGAGTTTCAGTCTTGCGACCGTACTCCCCAGGCGGAGTGCTTAATGCGTTAACTTCAGCACTAAAGGGCGGAAACCCTCTAACACTTAGCACTCATCGTTTACAGCGTGGACTACCAGGGTATCTAATCCTGTTTGCTCCCCACGCTTTCGCGCCTCAGCGTCAGTTACAGACCAGAAAGTCGCCTTCGCCACTGGTGTTCCTCCAAATCTCTACGCATTTCACCGCTACACTTGGAATTCCACTTTCCTCTTCTGCACTCAAGTTTCCCAGTTTCCAATGACCCTCCCCGGTTGAGCCGGGGGCTTTCACATCAGACTTAAGAAACCGCCTGCGCGCGCTTTACGCCCAATAATTCCGGACAACGCTTGCCACCTACGTATTACCGCGGCTGCTGGCACGTAGTTAGCCGTGGCTTTCTGGTTAGGTACCGTCAAGGTGCCAGCTTATTCAACTAGCACTTATTCTTCCCTAACAACAGAGCTTTACGACCCGAAGGCCTTCATCGCTCACGCGGCGTTGCTCCGTCAGACTTTCGTCCATTGCGGAAGATTCCCTACTGCTGCCTCCCGTAGGAGTCTGGGCCGTGTCTCAGTCCCAGTGTGGCCGATCACCCTCTCAGGTCGGCTACGCATCGTCGCCTTGGTGAGCCGTTACCTCACCAACTAGCTAATGCGCCGCGGGCCCATCTGTAAGTGATAGCTAAAAGCCATCTTTCAATAAAGGAACAGGAGTTCCTTTATGTCATCCGGTATTAGCTCCGGTTTCCCGAAGTTATCCCAGTCTTGCAGGTAGGTTGCCCACGTGTTACTCACCCGTCCGCCGCTAACTAACGGGAGCAAGCTCCCATTAGTCCGCTCGACTTGCATGTATTAGGCACGCCGCCAGCGTTCGTCCTGAGCCAGGATCAAACTCTCCATAAAAGTTAAGTTTAAATCTTGTATTGCTCAAAAAACTAATAATTGACGTTTACTTCATGTTTTGTTTAGTTTTCAAAGTTCACTTCATCGCCCGTAAGCGACTTTTTAATATTACCATTTCGTAATATAGCCTGTCAACATTTTTTAAAAATTATTTTTTAATTTGTTGAATCAGTTTTTATTGTCGTTGAAGACAAGAAATAATATACCACGTAATCAAATATAACGTCAACACTAAATTAGATTTTTTTAAAAATCTTTTTCATGGACTAAGTGAACAAGCCTCATATGTTTGCGTAAATAAGAAGTAATACTACTTTCACTCTCTACTCCATTATATAAGCGAATCCTTACATAGCGGTAATCTATTATACACTTCATATAAGATTTTCTTCTTTTGGACCATTTCATTTTTAACTCTTTCATTTAAGTTATGCGATGATAATTCTTTATCTAATTCATATAGCGAACGTATTATGAGCGATTCGATCTCTAATACATGCTCCTTATTTAGAAGCACTCCAAACATAAACACCACTCCATGGTATTTTCATCATTTATACGATTTTAAGAAAATCCCAATTTTATTGTTCAAATACTTTAAACATTTAATCATTTCGTTTTATAGCATACAAGCTTACTAAATCTCATATCCTTTATATAAGAACTTGGACAAGAAAGAAGGCGATTTTATGCTTTTTTACTTTTACATCACTTCAAAAAGAAAATTAAAGCAATTTTCTTTAATTACTATTATTGCATTTTTCACAGCTTGCTTAGTTTATATACAAGCACCTAAAACATTTTCAACTTTTTCAACGAACAAGGGGCCAATGGCAATTTACAAAGGTGATGCCTCACAAAAAAATGTAGCTCTTACCTTTGATATAAGCTGGGGCGATGAAAATGTACTTAAAGTTTTGGACGTATTACGAAATCAAAATATTACGAACGCAACTTTTTTCATATCCGCATCATGGGCAGAGCGACATCCAGAGATTGTTGAAACAATAGTTAAGCAAGGTCACGAGATTGGGACACTTGGGTATCGTTATAAAAGCTACACCCAGTTAACTCCAGTTGAAATGCAAAGAGATTTAAATAATTCAGCTGAAGTATTTAATCGTCTAGGCGTAAAAGATGTTAAGTTATTTAGACCACCAAATGGTGAATATAATAAAGAAGTTATAAAGCTTGCTGCAAGAAACAATCTTTCTGTGATTCATTGGAGTATTAATACTGAAGACTGGAGAAATCCTGGAACAAATAAAATTGTAAAAAGCGTAGAAAAAAATGCAGATCCGGGAGACATCATTTTACTCCATGCAAGTGATTCAGCACTTCAAACACCAAAAGCATTGCCATTAATTTGGTCCTATTTAAAGGGCGAAGGATATAAAAACATAACTGTTTCTCAAATGATATCTAATACGAAAACAAATATTAAAATTGTAAAATAAAAAAGCTAAGAGATATTTCTCTTAGCTTTTTAGTATTTTGTGTAAAGTTAATAACTGATACGCATTACAAACAAATAGCGGTACTAACATTAGAATTAACCACGAAAGGTCATTCTGTCTTAATGCAGGAACCCATTCAACGATTGTAACGACAATCATAAAAAATAATGCTGGAATAAACGCCCCTTTGTTTGTTTCTTTCATTTTTATATAAGAAACAATCAAACTACCTACTAAGAGCACTATTGGGAATATTAAATATACGGTAAAAGCCTCTCCATGTGCATACTCTTTAAATCGAAAATAAGCTAAATCAAATAAAGCAAACACGATTAATACAATTTGAACTGTATTCCATAATGACTTAAATAAGCCTAATCCGAATCTATGTATTGTCAAATATGCAAAGAATCCCATCTGACTTACTGCACTGAATACTAATCCCAATATAAATAAAAATGATACTTCTACTAGTAGTTTAATAAATCTGGCATCTTGCACGTAACCTAAATACTCTTTATACCCATAAAGGATCCCCGTTAAGATTGTTGCAATTCCGCCAACTAGTAATGTTGTTAAAAATAATCGAACCAATTTCCGACTCGTCATTCGTTTCTTAATCCCCCGTTTTCACAAAGCTTCTGCTTTTCTTCATAATTAACGATTCATATCAAACTTTATTAACTATTTAATCAATATAAATACCCTTATAATTTAAATTCATGTCTAAATATTAGCATGGATATAACCAGTACTAACAAAAAACAAGCATACAAATTAAAAGGGTATTGTTTATTATTTATTTAATACGATTTTTTCGACTACTTCCTTAGCAATCGACGTATAGATTTTACCAGTTGGGTGATCTTTATCGTATATTGAAGGAGCAAAATCTTCTTCATCCCAATCAGGCTGCTGTAAAGGTAATTGTCCTAATAGAGTTGTTTGAAGCTCTTTTGCAAGCCTTTCTCCTCCACCTTTACCAAAAACATACTCTTTTTCGCCAGTTTTTTTACTTTCAAAATAACTCATATTTTCTACAACACCAATAATTTCATGATTTGTCTTTAATGCCATTACGCCCGCTCTTGCTGCAACAATTGAAGCTGTAGGATGTGGTGTCGTAACAATTATTTCCTTACAAGATGGTAACATGCTATGAACATCTAAAGCTACATCTCCAGTACCAGGTGGTAAATCTAGTAATAAATAATCTAAATCTCCCCATTCTACTTCTGTGAAGAACTGTTGTAGCATTTTACCAAGCATTGGACCTCTCCAAATAATTGGTGAATTATCTTCTACAAAGAATCCCATTGAAATGACCTTAACTCCAAAACGATCAACTGGAATGATGCGTTCACCTCTGATCACAGGTCTGGTCGTAATTCCCATCATATCCGGTACACTAAAGCCATAAATATCAGCATCAATTATACCTACTTTTTTACCTAATCTTGCAAGAGAAACTGCTAAGTTTACAGAAACAGTTGATTTTCCTACTCCACCTTTTCCACTTGCGATTGCTAAGAATTGTACTTTTTTATTATCTAACAGTGAAAGTGATGAGTTTTCTTGGTTGTCCTCATTAAACTGACTTTTTTCTTCTTCTGTAAATTCAGTAAAGCGAATTCCAACTGTATCTGCACCATTTTGCTTTAATAGCTGAACAATTTGTGTTTGAATTTGCATTTGTTCAGCTGTGCCCGTTTTCAACAATGCAATTTTAACGCTTACATGTTTCTTCTCTTCTTTTATTGATATTTCTTTAACGGCATTTAATTCTACTAATGATTTATTTATAAACGGCTCATTAATTGTACCTAAAAGTGATAATACTTGTTCATTGGTAAGCATATTTACACCTCGTTATCTTAATATACTAAATAGTATAACACATGTAACATCGTTAGTCCTAAGTAACATTACTTAGTTAGTAAAAATGAAAACCACCGATTAATTCGGCGGTTCCTTATCGTAGACGAAGTCCAGTAAATATGATTTTCAAACTAATTATAAACGTTTGTCTTTCGAGGCACGAAGTCTGTGCGAAAGCGGTGTTACCCTAAACGGTAATGAGCACCGTAAGCTGACGAAATAACGAAGAAAGCGAGCGTTTGCCAATAGTTTGAAACACTGATTAATTTGGCGGTTCATTTTTATCTGTATAGTATCTAATAACCCCTCGATATATAGCCGCAGCAAGTTTATCTTGATATTCTTCATCTCTTAACTGCTGACTTTCTTCATAATTTGATAAAAAGCCAACTTCAACAAGCGCACCTGGTACTTTGGCATATTTCATCAAATAAACATGATTAATAATTTTCGCTAATCGATGAGTATTATTTAGACTTTCTCTTAACTCAGCTTGAACGTATTTTGCAAATCGCTCGTTTTCAATTAATGAACCATAAAAGAATGTTTGTGCACCTTTTGAAGAAGTTCTTGGTAAAGAATTTAAATGAATTGATATGTATAAGTCTGCGTTCGATCCATTAATAATTTCTACCCTTTTCCTTAAATCAACGCTTTTTCTTCTACTATATCCTTTCATACCATCCTCTGCTAGATCGTAATCTCCATCTCTTGTCATAATAACCGTTGCGCCTTGACCTTGTAAATAATCCCTTAGTTTATTTGTTATTGAAAGAGCAACAACTTTTTCAATAACATCTCCACCTGAAGCACCTCCATCTGGTCCACCATGTCCAGCATCCAAAACAATCACTTTTCCATCTAGAGGTAGTCCTCTAAAATTCCAGGTCTTTGAAGTTTTTTGTAATAAAGGTATACTCAAAATCAAAAAAACAAAGGTTACGATGATAACGATTAAATGCCATCTTTTCATTTTTTCTCCCCCTGATTGTCCTATAAAAAATATATGGGACAACTAGGAAGAATATGACTTACTTTGATAAACGAAGTCTGTGTCTTCTTTCTCCTTTTACATATCCATCTAACCACCAATTATTTAAAAAAGATTTACATCGGTCAAACGGTTCTGTTTGAATATCATCCTTACGACCAAATACAGAAGAATAAAATAAATAAGCTAACCATTCAGATTCTTTAGCTGATCTTCTTTTAACATTCTCGATTGGTTCACCATAAAAACCAAATCGGCTATATCTTGCACCCAATAAGTATGTTTCTACCGCTAACTCAAAACAGTAATCTTCTCTTGCTTTTCTTTGATTAATGTCTGCGTCTATACAGTAGGAAAATGAATCCTTTAATTGGGCTTTTAATTGCATTATTTTTAGTTCTCTTAATAAGCTCTTTTCAAATGTAATTTGCTTTGCTCTTCTTTTTTCTCGGAAATTTGTTATAAGATTCATGATGAAACCTCCCCGTAGCCATAGTCTAAGACGAAAAGGTGTGCTTCATTCAAAAACTACATACTTAATTTCTTCCATAAAAAAATAATAATTTTCATAAAAAATACAGATTTTAAAAATTGTATTAATTTTGAATTAAAAATGCAGTTTTTTAAGACTTATAAAGGTCTACTCTTTCTTAAATAATAAAAAAGAGAGGTCTAAAAATACGTTCTCCCCTCTTTCATATTTTTAATTATTGAATGATTTCATTCTTTGTAAAAGTAATCCGTCACTTTTTTCATTTTCCCCATATACAAACTGAGGCATATGATATTTTAAATATTGTCCATATTTACTATTCGTATTTAATACTAATTCATCTACAAAGTAGGCACCATTTTCTACTGTATCCAAAACTAAACTTGCAACTCCTGCATAAACACCACACGCGACCTGAAGATAGGTTGCATTTGTACCGTAATTAGCGAATGCATCTTTATTGTTCATAACATTATAGATATAGCGCTCTTTATCTTCGTACACAAGTAAAACTCCAACTACGTCCTCTCCTACCAATGGAGCTGTTGAAGGATCTAGAAGCTTTTTATCAAAACCCAATATTTCGTCAGTGTTTTTTAAATTATTTCTAATTAGATTTGTTGTATGCTCATTAACACGATACACAAAACCACTTTCTAAGTTGAACAATTTGCCAATAATAAATACTTCTTCGTGTGGCATAAGACAACCATAAAAGACTTTTTCCCCTAACGTTACTTTAAATTCAACAGAATAAACATCATCATACAAGAAGATTGGAATATTTTGTTTAACAAACATAGGAAAGCTTGTGACCGCCTCTTCTAGGAAGCAATCTGGGGACCAAGTGGTGTAAATTGTTTCTTTTTGAGCTATTGAAGGGTTTTCATAAAAAGAATTATCATGTTCAACAATGTAACATGCAAGAGGTTTTTCGGAAGGGAATTGGTTCATTAAATCGATTGCCATCCATTGCACAATACCAGGATTCATCCCTGAACCAATAATTGCTGTAGTATTTTTAAACTTTCGTTTATTTTCCTCGAAGATACGTAAACGTTCTTTAAGTGGGAACCCGGAATTGATACTTTCATCTCCATCTACTATTTCACTTTCTAAAGCTGTGTTGACATACTTCACACGAAACTCATTACAACAGCGCAACATTTCAACAGAATCTGCTCTAGAAACATCAACTACAATAACCGTATTACTCTCAATGAGATGTTTTTTCATTAAATCAATATTATTAACATTCATTTCATGAAACGTAACATTTTCAATTAGGTTAGGAATAATCCTTTCAAAATAAGTCAAATCTTTCTGTTTCAAATCAATTAAATGAAACCTGGCATTTTTCATTAGCTGATGAATTGGATCATTTTGATCATTTGCCGCTTTATTAAATATAGAAAGTACTGCCTTTGCCACTCCCCCAGAACTACCTAATAGGGTAATAATCGCATCTTTTTCAAACATATAAACAACTCCATAAATTGGTTTAATATTAGATTTTACTTTACTATATGAACAAATAGGAAAAGTGTTCGGACAAGTATCCTGTCTATATGACTTATGCTAAATACCTAATTGAAAAAAAAAAGCCTAACTAATAATTAGTTAAAAGCTCTATTTTTGATTATTAATTAGTTTTGTCGTCAGTTTCTGGTTTTTCTAATAGTTTCTTCTGTTGTTCCATACAAAACTCTTTAAATTGTTTACATTCTTCTAAACACTCTTGTCTGCATCTTTCAATTTCTTCCTCGCGTCTCTTTTCTCTTTCAACTCGTAATTCAAATTCTCTATCTCTTTCTTTTTGGTCGATTGGCGCTGTATCCGTTTTTAGAAGTGGTACATCTCCTCTTTGGATTGGTCCGATTCCAAATAGAGAACGCCATTCATTAGGTGTTAAGGAAGCTCGTTCTACCATAATTGAAAATGCTAATTTAGTTGCAATCGATGCAAATTCTAAGTTAGATGCTTCAAAAACGATCCGATTACCATTTTTTCGTTCCGCTGGAGTGAAGAATTTACGTGTAAATTCATTATTTAGCTGGATGACTAAAGGATTAATAACAGCTTCATTATACGAATTCCATTGATCTTCATTAAATGTACTTTGAACTATATTTTCGTTTGTATTAAAAAAACTATGGATTCGTCTGATTGCATCACTTGTTCTTTGTGCCTCTGGAGCGTAATTACTTGCAGGTACTTGTTGTAAAGTGTACGTTGGCTCTGAAAAACCCGCTTTTACACCGTCACCTGTAAATTTCATATAATTGTTTACAAATTCATTCGTATTCTTAGTCATATCTTCTTCATCTAGTAATTCCTTAAAATTCAACAACCAATTCATAAAGCGATTGTTACTTACATTTTGGACGATACTATCATCTACCGAATCAATTACTTCTAATAACGGAAGTAAAGGATCATATGGCGGAGTACCAAATAGATCATTACTATTAAAATCTTGTCTTAAATGAATGATATCGCTATAAGGTAAAATTAGTACATTTTTAGTTTTGAATGTGAACTTTAAAAAAATCAAACCCTGATTATTTTCAAGTACTTCAACTTTCGTACAAGGAATAGGAAATAGAGCGATAGGATACCCAAAATCATTTCGCTTTATAAATGCAAATGCGTTACTATTTAAGTCAAGTTGCGTTACCATTTTTTCTAAAAGTAATTGCCTAGACATAAATGGATTTGGTTCTTGAAGTACATTAAAAACCCACGGATCGGGGTTAATCTTGCATTCTCTATTATTTTCTCTAACATGTGTTACTTTTAGTTTTCCTATTGCATTGGCTTTAGGTCTAATACATGCCCTGATCACATCATTCTTAAATAATGTATCGCCTAATGTTAATTGGCCATCCCCTTCATCATTTAATAACTCAAAAGAACTAGTACTTGATTGAAAATTCATTTTGCCCATTATCCAATCGATTAAGCCCAACGCACATCACCCCTAACGTAGATGGCCAAAGGTATAATTTATTAAGGTATATTATTTTATTCTTTTAAAACTCTTCTATGCTACAATTCGAGAATGAATTATTAGAATTTTTTAATTTTTATCATTTTAAAATATGAGTATACTATTTAGTTTATTCCTGAATGCAATCAAATACGAAAAGACCCTCACCAAAAGCGCTTGAGGGCCAACTAAAATTTATTTTTAATATCTTTCAACTAAAAGTTGTTTCGATTCAAAGTATAAAACTTGTATAAATTTCTTTGCATTAATGCGAGTATGTGTTGATGGAGTCAAGGATACTTGCTTCAATTCACTCATTCTTTGACGTACTGTTTCAAAATCAAAAAACTTTGAAGCATAATTTTCAAATTTAGGGTTTGCAAAATCTGTCAATCCTATTGATGCCATATGATTTAATGATTGGTAAATTGCTCTACGTACTCGTTGTTCTGATGATTTCCTTTCCCGCTCAACGTCTTCTTGAGAATTTACAATTCCTAGCTTTTTTAAACTGATGTGAGTGTATATATCCTTTAATGTAGGAAACCCTGACTCTAAGCCAAAATTCGTTTCATATTCATATAGGTAATTGAGCATATCAAGCAGGTCCTTGCTCCCATTTTCTCCAGCTATGCCAAGTTCTGATAACAGAACCTGTCCCCAATCCGTAATTTTCTTTTTATCAGACACTGGAGTATGTTGATTTATTGAATTTACATCAAAAACATTACTTAATGATTTTTGAATGTCAAGAATCGATCGTTCAAGTCGAATTCGCTCCAAGACCTTTCTAACGACCGAAATCACTTCAATTTTGTTCAATGGCTTAGTAATATAATATTCAATACCGAGAGAATAAGCTTCACCAATTAATTCTTTCGACTCGACTTGGGAAATCATAATAATTTTCCCTTTGAATGAAGGTCCCATTCTGCGAATTGTTTCTATACCGTCCTGAAGAGGCATTAATAAATCGATAAATAAAATATCAACATGATTTATTTCAAGTGTATTTACATCTAAAAAAAAGCCATCTTCCGCCTCACCAACAACTTCACCTAACTCTTCATCTTCTATGATTTGTGACAACATCGATCGAAAGACTTCATCATCATCCGTGATATAAAAATTCATAAATTCACCCTTTCTAAGACGAGAGCTCCAATTGGTAGTCGAATCGTAAAAATACATTCACTCTCTTTTTGATTGAGAATAACTTCTCCTCCCAATTCTTCTGCCATTTCTTTAATATAGGATAAACCGATTCCTGTAGATGGGGTTCCATCATCGCTATATTTAGACGTAAACCCAGGTTTAAAAATAAGCTTCATATTTTTTGAAGGAACTCCAGGACCATTATCAATAACCTTGCATTCAATCCAATCTTCAACTCTTTCTATTGATAAGAGGATTCTCCCTTTATGCTCTATAGCTTCAACTGCGTTCGCAACTAAGTTATTAATAAATGATAGCATTAGGTAAATATGATAGTGCGGATGTTCTCCTTTTATATGAGAAACAAACTCAATTTTCTTTCCTAGCATGCCTGCATATTTTTGATTAATTCGTATAATCATTGTGACTAAATCATTTACACTCATATATTCAGGCAAACTTTCACTTGTAATAAGTTTAGAAAGTCCAGCGAAAATTCTTTGGTTATCCTTTTTTATTTCATGTACCTCTCCTGCGATTCTTAAAGATTTGCTCCCCCATTTTTCAATCGGAACTCCTAAATCCTGTTTATACTTACTCATGTCTCGATATAAATTGTAGGATTCTTTTGTTATTGTTTCAGCATTTTGTAATGTCTTTTTCAAATAAACAGACTCTACGTACAAATTAGATAAGTGCATAAGCATATTTTCATTCTCTTTACGAGTTTGTGATTCCTTCAGTTTTAGCTCGTAAAGCTTCATCATATTGATAAATGCTAATACAAAAAAACTTCTAAACACCGCAATAATAATAATTTTGTTTAACTCTTCTACAGTAAGTGAAGATCCCATTCCATATAGTTGCAGTATTAGTTCGATTAAACTAGAAGTGATCTCAATAGTAATACCGAAAATTCCTATTAGCAAAGGGTGCTGAAACCGATTTACTTTTAATAAATAAAATAAAACGGAAAATGAAAAATAATATAAAAAAGTAGGGAATCTGACTGAAAAGGATGAAGCAAAATTAAAATCTGTTAATACTAACCAATCTAGTCCAACACGGAATACAAAGACAGATATGCCAATTAACAGCCCGATTAAAACAGAATGATAATTCCTAAAATACAATAAAGAAAAGAAAAAAATTGGTGTTCCAAAACTAACGCGAAATATATTATCAAATGGATGAAAGTTCAGTTCACCGGCTATCGGAACTATAACCATAAGTGCAATAACAATCCAGAAATCTTTACCTTGCAGTCCTTTAGATTTCAAATCCGCCACTTCCTGATTTTTGCTACTAGTATATCGCCTTGTTGTTATTAACACAATGATCCTCCATACTACTAAATTTCATAAGAAAATACAGCTTGATGATACAAGCTGTATTTTTTGTTTTTATATAGTGACCAATTCTTTAGTAGCTTTAATAGGTCGATATGCAGGCTCCCACATTGCGTTTCGTACAGCTTGCTCAATATCGTCATGTATAACTCGAGCTACCCCGTCAGCAACTGCTGCTTTTGCTACTTCAATCGCAACTACTTCTGAAATAGTACGTAGATTCTCGATTTGAGGTAGTAATGGTGCACCTAATTTACTTACATCGATCATTTCCGCTACAGCTTCTGCAGCCGCTGCAAACATTCCATCAGTAATAATACTAGCGCGTGAAACATTTGTTCCAAGTCCTAAGCCCGGGAAAATAAGAGCGTTATTTGATTGACCAATTACATAAACCGTTTTGTTATATGTTACTGGAGCAAAAGGACTTCCTGTTGCTACCAATGCTCTTCCTTCAGTCCACTTGATTAAATCAGAAGGTTTTGCTTCTGCAAGTGGTGTAGGATTTGACATCGGTAAAATTACAGGTCTTTCAACATGTGCTGCCATATCTTTTACAATCTCTTCTGTGAAAGCACCGGCAACAGTTGAAGTACCAATTAAGATCGTAGGATGAACTTGACTTACAACTTCTGCTAGGCTTGCACCTGAATTATTTTCCTCGATTGGACGCGCATACGGTTGTTGGAAGTCGAACAACCCTTCCATATCCTCTGCAAGCAATCCGTTTCTGTCTATACACCAAAATCTGCGGTTTGCTAATTCGTATGAAAGACCTTCGCGTACCATTGCATCACGTACTTGATCTGCGATTCCAATACCTGCTGCTCCTGCACCGAATACAACTACACGATGTTCACTTAATGGAATACCAGATGCATTCACTGCTGCTAGCACTGCTGCAAGTGATACTGCTCCTGTACCTTGAATATCGTCATTGAAAGTACAAACATGGTGGCGATACTTATCTAATATATTTCGTGCATTTTTAGAGCTAAAATCCTCCCAATGAAGTAAAGCATTTGGGAATTTTTCTACAGCAGATCTAACAAACTTATCAATAAACGCATCATATCGACTATCGCGAACGCGAGGATGACGATTTCCAACATAAAATGGATTATTTAATAGTTCTTCACGATCAGTACCAACATCTAAAACGACTGGCAATACTCGAGCTGGATCAATACCTGCCGCAGCTGTATATACCGCTAATTTACCGATTGCGATATTAATACCTCCAACTCCCCAGTCACCAATTCCTAATATTCCTTCACCGTCAGTAATAACGATTAAATCAATTTCATCTGCATTTGCACCATAATTATCAAATGCTTGTTCAATACCATCTTCTTCATTAATCGATAAATACAAACCACGAGGTCTTCTATATTCATTACTATAACGTTGAATTGCTAAACCAACTGTTGGTGTATAAACAACTGGAAGCATTTCAGGTAAGTGGTCAGTTAGTACACGATAAAATAATGTTTCATTACGATCATGTAAAGCTGATAATGCAACATTTTTATGCAAATCAGTAGGTTGTGACGAGAATTGCGCATAAGCTCGTTTAGCTTGCTCCTCCAGCGTCAGTACAGCCGGCGGTAATAATCCTGTTAAACCTAATTCTTTACGTTCCTCTTGAGTAAATGCAACTCCTTTATTAAGCATTGGCACACCTAATAATTCTGCACCTCGCAAGGTAGTCTCCACTTCTCCATTCGAACCTACCTTGAATTTATGCATATAATCCCATCCCTTTTCTATCTTTTTATTTTTATCTTTTTTAGTTAAGCAAAAAAGGGCTTTTCGCCCTTACTTTGTCATAATTAATGGTCAAACTGATTTAAAGTCACTGTTCTTTCAATGTGCAAGGCCAGTAGCGGCGCTATCGTTACATACATGGCGGTATAAGCACCGCATACAGGCAAAGCTACATAGAAAGTGAGCGTTTATCAGCAGTCTGACTGATTTATTGACGTTCTAAAAGAACTGCACCAGCAATACCAGGGTGAGTCATTTCAAATGGATCTAAAATTAAATCAAGTTCTTCTTCTGATAATACATCATATTTTAAGCAAAGTTCACGAATTGGTTTTCCTGTTAGAATTGCTTCTCTAGCTATTCTCGCAGCAACTTCATAACCGATATGTGGATTAACCGCTGTGATTAGACCAACGCTCTTTTCAACATATTCTTTCATTCTGTCTTCATTCGCTTCAATTCCTCTTAAACAATTATCTGTAAACGCACGGAATGCATTATTCATAATGTTAATTGATTGAAGTAAATTAAATACTAGAACTGGCTCCATAACGTTTAATTCTAATTGTCCTGCTTCAGACGCTAAACAGATTGTATGATCATTACCGATTACTTGGAAAGCAACTTGGTTAATAACTTCTGCCATTACAGGATTTACTTTACCTGGCATAATAGATGAACCTGGTTGACGTGCTGGCAATGAAATTTCACCAAGACCTGCACGTGGGCCTGAAGCCATTAAACGTAAATCATTCGCAATCTTAGACATATTCATCATACATACTTTTAGAGCAGCCGATACTTCTGTGTAAGCATCAGTGTTTTGAGTAGCATCAACAAGATGCTCAGCTCCAACAAGTGATAATCCGCTTATTTCAGCAAGTTGCTTAACAACTAGTTCAATATAGCGAGGATCCGCATTTAAACCTGTTCCAACCGCTGTAGCTCCCATATTTACCTCATATAAGTGCTGACGAGATTGTTCGATACGTTTTATATCACGACCAAGTACTCGAGAATATGCTTCGAATTCTTGTCCTAAACGAATCGGTACTGCATCTTGTAAGTGAGTACGACCCATTTTAATTACATGGTCAAATTCTTTTGCCTTTAAGTCAAATACATCACGCATATAATTCATTGTATTTAATAATTTCTCTAACATATTTAAAGTCGCGATATGAATTGCAGTTGGGAATGCATCATTTGTAGACTGCGACATATTTACATGGGTATTTGGACTAATGCAGAAATAGTCACCTTTTTCTTTACCTAGAATTTCAAGCGCACGATTTGCAATAACCTCATTTGCATTCATATTCATTGATGTCCCTGCGCCACCTTGGATAGGATCAACAATGAACTGATCATGCCATTTGCCCTCAATAATTTCTTGAGCTGCCTCTGCAATCGCTTTACCATTTCCTTCATAAAGGCGTTTTGTTTCTACGTTAGCAAGTGCTGCTGCCTTCTTTACAATTGCTAAAGCTTTAATAAGCTCTTCGTGAATTTTATAACCAGTAATAGGAAAGTTCTCAACTGCGCGTAATGTTTGGACACCATAGTAGGCATCTGCTGGAATTTCTTTTTCCCCTAAAAAATCTTTTTCAATGCGTATGTTTGGTTTAATTTCAGTAGCCGCCATTTGTTTTTTCTCCCATCTTTACGCAACTTTTGATTCCTTAATAGAATCAATATATTGTTGCGCCTTCTCTTTATCGTATTCGCCTTCCCATTTCGCCATTGTAATGGCTGCTAACGAGTTTCCTAATACATTTACTGCAGAACGAACCATATCTAAAATACGGTCAATACCCGCAATTAATGCGATTCCTTCTAAAGGTAATCCCATTGAACCTAGTGTAGCCAGTACTACTACGAACGATGCACCAGGGACACCGGCCATACCTTTTGATGTAAGCATTAGTACAAATAACAATGTTACTTGCTCCATAAATGACATGTGAATATTGTACATCTGAGCAACAAATAATGCAGCAAGAGCTTGGTAAATCGCTGAACCCGTTAAGTTAAAAGAGTACCCTGTCGGTATAACAAAAGATACAATTGCTTTTGGACAACCCATTTCTTCCATTTTTTTCATAATGTTTGGAAGTACTGCTTCCGAACTTGCTGTTGTAAATGAAAGAATCAGTTCTTCCTTTAAAATCTTCATTAGTGTAAAAATATTCGTCCCTGTCATTTTAGCATTAATACCTAAAATAACAATAGCAAAAAATGCTACAGTTATATAAACAGCTAAAACAAGTTTACCAAGTGGTAATAAAGTACTTACACCAAACTTTGCAACTGTTACAGCAATTAACGCGAAAACCCCGAACGGAGCAGTTTTCATAACTTGATTTGTAACCCAAAACATCGCTTCTAATACGCCTTCAAAAAATCCAAGAACAGGCTTTCCTTTTTCTCCGATCGCTGCTACTCCTAAACCAAATAGTACAGAGAAGAAAATAATCGGTAAAAGATCACCTTGTGCCATTGATTCAAACACATTTTTTGGGAAAATGTGAACGATTGTCTCTGCAAAACCACTTTGTTGTGTTGCAGTTGCTGTTTGTTCATATGCTGAAATATCACCTTTTTGCAGATGACTCATATCTACGCCTTTACCTGGATGGAATACATTCGCTGCAAGCATTCCAATTCCAAGCGCAATCGTTGTAATGATTTCAAAATAAAGAAGTGTTTTTCCTCCAAGTTTTCCTAGCTTCTTTATATCCCCTACACCCGCTACAGCTACTACAAGAGCTGAAATTACAATTGGCATAACAATCATTTTAATTAAATGAATAAAGATATCACCAATCGGTTGAATATAAGATATTGCCTTTTCATTTCCGTATACTAAAGCTCCTACAACAATACCTAATATAAGAGCAACAAAGATTTGCGTAGCTAATCCAAATTTCTTCATATAAATCCCCCTTGTTAACGCTTTCAAACATATAAATGAAATACATAACTAAGTTTATATGCAAACCTACAAAACAATACAAAAACCTACAAACACTTTTAAAATAAATATAAAAAGTTTCAAAAAGGTTAAATGACCTGCATTTAAACAATGAGGAGCTTCATTTTGAAATAACAACAGACAGGTAAAAATTACAAAGTCCTGTTCATCATCAAAGGAAAGATAAGAGAAAAGGAAGTACAGTTACGGGAGAGGATTGAAAATAGTGGATATCAGGTTTACACATGATCAAATAAACCTGCAAAATAAAAAACTCCTGTCCACAAAGTGGAGAGGAGTTTTGAACGTATAAATAAAAATTAACGTTTTGAGAACTGAGGAGCTCTACGTGCACCTTTAAGACCGTATTTTTTACGCTCTTTCATACGTGCATCACGAGTTAATAATCCAGCGCGTTTTAAAGTTCCGCGGTATTCAGGATCAACTTGTAATAATGCTCTTGAGATACCGTGACGAATTGCACCAGCTTGACCAGTGTATCCACCACCGTTAACGTTTACTAAAATATCATAGCTACCTAATGTTTCAGTTGCAACAAGTGGTTGTTTAACAACTTCTCTTAATGCAGCGAATGGGATGTAATCTTCAAAATCACGACCGTTAATGATAACGCGTCCTTCGCCAGGAACTAAACGTACACGAGCTACTGAGCTTTTACGACGTCCTGTGCCATAGTATTGTACTTGTGCCATGTGAATGCCCTCCTTTTATAATTATCCGCGAAGTTCGTAAACTTCTGGTTTTTGTGCTTGGTGTGGATGCTCGTTACCAGCATACACGTGTAATTTTTTAATTTGAGCACGTCCAAGACGTCCTTTTGGAAGCATACCTTTAACAGCTAACTCAAGCATTTTAACTGGGTAGTTAGTACGCATTTCTAAAGCTGTACGCTCTTTTAAACCACCAGCATACATTGTATGACGGTAGTAAATTTTATTGTTTAATTTGTTTCCTGTTAATTCAACTTTCTCAGCGTTGATGATGATTACGTTATCACCTGTATCAACGTGTGGTGTGAAAGTTGGTTTGTGCTTACCGCGAAGTAAAGTAGCTACTTCAGTTGCAAGACGACCTAAAGTTTTTCCTTCAGCGTCTACAACGAACCACTTACGTTCAACTTCGCTAGCTTTTGCCATATAAGTTGTGCGCATTCTATTTTCCTCCTAATACAATATACATAAAGTAAAATTGTTTTTATTGTTTATCTTTAACACGACTGGTTCCGGGGCTAATCGTGGTTCTTAAAACAATACCGTATTTAATATTAAACTTTATACCTTCTAATGTCAAGCAAATGTTACACCAGGATTAGTTGTTATAATCAACTTTCCATAAAAACAGGCCATTAGGCGGTGAAGTCTTACCAGCCTTGGCTCGATCACGTGCTAATAATGCGTTTTTAACACTTTTTACATCACGCTTTCCTTGCCCCACTTCAATTAATGTTCCAACAATTATTCTAACCATATTATAAAGAAAACCATTTCCTTCAAGAGCGATGACAATCCCTTGATCTGTTTTATTAATACTTCCTTTATAAATCGTTCGTACTTTGTCCTTTATATCCGTATTTGATGCACAAAAGGAACTAAAATCATGTGTACCTAGTAAGCAATCCAATGCTTCTTGCATTTTAACAGTATTTAGGTCAAAAGGAAAAAAATAATGATGGTTTCTAGAAAAAACATTTTCGTCTTTTTCATTCCAAATAAAATAACGGTATTCTTTTCGAACGACATCAAATCTAGAATGAAAATTATCATCAACGATCTCTACAAATTTAACATTTATATCTTTAGGTAATTGTGCATTTAATGCCCTTTTCCATTGCTCTGGTTGAAGCACAAATTCACTATCAAAATGAATTACTTGTCCTACTGCGTGGACCCCTGTATCTGTCCTACCAGATGCGTGGATTCTTATTGGATTCCCTTTGTGCATTTTTGTTAGAACCTTCTCAATATCCGTTTGGACTGTTCTCTGATTAGGTTGAACTTGGTAGCCATTAAATTGTGTGCCGTCATATGAAATTATACATTTAATTCGATTCATAACTTATCTCCATTACTTACGTAAAAACAATAATAGTAAAAATAATATCAGTAATACAACAAAGCATGCTGTATCCCGTAAATGCCACTTCATAACACGAAACTTTGATCTTCCATCTCCGCCTTGGTAACCTCTAGCTTCCATCGCAACTGCTAAGTCTTCAGCCCGTTTAAATGAATGAATAAATAATGGCACAAGTAAAGAGACCAATGCCTTTAACCGATCTTTAATAGGTCCTGAAGAGAAATCCACTCCTCTGGACGATTGTGCCTTCATAATCTTCTCAGTCTCTTCCATAAGCGTAGGAATGAATCGTAGTGAAATTGACATCATTAAAGCCATTTCATGCACAGGTAAACCGAACCTTTTAAATGGGTTAAATAATGACTCAAGACCATCGGTAATTTCGATTGGATTTGTTGTTAATGTCAGTAAAGTAGTAATTGAAACTAAAAGAAAAAATCTTACTGATATATAAATACCTTGAATAATTCCTTCTTTATGAATATCGACCCATCCAAAATGATAAATTAGTGGTCCCTCTTTATTTGTAAAAACATGCAATAAAAACGTAAACACTGCGATCAACCAGATTGCTCTTAATCCTTTTAAATAATAATTAAAAGGTACTCTTGATAGCAGTACTGCTACAATTGAAAATAAAAATAAAATACCGTATGTTATAAAATTATTTGCAAAGAAAACGATACAAATAAAAATGAACATTGTAAGTAGTTTTGCTCTAGCATCTAGACGATGAATAAGTGAATCGATTGGAATATATTTTCCGATAATTAGACTATTCATTTTGTTTCCCCATTATAAAGATTCGCTATATAATTAGCGAGTTGTTCGATTGTTAGACTTGTAGCTTTTTCTTTAATACCTAATTTTTGATTTAGTTCTTGATGGAATTTTAAAGAAAGTGGAATTTGTAATCCAATTTCCTCTAATTCCTTTTCATAAGAGAATACTTCTAAAGGGCTTCCTTTTAAATACGTAGTCCCTTTTTGAAGTACATGAATCGTATCCGCATATCTCGCTGCATCTTCCATGCTATGCGTCACCAAAATGATCGTCAGGCCTTTTTCTTTATGCAATTGATAAAACATATCCATTAAAGCCTTTTGACCACTAGGATCAAGACCAGCAGTTGGTTCATCCAATACTAAAACTTCTGGTTCCATTGCTAAAACACCAGCAATAGCAACCCTTCGCATTTGTCCACCACTTAATTCAAATGGTGACTTCAATAAATATTCTTCACTTAAGCCTACTTTTTCAATTAGATCTTTAGCTCTTTTTTTTGCCTCATCTTCAGATACACCAAAATTCATTGGACCAAAGCAAATATCTTTCTCTACAGTTTCTTCAAATAATTGCTGCTCGGGAAACTGAAAAACTAAGCCTACTTTTTTTCTTAATGATTTTAAATTCTTGTTTTTCTTATCTGATAAAAGGGTAATATCGTCTATTTTAGCGATGCCCTCTGTTGGTTGTAAGAGGCCATTTAAATGTTGCAGAAAAGTAGATTTACCTGAGCCTGTGTGACCAATTACAGCATAATATGACCCTTCAGGTATCGTAACATCAATATCATAAAGAGCGCGATGCTCGAAAGGTGTTTTCGGCTGATAAGTATAGCCTACTTTTTCAAAAGTAATTTGCATAATTCGATCACCAAGCTTTCTTGCTCTAGATGGTCTTGTCTCAAAGGTAAACCTTTTTCGATTAATAAACTAGAAAGGTTATTTGTAAAAGGAGATGCTAATCCAAGCGACTCTAAAGAAAACTCTGTTTTTAAAAGTTCTTCTGGAGTTACGCTTTGAACTAAATGACCATCGTGCATAATTAAAATACGGTCTGCATGTATTGCTTCTTCTATATCATGAGTAATCGAAATAACAGTCATATTAATATCTTTATGTAAATCACGAATTGTCTCGATTACTTCTTTTCTACCGAAAGGATCTAACATCGATGTAGCTTCATCTAATATTAATATACTTGGTTGAATTGCTAATGCTCCTGCTATTGCTACTCTTTGTTTTTGACCACCAGATAGAGAGTGTGGCTCATGGAGTACAAATTCGTTCATATTGACGATGTTTAAAACTTCTTCAATTCGACGATCCATTTCTTTTTTCTCTATCCCATGGTTTTCTAAACCAAATGCAATATCATCTATTACTGTCGTACCTACAAACTGATTATCAGGATTTTGAAATACCATCGCTATTTTCTTTCGAACATCCCAAATTGTTTCTTCTGATAAGCTAATTTCCTCATCAATCACAATTTGTCCTTCTTCAGGTAATATCAGTCCATTTAAAAGTTTAGCAAGCGTTGACTTTCCTGATCCGTTTCGACCTACAATAGCGATCCATTCATTTTCCTTTATATTAAATGATACCGAATGAACTGCATTTGATTGTGCCTGTGGGTATTTAAAAGATATGTTATCTACTTTAATACTATCTTTTCTCATTTGTTCACCTATAATTTCTCATTGTTTATAGATATATAATAGTCTAAAAGTAAACAGAAAAAAAGGGCAACGACATGTTTACTAGAAACGTCGAGCCCTTTTGTATTCGAATATTAAACTAATTCGATAACAACCATTGGTGCTGCGTCTCCACGACGAGGACCAATTTTTGCGATACGAGTGTATCCACCTTGGCGCTCTGTGTAACGAGGAGCGATGTCAGCAAATAATTTTTGTAAAGCGTCTTGACCATTTTCAGCGTTAGCAACTTCATTACGGATGTAAGCAGCAGCTAGACGACGAGCATGTAAGTCTCCACGTTTACCTAAAGTAATCATTTTTTCAACAACTGAACGTAACTCCTTCGCACGAGTTTCAGTAGTTTGAATACGTTCGTTGATAATTAAATCAGTAGCTAAGTCACGTAACATAGCTTTACGTTGTGAGCTAGTACGTCCTAATTTTCTGTATCCCATTTCTAGTTCCCTCCTTTGTAAGTAGTATCAAAATTGGGTCATATAGACATGAAGAGAACGCCTCTCCCTTTATAGAAGCTACAATCAGTCTTCTTTACGTAGGCCAAGACCTAACTCTTCTAACTTATGTTTTACTTCTTCTAAAGACTTACGACCTAAGTTACGTACTTTCATCATGTCTTCTTCTGTCTTATTCGCAAGCTCTTGTACGGTATTAATACCAGCTCGCTTTAAGCAGTTATATGAACGAACAGAAAGATCAAGTTCTTCAATCGTCATTTCAAGGACTTTATCTTTTTGATCTTCTTCTTTTTCGACCATGATTTCTGCATTTTTAGCTTCGTCAGTTAAACCTACAAAAATGTTTAAGTGTTCAGTTAGAATTTTTGAACCAAGTGCGATAGCATCTTTTGGTCCAATACTTCCGTCAGTCCAAACATCAAGTGTTAACTTATCGAAATTTGAAACCTGTCCCACACGTGTATTTTCAACTTGGTATGTGACACGAGACACTGGAGTGTAAATCGAGTCGATAGGAATAACACCTATTGCTTGATCCTCTCTTTTGTTACCATCTGCAGGGATGTATCCACGTCCACGTCTAGCAGTTAGACGCATACGTAAATGAGCATCTTTAGCAAGAGTTGCAATATGAAGATCTGGATTTAGAACTTCAACATCGCTATCATGCGTAATATCGGCTGCAGTAATTGGCCCCTCACCGCGTACATCAATTTCTAATGTTTTTTCTTCGTCTGAATAAATTTTCAGAGCAAGTTTTTTAACATTAAGAATAATTGTTGTAACGTCTTCTACAACACCTTCAACTGTAGAGAACTCATGTAACACGCCATCAATTTGAATAGCAGTTACAGCGGCACCAGGAAGTGAGGATAAAAGGATACGACGTAAGGAGTTACCTAGCGTTGTACCATATCCACGCTCAAGTGGTTCAATAACGAATTTACCATATTTGGAATCGTCACTGATCTCAACCGTTTCGATTTTCGGCTTTTCGATTTCAATCATTTTTTAAACCCTCCTTCAAAACGTCGAAACCCTCGGTTAGACCATGCTAACCGAAAGTCCCTATTAGGCAGTTCCTAATTGTGCACAACAAGAGATGTCTGTTAATATTTGCCAAACATATATCATAATCCATTATAGACAATTTTTGAAAATTTATACAGACAAATTATACACGACGACGTTTTGGTGGACGGCATCCGTTATGTGGAACTGGAGTAACGTCTCTGATAGCAGTTACTTCAAGACCAGCAGCTTGAAGAGCACGGATAGCAGCCTCACGACCAGCACCCGGACCTTTAACAGTTACGTCAAGAGTTTTTAAACCGTGTTCCATAGAAGCTTTAGCAGCAGTTTCAGCAGCCATTTGTGCAGCGAATGGAGTAGATTTACGAGATCCTTTGAAACCTAATGATCCAGCGCTTGACCAAGAAATTGCGTTACCATGAACATCAGTGATTGTTACGATTGTGTTATTGAAAGTTGAACGAATATGAGCTGTACCAGCTTCAATATTCTTTTTCACACGACGTTTACGTACATTTGTTTTACGTGCCATGTTGAATACCCTCCTTTACTTAAAAAATATTATTTCTTCTTGTTCGCTACTGTACGGCGTGGGCCTTTACGAGTACGAGCATTGTTTTTAGTGTTTTGACCACGAACAGGTAAGCTACGACGGTGGCGAATACCACGATATGAACCGATTTCGATTAGACGTTTAATGTTTAAAGAAACTTCACGACGAAGATCCCCTTCAACTTTCAACTTATCGATTAATTCACGAATTTTACCTAATTCTTCTTCTGTTAAATCACGTACACGAGTGTCTTCTGAAATACCAGCTTCAGCTAAGATTTTTTCAGAAGTTGCACGACCGATTCCGTATACATAAGTTAAAGAAACAACCACGCGTTTGTCGCGAGGAATATCTACACCAGCAATACGAGCCATTCTAGTGCACCTCCTTCTATATTAACCTTGTTTTTGTTTATGTTTTGGATTTTCACAAATTACCATTACTTTACCACGTCTGCGGATAACTTTACATTTTTCACAGATTGGTTTTACTGATGGTCTCACTTTCATGATTTCAACCTCCTTGTAGATTACGGAGTGCATATTTATTATTTAAAACGGTACGTAATACGGCCACGAGTTAAATCATATGGAGATAGTTCTACAGTAACCTTGTCACCTGGAAGAATACGAATGAAGTTCATACGAATTTTACCAGAAACGTGTGCAAGAACGACATGACCATTTTCCAATTCAACTTTGAACATCGCATTCGGAAGTGTTTCCGTAACGGTACCTTCAATTTCAATTACATCATCTTTCGCCATTAGGGCATTCTCCTTTCTTCAAATCAGTAGCTTGCTTGTAGGCAAACATACGCTTAGGAACATTAAGCCAAAGTGCTCTGATATGTTGGAGATATTTTGGCCTATTAAAGACCTATATTATATCAATCGTTCCAAGCAAAGCTATGTTTAAGCTTTAATAAC
Source organism: Gottfriedia sp. S16(2024) (assembly GCF_050473765.1). Taxonomy (NCBI): domain Bacteria; kingdom Bacillati; phylum Bacillota; class Bacilli; order Caryophanales; family Bacillaceae; genus Gottfriedia; species Gottfriedia sp. S16(2024). The sequence goes on from NZ_JBFLUO010000001.1 coordinate 1,093,582, forward strand.
AGTATCAGTTTTGACGAAACAACAATACGTCATACACAAGGAACGACGATCTTATCGTTCAATTATTAAACTAACTCTTTTAAAAGATTATCAATGTCATTGAAAACTTTGTTAATCTCTTGTTCACCTTCAATTGTTTTTACATAACCAAGATTATTGTAGAAATCAAGTAAAGGTTGAGTTTGTTTGATATTTACTTCAAGGCGATTTGCAACTGTTTCTTCATTATCATCCGCACGTTGATAAAGTTCTCCGCCACATTTTGGGCAAACACCCTCTTCAACAGGTGGATTGAAAATTAAATGATAAGTTGCTCCACACTCTTTGCAAATACGACGACCTGTTAAACGTTCAATTAAAAGTTGTTGGTCTACATGAATGTTTAACACGAAGTCAATTTTACGATTCATTACTTTCAGAGTCTCTTCTAGTGCTTCAGCCTGCGCAACTGTTCTAGGAAAACCATCCAATAAAAAACCGTTTTGGCAATCATCTTTAGCTAATCGTTCACGTACAATACCAATTGTTACCTCATCAGGAACAAGATGACCTTGATCCATAAACGATTTTGCTTGAAGACCTAGTTCAGTGCCGTCTTTAATCGCTGCACGGAACATATCGCCAGTAGATATATGAGGAATGCCGTATTTTTCGACAATTTTCTCAGCTTGTGTGCCTTTGCCTGCACCAGGAAGCCCCATAAGAATTAAATTCATGGTTAATCCTCCTCAATATTAGGTGAGCAATAGGGAATTATATATTTCCCTATGCTCGTTCTTTAATAAAGCCTTTGTAGTTTCTCTTAACAAGCTGACTTTCTAATTGTTTCATTGTTTCAAGCGCAACTCCGACTACGATTAGTAAACTTGTTCCTCCGATTTGAGCTGAAGGTGGTAAGTTCGCAAATTTACCAAATACAATTGGTAATAATGCGATGACAGCTAAGAAAATTGCTCCTACGAAAGTTAAACGATATAAGACTTTAATGATATATTCTTGAGTGCTCTTACCTGGGCGAATACCCGGGATGTAGCCACCTTGCTTCTGAAGATTTTCAGCCATTTGCTCTGGATTAGCCTGAACAAAAGTATAAAAATATGTGAAAGCAATGATCAAGACTAAATAAAATGCCATTCCCCATGGATTGTTATACGTAAAATGCGTTTTAATCCATTCAGTCACATTGTTACTTGGTAAGAACGATGCAATTGTTGAAGGAGTAATTAAAAATGAAACAGCGAAGATTACCGGAATAACCCCAGCGCCATTTACTTTTAATGGCAAGTGAGTAGATTGTCCTCCGACATAGCTATTATTACCATTGTTTCGTTTAGCATATTGAATTGGAATTTTACGATTAGCTTGTTGAATGTAAATTACAGCTACGATTACTAATAGTAAAATTAAAACAACTAGGCCAACTTTTACGATGTTTAAGAATAGCGCGTCACCAGCACCTTTAAATTGTTGCTGATAGACTTGGCTCATTGTATTAGGTATAGCAGCAACTATACCGCCAAAGATGATAACTGATATACCGTTCCCTACACCTTTAGCAGTAATCTGCTCACCTAACCACAATAAGAAAGATGTTCCAGCTGTTAGTACAATTGCTATATAAAGATAGGTTGACCAACCTGGATTTTCAATTAACATTCCGCCAGTAATATTGTTCATACTGATTGATAATCCAATTGCTTCTACAAAACCTAGAATAATTGTGATGTATCTAGTCAGTTGAGTCAATTTACGTCGACCAATCTCGCCTTGCTTCGACCATTCAGTTAACTTCGGAACAACGTCCATTTGAAGTAACTGAATAATAATTGAAGCAGTAATGTACGGCATTATACCCATTGCAAAAATCGAGAACTGTTTAAGAGCTCCTCCACCGAATGTGTTTAGAACACCAAAGATGCTTGAGCTATCTTGTGATGCTAATACATCGGCGTTGACGTTTGGAACAGGTATAAACGTTCCAATACGAAATACAATTAACATTAATAACGTAAAAAATATTTTTTTTCTAATATCTGCAATGCGCATAAAGTTGGAGATTGTCCGGAACATTTTAGATCACCTCAGCATTTCCACCAGCTGCTTCGATTGCCTCTACCGCAGAAGATGAGAACTTATGAGCTTTAACAGTAAGTTTAACTTCTAACTTACCTTTACCTAAAATCTTAATACCAGCTAATTCTTTACGAACGATACCAGTTTCGATCAGTAACTCAGGAGTTACTTCAGTTCCGTTTTCGAAGCGATTTAACGTTTCAACATTAACGATTGCGTAATCTTTACGGTTGATGTTAGTGAAACCACGTTTTGGTAAACGACGGAATAAAGGAGTTTGACCACCTTCAAATCCAAGACGAACACCGCCACCTGAACGAGCGTTTTGTCCTTTATGACCTTTACCTGCAGTTTTACCAGTACCTGAACCGATACCACGACCGATACGTTTAGATACTTTACGAGAACCTTCTGTAGGTTTTAATTCATGAAGTTTCATTAGGGCACCTCCTTACTTATTCATGTTCAATTAAATTTCTTTTACAGATACAAGGTGAGAAACTTTGTTAATCATCCCACGCATTGCAGCGTTATCTTGTTTAACAACAGTTTGGTTCGTTTTAGTAATACCTAAAGCACGAACTGTTGCGATTTGGTCTTGTTTACGACCAATTACACTGCGAGTAAGGGTAATTTCTAACTGTTTAGCCATCGTTATCCCTCCTTATTAACCTAGTAATTCTTCTACAGATTTACCACGTAATTTTGCAACTTCATCCGCACGTTTTAAGTTACTTAAACCTTCAATAGTAGCACGTACAATGTTTACTGGTGTGTTAGAACCAAGAGATTTAGATAAGATATCATGTACCCCAGCAAGTTCTAATACCGCACGAACAGGACCTCCTGCGATAACTCCAGTACCTTCAGAAGCAGGTTTTAAGAATACTTCACCAGCTCCAAAACGACCAGTAATTACGTGAGGAATTGTAGTTCCAACGATTGGTACGTTAATTAGATTTTTCTTAGCATCTTCAACAGCTTTACGAATAGCATCAGGTACTTCTTGAGCTTTACCAGTACCAAAACCTACATGACCGTTTTTGTCACCAACAACTACTAATGCTGCAAAGCGGAAACGACGTCCACCTTTTACAACTTTAGCAACACGGTTGATCGTAACTAAGCGTTCTTCAAGCTCTAATTTATTAGGATCAATGCGACGCATGTATGTCCCTCCTTCTTTTATTAAAATTGTAAACCAGCTTCACGAGCAGCTTCAGCTAAAGCTTTTACGCGACCATGATATAAGTAACCACCGCGGTCGAATACAACTTCAGTAACACCTTTTTCAGTAGCACGTTTTGCAACTAAGCTACCAACTAATGTTGCTGCATCGATATTACCAGTACCATTTAAAGTTAATTCTTTATCTAAAGTTGATGCACTTGCTAATGTTACGCCATTAACATCATCAATGATTTGAGCATAGATATGGTTGTTTGAACGATAAACGTTTAAACGTGGACGTTCTTGAGTACCAGATAATTTAGTACGAACACGAGCATGTCTTTTTTTACGTACTGCATTTTTATCAGCCTTAAAGATCATCTTGGTCACTCCTTTCTCTTATCTAGTTATAGATTACTTCGCAGTTTTACCTTCTTTACGACGAACCATTTCGCCTTCGTAACGAATACCTTTACCTTTATAAGGCTCTGGTGGACGTACTTGACGGATGTAAGCAGCAAGAGCGCCTACACGTTCTTTGTCGATACCTTTAATACTGATTTTAGTATTTGAAGGTACTTCGATTTCAACACCATTTTCAGGAGTGATCTCAACTGGGTGAGAATAACCAACAGCTAGAACAAGTTTGTCACCTGTTTTAGTCGCACGGTAACCTACCCCAACTAATTCAAGGTTACGAGTATAACCATTAGTTACACCTTCAACCATGTTACCTAAGATAGCACGAGTTGTACCATGAAGAGCACGGTGCTCTTTGTTATCAGTTGGACGTGCAACTGTTAATACGTTCTCGTTAACTTCGATTGTCATATCAGGGCTAAAAGTACGAGTTAACTCACCTTTAGGTCCTTTTACTGTAATAGTATTGTTGTTATTAGTAAGAGTAACTCCAGCAGGAATTACAAGTTCTTTTTTACCAACACGAGACATTCACTACACCTCCATTCTCTCTGTGTTTTATTACCAAACGTATGCTAAGATTTCGCCACCAGTTTTTGCTTGACGAGCTTCTTTATCTGTCATTACACCTTTAGATGTTGATACAATAGCAACACCTAAACCGTTAAGTACGCGAGGTACTTCGTCAGCTTTAGCGTATACGCGTAAGCCAGGCTTAGAAATTCTTTTTAATCCAGTGATAACACGTTCGTTGTTCACACCATATTTTAAGAAAATACGGATGATACCTTGTTTATCATCTTCAATGTACTCAACGTCACGGATGAAACCTTCACGTTTTAGAATTTCAGCAACTTCTTTCTTTAGGTTAGAACCTGGGAATTCTAATTTCTCGTGACGTACCATGTTCGCATTACGAATGCGAGTAAGCATATCTGCAATAGGATCTGTCATGACCATGTTCAGATAACCTCCTTCCTAATATCTATAGAATTACCAACTAGCTTTTTTAACGCCAGGGATTTGTCCTTTATAAGCAAGTTCACGGAAACAAATACGGCAAAGTTTAAATTTACGTAATACTGAGTGTGGACGTCCGCAACGTTCGCAACGTGTATACTCTTGTACTTTAAATTTCTGAGCACGTTTTTGTTTCGCAATCATTGATTTTTTAGCCACGTTTTCGCCTCCTCTTCTTTAGCGCTGGCTTTCATTATTTTTGAAAAGGCATTCCGAATAATGTTAGCATTTCACGAGCTTCTTCATCAGTATTTGCAGTAGTTACAATAACGATGTCCATACCACGTACTTTGTTTACTTTATCATAATCGATCTCTGGGAAGATTAATTGCTCTTTAACACCTAAAGTGTAGTTTCCACGGCCATCGAATGACTTTTTAGAGATTCCACGGAAGTCACGTACACGAGGTAATGTTACAGAAACTAATTTCTCAAAGAATTCGTACATACGCTCACCGCGTAATGTAACTTTAGCACCGATAGGCATTCCTTCACGAAGACGGAATTGAGCGATTGATTTTTTAGCTCTAGTTACAACAGGTTTTTGACCTGCGATTAAAGTTAATTCCTCAACAGCTGTATCTAATGCTTTTGAATTTGAAACAGCCTCACCAACACCCATGTTGATGACGATCTTTTCAATTTTTGGCACTTGCATAACTGATTTATAGTTAAACTTGCTCACTAGAGCAGGAGTGATTTCATTTTGATATTTCTCGACTAGGCGGTTCATTCAGTTGACCTCCTTTCATAAATTTCTATTATTTATCAAGTAATTCGCCTGATTTTTTTGCAATACGTACTTTTTTACCATCCACTAATTGGTAACCTACGCGTGTAGGTACTCCAGTTTTTGGATCTAATGCCATAACATTAGAAACATGGATTGGTGCTTCTTTCTCGATGATGCCACCTTGTGGGTTAGCTTGAGTAGGTTTTGAGTGTTTTTTAATGATGTTAACACCTTCAACTAGTACGCGGTTATTCTTTGGAAAAGCAGCAAGGATAACACCTTGTTTTCCTTTGTCTTTACCAGAGATAACTTGAACTTTATCACCTTTTTTTACATGCATCTTCTTCGTGCACCTCCTTAATAAGGCTTTCTGAAGTATTTATTAAAGTACATTAATTAAAGTACTTCTGGAGCTAATGATACGATTTTCATGAAGTTGCTATCACGTAATTCACGTGCAACTGGTCCGAAAATACGAGTACCACGTGGGCTCTTATCATCTTTAATGATAACAGCTGCGTTTTCATCAAATTTGATGTAAGTACCGTCTGGACGACGAACACCGCGTTTCGTACGAACGATAACAGCTTTAACTACATCACCTTTTTTAACAACGCCACCTGGTGTTGCTTGTTTTACTGTACATACGATGATATCACCGATGTTAGCAGTTTTACGGCCTGAACCACCTAATACTTTAATAGTAAGTAATTCACGTGCACCTGAATTGTCAGCAACTTTTAAACGAGTTTCTTGTTGGATCATGTCAAATTGACCTCCTTTCGGATTAAGAATGATATCCGATCATCTATTAGATAATAACAGCTTCTTCTACGATTTCAACTAAACGGAAACGTTTTGTAGCTGATAATGGACGAGTCTCCATGATTTTTACGATATCGCCAACTTTTGCAGTGTTTAGCTCATCGTGCGCTTTATATTTCTTAGAATATTTAACGCGTTTTCCGTATAGTTTATGTGTTTTGTAAGTTTCAACTACAACAGTAATTGTCTTATCCATCTTATCAGAAACTACACGTCCTGTGTAAACTTTACGTTGGTTACGTTCGCTCACTGTGCAAACCTCCCCTCATTATTAATTATTAGAGTTAATTTCTCTTTCACGAACTACAGTTTTCATACGAGCAATTGCTTTACGAACCTCGCGGATACGAGCAGTGTTCTCTAATTGTCCTGTAGCTAATTGGAAACGAAGATTGAATAACTCTTCCTTAAGAGATTTCACTTTTAATTCAATTTCAGCAGTGGTAAGATCGCGAATCTCATTAGTTTTCATTAGAATCACCACCATTGTCTTCACGTTTTACAAACTTACATTTAACTGGTAATTTGTGAGCTGCTAAGCGTAGTGCTTCACGAGCTACTTCTTCAGATACACCAGCGATTTCGAACATAATTTTTCCTGGTTTAACGACTGCTACCCAACCTTCTGGAGCACCTTTACCGCTACCCATACGAACCTCAAGAGGTTTAGCTGTGTAAGGCTTAGAAGGGAAGATTTTAATCCATACTTTACCGCCACGTTTCATGTAACGAGTCATAGCACGACGCGCTGCTTCAATTTGACGGTTAGTAATCCAAGAAGCTTCAGTAGATTGTAAACCGAATTCACCGAATGCAATTTCAGTACCACCTTTGGCACGTCCACGCATTTTTCCACGATGCTCTCTTCTATATTTAACACGTTTAGGCATTAACATAATTAATTTCCTCCTTCCTCAGAAGCTTTCTTTTTTGTAGGAAGAACTTCACCTTTGTAAATCCATACTTTTACGCCTAGTTTACCGTATGTTGTATCTGCTTCTGCAGTTGCATAATCGATATCAGCACGTAATGTATGAAGTGGCACTGTACCTTCACTATATGATTCTGAACGAGCAATATCTGCTCCGCCAAGACGACCAGAAACTTGTGTTTTAATACCTAATGCACCAGCACGCATAGCACGTTGAAGTACTTGCTTTTGAGCACGACGGAAAGAAACACGGTTTTCTAATTGACGAGCGATGTTTTCAGCTACTAATTTAGCATCAAGATCTGCTCTTTTAATTTCGATGATGTTGATATGAACACGTTTGCCAGTAAGGTTGTTTAAAGCTTTACGAAGAGCTTCAACTTCCGAACCACCTTTACCGATTACCATACCTGGTTTTGCAGTGTGAACTGTAATGTTTACACGGTTAGCAGCTCTTTCGATTTCTACTTTAGATACAGCAGAATCTTTTAAACGAGTGCTAATGTACTCACGAATTTTGATGTCTTCATGTAAAAGATCAGCGTAATCTTTTTCAGCGTACCATTTAGATTCCCAATCTTTAATAATACCAACACGAAGTCCGACTGGATTTACCTTTTGTCCCATCGATTATCCCTCCTTCTTCTCTGATACCACGATTGTAATGTGGCTTGTGCGTTTGTTGATTGCGCTAGCACGTCCTTGTGCACGAGGGCGGAAACGTTTTAAAGTAGCACCTTCATCAACGAATACTTTTTCGATGTATAAGTTATTAACATCCATATCATAGTTATGCTCTGCGTTAGCAATAGCAGATTTTAATAATTTTTCTACAACAGGAGAAGCAGTTTTTGGTGTGTGTCGAAGGATTGCGATCGCTTCGCCAACTTGTTTACCTCGGATTAAATCGACTACTAGACGAACTTTACGAGGAGCGATACGAACTGTTCTCAGTACAGCTTTAGCTTGCATTGGAGTGCCTCCTCTCATTATCTTCTAGTTTTCTTGTCATCCGCATCGTGACCTTTATAAGTACGAGTTGGAGCAAATTCACCAAGTTTGTGACCTACCATATCTTCCGATACATATACAGGTACGTGTTTACGACCATCGTATACTGCAATAGTATGTCCGATAAATTGTGGGAAAATAGTCGAACGACGTGACCAAGTTTTAACAACTTGCTTAGAGTCAGTCTCGTTTAATTTCTCAACTTTAGTTAATAAGTGATCATCAATAAATGGACCTTTTTTCAGGCTGCGTCCCATTGTGGTACCTCCCTTCGTGATTGACCTACGGTTCTAGTGAACCGTAGCACAATCGCGTTATTTTTTACGACGACGAACGATAAACTTGTCTGACGCTTTGTTTTTCTTACGAGTTTTGTAACCAAGAGTTGGTTTACCCCATGGAGACATTGGTGATTTACGTCCGATTGGAGAGCGTCCTTCACCACCACCGTGTGGGTGATCAACTGGGTTCATTACAGATCCACGTACAGTTGGGCGTTTACCCATCCAACGAGAACGACCTGCTTTACCGATGTTAATAAGTTCGTGATGTTCATTACCAACTTGACCTACTGTCGCGCGGCAAGTTGCTAAAATCATACGTACTTCACCAGAGTTTAAACGAACTAGTACATAACGATCTTCTTTACCTAATACTTGAGCAGAAGTACCAGCTGAACGTACTAATTGTCCTCCACGACCTGGTTTTAACTCGATGTTGTGGATTGTAGTACCTACTGGAATGTTTACAAGTGGTAAAGCGTTACCTACTTTAATATCTGCTTCAGGACCTGAAACGATTTCCATTCCTACTACTAAGTTTTTAGGAGCTAGGATGTAACGTTTTTCTCCATCAGCGTAGTTAATTAACGCAATGTTTGCAGAACGGTTTGGATCGTACTCGATTGTAGCAACGCGTCCTGGTATACCATCTTTATCTCGTTTGAAATCGATGATACGGTATTGACGTTTGTGTCCACCACCTTGGTGACGAACAGTAATTTTACCTTGGTTATTACGGCCAGCTTTTTTGCTAAGTGGAGCTAATAATGATTTTTCTGGTTTGTCAGTAGTGATCTCAGCAAAATCATTAGTAGTCATACCACGGCGACCGTTAGTGGTTGGTTTATACTTTTTGATTCCCATCGTAATTTCCCTCCTTTTCTAGTAGTTAGTATTAAACGCCTTCGAATAATGTAATTTCTTGGCTATCAGCAGTTAATTTAACGATTGCTTTTCTACGACGGTTTGTGTAACCAGCATGTTTACCCATACGTTTAAACTTACCTTTGTAGTTCATTACGTTAACTTTTTCTACTTTAACACCGAAGATTGCTTCAACAGCATCTTTAACTTCAGTTTTATTAGCTCTTACATCTACTTCAAAAGTGTATTTTTTTTCAGCGATTGCTTCCATAGAAGCTTCAGTGATAACTGGGCGTTTGATAATATCACGAGGATCCTTCATTACGCAAGCACCTCCTCTACTTTTTCCACCGCAGCTTTAGTCATGATTAATGTATCATGATGTAAAACGTCGATTACGTTTACTTCATTTGCTGCAAGAACTGTGATTCCAGGGATATTGCGAGCAGATAAAGCTACGTTTTCATTTAGGTCAGCTGTTACGATTAAAACTTTCTTAGCAACTGATAAGCCAGTTAAAACAGTAACCATATCTTTTGTTTTTGGTGCGTTTAACGCTAAATCTTCAAGAACTAGCATGCTTTGTTCTAATACTTTAGTAGATAAAGCAGATTTAATCGCTAAGCGACGTACCTTTTTAGGTAATTTATAAGAGTATGATCTTGGAGCTGGACCGAATACGATACCACCACCACGCCATTGTGGAGAACGGATTGAACCTTGACGAGCACGGCCAGTTCCTTTTTGTCTCCATGGTTTACGACCACCACCACGTACTTCAGAACGTGTTTTAACTTTGTGAGTACCTTGACGTAAAGATGCACGTTGCATCATTACAGCATCAAATAGAGCGTGTTCGTTTGGAGCGATTCCGAATACAGCATCAGCTAATTCAATTTCTCCTACTTGAGCACCTGTTTGATTAAACATAGTAACTTTAGGCATTTTATTTCCTCCTTTCTTCTAAATTAATTATTTAGATTTAACCGCAGTACGGATTGTTACGTAAGATTTTTTAGAACCTGGTACATTACCTTTTACTAAAAGTAAGTTACGTTCAACGTCAACTTTAACGATTTGTAGGTTTTGTACAGTTACTTTTTCTCCACCCATTTGACCAGGTAAAGCTTTGTTTTTGAATACACGGTTCGGAGCAACAGGACCCATTGAACCTGGACGACGGTGGTAACGAGAACCGTGAGACATTGGTCCACGAGATTGTCCGTGGCGCTTAATGCTACCTTGGAATCCTTTACCTTTTGAAGTTCCAGTTACATCAACGATGTCACCATTTGCAAAAATATCTACTTTGACTTCTTGACCAACTTCATAAGCTGATACGTCAGCGTTGCGAAGTTCACGAACGAAGCGCTTAGGTGCAGTGTTTGCTTTAGCAGAGTGCCCTTTTTCTGGTTTGTTAGCTAATTTTTCACGTTTGTCAGCGAAACCGATTTGGATAGCTTCGTAGCCATCAGTTTCAGTAGTTTTCTTTTGTAAAACCACGTTTGGAGTAGCTTCGATTACAGTTACTGGAATTAACTCGCCGTTTTCAGCAAATACTTGTGTCATACCGATCTTTTTCCCTAAGATTCCTTTAGTCATAAGTCACACCTCCTGAATTTATATATAATTTTTATTAAAGTTTGATTTCAATATCAACGCCAGATGGTAAATCTAGTCTCATTAATGAATCAACTGTTTGTGGAGTTGGATTCACGATATCGATTAAACGTTTGTGAGTGCGCATTTCGAATTGCTCACGAGAATCTTTGTATTTATGAACCGCACGAAGGATCGTGTAAACTGATTTCTCAGTTGGTAACGGAATCGGACCAGATACAGAAGCACCAGAACGTTTCGCTGTTTCAACGATTTTCTCTGCAGATTGATCTAAAATACGGTGATCATAAGCTTTTAAACGAATACGAATTTTTTCTTTTGCCATAATTTTCCCTCCTTTTTCGCCTATTTAAATAATAGACATACTCCGTGGAAATTTCCTTACACTCGCCATGGCAAAGCGGCCGGGTGTATCAGCAACCTTCCACTTCTACGCAGTCAAAGACCAACATCATCTATTATACATAAAAAATAATGCTATTGCAAGCATTTGTTATAAGTTTAGATAAATAATGTTCTCGTCGTCTTCAGTACTTAGTTATTATATTATCTTCGATTATTAAAATCAAGCAAGAATCGGTTATAATGCATATTTTAAATATTTCCAATTTACTTATAAAAAAAAGCTTAGAAGAAAAGATCTTCTAAGCTTTTAAGTTTAATTATTCAACGATTGTAGCAACTACGCCAGCGCCTACAGTACGTCCACCCTCACGGATAGAGAACTTAGTTCCTTCTTCAACAGCGATTGCGTTGATTAACTCAACAGTCATTTCGATGTTGTCGCCAGGCATAACCATTTCAACGCCTTCTGGTAATTGGATGATTCCAGTTACGTCAGTTGTACGGAAATAGAATTGTGGACGGTAGTTAGCGAAGAATGGAGTGTGACGTCCACCTTCTTCTTTAGATAAAACGTAAACTTCAGCTTTGAACTTAGTGTGTTGTTTAACTGAACCTGGTTTAGCTAAAACTTGACCACGTTGGATATCGTCACGAGCAACCCCACGAAGAAGTGCACCGATGTTATCTCCAGCTTCTGCTTGGTCAAGAAGTTTACGGAACATTTCAACACCTGTTACAGTAGTTGATTTTGGCTCTTCAACAAGACCGATGATTTCAACTACGTCACCAACTTTAACGATACCACGCTCAACACGACCAGTAGCAACTGTTCCACGACCAGTGATTGAGAATACATCCTCAACTGGCATTAAGAAAGGCTTGTCAGTTTCACGAGCTGGTGTTGGGATATAAGAATCAACTTCAGCCATTAATTCATGAATTTTAGCTTCCCACGCAGCATCTCCTTCAAGAGCTTTAAGCGCAGAACCTTTGATTACTGGAATGTCATCGCCAGGGAATTCGTATTCTGATAATAGATCACGGATTTCCATTTCAACTAATTCAAGTAACTCTTCATCGTCAACCATGTCACATTTGTTCATGAATACTACGATGTAAGGTACACCTACTTGACGAGATAAAAGAATGTGCTCACGAGTTTGAGGCATTGGACCATCAGCAGCAGATACTACTAAGATACCACCGTCCATTTGAGCAGCACCAGTGATCATGTTTTTAACATAGTCAGCGTGACCTGGGCAGTCAACGTGTGCATAGTGACGAGTTTCTGTTTCGTACTCAACGTGTGCAGTAGAGATTGTGATTCCACGTTCTCTTTCTTCTGGAGCTCCGTCGATTTGATCGTAAGCGCGAGCTTCAGCTCCACCTACTTTAGCTAATACAGTTGTAATAGCAGCAGTTAATGTAGTTTTACCATGGTCAACGTGTCCGATTGTACCAATGTTAACGTGTGGTTTTACACGTTCGAATTTAGCTTTACCCATTGTAAAAATCCTCCTTATAATTAAGAAAATTAATTTTTTAGTTTTATTATTATGCTATAAAGGGTAACTTGTACCCATTATAGCTAACATCTAACATAAATAGTTATACATGATGAGAACTAAATAATCAATTACTCACCTTTATATTTTTTGATAATTTCTTCAGAAATTGATTTTGGTACATCTTCGTAATGGTCAAATACCATTGAGAACGTTCCACGACCTTGAGTGTTAGAACGTAATGAAGTTGCATAACCAAACATTTCTGAAAGTGGTACCATAGCACGAACAACTTGAGCGTTACCACGTGCTTCCATACCTTCAACGCGTCCACGACGAGATGTAATATCACCCATGATATCTCCTAAGTATTCCTCAGGGATAACAACTTCTACTTTCATTAATGGTTCAAGTAGAACTGGGTTACATTTCTTAACAGCATTTTTAAGAGCTAATGAAGCAGCTACTTTAAACGCCATCTCATTCGAGTCAACATCATGGTAAGATCCATCGAATAATTTCGCTTTAATGTCGATTAGTGGGAATCCAGCTAATACACCATTTTTAAGAGAATCTTCAAGACCTGCAGCTACTGCTGGGATGTATTCACGAGGAACAACACCACCAACGATTGCATTTTCAAATTCGAAGCCTTTTCCTTCTTCGTTTGGTGAGAATTCAATCCAAACGTGTCCGAATTGTCCACGTCCACCTGATTGACGAACGAATTTACCTTCTACTTGTGCAGAAGAACGGAAAGTTTCACGGTATGCTACTTGAGGAGCACCAACGTTAGCTTCTACTTTGAATTCACGACGCATACGGTCAACGATGATATCAAGGTGAAGTTCACCCATACCAGCGATGATTACTTGACCAGTTTCTTGGTCAGTATGTGCACGGAAAGTTGGATCTTCTTCAGTTAATTTAACTAATGCTTGACCCATTTTATCTTGGTCAGCTTTAGATTTTGGTTCGATCGCAATTGAGATAACTGGATCAGGGAACTCCATAGACTCAAGAATTACTAAATTCTTTTCATCACATAAAGTATCACCAGTTGTAGTATCTTTAAGACCTACAGCAGCAGCGATATCTCCAGCGTATACTTTCGAAATCTCTTGACGAGAGTTAGCATGCATTTGTAGGATACGTCCTACACGCTCACGCTTACCTTTTGTAGAGTTTTGAACGTATGAACCAGATTCTAACGTACCTGAGTATACTCGGAAGAACGTTAATTTACCAACATAAGGATCAGTCATGATTTTGAATGCTAATGCAGCGAAAGGCTCTTCATCACTTGATGGAACGATTTTCTCTTCATCAGTATCAGGTAATGTTCCTTTGATAGCTGGTACATCTAATGGAGATGGTAGGTAATCAATTACTGCATCAAGCATTAATTGAACACCTTTGTTTTTGAAAGCAGAACCACATACTACTGGGTAGAATTGTACTGAACATGTAGCTGTACGAATAGCAGCTTTTAATTCAGCAAGTGTGATTTCTTCACCTTCAAGGTATTTCATCATTAATTCTTCATCTAGCTCAGCTACCGCTTCGATTAAACGACCACGGTACTCTTCAGCTAGTTCTTGATATTCTTCTGGAATTTCGATCGTTTCAATGTCAGTTCCTAAGTCATTATTGTACTTAATTGCTTTCATTTCAACTAGGTCAACGATTCCCCAAAAGTTATCTTCAGCACCCATCGCTAATTGGATTGGGTGTGCGTTAGCTTGTAAACGGTCATGTAACGTACCTACAGAGTATAAGAAATCCGCGCCGATTTTATCCATTTTGTTAACGAATACTACACGTGGAACTCCGTAAGTAGTTGCTTGGCGCCAAACTGTTTCAGTTTGAGGCTCAACACCTGATTGAGCATCAAGTACTGCTACTGCGCCATCAAGTACACGTAGTGAACGTTCAACTTCTACAGTGAAGTCTACGTGACCTGGAGTATCAATGATATTTACACGGTGGTTATTCCACTGAGCTGTTGTAGCAGCAGATGTGATAGTGATACCACGCTCTTGCTCTTGCTCCATCCAGTCCATTTGTGAAGCTCCTTCATGAGTTTCACCAATTTTGTGAATACGACCTGTGTAATAAAGGATACGCTCTGTTGTTGTTGTTTTACCAGCATCAATGTGAGCCATGATCCCGATATTACGAGTGTTATTTAAGGAGAACTCTCTAGTCATCAGGGTTCTTTCTCCCTTCCAGTATTAGTTAGGATTTTTTAGTACAAGAAAAAGTTATTCCTATACATACTTCATGTTATTAAGTTAAGCAAGCACTACAAGCAAGGAACTATTATGTCATCCTAAATTATGTAATCCGACGTTCACCTATTTAATCTAGCAAGCTAAATTAGAAATAGGTGAACGACTTAACCAACATTCATTATGTGCAGAAATAACTAAATTGCTTTTAATCTTACCAACGGTAGTGAGCAAACGCTTTGTTCGCTTCTGCCATTTTGTGTGTATCTTCACGTTTCTTAACTGCAGAACCTGAGTTGTTAGCTGCATCAAGAATTTCATTAGCTAAACGCTCTTCCATCGTTTTTTCTCCACGAAGACGAGCATAGTTAACTAACCAGCGAAGACCTAAAGTTGTACGGCGCTCAGGGCGAACCTCAACTGGTACTTGGTAGTTTGAACCACCAACACGACGAGCTCTAACTTCTAGAACTGGCATGATATTTTTAAGAGCTGCTTCGAATACTTCCATTGGTTCTTTACCAGAACGTTCTTGGATTAATTCAAATGCTCCGTATAAGATAGCTTGAGACTTTCCTCTTTTTCCGTCAATCATCATTTTGTTGATTAAACGAGAAACTAATTTTGAATTATAAAGTGGATCTGGCAATACATCTCTTTTTGCAACAGGACCTTTACGTGGCATGTTATTTCCTCCTTTCGGCTAGTTGTTATTTATTACTTCTTAGCTGCTTTTGGTCTCTTAGTTCCATATTTAGAACGACCTTGCATACGTTTGTCAACACCTGCAGTATCTAAAGCACCACGAACGATATGGTAACGTACCCCCGGTAAATCTTTTACACGTCCACCACGGATAAGAACAACACTGTGCTCTTGTAAGTTGTGTCCGATACCTGGGATATAAGCAGTTACCTCGATTTGGTTAGTTAAACGTACACGAGCATATTTACGTAATGCTGAGTTCGGTTTCTTCGGAGTCATTGTACCAACACGAGTACAAACACCACGTTTTTGTGGAGCTGATAAATCAGTTGATTTTTTCTTTAATGAGTTGAAACCTTTATTTAATGCTGGTGATTTTGATTTCCATACTTTAGAAGTACGTCCATTACGCACTAACTGGTTAATAGTAGGCATGAGTTTTCCTCCCTTCAAATATTTATAAGACCACACATCCAGGTGGTTCATAATAAGTTGAAAACAAAGTTTTTGCAAGAAGGAAGAAGTCCTCCTTCTCACAAAAACAGTTTTAACCTGTATATTCCTAAATTAGCCCCGGATCTAACCTGCTTAGATTAGCAGTGCTATTGTCTAGGAGCAACCTTGAATATAATATCATTTTTCATCAAATGATGTCAACTCAAGTTATAAAATATTTTAAGATTATTTTTCAACTAATACTTCTTCGTTCATTTCAACTGATTCAGTTAAATCCTTTACAAGATCTACTTTACGGTATCTGTTCATACCCGTACCAGCTGGAACCAACTTACCTATAATAACATTCTCTTTTAATCCTAGCAACTCATCACGTTTTCCTTTTATCGCAGCGTCTGTTAATACACGCGTTGTTTCTTGGAATGATGCAGCAGAAAGGAATGAGTCTGTTTCTAATGATGCTTTTGTAATACCTAGTAATAATGGGCGTGCAGTAGCTGGTTGTTTACCTGCAAATAAAGCTTCTTTATTCGCTTCAGTAAACTGGTGAAGTTCTAATAATGTACCAGGTAGTAAAGTAGTCTCACCTGCATCCATTACACGAACTTTCTTCAGCATTTGACGTACCATTACCTCTACGTGCTTATCACCAATTTCTACCCCTTGCATACGGTATACTTTTTGTACTTCGCGTAGTAAGTATTCTTGAACAGCATTTGTACCTTTTACTTTTAGAAGTTCTTTAGGATCAATTGAACCTTCTGTCATTACCTGACCGCGTTCAATAGATTCACCTTCTTGAACTTTTAGTCTAGCGCCATAAGGAACTGGGTAGTTTCTAGATTCTACTGAGCCTTGAACAATAATTTCTTGCTTATCTTTAGCGTCAGTAGAAATTGAAATAATACCATCAATTTCAGAAATAACCGCTTGACCTTTAGGATTACGTGCTTCAAATAGCTCTTGAATACGAGGTAAACCTTGAGTAATATCGTCTCCTGCTACCCCACCTGTATGGAATGTACGCATCGTTAACTGTGTACCTGGTTCACCAATTGATTGTGCAGCGATAATACCTACTGCTTCACCAACTTCAACCTCAGCACCTGTGGCTAAGTTACGACCATAACATTTTTTACATACTCCATGGTTAGTATTACATGTGAACGCAGAACGGATATTAACTTCTTCAATACCAGCATCGATAATTTCACGAGCTAAGTCTTCTGTAATTAAATCGTTCTCTTGACCAAGTAATACACCTGTTTCTGGGTGACGTATAGTTGAACGTAAATGACGACCAACTAAACGATCGTATAATCCTTCAATAATTTCGTTACCTTCTTTAATTGCCTTAACATGTAATCCACGGTCAGTACCACAATCATCTTGGCGAACGATTACATCTTGTGCAACGTCAACTAGACGACGAGTTAAGTAACCTGAATCGGCTGTTTTTAGTGCTGTATCGGCAAGACCTTTACGTGCACCGTGTGTAGAGATGAAGTATTCAAGTACCGTTAGACCTTCACGGAATGAAGATTTGATTGGTAACTCGATAATACGACCAGCCGGGTTGGCCATCAGACCACGCATACCTGCAAGCTGAGTAAAGTTTGATGCGTTACCACGGGCACCAGAGTCACTCATCATAAAGATAGGGTTACGTTTATTTAGAGAAGCCATCAGTTTTCCTTGAATAACATCCTTCGCATCACTCCAAATTGCGATTACACGATCGTAACGCTCATCTTCTGTGATTAAACCACGTCGGAATTGTTTTAGAACTTTATCTACTTTTTCTTGAGCTTCAGCAATAATTAATTGCTTTTCAGGTAATACGATGATATCAGATACACCAACTGTAATACCAGCTTTAGTAGAGTGTCTAAATCCAAGATCCTTCATGCGGTCTAGCATTTTTGACGTTTCAGTAATTTTGAAACGTTTAAATACTTCTGCAATGATATTTCCAAGTATTTTCTTTTTGAAAGGAGCAATTTCTTCTCTACTTTCAATGATTTCTTTAATATTTGAACCTTTAGCTACAAAATACATCTGAGGAGTTTCCTTCTCAAGGTTACTCTGAGTAGGTTCATTAATATATGGGAACGAAGTAGGTAAGATTTCATTGAAGATTAACTTACCAACTGTTGTGATTAGTAATGAATTTCTTTGTTCTTCAGTAAATGTTTCGTTATTTAAAGAATTTGCTGCAACAGCAACACGAGAATGTAAATGTACATAACCATTTTGGTATGCAATTAACGCTTCATTAATATCTTTAAATACCATACCTTCACCGACAGCGCCTGCACGCTCAAGAGTTAAGTAATAGTTACCTAATACCATATCTTGAGATGGTGTAACTACTGGTTTACCATCTTTCGGGTTCAGGATGTTTTGTGCTGCAAGCATTAGGATACGTGCTTCTGCTTGTGCTTCACTTGATAACGGTACGTGAACAGCCATTTGGTCACCATCAAAATCGGCATTGTATGCAGTACATACAAGTGGATGTAGACGGATTGCACGACCTTCTACTAATGTAGGTTCGAACGCTTGGATACCAAGTCTGTGCAGAGTTGGGGCACGGTTTAGTAACACCGGATGCTCACGAATAACCGATTCTAATACATCCCAAATCTCAGGGTGTAAACGCTCAATTTTACGTTTCGCAGACTTAATGTTATGTGCTAATCCACGCTCTACTAATTCTTTCATCACGAATGGCTTAAATAATTCAATTGCCATTTCTTTTGGTAATCCACATTGATACATTTGTAAGTTTGGTCCTACAACGATAACCGAACGACCAGAGTAGTCAACACGTTTACCAAGTAAGTTTTGACGGAAACGTCCTTGCTTACCTTTAAGCATGTGAGAAAGTGATTTTAATGGACGGTTACCTGGTCCAGTAACTGGACGGCCACGACGACCATTGTCAATTAACGCATCAACTGCTTCTTGAAGCATACGTTTTTCGTTTTGTACGATGATGCTTGGTGCACCAAGGTCTAATAAACGTTTTAAACGGTTGTTACGGTTAATTACACGACGATATAAATCGTTTAGATCTGAAGTTGCAAAACGTCCACCATCTAATTGAACCATAGGTCGTAATTCAGGTGGGATTACTGGTAGCACATCTAAGATCATCCAAGAAGGCTCATTACCAGAGTTACGGAATGCTTCTAAAACTTCTAAACGTTTAATTGCTCTTGTACGACGTTGACCTTGAGCAGTTTTTAACTCTTCTTTTAATGAATCAACATCTTTTTCAAGATTAATATCGCTTAATAGTTTTTTAATTGCTTCAGCACCCATAGATGCTTGGAAAGTTTGACCGTAACGCTCACGATAAGCACGGAACTCTTTCTCAGAAAGCAATTGTTTCTTTTCTAAAGGAGTATCTCCAGCTTCTGTTACTACGTATGAAGCAAAGTAGATTACTTCTTCCAGAGCACGAGGGGACATGTCTAAAACAAGTCCCATTCGGCTTGGAATACCTTTGAAATACCAAATATGTGATACTGGTGCAGCTAATTCGATGTGACCCATACGCTCACGACGTACTTTTGCACGAGTTACTTCAACTCCACAACGATCACAAACTACACCTTTATAACGTACACGTTTATATTTTCCGCAGTGACATTCCCAATCTTTCGTAGGACCGAAAATGCGTTCACAGAAAAGACCATCTTTTTCAGGTTTTAATGTACGGTAGTTAATTGTTTCAGGTTTTTTAATTTCCCCGTATGACCACGAGCGAATTTTGTCAGGCGATGCAAGTCCGATCTTCATATACTCGAAATTATTTACATCTATCAAGGGGCCTACCTCCCTTTCTGTCCTAAGGTTTTACCCTATATAATACTTATTCTTTTACGTATTCCATATCCATCGCTAAATGTTCTGAAGCTTGATCATCATCATCTTCAGTATCACGCATTTCGATTTCTTGATCTGTAGCAGACATCATTTTAACATCCATACCTAGAGATTGTAATTCCTTAATCAATACTTTGAATGATTCTGGAACACCTGGTTCTGGTACATTTTCACCTTTAACGATTGCTTCATATGTTTTCACACGGCCAACAACGTCATCAGATTTAACTGTTAAGATCTCTTGTAATGTATAAGCAGCACCGTATGCTTCAAGTGCCCAAACCTCCATCTCACCAAAACGCTGTCCACCAAATTGAGCTTTACCACCAAGTGGTTGTTGCGTAACAAGTGAGTATGGTCCTGTTGAACGAGCATGTAACTTATCGTCAACCATGTGTGCAAGTTTGATCATATACATGACACCTACAGAAACGCGGTTATCGAAAGGCTCACCACTACGTCCATCATAAAGTACAGTTTTTGCATCACGTGCCATACCAGCTTCTTCAATTGTTCCCCAAACATCTTCCTCACGTGCTCCGTCAAATACTGGAGAAGCAACATGAATGCCAAGATATCTTGCAGCCATACCTAAGTGTAGCTCTAATACTTGACCGATGTTCATACGAGAAGGTACCCCTAAAGGATTTAACATGATATCAACTGGCGTTCCATCAGGTAAGAATGGCATATCTTCTTCTGGTAAAATACGAGAGATAACCCCTTTATTACCATGTCGTCCAGCCATTTTATCCCCTTCAGAGATTTTACGTTTCTGAACGATATAAACACGAACAAGTTGGTTTACTCCTGGTGGTAATTCATCACCGTTTTCACGAGTGAATACTTTCACATCAAGAATAATCCCGCCACCACCGTGTGGAACACGTAAAGATGTATCACGAACTTCACGAGCTTTTTCACCGAAGATTGCATGTAGAAGACGTTCTTCAGCAGTTAATTCAGTTACACCTTTAGGCGTTACTTTACCAACTAATAAATCTCCATCTTTAACTTCTGCACCAATTCGGATAATTCCACGCTCATCAAGATTTTTAAGTGCATCTTCACCAACGTTTGGAATATCACGAGTGATTTCTTCAGGTCCTAATTTTGTATCACGAGCTTCTGATTCATATTCTTCAATATGAACTGAAGTGTAAACATCTTCTTTAACAAGACGACGACTCATAATGATCGCATCCTCGTAGTTGTAACCATCCCATGTCATGAATGCTACTAATACGTTACGTCCTAGTGCTAATTCACCTTTTTCCATTGAAGGTCCATCTGCAAGAATTTCGCCTCTTACTACTTCGTCACCAACACTTACGATTGGGCGTTGGTTATAACAAGTACCTTGGTTAGAACGCACGAATTTTAACATACGATATTTATCAAGGTCACCTTTAACTTTTTGTCCATCTACTTCTAAGTAGCGACGTACCCAAACCTCTTTTGCTTCAACACGTTCAACGATACCTGGGTGTTTACAAATTACTGCAGCACCAGAGTCTTTTGCTGAAACGTATTCCATACCCGTACCTACGATTGGAGATTCAGGGTTTAATAATGGCACTGCTTGACGTTGCATGTTCGCTCCCATTAGGGCACGGTTCGAGTCATCGTTCTCTAAGAAAGGAATACATGCTGTCGCAGCTGATACTACTTGTTTAGGAGATACATCCATGTAGTCAATACGCTCACGTTTAACAACAGTGTTGTCTCCACGGAAACGAGCAACTACATCTTCATCTAAGAAACTACCATCTTCACCTAAACGAGCATTCGCTTGGGCAACTACGTATAGATCCTCTTCATCAGCAGTTAAATAGTCAATTTTATCTGATAGACGACCTGTTTCAGGGTCTACACGACGATATGGAGTTTCAATGAAACCAAATTGATTTACTTTTGCATAAGAAGAAAGCGAGTTAATTAATCCGATGTTTGGTCCCTCAGGCGTTTCAATCGGACACATACGACCATAGTGAGAGTAATGAACGTCACGCACTTCAAATCCTGCGCGTTCACGTGTTAAACCACCTGGTCCTAGAGCTGATAGTCTTCTTTTATGAGTTAATTCAGCAAGAGGATTTGTTTGGTCCATGAATTGAGATAGCTGTGAACTACCAAAGAATTCTTTAATTGAAGCAATTACAGGGCGAATATTAATTAACGCCTGTGGAGTAACTGCGTTTGTATCTTGAATTGACATACGTTCACGTACTACACGTTCCATACGAGATAAACCGATACGGAATTGGTTTTGAAGTAATTCACCAACTGAACGTAAACGACGATTTCCTAAATGGTCAATATCGTCAGTGTCACCTACGTTATGTAGCAGGTTAAAGAAGTAAGATATTGAAGCGATGATGTCCGCAGGTGAAATGTTTTTCACACTTTTGCTCACATTCGCATTTCCAATAACTTGAATAACTTGTTCACCATCTTCTACAGGTGCGTAAATTTTAATAGATTGTAGAGTAATCTCATCTTCTAATACGCCAGCAGCAGGGTGAGCAACTTTTTCACCGATATTCTTTTCTAAGAATGGAATAATACGGTCTAACGTACGGCGATCAAGAGTTGTCCCTTTTTCTACAATAATTTCACCAGTTTCTGGATCCACTAATGTTTCTGCAATACGTTGGTTAAATAGTCTATTTTTAATGTGTAATTTTTTATTTATTTTGTAGCGTCCAACGCTAGCTAAGTCATAACGCTTCGGATCAAAGAAGCGAGTAATTAATAGGTTTTTAGCGTTTTCTACTGTAGGTGGTTCACCTGGACGTAATCTTTCATAGATTTCAAGAAGCGCCTTTTCAGTGCTATCTGTGTTATCTTTTTCAAGAGTATTACGTAGGTATTCATTTTCGCCTAATAAGTCTAGAATCTCTTGGTCTGTACCAAACCCAAGCGAACGTAGTAGTACCGTTACCGGTAATTTTCTTGTACGGTCAATACGTACATAAACTACATCCTTCGCGTCCGTTTCGTACTCTAACCAAGCACCGCGGTTCGGAATAACTGTAGCCGTATAACCTTTTTTACCATTTTTGTCAATCTTTCCACTATAGTACACACTTGGAGAACGTACTAATTGTGAAACGATTACACGTTCAGCACCATTAATAATGAATGTGCCTGTGTCCGTCATCAGTGGGAAATCCCCCATGAAAACGTCTTGCTCCTTAACTTCGCCAGTTTCCTTATTTAATAGGCGAACTTTCACTCGAAGTGGAGCAGCGTAGTTTACGTCACGCTCTTTCGATTCTTCTACAACATACTTCGGCTCACCTAAACTGTAATCAATGAATTCTAATGATAGATTACCTGTGAAATCCTCAATTGGTGAAATGTCTTGGAACATCTCTCTCAAACCTTCATCTAAGAACCATTGGTAAGATGCTGTTTGTATTTCAATTAAGTTAGGTAACTCTAAAACTTCACTGATACGAGCATAACTTCTGCGTTGGCGGTGTCGTCCATATTGAACTAGTTGACCTGTCAACATATTCACCCCTTAAATAAGAGTATTTAAAACAAAAAAATAGTAACAAATAAGCAGAAAATATCCCTTACTTGTTAAACAAAAAATAAAATGGTTTCAAAATGAAAACCATTTATTAAACTCAACGACAGTCATTTTACTATCATTTCCAAAGAATATAGAAATATACCCACTTTCAAAAAAATCATTTTTGAAAATAAATATATATTGGCATTTAATAATACTATCACAAGCAAAAATTACAGTCAATCTTTTTTACTTTTTATGATATAATATCCTTTATCTTTTTTTACTACCTCTACCTCGTTGAAAGTTTCTTTTAATAAATCAAGAGCAGATGGTGCACCTTGCTTCTTTTTTATAACTACCCAAAGCTCTCCACCAGGGAGTAATTTACCATGAGCACCTTTTAAAATTTCATGAACAACACTTTTTCCAGCACGAATTGGCGGATTTGTTAAAATAGCCGCATATACACCAGTTACATTTTCATAGATGCTACTTTCATAGATTTTCGCATTTTCTATTTTATTTACATTTGCATTTTCTTTCGCTAATTCAATTGCCCTTAAATTTACATCAACCATTTCCACCATTCGACTAGGATCATCTTTCGCGATTGATAATCCTATTGGACCGTACCCACAACCAACATCTAAAATATCCCCATCAACTTCTGGAAATGTGAACGCGTTAATTAAAACACGGGACCCAAAGTCAACTTCATTCCTAGAAAAAACACCTGAATCAGATTGGAACTTCAAATCATTACCTCTTAAAGAAAATGAAAATACCTTTTTATCAGTTTTACTATTCGGTTGATTTGTAAAATAATGATCTGCCATAAAAAATCCTTCTTCCATATATACTTATCAACAGTCTTCCCAAAAGTAATCCCATATGTACAAAAAAAGCTCGCATAAATGCGAGCTTTTCTAAAAACTTTTAGAAATTACTTAACTTCTACGTTAGCGCCAACTTCTTCAAGTTTAGCTTTCATTTCTTCAGCTTCTTCTTTGCTGATTCCTTCTTTAATTGCTTTAGGAGTGTTGTCAACTAATTCTTTAGCTTCTTTTAATCCTAAACCAGTTAATTCACGAACAACTTTGATTACTTTGATTTTTTGGTCGCCAGGGCTAGCTAATACTAAATCAAATTCAGTTTGCTCAGCAGCAGCTTCAGCACCTGGAGCCATCATAGCCATAGGAGCAGCAGCAGTTACGCCAAACTCTTCTTCGATTGCTTTTACTAAGTCATTTAATTCTAATACAGTCATGTTTTTAACTGCTTCAATGATTTGTTCTTTAGTCATTGTTAATTTCCTCCTTGTTTATACCTTTAAATTATATATTTTAAGCGATCTTGGCATTAAGCGCCTTGTTCTTCTTTTTGTTCTGCAACTGCTTTAGTTGCAAGAGCGAAGTTGCGGATTGGTGCTTGTAGCACGCTAAGCAACATAGAAAGTAAACCTTCGCGAGATGGAAGTTCAGCAAGAGCTTTTACTTCTTCAACAGTAGCAACATTTCCTTCGATTACACCAGCTTTAATTTCTAAAGCTTCATGTTTTTTAGCGAAGTCGTTGATTACTTTAGCAGGAGCAATTACATCCTCCGTACTAAACGCGATTGCGTTTGGACCAGTTAATGATTCATTTAAACCAGCTAAGCCAGCCTCTTCAGCAGCACGACGAGTTAAAGTGTTTTTGTAAACTTTGAACTCAACGCCAGCTTCACGTAATTGCTTACGTAATTCAGTTACTTCAGCAACATTTAAACCACGGTAGTCAACAACAACTGTTGATTTACTATCACGTAATTTAGCAGCTACTTCAGATACAACTTGTTTTTTAGCTTCTAATACTGCGCTCATTTATTACACCTCCTGTGGATTTTAGTGTGTATACCGCAAAAGTGTAACCATAGCAAAACCTCCACGAACTTTTTAAAAAAAGACATGGAGGTTGTATATGCACGAATTTATCAGTTATACACCTCGGTAGGATATTAAGCGTAAGCACCTACTGTCTACGGTAGTCTATTTAATTAGCAAGACAATCTCCATTATAGAGAGTTCTTGTCGAATTGTCAACTTTGTTTTTTATCTTAGAAACTAGCTGGATCTACTTTAATACCAGGGCCCATAGTTGAAGTGATTGCTACGTTCTTCATGTATGTTCCTTTAGCAGCAGCAGGTTTAACTTTTACCATAGTTTCAAAGATTGTAGTAAAGTTTTCTACTAACTTTTCGTTTTCGAAAGATACTTTACCGATTGGCACGTGAATGTTACCAGCTTTATCAACACGGTATTCAACTTTACCAGCTTTGATTTCGTTAACAGCTTTTGTTACGTCAAATGTAACTGTACCTGTTTTCGGGTTTGGCATTAAACCTTTAGGTCCTAATACACGTCCTAATTTACCAACTTCAGCCATCATGTCTGGAGTTGCTACTACTACATCAAAATCGAACCAACCTTGTTGGATTTTGTTAATCATGTCAGCATCGCCTACGAAATCAGCACCAGCAGCTTCAGCTTCTTTAGCTTTTTCACCTTTAGCGAATACTAATACACGTTGTACTTTACCAGTACCGTGTGGAAGAACTACTGCACCACGAATTTGTTGGTCAGCTTTCTTTGGATCTACTCCTAAACGGAATGCTACTTCAACTGTTGCATCAAAGTTAACAGTTGTAGTCTTTTTAACAAGTTCAACAGCTTCGTTTACTGCGTAAACAGCTGTACGATCTACTAATTTAATAGCTTCTTGGTATTTTTTACCTTTGTTAGCCATGTTTTATTCCTCCTAATGTGGTTTTAACGGATTTTCCTCCCACGAATAAAGGTTGCGATAAAACACATCAAATGATGTTCGCAACCTCCTCAATCACACCTTATTGAAGATGGGATTAGTCTTCAATAACGATACCCATACTACGTGCAGTACCTTCTACCATACGCATAGCAGCTTCAACAGAAGCAGCATTTAAGTCAGGCATTTTTTGTTCAGCAATCTCACGCACTTTATCGCGTTTAACTGTTGCTACTTTTTTACGATTTGGTTCACCTGAACCAGACTCGATACCAGCCGCTACTTTAAGAAGTACAGCAGCAGGAGGAGTTTTCGTAATAAATGTAAACGAACGATCTTCGAATACAGTGATTTCAACAGGAATAATTAGACCAGCTTGGTCAGCTGTACGAGCGTTGAACTCTTTACAGAATCCCATGATGTTAACACCTGCTTGTCCTAGTGCAGGACCAACTGGTGGTGCTGGGTTTGCTTTCCCTGCAGGAATTTGCAATTTTACCATTTTAATTACTTTTTTAGCCACGAGACACACCTCCTTAAGTCCGTGATGTGGTAACGGGTTTTTACACCCTCCCACTCATATCGTTTTGCATTTGCATGCATATTCTTATACAGAAGTTAATATCATCTTTTCGATGCATATTGACCTTTAAAAGTCTAACATTTTCAAATTAAAAATGCAAGGTCTTGTATTATAATTTTTCAACAAGATGTAAATCCAGTTCTACCGGCGTTTCTTTATTAAAGAATTCTACTAACACAGTCACTTTTTTCTTTTCGAAGTCAATTTCTTTAATTGATCCAGTATAATTCGCAAATGGACCTTCTTTTAATCGAACAACTTCATTTACATCTAAATCAATATCAATTGTTTGTTCATCTAGACCCATATGTTTTAGAATATGTGTAATTTCTTCTTCTAAAAGTGGGGTTGGTTTTGAACCAGATCCAGCTGAGCCAACGAAACCAGTTACTCCCGGTGTATTTCGAACTACATACCAAGAATCGTCAGTCATTACTAGTTCAACTAGCACATAACCAGGAAACACTTTACGTTTCGTTACTTTCTCTTTACCGTTCTTCATTTCTACTTCTGATTCTTCTGGAACTATTACACGGAAAATTTTATCCTGCATTCCCATTGTTTCTACACGTTTTTCTAAATTTGCTTTTACTTTATTCTCATATCCTGAGTAAGTATGAACTACATACCATCTTTTTTCCATGTTAGAGGACTACTGTCCTTCCCTCCCCGGTCAACTTTCTTTGCAAATTAAAAAACCCGTCACCGGGCTTTTTTTTAAACATTATCACTCATTATAGCACAATTAGTTTTAACTTATTCAAGAATAAGTCGAATTAGTTTAGAAAGTCCTGTGTCAATTACAGCGAAGAATACTACAAAGAATAAAACTGTAGCTAATACTGTAACTGTTGAATTAACTAATTCTTTACGTTTAGGCCATGAAACTTTTTTCATTTCACTTTTTACTTCGCGAAAAAACTTACCGATACGACCCACAGATGCAACCCCCATATATACTAGTTTAGAGATTTACGAAACGTCCGTCTTGTCCAAAAAATAGTGCATAATCTTTAGTTTATATAATGAATAAGGACATTCGCAATTATCATTTATCTTACTTCATTTATTTTGTTTCTTTATGTGTTGTATGCTCATTGCATGTTTTACAAAACTTTTTCATCTCCAAACGTTCTACAGAAGAGGAATTCTTCATCGTGGAGTAATTTCTATTATTGCAATTAGCGCACGACAGAACAACTTTTTTTCTCATGGTGACACCAACCTAATTCATCTATAATTATCCATTTAGAATGTACCATGCGAATTATAAACTGTCAAACTCATTTGTTTACCCTTGTACTTCTATACATTATCACGAACTACAAGGGAGCTTCTTTGATCTGATTAAACTGACAGTTCTCTTATTTCCATATATCTTTCAAGCTTTCTTTTCACTCTTTGTAAAGCATTATCAATCGATTTCACATGTCTATTTAACTCTTCTGATATTTCTTGGTATGATCGACCATCTAAATAGAGTGATAATACTTTTCTTTCTAAATCGCTTAATAATTCAGACATTTTAAGCTCTATGTCCACATTTTCTTCTTGATTGATAACAAGTTCCTCTGGATCCATGTTTTTTGTTTCTGTTAAAACATCCAGTAATGTACGATCAGATTCCTCATCATAAATAGGCTTGTCCAATGAAACATAAGAATTTAATGGGATGTGCTTTTGTCTAGTTGCTGTTTTAATTGCTGTAATAATTTGTCTTGTAATGCATAATTCTGCAAACGCCTTGAAAGACGAAAGTTTGTCTTCTTTGTAATCACGAATTGCTTTGTATAATCCAATCATACCTTCTTGAATGATGTCTTCACGGTCAGCTCCTATTAGGAAATAAGACCTAGATTTTGCTTTAACGAAATTTCGGTACTTTTGAATTAAAAATGTTAGTGCCTCTTGATCACCTTCTCGAACATATTCGAGAATTACCTCATCTTCTAAAGGGCCATACTCTATCATTAGCTTCAATTCCTGTTCAACGTTCAAAATTAGCACCTCCGACCAAACAATTTAATTAAATTATACAGCACAAAGAAGAAGGAAACAATAAGTCATCGTTCCCCTCTTCGCCATTTTTCTAAAATTTCTGTTTGTTTCGAATTTAAAGTCTTACTAATTGTCAGTCTTTGATCAGGTATTTCACTAATTCGACTACTTATCATTTTTTTATTTTGAGTAACCGATCGATATAGTTCCATTGCAGGTATACGAAGTGCACCTTGTCCAAATATTTGCCATTGCTCAGTAAAGTCAGAAGTCGCAACATAAATATGATGGTTAACATGACGAAGCTCAATTGCAAGTTTTTCAATTTTTTCATCAGCCGTCTGGTTTTTTCGAGTAAAGATCACTTCGACCTTTGAATTCTTGTCGACCTTTTCGATGCCATTTACAAAATGAGCATCAAATACAACAATTATAGACATCCCTGTGTATGCCTTATACTCAGCAAGCTGAGTAATTAGATAATCACGTGATTTATCAAAGTCAATTTCTCGAAGTTTTCTAAGATTCGGCCAAGCTCCAATCATGTTATAACCATCTACAATAAGAATCTCTTTCTTTTTATGATCCAAGCGGGTGTCTCTTACGATGTATTTCATACATTAATAAACTAGCCGCAACAGACGCATTTAACGATGTAACTTTACCGACCATTGGTAACTTAATTAGGAAATCACATTTTTCCTTTAAGATCCTGCTCATGCCTTTACCTTCGCTACCAATAATTAAACCAAGGGAAATTTGGCCATCCATGTTTCGATAGTCATCAGCACCTTTTGCATCTGTACCAAAAATCCAAACTCCTCTTTCTTTTAATTCATCTATAGTTCTTGCTAAGTTCGTTACTCGAGCTACTGGAATATATTCAATTGCTCCAGTAGAAGCTTTAGCAACCGCTGATGTTAACCCTACCGCTCTTCTCTTTGGAATAATGATTCCATGAGCACCAACTGCATCTGCAGTTCGCATAATTGAGCCTAAATTATGAGGGTCTTCAATTTCATCAAGAATTAAGAAAAACGGTTGTTCATCTCGACTACTAGCAACTTCAAATAAATCATCAAGTTCCACATATTCATATGCAGCTACTTGCGCTACTACACCTTGATGGTTTCCTTTAACCATTCCATCTAATTTCTTGTTTGGTGCTGTTTGAACAATCACTTTGTTTTGGTTAGCTAATTCTAAAAGTTTATGAATTTGACCTTTATTTGCCCCTTCGCTAACCCATATTTTATTTATATCACGACCTGAACGTATTGCTTCCATAACTGGATTACGTCCAATAATAAATTCCTCAGACATATTATGCTCCTTTATCATTCTCAATAAATTGAATCGCAAAACGTACAATTATATTGAGTCTATCTTCATTTTTTAATAAATAATGGTATCCAATTAACGCTTCCATTGCGGTTGCGTATCGATATGTTTGTACATCAGTATTTTTTGGCACGGTTCCTGATTTTGCATTACGGCCTCTTTTAACAACTGCAACTTCTTCATCTGACAATATCTCAGTAGAAAGCATTTCTCTAATTACTTTAGCTTGTCCTTTAGCAGAAACAAATCTTGTTGCTGCTCGGTGAAGTTGATTAGGTCTCACAGTTCCTTTTTCAAGGAGGTGATGACGTACATAAATTTCATATACAGCATCACCTATATAAGCAAGTGCTAAACTGTTTAGTTGTTTAACATCAATTTTTTGGTTACTTTCAATCATGAAGTTATCCTCTTTTCCAGCGAATACCTTGCGGAGTATCTTCAATGATTATATTCATTTCTTTTAATTGGTCACGAATTTGGTCCGCTAATGCAAAATCACGATTTTTACGTGCATCTGTACGTTTTTGAATTAATGCTTCGATTTCATCATCTAACAGTGCTTCTTCACTAACTAGTGTAATGCCTAGTACACTTGATAATTCATCAAAAGTTGCTACTAATTGATTTAATACATTCGTAGAAGTATGTGTCTCTAGTAAATATTGATTTGCCAATTTAGCTAATTGATATAAAACTGAAATCGCATTAGCCGTATTAAAGTCATCATCCATTACTTTTGTGAAGACGGCTTTTTCATCTGCTATTTCTTTTAACCACTTATTGTCATCTTCTGTTAAATTAGTACTACTTTCTATACGGTGATTACTATTTTGGTAAGCCGTTTTAATACGTTCAAAACCATTTTTAGCTTCTTGTAAAAGTTCCTCGCTATAGTTAATTGGGTGACGATAATGCACTGATAACATAAAGAAACGTAATAACATAGGATCAACGATCTTAATAATGTCATGTACTAAGACAAAGTTACCTAATGACTTAGACATTTTTTCGTTGTCGATATTGATATATCCATTATGCATCCAATAATTTGAAAAAGTTTTCCCGCTTAAGGCTTCTGACTGAGCGATCTCATTCTCATGGTGTGGGAATGATAAGTCTTGACCACCTGCATGAATATCAATTGTTTCGCCAAGATATTTCTTTGCCATTGCTGAGCACTCAATATGCCATCCTGGTCT
The DNA here is from genome assembly GCF_050473765.1 of Gottfriedia sp. S16(2024). NCBI lineage: Bacteria > Bacillati > Bacillota > Bacilli > Caryophanales > Bacillaceae > Gottfriedia > Gottfriedia sp. S16(2024). Next base: position 1,125,117 of record NZ_JBFLUO010000001.1, read on the forward strand.
ACCTTTTCCCCATGGACTTTCCCAGAATATTTCACCTGGTTTAGCTGCTTTCCATAGAGCGAAGTCTAATGGATCTTCTTTCTTTTCACCAATTTCAATTCTTTCACCAATTCGAAGGTCTTCAATTGATTGGTGTGAAAGTTTACCGTAACCGTTAAATTCTTTTGTTTTGAAGTATACGTCACCTTCAGATTCATATGCATAGCCTTTTTTTACAAGCTCATCGATAAACTCAATAATAATATCCATATTATCCATTACACGAGGATGATTCGTAGCTGTTTTGCAACCGAGCGCTTGAACATCTTCAAAATATGCATTAATAAAACGATCTGCTATAGTTGGGACATCTGAACCTAATTCATTAGCTGCTTTAATTAACTTATCATCAACATCAGTGAAGTTTGAAACAAAGTTTACTTCATATCCACGATATTCAAAATAACGTCTTACTGTATCAAAAACAATAGCAGGTCTTGCATTACCAATGTGAATATAGTTATATACAGTAGGTCCACATACATACATTTTGACCTTACCTTCTTCTATAGGCTTAAAATCTTCTTTATTCCTTGTTAATGTATTATAAATTTGAATTGCCATAGTTTTACTTCCTTTCAGATATTCTCATTAAACCTCTTAGCTCTTCTAATTCCGCTTCTAGTTGCAGTAATCGATCTGCTACTGGGTCAGGTAGATCACAGTGGTCAAATTGATTATTTACTCTAATTCCATCTTGAACAACTATCTTACCAGGTATACCAACAACCGTAGTATTATTTGGAACATCCTTTAGTACAACTGAATTTGCACCGATTTTTGCATTTTCTCCGATTGTGATTGACCCTAGAACTTTTGCACCCGTAGCTACCAGTACCCCACTCAATAAGGTTGGATGACGCTTACCTTTTTCCTTCCCGGTTCCGCCTAATGTTACTCCTTGATAAATCGTAACATCATCGCCTATTTCACATGTTTCTCCAATTACAACTCCAGCTCCATGATCGATAAAAAATCGTCTACCAATTGTCGCCCCTGGGTGAATCTCGATTCCTGTTAAAAAACGAGCAAACTGTGAAATACTCCTTGCAATAAAGTGCCATTTTTTCCGATAGAAATAATGAGCAAATCGATAAAGCCATAATGCATGTAAACCAGCATACGTAAGAATAACTTCTAAATAGCTAGTAGCGGCTGGATCGCGTTCAAATATCGTCGCAACATCTTCCTTCATGTACTTTAGCATCTTCATTTCCCCTTAAAGAATTTATTAAGAATTTTATTTTTTCTCTCTAAAATATAAAAAGCGTCCCTGTGTACTTAAAATACACAGAGACGCTTTATGCGCGGTTCCACTCTGTTTAGATAAAATAAATTATCTCAACTCATGTAATGTAACGGTTTCCACCGCCCTAGCCTACTAAAAAGTGTTTTTCGGCTAAGGACTCAAGGGGGCACTTCCATGACTACTGTTAAAATCACTTTCACCAATGTGATTCTCTCTGGGTAACGAGTAACCATTTACTTTTCCCTATCAACATTTTACCTATATAAATATTACTTATATATATTACAAATTAATCAAAATGTTAACCAATAATTTGTTGTAAGCGAGCAATAACTTTTTCTTTTCCTAATAAAGTCATCGCTGCTGGTAATTCTGGACCATGACATTGACCAGTTGTTGCAACACGAATTGGCATAAATAATTTTTTGCCTTTTTGTCCAGTTGACTTTTGAACTGATTTCATTGAAGCTTTAATCGAATCAACTGTAAATTCTTCAGAAGCTTTAAGTTCTTCAACTAATGCTGAAAGTACTTCCTTCACTTGCTCTTCAGAAATAACAGCTTGCTCTTCTTCACCGAATGTTAACACGTCTTTAAAGAATAAGCCTGATAATTCTACAATTTCAGCACCAAAGCTCATTTGGTCTTGATATAAAGCTACTAGATTTGTAACCCATAGGTTTTCATCTGCAGTACGTTCCTCATTTACAAAACCAGCTTTAATTAGATGTGGTAATGAAATTTCCACCACTTTTTCTAATGGTTGCTCTTTAATATAACGATTGTTAATCCAAGTTAATTTTTGCTTATCAAACATAGCTGGAGCAGAACTTAAACGGCTTGGATCGAAAATTTTAATAAATTCATCCTTGCTGAAAATTTCTTCTTCACCAACTGGTGACCAACCAAGAAGAGCAATAAAGTTAAATAATGCTTCTGGTAAGTAACCAAGATTTTGATATTGTTCAATAAATTGTAATACAGATTCGTCACGTTTTGAAAGCTTTTTACGGTTTTCGTTCACAATTACTGCCATATGACCAAAATCTGGAGCATCCCAATTTAATGCACGATATACCATTAATTGTTTAGGCGTATTTGAAATATGCTCTTCTCCACGCAGTACGTGACTAATTTTCATTAATGCATCATCAACTACTACCGCGTAGTTATAAGTAGCGATTCCGTTCTTTTTAACAAGAACCCAGTCACCGATATCTTTTGATTCAAATTTAATATTACCACGAACGATATCTTCCCACTCATACGTATCGTTTGCTGGTACTGCAAAACGAATAGTGTGCTCTGCACCTGCTGCTTCTTTTACAGCTCTTTCTTCAGCTGTTAAATGACGGCATTTTCCGCTATAACGTGTAGTTGGATGACCAGCAGCTAATTGTGCTTCACGTTCCGCTGCAAGCTCTTCCTCTGTACAATAGCACTTGTATGCATGACCATTCTCAATTAATTCATTAGCATATTGTTTGTATAAGTCTAGTCTTTCTAGCTGACGATAAGGACCGTACTCGCCACCTTTATCCGGACCTTCATCCCAATCAATACCTAACCAGTGTAAAAATTTCGCTTGGCTTTCTTCGCCACCTTCAACATTACGTTCTATATCTGTATCTTCAATACGTAATACCATATCACCATTAAAATGCTTAGCAAATAAATATACGTATAATGCTGTACGTGCATTTCCAATATGTAAATGACCTGTCGGACTAGGTGCATAACGAACTCTTACTCTATTTGACATTTATAGACACTCTCCACTGAATAATTAATATACTTTATTAGTTTAAGCCTTCTTTTGTAACAATACAACCGCTTGCGATGCAATTCCTTCTTTTCTTCCTGTAAAACCTAATTTTTCAGTTGTTGTTGCTTTTACATTAATACAATCAGATGTCGTTTCAAGCAGTTCTGCAATTCTCTCTCTCATTAATTGGATATACGGTGCCATTTTAGGCGCTTGAGCAATAATCGTACAATCTGCATTAACTAACTCATAACCTTTATCCTTAACAATATGAAATACGTGCTGAAGTAGTTTGGCTGAATCAGCATCTTTAAAAGCTGGATCCGTATCTGGGAAATGTCTACCTATATCTCCTTCACCTATAGCCCCAAGCAATGCATCCGATATTGTATGAAGAAGAACATCGGCATCAGAATGACCTAATAAACCTAATTCGTATGGGATCTCAATTCCACCAATAATTAATGGGCGATTTTCTGCAAAAGCGTGAACATCAAACCCTTGTCCAATTCTAAACATGTAAACACCTTCTAACCTCTATATTGTTCATAGATTGTTTCAGCAAAAAACATATCTTCTTTCGTTGTTACTTTAATATTGTTATAATCTCCATTTACTACAAAAACTTTACTTCCGTTCCATTCAACTAAGCTTGCATCATCAGTTCCCAAATAACCATTTTCAATTGCTTTTTGATGCGCTTCTATTAAGCATTTGTATGTAAAAGCTTGGGGAGTCTGTACTCCCCAAAGTGTAGAACGATCGATTGTTTCAACGACTTCTTGATCAACAACTTTTTTTATTGTATCTTTCATTGGAACTGCACAGATGACTGCCTCATGTTCATTCATTTTTTCAAGAATCCGCTCAATCACTGCATTTGTTACAAAAGGTCTCGCCCCATCGTGTACCAAAATAAAACTTTCAGTATCCTTAATTGAAGCTAAACCATTATAGACACTTTCTTGCCTCTCTGCTCCACCTTTTACATAGGTTATTTTATTTTGTATACTGCTTGGCAAATTTAAAGTTTCAAAGAACTGTTTTTCAGATTCTTTAATCGGTAAGATAATCTCATTGCAACGCTGATCTTCGCCAAATACTTTTAAAGTTAATTCAATAATTGGCGAGCTAATTATTTTTAGAAATAATTTATTATAGCCTGCACCCATTCGTGAGCCAGAACCCGCTGCTGGGATGATGACCTTATATTGCATTTTACGTATACCTCTCTAACTTACTTTACTTTTGCAAAAATCATGCGACCTGCAGAAGTTTGTAGTACGCTCGTAACGACTGTATCCACTCGTTTACCAATTGATTCTTTACCGTCTTCTACAACGATCATTGTACCATCGTCTAAATATGCAACACCTTGTAATTTTTCTTTACCTTCTTTAACTACAAAAGCAGTTAATACTTCCCCTGGTAATACTACAGGTTTTATTGCATTTGCTAGATCGTTAATATTCCAAACTTTAATTTGCTGAAGTTCACTTACTTTGTTTAAATTAAAGTCATTTGTCACTAAAATACCATTTTTTAATTTAGTAAGCTTTACTAATTTTGCATCTACTTCGGGAACATCTTCAAAATCCCCTTCGTAGATTTCAACTTTCATAGCTAGCTCTTTTTGGATTCTATTAAGAATATCTAATCCTCTTCGTCCTCTATTTCGTTTTAACGTATCCGAGGAATCAGCTATATATTGTAATTCTGCTAATACAAATTGTGGAATCACAATTGTTCCTTCTATGAATCCAGTTTGACAAATATCAGCAATACGACCATCAATGATTACACTAGTATCTAAAATTTTAACTGGAATATCGAATGGTGTATCTTGCTCTTCAGCAGCCTTTTTCTTAGCCTTTGAAGATAAAGTAAATAAACTCAATAATTCTTCTCTCTTTTTAATCCCAACTTGAAAACCTAAATATCCTAATAAAATCGTAACTACTATTTGAATAATTGATGAAACATACTGTAATCTAATTGAGTCAATTGGCAATGAAATAAGAAATGCCAGAATAAGTCCAAAAACAAGTCCTAAACTACCAAACAAAATCATTGAAATAGGAGCTTTTAATAATTTCTCCTCAATATACTTGATAAACGTTACTGTTGGATCAACTAACCAAAGCGATAAAATAAAAAAGATCACTGCTCCACTCAAAGCTTGCACATAAGAATTATGCAATATATTAGGTAACTCTGTTTTCAACAGTTTATCTAATAGTGGAAAAAGTACTAAACCTAAAGTACTTCCGACAAAAATATAAATAACTTGAACGATCCTCTTTATCAATTCGCCACCTCCTTTAAATAAATAATTAACTCTATCTTAGACGAAATAACTTAGTTATGTCTATTGATATACAGTTGCTCCTGAATTCGTTTTAATCCTTCTTTGATTTTTTTCGCACGAATTTCACCGATTCCATCAACATCATCTAACTCAGCAAGAGTAGCTTTGTATATACCTTTAAGGTGCTTAAATCTTTGTGTTAAATTTTCAATAACTAACGGCGGTAGTCTAGAAATTTTCATCAACATACGATACCCTCTAGGCTCTACCATTTCTTCAAGATTAGTGTTATTCGGATAACCTAGCAATTTAATGATGGCATGATCCTCTAACAATTCTTCATTTGCTAGTTCTTGAAGTTTTTGCAAAATACTTTTAGGATCTTGTTCCTTATTATAATGATAATCCTTTATTAAAAGTAATGCCTCCTCCTCAAGGTCCGAAATGATCTCAATTAACTGTAATTCAATCAGTCTTCCTTCATCACCAAGCTCAATTACATAGTTATTAATTTCATTTTTAATTCGAAGAACCATTTCAACGCTATGTAAAACATTTACAACTTCAAATAATGTAACCAGCTCTTCAAATTCTAAAATACTAAGTGAAGTAATCCCTTGATTCCAAACAATTTTGTATTTTTCAAGAGTCTGAATCGCTTGATTAGCCTTTGTTAAAATTACGCCAATATCTCGCAGTGTATAGCGTAAATTACCTTTATATAAGGTAATTACATTACGTCTTTGTGATATAGCAATTACTAAGTTTCCTGTTTGTCTTGATACTCGTTCTGCTGTTCGGTGACGCATCCCAGTTTCTTTTGTAAAGATTGATTGATCTGGTATCAATTGTGCATTTGCCAACAGGATTTTTGAACCTGTTTCATTTAAAATGAGAGCTCCATCCATTTTTGCTAATTCATATAAGCTAGCTGGAGAGAAAGGGTCATTAATATGAAAACCACCATCGACCATTTCTTTTGTTTCATCATTAAAGCCAAGTACAATTAATCCACCAGTCTGTGCTCTAAGTACATTATCAATGCCATCACGCAATGGTGTACCTGGAGCGATCATTTCTAAAACTGGCAACATTGATTTAGCTTTTTGTTTTTGATCCTCCATCTCTACCCTCCTAACACGTATTTTAATGCTTCATGTACTGTATTAATACCTATTATTTCCATTCCTTCAGGAAAACTCCATCCTCCAATATTTTTTGATGGAATTATTGCTCTTTTAAATCCAAGTTTAGCTGCTTCTTGTACTCTTTGCTCTATTCTAGATACCCTACGAACTTCTCCTGTTAAACCGATCTCGCCAATTACTACATCTGTTGGATTAGTAGGTTTATCTTGAAAGCTTGATGCTATACTTACTGCAACAGCTAAGTCTACAGCTGGCTCATCTAACTTCAGTCCTCCGGCAACCTTTAAATAAGCATCTTGATTTTGTAATAAAAGGCCCATTCTCTTTTCTAATACAGCCATAATTAATGATACCCTATTGTGATCAATACCTGTTGCCATTCGCCTTGCATTTCCAAAGCTCGTTGGAGAGACAAGTGCTTGTAATTCAACAAGTACAGGTCTAGTACCTTCCATAGAAGCAACAACAGTTGAACCTGCTACTCCAAAAGGTCGCTCTTCTAAGAATATTTCTGATGGGTTCAGCACTTCCACTAATCCCAACTCTTTCATCTCAAAAATACCTGTTTCATTAGTAGATCCAAAACGATTTTTAACTGCCCTTAATATTCGATATGTATGATGTCTTTCACCCTCAAAATATAACACTGCATCTACCATATGTTCCAGTAAACGTGGGCCAGCAATTGATCCCTCTTTTGTTACATGCCCTACTATAAAGATTGGGATGCCTTTTGTCTTCGCGATTTTCATTAATTCTGAAGTACACTCTCGAACTTGAGAAACACTACCAGGAGCAGATGTTACTTCTTGTAAATAGATTGTTTGAATTGAATCAATTACAACAAAATCAGGAGACATCTCATCCATATACCGAGCAATATAAGACAAATCTGTCTCGGATAGAACATATAAGTTTTGTGTAGCGACACCTAGTCGTTCTGCTCTTAATTTTATTTGCTTTTGAGATTCTTCACCTGAAACATATAAAACTTTATGATCTTTTTTAGCCAATTGTGAGGAAACCTGTAAGAGCATCGTCGACTTACCTATCCCCGGGTCACCACCAATTAATACTAATGAACCTAAAACGATTCCGCCACCTAAAACCCGATTAAACTCATCGAAGGAAGTTTCGATACGAGTTTCAGTACCTATTTCCACTTCCATGATTGAAATTGGTTTCGTTCCTTCTGCTGAAGCATTTGTATTAAATGTTAGCCTTCTTGAACTAGCAGGCTGTTCTATGAACTCAACCATTGTATTCCACTCGTTACATGCAGGACACTTTCCAATCCACTTAACTGACTCATATCCACAAGATTGACAAACGAATTTAGTTTTACTTTTTTTAGCCATATGTATAGTACCTCTTTTGTTACTATGATTTTCTATATTAATAGAGTATGTATTCTAAGTCTATCCTAACGCTTTTTTGATATAAGAAAAAGGGCTTCACGCCCTTTTTCACAAATTAGATAACTTTACAATTAATTTGTTCAATTATCCTTCATAAAAGGTATGAACTTTGTAATTGTTTATTGATTTACAGTTTCAGCTGCCGGTATTATCAAATATTCATTATCCTTTACATCAAGAATAACTTTTCGGCCTTTTTCAACATTACCTTTTAATAATTCTTCGGATAAACGATCCTCTACTTGTTTTTGAATTGCTCTTCTTAATGGACGAGCACCATACTCAGCATCGAATCCTTCATCTGAAATTTTATCAATTGCTGCATCTGATAATTCTAGTTCAATTTCTTGTTCTTTTAAACGCTTAGTTAAGCTATTAACCATTAAGTGAACAATTTCTTTAATATGTTTCTTCTCTAATGAATGGAAAACGATTGTTTCATCGATACGGTTTAGGAATTCAGGACGGAATGCTTTTTTCAGTTCCTCTAATACTTTTCCTTTCATATCTTTGTAATCTTTTTCGCCATCGTTAATATTAAATCCAACATACTTATTTGTTTTTAAAGCACTTGCTCCAACGTTGGATGTCATGATAACAAGTGTGTTTCTAAAGTCAACTGTGCGGCCTTTTGAATCAGTTAATCGACCGTCTTCTAATACTTGAAGTAGGATATTAAATACATCTGGATGAGCTTTCTCAATTTCATCTAATAGAATTACTGAGTAAGGTTTACGTCTAACTTTCTCAGTTAATTGACCACCTTCATCATATCCTACATAACCTGGAGGTGCCCCTACTAAACGAGATGTTGCGTGTTTTTCCATATACTCTGACATATCAATACGAATCATCGCATCTTCATCGCCGAAAATTGTTTCAGCTAATGCTCGAGCTAACTCTGTTTTACCTACCCCTGTAGGACCTAAGAAAATAAATGAACCAATTGGGCGTTTTGGATCTTTTAATCCAGCTCTTGCACGTCGTACAGCTTTAGAAACTGCTACTACTGCTTCTTCTTGACCAATTACTCGTTTATGAAGAACACTTTCCATATTTAACAATTTATCTGCCTCTGTTTGAGCAAGTTTTGTAACTGGAATATTCGTCCATGATGATACAACATTCGCTATATCCTCTACAGTTACTTCAGAATTTTCTTTACCTTGTTTCTCTTTCCATTGGCGTTTCGTATCTTCTAATTGTTCACGTAATCTTTGTTCTGAGTCTCTTAATGATGCTGCTTTTTCAAATTCTTGACTTTGAACAGCTGCATCTTTCTCTTTACGAACTTCCTCTAATTTTAATTCTAATTCTTTTAAATTTGGCGGTGTAGTAAAGCTACGTAGTCGTACTTTAGAACCTGCCTCGTCAATAACATCAATTGCTTTATCCGGTAAGAAACGGTCTGTAATGTATCGATCAGATAGTTTTACAGCCTCAATAATTGACTGGTCAGAAATTGATACTCTATGATGTGCCTCATAACGGTCACGTAAGCCTTGAAGAATTTGAATTGACTCCTCTACACTCGGCTGATCAACTTGAATTGGTTGGAATCGACGCTCTAGCGCAGCATCTTTTTCGATATATTTACGGTATTCATCAATTGTTGTTGCACCGATACATTGTAGCTCACCACGTGCTAATGATGGCTTTAAGATGTTAGATGCATCAATTGCACCTTCCGCCCCACCTGCACCGATTAGTGTATGAAGTTCATCAATGAAAAGAATAATATTACCAGCTTGACGAATTTCGTCCATTACCTTTTTCAGACGATCTTCAAATTCACCACGGTACTTAGTTCCAGCTACAACAGTACCCATATCAAGTGTCATTACTCGTTTATCTCTTAAAATCTCTGGTACTTCATTATTAACAATTTGTTGAGCTAATCCTTCTGCAATAGCCGTTTTACCTACACCAGGCTCACCAATTAATACTGGATTATTCTTAGTTCGTCGGCTTAACACTTCAATTACTCGCTGAATTTCTTTACCACGTCCGATTACAGGATCTAAGCGACCCTCTCTAGCCGATACTGTTAAATCACGAGCTAAGCTGTCTAATGTCGGTGTGTTTGCTTGATTAGCAGAGCCATTTTGATGATTAGACGAGCTTTCATTGCTACCTAATAATTGGAGAACTTGTTGACGAGCTTTATTTAAGCTAACACCAAGATTATTTAATACTCTTGCTGCTACACCTTCACCTTCTCGAATTAGTCCTAAAAGGATGTGCTCTGTTCCTACATATGAATGCCCTAATTTGCGAGCCTCATCCATTGATAATTCAATCACTTTTTTAGCTCTAGGAGTGTAGTGTACAGTTTGAGCAACTCCTTGACCACGTCCTATTAATGTTTCCACTTCTTGTTGAACTTTCTCTGGGCTTAATCCAAGTGCAAGTAATGCCTTAGCAGCAATGCCTTCTCCCTCTCGAACAAGTCCTAGTAAAATATGTTCTGTACCTATATTTGAGTGTCCAATTCGGATTGCCTCTTCTTGAGAAAGAGCTAATACTTTTTGAGCACGTTCTGTAAATCGACCAAACATCATAATTGGTTCCTCCCATATAATTAGTTATTTTTGTTAGATAATCTTTCGCGTATTAGTGACGCTCTTTTAATATCCCTTTCTTCGGGAGTAAGCTGATCACCTACATGCTGTTGTAAAATACCTGGTTGAGTTAATATCATTAATTCATGTAAAAAGTTTTTAGATAAACCATCAATTAAACCTAAATCAATCCCTAATTGTACATCTGATAAACACTTAGCACTTTCCTTTGTTTCTATTATTCTTCCGTATTTCAATGTACCTAGAGAACGAAAAACTCGATCTTCTAAAAGAATTAAAGAAGTTCTTGCAAGTGCATCCCTTGCTGATTTCTCGTGTTTGATCAGTTGTTGTACAATTGTGGTTAAATCTTCTATAATTTCTTCTTCCGATTTCCCTAGTGTTATTTGATTCGAAATCTGAAAGATATTACCTAATGCTTCGCTACCTTCGCCATAAATTCCTCTTACTACTAAACCAAGTTGATTAATAGTAGGAATGAGGCGGTCAAATTGTTTCGTGATGACCAGTGCTGGAAGATGCATCATCACTGAGGCCCTTAATCCGGTACCAACATTAGTAGGACAGCTGGTTAAATAACCAATTGTTTCATCAAAAGCATATTCAAGCTGACTCTCTATATAATTATCAATATGATTCGCTTGAGTAAGTGCCTCTCTAAGTTGTAAACCTGGAAATAGAGCTTGAATTCTTAAATGGTCTTCTTCATTAATCATAATGCTAATTTGTTCGTCCTGAGATAATATACATGCACCATGTACCGACTCTTGAACTAAATTAGGACTTATTAAGTGTTTTTCAATTAATACTCTTTTCTCTACTGGTTCTAACTTATTAATTTCAATATATTCAAAAGGTCCGTTTGGTAAAGCTGTACTACCTTCAAAATAATGTTTAACTAAATGACAAATTTCTTTAGCCTTGTCTTGACTAAGTAAAGTTGGATACAAATATGCACTAAAATTTCTAGCGAGCCTAATACGACTACTTAAAACGATATCATCGTCCGGACCTTCTTGTTTCATCCAAGGACTGATGGCTTCATTTATAATTCGATTAATAGACATGTAACTTACTCCACCTCCTTTTGAAGGGCTTGTAAATCTTTTTCAATTTCACGAATTTCATCCCGAATTTTAATTGCTTGCTCAAAATCTTCCTTTTCAATAAAATTTTTCATTTGAGATTTCAAGTCTTGTAGCTTTCTTTTTAAGGAGATCTCACCATTAATCTTTTGAGGTATTTTCCCTGTATGAGATACATTACCGCTATGAATTCTTTTAACAATTGGTTTCATCTGATCCATAAATGTTTCATAACAAGTTGAACAACCTAAACGACCAATTTTAGTAAACTTTTGAAAAGTCATCTTACATCTAGGACATTCAATATGGGAATCTTGATGAAATTTATTTTTCTTCATTTCATAAATACCAGTATTACCTTTAAACAATCCAGCTAACAAATCATTTACAGAATAACCACCTATTTCAGAAAAAATATATTTATTGTTCGATTCATTTGCGCATTTCTCACATAAGTGAATATCTGTTTTCTCACCATTAATAATTTTAGAATAGTGTAATGTTGCCGGACGCTCTTGACATTCTTGACAAATCATAATGGGCAACCTCCATATTCTATTTATACTTTAAACTTCTTAGCATTGCCTTGAACATTCTTGCTCTTAACTCGTCTCGATAAGGTAAATTAACCATTATTACTGAACGATCTAATACACTTAACATCATTTTTGCTTCTCGCCCTGTAATTACACTCTTTTCAAGTAGTAGACGAATATAGTCCTCCGAGCTAGACTGTGCAATATTATTAGTAAAGCTACTTAATATTTGATCAATTACGCTCGCTTTATCATGAAATTGCACTTTAATAATTCGAATATACCCTCCACCGCCGCGTTTACTTTCTACTACATATCCTCTTTCTAGTGTAAATCTAGTATTTATTACATAATTTATTTGAGAAGGTACACAATCAAATTTATTTGCTATTTCACTTCTTTTTATCTCGACATAATCTTTATCGGATATGTCAAAGTAGTGCATTAGATATTGTTCAATAATATCTGATATATTCTTCATCTATTTACCACCTTTACTGACTTTGACTATCTTTGACTATTATTATATTCCTTTCATGAAAAATTTCAACTATTATCTCTTTACCATTTTTTCCAAACGATACAGCTCTTAATCTTTTTTTGTACATTAAGAAAGTATAAATTGGTAGCCTAGGAGAAAAATTGACATATTTTCCAGTTTTGGGTATTAAGTATAAGTGCTATCTTTGCCTAAAGGCTCGTCAATTGGCGATTTTTCTTTATCAGTATATAAATATATATGTTATACAATTCTTTTAAGAAGCTTTTTTTCCTTTATACTTTTATTAAAAAAATTATTAACTTGAACTATTTCGTTTGATCCTTTAAGCATTTTAAGATAACAAAAAAAACATCAGCCTAAAAGCTGATGTTTTCGGTTACCAGGCGACGTTCTACTCTCACAGGGGGAAACCCCCAACTACCATCGACGCAAAAGAGCTTAACTGCCGTGTTCGGTATGGGAACGGGTGTGACCTCTTTGCCATAATCACCTGATTTATAGAGTTGTACTTCGTACCCTCAAAACTAGATAATGTCATTATCAAACTAGTTAGTTAAGTCCTCGACCGATTAGTATCAGTCAGCTCCACGTGTCACCACGCTTCCACCTCTGACCTATCAACCTGATCGTCTCTCAGGGGTCTTACTAGCTTAACGCTATGGGAAATCTCATCTTGAGGGGGGCTTCATGCTTAGATGCTTTCAGCACTTATCCCTTCCACACATAGCTACCCAGCCATGCTCTTGGCAGAACAACTGGTACACCAGCGGTGTGTCCATCCCGGTCCTCTCGTACTAAGGACAGCTCCTCTCAAATTTCCTGCGCCCACGACGGATAGGGACCGAACTGTCTCACGACGTTCTGAACCCAGCTCGCGTACCGCTTTAATGGGCGAACAGCCCAACCCTTGGGACCGACTACAGCCCCAGGATGCGATGAGCCGACATCGAGGTGCCAAACCTCCCCGTCGATGTGGACTCTTGGGGGAGATAAGCCTGTTATCCCCGGGGTAGCTTTTATCCGTTGAGCGATGGCCCTTCCATGCGGAACCACCGGATCACTAAGCCCGACTTTCGTCCCTGCTCGACTTGTAGGTCTCGCAGTCAAGCTCCCTTATGCCTTTACACTCTTCGAATGATTTCCAACCATTCTGAGGGAACCTTTGGGCGCCTCCGTTACTCTTTAGGAGGCGACCGCCCCAGTCAAACTGCCCACCTGACACTGTCTCCGAGCCGGATAACGGCTCTAGGTTAGAATTTCAATACAGCCAGGGTAGTATCCCACCGACGCCTCCACCGAAGCTAGCGCTCCGGCTTCTCAGGCTCCTACCTATCCTGTACAAGCTGTACCAAAATTCAATATCAAGCTGCAGTAAAGCTCCACGGGGTCTTTCCGTCCTGTCGCGGGTAACCTGCATCTTCACAGGTACTATAATTTCACCGAGTCTATGGTTGAGACAGTGCCCAAATCGTTACGCCTTTCGTGCGGGTCGGAACTTACCCGACAAGGAATTTCGCTACCTTAGGACCGTTATAGTTACGGCCGCCGTTTACTGGGGCTTCAATTCAGAGCTTCTCCCGTAAGGGATAACCCCTCCTCTTAACCTTCCAGCACCGGGCAGGCGTCAGCCCCTATACTTCGCCTTGCGGCTTCGCAGAGACCTGTGTTTTTGCTAAACAGTCGCTTGGGCCTTTTCACTGCGGCTCTCCCGGGCATACACCCAAAAGAGCACCCCTTCTCCCGAAGTTACGGGGTCATTTTGCCGAGTTCCTTAACCATAGTTCTCTCGCTCACCTTAGGATTCTCTCCTCGCCTACCTGTGTCGGTTTGCGGTACAGGCACCTATTTCCTCGCTAGAAGCTTTTCTTGGCAGCGTAGAATCAGGAACTTCGGTACTATATTTCCCTCGCCATCACAACTCAGCCTTATGATGTGCGGATTTGCCTACACATCAGCCTAATTGCTTGGACGCGCATATCCAGCAGCGCGCTTACCCTATCTTTCTGCGTCCCTCCATTGCTCAAACGGAAATGAGGTGGTACAGGAATATCAACCTGTTGTCCATCGCCTACGCCTTTCGGCCTCGGCTTAGGTCCTGACTAACCCTGGGAGGACGAGCCTTCCCCAGGAAACCTTAGGCATACGGTGGACGGGATTCTCACCCGTCTTTCGCTACTCATACCGGCATTCTCACTTCTAAGCGCTCCACCAGTCCTTACGATCTAGCTTCAACGCCCTTAGAACGCTCCCCTACCACTGATACCATACGGTATCAATCCGCAGCTTCGGTGATACGTTTAGCCCCGTTACATTTTCGGCGCAGAGTCACTCGACCAGTGAGCTATTACGCACTCTTTAAATGGTGGCTGCTTCTAAGCCAACATCCTGGTTGTCTAAGCAACTCCACATCCTTTTCCACTTAACGTATACTTTGGGACCTTAGCTGGCGGTCTGGGCTGTTTCCCTCTTGACCACGGATCTTATCACTCGTAGTCTGACTCCTATGGATAAGTCATTGGCATTCGGAGTTTGACTGAATTCGGTAACCCGTTGGGGGCCCCTAGTCCAATCAGTGCTCTACCTCCAAGACTCTAACACATAAGGCTAGCCCTAAAGCTATTTCGGGGAGAACCAGCTATCTCCGAGTTCGATTGGAATTTCTCCGCTACCCACACCTCATCCCCGCACTTTTCAACGTGCGTGGGTTCGGACCTCCATTCAGTGTTACCTGAACTTCATCCTGGACATGGGTAGATCACTCGGTTTCGGGTCTACGACCACGTACTATATCGCCCTATTCAGACTCGCTTTCGCTGCGGCTCCGTCTCTTCAACTTAACCTTGCACGGGATCGTAACTCGCCGGTTCATTCTACAAAAGGCACGCCATCACTCGTTAACGAGCTCTGACTATTTGTAAGCACACGGTTTCAGGTTCTCTTTCACTCCCCTTCCGGGGTGCTTTTCACCTTTCCCTCACGGTACTGGTTCACTATCGGTCACTAGGTAGTATTTAGCCTTGGGAGATGGTCCTCCCAGATTCCGACGGAATTTCACGTGTTCCGCCGTACTCAGGATCCACTCAAGAGGGAACGAGGTTTCAACTACAGGGTTTTTACCTTCTTTGACGGACCTTTCCAGGTCGCTTCATTTACCCCGTTCCTTTGTAACTCCGTATAGAGTGTCCTACAACCCCAAGAGGCAAGCCTCTTGGTTTGGGCTATCTTCCGTTTCGCTCGCCGCTACTCAGGAAATCGCTATTGCTTTCTATTCCTCCAGGTACTTAGATGTTTCAGTTCCCTGGGTCTGTCCTCAGTACCCTATGTATTCAGGTAAAGATACTACTCCATTACGAGTAGTGGGTTCCCCCATTCGGAAATCTCCGGATCAAAGCTTACTTACAGCTCCCCGAAGCATATCGGTGTTAGTCCCGTCCTTCATCGACTCCTAGTGCCAAGGCATCCACCGTGCGCCCTTTCTAACTTAACTAATTTTAAAACTAATTGAATTAAACTTACGCAGTTTAATGAATGACATTATCTAGTTTTCAAGGTACAAAATAAAAATGGTGGAGCCTAGCGGGATCGAACCGCTGACCTCCTGCGTGCAAGGCAGGCGCTCTCCCAGCTGAGCTAAGGCCCCGAACATAAAAAAAGAAAGATATGGTGGGCCTAAATGGACTCGAACCATCGACCTCACGCTTATCAGGCGTGCGCTCTAACCAGCTGAGCTATAGGCCCATATCTACAATAGAAGGATAATCCTTCAAAACTAAACAAAACAATGAAGAAACATTTCATACATGAACCATCGGTTCATGATGTCTCCATAGAAAGGAGGTGATCCAGCCGCACCTTCCGATACGGCTACCTTGTTACGACTTCACCCCAATCATCTGTCCCACCTTAGGCGGCTGGCCCCTAAAAGGTTACCCCACCGACTTCGGGTGTTACAAACTCTCGTGGTGTGACGGGCGGTGTGTACAAGGCCCGGGAACGTATTCACCGCGGCATGCTGATCCGCGATTACTAGTGATTCCGGCTTCATGTAGGCGAGTTGCAGCCTACAATCCGAACTGAGAATAGTTTTATGGGATTAGCTCCACCTCGCGGTCTTGCAACCCTTTGTACTATCCATTGTAGCACGTGTGTAGCCCAGGTCATAAGGGGCATGATGATTTGACGTCATCCCCACCTTCCTCCGGTTTGTCACCGGCAGTCACCTTAGAGTGCCCAACTAAATGCTGGCAACTAAGATCAAGGGTTGCGCTCGTTGCGGGACTTAACCCAACATCTCACGACACGAGCTGACGACAACCATGCACCACCTGTCACTCTGTCCCCGAAGGGAAAGCCCTATCTCTAGGGTTGTCAGAGGATGTCAAGACCTGGTAAGGTTCTTCGCGTTGCTTCGAATTAAACCACATGCTCCACCACTTGTGCGGGCCCCCGTCAATTCCTTTGAGTTTCAGTCTTGCGACCGTACTCCCCAGGCGGAGTGCTTAATGCGTTAACTTCAGCACTAAAGGGCGGAAACCCTCTAACACTTAGCACTCATCGTTTACAGCGTGGACTACCAGGGTATCTAATCCTGTTTGCTCCCCACGCTTTCGCGCCTCAGCGTCAGTTACAGACCAGAAAGTCGCCTTCGCCACTGGTGTTCCTCCAAATCTCTACGCATTTCACCGCTACACTTGGAATTCCACTTTCCTCTTCTGCACTCAAGTTTCCCAGTTTCCAATGACCCTCCCCGGTTGAGCCGGGGGCTTTCACATCAGACTTAAGAAACCGCCTGCGCGCGCTTTACGCCCAATAATTCCGGACAACGCTTGCCACCTACGTATTACCGCGGCTGCTGGCACGTAGTTAGCCGTGGCTTTCTGGTTAGGTACCGTCAAGGTGCCAGCTTATTCAACTAGCACTTATTCTTCCCTAACAACAGAGCTTTACGACCCGAAGGCCTTCATCGCTCACGCGGCGTTGCTCCGTCAGACTTTCGTCCATTGCGGAAGATTCCCTACTGCTGCCTCCCGTAGGAGTCTGGGCCGTGTCTCAGTCCCAGTGTGGCCGATCACCCTCTCAGGTCGGCTACGCATCGTCGCCTTGGTGAGCCGTTACCTCACCAACTAGCTAATGCGCCGCGGGCCCATCTATAAGTGATAGCCGAAGCCATCTTTCAATAAAGGAACAGGAGTTCCTTTATGTCATCCGGTATTAGCTCCGGTTTCCCGAAGTTATCCCAGTCTTACAGGTAGGTTGCCCACGTGTTACTCACCCGTCCGCCGCTAACTAACGGGAGCAAGCTCCCATTAGTCCGCTCGACTTGCATGTATTAGGCACGCCGCCAGCGTTCGTCCTGAGCCAGGATCAAACTCTCCATAAAAGTTAAGTTTAAATCTTGTATTGCTCAAAAAACTAATAATTGACGTTTACTTCATGTTTTGTTTAGTTTTCAAAGATCATCTTGGTGGAGCCTAGCGGGATCGAACCGCTGACCTCCTGCGTGCAAGGCAGGCGCTCTCCCAGCTGAGCTAAGGCCCCTTATTGAAATGGTCGGGAAGACAGGATTTGAACCTGCGACCCCCTGGTCCCAAACCAGGTGCTCTACCAAGCTGAGCCACTTCCCGTAATATGGCGCGCCCGAAAGGACTCGAACCCATAACCTTTTGATCCGTAGTCAAACGCTCTATCCAATTGAGCTACGGGCGCATATTATAAAAATGGTACCGAGGGCCGGACTCGAACCGGCACGGGGTCAACCCCCGCAGGATTTTAAGTCCTGTGTGTCTGCCATTCCACCACCCCGGCAGTATATATGGAGCGGAAGACGGGGTTCGAACCCGCGACCCCAACCTTGGCAAGGTTGTATTCTACCACTGAACTACTTCCGCATATACTGATTAACAAGATAAATGGTGCGGGTGAAGGGACTCGAACCCCCACACCGAAGTACTAGATCCTAAGTCTAGCGCGTCTGCCAATTCCGCCACACCCGCAAATATTTTCTTTTTAGAAAATGGTGAGCCATGAAGGATTCGAACCTTCGACCCTCTGATTAAAAGTCAGATGCTCTACCTACTGAGCTAATGGCTCATAAAGAGTGCCGACTAGAGGACTTGAACCCCCAACCTACTGATTACAAGTCAGTTGCTCTACCAATTGAGCTAAGTCGGCATATGGTGGAGGATGACGGGCTCGAACCGCCGACCCCCTGCTTGTAAGGCAGGTGCTCTCCCAGCTGAGCTAATCCTCCATCAAACCAAGCGACGTTCTACTCTCACAGGGGGAAACCCCCAACTACCATCGACGCTGAAGAGCTTAACTGCCGTGTTCGGTATGGGAACGGGTGTGACCTCTTCGCTATCATCACTTGATTCATTTTCTTTAGGACATTAATTATTATATCAAAATATCTACTAAAGTCAATAACTTTTTTGAAGTTTTTTTATAATAATTTTTGTACCTTCAAAACTAGATAATGTCATTATCAAACTTGTTAGTTAAGTCCTCGACCGATTAGTATCAGTCAGCTCCACGTGTCACCACGCTTCCACCTCTGACCTATCAACCTGATCGTCTCTCAGGGGTCTTACTAGCTTAACGCTATGGGAAATCTCATCTTGAGGGGGGCTTCATGCTTAGATGCTTTCAGCACTTATCCCTTCCACACATAGCTACCCAGCCATGCTCTTGGCAGAACAACTGGTACACCAGCGGTGTGTCCATCCCGGTCCTCTCGTACTAAGGACAGCTCCTCTCAAATTTCCTGCGCCCACGACGGATAGGGACCGAACTGTCTCACGACGTTCTGAACCCAGCTCGCGTACCGCTTTAATGGGCGAACAGCCCAACCCTTGGGACCGACTACAGCCCCAGGATGCGATGAGCCGACATCGAGGTGCCAAACCTCCCCGTCGATGTGGACTCTTGGGGGAGATAAGCCTGTTATCCCCGGGGTAGCTTTTATCCGTTGAGCGATGGCCCTTCCATGCGGAACCACCGGATCACTAAGCCCGACTTTCGTCCCTGCTCGACTTGTAGGTCTCGCAGTCAAGCTCCCTTATGCCTTTACACTCTTCGAATGATTTCCAACCATTCTGAGGGAACCTTTGGGCGCCTCCGTTACTCTTTAGGAGGCGACCGCCCCAGTCAAACTGCCCACCTGACACTGTCTCCGAGCCGGATAACGGCTCTAGGTTAGAATTTCAATACAGCCAGGGTAGTATCCCACCGACGCCTCCACCGAAGCTAGCGCTCCGGCTTCTCAGGCTCCTACCTATCCTGTACAAGCTGTACCAAAATTCAATATCAAGCTGCAGTAAAGCTCCACGGGGTCTTTCCGTCCTGTCGCGGGTAACCTGCATCTTCACAGGTACTATAATTTCACCGAGTCTATGGTTGAGACAGTGCCCAAATCGTTACGCCTTTCGTGCGGGTCGGAACTTACCCGACAAGGAATTTCGCTACCTTAGGACCGTTATAGTTACGGCCGCCGTTTACTGGGGCTTCAATTCAGAGCTTCTCCCGTAAGGGATAACCCCTCCTCTTAACCTTCCAGCACCGGGCAGGCGTCAGCCCCTATACTTCGCCTTGCGGCTTCGCAGAGACCTGTGTTTTTGCTAAACAGTCGCTTGGGCCTTTTCACTGCGGCTCTCCCGGGCATACACCCAAAAGAGCACCCCTTCTCCCGAAGTTACGGGGTCATTTTGCCGAGTTCCTTAACCATAGTTCTCTCGCTCACCTTAGGATTCTCTCCTCGCCTACCTGTGTCGGTTTGCGGTACAGGCACCTATTTCCTCGCTAGAAGCTTTTCTTGGCAGCGTAGAATCAGGAACTTCGGTACTATATTTCCCTCGCCATCACAACTCAGCCTTATGATGTGCGGATTTGCCTACACATCAGCCTAATTGCTTGGACGCGCATATCCAGCAGCGCGCTTACCCTATCTTTCTGCGTCCCTCCATTGCTCAAACGGAAATGAGGTGGTACAGGAATATCAACCTGTTGTCCATCGCCTACGCCTTTCGGCCTCGGCTTAGGTCCTGACTAACCCTGGGAGGACGAGCCTTCCCCAGGAAACCTTAGGCATACGGTGGACGGGATTCTCACCCGTCTTTCGCTACTCATACCGGCATTCTCACTTCTAAGCGCTCCACCAGTCCTTACGATCTAGCTTCAACGCCCTTAGAACGCTCCCCTACCACTGATACCATACGGTATCAATCCGCAGCTTCGGTGATACGTTTAGCCCCGTTACATTTTCGGCGCAGAGTCACTCGACCAGTGAGCTATTACGCACTCTTTAAATGGTGGCTGCTTCTAAGCCAACATCCTGGTTGTCTAAGCAACTCCACATCCTTTTCCACTTAACGTATACTTTGGGACCTTAGCTGGCGGTCTGGGCTGTTTCCCTCTTGACCACGGATCTTATCACTCGTAGTCTGACTCCTATGGATAAGTCATTGGCATTCGGAGTTTGACTGAATTCGGTAACCCGTTGGGGGCCCCTAGTCCAATCAGTGCTCTACCTCCAAGACTCTAACACATAAGGCTAGCCCTAAAGCTATTTCGGGGAGAACCAGCTATCTCCGAGTTCGATTGGAATTTCTCCGCTACCCACACCTCATCCCCGCACTTTTCAACGTGCGTGGGTTCGGACCTCCATTCAGTGTTACCTGAACTTCATCCTGGACATGGGTAGATCACTCGGTTTCGGGTCTACGACCACGTACTATATCGCCCTATTCAGACTCGCTTTCGCTGCGGCTCCGTCTCTTCAACTTAACCTTGCACGGGATCGTAACTCGCCGGTTCATTCTACAAAAGGCACGCCATCACTCGTTAACGAGCTCTGACTATTTGTAAGCACACGGTTTCAGGTTCTCTTTCACTCCCCTTCCGGGGTGCTTTTCACCTTTCCCTCACGGTACTGGTTCACTATCGGTCACTAGGTAGTATTTAGCCTTGGGAGATGGTCCTCCCAGATTCCGACGGAATTTCACGTGTTCCGCCGTACTCAGGATCCACTCAAGAGGGAACGAGGTTTCAACTACAGGGTTTTTACCTTCTTTGACGGACCTTTCCAGGTCGCTTCATTTACCCCGTTCCTTTGTAACTCCGTATAGAGTGTCCTACAACCCCAAGAGGCAAGCCTCTTGGTTTGGGCTATCTTCCGTTTCGCTCGCCGCTACTCAGGAAATCGCTATTGCTTTCTATTCCTCCAGGTACTTAGATGTTTCAGTTCCCTGGGTCTGTCCTCAGTACCCTATGTATTCAGGTAAAGATACTACTCCATTACGAGTAGTGGGTTCCCCCATTCGGAAATCTCCGGATCAAAGCTTACTTACAGCTCCCCGAAGCATATCGGTGTTAGTCCCGTCCTTCATCGACTCCTAGTGCCAAGGCATCCACCGTGCGCCCTTTCTAACTTAACTAATTTTAAAACTAATTGAATTAAACTTACGCAGTTTAATGAATGACATTATCTAGTTTTCAAGGTACAAAGTTGAGAGTGAACTCTCAAAACTAAACAAAACAATGAAGAAACATTTCATACATGAACCATCGGTTCATGATGTCTCCATAGAAAGGAGGTGATCCAGCCGCACCTTCCGATACGGCTACCTTGTTACGACTTCACCCCAATCATCTGTCCCACCTTAGGCGGCTGGCCCCTAAAAGGTTACCCCACCGACTTCGGGTGTTACAAACTCTCGTGGTGTGACGGGCGGTGTGTACAAGGCCCGGGAACGTATTCACCGCGGCATGCTGATCCGCGATTACTAGTGATTCCGGCTTCATGTAGGCGAGTTGCAGCCTACAATCCGAACTGAGAATAGTTTTATGGGATTAGCTCCACCTCGCGGTCTTGCAACCCTTTGTACTATCCATTGTAGCACGTGTGTAGCCCAGGTCATAAGGGGCATGATGATTTGACGTCATCCCCACCTTCCTCCGGTTTGTCACCGGCAGTCACCTTAGAGTGCCCAACTGAATGCTGGCAACTAAGATCAAGGGTTGCGCTCGTTGCGGGACTTAACCCAACATCTCACGACACGAGCTGACGACAACCATGCACCACCTGTCACTCTGTCCCCGAAGGGAAAGCCCTATCTCTAGGGTTGTCAGAGGATGTCAAGACCTGGTAAGGTTCTTCGCGTTGCTTCGAATTAAACCACATGCTCCACCACTTGTGCGGGCCCCCGTCAATTCCTTTGAGTTTCAGTCTTGCGACCGTACTCCCCAGGCGGAGTGCTTAATGCGTTAACTTCAGCACTAAAGGGCGGAAACCCTCTAACACTTAGCACTCATCGTTTACAGCGTGGACTACCAGGGTATCTAATCCTGTTTGCTCCCCACGCTTTCGCGCCTCAGCGTCAGTTACAGACCAGAAAGTCGCCTTCGCCACTGGTGTTCCTCCAAATCTCTACGCATTTCACCGCTACACTTGGAATTCCACTTTCCTCTTCTGCACTCAAGTTTCCCAGTTTCCAATGACCCTCCCCGGTTGAGCCGGGGGCTTTCACATCAGACTTAAGAAACCGCCTGCGCGCGCTTTACGCCCAATAATTCCGGACAACGCTTGCCACC
The DNA here is from genome assembly GCF_050473765.1 of Gottfriedia sp. S16(2024). NCBI lineage: Bacteria > Bacillati > Bacillota > Bacilli > Caryophanales > Bacillaceae > Gottfriedia > Gottfriedia sp. S16(2024). The sequence goes on from NZ_JBFLUO010000001.1 coordinate 1,148,336, forward strand.
TACGTATTACCGCGGCTGCTGGCACGTAGTTAGCCGTGGCTTTCTGGTTAGGTACCGTCAAGGTGCCAGCTTATTCAACTAGCACTTATTCTTCCCTAACAACAGAGCTTTACGACCCGAAGGCCTTCATCGCTCACGCGGCGTTGCTCCGTCAGACTTTCGTCCATTGCGGAAGATTCCCTACTGCTGCCTCCCGTAGGAGTCTGGGCCGTGTCTCAGTCCCAGTGTGGCCGATCACCCTCTCAGGTCGGCTACGCATCGTCGCCTTGGTGAGCCGTTACCTCACCAACTAGCTAATGCGCCGCGGGCCCATCTGTAAGTGATAGCTAAAAGCCATCTTTCAATAAAGGAACAGGAGTTCCTTTATGTCATCCGGTATTAGCTCCGGTTTCCCGAAGTTATCCCAGTCTTACAGGTAGGTTGCCCACGTGTTACTCACCCGTCCGCCGCTAACTAACGGGAGCAAGCTCCCATTAGTCCGCTCGACTTGCATGTATTAGGCACGCCGCCAGCGTTCGTCCTGAGCCAGGATCAAACTCTCCATAAAAGTTAAGTTTAAATCTTGTATTGCTCAAAAAACTAATAATTGACGTTTACTTCATGTTTTGTTTAGTTTTCAAAGTTCACTTCATCGCTCTGAGGCGACTTAAACATCTTAACATTTTCTTTCGAATGTTGTCAATGTTTTTTTAAAAGTTTTTTTGTTGTTGTTTCGAATTAACGTGACAACGTTTAATAATATAACACCTATAAAAACAAAATACAATACCTAAATTTAAATTCTTTTTATTCAGATAGTTTATACCAGATTCCAATAAATAAATGATGTCCTTATTCCTTTAAAAAGATACATCCAATCTTAAAAAAAACTGGCTAAAAGTACCCTTTTAGCCAGTTAGTTTCTTACTTATGTCTCATTAACGGGAACAATAGAACGTCACGGATTGAAGGAGAATTAGTTAACAACATAACTAATCGATCAATACCGATTCCTAGACCACCAGTTGGTGGCATACCGTGCTCTAATGCTTCGATGTAATCATCATCCATCATATGTGCTTCGTCATTACCAAGCTCACGTTCTTTAAGCTGTGCTTCAAAACGCTCTTTTTGGTCAATTGGGTCATTTAACTCTGTGAATGCATTAGCATGTTCACGCGCCACAATAAATAACTCAAAACGATCAGTAAAACGTGGATCGTCAGCATTCTTTTTCGCTAGCGGTGAAATTTCAACAGGGTGACCATAAATAAATGTAGGTTGAATTAACGTTTCCTCAACTTTTTGTTCAAAGAATTCGTTAATAATATGGCCAACGGACATATTCGCATTAACTTCAACATTATGTTCTTTAGCATATTCTCTTGCTTGCTCAACTGACATCTCTGGCCAGAAATCTACTCCACAAGCTTCTTTAATCGCATCTACCATATGAAGTCTAGTCCATTTTGGCTCTAGGTTTACCGTGTACTCACCATAAGGAATAGTAGTAGTTCCTAAAACTTCTTTAGCGATATGAGCAATTAGATTCTCAGTAAGTTCCATAATATCAGCATAATCAGCATAAGCTTCATATAATTCAATCATCGTAAACTCTGGATTATGACGAGTAGAAATACCTTCATTACGGAATACGCGACCAATTTCATAAACCTTTTCAAGTCCACCTACAATTAGTCGTTTTAAGTGTAGCTCAATTGCAATACGCATATATAATTCCATATCAAGCGCGTTATGATGAGTGATAAATGGTCTTGCAGAAGCTCCACCTGCAATTGCATGTAGCATAGGAGTTTCAACCTCTAAATAACCTTGGCTATCTAAATAACGTCTCATAGATTGGATAATTTTACTGCGAGCAATAAATGTTTGTCGGCTATCCATATTCATTAAATCTAAATATCTTTGACGGTAACGTTGTTCAACATCTTGTAAACCATGGAATTTATCAGGAAGTGGTAATAACGCTTTTGAAAGGAATGTATATTCTTTAACTTTAATAGATAATTCCCCTACATTCGTTTTAAATACCACACCAGAAACACCTACAATATCACCTAAATCAGTAATATCAAAGATTTCATATTGTTCTTCGCCTACAGCATCTTTACGTACATAGATTTGAACTTGTCCATTTAAATCTTGAACATGTGCAAATCCAGCTTTACCTTTACCACGTTTAGTCATTACTCGACCTGCAAATGAAACAACAATCGCTTTTTCTTCTAATTCTTCCTTAGAAAACTGGTCAAATTGTGCTAATAAATCGTTTGAAGAATGTGTGCGCACAAACTTCTTACCGAATGGATCGATACCTTTTCCTTCAAGTGTTTTTAATTTCTCCCTACGTATAAGGGCTTGATCATTTAATTCTTCGTGACTCATTTTCTCAACTCCACGTAATTATTCAATAAATATTTAAATACAATATGATTTTAATAGAAAAACTGCCAGTAATTCGATCTGGCAGTTTTGTTTACTATAACTTATTATATTTTGTCAAGCGAAACCTGTCAAACTTACAAAGCTTGAGCAGCTTTCATTTTTTCTTCCACTTCATTAACGTATGTTGTTAATACTTCAACCATTTGAGCACGAGTACTAACCTCGTTAATTTGATTTCGAACTAATACAGTGCCTTTCAAACCTTTTAAATACCATGCTGCATGTTTTCTCATTTCCATTACAGCTACATGTTCTTTTTTCAAATCAATTAAACGGTCTAAATGCAATAAACATACATCAATTTTTTCACGTGCTTCTGGCTCAGGCATTAATACACCAGATTCCAAGTATTTTACTGTACGATAAATCATCCATGGATTCCCTAAAGCAGCACGACCAATCATTACGCCATCACAGCCTGTTTCATCTAACATACGCTTGGCATCTTGAGGAGTCTCCACATCCCCATTACCGATTACCGGAATAGAAACCTGATTTTTAACTTCTTTAATCCAGCTCCAATCAGATTTCCCTTCATACATTTGATAACGAGTTCGTCCGTGGATTGCAACTGCTTTTCCACCCGCTGCTTCAACTGCTTTTGCATTATCTACTACATATATGTGATCGTCATCCCATCCAAGACGCATTTTAACTGTAACTGGTTTACTTACATTCTGTGCTACAGCATATACCATTTCATGAATTTTATTTGGGTCTAAAAGCCATTTAGCTCCTGCGTCCACTTTTGTAATCTTAGGAACAGGACACCCCATATTAATATCAATAATATCTGCATTCGTATTTTCGTCAACATACTTAGCAGCTTCAACTAATGTTGATTTATCACCACCAAAAATTTGTAAACTTAATGGCTTTTCACGTTCATCCATATAAAGCATATCTAATGTCCGCTTATTATTGTGAAGAATAGCTTTATCACTTACCATTTCTGCGCATACTAAACCTGCACCAAATTCTTTTACTGTTAAACGGAAAGCTGAGTTACAAACTCCAGCCATCGGTGCTAATACGACGGGATTTTTCATCTCGATGTCACCAATTTTTAGCACATCCCATCCTCCTTCTATTACAATAAAACCCTATATTGATAATTCCTCAACACTTACTTTTAATTGTTTTGCACAATCATGCAAAAACTGTTCAGTTGGCATACGATTCCCTCGCTCAACTTCACCTAACACTGAAACAGAAACTCCAAGGTTTTTTGCAAAGCCTTCTTGGGTAAAACCTTTTAATTTTCTAAAAGCCCTAATCCGTCTACCCCACTTTTCAGCTTCCATAATCGAACTCCTTTATCCTCTAAAAATTTAGTTTCAACCTTAATTGATTGATTAATTTCTTTTAAGGGGATTAATACAAAGCTTCTTTCAAACATTCTCGGGTGCGGTATTCTTAGGTGCTCAACTTCTATATCTTCGTGATTATAGAGTAAAATGTCAAGGTCTATTGTTCTTGGACCCCAACGTAATTCCCTTTTTCTACCAAGGTTTTGTTCGATTCCTTGCGTAACATCAAGTAATTGAAGTGGTGTCAAATTGGTAGAAATTTTAATAACGAGATTTAAAAATGGATCTTGGTCTACGTAACCAACTGGGTCTGTTTCATATATAGAAGAGATTTGTTCTACTTGAATGTCGGGATGGTCCACTAATTCCCTAATAGCTTTTGTAAGAAAACCTTCTCGGTCGCCTATATTTGTTCCTAAACTTAAATATGATTCATTTTTCATATGCGACCTCTTGTTATTTCAACTGCTACAAAATCATAATGTCCTGGTATTGGTGGATCTGGTTTTATGACTTTTACAGTACATTGTTGAATTAAATCGTATGTATTTAATATTTGTTTGGCAATCTCTTCAGCAACTGATTCAACTAAATCATAAGACTGACCTTGAACTACTTCTTCGCAGGTTTTAAATAAGTCTGCGTAACTTACTGAATACGCCAAATCATCTGTTTCTCCTGCTTTTTTTGTATCTAATTCGACAATTAAGTCAACATTAAATCGTTGCCCTAATGTTTTCTCTTCTTTAAATACACCATGGTATCCATAAAATCTCATACCTGTTACATAAATTTTATCCATTTTTAACTCCAATCTTTAACATCGCATCCATCATTTTAGTCATACGGGAAATCGCTAATACATCATGTACTCGTACAATTTCGCAACCTTTCGTAATACCTAAACAAACTGTAGCCCCTGTACCTTCCATTCGCTCATGTACTTCAGTACCAAGAACCTCCCCTATAAACCTTTTTCGAGAAGTACCAAGTAACACTGGATAATCCAATGCTTTGATTTGCTCCATTTGGTTTAAAACTTCCAAATTCTGCTCTGCTGATTTTGCAAAACCAACACCCGGATCCAAAATAATCATTTCATCCTTTACACCTGCGCGTTTTGCAATATTAATACTTTCTACTAAATCACAGACAAGATCACTCATTAAACTATAATAGTTTTCATCCGTTCGATTGTGCATTAAACAAATCGGAACATTATACGCTGCAGCCACTTCAGCAATTTTAGGATCTTTCTTTGCTCCCCAAACATCATTAATGATTGTAGCTCCTGCTTCAACAGCTTGCTTTGCCACTTCAGATTTATATGTATCAATTGAAATTGGGACATCAATTTCTTTAGATAATGCTGAAATAATCGGAACTACCCTTCTTAACTCTTCGTCTACATCAACTATTGCAGCTCCAGGCCTTGTCGATTCCCCACCTACATCAATAATTTTCGCACCATCAGCAATTAACTTTTTTGCATGTTGTATTGCTAATTCAATTTCGTTGTATCGACCACCATCAGAAAATGAATCCGGAGTTACATTTAAAATCCCCATCACAATTGTTTCATTCTGAATTGGTAATGAGTAATTTCCACAAATCAAAGGTTTAGTTGCTCTTCTCACACTCGTTCACTTCTTTCCATTTCATTCATGCTTAATAAGGATTTTCGAAGATGTCTATAATCCTTTTGCAAATCCTTTATTACGCTATTTTCACTAACATTAAAGTTCCGCTCGCCAATTACTGTAACGGGAATAATTTCTTGGATTGAGTTTGAAATAAATATTTCATCCGCTTCTAACAGCTCTTGCTCCGTGTAGAAGCCCTCTTCAACTGTAATCCCTTTTAATTTAGCCCAATGGATTACAAACTGTCTCGTTATCCCATTCAAGATTCCCGAATCAACGTGTGGTGTATATAATCGATCTTGTTTAATAAAGAAGAGATTTGAAACAATACCTTCTGAAAGAAACCCATCTTTATTTAAAAAGATTCCTTCTATACTTGGTGAGTTACCGATCTCTTTTTTCCCGATAATATTATTTAAATAATGATGAGACTTTAATCGTTCTTTTCCTTCGGGAGAGTTTCGAGGGGTATTTAGTATTACCCCTTCTTTCTCTAAGATATTACTTTCATGCATTGGTTTAATAAAAATGATTGTATTTGGATTCGAATACTTACCAGTGTATAAACCTATTTCTCCATCACCCGCTGAAACATTCAAACGTATATACGCGTCTTGTAAATCATTTAATTCAATTAACCTATTTAAAATCGTTCGTATTTCCTCATCTAGCAAATTCCACTCGATATTCAGGTTTAATAACGACTTTCTTAAACGCTTTAAATGATCAAATAATAAAAATGGATGCCCATTATAGATCCGAAATGTTTCAAATAATCCTAAGCCATATAAAAAACCATGATCAAATGGAGATATTTTCACTTCATGATCGTTCAAGAATTCTCCATTAAAATATAGTTTCATACTGTACTCCTAGACGGTTTATATGCTTGTAAAAAGTTTCTAAGCATTTCTTTGCCGAATTGTGACATAATCGATTCCGGATGAAATTGTACTCCTTCAATTGGTAATGTCTTATGTTTTAATGCCATGATTTCTCCATCATTCGTCCAAGCTGTTATTTCTAGCTCCTCAGGGAAAGTTTCTTTTTTAACAATTAAAGAGTGATATCGTGTAACGTCAATTGGTGATGGTAAGTCATTAAATAACCCTAAACCTTCATGTGTAATTGCCGATGTTTTTCCATGCATTAAGCGTTCTGCACGGACTACGTCACCTCCAAATACTTGAGCGATTGATTGGTGACCTAGGCATACGCCCAATATTGGGATTTTCCCAGCAAAGTGTTCAATGGCTTTTAAACTGATTCCAGCTTCGTTTGGTGTACAAGGACCTGGTGAAATCATCAAATAAGATGGAGCTAATACTTCGATTTCTTCTAAAGTAATTTCATCATTTCGTTTTACAATTAACTCTTCACCTAATTCGCCTAAATATTGAACTAGATTATAGGTAAATGAATCATAGTTATCAATCATTAATATCATTTTACATTCCCACCCAACTTTGCTTTTTCTTCACTTACTTTCTTAGCTGTCCATAAAGCTTGAGCTTTCTTAAGGCTTTCTAAGTACTCATGTTTTGGATTAGAATCAATAACAATACCAGCACCAGCTTGTACAAATGCTTGCTGGTCTTTTGTAATCATTGTTCGAATCGTAATGTTTAACTCCATATCTCCTGTGAAGCTAATCCATCCAACAGAACCTGTATAAATACCACGCTTGGTTGGCTCTAGTTCTTCAATAATTTCCATTGTACGAATTTTTGGAGCTCCTGTAATTGTTCCCCCGGGAAATACTGCCTTTAATAGGTCAAATGAATCCTTACCCTTCTGTAGCTCACCTCTAACATTTGAAACAAGGTGCATTACATGCGAATACTTTTCGATTACTAATAGTTCGTCTACTTCAACAGTTCCATATTCGCATACTCTTCCTAAATCATTGCGCTCTAAATCAACTAGCATAATATGCTCAGCTTGTTCTTTTTCATTTGAACGTAGTTCTTCCATCAGGTGTTGTTCTTCTTCAACTGTTTTACCACGAGACCTTGTACCTGCTATTGGTCTTGTCCAAACTTCTTGGTCACGTTTCGCTACTAATAGCTCTGGAGAGCAACTAACAATTTGAAACTCTTCAAAATCTAGATAGGACATATATGGTGACGGATTTATTTCTCTAAGTTGTTCATATATATACAATGGATCTGTTACAAGCGTCTCAGATTGTAGTACAGATAAATTCACCTGGAATACATCTCCCGCACTGATATATTCTTTAACATTTCCAACAGCATCCGTAAATTTTTGTTCAGACATATAGATTGTTTTTTCAATCTCATCGGTAGAAGTTCTCTTAGATAAATCGATTTGTTCTATTTCATTAATGAAGAACTCTTCTAAAGAATCTAGTCGTTCTTGTGCCTTATCAGCATTTTTCATTTCATCTATAACAATAAAATATAATTGTTTTTCTTGATGGTCATAAATAACCGCTTCATGGAAGATTAATAAATAAACATCTGGAATATTGTAGACATCCTCAGCCATTGATGGTAGGTCTTCAATATAATGGTTACAGTCATATGTGAAATAACCGATTGCTCCACCTTGAAATGGTGGTAAGTCATCTCTTTTTTCCGTAGTGTATTTAGATAGATATTCCTTTGCTAAATCAATTGGATTCCCTTCATACTCCACTTTCCCTGAGCATTCTTCGACCGTTAATTTATTATGCTTTCCGTATAACTTCGCAACAGGATTAGATGCCATAATTGAATATCTTCCGTCACGACCACTTTCAAGAAGTACGGCATTCTTTTTCTCTTTTACCGTTTCTACAAAGTATTTAAAGAAAGGTGTAGTATAATTGATAACTTTTGAAAAGATTTCATAATTCATGTGAATATCCCCCTCTGATAGCGCTTCTTTTTTCATTTTACACAAAAAGTTAGAAGTATACATCAAAGCATTTTATGGAAAAACAAAAAAACCTTTGCAGCTTGCAAAGGTTTTTTTAAATTTATCATTTCATCCATCAAAAAATTACTCAAATTGGAATAATGCTGTACTTAAATAACGCTCTCCATTACTTGGAATAATCGCAAGTACTTTTTTACCTTTTCCAAGTTTTTTTGCAACTTGTAACGCAGCACTAATTGCAGCTCCAGAAGAGATACCTACAAGTAAACCTTCTTCTTTTGCTACTCTTCTAGCCGTCTCCATTGCATCTTCATTTTTGATTTGAACGATTTCATCATAAACATCCGTGTTCAATGTTCCAGGTATAAATCCTGCTCCAATACCTTGAATTTTATGTGGACCTGGTTTACCACCTGATAAAACTGGAGAGTCTTCAGGTTCAACTGCAACAATATTAATTCCAGGGTAAGCTTCTTTTAACACAGCTCCAGCACCAGAGATTGTTCCTCCTGTACCTACTCCTGAGATAAATGCATCAAGTTGGTCTCCCATTTGTTCAACAATTTCAGGACCAGTTGTTAAACGATGTACTTCGGGATTTGCATTATTATTAAACTGTTGTGGAACGAAATATCCATTTTCTTTTGCTAATTCATCTGCTTTACGAATTGCTCCTCCCATTCCTTCAGGGCCTGGAGTTAGAACTAATTCTGCACCATATGCACGTAATAAGTTTCGTCTCTCAATACTCATTGTTTCTGGCATTACTAGAATTGACTTATAGCCTTTAGCAGCTGCTACCATTGCTAATCCAATACCGGTATTCCCACTAGTTGGTTCAATAATTGTATCACCTGGTTTTATTAAACCTTTTTTCTCCGAATCCTCAATCATCGCAAGAGCAATACGGTCTTTAACACTGCTACCAGGATTCATAAACTCTAGTTTTAAGTAAATATCCGCGCTGTCCTCGTCTACTAATCTGTTAAGTTTTACAATTGGAGTTCTACCGATTAATTCGTAAACTGAATTTGCAACTTTCATTTCATCCACTCCTAATTCCTAGTATATTGACCTGTTTAATATACATTATGTAAAAAACAAAAGAATCTGTCAATTACTTTCTCCTATACATAACTTGTATGAAATTCATAATAAATTATGAAAAGAAAGGTCGACAAATTCCTTCAATTTTCACCTACAATTTGCTAATTAATTCTTCTAATTGTTCTCCAGAAAAATGATAAGGCTCATTACAGAAATGACACGTTACTTCTGCTTTTCCATCTTCTTCTAATATTAATTGTAATTCTTCTTTACCGATACTTAAAAGAGCCCCTTCAATTCTCTCTCTTGAGCATTGACATTGGAATTTTACATCCATCGTTTCTAAAATTTTAACTTCTTCTTTCCCTAACACTTCATATAGAATTTCTTCTGGTGTAAGTCCTTCTTCAATCATTTTGGAAACAGGTTTAATCGTTTTTAAACGGTTTTCAATCTTCGTAATACATTCGTCACTAGCGCCAGGTAAGATCTGAATAATAAATCCTCCGCTTGCTAAAATCGAATGATCCGGGTTAACTAATACGCCGACACCTACAGATGAAGGTGTTTGTTCAGATACAGCAAAATAGTAAGTAAAGTCTTCACCAAGTTCACCTGACACGATTGGTACTGAGCCAGTGAATGGTTCTCTCATCCCAATATCTTTAACAACTGAGATTGTCCCTACAGTACCAACAGCTTTAGCTACATCTATCTTTCCATGTTTGTTAAGCTCAGTTTGCACATGCGGATTCTGTACATATCCTCGTACTTCACCTTTTGCATTACTATCGACTAAAATATGACCAATTGGACCATTACCTTCAACTTTTAAAGTTAACTTTTCTTCACCTTTTAACATAGCGCCCATCATTGTAGCAGCTGTTAGTGTACGACCTAATGCAGCAGAAGCATTTGACCAAGTATCATGACGTTCTTGAGCTTCTTTTACAATATTTGTTGATCTAACACTATATGCACGGACTTCGCCGTTAAAAGCTAATGCTTTTACTAAATAATCTTTCATGTTGTACCCCTTTTTATGAATTTCGTTTATAAATTAAATGTAGACCTTTTAATGTTAAATATGGATCCATGACATCAATAATATCTGATTCCTTAGATATTAATGATGCAAGTCCGCCTGTTGCTATAACAGTAGGTTCTACCTTTGCTTGAGCTTTCATTCGTTTTACAATACCTTCAACTTGACCTACATAACCATATAGGATTCCAACTTGCATTGCTTCTACAGTTGTACGACCGACAATATTAGAAGGTCTTGAAAGCTCAATACGAGGCAGTTTTGAAGCCTTTGTATATAGTGCCTCTGTTGAAATATTGATACCTGGTGCAATAGCTCCACCGATGTAATTTTTATTTTCATCTATATAACAATATGTAGTAGCCGTTCCAAAATCTACAATAATCAGCGGACTTCCGTATTGTGCAATTCCAGCAACTGCATTAACAATTCGGTCTGCGCCTACTTCTTTCGGATTATCATATTTTATGTTTAAACCTGTTTTTATACCAGGTCCAACGATTAGTGGCTTTTGTTTAAAGTATTTTGTTGCCATTCTTTCCAAAGAGAACATAATCGGTGGGACAACTGATGAAATAATAACTGCATGAAACTCATCAAACCCAATGCCCGCGTATTCAAGTAATGATCCTATGACCATACCGTACTCATCTTCTGTTTTATAACGATTCGTCTCAATTCTCCAATGATGTATTAACTCGTCTTCTTGGTAAACACCTAAAACAGTATTTGTATTTCCTACATCGATGACAAATAACATATAATCCACCGTCTCTCCATTTCAAAAATAAAACTTTTATTTTATATTTTTAGTTTCAAGTACAATTTTTAATCACTATAAAAATAATGATAACACAAGTTGATAGTAGTTTAAAAATAGATGCTTTCTGCTGTGGGCACGGGTTCGTATTCGCGTCATTAAACCTATTTTCCCCATGTCCTTGACCTATTTGACTTTTCGCCAATAAACAAAAGAAAGAGTGTCTAGAAAGACACTCTTAATTTTTTATTCAGTGATTTTAGGCTCAGTTGGTTCATCATTCTTTTTAGAAATGTTAACTTTAATCTCATCATTTGAAGTTGGAGCTGTAGGAAGTGTACCTTGTTCCCAAAGACTCTTAATTCCTTTTGCATCTAAAGTTTCCACTTCTAATAATGTGTTAGCAAGCAAGTCTAATTTATCGCGATGCGTCTTAATAATATCAGTTGCTTTTGCATAACACTCTTTAATGATTGTTTGAATCTCAACATCGATTTCATAAGCAATTTTATCACTATAATTTTGTTCATTATTAAAGTCTCTACCAAGGAATACATTTCCTCCTTGAGATTGACCAAACTGTAATGGACCTAGTTTATCGCTCATACCGAACTCAGTAACCATACGACGAGCAATACCTGTTGCACGTTGGAAGTCATTATGAGCTCCTGTACTTACTTCACCAAATACCACTTCTTCAGCAACACGTCCACCAAGTAGACCTGTAATTTTATCAAGTAATTCTGGTTTTGTCATAAAGTAACGATCTTCTTTTGGAAGCATTACTGCATAACCACCAGCTTGACCACGAGGTACAATTGTTACTTTATGAACCATTTCAGCTTCATCTAACACTTGGCCAATAACCGTATGTCCAGCTTCGTGGAACGCAACAATTTTTCGCTCTTTTTCAGATATAACTTTATTTTTCTTAGCAGGTCCCGCAATTACACGGTCAGTTGCTTCGTCAATATCAAGCATATCGATTTTCTTTTTATCACGACGAGCCGCAACTAATGCCGCTTCGTTTAATAAATTCTCTAAATCTGCACCAGAGAATCCAGGAGTTCTTTGAGCAATAGCTTTTAAGTCTACATCTGGAGCTAATGGTTTATTTCTTGAGTGAACTTTTAATACCGCTTCACGTCCTATTACATCTGGACGATCTACTGTAATCTGTCTGTCAAATCGACCTGGACGTAATAACGCTGGGTCAAGAACATCTGCACGGTTTGTTGCTGCGATGATGATAATACCTTCGTTAGCACCAAAACCATCCATTTCAACAAGTAACTGGTTTAATGTTTGTTCACGCTCATCGTGACCTCCACCTAATCCAGCACCACGTTGACGACCTACAGCATCAATCTCATCTATAAATATGATACAAGGAGCATTTTTCTTCGCGTTTTCAAATAAATCACGAACACGAGAAGCACCAACCCCTACAAACATTTCAACGAAATCAGAACCACTGATTGAGAAGAATGGAACTCCAGCTTCTCCTGCAACTGCTCTCGCTAATAATGTTTTACCTGTTCCTGGAGGTCCTACTAATAGTACCCCTTTAGGAATTCTTGCACCTAATTCAGAAAATTTACGAGGATCTTTCAAGAACTCTACTACCTCAACAAGTTCTTGTTTCTCTTCATCTGCACCTGCAACATCTTTAAATCGTACTTTCTTTTTCTCGTCATTATAAAGACGAGCTTTGCTCTTCCCAAAGTTCATAACACGGCTTCCGCCACCTTGTGCATTATTCATTAGGAAGAAGAAAAGAATGAAAATAATTACAAATGGAATGAGTGAAGTGAAAATTTGCACCCATGCACTTGTTGTTTCAGCTGGATTCCAATTAGCCTTTATTTTATAGTCAGCAACTGCTTTGTTAACTATTTTTGTCGTTTCGTCACTAATTGGTACTTGAGTTTGGAAAGATTCGCCTTTTTTTACATCTGTAAAATGACCTCTTACTATGTACACTCCATTTTTAGGTTGGATAGATGTTAAACTGCTAACATCACCTTTTTGTAACTTAGTATAAAATGTATCGTAACTTACTTTCTTAACTTGAGATTCTGGCCCATTGAAATATGTAACAACACCAATCACAACTAAGAAGATTAATATGTAAAAGACTGTATTACGGAAAATTCGATTCAATTCCAAACCTCCTCTCTTTCAATTTAATTACTTTATATAGTAGCATAGTTATACCATGTAAACAAACGAATAAAACTTGACTTATTTCGTGTAAACTTCAGGCTTTAAAACGCCAACATATGGCAGATTTCGATAACGTTCAATATAATCTAAACCATATCCTACTACGAAAGCATCTGGTACTTCGAAACCAACTAAATCAGCCTGGATATCTGCTTTACGTCCGCTTGGCTTATCTAATAAAGTAACAATTTTAACTGTATTAGCTTTGCGATGTTTAAATAGTTCAACTAAATAATTTAAAGTTAGACCACTATCAATAATATCTTCTAGAATGATTACATCTCTTCCTTCTACAGAAGTATTTAAATCTTTCACAATTTTTACTTCACCAGAAGAAACTGTACTATGTCCATAACTAGAAACATCCATAAAATCAATTTCGATATATGTATCAATATGCTTGATAAGGTCAGACATGAACGGAAGAGCTCCTTTTAAAACACCCACTACTAGTGGAAAGCGGTCTTTGTACTCTTCAGTTAGTACTGCACCTAATTCTACTACTTTTTGTTGAATTGCCTCTTCACTTACTAATACTTGTTGAATGTCTTGTTTCATCTTTTCCTCCTAGAAACTCTTAGAAACCACCTGTATTGCAATGAGTGACTCATCTGTCGAAAAATTTCTTTCAAATGCAGATTTCTTTACGAAAGGTACCCATAATATATTATTTTGACTATCCGTAATTATTGGCCATTCATCACGTAATGATTGTTTCATTTTTTCATCAATAAATATATCTTTTAACTTTTTTGACCCATTCATACCCTTTAATGACATTCGATCACCATTCTTTCGATTCCGAACAACGAGTGGAAAAGAAACATCCTTGACAGAACAAATAAACATGGCGTTTTTTGGTTCAAAACATTGATTGTTTAATTCAACTTTTATTGAAAAACCATTTGGTAGTTCGTATACGCCAGGCTCATTAATAGAAATAGTATAATCCTTCACATTCATTTGTTCGAATGTAAAGGTGCATTCATTATATGAGCGTGTAACAAAAAGTCCTTCAGGCAAATGTTGCTCCCAAGTGGATTTTTCATTTCGTAATAAAGTCAGAATTGAATTAAGATGCCCTTGTGTCAAGCCTTTAGGGATATATAGGTAGACATAATCTAATATTAGTTGAATACATCTTCTTTGTAAAGATATAGGCATATTTAAAAACTGTTTAACATCAATAGTGACTGCTTGCTTTTCTTTATTTTTTATAACTGTATTCATTGCGTCTTCAGTTAATTCCATTAAATATAGTTCATCTTCCAATTGCTGTCGACTAAACTGCTGGAATCTTTTTTGTGCAGTTGGATTTTCTTCAAAAATAAAAGGTAAAATATGATGTCTAAATCGATTTCTTGTGTAAACATCTTTATCATTACTTGGATCTTTTCGAGGGATAATACTTTGTTCACGACAATATGTAGTTAAAGCTTGTTTTCTTAAATCTAAAAATGGACGAATAATTTCGCCTGTACTAAAAGATCTCTTTTCCCTAATTCCAGCGTAACCGACCTGCGAGCTACCTCTTACTAATCGCATCAAAATCGTTTCAACTTGGTCTTCTCCATGATGCCCTAACGCTAAAAAATTCGCTTCATATTTCTTCATCGTTTCATCAAAAAAATGATATCGACATTCTCTTGCCGCCAATTGACTACTTAATCCCGTTTCCTCGATATACTGATTCACATTTATGCTCTTACCTTCAAATTGAACGTTATTTTGGAGGCACCAATTCTTAACATATTCCAAATCATCTAAAGATTCTTGTCCTCTAAACATATGATCTACATGTGCGATAATAATCGAAAACTCATATTCCTCTCTGATTGATAAAAAAGAGTGAGCTAACGCCATTGAGTCTGGACCGCCCGAAACACCGATCACAACTACACTATTTCTGCTAATATTGTTTTGTTTAATAAATTCCTTTAATTGATTAATTACCATTTACCTATACTCCTAATGAAAGTAAAATTCATATCTATATGTTACCATTCACACACTTGGAGTACTATAATTTACAACTGATAATAAAAATATAATGCATAGGCCAAGCCCATTAACAAAAGAATGGTCGATGTTTCAAACCAGTGTATTCTTTTTTTCTTTTGCTTCACTTGGACATTGTTCCCTGCTCTTGTTTGTGTTGATTGGTTAGGTGTTTGATTCTGACTATTTGAATTTCTAGATTGATTTGTAGTTTGACTATGTTTTTTTGATTTTGTTGTTTGAGCAGTTTGATGTTGTTTTTTTGATTGCCTCGTTTGATTCATCGAATTAGTTTGTGCTGTAGTAGTTTGAGCCTGTTTACTTTTATTCCTCTTTGTAGCATTTATCTTTTGTTCATACATTAATAGAGCCTGTTTCATAGCACTTGCACTAACATACTCCCCTTTTAATCCCCTCATTAGAAATTCTTTATATGGATTAAGGGTTTGTGTTTGAGCTATTACTTGTTCAATTTGTTTTATTCCTTGCCCATTTTTTAAAAACTGCTTTTTACAATGTAAATGGATAAAAATCATCGTAACAGCAAATAAGTCATAGGAAACTTCTGCTTTTCTAGAACCTAAGCCCCAATAACCACGATCAAAGAACTCCGTAAACTCTTTAACTGCACGTCCAATTTGCGTAACTCCTCCAAAATCAATCCACTGGATTTTATTTGGTTCTTTCGTAACTAGTAGATTATCTGTTTTTAAATCACCGAAAATAAAGCCTTTATGGTGCAATTTATCTAACAATGATAAAACTTGTATGATAAAAATACTACTCCATTCCATACCGTTTCTTTCAATAAATTTTGGTAAACTTACACCATTTACGTACTCCATTACATAGTAATAGCAGCACTCATTTGTTCCTGGATTTATATAGTCATCTACATCGATAAAAGAAGGCCCTAGGAATGAATCCTGGACCTGTGTGATTTTTTTTAAAACATTTACTTCGTTCGTGATATTAGTAGATTCTTTGCTCAGCTTAATCGCAACTTCTCCAGTTTGTCCAGAAGCTAGATAAACTGTACCGTTTGCGCCATTTCCAAGTAAACTCTTAATTTCGTATTTGTTTTTATTCCACTTTCCAGTAATGAGAGTTCCAGGCGCTAAATTAATCTGCCCATTCAATTGATTGTTCATCATCACCATTATTACCTCTATTATAGTTTTGTTCGTTAAAATAGTTTAAAGCCTCACGTATTGCAGGACCAGTTGGTGTCATACCACCCATCGTTAGCTTAGGAAAAATCGTGTTTAGCTTTTCTAATTTAGGTGTCCAATCTAGTAATTTGTCTACATCGTCTTGTTTCCCAGGAAATATAAATAATGAGTAGGCATTTTCTCCTGTTCTTGAGTTTAAACTAATTTGTAAATCAAATAATGATTCCTTAACAGTTTCTAGTTTTTCTTTCATACTAGCACTCGTATCTACTAAAATAATAACTTCTAAACCTACAGTTTCGCCGATCTCCTCTACAACCTCATATACCTCTTCTCGCTTTGAAGGAGGAAGTGATTCCATTGAATTGCTATCGCCTAAAATTTGCTTTAATTCTTTATTAACAAATCCTTGAATTGTTTGTGTCATCGCTTTTCTAGTAACCATTTGGACAGTTTGAGAAAGTTGCTTTGTGTAAACGACTTGGCTAATCCCTCCACCTGCTCTAGCAATTTCCTCGATTTCTTTTAAACCGTCACCACTTTGTACATTTTCATCTAAAATTCCAATTACATTTACTGTAATACCGTATTCTTGAGCCAAACTTGAAACAGCTAACGGATCTTCACCATGGTTTGAATAACCATCAGTTATTAATAGAATTTGTTTTAACTTTCCTTTATACATACAAAATCCCCTCCGCGTAAAAGTTGTTACCATTTTGTCCAATTACGGGAGGGGATAAACCTTTATTTATTTTATTTTACTTAAGCCATCGCGCTATATGACGAGATAGATGACCACTCTGGCAAGTTTCGTTTAACAACGGCAACCACAACCGTCATATCATCATTAATATCACCTGTATTCGAACGAATTACTTCCTCCAGTAACAATTCTGCTACTGATTGTGGATCATCAGTTTCAAATTCACTTATTTTACGTTTCATCCACATTTCGTAATTTTCAACATGTTTCGGACCTTCAAAAATACCATCACTCATCATAATTAATAAGTCTCCAGCTTTTAACTGCTCACTTACGACTTCTACGTCAAATTCATCAATGATCCCGATTGGTAGATTACTACCTTCAATTTTAATAACTTGCTTTCCTCGTTTAACAAAGCTTGGCGATGAACCAATTTTCAAGAATTTTGCTGAAGCATCGTGTAAATCAACCATCGCTAAATCCAATGTAGCAAAGACCTCTTCAGTAGTACGTAAAGATAGAATCGAATTAATCGATTTAATAGCGACTGTTTCTTCAATACCTGAATTTAATATTTTTTGAAGTAGTTTTAATGTCTCATTACTTTCGATATGAGCTCGCTCTCCATTCCCCATTCCATCACTAATTGCAATAGCGTGCTTTCCTGCTCCAACGTCCATTATTTTAAATGCATCACCCGATATAAAGCCTCCACCTTTAGCTGCCGTCGCAACCCCAGTTTCAATAACAAATGCCTTATCTGATCCAAATGTAACTAAGTAATTACCTCCATTTGGTATTGTCGCTGCCTCTTCTTTTAATACGACAATCGTCTCTTTTAAAATATCTGATAGAATCGGCGCAATTAGTTTTTGGCACTCACCATATTCGTTCTCAAACGGAATTAAGATATCTATATCAATATTACCTTGCTCTAAGTTATAAATTTCTACTTGGCTAACATCAATTCCAAAGTTTAATAAAGCTTGTAGGATTTGGTCTTCCTGTAATTGATGATTTTCTTTTTCTCGTTGAATCTCTTTTGCAAAATCGACCATTACTTTTGAAACCCCGCGCAATTGCTCTGCCACTAATCTTCTACTTTCTTGAACTTGTTTTTTAAGTCTTTGATTTGCACGGAAGTAGAAAACCTCTTGCTTCATTAAATCTGCCATTTTTGAAGAACGTTGGCAATATTTTTCCCACTCTCTCATAAATTGGCCATTCTTAATAAGCTGGTCCTTTTCAACTAATTGCATCATATTTTCCATGTATTGATATGTCCGGTCACCGTTGTTTGACCAGCAATGATCCTTTTTCATACAGCTATTACAGCACTTATTTGAAATACTGCAAATGAAAAGCTCTTCATCAGTTAATTCATCTTCAATATGCGCAAACTGACTAGGCTGTGAGAAGCTTGCCGATAACGCTTCAAACACATTAGAGAATTGAGTAATTCGATTCGCCGTCAAATCTCTTATTTTACGTAAGTACTGTTGTTGGTCAGTAGAGTGTTCCTCTGTCCCAGGTACTAGTTTAGCTAATTGTTTTAGCAGGAAATTCGGCGTCAATAAGAATAAGACAATCGCAATCACTGATTCAATGATGGAAAAGATAATATCAGACTGTTTCTCTGCATAAAAGCTGATTAGGCATGTCCCAATTAATAGTCCAGCTGCCGCACCCAATCTTTTACCCTCTTTTAGTAGGCCACCAAGTAATCCAGAGAATGCTAATAAGCTCATTTGGTATAAACTTGAAACACTTGCTAGACTTAATATAAGACCCGTTACAACCCCTACTGTACAACCGACCGTTCCCCCAGCTACGAAGGCAAATAGTAAGACAATATATCTAGTAACAATATGCTGAATAGATAAGTCTTGAATATACCAATCAGTTGTCCCCGTCACAACCGAAGCTAAAAGAATAACTAAACATACGATTTCTTCAACACCTAAAAGCTGTTTTCTTTTAGGAATCGCAAGTAGAGGTACACTTTGGAAAAAGATCATCGTTAAAATAAAACTTAATCCCGCTTCAACTGAAGCCATTAATACATCGTACATTAGAACTTCTTGTTGGAAAGCATATGCAATTAGTAGATGACTAATGAATACGGATAAAAATACTTGAAAAGGTACAAGACCTATATAATGTCGTTTAACTCTAGCAAAGAAAATATTGAGGATAAAAAATAAGATAATTGTGGCAAATGCATAACTAACCGTTTCAATCGATACAGTTAATGAACCGATCATAAGAGCAACGAAGGCTATTCCTGTACGCTCACGTTTCATCATATAAACTGAGGCAAAAAACGGTAATACAAACGGGAGAATATGTGATAGTATCAACGCTCGCCCTAATAAAAATCCCGTTAAAAAGATTAGTAGCCCAAAATCAAAGAATGCTCTCTCTAATTTGGATTTAATTGATTTAGAAGATTGCCGAAATACTGATTGAATACCATTAGTAGGGACTAAGCTCGCTGTAGAATTAGAAGACCCTCTTTGCAGTTTCGTCATATTTCCACCTCATCCGATTTGGTTTATTGAACATATTTTAACTTGTCCAATTGAAGGAATATGTCAAAATGACAAAGGCAAATAAAAGTTTTCTTCGACGGAAAAAGCTTTTACGTACAACTGTTTTACAAAATATGAGTAAAGCTTGCAGCATAATTTCTCTAATAGGGTAAAAGAAACGCAATTATTAAATTTTATGTCAATCGAAATTCAGAATAAAGAGAGAAAGTTTGGAATGAATTATGTGATTAAGAGACGGAGGACACGCATGTTCCTGGAAAAGAAAAAAACGCTTAGCCTCTCTTATAGAGACCAAACGTTTTTGTTGTTGTATGACCCGTACGGGATTCGAACCCGTGTTACCGCCGTGAAAGGGCGGTGTCTTAACCGCTTGACCAACGGGCCGTTAAAGGGAATGGTAGCGGCGGAGGGAGTCGAACCCACGACCTCACGGGTATGAACCGTACGCTCTAGCCAGCTGAGCTACACCGCCATAATCTTTAAACGACAAGATTTATAATATCATGGTACTAATTACCCGTCAACAGTTTTTTCAAATGTTATTTTATTATTTTTTTCATACAAAAACGCACCCATTAAAGAGTGCGTGTTCTATATACCTATTTATGTCCTGACAAGGTAGGAAATTAGCCTCGACGAGCTCCACGGCCACCACGTTTAGATTCTGTGTTGCGTTTTAAAGAAGCTAGACGATCTTCACTGTCTTTTAAAAATTTACTCATTTTTTGATCAAATGTTTCTTTAACCGGACGTTGATCCGAACGGTTTTGATTTTTACCACGGTTTCCACCACCGCCGCCTCCATATGAAGGTCTGCTTTGACGAGGTCTTTGCTCACGCTCTCCCTCTTTTACTGGTGGACGTTCTTTCGCTTTTTTGATTGAAAGACCGATTTTACCGTCTTTTTCAACATTGATTACTTTTACTTCTACTTCATCGCCAACTTTTAAATGTTCGTTAATATCTTTAACATAGTTGTCAGCTACTTCACTAATGTGAACAAGTCCAGTTACTCCTTCTGGTAACTCTACAAAAGCACCAAAATTTGTAATCCCTGTAACTTTCCCACTAACTTTGCTGCCTACCTCAATTGACATAAAAAAAATGCTCCTCCTTAAAAATGTTTAACTGGATTTACTATATTATATAAAATTATAAAAACAAGTGTCAATGAAACGATAATTACTTGATATTGGGAAAAATTATTTCTCCCTTTTTAGAAAAAAATAAGTTTTTTCTAGCTAACTCAATAATATATTGATCATCGTTCAATTGGTCAATCATGCGTTTTGAATCCTCAACCTTACTCTTTGTTTTCTTTAAATCCACCTTTGCTAGTTTTAATTGTTTTACTTTAGATGAGTACACATGTTGTTGTGTTACATAATGAGATTGTAATAAAAAAAATAGGGGGACAGTTAAAAAGCAAAATAATGAAATGCGCACTAAAAACTTTTTAAAACTCCTTCTCCTAGGCTTAACACCTTGTTCTTCAACTAAAGTAATATTTTGTTTATCTTGAACTTGACTAGTTAAATCCAACTTTCTCGCATGTTCCACCTATTTCTTCCTCCTATCTAAAAGGTCCTTTACTTTTTTAATAGTAGTAAGGAAGATATTCTTGAATTTTCCGAAAACTCCTTTAAATTGTATTAAATAGTTTTTGACTCGTTTTGGCACAAAAAACCAACATACTCTGCCGAAAAACAAAAGAATTGATAGTAGAACGTTGTAAACTAAACGGATTAGTCGAATAAGGAGTCCATAAATAAACAAAAGAATTACAATTATTACCTGAATAATCCACTTTATAGGTTTTACAATAAATATTACGATTAACTTTACTATAACGCGATAAATGCCAATAACCAACTGAATAATAAATTCTAATATCTTTTTATAAATAGTTCGAAATAGACTTTGATATGCCGCATAACCACATAGTAAAGCTAATAGTAAATAAAACCTGAGTGCACCTTCATTAACTAAGTATAATACATAAAAAACTAGTAGAGCCTGAAAAACCCAAAATAAAATATCAGTTGCAAATACAATCAATCGATTACGAGTACCTCGATATAAAAAACGATGGTATGTATCTAGTGCCATACCAAGATAAGCACCCATACCGACCATCGCTATCATTGAGTAGAACTGAACGTTTAAGCTCATTTAAATAGCTTGCTAAAGATTCCTTTAGCTTTCCCCGAATTGTATTCGTCAATATAACAAAGTTCATTAATCTTTCCCTTTATTGCTACATGACCTTTTTCTACATCGAGGTTTTTCATTTGTAAATTATGACCTTTAATATGCAAAAATCCTAATGCTGTTTCTAATAGAAACTCTTCACTATCAAAGCTCTCAACTTGTTTTACTCCAGTAATTTCAAGATATCTTCTACTTTTTAACGATAAATCCTGCTCGATTATTTGGCTTGTATTTTTCGCATTTAACTCATACGGATTATTCATACTAGTCCCTCCATTTACATAAACTGTACCACTTGTAAATCGATTCCTAATACAGTGTTATTTGTACAAGTATATGAAGGGACAACTTTTTTAGAACAAGCTATCTGACAGTTTTTCCTCACTTATGATCGTATACATTGCATCTGCTTCTTCTTTTCGAACAGTCTCTTTAAGTAAATTAATTTTTGCAGTAACAATTTTCTGTCCAAAACGAATTTTTAATTCATCATTTACTTTGACTTCTGTAGATGCTTTTGCAACTGTTCCGTTGATCGTTATTCTGCCTTGATCAGCTACTTCTTTTGCAAGTGTACGACGCTTAATAATTCTCGATACTTTTAAAAATTTATCAAGTCTCATAATTTATTCTCCTCAATTCTCATTCAATTAGACATTATTCATATTTTTTAGCTTCATTCCATATCTCATCCATTTCTTCAAGAGATACATCAGAAAATGCCTTATTTATTTCACGAAGTCTTGATTCAATATATTGAAAACGTTTTGTAAATTTCATATTTGTTTTTAAAATCGCTTCTTCAGGATTTACATCAATAAAACGTGCTAAATTAACAATACTAAATAATAGATCACCAAGTTCCGCTTCAACTTTAGACTGATCTTTCAATTTGATGGCATCAAGAACTTCAGTTAACTCTTCATTAACTTTATCTACAACCGGCGGTAGTTCCTTCCAGTCAAACCCTACTTTCGCAGCTTTACTTTGAAGCTTCTCTGCTTTTAATAATCCTGACAGATCCTTTGGTATACCTGAAAGAACGGATTCAACGACGTGTCCCTTTTCAGCTTGTTTTAATTCTTGCCAATTTTTTAATACGTCTTCCTCACCATTCACATGAACCGTTGAAAATACATGCGGGTGACGATAGATTAGCTTGCTTACTAATCCTTGAATTACATCTTGAATTGAGAAGTAACCTTCATCTTCTCCAATTTGAGCATGTAACATGACTTGAAGTAATACATCTCCAAGTTCTTCAATAATATGATCATCATCTTCTTCATCGATTGCTTCAAGAAGCTCGTATGCCTCTTCTAGTAAGTACTTCTTTAATGATTCATGGGTTTGCTTTTGATCCCACGGGCAACCATTAGGTCCTCTTAAAGTAGCTATGACAGAGCGAAGCGTTTCAAATTGATGATATAGATCCTCTTCATTTTTAACTGGAGGAACATAAACACTTGTCAAATTATTAATTGATGTATCACGATCTAACTCAAACAATGGTACTGATCTTATTTGCTCAGTTGCACTACCCGCTGCAGTAACAATTACGACTTCATAATCATCGGGAAGCTGCTCCATTAGCTTTAATTTCGCATGTGAGGCAGTCATTTGATCATAAACCTGGCAGATGATCAAATGCTGTCTAAACGTAATCGATTCCGACTCTAAATCCGTTGCATCAACAAACTGGAATCCTTCAATTGGATCAATCTTCAAACTAGTAAACATTGCATCTAAAAAGCTTTGTCCGCCTTTGATGTCTAGCTGGATTTTTCCTTTATCTGCAAGCTCTATTAATAGCTGAACAGTTTTTTCTGCTACAAGAGGATGTCCTGGCACAGCATATGTAATTGCCCCTTCTTCAGAAGCTTTCACCAATAGATGAACAATTTCTTGATATACCTCTTCGAAGCGATCATGTTTTTCATAAATTTCATCGAATGATTGGAACGTTAATCCTTCTCTTTCTAATTCACTTATAACAGGGTGGTCTTTTGTACGTAAATATAGATTGTCAGTTTTTTGTAACACTTTATAGATACCAAACGGAAGCTGATTAAGGTCACCTGCACCTAAACCTAAAACTGTAATCTTGTTCATTTTGATCCTCCTGTTCTTTTAAGAAAGCCATTTCTGTAGTTTTTCGCTTTTAACGATTGAGCTTAGCTCTTCTACTGTAAATAACTTAATTTTTATTAATACAACCGCAAATGCGATCGCACCTACAACCGCTGAAGATAGCGCCTCAACTAACATCCTTAAACGAAGCGGATTAATAAACATTGCATATTTTTCATAAACGTATTCATAACCATATACACAACCATACATAAAGGCTAAAGATACTAGTAATTTCAAAATAAACTTAAAGTCAAAAAATGTAACTTTTGACAATTTATATATATAAGCTAAGTTCAAAATCGTAACAATGATTAAAGCAGATACCGTTGAATATGCTGCTCCTTTCGATCCGATTTGCTCCATTAAAATAACATTTCCAATAAATTTAACACATCCTCCAGCAATTACATTTAAAGCTGGAATTAAACTTTTACCTAACCCTTGTGCAATTGAAGATGTCGTAATCGATACGCCAGCAAAGAAGATCGATATACATAAAACAGTTAGGACATCCGTTCCTAAATCATTTCGATAAAGCATGATATTCGTCGGATGGATAATTGAAATTAACCCAATTGTTGCCGCTGCTCCTACTACAATACTTACTCGGATGGCACCTGATATTCGAGTATTAATAGAATGATGTTCTTTACGAACCAATTCACTAGATAAGTACGGAATTAGGGCCAGTGAAAATGATGAAGCAATGACAGAGCCTAATTGAATTAGTGGAAATCCACGGTCATAAATACCCTTTACTAGCTTAGCACCTTCAACATGGTAACCATATTGTACTAATAACGGATAAAAAGAGAGTGAATCAATAAACTGAATGAATACAAGTACTAAACTACTTAAGCTTAGTAAGATTCCTTGATATAAAATTGTTTTTAATTCTAAGCGATAGGTTTTAAGCAAACCAAATGATGGTATCGTTAAACCAGAGCCCCGAAAAGAAACCCAATAAAAGAAGTACAGTATCGCTGCAATACTACCAAGTATCGAACCTGAAACGGCCCCTGCACCTACAATATAAAGATTGTCGGTCGTTTGCATTAAGTAAAGTGACAGCACTAAAATCGTAATAACTCGAATTAACTGCTCAATCACCTGACTGACTGAAGTAGGTCCCATATCCCCTAAACCTTGATAATATCCTCGAAATGCTGAAGTTATTGGGACAAATAAAAAGCCAACACTAACAACACGAATTAACATCGCTAGATGATCATCACGCATAAACTTCGCTATACTATTACTGCCTATGTATAAAGTAAAGAAACACAATATACCAATGACTAACAACATCATAAATGTTGCATAAACCAAATCTTTAGCACCTTTATCATCTTTTTTCGCCAATCTTTCAGCAACATAAGATGATAAAACTAAAGGAAAGCCATATGTAGAAAAAGCTAAAGCAATTGCGTAGACAGGATATACTTGTTGGTAAATATAGTAACCTAAATCGCCGGCAATATTTTGATAAGGAATTTTATAAAACGCACTTAGTACTTTCGATAATAATGATGCTATTGTTATGAACAAAGCCCCTTGTAGGGCTGCTTTTTGCTTAGCTTTTTGCAAAAGGATAACAACTCCTTTGTTAGACGGTTCACCCTTTAATGTATTACATTATTAGGGCTTATGTAAAGAGTTGCCAAAAGAAAAAACCTCTCTTTTCCAAATTTAGCAAGTAATGGTGTTTTTATTAAATGTACATCCAGTAGTTTATGCCAAAGGGTAAAACGAAAAAACAAAGACCAGTTAAGGTAATATTCCTTTACTGGCCCATGTACTTCATATATGATTATTGCTCCATTTGTCTAGCCAAGAAGTTAGTAGCAGTATCGATTGCTTTCTTTTCAACTTCAGAAATTGTTTTATCTTTTGAAAAGATAACAACAGCTCCAATTGGATCCCCGCTTGCGATGACTGCTCCTACTGCATAGGATTGATATTTTTCAATGACACTTTCGATAAATGAAGCTTCCCCAGGCTCGCCAACTACTTTTGAGTTACGCTCTGCCATAGTTTTTTCGATGATATCACCAATGTTTTTGTTTAAGTATTCTTTTTTGGAAGCCCCCGCAACTGCTACGACTGAATCTCGGTCACTTATAATGACTGTATGTCCAAGTGTGTCGTAAAGTGCATCAGCGTACTCCTTCGCAAAATCACTTAATTCACTAATTGGTGAATATTTCTTTAAAATGACTTCTCCATCTCGGTCCACAAATATTTCTAATGGATCACCTTCACGAATCCGTAAAGTTCTCCTAATTTCTTTTGGTATTACTACTCGACCTAAATCGTCAATTCGACGAACAATACCTGTTGCTTTCATACTTGTAAAGCGCCTCCTCACTTACTTGCATGTCTACGTTGATGAAAGATACCCGAGTGACAATGAGGTAAGGTCACCCTTAATTAATGATAGTATCCTACACAACGAAAGTTCTATACAAAATAAGTGAGATTTTTTAACACCTTTACTAAAAATATAGTACTGTAAGCACTTTTTGGTAACTTTTAATGACTTTATCACCAAAATAAAGAAGCCATTCGTACTACTTTCTTATGCATTTACACTCTCTTTTTTCACGTTCTTTAATCCATTAATTAAACCTTCTAGCGTTGTAAGCCAGTCAGCTGGATTTTTTCCTTTTACGTCTAGCGTTACTTTTAATTTCGATCCATCCATTCCTAGGCCAATGCCTCTTCCGAATGAATTACATAATTGGAATAACTTCCCACCGTCGATATTAGTACTTGCCTTCTCAGAGAAATAAACACTTACTTCTGATTTAACTTGTTTAATAAGCTCAATCTGCTCTGCAATCGCTAAAAGTTTAATATGAGCAACTTGACATAGATAGCCTACTTCTACCGGGAAATCACCAAAACGATCCATTAATTCATCTTGTAAATCATTTAACTCTTCAAACGTTTCAACACGTCTAAATTGCTTGTACATCTCAATTTTTTGCTTACTATCTTGAATATACGTATCAGGTAAATAAGCATCAACTTCAATGTCAATTTCAATTGAAATGATATCTTCTTTCTTAACTCCTCTACGCTGTTCGATTGCATCTTTTAACATTTGAGAATATAAATCGAAACCAACCGAATCGATAAATCCGTGTTGTTGTGCTCCAAGTAGATTTCCTGCACCTCGTATTGATAAGTCACGCATAGCAATTTTGAAACCTGAACCTAGTTCTGTAAATTCTTTAATTGCTTGCAGACGCTTCTCGGCAACTTCAGTCAGTACTTTATCCTGTTTATATGTGAAATAAGCATACGCTACTCTATTCGAACGTCCTACACGTCCTCTTAATTGATAAAGTGTTGATAATCCCATTCGATCTGCATCATATACAATCAATGTATTAACATTTGGAATATCCACGCCCGTTTCGATAATCGTCGTGCTTACTAATACGTCGTATTGGCCATCTAAAAAGGCATACATAACTGATTCTAATTCGCCTTCATTCATTCGACCATGTGCTACAGCTACTTTTGCATCTGGTACAAGCATCGAAATCTGTTCAGCCATACGTTCAATATCTTCTACCCGATTGTATAAGAAATATATTTGTCCATCTCGGGCAAGCTCTCTTTCAATCGCTTCTCTCGCTAATGCAGCATTATATTCAACTACATATGTTTGAACCGGAAAACGATTTTCTGGTGGCGTTTCAATAACTGATAAATCTCTTACTCCTAGCATTGACATATGCAATGTACGAGGAATCGGAGTTGCAGTTAACGTTAAAACATCTATATTTGCTTTTAGTTGCTTTATTTTTTCTTTATGAGATACACCAAATCTTTGCTCTTCATCAATAATTAAAAGTCCTAAATCTTTATATAAAATATCCTTCGATAATAGGCGATGTGTTCCAACTACTATATCGACAGAGCCCTCTTTTAGGCCTTTCATCGTTTCAAGCTGCTGTTTACGAGATCGGAAACGATTTAACACACCGATATTAATAGGGTGATCTTGAAACCTTTCCCTTAATGTTTCGAAATGCTGCTGTGCCAAAATTGTAGTAGGAACTAAAATAGCAACTTGCTTACCTTCCACAATTGCTTTAAAAGCAGCTCGAATAGCTACTTCAGTTTTTCCGTATCCTACGTCACCACAAAGCAGTCGATCCATTGGACGTTCTCTTTCCATATCCTTTTTAATTTCATGAATTGATCTAAGTTGATCGTCAGTTTCCTGATAAGGAAATGAAGATTCAAATTCTTGTTGTTCCAAGCCATCAGGTGAAAAAGCGTAGCCTTTTGATGCTTCTCGTTCTGCATAAAGCTTAATTAAGTCATCAGCTATATCCTGAACGGAGCCTTCAACTTTCTTCTTAACCTTTTTCCAATCAGTTCCACCAAGCTTATAAATCTTCGGCTCTTTACCTTCAGATCCAACATACTTTTGAACTTGATCAATTTGTTCAATTGGTACGAATAACTTGTCGTCGCCATGATATCGAATATGTAAATAATCTTTATGAATACCATTAATCTCTAATGTTTCAATTCCCAAAAACTTACCAATACCATGATTTACATGAACAACATAATCTCCAACTTTTAATTCTGAGTAATTTTTTATTCGTTCAGCATTTGATAACTTTGTATTGATTCTTTTTTTCTTCTTAGCTTTTTTCGTGAATAGCTCACGCTCTGTTATTAGAACGAATTTTTCTAAAGGAAGTTCGAATCCAGAACGAAGATCACCTTTCATGATGTATACTTCACCATTTTTGATTTGTTCAAGAGAAGAAATAATTTTACCTTCAATTTTGTAATCTTCTAATATATTTTCAATTTTATTTGTTCTTTCGTCACTTTCGCCGAGCATAACGATTGTATATTTATTTTTCTTCCAACGGTCTAATTCATTTTTTAACAAGCTCATTTGACCATGAAACTCTTGCATCGATTTACATTGAATCGAAACTACCTGTTCTGGATGCGTATGAGGTACTCTTCTTGGAAAAAGACTCGTATGAATTTGTTGACGCTTTCTCGAATGTAGTAATTCAAAAAAGTCATGTGAAAAACTTACTCCATGTAACGCATTTCCTTCAGCTAATAAGGAAGTATACCACTCTGCTTCATCCTTTTTAAGCTGCTCTACGATTTCATGGACCCTCGAAATCTCATCAATAACGACAACAGTTTCCTTAGGAACGTAATCTAGTAAACTAAATTGGTTTTCATAGATTAGACCAAAATATTTATATATTTGATCAATCAATTGCCCTTGCTTTAATTGCTCAAGATCATAAGTTACCTTTTCAACTAATAACTCTTTTACTTGTTGGTCACTTATTTTTGATAGGGTTTCTTTAAAAGCTTGTTCGATTCGTTGAACTCCTAATTGCAAATCAGTCTTGGAAATAATTCTTTCCGTCGCTGGGCCAATTTGGACACTCTCATACTTTGTAATAGATCTTTGGGAATCAGGAGAAAACGAACGGATCGAATCGATTTCTGTATCAAAGAGTTCAATTCGAATAGGATCTTCATACGTTAATGGATAAATATCAAGAATTCCTCCGCGTACGCTAAATTCTCCTTTACTTTCGACCATCCCAACGCGTTCATAGCCCATTTGGACAAACTTTGAAACCAAATTCGATAAGTCGATATCTTCACCAATTTCAAAATTGATCTGGTAGCTAGACCATAATTCTGGAGATGGCAAATAGCCAATTAATCCCGATACAGGTGTAACCACTACCGACGGTTTTTTTGACATCAAACTGTTTAAGGCAATTAATCTTTGTGATCTAAGCTCTGGACTTGATACTGCAATCTCTGAAGCAATCAGTTCATTTGCAGGATATAAAAATACTTTGTCTTCCCCAACTACTGATTTTAGATCTTCCGATACTTTTTGAGCTTGGAGAAGATTATTTGTCACGATTAACTGCGTTTGTCCAGTTTCTTTAAAAACAGCTCCAGAAAGCAATGTTTTCGCAGACCCCGTTAAGTTTGTAACTAATTGTTCTCTTAACCCATTTTTTAGGCCGTTTATTATTTTCTTAATATCTTTATACTGGTTAAATTGTTCAATTAAACCAATCACGAAGTCAATCTCCCCTAACAGTCAATCTAAGTAACAATAATCTTAGTTGAAGTTTATATTTATAGTTTTTTAGTAATTTGCTCCATTTTAAGTGGCATTTGTATAGATAAACGCACTCCATCTTAACGGAGTCTAGAAAAAAACAGAAAAACGCCTCAGTTATAAACCAAAGGCAATTTAATTTATGAAATTCTTATATTCATGGTAATGTGGAAACTCAGATAGAGTCATTTCGCAATCCTCGCACACAATATAAATTACTTGATTAGGAGATTGAATAAAGTTTACAAAATCGCTCAATTCTTCATCGAAAGAATGACAATACGAAGATGAAACTTGTAACAACTGTTGTTTTTCAATACTACCCATTTGTTTACTACAATACCTACACTGACAATCTAATAATTCCATTACTTCCTCCATACTACAAAAAAATTCATATATACAGTATGGATTGTACTAACTATACTTATTCAATGTGAAAGCTTAAATTCCTGTTTTTTATTTTTTATTATATTGATTCATTACATCCACGAAAGAATGCTTTAAAAAATATTCACATGCATCTGCGGCTCTTTTTACACCATCAACTACTTCCGCAATTTCTTCTTCAAAGAAGTTTGATAATACATGATTTACGACACTCATTCCATTTGACGGACGATCTACTCCAATTCGAACACGTTGGAATTCCTGTGTTCCTAAATGCTGAATTAATGACTTTATACCATTATGACCCCCAGCACTTCCTTTTGTACGTAGACGTAGCTTTCCGGTTGGAATATCCATTTCATCATATAGTACGACAAGATCTTCTAAATCAATATTAAAATAATCCATAAACGGTCTTACACATTCACCTGACAAGTTCATATATGTTAAAGGTTTTAATAAGAAAACTTTTTCTCCGTTCACAATTCCTGAAGTATAAATACCATTAAATTTTTGTTGGGTTAATGAAATGCCCCATCGGTGAGCCAATTCATCGATCGCAATGAAACCAATATTGTGTCGCGTTCTTTCATACTCTCTACCCGGGTTGCCTAATCCTACAAACAACTTCATTTTATTATCCTCCATTCTAATCTTGGTTATATTACGAAAAGACGTAACCACTTCTGGTTACGTCCTCTTATAAGTTTTAAAGCAAAGATGTAATTTTTATATTAATCAAATAAAGTACTTACTGATTGCTCTTCATATACACGAATAATCGCTTCACCTAATAGGCCAGCAACTGATAATTCAACAAGTTTATCAGTCTTTTTATCTTCAGTAAGACAAATTGAATTTGTTACAACTAATTCTTTAATACAAGAGTTTTCAATACGATCAATTGCCGGTCCAGACAATACAGGGTGTGTACAACATGCATATACTTCTTTTGCACCGTGCTCTACTAATGCATTAGCAGCAAGTGTAATTGTACCAGCTGTATCAATAATATCATCAATTAAGATAGCCGTTTTACCTTCAATATTACCGATGATGTTCATAACTTCAGAAACATTTGGTTTTGGACGACGTTTATCAATGATAGCAATCGGAGCTTTTAGACGATCTGCCATTTTACGTGCTCTTGTTACTCCACCATGGTCAGGAGAAACAATTACGATATCTTCAAGCTGTTTTTTTCTAAAGTAATCTGAAAGGATAGGTACACCTAATAAATGATCAATCGGAATATCAAAGAATCCTTGAATTTGTGGTGCATGTAAATCAAGTGTAATCACTCGAGTTGAACCAGCAGTTTCAAGAAGGTTTGCAACTAACTTAGATGTAATTGGCTCACGTGAACGAGCTTTTCGATCTTGACGAGCGTAGCCGTAATAAGGAATTACAATATTAATTGTTTTTGCTGATGCACGTTTTAAAGCATCAATCATAATTAATAATTCCATAATACTTTCGTTTACAGGGAAACTTGTTGATTGAATGATAAATACATCACAACCACGGATACTTTCCTCTATGTTAATTTGCACTTCTCCATCGCTAAAACGAGAAACCGAGCATTTACCAAGCTCTACACCAATGTGTTTTGCAATTTCTTCAGCTAATTTAGGATTCGAGTTTAGAGTAAATACTTTTAAATGCTTGTCTGGATAATGATTAGGCATGTTTCGTGTACCCTCCGCTTTTTTTCTTTTCTTTTTATCTATAATTAATTTTTATAGTAACCTTCTTTGTTCACTTGTCTTGCTCTTGCAATTGCTAGTGAATCTTCTGGAACTTCATCTGTAATTGTTGAACCAGCTGCAATGTATGAACCTTTTTTCACAGTTACAGGTGCAATTAAATTTGAATTACAACCAACAAAGACATTGTCCTCAATCGTTGTTTTAAACTTGTTTTTACCGTCATAATTCACAGTGATTGAGCCACAACCAAGATTAACACCTTGACCGATTTCCGCATCACCAATATAGCTTAAATGAGATGCTTTACTTCCGTTACCAAAAGTAACTTTCTTAGTTTCAACAAAATTTCCAATTCGAACTTCATCACCTAATGTTGACGCCGGACGAATGTGAGCAAATGGTCCAACTGAAGTTGAATGACCAATTTTACTTTCATGTACAACCGATTGTTTAATAACTGTATCATTACCAATTTCACTATCAATAATTTCAGTATTTGGGCCAATTGTACTACCCGTTCCAATTATACTATTTCCATAGATCATTGTACCAGGGTAAATAATTGTATCCGAACCAATTTTTGCATCTGCAGAGATGTATGTGCTATTTGAATCAATAATCGTTACACCGTTCAACATATGCTTTTTGTTTATATTTTTGCGCATGATTGATTCTGCAATAGATAATGCATATCGATCATTTACACCTAATGTTTCATCGAAATTTGCTGTTTTATATGCAGCTACTATTTCGCCTTTTGCTTTTAGTATCTCAATAACATCTGGTAAGTAGTACTCACCTTGAGCGTTATTATTATTTACTTCGTTTAATGCTTCAAATAATGCTTTATTATCAAAGCAATATGTACCTGTATTTATTTCTTGAACTGTTAGCTCTTCTGGACTTGCATCCTTATGCTCAACAATTTTTAATACAGACCCATTTTCGCCCCTAATTATTCTACCATAACCAGTTGAATCCTCAAGATGAGCTGTTAAAATTGTAGCTTTTGCCTGTAATCTTTCATGCTCATCGAATAAAGCTTGAATTGTCTCTGGTGAAATTAAAGGAGTGTCGCCACAGATTACTAAAGTAGTTCCTTCTTTATCTTTTAACATTGGCGCTGCTTGAATAACAGCATGTGCAGTACCTAATTGCTCATCTTGTAGAGCATATTCGCTATGATCACCTATTTGTGTTTTAACTAATTCCGCTCCGTGACCTACAACGGTTACAATATTTTGTACACCAACTGATATTACGTGGTCTACAACATGTTGAACCATAGGCTTCCCACAAACAGGGTGTAGTACTTTATATAATTTTGATTTCATTCTAGTACCTTTTCCTGCAGCTAGAACAATCGCATATTTATTTGACATAGTCATCCTCCATCAATCTAAATACCTATACCTGGTAGCTCAAAATGCTAATTTTAATATTTTTCCACAAAATACATCCATTTTATTATACCATAAAAAAAGAACCC
This sequence comes from Gottfriedia sp. S16(2024), assembly GCF_050473765.1. Taxonomy (NCBI): domain Bacteria; kingdom Bacillati; phylum Bacillota; class Bacilli; order Caryophanales; family Bacillaceae; genus Gottfriedia; species Gottfriedia sp. S16(2024). The sequence continues at coordinate 1,182,209 of NZ_JBFLUO010000001.1, forward strand.
ATTATACATTAATGGGTTCTTTTTGGTCATATTTTTAAGAAGCACCTGCTTCTTCAAAGTCTTCTTCTAACTCACCTACACGGTGATATTCAGCTAGTACAGAATCCTGTATTTTGCTACGAGTTGAAGAGTTAATCGGATGAGCGATATCACGGAACTCTCCATCCGGAGTACGTTTACTTGGCATTGCTACAAATAAACCGTTATTACCATCGATTACGCGAATATCATGAACAACAAATTCATGATCTAATGTAATTGATGCAATAGCTCTCATACGACCCTCCGTGTTTACGCGGCGTAGTCTTACGTCTGTCACTTCCATCTTGTTCACCACCTTTATCAACTTAAACCATAATTAGTAAGTTTCAACAATTATCAGTAATTTCCTTCTTTTTGGAAATTTTTTTATTTAAATTATTTAATTTTTACAAAAGTTTATTAAATAGAGGCCTCAATCTATTTATCGGAATTTTTTAATTGAATTTCAGTGAAAAAAAAAAAAAACCTGAAAAAATTTCAAGTTTTTTCATGCTGTTGGAAACAACCTTGTCAATTAATTATCAAATTTTCGTAAAGGGAGTTTAGTGATGTTGATTTCCACTACGGGGTGCTCGCTTTCCATGGGGCGAGACCTGAGCCTCCTCGGTGAGCCTGCGGGGTCTCAGCCTTCCCGCATATCCCATAGGAGTCGAGCACCCCTTCGTTCCAATCAACTTATTCATCAAAAAAAGTCTGCAATAAAAATCTAATCTAATAGCCCTTTACTTAGCGTGAACTAACAGTTGTTTATTAATCAGTTTTTGGGTCAATCAATATCAAACATTTTAATAAACTATCGATTGAACTTGTTTTTCTAAAAATTAGCCTTAATATTTTTAACTTCTCAAGAATAAACAATTAAAACAATTAAAACCGCTCAAACATATTAAGATTTAGAATCGTTATTAGATCGTAAGAAATGAATTCTATTATCAATAAGATTCACTTAATATCCGTTATATTTAGGTTTTTAAAAGAATAAGTATTTAAAGGAGAAAACAAGAAAACTGCAAGTAGGTCAAGATTCATTAAGAAAAAGAGTAAAAAATAAAAAAGTTGCATTAATAAATGTTCAACATAATACCAACGATATTCACAACTGCTTAACTTTCACTTATTTTTCTATTTTCTAATATTGACTACGTAATATATCCAAACAATAAAAAAAACCTGAAAAAATTTCAGGTTTTGGGCTTATATAACTGCGATACATTCGATCTCTACTAATACGTCCTTAGGTAGTCTTGCAACTTCCACACAGCTTCTTGCAGGTTTGTGTCCATTGAAAAACTCTTCATAAATAGCATTAAAGTCAACAAAAGTTGTTAAATCTTTTAAAAATACAGTTGTTTTAATAACTTTTGATAAGTCTGTTCCAGCTTCTTCTAGCACTGCCTTAAGGTTTGCAAACACTTGCTTTGTTTGTTCCTCAATTCCACCTTCTACAATATTTCCTTCTACAGTTAATGGAATTTGTCCAGAAGTGTATAATAATCCGTTAGCGATTATCGCTTGAGAATATGGTCCAATTGCCTTTGGTGCATGATCAGTATGAATTAATTGCATTATGTATCTTCCCCTTCTTCATTATATACAAGTAGCTTATTTATCTAACGACTATAAGCTTTCAGTTTTAATAAATGATTCTTCTTGGAAATTGCCTCTTTCAACTCGAATAAGCTGTTCTCTTTCATTTACCTCAGATAGCTTTACAAGTGATATATAATCTTCAACTAATCTTTCTTCAATATTTACTGCCTCAACTAATACACCAATTCCCGCAACATTTGCCTGAAATTCCTTAAGCAAATTTTTCATACCAGTAACCGTTCCACCAGCTTTCATGAAATCATCGATAATTAAAACATTTGAACCTGCCTCGATGCTTCTTTTTGCCAATGACATTGTTTGTATACGTTTTGAAGAACCAGATACGTAGTTAATACTTACTGTTGACCCTTCCGTTACCTTGTTATCTTGACGAACAATTACAACTGGTACATTTAAAAAGTTTGCAACAGCATACGCTAAAGGAATTCCCTTCGTTGCGATTGTCATAACAATATCTATTTTTTGATTACTGAATATAGATGCAAACATACGGCCTACACTATTAACATAGTTAGGATTGCTTAATATATCAGTCATATATAAGTATCCACCAGGCAACACTCGGTCTGGTTTTTGAAGTAAATCACATAATTCTTCAATTACTGTATTTACTTCTTGATTACTAATACTAGGAATATACTTTACACCACCAGCTGCTCCTGGCACAGTCAATAGTGTCCCAATTCCTTGCTGTTCGAACGTCTGTTTTATAATACCTAAATCTTCACTTACTGATGATTTAGCAGACGCATATAAATCAGCAAAAAATGTTAATGATACTAATTGTTGTGGATGATGCAACAAATAGTGTGTCATACCTACAAGACGAGAGCTTCTTCTAATTTTCATGCAGCACCTCAAATCACGAATATTTTATAAAAATTTTATAATAATATTCGTTTTTAATCAAGTTTTTCCCTTTCACCTAACATCCGAACGGCGTATACTTGATCGCAGAAACCTTTTAGTCCGTTATAAACACGATTCATCCTAGAATCATGGCGAACTAATCCAAATACTGTTGGACCACTTCCGCTCATTAAAACGGCATCAGCACCAAAACGTTTCATTTGATCTTTAATCATTGCAACTTCAGGGTGTAATTGCAATGTAACTGATTCTAATACATTTCCTAATGACAGACAAATATCGTCGTAATTTTTATTCGAAATGGCATTAACCATACGATTTACATCAGGATGTTGAACATTATCTAATTTAAGCTTTTGATAAACAGTTGCTGTTGAAACGCCTTGTGTCGGTTTCGCTAAAATAACCCAACAAGGTGGGGGTGTATCGATATGTTCAATCTTTTCACCACGACCTGTAGCTATAGCTGTTCCTCCATAAACACAAAATGATACGTCCGACCCGATTTTAGAACCAATTACCGCTAATTCATCTAACGAACAATTTAAATTCCAAAGCTTATTTAGACCTCTTAGTACTGCCGCAGCATCTGAACTACCTCCAGCTAAACCAGCAGCTACAGGAATATTTTTTGTAATAAAAATATGCGCTCCTAATTTAACTCCGAACATTTCTTTTAGTAGCATCGCAGCCTGATAAGCTAAATTGCGTTGATCATCAGGTACGTACCGATTATGTGATGTAACGACAATTTTATCTTCTTGAATAAGCTCTAATTCAATTCGATCGGCTAAATCGATTGTTGTCATGATCATTTTTACATCATGATAACCGTCGTCTCTTTTCCCTACTACGTCTAATGAAAGATTTATTTTCGCAGGAGCCTTCACCATTAATTTCACTATTCTCACCTTCTTATGAACACTTACTTTTTTGCTATTGTATCATAATTAACTCATAAGAAAAATGTAACCCAATGAAAGTAAGCTAGAACAGTAAATTTTCTTTTAAGAAGATTCACAAAAACCGAAGCATTTTGCTTCGGTTTGATGTGTAGACAAATTCGCTTGTCGAAGTGAAGATTGTTTATTGTTGCTTATTAGATAATTGTAACTCAGCTAATTCGATTGCCCTTTTAACCATGTTGCCGGCATCCTTCGCTCGGATGCCTCCCCAGCCTTCTTTTTGAACGACGTCATAGAAACCAAGATCTTTTGCAAGTTCTTCTTTAAAGCCCTGTGACATGATACCTTTTTTTCTTCTACCCAAAAAAAGCAACCCCCTTTTTCCACTTCGACATGATTAGTATGTGTATATCTGTTAAATTTCATGAATAATAAAAAGAAAAGGACAGTAGAAAATTCTACTGCCCATTCGCCATTAGTCCACTTGTATGGTCATCACAGAAAAACAATTCAACTGTTTCTGTTAAAATATCTGCATAACTAAAAGATAAGCGTTCAAATGCGTTCTCTTCTTGATCTAATTGTACTACGAATATGGATGGATATGTTTCTGCTAATACACCGGAACGTTCCACAGTCTTTCTACGGCCGCTGTTTGCTTTCAATGTAAGTCGTTTTCCAACATGACTATCTAAAGTATCCTTTATTTCAGATAATTTTTTTGCCATTTCATACCACCTCACTATGACAAGTATACCATCTTATGTAAACTAAGTCAAAAAAGATAAAATTATACCAACGATACAGGTTACCTGTCAATATTTTTTTGCAACACCCGATTATTATTTGTGAAAATCAGAAAAATTATGTATGAAAATAAAAAAAAGATTTTCTACAAACGAGTTCTCTCGTTAATGTAGAAAATCTTTTCCTTATTCCTCTTCCATCGATTGGAAAGGTAGCCCTGTTCTTAAAATTCCTTTTGTTTCTACTCCGCCTAGTCCTTTTTCACCTGTAATTGTATTACGAACTACTTCATAAACATTTACTCGATCCATAAATGATGTGAAGCTTATCTTCCCAACTACATAAACGGGATCTAAAGCATGTATGTTTACCCTCGTTGGTGAGCTGGCAAAGTTTGCTCCCGCACGTATAATCGCTTCAAAGTGAGATTGACATGCCCCAGCAAAAATAACAAGGTGGTCTAAAGATGGAACCTTTTTTCTCGCTTCTTTTACAGCTTCGACAAAATATCTTGAATGTCTGTAAGCTTCTAAATCAGTAACGACCCCTTTTGCCTTTGTGTATGCATCATGACCAGTAATAACTAGTATATCGGGGCGATAATGATCTAAATAATAACCAATTTTCGTTGGTAATTCTGTTTCCTTACAATAGATTCCCTCAACGGGAACACCCATCTTATTATACATTTCAAGACATTTTTTTAAATAAATTGGATCTCCATCGATGTGAAGAACCCGACCTGGTATTTGAAAAAGATTTACATCTGTTCTAAATCCATTCGTTGCTTGAAATCTTCTTTTTTCTTTTTGCTCCATAGCTTCCCTTTTAAATAGTTTGTAGTTTTCCTCAATTTGAACAGATGATCTCTTACCTTTTTCTCGATACTCTGATTCAATGATTACTCGCAGGTCGGATAAAGGCGAATCAGCAATTAAACGAAAATCGTCACCATATAAAACAGCAATGACTTCATCCCCGATTTGTTTTACCTCCACTACTCGAAAAACTAGGTCATATTTATAAGATGCTCTTTCTACTATATCCCCTACATTAATATTCACATGCCTTCCCCTCCAAAATTGCTTAAGTACACTACGAGTTCGCTCTCTTTTTTTAGATTATGTATGGACAAAAAAAAGGGTGAAAGGAAGGTTTATTGAACTTATGTGGGGAATCAGAACTAAATATAAAGCATCAAATAAAAAAGATGACTACAAACTAGTTGTAATCATCTTTTCGTTATTTTACTTGTTTATATAGACTATTACTTAATGTTGCAAATTCTTGAATTGATAAAGTTTCTCCTCTTCTTGTGCCTTCAATACCTGCCTCTTGAAGACAAGCTTCAAGTATTGCCTTATCTTTTTTCAGATGAGAAAAATTATTTAATAAATTATTATTTAATGTTTTTCTTCTTTGCGCAAAGCTAGCTCTAACTACTTCAAAAAAGAATGATTCATCAATTACCTCTGCTGCTGGTTCTTCTCGTTTTACTAGCTTTATAACAGCAGAATCAACGTTTGGCTGTGGCATGAAGACCGTTCTAGGTACAGTCATAACCGTTGAAGCATGTGTATAAAACTGTATTGCTATTGATAGTGAACCATAATCCTTTGTCCCCGGCTTTGCGGAGATACGGTCAGCTACTTCTTTTTGCAACATACAAACAATTCCTCTGATTGGTAAACCTTCAGTTAATAGCTTCATGATTATTGGTGTCGTTACATAATAAGGCAAGTTTGCGACTACCATTATATCCGACTCATTTGGTAAATGCTCATTAATCGCTTTTTCAACATCTGCCTTTAGAACGTCTTCATTAACGATTTGTATATTATCATATGGAGAAAGTGTATCTTCTAAGATTGGGATTAGTCTATTATCAATTTCAAAAGCTAATACCTTCTTAGCACGCTTAGCAATTTGCTCAGTTAATGCCCCAATTCCCGGACCAATTTCAATTGCACAACTTTCTTCAGTTAAGTCTGCATAACTTACAATGTTTTCTAGTATATTTGTATCAATTAAGAAATTTTGACCAAAGCTTTTTTTAAAGAAGAAATCGTACTTGGCTAATATTTCTTTCGTTCGACTAGGTGTCGCGATATCCTTCATTATTTTTCCTCCATTAAAACTTTTTTTACTGCTTGCCCAAATTCATCTTTTGATATTTGAAACATTTGCAGTCTTTTCTCTAGTTGCTTACCGTTTGTATAACCTATATTAAGAATTTTACCAAGTTTATCTCGTCTTTCACTTGATGAGGGATGTCCAATTAACCCAGCATCTATTAAATCTTCCTTAGTAATTTCGGATTCAACTTCGATAAATTCCTGCTTAACATGAATTAAAGCATTTCGAATAGATTCTCTAGTAGCATGCTCGATCCCTAATCCTTTTTTACCTGAACGAACAGCTTCTTCCTTTGGTAAAAACGCATGCTTACACCCTGGTACGTGCTCTTTAATAATCGAGCGTATACGTTGACCAGGATAATCAGGGTCTGTAAATACAATTACTCCTCGAGTCTCCTGAGCATGCTTTATTAATTTTAAAGTATCCTTATTTATAGCAGAACCACTTGTTTCAATTGTATCTGCATCCACAGCTCTTTTAATTGCCGCCGTATCATCTTTACCTTCAACAACAATGATTTCTTTAATTTTCATTTGTTCCTCCAACCAATACAAGTATATGTAATCATACCATAAGGATAATAAAACTTCATACTCTCTTAAAAGTAGTATAAAAAAAAGCAGAAGGACTTATCCTTCTACTTTCATTCAAACAACGATCTATTTTAAAAATATTAACTAATAATACGAATTTTCACAGTACGACGACCAAAATTATAACAATCGTCTTTTGTAGGCATTAAAATATCGATTCTTCTGCCTTTAATTGCGCCACCAGTGTCACCAGCAATAGCAACGCCATATCCTTCAACCCAAACTTTAGATCCTAAAGGAATAACTTTTGGATCAACTGCAATCAGTTTTGTGTTAGGATTTTTACGTACATTAATACCTAAAGCTGTTACACCTGACATCCCCGCATCATAAGGTGAATATGCAGTTGCTTCAACAGACATTTCTTTCACCTTACTACTTGATTTAGGCGTACTAGATTTTACTAATGCACTTGATGTTGGTACAGACTTTGTTCCAACTGCAACTACTCGATCAACTGGTTCTTTTAATATCGTTTCATCAACTAGTGTTTTAGAAACTACTTTACCATTTTCTTTAATCAGTTCAAAGTTACGTTTAACAAGTCCTTTTACACCTTCTGAAATGACCGAAGATTCATCTTTATTCATTGAAGAATCTTTTTGCTCTTTTTCTTTAAAATCTACAGGCTCTTCCACCACATCGTTGACTTTTTCGACACGGATAACTCGAACTGTATCATTTTGTTTGATCATTTCGCCGGCACCTGGTTCAACTCGGTCAAATTCGTTTAAAGTAATGTTCTGCTTTTCTAAAAAGTCAGCGACAGTAGTCGAAGTTGCAAACACTTTTTTAGAAACTCCTCCGTCATTTAATACCATTGGGAATGCTTTTTCGTAAGATACCTTACCATTTTCCTCTAACGGTGTTGACAGTGCAGGCATTATAACATCATCAGGGTTGATCTTAATATTTTGTTCCTTTAATAATTCCTCTACCGTTTGAGCAGTTGTCATAATGACTTTTTCTTGCCCATCGATCGTAAGTTTAACAGGTTTTGCTAAATGAACCGTAATATCCATATCATCTGATATTTTCGTTTTGGCTGACGGATATATTTCATCTGCATTCGTAATATTAATATTTTGTTCTTTTAATAATTCAGCCACAGTATTTGCATGTGTTTGAATAACTTGTTCCTTCCCGTCTACCTCAAGAGTTACTTGTTCTTTAAGTCCCTCATATGCTCCTGTACCTACTGATCCAGTGAAAACTAAAGCTCCTGCAATTTGTACTGCTAGTTTTTTACTACTCCCAAGTCTAGAAAGTAACCTATTCGCGTCTATCACGATTTTACTCCTCCTTTTCGCCTGAGAAAAAAGATTGACTAGCTCCAAACCTATTAACTAGTGCTTCTACTCTACTGAATGTATGTTTACTAGATTTAGAAGTAGAAGAGTTTTCTTTCGACAAATTCTTCAACTCTTCATACGTGAACTGTGACGAATGTTATGTATTCGTACTAGTTCATGAGATCATTTGTTAATCTGAAAAATATTACACGCATTTTCGAAAGTTCGTTTTTGAACTTCCTCAACTGATATGTTTTTTAAACGTGCAATCTCATCAGCAACAAGTGATACATAGCTAGGTTCGTTTCTTTTTCCTCTATACGGATGTGGTGTTAAGTATGGACAATCCGTTTCGATTAATAGATTTTCTAACGGAATCTCTGTCGCTACTTCTTTTGGTTTTTTTGCATTCTTAAATGTAACTGGTCCTCCCAATGAAATATAGAAGTTCATTTTAATACATTCTTTTGCAGTTTCCACACTTCCGCTGAAGCAGTGCATGATGCCACCTACTTCTGATGCATTTTCTTCTTTTAAAATGGTTACAATGTCTTCAGTTGCGTCTCGATTGTGAATGACAATCGGTAGTCCACATTCTTTTGCTAATTGAATTTGTTTACGAAATACTTCTTTTTGAATTTCTTTTGGAGATTTATCCCAGTAGTAATCTAATCCGGTTTCTCCAATTGCTACTACTTTAGGATGTTTTGATAATTCCTTAATCCATTCAAAATCTTCTTCAGTTGCGTCAATTGCATCAACTGGATGCCAGCCAATAGCTGCATAAAGAAAATCATATTTCTCAATTAATTCCATAGCCTTCGTAATTGTTGGTCGATCAAAGCCAACAACTACTTGATGAACAACTCCTGCTTCTAGAGCTCTACTAATTACTTCTTCAAGGTCTTCTTTGTATTGATCTGCATTTAAATGTACATGTGTATCAAAAAGCATTTCTACTTCCCCTTTGCTCATCTGAGATTTAGTCTAGCATACCGTAAAATTTCTTACCTAACGCACAGTTAACAATTCCGTTACAAAAAAAAACGGTCAAAATTAAGCAATTTCTAATAAAATTTTAAAGATGTTTTAAATTAATTCCATGTTATATCAAGACTTTCTTACTTTTTGTTACCAAATTCAGATAATTATTTTAGTTTACCGTTGTAATCAATCTGTAATATTTTCTTCATATAATGACATTTTCTAACAATACCTTGTTAACACCTGCCATAAATCAACAAATTATTATCATATTTGTGATTATTATGATATTTTTACAATTTTCTGCACAATACAACAATTATTTCAGTAAAACAAATTAAAAAAGAAAAGCATTTCATGTTAGTTTTTACACGAAATACTTTTCCTAGTAACATTATTTAATAATAGTACCGTTTGGTAATGATTGATCAATTGTTGCAAGTGATAGCTTACCTTCAATACTTCCTGCAAGAATCATCCCTTCGGATAGTTCCCCTCTAAGCTTAACAGGTTTTAAATTCGTTACACAGATCACTTTTCTACCAATTAAGTCTTCTGGTTTATAGTATTCCGCTATACCCGATACAACTTGTCTAGATTCATTCCCTAAATCTAATTGAAGTTTTAGAAGTTTTTTTGCTCCTTTTACTGCACCAGCTTCTTTTACTTCAGCTACTTTTAGTTGAACTTTAAAGAAGTCATCAATCGTAATTTCAGGAACAGTTTCTTCCACTTTCTCTTCTGCCACTGGTTTTACAGTAGCTTGCATTTGTTCTTTAATATAAGCAACTTCAACCTCTGTCTCTAAACGAGGGAAAATTGGCTCACCTTTTTGTACTCTCGTATCCTCTTGAATTGCTCCAAACTTATTCAAGCTGTCCCATGAAAGAATCTTTTCATCAACTAGTCCTAACTGAGCGAAAATTTTCGCTGGAGTCTGAGTTAAGAAAGGTTTTAGTAAAATCCCTACTTGACGTAAAGATTCAGCTAAATGTGCCATTACCGAAGCTAGTTCGTTTACACGGCTTTCATCTTTAGCAAGTACCCACGGCTGTGTCTCATCAATATACTTGTTCGTACGACTAACGAACTGCCAAATATTTGTTAAAGCAACTGAAAACTCCATATTTTCCATTGCTGCTTCAACAGATTCTTTCGTATTTTTTGCAACTTGTTGAAGGTTTTCATCAAAATCTGTTACTGCTCCATTAACAGCAGGAATATTACCATCAAAATATTTTTGGATCATTGCAATTGTTCGATTTAATAAATTACCTAGATCGTTCGCTAAATCAAAATTAATGCGGTCAACGAATCCTTCAGGCGTAAAAATACCATCTGATCCAAAAGGAACTTCACGTAGTAAGTAGTATCTTAGTGCATCTAAGCCATATCGATCGATTAATACTACTGGATCTACTACATTTCCTTTTGATTTACTCATCTTGCCGTCTTTCATTAATAACCATCCATGAGCAAAGACCTTTTTAGGTAATGGTAAGTCTAATGCCATTAACATAATCGGCCAATAAATCGTATGGAAACGTACAATTTCTTTACCAACTAAATGAACATTCGCTGGCCAATATTTTTTATAGTTTTCTTCATTATCTGAACCATATCCTAACGCTGTAATATAGTTAGATAAAGCGTCAATCCAAACATAAATAACGTGTTTAGCATTACCAGGTACTTTTACACCCCAGTCGAATGAAGTACGTGAGACAGCTAAATCCTCTAAACCAGGTTTAATGAAATTGTTAATCATTTCATTTTTTCTTGATTCAGGTTGAATAAACTCTGGGTTTTCTTCATAATACTTCAGTAATCGGTCAGCATATTTACTCATTTTAAAGAAATATGACTCTTCTTTAACTAGCTCTACTGGATGACCGCTGTCTGGACTCTTTCCACCAATAATTTTTCCTTCTTCATTATATAGAGGATCTACAATTTGTGTTTCAGTATAATATGTTTCATCCGGAACAGAATACCAACCCTCATACTCGTCCAAATAAATGTCACCTTGATCAAGTAATTGCTTAAAAATCTTTTCAACTATTTCTTTATGTCTGTTTTCTGTCGTACGGATAAAGTCATCATATGAAATATCTAATTTTGACCATAGGTCTTTAATTCCAACAACGATATCGTCTAGGTATTCCTGAGGTGAGACATTTAACTCCTCAGCTTTTCGTTGAATTTTTTGACCATGTTCATCTGTACCCGTTAAATAAAAAACATCAAAACCTTGAAGTCTTTTATATCTAGCCATTGCATCCCCAGCAACAGTCGTATAAGCATGACCTATATGTAATTTTCCGCTCGGATAATAAATTGGGGTTGTAATATAAAATGTTTTATTACTCATTACCAAAAATCCTCCTTATTAAAAATTTCTAAATATTGACACTAAATTATTCGCATGATTTTGCATTTCATTATAAAATGAAAAATGAGTTATCTGCATATCCCCATCTACTATTACAACTTCATACTTATTTTATAAGTTAAATTTTACACAATAGTAACATCTATTTCTATTATTTCTCATAAATATACATACATTTTCTCTTAAATTAACCCATTTTGGCACAGTAGCATTATGTAGCTCTGTTTTTTGGACTACATAGTACAATTATTTTCATAAAAACTTTATATAGGAGGATTAATTATGAAATCTACAGGAATTGTCCGTAAGGTAGACGAGCTTGGCCGTGTAGTAATTCCCATTGAACTTAGAAGAACACTAAACATCACTGAAAGAGACACACTTGAAATATTTGTTCAGGATGATCGAATTATCCTAAAAAAGTATGAACCAAATATGACTTGTATGATGACTGGAGAAATTTCTCAAAATAATCTTGAGGTTGGTGATGGCAAAATTGTTTTAAGTAAAAAAGGCGCAGAACTTCTAAAATTCGAGATTGAACAATTTATAGCTAATAATAATTAAATTGAAGAGGCTGCCTATTTTAATTGCATTCTCTAAATAAAAGCAAGTAAAAATGAGTAGAGAATTACAAATAAATAAGACAGCCTAACTTCATTTTTAAACCATATTAAATTTCGTGATATTCCGCATAGACGTCCCTTTTATTTAATGAACGATCCTTCGCAACAAGTTTTATTGCATCTTTACTTTTTTCATTTTTTTCATTTATGTACCAATCGACATGTTGGTTAATTGATAGTTCCTGCCACCAACAATCCTCATTGTTTTTCATATCTTCTTCAGATGCCCCTTCTAGAACAACTACAAACTCTCCACGTACTTCTCCATTCGTTGCCCAGTCTATTGCATCACTAACTGTCCCTCGTAAAAACTCTTCGAACTTCTTTGTTAATTCTCTACAAAGTACAATTTTTCTGTCACCTAATACTTCAAGAATAACATGTAACGTTTCTTTTAAACGATGTGGAGACTCGTATAAAATAACTGTACTACGTTGTGCCTTTAACGGCTCCAATTGCTTCTTCTTATCTTTCTTTTGACGTGACAAGAATCCTATGTATAAAAATGAATCAGTAGGTAGTCCAGATGATATTAAAGATGTTAAAGCAGCATTTGCGCCCGGTAAAGGGATGACAGAAATACCTTCTTCTAAACAAAGTTTTACAAGCTCATAACCTGGGTCATTTATGCATGGCATTCCTGCATCACTTACTAATCCAACTTTTAATCCTTGTTTCAAGTCTTCTACAAGCTTTAATCCTGCTTTTTCTTTGTTATGTTCATGGTAACTCACTAATGGCGTTGGTATTTCAAAGTGATTACAAAGCTTTTTCGTGTTACGAGTATCCTCAGCTGCAATATAATCGACTTCTTTTAGTATTCTTACCGCTCTAAACGTCATATCTTCTAAATTACCAATAGGAGTTGGTATTAAATAAAGACAACCTAATTCTTCATTTAAGAAGCTCTTTTGACTTTTAATCATTGCTCGCTCCTCCTCTCATATATCGTTCTTTGTTTTCCCTTGATAATTGCTTAAAAGCGTATTCTGCTTGCATCGCTTCTCTTTTCGTTAGGTACTCCTCAAAAAATATACAATTTACAGGTGTCCTACCTCTCGTATATTTTGCACCTTTTCCATCATTGTGTTGTTTTACTCTACGCTCAATATCTGTTGTATACCCTGCATAGAAAGTAGCATCAGAACATTCTAGCACGTATAAATAGTGTTTATTGTCTTCCATATAGAATTTCCTTTAGCTCAGTCGTATACTCGTTATTTTCCTCATATACGTAAATCGGAGGCAAAATTTTAAGGTCTGCCTTACCACCTTTAATACCTTCAATTAGAAGTGTATTTGCTTCTTTACCCATTTTTGGATAGACAAACTGAATTCTTTTCGGCTCAATGCCATGTTTACGCATTGTTGTAACAATATCCAACATACGTCCTGGACGATGAACCATCGCCAATTTCCCACCGTGCTTCAAAAGTTGTTTACTTGCATTGATTACTTCTTCTAAATTCGTTTTAATCTCATGTCTCGCTATTGCATAATGCTCATTCATATTCTGTTCAGAAGTCGGAATATCTTGAAAGTATGGTGGATTACATGTAACAACATCTACAAACTCTCTACCTATTTTATCTGGTGCATTTTTTAAATCGTCATGAATCATTGATATTTTTTCATCTAACTTGTTATATTCAATGCTTCTTTTAGCCATATCATATAATCGCTCTTGTATTTCTACACCAATTATATTTGCTTTAGATCTTCGGTGTAGCATCAATGGAATAACTCCATTTCCAGAACATAAATCAACAATTGTACCTTTTTGGATCGGGACATATGTAAAATTGGATAAAAGAACTGCATCTAATGAAAATGAAAAAACAGATGGACTTTGAATAATCCTCATATCATCGGTTAATAAGTAATCTAAACGTTCGTCACCTTTAAGCATAATTAGTTCCTTTCAAATTCACACCAATATTATCTTTTAGCATTGCCTAATCGCCTAACAATTAACTAGCAGTGCATAAAAAGAAGCTATTCCATTTGGAATTGGCGCATTACCTTTTTAATCAGCTTATTTAATAGCCGTTTTCTAAAAAGGTAATTGCTCGCTTCTTCCGGAATAGCCTACCATTACTTTTTATCAAAGAAGGATAAACAAAACAGACAGTCCTCACCATGACGTACGCTTCCATAATGTAGATTACAAATATGGAAACCCTCTTGGTACAATCTTGCTAAATTATCATAGCCTTCCCCAAGATCCTTATCCTTTTGTACCTTTTTCTTCTTTGAGTCTTTTATTTGCTCTTTTTCTTCTATACGTTTATTTAGACCTAATCTTTCTCGTAAATGATCATTCTCAATTTTCGTATAGTGGTTTTCTTCTAGTAGCTCAGCAATATATTGTTTTAATTCGCTAAGCTGTGTTGATAAATCTTGAATTTGTTCTTCCATATTGGAAAGAGATAAGAATATATTCTTCTTGTCCAATCTTACCACCTCTTAATCTGTGGTTTGTATTGACACGACTCCCTCGTGAATCAAATCATCTAGGGTATACTCCACAACGCGTTCTTTTTTGATCAATTCTACCTGAATAACTCGTTCTAAGATGTTTAATCCTACTACTCTTCCAGGACCTTCTGATGTTTTGATGATATCCTCTAAGTCTGGAAGTTGTTCTTTTGCAGCCTCATACTCGTCATTTTCATATTTTAAGCAGCACATTAATCGGCCACAAAGTCCTGAAATTTTCGCCGGGTTAAGAGAAAGGTTTTGATCTTTAGCCATTTTAATGGATACTGGTTCAAAATCACCTAAGAACGTTGAACAACACAACATTCTACCGCAAGGCCCTATCCCACCAAGCATTTTAGCTTCATCACGTACACCTATTTGTCTTAGTTCAATTCGAGTACGGAATACTGCAGCTAAATCCTTTACTAATTCCCTAAAGTCTATTCTACCATCTGCTGTAAAATAAAAGATGACTTTATTTCGATCAAACGTATATTCGACATCAACTAATTTCATATCTAGTTCATGTTGCATAACTTTACTAGAACAAACTTCATAAGCTTCTTTAGCTGATTGTTTATTCTCATCAACAATCATACGATCATGCTCATCAGCTAATCGCATAACTTTTTTTAACGGAAGGACTACGTCATTTTCTCCGACCTTTTTATTTGGTACAACTACTTTTCCAAATTCAATCCCTCTCACCGTCTCAACGATGACAAAAGTATCTTTAGGGATTGCTAATCCATTCGGGTCGAAATAATAGATTTTACCAGCTTTTTTAAAACGTACTCCGACTACTTCGTACACAATCTACAATCCCTCCTGTAGCTCTATTATCATTTGCTCTAAAACCATTAACATGTTTGCGTTGGATGTTAATCGCTTTTTAGCAAAAAGGATGATTTCTAAACAAGTGGTTATTTTCTCTAATGAAATACGATTTAATGCTTGTCTCATTAATGGTTCTTCATTCTTAAAAACAACGTTTTGATCTTGCTCAGCATATATATATAGCATATCTTTAAAGGCTAATACAAGCATATCAAGCATCATTTGTAACTGTTCCTTCGTATCAAAATGACGAGAAACATTTTGTTGTATGACTAGAAGACTATCTTTTTTCGTCGTTAATAATGCTTCATATAATTCTATCACTAAATCTCTAGCTTGTGCAAACCATTCTTCTTCAGCAATTTGAAGTGCGACTGCCTCACTATTTGTTAATCTTGCTAATAATGGTACTAAGTTTGATTGGAGCTCTATATTAACTAAATGTTCTTCAAAGTATTTTGTTGGTAATGGATTAAAATGGATTGATTGACAGCGAGATTGTATCGTTGGCAAAATTTGTTGTACTTGTTCAGTTAATAAAAATGCAGTTGTAATTGAGACCGGCTCTTCCAAAAACTTTAATAAAGAATTAGCTGCATTTGTCGTCATTCGATCAGCATGGTCTATTATATAAATTTTTCGATTTGATTCAACAGCCGTTTTAGAGAATTCTTCTTGTAATTGTTGAATTTGATGTTTCTTTATAGAGGCTTCTTCAGGCTCAATTACATAAACATTTGGGTGATTACCAGAATCGACACGCTTACAATTACGACAAGTTCCACAAGGTGTAGCGCCACTTACATTCTCACATAGTAATACTTTTGTGTAGTATAATGCAAGTTCGCGTTTACCAGTTCCTCTTGGACCCTCAAATAAGTAAGCATGTGCTACCCTGTTCTTAATGACTGCATTTTTTAACATTTTTGTAGCAACTGGCTGACGATCGCTTAATTTCTCCCAAGATGTTTTCATGTTTACACCTACTTATATCTGTAAAATAATCAATAATATTTTTTCAATTGTATCGGTTTTTTTAAAAATTGTTTTACCAATTACACAACCCTTGTTTTGGCCTACATTTTTCTATTGATACAAGTAATTTTCAGTTAAGTTCCGAAAGTTTTCTTTCTTCTATTATACCAGTTCCGTCATTTTATTGTTCATGTAATCAATTTTTATAAATAATTAAATTTCTTCTATTTTTTCTAAAATGACTTTTAAAGTATCATTAAATACTTGCTCGACCTGGTTTGATGCATCAATTCGTTTAAAGCGCCATGGTTCTCTCTTCATGATCTCATCATATCCACTTTGAACTTTTAAATGAAAATCTAGTTCTTCTAAATCCAATCGGTTGATTTCTCTCTCATCTGCTTGGTGAACTCTATTTAATCCAACTTTTGGGTCTAAATCAAAGTAAATCGTTAAATCAGGCATTAAACCATCGATCGCGAATTGATTGATATTATAAATTTCATCTATTCCGATTCCTCTACCGACACCTTGATATGCAAGCGAGCTATCCACAAATCGATCACATAGCACCATTTTACCTTCTTCCAATGCAGGGATTACTTTCTCTGCCAAATGCTGTCTCCTTGCCGCAGCATAAAGTAGTGCCTCCGTACGTTTGTCCATTTCAATATTCTCTGTGTCTAAAATAATATTTCTTATACTTTCTGCGATACGTATACCGCCTGGTTCACGAGTAGATATAAAGTTCACGCTTCTTTTATGAAGTTCTTCCGATATCATTTTTATAATTGTTGTTTTCCCTGCACCTTCTGGTCCTTCAAATGTAATGAACAAAGATTTCAAATGTGTTTCCTCCTAAATCAATACTTCAATTTGTAAATTTTTATCTTCAATCAAATTTTGAATCGTCATTCCATATTGATATACATCTTGAATATAATCAACATGCTTAGTAGTAATTAGTTCACCTTTTAGTAAAATCGGAATTCCTGGTGGATAAGGTACAATATTTTCTGCAGAAATTTCTCCAACTGAATCTGCCAAATCTTTTACCAACTTCCTTTTTTTCTTTAAATCAGCGTAACTATGTAAAACTGTACTCGTAAAATTAGGTACGTTAAGCTTAGGTTGTTTACTTTCAATATATACCATAGATTCAATTGCTTTTTTTATACGATTAATAAGGTCATTAAAATCCATTCCTTCATCTAGCGGAAGGATAAACAGAACATGTCCCCAATCTGATAGCTCAGAATAGATTCCCTCATTTTCAAATATTTCCTGTAATTCTTTACCGGTATGTCCTTTTACACTTTTTACGATTACTTTTAGTAAATCTTGTGTATAGTTTATATGGCTTGATGAAACAATCTGTATACTAGATAAATCATTAACTTCTCTAATAAATTCGGCAATTTTCTTTTGAAGTAATTTTACTTTATCAATAGAAAATGTTTCAACAAAACCCCTTGCGTAATCTAAGGAAGCCATGATTGGATAAGAAGGACTGCTGCTTTGTAGCATTCTCAGCATTTCTCTTACTTTATCTTTGCAAACAAGTTTTGATTTTATATGTAAATATGAACCCATCGTCATTGCGGGCAAAGTTTTATGCGCTGACTGTATGACAATATCGGCACCCATAGATAGCGCATCTTCTGGAAAAGGCGCCCCAATGATAAAGTGTGTTCCATGAGCCTCATCTACTATAGTTGGGATATCCATATTATGAGCGAATTCAATTATATTTTTTAAGTTTTGAGACATTCCATAATAATTAGGGTTTGTTAAAATGATTGCTTTAGCTTTTGGATAATTTTTTATTACATTTATAGATTGTTCAGCGTTGATTCCAAGTGGCTGTCCTAGCTCTTCATCAATATCTAAAGGCAAGAATATAGGCTTTGCTCCAGCAAGTAAAAGACCATGAAAAACTGACTTATGACAGTTACGTTGTACCAATACTTCATCATTTTCGCCACATAACGCTAAAATTGCAGCTAGGTTACCTACAGTTGATCCATTTACTAAAAAGAAACTTTCTTCTGCTTTGTATACTTTGGCTAACAATTTTTGAGCCTCACTGATCACCTCTGAGGGATAATGTAAGTCATCTAAGCCGTTTAATTCCGTCACATCATAATTTAATATATTTGGTAATCCTAATTCATTTATAAAAGTGTGCTTTCCATTTTTATGACCCGGAACATGTAGTGATATTGTTTCTTCTTTAACAAACTGTTTCAATGCATTTAGTAATGGCATTTTATTCATCATTAACGCTTCCTTTAATTTTCGCTAATATTTGTATGTATCGTTATACTACTATATTTTTTTGTTACTTTTTTAATTGAACATATTAAACATACTTTTCGATAATTTAATACAACTTCCTAATTCAAAATCCAATAATTTTTAGACAATATAAAAACCGATTATATTTACAAGTTCTCTCCATTACTTAAAGGCTCAGTCACTAAAGAGGTGACCAAACAGTAATAAATTATGGCAGAGGTACCTGTATATAAAATCGGTCCTTCACTTATATCTTATTTTAACTTACAAAAACTTATTAGACTACTACTATTAGTCTATAACCCTTATGCTAATCTCTAATTCGCAATTTCTTCTTTCACCGTACTGATACATCTTAACTTCTCTACAAAGGAATTGTATATAGGTGCATCTGTTTCAGTTTTTACGATTTTCTTTTCACACTCTTCACATACGAATGCTTCAATAATATGAATGCCATGTTCCCTATTCTCTTCACAAACTATACATTTTGATAAACTGTTCACCTTTATTCCTCCTCTAAGTGTTTTTCAGTGCAATTTACGTTTGATTAAACAATTTCGTTTATTATTTAGTTTTGCAAATTAAAAACTTTTTATACAATTTAGGGCCTATTTTTTTGTAATATATGAAAATAGTTCTAATTTTGTGCTCTATATTTTTAATTTTTTTTCTAAATATGATACTACTTACCTGCTTTGAACTTATTTTTGTTCCTTCTAACTACTAAAAAAGGACTACAAATAGTTTGTAGTCTTCCCCCCCAAACTGATCATATTCTTCGATACTGCGCGGTGCTCATTACCATGTAGGGTAACTCCGTACCTCGAAAGAACTGCTACTTAAATCAATACCTTTAAGTGAAGTACCAATTAAATTAGCTTTGTTTAAATATATTGATCAAGTTTCACATTATTTAACTTTGATTCTTAAAATTTTATATCTTTGTAAATACAAAAAAACATCAGCCTAATAGCTGATGTTTTTAGTTACCAGGCGACGTTCTACTCTCACAGGGGGAAACCCCCAACTACCATCGACGCAAAAGAGCTTAACTGCCGTGTTCGGTATGGGAACGGGTGTGACCTCTTTGCCATAATCACCTGATTTATAGAGTTGTACTTCGTACCCTCAAAACTAGATAATGTCATTATCAAACTTGTTAGTTAAGTCCTCGACCGATTAGTATCAGTCAGCTCCACGTGTCACCACGCTTCCACCTCTGACCTATCAACCTGATCGTCTCTCAGGGGTCTTACTAGCTTAACGCTATGGGAAATCTCATCTTGAGGGGGGCTTCATGCTTAGATGCTTTCAGCACTTATCCCTTCCACACATAGCTACCCAGCCATGCTCTTGGCAGAACAACTGGTACACCAGCGGTGTGTCCATCCCGGTCCTCTCGTACTAAGGACAGCTCCTCTCAAATTTCCTGCGCCCACGACGGATAGGGACCGAACTGTCTCACGACGTTCTGAACCCAGCTCGCGTACCGCTTTA
>NZ_JBFLUO010000001.1:1207500-5299574 GCF_050473765.1 Gottfriedia sp. S16(2024)
CCCCTCATATAACTTGTACACCTTTTACTAAGATTGTATGAGAAAAGGAACTAATCAATGACAAAAAATATTAATAAAAAAGAGTTTATTGCCTAAACAATAAACTCTTTTACCTATTTCATCTTTGTTATCAAAACATTTCTTGCCTTTGCTTCTTTTAATAAGAAGAAATATTTAGCTTGATAAAGCTTAACATGGATTAACAAGTCATCAGGTGGATCCACACTTCTTTCCATTAACTCTACCTGACTTAAGTAAATATCTTTGTAATCATGTAGTCTATCAACTAACTTTTCATCAAATTCTTTACGAATCTTTCCTTTTTTTCGAAAAAAACCCATGGTCTCTCTCCATTAATCAGTTTCTAAAGTTCTCTTCTACCTTCCAGAGCTTTTGAAAGTGTAACTTCATCTGCATATTCTAAGTCTCCGCCTACTGGTAGACCATGTGCGATTCGAGTAATTTTTATACCCGTAGATTTTAATAGCCTAGAAATATACATAGCAGTTGCTTCACCCTCAATATTTGGATTGGTAGCTAAAATAATTTCTTGAACTACATCATCTTTTAATCTGCTCAATAATTCCATTATTTTAATGTCTTCCGGTCCAACTCCCTCCATAGGAGAAATTGCACCATGAAGTACATGATATAAACCTTGATATTCTCTCATTTTTTCCATAGCAATTACATCTTTTGTATCTTGAACTACACATATCGTAGATCGGTCTCGATGTTGATCACTACAAATATAACAAGGGTCTTGGTCAGTTATATGGCCACATTCTGAACAGTAAAGTAGTTTTCTTTTTGCATCTATCATTGATTTTGCAAAGTCTAACACGTCATCTTGCTTCATATCTAACATAAAAAATGCCAGTCGAACGGCCGTCTTGGGACCAATCCCTGGCAATTTCATAAAACTATCTATTAATTTGGATATCGGCTCAGGGTAATGCATTTGTCTTAACCTCTAAAATAATCCTGGAATATTCATTCCTTTAGTAAACTGCCCCATTGTTTTAGCTGTTGCATCTTCAATTTGTTTAATTGCATCATTAGTTGCAGTTAAAACTAAATCTTGTAACATCTCAATATCTTCTGGATCTACTACATCTTCTTTAATAGTAACTTCAACAATTTGTTTTAATCCATTAGCTGTAACAGTTACCATTCCACCGCCAGCATTGCCAACAAATGTACGTTCGTTTAATTCATTTTGTGCTTGTTCCATTTGTTTTTGCATTTTTTGCATTTGTTTCATCATATTATTCATATTGCCCATTCCGCCACGCATCATTTTCATTTCCTCCAATATAGTTATTCTTTAATAATGACTAAATCTTCGCCAACAAGATTGATTGCTTCTTGTACGATTGGTGAAACTTCTGTTGAAGTCTCTTTTTGTTTTGTTGTATTTAAAAATGAATCCCTAGTCGATCTCCAATCTTCTTCGGGAATTGCTAACATACTCATTTCTGCACCTAATAAATTAGATAATGTTTGATTAATTGTTGTTAAGTGCTCTTGTTCTCCGTTATTATTGATTAAATCACAAATTGTCTCTGATTTAAAAGCAACAATACACTGCTCAGAAGAAGCTGCTACAACTTCACCATATGATACTAATGTCGCAGTAGAAACTTTATTTTGTTGCCTTAATTGATCTTGAAGTGATGTCCAAACTGCTATAACCTTATTTTTTTCTGGTTTAGAAGCAGCTCTTAGTACACCTTGAATTAAACTATTTGGTATTTTCGAACGAGATGTAGACGATTTCGGTTTTGGACTAGTAGAAGAATCATTCGTTCCACTTACTGTAATACCATTTTCCTTTAAAAATTTTACTTCTTTTTCAAGAGCATTAATTTTATTTATTAATGGTGTCAGCTCGTCCTGTTTTTTTCCGATACCGCTCACAGAAGCTTTTTGACAAAGTTGTACAATTGCCACCTCAAGCAAAACTCTCGGATGATTAGTCCATTTCATTTCTTGCTGACTTTTACTTAATGAAGCAATAATTTGATAAACTAACTCATCATTGTATGAATCGCAAAGCTCTTTAAACTGATCACTAATTGTTGCTCTCTCAAGTAATTCAATCGTACTTGGTGAGTGCCTATATAATAGAATATCTCGATAATAAACTGTTAAATCTTCTATAAATCGAACTGGATCTTTACCTTGGTTTAATAGTTCTTCAATATTAGTCAAACAAACTGACACATTACCATCTATTATTGCTGAAACAACAGATATTAAACGTTCTTGAGCCACTGTGCCTGTTACCGCTAAAACATCATCTAATGAAATTGATTCATCGCTATATGATATAGCTTGATCCAGAATGCTCAACGCATCCCTCATTCCACCTTCAGCTGCACGAGATAACATCATCAAAGCTTCTGGTTCAATTGTTGTTTGCTGATGATTTAGTACAACTGTCAATCGATCTGAAATCGTTTGAGCACTTATCTTATGAAAATCAAATCGTTGACATCTTGATAGAATCGTCAAAGGTATTTTATGTGGTTCAGTGGTAGCTAATATAAAGATAACGTGACTTGGAGGCTCCTCTAATGTTTTTAATAATGCATTAAAAGCCCCTATTGATAACATATGGACCTCATCTATTATGTACACTTTGAATTTGCCTACAGAAGGAGCATATTTTACTTTTTCCCGTATATCACGTATTTCATCTACACCATTGTTTGATGCAGCATCAATCTCAATTACATCTGAAATTGATCCATCAGTAATTCCTTTACAAATGGCACACTCATTACAAGGTTCATTAGTAGGTGCATGTTCACAATTTAAAGCTTTTGCAAAGATTTTTGCTGTACTCGTTTTACCTGTTCCACGCGGACCCGTAAACAAATATGCATGTGATACTTTTTGCTGAAGAAGGGAGTTTTGTAACGTTCGTATAATGTGATCTTGACCAACTACATCTTTAAATTGCTGCGGTCTCCACAAACGATATAATGCTTGATAAGTCAATTGGTTTCCTCCTTCTTACAAAGTCATCATTATTATACCCTATGTAATGATTTCATGGAAAATATTTTAAAGAAAACAAAAAAACTCACCCAAAATTGAGTGAGTTTTTATAAAGTTACTGCCGTGCACCACTCGTCGATGCACTACCCCAGGCGTTACTTAAACAGTTAGCTCGGCCCAGGCACCCCTACGGCACACGAGATGGCTCACTTATTGCTGCTTCCTTCCGGACCTGACAAGGTTCATGAGTTCTCGTTGCGTAGGACCCAGACGTCAACACCACTTATTTAAGGCAGACCCTGAAATAGATACACCTCGGAGTGGAATTCAGTCTCGCTAGAGCGGATTGCGAGTACAGGGCACCGCTACCTCCCCACCTAGCACGGCAAAGTTACAACCTAATTTTAAACCGCTGATTGAAGCGGTAGTTAAAGTATATACGAACCTAAATAAAAAATCAATCCTTGTCCTTATGAAGGTAAATTTTTCTTTCTAGATCGCAACTCTCTAAAGAAGTTCGTTAATAAGTTACCACATTCTTCTTCTAATATACCCGAAGTTACTTCACAGCGATGGTTAAATCGATCTTCTTGCAAGAGATTATATATTGATCCTCCACAACCTGCCTTCGGATCTTTTGCACCGAAAACAACTCTTGGAATTCTTGATTGAATTATTGCACCAGCACACATCGGACAAGGTTCGAGCGTTACATAAAGAGTTGTTTCCTCTAATCGCCAAGAATCAATAACCTTACACGCATCTTCTATTGTACTCATTTCTGCGTGACCTAAAGCTGTTTGTTTTGTTTCACGTAAATTATACCCTCTTGCAATGACTTGATCGTTGTAAACCAACACAGCTCCAATAGGTACTTCCCCTATTTCCTCTGCTTTTAGTGCTTCCTCAATTGCCAACTTCATATAAAACTCATCTTTATTCAAACTTTACACCTCTTTATTTCTTTAACAAACAAATATTCTTTTTACGAGTAGATAAACTAAACATAGATTGGAGTGAAGCCGATTGAATTCTTCAAATCAAAAAGACAAGCAGTTGCCTGCATTATTAATTGTCGATTTAATCAACTCATTTACTTTTAAACACGGAAGTGTTCTTGCGGAAAAATCAATCCATATGGTTCCGAAAATAAATTACATAAGAGACATTTTTAAAAACAAAAAACTTCCTACTATATACGTTAATGATCACTATAAAATCGAAAACCCGACTCAAAAGAAACTTATTAAGCATTGTCTAAATCCTTTAAGTTACGACTTAATAAAACAAATACAACCTAATGAGGAAGATTATTTTATCTTTAAGCCTAACTACTCAGGTTTTTACTTAACAAGTTTAGACGAATTACTTAAAAAATTAAAAATTACCCATTTGGTTATTGTAGGTGTTGCAGGAAATCGTTGTGTACTTTTTACAGCAAATGATGCATTTATGCGGGATTATAACTTAATTATACCTCAAGATGCAATTTCCTCGGTTACAGATTATGATGAGAAGGTTGCAATTTATATGATGAAAGACATTTTAAATGCAACGCTTATTCAAACTCAAGAAATAGAAGAAATGATCAATCATTTGGTGAACTCAAATAATCAGTAATTGGAAAAATTTTAAAATTGTATTCCCTCTGACTACAGTATGTTAAAATAGTTTCTGTATGTTTTTTGAGTATGATACGGAATTTGACTAGTAAGGAGGACAAGAGATGATACGTGTACCTTTTATAACAGTAGAAGGACCTATTGGTGTCGGAAAAACATCTCTATCCAAAGCGATCTCTGAACACTTTCATTATGAGCTATTAAAAGAAATTGTAGATGAAAATCCTTTTTTGGGTAAGTTTTATACGGACATTGAAGAGTGGAGTTTCCAAACAGAAATGTTTTTCCTTTGTAATCGATTTAAACAACTAGAAGATATAGACCGAATGTTTCTTAAAAAATCGATTCCAGTGGTTGCAGATTACCACATCCTTAAAAATTTAATTTTTGCTAGCAGAACATTAAAAGACAAGCAGCATGATAAATATTTAAAAATATATCAAATATTAACTGAGGATATGCCAAAGCCTAATGTGGTTATTTACTTAACGGCAAGCCTTGAGACTCTACAAAAGCGTATTCAACTTCGTGGTAGAGAATTCGAACAATTGATCGAGGATCAGTACCTACTTCAGTTAATTGAAGATTACGAGACACACATGAAAGAATTTCAAGCTAAATACCCTGAAATTCCAGTGTTAAAATTTGACGGTGATCAAATTGACTTCGTTAATAACCCAAGAGATTTAGCGATGATACTTGAATCGTTAGAAAACACCTTACAAAAGGAGCTAAGAAGTATATGAATTTACGTGAAAAATACGGAATACGAAATGATGCAGTTATTACAATTGCCGGGACAGTAGGTGTAGGAAAATCTACTATGACCAACGCACTTGCAGATGCATTAAACTTTCGTACATCATTTGAAAAAGTAGATACAAACCCATACCTAGATAAATTTTATCAAGATTTTGCTCGTTGGAGCTTCCACTTACAAATATACTTCTTAGCAGAGCGATTCAAAGAACAAAAAAGAATGTTTGAATACGGCGGTGGATTTATCCAAGATCGTTCAATCTACGAGGATACTGGCATCTTTGCGAAGATGCATTACGAAAAAGGAACGATGAGTGAAGTAGACTACGAAACATATACTAGTCTTTTTGATGCTATGGTTATGTCTCCTTACTTCCCTGCTCCTGATTTATTAATTTACTTAGAAGGTACATTCGATGAAGTTGTTGAGCGAATTAAAGAGCGTGGACGTCCTATGGAGCAACAAACTCCGATTGAATATTGGAAAGAAATGAATACACGTTACGAAAACTGGATTAATAACTTTAACGCTTGTCCTGTCCTTCGTTTAAGTATTAGCGAATATGATTTAATTAAAAATGAATCTTCTGTAGAAGAAATCGTTAAGAAGATTGGAAACGTGCTAAATCATTCACAAAAATATATGAAATCTAGATAATAGTTGTCTTCCAAATAAATAAAAGAAAAAGCTGCGAACTTTACATTGTACTGTACGCAGCTTTTTCTTTTTCGATTTATTTGATAAACAAACAAAAAACTCGTTACACGAATGTAACGAGCTGTCTAATATATATGCACTCTTTTATTTATAAAAAAATGGAGGAGTAAGAGGGATTCGAACCCCCGCGGGCTGTTACACCCCTGTCGGTTTTCAAGACCGATCCCTTCAGCCAGACTTGGGTATTACTCCGTTTTGACAAGATTTATAATACCATACAAAAAAAATGAGGTCAAGCATTCTTCTAAAAAAAATATAAATTTTTTCCGAAAACTAAAATGCCCCTTTTAACGACAGTTGTTATTGTCTTCTTATTATTAAAATATATACCTTTTATATAAGTAGAAAAAATATACAGAAAATTCATTTGTATTTATAATGGTACTACCATTTAAAAACATTAGAAATTTTTAAGGAGAAAGAAATGTTTGAATTAATACCGCTAATGCTGGAACGAGTGGGTATTCTCGTTATACTTGCCTTTTTACTTTCTAGAATGAAATCATTTAGACAAATCATTCAAAATGAACACTCCTTTGGTGCAAAAGTGATCCTAATTGTTATATTTGGTGCCTTTGGAGTAATTAGCAATTATACCGGTGTTCATATTTATCATGAGTCAATTATGTCTCAGTCATGGCACTTCAATGTAGCAAGTAATAATGCAATTGCAAATACACGAATTATGGGAGTAGCCATTGGCGGTTTAATCGGCGGTCCGATTGTTGGCTTAGGAGTCGGATTAATAGCAGGCTTACACCGTCTAACTTTAGGTGGATTTACTGCATATGCATGTGCCATTTCGACAATCGTTGCGGGAGTTGTAACAGGACTACTTAGAAAAAGATTCGGGATACAGAAAAACAAATCCCTTTGGAGTGTCGTTTCAATTGGTATTATTATGGAATGTGTTCAAATGGGGATTATTCTTTTAATCGCAAAACCATTTTGGGCCGCTCTTCATCTTGTCGAAGTAATTGCTCTACCAATGATTCTAATAAATGGATTTGGTACGCTTATCTTTATATTAATCATCCAAAATATTTTACAGGAAGAAGAAAAAACGCGAGCGCTTCAAACAAACAAAGCCTTCTATATTGCAGAGCAAACTTTACCGTTTTTTAGACAGGGACTAACCCCTCATTCATGTAACGAAGCGGCAAAAATCATTTTTAAATTAACCAAGGCAGATGCAATTTCGATTACTGATCACAAAAGCGTACTTGCTCATGTAGGTGCAGGTTCAGATCACCATGAACCAATGAATAGCTTAGCAACAAAACTAACTAGAAAGGCTTTAAAAGAGGGAAAAATTATTATTGCTACTTCAAAAGATGAAATTCAGTGCTTCCACATGGATTGCCCTTTAAGTGCGGCTATCGTGCTGCCGTTAAAAGCTTTAAATAAAACAGTTGGGTCTTTAAAGCTATATTACACGGATTCCAACAAGTTGGGAAAAGTTGAAAAAGAACTAGCCGACGGATTATCTAAACTTTTTTCTACCCAATTGGAATTAGCAGAAGCTGAACTGCAGCGGAAATTAATGAAAGATGCGGAAATAAAAGCATTACAAGCACAAATGCATCCCCACTTCCTGTTCAACTCTTTAAATACAATTTCAAGTTTAATTAGAACAGATGCTGATCAAGCTAGAAAATTACTAATCCATTTAAGTACTTTTTTTCGAAATAATTTACAAGGGGCAAGGCAGACCTTAGTCACTTTAGAAAAGGAATTAGAACATGTAGAAGCATATTTAACCATTGAACAAACTAGGTTTCCTACTAAATTCCTTGTTGAGTTCCAAATAGAACCTCATTTAAAAACGGTTCAAATCCCCCCTTTTACACTTCAACCACTTATAGAGAACTCGATTCGACATGCTTTTTCAAAGGAAAAAAAATTAAAGGTAACTGTGCAAGCATATGAGTTCAATAATGATATGATTCTCATTACTGAAGATAATGGCAAGGGGATTTCGCCAGAGCTACTAAATACAATTGGGAATGAAACAATACAGTCTAAAGAAGGAACTGGAACAGCCTTATGGAATATAAAAAAACGAATTGAAGAAATTTACGGGGAAAAAGATTATTTTCAAATAAAATCTGACCTCAACTCGGGAACGAAAGTATCGATAAGGATCCCATTAATGCAAGAAGTAATGGAGGGATAACTCATGTTAAAGGCACTAATTGTAGATGATGAACCATTGGCAAGAGACGAACTAGCTTATTTACTAAAAAGAAGCAAGGAAGTCGAAATAGTTGGTGAAACGGACTCAATTAGAAGTACATTGGAACTCTTACAAATACAAGAAGTCGACGTTGTATTTTTAGATATCCAGCTAGCTGATGAAAGTGGATTAGAATTAGCTCAAAAACTGCAGGACCTTACCCATCAACCAGCAATCGTCTTTGCAACAGCTTTTGACGAGTACGCTTTAAATGCTTTCGATTTACACGCGATTGATTATATTTTAAAACCATTTGATGAAATAAGAATTCAGAAGACTATTGAAAAACTAGCAAAGCTAAGTATGAAACCTATTAAAACTGAAGTAAAAAAGAATCCTCCACTTTTAAAACAAGATAAATTGGCTATTTCGGTTGATGAGAGAATTCTTTTAATAACGTTCGAAGAGATCATCTATATTTTTACACAAGAAGGTAAAACAAGTGTCGTTACTGATAAGATGACATATCGATTGAATGAACCTTTGATCAATTTAGAACGAAAGCTACAAAATACATCATTTACCCGAGTCCATCGGAGCTATATTGTCAATTTGGATAAAATCATTGAAATTCAGCCTTGGTTTAATTCCACATATAATTTAATTATGTATGATGGCGAAAAAGTACCTGTTAGTCGAACGTACACAAAGGAGCTTAAACAACTTTTTAATTTATAAGCTTGTATTTCAATAATCCATCCATGCTTCTCAACCTGTTTTTATTGCAGTTTACGCTGAAAATCCAAAATTTTAGTTTTCATAAAGTAAAATTAGTGTAAATAAAAGAAACTTAGGAGGATTATTAAATAAAATGAATGCGGTTACAATTGTTATTGCTTCTATGTGTATTTTGATGATTGCATATCGTCTATACGGAACATTTATGGCTGTGAAGGTACTTAAGTTAAATGATTCTATACCTACTCCAGCTCATGAGTTAAATGATGGTAAGGACTATGTCCCTACTAACAAATGGGTAACATTTGGTCATCATTTTGCTGCAATCGCAGCAGCTGGCCCTCTAGTAGGTCCAATTTTGGCCGCTCAATTCGGTTACCTTCCAGGTCTGTTATGGCTTTTAATTGGTGCTGTAATTGGTGGAGCAGTACATGATGCAGTCGTTTTATATGCTTCAATGAGAAAGAAAGGAAAGTCGCTATCAGAAGTAGCAAAAGAGGAACTTGGACCAGTTGCAGGCTTCTGCACGGGACTAGCTATGCTATTTATTATTACAATTACAATGGCCGGACTTTCAATGGTTGTTCTTCATGCGCTTGAAAATAATCCATGGGGGACATTTGCAGTTGGAATCACTATACCAATTGCAATGGGTGTAGGACTACTATATAAAAAAACTGGCAATTTAAAATTGGCTTCAACGATTGGATTTATTTTGTTAATGGTTGGAGTTTTTATGGGACCGACAATTCAAGAAACTGCTATAGGTGATTTTTTAACTTTTGATACACAGACATTAGCTATTATACTACCGATCTATGCTTTTTTTGCTGCTGCTTTGCCAGTATGGCTTTTACTAGCACCTCGTGATTATCTAAGTAGCTTCATGAAAATCGGTGTATTCATTGCACTCATCATTGGGGTATTTATTATTAACCCATCCATACAGTTTCCGACTGTAACAAAATTTGTTAACGGCGGGGGGCCGATTTTAGCTGGCCCAGTTTGGCCATTTATTTCAATTACGATAGCATGTGGAGCAATCTCAGGATTCCATGCATTTGTGGGCTCTGGTACAACTCCAAAAATGCTTGATCGATGGAGCGATATAAAGGTCGTAGGATTTGGCGCAATGTTAGTTGAATGTTTAGTAGGTATCATGGCATTAATCGCTGCTACTGCACTTCAACCGGCAGACTACTTTGCAATTAACTCTACTCCAGAAGTTTTTAAAACTTTAGGAATGAATGTTGTCCACTTACCGGAACTTAGTAAAGAAATTGGATTAAGTCTAGAAGGACGTACTGGTGGAGCTGTTACATTGGCGGTTGGAATGACGTACATATTTACTTCGATCCCTTGGTTTAGTCACCTAGCATCTTATTTCTTCCAGTTTGTTGTTATGTTCGAAGCCGTATTTATTTTAACAGCAATCGATGCTGGAACTCGAGTAGCACGATATTTAATTCAAGACTTCTTTGGTGAATATTATAAACCATTGAAGAAAACTGATTGGATACCAGGTTCAATTTTTGCAAGTGCGCTAGCATGCTTTATGTGGGGTTACCTCTTATTTTCAGGGGATATTGGATCAATTTGGGCATTATTTGGAGTATCTAATCAATTAATGGCTTCTATTGGGTTAATCATTGGTGCAACAGTACTATTAAAGATAGCTGATAAACGTTGGTATATGCTTACATGTTTGATTCCTCTCGCTTATCTTTTTATTACAGTAAATTATGCAGGATACTGGATGATCAAAAATGTTTATCTTAACCATGATTCAGCCGGATATAGTATGTTAAATGGTGTCTTATCGATTATCATGTTAGTATTAGGTGTCGTGATTTTAATTTCTGCTATTAAAAAATGGATGGAATTGTGGAACACACCTAATTATAAAATGAATGTTAAAACAATCTAAATAAAAAGCAGATGTGTCTTGAGAATAATATCTCGATCCATCTGCTTTTTTACTTATTTAATTACTTCTTTTCCACCCATATATGGACGAAGAACTTCAGGAATAATAACTGAACCATCAGCTTGTTGGTAGTTTTCTAAAATTGCAGAAACCGTACGTCCAATTGCAAGACCAGAACCGTTTAATGTATGAAGAAATTCTGGTTTTCCTTTTGGATCACGTCTGAAGCGTATATTCGCTCTTCTTGCTTGGAACGCCTCAAAGTTACTACAAGAAGAAATTTCTTTATATGCATCATAGCTTGGTAACCAAACTTCAATGTCATACGTTTTTGCAGAAGAAAATCCGATATCTCCAGCACAAAGTGTAATGACACGGTATGGTAATCCTAATAATTGAAGAACTTTTTCAGCGTGAGCTGTTAATTTTTCTAACTCAATATAAGAATCTTCAGGTTTTACAAAGCGCACTAGTTCAACTTTATTAAATTGATGTTGGCGGATTAATCCTCGTGTATCACGACCAGCAGAACCTGCCTCAGAGCGGAAACACGCGCTATATGCAGTATATGCGATTGGTAATTGAGCACCATCAAGAATTTCGTCACGGTGATAGTTTGTTACAGGTACTTCTGCTGTTGGTACTAAGAAAAAGTCTTCTTTTTCGATACGGAACGCATCTTCTTCAAATTTTGGAAGTTGTCCTGTACCAATCATGCTAGCACGATTTACAAGATTAGGAGGTAGCATTTCAGTATATCCATGCTCCTCTGTATGAATATCTAACATAAAGCTGATTAGGGCACGCTCAAGTTTGGCTCCTAAACCTTTATAAAAAGTAAAACGGCTACCAGTAACTTTAGCACCACGTTCAAAATCCAGAATCTCTAAGTCAACACCTAAATCCCAGTGTGCCTTTGGTTCGAAATCAAATGTACGAACTTCACCTATTCTACGAATTTCAACATTATCTTCTTCTGTTAACCCAACTGGTACTGAATCACTAACTAAGTTAGGAATTGTAAATAGAATAGCGTCTAATTGCTCTTCTAGCGTTCTAATCTCTTCATCTAGAGCTTTAATTTTATCTCCAACTTCTCTCATTTCAACAATTAGTGCTTCAGCATCTTTTTTCTCACGCTTTAACACACTAATTTCTTGGCTAACCTCATTGCGTCGGCTCTTTAACCCTTCAACCTGAACAAGTAATTCTCTACGATTCAAATCTAAGTCTTCAAATTTCTCGATATAGCTTATGTCTCCACCACGTAATTGAAGTTTTGCTTTTACATCTTCAAAATTGCTACGTAATAATTTAATGTCTAACATTTCAATTCCTCCTATTCTTTTATTGTCTAAAGGATAAAAATGAATACAAAAAAGCCCTCATCCCATAAAAGGGACGAGAGCTACCCGCGTTGCCACCCTAATTGAAGAATTAATAAGTAATTCTTCCACCTTAGTATAGTTAACGGACTATATTACCGGAGTTACTTACTAGCTAAAAGCATTCCGTAACTCGCTCAAGAATGGATTCACAAGTCTTCATTATCGGTTTGCACCAACCACCGACTCTCTATAAATTTAGAACTTGCTACTATTTTCTTTCATCGCTTTAGACAATTTAAATTTATATAATAATTTACTATAAGCTTTTACTTTTTTCAATAGTTACATACTCAAATTTGCACTTTTTTCCTTAACCATCTCTACAAAGTAATTCATAAAACGGTAATCACTCGTTAATTCTGGATGGAAAGATGCTGCTAACATGTGATTTTGTCTAACCGCTACAATATTACCATCATGTTCTGCAATAACCTCTGCATCACCTGATACTGAACGAATAAATGGTGCTCTGATAAATACAGCTGGGTAGTCTTCACAAACACCTTTAATTGGGATGTTTACTTCAAAACTATCCACTTGTCTACCATAAGCATTACGTTCAGCTACCATATCCATAACTCCTAGATGCACCGTGTCATCATTTGCAATCTCTTTTGAAAGTAAGATCATGCCTGCACATGTACCGAATGCTGGTAAACCATTTTCGATTTTCTCTTTTAAAGGTTCTAATAACCCAACGTGATCAAGCAACTTACGCATTGCAGTGCTCTCTCCACCAGGTAATACAATACCATTAAGTCCATCTATATGTTCTACACGTTTCACGATAACAGCTTCAGCACCACATGCTTTAATTGCATTTATATGTTCTTGAACTGCACCTTGTAATGCTAATACACCTATTTTCATAAATTCACCAACTTAAATGCTACGATCTTGCATACGATCTGCTGCAGCAAGTTGTCTCATGTCGATACCTTTCATAGCAGGACCTAAGTTTTTAGAAAGGTTAGCGATTAATTCGTAATCTTGATAGTGAGTAGTAGCTTGTACAATCGCACGAGCAAATTTCTCAGGGTTTTCTGATTTAAAGATACCAGATCCTACGAATACACCGTCAGCGCCTAATTCCATCATTAAAGCTGCATCAGCAGGAGTTGCTACTCCACCAGCTGCAAAGTTAACAACAGGTAAACGACCAAGTTCTTTAATTTGAAGTAATAATTCAAATGGAGCGCCAAGGTTTTTAGCTTCAACCATTAATTCATCACGAGATAAACCAACTACTTTACGGATTTCTCCATTGATTTGGCGTAAGTGACGTACTGCTTCTACAATGTTTCCAGTACCAGGCTCACCTTTTGTACGTAGCATAGATGCGCCTTCACCAATACGACGAAGTGCTTCACCTAAGTTACGGCAACCACAAACGAATGGAACAGTGTAATCTGATTTATTAATATGGAAGATATCATCTGCTGGAGATAATACTTCACTCTCATCGATGTAATCTACTCCCATTGCTTCTAAAACACGCGCTTCAACGATATGTCCAATACGAGCTTTAGCCATTACAGGAATACTAACAGCGTTAAGAATTTCCTCAGTAATACTTGTATCAGCCATACGTGCTACTCCACCAGCTGCACGAATATCAGATGGTACCTTTTCTAATGCCATTACTGCTACTGCACCAGCAGCTTCCGCTATTTTAGCTTGCTCAGCATTTACTACGTCCATAATAACGCCGCCTTTTTGCATTTCTGCCATGCCGCGTTTTACACGTTCTGTTCCTGTTAAATTCATTGTTATGCCCCTCCATTATTAAAGCTTACTTGGTAACATTTTAGTATTTCTTATCCCCTAGTTAAAGTTACCTTACTTTTATTTTACTGAAAAAACGACAACTTAACAATTACTGATATACTTATATAGAAATTTATTTAAATAAACCACCAATTCCGCCTACGATGCTATCCCATAAATTCCCGAAAAATGATCCAATTCCTCTAAATGATAGAACTAACCAATTTGCTTTATCAACACTTTTATCAACTACTAAATCAAATGACTGATTATTAGTATTGATAAATCCTAAATCTTCATTCTTTGAAGATTTAACCACAATTTGTCCAACCTTTGTACCTTTTTTAATTGGAGCTTTAATATTGCCATTCTTATCGATTGACTTACCTGATAATTGGACAGTTGCTTTATAATTTTTAGCTTCACCGCGTTTTACAGCTAAAGTAACATCGTCTTTTGCTACTACTTTTACTTCTTTATCTTTACCTTTAACTACTTTTACTGTTTTATTACCTTTTACTGTTTGACCTTTTGATACCAATGTAACCTTTTCGAAGTTACTGAACCCGTAATCCATTAATTTAGCCGTTTCACTGAATCTAGAGTTATAAGAATTTGCCCCCATTACAACTGTAATATAACGTTGACCATCTCTTTTAGCAGTTCCAGTAAAACAGAATCCAGCTGAATCCGTTGAACCTGTTTTTAATCCATCCATACCTGGGTACTGAAATACTAATCCTGGTAACATCCAGTTCCAGTTATCCATTTTTACTGGATACTTTCCACCTTCTTGGAATGTTTTCTTTGGAATTGAAGAAGTTTGAAGTACTTCAGGATATGTTTTAATTAGATTATAAGCTAATTTTGCAACACCGTTTGCTGACATAATATTTTCATCTGTAAGGGCAGTTCCCTCTGGTTGCATACCTTGTAAGTCTTTATTTACTAAACCAGTAGCATTAACAAATTTAACGTCTCCTAGGCCAAGTTTCTTTGCTTTATCGTTCATTAATTGGACGAAGTTTTTCTCTGATCCACCAATTTTTTCTGCTAGTGCAATTGTCGCACCGTTTGCTGAATAAATAGCAGCTGCTTCATATAGTTCTTTTACTGTATATTGACCACCTAATTCAAGTGGTACGTTAGATAATCCAGTGTTTTGAGAGATTTTATGAGCATAATCAGAAACAGTTACTTTATCGTCCCAAGAGATTTTCCCAGTTTTTACTGCTTCATTAACTAGATACTCTGTCATCATTTTAGACATACTTGCAATCGGTAATGGAGCGTTTGAATTTTTTTCATATAATATTTTCCCTGAATTTGCATCAACTAAAATCGCAGCTTTAGCTTTAATGTCTAAAACGTCCTCTGCAGCAGCTGGTCGTAAATTCATTGGGATAATTATCGTTATCGCTAATGCTATTACTATCAATTTTGTTAGTATTTTCTTTCCAATCACTGTCTTACCTCCAACCATTAATTTCACTTGTTCATTTTAACACAATTATTTCCCAAAAAATAGGCAACTACAATTTCTTGTAATTGCCCTAGGTAGATTGCTTAAATTATTAAAGTGAGTAATTTGGTGCCTCTTTTGTAATATGAACGTCGTGCGGATGACTTTCACGTAATCCTGCACCTGACATACGAATAAACTGTGCGTTATCTCTTAATTCATTTAATGTAGCAGTACCACAGTAACCCATACCTGCTCTAATTCCACCGATTAATTGGTGAACTGTATCAGCTAATGGGCCTTTATATGGAACACGTCCTTCAATACCTTCAGGAACTAGTTTCTTATTACCTTCTTGGAAATAACGATCTTTACTTCCTCTTTCCATTGCTCCAACAGAACCCATACCACGATAAACTTTAAATTGTCTACCTTGGAAGATTTCTGTTTCACCAGGACTTTCTTGTACACCAGCAAACATGCTTCCTAACATAACTACATGCCCACCAGCTGCAAGAGCTTTAACGATATCTCCTGAGTACTTAATACCACCATCGGCAATAATAGGAACTCCGTACTCTCTAGCAACAGAAGCACAGTCATAAACTGCAGTTAGTTGAGGAACACCTACACCAGCAACAACTCGAGTAGTACAGATCGAACCTGGTCCAATACCAACTTTTACGATATCTGCTCCAGCTTCAATAAGTTCTTTAGTTGCTTCACCTGTAGCAACGTTACCAGCGATTATTGCTAGTTCTGGGAATCTACTTCTAATTTCTTTTACTTTTTCAATAACGCCTTTAGAGTGACCATGTGCTGTATCAATTACAATTACATCGACGTTAGCTTTCACTAAAAACTCTACTCTTTGAAGTGCATCTTTTGTTACTCCTACAGCTGCACCTACAAGTAATCGTCCTTGTTGATCTTTCGCTGAGTTTGGAAATTCAATTACTTTTTCAATATCCTTAATTGTAATTAGGCCCTTTAAAGTACCGTCTTCATTAACTAGGGGTAGCTTTTCAATTTTATGTTTTTGAAGAATTTTTTCTGCTTCTGCAAGTGTAGTACCAACAGGAGCAGTTACTAGATTTTCTTTTGTCATAACATCTGAAATAACAATTGAATAATCTTGTATAAAACGTAAGTCACGATTTGTTAAAATACCTACTAATTTTCTATTCTCTGTATCGTTTACGATCGGAACACCTGAAATACGATATTTACCCATTAAATATTCAGCGTCTGCAACTTTATGAGATGGTGTTAAGAAAAATGGATCATCAATTACACCACTTTCAGAACGCTTTACTTTGTCTACCTGTTCAGCTTGATCTTCAATTGACATATTTTTGTGGATGATACCTAATCCACCTTGTCTAGCCATTGCAATAGCCATATCTGCTTCTGTAACTGTATCCATTCCTGCGCTGATTAATGGAATATTTAATTGAATTTTCTCAGTTAATCTCACACTTACATCAACTTGGTTTGGAAGTACTTCAGATTTCGCTGGAACTAGTAATACATCATCAAAAGTAAGTCCTTCTTTTACGAATTTTGATTCCCACATAAAAAAGCCCCCCTATACACGTATAAATATTATTAGTAGATTAACAATAGGATAAAACACTGTCAAGGAAGTCAAATTATGTTTAAATATTCAGTTAATAAGGAGTTCCTCTCTTATGTTATATTCGAATAGTAATGTATGGGATGAGCTATGTTATTTTAGCTCTGCACAGTATTCAAAAAACTATCTTCAAACAAAATATGAACGAACTAATTCCAAAGAACAAAAAACAAAGGCTTTCCGTAATGCTTATCCATTTTTATATTATATTGAGCACGGGAAAAGTTATTTTCATGCAGCTCAAAATTCTCAAATTAATGTAAAACCTACATTACTGTTTTATGGGCTTGTACAATTATTAAAGGCTTGCATCCTCACCGTAGATCCTGATTATCCGAGTACCACTTCAATTCTGGCTCATGGTGTTACCTCAAGAAAAATAAAAAAAGTAGGATACTCTTTTGTTGATGACGAAGTTAAAATCCAAAAAAATGGATTATTTACACATGCTTCTAAAGTATTATTTAAACTTAATAATTTAGAAAGTGAAAAGTTTACAATGCTCCAGCTTTTACAATCAATACCAGAATTAGGAAAAATCCTTAAAATTACCAAAAAAGGAAACTTATTTCTTCCAATTACTGTTGATAATGATGTAATCACTATACCTGAACAAATTTTGTCATCCTATCATTTTACTTCAGAACGTTTTATTTCATTTCTTCAATCAAAGCAAGCTTCAATAGATATTGTAATTGTTGAACAGAATCAAAAGCAAATTAAAATTAAATCAAATTTTCCTGATAAAACTTTAAGTAAAGCGCCATTTTATTTTAATATATTAAATCAAAGTTATTTTTTAAAGTCACAAAAGGAAGCGCTTTTATTATTACCCGAAATTCTTTACCACTATCTACTTTTATATAATTTGAGTATGATTTGTCGCTACGAAACTGACTGGTGGTGTGAACTTTTACAGACCTATTCTACTGATGATTATCCTTTAATACACCAATTTTTAACAACAACAGAACAAAAAATTCCTTATTTAATTCATCGTTTTTTAACTACATAATAAACCAAAAAACATCAGCCTAATAGCTGATGTTTTTAGTTACCAGGCGACGTTCTACTCTCACAGGGGGAAACCCCCAACTACCATCGACGCAAAAGAGCTTAACTGCCGTGTTCGGTATGGGAACGGGTGTGACCTCTTTGCCATAATCACCTGATTTATAGAGATGTACTTCGTACCCTCAAAACTAGATAATGTCATTATCAAACTTGTTAGTTAAGTCCTCGACCGATTAGTATCAGTCAGCTCCACGTGTCACCACGCTTCCACCTCTGACCTATCAACCTGATCGTCT
This sequence comes from Gottfriedia sp. S16(2024), assembly GCF_050473765.1. Taxonomy (NCBI): domain Bacteria; kingdom Bacillati; phylum Bacillota; class Bacilli; order Caryophanales; family Bacillaceae; genus Gottfriedia; species Gottfriedia sp. S16(2024). The sequence goes on from NZ_JBFLUO010000001.1 coordinate 1,226,010, forward strand.
CTCAGGGGTCTTACTAGCTTAACGCTATGGGAAATCTCATCTTGAGGGGGGCTTCATGCTTAGATGCTTTCAGCACTTATCCCTTCCACACATAGCTACCCAGCCATGCTCTTGGCAGAACAACTGGTACACCAGCGGTGTGTCCATCCCGGTCCTCTCGTACTAAGGACAGCTCCTCTCAAATTTCCTGCGCCCACGACGGATAGGGACCGAACTGTCTCACGACGTTCTGAACCCAGCTCGCGTACCGCTTTAATGGGCGAACAGCCCAACCCTTGGGACCGACTACAGCCCCAGGATGCGATGAGCCGACATCGAGGTGCCAAACCTCCCCGTCGATGTGGACTCTTGGGGGAGATAAGCCTGTTATCCCCGGGGTAGCTTTTATCCGTTGAGCGATGGCCCTTCCATGCGGAACCACCGGATCACTAAGCCCGACTTTCGTCCCTGCTCGACTTGTAGGTCTCGCAGTCAAGCTCCCTTATGCCTTTACACTCTTCGAATGATTTCCAACCATTCTGAGGGAACCTTTGGGCGCCTCCGTTACTCTTTAGGAGGCGACCGCCCCAGTCAAACTGCCCACCTGACACTGTCTCCGAGCCGGATAACGGCTCTAGGTTAGAATTTCAATACAGCCAGGGTAGTATCCCACCGACGCCTCCACCGAAGCTAGCGCTCCGGCTTCTCAGGCTCCTACCTATCCTGTACAAGCTGTACCAAAATTCAATATCAAGCTGCAGTAAAGCTCCACGGGGTCTTTCCGTCCTGTCGCGGGTAACCTGCATCTTCACAGGTACTATAATTTCACCGAGTCTATGGTTGAGACAGTGCCCAAATCGTTACGCCTTTCGTGCGGGTCGGAACTTACCCGACAAGGAATTTCGCTACCTTAGGACCGTTATAGTTACGGCCGCCGTTTACTGGGGCTTCAATTCAGAGCTTCTCCCGTAAGGGATAACCCCTCCTCTTAACCTTCCAGCACCGGGCAGGCGTCAGCCCCTATACTTCGCCTTGCGGCTTCGCAGAGACCTGTGTTTTTGCTAAACAGTCGCTTGGGCCTTTTCACTGCGGCTCTCCCGGGCATACACCCAAAAGAGCACCCCTTCTCCCGAAGTTACGGGGTCATTTTGCCGAGTTCCTTAACCATAGTTCTCTCGCTCACCTTAGGATTCTCTCCTCGCCTACCTGTGTCGGTTTGCGGTACAGGCACCTATTTCCTCGCTAGAAGCTTTTCTTGGCAGCGTAGAATCAGGAACTTCGGTACTATATTTCCCTCGCCATCACAACTCAGCCTTATGATGTGCGGATTTGCCTACACATCAGCCTAATTGCTTGGACGCGCATATCCAGCAGCGCGCTTACCCTATCTTTCTGCGTCCCTCCATCGCTCAAACGGAAATGAGGTGGTACAGGAATATCAACCTGTTGTCCATCGCCTACGCCTTTCGGCCTCGGCTTAGGTCCTGACTAACCCTGGGAGGACGAGCCTTCCCCAGGAAACCTTAGGCATACGGTGGACGGGATTCTCACCCGTCTTTCGCTACTCATACCGGCATTCTCACTTCTAAGCGCTCCACCAGTCCTTACGATCTAGCTTCAACGCCCTTAGAACGCTCCCCTACCACTGATACCATACGGTATCAATCCGCAGCTTCGGTGATACGTTTAGCCCCGTTACATTTTCGGCGCAGAGTCACTCGACCAGTGAGCTATTACGCACTCTTTAAATGGTGGCTGCTTCTAAGCCAACATCCTGGTTGTCTAAGCAACTCCACATCCTTTTCCACTTAACGTATACTTTGGGACCTTAGCTGGCGGTCTGGGCTGTTTCCCTCTTGACCACGGATCTTATCACTCGTAGTCTGACTCCTATGGATAAGTCATTGGCATTCGGAGTTTGACTGAATTCGGTAACCCGTTGGGGGCCCCTAGTCCAATCAGTGCTCTACCTCCAAGACTCTAACACATAAGGCTAGCCCTAAAGCTATTTCGGGGAGAACCAGCTATCTCCGAGTTCGATTGGAATTTCTCCGCTACCCACACCTCATCCCCGCACTTTTCAACGTGCGTGGGTTCGGACCTCCATTCAGTGTTACCTGAACTTCATCCTGGACATGGGTAGATCACTCGGTTTCGGGTCTACGACCACGTACTATATCGCCCTATTCAGACTCGCTTTCGCTGCGGCTCCGTCTCTTCAACTTAACCTTGCACGGGATCGTAACTCGCCGGTTCATTCTACAAAAGGCACGCCATCACTCGTTAACGAGCTCTGACTATTTGTAAGCACACGGTTTCAGGTTCTCTTTCACTCCCCTTCCGGGGTGCTTTTCACCTTTCCCTCACGGTACTGGTTCACTATCGGTCACTAGGTAGTATTTAGCCTTGGGAGATGGTCCTCCCAGATTCCGACGGAATTTCACGTGTTCCGCCGTACTCAGGATCCACTCAAGAGGGAACGAGGTTTCAACTACAGGGTTTTTACCTTCTTTGACGGACCTTTCCAGGTCGCTTCATTTACCCCGTTCCTTTGTAACTCCGTATAGAGTGTCCTACAACCCCAAGAGGCAAGCCTCTTGGTTTGGGCTATCTTCCGTTTCGCTCGCCGCTACTCAGGAAATCGCTATTGCTTTCTATTCCTCCAGGTACTTAGATGTTTCAGTTCCCTGGGTCTGTCCTCAGTACCCTATGTATTCAGGTAAAGATACTACTCCATTACGAGTAGTGGGTTTCCCCATTCGGAAATCTCCGGATCAAAGCTTACTTACAGCTCCCCGAAGCATATCGGTGTTAGTCCCGTCCTTCATCGACTCCTAGTGCCAAGGCATCCACCGTGCGCCCTTTCTAACTTAACTAATTTTAAAACTAATTGAATTAAACTTACGCAGTTTAATGAATGACATTATCTAGTTTTCAAGGTACAAAGTTGAGAGTGAACTCTCAAAACTAAACAAAACAATGAAGAAACATTTCATACATGAACCATCGGTTCATGATGTCTCCATAGAAAGGAGGTGATCCAGCCGCACCTTCCGATACGGCTACCTTGTTACGACTTCACCCCAATCATCTGTCCCACCTTAGGCGGCTGGCCCCTAAAAGGTTACCCCACCGACTTCGGGTGTTACAAACTCTCGTGGTGTGACGGGCGGTGTGTACAAGGCCCGGGAACGTATTCACCGCGGCATGCTGATCCGCGATTACTAGTGATTCCGGCTTCATGTAGGCGAGTTGCAGCCTACAATCCGAACTGAGAATAGTTTTATGGGATTAGCTCCACCTCGCGGTCTTGCAACCCTTTGTACTATCCATTGTAGCACGTGTGTAGCCCAGGTCATAAGGGGCATGATGATTTGACGTCATCCCCACCTTCCTCCGGTTTGTCACCGGCAGTCACCTTAGAGTGCCCAACTAAATGCTGGCAACTAAGATCAAGGGTTGCGCTCGTTGCGGGACTTAACCCAACATCTCACGACACGAGCTGACGACAACCATGCACCACCTGTCACTCTGTCCCCGAAGGGAAAGCCCTATCTCTAGGGTTGTCAGAGGATGTCAAGACCTGGTAAGGTTCTTCGCGTTGCTTCGAATTAAACCACATGCTCCACCACTTGTGCGGGCCCCCGTCAATTCCTTTGAGTTTCAGTCTTGCGACCGTACTCCCCAGGCGGAGTGCTTAATGCGTTAACTTCAGCACTAAAGGGCGGAAACCCTCTAACACTTAGCACTCATCGTTTACAGCGTGGACTACCAGGGTATCTAATCCTGTTTGCTCCCCACGCTTTCGCGCCTCAGCGTCAGTTACAGACCAGAAAGTCGCCTTCGCCACTGGTGTTCCTCCAAATCTCTACGCATTTCACCGCTACACTTGGAATTCCACTTTCCTCTTCTGCACTCAAGTTTCCCAGTTTCCAATGACCCTCCCCGGTTGAGCCGGGGGCTTTCACATCAGACTTAAGAAACCGCCTGCGCGCGCTTTACGCCCAATAATTCCGGACAACGCTTGCCACCTACGTATTACCGCGGCTGCTGGCACGTAGTTAGCCGTGGCTTTCTGGTTAGGTACCGTCAAGGTGCCAGCTTATTCAACTAGCACTTATTCTTCCCTAACAACAGAGCTTTACGACCCGAAGGCCTTCATCGCTCACGCGGCGTTGCTCCGTCAGACTTTCGTCCATTGCGGAAGATTCCCTACTGCTGCCTCCCGTAGGAGTCTGGGCCGTGTCTCAGTCCCAGTGTGGCCGATCACCCTCTCAGGTCGGCTACGCATCGTCGCCTTGGTGAGCCGTTACCTCACCAACTAGCTAATGCGCCGCGGGCCCATCTGTAAGTGATAGCTAAAAGCCATCTTTCAATAAAGGAACAGGAGTTCCTTTATGTCATCCGGTATTAGCTCCGGTTTCCCGAAGTTATCCCAGTCTTACAGGTAGGTTGCCCACGTGTTACTCACCCGTCCGCCGCTAACTAACGGGAGCAAGCTCCCATTAGTCCGCTCGACTTGCATGTATTAGGCACGCCGCCAGCGTTCGTCCTGAGCCAGGATCAAACTCTCCATAAAAGTTAAGTTTAAATCTTGTATTGCTCAAAAAACTAATAATTGACGTTTACTTCATGTTTTGTTTAGTTTTCAAAGTTCACTTTGTCGCTTTTTCTCTTAGCGACTTATATTATAATAACATATTCAAGTTTGTTTAGTCAACAACTTTTTTATATTATTTTCTTGCCTCATTTATTGGTTTAATGTGACAACGTTTAATAATATACCATGATGCTTTTATGATTGCAATAACTTTTTAATAAAAAAAAGATAATGTTTTTCATTATAGAAAAAGAGTAGTTAACTTTACTAAACTCTATTTACTACAATGAAAAACCATTACTCTGCTATTACAGGTAATTCAACTACAAATAGTGACCCTTTACCGATCTCACTTTTTACATAAACAATTCCATTGTGCATATCGACAATTTTCTTTACGATTGATAAACCTAATCCATTTCCACTAGTTGTCCTGTCTCTTGATTTATCTGCTTTATAAAATCTTTCAAATATATGCACTTGATCTTCTTCAGAAATACCTATTCCAGTATCTTGAATTTGTATAACTACCTTGTCACTATCTTGTATAGCAGAGATAAATAGATCCCCATCGTTAGGAGTAAACTTTATACTGTTTGTAATTAAATTCATCCAAACCTGATTTAAAAGAGCCTCATCTCCAATAAAGTCAATTTTACCAAGATCAACATGCATATTGATTTTTTTTTCTAGTATCTGGGGTTCGCAGCTTAACAATGAGTACATAAGTTGGCTATTTAACGAAAAACTGTTCTTTTCTATTGGCTGGCTTTGTGATTCTAGTGAAGTTAGCTTTAGAAGATTATCGCTAAGCTTCGATAATCTTGTACTTTCATACTCAATTATATTTAAATATTGCTCTCGCTCATCTAACGGTAATTTTTCATTTTGTAATACTTTAGCAAAACCTTTAATAGATGTTAAGGGCGATTGAATTTCATGTGAAACGTTAGATATAAACTCTTGTCGCATGTATTCCATTTGATCTAAATTCTTTGCCATATGGTTAAAGCTGTCTATTATCTCTCCTATTTCACCACCAAATGCATTCCTGAACTTTTCAAGATCTACTGATACTTTAAACTCTCCCCTTGAAATACTTCGAATTGCCTGCATTATTTCTTTTACCATTTTCATTTGCTTTGGATGATGAAACATTCTACCAAATACGGCTCCTCCGAGCATTAATAATAGAAAGGTTAAAAAAGTATTTATGATTTGTTTCGTTAAATCTGATAAATTAGTGAGCTGATGTTCATAAAAGTAATTAGTAGAATAGTGAACAATTACGCTTCCAATTGTTATTGCAGTCGTTAATAATAATATAGCTCCTATAACATCTCTAATCTTTTTCAGTACCTTCACTTTAATAGCTCCATTCGATACCCTAATCCCCATACAGTAGAAATTTTAAAACCAAATTCTTTCTCGGGAAATCTTTCCCTCAATCGCTTTATATGAACATCTACAGTTCTTTCATCCCCTGCATAATCGAATCCCCAAATGTTTTCAATTAATTGTTCCCTAGAATAAGTCCTTCCTAAAGAGCTCGCTAAAGTAAATAAAAGCTCTAACTCTTTCAATGGCATATTGATTACTTGGTGATCATTTAGAACTTTGTAATTACCGTGGTCTATTGTTAAATTTCCTATTTGAACAATTTTAGATGAAGATATTTTTGATCTTCTTAACAAAGCTTTTACTCGAACAACCAATTCGACTGGTTCAAATGGTTTTACGATATAGTCATCGGTCCCTAATTTAAACCCTCTAACTTTCTGTTCGGTTTCACCTTTTGCGGTTAACATAATTATAGGAAGATCATATTCATTGCGTATTTCTCGACAAAGCTCGAATCCGTCCATTTTAGGCATCATTAAATCTATCATTAACATATCTATTTTCTTATCTTCAAAAACACTAATTGCTTCAATACCATTTGTAGCCTCAAAAACAGTAAACCCCTCATCACGAAGTAAAACATTTAATAGTTTTCGAATATGTGGATCATCGTCTACGATTAAAATACTAGCCATAAAGACACCTTCCTTCAATTTAATTACACCGCACTGTTTACCCTTAATTGCTGATCTGCAAATTCTCTGTACATTAAATGATTACTATATAATTCATCATGTGTTCCAATACCAGTTATTTTCCCTTTATCTAAAAATACAATTTGATCCGCATCTATAACTGTTGAAAGACGATGAGCAATAATTAAAGTAGTTCTCCCTTTCATTAAATTGGAAAGTGCATTTTGTACAACTAATTCGGACCTACTATCAAGATTGGAAGTTGCCTCATCCAACATTAATAATTTAGGGTTTCTTAATAAAGCCCTCGCAATACCTATTCGTTGTCTTTGACCACCAGATAGTTTTATACCTCTTTCTCCAACCTCTGTATTAAAACCTTCAGGTAAGTCATTAACAAATTGATCAACATATGCCATACCCGATACATAAGCCAATTCTTGATCAGATATATCCCTTTTAATTCCATAGCAAATGTTATCTCTAATTGTACCAGCAATTAGAGGACTTTCTTGTGCAACATAACCTATTTGTTTTCTCCAGCTTTCTAAATTGAAACTATTAATTGGATTATTTCCAATTGTTATTTCTCCATCTTTGGGAGGATAAAATCGTTCAATGAGTGAAAATAACGTTGTCTTTCCACTGCCGCTTGGCCCTACAATAGCTGTAACTTTACCTGGAGGAATCACAAAATTAAGGTTTGTTAACATCTCTTCTTCTTCCTTATATGCAAAATGTAACTTATTAATATTAATTGGTAAATTCATATCAACTTCATCTTTTCCAACTTGATAATCTTCTTCTTCTAGTTCTAATATACTAATCATTCTTTCAGTAGCACCTTTTGTTTTTTGAAGCTCAGTAAAGAAATGTGTAATTTGTGTCACTGGGAAGATAATTTGAAATAAATATAGTATATAAGCTACTAATGCCCCTGCAGTTATTGCACCTGACGAGACCCTAACCCCGCCATATCCAATAATAACTACTAAAATAAGCATCAATACAAAGGAAACAATTGGTCCAATTAGAGAATGTAATTTCCCTTCCTTAATACCGAAAGATAATAAATTATTAATTCCCTTGTTTCCATTTGTAATTTCAGTACTTTCTGCATTCGAAACTTTTACTAATCTAATCTCCGAAAAAACTTGGCTTATTAATGAAGTGAATTTTGCCGTTTCATCTTGAGTTGCTTTTGATAATTTTGACATTTGTTTTCCAATAGGGATAAATATTAAAGCAATAACAGGTATAATACTAAAAGTTACTAATGTCATTCTCCAATCTAATACTAGTAGTAATATAAAAGATCCAATAATTGAAATGATTCCTGTTAAAAAGTTTGTTATATGTTCTGTTATTAACCCTTTTAAAATTGCTGTGTCATTCGTAACACGACTAACATTATCTCCAGTCTGAGTCTCATCGAAATAAGATATTGGAAGTACTATCATTTTCTTCCACAATCTGTGTCTTACATTGGCAACAACTGTATTTCCCACTCGACTAAGCAGATAGATAGAAGCTGCTGATGAAATGGCCTGTATGACTAGTACCGCAACAAAAACCGCTATTTGTCCTGCACTTAAGGATGCTAATGAAAAACCATCTACAAATTTCTTTGTTAGTAAAGGTAATAGTAACCCGACTAAAGTAGTGGCTACGCTTAATAATACGCCTATTGCAAATAACCATTTAGGCGGGTTTGCATTCTTAATTAAAGAGATAAAATTTCTCCAGTCACTTTTTTTATTTGAATTAGTTTCTTCTCTCATATCTTTACTCCTTACACTTACTATTTTTTTATCTACTTTACCTTTAAAATTTACAACTAAAATATGAATAAAGAATGAACTAAACTGTATTATTCCTCTTAAATATTATCTTTTATAACGCAAAAAAAACATCAGCCTAATAGCTGATGTTTTTGGTTACCAGGCGACGTTCTACTCTCACAGGGGGAAACCCCCAACTACCATCGACGCAAAAGAGCTTAACTGCCGTGTTCGGTATGGGAACGGGTGTGACCTCTTTGCCATAATCACCTGATTTATAGAGTTGTACTTCGTACCCTCAAAACTAGATAATGTCATTATCAAACTTGTTAGTTAAGTCCTCGACCGATTAGTATCAGTCAGCTCCACGTGTCACCACGCTTCCACCTCTGACCTATCAACCTGATCGTCTCTCAGGGGTCTTACTAGCTTAACGCTATGGGAAATCTCATCTTGAGGGGGGCTTCATGCTTAGATGCTTTCAGCACTTATCCCTTCCACACATAGCTACCCAGCCATGCTCTTGGCAGAACAACTGGTACACCAGCGGTGTGTCCATCCCGGTCCTCTCGTACTAAGGACAGCTCCTCTCAAATTTCCTGCGCCCACGACGGATAGGGACCGAACTGTCTCACGACGTTCTGAACCCAGCTCGCGTACCGCTTTAATGGGCGAACAGCCCAACCCTTGGGACCGACTACAGCCCCAGGATGCGATGAGCCGACATCGAGGTGCCAAACCTCCCCGTCGATGTGGACTCTTGGGGGAGATAAGCCTGTTATCCCCGGGGTAGCTTTTATCCGTTGAGCGATGGCCCTTCCATGCGGAACCACCGGATCACTAAGCCCGACTTTCGTCCCTGCTCGACTTGTAGGTCTCGCAGTCAAGCTCCCTTATGCCTTTACACTCTTCGAATGATTTCCAACCATTCTGAGGGAACCTTTGGGCGCCTCCGTTACTCTTTAGGAGGCGACCGCCCCAGTCAAACTGCCCACCTGACACTGTCTCCGAGCCGGATAACGGCTCTAGGTTAGAATTTCAATACAGCCAGGGTAGTATCCCACCGACGCCTCCACCGAAGCTAGCGCTCCGGCTTCTCAGGCTCCTACCTATCCTGTACAAGCTGTACCAAAATTCAATATCAAGCTGCAGTAAAGCTCCACGGGGTCTTTCCGTCCTGTCGCGGGTAACCTGCATCTTCACAGGTACTATAATTTCACCGAGTCTATGGTTGAGACAGTGCCCAAATCGTTACGCCTTTCGTGCGGGTCGGAACTTACCCGACAAGGAATTTCGCTACCTTAGGACCGTTATAGTTACGGCCGCCGTTTACTGGGGCTTCAATTCAGAGCTTCTCCCGTAAGGGATAACCCCTCCTCTTAACCTTCCAGCACCGGGCAGGCGTCAGCCCCTATACTTCGCCTTGCGGCTTCGCAGAGACCTGTGTTTTTGCTAAACAGTCGCTTGGGCCTTTTCACTGCGGCTCTCCCGGGCATACACCCAAAAGAGCACCCCTTCTCCCGAAGTTACGGGGTCATTTTGCCGAGTTCCTTAACCATAGTTCTCTCGCTCACCTTAGGATTCTCTCCTCGCCTACCTGTGTCGGTTTGCGGTACAGGCACCTATTTCCTCGCTAGAAGCTTTTCTTGGCAGCGTAGAATCAGGAACTTCGGTACTATATTTCCCTCGCCATCACAACTCAGCCTTATGATGTGCGGATTTGCCTACACATCAGCCTAATTGCTTGGACGCGCATATCCAGCAGCGCGCTTACCCTATCTTTCTGCGTCCCTCCATCGCTCAAACGGAAATGAGGTGGTACAGGAATATCAACCTGTTGTCCATCGCCTACGCCTTTCGGCCTCGGCTTAGGTCCTGACTAACCCTGGGAGGACGAGCCTTCCCCAGGAAACCTTAGGCATACGGTGGACGGGATTCTCACCCGTCTTTCGCTACTCATACCGGCATTCTCACTTCTAAGCGCTCCACCAGTCCTTACGATCTAGCTTCAACGCCCTTAGAACGCTCCCCTACCACTGATACCATACGGTATCAATCCGCAGCTTCGGTGATACGTTTAGCCCCGTTACATTTTCGGCGCAGAGTCACTCGACCAGTGAGCTATTACGCACTCTTTAAATGGTGGCTGCTTCTAAGCCAACATCCTGGTTGTCTAAGCAACTCCACATCCTTTTCCACTTAACGTATACTTTGGGACCTTAGCTGGCGGTCTGGGCTGTTTCCCTCTTGACCACGGATCTTATCACTCGTAGTCTGACTCCTATGGATAAGTCATTGGCATTCGGAGTTTGACTGAATTCGGTAACCCGTTGGGGGCCCCTAGTCCAATCAGTGCTCTACCTCCAAGACTCTAACACATAAGGCTAGCCCTAAAGCTATTTCGGGGAGAACCAGCTATCTCCGAGTTCGATTGGAATTTCTCCGCTACCCACACCTCATCCCCGCACTTTTCAACGTGCGTGGGTTCGGACCTCCATTCAGTGTTACCTGAACTTCATCCTGGACATGGGTAGATCACTCGGTTTCGGGTCTACGACCACGTACTATATCGCCCTATTCAGACTCGCTTTCGCTGCGGCTCCGTCTCTTCAACTTAACCTTGCACGGGATCGTAACTCGCCGGTTCATTCTACAAAAGGCACGCCATCACTCGTTAACGAGCTCTGACTATTTGTAAGCACACGGTTTCAGGTTCTCTTTCACTCCCCTTCCGGGGTGCTTTTCACCTTTCCCTCACGGTACTGGTTCACTATCGGTCACTAGGTAGTATTTAGCCTTGGGAGATGGTCCTCCCAGATTCCGACGGAATTTCACGTGTTCCGCCGTACTCAGGATCCACTCAAGAGGGAACGAGGTTTCAACTACAGGGTTTTTACCTTCTTTGACGGACCTTTCCAGGTCGCTTCATTTACCCCGTTCCTTTGTAACTCCGTATAGAGTGTCCTACAACCCCAAGAGGCAAGCCTCTTGGTTTGGGCTATCTTCCGTTTCGCTCGCCGCTACTCAGGAAATCGCTATTGCTTTCTATTCCTCCAGGTACTTAGATGTTTCAGTTCCCTGGGTCTGTCCTCAGTACCCTATGTATTCAGGTAAAGATACTACTCCATTACGAGTAGTGGGTTTCCCCATTCGGAAATCTCCGGATCAAAGCTTACTTACAGCTCCCCGAAGCATATCGGTGTTAGTCCCGTCCTTCATCGACTCCTAGTGCCAAGGCATCCACCGTGCGCCCTTTCTAACTTAACTAATTTTAAAACTAATTGAATTAAACTTACGCAGTTTAATGAATGACATTATCTAGTTTTCAAGGTACAAAGTTGAGAGTGAACTCTCAAAACTAAACAAAACAATGAAGAAACATTTCATACATGAACCATCGGTTCATGATGTCTCCATAGAAAGGAGGTGATCCAGCCGCACCTTCCGATACGGCTACCTTGTTACGACTTCACCCCAATCATCTGTCCCACCTTAGGCGGCTGGCCCCTAAAAGGTTACCCCACCGACTTCGGGTGTTACAAACTCTCGTGGTGTGACGGGCGGTGTGTACAAGGCCCGGGAACGTATTCACCGCGGCATGCTGATCCGCGATTACTAGTGATTCCGGCTTCATGTAGGCGAGTTGCAGCCTACAATCCGAACTGAGAATAGTTTTATGGGATTAGCTCCACCTCGCGGTCTTGCAACCCTTTGTACTATCCATTGTAGCACGTGTGTAGCCCAGGTCATAAGGGGCATGATGATTTGACGTCATCCCCACCTTCCTCCGGTTTGTCACCGGCAGTCACCTTAGAGTGCCCAACTAAATGCTGGCAACTAAGATCAAGGGTTGCGCTCGTTGCGGGACTTAACCCAACATCTCACGACACGAGCTGACGACAACCATGCACCACCTGTCACTCTGTCCCCGAAGGGAAAGCCCTATCTCTAGGGTTGTCAGAGGATGTCAAGACCTGGTAAGGTTCTTCGCGTTGCTTCGAATTAAACCACATGCTCCACCACTTGTGCGGGCCCCCGTCAATTCCTTTGAGTTTCAGTCTTGCGACCGTACTCCCCAGGCGGAGTGCTTAATGCGTTAACTTCAGCACTAAAGGGCGGAAACCCTCTAACACTTAGCACTCATCGTTTACAGCGTGGACTACCAGGGTATCTAATCCTGTTTGCTCCCCACGCTTTCGCGCCTCAGCGTCAGTTACAGACCAGAAAGTCGCCTTCGCCACTGGTGTTCCTCCAAATCTCTACGCATTTCACCGCTACACTTGGAATTCCACTTTCCTCTTCTGCACTCAAGTTTCCCAGTTTCCAATGACCCTCCCCGGTTGAGCCGGGGGCTTTCACATCAGACTTAAGAAACCGCCTGCGCGCGCTTTACGCCCAATAATTCCGGACAACGCTTGCCACCTACGTATTACCGCGGCTGCTGGCACGTAGTTAGCCGTGGCTTTCTGGTTAGGTACCGTCAAGGTGCCAGCTTATTCAACTAGCACTTATTCTTCCCTAACAACAGAGCTTTACGACCCGAAGGCCTTCATCGCTCACGCGGCGTTGCTCCGTCAGACTTTCGTCCATTGCGGAAGATTCCCTACTGCTGCCTCCCGTAGGAGTCTGGGCCGTGTCTCAGTCCCAGTGTGGCCGATCACCCTCTCAGGTCGGCTACGCATCGTCGCCTTGGTGAGCCGTTACCTCACCAACTAGCTAATGCGCCGCGGGCCCATCTGTAAGTGATAGCCGAAGCCATCTTTCAATAAAGGAACAGGAGTTCCTTTATGTCATCCGGTATTAGCTCCGGTTTCCCGAAGTTATCCCAGTCTTACAGGTAGGTTGCCCACGTGTTACTCACCCGTCCGCCGCTAACTAACGGGAGCAAGCTCCCATTAGTCCGCTCGACTTGCATGTATTAGGCACGCCGCCAGCGTTCGTCCTGAGCCAGGATCAAACTCTCCATAAAAGTTAAGTTTAAATCTTGTATTGCTCAAAAAACTAATAATTGACGTTTACTTCATGTTTTGTTTAGTTTTCAAAGTTCATTTTGTCGTCCGTATCTCTTGGCGACTTCTATATAATAACAAATCTAACAACCCAGGTCAATAGTTTTTATAATATAATTTCAAAAAAAAATAAAACAGTACGTTTCACTAAATTTCCCTTCAACTTAAGCATTTTATCTTCTCACCTAAAGTAATACAAATCATGGAGATATACTAACCAAAATAGTTTTAATAAAACTGTATACTATATAGTAGAAAGTATTTCAGGTGCTTACACGATTTAACTTGATTGATCGTAGTTAACTTAAAAAAACACTGTACTATAAGTGAAAATACCAACCAATTTGATTAGCTCCAAAATTGTCTGATTAATGCTAAGCTTCATTAAGCGCACGGATATTTGGCAATCTCTTTTTTGATTTTTATTTAAATAAGATGTGCACTTAAGGATACATTTTGTTTTATGAAAGAATCAATTATTCTTTCACTCGATTCTCTATGTTTAACACATCCGTATACAATCAAAAAAAGAGAGAACCTACTTGTTCTCTCTTTACTAATCACTGCTCTATTATTCTTCTGTTGTTTCAATATCATCTTCGTTTTCTAGAGTCGTTAATTCTTCAGCTTCATTTTCAGCTTCTTCATCAATTTCCTCTTCTTCTTTCGCGGCAATTGCTACAGTCGCAACATGACCTTCTTGATCAAGTTTAATTAATTTAACACCTTGAGTAACTCGACCTAAACGAGAAATTTGTTCAATTGGCATACGGATTATTACACCAGACTCAGTAATTAACATTAAATCCTGTTCGTCACTTACACATTTTAATGAAATCATTTTACCGTTTTTGTCTGTAACATTAAGTGTTTTTAACCCTTTACCGCCACGACTTTGAATTCGGTATTCTTCCTGTGCAGTTCGCTTACCATAACCTAGTTCCGTAACAACAAGAATATCTAAGTGCTCTTCAACAACTTCCATTCCAACAACATAATCATCATCAGAAAGAGTAATTGCTTTAACACCTGTTGCCGTTCTTCCCATCGATCTAACATCGTCTTCATTAAAACGAATCATCATACCTTTTGAAGTACCGACAACGATATCTTTTGTTCCGTCAGTTAAACGTACCGATATTACATCATCATCTTCTTTTAAATTAATTGCAATTAAACCGTTAGTACGAATGTTTGCAAAGGCAGATAAAGGCACACGTTTTGCTATTCCTTGTTTTGTTGTAAAGAATAGGTACCAATCCTCTAAAAATTCACTTACTGGAATAATAGCGTTAATATTTTCATCTCGGTCAATTTCTAGTAAGTTTACGATCGGTAATCCTTTAGCTGTACGACTAAACTCTGGAATCTCGTAACCTTTTGAACGGTATACTTTTCCCTTATTCGTAAAGAATAAAATTGTATCATGTGTTGAAGGTGTTAGTAAGTGTTCTAAGAAGTCATCATTATTAGTACCCATTCCTTGAATACCACGTCCACCTCTACGTTGAGATCGGTAAGTAGAAACTGGAAGACGTTTAATATATCCATTATGAGTTAAACTTACAATGATATTCTCCACTGGTATTAAGTCTTCATCTTCAATGATTTCTAGTCCTCCAGGAACTATTGCTGTTCTTCGTTTATCATTATACTGCTCTTTTAGCTGAGTTAATTCTTCTCGAATAATTTCAAGAACTCTTTCCTCATCAGCAAGAATTGCTCTTAATTCTGCAATTAACTTGATTAGTTCTTGATATTCTTCTTCAATTTTCTCGCGCTCTAAACCAGTTAAACGTTGTAACCTCATATCTAGAATTGCTTGAGCTTGCTTTTCAGATAAGTTAAAAGTTTCCATTAAGCCATGTTTAGCGATTTCTCCCGTTTGAGAAGCTCTAATTAAGCTGATTACCGCATCTAAATGGTCTAAAGCAACTTTTAAACCTTCTAAAATATGTGCACGCGCTTCTGCTTTTTCTAACTCAAACTGTGTTCTACGTTTAATAACAACAATTTGATGGTCTAAATAGTGTTTTAAACAGCTCTTTAGAGATAGAACTTTTGGTTCACCATTTACAAGTGCTAATAAATTAATACCAAAACTTGTTTGAAGAGCAGTTTGTTTATAAAGATTATTTAAAAGTACATTTGCGTTCGCATCTCTTCTAACTTCAATGACAACACGCATACCATTTCGATCAGATTCATCACGTAAATCAGTAATACCTTCTATTTTCTTATCTCGAACTAGTTCAGCAATTCGTTCAACAAGCTTAGCTTTGTTTACTTGATAAGGTAATTCTGTAACAATAATTGTTTGTCTACCATTTGCTTTTTCTTCAATTTCAACTTTTGCTCTAATAATGATCGAGCCTTTACCAGTTTCATAGGCCTTACGGATACCACTTTTACCTAGAATCATACCTGATGTAGGAAAATCTGGTCCTTGAATATATTCCATTAAATCTTGTGTAGTGATTTCTGGATCTTTACTTAGTGCAAGAACACCATCAATTACTTCACCTAATTGGTGCGGAGGAATATTCGTTGCCATACCAACCGCTATACCCGTTGCTCCGTTTACCAACAAGTTAGGGAATCGTGCAGGAAGAACGATTGGCTCTCTTTCTGAACCATCATAGTTATCTTGATAATCAATTGTGTTTTTATTAATATCACGAATTAATTCCATCGAAATTTTAGACATTCTAGCCTCTGTGTAACGCATCGCCGCCGCTGCGTCTCCATCAACTGATCCAAAATTCCCATGGCCATCTACTAACATATATCTGAAGTTAAAGTCCTGAGCCATACGTACCATTGTTTCATATACAGCAGAGTCACCATGCGGGTGATACTTACCAATAACTTCACCTACGATACGCGCTGACTTTTTATAAGCTTTATCAGCTGTCATACCTAAATCATTCATTGCATATAAAATTCTTCTATGAACAGGCTTAAGGCCGTCTCGTACATCTGGTAACGCTCGAGAAACAATTACACTCATTGCATAATCTAGGAAGGAATTACGCATTTCATGACTAATATTTATTTCTTTAATTTGTTGATTTTCACTCAACATCGGCACCTCCCTTTAGTTTCCGTATCTACCTGAGAAAAGGAGCATAAAGCTCCTTACAAATACTTGTTAAATATCTAAATTCTTTACATACTTAGCGTTATCTTGAATAAAGTTACGTCTTGGCTCTACTTTTTCACCCATTAATGTTTCAAACGTTTCATCCGCTTCGATCGCATCTTGAAGGTTAACTTGCAGTAACGTTCTAGTTTCTGGATTCATTGTAGTTTCCCATAACTGTTCAGGGTTCATTTCACCTAGACCTTTATATCGTTGGATAACAGGTTTTGGTACTGCATTTAAAGTCGACATAATCTCATCCATTTGTCGATCATTATAAGCATATTGTATTTTTTTCCCTTGCTGGATCTTATATAAAGGTGGTTGAGCAATATAAATATAACCACTTTCAATGATTTGACGCATATAACGATATAAGAACGTTAACAATAAAGTACGGATATGGGCACCATCAACATCAGCATCCGTCATCAATATAATTTTATGATACCTTGCTTTCTCGATATCGAAATCATCACCGATTCCGGTACCAAAAGCAGTAATCATTGAACGAACCTCGTTATTTGATAAAATTTTATCAAGTCGAGCCTTTTCAACGTTAATAATTTTTCCACGTAAAGGAAGAATTGCTTGGAAGTGACGGTCTCGTCCTTGTTTAGCACTTCCACCCGCTGAATCACCCTCAACGATATAAATTTCGCTAATAGAAGAATCTTTTGAAGAACAATCAGCTAATTTCCCAGGTAAACTTGATACTTCTAAAGCACTTTTTCTTCTTGTTAATTCACGAGCCTTTTTAGCAGCAACACGAGCTCTAGCCGCCATTAAACCTTTTTCAACTATTTTTTTAGCCTCTGTCGGATTCTCTAATAAAAACTTTTCAAGTTTCTCTCCAAAAATTTGCTCTGTAATTGTACGAACTTCACTATTACCCAGCTTAGTTTTTGTTTGTCCCTCAAACTGTGGATCTGGATGTTTAATAGAAACGATCGCCGTTAACCCTTCACGTACATCCTCACCAGATAAGTTGCTATCTTGATCTTTAATTAAACCATTCTTACGACCATAATCATTAATAACACGAGTTAAAGCTGTTTTAAATCCAACCTCGTGTGTACCACCTTCGTGTGTATTAATATTATTCGTGAATGAGTAGATATTACTTGTATAGCTTTCGTTATATTGAAGTGCAATTTCTACACTAATTCCATCTTTTTCACCAATAACAAAAATTGGTTCGTCATGTATTACTTCTTTAGAACGATTTAAATGTTCAACGTAAGATTTAATTCCACCTTCGTAATGGAATTCTTTCTTTTGTTTATTTTCTCTACGATCTTCAATTGTTAAGCGAATACCTCTGTTAAGGAATGCTAATTCTCTTAAACGGTTTGCTAATGTATCAAAGTCGTAAACTGTCGTTTCAGTGAAAATTTCTGAATCAGGTTTAAAATGAGTAATTGTACCTGTAACATCAGTTTCACCAACGATACTCATATCTGCAACCGGTATACCTTTAGAAAATTGTTGATAATAAATAGTACCTTCACGATGAACGTGAACTTCTAGCAAAGTAGACAACGCATTTACTACTGAAGCACCTACTCCGTGTAATCCACCAGATACTTTATATCCGCCACCGCCAAATTTTCCACCTGCATGAAGTACCGTCATAATTACTTCTAGTGCAGGTCTACCCATTTTTTCATGAATACCTACTGGAATCCCACGGCCATTATCTTTAACAGTAATACTATTATCTTCTTCAATTGTTACATTAATCTCGTCACAGTATCCAGCCAATGCTTCATCTATACTGTTATCAACGATTTCCCATACTAAGTGATGTAATCCTTTTCCGCTCGTAGAACCGATATACATACCCGGTCTCTTACGTACGGCTTCTAAACCTTCAAGAACTTGTATCTGATTTTCATCATAATTATGTTCTTGCATCTTTTGATCCATTGTCATGAACACTCACCTACTTTTTTTATTTTACATAAAAGAATTAGTAAATTTCAGCTATGCTTATTAGGCGGCGTAGTAGAAATTTCATAAATTATTATCGAGAAGTACTTATAATTGTTCCATGTGAAACATTTATAATATTAGCTTGTTTTATCGTTTCGTGCTGAATTCCGTCGACACTTGTTGTTGTGACAAAAGTCTGTACTTTATTTTGAATTGCATTTAATAAGTGTGTTTGACGATAGTCATCTAGCTCTGAAAGAACATCATCTAATAAAAGAATTGGATATTCTCCAACTTCCTCTTTAATTAGTTCAATTTCTGCTAGTTTTAATGAAAGAGCTGTTGTCCGCTGCTGTCCTTGCGATCCAAAAGTTTGAACGTTTTTATCATTTACCATAAAAACTAAATCATCTCTATGCGGACCAAGCAATGTAGTACCTCTTGATACTTCACGCTCTTTTTCAGCTTCGAATTGTTTTATGTACTCATCTTCCATTTTCGTCAAATCTGTTAAATCTGATACATTAATGCTTGGTTTATATATAATTTCTAGTTTTTCGGTCTCTCTAGAAATTTGACTATGAATAGGCGATGCCCAATCCTGTAGTAATTTGATGAACGAAATTCGTTTTTGAATTATTTTTACGGCATGTTTTACAAGCTGAGATGTTAGGACTTCAAGCATTAAATAGTTCCGATCTCGGCTGGTTTGTAATGTTTTTAGTAGTGAATTTCGCTGTTGGAGGATTCTCTGGTATTGACTTAATTCATGTAGGTAAACAGGCGAAACTTGTCCTAGTTCCATATCTAGGAATTTACGACGCACTTGCGGACTACCTTTTACTAAATGTAAATCTTCCGGTGCAAACATAACGACATTCATCACGCCTATATATTGACTTAACTTCATCTGTTCAAGATGGTTCAGCTTTGCTTTCTTACCTTTCTTTGAGAGGATTAGCTGTAGTGTTACTTGCTGATTTTTTTTCTGTAACGTACCCTTTATTGTACCATATTCTTCATCCCAACGTATCATTTCTTTGTCGTTACTTGTTCGGTGGGACTTTGTTAAAGCTAGCACATAAATGGATTCCATTAAATTTGTTTTACCTTGAGCATTCTCACCAATAATGACGTTAACATTATTTTGAAAGTTTAACTCAAGGTTTTCATAATTACGGTATTGTTTTATTTGTAAATCTTTAATATACAATGGGATTCCCCCAAAACTTATGAAGTTATAATATACGAACCTTTTCCAGTTATAGAAATTGTATCATTTAAAACTAATTTTTTTCCTCTTCTATTCTCAGGTTCATTGTTTACAAAGATTTCATGCTCTGATAAAAACCATTTAGCCATTCCACCTGTATCAATTACACCCGCAAGCTTTAAAAATTGACCTAATGTAATATAATCTGTATTTATTTTAACTTTTTCTGTTTTCATCTTTTATCACCCTCATTTATCCATTCCTTAATTGTACTAAACTTCTGTAAGAAAAAAAACACTTAACCCTTATTTTGTCTATTAAGTAAAAAAAGACTGACCTCAATGTACTATGCACTCCCCAAACAAGTTGTAGAATAAATTCTTTATTCATTCTGCTCGTTGGAGATTGCTAGTACATTCTATTAGGTCAGCCCCTTTCGATAGAATTTACTAACTAGTATGTGCGAACTGGTAAAATTAATTGCAATGTTCTTGAATCATTTACAGTACGAATTAAAAATGGTCTCATAGCCCCTGTGAATTGAATATAAATTTCTGGGCTTTCTATTGCTTTTAATGCATCCATAACATATTTTGCACTGAAAGAGATTTTTAACTCTTCACCTTTAATATCCTCACAAACAATTTCATCTACTACTTTACCGATTTCAGGAGAATAAGAAGAAACATTGACTAATGAGTTACCAACTGTTTCTAAGTGGACAACATTATTTCTACCTTCTCTCGCTAATAAAGAAGCACGATCAATTGCTTGTAGGAATTCTTTTGTCATTACAGTTAGTTCCGTTTTACTTTCACTTGGAATTAACTTTGATGTATCAGGATAATTCCCTTCTAGTAATCGAGTAAAGAACAATAGATGTTTAGTCTTAAATAAAGCTTGATGTTCTGTTAAGACGATCTCTACTTTTTCATCATTGTCATCTAGAATTTTACTTAATTCATTTAGACTTTTCCCAGGAATTACTACGCTAGCTTTAAATTCACTTGTTGTAGAACTTCCGTCAATTTTAGCTTGTCTTAAAGCTAGTCGGTGACTATCTGTCGCTATACACGTTAGATCACCATTTTCAATCTTCCAGTTTACACCGGTTAAAATTGGTCTAGTCTCTGAAGTTGATACTGCAAATACTGTTTGACGAATCATAAACTTTAATAAATCTGCAGAGATCGAAATTGTTTCATGTTCTTCAATTTGAGGAAGTAGTGGATATTCCTCAGAATCAAAACCATTTAAGCTAAATTCAGTTTTTCCCGCTCTTATTGTTGTTACATAATTATTATCAGATTCTAATTCGACAAAATCTGAAGGTAATTTTTTTACAATATCACTAAAATATCGAGCATTTAATACAATGCTTCCAGTTTGTTTTACATCAACTAGTTGTTGATCATCTAAAACTATTGGTAAATAAGATTCTATAGATATATCTGAATCACTACCTGTGAAAGTTAATCCTTCAGTTGTAACGACTAATTTAATTCCAGTTAAGATTGGAATAGTTGTTCTTGATGAAACAGCTCTCATAACTTCTTGTACAGCTTTAACAAGATGATCTTTTTGTACCGTAAATTTCATTGTTTGTACTCCTTATATAATTTATAAAATAATATAGTAATAGTAGTAGGGCCTGTGAATTTGTGGATAACTATATTTTAGTAAAGAAAAATAAGTCTATCAACATGTGGATAGACTGTGTAAAAAAGATAGAAAGTTATGCACAGGTAAATAACTCTACTGATTTAATTTTTCATTGATTTCTTTAACTTGAGATTGCAACTGTGTGTCAGTTTCAATTAATTTTGAGATTTTTTCATGCGCATGAATAACAGTTGTATGATCTCGGCCTCCAAACTCTTCTCCTATTTTAGGTAAAGAATGGTCTGTAAGCTCTCTCGAAAGATACATTGCAATCTGTCTTGGGAAGGCTACGGATTTTGTACGTTTCTTTGCTTTAAAATCCTCTAATTTAATACTAAAAAATTCTCCAACTGTTCGTTGAATATCGTGTATTGATACTGTTTTAGGCTTCGTCGCAGTGATTAAATTCTTTAAGGCTTCAGCGGCCACACTAGCGTTTATATCTTTGTTAATTAACGATGAATAAGCGACTACACGAATAAGTGCTCCTTCTAACTCACGGATGTTTGTATCAATTTGATTTGCTATATATAACATTACCTCATTTGGAATATCTAACCCCTCAGCCTTAGCCTTTTTACGTAAGATCGCTATCCTAGTTTCTAAATCTGGTGGTGTAATATCTGTAATAAGGCCCCATTCAAATCGTGAACGAAGTCGATCTTCTAATGTAGGAATTTCTTTAGGTGGTCGGTCACTTGAAATAATGATTTGTTTACTTTCTTCATGAAGTGTATTAAACGTATGGAAAAATTCTTCCTGTGTTTGTTCTTTTCCAGCTAAGAACTGAATATCATCTATAAGTAGCACGTCTACATTACGATACTTATTTCTAAATTCAATTGCTTTATTATCACGAATTGAATTAATGAACTCATTTGTAAATTTTTCTGATGATAAATAAACGACTTTGGCATTTGGATTATGCTCAAGTACATAGTGTCCAATTGCGTGCATTAAGTGGGTTTTTCCTAACCCAACGCCCCCATATATAAATAATGGGTTATAGGCTTTTGCAGGTGCCTCAGCAACCGCTAATGATGCCGCATGGGCAAAACGGTTACCTGAACCAATTACGAAAGTATCAAAAGTATATTTAGGGTTTAACATACTTTGGTTGAACTCTACTGGTTCCTCAAATTTTACTTTTGCTTTAACTGCCGGTATATTCATCTCTATTTCTTCTACATGATTTTGAGGAAGGATAAATTTGATTTCTAATTCCGCTCCAGTTATTTCTAAAACTGTATCCATTATTAAAGATGAATACTTTGACTCAAGCCAATCACGGGCGAATTCATTTGGCGCAATAATTGTTAAAGTATCATTCTTTAAAGAAAATGCCTTTGTTGATTTTAGCCATGTTTCAAAGCTTGGTTTACTTATTTTTTTTTCTATTTCTGCTAGAACCCTGGACCACAGATCCCCTATATTCTCCAAGCGGTAATCCCTCCTTACAAAGCCTGTTCAACTTTTGTACAAGCACATAAATTAAGTATTTATTTTTATTCATGTCTTTGAATATGCGTTATTTTATAAAACTGCAAAAAACCACTTTATTTGACAGTATTCACCCATGTGGATAACTTTAAAATAGTACAAGTGTAAAACCTGTCCACAAGTTATTAACATCTGTGGACAAATAAAAATAAAAAACAAGTTGTCCAAAGTGGAAAACAAATTAATAATATCAAAAATCTTAAGCTATTTCAATGAGTAGTTAATGTTATCCACATGCTAATCCACTTGTTTAAAAAAATTGTCCACAGAAAAAGAACTTGTGTAAAAGTTGTCAGTAACCATTGTGGGTAAAAAATGTGTAGAAAAATATTATCCACAGAGCACTTAACAATTTTAAGAAAAGGGGAAGCACTACTTTTTTATAGATTTTTTTATTCACTTAAAGTTCCGTTCCAAAAAATCTTTCGACACCACATCTTTTGCTCGGATTACTCGTTTATAAATTTTTTGGAGGGAAATGATAGGAGTAAATCACATTTCTTTTATTAAATAAGTAACTATTTATTATTTTTTTCTTACTAAAACTCACTGGATTAGCCACTCTTCATAAATTGGAAATAATTATTCTTTATGATTTAACATCTTACATTGACATTAATAGTAGTTATTCTTTATAATTTATAGGACTGTCTATTACAGTAATTCCTCAGGGAGGTGTCATATAATGAAAAGAACATTTCAACCAAACAAACGTAAACGCAGCAAAGTACATGGTTTCCGTAGCCGTATGAGCACTGCAAATGGACGTAAAGTTCTAGCAGCTCGTCGTCGTAAAGGAAGAAAAGTATTATCTGCGTAGGCCACTGTCAACAGTGGTCTTTTTCACTAATAAGAAGGCCTTTTTTGCTTTTATGTCACAATTTGTAAGTAAAAAAGGCCTCATTTTTTATAAAAAAGTTGTTATGATAATTGAAGGAATCATTTGAGGTGTCAGTGGAACATGAACAAGAAAAACAGAATAAAAAAGAATGCAGATTTTAGTCGCGTTTTTCAAGAGGGATCGTCAACTGCGAATCGGCAATTTGTAATCTATACATTAAAAAAGGAAGATCAAAAGCAATTTCGTATAGGATTATCTGTTAGCAAGAAGTTAGGTAATGCTGTAATGAGAAATCATATTAAGCGGTATATAAGACAAGCTCTTACTGAATTAAGTGATGATCTTCGTGTGAATATGGATTATGTTGTAATCGCAAGAAAGCCCTGTACTGAACTACCCTTCAATGAATTTAAAAAAAGTTTAATTCATGTGTTGAAAAGGGCGGAAGCGCTTAAAATACATGATTCAAAACATAAATTAGATAAAAATCAAATTAAGTAATTACATATTTAAATGTAACTTCTTAAAGGAGGAACTAGTTTGAAGACTAAGAAGTACCAATTGCTAGTTACAGTTCTTTTATTAGTAGTCGTGTTAGCTGGGTGTTCGCAAACAAACCAACCGATTACATCTGAAAGTACGGGGATTTGGAATGAGTATTTCGTTTATCCACTATCATGGTTAATCACGGCTGTATCTAAAATTTTTGGTGGAAGTTATGGGATGTCGATTATCGTCGTAACACTTTTAATCCGTTTAGCATTACTACCATTAATGATTAAACAAATTAAAAGTACAAAAGCGATGCAATCAATCCAGCCTGAAATGGCCAAACTTAAAGAAAAATATTCTTCTAAGGATCAAAAAACAGTCCAAAAATTAAATGAAGAAACAATGAAGTTGTACCAACAACATGGTGTAAATCCACTATCTGGTTGTTTACCAATTTTTATTCAAATGCCAATCTTAATTGCTTTCTATCATGCAATTATGAGAACAATGGAAATTAAAGCACATGACTTCCTATGGTTCCAATTAGGCCACCCGGATCCAATTTATGCTTTACCAATCATCGCTGGTATTACAACTTTCATTCAACAAAAGGTGTCAATGAGTACTGGTTCAATGACAGGACCTGCTGCTCAACAAATGAAAATCATGCTTTATGTTATGCCAATCATGATTTTAGTATTTGCTGTTAGACTTCCTTCTGCTTTAGCTTTATATTGGGTAGTTGGTAATACATTTATGATTCTTCAAACATTATTTGTTAATAGAGGTAATACTACCGTAAAAAATAAAAATGTAGGAGGGGCTAGTAAGTGAGAGAAGTAACTGCTACTGGTCAAACAATCGAACAAGCAGTTCAAATAGCACTTCAGCAACTTAGTTCAACAGAAGAAGACGTAGACATTACAGTAATCGAAGACGGTAAAAAAGGATTTTTAGGATTTGGTGCTAAACCTGCTAAAGTATTAGTTGTTAAAAAGAAGACTTTAATCGAAAAAGCATACGACTACCTTTTAAATATTGTTAAAAGTCTTGATGAAACTGCAGATGTAAGTTTCGAATTGCAAGGTACTAAAGAACAAACCTTCTTATTTACAGTAAGGGGTGACAAGGTTGCTCTTATTATTGGAAAAAGAGGTAATACTTTAAATGCTCTTCAATTCTTAGTTCAAACATTTGTAAATCGTCATTCAAAACAATTGATTCATGTTGTCGTTGACGCTGAGAGTTATCGATTAAAACGTAAGGAGTCACTAGAGATTCTTGCAAAAAAGACTGCTCAAACAGTTTTAAAAACAAGAAAAGCGATCTCTTTAGAGCCAATGCCTTCTTTCGAAAGAAAAATTATACATCATATACTGACGGATATGCCAAATATCTCTACGAAGTCTGTAGGCCAAGATCCGCATCGTCAATTAGTTATAGATTTAAAGAAACCAATTAAGGGTTAATCCTTAATTGGTTTTTTAATGTTCTTCATTCAAGTCATATAAGTTTACTTGTACTTTCGTACGGTTATAATATAAAAACATTCAATTTTATGCTATGCTATAGATTTAGAAGTAACATGTTAACTTTTGTTTAACATGCTCCGAGGTGATTTTTTGATGGAATTCGATACAATTACAGCGATATCGACACCAAAAGGTGAGGGTGCAATTGCCATCGTTCGTTTAAGTGGCGATGAAGCTGTTCAAATAGCGAATAAATTATTTAAAGAAAAAGATTTAAATATAGTAGATTCACACACAATTCATTATGGACATTTAGTTGATCCAAGTTCCGGGAATACTGTTGAGGAAGTTATGGTCTCAATCTTAAGAGCACCAAAAACATTTACACGTGAAGATGTTGTCGAAATAAATTGTCATGGTGGAATTTTTTCGGTAAACAAAGTACTTGAATTAGTACTATCGCAAGGTGCTAGATTAGCGGAGCCTGGTGAATTTACGAAAAGAGCATTTCTTAATGGACGAATCGACCTGTCGCAGGCCGAAGCAGTAATGGATTTAATTCGTTCAAAGACTGACAGAGCAATGGCTATCGCAATGAATCAAGTAGAAGGTCGATTGTCTAAGCTGGTTAATAGCTTAAGACAAACATTACTTGAGATTTTGGCTCATATTGAAGTAAATATTGATTACCCTGAATATGATGATGTTGAAGAAATGACCAATACTGTTTTAATTGAAAAAGCAAGAACAGTTCGAGTTGAAATACAAAAACTACTAGAAACATCAAAACAAGGTAAGATTTTACGTGAAGGACTATCTACTGTGATTATAGGTAGACCAAATGTCGGAAAATCATCTCTTTTAAACACGCTTGTTCAGGAGAGCAAAGCAATTGTTACTGATATTCCAGGTACAACTCGTGACGTTATTGAAGAATACGTAAATGTAAAGGGTGTACCATTACGACTAATTGATACAGCCGGTATTCGGGAAACTAAGGATGTTGTAGAAGCAATTGGTGTTGAAAGATCTAAAAAAGTATTGAATTTGGCTGACTTAGTTTTATTTGTTTTAAATAATAATGAGCAATTAAGTGAAGAAGACCGAAAATTATTTGGTGAAATGAGCGGTAAAGATGTAATTGTGATCATTAACAAAACAGATTTGCCACAAAATCTTGATATGGATGAAGTAAAAGCGTTAGTTGGTAATGCTACAATTGTTACGACTTCCTTAAAAGAAGAAAAAGGAATAGATGATTTAGAAAAAGCAATTGCCAACTTATATTTTGAAGGACAAATTGAGGCACAAGATTTAACCTATTTATCTAATGCTAGACATATTGCGCTATTAAAACAATCAGAACAGACAATTAATGATGCAATTGAGGCAATGAAAAATGGTATGCCGATTGACTTAGTACAGATTGACTTAACAAGAGCGTGGGAATTGTTAGGTGAAATCATTGGAGATACAGTTCAGGAAAGTTTAATCAACCAGCTATTTTCTCAATTCTGTTTAGGAAAATAAAATGGTTAGGAGGAGAAAAGATGAGTTTTGAAGCAGGCAATTATGATGTAATCGTTATTGGAGCTGGTCATGCTGGATGTGAAGCCGGTTTGTCATCTGCTCGAATGGGTGCAAAAACGTTAATGCTAACAATAAATCTCGATATGGTAGCATTTATGCCTTGTAACCCATCTGTAGGTGGTCCTGCCAAGGGGATTGTTGTACGTGAAATTGATGCACTTGGCGGTGAAATGGGTCGAAATATCGATAAAACACATATTCAAATGAGAATGTTAAATACGGGTAAAGGTCCTGCAGTACGCGCATTGCGTGCTCAAGCGGATAAATTTGCGTATCAACACGAATTAAAGAAAACCATTGAAAATACAGAGAATCTAACTCTAAAACAAGGTTTAGTAGAAAGATTAATTGTAGAAGATGGGCAATGTACAGGTGTAATTACACAAACAGGTGCAATTTATCGTTCAAAGACAGTTGTCATTACAACGGGTACTTTCTTACGTGGAGAAATTATTGTAGGAGAATTAAAATACTCAAGTGGTCCTAATAACCAACAACCAGCAATTAAGCTTTCTGAGCACTTAGAGGAATTAGGTATAGAACTTGTTCGTTTTAAAACAGGTACGCCTCCTCGTGTAAATAGTCATAGTATTGATTATTCAAAAACAGAAATACAACCTGGCGATGATGTACCTCGTGCATTTTCATTCGAAACGGAACCAGTTGAAACAGAACAAATTCCTTGTTGGTTAACTTATACAAGTGAAACTACACATCAAATCATCGACGATAACTTACACCGTTCGCCTATGTACTCTGGTATGATTAAAGGTACTGGGCCACGCTATTGTCCTTCTATTGAGGATAAAGTTGTCCGATTTAATGATAAACCGAGACATCAAATTTTCTTAGAGCCTGAAGGAAGAAATACTCAAGAAGTTTATGTACAAGGATTATCAACTAGTTTACCTGAAGATGTACAGGAAAAAATGCTGCGTTCAATTGCAGGTCTTGAAAATGTTCAAATGATGAGAACTGGATATGCAATTGAATATGACGCGATTGTACCTACTCAATTATGGCCAACTTTAGAACTTAAACAAATTAAGAATCTGTATACTGCTGGTCAAATTAACGGAACTTCTGGTTATGAAGAAGCAGCGGGTCAAGGTTTAATCGCAGGAATTAATGCTGCATGTCGTTCTTTAGATAAAGAAGAGTTAATTTTAGATCGCTCTGAAGCTTACATTGGTGTTTTAATTGATGACCTGGTAACTAAAGGGACAAATGAACCGTACCGTCTTCTTACCTCTAGAGCAGAATATCGATTATTATTACGCCACGATAATGCCGATTTACGTTTAACTAAAATTGGTCAAAGACTTGGTTTAATAAATGATGAAAGATATGCAGAGTTTGAACAAAAGAAAATGTTAATTGAAGAAGAAATAGAGCGTTTAAAAGCAACTCAATTAAGACCGACAAAAGAAGTACAGGAATTAATTGTACAAAATGGTGGTAGCGAGCTGAAAGATGGCATTCGTGCAGCAGATCTTTTACGCCGCCCTGAAA
The DNA here is from genome assembly GCF_050473765.1 of Gottfriedia sp. S16(2024). NCBI lineage: Bacteria > Bacillati > Bacillota > Bacilli > Caryophanales > Bacillaceae > Gottfriedia > Gottfriedia sp. S16(2024). The sequence continues at coordinate 1,254,774 of NZ_JBFLUO010000001.1, forward strand.
TGCTTTATGAACATATCCATCTTCTTACTCCATCTGAAAAAGACTTGCATTCAGATGTTAAAGAGCAAGTTGAAATACAAATTAAGTATGAAGGTTATATTGAAAAATCATTAAATCAAGTAGAACGCATGAAAAGAATGGATTTAAAGAGAATCCCTGAAAATATCGATTATCAAGCTATTCACGGCCTTGCTACTGAGGCAAGACAAAAGCTTGAGCAAGTGCGCCCTCTATCAGTAGGTCAAGCTTCTCGTATATCTGGTGTTAATCCAGCAGATATTTCAATTCTACTTGTTTATTTAGAACAAGGAAAAATTGCAAGAATATCGAACTAATAATAGATAGGGGTATTACTAGTGAATAAAGAACAATTTATCGCTGCTCTTAAAGATAAAGGAATCCATTTGTCAGCTTTTCAATTAAAACAATTTGATATATATTTCCACACATTAGTTGAGTGGAATAATAAAATGAACTTAACTGCTATTACAGAAGAAGACGAAGTATATTTAAAGCATTTTTATGATTCAATTAGCGCTGCCTTTTATTTCGACTTCGCTGGTGAAATTACTTTATGTGACATTGGTGCAGGAGCGGGCTTCCCCTCTATCCCAATTAAAATATGTTTCCCATCTATTAAATTAACGATCGTAGACTCCCTTCAAAAAAGGATTACATTTTTAAATCATTTAGCGAAGGAATTACAACTAGAGAATGTATCATTTATTCATGATCGAGCAGAAACTTTTGCTAAAAGAACTGGTATGAGAGAATCTTTTGATGTTGTAACTGCTAGAGCAGTTGCTAGAATGTCTGTGTTAACTGAATTATGCTTACCACTTGTTAAACAAAATGGCCACTTTGTTGCACTTAAAGGTGCTGCTGGTCAAGAAGAGTTAGAAAAAGCAAATTATGCTATAAAAACTCTTGGTGGAGAAGTTAAATCAATTAATCACTTTACTCTCCCAAGTGAAGACAGTGATCGAAATATTGTTATAGTAGAAAAGAAACGTAAAACGCCAACTAAGTACCCTCGTAAACCGGGTACTCCTGGTAAAGAACCATTAGAGATTTAATATGATAAACTAACAAATGTTTCACGTGAAACATTTGTTATGTTTATTCTATTGTGAACGAAATTCTAAAAGGGTGGGAATCACATTGAAAAGCACATTATCTAGGTTATTTGGCTTATCAGAAAAAGAAATTAGTGATGATGTTCAAGATTCGGTTTCGAGTAATGAAGTTATTCGCCAAATTCCAGTATCGGACATTGTACCGAATCAGTATCAGCCTAGAACATTCTTTGATGATGAAAAAATTAAAGAACTAGCGCTAACGATTCGAACTCATGGTATTATTCAACCAATTGTTGTTAGGGAGATTAGACCAAACTTTTATGAAATAATTGCCGGGGAAAGAAGATTCAGGGCTGTTTCATCTTTAGGTTGGGATACAATTCCTGCAATTGTGAAAACGTTTAATGATACAGAGACTGCCTCCGTCGCTCTGATTGAAAATTTACAACGTGAAGAACTATCTCCTTTTGAAGAAGCCGTAGCTTACCAAAAATTAATTGATTTACATAACTTAACTCAAGAGGCACTAGCTCAGCGATTAGGTAAAGGTCAATCGACTGTTGCAAATAAATTGAGGTTGTTGAAACTCCCTGGGGAAATACAACAAGCATTATTGGATAAGTCGATTACAGAACGTCATGCACGAGCACTAATTCCATTAAAGTTACCTCAACTACAAATTACTCTTCTTCATGAAATAATTGAAAAGCAATTGAATGTTAAACAAACAGAAGAGCGAGTAGTAACATTACTAACTGAGAAAAAACCAAAGGCTAAACGTAAATTTAAGGCTATTAGTAAAGATATACGTATTGCGATGAATACGATCCGCGAATCTTTACAAATGGTTACTAAAACAGGCATGAATATTGATAGTCAAGAAGAAGAACATGATGACTATTACCAAATAACAATTAAAATACCAAAGAAATAAACATTAAATTCACCTCTTTACAGTGGTGAATTTTTTTATTCATTTTTAAATCTAGACACAACGATGAATCTATTCATGGTAAAATAGAAAATAAGAATTGTTTGTTGTGGAAGGAGTAGATTACATAGTGGTTAAAGTAATCTCTATAGCTAATCAAAAAGGTGGTGTTGGTAAGACTACAACATCGGTTAATTTAAGTGCTTGTTTAGCTCATTTAGGAAAAAAAGTATTACTAGTCGATATAGATCCTCAAGGTAATGCAACTAGTGGTATTGGAATTGAAAAAGCTGATGTAAATCAGTGTGTTTACAATGTATTAGTTGATGATGTTGAGGCGAAAAATGTCATTTTAAACACTGCTATTCCAAATTTCGATATTATTCCAGCAACAATTCAACTTGCTGGAGCAGAAATTGAATTAGTACCTACTATTTCTAGAGAAGTACGATTAAAGCGCGCTTTAGATACAGTAAAAGGTAACTATGATTATATTTTAATAGATTGTCCTCCATCATTAGGTTTATTAACTTTAAACTCACTAACTGCTTCTGATTCAATTATTATTCCAGTTCAGTGTGAGTATTACGCACTTGAAGGTTTAAGTCAGCTATTAAGTACTGTACGCTTAGTACAAAAACATTTAAATAAAAATTTAGCAATTGAAGGCGTATTGTTAACGATGCTAGATGCTCGTACAAATTTAGGGCTTCAAGTTATAGAAGAAGTAAAAAAATATTTTCAAGATCGTGTCTATAAATCAATTATTCCAAGAAATGTACGCTTAAGTGAAGCACCAAGTCATGGTAAACCGATCATTACATATGATCCAAAGTCAAGAGGTGCAGAAGTATATCTCGATCTAGCAAAGGAAGTGATTGATAATGGCTAAAGGGTTAGGAAAAGGCATTGGAGCGTTTTTTCAAGATATTAATCAGCAAGAAGAGTTAGTCCAGGAAATTGATCTTAAAGAACTTAGACCTAATCCATACCAACCTCGCAAAGTATTTGATGAGACTGCAATGTTAGAATTAACTCAATCAGTGATTGAACATGGGATTCTTCAACCAATCATTGCAAGAAAAAGCATAAAAGGTTTCCAAATCGTTGCTGGAGAGAGACGCTATCGCGCTGCAAGGAATGCAGGTTTAAATACAGTTCCAGTTATTGTTAGAGACCTGAGTGAAGAGCAAATGATGGAGTTAGCTGTATTAGAAAATTTACAGCGAGATGATTTAAATCCTCTTGAAGAAGCTGAAGCATATCAAACTTTAATTGAACAATTACACTTAACGCAAGAACAACTGGCAAAGAAACTTGGAAAAAGTCGTCCACATATTGCTAACTATTTAAGAATTTTAACTTTACCTAATTCTGTTCAAAAAATGGTCGAAGAAGGCACGCTCTCAATGGGACACGGAAGAGCACTTTTAGGACTAAAACGAAAAGGATTAATTGAGGGTACCGCACTAAAAGTAATTGAAAAAAACTTAAGTGTTCGTGAGGTTGAATCGTTAGTCAATGATCTGAATGAAAATGTTTCACGTGAAACATCAAAGAAAAATCCTACTAAAAACATATTTTTTAGTGAATATGAGGATCTTTTACAAGAAAAATTCGGAACGTCAGTTAAAATTAAATCGGCTAAAGATAAAGGGAAAATAGAAATCCAATTCTTTAACAAAGAGGATTTGGAAAGAATTCTTTCAATTATAAAATGAGTTACTCATAGGGAATATTAAATGTGTTGTCTTCCAATGCAGTTAATACTCCCTTTTTGTTTTTTATCTAACCATTTTACAATTGAAAGTTAGGAAACTATTATGTTAAAAATCTAATTGGCAGGTAAATTTTTTTTCAGTTTCTTTAATTGAATTCGCAATAAACTTAGCCATTTTCATTACAAGGCTTAATCTAGTATTTTGTAAAACGTAGAACTCCATGAATCCACTAACATTTACAACACCAGTTAAGTTAATTTCACCTACTAAAGGTAATTCTTTTTTCATTGCAGCACCAGGTTTTAATGGGCCATTGGATAAGCGCACGCTACCAATGCTTTTTACTCTGCCTAAACATGCATCTACAGCAATGATAAATGGATTGTTATATCTGCCTTTAATTTTTTCAAGTTGTTCTGAAAGATTTAACGCATGAATTGGCTCATCAAGAGTACCATAATAATGAAATCTACTTAAGTTTAATTCTCCTAACATGGTTCCAACTAAAGGACCTAAAGAGTCTCCCGTGGAACGGTCAGTTCCAATACATACAAATACAATTTCTTTAGTGTGAACACTTGGAAGCGACTTACATAAACGATCTGCAAATCTGTTAATAGCGTTTTCGTCATCTAGAAATACAGAATAATCATCTTTGAATAGGTTACGCAAAGGATTTGCTGAAAATTGCATAATATCGCCTACTTTTCATTTAAGAGAGTAGTATTAGTTTATGCAAAATTTAAACAATTTATACTTTTGTCAAGCAATCTTCGTTATTAAATTAAATCATTATTACATTTGTTCATATTTGTAGTTTTAAGGTGATAATTCGTTTAGTATTACGTTAAAAGTCATTTGAAAATAGATAGGGGGAAAAATACAGTATGAATAATGCAGCAGATAAAATAGAAAATGCTGAGAAATTAGTAAAAAAAAGCATGCTAACTCCAGAACAATGGGACACAATTTTAAATTCAACAATAAAAATAGCGCTAATTATTATCGTTTCAGTATTGGCTGTAAAACTCGGAAGAAAGTTAATCCGTAATCTCTTAAAAGTTAATGCTAGAGGACCGTTACAAGTATCAGAAAGAAGATCAGTAACACTTATTAAATTGATGGAAAATGTACTCGCATATGTAATATTCTTTATTGCTGCTTTGACGATTCTCCCGATATTTGGCGTGGAAATAAAAGGACTTTTAGTTGGAGCAGGAATAGGTGGCGTAGCAATTGGTTTTGGGGCACAAAGTTTAGTAAAAGATATCATTTCTGGATTTTTTATTTTGTTTGAAGATCAATTTTCAGTTGGTGATTATATTAGAGTTCAAACTTTTGAAGGAACAGTATTATCAATCGGTTTAAAAACAACTAAAATTAGAAGTGGAACTGGTGAGCTTCATATCATCCAAAATGGAATGATTACTGAAGTAACCAATTTTTCATTACATAATGCTGTGGCAATGGTAGATGTTAGTATTTCATATGAGGGCGATATTGAACATGCACAAAATGTAATTGAAAAACATCTAGAAACTATGCCAGCTAGATATGAAGAAATGATAAAACCTCCAGAGTTTCTTGGGATACAAAACTTGGGTCCTTCTGAAGTAACATTGAGAATATCTTCAGAAGTTAGAGCAATGACACAGTTTAAAATTTCTAGAGCAATTCGAAAAGAAATTAAGGAAGTACTTGAAAGAAATAACATAGAAATTTCGTATCCAAAAATGGTATTATATAAACAACCAGAAACTAAAAATGAAAATGCGAATGTATAGTTTGTATGCTACTATTTTAAGGAAGTGAAGTTTTTACATGGAAGAAAAAGAATTTAGCCTAAATGATATAGTAGAAATGAAAAAACCTCATCCTTGTGGAGTGAACAGATGGAAAATTATTCGAATGGGTATGGACATTCGATTAAAATGTGAGGGGTGTGAGCATAGCGTATTAATACCGCGCAGAGAGTTCACACGAAAATTAAAAAAGGTTTTAGTTCGATCTGAAGAGTAGGACGATTTTTAAATCAATGGGTATCTAGTAGAGCAATTTGAAGGATCGCTCGTATTAGATACCTTTCGTATGTTTAGAATTAATATTCAGATTTTCTTGTTATTTTTTTTTGAAATCAATATAATTGTGAAAGATTAACTAAGTTCGTATAGGAGTGGAAAATATGCCATTAACAGCAGGAATCGTAGGATTACCAAACGTAGGAAAGTCAACATTATTTAATGCAATTACACAAGCGGGCGCTGAATCAGCAAACTATCCGTTTTGTACAATTGATCCAAACGTAGGTGTGGTAGAAGTACCAGATTACCGTTTAGTAAAATTAACTGAATTAGTTCAACCTAAAAAAACTGTTCCAACAACTTTTGAATTTACTGATATCGCTGGGATCGTTAAAGGTGCAAGTAAAGGTGAAGGTTTAGGAAATAAGTTTTTATCTCATATTCGTGAAGTGGACGCAATTTGCCAAGTAGTACGTTGCTTTGTAGATGATAATATTACTCATGTATCTGGAAAAGTAGATCCAATTGCAGATATTGAAACAATTAACTTAGAACTAATTCTTGCAGACTTAGAATCAGTTGAAAAACGTATTGATCGTGTAGCTAAATTAGCGAAGCAAAAAGATAAAGATGCATCTTATGAACATGAAATTTTAGTGAAATTAAGAGAAGCATTTGAAAATGACAAGCCAGCTCGTTCAGTAGAGTTTACGGAAGAGCAAATGAAAGTAGTAAAAGGTTTACACTTATTAACGACTAAGCCAATGCTTTATATCACTAATGTTGGCGAGGATGAAATCGCAGATGCTTCATCTAACGAATACGTTGAAAAAGTAAGAGAATTTGCAGCTAAAGAAGGTTCTCAAGTAATTGTGATTAGTGCAAAAATTGAAGAAGAAATTGCTGAGCTAGATGATGAAGAGAAACGTACATTCCTTCAAGAACTTGGAATTGAAGAATCAGGTTTAGATCAATTAATTCGTGCAGCTTATTCTTTATTAGGATTAGCAACTTATTTCACTGCAGGTGTACAAGAAGTAAGAGCTTGGACATTTAAAAAAGGTATGAAAGCTCCACAATGTGCTGGCGTAATTCATAGCGACTTCGAACGTGGCTTTATCCGCGCAGAAACAGTTTCTTTTGAAGATTTAGCGACTTATGGTAACATGACAGCATCAAAAGAAGCAGGAAAAGTGCGTCTTGAAGGTAAAGAGTACATCGTACAAGATGGAGATGTAATGCATTTCCGATTTAATGTTTAATAAAATAGCAACTGAATTATAGATTTGCTATCTTAAAAAAACTATGCTATAATTTTAACTCGTGAGTGATTAATTAAATTGCTCCTTGCCCTTAATTGGGCCGTTAGACCAAAAGGAGGTGACATTGTGATGAATAAATACGAAATCATGTACATCGTTCGTCCAAACATGGAAGACGAAGCACAAAAAGCATTAGTTGAGCGTTTCAACGGCGTTTTAACTGAACAAGGTGCTGAAATCACAAACGTTAAAGAGTGGGGTAAACGTCGTTTAGCTTATGAAATTAACGATTTCCGTGATGGACACTACATGCTTGTAAACGTTTCTGCTAAGCCAGAAGCAGTACAAGAATTCGATCGTTTAGCGAAAATCAGCGAAGATATCATCCGCCACATCGTTATTCGTGAAGAAGAAAAATAATATTTTTTAAATGCTTTAGGGAGGTAGGAATCAGATGATCAATCGTGTTGTACTTGTAGGTCGCTTAACAAAGGATCCGGACTTACGTTATACACCAAGTGGGGTTGCCGTAGCAACATTTACTCTAGCGGTGAATCGTACCTACTCAAATCAGCAAGGTGAAAGAGAAGCGGATTTTATTAACTGCGTTATCTGGAGAAAGCCTGCTGAAAACGTAGCAAACTTCTTGAAAAAAGGAAGCTTAGCTGGCGTTGAGGGTCGCATTCAAACTAGAAGTTTTGATGGTCAAGATGGTAAGAGAGTATATGTAACTGAAGTTGTAGCTGACTCTGTTCAATTCTTAGAACCAAGAAATGCATCAGGTAACCAAGGTGGTTCATTCGGTATGAATCAACAAAATCAAGGTTTTAACGCTGGAAATCCTTTCGAAGCACCATCTCAAAAGCCTAGCTTTAATGATGATCCATTTGGTGGGACAAGCAAAACGATTGATATTACTGATGACGATCTTCCTTTCTAATAATAAAAACAGTGTAATGTTGAACGGTTAACATTACTAAAAAACTAATTTTAAGTAGAGGAGGGAAATAACAATGGCAATGGGTGGACGCAAAGGTGGACGTGCTAAACGTCGTAAAGTTTGTTACTTTACTTCAAACGGCATCACTACAATCGACTTCAAAGATACTGAGTTATTAAAACGTTTCGTTTCTGAGCGTGGTAAAATTTTACCTCGTCGTGTAACTGGTACTTCTGCGAAATACCAACGTAAATTAACGATTGCAATCAAACGCTCTCGTCAAATGGCTTTATTACCATACGTGGCTGAATAAGCTAAGTAATAAAAAGTACAGCATTCTCGTGCTGTACTTTTTTTGTATTTATGAAAAAATAAGTTTTATGGTAAAATAAGTAATAGTATGCTTATCGCGAATTAAGTAGGGGTAGTTGAAAGGAGCTTTATTTTGAAATCGACTCGATTTATAGTTGAGGGTGCAGTGCTTCTAGCAATTTACTCGGTATTGCTATTAGTATTTTTATATGTACCATTTCTCTCATTAATTTTGGCATTCCTTATGCCACTGCCGTTTATTATTATTAGTATTAAATATTCGATTAAGGAATCACTTTTACTTTGTTGTTTGGCGCTTGGCTTAACAATTCCTATTGCCTCTTTTAATTTACTTCCCATTACTTTAATGTACTCAACAGTTGGTATAGTAATTGGGTATCTATTAAAAAATGAGCGAAGTAAAGGAGAAATCTTACTTACAAGTACTTTTATTTATTTAATACATATGGTTCTTACGTATATACTATTCAAAGCAGTTTCTCATACTGACCTTGTTAAACATGGTATTGACATGATGTTGGAAGGAGTAGAAAAAAGTAAGGAACTTAGTGCCAGTTTAGGTACAGGCACTAATGAAAAGAAACTAGATGAGCTTTCAAGTGCTATTAAATTAATCCCTACATTAATTCCTTCTATAATGTTAATGGGTAGTTTTTTCGTTGCTTTTATAACACAACTAGTAACTTTTCCATTAATAAAAAGATTAGGTTATAAAACACCGAAATTTAAACCATTTAGAGAGTTTAGACTCCCAGTAGGATTCATGTGGTTCTTTTTAATTGTAATGATTTTTTCGTTCTTCAATTTGAAACAAAGTAGTTTCCTTAGTACAGCAGTAATTAACTTAACATATGTACTTCAAATTTTACTGCTTGTTCAAGGTTATGCATCGATCTTTTATTTTAGTTATTTAAAACAGTTTTCTAAAGCGGTACCAATTATTATATTAATCGCAAGTTTTATCATTCAACCATTAATTTATATTGTTTTACTAATTGGAATCATCTCAATTGGAATCTTTAATAGAAGAAAAATTTAAACTTAAAAACATATTTGATACTAATTTGTTGTGCAAAAGTGAATAAACTTTAATATGTAAGTTAGATTTTATTTGGCTTAGGGGTTGAACATATGCAAGATTTTCATAAGAAACAAATGTTTCTTATACCCGTCTATCTTTTAACTGCTCTTTCAGTGTTTTTGATCGGAACTGTGGTCTATATTCAACCTAAAATAGGGATAATATTTATCGTTATCTTTTTATGCGTTATATTTCTAGTTGTAAAGTTAGAAATTAAGTATCGCTACGTTTTAGATATGTATATAGAATCAATTATGTCGAGAGTGAAAAATTTAAGTAATGAAGCAATTACAGAAATGCCAATTGGAGTATTACTTTATGATAGAGAGTACCATATTGAATGGGGCAATCAATATATTTTAAATATTTTAGATGATCGTTCATTAATAGGTAAACACATATATGATCTATCTGAAGGATTAATGGCTTTAATTTCGAAAAAAGAGAAAAAAGAAGATGTATTGAATATAAGTAAAAGAACATATCGCGTAGTTATTAAAAGGGAAGAGCGATACATTTATTTATTTGATGTGACAGAACAGGCACAATTAGAGAAGTTATACGAAGATCAAAGAACAGTAATCGGAATTATTTTATTAGATAATTACGATGAAATGACACAGGGATTAGATGATCAGGAGCGTTCTAGTGTAAATGGTGCAGTAACTACTATGTTAAATAGTTGGGCTAATAGCCATGGTATTTTCTTGAAACGTGTTTCATCTGATCGATATAGTGTAGTTTTAAATGAAGGAATTCTGGCGGCATTAGAAAATAATAAGTTTTCTATATTAGACCAAGTAAGAGAAGAAACTACAAAACGTAATTTACCCCTTACTCTAAGCGTTGGCGTCGGGGTAGGTAGTTTAAATTTAACCGAACTTGGTCAACTAGCGCAATCTGGCTTAGATTTAGCATTAGGGCGCGGGGGAGATCAAGTAACTGTTAAAAACATTAACGGTAAAGTAAAGTTTTTTGGTGGAAAAACAAACCCTGTAGAAAAGAGAACGAGGGTTAGAGCGAGGGTAATCTCGCATGCATTAAGAGATTTAATGAAGAGTAGCACCAATGTTATGATAATGGGTCATAAGTTACCTGACATGGATGCTCTTGGTTCAGCAGTTGGAATCTTAAAAATGGTTATGCATAATGAAGTGGATGGTTATGTTGTTATTGATAAAGATGAAGTAGATAAAAGTGTTAATCGTTTGATGAGGGAAATGTCTAAAAATGAACAATTTATGTCTTGTTTTATTTCACCTGAAAAAGCAAAAGAACTTATTTCTGAAGATACATTAATAATCGTAGTAGATACCCATAGACCAACAATGGTTGAAGAAGAATCACTTTTAGATGAGACAGATAAAATTGTTGTGATAGACCATCATCGAAGAGGAGAGGACTTCATTAAGGATGCAATTCTCGTTTATATGGAGCCGTACGCTTCCTCTACAGCAGAATTAGTAACAGAGTTATTGGAGTACCAACCTAAGAAAATAAAATTAAGCATGCTTGAGGCAACAGCCTTACTTGCAGGAATTATTGTTGATACAAAGAGTTTTACTTTCCGAACAGGGGCACGAACTTTTGATGCAGCATCATACTTGCGTTCGAATGGCGCTGATACGATCCTCGTTCAAAATTTACTAAAACAAGATATGAATGAATATATTCGCAAAGCAGAATTAATAGAGGAAGCCTATATGTATAAAGAGGGCTTTGCGATTAGCTTTGGAAAAGATAATATAAGCTATGATCAAGTTTTAATTGCAAAGGCCGCAGATACGTTATTAACGATGACAGATGTTATTGCATCTTTTGTCATTGCGAAAAGGTCAGACAATGTTGTTAGCATTAGCAGCCGTTCATTAGGGAATATAAATGTTCAATTAATAATGGAAGAGCTTGGTGGTGGCGGTCACTTAACAAATGCTGCTGCACAAGTTGAATCTTCTTCAATTAGAGAAGTTGAACAACACTTATTGAGAATAATCGATGAATATATTGAAGGGAGAACAAACAAATGAAAGTAATTTTCTTAAAAGATGTAAAAGGAAAAGGTAAAAAGGGAGAAACTAAAAATATCGCAGATGGCTATGCAAGTTTCCTAATCAAAAATGGAGATGCTATTGAAGCTACAGCAGGTAATATGAAAACTCTTGAAGCGAAAAAAAATAAAGAATTAAAAGATGCACAAATTGAATTAGAAAATTGTAAAAAGCTAAAAGAAACAATTGAAGCTCTAACAGTAGAACTAAAAGCTAAATCGGGTGAAGGTGGTCGTCTTTTCGGATCAATCACTAGCAAACAAATTGCCGATGAGCTTCAAAAAGTACATGGTATTAAACTAGATAAGCGTAAATTCGAAATGAATGATGCGATTAGAGGTCTAGGTGTAACAAATATTAAAGTAAAATTGCATCCTGAAGTTAGTGCAACTTTAAAAGTACACGTTAAGGAACAATAAGAAAAACAAGCATCTGGAGGACTAGAAATGAGTGATTTGCTAAATGATCGTACTCCACCACAGAATATAGAAGCTGAACAGGCTGTATTAGGAGCCATACTGTTAGATTCAGAGGCGCTAATATCAACTTCAGAACGGCTTTTACCAGATGACTTTTATCGAGCTGCCCATCAAAAAATATTTGAAGCAATGCTTAAGATTGCTTCAAGGAATGAGCCTTTAGATGTTATCACACTAACTTCTGAACTAGCTAATCAAGGAGTATTAGAAGAAGTTGGAGGAGTGTCATACTTAAATGATTTGCTGGCTTCAGTACCAACGGCATCTAACGTTGAATACTATGCGAAGAGCGTTGAAGAAAAATCTACTTTAAGAAGATTAATAAGAACCGCTACAAATATTGTAACGGAAAGCTATGCACCAGATACTCCAGTGGATGTTGTACTAAACGAGGCTGAAAAAAGTATCTTAAAAGTAGCTCAGCGCACAAACGTTTCTGGTTTTCAAAGTATTAAAGATGTAGTATTTACTACATTTAGTAAAATTGAGACTTTATTTAATCAACGTGGCGAAATCACAGGTGTACCAACAGGATTTACTGATTTAGATCGTATGACAGCGGGATTTCAGCCCAATGATTTAATTATAGTAGCTGCCCGTCCTTCAGTAGGTAAAACAGCTTTTGCGTTGAATATCGCACAAAACGTAGCGACTAAGACAGATGAAAACGTAGCAATTTTCAGTCTCGAGATGGGATCAGATCAGCTTGTTATGCGTATGCTTTGTGCAGAAGGGAATATTAACGCACAGGCACTACGTACAGGTAATCTTGAACAAGAGGATTGGAATAAGCTTACGATGGCTGCTAGTAGCTTAGCTGGTACAGGTATATATATCGATGATACACCTGGTATTAGAGTAAATGACATACGTGCTAAGTGTAGAAGACTGAAACAAGAGCATGGCTTAGGAATGATCTTAATTGATTACTTGCAGCTTATTCAAGGTAACGGCAAAAGTGGAGAGAATCGTCAACAAGAAGTATCGGAAATTTCACGTTCTCTTAAAGGACTAGCGAGGGAATTAAAAGTACCTCTAATAGCCTTATCTCAGCTATCACGTAGCGTAGAGTCAAGACAAGATAAACGTCCAATGATGTCTGATATTCGTGAATCAGGAAGTATTGAGCAAGATGCGGATATCGTTGCGTTCTTATATCGAGACGATTACTACGATAAAGAATCAGAGAATAAAAATATTATTGAAATCATTATTGCTAAACAAAGGAATGGTCCAGTAGGTACTGTTTCATTAGCATTCGTAAAAGAATATAACAAGTTCGTAAACTTAGAACGAAGGTTTGATGAGCAAGCGCCAGGGGCCTAATATCATCTAAAAAATAATCACATAGTGAATCTATGTGATTATTTTTTTTTGTTAGGGCAAACTATTTTTATCAAATTCTTTAGTTTGTATTTACGAACAAATAAAACTTAGAACAGAATTATTCAAAGAGATTTATTGACAAATTCCGTAAGTTTGATATACTAGTTTTGGTTTTAGTTCGGAAATAGCGTATTTTAATCGGAGGTGCAGTACATTGTCATCAGTAGTAGTAGTTGGTTCTCAATGGGGAGACGAAGGAAAAGGAAAAATTACCGACTTTTTATCACAACAGGCAGAAGTAGTTGCTAGATATCAAGGTGGTAACAATGCAGGTCATACAATCGTATTTAATGGTGAAAAGTACAAACTTCATTTAATTCCATCAGGTATTTTCTTCTCAGATAAAATTTGTGTTGTTGGAAATGGTATGGTTGTAGATCCTAAAGCTTTAGTTCAAGAGCTAGCATACTTACATGATAAAGGTGTTTCAACTGACAACTTACGTATTAGTAACCGTGCTCATGTTATCTTACCTTATCATTTAAAACAAGATGAGTTAGAAGAAGAGCGTAAAGGTGATAATAAGATTGGTACTACTAAAAAAGGTATTGGACCAGCTTATATGGATAAAGCTGCACGTGTGGGGATCCGTATGGCAGACCTTTTAGATAAAGAAGAGTTTTACGAAAAATTAAAACGTAATCTTGAAGAGAAAAATAATTTATTTGAAAAAATGTATGATTCAAATTCATTAAATATTGATGACATTTTTGAAGAATATTATGAGTTCGGACAACAAATTAAAAAATATGTGTGTGATACTTCTGTTGTATTAAATGATGCAATTGATGGTGGAAAGCGCGTATTATTTGAAGGCGCACAAGGTGTAATGTTAGATATCGACCAAGGTACATACCCATTCGTTACTTCTTCTAACCCAGTTGCAGGTGGAGTAACAATTGGATCTGGAGTTGGTCCAACAAAAATTAATCACGTTGTTGGTGTATGTAAAGCTTACACTACTCGTGTTGGTGAAGGTGCATTCCCAACTGAGCTTTTCGACGAAATTGGAAATACAATTCGTGAAGTAGGTCGTGAGTACGGTACAACTACTGGAAGACCAAGACGTGTTGGTTGGTTTGATAGTGTAGTAGTTCGCCACGCTCGTCGCGTTAGCGGTATTACTGATTTATCACTTAACTCAATTGACGTATTAACAGGACTAGAGACTGTTAAAATTTGCGTTGCTTATAAATTCCGTGGAGAAACAATTACTGAGTTCCCTGCTAGCTTAAAACAACTTGCAGAATGTGAGCCAGTTTATGAAGAACTTCCAGGTTGGACAGAAGATATTACAGGAGTAAAAACGCTTAATGAACTACCAGTTAATGCAAGACACTATGTAGAACGTGTGTCTCAATTAGTAGGTATTCCATTATCTGTATTCTCAGTAGGTCCAGACCGTAACCAAACAAATATCGTACGTAACGTTTACGGAGCTTAATATAATAAAAAGCCCTTAAATAAAAACTTAGGGGCTTTTATTATTTTTTTAAAAAAACTATTGCAAACTTATTAGAAAGTATGATAAGATAAGTCTTGTCGTCATAACTAGTACATAGTTTATGAAGTTAATCATTTTATGAGCCATTAGCTCAGTAGGTAGAGCATCTGACTTTTAATCAGAGGGTCGAAGGTTCGAATCCTTCATGGCTCATCTTTTCTTAAATTAATGTGGCCCGTTGGTCAAGCGGTTAAGACACCGCCCTTTCACGGCGGTAACACGGGTTCGAGTCCCGTACGGGTCATCCTTTTTTAAAAAACTTATCTTGGTCCCGTGGTGTAGCGGTTAACATGCCTGCCTGTCACGCAGGAGATCGCCGGTTCGATCCCGGTCGGGACCGCCATATAATGGCTCGGTAGCTCAGTCGGTAGAGCAGAGGACTGAAAATCCTCGTGTCGGCGGTTCGATTCCGTCCCGAGCCATCATAAAAACTACTGTATATACAGTAGTTTTTTATTTTATATCAACCTTATAGAAAATAGATTCTAGTTTGAATAAAACAGTTCGATTTTACAAAAAAACCTACTTAATTTAAAATAGAAGTAAGTGGAGTAGACCTCTAGCAACAAGCTAGAGGTTTTTTTCAAAAATCTAGTGTTTATAGATAAAAAGAATAACACGTATGATCGTAGTCGTATTATATTTAGAGAGATAGTCCACAAAACGAAATTGCTATGAAAAGTTTATTTGTTGCCTAATTTAATGTTAAATTGCAAAAGATATGTATAGAATTGATGGCAGCGAAAACTGACTAGAAAAGGAGTGCGGGGAATGAATAAAAAAATATTAATAGTCGATGATGAAAAACCAATTGCTGATATATTGAAGTTTAATTTAGAAAAAGAAGGTTTTGAAATTGTTTGCGCGTATGATGGAGAGGAAGCATTACAAAAAGTAGACGAGTTTCTTCCTGATTTAGTTTTATTAGATATTATGTTGCCAATTAGAGATGGCTTAGAAGTTTGTAGAGAAATTAGAAAGAATCATGAAATGCCAATCATTATGATTACAGCAAAAGATTCTGAATTAGATAAAGTACTAGGTTTAGAAATGGGAGCAGATGACTACGTAACAAAACCATTTAGTACACGTGAGTTGCTTGCTAGAGTAAAAGCAAATTTACGTAGACATCAAACTGGAGCTACATCTGAAAAAGAGGAGTCAGTTGAAGTTATTATTGGTTCGCTTGTTATCAATCCAAACGCTTATATCGTAACAAAACGTGGCGAGAAGATCGAATTAACTCACCGCGAGTTTGAATTACTATATTATTTAGCGAAGCATATCGGACAGGTTATGACGAGAGAACATTTACTTCAAACTGTTTGGGGCTATGATTATTTTGGAGATGTACGAACTGTTGATGTAACAATTCGAAGACTTCGTGAAAAAATTGAGGACAATCCAAGTTATCCACTTTTCATTGTAACAAGAAGAGGAGTAGGATATTACCTGCGTGATCCGGAGCAAGATTAATGGCAGCTTACAATAAAGTTGGTTTATTTAAATCAATTGTATTTAAATTTGTACTTGTTTATATTTTACTCATATTGGTAGCTATGCAAATTATTAGCGTTTATTTTTCGAGAGAACTTGAAAAGCAACTTGTAAATAGTTTTACAGTTGCGATAAACGAACGGGCTAAGCTACTGGCTTATAATATAAAAATCGAGTATGAAAAAAAGAAAACTCTGGACGATCCAGAGGTGAAAGCTAATATTCAAAAAATAGTTTCTGACTTTGGAAAGAATATTGGGATATCAGATGTAAGAGTTATTAACCAAAATAGTGAAGTCATTGCTACTTCGGATTCTAGTAATCGGTCTATTGTTGGAAAAAGGACAACTGATATTTTAGTTAAAAGAGCACTTTTAGTAGGTACTAGAACTGAAAAAGTGTTAATTGATCCTAAAAACGGTCATCGAATGAAAACGATTGTTACCCCAGTGATGGAAGGTGACGAAATTGTTTCAGCGATTTACACGAGTGCTTCAATGGAAAGTACTTATGAAAGAATGGAATTAATTAACCGTATTTTTTCAACGGGTACACTTATAGCAGTCGCGATTACATCCATTTTAGGGATATTATTGGCTAAAGCAATTACGAAGCCAATCTCAGAAATAAGAAGACAGGCCCAAGAAATGGCGAAAGGAAATTTCTCTCGCAAATTAAAGGCCTATAGTGAAGATGAGATTGGTGAATTAACGATATCATTTAATAATCTATCACGTAACTTACAGCAAGCTAGAGCTTCAACAGATGGAGAAAGAAGAAAGCTTCAATCAGTACTAGAGCATATGTCAGATGGCGTTATTGCAACTGACCGTAGAGGGAAAATTATTCTCTTAAATGATCCAGCTGAAACGATGCTAAATGTTTCACGTGAAACAGTATTAAATAAATCTATTTTAGAGGTATTGGGAATCGAAAAGATTAATACTCTAGATGATTTATACGATGAGCCAGATTCAATTATGTTAGATTATAGCGATAATAAGAGACCAATGATTCTACGAGCTAGCTTTTCAACTATACAAAAAGAGTCAGGTAAAGTTAATGGTCTAATCGCTGTAATTTATGATGTAACTGAACAGGAAAAGATCGAGCAAGAACGTAGAGATTTTGTTTCCAATGTGTCACATGAATTAAGAACACCGTTAACAACGATGAGAAGCTATTTGGAAGCATTGTCAGATGGAGCTTGGGAGAATAAAGAAATCGCACCTAAGTTCTTACAAGTAACTCAAGATGAAACAGAACGAATGATAAGGCTAGTAAATGACTTATTACAATTATCTAAGTTAGATAGTACTGAATATCGTTTAATGAAAGATTGGGTTAACTTTACAGAAT
This sequence comes from Gottfriedia sp. S16(2024), assembly GCF_050473765.1. Lineage (NCBI taxonomy): Bacteria > Bacillati > Bacillota > Bacilli > Caryophanales > Bacillaceae > Gottfriedia > Gottfriedia sp. S16(2024). The sequence continues at coordinate 1,272,415 of NZ_JBFLUO010000001.1, forward strand.
TGTTTAATCGTATAATTGATCGACACGAAATGAGTAAGTCTCAAGAAGTTTCGTTCAAACGTGAATTTATAAGTAAGACAAGATTTGTATTTATAGATGAAGATAAAATTACACAAGTGTTAGATAATATTATTTCAAATGCATTAAAGTATTCACCAGAGGGTGGGACTGTAACTTATCGTATTAAAGAATCTAGAGATCAAATATTAGTTAGTATTACTGATGAAGGTATGGGAATTCCAAAAGAAAATCTATCAAAGATATTTGATCGTTTCTATCGAGTAGATAAAGCTAGATCAAGACAAGTTGGAGGAACTGGCCTAGGGCTTGCTTTGGCAAAAGAAATGATTTACGCGCACGATGGTCATATATGGGCTAAAAGTGAAGAAGGAAAGGGTACAACAGTCTATTTCACACTTCCAGTGGCTGATGACCAAGAGGATGAGTGGGAATGAGAAGAGAACATATAAAATCAGTTGTATTAACTACTCTTGTTATAGTAAGTTTAGTACTTTCATATAGCTTATGGTCATATCAACCAACATACGATGTACTTCAAAATCAAGACTATGTCCAAAAAGTTTCAATTGGTGCCAAAAGAGACTTTAAGGACATAGTAATTCCGAATTTACTAGTTGTTCATGAATCAAATAAAAATTATGAAACAACTAAACAGAGTAATATATCACCAATTTATAGATCATTGCAGAAATCCGAAATCACAAATTTTGAAAACCTGACAAATAGAACATCTGAAGTTGCCTACCAATCAATAACAAAAGGAAAAAATAAACTAGAAATTATTTTTCCAACTGAAGTGCCAATAGAGACATTAGGTAAAGTTCTTAATCTAGATGCAAAACGATTACAAAATGTTTTATTTGATCGAATAATCATCAATTTATCTACTAAACAGGATTCTTCAGCAAGGATCTACTTTTCAAATGAATCACAAAATATTCTTTATGGAGCAACATTTGATAACTCTTCAATTATTGCATCAGTTGAAAAGATAAGAGACAATTACGAAAGCTTTACTGAAAGCTTAAGATATAAGTTAGATTCAGGTAAAATAATTTATTTACCTAAAAAACCAATCAAATTAACAACGATGGAGTTCCTTACGACGGATATAGATGTTGATAAATTAAAAGATGCTATATTTAGTGATCCATCAAATGTCCGAAAAGAAAGTACCGATTCAGGAGATACATTCACAGACGGTACTAGATTAATGTCAGTTTCACCATTAAATCGAGCGATTTCATTTGTTAACCCGACAACACCTGAAAACAATAATAATCAAAGTCCTAATTTATTAGTCCAAAGAAGCGTTGATTTTATTAATGCTCATGGTGGCTGGACTGATGGATATATTTTGTCTGGAGTTAAACCTGAAAATAATGAAGTTTCATTTAGACTTTTTGTAAATAATTTACCTGTGTATAATAATTCAACAATTACGACGAGCTGGGGAGTAGACGATATAGAAACCTTTAAACGTCCATTGTATAAATTTACTAGAATCCAGGTGGACAAGAAGGAAAGTGAAATGGAGTTAATGGCTGGTCCTCAAATTATGGAGATCATATCCAACAATAAGTCTATTAACAAATCCCTTATTAAGGATATTAGCTTAGGGTACGAGACGATATTTGATCAAGATCAATCAACAATCAATCAGCCGTACTATAATAGAGCAATCCAGTTAAAACCTGTTTGGATTATAAATTACGATGACACATATAAGAAGATTGATCAAGATTTGCTAAGTAGAACTGGGGTGAATATTGTTGGATTGGAGTAGAATCAAAACAATATTTATTTTAACTTTCTTAGTATTAGATTTATTTTTAGCGATTCAATATTATCAAAAGCGAAGTAGCGACCAGTTTGATACGATGGCGGAATCGAGTATTGAGGAGCAATTAAAGGAAAATGATATCACATATGTGACATTACCTAAAAATTCTTTAAAGGAATCTTATATATCGGGTAATAGTAAGGATTTCTCGAAGAAAAATTTTGCTGATCGAAAAGGACAGAATATACAAATCTACAAAGATGTATTACAAAGTCAATTGAAAAAACCAGTTCCAATTGCAGAGACAAATAAAATACTCTTTTTAGAAAACTTTGTGAAGGAGTATGTTTGGAATGGTGGTAACTATCGTTATTGTCAAATAGATCAAACGTCAAAAACGATATACTTCTGTCAAACCTATAAAGATCGCCTAATTTATAATATCGAAAGCTCAGTAGTTGAAATAAAGTATAATGATAAGAATGAGATTTATGGGTATCGCCAAAGATATTTAGAAAACTTAAAGGAAATGATCGATAAAAAGAATGTGCAAGAAGCGTTACCGGCAATTAAAGCCATTGAAAATTTATTTGTTAAAGATGAATTAAAACCTAGTGATCGAATTACAAAGGTTAACTTTGGCTATTATACAGTAATCCCGTTATCGAATGGAGTTAAATTCATAGCGCCAGCATGGCATATCGTTGTCAATGAACAGCAGGATTACTTTGTAAATGCTATTGAGGGACAAATAATTAAGATAGATAAAGAACAATGGAGTGAATAGCGATGAGTCTGCATTTTAGTGTACTTGCAAGTGGAAGTACCGGAAATGCGTTATACGTTGGGACGGAGAAAACTAAGCTTTTAGTTGATACAGGACTGAGCGGTAAAGCGATGGAGTCTTTATTTAAAGATATCAACAGGGATATAAAAGAAGTTTCCGGCATTCTAGTCACGCATGAGCATAGTGATCATATTAAAGGACTTGGAGTTCTTGCCAGAAGATATCAAATCCCAATTTACGCGAATGAAAAAACATGGAAAGCAATGAACCATTTAATTGGAGAAATTCCAACAGAGCAAAAGTTCATTTTTAACATGGAAACGACGATTCAGTTTGGGGATATTGAAGTTGAATCATTTGGTGTATCACATGACGCTGCTGAACCAATGTTTTACGTATTTCATCATAACGAGAAAAAATTTGTTACAATTACGGATACAGGCTATGTAAGTGATCGAATGAAGGGAATCATTTCTAACGCAGATATGTACATTTTTGAAAGTAACCATGATGTTGAAATGCTACGCATGGGTAGATATCCATGGAGCATTAAACGTCGTATACTAAGCGATGTTGGTCACGTATCAAATGAGGATGCTGCACTTGCAATGTCTGATGTAATTGGAGATAAAACAAAACGTATTTATCTTGCGCATTTAAGCCAAGATAATAATATGAAAGAGCTTGCCAGAATGTCTGTTACACAAACATTAGAGGGAAAAGGATTTGAAGTTGGGATGCAATTTGAAATTCATGACACGGACCCTCAAAAACCAACAGATATAGTGTATGTATAAAACAAAGCGCATACTTTAGGGGAGAGTTTACTTTCTCCTCTTTTTTTTGTGCTAAAAAAAAGGAGCTGTGCATAAGTGGAAAAAGTAATTTTAAGTTGTGATGAGCATATAGAATGGGCTCTCGATGATTTTGTGGATAAGTATAGTGAAACACCCCTGTTGAATAAAGTCGAAAAAACGCATAATATATCCACAACCTGTGAATATTGTCAAAATGATGCCATATATATTGTATCGAACATAGATTCCCCCACTAAATGTGGATAGAAATTGTGGGTATGTGGATAACTTTTGTGTATAACTTGTTCGTAAAGTGAGGATATAGTGTGAATATCTCAATTATCAGTGTTGGAAAGTTAAAAGAGAAGTATTTAAAGATGGGGATCGATGAATACATAAAACGATTATCGAGTTATGCAAAAATGGATATACTCGAAGTTGCGGATGAGAAGGCTCCAGAAAATTTAAGTGATGCAGACATGCTAATCGTGAAAGAAAAAGAGGGCGAAAGAATTTTAAGTAAAATAGCCGACGACGCTTATGTTATTGCATTAGCAATTAAGGGGAAGGAACATACCTCAGAATCATTAGCAAAAAAACTCGATCAACTAGCTACATATGGAAACAGTAAAGTAGTCTTTGTAATAGGTGGCTCGTTAGGTTTAAGTGATGCTGTAATGAAAAGAGCGGATGATACTTTGTCATTTTCAAAAATGACTTTTCCTCACCAATTAATGAAATTAATTTTGGTGGAGCAGATCTATAGAGCTTTTCGTATAAATAGGAATGAACCATATCATAAATAAGTGGAAAATAGAAAGGGACTTCAATGAGTCCCTTTTCTCTTTATCCGTAGGATTTTGCTTGTCCAAACCCAAACCCAAACCAAATTAAAGATTTAAAAGTAGAAACAACTATTATTAATGGTGAAATCGATCAAGAAGAACAATTATTGAAAACTTGATATATTATAGTTTGCACACCACGTTTGTCCAGAACTTAGGGACGATAAAAAAACCCCTAGTTTTACTAAGGATTTGAAATAATTTTAATTATGATAAACGCTTGATTTAGAATATACAAGTTCATAGTATTGAGACATTTCTTCTTCTGTTATATTGTATTTTCTTTGAATTTCATTGTGTTCTTCCAATAAATTTTTTGACCATTTCATTGATTGTCTATCTGTTATCTTACCACTCTTTAGTAACATTTTATTTTTTGCAAATTCTGACCTAAATTTCAGTTCGAATTCTGCAATTTCTATGATTTCTTCAGGAGAGTGTTTATCTTCGTTACGGCTAGAAGTGCTATTCATTTTTAGTATTATACCAATTATTACAATTACAATTACAATAAACCATACCACAATATCACCACCTTTCATTTTCATAATATCATGTATAAATAATTAATAGTTAAAACTATTTAAAAATTTAAACACCTTAATTTTTTTGTATTTTCCACAATCTAGTATATTGCCAGAAAACCATTTAATGATTTACGAAGATGAAGCAGAAAGATTAGATATGAAAAAAGATGACAGAATAGAAGAATTTAACTTTTTATGTGAAAATTCCACCAGTGGAGGGGGAGACATTTTACGGAAAAATTTGTTAAGAATATCGTTTAACAGCCCTCATTCAAGAGTATCCATCCTAATAGTGAGGAAACGATTGTAGGAATAGAAGTATACTGGTGATTTCTTACATCCTAATAAATTTCATTTAGATACGTTACGGTGAGCCGTATCATAAATAGGGTCAGTTTATTAAATAAAGAAGGGAATGTGTACCAAAAGTTTTTTGGAACACATTCCCTTTTCTTTATACTCGATCTGCTTATTATTTATCATTAAATGAAGATTTAATTTGTCGGACCATTGTCAACGCTAGCTTCAATGGCACTTTGAATGCTAGCAGGCACCGAAGATAAATAGTCATAACCAGTCATAGACTCAATTGAATCTACACTTACCCTGTAGTAGCTCCACGGGTGGCTTGAAGCTGTTTGATCATTAGGTAGTACTACAGCTATTACTCTCGTAGAAGCTGTAACTCGACTTAAATCATTATTCCCATTAGGCAATACAACGATCACTTTCCATGTTTTTGCTGGTACGACAACACCATTCCCAACAGTAGTTTTATATCCACTAGACCCAGTGCCTCCAGATCCATACCCCCCAGATATTACATATAATTCGTTTCCAGCTGATACAAGTGAACGACTATATTCCTCTAAATTTGCCCAAGTAACCTCGTTGTTATTTGGAGCTTGAGGAATCATATTGCTCATTAGAAAAGTTGCAGAATTGTTAGCAACCGTAGATGTACGGTCAGCCGATGGACACATGTGACCACGATCAAATCCACTTCCCGAAAATTCACTAGCAGTCACTTGATACCACCCTGGCGGTAATGTTGTATCGGCTCGGAAGTCATCCTGACGAGATGTACTTCCGAGATCAGATGACCCTACATGCCAGCTAACCCAGTTAGGTTCGTGTTTGCTATTGTTGTAGGATAAATCGTACTGAGGTTTAACCATCAAATAATTATTAGAATTAGATACATTATTTGTAGCACCACTTGGATTCCCCAATCCGATATGATCATTATCAGTGCCCGTTTGTGTTTGTGTTGTAGGTTCAGCCGTAGAAGACGAATTTTGAGGAGCTAGACCACTTGTTATCACAAAGTCGTTAGCGTTATTATTCGTATCCCAACCATTACCTTGACCTTGAGTAGTTCCACCATTATTGTCTTTACGTTCAGTACTTGTCGTAGCAGAAAGAGTACCTACTGGAGTAGTTTCCGAATCATTTGCAGATCCGAAACCAACAAAATCCACCACATTTGAATTCGTCGAACCCGATACCGCTGTAGTAACTTTTGCTAGCGCAACTTTTCCACTGCTTGCACTTAAGTTGATCGTACCTGTCACATCTGCAGTTGGTAGATCAACAGTTCCACCACCACCACTTGCTTCTTTAATTAAATAATACTGATGTGATCCAATACTACCTGTTAAATTTGTAATGCTACTGAATGTACCAGTTGAAGAAGCATATTGGATGGACCAACCAGATAAGCTAATACTTGAATCTGTAGGATTATAAAGCTCAATATAATCATTTTTGTAGGAAGAACCGCTATTACCTCCACCACCATAAACTTCGCTGACAACAACATGAGTTCCCACAGCAGCCTGCGCAGGTTTCGTAAAAAAGTTACCTAAAGTACTACTAAAAAAAACTAAACTAGAACAAACGAGGAAGGCTGTCTTTCTTTTTAAATTTTTCTTGATTGTTTTAGATAAAATTGTATTTTGTACCGTTCGACCTTCTAGCATTGAATAAAAACCTCCTACTAATTTTTGAAAAAATACCGATAGACTAATTGAAACAACTCAAAAGTAAGTACTCGATCCTTTCGTTATTTATGCTTGGGGGGAAAGTAAGATAGTAGGTGTCCTAAAGATAGAGTTCTAGTTGAGGATTCTTGCGATGCTCTGCCTTAAATATGTATTGCTTATCTTGCCTAATTCCACAATATCATATTTTTTTCAGAAAAATTTAAAATATTTGTAAATAACTATCTATCTTTTGTTTAGTACATTAATGTTTATATCCGTTTAATCCAATAAATAATTCTTTAGAAACTGACATCTTTTTTATTACTGTTTGCGGGTAGACAACATTATTAAGAAAATCTTAAGATTTACATTGAGTGGTTATTAAGATTTTATTGATATCATCCTCTTAATATAAAAAATAAAGAGGTGATACAATTTTGAAAAAGGTAAATAGGAGAGAGATACATGAACATATTAGTTTGTGATGATGATCAGTCAATTGTAGAGGCTATTTGTATTTATCTAGAAAATGAAGGATATAGCTTGTTCAAGGCTTATAACGGAGTAGAGGCCCTAGAGACTATCGAAAACAAAGAAATCCATCTCATTATTATGGATATTATGATGCCTAAACTAGATGGAATTAGGACTACGATGAAGATTAGAGAAAATTATGGGGTGCCTGTTATTATGCTCTCTGCGAAGTCTGAGGACTCCGATAAGATTTTAGGCTTAAATTTAGGAGCAGATGATTACATAACAAAGCCATTCAATCCTCTAGAGCTAATCGCACGAGTTAAATCACAACTGCGGAGGTATACGAGCTTAGGCAGTCTTGAAACTAAGAATAGTTTATATCGTAGTGGAGGGCTTGTAGTCGATGATGAAAGCAAAATCATTACAGTTGATGGAGAAGTTGTTCATCTTACTCCAGTTCAGTATAAGATTGCAAAGCTTTTAACTGAAAATGCAGGTAGAGTATTTTCGATTGAAGAAATTTATGAAAGAGTATGGAATGAAACAGCTTTTAATCCCGAAAATACAGTATCTGTCCATATTCGAAAAATTAGAGAGAAAATCGAAATAAATCCGAAAGAACCAAAATATTTGAAGGTGGTGTGGGGAGTTGGATATAAGGTCGAGAAAATATAGCCATTCACTAACTGTAAAAATAATTGGATTTACGCTAGTCGTTTTATTTTTTTCAGGCATATTTAAATCGATTGCAAATGTGTCGACTTTAACTGACGATGATTTTGGAATAGTCTTTGAAGATAATTATTTTCTAAGTAAGTCCTATATGTTGGAAGTTGAGCCTATTTTAAGTAGCTTGAATCAATTAGTAAGTGAGTATAAAAGTGAAGAGAATATTTCAAAGGGTGGAACAATTAGCACAGAGGATATGAGATCAATTGAAGAATCTTTATATCCTGACTTCACTGAGAGGTCAAAAATATATAATCCAAGCTTAAGCGAAGAAGAAAATTTTAAAAATTTTAAAGAAGCTTATGCAAAAGAAATTGACCAAGCGAAGAATCAAATGATAACGGATGAATTAAAACGATATCAAGGGTTAATGCAAACTTTAGCTGAAAAGAAAGATTTATTATATTATGCCAATGACGGCGTGAATGAATTTACAAATAACACGCTAAAAGGTCAATTCAAAGAGAACCCTTCCTATATAACTTATAAAAATTATAAAAAAGAAATTTATCCATCAACGATTGAAAAGAATAAACACTTTAACTGGATTACTGAAGATTTAGATCAGTTAAATGCAAAAAACATGGAAATATCAATAGCGTTCACGCAAGATGCTTTGGATCAAAAAATAAAAGAATGGAAAGAAAATAAGTCAATTGCAACGAATGCATTCATTCTGTTTATAGGTTCTTCTATCGGATTTTTACTATCTTTCGCATACTTAGCACTTATTATTGGTAGAAAATCATTCAATGACCGAGAGCTACATTTAAATGTAATAGATAAATTATTTAATGACTTAAATGTTCTATTGTTAATGGCTCTCATCGCCTCTTGGGTAGCATTAGTGGACACGCTAACAATTGATGTTTTAAGTATGTTAGTTTTCTTCCTTTCGATTCTATTTTTTATCGTGGCACTAACGCTGGTTTTATCTATTATAAAGCATATTAAAAATAGAACACTGTTAAAACATACATTAATCTATCTTTTATTAAGTAATTTTTTTACATTTATTAAAAACGTCTATAATAGCGGTAGTAATGGTGTTAAAACGGTACTACTTGTTGTTGGCTATCCAATCGCAATTGCGATAACATTTTTTATATTCCCAATCACGATCGGCTTTGCGGCGTGGTTTGCGTATAAACAAGTAAAAAAATTCAATGCGATTAAAGAAGGAGTCGAGCAAATAAAAGCAGGCGATTTCCACCACCGTATAGAGGTAGATGGGAAAGGTGAGATTGCAAGTCTTGCTAGTAATATAAATACCATTACAGACGGTTTGAAAACAGCCGTTAATCGTGAACTAAAAAGTGAGAGGATGAAAACGGAGCTCATCACTAATGTATCACACGATATAAGGACACCACTGACGTCAATCATTACGTATGTTGATTTATTGAAAAAGGAAGAGGACCCTCTTAAAATACAAGAATATGTAGAAGTTTTGGATCAAAAATCGCAAAGATTAAAGCTATTGACTGATGATTTATTCGAAGCAGCAAAAGCATCTAGCGGAACGATTCCTGTTCACCTTGAGCGTATAGATATTTTATCGTTATTAACCCAGGGTTTAGGTGAAGTTAACGCAAAAGTAGAAGCTTTAGATTTAGCATTTAAAATAAACCACCCCCAAGATAAACTCTATGTTGCAGCGGATGGAAAGCTATTATGGAGGTCTGTTGAGAATTTATTATCAAATATATTCAAATATGCACTTAGAGGATCAAGGGTATATATTGATATAGATGATATGGGTAATGATATACTTCTAACCTTCAAAAACATTTCAGCCTATGAGTTAAATATTTCAGCTGATGAACTGATGGAACGATTTAAAAGAGGCGAGGAATCGAGAACTAGCCAAGGAAGCGGTTTAGGTCTTTCAATAGCGAAAAGTCTAATCGAAATTCAAAAAGGACAGTTTTCAATTCAAGTTGATGGTGATTTATTTAAGGCGATGATTAAAATACCTAAACATAATAGTTTGATTTCTTAAGATTTAGCACTCCTTTTTTCAAAAAGGAGTGCATTTTTAATTTTTTAAGATAAAACAGTAAATCATGAATCATGCAGAAATCTAGGAAAACAAAGTATACTTATCATGGACGAATTGAACGACTTAATTCAATTAAGGGGGAAATACATATTGAGGGGAAAAGTAAAAAGAATACTTAAATCATTATTAACAAATCCGATTTTCTTAATTGGATACTGGATTTTTGGGCAAAAATTAGCTTCAATATGCAAGTACGGAAGTCTCAATAAAAATCTACCGATCTTAATATTGAGCGTGGTCATTTTACTATCGACTATATTATTTACTACAATAAAAGCTGTAAAAAATAGCGAATATAAATCTAACAAAATAACTAATTTAAAAGCATGGAAATATATATCTATTATCTTGTTTGTTTCAATTACATTATTATATGGAGTGAACATATATAAAAGTGGAACAAATTATAATGGTAAACTCGCATGGTATATAGAACGATTAAAAAATCAAAGATCAGTTAAATTTGAACATAACAATGTATATAACGATGGCGTAAAAGGTATTTTTGACGATATAAATAAGAAGCATTCTATGCCTAAAAAATTATTTATAGTAAATAATTTTTCAATTAAATTTAATTCAGATGGAACAATTACATCCCTTGATACTTTTGTTTATGGGAAGAATGATCATGGTAAAGTAGAAAGCTTTCTAATAACTTATGATAAAAATAAGTCAGAAAATATTACAATATATTTACACGGGTATGCTGCTCCTAATTATAATGACGACAAACTGTTAGAACCTTTAATTGAAACTACTAATGTAATTCCAATTAAAAAAGCAGTTAGCAAATGGAATGAAAATCAATATGGATTGATCTATTACGGTAAAAGAAATTGGGGATACAATTTAAATGGAATCATTAATATTGATAAGGATGGAAGAGAATATAGTCCGGAAACAGCAAGTAATGAAATCATTGGCTATACAGTATCCTTATTTGTCCCTGGGATGGAAAAAGAAATTACACCTGCTAGATATAACTTAATAGGTGATCCAAATTGGAGTAAACCGTCTACTACTCCAAGTCAAGCTACTTCAGATGAGAAGAAAAACGAGCAAACTAATACAAATGAACAGTTTTTTCAAACTAAAGAAGTTGGTTATAAACTAAATGTTGCAGATAAAGCTTTGGGAAGTACATTTTATTCATTAAGCAAAACGACAGACGGTGGAAATACATGGACAGTTATAAATAATGACCCATACAGCGGAACTGTCGGAGGCGCCTCAGGAATTGTCTTTTTAGATGATAAGCTCGGATTTTTAGGAGCAGTTAATCCTTCCGGTAATGAAGGAGCCTTATACCGCACAGATGACGGAGGCAAAACTTTCAAAAAAATAAACTATATACCTCATGAAGTAAAGTTGAATAATGGACAGTCTATAAAACCTTTTGATACACCAAGTATGCCTTATATGATGGGCGGAGTTTTAAGTATGTTGGTTGGACAAGGTTCAGATGGGGATTATAACGGGAATAGTAGCGAGCTGTATCAATCAGTGGATAAAGGGCAAACTTGGAAATTTGTCCAGGAAATCAGAAAATAGATCAGATTAGAATGTAGAAAGATCTCTCAAAAAATGAGAGATCTTTTTTTGTGTTCTTAGCTTGTGAGTAGAAATAAAATCACAAGGGAAAAAGCTGAAAAGGATTAATAAACACTATTTTAATCCAAAAAATGTAAATATTGAAAATTTGTAGAATGACAATTCACATATTCCCCCAAATCCATTCCTATAAAATATCATGTAAAACAATGGAAAAAGGAAGATTGCTCCAAATTTTTAACAAAATCTGACAAAGTTCTTTCTTTGATTTACGCTAAATTTCCCCAATTTACTGTCCTTATAAAGCCCAATTATAATGAAGAATGGCAATTAATTTGTCGTAAAATTTACAAAACTAAAAAAATTCTGTTATTAGGGAGGAGAATTGGTTAGTGGGATAGAGTTTTTACGCTAAATATTAAATTAAAGAAGGGGAATGAGAAAGGTATGGGCCATCGTAAAATGAAAAAGATGGTCATGTCAACGTTTCTTGCAACTTCCACACTGCTAGGATACACAGTTCCGGCATTTGCTATGACAGGTGGAACAACTGCAAATGATAGTAAAGCTGTCCAATTTGACAGTAATAGTAAACTTGACTTGACTCAAACGCAACAATTAACGAATTTATACATGCAGAAACTTAAGTTTGATCCAAAACTACTAGATTCATCAGATCAGTTAGACCTGATTGTCCAATTTAATGTTGATCCAGCCCCAATTCAAATGCAAAATCAACAGAAGAATGCATCTTCTGGTAAACTTTCTGTTAATCAAGAAAGCACACCTGCTGTTACGTTGGAAAGTGCTCAAACAGAAGTAAATCAAACACACAGCAACTTTAAGTCCTTTGTTGGTAGTATGTCAAAATCACTAAAAAGTGCTGGTGAAACTAGTTCAATTAAAATAGGAAGAGAATATACACAGGTATTTAACGGATTAGCTGTAAAAATACCAAAACAAGCACTTAATGATCTGTTGGCACTACCTTACGTAAAGGGTGTCTATCAAAACGTTAAATATGCTCCAATTCCAGCTTCACAATCAATCGGTATTCCAGCAAGCGTAACAGGTGACGGAAAGATTTCTGATCAAAAAACAAATCCAAATTTATTACCTACTATTCGTTCAAATCGTTCTAACATACAATCAGCAAGTAGTACTTCAGATAGCTCTTCCGTATCAGAAAAAACAGATAATATGCAGTCTGGGACAGTTCCGCCTCCTGGTCCAGAAGGCCCGCAATCTGGCGAAACAGCAGTTCTTGACTGGTTGAAAATACATGATCTACAAAATGAAAACATCACAGGGAAAGGCATAAAAGTCGGTGTTATTGACACAGGTCTTGACTATAATCATCCAGATCTTGCTGGAGAATATCAAGGCGGTAAGGATTTTGTAGACAATGACAATGACCCGATGGAAACGGTATATTCTGACTGGTTGGCTGCAAAGAATGCTAATGATGCACTTCCATCTTATCAACAAGATCCAAACTTTCCAACAGATTATCATAATTATATTACTTCTCATGGAACTCACGTAGCTGGAACAATTGCAGGTCAATCAAGAAGTAGTTCTCCTTATGCAGTTAGAGGAGTTGCACCTGAAGTTCAGTTATATGCTTACCGTGTATTAGGTCCTCACGGTGGTACAGATGAGGCAGTTATGGCAGGGATTGAGCAATCTTATAAGGATGGGTGTAAAGTAATTAATTTATCACTTGGTGCATCTTATAATGATTCATTGTCTCCTAATGCTGTTGCAATTAACAATATTTCTGACCTGGGCGTAACTGCGGTTATTGCTGCCGGTAATTCTGGTCCAGGTGCTGGAACAGTGGGAACTCCAGGGGCTGCAGCAAAGGCAATAACGGTCGGCGCAATTGCTACACCTACCCAAGTTCCAACGTTTGACATCCACTCATATGGAGCAACAGGGGAAGATTCATTTGCGATTACAAATACACGTTTAATCGGAAAGGATTTCTCGGAATCGAATTCAAAGCTTAGTGGATCGACTCAGTATGATATCGTAGATGCTGGATACGGTACACCTGCCTGGTATGATGATCTTCGTAACAAAAAAATTGATGTTAAAGATAAAGTTGTTCTTGTCAAGCGTGGTGCTGCATCTATGGACCTTCTAATGATGTATGCGACTAATGAACATGCTAAGGCCATGATTGTGTGGAATCCATCAGACAATGATGCTCTTCTATTTGATGATCAAGGGTATTATCCATTTTATTTTGGTTCGAAGGGTAGTACGGTTTACACTTTGCAAATAGGCAAAAATGATGGAACAAAATTCTATAATGCTTTTAAGGCCGGTACGATTAAGAAAATATCTGTATCGAATGCTGGAAATTACACAATGCCAGGGAATTCACTTGCTAGTTTTAGTTCTACCGGTCCTGTTACAGGTTCATTAGCAATTAAACCTGATGTTGTTGCGCCAGGTGTAGATATTTTCTCAACAGCTCCTTATGATATATGGGAACCAGATAACAAAGATTATTCATATAATTACCAAACAATGTCAGGCACATCAATGGCTACTCCGCATGTTGCAGGTATGGCAGCATTGATTTTATCAGCTCATCCAAACTATAAGCCTGAAGATATCAAAGTAGCACTGATGCAGACTGCTGATGCTATAGACTCACAAAAAAGTTTATTCCAAATCGGCTCTGGTAAAGCCGATCCATATCAAGCAGTTCATTCTGATATGCAATTTAAAGTAAAGGATTTTATTCAATCACGCTCGTCAACGGATGATTCATCAAGTTCAAATATTATTAACGTAGCAAATACAACAGGTTCATTTTCGTTTGGCTATACTGCTCGCTCAGAAGATGGTTCTGTTACAAAAACAGGTGATTTATACATTACTAACAATGGTACTGCTACTAAAACTTTCAACTCATCAAGCGCTTTCTTTAAGGATGCTTTCTTAACAAATGGAAAAGATGGTGAGGCAGAAGGTGCGAAAATTAGTATAAGTGATATAGTATCGCCTACAACGGAATTAAAATCAATAACTGTTCCAGCAGGAGGAACGGTTCATCTTACAGTAAAATTCACTGCTCCTGATTCAGCTGCAAGTGGATTTTATGAAGCATATATAAACTTTATTAATCCAGATAACCCTAATGAAACATATCGTTTGCCTCTTGCGATTAACGTTCAAAGTAGAGGTGTTGATTTCAGGGTTCAAAGAAAAGCAATAACTCTTGCTGGGAAGAAAAACTTTAATCCTAATACATATGGAGTAATCCCATCATCATGGGCTGAACTTAGAGTAAAAAGTCAAGTTGACCCTTCCTATGGAATTAGACTTTATGTAATGGATTTAGCTGGAAAAAATTATATTGGTTATATCTCTACTATTAGCACAGCGAACATTAGTCAAGGTAATTTAACGTATGTACCTTTTTTGAATAACGGACTTTACTATCCTTATAGTGCACCTATTTCCAAGGATGATCCTAACCTGTCTGTGAAGCTTACACAACAATTATCGACGCAAAAGGTAGTTGATGAAGGCGGATACAATATACAACTTAGAGCATTAGATGCTTCAACAGGTAAGCTTTATGAACAAAACAGTACTGTTTATGTTGATAATACACCACCAACATTACAGATGGATAAAGGCAGTGAACCAGGCATTTATGAAATTGATGCGGATGGTCCTACAACGGACGGAGCTTTGAAATGGTTCTCAGGAAAAACTTACGACTCAAACGTTGATTATATGAAGGATACTGGTAAAGAAACAGCGGTTCCTGCACCACCGAACTATGACACGGATACGAAAGTTAGCCAATCTTTAGGTAAAATTGATGGTATGCTTGGTGATTCCACCGAAGCTCCGTATGTCAATTACTTCTTAACTCCTAATGAAGACGGAACATTTAAGTTTGGTGTATCCAAAGAGGATCTCGTGAATACGAGTGCAGACCCTAAGAAGGAAATTTATGGGGAAATGTTCAGATTTTATCCAGAAGACTACTCCTTCTCCGGAAACATGGATACTCAGGCAAAATATTATTACTTTGTAAAAAAAGGAAATGAATATGTAGTTGTTAGATACTCGCGTCTAGATTCACCAGGATCGACAACGTTAAATGGGGTTGACCCAGCTTTCCTTACTGACAAAACATTAGTTTCGAATGGCGATAACTTTAAATCAACTCTATCAGTGAAATATCCTAAAAACCTCGTTGGTGGTAAATTCTGGATAAGTAAACTTGACTATGCAGAATTAACAGATGTTGATTTTAGTGATCAATATAAAGCATTTTTAGCATCTAAAGGGATTACTACTGAGAAAAGTTGGATCCATAAAGATTTCGATATAAATGGTGATTATATCTTCAGTTTCAATCTTCCACAAGCTGTTCAAGCCCAAGGTGTATTGAATACAGAGGATACAAAGAGTGGTGGAGTGGCACAGGAAATGCCTCTGATTGATTTAAAAAGTAAAGTAACGAACGATGCTGGATTAGATACAATCTATCCACAGTGGTCTGCTCTTTTACCGATGATTACAACGTATAAAGATGGTGAGAACGGAACTGATCGTGTCCCTACTTTCCAAGATAAATTCCTTTACGTTAGAGGTGGTGCGTATGTAAGCGGTACCATTAAACCGGAAGGCTTCCAAAATTATGCGACAGCTAATGTATTTGGAAGAACAACCCCAGTAACAGCTGATGGATCAGGTATCGAAATAAAATTTGAAGATTCTAATACAGGTGGTATTACTAAATCAATACCAATTGCTCAAGTTCCAACTGGCGGTGCAAATAGTTTAAATCTGGGGATCGTTCAAACTGGCTTATTTACAACAAGTCTTCCAATGCAAGCAGGTACTAAGCCATACAATGTTACAATGAAAGTACCAGGGCACTTCACTTACTATGGAAGTTTATCAATGACTAGCTCAGGACAATTTGGCTATTCAGCAGGAGGAAATTATTCTGTTAATGGTTCTGTTATGCTTGCGGGTGACGTAAATGGTGATGATGTAATTGATATGAAAGACATTGAGGCAGAAAGTACTGCATACAATGATTTTGTTGCAACACCATCAACTTATACAAGGGTAGCTGACTTTAACTTTGATGGCTCAATTGATTATTCTGATTTTGAATATATCATCAAAAACATCGGTAAATATAATACAACTGCTCCGAATGCAGACACATTAGCAGGAAAAATTGCAACGACTACAAGTAAGAATATTTCTTTAACAGGATTTAATACGATACCAAGTGGTTCGGATCTAACTGCATTTAACACTGTTATTAAACCTGTACCATATATTAAAACAAGTGACAGCAATGCTTTTGTAAATTACGGTAAAGTAAATCCTTTCCAATTATTCTCTATTAGTTACAAAACTCCAGATTTCAATGGAGCTTCAACAATTGCACAAATTGATGATACAGCTTGGAGAAATGCAGTGGATGGACCTGGAGGACAAATCTTAATTGATGGTATTGATCGTAAGTCATCTACGAATATCTATAATGGTGTATCAACGAATTCAATTATTGATAAAGTTGTTTCTAATAAAGGCCAATATGAATTTGATCCAACATTATTCGCAAAATCTGGTGTTCACACGATCGTGTTCAAAGCTCCAGGCTATATGGATCGCGTTATGAAATTTAAAATGCAAGATGGTGTCGGTAATAGCTTTACATTAACTGCCCCAAATAATGTTAATACAATTGGTAAAGCTTTAACATTTAGTCGAGCAGATGGTACAGGTTCGACAGCTGCACACTATCGTGATATTTGGCAGCCTAATATTACTTCAATCACTTTGACGGATCCGAAGGGAAATGTTGCAAAAGTCTTCAGAGGAGATGAACTTGCTGCATTATTTAATCAAGTAACGCCGGCAAATGCAACAACATTTAATTTTACAATTCCAGCTGGGGTTTTCTCAATACCATCGTTTGTGGATTCAAATGGATTTAACAATGATTGGAAGATTGAGATTGCAGCGGATAATTTCGCAACTTATTCATTCTCACAAAGAATTAATGCGTTCTCTGCACCAACATTGACTGCTGAACCAAATCGATACTTTAATGATAGTAATTCAAATCCAATTTCAATTGGAGTTGGAACTACTAATGATACACAAGCTTGGAGAGATGCGATTACAGCTATTCAAGTTGGTGGTATTACGATTAATAGAGCCGACTTTGAAACGAATAATATAACAGTAGGAGCTCCTGGAACACCAATCAAGATTGATAAATCACTAATTACAGTACCAGGAAGCATAGCAATTAGTGTTATTGCAGCAAATTATCAAACAGTGACTGTTAATCAATCCTTCTATAAACAAGGAATAACGCTTACTAGTCCAGCAGGTACTATTTATGCAGGGAAGGACTTAGTAATGACGTTTAATCCAGGTACAACTTCATCTGATTGGATTTCTGCAGTGAAATCCGGAGGGGATATTAAATTTGGTACCTCATCTTCACCATCAATAAAAACAAAAGTGATTATTGATGAAAATGCTGGAATATTGACTATTCCGTATGATTTGGTGAGAACGAATGGTGGAGCAGCTGTTTCAAAGAGTTTAATCGTTACAGCTCCAGGTTATGCTGACGTTAACTTAAATAATACAATTACACCTCAAACAGCACCTGCTATTACGCTTTCTGCACCGGCAGGAACACCGCAGTTTGGTGATAAATTAACTTACTCAATTAACGGTTCGGATAATCCACTGTGGAGAAGTTCAATTTTACTTGCAGCAACATCAGATCAATCAACAGATAATGGTGATGTTACAATTCAGTTATCATCGGCTACATCAGTAAAACCTTTTGTAACAACATCTGTATCAAATGGCACAGGAGTTGTATCAATTGATGGAAATGCAACACAATCGAATACAGCAGCAGGTAACAAAACTGTTAAGTTCATATCACCTTACTTTACACCAATTACAATTGCGCAACCATTTAATCAAAGAACAGCACCAACGCCTGTTTTAACGCCAAGTGGTGTAGGTAAACAAGTGATTATGACTGTTCCTAAAAATGATGAAAACATGAGATGGGCAAATGCTACAAAAGCAGTTACAGGTGATATTTCAGTAGGAGGCGTATCTGTTAAGTCGGATGCGACAATCTCTTCAGATGAAAGTAAAATTACAATTACGTTGCCAGGCACTGCATTCCCAGCAACTGGTAATGTTGATGTTAAATTCAAAGCGTATTGTTACCCAGATACAACAGTAACTCAAGTAGTTAAGAGCAATCCGCCAGTGTTTGCTTCAAAAATAGCATATATTCAAGAAGATACACCGATTACTGTTACTCACGATCAGGATTCAGCGTGGATGACAGCGAATCCAGTTGTTTCATTAAATGGAAAAGTAGTTGATCCAAGCAAGTATACTATTACAGATAAAGACCTTACATTTACTGACAGATCACTGTTCAAAGAACTAGGTGATCATGAATTTACAGTTACTGCGCCTGGTTATATTGACACTTCATTTACTGTTATCATAAGTGATGATTTGTCACATTTGATTTCAGCAACATCAGACAGCAATGGAAAAATTGATCCAGACGGCTTCACTTCAGTGAAACATGGATCTAATCAAACGTTTAAATTCACACCGAATACCGGTTTTGAGATTGGAAGCGTTAAAGTTGATGGACAAGAAGTAACAGCAACAAATGGAGAATACACATTTACAAACGTAACGAAGAATCATTCAGTCGATGTGACATTTAAACAAATCGTTCATATCTTTACGGCAACAGCTGGAACTAACGGAACGATTAGTCCAAGTGGTAGAATTACTGCGAATCACGGAACAAACCAAACGTTTACGATTACACCTTATGACGGTTTTGAGGTTGCAACGTTTAAAGTAGACGGAGTAGATGCACAGTTAATGAACAATACGTACACATTTACGAATGTTACGAAAGATCATACGATCAATGTAACGTTTAAACAAATCGTACACACAATCACAGCTTCAGCTGGAAGCAATGGCTCAATCAGTCCAAGCGGAAATGTATCTGTAAATCATGGAAAGGATCAAACATTTACGGTTACACCGAATAAAGGCTATGAGGTTGCTACATTTACTGTTGATGGTGTGAATGCAAATCTTACAAATAACTCTTATACGTTTACAAATGTAACAAAAGACCACACGATTAACGTAACGTTCAAGAAGATCGTTTACACAATCGTAGCATCGGCTGAAGGTAATGGAACGATCAGCCCTAGTGGAATACTTTCTGTGGATCAAGGAGCAAATCAAACTTACACTATTACACCTGAGAAGGGTAGTTATGAGGTAGCAACATTTAAAGTAGACGGAGTAGATACAAAACTTACAAATAATACTTACACGTTTACGAATATAAATAAGAATCATACAATTAGTGTAACTTTCAAACATAAAGGAAATAGTGGGAAGTAACGGCACTACTAGCCCAAGTGGCAAAGTTTCAGTAATTGAAGGAGAAAGTAAAACGTTCAAGAAAATCTAAGTGTCGTTATACAATTAGAAAATATATTTTTTCGAATGAGGAATAAAAGGGCTTATTTTGAGTCACATCAGGCTGTCGAGACCTTCTCGGCAGTCTGTTTTTTGTGTACAAATGAATATTAATAGGAGTAAAATTAGACTATGTATTAGCAAAAGAATAATTTAAATTTTGGGCTCATTAAATGATTCCAAAATAATAAGCAAATCATTCCTTTCGTTATATTCTTTTGTACGCAAGATAATATTAAAATAAGCGCTTACTATAAAAGTGTCTAGTTCATTAAGTATGAATGCTTTAGAATTTATTTTTCTAAAATAAGGACCTTAATGATAGATTTTTAACTTTTTTACATTCTTTAAATAGTTTATAATTATCAGATAAAGAAAAAATTTTTTTAGGGCAATTAGTAATAGAAATATACTATTAATTGGATATAATTAAATAGTGATATACTATTATTAAAAGATGGTTTAAATGTGTTATACTATTAATAAGATATAATTGAGACAGAAAAGGTGTGTTCCTAGGTGGTGCCTTGCTTTTTGTGACACCTAAGCAGGAAAACCTACTTTTTTGCAAATAAAGGGGAAAAGGAAGGTTATTATGAGCAACAGACAAACTAGAACAGACATTATCTTAATTGGTGCTGGAGTCATGAGCGCGACTTTGGGATCATTACTAAAAGAATTAGCACCGGAAATGGAAATTAAAGTATTTGAGAAATTAGAAAAAGCAGGGGAAGAAAGCTCTAATGAGTGGAATAATGCAGGTACGGGACATGCTGCATTATGTGAGCTTAATTATACATCAGAAAAAGCTGATGGATCGATTGATATTAGTAAAGCCATAAAAATTAATGAACAGTTTCAACTTTCAAGACAATTTTGGTCATATCTTGTAAACAACGACTTGATTCGTAATCCACAGGACTTTATCATGCCAATTCCTCATATGAGTCTAGTGCAAGGTAAAGAAGATGTGGAATTTTTAAACAAACGATTTGAAGCGCTTTCTAACAATCCTCTATTTAAAGGAATGGAATACTCAGAGGACGCAAAAAAGCTGAAAGAATGGATTCCGCTAATCATGGAAGGACGCACATCTAATGAACCAATAGCGGCAACAAAAATAGACTCAGGAACGGATGTAAACTTTGGCGCTTTAACACGTATGATGTTTGAGCACTTAGAGAGCAAGAATGTCGAGATTAACTATAGACATAATGTTGAAGACATTAAACGTACTAGCGACGGCGGGTGGGAAGTAAAAGTGTATAATATGAGCACTGGAAATATTGATTCCCACATTGCAAAATTCGTATTTATCGGAAGCGGAGGAGCTAGTCTACCTTTACTACAAAAAACTGGTATCCCTGAGTCAAAACATATTGGAGGGTTCCCTGTAAGTGGACTATTCTTAGTATGTAAAAATCAGGAAGTTGCAAAGCAACATCACGCAAAAGTATACGGAAAAGCTAAAGTTGGTGCACCACCAATGTCTGTTCCGCATCTTGATACAAGATATATCGATAACCAAAAGTCATTATTATTTGGACCTTTTGCTGGGTTCTCACCAAAGTTCTTAAAAACAGGTTCAAATATGGATCTGATTAGTTCTGTAAAACCTAATAACGTCATGACTATGTTAGCGGCAGGCGTAAAAGAGATGTCATTAACGAAATATTTAATCCAACAAGTCTTATTATCGAATGAAAAACGTATGGAAGAATTACGTGAATTTATTCCAAATGCTAAGAGTGAGGATTGGGATATCGTAGTTGCTGGTCAACGTGTACAAGTTATTAAAGACACGCCAGCTGGAAAAGGAACACTTCAATTCGGTACTGAAGTAGTTAGTGCAGCTGATGGTTCAATCGCAGCATTACTTGGAGCATCTCCAGGTGCTTCAACAGCAGTTCATGTAATGCTTGAAGTATTAGAAAAATGCTTCCCCGGGCATATGATGGAGTGGGCTCCAAAGATTAGAGAAATGATCCCTTCATTTGGCATATCTCTAGAAGAACATCCAGAACTTTTAGAGGAAATTCAAGCTTCAACTTCAAAAGCGCTTGGATTAAATGAAAAAGAGCTAGCTTATAGTTAATATTTATAAATAGCATAATAAAGTAAAGAACCTTCAATTGACATTGACTTGAAGGTTCTTTTTGCTGTGACAGGGAATAAGTGATAATGACTAAATAACGAATAGTATGACGAATCATGTCGATTTAAATTTTTCGAAAAATTAAAAAAAGTGTTCAGGATTTAAAAAAGAGGTGATATACTACTTACAACTGGTAATGACATCATTACTAAGTGGTTAATGAAAGTGAAATAGGGGTGATGAAACTTTTATATTAGAAAATCAAACGTTTTTTGTAAGCCTTTACAAGTTAACTGGTAATAACATCATGACAACATATTCGTGGAGTTTTACTTCAAAAGGTGTCATTAGAGAAACTACTCGATTGAAAGGCTATTAAACTTTTAAGAGAAAGAAGGGGAATGGGATGAAAAAGTGGCTTATTTTGCTACTAACCTTGGCTTTAGGCTTACTAGGATTGGCTGGATGTGGTAGCAGTGATACATCGGGGGATGCAAAAGATGGAAAGGTTGAAATTACTTACGGTTATTGGGATAAGAAGCAAGTTCCTGCGGTTGATGAAATTATAAAATTATTTAATGAAAAGTACCCTAATATTAAAGTGAAAACGGAGCTTACTCCATATGCACAGTATTTCCAAAAGCTAGAAACAGCTGCTACAGGAGGAGCATTGCCGGATGTTTTTTGGATGAACGGGGCTCATGTAGTCCAATATGCGGAAGGCAAAGTAATTGTCCCACTTAGTGACTTAGCATCAAAGGATAACTATAGTCTAGACAATTATCCTAAGTCATTAGTCGATCTTTATACAGTTGACGGAAAACTTTATGGTATCCCAAAAGACTTTGATATAACTGGATTTTGGTATAACAAAAAGATTTTTGATGAAGCAGGTATACCATACCCAGATGATACTTGGGATTGGAATAAGTTAAAAGAAGTAGCAAAGAAACTTACAAATAAAGAAAAAGGTATTTATGGTTTTGCTGCTTTAATGGGTAACCAAGGCGGATATTATGACTTCATTTGGCAAAATGGTGGACATATTATTTCCGATGACGGCAAGTCGGTCGGATTTGATCAACCTGAAGCAATTGAAGCACTTAAATATAATATTAGTTTTATAAAAGAAGGCTTGTCTCCAACACAAGCTCAAATGACGGAAACAGCACCATCAGAGTTATTCTCTTCAGGAAAAATTGCAATGATGTTTGATGGACCTTGGATGGTTCCAGAGTATAAGAAAAACCCAGATTTAAATGTAGCTGTTGTACCAAAAGGAAAACAACGTGCAGTTTCTATTCATGGATTATCAAATGTAATTGCGGCGAATACGAAGCATAAAGATGCTGCTTGGAAGTTTGTTCAATTTCTTGGTTCTAAAGAAGCAGCAGAAGTGTATGCGAAAACTGGTACAGTAATCCCTGCTTACAACGGTACACAAGATGCTTGGCTAAAAGCTGTTCCAAATTTAAATCTTCAAGCCTTTATTGATGGAGTTGACTATTCAGTTCCACTACCTAGTGTGAAAAATACAGGCGAAATCTGGCAGTATGAAACAGATATCTTGAAAAAAGCATGGAGTAATGAAGAAAGTGTTGAAGATGCTGCAAAAGAATTAACGAAAAAGGCAGACGAGGCACTAGCTAAGAACTAAAAAAATGAAGAGAAGAAGCTCTCTAAGGTCTAGAATGACTTCTTCTCTTTATTTCTCTTAAAAGGAGTGAATACAGTGAAGGAAATGCCTCTACAAGTTGAAATAAAATCAAAAAGTAAATTAAAGATCCCAAGCTTAGCAAAGACGAGAAAACGATCAGATTATCTTTGGGCGTATTTTATGATTGCACCAACAATGATTGGTTTAACAATTTTCTACTTATGGCCAATTATCCAAACGATTTACTTCAGTTTTACGGAATGGGGAGCATTTGGGCAATATGAGTGGACAGGATTGGATAATTATAGACGCATGCTAGAAGATTCTAATCTGTTGCAGTCATTTAAAAATACAGGAATTTATATCATTTTTACAGTTCCAATCGGTATTTTCTTATCGATTCTTATAGCAGTTCTCTTAAACCAAAAAATTAAGGGTAAGTCTGTTTATCGAACACTGTATTTTTTACCTGTTATTACCATGCCAGCAGCAATCGCTATGGTTTGGAGATGGCTATATAATTCTGACTATGGGCTGCTAAATTATCTTTTATCCATCTTTGGAATTAAAGGTCCACAGTGGGTAAGTGATCCGAAAGTTGCACTATATTCAATAATTGTCGTAGCAATTTGGAGTGGGCTCGGTTATAACATGGTTATTTTTCTTTCAGGGCTTCAAGGGATTCCAAAAACATATTACGAAGCAGCGGAAATAGATGGTGCTGGGCCAATCAGGGTCTTCTTTAAAATAACACTACCGTTACTTTCCCCAGTTATATTCTTCGTAACAATCATGTCCTTTATTGGGGCATTCCAAGTGTTTGATTTAATTTTTATGATGATTGGGAAAAGCAGTACAGCACTGGAAAGTACTCAATCAATCGTCTATTTATTTTACCAGCACGCATTCGTGTTAAATGATAAAGGTTATGCTGCCGCAATTGCAGTTTTACTATTAATCATTATTTTAATCATTACAGCGATTCAAATGGTTTTACAAAAGAAATGGGTTCATTATGATTGAAGGAGGAGTAACCATTGGAGAAAGCAAGACTTCAGATCACAAGTAAAACCATCTTAATTCATTTAATTCTAATTGTCGGCGCCTTGGCGATGGTCTTCCCTTTTATATGGATGTTACTAACTTCATTAAAAACTTATGCTGAGTCGATTCATGTTCCGCCTGTTATTGTTCCAAAGCATTTCCAGTGGGTGAATTATAAAGATGTTTTTGATTTACTACCATTCTTTAAATTTATGTTTAACACGCTAATCATTACAGTGATTCGTACTATTGGACAATTATTATTATGTTCTTTAGCTGCATACGCATTTGCGAGAATTGAATTTCCAGGAAGAAATATTCTTTTTTTAATAGCTTTATCGGTTTTAATGGTACCAGGCCAGGTCTTTTTATTGCCACAATATATGATCATGGTGAAATTAGGCTGGTTAAACACTTTACAAGCAGTAGTAGTTCCAGGTCTATTTAGTGCATTTGGTACGTTCCTTTTAAGACAGTTTTTTATGGGGTTACCAAAGGAATTAGAAGAAGCAGCTAGATTAGATGGCTGTAATCATTTCCAAATTTATTGGAAAATCATGCTTCCTTTAGCAAAGCCAGGTTTAGTTGCTTTAGGTATATTTACAACGCTATGGAGCTGGAATGAATTAATGTGGCCAATGATTGTTAATAGCTCACCAGAATCAATGACGTTATCCGTCGGTTTGTCATCACTGCAAGGACAATATCTAACAAATTACCCAGTATTAATGGCAGGATCATTCTTAGCAATTTTACCAATGCTTATTTTATTTATGATTTTGCAAAAACAATTTATTGAAGGAATTGCAGTTACAGGAAATAAATAAAAATCTTACAAAGCTTGGAGGAAACTGATTATGAAAGCAGCTTTAATAGGAGCAGGAAGTAGAGGATTCTATGCATATGGATCATATGCACTACAGTATCCACATGAAATTCAATTCATTGCAATAGCGGAGCCAAATAAAGAAAAAAGAGAAAAGTTTGCGGAAGCTCACAATATCCCTGAGAATATGAGATTTGAAGACTGGACTGAGCTGTTAGAAAAAGAACAGCTATGTGAGGCTCTACTAATTTGTAGCCCAGACCGTAATCATTATAAGCCCGTTATGAAGGCAATTGAAAAAGGATATAGCATTTTATTAGAAAAACCAATGTCACCAGAACCAATTGAGACACTAGAAATAGCAGAAGCAGCAGAAAGGCATAATACATTATTAACGGTTTGTCACGTTATGAGGTATGCGCCATTTTATCAAGCATTAAAAGAAATTGTTGATCGAAAAGTAATCGGTGACATCGTATCAATCCAGTGGAACGAGAATGTAGGTTATTTTCACCAAGCTCATAGTTTTGTACGTGGTAACTGGCGTAATTCTTCTGAATCTAGCTCAATGCTCTTACAAAAAAGCTGCCATGATATGGATATGCTTGCGTGGCTCATTGGTACTGAGTGCAAGAGTGTATCTTCATATGGAAGTTTAACTTACTTTAAAAAGGAAAACGCACCAGAAGGTTCAACATATCGCTGTTTGGATGGTTGTAAGGTGGAAAAGGAATGTCCTTATTCAGCGGCTAAATGGTATTTACATGACCGTGATGTTTGGCCAGCAAATGTCATTTCAGCAAGTTCTAGTCTTGATAGTAGACTAAAGGCAATTCAAGAGGGACCATATGGTCGCTGCGTATATCACTGTGACAATGATGTTGTTGACCATCAGGTAGTTAATTTATTATTTGAAAATGACGTAACAGTTGCATTTGCTATGACTGCATTTACAAATGAAACGTTCCGTAACTTTAAAATTATGGGAACAAAAGGCGAAATAGTTGGAAATGATGCTAAAAATGAAATTGAAGTTAATTATTTTTCAGGTAAGAAGGAATTAATTAAGCCCTCAACTGTAGATGGTGGCCATATGGGAGCCGATACAAGTATTATGGCTGATTTCATACAACGCGTAACTAAGAAGGACAAAGGCAGCTTAACATCAGCGATCGTGTCAGCTAAAAGTCATATGATCGCTTATGCAGCAGAGGAATCAAGAGTTTCGGGAACAATGGTTTCACTAGGTGATTATATGAAAAAATTAAAAATGACAGAAGAGAGAATTTTGTAGAAATTTCTGTTGCGACATAAGGTGGTATCTTTTTCAATATTATGTATAATAGATGTATATTTAACTGGTTATGACAAAGATACCACCTAAAGGAGCTAATCATGGTAGAAAAGGATTCTCGACTTCCGCTTTATTATCAATTAATGGATATTTTATTAGAAAAAATCGAATCAGGCGAACTTGCTGAGAACGATCAGCTACCATCTGAACGAGAATTATGCGATACGTATCAAGTTAGCCGAACAACGGTAAGGCAGACGATGCAAGAGCTTGAAAAACAAAGCTATATTTATAAAGTTCATGGCAAGGGGACATATGTTTCTCCAAGAACGTATAACCAAAGTCTTGTAAAATTTTATAGTTTTACAGAAGAAATGAAAAAGGCAGGGAAAGTCCCAACGACAACGGTCGTTTCTTTTGAAAAAATCAATTGTGATAGTAAAGTAGCAAAGGTCATGGATATACCGGTAGAAGAAGAGGTATTTAAGATCGTTCGGTTAAGACTTGCAGATCAGGAACCGATGTTATACGAGACCTCCTATGTACCCGTAAAGGATTTTAAAAATCTTTCGAGTGAAGAATTGCAACATACGCCGATGTATGAAATCTTCAGAACCCAATATAATGTGAATATTTCTAGCGCTTTAGAAAGCTTTATGGCTGTTAGTGCAAATAAAGTGGAGTCAGAAATGCTAAACATAATCGAGGGTGCACCATGTCTAATGCTTAAACGAGTAACTTATGATCAAAGCAAAGTAATTGAGTATACAATTTCTATTGCAAGAGGGGATAAGTTTACTTATACAGTAGAGTTAAAATAGATACAAGAAGTATCTATTTAACCTAACTGGTAATGATGACATTAACAGTAAAACAGGAGGAAATAGTATGGAGCTATTAAAATCGAGTGAAAATGAGAGAATGAATGTCGGCGCAAGCCATACAGCAAAAGAAATAGCCCAGCAACCTAGATTGTGGAACGAAACAAAGGATATTCTTTTATTTAATAGAGATCGAATTCTTACATTTTTAAAGAGCATTGAAAATAAACACGAACAGTTACGCATTATTTTAACTGGCGCTGGTACATCTGCATTTGTTGGTGACACAGTCCTTCCTTATTTAAAACAAATCGTTAACAACAAAAAAATAGTAGTAGAGAGTATTGCTACGACAAATATTGTGTCAAATCCATACGCTTATTTAAGCAAGAAATTTCCAACAATCATGATTTCCTTTGCTCGATCAGGAAATAGTCCAGAGAGTTTGGCTGCTATTCATTTAGGGGAACAAGTTATAGATGATTTTTATGGAATTGTTTTTACATGTAATCAAGATGGATTACTGGCTCAAAAGAAGAAAAATGATCATAACCATTTGGTCATCTATATGCCAGAAGAAGCAAATGACCAAGGATTTGCAATGACGAGTAGTTTTACAACTATGCTTTTCTCGGCTCTACTACTTTTTAATATTGAACAGGTTCATACATGGGAGAAGAAAGTTGATGAACTTATACATGCTGGTCATTCAATTATTAGCGGGAGCGAGGAAAGTATTAAACAACTGGCGAATTCGTCTTTTCAAAAAGTTGTTTATTTAGGCTCAGGGGTTTTTGAAGGTTTAGCAAGAGAAGCGTCATTAAAATTATTGGAGCTAACAGGCGGGACAATTCCTTCTACTTTTGATACCTCACTAGGTTTTAGACACGGACCTAAATCCATTTTAGATAAAGATACTGTTGTATTTGTATTTTTATCTTGTAACCCTTATACAAGGCAGTACGATCTTGACATTTTAGAAGAGATTTATAAAGAAACGAATCGAGGTAAAGTAGTGGCGATTTCATCTTTAAAAGATCAGGTAGCGGAAGAATATAGTGATCTTTTCTTTCATGTAGATCTACCGAATATTAGTGAAGATATTTTTCTAGCTTTCCCTTTTATCTTATACGCGCAAACTTTTGCTATGTATAAATCTATTAATCTCGGCTTTTCTCCAGATAACCCTTCTCCATTAGGAGTAGTTAACAGAGTTGTTAAAGGAGTTACGATTCACCCTTTTACAAATGAGATGAAGAATGGAGGAGATTTATCTTGATTACATCAAGAAGTACGGTACTTTTAGAGGCACAATCCAAAGGTTACGCAGTTCCAGCATTTAATATCCATAACCTAGAAACAATGAAAACAGTTTTAGAAACAGCCCAAGAGCTACGTTCACCGGTTATGATCGCAGCTACGCCAAGTACAGTTAGTTATATGGGGGAAGAATTTCTAATTAGTATGATGGAAGCCACAAAAAAAAGATACGATATTCCAATTTGTTTTCATTTAGATCATCATGAAAAAGTTATGGATATTAAAGCTTTAATTGATAGTGGAATTCACTCAGTCATGATTGATGCCTCTCACTATGACTTTGAAGAAAATATTCGAATCGTTCGTGAAGTAGTCGATTATGCTTCTTCATTTGGAGTTGCTGTGGAGGCGGAACTTGGCCGTCTAAGTGGAGTAGAAGATGACCTTGAAGTGGATGAAAAGGATCAAATTTATACAAACCCAGCTCAAGCTAAAGAATTCGTTTCTAGAACAGGAATTGACTCATTAGCCGTTGCTATTGGGACGGCCCACGGTTTATATAAAGGAGAACCTAAATTAGATATTGAACGATTAAGTGCAATCCAAAGAGAAGTTGATATTCCGCTAGTTCTACATGGGGCTTCGGGCTTACCAGATGAATTAGTACAAAAAACGATTAAAAGTGGAATATGTAAAGTAAATATTGCAACTGAATTAAAAATAGCTTTTGCTAATGGATTACGTAGTTACTTAAAAGAACACCCAGATGCCAATGACCCTAGATATTACTTTAAAGATGCAGTAAGAGAAATGAAAATAGTCGTTGCTGATAAAATTAAAATGTGCGGTAGTATGAATCGGGGTTAGAAATATGATTGCTACAATTACATTAAACCCTGCTATTGATATTCGGTATAGTCTTCCCGTCTTCCATTTAGATGGTGTAAATCGTGTTACAGATGTAGATAAAACAGCTGGTGGAAAAGGGCTTAACGTTTCACGTGTATTATCTCAGCTAGGGGCTAAAGTCACTTGTACCGGGTTTTTAGGCGGAAAAGTCGGCGAGTGGATAGCTGATCAACTCCCAATTTACAATTTAACTAATCGTTTTGTAGGAATAAATGGAGAGACAAGATTTTGTTTAGTAATAGAATCAAAAGAAGGTCATACAGAAATTCTTGAACAAGGGCCTGAGATATTGGAGAATGAAAGAGAAGAATTTTTGAAAAATTTTGATACTATTCTAGAATCGAATAACTATATTGTAGGTTCTGGCAGCTTGCCATACGGGATCAACTCTAATTTTTATAAATACCTAATAGAAAAAACAAAACAAAAAGGGAAGTATTTTCTTTTAGATTCAAGTGGAGAATCACTAGCAAATGGCATAAAGGGAAAGCCTTTTTTAATTAAGCCGAACAGAGAAGAGTTTTGCAAGTTGATCGGGTTAAACCAATTATCAATTGAGGATATGATCTTGCATGCCCGGGATATATGTCAAAAGGGTACCGAATACGTATTACTTTCTTTAGGAAAAGAAGGTGCTCTTTTAATTAGCAAAGATGTCACACTGCAGGCAATTGTTCCAACTTTGACAGATGTGCATCAAGTTGGATCAGGAGATAGCATGCTTGCAGGCTTTACCTTTGCGCATTCGAAAGGTTATTCAATTAAAGATATTTTAAAGTGGTCATGTGCCTGCGGGATAGCCAATGCTGCCTCAGAGCGGACTGGATCAGTTGAATTAACTAAAGTTCAACATTACTTTAATCTCATTAAGGTGAAGGAGTTAACAGGGGGTGATTAAGGTGGAAAATATAGTTTGTTTTGATATCGGGGGTACATTTATCAAATTTGGACTAATAAATCGTGATGGGCAAATGGTCTACAAAGATAAGGTACCAACACCTAAAAATAATATACAAAAGCTACTTCCTGAACTTTTAGTTGAGAAAATAAAAAAGCTTCAAAATGATTTTTTAATTGCAGGAATCGGAATCTCATCGTGTGGTCTTGTAAATCATGAAACAGGTGAAATTTTATTTTCCAACAATATACTCGACTATTCAGGAATGAAGTTGGGCGAAATACTTTTCAATTTATTAAAATTACCCGTTAGTGTTGAAAATGATGTGAAAAGTGCTTGTTTCGGTGAAAAGTGGAAGGGTGCAATTCAAGGGAAGAAAAATGTAGTTTTTTTAACATTAGGAACAGGTATTGGGAGCACCATTATTATAGATGGGAATATTGTAAGCGGATCCCGTCATTTAGCAGGAGAACTAGGTCATACCGTCATCATTAATAACGGACGCTCTTGTGGATGCGGACGGAAAGGGTGCTTTGAAAGATATGCTGCTACTTCAGCGTTAGTAAGTGACTTTATTGATGAAAAGAACAAAATTGGTGAAGTTATAGAGAAAATCTCTGGAGAAGAAATCTTGTCTTTAGTAGAAAAAGGAGATCCAATTGCTACTGGCGTATATAAAAGGTTTATCCGTTATATAAGCATAGGTCTTTCAAATATAGTTCACCTTCTGAACCCAGAGGCAATTATTATTGGGGGAGGAATTGCTGAGCAGGGAGAACAGTTTATTCAGGACATCAACTCTGAGATTAAAAAGGAAACCATGCCGATTTATCATCAAGAAACAACCGTATTTCCTTCGATTCTTGGAAATGATGCAGGGCTGTATGGAGCATGTTACTTAACTTTAAAAAAATTAAACTACTTACACGTATAAGTATTAAACAAACAGGCAGCATCCTATTTTGGTGTTGTCTATTGTTCTTTTGAAAAAGTATACCTGCGAATAATAGAGGGGGAAGAGTTATGAAAGCAATTAAGGTAGATAAGGTTTATACACCCGATAAAGTAATTGAAGCTGGCTATATACTAATAAAAAACGGAAAAATAAATGGAGTAACTACGAATAGACCTGCCTGTGAAATATTAGATTATTCTACTTTTGCAGCCATTCCAGGCATGATTGATTTACATATTCATGGGATTGCTGGGAATGACACGATGGATGGGAGTATTCACTCATTACAAGAAATGTCTATGTCACTTGCTCGTCATGGAGTTACAGGATTTTTGCCAACTACTTTGACTCATGATTTCGTAAAAATTAAAAAAGCTGTAAAAATCATAAATGAGGCGATGGGACAGACAGAAGGAGCGGAAATCATTGGATCATATGTAGAAGGCCCATACATTACTACTGAGCACCGTGGTGCACATCCGGTCAAGTATATTCGTGAACTAAATACTGATGAGTTAGTTGAACTCATAAAAATTTCCAATAATACGGTCAAAGTAATCACAATAGCTCCAGAAAAAGAGCATGCAGAGAAAGCTATTAAATTGTTAACAGATAAAGGAATTCACGTGTCTATGGGTCATACAAATGCAGACTACGACACAACGAATAACGCAATTGAACATGGGGCAAGAATTTCTGTTCACACTTTTAACGGCATGAGGGGATTTAATCATCGTGATCCTGGGTGTCTTGGTGCCGTTCTAACAAATGATCAATGTTATTGTGAATGTATAGCAGATTTACAGCATGTCCACCCTGGAGCAATTAAACTTTTAGTCAAAGCAAAAGGGACAGAACGTATTTTTTTAATAAGTGATTCAATGGCGGCTGCTGATTTACCAGATGGATCCTATAATCTTGGTACACTAGACGTTATAGTGGAAAATAAAATTGCTCGAACAGTAGAAACAGGTTCATTAGCAGGAAGCACGACTAATTTAATGGAGTGTTTAAAAAATTTAAATGACATTTTAGAGGTGCCTTTAGAAACTATTTTACCGATGGTCAGTCTTAACCAAGCAAAATTACTTAAAATTGAACATGAAGTTGGAAGCATAGAGTGTGGGAAAAAAGCAAATATCGTCTTAATTGATTGTCAGTTTAATGTTCAAGCTACTATTGTGAATGGAGAATTTGTATTTAGGAATAATCATAAATAATATGGCGGGTTTTAATAAAGATGTAAATTTAGCAAATTGAAGTATGTACAGAAGAAATTAATAAATAATAAGGATGACCTTACTATAAGTGATGAAATGATCATTTTTGGGTGGGTCATTTTGATTATTGAGTTTACGAAAATTAGTAATTGAGATGAAATAATGATGATTTCAAACGTGGACTATTGCCTAAAAGATAAAAACGTGGTAGATTAATACAGTATATATAAATAAAAAAATAAAGAAGTCATATTTTCCCTACTTTAATTTTACTATACAAATCCTCTTGAGTCAACCCCCATTTTTATCTTTTAAAGGAGTGCATGAAATGAACAACGAACTTCAAAAAGAACAAGTAAGAGTAAATGCTGTATTAGATCTAATCACGGACAAAATTAGTAAATTAACAGACGAAACAGCCCAACGTAGAAACGAAGTAATCAATGTTCGTAAAAATTTCTGGGATGAGGTTAAAGTCAACACAGATAGTTTTGATGACTATTTAGAGACGGTTATTAGTTTAAGACAACAATCTCAACTTTTGGCGATCGGCCAAATTAATCATAAGCAATCTTCTAACCGACTATCAGCACTTCGTCGGATGAAAGAGGTTCCTTATTTTGGTCGAATTAACTTTACAGAAGAAGGTGTGTCTGAAACAGAGCGTATTTATATTGGTGTTTCAACACTAATGGACGAAACTGGAGAGAATATTTTAGTTTATGATTGGAGGGCCCCAGTATCAAGTGTTTACTATGATTATCCACCTGGTCCTGCTGAGTATGATACACCTGGGGGAAAAGTGAATGGCGTATTAGACCAAAAATGGCAATACATTATCCGCAACGGTGTAATTGAATCAATGTTCGATACAAGTCTCACTATAGGTGATGAGATTTTACAGCATGTGCTTGGTAAAGGAACAAACAAGCATATGAGAAGCATAGTAGCCAGCATTCAAAAAGAACAAAATCAGATCATTCGTTATGACAAAGGTAGATTACTGATTGTTCAAGGGGCGGCTGGTAGTGGAAAGACATCTGCAGCTCTACAAAGGATTGCATATTTGCTCTATAAATATAGAAATTGGATAAAAGCAGATCAAATTATTTTATTTTCTCCTAACGCAATGTTTAATAACTATGTATCGAGAGTTTTACCTGAACTAGGCGAAGAAAATATGCAACAAGTTACATTCCAAGAATATTTAGTTCATAGGCTAAGTGATGCGTTCCAAGTTGAGGATAATTATGAGCAATTAGAATATGTGTTAACTGCTATCGATGATCCTTCCTATAAGACTAGGACTTCAAGCATTCAATTTAAAGCTTCAACTCGTTTCTTTGAGACAATAAAGGCATACAGACAATCACTGGAATCATCTGGAATGGTCTTTAGAGGATTTAAATTTAGAGGTAAACCAGTTGTTACAGCTAAACAAATATATGAAAGATTTTATAGCACCGATCCTTCTTTAAAATTTAACAACAGATTAGAGAAGTTGACGGAATGGTTAAACAAGCAAATCAATGAAATGGAAAAGCTAGAATTGAAAAAAACATGGGTACAAGATGAAATCGAGTTACTCAGCAAAGATGATTATCAAAAAGCATATAAGTACTTACAGAAAAAACAATTTAAAGATAATTCATTCGATGATTACGAACAAGAAACTAAGGTATTAGGTCGAATGGTTGTGCGTAAAAAACTAAAGCCACTACGTGAATGGGTTCGAGGATTGCGTTTCATTGACATAAAAGGAGTCTATAAACAGTTATTTTCTGATCCAACTCAAATTGAACAATGGATTGAAGGAGATACCCCTGAGAATTGGGAAGACATATGTCAGTTAACGTTAAATATGTTAGATGAAGGCAAATTGTTTTATGAGGACGCTACACCGTATTTACTTTTAAAAGAATTAGTTCAAGGCTTCCAATCAAATGTTTCGATTAAATTTGTACTTGTAGATGAAGCTCAAGATTATTCTCCTTTCCAATTTGAATTTTTGAAGAGATTGTTTCCTTCTGCAAAAATGACGGTGCTAGGCGACTTTAATCAAGCAATCTTTGCTCATGCCAGTGAGATGGGTGATTTTAATGTACTTAAAGGCTTATATGGGCCAGATGAAACAAAAGTGATTAATCTGACACGCAGTTACAGATCAACAAAACCAATTGTAGAGTTCACACGTAGACTTATACCTGGAGGCAATCTAATTACGCCTTTTGAACGAGTTGGGGATAAGCCTGTGTTAACACAATTATCTAATCGAGAAGATTTGCACAGCCATATTGCATCTAAAATCGAAGACTTAAAGAAAAGTGAATTTAATACAATTGCGGTCATTTGCAAATCTGCCGAAGAAAGTTTAGATGCATATGAAGCATTAAAAGATGTAGAAGGAATCAAGCACGTGAAGAGAAACTCAGTTGAATATGAACAAGGTGTAGTCATTATTCCTGCATATTTGGCAAAAGGAATTGAATTCGATGCAGTGATTATTTATGATGCATCAGCTCAAGTTTATGGAGATGATCGTCTCCGAAGACTATTCTATACTGCGTGTACACGAGCAATGCATCAATTACATCTATATAGCTTAGGTGAAGCGACTCCTTTTTTATCTAATATTAACACAGAGTTCCTACTACTAAATCAAACCATAGTACATGACTAAATTTCAGACTGCCCGCCAAATGCTTGCAATCAGTCTGAAAATCAATGTAAAAAAACTTCCCTTAAATTAGATAAGGGAAGTTTTTTTACATTGAACATTGTATCCTCTAGCTTGTAATTATTCGTAAAGAAAATTTTTATTTAAAGTTCATACTTAATTCATAATTAGTCGATATATTCATCTTGTAATAAGTCGTAAAGGAGGAAGTGAATTGGAATATTTAAATAAAAAAATAATTACCCCCAATAATGGAGATTTGGCAGTAGAAGCGAGTGGTTTAGTTAAAACATTTGGTGATAATCGTGCGGTTGATGGAGTGGATTTAAACGTTCGTGCGGGAAGTATTTACGGTGTACTTGGACCAAATGGTGCAGGGAAAACAACCACAATTAGAATGTTGGCTACACTACTTAGACAAGACGCAGGTACTGCAAGCATATTCGGTCATGATGTATTAAAAAAGGCTCATATTGTACGTCAACTAATTGGAGTTACTGGTCAGTATGCTTCAGTTGATGAGTCACTAAGTGCTACAGAGAATCTTATTATATTTTCAAGATTACTAGGTCTAGGTAGAGCGGAAGCGCGAAAGAAAGCAGCGGATTTATTAGAGGAATTTGGCTTAACAGAGGCAGCAAAACGTCCATTGAAAAATTTCTCAGGTGGAATGCGTCGTAGATTAGATTTGGCAGCAAGTTTAATTGCTCAGCCACCACTTATCTTCTTAGATGAACCGACAACTGGTTTAGACCCTCGTACAAGAAATCAAATGTGGGATACTATTCGTCGTTTAGTAAAAGAAGGTTCAACAGTTCTATTAACAACACAATATCTTCAAGAGGCGGATGAACTAGCAGATCGAATTGCAGTAATAGATCGTGGTCATGTAGTTGCAGAGGGTACTGTTGATGAATTGAAAGCTTCGGTTGGTAGTTCATCGTTACAATTAAAAGTTCAAGATTTAAGGGATGTTCAAAAGGCGCGTCAGACAGTAGAACATGTACTAAAAGTAAAATCCAATATCGCATTAGTAGAAGGAAAGATTACTGCCCCTATGGCGGATGCTGACCGAGTAACCGACCTTCTAATTGCCCTACGTGATGAAGGCATCCATCTAACTGAAATGAGTGTACAAAAGCCGACTCTTGATGAAGTATTCCTTACGATTACTGGTAACAGCGTTGAAAATGATGGAGCAAAGGAGTCAGATAAAACAAAAGAAATGGAGGGAGTGAGGGTATGAGCACATCAATAAAACCGGCTGCTTATCGTCAATTAAAAAATAAAACTAGTTTTAGTCAATCAGTAAAAAATTCATTTACGATGGCTTATCGTGGTCTACTAAAAATTAAGCGTACACCAGAACAATTATTTGATGTTACGTTACAACCTATTATTTTTACACTTATGTTTACTTATATCTTTGGTGGAGCAATCTCTGGGGATGTTAAGAGTTATTTACCAGTAATCATACCAGGAATCTTAGTGCAGACGGTCATTACTACTTCGATTGTTACAGGTGTACAATTGCGTGAAGATATGGATAAAGGTGTATTCGATCGATTCAAGTCGCTGCCGATTGCACGTATTGCACCACTGGCCGGAGCTTTATTGGCGGATACGATTCGTTATACAATCGCTACAGTTCTTACCTTCACAATGGGATATATAATGGGATATCGCCCTGAAGGTGGCTTGGGCTATGTAGTTTTAGCGGGGCTACTTGTAATTGTATGTTCATGGGCGATTAGTTGGATTTTTGCGTTTTTTGGAGTAATTGCACGTACAGCATCAAGTGTACAAGGGATTTCTATGCTAGCACTATTTCCATTAACATTTCTTTCAAATGCCTTTGTACCAGTTGATACAATGCCAAATTGGCTTCAATGGTTTGTAAAAATAAACCCAATTTCACATCTGATCACTGCTGTCAGAAATCTTACGAACGCAGGAACTGCAGGATCAGATCTAATCATTTCGCTTATTGGAGCTGCTGTAATTGTAGCAATTTTTGCACCACTTACTGTAAAAGCTTATATGCGTAGAACATAATAGAAGGTGTTCCATTAGTTTTT
The DNA here is from genome assembly GCF_050473765.1 of Gottfriedia sp. S16(2024). Taxonomy (NCBI): domain Bacteria; kingdom Bacillati; phylum Bacillota; class Bacilli; order Caryophanales; family Bacillaceae; genus Gottfriedia; species Gottfriedia sp. S16(2024). The sequence goes on from NZ_JBFLUO010000001.1 coordinate 1,310,284, forward strand.
TTCTAATGGGGCACCTTTTCCTGCATTTTCTACTTGAAAATATTGAATAGCATGTGTAACATAATCAAGGTACAAATATATAAATAACTCATATAATCATGGGGATATGGCCCATAAGTTTCTACCGGACGACCAATATAATCGACCGACTATGAGTGAAAGCACATCTAGGGTTCCGCATTATTGTAAGTAAAATGGCTGGTCCGAGCGATGTGGGCACTATCCGTGCTACACCATTAGGGATAAAAACCCAGAAGGACAGGTTTCACTTGAGAGAAACATACTCAAGTGGAATCTGTCCTTTTTTGTTTTATAAAGAGTAATAACTGTACGCCAATCAGTATAGATAAATTCAGCAATGACAAGGGAGAGAATCAGATTGTTAAGTAAACAAAAAGCATTTACATTAGGTTTTCAACACGTCATGGCTATGTATGCAGGTGCAGTTGTTGTGCCTCTTATAATAGGTGGCGCGCTTAAACTTACGCCAACTCAGATCGCTTATCTGATTGCAGCAGATTTATTTACTTGCGGTATAGCAACAATCCTGCAAAGCATGAGGACTAAACACATTGGTAGCAGATTGCCGGTCGTTTTAGGATGTACCTTTACGGCGGTAGGTCCAATTATTGCAATTGCATCCTCTTCAAATTTACCGACAGCATACGGTGCAATAATTATTTCCGGGATCTTTGTTGTATTAGCTGCTCCTTTTTATGGCAAGCTTTTAAAATTTTTCCCTACAATTGTAACAGGATCAGTTGTAACGATTATTGGACTTTCCCTAATTCCAGTGGCTATGAATAATGTAGCAGGAGGACAAGGGAGTCCAGACTTTGGTCAAGTACACAATTTATTACTTGCCCTTCTTACACTTATCGTAATTTTAGTCATTAACAGATGGGCTAAAGGATTTTTACGTACAGTTTCTGTACTTGTTGGTTTGGTTGTTGGAACAATTGCTGGCTATGCAATGGGAATCGTTCATTTTTCAAGCGTATCAGAAGCATCGTGGTTTAGTATCGCTCAACCATTCTATTTTGGAGCACCAAAAATCAGTATTACAGCTATTATCACAATGATTATCGTATGTATTGTTAGTATGGTCGAATCAACTGGAGTCTATTTCGCAGTTGGAAAAGCGACTGACCAAAAGGTTAAACAAGATCAAATCGTAAATGGATTGCGTTCAGAAGGTCTTGCAATTATGCTCGGTGGTATATTTAATGCATTTCCTTACACAGCTTTTTCACAAAATGTTGGTTTAATCTCACTTACAAAAGTTAAATCGAGGGAAGTTATTTATGCTGCTGGGAGTATTATGGTTGTTCTTGGATTATTACCTAAACTAGCAGCTTTAACGACTGTTATTCCAAATGCCGTTCTTGGAGGCGCTATGATTGTTATGTTCGGATCTGTCGCGGCTGCCGGTATATCAATTCTTTCAGAAGTCGATTTAGGTAAAGGAGAAAACCTATTAATCGCAGCTTGTAGTATAGCAGTAGGATTAGGTTCAGCCACACTTCCACAAATGTTCGACCAACTACCTGACTTTTTAAAAATGTTAATGCAAAATGGAATTGTGACAGGTTCATTAACAGCAATTATTTTAAACTTATTCTTAACAAAACGAAATGTGGCAGTAGAAGTACAAGCACAAGCTACGAAAAAAATATCATAACCTAAACAAAGAGACCCCTATTAATCGTAGGGGTCTTTTTAGTACTTGTTACTAATAAACTTCGATTTTAAATAATGCAAAATCATGTACGAACTAACAACTAACCTAGCTGTACTCCCATAAACGCTAATAAATTTGCCTTGAATAGCTGAAATCTCGATATTAAATTGCATACGTTTCGAATATCGATCCCAACACCCAAGCAGTATGACTGTTAGGAAACCGATTTGCGGAGAGAACACGGGCTCATCAAATACCCCTGTAAACAAAATAATTGGTAGGCCGAGTAAAAAACTGTTAAAAAAACATTTTTTACTGCGCTCAAAAAAGAATAAGTGAATGCATTTTACAATATTTATACTAATTAGTGTTATAAAAGCCAATCCTCCTAATGTTCCGTATTCCGCAAACATACCCAGCAGTAAATTATGTGCATGGGGGATGAAGTGACCATATTGTATTGCATATTCTTGACCAAATCCAATCGGTGTCACACCAAAGAATGGGTGGGTTTTCCATATTGTATAAGCGTTTTTCCAAATATCCAATCTTTTATGCCCTGCTTGAATAACTGAATCGGCTCTTGGCATGATATAGAGCAACCATTTCGAAAAGAGTAGTCCGAAGATTGTACAAACAAAGAAAAAGATTCGATTAAGTCGAAAGATAAAAAGTAAATAAATTAGAATCATCGTCGCAAAGCCAGCTCTTGAACCCGTAAGATAAATTCCATAACTAAGTAGTAGTTGGATTGGAAGCTGCCACGCTAAGTTAATAAAGTGTTTTCTCTCTAAACTAGAAAGTAGGCTGGCAAATAGAAAAGAAATAGCAATTAATAAAATAAAAACAGTGAAATTGGGATTATATGCACAACCAATTAGACGGTTAAAATTCTTAGGTTCAACTTCCCCAAAAAGCACTGTCCCTAATAAATAACCAACAATTTTTGGAAATACAAACCATTTGGATACCCATCCAATTACACAACTATATACGCCTCCAAAGATTATAATCATACGAAATCTCTGAAATAATTGACCTTTCTCAGTTACTAAAATCCTACAATATATTCCCCAATAACCAAGAATCATGATACTGACCAATAAAAATAATATATTTCTAAATAATAGAGCAGCACCAATAGTAGATATAAATAGGCATAAGAAAAAGTACGAACTAAACGAATAAATAAAACGTTTATTAACAAACCATTGAGTATAGAGTGTACGTAGCCCGATGAGCAATAGCAGTGAAATACCTACTGGAGGTAAGAGAAAGCAGAGAAGTGCGCTTTTCTCCACTAACGAGAAACTTTTAAAAAACTGTATAAACTTTTTCATTGTATACCCCTAGTTAAGTGACATAAATATCCTTAATCATATGGAGGATGTTGTTTTTTCACTTATAAAATGAATTGTATTTAAGTTAAGTTGCCATGAGATTAACAAACATATTTTAAGTACATAGGTTTAAAATACCACATTAGTTTATTAATTATGTTTTGAAATTGTAAATTGAGACTAAACTTTTATGCCAGACAAATTAAGGTACAAACTTATCGATTTATACATCTTTTAAAAGAAAAATTTATTAGCAAGTAATTTTTATGAATATGAAATTATGTGAACAAAATTTGAATTAAAAATATGAAATTTATTCCTTATGAACTTTTAGTATTGAAATTTTATTTCAAAGATAGTTATAATAAGTATGAAATTAAATTTAGTAATAAAAAATCACTTGAGGTGAAGAAAATATGCTTGAAAATTTAACAACTGAAACAAGAAATGAAAAAACAATGAATTTAGATGAAATGTCTATAGAAGAATTTTTAACCGTAATGAACGAAGAGGATGCTAAGGTTGCCGCTGCCGTTCGAAATGAAATCCCTAATATTTCTAAAGCTGTTGAAAAAATTGTAACGGCTTTCAAAAGTGGGGGTCGCCTGATTTATATAGGTGCAGGCACAAGTGGCCGAATCGGACTTTTAGACGCAGTTGAATGTCCACCTACATTTGGGACAAGTCCAGAAGAGGTAGTTGGGTTAATTGCAGGTGGAGAAAAAGCTTTTATAAAAGCAGTTGAAGGCGCTGAGGATAGCGAAGAACTTGCAATTGAAGATTTAAAGGAAATTAAATTAAGTAAAAATGATATTGTAGTTGGAATTGCAGCAAGTGGTCGCACTCCTTATGTTATTGGTGGTTTAAAATATGCAAAAGAAATTGGTGCTGCTACTGTAGCGGTTAGTTGTAACAAGGGCTCAAAGATTGGCCAAGAGGCAGAAATAGCAATCGAAGTTGTTAATGGACCTGAGGTATTAACTGGTTCAACTAGATTAAAGGCTGGTACGTCTCAAAAGTTAGTGTGCAATATGTTATCTACAGCATCAATGGTTGGTATTGGAAAAGTATACGGTAACCTAATGGTTGATGTTCAATCAACAAATGAAAAATTAGTTGAGCGTTCAAAGCGTATTGTAATGGAAGCAACTTCATGTACGTATGAAATTGCAGAAGAGTATTTAACGAAGTCGAATCAAAGTCCAAAAGTAGCAATCGTTATGATTCTTACTGGATTTAGTTATGAGCAAGCAATTGAGCAATTGAAAAAGTCAGAAGGATTTGTTCGAAAAGCGATACAAAAATAAATTTTAGGGAGAGAAGAAGATGGATAAATATCAAAGATTAGCTTCTGAAATCGCTGATGCCATCGGCGGTACTGATAACGTCGCTTCATTTACAAACTGTATGACACGACTTCGTGTTAACGTTACTGATCGTAGTTTAATCAATGAAGAACAACTTAAAAAAGTTAACGGGGTTTTGGGAACGGTCGATGATGAGACTTACCAAATCATTTTAGGACCTGGTACCGTAACTAAAGTTGCAGAACAATTTGGTCAGCTAAAAAACAGCTCATCAGGAAAACAAGGTACTTCATCAGCGGCTTTAGATGAAAAAGGTTCAGATCTTAAAGCTGAATTAAAAAAGAAAAATAACACACCTTTTAAAAATTTCTTACGAAAAGTCGGTAATATCTTTATTCCACTAATTCCAGCATTTGTTGGTGCAGGTTTAATTGCTGGTATAGCTTCTATTTTGTCAAACAATATTACTGCTCAAAACCTAGATGCAGCAACTTGGTCACAATATGTGACAGTTTTAAATGTAATAAAAAATGCGATTTTTGGTTATTTAGCAATTTATGTTGGTATTAACGCAGCGAAGGAATTCGGGGCGACACCATCCCTTGGTGGAGTAATTGGTGGAGTAACACTTTTAACAGGTATGCTTCCAGATCAACCAATTAAAAATATCTTTAATGGTGATCCGTTAGCTCCAGGACAAGGTGGTATTATTGGTGTACTACTTGCAGTCTATTTATTATCACTTTTAGAAAAACAATTACGTAAAGTTATTCCAGATTCTATAGATATTATAATTACGCCTATGATTGCTTTATTAGTAGTAGGTTTGCTAACAATTTTCTTCATCATGCCATTTGCAGGATTTATTTCTGATAACTTAATTGGCTCAATTAATTGGATTATTTCAAAAGGAGGTATGTTAGCAGGGTTTATATTAGGTATGGGATTCTTACCATTAGTAATGTTAGGTTTACATCAAGTATTAACACCAATTCATATCGAATTAATTAATACAACTGGTGCAACTGAATTATTACCAATGCTTGCAATGGCGGGTGCTGGACAAGTAGGAGCAGCTTTAGCATTATGGTTACGTTGCAAAAAGAATAAATCATTATCAAATATGATTAAAGGTGCTCTTCCAGTAGGTATTTTAGGTATTGGTGAACCATTAATTTATGGTGTTACATTACCTCTTGGTCGTCCATTTATCACTGCATGTATCGGTGGTGGTATTGGAGGGGCAGTAATTGGAATGTTTGGTAATGTTGGAGCAATTGCAATTGGTCCATCAGGTGCAGCGTTAGTTCCACTTATTGCGCACGGAATGTGGCTTCAATATGTGATCGGATTACTTGCTGGTTATGCTGGTGGTTTCGTTCTTACGTATTTATTCGGTACTCCAAAGGATGCAATGGCTGAACAAGAATAAATAACAAATATAACCCGAATAATTAGACCTCTAAAGTCTACTATTCGGGTTTTTTTAATGTTCATTTGAATCGATATACTGAACGATTCTTTCACAAATTTGATGAGTGATTAAGGAATCATTTATTGAAGGGTCTGGGGTTTTATTCTGTTCTATACAGTCAAGAAAGTGATCAACTATTTGGAAAAACCCACGTTTATATAAGGTTGGTTCCCAATCACCGAATTTCTTAATATTGATTTCTTTATTATGATAATGAGTTGTTTCGACTAAACTACTTACGACATATTTATTTTGCGGTGTCATATATTCAATCATTTCTTCCGTAACACCATTGTTTCTATTCATGATTCCGATAGCCGTGCATCCTTCACCTATAAGATGAATGACTAGGTGTTCGAGCATAGTATCTTTTTTCAAGAAATTGATTTTTAAATCCACTACATTAGTGGACATTAAATACCTAAGTGTATCCACCACATGAATAAAATCCTCTACAACAAATCTTCTGGTATGTTCAGGAAAGTTAAATCTATTTTTTTGCATGATGATTAAGTTAGCCTTTCCATGCATAGTAAGCTCTCTTACTCTTGGGGTAAATCGTCTATTGAATCCAACCATCGCTATTGTTCCTTGTTCTCTGGCTAGATTTACAATTTGTTCAGTTTCTTTAAAGTTCAACGAAATAGGTTTATCAATATAAACGTTTATACCATTTAATAATAACTTTTTAGTGATCATATAATGAGCTTCCGTAGCTGTACTAACAAACGCTGCATCAATATTCTTTTCTAACAATTCATCTACTGTATTAACAGTTTCATTGATTCGATACTTGTTTGATAAATGGTCTAGTGTTTCATTTCTTCTTGTACATAGCACCAACTCGATCTTTTCTTTTTCAGAAAGAACCGGCAGATAGGCCTTCGCAAATATATCTCCTAAACCGATTATTCCAATTCTCATATGCTAACACCTCGCTTGTTATTAATTGAAACATAGAAAAGTGGTAAAGTAAGTAATAGTATGTAATTTTACTTAAAAAATTTTGGAATTAAACATTTCAGTTAACTTAAAATGTTTTTTAAATTTTCAAAAAACTATTTATTCATTTAAGCTTTTCCATTATAATAAGGTCTAAAGTTGATCTTGATAATGATGTACTATTCCATTTTCCATTCTATTTTTCCTTTCCACACTAAACTTGGCAATTACCTCACTTTGCAATTTACTTTCAAATAATTTAAAAAATCCTATTAAAAGCGAATAGTTTGTAAGCGGTTTCTAATGGAGTGTTTATATATGAATTATTACCCTGAATTTTTTTGTTAATGACTAAAATTTCATACATATAAGAAAGACTGTCAGTATTAAAACTTAATATAAAAAAGGTATATAAGCGAAAGGGGAAAACGATGAGTACTTCACATTTTGCATATTGGCCAAAAAGGGTTTCTAAATCTTTAACTTTACCTGAGACAACACTCTATGATAATTTAGTCGTTTCGTCAAAAAGATATCCAAATAAAACTGCAATAGAGTATTATGGCGCTTCAAAAACGTATAAGCAACTTCTTGAAGAGGTTGATCATTTAGCGGGGTATCTTGAGCACAGGTTAGAAATATCCCCAGGTGAACGCGTAATGCTTTATATGCAAAACTCACCACAATATGTCATCGCTTTTTATGCAATATTAAGAGTAAGAGGAATTGTAGTACCAATTAACCCGATGAACACCACTGATGAACTTGAATTTTACATAAATGATTGTGAAGTTAAAACTGCAATCATTGGCCAAGAACTATCCCCTCAAATTGAACCTTTACAAGCTACAACTGGATTAGAGAATTTAGTAGTTGCAGTCTACTCTGAATACTTACCATCAATTCCTTTAGTTTCCGATTTAGCGGCTGAAATAACTGAGTCAAAGAAAATTTATCAAAGCGAAAATATATTTTATTGGGAAGATGCTATACAAACACAGTTCATCCCATCACTATATGAAGGTACTTCAGAAGATGTTGCAGTTCTTCCTTATACTTCAGGAACAACAGGTTTACCAAAAGGCTGTATACACACACATAAAACGGTACAAGCAAATGTAGTAGGATCTGCCGTTTGGATGAATATTTCTGCAAATGCCGTTAGCTTTTCAACTTTACCTCTATTCCATGTAACAGGGATGGTTCATGGAATGCATACACCGATTCTTACCGGTTCAAGTATGGTATTGCTAACGAGATGGAATCGAAACCATGCATGCAAACTGATTGAAAACTATCAATGTACCCATTGGGTAAATATTAGTACAATGCTAATCGACTTTTTAGCAAATCCGGTTTTAAATACAGATGATATAAACTCTCTTGTAAATATTGCAGGTGGTGGGGCACCTCTTCCGGAAGCAGTAGGTGAGCAGCTATTCCAATTAACAGGTTTAAAGTTCGTAGAAGGCTATGGTTTATCAGAAACAATTGCTCAGACACATTTTAATCCGCCAGATCGACCAAAACTTCAATGTCTTGGAATTCCATCATTTGATGTAGATGCCAGAATTATCGAGCCAATTACAATGAAACAGTTAGGTGTTGGTGAGGTTGGTGAGATCGTTGTTAATGGACCACAAGTATTTAAAGGCTACTTTAACCGACCAGAAGAAACAAATGACGCCTTTGTTGAAATAGACTTTAAACTATTTTTCCGTACAGGAGATATCGGGCGGTTTGATGATGAAGGGTACTATTTTATCGTTGATCGTGTTAAAAGGATGATTAACGCGTCAGGTTTTAAAGTGTGGCCAACCGAAGTGGAAAATCTACTATATAAACATCCAGCCATTCAACAAGCTTGTGTTGTTAGTAAGCCTGATGAAAAAAGGGGTGAAACAGTAAAGGCATATGTGATCCTAAATCCTAATTATTTAGGCAAAGTAAGTGAGGATGACATTATTGATTGGTCAAAAGAGCATATGGCTAACTACAAATATCCGAGATATGTCGAATTTATTGATAAATTACCAACTACTGCAAGTGGAAAAATTTTATGGAGGACTCTTCAGGAAACAGAATGGAGTAAAGTTGAACAATTTAAAGAGTGAGAAACGTCAAAAATTCGGAAAAAGGGTAAATGAATAGTAAATAAGAAAATGAAAAGGGAAGCCTCAACATCATATGTTTAGGTTCCCTTTTTTCGTGTTGATTTTTATTTAACTAATTATCATTATCGAAACATTGCCCTTAATCGATCTGGTAGTTCTTACTAGAAAGTTGTTTTTAATATTCAGACTAATGCTAAATATAGTATGATGAATTTTAAAGAAAACCCTTACATTAACTTACTACTGAAAAGGTGATTACAATCGTAAAAATAAGATTACAGTTAAGAAAATTAAACACTTTACGAAATCAGATATTGGCTGTCTTCTTGATTGTTATGGTGATTGTTTTATCCATTGTATCCATTATGGTATATAACCAAGTTGGAACTTTAATGAAAGATACAACAGAGAAGCAAATCAAACAAACAGCCGTAGAAGCTAATGGAAGAATGGAAACCTTGTATAAGCAAATTGACACTTTATCAAATCAATTAATGACAAATGAGACGGTTCAACAGATATTACTCGGATTGAAAAACGGAGAAAGTGTTGATTTTGCCAAAAGACAATCATTAATTAGAGTAATAAATAACTCTTTAGCTTACTCAAATGGAATCTCTTCTTTTGAGCTATATTCTTCGGAAGGAAATCGTATTTTTCCATTCGGTGAAAAAAGTATATCTAGTGTAATCGATGAGAAATGGGTAAAGGAAGCAGAAGCCGAGAAAGGAAGATTAGTGTGGGTAGGGAAAGATCCTAAAAATAGTAACTATTCTTATGCAATAAGAAGGGTAAGTTTAATGGATCGATGGTTTTCAAACGGAGGATATTTAGTAGTAAGAATTCTTAATAGTTACTTTCAGGTTGAAGAAAGTAATTTATCTCCTGGGGAGAAGGATTACATGATGCTTCTTGACAGGGACTTAACACCGATAACAGATAATTATGGCATTAATATTCAAAAGTTTCTATCAGAAGGATACGAATCGATAAAGTTAAATAAAAAACATTATATGATTGTTACACAACCATCTACAAAAACAGGCTGGACCCTTGTTATTTTAAAACCTACAAGCTTTTTAAATGAGGCAGTAACACCGGTAAGAAAAGCGACTCTTTTATCTGGTGCGATTGGATTTATCATTTTTGTCGTGTCATCAATTATTCTAGCAACAATGATTACTAGACCAATAAAAAAACTTACAAATACAATGAAGAATGCGAAAATGGATGAGCTGAAAATTAACAAGGAAAGCGCAGCTTCATTAGAAATTATTGAATTAAATAGAACGTATAACCAGATGGTAGAAAATACGAATCATTTAATACAGGTCGTATATGAAAAAGAATTACTACGTAGTCAAACTGAGTTGAAGGCGCTACAAGCCCAAATTGATCCGCACTTCCTTTATAATACGCTAAATGCACTTTACTGGTCTTTAGATGATAGGGGTGAGGAGGATTTAGCTGAAATAGTGATAGCAATGTCAGGATTATTTCGCTATACAATCGGCAATGCAAACAGTAGTGAATGGGTAACTATACAAGCTGCTCTCGACCAAATTGAACGTTATTTACAGATTATGAAAATGAGATTAGGAGAAAGGTTACTATGGGAGATATCTGTTGAGCCAAATCTACTAACTATTAAAATCCCAAAATTGCTAATCCAACCTTTAGTTGAGAACGCCATCATGCATGGTATTGAAAGTAGTCGGGAACAAGGGATTGTTTTAGTTAAGATTAAAAGGATTAATGATTCATCTAATTTATTAGTGACTGTTCAGGACAATGGACCGGGGATTAATAGAGAAACTCTTAATGCCCTTAATCTAGCAATTAAAAATGATAATGTATCATCCTTTAAGGGGATGGGTATGGCGCTTACTAATGTAAATAAAAGAATTAAATTATATTACGAGGGATATGACTTAAGTGGTCTTCGTTTAGAAAGTGAGATTGGCAAAGGTACAACTGTATTATTCGAAGTTCCAGACAAAGGTGGGGAATAATTTGGATACAAAAACAATTCTAATTGTTGATGATGAACAAGCGACTAGACAAGGTTTAAAAAAAACATTAGAGAAATGGTCAAATGGTAAATTTGAAATTCTTAGTGCGGCAAATGGTCAAGAAACATTTGAACAGATGAGCAGAACAAAAATTCATCTATTAGTAACTGATATTTGTATGCCTGAAATGAATGGTTTAGAGCTCTTAAAAAACCTAAAGGATAAAGGCCATAAGTTTGTTTCAATTATTATTTCTGGACATCCTGACTTTGAATATGCCCAGGAGGCTATTCGTCTAGGCGTTGTAAATTATTTATTAAAACCGGTAAGTAAACAAAAATTAATTGAGGCTATTGAGCAAGCGCTTGAAAAGGAAGCAAATATTGAACGGATTGAATATATGGAAAAAGTGACTGATCAAAAATTATTAAAACTAGATCAAGTTTCTAATCGCTCTAACTCAATTAACGGAGCAAAGACCTTTATTAATGAAAATATTAGCAACCAAATTTCATTAAAAGAAGTTGCGGAAGCGGTACATCTAAATGCTAGCTATTTTAGTGTGTTATTTAAAGAGCAAGTGGGGTTAACATTTAGTGAGTATTTGACTAGAAAAAGGTTGCAAATTGCAAAAAATCGACTACTGACAACAGATTTGCAAATTGAAGAAATTGCACTAGAAGTAGGCTATCAGACGGCTAAATATTTCATTAAGATCTTTAAGGATTACGAGGGTATTACCCCTAGTAAATTTAGAAAAGTGTCAGAACTTGATGATTCCCTAATCCAAAAATAGTGGAATTTTATCCAATCGTGGTTACCTTACCGCGGTTTTTTTTTAGTGCTAGAATTTACTTGTAACGAAAAATTCAAAAAAATGGGGGTTTGACATGTTTAAGAAAGCATCTTCATTAATGCTAGCACTAGTTCTTATACTGATGGTGACTTTAACTGGCTGTGGTAAATCTAATAACGCGTCAACTGAAAGCGGTTCCAAAAAGGTAATTAAATTTATGCATCTTTGGCCAGCTGGAAGTTCTAAGCAACAAAACTTAATTGTATCTGACATTATAAAGCAGTATGAGGCTGAACATAAGGATGTAAAAATCGAAGTAGAAGTTCTTGAAAATGAGCAATACAAGAATAAGATTAAAGTTCTTTCTTCTTCTAACGAACTTCCTGACGTTGGGTTTACATGGGCAGCAGGATATATGAAACCATTTGTAAAAGGTGGCCTTTTCGCTGATTTAGATGATGTGTTAAATAACGGATTAAAGGATTCTTTTGTAAGCGGAACAACAGAAGCATATGCTATCGATGGTAAAACATATGGATTACCTCTAGAACTAAACATCGCTCCAATTTATTACAATAAAGCAATTTTTGAAAAATATAATCTTCAAGTACCACAAACTTATAGCGAATTCCAAAATGTTGTTAAAACACTTGCTAAAAATGGAGTTGCTCCAATCGCTTTAGGAAATAAAGATCGTTGGACAGGTTCACTTTGGTATATGTATTTAGCGGACAGAATTGGTGGAGCTGATGTATTAAATAAAGCAATTAACCGTACAGGAACATTCGAAGATCCTGCACTTGTTTCAGCGGCATCAGAAGTTCAAAACCTAGTTAAAGAAAAAGCATTTAATAAAGGCTTTAATGGGTTATCAAATGATGAGGGAAAATCTGAATTCTTAAATGGAAATGCAGCTATGTACTTAATGGGAACATGGGAGCTTCCAAACTTTACGACAAATGAAGAAATTCCAAAAGACTTCCGAGACAATGTAGGTTTCTTTAAATTCCCTACATATGAAGGTGGAAAAGGAAATATTAATAGCTGGGTTGGTGGTCCTGGAGTAGGTTTATTCGTAGCTGAACATTCAAAAGTTAAAGCTGAAGCTAAAGATTTTGTTAAATTCTTTGTAGAGAAGTGGGGAGAGCAATCCGTTGAAAAAGCGGGTGTAATCCCAGCGACTAAGGTTGATACTTCAAAAGTAAATTTACCACCGTTATATATTGATGTGTTAAATGAATTAAATAAAGCTAGCAACTTAACATTATTTGCTGACGTTCAAATGAGTGCTTCTGTGGCTGAAACTCACTTAAACTTAATCCAATCTTTATTTGGAAATGAAGTAAAACCAAAAGATTTTGCTAAACAACATGAAGAAGCTTTAAAGGCAGAAGATAAATAAATTCTGATGTACTAAAGAAAAGGGCATATGGATTCATTATAATATGCCCTTGATTTTTAAATATAGGGGAAGGAGTTGAAACGAAGTGAATAAAGCTATGTCAAATAAAAAAATAATTGCCTTGTATATTACACCAGCTCTCTTTCTGATCCTTGCTTTGATTTACGTTCCAATCGTACAAACTGGATACTTTGGCTTAATGAAATGGAATGGAATTGGGGAAAAGGAATTCATAGGTTTAAAGAATTACTCCCACTTATTACATGATCCTCTATTTTGGAAAAGTGCTTTCCACTCCTTTTTATTAGCAGTATTTTCGGCAGTTAGTTTAATTGGTTACTTGTTTATCTCATTTATACTTGCCGGAAAAATTAAAGGTGCAGACCTTCTTAGAAAAATATATCTTATTCCAATGCTGCTTGCTTCTGTTGCAATTGCCCAGCTTTGGCTTAAAATTTATCATCCTACTAACGGTATTCTAAATAGCTTACTTGTTTCTCTAGGAGTTAATAATCCACCAGCCTGGTTAGCAGAAACAAACTTAGCTTTATATGCGATTATTATTCCGATTATTTGGCAGTACGCTGGTTTTTATATTCTGATTTACTATGCAGCACTTAAAAATATTCCAGACTCTCTAATCGAGGCTGCAAGAATTGACGGAGCAACACCAATTCAAATTGCACTAAAAATAAAATTACCATTAATAATGAATGTTGTTAAAGTAACGATTGTTCTTGCTGTTGTTGGGTCACTTAAATATTTTGACTTAATTTATGTTATGACAGGTGGAGGTCCTAATGGTTCAAGTGAAGTAATGGCTTCCTACATGTATCAGAAAGCATTTAAAGGTTTTGACTTTGGTTATGCAAGTGCAATTGGATTTTTCTTATTAGTTATTTGTTTAATAGTTACTTGGATTATTCGCAAATTTACAGAATCAAATGATGACATTTACTAAATGAAAGGGGGATTTTAGGTGGATACGGTAAGAGTTACAGGATCTCAAGCTATTGTAACTGAAAAGAAAACTGACCGTAGCAAGAATAGTATTTTTAGTAAAATTGCTTACGGATTTATGTATCTTTTCCTTATAATCGTAGCGATTTTTCAAATATTTCCAATCATATGGCTATTTATTTTTTCATTAAAAAATAACCAAGAAGTTTTCAATATGTCACCTTTTTCTTTACCTGAAAGCCCAAAGTGGGAGAATTATACGAAAGTTTGGACTGAAGGAAACATTAGTCAGTATTTCTTTAACAGTGTAACTTATACGATCGCTGCCGTTATTTTAACGGTTGTATTAGCAAGTATGGTAACCTTCGCAATTACAAGAATGAATTGGAAAGCAAGTAAATGGGTATTGGGATTATTTATGGTAGGTTTAATGATTCCAGTCCATTCAACATTAATTCCTTTATTTAATACTTTTACAAAAATAAATTTGATTGATAATCCACTCTCGGTAATCCTTACTTACACAGCTTTTAACTTACCTATTACGATCATGATTTTAATTGGTTTTTATGAAGCTCTACCTAGAGAGGTAGAAGAAGCAGCGATTATGGACGGGGCATCAATTAACCATATCTTTTTTAAAATTACTTTACCAATGACATCACCAGTAATTGCTACAGCAGCAATTATTAATATGATTTACAACTGGAATGAGTTTGTCTTCGTTAATACATTTATTAGTTCAGATCAATTTAAAACACTAACAGTAGGTATTCAAAACTTTATTGGCCAGTATACGACTGATTGGGGAGCAATCGGAGCTACGTTAGTTATTAGTATTCTGCCAATCCTAATTGCCTTCTTAATATTAAGTAATCGAATTGTAGAAGGAATTGCTTCTGGGTCAGTAAAAGGTTAAGAGCAATAAATAACGCTATAGATGGATTCGTAAAGGAGGGTGATTAAATGATACTCGGAAAAACAATGGGGAAATTGTTTACGCTATGTGAGTGGGTCATGAAATTAGCATATGTCAATCTACTATGGTTCCTCTTTACAATTGCTGGACTAGTCATATTTGGTTTTTTCCCTGCTACGGTAGCCCTTTTTACAATTGTTCGTAAATGGATCGTAAAAGAAACGGATCTCCCGATTTGGAGAACATTTCTAACGATCTTCCTGAAGGAATTTAAAAGTTCCAATAAACTTGGTTTGGTATTCATTCTTAGCGGAATCTTCTTAGTGTTTGATGTATTTTACATTCGAACGGTCGAAGGGGTGTTCCAATTTATATTAATCATCCCTTTATTAATCATTGCGGCAGTTTATTTAATGGTTTCCCTTTATATTTTCCCGCTATATGTACATTACGAATTTAAACTAAAAGACTATTTAAAAAATGCATTCTTTTTAAGTGTATTTCATTTTCACATTACTTTACTAATGCTAGTTAGTCTAATCGCTATCGTATTTTTGTTACTGTATCAGCCAGGGCTAATTCCATTCTTTAGTGTTGTTTCAATTGCTTGGATTTTTATGTTCGGTGGTATGTATAGCTTTAGTCGAATAGACCAAAGACAAGGAAAGATTAGCAAAGTCTAAATGTAGAAATTATGACAGAACGGGGAATATAGATGAATACTTATGCTGAGGAAATTTCTTTTTTAGATGAACCCGCGATAAAAGCAGGTAATAGTGAATTGGAGATTATCATTATTCCCGGATGGGGATCAAACTTGATTTCCATGGTTCATAAAAAATCAAATACTGAGCTACTAAGAGTCCCTCAAACGAATGAGGAGTATTTGAATAATCCAGTTCTTTACGGTACTCCAATCCTGTTCCCTCCAAATCGAATCGATCAAGGTAAGTTTAGATTTGGCAAAAGAACGTATCAGTTTGATATTAATGAAATGGACAAGCAAAATCACATTCATGGTTTTGTTCACACAAGAAAGTGGAATATCTCGAGTGTAGAAGTTAATGAGCAAACAGTGAAAATTATAACTGAGTTTGATTCAAGTAAGCACGAAGATGTAATGGCTCAATTCCCGCACCATTTTGTGATAAGGATGAGCTTTATTCTGAATGATAATTTATTTGCAAAAAGAGCCGAAGTTATTAATAAAAGTAATGAAGTTTTACCGTTTGGCTTTGGCTATCATACTAGTTTCGTATTCCCAGAAGAAACTTCAATCTTCAAGCTTCCAGTCGATAAACGTTGGAAACTAAATGATCGATTTTTACCTACTGGGGAATTAGAAGATATTGAGTACAAGTATGAATTGAGTGAAGGAATGAGCTTGTACGGGCTAGAGTTAGATGATGTTTTTCTATCTACTCCCAATGACAGTGGTCTACAGACGGCAAAAATAACGAACAAATCAACAGGAGTTGAGATTAATTACACTGTTGATCAAAGTTTTAAGCATTGGGTCGTTTATAACAAAGATGGGAGAAGCGGCTTTTTATGCCCAGAGCCCTACACATGGGTAACTAACGCTCCTAATCTTGAAGTAAATAGTGAATTGACTGGCTTACAAGGAATTATGCCAGATGATATGAAAGTATTGCGCACATGGATTGTTATTTCACATAAGTCATAAAATTTAAAACTACTATTTTAGGAGGAATTAAACATGAGTTACTTTACTAATATTAACAAAATTAAATTCGAAGGTCCTAAATCAAAAAATCCATTTTCATTTAAATATTATGATCCTCAAAGAATAGTTAACGGCCAAAAAATGGAGGATTTACTTCGTTTTTCAGTTGCTTACTGGCATACATTTACTGCAGATGGTTCAGATCCATTTGGAGCAGGTACAATGCAACGTCCTTGGAACCATTTAACGGGAATGAATCTTGCTAAAGCACGTGTAGAAGCATCATTTGAGTTTTATGAAAAGTTAGATGTACCTTTCTTCTGTTTCCATGATTCAGATGTTGCCCCTGAAGGAAATACATTAGGTGAAACATATAAAAACCTAGATGTCATTGTAGAAATGATAAAAGAATATATGAAAACAAGTAAAACAAAATTACTTTGGAATACGGCAAATATGTTTACTCATCCTCGTTATGTAAATGGAGCCGCTACTTCTAATAACGCTGACGTATTTGCCTATTCAGCTGCAAAAGTGAAAAAAGGCTTAGAAATTGCAAAAGAGCTCGGTGCAATTAACTATGTATTCTGGGGTGGACGCGAAGGTTATGACACGCTTATGAATACAGATATGAAGCTGGAGCAAGACAATCTTGCGCGTTTCTTCCATATGGCTGTAGATTATGCAAAAGAAATCGGATTCGATGGTCAGTTCTTAATCGAACCAAAACCAAAAGAACCAACGAAGCATCAATATGACTTTGATGTGGCAACTGGACTAGCTTTCTTACAAGCTAATGGTTTAGAGAAACAGTTTAAATTCAATATTGAAGCGAATCATGCAACACTTGCTGGTCATACATTTGAGCATGAATTACGCGTTGCTCGAATTAACGGAATGCTTGGTTCAGTTGATGCAAACCAAGGTGATAAGTTAATTGGTTGGGATACAGATGAGTTCCCTACAGATATTTATTCTACTACATTAGCAATGTATGAAATCTTAAAAAATGGCGGTTTAGGAAAAGGCGGCCTGAACTTTGATGCAAAAGTAAGAAGGGGATCATTTGATGTAGAAGATTTATTCCATGCACATATAGCTGGAATGGATAGCTTTGCAATTGGCACATTAGTAGCTAATAAACTAATTGAAGATAAAGTATTTGAAAGCTTTATTGAAGATCGTTATAGCAGCTTTACTTATGGTATTGGAAAAGAAATCGTAGAGAATAAAGCAAGTTTCCATACACTTGAAGCATATGCGTTAAATTTAAATGATATAAAAAATAAATCTGGTCGTGAAGAACGTCTGAAATCAGTGCTAAACCAATATTTATTAGAAGCGATTTCTGAGTTCGCAACAGTTTAAAAATCTTTTGACCATAAAATGTGCTGGGAAATTCATTATTTCCAGCACATTTTTCTCATACGATAGGCTCAAAAATAAAAAAAGGATGATTGTTATGAAATATGTAGTAGGGATTGATTTAGGTACAAGTGCCGTAAAAATTTTGTTAGTTAATCAGTCAGGTGAGGTATGCCATGAAGTATCTCGTTCCTATCCATTAATACAAGAGAAATCAGGGTATAGTGAACAAGATCCAGAAGAATGGGTTGAAAAAACAATCGATGGTCTTGCCGAACTAGTTAGAGACTTTAATGGTCATCAAAATGATATACAAGGGATTAGTTTCTCGGGACAAATGCATGGTCTAGTGCTAATGAATAAAGAAAATGAAATCCTTCGTAATGCAATTTTATGGAATGACACAAGAACGACTAAGCAATGTGAGTTTATTAATGAAAAAGTGGGTAAAGAACGTTTACTTGATATAACGAAAAATCCAGCACTTGAAGGCTTTACTTTACCAAAGCTTTTATGGGTAAAAGAATTTGAACCAGAGATCTATCATCAGGCAGCGGTATTTTTATTACCTAAAGACTATCTTCGTTATCGTCTGACTGGAGAAATTCATACTGAATTCTCGGATGCTGCTGGAACATTGCTTTTAAACGTAAAAGAAAAGCGGTGGAGTGAAGAATTATGTACAAAACTCGATATTCCTTTCCATCTTTGCCCACCAATTATCGAGTCTCAGATTTGCGTTGGAACAATTACAAAAGAGGTTTCTGATTTGACCGGACTTAGTCGTGAAGTGAAAGTATTTGCAGGCGGAGCCGATAATGCATGTGGCGCAATTGGCTCAGGTATTTTAAAAGAAGGCAATACGCTTTGTAGTATTGGTACCTCAGGGGTTGTCCTTTCTTATGAAGAGCATGGTGAACACGACTTTAAAGGTAAAGTTCATTATTTTAACCATAGTAAAAAAGATGCTTTCTATTCAATGGGTGTAACGCTAGCCGCAGGATATTCACTAAGCTGGTTTAAAGATACTTTTGCTGAGAGTGTGAATTTCAAACAACTATTAGAGGATGTTGATCACGTTTCAATTGGATCGAATGGTTTAATATTTACTCCGTATTTGGTTGGTGAAAGAACGCCACATGCGGATTCAGTTATTAGAGGATGTTTTATTGGTATGGATGCAGCACATAAGAGAAGTGATTTTGCGAGAGCCGTTATGGAAGGTATTACTTTTTCATTGAACGAGTCAATTGAGATTTTCCGAAATAACGGTAAAAAAATTGATTCGATTATTTCAATTGGTGGCGGTGCAAAAAATCCTATATGGCTTCAAATGCAAGCAGATATTTTTAATGCAACAATTATTAAGCTTTCAAGCGAGCAAGGTCCAGGGATGGGTGCGGCGATGCTTGCTGCTTATGGATGTAATTGGTTCGAATCATTAGAGGTTTGTGCAGAGGAGTTCATAAAGCCAATCACTTCATATAAACCAGTTAGTGAGAACGTTAAACAATATGAAAAGCTTTATTCAATTTATAAGCAAGTTTATTCCAACACGAAGGAATTAAATAAAATGTTATCTGAATTTAGAAAGTAGTAAAAGACGGTATAAATAGCACTAGAGGGGGAGTTTTACTTGAATTATCGAGAACTTGGTAATACAGGTTTAATGATTAGTGAGGTTAGTTTTGGAACTTGGGCAATTGGTGGAGCATGGGGAAAAACAAATGATACTGAAGCTTTAAAATCCTTACAACAGGCAATCGATCAAGGTGTGAATTTTTTTGATACTGCAGATGTTTATGGTGACGGTCATAGCGAAGAACTACTGGCTAAAGCCACAAAAGGACTTGAAGACAAAATTTATATCGGAACAAAGTTTTGTCGAAAAGGTGATATTCATTCACCGGAAAATTACTCATATGAGGCAGTTAAGTCTTATTGCGAGGATAGTCTAAAACGCTTAAATCGAGATGTGATTGATTTATATCAAGTACATTGCCCAGCAACTGAAATTTTAAAGGATGGACATGTATTTAATGTACTTGACCGTTTAAAAAGTGAAGGGAAAATCCGCCATTACGGGGTTAGCGTTGAAACGGTTGAAGAAGGAATGATTTGTTTAGAGAACCCCAATGTGAAAAGCTTACAGGTTATCTTTAATATTTTTAGACAAAAGCCATTAGAAGTATTACTTCCGGAAGCTTATAAGCGTGGGGTTGGAATTCTTGTAAGATTACCGCTAGCAAGTGGACTCTTGTCTGGAAAGTATAAGGCTGATCATATTTTTGAAGAAGATGATCACCGAAACTTTAATGAAAATGGAGCGGCCTTTAATATCGGAGAGACATTTGCAGGCTTGGGCTTTAAAAAAGGAGTAGAATTAGCAAATCGGATTAACTGGATTGCTGAAGGAAGGTCATCAATGGCAAGTGCAGCACTTAGATGGATTTTAGATCAAAAGGAAATTACATGTGTCATTCCGGGATTTAGAAACCAAAGTCAAGTGAATGCCAATTTAGATGCAATGAATATACAATCTTTTTCGAAAGCTGAATTAGATCAATTAGAGCTTTTCTACCAAAAGAATGTTTCTGACTTTATCAAAGGTGCTTACTAAAAAAGTAAAGTATTGAACTATATAGATGCATATGGAGGAGTTTAAAATGGCTAAAATTAGTAATCCAATTTTGCCGGGATTTAATCCGGATCCAAGTATTTGCCGAGTAGGGGAAGATTATTATATTGCAGTTTCAACTTTTGAATGGTTTCCAGGAGTAGGAATCTATCACTCAAAGGATTTAAAGAATTGGCGTTTTGCATCAAGACCTTTGAATCGTTTAAGTCAATTAAACATGATAGGTAATCCAGATTCGGGCGGAATATGGGCTCCTGCATTATCTTATCGCGACGGAAAGTTTTGGTTAATTTACACTGATGTAAAGGTAGTCGAAGGTCAATGGAAAGATTGTCACAACTACCTCGCAACATGTGAATCGATTGACGGAGAATGGTCGGATCCAATTTACTTAAATAGTACCGGATTTGATCCTTCACTATTCCACGATGAGGATGGAAAAAAATATTTAGTTAATATGGTTTGGGATCATCGCGTAGGAAATCATCATTTTTATGGCATTTCACTACAAGAATACAGTGTAGAAGAACAGAAACTGATCGGAAAAGCAGAGGTTATCTTTAAAGGAACCGATATTAAACTGACGGAAGCACCTCATTTATATAAAATGAATGGTTACTATTACTTACTAACGGCAGAAGGCGGTACGAAATATGATCACCAAGCTACAATTGCTAGGTCAAAACAGTTAAAGGGCCCATATGAAGTACACCCAGAAAATCCGTTAATTTCGTCATTCCATGCACCAAGAATTCCACTTCAAAAAGCAGGACATGCATCCATTGTTCAAACGCATACAGATGAATGGTTCCTAGTACATTTAACAGGAAGACCATTGCCAAGAGAAGGTCAACCGTTGTTAGATCCAAGAGGTTTCTGTCCTTTAGGAAGAGAAACGGCTATACAAAGGCTTGAGTGGAAAAATGATTGGCCGTATGTCGTTGGAGGGAACAGTCCTTCACTGGAAATAGAGGGACCAAAAATAGATGAAGTGAAATGGGAAAGTGATTACCCTGTGATGGATGACTTTAACTCAGAAATCTTAAACCCTCACTTTCAAAACTTGAGAATTCCATTAGGAGAGAATATCGTTTCACTAAAAGACAATCCAGGGCATCTACGTCTTTACGGAAGAGAATCCCTAACATCTAAGTTTACTCAGTCATTTATAGCAAGACGTTGGCAACATTTTAACTTTACTGCAGAAACAAAAGTAGCATTTAATCCGAATACATTCCATCAATCTGCTGGTTTAGTAAATTATTACAACACTCAAAACTGGACTTCATGTCAAATTACTTGGAATGAAGAAAAGGGCAGAATTCTTGAATTAGTAACATGTGATAATTTTAAGTTCGATCAACCTCTTCAAGGAAAAGAAATTATCATTCCAGAACAAGTTGAATATGTGTATCTTCGAGTAGATGTGAAAACGAATGTTTACCAGTACTCTTACTCATTTGATGGGGAAGAGTGGACAGCTATCCCTATATCTCTATACTCATATAAACTGTCTGATGATTATATTAAAGGCGGAGGGTTCTTTACAGGTGCATTTGTTGGAATGCAATGTCAGGATACAACTGGTCAAGCTCTTCATGCCGATTTTGATTATTTTATTTATAAGAGCTAATAAAAAAGTTCAACCATAATTAGCTATGTAATTGATAATAGGGCTATGCCATTTTAATTAGATGATTTCTGTATTGAACAGGATCATCTTTTTTCGTTTAAACTGTTTGTCCTTTTTTCGCCATAAAAAAATTACCTCTTAGTTATACGGTATACAGTCTACCTGTAGGGGATAATATTATATTTGCAAGCTAATACATTTGAAAACTTTAGATATTTTTAGCTGATCGTTCAAAATATATATGACTGAATGGACCAAACTGTCAACCTTTGAATAATACAAAATGCACCTCCGAATATTAGATATGTCTAATATTTGAGGTGCATTATAAATGATGGTAGATTGATAAAACAATTTGATTTCGTTTATTTTTTAATTTTTTTGTATACTTTGTTGAACTACATAATACATAGGTTCAACTTTATTAGATCTCAGAAACAATTGGTTTACTATGTGCAAAAAAGTGTTTTTTCTAAGCGCCCCCATTAAGAGTCCATTATAAAATTGCTTATATTTTTTTATCTATTAGTTTACACCTACAGAAGTATATGCATCCATGACAGCTTGTGTTTCTGCTGAAGTAACACCGTTTTTATCATATAAGTCACGTGCAGCTTGGATTGCAGCTTCTCGCATCTCTTTAAATCCAGATGATTGAGTTAAATATAGAGTAAGTGCACGGTAATAGATTTTTTCTGCCTTTTTATTTCCAATTCCCTTAATTGTAATACCATTATTCGTACCACCTTGAGTTAATAAATAAGCAGCTTTGTTATTGATTCCACTGTTAATGTGTACGCCACCATTATCTTCAGTTCCTAAGTAACGATCTTGGTATGTATCAGGATAGTGACCTGATGGCATTAAACTTTGAGCCTTACCTGCAGGGTTACTCATTGAACGAAGTCCCCCATCTCCATTAATATTAGGAGTATATATATCTTCTCCAAGTTCCCATTCAGTTATTCCAGTAGTGTACATTTGAGCGAAATTACCTAAAATATCTGCTAGAGATTCATCCAGAGCTCCAGATTCATTTTTATAAATTAGATCAGCAGAATTTGTAACCACACCATGCGTCATTTCATGGCCTGCAACATCTAAACCACCAGCTAAAGAGCTATATTTAACTCCGTCGCCATCTCCGTATACCATTTGTTTTCCATTCCAGCCGGCATTATTCCATTTAACTCCAACGTGAACAGTGTTAATTAGTGTCATACCTTTATTATCTAAACTATTACGTTTATGAACATATTGATAGTATTGGTTGACTTTATCCGAGTTGTATTGAGCTGAAATGGCTGCAGGATCAGTGAAGAAATTACTTGGGCTAGTTGTCGTGATATCATAACCATTAAAACCAAAAGCAGAAACAATTTGAAAGGCTGTTTCATTAGCACGTTTTGCAGTACGAGTTAAAATAGGAACATTAGTATTTCCGAAAACTGATGAACTGAATAAATAACTAGTTCCAGTTGCAAGATCCTTTCCAGCAGGGAAAGATTGCATTTTGCCGTGAAGGTCTAATCCCCTTCCAGTTACTGGTGAAAGTGTTGCTGGATCAATTGCAGTATCTAATGCATTATAGCTATCAATCACTTCTCCGCTATTTGCATCTACAAAATAGTGGAAGAAGCCTGGGGCTGGAGCTGAAGTTGACGCTTTAACTAAATAAGTTAAATAATATTTTCCGTTGAAAGGATAGATTGTTAATTGAGAGTCAATTTGATCATAATGTTCAACTGTACCAATTTGTGATTCAACTTTGTCTTTTGCGATCTCAACAGCATCCTCCTCTGAAATTGTTGCTTCAGTCGTTATTAGTGAACGCGATAGATCTTGAGTTACCTTCCCGATAGATGAATAAACATTATTGTTTGCATCTAGTGCAACAGTTTGACCTGATCCATAAATCGGTATTCCTTTATATTGCTCAACTGTACGTACATGAAAAGTACCAGTTAAAGGATCCGTTTCTTCGCTCACAATTTTAAATTGTTCACCAATATTGACTAGTCTTGTTCTTTGATTTTCTACTTTTGAATGTAGAAACGCTTTGATTATCTCATCCTTATTTACTACATCTGAAACGGTTTGGGCACTTGCTTTTCCAGATCCAAATGTTGTAGCTGGAATTAAGCCACCCATTGCAACGGATAAAGATAATACTGCTGGAATAACGGTCTTACTTCTAGTTCTTTTCGAATTTCTTTTTTTCACTGTTTCCACCTCTAATTTTGAATTTTGGAACAATTACAATTATTGAAAAAAAACTCAACTAAATCAATGGGTTTTCGATTATTTAATCTTGAGAGATATTTGAGTAGATAAATCGATTTTTCTTTTGGATGATTCAAAATTCGACAAAATTCTACCATGATTTTAATAGAAAATATCTCGGTAACAATTTTCAGCAAATTCTGTATAATTAAAATCAATTGAGTTTGATTACTTCACAAGAGGGGGGGAACACATGAAAAATTCAATTCATAAAATGATAATTTTTCCTTGCTTATGCTGTATGTCATTTTACGTTGGAGTGAAGATCACTGGAGAAACAGAAGCTTCCTTTTCAACTAAAGAAACGTTAAGGCCGGTCGAAGTATCAACAGCATTTGTATTTCCATCAACAATAAAACAGCTAGTGTACCAATCACAAGAGATTGCTAAGACGATAAACAAAGAATATGAATCTATTGATCTTCCTTCTACAGATGTTTCTTATCAAGAACTGGAGATAAGTGAAGATAAAATTAAAGAAACTGATCAAAAAATTCGTCTTCAATACAAAGCTTTAGAAAGTAATGTAGATGAACTATCACAATTCAATAGTCAAATACTAAGTCAAAAAAATACAGACCCTAGGACATTCGATTATGTAAGTGAAGGATACCATGATGTACTGAACATTTTAAAAAATGTTCAAGCTACTGTTGACTTTAAATATATAGAAAAAGTCCATTCACTAATCTCATTCCAAATAAAACAACTAGAAAGTGAAACAAATAATGTACAGAAGCCTGATGGAGAACAAAAATAATTTTATGTAGGTGAAGAAGTTGAAGAAGACACTATTAACTATACTAAGTAATTTCGTCAAAGTAATGTTTGGAGGGTTAATCTGTATTTTGGCATTTGTTGTTATTTCTTCAAGAATATCCGGACATGAACCTTCGATGCTTGGTTACCAAGTGAAATCAGTATTATCTGGCTCAATGGAACCGACTTTTCAAACAGGATCGATTATCTCAATAAAATTACATACAAATCAAACTAGCTATCAAAAAAATGATATCATCACTTTTCGAATTAAAGAAAAGTTAATAACTCATAGAATCATAGAAATAAAAAATAAGAATGGCGTCATCACATATAAAACAAAAGGTGATAACAATAATAGCGCAGATTTATGGACAGTCACTAAGCAAGACATAGTAGGAAAATATACTGGTTTTACGATTCCTTATTTAGGTTACGCGTTAAACTATGCGAATTCAAAAATTGGATCATCGCTTTTATTAATTATACCAGGGATCTTACTTATTACTTCTGCCATCTATTCAATTGGAAGTGCAAAAAAAGAGTTAGAGCAAACAGCAAAAGCTTGATTATGTTGATTAGATCTCATATGTATCACCTATAGAATACATAAGAGTTTAATATATTATACCTAAGGGGGAAATAAAATGAGTTTTACGAAGAAAGTAAGTCAAGGAGTCATGAGTGCTGCATTAGGATTATCTTTAATTGGAGGAGGAACATTTGCATATTTTAGTGACTCAGTTGAGACACATAATACTTTTGCTGCAGGAACATTAGACTTAGAATTGAATCCTAAAGCTGTTGTAAATATTAGCAATATCAAACCTGGAGATGAAATTTTCCGTGAATTTACATTGGAAAACAACGGCTCATTAAATATCAGTAAAGTATTATTAGACACAAAATATAATGTGAAAGATGCTAATTCAAATAATAATGGTGATGATTTAGCTAAACATATTAAAGTGACAATTATGTATAACACTAGTAGTGCAACAAATCCAATTGTTGAAACAACACTATATGACTTACAAAATCAACAACCAGATATAACTCAAATTGATACTTTAAATGGTCCTATCCCAGATGGCATTTTAGCAGGCAATAAGGAAAAAATCTTCGTATTATTCGAGTTTGTAGATAATGGACAAGACCAAAACCATTTCCAAGGAGACAAGCTACAAGTAAACTGGACATTTAATGCACAGCAAGAAGCAGGGACATATCATGATGATACAGATGAAAACAGTAACTAATCACAAGCTCATAGAAGAAGAGGTTTCATTCTGATTTTTAGATAAATAGTAATCCGATCCTCCATTAATAAATATATCCAAAACATCTCAAACAGATTGCTTTATAAAGAGCGTCATGTTGGAGATGTTTTATTTTTATAATGATTAGTTAACCAAATATTTTACTGTGGTTCCAAAAACATTTTTCCATATACTAGTAATTAGATTTGACGAATTGTCAACTCTTTGCAAGTAGTGATATATTAAGATAAAGTTAAATTTATTAAAATTTTATTTCATTAAATAGGTGGAGTGTGAAGGAGTAGAGTAAATTGTCAGTTGGGCAAATCATCAGATTTTATCGGCAAAAAATAGGGTTAACACAGGAAGAATTAGGGAGGGGCATTTGTACACTTTCCTATATTAGTAAAATTGAATTAGAGCAAACAGCCTATTCCCACGATATTATTAAGGTTATTTCAGACCGGTTGAATATTGATATCGAAAAAGAAGTTGCTCTTCTTGAAAATATGGAAAATCAACTTAATCGTTGGCATAAGTTCATCATTATGCAAAAGATGGATTTTGTAGAGGCGATGTATAAAGAATTTGAAAGAATTCCATTTCTAAACTTTACTGAGTACGCAGCGTACTATACCTTGTTAAAGGCGAGATATTATATCTTAAAAAAAGATTATGTTAAGACATACTCTATTTTACAAAGTGTAAAAAAAATCTATCAAAATCTTCCCCCTTTCGAAAAGAATCTCCAATTGCATGTGTGGGGAATCTATTACATCGAGACAAATGAAATTTCATTAGAAAAAGATACACGACAGGCGATCAATATCCTAAAAGAAATTGATATAGATAAATATAGAAATGATGAATACTACTACCACATAGCGAGAGCTAATCACTTAATTCAAAACAAAACAATGGCATATGCACAAGCTGAAAAAGCTCTGCGTCACTTTAAAGATACGAAAAACTTTAAAATGGCTTTAGAGACTGAAGCTTTTATGCTTGCACAAATTCACAATGATAAAAATACAGATATTAAACAAATAGAGGAAAGCTATTATAATTTAATTCAAGAATGTGATTTATTGAATGCAGTTGAAATTAAAGAAATATTATTAGGTAATTTATCTTTCGTATACTGGAGAAGAAAGGATTACATAAAAGCACAAAGATTATGTATAGAAGCTCTTAATTTAGTTGAAAAACCTTCAGCTCCATATCTCAAAACTCTACGTAATTATTTGATTCTTTGCCAAGACGGTAAATTAATAAAAAAAACAGAAGCGTTAAGAATGGCTCACAAAGGTAGATCAGTCGCAAAACA
Source organism: Gottfriedia sp. S16(2024) (assembly GCF_050473765.1). Classification (NCBI taxonomy): domain Bacteria; kingdom Bacillati; phylum Bacillota; class Bacilli; order Caryophanales; family Bacillaceae; genus Gottfriedia; species Gottfriedia sp. S16(2024). The sequence continues at coordinate 1,338,182 of NZ_JBFLUO010000001.1, forward strand.
AATGAACAATATGTTATATCAAATTTTATTTAAAATAATTACTTTTCGTATAGAAGATAAAAAAAAGCAATATTACGAATATATAGAGGTAAAAGCTCTTCCATATTTCCAGTCAGCGAACCACTTATCTTTATTAAAAAAATATGCTATGGAATTATATGAATACTATCTAGAAACAGCGCAATATGAAAATGCCGCTAAAATTTCGAATATTTTAGTAGAATTATAAGAATTAGCAATGATCAATTAAGGAATATATCCATTTCTATAAAAAATAGACGTATACAAAAAAACTAAACCGTTGTTTCCGAGTAATATACAGGTAACAATGGTTTAGTCTTTTTTAGTGTCTATTTTATATGGGGACATCTTAAACTTGGTTGAACTTTTTTAGTCTGAGATTTACTTTATTAGTTCTCTGCTAACTTTTTCTTAAAGTTATTACTAGTATTAGTATTTTCTTTCACTACAGGTTCCTCTGCAGCTGTTGAACGTTTGATAAAGAATGCAAGAACTAGTGCTACTGCGGCAACGAATACCGTCACATAAAATGAGAAGTTAATTCCTTCTAACATTGCCTTCATTGAGATCTCTTGCTTAATTTGAGCAAGCATTTCAGGTGTAGGTTTACTAGTCACATGCTTCATCGCTTCAGCAGCAAGCTCTTTAGCTTTTGATTCAGTACGATTCGACATTACTGTTACGAGTAAAGCTGTACCAATCGCACCAGATACTTGCTGTAAAGTATTATTCATCGCAGTACCATGTGGATAGAATCGTCTTGGTAATTGATTTAACCCATTTGTCGATACTGGCATCATAACCATCGACATACCGAACATACGTAATGAGTATAAAATGATAATATGCGTATAAGTTGTATCCATTGTTAACTTACTTAAGAAATACGTAGTAACAGTCATAATCGCTAAACCAGTTACTGCAAGTATTCTTCCGCCAATTTTATCAAATAATTTACCCGTAATTGGCGACATAATTGCCATTAATAAAGCACCTGGTAACAGCATTAAGCCTGCATCAAATGGTTTAATGCCTCGAAGCGTTTGAGTATAAATCGGTAAAAGCATCATTGCTGAGAACATAGCCATTGTAACTACAATTGAAATCGCTGATGATAAAGCAAACATAGGGTAGCGATAAATTCTAAAGTTTAACATTGGCGTATCAAGTTTTAATTGACGTACGATAAATAGTACTAATGAAATAACGCCTACAATTAATGTAACGTAAGCTTCTGGACTATCCCATCCTTTTGTTCCGGCAGTACTAAAACCGTACAATAATCCACCAAAACCTATACTTGATAAAAGAACAGAGAAAAGGTCGATCGTACTATTTGATTTCTCTTTTTTATCTTTAAGTAAGAAAAAGCCAATAATTAAAATCGTCAATGCAATCGGTGAAACAACATGGAAAAGCATTCTCCAGTCATAATGTTCAATAATCCACCCAGATAACGTTGGTCCGATCGCTGGTGCACCCATCATTACTAAACCAAAGAAGCCCATTGCAGTTCCTCGTTTTTCAACAGGGAAGCTAGTTAGCATAACATTCATTAATAATGGCATTAAAATAGCCGAACCAGAAGCTTGAATCATACGGCCCGCTAATAATAAAGGAAATACATGTGCAAATCCTGCTGTTAAAGTACCGATATTAAATAAAAGTAGTGCAGTTATAAATAAATGTCTAACAGAATATTTTTGGATCAAAAAAGCAGTAGTCGGAATTAAAATTCCATTAACTAGCATATATCCAGTTGAAAGCCATTGAACAGTCGAAGGCTCAACGTCCAAATCCTTCATAATAGAAGGTAAAGCAATATTAAGTAAAGTATTGTTTAAGAACGCAATAAAAGCCCCAATCATTAGGATTGTAATAATCCCATATGGTGGGCGAACCGATTTATTCATGGAATGATCCATGATTTCCCCTCCTTTGTACATCTAGTTCAATTTTTTGAACTGTGTTTCCATCTTCTATATAAGATAATATGATATACCATTCATTCATTAGATGCAATTATAATAACCATTAGAAATCTTTAATAAACTAATCAGATATTTACTAGTTAAAAATGTTAAAATAATGTACTATGTTTTTTAAGCAGTAATTAACTAGAACCAAGGTGATTATATGAATGATCGTAAACAGCATGTTGTAAAAATAGCTCATGAATTGTTTATTGAAAAAGGATTTCAAGCAACGTCAATTCAAGACATATTAGACTGTAGCGGTATATCTAAAGGTACATTTTATAATTATTTTTCGTCAAAAAGTGATTTAGTAGTCGCATTATTTAATATGATTTATAAAAAACTTGAGCATGAAAGAAATGAGTTGTTGATCGGACAGAGCCCTTCGAATATTGAAATTTTCATTAAACAAATAACTTTATTAATGGAGGCAAATAGAGATAATAAACTAATTTCTCTATTTGAAGAAGTAATTTATATAAATGACTTAGATATTAAACAGTTCATAAGAGAAGGTAATTTTAAGACATTAAATTGGGTGTATACACGTTTTTTAGACATTTTTGGCAGTGAGAAGAAAGACTTTTTATTAGATAGTGCCATTATGTTTTTAGGAATAATACACCATAATGTGAGATACTATGACCTCGCCAAAGATATGAATATTAGTATGGATCATGTTGTCCGATATAGTGTAAAACGTATGATTAAGATTGTTGAGGATGTTGAGGAATCTGGTGAGCAATTATTCAATTTAGGGCTATTAGATAAATGGTTACCAGTAAGAAAGACCGAAGAAAATCTTCAACAAAAGCTTTGTAGTATTATTTGTACAATGAAAAAATCAGCATTAAATAGTAATGAACAGCAAAAGTACAATGAGTTACTAGATTTTTTACAAAATGAATTATTGCAGTCAAAAACACCGCGAAAATATTTAATTGAGAGTGCTCTAGTATCCTTAAACGAAGGGAAAAAGTTACTAGGAGAAAAAGAACTACAAAGGCTGAATGAACTGATCGACATTAATTTTATTCAACATGTTAAATAACCTATTTAATGAAAGAAAACCATCCTTTAGCAATTTGTAGTGACCCCATAAAGTTAGACTGGTTACTTCAATTAGGCAGCCTGTTGGGCATGAACTCGGTATTTTACTGGGCTCATGCCTTTTAATTTTGCCTTAATTCGTTTGTTATTGTAGTAATCTATATATTTAGCTAGTTCTTGTTTAAAGTGTTCGACACTGTTAAATTCTTTAAGATAGAGTAGTTCAGATTTCATGATACTAAAGAAACTTTCAATTACTGCGTTATCGTAACAGTTTCCTTTTCGTGACATACTCTGAGTGATTCCACGTTTAATAAGAGCACTACGATATTTTTTCATTTGATAGTGCCACCCTTGGTCTGAATGAATTAGTAGTGTATCGGAATCTGTTAAACGTTCAAGAGATTGTTCTAACATATTTGATACAAGTGAATAAGTTGGACGTGAACCAATTGTATAAGCAATTATTTCTCCATTATATAAGTCCAACATAGGTGAAAAGTATAGCTTTTCTCCAAATAATTTAAATTCAGTTATATCTGTAACCCATTTCTCATTTGGTTTTTCAGCTTGAAAATTTCGATTTAAAATATTGGGTGCAATCTTACCCACTTCACCTTTGTAAGAGCGATATTTCTTTACCTTCACAAGTGATTTTATCCCTAGTTCTTTCATAAGTCGTTGAACTTTTTTATGATTTACTTTATAACCACGATTCGTAAGCTCGTCTCGAATTTTACGATAGCCATAACGAAATTCGTGTTCCTCATAAATTTCTTTTATCAGCACTTTTAACTCTGCGTCTGGATCAGGACGTTCTAGATTTTTCATCCAATAATAAAACGTACTACGCGGAATACTGGCTAGCAGTAGAAGTTCTTTTAACGAAAACTCATGCCTTAATTCATAGACAACTTTTACTTTGTCTTGTTTCGTGATTTTTCCTTGTTTTGAACTAAGGCATTCAACTTTTTTAGATATGCATTTTCCATGCGTAAACGTTCTATCTCAGCTTGAAGTTCTTCAATTGATGCTACAACAGGTGTAGTTTTCTTTGTTTCTTTTTTCATGGAAAGTCGCCCCTTTTTCTTTGATTCTAGGGCGTCTTGTCCTTGTGTTTCAAATTGAGTCCTCCATTTTCGAATCGTTCTAGGGGAAGGAATACTGAAAATTGCAGCTGCTTCATTAGGTGACGTCCCGTGGTCATTCATATACTTTAATACGTTTAGTTTAAACTGTACCGAATAACTTGTATATGACTTTTTAAGCAATCCATTAATCCCATTTTCCTTATATTGAGCTACCCAGTTTCTCACTTCAGCATGGGACGTTCCAAATAACTTACCAATAGAACGAAAACTTTCCTTACCTTCTAAATAACGCATAACTACCGCTAATTTATGTTCAGTAGTAAATTTAGTCATAAAAAATGCACCTCCAAATGTTAGTCGTGTCTAACATTTGGGGTGCACTTCAATTAAGCTTAAGATGGTTTTCTTTTGTTTAAAAAGATTAGTTCAAATATTACTATAGCTAAGTTGTTTTTTCCCTTGAAACTCTTCAATTAGAGAAGTTCAATATAACTTTCGTCCACTTTTATGAAGAAAAACCAGCTTAAAATCAGTATAAATGTCGTTATTATACTTTTTTTACCATTAATTGACAAAAAATTCTGAATTAATGATATACTTTCTTTTATAAATGAAAAAGGAGGTATCTTTTGTTGTGAAATCTTTAAAATCAATAGTTGTTTGGGGATTAATTTCAATACTTGGAGCTTTCTGTTTTTCTGTTTTAGCTTTAAAAAGAGGGGAAACAATAAATGCAATTTGGCTCCTCACAGCGGCAGTTTGTACATATGCAGTGGCTTATCGTTTTTATAGTAAGTTTATTGCAGATAAAGTGTTTAAACTTGATGAAACTCGTAAAACACCTGCCGAAATTAATAACGACGGTAAAGACTTTGTACCGACGAATAAGTGGGTATTATTTGGCCATCATTTTGCAGCGATCGCAGGGGCTGGGCCTCTAGTTGGACCAATTTTAGCTGCGCAAATGGGTTATTTACCCGGAACGATTTGGATTATTGTAGGAGTTGTATTTGCTGGCGCAGTACAGGATTTTGTCATATTAGCTGCTTCGACACGTAGAAATGGTAAATCACTAGGTGAAATGATTAAAGAAGAGATTGGTCCTATAACAGGCGTTATTGCTTTAATAGGTATTTTAGGAATTATGGTTATTTTATTAGCTGTTTTAGCCCTTGTTGTAGTTAAAGCACTTGCGGGAAGTCCGTGGGGAATGTTTACGATTGCGGCAACAATTCCAATCGCACTTTTCATGGGTATTTATATGCGATACATACGCCCAGGCCGAGTAGGAGAAGGGTCTTTTATTGGTGTGATTTTATTACTAATTTCATTATATGCGGGACAATATGTAGCAGAAAGTCCAACATTAGCGGCAATGTTTACGTTTAAGGGAGAAACGATTGCCCTTATGTTAATTGGTTACGGGTTTATAGCATCAGTACTTCCAGTTTGGCTATTATTAGCTCCACGTGATTATTTAAGCACATTTTTAAAGGTTGGAACGATTTTAGCTTTAGCAATTGGCATTATTATTGTAGCACCGGATTTACAAATGCCGGCCGTTACAAAATTTATTGACGGAACAGGACCAGTATTTGCTGGAAATTTATTTCCATTTTTATTTATAACAATTGCTTGTGGATCTGTTTCTGGATTCCACGCATTAGTTGCTTCAGGTACTACCCCTAAAATGATTGAGCGTGAAACGCATGCACGTGCCATTGGTTATGGTGCTATGTTAACGGAGTCTTTTGTAGCAGTAATGGCTATGATTGCTGCTTGTTTATTAACTCCAGGAGCATATTTTGCCATCAATAGCCCACCTGCCATAATTGGAACTGACGTAAATCAAGTGGCTCAAGTAGTTTCAAGCTGGGGCTTTACAATAGCTCCAAATGATTTGAGCACGCTAGCCAAAGACGTAGGTGAACAAACAATCCTTTCTCGTACTGGTGGGGCACCAACTTTAGCAATCGGCATGGCGGCACTCTTCTCTAAAGTAATCGGTGGTAAGGCATTAATGGCTTTCTGGTATCACTTTGCTATTTTATTTGAAGCTTTATTTATTTTAACAACAATTGATGCTGGAACTAGGATTGGCCGTTATATGACGCAGGATATTTTAGGCAATGTGTATAAGCCATTTGGAAAAACGGATTCACTTCCTGCGAACTTAATTGCGACAGCCATTTGCGTTTTTGGCTGGGGGTATTTCCTTTACCAAGGAGTTATTGATCCGCTTGGAGGTATTAATACTTTATGGCCATTATTCGGAATTGCAAATCAAATGCTCGCCGCGATTGCATTATTGCTAGGCACAACTATATTACTGAAAATGGGGAAAAAGGCATATGCATGGATTACATTAGTGCCAACGATTTGGATCTTAATCGTAACAATGACTGCTGGTTGGCAAAAGCTGTTTCATGCATTACCAAAAATAGGATTTTTAGCGCATGCTAAAATTTTTAAAGATGGTTTAGATGCTGGCAAAATCCTTGCACCGGCAGCTAGTAAAGCACAAATGAATCAAATTATTTTAAATGACTATATTGACGCAACGATTTGTGGAGTATTTATGGTGATTGTGCTTTTAGTTCTAATTGCTTCGGTTCGAAATTGGATAAATATATTGTCCAATAAACCAATAAAATTACATGAAACTCCGTATATTAAACGCGAAGAAAGTGAACCGAAAAATTATGCATTATAAAGTGAAGGAGTTCAAAAAATATTATAAACAGTTTATTAGTTTATTAGTAGGTGTACCAAGCTATGAGAAATATGTTGAACATATGAAAACACAACACCCTGATCAACCAATTCAATCTAGAAAAGAGTTCTTTATCGAAGCACAAGAGTCGCGTTTTAATTCTAAAGGCGGTAAAGTTACTCGTTGTTGTTAAAGTAACATCAAAATGATCTAATAAGCGAAGAAAATCCACAAGAGAAATAATCTTGTGGATTTTTTTTTTTATTTATTATCTCTACGATATAAATCCATCGTTTTATAACCAGCACCTAGGGCCATTTTCATTTCTTCTCGTCTTTTTGTTTTCGTTGCTTCTTGCTTAGCGCTATAGACGTGTCGTGCCCAATCTTTACGATACCCAGGAGTTAGAGACTTATAAATCGTAAGTAATTCAGGAGAATCTTCTAAATCCTTTTCGACGTTTGGAATCATTTCGATATAATCATCTACGCATTGACTTGCTTTTGCTGAGTTCACAGCTTTTGTTTTTGATTCGTCTTTTAATCCAACAACCGTAAAGACGTCATCCAGTCCAACCATACGAGCAAACTTAATTGTACTTGAACCAATATAGCCGCTCTCATCAGCACCTAATCCCTCAAATAAATCATCACGATGAATATAAGTCGGATATACTTTGTTGCCTTTTTTAGGGTAGGCAATAAAAATATAGCCATTCTTATCTAAATAATGATTTCGGGTAATCTTTGTTACTAGTTCTTTAAGCGAGTCCATATCAAGTACAAAAGCAAATATTAGATCATAAGGATGATTTAATAGATCCGTATCAAAATGTGGTAAATCTGCAAAATAATTTGCATCACTTGGCTGATTTAAAACGGTAGCTTTTTTATACTTTTTTAAGTTTAGTTTTTCAACAATCGTTTTCGTCATCCCGATCCACCTTTAAAGTAGTATGTATAAGGTTATTATAAATCAAAATAAGTAAAAAAAATAATAGAAGCTCAGATAGAGCTTCTATTATTTAGAGTAGGGAATAGGGATTATAAAAGTTTAAAGAGCTTCTTTAATCACTTTTTTATAATAAAGAACGGATAAAAGACCAAACACAGAGTATAAAACCGCATATAAAACCATGACGATAATCATTGGTGTCCAGACTTCAGTACCGAACAAGAACCATCCAGATTGAACAGCAAAATAGCTATGAACTAGTCCGACCACTAATGGGATACCGAAATTAAACAATTGCTTAGAACGTATACCTCTTAATAAGTCTTTACGAGAGAAACCTAGTTTACGTAAAATTGTATAATTGGGTTTTTCATCAACACTTTCATCCATTTGTTTAAAGTATAAAATACATCCTGATGTCATTAAGAACGTTAGTCCTAAAAATCCTACGATGAACATAATAAGACCCATATTTGCTTTCTGACTTTTAACGATTTCAAGTCGAGAATCATTAGGATAATTCTTTTCAAGTTGATGGTCCACAAAAATATTATTTGCTTTTTCGATTAGTTTTTCATCACTTATATTAATTCCATTGTAGACAGTAGAATCTTTTTGAATTGATGGATCAAGATTCTGTTTTAACGTTTTAAATACTTGATCGTCCACTATGACAGTAGGAAATCCGCCATTTGTGAAGTAGGAAGGTATAATCTTTTCACGTTTTAATCCTAAATAGTTAAGGTTAAACTTTTTCTTGTTGCTAGTTAATTCAATATGCCCTGAATCCTTTAAGGTCATAAATTTTTGAAGCATATCATCGTATCCAGTAAATAACACTTCATTTGAAGCAAGGTTTAGTTTAACTGACTTTTCACTTACGACCGCAAGTGGAAACTTGTCTGCATCCTTCATCATGCCTTCTAACTCTTTATCGAGTATATTCTTTATATTTGCATTAACTTGAATAACCTCGGTGTGTTTTTCTCTATATTTAATACCATTTTTATCTAGCGCAGATGTGAAAGTTTGTAAATCCTTTTTATTATTTAAGAAAAAATCAGCAGGGACGTGGCTCTCAGCTGTCTTTTCTGCAGAATAATAAGATATATAGCTTAAAGATAATAAGCCAATCGCTAGTGCTGAAACAGTTGTAATAATAGTTAGTAATAAGGCATTAGACTTCATTCTAAACATAATTGAAGATAAAGAGAGAACATCATTAATATTTAAATAGCCATTTTTCTTTTTACGAACGATATTTAAAATAAAACGAACCGAACTTTTATACACTAAATAAGTTCCAATAATGACTGACGCTAAAATATAAATCATTACCGAAAATAGTTGAGTCATAGTAGTAAAATCGCCATCAAATAATTTTGATGATAGAAAATAACCTGAGATTATTAATAAAATACCTAAAACTCCAATAGAAATTTCGAAAATAGACATTTTTTTAAGCTTTCCTTCAGTCGATGAGACTACTCGGAATAAAGATAAAATAGTTTGTCTTTTAATAAAAGCATAATTCATTAACATAATGAACGCGTAAATGACGACAAATACTATTAATGTTTGTACTAATGCTTGTGAAGAAAAATGTAAATTAGCAATCGCTTTAACTCCTACGATTTTATATAGAATCATAACGATCAGCCTTGAAATAGAAAAACCCACTAAGACACCAAGAACCAATGAACTAAAATATAGAATACAATTTTCAACTGTTAAAATACCGAAAATCCTGTTTTTAGTCATTCCGATTAATTGGAACAAACCAATTTCTTTACTTCTTCTTTTTATAAAAATCATATTTGCATATAAAAGGAATATCGAAACGATCGCAACAAGTAAAATCGACGCTGAGCGAATTGCAGCAGCTCCTTTAATCGAACCTTTTGTCGCATCCATTGAGGGATCATACTGCAGTGTAACAAATGAGAAATATAAAGCAGCACTAAATATTAAAGCAAAAACATATAGATAATAGTTTTTTAAATTCTTTTTTAAATTTCGGAATATCAAATGATTAATGCTCATGGTGAACACCACCTAATACACCTTGAGTTTTCATGATATCTTTAAAGAAATTTTGTCTCGTTTCATCACCTTTGTGTAGTTGTGAATAGATTTGTCCATCTTTAATAAAGACAACTCGATTGCAAAAGCTTGCTGCTACTGGATCATGTGTAACCATTACAATTGTCGCGCTTCTTTTCTCGTTTAGTTCGCTTAGTTTATTTAATAAATCTGAAGCAGATTTTGAATCTAATGCACCTGTAGGTTCATCAGCGAAAATAATACTAGGTTCATGAATAAATGCTCTAGCGGCTGAAGTACGCTGTTTTTGTCCCCCAGAGATTTCGTTAGGATACTTATCTTTTAATTCGTAAATACCAAGCTCTTTAGCGATTACATCAAACTTTTGATTGGCTTCACTTGGTGACGTTTTTGTTATTGATAAAGGTAGAAGAATATTTTCTTTTACAGTTAATGTGTCTAGTAAGTTGTATTCCTGAAAAATAAAGCCTAAATAGTATTTACGAAATTCTGCTAATTGCTTTTCTCTCATATCCGTTATATCTTTACCTTCAATTGCAATCGTTCCACTATTAATCTTATCGATCGAAGAAAGAACGTTTAGTAAAGTTGTTTTACCAGATCCAGATGGCCCCATGATACTAACAAATTCACCTTTTTCGATGTTTATATTAATGCCACTTAACACTTCTTGTTTATTAAATTTATTTCCGTAACTTTTATGAATTTTATTTGCTTCTAAAATATTCAATTCATACACTCCCTTATTTTCATTCGATAAAATTAGTATAAATGGTTACATAGACCGTTTCCTTTGATTAACCGAACAATAAACAAAAGCATGTGACAATTTTGTCACATGCTTGTTATTTTTACAAATTCATTTCGTTTAGGGAATGTTAGCGTGAAAATTGAACCTTTATCTAACTCAGACTTTACTTGGAAAGTAATATGTAGTGACTGGGCAGCTTTCTTTGCTAAATATAACCCCATCCCTGTAGAGGCATTGTCTTGATGCTGAAACGTAGAAGTAAATCCTTTTTCAAAAATTCGCGGCAAATCTTTTGAATGAATACCACGACCAAAGTCTTCAATTTCAAGAATCACATGCTCATTAATTTGCTTACTTATAATCCGAATGTCTGAGGATGTACTATATTTCACTGCATTTGTTAATAGCTGCCGTAGTATATAGGATAGCCATTTAGCATCACTAAATACTTCTAGCTCCTCTAATTCAATGTCAAATCCAATCCCTTTATGTATACACCATGATTGCAAAGTTTTAATTTCTGGATAAATGACATCTTCCAGCTCAATTTTTTCTATATAAAGATCATTTTCAATAAAAGGTATTCTTTTTTGGTGAAGCTGTTGATCTAATAATAGGTGAATACGTAGCCATTCATATGTTAAATTTGACTTTAACTTTTCATCCTTCATACGATCAATCATTAAGTGCATTGCTGTTAAAGGCGTTTTTACTTCATGGATCCATGATAGGAGCTCATCTTTTTCTTGCTCTAAATAAGTTTGATTTTGAATAGCAATTTTTTTTAATAAGCTTGTTTGATTTGTTAAACTGTTTTCAACAATTTCTTCAAATGGGCTATTTGACTCTTCAATTCCCGTCAAATCAAGGTTATCCTCACGTTCAACAAGACTTTTATAAAATTTTATTTCTTTAGGATATCGAATGACTAAAAAAATGATAAACAATAATAGTGATAGAAAGACAATGTAAAGTAATGATTTTAAAGGAATTGACAAATCAATAAATGAAACAAATACAATGAGTACTTGTGTTAGTAGAAAAAAAAGGATCCAACTAAATCGCTCAATTAGAAATGTTTTAATCATTAAATCTCCTCTTCTAAAGCAATATATCCTTGACCAACCTTAGTTTCAATAAATTGTCCTAATTCTATTTCATCTAGTCTTTTACGCAATCGATTTACGTTTACTGTTAAGGTGTTATCACTAATAAATCGCTTATCATCCCAAAGGGCATTAATTAAATCCTCGCGACTTACGATTTTATTTTTTTGTTCAATTAGCAGTTTTAAAATATAGATCTCATTCTTTGTAAGTTCAATTGCACCATTTTCATTTGATACAGTATTTTTTTCATAGTCCACGGTTGCACCACACCAAGTTTTAAGTGCAATTTTTTCGGTATTATAATTATAGACGCGTCTAAGAGTAGCCTGGATTTTTGCAATTAGTACATCAAAATGGAATGGCTTTTGTATAAAATCATCTGCTCCAAGCTGCATCGACATGACCATATCTGAAGGGTGATCTCTTGAAGATAAAAAGATAATAGGTACGTTTGAATGGGAACGAATCATCCGACACCAATGGAATCCATCGTATTTTGGCAGTTGTATATCAATGATGACTAAATCTGGTTTTATCTCTGTAAATTCTTGGATTACCTTACTAAAGTCTGTGATCCCATAAACCTCGTAGGACCATCCTGATAGCCGATCTTTAATCTCAGTGAATAGAGAAGAATCATCTTCAATGAGTAATAGTTTAAACAAATGGTTTCACCACACTTCTTATTTACTTTCCATTAATTGTAAAATAAAAACAAATTAAGTGCCATAAACGAATATAGTATTTACCTGAATAAAAAAAGTACACTGTATTTTATACAGTGCACTTTAAAGTGATTTTTTATCGATTATCAATTTTCTCAGGATATAAATCATGGTTCATCATGCGATGTTCAGCCATTTTTTCGTATTTCGTACCTGGGCGACCATAGTTGCAGTATGGGTCAATTGAAATTCCACCACGTGGAGTGAATTTTCCCCAAACTTCAATATATCGAGGATCCATTAATTTAATTAGATCATCCATAATGATATTCATGCAATCTTCATGGAAGTCACCATGATTACGGAAGCTAAAGAAGTATAGTTTTAATGATTTACTTTCAACCATTTTCTTTTCAGGAATATAGCTAATATAAATTGTCGCAAAATCAGGTTGACCAGTTTTTGGACAAAGTGAAGTAAACTCAGGGAAATTAAACTTTACGAAATAATCACGATTTGGGTGAGTATTATCAAATGTTTCTAATATTCCTGGATCATATTCAAATAAATATTTTGTGTTGTTGCTGCCAAGTAATGATACTTCTTCTAGTGAACCTTTTGATCTTCCTACCATGTTGGTTAAACTCCCCTCTTATTTCCCCAAACAAATGCATGTAATTGAGGTAAAACTTTTACATTTTTAAAGACTTTTGATTTCATTGCTTCATCTATAAGCCATTCGTAACGATTTAACATGTATTGTAATAAAGTACCATCATCCGCATTTAGCCAACTATTTCCGACTTGTAAAAAGAACGGAACATGTGGGAATTTTTGATGAACAGTTTCTGCATAAACTAAATCCTTTTCATCAAAAATAACAACTTTTAAGCAAAACTTCGGGTGATTTTCTAAATTTTGAATGATGCTTCCTAGCATATCAAAATCAGTATTCATGCCACTGCTAGGCGGTTTAGGCGATAAAGTAACTTCATCAATAGAAGGTAACCATGGTTGCCACTTACTACCTTGAGTTTCAAGAGCTAAAGTCATATTCTTTTCCTTTAAAAACTCAACTACAGGGCCTAAAGATGGAAGTAAGGCAGGATTTCCACCAGAAATCGTTATATGAGAGAATGTATCGCCGCCTAGACTCATTAAATTCTCCCAAACTTCTTCTGCGGCCATCCATTTTATATTTTCTTTTTCACTACCATCCCATGTGAATGATGAATCGCACCAACTACAAGAGTAATCACAACCCGCCGTACGAATAAACATCGTTTTTTGACCAATTGCCATTCCTTCACCCTGTACAGTAGGTCCGAATATTTCAAGTACTGGAATTTTACTCATTGATCATCCACTCCCTACGAGCTTCTGCATAGCTTGTAGGCGTTTCAAATAAACGAACAAACTCAACTCGAATATCTTGTGCAGGATTTGTTTCATCTTTAAGCGCATTTTCCATTTGCTCAAAAATCCAAACAACCATATTCTCTGCTGTTGTATTCATCAGAGGTAGCATCTCATTTAAATAACGATGATCTAAATAGATTTCAATTTTTTCTTTCCAAATCTGCTTAATATCACCAAAATCGATCACTAAGCCGATCTCATCAACAAAACCACTAATTCCAAAAATAACTTTATATGTGTGGCCATGTAAATTCTTACATTTACCTTCATAGCAGTGTAAGTGATGTGCAGCATCAAAGGTAAATTCTTTATTAACAAGAACTCGTTTATGGTGATATTTTAAGTCTTCTTTTTTAATATGCTCATCAATTTTATGAAGTCTTTCTACGATGCGAAAATCAAACATGCTTTGCGGCTCCCTTCGATTGTAGATAACGATCTAAACCAGCCTGACGAAGCTCACATGCCGGGCATTCTCCACAACCATCAGAAATAATGCCGTTATAGCAAGTTAATGTTTTATTTTTAACGAATTCAAATGCGCCTAAATCATCAGCTAATTTCCATGTGTCAGCTTTATCAATCCACATAAGTGGAGTATGAATAACAAATGGATAATCCATTGATAGATTAAGAGTTACATTTAATGATTTAACAAAGATATCTCGGCAGTCAGGGTATCCGCTAAAGTCAGTTTCACAAACACCAGTAATAATGTGCTTTGCGCCTTTTTGTTTAGCAAGTACTGCTGCAAAAGATAGGAATAATAAGTTACGTCCATCAACGAATGTAGAAGGAAGTTCGCCTTCTTCGTGAGTTATATCAATATCTGATCTTGTTAAAGCATTTGGTGCAAGCTGATTTAACAAGGACATATCAAGGATATGGTGAGGAATATTTAATTCCTTACAAATATCTGCAGCTACATCTAATTCTAGTTTATGGCGCTGATTGTAGTTAAACGTAACAGCTTCAACTTCACCAAATTGTTGCATAGCCCAGAATAAACACGTAGTACTGTCTTGGCCACCGCTAAATACAACGATTGCTTTTTCATTTTTCATATTTCTTCTCTCCTTTACATGATTAAAAAGAAGAGGGCATCCCGAATAACAAAAATAAAAACAATACGACAAATATTGTTTTTCGCCTTATTTTTTTGTAGAGGGGAGTTTGCGACCTCTACCATAAGTAATAAAACTTATGGATTTTTTATTAAATTTTCTATTTATTAAATTGTACTAGAGAAGTACAATCATAATTCCCATTATAATCGTTTCATGAAAAAAGAACAAAAACTTTTGTAAGAAAGTAAAAATTTGCATATTTAACCTTAAAAATCACTGTGATTTATAAAATGTTAAATAAACTTCGCGGGGGTAGAGCAATTTCTTTTAGCGAAAGTAGAGGAAAGAAAATGGACTATATATTGATTGTCATGCTTCAAAAAGGAGGGAGCTAGTTGTGTAGGCACAAATGTTTTTTTGCGCCTAAAGCTGTATAGTAACTATTGTTTTTTTCTACAAAGCGGGGGAGGGCTAGGGGAAGTAATTGAAAATCCAAGAAGTTACTCGAAATTGTGATACTCTGGTGGATTAAAAATTGTAGAATCTTCTTCTATTATAGGGGATATAAATATAACTCAACGAATGATTGGTAAAATTATGACTGTATCAGGAACAGAAGTTGCATCTTGGGAAAAAGCATTTGTAAATGTAGGGGAGGACCTAATAACAGAAGCTATCGCAGTATATTGGAAGCTTCAAGTAAGAGTTTAGGGTTGTCACTATGAACTTGGTGCAAAAATGATACTATTTAAGTAAAAGCCTATTCAAGTGTTAGTTAATCAAAATAAAAATAAGTAATCCACATGTGGATATCAAGAAAAAAGGAATTTATCCACAAACGGGTAGGTAGAAGTCATCTGATTATATTTTAATTTTTAGAGTAAAGTTAATTTAAAGTAAGTTGTACACATATTTGTACACAGGAATACGTTTTGTAAACAATTGTACACATATTTGTACACAGGAATACATTTTTGTAAACGATTGTACACGATAAAGTGTACTTGTGTACAATTATGTAAACTTTACATGTTATTGAAATAATGAGATTGTCTAATCCAAATATTCTTCATTATTTTTTATTTGATCAATTTGCTCTGGTTATTTGTGTTAGATATTCGTTGATTTCCACTACGGGATTCTCGCTTTCCGTGTGGTGCAATCTGAGCCTTCCCACGTATTTCACAGGAATCAACACCCATTCATTCCATTCAAGTTCTCCGTAAAAAAAATTTAATCTTAAAAAATATCTAAAGTAATCATTACTCTAAAGAATTACCTCTTAATAATCATCGGCTTACACATCAATACAAATATTGTAAACAATTTAATGTTTTGAGCCTCTGAAAAAAGATACTGGTAGTTATTATGACACTAATTTTGTAAATATTAGTTTAGTAAGTTGGTCGAAATAATTTTATCAACGAAATTCACAACATTATGAATGAAGCTCACTTAGTGTTAGTACTTTTCGATATTGACTCCAATATATTGAAACATTCTTATTTAAATAAAAATATTCATAAGCTTTTCGTAGGTAGAAGACAGCCGTCCCAAGAATAATTTTTAAATAAAAAAAGAAATGTATACATTTTTGTATACAAGTACACTTTTTCGTGTACAGTTGTATACGTTTTTGTACACATGTACACAAAAATGTATACAAATTTATGTGTTTACAATTTTGTATACAAGATGACATTTCAGTTACATTTTTATAATAGTTCAGTACGGGACATTGACCGGATGACTAAAGTTAGATAATCTTAAATCAGAATTATCTATTAATATGTAAACCTATTAACGAAAGGGATGATTTAAGTGGTAAATGCTCGTATAGCTGCTATTGATGTAGGAAACGATTCACTCAAAGGAATTTTTGGGAAGATGGAATCTGAGATTAATATTCCTAATATTATTGCAAGGGATACAGAAGATCGTCCAATCATTGGGATAGAAGAATTAGACAACCAAGATCCAGTTGATGGAATACATATTCGCGTTCACTCTCCTACTTTAAAAGAGAATAATACTGTTTACCGAGTAGGAAACTTAGCAACAAAAAGTAGTAATGCAACGGAATTAGATCCAGGAAGCAATAAGTCTGAAGAAGATCAAACACTTATTATGTTATTTGCAGCGTTAGCATTAGATGCAGCTAGAGAAGAAAATAAACAAATAGTAAAGAACTCAAATAATGTAATTGAGGCAACTTACATATTAGGAACAGGCCTACCGCTTAGAGAAGTAAAAGAAGGTAAGGACGTTGGCTATCGATCTCGATTACTAGGTTCAGTTCACCAAGTGGAATTTTTAGTAACACCTAGACATCAAGGATTAAAAGTTAATATTAAATTTGAAGACGTTAAGGTTTATCCTGAAGGTTTTGCCGCTTTTATTAACCTAGTTATGGATAGTCATCTAAACATAATTAATAAAGACCTTATAGATAAAAAGATCCTTATTCAGGATATCGGAGGGTTATCAACTGATATTGCCGTCATTAGAAATAGAAAGGTAGATGACGATAAAGCTCAAGGCTTTAATCTAGGAGTAGCAGAATCCCTAGAAGCAATTCGTGAAGAGATTCGTTCTAGACATGGAGTTGAACTCGATAGTCGTAGAGATGTTGTAGAGATAATAACTAAAAAAAGCGACAGAAATCATATTTATGTTAAGGGAAGTAGGACAAGCGTTCATGATATTGTAGACCGAATTCTATTAGAATTAGCAAAAAAACAATATCGTCATTTAAGAAATATTTGGCAGAAAAACTCTCAAACGGAGATATGCTATTTCATCGGTGGAGGATCCCTAATCTTAAAGGATTATCTTAAGACACTAAATAACAACCTAGACGGATATAATATTGATTTCTTTGAAGATGAGAAGGAAAGTATCTGGATGATGGCGAATGCTTATTATAAACTAATTGCTGATTTTGATATAAAAAGAATAAGGGAATCCCGAAGAGAAGCAAATCAAAATCAAAATCAAAGAGAAGAACAAAAAATGTCTAAATCAAAATAAGGTGATTCCATGAAGGAAAAAGAATTGACGAGGGGACAACCTATTACATTTCGTATCCCTTCCGATACGCCTGATCAGATAATAAAACATTTGCAACAGCTTAAGCAAAACGAAAGGCGAAACTTTTCAGGTAAAATTGCTGAGTACGTAATGAGCGGAGTTAATGACTCATTATCAAAGCAAAGGCAAACAATAACGATTCCACTTCCGAAAAGTCTAAGTAAAGCCCAAAGAGATTGGTTGAAACACGAACATTCTGAGGCACTATTAGGTAGTATTGTGTACCAATTATTAGCCAATCCAGTCCGTACGGCTTCTCTTATTACATCGCTAAATAGTAATAGTCTAGCAATTGAAGAAGCTCTATATCTTCAAGAAGAAGAGAATGAACTAGAACCAGAATTGGAACCCGTTCAGACAGAAAGCCGTACAAAAGAACGGAGAGTAACAGATTTAGATAATACCGGAAGCAAAAATGATCGTGATGATGATTTAGAAAACTTTAATTGGGAAGTTGCAAGCAAAAGTGAAGTCTCTGCAGCTGAAGAAGAAGTTGAAGAGGAAGATATGGGTAGTCTTCTGGGAGATTTTCTTGCACAAATGAATAAATAAGGAATCATAAAAGGGACCGTAATAAACACGGTCCCTTTGTTCATTTTTAAATAATTTTATGCAGATTGAAGTGACTTTCTTTTAAGGAATTCAGGTATAACGATACCGATTAAAATTAAAATGATACCAAAATATTGCGGAGCTCCAACTGTTTCCTTTAATACAATCGCTGACATTAATGTAGCTGTCGGTAACTCTGCTGCACCTAAAATAGAAGCAAGACCAGAACCTGTTAAAGGAACGCCCTTTGAAAACATTAAAGTAGAGAAAAATGGACCTAAAAAGCCAAGGATCAACCCATACTTTATCAAAAGTTCTGCAAATAAGTTCCAGTTTGTGAAAAATGTAGGTGGAAGGAAGATAGCACAAATTATAAAACCACCTGTTATCATTAATGCCGTTTTTGTTATAGGATTGGCTTTTAAAGCGATTCTACCGCTAAGTAAGATAAAAGTACTGTACGAAACCGCGGACAACGCTCCAAATAAAACTCCTAACCAATTCAATGAACCAATTCCATCGGTTAAAACATTTGTCGCAAAGATCGTTCCAATAACGAGTGGAATCAATGAGAGTAACTTACTTTTTTCTGGAAGTTTTCGATTGACTACTGATTCTAATAAAACGCCAATCCAAGTGAACTGGAACAACAGTACAATCGCTAATGATGCAGTAATATATTGTAACGCCAAATAATAAAACATTCCCGTTAGGCCAGTGGTAGATCCTAATACTACAAGTAATAAAACATCCTTCTTTGCAGGTATAAAATATTGTTGATTAGTTGACTTAGCAGATCTACTTTTATTAAAAAGTACGATGGACCATAACAATACAGCCCCAACAAACATTTGAATACCGACTACATCATTTACAATAAAACCATCACCATATGCCAATTTTACAAAGGTAGACAAAACGCCATAACAAACAGATCCGATAATGATATATAGTATGCCTTTCAAAATAACACCCCATTTAATAAAAAGAAGTAAAGAGGGAAAACCAAAACCTCTTTACTTATATCTAATTTCATATTTTGTTACTGTTGAGCGAGATATTTCTCCGGTAATACTCTCTCAGAGAGCCACTCAAACACTTTCCGCATTGTCTAGCTCCAGGCGTTAGCCCCCTCGAGGTCATAAGCTGAAGCTCAATAAAGGTAAAAACCAACCTTTATCGTTCTTTGTCTTATGCTTGTCGGGGCCGATCAAACGCCTTCCGCATTTCGTATTTCGTATTTCGAATTACATTTCTTCTAAAATACCCTTAACTAAGTTAACGAATTTTGTTCTAACCATGCTTGCTACTTCAATTACTTCTTCATGGTTTAATGGTTGGTCTAGGATGCCACAAGCCATGTTTGTTAGGCAAGAGATACCTAAAACTTTCATACTTCCGTGAACAGCTACGATTGCTTCAGGAACCGTTGACATTCCTACAGAATCAGCACCAAGTGTGCGGATCATACGGATTTCAGCAGGTGTTTCGTATGAAGGGCCACTCCACCAAGCATATACGCCTTGTTGTAATTTAAGGTCTTGTTTCGCAGCAACATCTAATGCAAGGCTACGTAATTCTTTGTTATATACTTCAGAAACATCAGGGAAGCGAGTTCCTAGTTCTGGGTTATTTGGTCCAATTAAAGGATTTGTTCCTACTAAATTAATATGATCCGTAATTAACATTAAATCGCCAGGATTAAAGCTAGTGTTAACAGCTCCACAAGCATTTGTTACGATTAATTTTTCTACTCCAAGTGCTTTCATTACACGCACAGGGAATGTTACTTCATCTAAAGTAAAGCCTTCATAATAATGAAAACGGCCTTTCATTGCTACAACAGCTTGGCCCTTTAATTCACCGATTACTAATTCATTTGCGTGTCCAACTGCTTCAGACTTTGCAAAGTGAGGAATTTCACTGTAAGGGATTACAACAGAGTTTTCGATTTCATCTGCAAGAGTGCCTAAGCCAGAACCTAATATTAATCCAACCGTTGGACGGTAGTTTGTTTTACTTAATATAAAATCTCTTGTTTCTAAAATATGTTCAGTTTTATGCATTTATTTTTCCTCCTAAAATGAGCGATAGGGATTTAAAAAGATTTCTAATAAATAATAATGCTTTCACTATAAGTCTAATGGATAATTCCTTACTTGTAAACAGACTAAAAATCATTTTGGTAAAAAGATTATTCCTTTTTACTAAAAACACTGTAAATATAACGTATAAATAGCTATACTTAATTCATAAAATATAAAAAGTTAAATGGATGTAAAATAAGATTAGAGTTTTGGAGGAGTCAATGATCAGGCAATTTATAGGCTATCAGTCGCCTAAAATCAAAAGTTTAAAGCTTTTATATAGCTTAATACGAAAATTAGGACCAATTAAAGTTAGTACATTAACTGAAATGACAGGGTATAAACATACTACATGTGTACGTTTATTAGATGAATTAGTACAGGAAGGACTTATATATGACAGTGGTTTAGGGGTTTCTAGCGGTGGAAGGAGACCAGCAATGTATGTGATTAACCCAACTGCATTTTACTTAATCGGTGTCGAAATCACGAATTTATTTACAACGGTACTACTGCTTGATTTAAATCTAACAATTGTCGATTCAAAAAAATTAAAAATGAGCAATGTTAGTACTGGAGAATATACTTTAAATTTTGTAACCAAAAGTGTAAGTGAATTATTAGATCAAAATAATATGAATAGAGAACAATTATTAGGTATTGGTATCGGAGTGTTAGACCCAATTGATCAAGAAAAAGGTGTAATGATTAAATCGGGATCATTTTTAGCAGATGGATGGGATGATTTAAATATTGTTAAGAACTTAGAAGAAGCTAATCGGTGCCCGGTGTTACTAAATAACGGTACAAATTTAGCTGCCTTAGCAGAGTACAGACTAAATTTCAGTAAAGAAAACGAGAATATTGTTTTCGTTTCGAGTGATATGGGAATACGCTGTGGAATTATTCAACAAGGTAAATTAATAAGCAATAAGAACGAGATGGACGATGCTTTTGGACATATGATCGTTGATATTCATGGAAAACTTTGTTCATGTGGTTCATATGGGTGTCTACAAGCATACAGTAGTTTGCCTGCGATTCGAGAAGAGGTTATCAAACGTGTTAAGCGCGGTGAGATGACTTCTTTGATGGGTGAATTAAACGATGTCGAAAATATTAGCTATCATCAAATTCTTGAAGCTTTAGAGAAGGAAGACCCACTTTGTTTAGAAGTCATAAAAGAGGCAGCTAATTACTTTGGAATTGGACTGACTAATCTAATTTATATCGTGCGCCCTGAAATTGTAATTTGTGGAGGTACACTAGTTCCAAAGCCATTATTCTTTGATGTAGCATGCGAAACAGCACAAGGGAGATTGAAAAATTATCCAAACAGTCCTGTTCAAATCATTAAATCATCAACAGCCTATAATATCGTTGCACAAGGAGCAGGCTGTATCGTATTTGATCACTTTACAGAGGAAACTAAGTAAATAAAAGGTAAAAACCGTTAATGCTCTACCTGGGAACAGATAGAGCATTAACGGTTTTTTTATCAATATTTATGGACTATTATTAGTAAGTTGATTAGCAATTTCCATGGAAATTAGTAAGAAGTGAGAACGTTTACAAAAAACGCTTGCAATCCTGTACGTACAAGAATATACTAATCTTGTACGTACAGGATGAATTTGAAATTATAAAATAAATAATAGATTGCTCAAGGAGGGGATATCATGAGCCGATTTAATGATGAAGCAAAACAATTACTTCAATACATTGGCGGTAAAGATAACATCGCTACCGTAACTCATTGTGCAACACGAATGCGTTTTGTGTTGAAAGATGTTAAAAAAGCTGATGAAAAAATGATTCAAGAAATTAAAATAGTTAAAGGTACTTTTACGCAAGCTGGACAATTTCAAGTAATTATCGGTAATGAAGTATCTACTTTTTATAATGACTTTGCAAAAATAGCTGGGGTAGAGGAAACTTCAAAAGAAGAAGCTAAAATAGCTGCAAGGCAAAATATGACATGGATTCAAAGACTACTTGCTCACTTAGCAGAAATCTTCTCACCATTAATTCCAGCCATTGTTGTAGGGGGGCTGATCTTAGGGTTCCGTAACATAATTGGGGATATTAAACTACTAGACCATGGTACAAAAACACTTGTCGAAACCTCTCAATTTTGGGCAGGTACGCATTCCTTTTTATGGTTGATCGGTGAAGCCATATTTCATTTCTTACCAGTCGGTATTACATGGTCAATTACAAAGAAAATGGGTACGACTCAAATTCTAGGGATTGTTTTAGGTATTACACTTGTTTCACCACAGCTACTAAATGCATACGCAGTAGCAGGTGGGGCTGTACCACCAGTTTGGGACTTTGGTTTTGCTAAAATCGATATGATTGGTTATCAAGCGCAAGTTATTCCAGCTATTTTAGCAGGTTTTACTTTAGCGTTTTTAGAGACAAATATTCGAAAAATCGTTCCAAGTGCAATTTCAATGATTGTAGTACCATTCTTTGCACTAGTACCAACAGTTTTAATTGCACATGTAGTATTAGGTCCAATTGGTTGGAAAATCGGTTCAGCTGTCTCGCATTTAGTATATTCAGGATTAACGTCTTCATTTGGATGGCTATTTGCCTTAGTTTTTGGTTTCTTTTATGCACCTCTAGTTATAACTGGATTGCATCATATGACTAATGCAATCGATCTTCAACTAATGAGTCAGCTTAATGGAACAAATCTTTGGCCGATGATCGCTTTATCAAATATCGCACAAGGTTCAGCTGTTTTAGCAATCATTTATTTGAATAGAAAGAATGAAGAAGAAAAGCAAGTATCAATACCTGCTGCAATCTCTTGTTTCTTAGGCGTAACAGAGCCAGCAATGTTTGGTATTAACTTAAAGTATGCTTATCCATTCTTAGCTGCTATGATCGGATCTGGTATAGCTGCTATTGTTTCAGTTGGTTCAGGTGTAATGGCGAATTCAATTGGTGTTGGAGGCCTTCCAGCAATTTTATCTATTCAACCTAAACATATTGGGATGTTTTCAATCGCTATGCTAGTTGCAGTCGTTGTCCCATTTATTTTAACGATTATCTTTAACAAGAAAAAACTACTAGTGAAAAGCTCATAATTATTTAAGGGGAAGGAAATCTATTTTCCTTCCTTTCGAATTTATTTATAAATCAAGGAGATTATCAAAATGAAGGATTTTAAGAACAGTGTCGTATACCAAATTTATCCTAAGTCTTTTTATGATTCGAATGGAGATGGCTTTGGAGACTTAAGAGGAGTTACAAAAAAGCTTGATTATTTAAAAGCATTAGGTGTTGACTACATTTGGCTTACTCCATTTTATGTATCTCCTCAAAATGATAATGGTTATGATGTCGCAGATTATCGAAAGATTGATTCAGCATACGGAACAATGGAAGATTTTGATGAATTAGTGAAGGCAGCCAAACGCTGTGATATAGAAATAATGCTGGATATGGTTTTTAATCATACTTCATCAGAACACGAGTGGTTTAAGAAAGCTCTTGACGGAGATGAAAAATATAAAAATTACTATATTTTTAGGGAAGAAAAGGACGGAAAAGAGCCAACGAATTGGATTTCCAAATTTGGTGGTTCTACTTGGGAAAACATTGAGAATTCGAATGAATATTATTTACACCTCTTCGATAAAACTCAACCAGATTTAAACTGGGAAAATAGTGAGGTACAAAATGAACTATTCGATATCGTTAATTTCTGGATTGATAAGGGCGTAAAAGGATTTCGTTTGGATGTCATTAATCTGATTTCTAAGCCAGAAGTTATGGTTGATGACGAAATAGGTGACGGCAGAAAATACTATACAGATGGACCTCGAATTCATGAGTATTTAAAGAAGTTAAATAATGAGACGTTTGGTAAGAGTGAAGAAATCATTACTGTTGGTGAAATGTCTTCAACTTCAATCGACCATTGTATTCGATACTCAAATCCGTCTGAGAATGAGTTATCGATGGTTTTTAGCTTTCATCATTTAAAAATTGACTATAAAGATGGACAAAAATGGTCATTAATGGATTTTGATTTTATGTCACTTAAGTCAATTCTGGATCAGTGGCAAAAAGGTATGCAATCAGGAAATGGATGGAACGCCCTATTTTGGTGTAACCATGATCAGCCACGTATTGTTTCACGTATTGGAGACGATCAAAAATATCATAAAGAATCAGCCAAAATGCTTGCTACTACAATGCATTTATTAAGAGGAACGCCATATATTTACCAAGGTGAAGAAATTGGAATGCCTAATCCTAAATTTGACGCAATTGAAGACTATCGAGATGTAGAAAGCTTAAATTATTATAAAATATTAAAAGAAAATGGTGTTCCAGAAAGTGAAATATTAGCCATTTTAAAGAGCAAATCTAGGGACAATTCTCGTACGCCTATGCAATGGAATGGTTCAATACATGCAGGATTCACTACTGGTACACCTTGGATTTCAACAGGAAAAGATTACGAACAAATAAATGTCGAAAAGTCTCTAGTTGATGAAGATTCAGTGTTTCATCATTATAAAAAACTAATTAATTTAAGAAAAGAATTCGATATAATTTCGACAGGTACGTATGATTCTTTATTACTAAATCATGAACAAATTTTTGCATACACTCGTAAGCTTGATAATCGAATGTTGTTAGTCGTTAATAATTTTTATGGCGAGGATGCTCTTTTTAAGTTACCAGAAGATATTGCTATTGGGGAGTATGACAAGCAGATATTAATTTCAAATTATAAGGATTCTAGTCAAGATTTAACTGAGTTTACGTTGCGTCCATATGAGTCAATTTGTTACCTTCTTGAGAAAAATGTGAGAATATAATAAAATTTTTCTAGGTGATGAAAATGAACACAAAGTATATTTCGATCTATCATAAGTTAATTGAACAGATTGAAAAAGGAGCTTTTACTGTTGGTAGTAAAATACCTTCTGAAAAGTCATTAATGGAGCAATTTAATGTTTCTAGAGATACAATTAGAAAATCATTACAAATGCTTGAACAAAACGGTTATATAAATAAAGTCAAAGGCAAAGGTTCGTTTATTTTAGACACTGCAAAATTAAATTTCCCAGTAACAGGTTTAATTAGTTTTAAAGAATTATCAAATCAAATCGGTAGAGAAGCAGAAACGATTGTAGAAATTCTTGAAAAGAAGTGGCCTAGTAAATTTATAAGAGAACAACTAGAAATAGATGACCAAACCACGATTTGGAAAGTAGTTAGAGCTAGAAAAATCGACGGGAAAAAAATAATTTTAGACAAAGAGTACTACAATAGTGTTTATGTCGAAAAACTTTCAAGGTCAATCTGCGAAGGGTCAATTTTCGACTATATAGAAAATACTCTACACTTAAATATTGGCTTTGCGAAAAAAGAAATTGTCGTACAAGCTTGTACAGAAGATGACCAAAAATATTTAGATTTAGATGGCTATGATATGGTAGTAGTTGTAAATACATTCGTATACTTAGACGATGGTTCTCTATTACAATACGGTCAATCTAGACATAGGCCTGATAAGTTCAAATTTGTTGATTTTGCTAGAAGAATAAAACAGGTTAATGAATGAATTTAAAACCTTATTCAATTTAGACTACACCCCTTAAAGTAGATGTTGGAAATACCCTCTGTCGGGCAACATTGAATATAAGGGGTGTTTTTTATAGCTAAAAAGTTCTTACGTGCACGAATAAAAGGCTATTTCCAAAAGAAATTATGCTATTCTCTTTTAAGTCCTCTATTTGTTTAGTATTACATCAAAAGGTATTTGTGATATTAAAAATAAAATGGCTAGCGGGAGTAATTCCCTGGTCCTTTAAGTGAAAGAGATTATTCTATGTTTCCTATTATAAAACTACGAACATTCTTGCTAAGAAAAAGAGTTGATTAGTGTAAAAAGAGAGATTGCAATATAGAGAATAAGTCATTTGTTTGATTGTCATGTTATAATTAAAGACTTGACAGCGTGATGTGCGCGAAATGGCTTCAGCGATTATTTCATAGAAAAAGATTATATAATATCAAAATCTACAGTTTTGACTAATAGGTCACACTATAAAAGTTGATAATGGAAATAATGAGTAAAAAAGAGGATGAATGGATGGGCTTATGGATAAAGAAATGAATCTAAAAATTAAACAAAAATTTGTAAGAGATTATAAAACCGGGTATCCACTAATTTCAAAAGAATCGATCGTGAATAGTAAAGATTTAAAAAGTGAAGGTACGATAATAAATCTAGTAGATGAGCGTAATGGTTTTATCGGAAAGGGTTACTATGGAAAGCAAAATAAGGGTTTAGGTTGGATTCTTAGCCTAAAAGAGCATGAAAAGATTAGTCCTAAGTTCTTTGAAGATAAAATTAAACAAGCAATCGAAGACCGCAAACAATTTTATAATAGCTCTGATACGACAGCATTTAGAGTATTCAATGGAGAAGGCGATGGGATTGGCGGATTAACGATAGATTTTTTTGACGGATTTTATTTAATTAGTTGGTATAGCGAAGGAATCTATCAATTCAAAGATTGGGTTATTCAAGCATTAGAGAATATTGTCGAATTCAAAGGGATTTATCAGAAGAAGCGCTTCGATACAAAAGGTCAGTATATTGAAGAAGATGACTTTGTGATGGGGGAAAGAGGTCAATTTCCTATTATCGTAAAGGAAAATGGAGTTAATTTTGCTATCTATTTAAATGATGGAGCAATGGTAGGCGTATTTTTGGATCAACGCGAAGTTAGAAAGCTAATTCGAGATAAATATGCTTACGAGAAAACAGTTTTAAATACTTTCTCATATACAGGCGCATTCTCTGTCTTTGCAGCAGTAGGAGGGGCTAGTAAGACTACTAGTGTTGACTTAGCTAATCGGAGCTTAGATAAAACAAAAGAACAATTTAAAATTAATGGGATTGATCCTTCTACCGAAAGCATAGTCGTTGAGGATGTATTTCATTACTTTAAATATGCAGTAAAAAAGAACCTTTTATTTGATATGGTTATTTTAGATCCACCAAGCTTTGCAAGATCTAAAAAACATACCTTTAGTGCCGAAAAGGACTATAAGAACCTGTTGAAAGAAGCGATTACGATTACAGAAAATGATGGTGTAATTGTTGCTTCAACGAATTGTAGTACTTTTGGAATGAATAAATTTAAAGGGTTTATTGACACGGCGTTTAAGGAATTAGGCGGGCAATATAAATTAATGGAAGAATTCAGCCTACCTAATGATTTTAAAACAAGTAAACAGTTTAAAGAAGGTAACTATTTAAAAGTCGTATTTATTCGTAAAATAAAGTAAAAAAATGGACTGACAGATCTGTCAGTCCTACTTTTTTACTTTGAAGTTGCTTTTTGTTCATATAATTTGATTACTTCAATCATAACATTCGTTGCTTTAGCCATATTGTCGATTGAGATGTATTCAAATTTACCGTGGTAGTTTTCTCCACCTGTAAAAATATTTGGAGTAGGTAGCCCCATATATGAAAGCTGTGATCCATCTGTACCACCACGAATTGGTTCTACAATTGGTGTGATTTCTAGGTTTGTCATTGCCTCGTGAGCAATATTAACAACCTCTTTAACAGGTAAGATTTTCTCACCCATATTATAATACTGATCTTTTAATTCTAAAATTATGGTATTTTCACCATGTGTTTCTTTTAATTGATTTACAATATTCGACAATGTCTCTTTTCGATTAGCAAATTTTGTTTTATCATGATCTCTAATTATGTAGTGCATTTTTGTTAGCTCTACATCACCTTCAATTGATACTAGATGATAAAAGCCTTCGTAACCTTCAGTTGATTCTGGCGCTTCTTCAACAGGTAATAAATTATTTATTTCCATGGCAATTTTCATAGAATTTATCATTTTACCTTTAGCAGTACCTGGGTGCACATTTTTACCTTTTACCGTAATCATTGCTCCTGCAGCATTAAAGCTCTCGTATTGAAGCTCTCCTAGTGGACCACCGTCCATTGTGTAAGCATATTTAGCATCAAATGCTTTTACATCAAATTTATGTGGGCCTCTACCAATCTCTTCATCTGGTGTGAATGCGACTCTTATTTTGCCGTGTTTGATTTCCGGATGTTGAACTAAATACTCCATCGCAGTCATAATTTCAGCGATTCCAGCCTTATTATCTGCACCAAGTAATGTTGTTCCATCAGTTGTCATTAATGTATGACCTATATATTTAGTTAACTCTGGTGAATGACTTGGAGATAATACGACATTTAAACTCTCGTTTAAAACGATGTCATTTCCATCATAGTTTTCAACTAGCTGAGGGTTAACATTTTTTCCTGTAAAGTCTGTCGCTGTGTCTAAATGCGCTAAAAATCCAATTGTTGGAATATCTTTGTCGGAATTTGCCGGAAGTGTAGCCATTACATAACCATTGTCATCCATTGTTACGTCAACTAATCCAACTTTGTTTAACTCTTCCACTAACATGCGGCCCAAAGTTAATTGGCCAGGTGTAGAAGGGCATGTTTCACTACTTGCATTTGATTGTGTATCAACCTTTGCATAACTAATTAAACGATTAATTAACTCATTTTTCATATGAAAATCTCCTTTTTTACATTTCATATTTCTTGGGTAATACGCTTTCATTTTTTACTTTTAGCGAAAAGAGGCTATATTTATATTGTAGTTCTTTCTATATTTGAAAGTAAAATATTACGCAACTCTGTTCCTATTTAAAATGCTTTTAGCGATTAAAAACTGTGCCGAGTAGTAGGTAATCATGATTAATTCATGACCATATTTAACACTTTCTACAAATAGGTCCCACGATAAGATAGAATCTGAAATGATAAATAATAAACTCCCAAAAATAGCCCATTTGTTTCCAGTCATTATGGCTGTAAATACCATCAAAGAGATTGCTACTGAATAGGCTATTACCGGAATAACTAAGTTTTCCTGTCCACTTTCGTTTAACGATTTTACTAAATTAGAGCATAGAAAAAACGCATAAATTGCAATTGGAATGATCGCTAGTACGCGATAAATTGAAAATTTCCATCCTGATATAAAACCAGCAGCGTAAAACAAATGCCCAATTAGAAAAGCACTTAAACCAACAACAAACCAGATTAACGTTCCGTCACCAATCATACAAAAAATAAGACCTAAAAATATAAGAGCACGATATTTAGTTGATTGATAAGGAATTTGTGAAAAGGCATAACTAATAATCAACACCATTGGAATTACCTTAAATAGTATTTTTATGCTCACAGGTTCTGAAGGAATAAAAAAGATATAGAGAATACCAAAAAATAAAATAAGTATAGGTAAATACTTCTTCAAAATAAAATTACCCCTTTCTAACTATTTCCTTTTTACTAAATATTATCAGTGAAAAATGTAAAGAATGCTATTAGAAATAAAGATAGCAGTCTATTAAACTATAAAAAAAGCAAACCATAAATGGTTTGCTTTTATGCGATAGAAATACCATATGCGTGAGCAATTTGCCCATTTGTATTAGAGGATTTTGCAATAATAACTGTTGCTCCAACATTTATTTGATCGAATAACCATTCGATCTCACTGTTATGCATTCGGATACAACCGTGACTAACTGATTTTCCGATTGAGCTCTCATTAGCATTTCCGTGTATTCCGTATGCGCTACCGACACTTAAGCCCATCCATCTTTTACCTAGTGGATTATTTGGAGCTCCTCCAGGAATATTTTCTTTATACCAAGGTCTATTTTTAATTTTATTTACGATTTTAAACTTTCCAGTAGGTGTAGGACTCGAAGCTTTTCCTGTTGCTACACTAAATGTTTTAACTAGTTTTCCCTTGTTATAATATGAAAGTTTATTTGTATTTGTATTAATAATAATTAGCT
This sequence comes from Gottfriedia sp. S16(2024), assembly GCF_050473765.1. NCBI lineage: Bacteria > Bacillati > Bacillota > Bacilli > Caryophanales > Bacillaceae > Gottfriedia > Gottfriedia sp. S16(2024). The sequence goes on from NZ_JBFLUO010000001.1 coordinate 1,368,700, forward strand.
GTCCATTCGAAAGGGGTTTGGAGCTCTTTGCCTCAGTAAATGAAGGCTTACTTTGATTTCCAGCAGCGTCAATTGATTGTACTTTTATAGGCGTAAATACTTTTAATTTACTGACCTTAAAAGTATAACTACCATTGTTTAATGCAGCCGTTTTAGCAGTATATTTACCGTTTAAATACAGTTTAACGGAAGCATTTGGTTCTGTTTTTCCACTAATGACAGTAGCATTTTCTTTAACTGTTTGGATTGTAGGTGCTGCAGGTGCAGTACGATCTAATACACGAATTGAAACAGGTTTACTTTGATTTTTACTCTTATCAACTGCAACAACTTGAAGAACTGTGTTTGCCTTTTGCTTCGCAATTTTAATAGTAAACTTACCTGCCGTGTTAACTTTACCTTTTGCTAATACTTTCTTGTTTAAGTAAATGAGAACATCAGCATTCGGCTCCGACTTACCTGATATACTTTGAGATTGATCTGAAATTGAAGGTATTGAAGTGATAGAAGGTGCGATTACATCTGAAACATATGATGTAGCAATTTTACTTTTTAATCCAATTGAAACACCAACTGCATTTATTTTAGTAAATTCTTTTAGAGGTTTAGTATTGAATAGAAAATTGCCTTTTGCATCTGTTTGTACAGTGCTTACCAGCTTATTGTTGATGAGAATTTGGACACTGCTTTTTTCTAAAAATGCTCCTGATACTGAAGTAGATTTATTAGTAATTGGATTGATTTTTGGGGTTGGTAAATCTTTAATTATAAATTTAACATTCTGGTCTGAAACAGGTAGAGTTTGATCACCTAGCGTAATTGAACTAAGTTGATAAGTACCTTTTATAAAAGAAGCTGCAACTCCTATTTTTCCAGAATAGTAAAGATCTGATGACGATGGATTTTTTAGTAAAACTTCTGTCAAATTAGTTCCATTTTTAAATGTTAAAGATACATTGTCGAAATGTTCTTTAGTTGTTAAACCAACTTCAATCGATTGTCCAAAAGTGGCTTCAGTAGTGTTTAAATTTAGATTATCTATATATTTCGATAACTCACCATCACTAAAACCTTGAGAAAAAGAAGTTGCATTAGCAGTGGGTAAAAGGAATAAAAATACCCCCAAAAGTACAGATACAATCTTATTTATCATTGTCTCTCTCCTTATATATGGAATTTAATTACTAAATTTGCCATATATAGAGTGAATTCCTTTGTTTTTCTAATAAAATAAAACGTCAATTTTCAGCAAAAAAAGAACATTTGTTGAAAAAACAGGAAGAGAGGAAAATATAGTAAAATTAGGTAGAATAAAAGAAAAAACGGATATTTTTGTAGAATAAATGTATTTTTTAAATCTTATATTGTCATAATTTACCCTCTTTCTTTAATCCTGTAATTTAGGTTTTCCCTATTGTATTCCGTTCACTTCCCTTTCCCCTGTCTTAAGTGTTAAAGTTAGTTAATAAGAAATTTGTAAATAAACTAAGGAGTATTATATGAGTAAAACTGTAGTATTAGCGGAAAAGCCTTCAGTTGCTAGAGATATAGCTAAAGTGCTAGGGTGCAATCAAAAGGGTAATGGTTTTTTAGAAGGTAAAAAGTATATTGTGACCTGGGCACTAGGGCATCTTGTGACTTTGGCTGATCCAGAGGGATATGATAATAAGTATAAGTCATGGAATTTAGAAGATTTACCAATGATTCCAGATAAATTAAAGCTTGTTGTTATTAAAAAGACAGGCAAGCAATTTCAAGCTGTAAAAACTCAATTATTAAGAAAAGATGTTTCAGATATCGTGATCGCAACGGATGCAGGGCGAGAAGGTGAGCTTGTTGCAAGGTGGATTCTTCAATTGGCGAAGGTTAATAAACCAATTAAAAGGTTGTGGATTTCTTCTGCAACAGATCAGGCAGTAAAAAAAGGCTTTGAAAATTTACGTAGTGGTAAGGAATATGAAAATCTATATCTTTCTGCTGTAGCAAGAGCTGAGGCAGATTGGATTGTGGGGATAAATGCAACAAGAGCACTTACTTGTAAGCATAATGCTCAACTTTCATGTGGTAGGGTTCAAACTCCGACACTTTCGATGATATTAGAGCGCGAAAAGGAAATAAAAGAATTTAAGCAACAAACTTTTTACGGGTTACAAGTATTAGCAAATAATGTAACTTTTACGTGGCAAAATCGTAAGTCGAATGACCAGAAAATTAAAACGTCCGATGAATTACAAAAAATTATTGGAACTATAAAAGGGAAACAACTAAAGATTAAGGAAGTTTCGACAGCCGAAAAAAAATCTTTTGCTCCACAGCTTTACGATTTAACTGAGCTTCAAAGAGAAGCGAATAAAAGATTTAACTTTTCACCTAAAGAAACCTTATCCATCATGCAAAAGTTATATGAACACCATAAAGTTGTCACATATCCACGAACTGATTCAAGATATTTATCATCGGATTTAGTTGATACATTAAAGGAACGTTTATCAGCATGTAACATAAAACCTTATGGGAAAATCATTATGAAGTTAACGAATCAACCGATTAAAGTTAATAAGTCATTTGTAGATGATAACAAGGTTTCAGATCACCATGCGATTATACCAACAGAGCAGGCGCCTATATTGAGTGAACTTTCTTCAAAAGAATTTAAAATATATGAACTAATCGTAAGAAGATTTTTAGCAGTCTTACTACCTCCGTACGTATATGAACAGGAAAAGGTTATTGCAGAAGTTGATAACGAAGTATTTGTTGCCAAAGGTAAAAGGGTTATATCACTGGGATGGAAAGAAGTCTTTAAAGACGAAGACGATCTTGACAGTACAGAAGATCAACGATTACCAATTATTAATGAAAATGAGCGTCTTGAAGTCGCTAAAGTAATTGAAACAAAAGGGTATACGAAACCACCAGCATACTTCAATGAAGCCACACTTTTAAGTGCAATGGAAAATCCAGTTCATTTTATGTCTGGTAATAGTAATGATTTAAAAAAGACGATTGGTGAAACAGGCGGATTGGGAACAGTTGCAACAAGAGCGGATATTATTGAAAAACTTTACAGTAGCTTTTTAATTGAAAAAAAGGGAAAAGATATTTTCATCACAAATAAAGGCAAACAATTATTAAATCTTGTTCCAGAAGCATTGAAGTCACCAGCTCTAACAGCCGAGTGGGAGCAGAAGCTTCAAGCTATCTCCAAAGGTAAATTAGCTAAATCTAAATTTATGAGTGAAATGATTAGTTTTTCTTCAGATGCAGTGAAAGAAATAAAACAAACTGAACAAAAATTTAAGCATGATAACATGACAAGTACTAAATGTCCTGACTGCGGAAAGCTTATGTTAGAAGTAAACGGTAAACGTGGAAAAATGTTAGTGTGCCAGGACAGGGAATGTGGTCATCGTAAAACAATTTCACAGTCAACTAACGCGAGATGTCCTAATTGCCACAAACGTTTAGAACTAAGAGGCGAAGGAGAAGGTCAAATTTTTGTATGTGCTTGTGGGCATAGAGAAAAACTTTCTACTTTTAAAGATCGACGTTCGAAAGAAAAAAATAGTAAAGTATCAAAACGAGACGTTCAAAAATATTTAAAGCAACAGGATAAACAAGATGATGAACCATTTAACAACCCATTTGCAGAAGCCTTAGCAAAGCTGAAAAAACAATAAAGGCAGGGACACTGCACTAGAACCAGTCATGTGAGTTTTGTAGTGACCCCATAAAGTTAGACTGGTTACTTCAATTAGGCAGCCTGTTGGGCATGAACTCGGTATTTTACTGGGCTCATGCCTTTTAATTTTGCCTTAATTCGTTTGTTATTGTAGTAATCTATATATTTAGCTAGTTCTTGTTTAAAGTGTTCGACACTGTTAAATTCTTTAAGATAGAGTAGTTCAGATTTCATGATACTAAAGAAACTTTCAATTACTGCGTTATCGTAACAGTTTCCTTTTCGTGACATACTCTGAGTGATTCCACGTTTAATAAGAGCACTACGATATTTTTTCATTTGATAGTGCCACCCTTGGTCTGAATGAATTAGTAGTGTATCAGAATCTGTTAAATGTTCAAGAGATTGTTCTAACATATTTGATACAAGTGAATAAGTTGGACGTGAACCAATTGTATAAGCAATTATTTCTCCATTATATAAGTCCAACATAGGTGAAAAGTATAGCTTTTCTCCAAATAATTTAAATTCAGTTATATCTGTAACCCATTTCTCATTTGGTTTTTCAGCTTGAAAATTTCGATTTAAAATATTGGGTGCAATCTTACCTACTTCACCTTTGTAAGAGCGATATTTCTTTACCTTCACAAGTGATTTTATCCCTAGTTCTTTCATAAGTCGTTGAACTTTTTTATGATTTACTTTATAACCACGATTCGTAAGCTCGTCTCGAATTTTACGATAGCCATAACGAAATTCGTGTTCCTCATAAATTTCTTTTATCAGCACTTTTAACTCTGCGTCTGGATCAGGACGTTCTAGATTTTTCATCCAATAATAAAACGTACTACGCGGAATACTGGCTAGCAGTAGAAGTTCTTTTAACGAAAACTCATGCCTTAATTCATAGACAACTTTTACTTTGTCTTGTTTCGTGATTTTTCCTTGTTTTGAACTAAGGCATTCAACTTTTTTAGATATGCATTTTCCATGCGTAAACGTTCTATCTCAGCTTGAAGTTCTTCAATTGATGCTACAACAGGTGTAGTTTTCTTTGTTTCTTTTTTCATGGAAAGTCGCCCCTTTTTCTTTGATTCTAGGGCGTCTTGTCCTTGTGTTTCAAATTGAGTCCTCCATTTTCGAATCGTTCTAGGGGAAGGAATACTGAAAATTGCAGCTGCTTCATTAGGTGACGTCCCGTGGTCATTCATATACTTTAATACGTTTAGTTTAAACTGTACCGAATAACTTGTATATGACTTTTTAAGCAATCCATTAATCCCATTTTCCTTATATTGAGCTACCCAGTTTCTCACTTCAGCATGGGACGTTCCAAATAACTTACCAATAGAACGAAAACTTTCCTTACCTTCTAAATAACGCATAACTACCGCTAATTTATGTTCAGTAGTAAATTTAGTCATAAAAAATGCACCTCCAAATGTTAGTCGTGTCTAACATTTGGGGTGCACTTCATTTACTCTATGACTGGTTTTTTTCGTTCAATTGCATATTCATTTACGACTTCACTATAATGATCGTCAAAATAAGTGTCTAGTTCCTTTTTTATCTTTTTTGATAGGACTGGACTTTTACCAGAAGTTGAGACTGATACAATAAGGTCTCCTCTACGAACCACAGCCGGTGTATGGAAATCACTGTTATTTTGATCACTTACATCATTAAACCATTGGAAATCTGATGTGCAATCTTTGACGAATTTATTTAGATTTTTATCATCTGTAGCTGCAATAACAATATGTGCTTCAGTTAGGTCAGCTTTTTCAAAATACTTATTTATCCATTTTATTGTAGGTAACTGTTTAAATTCATCACATAGTTTTGGGCTTATAATCGTAATTGAAGCACCACTTTTTATAAACGCTTTTGCTTTTCGAAAAGCGATTTTTCCTCCTCCGATGATCACTATCTTTTTGTTTTGAAGTGAGAAAACTAATGGAACCATTTCAGTCATCTAATCGCTCCTATCTATTAATTGGATGGACAAATAGTAATGCATCATTATTTTATCATATGTATTGCCAATTTTTAGAACTAGCTACTAGCTAATAAATGATTCATGTGAGGATTTTTCATGTCATTTATTGTAGATATGCTACAGTTTGGTTAATAATTCAATAAAAGTTCATCTTTTCTTTAGCATAAAAGTATTTTTTCTGTTAGGATAATTAGTATTATTTTCTATGAAAAGATAATGATAAGACTGGAATCTAATTTAAAGAAAAGGTGAGTATTATGTTTAACAAATTAAAAAAAATGTTCGGTTTAGAGGAAAATGAACAGCAACAAGGATCTGCCCCTGTATCTACGGAAGCAGTTAAGGAAGTTGTCATTAAAGCGCCATTAACTGGTGAGATACATCCACTATCTGAAGTACCAGATCCTGTATTTGCAGAAAAAATGATGGGTGATGGATTTGCTATTACACCTACGGAAGGCGTTGTCGTAGCTCCTTTTGATGGAGAAATCGTACAAGTATTCCACACTAAACACGCTATTGGAATTCGTTCAAAAGAGGGTGTTGAAATTTTAATTCACGTTGGCCTAGAAACAGTAAAACTAAATGGTGAAGGTTTCGATGCTCATATTACAGAAGGACAAAGTGTTAATGCTGGAGACCATTTATTAACATTCAATATTGACTACATAAAAGAAAATGCCAAAAGCACAATTACTCCAGTTATTTTTACAAATGGAGATGCGCTAGAAAATATTAAAGTTACAGCAACTGGCTCAATCCAAAGAGGTTCAGATGCAGCTGTAGCTACATTAAAATAAAAAAAATAGCCCTAGGGCTATTTTTTTTATGCAGTTCTTACTTTTAAGTGTTGTTTACGTTTTACATTTAAACCAATGAACAACGGTTTTATAGTAGGTTGTGTTTCAATAATAAATTTCTTCGCAACCATAGGTACGACTAAGCCAATCATTGTGTACAATAGCGGTCCATAATCGAAAAACTGTGAAAAAACAGCATTTGCAAAAATGTGGATGTACATAATCGTTAATGATTCTTTACCAAATATTGTGCAAGGCTGAATAAATTGTAGTTTTGCAAGCTTTTGACATAAATAAAGTAAGGCAATCGTCATTGTTATTGGAATTAATGCATCTAAAAATAGGTGGTTATATCTTAAATATTTAAGACTTAAATGGTAGTCTAATTTATTCAATTCATATAGGGTCATATAACCGATGCTTAGCGTAATACAGGATATTCCAATGAAGTTAGAAATGGACGCTAACAATTTTTTTGTAAAGAATCCTAACCCTAAAAAGAAAATAGCCAGTAGAGCAACATCCATATTCCAAGGAATCGTAATTTGATTAAAGGTATTTTTACCAACTTGTGGAATTAATTTAATTGTTTCAAAATGTGCAAGCAAATAGCATGCAATAACGATGAATAGACGGGTACTATTCTTTTTAAAGTATAAGCAGATTAACGCAAATAATATTTGAGTAATAAATAAACATGTCACATACCAAAATACGCCATGGACTCCAGTAATAAATCTACCACCAATTAACAAAGAAAGGACTTCTTTTGATAAATTTAATTGGTTAATGGTTCCGTTTATTACCTCTATGGCGATGTTATATAAACTAAATAAAACTAAATACGTACAGTAAGGTACAAGCAATCTAAATGTTAGTTTTTTTATAAAAAATTTAAGTTCATTAATCGAATTGACCGGTTTAAATAAATAGCCACTAATTATAAAAAACAGGGGCATATGGAACCAGTAAATAAATGTAATAGAATTCGGACCTTCTGTAGAATGACCATAAACAACCAAAAAGATGCCGATCATTTTGGCAACATCCAACCATTTTTCACGTTCTATTTTCATTTTATCACCTTGTTTTTATGGCTTACTTAAAGCAAAAAAACTTCAGATTAAAGCCAATTTTTTTTAATAATGTACAACATATTGTAACGGATGAGTATTACAAAGTGACAACATGGACATTACAATCAAGTTATAAAATGTAAATAAATATTTCATAAAAGGCTGCAAATAAGTTTGGAGATTAAGTATAGCGCTAGATAATACGTGTTGGTAAAAAATGTAAATTTTTATTAAAAATTATTAATAATCAGTTCTTTCGACAAATAAAATATGTTTTGCATTATATACTTAGCAGGCTGAATTAAAAAAGATAGTGCACTCTTTAAATAATCATTTGATTAGTCGAGGTGAAGGAAAAACTATGGGCTCAATTATTAAAGTTGAAAATCTTAAAAAGAGATATGGAGATTTTTACGCTGTAAATGGAATTAGTTTTGAAGTTGAAAAGGGTGAAGTTTTTGGATTACTTGGTCCAAATGGAGCTGGTAAATCTACGACAATGGAAATGCTTGTAGGATTAAGAAAACCAGATGAAGGTACGGCTACTATTGCAGGCCATGTGATCGGTAAAGACTCATATAAAATCAAACAAGAGATTGGAATACAACTCCAATCAACATCCTTATTTGAACTGTTAAAAGTAAAGGAAATCATTGAAATGTATGCAAGTTTTTATCCAAGTCATATCCCGATTCAACCGTTGATTGATGAAATGCTTTTATCTGAAAAGCAAAATAGTCTAGTAAAAGGATTATCAGGTGGACAAAAGCAGCGATTAGCAATTGCATTAGCATTAATTCATGATCCTCAAATCATATTTTTAGATGAGCCAACTACAGGACTTGATCCACAAGCTCGTAGAACATTGTGGGATATCATTTTAAAACTAAAAGAACGCGGTAAAACAGTCGTTTTATCAACTCACTATATGGATGAGGCACATGTACTAGCTGATCGCATTGGTATCATGGATAAAGGCAAATTAATTGCGCTAGATACACCAAACAATCTGGTTAGTTCAATTTCTGCAGAGAGTGCGGTTGAATTTAAGACAAAACTACCAGAGCAAGAAGAAAAGTTCGCACATTTAGACAGTGTAATGAATGTCGTGATCAATCATGATTTCGTAACATTGTATACTCGAAATTTACAAGCTTCATTAATGGCTTTACTTGAGTATACAAAAGATCAAGATATGACGATTTCGGATTTATCGACTAGAACTGCCACTCTTGAGGACGTATTTTTACATATGACTGGAAGGGGGTTACGTGAAGAATGAAGGCTTATTATCAATTGACTTTAGCCCAACTCCGGATTTATGTACGTAATCGTCAAGCACTAATCTGGACATTATTATTTCCGTTTTTCTTTATGATTATTTTTGGATTAATGTTTAATGATGGGAATACAACTAGTTATTCCGTAAACTTAATTGATTATGACAACACTCAAGTAAGTAAACAAATTACAACTGTTTTAGATAAACAAAAATCGCTTAAAATTCATCAAAAAACAAATGAATTAAAGTCTAGGAAATTATTATCTGATGGTAAAACCGATTTTGTAATCGTCATTAACAAAGGATTTCAAGATCAAGTGACATCTAAACAAAAATCCGCTCCTGCACAAATAAAAGTACTTTATAATGAAAGTAATGCAGCCCAGCTTCAAGGTGGAATTGCAACAATTACAGCATATGTTGATGCCGCTAGTAAACAAATGGCAGGGTATACACCTAAAATCGTAACAGACTTTAAAGGGGTAGCTGGCATTACTCTTTCATATTTAGACTTTTTAGTACCTGGAATTATTGCAATGCAAATCATGAATAACAATATGAATGGTGTCGCAGGCCAAATTGCGTCTTGGAGAGAACGAGGAGTTCTAAGACGAATGCAAGGCACTACATTAAGAGCCTCAACGTTTATTGCCGCGCAAATTACAGCAAGGCTAATATTGAATAGCTTACAAGCAATCTTAACCATTCTAATTGGCTATTTTGGATTTGACGTAAGTATTCGAGGATCATTTCTATTAGTAGTGTTATTTGTTGTATTAGGTACATTAACATTTATGAGCATTGGATTTATTATAGCAAGTTTAGCGAAAAGTCCAGAAAGTGCTGGACCAATTGCAGGTTTCATCTCGTTCCCACTAATGTTTTTAGGTGGAGTATTTTTCCCTGTAAATAATATGCCCGAATATTTACAGCCGATTATAAAGACAATTCCAATCACACACTTATCAACTGCGATGCGCGATATTATGAACGTCGGAGCATCATTTGGAGATTTACTTCCAGATTTCGGCTGGTTATGTGTCTGGATGGTCGTAAGCTTCTTCATTGCTGCACGTACTTTTAGATGGGAGTAAGAGCGAAAAATTAGATAATGAATAATGTAGATAAAACAAAGTAATTCAAAGACTTTCGTTAAAAAAGACTTTCGCTAATTTTAGTGAAAGTCTTTTTTTTTACTTTTCTTTATCAAGATTCATCCATACTACTTTAAGAATAGTTATGCATTATTTATTGCATACTACTTAAAAAATTAAGATTAGGTGAGTTACAGGTGAGTTCAATAATTGAAATCTATTTTCGTGATGTAAAGCGGGTTGTAACAAATTGGGCTGCATTGATGATTATCATTGGTTTAATTATCATGCCCTCAATGTATGCATGGTTTAATATAAAGTCCTCTTGGGATCCGTATGGAAATACAAAGGGCTTAAAGATCGCTATTGTAAATGAGGATCGTGGTGCTACTGTCTTAAACAATAAAATTAATATCGGAAACGAAGTAATACATTCTTTAAAACAAAATCCCTCTTTAGGCTGGAGATTTACAAGTAAGAAAGTTGCAAATGAAGGGGTTAAACAAGGAAAATATTACGCTAGTATTTTAATACCGAATGATTTTTCAAATAAAATTAGCACGGTTTTAACAGATCAGCCTCAAAAACCCGAACTAATTTATCAAGTGAATGAAAAGCTAAATATAGTTGCGCCGAAATATACTGAAAAAGGTGCAACGGGTATTGCGAGTGAGATTACAAAGAAATTTGAAAAGACCGTAAGTAAGGAAGTATTGCAGGAGTTTAATAAAATAGGAATTGATTTACAAGCAAATTTACCTGAAATAAAGAAATTTGAGCAAATGGTTTTTAAACTTGAAAAAGATTTACCCGAAATAAAGACAACTGTGAATACAGCATTAAATGACTATAAAAAAGTACAAAGCGTTATTCAAACTACAAAAAAAGACATGGAATTGATTAATAATATTGTAGCGAATGGTGAAAAATTAACAGCTAGTTTAAGTGGCTTTTTTAATCAAATTAACCAATCAATACAAGATTCAACTCCATTTATTAAAGAGACACTTAACCTACTCCAGAACCAGTCTGCTGTTATACAAAGTACATTATCACAATTGCAGGATCAAACAATTAGTCAAGACGAATCGATGAGGCTATCGAATGAAATCGGAAAAGTACTACCGAATTCTAGAAATATGGTTACTTCTTTAAATCAAGTTCTGCAATCGTTTAATAGCTTAGGCAATAAAGCGGATTTTAGTAAAGATGTTAGTGTATTAAAAGGTCTAGAAGCAGTTTTAATGACGATTCAAAATGAGAATGCTCAATTAAAAAATGCAATACAAAGCGGAAACGACCTACCGACTGATTTACTTCAAAAAATGAATGAGAACGCGGCAAGTATAAATAACAAGATAAACAGTTTAAACGGAAATTTTGATCAAGATTTAGCGCCAAAAATAAGTGAAGCTTCAAGATTAGTGAATGAATCAATAAAAAATACCCAGACTGTTTTGGCTGATGCAAAAACGAGTATACCAACAATAAAAGGTGTACTTCAGGATACATCAAATTTATTAGCAACGAAAAAGGGTGATATACAGCAATTAGTAAATGAGTTACCAATGATTGAGACGAAAATAAAAAAAATAGCTAATGAGATTAGAAAGGCGAAAGAAAAAGGAAACATCGAGGATTTAATTAATTTTCTTCGAACAGATATAGAAAAGGTAAGTGACTTTTATTCTAGCCCAATCCTAATAAAAAAGGATCGAATGTTTCCAATACCGAATTATGGTACAGGTTTGACTCCATTTTATACAACATTGTCGTTATGGGTAGGAGCTTTATTAATGGTATCGTTATTAACTACTGAAGTTCATGAAGAAAAGCCATATAAGAGTAGAGAAGTTTATTTTGGAAGATTATTGACCTTTATTACTATTGGGATATTACAGACATTAGTAGTGACTACTGGTAACTTTCTGATCTTAGGTACTTATGCAGCAAGTAGGGGTTATTTTATCTTATTTGCACTATTGATTAGCATTGTATTTACGTTTATTGTTTATACGCTTGTTTCGGTTTTCGGAAATATTGGGAAAGGTATCGGTATTATCTTTTTGGTTCTCCAAATATCAGGAGCAGGAGGAGTTTATCCGATCCAAGTAACTCCACCATTTTTTCAAAAAATAAATCCATTTCTGCCTTTTACCTATGCATTAAGCTTGTTAAGAGAGGCGACTGGTGGAATCGTATGGGATACGATTTATAAGGACCTTCCAATACTAATTCTTTTTGTCATCATTGCAATTATAGTGGGGGTTGTTCTTAAAGCACCTATTAATAAAAGAGCAAGTAAAATTGTAGATCTTTCTAAGAAGAGTAGACTCATCCATTAGTCTTTTGAAAAAATAAATTCATATAAAAATCATTGAACTGTTTTGCCAAGTGCTATAACATAGATAAAAGTTATATCTTCAAAGCTTTTAGGAGAAGTAGGTGTTTTGTATGAAATTATCAGTTGTTGTATATTGTTATAACAATGGAGAAAATTTTGAGAGATTTCACGTTGATTTATCAAATACAATAAAGTTACTAAAAGAAGATTATGAAATTATTTATATAAACGACGGAAGTGAAGATGATACATTATTAGCACTTCAAGTTGTTGCAAATCATAGCAGTCATTTGAAATATATCTCGTTTACCCGCCGCTTCGGAAGAGAGGGAGCAATTTGTGCTGGACTTGAACATGCAAAAGGCGATGTTGTCATCCTAATGGATGGAAACTTCGTACATCCACCGAATGTTATTTTAGAGATGATGGATGAATACAAAAAAGGTCATAACCATGTAGTGGCTTCAAAAAAAATAGAGAATTCAGTTCTAAAAAAAGCGAAAAAAGGCATTTTTGAGAAGGTCATTAAAAAATTTGTGGACCCTGATATTTTGCAAAATGAATCAGACTTTCGTTTATTAAGCAGAAAAGTAGTGAATGCTATTGTAAGTATGCCAGAATCAAATCGCTATTCAAAAGGTATTTTTAACTGGATTGGTTACAAAATAAAAACGATTGAGTATGAAATAACATCAAGAATCATTAACAAAGAGTCAGAAGTAAGAAGACTAGATTCGCTAAAAAAATCCATTGAGTATATATTGTGTTTCAATACTAGACCTTTGAGGTTGTTAACGAAAGTCGGATTACTATTAATTGGAATAAGTCTTGTAATTTTTATTATGATGAGCTTTAAAGTAATTTTTGTTGGGATTAGAATTCCTGGTTTATATACGATTTCCAATTTCATTATGTTATTTGGCGGAGTTCAAATCTTGATGATTGGGGTATTAGGTGAATATTTAGGTAAGATCTATTACGAAACAAAGAGAAGACCCCAATATATTGTTGAGTCTTCAAGCTATGATGAAGATTAAATTTTACGATATGATAAATTTGGAAATTCGACAAGAATCTTGTCGAATTTCTTTTTTCATTACATAATATTTAAAGATAGAATAATATTTTAATGAAAGCTTGGAGAATAATATGGGGAATTTTTATAAAGCTATTCCAGGGATAGTTCTTTGCCTTTTTATTGCACTTATTAGTGAAACACTTTCTTATATATTGCCGGTTGGAGCAGCTACATTTTCAATATTAATCGGATTGATTGTCGGTAATACAATACACTTAAAGCCTTATTTTGAAGGCGGTAGAAAGTTTGCAGAAAGTAAATTATTAGAGATCTCAATATTTTTACTAGGTGCAACGATCAGTATTCAAATGATTGGCTTATTAGGATTAAAAGGAATTTTGTTAATCGTGATACAAATGTGTTTAGTCATCATTTTTACGATTTGGTTAGGCGAAAAACTAGGTTTTGGTTTGAATTTTAGCTATTTAATGGCAAGTGGAAATGCAGTTTGTGGTTCATCAGCAATTGGCGCAACAGCCCCAGCTATACAAGCCACTCAAGAAGAAAAGGGACTGGCTGTGACACTTGTAAATATGATGGGAACAGTCTTAATGTTTATTTTGCCTTTAATAGCATCTGTATTATATCACTCAGAAACATTGCCGACCTCTGCACTAATCGGAAGTACATTACAATCAGTGGGACAAGTAGTTGCTAGTGGTAGTTTAGTGAATGATGAAGTAAAGAATTATGCCACTTTATTTAAACTGATTCGAGTAGTTTTTTTAGTTTTTGTAGTTTTTAGCTTATCTTCTATAAAAAGAAGACACTTAGCGGAGGATTCTATTGAAAAAGTAAAAATTCAATTTCCTTGGTATGTAATTGGATTTGTCATCCTTTGTGTTTTTTATAGTTTAGGAGTGATACCAAGTTGGGCTGCGAATATTTCGAATAAGACTAGTCACTTATTTGAAATTATTGCACTCGCTGCAATTGGTTTAAATGTAAATCTAAAAATGATCATTAAACAAGGGAAGTCACTTTCACTTTATGCATTAAGCATCGTAGGTTTTCAAATCATCATAGCAATTTTATTAATTCAAGTAATCTATTAATAAACGCGAACAACGACAAAAAACAACAATTCATATCTATTTCTCGGGAAATTTCGTCAGGAAAGGTGGTATTTCATTGTTTAACTTATCATCAAATTGGAGAGAAAAATTAAAACCAGAGTTTGAAAAAACGTATTTTAAAGATTTATTGCAATTTCTTGAAAAAGAATACAAAGAACAAACAATATACCCTGCCAAAGAGCATTTATTTCAGGCATTAAACGAGTGTTCATATGAAGATTGTAAAGTAGTGATAATTGGACAAGATCCTTATCATCAGCCAGGTCAAGCGCATGGGTTAAGTTTTTCTGTATTACCGGGAGTGAAAATACCGCCCTCTTTAAGAAATATTTATAAAGAATTAAATAGTGATTTAGGGTTAGAAATACCTACGAGCGGATATTTAAATAATTGGGCAAAACAGGGGATATTATTATTAAATACTGTTTTAACTGTTCGTGAAGGGGAAGCAAATTCCCATAAAAATAAAGGGTGGGAACTATTTACGAATACGATTTTATCCGAGTTAAATAAGCAAGAACGTCCGATTATTTTTGTACTATGGGGTAAACATGCTCAAGCTAAAGAAGAATTGATTACGAGTAACCACCATGTAATATTAAAATCACATCATCCAAGTCCATTGTCAGCTAGTAGAGGTTTCTTTGGTAGCAAACCATTTTCACAAATTAACCAAAAACTAGTAGAACTTCAACTGGAACCGATTGATTGGACAGTTGAGTAGCCTATAAATGGGATTTAAAAAAGGTTGTCTTTTTAGACAACCTTTTTTTGTGTTTATTATTTATTACTCAATATAAACTTTTCAACGACTTTAGCCACGCCATCTTCATTATTTGTAGCAGTGACATAATCTGCTTGTTGCTTAATTTCTTCAGGAGCATTTCCCATCGCAACACCTAGACCCGCAAATTTAATCATCGGTAGGTCATTATATCCGTCTCCTACAGCGATTACTTCGTCTTGTCGTATTCCTAAAATTTGAATTAAGTGATTTAGACTTTTACCTTTATCTACCTCACTGTTTGTTAGTTCTAAAAAGAACGGCTTCGAGCGCATGACACTAATTTTACCTTCAAGCTCTTTTTGGAGTATCTTTTCAACTTGAGCTAGTTTTTCTGGGTCCTCTAACATTAACAACTTCACAACGTCATTTTGCACATGCTTGGTAAAGCTGCTTACTTCTTTAATTTGCATGCCTGTGAGTTGGCCTTCAATATCAGTATATTGATTCCCTTGTTCTGTAATAATATCATTTTCAACATATGTATGAACGAAGACATTATGTTTCTTACTAATCTCATAAAGTTCATGTGCTTGCTCTTTTGTTAGCTTACATTCATAAACATTATTTTTTGTTTGATAGTCAGTAATGATCCCCCCGTTAAATGATAGAACATAACTACCATAATCATGTAGTAATAGTTCCTCAGCTAACTTATGCATTGCAAAGGTTGGTCTACCGGAAGCTAACACTACTTTTACACCCATATCTTGAGCTTTGAGTAAAGCTTCCTTCGTTCTTTGCGAAATAACATGTTGATCCGTTAAAAGTGTGTCATCGATATCCAAAACGATCATTTTATAGTTCAAATTACATTACCTCCTAAAAATTAACTTTTTTAGTATACCACCGTTCGATTAAAATAGTGCTTAATTTGGTTGGTATTCGCTTTCAGAAAAAAGCCATAGTATAATAGGGTTTATTGGATTGTGTTAATAAAGTTTGGTGGTGATTTATCTGAATATCAGTGTAGAAAAAGTAATCCAGCAAATTGAAAATGAGTTACATAAGGCAAAAGTAAGTACGCAAAAACCTGGACAGTTACGAGAAAGAATTGCCAGTATTCGTTCTTTATGTGAGTTGCTTCTTGAAGACGAGGGCAGTGTAGAGGTTCCAAAGAATATAATAACTAGTAGTATCGTTCAATCAATACCAAGTCAGCCTATTATGTCCGGACCTTCTGTGATGCCTAAATTAGATGACTCGGAACAAAGTGGATCATTATTAGATTTTTAAGATAAAGGGGGAGAAAAAGTGAAACTATTTTTCTTATTTGGTAGTATTTTTGCATTTTTATCAATCGCATTAGGTGCATTTGGAGCACATGGACTAGAGGGGAAAATTTCCGAAAAATCGCTTCAAATTTGGCAAAAGGCTGTTCAATATCAAATGTTCCAAACAGGTGGACTATTTATTATCGCATTTTTAATTGATAAATTTGGTTCAACGACTCAATTAATGTGGGCGGGATGGTTATCTATTATAGGGATCGTCTTATTCTCAGGAAGCCTGTACATATTAAGTGTATCTGGAATTAAGATACTAGGTGCAATTACACCATTAGGTGGTTTAGCATTTTTAGTAGCTTGGATTTTAGTAGGGATTTCAGTAATGAAATAAAAAAAGTGTTCAATAAAAGTGCAATTATTGCACTATATTGAACACTTTTTTTTATAGTTGATAAGGTAAAGCTATTTCTTCGTCAAATGTGACGTAATCTAAGTAAATTGTCAACAATACGAATGTTTTGGTTGTATTTACATCTCTGAGTACAATATGGTCACGTCCAGCTCCCATAATATACCCGACAAATACTTGTTGCTGGTGACCAGTGAACGTCATATAAACCGTAGCAATTTTCCCACGATTGGCTCTAAGTATATTTTCTACATAGGATTGTTCAAACATACTAGCCGAGGCGGTAACTTGACCTTGTTGGGTAATCATACCGCCTGATGGGGCTGCATATCCTTGCCCCTGTCCGGTTTGTTGTCCTTGCCCTTGCCCTTGGGCAGGTTGCGCCGCACGATAAAGATTTGGATAATATTCGTAAGGATTACTCAAAGAAAAAACCTCCCTTAGTTAAATCAAACTAAACACTGTAAACTTTAGGACAATCTTGAGAAGTTGGTTGATAAAAGCAATGTGATTTAAATCTTCCTGCTAGTTTTTGGTTAAACCAAGTTCCTGGGCATGAACCTGCAGGTCGGAAGAACCATAGGCCATAAGTGGCTGGCCAAAAACGTTGCCCTGCTATTACTTTTCTAGATAGTTCAATATCTTGATCCCTGGCACGTTGGTAAAAGTAAGATTTTTGAACAGCTTCGAATCCACCAGGATTTTGATAAACCATATCTGATATACTTCGAATGTCTCTAAAATCTAAGCAATCACATAAAACCCTATTAACACAGACATTTCCAACCATTAACATACCTTGTTGACCTTCACCTTCAGCTTCAGCACGCATTAATCTTGCAAGCAAAGAAACCTCAGCATCGGTAAAACGAATTACAGCCATAAAAAAGCCTCCTCATCCGAATTAAATATTCTGCATGAATCCCATTGGTGATCGGAAAGCGAGGACTAATTAGTTCGTTCACTACTGTAACTATATTAAAATTGAAAGAAACATATGACTTCTTTTCCAATAGGAAAATAAAAAAAACTTCTCAAAAAAGAGAAGTCTTTTAATTTATATACTATGACTGATCGTATTCAGTGGATACTCTAAAGTATTCAATTATACGTAAAGATATTTCGAGAATCCATCTTCTTTTAGAATTGTTCCAACAAAGAATGAACCAAATACTCCATAACGAGCACTTACTTCATCAAAGCGCATTTCATAGATTAATTTTTTGAATTGTAGTACGTCTTCAGAGAATAAAGTAACGCCCCATTCATAATCATCAAATCCAACAGAACCAGTAATAATTTGTTTAACTTTACCAGCGTAACCACGACCAATTTTTCCGTGACTGTACATCATTTCTTTACGAGCACCTGAAGGAAGCATGTACCAGTTATCTTCACCTTCACGCTTTTTATCCATTGGATAGAAGCATACGTATTGAGATTTTGGTAAAGCAGGGTAAAGTCTAGCGCGAACATGCGGATTTTGATATGGATCGCCATCTTCTTCGCTTAAGTAATTACTTAATTCAACAACAGAAACGTATGAATAAGTTGGAATCAAAAATTGAGATAATGTAGTTTTGTTAATTTCTGTTTCGATATGTAATAACTCATCCATTGTAGGTCGTAAAACCATAAACATAATGTCTGCTTTTTGACCTAAAATATTGTAAATAGCATGGCTACCTTCACCAGAATCAGCAACTTGATTCCATTTTGAGAAAACTTGTTGGAACTCTGTAATCGCTAGTTGACGCTCATCACTACTTAATTGTTTAAAAGCATGCCAATCCATACTTCTAAAATCATGTAAACAATACCAGCCATCTAAAGTTTTTGCAGCTTCACTCATTTTAAATCCCCCAAACGTTATCGTATTGATTTTCATTTATATAGCATACTACAAATAAAAGTATTTTGTAAAAACATACAAAATTATACAGTATTCAAATTTAGTTTGAAAATTAGGAATTAATTTACTTTAAATGATAGCGCTTTATTAAATATATTATATTTTTCATTATACTAAAAAGGTTTTATTCTAATTATGTACAAATAAAATAATTTTAAAGATTTCGGAGGCTATTATGAGCAATCTATTTGAAAGCATTAAACAAAAAGTATCAGGTAAAGGTATTTCGATTGTTTTACCAGAAGGTACAGATGAGAGAATCTTAACAGCAGCTGACAGACTAGCGAAAGAAGATGTATTAAAACCGATTTTAATAGGTAATGTTGAAAGCGTGAAAGAAAAAGCAAGTAGCTTAGGTTTAGAACTTCAAGGAGTAGAAATTTTAGACCCATCTACTTATGGAGAAATGGAGCAATTAGTTGCATCATTTGTTGAACGCCGTAAAGGAAAAGCAACTGAAGAGCAAGCTCGTAAAGCATTATTAGATCCAAACTACTTTGGAACGATGTTAGTATATGCAAACATTGCTCAAGGATTAGTTAGTGGTGCAACACATTCAACTGCAGATACAGTACGACCAGCGCTTCAAATCATTAAAACAAAACCAGGCGTTACAAAAACATCTGGTGTATTTATCATGGTTCGTGAAGATGAGAAATACGTATTCGCAGATTGCGCGATTAATATTGCCCCAAATAGCCAAGACTTAGCTGAAATTGCAATTGAAAGTGCAAAAACAGCTAAACTATTTGACATTGACCCTAAAATTGCAATGTTAAGCTTTTCAACAAAAGGATCTGCAAAATCGCCTGAAACTGAAAAAGTTGCAGAAGCAGTTAAAATTGCAAAAGAGCTTGCTCCTGAATTAACTTTAGATGGCGAGTTCCAATTTGATGCAGCATTTGTACCATCTGTTGCAAAAAGCAAAGCTCCTGATTCAGTTATTCAAGGTGATGCTAACACATTCGTATTCCCAAGCTTAGAAGCAGGTAACATTGGTTACAAAATTGCTCAACGTTTAGGTAACTTTGAAGCAATCGGACCAATCCTACAAGGCTTAAATATGCCTGTTAATGACCTATCTCGTGGTTGTAACAGTGAAGACGTTTATAAATTATCAATCATCACAGCTGCTCAAGCTCTATAATTAGGGCTTGTGTTAAGTAAAAAGAGTGCTCTTAAGTCAATGAACTTATGAGCACTCATTTTTTATTAGAACACTTTGTGTTTATTGATTAAACCTGTATATAAGAAAAAACCAAAAAACCAAAAGGTATTTTTCAGCCTTTTGGTTTTTTCAATTTATAAAATCCTTATTCTGCTCTTATCTTTCTTGCATAGAACTTATTTCCGAATTACGATCGATCATTCGTTGCAAATGGTAATTATATAATTCTATTTCATCATCAAGTAAAGAGTTAGGAGTTAATTTTGGAGTTAATTTAATTAAAGATTGAAGTAGTCTTGTCATTACATCCGTCACTGTAAGATTTAATGATAGTAGTTCGGAAAGAGATGCCATTGTATCAGGAATAATTGTAGGATATTTAAACGAAGTTTCTTTGTTATCAATCGCAATTTCATAAAAATCTTTAATAACTGAAGCACGTTTTGAACCACTTTCGTTAATACATAAATAAATTTGAACAGCAACCCCTTTACGGATCCGACGTTGAGAAATACCCGCAAACTTCTTGTCATCAATACTTAAATCAAAATCTCCTGGACAATATGATCCGACTATTTCTTTAGCAACTATTTTATCTGTTAAGTCCTTAAACATATCTTGAATTAGTGCATACATCGTTTCATAGCCGTCATTAATTTGCAGCTTATGTTCAGCCTCTGGAAAGAGGATAGATATATTTAAAACACCTTCATCTAAAACAACAGCAAGCCCACCTGAATTTCGTACGATTGCCTTGTATCCATGGTCATTAAGAAATTTAACCCCATTTGTTAGATTCGGCAGTCTAGTATCTTGAATTCCTAGAACGATTGTATTGTGATGTACCCATGTTCGAATTGTTGTTGGAGACTCCATTTTCCCAATTTTTGTACATAATGTGTCATCTAATGCAAAAGATTGGATCGCCTCAAAGGATGGCCCTAAAGTTGAGCCGTCTATAAAACGTATTTCATCTGTTTGTAACCGATTCAAATGTTGATTCATTAAATAAGCCCCTTGCGTTTTGCGTTTGTTTTCCTATTTTAGCATGATTTTAAACTAAATAAAAAAACTTCATATTCTGAATAGTAAATATAGGTTGACAATAATTTAAATCAAACATATAGTAAATAAAGTAATGAAAATGATAATCGTTATCAATTAAGTATAAGGTTGATAATAATAAAAAAAGGAGATTTAAATGAAAAAGTTATTATTACCGTTTATTCTTATTTTTGTATTAATCACGAGCGCATGTAGTCATAATTCGTCAGATAAGAAGGCTAGCACTTCAAATATGGACGATCAATCTAAAACATTTACATATCAATCAGAAACTGGTCCCGTTGAAGTACCAACACATCCAAAACGCGTTATCTTACTTTCAGGTTTTACGGGTAATGTCATTTCTTTAGGAGTAAATGTTGTTGGGGTAGATGTTTGGTCAAAGAATAATCCAACTTTTACGAAAGAATTAAAGGATGTAGCGGAAGTATCAGATGAGAATCTTGAAAAAATAATTGAGTTAAAACCGGATTTAATTATTGGGTTATCAACTATTAAAAACATAGATAAATTGAAAGAGATTGCTCCAACGGTTACATACACGTGGGGTAAGTTAGATTATTTAGCACAGCATATCGAAATTGGTAAACTGTTAAACAAAGAGAAGGAAGCCAGAGAATGGGTTGGTGACTTTAAACAACGCGCGGAAAAAGCAGGAGATGAAATTCGAGCTAAAATTGGTGAAAATGCAACTGTATCAGTATTTGAATCATATGATAAACAGCTATATGTATTCGGTGATAATTGGGCCCGAGGAACTGAAATACTATACCAAGCAATGAAATTAAAAATGCCTGAGAAAGTAAAAGAAGTGGCTTTAAAAGATGGTTATTACACGCTTTCTACAGAAGTGCTGCCACAATATGCAGGAGATTACATTATTTTAAGTAAATACGCAGATGCAGATTTATCGTTCCAGAAAACAGATACATATAAATCTATTCCAGCTGTAAAAAATAATCGTGTATACGAAATGCTTGGCAATGGCGCTTCGTTTAGTGACCCAGTTACACTTGAAAAACAGCTAGCATTCTTTAAAAAATCATTTTTAGAAAATTAATAGATTGTAGTCGGAATTTCAAAATTAGTGAACATAAAAATAGAGGGACTAAATCAAAACCAAGATTTAGTTCCTCTATATTATAACCGACAATGTTATTCTGCAATTTTTTCTAAATTTCCGTTCTTATCCATTCTAAAGGATGTTGCTGCTGGTTTCTCTTCCTCTTCAAATAGTACTAATTTTCTAGCACGGTTCATTATTTTCATCATTGTTTCATAGTCTTCTTGAACAGTAGTAGCATCTTTTTCAAGCTTTTCTACTTGTCTCTGTAACTGTGAATTTCGTTCCTGCAATTGAATAAGCTCTCTTTTTAGTTGATCATTTTCACGGACTAAACGATCACTACCAATCTGACTACTTGAAAGACCTTGTAAGAACTGGATGACATCAAACATTGTAATTGAACTTTTTCTAGTATTCACTGGTGAAGCTGGCGTAGTCTGTGATTGATACTGACTTTGAACTGAAGGAATACTTGAAAATATCTCAGTTGTTGGTTCATCATTATGCGTTACTTCAACAGTTGTGTCATTTTCATTATCAGTTTCCACAAAAGAACCAAATTCTTGATCGAGTTCAACACCATATTCTAAGTCTTGTTCATCATTTAAATAACGATCAAAATTACTAGATACATCTGTTTGTATATAACTAGATTCAGAAGGTGTATATAATAACTTTTTCTTAGCATCTTCACCTTTAGCGTGACGAAGCTTTTCTTTACGGAATTTCTTTGCTAATTGAAGTGCTTTTTCATAATTATAGCGAACTACAGCATTCCAACGAAAACCACATGCAGCCGAGGTGCGTTCTAAAACATCGCCTACTTCTTCAAAGGCATTTAATTGGGTACTACCTTCTCGTACATGACGTAAAACGGTTTCTGCTAAAAGTAAATCATTTTCTTCAGTCCAAGCATCTTGTCTTAATTTCATCATAGAAAATTCTCCTCAACTTTCTTTTATTCAATTAAATTGGTTTATTTTCGTAGCTGATTAATAGAAGTTTGGACAAAAAAATAGAAAACTATACAAAAAATAGAAAATAGTAGAATACTATTTGGAGTGATTTAATTGGAAAACTTGCATGTCCTTTTTGGAACGAGTAAAATTACTGCTGAGTATGTTCAATTTAGAACAGAAAGGATTGTAAAAAAATGTCAAATGAGTTTAGAATATGTGATGACTGCCAGGCGACAAATATTAAAACATTAGTCCCTCGCTTAAAAAGAATAGATGATGAAGCAGAGATTAAAATTGGTTGTCAATCTTACTGTGGACCAGGACGAAAAAAATCATTTTGTTTCGTAAACAACCGCCCTTTATCTGCACCAAACGAAGATGATCTACTTGTAAAGATAAAGTCAAAACTAGGTAAGAATTAAACGTTCCTTCATCTTCAGGAGCGTTTTTTTGATATAATAGTAAAGAAATGCGGAAGGCGTTTGGTCAGCCCCGACAAGCATAAGACGAAATCCAAGGAAGGTTGGTTTTTACCTTCATTGGAATTTGGCTTATGACCTCGAGGGGCTAACGCCTGTAGCTAGACAATTTGAAATGTGGAGAAAGCTTGTTCAGCTCTGAAGGGAATATCTCCATTCAGCTGAAGAAGTGGCGATCTTTCCACTTCGAAGATGGATGGAATATTACCGAAGAGCTAGCTTTCGGAACTAGACATCATAAAATACATATTTTAATTTTGGTTTTTACCTTCATTGGAATTTGGCTTATGACCTCGAGGGGCTAACGCTTCGGACTACAAAGAGAAAGATAGAAGAGTCCTGTTCAGAAAGTAAATCAATTAGCATATAAAGAATTAGTGTACATATTGAAAGGGGGCCAACATATGTCATATCGTTTCCAAAAGCTTTATGAGGAAAAAGTATTTAAAGATCCTGTACATCGTTATATCCACGTAAGAGATCAAGTTATTTGGGATTTAATCGGAACAAAAGAATTTCAGAGACTACGCAGAATTAAACAGCTTGGTACTACATATCTGACGTTTCATGGAGCTGAGCATAGTCGATTTACTCATTCGCTTGGCGTTTATGAAATTATAAGACGTATGGTAGATGATGTTTTTTCTGGTCGTCCTGATTGGAATGATGATGATCGCTTATTAGCTCTTTGTGCTGGATTATTACATGATGTTGGTCATGGTCCTTTTTCGCATACATTTGAAAAGATATTTAATTTAGATCATGAAGAATTAACGAGAGAAATTATTGAGGGTTCAACAGAAATTAATGATGTTCTAAAAAAAGTAGGGGATGACTTTCCTAAGAAAGTGTCGGAAGTCATTGAGAAAACATCGGCGAATAAGTTAGTTACGAGCATGATTTCAAGCCAGATTGATGCAGATCGAATGGATTATCTTCTTAGAGATGCATACTACACTGGTGTAAGTTACGGTAATTTTGATATGGAACGTATTTTGAGAATTATGCGTCCTCGACCTGATGGTGTTGTTATTAAACAATCAGGTATGCATGCTGTTGAGCACTACTTAATTAGTCGATTCCAGATGTACTGGCAAGTATACTTTCATCCTGTGTCTAGAAGTGCAGAAGCTATTTTACAAAAGATATTACAAAGGGCTAAATATTTGCATGAAACAGGTTACCATTTTAATTATGTACCAGTTCATTTTGGTCAATTGTTTGAGGGGAAAGTTGACTTAGATGAATATATCAAATTAGATGAATCAGTCCTTTTGTATTATTTCCAAGTATGGCAGGAGGAATCTGACCAAATCTTAGGTGATCTGTGTCAACGGTTCTTAAGTAGAAAATTATTTCAATATGTAGACTTTGATACGCAAAAGCATACTGAAAAGTTTGCTGAACTAAAAGAGTTATTTTTAGAAATAGATATAGACCCAGAATACTATTTAGTTATCGATACAATTTCAGACGAGGCTTATGATTACTTTAGGTATGGTGAAGAAGGTGGAAAGAAGCCGATTCTACTATTACAAACGAACGGGGATTTGAAAGAAATCTCGCGTAAATCAGAGCTAGTAGATGGAATAACTGGTAAAAAGTTATTCGATTCTAAGTTATATTTTCCTCATGATTTAATTTATAGCAATCCTGATGAAAAGAAAAAGAAAGTAATCGAAATGATTGAAGAAATAGCAGGGGCTAAAAGAAGATAAAAACAGTAAACGGAAGTTACTCCGTTTACTCATTATTTAGACAAAGTACTAAAAACTTGTTTTTCAGACTGATTGAAAGCGTTTGGCGGGCAGTCTGACGTTTACTGTTGATGTATGTAAGGAATTCTATTCGTCACTTAGGCGTTTACCTGCAACGGCATAATGGTTTTTTGTCATTTCTTCAATGAAAACAACAATCTTTTCGGTTGGAGCACCTGTTGTTTCACTAACAGCTGAAGTAACTTTTTCTACTAAAGCTTTTTTTTGTTCTTCAGTGCGACCTTCTAGCATTTTTACTGTAACGTATGGCATATTATGACCTCCTTCGTTTTGTCATTTTTATTATAACTCAGGAAGTCAGAATAATAACGATTAAATCGATTAACATTGAAGAAATCATAAAGAATAAATTAAACTATTAATAAATTAACCGTTCAGTTAAGTAAAACAGTAATTTCTTGAGAGGAGTAAAGAATGGGATCATTTTTTCAATATCCATTAAAAGATATACCATTAATATTACTAGTTGTTGCGATTTCGTTATCAGTTCACGAATTTGCGCACGCTTATGTAGCTTATAAATTTGGAGATGACACTGCAAAAAGACAAGGCAGATTAACGCTTTCTCCATTTAGACATTTAGACATTTTCGGAACAATTGCGATTATTATTTTAGGTTTTGGTTGGGCAAGACCAGTTCCTGTAAATCGCCATAACTTTAAACATCCTAGATTAGCGGGTATCTTAACGACAGCAGCGGGACCGATTAGTAATTTAATACTAGCGACGCTTGGTTTAATCGCTTATTCACTATTGTATAAGTTCGGATTTTTTCATTCTTTCCCACAATCGCTATCAATGACTTTAGATTCTTTCTTTAATATTTTCGTTCAAATGAATATCGTATTATTTGTGTTTAACTTAATTCCTCTTCCGCCATTAGATGGATATCGAATTTTAGAGGATTTGGCTCCTAATGACCTTCGTGCAAAAATGTCACAATACGAGCAATATGGAGCATTTGTATTTTTAGTTTTAGTATTAACTCCATTAGATAACTATACAATACAGCCAATTTTCCAGGTTGCTATACCTTCAGTTTTCCACTGGATTAATTCAATCGTTACACCATTAATTTTTTAGGAGGGGCATAATGTCTGAACAACCAAAAAAGAAATCACTAGGTTTTAATATATTAAAAAATGATTCAACGAGTGGGCATGGCGGATTCGGTGTTGGAGCAATTAGTTTAGAAAATATTTCTCCAGTCTTTATAGATATACAAGAGAATGATGTTTTTGTAGATATCGGTGCAATGCATGCAAGAAGTTCAGTTGAAAAAGGAATCAAGTTTTTAACAAATGAGGATGAAGTTCCTAATGGAAAACCATATTGGTTAGTGTGGGTCGCAACGGAGCGAACTGAAAGTGGACCTTATTATGCTGGAGTAACTGGCTGTTATATGACAGTTGATCGTGAAGCTAGAAGGGGATATAAACTTCTTCCTGACCACGTAAATAAAATGGATAAAGCGATGAAACGAAAAATAATGGTTGAAGAGATGGATGAAAAGTCTCGCAAATTATTAGCCGATTTCTTAAAATCGCACAATGAAGAGATGTGGAATAATTCATCTGACCAATTAAAAACTGTGCTTTTAGGATAGTATACTTTTTTGCACATTAAGTAAGTATAAATTGGCAGCGAAGAAGGAAAGTCCACGTAGTTTCCAATTTTAAGTATTAAGTATAAGTGCAACTACGTCTCTGGCTTCGCCCTAAGGCTCGCCAATTGACGAGTTTTCTTTTGGTAAATTATATAAAAAATTTGAAGAAATCGTCGAATAATCTTTTTACATTTAAGACTAAATAAAGTAAACTAATATTAGCTTGGACAAAGCTAGGACTAGGACAAACAAAAGACCTTACCAATTTGGTGAGGTCTTTTGTTTTTATAGTAAATATTTAGAATACCAAGGTTTACTGTCTTTATTTTCCTTTTTATGTTTTTGGTTCATTTTTTTATTCATACAAGGTTTTGTAGGTTGTGTCCCTCTACGAAAATAAAGTGAAACCTTATCGCCGCAGCCTTCTTTATACAAAAGGCCAGTCTTTTCATCTACAGCAACTTTTACTAGATCATTAGGTAGTTTAGAGTCTATATTTTTATCCATTAAATTTGTCATAACGGATGCCCATACTTTCTTGGACAGTGTACCTTCCTCTGCGGTTAAATTTTTTGAATGATCATACCCAACCCATACTCCAACAATAAGATTCGAATGGAATCCAATCATCCAACTGTCCGTTTTTGTAGTTCCAGTTTTACCATAATAATCTTTTGATAGTTCAGGAATAATACTAGTACCTGTTACTGGCAAGTAGCTTGAAAAATTTGTGTTGAACATTCCGTTCATTAGTTGTTTAAGAATAATGGTTTGATCTTTATCTAATATTTGTTTTTTATCAAACTTTTCTTTATAAATCGTCTTTCCAGTTTGAGTTTTAATCTCTTTTACGAAATGAGGAATAACTTCTTTACCATTATTCGCAATTAGTGCGTATGCTCTTGTCATATCGAGCAATGAGGCATCTTGAGTGCCGAGTGCCATTGAAGGTAGTTTATTATTTGGTGTGGTTAAATGGAATAACTTCTGTGCTTTAATAAATTCGTCAGTACCAACTGCCTGTTGTGTTTTTACAGCGTATATATTGTCTGAAACAGCAATAGCTTTAGCTAGAGTAATTGAATCATGCGCGTATAGATTGCCACTGTTTTTGGGACTATATGAATTTCCATTTTCAAAGTGAAATATAGTAGGCTTACTTTGAAGTCTTGTTGATGGGGTATAACCATTTTCAAGTGCACTGTAATATAGAATTGGTTTTATTGTACTTCCTACTTGTCGTTTTGACGTTATTGCTCGATTAAATAAAAACTGTCCTTTCTCGCGGCCCCCAGTCATACCTAATACTTCACCAGTTTGACTATTTAATACGACTACACTAGCCTGTAAATCAGGTTGTGGTCTAATATATTTATCAAATGCTTGATCAATATGCTTTTGAATAGTGGAATTAAATGTTGTATAAATTTGACTACCATTGTTATTGATTGATTGGCCAATTGAAGCTGTAATCTCTTTTTGAACACTTTGTTGAAAATAGGATGTAAATGAAGAATTTGAAGTATGTTTAATCGGTTTTAACTTTATCGATTCATTAATTGCATTTTTAACAGTTTTTGAGCTGATTAGTTTATTTTGTTCTAATGCCGATAAAATTCGTTGCTGCCTTTTCTTTACAGATGAAAAATGAACGTAAGGATCATATGTTGAAGGATTAGCCGGAATACTTAATAAAAATGTAGATTCACCAATTGTAAGCTCGTTTGTCTCTTTTCCTAAGAAGGTATTCGCAGCAGTTTCTAGACCATAAATACCATGTCCAAAATAAATGGTGTTTAAATATGCTTCTAATATTTTATTTTTACTGTAGGCTGACTCAAGTCTCATAGTAAAAAAAGCCTCTTTTAATTTACGACTAATCGTTTTTTGTTGTGAAAGATATAAATTTTTTGCAAGTTGCTGAGTTATTGTACTTCCGCCTTGAGCGTATTGTCCTTTCGTTATATTAATTAAAATAGCAGAGCCCAACCTTTTTAAGTCAAAGCCATGATGATGAAAAAAATTACGATCTTCAGAAACTAAAATACTATTGATCGCAATCGGAGGCACATCTGCAATTTTTAGTGTTTTACGATTTTGAAGTAGCTTAGTTTTACTAATTAGTTTTTGATTGTGATCATAATAACTTGAATTTGACTCAATAAATAATGAAGGTTTAGTAGACGTAATTGCAAACAGATAAACACAAGATAAAAATAGTGTTCCTGAAATTGAAATAATAGTAAGCAAAATGCCGACCTTTTGAAGTGTACGCCAATGAAAAGAGTAGTTGATATTATACAAAAAATGTATCCTCCTCTCGATTCGTTTCTCTAATTTAATACTAGTATGGTAGATTAAGAGAAATTTTATTCAAATTACCGTAGTAAAAAATATCAAATAATTTAGCTTTAAAAATCTTGCATTTCACAAAAATTACTCTATACTTTTCTTTTGTACGGCAAAAAATTGTTGTAACAACACAAATCCGATAGGAATTAGGAAGAGTGGGGATAATACGGAACATAATCGAAAAGTCGAGGCGCATTGTTTTAGCCCCGACAAAACAATACTTATGTTTCAAACTAAATCTTGATAAAGAAGGGTAGATGCATTAAATGGAATTATGGTTTACTGAAAAACAAACAAAAAACTTTGGAATTACTGCTAAAATTAATAAAACTTTACATACAGAGCAAACTGAGTTTCAAAAGCTTGACATGGTAGAGACAGAAGAGTTCGGAAACATGCTTATTTTAGATGGTATGGTTATGACAACTCAAAAAGATGAGTTCGTTTACCACGAAATGGTCGCGCATGTACCTTTATTCACACACCCAAATCCTGAAAACGTATTAGTTGTAGGTGGCGGTGACGGTGGTGTTATTCGTGAAGTATTAAAACACCCAAGCGTGAAGAAAGCAACTCTAGTTGAAATCGATGGAAAAGTAATTGAGTACTCTAAAATATACTTACCTGAAATTGCAGGGAAATTAGAAGATCCACGTGTAGAAGTAAAAGTAGACGACGGATTTATGCATATTGCAAATAGTGAAAATGTATACGATGTAATTATGGTAGACTCAACTGAACCAGTTGGTCCTGCAGTTAACTTATTTACAAAAGGCTTCTATGCTGGAATCTCTAAAGCATTAAAAGAAGATGGTATTTTTGTAGCACAAACGGACAACCCATGGTTTACGCCAGAGTTAATCACACAAGTTCAACGTGATGTAAGAGAAATCTTCCCAATCACTCGTTTATACATTGCAAATATTCCAACATACCCAAGTGGAATGTGGACATTTACAATCGGTTCGAAAAAACATGATCCTCTTGAAGTAGAAGAGAATCGTTTCTTTGATATTGAGACAAAATATTATACAAAAGAGCTACACAAAGCAGCGTTCGTATTACCAAAATTTGTAGCTGATCTTACTAAATAAGGGGGCTTTATTTATGCGTTTTGATGAAGCTTATTCTGGAAATGTATTCATAAAGAGTCATCCAAGCTTTGAAGAAAGTAAAGCAGTTATCTATGGTATGCCTATGGATTGGACTGTAAGTTTCAGACCAGGTTCTCGTTTTGGTCCTACACGTATTCGTGAAGTTTCAATTGGATTAGAGGAATATAGTCCATATCAAGATAAAGAACTTGAAGAAGTTAAGTATTTCGACGCAGGGGATATTCCATTACCATTTGGTAACGCGCAAAGAAGCCTTGATATGATTGAAGATTATATTGACGGTTTATTAGCTGAAGGTAAATTTCCTCTAGGAATGGGTGGGGAGCATCTTGTATCATGGCCAGTAATGAAAGCTATGTACAAGAAATACCCAGATTTAGCAATTATTCATTTTGATGCTCATACTGATTTACGTGATTCATATGAAGGTGAGCCATTATCTCACTCAACACCAATTAAAAAAGTTTGTGATTTAATTGGACCAAAAAATGTTTATTCATTTGGAATCCGTTCTGGTATGAAGGAAGAATTTGAATGGGCTAAAGAAGTTGGAATGAATTTATTCAAATTCGAAGTGCTTGAACCGTTAAAGAAAGTACTTCCAACGCTTGCTGGACGTCCAGTATATGTAACGATTGATATCGATGTATTAGATCCTGCACACGCTCCTGGAACAGGAACTCTTGAAGCAGGTGGTATTACATCAAAAGAAATGCTTGATAGCATCTTAGCAATCGCAAATAGTGATATAAACGTTGTTGGGGCAGACTTAGTAGAAGTAGCTCCAGTTTACGATCATGCAGAGCAAACTCAAGTTGCTGCAAGTAAATTTATTCGTGAAATTTTATTAGGTTGGGTAAAATAATAAGATTTGAAAAGGCGATTTTTCGTTCATTAGAGCGAAAAGTCGCCTTTTTATATTGTTTTGAAATTGAAACACTTGTAGCAATACAAATAATATTTAACAAAAAATGTAAAATCCTATTGATAATGATAATCATTACCTTTATAATTGAGAACGATTATTGTTATCAAACTATGGGAGAAGATGAAGATGAAAAAAGGGGTAAGGAAATCTATTTTAACTCTACACTTGGTAAGCAGCTTAGTTTTTGGACTTTTTATTATTGCTGTTTGTGCAACGGGTAGTGTATTGGTGTTTGGGAATCAGATTGAGCATGTATTAAATCCGCAGTATTTTAAGCCTGAAAGTAGTGAAAGAAATGTTGGAATTAAAGAAGCAGAAAAGGTTTTCCTTGAACATTACAAAGGTTTTCAAATTTCGAGGATGGATGTGCCTTCAAAGTTATCAGATGTATATCATGCAAGTATGTCAAAAGGACATAATGAAATTGATGCATATGTAGATCCTAGCAATGGAAAATTATTAGGTAATTTTGATAGAGAGAAATCGATCGTTTCTTTTTTTAAAGAGTTGCATACACATTTATTATTAGATGATATTGGTGAAACAATTATTGGTATCGTTGCAATTGCATTTATTTTAATTCTTGTTACAGGTATTTATTTATGGTATCCAGGCATTAAACGAATGTTTAAAAGCTTAAAAATTAAATGGAATAAAAGTCAAATGGCTAAAAATCTATCATTACATAATTTCATTGGGGTTATTACTTTACCCTTTTTACTTGTTGTAGCAATAACAGGAATGCTATTTCCATTCCAAGAAAAGATTGAAGAATCTTTGAAATTGAAATTTACATCGAATTATCCTGAAGAACTTAAATCAGTTGATAATGGTAAACATCAAATAGGGCTGGATACTATAGTTGCCCAAATTAATAAATTGCACCCGGAAGGTGAGTTATACAAGTTGAGAATTCCAACGGATAAAGATGGTGTAATAGAAGCTCAATTAAGCGATGGTAGTTATGATCCTGAAGGTAAAGGAAATACCAGTGAGTTTTTCGATCAGTTTTCTGGAAAGCATTTAGGAACTTTTTCGAAAAATACTGAAACAGCCTATGATAAATTTTTTGTTTGGCGAGAAAGTTTGCATAGAGGAACTTTTGGTGGTGTGTTCGTAAAAACAATTTATGCCTTAGTTGGAATAGCTCCACTTGGTTTGGGGATAACTGGGATTACAATGTGGGCGCTAAAACGAAAAAACAAAGTTAAAAAAATGAGAAAATTACAGCAAACGGCCTAAGACTAACAGAATTTTACAAGGAAGTATGATAACGATATTCGGTTGAAATATTTGTTAGAACCCGAAAGAAAATGCGCATAAGCCGTATTTATCTTTCGGGTTTTTTGAATAGGTAACAAAAATGATTATTTGTACTGTTTTTATAGTAAAACAACAATTTTGTAGAAAGATAAAAATAGAAAAATGTACAAAGTTAACGTTGACGTTAACGATACAATAGGAGTAAGATAGATAAGTGATATAAATAATTTAAATTCATTTCGAAAGGAGGAAATGATTTGCTATACAAAATAGATGATGTAGCGAAAGAATGTGGATTAACAAAGCGCTCGATTCGTTATTACGAAGAAATCGGTTTGATCTCTCCGCCTGAAAGAAGTGAAGGAGGATTTCGACTTTATTCTGATCTGCATATAGAACGGCTAAAGAAAATAATGAATGTTCGTGATGTTCTTGGTTTTTCTTTGCAGGAGGTACAGGAATATATGGAAATTAGTGAGGCGTATGAAGAATTCCGATTACATTATAGAGAAAACAAGGAAAAAATGAATGAAGATGAAAGAAAAGAAAAGCTATTAGGGGCGGAAGTAATACTTGCTCAACAATTAAAAATGATTGATGAAAAGCTTAAAAAAATGAACGATATTCGAGATGAAATGAATGCGATGTATCAGAGGGTGCAAAAAGCTTTAGAACAATAAATAATATGGGAGATGGATGAAATATGTCAAACTTGGCAGATCGTAAGAAGCAAACTGCAAATCAAAAATCTGGTCTTTTGAATCAGCCAAAAGCAATTTGGGCTGTTGGTTTTGCTTGTATTATCGCATTCATGGGGATTGGATTAGTTGACCCAATTTTACCAGCAATCGCTGAAAAAATGCATGCTTCTAAAAGTGATGTAACGCTTCTTTTTACAAGTTACAATTTAGTAATGGCATTCGCGATGTTAATAACAGGTTTTATCTCTTCACGTATCGGAATTAAATGGACACTGCTTTTAGGTATACTAATTATTGCAGTCTTCGCGGGACTTGGAGGAAATTCAAGCGGTATATGGGAATTAGTATGGTTACGCGGAGGTTGGGGTCTAGGTAACGCACTATTCGTTGCGACTGCATTATCTGCTATTGTTTCATTATCTAGATCAGGTGTTGCACAATCGATTATTTTATACGAAACTGCAATTGGTCTTGGGATATCAGTTGGTCCATTATTAGGTGGGGAATTAGGTTCAATCTCTTGGAGAGGTCCATTTTTTGGTGTTGCTTGTTTAATGGTTATTGCATTTTTATCTCTATCCTTAATGATGCCAAAAACACCTATTACACAAAATACGAAAAAAGCATCGTTTCTTGATCCATTCCGTGCTCTTAAACATAGATCATTATTAACATTAGGGATTACAGCATTTTTATATAACTTTGGATTCTTTACTCTATTAGCATTCTCTCCATTCTATATGGGATTAAAGGAACGCGGTTTAGGATTCGTATTCTTAGGTTGGGGACTTTTACTAGCAATCACATCTGTATTTATGGCACCAAAACTTCAAAGAAAATTCGGTACGCTTAAATCGATGTATGCAATGTTAACTCTTTTCGCAATTACGCTTCTTATCATGGGAGTAGGAACAAATACGAATAGTGTTGTTATCGTTTGTGTAATTATAGCTGGTGCATTTTTAGGTAATAACAACACATTAATAACAACAGCAGTAATGCAAGCAGCACCAGTCGAACGTTCAACAGCATCAGCTGCATATAGCTTTTTACGTTTCCTTGGTGGGGCAATTGCTCCATATTTAGCAGGTAAACTTGCTGAATGGTATAATCCACACGTACCTTTCTATGTAGGTGGATGTTTTGTATTATTATCGGTACTTTTCTTGTTTATTAATAAAAAGCATTTAATTCATATTGATAAAGCAGAATCTGCACATTAATTTTATCGAGTATTTCTCGATAATTGGTGAAAACCCGCTAGGAATTACGTTTCCTGGCGGGTTTTTGTGTTTTTTTGAATATAAACAAACAAAAAACAGCCCTTTACAAGCTGTTTATCATGGTCCAAAATGACCGAAAAACATCAGATAAACAATAAAGCCGATGAGTGCGAGTACTCCGATTATTGCAGCTGTAAAACTGCCGAACATGATCGCTTTTCGTTTGAGAATGAACCACAAGATGATTCCCACAACGAATGGGACGAAAAATGAGTACAAATAAATGAGAAAAATGCTCGATAACGAAATGATTCCTATACCTAGTCCGATGAAAAATAGTTTGCTAGATGATTGTTGTGCGATTGTTTTCATAAAAACCCCTTTTATTCATCATATGTTCTTTATTGTCTCATAAACTGTTTTCAATTGAAAACAAAAATCCTCCTTACATTCATGGCAAGATTGTTTGTTAGTAGGTTGATGCGATTGAAATCCGTGGCCGTTTAATGAGTAATAGTGTCTGCAGTTTTAGATTTAGGGAGTCGAAATAACTAAATGAAATTCATCATTATAAAGAACGAAGCTACGGAAATTATGTGAAAAAGCTCTATGAATTTTTTTAGAAATAAGAAAGTACTCTAATTTTTCAGATTGTCCTATTATTTCGTTCACTTTAATGAATATTTTTCACAATTTTTTTCTTACCTATTTTATTTTTTTTATTAGATTATGCTAAAATGGGAAAAGATGATTTTTGGATGTGATTCGTTACGTTCATTGGGAGAAAAGGACGTGTAAAAGTGAAAGGACAACAAGGCATACCTGTCTCAATTGACTTTGAGACTTTGATAAAAGATCCACACGGGCGTGATAAAGTCAGTTTTCAAGCAAATGGCCTATACTATAAAAAAGATGATGTCTCATATTTATTATTTGATGAAAATCACGAGGACCGAAAAGTAAAGGCTACAATGAAAATAGGCAAAGGGGAAGTAACAATTATTCGTAATGGCGGGGTTATGATGCGTCACCAATACCGAGTAAATGAAACAACTGAAGGTACTTTCTCAAATGAATTAGGCGTATTCCAAACGAAAGCATATACGAAAAAACTACAATTTCTAGTATCTGAAGGACCTTTAAAAGGGGTACTTCAATTAGGGTATAAGTTATTCGTAGGTGATGAAAATGCTGGGTCGTATAACATTACAGTATCAATTAAGGAGGCAACGATATGAATACATTAGAACAAGTAAAAAGTCGTTTAAAAAATGAAATCGAAGCTGCGGTATTAAAAGCAGGATTAGCAACGGAGGAACAATTACCACAAGTTGTATTAGAAACACCAAAAGATAAAGCGCACGGAGATTTTTCAACAAATATGGCGATGCAATTAGCACGAGTTGCTAAAAAGGCTCCTAGAATGATTGCAGAAGAGCTAATTAATTCTTTTGACCAAAGTAAGGCAAGCATTCGAAAAGTAGAAATTGCTGGACCAGGATTCATCAATTTTTATATGGATAATAGTTACCTAACTGATTTAATCCCAGCAATTATTAAATCTGGAAATGAATATGGCCAAACTAACTTTGGTAACGGTGAAAAGATTTTAGTTGAGTTTGTTTCAGCGAATCCGACTGGCGATTTACATTTAGGTCATGCCCGTGGAGCAGCATTTGGAGATTCACTATGTAATATTTTAGACAAAGCAGGTTATGAAGTAACTCGTGAATATTATATTAATGATGCTGGAAACCAAATTAATAATTTAACACTTTCAGTAGAAGCTCGTTATATGCAAGCACTTGGAATGGATAAAGAAATGCCTGCAGATGGCTACCATGGAGCAGATATCATTGAGATTGGTAAAACATTAGCTGCTGAATTTGGTGACCGTTATATAAATGAACCAGAAGAAGCTCGTTACAAGTTCTTCCGTGAGTACGGTTTAAAGTTAGAAATGGAAAAACTACAACGTGATCTACGTAATTTCAGAGTAGAATTTGATGTATGGTATTCAGAAACTTCATTATATAAAAATGGCAAAGTGTTAGAGGCTCTTGATGATTTAAAACAACGCGGTGAAACATATGAAGAAGAAGGAGCGACTTGGTTCCGTTCTACAACATATGGAGATGATAAAAACCGTGTACTAATTAAAAGCGATGGTTCTTATACTTATTTAACTCCGGATATCGCTTATCACCGTGACAAACTTAGTCGTGGAGCAGATAAATTAATTGATATTCTTGGAGCTGACCATCACGGATACATTCCTCGTATGAAAGCAGCAATTCAAGCATTAGGATATAATGCTGATACGCTTGAGGTAGAAATTATCCAAATGGTTCAGTTATATCAAGATGGTGAAAAAGTTAAAATGAGTAAACGTACAGGTAAAGCTGTTACGTTACGTGATTTAATGGAAGAAGTAGGTACTGATGCTACACGTTACTTCTTTGCAATGCGCGGTTGTGACTCACATTTAGACTTTGATATGGACTTAGCTGTTTCTAAATCAAATGAAAACCCTGTTTATTATTCACAATACGCTCACGCTCGAGTTTGTAGTATTCTTCGTCAAGGAGAAGAAATGGGTATTGTTTACAATGGGGAAGCTGATTACAGCCTTGTTTCATCTGAAAAAGAATATGAGTTATTAAAGAAATTAGGAGAATTCCCAGCAGCGGTTTCATTAGCTGCTTCAAAACGTACTCCTCATCACATTACAAACTATGTGTTTGAATTAGCGGGGACTTTCCACAGCTTCTATAATGCAGAAAAAGTGTTAGATGCTGAAAATGTTGAAAAATCAAAAGCTAGACTGGCTTTAATGAAATCAGTTCAAGTTACATTACAAAATGCATTAGCTTTAGTTGGAGTTTCTGCACCAGAAAAAATGTAAGTAATTAATGAAAGTACCATATCCCAATTTGGGATATGGTACTTTTTTATTAAATAAACTACATACAACTAAATTTTTAAAAAGTATGATTTTATAATATTTTAGTTTGTTAATTTATAAAAATTTGTCGGTAAATAGGGAAAGATAACAAGTTTCACCATTTTTTTATTAATTTTTTAAATATTTTTTAAAACGACCCCCTAAAAAATGAAACCCTCTACGAATAGTTATAGTGAGAATAAATAAAGAAATTTTTACAAAGGGGAAAAATTCATGAAAAAGTTATTAGTACATACAACTGCAACAGCATTATTATTATCTCAGTTAGGATTTTCTAGTTCAGTACTGGCTGCTGAAAATGATACAGTTTCACCAACTGATCAAAAGGAAGAAGCACCTGCATTAGTTAAAGGTGATTTCTTTTACTTTGTAAAAACAACTGTAGAAAAAATCCAACTATTACTAACAACAGACAAAGTTAAAGAAGCAGAACTTTTAGCAGAATTTGCACAAGAACGTATTCATGAAGCAAGAGAATTAATAAAAGATGGCAAAGAAGATTTAGCAAAAGAAACAATAAAAGAAGCTTTAGGTCAGATGGAAAATGCTCAAGGCCAACTCGATGTTAAGTTACCAACTGTTACTGTACCAACGACTTCAGAAAAAACAACTACAGAAGTAGATAAAGAAGATCAAGAAAAAGTTGAGACAGATAAACAAGATACAGACAAACAAGAAACTGAAAAAGAAGATCAAGAAAAAGCTGAAACGGATAAACAAGATACTGATAAACAAGAAAAAGACGATCAAGAAAAAGCTGAGACAGACAAACAAGACTCGGATAAACAAGAAACTGAAAAAGAACATGTTGAAAAAGATGAAAAACAAAAATTAACAAAAGAGCAAAAAGAAATTGCAAAAATTCAACACCATTTAAATAACAATTTACTAGTTTTAGCAAACGTTTTAGATCAAGTTAAAAATCCAAAAGCAAAAGCTGCGATTGCTAAAAATATTGAAAAGAGCTTTAACAAAATTTCTGAAAGATTAGAAAAAGTCTTAAAGAATACAGAACAGGATTCAACTACTTTAAAACCTGTTATTACAGTTCAATACCCTGATGCAACTACAGATCAATCAGCTACACCAGAAGTTATTACAACTGTAACGAAAATTGAAGACGTAAATGACAAAGACGTGAAAAATGACACAGATGTGAAAAATGATAATGAAGATAATCAAGGTGAAAATGAAGACAAAGATGCCGCTACTGAAGTTGCTACAAAACCTGTAAAAGTAGAGCATAAGGAAGATCAACATAAAGTTGAACATAAGTCAAAAGAAGTAAAACCAGTTAAAGTAAAAAAAGTAAAAGTTGAAAAAGAAGAAAAACACGTAGAAAAGCACGTAGAAAAACATGTAGTAAAACACGAAAATGGTACAAACCATAGAAATCAAGAACACCAAGGAAACCAAGGTGAACATGAAAATCGTGGGAAACATAAGGAAAATGAAAAGCACGAATGGAAAAAAAATGAGGATTCAAATGATCAAGGTGAAAACCACGGAAATGGACATCATGAAGACTAATAAGTAAATATTTCCATTCGCCTTTCAATAAAATCACATGAAACATTTCATAAGATGCGATATGCTTAATTGCAAACGGTTAAATTAAAATGGTGCCTCTGATATTCATTGATTATATAATGAGTGGAGGCGCCTTTAAGTTTTAATAGCCAAGCAATCCTCTTTTGAAAGGAGATGGGGTCTTGTTACTTACAATTTTTCAAACGCTTTATAAAAGAAAAGAAAAAATTGAAGATATTGTATTAACAATACAACAGTCTTCATCAAAAGAACTAGATGATTTTATAGTTCAATATACCCCTTTTATAAACAAAACTGTTTCTACTATTTGTGGAAGATTTATTACAAATCAAGAAGATGAATTTAGTATCGGTTTAAATGCATTTCATGAAGCTATTAAACTATATTCATATAAAAAAGGTGCGTCATTTCTATCTTTTGCAAAGTTGATCATAAAGCGAGAATTAATCGATCACTTTCGCAAGGAATCTAAGTATCAATTATTAACTTCAGAACAAACTGGGTCCGAGGATCTGCATAAACAATACGACGACCATGTATATAGCACTTATATAAAAAATTTTGATGAAATAAATCGTAAAGAGGAAATTATTCATTTCAGTGAGATGCTTAAACAATTTGGAATTTCATTAGAAAGTTTAGTAGAGGTTTCACCTAAACATGAAGACACAAGGGAGCATATTTTTTCAGTTGTAGACCTTATTACATCTGATGAAGAAATGTTAACTTTTCTATATAATAAGAAAAAATTACCGATGAACAAACTAGAAACTAAAGTGAATATAAGCCGAAAAACGCTTGAAAAACATAGAAAATATATTATTGCCATGAGTATTATAAGCGTCAATGAGTATATTTATTTACAAAACTATTTAAAAAGGGGGAACTGAAGATGAACAATGGTATTGTATTAAAAGTAAATCGCTCATCCGTAGTTGTACTAACTGCGAACGGAGAGTATTTAAAATGTAAAAAACTATTGTCGTCCTATTCAATTGGTGAAGAAATTCAGTTCCCCAACAATGCAATCATTTTGAATAAAAAAATGAAATTGAGCATCCCTAAATTAATACCTGTCGTAATTGTGAGTGGATTAATACTTTTCTCTTTTACATTTATAAATTTAAACAGAGAAGAAGCATTAGCAGCAGGAAAGGTTACAATTGATTCTGGGGCAAAAGTGTCATTAATTTTGGACAAACAGTTAAATGTTATTGATTTAAAAGCTCACAATGAACAAGGTAAAAAAGTGATCAATAAAATGGATAACTGGAAACAGGAGCCCCTACATTTAGTTATGGATGATTTAGTTGGTGAAATGGAGAAGTCTAAAGTAATTGAACCAAATGAAAAAATCAAATTAACTGGTGAGATGAATAAAGAATTTGAAAATAAACAAAGTGTGCTAAATCACGAATTGAAGGATATTCAAGAAAGTGATAATCATTTTAATATCCCAAATTCTAAGGAACTTGATCAGCCAAAGATTAAAATTCAAAATCATAAACAAAATCAAAGTCAAAATCAAAATAAACAAGAAAAAAGTTTTAATTCTAATTCAACGAAAGTCATAAAAGG
Source organism: Gottfriedia sp. S16(2024) (assembly GCF_050473765.1). Lineage (NCBI taxonomy): Bacteria > Bacillati > Bacillota > Bacilli > Caryophanales > Bacillaceae > Gottfriedia > Gottfriedia sp. S16(2024). The sequence continues at coordinate 1,409,262 of NZ_JBFLUO010000001.1, forward strand.
CGAAAATAATTACAAGGATAAATCTATTATAAAGTCACCTACAATCATAAAAGATAAAGAAAATGATAATGGTCATCCAAAAGAAGTTCAAAATAATAGACATCAAGAAGAGCACTGGGGAAATAAGCAGCGTCAATGGAATCATAGAAACCAAGATGAACATCATGAATCATCGAAGCAAAATCAAAAGAAACAATACAACAACAATGAAAAGCATCAAGACAAAAAAAAAAATGACTATAATGATAACCGCAAATTAAGAAGAAGTGATAATGATCAAGGCAGAAATGAACATAACGAAGGATGTCATGGGTGCAATAATCGTTATAAAAACAATGAAAACGAGAACGAGAACGAGAACGATAACGGCTGGCATAATGGTAGTGAAAAACGCTCAGATTAATAATCTGAGCGTTTTTTATACAAATAATATACTTTAAACTCATGAAAGAATAAGGGCTTAGGAAATGCCGCTCAAATGCTCATGAATAACCTTCCATTCACCATGTTCATTCTTAGTAAATAAATTAGTAGCCCTGCCATGTCCAAGTACAAACTTCCCGTTCATATAGCCTTCATATTGAAATTGATAAACACATGAAGCAGAATTTTGATCCATAGTTAACCATCTTACATTCGTAGCTGTATAAACTTCATCTTGAATTACATTCCAGGCATTCTCAAAATACTGCTGAATTTTCTAGTAAAGAAGTACAGGTTTTGTCTGAAAACCAATAAATGGCGTCCTTATGAATATATTTTTTTGCTTGATTAAAATCATGTGTATTTGTCGCTTTTATGTATTGTTGTAGCGCACTTTGATAGTTCATTTACAAACCACCTTTATAGTAGAATTGAAGTAAGACCTGTAGGTGAATATCTATAAACCATCATATCATTGCCATCCATAATTAATCAGTTGTTTTAAAGATATTGCCAAATGAAAGAAACCCTCAAGGTAAGTTAAAACTTCCTTAAGGGCTACGCATGTATAAATGAGCTTTTTAAATGCTTTCTTGACCCCTTTATTTCCTGTTGTTATCATTTCGTTACTCTTCTTAAGTAACTTCGATTATTCCACCACTTATTCGCTTATAACCTCTCCATTTCGACAGATCTTCCATTAACTGCAATAGAGCTAAATCCTTTTTTTTCGATTCAATCATTATATCGATATCACTTCCAATTGATCTGACAATGTCAAAAAAAGGCTTAATAAAATCAGGGTCAATTAGATCTGAATGCGCTCTAAACTCTTTATCGGATTTCGGAGATGAAATATGAATTTTAGGCTTCAAATCTGTATGATCCCAAGTAGAGAATATAAGGGGTAATAATTTCTCTAACGGCTCTTCACATAAGTTTGCCATATGATGATGATAGTCAAATACGAGCGGAATGCCTTCGTTTTTGCAAACCATTAGTGTTTCAGTGGTATTATACGTTTTATCGTCATTTTCTAAAGTCATTTGTTTTTTAATGTGTGTAGGGAGCTTTTTTATATTTTCATAAAAACGTTGGATAGCAAGCTCTTTATTTCCATAGGCTCCTCCAATATGTATATTAATGACGCTTTCGTCTGAAATACCCATTGCTTCAAGAACTTTATAATGATATTCCATATCAATCACAGCATTATCAGTTATATGAGGTTTATCACTTGTAAAAAGCGTGAATTGGTTAGGATGAAAACTAACTCTTAATTCATGCTTCTTGATAAAATCACCAATTTCTTTAAATTGTTTGTGAAAAATATTTATATAATCAAATTCTACATCTGGATGAGTCGCCAAAGGGACCATTGAAGAGGACATTCTATATAAGGGGATTTGTTGTCCCACATTATAATGAAGTGCTCTATACGTATTTTCGATATTTTGCGAGGTAACATACATTAATTTCTCTAAACGCTCTTCTCGATCAAGAGCCTTATAACGTGTAAATGTAAGAGTTTTTGCAGGTGAACAATTATATAAAGATAATGCATGTGAAACATATCCGAATCGAATGATCATATTTTGTTCACCTCTAACTTGGTTTTTGTATATCTAAAAAAGCTACATTAATGGAGAAAGAAGCTTAGATAAAAACTTACGACACTTCCATAAGAATGTTGTATTTTTATAATGCTGGGTAGGATATGATTTTGAGCGTTCTAAGTCCTTAATAAATATTTCCTTGATCTTCAATATGAAAGACTCACTTGAAAAAATACAACTCCATTCATCATTAATGCAAAGACTTCTACGATCAAAGTTAACGGATCCTACATCACAGAAACAATCATCGATGAGTAGTACTTTGGCATGAAAGAACCCCTTCTGATAATGAAAAACTTTCCCACCACCTTCTAAAATTAAAAGGAGATGTGGAAAACTCGCCTCTTTAACTAGTCTGTGGTCTTCTTTTTCTGGGATCATCACGCATATTTGGACGCCTCGATTAAGAGCGGCAAGAAGTGCGTTCATCAGTTTTTTTGTTGGAATAAAATAAGGTGTACCAATATAAATATGTTTTTTTGCTTGATCAATTAAATCTTTATATAGGTTCTCAATGCGTACAAAGTCCGACGAATAGAAGTGATGCTCAATTTTTCCTTTTGCTAATTCACCGTCATTAATTAGCGTAAAGGATTCTCCGCCACTTCTAACCCAGTCAATTAAAAATTGAACGTGCAAATCTTTTACACCTTCACCAGTCATTCGAATATGATAATCTCTCCAATAACCTAATTCTTCATCAAAACCAATATATTCTTTGCCAATATTAAAACCGCCAAAATAGCCGGTTTTTTGATCTATTACTGTAATCTTACGATGGTTTCGGTGTTGAAACCGATAGAGAGTATATGGAAATCCGGTTCGCCGATTAAAAAGTACTTCCACGCCATTTTCTTTTAGTTTTGTTATTCTTTCACGCTTAAGTCTAAAGCTTCCAATCCAATCAACAAGTAAGCGTACTTGTAATCCTTCCCGAGCTTTCCTTTCGAGCAGTGATAAAAATTTTTCGGATGTGTCATCGTTTCGAACAATATAAAAAAGCATAGATATGCTACTACTTGCTCCTGTTATATCGTCTAGAAGATGCTTGTACAATTCATTACCTTCTGTTATTAACATTGTTTCACTATATCTTTTTTTAAATGGACAAGTTTTATCATATTTATGAAAGGCTTTATAACCAAAATAAAGATCTAAGCTAGCAAGGAGTATAAGAAAGAGTAGAGCAATTAAGCAAATGCAAAGAATCATATAATTAAACTCCTTTACCTTTTACGTGTTGATAGTATGACCATATAAATTGAAGAATATGAAAAAGAGCCAACTTAATATGAAAAAGTATTTGACTGAATAGTCATTCATAATATAATTAAAGTATATATTTTCTGAATATTATTATGGTTATAAATTTTTAAACAGTAAGCGTTTTCTTTATAGCCGGGAAAATTGGGGGAGGAATACATCATGGATCATGCACTTTTGTATTTGAACGCACTAGGGTTTGTGGCAATTACAGTTTATGCAGTTTATTTATTCATTTACCTAATTAAAACAAGAATTGCCTACATTAAACTTGGTAAAAAAGAAGAATTTGAAAGAAATTTGAAAGATCGCTTTCAAAAAATTTGGGTCAATGTTTTTGGGCAAAAAAAGCTATTGAAGGATAAGAAAAGTGGATTTATTCATTTGTTATTCTTTTATGGATTCATTTTAGTTCAAGCTGGAGCTTTAGACTTTATTTTAAGAGGTCTTGTTCCTGGAGTACATTTACCACTTGGACCTTTATATGGTGCATTTACATTTTTTGAAGAAATCGTTGCGTTACTAATATTGGTGGCAGTTGTTTGGGCCTTCCATAGACGATATATTGAAAAATTAGTTCGATTAAAAAGAGGTTGGAAAAGCGGGTTAGTCTTAATTTTCATTGGTTTATTAATGTTATCAACTCTGTTTGGTAATGGAATGGGAATTATTTGGAGTGGAGATGGAACGAGCTTCCACGAACCAATCGCATCTTTAGTTGCAACAATTTTTAATGGTATTAGTGAACCTTTAGCAATTTCATTCTTTTACGTTGCTTGGTGGATTCACTTAATTTCACTTTTAACTTTCTTAGTATATGTACCACAATCAAAGCACGCACATTTACTTGCAGGTCCAGCGAACGTGTATTTTAATCGCTTATCGAAGGCAGGAAAATTAGAAAAAATAGATTTTGAAGATGAAACGCAAGAGACATTTGGTGTTGGAAAAATAAGCGACTTCCGTCAGTCGCAATTAATTGACTTATATGCATGTGTAGAATGTGGTCGTTGTACAAATGTATGTCCTGCTACTGCAACTGGAAAAATGCTGTCACCAATGGATTTAATTCTAAAACTTCGTGATCATTTAACTGAAACAGGGGCAGTTGTAACGTCTCGTGCACCTTGGGTTCCAACTGTTGCGTTTTCTAAAACAAAAGGAAATCAATTAGCATTTGCTTCACAAGGAAAACAAGAATCAGCGGCAACATTGGAATATAGTCCAAGTTTAATTGGCGATGTAATTACTGAGGAAGAGATTTGGGCATGTACAACTTGTCGTAACTGTGAAGATCAATGTCCAGTAATGAATGAACATGTTGAAAAGGTTATTGATTTACGTCGTTATTTAGTTTTAACAGAAGGTAAGATGCAGCCAGATGCTCAACGTGCAATGACAAATATCGAACGTCAAGGAAATCCATGGGGATTAAATCGTAAAGACCGTGAAAACTGGAGAGAACTTGATGAAAGTATCCATATCCCAACAGTAAAAGAAGCTCAGAAAGCTGGAGAAGAAATTGAGTACTTATTCTGGGTTGGTGCAATGGGTTCATATGATAACCGTAGTCAAAAAATCGCATTAGCATTTGCGAAACTAATGAATGAAGCTGGAATTAAGTTTGCTATTTTAGGTAATAAGGAGAAAAACTCTGGTGATACACCTAGACGTTTAGGTCAAGAATTCTTATTCCAAGAGTTAGCAAGTAATAATATCGCAGAAATTGAAAAATCGGGAGTAAGCAAATTAGTCACAATTGACCCGCATGCTTATAACACATTTAAAAATGAATATCCTGATTTTGGTTTATCAATAGAAGTTTATCATCATACAGAATTATTATCTCAATTGGTTAAAGAAGGTAAGTTAAAGCCGGTTCATCAAGTAAATGAAGTAATTACTTACCATGATTCATGCTATTTAGGCCGATACAATGAAGTTTATGAAGCTCCTAGGGATATTCTTCGTGCAATTCCTGGCGTCAAACTAGTTGAAATGGAGCGTAAACGTGAAACAGGTATGTGCTGTGGAGCGGGTGGAGGATTAATGTGGATGGAAGAGCATGTTGGTAATCGCATTAATGTAACGCGTACTGAACAAGCACTTGCAGTTAGTCCGAATGTAATTGGAACAGGTTGTCCTTATTGTTTAACAATGTTATCAGATGGAACAAAAGCAAAAGAAGTAGAAGAAGCTGTTAAAACACTTGATATAGCAGAGCTTTTAGAGTTATCGATTTTTGGTGACAAACAAAACCAAGCTTCATAAAAGTTCTATAACTTTTCAATCTTCATAAAATAACTATGAAAGGTGTGCAACTTGTACACCTTTCAGACTGCCTGCTGGCGTTTTTTATTTGGTGAATTGATTGATTATAGAATTTTATTATAGAGGAGAAATAGATAAAATTTTAAGGGGGAAAATGGGATGAGTAAAACAGTTATAGTAAGTGCAGTTCGTACACCAATCGGACGTTTTGGAGGCGCCTTAAAGGGCTTTAGTGCTGCTCAGTTAGGTGGTATCGCAATTAAAGAGACATTGAACCGTGTTAACCATCCATTAGAAATGATTGATGATGTAATAATGGGTACGGTTTTACAAGGTGGACAAGGACAATTACCTTCAAGACAAGCACTTCGTAATGCAGGATTACCATGGGAAACAAGATCAGAAACAATTAATAAAGTATGTGCATCTGGTATGCGTAGTGTTATGCTTTCTGATTTATTGATTCGTTCTGGCGAAAGTAAACGTATTGTTGCAGGTGGAATGGAATCCATGAGCAATACTCCTTATTATCAAACCTCTATTAGATGGGGAAATAAAATGGGGAACACAGAATTAAAGGATGGCCTTCTAGTAGATGGCTTAACTTGTTCATTTACTGGAGTTCATATGGGTACATATGGAAGTGAAGTTGCTAAACTCGAAGACATATCTCGTGAACAACAAGATGAGTGGGCACTTCGTAGTCAACAACTTGCGGTTGAATCGATTAAAACAGGTAAATTTGAAGAAGAGATTGTAACGATTGAGTCAGTTGGCAAAAAAGGAGTCGTAACAAAAATAGAAGTAGACGAGTGTCCAAGGGAAGATACTACGATTGAAAAACTAGCTAAGCTATCTCCAGCATTTGATCGCGACGGAACGATCACAGCTGGAAATGCACCTGGATTAAATGACGCAGGTGCAGCACTATTGTTAATGAGTGAGGAAGAAGCAAAACTAAATGGCTACTTACCTTTAGCTACAATTGTTGCAACAGAATCAATGGCTGTAGAAGCAAAGGACTTCCCTAGAACTCCGGGATATGTCATTCAAAAATTATTACAAAAAACAAATAAAAAGATTTCAGATATTGACTTATTTGAAATTAACGAAGCATTCGCAGCAGTAGTTTTAGCAAGTGCGAAAATTGCGGATATACCTTTAGAAAAAATAAATGTAAATGGTGGAGCTATTGCACTAGGACATCCAATTGGAGCAAGTGGTGCAAGAATCATCGTAACTTTAATTAATGCACTAAAAGCAAGAGGCGGAGGCCTTGGAATTGCTGCAATTTGTAGCGGTGGTGGTCAAGGTGACGCTGTTTTAGTAGAGGTACGATAAGAGAGAAAAGCAAGAAAAGCAGGGTATGGGAGGAGCAGGAAAGGTATGGAGGGAAATATTTCTTTCTACCTAAGTACTGCCTCCCTTAAGCTGTTATTTTTTTTGCTTTTCTATTATTGCCTATTAACTTGATCCTGTTTTTCCTTCCTTCCAGGCTTAAAAATTTTTCTACAAAAAATAACAGGAATTTTCAGATTTTTGTCTAATATTATACGAAGTAGACTATCTTTTTAGTCAAAGTAGAAAATATTTTGTTAACGCTTACAAAAATCGACAAAAACAACATGGCAGTGATAAGGAAGCAATTAAGTTAAGGGGAATAGGATATAAAATAATGATCTTTAATTAAAACCTTTCATTTGATTGTGATCCTTGTCCTAGCAAAAATCGGGGGAAATGATCTATGCAATTTCGTTTAAGTGAAGAACATGAAATGATTCGTAAAATGGTAAGAGATTTTGCTAGAAATGAGGTTGCTCCGTCAGCTGCTGAGCGTGATGAGCATGAAAAATTTGATCGTTCAATATTTGATCAAATGGCTGAGTTGGGATTAACAGGCATTCCATTCCCAGAAGAATATGGTGGAATCGGTAGTGATTATTTAGCTTACGTTATCGCGGTTGAAGAGCTTTCAAGAGTTTGCGCTTCAACGGGTGTAACTTTATCAGCACACACTTCATTAGCTAGTTGGCCGATATATAAATTTGGTACTGAAGAACAAAAACAAAAATTCTTAAAACCGTTAGCACAAGGAACAAAAATTGGTGCTTATGGGTTAACTGAACCAGGATCTGGATCAGATGCTGGTGGTATGAGAACGACTGCTAAAAAAGAAGGAAACGAATATATTTTAAATGGTTCAAAAATATTTATTACTAATGGTGGAGAAGCGGAAATTTACGTAGTATTTGCAGTGACTGATCCGACAAATAAACACGGGGTTTCTGCATTTATCGTTGAAAGTGATACACCAGGTTTTTCAGTTGGTAAGAAAGAAAGTAAATTAGGTATTCGTTCATCGCCAACAACTGAAATTATCTTTGAAGAATGTCGTATTCCGGCTGAAAACCTATTAGGTGAAGAAGGTAAAGGATTTAAAGTTGCAATGCAAACCCTTGACGGGGGCAGAAATGGTATTGCAGCTCAAGCGGTAGGTATTGCACAAGGTGCTTTAGATGCGTCAGTTGATTATGCTAAAGAGCGTGTTCAATTTGGAAAACCAATTATTGCTCAACAAGGTATCTCATTTAAACTTGCTGATATGGCTACAAGTATCGAAGCCTCTCGTCTATTAACATACCAAGCTGCTTGGTTGGAATCTAATGGACTTCCATATGGTAAGGAATCTGCAATGTCAAAATTACTTGCTGGAGATACTGCAATGAAAGTTACAACAGAGGCAGTACAAGTATTCGGTGGATATGGATATACGAAGGACTATCCGGTAGAACGCTTTATGCGAGATGCTAAAATCACTCAAATCTATGAGGGAACACAAGAAATTCAAAAACTAGTAATCTCAAGAATGCTATAAAAGTTAATTTTTATTCTTCTTTTCGCTTTACGAATGATTAGGATCACTTGGTACAAGGAATATTGATTGCCCTTTACCAAGTTTTCTTTTACAAAAAAAGGTAATTATAATTTCGGGGGATGATTAGTATGGTAGAAAAGTATCAAGCTAAGCACAAGATTCGTTTCGTAACTGCATCAAGCTTATTTGATGGCCATGACGTGTCAATCAATATGATTAGAAGATTATTGCAAGAAAATGGTGTTGAAGTTGTTCACTTAGGCCATAACCGCTCTGTTGAAGAAATTATTAACGCAGCAATTCAAGAGGATGTACAAGGTATTTCAATTTCTTCCTACCAAGGTGGACATATGGAGTACTTTAAATATATGTACGATTTGCTTCAAGAAAGAGGCGCATCCCACATCAAGTTATTTGGTGGCGGTGGTGGCGTAATTTTGCCTAAAGAGCAAGAGGAGCTAGAAGGATACGGAATCACTAAAATCTATTCACCTGAAGATGGCCGTATAATGGGACTTCAAGGAATGATCAATCATATGTTACAAAGCACAGATTTTCTTCCGCCTTTGAAGGACTTAGAAAACGTTCAAAAACTATCTGCTACAAATCATAAAGAAATTGCTAGATTTATTACTCTAGCTGAAAATAAAGGTTCTCTAGATTCAAGCTTAGAGATGGCTGCAACATTAGACAAATCAGAAACTAGTAAAAGTGTAGTAATTGGTATGACTGGTACTGGTGGAGCTGGTAAGAGTTCATTAACAGATGAGCTAGTGCGCCGTTTTATTCAAGAGTTTCCAGAAAAAACTATCGGTATTGTTTCAATTGATCCAACAAAACGTAAAACAGGTGGGGCATTATTAGGTGATCGTATTCGTATGAATTCAATTCACCATCCAAATGTATATATGAGAAGTTTAGCTACTCGAGATAGTCAATCTGAAATCTCAAATGCATTAGAGGATACTATTTCAATCTTAAAAACAGCTGATTTTGATGTTATTTTTGTTGAGACAAGTGGTATAGGTCAAGGTGATGCTGCAATTACACAGTACAGTGATATTCATCTGTATGTTATGACAAGTGAATTTGGAGCACCTTCTCAATTAGAAAAGATTGATATGATTGACTTTGCAGATTTGATTGCAATTAATAAATTTGAACGTCAAGGCTCAGAAGATGCATTACGTCTTGTTCAAAAACAATATCAACGTAGTCGCCATCTTTTCCATGATGATATAGCTACAATGCCTGTATACGGAACAATAGCTAGCCAGTTCAACGATGCAGGTACAAATAATTTATTTTTAGCTTTAACAAAATCAATTGAAAAACACACTGCTAATGAATGGAATACGACATATATTAAGCCGGGTAATGTTGAGAAACAACATGTCATTATTCCAAGTAATCGTCGTTTTTATTTAAGAGAAATTGCAGAAACTATAAGAAACTATCACGAAAACACTGAACTTGAGGCAGCAAAAGCTTCAAAGCTTTATCAAATTGAAGGAACACTGTCTGAAATAGAGTCACAAAATATTGAAGATGCAAAACCTACATTAGTAGATTTGAAAAATAAATTTGAAGAATCTCTTGCTCCTTCTACAAAACAAGCTCTAAATCATTTTAAATTAATTAAAGAAGCATATTCACAAGATCAATTAATTCAAAAAATTAGAGATAAAGAAATTAAAGTTGAGTTAACAACTACAACTTTATCGGGCACAAAAATACCGAAAGTATCTGTACCTACTTATCGAGATTATGGAGATTTATTAAGATGGGTAGCGAAAGAAAACGTGCCAGGATATTTCCCATTTACAGCTGGAGTTTTCCCATTCAAGCGCCAAGATGAAGATCCGAAGAGACAATTTGCTGGTGAGGGACCTCCAAGCAGAACAAATAAACGATTCCACTATCTATGTGAGAATGACCCAGCTAAACGTTTAAGTACAGCATTTGATTCAGTAACTCTATACGGAGAAGACCCAGCAATTCGTCCTGATATTTTTGGGAAAATTGGTGAGAGTGGTGTAAATGTATGTACTTTAGATAATATGATTGAGCTTTATAATGGTTTTGATTTATGTAGTCCTTCAACATCTGTTTCTATGACAATTAATGGTCCAGCACCAATTATTTTAGCTATGTTCTTAAACACTGCTATCCATCAACAAGTTAAATTAAAAGAAAAAGAATTAGGCCGAATTTTAACAGTTGAAGAATTCACTGAAATCAAGAGAGTAACTTTACAAAAAGTTCGTGGTACTGTTCAAGCTGATATTTTAAAAGAGGATCAAGGGCAAAATACATGTATTTTCTCAACAGAATTCGCTTTAAAAATGATGGGCGATATTCAACAGTATTTCATTGATAATAGTGTTCGTAATTATTATTCAGTTTCTATTTCTGGATACCATATTGCTGAAGCTGGAGCAAATCCAATTTCACAACTTGCATTCACTTTATCAAATGGATTCACTTACGTTGAATATTATTTAAGTCGAGGCATGAAAATTGATGATTTTGCACATAATTTATCGTTCTTCTTTAGTAATGGACTTGATGCAGAGTACTCAGTAATAGGACGTGTAGCGAGAAGAATTTGGGCTGTTACTATGAAAGAAAAATATGGTGCATCTGAACGTAGCCAAAAACTTAAATACCATGTTCAAACATCAGGTCGCTCATTACATGCTCAAGAGATGGCATTTAATGATATACGTACAACGTTACAAGCATTACTGGCTTTATATGATAACTGTAACTCACTTCATACAAATGCATATGATGAGGCTGTTACAACTCCTACTGAGGAATCTGTACGTCGTGCAATGGCGATTCAGCTTATTATTCAAAAGGAAAATGGTCTATCGAAAAATGAAAATCCAATCCAAGGATCATTTATCATTGAGCAGTTAACAGACTTAGTAGAAGAAGCAGTATTAAAAGAGTTTGAGAGAATCAGTGACCGTGGTGGCGTATTAGGTGCGATGGAGCTTCAATATCAACGCGGTAAAATTCAAGAAGAATCACTTTATTATGAAACACTTAAACATAATGGTGACCTTCCTATCATAGGGGTAAATTCTTACATCAATCCTAACGAACAAATGGAATCAATCAATACAATGGAAATAGCTAGATCAAGCTACGAAGAAAAACAATCGCAAATTGATCATGTAGAGCAATTCCAAGTGAAACATAAATCAGAAGCACAAGTCGCTCTAGAACAATTAAAACAAGTTGCTCGTCAAAATGGCAATCTATTCGAAGAGCTAATGAATACTGTTCGCGTTGCTAGTTTAGGGCAAATCACTCAAGCATTATATGAAGTAGGCGGACAATACCGTAGAAATATGTAAAAAAGAATTGCGAAAAGCCACTTGGCCGCTTTAAGACAGCAAAAGGGGCATGTGACTGGAGCTAGATAGAATGGGCGTCTTTTTAGACGCTCATTTTACTATTTTCGCGAAAAATTAATCTAATATTGAAAAATATAGACAAGGTGCTAGCATATTTAACTTAGTTTTGTTTATAATGAAAGATATGTATTTTATAACTAACTAGTAAAATTTATACATAATGTTATTGAATTATGGTGAAAATATTATTTTTAAAGGAGTGCTTACCTTGAGTTTAAAGCAATACTCGGAAGAGCAATTAAAAGAATTATCGCTTATTGAATTAGCATATGAACTTTTTTCAGAAACAAAGGAACCTATTTCTTTTTATGATTTAGTTGACCAAATGGCAACAGTTTTAGGTGTAACTAGAGAGGCACTATTAGAAAAACTTCCTCAATTTTATACAGAACTAAATATTGATGGACGTTTCGTATGTTTAGGTGAAAATCGTTGGGGATTACGCGCTTGGTATCCATATGATCAAGCTGAAGAAGAAGTATTACCTGTTGCAAAACCTAAGAAGAAACGTAAACAGGTTGAAGAAGATGAAGAGTTCGAAGATTATGACAATTCTGATGAAGATGAGTTTGAAGAGGAAGAACTTGAATTAGACGAGATAGATGAAGATCTAGTTGATGATGATGAAACTGATGAGTTTGATGACGAAGAAATCGATGAAGACGATGAAGACATTGAAATTGATGATGAAGATTTAGAACTAGAAGATGAAGACGATGAAGAATTAGATGAATTTGAAGAGGAAGAAGAACGATAAGTTCTTGACTTTTAAGTACTGAATGAGTAGAATTCTTATTGGGCTCTTTAAAAAGAACGAAATATATTTTGACGCTCCCTATTTTAAATAGGGGGCGTCTTTGTTTTTTTACAAATACTTAATGTAATAAAACAATAAATGAAATGTTTGATTTAGATTCAAATGTTAAAAATTTGCATGAAAAAACCCAATTTTGGATGACAATAAAGCATGCATACAAAATGTTATTAAATAATTTTTTATAAAGGTTTAGCTTTGTAATTTCTTGTAAGGAAAATAAAATACGAATGCTAAAAATGAAAGGGGCTCAATTATGACAAAGTATATTTTTGTAACAGGTGGCGTAGTTTCTTCTCTTGGTAAAGGGATTGTAGCAGCATCTTTAGGACGACTACTAAAAAACAGAGGATTAAATGTAACAATTCAAAAGTTCGATCCTTACATTAACTTAGACCCAGGAACAATGAGTCCTTATCAACATGGTGAAGTTTTCGTAACAGATGACGGTGCAGAAACAGACTTAGACTTAGGGCATTATGAAAGATTTGTTGATATTAATGTTACTAAATTCAACAATATAACTAGTGGTAAAGTTTATTCTACAGTTTTACAAAAAGAACGTCGTGGAGATTACTTAGGAGGAACTGTACAAGTTATCCCACATATTACAAATGAGATTAAAGATAAAGTTTTCCGTGCGGGTCGCGAAACGAATGCGGATGTTGTTATCACTGAAATCGGTGGAACTGTTGGTGATATCGAATCATTACCATTTATGGAAGCTATTCGTCAAATTAAAAGCGATGTAGGCCGCGACAACGTAATGTATGTTCACTGTACGCTTGTTCCTTATATTAAAGCAGCTGGTGAGTTAAAAACAAAACCAACTCAGCACAGTGTAAAAGAACTTCGTAGCATTGGTATTCAACCAAATGTAATCGTATTACGTTCAGAAACATCTGTACCTCAAGAAATGAAAGATAAAATTGCTCAATTCTGTGATGTGGATGCGAAAGATGTAATCGAATGTGTAGACGCAGATACTCTTTACGAAATCCCATTAGCTTTACAAGCTCAAGGATTAGATAGCATCGCATGTAATCATTTAAAACTTCAAACAAATGAAGCAGATATGACAGAGTGGATTTCTTTAGTAGATAAAGTTAAAAACCTAACTAAATCAACAAAAATCGCTCTAGTTGGTAAATATGTAGAATTACAAGATGCTTATATTTCAGTAGCAGAAGCATTAAAGCACGCAGGATTTGCTTTTGATAGTGAAATTGAAATCAAATGGATTAATGCAGAAGAAGTTACAACAGCTAATGTAAACGAACTTTTAAGTGACGTAGATGGAATTCTTGTACCAGGTGGATTCGGAGACCGTGGTATAGAAGGCAAAATCTTAACTGCACAATTTGCTCGTGAAAATAACGTACCATTCTTAGGAATTTGTCTAGGTATGCAAATTGCTTCAATTGAATTTGCTAGAAATGTTTTAGGATTGAAAGGTGCTCACTCGGCTGAAATCGATCCTACTACTAACTATCCAATTATCGATTTATTACCAGAACAAAAAGATGTAGAAGATCTAGGTGGTACATTACGTTTAGGTTTATATCCATGTAAATTAGTTGAAGGTTCAAAAGCACACGAAGCTTACGGAGAAGAAGTTGTTTACGAACGTCACCGTCATCGTTATGAGTTCAATAATGAATACCGTCAACAAATGGAACAAGAAGGATTTATCTTCTCAGGTACTAGCCCTGATGGTCGTTTAGTAGAAATTATTGAGTTGCCAAATCACCCTTGGTTTGTAGCTTCTCAATTCCACCCAGAGTTTATTTCTCGTCCAAATAGACCACAACCATTATTCAGAGATTTTGTAGGAGCATCACTACAAAATCGAGGTTAAGGCAATAAAAAAACACCCAACAGATTTTATTATAATCATGTTGGGTGTTTTTGTTATTTTAGAATTATTTTTCAGTCAAAATCTGATAGGATTTCACTCATTGTAAGTAGTAGGCAATGATAAATGAATAATCCTGTGAGTAGGGTAGGTAAACAGATTCGATCTCCCTCATCAGTTGGAACAAGCTTTCTTGTTAATTCATAGTTAATAAATACATCAGCTAGTTCTGATAAATGGTCTTCTCCATTGATTATAGTAGAGACGATCACTAATCCAATATTTGATTCTGATAGTTTATTCGCAAGAAGAATAGCTTCTTGATCATCCGTCTGTCTTGTAAATAAAAGCACTCGATCTACTGGTGATAATGACTGGAATTCACCGTTAATCATTAAAGGTTTAATTGAGTCGTTTTGTTCTGCGCCATCAGTTATTTCTGAAACAATACCAGCAAATTCTTTTGTACCATGAACATAAACGCATCCTTCTCCAATAACTGCCTGTGCTAAGAAGCGTGAAGCATCTTCAAATACTTCCTCTTGCTTTACTATTTTTTGAAAAACGCCATTCAATTGTGTCGAAAAAATTTTTAACATTAAATGATACTCCCTCTTATAAAAGTATGTTCTAACCATTATACTGTAATTTAGATAGATACAAAAAAATTTTAAAAAAGTAGTTTTTTGTAAAATTTTCAAACTAATGCAGGAAAAAAGGTTTTTAAGTAGAATGTAAAAATTTAGGGGATTTTGTGTTTTTTTAAGAACGTTATCTGGTTAAGAAAGGTGGTACTATTTTTGGGAAGTAAATTACTTATAGTAGACGATCAGTACGGAATTCGTTTGCTTTTACACGAAATTTTCAAAAAAGAAGGCTATGAGGTATTTCAGGCAGCTAATGGTTTTCAAGCTATTGATATTGTAGTGAAGGATTGTCCCGACTTAGTTATTCTTGATATGAAAATACCAGGTATGGACGGAGTGGAGATTCTAAAACGAATCAAAGAAATTAATAAAGATATTAAAGTTATATTGATGACGGCTTATGGTGAACTCGATATTATTGAAGAAGCTAAAAAATTAGGCGCACTACAATATTTTCCAAAACCATTTGATATTGATGAAATTAAAAAGGTTGTTAGAGAGCATACTTCACAACCACAATCTCAGCAGTAAAGTAGCAGATGGGTAGCGGACCATCTGCTTTTATTTTTATCTTGAAATTGAAAGCGTTTTCGGAAATACCGAATAAATTCGGTTGAAATTGCGTTTAATTATCCAAAATGTTACGATAATACGAACATTTGATGATATTTGTTGTGTTTTCATTTCATTTTTTGTATTCTTATGTTGTGATATAAATACCTAATAATTTACATAATAAAGAACGATTTGTAGCATTCTATTCTTGTTAGTAAAATTATGGGTGCAGATTAATTTTCATAAAAGAGTATATAAGGAGGGCTTAAAATGCCTTTAGTATCTATGACTGAAATGCTTAATAAAGCAAAAGAAGGTAAATACGCTGTTGGTCAATACAATATTAATAACTTAGAGTGGACTTTTGCTATTCTTACTGCAGCTGAAAAAGAAAAATCACCTGTAATTCTTGGTGTTTCTGAAGGTGCAGCTAAATACATGGGTGGATTTAACACTGTTGTAAAAATGGTAGAAGGTTTATTAATTGATTTAAAAATTACTGTACCTGTAGCAATTCATCTTGACCACGGTTCAAGCTTTGAAGCATGTAAAGCTGCAATTGACGCTGGATTTACTTCAGTTATGATTGATGCTTCTCATGATCCATTTGAACAAAACGTTGAAACAACTAAAAAAGTAGTAGACTACGCTCATTCTCATGGTGTATCTGTTGAAGCTGAATTAGGAACTGTTGGTGGACAAGAAGATCACGTTGTTGGAGATATTATTTATGCTAACCCAGCAGAGTGTAAAGACCTAGTTGAGCGTACTGGCATTGATTGCTTAGCTCCAGCTTTAGGATCTGTTCATGGACCATACAAAGGTGAACCAAAATTAGGTTTCGACGAAATGGAACAAATCGGTAACGAAACTAATGTACCATTAGTTTTACACGGTGGAACTGGAATCCCAACTGAACAAATTCAAAAAGCAATCGCTCGTGGAACTGCAAAAATTAACGTAAACACTGAGAACCAAATTGCTTTCAATAAAGCTGTTCGTGAATTTGTTGCAAATGATGAAAAACAATATGACCCACGTAAAGTTCTTGGACCAGGTCGCGAAGCAATTATCGCAACAGTAGCTGGCAAAATCCGTGAGTTCGGTACTAGCAACAAAGCATAATATTTTAAGTTTTTTAGCTTGAAATATGATATATTATAATAAATTAAGCCGTCTAAATCATGTTTAGACGGTTTTCTTGTTTAACAAATCCATTTTTTAGCAATAAATTTATATGTTTTTTCATTTAGACTTGAAGATATAAGATAATAATGATTAGAATTAGTTTAGTTCTAGTTAAGAAATTACCAAATATCTAATTCTACTTAATTAACTAATCAAAATTTATTTAAAGGTTCTACTCAATCTCAATTTTTATTAAAATTCATGATATTGTAATTAACCAAACAAAAGCAAAAGTCTTTACATTAGACTGTAGCTCTCGTATAAACTAAGATTAGAGAAGTAGAATTTTGGAGAAAATAGGTAAAAACTATTCGACAGTTGAGAAGATTAAATACTTTACTTCTCTACTATTTTCTTCTGCTCATTTAGAAGGGAGTATGCTATGGAAAAGCTTGTATTAGAAGGCGGTATACCTTTAAAAGGGACAATTCGTGTTAGCGGTGCCAAAAATAGTGCAGTGGCTCTAATCCCAGCAACTATTTTAGCAAGCTCACCTGTAACACTTGAAGGAGTTCCTTCTATTTCAGATGTTCAAACACTTTGTGACCTTTTAGAGGAAATAGGTGGTCAAGTAGAAGTATCTGATGAAAAAATAATGATTGATCCAACAAATATGGTTGCAATGCCACTTCCAAGTGGGAAGGTAAAAAAATTGCGAGCGTCTTATTATTTAATGGGTGCAATGTTAGGTAGATTTAAGCAAGCGGTTATAGGCTTACCAGGGGGATGTTATCTTGGACCAAGACCTATTGATCAACATATAAAAGGTTTTGAAGCATTAGGTGCAAAAGTAACGAATGAGCAAGGTGCAATCTATTTAAGGGCAGAAGAACTAAAAGGTGCACGTATATACTTAGATGTAGTTAGTGTTGGTGCAACGATTAATATCATGTTAGCAGCGGTTTTAGCAAATGGTAGAACTGTTATTGAAAACGCTGCAAAAGAGCCTGAGATTGTAGATGTAGCTACCTTATTAACTAGTATGGGTGCTAAAATTAAAGGTGCAGGTACTGATGTAATTCGAATTGATGGAGTAGAATCTCTATCTGGCTGCACACATACAATTATCCCTGATCGCATTGAAGCAGGAACATATACAATATTAGCTGCTGCAACTGTGCAAGATGGGGACAAGGTTATTGTTGATAATGTTATTCCTCACCATTTGGAATCACTTATAGCGAAAATGAGAGAAATGAACATAGATATTGATACGAATGACGATCAAATTATCGTTTCTGGATCAAATAAAGAACTAAGATCAGTAGATATTAAAACTTTAGTTTATCCAGGTTTCCCGACTGACTTACAACAGCCGTTTTCTGTGTTGTTAACGAAGGCAAATGGGACAGCCGTTATAACTGATACAATTTATGGTGCAAGATTTAAGCATATTGATGAGCTTAGAAGAATGAGTGCAACCATTAAAGTCGAAGGTAGTACGGCTATTATTTCCGGTCCTTCGCAGTTACAAGGCGGTCGTGTAAAAGCAAGTGATTTACGTGCTGGCGCAGCGTTGGTTATAGCAGGCCTAATTGCGGAAGGTAAAACAGAACTAACAGGTTTAGAACATGTTGACAGAGGATATGAGGATTTAGTTGAAAAGCTTTTAGGATTAGGAGCAAATGTATGGCGTGTTCAACTAACCAAGCAAGAAGTTGAACAATTAAAAAATGCGTAAAATTGGGTGTCTATATACTCATTAACATATTAAAGATAGTTTTCATTTACATCAAAGGGGGAGTTTTGAATGGAAAGAAGTTTATCAATGGAGTTAGTTCGTGTTACTGAGGCAGCAGCACTAGCATCTGCAAAATGGATGGGTTTAGGTAAAAAGGATGAAGCAGATGATGCTGCTACAACAGCAATGCGTGATGTATTTGATACGATTCCTATGAAGGGAACAGTTGTAATTGGAGAAGGCGAAATGGACGAGGCTCCAATGCTATATATCGGTGAGAAACTTGGTAATGGATATGGTCCAAGAGTGGACGTAGCAGTTGATCCACTTGAAGGTACTAATATCGTTGCATCTGGTGGTTGGAATGCTTTAGCAGTTATTGCAATTGCTGACCATGGTAATTTATTACATGCTCCTGATATGTACATGGAGAAACTTGCAGTTGGACCTGAAGCGGTTGGTAAAGTTGATATCAATGCATCTGTTCTTGAAAACTTAACAGCTGTAGCAAAAGCAAAAGGAAAAAATATTAATGAAGTTGTTGCAACAGTATTAAATAGAGAACGTCATGCGAAGTTAATTGAAGAAATTCGCTCAGCAGGAGCTCGAATTAAACTAATCAACGATGGTGACGTAGCGGGAGCAATTAACACAGCTTTTGATCATACAGGTGTTGATATTTTATTTGGAAGCGGTGGAGCGCCAGAAGGAGTTATCGCTGCAGTTGCTTTAAAATGCTTAGGTGGAGAACTTCAAGGTAAATTATTACCTCAAAATGAAGAAGAGATTGAACGTTGCAAACGCATGGGTATAGAAGATCCAAACCGTATTTTATATATGGACGATTTAGTTAAAGGTGACGACGCAATTTTTGCTGCTACTGGTGTAACTGATGGAGAATTGCTAAAAGGTGTACAATACAAAGGGAATGTAGGATCTACTCAATCGTTAGTTATGCGTGCTAAATCAGGAACTGTTCGTTTTGTAGATGGACGTCACAGCCTAAACAAAAAACCAAACCTAGTTATTAAATAATTTAATCATTTAAAAACTTGGTTATGATGTTCGTTAATAATGAATCAAAATTCTTTGTTATCGAAATCGAAATCTAGATATTAATTTAGTAGAATAATGACTCTTTCCTTTATTTACCGAAGGGGAGAGTCATTAAATAGTTTAGTCGAAAAATAGTTGGCATAAAAAACTCTTTCGAATTATAATCTCAATAGATAGTAAACCTATTAATTCTAATTACTTAGAATATTTTTAGGGGAAAAGGTTACACTAAAGAGTAATACTTTATGTAAGTTTCCTTCAAAAAACCTTCTAAATAACCTTCCGAATTAAGAAAACCCTAATTTGAACGAATAAAAGTAAAGAGTGGTGTTATATGAGTTTAACAATCTCTGCATTAGAAAACATGAAATTAAAAGATTTGTATGAACACGCGAAGGTAATGAAAATTTCGTATTACAGCAAATTATCGAAAAAAGAACTTATTTTTGCAATCCTTAAAGCGCAAGCGGAAAAAGACGGATTAATGTTCATGGAAGGTGTACTAGAAATTATCCCTTCAGAAGGATATGGATTCTTACGTCCAATTAATTATTCACCTAGTTCAGAAGATATTTATATTTCTGCATCTCAAATTCGTCGTTTTGATATGCGAAATGGTGATAAGGTTTCTGGAAAGGTACGTCCACCGAAGGAAAATGAAAGATACTTTGGTCTACTTCAAGTAGAAGCAGTCAATGGAGATGATCCTGAGAATGCTAAAGAACGAGTTCACTTCCCAGGATTAACTGCTTTATATCCTAATAGACAAATGAAGCTTGAAACATCTCCTGCAAAGTTTTCAACAAGAATTATTGATATGATCGCCCCAGTAGGATTTGGTCAACGTGGTTTAATTGTTGCCCCTCCAAAAGCCGGTAAGACTGAGTTATTAAAAGAAATTGCAAATAGCATCACAACAAATCACCCAGAAGCTGAACTAATTGTATTGCTAATTGATGAGCGACCAGAAGAGGTAACGGACATTGAACGTTCTGTAAAAGGAGACGTTGTAAGTTCGACTTTCGATGAAACTCCTGATAGTCATATCAAGGTTGCCGAATTAGTATTAGAGCGCGCTATGAGACTAGTAGAGCACAAGAAAGATGTAATTATTTTAATGGATAGTATTACTAGGCTAGCTCGTGCGTATAATTTAGTTATTCCACCAAGTGGTCGTACGTTATCAGGTGGTATTGATCCTGCTGCATTCCATAGACCAAAACGATTCTTCGGTGCTGCACGTAATATCGAAGAAGGTGGAAGTTTAACGATTTTAGCAACAGCTCTAATCGACACTGGCTCACGTATGGACGATGTTATTTATGAAGAATTCAAAGGTACTGGTAATATGGAGCTTCACTTAGATCGTTCATTAGCTGAACGTCGTATCTTCCCAGCAATTGACATTCGTCGTTCTGGAACACGTAAAGAAGATTTATTAATACCAAAAGATCATCTGGACAAGCTATGGTTAATGAGAAAAACAATGTCAGATATTCCAGACTTTGTTGAACGTTATTTCAGAATGCTTCGTCAAACGAAAACAAATGAAGATTTCTTCAATACGATGACTGAAGAAAGTAGAAAAACGCCTGTCTCTAATAAATAGTTGGAAGATATAAGCAATCTGAAAGAGAAATAGTGGGTTGCATTCTCCCGGGTTAGTTGCTATAATTTCATTTGTATGTGAAATGTAAATTATGTGTTAAACACATAGTTTCTTATAACTCTGATTTCAAGGATTTCAGGGCGGAAGGAGATGAAAGACATGAAAGCGAATATTCATCCTAATTACAAGAAAGTAGTGTTTATGGATATTAACACTGGTTTCAAATTCTTAAGCGGATCAACAAAATATTCTAACGAAACAATCGAATGGGAAGATGGCGAAACTTACCCTCTAATCAAAGTTGAGGTTTCTTCTGATTCACACCCATTCTACACTGGACGTCAGAAATTTGCTAACGCTGCAGGACGTGTTGAACGTTTCAACAAAAAATACGGCCTTAAGTAATATTGATGAAAAGCAGGCGAGTTATTGCTACTTTGCCTGCTTTTTTTACGCATTTATAGTCAAATAACATATAAGTTTAATTCAATTTAGTGAATTTTAATATAAATAATCAAGATACTTACACGAATTATAAATACAGATGAATTAACCATCGTTAAAAATAAATAAAATAGTCTTTGTACTGATATAGAAAGGTGAGACACATAATGTTCTTTATGATGAAAAAAAATGGTTGGATTGAAATGATTTGCGGAAGTATGTTTTCTGGAAAATCAGAGGAACTGATTCGCCGTGTTCGTCGTACGCAGTTTGCTAAGCAAAGCTGTGTTACATTCAAGCCATCAATTGATAATCGATACAGTGAAGTAGAAGTGGTGTCTCACACAGGTATGAAAGTACCTGCTTATGCAGTAACACACTCATCACATATTCTTAAATATGTTACAGAAGAAGTTGAAGTAGTTGCAATTGACGAGATTCAATTCTTTGACGATGAAATAGTTATGGTAGTTCAAGAACTTGCAAACTCTGGAAAACGTGTGATTTGTGCAGGTTTAGACCAGGATTTTAGAGGATTACCATTTGGTAAAGTACCTGAGATATTATCAATTGCAGAACATGTAACGAAATTAAACGCAGTTTGTGCTTCATGCGGATCGCCTGCAAGTAGAACTCAAAGATTAATAAATGGTAAACCAGCTTTATTTGAAGACCCTATTATTTTAGTAGGTGCATCTGAATCGTATGAACCAAGATGTAGACACTGTCACGAAGTACCAACGAAAACAATTCAACCAGCACTTCAAAGTCAGAACGATTAATCAGACAGTAGGTTGAAAATTAGCTATTAAGACCATATACTAAGAAATGTGGAGAAAGTTCGCCCAGCTCTGAATGGAATATTATCGAAGAGCTAGCTTTCGGAACTGGACAATAATAATTGTGGATAAAGTGTTATAGGCGCTTTTACCTTAGAATTAAAGAAGCGATTTAGAATCGCTTTTTTTCGATATATATTTAGAAACTATTTAAGACGAAAATGTCGAGGTGAAAATTATGTTTGATCGATTACAAGCTGTAGAGGATCGCTATGATAGATTAAACGATTTACTTAGTGACCCGGAAATTATAAACGATTCAAAAAAGTTACGTGAATACTCAAAAGAACAATCAGACATACAAGAAACAGTTGATGTATACCGTCAATACAAATCAGCTAAAGAGCAAATTAAAGATGCAAAAGCTATGCTTGAAGAAAAGCTTGATGCTGATATGCGCGAAATGGTTAAAGAAGAATTAAATGATTTAGAAAACGAATCAAAGGATTTAGAAGAACGTCTAAAAATACTTTTAATTCCAAAAGATCCTAACGATGATAAAAACGTTATTGTTGAGATTCGTGGTGCTGCTGGAGGAGACGAGGCTGCATTATTTGCTGCTACGTTATACCGTATGTACAGCCGTTTTGCTGAGGTTAACGGATGGAAAACAGAAATCATTGAAGGTAACTATACAGAGCTAGGTGGCTTTAAAGAGGTTATCTTTATGATAAATGGTAAAGGTGCATACTCAAAACTAAAATTTGAAAATGGTGCACACCGTGTTCAACGTGTTCCTGAAACAGAATCAGGTGGACGAATTCATACTTCAACTGCAACTGTAGCAGTTTTACCAGAAGCTGAAGAAGTAGAAATTGAAATTCATGAAAAAGATATTCGTGTAGATACATTTGCTTCAAGTGGTCCTGGTGGTCAATCAGTAAATACAACGATGTCTGCGGTGCGTTTAACTCATATTCCAACAAATACAGTTGTATCATGTCAGGATGAAAAATCACAAATTAAGAATAAAGAAAAAGCGATGAAGGTTCTTCGCGCTAGGGTTTATGATAAATTCCAAAGAGAAGTACAAGCAGAATATGATCAAAACCGTAAGCAAGCTGTAGGTACAGGTGACCGTTCTGAACGTATCCGTACTTATAACTACCCACAAAACCGTGTAACTGACCACCGAATTGGATTAACAATTCAAAAGCTTGATCAAATCGTTGAAGGTAAAATCGACGAAATCATTAATGCTTTAATTATGGATGATCAAGCAAAACGAATGGAACAAAGTCAATAATGACAACAAAGATATATGAAGCCCTAAAATGGGCTTCTTCTTTTTTACAAGAACACGGTCGCGATGAAAATGTGGGTGAAATTGTATTAAAACATCTTTTGGACTATAATCGAACAGAATTATTGCTGAATATGAGAGAAGACTTAAAAGAGAATGATTGGATGCAGTTTCAAGAATTGGTTCATAAGCACGTAAAGGGCCAACCAATCCAGTATTTAATAGGATATGAATACTTTTATGGCCGAAAGTTCTTTGTTAATGAAGAAGTACTAATTCCAAGACCAGAAACAGAGGAGTTAGTGGAAGGTGTTCTGCATCGTATTCAAAAGCATTGGAAGAATACAGAACAACTTGAACTAGTAGATGTAGGTACAGGTAGTGGGGCGATTGCAATCTCGCTTGCGCTTGAAAGTAATCAACTAACAGTTCATACAGTTGATATTGCAGCAGAATCTATTCAAGTTGCAAAACGAAATGCACAAGAGTTAAAGGCAAATGTCCACTTTATACACAATGATTTACTGAATTACTTTATTGAAGAAAACAAGAGAGTTGATATTGTAGTATCAAATCCGCCGTATATTCCGCATGAGGACTGGTTGGGGTTAGATGAAGTAGTTAAGGAACATGAACCATACCGTGCTTTAGTAGGTGGCGAAGATGGTCTAGATTTTTATCGTCGTTTTGCAAATGACTTACCTAAAGTATTAAAAGAAAAATCACTGGTTGCATTTGAAGTAGGAGTCAATCAAGGTGAACAGGTTGCAGACATTTTAAGGGAAGCTTACCCGAATTCGAAGGTTGAAGTTGTTCTCGATATTAATGGAAAAGACCGTATGGTTTATATGGTAAATGGCTAATTTAAATAATGAATCGTAATGATATTGACTAGAAAAAGTCTATGTATTACGATTCTTTTTTTTGTGTTAAAGTTGTAAAAGATGAGGAAAATTTCAATCAAGAAAAAACAAAAACATTACGAAAGAAGATAGTTAGAATGAAAAAGTTTAAAGGTTGGATTGTATTTAATGGTCATATTACAGCTACAAAATTTACTGAACTTTTCGAATGGTTACGTGATACAGCAATCTCAAAAGGAATAGATGTTACTTTAGTTAAACATTATGAACTAATCCCAGTAATCGAAAAGGGTCAAGCGATTTTAAAAGGGAAATTCGCGAATGAGAAACCTGATTTTGTAATTTTTTGGGACAAGGATGTTCATTTAGCAAGGCATTTAGAAAATATGGGGCTAAAATTATATAATTCCGCGAGAACGATTGAAGTCTGTGATGATAAGGCTTTAACTTTTCAAGCGTTATCGAACTACGATATTCCCATGCCAAAAACAATTACGGCTCCGCTGCTGTTCCCTAATTGTGATTTAACAAACTATGATTTTTACGATGGAGTTATACAGGAATTAGGTTTTCCTTTAATTATAAAAGAGTCATTCGGTTCATTTGGTAGACAAGTTTATTTAGTTGAGAATAGAGAAGATTTTTATAAAAAGGTAGATGAACTAAAGCACAAACCTCACATTTATCAAGAGTTTATAGAATCAAGCAGAGGGACTGATATTCGCATCCAAGTAGTAGGTAAACAAGTAGTAACAGCAGTGTTAAGAAAATCAGAATCAGATTTTCGTGCAAATGTTACAAACGGTGGAAAGATGTATAATTATGAGCCAACAGAAGAGCAAATCAATTTAGCACTTAAATGTTCTGAAATATTGGGAGCTGATTTTGCAGGAATTGACTTATTGTTCGGCGAAGATGGAAAAACGTATATATGCGAAGTTAACTCAAACGCACATTTCAAAAATATTTATCTATGTACAGACGTGGATACAACGAAATATATTATTGATTATATTACCTGGGACTTGGAGAAAAACGTATGATTGGTTGGCTAATCTATTCCGATTCAGATGCAGAAAGAAATAGAACGTATATTGACTGGTTAGTAAGCGGAGCATTGGAAAATGGATTTGAGTTAAAGTTATTATATACAGAAGATATTGTAATAGGTATTCGAAGCGGTGTTAATATACTTTGCTATCAAGGTGAAGAGTTAAGTAAACCGGCCTTTGTAATCATGAGGACGATATCACAATT
The DNA here is from genome assembly GCF_050473765.1 of Gottfriedia sp. S16(2024). Lineage (NCBI taxonomy): Bacteria > Bacillati > Bacillota > Bacilli > Caryophanales > Bacillaceae > Gottfriedia > Gottfriedia sp. S16(2024). Next base: position 1,435,189 of record NZ_JBFLUO010000001.1, read on the forward strand.
ATTATCTTCCCACTTTGAAGAAATGGGAATCAGAACTTTTAATAACCAGGCGATTTCAACAATGGCCAACCATAAGTTTCTAACACACCAGAAGCTTTCTAGTCTAGGAATTCCAATGCTAGACACATTTTATTATCAAAAAAATACAATTACAAAATCTTTAGATACAATCATTTTCCCTTGTGTGCTTAAAAATTGCACAGGAAGAGGCGGAAGTGAAGTATATTTTATAAATAATCAAGAAGAGTTACTGGAGACCGTACAGAACGCAAACTTCGATGAAGTATTAATTCAAAACGTTGCAGAGCAATTAGGTAAGGACTTAAGAGTATTTATCATCGGTAAAGAAATTGTTGCAGCCGTTTTAAGATATTCAGAAAAAGATTTTCGAGCGAATTTTTCTCTAGGCGGAGGCGCAATACTATACGAACTTTCCAAAAATGAAAAAGAACTCATTCAAAAAATAGTAGATCACTTTGATTTTGACTTCGTTGGAATTGACTTCATGTTTGATGCAAACAACCAACTAATCTTTAATGAAATTGAGGACGTAGTAGGGAGTAGAACACTTTATACAGTATCAAACATAGATATTGTTTCGTTGTATATGGATTATATTAAAAAGCAGATAAATTGTTAGAGATAAAAGGAATTTCTAAACTGTGTATTTCATACGTTCCTTTTTAATAGATTGTTAGCGAGTTAGGGGAAATCTATGAGTAAATCTCAACGTAAGATGCTCGGCGGCTATGGAGACTGGGACGGCAAGGATCCTGAAGTAATGAAAGGCTCAACATCTCTACAACGGAAAACGGGTATCTAAAACTGGAAATCATCGTTTACTTCCTTGTCCAAAAAGAAACTATAAAAAAATAGAATACTAGTGTTTAAGAAATAATCAAATTGTCTACACTGTTCCTAGAGGGATGGTGGAGAGAATGAAAACTAAAAATAAAAATAAAATAACATATAAAATTATTTCTTTATTTATCATATTATTAATTAGTTCATCAGTGTTAATGCCACTTCGAGATACAAACGCTAAAGGTAATGAAATGGTTATAATTCCTAAGAAGGCTGTACGACTAAGAATTCTAGCAAATAGCGATTCTAGTGAAGACCAAGCTCTTAAACGTAAAGTTAGAGATGAAGTTAATGCTCAAATTAATACTTGGGTAAAAGATTTAACTACCTTTGAAGAGGGTCAAAAGGTTATTAAAAGTCATATTCCAGATTTACAAAAAACAGTTGCACGTGTTATTAAAGAAGAAGGCTCAAATCAATCATTTACAATTACTTACTCTAAAAAAGTTAAATTCCCTACAAAGTTATATGGAAGTTTCCTATATCCTGCAGGTGATTACGAAGCAGTTTTAATTAAACTTGGTGCTGGTCAAGGGGCAAACTGGTGGTGCGTATTGTTCCCGCCACTATGCTTCCTAGATTTTTCAAACGGTGATGCAACTTTAAGTAAAGAGTCACTACAATCTCAACAAAAGGTTGATCAAGAAACAAAAATCGAAAAAGAACCAAAAATCGAAAAAGAACCAAAGAAAGAATTTAATAAACAAGAAGCATTACGTTTAAGCGATGATGATACTAATACTGCAACAAAACAAAACAATGAACCATCTTTGCAAGATGATAATGAGATCAAGAGCAGTGACGATGCGGTTATGGCTTCTACTTTATCTAGCGATGAACCAAAAGATGATATTAAGGTAGAGAGCTTCTTTGTACAAATGTTAAAGCAATTATTTTAGTTCTAGCAATCTCCCTATGTGCATAAAGTATTACAAGCATACTAGGGAGGTTTTTTTATGAAAATACGTTCAGCAGTTCAGGAAGATTTTGAAACAATTTTTTCATTCTTGGGACAAGCAGGATTATCTACAAACGGACTTGAGGAGCAACAAGAATCATTTTTCATAATGGAAGATGAGTTTGGGAAAGCACAAGCTGTAATAGGATATGAGCAAGATGGAGAAGAAGCGTTATTAAGATCACTAGTAGTTGCACCTACCATTTACTCACAGCATATGGTACTCTTTTTACAAAGTGTTCTTGAAAAACTAAAAGAAGAAATGATTAGTAAAGTATATTTATTAACAAGACAGCATGTAGTTCAAGACTTATTCCTTTTACTAGGTTTTGGTCAAGTCGAACAGGAAAATGTTTCGAATAGTATTAAAGAAATGAAGCATTACCAAACTACTATTACGAATGAAGAAGTATTAGTTTATCAAAAAGAACTATACACAAAGTTATCCACAAATTAGCAAGTTTTGTCCACAATTTGTGGATAAAACTTGCTTTTCATTCTTTGGATAATGTCTAAATTTGTAAAATATACACTATTATTCACTCTAGAGAGAGGTGCTACGTATGGAAACGAAAATATGGTATGTGGATAATCCTGTGAATAAAGAAGAAGTTTACCCACAGATTGTGGATGCAGCAAAAAATTTACAGTTAGGACAAGTTGTCGCTTTTCCAACAGAAACCGTTTATGGGTTAGGGGCGAATGCTCTTTCAGATGAAGCGGTTCAACGAATCTTCCAAGCAAAAGGTAGACCAAGTGATAATCCCCTTATTGTACATATTGCCAACAAAGAACAGTTAGATCATCTAGTTGAAGAAATTCCATTAGATGCAAAAAAACTAATGGATGCTTTTTGGCCAGGGCCATTAACGTTAATTTTAAAAAGTAAGAAAAATGTTTCAAAATATGTAACGGCAGGGTTATCCACTGTAGGAATAAGAATGCCTGATCATCCAGTTGCTCTAGCATTAATTGAAGCTTGTAATTTGCCAATAGCAGCACCAAGTGCAAATACATCAGGGAAACCTAGTCCAACTTCTGCTAAGCATGTATTTGAAGATCTAAATGGACGAATTGTAGGAATTGTAGATGGTGGTAGTACAGGGGTCGGGGTTGAATCAACAGTTATTGACTGTTCTCAAGCTATTTTTACAATATTAAGACCAGGTAGTATTACGCCAGAAATGATAAAAGAAATAATTCCTACTGTTGAAGTAGATCCAGCAACTATGAAGGAAAACGAAGCACCAAAATCACCTGGTATGAAATATAAACATTATGCACCAGATGCTCAAATGCATCTTGTAAATGGAAGTATTGAGTTTATACACAAACTTATACACAATTCCAAAACAGAAGGAAAAAGAGTAGGGATATTAACAACTGAAGAAAATGCAACGAAATATGATGCAGATGTAATTCTTACATGTGGAAAACGTAGTGACTTATCAACCGTAGCTGCAGCATTATATGATTGCATTCGTAAATTTAATGAAGAACATGTTGATATCATTTATTGTGAAACCTTCCCTTATGAAGGCATTGGAATTGCGATTATGAATCGTCTGTGGAAAGCCTGTGGACATTCAGTTATTCAGGAAAAATAATAGATGCTAAGGTTCGGTCCATTATTATATTCATATTTAGACAAAGCTCATAAAACTTGATTTTCAGACTGATTGCAAGCGTTTGTCAACAGTCTAAAAAATTTTATTAATTTCCCTCATATCATTTATAGGACGTGCATATCTTTTAATAGCAAGTCCTAGGGGGGAAAGCATGAATAGCTCATTAATCAATGAACTAATTACATTAACTATTATGGGATCTGCGCTAGGTTTAGATGCATTCTCAGTTGGATTAGGAATGGGAGTTATACAACTTAAATTTAAACAGATCATCAATATCGGTATTGTAATCGGACTCTTTCATGTAATAATGCCCTTATTAGGAATGATCATTGGATATGAGTTATCCGAGAATCTGGGACGATTTGCTGTATTACTCGGTGGATTCTTATTAATGGGGATAGGCTTTCACATGATCTACTCAACTTTATTTGGAAAAGAAGAAAATAAATATTCACCGACAGGAGTAGGGTTACTTCTTTTTGCATTTAGTGTAAGTGTGGACAGTTTTTCGGTTGGAATTAGCTTAGGAACATTCGGTGCTAAAACATGGCTAACAATTCTACTATTTGGTATTATCAGTACAATTTTAACCTGGGCTGGATTACTTTTAGGAAGAAGAGTAGAACAGGAACTTGGTAAATTTGGAGAACTATTAGGTGGTTCGTTCTTATTGATTTTTGGAATAAAACTATTATTTTTTTCTTAACAGATACATAAGGTGAATAAGAGCTAAGGATGGAGAAAATTGGAGACAATTGCCCCATCCTTTTATTTTTTAGTAAAATAGATTAAATAAAACGTTCAGATAAATGAGGGTGAGGTATTAAGATGAAAAATATATTATTTGTTTGTACCGGAAATACATGTAGAAGCCCAATGGCAGAAGCGCTATTAAGACATCATGGTAATGAGTTCTATCAGGTCAAGTCTGCTGGAGTATTTGCTATGTCAGGTGACCCTGCTTCTCAAAATGCAATATTGGCACTGAAAAATAAAGGGATAGATACAAATCATTCCTCGCAGCCAATAAATGAAGATCTATTGGAATGGTCTTCTAAAGTCTTATCAATGACATTGAGCCATAAACAAATGTTAGTTTCTAAGTTTCCTCAGTATAAGGATAGAATATTTACATTTTATGAATATATAAACGGTCAAGCTAAAGATATTTCTGACCCTTATGGAGGGTCATTAACAACTTATGAAAATACTTTGAGCGAATTAGAAGAGTTGGTAAAACAGATTGTACAGAAACCAAACGAATATTAATTTAATCAGTGATTAGATGTTAATTAGATGCCCTAAATCTGAACATAATAGTGTAAGATAGAAATTGAAGTCAATTCAATACGATAGAAAATTAATTCAAAGATATCAATACGGGGGTTATCTAATGAAAGTAGCAATAGCGTCTGATCATGGTGGATTAAATATACGTCAAGAAATCATGAATTTAATGGATGAAATGGGCATTGAATACGAAGATTATGGTTGTGAGTGTGGTACATCTGTAGACTACCCAGATTATGCATTCCCAGTTGCACAAAAAGTTGCAAATGGAGAAGTAGACCGTGGAATATTAATTTGTGGAACAGGAATTGGTATGTCAATTGCCGCAAATAAAGTTGAAGGAATTCGATGTGCTTTAGTGCATGATACTTTTAGTGCGAAAGCAACTCGTGAACATAATGATACGAATATTCTAGCTATGGGGGAACGAGTAATCGGACCTGGTTTAGCAAGAGACATTGCAAAAATATGGTTAACGACTGAGTTTGAAGGCGGTCGACATGAAAATCGAGTAAACAAAATTAAAGACTACGAAAAGAATCACCAATTATAAAACCTAAATGAGAAGCCGTTAATCCAAAACATAATGTGAAGATTATCGGCTTTTTTAATAATGAATAATAGAATGTTAGTCAATTTAAAGAATGATTCTACGAAAGGGGCAAAACAAGTGAATGAAGAATTAAGGTTAGTAGCCGGGCAAATAAAATCATTATTACACGAGCTAAATGATCATGTGAATTTTACAAGTGAGCATGTTTTAGTCATTGGATGTAGCACTAGTGAGGTTAGCGGACAAAGAATTGGAACTTCAGGAACAATCGAAGTAGCGGAAGTCTTATTTAATGAGATTAAGGCTTTTCAAGATGAAACAGGAGTACAATTAGCATTTCAATGCTGTGAACATTTGAACAGGGCATTGATTGTTCAAAGAAAAACGGCAAAAAGTTTACAATTAGATGAGGTAACTGTGGTACCAGTTCGTACTGCAGGAGGAGCACTTGCCTCATTCGCATATAGACATTTAGATCATGCTGTAATTGTTGAGCACATTAAAGCGGATGCAGGGATTGATATTGGCGATACTTTAATCGGTATGCATTTAAAGCACGTGGCAGTTCCTTTAAGAACAAGTATTAAACATGTTGGACAAGCCCATATTACGGTGGCAAAAACTCGTCCAAAGTTAATTGGTGGAGCGCGTGCAGTTTACGCAATAGATGAAGACGTTAAATAATGTGTTTTTTATTATAATAGAATAGTTAAATGTTAGTTATTTGAAAGATATATCTTTCATTTTCAATATAAAACATGGTAAAATAGAAAGGAATTCGGTCGTTTTATCGAATAATATAGTAAATTTATACTAGTAATGTTCGTGTTTTACAAAAAGGGGGATATAACTGTGGAAAATTTAAAAAAGCAAGATCCATCATTGTATGAGGCAATACAGTTAGAGTTAGGTAGACAACGTACTAAAATCGAGTTAATTGCTTCTGAAAACTTTGTAAGCGAAGCAGTAATGGAAGCCCAAGGTTCAGTATTAACAAATAAATATGCTGAAGGATATCCAAGCAAACGATACTATGGCGGTTGTGAATATGTTGATATCACAGAAAACATTGCAAGAGACCGTGCAAAAGAAATTTTCGGAGCAGAACACGTAAATGTTCAACCTCATTCAGGTGCTCAAGCGAATATGGCAGTTTATTTCACTATTTTAAAACATGGTGATACAGTATTAGGTATGAATTTATCACATGGTGGTCATTTAACTCACGGAAGCCCAGTAAACTTCAGTGGGGTACAATATAATTTCGTTGAGTATGGAGTAGATCCAGAAACTCAAGTAATTAACTATGAAGATGTATTAGAAAAGGCTAAAGCGCATAAGCCTAAATTAATTGTAGCTGGTGCAAGTGCTTATCCAAGAGCAATTGACTTTAAAAAATTCAGAGAAATTGCAGATGAAGTTGGAGCTTACTTAATGGTCGATATGGCACATATCGCTGGTTTAGTAGCAACAGGTCTTCATCAAAATCCAGTTCCATTTGCTGATTTTGTTACAACAACTACTCATAAAACATTACGTGGACCACGTGGTGGTATGATTTTATGTAAAGAAGAATTCGCAAAAGCGATTGATAAATCAATCTTCCCTGGAATTCAAGGTGGACCATTAATGCACGTAATTGCAGCTAAAGCTGTAGCATTTGGTGAAGCACTACAAGAAGATTTTAAAAAGTATGCACAAGCGGTCATCGATAACGCTGCTCGTTTAGCAGAAGGCTTAAAATCTAACGGCTTAAATTTAGTATCTGGTGGCACAGATAATCACTTAATTTTAATTGATGTTCGTTCATTAGAGTTAACTGGTAAAGTTGCTGAGCACGTATTAGATGAGGTTGGTATTACATGTAATAAAAATACAATCCCATTTGATCCAGCAAGTCCGTTTGTAACAAGTGGTATCCGTATCGGTACAGCTGCTGTAACTTCAAGAGGGTTTACTTTAGAAGATATGGATGAAATTGCATCAATCATTGCTGATACATTAAAAAATCACGAAAACCAAGAAGTACTAGAAGCATCTCGTAATCGAGTTAATGCTTTATCAAGCAAATACGAATTATATCCTACATTTTAATAAATAAAGTATAAAGTAAGCTATCTTTAGAACTGTATTTTCAATTGCAAATAGCATTGAAGGTGCAATTATACTAAAGATAGCTTTAATTTTTTAAAACTTTGTGATAAAGTTCACAAAAAGTTCATTTAAACTTGTGGAAAACTTCACATTATTAATCGGAAATGGATTACAATAACTCATGTAAACAGTAATTAAAAATTTATATAAACGGAGGCAAAAACTTATGTTTATTAATTTTTTAAGAACTAATAAAATTGCATCTGGTTTCTTAACGATTATTCGTCTTTATTTAGGTTATGAGTGGATCCATGCAGGTTGGGGTAAGTTATCAACTGGAGGATTCGATGCTTCAGGATTTTTAGGATTTGCAGTTAAAAGTGCCACAGGTGATCACCCAGCAGTTCAAGGGTGGTGGGCAGATTTTCTAACAAACTTTGCAATACCAAACATCGATTTATTTAATATATTAGTTCCTATTGGAGAATTCGCAATCGGACTTGGACTTATTCTTGGATGTTTTACAAAAACAGCAATGTTCTTTGGTTTAATGATGAACTTCGCATTTATGTTTAGTGGTACAACTAGTACAAATCCACAAATGGTATTATTAGGAATCTTTATAATAATTGCTGGTTCTAATGCAGGACGTATTGGATTAGATCACTATGTTAGCAAGTTTATTAATAGAAAAACTTCTTTCGCTCCAAAAGTACCAGATCATAATTTAAGAAACGCATCTTAACTATGTAACCAAAGAGGGAATCAATAGGTTCTCTCTTTTCAGAGTGTTGAAATATAAAATGGTCAATAGAAAAAACGGATTTTAAATGAACATTTATTAATGATGAGATGATCATTTTTGGTTGAGCTATCTATTAATGGTTTTAAATTTTAATATGTTTAACAATTTTATGATTCCAATAACGCTAGTAAGTTTTTTTCAGAAGTTAAAAATATTACAAAGCTATAAATTCAGTTGATTAGTTTAATAAATTAATGTTCGATCTTAATTGACCTACAATTTGATTAATAAACAACTGATAGGATACGCTAAGTAAAGGTTATTTGATTAGTTTATATTGCAGACTTCTTATTGATGAATAAGTTGATTGGAACGGAGGGGTGCTCGACTCCTATGGGATAAGCGGGAAGGCTGAGACCCCGCAGGCTCGCCGAGGAGGCTCAGGTCTCGCCCCATGGAAAGCGAGCATCCTGTAGTGGAAATCAACATCGCTCTACTCCATTACGAAAATTTGGTAAGTTAATTGACAAGGTTGTTTTTTAACAAGGTGCAAAGAGGGAACCAATAGGTTCTCTCTTTTTGTTTAAGATAAAAACTTCTCTGACTTATATTAATGAGGAAGAGGAGTTTTTTATTCAAAATGGGTCAAAATAGCAATTAGATTAATAAAAAAAGGCAATATTGAAGTTTATATGTAAAAAAGATCTAAATTAATTCTAAGTGATTGTATAATGTGGCTTGAATTATTTAACCGCTTTCGGTATTCTTTTTAAGAATAATAAATTAATAAGTATTTGCAAGGAGCGATAAAAGTGAGTAAAGTATACGTTTTTGATCATCCGTTAATTCAGCATAAAGTTTCTTTAATTCGTAAAAAAGACACTGGAACAAAAGAATTTCGTGCACTAGTTGATGAGGTTGCAGGTTTAATGGCATTCGAAATCACACGCGATCTACCACTACAAGAAGTGGAAATCGAAACACCAGTAGCAATTGCAAAGTCAAAAGTTATTGCTGGTAAAAAGTTAGGGATTGTACCAATTTTACGTGCAGGTTTAGGGATGGTTGATGGATTCCTTCAATTAGTTCCTGCAGCTAAAGTTGGACATGTTGGATTATACCGCGATCCTGAGACATTAAAACCGGTTGAATATTACGTTAAACTTCCTACAGATGTTGAAGAGCGTGACTTCATTGTGATTGATCCAATGCTTGCGACAGGTGGATCAGCGGTTGAAGCAATCAACTCTTTAAAAACACGCGGTGCTAAAAACATTAAGTTTATGTGCTTAATTGCAGCTCCAGAAGGTGTTGAAGTTTTACAAAAAGCACACCCAGATGTGGACATTTACATTGCTGCCCTTGATGAAAAATTAAACGATCATGGTTATATTGTACCTGGTCTTGGCGACGCTGGAGATCGTTTATTTGGTACAAAGTAATTACATTTTTAAAGCTTTCCTAGCATAGGAGAGCTTTTTTCACATTAAGAAAGTATAAATTGGCAGCTAGGTAGCTTACTCGACGTAGTCGTTAATTTTAGGAATTAAGTATAAGTGCAACTACGTCTCTACCTTTGTTTTAAAGGCTCGGAAGTCGACGAGTTTTCTTTAAATTAAAAGGGGTACAATAATTAAAAATTTGAACGTGAAATAAGGATGGGTAAGTTAAAGGGGATTAGGGAATGTCACTCGAAAAACAAAGGTTAATAATAGATGCAGCAAGACTATATTATGATTCTGACTTTAGTCAACAAGAGATCGCGACACAATTAGGAATCTCTCGTCCAACTGTATCAAGATTACTCCAACAAGCAAAGGAATTGGGATATGTACGCATTGAAATTATTGACCCCCTTGAAGGCAATCAAGATTTAGCCCGAGAGTTAAAGAAGAAATATAATTTACAATCTGTTGAAGTTTGCTATTCACCAATTGATGACTACAATGAAGTTTTGCAAACAATCACTAAAAAAGCTGCAGATGTATTAGTAGATATAGTCCATGATGGTGACGTTGTTGGAGTAACTTGGGGAACTACGATGTATCATATTGCAACAAAGTTAAGTAATAAACAAGTAAAGGGTGTAGAAGTAATTCAGCTGAACGGTGGAGTAAGTTACTCTAAAACGAATACATATGCATCTGAAACGGTAAATTTGTTTGCTGAAGCATTTAACACCGTACCAAGATATTTACCACTACCAGTTATATTTGATAATCCACAAGTAAAACAAATGGTTGAAGAAGATCGCCATATTGGTCGATTAATTGATTTGGGAAAACAATCAAACGTAGCAATTTTCACTGTAGGAACTGTTAAAAAGGATGCCTTGTTATTTAAAGTTGGCTACTTAAACGAGAAGGAAGAGACGGATTTACAAACATTCGCTGTAGGAGACATTTGCTCTCGCTTTTTTGATAAAGACGGAAATATTTATTCTGAACTCCTTGATCGACGAACGATTGGAATTGAGTTAGATGAGCTAAGAAGTAAAGAAAAATCTATTTTAGTCGCGGGTGGAGAAAGGAAAATAAATGCTATTCACGGTGCTTTAATGGGTAAATATGCAAGCATATTAATAACCGATCAATTTACTGCAAAAAGATTGTTAGAGCAAGGATAGGAAAGGAAGAGGTAAAGCTATTCCTTCCCTTTGTCATGTTCTCTATTAGACAAATTTTAAAAAGAGGGTGTCTTAAGAGTGGATATCCCCAAAATTAGATATTTTTACATTTAAAAAGGAGGCGTCTTTTTTGTCAGGTAACCTGACTTTGGAGACAGCCCCTTTTCTATATATATAAAAGGTAAAATTATCCTTGAACATAAGTTCAATTTGTATTTTACAAAATTTCATAGCGGTGTTATAGTAAAGACATATTCAAAGTAACTTAGTAAATAAACATTTTTTATAATAAAACCAATAAGGGAGCGACTATATATGAATTACGCAAGTTTAGTAGATCACACATTATTACGAGCTGACGCAAAAAGAGAGGAAATTGCAAAATTAGCTGAAGAAGCAAAAGAATTTAGCTTTGCATCAGTTTGTATCAATCCTACTTGGGTTTCTTATGCAAGTGAATTATTAAAGGATTCTTCTGTAAAGGTTTGTACGGTAATTGGTTTCCCTCTAGGAGCAAACACTCCAGAAGTAAAAGCATTCGAAACTACAAACGCAATTGAAAATGGTGCGGAAGAAGTTGATATGGTTATCAATATTTCTGCATTGAAAGAAAAAAATGACGAATTAGTTGAAAGAGATGTACGTGCAGTTGTTGATGCTGCTAAAGGTAAAGCTTTAGTAAAAGTAATTATTGAGACTTGTCTTTTAACTGACGAAGAAAAAGTTAGAGCGTGTGAATTATCAGTTAAAGCTGGCGCTGACTTTGTAAAAACTTCAACAGGATTTTCAACTGGTGGAGCAACAGTAGAAGACGTTGCATTAATGCGTAAAACTGTTGGAGAAAACGTAGGCGTTAAGGCTTCTGGCGGTGTTCGTAGCTTAAAAGACGTAGAAAATGTAGTAGCTGCTGGTGCAAACCGTATCGGAACAAGTTCAGGTGTTAAGCTCGTTCAAGGTGAAGAAGCAAACACAGCTTATTAATTTCAAAATAATTTTAAAATAAAAAAAAGTGAGTGAGTTATTGCTCTTTAGCTCTTACGTTGGTAATATGGTAAAGCGAAGACAAAACTCACACACTTTAATTAAGAATTACCTAACAATTCGTTAAAGGGTGATAAATATGAATACACAATCATTAATCAATGAAGCTTTAAAAGTTCGTGAAAACGCATACGTTCCTTACTCGAAGTTTAAAGTAGGTGCAGCAATTTTATTGAATAACCAAACGGTCTACACAGGTTGTAACGTAGAAAATGCTTCTTATGGACTAACAAATTGTGCAGAAAGAACTGCTATATTTAGTGCGGTCGCTGCGGGTAACGGTTCAGCAAAAATCGAATCAATTGCAATAGTAGGAGACACTGAAGGTCCAATTTCACCATGTGGTGCATGTAGACAAGTAATCGCAGAATTTAGTGATGAAAATACAAAAGTATACTTAACTAACTTAAAAGGTGACATCACTGAAACAACTGTTAAGGAATTACTTCCTGGATCATTTAGTTCAAAAGATTTACAAGGTTAATCCTTGTCTGACATCTAACTTCTAAATGATGTCTGACATCCAACAAATAAAAAAGTTGTGTTCGTTTTGAAAGCGCTTAGATTAATTAAAAACAAATTTATTGGATTTTCGGGGGAGAAACATGAAATATATTATAGCTCTTGTTGGATTACTAGTTGTTTTCGGTCTAGCATTCATCGCTAGTAGTGATCGTAAAAAAATTAAATATCGTCCAGTTGTTATCATGGTCGTTGTTCAAATCATTTTAGCGTTCTTATTATTAAATACAGAAGTAGGTTTAATTTTAATTAAAGGAATTTCTAACGGATTTGGAAAGTTATTAGAATACGCTGGTGAAGGTGTTAATTTCGTATTTGGTGGTATGGCAAATGAAGGTGCTTTCCCATTCTTCACAGGAGTATTATTACCAATCGTATTTATTTCTGCATTAATTGGTATTTTACAATTCACAAAGATTTTACCGTTTTTTATTAAATACATTGGTTTAATTTTAAGCAAAATCAATGGTATGGGTAAATTAGAGTCTTATAATGCAGTAGCATCTGCAATTTTAGGACAATCTGAAGTATTTATTTCAGTAAAAAAACAATTAGGTCATTTACCAAAAAATCGTTTATATACTCTTTGTGCATCAGCAATGTCAACAGTATCTATGTCAATCGTAGGTGCATATATGACGATGGTTGAACCAAAATATGTAGTAACGGCAATTGTATTAAACTTATTTGGTGGATTTATTATTTCTTCAATTATTAATCCTTACACTGTTACACCTGAAGAAGATATCTTAACGATACAAGAAGAAGAAAAACAAACATTCTTCGAGATGCTTGGTGAGTATATTTTAGATGGTTTCAAAGTAGCAATCATCGTTGCAGCAATGTTAATCGGTTTTGTTGCATTAATTGGTGCAATTAATAATATTTTTGATATGATTTTTGGAATCTCATTCCAAGGGATTTTAGGTTATGTTTTTGCTCCATTCGCATTCATTATGGGTGTACCATTTAAAGAAGCGGTTGATGCAGGTAGTATTATGGCAACAAAACTTGTTTCAAATGAGTTCGTTGCAATGATGGATTTAGCAAAACATGGTAAAGAGTTCTCAACTCGTACATTAGGAATTGTGTCAGTATTCCTTGTGTCATTTGCTAACTTCTCATCAATTGGTATTATTGCAGGTGCAGTTAAAGGTTTACATGAAAAGCAAGGTAATGTTGTAGCCCGTTTCGGTTTAAAATTATTATTTGGTGCAACATTAGTAAGTGTTTTAACGGCAATTATCGTAGGTATCGTTTTAAAATAATTTAATCCAAGCGTTTGACTTAGATCAGGCGCTTGTATTTTTTTTCTAATCTTAAAGTAGGAGGGTTGAGTTAAAAAGTGAATTTCTAACAATTTTCTTTTTAACAAGTCACTATGGGATCTGTAGGTTTACTTTTATCTGGTGCAACTCTGTTTTTAAATAGTCTTGTATTATTAAACAAAGCGAATGCTAAAAGTGCAGCTTTATTAAACTTATTTGTTGGTACATTACAAATCGTTATTCCTTTCTATTTATTAATGCATTTAGGTGCTGGTAAGTGGGAATTATTTAATACGGCAAGTATTTTCTTTTTTGGTATTACTTATTTATATAATGGATTTACAAATCTTAAAGGTTTTAATGGAACTGGCTTAGGTTGGTTCTCACTTTGGGTATCAATCATGTCTGTACTTTGGGCTTTCGTGAACTTCGCTATTATTCATGATGTTGTGAACGGACTATTATGGGTTATGTGGGCATATTTATGGTATCTATTCTTTGCTGGCCTTGTATTAGGTAAGAAAATAGAGCGATACACAGGAATTGTTGCAATGATACAATCTTGGACTACAATTACTCTTCCTGCATTTTTTATGCTTTTAGGGATTTGGCAGGAGACAGTCATTTCAAATGCATGGATCGTAGTTTTAGGAGCTTCGATTTTGTATTTTATCATACATGAGATTAAAGCGTATGTTACAAATAAAAGATTCCAGTTGTTTAACCAACCTGAATTAAAAAATTAATGATAATACAAAAAGACTAACTTTTTAGGTAAGCTTTATGCTTTACCTAGAGTTAGTCTTTTTTCATTTTGAAAACTTTGTAGGTTCTAGAGAAAATTACCTTTTTATACATGAATGAACGATTAGTGAGAAAGCTAAAAAGAAAATATCTTATATAAAGGAGAACCTGCATTGAATGAAAAATTACTTTCTTAAAATAATTATTTGTTTAGTTTTTTTACTAGTTCCATTTAAAGATGTTTATGTAAATGCACATGAACAACAAAAACAAGTAGCTTTAATTTCAGTTAAAGACGGAATGATTACACAGGCGATAAAAAATATTGCTGAACGTTTCCCTAATGTAACCGTAAGACAACAATACACTGAGACGTACTATGGTTTTTCTGTATCGGGTTCTCTTGAAGAGTTATCACAGTTAGCTAAAATGCCGTTAGTAAAGGATATGCACTTTGTTACAACTTATAGAGCTCATTTAGAAGATAGCATCCCTTTTATTGGAGCGGACGAAGCTCAATTATATAAGGATCAAAGGGGAAGAAAGATTACTGGTGAAGGCGTAAAGGTAGGAGTAATCGATACTGGTGTTGATTACAGGCATCCTGATTTGAAATCAAATTATGGTGGCGGTTACGATACGATTGATTTAGATAAAGATCCAATGGAGACTAAGCTTGAAGAAAAAAGTACATTTCATGGTACCCATGTAGCTGGTGTAATAGCGGCAAATGGAAAAAGAAAAGGTGTAGCCCCTAAAGCTACAATCTATGCATACCGTGCTCTTGGTCCTGGTGGTGTTGGTACATCAGAAACTGTTATGGCTGCAATTGAGCGAGCAGTGAAGGATAAAGTAGATATTATTAATTTATCGCTAGGAAATGATGTGAACGGACCAGACTGGCCGACAAGTATTGCGTTAGATAAGGCAGTAGAAAAGGGTGTACTTGCAATTACGGCTGCTGGAAACTCTGGACCAGGGCTATGGACTGTTGGTTCTCCCGCTACGGCATCAAAGGCTTTAACAGTTGGTGCAAGCTATCCACCTGTTCTTTTCCCATCTATCCACGTGAAAAATAAAGAGACAATTATTAGTCCTATGATTGGATCTGCTAAATGGGATAAAGGTTTAAATGGGCGATTTGTATTTAAGAAATACGGCGAAAAGCGTGATTTAAAAAGAGTAAAAGACAAAATTGTCTTGCTTGAAAGAGGAAAAATCACGTTCACAGATAAAGTAAAAAATGCTCAAGACGCTGGTGCAAAGGCGGTTATTGTCTTTAATAATATCGATGGAAATTTCATTGGACAAATTAAAGGGAAATTTACTGTTCCAGCAGCGACTATTTCAAGAAAAGAAGGTTTATTAATTAAGAAAATCATTGAAAAAAGTAAAGTAGAAGCTAAGACTGGCCATGAAAAGAAGGTTGATATACTTGCAGATTTCAGCTCTAGAGGGCCGGTAACAGGTACTTGGCAAATGAAGCCGGATTTATTAGCTCCAGGTGTACAAATAAAAAGTACAATTCCGGGTGGGTATTTAGCGCTTCAAGGAACGAGTATGGCAAGTCCACATGTTGCCGGAGCAGCTGCTCTTGTAAGACAACTGCACCCAGATTGGAGTATGGACGATTTAAAAAGTGTGCTAGTCAATACAGCAACACCATTATATAAGAATAATAAAAAGATGTATCATGCGTACGAACAAGGTGCTGGAAGATTAGATATTGAAAAGGCACTTGAGACTGAGACAACATTATTTCCAACTTCTTTATCTTTAGGAGTAACTAGAAAAACCGATTTACAAATTAAGAAAGATTTTGTCGTAAGAATATCTAATAAATCAAATATGCCAAAACAAGTTACAGCAATAAATAATCAGCCAGCCACTGGAATACAATGGGTATTACCTAAGCCTTTTACAATTCCAGCTAACACTAGCAAAAAAATTAGCCTTACTGCAACAGTTGATACGAAAGTATTAAGAGATGGATTTTATGATGGGGCAATTACGTTTAGTACAAATGATGATGAAAATCTAAGAATGCCGTTTTTATTACTACAAGGAGAACCGAACTTTCCGTCAGTAATGGGATTTCACTTTGGAAGGGTAAAAGGTAAAAATCGCTATAAATATGAGCTTTATTTACCAAGTAAGGTTGAGGAATACAAAATCGCTGTTTTTGAATCTGAAACATTCCGTTTGTTAGGTGTGATTGATGAACAGGAAAATAGTAAAAGGGGGATTATCAAGAAAGAACTAGTTTTAAAAGACTTTCCTAAAAGTGGAATTTATAAATTTGTGATTTTTTATAAACGTAAACAGTATGAAAGTGCAACGGAATCTTACGTAAATGTCGCAAAAATTTATGTAGAAGACTAAAAATTGGTAAGTAATTTTTAATAGTTTTTTAATTTAGGTAATTGACACATTTTTGTAACATATTGTATGCTTAACATGAATGTTTAAAAGGGTTTTCAATGTATGTAAATACTATGTTATTAAAATTTTTTGAACGTTTTGTGAACAATTTGTGAACGTTTTCAATGTTTAGAGATTTTAGCAAATATTTGTTGTAGAATTAACCATGATAAGACTTTTGGCAATTTTTTGGAGAATGACAATTGACATGGAGGGATTTTGTATGAAAAACAACAATCAACATCCTCTTAAAGCAATGGCACTCATGTCTTCCATTCTAGCTCAGCTTGTCGGTTCTATTCTCATAGGCATCTTTCTAGGAAGATGGATTGATTCATTTTTTAATTGGCCAGTACCAGTATTTATGATCATCTTTTTACTGTTAGGATTATTTACTGGAATCTACGGCACGCTTAAATTAGTTAAGCAATTCACACCAGGGGACTAGTTACATGCAAAAAGATAATTTTAGACGATTCACACGAGATATGTTGTATATCATTTCTTTAGCTGTTTTGGGTTGGGCATTTACCGACTATAAAACAATATTCACAGGCTATATTCTCGGAACAGTAACTAGCTTTTATTGTATATGGATTCTACACAGAAAGATAAATACCTTCTTTGACCGAGTTTTAAAGCAACAAAAAGTTCGATCTTTAGGTACTGTAATTTGTCTTTCAGCGGTGGCTCTAGCTATGGTCATCGCGCTTCGGTATGAAAATTTTGTGAGCATACCGGCACTAACTGCGGGACTAATGACAGGACATCTTGTCATTATGATACATTTTGCATTACAACAAACGTCTTTTGCAAGGAAGAGAGGTGAATAAATTGGAACACGGCACTTATGGTTTTAAATTTATTGGTTTAGATTTTACGTTAACAAATGTTCTAATGACTACCATTGCTGCAGTAATCGTCTTTATCATCGCAGTTACATGCGCAAGAAGTCTACAAATACGCCCAACAGGAAAGCAAAACTTTTTAGAGTGGGTTGTAGATTTCGTTAAAGGCATTATCAACAGTACAATGGATTGGGAAACTGGTGGTCGCTTCCTTACACTAGGTGTGACATTACTTATGTACATATTTGTTTCAAATATGTTAGGTCTACCATTCGATATCTCATTCGATGGAAACTCAGTTTGGAAATCACCTACATCAGACCCAGTCATTACTTTATCATTAGCAATCTTTATAGTTGGTTTATCACATTATTATGGTATCAAGATGCGCGGTTTTGGAGCGTATGGTAAAACATTCTTCCAACCAATGCCATTCTTATTCCCATTAAAAATTATTGAGGAATTAGCAAACACATTAACGCTAGGTCTTCGACTTTACGGTAACATTTATGCGGGGGAAATCTTACTAGGTTTACTTGCAACAATGGGTACACATGCTTATGCAACAAGCACAGGCGGAGGTATTCTTTGGACAATCGCAGCGGCAATACCAATGATCGTATGGCAGGGATTCTCTGTATTCGTTGGTTCAATCCAAGCGTTTATCTTCGTAATGTTAACAATGGTTTACTTGTCACATAAAGTGGCGGACGAGCATTAATCGGCTCATTGAATTTGGTAGTTAGATAAAAATTATAAAAAAAAATATATTTCTTATGATTAAGAAGGAGGAAATTTAAAATGGCTTTAATCGCAGCGGCAATCGCAATAGGTTTAGGTGCACTAGGTGCAGGTATTGGTAACGGTTTAATTGTATCACGTACAGTAGAAGGTGTTGCTCGTCAACCAGAATTACGTTCAACTCTTCAAACTTTAATGTTCATCGGGGTTGCATTAGTTGAGGCACTTCCAATCATCGCGGTAGTTATCGCATTCATGGCATTTGGTAAAGCGTAAGATTTATACAAGTAGTTAAAAAATGGCGAAGTTTGTGTTCACATTTACTTCGCCATTCCTTTATGACACTTTTGTTGTAAAGATTGAATTTTGAAAGTAAAGCTAAAGTCGGTAAGAGACCTAGGCTATGTTATAAAAAAGAAAAATTATTAAATGATACCCTCGAAGGGAGTGAAGGCTTGTGTTAAACGGTTCATTATTCGTAATCGGTGAAGCAAACGGACATGGTATACCTTGGGGCGATGTAGCGTTTCAATTAGTAATCTTCTTAATCCTACTTGCTTTATTACGTAAGTATGCATTAGGACCAGTAATGGGAATTATGAAACAACGTGAAGATCACATCGCTAATCAATTAGACTCAGCTGAGAAAAACAACGCTGATGCAATGAAACTAGTTGAAGAGCAAAAGCAAGAGTTAGTTGCTGCTCGAACTGAAGCTCGTGAGCTTCTTGAGAAAGCTAGAAAGCAAGCTGATGTACAACGTGAAGAAATCGTTGCCGCAGCAAAAGCAGAAGCTGAAAACTTGAAAGAAAGCGCTAAACGTGAAATTACTCGTGAAAAAGAGCTTGCAGTACAATCAGTTCAACAACAAGTTGCTTCATTATCTGTATTAATTGCTTCTAAAGTACTTGAAAAAGAAGTGAAGTCTGAAGACCAATCTGCTATTTTTGATCAATATCTTAAAGAAGTAGGCGAAGCTAAATGAGTAACGAATTAGTTGCAAAACGCTACGCAAACGCTCTTTTTGAATTAGCGACTGAACAAAATTTAGTAGAAACTGTTGAACATGACTTACAAGTAGTGAAAAAGGAGTATGTAGAAAACTTAGAATTAAATAAGTTTTTACAACACCCTGGTATCACAAAAGAAAGCAAAAAGTCTGTCTTAAATGACACGTTTGCTTCAATCTCTGAAACGGTATTAAATCTAGTATGCTTATTAGTTGATCGTGGGCGAATGAGCACTATTTCTAACTTAGTAACTGAATATGTAAAAATTGCGAATGAAACTCGTAATATTGCAGATGCAACAGTTTACTCTGTAACGGCAATGTCTTCTGAAGAACTAGATAAAATTGGAGCGTTATTCGCTTCTAAATTAGGTAAAAACTCAATACGTTTGAAAAACGAAATTGACCCATCTTTAATTGGTGGTTATAAAGTTCGTGTTGGAAACCGTATTTTTGACGGCAGTTTAAAAAATAAACTTGTTCGAATTGAACGTGAATTAATCGCAAAATAGTTTGTAGATAGGGGTGAAATGCATGAGCATCAAAGCTGAAGAAATCAGTGCGCTGATTAAAAAGCAAATCGAAAATTACCAAACTGAAATAGAAGTTAGTGATGTTGGTACAGTTATCCAAGTTGGTGACGGTATCGCTCGTGCTCATGGTCTTGACCAATGTATGTCTGGAGAGCTAGTTGAGTTCTCTAACGGCGTTATGGGACTAGCACAAAACTTAGAAGAAAACAACGTAGGTATTATCATCTTAGGGCCTTACACAGGCATTAAAGAAGGCGACGAAGTTCGTCGTACTGGACGCATCATGCAAGTTCCAGTTGGTGAAGCATTAGTAGGACGTGTAGTAAACTCATTAGGTCAACCAGTTGATGGTTTAGGCCCAATCGAAACGACTAAATCTCGTCCAATCGAAAATGCTGCTCCAGGCGTAATGGCACGTAAATCAGTACATGAACCATTACAAACAGGTATCAAAGCGATCGACGCTCTTGTACCAATCGGACGTGGACAACGTGAGTTAATCATCGGTGACCGTCAAACTGGTAAAACAGCTGTTGCTATTGATACAATCCTTAACCAAGCTGACCAAAACATGATCTGTATCTATGTTGCAATCGGTCAAAAAGAATCAACAGTTCGTGGACTTGTTGAAACTTTACGTAAGCACGGCGCATTAGATTACACAATCGTTGTAACTGCACCTGCTTCATCTCCAGCTCCAATGTTATACTTAGCTCCTTTTGCTGGTGTAACTATGGGTGAAGAGTTTATGTACAATGGTAAACACGTATTAGTAGTATACGATGATTTATCAAAACAAGCGGTAGCTTACCGTGAGCTTTCATTACTATTAAAACGTCCTCCAGGTCGTGAAGCATATCCAGGGGATGTATTCTACTTACACTCTCGCTTATTAGAGCGTGCAGCTAAGTTAAATGATGAGTTAGGTGGCGGTTCTTTAACTGCATTACCATTCATCGAAACACAAGCTGGTGATATCTCAGCTTATATTCCAACAAACGTAATCTCGATTACTGACGGGCAAATCTTCTTACAGTCTGACTTATTCTTCTCTGGCGTACGTCCAGCGATCAATGCAGGTCTTTCTGTATCACGTGTTGGTGGTTCAGCGCAAACTAAGGCGATGAAATCAGTAGCAGGTACTCTACGTCTTGACTTAGCGTCATTCCGTGAGCTTGAAGCATTTGCTGCGTTCGGTTCTGACTTAGATAAAGCAACTCAAGCTAAACTTAACCGTGGTGCTCGTACAGTTGAAATCCTTAAACAAGGTTTACACAAACCGTTAAAAGTAGAAAAACAAGTAACATCTTTATATGCGTTAACACGTGGTCACTTAGACAGCGTAGCAGTTGAAGACATTACTCGTTTTGAAGAAGAAATGTTAGCTTGGATGGACGCTAACGCAAAAGGTCTTTTAGATGCTATTCGTGATACTGGTAAATTACCAAACGAAGCTGACCTTGACGCTGCAATCACAAGCTTTAAAAAGAACTTTATTGCTTCTAAATAAGAAGGCGATTTAAATATCTGGATTTGAAGGATCGGGCTCATAGCTCGTCCTTCATTTAACTGTTTACCAAAAGGTGGTGAAAACCTGTGGCATCATTACGCGATATAAAAACAAAAATTAATTCAACAAAGAAGACAAGCCAAATCACAAAAGCGATGGAGATGGTATCTGCTGCGAAATTAAACCGTGCTGAGCAAAACTCTAAGCAATTCGTTCCTTACATGGAAAAAATGCAAGAGGTAGTTGGTAGCGTGGCAAAAGGCGTAAACAGTAGACATCCGATGCTAGTAACTCGTCCAGTTAAAAAGACTGGTTACATTGTCATCACTTCTGACCGTGGTTTAGCGGGTGCATTTAATAGTAACGTATTACGTGCGGTAACTAATACAATTAAAGAGCGTCATAAATCGAATGATGAATTTGCAATTATTGTACTAGGTCGAGTTGGACGTGACTACTTTAAGCGTTTAGGTTACCCAATCGTTGAAGAGGTTCTTGGGCTTCCAGATCAACCTTCATTCGATGATATTCAACAATTTGCTAATCGTACAGTTCAAATGTATACAGACGGCATTTTTGATGAGCTTTACTTATCATATAACCATTTCGTAAGTAAGATTTCTCAAGAAGTTACTGAGAAAAAGCTATTACCTTTAACAGATATTGACACAGGTAAGGCAACAACTAACTACGAATTTGAACCATCTGATGATGAAATCTTAGAAGTTTTACTGCCTCAATATGCAGAAAGTTTAATCTTTGGTGCATTATTAGACAGTAAAGCTAGTGAACACGCTTCACGTATGACAGCGATGAAAAGTGCAACTGATAATGCGAAAGAAGTTATTAGTAAGCTTACTCTTCACTATAACCGTGCGCGTCAAGCAGCTATTACACAAGAAATTACTGAAATCGTCGGTGGAGCAGCAGCACTTGGCTAATCTGCTTACATCGGCTATATAAATTGAACGGCTTTTAATGAAACAATGCTAGGAGGAAAAGCGATGAGCAATGGTATTATTACTCAGGTATTAGGTCCAGTAGTAGACGTAAAGTTCGAAAACGGCCAATTACCACAAATATATAATGCGTTACGTGTTCGTAAAGAAGCGGGCGACGCAAACGAAGTAAACATTGATTTAACATTAGAAGTTGCTCTTCACTTAGGTGACGATACTGTTCGTACAGTTGCAATGGCTTCAACTGATGGATTAGTACGTGGAATGGAAGCAGTTAACACAGGGAAACCAATTTCGGTTCCAGTTGGTGACGCTACATTAGGGCGCGTATTCAATGTGTTAGGTGACAACATTGACTTAGACGAAGAACTTGGAGAAGACGTACGTCGTGACCCAATTCACCGTCAAGCACCTAAATTTGAAGAATTAACTACAAAAGTAGAAATCCTTGAAACTGGTATCAAAGTAGTAGACTTATTAGCTCCTTACATCAAAGGTGGTAAAATCGGTCTATTCGGTGGTGCGGGTGTAGGTAAAACTGTATTAATTCAAGAATTAATTAACAACATTGCACAAGAGCACGGCGGTATCTCAGTATTCGCTGGTGTAGGTGAACGTACTCGTGAAGGTAACGACTTATACCACGAAATGAGCGACTCTGGCGTTATCAAGAAAACAGCGATGGTATTCGGACAAATGAACGAGCCACCTGGTGCACGTCAACGTGTTGCCTTAACTGGTTTAACAATGGCTGAATATTTCCGTGATGAGCAAGGACAAGACGTGTTATTCTTCATCGATAACATCTTCCGTTTCACTCAAGCAGGTTCTGAGGTTTCTGCCCTATTAGGTCGTATGCCTTCTGCGGTAGGTTACCAACCAACTCTTGCTACTGAAATGGGTCAATTACAAGAGCGTATCACTTCAACAAACAAAGGTTCTGTAACTTCGATTCAAGCGATTTACGTTCCTGCCGATGACTATACGGATCCAGCACCAGCTACAGCGTTCGCTCACTTAGATGCAACAACTAACTTAGAGCGTCGTTTATCTGAGATGGGTATTTACCCAGCGGTAGATCCATTAGCATCTACATCTCGTGCATTAAACCCTGAAATCGTTGGTGAAGAGCACTATGAAGTAGCTCGTCAAGTACAATCAACTTTACAACGTTATAGAGAACTTCAAGATATCATCGCAATCTTAGGTATGGATGAGTTATCAGAAGAAGATAAATTAGTCGTAGCTCGTGCTCGTCGTATTCAATTCTTCTTATCTCAAAACTTCCACGTTGCGGAGCAATTCACAGGACAAAAAGGTTCTTACGTACCAGTTAAAGAAACTGTTAGTGGATTCAAAGAGATCTTAGAAGGTAAATATGATACTCTTCCTGAAGATGCATTCCGTCTAGTTGGACGCATTGAAGAAGTAGTAGAAAAAGCAAAAACATTAGTATAATAATTGTCTAATCGAAAGGCTTGTTCATCATTCTATTTGAATGAACTTGATTAGCTCACGAAGCTAGACAGGAGGAGTTCACTATGAAGACAATGAAAGTCAGTATCGTCACTCCTAATGGACCGGCTTATGAAGGCGAAACAGAATTCGTTAGCACGAAAGCAACTAGCGGTGAGCTAGGTATTTTACCTGGACACATTTCAACTGTGGCACCGTTAGCAACAGCACCTGTTAAAATTAAATCACCAGCTGGAACTGATTTCGTTGCAGTTAGTGGCGGATTCATTGAAATTCGACCTGAAGCCGTTACAATATTGGCTCAATCTGCTGAAGCATCAACTGAAATCGACGTTGAGCGCGCAGTAGAAGCAAAAAAACGTGCAGAAAAACGTCTACAAGAAAGACGCCCTGACACAGATATCAAACGTGCAGAACTTGCTTTACACAAAGCAATGAACCGTTTAAACGTAGCACAATATAAGTAATTAAAAAAAGAGCCCTTGGTTGGGGCTCTTTTTTTGCTTGAGTATGTGGGGTGGGGGTGTTTAGTAAACCGGTGGGTGCAATTAGACTAGAAGATACTGCAATTAAGTAATAGGAAAGTGCAAATAAACAGTTTGAGTGTGCAAATAAATTTAAATGAGAAGCAAATAAACTGTTAGGTGCAAATAAAATCGAAGAAACTGCAATTAAAAATTGTAAAACTGCAAATTAAATTAATGAAAGTGCAAATATAATCAGGTTACTGCAATTAAATTTTGCAGAACTACAATTAAAACTGAGAAAACTGCAATTAAATCTACCATAAATGCAAATAAAACAGACACATCATAATAAAATATCGAATTTATGATCAGCTTTATATAAAATTTGTTAGTTTCATCAAAAAATAGTTTAGTAATAGACCAAATTTAACTAAATTACAGAAAAAGCGACGGTTATCTGCTCAATTTTTATAGTTTGTATTAGAAGGTATCTGTACAGAAAATCTTGAATATAAAAAGAAATCTAAGAGAGGTGACTTTTTAATGATATTAAAAGAACGAACAGTTCCGTTAGTTATTAAAAAATTGGATGCTCTATTAAGGAGATTACCTAGTGATCATCCCCAATGGTCAAGAATTGAGGAAGATCTATTTAAGTACAAAGCAGGTTATCAAGGTGAAAAGTCTTTAGATTATCATCTTAGTTTTTTTCCAAAAGAGCGTAGTTTCATTTTGCATGATGTAAGGTTAGTCGATGATTTTCAGCACTTTTTTCAAATCGATACGATCATAATAACCCCACGTGTACTAATCATTATTGAGGTAAAGAATTTAATTGGTACTTTGTATTTTGATCAACACTTTAATCAACTTATTCGATCAATTGATGGGAAAGAAGAGTCTTTTATAAACCCCATTCTTCAAGTTGATAGGCAAAAAAGACAACTTTCACAGTGGCTACGAAAACATAATTTTATAAATTTAAGTGTCATTCCTTATGTGGTTGTAAGTAGCCCAAAAACAATCATAAAAGCTTCATCAAATCAAAGTGAGATTGCTAAAAAAGTTGAGGAGCTAGAATTGAAATTTAAAAGCGATTTTTATACACATAAAGAAATAAGGAGATTAGCTAAATTATTAATAAAGCAACATCAGCTTTTAGATCAAAATATATTAGATAAGTACAATATTGGTAACATTGAACTTTTAACTGGAGTAATTTGCACTAATTGTCATCATTTTTCAATGGTACGAGATAAAGGGAATTGGATATGCAAGAATTGCTTACATGTTTCAAAACTAGCACATATTAGTGCTTTAGTTGATTACTTTTTGTTAATTGGAAACTCAATAAATAATAAACAAGTTAGAGACTTTCTCCATATACCCTCTATCTACAACGCTTCAAGACTCCTCCGCAAACTAAACCTACCATCATCGGGAACAAAAAAAGACAAAATACACTATTTGGACGAGTTGTCACAGCAATCCTCTTTTTAGTTTAATTCCAATCCCGCTGTTGTTAAAATTCCATTTCTTGAGATTTTTAAAAGGTATTCTGCCATGTGTTTTTTTGTGTATGGCATGTCATTTTCAACCCAAAATGAAATTACGCTGAGCGTTGAGCCTGAAATATAACTTACTAGTAGGTCACCTGGGACAAGGTATTTATTCTTTTTTGGCTGTATGAATGCAATGCCTCTTTCGAATGTTGTTGATAATACTTCGTAAAGTCTTCTTCTAAAAATATTTGGTCCTTGTCGTTTTAGGAGGACTTTGTAGAAGTAACTGTTTTTTTCGATGTGTTCGAATAGATGGTAGTAGGATTGTAAGGCCATTCCATCGAGTGAGTTTGGATTTCCGTCATACATGCTAAAATCTACATTCTTCATGGCGCTGTCTAAATCAACTAGTTTTTCTTTAACGATTTGGCGGACCATTTGGTACTTGTCTTCGTAGTGGCTATAAAAGGTTGCTCTATTGACGTTTGCTTTTTTAGTTATATCTTGTACACTGATCGCTTCGAATTCTTTATCTGCTAATAGTGTAATTAATGCATCTTGTAAAAGTTGTCTAGTTCGAATGACACGAGGGTCATGATTATTTTTTATGCTCATTTTAAAACTCCTTTATTAAATAACTTTAAGAAATTAAACAATTAATAATAGTAGTGTTGCTTAAACAACAAATTTTAAATTATTAACGGTTGAGTACGTTTATAAATCAATTATAATTAAAAACTATGAGAAGTAAAACGACAATGTGTTGCTTTACTTTTGTTACCTATATAGAGAAACGATTAAAAATTTAGGAGGAATTTTATTTATGGGGAACATGAAGAAAATGGTGTTTGTTAACATAATTACTTTAATCATATTAGTTGCTGGTGGATTTGCTGGTTATTACTATTATGATCAATCAACAAATTATATAAAAACGGATAATGCTAAAATAGATGGGCAACAAATTGTCATTTCATCTCCTGCTGCTGGTAAGCTTGAGTCATGGTCAGGTTCATTCGGAAAAACATTTTCACCAAATGAATCAATTGGTAAAGTTTTAACTGCACCTCAAGCAGCTGGAGATACTGCACATGAAGTATCAGTTTCAGTACCTACAAATGCTACGATTGTTCAAGCAAATGCAATTAAAGATCAATTGGTTGGTACAGGTTCAACTCTTGGTTATGCATATAACTTAGATAATCTTTGGGTTACTGCAAACATTAAAGAAACTGAAGTGGAAGATGTGAAAAAAGGTCAAGTGGTTGATGTATATGTTGACGCATATCCAGATACAACTTTAACAGGTACTGTAGAATTTGTTGGATTAACAACTGCAAATACATTTAGTTTATTACCTTCTGGAAACTCTAATGCAAACTATACGAAAGTAGAGCAGGTTGTACCTGTAAGAATTGCTTTAGATCATAATAAGTCATTTGAAATTGTTCCAGGAATGAATGCTTCTGTTCGTATCCATAAGTAAGGAGGAATTTCTATGTCTACAGGAATGATCATAGCATATGGAGGGTTTTGCTTAATTGTTTTCTTTATTATTAATCGAATTGTATTAAGGAATAAAGAAAATGACCTAAAAATAGATAAAAGAGATGAAATGGTCCAATCTGAAGAACCAAATAAAATAGAAAAAACTGAAGAAACTCAAAAGAAATCAATTCCATCTGAGTCAAGTGAAAAACAGAGCTTTAGCATGGGAAAAGTTTTGACAGTACTATTACTAGGTATGTTCATATCGATTTTAAATCAGACGTTAATAAATGTTGCTTTACCGAAGTTAATGGCAGATTTTAATGTAACAACTTCGACTGCACAATGGTTATCTACTGGTTTTATGTTAGTGAACGGTATTTTAATTCCAGTCAGTGCTTATTTAGTTGATACATTTACGTATCGTAAATTATTTATCTTTTCGATGATTGCTTTTACGATTGGTTCAATTATTTGTGCTTTATCAGGTAACTTCCCAATTATGATGGTAGGTCGTGTAGTTCAAGCTGTCGGAGCTGGTATTTTAATGCCACTTGGTATGAATATCTTTATGACGATCTTCCCACCTGAAAAACGTGGTGCAGCAATGGGATTAATGGGGATCGCAATGATTCTAGCGCCAGCTATTGGCCCTACAATAACTGGTTATGTAGTTCAAGATTATTCTTGGCATTTCTTATTTTACGGAATGGCTGTGTTAGGTGTCATTTCAATCATTTTGTCTAACGCTTGGTTTCATATATCACGTAAACGTTCATTCCCAACATTAGATATTTGGGGAGTAATCAGTTCGTCACTTGGATTCGGAAGTTTATTATATGGATTCAGTGAAGCCGGTAATAAAGGTTGGGGTAGCACTGAAGTAGTTCTTTCTTTGGTAATTGCATGTATCAGTTTAGGTTTATTTGTGTGGAGAGAATTAACTGCTAAACAACCGTTAATAAATTTAAAAGTATTTAAATCTTTTTCATTTACTTACACATTATTAATTAACTTAATCGTTACAACAGCATTATATGGGGGGATGATTTTACTACCTCTTTATTTACAAAACATTCGTGGGTTTACACCAATTAGAGCAGGATTATTATTACTTCCTGGTTCATTGATAATGGGTGCGCTCGGACCACTTACGGGTAAATTGTTTGATAAATATGGTATCCGTCCTTTAGCTATTTTTGGTTTACTTATTATGACTTATACAACTTATGAGTTCACTAAGTTGTCTATTGATACACCATATTTAAAAATTATGTTTTTCTATACTTTACGTTCATTCGGTATGTCATTTATTATGATGCCAATTATGACGGCTGGTTTAAATAAATTGCCTGTTAAGATGATTTCTCACGGTACTGCAACACAAAATACACTACGACAAGTTGCAGGTTCGGTCGGTACAGCGGTGCTCGTTACAATTATGACGACTCAAACGACAAATCATTTGGCTGACTTTTCAAATGAAGTGACTTCAACGAATTCTTTCATTATGGATTGGGTTCATCAAACAGGCGCACAGTTAGCCGCTGCAGCTGGAGTAACACCTTCCCAAGGCGGAGCTTTAGCAGTTACAACGCTTTATAGTCAGGCGTCTAAATTAGCATCTATCAATGGAATCAATGATGCATTTATTTTTGCAACTGTATTATCAGGTATCGCATTAGTGCTTTCATTCTTTATGGGAAGTACAAAGAGCAGAAAGGTTGCACAACCTAAATCTAAATCTAAAAATCAAAATAAGCAGCAATCTTCAGAAACGATTGCATCTTAAAAATGAACCAGTTCATGTATTGAACTGGTTTTTTTTTCGACAATTATCACTATATTTTAACTTGTGGGAATTGTGAATAACTTTCTGTGGATTTGTGGATAACTCTTATACTAATATAAAGTTATAGTTAGTGATTACAATGATCAAAATATTAGAATTTTATTAGAACGACATACATATAAGATAAATAAAGAATAATGGAATTTATTTTCCAACTATATCATTCAATTTTCAGATTAATGGCAATAAATATCGACACGTTTTTGTCACATTTGTTATAATGGATACGATTACAAAACTGAATAGTAAAAATTAATGAAAAATACATTATATTTATAATAAGTATATAATGTAGAGCTCTGTAGTTAGAGGAGGGACAAGTTTCGTGAATGCTTATTTAAATAATTATGTGATCGTAGTTGTGTTTCTAGTTATAGGAATTGCGCTTCCAGTTGTCGCACTCTCGGTAATAGGTAAAATTTTAAGACCGAATGTACCAACTGAAGCAAAAGCAACGACCTATGAAAGTGGTATTGAACCATTTCATGATGCGAAGGTTCGTTTCCACGCTGGATATTACATTTTTGCACTATTATTCGTTATTTTCGATGTTGAAACTGTTTTCTTATATCCGTGGGCGGTTGCATATGATCAATTAGGCCTTTTTGCTTTTGTAGAGATGATTATTTTTATTCTTATGCTACTACTTGGACTTATTTATGCTTGGAAGAAGAAGGTGTTGAAATGGTTATGAAGTTAGATGGAATTTCTGTTGCTGAAATGGAAGAACTCCAAAAGAATATTTTTTTCACGACTTTGGAAGAAGTGAAGGCATGGGCAAGAAGTAACTCGTTATGGCCATTAACATTCGGGTTAGCTTGTTGTGCAATTGAAATGATGGGTGTAGGTTCATCTCATTATGACTTAGACCGATTTGGATCATTTTTCCGTACTTCTCCTCGTCAATCTGACTGTATGATTGTTTCTGGAACTGTTACGAAAAAGATGGCGCCGATTGTTAAACGCTTATATGATCAAATGCCTGAACCAAAATGGGTAATTGCGATGGGCTCATGTGCAACTGCTGGTGGACCATATGTTAACTCGTATGCAGTTGTTAAAGGAGTGGACCAGATCGTTCCTGTAGATGTGTATATCCCTGGATGTCCTCCGAATCCAGCAGCATTAATTTATGGAATTAACAAATTGAAAGAGAAAATTCGTTACGAAGCTAAAACTGGAAAGCAGGTGACGAATAAGTGAGTGAAGATAAGTCAAAAGAACAGTTAAAGAAAGAAGCAGCCGAGAAGGCAAAAGAAGCAGCTCGACGTAAGATGGAACAGTTGAAGGCTGAAAAGGAAGCTGCAAAAAATACTGAAGTTCAAAAAGAAGAAGTTCCTGTAGTTGAGGAACCAACTGTTGAAAATGAAGTTAAACAAGAGGAACCAGCTTCAGAAGATGAAAAAGCGAAAGCACTTGCACTGGCTAAAGCAAAAGCAGTAGCAGCAGCGAAGGCAAAGGCGGCAGCAATCGCAAAACAAAAAGCTGCTGAAGCTAGCGAACAAGCTGAAGCAGAAGAGCCAGAGCCGACTTCTGATGATGATAAAGCAAAGGCCTTAGCAGCGGCGAAGGCAAAAGCAGTAGCGGCAGCAAAAGCAAAGGCAGCAGCAATTGCGAAACAAAAAGCAGCGGAAGCGGGCGAACAGGCTGAAGCAGAAGAGCCAGAGGTGACTTCAGACGATGATAAGGCAAAGGCCTTAGCAGCGGCGAAGGCAAAAGCAGTAGCGGCAGCAAAAGCAAAGGCAGCGGCATTAGCGAAGCAAAAAGCATCAGAGGGTGGAGAAGCTCCGGTAGATGGTGCAGATGATGAAAAAGCGAAAGCACTTGCAGCAGCAAAGGCAAAAGCAGTAGCGGCAGCAAAAGCAAAGGCAGCGGCATTGGCGAAACAAAAAGCAGCAGGTGGAGAAGACACTGCAACTGCTGGATCGGACGATGAAGCGGCAAAAGCAAAAGCGAAGGCCATTGCAAAAGCGAAGGCAAAAGCAGCAGCAGCAGCAAAAGCGAAAGGTAAAACAGATGGTGGTAAAGAGGCTCCAATTGAAGAAGTGAAAGCTTCTCATAACCAACCATTATTAGATGAGGTAAAGGCATTAATTGAAAAAGAGTTTGGAGCGGAAGTTTTTGAGGAAGCAATTATTAATACGCTATCTAAACATGATCCAACTTTTACAATTAAAAGAGATGCTTATTTTAAGGTAGCACAGTTCTTAAAGAATAATGAACAGCTACAATTTACTTATTTATCTGGATTACATGGAACTGATTTTGTAGAGTACATGGAAGTTTACTCTTACATATATTCATATAAACGTAAACATGGAATCGCTTTAAAAGTAAGAGCAGACCGTGAACAACCTATAGTTGATAGTATTACTCCAATTTGGGAAGGTGCAAACTGGCCAGAGCGTGAGACTTACGACTTACTTGGAATTCAGTTTGAAGGACATCCAAAGTTAGAGCGTATATTACTGCCAGATAATTGGGTTGGCTATCCACTAAGAAAAGATTACGTTCAATTTGACGAGGGGGTGTAGGATAAGCCATGATTCGTACGGAAGAAATGCTATTAAATGTCGGACCTCAGCATCCAAGTACACACGGTGTATTTCGTCTTGTGTTAAAGATTGATGGAGAGATCATTAAAGAGGCGACACCTGTCATCGGTTATCTACACCGTGGTACAGAGAAAATCGCTGAAAATCTTCAATATACACAGATTATTCCATATACAGATCGTATGGATTATCTATCAGCAATGACCAATAACTATGTTATCTGCCATGCTGTTGAAAC
The DNA here is from genome assembly GCF_050473765.1 of Gottfriedia sp. S16(2024). Lineage (NCBI taxonomy): Bacteria > Bacillati > Bacillota > Bacilli > Caryophanales > Bacillaceae > Gottfriedia > Gottfriedia sp. S16(2024). Next base: position 1,467,124 of record NZ_JBFLUO010000001.1, read on the forward strand.
AATGATGGATATTAAAGTTCCAGAACGCGCGGAGTATTTACGCGTTATTTCAATGGAATTAGGGCGCGTTGCTAGTCACTTAGTTTGGTGGGGTACAAACCTTCTAGATATTGGAGCAGTGAGTCCATTCCTTTATGCTTTCCGTGAGCGTGAAATGATTATCAATCTATTAAATGAGCTTTGTGGAGCGAGGTTGACTTTTAACTACATGCGTGTAGGTGGGGTTAAGTGGGATGCTCCTGAAGGTTGGATTGAAAAAGTAAAAGAATTTATTCCTTATATGAGAGAGCAATTAAAAGGATATCACGATTTAGTTTCTGGTAATGAAATCTTTATTAATCGTGTAAAAGGTATTGGTGCATATTCACAAGAAGATGCAATTAATTTTTCATTAAGTGGTGCAAATCTTCGTTGTACTGGTGTTAAATATGATCTACGAAAAGATGCTCCTTATTCTATTTACGATCGCTTTGATTTTGATGTACCAGTAGGGACAGTTGGCGATGCATGGGATCGTTATATGTGCAGAATGCTAGAAATTGAAGAGTCATTAAAGATTTTAGAACAAGCTGTTGAACAATTCCCTGCTGAAGGTGATATTTTAGCAAAAGTTCCTAAAATCATCAAAGCTCCTAAAGGTGAAGGATACGTTAGAATCGAGTCACCACGTGGAGAAATCGGTTGCTATATTGCAAGTGATGGAAAAAAAGAGCCGTATCGTTTGAAATTTAGACGACCATCGTTTTATAACCTGCAAATTCTTCCAAAGTTATTAAAAGGCGAAAACATCGCGAACTTAATTACTATTTTAGGTGGTATTGATATTGTACTTGGGGAGGTAGACGGATAATGATAGAAAATCTTCTACAAAGTACACCGTCTTGGATAAATTTTCTCATCTATTTAGGATTAGGCGTTATTTTTCTATTTGTAGTTTTAGGTTTCGTTACGTTTGGAATCCTATCAGAACGTAAAGTAATGGGTTTCATGCAAGGTCGTATTGGACCTAACCAAGTTGGTGGACGTTATGGTTTACTTCAAACTGTTGCTGACGTATTAAAACTACTTTTAAAAGAAGATACAATTCCAAAAGCGGCAGATAAACCATTATTTATACTTGCACCGATCATTGCATTTGCACCAGCGTTTATGGTATTAGCAACTCTACCTTTTACAGATAACTTACAGTTTGCTGATATTGGTGTTGGATTACTTTACTATATTGCTGTTTCAGGATTAACAACAGTTGGTGTTGTTACAGCGGGTTGGGCTTCAAATAACAAGTACTCACTTATTGGTGGTATGCGTGCTGCAGCACAGATGATTTCATACGAAATTCCGTTAGTAATGAGCGTATTAGGTGTTATTTTATTAACTGGAAGCTTAAATTTAAATGATATTGTTAATGCACAAGGGAATGTATGGTTCATTGTAACTCAGCCGATTGCTTTTATCGTTTTCTTAATCGCAGCCGTAGCAGAATTAAACCGTACACCTTTTGACTTACCTGAGGCTGAGTCAGAACTAGTAGCAGGTTATCATACAGAGTTTTCAGGATTCCGTTGGGCATTCTTTATGCTTTCAGAGTATGTTTACTTTTTTGCAATGTGTTCGTTAATTACGATTCTATTTTTAGGCGGATGGAAACCAATTGCGGGTCTAGACTTTATTCCTGGAGCTGTTTGGTTCTCTTTAAAATTTAGTGTAATTTTATATTTATTAATTTGGTTCCGTGTAACATTCCCACGTTTACGTGCTGATCAATTAATGGAGTTCGGTTGGAAAGTATTGTTACCAGTTTCATTAGCTAATATTTTAATAACTGCATTAGTAAAAAGCTTGTTCTTCTAAACAAATAGACCAATCTAAAGGGGTGTGAGTCATGATTGGGTTAGTAAAAGGTTTAAAATATACTCTTCAAAATTTAACGCGCGAGAAAGTGACGTATGATTATCCAAATCAGCCGATTCCGTTACCAGATCGTTTTCGTGGAATTCAAAAGTTTTATCCAGAAAAATGTATTGTTTGTAATCAGTGTTCAGCAATCTGTCCAACAGACTGTATTACATTAACTGGGAAAAAACATCCTGATCCTACGAAAAAAGGAAAAATTATCGACACATATGATATTAATTTCGAGATTTGTATTTTATGTGATTTATGTACAGAAGTTTGTCCAACAGAAGCGATTATTATGACTAATAACTTTGAACTTGCTGAATATTCACGTGATGAATTATTTAAAGACCTTCAATGGCTTGATGAAAATGATCAAAACATTCGAAAGGAGAATAAAGCATGAGTGGTTTTGTAGTTGCTTTCTTTCTTCTTTCTTTATCAGCCATTTTAGGTGGCGTAATGATGTTAAACTCAACGAAAGTTATGCATATGATGCTTTCACTTGTTTTAACATTCATTAGTATTGCAGGGATTTATGTCCTACTATCAGCTGAATTCGTAGCTGTTGTTCAAATTCTTATTTATTCCGGTGCAGTAACAATCTTAATGATTTTTGGAATCATGTTAACGAAACATGATATTGAAAGTGAAAAGCCAAAAAGAAATTGGAGAAACATTGCTGCATTTATCGGTATTGTTGCATTTGGAGTCGTTATGTTTTTAGGTGTAAATGGACTTTCAATTGATGCACCAGATGTTGATTTAGCAACAAATAATACGAAGAATATCGGATTACAATTATTTACAAATCATATCGTGCCATTTGAAGTAATGTCCGTATTATTACTAATTGCTTTAGTAGGTGCGATCATATTAGCAAAATCAGATGATTCAAAAGAGGAGGGTACGAAGGAATGAGTTCAGTTCCAATTAATGCTTATCTTCTTTTAGCGCTAATTTTATTTTGTATCGGATTATATGGTGCATTAACAAAACGAAACACAGTAATCGTTTTAATTTGTATTGAGTTAATGTTAAATGCCGCAAATATTAATTTAGTGGCATTTAGTAAACTTGGTGTAGCACCGTCGTTAACAGGACAAATTTTTTCATTATTTACGATTTCAGTTGCAGCTGCTGAAGCTGCAGTGGGCGTGGCAATTTTAATTGCATGGTATCGTCATCGTCAGACAGTCAATATTGATGAAGCTGATTCATTGAAAAGATAAATAGGAGGTGGAATTTGATGATGCAGTATGCTTGGCTTGTTCCGGTACTTCCGCTAATTTCCTTTCTAATCCTAATATTAGCTGGTACAAGAGGAAAGAAAGGTAGTGGGATTTTAGGAGCAACTTTAACAGGAATCTCATTCATCATCTCCTTGTTCGTCTTATTTGACCGTCTACAAGGGGATACAGTGCAGAAATTATACACTTGGTTAACAATTGGAAATATCGATATTCACGTTGGATATGTAGTAAATGCACTAAATTCGTTAATGCTAGTAATCGTTACGTTCGTTAGTACATTAGTACATATTTATTCAACAGCATATATGGAAGAGGATGACCGAATTACAGTGTTCTTCGCATATTTAGGCTTATTTACATTTGCGATGTTAGCACTTGTCATTTCACCTAGCATTCTACAACTTTATGTATTCTGGGAGTTAGTAGGTTTAGGTTCATTTTTACTTGTTGGTTTCTACTTTTATAAAGAGGAAGCAAAAGCAGCGGCTAAAAAAGCGTTCATTATGACTAGAATAGGGGACGTTGGTTTATTTATCGGGATGGTACTTTTATTTTGGAAAACAAAGAGCTTTGATTTCGATCAAATTTTCAATGTAATCCAAGGTGGACATGTGAGTACCGGTATGTTAACTCTTATTGCGATCTTGATTTTCGTAGGAGCAATGGGTAAATCAGGTCAGTTCCCACTTCACACATGGCTTCCTGATGCGATGGAAGGTCCAACACCTGTTTCAGCATTAATTCACGCAGCAACAATGGTAGCAGCCGGTGTTTACTTAGTAGCAACGACTTATCCAATCTTTATTGCAAGTGGAACTGCTTTAACTGTAGTTGCGATTGTCGGAGGATTTACTGCGATCTTTGCAGCAAGTATTGGTCTTGTGCAAAGAGATATTAAACGAGTACTAGCATACTCTACGGTCAGTCAATTGGGCTATATGATGCTTTCATTAGGTGTAGGTGGTTATACAGCAAGTATTTTCCACTTAACTACTCATGCATTTTTTAAAGCATTGTTATTCTTAGCTGCAGGTAGTGTTATTCATGCCGTACACACTCAAGACATCTTTAAAATGGGTGGATTACGTCAGAAAATGAAATGGACATCTACACTATTTTTAATTGGTACATTAGCTATTACAGGTGTACCATTACTATCTGGTTTCTTTAGTAAAGATGAGATTTTAGCTGCAACTTGGGAAAACGGAAATTACGTTTTATTCGTAGTTGCTTTAACTGCGGCATTCTTTACTTCATTCTATATGTTCCGATTATTTTTCTTGGTTTTCACTGGAGAAGAAAAGACAAAAGGTGCGCACGAGTCACCGATGTCAATGGTTCTTCCAATGTCATTATTAGGGATCCTTGCTATCTTTGCAGGTTATATTAATTCACCATTCTTTGGTCGTCACTTAAATGATTTTTTATTAGACGGAGCTCCATTTACAATTGCTGAGCATAGTCATGAGCCGGTTTGGATTATGATCGTAGCAACACTTGTTTCTTTAGCTGGAATTACGCTTGCTTACAATATGTATGGCAGAAAAGTGAAACAAACTAAACAAGAAGAAAATGGATTATTCTATGAAATTCTTCTTAATAAATACTATATTGACGAAATATATAACGGTTCAATCGTAAAAGGTATGTTTGCAATCGGGCATGTAATGTTTGCAATTGAGCGTTTTGTCATTGAAGGGCTTGCAGTTCTAGTAAAAGGAATTGTAAGTACTATCGGTGGAATTGGTTCAAGGCTTCAAAGTGGCCAAGTCCAAACTTATGGATTTATTACATTACTTGGTCTTGCGCTAATCTTATTAGCAATCATTGTGACAGGGGGGTACAACTTATGATGTCTCATTTCTTATTATGGGTTGTTTTCTCACCTTTATTGGGATTATTACTAGTTTCTTTTGCTCCAAAGAATTCTTATAAGCTTTGGGCATTATTGACTTCGGTTTTATCATTTGCGGTTACTATACTAGCTTATATAGCAGGTCAGAATCATTCTAGTTTAAAAGGTTGGAATATTTCATATGATTGGTTTTCATTTGGAAAATTTTTCGCTGGATCAACTAGATTGTTTCAAGTTAAGTTTGAACTTGGAGTAGACGGTCTATCATTAGTGATGATTTTACTTACTGGTATTATCTCATTGATTGCTGTAATAGCAGGTTACTCTATTAATAAAGGTTCAAAAGGCTTCTATCAACTATTATTTATTTTACAAGTAGGTATGTTCGGTGTATTTGCAGCTCAGAACTTAGTGTTATTCTTCTTATTCTTTGAATTAACACTAATTCCAATGTTCTTCTTAATTGGTAAATGGGGCCGATTTGATAGTGAACGTGCTGGATACCAATTCTTAATTTATAACGGATTAGGATCTGCATTCTTATTATTTGTTATTGCTGTCCTATTTGCTCGCACAGGCACAACAAATTATGAAGTTTTAGCTAACATCATTCCAGCGGGACAACAAACAGTTAGTCCAATTTCAGAGCATTTAAAAATGGTTCTATTAATTTGTTTATTAATTGCATTTGCAATCAAACTACCATTATTCCCGTTCCATCGATGGATGGTGAATGTTCATACACAAGCAAATCCTGCTGTAGTGATCATTCATGCTGGTATCCTATTAAAAATTGGAACTTACGGTTTAATTCGTTTTGCTTTAGGTATTTTCCCAGAGCAATTTGAAAAAATGTCGGTAGCTCTTGCGATTATCGGTGTAATTAATTTACTTTACGGAGCTTATATTGCTTTAATTCAAAAAGAGTTACGTTCTGTATTGGCATATTCAAGTTTCTCCCACATGGGAATTGTTATTATTGGATTAGCAGCAATGAATAGCGCTGGAATTCAAGGAGCGATTTTACAATCAGTATCTCACGGTTTAATTGCAGCACTTCTATTTTTAATAGTTGGAATGTTAGAAAACCGAGGTGATACTACTAGCTTTGACCGTATTTCTGGTCTTTCAAAATCAACTCCAAGACTAGCCGGCTTACTACTTTTTGGCGGTATGGCATCATTAGGTTTACCAGGTCTATCAGGGTTCGTAGGGGAATGGTTATCATTTGTTGGCCTTTTCCAATCTCATAAAGCAATTGCAACTGTCGGTACGTTAGGAATCATCTTAACTGCAGCTTATATTTTAAGAGCGATTTTACAATTAAGCTTCGGTAAAAGTAGTGAATTTATTTCATCATTCACTGATTTATCAAAACGCGAAGCAATCGCTTCAGTTATTTTAGTATTTGCGATTGTTCTGCTTGGTGTATACCCAGCTTTCGTAAATGATATGATTGTGTCATCAGTGGATTTTATCATTCAAGGGATTAGAGGTGTATAGAAGATGACTTGGAAAGCATTATCTGAATTTCAATGGGGAACAATGGGTCCTGAGATCATTCTAGTAGTTGCTGCGCTTCTTCTATTAACTCTTGAACTCTTATTACCTAAAAATGCGAGTCGTAAAATAGTCGGTTGGATTGGCTTGTTAAGTGTAGTTGGATCGCTTGTATGGTTAATCACACTTCACTCACATAAACCAATAAGTCTATTAGCGGGATCGTTTAAATTTGATTCGTTTGGGTTTTTATTTAAACTGATTTTATTAATTGGAGCAATCTTAGTTTTATTACTTGCACTAGGAGATAAATCAATCGCAGAACGCTCAGAATACTACACATTGTTTATTACAGCGTTAATTGGAACAATGTATATGGCTTCAAGTAGCGATTTAATTACCTTATTTGTTGGATTAGAGCTACTTTCGATTTCATCTTATATTCTAGTTGGAATTCAAAAGAGAAGAGAGGGCTCTTCTGAGGCAGCACTTAAGTATGTAATTAACGGCGGTATTTCAACTGCAATCACACTATTCGGATTAAGCTATACTTATGGCTTAACAGGTACAACAAACATTACTGAAATGAATTTGGCACTTCAACAAGGAATACCAAGCAGTAATGGGTTTCTAATGATCCTAGCATTTGTACTAGTATTTGTTGGATTATCATTTAAACTAGCATCTGTTCCGTTCCATATGTGGGCTCCAGATGTATATGAAGGTGCTCCAACACCTGTAACAGCATTCTTAGCAACAGTTTCAAAAACAGGTGGGTTTATTATCGTACTTCGCATCTTCTTAGCAATTTTCACTGGTGCATTATTGATGAAGGAACAAAAATCTGTATTCGAAGTAATGCAACCAGTTGTTGCAACATTGGCTGCGTTATCGATGATTATAGGTAATACAATTGCTTTAAAACAAAACAGTCTAAAGCGCATACTTGCATACTCAGGGATTGCACACGGAGGTTATGTTCTAGTTGCATTTGTAAGTATTTCACCATTCATGTTTGAGGGGATCTGGTTCTATTTATTAGCTTATACATTCATGACAATCGGTATTTTAACAATTGTCTATAATGTACAACAACAAAGGGGATCTGATTCATTATCATCATTTGCAGGACTAATTAAAACGAATCCATTTTTAGCGATTACAATGACAATATTTGTTTTATCGCTAGCGGGTATTCCATTAACGGCAGGGTTTATAGGAAAGTTAAATATTTTCTTGGGAGCCTTTGTCCAAGTTAAAGGATATTATGTATTAGGTGGAATTCTACTTTTAACTACAGTAGTATCTTATTTTTACTATTTCGGCATCCTTCAAAATATTTTCTTTAGAAGTGGTGAAGAGCGTAAAATTGTACTTCCTAAGACACATCTATTCGTTGTATTGGTTTGTGCTGTCATAACAATTCTATTAGGTATTAAACCGTCTTTAGCATTAGATGTATTTCATAAGCTAGACATTGTGAAAGACTTCTTTATGGCGTAAAATATATTTAAATTAAAAGTGTAGGATGATTCCTACACTTTTTAATTTGTAGAGAAAGTATACTATTTGGTTTTCAGACTGTTTGAAATTGCATGCACTTAAGAACAGCAATCTGAAAGTTTTTCTATAAAAATCGATCGAAAAGAGGACGTGAAAAATGGAAGCTTTAGTTGGGACAGAAGCGTTATTAGCAATAATTGTCCATTTATTTTTCATTATTTTAACTTGGTGGGCTTTAACCGCAATTAAGTGGGAGAGTATTATGAAAAAAGGTCATGTCGCCCAAATTCGACTTTTTATGGTGCTATTGACGATTACAATTTCCTCTGCTGTAAGTAGTTTTTTCTTAGACTATCTACAATATACAAAAAACATTACATATTTATTGAAATAATTTGTCAAAAAGTATGTTACGATGTATCGTATAAACCCCTCTCTACCTGTGAAAAATGGAAGTAAGAGAGGGGATTATTTATGAAAAAGACTGTGTACATATTTTTAATTACAATTACTTTTGCTTCTGCATTATTTTATAATTGGGGTAAAATCGGTATGGCAGACACAGGTATAGGTCAATTGAACCGTTTTGCAGACGTATTAAATAAAAAAGACATTTCGGTTACAAGTTGGAATTTATACGCAAGAGAAGCTAAAATGAATACTTCGGTGTCCAAAATAGTCGGTAAATATAAAGCGGATTTTAAAAAATTTAAGTGGACGAAATCTAATAATGGTAATAAAATAATTGGTACATTTAACCATAATTTGGTCACAGAAAGAATCGTTGTTACATCTACTGGCAATAACAGTAGCTATGTAATTTATGAACTTAGTGGGACTAAATGGGACCAGCAGGCTGAAAAAGAAACAAATAAACTTATTAAGAACTCACTGGAAAATATTTTTAGTAAAGAACCTACTTTTTTTACTTGTATAAAGGGGACAATGGGTGGTAAACTTGAAGGTGTTTTGCAGGGTATAAAAAATGATTTTTTGGGGACTTTTAAAGCAACAAAAATTGAAGAAATAAAAGAAGGGGCATTCGTCTCTGTTTCAGCATATACTGAACAGTGGAATGACGCTCTGGTTGCAAATGGCAAAAAAATTAATTTACAAATTGCAATACGTGAAAACAATGTTGATAAATCAACGACAATTATTATTGGCACACCGATTATAACAGTAGAATATTGATAGATCTATTTTAGGACACGGAGGGGAAAAGTTTGGATAAAATCATTGTCCGTGGCGGGAAACAGCTTCAAGGCACAGTTCGTGTAGAGGGTGCAAAAAATGCTGTCTTACCAGTTCTTGCTGCAGCGCTACTAGCTAGTGAAGGAAAAAATATAATTCATGACGTACCAACTCTATCTGACGTTTACACGATTAACGAAGTTCTTCGTAATTTAAATACAGAGGTTGGGTTCAAAAATAATACAGTAACAGTTGATGCTTCAAAGGATTTACATGTTGAAGCACCATTTGAATATGTTCGTAAAATGCGAGCATCTATTCTTGTAATGGGGCCACTTTTAGCAAGAAATGGTCATGCACGTGTAGCGTTGCCAGGTGGATGTGCGATTGGATCTAGACCAATTGAACAACACTTAAAAGGATTTGAAGCAATGGGAGCTCAAATTACGGTTGGTAATGGTTTTGTAGAGGCAAAATCAAACGGTCGTTTAAAAGGGGCAAAAATCTATTTAGATTTCCCAAGCGTAGGAGCAACAGAAAATATTATGTCTGCAGCAGCACTTGCAGAAGGAACAACAATTCTTGAAAATGCTGCGAAAGAACCTGAAATTGTTGACTTAGCAAACTTCATTAATGCAATGGGTGGTAAAGTTCGTGGTGCTGGAACAGGCACTATTCGAATTGAAGGTGTACCAACATTATTTGGTACAACTCATCACATTATTCCTGACCGTATTGAAGCTGGAACGTTTATGGTAGCAGCAGCGATTACGAATGGTAATGTATTAATTGAAAATGCAGTTCCAGAGCACTTAAGCTCAGTTGTAGCGAAAATGCGTGAAATGGGCGTAACAATTATCGAAGAGGAAGAAGGACTTCGTGTAATTGGTACAGACAATTTAAAACCTGTAGACATCAAAACAATGCCTCACCCAGGCTTCCCAACAGATATGCAATCACAAATGATGGCACTTCTATTAAAAGCTAATGGAACAGGCATGATTACTGAAACAGTCTTCGAAAATCGTTTTATGCACGTGGAAGAATTCCGTCGCATGAATGCAAATATTAAAATTGAAGGTCGATCAACTATTATTCATGGACCAAATGATCTTCAAGGAGCAGAAGTAGCTGCTACGGATTTACGTGCTGCTGCATCACTTATCCTTGCTGGTCTAGTTGTTGATGGATATACTCGTGTTACTGAATTAAAACATTTAGATCGTGGTTATGTAAATTTCCATGAAAAGCTTGCTGCACTTGGAGCGGACATTGAACGTGTAAACGAACCAAGCACAGCTGTAGAGGAAGAAACACTAAAAGATTTACAAGCGTAAACTAAAAACTAATTCTAATGCCTGGCACTTTGTGTTACCCCACATAGAGTCGGGCATTTTTGCATTTTCATGCAACTTTCTACTATCAGTTATAGACAGAAACCTTATAAAATATTCTAAAAATAATAAAAAAATAATACTATTTGTTAAAAGAAACTAATTTGAAATCAATCTATATTTGTTCTAAATGCTTGTCCATATACATAAATTATCTTTAGAAAGGGCAATTAGTTGAAAATTGTCATTTAAAGTTGTTTTGAAATGGATAGGAGGAAAATATGAAGTCATTTAAAACATTAATCACTGCAGGATTAACTACTTGCTCAGTCGTTATTATTATCCCTACATTGCTTGTTCTACCATTTCATAGCCATACAGATGGTAGATTGGTTGATCAGCTACAGAAAAAAGCAAACCAAGTCGCAGCAGCGAACAAAAATGACAATCTAAGTATTGAAGTCTTTAGAACAAAAACACAAAAAGTTGAAAAGCTACCAATTGAGGAATACGTATTAGGAGTAGTCGCATCAGAAATGCCAGCAAAATTTGAAACAGAAGCACTAAAAGCACAAAGTTTAAGTGCAAGAACATTTATCATCAAACGATTGAAAGAAGGAAAACCACTTCAAGAAGGTGGAATTGTCGATGATTCAGTTAATTTTCAAGTCTTTCAGGATCGCGACGACCTCAAGAAAAGATATGGCGCTGAATACGATAAAAGTATAGCCAAAATTGAAAAAGCTGTAAAAGCCACTGAAGGACAAATATTAACATACAATGGACAACCTATAACTGCTTCATTCTTCTCCACAAGCAATGGATACACTGAAAACTCCGAAGAATATTGGAAAAATAGTGTACCATATTTGAAGAGTGTACCGAGTCCTTGGGATTCCGTTGCTCCAAACTATATATCAAAAAAATCATTTACAATAAGTGATTTCGAAAAGAAACTTAATGTAAAAATTAATAAGGCAGACATAGGGAAAGTCACGTCGAGAACACAAGGTAAACGTGTAGAACAAGTGGCGTTTGGTAAAAAAACTCTCTCAGGCAAAGAAATCAGAGAGAAACTAAACCTGCGTTCAACAGATTTTTCGTGGGAGCGTACAGGTAATGAAATCATCATTACAACAAAAGGTTTTGGCCATGGAGTAGGTATGAGTCAATACGGAGCAAATGAGCTTGCTAAGCAAGGAAAAACATACGATGAGATCGTTAAGTATTATTATAAGGGTATCGACATAAAGAAGCTTAGTAAGAAGGATTATGATGTATTGAAGAAGCTTTAAGAAATTTTCATTCGGAAAGACAAAAGGCAGACCACATAGAGGTCTGTTTTTTTGTATAATCGCTTAGATCGATTTTTTTTTATGAAAAGAAGAAAGTAACTTAAAAAACACTCTAAAACGAACTAGGATTCGTCCGTTTAGAGTGTTTTTTGATTAATAGAGTTATTTATTTTGGGAAGCCAAGGAGCTTAATTACAGAGATTCTAGCGTAATTTAAATCACTCAGGTTCAAATTCAGTTAAGAAAGTCAGTTTCTTAAGTTCCTTAAGATTACTCTACAATTCTACTTCTTTTCTCGACTCTTATTGCTTTTGAGCATATTTATAATAAAAGTATCCAACAAATGGACGTACTTTTATGTTTTTTACATTTGATTTTTGTAAGTACACATATCCAGCTTGGTAAACGGGAGCAATCGCAGCATCATCTAGTAAAAGGTCTTCAGCATTATGAAGGAGCTGAGTACGTTCTGATTCGTTTTGTAAGCTGATTGTGTTTGCCTTTTGTACAAATTCGTCATATTGAGCGTTTTTATAATTTAATACATTTAAAGCTGATTTAGATGTAAATAGCTCTAAATAAGTCGTTGGATCTGGATAATCTGCACCCCATGTATCTAGAGAGAGATCATAGTTTCCTTGCTGGCGTAATTCGAATTTTTGTTGTGCTGGTTGTACGACAATATTAACTGTTAGACCTTTTAAATTTGTTTCTAATTGTGATTTTAAATATTCACCGATTTTACGCGATGTATTATTATCACTTACTAGTAGTGAAATTGTCGCATTTGATTTACCACTCTCAGTTAAAGCTTCTTTAAAAAGTGATTTAGCCTTTTCTAAACTTACTGTAGAAGGATGAGATGTTGAGCTAACAAAGTCCACACCTTTAGTGTTTTTTACTAAACCTTTAGGAATAATTCGATCAGTAGGAATCGAACCATCGTTTAATAGTGTTGTACTAATGTCCTCTTTATTAAAGCCGTTTGCGATTGCCTTACGCACTTTTAGATTTGCTAAAAGTGGATTTTTTTGATTAAAGCTGATGTAAGAGACAATTGGCATAGCTAATTTGTTTAATTCTTTATTCCCTTTATAACGATCGATAACATTAGAATCAATAATTGCTTGGTCAAGTTCGCCAGTTTCATAGAGATTAACTGCAGTTGTTGTTTCTTTCATGATTTTAACGTCAATTTTATTTACTTGGACATTCTTTTTATCATAGTATTGTGGATTTTTTGTCATTGTAAATCCAGCTTCATGATTCCATTTACTTACAACGTAAGGACCATTATATAAAGTTGTATTTGCTTCTAAACCATATTTGCTACCTTGCTCCTTAACGAATTTTTCATTTAACGGGAAGAACATTGGTAAACTAGTTAGTTGAATGAAATATGGAATAGGGCGTTCAAGTTTAATTTGTAATGTTTTATCGTCTAGTGCAGTTACCCCGAGTTTATCCACAGATAACTTTCCTTGGTTAATTTCTTTTGCATTCTCAATATCATATAAATCGTATGCAAACTGAGCTTTAGTATTTGGATCAACTGCTCGTTTCATTGCAAAAACAAAATCTTTTGCCGTTACTGGGTCTCCATTTGAATATTTAGCATCTCTTAAAGTAAATGTATAAACCTTACCATCCGTACTAACTTTATGTGATAAAGCAGCCGCAGGAACGTATTCTCCTTTTTCATTTGGCATATAAAGACCTTCCATTACACTATTAAGTGCGTTTAATGATGGTCCATCTAAAGCTAGTGAACTATCAAGACTTACAATATCTGAAGTATCCATTAAATGTAGCGTGTGATCGTTTGACTTCGAAGCTGTCTGATTTGATTGTTGTCCACAGCCTGCTAGTGCCAATGTGAGTAATAAAGTAATTGATACGAATTTTTTCTTAGTAAATATCATTTTATTTTTTCTCTCCTTATTTTTGGGTACAAAAAAAGAGTCCCCGCCTTATAAAAAGGACGAGGACTCCCGTGGTGCCACCTTAATTAGCCTAAAACCGTTTAGACTCACTTTGCAGTATCAAAACAAATGAATTGAACTACCTTGTGACAAAAAGCAGTATCGAAACACTAGTTTGAATACCTGTCTCTTTTATCGGTGAGACGTCCGCCAAAGCCTACTGCATAAATAAATGGTTCGGTTTGGGTGCTCAGAAGCCCATTCAAAAATATGTCCGTACTGACTTGCACCAACCGTCAGCTCTCTGAAACTTTCATATAATCTACTCTTCTTCATCATCGCAAAAAATATATAATGACTGAAATAATTTTTTAAGTTTAAGTTTTTATTACATCGTACAAGCTTGTAGTGTGATTATATTTTGTAAAAAAGAAAAATGCAAGAAAAATATTTTATAAACTTCATAATGAGACTTATTAACTTATCCACAAATATTGTGTATAAACTCTGTGGAATTGTGGATAAATCGCTTTCATTTGTTAATATTTTTCTAGTATTTTGTGGATTAATGTGAATTAGTTTGAAATTGTGTGGAAAAATAAGAATTTTGTCGAACTAAAATTTTCTAAATTGCGTATATAATTCCAGAAATCTGTTGACAATGATTGCAGAGGTGATAAGGATGAGAGAGGAACAAAACAAAAAAACTTCTCAAAAGGTTATTAAAATGTTAAGAAAGCGTTGGGTAGTACCAGCAATTTATTTAGTGAGTGCGGCAGTAATTTTGACAGGTGCGTTATGGTATCAATACAGTAATGCTCCAACTCCAACAAAAACTGGAACTACAGTTGATACGAGAGAGCCTGAAGCAATTCCAGCTTCAAAGCCAGAAGAAAAATTAACTTACCCAGTTTCAAAGGATGCAACAGTTCAAGTTAAAAGTCATTACTATGATGACACTGCTTCAAAAGATGAGCAACAAGCATCATTAATTCAAATGGATAATAATACTTTCACGATCAACACTGGTATGGATTTAGTTGATAAAAGTGGAAAAGAATTTGATGTAACAGCAGCTCTTAGTGGTACTGTTACAAAGGCTCAAAAAGATGCTGAGCTAGGATATGTAGTTGTAGTAGAAAGTGGTAATGGATTAGTTTCATATTACCAAAGCTTAAAATCTGTAAGTGTTGAACCAGGAACAAAAGTTTCACAAGGACAAGTTCTTGGTGTAGCTGGAACAGGTTTAATTGGTAAAGAAAATGGCATTCATGTTCATTATGAATTACGTAAAGATGGTGTAGCAATTAATCCAGAGAAATACCAAGGACAAGATGTTTCATCAATTATTAGTTCTGAAAATACAAAAAGCGAAACAAAAGATTCTAATACAATGAATACTTCTGGTAATGTATCAGATGACAAAGAAGAAGGTTCTTCTAATACTTATTCAGGTGGAAATAAAATTCAACAATAATAATTAAGCAATTCACAAAGTGCCTAACACGTGGGAATCATACCCCATATGTGTTGGGCACTTGTTTTTTTCTGATAATTGTGCATAGTTAGACACCTTTGCTAATACAATGTTATAAACCCATCAAAGAGGTGTTTGAGGTGAGGAATCGTGGATTTTCTACCTAGTCAAAATAAATGTACCTCAGCAGGTCAGTCAGAGCAGGAAAAAGAGCAGCTTAGTCAGTCAAAACGAGTCTCATTTCACGCTTCTCACATCCATTTAGAGGAGGAGAGTAGTGTGCACGATTACATCAAAGAGAGAACGATCAAGATTGGGAAATATATCGTGGAGACGAAGAAAACAGTACGCGTAATTGCTAAGGAGTTTGGCGTGTCAAAAAGTACAGTACACAAAGACTTAACAGAACGCTTACCGGAAATCAATCCAGATTTGGCAAATGAAGTAAAAGAAATTTTGGATTATCACAAATCAATTCGTCACTTACGCGGTGGAGAGGCTACAAAACAAAAGTATCAAAAAGAAGACGTTGAGAAAGTAACTAAATAGGGTTTCTGAGCCTTGAAAACAAAATTAAAAATATTTAACCTCCTGTTCACAAATATTAATTACTAAAAGTAGTTCTTTATGGTAAAATTATATTTTGGTATGGAACGTATTCGGGGAACTGCTCATGAGTATAGTGAATAAGGAGGAGCCAAAAGGAATGTTTTCTAAGGATATCGGAATAGATCTTGGTACAGCCAATGTCTTAATACATGTTAAAGGTAAGGGAATCGTATTAAACGAACCTTCTGTAGTTGCAATAGAGCGTAGTAGCGGTAAAGTATTAGCAGTAGGGGAAGAAGCAAGCCGCATGGTAGGTCGTACACCTGGTAATATCGTAGCAATTCGTCCACTTAAGGACGGTGTAATTGCTGACTTTGATATTACTGAGGCAATGCTACGTCATTTTATAAATAAATTAGATGTAAAGGGATTCATGTCAAAGCCGCGTATTTTGATTTGTTGTCCAACAAACATCACATCTGTTGAACAAAAAGCAATTCGTGAAGCTGCTGAAAAGAGCGGCGGTAAACAAGTTTATCTTGAAGAAGAGCCAAAGGTTGCTGCAATCGGTGCTGGAATGGATATATTCCAACCAAGTGGTAACATGGTAATTGATATTGGCGGTGGGACAACCGATGTCGCTGTTTTATCGATGGGAGATATCGTCACCGCCTCTTCAATTAAAATGGCAGGGGACAAGTTTGATATGGAGATTCTAAACTATATCAAGCGTGAATACAAACTGCTAATTGGAGAGCGTACTGCAGAGCAAATTAAAATTGAAGTAGGTACTGTTTTCCCTGGTGCAAGAAATGAATCAATCGATATCCGTGGCCGTGATATGGTAACTGGATTACCTCGTACAATTACTGTACAATCTGATGAAATTCAAAGAGCATTAAGTGAACCAGTTTACTTAATCGTACAAGCTGCAAAAACAGTATTAGAACGTACACCACCTGAATTATCAGCTGATATTATTGATCGTGGAGTTATTCTAACTGGTGGCGGAGCATTACTTCATGGAATAGATATTTTACTTGCAGAAGAATTAAAAGTACCTGTTTTCATTGCTGAAGATCCTATGCAATGTGTTGCAGAAGGTACTGGAATTATGTTAGAAAACATTGATAAGATTCCAAGTCGCTATTTAAAATAAAAAGCTCAAGCTTTGTAGCTTGACTACACACTGAAATCTCAAGCATAGAGCTTGGGATTTTTTTGTTTGGAATTTATTAGTAGCAGTTATCTTTGTTAGAAAATTTTGTTAGAAAAGTGTTTAGGTTTTGTAAAGTTAAGATGAACAAGAAGGTAGTCAAAGTCTGAATAGAGAAAAGGAAAGTATCAAAGTTTAAAAGGCTTCATTTAAAGTTTAAATTAAGTAATTGTAAAACGAGGATGATCTAGGTAACCGGTACATATGATTTAATACTTAAAACTCTGCCAATTTAAAAATTATGTGAAATAGCTCTACTAGCTTAATTTCAGATTTAATCTTAAAAAAATCGGAAAAGGATTGATGGGTAGAGTTTTAATTTAACCGGTGCAAATGATGATCGAACTTCAAGAAAGTAGAGATTTTATTATTACTTAAAAGTAGACCTATAGAAATCAAAACTGAATTTGCAATTAAATAGTAAATTTTAAAACTTAAATTATTCTTCACTTTAAGCATTGAGAAAGAGTTTTTTATCTTTACTGATTAATTGTATAGGATGGGGATGAACCATGACACATATAGTTGTTGCTGGTACGGGATATGTTGGTCTTACTACAGGAGTTTCATTTGCTACAGTTGGTTACAATGTAACATGTGTTGACATTGATGCTGAAAAAATTGAATTACTACAAAAAGGAATTTGCCCTATTTTTGAACCGGGTTTGAAAGAATCCTTATTAGAAAATAGTTTCCTTAACAAAATTGAGTTTACAACAAACTTCAAAGCAGCATATAGCCAGGCAGATATCATATTCATTGCGGTCGGCACACCAGAACTTCCAGATGGAACAGCCAATTTGCAATATTTGAAAGCTGTTGCGAAAGAGATCGCAATTCATGCTAAAAAAAATCTAATAATTGTCATTAAAAGTACTGTTCCAGTTGGAACGAATGAGGCAGTTAAGAAGATCATGTTGGAAAATGCCCCTCCGCATTTAACGATTGAAATAGTATCCAATCCTGAATTTCTAAGGGAAGGTTCTGCGCTATACGATTTATTTAATGGCGATCGAATTGTCATTGGTTCCGAAAGTCAAAATGCAACGGACTTAATAAAGGAATTATATAAACCATTTAATACGCCTATTTATACAACAGATGCAAGAAGTGCGGAATTGATTAAGTATGCATCTAATGCTTTTTTAGCTACTAAAATAAGTTTTATTAACGAAATTGCCATGATCTGTGAAAAATTAAATGCTGATGTTGATCATGTTGCTCATGGTATTGGGCTAGACCATAGAATCGGTTCAAAGTTTTTAAAAGCCGGTATTGGATTTGGAGGGTCTTGTTTCCCAAAAGATACGACTGCTTTAGTAAAAGAAGCTGAGTTAGTAGGTGTAGACTTAAAACTATTAAAATCCGTTATTACAATTAATAATCAACAGAAAATAAAACTATTAGAATTAGCAAAATCCCTTTTTGGAAATTTAAATAATAAAGAAATTGCAATTCTAGGAGCAAGCTTTAAACCAAATACAAATGATATTCGACATGCACCATCTATTGATTTAATTAATCAGTTCATAAGAGAAGGTACTAATATTACAGTATATGATCCATATGCCTTACCTGAATTAAGAAAAGTATTTGGAGATTCTATCAATTATTCAGTTAATGTGAAGGATGCTATTCATAAGAGAGAGGCCACATTTATTTTGACTGAATGGAGAGAAATCGTAGAAACTGATCTCCAATTGTATGAGGAGCTAATGAAGGTTCCGTTAGTAATTGATGGACGTAATTGTTATGAATTAACTAAAATGCAAAAGAAGAACATCCACTATTACTCAATCGGTCGAAAGCCAGTGAATCCAATCCCACAGCTTATTAATAAATAATTAGACTCGTATGAACGAAAATTCTGTGACTCTTCCGTAGGATTTCGACTCTAAGTTGTGAGGATAAGAAACGCCGCCTCGAAGATCGGGCACCATATAGGGGCAAATAAACGATTCTTATAATATAAGTGAAATGGGATGTCTCTATGAGACAGCCTTTTTTTGTGTGCAAAATAAACCACTTAGAAAACAATACATTAAATGAAATATTTTGGAAAAAGTATAAGAATAATAAGCCATGATTATGGGGCGGTGGAAAAAAGTGTTTAACTACAAAGAAACCAATAGTGCAGCTACAAATAAAAAAATTCCATTTCAAAATAATATATCTCGTTCTTTAAGTAAGGACATTTTAGAGAATATAAAAAGAATAAAAGATGATTTTGGAGATAGCTCTGACCTTGTGATTCGTCATGAAACACTTGGGGAAGGTATGCAGTATTCTTTTGCAGTCATTCATATTGACGGAATTTCAAACGAGAAACTAGTGAATGATGGAATCATAAATAAAATCGTTAAAATTAATGCAGAAAAAGAAACAACGCTGTCATTAACGGATTTAGAGAATGGCTTAAAAAGCGTAATCGCCGTTTCAAGTTTAAAATCACAATCAAGCTATACAAATCTCCTATCAGCATTACTGATTGGAGACACCGTTGTTCTTTTAGATCATGACAGTAACTTCTTAGTTGCATGTACAAAAATGGTGCAATCTAGAAGTATTTCAGAGCCTTCA
Source organism: Gottfriedia sp. S16(2024) (assembly GCF_050473765.1). Classification (NCBI taxonomy): domain Bacteria; kingdom Bacillati; phylum Bacillota; class Bacilli; order Caryophanales; family Bacillaceae; genus Gottfriedia; species Gottfriedia sp. S16(2024). The sequence goes on from NZ_JBFLUO010000001.1 coordinate 1,486,698, forward strand.
ACGCAAACTGTAATCAGAGGACCAAAGGATAGCTTCACAGAAAGCTTACGTACAAATACTTCTCTAATTCGTAATAGAATTCAACACCCAGCGTTGCGGATTGAGTCAATGAAAATAGGCGAAGTAACGAGAACTGATGTAGAAATAATGTATATAAAAGGAGTTGTAGATGAAGAGTTATTAAGGGAAGTAAAACATCGTTTAGAGGCTATTAATGCAGATGAAATCTTAGAATCCAGCTATATTGAAAACTATATTCAAAACGACCAAAAGACCATTTTTCCTACAATGATTAATTCAGAGAGACCTGATGCTGTAGTAGGTAATTTACTGGAAGGACGTGTTGCAATTTTTGTAGCTGGTACACCATTTGTCTTAATTTTACCAGCTACATTTACGCAGTTTTTTCAATCTCCAGAGGATTATTATCAAAGCTCATATATTGGAACTTTTTTAAGATTGCTGCGTTATATGTCGTTTTGGACAGCCTTATTTGCACCTGGAATTTTCATTGCAATTACTTCATTTCATCAGGCTGTAGTTCCTACCGTTTTATTAGTAAGTTTAGCTGCCCAGCGTGAAGGTGTACCTTTGCCAGCGATTGTTGAAGCTCTTGGTATGGAGCTAATTTTTGAAGTATTACGTGAAGCCGGAATTCGAATGCCAAGAGCGGTTGGGCAGGCACTTTCAATTGTTGGAGCCTTAATCTTGGGGCAAGCAGCTGTACAGGCAGGATTTGTATCTGCATCAATGGTTATCATCGTATCAATTACTGCGATTGCTAGCTTTACGATCCCTTATTATAATATGTCAATTGCCGCTAGGATTCTTAGGTTCATATTATTATTGGCAGCGGCTTATATTGGTTTATTTGGAATGTTAATTGGTGGTTTAATTATATTATTACATATGTGTAGCTTACGATCTTTTGGAGAACCATATTTTGCACCATTTGGACCATTCCGTATAAAAAGTCAAAAAGATACTATTTTAGTTGTACCTAGTCAAGGAAACACAAAAACCGTTAAAGAACAAAGATCTGGAGAATAAGTATGAAAAGAAAATGTATGATCTTAATTCTAATGACAAGTTTACTTTTGGTGAGTTGTTCTAATTATAAAGAACTAAACAGTGTATCAATCGTGGTAGCTATGGGTGTTGATTATATACCTAAAGATAATCAATACAATATGGTTCTTCAAATCATAAATCCGAGTGCAATTGCTAGCGTTACCGGTTCAATAGGTACACCAGTTATTTCCCTAGAAGAAAAAGGTAGAACGATTTCGGAAGCGGCTCGAAATATTACAAAAAGTGTTTCTCGATCAAATATATATTCTCATGTAGCACTCGTTGTCATTGGTGAAAACTTAGCAAAGGAAAAAACGTTGAACTATATATTTGACGTGTTTGAGAGGGATTCCAAAATACGTGTTAATATTCCAGTCATTGTTGCAAGAAACGACAGTGTTTATCGAGTAATGAATAATTTACCAGCACTTGATAAATTACCGGCTAAGTCAATCGTGGGAAAAATTAAAAATACGTCATCTCTTTTAGGAGAAAATCAAGAAATACAAATGCGCCAAGTAATATCAGCCCTTTCAAGTAGTGGTAGAGAACCAGTTATTAATGGTGCAGTTTTAGAACATGCAACGAAGACTTCTGAAACACTTGATAATTTTTCAAGTGTGAAATCATCCTATAACAAGATTGAGGGGTTAGGCGTTTTTAAAAAAGGAAAGCTAGTGGGCTGGTTAGACGGCTCACCGGCAAAATCAGTACAAATAGTTGATAATGCAATAAAAGAAACAAATATACAAATAAAATGCAGCAAAAAAGAATATGATTCGATGGAGCTCACACGTGTGAAAACGGACACGAAGATTAAAATGAAAAATAAAACACCGATAATTCACATAAAGGTAAAATCGATCGCCATTATTGATGAAGTACTTTGCAATGACAATTTTGATAAAGCAAACACGCTAAAAAAATATGAAGTATTGAGTGAGAAAGCGATCAAGAAAACTATAGATGAAGGAATTAAGAAAGCACAAGGATATGGGGCAGATATTTTTGGGTTTGGCGATAAACTACATTTATCAGATCCAAAGGCTTTTAAAAAATATGAGAAAAATTGGGATGAACAATTTCAAAAAGCTAAAGTGAAAATTGATGTTGATGTCCAAATAAATAATGTAGGTATGAGAAAAAAAGCTTATCCATTTTAGAAAAGAAGGGAATGCTAATGAATCGAAAATTATCAATTGGTGCCTACCAATTCTTTAGTATTATATATTTATTTGAAATGGGGAGCTCTACATTAGTAGGACTTGCATCTGGTGCAATGCAGGATGCTTGGATTAGTGTTTTAATAGCTCTGGTTACTGGATGCTTACTGTTTTGTGTTTACATTAAATTATTTGATCTGTATCCCGAGCTACCATTAACGAGATATGTTCAATCTATTTTAGGGAAGTTTGCTGGCAAAATACTAGCAATGGTTTATATACTCTATTTTATTTATATTGGAGCAAGGGTTCTTAGAGACTTTGAAGAATTACTAGTGATTACACTTTACAATGCGTCCTCACTTATTTCAATCGGTATTTTATTTATGTTCTTATGTATGTATGCAATCTTTAAAGGCTTTGAAAGTTTCGGTAGAGTATGTGAGTTTTTGTTTATCGTAATCATCTTCATAATGGTATCAATAATTGGTTTTGAAGTAATTGCAGGGCTAATAAAGACTGATAATTTAAGACCCGTATTAGAGACAGGCTGGAAAAAAGTAATAAAAGAAGCATACCCTTTGACCGTTACATTTCCATTTGGCGAAATGATTGTATTTACAATGATTTTACCTTATTTAAAGAAACCAGAATATGCATGGAAGGTCGGCATTCCTGGATTAATCTTTGCAGGTCTGGTTTTAACGTTAGTAACAATGCTTAATGTTTGTATTTTAGGTGCAAACACGGTGGTGAGAGCTACTTATCCTATCTTAACTGCAATTAGTTACATCAACATTGCTGATTTTATTCAAAGACTGGATTCAGTCGTTGTCATTGTTATTGCTGTTGGAGGATTTATTAAGATAACGATTTTTTTCTTTTGTGCGATCGTTGGAGCGGCAGATTTATTTAAAGTGAAAAAATCGGATACACTTACTTATCCAATTGCAGTAATTATAGTAATTTGTTCCGTTTGGATGGCACCTGACTATTTAGAGCATTATAAAGAAGGGTTTGACATAGTTCCTTACTATTTACACATACCTTTACAAATCATTATTCCTACTGTTTTGTTGATCATTGCAATGATCCAAAAGAAAGCAAACACAAAAGAGAATGCAGCATAGAAACTCTAACTGCATTCTCTTTCGTTTTAATTAGAAGTATTTTGATTTTGTTCTCGATTTCGTTTCTTTTTTAGTTTTTTCATATACGATAGGACGACTTTGGCAACACCGAATGGTACAGTAAAAAAGAAAATTAATACATAATCCTCACCTACTAGTTCTGTTTTGCTAAGTTTTATATTCGTTAGTAGATGAGGAAATTGATCACCATTATATAAGTCAATCCCTTCCAATAAGCACATCTCTAGTATAAACAAACATAGAAATACCCAAAACACCTTCAATATCAGCACCCCACTTACAATAACTAATTACAATTATTTTGGTATATGATGGCAGTGATTATACGGGAAGTTAGGGAAACTTCAACAAAAGTCCGAAAAAATCTATCTAAAAATTTTGTATGTAATATGAAGTGTAAAAGGGGAGAGCTAATTGATCTGTAGTAAGGATGACAGCATTTATGTTGTACTTATTAAGAAAATTTTTAAGTCAGCCATATTATGCAATGAAAACCGAACTAATGTATACCCTACCTAAAGCTGAGTCTATTAAAACCGTAGAGGTTGAAAAATCAATAAATGATGGAATAAAAAAGAGACAGATATAGAAGGCGATTACCTATTTTATATCTGTCTCTTTATTCGGATTTGAGAACCTTGACTCAAGCGAAATTCATTATAATTAGTTTAAAGAACATTAGTGAATTTATCTAATAATCTAGTTTGAACTTAATAATTAAAGCGCTGATTTATTATTTGTATTATGTTTATGTGAAATCGATTTGCGATTTTTCTGGATCCAATAGCCAATTGTTACTAAAATGACCCACGGTACACCAATTTTCCAAGCTGAATTCCAATCTGGTGAAAATGCCATTGTAATTAATATACCACTAAGAAGAAGTATTCCGATCCATTGAAGAAATGGAAAGAGCGGTGCTTTAACTGGTAATGTCTCTTTATAATGAAGGTGAACGGTTTTTCTAAAGCGAAGATGACTAATTAAAATCATAAGCCATACTAAAATTCCACCAAAGATTGAGATACCAAATAATTTATTAAATGTATCTGGGTAGTACATAGACAATACAGTTGCGATTAATACTCCTGCACTTGAAATGAAAATTGCCGTTACAGGCGTACCATTTTTTGATAATTGACCGAATGATTTTGGGGCATAATCTCCACGAGATAAGGAGAATAACATACGTGATGTTAAGTATAAATTAGTATTCATACTAGATAGTGCAGCTGTTAAGATAACAAAATTCATAATGCCAGCCGCATATCTCACACCTGAACTCTCGAAGACTTTGACAAACGGTGACCCTGATACTTCATGGGCACCTGCTTGCATCCAAGGTATAACAGCAACGATGATTCCTAACGATAGAATATAGAATAAAAACAAACGTAGAACCATGCTCTTCATTGCTTTAGGAATTGCTTTTTTGGGATCTTTAGATTCCCCAGCTGTAACTGCGACAATCTCTACTCCATAAAAACTAAAGATTGCCATAAGCACTGCCATCCAAACTCCTTTAAATCCATTAGGTAGGAATCCGTGCTGATCGGTATAATGATGAAATCCTACAGAATGCGAATGCCCAATTCCGAATAGGAGCGAAACACCAAAAACTATGAACAGTACAATAGCCACGACTTTAATCATTGCAAACCAATACTCGATTTGGCCAAAGTTAGCAACAGACCTACTGTTCACAAGAACTAAAGCTATACCAAAACCAAGTGTCCATAACCAAACAGGAATACTAGGAAACCAATACTGCATATATAGTCCAACTGCGACAGCTTCTCCACCAATTGCGATTACTTGTGCCGCCCAATACGTATAGCGGATTAGGAAACCTGCCCAAGGGTTTAAATACATCTCTGCATAAGTACCGAATGACCCGGCAGTTGGATGCACAACAGCCATTTCAGATAAACTAAACATCATAATGACTGCTATAAATGCAGCAATAATATAACTTAGAATAACCCCAGGTCCAGCGTATCCGATTGCAATACCACTTCCCATAAATAAACCGGTGCCAATTGCTCCACCAATTCCAATCATGGTCAGCTGTTTACTCGTAAGTGAACGACTTAGTCCTCCTTCTCGTTCAATTACTGTTTTATTTTCCTTCATACTGTTTCGCCACCTTTCTTGAATTGTTTACTATAAGATAACGTCCAATCAACACTTTTCCCGGCAATCAGCATACTAAAAAACGTAAGGAAAGTTCGCTGTAATCCTTCTCCGATTAAAGAACACAAAAGGACAATTCCGTTTATAACCATCATCGTTTTACCAATAGAAAAATTCGAGAATTTTCTATTGATTACTACACTTGCTATATCAAGCCCTCCAGTTGTACCACCTGCTAATATCACGATCCCAATCCCGACTCCTGACAAAATACCACTAAGGAGGCACCCTATTAAAGGTAGGTGCGGTCCTGGTATTGAGGTAAATAACGTTAAGAAGAGTGATAAACTAAACATACCGAGTAAACTTAACAGTGCAAATGGTACACCGACTGCTCGGTATCCAATTAAAAATAGTGGAATATTTAATAGAAAATATAGGAGCCCTAGTGGAATAGGTATTAATTTAACTAGCATCATACAAATACCACCTAGTCCAGGAGCCACAATTCCGTTTGGTACTTGGAAAAAGTAATAGGTAAGTGCGACCAAGATTGTTCCGACAATTACCATAATTACTTTTTGGAAATACAATTTTTTGTTAGATTTTAATAATTGCATAAGCAATTTCCTCAATTGCACGTACAACTTCGTCTTCTGTATTGTAAAAATGAGGAGCTACACGTAAGACGTCATTTCGAGCAGAGACAATTATTTTTTTCGTTTTCAAGTAACGCTCAACGGCTGTAGCTTGTTCCACTCGAATAGCAGTGTTACTACCTTTTATAGATAAATCTGTTGGGCTAACAACGGTCAAACCGCGTGAATGAGCGGTTTCAATTGCAACAGTTGATAAGTGAGATAGATACTCCTGAATGGCAGGAACACCAATTTGATTTAATAAAGAAATACCTGCTTCAGCTGCATAAGCGTTGATCATCATAGGAGTTCCAGTATCAAATCTCCTTGTCCCTTCTGCATAATCAAGAAGATGCTGATCAAATGCAAATGGATTTACTCGACTAAACCAACCAGTCGTTGGGGGTTGTAGAGACTCTGCTAATTCTTTTCTTACATATAAAAAGCTAATCCCAGGTATACCAAGTAAAAACTTTTGTGCACCTGTTGCGAGTGCATCGACTCCCATTTCCTTTACATCGATTGGAACACTTCCGGCAGATTGATAGGCATCGACAAATAGTAGTGATCCATTCGCTTTGGTAATGTTTGATATAGCTTTGATATCCTGAATAAAGCCATTATAATAAGAAACATGTGGAACAGAAGTTACAAGTGTGCTTGAATCCACTGCTTCTTCGTATTGGTCGATTTGAATTTGATGACTGTTTTCTTTTAAAAACGTGACGTTTGCGCCGCGTGGTACTTGTGATAACCAAACATGACCAATGCAAGGAAAATCAATATCCGTAGTAACAACTTTATTTCGACTTCCAGTAAAATCTAACGAGGCTGCAAATGAAGAAGCGGCATCCGATACACTAGATAGCACCGCAATCTCATCTGGAGAAGCATTTATTAAAGTAGCAAAAGCAACTTTTGCTTCATAGACTTTGTCCATCCATCCTTCCCAGTCCATACCTTTTTCGGTCCAGCTTGTTAGGTAAGATTGAATACTTGCCTTCACCGGTGATGAGATTGCACTTTGGGAACAACTTGATAAATGAATTGTTTCAGATAAGGTCGGAAAAAGAGAACGTTTTTCTATAAATGGGTTTATCATTTTAAATCATCCTTCCACTAATTTGGTAGCGTTTTCATTTTTGATATTTAATTAATATGAGGTGACATATGAATCATCAGTCCTTATGGTTTGAACAAGGTGAATGGGCAGCAATTCCTTTTCTTGAAATAGGTAAAGAACTTTCATTTTCGCGTGAAAATGTATTAATTCAACAAGATGAGAAACATCCTTTTGTGTATCTCGTCCTTGAAGGGCGAATTCGAATTTATTTGTTATCGCCTAATGGGTCTGAACGCCATTTATATATCGTTGGACCTGGTAATATTATTGGAGAATCAAACGTATGGGCAGAAGAAGTATATGGTTACAACGCATCTACTTCATCAAGTGCACGAGTCCTTCGAATACCCAAACCAGCATTTCATGATATTGTTATGAGAGACCCGATGCTTATTCAAAAAGTACTAAGATCATTGAGCAACAAACAATCAGCTTTATTACTTCAAACGAAGTTAATGAGTTTTTCAGATATAGGTGAGCGGGTTCTAACTATGTTGCGCCAATTAGCATCCTCATATGGTAAGGAAACACCTAAGGGTATAACAATTACGATTCCATTCACTCATCAGGAACTTGCTTATGTAGTTGGTTCTTCACGTGTAAGCGTGTCCTATGTAATGAATGAATTATGTGAAAAAGGAATTATCGAGAAACAAAATGGCCGCTACACATTACTAGCCTAAGAGCGTTAACGCTTTCGTTTAGTAACTTAATCTTAAGAAATTCTTTCGCCTAAATCTGTCAAATACTTTACAAAATATCTGATTTTTTTTAATTTTCCATAAATAAAATAGATACTAATTTTAGATTATAAAATCTATAGGCTACTAGAATAAATAAATCCCTTAATCGGGGTGACCTCAAATGGCTGAAGTATAAATTGATAATATAAAAACTCCCAAATGAATATATCATCGAGCGATGAGAGATAAAATAGACAGTTCATTATTGGTTTGCGTTAACTTGCAAAATAAGATAGTATTATATTTATAACGCATAGAAGCTGGTCTTAAGACTTGCTTCTTTTTTATTAACATATAGAATCTTTTCAATTGGAGGACTACATAAAATGTTAGATATTAAAGCAATTAAAGAAATTCTTCCTCATCGTTACCCATTTTTATTAGTAGATCGTATCATTGAGCATGAAGAAGGTAAACGTGCGATTGGTATTAAAAATGTTACAGCTAACGAAGAGTTTTTTAATGGTCATTTCCCTGATTATCCTGTAATGCCGGGAGTACTAATTGTAGAAGCCCTAGCACAAGTTGGTGGAGTAGCAGCTTTAAGCTTAGAACAAAACAAAGGAAAGCTAGCATTATTTGCTGGTATCGATAATTGCCGTTTTAAAAGACAAGTAGTACCAGGCGACCAGCTAAGACTAGAGGTTGAACTAGTGAAAATGCGTGGACCAATCGGTAAAGGTAAGGCAGTAGCAACTGTAGACGGACAAATCGCTTGTGAAGCTGAACTTACATTTGCACTTAAATAAATCGAATTAAATTAGAAAAAATCCTATTTGAAAAAAATAGGATTTTTTTATTATTGAATATTGTAAAGCTACCAGTGAGATGGATGAGCTGCAAACAAAGAAGCTGAATCTGCAATTAAAAAGTTGTGCCCGTATAATTATGTAAAAAAAGTGGTTCATACACTAGTCTAGAGAATTTAAATGCCCAATTAGTTATCATGATTAAATGTGTAGTGAGCTTTATTCGTTTTTCTCCACTCTATAGCTTTTCGCTCTATTTCCTTCACAAAAGCATCTTTTCCATCCATGTATCCATAAATATCATTTGAAAATTTTTCAGCTAGTTGTGCTTTTAGTTCCCCATAAGCTTTCATCTCATCCTCATGTGCCCATAAATAAGCAGGAACTGCTAAATGGCGCTCAATTTCTTTTTCATTATCAAACTGATACATATGCATTTGATGGGTACGATTTTCTCCACCTTTTCGGTAGTATCTTCTACCTGTTAGACCGAACTCACCAAGCCCCTCATAACCAATCTCAGCCAATTGACCGTTATACTTGTCTATGTTTTCTATGTTTTTAACGACAGGCAACATATCGATAATCGGTTTAGCTTTTAAATTTGGAACTGATGTACTACCAATATGATGAATTTCAATAAGCTCATCTTTTAGGATTTTACGAATACGATTTGCTTCTTCTTGAAATAAGTTATTCCAATTTCTATCATGGTTTTTGACAATTACGTTCATTCCATTTTTTGTGCCCATATTACAACCTCCATTTAAAAGAAAATGGGATTATCTTAAATACAATAATCCCATTTGCCTTGCATATTAAACTCCTAACAAATCAACAAGCTCATCCATAGACAATTCTGTAATCCATTGTTCGCTCGTTATGATTGTATCGTTAAGTGATTGTTTCCGTTGTAGCATTTCATCAATTTTTTCTTCTAGTGTCCCAATCGTTACAAATTTATGGACTTGAACGAATTTTGTTTGTCCGATTCGGTATGCACGGTCAGTCGCTTGATTTTCAACAGCTGGGTTCCACCAACGGTCAAAGTGCATTACGTGATTTGCTGCTGTTAAGTTTAGTCCTGTTCCGCCAGCTTTGAGTGACAGAATAAACACTTTTACATCGCCGTTTTGAAAGCGAGAAATCATATTATCACGGGCAGTTTTAGGAACACTACCGTTTAAGAATAATACTTCTTCACCAAATTTTGCTTGGATTGCCTCTTTAAGCATATCGCCCATTCTCACATATTGAGTAAAGATTAGACAGCTTTCGCTTTGTTCAAGGATTGGGTCTATTAATTCGAATAGTCGTTCAACTTTGCTTGATCTCTCTTCGAATTCAACAAGCTGTGATTCCTTTAAGAATAAAGAAGGGTGATCACAGATTTGTTTTAATTTATTTAGCATCCATAAAATACGGCCACGACGTTCGATACCAGTTAATGTATCGATTTGTTTTAAGCTGTCTTGAACAACTTGTTCGTATAATGCCGCTTGTTCAACCGATAAAGGACAGAGCATCTTTTGTTCTTGTTTCGGTGGAAGATTTAAAGCAACATCTTCGTCTTGCTTTGTCCGTCTTAGTAAGAAAGGCGAAATTAAACGATGAACAGCATTTATCTTTTCTTCATCTCGGTCCTTTTCAATAGGGTTTACATAATTGCTAGCGAAACGGTTTAGCGAACCAAGATATCCTCTATTTATAAAATCAAATATTGTCCAAAGCTCCGTTAAGCGGTTTTCCATTGGGGTACCGGTAAGAGCAATGCGATGCTCAGCTTTTAACCCACGAACTGCACGAGACTGCTTTGTTGTTGGATTTTTTATATTTTGAGCTTCATCAAGAATGATACTTTTCCAAATATATTGCGTAAGGTCCTCATAATCTAAAACGCTTAAAGCATAGGAAGTAATGACAATATCAACATCTCTTATTACTGAAAATAAATCTTCACCTTTTAATCGATTTCCTCCATAGTGAACATGAACAGTTAAATCAGGATAAAATAATTCAATTTCACGTTTCCAGTTGTTGATAACAGAAGTAGGGCAGACAATCAATGATGCCCCTTGTTTTTCTTCGTTTTCTTTACGATAAGCTAAATAAGAGATCGATTGAATTGTTTTACCAAGCCCCATATCGTCAGCAAGTAATGCACCAAATCCCATATTTTTCAAATGAACTAGCCATTCGAATCCTTTTTGTTGATATGCACGTAAAGTTGCTTGCAGACCATGAGGAACATTAAGCTCAGGAACTTCTGAAATGGATGTTAATCGTTTAGTTAGTTCTCGGAATACATCATCTACTTCGATTTCAACTTCGGCAAAAGGTGAGTGATCGTCCTCAGGTTTTTCAGTCCCCTGTAGTAGCTCATGTTGAAGAACTTCGTGAAATCTAAGTCCCTGTTTTTCAGCCTTTGCCATCATTTTCTTCATACGTGCAATAAAAGCAGGGTCAAGTGCAATCCATTGACCGTTAAATTGAATTAAGCGTCTTTGATTTTCAACGAATTGCTGGAATTGTTGTTCTGAAAGCTCCATCCCATTTGTAGAAATTCGCCAGTTGAAGTCAACCAATGTTTCCATATTGAAAAATGAATTTCCAGCAGGTTTACCTTTTACACTTGCTTTTAAAGTCATCTTATTTTGTTTTAAAGCTTGCCACCAGCTTGGTAAAAGAACCTGAATATTTGCGGAAAGTACTTTTTCACTATCCTCTGTTAAAAAAGTCCAAGCTTCTTGTTCACTTAAAACTTCTTTTGGCTTATGATCATCGATTAAGTTTGGTGCTAATAAGCCTACTCCTTGGAACGTTCGATCTAAATACTCAGCATAAGATGAATGCTTTTTATGTAATGATTCATGTCCGTTATATTCATAAGGTTTTATCGTTTTTCGTTCATCAATTAAATATGTACGTAAATTCCAGTCATCATGTTCACTCAATGGCTCTTCAAGTACTAATCGAATTGAAAATGGAACATCATCGTCTCTTAACCCGATTTTCACATGCCAATCATCTTCATCAATACTATGTGTGAGTTGCTGTTTTATATAACTTGGATTGTGATACAAGCCCCTAGCAATATCCCAACGTTTAGACTGTAATGTTTCGATTTCAAACTGCTGTTTAATTGCAGAAGAAACCAATTCCTGTAAAGTTGGTTCTAATTGTTCAAATCCATCAATTTTCCATAGCTCTTCGCCATTCTGATAATGAGCAAAACTTGGCGAAACGTGGCCTTCGTTAAAATCATCGTATAAACGTGAGATGACCGAATGAAACTCGTTTGCTTCATCTAAATAAGTAATCTCTACTAGTGAGTTTTCTTGATGTTCTCTAAAAAAAGTAAGTGCTTCGATTGGAGTTAAAAGAATTCCTTCAATCTGACCGACTCGGGTCGGCTGCAATAATGTCCCATAATATGAAGGTTCATGCCATTGAAACACTAGATGCTTCCATGCGGTTACCGGTAAAATGACACCGTGACTTTGCATTCCATAAATGAGTAAGCCTTTTCGCTCGACCCATTTTACGGCAATACTAAGATTTGCTAGTCGCTTCATTGACTAATTTTCCTTTCTTTAATTCCTCTTGAAGTGCACGTAAACGAATAAATTGAGATTCAACATACTGAATATAGTCATCCCACTCATTCATACGCTTTAATTTTTTATAATTTGTTCTTAGTTTTTTTAAATATCGTACAGCTATTTTATAGTTTGCTCGACCTTTTAACTCAATGTAATAAAGAACCAAGTGATGGTAAATAGGCAATACTGATTGAGGTGAGTACTTATGTACTTCCTGAAGGTCATGTTTATCAATGTAATCAGGATTGTAAGAATATAAGTGCATTTGTAGCTCAGCCCATCGTTTGTATTCACGATTATGCATTAAATAATCAGTGTACTGCATCACACTATATGGTAGTAATGCTTGATAAACTACTTCTAACCCAGCCGTTTCATTAGTGTAAAAACTATTGTACTCATAATTAGTAAGGAAATGTTTCGCAAAAGTAGTTTTTGCATATTCATCATCGCCATTTTTTAAAAAGTGTAAAAGCATCTCGTAATATAATGGCAAAAACAATGTTAGTCGATCTGTTTCATTGTTTTTTCGAAGACTTTCAATCCAGTAAGTAAAGCAATAGAGAGTACGTTCATTATTGCTGTATTGCTTTATAATGGACAGCATTGATTCATCTTCTTTTAATAAAAAGTATAGATGAGCTTTTCCTAAATCTGCATAATAATTGTCCTCAACCTTTGATAAAGTTTCTAAATCCTTATATAAAATCTTTGGACTATTTAATAGCTCTTTATATACATGACGAAAAGAGTTATATCGAGGAACTAAACAAAGGTTTCTTTCTAATAAAAGAGATTGCAACTGCTCACGAAGAACCTCTTCGTACTGAGTAGAAACAGAACCTCCAGTTAAATTATGTAATTGCCTACTAACTGCGTCAATTTGATTTTCTAGCATTGTCATTTCACGTGGTAAATGAGCATTGTCGTAAACTGTACTTTGAATTTCTATTTGTCCGACCATTTTATTCATTGTAAAAATTGACGCAAGTAACTGATATTGTAGCTTTTCCTTTTCTTGACGTGGTTGTTGGTTCAATAATCCATGATAAAACCGTTCATATAATGGATAAACAAAATAAACATCTTGGTAAAATGACGTCCTTTGCTGTTCTATGTACTCCTTATACTTTTGCTCAAACAACGCCACTGTCTCTTTAGGTTGATCCTGTTCAAACATATTCATTTGATCCAGCAGTTGGCGACCGGTCATGATATTCGGGATACTTTTTAAAGAAGACTGTTTAAACTTCCTCATAATATCTCCGACTAAAGAAAATGAAGCGGCAGCATAGCAAAGTAGTGCAATTTGATGTTGGCATGGAGGAGCTTCGTAGCAATCACATCCATTTTGATCATGGTTTTCAATATGTAGAATTGGTAAATGAATTTGGTCGCCCTCTTCGACAACCCCGACTAGGCGACCTTCGCGAACCGATACATTGTATACTTGACCTAGCCTATACAACTGCAGGCCAGTTTCAACAAGCTCTGCGTCCCTCGTATTTTGAGGAGAAAGCTTTGAAAAAAGTGAATATGAAAGTTCATAAATAATATCTTTACTTAAATCACGCTGAAGCATTCGATGCCTCCTTACTCGAAACATTCTTATTGGTAATTATACCCTAAACAAATACGATACACATAGCCGAAAAGGGAAAAAATGAAAGTTGGTAACTCGGAAACAGCAAATAAAAGTGTGAAACGCAATTAAATTCCAGGAGCGCAAATAAAAAGTGCAAATCGCAATTAAAATTCAGGAATCGCAAATAAAAAGTGTGAAACGCAATTAAAATTCAGGAATCGCAAATAAAAAGTGTGAACCGCAATTAAAATCCGGGAACGCAAATAAAAAGTTTAAATCGCAATTAAAATCCGGGAATGGCAAATAAAAAGCATCGAATCAAATAAATTCAAAAAAAAATCGTATTTATATTGTAAAATCCTCATAGTTTCAACTAAAATCTATAAAAACATACCTATTTTAAAGTAAAAAACGTAACAGGAATAGACAGGTGTGTAATACAATTTTAATATGCAATGAAAATGCTAATATTATAAACTAATAATATATTAGACAATTAAAATAAGCTCCCTAAATAGGGAGCTTTTCGTCTGTTATGAGATTATTATATAAAAACAATTACTTACATATACACAATTGTTTTTGATTAATTAGAGAGGTGAAGGGTTTGAAAAAAGGTTTTATTAGTTTAGTTGTTTTAGTACTTATGTTTAGTATGTTTAAAGATGTATTTGCAGAATCAACAACAAATGCAAATTCAGAAAAATGGGTTGTAACGCTAAAACCTACAGATTTGACGATTCAGAATAATGAAACTGGAGGAACGACCGGCGGAGCAACAACTGGAGGAACGACCGGCGGAGCAACAACTGGAGCAACAACTGGAGGAGCAACCGGAGGAACAACAGGTGAAGCAACCGGAGGAACAACAGGTGAAGCAACTGGAGGAACGACCGGCGGAGCAACAACTGGAGGAACAACTGGAGGAGCAACCGGAGGAACAACAGGTGAAGCAACCGGAGGAACAACAGGTGAAGCAACTGGAGGAGCAACCGGAGGAACAACAGGTGAAGCAACCGGGGGAACAACTGGAGGAACAACAGGTGAAACAACCGGAGGAAAGACTGGTGCAGCAACAAACGTAACAACAACTACTATAACAATACCAGCAAACGTTAAGTTAAAAGTAGATAAAGAGGAGAATGACCTTTACTATGTTACTTATAATGGGAATGCTGGGACTATTTTGAAAAGTGCGGTCCGAAATGCAACGCCATGGGAAATCTACCCAACGGCGAAAGTTTTTAAGGTAACTAGCGATACACCTCTATTATTAAATGAAAATGGTAAATTAGTGAATAGGGGAACAGTTAAAGCAAATACGGTTTTTAGTAAAACAGGTGAGAAGAATCAGTATTTAATGATCCAATATTCTAATCAAACTGCTTATATTGATAAAAATAAAACAACCCCTTTACCAAATGAGACATTGCCTGTAATCAGTATTGTGACGCAGCCTGTTAAAATTACGGCGGGTGTTGCAGTACGAAATACTAAAATTGTTTTCCCACGGGATCCGAAACCAACGATGGTTAGTATACCTGCTAAACAAAAAATAGTAATTGATTCAGCTTATTCATCTTATTATGTCGTTAAAGTTGGAGGGCTTAAGGGGCTAATCCCTAAAGCAGATATTTCGTTAAAAACTTATAACTACGTTGACCCAAATGGTGACTACTCATATGACGAGTTGACAGCGGATTTACAGGAGCTGAATGCTTGGTACCCTGGATTTACTAAAGTTGAAACAATTGGTAAATCTGTAGATGGTAGAAATTTATATGCGATTAAGTTAGGGACTGGTAAATCTGAAATTAGTATAAACGGTTCGCATCATGCACGTGAGCACATGACGACAAATGTCATAATGGAAATGCTTGATCAATACGCTAGTGCGTATGAAAAAAATACAAAAATATCTGGTTTTG
The DNA here is from genome assembly GCF_050473765.1 of Gottfriedia sp. S16(2024). Classification (NCBI taxonomy): domain Bacteria; kingdom Bacillati; phylum Bacillota; class Bacilli; order Caryophanales; family Bacillaceae; genus Gottfriedia; species Gottfriedia sp. S16(2024). Next base: position 1,502,584 of record NZ_JBFLUO010000001.1, read on the forward strand.
ATGTAAGGAAAACATTATCCCAAACGTCTATTTATTTTGTACCAATGGTTAATCCTGATGGTGTAATGCTTGTACAAAAAGGTGCGAGCAGTGCAAAGAATCCAAATCAGGCCATTAAATTAAATAATGGTAGCAAGAATTTTAAAGCTTGGAAGGCAAATGTACGTGGCGTAGATTTAAATCGTCAATATCCAGCTGGGTGGAATACAATTTCTGGTAATAAGTCAAAGCCTGGCCCTGATAACTATAAAGGTACAAAGGCTCTAAGTGAACCAGAAGCTAAAGCTTTATATGATTTCACAAATAAACATTCATTCAAAAATACAGTTGCATATCACTCATCAGGAAATATTATTTTCTGGCATTATAACCAATCAGGAACTCAAATGGCTAGAGATAAGGCAATTGCTACAAAATTATCAAAACAAACAGGCTATAGTTTGGTCGCTCCCGCAAAAGGTGGAGGCGGTGGATATAAGGACTGGTATGTCGCTGCAAAAAAACGACCTGGATTTACTATTGAAATTTCTCCTTATGTAGGGAACAAACCAGTTCCTAATAGTTACTTTAGTAGTATTATGAAGAAGAACTTACCAGTTGGTTTAATACTTGCTAACGAAAAGTAAAAAATAAGGTCATTTTTTATAAAAATTATTAATTTTTAATTATTCTTCGTGCACAATTTGTTTTTCATTTCATTTTATGTTACGATAGGGACATACTTAATAAGAAATTGGTTAATTCAATTCATGTGTTAAAAGGGACGAATTTTCATCCTGTTCTAATGTGTGTATTTTTTCTTAACAATACTCATTAAGTGTAAAAAAACAGGTATAATGGAGGTTCGTACAATGAACACAGGTACAGTAAAATGGTTTAACGCAGAAAAAGGTTTCGGATTCATCGCTGTTGAAGGTGGAGACGATGTATTCGTACATTTCTCAGCTATCCAAGGCGAAGGTTTCAAATCTCTTGAAGAAGGCCAAAAAGTAAGCTTTGAGATCACTCAAGGTAACCGTGGCGCTCAAGCTGAAAACGTAGTTAAATTATAATTTTCACTTTTGAGTGAGTAAAAGGCTGCTAGCATTTTTGTTAGCAGTCTTTTTTATTTTGTTTGGAGAAGTGAAGTGGTAATGGCGTCGATTGCAAATAAAATATCTGCAACCATAAAAAACAGCCAAATCTGCAAATTAATTAAAAGTAAATTTGAAAAAAATTCTAAAACTGCAAATATCTGCTGGCTTCTCTATTATAATTGTACTAAATCAACTAAAAGTGGTTTAAAAACTGGTGGAAAAACAATAATAAATTTTATTAAAAAAAATGCGGACTCGTAACTTACATACATACCTTGTTTAATCAAGTAGTGTCCTAGGTATTCTTGAAGCTAAATAGTTAAAAAATCAACAAAAAAAAGAGCTTAAAGTAAGCTCCTTTTCTTAAACAAAACTTTATTTTAATGCAGAATCAATTAATTCGGTTGCTTCAAGTTGCGATATGCCTTTAATTAAGCTAAGTTCACCAACAAACATGCGTTTAGCCGTGTCTAGCATTTCTCTTTCACTAGGATTTAAAGGTTTCTCTCTACTTTGAAGTGTTAGATCACGTACCACTTGAGCACCAGCGAGTAATTCGCCAGACTTTAATTTTTTCATGTTTAAATCATATTTCTGTTTCCAAGATAAGGAATCGTCGGGAAGACCATTTGAAAAGTCATCTAATACATTACTTAAATGTTCATTGTCTTCGACTAAACGAATTTTCGTGTTTGAAACATTCCCTTGAGGAACCATCAATTTTAAATTGCTGGATGGTATGTTGATTATGTAGTACTGTTGTGTTACACCTTGTATAACTTTCTCTTCGATGGAATCAATTACTGCAGCTCCCTGCATTGGGTAAATAATTTGATCGCCAATTTTGAACAATGTACCCACCTCCGAAAATTCTTATAACTTAAGTATAACATTAATAAATGAAATAACAAAATTTATATGATAACATTTGTAAAATAAAACTGTCAATAATTTTATGTATATTTTTTTGCTTTTTTGGGGAAAAGATGAACATGTCATATGGTCGTGGACATAATATGAAGAAAGAGACTGTCGAAAGGAGGCTAGGTTACTAATGAATTTTCGTGTAGTTATTTTTATCGTTACAGTACTTACTTTTTTTACAACGACCACTGGATGTAGCCAACAAGAGCAAAGAGAGCTAGAGAAGCTTCCCAATGGCGTATTACTAGCAGCATCTGAGCTTTCTTATGAAGCATTTCTAGATAAAGAATTAGGCAAAAGCTTAAGAGAACATAAAGGGATTGCTGATCCATTACTTACTCAAGTTCATAAGAATCTTAGTGATTATCAGCTTGTTTCTATTACATCTGGTAATATTGGATTTTCAGCAATAGCATTAAAAAACAAAAAAAATAATAGTTTGTTATTTGCGTTTAGTGGATTAAAGAAAATCAATTTACAAGATATTTATCAAAGACTAGTTGAATTTGAAACTCCAGAGAATGGTTCACCAGTTGTCGTAGATCAACAAGCTCAGCAAGCATATGCCTGGGTTACATCAATATTAAATAAAAAAGAGAACAATCATTCAAGTGTATATGTTACAGGTCATTCCTTTGGAGGTTATTTGGCCCAATTTGTAGGCTATCAGCTTAAAAATGATAAAAAATTGAAAAATCATCTATTTGTACAGGGAGTTACATTTAACTCATTAGGTGTACTATTAGATGATGGTTCGAAAAAACTTCATGCAAAGTCACAAAAAGTCCAAAAAACTTTTAAACCGCTGTTTACTAATTACATTGTAAATGGTGACCCATTGGATTACGCCAATAAAACCTTCTTTAAACAAATAACTGGGTACTCACTCCAGCATCTAGGTAATGTAAAATATATTACAGTTGATGAAAAATATAAAGCATCTTTAACTGCTTTAGAAAAAACAACAGATTTATGGACAAAAGCAAGATTATTGAAACCTTTGTACCCTTATCACGATTTAGTTGAGTTTGAGGGAGTGTTTTGGAAATAGAATAGAGTAAGTTTTTAAAGATACTAAGATTAATCTAATAAACCTTTATCATTGGTTTATGAACTAATCTTAGTATTTTTTTGTGTCAAACATAATTAAAATGTAAAAAAGTTATTTCTATATTAATAGTCATTTATTGAGACAATTAAGAAATGATTTTCATAAGATATTATATCTAAATAATATTCATTGAATGGAGGTAAAAGTTTTTTGACTTATTTTCTTAAAATTGGACAAGCATTAGAAAATAAGAAAAGTATTTTTTTTGTTTCATATTCTGAAAAGTTTTTAAGTAATAAAGCTCCTTTTTTTACGGTTATTCTCAATATAGATGGTGGTAGTTTTACTGATGTGAACTTTGATCAGAAGGTAGATGGTGGGAATTTTACTGACACACCTTTAGGCAATATAGATGGAGGGAGTTTTTAATGGCACAAAAAATACAAATTCGTAGAGGCCTTAAAGCAAATTTACCACTTTTGGATGTTGGTGAATTTGGATTTACTACGGATACAAATGAACTCTTTATTGGATCAAGTAATGGTAATGTTTTATTTTTAAATCGGAATGAATTATTTAGTTTAGTTATTGATTTAAAAACTTTAGGGGTAAAATCAGGAAATAGTGCATTTGCAGCAAGTAATTCAGCGATTCTAAAAAGTTTAATTACACAATACCCAAATGGTGAATTTACTTTTTATTTACCAAAAGGAGAATATTATTTTAATCCAATAGACCTAACTAGTATATCAGGCAGTATTACAATAAAATTAAAAGGTGAAAATGATGGATTATCCCCATCTTGGTTTAAAAGTGTATCCACTACAATTAAGACAAATAAGCAAGATTTTATATATGACCGAAGAAATCCTTCTCCAGGCATTTGCTTCTATGTGGAGGATTTAAAGTTCTATTCTTATGAAGGTTATACAGAAATTCCAACCGGAGTTTGTTTTGGAGCACAAAATGACGGATCTGCTGAATACAATTTCCATTTTTATAATGTATTCATTCATGGCTTTGATTACGGATTTAAATCACCAGGTTTTTCATGTTCAGGAAGTGGCGGTAAACATATGTCATTCTCAACCTGTCATTATGGAATATACATTAAATCAGCAAGTCATTTATTTCAAGCAGATGATGTAGAGCTCCTTTACAATCGAGTTGGTATTAGATTTGGTTATGGGGGTACTCCATGTTCAATTTCAAATATCCACGTAGCAATTGGCTATTTAGGCGCAGATAAAAATAATTTCGATCGCTTTATGGTCATTCACACAAAAGGTAGTGTGAATATCTCTAATTTATATCAGGAAGCATACGAATCAGACGCGCAGCCTGAGAAGACAACGATAATTGATTATGAAGGCTGGGCATTTGGAATTAATCCAATAATTATAGAAAACATTCCAATTACCGCTCCTTCAGGAAATGGAGGACTTTTTTTAAGAGGAAGAACTTATTTAGGTGAAGGTCCAGAAACAGGAACTGTGAATCCGGTTGAGATTGATAGCAGTGATATTAATCAGTATCCAAACGGATGTGTAATTTTTAAAAACTGTATGCCTCCAGGTGATTTCACAACTTTGAAATCACTAATTGATATAAATGGTTCAGATGGAACAGGTTACTATTTTGAAGGTATGGAAATATATAAAAATGGGTTGTCTTTATCAAAAGACTCATTGTATAAATTACGATCAAAATTTAACTATGTTAGTTATAATTTGACGAGCTTTCAAAATTATTTAATGTATAATTTCTCAGATTTACAAACGCCCGTCTCAGATGGAGTGGCATTTAAGGATAAATTTGTTGAAATGGCATCAAAGGTAAATGTAAAAGGATCAGTTTATATAGATGCTGGGATTTCTACTAATGTAAAAGTAGTATTAGGTGTAATTTATGATTACTATGATGATGCTACTGGTGGTACAAATAATAGAGGTGTAGAGTTTTCGCCAATTTGTACAATTGATACTACAGGTGGAAAAGTTTTCAATGGTGGTAATTTCTATGTAGATGCAAGTTTTACAAAAGGCACAAATCATAATTATAGAAGTCAGATTAAATTAGGTTATAAACTGGTCGACGGAGCAACAAGCACTTACAAGTTAAAGTCTTCTGACTTTAGTAAAATAACATATAATGTAGAAATACGGAAATTACTATTCTGATGAATGGATTATAGAGGGGGAAGTAATTTGAGTTATAAATACCTCTTCATAATTTACTTTTGGGGCGACGACGTCCCCTTTTTTTATGGGCTTTTTGGATATCTCCAGTCAGTATTTAGAGAAGTTTCAACTATTTAGACTGACTGGAGGCACTGGATTATGATGCGAAGAGTCCTTAGAGGAAAATTAGCACCTTAAATGAGTAATCAATACAATCTTAGTGAACGCATTATTGTTAAGCGTTATTTATACTGTATATCATCTCTAAGAGACTCAACCTTTGTAAGGGCCAGATCGATATCTGCTTCACTAACACCAAAATGTGCTAAAGCATCATGAAGATGGGTAGCAATTGCATTAAAATGTTCAGGTTGAATATTCATGCCTGCATGGGCTTTTGACATTGATTTTCCTGAATATTGGTTTGGCCCTCCTAAAGCAAAGCTGATAAATTTTGTCTGATGGCGACGCTGCTTATCCATATCTGTTTTTTCGAAGAAGTGATTGACCGTTTTATCTTTTAGTACTAAATCATCGTAAAAATAGTCCACAACTTTTCCGACTGTTTCTTCTCCACCATATTTTTCGTACAGAGTTTGTTCCATATTAAAACTTCCTTTCATAATAGGCTAAAACTAGAATTCCCGAAGAAACTTGGAAATATTACTAATTTTTTACTAAATATATTTCTTAAGTAAAAATTTGTAAAAAAGAAAACTTAATAGTTGATGTTAAATCTTTGGCACTTTTGATTAAACATAAAAAAGAAATTATTCAATTTAAACGACGACTTGGCATATATGGAAATATCTATAATAAATTTATTATATAGAATCTACCATTTAGCAGTGGGGCGTGAAAAAAGGGACAAGTATGGAAAAAAACGATTAGACTACTTCATTAATATTATTGTTTTTTTAGTTTTAGTGATTTCTTTATCCTTAAGACAAAGCGTTTAGCATAATATTTTTATCCTTAAATTGAAAGGGAAAAGTAGTTTTTAGTAGATTAGCACCTATATTTCTTAAAAAAGAACAACTTTAGACTTAATTTAAGAAATATATTTAAACTTTTAAAAATAATTTAATAGGAATTTTTAATTAAAAAAATAAAAACAAATGTATTTTAATTTGGTAAAAAGGATGTAAATTTATAGAAAATATTATTGACTTGTTCTTTTTAAGGAATTAAAATTTAGTTTATAATTAACGTAATTTTCAGTATTTTGTTGAAACAATACGCCATTTAGAATGGATTAGTATCTATAATATATATCATTTTTTACATTCAGCTGTTCGTTATATAGAAACTGAACGTTAATTTTAAATTAATTTAGTAGTGACTTTGTAGAATTTTAATACCTGTTTCTATTAAAAATGAATATTATTATCCATAGTTTTGTTCAATATAAAGAACCTTAAAGAAATTTACCTTTAGTTATTTTTGAATTATAGAATAAATACAAGTCCTCTCAAATTTTGTTCTTTATAATGAACTTATCCGATGGAAGCAGTATAAACAAAATATTGAAAAAAGTGGTGATGAATTTGGAAAATGAATTTAACATTAAAAAGTTATACGCAATCATAAAGAAACGTATTTGGATACTTATTGTATCAATCAGTCTATTTTTTGCTTTAGGTGGAATCTATACAGTCTATCTTACAACTCCACTGTACTCCACTTCTTCTAAATTAATAGTAAATGCAAAAACACCAGATTTAATGAACACACTATTGGTAATGGTAAAAGAGCCATCATTATTGGAATATGTTATTGAGCAGATGAATTTGAATATAACCTCAGATGATTTGAGCAAAGAAATTACAGTTGAAAGTGTAAACGGTTCATCGGTGGTTAAAATTACTGTAGTAGATTCAAATCCTGATTTAGCGGCAGAGATAGCCAATACTACAGCAGATGTTTTTATGAATCAAATGCCAAATATATTAGGATTTAAGGATATTAAACTTTTATCACGTGCAGAGGTCAATAATATTCCAATTAATGAAAATTATAGCAAATATAGTATTTATGGATTGTTAGTAGGATTAGCTGTTGGTATAGGACTCGTCTTTTTACTTGATTCATTGGATGACACGGTGAGGTCAGAGCAAAATGTTGAGGAATTACTTGGAATTCCTGTTTTAGGGACTGTTTCTAAAATGAGAAAGAAAAATACGTCATTAAGCAAAAGTGAAAGGAAACTTAATGCTATGAAGGAGGAGTATCATGCGATTAATGAACAGAAAATCATCACAATTAAAGAACAAAATCAATCTAATCAATCTAGTAACTTCTAATAGTCCAAATAGTAGAATTTCTGAGGAATACAGGACAATTAGAACAAATTTTCTAGGGTCAGTGGATGGACGGAAGACCCAATCTTTAATTGTGACATCTCCAAACCATAATGAGGGGAAATCTACAACTGCGGCAAATCTAGCAATATCACTAACACAGTTGGGAAAAAAGGTTCTCTTAATAGATGCTGATTTAAGAAGACCGAAGCTATTTTCTGCTTTTAATATTGGTAACTCTCTTGGATTAAGTAGCGTATTAACAGGAGAAAATAGATTAGAAGATGCAATAAAACATACGGAAATTAAAGGTTTAGATTTATTACCTAGTGGACCAACTCTTGCCAATGCAGCCGATCTATTAGGTTCAATATTAATGAAGACATTAATCGAGACAGCAACAAATCAATATGATATGGTCTTGGTTGACACACCTCCTGTTCTTGAATTTGCAGATGTAAAAATTTTCTCAGATTATTGTGACGGTGTAATATTGGTTATTCGCTATGGGAAAACAGAAAGTATTGATCTTATTCAAGCTAAAAAACTATTAAATGATAGTTCAAAGTTAGTAGGAGTCATTCTAAATAACAAAAGATAAGGATTTTAGTTGCTAAAAAAATAGATTTTATTTTTATAACCTTGTTCTTTATTAAGAATAGTACCAACTTGAAGTAAAGGTGATGTCTTCTTACCTCTATCAATGAAGGCACTCGGTTATACTGTGGGTTGAAAGATACCTTAGACGCAAGTCGTCGAAAGTGTGATGTGAGGGTGGGTTGGATGCCCAATATTTAATTTAAAGTCTTTAACTATTGGATTTTTAAAGGGATTCAATAGTTAAAGACTTTAAAAATTTTAAGTGAACTCGTGTAGAAAAGGAGTAAGAAATGTGACTTATAGACAAAGAGTTTCTTTTATTATTTTCTTAGATTCATTTATTGTATTAACTTCTATTTTCTTTAGTCGATTTTTAGTAAACGCAACGATTGATGTTTTCAAAGCTCCGATTGTTATTAGCTCAATTACATTGGTACTTAGCCATCATTTATTTTCATTTATTTTTAAGCTATATAAGAAGGCCTGGGAGTATGCAAGTATCGGAGAACTAATCATAATCTTTGAAGCAATTACTTACTCAATTCTTTGCACTGCAATCGTACAGAAGTTGATTATACATGAAATGTATTTCCGACTATTAACGGTAACGTGGGTTCTACATATTTTGTTAATCGGAGGAACCCGTTTAGTATGGAGAATATATACAGATTCGTTTAAGAAGAATACAGAGAATAAAAATAGAACACTTATTATTGGTGCTGGTGCTGCAGGTACAATGGTAGTAAGACAATTGTTAAAAAATTATGATTCAGAATTAAAGCCAATTGCATTTATCGATGACAGTGTTAAAAAACAAAATTTACATATTTTGGGTATTCCGGTAATAGGTGGAGTAAACCAGATTGAAAATTATGTAAATAAACTAGATATAAGCAATATAATAATTGCAATTCCATCCTTAAGAAGAAAAGAACTTAATAAAATTTTACAAGAATGTACTAAAACAAAAGCAAAAACAAAAATTCTACCAATGCTAGAGGATATTATGACTGGAAAAGTATCCGTAAATCAATTTCGTGATGTACAAGTTGAAGACTTATTGGGGCGTGAGGCAGTTGAACTGGATATTGAAATGATTTCAGATTCAATTACAAATAAGATTGTATTAGTAACTGGTGCAGGCGGGTCTATTGGGTCTGAGATTTGTAGGCAAATTTCAAAGTTTAGTCCAAGTACTTTAATTTTATTAGGACATGGTGAAAATAGCATTTATACAATAGAAATGGATTTAAAAGAGCAATTCGTAAATACTTCGATTAAATTTGTAACAGAAATTGCAGATATACAAGACGAGAAGAAAATGATATCGATTATGAGAAAACATAGACCGCATGTAGTATACCATGCAGCTGCACATAAGCATGTTCCTTTAATGGAACAAAATCCTGAAGAAGCAGTGAAAAATAACATCATTGGTACACTAAATGTTGCAACTGCTGCTAGTTTATATGACGTTGAAAATTTCGTTATGATTTCAACTGACAAAGCCGTAAATCCAACTAGTGTAATGGGGGCAACTAAAAGATTGGCAGAAATGATAATACAAAATTTGGATCGAAATGGTAAAACTAAGTTTGTCGCTGTGCGATTTGGAAATGTCTTAGGTAGTCGGGGTAGCGTGATTCCTTTATTTAAGAAACAACTTGAAAAGGGTGGACCAATTACAGTAACTCATCCAGATATGGTTAGATACTTCATGACAATTCCTGAGGCTTCGAAGCTGGTGATCCAGGCCGGAGCTTTAGCTAATGGAGGAGAAATTTTTGTATTGGATATGGGCGAGCCTGTAAAAATTGTTGACCTTGCTAAGAATTTGATTAAATTTTCAGGTAACTCAATTGATGAAGTGGGAATTGAGTTTACTGGCATACGTCCAGGTGAAAAGCTGTTCGAAGAATTATTGAATAAAGAAGAAGTGTATGAACAGCAAGTTTATCCGAAAATTTATGTAGGAAAGACATCAAAACTATATATTGACGAAATAAATGAAATAATTTTAACATATTCTACATTGGATCAGGAAAATCTCAAAGATAAATTACTGAATATTTCGAACAGTAAAATTGAAATAGAACAAGTGCTTTCAATATCTTAAAGGAGTGCCCATTTATATGAAAGTAAAAAAAGGTATTATTCCAACGGTGGGATTAGGGACTAGATTCATCTCAGCTACAAAAGCAATGCCAAATGTAGAGAAAAATAAAACTGGAATGGTTAAAAGGAATAATTGGTGAATTCTATGAAAAAAATATTATATATAACGACACTAAGTAGAACAATCAATGCCTTTTTAGTTCCTCATATTAAAAAACTTATCAGTGATAAAAACATAGTTGATTGTGCCTGTTCAGTTGATTTAGAAATCGAGAGATCTCTAACTGAGCAAGGCGTAAATATTTACGACATTCCTTTTTCTAGGAATCCATTTCATCCATCAAATCTAAAGGCATTTAGACAGCTTATCAAAATACAAGCAGAGCATAAGTATGATATTGTACATGTCCATACACCAATTGCCGCATTGTACGGAAGACTTTTAAAGGCCAAGTTTCCCCAACTAAAAACAGTATATACAGTACATGGATTTCACTTTTATAAGGGGGCTCCCGTTACAAATTGGTGTATCTATTATCCTATTGAAAAAATAATGGGTTACTTTACAGACACAATCATAACGATGAATACTGAGGATTTTCAGAGAGCTCAGAAATTTAATATAAATAGGATTCTAAAAGTCCATGGTGTAGGGGTTGATTTTGCTTCCTATAACATGGATTTATTTCATAAGGACGAAATTAGAAGAAAATTGAATTTAAGTAAAGATGACTTTGTTATTCTTATGATTGCAGAGGTGAATCAAAATAAAAATCATAGGCAGATGATTGATGCCGTCGATATTTTAAAAAATAGAGGGATTCAAGTCAATGTAGTATGTGCAGGCGATGGACCGCTAAAAGAGGAACTAAAGGAAGTAGTAAGAATTAGAGGATTAGAAGAAAATATACAGTTTTTAGGTTTTCGTAATGACATTAGTGAACTTATAGCTGCCTGTGATATTGGGATTCTTTTATCACATAGGGAAGGTCTCCCAAGAAACATAATGGAGTTAATGGCATGTAAGAAAACAGTGATCGGTACAAATATCAGAGGTATTAGAGATTTAATTGAAAATAATGTAAATGGATTTTTAGTACCAACTAATGAACCAACCGTAACTGCGGACAGAATTGAACAGCTAATTAAGGACAGAGTATTATTAGAACAGATGGCTTCGAACGCGAATCACTTTATTAAGAAGTATGACGTAAATCAAGTGGTAAGTAGTATAGCTAAATCTTATGCTCTGTAAGTAAGGAGTCTATTACTATGAAGAGTTTACACGTTTTACCAATGAATAAGCTGAGTGGAGCCGAGAAATTGGCTCTTATTTTATGTAAAAATATGAAAAATGATGAACCAATAGTTGTTTGTGGTGGAGAAGATTTAAAATCAATCTTTAAAAAAAATAATATAAAGAGCTACTCAATAGACTTTAAAGATAAAAACCCAATAAAAATATTTTTGAATCTAAGAAAAATAATAAAAAATAACAACATTAAGATTGTTCATGCACATGACAATATAGCATCGATTTTTTCTTATTTAACGATAAAAATATTTCACTTAGACGCAAAAGTTCTTTCTCATATTCATATTTGTTATCCATGGTTAGAAAGTAATAACCTAAATAAACTAATTGATACTTTTTTTCGAAAACGATATGACCATAATATTGCGTGTGGCAAAGAAGTATTTGAATACTATAAAAAAAATTCTGACTTTATTAATCATGTGAACACTACTACGCTCTCGAATGCGATTGATGTTGAAGAGATTAGAAATTATGTAGATATGGATAGAGAAAGAGCCTATCGAGAATTTAGTATACCAAAAAGAAAGGTAATAATAGGTTTTGTTGGTAGACTTTCCGAACAAAAAGGAATCATTCCTTTTATTTACCAATTAGCAAAACAGAAAGAGAAGTTTGAAGAATGCCAGTTTTTATTAATAGGCAGCGGAGATCAGGAAGAAGAGATAAAAAGTTTAATAAAAAATCTAGAATTAGAGGAATTGTTTAAACTCACTGGGCATCAAGATAATGTTTACAAATTTTATCCACTTATTGATATATTCTTTTTGCCATCGATAAATGAGGGACTTCCAATGGTAATTTTAGAAGCAATGTGCTTTGAAAAACCTGTAGTTGCAATGGATGTGGGAAGTATAAGTGAGATTATAAAAAATGAGCATAATGGATTCATTATTTCTAATTTAGATTATCAACAATTCATAAAGAGTTTACTATATTTAAAGAATCAAGAGTTAAAACGTAAACAATTTGGAGAAAACGCTTATCACTCAATTAAAAAAGATTACGATATTACAAACTATGGAGCTTCAATAAAAAAAATATATATCAGTATGTTAAAGCTGGAGGGATAAAGTGTCAAAGTTTCTTACAATTTTAACCCCTACATTTAATAGAAGTAAATTGTTAATCGACTGTTATGTAAGTCTAAAGAATCAGACATTAAAAGATTTTGAATGGATTATCATAGATGACGGAAGTATTGATGATACGAAAGCGATCGTTGCTGAACTAATGAGTAAAAATGAAATAGATATAAAATATTTTTATAAAGAAAATGGTGGAAAGCACACAGCTTTAAATGAAGGCGTAAAACATGCCCAGGGAAAGTTATCATTAATTTTAGATAGTGATGATCGTCTAACCCCTGACGCTGTAGGATCGATTAATAATTACTATAAAAAGTATAAGGAGCAAAAGGAAATTGGAAGTATATCGTTCCTAAGATGCTACAGTGATGGAAAGATAATTGGTGATACTTTTAATGAAAGTGAAATCATTTCTACTTATATTGATTTAATTATGAACAAAGGGACAAAAGGAGATAAGAGCGAAGTATTTGTTACGGATATTTTAAGGAAATACCCATTTCCGGTATATAAAAATGAGAGATTTATTGGAGAGCATGTTGCTTGGGTACGAATTGCACGTAAATACAAAACGTTATATATTAATAAACCTATTTATATCACTGAATATTTAGAAGGAGGATTAACGAAATCAGGAAGAAGATTACGGATTAACTGTCCTTTAGGTGGTATGGAAAGCAGTAAAGAAACTATAGATAAAAATTTCAACTGGAGAGTTCGAATTAAAAGTATGATGCTATATATTTGCTATGGTTTTTTTGCCAAGAAAAAATTAAATTGGATGTCAAAAAATTCGAAACAGTATTTATTATTCTGGTCTACTTTACCTGCAGGTATAATGTTATATCATTATTGGAATGTAAAGTATAATAACTGATTTTAGTAAGGGTGAGTCTATTTTGGTACCTTATGTTTTGACTTTACTATTTGCTTATAGCTATGGGTGGTTAGCAAAACGATTTGGAATTATTAAAAATAAGCAATTCATTAATAATAAATATTTTATCTTTCCTGTATTAATTACTTTAATACTGATATCTGGACTTAGATTCATGAATGCTCTTTATAGTGATGAATGGATCTATCGAAGTGATTACGCCAAAATTGGAAATATGGATTTTAAAGATATATTTTCATTAAAGATTGAGCCGGGTTTTGCATTACTTAATTGGGCATTGTATAAAATATCGATTCAACCGCAATTTCTTATATTTATTTGCGCAGCAATAACCAATACGCTTATAGTTTTAACAATTGCTAAATTTAGTGAGAAGTTTGAGTTAAGTATACTCCTTTACATATGTATTGGCTTTTATTTTACTAGTTTTAATATTATGAGACAGTACTTAGCAATCAGTATTGTATTTTGGGCAATAAGATATCTGGGTAAAGGAAAATTCATAAAATATTTGATCTCCATATTAGTCGCGTCGACTTTTCACTTTTCTGCTTTAATAATGATTCCAACATATCTAATTTATAAAGGAAGAGCTTGGACAAAGTGGACAATTCTAACGATGGTATCTGGAGTCACGTTTACCGTTTCATTTGCTATACTCGTGAATATATTAGAGGCAGCTCTAGCAAATACTAAGTATAGTGATTATTTTAAAACATTAACAGAAGGTTATTATGGTGTTAATATTTTGAGGATTTTGATATTTATAATTCCGTTATTTCCTTTATTTATTTGGAGAGTACCACTAAAAAAAATATATTCAAATAGCGATCATTTGGTAAATCTCTACGTAATAGGCGTGATATTTATGTTACTTTCATCCAATTATGTTTTTATTGCTAGGATTGCAGATTATTTTACGATATTTAGCGTATTATTGATTCCGAAACTAACTGCATTATTTAAGAAAAGCAGCTTTAATCAATTAATTTATTTTGGCATTATGGTTTGTTATATGACGTTTTTCTATTATCAAATAAGCAATAGTGCTGGTTATACTAGTATTTTCTCAATATAAAAGGATAGAGAAAGAGGATGGAAATATGAAAAAGGTATTATTTCTAGTTTCAGATATGGAAAGTGGTGGATTTCAAAAAAGCTTAGTGACATTATTACAATGTTTTGATTACAGTAAATATAAAATCGATATAGCTGTATTCTCACCGACTGGGATCTTTTTAAATCAAATTCCAAAAGAAGTAAATTTAATAAATCTGGGATTCCCACCTTCGTTTTTCAAAAAATTCCCGGGATGTATTTTAGATCTAATAAAGGAAAAAAAGATAAAATTTGCATTGAAAAGAACATTTCATTTCTTACTATCCAGACTTAATAAAGGTTATGCTGCAATGTATATGTCATCTAACTTCCCTATTATTGATGAGCATTATGATGTCGCTATTGATTATAATGGTCAACAAATTCTTTATTATTTAGTAGATAAGATAAAAGCCAATAAAAAAATAACCTATTTCCATAATGATTATGAAAAATGGAGTTACTACTATTCGGCCGATAAATTATATTACCCTAAAGTGGATTACATTGTAACTGTCTCAGAAATTTGTAAACAATCTTTAGATAAATTTTTTCCAGAATGCTCCCATAAAACGAGAGTTATTGAAAATATCAGTTCACCGACATTAATTAACAATATGGCGTGTAGTAACTTAGACTTGTTTGATGGTTTTGAAGGGACCAAGATTGTAACTGTGGGTAGACCTTTAATGAGTAAAGGGTACGATATTGCAATTAAAGCATCTGCTAAATTAAAAGCAAATGGATATAATTTTAGATGGTATTCGATAGGAACCTCAAATGAAGAATCAAAGTTTAAAAAAATGGTAACGGATTTAAACCTAAATAATGATTTTATTTTTTTAGGAGAAAAAGAAAATCCTTATCCATATATAAAACAGGCCGATCTCTATGCCCAGCCCTCACGATATGAAGGTAAGTCTGTAGCAATTGATGAGGCAAAAATACTAAATAAGCCTATTATTGTTACTAATTTTTCTACTGTACTAGATCAAATTGAGAATAAAGTAAATGGTATAATTACAAATATGGACGAAGAAAGTGTGTTCAAAGCTATAAAAGAGGCAATAGATTATAAAGAAAAACTAACCCTATTAACTGCAAACCTGAAAAACGAAAAATTAGGTAATGAGCACGAGATAAATAAGTTATATAGATTAATAGAGAACAATCAGGAGAAAATATCGAATGAAGAAAAAATTGCTGTTCTCAATTGAGTCCTTAAGGATAGGAGGTGCTGAAAAAAGTTTAGTAACTCTATTATCAAAGATTGACTATAAGAAATTTGATGTGGATTTATTTTTATTTAATTATTCAGGTGAATTTATTTCACTAGTACCAAAGGAAGTAAATATTATTAATAAAGATAATGATTATAAATTTTTTTCAGCACCACCAATTAAATCACTAACTAATTTATTAATAAGTAAAAAATACAACCTTTTTTTTACTAAATTCATTTTTCTATTAATATTAACAATTCATAAATACATTTTGAAAAAAGAGTATATTGGATGGAAGTATGTTAGTCACTTTCTTCCCAAATTTAATAAAGAATATGATTTATCTGTGGGATTTCTAGAAAAAAAATCAATCTATTTTTCAGTAGATCATGTTAAAGCTAAGAAAAAAGTTGGATGGATTCATACAGACTATAGCAAAATCCCTTATAACTATAAGTTAGATAATCACTATTTTAAAGAATTAGATTTCATAATGACAGTTTCAAAGCATTGTAAAGAAGTGCTAATGCAGAAATTTCCAGCATGTAATCATAAAATAAAAATAATAAATAATATCGTCTCGCCAAATTTAATAAAAAGTATGGCAAATGAGATGGTCAAACACAATATAGAAAAAAGTACGGACGAGATACTGATTGTTACTGTTTGTAGATTAATTCCTCAAAAAGGGATAGAGGATGCAATAAATGCATGTGAAAAGTTAGGTAATCAAGGGTTTAAAATAAAATGGATAGTTATTGGAGATGGACCTGAAAAAGAAAAATTAACTAGTTTAATAAAAAATAAAGGATTAGTAAAACAATTTTTTCTTTTTGGGAGTAAAGGTAATCCGTATCCTTATATGAAAATGTGTGACATTTATGTGCAGCCTTCACATGTAGAAGGATTTGGAATTACGGTATTAGAAGCTAAGATTTTAGGTAAAGCAATTGTAACGAGTGACATCCCAGAATTTAGAGAGCAGATACAACATCATGAAAATGGATTAACTTATGGCAATATCGATGAACTAGTATCAAATATAGTGAAAATAATAAAGGAAAAAGATCTATCCTTAAAATTTATGAGGAACTTAGAAAATCAACAATTTGATAATTCAATTGAAATTAATCAGTTAGTAAAAATTATTTAATTAAAAGGGGGGTAGATCTTGCAACCTTTAGTAAGTGTAATAGTTCCTATATATAATGCCGAGAAATATTTAAAAGAGTGTATTAATTCTTTAATTTCTCAATCTGAAAAAAATATTGAAATAATTTTAGTGAATGATGGATCTACGGATAATAGCCTCAATATTGCATATGAGTATGCTAATAAAGATCCTAGAATAAAAGTTTTAAACCAAGAAAATGCTGGTCCAAGTGAAGCTAGAAATAATGGAATTGATCATTCCTGCGGTAATTACTTATCCTTTATTGATGCTGATGATTGGATTGAACAAAACATGTATAAAGAAATGTTGGCTTGTGCTATGAATAAGGAAGTAGATTTAGTTCTATCAAATATAAAACTTATAAATAAAGATAATCAAATTGTTCATGCTCCAATAAAAGAAATAAATAAAAGTATATTTAATAAAAGTGAAATATTAAATGAACTAGTTCCGTTTGCACTTGAATTTGGAAATATAAATTCTTTAGCATCGAATTTATATTGTAGAGAACTAGTAGATAGTAACAACATTAGATTAAATGTTGACATTTTTTACGGAGAAGATTGGATATTTAATTTGGAATATCTAAAACATTCTAAATGTGCGTTATATATGGATAAGTCCTTTTATAATTACAGAAGAGGGATTGATAGCTCATCAAGTAAATATAATGATAAAACTTTTGAAACAAATGGAGTAATTATTTATAGAACTTCACAAGATTATGCAAATTATTTTAAAAGTAATATTTATATTGGTGGGGCAAATTTCCTCAATGTTACAATTCATTGCATTATATGTGAATGTAGAAGGCATGATATCGGATTTAGAGATAAATTAAGTAGGATCATGTCAATGTTAAATAATCCAAAGTTAAATGAAGCTGTAAAAAACACTAATCTGAAGAAACTACCCTATAAAAATAAAGTTATGGCAATGTTATTAAAATATCGATTAAATTGGTTAGTGTGCGGATATTTTGGAATAAAAAACTTTTTAATGTAGTCGATAATAAAAAAAATAATAAAAATTATGTGTTAAAAGGATAAATTTTTTTTATAGGAGATATTAAAATATGCATCCTAAAATAAGTATAATAGTTCCTATTTATAATGTTGAAAATTATATTCATAAATGTATTGATTCAATTTTATCCCAAACATTTTCGGATTTTGAACTGATTCTAGTAAATGATGGATCCCCCGATCGTTGTGGGAATATAGCTGAAGAGTATTCCAAAAAAGATAGTAGAATTATAGTAATTCATAAAAAAAATGGTGGACTATCTGATGCTAGAAATTCAGGTATTGAAATTGCTAAAGGGGAATACATAGGGTTTGTGGATGGCGATGATTGGATCGAACCAGATATGTATAAATTACTTTATGATATGTGTGTAGAAAAAGAATGCGAAATTGCCAGCTGTAATTACTTTATTTTAAAAGATAATGAAAAGATTGAGAATAATCCATATCCTTTAATGGTTCAAAGCAGAAAGGAAGCAATGAGAACCTTACTAGATGGAAAAATGTATAATGAAGTTGTGTGTACAAAGTTATTTAAAAGAAGTTTATTTGAAAAACAAAGATTTAAAATAGGGATTATTCACGAGGATACTGACTTTACTTATCGAATGATTCATGAAAGTAATAAAGTTTGTTGTGTTGGTAGTTCTAAATATAATTATTTACAGCGAAGTGGAAGTATAATGGAAGATTCAACTAAGAATATAAAAATTGATAGTGTATTAATATATATAGATATGTATAATTTCATGATTAAATATTACCCAGAGCTATGTAATAAAGTGTTAACAAAATTGGTATTTACTTCATTACATTTATTAAATTTATTTATTACAAATACTAATTTTTCGATTTATAAAAATGAATATTATAAAGTTACTAGCATTTTAAACAAATACTCAAATAAAACAGTAAAACTAAAAGAGTTACCTTTTACTGTAAAAATATTATTGCTAGTCATTAAAATTCATCCATTAATTTACAGGCCATTACTAAGCTTAATACAAATTAAGCATTTATTAACTAGTAAATTAAAGGGAGGAATAAGAAGTTTAAAATTAAATAAAGTTCAAGAATAGAGCATTTCAATTAACTTATTAGTTGAAATGCTTTTTTTCATTACTTTTATTTTATATAGGAGGATGGCACAATTGAGAATTTTAATTACAGGTGGAGCGGGCTATATCGGAAGTCACGCTTGTGTAGAACTTTTAAATAATGACTATGAAATTATTGTTGTAGATAATTTTTCAAATAGTAGTCCCGAGAGTTTAAAGTGCATATCTGAAATTACAGGAAAATATTTCCCAATCTATCATATAGATATATTAAATAAAGGGAAGCTTGAAGAAGTGTTTATGAACCATCATATTGATGCTGTAATGCATTTCGCTGGATTAAAAGCAGTTGGTGAATCAAATAGCAAACCACTTGAATACTATCAAAATAATGTAACCGGCACCATCTATCTTTGTGAACTTATGAAAAAATATAATGTAAAAAAGCTTGTATTTAGCTCATCTGCAACCGTGTATGGCTCCCCAGATCAAGTGCCAATTTCTGAACACATGATGTTAGGGGCGGTAAATCCATATGGTCGCACGAAACAAATAATAGAGGATATACTGAGAGATTTATATAATTCCGACAATAATTGGAGAATTACATTATTGAGATACTTTAATCCTGTAGGTGCCCATAAAAGTGGATTGATTGGCGAAGATCCAAAAGGAACTCCAAACAATTTAGTTCCATACATATCGCAAGTAGCAGTAGGAAAGTTACTTAGTTTAAATATCTTTGGAAATGATTATCCAACGTTGGATGGAACAGGTATTAGGGATTACATTCATGTCGTGGATTTAGCGAAGGGCCATTTAAAAGCACTAGAAAAGCTTGGAGATGAAAATGGAGTAAACGCGTATAATCTCGGGACAGGTAGAGGCTATAGCGTTCTAGAAATGGTTAAAGCATTTGAAAAAGCTTCTGGAAGAAAAATTACTTACACAATTAAGGAACGTCGGCCAGGAGATGCAGCTATATGTTTTGCAGATCCTTCCAAGGCAAAAGCGGAGCTAGGTTGGGAAGCAATCAAAGATATTAACGACATGTGTGAGGATGCTTGGAATTGGCAAAAAAATAATCCTAATGGCTATGATAAATTTTCAGAAATCAATCTGCCTATAACGAACACTGGTATCTAATTGTTTCAAATTAAGTAGGAGGAAACTTTGAAATCGATTAACTTGAATCAGGAGCAGTTAAAGGAGATTCTTGAAAGCTTTTATAAAAAAGGTAATGAACAAGTTGATATAAAAACACAGGATTTTGTAAATGAAATCATTTATAAAATACAGACCCTGCGTAACACGAACCTAGTAAATGTAAGTAAGCTTAAATAGGGGGTCCAATTATATGAAAAGAAGTATAGATTTAATTATTTCTCTAATGATATTAATTGCTTTTTCTCCAATCCTCTTAGTTGTTGGAGTAATGGTAAGATTCAAAATGGGATCACCAATTTTATTTACTCAGGTAAGGCCAGGATTAAACGGGAAACCGTTTAACTTATACAAATTCCGTACAATGGTTGACTTAAAGGATTCAAATGGTGAGCTATTATCTGACGAGTTACGATTAACCAAATTTGGAATATTCCTTCGAAAAATGAGTTTAGATGAATTTCCACAGTTGATTAATGTCGTTAAAGGTGAGATGAGTCTAGTAGGTCCAAGACCACTTTTAATGGAATATTTATCTCTTTATACGAAAGAGCAAATGCAACGCCATGATGTTAAGCCTGGAATAACTGGTTGGGCTCAAGTGAACGGTAGAAATGCAATCACTTGGGAAGAGAAATTTAAATTTGATATTTGGTATGTAAAAAACTTCAGTCTTATAGTAGATTTAAAAATTTTATTCTTAACGTTTATTAAGGTGATCAAGAAAGAAGACATTAGTCAGCAAGGGCAAGCGACGATTGAAAAATTTAAGGGTTCATATGAAGTGATGTAGTATGAAAATAATTATATTAGGAAATGGTGGACACAGTAAAGTCATTCAAGAAATGGTACACTCTTTAACAAATCACGAAATCATAGCTATTTTAGATGATATATTTACTATTGAAAAACGGGAGAATGAAATCATATATGGTCCTGTAGATTCTATAAAAAAATACCTTACTTTTCAAGTTAAAGTAATCATTGCGATTGGTAATAATGATACAAGAAAAAAAATAGTAAATTTACTAAATATAAATAGCGATCAATATTTATCAATTATTCATCCATCAGCAATAATAAGCCCATCAGCTATCATTGGGAATGGGACAATTGTAATGCCTAAGTCAGTTATAAATACAGGTGCAAAAATTGGAAACCATTGCATTATTAACACAAGCTCGATTGTTGAACATGATAATTTGATTGGGGATTACTCACATGTTTCACCAAATGCAACATTAACTGGAAATGTTGAAATAGACGAAGGAGTCCATATAGGAGCTTCTGCAACTATTATACCAGGCTTGAAAATAGGAAAATGGTCAGTCATTGGAGCGGGATCAACTGTTTTACAAAATATTTTACCTTACAGTTGTGCAGTGGGAAGTCCTGCTAAAGTAATTAAAAAGTTAGCTGTTGGAATTAAAAATTAAACGAGAAGGGGTTTACAAATGTCTTTATCAAAAATTTATCTTTCTCCTCCACATATGAGTGGAAATGAGCAAAAATATATTAATCAAGCATTTGATTCGAATTGGGTTGCACCTCTAGGACCAAATGTTGACGCATTTGAAAAAGAGATTGCCTCATACGTAGGAGCCAGTGGAGCAGTTGCCGTCAATTCAGGAACGGCGGCAATTCACTTGGCTCTTTCTTTATTAGGCGTAACAAAAGGTGATAAGGTTTTTTGTTCAAGCCTTACTTTTGTGGCAAGCGCGAACCCGATTCTTTATCTAGGAGCTCAGCCAGTTTTTATTGATTCAGAGTCAGATACGTGGAATATGTCTCCGAGGGCTCTTGAAAAAGCTTTTCAGGATGCACATTTGGAACATAAGTTACCAAAAGCTGTAATTGTTGTGAACTTATATGGTCAAAGTGCAAAAATGGACGAAATACTTGCATTATGTGATCAATTTGATGTTCCAATCATTGAAGATGCGGCTGAATCACTGGGATCAACATATAGAGGTAAAGTAAGTGGTACCTTTGGAAGATTTGGTATTTTTTCATTCAATGGAAATAAAATCATTACAACGTCAGGAGGAGGAGCGCTTATTTCTAATGACGTTGAAGCCCTACAAAGAGCTCGTTTTTTAGCTACTCAAGCAAGGGACTCAACACTATTCTATCAACATAGTGAAATGGGATATAACTATCGAATGAGTAATATACTAGCTGGAATTGGAAGAGCTCAATTAGAAGTATTGGATGAAAGAGTAGAAAAAAGAAGACTTATCTTTGAACGTTACTCTAAAGAACTATCAAATATAACTGGTTTATCGTTCATGCCTGAATTAAAAAATACAAGGAGTAATCGCTGGCTTACAGTCGTTACAATTGACCAAGAATTAGGAATTTCTACTAAGCGTCTAATTGAAGCATTGGCAGAAGAAAATATTGAAGCTCGTCATGTATGGAAACCGCTCCATATGCAGCCCCTTTTTGAAAATACCCCTTATTATTCACATGATAAAAATGAAGATGTAGCTCAAATCTTATTTAAAACAGGCATATGTCTTCCTTCTGGATCAAACTTAACAGAAGAAGAGCAAAACAGGGTTATAAGTTGTCTTAAAAATACAATTTATAAAGAACTCTTTAAGCTAAAAGAGGTGAAAATATGATAGGAAAAAAAATACAAGAAATTCGTAAAAAGAAGGGGTTAACATTATCTGAGCTTGCTGAAAAAGCGAATATTTCTAAGTCCTATTTAAGTAACATTGAACGTGAAATAAACCAGAATCCATCTATTCAAGTTATGGAAAAGATTACGAAAGTACTAAGTGTCGATATGAGCACTTTGTTAGGTATAAATGCAGAAATACAGCATCCCCTTGAAAAGGAATGGTTCAATTTTGCAATTGAACTTAAGGAATTAGGAATTGATATTGAAAAAATCCATGAGTATAAATCTATTTTTGAGTTTATAAAATGGAAAAGTAAAATTGAAAACAACAGATAGCATTTAAAAATTGATGATATCTTTAGATATTTCATTGTAAAGGTGTGAAAGAGAATTGGGAGATACATTAAATAAATTACTTCTGCTCTTTAACAAAAGAGAAAAGAAAAAGTTGTTAGTCTTATTTCTTATGATGATAGTCTCTGCGATGTTTGAAACAGTAGGGATTGGATTAATCGTTCCATTCGTAGGTATTGTTACGAATCCTTCGATTATAAAGGAACAAAAGATTTTAAATACAATTTATGAGTTATTTCAATTTAAATCGACAACATCTTTTTTGATCTTTTCGGTCTTTGTACTACTTTTGATTTTTGTTTTAAAAAATTTATATATTTTATTGTTTCAATATTCCCAGAACCGTGTGATTCTTAACCAACAAGTTAAATTGTCAAAAAGACTATTTAATGGGTACTTAACAAAACCATATACATTTCATTTACAAAGAAACACAGCAGTATTACTTCGAAATGTAAATGAGGAAGTACCTAAAGTGTTTCAGGGGATTATTTTATCCGGATTTCAATTGTTTACGGAGTTACTTGTAATATTTTGCATTTTAAGTTTGTTATTATATACAACTCCAGTAGCAACATTAACAGCCTCCTTTTTATTAGGCGGAAGCGTCATATTGTTTTTAAAAATGTTTAGGAAAAAGATGAGTGAAATAGGAAAAGAACAACAGCAAGTTAACGGGCAGATGATTAAATGGATGAACCAGGGGTTAGGCGCAAGTAAAGAAGTGAAGGTATCAGGAAAAGAAAACTTTTTTGTTAATGCTTATGCAGAGCAGAGCCAAAAAAATGCAATTATTAAACGGTATATCATGATGCTTGACCAAGTTCCAAGGTTGTTTATTGAAACGTTAATTGTATCAATTGTTCTTATTACTATGTTGATCATTATTTTCCAAGGGATTACGATGACAAAAATAGTATCTACTATGGCTCTATTTGCAATGGCAGCTTTTAGACTTATGCCTTCTATTAATCGAGTAATCTCGATGATTTCAACTATTCGATATAATAGGCCAGCTTTAACTGTTATCTATGAAGACTTATTTGTAAATTCAGAAGAGCTTTCGCAAATTTTTACGGAAGATCACTCTTTAGATTTATCTATTAATGAAGAGGGGACATTTAAGGATTCAATTAGATTGAATGGTGTGTTTTTTAAGTATCCTAACCAACAGGACTATTCAATTAAAGACGTATCATTAACGATTCCAATAGGTCAATCAGTAGCATTTATAGGGGAATCAGGCGCTGGAAAAACAACTCTAGTAGATATTATTCTTGGTCTTTTTCGTCCGGAAAAAGGAACCATTTCTGTCGATGATAAGGATTTTCACGAAATAGAGTCAACTTGGAAAAAGAAAATAGGATATATTCCTCAATCGATTTTCCTAACAGATGACACAATTAGAGGTAATATTGCTTTTGGAATGCCAAATTCTCACATAGATGATAGAGCAGTATGGAAAGCTCTAGAACAGGCACAGTTAAAGGCGTTTGTTGAGTCTCTGCCTGAGAAGTTAGATACACCTGTTGGAGAAAGAGGAGTAAGACTTTCTGGCGGTCAACGTCAACGGATTGGGATTGCTCGAGCACTGTATCATAATCCTGAAATAATTTTTATGGATGAGGCAACATCAGCATTAGACAATGAAACGGAAAAAGAAATTATGTCAGAAATTAATAAGTTGAAAGGTGAAAAGACTTTAATAATCATTGCTCATAGACTAACTACTATTGAAAATTGTGATGTTGTATATAAGATAAGTAATGGAAAACTTGTCTCTGTTAATGAATTAAAAATGTCAGTAATATAATTTCAGACGGGTAGGAGGAGGAAACTAAGGTTGAAGAGAATAATAGATATTTTAAGAAAAGTAAAGAGGAAGTATCACTCATATAGATTTTGGCAGTATTTAATAAAAAAGATGGAAAAGAATATTCAATTCGAAAAGCTTAGTAATATGTCCCCTTATATAAATAAACCTGGAATTGCATTTACATTTGACGACAGTTATAGAGTTAGCCAATGGGCTAAATACGGAAAAGAATTGTTTGGACATTACGATGTAAAAGTAACTTTTAATGTAAATGCATTTCATCATTTTGAAAATGAAAGAGAGCATTCCCAAGAAGAAATAGATTTATTATTAGAGTTACAAGCCAAAGGTCACGAAATAGCACACCATGGTTATAAACATCAAAATGCTGACACATATTCCCGTGAAAAAGGTGTATATAAGTGGTTAGATGCTGAGATTGAACCCTTGTTCGATTGGCTGGAAAAACAATCACACTCTAAAACAAAAGAGAAGTTTAAAAAGCCTGTTACCTTTGCATTTCCATATGCAGAATACAATGAAGATAATATTAAGGCGTTAATACCTAAATACTTTAAAATTGTTAGAGGACAATTGGTAGGTGATAATCTTACACCATTTAAACATACTGGATTAGCTCCTTCAATTTGTATAGATAGAAATTGTTTGCAAAATCCTAAGTATATAAAAAAAATGATGAAAATTTGTAAAAAAACAGGCATGAATTTAATCTTTATGTGTCATTCAATAATTCCAGATGAAATTTGCTGGGATGAATTTGGATGGGGAGAGGACCCTACTGGTTCAGGTAAGTATAGAATTTCACCTAATACAATTCAGTATATTATTAGTGAAGCAAAAAAGTTAGGAATGGAATTCTATACAACTGCTGAATTAGCTGGTGCAGCTACTTTCATAGATAGAAATTTTGAAAATTTTGTAAGAGAATTAGTATCGAGACCAAATGATAAATGGATTTCTATATCGAAATTGAGCTTAATAAAAGAACTAGATTTGAGAAACCAGAATATTTCTAATTTAGATGGTATACAGTATTTTGTAAATCTAGAAAAACTATATTTAGCTGGTAATAATATTTCTGATTTTAGATTGTTAAATAAGTTAACTAATTTAAAAGAATTAGATATTAGTATAAACTTAGTTTCTTAGATAGATTAAATTCGAGGTGTTGGAATGCATGAGTATTAAGAATAAGTTAAAGCAAAATAAAATTACTTATTTTTTTATTAAGAAATTAAGATTCATTCAACTTATTACGTTACCTAAATTATTTAATATTTTTAAGTTTAATCTAATGAAGTATTTAAGGTTAATGGGAATCTCTCATGTTAATCAATATAAAAAGTTAAAACTACTAAAAAATAAACATGTTGGAGAGAGATGCTTTATAGTAGGCACTGGACCTAGTTTAACTATTGAAGATTTAGAAAAACTACATAATGAAATTACGTATAGTATGAATTCCATATGCTTAGCTTTTAATGAAACAAATTGGAGACCAACATATTATGGAATTCAAGATATAGGGATATATAATCAATTTGAAAAGGAAATAGAGTCACTTGAGGTCGAATGTAAATTCATAAGTGACTTTATTGTTAAACAAAAAAAAGTTTCAGATGATTCTTTTATATATCCACATAATATACTTAGTCATGATTTTCCACATAAAAAATATTATTCAAAGTTTAGCGGTAATGCCTTTGCCGTGGTATACGATGGGTATTCAATTACGTATTCAATGATTCAAATAGCAGTTTATATGGGATTTAAAGAAATCTATTTGATTGGTGTAGATTGTAACTATCCAAGCAATTTAAACCATCACTTTAGGGAGTATCAAGGTGTTGACTCTACGTTTTTAACAGCGGGCGAAAGAATGGTTGTTGCTTATAAAGAAGCTAAGATGTTTGCAGATAAAAATAATATAAAAATATATAACGCTACAAGAGGAGGAATGCTAGAACTATTTGAAAGAGTAAATTTAGATGAGGTTTTATTTAGGGGTTCTTTGTTACAAACCAAAGTGGAGTAGTATTTTTATTAAATAAGTTTGGGGTAAAAATGTATGCTAAAAAGTTCAAGCAAAAAGCAAATGCAGAGTAAAGAAAATACATATATTTTTATTGATAATTTACAATATAGGCTACTATATATAAAATTAGATCAAAATATAGTAAGTCTTATATACTACATGCTTTTACGAGGAAAACCTTTTAATTTTTTTACAAGAAAAACAAGAAGTCGAGTGTTAAATTTTATAAAACCCTTAGTTTGCTTAATTAGAGTAATAGAATTTATCTATTTAATTTATAAAAAAAAATATTTACTTCCTGGATCTCAAAGTTCCCATCCCAATATTTCTACAATACATAATGGACACTGTTTATTAGTAACTGTTCAAGGGGAATACAAAATTGTAAATTTTAAAGAGAAGATTCTCATAACTTTTTTTCCTAATCATTTTTCAATTAAGGAGATTAAAGAAATTATAACGAAATTTAAAGAATCTCAAAAGTGTAAATTAGCACCGGAGTTAATAAGTTGGGATATAAAAAAACGATTTATGAAGGAGTCATATTATAATATTAAAACTTCATCATTTAATTTTAAGAATAATCAACATTTCTATTCAGAAGTTCTTCCAATATTACAGGATATAATATTAAGTAATAACCACCAATTAATATTATTGAAAAATCATATTCAAAACTTAAACATTAGGATCAATAAATTAGTAGAATTGTATTTAAAAGAAAATAAAAAGTTAAAAAGTTTCGCAAAAAATATTCAAGATTTTATTGTAGAAATTAATGAGAAACTGGAAGAGAAACCTTCTGAAATGAAATTATTTTTAGTGTTTTCTCATGGTGACTTTTGGGAAGGAAATATTCTTAAAAATAAGTTGGGGTGTAGAGTAATAGATTGGAATACTCTTAATAAGAGAAGTTATTTCTTTGACTTTTATTTTATCATGTTTGACATAATTTCAAAAATGGATGACTCGGTAAAATATAATCAAAGCAGAAAAATAGAAGACGCCTATAAATTTTTTATTAGCAACAATATGAAGAATATAAACTTTAAAAATTTTGTCGACCAATCTGAAACATACCAATATATTTATTATTTGGAATATATTCTTCTTAAATTACAAGAAAATCTAAAAAGAGATGTAAGGTATTTAGGTTATTTAGAAGAACAGATTAATTTCTTTAAATTATATGAACTTTATAGAAATGAAAATCTATTATTTAGTGATATTCCTAATGCTTTTGAATATGGAGTTGAATTAACATAAAAAAAGATTTTTTAATATATCCTGTGGTTCTTAAAAAAGAACGGTATCCGGATTAAAAAAAGACGGAGGATTTATATGAAAATTATCGGAGTAATTCCAGCTAGATATAATTCGTCAAGATTTCCAGGAAAACCATTAGCAGATATTTGTGGAAAACCAATGATTTGGTGGGTTCACGAACGATTAAAAGGATTAGAGGAACTAAGTGAAGTATATGTAGCAACAGATGATTTACGTATTAAAGAAGTTTGTGAAAGTTATGGAATAAAAACGATTATGACTTCTGAAAATCATAAAACACACCTAGACCGACTATACGAGGTTTCTACATTAATAGATTCTGATTTTTATATTAATGTAAACGGGGATGAACCTTTAATTGAAACTGAGGCAATTAGAAGGATTCTACCTAAGGAAGTTGATTCAAATTCCTTATATGTATCAAATTTAATGACAGAATTAAAAAATCCTTTAGAGGCCGTAGACTTCTCTAAAATAAAAATTGCAACAGATGTTTTTGGATATGGTTTATATTTGGCCAGAAGTCCAATTCCTTACCCAAAAGGGACATACGATTTCTATTATAAGAAGTTCGTTGGAGTACAATGTTTTACAAAAAGTGCATTGGACTTCTGTTATTCAGCTCCAAGGGGACCTTTAGAGGCTGCTGAGGATATTGATGAATTTAGATTTATAGAAAATGGTCAAAGGATAAAATTTGTAGAAGCAAATGTTACTACTTTATCTGTAGATACTCCAAAGGATTTAGATAAAGTACGGGAAATCATAAAAAATCGTATAGAAAGTGTGGTTTTTGAGTGAACAATATAAAGCTACTCGACTGTACTTTACGCGATGGTGGATACATCAACGATTGGAACTTTGGCAAGAGAACGGTTAAAAAAGTAATTGAAAAGTTGACACAGTCTAATATTGACATTATTGAATGTGGATTTCTTAGAGATGTGGATTATGATAGTGATACTACAATTTTCAATGATATAGAAAAGATCAAGGAACTGATTCAGCCAAAAAATAATGATACTATTTACGTAGCTATGATTGATCAACCATTTATCTCAATCGACAAAATAAAAGTATATGATGGTACTTCAATTGATGGGATTCGATTAACGTTTCATGATAATGAAAAAGAAATCGCTGAAGCATTAGAATATGGAAAAATGTTAATTGAAAAAGGGTATAAAGTTTTTATTCAACCTGTGGGTACTACTAGCTACACTGATGCGAATCTGTTAGCTTTGATCGAAAAAGTTAATGCGTTAAAACCATATGCATTTTACTTAGTTGATACACTTGGGATCATGTACAAAAATAATTTACTAAGAATGTACCATCTACTAGATCATAATCTTGATAAAACAATTAGCATCGGATTCCATTCTCATAATAATTTACAACTATCTTTTTCAAATGCCCAAGAATTGTTAACGCTGCACACTAAAAGAAATATAATAATAGATTCTTCGGTATTTGGTATGGGAAGAGGAGCGGGAAATTTATGCACTGAGCTAATTTCCGAGTACATCAATGAAAATATTGAGGAAAAATATAAAATAGTACCGTTATTGGAAATTGTAGATGAACATTTGAGTAGATTTTTTAATGAGCCTAAATGGGGTTATTCCGTCCCCTATTTCATAGCTGCAATCAATAATTGTCACCCTAATTATGCATCATATTTAATGAACAAACAGACGATTTCTGTTAAATCAATCAATACAATATTAAGTAAAATCCCGAAGAAAAAACGTGATCTTTATGATGGAAATTATATTGAGGATTTATATATAAATCATCAAATGCAATTGGTAGACGATACAGAAAGTTTAAAGAAATTAAGGAAACTAATTGGTAATAAAAAAGTACTTATTATAGCACCAGGTAAATCAATTGAAAAAGAATTAGAGTATATTAAAACGTTTATAAACGAAGAGAACCCATTTATTATTAGTGTAAATTTTTTACCAAGTACTTTTAACTGTAATGCCATTTTTATTAGCAATAGTAAGAGATTTAAAAGTATGGAAGATGTAATAAAAGATTTATCGATTGCAACAAATTTAATAACAACATCTAACATTACAAACTTAAAAGTCGATTCATCTATAGTCGTTAACTATTCTGATTTACTGCTAGAAAACTCCATAATTTCAGACAATGCTGGATTAATGGCTATTAACTTATTAAATCGTTTATTTATTGATCATGTGTATCTTGCAGGATTTGATGGGTTCAGTTTAAACAAGGCTAAAAACTACTATTCAACAGAATTAATTAATCATATTGAAATGGTTGAGCTTGTTAAGAAGAATGAAGAAATAAAAAATTATTTGACCACTGTAGAAAAGCATATGGGAATTCACTATGTAACTTCGACAATTTATAAAGATGTTCATTTGTATAGTAAGACATATTAAAGCGGAGGTCATATGAAATATTCTACAATCATTTTTGACTTAGATGGAACATTATTAGATACAGCCGAAGGAATCATGATTGGTGCGAATCATACTGCAATTTTAATGGGGGCACCTGAATTAACAGTTCAACAACAGAGACGATTTATTGGTCCACCACCTGTCGAATCATTTATGCGAGAGTGTGGTTTTAATGAAGGAGTGGCAAGAGAAGCTGTAAAAATATATAGAAGTAGATATAAAGAAAAAGGTAAATTCGAAGCAAAACATTATAGCAATATTAAAGAATTACTAGTTTCATTGAAAGAGAAAAACTGTACTACAGCAGTTGCAACACTAAAGAGGGATGATTTAGCGAAAGAAATTTTGGAAAACTTTGAATTGAATAAATACTTTGATGCTATTTTTGGAGTCGATGACGCCGACACGCTTAGTAAATCTGATTTAATTTTAAGGTGTTTAGAAGAAGTAGGGCAAAATGATTTGTCAAAGGTAGTATTGATTGGCGATAGCATGCATGATGCAATTGGTGCAGAGAAAGTGGGAATTGATTTTATTGCCGTGACTTATGGTTACGGATTTGAAAGTAAAGTTGACGCAAGTAAATGTAAAAATGTTTATGTATCTGAAAGCGTTGAGGAGCTCTTTGATTTTTTTGAATTAAAGCAGACGATTAAGTATTAATTTTATTTGAACGGGCTATCAATACTTAGTATAAAAAGTGGACAATGGAGCGGTTACTTTGAAAAATAAATTAGCAAAAGTAGTTGCAGGTTTAATCACATTATTTATCTGTACTCTATTAATTTATATAATTTGGGATAATAACCGGATTACAATAGCAAAACAAGATGTCATAGTAGACCACTTACCAAAAGAATTTGAAGGATATAAAATTCTTCAAATCACAGACTTGCATAGTAAAGAGTTTGGTAAAAGTCAAAGTCGCTTGTTAAGATCCATTAATTCCACCGATTATGATGCCATTGTTTTTACTGGGGATATGATTCTTAAAAGCCAAAGTACTAATATTAAGCCTTTTTACCAATTATTAAAAGGAATACAAAACAAAGAGAATGCTATTTATATACCTGGAAATGAAGATCCAGATGCATATTATGTAAATTCAAAAGGCGTATTAGTAAAAAGTAAGTTCATAAAAGGGATGGAAAAACGTGGTGTCAAATTCTTGGAATCTGTTTATTCAATCAAAAAAAACAATTCCTCAATTAACTTCGTTGACTTTGAAACGTCGATCCTAAACGCATCTCAAAGCGAAAAACAAACAAATGGAATCTTCTTACCTGAATATGCACAAACGAAGCAGTATATTGAGTATCGTAAATCATTAATAAAAGAGATGTCCGGTATCAATCATTTAAAAAAGAATGATGTCTTAATTGCACTTAACCACTACCCTATAGTTGACAAGAGAATTGATAGTCTTTTAAATGATTCTAGTCTGAAGTTTAGAGACCGTAAATACGATTTGATTATTGCTGGACATTATCATGGAGGACAAATTCGTTTACCTTTTATAGGAGCACCATTTGTTCCAGAGGGATGGTATAAGTGGGGTGGTCTGTTTCCTCCACAAAACCGTGTTAAAGGACTTTGGGAGTACAAACATACTAAACAATATGTGAGTACAGGTCTTGGAAGCAGCAATTTTATTCGGTTCCTAAAGTTTCGTTTATTTAACCCACCTGAAATTAATGTTTTAACATTAAAACAAAAAAAATAAAATTAACAAGACGTTGAAATATATTTTCTTTAATTTAGTCTAACTACTCTTTAATTTTTACTAAAAGGAGCAATACCCGTGAGCTGGAAAAAAATAATGTTGCGCATTGGAATTGTTTTGACCGTACTGGTAGTGATAGCTGGGGCTACTGGATTTTATATTTATCATGAAGTAACAAAAACGACAAGCGTTATCTATCACCCAATTAAAAAGACGGAAAAAAGGGTCGAACCCGTCAAAGTTAAGGAAAAAAATCCATTCTCAGTTTTACTCCTTGGCGTAGACAAACGACCAGGTGACCAGGGACGCTCTGATTCCCTTATGGTCATAACAGTTAATCCTACAAAACATACGACGAAAATTATTAGTATTCCACGCGATACTCGTACTGAAATTGTAGGGAAAAATCGTACTGATAAGATTAATCATGCATTTGCATTCGGTGGAATACAAATGAGTGTAAACACTGTGGAGAAATTTTTAAACATACCTATTGATTACTATTTAGAGGTCAATATGGAGGGATTTAAAGGCGTTGTAGATGCAATTGGTGGAGTAGAGGTTATGAATACTCTAGATTTCACAAATGACGGTTTTCACTTTAAAAAGGGATTATTGTCTTTAAATGGAGAAAAGGCGTTAAGTTTCTCGCGAATGCGTTACGAGGATCCACAAGGTGATTTTGGACGAGAAGCTAGACAACGTCAAATTATTCAGGAAGTAATTAATAAAGGAACAAAAATTAAAAGTTTAGTGAGTTATAAGGATATATTAAATTCGATTAGTAAAAACCTAGAAACTAATTTAACCTTAGATGAAATGTTCGATATACAGAAAAGCTACCGCGGTGCCACTGTCAGTATTGAACAACAGCAACTAGAAGGAAGTGGGAAAATGATTAAGGGAATCTACTATTATTTAGTACCGGAAGAAAATCGTTTAGCACTTTCAAATGAACTACGCGATCAGTTGGGATTAACACAATAGCCTGAATTTTTATGGAGAGAAAAAACCCCGATTTGTAATATAGTTTAACTATATTACAAATCGGGGTTTTTTGCTTTGATCTTTAATCTGAACGGAAAGACTATTCCTCTGATATCTATCCTCTGTAGTTTCTACAAATTTCTACATATTGATGTTCGATCGTAAACCTGCAGACTACTAAAGACCTAGTACTTAATCCTGTTTTTTCCCTTGAAATATGAAAAAAAATAGAGAATGAACAGCATTTACGTTTAATCATTTTTGTATTTTATGTGTAAAAAGGACTAATTAATAGAGTGATAGTTAGTAAGTTCTGTTTTGCCAACAGAAAATATCAAATAAATACAATTATCGTCAAAAAGTGATTTAAAAAAACAATATTCTCGTCGTTTTTTGTCAAAATAGCACTTTTCATAAAGGTTCAACTCAATTGTTAGATTATTTAGTCTTTTGTATAGTTAAATTGTATACGTTCTTACTGGAGAACAGAATACAAAATATATACAATTTAGGGAGAGAGAAAGAAATGAAAAAGGTTAAGAGTAAAGTTGTAATAGGTATTGTATCTGCTGGTTTAGTTATTTCTGGAGGGATTGCATTCGCAAGTACTAATGCAGGGGAGTTATTAACAAACTGGGCTAATTCGAAAACTTCTGATGCAAAAACTGAGCTTTCTTCATCATACCAACCAAAATATGATTCTTCTGTTGCAGATATGAAAACTAACGTAAATAATTACAAAGTTGATGCTGCAAACACAATCGAATCAGTTGGAGACGCTCAAACAAAGTTGGCAAATCAACAAATTAGTGCGGCTTTAAATGAGCATATTGCGGCAATTTCTGAAGCTATGGCAGCTTTAAATATGAGTATTCCTACCGATTTTGCTAACTATGTTTCAACAACAAACGGCAAAACAACTTCTGATTTAAATGCATTATCAGATACGCTAAATAGTAGCTTTAACACTCAGCTTTCAGCAGTTGCTAAAAGTGCGGATACAAAACTTCAAACTAATTTAAATTCTTCTCGCACAACAGCTGTGAACACTTTAACGCAAAAAATTAATGATGCCAAAACTGAAATCTCTACTTTAATTAATGGACAAGCGTCTGATTCAGAAAAAGCTGTTTTAGATCACTTATCATCTGAAATTGCTCGCATTGAGGCTTCACTAAAAAATGAGATTGATACACAAAAAGCTGATTCTATCAAAACTTTAGAAGATACGCAAAAACAAACTGTTAGCGATGCAACTAAACAGCTACAAGATTTAGTAGATGCAATTAATAAGTAAGAAGTAAATTCTCTAAAGGTTTGTTTTTTCATTGTAGTCATTGGGAGGTAAATTATGCAGAATAATACAGAAAAAACAGAAAAACAAACATGGATCTCCAAAAAAATAAATAAGCTTTTAATTGGATCTGTTACGTTAAGTGGTGGATTACTTATCGCAACAACATTTTCATTTGCCGATACGAATTTACCAGCAGCAATGACTGCGTGGACAAAAAAACAAACTCAGGAAGCAAGTGATTATATTATTGGTATGACAGAAGCAGAAACAATTAAGCAAAAAGCACGCTTAGTTAAAGAGGTGCAAGAAAAGTCTAATGAATCTGCCGAAGAAATTCAAAAATATGCAACGCAAAAAAGCTTAGAATCGCAAGAAGAGCTACAAAAGTATGGAGATCAATTAATCAAGCAAATAGATAGTAAGAACGAAAAAGATGTACAAGAAGCAAAAGCAAAAATTGATAAAATTATACAAAACGCTCAGAAACGAGCTGAAGAAGAAATGGATCAGCAGGTTCCTATGGTGAACTCAAATAATGAAAATGAAACATCTAACTCAAAAAAAGATGATTCACAAAATAGAAACAGCCAAGAACAGTCTAGCGAGGTAGGTCAACAGTAATGGGTGCTACTAAAATTGAAGAACAAAATACATTAGAAGAAAAGAGTACAAAAACTTTTAGTCAATCATTAACTGAATGGCTAAAATTCTTCCTGATTTTAAGTGTTCTTTTAGTAATCTTGCTAAATACAGTTGGGCTAACAAAGGTGAGCGGATTTTCAATGTACCCTACTTTAAATGATGGGGATTTAGTCTTTGTGAATAAATTAGCTCGTTTTACACATGATCCGGAGTTGGGTGATGTCGCGATTATGAGATTAGAATCTGAAGGATTTGATGTTGTAAAACGAATAATTGGCGTTCCTGGGGACACAGTTTTTGTTAAAAAGGGAATTATTTATGTAAATAACGAACCAGTCCCTGAAATCTCTACAAATGGGACTTCGGAAGATATGGAAAAAATAATGGTACCTAAAAATGACTTATTTGTTATGGGCGATAATCGAGAGCCGGGAATTAGCTACGATAGTAGAAGTAAAGATTTTGGGTTTATACCTATTAAAGATATTAAGGGTTACGTACTTATTTCAATTTTACCAATTCATAAAATTGCAAAACCACTAAAAGTGTAATCTGTCTAATGGAGGCACGAAGGAAAATGGAGAAGAAATCAATTAAAAAGAAAGTTGCAGTCGGCGTATTGGCTGCAGGAATTTTAACAACAGGTACTGCATTCGCATCTACAAATGCTGGAGCGTTATTTACAAATTTTGCCTCTCGACTTTTAAATGATGCGCAATCTACTGTAAGTAGTACACTGGGTACAAAAACTTCAGATGCAATTGGTGCGATGAAGGATCGATTAAATTCTTTGTTATCTAACTCAGAAGATGGGGTAAATAATAAACAAGGTGAATTATCTCAAGCTGGAGCTAATACAATTAATGGTCAGTCAAGCGAACACGTTGAAGCGATTAACAATGCTTTAACTGGCATTAAACAAAATACGCCAAACGAATTTACCCAATTAGTAAACCAACTAAATGGGCAAACGACTAGCGGTGTTGAAGCTGAAGTAAAGGGATTAAAACCAGATTTCAGTTCACAAGTTGCAAATGGTAAACTATCAATTTCTGCTGAGCAAGCAAAAGCGCTTGATGCTTTAGAGGATGAATTAGATAAAGCCAAAGCAAGTTTAGCAGATTTAATTAAAGTACAAAAAAACACTAGTGATGCAAAACTAAAAGATTATTTATCAGGTGAAATTGCTAGAATAACAGATGTTATCAATACTGCAACAAATGACTTAGAATTTAAGAAATCAAAAGCGTTAGCTACTAAAGCTACAACTATTAAAAATGATACACTTAATGATTTAGATTCTTTAGCTAGTGGATTATATAAGCCGCAAGAGAGTTATCTAGCAGATTTTGAAAGTGCAAGTTCACCATTTTCAATTGCTGGTGATTGGCAAAGAATTAATTCAAAAGTAGATGGGAAAACTGACTATTATTTAATTAGCAATAACATTTCTAATAATAGTTCTTCTACTGCTGAAGTGACAATCAATGTACCAAATAACGCATACAACGCATTCTTATCTTTTGATTATTTAGTTCTATCACAACTAGATAAGGATATCTTAACGATTTCATTAGATGGCAATGTTCTTGTCAATGCGTCAGGAACAGATAACCACTGGTCTAATGTAAATCTTGGAATTAAACCAGGTAATCATGTGTTAAAGCTTACATATGCTAAAGATAAATCTGGAAGCGCAGGCAAGGATGCTGGATATATCGATAACATTTCTTTAAAGTATGATTTACGTAAATAAATGATAAGAAGGGCACTCTTTCGTTTGAAGAGTGCCCTTCTTATTTTTGTTAGAAAAAAATCTTCAAATTAAAATGGAAACATTTTAATTTGAAGGTTTATTTGCCTTGCTTATACTTATTAAACTCAATAAATTTTAATAATTCATCTTTTGGTATACCTGAATTAATTGCTTCTTGAAGGATATCCATCCATTCAGAATCAATAATTTTTGTTGGATCAATATCATCTTTCAGGAGGCTTTCTGCCGTTGTATTGAAGACGCCAGCAATTTTTTCAAGTACTTGAATTGAAGGATTGCTTTGTAGATTTCGTTCAATCGAACTTATGTAGGATTTTGCGATACCAGCACGTTCTGCAAGCTCTGTAAGTGACATTCCATGTTGTAAACGTAGTTTTTTAATTCGTTCTCCAATCATATAAGCTACTCCATATCTTTTTGACTATTACAAAAAGTATATCATAGTAGTGAGTAGTTCTCCTAGTTTTGACACGAATCTTTAACGCAATTGTAAAGAAATGATCGCACTTCATCAGGACTTATGCCTACTTCAATGCATTCTAGTAGTAAGTCGATCCAGTTTAATTCGGCAGAATGTTTTTCCAATTCACTGTACATGGATAATGGCCTCCTAAAATTAAGGTATAAAATACCTAGGTAACCCTGCTATCTTAGTTCGTTTAATAGTTAAAAAATACAGTGAATTAGTGCTTTTTTCCTATGTTCACAACTAAGATCAGTGGCTTTGCGTCCCAATCTCTCAATTGGTTTGCCTTTTTCTAGTGGGAGTTCTAGTTTATTAATTACAATTTTTAAAAAGTTTATAAAACAATTATATAATGAATCCAATACGTAGTTTGTAGGAATTTGTAGTTTCAAAAAAAACAATAATATTACTAATATTTCAATTATATTAAACGCATTAGATAAATCAAGGTGTTTTTTTATATTTGCAACAATTGGAAAAGTTTCGAGAAAATAGATTTCGACATTAGATTAAAAAATGTCGAAACACTAATAATCAGTTGGGGAAATTTAGTAATTTTAGGATAATTTTCTTACCTTAGGTCAAATCAGAAAAAAATGATAATAAGAATTGAATTTCTAGTCACAGTGACATAGTCTATCTGGAAACATAAGTAGGAAGAAAGTAATGGGATAATTGGAAGATAATGAAACTACATTAGTTAAGTAAAAAAATAAAGTAATCATTAATTAGATTACTTTATTCTTTTAGTTTTATTTTGGTTCTCTTAGTCTTTTTAATGCATAACGATAACTAGATCGAACACTTGATTCATTCATATTTAGGTTATATGCGATTTGTGGAAACTCATGATCGTAATAGAAACGCCTAATTAGAATTTGCTTTTGTAGGGGAGAAATACCATCTAGAAAACTTATAAAATGATCTAGTGAAAATGTCTCGTCGCAATATATTACATCCCCGTGGTTTTGTTCTACGACTACATTTCGCTCATCATATTTAATTGCCTTTGTTAGCTCATTTAGTAAATAGCCCCTTACTGTAACAAATGCATAATTTGAAAAGCTCCCTTTATCACTTTGATAGTGTTGATAAGCCTTCCATAATGCTATTTGACCAATTTGATAATATTCATCTAAGTTTTTGTATATATGTAGCTTCTTCATAGTTGCTTTTATCATTCGGGAATACTGGTTTAAGCATTCCTCGAATGTACTTGGCCTCAATTTTCCTGAAAAAACTTCATAATTTATATGTTCTTCACTACTTTTCATGCTTACTGCCTTCCTAAAAGGCATGCCCTTATGTTTATTCCGCGGTGAAGTAACTATATAAAAAAATAAGAAATATATCATATTTGGAAACATCAATTAAGAATAAGAAAATAGAGTGAAAGTTGAGTATTGAATTTAAAACTTTAAATTTGCCAGAAATAATCAATTGAAATTTTATATATTACTATTTTTAAAAGAAGTAAAGTTTACTAAAACACTGGCTAGACGGTCATAGAAGTTTCAAAAATACGGAAAGATAATTTTGATATAATCGATATGTATAAAATCCTCAAAGGAGGCATATATGTCGAAATTAGATTATGTTGTAACATATGAAACAATGCTGATTGAAGCTGCAGATCATGCAGAGTATTTAACCAAAATAACAGATAAAAACAAAGGGGTAATCTATTCAAAACGGCCAATGAAAGCAATCTTAAAAGAATCCGCCCTTTACCATAATCAATCTATTAAAGGTCATCTCGAAGTCGTAAAAAGTAAATATCCAACTATGAAAAAGATTCCTCTTATGATTAATCCCACATTATCAATTATTATGATTCCTACATCTTCGCAAAATAACATATCTTGTAAATGGCTAAATTTTATCCAAATAAATAAATATATAAAAGAGAAAAGAAAAACAAAAATACAGTTTAGGAATGGAGAAGAGAGGACATTACCAATTTCTTATTACATCTTTGATAAACAAATTAGTAAAGCTACAAAGATTATTAGTATGTATTTAAGTCAGAAAGTAGAATATAAGCTAAAATCAGATGAAGAAAAGTTAATGATGATTAAGGAGTTAATAGAAGGATATTCTTCTGATGGGTAGATAGAGGCAAGTTTCTTTGGAGAGAGTAGGGGCAGGAAATACAAAAAAGCAGGCTTTAAGATCTTATTTGATCAAAAATCCTGCTTTTAACTTTTTGAATCTATACTTTAATTATTCCTTAAATAACTTCTTGATCAGGTATTCTGATTGTCCATTGTGAGAACGCATTTATTTCTACTAGTTCTTTAGGGAAGATAAATGTCCATGGTTTACTCGTATTTGCCAGGATTGTTAATGGAGGTAGTGTGAATAATCCTTTCGCAATTATTTCGCCATTCTCATTTAACATTTCTAGTGGTAGTAATTCTAAATTAACAGCTTGTGTTGATCCATTTCGAACTAAAATATTAACGCCTAAGTTTCCTTCTTCATTATAGCTTGCTCGTAAAGCATGTAAGCTCACTTCATTTATGCGTAATTTAGGTAAGGAATTTACAAGATTGCTTAATTCTGTAATTTGTTCTTCAGAAAGTCGTCCTTCCCATGATGGATCTATATCTAATCTGTGGATAGTTTTCGATAAATCAAATGCTAACTCAAATCCTGTTTCAGGTAAATCCTCTTTTAGTAAATACTCTCGTTCAAATACAAAGCGCCATGGGCGGCTACTGCAAGGAGGCATTTCGCCAAGCTCTTCCAATCTAAATCCTTTTTTAGCTAATAGTTCTCCTTCTTCACTAATCAATAAAAGAATAGCATCTTCTAAACGAACTAATTTTTCTAAACTATTACGAACGAATGCTGTAACAGTTGCACTTCCGTCATCATTAGTTTCAAGTTCGATTGCAGATAATGACAATTGATTTGGTTTTAAAGGAGAAAGCTCATTATTTAAAAATTGATATACATAACGCTTTTCATCTTCAATATGCATTAATGGATGGAATGAAACTTTAGGAAAAATTTCAACCACTTCGTTTTCTTCAACTTGAACTGCTTGATCAGTAGATGTTTGTTGCAATAAATCACTCGATGAAACTGTTGAATCTTTACCCTTTTGTAATAAACGCTTAATCGATGATAACATTTTGTTTTACTACCCCCTGTGGACAAGATAATTCTTGGAATGTTGAAGCAAGATTTGTTGATATTTCTTGTTGTATTGAGTTATAAGTATGTTTAAACAGAGTAAATCCTTCAAATTCATATAGTCGAATTGGATCTTCTTGTTGATACTGTCTTAAGTGTATCCCTTCAATCAATTGTTGTAAATGCTCTAAATGTTCAGTCCAATATAAATCTATAGTACTTAATGCCGTGCTTTTTAAAATACTAATAAGTTTTACTTTTTTCTCTTCCTCTATCCCACTTAATACATCTTTATATACTGAAAAAGCTTCTTTTACGTTATGCCAAATCTCTTGTTCAGTATTAAAATGTTCAATATCTATTCGAAGTGGTGGTATAAGTTGTTCAAGTGCTGTTTTTCCTTCAAATAGATCCCAATCTTCAGGTGAACTATCTTTAGGATAGAATTGCATTAATAAGTGGTCAACAGTTTCTTCAACTTGACCAATAAGCCAATCTATCCCAATTTCATTTTGCAAAAAATTATTTCTTAATTGATAAATAATACGGCGATGTTCATTCGCAACACCATCTAATTTAAGCTGCCAATCACGAATTGAGGACTGTTTTTCTTCGCAAAACTTTTGTGTAGATGAAACAAAGTCATGTATGGTGGAATTTAGTACCTTACCAAATTGATCGGCTTGTAGATTCTTATATAATTTCTCTAGCTTTTCTGGATTATATTTTACAAATAATTCATCTTCTAATGAAAGATAGAATTGAGATGAACCAGTATCTCCTTGTCGCCCTGCACGCCCTTTTAATTGTAAATCAATACGCTCACTTTCATGACGTTCGGTTCCAATTACATGAAGACCACCTAAATCTGATACCCCTTCACCTAATAAGATATCAGTCCCCCTACCTGCCATGTTGGTTGAAATGGTAATCATACCCTTCCGACCAGCTAGAGCAATCATCTTTGCTTCTTCTTCAACATTTTTTGCATTAAGGAGCTGAAACTTTATCGATTCTTTTTCTAATAATTCCGCTAAAATTTCAGATTGACGAATGGAGGTTGTCCCAATTAGAATTGGTTGTCCCTTGTTATGTCGTAATTTTACATCAGCCAGAACTGCTCTGAGTTTTTCTTCTGTTTTTTCAAACACAATATCCTCGTGGTCAATACGGATTACCGGTTTATTTGTAGGAATTCGAATAACTTCCATGTTATAAACATGTAGGAGTTCTTTTTCTTCCGTCTTTGCAGTTCCAGTCATGCCAGAAAGAATTGGGTACATACGGAAATAATTTTGTATTGTTACAGACGCAACGGTATGGTTTTCTTCAGTTGTTATTAATCCTTCTTTTGCCTCGATTGCTTGATGGAGACCGTTACTTAACGATCGTCCCTCCATAATTCGGCCAGTAAATAAGTCAATTAGTTGAATCTCGCCTTCTTGAACAATATAATCAACATCGCGTTGAAATGTTAAATCAGCTTGCAATGCATTATGAACATAGTGGAAAAGCGTTGTATGTTCTAGGTCATATAAATTATCAATCATAAATGCCTTTTCAATCCTTGAAATACCTTCTTCAGTTAAAGTAATTGCTTTAGTTTCTTCATCTAAAGAATAATCGCGATCTTTTAGAAACGTACGAATAAAGCGCGCACATAGCGAGTATAAGTGTTTATTTGTTGGTTTTTTTCCAGCAATAATTAGTGGTGTTTTTGCTTCATCTATTAATATTGAGTCAACTTCATCAATAATTGCATAATGATATGGGCGTTGAACTTGTTCAACTAAAGAAGTGACCATATTATCGCGTAAATAATCAAAACCAAACTCTGTTCCGATTCCATAAGTAATATCTGCATTGTATGCAGATTTTTTAGCCTCAAAGGTTAAGTTGGGAATGTTCAAACCTACTGTAAGACCTAAAAATTCGTGAATTTGCCCAATTTGGTCCGCATCTCGTCCGGCTAAATATTCGTTTGTAGTAATAATATGAACACCTTTTCCTTCAAGCGCACGAGTATAGGCAGGTAATGAGGAAACCAATGTTTTTCCTTCCCCAGTTGGCATTTCAGCAATATTTCCATCAAGTAATGCAAGTCCGCCGACCAATTGGACATCATAGGGGCGCATCCCTAAAACGCGTTTGGATGCTTCGCGCACTAGAGCAAAAGCATCTATTGTAATTTCATGAATAACAGCTTCGTTATTAGAAATTTTTTGCTTTAATTGATAAGTAAATTTACGTAATGCTTCATCGGTTAGACTTTCAAAGAACGGCTCCTTTGAATTTATCTCTTGAACAACTTTTTCATACTCTTTTAATTTCCGAATGCCAATAATTTTTTGCAAAGTCTGGATCAAGGATGTTCCCTCCTGAGCTGGTAATCTATCAATTCTCTTCTTTAAATGTAACATAAGTTTTAGGGGACTCAAGGTGTAAAAAGTGGGAATTTATTGAAAAGAATGAAAATTATACTGTTAATACTAGAGTAAGAATTATTAGCATTCAATATGTAGTGAGCGATCTTTAAGTAAAAATAACTAGATAATTTCAAAATGTGACAAATTGCTTACTTCCTATTATATATAATCTTAGTAGTTTCATATTATTAGTCTACTAAGATATGAGGGAGAGAGCTTAATTGAAGACAAAGATCGGTATAATCTTTTCTGCTGCAATACTTTTAACAAGTATATTTAGTTCACCATCGTTGACACACAGAGGCACTAAACATGAGACAAATTTAATAAGTAGTAATGAAGTAAAAGCTGCAATAAATCAAGAGAGCAGTGAACAGTCAACAATTCAAAAGGTTGAGACGAATCAACAAAAAAGGTGGGAAGCACTTCAACTGAATCCACTCCCAAGTAGTAAAAACCTAACTTATAGTTTCAGTAATAGCACAAAAGTTTTTACAAAGCCCTTCCCAGAGCAGTATCAAACCGTTAATGGAATACTGAGCTTTCGAGGCGGACCTTTCCGAAATAATGGTTCGATGGGAACGACGGTTATTTCAAAGCAAAAGTTAGTTAAGAGCTGGTCTTTTCAAACTTCTTCTTCATCTGGATGGGGCGGGGGCTCAGGATGGACCGGTCAACCTAGCGTAATTGAATGGAAACCACAAGAACAAAAAATTATGAATTTATATTCTCAATTTAAAACAAAGTCAAACTTTAAAGAAGTAGTTTATGGGTCTTTAGATGGAAGAGTTTACTTTTTAGACTTGGCAACAGGTAAGAAAACGAGAAATCCAATTAATATTCAAAATCCAATTAAGGGTAGTGTGGCTCTTGATCCACGCGGATATCCTCTTTTATACGTTGGACAAGGTATACCGCAAACCGGGAAAATAGGCATGAGGATTTTTAGTCTAATTGATGGCTCTCAATTAGCATTTATTCCTGGAATAGATTCTTATTCTTTCCGTGGTTGGGGTGCTTTTGATGGATCTGCGTTATTTAACCGAGATGATGATGCTATGTTAGTTGGCGGGGAAAATGGACTAGTTTATTTTATAA
Source organism: Gottfriedia sp. S16(2024) (assembly GCF_050473765.1). Lineage (NCBI taxonomy): Bacteria > Bacillati > Bacillota > Bacilli > Caryophanales > Bacillaceae > Gottfriedia > Gottfriedia sp. S16(2024). The sequence continues at coordinate 1,547,013 of NZ_JBFLUO010000001.1, forward strand.
AACTAGATACTAAATATGATCCAAAGGCTAAAAAGATAAAAATTTCTCCAGTCATTTCAAAATATCGATATAAACTTAAAAATAATTCTTACCAAGGTATTGAAAATTCAGTAGCAGTATTCAAAAACATTGCATATTTCGCCGATAATGGTGGCGGTATTCAAGCGCTAGATATTATTAAGAAAAGGCCAATTTGGGCAAATAATGCATATGACGATACGGATGCGTCAATTGTCATTGAGAATTCTAATGGTACACCGTTTTTATACACAGGTTCTGAAATTGATAAACAAGGAACTAAAGGCTATGCACGCATTCAAAAGTTAAATGGAGTTACTGGTAAAGTAATTTGGGAGAAGAAAATACCAGGTTATTCGATAAAAGGTAATCATCCAGTTAATGGTGGACTACTGGGGACACCAATTGTTGGAACTGGACCATTAAAAGGACAGGTTATTTTTAATATTTCAAGGTATAAAACGATGAATGGTGGCTTATTAATTAGTTATGATACAGTTACTGGGAAAGAAAAATGGCATTTAGATTTACCAAACTATGCGTGGTCTTCTACAGTAGCGGTTTATACAAAAGACAATAAAGCTTACTTAATTCAAGGTGATTCTGTTGGTAACATGTACTTAATTAGTGGTAGCGGAAAAATTATCAATAAGATTAATCTAGGTGTGAATATTGAGGCGTCTCCAGTTGTAGTTGGCCAACAAGTAATTGTTGGAACTAGAGGTGGTAAATATATAAGCGTCAATATCCAATAAATATAGTGGTGAATGATCCCTAACTCCGTTTGAGGAGCTAGGGATTTTTTGTTTATTTGTATAATTTTTTTTAAAACGCTCTTTTCAATTGTGTTAATAACGTATTAAACTTCTATTAAAATAATTGGATTTTAAGCAAATAGATTAGATAATATGATAAGTGTATCTATTTATTACTGTATTAGGGGAGTGAAAGGATTTGGCTAATAAGGGAGAAAATGAAGTTGAAAGTCGTTCAGAACATAGAAAACTTAAGAATAAGGATGATGGTTTTAGTAGTAAACGATACTTTTCGTTAATACTCGCAATAGCTGGAGTACTAATAATAGGCGCTACAGCAATTTTTTATGTTTACCCAAAAATAATGAACGAAGGTAATATTCATCCAAAAAATGCTTCTACAGAGTCAGTGGCGGATAAGGATGTAAAAAAAGAAACAAAAAGTGAAAAGACAGCTGAAACAAAAACTAAGGAAGTAGCTAAAGAAACAACTAATAAGGAAACAAAAGTTACCGATGTAGAAAAGCAATCAAAAGATTATATTTTACCAGGTAGTAATAGTAGAAAACTAACGAATGCAGATCTAATTAAATTAGCTCCAAATGATTTACGTTTAGCCAGAAATGAAATCTATGCTAGGCACGGTTTAGTATTTAAATCTAGTGATTTGACGATTTATTTTAGCTCGAAGTCTTGGTATAAACCTAATCCAGCATATGGCGGACAGCTTAATGATGTAGAACAATATAATTTAAATTTAATTAAATCAAGGGAATAGTTGGATATACAAAAAATCTTAAGAAAAATAACTACAGTTCCTTTTAATAAGCTATTAAAAAAAGCAAAGTTCAGTGATTAATGAACTTTGCTTTTTTCATTTGTTATAATACAATGCGTTTGAAAAGAAAATAGCTACAGGAGTATGTCTTAAAGGTTAATCTCGCTTCCTTGATTAGCTAACCATTTTATGATTTTCGTTGCTCCATTTTCCTTTGCTACTTCTTTTACTGTCATTCCATCCACGTTCTTTATTGATAAGTCTGCACCTTTTTTAATTAGGTATTGGAATGTTTTTACATCATCTACATCATATGTTGTATCAAAAATAGGTGTTTCCCCAGAACTGTCTTGCTGGTTAATATTTGCTCCGTATTTTAGTAGTAAGTCAATTGCTTGCTTGTCTCCCAAAGAAGCAGCGGCATGTAAGAGTGTCCAATCATCTGCATCTCCTATAGAAGGATCAGCTCCGTTATCAAGTAATAATTTTAACATCTCTAAGTTAAGATGGTCTTCATCAGTATATGAAGTTACGAGAAGTGGAGACTCGTAGTCATCATTCAATTCATTTACGTCTGCACCTTCGTCAATTAACTCTTTAACTTGTTCAACATCGTTATCAAGTACTGCTTGCGTTAATGGTGTTTCCTTAGATAAATAACCATCAACGAATGATTGTGCTAGTGGAATCGCTTTTTCTACTAATAAGCCTGCACCGACTAAAACTCCGAACGACAATGCAAAAACAGTTATAGCAATCCCGTATACGCGTTTTGGAGTTTTAAATAGAATATCGCTTTCTACATTATTAAAATGATGCAAAGCGTTAATACGTTTTGGTAAAGTTGGATGCGACATTAATCGTTCACTTAACCAAATTAAAAAACCTTTTTCATTGCTACTATTTAATAAATATTCACGTTGATCAATTCGTTGATAATATTTGCGTCCAACTGCTAACATCGTAAGTGCTTGAGTCGATGCTTCAAAATCATTTATATAATAACTAGCCATTCGATCACTTGTATACTCACATGCACGTGAATAAGCCGAACCTAAAAAAGGAACCCAATTTGCAGGTAATACTAAAGCTTGTTTCAGAATATGATTTCGTTTAATATGTGCAAGTTCGTGTGCAATCACAAAATCAACTACTTTTGGGTTTGATTCAATCTCTTCGAATAGATCTGAATATAAAACAATCATATTCCGTCCAAAGAAACGCGTAGCAAAAGCATTTAATAATCCTCCAGATTGGATTACATAAAAATCTGGTAGAAAATAAAAGCCCATTTCCTTTGAAATTTCTCTTGTTCTCAAATATACTTCTGGAAATTGTTTTTCAGTAATCTTAACACCATTTATACGTATGTGGGCGGTGTAAATTAAATGGGCAAAGAGTGGTAAAACGATTAATATTCCTAAAATAATAAGACCAACAACACTTAAAATTAGTAATAAATAAATTGGAATACTAATAATTAAAAGTAATATAAAATAAAACGATTCTTTCCGATTAACTAACGGCTTCACTTTTTCTCCTCCTATCTCTCAGTCCTTATAGTTTAACAAGTAAATAGAGAGGATGTCATACATATATTTAAGAGAAATGAAACCAATTACTTCCACTAAATATTAAAAAAATTTCTTTTTACCCTTTAAATAAAAAATAGTATGATAGACTATAGTTTACTTTTTTAAGTATTTATTTAGATTCAATTTATATAGTAAAAACAAGCATGATTTAGAATGAAAATTTAAGGGGAAGTTAAAAATAAATGGAAACTCAGTTTAGAGAACAAAATTCCTTGTCAAGAGCGGGTATACGAACAATGAGAAATAAACGAATACCTAGTTTTAATAGAAAATGGATGTTTATTTTAATACCGATAATCGTCATATTAATTACACATTTAACATTAAATTACTTAAATTCGCCTAAAAGATTAGTGAAGATTTTTGATAAAGCTGTGTCAGATAATAATTTTAAAGAAGTCACACATATGCTACAAAAAGGCGGTACGGGGGCATCCCTAGATGAAGACTCAGTAATCGCATTTATGGATTACTTGAATAGCTATGATGTATTAGATAATTTAGACGATATGATTCAAAATAATAAAGTGGTTAATAGTAAATTAATAGATAGTCGTGGAAATTATGTGCTTTCAATTAAAAAGGGTAGTAAATTTTTAGGGATTTATCAAACTTATTTAATAAGTGCCCAACCATTCGAGTTAACGATTTCTTCGCCAATTGACGACATTGACTTAAAATTAAATAATCATATTACACACTTGAAAACAGACGAATACGAAACAACATATCACAAAATTTTACCTGGAAAGTACACTTTGGCTGTTTCATATAAAGGTGTTTATAGTGATGTTAAGGATGCAGTTGATATAGATTTTTCTTCTGCTACAAAAAATAAATTATCACAGGAATTAACCTTTAATGTTAGTTATGTTCAAATTTACTCCAACGAACCTGATGCAGAACTTTTTGTAAATGGAAAAGACACTGGGGAAAAAGTAAGTGACCTAGATCGATTTGGTCCGTTTTTATTAAATGGTAAAACAGTAGTTCACGCTGAAATTGAAAAAGATGGTGAGTTATTTAAAACAGATGATATTCCAGTTACAGGAAAATATGTGGATTTAATGTTTGATACGCCAGTTGAAAAGCAGGACGATACTGGTCAAAAAGATGGATTCTTTGCAGGACTTAAACGATTTTTTGATAAGTATTTACCAAGTCCTAAGCCTTCTTCTGATTTGGAAGAAAAGCAATTAATTAACGGATTGTTTAATCAAAATGGCCAAGCATTCTTACAGTCTAAAGAATATCAAGACAAAATTAAGAAAAAAGATACAACACAAAAACTCACAAGCTTTTCTATGAAAAATTCAAAGCAAGATGATTCAGGTATGATCATTACAACAAATGAGACGTATGAGATAACTGAAAAAAATGGAAAAACTAAAGCGAAATCATTTGAAATTACTTACCACTTCTCAAGAGAAAATGATGAATTGAAAATGGATCGAATAGTAGAAGTAAAAGAGATAAAGTAAAGTGTAGTAAAAGAGTCCACCTTAGGTTGGACTCTTTTTAGGGTAATGAAATAAAAATGGTCAAACGTAAGTTAAGTGAACATTATTGATAATACAATTCATTCTTTGATGATCCATTAATGGTTTTAAATGTTAATATGTTTGAGCGGTTTTATAATAACAACAAACTCTAGTAATTGTTTACTCTTGAGAAGTTAAAAATTTTTAAGAACAAATTTTTATAAAAACAAGTATAAATGATTATTATAATAAGTTATGTTTGGTCTTAATTGACATACAAACTGATTAACAAGCTATTGTGTTACTCTAGTAAAAGTTATTAGAGTAGTTTTTTAGTATAATCATTTTTTTGATGAAAGAGTTGATTGGAACGAAGGGGTGCTCGACTCCTATGGGATATGCGGGAAGGCTGGCCGAGGAGGCTAAAGAATCTCGCCCCATGGAAAGCGTGCACCCTGTAGTGGAAATCAACATCACTAAACTCCCTTTACGAAAATTTGATAATTACTTGAAAAGAGCCCAATTAAGATTGGACTCTTTTTTTGTAGATTCAGAGTTGGAGGAGCCCGCAAATATTAAGCTGGGGTTAAAAGAGCGACATTCTTATTAAGTGTTTATTAAAAGAAATATTTCTTTTTTCACATTTTAATGTCAAATATATGTAGTTTTAGCACATTGCTTTTTTAAATAGGAATATTCGTTATAATGTATTAAAGAGAAATGTTTGGAGGTAATGAAAAAGAATAGAATGTGGAAATTTATTAAAAAACTTCTTTTATCTACACTTCTGATGTCAATTATTGGGTTATTTGCGATCTATCGTTACTATTTCCAAGGCGTGTTGAAGTATGAAACACAAGTTTATACTGAATTAAAGGCGTCTGATTTAGAAGAATACACTCCTTTATTACTAGGTCTAATGATGCAAGAAACGAAGGGGAAAGGAAAAGATCCAATGCAGGCTTCAGAATCACTAGGACTTGCAAAGGATAGTATTCAAGATACTTCAAAAAGCATACAACAAGGGGTCTCACACTTTAAAGACGTGTATTCCTATGGTAAAAAACAAGGCGTTGATTTACAAACCATAATACAAAGTTACAATATGGGAATTGCCTATATTGATTTTGTAAAAAAACATGGTGGTAAACATTCAGATCAACTTGCTAAAACGTATTCACTATCGATGGTGGAGACGAATCCTGAGCTTTATACGTGTAATAATAATAAGAAAAATTTCAGATATCCATATTGTTATGGAGACTTCACATATAGTCAAAAAGTAATGAAAAAAACAAAGTACTTTGAGATTTTAGTCCCGCTTAAACATAATATTGTAGGAAAACCATAGTCCATGGAGAAGAGTAAATGTCTTCTTTATGGACTTTTTAACTTTTTTTTTAGAATTGTGTCAATTTAATTACAAAATGGTTGTCGTTTCGATAAAACAAAACAATTTCCTTTTTTTACCGATATAATTATTGAACAAAACAATTCAAATTCCGACATTTTATGACTTATACTTAACTTTAGTGTTAATTTTTGTTAATTTCATTTTAAAAACATTTATAATTTATTAATTTTACTAGCTTAATAGAATTGGATTGTTTTATTCTACGGTTTAAATGTAAAAATGGTAGGAAAGGAAAGTTAGATACATGAAAAAAATGGGAAGAGTACTTTTGGTATCAACAGGCATCTTGGTAGGCACCTCCAGCATTTCCTGTCCTAATATTGGTTTGGAAACATCAAAAGCGAGTGCAGCGATCGTAAATATTAAAACGAAGTATCAAACGACAGCAAATCTAAATTTAAGACAGGGGGCAGGTACAACTTATAAGTCCATTTTGACTATTCCAAAAGGAAAAGTAATTACTGCTACTCAAAGAAATGGTAAATGGTACAAAGTGACTTATAGTTCAAAAACTGGTTGGGTAAGTGGTACTTATTTAAAGGAATATTATAAATATACTACTCAAGCGACTGCATATTATTTTACAAATAAAACTACTAAACTATATCCAACGCCTGATACCAAAAAAGCTGCAGTATATTCTGTAGTTGTTAATAATGGGTTTTATAGTACTCAAAATATTGTAAATAGCATTGGCCAAACATGGTTCCGCGTTAGTTACAATGGCAAAACATTGTATGTAAATAGCGCAGATGTTACGAAAAGTGCTGTAGCTACATTTGCCCAAACAAAATATAAAGCAATTAAAAATACAAGTTTATATCAAACATATGGTATATCATCTAAAGCGCTATCAAGTATTCCGGCTGGTACGGTTATTTCATCATCAAAACGTGTTGGTAACTGGTATATCGTCACGCTTAATGGTAAAACGGGATATGTTTATATTAATAACTTTACAAAAGTAAATGAAATAAAATATGAAACAACAAGTACTGCATATTATTTTACGAAAGCAGTCACGAACTTATACGCAACTCCAGATGCAACTAAACCTGTAGTAACTACAGTTAGTGGAGATAATGGCTTTGCTTCAACTCAAAAAGCAACAGATGTAGTAGGGAAGCTCTGGTATCGAATTAATTACAAAGGACAAAATCTTTATGTTAAGAGTGAAGATGTAACTGCAAATAGCTTTACAACGTTTACCACTACGAAATATAAAGCACTTAATGCAACATATTTATATGATTCGTTCGGTAATGCATCAAAACAGCTTATTCAAATTCCAAAAGATACAGTTATCCTGATTAGCAAAAAAATTGGTAATTGGTATAGTGTGACTTATAACGGTGTAAGTGGATATGTTCATATTAGCAACTTTACAAAAGTAAATGAAATAAAATATGAAACAACAAGTACTGCATACTATTTTACAAAAGCAGTCACGAACTTATACGCAACTCCAGATGCAACTAAACCTGTAGTAACAACAGTTAGTGGAGATAATGGCTTTGCTTCAACTCAAAAAGCAACAGATGTAGTAGGGAAGCTCTGGTATCGAATTAATTACAATGGACAAAATCTTTATGTTAAGAGTGAAGATGTAGCTGCAAATAGCTTTACAACACTTACTACTACGAATTATAAAGCACTTAATACAACATATTTATATGAATTGTTCGGCAATGAATCAAAACAGCTTATTCAAATTCCAAAAGATACAGTTATCCCGATTAGCAAAAAAATTGGTAATTGGTATAGTGTGTCTTATAAAGGTGTAAGTGGATATGTAAAAGCAGTGGATTTCGGAAAAAGTGATGTCGTGACAATAACTAATATAACAGATACGACATATATTACGACTTCAGAATTAAATATGCGTCAAACGTATGATGCTTCTTCATCATTACTTACAGTAATACCGGTTAATATGGTTTTAATTGCGACTGATAAAGCTTCTAACAATTGGTATAAAGTTAGTTACAATGGTAAAACGGGATATGTATCTGGATCATATATCAAGCAAGTAAAGACTGGTGACCCAATGACATCAAGAGATAGCTACCAGTTTATCGATCTGCGTACACCTTCGCCTGTAACTGCTGCGCAAATTAATACCTATATTGCTAGTAATGTGAAAAGCGGAGCTAAGAGTATACTGACTAATCAAGGACAATTATTTATTAATGCTGGAAATAAATATGGTGTAAATGCACTTTATTTAGCAGCACATGCCATTCATGAAAGTGGATTTGGTACTTCTCAAATTTCATTAGGAAAAAATAACTTATTTGGCTTTGGTTCATATGATGCAACACCATACATAGCATCATACAAATTTATGAGTGTACAAGAAAATATAGAGTATATTGCACGCTCAATTAAGTCTACCTATTTAAATCCAAGTAACTGGAAATATCATGGTGCATATCTTGGATTTAGTACTAAAGATATGAGTAATGTAAGAATAGATGCAGCGAGTGAAGGGATGAATTTTTATTACGCGACTGATCCAAACTGGGGTAATTTGATTGCGCAACATATGCAAAAAATTCTACCGTTTGATAAAGCGTATTATGATAAAGCTCAACCGAATACTACGATTCCGGGCAGTCCATCTACCCCTGTTGGTAGTGATGTATTCCCTGCTAATATCCAAGCAGTTGCAAAAGGAAACATTGATCTATACACTGCAAAGGGAGATGCGGCTAAAGTGAAATCGATCTCAGCTGGTACCGCCTTCCTTCTTCTTGAAAAAACAAATGATTATTGGATTAAATTATCAATTGATGGAAATGTTTTTTGGACAAACAGTATCAAGTTAAATGCCTATAGTCAAACTTTATCTGTTAAAAACTTAGGTAGAACAACAGATGCTTTAAACGTGCGCTCATCTGCAACTACAGCTGTAAGCAATATAATTAGTACGTTGAACCTTAATACTTATGTAAGTATTGTTACAAATACAGATGGTACTTTAACAATGGATAGTACAAAAAAATGGTATAAAATCCAATTAGCGGACGGAAGCTTTGGATGGGTATCTTCAAGTTATGTTAGACAAGAATTAAAATAAAAAAGTGACTCCTCGTGAGTCACTTTTTTACTAGTTTAATTGAGTAACAATTTTTAAGATAAATATGTTTATATGTTACAATGAAAAATAGAAAATTATTTAACTAGATTGGGGAGGAGTAAAATTTTGAAATCAACAATGTTAAAAGTAGGTTTATTAACGACGCTTTCCATTGGCTTAGTTGCTGGAAAAGCATCAGCAGCAACGGATTGGTCCATGAAATGTTTACCAATGGGCGCAATTAAACAAAATGTAAATCCATCTAATCAACAAATTAACTGTTTATTAACGAATGCAGCATTAAGTAAGAATATTCCACCTGAGGTTGTAAAATCAATTGCAATGAAAGAATCATCATGGAGACAATTTGATGAAAAAGGACAACCGGTTGTTTCTACAGATAATGGATTTGGAATTATGCAAGTGACGGATTCAAACATTGATACAGAGAAATTGAAAAGTGACATCGTATATAATATTGAAACTGGTGTTAATATTTTAGACCAGAAGTACAAATTATCGTCATTACCAAAAATAAAAGATGCAGGAAGAGAAATTATTGAAAACTGGTATTTTCCTGTAATGGCGTATAACGGTACAATGCCTGTGAATAGTCCGTTAAAAAGAAATGATGACCATTTAATCATAAGGAACTTGGAAACTTATCAAGATAAAGTATTTAACATCATTGAAGACCAAAGTTTATTAGGAAGTACAAAACTTGCTAAATATCCATTTGCATATGATGATTTTACTTATGATCCAAAACTAAACGAAAGTATAAAATTTAATAAGCCGGTTTATACAATGACAAGTGGATTACATGAGTCTGCTTATTTATTGAAAAAAGGCGATATCGTTAAAGTAACAATGGCTGGCACAAAGCTAAGAACTCAACCGAATACTTCATCTTCATATACAGCTCAACCTTTAAATCAGGTATTTGTTATTAATGGAGAATTTAAATACACTGAACCAAATAGTAGCTTAAATCATTTTGTATGGTTCCCAGTAAAATCAACTGATGGGAAAAAATCAGGTTATATCGCTTCTTCATATATTGCCAAAAAGAAAGATTTTGTAGCTCCAATCGTAACTGGGGTAAAAAATAATATTTCATATAATAAAGACGTAAAAATTACCTTTGATGAAGGTACTGCTTTATTAAATGGTGCAGGATTTAAAAATGGTCAAATAGTTAGTAAACAAGGCAAATACACTTTAGTTGTGAAAGATGAGGAAAGTAACACAACTACAATCACCTTTACAATTGATAAAACAAAACCTACAACACCAACAATGAGTACAGTTTCAGATCAATCAACTACTGTTACGGGAACGGCAGAAGCAGGTTCTACAGTTAAACTATACATTAATGGTAAGTTTCAAAAAAGCACAACAGCCGCATCAAATAAAAGCTATAAGTTTACAATTTCAAAGCAAAAAAGTGGTTCGACAGTTAGTGTAACTGCTACGGATAAAGCTGGAAATGTAAGTGCAACAAAGTCTTTAAAAGTATTAGATAAAACACCACCAGCTCTTCCAGTTGTTAATAATGTTACTTCAAAATCAAAAACTGTAACAGGAAGTGCTGAGAAAAATGCTTCAGTGAAGGTTTATCGAGGAAGTACATTAATAGGTCAAAGCTCCGTTAATTCTAGTGGTAAATTTTCTGTGTCAATAAAAGTACAGAAAGCAAACACGTATTTAAAGGTTTATGTCATTGATAAATCAGGAAACAAAAGTGTTCGTACGATTAAAGTTATAAAATAGCAAAAAGCGATGCAATAAGGTTTTTTCTTATTGCATTGTTTTTTTTTGATTTTTCAAGTTCTTATGGAAAGAGTAAATATATTTGTTACAAACTTTGAATTAATTGTTTCATTTCTAATGCTCGATAAATTAGAGACGAGCATCTGCTTTTTCATAATCTATTTAGGATGAATGCAATTTGTTTTTAATATGTGGATAACTTGTTAATAAAATTAGTATTTATCGACAGGAAGAAATGTTTAACATTTTTCATTTTGAAAGAATTTTGTCGTATCTTAATATTTCTTAGCTGCTTGTATTAATTTATAAACAAGTGGTTTGTGGATAAGTATTATATGTTATCCACAAATTGTTAATAAACTTCAGAAATTGTGGGTAATTTTCGGAATTTAAAGTGTTTTTTTACCTTAACAATTATTTAATGATTAATACAACTTATTATTAAAGAAATTAAAAGGCCTTTTCCCAAATGAGAAAAGGCCTTTTGTTAAATTATTCTTATTTTTAATTAAGAGAATTCTGAACTTGTCTTATATTACTTAACGAGCACCTTCACCAGTCAAGACAACTTTAATTGTTTTAAACATAATTCGAATGTCCAAAATGATTGATTGATGTTCTATATAATGTAAATCCAAGACTAACTTCTCTTTCGGTGTTAATTCATACCCGCCATTCACTTGTGCCCAACCAGTTAACCCTGGTTTGACTGTTAAGCGATTAGTGAAGCCTGGTACTTCGTGATTAAATTTGACTAAAAAAAACGCTCTTTCAGGTCTAGGACCAACAAGACTCATATCTCCACGTAAGACATTGACAAACTGCGGTAATTCGTCGATACGAGTTTTTCGAAGGAAGTGACCAAGTTTTGTAATGCGAGGATCATCCGTACTAGCCCATTGTGGTCCATTTATCTCTGCATCCATACGCATTGTTCTTAACTTATAAATATTAAAAATCTTCCCATTTAATCCAACTCGTTCTTGTATGAAAAGAGCAGGGCCAGGAGAATCAATTTTTATTAAAGCAATAAAGAACAATACAAATGGTAAAGAAATAACAAACGCGAGCGACGCAAAGACAATATCCAATGTTCTTTTTATAAATGAATAAAAAATACTTTTCTTTTTTAATGACTCAAGTTGTTGAATGGAATATCGGCTTTCAACCTTTTGTTGAGTATTCTGTAAGGCCATTTAAACACCCCAGTTTATAATTTAGGCCCATCCTTGCAAGTGCATTGCAACATGTCCTAATGTATAACGTTTACGTTGTATAACATCATAACAATTATAAATGTTCGCAGAAAAAAATCAAATTAATTTTATGTTACAGGCTTATTACTCCACATAAAAAGTTCACAAGGGTACCTTACACTTGTAGTGTGTGCAAGAATGATTTATTAATCGGCATTACATTAATTAGTAATAGATCAAGTTTTTGTCCAGGTCGACTTTTTAGTTATTATTATTTTAGCATAAAGTAAGTGGAAAAATACGTCGCTTTGAATAGCACTTTTCCAAAGAAATCAAAACCCCATATAGATGTCTCCATACTTAAATGCACTATCATACGTTATTGTAAGAAAATAACTAAATAAAATCATCTGATATAAGAACAAAAGAGGATTTTACTACCTTTTAATTACCTTTGTTTTGTAATTGGGTATGTAATAACAATATTTTGATGATTCTCCTTATAATTTATTATGAATAAATTTAGGTTTTTTATCCTTACTTTAAATCATAAGTAATCCTATTTTTATTTTCTTCCAAAAATCAACTCCCTCTTTTGTAATTGCCCAAAATTTTTAAACTTATGTCAAACATTCGTTTAGCACTTTTCATCGCTGTTCTATTTGGCTTTGAATTAAGTTAACGCAATTTATAATTTATAAAGTCTCATAAAGGACTATATATAATTTTCAGAGTGGAGTGTCCCTTTTAATTTTATGATGGTAAATAAAATGCTCTTATTAACCGCAGTTTTAATCACCGCATTATTAAACTTATTACCGCAGAAGAAATATGATTCTAATATTTTTTGAACGTTTAGATAATCTTCTTCCTCGAAAAAAGCGTAAGCCGAATAAACTTTTGTATAAAACTTTAAATAGTAAATGAAAAAACAAATATTAGTGGGGACATGACTAGATATGATTAAAGATGAAATGGATATCACTTAGTTTTCAATATGGTTAAATTTAATTTAAATTGAGTAGAAATCTCTTGATGTGGAAGCAGTAGATGATATAAATTTTTTTATGCATAGCGGATAGACAGTTTGAAATTCGTATGAATAAGAAAACTATACTTCTGTATGAAATGATTAGATCAAATCGGCTGATCATATTGTAGTTGCTTAAAGTTTCCTACTAGATAATTAAGCATTATTACTAATGTTACTGTATAAAATCTTGTCAGTAAATACTTACTTTTGAAGAATGTTAGTGTTTTTTAAGGAATGGAATGAATAATTGTAGTAATATATTGAAGTGAGTCGAAATTTTTGTTTAATTTAGTCGAAAGGTTAGGTGTTAAATGCTAGCGAATTATTTCACGGTTTGTGGCTTTGGTAGTCATGAGATTGAGATTGAAAAATCGAAATTTATTTGTTACATAAATGAAGCGAAAACTGAAGTTGATGCGCAACGATTCATTTCAGAAATTAAAAAAAAGCATTTTGATGCATCCCATAATTGCTCAGCTTATTTAATCGGTGAAAACGATGAAATTCAAAAAGCCAATGATGATGGTGAACCGAGTGGTACGGCTGGGGTTCCAATGTTAGAAGTTTTGAAAAAGAGAGGATTAAAAGATACTGTTGTTGTTGTAACAAGGTATTTTGGCGGTAAAAAGCTTGGAGCAGGAGGATTAATTCGTGCATATGGACAGGCAGTCAGTGAAGGGTTAAACGCTGTTGGAATTGTTGAGCGCTCATTAGTAAAAGTAATGAACATAAAGATTAATTATAAATTGTTAGGTAAAGTAGAGTTCGCTTTACGTAACTCACATTATCATTTAGAAAATGTTAACCACATGGAAGATGTAAACTTTGAACTTTGGATTAAGATTGATGAAGTAGATATCTTCAAAAACTGGATGATTGAGTTAACAAATGGTAGTTGCCATATAAATGAAAGTATTGTTAAATACATGTAGTAGTTTAGCTATTATAAATAGTGAATTTTTGACTAATTTCAAATAGAACAATCATACTAACTTTAAAGGAGGTCTCTTCGAACGTATGAATCAGAATCATTCTCGAAAAATGGCCAAGAAAAGAAGAAAGAAAAAGAGAGGCTTAATTGGTAGGCTATTATTACTTGTCATTGTAGTAGCCTTAGTGTTTGTAGGATATAAAGGCGTTAGAACATATCTAGAATTAAATAAAGCAACAAAAGGAGAAGACATTTCTTCAAACTTAAGAAGTGAAAAAGTTGCAATATCGAAAGATCCAATATCGATTCTCTTCTTAGGGATTGAGAACTATTCAACTGGTGGAAAGGGTGGACGAACTGACTCGATGATTCTTGCTACCTTTAATCCAAAAGAAGAGACAATTAAAACAATGAGTATTCCTCGTGATACATATGTAAGTATCCCTGGACATGCAGATAAAACTAAAATAAACCATGCATATTCATATGGCGGTTTACAATTAACAGTTGATACTGTTGAGCAATTCTTAAATGTACCAATTGATTATTACGTTACTGTCGACTTTAATGGATTTAAAAACATAGTTGACGCTGTTGGTGGAATAGATGTTGATGTACCTTTTGACTTCTGGGAAAATACAGATACTACACCAAGGAAAAAGGTTTACTTTACAAAAGGTATGATGCATTTAGATGGACAACAGGCATTAGCGTATTCACGTATGCGTAAACGTGATCCTCGTGGTGATTTTGGGCGTGAAGAAAGACAACAGCAAGTAATTAAAGCGATCTTAAATGAAATAAAATCACCTGAAACAATCATGAAAATGGATCAATATGCGAAAGTGTTCAGCAAAAATATTAGTACGAACATGAAAATGAGCGGTGGTATTTCACTTGCGAAGCATTTACCTAATATCTCTGAAAATGACTTAGAAACAATAAAACTAAAAGGTCACGACGATACGATTCACGGTATTTACTATTATGTTCCTGAAGAGGAGAGTGTAAGCGAAATTACTAGCAAATTCCGTGTTCACTTAGGTTTAGAAAAACCACCTGCAAAAAATACAACTAATACAATTAATTCAGATAGTAGTTCTGAAAATGAAAATAGTACCAATCAATAAATAGGCAAAAAGCTGATTCTTTTACGGGAATCAGCTTTTTTATTGGGTCAATCGTAATATATTTGTAACACTTGTTAACATTGTGTTAAGGATGTTATAGAAGGGTATGTATTTTTTTAAAAATATAATAAAATACCAATATGTATTGGAAAAATAAGGGTTGAATCGGAAAATATAAAAATTTTTGCTTATTTCAAATTTTTGTACAATTATAATCCTAATTACATTATAATATTAAATATACATAAATTTATTAGTCATTTAGTAATAGACTAATGGGGGAAAAGGTGAATGACAGCTAGGAAAATGGACAATCAGACACTAGACGAAATCATGGATAATATGCTCTCATCTGTTATAGATAGTAAGTCCCATGTGTTTGGAATTGTTGAAGATACTCGCTCTGAATACGAGACATTAAGAGTAGAGCTTGAAGAAGTAAAATTACAAGTAGTAGAGAAGATTGAAAATACGGTTAGATTAGACTTATTAGCACGAGCGGCACGCCAAAAATTAACTGAAGTAGATGGGGATTATACTAGATATACTGAATTTCAAGTAAAGGCAGTATATGAAACAGCCCAAAATATCCAGGAACAGCATTTTCTTTCATTAAAAGAAGAAAAAGTTCTAAACCATCGTAGAAAAGAATTAGAATATAAACTTCAGATTTTGTTAGAGAAACTACAAAAAGCCGAATTGTTAGTTGCCCGTATTTCAATTGTTTTAAACTACCTTAATACAGACTTTAAGCAAGTTAGTCATTTACTTGAAGATGTAAAACAAAAACAAGAATTTGGATTTCAATTGATACAAGCTCAGGAAGAAGAGCGCATAAAGTTATCACGTGAAATACATGATGGGCCTGCCCAAACGTTGGCTAGTATATTAATGCAATCAGATTTTTTAATTAAAACATATCGCCAAAGACCAGAAGAGGATGCAAGAAAGGAATTAGGTGATATAAAGGAACAAGTCCGTTGTGCGCTAGGGGAAGTAAGAAGAATTATATACGATCTACGCCCAGTGGCATTAGATGATTTAGGATTAGTTCCAGCCCTTAATAAATATTTAAAATCGCTTGAGTCGTATAAGCATATTGAAATTAAATTTGAATATTGCGGTCAAAGCAAAAAAAGACTTAATTCAAAAATAGAAGTTGCGATCTTTAGAATCGTCCAAGAGGCAGTTCAAAACGCATGTAAGCATGCTAATCCATCAACAATTTTTGTTAGATTAGAGTTTTTAAGAAATAAAATTAATGTTTTAGTACAGGATGATGGAGTTGGTTTTCCTGTTGAAGGTGGCCAAAGCGAAAACTCTTTTGGATTAATAGGAATGAAAGAACGCGTTGAGTTACTAAATGGTGATTTTAAAATCGAATCAATACTAGAAGTAGGTACGACAATTAGCATTACTTTAGATGTAGAAATAGAGAATGAGTTAGAAATGGTATTTCAAAATGAAACGTCTGAAAATTTTTAAAAGTAAAATTTTATTTCATGTTTTTGGATATTTGCGTCCAAACCACCCGTAAAACATGTTAGAATATACTATAATTTAGAAAAAAATACCAATTTATACAAATTTCGATAGATTAGCAAACTAGAACAAATAAACAGAGGAGTAATGAAATGAAAACTAGAATTGCAATTGTAGATGATCATAAACTGTTTCGTGAAGGAATTAAGAGAATCCTAGATTTTGAAGAGAGTTTTGATGTTGTTGCTGAAGGTTCAGACGGTACAGAGGTCGTAGGTATCATGGATCAACATCAAGTAGATGTATTAATTGTTGATATAAACATGCCGACAATGAACGGAGTAACTGCTACAAAAGCATTACTAGAAAAATATCCTGATGCAAAAGTAATCATTTTGTCAATTCATGATGATGAATCATATGTAACTCATGTCCTAAAGGTGGGTGCAAGAGGCTATTTATTAAAAGAAATGGACTCAGATACACTAATTGAAGCGATTAAAGTCGTTACAAAAGGTGGATGTTATTTACATCCGAAGATTACTCACAACCTAGTAGAAGAATTTAGAAGACTATCACTTAAGGAACAGTTATTTAAATCTCGTGAAGTAGAAGTACGCCGTCCATTACATTTACTTACTAGAAGAGAATGTGAAGTACTTCAAATGTTAGCAGATGGTAAAAGTAACCGTGCTATAGGTGAAGCTCTCTTCATTAGTGAAAAAACCGTCAAAAACCATGTAAGTAATATTCTGCAAAAGCTAGAAGTAAATGACCGTACTCATGCTGTAGTAACGGCAATTCGTAACGCTTGGGTTGAAGTGAAATAGTTGCAAAAACAGAGTATCGGATGATCGGTACTCTGTTTTATTTTTTAGACAAAGTACAATTAATTTGTTTTTTTACTTTTAGTCTGAAACATGGAATCAATAAAATGCCCACTTTTTCTTTTCAATAAATAGGCTTTTAAGTATAATAAGTCTTTCTAAGTCTAACTGAATTGTCGAATTGGCTCAGAGTAAAGAGAATGAAATACAATGATTTTACTTAATTAGTTGTGTAAAATTAAACCATTAAATACATAGATAAACGTTACTATATATAATAAGAAAGGATATGACAATGAGAACTGCAATTGTTACAGATAGTACATCTTATATCCCAAAGGAAGTAAGAGATTCTTTAGATATACATATGTTACCCCTTAATGTAATCTTCGGAGATGCGTCCTACCAAGAAGAAGTTGAAATTACAGCCGAACAATTTTTCCTCAAGGTCCGTGAACAAAAGGAGCTTCCAAAAACTTCACAGCCTGCATACGGCACGATAATTGAAAAATTTGAACAGCTATCAAAAGAATATGAGGCTGTTGTTGCAATCACTTTATCAAGTGGAATTAGTGGAACATATCAGAGTATTGTATCAGCTGGTTCAATGATTGATAACTTAGAAGTAGTCGCTTATGATTCAGAAATTAGCTGCATGGTCCAAGGGTTTTATGTCATTGAGGCTGCAAAAATGGCAAAGGAGGGTGCTGGACCAACTGAAATCATTGAGCGTTTAGATGAAATAAAAAAATCTGCAAATGCTTACTTCATGGTTTTTGATTTAGATCACCTACAACGCGGTGGAAGACTTTCTAGTGCACAAGCATTTGTAGGAAGTTTGCTTCAAGTAAAGCCAATTCTAACATTTGTAGACAAAAAAATTGTAGCCTTTGAAAAAATCCGAACTGAAAAAAAGGCAATGAAACGAATTACAGATTTATTTGGCGAAGTTGCATCAAAAGGCGAAAAAATGAAAGCAGTCGTTATTCACTCAAGTCGTGAAGAAGATGCAAAAAAATTAGCCCAACAACTTAGTGAAACATATCCGAATGTTGAATTAGAAACTTCATATTTTGGCCCAGTAATTGGAACGCATCTTGGTGAAGGTGCCTTAGGGTTGGGTTGGTATGTTGTTTGAGAAGGAGCTCCTTTGATTAGGGGCTTTTTTTGTTTTGTGCTGTGAAAATTTGTTATCGTAATGATTTTGGTATGCTTAACAAATGTAAAAGACACAAATTATTTATATAGCTGACAAGAAATTTTCACTAGTGTTCATGCTATTAGTGACTGATTGAATGTAATATTGAAAGATGCCCATATTGGGCAATTACTAAAAGAAAGTAGGTTAATAAATGGACAAATTTTACGGTAGAAAACTCCAACTTCTCCCCTCAACAAATCATCAGGATATCCCTCCAACCAGTCTAGTCATTCAAGCGGTTCAAAAAGTTAAAACTCGTTATCAATGCTTCCGTTGTGGTAATCAAAATCAACACTTTTTCGCTACTCACTTTTGTGCAAAATGTTCATCACTGTGTACATATTGTCGAAAATGTATCATTATGGGAAAAATGTCGACATGTACAGAGCTAGTCATTAATGAAGTTGATATGAAATTAGATTCATCAATTACTGGACTCGAATGGGATGGAAAACTTTCACCTCAGCAAAAAGAAGCATCTATTAAAGTAGTTGAAGCTGTGAACGAAAATCAGAATTTGCTACTTTGGGCAGTTTGTGGTGCAGGAAAAACAGAAATGTTGTTTGAAGGGATTGAAGCTGCACTTCAGCAAGGTAAATTCGTTTGTATTACAACTCCTAGAGTTGACGTTGTTTTAGAGCTAGCGACTAGATTCAGACAAGCCTTCCCTACTATTTCAATTTCAGTACTTTATGGAGGTAGTGAAGAGATATGGGATGGAAATAGGATAACAATTTGTACAGTACATCAGTTAATGAAATTTAGGCGTACCTTCCACTTATTAATTATCGATGAAGTTGATGCTTTTCCTTATAATATTGAAACACATTTGCACTGGGTTGCAAATGAATCAAGAACAATTAAAGGTTCTACAGTACAAATGACTGCTACCCCCTCTAGTGAACAACAACTACTTGCACTTAAAGATAAAATCAAAAATGTAATGGTCCCCGCAAGATACCATAGGCAACCCCTACCAGTACCGAGCTTTGAATGGATTGGTAACTGGCGTAAAACGATCCGCAAATCACAAGAACTTCCAACTTCTTTAGAAAAATGGATAAAATTATTTATTCAAAAAAGCTGCCCAATCTTTTTGTTTGTCCCTACAATTAATGAATGTATTTTTATAGAAGAGGCTGTTAAAAAGATAACAATTAAATCAGCATCAGTTCATAGTCAAGATCCTCAAAGACATGAAAAAGTAAGTGCTTTTCGAAATGGTGATACTCAAGTTTTAATCACAACGACAATTTTAGAGAGAGGCGTTACGATTTCGAATAGCCAAATTGCGGTAATAGGCGCTGATGAAGAGATCTTTACTGAAAGTGCACTAGTTCAAATTGCAGGGCGTGCTGGTAGGCATATTAAATATGCAAATGGAGAAGTTATCTTTTTTCACAATGGAATTAGCGAAGAAATGGTCAAAGCTAAAAAGCAGATACTTCTAATGAATCATTTAGGTTTCGAGAAAGGTTGGTTGGATCATAAGTGATTTGTGTATATTGTGGTGTTCGATTTATTGAGAAGTTCTCCTTGCATAAATTGTTTTTTCAAAGCAATGAATCAGTTTGTTCACAATGTCTAGCGAAATTTAAAAGAATTATTGGTCCTGTTTGTGAAATTTGTTGTGGTTATATTATGGAGAATCAAAAGCATTGTAAAAATTGTATAGAGTATATGAGGTTAAAGCCAGATATGCCGTTAATTATTAATAAGTCGATATTTCATTACACAAATGAAATAAAAGAATGGCTCAATAATTTTAAATTTTTTGGTGATGTTCAATTAGCATCTATATTTGCAAGTGATTTGAGGGAATACTATGAAAATTCTTACGAAAATTATAAAATAGTTCCAATACCTCTAAGTGATGCGAGACTAAAGGAAAGAGGTTTTAATCAAGTTGAAGTACTCGCACAATACGCAGGTTTAAACTTAACAAATTGTTTAGAAAGAATTCATACTGAAAAACAAAGTAAGTTAAACCGTTATGAGAGACTAAGCCGAGAACAAGTTTTTTCTTATTGTGGTGAGGAAAAATTCGATAACGAATCGATCGTAATACTTGATGATGTGTATACAACTGGTAAAACGGTACAAGATGCCGCAACAATATTGTTACAAAATGGTGCCACGGAAGTACATTCACTCACTTTGATTCGGGCATAAAACTAGGTAACTTGTCATGTATAAAAGGACTTAATTTTACCACTAGTTTTACCGATATAAATAGTGGTCATTGGGCAGAATAAAACAAAAATATAATTAATAATAAAGTGACGAGGTATAAAACGATTAGCGATGAGGTGAGAAAAGTGAAGGGTAATGCATCTGATGAGGATAAAGTTCATTTACATCAATACAACATAGAAAAAATCGAACTAAATAAACGAGAACAAGAAGGAAAAATAGAAATCTCCCCTCAAGCGAAGGATAATCTAATCGCCAATCAGATAATCGCAAAACGTGATGAACGTATACAGCAATTAAAAAAACAAATTGACGAGGGAACATACAAAGTTCAACCAATGAAAGTGGCTGAAAAAATGCTTAGTTATTTTAATAAGAAATAAAGATAAAACAAAAGACTAAAAAAAGAGATAAATTAAGAAGTTAAGCATTAAACTAGTTGGATCAAGGCCAACAATCGAATCGGGCTGTACTAAAATGGTTAACTATATAAGAAGAAAATAGGGAAGAACTTAGCAGATAGGTTAAGTTCTTTCTGTATGTTGGTAAGGAAATTAAAAAGGATTTTCATACAAAACGAAAGCTTCTATTATTTGAGTCGTAAAGTTTTTAAAGTGGCTTTTCATTTTATTGTATTTTAAATTGATTTGGAGGAAAGTTAATATTAATTATTTTGTCAAAACCTTAATAAATTTATGGAAAGATTTTCTTAATATATCACACAATTTTTTCTAATAATGTGATAAACTCAAATGGTTTAGTTTTTAACTTTTTATGTAGAGGTGCACATATGTTATCGATTTTAAAACGATACTTAATTGGTAAACCACTTAAGTCAACAGAGTTAAGTGAACAAAAGTTATCGAATACGAAGGCCTTGGCGATCCTATCGTCAGATGCGCTTTCTTCAGTAGCATACGGTCCAGAGCAGATTCTGATCGTTTTAACTACGGTTGGAGCGGTAGCGTATTGGTATTCGGTTCCGATTGGTATAGGCGTTCTGATTTTATTATTAGCATTAATTTTATCTTATCGCCAAATTATTTTTAGTTATCCACATGGTGGAGGCGCTTATGTCGTATCTAAACAAAACCTTGGTGTTATTCCAGGTTTAGTTGCCGGTGGATCTTTGCTAGTTGACTATATCTTGACAGTAGCGGTTAGTGTGTCAGCAGGAACGGACGCGATTACGTCCGCCTTTCCAGTTTTGCACGCTCATACAGTCTTTATTGCTGTTATTCTAGTTATATGTATTACAATTTTAAACTTACGTGGACTAACTGAATCTGCTTCGATCTTAGCATATCCAGTTTATTTATTCGTTGTAGCACTTGTTATTATCATTATCGTAGGTTTATATAATGTCTTTACAGGCCATGCGCCACAAACAGCGCATTCAGCTATTGGTACGGTTGTTCCAGGGATTTCGCTCTTTATTCTTTTAAAAGCATTTTCATCTGGTTGCTCAGCCTTAACTGGTGTAGAAGCAATTTCAAATGCAATTCCGAACTTTAAAGTACCTTCAGATAAAAATGCGGCAAAAACACTATTGTTGATGGGTTTGATTTTAGCAGTACTATTTTCGGGAGTTATGTTTTTAGCTTACTGGTATGGAATTGTACCAAATGCAGAAGAAACAGTTATGTCCCAATTAGGTTCCGATATTTTCGGACGAAATATAATCTATTTCTTTATACAAGGGACAACGGCGCTAATCCTTGTATTAGCAGCTAATACAGGATTTTCTGCATTCCCATTACTAGCTTATAACTTAGCAAGTGATAAATTTATGCCAAGAATGTACTTACTTCGAGGAGATCGTCTAGGATATTCAAATGGTATTATTACACTTGGTGTAGCTTCAATTTTATTAATTATTGCTTTCCAAGGTAAAACAGAAGCGTTAATTCCATTATATGCTGTTGGTGTATTTGTACCATTTACACTTTCTCAAACAGGTATGGTAATTAAATGGATTAGAGAAAAACCGGCTGGCTGGTTGCCGAAATTAACTGCCAACTTTGTTGGGGCATTTATCTCAGCAACAGTTTCGATTATTTTCTTAACGACTAAGTTAAATCAAGTTTGGTCAATATTTGTTTTTTTACCTATAATTGTTATTCTTTTCTTAAGAATTCGTAAGCACTATGAAGCAGTAGGTGACCAATTAAGATTAAATAATGATATTCCTGAAAAAATTAGTGGAAATATTATGGTTGTTCCCGTTGCTGGGATCACAAAAGTAGTTGAACGTACAATGCAATATGCTCAAGGTATTGCGGATGAAGTTTATGCTGTTTACATTTCTTTTGATAAAGAAAGTGAAGAGCAAATGAGAGAAAAATGGGAAGCTTGGAATCCTAACGTAAAACTCATTGTTGCTCACTCAGAGTATCGAGAAATTACTAGACCACTTTTAAAAGTAATAGATGAAATGGAAGCTAAAGCTCATGAGCAAGGCTTTGAAATTACAGTTTTAATACCACAGTTTATTACGAGAAAAAATTGGCATAATGTTTTACATAATCAATCAAGCTTGTTACTACGAGCGTATTTACTTCATAAACGAAGCGTTATTGTAACTACTGTACCATATAGATTTAAGGTGTAGGGTCAGAGGTTATGAAGAAGGAAAAACTTTAGTAGGAAAAATGATATAAATTTTCGTTTCATAAAACAGGAAAATAATAATAGGGCAGGTCAGAAGGTAAGCGAATATGATAGGTAAGGGAATAGTTAGAATTTTTCGTTATTTGTCGAATTCGTGAAAAAAAAGGCGATAAGCTACTTTTGACTTGTCCTAGTTTTATGATGTATAGTTGAATTGTGGAGAAGATTCACAAGTTTTCGACTGAAGGGAATGGATTTGAATGCAAGGTAAAGTAAAATGGTTTAATGCAGAAAAAGGTTTTGGATTTATCGAGCGTGAAGATGGAGACGATGTATTCGTACATTTCTCAGCTATCAACGCAGAAGGATACAAATCTTTAGAAGAAGGCCAAGCAGTTAGCTTCGAAATCGTTGAAGGTAACCGTGGACCTCAAGCTGCTAATGTTACTAAAATCTAATTTATCCGTTAATAAGTAAATATTTGCTTATATAGATTCGGAACACAAAGGCTTACTCATTTGAGTAAGCCTTTGTTTGTTTTAAATTATTATAAAAAATAATCTGATCTAAACCAAAAAAGTTCAATAAATGGACACAGAGATTTCTCATATTTGACAAAAATTTCAAGGAGGAAATTGAGATAGAAGTGTAGAATATAAATATGACAGCTTTCATTATTTGGAGCTTGATGAAGGAGGAAACCCATATGATGCTAAACATCCGAGGCGAAAATATTGAAATTACTCCAGCGATTCGTGATTACGTAGATAAAAAATTATCGCGATTTGATCGTTATTTTGACGAAGAGTTAACGGCGAGAGTTAATGCTAAAGTATTCCACGACAAGCAAAGAATTGAAGTAACTATTCCTGGAACGTATATGTTATTACGTGCAGAAGAAGAGCATGCAGATTTGTATGCAGCTGTCGATTTAGTTATTGATAAACTAGATCGTCAAATTAGAAAACATAAAACGAAAGTAAATCGTAAGTTAAGAGAAAAAGGTTCATTAAAATTCATGTTTGCACCATCTACTACTGAATCAGCTGTTGCAGTAGAAGAGCACGAAAATGATATTGAGTTAGTTCGAACAAAGCAATTTGATTTAAAACCTATGGATGCAGAAGAAGCAGTGCTACAAATGAATATGTTAGGTCATAACTTCTTTGTATTCTTAAACGGTGAAACGAATAAAACGAACATCGTTTACGCTAGAAAAGATGGTCGTTACGGTTTAATTGAAGCCAAATAAAATTAATAAAAATAATAATAAAAGGACTGAGCTGAAGAATTAGCTTAGTCCTTTTTTGGTCTTATTTACTTATTTTCAAAAAAATTAATTAATTCTAATAGAACAATCTCGACATAAGGTTGTCACTTATCTTCATTTAATGATAAAATTAGAAATAGTATCTACTAACTTAATGACATTTTAGTTTATGACTTTATAATAGAGGAGCGTTACGAATGCTTGGAATGATAAAAAAGGTTTTTGATCTTAATCAGCGACAATTAAATAAAATGCAAAAACAAGTTGATCAAGTTTTATCTTTACAGGATCAGTATACAAAATTATCTGATGATGAACTTAGAGGTAAAACATTTGAATTTAAAGAGCGTATACAAAAAGGTGAAACTCTTGATGATATTTTAGTTGAAGCGTTTGCCGTTGTTCGTGAAGGTGCTACTCGTGTGCTTGGTATGACTCCATATCCTGTACAGTTATTAGGTGGAATTTCTTTACATGAAGGTAATATCTCAGAAATGAAAACAGGGGAAGGTAAAACT
This sequence comes from Gottfriedia sp. S16(2024), assembly GCF_050473765.1. Classification (NCBI taxonomy): domain Bacteria; kingdom Bacillati; phylum Bacillota; class Bacilli; order Caryophanales; family Bacillaceae; genus Gottfriedia; species Gottfriedia sp. S16(2024). The sequence goes on from NZ_JBFLUO010000001.1 coordinate 1,572,297, forward strand.
TTAACTTCTACTTTACCTGTTTACTTAAATGCTTTAAGTAGCGAAGGTGTTCACGTTGTTACGGTCAATGAATACTTAGCTAGTCGTGATGCGCGTGAAATGGGTCAATTGTATGAGTTCTTAGGACTTACTGTTGGTCTAAATCTAAATAGTATGGAACCAGATGAAAAGCGTGAGGCATATGCTTGTGATATTACGTATAGTACAAATAATGAATTAGGATTTGACTATTTACGTGATAACATGGTTGTATACGCTGAACAACGAGTACAACGTCCACTAAACTATGCTATTATCGATGAGGTTGACTCAATTTTAATTGACGAAGCACGTACTCCGTTAATTATTTCTGGACAAGCAAAACAGTCTGCACAATCTTATATTGCAGCGAATGCATTTGTTGGAATGCTTAAACTAGACAAAGATTATACGTACGATGTAAAAACGAAATCTGTTTTATTAACTGAAGATGGTATTTCTCGTGCAGAGAAAGCTTTTGGCGTAGATAACCTATTTGATTTGAAAAATGTTAACTTAAACCATCATATTACTCAGGCATTACGTGCTCATGTTACGATGACTCATGATGTAGATTATGTAGTTCAAGATGGTGAAATTGTGATCGTTGACCAATTTACTGGTCGTTTGATGAAAGGTCGCCGATACAGTGAAGGTCTTCACCAAGCGATTGAAGCGAAAGAAGGATTAAAAATCCAAAACGAAAGTATGACGCTTGCGACAATTACTTTCCAAAACTACTTCCGTATGTATAAAAAGCTTTCTGGTATGACTGGTACAGCAAAAACTGAGGAAGAAGAGTTCCGTAATATTTATAATATGAATGTTCTAGTTATTCCTACGAACCGCCCAATCGCTCGTATGGATAAACCAGATTTAGTATATAAAACAATGGGTGGAAAATTTAATGCTGTAGTTGATGAAATCGTTGAGCGTCACAAAGCTGGACAACCAGTTCTAGTTGGTACAGTAGCGATCGAGACTTCAGAGTTAATATCTCAATTGTTAAAACGTAAAGGTGTTAAACACGAAGTATTAAATGCGAAGAACCATGAACGTGAGGCTGATATTATCGCATTGGCTGGTCACCGTGGCGCAGTTACTATTGCGACAAACATGGCTGGTCGTGGTACAGATATTAAATTAGGTGAAGGTATTCGTGAGCTTGGTGGATTAGCTGTTATTGGTACTGAGCGACATGAAAGCCGTCGTATTGATAATCAGTTACGTGGTCGTTCTGGTCGTCAAGGAGACCCTGGTGTGACAACTTTCTATTTATCAATGGAAGATGAATTAATGCGTCGTTTCGGTTCAGAAAATTTATCAGTTATGATGGACCGTTTAGGTTTAGATGATTCTCAACCGATTGAAAGTAAAATGGTTTCTCGTGCAGTTGAATCCGCACAAAAACGAGTAGAAGGTAATAACTTTGATGCTCGTAAACAATTACTTCAATACGATGATGTATTACGTCAACAACGTGAAGTTATTTATGCTCAACGTTCTGAAGTTATTGATTCAGATGATTTACAACCAATCGTTAAAAATATGATTGAAGGTACTATTAACAGAGTAGTTCAAGCTCATACTCCAAACGAGCAGCTTCAAGAAGAGTGGAATGTAGAAGGAATCATTGATTTCTTAGAAGCAAACTTATTAAATGAAGATGAAATTACAGTTGAACAATTACGTGTAATTGAACCAGATGAAATGGTTGAATTAATTCAAAAAACAGTATTCGAACGTTACGAAGAAAAACAGGTAGCTTTACCAATTGAACAAATGCGTGAGTTTGAAAAAGTTGTATTATTACGTACAGTTGATAACAAATGGATGGCTCATATCGATTCAATGGATCAACTTCGTGAAGGAATCCATTTACGTGCATATGCACAAATTGATCCACTACGTGAATATCAAATGGAAGGCTTCGCAATGTTTGAAGAGATGATTGCTTCTATTGAAGAAGAAGTATCTCGCATTATTATGAAAGCTGAAATTGAAGCTGACGTAGAGCGTGAAGCTGTACAAGGCGATGCAATTCATGTAAGTAATGATGGTGATGGTGAAGTAAAGAAAAAACCAATCGTAAAAGGCGAAGAGACTGGTCGTAATGAAGATTGTCCTTGTGGATCAGGTAAGAAGTATAAAAACTGCCACGGTAAAGGAATCTAATAAAATAGAAACTATATGAAAAGGGGCAAGGGCAAGTAGTTATTAAAAGAGAAGAGTAACTTTCAAAGGTTATTCTCACTTTACTACTTGTCTTTACCACCTTTTTATTGTTCGTAAAATTTAAACGAGGTGTTATGTAATGGAATTAGTAGAAGTAAAGCAAGAACTAGAAAAGATGGCGAAACGCCTTCAAGCATTTAGGGGGTCTCTTTGACGTCGAAACAAAACAGGCAAGACTAGATGAGCTTGAAGCATTTATGTCAGAGCCAGATTTTTGGGATGATCAAAAAGCTGCACAAGTAGTAATTAGTGAAGTAAATGGTTTAAAAGAGGTTATTAATGAATTCAATGATTTAAATGATGGATATGAGAATCTTGAAGTAACATATGAGTTAGTTAAAGAAGAAAATGACGATGAACTATTTGAAGAACTAATAACTGAAGTAAAATCTTTAACTGGAAAACTAAATGATTTCGAACTTCAATTATTATTAAGCGAGCCATATGATAAAAATAATGCAATTCTTGAGCTTCACCCAGGAGCAGGTGGAACCGAGTCTCAAGATTGGGGTTCAATGTTATTACGTATGTATACTAGATGGGCTGAAAAACGTGGATTTAAAGTCGAAACTTTAGATTATCTACCTGGTGATGAGGCTGGTATTAAGAGTGTAACTTTAGCGATTAAAGGTCATAATGCATATGGCTATTTAAAAGCAGAAAAAGGCGTTCATCGTTTAGTGCGTATATCACCATTCGATTCATCAGGTCGCCGTCATACTTCTTTCGTTTCTTGTGAAATAATGCCTGAGTTTAATGAAGAAATTGAAATCGATATTCGTACAGAGGATTTAAAAATTGATACGTATCGTGCAAGTGGAGCGGGTGGTCAGCATATTAATACAACTGACTCAGCAGTACGTATTACACACGTACCAACTAACACAGTAGTAACATGTCAAACAGAGCGTTCACAAATTAAGAACCGTGAACATGCAATGAAAATGTTAAAAGCAAAACTATATCAACGTAAAATAGAAGAGCAACAAGCTCAATTAGATGAAATTCGTGGAGAACAAAAAGAAATTGGCTGGGGAAGTCAAATTCGTTCATATGTTTTCCACCCATACTCAATGGTTAAAGACCACCGAACAAACACAGAGGTTGGTAATGTACATGCAGTAATGGATGGAGATCTTGATCCATTTATTGATGCTTACTTACGTTCTAAGATTTAATGTTGAAAAATGGGCTGATAAGATTGGGGGAAACTTCTTTCTTACCAGCCCTAATCTTTGAGGACAAAAGAGGTATATTTAATCATTTAGTTAGTCTGTAAATCCATCTTTTAACCTAAAACATCTTCTATCAGACTGCCCGCCAAACGCTTGCAATTAGTCTGAACATCAATTTTTTTGGACTTTGTCTAAACGGACATCTTCTAAATTAGGAGATGTTATTCTTTTGAGCTTTTTTACTTAGGGGGTAGTAAGGGTTTTACCTTACTAATGTGAGGGAGTTACATGAATCATATTTATTTTTAAGGTGTTTTACAAATGGAAGAAAGTAAATTTTGTTTATATGTAATTAAATCTTATTGTTTTTTTCATAATAAAAAATAGAGAGAGTATCCGATAAAAAGGATATAAAATAGAAAAGTTGTCTGTTAGTGAGAAATATTTGAGGGGGATAAGTTTGAAAAAGGTCAGATATTCTACTGCTCTAACTGTAGGGTGGGGAAAAACGTTTTTTGAGTACTTTTTTGTATTAGTTGGTTCTGCAATTATTGCTATCGCGTTTTGTGTGTTTTTATTACCAAATCATATTGCTTCTGGTGGAGTAAGTGGTATTTCGACGATTTTAAAGAGTACGATGGGATTTAATCCTGCATTTGTACAATGGGCATTTAATATACCTTTATTTATTGCAGGGGTATTTTTCTTAGGTAGACAATTTGGGGCTAAAACATTAGTTGGAACTATTTTTATTCCACTTGTTGTTTATTTAGTTGATTTATACAATATTAAACCAGCAACTGATAATCCACTTTTAGCATCAATTTTTGGTGGACTATTTATTGGTTTAGGTCTAGGAATCGTGTTCCGAGGGAAAGCTTCTACTGGTGGAACAGATTTAGCAGCTCAAATTGTTCATAAATATACTGGTTTATCACTTGGGATTTGTGTAGCATTTATTGACGGATTAATTGTTCTTACATCTGCAATTGTTTTTAATCTTGAAAGCGGTATGTATGCACTGATTGCACTTTTTGTTACGAGTAAAACAATCGATTTAGTTCAAATTGGCCTTGCTAGATCAAAAATGGCACTAATCATTACTTCAGAAGTGGAGCCTGTAACAACAGCAATAGTTCACGAATTAGATCGTGGAGTAACAAAGCTAACTGGTGTTGGTGGATATACAAATGAAGACCGTTTAGTATTAATGTGTGTACTTGATCAATCTGAATTTTCTTCTCTTCGTGATATCGTTCGGTCAGTTGATCGAAATGCTTTCATTACAGTCGTAGATGCAACAGAAGTTCTTGGAGAAGGTTTCACAAATTTGACATAAAAAGGTAAAATAAATATTTTTATTAGTAGTAGACTATAGTTATGGGATTTTTAAAGGGGCGATGATTTTTGTGAAAAAGCTACTTCTTGCTTTTATAACTGGTGGTATGCTGTTAACGATTACAGCGTGTGGTTCAAATAATAATACAAGTAAAAAGAATGATTCAGGTGAGCCGGTATCGGTTGCAAGTGGGGAAAAGTTGTTTAAACAAAGCTGTGCTAGCTGCCATGGTGGAGAACTTGAAGGTGTAATTGGACCAAGCTTAAAAAAGGTCGGAGCGAAATACTCTGAAAAAGAAATAGAAAATATCATTCATGATGGTAGAGGTTCAATGCCTAGTGGAGTTGTTCAAGGAAATGACGCGAAAAGTGTAGCGAAATGGCTTGCAACTAAAAAATAAAATGTTTTAAATTCTATAGAAAAAAATTAAAGAAACGGACAATTTTCTGTTAATTAGAAAAGGTCTGTTTCTTTTCATTTTAGTTACATTTTTCCATAATTTGTTAAACAAGCTCGTGAAACGTTCGGAAATAATCCTGTCTATTATTAAAATGTAACATAAATTTATCAATTTTGACATTTTTTAAGTGGTATAATAGAGGAGCTTAGCTGAATTTATCGAAATATGTAAATAGCAGGCGAAATAATAAGATCAAGTAAAGTTAAGTATAATTTCATCCAGAGTGGATCTTATATAGTTTGATAGAAGAAAACGGAACAAAAAATTAAGGAGAATGTCATGATTGAGTTAAAAGATGTTTATAAGACTTATCCTAATGGTGTTCTTGCGGTAGATGGTATTAATGTAAAAATTCGCCAAGGTGAATTTGTGTATGTCGTGGGACCAAGTGGTGCCGGGAAGTCGACATTCATTAAAATGATGTACCGTGAAGAAAAACCATCAAAGGGTGCGATCTTAATTAATGGAATGGATTTAAGCCATATGAAGGATAAAAAAGTTCCTTTATTACGTAGAAATATTGGGGTAGTTTTCCAAGACTATAAATTGTTACCGACTTTATCAGTTTATGAAAATATTGCATTTGCACTTGAAGTTATTGAAGAAAATCCGAAAACAATCAAGAAAAGAGTTATGGAAGTACTTGAACTTGTTAAATTAAAACATAAAGCGCGATTCTTACCAACAGAGCTTTCTGGTGGTGAACAGCAACGTGTTTCGATTGCCCGTTCTATTGTAAATAAACCACAAGTAGTGATCGCCGATGAGCCAACGGGTAACTTAGACCCTGAAACTACATGGGAGATTATGGACATATTTAAAGAAATCAATGATAGTGGAACAACTGTTGTAATGGCAACTCATAATAAAGATATTGTAAATACGATTAAGCGACGTGTAATTGCAATTGAAGCTGGAAAAATTGTACGCGACCAAGCGAGAGGAGTGTACGGTTATGAAAGCTAGAACTGCAAAAAGACATGTTCGTGAGGGACTACGTAGTTTAAAACGAAATGGTTGGATGACGTTTGCATCGATAAGTGCTGTAGCAGTTACTTTAATGCTTGTTGGTGTATTTTTAACCGTAATTATGAATGTAAACCATATTGGTACAACTCTAGAAAAAGATGTAGAAGTACGTGTTTTAGTGGATTTAACAGCAAACAAAGAGCAACAAGCTACTTTAAAAGAAGAAATCAAAAAATTAGATCATGTAACGACTGTTAAGTTTTCGTCGAAAGATCAAGAACTAAACAATCTAATTAAAAGTATGGGAGAAGATGGGAAAGCATTCCAACTGTTTGAACAGCAAAATCCATTAAATGATACGTATATTGTTAAAACAGATTCTCCAGAACAAATCGCACCAGTAGCCAAAAAAATTGAAGGCTTAAAATATATTGATGAAGTAATTTATGGTAAAAAACAAGTTCAAAAATTATTTAATGCAGTTTCGGTAGGGCGTAATATCGGTTTAGTACTGATTTTCGGTCTATTATTTACTGCGATGTTCTTAATCTCTAATACTATCAAAATAACAATCATGGCAAGACGACGTGAAATTGAGATTATGAGATTGGTAGGGGCAACTAATAACTTTATTCGTTGGCCGTTCTTATTAGAAGGTTTACTGTTAGGTGTGTTAGGATCCGTTATTCCAATTGTTTTACTATTAACAGGCTATAAAGTCATTTATAATATGCTAATGCCAAAATTAGCAGGAACAATGTTTACATTATTACCATTTTCACCGTTTGTGTACCAGCTATCTGCGATTTTAATAGGTATTGGTGCAGTAATCGGGATGTGGGGTTCTGTTATGTCAATTCGTAAGTTTTTACGTAAATAAGATTAAATTTTTCATTTATAGTTTTAATAGAGTAATACGATTGATAAGCTCTAGTTCCCAATTTAACGTCTGTCTGAGTTGATACAGGTACTAGGGCTTTTCTATATACATAAGGAGGGATCTTAGATGAATAAGAGAAAATCAACGAAAGTAATAACGATTATGTTATGCAGTACTTTCATCATCGGTGCTATCCCATCCGTTTCTTTTGCTGAAAGTAAATACCAAACTGAAATTGACCGCATTAAAAAGAAGCGTAGTGAGGTTAAGGATAAGACGGACGCAACAAACAACAAAATTGCTGATATAAAGCATGACCAGCATGAAGTTGTTGCGGAGCTTGAAAAACTTGATGCTCAAATGAAACTGACTAAACAAAAAGTTAACCAAACTGAAGATGCAGTTAGTGATGGGAAAAAGCAAATTTCAAAACTAAAGGAAGAAATTAAGTTTATTGAAGAACGTATTAAATCTCGTGAAGAATTATTGAAAAACCGTATGCGTTCTCTTCAAAAGTCCGGTGGAATGGTATCCTATATTGATGTCATTTTAGGTGCTAATAGTTTCGGAGATTTAATTCAACGAATGACTGCCGTACAAATTATTATGAAGGCTGACGAGGACATTATTAACAAGCAAAACTTGGACTTAAAAGAAGTTAGTGCTAAAAAAGATGATTTGACTATAAAGCAAGAAAAAATCGAAAGAGATTTAACGAACTTAAAGAGTCTAAATAATCAACTAGCAAGTCAGGTTAGCGAAAAGAACAAATTAATGGCTTCATTAAAAGCTAAAGAAAGCGAAGCTCATGCAGATGTTTTAGATTTAAAGGAACAAGATGAATTACTAGCAAGTCAGCAGGCTGCAATGCAAAAAGCGCTTGAAATCGCTAAGAAACAAGCTGCTGAAAGAGCTGCCGCAGAAGCTAAACGTAAAGCGGAGGCTAAACGTAAAGCAGAAGCTGCTGCAAAAAGTAAAAAATCATCTACTAGTACAAACCATTCAAGTGGATCTGAAAGCTCTAGTAGTTCAACTAATGCTAGTAATTCAGATAGTACTGGTAGTTCTGATAATACACCAACCGTGTCTAGTGGTAACTTTACAAGACCAGCAAACGGTTATATCTCTTCTGGATTTGGACAGCGTTCATTTGAGGGTGGAGAGTTCCATGAAGGTGTTGATATTGCTTCAGCGGGAAGTGTACCAGTTGTAGCGGCAGCTGATGGAGTTGTAATTCGTGCTTATGTCTCATCTTCTTATGGAAATTGTGTATTTATAACGCATAATATTGATGGACAAGTATGGACAACTGTATATGCTCACTTGGATAGTTTTAATGTATCAACTGGACAAACTGTTTCAAAAGGTATGCAAATTGGTTATATGGGAAATTCTGGTCATTCTACGGGACAGCATTTACACTTTGAATTACATAAAGGTGAATGGAATTATGCTAAATCAAATGCAGTAGATCCTATGAAATATATTAATTTTTAATTTACTAAAAACCTATCCTAAATTATTAGGATAGGTTTTTTTCTTTGTTTTTTGTGATTATTGAATACAAATAAAACAGATGAATAGTCGCAAATAAAACTGTGGAATGGCAAATAAAAATGGAGAATCGCAATTAAAATTTCCAAAACGCAAATAAAGCCAACTAAACTATTAAAAAGAACACATATTATCATAAAAAACTAATAAAATGGTTCGATTTGGAATGCTTAATGTTGAGTTATAGATGAATTTTAGTATTTATATGGCTCTTTTACGTTGAATTTATTAAATCAGCACCTTTTTTAATATAAGAACGGCAAGTCATACCTACATAGTGAAGAATTAATTAAATCAATTAATAGTTTATAATAATTATAATTTGATATTGATTTTCATTATAAGTCAGCTTATTATATAATTATTACTAGATTATAATTATTCTAATTAAGGAGAAATGATATGACAAATAACCGATTAACAACAAATCAAGGCGTGCCAATTGGAGATAATCAAAATTCACTTACAGCGGGACGTAGAGGTCCAACTTTATTAGAGGATTATCAATTAATTGAAAAACTAGCTCATTTTGATCGTGAAAGAGTACCTGAGCGTGTTGTGCATGCACGTGGAGCTGGAGCACACGGTGTTTTCATTACTAAAAATAGTATGAAAAAATATACGAGAGCTAAGTTTTTACAAGATGCCGGAACAGAAACACCAGTATTTGCTCGTTTCTCAACAGTTATTCATGGATTACATTCTCCTGAAACATTACGTGATCCTCGAGGATTTGCTGTAAAATTTTATACCGAAGATGGTAACTATGATTTTGTGGGTAACAATCTTCCTATATTCTTTATTCGCGATGCAATGAAATTCCCTGATATGGTTCATTCATTAAAGCCAGATCCTAGGACCAATCTACAAACACCTAACAGATACTGGGATTTTATGTCTCTAACACCCGAGTCAACAAATATGTTATTACATGTATTTTCTGATGAAGGTATTCCAGCGAACTATCGTCAAATGAGAGGTTCAAGTGTTCACGCATATAAATGGATAAATGAATATGGTAATACTGTTTATGTAAAACTTCGTTGGGTACCAAAGCAAGGAATTGAAAATCTTTCAATGGAAGAAGCCAGTGAAGTTCAAGGTAAAGATTTTAACCATGCAAGTCGAGATTTATATGATTCAATTGAAGACGGGGATTTTCCAGAATGGGACTTATATGTTCAAGTATTAAATCCAGCAGATATGGATGATTTCGACTTTGATCCTTTAGACCCAACAAAAGATTGGTTTGAAGATGTGATTCCTCGACAATTTGTTGGAACGATGGTCCTTAATCGAAACCCTGAAAATATATTTGCGGAAACTGAATCAGTGGGATTTAATCCAGGCGTGTTAGTTCCTGGTATATTACCATCTGAGGACAAGTTACTACAAGGAAGATTATTCTCTTATTCAGATACCCAAAGATATCGTATTGGGGCAAATTATTTACAACTTCCAATTAACTGTCCTTTTGCGAAAGTAGCGAATGGTCAACGTGATGGACATATGCCTTTTGGTCAGCAAACACATCAAATTAACTTTGAGCCAAATAGCTACTCGGATACGCCAAAAGAGGATACAGATTATGTTGAAGTAGCTCAGCCATTAAGTGGTGTTTCTGAGCGGAAAAAAATAGAAAAAACAAATGACTTCGGCCAAGCAGGAGAAGTATGGAATAGATATAGTAGAGCGGAGCAGGATGCTGTTATTAAAAATATTAGTGCTGATCTAGCAGATGTAGATGAAAAAATTAAGCTGCGTGCAGTTTGTAACTTCTATCGTGCAGATGCAAAATTAGGTGAGAGACTTGCTAGCATGATAGGTATTAATCTAACGCCATACTTACAGCATCTACCAAAATAAATTAAACTCTTCTAATAAAAATTTATTAAATCGTGTTCTACTTGCAAACATAAGTGATACAGGCTTATCATATAATAGAACAGAAATAGCATCGCACGTCTGTGTGATGCTTTTTCAGGTACATACACTATTTAATAGATTGGTACGTTCTTAAGGAACGAAAAATAGGAGGTTCTGCATGAATCGTAAAACAACGGCTCTACTTGCGACAGCAACATTTGTTGTTGGTTTGGGGGTAGGAAAATTTACATTTGATGATGGTACAAGTACAATCGTTTCTAAATTCTCTGAGAGTAAAGAAGTAAAAGCTTCTGAAGATGAAAATATTGCTAAAATACAAAAAGCATACGAAATTATTGCAAATCAATATGTGAAAAAAATTGATCCTGATAAATTAACTGAAGGTGCAATCCAAGGGATGGTAACAACTTTAGATGATCCGTTCTCTACTTATATGGATGGAAGGACAGCCAAACAGTTCCATGAATCATTAGGTTCATCTTTCCAAGGAATTGGGGCAGAAGTTTCTAAAGATGGTGACAAACTAATAATTGTATCTCCAATTAAGAACTCTCCTGCGGAAAAGGCTGGCCTGAAACCAAAGGATGAGATTTTATCAGTTGATGGTAAGAGCGTAAAAGGTTTATCTCAATATGATGCGGTGTTAAAAATCCGTGGTAAAAAAGGAACAAATGTTACGATTGAAATACAACGTCCAGGAGTTCCGGACCCAATTAAATTTACAATTAAACGTGATGATATTCCAATGTATACAGTGTTTAGTTCGGTGAAAGACGTAAACAACGAAAAAATCGGTTATATTCATATCACTTCATTTAATGAAAAAACGGCAGACGAGTTTAAGAAAGAATTGAAAAAACTAGAAGATCAAAATATTCAAGGTTTAACAATTGACGTTCGAGGAAATCCTGGCGGGTACCTACAAGCTGTAGAAGGCGTTTTAGGAGAATTAGTTGTAAAAAGTGAGCCATATTTACAAGTTGAAAATAGAAATGGCCAACGTGAGAAGTATTATACTAAATTAAATAAAGCGAAACCATATCCAATTGATGTATTAATTGATAAAGGAAGTGCATCTGCGGCTGAAATTTTAGCAGCGGCATTAAGTGAAGCAGGACATTATGAATTAATTGGTGAAAAATCTTATGGTAAAGGTACTGTACAATCCACATTAGATTTCAAAGATGGTAGTAATATTAAGTTAACGCAATTTAAATGGTTAACTCCAGATGGTACTTGGATTCACAAAAAAGGTATTAAACCAGATGTTGCTGTGAAACAACCTGATTATTTCTACGCAACACCAATTGATAAAAAGAAAACATTTAAATTCGATGACAATGATGAAAATATTAAACAAGCGCAAATCATGTTAAAAGGATTAGGATACGACCCAGGCCGTAAAGATGGATATTTCAGCAAGCAAACAGAGACAGTTGTTAAGAACTTCCAAAAAGCTGTTGGGATTACTGTTAACGGTAAAATTGATCCTCTAACTTCAGAAAAACTTGAATCATCATTAATTGATAAAATTAAAGATGAAAAGAATGATCTACAGTTAGAAAAAGCTTTAGATATGGTAGCTCAATAATAATACACAGAGAGGACAATTTTGAATTGTCCTCTTTGTATAGACAGAGTTCTAAGATTTGGTGGTCAATCTGAGAGAAGGAAATTTATTTCGCCCTCATTTGACATAATTCCCGGGAAATAGATTTGAAATTACAATCCATGCAGGAGTTTTAGTTTAGTATGTCGAAAGTACACTTTATGGAGAAGTGTGCTTTTTTTATTGTTTTGCAGCATATTCTCTTTGAAAAAATATCAATAAACCGATAACATAAGAATATCAATCTATTATATAAAAAAGGTGGTGAATGTTATGTGGTCAAATTTATTATCTGAACTCTTAGTTGGATTAGGTAAGCTATTTTTAAATCCATTTACTTATATATTTTTCATCGCATCAATTTTCTGTGGTAATTTACGTGTAAAACGAGAACGTAAGCATTTTTCAGTTCGAAATTTTAATGTAACGTTCGAGTGGAAAACTTCACTTTGGAATGGATTATTGATCGGATTAATTCTTTCAGTTATAACATTGGTAGTTGGAATTAGTATTCCGATTGAAATGGTTTATTTACTAAGTGTGTTAACGATTATTTGTGCACTAATTTTACAATTCAGATGGATGTCTCCTGCTTATCTTTTTGGACTAGCATTAGTTGCTCTTCCGTTTCTTAATAGAGGGCAAGATTCATTACCTTTTTTGAAAAACTTTATACCAAATGATTTGAATGCCATGCTTCCTGCTATAACAATTCTATTGGCTTTACTTTTATTGGCTGAAGGAATTTTAGTTCAACGTAATGCCGCAAATCATACAACTCCTTTATTTATTGAGAGTAAACGTGGTAAAAGAGTAGGGGCACATGAGGCAAATAGATTATGGATGGTACCATTATTTTTACTAATACCAAGTGGTTCGATCGTTAGTGACTATTCATGGTGGCCGACACTTGCTTTAGGTGATAGTGGTTATTCAATTCTTTTTGTACCATTTGGGATTGGATTTTACCAGTTAATTCAAGGAATGCTACCAAAGGAATCAGTTAAAACTGTGGGTAAACAAATAGTAGCTTTAGCAATTATAGTTTGTGTAGGTGGAATATTAAGTTATTTTATTGGATTTGTAGCATTCATAGCTGTAGCTATCGCAGTAGTGGGACGAGAAGCTATAAACTATATTCATAAAAATAGAGATATTAATACACCATCATACTTTACAGTTAAATCAACTGGCCTAATTGTTTTAGGGATTTTACCAAATTCTGTAGCAGATAAAATGAACATTAAAGTAGGCGAAAGCATTACAAAAGTAAATGGACAAAATGTCTCTACTGTTAATGAGTTTTATGAAGCACTACAAATTAACCGCGCGTACTGTAAATTAGAAGTAGTTGATTTCAATTCTGAAATTCGTATAACTCAATCTTCAGTCTATGAAGGTGAACACCATGAGTTGGGGTTTTTATTCCCAGAAGAAGAATCTAAATATAGTGGACAGGTCGGATAAGAGTAGTAAGATAAAAGCTTTCATTTCCACAATATAAAATCAAAAGGAACATATTCATATCTTGAATATGTTCCTTTTTTATTTCTATTCTTTATTCCGGTTTGTGGGCCTTATGTAGTGGTATTTTTATAGGTATCATGTCATGTTTTTGATTATGTTAAGAGACCTATTGCTCGTGTGAATGGAATCTAGCATTCTATAAAAGTAGCCATTAAAGAAAAAGGTTGTTTCCTTTTCTAAATCTTATTTAGCCCTTTTAAATTTTGTCACATTAGTAGGCGACAAATACGAATATTCATTTCATTGTATTGATACTGTAAGCGTTTTATCATTTATATATAAGCTTCACAGGGGAGGTAAAATATTGAATACAGAAAAAAATAACATAAAAGTAAAAATACAAAGCTTTGGTAGTTTTCTAAGCGGTATGGTAATGCCAAACATTGGTGCGTTTATTGCATGGGGATTAATAACAGCACTGTTTATACCTACTGGATGGTTACCTAATGCAAAGTTGGCGGTATTAGTAAGTCCAATGATTACTTATTTATTACCATTGCTAATTGGTTTTACTGGCGGAAGAATGGTCCATGATATTCGAGGTGGAGTTGTTGGTGCTATTGCAACAATGGGGGTAATTGTTGGTGCAGAGATGCCGATGTTCCTAGGCGCTATGATTATGGGACCACTTGGTGGTTTGGCTATTAAGAAATTTGACCAAGCTATACAAGGAAAAGTTAAGTCAGGATTTGAGATGTTAGTTAATAATTTCTCAGCGGGTATTTTAGGAGCAATTTTAGCAATAATTGGTTTAATAGGGGTTAATCCAGTTGTATCGACACTAACAGAAGTGTTAGCTAACGGTGTAGATATGATGGTAAAAGCAAATGTCATTCCATTGGCAAACATATTTATTGAACCAGCAAAAATCTTATTTTTAAACAATGCGATCAACCACGGAATTTTAAGTCCAATTGGTCTTGAACAAGCAAAATCAGCTGGAAAGTCACTTTTATTCTTACTAGAAGCCAATCCAGGACCAGGTTTAGGTGTACTATTAGCATATACAATCTTCGGAAAAGGTACAGCTAAACAAACAGCACCAGGAGCTGTGATTATCCATTTCTTAGGTGGGATTCACGAGATTTATTTCCCATACATCCTAATGAGACCTTTATTAATCCTTTCAGTTATTGCTGGCGGTGTGGCCGGTACATTTACTTTCAATATATTAGGCGCAGGTCTAGTAGCAGCAGCCTCTCCAGGAAGTATTATTGCAATATTAGCAATGGCTCCAAAAGGAGGATACTTACCGATTCTTGCAGGAGTATTTGTTGCAACAGCCGTTTCATTTATTGTTTCAGCTGTAGTTCTAAAATCATCTAAGTCAGTTGCATCGGATGATGATTTAGAAAGAGCAGCTCAAAAAACACAAGATTTAAAAGGTAAAGAAAGTAAAGTAGCTAGTCTATTACAGACTGAAAAAGAAGTAGCTAGTTCTCTTGGTATTGATAAAGAAGTAAAGAAGATTATTTTTGCATGTGATGCCGGTATGGGATCTAGTGCCATGGGAGCATCAATATTACGCAAAAAAGTAAAAACAGCGGGAATAGAATTAGAGATTACGAATGTAGCAATTAATAATTTGCCAAATGATGTAGATGTTGTAATAACTCATAAAGATTTAACTGATCGAGCAAAGGCAAAAGTACCGAATGCAGTTCATATCTCCGTAGAGAACTTCTTAAACAGTCCAAAGTATGATGAATTAGTGAATTCTTTATTAAAATAATAAAAATTTAAAGAGGTATATATGTATATATCAGCAAGAGAAAGAGAAATCATTAATTTGTTGTTGGATCATCCAAATGGAATCAATGTTCAAGAAATTGCAGAGAACTTAAATGTTAGCAGCCGAACTGTGCAACGGGAACTAAAAGGAGTCGAAAGCATTGCCTTGGCTCATAGTCTTTTCTTAAAAAAGATATTGGGTGTCGGAATGTATATTGAAGGGAAACCTGAGCAAAAAAATGAGCTTCAAATTGCAATATTAAAAAGTGGGCAAGAGTTTACTCAAAAAGAAAGACAGGAGTTAATTCTATGTTCCTTATTAAAAGAACCGGAGTCTATTAAACTAAGCTCACTAGCAAATGATTTGCATGTTACCGTTGCAACAGTTAGTAACGATCTTAATAAAGTAGAAGAATGGTTAAAAGACTTCAATTTGGAGCTAATGAGAAAGAAAGGGTACGGCATTGCTTTACTAGGTTCAGAACGAAAAAAAAGAAAAGCCCTAGGACATCTAATTGCACAGCAATTAAATGAATATGAGTTTTTATCTGTAGTAGAAGATGAGCATGAGTCAACGAATAGTTTCTCAAATGGATTATTAGAAATAATAAAACTCGAAAAACTCACCATGATTGGAAAAATGATTCGGGATATTGAGCAACAATTACCTTATTCTCTAGCTGATAGTGCATTTATGACATTTACGATTCACTTATCTTTAGCGATCGAAAGAATTATTGAAGGCGAAGTAGTACAAATGGATCAACAGGTTCTCGAGGAATTAAGTACCTCTAAAGAATTTAATATCGCAGGTCAGATTGTTAATGAATTAGAAGAAGTGTTCAAAGTTAATATTCCAAATGTTGAAAAAGGGTATATTACGATGCATTTATTAGGTGCAAGGCAACGTAAAGAGAAAAATGATTGGCTAGAAGAGAGCAGTACGGAAATCGTTGTAGGCTCAAAAAAGTTAATCAATTATGTATCTAAAGAACTTGAAATAAATTTTGAAGAAGACCAAGCATTATTTGAGGGACTAATTACTCATATTGAACCAGCAATCTATCGAATTCAAAAAAAACTAGATGCAAATAATCCTTTAGCAGGCCAAATTCAAGAGGATTATCCTGCAATGTTTAAGATCATTCAAGAAGGATTAAAAGAAGCTTTTCCATCGATTGTTTTTCCAACTGAGGAAATCGCTTATCTTGTCCTACATTTTGGTTCATCTCAAGTAATCTATGATAACAGTAAAGAAGTTAGAGCGCTTGTATTATGTTCAAGTGGGATTGGTTCTTCTAAAATGTTAGCGAGTCGAATCAAAAAAGAGATAAAAGAAATAACAGATATCGAAGTATCGTCTTTAGCAAACTTAAGAAATATTCAAATTGAACAATATGACATTATTTTATCTACAGTTGAGATGCCGGGATTTTCCAAAAAATATATTACCGTTAATCCTTTATTGCCAAAGAAAGAGGCTGAGCAGATTCGTGATGAAATAAAACGCAACTCTCTTACTACAGAAGCAACATTACTAGGAAAGCTCCATAGCAAAAAGTTTCAAAAGCAGATCAAGCTAGAAACGCCAGAATTAATTAAACAAAATCTTGAAGTAGTTCATCAGTACTCTGAAACTGTACTTCATATTTTGAATACTTTTGAGACAATTTCATTACCGTTTATTCCAACTTCTTCTATTTTATTATTGGAAGTATGCAAACAAGCAAATGTTAGAGGATTAATAGGTGATTATTTTGAGGTGACTAATCAACTCGCAGAAAGAGAAAAGAAGGGTGGCCTAGGGATACCAGGTACTAGCATAGCATTGTATCATTGTCGGTCAGAATATGTTATGCAACCAGTGTTTTTATCCTTTTTGCTTCATGAGCCAATGGTAGTCAAGGCAATGGACCACAAGTCAATAAAAATTAATACATTATTATTATTACTAGCTCCAGTTGAAATGCAGACAGGTCAGTTAGAGGTGTTGAGCACTATTAGTTCAACAATTATTGAAGATGAAGAATCAACTCGGATCTTTACATCTAATAACTATACAAATATATATAACAAATTAAGCTATGCATTATATGAAAATTTACAAAAAAGATTTAAGAATTGAGGGATTAATAAATGATTCAGACAGTATTACCAACAGATAATGTTTTATTAAATGTAGATGTAAAAACAAAGGTTGAAGCTATTTGTTTAGCAGGAAATCTTTTAGTAAAAAACGGTTATGTAAAAGAAAATTATATTGAAAAGATGATTGAAAGAGAAGAGTCTTTAACAACTTATATGGGGAACTTTATCGCGATTCCACACGGAACTGAGGAGTCAAAACAAGAGGTAATCTCATCTGGTATTTCGATTCTTCAAATTCCTAACGGAGTAGACTTTGGGAACGGAAATATTGTAAAGGTAGTATTCGGTATTGCCGGAAAAGATAATGAGCATCTTGAGCTTTTATCTCAAATTGCGATTCTTTGTTCAGAGGAAGAAAATGTACATAAATTAGTCGCAGCCACATCAAAAGAGGAACTAATTTTAATGTTTAGCGAGGAGGAGTAAGATGTTAGCTGTACACTTTGGCGCAGGAAATATTGGAAGAGGATTTATCGGACAATTATTACACAAGGCAGGATATGAGATTTGCTTCGTTGATGTAAACGAAGAGATTATTAATGAGCTGAATGAAAAGAAATCGTATGCTGTCATGTTAGCAGATCGTACCCAAGAAAAAATAAAGATAACAAATGTAAGAGGTATTAATAGTCTGAAAGATCCTCTGGAAGTAGCAAAAGTAATCGCACAGGCTGACATTGTAACAACAGCGGTAGGTCCATCAATTCTTCCTAAAATAGCAAAGCTAATTGCAGATGGATTAGTTGAAAGGGCTAAGAATTCAGATAAAGCGTTAAATATCATTGCATGTGAAAATATGATAGGTGGAAGTACTTTTTTAAGAGAAGAAGTTTATTTAAACATGACATTATCTCAGAAGAAAAAAACTGAACAGTCGGTCAGTTTTCCAGATGCTGCAGTAGATCGAATCGTACCGATTCAAAGTCATGAAGATAAATTATTAGTAGCAGTAGAACCATTTTATGAGTGGGTAATTGACCAATCAAATATGATAGGTGAAGTTCCAACAATTGATGGTGTAACTTATGTAGAGGATTTACTTCCATATATTGAAAGAAAACTATTTACCGTAAACACTGGTCACGCGGCGACTGCATATTTAGGCAATTTCTACGGATATAAAACGATTAAGGAAGCAATTTCTGATGAGAATATTAGAAGTATTGTTAATTCTATTTTAGATGAAACAGGAAAGTTATTAGTTAAAAAATATAACTTTGACTTAGAACAACATAACGCCTATATTAAAAAAATAATAGGTAGATTCGATAATGAATATATTTCAGATGAATTATCCCGTGTTGCTCGTTCTCCAATACGTAAATTAGGAGCAAATGACCGTTTTATTAAGCCAGCAAGAGAGTTAATAAACTTTGGAATAACACCTAACTATTTAGTTAAAGCAATTGCAGTTGCTCTATTCTATAAAAATAATGATGATCATGAAGCAGTTGAACTACAAAGCTTCCTCCAAGAGCACACTGTGGAAGAGTTGCTTGTTAAATATTCGGAATTATCAGATTTCATAGGGTTAATTAATTTAATTGTTGATGAATTCAATCAGTTAGAGAAGGACTTACTTGTACATTAATTTTACTAGAATGATAGACTAACTAAAATTCATTGTAAGGGACAGATTCAATAGAATCAGTCCCTTAATCTATTCTGTCTTACCCGTTTTAACTAATTACCATTAATAAACATTTCTCCAGCTTGAACTGCTCTCTCATATTGCTTAGTCTTAACATAGTACGAGTAGAGCAACTTAGCATACTTACTTGAATGTGTGACATGATGGTGTTCCTTAAAGAAAGGAAATGCAGTTTGTTCCATGAAATTATAATATTCATCAAAATTTTCGTTAAAACGTAAAATTAAAAGCTTAAAGAGAATTCTATATAAATCATTTGTAGCTTTTTCTGAAAGAGCAAGTCCTTCATATGCTTCTTCTAGCAATTCATTTGTAGATAGGAGCTTTCCTTCCCCAGCATTATCTAAATAGTTGTATAAACGATTCAAATATGGCAATGATTGTTTATCAGCTTCTTCAATGGATTTTTTATAAAAGATATGTGCATTTTTAAAGTCTTGCTTCCAAAAATACATTAGACCTAAATTATGTAAGATCATTCCACTCTTATCCAAAAGTCCTAAAGCTTCGCTATGCTCAATTAAACTTTCATACCTATTTACAATCTCTTCAAAATCTAGTTGTGCGCTGTCTTTTAATTGTACTAGCATTAATGATTCTGCCAAAATTGCTCTTGCGTAATTATTTGTTTTATTAAAATATCTAAATGCCTTTTCACCGTAGAAATATGCCATTACTTTAGACCGAGTCCAATGATAGGCTGAACCGAGATGATAGTAATATTCTTTATTTCCATATTCCTCTATATTGACCTTCTTTAATTCTTGTAGTGCAATTTGTCTATTTAGATTTCCAAGTCGTGTATATTGATTTAAATAATAGATCCCTCTAACGTGATGGAATAGGTTCCTTTCATATGCCGACATAGGAGGAGAATCTTTTTTGATCTGTTTAATAATGCGATCTGCTTTATCTGTATTTTTACTTAAAATAAAGTAGCGGGCTAATAATAGCTGATAATAGGTAGCATAGTTGGATGCGTTAATATAGTGAATACTTTCTAATTCTTCTTTAATTATTATGACATCCTTCATTCGCTCTAATATGATTGCATTATGCCATTTTTGTAATTTCTTTTCGATATCTTGAACAGTGGCTATCTCATTTTTAATGTCAATCTGAAGACGTTGAGAGAACAGTTGAATAATTTCTTCAGAATAACGGGTTTCCCCTCTTTCTATTCTACTTACATGGGTAGCGGTACAAATGTCTTTTCCTAATTCCTCTTGGGTTAGTCCTGCTTTTTTACGATAAAATTTAATGATTTCTCCTTCAAGCATATGTTCTCTCCTTTTCAAATCCCAGTTGCCTTACTATGAAGTTTTTTGCGAGCATAAATCTAAGAAACTAGAAAGTACAAAGACTTTGAAATACCTACTAATTTATTATAACTAGAATTTTTTAAAGTCAAATACTTTCAATTCAAATTAAAAATAACACAAAATTCATAGCAAAATTTCATGCTTTTTTAATATTTAATGAAATTTCCTTTCAAATTTCAATAGTTTTTAGGAAAAAAAACCTACAAAATGACCAAAATTTCGATAAAAATTAACACAATATGCTTTTTTCCTAAATGCTATTACTATTGAAATAGTAAGAATTTTTTAACTATAAAGATAAAAATGGGGGATGAAGTCTATGAAGGTAACAACATTAGCAAAGCACTCGGCAGTACTTGCCCTTTCAACGAGTCTGCTTATTGCACCTTTTAGTGCAAAGTCATACATAACGGCAAAAGCAGCAACTTCTAAAGCAGAAGAAATTTTAGCTTCAATTACTAAAGAGCAAAGAGAAGCATTAAAACAACTAGAATTGAACAATCAAGAGGGGCTTCAAGGCTTTCAAGAAAGTGAACTGAATTCTGATAAAAACATCTCTGTCATCGTTCAGTTTAATTCAGATCCAAGTAATGTTGCAGTATTAGAGGCAGCAGTTGATGGAAAGTCATTAACAAAATCATCAGCACAAGCACAAGTTGACAAAGAGCACAAAGTTTTTAAAGAAGATGTAGGCAAATTTGTTAAGGGTAAGGAAAAGAAAAACGCTCCTGTTATTACAAAAACGTATAAAACAGCATTTAATGGTGCAGCGATTACACTTCCTGCAAACCAAGTAAAAGAACTTTTAAAATCAGATGCTGTTAAAACGATATATAAAGATATAGCTTTTAATGTAGATCCAATTAAAGAGGATGTTCCAACAGATGTTGCTAGTAAAACAACTACATCAGTAGATAGTATTCCATATTTAAAAGTGGACAAGCTACATAAAGAAGGAATAACAGGTAAAGGTGTTAAAGTAGGGGTTCTAGATACTGGTATTGACTATAATCACCCTGATTTAAAAGACGCTTTTAAAGGCGGATACGATTTTGTAGATAATGATAATGATCCAATGGAAGCTACTTACAAAGACTGGCAGGCTTCAAACCAACCTGAAAGTAATGGTAATGGCACTTACTATACAGAGCATGGTACGCATGTATCGGGAACAATTGTTGGACAAAATAAAAATGATAGTGAAGTTTCGGTAGAAGGAGTTGCTCCAGATGCGGATCTATATATGTACCGTGTGCTTGGTCCATACGGAAGCGGATCATCTGAAAATGTAATTGCAGGTATTGATAAAGCAGTTCAAGATGGTATGGATGTTATTAACCTTTCATTAGGGGCGGGAATTAACGATCCGTATTATCCAACTAGTACGGCAATAAATTATGCTGTACTAAATGGCGTAACAGCGGTGGTTTCAGCAGGTAACAGTGGACCTAATGCTTATACTTTAGGATCACCAGGTACGGCAGCATTTGCTTTAACAGTAGGAGCGAGTGATGTACCAACGACAATTTCAACATTTGAAGGAAAAGTAGAAGGCGGATGGTCAACTGATCTTATAAGTATGGCTAGGAGCTTCGCTGATAACTTTAATAGTTTAGAAGGAAAATCTCTTGAACTAGTAGATGTTGGATTAGGAACATTAGATGATTACAAAAATAAAAATGTAGCAGGAAAAATTGCTTTCGTTCAGCGTGGAAACTTTGCTCTAGTAGATAAAGTGAAGTTTGCAAAACAAAATGGAGCAAAAGCTGTCATTATGTACAACAATGTTGATGGCCATGTTGGATATAACTTAGGTGAATCAATGGAATATATTCCTGCATTCTCAATGACAAAGAAAGCAGGAGAAGAATTAAAGGCCAAAATTGCAAATGGAAATACAACGTTCACTTTTACAAATTTAAAGGAAAAGTCTACTGAAGGTGATAAGCTAGCAGACTTCAGCTCAAGAGGACCAGTTAATGGAAACTACCAAATGAAGCCTGAAATCACATCACCTGGTGTGAGTGTTCTATCTACAGTTCCTTCTTATATTGCAAATCATGATACACCAGAAGACTATAAATACGCATATCAAAGAATGGATGGAACATCTATGGCATCACCATTTGCAGCTGGTGTGGCGGCCTTATTAATCGGACAAAATCCAAACCTTGAGCCAGCAGACGTTAAATCAATTCTGATGAACACTGCTGATCAACTTAATGGAGACTATAGCGTTTTTGAAGTAGGAGCAGGTCGCGTAGATCCATATCAAGCTCTTCACACTCAAACAGAAATAAAGGTACAAGATGAAACATTAATTCCAGTTGGTGATAAATTATTAAAAGCAGAGAATGAAACAGGTGGGTTAAGTTTCGGTAGACAATTTATTAAAGATAATTCTCAATTGAAATTAAAGAAAGATATTGAATTTACAAACAATAGTAATAAAAATCAAACATTCGATGTCAAGGTTGTAGATAACGCACAAGGAGCAAACGGATTAGAAGAGAATGGCGTAGTAGTAGATTTAGGTGACTCAATTAAAATTAATCCAAATTCTGCTAAAACAGTAAAAGCAACACTAACTGTGCCTTCTACAGCTAAAAAAGGTTTTTATGAAGGGTACATTTTAATCACTAATAGCTCAAATAAATCAGAGCAATACCGTATCCCATTTAGTTTCAAAAAATCAGATGAAGGCTTTGACACGCTTAGCATATCATCGCATGCGATCTCTCCATTATTTTATGGAACATATGACGCGTTTAAAACATCAGCAACATCGTTAAAGTTCAATTTAGGTTCTCCAGTTAACACGTTAGATGTTGTATTACAAGACGGTAATACAAATGAAGACTTAGGACTTGTTGGCACGCTTAATATGAAAAGTGCAACGTCAGATGTCGACTACTTTATACAACAAGCATTTACTGGATCATATTACAAGTTTACAGGTGATAAAAAACAACCTGTATCATCAGAGATGAGTCAGGCTAAACCTGGACATTATAAACTGAAATTTATTACAACATTACCAAATGGTAAACAGAAAGTTAATTATGACGATATCTTTATTGATATTGACACACCAACAGTAAAAAGTTCCCTAGATGGAGATTCACCTTTTATTGAGTATAAGCCAGGACAAGAGACTTACCCTTTTGAAATGGAGGTAAAAGATGCTGCTTTAACAGATATGCAACAAGCTGGTATTGATGTAGACGAAACATCAAACTTTGCAGTATATACGTATGGATTTCCTATTCCTAACGGTCCAATCCATATGGACAAGAACGGCAAGTGGGTTGATGAAGTACAAATGGATGAAAGTACACAATCACTGTCATTCAACTTAATTGGGTATGATGCTGCTGGAAATCAAGCAAATTGGAAAGAATACTACTTTGTTAAAGAAGGTACACCAGTTGCATATGCTAAGCATAACGTACAACTAGCTAGATCAGGAGATATTCTATCTGCATCTTTAGTTCTAGACAACGTACAAGGTGTAAAAGAAGCAACCTGGAATTTTGATGATGCTGGGGCTGTAGGTATTCCTTTCGTAAATCTTGTAGAGGCGTCTTTAACTAATAAATTTAAGGATAAAGCAGAAATTCAAGTAACTGGTAATAAAGTTAAAGTGAAGTTTAAAGAAGCAATGGTATTCGATCGCTCTGAAGTAATAAACGTAAAAGTAAAAGTACAAGATCAAGTTTTTTATCCAATCGGATATATTAACCCATCAGCTACTATCGTAGATGCTAATGGTCAAACCGTGAAGTTATTAAACGCAGGTAAACGATTCCAATTAAAACCAAAATTTAACCGTGTTCAAGGAAATATAATTCCTGAAGGGTATCTAGTGCAAGTAGAGGGTCAAGTACCTTATTTAGGATCTCGTGACTGGACAAAAGTAGGAGCAACATTAAAAGTAACAAATGGTGCTTATAGTTTAGATGCTACTAATTTGATTAGTAGAGGTAAATTTAATCTTGAACCACTTGCATTAAGCAAAGATGCCTATACATTTGAAATAAATGTTCCAGGTCACTTTATTACGAAGAAATCTCAAAAATTCGGTTTTGAATACAACAGCGTATTATATGGGAAATCAGAAACAACTAACATTAATTTAGTTGGTGGAGATGTTAACCAAGATAACGTAATCGATGTACAAGATGCACTTTATGTTCAAACTTACTGGGGAACAAACAAGCGAAGTGCTGATATCAATTTTGATGGTACTGTAGACGCAAAAGATTTCGCTTTTATTGAGAAAAATTACTTGCAGAAAAATCCATCAGTACAAAATGCACCAACACCGAAAACGATCTATAAAAACCAAACGTTAGAAACGATTAAGAGTCAATTAGGCTTATAATCTTAAAACCCAAAGAAGCTGCTATTAATATTACTTAATAGTAGTTTCTTTTTTTTTTTGAGAATAAACTCAAACTTTTTATTGGGCAAAAAAAGACTAATTCAATTAAATTGAATCAGTCTTTTTTAAATTCACCATTCATTTGGTTCATAATTTAATTCTCTAAACAACTGAGTTTTTTCTTTCTTAGATAAGTCTCTCCATTGACCCATTGGTAGATTGCCTAGATTAATATTCATAATTCGAGTTCTTTGCAATCGGTATACTTCATATCCAAGTGCCTCACACATGCGACGAATTTGACGGTTTAAGCCTTGTGTTAAAATGATTTGGAAATCAAATTTTGAAAGCTGTTTTACCTCACATGGTAATGTTTTTGTACCTAATATTTTTACCCCTTCAGACATTTTGGTTAAAAAGTCAGGAGTTATTGGTTTATCTACTGATACAATATATTCTTTTTCATGCCTATTTTCAGCTCGTAAAATTTCATTTACAATATCTCCATCATTTGTAAGGAGAATCAAACCCTCAGAGTCTTTATCAAGTCTTCCAATATTAAAGATACGTAATGGGTGGTTTACGAGATCAACAATATTGCCTTTAACACCTTTTTCAGTTGTACTCGTTATACCAACTGGCTTGTTTAAGGCTATATAAACATGGTTTCGAGCTAATCTAATATGTTCACCATTTACAATTACCTCATCGCCAGGTTCAACTTGGTCACCGACTTTGGCTACTCTACCATTTAATTTTACTCTACCTTCACTAATTAATTTGTCAGCTCCACGTCTCGAAGCCTTTCCAGACTCACTAATAAATTTATTTAAACGAATGTTAAACAACTCCTTAAATTCTAAATTATACTTTCAGAATAACATAGATAGCTTTTTAATGAGAATACCATTCGACTATTACTAAAAAGTACTTTTAAATAATTGTTGTTTACTACTATTTTATCCACATTCTTTGTATTATTTTCTAAATTATATAACAAAAATGTTTTTTATTGACAGACTGTAGGTCAGGTCGTATGATAGAAAAAATATATTAATATTTTCTCATATAAACTTGAAAATAAGGTTCAAGAGTTTCTACCTAGCGCCCGTAAACTGCTAGACTATGAGGAAGAGCTCTGGATTTTTGTTTTCTTTACATTGTAAAACTGCCTGCTTTTTCTCATGAAAAGCGGGCAGTTTTTTTTATTTTAATATAATAAAGGAGTCATCACATGTTTCAACTTAAAGAACGAAATACTTCAGTTAAAATTGAAGTATTAGCTGGTTTAACTACATTTTTAACTTTGGCGTACATCATTATTGTCAACCCTATGATTTTAAAGGATGCAGGTGTACCGTTTAACCAGGCATTTTTAGCTACTATTTTAGCGACGATTATTGGTACTTTAACAATGTCATTAATAGCAAATTATCCAATCGTTATTGCACCTGCAATGGGATTAAATGCCTATTTTACTTATTCTGTAATTGGAGGACATAATCTTCCTTATTCAGTCGGTTTTTCTGCTGTTTTTATTACCGGAATTTTATTTTTACTACTTTCTTTAACATCCTTCCGAACAAAATTAATACAAGCCATTCCTGCTAACTTAAAGCATGCAATCGCTGCTGGAATTGGTTTGTTTATTACTTTTATTGGTTTACGTTTATCAGGTATTGTCGCAGATCATCCTACTAATCTAGTTCAAATTGGTGATTTTAGTTCTCCTAAGGTCGCACTTACATTGATCGGTTTATTAATAACAATTGTATTTATGGCACTTAACTTAAATGGCGCATTATTTCTAGGGATGATTACGACAGGTTTAATTGCATATTTTACAGGTCAGTTAAATTTTGCAAATGGTTTTGTTGCGATGCCTCATTTACCAAAAGGAATTTTAGTATACAACCCAATTGATTCCATCAAAGACATTATTGAATATGGACTTTATAGTGTAATTTTTTCATTCTTACTCGTCATGTTATTCGATACAACAGGCGCTTTACTAGCAATCGTTAAACAAGCAGGTCTTATCAAAAATGGTAAGTTAAAAAAGGGTGGAAGTGCATTCTCTGCTGATTCAATTGGAACAATTGTTGGTGCAATGTTAGGAACAAGCCCGACTGCAGCAACAGTAGAATCCTCTGCTGGTGTTGGTGCTGGTGGAAAAACTGGTTTAACGTCATTAACTGTTGTGGTTTTATTTGTAATCGCAGCATTTTTTAGCCCAATGATTGGTTCTGTATCAGAAGTGGCCGCAATTACGGCGCCAAGCTTAATTATTGTTGGCTGTTTTATGATAAAGAGTATTTCGGAGATTAAATGGGATGATTTTGAAGAAGCATTCCCGGCATTTTTAGTCATCGTTACTATGCCATTAACATCAAGCATTGCAAACGGTATTGCTTTAGGCTTCATTTCTTACCCAATAATGAAAATCGTAAAACGTAAATTTAAAGATGTGCACCCATTTGTTTATTTATTTGCAGTATTATTCCTAGTTCAATTAGTATTTTTTGCACATAAGTAATAGTGAACAGAAAAAGCAGGTAAAAGATATTGAAATCTTTTACCTGCTTTTTATAAACCTTGATTCATACCTATCTATCAACTTGCTTTATATTTTTCATCGAATCTATTAGTCGACTTTAGTTTCCAATAAACAGGCAAACCAATAATTGCAATACCAATTGATACAAGTGCATCTATTGGTGCATTTATAATCGTACTACCAACGATGTAAAGTGTACCTATAATTGCCACAATCGGAGTGATCGGATATAAAGGCACTTTATATAATTTCTTTCCACCTTTATCTTTTTTACGTAATATGAAGATTGCATTAAATGCTAGTCCATAAAATAAGAAGACTGCAAATATAGCCATATCAGAAAGTCGATCAGGATTCCAAAATATCATCATTGCTAATGCTAAAACAATTTGAAAAACAGTTGAGCCTACTGGTGTATTAAATTTAGGATGAATACTAGATAATACTTTTGAACCAGGTAGGAAGTTTCGTTTTGCCATTGCAAATGTAACCCTCGGGAATGTAAGAATTTTTCCATTTAAACAGCCAAAAATAGAAACTAAAATTCCGATGGCAAGAATTTTTCCGCCAATATTACCAAATAGTGAAGAAGCTGCTGCTGTAGCTGCATTAGGACCTAATTCAACAATTTTACTTGCAGATAAAACATGTAGCATTGCGATATTAACAGAAAGATAAGCTAAAATAACAATCACAATACCAGAAATAATTGCTCTAGGAAGAGTCTTTGAAGGATTCTTCATTTCTCCTGCCATAAAGCCTACATTCATCCAACCGTCATATGCCCATAAAGTCGCTAATACTGCTGCGCCCATACTAAGTGCTTGAGTAGAACTACCACTCTCTGCATTAAAAACTGATACGTCCCCTTGAAGAATACCAAAAACAGCAATTAAAATAATAGGAACTAGTTTTCCAGCAGTTGAGATTGTTTGAATCAATCCACCAAGCTGAGTGCCTAGTATGTTTAGACCACCAAGTAATATAATCGTGATAATACCAATAACTTTGCTACTTCCCTGAAAACCGAAAAAATCTGCCAATAAAGAACCAAAATAAAGACTAAGAGCACCCATAACAGCTGGTCCGTAGACAAGGGTTTGTACCCAACCGCATAAAAATCCCCACTTCTCACCATAAACCTCTTCTATGTATGCATATAATCCACCAGTTCTCGGGATTTTTACACTTACTTCAGCGATCGTTAATCCACTTGCTAGTGTAATAACGCCACCGATAATCCAGGCTAAAAGAGCCATAGTGGAGTTAGCAGTTGAAGACAGCACGATCCCAGGTTTCATAAAGATTCCAGAACCAATTACTGTACCGATTACTAAAGACGTTGATACGAAAAAGCCAATATTTTTCTTTAAATTTACTTCTTTTTCCACATTATACGCTCCTTCCAGGACTATATTTATAAAATTAGAAAGATTATAGCATATTAATTTTCTAAACTATTTTTTTCTGAAAAGTTAAATTTATGTCTTATGTATTTTTGATATAGCGGATAAGACCTATTAATTCTAATAAATCTTTCATGCTATTTATACATTATGACTAGATAATATATTGATAAAAGGTTATTAGTCTTAAATATAGAACACTATAATGTAGGTATTTCAGACCGATTTTTAGTTAATCATGGAATGCTATCTATTCTGGAGGTGAAGACGTGGAGGTTTCTTTTGAACGTGTAGTAGATAACATATATGCTTTAGCGATATGGGATACCGAATGGAAGTCATATAATAATTGCTATTTTATAATTCAAGATAATGGAGTTACTCTCATTGATTCAGGAAAAGGGATCCACTCTAAGTATCTTAGGAAAGCTCTAGTTGAATTGGGGAAAACACCAGAAGACGTCCAACTCTTTTTAGCTACACATGGACATAAGGACCATATTGAAGGTTCTAGTATTTTTAAAAATGCTAAGAAATTTATCCATTCAAATGATAATGATTTGATTGATTCACTTGAATTAACTCAGTTTAGTAATGACCTTGAAGCTTTTGAAGTAATAAAGGAGTTTGAGCATGATTTAGTAGGGTACCATACTCCAGGTTCGGTCGTTTTTTACCATCGTCCATCAAAAATAGTTTTTACGGGTGATTTCTTATGTTTCTTCGGTGATCCATTATCAAAGGATGGTTTGGTCTCTAAAGGAGATGACCTTAGAAATGAGTGGGTAAAATATTTGAGAGATGGCGGAGTCTCAACAGAACACTTAGATCATTTTCTAGGTGGACTAAAAAAAGTAAATCAGTTTGATAGTAGTGTAATGTGTACTGGACATGGCGGTGTCCTAGTAGGAAATATTAGAGAGTTTATAAGTGATCTAATTGATGTCGGAGTTCAATCTAGTAATAGAGAATCAGATTGTTGACAAGTGTTTGCAATCAGTCCTTTTTTATAGGAGTGATCGTTTAGAAAGAGCTTAATTTTTGCACTTTAAAAAGGTTAGAATGGAATATTCTTACCAATAATGAACTATATAGACTGTAAAAAGGTTTCTATAAAGTACTTATAATTACTTTAATGGGAGTGCATTGTAATGAAGTTAAAATCATTAATTGGGCTATTATTAGGTTCATTGACAACATTCTTCATTTTAAGTCTTCTAAGTAATAAACTTACCAATAAAGAGTACTGGTTTTATGCAATAATCTATCTTGTCTTTATGGTTTTAGCATACTTAGCAATTAATTTCATACGAAAAGTTAAGTCATCAAAGAAGACTGATTCATTTTGAATCAGTCTAAGAGTGTTGAAATATAAAACGGTCAATAGAGAAAGCGGACATTAAATAAACATTTATTAATAATGAAATTATCATTGTTGGATGATCTATCTATTACTGGTTTTAATTTTAATATGTTTGAGGAATTTTATGATTCCAATAACACTAATGAGGGTTTTTTCAGAAGTTAAAAATATTATGAACTAATTTTTAGAAAAACAATTTCATTTGATTTGTTTATTAATTAATGTTCGATTCTTATTGATCTACAAACTGATTAATAAACATCTGTTAGGATACTCTTAGTAAAGGCTATTTGTTTAGGTTTTATTGCAGACTTTTTTTAATGAATAAGTTGATTGGAACGGAGGGGTGCTCGACTCCTATGGGATATGCGGGAAGGCTGAGACCCCGCAGGCTTGCCGAGGAGGCTCAGGTCTCGCCCCATGGAAAGCGAGCATCCTGTAGTGGAAATCAACATCACTCTACTTCTTTACGAAAATTTGGTAAGTTAATTGACAAGGTTGTTTTTCAACAGCGTGAGACTGATTCATTTTGAATCAGTCTTTTTTATTTACCTGTTTTATCAAATTTCTTATTATAAGAAAAATAAATGATGTTAATATTGATAATAAGTAAATCTGATACTAGGAGATAGAAAATGGATCAAATTCTTTTAGTTTTTATGGCGGTCGCTGAAAAAAGAAACTTTTCAAGAGCGGCTGAGGAGTTACATATGACTCAACCATCCGTTAGTCAGCAAATTCAATTACTTGAGAAGCATATCGGTGCAAAGCTTTTGATTAGAACGAATAAGTATGTTCAGTTAACGAAAGCTGGAGAAATCGTTTATTTGCATGCAAAGGAAATAACTAGTTTATACAAACGTATGTCGACACTTGTGAATGATCTGATGAATGAGGCTAGTGGTCATCTTAAAATAGGTGCAAGTTATACATTTGGTGAATATGTATTACCGCAAATTTTAGCGGAAATGAAGAGACTTTTCCCGAATGTCATCCCATCGGTGCAAATAGGGAATACTCGAGAAATTGTTCAGGCTGCACTTAGTTATCAAATTGATATTGGTATAGTTGAGGGAGAAGCGACGCATACAAATTTAAATATGCAACCTTTTGCAAATGATGAAATGTATATTATTGCTGGAACTAAAAGCGAAATTTATGCTATTGAAGCTGTGACATTGAATCAAATTGAAAATGAAACATGGATTGTTAGGGAAGAAGGATCTGGAACAAGGGAAGCGACTGAACGATTATTTGAATTATTAAAGATACGTCCTAAAAACATAATTGAATTTGGTAGTACACAATTAATTAAAGAGGCTGTAGAAGCTGGTATGGGAATTACCTATCTTTCTGAACTAGCAATAAAAAAAGAAAAGCAGTTAAATACCATTGATTACCTTAAAGTAGAGGGGACACCGATTCAACGGAATTTTTCAATTATCACAGATAAAATCGAACTTCAAATGAAATCGATGGAACTATTTATTGAGTTAGTGAAGAAATATTACGAGAAATAAAGTAGGAATCCTTTTTTTATTTAGTTGAACATATAGTAAAACAAAGTGTTCTTACGATAAAAAGATAAAGGATAATCATAATGACTTTCAAAAAACAAAAGGGTAAAACAGTATTAATTACCGGACCAACGGAAGGAATAGGCTACGAGTTAACTAAATTATTTGCAAAAGATCATTTCAACTTAGTTTTAGTAGCTAGGAATAAAATTAAATTAGAAGAAATGGCTAATTCATTGATGAAGCAATTCAATATAAAAGTAATGGTTATTGCTGAAGACCTTTCTAAAGTAATTTCTGCTAAGTCCATTTTTGATCAAGTTTCAAAGTCACAACTGGAGATTGATATTCTAGTAAATAATGCTGGAGTTGCTCTATACGGAGACTTTGGTCGGACTGATTTAAATAAAGAATTAAAGATGATTCAGCTAAATATTGTTACTTTAACAGCGTTAGTAAAATACTTCCTACCAAATATGCTTCAAAAAAAGTCAGGTCAAATTATTAATATTGCATCTACTTCAGCTTTTCAACCAGGGCCAAAAATGTCCGTCTATGCAGCTTCAAAGGCTTACGTACTATCATTTAGTGAAGCTCTTTCAGAGGAATTAAGACATACAGGAGTTACTGTAACAGCTGTTTGCCCAGGACCAACTAAAACGGGAATTATAAATTCATCCGGTGGAAATAATTCAAAGCTATTTAAAGGTAAAATTATGACCCCCAAAAAAGTTGCGAAGTTGACTTATGAGGCAGTTAGTAAGAAGAAAACCATTGTTATTACAGGTATTAAGAATAAAATTTTAGCGCAATCTGTTCGATTCATTCCAAGATCGATCATTAGAAAACTTGCAATAAAACTATTGGAAGAAAAATAAAAAAATACAGTCAACAGGCTGTATTTTTTAGTAACAATTTAATTACGCATTACCCATAATAATCTGTTCAAGTGTATTTGCTACATCTTGTGCACTATCAGAAACAGATTCTAACATTTCATAAATCTCTTTGAACTGAATTATTTTGATTGGATCTTTTTCATTTTTAAATAACTCTTTAATGGAAGTGCGTAATAACGCATCACATTGTGACTCATAATCCTTTACTTGGATTGCATGTACGCGCATTTCTAATAATTTCTTCCTTGAAAGTAATTGAATTGCTTTTAAAATTTCGTTTGCAGCACTACGGATATTTTTAACAAACTTCACCATGAATTCATCGATTTGAACGATGGAGTACATTTCGAATGTTGCTGAACATTGCTCCATTCCATCTAGTACATCATCCATTTTATTAGCAAGTTCTAGTATATCTTCACGTTCAATTGGTGTAATAAATGTTTTGTTTAATTCAACAATAATTTGATGAATATATGTATCACCTTTTGTTTCATAAGCCTTCATTTCTGCAGAGAATGTTTTTAAATCAGTAGCATTTTTTATTTTAAAGTCATCAAAATAAATCGAACATTCATTTACATTATTTGCGATATTTAAGAGCATTTCAAAGAATGTATCATTTTTTTTACCTAGTCTCAAAGTATGATTCCTCCTAAAAACAGATTGATTTCAAATCCTTACATTATGTTGCTCAAGAAATTAATCTATTATAAATATTATCCATTAAAAAACAGGTCCAGTTCGATCAATTTTTGCCTTAACGGAAGTTTTGAACTTAACATCCTTATAATCTTTCTTCCAATTTAATTTTTTCCATAAAGTTTGATGAGAGCTTGAAATTCTTCTTCCAATCCCAAATGCATCACAATTAGCTTCTAGCAATGAATTAGTGATTTCATTTGCCTGTTTAGTAAGGAATTGTGAAATTTCTTTATTTAACTTGTCCTTGTTAAGTTTTTCTCCCACCTTACCCGAGTAGCTAGTAATTGTTAAATCAAGATTTAGATTTAGTTTACAAGTAATTTTTGACGTTTTTTTATCTATTTTTAAATCTAAATTCCTCTTAATATCTTTTGCCCTAAATGAGATTGAACGATTTTTCCCTAAATTTATAGCCATTTCACTATACTTAGTTATTTGGTCCATCATCAATAATAACAGGCTTCCCTTTTCATCAGGCAAACTAATTCCTGAGAACCGATCCCCATCAAATAAGTCTATTCCACCAATTGTAATTTTATCATTCTCATCTTTTTTTACATAAGGTAAAACCATATCACGACCCTCATCAGTAATCTGATTCCAAGCTGAAAAAACAGTCTCTTTCGGAATTTTTGTCGTTTCTTCAGCAGCTTCTAATCCTTTTAAGATTTCGAATGCAATTGGACTAGTTCCAGGATCGAGTGAAATAATGTCAGATGCTTTATCTTCTGCAATAACAATTCTAGTAGAAGGGGAGGCTTGCCTAGGTCGATAAAAAACCTCTAAAAAAGGGTAAATTCCTTTTTTTGCAAGTTCACTTCCAATTAAGATAATATGAGCTTTACTTACATCAATTTGACCAGGTAGTTTATTATTAATATCAATTGCCATTCCAGCTACATTAGAATTCTTTATTTTGACAAGTTCGTCTTTCACTTCAAATTGGCCGCCACCTTTATTTTCGATATTTAATGCTCTAACTGTGGCTAATATAGTATTGTCTTTGTCTAAGTCCAAACTGATCCCATTCACCATTTTTTTATCTACTAATAGATTCTGATCCCAACAACTAGCTAAAAAAAAGGTAAACAAACATAAGGTGATTAAGAAGGATTTTCTTATAATTGCTCACTCCTTTCAGTCTTAGAGATGATGAAGGATAGGCAAAAGAGAATGAACGGAAGCCCAAATACTATTACATAACTCAAATAAGTTACATATTTGTTAAAAAGAGCTAGTTGTTCTTCACCGATTGGCAAAATTGTAATGATAAAAATAAGGATTCCATTTAATATAACAATTTTTTTGAATGAATTTTCATTGCTAATACTTTTCGCTGATAAAAACATGTAAATTATTACCGATGTTGTCATAGGCACGATCCAGACTGATAAAAAAATCAAATCTAAACGGTCGATCATTTCAAATGAAAGTACTTTAAATAGATATAAAACAGGTTCCCGAATTTGCAAAAGCTGTGTTGGACTAAAGCTTAATAGACAAAGGATGGTGAAATATGTATAGAATAGTGTCACCGTAATATTGGCAAAACTCGCAGTTTTAAAAATTCCTTTTTCTGAATCAAGAATAAAAGGAAATATTAGTAAAAGGCTTTCAAATCCTAACATTGAGAGTAATGATTTATGGCTTCCCAGTAGTATATTTTTCACACCAGAATGTCCAACTGGTAGAATAAAGCGAACTTCTTTTGGTAAATAAAAGGTAAAAAAGGAAAGAAAAAACAGTAAGATAATTAAGACGGAAGATATAACAAAAAATCTTGAAATGATTCTTAAGTCGCTAATTGTTAAATAAATACTCGATAAAACAATAATAAGCGATAATACCCACATAGGAGTAAGCGGGAGTAACCAGAGATTTATGGTTCTTATAAAAAGAATACAAGCCAAACTTCCAATCATAATAAAATAAATATAGATAAATAAATTACATAACTTCCCCACATATTTACCTAAAATTTTTTTTGTTATTTCCGTATAGATTTCATTTGGATATTTTCTTAGTAATAGCCAGTAGATGAATATTGTAATTTGAACTGCTAATCCTGCTACTAGCGTGGAAATCCAGCCATCACCTTTAGCTGTACTTTCAACCACATTTGGCAAGGAGAGTAATCCAATACCTATTTGACTTTGGACAATAAAAAAATAAAGCTGTAATTTAGAAATCGAATTACTATTCGTTATCATTTTTTCTTCCACACCCTAAACATTCTTTGCCGTTCAAGTTTTTGGGGAAGTGCATCAGTTGGTCTTGTATTTTGTTTCCATATAGGAAGTCTCATAAATGTATCCTTAATATCTTCCTTTCTAAAAGGTGCCATTGGTGAAAAGTACGGCATACCAAAAGATTTTAATTTACACATGTGCATAAAGATTAACATTAATGATAAAGTAATCCCAAAAAAACCTAGTACCGACGCCATAATCATAGTTGGGAATCCTAATAATCTCATACTAGTTCCCATTTCACTGACCGGGGCTACAAATGATGCAATCGCTGTAAAACCAATCACAACAATCATCGTATTTGATACTAAATGCGCTTCAACAATAGCCGTACCAATTACTAATCCACCTACTATTCCAATTGTTTGAGCGATAGGAGATGGTAGTCTAATAGCTGCTTCTTTCAACAGCTCCAATATGATTTGCATCATAAATGCCTCTGCAAGAGGAAGAAATGGTACAAACTCTAAAGAGACTCTAATTGAATAAAGAATTCCGATTGGTAGTATTTCAGAATGGAAAGATACAATCGCGATATAGATTGCAGGTAGACAGATTGCAATAATAAAGCTAAAAACTCTTATAATTCGAAAAAACGATCCAATCAGCCATCTATGAGTATAATCATCAGGAGCTTGATAAAAAGCAAAAAAGGTTATTGGTACAATTGATACGGTAGGATTCCCATCTACAAGTAAATTTATTTTTCCATCCAAAAGATAGGATACAGCCCGGTCTGGTCTTTCTGTATTTAATACTTGTGGAAATGGTGAAAAAGTATTATCCTCAATTAACTCTTCTAAATGCCCCGTTGATTGAAGACTGTCTAACTCAACACCTGAAATTCTTTCTTCTATGACCTCAACAAGTTTTTGATTTGCAATTGAATCGATATAAACCATAGCAACTCTAGTATTCGTAATCTTACCAATCGTAAAATATTTAACTTTTAGCTCGGGTGTACGGATTCGTTTTCTTAGTAATTGTATATTTGTATTTATACTTTCGACAAAACCATCATGAGCACCATTAATATTTTGTTCATTAGCGGGTTCTTGAATTGCTCGTCCTTTATCATCTGGGGCTGCTGCTAGAGTTCCGAATGAATTATTTTCTTCTAAAATAAGACAAAATCCGTCTAATAAACTATCTCCTAATTCTGAGATATTTGTTGAGTTTTTAATCTCATATGATTTGACAATATTGCCTGTTTCATCCTTTGTTTCTCTTAAAATAGGTTCAATAATAAATGATTGAAGTGCCTCAATTTTTATCATCGATTCAAGAAACAAAATAGCAAAAATTTGAGTGTTTTTATGGATAATCTTAACAACCAAATCTTCTGTATGACTTAAATATTCTTGAATCATTTCAATATTATTTTTAAGATTATTTGATAAAACTTCTTCTTTATTTGACTTCATTGTTGTTGTATTAGTTCTCATGTTGATACCTCTTTGATGGAAGGTCTAATTAGGTTTATTCTTTCCAAAATTAGGTTGTGTATGCGATTAATAAAAACGTATGATATTAGTTTTCTAAAAAGTTAAAAAATCGAATCTTGTAGAAATAAACTTGTTGACTTTTTATTTTTTGCATAATAATATAAGGACAATTAATTTAAATAAACATCCATATTTACTTTGCGTTGACGAAGAGTAGTAACGATTACGGAAACTAAAGAGAGCTGATGGTTGGTGCGAATCAGTGTGAAAGTAATCGCGAATGGACTTCTGAGCATTCAAACCGAACCTTAAATAAGTAGTAGGCTTTGGCGAGTAGTCTTCTCGTTACAAAAGACGGGTATTCAATGAAAAGTTGATTGGATACCGACAAAGCGAGCTGTTAATCAGCTAATGAAGGTGGCACCACGGGTCTCTCGTCCTTTTTAAGACGGGGGGCCCTTTTTGTATTTCTTTTAAATTATATAAACATAAATCGATGAGTAAGAAGAGTAAATATTGGTGAATGTCACAGAGAGTTAGACAATGGTGGGAGTCTAATACAGGAACCTTTATCGAATGGGCTTACGAGAGGCATCTTGAACAGTAAAGTAGGGATGCACGGATTTCCACCGTTAAAAGGATAGGGTATCGGAATTATATGCAACTAATTCTCGTATCCGAAAAGTGGGATTCAGTTAAATCTGATCCAATCTGAGGTGGTACCGCGGTAGCAACTAATCGTCCTCTATATGCACAATCTTTGTGCGTATAGGGGACTTTTTTTATACTCATCATTAAATTCCTGGAGGTCGAACAAATTGTCAGTACAAAACAAAGCAGAAATAATCATTGAAACGATAATGGGGGATTTGTTTACACCGATTTCATTATTTAAGAAATTGACCGATAGCAAAAAGTTTTTATTTGAAAGTTCGTTTAAGCATCAAGATTCTGGTCGTTATTCATTTGTCGGTTCAAAACCTGCTTTTGAATTAATTGGAACGAATCAAGGTGGCCAAATCATCCATAACAACGGTCAAAAAGAAGAGTTTATTGGAAATCCTCTTTTAAAACTGAAAGAGCTAATACCAAAGCAGGATTACTTGGAAGCACTTGAACTTCCTTTCATTGGCGGAGGAATTGGATATGTTGGGTACGATATGATTCGCCAATTTGAAGAAATTGGTGATGAGTTGGAAGACGTGATTGGAATGCCAGATCTCCATTTAATGTTTTTTGAAGTCATTATTGTATTTGATCATTTGGAACAGAAAATTCATTTGGTTGGAACAAAGCTTTCCGATGAAACAACATTAGAAGATTTGAAGAGCGAAATTCAGAAGTATAAGCAAGTAATTGTAGCTAACTCAAATCAAGAGGAGGAAGTAAAGCCAGTTGTATTTTCTACTTTCGAGTCTGAAGTTAGTAAAGCTGACTACATGTCCAAAGTAGAAAAGGCAAAGTCATTTATTCAAAAAGGAGATATTTTTCAAGTCGTTCTATCTCATCGAATGGGAGCAAAATTTGAAGGAAATCCATTTGACTATTATCGAAAATTACGAATCCAAAACCCTTCACCATATATGTATTATATCGATTTTGGTGATAGCGTTGTTGCTGGTACTTCCCCTGAAAGCTTAATAAAAGTTAAAGGTAATCAGGTCATAACGAATCCAATTGCTGGTACGAAACGAAGAGGGGAAACAGATGAACAAGACTTAAAAATTGAAAGGGATTTATTACAGGATGAGAAGGAGCTTGCCGAACATAAAATGCTTGTTGATTTAGGAAGAAATGATCTGGGCAAAGTTTGCGAGTTTGGAACAATCAAATTAGAAAAATATATGAACGTTGAGAGATATAAATATGTAATGCATATCGTTTCAGAAGTTAGTGGGGAAATAAAAAAACCACATACTTCACTTGATGCTCTTATTGCTTGCTTACCAGCTGGAACCGTTTCTGGTGCACCTAAGATTAGAGCAATGGAAATCATTAATGAATTAGAGCGTTCAAAGCGAGGGGTATAC
Source organism: Gottfriedia sp. S16(2024) (assembly GCF_050473765.1). NCBI lineage: Bacteria > Bacillati > Bacillota > Bacilli > Caryophanales > Bacillaceae > Gottfriedia > Gottfriedia sp. S16(2024). Next base: position 1,611,357 of record NZ_JBFLUO010000001.1, read on the forward strand.
TCCGGTGCAGTCGGTTATGTATCCGTTAATGGAAATCTTGATTTTGCATTAGCTATTCGAACGATGATTATAAAAAATCAAATGGCCTATATTCAAGCAGGAGCAGGTATTGTTTATGACAGCAAACCCGAACACGAATATGAAGAAACCATTAATAAACTAAAAGCTTTTTTGGAGGAAAATCATGATTTTAATAATTGATCACTATGATTCTTTTACTTACAATCTTTATCAATTTTTAGGAGAGCTTGGCGAAGAAATGAAAATCGCTAGATATGACAAAATTTCAATTGATGAAATAAAAGAAATAAATCCAAAGGCAATTATTCTTTCTCCGGGACCAGGTAAGCCCGAAGAGAAGCAGGAAACGATTGAACTAATTGAAACTTTTCATAAGACTGTCCCAATACTAGGCATTTGCTTAGGGCATCAAGCAATCGGTTATGCATTCGGCGCAAAAATTAGTAAAGCTAGACAAATCAAACATGGAAAAACATCCAAAATTAGGCATGATGGTAGCAATTTATTTGCCTACATGTCCCAACCGTTAGAAGTTATGCGATACCATTCGCTGGTAATTGAAAAGGAAACGATACCGCCATTATTTGAAATTTTAGCATTTGCTATGGACGATCAAGAAATTATGGCTATTAAACACCGAAAATATCCAATTTACGGTATGCAATTTCATCCGGAATCTATTGGAACAGAATTGGGAAAACAGCTTTTATTAAACTTTTTAAATGAAATAAAGGAGGAATTAAAAGATGAAAGAGTACCTTCAACGCTTAGCTAATCGAGAGTCGTTTACAGCAGAAGAAATGCAAGTAGCTGTCGGTCGGATTCTACAGGATGATCAAATATCAGATAGTGAAATCGCAGCATTTTTAGTTGCTTTAAAAACAAAAGGTGAAACAGTAAACGAAATCGCAGGACTAGTAAACGCAATTCGAAATCATACGGTAGGATTTACTAGGAAGTTTCATAATGTCATTGATAATTGCGGGACGGGTGGAGATAACTCATCGAGCTTTAATGTGAGTACAACTTCGGCATTTGTTATTGCGGGAAGTGGAATTCCAATTGCGAAACATGGAAATCGTAGCATGTCCAGCAAAACAGGTAGCGCTGATGTATTAGAGCAGTTAGGTGTGGAGCTATCGATTCCAACACAAGCTTCCGAGGAGCTTATAGACGAAATAGGAATTACCTTTTTATTTGCACCATATGTTCATCCAAGATTGAAAAAAGTTATGAAGGTTAGACGTGAATTGCAAATTCCGACCATTTTTAACTTAATTGGACCTTTAACAAATCCAGTTGAATTAGAGACCCAACTATTAGGAATTTACAGAAGAGATTATTTAGAAGTATTTGCTGAAGTGCTAAATAAATTAGGACGTAAACGAGCGATTGTATTAAACGGTGCAGGTCATTTAGATGAAGCATCGTTAGCTGGTGAAAATCATATCGTCCTACTAGAAAATAATGAGCTGAAAAAGATGACCCTTCATCCGGAAGAAGTTGGATTAACTTATTACCCAAATACAGAAATCAAAGGTGGAGATGCAAAAAGGAATGCAGATATTCTTCTTCGAGTATTAAAAGGAGAAAAAGGAGCTTTTAGAGATACGGTTTTATTAAATGCTGGTTTAGCAATCTATACTTCAGGTATTGTCAATCAAATAACAGATGGTATTAAGAAGGCTGAAGAGAGCATTGATTCTGGCGCAGCTTATGAGAAATTACAAAAACTAGTCGAAAAAACTAGCAAACTGAAAAGAGAGGTTATATAAATGGAAACCATTTTAGATCGTATTATTTCTCAAAAACAAATCGAAATCAAAAGTTTAAGAGCGATTAGTCGGAAAATAGCGGATCAAAAAAAGAATTTATCATTAATTGAAAAGTTAAAAGCTGCAGACCATTTATCGATCATTGCGGAGTTTAAACGAGCGTCACCATCAAAAGGGGATATTAATACAAATCTTAATCCCGCAGAACAAGCAAAGAAATACGAAGAAAATGGAGCAGCCGCAATATCTGTTTTAACAGATACAACTTTCTTCAAAGGTTCCTTTAAAGATCTGAAAATCGTACGTGATTCCGTTAATATTCCGATATTATGCAAGGATTTTATTATTGATCCAGTTCAAATAGATATCGCAAAAGAGCATGGAGCAAACATTATTTTACTCATTGCTGCTGCATTACCTTATACAAAACTAAATCATTTATATCAATATGCTAAACAGCAAAATCTTGAAGTATTGATGGAAGTACATGACGAGGAAGATTTAGAAAAAGCACTAAAAATTGGCCCCCGACTATATGGCATCAATAACCGAAACTTAAAAACCTTTGAAGTGAACCTAGGAGTAACAGAAAGTCTAGCACCACTTATTCAAGCAACTGGGGGTTTCATTATTAGTGAAAGTGGCATTTTCAATGAGTATGATGCAAAACGAGTAAGAAATGCTGGAGCAAATGGAATTTTGGTTGGAGAGGCATTAATGAGGAGTAATGATTTATCATCCAACATGAGAGAGCTTATGGTTCCTATTCTAAAGGAGGCTAAGCAGTGAAAGTGAAAATTTGTGGCATCACCGATTTAAAAACAGCTCAAAGTGCAATAAATGCTGGAGCTGATGCAATTGGATTTGTATTTGCAGAAAGTAAACGTCGTATTGAAATTACTGAGGCAAAAAAGATCATCGAATCACTGCCAGATTCGGTATTGAAGATTGGCGTTTTTGTAAATGAAACAAAGGAAACATTAGAATCCATCTACCAGGAAGTTGGTTTAACACATCTTCAGTTACATGGAGATGAAACGCCAGAATTTTGTCGTTCATTATCCTTTCCAGTAATCAAAGCATTACGAGTTCAATCGGAAAAGGACGTTGAAAAAATCGCAGAATATGATTGTGATTATATTTTAGTAGATAGCCCGAGTGGAAAATATCGTGGTGGAAATGGAACAACATTTAACTGGGACCTTATGGGTTCAAAAAAAATAGATAACTTGATTTTAGCCGGTGGATTGACGATTGAGAATGTAATACCTGCTAGTAGCGTCGTAAAACCAAAAATGGTTGATGTAAGTAGTGGAGTTGAAACGAACGGGAAAAAAGATGAAGAAAAAATAAAAATGTTTATTAAAAAAGTAAAATTAGGAGGAATTTAAATGTCTACGTATACACTTCCAGATGTAAAAGGCCATTTCGGTATGTATGGAGGGAAATATATACCTGAAACGCTTGTTCAAGCCATAACTGAATTAGAAGAAGCTTATTCAAAAATTAAAGATGATCCAGCATTTAATGAGGAAATTGAAAGATTGTCAAAGGATTATGTAGGCCGCCAAACACCACTTTATTTCGCCGAAAATTTAACTAAGCATGCAAACGGAGCTAATATTTATTTAAAACGTGAGGACTTAAATCATACAGGTGCTCACAAAATTAATAACGCGATTGGTCAGGCATTGCTTGCGATTCGAATGGGTAAACGAAAAATCGTTGCTGAAACAGGGGCGGGACAACATGGCGTAGCAACTGCAACAGTTTGTGCCCTTTTAAATTTAGAATGTGTTATTTTCATGGGTGCCGAGGATGTTCGAAGACAAGAACTGAACGTTTTCCGAATGGAATTACTAGGCGCAAAAGTGATTAGTGTCGAATCAGGAAGTGCGACATTAAAGGATGCAGTAAATGAAGCCCTTCGTTACTGGGTTGCAAATGTAGATGACACTCACTATTTATTAGGTTCAGTAATGGGGCCACATCCTTTCCCTATGATGGTACGAGATTTCCAAAGTGTAATCGGAAAAGAAACAAGACAACAATTTTTAGCGAAGAACGGTAAACTTCCTGATGCAGTAGTAGCTTGTATTGGCGGAGGAAGTAATGCAATTGGTATGTTCCATCCATTTATAACGGATGAAAGTGTAAAGTTATTTGGAGTAGAAGCGGCTGGTCATGGAATCAATACAGATAAGCAAGCAGCATCTTTAACTAAAGGTGTACCAGGTGTATTACACGGTGCATTAATGTATTTACTTCAAGATGAAGATGGTCAAATACAAGAAGCCCATTCAATTTCTGCAGGGCTTGACTACCCAGGGGTAGGTCCTGAGCATTGTTATTTGAAAGATGTTGAACGAGTAAAATATGAATCAATCACAGATGAAGAAGCACTTGAAGCATTCCAATTATTAGCAAGATTAGAAGGAATAATTCCAGCATTAGAAAGCGCACATGCAGTAGCATATGCAATCAAGCTAGCAGCAACGATGAAGAAAGATGAAAATTTAGTCATTTGTTTATCTGGCAGAGGCGATAAAGATGTTCATACCGTTCGTGAGCGATTAAAGGAGGAAAAATAATGATGAATCGAATTGAATCCCAATTTTCTGAACGACTTAAAAAAGGGGAAAAACTATTTATTCCTTATGTAATGGCAGGAGATGGTGGTCTTGAAGTATTAGGAGGAAGGCTAGCTTTACTAGAAAAATTTGGTGCATCAGCGATTGAAGTTGGTATTCCGTTTTCAGATCCAGTAGCAGACGGACCAGTAATTCAACAAGCGGGAATTCGAGCATTACAAGCTGGTACAACTTTAAGAGCTGTACTTGAAAAGATAAAAGAAGTTCGTAAAATAATTTCTGTCCCTTTAATCGTTATGACTTATATGAATCCTATTTTAGCTTATGGAATTGACAAGTTCGTATCTGACCTTCAACAAGCAGGAGTAGACGGCTGTATTATTCCTGACCTACCAATCGAAGAAGAAGAAATTATCATTCATAAACTTGAAGAATTTGGTGTAGAACTAATTCGATTAGTCACAATGGCTACACCAAAAGATCGAATCATTAAAATTGCTGAAAAAGGGAGAGGTTTCTTATACACAGTAACAGTAAAAGGGATTACTGGTGTTCGAAATGAGCTAGATGCTAGCCTATCATCCTTTTTAAAAACTGTTAAAGAAATTAGTAATAAACCTGTAATAGCTGGATTCGGTGTATCTACCCCAGAACAAGTAAATGAATTAAGCCATGATTGTGATGGAGTCATTGTTGGAAGTAAAATTGTTGATTTATTTAATCAAAATAAGATAAATGAAATTAAACTTTTAATGGAATCAAGTTTAGTAAGCGAGGAAGTAAGTAAATAAAAAGTGAATCAGGCTAGATCAGTGGCCTGATTTTTTTATGTATTTAGGAGTATTCTTTCGAGCCTAGCTATGCTTAGCTCTAATAAATAGCTGAATCTAGGTAATAATTGGACTGTGTTAACCTTTTTAGATCAAAAAGATTGATTAGGATAGGTATTATCATCTGATTCTAGTGAAATTACACGTGAAATACGGTGAGCGGTATGGGGATAATAAACGTTTATTTGCGATTTTCATAATTTTAATTGCAGATTTACTATTTTTATTTGCGATTCCAGAAATTTAATTGCAGATTTGATCATTTTAATTGCGGTTATCGAAATTTACTTGCAGTTCCTCAAATTATTGCAGACTCTAGGAATTTAATTGCGAACCAATATACTTTATTTGTAGTTTTTTCACTAAATCAGAGTGTATTTCTTCATATAGTATCCGGACTTCAACTATTTAACAACAAGATATCCACAAAACTAGACACGCCTCAAAAAAAATGCAACAACAATTTATCCACTAATAGTTACAATTCTCCACATTTTTATTTGAGGTTTTCCACATAATAGCAGAGTATCCACAGAATTCCCACACTCCCAAAACTATATCTACAAACTATCCACAGAAATTTACATAATCTAAAAAATTTTCCACAATTGCAGAGATTGATTAATTTTCTCTTTAGGACATATGTCCTTCCCAAACAACCTTCAAATATCGTTTAATAATGAAGAAATCAATATGACAGGAGAGAAAAATATGAAAGGAATTTTATTAGCAATTGTTGGTGGAGCATTCATTACACTACAGGGTGTTGCTAATTCTCAAATAAGTAGTGATATAGGTACTTGGCAAGCAGCTACAATTACACAGTTTACAGGTTTTATTGTGGCTTTATGCGTACTACTATTAATAAAAGATAAAAAATTAGCTGAAGTTAAGAAAGTGAATCCAATTTATTTATTAAGTGGGGCACTTGGAGCATTTGTTATCTTTTGTAATGTGACATCAATTCATATTATTGGTGTGACATTTTCAATTTCTGTTCTTTTAATCGCACAGCTAAGTTTAACATTTATCATTGATAGTAGAGGCTGGTTCGGAGTCAAAAAGCTTACTATTAGTCCGTCACAATTTATTGGAATTGGTATGATGATAATCGGTGTGATTGTGTTAGGATCTTAAAAGTAAATTTACAGGAGGTGAAGTTAACTTGAAAATCACTAGTGATATTGAACAAATTAATCATTTTTTAGCTGAACATAATATTGAAGCAGTCTTTAATGAAGATTTAAAAGCTCATTTAACGCTTAAACGATTCATGCAAGGAGAACTTATTTGTTCTCAAGGAGACTCACCAAAAACTTTGTTTATTTTAGTAAAAGGGAAAATCAAAGTTTATACTTCTTCAGCGGAGGGTAAAACATTAATTCTATCATTTAAAACGCCTCTTGAAATAATTGGAGATATTGAATATGTAAGAGGCTCTAACTATATAAATACGGTTCAAGCTATATCTGCAGTTGAGATGATTGCTGTAGATTATCGCTGGTTAAAAAAAATTGGTAAAGACTATGCACCGTTTCTTCAATTCTTATTAGAAATCATAACGGAAAAGTTTCTTATTAAGTCGAATTCAATGAGCTTTAATTTAATGTATCCAGTAGAAGTTCGACTAGCAAGTTACTTATTATCGGTTTCATACCACGAAGCGGATTTTTTACAAAACGATAATTTAAATCCGATCAATCTTAAAGACGCAGCAAATTTAATCGGAACGAGTTATCGACATGTTAATCGAGTTATTCAACAGTTCTGTAAGGATGACCTGGTAGAGCGAAAAAATGGGGGTATCCTTATTAAAAATCGAGCCGGTTTGAGTATTCTTGCAAGAAATAATATATACGAATGATAATTTTAGGACTCATACAGAAATTTTTTGGAGGTGCAATTTATGCTTTATGGATTAATATTATCTTTAATAGCAGGATCACTAATTGGTTTACAAAACATATTCAATAGTAAAGTTAATGAACGGGCAGGAATATGGGTAACTACTACATTTGTATTAGGAATGGGCTTTTTAGCTTCTTTAGGAATGGGGCTTTTATTTGAAGGTAAGGAATTATTTGTTTTGCATAATATGAAAAATTGGTATTGGATTAGCGGAATAGTCGGTGTAGGTGTTGTTTTCTGCTTAACGAATAGTACTAAAATTCTTGGACCAACTTATGCGATCTCAATTGTTCTCACATCTCAATTATTGTTTGCAATGTTATTTGATTCTATGGGATGGCTAGGTCTTGAGAAAGTTCCGTTTTCTTCTAAGCATCTAATTGGTGTTTTGCTTATTATAAGTGGTATATTAATTTTTAAATTAAGCGGAATAAGTTTGAAACGTATTAAGCTAGTTAAAAATCAATCTAGTAAAATATGAATAAATAGAGATGGGGAAATGTTATGAAAACATACAAAACATTATTATTTGATGTAGATGATACATTATTAGATTTTGGTGCAGCAGAAAAAGTAGCATTACAATCTCTATTTAAAGATCAAAATTTACCATTAACAGATGAAGTTAAGTCACGATACAAAGAAATTAATCATGGACTTTGGAAGGCTTTTGAAGAAGGTAAAATAAGTCGAGATGATATAGTTAATACACGTTTTTCAACTTTATTTAAAGAGTTTGGTATTGAAGTTGACGGTTTTATGCTGGAACAGTCGTATCAAAGCTATTTAGGTGAGGGAAATCAATTAGTTGAAGGTGCGTTTGAATTACTGACAAGTCTTCAGAATGAGTTCGACTTATATATTGTTACAAATGGGGTTTCTAAAACACAATATAAACGATTGAATGCAGCTCATATTTATTCTTTCTTTAAAGATATTTTCGTGTCCGAGGATACTGGTTATCAAAAACCGATGAAAGAATACTTTCAATATGTATTTGATCGAATTCCAAATATTGAATTAGATAAAACCTTGATTATTGGAGACTCATTTAGCGCGGATATAATTGGTGGGGCTGGATCGGGGATCGATACTTGCTGGGTCAATTCAAAAATGCTTCCAAATGACTCGGATGTAATTCCTACTTATGAAATTCAAAAACTTGATGAGCTATACAACATTTTAAATATTGAACAGAAGGTTTTGGTTTCTTCATCTAACTAATGACCTCTTAAAAAGTAAAGTTTTCAATCAGACTGAATCGATGATTACTTTCTATAAACACTTAAAGCAAAAGGTTTTATACTTTTTGCTTTTTTATTTTGCTGAATGTTGATTTGTACATTAAAAATAGTTAATAAAAATTTAATTGACTGTGAAGCGAAAAAGCTTTATTATCAAGAGGTGATAATGATTATCATTTATATTTAAGGGGAAAATCAACGATGAAGCAGGCTCTTATTAAAGTAACTTTAACAGCTTTACTATTACTAGTTTTACCGTTTAAAACCTTTGCTGCAAGCCCTGAAGAGGATTTAACACATGCAAATGCTTTTGTGGAAAGTGCAATCCAATCTGCACAAAAAGGAGATTTTAAATCTGCTGAGCAGGAGTATAAAAAATTCAACGGCGAGTGGCTTGATAAAGAGGATGGAATAAAAAATAAATCGATTGATGCATATGGCAAAATCGAGGAAGCTATGGGAATGGTTCAGTATAACCTAGCACAAAAAACAGTGAATCAAAATGCACTTGTTACTGCACTTAAAGAATTAGAAGGGGTAAATGAAAAGTTTATTTCTCATCAGTTCGCTAGTTCAAAATTAGATTCAAAAGGTACAGGTAGCGTTGAAGATTTAATTGAAATATTAAATAAGGCACTAGCAGATTTAAAAGATAATAATGTATCAGGAGCAACTTCGGAGATTGATCAATTTAGAAAATCTTGGATCAATATTGAAGGTGTTGTATTAACACAATCTCAATCAGTTTACACTGACGCTGAAAGAGATATGGTTACTTCTTATGCAATGCTAACTGCTAAAACGCCTGATGTGAAAGCGGCTACAAAAACAATTACAGATATGCGTGATTATCTATTACCATTAGCGTCTAAAACTAGTTATACAATGCTAGATGCTATTACAATTTTACTTAGAGAAGGCTTAGAAGCATTACTAGTAGTTGTTGCATTACTAGGATTTATTAAAAAGTCAGGACAAGAAAAGAAAAGTAAGTGGATCTGGTTTGGTGTTGGAACTGGATTAGGTGTCAGTATCATTCTAGGTGTTATCGTAAACATTTTATTCTCAGCAGGTGCTTTTGGAAGTAATAACTTCTTAATTGCAGGCTGGACTGGGGTATTTGCTGCTGTCATGCTCTTATATATGAGTTACTGGTTACATAGCAAATCTAATACGAAGCAATGGCAACAATATATTAAAACTAAGAGTGATAAGGCGTTAAATACTGGTAGCCTATTATCTTTATCAATACTTGCATTTTTAGCAGTATTTCGTGAAGGAACTGAAACCGTATTATTCTTTATTGGAATGGCATCATCAATTAAATTATCAACTTTATTAATAGGAATCGGATTAGGATTTGCAATTTTAGCAATACTGAGCTATTTAATCTTAAAGGTTGGTCTAAAAATTCCAATGAGACCGTTTTTCCTTGTCTCAAGTATTTTAATGTTCTACTTATGTTTTAAGTTTGCAGGTATGGGAATTCATGGTTTACAACTATCAGGATTACTTCCGGCGACGCAAGCTCCTATTCCAACAATTGATTTCTTTGCGATATATTCAACTTGGGAGAGCTTTATACCTCAAATAATCTTGTTATTAATAGCTTGTATTGCTGTAATTTATAATAGATTCTCAAATAAAAACAATAAAAAAAGTAGTAAAAATTCAGGGGGAACGAAAAATGTTATCTAATAAAAAACTAGTCGCAGCAATGGCTTTAGGACTATCTTTAACTTTATCTGCATGTGGAACGAAAACAGACGATGCAATTAAAACTGGTTCTGATGATATGATCAAAACGATTTCAGAATTAAAAACACAAATTTCGAATAATGATGAAGCAAAGGCAAAAGATAGCGGAGAAGCGCTTGAAAAATCATGGGAAAAATTCGAAGACTCAGTAAAAGATAAAGACAAATCACTTTATGAAAAAGTTGAAACGCCACTTCATATTATAGAAGCAGGAGTAAAGGTATCTCCATTGAATGCGGATACACTTAACCAAGCTGGTGACGAGTTGGAAAGTGTATTAAAAGAAGTTAAAGATCTAAAATAATAAAGATATAATTACTCATTGTTTTCTAAAAAAGCCTACATCGAATTTTCTTTGTGGGCTTTTTTTTGCTTTTTTTTGCTCGATTTTGGGAATTTTTTCTTAGGTAAACCTTTTCATAAAATCAGGTAGACAATTAACTTGACTTAATTTAAGATAAAGATATTGATAAGGATTATCATTATTAATTGTTTATATATAATAAGTTTCGATCCGGGGGAATCACTTATGTTACTTTCAGAATTAAAAAAAGGCGAAAAAGCAAAAATAACGGACTTGTCATCACTAGGTGAGGCAGTGAAGAGACGTCTTTTAGATCTAGGGATAAGTGAAGGGGCTATGGTCTGCTTACAATGTACAATGCCGTTCAAAGGGCCTTGTATGATTGAAAATTGCGGACAATCACTTGGCATTCGATTTCATGATGCATCTGGGATAAAGGTAGAAAAAATATGTTAAATATAGCGCTTATTGGCAATCCAAATACAGGAAAAACTTCTCTATTTAATAATTTAACGGGTACATACCAATATGTAGGGAATTGGAGTGGCGTTACCGTTGAAAAAAAGGTAGGGAGTATTAAAAATAAAATTGGAAATCTAATTGATTTACCAGGTATCTATTCTCTGAGCCCTCTTTCAAAAGATGAGGCCGTTGTTTCACATTTTTTTGTAAATGAAACATTTGATGGGATGATTAATATTGTTGACGCTGCTCAATTAGAGAGAAATTTAATGCTCACTCTTCAACTTCTAGAGTTTAATAAATCAATGATTATTGGTCTAAATATGGTTGATGTTGCTAAAAGGAGAGGAATTTCAATTGATCCTTCTAGTATCTCAAAGATATTAAAAGTACCAGTTATTCCAATTGATGCTAGATCGGGTAAGGGAACAGACGAAGTAAATGAAGTATTAGCGACAATTCCTCAATCTGAAGTTGAGTTTGAAATTGATTATGGAAAAATTGTTGAAGATGGTATTAAAAATATTATGACATTATTACCTACAACTTTATCTATTCCTAAAAGATGGACTGCAATACAAATCTTAGAGGGGAATAAAGAGGTAATCGAATTTATAGCTTCATCTTACGATTTTAGTAAAATTGACCAAGTAATTAAAATAACAGCGGAACAATTAAACAGTGAACAAGGTGTAGCACCTTCAAAATGGATTTATTCTGTAAGAAAAGAAATGATTTCAAATTTAATTGGTAGTTCGGTAGAGAAAGAATCGAATGAAGCAGTTACATTAACTGATCGCATTGATCGATTTGTGACACACCCAATTTTGGGTATTCCTATTTTCTTAGTAACAATGTTTTTAATGTTTAAGCTTACTTTCGATTGGTTAGGGTTACCCTTATCCGACGCATTAGATGGTTTTTTATCAGGACCTGTAACAGACTGGCTTACTAACGGCTTAAATGCAATTCATGCATCTGATTTTATCAAAGCAGTTATTCTTGATGGAATTGTTGCCGGTGTTGGTGGAGTTTTAGTCTTTGTTCCACAAATTTTTATTTTGTTTTTACTAATATCATTCCTTGAAGATTTTGGATATATGTCTCGCGCAGCTTTAGTAATGGATCGTTCGATGGAGATGGTTGGTTTAACCGGAAAGGCATTTATTCCAATGATTATAGGATTTGGTTGTAATGTACCTGGGGTTATGGCCGCTAGAACAATAGAACAGCCTAGAGAGAGACTACTCACGATTTTGTTAACACCATTAATGTCTTGTTCGGCACGATTACCAGTATACGCACTATTCGTTGGAGCGTTTTTTGCGAAAAATCAAGCAATAGTTGTTTTTTCACTGTATATACTTGGAATCGTAGTTGCATTAATATTAGCTAAGGTTTTTTCATCTACTATATTAAAAGGTGAGTTTTCATTATTTGTCGTAGAACTTCCACCATACCGTATGCCACAAGGTAAAGCTTTGTTTAGAAGCACATGGGACAAAGGGAAGGGCTTTATTCGAAAAGCTGGTACGTTTATTTTTGGTGGTTCTGTAGCTATATGGTTATTATCTTATATGGGACCAAGTGGTTTCGGTGTTTCGATGGATGATAGCTTTTTAGCAATGATTGGGGGTATACTTACACCAATACTTGCACCTTTAGGATTTGGTACATGGCAAGCAGGTGCTTCTTTACTAACAGGATTTTTAGCTAAAGAGGTTGTCGTATCTGCTATGAATATTATCTATCACGTGCCAAATGCACATTCTTTACAAGGAATACTGTCAACACAGTTTTCTGCACTTTCCGCATTTAGCTTTATGGTTTTTGTCTTATTGTATGTACCATGTCTAGCAACAGTTGCGACAATTCGTAAAGAGACAGGTTCAGCTAAATGGACATATTTCTCAGTTGGATATGCATTAGTTATTGCATATATATTAGCATTAATTATCTATCAAGTTGGAAGTCTCTTAGGCTACTAGAGAAAGGGGTATCTACTTATGATTGTCAATATTATAATAGGAGCTCTTATTTTTGGATATGCAGGGTGGACACTTTTACGATATATAAAGAAAACGAAAAAAGGTAAATGTGGCTCTTGCTCGATCGCAAAAACTTGTAGTTCAAATTGTGATACAGTTAATTATTCAAAATAGCAATATGGTTTTCTTTAAAGACAAAATTTAAAGGAATCAGTCTAAATACTTGAATAAATTTAGAGGATTAATTAAGATGATAAAGTAATTAAAGTAAATAATTGAATAGTACTAGGGGTGCCGTAAATGGTCGGCTGAGATTAAGACACAGGTAGTCTTTGACCCTTTAACCTGATCTGGATAATGCCAGCGTAGGAAAGTGAACGGTAGAATACATTTTTTGTATTCATAACATTGATTTGTTCGAGCACAAGTCCTTATGGGATTTGTGCTTTTTTGTATTTAAAATCAAGTTTCATCTTCTATCTGTAAGATCAAAGAGTTCTATTCATGAAATAGGGGGAAGAAAATTGAAAAAAGTATTAACGATAGCCGGCTCTGATTCAAGTGGTGGTGCAGGTATTCAAGCGGATTTAAAGACATTTTCAGCTCATCATGTTTTTGGAATGAGTGTAATTACAGCTGTAACAGCTCAAAATACGCAAGGAGTGTTCGCTGTACAAGATATGACACCAGAGATTATTGCTAGTCAGTTAGATGCAATTTTTACTGATATAGAAGTAGATGCTGTAAAAATTGGAATGGTATCTCAAATAGAGACGATTAAAGTAATTGCTGAGAAACTTAAGCAATATAAACCAAAGCAGATCGTAGTTGATCCAGTTATGGTTTCAAAAAGTGGATTTGACTTATTAAGTCCAGATGCAAAGGAAGCTCTAATTCAAGAACTCATTCCTTTAGCAACTGTTATTACGCCAAATCTTCCTGAAGCAGAAGTGATTACTGGAAGAAAAATTACAACGATTGAAGAGATGAAAGAAGCTGCTATTCAAATTCACTCATTAGGTGCAAAGAACGTCCTTGTAAAGGGTGGTCATCTAGAAGGTGAAGCGACCGATATTTGTTTTAACGGTGAGGAGTTTACAAGCTTTAACAGCGTTAGAATTAATACAATTAATACCCACGGTACAGGTTGTACTTTATCTTCAGCGATCACATCTAATTTAGCAAATGAACTTGAATTAAATGAGGCAATTAGAGAGGCGAAAAACTATATAACATTAGCAATCCAACATTCCTTTTCAATTGGAAAAGGAGTAGGTCCTGTCCATCATTTCTACTCATTGTATGAAAAGGCAGGCGTTCAACATGTCTAAGCAAAATGCAAAAATGACGAAGTGGAACTTTACAACACTTTGGTTTGGTGCGGCAGTTTCTGTAGCGGAAATTATGACTGGTGCCCTAGTAGCACCACTAGGTTTTAAGAAAGGTTTAACGGCCATTTTAGTAGGGCATTTACTTGGAACATTATTGCTCATTTTAGGTGGAGTCATTGGTTCTCAGCAAAGATTGTCAGCAATGGAATCTACAAAAATTTCATTTGGTAGTTACGGTAGCTATTTGTTTTCGATTTTAAATGTTTTACAGTTACTAGGCTGGACAGCAATTATGATTTTAACAGGGGCTCGCTCTATCAATTTAGTTACAATAAAAGATTATAAATTCGATCACTTATGGGTTTGGTGTTTAGTAATTGGAGTATTAATCGCGATCTGGTTGTACTTTGGACAAAATGCTTCAAAAAAACTTAATAGTTTAGCCGTTTGTTTATTATTTGTTCTAACAATTGTACTGTGTTTTGTTATTTTTAAAAGTGATAAAATCTTAACTCAACCAAGCACTACTGGATTATCTTTTGGAGAAGCAGTTGAATTATCGGTCATAATGCCACTATCGTGGATTCCATTAATTAGTGATTATACTCGATTTGCAAAGACAACAAAGGATGGAGCAATTGGTAGTTTTATAGGTTATATGTTTGGAAGCTCTTGGATGTATATTATTGGGCTAGGCGCAGCACTGGCATTTAATGAAGTAGACCCGGTTGCTGTTTTAATGAGTGCAAATCTGGGATTATTTGCGGTTGGTATCGTCGTCCTAGCGACTGTTACAACAACATTCATGGATGCTTATTCTGCCGGAATATCAGTTACAACCATTTTTCCAAAACTAAATGGAAAACATATAGCCCTTATCGTTACAGCTATAGGAACATTATTAGCCGTTATTTTCCCAATTGAAAAGTATGAAGGATTTTTATATACAATTGGTTCATTTTTTGCGCCGCTATATGCAATTTTATTAACGGACTATTTTATCCTAAAAAGAACAAGTATAAGTAAATCGTTGAAAATTGATTGGATTGCGGTTATTACATGGATTTTAGGAGTTTTTATTTATCGTAAGTTTGTACAATTAGATTTCTTCCTTGGGGCTACTGTACCAAGTATGATTTTAATTTGTGTCATTTATATAGTTGTTCAGTTTGTTATTAATAAGCTTGTTCCAAAGCAAATCGGGGGAGAAAAAAATGTTAACTATGAATGAAATGAGTCAAATTCTTGAAAGCGTGAAAGAGAAAAAGCCTTTAGTTCATCACATTACAAATTATGTAACTGTAAATGATTGTGCAAATATGGTGTTAGCTCTAGGTGGATCACCAGTTATGGCAGATGATTTAGCCGAAGTAGAAGAAATGGTATCTTTTGCATCAGCTCTTGTTATTAATATTGGAACATTAAATGAAAGAACAATCCAATCAATGATTAAAGCTGGTAAAAAAGCTAATCAATTAGGCGTACCAGTTATATTAGATCCTGTTGGTGTAGGAGCAACTACTTTACGTACAGAAACGACTGCTAAATTATTGAAAGAAGTACGTTTTGCAGTAGTTCGTGGAAATATGTCAGAAATTAAAATGATTGCTGGCTTAAATGTTCAAATTAAAGGTGTGGATTCTGTAGCTGGTGAAGAAGACGGCGTTGAAATTGCGAAATCTCTATCAGCGAAATTAGGCTCAGTAGTTGCAATTACAGGTGCAGTAGATATTATTGCAGAACAGGACCGAGTATGTACCATTTCAAATGGAGATAAAATGCTAGCTGATGTAACTGGAACTGGATGTATGAGTACATCACTAATTGGAACTTATGCTGGTGCAACGACTGATTATTTCCTTGCAGCTGTTTCCGGTATTACTACGATGGGACTATGTGGAGAGCTTGCTAAGGCTCGCCTAACTGAAGGGCAAGGAATCGGTACATTTAAAATAAACTTATTTGATGAAGTATCTAAAGCTTCTGTTGATACACTTCTAACGGGAGGAAAAATCGAATGGCTATAACAAAAAGTAAAATAGATTATAAGCTTTATTTAGTAACTGACAGAGATGTATTAGGATCAAGAGATTTAGTTCAATCTATTGAGGAAGCAATTAAAGGTGGAACAACAATCGTACAAATAAGAGAAAAAAATTGTAGTAGTCTAGATTTTTACAAAATTGCTTTGCAAGTAAAAGAAGTAACTTCAAAATATAATGTTCCATTGATTATTAATGACCGTTTAGATATCGCTTTGGCGATACAGGCTGATGGATTGCATATCGGTCAAGAAGACTTACCTTTAACTGTAGCTAGACAGATTATTGGAGAAGATATGATTATTGGTGTATCTGCATCAACATTAGAAGAAGCAATGATTGCACAGGAACAAGGTGCGGATTATGTTGGAATTGGTTCAGTGTATCCGACGAGTACAAAACTAGATGCAAAATATTTAGCACGAGATGAGTTACGAAGAATACGTGAGGCAGTAAAAATTCCAATCGTAGGCATCGGTGGAATTAATGAAAAAAACGTTTCTGAATTAATGGAAACAGATATTGATGGTGTTGCAATTGTTTCTGCGATTTTAGGGAAAGAAGATATAAAATCGGCTGCTGAGCATTTGAGTATGTTGGTTAATAAAAAATAAATTTGTATCTGGGTATCTATTACATCGTTATTTGATGGATAGGTGCCCTTTTTTATATAAAAGTATGTATTATGGGGAGATATATTAAAATGTGAAAAAATTGACAAATTATTCAATTATATCCCAGCATTGTAACGATGTTTTCAGGTAAAATCTTCCTCAATGAGTAAATCAGTAGAAAGGGAGATTAGTAATGAAAAAGCTATTAGTCGAAGAAAAAATTATAATAGGGTTTATATTATGTATCGTTTGTTTAGGAATTTTATTACCAAAAGGCAAGGCAAATTCGTTTCAATTTAAACCGGGAGACATACTTATTTCAAAGAGTACAGCTCCTGGGGTAAGTGGAAAGGGGATTGTAGGTCATGCAGGGATCGTGATTGATTCTAAAACTGTGTTGCATATTGCTGGACCGAACAAAATGCCATCAAAGATTTCGATAACCGAATGGCTTAGTCAATCTAAGAATCCAAGTACAAAAGTAATTAGATCAAAAAATGCGACACTGGGAACAAAGGTAGCTCAAAAAGCTAAGGATAACTTTTTAAATAAAAATATACCTTATGATTTAAACTTTACTCCAAATCCAACTAATATTAAAAAAACTTATTGTAGTGAATTAGTATGGTATTCGTATTACAAAGCAGGTTTTGAATATAAAAAGCCTAGTACTTTATCAATGGGAGGTGGAGTTTTTAAAACAGTTTGGCAGCGTCCTTCAATTATCAAACCATACGACTTCTTAAATAACTTAGCTTTATCGTATAATAACTTTCATATTGTAAAAACATTTAATTGGTAAAAAGGAGGTCGCCTCCTTTTTTTAAGGGGTTTTACCTTTTATTTTTTCATATTCTCTAGCACTATATTCAACCCCATGTAAAATATAATAATCCAATTTTACTTTATTTTTTTGGTGGTCTTTATAATAATAATAAGTTCCCTGATCACCCAGTATTTCAACACAAACAAACCACTTTTTGTCTCCTTTTGCTTTAATCCAATCATAGACGGGTTTACTCACTTTAATATCTTTTTTAGCAACCCCTTTTTCTGTCACAAGATAATCTTCTACAGTATCCTTAGTTAAATCTAATTTAATATTTATATACAAATAAGAACTGATCACTTCAAATGCAATAACTACAAATATAACTACTATTTTCTTTCTCATAGCTAGACCTCCTTAGGATTAATAACTTAATAGTAAGGCATTAGTCTAAAATTAAAATGATATTTGGAAAACATTCATAAAGTATCCACTTATATACAAAAATTATTGTGTATTTTTGTTGAAACATACCGAAATAAATATAAAAGGAGGTAGAATTTTAGTGAAACAATTTAAGAAAAAAAGACTTGGATTAATTTTGTCATATGGAATTATTTTTTCTATCTTCGACCCATTATCTGCACTGGCAGCAGTTGTCCCTTCAAATAGTCGTCCTAGTGTTACTTATAGATCGACTAATGAATTTGGCAGTTCTGAACTTTTAGGTCCCTGGAAAGATAAAAAGTGGAATTATTACGCCTATTCTTATAAATATAATGGATGGGATAAAGATGCATTTGAAGCTGTAAATGCACAAGCGACAGTTACATTATCTTCTACTTCAAATTCTACTTATACCCTTTCCGGTTCTACTGAATTTGGAATTAAAAAAATTGCCGAAGCAAATCTAGGGGGAACATTTGGTAAGAGTTGGGGAAAAACATCAACTGTAGAATTTACTGCACAAAAAGGTTATATCTATGAATTATGGAGTGCTAATAAAATTAAGGTAGAAAAGTACAAATACACTTACAAACCTTTACTTGGCTCAAAAAAGACTTTGTACAGCAGGGCGAATGATCGTGACGGAACGTATAAATGGTTTTTCAGATATCCTCGCAAATAGTTTATTCTTTTTGAAATTTAAATTAGGAAAAAAAGAAGTGAGGAATATTATTGAAAAAACAGCTTTGTTTATTTATACTAACCGCTACACTCATTGCTATATTTACAGCATGCAACTCCCAAAAAAATAATCACCCTACGCATCCCATGCTTTCTGCTGTTGCTAAATTAGAAGGAGAAATTAAAAAAGAAAAAAATTATTTATTCTTTAATAAAAATGATTATACGAAAAGAATAACTTTATATTTCTACGATAATTACAATAAAGCACCAATTACAAATGTTAGATTATTTCGTGATAATGTATTAGTTAGTAAAAAAACGAAAGTAATTGATACATCAATTCATGATAATGGTATATTTACATTTGAATTGCGTGAGTATATACCTTTCTTTAATAGTATCGAATTAAGTAATCATAATGGTAGACTTTTAAAATTAAAAACAGGCGATTATCATTTTGAATTGGTCAATCTGGCAAATAATATAGAAAATGATTACCGGTGGTACTTAGAAAGTTATAACACAGGTGAAGGTAATTTTAAATTTGAAATGGATGCTAATTTTAGCAGGAAAAATTCTCAAAAAACAAAGTATGAGTTAAATTCTGCATATAAAAAGTTAAAAGGATTTAGTGTGGTAGAAATTCCCACGTTTAAAGAAAAGAGTAATACTTTATTCTTTAAATACTCTGCAACTAGTTCAACCAAAGAGGCTGGTTCCTATGAAGTTTTAGTAGTTCAGAAGAATAGTAGTGGACAAGAGTATTTAATGGGTTCTGTTATTGTTCCATTAAAGGAATAATTACTAACTAGAAATAAGTCACGTCATTAAAAATAAAGTGATTTTTGTTTTTTTATGAAAGTAAGAGCAAGGAAAAACTCTTTTAAGAGGAAAACATGGTTGTCATTAAAAGGGGCCATCGTTGGCCCTTTGTTTTTATTATTTACTTAACATCATAAAACCATAAGAGTAAATAGATTTTCCTCTCTTTTGCACTTGGTTCATAACCTCTTTTATACCAGTAATTTCTTGTTGGGATTCTTGTTTCCCTGTTAGAAGACTGTAAACATCTATTGTATACTTTTCGCTTTTAGGATTAAATCTAAAATAATAAACACGATCATCTTGGAAGTAAACTTGCTCGTTATAACCAACTTTAGTTTGATCAGCATCAACAAACGAGAATTTTTTTTGAATTTGTTCTGATTTTGTATTAAATGTATAAACATCACCTAATCCATCAACAAAATAAAGCTCATCTTTGAAGATATATGCAGATTGTCTAACATTAAATACGATCGTTTCAATTACGTCGTTCACTCCAGCATAATGCACAAGTGGAAAGATATCTTGTTTTTTTGTTTGTTTATTTACCCTTATTAAAAGGTCATCTTTATTATGATCATCTTTTGCTGCTCCCATAATGACATAAAAATAATTTTGATCAGCTAACACTTCTGATTCCGCAGCTACTTCACTAGGAGTTTCCACCTTAGCTAAATCCTTAAGGCTAAATTCATTATCTAAGATTACTTCCTTTAACTCAAACTCTTTAGGCTTAGTTTGGTCGTTAGCTAAAACGTAAACATTGTCACCTTCTACACCAGAAGACACAAGGTAACTAGGTATAGTACCTGTTTTAAATCCATTTGCATTTCCATATCGAACATCGGAATCATATCCGCCCTTTTTATTAAATCCTGTATTATAAATGCTAAAGAATAAATCTTTACCTGGTAAATAGCCAGAACGTTCTCCTGTATACTGACTTTTTTAAAATGAACAGTCTTATACTTCTCACCGATCAGTTGTATTCGATTTTTATCTTCTATAAATACTTGACTAGTGCTTTTAGTGATGTTACCCAACTCTAAACCGTCCATTTTAATACTGTTCGCTTGTCCTTTCTCATCAACGAACATTGCATAGCTAGTACCACCATCATTTGAATCTTGGTCAGCGGTAGTTGAAAAGAAAAGTACTGCTCGTTTATCTTTTAAGAAACCAGCATTTGTTAGTTCATCTTCATTTACCGAAACCTTTTCACTTGGATCCCATGCATACAAATAAAAACCATATCCCCCACTTATGATGAGTGCCAATATTAGAATTGTTAGTATAATTTTTAGTTTCATAATTCCTCCAACGTATGTTAGTAATACTTAGAAATATCCTGTATCTAATTATCTGTTCTAGGAAGTTTCGTTACTTCTGCAAAAGTCGAGTCGAACTAAATTTTATGAGAACAGATAGTACTTCCAGTAAGAACATTTTCTATTATATTAGTATTTTCTAATAAAACTACCATATTTTTTCAAAAGGGTAATGTTTTATCATTAATCATTCTCGTTATTAAGTATTTTAGTTAAAAAGGAGGAGGCAAAAAGGGATAACGGCGAAAGTAATAAATTGATATTATTCGTTCAACATTCTTAGAGGTAAAATAATAGTAAAGTGGCATTAGTGAGGTGGAGATAGTGAAAGCAGTTGTTGTGACCGAGTTTGGAAAACCAGAAGTTTTAAAGGTTGTTAATATGGAAGTACCATCAATTAATTCTAAACAAGTATTAATTAAAGTGGAAAAAGCCAGTGTAAACTTTGCAGATGTTAAGGCAAGATACGGAAAAAAGGGCAAAGGAAAATTCCCGTTTATTCCTGGTTTAGATGTAGCTGGAACAATTGAAGTCGTAGGTGCCGATGTGAAACAGTTTCAAGTTGGACAACGAGTAGTTGCTTTTCCAGTAGGTGGTTCATACGCTCAGTACGTTGTAGCAAATGAAAATTTAACATTCAATATACCTGAATCAGTTGGATTTGATGTAGCTGCAGCTTGTCCAACTGTATCATTTCTTTCGTATAAACTCTTAGCTGATTTAGCTAGAATTGAAAAAGGAGAAGCGGTATTAATTCATTCTGCTGCTGGTGGTGTAGGTACAACTGCTATCCAAGTGGCAAAGATTTTAGGTGCTGGTAAGATTATTGGAACAGTAGGAAGTGAACAGAAGATAGCGTATGCATTAAACGCTGGTGCGGATCATGTGATTTGCTATGAGAAAGAAAACTTTTCAGAAAAAGTAAATGAGTTAACTGATGGTATTGGCGCTAATATTATTTTAGATTCAGTTGCAGGTAGAATTTCAGAACAAAGCATTAATTGCTTAGCTAAATACGGGCGACTAGTTCATTTTGGAAATTCCAGTGGTGAAGTTGGCCATTTTAAAACAAGTGAATTACATTCAAGTTGTCGATCTGTCCTTGGTTTTAGTTTAGGTACAACTAGGAAAGAAAGACCAGAGTCATTGAAGGAAACGGCAAATCAAGTATTTCGATATATAAAGGAAGGACTTCTAAATATAAAGATAGGACACTATTTTTCGTTAGAAGATGTAGTTAGTGCCCATAGATTAATTGAAAGCAGACAAAGTACTGGTAAAATATTATTAGATATCAATAATTAATCAAGAAGGACATATCCCTGTAATAGGGGGTATGTCTTTTTTGTTTTTAATAGATAGGTCGCAAGTTAATATTGCTCAATCTGAGGATGTGAATAAACAGTAAGTGTATCTAATTGAAATGATTAATTTTTTGATAGATTATAAACAAAATGAGAGCAACTTGCTAGTTTTCCATTTGAAAGGACCAACTGTTATACGATTTTTGGTGAAAACCTTAACTGGTATGGGTAATTTTTCATTTTAATTGCAGTTTTGATGATTTTAATTGTAGTTTTAGTGTTTTTAATTGATATTGTTAATTTAATTGAAGATATGACATTTTTATTTGCAGCTCTCTGAGATTTATTTGCACTAACTGTCTTCATATTTGCACTCCCCCAAGACTTATTCACAGCCCACCGTTCAACAGTAATTCAGACTACATCCCCACGATCCTCCCACTTTTCCTAACCTTTCCTCTTTTGTCTCAATTTGTCGAACATAGATTAAAGGAAAATGGTAGAAAATATCGAATATTATCAATTGTAAGACTAAAATATTTATTTCTTATACACGAAATATGGGACTCCACTGCTATTTGCTGCAGTTGGAGACATTCTTACGTTTTTAAAAACGTACCTAAATATTAAAAGGAGAGTGACTAACACATGGATTTTTTATTATCTAAAGAACAGCAAATGATTCAAGAAATGGTACGAGATTTCGCAGCGAAGGAAATTGAGCCTTTTGCAGAGGAACTTGATCGTGATAGCAAATTCCCGATTGAAACGTTCAAAAAAATGGGTGAATTAGGTTTATTAGGAATTCCGTTCCCTGAAGAATACGGCGGTAGCGGTGGCGATACGATTAGTTATGCGTTAGCTGTAGAAGAAATAGGGCGTGCATGTGGAGGAACAGGTTTAAGCTTTGCTGCAACATGTTCATTAGGTGCTTCTCCAATTTATTATTTCGGTACAGAGGAGCAAAAGCAAAAATTCTTAGTTCCAATGGCGCAAGGAAAAACACTTGGAGCTTTCGGTTTAACTGAGCCAAATGCGGGTTCTGATGCTGGTGGAACACAAACAAAAGCGGTTTTAGACGGTGATGAGTATGTGATTACTGGTGAAAAATGCTGGATTACAAATGCTCAGTATTCTAACACAATTATCGTAACTGCTTATACTTCTATTGATGAAAGAGGAAAGAAAAATATTTGTGCGTTTATCGTACCAACTGACTCAGAAGGATTAACAATTACAGATCCTTATGACAAGATGGGTGTTCGTGCTTCTAATACGACTCAAATTGTTTTAGATGGAGTACGTGTTCCAAAAGAAAACATTCTTGGCAATCCTGATAAAGGTTTTGGCCAATTCTTATATACATTAGATGGTGGTAGAATTTCAATTGCAGCACTTGCTGTAGGTATTGCACAGAAGGCTTTTGATAAAGCATTAGTATATGCAAAAGAACGTAAACAATTTAAACAACCTTTATCTAGTTTCCAAGCTATTCAATTTAAATTAGCTGATATGGCTATGGGAATTGAGTTAGCAAGAAATATGGTGCATAAAGCTGCATGGTTAAAAGACAATGGAAAACCGTTTACGAAAGAAGCGGCATTCGCTAAGTTATACGCATCTGAAATCGCTTCCAAAATTGCGAATGAATCATTACAAATTCATGGTGGATATGGTTACATGAAAGAGTATGGCATCGAACGTTTAGTGCGTGATGCTAAGTTACTTGAAATTGGTGAAGGTACGTCAGAAATTCAACGTATGGTAATTGCACGTCAATTAGGATGCCGATAAGGAGAGAGAATATGATCAAAATACTTATTGCAAACCGCGGGGAAATCGCATGTAGAATTATTGAAACATGTAAAAAGCTTCGTTATCAAACTGTAGCAGTTTATTCAGATGCTGATAAGGAAAGTTTGCATGTTAAGTTAAGTGATGAAGCATTTTCTTTAAAAGGTAATCATACAAAAGATACGTATTTAAACGCAGATTTAATTATAAAAATTGCAAAAGAAAATAATGTAACAGCTATTCATCCTGGTTATGGTTTCTTATCAGAAAATAGTGATTTTGCTAGAAAATGTAAAGAAGCAGGTATTTTATTTGTAGGTCCTAAGCCAGAGCATTTAGAGATGATGGGCGAAAAAATTAGAGCTAGACAAATAATGGAGCAATTAAACATTCCATTAATTAAAGGAAACTCTCACCCAATTCAATCAGTTGAAGAAGCGAGAGAAATAGCAGAGCAAATTGGTTATCCTGTTATGTTAAAAGCTTCTAGTGGTGGCGGCGGAATCGGTATGAAGTTAATCGAAAACGAAGCACAGCTAGAAAAAGAATTTTTAACAACACAAACGAGAGCACTTCAATTTTTTGCGAATGATGATGTATTCATTGAAAAAGCGATTATTAAACCGAGACATATTGAAGCACAAATCGCTGCTGATTCTCATGGTAACGCTGTTTTCTTATTTGAAAGAGATTGTTCTATTCAAAGAAGAAACCAAAAAGTTGTTGAGGAAGCACCATCACCATTCCTTTCTCCACAAGGTAGAAAGAAACTTGAAGAATATGCCCTAACAATAGCTAATCAAATGAAATATGTAAACGTGGGAACAATTGAATTTTTAGTTGATGAAAAAGAAAATATTTACTTCTTAGAAATGAATACTAGATTACAAGTTGAGCACGGTGTAACGGAAGGAATTACAGGAATTGATCTAGTTGAATGGCAGTTCCGTATCACATTTGGTGAAACACTTCCAATTCGTCCAACTCATGTAGAAATGAATGGTCACTCTATCGAAGTAAGGGTGTATGCTGAGGATCCTAAAACTTTCTTCCCATCGCCAGGAACAGTTCAACACTGTAACTTCCCAGAGGAGATTGGTGTACGTATTGATACACATCTTTATGATGGATGGGTTGTATCACCGTTTTATGATCCACTATTAGCGAAAGTGATTGTTACGGCTAATACAAGAAAAGAAGCTGTAATTCAACTGCACAATTATCTTAAAAAGGTAGAAATTGAAGGTATTAAAACAAATCTGCCGTTTTTGATTGATATTCTATCAACGGATGCATTCCAAGAAGGCGACTATACAACAAGTTTTATTAGTGAATATCAAAAAGTGAAATGAGGTAATTAAAAATGGAAAACTTAACTGCAATGATGGCTGGAAGCGTATGGAAATGTCTTGTATCTGTAGGAGACGAAATTAGTAGTGATCAAGATTATGTAATCTTAGAATCTATGAAAATGGAAATTCCGCATACTGCTCCTTATAAATGTAAAGTCGTAAATGTTTTCGTTAACGAAGGAGATTTTGTAAACGAGGGCGATTCTTTAATTCAAGTTGAAAAACTAGGTTAGGAGCTATTAGTGATGAAGCTACCTCAATCGGCTTTTATAAGAGAAGTAGGTCCACGTGATGGTTTGCAAAATGAAAAAAAGTTTGTTTCCACTGAACAGAAGCTTGAGTGGATCAATTTATTAGTAGAGAGTGGTTTGTCTTATATTGAAGTTTCTTCATTTGTGAGACCAGACTGGATTCCTCAATTAAGTGACTCGGTAGATCTATTTACGAAGCTTAAGAAAAAAGATGGGGTTACTTATGCAGCTCTTGTTCCTAATAAAAGAGGGCTAATGAGTGCATTTGAAGTAGATGCAGATGAAATTAATTTCTTTGTATCTGCTAGCGAAACACATAATTTAAAAAACAAGAACGCGAGTATCGAGCATTCAATGAACGATATTCGCTCTATGATTACAGAATGTAAAAATAATAAAAAGACCACTAGAGCATATATTTCAACTGTCTTTGGTTGCCCATATGAGGGTGCTGTAGACCAAAAAAAGGTGATCAAACTTGCAAACCAATTACTTGAATGTGGAGTAGATGAAATTTCCTTAGGCGACACAATTGGAATTGCTAATCCTCTTCAGGTAAATCAATTTTTAGAAAATCTAGTTAAAGAAGTACCAATTAATCGAATTGCTATGCATTTCCATGATACTTATGGTCGTGCTATTGCAAACTTATATACTTCTTTACTATTTGGAATTGAAAAATTTGATTCATCAAATGGTGGACTAGGTGGTTGTCCATATGCACCAGGAGCTAGTGGAAATGTAGCTACTGAAGATGTTGTTTCATTACTACATAATTTAGGAATTACAACTAATGTGGATGAAAAGAAACTTCAACAAGCTACTTCATATATCTCTGAACAAATGAACTTAACACCAGTTAGTAAGCTATTTTCCGTATGGAATGGTTCAAAGGAGAGTATTTAAATGGAATCAAGTTTATTAGTAAGTGATATCGGTCATATTAGAATTCTTACATTAAATCGTACAAATGCAGCTAATTCATTATCACGTGAGTTACTAGATGCTCTTCATAGCCAAATGGATGAGTTAAAGAAATCATCTGTACGTGCTGTCATATTTACTGGTAGTGGATCATCTTATTTCTGTAGTGGTGCTGATTTAAAAGAAAGAAGAGGCATGACTGAGAGTGAGGCTCGAGAAACTGTTGAAAAAATCGGGACACTTTTTGAAAAAGTTGAAAGATTACCTATGCCAACAATAGCAGCAATCAATGGAGTTGCCTTAGGTGGTGGACTAGAACTTGCTTTAGCATGTGATTTAAGAATTGCTCATAAAGAAGCAATCGTTGGTTTACCAGAAACATCTTTAGCGATCATTCCAGGTGCTGGTGGTACACAAAGGCTTCCACGTTTAATTGGACTTGGAAGAGCGAAGGAACTAATCTTTACTGGCAAACGTTTAAATGCACTTGAAGCTGAAGGCTACGGAATTCTAGAACATGTTGTTGAAATAGATGAATTACAAAATAAGGCGCTTGAAATGTGCGAAACGATCGCAAGTAAAGGTCCTCTTGCAATCCGTGCAGCAAAAAAGGCGATTCAACGCGGTTTCGATCTTCCTTTAGATTTAGGACTAAGATTAGAAACTTATGAATATGAAACTTTACTACATACAAACGACCGTATGGAAGGTTTAGTAGCATTTCAAGAAAAGCGTAAGCCGCAATATAAAGGAGAGTAATTGCATGTCAAACGAAGCAACATATCAAGCTCGAAAAGAACAAATACTTTCTGGTGGGAAAGAAAAATATCATGAGAGCAATGCCAAAATTGGTAAGCTCTTTGCAAGAGAAAGAATTAATCAACTTTTAGATAAAGACAGTTTTGTAGAAGATGGTTTCTTTGCAAACTGTATGAATGACGAATTTCCAGCAGATGGCATCGTAACAGGAATCGGTAAAATTAATGGCCGTACTGTTTGTGTAATGGCGAATGATTCGACTGTAAAAGCAGGTTCATGGGGCGAAAAAACAGTAGAAAAGATTATCCGCATTCAAGAAACATGTATAAAAATGCTTGTACCTCTAATTTATTTAGTGGACTCTGCAGGTGCACGTATTACCGATCAAGTATTTATGTTCCCAGGTAGACGTGGTGCTGGACGTATATTCCACAACCAAATTAAGCTATCAGGTCAAGTACCTCAAATTTGTTTATTATTTGGACCTTCTGCTGCAGGTGGAGCTTATATTCCTGCATTTTGTGATTCTGTATTTATGGTTGAAGGTAATTCTTCAATGTACTTAGGATCACCTCGTATGGCTGAAATGGTAATTGGTGAAAAAGTTACGCTCGATGAAATGGGTGGAGCTAGAATGCACTGTTCAGTTTCAGGCTGTGGAGATGTATTATGTGAGTCAGAAGAAGAAGCGATTGCTAAGTTAAAAGATTATTTATCTTACTTACCGACTAATTTCAAGCAAGGGGCACCTGTTGTTGAGGCGAAAAATCCTGTACAAAAGGAGAAGTCTTTAGCAGAAATTATTCCAAGCAATCAAAACGTACCATTTTCTATTTATGAATTTATTGACCGAGTAGTTGATGAAGATTCATTCTTCGAAATTAAAAAGCTATTTGCACCTGAACTAGTGACTGGTTTTGCTAGATTAGATGGACGTAGCGTAGGGATTATCGCTAACCAACCGAGAGTTAAAGGTGGCGTATTATTCCATGATTCAGCTGATAAAGCAGCTAAATTTATTAATTTATGTGATGCTTACCATATTCCTTTATTATTCTTAATGGATGTACCTGGCTTCATGATTGGTACTAAAGTAGAGCGTGCAGGAATTATCCGCCATGGAGCAAAAATGCTTTATAGCATGAGTAATGCTTCTGTTCCAAAAATCTCAGTTATCGTTCGTAAAGCTTACGGTGCTGGACTTTATGCAATGGCAGGCCCAGCATTTGAAACAGACTGTGTAATTGCATTCCCATCTGCTCAAATTGCTGTAATGGGTCCTGAAGCTGCTGTAAACGCAGTATATGCAAATAAAATTGCAAGCTTACCAAAAGAAGAACAAGCTGCCTTTATCCAAGAAAAACGTAAAGAGTATGCTGAGGACATCGATATTTACCGTTTAGCATCTGAGCTAGTGGTAGATGTAGTCATTCAACCAGAAGAACTACGTACAGAGCTAATTAAACGCTTTGCATACTACTCAGAATCATATGAAACTCCTACTACGAAAAAGCATGGTGTTTATCCTGTATAAAAGATGATGAAACAGCCCTAGAGATAGGGCTGTTTTTTATAAAGCTCTTAGTGGGAAATCTTATAATTTAAACAAACGTTTGATTAAACATATTCTCCTAAAATTTTAGATTTAGAGGTAATTTATGTTTTATTAAGAAATTATAATAGTAATGGAAGTATTTTTATATACTGCTACTAAAAGGGGGGGGATTACATGAGTAAATTAGATCAGAAGCTAAAAGAATGGCACGAGAATAACTTACTAGATGAAGAATCATTAAATCGAATAGTTGAGTATGAAAGGCACCGGGCTAAAGCTGAAAAGCAATCATTTTTAGGGGATATTGTGCCATTTTTAATTGCCTTACTTGTAGCATTTTCAATTTTAGCGCTTGTGGGTAGTAACTGGAACGACTTTAGCCAAACCATGAGATTAGTCATTATTTTTATAACATTATTAGTTTTCCATGCAGTTGCTTTTATAAGCTATCAAAAGGGAAAAGAATTGTTTGGACATTGTTTAAACTTTATTAATGTAATTGGGTACGCATGTGCATTTGTTTTAATTGTACAAATGTATCAATTTACAAGTAACAGTCCAGTATTTTTGATCACTTGGACAATGCTCGCGTTTCTTTACTATTATGTGTTAAAGCATAAAATGTTTTATTATCTTTTCTTAGGAATCGGATTTTTTAGTTTGAGCTATAGTGCTGGATTAGAAACAGCACATGTTTATCTTCTCCAAATTCCATTGTTACTTTGCTCAATTTATTTCTTGAAAATAATGAAGAACAGGTGGAATGCTAGCTTTAATTATTCATTTATGGGATATATTGTCATTATGTTTTTCCAAACATTTTCAGATCGCCAATATATAACGCCGATTATTGTAGTAGTGTTTATTCTTTGGTTCTTAAATGAGCGCGGCGTTATAGATTATGTTCTTCTACCTGTATTTACAATATTTGTATGGCTATTTACTTTTATTACTTCAATTTTTGGAGGATCATATGATGCAGTTCACGAGATGCAAAAGGAATTTTCGCATGGATTTTTAAAGCCGATTGCAGTACCACTGTTTGATACGATCATTCTATTAATCCTTTTACTAGCAATCTATACTGTTTACAAGAAATGGAAGGACAATATATCGTTTAATAATTATCTTTGGATCTTCTTATTTATATTCTTATTACCGATTCTAGGAGTTCAAGATAAATTAGCAAATATGATTGTAGGGGTATTAATATTATTTGCTTATTCATGTATACGTTTATTTAAAGGTGTATCAGGTCAGGAAAAAGGAAGCATTATTATAGGCTTTATCACATTTGCTACACTCGTAATTGGAATTTATACAGGATTTGCCGTTTCGTTTATAAGTAAATCAATTGTGTTTATTATCCTTGCAGTAATTTTATATTTTGTCTATACCCAATCGAAAAAAGCAAGAGGTGATGAACATGCAAAATAAGAAGAAATTACTTTTGCTTTCAATCATTCAATTTGTTTTATTACTAGCTTTACTTGGAAACATAATGTACTTTAAGCAATCAGCCGATACGTTTAAAATAAATTCACAGAGTTTGGATCCAGTAGAACCTTTATTAGGACATTATGCAGCCCTT
Source organism: Gottfriedia sp. S16(2024) (assembly GCF_050473765.1). Taxonomy (NCBI): domain Bacteria; kingdom Bacillati; phylum Bacillota; class Bacilli; order Caryophanales; family Bacillaceae; genus Gottfriedia; species Gottfriedia sp. S16(2024). The sequence goes on from NZ_JBFLUO010000001.1 coordinate 1,641,808, forward strand.
TCATATGATTTTGACTCAATAACAATGAAGGATTGGAAAGGTAATGGTAAGCCGAAAGAAGGGGAAAACGTTTATATCGTCTTTCAAAAAGGGCAAAACGATATCTATCAATTAATTTATGTAACGGATCATCGTCCAAAGCATTCAAAATACATTAAAGCTACTATTCAATACACATATATTGGAGAAGAAAAAGAAATTGTAATCAATCATAATCTAAGTCGTTTTTACATCCCTGAAAGCCAAATGGACAAATACAATAAAGGTGGGTCTAAGTATATTGTTACAGTCCAACAAAAAGGAGATCGATCAGTCGTTAAAGCTGTTGATGTACAATGAAGCAACCACTCAATTGAGTGGTTATTTTTTTAGTAACTTTAATGAGTTTTGCAGTAAAACAAATGGATTTTGAATTTAAGACATATTAATTGAGAAACCATCTATAAAAAATGGAAATATGTGGTATTATTTAATGTATAAAATGACGGAGATTTTAAAAGATGAATAAAATTATAAAAATAATATTATTACTATTAATCTGTTTGTATTTAATGATTCTTACTGAAAGAATTCTATTTAAATATTTACCAGTATCACAATTTATTAGCCATTTAGAATTTAATTTCACTAGAGATCATTGGTGGAGATCAAATAACTTTATTCCATTCAAAACGATTACTTTTTATTTGTTTTTGGCTGATATTAATTTTGGTATTAGAATTAGTAATTTGGCTGGCAATATTATCGGGTTTATGCCATTTGGCTTCTTGTTGCCGTTAATAGTTAAGAAGTATGATCGTTTGAAATCAATTTTAAAAGCGACTTTCATTTTAAGTTTAACTTATGAAATACTTCAGTTATTATTTGGGCTAGGTAGCTTTGATGTTGATGATTTGATATTAAATACACTTGGCGGTGGATTAGGTTATTTAGTTTTGAAAATAATAAAATTGATTTTTAATTTGAAGAATAAACAAAGGGTTAATACATCTAAAATGTATTGAAGAATTCTATTTCTAAACTCCCTTTCAACAATATAAAAAGAGCTCACATCATAAAAATGAGCTCTTTTTGTATTACGCTGAAATTTCATCACGTTTTAATAAATTAGCTTTTGCTAAACGTTTTCCAATAATAACACCTAATGCAGATGCTACATATGCTTTAACTAATCCAAGAATAATGAAAGGATAAAAACCGAAAGCCATTGCATCGTGCCAGCTTAGAGAAGCTGCAATTTTTAACCACACAGTACCAAAAATTAATGTAACAAACATTCCGATTATGTTTGCAATCATTGCATTTAAGACAGTGAACTTAGTTTTTTCGATATAGTAAGCGATGATGAAAATAGTTGGAATAAATCCAATTAAATAACCGCCCGTTGAACCGACTAGTACGCCAAATCCCGCAGCACCACCTGCGAAAACCGGAATTCCGATTGCTCCAAGTGCTAAATAAAGAAGTAACGAGATTGTTCCGTATTTTTTACCTAAAATCGTAGCCGCTAAGCCAATTGCTAATGTTTGTCCTGTGATTGGAACAGGAGAAAAGGGTAAAGGAATAGATACTTGAGATAGTATACCAATAATTGCTGCAAATAAAGCTGAATTAATAAGCATTTTTAATCTTTCTTGTTGCATTACTATATCTCCCTCTCTGTATGTTAACTTATTTTATTTGTTAGTTAACATATTATAAATTAATTATATTTTATATAAGAAGATTGTCAATATGTATGAATCTAAAGGTAAAATTTATTTAAGAATAGAAAAAAATTAATGATGAAGAGGTGTAAACGTGACAAGAGCAAATGTCTTGATAAAAAATTATGATCCTAATTGGGAACTACAATTTGAAGAAGAAAAGGGGAAAATTCTATCCGCCATACCCCAAAAAATAATTCAAATTGAACATATTGGAAGTACTTCAATTAAAGGATTAGGAGCAAAACCAATAATTGATATTATGATTGGGGTAACTAAATTAGAAGATTTTGAAGAGCTAATTCAACCGTTAAGCACAATTGATTTTGAATATGTACCAAAGCCGGAACTTACAGATAGAAGGTTTTTTAGAAAGGGTTTATGGGGACAAGGTACTTGTCATTTACATATTTGCGAACATACAAGTAAAGAATGGATTGAAAAATTATTATTTAGAGATTACTTGAGAGAGAATCCTAAAATTGCGGAAGATTATTTGTATCTAAAAAAGAGTCTCGTTAAGGAATATCAATATGATCGTCAAACTTATACAAAGAAAAAAGAACCATTTATAAGAGAAGTTATTAAGTGCGCTCGGAACGAAATATATTAATATAATGTTTTTTTGTTAGTTCTATGTGAGCATGAAATAAATATAAAAAAGTAAATATAACTTTTTCAATATGTTAATTGTTAAATCATTGTTTAGATTGTACAGAACGAAAGGGTAAATGTGTTGTTTTTATATAAATTAGGATACGAATTCTTGAATAAGTTTATGGGGTTAAATGGTGCATTTTGAACAGTCTTTTCTAAAGATAATGATTTGAAACTATATCCGGATAATAAAACTTCTGGAAAAATGGACATTAAAAAGTATTGACATTTACGGAAAATAGGAATAAAGTATGTATTAATTGAATCACGAAAAGCAATGATAGGAATTTTAGTAGTGTAGTTTTCCCTGTAACAGAGAGCTGGTGGTTGCTGCAAACCAGTACATAGAACACATGAATTACGATCCTAGAGCATCTTCCTCGAAACGAATTGTGAGGGGAAGACGGTGAAGAGCCGTTATGAAATGAAGATATTAGTATCGTTTTTAATACTAATAATTTAGGGTGGTACCGCGAATATTTCGTCCCTACTGTGCAAACAGTAGGGACTTTTTTATTTTAAGAATATAATTTAATTAAATAATAATAAGCAATGAATGGAACTAAAGTAGTGAAGTTTTCCCTGTAACAGAGAGCTGATGGTTGGTGCAAATCAGTACATAAAACGTCATGAATTACAATCCACGAGCTTCTTCTTCGAAACAAATTGTGAGGGGAAGACGGTGAAGAGCCGTTATGAAATGAAGATATTAGTAAGTTTTAGTAAAACAGCTAATAACTAGGGTGGTACCGCGAATTTAAAGTTCGTCCCTACTGTGCAAACAGTAGGGATTTTTTTATGTTCAAAAATCTTGGATTCATGTATAGATGTAACGGAATATGCTACTAGTGTGAGAAGAACTAAGGTAAAACATAAGCTTGTCTTTTTTGAGTTGTCTAGTTCCAGGCGTTAGCCCCTCGAGGTCATAAGCCAAAGTCCAATAAAGGTAAAAACCAACCTTTACCGGCCTTTGTCTTATGCTTGTCGGGGCTGAGCAAACGCCTTCCACATTTCGTGTTGTCTAGTTCCAGGCGTTAGCCCCTCGAGGTCATAAGCCAAAGTCCAATAAGGTAAAAACCAACCTTTATCGGCCTTTGTCTTATGCTTGTCGGGGCTTTAGCAAACGCCTTCCACATTTCGTGTTTGAAAGGAGTGATGTGTTTGGTTGATTATGACTATGTATACCGAAAAAAAAAAAATTTTGTAGAAAGAAGGAGTAATTTGGAAAAAGTAGAAATGGTTAAATGATGGAAACTTGCTTAAAAATGCTCAAAAAAGCTTTTAGCAAGATATAGATAGAACGGGTATTTTTAAGAAAGTAGAGTAATAGATTTTTAAGTGAAATAATTTTAAAAAGGGGAATTGATGACATGAAAGAAGCAGCCTTTGAAACAAAAATAATACCACCTCATTTGAAACAATACTTATCGGAGCAAAATTATGATCTTTACACGCCAATTGATCATGCTGTATGGCGCTATGTAATGAGACAAAATCATCACGCATTAAAAGATAAAGCACATTCTGCATTTGTCGATGGACTAAAAATGTCAGGAATTGAAACGGAAAAAATTCCAAATGTAGCTGAAATGAACGAGAGCCTTTCAAAAATCGGTTGGGGCGCAGGAATCGTTAATGGATTAATTCCAGGCGCTGCATTTTTTGAACTATTAGCAAATGGTATTTTACCAATCGCAACTGAAATTAGACAAATAACGAATATAGAATATACACCTGCTCCGGATATTATTCATGAGGCTGCAGGACACGCGCCAATATTATTTGATCCTGTATTTAGAGAGTACGTACAAAAAATTGGATCAATTGGTGCAAAGGCATTTGCTACAAAAGAAAAACAAGAACTATTTGAAGCAGTTAGAAATTTAACGATTGTAATGGAAGATCCAAAATCGACTCCAGAAGAAAAAGCTGCTGCACAAAGATTAGTTGAAGAAAGACAAAAAGCAATTGTTGGAATTTCAGAAGCTGAAAAAATTTCACGCGTATTCTGGAGAACAGTTGAATATGGTTTAATAGGTGAACTAGATAATCCAAAAATTTACGGTGCTGGTTTATTATCATCAGTAGGTGAAAGCACACATTGCTTTACAGATGCAGTTGAAAGATTACCTTTCTCTATTGAAGCTTCTACATTACAACCGAAAAATATAACTGAAATGCAAGCACAATTATTTGTATGCAAAGATTTCGATGAATTAATGCAAGGTGCTGAGGAATTAGCAAGCACTATGGCATTCCGTGTAGGTGGTACTGAAAGTTTAGATAAAGCTCTTAAATCGAAAACTGTTGCTACATTTGAATTAAATTCTGGATTAAGTGTAACTGGTATTGTTCATGCAATCGTTAAAGACGAAAATGGTGAAGCAATTTACGTTAATACAACTGGCGAAACAGCACTTTCAATAAACAATAAGCAATTAGAAGGTCACGGAAAAGACTACCATGCTAAAGGATTTGGTACGCCAATTGGACTTCTAAAAGGAAATATTGAATTAGAAGAATGTGATGATGCTGCACTTAAAAATTTAGGTATTGTCGTAGGGAACTTTGTTGATTTAGAATTCTTAAGCAATGTAAGCGCTTCCGGAAGAATTGTGAATATCATTAAAAATGAAGATAAAGTTGCATTAATCTCATTTGAAGACTGCACTGTTACTTACGAAGGAAAAGAATTATTCAAAAAAGAGTGGGGAACTTTTGATATGGCAGTTGGTTCTCGAGTTGAATCAGCATACCCTGGTGCAGCAGATCCAACGGCTTACTTTAGTGATTCAATTAAAGAAGTAGAGTTCGTAATGGAAACACCAGCCCAATTAACTGAATTAGAAAAATTATATAAAGAAGTTAGAGTAATTAGAGAAAAGAATACATTCTGTGATGACTGTATTTCTAAACTAATTGCTGTGCATAACGAACTTAATCGTGAACACCAAAGTGATTGGTTATTACGATTAGAATTACTTGAAATAGCTACAGTTAATGCTAAATTAGCGCAAATTGTTGAACCATTAAAAGCTGAATTGGAAGCATTAAGAAAAGAAGATTCTTTAAAGAATCTTATTACAAATGGCTTAAAGTTAGTTTGATAAGTTGGAATATTGGGAAAAGCGTTACTTCTATAGAGGTAATGCTTTTCTTATTTTTTAGTTCTGGTAATCTAAAGATATAAACTTTTCATAATGAGAGAGGTGCTAATCAATGGCATTTGAAGTAAAAGGAATTGACCATATTCAATTAGTTTGTCCAAAGGGTGGAGAGGACGAAGCTAGAAAATTTTATAATGGAATTTTAGGAATGAAGGAATTGCCAAAGCCGGAAAATTTAAAAGGCAGAGGTGGATGCTGGTTTATTTGTGGTAATCAAGAAATTCATATTAGTATTCAAGAAGATTTTATAGCACCTAAAAAAGCTCATCCTGGTTTAATTGTTACAAACATAGAGGCATTAAGAGAGCAACTCCTTCAACTCAACTTTGAAATCAAAGAGGAACCACCAATAGAAGGTCGTACTCGCTTTTTTGTTAATGATCCATTTGGGAACAGAGTCGAGTTTTTAGAATTTCATTAAGAAATAATTGCTAACCACTGTATATAAACAGTGGTTCAAAATGTTGAAATATAAAGCGGTCAATAGGGAGAAGGTATATTAAGTGTGAACATTTATTAATGATTAAATTATCACTTTTTAGAAAATCAATTAATAGTTTTAAATTTAAATATATTTGAGTTTTTTTAAGATTTCAATAACACTAGGGATGGTTTTTTCAGAGGTTAAAAATAAAATTCAATTTATTAGTTAATAAATGAATGTTCGATATTAATTGACCTACAAACTGAAAAAGCATTATCCAGCTATAAGCAGGAAGTAGTGAACTTTTTATGGAACTAGTAATGAGTGAATGAAATGATAATTTAAATAGTCGGAATTATTAAGTAGTTACACTTGTAAAAGTTGCAAGGAGGTTTGTTATGAAATTTATCGCATTCGAAAATATACACTTAGATGAAGCGGCTAGTCTCTTGGCTATCCGTCATATGTATGACCGAAGTATAAACCCTGAATTACCATCTAAATTTGAAGAGGCTACATATGCTAAGAAAGCTATTGAGGCGCTTTTTAATGAAAAGGATAGTTTTGGTATTGCAGCGATGAATGATTCTGAGTTAGTTGGCTATATGATTGGGTCAATTCAAACAGATAAAAATCGAGAACGTCATACTTGGATTAAGTATGCAGGGATGGCGATAGCAGAAAGTGAAGATGCAGAATTATATCGTGAGTTATATGTAGAGTTTGCGAAGAAAATGGTAGAGCTTGGTTCGTTTAATCATTATGTAATGGTTCCAAGTGGAAATAAGTCGACTTTAGATGCATGGTTTCACTTAGGATTTGCTTATGAGCAGGTTCATGGAATACGTGATTTGTCAGTTTCGTCGGAAAGAGTATTTGAAGATATACAGATTCGAGTGGCTACTAGTGAAGATGAAAAAAGAGTACGTGAATTAGCAACTGTGATCATGGAACACCAAGCAAAATCACCGGTATTTGCACCAGGGTTTATTGAAGAAAGAGAGGACTATCAGGAAGGTTACGCAGAAATCATTAATGATGAAGCCGCAACTTTATGGTTAGCTCTCTATAAAAATGAGATTGTAGGTTTTCAAGTATTTGAATCAGCGGCAGCATCTGATGAGAATTTATTAACACCTGAATCTTGCATTAGTTTAGTAGTGGGAGCAACGGTCGAAACTTCTCGCGGAATGGGCGTTAGCACGGCCTTACTACAGCATGGACTTACGTTTGCTGACAAAGAAGGCTATAAACTGTGCGAAACAGATTGGAGAATAACGAATTTAGAATCCTCGAGATTCTGGCCAAAAAATGGTTTTAAACCGATAGCGTACCGTCTAGTCCGTAAGATTGATCCAAGAATAATATGGGCAACAGGCGTTTAATGGGTCAGGAAAAGCAGGGAAATTAGGGAGTGTAGGAAACAGATGAAATTAGTTGGTAATAATATATATTTAAGACAGTTAGAAGTCGCAGATGCTGAGGATTTTTTATCATACGAAGTTCGAAATAGAGAGTTTTTTAAACCTTTTACATATATAAAAGACGAGAGTTTCTATACTTTGGAAGCTCAGCAGGATCGCATTAAGTCATATAAAGAGAAAAGCGACAATGATCTGTATTATGGCTTTGGTATCTTTTTAAAGGAAACAAATGCTTTTATAGGTTTTACGATGCTAGCAGAGGTTTTAAGAGGAGATTTACAAAGTTGTTTTGTTGGTTATTCTTTAGATGAACAACAAAATGGTAAAGGATATACAACTGAAGCTGCAAAGTTAGTTGTAGAATATGCCTTTAATGAATTAAAATTACATCGCATTGAAGCAGGTGTAATGCCTCATAATATTGGTTCAATTAGGGTATTAGAAAAGGCTGGTTTCCATAAAGAGGGCATTGCCAAGAAAAATGTCCGTATAAATGGGAAGTGGGAAGATCACCAAATGCTAGCTATTATTAATGAAAATGAATAACTATCTAACTTTTTGGAGGGATTAATATGAATATTATTAGTTATCCAGATTTATCGAATAGACCACATAGTCTCACTGTGGAACGAGTAATGGAAAATTCAATAGATGTATTGTATGAGGCTTGGACAAAAAGATTTGGAGATTGGTTTGCTGCGCCAGGTTCGGTGATTATGAAGGCAGAGGTTAATTCTGTATTTTTCTTTGAGACGCATTTTGAAGATAAACGTCATCCTCATTATGGTCGCTTTTTAAAGCTTGAGCACAATCAACTTGTAGAGATTACTTGGTTCACTTCAGGATCAAAAGCAGAGACTGTAGTCACTGTAGAGTTTTCTACAGATGAAAGTGGAGCAGCAGTTATTAAATTGACACATGCGGGTTTCCCAGATGAATTATCAAGAGACCAACACGAGCAAGCGTGGCCGATGGTGCTTGAACAACTTGATCGTCGAATGAAGGAATTAGCATAAGTATGAAAAAAGAATCATTTCTTTTAGAGCTACAAGTATTAAAAGAAATTGCAGAAATATTAAACGAGGGTACTGATTTACACAGTACCCTCAATTGTGCCTTAGCCAAATTAGTTCAAGTTACGGGTCTAGATACGGGATGGATTTTTTTAATTGATAAAAATGGAGATTTTGAATTAGTCGCTTCACATGAATTACCCCCAGCTCTCATGAACGAAGAAGCTAAGCCAATGTGCAATGGAGATTGTTGGTGTGTAAATAAATATAATACAGGCAGACTTAATAAGGCATCAAACATTATGGAATGTAAAAGATTAGAAGACTCAATTATTCATAATTGGGGAGAAACAAATGGTGTCACCCATCATGCGACTGTACCACTGCAAGCAGGTGAAGAATCTTTTGGTTTATTAAATGTTGCTGCTTCTAATAAATTAAAATTTGATCAGGAAGAATTGAATTTACTAGGTGCAGTTGCGTTGCAAATTGGAACGGCAATTAAACGAATTCAATTAACTGAAAAGGTAAAAGAGTTTGAGTTGATTCAAGAACGAAATCGTCTTGCTAAGGACTTACACGACTCAGTTAGTCAATTATTGTTTTCAATTAATGTAACTGCTAAAGCAGGTGCAAATGTATCCGACAGTCCGAAGTTAAAGGATACTTTTAATCATATTCAACAAATTGCCCAAGAAGCGCAAGCAGAAATGAAAGCTTTAATATGGCAGCTTAGACCACAAGGTATTGAAAAAGGAATAGTTAGCGCATTAATTAACTATGGTGAAATGCTAGGATTAAAAGTAATTACTAATATAAAAGGAACAGCGATCTTACCTTCTAAAATAGAAGAAACGTTATGGCGTGTAGGTCAGGAAGCGTTTAATAATTGTAGAAAACATTCAGGACAAAATACGGTATATTTACAGTTATCAATCAGTACTAAGATAGTAAAAATGACGATTCGAGATCAGGGGGTAGGTTTTATATGCCCAAAGGCCGTACAAATTCCAACATTAGGTTTGAAAAGCATGAAGGAAAGAGTCGAATCGATAAAAGGGTCGTTTTTAGTTGAAAGTGATTTGAATAAAGGAACAAAAATTACGACGAATATCCCTTTTTAAGAAGGAGAGTTTTATGTCTATTAAAATATTAATTGCTGATGACCATCATGTAGTTAGGAGAGGACTTATTTTCTTCTTAAATACGCAAGATGATATTGAGGTTATCGGAGAAGCATCGAATGGAGAAGAGGCATTAAGCTTAGTAAAAGAGTTAAGACCTGATATTGTTATCATGGATTTAGCGATGCCAGTTCTAGATGGTATTGAGGCAACCAAAAGAATAAAAATAGAGGGCTTAGCTGTTAAAGTAATGATATTAACTAGTTTTTATGATCAAGATCATATTTTACCTGCTATTGAAGCGGGTGCAGCTGGTTATTATTTAAAAGATAGTGACCCAGATGAGCTCGTTTCCGCAATCCGAAAGATACATGATGGGGAAAAACAGTTTCATTCAAAGGTTACGACGCAATTAGTTTCTGCTTTAACTGGGAAGATAGAAACGAAGAACGATGAGTCATTTCAAGATAAATTAACAAAACGAGAAATGGATGTATTGAAGGAAATAACGAGGGGAAAAAGTAATAAAGAAATAGCAGCATCTTTATTTATTACAGAAAAAACTGTAAAAACTCATGTTTCGAATATTTTAGCAAAGACTCAGCTTCAAGATCGAACTCAACTGGCACTTTACGCAGTTCGAAATGGGATTTTGAAATAGACATTAGCAAGTTCAGATTTTTAATTTTTAATAGAAAGGAAGAGTTTGATGCGAATTCTTGTATTAGGAGCTGGAGGAATTGGCGGCTATTTTGGAGGACGCTTAGTAGAAAAGGGTGAAAATGTTACATTTCTAGTACGAGCTAATCGGAAAAAGCAGCTAGAGGAAAATGGTTTGGTCATTCGTAGTGTTAATGGTGATTTTTCATTTCAACCGAATCTAATTTCGGCAAAGAGTCCTGCAGAGATTTTTGATATTGTGCTTTTCTCGACTAAGTCATATCATTTAAGCGATGCTATTTTGGATGTAAAACCGTTTGTAGGTGATCAAACTGTTATTTTACCTCTTTTGAATGGGATTGCTCATCTAAATCCTTTAAAACAGGCCTTTGGTGAAGAAAAGGTTATAGGCGGTTTATGTTTTATTGAAACAACTTTGAATGAAGCTGGGGAAGTTGCTCAAACAAGTAAAGCATCTAGACTTGTATTTGGTGAATTCTTAAGTAAAGAAACTGACCGTATTAAAAGAATTGCTGATGCATTTAACGGTTCAAAAGCTGACTTTGTCCATAGTAAACAGATTGAACGTGATATGTGGCATAAATATTTGTTTATTACTGTAATGTCTGGTGTTACATCACTTATGCGTGCTCCTATTGGTCCAATTAGAGAAAGTGATGGTGGAAGAGCTACGATCCGTGAATTATTTGAAGAATGCGCTAATATTATGAGGTCCCATGGTGCACCGATTTCTGAAAGTATTGTGGATGAGCATATGAAATCAATCGATGCACTTGGATATGATATGAAGTCCTCTTTGCAGAGGGATATGGAAAAAGGTTCCTTAGTAGAAGGGGATCATTTGCAAGGGTATTTACTAGAACTTGCAAAGGAAAAGGGTATAACTGCTAAATTACTTGAATTAGTTTATCAAAATATTAAAGTTTATCAAAAAATGAATCAAGAAACCGAACGTCTATCTATTTGAAATCTACAACTTTAGTTGTAGATTTTTTTTATTTTTATCTACTCCTAAACGTGTAGAAAAGTTCTATCAAACGACTGAAGTTTGGACCTTATTAATTGACTATACTAAAGGTACAAATTAAAGGAGTGGAAATATGAATATTATAATGATTAATGGTAGCCCAAGAAAAGAAGGTCGTACAGGTAAATTAACTACAATCATCTCGAAAAAATACAATGTAAAAACAATTGATTTAAGTGAACTAGTATTACCAATTTATAATGGTCAAGAAGAACAAAATGAAATAGCAAATATCCAAAAGCTAAGATCACAGCTAGAAAATGCTGATGCTATGGTCATTGCAACACCGGAATATCATGGTGGAATGAGTGGTGCATTAAAAAACGCTTTTGACTTTTTAGGTAGTAAGCATTTTAAAGATAAGCCAGTTGCAATATTGGCTGTAGCTGGTGGAGGAAAGGGTGGAATTAATGCACTTAACAATATGAGAATTGTTTTAAGAGCATTGTATGCAAATGTTTTATCGAAACAAGTTGTGATTGATCCATCAGATTTTATATCAGAAGGTACTGCGTTAGAAGAAAACACATCATATTCAGTAGATAGCTTATTTCAAGAATTGAAGCTCTATACACAAATATCAAAAAAGCTAAATGAAGAATGGGTAGCATCAAATTATTAAAGGATAAGGTGATGACAATGAAAAACTGGGTTCAGATTAGAATTGCAAGACCTACAAACCAATTAGCTGAAATAAGTAAATTCTATGGTGAAGGGCTTGGATTAAAAAAAGTGGGCAGTTTTCAAAATCATACTGGGTATGATGGAATCATGTTTGGATTACCTGATGTTGAATACCATTTAGAATTTACTCAACATATTGATGGAAGCCCATGTCCTGCCCCAACAAAGGATAATCTTTTAGTATTTTATATACCTAATAAAACTGAAATAGATCTTATCAAAAACCGATTAAATAATATGGGATATATAGACGTTGAACCTGAGAATCCTTATTGGCTTGGAAAAAGTATTACATTTGAAGATCCGGATGGATGGAGAATTGTGTTAATGAATACTGAAGGATTGAGAAATAGCTAAAGGACCTTCTATGGAAGGTCCTTTAGTTTGTTGAAATATCACATAGACAATATTGAAAAATACGAACACTTTTTGTTGATATAACGTTAAAATTTGTTGATAAGGAGTCGGAACATGAATTTAAAAAACTTATGTATATCAAGTTGAATAAAATATACATAAATTGAATTTTAATATTCCCCTATACTAATGGTCTATCTATTAAAGTAGCGAATTCAAGAGCATGTTCATGGTTATCAATGATCGTTGTCATTCCTTTGACAAAGTGAACATGCTTACCGTTTCCTACAGGAATAGGAGGGCCGGTTTCAATAATTACCTCGTGATGATGATCGAGAAAGTCCGTATTTACTACAATTCGATGTATATGACTGTGTCTTCCTACAGGAATGACCTCACTTGTAACTCCAGCAAAACGATGATTATGACGGTCGTCACCTTCTTCTGCCAGTTTAGTACTTGCTACAAACTCATGTACATGTGTTTGAGGCTTTTCTTCTTTGTGTTTTACTTCTTTCTCTTCATCAGGCTCTCTTTCATTTTCTTCATTAAGTTCTCTTTCTCTTTCTCTCTCTCTTAGTCTTCTTCGATATTCAAACGGGTCTCTTTTCATAAAATGACTCCCCCTTCGATAAAGATTGTCTTCTTTTTCATCTTATTAGTACCAGTAAATAAATATGTTTAATAAACACGCATATTTAGAATATATTTTTACTTGGGAATATTGAATTACTTTCAGAAAATAAGTAAAATAGGGTAAATACTTATAAAAAGAAGGTAGTTATAGATGGATGCTTACGATTTGAAAATTATTAATCATTTAATGGATAATTCTAGAATAAAGTGGGCTGATTTAGCTAGTGAGGTCGGTTTGTCAGCTCCGGCTACTGCTGAACGTGTTAATCGTTTAGTTGAACAAGGTGTAATTAAAGGATTTGGTGTTCTAGTTGATTCAGAAAAAGTTGGAAGTGAATTAACAGCATTTGTAGCTGTCTCACTTGAGCGACCTGAAAATCGAGCTCCTTTTTTAGAACTTGTTAATCAATTAGAGGAAGTACAGGAATGTCACCATATTGCAGGTGAAGATGATTATTTACTAAAAATAAGAAGTAGAAATACAAAAGACTTGGATCGTGTAATTAGCCATGAAATAAAAGGGTTAAAGGGAGTAATAAGAACAAAAACAACAATTGTAATGGATACAACGAAAGAAACCTTTCGACTGCCATTGCAAAAGCATAAATTTTCTATAGAGTAGGGAGGGCAACATGAATCTTGAATTTTATATTAAAGGCTTATTAATTGGTCTATCAATTGCTGCACCTGTTGGCCCAATTGGGGTACTGTGTATCCGTAGAACTTTAGCGTATGGAAGAATGGTTGGTTTAGTTTCTGGACTTGGGGCTGCTACTGCTGATGGTATTTATGGTTTAGTTGCAGGCTTTGGATTAACTATCATTATGAATTTTTTAATTGGTCAACATTTTTGGATTCAGTTAATCGGTGGTATATTCCTATGTTATTTAGGTGTAAAAACAATTATTTCAAAAGCCAGCTATACTCAATCTGATACACAGAAGAAAAATATGATTAATGCATTTTTATCGGTTTTATTTTTAACGCTGACAAACCCAATGACGATTCTATCATTTATCGCCATTTTTGCAGGATTAGGAATTTCGAATTCAGATAGCAATATTGCTTCGTCCATCATTTTAGTATTAGGTGTTTTTTGTGGTTCAAGTTTATGGTGGGTAATATTAAGCAGTGGGGTAGGGCTATTTAGATCTCGAATCAATGATCGGTCTTTAACATTAATTAACCGTTTATCAGGTATGATTATTATTATTTTTGGTGGTATAGCTTTGTATGGATTAATGTGAAATTTCACTTAGGATTAGTAAATAGCGGGTTTAATGATTGGTGTTTTAGGAATTATGTCACTTATTAAGTAAAGGAGGAAGCTATATACTAATAGCTCCCTTCTTATTGGTTCTTTGTGCTCTCTAGATTTGAATGGAAAGTCTTTTATTTATTGTAAAAAAACATAAGATACCAAATTCCAATCGTTAGGAATGCTCCTAATGCGATAAATATTGCCTTATATACCCAATGAGGAAGGAAGAACAAGATAGCACCTATTCCGCTTACGCCATTTCCTCCAACACCACTGTTTTTTAAATCTGCATGAGCTTCTTTTTTATACATGATACCAAAACCAAGTAAAAACAAACCTATAATCGTAAAGCAAATTAGATAAGCAAGATCATTTCCATTCATTTTCTTCACCCTTTTATTAATGTTTCTTAATAACTTAAGGATAAGTTAGCTATTATAATTGTTCAACCATTTTTTTCCATTTTCGAATAAATTTTAACTACTATGGCACTGGTGCAAGTTTACCTCTAATAGTAGCTGTTAACGATTTTCTGCTGTTTAACTTGGCTTTATTAAATAAAAAAATATAAATTGATCATAAGTTTGTGTAAAATAAATAGTATTGACATATAATAATTGTTGTAACTATAATGGTTACATCGGAGGTTGAATCCTATGAAAATCAGTAGTCGTTTTACCGTTGCTGTTCATATTTTATCTTTAGTTACGATGGAGAATAGCACTCTTTGTACTTCCGAATGGATTGCAGGAAGTGTAAATACGAATCCAGTCGTAATTAGAAGAGTAATGGGAAAACTTAAGAATGCTGGGTTAATTCAAGTCCGTCGAGGAACTGGTGGAGCTTCACTTCATAAGCCTTTAAGTGAAATTACACTTTTAGATGTTTATAGAGCGGTTGAAGTTGTAGATGAAGGAGAACTTTTTCAATTTCATGATAAACCGAATCCGAATTGTCCAGTCGGTGCAAATATTCAAGCAGTGTTAGAGCTGATCTTAAATCGAGCACAAGAAGCAATGGAAAAAATACTGGACGAAGTTACTATGGAAGAATTAGTTACAGTATTAAGCAAAAAAATTGGATAATATCATTCAATTTTTTTTGTTAACGATGTAACTAGAGTTGTTACATCTGTATATTATTTATTTTTTTTAAAGTGGTTGTAACCTTCTTTGTTACAACTGTGAGGTCAAAATAACTTAAATTTTAGGAGGAAGAAAAAGATGAAAATTGGTATAATTGGAGCAACAGGAAAAGCAGGAAATCTTATTTTAAAAGAAGCGGTAGAAAGAGGCCATGAGGTAACAGCAATCGTAAGAAGTGCTTCTAAATTAACGAATAAAGAAGTACCAGTGTTGGAAAAGGATTTATTAGATTTAAATTCAAATGACTTAAAGCAATTTGATGTTGTTGTAAATGCATTTAAAGCAGCGGAAGGTCAAGAGCATCTTTATATTGAAGCTGGGAATGTCTTAATAAATGCGTTAAAAGATGCCAAAGATACAAAATTAATCGTAGTTGGTGGAGCAGGAAGCTTGTATGTTGATGAAGACAAAACGATTCAATTAGTGGACACACCTGAATTTCCAAAAGAATATTATGCAACTGCATCAAATATGACAAAACATCTTCACGACTTACAAAAAACAACTGATATTAAGTGGACGTTTATTAGTCCAGCGGCATTTTTTGATCCGAATGGTAAGCGTACTGGAGCTTATCAAAAAGGAAAAGACAATTTTATTGTTAATAAAAAAGGTAATAGCTACGTAAGTTATGCTGACTATGCAATTGCATTACTAGACGAAATTGAAAATCCTCAACACTTAAATGAACGATTTACATTGGTTTCTGAAGCAGAATAAGCTTTTGTCTATGAAGCGATTCTTTATTAGAATCGCTTTTTGCTCTTTATAAAAATAAAAAGGACCTCATAATTTGAAGTCCACCAAGCTCAGGAGCGTACAATTAATATCTATATTTGTTTCTTTTTATAACTATAAAAATACATACTTAGAGGCCACCAAATAACTGCAAATATTGGATATACAGCCCAAATTGTATCTGGGGATGAAATGAGATTTACAATGATAAAGAAAATACTAATTAGAATGCTAGCTGTAAACGAAAAAGCTACAAACGCTTTTCTTTTTGCATGATAAATTGATAATGGCCACCAAATAATTGCGAATGCCGGATAAATGACCCAAGGATATTCTGGAGAAGCGATAAAATTCAATAACCCATAATATGCGATTGTAATGATACTGCCAAGGAGAGCAATCGGTAAAGTTCTAGCATTTTTACCTAAATACATGAAGACTGGCCAACTAATAATAGGGAAAGCAGCATAGAAAAACCAAAGATAATCAGGTGAGTGAATTAAGTTTTCCGTTAACAAGAATGCTAAGAGTACTATACTGCCAAAGAGTGAGAATTGCTTCATCGATCTTTTTCCAATGAAGTATAAACTAATTGGCCAAAATAAAATGAAAAAACATGGGTAAATGAACCAAATCGTGTTAGGAGATGTAATAAAATTTACGAGCATAAAAAAGACCATTGTCATAATACAGCCTGCAGTTGCAAAACCGATATAATTTTTCACTGATATTCACCTCACTTTTTACGTTGCCAGTAGAAATACATTGAAAGGGGCCACCATAATAATCCAAAGGTTGGATACACAAACCATATAGTCTTTGGAGTATAGTAAAAATTAATAAATAAGAAAAAAGCGATTAGTAAACCACTACCCCAAATTGAGTAAGATAAATTTAGCTTTGCAAAATTTGACTTTTTGCTATCTGGTTTTCTAACACCAAGTTCACTCTTTAATTCCTCAATATCACCAAATTCTACAATTGCTTTGTTTATAGCGTCTTCTTCTTCCTTACCATTTTCCATTAAAAACATGACTTTTTCTTCTAAGTTTTGAATGATCTCTTGCTTAACTATTTCTGATTGTTCAGTTTTAGGAACATCTTTAAATAGTTCTTCAATATGATTTCTAATTTTTTTCATTATATCTCCTCCATGAATAAATCAATTATTTCTTTTACTTCCTGCCATTCTTTTACTAATTCACTTAAATATGCTTTACCTAATGAAGTAATTTTGTAATATTTTCTTTTTCCACCGTGTGTAATATCGCCAAAATAAGCTTCTACTAATTCTTTTTTTTCTAAGCGCTGAAATACAGCGTATAATGTTGCTTCTTTTATTTGAAACCGATTGTCTGTCCGTAAACCAATTTCTTGAGAAATCTCATATCCGTAGCGGTCTTTCTCAGAAATGAGCTTTAATATGATTGAGTCAAGATGCCCGCGTATGATATCACTTCTAACCATAAATCCACCTTCTATAATATTATTCTATCTGATAGAGTAATGTTAACAATAATTACTCTATCTGTCAAAGTAATTTTGTGTAATTCTGTTTATCACTATTCGAGAGAAATGAAATAAGCCCGTCCGAAGCCAATATAAAATAATTATTTTTTCTTTGTCCTGCTCTACTATATGTCACATTTTTTGTATTTCATTCGTCTTAATTAATGAAGAAAAGGAAAGGGAGAGATAATATTATGAATTTAAATCAAATAGATGGTCATCAAAAATGGGATGTTACTGTATTTGGTGGTGGTATTGCGGGGTTAACTGCTTCGATCTACTTAGCTCAAGCAGGTAAAAAAGTACTTCTATTGGATAAAGCATCTAAATTAGGTGGGAGAGGTATTTCTAATACAATTGGCGATGCACATTTAAATCTTGGAGCACACGCACTATATACAAACTGTATCGAAATTTTAAATGAAGTAGGTGTTACTGTTTCTGGCAAACTTCCAAAATTGAGTGGGGCATTTATTCTTGGAGATCAATCTAAACAAATGAAAATAATAGAGGCAATTAATTTATTTTTGGGTAATCATTTAAAATGGAAAGAAAAAATGGAATTTATTCGATTTTACCGACATATTCGTAAAATGGACTTAGATGAGATCAATCATATTACTTTAGAAGAATATTTAAATAGAAAAATAACAAGTCACCGTATAAAGAATTTAATTTTAGCCTTTGTACGCGTATCTACCTTTACAAGTAATTCTGAAATGATAAGTGCCGGAGTGGCAATAGGCCAGCTTCGTAGTGCTAAAGTATTGTATATAAATGACGGATGGCAATCAATTGTTAACGACCTAATTAAAAAGGCGAATCAACTTGGTGTTACGATTCAAAATAGTACAGTAGTGTCTAAAATTACTGGCTCTTACCCAAACATAAACCTTATTTTGAAAAATGATACTATGATCAACACCAGCTGTTTGTTATCAACTATTAACCCAATTGATTTAGTTAAGTTAATAGATGAGCCAGTCTCAGATTCATTTTTACAAAAATGTAATCAAATGGTGCCAGTAAAAGCTGCATGCCTTGACCTTGTGATGAATGGTTTACCGAATCCAAAACTCAACTTTGCTTTAGGTGTAGATCAACCATGGTATTTTTCAAATCATTCAACAGTAGCTAAATTATCGAAAGAAGGCGAAAGTGTAGTCCATATAATGAAATATTTAAACTCGGTCAACGAAACAGATTCGGCAAAAGATGAGGAAGAGCTTGAAAGTTTACTTGATTTAGTTCAACCAGGTTGGAGAGAGTACGTCATTTCACGTCGCTATCTTCCTAAGCTTATTGTTTCCAACGACATAAAAAAGCCATTTGATAAATTAGGCAACAATTTATCAAATAATGAATTGGGCATAGAAGGTATTTACGTTGCAGGGGATTGGGTAGGGGAGACAGAACTTCTATTGAATGCATCACTAAAGAGCGCTAAAAATGCTACTAAACTTATAAATGAGAAGCTCGAACTTCAACTAATTTAAGATAGAGGAGAAGATACTCCATGGAAGTAGATTATCTATATTCTCAATATAAACCACTTTTATTTTCAATAGGATATAGTATGCTAGGTTCGGTTGAGGATTCGGAGGATTTGGTACAGGAAACTTTTCTCACAGTTCATAAGATAAATCAATCCATCACAAAAGAAGAGCCGAATAATATAAAAGCATTTTTATGTAAAGTTATGACAAACCGTTGCTTGGATTTATTAAAATCTTCAAAAAATAAACGTGAAGTTTATATAGGACCGTGGCTTCCAGAACCGATTATTCAGAACTTACCTGAAGATTTACATGATGATCCGATGGAAAAGATGATTTTAGATGA
This sequence comes from Gottfriedia sp. S16(2024), assembly GCF_050473765.1. Taxonomy (NCBI): domain Bacteria; kingdom Bacillati; phylum Bacillota; class Bacilli; order Caryophanales; family Bacillaceae; genus Gottfriedia; species Gottfriedia sp. S16(2024). The sequence goes on from NZ_JBFLUO010000001.1 coordinate 1,661,203, forward strand.
AACGATAACCTATGCATTCTTAGTTTTACTTGAACAGCTAAATCCAATCGAAAGGGCAGTATTTGTATTACGTGAAGCCTTTCAGTTTGACTTTCGTACAATCGCAAATATTTTAAATAAAACCGAATTGAATTGCCGTAAAATATTCAGTAGACTTCAACGCAAAGTCCAAAGTAAGGATGTAGTTGAAAAACGTAATCTAAATCAAGAGCTAACCATTGCAAAACGATTTATAGAAGCTGCTGAAACAGGTAATTTAGAAATGCTAATATCACTTTTAACGGAAGATATCGTACTAATTACTGACGCTGGTGGCAAAACGAAAGCTGCACTTCGCCCAATCAACCTACAGAAAAATGTTATTGCATTCCTTGTTGGAGTGAGGAAGAAGATAAACTCTCCATCCGAAATCGAAATTGCTTTGATCAATAATCAAATTGGATTAATTGTTAAAAGTGAAGGCGAGGAGCCAACCGTAATTTGTTTTGAAATAGAAGGAGATCGTTATCGAAGTATTTATATGCTTCGAAACCCGGATAAGATAAGATTTTTAGGTTGATTATGAAGATCATTTTAAACATTAGAACAGGGTGTCCCACTTTTTATGGGATACCTTGTTTTTTAGAGGTAAGAAAATGAAAGCATCTTACTTATAGAGGGTTCATGAGTAAGTAAAAATGTGAAAATGAGGAATTTAGTAACTCTTAGAGGGTTGATGAGTAAGTACAAAAGCAAAAATAAGAAAAAAGCTAACTCATAAGGTGCTCATGAGTAAGTAAAATAGCAAAAATAAGAAAAATACTAACTCAAAAGAGTAAAAGGGGTAAGTCTAAGAACAGCCCTTTTTTATTTTTGGTTTTTTTCACAAAAAGCTTTATAGTTTTAGTAGTCACTATGTTCAGATTAAAAATTTTAGGAGTGTTTATGGAAACGAAAGAGTATCTAATAATGCAGCTTAATGAAATTGAAAAATGGGAAAAAGATCAAAAAAGCGTATTTTTTTGGGAGAAAATTGGTAGAATTCCATTTATGATTTTGGATAAAATTACACCTAAGTTCATTCATGATAAGATTGGAGTTATTTTAGATGAGCTATCTAAGTATGTGAATGCTGGTGGTCAATATTTAGTTAGTGTTCCTTCAACTCTAACTAGGATGCGTAAGGAGCTTTCAATTCAAGAATTAACCGAAATGGAAATGGTCAATCAACTTAGTCTTGAACAAATGGATCTTGTTTCGAATGGTTTTATTGCTAGTCGTAAACAATTTGCAAAGGTCCAAGGAGCGACAACAGGTTTTGGTGGAATGTTTACGATTGCGATTGATATACCAATTTTATTAGGACTTACATTAAAGACACTTCAAGAAATAGCGATTTCTTATGGTTATGATCCAAATGATCAAATGGAGAGAGTCTTCATTATTAAATGCTTGCAATTTACATCTGCTGATATAGTTGGTAAAAAGGCTATATTAGAAGAGTTAACAAATATTGAAGGAAAAAAAGCCTTTTCTCAAATTGAAGGTTGGAGAGAAGTATTTTATACATATCGAGATAACATGGGCTGGAAGAAACTGTTTCAGATGGTCCCGATTGCAGGTTTAATATTTGGTGCATATGTAAATAAACAAGCAATTGAAGATGTTGGCGAGGCTGGAAGAATGCTTTATAAAAAAAGACGGATCATGGAAAGATTGCATGATTTAAAATAAACAGAAAAAAGATGAATTTAGTTTAGAGCTAAATTCATCTTTTTTGTTGAATTCATAAATCAAACGTTTGTTTAATTTTTAAATTTATTTGGGAATTGCTTAATAATACCTGAAGACAATGCATCTGCTATAACGATAATGTGATCAAGACCATCATCAAATGCTTTTGCATTTCCGTCCCAATTCATTTGTATTCTTGTTACAACTTCATTTGTTACCATTTTTAGATGCTTGTATAGCAAGTCTTTTAAAGCTTGATTTGTCCAATTTGGATTTGCTTTACTCAAAAATGCAGCAATATCATCTGCATTTTTAAACCATTGATCGTTTAACGTTTTTAAAGTTGCCATATCATTCGCTTTAGCAGCATCAACAATTTTACCAGCCAGTACAATGTGTTCGGTTAGTAGTTTAGCAAGCTGATCTCCTGCCGCAGCACCATAATAAGGTTTAACTGCATTTCCAGTATCTTGTTGATTTCTTAATAATCGAGCAAGTACTACATCTTTATCTGGCAATCCAGCAACGGCGCTAACAATATACTTACTAGTCCAAATCGTATGATCCATCCAAAGCTTTCTCATATCACCTTGGAATTTACACGCTGATTTACTAATGTATCTTCCATGAGCTCGAGTATCCATTTGTTCGGCACTGGATTTAATAGGGGATAAAATTAGTGCAAAACATAAAAATAGAGATGTGAATTTTAGTAATTGTTTCTTCATCTAGATGTCTCCTTTGAAATGTTTTCAAAATGTACCAGTATTATTTTGGATTTTTTTTCAAGTAATATTCAAAGTTTTATATTTATCTCAATTGTGAAAGTAATAATAAGCACCTGACTTATATGGAAATATCAAAATTGATTCGATGAACTATATAAAATAAAGTGATTTTGATATAGTATAATAAATTGTGGTAAAAAATGGTAAAAACGAAACACTGCAAGATGTTTCTTATTCCTTGGAAGGTGAAGGGGAGGAAAGTATTGTTAAATTATTTATATCCAAGTATCTTTATCATGACTGTAATCATTTTATTTTTTGGTTATAGATACTTTAAAGGTTACATTACTCTACTAAAATATTTATATTGGATCATCTTTGGAATCTACATTACATGTATCGTCGATATTACTTTGTTTCCATTTCCTTATCAAAAATATCTAATTCAGGTCATGATTGAGGATCACTTGGGATATACAAATAATTTTGTCCCTTTAAAAGTAGTTGTAGATTCAATAAGATATGGATCATTTTCAATTGCTCTCAAGCAAGTTGGCGGAAATATTGTATTATTTATGCCATTAGGATTTGCTTTGCGAGTCCTATATCCTAAAATTATGAAAAGTAAAACGATATTAGTTGGTTTTACTGTAAGTTTAGGGATTGAAATAATCCAAGGAACCACAGGAATTTTCCTCGGATACAATTATCGATCATGCGACATTGATGATATATTATTAAATACATTTGGCACTGTGTTAGGAGTTTTAGTCTTTAGTTTAAGCACTAAATTTTCCATAAAGAAGAAAAACGATAATCAATATATAAAAAGACAAGGAGCTTGATGCTACTTGTCTTTTTGTAACTTCTGAAGCTCTTTCACTGTCACAAATTTATATCCATCTTTCGATAATAAATCCAATATCCCCTTAATTGTTGCTAATTCTTTACCAGTTTTATCGTACATCGGATGAATTAAAATAATTGAACCCGGTTTAATATTTTTCTTTACGTAGTTTATTTTGTCTTCAGGATTTGTGTAAAAAGTATCTGGCTCCAAATTCCATGTAATCGTTTCTCGGTTATGTTTATGCATGTAATACGGTAACCCAAATAGTTTTTTACCATTTGGTGGACGGAACTCAATATCCCCTTTATAGCCAACTTTTCGAATTAGTTTATCTGTCTTTTCTATTTCATTTTTGATAAATGAAGGTGATTTTAGCACCATTCTTTCGTGAGAATATGTATGATTTCCAACTTGTTGTCCCGCATCCACAATTTTTTTAGTTTCCTCGGGATTCTTTTCAATTTCATTACCGATTAGAAAAAAAGTAGCTTTTGCATTGTATTGATCTAAAAGTGGAAGAATGTTATCAACGTTTTTGGTTGGACCGTCGTCAAATGTTAAAGCCACTACTTTTTGGTTAGTGTGTACTTCGTTTGTTAACCCACCAAAAAGCTGAAAAGATCTTGCATTCATTAGCTTGTACGATCCAAATAAAATAACAAACAAAAGTAGAATACATACGCTTATTTTCAGTAGTCTTTTTTTCATATACTATACCTATCTTTCAAAATTGTTCGAGCAAAATATATTATATATCATCACTAGTTACTAAAAGAATAAAAATAGGTAATTAAAGGGAATTTAAGAGTGTTGAAAGAATTAGAGTAATAAAGAGTTTTAGTTGTATTAATTGAAATCATTATTCATTCGCTTTTTGGCAGTCTTGCTTTAGAGAAGTTTATTGGAGCGTAAAGCTGCTCGACTTTTGTGGGATATACGAGGAGGCTCAGGTCTCGCCTACGGAAAGCGAGCATCCTGGAGCGAAAATCAACGTTCTTCTTTTATAGAGCAATCTTTTATTATGATAAAACTATCTACTTGCTAATTTATCAGTTTAATATTAAACTGATAATATGATCGATCAAAGAGGTTTAAGGCAGTTTATTTAGATCTACTAAAATTTATAAAAGTATCACTATTTGTTCTAAATGCAAATCATCCATTGTGTTTAAATATACATGAGGTGAGAAATTTGAATGTTGATTCGATAAGTGGAACTGAAGAAACTCTTAAAAATTTGAAAAAAACATTGATACTTGCGAAGAGAGTAAGATTAAGACCAACTAAAGTACAAGAAGCACAATTATGGAAATCAGTGGGAACTGCTAGATGGGCTTATAACTGGGCATTGTACAAACAAGAAGAAAGTTATAAAAACGGTGGGAAATTTATTTCTGATGGACTGTTAAGAAAAGAATTAACGGTATTAAAACAAACTGATGAATTTTCTTGGTTATATGAAGTATCGAATAATATTACAAAACAAGCAATAAAAGATCTTTGTAATGCATATGAAAAGTTCTTTAAAGGGTTAGCAGATAAACCACGATTCAAAAGTAAAAGAAAATCCAAACCATCCTTTTATAACGATAATGTGAAGTTGAAAGTAAAAGGAAATAAAGTGTTGATTGAAAAAGTCGGTTGGGTTGTAGTTTCAGAAATGATACTAGTTAAAAAATACTATAATCCGAGAATTAGCAATGACGGAAAATACTGGTATCTTTCTGTTGGTGTGGATGTTTTAAAAGAAATAGTTGAACTGACAAATGTCTCTCTTGGTATTGACATAGGGATAAAAGAATTAGCCGTATGTTCAGATGGCATCAAGAAGAAAAATATTAATAAAACAGGCACTGTGAGAAAGGTAGAGAAACGTCTACGTAGGTTGCAACGTCGAGTTTCTCGTAAATATGAAATGAATAAGGAGGGAAACCGTTACGTCAAAACAACCAATATTATAAAAATCGAAAAAAAGATACAACACCTTTATAGAAGATTGACAAATATCAGACTAGATCATCTTCATCAATCCACGAGCGAGATTGTGAAAACCAAACCTTATCGCATCATAATGGAAGCCATAAATATCAAAGGAATGATGAAGAATAAGCACCTTTCAAAAGCAATTTCAAAGCAGTGTTTATTTAAATTCAAATGCCAAATTCAATATAAATGTGAAAAATATGGCATTGAATTTGTTGAAGCAGATAAGTGGTATCCATCTTCTAAAAAGTGTTCAAGTTGTGGAATTATAAAAAGCGATTTAAAACTATCAGACCGATTGTACAAATGTGAATGCGGACATGAAATCGATCGAGATTTAAACGCAGCGATCAACTTGTCACGATATAAATTAGTAATCTGACACCTAGACGTCATTACTGATATGTAGGATTCGTTGTATCCGAATTTACGCCCTTGGAGTGTTAGAGCAAACGAAAGTAGCTATCTAGGCAAAATCGGACACGTAGAATGGGGAAATAAACGAAATCTATAAAAATAAAAGAAGATTATTGATTTTTATAAATTTTTGGCAACGGTGAAAAAATGTTAAATAGTCATAATGAAGCTTCTGCAAACAAATCAAAAAATTTAGCAGTATTACTTTGGTTTCGATTAGCTCGTTTTTATCTTAAAAATGTTAGAGAATCAAATAATCAATTGAAAAAATGGGGACTGACGACTGCTCAATTTGATGTAATAGTCCATGTTGGGAGAAATAAGCGTCTTACTCAGCAAGAATTAGCCGATAAATTAGTTGTTACAAAAGGAAATGTGACTCATCTATTAAAGAAAATGGAAGAGCTTCAATGGATTAAACGAGAAGTAGAATGGAAAAACAAATATCTCTCTTTAACAGAGATCGGTCAAAAAATGTATGAAGAAATCGTTCCTACACAGGATGAGTTTCAACAAGCACAATTCAGCAAATTAACTGAAGAAGAGCAATTACAATTACTTACTTTATTAAGGAAATTAAATAAATAATGAATTAGAACGGAGGAGAGTTTATGGAAAAAATGAAAGGTATACATCATATCACTGCGATAGTTGGTGATCCACAAGAAAATATGGATTTCTACGCTGGGATTTTAGGCTTACGCTTTGTGAAAAAAACAATTAATTTTGATGATCCAGGTACGTATCACTTTTATTTTGGAGATGAATCTGCAAAACCAGGAACGATCATGACTTTTTTCCCTTGGGCTAATGCATATAGAGGAAAAGTAGGAAGTGGGCAAGTAGGAATCACAACATTTTTAATCCCAGCTAACTCAATGGGATTTTGGGAAAATCGTTTAGCATCTTTTAAAATTCAAACAAAAAAAGTAAGTCGATTTGGAGAAACATTTCTTCAATTTGAAGACTTTCATGGCTTACAGCTTGAATTAGTAGGAAGGGATGCTGGCCAGGAAAATACTTGGGAATTTAATGGTGTTACAAAGGATGTAGCAATTAAAGGGTTTGGTGGTGCAGTTTTATATTCTGGAGCACCAAATAAAACAGCTGAATTATTGGAAAACGTAATGGAATTAGAATGCTTAGGTCAAGAGGGTAACTATTTACGTTTTAAGGCTGCTGGTGATATTGGAAATATTATCGATATTGAATTAGCAGCAGTAGGAAGAGGCGCTATGGGAGTAGGAACTGTCCATCATATTGCATGGAGGGCAAGTAATGATGAAGAACATGTAAAATGGCAAGATAAGTTATATGACAATCATTATGGAGTTACTGAAGTAAAAGATCGAAATTATTTTAATGCTATTTATTTTCGTGAAAATGGTGGCCTATTATTTGAAATTGCAACTGATCCACCAGGATTTATGATTGATGAGGATATTGACCATTTAGGAGAACAGTTAATGCTACCAAAGTGGCAGGAACCACATCGTGAAATAATAGAAAATCACTTACAACCAATTGTTGTTAGAGAAGTGAAAGGAGAATGACGATGAAGCACGTATTTAATAGAGGAAGTAATCCATCAAAACCAACATTTTTATTATTACATGGTACAGGTGGAAATGAACTGGATCTATTACCTATCGCAGGTATGATCGATGATGAAGCTTCTGTTTTATCTGTAAGAGGTAATGTGAGCGAAAATGGAATGCCACGTTTTTTTAAGCGATTAGCTGAAGGTGTATTTGATATGGAAGATTTAGTTTTCCGTACAAAAGAATTAAAAGAGTTTATTGAATCGGCTTCCGCAGAACATGGATTTGAACCAAACAATATGATCGCAATTGGTTATTCAAACGGTGCAAACATTGCAGGTAGCTTACTGTTCCATTATGAAAATGTATTTAAAGGAGCAATGCTATTGCATCCAATGGTACCGATTCGTGATCTAGAATTACCAAATATGAAAGATGTGTCAGTCTTCATTGGTGCAGGAAAAAATGATCCAATTTGTTTACCAAAAGAAACGGAAGAATTAGCATCATTGTTAGACGGGGCTGGCGCAAAAGTCGTTACTCATTGGGAAAACATGGGGCATAGCTTAACTAGATCGGAAATTGAAGCAGCAGCTGATTGGTACAAAAATAACTTTTAAGGAGTATGCAATAATGATGAAATCTTTTTCTCCAGCGGATTTAAGTGATCGTGATAATTATAAGTTCTTAATTGGTGGGATTATTCCAAGACCAATTGCTTTTGTTACAACTGAATCAAATGAGAATGTCTTAAATGGAGCACCATTTAGCTATTTCAACATCGTAACGTCTAATCCACCTATGATATCTGTATCAGTTCAGCGACAAAATGGTAAACAAAAAGATACAGCTAGAAATGCGATTGAGAAAAAAGAGTTCGTTGTCCATATTGTTGATGAATCAAATGTTGAAGCGATTAATAAAACAGCTGCTGCATTGCCACCTACTGAGAGCGAAGTTAAATTAGCAGGGTTAACCCCAGTAGAAAGTGTAATGGTTTCAGTTCCAGGAGTGAAGGAGTCAAAAATTCGAATGGAATGCATTTTAGAACAAGCAATTCCATTAGGAAAAGATAATGAGGCTTGCGACTTATTAATAGGCAAGGTTGTTTATTTTCATATAGAAGATGAAATTTATGAAAATGGACGAATCGATGCAGATGGCTTAAAAGCAGTTAGTCGTTTAGCAGGGAATGATTATGCTAAAGTTGGAGAAATGTTTACGATTGATCGTCCTAAATAAGTTTAATAAGAGTGAAGGGTAAAGTCGAATTTACCCCTCACTTTTTTTTTGAAAAAAATTAAAAGAAAAATGAACGATTTGCAGAACCTAATCGTATAACAAATGAAAACTAAATAAATATTGAATAAGTTAGCTAGGAAGGAGGAAGAAATGGCTGATTTAGATGAATTAGAAATTATCAAGGATGCTCAGCAAGGTGACCAAGATGCATTTGCTAAACTTTTTCAAATCCATTATTCCTTTTTATATAAATACGTATTGAAGATGACGTTAAATCAACAAACTGCAGAAGATTTAGTGCAGGATACGATGCTGAAAGGTTATGACAATATAAAGAAATACAATGGTCAATCAAAATTTTCAACTTGGCTAATAACAATCGCTACTAGACTTTATTTAGATCAACAAAGAAAGAAAAAGCGCGAATGGTTTTGGCAAAAAAATGAGTCTGTAGAATTATCCCGTTCCTTAAATTGGCAGTTGGCTTATAAAGGGTTTGAGTGGAGTGATATTATGGAGGGTTTTGAAAAGCTTAAATCGGAAGTGCGAGCGGCCATATTATTAAAGCATTACTACGGCTATACGAACGAAGAAATTGGAAATATGATGGGAATTCGAGAAGGAACGGTTAAATCAAGAATTCATAATGGAATGAAGGAGTTAAGAAAGGAGTTAATGCAAGATGGATAAAGAAGAAATTGTTTCGGCATTTAAGCAGTTTGATGAATTAACGAATATTCAAGAACCTTCAATCAACGCAATTACAGAAAAGATTAAAAGTCATCAAGAAAAAAAGAAAACGATTTTTCTTAAGGAATTAATAATATTCATTTGTGTAGCATGCAGTTTATTTATAGGTACACTACTTATAGCGTTAGAAGCACCAGTGAGTATTGTTATTATTCAAGGTTTAGGCTTTATTGTACTACCAATTATTTTTAAACGAGATAAAAAGAAAATAGAAAGTGAGTGGATTTAAAGTGGAATGGACAACAGAAAATATTATCATATTAGTTTTAGTCTTCACAATTTTAATAATTCAAAGTATCACACTTTTTACAAAAGCTAAAAAGAGAAATCGTTCAGCCTGGTTATGGGGGCTGTTAGGTATGATCCAATTTCCTTGGCCTAGTATCTTCTTTTACTTTTTAGTTATTCGAAAAGATCGAAAAAAACTAAATTAAGGATAGCGTACAAATACTAGACTAATTGGAACGGTTCAATTAAGTCTAGTATTTTTTAATTTTATGTTTGACAATTTTAGTGTATTACCTGTATAGTACACGTATAAGGTGTATTAACCGAGTGATACGCATTGTTATGGATTAGGTGTATGAACTAAGTAGTACACACACATACTAATTAAATTGTATTAAGAACGAGGAGGTGGATTGATGGAATTTATAGTGAATAACCGTGAACCCGTTTATTTACAGGTCGTTAGGCATTTTAAACAACAAATTGCCAAAAGACTATTAGAAGCTGGTCAAGAAATACCATCAAGAAGAGAATTAGCTGTTCAATTTAATATAAATCCAAATACTGTACAAAAAGCATACAAGGAAATGGAGGAACAAGGATTGATTACGACTGAACGAAATTTCCCTAGTAAGATTACGACTGATATAAAAGTGTTAAATGGTGTACGAAATGAATTGATTATGGAAGCTGTAAATGAATTCGTCGATTCAATTAAAGTAATAAATGTTCCAGTGGAAGAATTACTTACAATGGTTAAACAAAACTATGAACAAAAGATAAAAGAAGAAAAGAAAGGAGATGCTTAAATGATCCAAGTAAAAAATGTTTCAAAAAAATATGGTCGGAAAAATGTTTTACGTGATATTTCTTTCACTGCAAATAAAGGAGAAATCACTTGTTTAATTGGTATTAATGGTGTTGGTAAGTCTACAACGATGAAGGCGATTATGGGGATTACGCCAATCGATCGCGGTGAAATATTAATAGATGATAAGGAAATGAATCATACAATGTACGAAAATATCACATTTATACCAGATACACTTACAATGCTTCCTAGTTTTACAGTTGGTGAAGCAATGCAGTTTATGAAAGACTTTTATGTAAACTGGAATACAGAGCGTGCAAAAGAATTACTTGGGTTTTTCCGTTTAAAGGAAGATGAAAAACTAGGTGAACTTTCAAAAGGGAATGCTGCAAAAGCCAATTTACTTTTTGGTTTAGGACTAGATGTAGATTATGTTCTGATGGATGAACCTTTTTCTGGAATCGATATGTTTAGTAGAGAGCAAATTGCAAAAGTGTTTACGAGTCACTTAATTGAAGATCGAGGCGTGATTATAACTACGCACGAAATTAGTGATATTGAGCACTTAATCGATAAGGTTGTTTTATTAGATAACGGAGAGATTCTGAAAGAGTTTTATACAGAAGAAATTCGATTGGAAGAAGGTAAATCAGTGATGGACGTAATGAGAGAGGTGTATGAGTCATGAATCGATATTTGAAACTAGTTAATTTTGAAGTTAATCGATTTTTTAAATTATATATAGGATTACTTATTATAGTAGCAATTTCGCAGTTCGTGAGTTTATTTGCAGTAAAGTCTTCTTATATGAAAATGGCGAATGATGCAAATTACGCAAGCTCTATGAAAGCAACGGAGGAATTTATTACAAGGTATGGATTGATAAGTTTTAACCAGGTTGCTAATCATGCATTATTTATTGGACCTATTGTGATCAGTGTCGCTTTAATGATGTTCTATGTTTTTATAATTTGGTATAGAGATTATTTCGGAAAAAACACGTTTATTTATCGTTTATTTATGCTACCAACTTCAAGAATGACAATTTACTTTGCTAAAGCGACTACAATCTTAATTATGGTATTGAGTTTACTAGCTTTTCAACTAATTCTTTTACCAATTGAAATAAACGTATTTCAACAAATCATTCCAAGTGACCTTTTAGGAAAAATGAATACGATTGAACTTGTTATGGGTCCTAATATTTTTCAAATGATTTTACCAAGTAATTTTGTGGATTTTATTTTTAGGTACCTGATTGGAATGGGCTTAGTGTTTTCTCTTTTCACATTCATACTATTAGAACGTAGTTATCGCTGGAAAGGTATATTATTTGGAATTTTATACGCTATGGCGATTGTCGTTTTAATTCTTATACCAGAGATTATTCAATCTTACGTTTTTGGAAATAATTTCATATTTTATCCAAGCGAAGTCATTTATATGGAAATAGGTCTTTTTGCAATCATTATTACAGGTTCAATCTTTTTTAGTAAATATTTATTAAAAAACAAAGTATCGGTGTGAGGAGGAGTTTGGAATGAAGCGATATCGTAATTTGGCAGTAATAGCCGTTGTCACGACAATCAGTTTAGGCACGTTTTTTACGAAAGTAGCTATGTCAGAAAGCAAGTTGCCTAAATTTTATTTAAAGACTGAAAATGGAGATTCGAAATACGTTAAAAATTTAGTTCTTAGCGGTGGATACGGTCAGGATGGAGGTAGAGGCTTAAGTATCACTACTGACGGAAGTGAATATAAAGATACTAATTCAATTCTTAGTGAGCTTGATGGTGAATACTATGATTTAAAGAAACTAAATGATTTAAAAAAGAAAGAAAGAAACTTTATGCGCGGAAAAAATTCTTCATCTCAATTTTATATCGATAAAGATTATGCATGGCACGCCGGGGTAAAAGGTGGAAAACTTGATGGTACGTATGAGCATCAAAATAATCATTTTAAAATGTATATAGATGGTCTTGATCTTCAAAATAAAGACCGTTATAAATTTAAAATTGATATCCCAGGTGAAGAAAACTACTCATATATAGATGTAGAGGATGTACAATTAATTGGTAAAGATTTAGTTGTCACTACTTATCAAAATAAAACGATAAATAATAATACAAAATCAGATATAAATGTCGAGCAAACTGAACTAGTTATGTATCGAATTAATGTAAACCAAAAGAAAATTGTTGAGCGTAAAGTAATTAATAAATCATCCAATGACCAAAAGACACACACTCATACTGAATTACAAAGTACGATATCAGAATCAGATCAAACAATTCCTTCCAAATTCAGTGTTTACAAAAAGGCAAAACTAAAGGATACGGTTCAAACGAATGGAGAAACAACAACTGAAGAAATTAGTAATGAAGTATTGGTATTTAATTTAGAAACTGATAAAGAAGAACCTTTAAATTTATCGAATGAACAAAAAGAACAATTGAAGCAGAGTAATGTAATCATTGATAAAGATAACTTGTATTTTATAACGAACGGTGATAAAGATCTTTCAGTATTAAAGTATAACCTTAACAATAAAAAAGTCGAAGGTGAACCAGTACTTATTTCTAAAGTAAATAGTAATAACCTTTCAAATTATAAAATCATTAATGGAAAACTATATGTAATTACGAATAATATAGAAAATCCAGGGAAGGTCAATAAAGATTTCATTATTGCTGACTTAGCAAATGGACAAAGTGTTTTCGAAGGTACGATTGAAGTAAAGAATAGTAAAGGAAATGCTAGTAAAGCATTAAAAAAATTACAGATATATGATTTTAAGGTTGAATAAGTAGGGCAGGAAAAAGATAAGAGATTGGTTATAGGGAAAGATTTTATAAAACTTATAAAATCTTTTCCTACTCCTTCTTCTTTCTTTATTCCTGTTCTTTTTTCTTTATCTTATCCTTCATTTAAGGAATATACGTTCTAGTTTAATTACTTGAATTTGTACTTAAACATCGATAATATGTAAAGATGATTATTTTTTAAAGTACGTTTGTTCTGTTTTTGATTGATTTTTGAAATTTTGTGGTAAAATAGAAGGATAGGTATGTTTTGGAAATGGAGGCGGGGAAGATGGAGCAGGAATTCGAGGTAGTTTCTAATTATTCACCTCAAGGCGACCAGCCAAATGCGATTAAGCAGTTAGTTGAGGGGGTTAAAAATGGTAAAGAGCATCAAGTTTTATTAGGTGCTACAGGTACGGGAAAAACGTTTACCATTTCAAATGTAATTAAAGAAGTAGGAAAACCAACATTAGTATTTGCTCACAATAAAACATTAGCAGGGCAATTATATAGTGAATTAAAAGAGTTCTTTCCAAATAATGCAGTTGAGTATTTCGTTAGTTACTATGATTATTTTCAGCCTGAAGCTTATGTACCTCAAACGGATACTTATATTGAAAAAGATTCAAGTATTAATGATGAAATTGATAAATTACGTCACTCTGCGACTTCCTCCCTTTTTGAACGTAAGGATGTCATTATTGTAGCGAGTGTATCTTGTATTTACGGTTTAGGTTCTCCTGAAGAATATCGTGAATTAGTTTGTTCTCTTCGTATTGGAATGGAAATTAGTAGAGATGAACTATTGCATAAACTAGTAGATATTCAGTATGCACGTAATGATATTGACTTCTCACGTGGTACATTCCGAGTTCGTGGAGATGTTGTTGAAATATTCCCAGCATCACGTGATGAGCACTGTATTCGTGTGGAATTTTTTGGTGATGAAATTGAGAGAATTAGAGAAGTGGATGCTTTAACTGGTGAAATTTTAGGTGACCGTGAACATGTTGCAATTTTCCCGGCTTCCCACTTCGTTACTCGTGAAGAAAAAATGAAAATCGCCATTAAAAATATTGAAGCTGAGTTAGAAGTGCGATTAAAGGAAATGAGAGATAACGGTAAGTTACTAGAAGCTCAAAGGCTCGAGCAGCGAACTAGATATGATTTAGAAATGATGAACGAGATGGGATTTTGTTCAGGAATTGAAAACTATTCCCGTCATCTGACGCTGAGACCACCTGGTTCTACACCTTATACATTATTAGACTATTTTCCAGAAGATTTCTTAATGGTGATTGACGAGTCACATGTTACGGTTCCGCAAATTCGAGGAATGTTTAACGGCGACCAAGCTCGAAAGCAAGTTTTAGTAGATCATGGATTCCGTCTGCCTTCAGCATTGGATAATCGACCTTTAAAGTTTGCAGAGTTTGTAGAAAAGGTTCAACAAACTATTTACGTAACTGCGACACCTGGACCATATGAGCTAGAACTATGTCCTGAGAAAGTAGAGCAAATTATTCGTCCAACAGGTCTACTAGATCCGACAATAGATGTTCGTCCGATTGAAGGGCAAATTGACGATCTGATCGATGAAGTTCGTAATCGTATTGCTAAAAATGAGAGAGTACTTATTACTACTCTAACAAAGAAAATGTCTGAAGATTTAACGGACTATTTGAAAGAAATCGGAATTAAGGTTAACTATTTACATTCTGAAATTAAAACACTTGAACGAATTGAAATTATTCGTGATCTTCGTTTAGGTAAATATGATGTATTGATTGGTATTAACCTTTTACGTGAAGGTATAGATATTCCTGAAGTTTCATTAGTCGTAATTTTAGATGCAGATAAAGAAGGATTTTTACGATCTGAACGATCATTAATCCAAACAATTGGTCGTGCTGCAAGGAATTCAAATGGTCATGTTATTATGTATGCTGATAAAATGACGAATTCGATGGATATTGCTATTAATGAAACAAAACGTCGTCGTGAGATTCAGGAAGAATATAACGAAAAACATGGAATCACTCCTAAAACGATTATTAAGCAAGTACGTGATGTGATTCGAGCTACTTCTGTTGCTGAGGAAGAAGAAGTTTATGAAAACGGCATTAGTGCTAAATATAAGAAGATGAACAAAAAAGAACGTCATTTATTTATTCAATCAATTGAAATGGAAATGAAGGACGCAGCGAAGGCGCTTGATTTTGAACGAGCAACAGAACTTCGTGACTTAATATTAGAATTGAAGTCTGAGAGGTGAAGAACTTGAAAAGTATGAATGAAATAATTATTAAAGGGGCCAGAGCGCATAACTTAAAAAATATCGATGTAACGATCCCTCGCAATCAATTAGTAGTTGTGACTGGTTTATCGGGATCAGGTAAGTCATCTCTAGCATTCGATACGATTTATGCAGAAGGTCAACGCAGATATGTAGAATCTTTATCTGCTTATGCTCGTCAATTTTTAGGTCAAATGGATAAACCTGATGTTGATTCAATTGAAGGACTTTCACCTGCGATTTCAATTGATCAAAAAACGACTAGCCGAAATCCTCGTTCGACAGTTGGTACTGTAACAGAGATTTACGACTATTTAAGACTTCTGTATGCTCGAATTGGAACGCCGATTTGTCCAAATCACGGTATTGAAATTACTTCTCAAACAGTCGAACAAATGGTAGATCGTGTAATGGAGTATCCTGAACGAACGAAACTTCAAGTACTTGCTCCTGTGGTATCTGGTCGTAAAGGGACACATGTAAAAGTATTTGAAGAAATAAAAAAACAAGGGTTCGTTCGTGTTCGTGTTGATGGTGAGCTATTTGATGTATCTGATGAAATAGAATTAGAGAAAAATAAGAAGCATTCAATCGAAGTTGTAATTGACCGTATTGTCGTAAAAGATGGTGTAGCGTCTCGATTAGCTGATTCTCTTGAAACAGCTTTAAAACTAGGAGAAGGTCGAGTAATTATTGATGTAATAGGTGAAGAAGAATTACTTTTTAGTGAACATCATGCATGTCCTTTATGTGGTTTCTCAATTGGGGAATTAGAGCCGCGTATGTTTTCGTTTAACAGCCCGTTTGGAGCTTGTCATTCATGTGATGGATTAGGAACAAAATTAGAAGTGGATATAAACTTAGTTATCCCAAATGATGAATTAACACTTAAAGAAAATGCTATAGCACCATGGGAATCAATTAGCTCAATGTATTATCCTCAATTACTAGAGAGTGTTTGTAATCATTACGGCATTGATATGAATATTCCATTTAAAGACATACCAAAAGAACTACAAGATAAAATTCTTTATGGTAGTAATGGCGAACAAATCTATTTTAAATACGATAACGAGCAAGGTCATGTACGTGAAGCGATGATTGAATTTGAAGGTGTTATTTCGAACGTAGAGAGACGTTTTAAAGAAACATCTTCAGATTTTATTCGTGAGCAAATGGAAAAGTACATGGCGCAACAACATTGTCCAACTTGTAAAGGGCATCGTCTAAGAAAAGAGGCTCTTGCAGTATTTATTGGTGGTTTACATGTTGGTGAAGTAACAAAAATGTCAGTTAAAGAAGCGTTTGATTTCTTTGGATCGCTTGATTTAACGCCAAAACAAGAAAAAATTGCAAATCTAATCCTTCGAGAAATTAGAGAGCGTTTAGGCTTTTTAGTAAATGTAGGTTTAGATTATTTAACATTGAACCGAGCTGCAGGTACATTATCTGGTGGAGAAGCTCAACGAATTCGTTTGGCGACTCAAATTGGTTCGAGATTAACTGGTGTATTATATATTTTAGATGAGCCATCAATTGGATTACACCAACGTGATAATGATCGTTTAATCTCAACATTGTTAAATATGAGAGACATCGGAAATACTTTAATTGTTGTAGAGCATGATGAAGATACGATGCTTGCAGCAGATTATTTAATTGATATCGGACCGGGAGCCGGTATTCACGGTGGCCAGGTCATTTCACAAGGAACTCCAAATGAAGTAATGAATGATCAAAATTCATTAACAGGGAAGTACTTATCAGGTGAAAAGTTTATTCCTGTACCACTTGAGCGTAGAAAAGGCGATGGACGTGAAATTAAAATTGTTGGAGCAAAGGAAAATAATTTAAAAAATGTATCAACTTCATTCCCATTAGGTACGTTCGTTGCGGTAACGGGTGTATCAGGATCAGGGAAAAGTACATTAATTAATGAGATTTTATATAAATCATTAGCTCAAAAATTAAATGGTTCGAAAGTACGTCCAGGGGAGCATAAAGAAATTAAAGGCATTGAACAATTGGAGAAGGTTATTGATATTGATCAATCACCAATTGGTCGTACTCCTCGTTCTAATCCGGCTACTTATACTGGTGTATTTGATGATATTCGAGATGTATATGCTGCTACGAATGAGTCAAAAGTTCGTGGTTATAAGAAAGGTCGGTTTAGCTTCAACGTTAAAGGTGGAAGATGTGAAGCATGTCGAGGCGATGGAATTATTAAAATAGAAATGCATTTCTTACCTGATGTTTACGTACCATGCGAGATTTGTCATGGTAAACGATATAATCGAGAAACGTTAGAAGTAAAATATAAAGATAAATCGATATCTGAAGTTTTAAATATGACGGTTGAGGATGCAGTTTCCTTCTTTGAAAATATTCCTAAGATTAAACGCAAACTTCAAACGTTATACGATGTAGGTTTAGGTTATATTACATTAGGTCAACCTGCTACGACTTTATCTGGCGGAGAAGCACAGCGTGTAAAACTAGCCTCCGAGCTTCATAAACGTACGAATGGAAGAACTTTATATATATTAGATGAACCTACTACAGGGCTTCATGTTGATGATATTGCTCGATTATTAGTTGTTTTACAAAGACTAGTAGATAATGGCGATACTGTACTTGTAATTGAACATAACTTAGATGTGATTAAAGCAGCCGACTATCTAATCGATCTAGGACCAGAAGGTGGAGACAAAGGTGGGACTATCGTAGCAACCGGTACACCAGAGAAACTATGTAAAGTCGAAGCGTCTCATACAGGTAAGTATTTAAAAGTGGTATTAGAACGTGACAAAGCTAGAATGGAAAAAAGAATGGCATTGATGGAGTCTTAATCTTAAAAAGATAGTCTCAAAATAAATTGAAAAAGAGATACAAAGAATAGGACTTAAACTCCTTTTCTTTGTATTTGTTTTTATATAGGCATTTTAATGTTATTCACAGTTCCTTTTACTTGAAAAGTAGTCCACATTTCTTTAATGTTTTAACATAGAATAAATAATGAAATAGAAAAATTAGTAATGATAAAAAAATGAGGACGTATCGATAGAGAGGAGATTTTTTTTGAAAAAACTATATCGATCTTCTAAAGATTCCATGCTTGCGGGTGTATGTGGTGGATTAGGTAAGTATTTTAATTTGGACAGTACATTAATCCGTTTACTGTTTGTTATTTTATTCTTCGTAGGATTTGGAGCACTTCTATTTGTGTATTTAATTTGGATATTTGTTGTTCCAGAAGAAGGTGACGTGAAATAAATGAGATGGTTTTTTTCATTAGCTATTAATAGCTTAGTTTTTATTGTAGTAGCAGGATTTCTGCAACCAGATTTTTATGTAAAAAATGTTCCAACAGCTATAATAGCTGCGTTGGTGTTATCGATCTTAAATACAATTATTCGTCCAATCTTAATATTAATAACTTTACCTGTAACCATTTTTACGATGGGATTATTCCTGTTTATTATTAATGCATTTACGTTAGAAATTACTGATTATTTATTAGGGGATGCCCTACGAGTAAATGGTTTTGGAACTGCTATTATTGCATCGATTCTAATTAGTACATTCAGTATGTTAATTCAATATTTTGTGTTTGGTTCAAAGGACAAAAAAAAGCATAGTCATCGGTAAAAAAGAGGAGTCTCTTAAGTTAAAGTACTTTTGAGAGTCTCTTTTTTTTGTTTTTTAAATTAGTGGGGAAATCGAATTATATGTGAACTCCATTGATATATGACTGATGAGGGGTGTTATAATGCTAAAACTGATTGTTTAGTTATAAAATTCAGTTGATAAATTCACTTTTACATTAATGATTTTTAATCGTTTTAGCGCAGATAGTGACTTGTCGACATTTTCCCACAAAGTTTAAAAATGGTACAATATGAGAGATAATACATAATTATTAATCCTTAGGAGGCTTGTATGGCTAAATTACGTACAAAGAATTTAGTTGAGTATTTTAAATTAGAGGTCATTAGTGGAAGTGCGGGTTTGAATCGTTCGATTAACACGACTGACTTATCTCGCCCAGGTATAGAGGTTGCAGGTTTTTTTACATACTATCCATCTGATCGAGTACAAATATTAGGGAAAACAGAATTAACTTTTTATCATAGCTTAACTGACGAAGAAAAACAGGGTCGATTAAGAAAGCTTTGTGCAGATGATACGCCTTGTATCATTGTGACACGAGGTTTAGAAATTCCATCCGAATTAATCGAAGCGGGTGAAGAAACTGGCGTACCTATTTTACTATCAAACAGTAAGACAACTACAGCGTACAGTAGACTTACGAGTTATTTAGAGGCTAAACTTGCCCCAACTACAGCGTTACACGGTGTACTAGTTGATATTTACGGTGTCGGTGTATTAATTACTGGAAAAAGTGGAGTAGGTAAAAGTGAAACAGCCCTAGAGTTAGTAAAACGTGGTCATCGATTAGTAGCAGATGATTCAGTAGAGATTCGTCAAACTGATGAGGATACGCTGATTGGTTCATCGCCAGAATTAATTGAACATTTATTGGAAATTCGTGGATTAGGAATTATTAATGTAATGACTCTTTTCGGAGCAGGGTCTGTACGAAATTACAAGCGTATTACGTTGAACATTGATTTAGAGACTTGGGACTCTCAAAAGGTTTACGATCGAGTTGGTTTAGACGATGAAAAACTCAGAATATTAGATACGGATATTTCGAAAATTACATTACCTGTTCGACCAGGGCGAAATTTAGCTGTTATTATTGAAGTAGCAGCGATGAATTTCCGTTTGAAAAATATGGGTGTAAACGCAGCGCAGCAATTTGCAGATCGTTTAGAGAAGGTAATTCAAGGCGGTAATAATGTTAGTGATTTAATTTAATGAAAAAGTGGGGAAAATGAAATGGAGTCAAATATTCAGCCATTAGATAAAGTATTTTTACACTTAGGTCCTCTTTCAATAAAGTGGTATGGGGTATTGATTGGATTAGGAGTTGTTTTAGGTTTATGGTTGGCAATTCGTGAAAGTAAACGACGTGGAATACCTGATGATACATTTTTAGATTTAATTTTAGTAGCTCTACCTTCAGCAATTATAGGGGCTAGAATTTATTATGTGCTCTTTGAGTGGAACTACTATTCTAAGCATGTTAGTGAAATACCGGCAATTTGGCATGGTGGTTTAGCTATTCACGGTGGTTTAATTGGAGCATTTATTGCTAGTTATTTCTTTGCAAAGAAAAGAGGCATTTCATTTTGGAAGCTTGCAGATATAGCAGCACCAAGTATTTTAGTAGGCCAAATGCTTGGACGTTGGGGGAACTTCATGAACCAAGAGGCTCATGGTGGACCAGTAACTAGAGCATTTTTAGAAAGTCTTCATTTACCTACTTGGATTATTAATCAAATGTATATTGATGGAACGTATTATCATCCAACGTTTTTATATGAATCTCTATGGAGTTTATTAGGGATTATTTTCTTACTAATTTTGAGAAAAGTGAATCTTAGACGTGGTGAAATGTTTTTAACATATTTAATTTGGTATTCAATTGGTCGTTACTTTATTGAAGGATTAAGAACAGATAGTTTAATGTTAACAAGTACTATTAGAATGGCTCAATTTATTTCAGTCGTGATTATCGTACTATCTATTATCATTCTTGTTTATCGTAGAGTTAAGGGGTTATCGAATGAGCGTTATTTAGACGCATAAGTTTGTAAAACAGGAGTGGGGAGCACGTTGGAAACTTTAAAGAGAGGGTTACTAGTTGGTTTACAAACTTCTTGGAAAATAGGGAAAATAATTTTCCCTATTTCTTTCATTTTAACGATTATTAAAGAAACTGCTCTAATGGACTGGTTTGTTCATATTCTTGAACCATTAATGAGTTTTATTGGTTTAAAGGGAGATGCGGCATTAGTATTAGTTTTAGGAAATGTTTTAAATCTATATGCAGCTCTTGGAGCAATGTTACCGATGGATTTAACTGTTAAGGAGGCATTGATCCTTGCAGTTATGTTAAGTTTTTCTCATAATCTATTTGTTGAAACGACAGTAGCTACTGCTGTAGGGGTTCGAGCATCTTTTGTTGTTTTAGTAAGGATAGGTTTTGCAATTTTATCAGCTATTTGTATCCATTTCTTTTGGTCTGGTGGAACAGAAATTGTTCATAAAGGCATTGCAGTTGCAGAAAGCGCTAACCAGACAGGATGGGATATCGTTTATACTGCCATCATTTCGTCATTAATGGGGATTTTAAACCTTATTAAAATTGTTTTTCCATTAATGCTAGTTATTCAAATTGCAAAAGATTTTGGGTGGATGAATTATATAACAAAATTATTATCTCCATTTACTAAATTAATTGGAGTTGAAGCAAAAGCTGGAGTTACATTAGCTGCGGGATTGTTTTTTGGATTAGCTTTTGGAGCAGGCGTTATGATTCAAGCCGTTAAAGAAGATGGTGTTTCGAAACGTGATTTATACCTCGTTTTCTTATTTTTAGTAGCTTGTCATGCTGTAGTAGAAGATACACTTCTCTTTATTCCTTTAGGGATTCCAGTCTTATACTTATTTTTAATTCGATTCTTTGTCGCGTTAATTGTTACTTGTATAGTTGCGAGAATCGTAGGAAGAGTAGGTAGGAAAACTGAATCAAGTTTAAAAACTGAAGTGAAATAGAAAGGAAATTCTTATGAAAATAAATACGATCCTATTTGATTTAGATGGTACTTTAATCAATACAAATGAATTAATTATTGCTTCTTTTTTGCATACTTTGAATAAATATTATCCTGAACAATATAAACGTGAACATGTTATACCTTTTATGGGTCCAACTTTAACTGAATCTTTCTCTACGGTAGATGAAGAAAGAGTTGAAGAGTTGATCTCGGAATATCGCCGTTTTAATATGGAGATGCATGATGAGTTTGTTGAGGAGTATGAAACGGTTTATGAGACGATTGAAACTTTACACAAATTAGGCTATAAAATTGGAATTGTAACAACAAAGGCACGAAATGTTGTTGAGATGGGCTTAAGTTTTGGTCGATTAAAGCAATTCTTTGATACTGTTATCACAATTGATGATGTGCAAAATGCAAAGCCACATCCAGAACCAATTCAATTAGCTTTAAAAAAATTAAATTCTATTCCCGAAGAGAGTATAATGGTGGGCGATAATTACCATGATATTGAAGGTGGTCAAAATGCTGGAACGAAAACAGCAGGTGTTGCTTGGTCACTAAAGGGAAAAGATTTTTTAGCTACTTTTAAACCTGATTTTATGCTTGAAAAGATGAGTGATATCTTACCAATTCTAGGAATTGATGAGAATTGAGGAAAACGAAACGCTACCTAATTGAAGGTGAGAATTCACTTTGGCAAGTGTACAAGACTGTTTCATTTTGGAAAACATTTCGAAATGTCATTGTTATTGAAATAGCTCGTTATGTCCCATTCTTTAGACTGAAAAACTGGATGTATAGGAATCTTATTGGAATGAAAGTAGGAGAGTATACATCCTTTGCGTTTAAAGTAACGCCTGATTTAATGTTTCCAGAATTAATTTCAATTGGTAAGAATTCGATTATCGGCTATAATACAACAATCTTGGCGCATGAATATTTAATTAATGAATATCGATTAGGAGAAGTCATTATTGGTAATAATGTGTTAATTGGTGCAAATACGACAATCTTGCCGGGTGTCACAATCGGTGATGGTGCGAAAGTTTCAGCTGCAACACTTGTCAACAAGGATGTTCCAGCAGGTGCGTTCGTAGGAGGTAATCCCATGGTTATTATTTCATTACCTCAATCTGAAACTACTATTTAACCTCTTAAAAAAGTGGTTTTCAATATTTTTTGTTTCGGTTAAAATAATACTTTGACAACTTATTTAGATAATGTGGAAATTGTACGTTCGTTTAAAATTCTTATAATTTGGACGGCGACTATTTCCTCTTTTTATGTGATATACTGTGATAAGCTTGAAAAACTGGAGGATCGAATGTCTGAAAATTTGGGGAATCAAACAAATCAATTTCATAATGTCGTTTCGTTCTCGTTACCGAAAGATTATTTCTACGAAAAAGGGATGAAAGCTTATAATAGTAACGATTCCGAGCAAGCGATTTATTATTTAAAAAAAGCTGCTGAAAATGAAGAAAATCAAACAGTTCTTATAGATATTTCTAGAAAGCTTTTATCATTACATCAATATCAAACTACGATTACAATTTTAGAATATATTTTAGATAAATATCCAACAAATGAGGATGTATATTATTTATTAGCATTTGCATTTTTTGAATTAGGATTGTTCCAAAAAGCTAATTTGTACGCTCAAAAGTATTTAGAAATTGGTACGGATGAAGAGCAATTAGAAGAACTAGAAGACTATTTAGATATTATTCATAGTGAAGAAGATGATGATTTAAGTATTAATGATGATTTATTAGTGCTTCAAGAGCGAGTTACAAGCTATTTGGCAAATCATGATTGGAAATCAGCTAAAACAACTTTACTTAGTATTGTTGATAAGTATCAAGAATTTTGGCCAGCTTATAATAATTTAGCTTTAGTAGAGCTTCATTTAGGGAATCCTGAGGAAGCTGAAAGAGTATTACAATATGTTTTAGAGGAAAATCCAGGTAATTTATCAGCTTTAATTCATTTAACAATGCTAAAAAGAATATTAAATGAACAAGAAATTGCTCTACAATATCTGGAAAGCTTATCAAATATTGTTCCAATTTCTGAAGAGCACCGCCACAAGCTTGGTGTACTTTTCTATCAATTCAAGAAGTATGAAGAAGCATATAAGTTATTTAATTTACTTTATATGGAACGACCAGATCGTGAAATACAGTTTTATTATATGTTCTGTGATGCAGCCTATCAATCTGGAAGAACTGAAACAGCGGAGCGTATATGGAATTTTGAGATGACGAGTGAATTTGATGATCATGAGGAATTGGCTCCTTGGGCTGAAAAAAAACATTCATCGAATGAAATCGAACAATTGATGGCAGAAACAGAGTACCAAGCAAAATACTCCAATTCGAATAGTGAGAGATGGGGATTAATCTATTTTATGAAGGAATATTATTATGAACAAAAATTTAGTTCGATCCTTCAAGATTTAAATCCATTAGAAAATATTGGTCTCGATGAACAATTAGAACAAGTTCTTCTAAATAATATGTGTTATTTAGAGCCACATCCATCATTGAATATTGCGATTAACGGAGCAAAGAAAGTCCAAACAACTTGGGAAGAAGATTATATAATACTACGTAATCATCTTCAATTGTGGTTTTTCGCTATTTGTGAACTTACATTAAAATATAAAGAATTACCTGTAAATGAAGAAGTTTTATTAGCTGCAACACATTATCTTGTTGAAAATGAAGTGAAACGTGTATCACAAAAGAAAATTGCAGCAAACTATAATATCTCTACCTATTTATTAAATAAAGGCATTAGCGCCATTCGAAGCTTGTTTTAATACCAGATGGTGTTAATGCAAGCTTTCTTTATTTCACATTAAGGTGAGTTTAAGTTGGTAGCAAGAAATCATACACTACGTAGTATCTTCGCCTAAAAGGCTCGGAAGTCGACGAGTTTTCTTTATCATGAGCATATGATTTGTTGTTTTATGTCTTCGCGTATTAGGATAGTGATAGTTAATGAAGTAGGGCAATTAGCCATTTAAGTACAAGGAGTGATTAAGTAATGGAAGAAAAAATTTATGATGTTATTATCATTGGAGCTGGTCCTGCAGGGATGACTGCAGCTGTATATACATCTCGTGCAAATCTTTCTACATTAATGATGGAACGTGGTATTCCAGGTGGACAGATGGCAAATACTGAAGAAATTGAAAACTACCCAGGTTTTGATAGTATTTTAGGTCCAGATTTATCAAATAAAATGTTTGATCATGCGAAAAAATTTGGTGCTGAATATGCTTATGGGGACATTAAAGAAATTATCGACGGTAAAGAATATAAAACAATAGTTGCTGGTAAAAAAGAGTACAAAACACGCGCAATTATTATTTCAACTGGTGCAGAATACAAAAAAATTGGTGTTCCAGGTGAGCAAGAGCTTGGAGGACGTGGTGTATCATACTGTGCTGTTTGTGATGGGGCATTCTTTAAAGATAAAGAATTAGTTGTAATAGGTGGCGGAGATTCAGCAGTAGAAGAAGGCGTATATTTAACTCGATATGCTTCTAAAGTTACAATCGTTCACCGTAGAGATCAATTACGAGCTCAAAAAATCCTTCAAGACCGTGCATTTGCAAATGAAAAGATTTCATTTATTTGGAATTCAACAATTAAAGAAGTTAACGGAACTGATGGTAAAGTAAGTAGCGTAACGCTTGTAGATACTAAAAATGGTGAAGAATCTGAATTTAAAACAGATGGAGTATTTATCTATATTGGAATGCTTCCATTAACAAAACCATTCTTAAATTTAGGCATTACAAATGAAAATGGATATATCGAAACAAATGATGTAATGGAAACAAGAGTACCAGGTATTTTTGCTGCTGGTGATGTTCGTGAAAAAACTTTACGTCAAGTTGTAACAGCTACTGGAGACGGAAGTATTGCTGCTCAAGCAGTACAACATTATATCGAAGAACTAAAAGAAGAATTATCTAAAACTAACTGATCTTAATTAAAAACGATAAAGTGATTTATAAAATTAAGTTTTAGAATTGTGAACGAAATTGTAATATTCTGAAACTTATATGTAATTAGGGTGTAACTCTCTTGAAATATAGTTCCTGTAATATAGACAATAACCAGAGAGCCCCCTAATATATATAGGAACATGGATATGCGCTTGTCCATGTTCCCTTTTTTTGTCTCCGAAAGTGATCGACTTTGTTCCTCAACCCTAGTTTTAACCTACAAAATCTTTTCCTTTAGTCAGGACCTTTCTACCCTAATTCCTATTCTTAACAAGTTGTTGTCTGACTAGTTTAACGGTATAATATAGATTGGGCAGTTTCAACCAACTGCAAGTCCAAATTGTAAGTGAGGTATAAGAAATGCAAAGAGTTACACATTGTGTTTTGGTAAATGAAAATAATATCCTCTTGCTACAAAAACCTAGAAGAAACTGGTGGGTTGCACCCGGCGGTAAGATGGAGCCAGGTGAAAACATTAGAGAAGCAGTTGTTCGTGAATATCGTGAAGAAACAGGTGTTTACTTAAAAAACCCAAAATTAAAAGGTGTTTTTACAATTATTATAGAAGAAGATGCTAAGGTAGTGAATGAATGGATGATGTTTTCATTTTTGGCTACCGAGTTTGACGGTGAAAATCAAGATGAGTGTGAAGAAGGAATTCTTCGCTGGCATGCAATAGATGAAGTGAAAAATCTTCCTATGGCAGCAGGAGACTATCACATAATTGATTATTTACTAAAGGGTAAAGAAATTTTACATGGTACCTTTGTATATACACCGGATTTTGAATTATTAAGATATCGTTTAAATCCTAGTTAACCGAAATTATAGAAAGGGTTGAGTTAAATGCCTACAAGATCACATGTAAAAATGGTTATTATAACTGGAATGTCAGGGGCTGGAAAGACTGTCGTTGTTCAAGCGTTAGAAGATATCGGTTATTTCTGTGTTGATAATCTTCCTCCTGCTCTACTTCCAAAATTTGTAGAGCTATTAAAGGACCCGGATCACAATACAACAGATAAAGTTGCTCTTGTTATGGATTTACGAGGAAGAGAATTTTTTGATCAGTTAGGGAATTCATTAGATCAATTAATGTCTACTCCATCAATCATCCCTCAAATTTTATTTTTAGATGCAACGAACGCTGCACTTGTTACTCGCTACAAAGAAACTCGTCGTTCACATCCCCTTTCTCCAACGGGATCTCCATTAAAAGGAATTGAGTTGGAGCGTACTCTTTTAGCTGAGGTAAAAGGGCGTGCACAATTAATTTATGATACATCAGATTTAAAACCTAAAATATTACGAGAAAAAATAATTGAACAATTTAGAGAAAATGAACAAGAAGGTTTCTCTGTAAATATTCAGTCATTCGGTTTTAAGTACGGAATACCGATTGATGCGGATTTAGTATTTGACGTACGATTTTTACCAAACCCATTTTACATTGAATCAATGCGTCCTTTAACTGGCTTAGATCAAGAAGTATCCTCTTATGTTCTTAAATTTAATGAGACAACCGAATTTATGCTGAAATTAATTGATTTAATTAGTTTTATGTTACCTCAATATAAAAGAGAAGGTAAACGACAATTAATCATTGCGATCGGATGTACGGGTGGACAGCATCGCTCTGTTACTTTAGCAGAGTATTTAGCTAACTACTTTAAAGATCAATATGATACGAATATTAGCCATCGGGACGTTGAAAAAAGGAGTCATAAGTAATGATTAGTCAACGTTCGAAAATAGTAATAATTGGAGGCGGAACTGGACTATCTGTTTTAGTTCGCGGGTTAAAAAAACATCCCGTTGATATTACCGCTATCGTTACAGTCGCAGATGATGGTGGTAGCTCTGGACGATTACGTGACGAGTTAAAAATTCCACCGCCTGGTGATGTACGAAATGTACTTGCCGCGTTATCAGATGTGGAACCGATGTTGGAAGAATTATTCCAACATCGCTTTGCTACATCTGGAGACCTTTCTGGACATTCTCTTGGTAATTTAATGCTAAGTGCAATGACTGCAATTACAGGTGATTTTTATCGTGCAATCATTGAAATGAGAAGGGTATTAAATGTTAGAGGTAAAGTTATACCAGCAGCTAATCAAAGTGTCGTATTAAAAGCTGAATTAGAAGACGGTACAATTGTTTCAGGTGAATCAAAAATTCCTTATTCTGGTAAGAAGATTAAAAGAGTATTTTTAGCACCAGGAAATGTTGAACCTTTAAAAGAGGCACTTGATGAAATTAGTCGTGCTGACTTAATTGTAATTGGACCGGGTAGTTTATATACGAGTATCCTTCCTAATCTATTAGTTACTAAAATTGGGAAGGCTGTTATAAATTCAAAAGCTAAAAAAGTATATGTATGTAATGTGATGACTCAAGCGGGTGAAACTTTGCATTATACAGCTAGTGACCATGTAAAGGCTCTATACGAACATTTAGACTCAAGTTTTATCGATACAATTATTGTAAATGAAGGCATGATGCCAAAAAATATTTTAGAACTTTATAAAGAAGAACATGCTCAACAAGTAAAACTAGATATAAATGAGCTAAAATCTTTAAATCTAGAAATAGTTCATAAGTCGATCGTTAAATATGATGATAATGTGATTAGGCATGATACTGTAAAATTAGCTGAAATCTTATGTGACCTAATCCCGACAAAAATAAAAGAATAATGAAAAAATATTTAGAGCTAGAAGGAGGGGGTGATTCAAATGTCCTTTGCATCAGAAACGAAAAAAGAATTAACAACGATTGAGATCAAAGATTGTTGTTCAAAATCTGAGCTATCCTCTTTAATTCGAATGAATGGTTCATTATCAATTGCGAATCGCCAATTTATTGTAGATGTAGTTACTGAAAATGCAGCAATTGCTAGAAGAATATATGTATTAATTAAACGTGTTTATGATGTGGACGTTGAATTGCTCGTTCGTAAAAAAATGCGTCTTAAAAAGAACAATGTATATATTGTTCGAATAAAAGAAGAAGCGAAACATATTTTAAATGATCTTTATATAACTGGTGAAGGATTTACCTTTACAAATGAAATAGCGAAAGAGCTAATTGCGAAGAAATGTTGTAAACGCTCCTATTTAAGAGGTGCTTTTCTAGCTGGTGGTTCGGTAAATAATCCAGAGACATCTTCATATCATTTAGAAATTTTTTCACTATATAAAGAGCATACGGAAGAAATTTGTCGTCTAATGAATGAATTCGGATTAAATGCTAAAACACTGGAGAGACGTAAAGGTTATATTACGTACTTAAAGGAAGCAGAAAAAATTACTGAGTTTTTAAACGTTGTTGGTGCTCATTCAGCTTTATTAAGGTTTGAAGATATCCGCATTGTAAGAGATATGAGAAACAGTGTTAATCGTCTAGTGAATTGTGAAACTGCGAACTTAAATAAAACGATCAGTGCAGCCTTCAGGCAAATTGAAAATATACGTTATATCCAAAACTCTGTTGGTTTAGATATATTACCACCAAAGCTACGTGAAATTGCAGAACTTCGAGTAGCGTATGAGGATGTAACATTAAAAGAGTTAGGTGAAATGGTATCTAGCGGTGCAATTAGTAAATCAGGAATCAATCATCGACTACGTAAAATTGATGAAATAGCTGATAAATTAAGAGCGGGAGAATCAATAAAAATAAAATAAAAGTTAAGAGGGAAGAAAAAATGATTGAGAAAAAAGGGAGAGTACTATTAGAAACAGGAATACAGGCTCGTCCAGCAGCGCAATTTGTTCAAGTTGCTACGAGATTTCGTTCAGAAGTATTATTAGCTTACAAAGGTAAACAAGTAAACGTTAAGAGTATTATGGGTGTTATGAGTCTAGCTGTACCTCATGGAGAAGAAATAGTAATTACTATTTCTGGCGATGATGAAGTTGAAGCGATGGAAGCAGTAATGGACTTTATTGGGGAAGAAATTTAATGTAATTGGACATTCACAAGTTGGATGTCCAACTTTTTTTTCTAATAAAAAAACTAGCCGAAAAATTACGGCTAGTTTTTTATTATTATTTAATAGCTGCAGTATTAGAAATTACTTTATCAATTAATCCGTATTCTAATGCACGGTCTGCAGTCATAAAGTTATCACGCTCTGTATCACGCTCGATCGTATCTAATGGTTGACCAGTACGATCTGCAAGAATTTTGTTTAATTTATCACGTAAGAACAAGATTCGCTTAGCTGCAATTTCGATTTCGGTAGC
This sequence comes from Gottfriedia sp. S16(2024), assembly GCF_050473765.1. Taxonomy (NCBI): domain Bacteria; kingdom Bacillati; phylum Bacillota; class Bacilli; order Caryophanales; family Bacillaceae; genus Gottfriedia; species Gottfriedia sp. S16(2024). Next base: position 1,691,535 of record NZ_JBFLUO010000001.1, read on the forward strand.
TTGACCTTGAGCACCACCTAATGGTTGGTGAATCATAACTTCTGCATTTGGAAGAGCATATCTCTTACCTTTTTCCCCAGCAGATAATAAGAAAGCACCCATTGAAGCCGCCATACCAATACAAATTGTAGATACTTGAGGCTTAATGAAGTTCATCGTATCATAAATAGCCATACCAGCAGTAATACTTCCTCCTGGACTATTTATGTATAATGAAATATCCTTATCTGGATCTTCTGCTGCTAAAAATAAAAGTTGTGAAACGATTGAGTTAGCTACGTTATCATCGATTGCGCTACCTAACATGATGATGCGGTCTTTTAATAGACGAGAGTATATATCATACGCACGCTCACCACGACTTGTTTGTTCAATAACTGTAGGAATTAAATTCATTTTTTCTCCTCCTTGTTTAAAACAAATGAATGATTAATACAATAATACCTTTAAGGTCAGAAAAGGTCAAATAAAAGAGATGCTATATTTAATGTATTATTTTAACTAAAAAATATTGACCTTTTATAACATATCTATTTATCTAATACTTCAACATCATTAACGACTTTTCCTATTATTAAACGTAACTTTATGTAGTTTTTCTTTTGATTAGTTAAAAAACTAATAACTTAATGATTCGAGTATATTCTTGTTTGAAAACAGGGCCATGTTAAATTACTAAATTTTCGTAAAAGGAGTAGAGTGATGTTGATTTCCAACGAAAAAAGTTTACGATAAAAAGCTACTTTAATATCCTTTACTTAGCGTAAAATAATAGTATATTACTCAGTTTGTATTTCAATTAAGATCGAACATGAACTTATAAATTAATCATTTAAAATTATTTACCAAAAAATTCGCTCTAGATATTTTTAACTTCTGAAAAAACAATTACTATAGTTTTATTGATATATTAGAATTAGATATAAATTCATCGGTCCTCTTTATATAGAAGACGATGAGTTTAAACACATTTACAAGTCATCTATAGAGAATGAAAAAATCTATAAAATAAAATTTATAGAAGAAAATGCACACACACCATTCCAAGTGCATCTTCTTCTTTTTAGCACTCAAAAAGAAACCTAAATCATTGCGGTCAGAACATTCTAACGATATAATAAAATATAAGATTTTCTTATAAACTTACTAATAAGCTACATAGCGAAACATCAGCGCACCAATCGAGCCACTCTTTGCATAAACCTACTGAGATTGGGGCGACTATTACACTATACTTATTTTAAAATTTTATAATTATGCGTTCGTAGCTCAGTGGATAGAGCATCGGTTTCCGGTACCGTGTGTCGCAGGTTCGAATCCTGTCGAGCGCGCTAATACTCCGTAAATAGCGGTATATCAACGTTTGAAGAAGACTTAATGTCGTCAATTCAATGGGTTGATGTACTGCTATTTTTTTGATATCGATAAGTAATCGTGATCAGGGAGAGATATAGTAGAATGGGGGATTAGAAAAAAGAATTTAGGAAAATAGTTAAAGTGAAATATATTTAGAGGAAGAGGCAAAAATATTGTTGCAAATTAGAGAAGTATAGGGCTAGATGGCATTTTTATAAATGAAACAGTAGGAAAAATAATTTTCCTACTGTTCTAATCTAAAATTGAGCAAATAAATGATACTACTAGTATGTATGTTGATAATTAATAAACTGAATATTATTGAAAATACTGCATCCCTTTTGATAATCCCAAAGATTAATAAGATTGAAATGATTACCATGATATTCACTTTCACCAATTCGGACTATATATGATTCATGGGCCTTATTCCATTCATCAATATCATTTAAATTATGTAGATTCAACTGTAAAAACATCTGAATAGCGGTTTTATAAATTTCGTAACTTTGACTTAGTTTTTCATTAATGGAAAGTTTAGGTACTTTTACTATATCAAGTAGATTATTAATGTCGTTTGAATCGTATGATTTCCTGATAACTTTTTCGAAAGTATCTGTGTACTTTAATTTTAAAGTTAATAAGTATATATATAAACCAGACTCTATTGAAGGTCTAATACTGTAATTTTCTTTTTGATTAAATAACGGAATTTGTGGTAATAGTAATTTTAAATTAATAAATAATCGATCACAGTCTCTGAGTGAAAAATTATTAAGGTCTGCAACTTCAGTAAACAACTTCCAAAAATATTCAATATTATTATAATCTAAAGTATGACAATCTATTAAATATGAAAAGTAATCTTTGTTTTTTGGTAAAGGAAGAGATAATTCTAAGTCAAAAAATCTTCTTAAATAGCCAACACTATCCATATTTTGTCCATAGTGTGTACTAATAGAATGGGAGAGTTGTTCACGATCGAGAGAAAATACAAAAATATAATTTTCAAGGTCAAATAGATGTTTTACCCTTTCTAAAACTTTAATTGCAAATTGCGGATTACATCGATCTAACTCATCAATAAATATAAGTATTTTTTTGTCTACTGTTCGTTGATATTTTTTTAATCCTCTTTTTAGCTGTTCTTTTGAATTTTTCTGTTCTTGGAAGCTATCTATGAATTTTTCTCCTAAAGATTGAGTTGATTCTTCAATGATTTTCTGGCCACTTTTATTCATAAATTTAGATGTGACGTCAGCGATATGACCTGCTAGTGGTCCCAAAGTTGCAGTCGCAATTATAGGTGCAGCAATTTTTGTTAAATTTAATAAGGAACTTTGAGCTTTTCTAACTAAAGAATTATTATTTTCAAGTAAAGATAACAATGGAATTAATGGATCGGTAACATCATCGTTTTCCCAAGCATTAAAATAAAGTGTACTATACTCTTCGTTATTGCATAAACTTGTTTTCCACATTTTAATAAAAGTGGTTTTACCAGTTCCCCAAGATGAATTTAAACATATTACAAGATTATCTTTGGTCCTATCTAAAATATTCATTAAATTGTTTTTAAATTCTTCTCGATTTAGCTTATCATTGCTAAACGGGTTATCTAATGGCATTTCGACGATTGATCTAATATTCATTATTTATCCTCCATTTTCTAAATAACAAAAATATATTATCTGATTTGAAGAGAAGTTATTAAATATGGCTATTGTGTTCTATATTAAAACAATAACCTGTAGAGTATTTAATAAATTTTTGTAATGTAACATTTGTCTTGATGTTGAAAATTCCTTTCTTTCAGTAGTCGCCGGCTATTGAATGGAAAATCATTCCATGTATAGAAAGTATATCATATTTATTTATCCCATTAATTTTAATATTCTAAGTATAATAAATGTTATTTAAAACTTATAATTATTAAATCTGTATTGACAAGGCAGGTTCGAATCCTGTCGAGCGCGCTTAAAGAATAAACCGAGTGATAAAATCTGTAAATTTACAGATCTATCACTCGGTTTTTATTTTTCCTCAGTTAAACACATAATCTCAGCTCTAATCTTACCTTTACCCTACAACTAAAGATGTACTAAAACTCCATCCAATGAAGAATGGGTTCCCTTTACTTAAATTCATATATTTAAAGTAAATAAAAGGAGGTCTTTCATATGGAAATGAATTCTTGGATTCTTGAGGAAATGGCAAGGTTTAATAAAGAAGAAATGGAAAGAGAACTAAAGTTTAATGAAACTTATAAATTGTACTCAACATCTAAAAAGAAAAAATACTGCATCGATCTAAAAATCATTAAATTCTGTTTTTAAACTAGAGAATGCTTAAAATCATTTTAAATTTACTATAAAAAGAGCTGAGTGATTTTATTTTTATAAAATTAATCGGTTCTTTTGCTACTTCTATTTTTTTCCTCTTTCCCTTTTTCTAAATATATGTTATATTACTCTTTGCGATGAGCTAATTTGAGTAAGACGAGAGATATGCGCAAGCTAAACGCGCGGATGTGGCCGCCCGGTCTCTCGCCTCAAACGCATCAAGACGTCTGCTGCGGCAGGCGTCTTTCTTTTTGTTCATTTCTTTGTGTATAATAGTACATATTATAATTGAAGGGAATGTTTTTGTGTTAACGATTACAGAATACACTGTAGAAGAAATAAAAGATCCATTTGGTATCATTGAAGGTGATCGATATGAGTTTATTCTTTATATCAATGTACCAGAGGATGATGAATTATATAATGAAAAAGGTATATACATAAAAGCGCTTTTCGGAGTAAATGGTGACGAGTCGAAATTAATTAAATATGACTTGTATGAAGCTGAATCAAATCAGTATTTAGATTTTGATTTGGAAGATGATGAAGAAAAAGAAGTATTCGAATTTTGTAAAACTCATTTAACAGTTGAAGATTAATGTTAATGTGTTATTGAATGACACACTTCAGCTTAGAAGATATCCTATATTGGGTATTTCGCAACACACTACTGTGTAATTTTTAAACACAGTACTGATTATGATTACACACTTATAAAACACTATTATTTTAGGAAAAATATTATGTTTTGAAAACCTTGGATCTTCAAGGTTTTTTTTGTTGAGCCTTCAAATAAAAAGATTTTTTAGAATATTGGCACAGATTTTGCAATATTTAAATTGATTCACAACTTGTCCTTGTAACGCGTAATTCTTTTGTCATTATTTGTAAAAATGTAAGCGTTTCATCGATGAGGAAAATTGAGGAGGTGTAGGATGAATATCTTATTGGTATGTTCTGCAGGAATGTCGACTAGTCTACTAGTTACAAAAATGGAACAAGCAGCTAAGGCAAAAGGAATTCAGGCAACAATATGGGCTGTTGCTGGTGATGAGGCAAAAGAAAATTTAGCCAAAGCGGATGTATTACTACTTGGTCCACAGGTTCGTTATCTAGCTTCAGAAATGAAGAAGCTGGCTGAACCTAAAGGAATACCAGTAGATACGATTAATCCAGTACATTATGGATTGATGAATGGGGAAGCTGTTTTAGAAATGGCTTTAAATTTGAAAAAATAAAACGGGGAATTAAAAATCTAGAGAGAAAAGAAGGTGCATTAAAATGATGCGTTTTGCTGAGAAGTATATAATGCCTGCTGCAGCGAAGTTTGGTAATCAACGTCATTTGTTAGCGATCCGTGATGCGTTAATTGGTATGATTGCCATTACGATGATTGGAGCTTTTGCTGTACTTATTAATAACTTAGGTGGCGCAATCCATGGCTACGATAAAATGATGGAAACAGTCTTTGGTGCAAACTGGAAAACACTAGGTAGTGATATTTGGTGGGGAACATTTGCATTTATGACCGTATTTGCCGTAGTTGGGATCGCACATAGATTAGCGCGTTCTTATGGTGATGAAGGTTTTGAAGCGATGCTTGTTGCATTAGCATGTTATTTTGTTCTTGTTCCACAATCATTAGCTGCAGTATCTGTTACGTTAAATGGTGGAAAGACAGCTACAGGTGGAACTTGGGGATTTATTAGTTGGAATTCATTAAACTCAACAGCTTTATTTACAGGAATTATCGTTGCGATTATTGCAACTGAAATTTTTGTACGCTTAGCTAGAGTGAAACAATTAGTTATTAAATTACCAGACGGCGTTCCGCCAGCAGTATCAAAAGCATTTGCGAAGTTATTACCAGGTATGTTAACAATTTTTATCGTTGCATTAGTTGGCTTATTGTTTAGATTATACATTTCGGATGGCGTATTCTTTAATGATTGGTTAAATTCGGTTCTTGTAAAACCATTAACTGATGCAGCAGATTCATTAGGATTTGCAGTTGCAATTGCATTCTTTGTACATTTTTTCTGGGCGATTGGATTACATGGTCCAAATATTTTAGGAGGTATTACAACTCCTTTATTAACAACTCTAGGTAACCATAACATCGATTTATATGCTAAAGGTGTGACAGATTTAGATAAGTATTCTGTGTTAGCAGGTCCATTCTTAGATGCATTCGTATATATGGGTGGATCAGGTACTACAATCGGTTTACTAATTGCGATGTTCTTAGTTAACCGTAAACGTCATAAACAGATGATTGCTTTAGGAACACCACCAGGATTATTTAATATTAATGAACCGATTATTTTCGGTTTACCAATTGTGTTAAACCCAGTATGGTTAATCCCATTTATCTGTACTCCAATTATTTTAACGATTATTTCTTATTTAGCTGTTCAATCGCATATTGTTTTCCCGGTTGTTTCTACAATCCCTTGGGTAACTCCACCAGTTATAGGTGGCTATTTAGCAACTGGTGGTCATTGGAGCGGTGCAGTTTTAGCGCTTGTTAACGTAGTGATTTCAATTGTTATTTACTTACCATTCGTTGTAGTAGCTGAAAGAATGGAAGCTAGAAAGTCAACAGAAACGACAAGTAGTAATTCATTAAATGTATAATAGAATGTGAAGGAGAAGAGTGCAAATGCCTACCGACACAAATAATGAACAAATTGCATTTCAGCTAATATTACATTCTGGTAATGCTAAGAGTTTATTAATGGAAGCAATGTATAAAGCTCGTGATGGAGAGTTCGAGGAAGCTCGTGGGAAAGTAAACGAAGCGAATGCGGAACTTAGGCTGGCTCATCATTCACAAACTTCACTTATACAAAGTGAAGCAGGAGGGCAACAATACAAAATTAATATTCTTTTAGTACATGCACAGGATCATTTAATGAACACTCTAACAACAAGAGATTTAGTAGAGGAAATTATTTACTTGCATGAAAAGATTTCACTTTAATACTTGATAAAAAAGTGATGTAGACTAATTCTACATCACTTTTTTTCATAGATTACTAGAACAAAATGTATAATTTAAGTGAAAATCGTGAAAGTGTTTTAAAACACTACATTATAGTGTATATAAATCACGACACACTAACAGAGTAATAACACACTAAAACAATTTAAGAAGATTTACGAACAATCTTTAACACACTAGACATTTTAAGTTACTTTCCTTTTAAAGCAAAGAAAAAAGATTTCATGTCTATGAATCCTTATAGGGCAAGGTTTCTATAATTAAATTATATATTTTTTTATAAGTCAGAAAAAGTTGGCACGCCATTTGCAATATAAAGAGTGTACAAAATAAATTAATTTGCAGTTGCTTAAGAATCTTGTTTTTACTTTTAAACAAATTTGTAAGCGCTACACTATATTTAATATTGGAGGAATAACGATGAATATTTTATTAGCTTGTTCAGCAGGAATGTCTACTAGTTTACTAGTAACTAAAATGGAGGATGCAGCAAAAGCAAAAGGGATTGAAGTAAAGATTTGGGCAGTTTCAGGTGATGCTGCAAAAGAAAACTTAGATAAAGCAGATGTTCTTTTATTAGGACCACAAGTTCGTTATTTAGCTTCTGAAATGAAAAAAGTTGCCGAGCCAAAAGGGATACCAGTTGATGTAATCAATCCAGTACATTATGGACTAATGAATGGTGAAGCTGTTTTAGAATTAGCACTTAGTTTAAAAAAATAGTCATGATCGTAGCATAACTTTTAAACAAAAGGGAGTCTTAAAAAATGATGAATTTTGTAGATAGATACATAATGCCAGCTGCAGCAAAGTTCGGTAACCAACGTCATTTATTAGCAATACGCGATGCGTTAATCGGTATGATTGCCATTACAATGGTCGGTTCGTTTGCAGTTTTATTCAATAATTTAGGTGGAGCGATCAAAGGTTACGACAAGATGATGGAAGCTCTTTTTGGAGTGGACTGGAAGACATTAGGTGGAGACATTTGGTGGGGTACATTCGCATTTATGACTGTATTCGCAGTTGTAGGGATTGCTTATAAATTGGCACGTTCTTATGGTGATGAAGGATTTGAAGCAATGCTTGTCGCATTAGCGTCATATTTTGTACTAGTGCCACAATCATTAAATACAGTAACGGTTACATTAGAAAATGGAAAAACAGCAACTGGTAGTGTTTGGGGATTAGTGAACTCTACTTATACTAATTCAACTGCACTTTTTACCGGAATAATCGTTGCAATTATCGCAACAGAAATTTTTGTACGCTTATCAAGAGTAAAGCAATTAGTTATTAAATTACCAGATGGTGTACCACCAGCAGTATCAAAAGCATTTGCGAAGCTATTGCCAGGTATGCTAACAATCTTGGTGATCGCGATTGTTGGATTGTTATTCAGATTATATTTATCGGATGGAGTATATTTTAATGATTGGTTAAGCTCAGTACTTGTTAAGCCATTAACGAATGCTGCAGACTCTTTACCGTTTGCAATCGGTATAGCATTCTTTATTCATTTCTTCTGGATGCTTGGCTTACATGGACCAAACATACTAGGTGGAATTACGACACCATTATTTACAGCTTTAGGAAATGAAAATATTGATTTAGCAGCAAAAGGTGTTACAAAGTGGAGTGAATACAATGTAATGGCAGGCCAGTTCTTTGATGCATTTGTATTCTTAGGTGGATCAGGTGCTACATTAGGGTTAATCATTTCAATGATATTAATTAATCGAAAACGTAATAAACAAATGATTGGATTAGGTGGGGCACCAGGTTTATTCCAAATTAATGAACCAGTTCTTTTCGGATTACCAATCGTGTTAAATCCAATGTGGTTAGTTCCATTCATTGGTACACCAATTATCTTAACAATTATTTCATATTCAGCGATTTCTTTAGGTATGGTTCACCCAGTAACTACGAATATTCCATGGGTAACTCCACCAATTTTAGGTGGGTGGTTAATTACAGGGGGACATTGGACAGGTGCAGCCTTAGCGGCATTTAACTTAGTTATCTCTGTGGTTATTTATTTACCTTTCGTTGCACTACAAAGACGAATGGAATCTAAAAAAATGAAAGAAGCAGCAAATAATCAAAGTGCTGCTATGTAATGCAGTTTGAGGAGGATACGAAATGAGTACTGTAACGACAATCGAGCAAACAGCATTCCAATTAATCTTACACGCAGGAAACGCAAAAAGCTCACTAATGGAAGCTATGCAAGCTGCTAGAGCGGGTAATTTAGAAGAAGCAAATAGTAAGATTGAAGAGGCAAAAGTAGAATTAAATCATGCGCACCATGCACAGACTTCTTTAATTCAAGGTGAAGCACGTGGAGAGAATGTCACATTAAGTATCTTATTAATTCATGCTCAAGATCATTTAATGAATGCATTAACGATGAGAGATTTAGTAACAGAAATAATTTTCCTACATGAAAAATTAAATAAATAAGAGAAACTAGAAAAGTAGTTTCCTAGAATGACCGGACTACTTTTCTACTATCATATAGAAGGAGTGAAGAAAATGAGAAACGGTATTAAAATTGCAACAATTGGTGGCGGTTCAAGTTATACTCCAGAATTAGTAGAAGGATTTATTAAACGTTATGATGAACTACCTGTAAGAGAGTTATGGCTAGTGGACATTGAAGAAGGTAGAGAGAAACTTGAAATTGTTGGAAATCTTGCGAAAAGAATGGTAGAAAAAGCAGGGGTACCAATGGAAATTCATTTAACCCTTGATCGACGTGCTGCTCTTAAAGATGCTGACTTTGTTACGACACAATTTCGTGTAGGTTTACTTGAAGCGCGTATGAAGGATGAGCGTATTCCTTTAAAATATGGGGTGATTGGCCAAGAAACAAATGGTCCTGGTGGATTGTTTAAAGCACTTCGTACAATTCCAGTTATTTTAGATATCGTTAAGGATATTGAGGAGCTATGTCCAAATGCTTGGCTAGTAAACTTTACGAATCCTACAGGTATTTTAACAGAAGCGATTTTAAGATATACAAATTTCCGTAAAGTAGTTGGTTTATGTAATGTACCAATTCATATTCACATGAACATTGCAAAAGGTCTTGGGGTAGAATCTGAGCGTGTGCATATTGATTTTATGGGATTAAATCATATGGTTTATGGAACAAAAGTATTATTAGATGGTGAAGATGTAACAAGTCGTGTTGTAAGTGAGTTTGCACGCCCTGCTGAAAGTATGACGATGCAAAATATTAAGGCAATGGATTGGAATCCTGATTTTATTGAAGCACTTGGAGCGATTCCATGTCCGTATCATCGCTACTACTATCAAACGAAAGTAATGTTAGAGGAAGAGCTTGAAGCGGCGAAAAAAGATGGTACGCGTGCTGAGGTTGTAAAAAAATTAGAAGAATCATTATTCGAATTATATAAAGATCCTAATTTAAATATTAAGCCACCACAATTAGAAAAACGCGGCGGGGCTTATTATAGTGATGCTGCATGCCGATTAATTTCATCATTATATAACAATAAAGGTGATATCCAACCTGTTAACACAATGAATAATGGAGCTATTGCATCAATTCCTGATGATTGTGCTGTTGAAGTAAGTGCCGTTATTACAAAAGACGGTCCAAAACCACTTACGATGGGTGACTTGCCAGTTGCGGTACGCGGTTTAGTTCAACAAATTAAATCATTCGAACGTGTTGCTGCGGAAGCTGGAGTAACTGGTGATTATAAAACAGCATTACTTGCTATGTGTATTAACCCATTAGTTGGATCTGATAATTTAGCAAAACAAATTCTAGATGAAATGTTAGAAGCTCACAAAGAGCATTTACCTCAATTCTTCAAAAATGAAAAAGTAGCAGCAAATTAACGATTAAAAAGAGGGATGTAGCTCGAATGAATGAGTGCGTCCCTTTTTAACATACAAAAATGAAAAAGGGGAATGAATGATGACGAAGCTTATTGTGAATGCAGATGATTTCGGCTATTCAAAGGGTGTAAATTATGGCATTATTGAAGCGCATCTGAATGGAATAGTGAACTCAGCGACTATGATGATGAATATGTATGCTGTGGAGCACGGGATCGAACTAGCAAAATTACATCCTTCATTAGGACTAGGAGTACATCTTGTATTAACAGCGGGTAAACCATTATTAACAGATTTACAAACAATCGTAGATCAAAATGGTGCTTTCCTTAAAAATAGTTATTGGTATGACAATCCGGTTGCTAATGTAGAAGAAGTTGAAAAGGAATGGGATGCGCAAATTCAAAAGTTCCTTTCCTTTGGTTTGAAGCCTACACATCTAGATAGTCATCACCATGTGCATATGATTCCAATCCTACACCCAGTTATTGCAAAACTATCTAAAAAGTATGATCTTCCAGTCCGTATTTCTCCAAAAAGTAAAATAGACGGGATCACCCCTTTTACAGATCAATTATTAACCGATTTTTATGGAAGTGACATTCCAGCAAACTATTTTGAGACAATAGAAGAAAGAATAACTAACGGTATAGAGTCGGTAGAAGTTATGGTACATCCTGCATTAGTAGATAATCATTTAAAAAATGGTACTTCTTATGGCTTTGAAAGATTAACAGAACTAGATATCTTAACGAACGCCAAACTTCCAAAGGGAGTAGAGTTAGTAAAATATTAAAATAGAATGTAAAAAGCCAGTTTCTTCGCTTGGAAGTAACTGGCTTTTTTGACTCAATTCAATTATTAATATAAATGTCTTCTACTATACTTTTGATGCTGTCTTCATCATGTCTAGAATAAAATTCCATTAAGTAACATATTTCATCATCAGGTATGATAATGTCACAAGCATCCTCAATTTGCTGCAGTATTTTTTTAATTTTTAAATATAGCATATAGTCACTATTTATTTTATCTTCTTTATCTTTAAATGGGATTAGAGGTTGAGCGTTTTGAATCCGATCAATCATACAGCTCATATGAATCACAATTCCCATTAAATCTTCATTCTTGAAAAATTTATTAGTCTGAGCTTGTATATCATTTAAAGCACGCCTAATCACACTAATTACTTTTTTAGCATCCTTTAAAGAAATCGTATCTTGTAATGTTTCAGCCATTTTTAAGTACGTTTCTTCATAAGTAATTAATTCTTGTATTTTTTTTGTAGCCTTCATATTTAATACATCCTGTAAGTGGAACATATTAAATGGAACATTTATATCAAAATTCGAAACAATACAAACGATACTTCGTTCTTTAGATATATCATTTAACATTTTTTGTAATTCGTTTTTATTTAAAAGGCTAATTGGCACGATTTCTAGCATCTCTTTATCATAGACCAAGTTATTCGCTAGTATATTTTTAATGGCTATTGCACTTCCCTGACCAGTCAGACATGCAGTTAAAATGACAGAACGATTAAATTCAGGTTGTTTCGTTTTATTAGAATGAGAATTGATGAAGAAAGTAGTTAAGTTTCGCACGTCCTGATAAAGCTCGTCTAAATTATATCCTAGTGTTGCTTTTCTAGAAGCTTCGATTACATGTGCGGTACTTACCATTTGAATCACTCGTACAGGAATTGAAAATTCGGCTTCAATTATGTCACCGATATAAGATAGTGACCCCATATCGATGCAAAGTAGAATTCCATTTAATTTGCCTAATGATTTAATATAATCTTTTACGCGAATTAAAAAATCTTGTGGTGGCTCACTTAATGGCATATCAATTCCGATAACTTCCTCGTTTTCTAGAAGCTCATTTGTTACATTTGCCATCTCTCTAGCAATACCATTACCGTGAGCTAAAACTATTACTTTCACATTTGAACTAGGCACTTTATAATCTTCGTTTCCATATACAAAAAACATAGTTATAAATGCTACTTCATCAAATGGGATTGAAACATTTGAAAAATCTTCAATCATTTTTACACATTCAATTGAAACGGAAAACTCATGCTTATATTGATCACGGATTTGCGTAATATTTGGATGATAAATTTTCTTGTTTGACTGTATACGTTGTAATAGCGTTTGTATATGTAGGCTAAGAGCAACAAGTATTTTTTCATTAAATCTCTTACTTAATTTTTCTTCTGCTAGTTTTAGTACTTTTTCACTTAGCGTAACGATTTCAGGCTTGATTATTTTTTGGACATTTTCTTTACTAGATAGTTTACGATTAATAGAAGTTAAATAATGCGTAAAATAGCTTTCGATATCGTTTTCCATTAGTAAGGATAACTCGTCCTGAGCAACGCCACGTTGTTTAAGTTCTTCATATTTCGTATCAATTCGGTCATAAATTGTATCTGCAGAATGATCCAATTGTTGGTTACTAGTTATACCCTTTGTTGGTGAAAACTCGAAATGCTCGTTTAATAGTGTGACTGCATGCTTCACTTTTTTTTCAATGAATAAGCCTTCCTTCACATACCAGTTCAAATCAGTACTATAAATACGTATTTTGTCATGTTTATGTGTAATAAAATCTGCGTAAGCCTTTGCACAAGCTAATTGAATATCGGCTTTAAGTTGTCCGATATTGTTTTGACACGGATAAAATAGAAAAGAGCGAATAGTATTTGCACTTACAACAATTTCTTTTCCTAGACGAACACTTTCTTCCGTGAAAAATCGTTTAATCAGTGTTAATCTCTCTTCGTATGTTCGATCACGAAGAGCTGGTAATGTAATGACCATAGGGATTCGGCGTGTAAACGTAGATAATAAAGTAGACTCGGGATCCTCTGTTGTTGCTGAAATGATTAAAACATTCGATGTTCGTTCGTTTTCTGTCTCTCCTAGTCTTCTATACAACTTATAATCAATGAACGTAAATAACATTTCTTGACCTTCAGGAGTAAGTCGATGAACCTCATCTAAAAATAATATTCCGTTATTTGCTTTCTCAAGTAGACCTTTTTGTTCCGTTGCACCTGTATAAGCGCCTTTTCGTACACCGAATAGCTGACCTAATAATAGTTGAGGATTATTAGCGTAGTCTGCGCAATTAAAAATAATGAATGGAGAATCCTTTTCTAAAACATTCGAACGAATTGCGTAATCATGCATTCTTTTAGCAAAAGCAGATTTACCAACACCAGTCTCACCGAGTATTAATGTATGCATACCATTTGGTGGATAGAGAATAGCTGATCTTGCTTTTTCAATGGCAGGTCTTAAACTAATATTTTCATCGTAAAAATATTCATATTTATACTCCGAACTCGCTATCTTAATTTGAGATTTATTCGATTGTTGTAAAGTATGAGATAGTAGTTTAAATACGACCGGTCTAGAATTTGTTTTAATTAATAATTCTTCTTTAACTAATTTATTTAAATCACTGCTAACGTTTGCCCTATCTAAACCAAGGTTTTGAGCAATCTCATTAGCGGTAAAACCTTGCTCCTTACTTTGAAGAAAAACTTCATAAATCTGATTTTTTCTGTTCATAATGGCCCACCCATCATAAAGAGTTGTATACTTTTACTATACAGGAAAAAGTAAACGTTTTCACTATATTTAAATTAGTATAACAATTCGTCAAGTACTATGAAAAAGTTAAATATCGAGTAAAATAGTAATAAGGGAGTGAAGTAGTATGGAAATGAATTTAATGCAAAAACAATCATTGAAACTTGCAATGACTCAGGAACTACGACAAGCCATTACAATGCTTCAATTTAATGCCCAAGAACTTACTGATTTTTTATTTGAGCAATCATTAGAAAATCCCTTAATTGAAGTCGAAACTCCTTATAACGATTACACTTCTTCAAAAATCAAACAACAAACTACTTCCAACGGACAAGGAATGGAGTTATATACTCGAAGAACAGAAACTTTACAAGAAGAACTTGTTAGTCAGTTAAATGAGTTGAAAATTGATAATGAGGAATATAAAATTATTAAATATTTGATTTATAACCTAGATAAAAATGGATTTTTGATGGAATCAGATGAAGAGCTTATACATGATTTAAATATTTCTCTCGTTCAGTTACAAATCTGCATTGAAATACTTCAACGTTTTGAACCCTCAGGAGTTGGAGCAAGATCTGTTAAAGAGTGCTTATTGATTCAACTAAATGGCCTTGAAGTTGACACAACTATTGCAAAACAGGTCATTAAAGATTATTTTGATCTATTTGTTAATAAAAACTGGAAAGAAATAGCGAAGAAACTTAAGATTAGCTTGCCTGATTTACAAAGGGAAATTGACTTAATTTTAACCCTTCAGCCAAGACCAGGTTTAAATTATTTCCAAGACCAGGTAAATTATGTAGCACCTGATTTAACAGTCGAAAAAATAGGCGGAGAATTTGTTGTACTTATTAATGATAAAATTATGCCACGTTTAAAAGTACTTAATGAATATTCTTCAATTTTAAATGGTCAACATGAGAAAGAAGTATCAGTTTATTTAAAGGATAAAAATACTCAAGTTAACTGGTTAATGAAAAGTTTGGAAGAACGAAAATCAACGATGTTATCAGTAATGAATTGTATTCTTCGAAAGCAAATTGCTTTTTTTGAAAAAGGTCCTGCAAATTTAAAAACTCTTACTTTAAAAGAGATAGCGGAAGAACTTTCATTACACGAGTCAACAATAAGCCGTACTTGTAAAAACAAATATGTCCAGACACCGTTTGGTTTGTTTGAAATGAAGAAATTCTTCCATCAAGGTGTAAGTGTAGATGGTGAGGAGCTTGCATCAACGAGTGTACAGGTTTTCATTAAGCAGCTAGTTGATGAAGAAAACAAAGAAAAACCATTTTCAGATCAAAAGCTAGTTGAATTATTAGCTGAAAAACATGGAGTGGAAATCTCTAGAAGAACTGTAGCTAAATATAGAGACATACTTAGAATTCCTGGTTCATCAAAACGAAAGCGCTTTAGTTAAAAAGGAGAATTAGATGTCGATTAAGTTAACTTTATTTACAAAAGAGAAATGTGGATTGTGCGAAGAGGCAAAAGAGGCAATTCATTTGCTCCAATCAGATTATGAAATCGAAGTAAATGAAATTGATATTTATTCTGATGATGCATTATTAGAGGAATATCAACTAATAATTCCAGTCATTCAAATGAATGGGGAAACTGTTGCATACGGTAGAATTCATAAAATTGACATATTAAATGCAATAAATGGGTAGTTATCAGTTGAAAGAAATGATTGACCCTGTTACAATGTAAATGTAGCAGGGTTATTTCACTTCTGGAGTAAATCTTGTTCAAAAAAACAACGTTGAAAAACGCTGTAATTTTTTTATAACAAGTGGGACATAATATGTCATAGTGGGACACATTTAGACCCAAGTGAATACTCTGTGAAAGAGGAGATGAAAATGAACCAAGTTTTAAAGCTACAACAAAAATTATTACCTGATCTAATACCCGTTATCCAAAAAAGATTTCAAATCCTACAATATATACGAATTATGCAGCCAATCGGTCGTAGAAATTTGTCTGCAAGTGTAGGTTTAACAGAAAGAGTACTTAGATCAGAAGTTGCTTTATTAAAAGAGCAAAGACTGATTAATGTTGCATCTTCGGGCATGACATTAACGGATGAAGGACTAAGCTTACTTCTAGACCTAGAAGAACCAATGCGTGAACTATTCGGTCTGAAAAATATCGAAGACTTGCTTAAGGAAACATTTAATCTTAAGGAAGTGATTGTTGTTTCAGGCGATAGTGACGAGCTGGACTGGGTAAAAAAGGAGATGGGTCGAGCGGCTGTAGGTTGTATAAACCAAAGGCTAGAAACAAATAATATTGTTGCTGTTACTGGTGGTTCCACTCTAGCTGCCGTAGCTGAAATGATGAATGATGACTCTAAAGAATTAAATACCTTATTTGTGCCAGCGCGAGGCGGCTTAGGCGAAGAAGTAAGAAATCAAGCAAATACAATTTGTGCAAAAATGGCTGAAATGGCAAAAGGTAATTACCGTTTACTACATTTACCAGATGAACTTAGTGAAGAAGCTTATCTCACTATGATGGAAGAACCAAGAGTAAAAGAGGTTCTAAATTTAATTCGATCTTCTTCAATTGTTGTACACGGCATTGGAGATGCATTTACGATGGCTAAGCGAAGACAGTCTTCATCAGAACAGTTAGAAATCTTAACTGAATCTAGAGCTGTAGGAGAGGCATTTGGATATTACTTTAATGAGAATGGTGAAGTTGTTTACAGAGTAAGAACAATTGGTTTACAACTGAATGAATTGGAGAATATACCATATGTACTTGCAGTATCTGGAGGATCTTCTAAAGCTAAAGCAATGGCTTCTTTCTTAAAGAAAGGTCATGTAAACATCCTCGTCACAGACGAAGGAGCAGCAAAAGAGTTAATTAAAGGATGTTCCCTTTAAAATAAAAAGAGATTCTACCTATTAAAAGGAGGAAATTAAAAATGGCAACTAAAATTGGTATTAATGGATTTGGACGTATCGGACGTATGGTTTTCCGCGCAGCTTTAAACAACCCAAACGTAGAGGTTGTAGCAATCAATGACTTAACAGATGCTAAAACTTTAGCTCACTTATTAAAATATGATTCAGTACACGGTTCAGTAAACGCTGATGTAGCAGTAAATGGCGATTCAATCGTTGTTAACGGAAGCGAAATTAAAGTAATTGCTGAGCGTGACCCAGCAGTTTTACCTTGGAGCGATTATGGAGTAGAAGTTGTAGTAGAATCTACTGGTCGTTTCACAGATAAAAAAGACGCTGAAAAACACTTAGGTGGATCAGTTAAAAAAGTAATCATCTCTGCACCAGCTTCTAATGAAGATATCACGATCGTAATGGGTGTAAATGATGACAAATACGATGCAGCTAGCCACAATGTAATTTCTAATGCTTCTTGTACAACTAACTGTTTAGCTCCATTTGCTAAAGTATTAGACGAAAAATTCGGTATCAAACGTGGTATGATGACAACTGTTCACTCATACACAAATGACCAACAAATTCTAGATTTACCACACAAAGATTTACGTCGTGCACGTGCTGCTGCAATGAGCATGATTCCAACAACTACTGGTGCTGCTAAAGCAGTTTCATTAGTATTACCTCAATTAAAAGGTAAATTAAACGGTGGTGCTGTACGTGTACCAACTGCTAACGTATCTTTAGTTGACTTAGTAGTAGAATTAAACGCTGAAGTAACTGCTGAAGAAGTAAATGCTGCATTTAAAGCTGCTTCTGAAGGTGAATTAAAAGGTATCTTAGGATATTCTGAAGAGCCATTAGTATCAATCGACTATAACGGTTGCACAAACTCTTCTACAATCGATGCATTATCTACAATGACTATGGAAGGCAACATGGTTAAAATCCTTTCTTGGTACGATAATGAAACTGGTTACTCAACTCGTGTAGTTGACTTAGTAGCTCACATCGCTTCAAAAGGTCTATAATTTTTAATAAAAATTAATATGAGGGTGAGGGGAATTTCCTCCCCTCTTTTGTTTGATAAAAATCCTCTTTTGTCACTAATCCAACACAATATAAAAAAATACTCTAGAAATAAATTCCAATTGATGTACATAATCTGTTAAAATTGCGGTGACAATATCACAGAATAGATACGACTTTGTATGAGACGGATCGACCAGTGAAATTGAATGGATGAATAAAAACAGTACTGGAGGCACCTACTATGAACAAAAAGTCATTACATGACATTGATGTAAAAGGGAAACGCGTATTTTGCCGTGTAGATTTTAACGTACCGATGGCAAACGGAGAAGTAACTGATGATACTCGTATTCGTGCTGCTCTTCCTACGATTCAGTATTTAATAGAAAACGGAGCAAAAGTTATTTTAGCATCTCACTTAGGACGTCCAAAAGGACAAGTAAATGAAGACATGCGTTTAAATGCAGTTGCTACACGTTTAAGCGAAAAATTAGGTAAAAACGTTATTAAAACTGATGAAGCATACGGACCTAAAGTTCAAGAAGCAATTAGCAAAATGAATGAAGGCGATGTTTTATTATTAGAAAACGTTCGTTTCTACCCAGGCGAAGAGAAAAATGATGAAGCTCTAGCAAAAGAATTTGCTTCTTTAGCTGATGTATATGTAAATGATGCTTTTGGTGCTGCACACCGTGCACATGCTACAACTGCTGGTATTGCTAAATTTATTCCTGCGGTAGCTGGATTCTTAATGGAAAAAGAAATAAGCGTTTTAGGTAAAGCACTTTCTAATCCAGAGCGCCCATTTACAGCTATTATCGGTGGAGCGAAAGTTCGAGATAAAATTAGTGTAATTGAAAATTTATTAGAAAAAGTAGATAACTTAATTATTGGTGGCGGTTTAGCTTATACATTCTTAAAAGCTAAAGGCTATGAAATCGGTCAATCTCTTTTAGAAGAAGATAAAATTGATTTAGCTAATGAATTTATGCAAAAAGCCGAAGCTAAAGGCGTTAAATTCTATATGCCAATTGATGCAATTATTGCTGACAAATTCGGTGAAGATGCTAATACGCAACAGGTTGATATTGATGGTATTCCAGCGGATTGGCAAGCTCTTGATATTGGACCAAAAACAACTGCTCTTTATGCAGATGTCATTAATAGCTCTAAATTAGTCATTTGGAATGGACCTATGGGTGTATTTGAAATCGATAAATTTGCTCAAGGTACTAAAGGAGTAGCACAAGCATTAGCAGATTCTGATGCGTATTCAATTATCGGTGGTGGAGACTCAGCTGCTGCTGCTGAAAAATTCGGTTTAGCAGATAAAATGAGCCACATTTCTACTGGTGGTGGTGCTTCATTAGAATTTATGGAAGGTAAAGAGCTTCCTGGAGTTGCGGTATTAAACGATAAATAAGTCTTAAAGCTTTACAATATTTAGTAATTGAAATAGAGTAAGATGTTATGTCTTACCAATTGTAGGAAGGTGTTTCTCATGCGTAAACCAATTATCGCAGGTAACTGGAAAATGAATAAGACGCTTAACGAAGCGATGACATTTGTTGAAGAAGTAAAAAATAGCATTCCATCATCTGATAAAGTAGATTCAGCAGTTTGTGCTCCTGCATTATTTATTGCACCTATGTTATACGGTACAAAAGGAACTGAATTAAAAATTGGTTCTCAAAATGTAAGTGATCAAGATAGTGGTGCTTATACTGGAGAAATTAGCCCAGTAGCACTTAAAGATTTAGGCGTAACTTATGCGATTATCGGACATTCTGAGCGTCGTGAATATTATGGCGAAACAGATGAGTTTATTAATAGTAAAACAAAAAAAGCTTTCGAACACGGCCTTACGCCAATACTTTGCTGTGGTGAAACGCTTGAAGAACGTGAAGGCGGTAAATTTGAGGAAGTTATTCGTACTCAATTAACAGCTGATCTTGCAGGTCTAACAGATGAGCAAGTAAAGAATTTAGTTATTGCATATGAACCGATTTGGGCAATTGGAACAGGAAAATCTGCTACAGAAAAAGATGCACAAGATTCATGTAAATTTGTTCGTGATGTTGTAGCAAGTCTTTATGATGAAACTGTTGCAGAATCTGTACGTGTTCAATATGGTGGCAGTGTAAAACCTGAAAATATTAAAGAATATATGGCTCAACCTGATATTGACGGTGCGTTAGTAGGTGGAGCAAGTTTAGAACCAGCTTCTTTCCTTGCATTATTGGAGGCTGTTAAGTAATGAGTAAACAACCAGTAGCGTTAATTATCCTTGATGGATTTGGTTTGCGCGATGAAACATTTGGAAATGCTGTTGCACAAGCGAAGAAACCAAATTATGATAGATATTGGAATAAATATCCTCATGCGCAATTAACTGCTAGCGGTGAAGCAGTAGGGCTACCTGAAGGACAAATGGGTAATTCTGAAGTTGGTCATTTGAATATCGGAGCTGGACGAATTGTTTATCAAAGCTTAACGCGTGTAAATAAGGCTATTCGTGAAGGCGAATTCGAAAAAAATGATACATTCATCGATGCAATTAAAAGTGCAAAAGAAAAAGATAAAGCATTACATATTTTTGGTTTACTGTCTGATGGTGGTATTCACAGCCATATTAATCACATGTTTGCTTTATTAAAATTAGCTGCTGAAGAAGGTATGAAAAAGGTATATTTACATGCTTTCCTTGATGGACGAGATGTTGGTCCAACTACAGCTAAAAAATATATCGATCAAACAGAAGCAAAATTTAAAGAATATGGTGTCGGAGAATTTGCAACAATTTCTGGCCGTTATTATTCCATGGACCGTGACAAACGTTGGGATCGCGTAGAAAAATGCTATTGTGCAATGGTATATGGAGAAGGACCAACTTATACAAGTCCGTATGAATTAATTGAAGACTCGTATGCGAATGGTATCCATGATGAATTCGTTTTACCTTCTGTAATGGTAAAAGAAGATGGAACTCCAGTTGCAACAATAAGTGATGAAGATTCAATTATCTTCTACAACTTCCGACCTGACCGTGCAATACAAATTTCAAATGTATTTACAAACGATGATTTCCGTGACTTTGATCGTGGAAGTAAGTTCCCAAAAAATCTTCATTTCGTTTGCTTAACACATTTTAGTGAAACAGTACAAGGTTATGTTGCATTTAAACCTACTAATTTGGATAACACATTAGGTGAAGTACTTGCTCAAAATAAGTTAAATCAATTAAGAATTGCTGAAACGGAAAAGTATCCACATGTTACATTTTTCTTTAGTGGAGGCCGTGAAGCAGAGTTCCCAGGTGAAGAACGTATTTTGATTAACTCGCCAAAAGTTGCAACTTACGACCTGCAACCTGAAATGAGTGCTTATGAAGTAAAAGATGCATTACTTAAAGAGATTGCAGCAGACAAGCATGATGTAATCATCTTGAACTTTGCAAATCCAGATATGGTAGGACATTCAGGAAAACTTGAGCCGACAGTTAAAGCAATTGAAGCAGTTGATGAATGTTTAGGAGAAGTAGTTGATGCAATTCTAGCAAAAGGCGGAAAAGCGATCATTACTGCTGACCATGGAAATGCTGATGAAGAAATTACACCTGAGGGTGAACCTATGACAGCTCATACGACTAACCCTGTACCAGTTATTGTAACTGAAGAAGGTGTTAAGTTACGTGAAGATGGTATTTTAGGTGATTTAGCTCCAACAGTTCTTGATTTATTAAAAGTAGAACAACCAAAAGAAATGACTGGTAAATCACTTATTAAATAAGTGAACAGTTAATATAAAAAAGTTTTTAATTAAGCGTATAACGCAACTAAAAGGAGAGATTTTATTATGTCAATGATTATTGATGTTTATGCTCGCGAAGTATTAGATTCTCGTGGTAACCCTACTGTAGAAGTAGAAGTTTATACAGAAGATGGCGGCTTTGGTCGTGCATTAGTACCAAGTGGTGCTTCAACTGGTGAATACGAAGCTGTTGAATTACGTGATGGAGACAAATCTCGTTACCTTGGTAAAGGTGTTGAGAAAGCTGTATCTAACGTTAATGATATTTTAGCTGAAGAAATCGTTGGATACGAAGTAACTGACCAAGTTTCAATCGACCGTCGTATGATTGAAGTAGACGGTACTGAAAACAAAGGTAAATTAGGTGCTAACGCAATCCTAGGTGTATCTATGGCAGTAGCTCGTGCAGCAGCTGATGAATTAGGTTTACCATTATACCAATACCTTGGTGGATTTAACGCGAAACAATTACCAGTTCCAATGATGAACATCATCAACGGTGGTTCTCACGCTGATAATAACGTAGACTTCCAAGAATTCATGATCTTACCTGTAGGTGCTGAAAGCTTTAAAGAAGCAATTCGTATGGGTACTGAAATTTTCCACAACCTTAAAGCAGTATTACATGATAAAGGTTTAAACACAGCTGTAGGTGACGAAGGTGGATTCGCTCCAAACCTTGGTTCAAACCGTGAAGCTTTAGAAGTAATCATGGAAGCAATTGATAAATCTGGTTATAAAGCTGGAGAGCAAGTATTCTTAGGAATGGACGTTGCTTCTTCTGAATTCTTTAACAAAGAGACTGGTAAATACGATCTTGCAGGTGAAGGACGCACTGGTGTATCTTCAGCTGAAATGGTTGATTTCTACGAGCAACTTTGCAATGATTTCCCAATCCTTTCAATTGAAGATGGTTTAGATGAAAACGACTGGGATGGTCACAAATTATTAACTGAACGTTTAGGTAGCCGAGTACAATTAGTAGGTGACGATTTATTCGTTACAAACACTAAAAAGTTAGCTGAAGGTATTGAAAAAGGTATCGCAAACTCAATCCTTATCAAAGTTAACCAAATCGGTACATTAACTGAAACTTTCGATGCAATCGAAATGGCTAAACGTGCTGGTTACACAGCAGTAGTTTCTCACCGTTCTGGTGAAACTGAAGATAGCACAATCGCTGATATCGCTGTTGCTACAAATGCTGGTCAAATTAAAACAGGTTCTGCTTCTCGTACAGACCGTATCGCTAAATACAACCAATTATTACGTATTCAAGACGAGTTAGGCGAAAGCGCAGTATACCAAGGATTAAAATCTTTCTACAACTTAAGAAAATAATTGAATCAAAACTAAGTGCATTAACAAAAAAAACATAATCCATTATAGACACGTTAAAAAGAGAAGGATCGTCACCTTCTCTTTTTTTTATTGATTAATTTTAAATTTTTTTAATTTATTGCACATAGGTTGAAAAAATCCTTGAATCTTTCACTTATATATACAAACACAAATACCGGTTTTGATGTTTTGTTTTAAAAAATTAAATTAATAGGAGAGATTCGAATGCCAGTTCCTGGAGAAATTTTTTTTGTTAAAAACTTAAGTAATGTTGATAAGACATATAAACAATTAAATGATGAATTTATTCGAAAAAATTCAGGAGGCTATAAAGATATTGTAACTGCTATAAGTCTCGGTGGGGCAGGTATAGTAGTAACGATAATAGGAGTATTTTTTGCAGCAGCTATCTATGCAGTAGCAGGTATTGCAATAACATTATTAGGGGTAGCAGATGGTGTTAAAAAGGCGCTTGATAATGCAAAATATACTTCTAATATGTCAAAGCTTAAAAGTGGAACCTATAAATACTTAAGAATAAAAACTGCGGTTTATAAGACATTTACAGGTTCTGCATCTGGTAATGCATGGAGCTATACAACAAAACAAACTGCACAATTCATCTAATAGTAAAAAATGTCATTGATTAACATCAATGACATTTTTTTGTAACTTTTGATGTTAAATTACTTTAGTAAAATCAAGTAAAATAATAATATAAATTACAATAAATAGGAGGTATTATAATGAGGAAATATGAGAAAGAGTTTATGAGTATTAATTGTTTTAAAGATATTAATTTTAAGAATGTGGAAGAATGCATTCGAGCTAAAAATTTTAACATTATCGAAAAAGTTGCACTAAGCGACGGGGTTATTTTTATACTTGAAAAGTTTTCTATTAATTTAGGTTGTAAATTAGTTACAACGATAATGATTTATGGAAAAGATAAAATTTTAGTAAAGATTGTAACCGCAGGAGGAAAGATAAAAGAGTTTCTAGATTTGGGTTCATTTAAAAATACGCATAATGAAGTTGTAGATATAGTTGAGGGTTTCTTAAGTCAGGTTAATTTTAAAGTAAACAAACAAAAAAACCTTATTAATTAAATAAGGATCTAAAATTTTTAGTATGAATACCTTACCCTTACCAGATATATGCTATTTGTATAGTTTGTTCGAATTCGGTCTTATTACCATTTTTTAAATCAAGATTATAAACATATAAAACATATTTTAGTTTTCCTTTTTTCTTTAACAAATTTAAAATCTCATATATTTTTATATCTTTCAGAGTATGGTAAAAAATTGATTTTATACCATCAATATTAAATAAATTTATTTCTTGAAACATTGTAAAGTTACATTTTGCTCCGAGTGTTTCAGATAATATCTGTAAGATTCTTTCTTCCCCAAAAGATTCAAAATCTTCTACTATATCTCTAGTATTGTGAGGTTGCTTTGTATATACATGATATAGGTCTTGAATATCGTTATAACTTAAAAAAATTGGTTGAAACTTTTTGTATAGAGTTCTAAACTCGGAGGTTTTAGTAGTTTTCATTTAATTTAACTCCTTAATTCTTTTTGTTTATAATTACCTTTAATTGCTTTAAATGTGCTAGTAATTCTACTTTTTTTAAACCAATATAATAGTTAAATAAGTACTACTATTGGAAAATCACAAATGTAATATTAGGTATTATCTCAGGCATCTTTTTCTCCTTTATATTATTTTTCATTGTCAATTTTTTGCTCGTTTATAAACTCAAAAAAACCAGGTGGTTCAGAGATAATATTATTGATATTTAAAAATTTCTCGTAGATTAATATTTTAATTTCCTGCGCTAAATCTTCTTGATTGGCATAAGTTACTTTCCTAACATGGCTGTTAATATAAAATTTGAGATCGTCTAATAAAGTTTGAAAATCCTCGTGACTAGGCATTAAAGCACAACTCCAAACATTTATGAATTAAATTTAGACTTAATTTGTTCAATAGCTTTTTTATGAATTCTATTGATATTTTGGGGAGAAGAGTTTGTCATCCTAGCAGCTTCAGTTTGTGATAAATGATGAAAATATATTAATTTAATAATTTGTTGCTGCTTTGGTGTTAAAGTTTTTATTGCACTTCTTAAGACATCGTTTTCTATTTGTTCAAAAGAATCCAAGCTACTATAGATATTAGGATTTTCATTAACGATAATATTGTTCTTTATACTTATTACGTCCAGTTTTATAGGTTTATCTATTGATAATATATTTCTGTTATTCAATTTATTTATTCGCTTATCGAAATCTATAGATTTATAGCGTATTAGACTTTTAAAGTAACTTTTCTTTCTAAATTCAAATAAAAACTTTTTAAAAGAAGAATCTATAATTCTTTGTTTTTCTATATCCGGATGTTCTAGATATGATACAAATAATAGAAAGTTTTTATTATCTTCGAGAAACTTTTCAACTATGAATCTTTTTTTTTCTTCTATATTCTCCAAATACTGAGAAACTTTTTTTCTATTGTTGTTCATAAAAAATATAACCTCCCTTATTAGTAAGATGTTTAATAATATAAGTGGTCATTATTATTAAGATTTAAACCTCAATAAAAAGCGTTCACAAATCTATCAAAATAAAGCTAGATAAATGAGTAGTACATTGCTTAAATTAATTACTAATTATCTAGAAACAAGTATGAAAAGATTAAGAAAATGTATCGAAGTAAAGTCTAATTAGGAAATAAATTATTAAATTATGGAGTGGTGAGAAAAAGAGGTGAAAGCATGTTAGAAGATAAGTTTTAGTATAAAAGAGGTAATAATATAATTGTAACAATAAAAAGTCAATATTAATGAGTTGAATAAATTGTTTCTGTGAAATCTATTAGGTTACTAATAATTGATACATACAAAATGAGTAAGGCTGCTGGTCAGATATTAATTTCCTTTCTTTCTTCAATGAGTTTAAATTTAATGTAAGTGGTGTCATCATCTATTTAATTGATCCGTTAGATAATTTTTGTATTTGTAATAATTAGGATTGATTATTAAAGAATCCTAATGTTAAAATAAGAATACGCGAACATTAGTTCTTGTGTTTGATTGAGATTAATTCGGAATGAATTAAAAATAAGAGAGGGGAAAAAATGTCTACATCTACTCCAACAGCTTCAAATCCTTCAATGGCTTCTTTGTTAAAAAATCCTTTTATCCAGACAATTCTTTCAGCAGGCTTGTTTATTCAAGTTGGTATTTGGATTCGTAATTTTGCAATATTATTATTTGTTGTGGAAAAGACAAATGGCGATGCAACAGCCGTATCACTGATTTCAGTTGCTGAATTTGCGCCGATTTTTATTTTTTCTTTTATCGGTGGAACTTTTGCCGATCGCTGGAAACCAAAGCGTACAATGATTTGGTGCGATCTTTTAAGTGCTGTATCTATATTTGTTATTTTGTTAGCACTTTTATATGGAACTTGGAAGTTTGTGTTTTTTGCTACATTAGTTTCAGCAATCTTGTCCCAGTTTTCTCAGCCTTCCAATATGAAGTTATTTAAAGTTCATGTACCAGGTGAGCAAATGCAAGCAGGTATGTCTATATTTCAAACGATGATGGCAGTCTTTATGATTTTAGGTCCAGTATTAGGTACGTTCGTATTTCAACAAGCTGGAATGCATGTTTCGATGGCAATTGTAGGTATTGCTTTTCTTATGTCAGCTTTAGTATTAACAAGGTTACCTAAAGATCAAGAAGAAGAAAAGGCAGAACATACAACATCATTAATGGAAGAGATGAAGTCAGGATTCCAATACGTTTGGTCTCGTAAAATTCTCGTTTATTTAGGTGGAGTATTTGCAGCAGCAGGATTAGGTATAGGCCTTATACATCCATTAGCGATTTTTTTAGTAACTGAGCGACTAGGATTGGATAAGGAATATTTACAATGGATATTTGCTGCAAATGGAGCCGCTATGATTATAGGTGGTGGCCTAATAATGGTAATATCTAATAAGTTGGCACCGCATGTTTTATTATTAATCGGTATGGCGGTCAATGCGATTGGAATATTTGTAATAGGTTGGTCTGAGATGTTCTGGCTAACGTTAGTTGCTGAATTCTTTATCGGATTATTTATGCCTGCATTGCATATTGGTATTAATACAATCATCTTAAAAAATACTGATGAAAAGTTTGTAGGTAGAGTAAACGGTATATTAACACCATTATTTATGGGAGCTATGGTCATTACAATGAGCTTGGCAGGGATTTTAAAAGAGCATTTTTCTTTAGTCTCTATTTATCAAGTTTCAGCATTATTATTTGTTATTGGAATCATCATTATGGTACCAATGTTCAAGATTATGAAGAATGTCATAGTTGAGGCAAAATCAGAAAACTATTAATTAAAGCCTGATTATTCGTTAAGAGTAATCGGGTTTTTTATTGTGACTTTCGAGGAGTATATAACCATTGAAATCCAAGTGTGAATTTAAAATAAAATTGAATATTAAAGAGTCTTGGTAAATTAGTCGAATAGATAATTTATTTGATAGTATGACAAAAGTACCTATTCAACAAGAAAGGATTATTTATTGCCTATCTATTGATATAATGGAGGAACTAGAAATTTTACTAAATATTTAAATAAAGGATGAGAAGTTTGAAAGAGAAATACGGCATCATTGATATAGGTTCAAATACAATCAGACTTGTTATATATGAAAAAAGTAAAAGCGGGCGTATAAAAGAAATTGAGAATATTAAAACGGTAGCTCGTTTACGTAAATATTTAAATGATCAAGAAGTTTTGAATACTGAAGGAAAGAATATATTACTTAAAACACTTCTGATGTTTCAGGAAATCACTCGTCATCATAAAATTAGTGAAGTTAAATGTGTAGCGACTGCAACGATTAGACAGTCCATTAATCGAGACGAATTGATTCAACTAGTGGCCGAAAAAACTGATTTTACATTACAAATTTTATCGGGTTATGATGAAGCGTTTTATGGATTTCTTGCCGTTGTAAATTCTACTCCAATACAAGAGGGAGTTACAATTGATATTGGTGGAGGTAGCACAGAGGTAACTTATTTTAAGAATCGTGAAATGATCCATTTTCATAGTTTTCCATTTGGAGCATTATCTTTAAAGCAGGATTTTATATCAAGCAATATTCCAACTGCTGAAGAAATGAAGCAACTTACTCAATTTATACAAAAGCAATTTGAATCTTTAGATTGGCTTAGAGAAAAGCAAGTTCCGATTGTCGCAGTTGGGGGAAGTGCTCGAAATGTAGTACAAATCCATCAAAGTTTGGTTAATTACCCGATTACAGGTATACATCAATATGAGATGAATTTTGAAGAGATAAACTTCATAAAAAAACATCTTTCATCATTAGAGTTTGACCATATTTTAAGAACGGAAGGTCTATCAAAAGATCGTGCTGATATCATTCTTCCTGCAATTGAGGTCTTTAAAGAGCTTTATTCAATTGTTAATGCAAAGAGCTTTATTTTCAGTAATAAAGGCCTGAGAGATGGTATCTTTATGGAAGAGTGTATATTAAACGGAGAAAAGTTACTTCCTGATGTATTAGACAAAAGTTTTAGTGATTTAGAGAAAGATTATGATGTAAATATAAATCACGTAAATCATATTAAGGTTTTAGTAAACCAATTAGTAGAGCAAATAAATTTATACAATTTATATCAAATAAAGTATGGAGATATATTAGACATAAATCTAGCAACTCGGGTCTATAATCTTGGACAATACATAGGCGAAGAATCAAGTAGTCAGCATACTTTCTATTTATTATCTAATCGTACAATTGAAGGATTAAGCCATAAAGATCGCATAAAAATTGCCTTAATGGCTTCATATAAAAATAAAAATAGCTTTAAGCAATATGTTAAACCGTTTCTTGAGTGGTTTTCAGCGGATGAGCTTAAGAAACTACGCTTTTTAGGGATCCTTTTAAAGTTTGCTAATAGTCTAAACGCATCGAAAAGAGAAGTAGTAAAGAATATTGAATTTAAATTAAACAATGATGACTTGATCGTACAACTTAAATGTATAGACGATTCAACAGTTGAAGAAATTGAATCTGAAAAACAGATAAAGCAATTAGAAAAACTATTTAATATAACAACATATATCCATTTTGAAAAGCACAAATCTGAGTAATCAGATTGTGCTTTTTTATTTTAATTAAAAATTGTCATTAATTAACATTTTTTTCATATATTTACAATTTATTAACATGGCGTTAATAATGGGTAAATTTTATTATTGTAGGATTATGGAGTAGATATTAATTAAAAAATAAAGAGATCGTATTTCTAGAATATGTTCAAAAAGGGTGTAAATGATGATAGCGACAAAAGAGTATAGTGGTAGAAAAATAGAGTTAGCAGATCCACAATATTATAATAATCGAGAATTAAGTTGGCTTGCTTTTAATGAACGTGTTTTAGAAGAGGCCTTAGACGTACATAATCCTTTGCTTGAACGTTTGAAATTTTTGGCAATATTTAGTTCGAATTTAGATGAGTTTTTTATGGTACGATTTGCTGGCCTAAAGGATCAAGTAAAAGCAGGTTTTAATAAGCCAGAAAATAAGGCTGGTTTAACACCAAAACAGCAACTTTCACAAATTTCAACAGTTGGTCATGAACTTGTAAATTTACAATATAAAACATTTACAGAAACATTAATTCCAAAATTAAAAGAGGAGAATGTTCATCTAGTAAAATATCATGAGCTTAGTGATCGTCAAAAAGATTATTTAGAAAATTACTTTGAAGAGCAAGTACTTCCCGTATTAACACCAATGGCAATCGATGCGTATAGACCATTTCCAATGCTATTAAATAAAAGCTTAAATTTGGCAGTTTATTTAGAAGATATGACAGGGGAGGAAGAAAAGCGCAATAAATTTGCAATTGTACAAGTCCCTTCTTTGTTAAAAAGATTTATATCAATACCTACACTTGATGAAAAGCATTGTTATATTTTATTGGAAGATGCTATTACTGCTTATATACATCTTTTGTTCCGAGGTTTTATCGTACGAGAAGTAGCGCAGTTTAGAATTACAAGAAATGCTGATTTGACGATTCATGAAGAAGGTGCGAGGGACTTACTTCGTGAAATAGAAATAGAGTTAAAAAAACGAAAATGGGGTTCGGCGGTTCGACTTGAAATTGGACAGTCTGGCGCGAGTGATTACATTTTAAACTATTTATTAGATGAGCTTGATGTACACGGTAAGGATGTATATAAGCTTGATGGTCCACTAGATTTAACCTTTTTATTTAGTTTTTATAAGGAATTAGAACAATATAAAGAGCATTTAGTATATGAAACATTAATCCCACAGCCACCACAAGATCTTGAAACTGATGAGGATATATTTGAAAAAATATTGGAACAAGATATATTGCTTCATCATCCGTACGAATCATTTGAGCCGGTATTAGATTTTGTATTAGATGCAGCAAATGATCCTGACGTCTTAGCGATTAAACAAACTTTGTATCGAGTAAGTGGTGATTCTCCTATTATTGAGGCGTTAAAGCGTGCAGCAGAAAATGGTAAACAAGTAACTGTTCTTGTAGAGTTAAAAGCTCGTTTTGACGAAGAAAACAATGTACATTGGGCAAAGGAATTAGAAAAAGAGGGCTGCCATGTTATTTATGGAATGACTCATTTAAAAACACATAGTAAAATCACACTCGTTGTTCGTAAAAAGAATGGAAGAATTGAACGATTTGTCCACTTGGGCACTGGCAACTATAATGATGCAACAGCAAAAATTTATACAGATATGGGACTAATGACTGCTAATCGACAAATCGGAGTAGATGCTACAAATTTTTTTAACTTCTTAAGTGGGTTTATGGAAAAGCCTGACTTTAGGCATTTATCTGTCGCTCCGTATAGTATTCGTCATGATTTTATTCGAATGATTGATGAGGAAATTGCTTTTCATAAACAATATGGAAATGGAAGAATCATCGCCAAAATGAATTCTTTAACTGATAAGCAAATTATTATGAAGCTATATGAAGCATCTAAAGCTGGGGTAAAGATTGACTTAATTGTTCGCGGAACTTGCTGCTTGCGTCCTCAAATAAAAGGTGTGAGTGAAAATATTCGTGTCATTAGTATCGTTGGGCGATTTTTAGAGCATAGTCGTATCTATTATTTTTATCATAATGGGGAGCAGAAAATCTTTTTATCATCTGCTGATTTAATGACACGTAATATGGAAAAACGAGTTGAAATCTTTTTTCCAATATTCGCTGATCATCTAAAAAAAAGAATTATGAGTATCTTACTTATGATGCTCTTCGATACTGCAAAAGCACGTGAGCAAGATGAAAATGGTGTATATCAGTATGTAAAAAGTACTGGAAATGAGAAATATAATAGTCAAAGTGAATTGTTTAATCTGGCTTATAATGTTTGGGATGATGAAGAGTAATCACAGACTGAGTGTTCAACTTATCTTGATAATACAGACCCAAATAGTAACTAATTAAGAGTAGGATTAGGATTCAAATCATTTTAAAGGACAGAAAAAGCAGGGAATAGGATATTATAAAGACCCACAAGCATTTAATAATCTTGTGGGCCTTTTTATGAAGTTTATGTCTGTTCTTTAATGAAATGAAACTATCTACTTATTTTTTCTCGACCTTCTAGCAAACCCAATTGCGATAATGAGTGCTCCGATTGAGTCTGCGATTATATCTGTCATCGTATCAAAATTACCACCGCCTTGGGTATTAGTTCCAAAAAATTGGTCGCTACTGAATTCCCAAATTTCCCATAAGGCTCCACAAAATACTCCGAATGCAAATACAAATAGAAAAATGAATCCAGCTGACATTGCGCTTTGAGACTGTTTCGTTGTCAATTTTCCCAATAAATCAATTGCTAAAAATGCGACTAGTGTTCCACTTAGAAAATGTAAAAACGTATCCCACCAGCCTAAGCTATAAAATCTAAGCATTGAACCAAGACATAGGGACCCTATTAAAAAAGCAAAATAAGAGAGAATAAACGAAAATGCAAATCGAATTTTAAAAAATTTATCTAATATGAGTGGCACGAGTGCACAAACGAGGCCACCTAGTGCGATTGGATAGCGATAAGAATCGTCTTTTATGAAAAATATGACGAATAAGACAAGCATTACAATAGCAAAGAAAATGCTTAAAAATGTTTGAATGCCTCTTTTCATTTCGAATCCCCCATTCATTCTGTATTTATCTCAATTCAAACTTCAATACAAAACATGCTTAGTTTAAAATCCTAAATATGAGCTTAACTTTGACATAAAAAGTTCACCAAATTGATGATAAATTGTTAAAAATTAAACTATAGAATTAGGAAATATGGATTAGTATTGAATTATGGATAAGAATGGCAATTAGTTGGGAGGATAATTATGAAATTTTTCGCATACTTAAAAGATTTTCTTTGGTATACTATAAAAACATATTTACTTCCATTTATGATTGTTATTGTTACAATAGTAATTGTTTTTTGGAGACTATTAGGTGATGAATTTACATTTAATTACATACGATTAGAAATAATCTATTTCACTTGTTTTTTCTTATTAGTATCTTTTACAACATATGAGATGAAGGGGCATAAAAATGAATAATTGGGAAGGATTAATTTCGGCGAAGGATCGAACAAAAATCTATTTGCGAAAATATATTCCTGCTGAACCAATTGCTGTGATTCAAATTGTACATGGAATGGCAGAGCATGGTGGAGCTTATGAAAAATTTATTGAATATTTAGTTCATAATCAGTTTGCAGTCTTTGTTCATGATCAAAGAGGTCATGGAAAAACAGCGGCTATTGAGGATGATTTAGGTTTTTTTGGTGAAGAAATCGGTTGGGATGAAGTTGCTAATGATATCATTTTTATAAGTAAGATGATCAGAAAAGAACTGAAAGATATTCCTTTAATTCTATTTGGGCATAGTATGGGATCTTATTTGAGCAGACGAGTTGTTCAATTAAATGGGGGACTATACGATGGGCTAATTATTTCTGGAACTGGATGCGATCCAGGAATACTAAGAAAATTAGGAGTTTTTATTTCAAGCGCAGAAGCATTTTTAATTGGAGCTAGTAAGAGAAGTAAGGTTTTAGACTTTTTAACCTTTGGAAACTTCAATAATCATTTTAAGTTTCCTAAAACAAAATATGATTGGTTAACAAGAGATGAAGCTGAGATTGATCGCTATATAAAAGATCCATATTGTGGTTTTATTTGTTCTGCAAGCTATTATCGCGAACTGTTGAAAGGGATCGGAATTATACATCGTAAAGAGGAAGTAACGAAGACACCAACCTCATTGCCAATTTATATTTTTTCAGGAGATAAAGATCCAGTTGGTCAAAATGGTGAAGGTGTAAAGAAGGTATATGGGTTATATAAAGATATTGGATGTTCAAATGTAAAGTTGAAATTATATGAAGAAGGTCGCC
This sequence comes from Gottfriedia sp. S16(2024), assembly GCF_050473765.1. Taxonomy (NCBI): domain Bacteria; kingdom Bacillati; phylum Bacillota; class Bacilli; order Caryophanales; family Bacillaceae; genus Gottfriedia; species Gottfriedia sp. S16(2024). The sequence continues at coordinate 1,725,354 of NZ_JBFLUO010000001.1, forward strand.
ATGAGATGCTTCATGAAACAAATAAAGATGAAGTACATCAGGATGTAAAAACTTGGATTGAAGAAACGATCTTAAAACATTAAATAAGTGTTGTACTCTCATATTGAAGTATAGTATTCTTCATAGTAGAATAGGAAGTAACAGTATTTTACTGTGGAGGTGAAGAAATGCATACGTTTTTATCTGTACTATTAATTATTGTTTCAGTACTTATGATTGTTTTAGTTCTACTTCAATCTAGTAAAAGTAACGGCCTATCAGGTGCGATCTCTGGTGGTGCTGAGCAACTGTTTGGCAAGCAAAAAGCTCGTGGTTTCGAATTAGTTTTACAACGAATCACAGTTGTTGTAGCGGTTTTATTCTTCATTCTAACAATTGCTGTAACGTATTTTAAACTGTAATAAAACAAGCTACCAAAAAGGTGGCTTTTTTATTTTTCTAAAATTGTAAACTATGTAGTTCGATTTGGAGTAATAAAAAAGACAACCTAAAAACCAGGTCGTCCCACAATTAGCCACAAAAAATTATCCCTTCATTGCAGCCCATTCTTCTTTACTTGGACCGTACATTCCAGGAATAGCTAATCCTGCTTGTCGCATTAATACAGTCATTTGGCCGCGGTGATGCGTTTGATGTGAAATTGCCATACGTAGTAATGCATGGATAGGCATTTCAAGGAATCCAAAAGCATTAATGATTTGATTTAAGTCTTTTTCTTTCCATTCTTTTTCTGCTGCTTCAACCATTGCTTTACTTGCTTCTGCGTATTTTTCAGTAATTTCCTTCGCAGTTGCTGGCATCTCTTCCTTGCTCATGGATGCTTCGAATTGTAATCCTGATTGTGAAATGATCGCTTTAATTGCTGTAGTTATATGCCAAGCTAATTCTCCTAAAGAGCTAAAATCTTCACCAATTGATTGATCAAGTGACTCATCTGTCATAGCATTTAGTAACTTGATTGTGTTTGCTTCTTCCATTTTCCATTCAGTAATAAATTCTTCAACATTATTAAACATAACGTATCCTCCTTTTGTTGGTTAAATTACCAACATTATTATTACCACACCTTTCATTAAATCATAACTAGATAATTAAAAAAACTGTTTATTGGTAAATTATTGAATTGAAAGGTAAAATAAAAGAACAATTTCTTTACGTAAAATTAGTTAAATATTATTATCAATTATTTATATTGAAGATATCGATTATTAATTTAAATAAACAAAATCATTTTAGATAATATAAAAGTAACGAAAGAAAAATGGATAGAAAAGTTTTGGAGTGAGTATATATGAGAGTAACAATGCCGAAGCCATTTACGTTTGAAGGTGGAGATCGAGCAGTATTATTATTACATGGATTTACAGGACATTCTGCGGATGTACGAATGCTTGGCCGTTTTTTAGAAAAACAAGGTTATACTTGTCATGCACCGCACTATAAAGGACATGGTGTACCACCAGATGAGCTTGTTCATACTGGACCAGAAGACTGGTGGAAGGATGTAATGGAAGCTTATCAGTTTTTAAAGGATAAAGGACATCAAAAAATTGCGGCGGTAGGTCTATCTTTAGGAGGAGTATTTGCACTAAAGCTAGGTTATACTGTTCCTTTGAATGGTATTGTCACAATGTGTTCGCCGATGTATATAAAAAGTGAAGAAATTATGTATGAAGGTGTCTTAGCTTACACAAGAGAGTTTAAAAAACGTGAAGGGAAATCTCCTGAACAAATTGAAGTAGAAATGGAAGAGTTTAAAAAAACTCCGATGAATACATTAAAGGCTCTTCAAGGTTTAATTAAAGAAGTGCGTGAAAATGTTGATACAGTATATGCACCAACGTTTGTCGTACAATCTACTGTAGACGAGATGATTAATACTGACAGCGCAATTATTATTTATAATGAAGTGCAATCTGATCAGAAAAAATTAAAGTGGTACGAAAATTCAACACATGTTATTACGCTTGGACAGGAAAAAGACATGTTACATGAAGATGTACTAGCATTTCTTAATGAATTGGAATGGTAGAATGAAATCTTTCTGGACAAACTTAAACTAAATATCCTTTAAGAGTTAGAAAAAAGGAGGGAAAATTATGAATCAACAATGGAAAGAAAAATTATTAGAATTGATGAAAAGTGAAGACTATAAGCCTTTAAATATTCAAGGTATTGAAGAGGCTATGGAGCTGACTGAAGCAAGTGACTTTCGAGAAGTAGTAAAAACGCTCGTTATTTTAGAAGATGAGGGTTATATTGTACGTTCTCGAAATAATAAATACAGCTTACCTGATCAATCTCATTTAGTAAGAGGTAAATTAACTGGCCATGCTAAAGGCTTTGCGTTTGTCATTCCAGAAGAAGCAGGGGCAGAAGATGTATTTATTTCGCCGTCAGATTTAAATGGTGCTTTACATGGAGACATCGTTTTAGCTCGTATTACAAAAGAAAAAAGTGATGCACGTAGAGAAGGGACAATTGTAAAAATTATTGAACGTGGTCAAACGAAAATGGTAGGTACATACCAGGCTCAGAAAAGTTTTGGCTTCGTAGTTCCTGATGATAAACGATTCGGAAGCGATATTTTTATTACAAAGAGCAATTCTCAAGGTGCTGTAGAAGGTCATAAAGTTGTTGTAGAACTTACTCAATTTCCAGAGAATGGGAAAAGTGCAGAAGGAATTGTAGTCCAAGTACTTGGACATAAAAATGATCCTGGTGTTGATATTCTATCGGTTATTCATAAGTTTGATTTACCTCAAGAATTCCCTAAGGAAGTAATGGATCAAGCAAATGCAGTACCGGATGAGATTGATGAATCAGCTATTGGCACTCGTCGCGATCTTCGTGGTGAACAAATTGTAACGATAGATGGAGCAGATGCAAAGGACTTAGATGATGCCGTTACAGTAACAGCGCTTGAAAATGGTCATTACAAGTTAGGAGTACATATTGCAGACGTTACTTACTATGTGACAGATAGCTCACCGATTGATCAAGAAGCACATGATCGTGGAACAAGTATATACTTAGTTGACCGAGTTATACCGATGATTCCGCACCGTTTGTCTAATGGAATTTGTTCATTAAATCCAAAAGTAAATCGATTTACACTTTCATGTGAAATGGAAATTGACCAAAAAGGTGAAGTTGTTAAGCATGAAATTTTTGAAAGTATCATTAAAACAACTGAACGAATGACATATAGCGATGTTAATAAAATATTAGATGAGCAAGATGCTGAATTACGTGAACGTTACGAACCGTTAGTCCCAATGTTTGAGGAAATGGCTAAGTTAGCGAAAATCTTACGTAATAGACGTATGACTCGTGGAGCAATCGATTTTGATTTTAAAGAATCGAAAGTATTAGTTGATGAAGATGGTCATCCAACTGATGTCGTCATACGCGAGCGTTCAACTGCAGAAAAACTAATTGAAGAATTTATGCTAGTAGCGAATGAAACAGTTGCTGAGCATTTCCATTGGTTAAATGTACCGTTCATGTATCGTGTTCATGAGGATCCAAAAGAAGAAAAGTTACAACGATTCTTTGAATTTATTGCATCATTTGGTTATACAGTAAAAGGTGCTGGAAATGAAATTCACCCGAGAGCGTTGCAACAGGTTCTAGATATGGTTCATGGGCAACCAGAGGAGACAGTCATTTCAACAGTTATGCTTCGTTCAATGAAACAAGCGAAATACGAAGCTGATAATCTTGGTCATTTTGGATTAGCAGCGGAGTATTATACTCACTTCACATCACCGATTCGTCGATATCCGGATTTAATTGTTCATCGATTAATTCGTAAATATTTAATCGAAGGAAAAATGGATAATGAGACTAAACGTGAGTGGGATGATAAATTACCTGCAATCGCAGAGCATGCATCAAATATGGAGCGTCGCTCAGTTGAAGCAGAAAGAGAAACTGATGATTTGAAAAAAGCAGAGTACATGCTTGATAAAATTGGTGAAGAGTATGAAGGTATTATTAGCTCTGTAACAAATTTCGGTATGTTTATTGAACTGCCAAACACAATTGAAGGATTAGTTCGAGTTGCTGATTTATCAGATGACTACTATAACTATGACGAGCGTACGTACGCGATGATTGGTGAAAGAACAGGGAAAATCTTCAGAATTGGTGATGAAGTAGCTGTTCGAGTAGTTAACGTTAATAAAGAAGAACGAGCAATCGATTTTGAAATTGTTGGCATGAAATCGAATAAACCTCGTAGAAGCGGCGGTAGAGGACCAGTTAATCTTGGCGGCGGCTCTGGTGGCGGTAGAGGACGAGGTGGACGCGGCAGAGGTTCTTCTGATCGAAATGGAGATAGCTCTCGCAGTGGCCGTTCTCGTGGAAGACGTGGAGATAGTTCTTCACCTCGAAATGAAGAGAAAGAAAGCGGACGTGGTGGTAAATCATCGAGAAATAAACGCGATGATCGTTTTAATCCAACGAAAAGTAAAAGTAAGAGCAAAAAGAACAAACCTTTTTACGAAAAAGTAGCAAAAGGTAATAAAAAACGATAGTAAGTAAAAAAGCAGTGGATAAAATGTCCACTGCTTTATGTATACAGACATAATATATGGTAAAATAAGTAAAGATAGAGAGGTGTTATTTATGCCAAAAGGTGAAGGGAAAGTAATTGCTCAAAATAAAAAAGCGTATCATGATTACTTTATCGAAGAAACGTATGAAACAGGTATCGTTTTACAAGGTACTGAAATAAAATCATTACGAGCTGGAAAAGCTAATCTAAAGGATTCTTTTGCACGTGTTCAGGGCGGAGAAGTATGGCTTCATAATATGCATATTAGTCCATATGAACAAGGAAACCGTTACAATCACGAACCATTACGTACTAGAAAATTACTACTACATAATAGAGAAATCGTGAAATTAATCGGTTATACAAAGGAAACAGGTTATACGTTAGTACCTTTAAAAATTTACTTGAAAAATGGCTATGCTAAGCTATTGCTTGGATTAGGTAAAGGTAAGAAACAATACGATAAACGTGATGATTTAAAGAAAAAAGAAGCAAAACGTGAAGTAGAACGTGCATTCAGGGATCGTCAACGAATTTAATTGGATAATTGTTGAAGCATTGGAATTCTGTTTTTCTTTTAGAAACAATTGTTAATTGCAACTTGAGTTGGATATGCTATAATAAGTTTGTAAGTTAATCAGCAACACAAATTGCACGATGTGCAGTTTTTATAAATTATGAAGCCTTTGCTTTATGCTTCGTAAGTCACTCATAGCGAACATATCTGAATAAGTTATGTGAGCATTTTATATGGGGGCGTTACGGATTCGACAGGGGTAGTTCGAGCTTAAGTCGCGAGTCGAGGGGTCGGCCTCGTTAAAACGCAAAAGCCAATAACTGGCAAAAACAACAATTTCTCTTTAGCTGCTTAATTGCACTAAAGGCTCCTCCTATGTATCGCCCATGTGCATAGCTTAGAGGGGTTCACTCATTAGTGGGCTACGCCGGACCTCACCGTCTGAGGGGAAAGGAAGAGATTAATCAGACTAGCTATCAGGAAGCCTGTCATTGGGCCGAATGGTATGCGAAATTCTAATACAGTGACTACGCTCGTAGAAGCTTAAGTGCCGATATTCTTGGACGTGGGTTCGACTCCCACCGTCTCCACCAATACATACTGTTTGGTGGTTTTTTATTGTTTAAATATCAATAATGAAACCTCTTTAAACATTGATATATCAGTGTTTAAAGGGTTTTTTCTATTTAGGAGTAACTGCAGATAATTATAGTTTTATAAATATGCTATATTTTTAGTACGTTCATCTATATAAAATAATAACCTTTCTTGAATTTAAATTAGAACAATCAAATAGTGAGCTAAGGCGATCTATCAATCGTGAATATATAAGTTGATTCGGATAGAGGCAAGCTAGAGGAATGAATGGAATGTTTAGAAGTTAGACATAAAATGTTTCTACGTAGGAGGGGAGAGGATACTATCTTAAAGTTCTGATCGTCAAAAAATCAAAATGGATAATTGTTGAAGTATTGGTAACTAAACTAATGTATTAGAAACAATTGTTAATAGCAACTTCAAGTGGATATGTTATAATAAGTTTGTAAGTTAATCAGCAACATAAATTGCACGATGTGTAGTTTTTATAAATTATGAAGCCTTTGCTTTATGCTTCGTAAGTCACTCATAGCGAACATATCTGAATAAGTTGTGTGAGCATTTTATATGGGGACGTTACGGATTCGACAGGGGTAGTTCGAGCTTAAGTTGCGAGTCGAGGGGTCGGCCTCGTTAAAACGCAAAAGCCAATAACTGGCAAAAACAACAATTTCTCTTTAGCTGCTTAATTGCACTAAAGGCTCCTCCTATGTATCGCCCATGTGCATAGCTTAGAGGGGTTCACTCATTAGTGGGCTACGCCGGACCTCACCGTCTGAGGGGAAAGGAAGAGATTAATCAGACTAGCTATCAGGAAGCCTGTCATTGGGCCGAATGGTATGCGAAATTCTAATACAGTGACTACGCTCGTAGAAGCTTAAGTGCCGATATTCTTGGACGTGGGTTCGACTCCCACCGTCTCCACCAATACATACTGTTTGGTGGTTTTTTTATGCTTAAAAATATTAATGCGAAAACCTCTTAAAACTTTGATTTATCAATGTTTTAAGAGGTTTTTCTATTTAGGAGTAACTGCATTCAATAACTTTGCCAAGTTAATGAAAGAATCCCCCACTCACACTACGTGTTGAAGTGGGAGGATTCTGGTTAAAATTGATAAAAAGGAACGAAAAGCAACAGTGTTTTTGCTATTTCGTTCCTTTTTGTATCTTTATTGTTGTTTCATCAACTTCCCCAGTTAAGATTTGTTCATGATAAATAGAACATCAATACAAACATTTGGTATTTTAATCCAAAATTAACATTCATTACTTAGTAAGGAAAACAAAAGAAATGGAAAAATAAACATAACTTTTGAATTGGAGGTTCTTCATGAAAACGGAATCTTTTCTAGATTTAAACGAAAAAAAACTCAGAGAGATGTTATGCGATACCTCCGATTTTAAAACAAGTGATGTTCGAGTTGGTGAACAATGGTACCGTCTTTACTACTTTGATACGATGGTTGATACAACTATCGTGCAAGAACACATTATCCGCCCGTTGCTTCATAATCAACACACGAGTGTTCGTGAAGCGGTCACTATTCTAAAATATCAAGAAACTGAATGGTTATCAGAAGTATCAAAAGCACTAGTCGCAGGAAAAACAGTGGTTCAAAGAAATGGAGAAACCATTTGTTATCTATTAGACACTGAAAAAACAAATGATCGTTCGATTTCCATTCCGATGAATGAACGTGTGTTACGCGGTTCTTATAAGGCACTAAACGAAAATATCGATACAAATATAAACATGTTGCGCAAATTAGTTGAAACACCAGATTTTATCGTGAAGAGTTACTCACTTGGGCGTCGTTCAAGTACAAAAGTAGCCATTTTATACCTGCATTCTTTGGCAAACGAAGTCGTCTTAATGGAATTGGAGAAAAAAATCGAAAGTATCGATATCGATTATGTCGAGTCACCTGGTTTTATAGAGGAATTAATAACAGATGATAAATTTTCACTATTTCCGAAATTTCTCATTTCTGAACGGTCAGACCGTATCCGTTCTTATCTAATGGATGGGAAAATGGCTATTTTAACAGATGGGTCGCCTCAAAGTGTTATACTACCGGTTTCATTTTGGTCCTTTTTTCAAACACCAGATGATTATCAAGTTGGTTGGATCGTCGGTAGTATGTTTCGTTTCCTTCGGATTATTTGTTTCATCTTTGCCGTTTCATTACCAGGATTGTATGTAGCGCTCGTAACATTTGATCCACGAATTATTCCATTTGAAATTGCCTTAACACTTAAGAATTCAATGCAATTGGTTGCTTTACCTCCGATTTTAGAAGCGATAATCATGCTTGTTACGCTTGAAATCTTACGCGAATCAGCCATTCGACTACCAGGTCCAATTGGTCAAACAATTGGAGTAGTTGGTGGAATTGTTATTGGTACAGTCGTTGTTCAAACGAATCTGATTTCAAATATGATGGTAGTTGTTACTGCTCTCACGGGTGTATCTTCCTTTATTATTCCTTCATACGAAATGAGTAATGTCGCACGAATCATGACTTACCCTTTCTTAGTGATGGCGTCTATTTTTGGATTAATCGGGTTAGAGATTAGCTTCTTTTTGTTATTAACACATTTAGCTCGGATTCACACGATTGGTATTCCTTATTTTTATGCGTGGTTTACCAAAGATGCGATAAAAGATACCTTATTTAGAGCACCAATCAAACGTCTAAAAAAACGGCCAATAGAAAGTGTCGCAAAAGATCTGACGAGACTAAATGATCCAAAGGGGTAGTTGACGATGATCCATCTAAAAAAGATTTCAATTAACCAACTGATATGTCTTGTGATTACAACACAAATTGGTGCACACGTTTTGTCGATCCCATACGCAGAATCTCGCCATACAGGACATGATGCGTGGATGTCTGTTTTGGTTGGAGGTGTGTTCTCACAAGTAGTGATATTTGTTATTTATGGACTTGGTAAGCGTTATCCTACATTAACATTTCAGCAGTATCTCTATCAGATTGTTGGAAGACCAATTGGTGTCATGTTAAATTTTTTGTTTGCCTTATTTTGCGCGCAGAATTGTATCATTGTTGTAATTTCTTATGCAGATATCCTTCATCGGTGGGTTTTGTATGAAACACCTTGGATTGTAATTGTCGGTTTTTTGTTTCTGATGTCAGCCTATACTGCATCATCTTCTTTAAGAAGTATTTCGACTGTCTCACAATCCGTCCTTACATTGGTTGTTATTTGTGCGGTGATTATCATCATAAGTGGCATGGGTAAAGGGAATTGGCTTCATTTCTTACCGATTGGCACACATGGAATCGTGTCAGTCTTAAAGGACTCGATTCCAACATTTTGGGCGTATACTGGATTCGAATTACTTCTATACGTTTTTCCATTTGTCCAGTGCAAAAAAAAGATTGAGATTTTATTTGCGATGTCAATAGCAAACGGAATTACGACATTATTTTATGTGTTGATAAGCGTCATCGTCATCTATAATTTTAGCGAAAGCCAATTGGATACTATCACAGAACCGATGGTGTTCATCCTTCGTAAATTTAGATGGCCTGTCGTGCAGAGTTTAGATATCGTCTTTATCACAACTTGGATATCTGTCATAACAGCAACCGTCTATATGTATTTGTTTTTATCCGCACGGTATGTCGCAAGTATACGAAAAAAAGAAATCAATCGTCATTCTTTATTGGTTTGGGTGATTGGCGTTTTTGGCTTTGTCATTGCTTGTTTTTGCGCTGATCGACAACGAATGTTTCGTTATTCAGATGTTCACAATGTACTTTCTTTCATCATGATTGTCGTGATACCAACATTTCTTTTACTTGGTTCGATTCTACGTGAAAAGGTGGCAAAAGTATGAGAAAAGTTGCCATTTTACTTTTATTGTTGCCACTTTTAACAGGCTGTTGGGATCGCTTACCTTTAAGAAATTTACAATTTGTCGATATAGCAGGACTCAATTGGAATGAAAAGAATCGTGAAGTCGAATTAGATTATGTCATCACCAACATAAAAAGTACTGGTCCGGGTTCAGGTGAACCACTTTCTGAGACGGTTGTTTTAAAAGGACCTAATGTTATTGAAGCCGTTAGTCAAGGGCAGTATATCGATCAAGCGCCTTTTTTAGGGATCAACACAGGGATTTATTTGATGAGTGAATCTTTTGTGAAACACGAACCAATTTTACAACTTAATTTTTTATTACATGCACCGTATACGTCTATTAACTCACCGGTTGTAATATTCAAAGGGGACTTAGGAACTTTTTTAAAGACAACTCCAAAACAGAATGGAAAATTCGCTGGTAATTTTGTTAGGTTTAACTCGGCGTTAGATAAAAATAATATCATTAATAGTGTGACGATGATGCAATTATTAGAATCAAAAGAATACGAATTATCAAATCTTGCGATTCCAATTGTGAAACAAAATGAGAAAGGTACAGAATTAGAAGGTGGGCTATTAATTAGCCACGGGAAGAATACAGATGTAGAACTTAATAAAGAACAATTGCGTATGATGATGTTAATTACCGGGAAAGAAAAAGGAAGACAACGATATAGTGGTAAATTAGAGAAAGTTAGCGAAGAAAAGAACGATTATCGAAGTTACAGCTTTTCATTAAAAAAAGGAACTTCAACGATTCGTGTGATACCGCAATCAAAAAGACCACCAAAAGTGAATCTCAATGTTAACATCGACATCGTTGTCATCAAATTAGGAAAATCATATCACCAACTTAATGCAAAATATGTGAATAAAACCGAAAAAGAACTAGGTAAACAATTAGACAAAAAAGCGTTAGAGACAATTCAAATCATGCAAAAAGCGAATTGTGATTTGCTTGGGATCGGTGAAAGGATTAAGGCATTTCATCCTAAAATTTGGAGGAATTTAAATTGGGAAGTGGACTATCCTAAAGTGAAGATCAAGCCACATTTCAAGGTACATATCTTAAATGTGGATCGAATGTAAATTTCGCCTATCTTCTGGTAATTTGGGTTACAAACAAAGCACACATGAATAGTAAAACCTCATAAAAATGCACCTCCAAATGTTAGACACCGTCTAATATAAGGAGGTGCATTTTTATGACTTAACTTACAATTGAGAAGAAATTAATTGCCGTAAAACGCTACTTAGAAGGGGATGAAGAGGAAGGAACATTCGAAATCTATCGGAGTAGAGCATTCTGTATTTCGAACATGGATACAACAGTAACACGTATATACCTGGGTTTTAAAAGGTTTTTATTTTTTTAAACTCCTTCCGTTTTTATTGAATTAGATTAAATCACCTAGCATGAAATTCATTTTCCATTTATGTAGATTGAAAAAAATGTCGAAAAACTAATAATAAAAAGTAAATTTTATTAATGAAAATAATGGAATATAGAAATACATAATCAAGATTTTAATAAAAAAGTGAGAATTCCCCCAAATTTGACTATTTTGATATTAATTTACCAAAAAGTCAATTTAACTGAATTTTTAGGTCCTTTAGGGTGAAAAAACGGGGTAATAAGACTAGTTTCGAAGGGAAAATGATAAAATATGATAATTTTCATTTAAATACTAATGTATTTGTTCGTCGTTTAACTACAATTTTCTGCAAATTCCCCCAATGTAGCTTCATTACTTTTTAACGTATTATTAAGTCACAGATATAATTATTTAATATTTTTAAATATTATATTAAATAATTATCAGGACGACTAATAGTGGGGGGAGTAACATGAAAAAGAGACAAAAGAAACGAACAATATCGGCTGTTGCGTTAAGTAGTGCGATGTTACTAAATGTCGTATTACCACAAAGCGCCATTCTAGCACACGCGGAGTCGAATGTTGATCAGAAAAATTCATCTGATGGGAAATTTACAGCAGATGAAGTGAACCGCATTTTGGCCGGATTAACACCAGAACAAAAAGCAAGCATCAATAAGCTGACTGGTGCGGATAACACACAAAAAATCCACGTGGATCAGAAAGATTTAAAAAGCGGAAAAAATATTGATGTAATCGTTCAATTTAAGGTGGATCCAGCAAAGATCCAAATCATAAAGCAATCACTTGAAAAAGGAAGCGCAAGTGCGCAGACATTCTCTGATGATTACGCAGAAGCAAAACAAAAAGTTGCGGATGCACATGCGAAATTTAAAGCGTTTGTAAAGACGCAACCGGCTAAGCAAATTACTGGTGGAAAAGAAGTTCAAACGGGTGTCCGCATCACAAGAGAATACACAGATGCATTTAACGGGGTTGCACTAACGGTACCACCGAGTATGGTTGAAGCGATTGCCAGCCAGGCGGATGTTGCATCTGTCTGGTCAGTAGTTCAATACGAAGTAGAAGAAGGAACCCCTTCATCTGGCGAAACACAGACAGCGACTGAAGCGACAGCAACCGGAAAACCAACTGCAGGACTTTCATTATTGGGTGTTGATAAACTACACGCAGAAGGGAACACAGGGAAATTCTTGTCAGGTCCAAAACAAGGTCAACGAGTAAAAGTAGGGGTACTTGATACAGGGATTGATTACAACCATCCTGATTTATATGAAGTAACACACGATGCGGACGGACATTTATATGAAGGGCACGACTTTATTAACTCAAAAGTAGATGCAGATGGAAATGTGGTTCAAGTAGATGATCATGACCCGATGGAAACGATCTATCCGGATTGGGAAGCAGCAAGAGAAAATCCGAATCCAGAAGAAGCGTCACCGTCTCCTAATTACAAAGATTATATTACGGAGCATGGTACTCACGTATCAGGTACGATTGCAGCGAGTACAACAGATAATAATAACGTTTATTCAGCGGACGGTGTTGCACCAGATGTTGAACTTCACGGGTACCGCGTACTTGGACCGGGTGGACATGGTTCTTCTTACGCTGTACTAAGCGGCATAGACCAAGCAGTAAAAGATAAAATGGATGTAGTGAATCTATCACTCGGTGCAAATGTTAATGACCCATTTTACCCGACTAGTATCGCGATTAACAACGCAACATTACAAGGTGTCGTTTGTTCAGTCTCTGCAGGAAATGCAGGACCAGGCGTCGCGACACTTGGGTCACCAGGGACTTCACCACTTGCCATTACGGTTGGTGCAAGTACTGTTCCAGAACAAATTCCTGTGCAAACCGTAAAATTCGGTAATACGCCTTATCAAGCGCGTTTATTCGGGAAACATTTTGCAGACGCTGATGATGCGTTCAAAGGATTGTCGATTCCAATCGTCGATGTTGGTCTAGGAAGCAAAGATGATTATGCAGGAAGAGACATGAGCGGAAAAATTGCTCTTGTGAAACGCGGAGTCGATACATTAACTCAAAAAATGGCCAATGCGAAAGATTCTGGGGCAAAAGGGATGATTATTTGGGATAACCAAGCGGATGAAGAAACCCAAGGGTATAATCCAAACTTTTTAGGGATTAGCGCTGACAATGTATATGCAATTTCTATTACACAAGCACAAGGTGAATCACTTGCGAACGCAATAAAAGCCGATCCCGGGAACGCTAAGATTACGTTCCCAATGACGCTTGATGCCCCACTCAACAAACCGGCTGATCAATTGGCGTCGTTCAGTTCAACAGGGCCAGTAAAAGATTGGAGCATCAAACCAGACGTCATCGCACCAGGTGTTGACATTTTCTCAACTCAACCATACGATGTGTGGGAACCAAATGCTGATAAAGATTATAAATATGCCTACCAATCAATGTCAGGTACATCAATGGCTGCGCCTCACGTAACAGGGATTTCAGCACTTGTATTAGCTGCACATCCAGATTACACACCAGCCGATGTGAAAACGGCATTAATGAATACAGCAAAAGACGTGAGTACCGATTCAAAAACATACAGTGTGTACCAAGTTGGTGCAGGGCGTGTTGATCCAGTTCGAGCGGTACACTCAGATATCAAAGTACAAGTATTAGATAAAGCAACAAGTACTACAAATATAGATGGGCAAGATCAGTATACTCCAATCGATAACACGACAGGTAGCTTCTCGTTTGGTTTTAATGGACGCGGAGAAGGAGCGAAAACGGGCTCTGATGATGTTGTCAAATCAAAAGACTTCACGATTACAAACCAAGGTTCAACAAGTAAAACGTTCAAACTCAGTTCAAAGTTTATCACAACAAAATTTGCGAGTTCAAATCCAGTTGGACAAGGTACTGGAAATAATGTGAAAATCGACTTTTCAACTGGTGAGTCAAATGTAACGTCTGTCAGTGTGGACGGAAAAAGCTCAGTGAAAGCGAAAGCGACAATTACCGTACCAGCAAACGCATTAGACGGTACGTATGAAGGATATGTAAATGTTGTGAATGCAAATGATGCGAACGAATCATACCGCATGCCATTTACCATCACGATTGCTGAAAAAGGAATTGATTTTAAAGTAGACATCAAAGCGATGACACTATCTGAGCGTTATACTGGAAACTATAACCCAAATGCGGGACAACCTGGTTCAGGATACACCTTTTCTGTAAACGGCTCAATGGATAGTGCCTATGTTCTATTGAAAGATAAAGATGGAAACTATATCGGAGTCGTACAAAATGTGAGCAATATCAGTGGGGCTGGCCCTGGAGTCGTTTATGGTCCTGTAACAATGCTTGTTAATGGACTCTATTTACCATTTACAAAACCATATAATGGCTCACTTGATCAAGCTGGAATCGGAAAAACGCCTGCGGTGCTAAAAGAAGGTGCCTATTCGGTTGAGATGATCGCAACTGACAAAGATGGGAAAAAGTTCACAAAAGAAGACACGCTTTATGTCGACTACAAAGCACCTACCTTAACGATGGATAGTGATTCGCAGCCGGGTATTTATGAAATCGACCCTACAGGTTACAATCCAGGACAAGAGGTTAAGAAGTTTTATGGAACCGTTTATGACTCGAATATTGATGTCATGAAAAATAATGGCGAAACGACGTTAAAAGATTATGATACGCTTAAGCCTTCACCTGTCGATCAAGGGCAGAACACAGTGTTTGGTTATCAAGATGGTCCATTTGTCACACACATTTTTAAAACGGATGGAAACGGTCGTTTCAGTTTTGGCTTAGAGCCTAACGACATTAAAGCAAGTGGAATGAAGTATGTGATCTATCCTTCCGACTATTCTGGAGCAGGCGACTGGTATTCAACGAAGAAAAAGTATTACTTCATCAAAAAAGGTTCGCCATATGTAACAGTCACAACTTCTGGAGGCGTAGACCCAGCACTAGAAAGCAAAGGGAATGTGGTCGTTGAACCCCAAAAACCATTTAAAGTATCATTAGCGACGAAAAATGGAATTGGAATGACTGGCGGTACCTTTACAATTGAGGCAGATCCTATACTTGAATTTTCAAACATTAAGCTTTCTGACGAATATAGTAACTATTTAGGAAGTAAAGGCATTACACCTACACTAACAGTTGGTCAGCCTTATTTAGATAAACAAACAGGCAGACGTTCAGTCGACGTGACTATTTCTGGCGTTTCTGAAGCAGGCGCACTGACGAAAGACACGCAAGACATGAAGATTTTAGAAGCAAATTTGACTTACACAGATAAAAGTGCATTTGTTGGCCCAATTGACGAAAGTTTCGCTGTCGAAAATTCGAGCTTCACATTGGCTGGAAAAGAGACAGTCGTTCCGGCTTTCTTAACGAATATGCCACTTGTCAAACAACCGAAGTCACAAGTGACGGGTGGTCTGTTTGCGGAAAGCTTCAAAGCAAACAATTTAAGCGGAAGTTTTACGAATATTACGAAGGATTCAGGTGCGACCGTTACGGCAAAAGATGCCGATGGTAATACGTATGTAACGGATAACACAAGCGACGCAAACTCCGTTCAAATCGGAAATCAAACGTCAGGTACGTATTCCATTACAATGAAAGCAAGCGACAAGCCGTATTCAATTGAAACGTATATGCCAGGTCATTTTAAAGGATATCAAACAACGCCAGTCATTGGATCCAACAAATTCGGATTTCAATCAGGCTCATACTTTGATTTTGCATCGATGAACACACCACTTTTACTTGGTGGAGATGTAAATGGCGATAATGTGATTGATATGAAGGATTTAGTTTCAGAAATCCAAGCATATGCTGATTTCGATTTTCTAAAAGGTGTATCAGCATCTTCTAAAGAAAAAGCGGAATTCTTTACAAATTCTACTACGCATCGAAATAATGACATTAGCTGGGCTTTCTCAGGACTGAATTCATTTGGCAGTTACTCTTTCAGTAATATAGATTACAATGATTTTTACTATATCTTTAAAAACTTTGGTCAGAAAAATCAAAGTGCGATTGATGCAGGTAAGGTAGTCCCAGAACCACAACTTACTTTGACAGAAAATCTATCGATTTCATCAAATAGAGGAACGTATACTGCTTCTTCTGATGATTCGAAAGTTAAAACCTATAACTTATCTGCTGGTAATGGTCTAAAAGAAGTTATGGCAATGCTAAATTTTGCAGGTCCAACGCAAAAAACATCCGTAACTCAATTACCAACTTTCCAAGATTTGAAAAATGGTTCAACTGTTTCGTTGATCCCAACGAGCAATGTCATGTTAGATGATGTTGTATGGCGAAAAGCGATTACTAAGGTTGAATTAGGATTAGGCAGTAATTTCACTGACGTAACGAATGCAGTTGTACCAAATACAACCGTTCCAGCCGTATCGATTACATCCGGCTACGTCAAGAATGACCCGATACAAGGGATCGTAAATGTACCAGCTACACTATCATTACATGGTTCATTATTTAATACGACTGGTACGTACACGGTACGTATCACGGCTACTGGCTATCAACCAGTTACGAATAGCTTTACAATTGCATCAGTACCAATCCCAACTCCTACCATTCCAATGGTCACTGATCCAGCAAAAGCGCATATCGGAAACGATGTCACATTTAACTATACATTTGCTGATGACTCTAATTGGCGAAAGGGTATCAATAAAATCGTTGTCAAAACAGCAGGTTTTACAACAGGCTTAGATATTACGAATCTAAAAGATGGAAATGGTAATCTGTATTACGATATTTCACAACCAGGAAAAATTACATTTAAAGCCGATTTATTTAAAACGGATGCAGCGATTAATCCGAATGACGCAAAATCGTATAATTCAGCGATTAATCCAGGTGGAGCGAACTATTTACCTCAATTGTATAAATTCGAGATCAACTCAACCGGTTTAGATGGAACCATTTACCCGATGGTAACGATTGGCGGAGATGGCACGAATGCTGCTCAACCAATTGGATATGGCATTACGTTTGACTCAAAAGGTGGAAGCGCGATAAATCCAATTTCATTCGGATTTAAACCAAGCAATTCTCGATATAATGGAGGACAGTATATTTTCAATAGTATCTCCCCAAATCGAAGTACGCCACTTTCTGTCAAATCTGGCTATAATTTTGTTGGTTGGTATAATGTCGATCCAGTGACGGGTGCATTAACGACTCCTTGGGTTGAATATAATAACTATGCTTCAGATATAAAGGTTGCTGCAAAATGGCAAGTGAATTACACGCAAAACTATTCACCTGTTGATTTATCGAAACCAGATGGTGATAATTTAGGTGGTACCGTACTTGGTGAAGGTCCAGTTACGATTAAAATCCCAGACTATACAACGAATACACCATGGTTAAAGACAAAGAATGATATCGCAAAAATTGACGCAACGTATAGAAAAATGAAAGCAGATGGTACGTTTGAAACAACTGACAGTACGTATACGTTAGATCCAACTACGTATGATTTAGTTGATAATGGTGACGGTAGTGGTTCATTAAAGTTCACAACGGCGACAGAAACATATGCAACAGCTCACCCTAGTGAAAAGTTTGCATTTAGTCAAGCACCAAGTTCAACTGGTTATCAATTGACACTAACGTCAACAGCTGGGGAAACCGTTCAAATTCCAAATGTAAAGCTAGGTTATCGCCGACACATTGATTTAAATGGAGGTACATTAAATTCACCAGGTGATGTCTTCTTCAGTGACAAACTAGTCAATGGAAAAGCATTTGGTGTTGACATGGTGACAGCAGCAACAAAAGTAAAAAATGGCACCCTTTCCATGATGCCAACCCTTTATTATGATGCGGCAGGAACAAGCGGACAAGATGTACCAATTTCAACAGGAACTGGTAAGGTATTGAAAAACAATGAAACGTATTACATCGCTTGGATGAAAACACCGCCTCAAGTAACAAAAGATGTTGTTGGAAATGTTGTTGGAAGTGATATTACAATCGCCTTTACAGACGACGGAACTTGGCGAAATAATATCAAGAAAGTAAGCATTGGTTCAAAAGTACTAAATTCGGGTACTGATTATAAATTAACGTATGATTCAGTAACACATAAAGGATCAATTACACTTGATAAATCATTATTTACAGCTGGACAAAAAGTAAATGTGACCATTTCGTCAGAAGGGTACTTGGATGCGACTGTTACAGACCAAGTCATTGGTTACACAGTTTCATTTGAAACAAACGGAGGCGATGCAATCGAACCGCAAATCGTTGACTCACGCGTTACAATGCCAACTGAACCCACAAAAGTTGGTTACAAATTTATGGGATGGTACAGTGACGAAGCGTTAACAACGCCGTTTGATTTCACAAGCATTGTCACAAAACCAATTAAACTGTATGCAAAATATGCCTTAGCAACATCAATCGTATCAGCAGATACAACTGATAACGCGTTAGGTAATGAGATTACACTCGAATTTAGCGACAAAGATTGGGCAAATGCGATTACGGGTATCAAAGTGGCTGGTACAGCGATTGACGCAACAAAATACAAAATTGATGCAACACATGGCACACTCACGATTGATCAGAGCGTATTCAAAAAAATAGGTGATTTTATCATCAACATTAGCGCAAACGAATATGCAGATGTTACAGTTACGCAAAAAATCGTAAACGGAAATAACATTCACTATGTTCTAAAAGGTGAAAAAGCTCCATTTGAAGTAAAAGACCAAATCGTCGTACGTCGTATTACAGAACCAACCGTACACGGATACGATTTAAAATGGTTCGCAGATGAAGATTGCACAATCCCTTGGGATTTCACAAATTCTATTTACTCTGCAAAAACAATTTACGGAACATGGAAACCAGCAAAATACACTGTAATTTATGACACACAAGATGCTGGACTAGTAGTATCAGTGAAAGCAGAGTATAATTCATTACTTGATGAATCAAAACCAACAAGAATAGGCTATACTTTCCTTGGTTGGACTAAAGATGCTGAAGGTAAAATACCGTGGAACTTTGCAACAGACAAAGTAGCAGACAACATGATCCTTTATGCGAGATGGGATATTAATTCTTACACTGTTCACTTCAATAGTAATGGCGGCAGTCAAGTTGCCGACAAAACTGCAACATATAACTCAGGTATCACTGCTCCGACAACAAACAGAACAGGCTACACGTTCGTTGGATGGTACAAAGATGCGGAAGGAAAAGTAGCTTGGAACTTTGCAACAGATAAAGTAACAAGTAATACAACGTTATATGCGAAGTGGAAAATTAATTCTTATAAAGTGAGTTATGTAAGCAATGGTGGTTCAACAGTTCCTGCGCAAACTGCAGATTACAATAGCGTCGTTAATTTACCAAAACCAACAAGAACGGGTTATACGTTCGCAGGATGGTACAAGGATGCTACATTAAATACATCAGCAGGAAATTCTTTAAAATTAACAGGCAACATCACACTTTATTCGAAATGGAATATTAACACTTACACTGTTAAATTTAACAGTAACGGTGGAAGTTCCGTTGCTTCAAAAACAGCAAATTACAATTCAACAATTAGCCAACCAGCGTCACCAACAAGAAAAGGTTATGTATTCCTTGGATGGTACAAAGATGCTGCAGGTAAAGTAGCTTGGAACTTTGCGAAGGATCGTGTTACAGCTAATAATACAATTTACGCGAAATGGGTAGCAATTCCAGCTAAACCATCAAATGTGAAATTAACGAAATCAGGAAAAGACGCTGTGAAACTAACGTGGTCAAAAGTATCAGGTGCAACAGGATATGAAATTGTTAAATCAACTTCAAAAACAGGCACATTCTCACATCTAAGCAGTGTAACAACAACAAATTACACAAACAAAGGATTAAGTAAAGGTAAAACATACTACTACAAAATCCGTTCTTACAAAATGGTTGGATCGCAAAAAATCTATGGTGAGTGGACAAGCGTAATGTCGATCAAGCTATAAAAATGAAATAACTAGCAGTACAAATTTACTCTCAAGTAAAAAAGTCATAAAGGGTGTTTAATGATATTAAGAAGATGGATTAAACACCTTTTTTGGAAAAGTAAAACGATTTTATCTTTTTTCAATTAAAAACTTTCCCTTAAAAATAATAAAAGACAAGAATACAATTTCCGTATTCTTGTCTTATTTTTTTTAGAAGTTGACTTCTAAAAGCACTTGAATAAAAACAAAAGCTGGTTTCTAGGAAGAGAACCAGCGATATAACTATAAATAGTTATACTATTAAAATATATAAGTCCTAAGCATTTACGATTAATTGTGCAATCTCCATTGCTTGTTCATTTAAATTCATCTTTTTATAATAATTGAATAATTCCTTTTTAGAGCGTTCTACTAAAAAAGTAAAACCATTTTTTTCAAACATAGGTAAAGCTTTACTGTTTAAATAATGATGATACTCTTTTTCTTTTGACTTTAATAAATAAAGTAAAAGTTTATATAAATGGATATATAAAATGTAATTATTTTTTTTCGCTATGAAAAGTCCTGCTTCAGCGTCATGCACAAGTTCTTCTACGTTAGAAAAACCACCATCAAAGGAACTACGAAGATAGCCTTCCAACGATAGTAAATACGTTGAACACTCTGGATCTTTTAGCATCATGGACTGTTTATAATATTTACTTGCTTCCCTATAATTTTTACCTCTATAAAACACATAGGCTAAATTATGTAAAGCTTTTGCTTTTCGATCAGGAGCATTACACAACTCACAGCTTCTAATCAAATTTTTGAAACGATTAATAATTTCTTCCTCTAAAGTGTCACTTTGAACCTGGATAATCATTAACATCTCTGCATCAATTACCCTAAGATAGTTATTAATTTGCTTAAAAAATTGATGAGATTTTTCAGCATGATAATAGGCTAACACAGGAGAATTTAAAGTATGGTAAGCCGATGCTAGATGGTAAAAATATTCAGGATTTTTATAAACTGTATTATCAATCGACTTTAAAATTTCGATCACTTTACTGTATTCTTGCTTTGCTAAAGAATAAATTCCTAAAATATGCTTTAATAAATTTCTTTCATATGGAGCTAATTTGTCTTCTTTTTTTTGTAGTTTTTTAATGATTTTAAAAGCCTCATTGCATTTATTATGCGCAAGAAAATATTTCGCTCTTAGTAATTGATACATATCATTATACTCTGAGATTTGGATTAATTCTTCCATTTCAAATTCATAATAGATTTGATTCATCTCTTCGAATAACTGCATAATAATTACATCATGCCAATGTAGTAATCGTTGTTTTATATTCATAAAATTAGCTACTTCTAAGTCCATATCAATTCCAAGCCTATTTGATAATAAATTTATAATTTCTGGTGCGTACTTCGTTTGAGCACATTCTATTTTACTGATATGGGTAACGGAGCAAATGTTTTTTCCCAACTGTTCTTGCGTTAGTTTGTATTTTTCTCTATAAAATTTGATAATTTTTCCTTCATACATAACTAAGTCCTCCTCCCATCCAAGATATAAAAAATAGTACCCAATACTAAAATTCTACATTTAACAACAAAATTAGTATATTTAGAAAACTCGTATAGTATGTGAAGTAATACTTAAAGATATATTAAGTAAAAATGAAATTTGGATAGGATTACCACAAGATAGGAAGTAATTAATTGAAGTTATTCCTTCAATCTTCTAATACTTTACTAATATTTCCACGGACGAACATTTCGTATTTTTATTGTTATTTCAGAATGTAATAGTTATCTCCACTCCTGAAAAACAGCTTATTAGTGGGACAAGAGGTTAAGAGCATAGCCAAGGAAAGATTAGGCTCGATTTTAGAGGACTATCTTTATTTCCTACTTTTTCATTCCAATTTCTTTACCTTGGCACAGAATTTATACTTTGTTTCCAATTCTAAAAAGTAAAGATAATTGCTTAGCCAGATATTGAGGGGTATACGGCATGTCATTTCTTAACCACGAGACAATTGTACCAATCAGAGCTGATGATCCATACCAGATAATAATATCCTTTTGAATATCGGTCTTAATATGTAAAGAATCAATTTCTCTTCTTTTCGTTATTGTTTCAGTAATGATTTTTAATAATTGCTCTGTGAAGATGGGTGTTTTAGTAGAAGCAAGAACTACTTTATAAAACTTTGCATTTTCTGCTATATGTTCAAGCAAGTTTAAAAGCTTCACCGAGTCAGTTTCTTCTATTGAATTATAGTTTGGTGAATCCCTCATAATTTGTCCAAGCTTATCACCCATTTCCAAAGCCATTTTCTCCATCATATCTTGTATATCACGATAATGTAGATAAAATGTAACTCGATTAACTGTTGCACGCTCCGATATTCGATTAACTGTTATTTTGTTTAAATCCATCTCCTGAAGTAGATCGATAAAAGCGTCTTTAATTAATTGACGTGTACGAATGATTCTAGGATCCATTTTTGTTTTATCTTTCAAATCAAATCACCTTTTCCATGAAATTTACAATTTCTTTAAATGTGTTTAATATGTTTAGTTTTAACTACAAAACTAAAAAGAGTGATAACTACAATACATTTCTTCAAATATTGTCGGTTGTAAGAATGAACTAACTAATTATAATTTAATTTATATCATGTTTATTATTAAACACTTTGTAAATTATGTCCATGATAAAGAGAGAAAGGAATGATGGGGGATTGAGTAAAACAACGGGAATAGACACAAATTCGATAAAAAAAGGACCTATTATGTTCATTTTGATTTTAGGTGCCTTTCTTGCAACATTAAACCAAACGCTTATGAGTGTTGCCATTCCTGAGTTAATGGTTGATTTTCATATCAAGGCAGGAACAGCACAGTGGTTAACAACAGGCTACATGCTAGTAAATGGTGTATTAATTCCGATTACAGCCTATTTAATGCTACGTTTCACCACACGTGAACTATTTCAAGCTTCAATGATTATCTTTTTAGCAGGAACAATTGTATCGGCAATTGCGACCGATTTTCCTGTCCTGTTAACAGGACGCTTGATTCAGGCTGCAGGTGCAGGAATTATTATGCCACTACTTACTAACGTTATTTTGACGCTATTTCCGCCAGAAAAACGTGGAGGAGCAATGGGGATGGTTGGGCTGGCGATAATATTTGCCCCAGCAATCGGTCCTACACTTGCAGGTTATATAATGGAGAATTACAAATGGGAAACGATGTTTTACGGAATGATTCCATTTGCTATTCTTGTAATCGTACTTGGTTTCATTTATCTGCGAAATGTTTCAGATCGTATCAAAACTAAATTTGATCTTCTTAGCGTTACACTGTCTACAATTGGTTTCGGTGCAATGCTTTACGGTTTCAGCCGAGCTGGAAGTTTAGGTTGGTCGAATTCAGAAGTTATTAGTACGATTGTTGTCGGTGTATTGGCACTTGTCCTTTTTGCATGGAGACAAATGGTTTCGCAAAATCCTTTACTTGATTTACGTGCATTCAAGTTTAGTATGTTCTCATTAACGACAGTTATTAATATCGCAGTAACGATGGTAATGTATGCAGATATGATGCTACTTCCTCTTTACTTACAAAATATTCGTGGCTATACACCGGTTGAGTCAGGTCTTCTATTACTTCCTGGTGCATTGGTAATGGGCTTTCTAATGCCAGTTACTGGAAAGCTGTTCGACCGAGTTGGTGCGAAATGGCTAGCTATTTTCGGGATGATTATTACAATTGCGACAACACTTGGCTTTACAAACTTAACGGACTCGACAAGTTACACATATCTAGTACTAATGTCCACTGGACGACGAATCGGTATGGCATTAATGATGATGCCAATTCAGACAGCTGGTTTGAATCAACTTCCAAAGCAATTAAATGCACACGGTACAGCAATTACAAATACAGTTCGTCAAGTTGCCGGAGCGGTTGGTACATCACTTCTAGTTACAATTATGACAGATCGTACTAAAACGCATATACAGGATTTAATTCCTACAGCGGCTTCTAAGGGATTAACACAAGCTCAAATTATAAAAGAAGCTTCAATTAACGGAATAAACGATGCTTATCTGGTGATTGTTGGAATAGGTGTCCTTGGATTATTACTTTCTTTCTTTATCAAGAAAGTTAAACAAGCAGCTTCTGAAGAGGCAACAGTAAAATTAAAAAAGGTAACAGTTAAAGCATAATACATCATAATTAATTGGAGGGAAAATCATGAGACTTCAAAATAAAGTAGCTGTAGTAACTGGTGCTGGTTCTGGTATGGGGAAAGCAATTGCTACCCTTTATGCTAAAGAAGGTGCAAAAGTGGTTGTATCTGATATTAATGCAGATGCTGCAAATGTTACCGTAGAAGAAATAAAATCAAACGGTGGGGACGCTATAGCTATTATGGCAAATGTAGCACAAGAAAATGATATTCAAAACCTAATTGATACTGCCGTAGATACTTTTGGTACATTAGATATTCTAGTTAATAATGCAGGAATTATGGATAACTTTGAACCTGCTGGTGATATTGAAGATGATAAGTGGGAAAGAGTTTTCGCTGTAAACACTACAAGTGTAATGCGCTCAACAAGAAAAGTCTTACCGATCTTTTTAGAAAAAGAGCAAGGAGTTATTATTAATGTAGCTTCTGCAGGTGGACTTCAAGGGGCGAGAGCTGGAGCGGCCTATACAGCGTCTAAGCATGCAGTTGTTGGATTCACGAAGAATACTGGCTTCATGTACGCAACGAATGGAATCCGATGCAACGCAATTGCTCCCGGTGGAGTTGAAACAAATATCGGTTCCTCCATGACAAATATTAACGAATTTGGTATGGGACGTATTCAAGCAGGATTAGGAGTAAATCCACGAGTAGGTAAACCAGAAGAAATAGCAGAAATAGCTTTATTCCTTGCTTCAGATGAATCAAGCTTTGTTAATGGTACAGTTATTACTGGTGATGCTGGTTGGACTGCTTATTAGGATAGGGAACTTTATAATGAAGAGGGAGGACCGTCTGATATTTTGGACGGTTTTTTTTATTTTTGTGAAATATTTTATGAAAGTGTTAGTTGGAAATATGAAGAATACTACTTTATTGTGACAGAACTATGAAAAATATGGAAAGTACACAAAGTTTTCAGATTATTTTGGGTGATGGTCAAGTTTAAAATGATACATTAAAAATATATTAATATTTTATTAGTTTTGGATTTTTTAATTGAAACTAATGCTAGATTAATAAACAAAAAAATTTAAAAAAGGAGCGTCAGTATGAAGAAGAAAATTATTTTTGTAATTTGTTTGTCCCTTCCCATTTTCGCAAAATCTGTAGAATCAGCATCTGCGACTCAGAAGTTTGATGGGAAACTAACTGGGTATTTAGAATCCAAAAATGCATTTAATATTTCTAAAGGGTGGTTACATGTAAAACACGAACAATATAGTGCAGGGGGAAAATCAATTAAAATAACACCATTAAAGAAAAGTATAGTAGGGTTATACCTCCCTGTAAATAGTGCTTCACAAACATTTCGTGGAAATACTTCAGTAACATATCAAGAAGGGGTAGGCAATGGTCAGTATAGACTTTCATTTGAAGTTATTAAAGGCGAGGATAAATCGTATGTAGGTGTTAAAGGCCAATTTTGGTAAGGGAACTTGGCTTTTATGAAAATAAAACTAAATAATCTATTTACATTACTAATATCTACATTATTTGTACTTTTTGTTATGAGAGCATTTCTTGGAGACTTTCTTTCAAGGCTTATTCCATATGCAAATGCTTTTTTTGGATATAGTTTATTTTTATGTTTAGTATTAATTGTTAATATAATAATAAATATGGGTTTGTACTATAAAAAAAATAGGAAATTCTATATTAGTAAATTTGGTTTCGGAGCATTTACACTTACTTATATAGTATTTTTGGTTTCTGTTCTTTTTTCAAGAAACTCACTGGGAAATCATTATAGAAACAATTATATACCGTTTAAAACGATTTTAGGATATTTAGACAGTAAAGCTGACTTTATTTATATCTTTTCAAATATTGTGGGGAATATTGTAATTTTTATTCCTCTAGGATGTATAGTTTATTATTACTTTTATAGAACGATGAAAGTTTCTATTTGTATTTTAGTTTCTATATTATTAGTCATACTTATAGAATTTTTACAAAAAAAATATGTTGTAGGAAGTTTCGATATTGATGATATACTATTAAACTCACTTGGGATTTATTTAGGTATAAAAATATTAGTAGGAAAAGGTAACAAAAAATCTAAAAACCTTCTTGAAAAATCAGATTAGGACAGTATATTAAATTAAGTGCAGATGAACTAACTTCACCAATAATTCGTTGGTGGCTTTTTTTTAGGGAAGAGTTATAAAAAAATAACCCCTCATCTTAAAAGATGAAGGGTAGATACTCAGAATATATTATCCAACGTTTTTCTTAACGTCTTTCTCATCAACCCATGCCTCTAACTGATCACGACCTGGTAAGTTATCGATTTTATCAGCAGAGAAAACTGGATCCAAACCTTGTTTCTTTTGAGAAACATAATCTTTTAATAAAGCTTTTACAACTTTAGCTAAACGCGTAATTGCGTAAAGATTAACTAGTACCATTAATCCCATGAAAATATCAGCTAAAGACCAAATTAATTCAGCGCTATATAATGCTCCGAATAACACCATTCCAATTACAGCAAAACGGTATACGTAAATCGATTTTTTCGAATGCTTCATGAAGCTAATATTCGATTCACCGTAGTAATAGTTACCCATTATTGTACTTAATGCAAATAAGAATACTGAAATTGCAACGAATGTTGCAGCAAAATCACCAAGACTTACACGTAATGATTCCTGTGTTAAAGGAATACCTGATAGTTCAGATGTTTTATACACGCCTGAAACTAATACGATCATTGCTGTAGACGAACAGATGATAAATGTATCTACAATTACACCTAAAGCTTGAATAAAACCTTGTTTTATAGGGTGAGTAACGTCAGCTGTTGCAGCTGCGTTTGGAGCAGAACCCATTCCAGCTTCGTTTGAGAATAATCCACGACGAATACCGTGAAGTACTGCAGCACCCATAACGCCGCCAAACATTTGTTTAAACGTAAAAATTCCTTCAGAGAAAATTGCACCAAATACATCTGGTAAAATATCGAAATTTGAAATCATTACCCATAAAGCTAAAATAATGTAAACACCAGCTTTAATAGGTACTAAAACAGTTGAGAATTTAGCAACTGAATGTACGCCACCAAAAATAATAAGTGCTGTAATAATAGCCAGTACAATCGCAGTTGTTTTTGTATTTACGCCAAATTCATTATTAATAGAGGCAGCAATCGTATTTGCTTGTACTGCATTAAAAATAAGACCAAAAGATAAAGTAATTAAAATACTAAAAATAACACCAAGCTTTCGATTACCTAAAGCTTTTTCCATATAATAAGCAGGTCCACCACGCCATGAAGAGCCATCTTTCACTTTATAAAGCTGAGCTAATGTACTTTCTACAAATGCTGAAGCTGAACCAATTAATGCCATTAACCACATCCAAAATACTGCACCTGGTCCACCTAATGCAACTGCTGTTGCAACACCAGCAATATTCCCCGTACCAATACGAGCAGCCATTCCGATCATAAATGCTTGTAATGAAGAAACAGTCTTTTTGTCTTTGTCTCTGTTTCGACCATCAACTAATAATCGAATCATTTCAGGGAAGAATTTAAACTGAATAAATCCTAAATAAACTGTTAAAAATAGGCCGATTGCAACTAATAAAATAACAAGTAATTTAGCCCATAGATAGTCGTTGAGTACTGAAACCAAATCTGTCATGAATCCCTCTCCTTTGTAAGAATATTAGCAAAATTATCCAATAATTTTGACTACAAAGTGTAATAATAAATTATTCTGTCGTTGAAGGCAACGATTTTTTTAATGATTATCCAAAAAAAAGGTAACATTAAAAAAAGATTAAAAAAGTAAGTGTTCACTTACTTTTTGTTGACGAAATTCATTTTGGTTAATATACTATAAAAGTGAATAAACACTTACTTATTTGCAGCACGCTAAATACTAAGAGTTAATGCCTTTTTAACAACGTTTTTTATGGAGGTAAAAAGTGAATAAGGGAGAAAGAACAAAACATCACATCCTAGAAAAGTCTATCCAACTATTTGCGAAAAATGGTTATGATGGTACGACAATTAATCAAATTGCAAAGGAAAGTAAAATTTCCGAAGCTACGATTTATAAGTATTTTAAAAGCAAGCTGGATGTATTGATTACTTGTGTCAAACCAGATATTCAAGACGTTTGGATGGAAGAGGATTTTAGTAAATATTCGATTGAAGAATTACTTAGGATCTATGTAGAGAAAAGGATTAAATGGGTCGAACAGAATCGAAATCAAATTGAAATTTTGATTAGTGAAACGTTAAGACACCCTGAGCTATCAGAAATTTTCTTTCAACAAATCTATCGTAAAACACCAATTGAAGAAGAAATAGAAGCTAGAATGCACGCGAAAGAAACAAATTTTCATTTAGAAATTCCGATTTTAAGTTTAAGTATGATTACGACGATTATATCGATTCTTAATCTACAAAAAAGTGTTTTGGATAAAGACCCAAAGCATATTACAGACGACGCCATAAATAAAATGGTGCAATTAGTTTTATTTGGGCTAATAGGAAACAAAGGTCTTGAATAAACTTGAAAATAATCGAGAGAATGGTTTAGTATTTCCTTTTATTTTTTTATAAAAGGAGTATTAGACTATTTATATGCAATAAATTGACCGAAACACAAAAATGGTCAATTGGTCTAAAAGGGGAGTGATTTTGTGTTTAAACAGGAATGGAAAAATATTTTTAAGAAGCCAATGACAATTGCAACAATCATTGCGATTGGTCTTGTGCCAATGCTTTACTCATTAATTTTCTTATCAGCTTATTGGAATCCTTATAATAAAACGGAAAAACTATCTGTTGCAATTGTTAACAATGACAAGGGTACTGAGTTTAATGATAAAAAGCTTAATGTAGGGAAAGATTTTGTAGAAGGATTGAAAGATAATAAGTCATTCAAATGGAAAGTTACAAATAAAAAAGAGGCAATGAAAGGATTAAACGATGAAAAATATTATTTAGTCATCGAATTACCTTCTAATTTCTCTAAAAATGCAGCAACGTTATTAGACGAAAAACCGAAAAAAATGAAATTAAATTATTACACGAATGCGGGTAAAAACTACGTAGGTGCACAAATTGGTACAACCGCAATGAAAGAAGTAAATGCTAATATCTCAAAAGAAATTACAGAACAATATGCTAAAACAGTATTTGATAATTTCAAGGATATTGGAGATGGCATGGTAAAAGCATCTGATGGTGCAGGTAAAATCAATGATGGTGCAGCAAAAATAACAGATGGAACTGATGTTTTAAATAAAAATTTAAAAAAATTAAATGACAGCATGATCACATTTGAAAATGGAAGTACAAAACTGAAAAGTGGAGCGACACAATTATCAGATGGTATTAAACAATCAAATGATGGTGCTAATAAATTAAATACTGGTTTAAACGCTCTTCTGGATGGAACTGGTACATTAAAAGCTGGTTCAAGTGATTTAAATAATGGACTATCACAACTAGTCGGAGGCGGCAATAAAATCGAAGCCGGCTCTTCAAAGCTAGAAGCTGGTAGTAACCAATTAAATGCTGGATTAAAACAATCTTATGCTGGCGCTACCCAACTTCAAAAAAATGAAGCGGGATTTAATGAGAATTTGGGTGCTACAAATGATGCACTTAAATCAATTTTGAATGGATTGCAAGATGGTACTTTAAGTAAAGGGGATTTACAGAAATTACAAGCAATCTCTAATAGCTTAGATCAACTATCAAAAGGAAGTAATCAAATTAAAAATGGTGTTGATCAAATTGCTGCTGCACAAGGTCAATTATATGAAGGTTCAAATAATCTACTTGCTGGACAAAAAGAATTAAATGCAAATTTAGGTTTATTTAATAGTAAATTGCAAGAAGCATCTAATGGAGCAAATCAACTAGCTCAAGGAAGTAATGCTTTATATAATGGTACAAAGGAATTAAGTGAAGGAAGTTCGTTACTTTCAATAGGCCTAGGTAAATTAAATACAGGCGGGGACCAATTAGTCCAAGGGATCAATCAATTAAATGATGGTTCTAAACAACTATCTGATGGTACAAATAAGCTATATAGTGGGTCTGGAGACTTATTAAAAGGAGCTACTGATTTAACAAAAGGAACAACAGAACTTCATAAATCTCTGAAAGATGGTGGAGATGAAGTAAACAAAGTTAAAACAAGTGATGAAACCGATAAATTCTTTGCAGAACCGACAGAGCTAGTTTCTCATAAATTGAATAATGTAAAAGAATATGGTGTAGGTTTAACACCTTATATCTTATCAATTGGGCTATTTGCAGGTGGGTTAATGTTCACTTCAGTTTATCCGATGAGAAAGAATTCTATTGCTCCGACTACTGGATTAGCTTGGTTCTTTAGTAAATATAGCGTTCTAATCTTCGTGGGAATCATGCAATCGATCGTAGCAGATATGGTTTTAATTTATGGTATGGGTCTTGATGTGAAAAACGTGTGGTTGTTCGTAGTGTTTACAATGATTACTAGCTTGACCTTCTTTTCATTAATACAATTCTTAACTGTTACATTAGGAAATATAGGGCAATATTTAGTGTTTGTTATGATGTTATTACAAATTGGTGGAACTTCAGGTACTTTCCCAATTTCATTAACACCAACATTTTTCCAAACGATTCATCCATATTTACCTATGACGTATGCTATAAAAGGATTCAGAGAATTAATCTCTAGTTCTGTTAGCAAAGGGTTTGTATGGGATCAAGTCTACTATTTATGTGGATTTGCAGTGTTATTCATTATCTTAACAAATGTAACCTTTGCAGTTCGTGTTAAATTATCAAAGAAAAACCAATTAAGTGAAATCGAAGCTTAAAACGATAAAATAATAAAAAGGATTGAAGTCTAATAAAAAAAGATTTCAATCCTTTTTTATAAATTATTATTATTGTTATTTAAGGGAATTATTTCTAATTTGAAATCTCAAATCTCATTTAAGATACTGAGGTAAGGTATTGTATGAATTACACTAAAATAAATAAAATGTTTTGTGGAGGTGTAAATGTATGTCACATACCGGACATCTAAATTCAAACTTAAAAAGTTCTTTGTTTAAAAAACAGAAAGTTTATTTACCTTTTGCTTCCAGATCAATTTTTGCTAATCCAGGAAATATTAGGAGTGCACACGAATATATCGAGTCGAATGATTATGATAAGCCAATAGTTTCAACCAATAGAAATAATGACGGCATTTCAGGTTACTTTACAATTAGTTGGCATCCAGATTCCAAGGCAATTATGTACCTAATTGCTATATTTAATGGAATTTACTATCAATATCTATCTGTAGATGGAAATCAGAATAGTTGGAGTACAAGAGGTAAGGGGATCTATCCTAAAAAACAGCACTTTAAAAAAGAAGATATTGGCTTTCGAGCAGATGGACGTGGCACGGAATTTGCTATTGATCCATTTTTATTGTATTCAAAGTCCAGTAAGATTTATGGCGGAAACGAAATTCAATCACTTGGTTTTGACGATACTAGAAAGTATTTTGTTCGTATTTATTCCGTTTATACAAACGGGGACATTAATTCATTATCTAATGAATTAAAAATTACTTTATAGGAACAAATGAAGGGGAATTTACTAAAAAAATATTCGCTGGTAAATGAGAAAATTAAAAAGTTCCAAATATATAAGTCTATCAAGTGCAGAGGAAAAAATAAGGGAGTATCTGAAAGATTGATGCAATAATTCCTTAAATTTTGTGATGATTAAGTAGTATTCTCCACTTGTTATAACAGTTTATTGAAATGGAAAAGCTAAATAAAATACTTATTTATAAAAGAACGTTAGGTGATATTATGAACAGATTTGATGAACGACATGCAAGTTTAATTTATTTTCTTTTTGAAAAAAATGATTGGTGTAGTTTAGCAGATTTATCCGAGAAGACAGGGTATTCTCGAAGTACGATTTGGAGAGATATTACTTTTTTAAATTCAGCTTTACCTAAAGGGTGGTTCATTGAAAAAAGTGAAACAGAGGGAGCGCGTTTAATTAAATCTCCGAACGGTACCCTTGAGGGGATATGGGCTTATATGAAAAATGAGAATCCATATTTTCAAATCTTAGAGTATATTATTCTTAATAACGGTGTGACGATTAATGAAATTTCGACAGCTTTTCATATAAGTAGATCAACTGTATATAGACAGTTGGATCAGATAAAAGAAGTTGTAGAAGAAGCTGGTATTACTCTTGATACTAGTCCTTTTAGATTAAGTGGTGACGAGAAAAAGGTACGTCGATTTATGATGCAATACTTGGAATATAAGGGGCTAGATTATCTAAACGATCTAAAAAATATAGATCTCCAAAATTTTCGAGATGCAATTGTAAATTATACAACTGATCTTTCGATTACTCTTCATCTTGGAGCTATTCAACGTTTATCTTTTATTTTAGAAATTATTAATATAAGAATTTCTATGGAGTGTTATATTTCTTTTTCTAAAGATATATATGATAAATATAAAAATACTGCGTATTTTGATATTGCAAAGAAAATGTTTCCCTTTATGGAAAAGTGTCCATCTAGAGAACAACAAACACAAGAAATTTTATACTTTTGTCTCTGCCTTTTAAGTGAAGTTATGCCAAATAATATGACTGAAGAGCTTTATAAAATACGTATTAAAATGAAAGAGAATAAAGAAGATCCTCGTGTACATTTTTTAAATGGATTATCTGATTATTTGCACTTTGATTTAGCTCAGGATGATGACTTTCTTTATAAATATTTTTCAACAATTAAACGTACAAAGTATGATACTCAGTTTTATACGGATACTCGCATGAATACTGCGCTTCCATTTTTACCTTACGTCGAGGAACATCCATTATTTATTGGAATTGGTAATTTAGTAAAAAAGCATCTTGAGAATGAAACTATGTCATATGGAAAACTAGAAATTTTAGAATTGTTTTTATTAGTAGATGCCTTTTTAATTCGCAAAAAAAATAGTATGAAGATCAATACTGTATTGATTTGTCGAACCTATATTGAATTGGATTATATTTACGAACTTCTTGATTATCACTTTGGAAAACACCTTGATATAAAAATTTATGATTTATCAGATATAGATGTAATTAAGAGACACAATCATTTAGATTTAGTGATATCAACATTAAAAGGTCAATTTTTGAAGGAACATTTACCAGTTTTAAAAATATCTACGTTTCCAACCGAAGCTGAATTAACTGGAATTAGAAAGTTTATTGATCAATACTTTACTAAAAGACTACATTTACACGAAATATTACCAGATTAATTCTTAATGAAAAAAACTCTTAGTCATTATAAGACCAAGAGTTTTTAATATTTTATCAGGTAGTTGTTTGGAATAGATAACCTATTCAATTAAAAGTAAAACAATGAGGTAATCAATTTATATATAAAAAAACTTTCTATAGCTAGTATTCTTTAACTTGAATATACGAACAAAAGCAACATCAAGAACGATGATGCTTTTGTTTATATAATTAAATTTATTGAGAAATAAACATTTGTGTCCATGCATTAGAACGTGAGTCATAACCTACACCAATTTGATCTAATTTAGCGTTCAAAATATTTGCACGATGTCCTGCACTATTCATCCATGCTTTTACTACCTCTTCTGGAGTTTTTTGTCCTTTTGCAATATTTTCAGCTGCATGATTATAAGAAATTCCAAACTTTTTCATCATATCAAATGGTGAACCGTAAGTTGGACTGTTATGATCAAAATAATTTTTATCAGTCATGTCTTTTGACTTAATACGAGAAACTTTAGATAATTCATTATTAGCTTTAAAAGGTTTTATACCAGCTTTTGTTCTCTCTATATTAGTTAATTCTATAACTTTTGATTCATATGCAGATAAAGAAGCAGGCACTTCGATTTTAGATGGATTTTCAGGTGCCGGATCTATTGGTTTTGATGGAGTATTTGGTATTACTGGTTGAGTAGGCTTTGATGGAACATTTGGTATTACTGGTTGAGCAGGCTTTGATGGAACATTTGGTATTACAGGCTTAGCAGGCTTTGATGGAACATTTGGTATTACAGGCTTAGCAGGCTTTGATGGAACATTTGGTATTACAGGCTTAGCAGGCTTTGATGGAACGTTTGGTTTTATTGGCTGAACAGGATTTGATGGAACGTTAGGCGTTATTGGTTGAACAGGTATTAGTGGAATATTAGGTGTAATTAGTTGTGAAAGTTTAAATGGTATATTTGGTATTTCTATTGTTGTATTTTGTTGGTGATTATTGTTGTTACTCGCCTCTTTAAAACTTTTAATAGTTTGGCCAAGGTTACTTACTATATTAGATTTAAAAAATTCACTAAGTTGTATGGAATTATTTGAAGGTAATTTATTAGAAAATATATTCTCTATTGATAGTTTAGGTAAGATAAAATATTGATATAAAGTATTATTATATAAATGATTTTGTTGAATAGATTGTTTTGTATCAGCATGTGTATGTGTATTAAAAATTAGAGATCCAATTAAAACTGTCAATGTAATTGTTTTTTTCATTTGTAAATCCCCCAATTAAGATTATTGTGTTGTGCTCCTGTCGAGAAGAACAATTTAAGTCTAACAATTATCTATATAAACAATCGTTTCATTATTGAATTGAGTAATTTCTTAAATAAAACGATGTGGCTTGGTAATTGTTT
The DNA here is from genome assembly GCF_050473765.1 of Gottfriedia sp. S16(2024). Taxonomy (NCBI): domain Bacteria; kingdom Bacillati; phylum Bacillota; class Bacilli; order Caryophanales; family Bacillaceae; genus Gottfriedia; species Gottfriedia sp. S16(2024). The sequence goes on from NZ_JBFLUO010000001.1 coordinate 1,760,294, forward strand.
TTACTAACTTTTCGATAAAATGAATAAATAAATTTGGAAGCATTACGAAAAAATAACTTGATTCTTTACTTTAATAAGCTAACCTTCATAATTAAAATTGGTAATTAAGTTTGCAGACATGATACACTCCATTTTCAAAACATTAGTATTCTGATCTAATACAAAAAAGAGCCTTCCTTGAAAGAAGGCTCTTTTTCACGTTGTTGGAAATCTTAAATACCGTTAAATAAAATAATCAGATTGTAAATACCTTTTAATTTGAATAACTATTTAGTTTAACCGGAACAAAGCAAAGCCAATATAGGATTGCTTCAATAATGTTTTTTCATTTAATCAGCTAAGTAATAAGGAATAAAAATGTGGCGACTATTTTATCAAAAAAAAGTAATTTAAACAGTGAATGTGAATTATGTCACAAAATAGACAATTTATAGACACGATTTAGACAAATAAGATTAAGTCAAAACCCCTTTGAAAAAGTAAACTATAAGTAACAAGAGTACCATTGAGTGGTTCTCTAAAATTTACTTAATGAATTATTTGTGAAAAAATGTTCAAAGTTTTGCTCGGGCATAATGAAAATTTTTTTGAAATGATTTTTATCCTAAGGGGGATGTACTGTGAGTGTATTAGAGCTTGCAAGAATACAATTTGGTTCCACAACAATTTTCCATTTTTTATTTGTTCCACTTTCAATCGGTTTAGTATTTATGGTAGCAATAATGGAAACATTGTATGTTTTTCGAAATAAAGAGGAATATAAAAAGTTAACAAAATTCTTTGGGCACTTATTTTTAATTAATTTTGCAGTTGGTGTTGTGACAGGTATTATTCAAGAGTTTCAATTTGGTATGAACTGGTCTGAATATTCCCGTTTTGTAGGGGATGTATTTGGTGCGCCACTTGCAATTGAAGCACTTTTAGCATTTTTTATGGAGTCTACATTTTTAGGAATTTGGATATTTGGTTGGGAACGACTTAATAAAAAAATTCATTTAATGTGTATTTGGCTAGTTGCTTTCGGAACTTTAATGTCTGCGTTTTGGATTTTAGCAGCCAATTCTTTCATGCAGGAGCCAGTAGGCTTTGCAATTAAAAATGGTCGTGCAGAAATGACCGACTTCTTAGCAATCATAACAAATCCACAACTTAAAGTTGAGTTTCCTCACACGATTGCTGGAGCATTAGCAACTGGAGCGTTATTTGTTGCGGGTGTAAGTGCGTATAAAATCTTAAAAAAACAAGAAACAGAACTTTTTAAAAAGGCGTTTAATCTTGCAATGGTGTTCGCTCTAATTGCAGGAATTGGTGTTGCATTTAGTGGACATTCTCAAGCGAAACATTTAATGAAAACACAGCCGATGAAAATGGCTGCAAGTGAAGGGCTATGGAAAGATAGCGGTGACCCAGCAAGCTGGATGGTCTTTGGTCTGATTGATTCGAAAAAGAAAGAAAATAAATATGAGGTTGAAGTACCATATTTATTAAGTTATTTAGCTTATGAGAAGTTCGAAGGTAAAGTACCTGGTATGAATACTTTACAAAAACAATATGAAAAATTATATGGTCCTGGAAATTATATTCCACCAGTTAATACAGTTTTCTGGAGCTTTAGAATTATGGCTGGAGCAGGAATGGTCATGATTTTAATGGCGATGCTAGGTTTATATTTTAGCTATCGTAAAAAATTAGAATCAAAAAATCTATTCTTAAAGGCATCAATTTTACTAATTTCTTTACCGTTTATTGCAAATACAGCTGGATGGGTTATGACGGAAATAGGTCGTCAACCATGGACTGTATTCGGTTTAATGACTACTGCTGCATCTGTATCACCTAATGTTTCAAAAGGATCACTCATTTTTTCAATCACAACTTTTACAACAATGTATGCAATTTTAGCAGTTGTTTTAGTTTACTTGTTTGTGAAAGAAATTAAAAAAGGAACACACCATGCTGAAACTGAAAAAGTTCCTACGGTCGATCCGTTTGAAAGGGAGGCGACAATCGTATGATTGCGTTAAATGAATTATGGTTTTTACTCGTAGCAGTTTTATTTATCGGGTTCTTCTTTTTAGAAGGCTTCGATTTTGGTGTAGGTATATCTACAAAGCTACTAGCCAAAAATGATACTGAACGAAGAATATTAATAAATACAATTGGCCCGTTTTGGGATGCAAATGAAGTGTGGCTATTAACTGCAGGTGGAGCAATTTTTGCAGCATTCCCAAATTGGTATGCAACAATGTTTAGTGGATATTATATTCCGTTTGTATTTGTTTTAATGGCATTAATCGGACGTGGAGTTGCGTTTGAATTTAGAGGGAAAGTCGAAAGTTCAAAATGGTCAAAATCTTGGGATTGGGTCATTTTCTTCGGTAGTTTATTACCACCATTTCTATTCGGTGTATTATTCTCAAGTATCCTTAAGGGGATGCCGATTGATCAAAATATGAATATTTCTGCAGGGTTTACTGATTACGTTAATTTATTTACTGTAGTCGGCGGTGTAACTGTGACATTACTATGTCTCTTACACGGATTAATGTTTTTAACATTAAAAACGGTTGGAGAATTAAGAAACCGTGCACGTTCTCTAGCACGTATGGTAATCATACCAGTGTTCTTATTCTTAGTCGCCTTTACTGGTATGGCATATTTTGAAACGGATATGTTTAAAGTAAAAGCACATATAACAATTCCACTTATTTTATTAATCGTAGTATCTTATATTCTTGCTACAATATTCATCCTTAAAAAGCGAGATGGTTGGTCGTTTGCTATGTCGGGCCTTGGTATTGTACTAACAGTCGGGACATTGTTTACTTCTCTGTTCCCAAGAGTCATGATTAGTTCAATCAAAAATACGTATGACTTAACTGTTTATAATGCTTCATCTGGTCCTTATTCGTTAAAAGTAATGACAATAGTTGCATGTACATTATTACCATTCGTATTAGGTTACCAAATTTGGAGTTATTATGTTTTTAGAAAAAGAGTGGATGAGAAGGATTTGACTTATTAATGGGAAAAGATCTTATTAAATATAAAGGGATTAATCGTTTATTAATAATCCTATCTTTTTTAACAATTATACAAGTAACGACAATCATTATTCAGGCATATATGCTTTCACAAGCTATTGTCAGATTGTTCAATGGAAAAAATAGTAGCGATATTTTATACGCTACTATTTTCTTCATCAGTGCATTTGTCTGTCGATATATTATGTCGACGATCAAACAAAAATGTTCAGAGCATTTTGCGGACATTGCTTCAACCGAAATGAAAATGAAAGTATTGGAGAAAATCTTTAAACTTGGACCTAGATTTGCAAGAAAATCAGGAACCGGTAATATCGTAACGCTTATTATGGAAGGAACTACACAACTAAGAAATTACCTAGAAATCGTTCCATTGAAAATGATTAACTTAGCAATTGTCTCACCAATAATCGTAATCTATATTTTCTTTGTTGATAAAGTTTCTGCACTTATACTAATCGTAACATTTCCAATCATTATTATTTTTATGATTCTACTCGGTTTGGCAGCTAAAAAGAAATCAAACAAACAATGGAAGGTTTACCGTATTTTATCGAACCATTTTACTGATTCATTACGTGGTTTAGAAACATTGAAATTTCTTGGTTTAAGTAGAAAACATATTAAAAAGATAGAAAGTGTAAGTGAAAGATACAGAGAAGCAACGATGGGCACATTAAAAGTAGCTTTTTTATCATCATTTGCACTAGATTTATTCACAATGCTGTCAATCGCTACAGTTGCAGTCTTTTTAGGACTTCGATTGATTGACGGAGTAATTTTATTAGGGCCAGCACTAACAATTTTAATTTTAGCTCCTGAATATTTCTTACCAGTTCGTGAAGTTGGAGCTGATTATCATGCTACATTAAATGGTCAAGAAGCTGGAAAAACAATGCAAGATATTTTAGATGAGCAGGAGTTTAAAGATCAAGAAATTTCTCCTCTTTCAGATTGGAATCGTGCAAGTAAAATTAATTTTAAAGATGTTTCAGTAAAACCCGAAAAAGATGGCCAAACGATTTTATCAAATATAAATTTGAATATAACAGGGTTTCAAAAAATTGGGATTGTTGGAGAAAGTGGTTCTGGTAAATCAACGCTTATTGATTTAATAGGTGGATTTTTAGAGCCAGCAAATGGAACTATTCAAATTTTTGGTGAAGAGGTATCACATCTTCAAATACAAGATTGGCATAAACAGTTAATCTATATTCCACAAAGTCCTTATATTTTCTCAAAATCATTAAACGATAATATAAGCTTTTATAAACCTAATGCTACTAAAGAAGAAATTGAAAGTGCAGCAGTTCAAGCTGGGTTAACTTCTTTAATAGAAGAATTGCCAAAAGGATTAGAAGAAAAAATTGGTGAAGGTGGAAGAGCTTTAAGTGGCGGGCAAAGCCAACGCGTTGCCCTTGCTAGAGCATATCTTGAAAACCGACCAATTCTTTTATTAGATGAACCTACTAGTCATCTAGATATTGAAACTGAGTTTGAATTAAAACAAACAATGCTTCAGTTATTTTCTAATAAATTAGTGTTTTTGGCTACACATCGCTTACATTGGATGAAGGAAATGGATCAAATTATTGTGATGAATGAAGGTAGCATCATTGAAGTTGGTACCCATGAAGAACTATTAATGAAAAAAGGTCATTATTATCGATTAATTCATAGTTAGAAGGTAAATATATGTTAAATAAAAATGGATGGATTTTACCATATATAAAAGAAAATCGTCGTTTATTTATAGTTGTGATTTTCTTAAGTTCACTGACTATCTTTGCAGCGGCTTCTCTTATGTACACTTCCGGCTATTTAATCTCTAAAGCAGCAACTAGACCTGAAAATATTTTAATGATTTATGTTCCAATCGTAGCTGTACGCACTTTTGGTATTTTAAGGTCAGCCTCTAAATATGTTGAAAGATTAGTCGGACACAATACAATTTTAAAAATCTTATCTAGAATGAGAACAAGATTATTTAGTAATCTTGAACCGTATGCACTTAATATCAATTCAAAGTTTAAAACAGGGGATATTTTAGGGTTATTAGCAAATGATATTGAATATTTACAGGATATTTATTTAAAAACTATTTTTCCTGGAATTGCCGCATTGTTTATTTATTTTATATCGGTTGTTGCTCTTGGTTTCTTCTCTATTCCATTTGCAATCTTAACAGCAGTAATTTCCTTTGTTTTAATAGGTGTTCTACCGTATTTTTCATTATTAGTTGAAAAAGCGCGAACTTACCAAATAAAAAATGAAAAGAGTCATTTATATGAAAATTTAACTGATGCAGTTATGGGTATAAGTGATTGGCTGTTTAGTGGTAAACAAAATAGCTTTATAAAACAATATAGAGAAATGGATGAATCGTTAAGAAACATCCAAAGTAAGGAAAAAGGATTTAGAAGAAGACGCGATTTAATTGCACAATTTATTGTAGCAATTTTAGTTTTAATGATGCTTTATTGGGCAGGTAATGAAAGTTTAGCTGGAGATATTCCTAAGACTTTTATCGCTGCATTTGTTTTAGTTTTATTTCCTTTAACTGAGGCTTTTATTCCACTATCAAATTCTCTTGGAAGTGTCCCTTTATACTCTGATTCAATCAATCGCTTAGAAGGGATTGAAGAAGTGAGTCGTGATCAGGAATCACCTATTATTGGAGGAAATATTGAAGATTATCGAAAAATCGAGTTTGAAAATGTAACTTTTCATTACTCTGAAAGCGAAACTATTCTAAAGAATGTTTCTTTTACAATTGAGGAAAACAAAAAAACTGCTTTATTAGGTCCGAGTGGTTCAGGAAAATCGACCATTCTTAAGCTAATTGAAGGAGTAGAAACTCCTATTGGAGGAAACGTTAAAATAAATGAGATTGAAAGTATAGCTTTAGGAGACCAAATTTCGAAAGTAGTGTCTGTACTTAATCAAAAGCCATATTTATTTGATACTACAGTTATCAATAATATACGTTTAGGAAATCCAAAAGCAAGTGACGAAGAGGTAATAGAAGTAACGAAGATGGTCGAACTGCATGATTATATTGCCTCACTTCCAGAAGGCTATAATACACCTATGCAAGAAACAGGTGTAAGATTCTCTGGTGGAGAACGACAAAGAATAGCCTTAGCAAGAATACTTCTTCAAAATACACCAATTGTTATTTTAGATGAACCAACTGTCGGATTAGATTCTATAACAGAACGAAAACTACTTCAAACAATTTTTAAGGTATTAGAAGGAAAAACAGTATTATGGATCACACACCATTTAATCGGAGCAGAAATGGCTGATCATATTCTTTTCTTAGATAAAGGTAAAATTGCAATGAAAGGCTCACATGATGAACTTATCAAAACTGAAGACCGATATCGCAAGCTTTTTGAGCTAGATCGACCATTTAGAAAATGACTTTGACAAATTTGTCTGAGTCATTTTTTTTGACCATTTGACGGAAAATGAATTACATGATATATTTATCTCGAATTCGAGATATCTTGAATTCAAAATAAATTTTTACTAACTTTTTACTAATTTTTTTAGTATTCTTCAGCAATAGATTCACAAAATAAAAGAGCTTATATATAAATAACTAATTTAAATGGAGGAATTCGTATGAACGGCTTAAAGGGGATCCATCATGTAACAGCAATAACTAGCAGTGCAGAAAAAAACTATGAATTTTTTACTTATGTTTTAGGAATGCGTTTAGTAAAGAAAACGGTCAATCAGGACGATATTCAAACGTATCATTTATTCTTCGCAGACGATAAGGGAAGTGCAGGAACGGACATGACATTTTTCGATTTCCCTGGAATTCCAAAAGGAGTACATGGAACAAATGAAATTTCAAAAACATCTTTCCGAGTACCAACTGATGCAGCATTAGATTATTGGGTGAAGCGTTTTGACCGATTAGAAGTGAAACACTCAGGAATCAAAACACAATTTGGTAAGAAAACATTATCTTTTGTTGATTTCGACGACCAACAATATCAATTAATTTCAGATGAACATAATAAAGGCATTGCCTCAGGCACACCATGGCAAAAAGGACCAATCCCATTAGAATACGCAATTACAGGACTAGGACCAATTTTTATCCGAGTAGCTAATTTTGAATTCTTTAAAGAAGTAGTTGAAAAAGTACTTTTATTTAAAGAAATTGATAAAGAAGATTCATTCCACTTATTCGAAGTCGGTGAAGGTGGAAATGGCGCACAAATTATTGCGGAGCATAATGAAATATTACCTCAAAGCTTCCAAGGCTTTGGTACCGTTCACCATGTCGCATTCCGTGTAGAAGATACATCTGTATTAAAAGAATGGATTAAACGTCTTGATTCATTTAGATTACCAAACTCTGGTTATGTAGATCGTCATTTCTTTGAATCTTTATACGCAAGAGTTGCCCCACAAATTCTATTCGAATTTGCAACAGATGGACCAGGATTTATGGGAGACGAACCTTACGATACACTTGGTGAAAAGTTATCATTACCTCCATTCTTAGAACCAAAACGTGATGAAATTGAAGGAATGGTTCGTCATATTGATACTGTAAGAAGTACGAAGGAATTTATTAAAGAATAAAACTTTAGTAAAAAACAACACTCACAATTTAAGTGGGTGTTGTTTTGTTATTTCTGCTTATAAATCAAGAATCTGTCCTACTTCTAATTTAAACTTTTCTATTACTCCAACAGGAAGCTCTAATACAGAATAAGCATCAGTAACTGGCGCAACAAACTTCCAGGGCTGAAGATTGTTAATTAGTTTTACGATTTGTTTATTTTTATTTAAAAATACGACGTCAATTGGAAAGTTCATAAAACACATATGGATTGAATTGCATGGGATTATCCAGAGACCTTCTTGATCTAGTGGTTTTTTTCGGAACATAAGACCTTTAAGCCTTGTAGCGAATGTATCTGCTTTTTTTATTGTGTAAGGTATTGTTATACATAAGTTTTTATTAGTGGTTGTTAACATATTTCACGCTCAATTCTTAATAATTAATAGATTTAAAGTAAGTATAGTAGAGTCTTATTTTGTTCTCAATACGAGAGTTCGGTAAATAAATGTTAAAATTTTACATAATTTTTCACTTTTTTTCACGATTCATACAAAATCCCCCAAATTAAAACAATAATAAAACATTTGGGAAATACGGGAAATTTGAAGTGATTAAATGGAAAATGGATTAAATTTTCCCACTTTTTTCATTGTAAACGGTCGAATTCCCCCAATACAGTAATTATTAAAATTCCATTATACTAAGAATTGTAAATTTAATGTTACAAATATTACGAATTACATAATTTGAATGTAATACATAATAACTGTTTGTTAAAGTTCAGAATCATTTGAGAATATGGGGGATCATGATGCTATCAGTATTCAAGAACCTGGCAGTGAGAGAAGATGGACAAGGTATGGTTGAGTATGGTCTTGTTTTTCTGGGGGTTGTAATCGTAGCTGCGACGGTAATTGGTTTATTAGGAATTGCAGTAGAGGATTTAATTCGTCCAGTAATCAACCTGTTTTAATGAGCAGTTAATGAAACCTTTTATATATGTTTTTTTATGAGATGAAAATAACAAATTTCTTGGTATCAAGTGGGCAAGACAGGGGTATCATGCTCCGTCCACTTTTGTCTACTAATAATAAATGAAACTTAAGAATAGGAGGACGTAATATGTTAGAAAGAATCAAAAATTTGGTAGCTGAAGAAGAAGGACAAGGTATGGCAGAATACGGCTTAATCTTAGCGGGAGTAGCAATTGTGGCTATTGTTGGTATTAAATTATTAGGATCAGAAATCAACACGTTAATTGGTAAGGTTACAGATGCATTAAGTAAATAATTTAATATCAAAATAGAATTAAAAACTGAGGAATATTAATACTAAACTAACATTTCTTTTAGTATAAGGTGGACAAAAGGTGCACTAGTTATAATTGCAACTTTTATCAACTTATCATACATAAAATTTAAAATCATTAGGAGGAAATAAAATGTTAAAGCAAATCAAAAATTTAGTAGTAGCAGAAGAAGGACAAGGTATGGCAGAATACGGCCTAATTTTAGCTGGTGTAGCTATTGTAGCAATCGTTGGTATCAAATTACTAGGAACAGAAATTAGCGCATTAATTGGTAAAGTTACAGCTCAGTTAAAGACTACGCCATAATAACGCAGATTTACGCTTAACGAAAATTGGGTCAAAAAATTAAAGTAATAAATATCAAAAAAAGTATTTTTGTAGCCCTACTTAATTTGGTAGGGCTATCAATCTATTAAAAACAGAGGTTAGATTTATGATTATAAAAACAGTACTTGCTATAGTATTACTGATTTCACTTATAACTGATATTCGAAATAGAAAAATATTGAATATTGTCACACTCCCTGCAATCTTTTTTGGATTTATCTACTACACAATTACCCTCGGCTTTGATGGACTTATTTTTAGCAGTAAGGGATTTCTTGCTGGTTTAGGTTTCCTCATTATCCCTTATCTTTTAGGTGGAATGGGGGCAGGTGATGTTAAGTTAATGGCAGCTATAGGTGCATTAATGGGGACGATTTTCACTTTTTATGCATTTATTTATACGGCTGTTATCGGTGGGATTATCGGAATCATTCTAATTATTAAAAGAAGAGGAGCTTGGAACTCAATTAAGTCCCTTTTTTATACTCTGGCATTTCAAAATAGTAATCTTGGATTTAAGTTAACGAATCAGGATAATCAGACTAAAATTTTGTTTCCTTACGGTGTACCAATTGTCCTCGGGACAATATGTGCAACCGTTTTGGGTATACGATGATGAAATCAGAAAAGGGTCAATCGTTAGTAGAGTTTGCATTGGTAGTTCCTGTACTTATCCTACTTTTATTTGGAATATTAGATTTTGGAAGAGTTTATTACACATATTTGACATTGGATCATGCAGGAAGAGAGGCAGCAAGGACGGCTAGTATTGGAAAAGACGATGCAACGATTAAAGGTGTAGCTATTAGTGATGCAGCAGGTATTAAATTAACTAGTGATAAAATCACAATTAGCCCAGGGACTCGTTCATCTGGCGATAATGTAACGGTTACGATTACATATCCGGTAGATTTTCTAACTCCTGTTATTGGGCAAATTGTCGGCACGTTTAATATAAAAAATACCACCGTAATGAGGGTAGAATAGATGAAAAAATTTTTAAATGTATTATCATATTTTCGAAATGAAAATGGAAATGTATTTGTATTAGTTGCATTTGGAATGTTGGTATTACTTGGATTTACTGCCCTAGTAATAGACGGAGGGAGATTGTATTCAGAAAAAGGCAAGCTTCAGAAAGCAGTTGATGCTGCTGTTCTAGGTGGTGGACAAGTATTAGTAAACGACCAAACCCAAGCAAAAACAGTAGCCAAGGATCTAGCACAAAAAAATACATATTCACTCGCGGATAGCGATGTAGAAGTCACAAGTACTTATATTAAAGTGACAAAAGAAGTATCAGTGCCTATGACTTTTGCAAAAGCGATAGGAATTAAAGATGTGAAGGTAAAGGCATCTGCAAAAGCAATAGTAGGACCACTTAAAGCAGGAAAAGGAATTACTCCTATTGCAGTAGTAAAGAGTGCTGTTCCAGCCGGTAAAGAGCTAAAGTGTGAAAGTACAGGACAGAATAAAGGAAATTGTGGTTATCTTGATTTAAATGGTAGTGGATCAAACGGATTGGCTGACGGAATTATAAACGGGAGTAATGTTGCAATTGATAATGAATTTGCCGAAACGGAAACGGGTCAAAAATGGGGACCTGTAAAAGATGCTTTTCAATTCTTAATTGATAGTGATATTAATAAACCACAATGTCAAAGTGCTGCTACTGCCGATAATTCGTGTAAGCGAGTAATCTTTGTTCCTATTATTGATTCATTGGACTATGCTGCAGGTAAAAGTACTGTAAAAATAGTTGGTTTAGCAGCCTACTGGATAGAAGGAATTACGAATCAAAAAGAAATAAAGGGTCAATTCATTAAAATGGTGGGTCCAGGAGAAATAGGGAGTATAGGTATTGGTGAATACAATTTGTACGGCATAAAGCTTGTTGAATAATAATATATTTGTCAACTTTTTAGGGGGAACTATGAACACGAAACGAATTTGGATTTGGTCTTTAATGTTTGGACTTTTGACTGCATTAGTACTATATATTGCAGTATTCTCAAAAACGTCAACTCCTACAACGGTTAAAGAGACTAAAAAGCCAGTTGTAAAAGCTAGTATACAAACCGTAAAAGCGGCAGAAAAGAAAAAAGAAATGCCAAAAAGAAAAATAAAGAATGAAATGATTCCTGTAAGTGAAGGTAAGAGAGCCATTTCTTTAAAAGTAGATTTAGAACAAGGGATATCAGGATATGTCGAGCCTAATTCGATGGTCGATATCATTGCTTATGAAACAAATATTAATCAAAAAACGAAGAAGGAGTTTCGTTCAGCTATTCTAGCACTTCAAAACATTAAAGTATTAGCATCTGGTAAAGCATCAGATAGTGATGATGAAAGACTAAACTATGAATCAATTACTGTAGAAGTTACTCCAGAAGAAGGAGTAGCCTTAAGTCTAGCGTCTAAAGACAAGAATGGTTTTTATTTTATGCTTCGTAATGTAAAAGATAACAAAACAGAAACAAAGGATGTCCGTGTAACAAGGGAAGTAGTGAAAGGTGAGGATGAGTAATGGAGATTAATTGGTACTATTTTTCCGATACCAACACTCCAGCAGGAGAGATTGACGAGATACTTACACGAAAGAATTATTCGCTAAAAAGTGTTTTAAGATTAGAACATATACACCAGCATTTAATCCAAAATGATAATGCGGTTCTTTTTATTAAAGCGATCACTGTTTATAACGTCTATGATCTTTGCAGAGAAATTTCTGTAATGTATCCTCATGTTTATATTGTTCTTATTTCTCCGGATAATATGGAAAATATAAAGAAGGCTATGCACGTCGGAGCTTCAGATATTTTACGTTCTTCTTACGAATTAGAAGATTTACTTAAGGTAGTTGTTCAAGCAGAGAAATATATGACTCATCGAGCGAAAAAAGAAAATACATATTCTTTGAATCTATTAAAAAGTGATAGCAAAGTTATTTCGATTTGTAGTACAAAAGGTGGTGCGGGACGAACAACAATGACTGTAAATTTGGCTGCTGCTTTTGCGAAGCAAGGAAAAAAAGTAGCTGTAATCGACTCAGACCTCCAGTTTGGTGATATTGCAATGTATTTTGATTTGAAGCCAAAGCGTTCGATTTATGAGTGGGTTAAAGAGGGATATGGATATAATCACTACTCAATTGACCAGTATATGGTAAAGCATGACTGTGGTGTATATGTATTAGCGGCACCACCTCGACCTGAGTTTTTTGAAATCATTAAAGAAGAACATATAAAGTCAGTAATTGATGAATGTAAAAAATTGTTTGATGTTGTTTTAATTGATACCTCTGCGTATTTATCTGAAATTCATTTGAGCTGTTTGAAAAAGTCAGATGAAATTTTACTGTTAATATCGAATGATTTACCAACACTACGAAATAGCAAGTTATATATTGACACACTGGAATCTTTAAATTTAAAGGGAAATATGAAACTCATTTTATATCGTGAGACCAAAATAAAGACACTGGAACCAAAAAAAATAGAAGAAATCCTTGGAGACTCTATTTTCGCTATAGTTCCGAGTCAAGATCCTATTGTACATCCTTCTGTAAATCAAGGCACTCCATTTGTCTTAACTCATGCTAAAACTCCGGTAGCAAAGGCAGTCTTCGCTTTAACTGATAAACTATTCAATTATGATAGTAAAAGTGTGGAAGAGAAGAAAAAAAATAAGCGTAAGTTCTCATTAAGAAGATAGAAGGTTGGGAAGAAGCATGTCATTGTTTAAACGATTTAGTGATGAAGGAAATCGTGATTCTAGTAAGACTCAAATTATTTCTCCAGTTATCTTAAAAACAAAAGAGTTTTGGGAAATGGAATCAATTTTACATAATTACTTAGTCGAAGAGCTTAAGAAATTTAATAGTACTGATATCGAAGAAGAGAAGAAGAAAATTCAGCAATTAGGTGAAACATTTTTGGAACTTGAAGGGGCCCGCTTTACTTTTGAAGAGAAGAAAGAGCTTTTGACCTTTGTTGAACATGAACTTTTGGCATTTGGTCCTATCACTCCTTTACTTGAGGATTCTCGCATTTCAGAGATCATGGTAAATAGCCCAAATGAAATCTACTATGAACAAAAAGGTAAACTTTACAAGTCAAACGCAGAATTTCGAGATGATCAGCATGTTATTCGAGTAATTGAAAGGATTGTTTCTCCTATAGGTAGACGTATAGATGAAAGCTCACCTATGGTGGATGCTCGTTTGCCTGATGGATCACGTGTAAATGCGATAATTCCTCCACTTTCATTGAAAGGTCCTAGCTTAACGATTCGTAAATTTTCAGATACGCCATTTCAAGTGGAAGATTTAATACGATTCGGCACGTTGGATGATAAGATGGCAAAGTTCTTGGATGCATGTGTAAAATCACGTTTAAATGTTTTTATTAGTGGCGGTACTGGTTCGGGAAAAACAACATCCTTAAACGTGTTATCTTCATTTATTCCAAATGATGAGCGCATTGTTACAATTGAAGACGCGGCAGAACTAAAATTATCACAAGACCATATTGTTTCTTTAGAATCTCGACCACCTAATATTGAAGGAAAAGGTCAAATTACAATACGAGATTTAGTACGAAACTCTCTTCGTATGCGTCCAGATCGAATTGTTGTTGGTGAGGTTCGTGGTGCAGAAGCATTAGATATGTTGCAAGCAATGAATACTGGTCACGATGGCAGTTTGAGTACTGGACACGCGAATTCTCCAAGGGATATTCTATCTCGTATAGAAACAATGGTGTTGATGGCTGGATTTGATTTGCCAGTGAGGGCAATTCGTGAGCAAATTTCAAGTGCAATCGATTTAATCGTACAACAATCTCGTATGAAAGATGGTACTAGAAAAATAACTCACATAACTGAGGTAATAGGAATGGAAGGAGATACAATCGTCCTTCAAGATTTATACGTATTCCGTGAGTCTGGTAGAAGTACTGATGGGTTAATTGAAGGTAAATTTGTCTCAACCGGAATTCGTCCAAAGGTAGGAGAGCAATTAGAATTGAACGGATTTGAGCTACCTGCTTCGATGTTTATTGGAGAGTGGTAATATGAAAGTATTTTTAGAATTGTTCATTGTATATTTTGTTTCAACTCTTCTTTTCTATGTTTTTGTAAACAATAGAATAAAACGAAGACATGCAGTCCGACGGATTAATGAATTTATTCCTTCATCCTCTATTGTAGAGGAAGTAAATACAAATGAAAAAAAGGAAATTCTTTTTAGAGGAGTTATTACTGCTATCTCAAAAACGTTTTATGGAGTTAGATTTGTACAGAAATATGAAAAGAAGCTCCAGGAAGCAGGTAGTAAGTTAAAACCAGAAGAATTTTTTGCCTTAAGAATCGTTGCTGCAATAGGATCAGGATTATTTGCTTTATTAATTGAGTTAAGTATATTTCTAGTTATTTTAGCGATGATAGTTGGGTTTGTACTTCCTTCTTATAATATGGAAAGAAAGAGAAACAAACGATTAAATCAAATATCTTCACAGCTTATCGAAACATTAGGTATGATGGCGAATTCTATGAGATCAGGCTTCAGCTTTATGCAAGCAATCCAATTAGCAGGAAAAGAAATGCCAGATCCATTAGGTCCTGAATTCGAACGAGTTGTTCGAGAGGTGGGACTTGGTGTATCTTTTGAGAAAGCATTTCATGACCTCGTAGATCGACTACCAAATAAAGAGCTAGAAGTAGTTATACAAGCTATTTTAGCCCAACGTACTAGCGGAGGAAACCTAGCTGAATTAATGGAAACGATGGAAGACACAATACGTGGGAGAATTCGTATACTTGAGGAATTAAAAACCTTAACTGCTCAAGGTAGAATGTCTGCTTGGGTTATTACATTATTACCTGTAGGGTTAGCTTTTTATTTATATTTTTTTAGTGCAGATTATTTCAGACCAATGCTTCATCATCCGCTAGGCATAGTTATGATTTTTGCTGCGAGCAATTCTTGTTTAATTGGATGGTTAATTATCCAGAAGATTATCAAAATTGAGGTGTGAAAATGCTATTACATTTTATTATCATTCTGTTAACTGCTATATGTATTACGCTGTTAACAGCAGGTGTGATGTTTTCGCTTTATCAGAGAAAAATTTCCTTTAACAAGCGGGTTCATACATATTTAGGAGAACGAAAAAGTACTAAAAGTATATTAGATACAGAGTTAAAGGGAAAAGGGATTAAAAGAAATACGCTGTTAAAAGTATTCTGGGAAAAAGGTATCCAACAAGTTAGTAATCGAGTTTCTAAAACAAATCTAAAAAAGCTAGATGTCATGCTACGTGATGCGGGATTATCTTTTAAACTATCAGCAATCGAATTTCGATTAATTCAGATATTGCTAAGTGCTGGTGGTGGGATACTGATTTTAGTTTTATTTCTTCCAATTGCTAATAATATATCAATGTTATGGATCATGGCAATAGCGGTGGCTATGCTAGGATTTCGATACCCAGTCTTTTATTTAGCTAAGAAAAAGACACAACGTGTAAAAGAAATTAATATAAATATGGCTGACTTTTTTGATACTGTTAATCTACTGATTGAAGCTGGAATGGGATTAGATGCAGCTATTGCAATTGTATGTCAAAAAATGAAGGGGCCAATTACAGAAGAGTTCAAACAAACATTGGAAGATATGAAGCTTGGTAAATCAAGAAGAGAAGCTTTTTATGACCTAAGAAAGCGTGTTCCGTCTGATACTTTTCAAAGCATTATTACATCACTCATACAAGCAGATCAACTAGGAATTGGTATGGCAAAGGTGCTTCGAAATATGACAACGCGTATTAGAGAACAACGTCGTGAAGCAGCAAGAGAGCAAGCTATGAAAGCTCCTATTAAAATGTTGTTTCCAATGATTTTTTTCATTTTTCCATCTTTATTTATCATTATTCTTGGCCCAGTAGTAATCCAACTTATTACAAAAGGTCTTGGAGGGTAAAAACACTTACTAATTTATTAGTAAGTGGTTTTTTTATTAAATAACGCTTAATCAAACTTCCAAAAATTACCTAAAAAATTAATGCATAAAACGATTTGTTATTCTAATGAAATATTTCACTGAATAAAAATCTTATGAACTAAAATAATTTTTTAGGAGAGGGAACATGAATAGTACATCTGGTAGGCGTTTATCGAAGGATGAAATGGTTACTTTAATACAAAATGGACTAGAGCGGACAACTAATCCGAAAAAGATTGTTATAGTAGGAGCGGGAATTTCTGGTTTAGTAGCAGCTTCTTTATTAAAGGAAGCAGGACATGAAGTGACGATTTTAGAAGCAAATGGTCGAGTAGGTGGTCGGATTTATACGAAAAGAGCACCTTTTATTAATGATCAATATTTGGAATTGGGTGCAATGCGTATTGCTTCTAATCACAAGCTTGTACTTGAATATATTAATAAATTTAAATTAAAAGTGAATGACTTTATAAATGGGAAATCAGAGGATATTATCTATGTAAATGGCGTAAAAACAACGCAAAAGTTATACGAACAAAATCCAGATATTTTAGGCTATCGTGTATCGGCCGATGAAAAAGGAGTAAATGTTGATCAGTTAATTGAAAGATCGTTAAAAACTTTAATTGACTTTATTAATCAAAATCCTGATGAGAACTGGAAAACTATTATTGAAAATTATGATAATCATTCGATGGATTCATTTTTAAGATATAATCCAATCGGAACACCATTGTCACCTGGTGCTGCAGAAAAAGTGAAGGTACTTCAAGGGATGGAAGGATTTCCTGAGCTTGCCTTTACTGCTATTTTAAGAGAGTTCATTGTATTACTTTCAAAGGAAATTAAGCTATACGAGATTACCGGGGGGAATGATCTACTACCTAGAAAGTTTTTAACACAATTAAAGGAGAATATATACTTTGGTCAAAAAATGAAAAAAATAGTGCAAGAAAATAATCAAGTAACTATTCACTCAGATCATTATACAAGCCATCTGCCTTATCAAACTACTGCTGACTATGCCATTATTACTATCCCCTTTTCATTATTAAATTTCACTGAAGTGATTCCAAGAAACTCATTTTCTTATAATAAATGGAAAGCAATTCGAGAATTACACTATGTTCCTTCTACAAAAATTGGACTCCAATTTAAAAGTAGATTTTGGGAAAAGGATGGGACATTAGGTGGGAAATTAATTACAGATTTACCTATTCGCTTTGCTTACTACCCAAGCAATCATAATGGGAATAACGGGTCAGGAATCATTTTAGCCAGTTACACTTGGGAAGACGATGCATTGATTTGGGATAGTATGTCAGAAAATGATCGCATTATGAATGCATTAAAAGATTTGGCTACCATACATGGTAAACAAGTATATACAGAATTTATTACAGGTTACACACATAGCTGGGCTCTTTATCCATACTCTGGAGGAGCGTTTTCAATGTTTAAGCCTGAACAAAATAGAGAGCTGACGCCATATATCGCTACACCTGAGGGTAGAGTACACTTTGCCGGAGAACATACATCATCAGCACCTGCATGGATTGAAGGTGCAGTCGAATCTGGAATACGTTCTGCATTTGAAGTAAATACCCGAGCTTTGCAAGAACGATAAAATTCATTTTTTATATTTTACTCGAATATAGTGGAAATAGTGGATGTTTTTTTTATTTGAGGGAGTGATCAGTTTGAACGAAAATAATCAAGGACTTCAATTTACCCCTGTGAAATCATGGAATGTTTTTCATGGCCCAAATGACCCGTGTCCACCAATTGGTACAAAATATTACTCTACACCTCCACACTTATATTTAGGGTTTCAGCCACCAGGACTAGAGCAATTTTCTTACAAAGAGGCATTAAAAAAGGGTACTTTATGGAAAGTGTTTTATGACTATTACGAAAATCCATATAAAGCTAGGAGGGATTAAGAATGACTGAGCAACTTCCTCCAGAGTATTATCAGGATTTAGAGGAACTGCAAGCTGTTGACTTCGTACTTGTAGAACTAACTTTATATTTAGATACTCATCCCAATGATCAAAATGCAATCAACCAATTTAATCAATATGTTCAATATAAAAAGCAAATCGAAGCTAATTTCGAATCAAAATATGGACCATTATATCAATTTGGTGGCAGTTATTCAGATCAAAACTGGAACTGGCATAAAGGCCCATGGCCATGGCAAGTTTAGAAGGAGGGAGTATTCATGTGGGTTTATCAAAAAAAATTACAATATCCAGTTAAAGTAAGTACTTGTAACCCGATGCTTGCCAAATTTCTAGTCGAACAATATGGAGGAGCGGATGGTGAGCTAGCGGCTGCTTTAAGATACTTAAATCAACGATATTCTATTCCAGATAAAGTTATTGGACTTTTAACGGATATCGGTACAGAGGAATTTGCTCATTTAGAAATGATTGCTACGATGATTTATAAGTTAACAAAAGACGCAACTCCTGACCAAATGAAAGCTGCCGGCCTAGATACACATTATGCATCTCATGATAGTGCATTGTTCTACCATAATTCAGATGGTGTACCGTTCACTACCGCTTATATTCAAGCTAAAGGAGATCCTATTGCGGATTTATATGAAGATATTGCAGCTGAAGAAAAGGCTAGGGCAACATATCAATGGATCATTGATCTTTCTGATGACCCGGATTTAAATGATAGTTTAAGATTTTTAAGAGAACGTGAAATTATTCATTCACAGAGATTTAGAGAAGCTGTAGAAATTTTGAAGGATGATCGACAACAGCGGAAGATATTTTAGTTGATTGATATTATATTGAACCTGTTCCTTGTATTTTATCGAGAACAGGTTTTATTTATTTGTCATGTTTCGAATAATTGGGCTACTTCATTACTCAGTTTAAATAAATAAAATTGAAATGTAGCTAAAGGGGGAGGATTTATTTTAGGTTGATAAAATTGTTCTTTTTTAAAGATAATTAGCCAATTTTTATCAAGTTTTTATTCTATAGAGCATATTTGCTAGTTTTCCATTTGAAATGAACTTCTATTGTAATGTATTCAAGGCCATAATACCTCTACTAGTATGAATAAAGTTTATTTGTGATTAATCTGGGTTTAATTGCAGTTCTGCCAAATTTATTTGCGATTATCAGATTTTATTTGCAGTACACTGTTTATTTGCAGCATATCTTCATTTGTTTGCTATTCTAACAAATTTAATTGCAGCTGAGCCTCAACTTCGCTACATCATTCCCATAAAAAAATGAGGGGTCTCGGGGACTCCCTCACATAATCTTATTTCTTCTTAAGAATCGCAACCAATAAAGCAATCACCGAAAGAACAGCTGCCACAATCGACATAACCAAAGAAGTATTACTTGAATTTGATTTTTCAGTATCTTTCTTAACTTCCGTAGCTTTAACAGTTTCACCTTTTGCAGTTGTGTCTTTTACAATATTTGTAATCGAGTGTGGTGCTTCTGATTTCTCGTCACCAGTCCACTCAACAATACTGCCATCTTTATAATATTGGTATGCATCCCAAGCTCCATTTACTTCAGCGTCTGGGTTTTTGGCCATAAATACGAATTGTTGAAATTGTCCTGCTAAAATACCTTCGTTTTGTGCACTCCAAGTTACGGATGTAACAGTACCGTTTGCATCTTTTGTTTCGCTAAACTTCCATCCTGGGATAGGTTGATATGAAACAAATTCAAATTTTGAAGGGATTTTAAGTGTAACTTTTGTTGTAGCTATTTCTTTTTCAGATGGTACTTTCATTGTGTATGTTTCCCAAGCGCCAGGGGTTGAAATTTTAGGATTTACTACAACATGCGCACTTGCAATTCCAGTAAAGAACATTGTCATCGCGAATGCTGAAGCGATAATCTTAGTCGTTTTTGAAAAGAATTTTTTCATTTTTTGTTAGTCTCCTTTGAATGTAATTAACTATTTACTTCCTACTATATATTTAAAATCCGCATCTACCGAATCAAGAGAGTTAGTTAGAATATGGACTTTTACATTCCAATGACCTGCCATATCTGTAAAATATCCTTGCGCTTCATAAACACCTGACGAAGTTTCTTTAACTTGAGTTGTGTTAGTTCCCATATTCATGTCAGTGTTTTTAAAGGTAAGCGTGACTTGTTGGATAGAAGACACAGGTTTATTGTTTTTGTCACGTATATTTATTTTAAATGTGTTTTTACCGACTATGTTCGGAGTAGCATGCAATGAAATTGAATATCCTTTATTTTGCTTTGTGCCATTAAAAGGACCAGGGGATTCCATTGCTGTAGGTAGGTTTGTTAATAAGGATGTTAGGATAAGAACGATGATTCCTATACTTATTTCAAGCCAAACTGACTTTCCTAGTTTATTTTTGCTACGTTTTCCTTTGATAAAATGAATAAACCCTAAAATTAGCATGATCACAAATAAGATAACTTTTCCACATAACACTTTGCCATAGGTTGTATGTAATAAAGCATAAAAGTTAGGTACATACTTTAAGCTTGCATAAATTCCTGTTCCTATAAGTAAAGTTACAGATAAAGTCGCCCAAATAGAATATCGTTGAATGGTTTTCCAATAATTCTCATGTTTCTTTTGAATTTTAGGAAGTAAATAACTGATTCCTATTAATCCTCCTAGCCAAATCGAAACTGCGAGTAAATGAATGGAATCAAGCAAAATTGGTAAAAAATCATTTTGCATTGATGCGTGACCGATAAAAGCTTTTGAGATTAGTAAGAAAAAGCTAACCAATAAAGCACTTAACCACCAATAAAATGAAGATTTTTGCTCACTTTTCCAGGCCATATATAACGAATTAGCTAAAACAATAAGTAGAAGAAGTTGGATTACCCATACATTTCCGAATTTCGTACTCTTTATTGTTTCCAATAACAAATCTTTGTGGAAAATACTTTGCCATGAACCATTTGCATAGTTTTTTGTTTCAACAAAAAGGCTGAACAGAACACTAAATAAAATTCCAAAATAGAAGATTAACAATAAAGCTTTAGAATTTTTAAAGGCAATCATTCTATTTTTCTGATCGCTTTTGTAAACGAATAAACAAAAAAATAAAAGTCCAACAAATAAAAGTAAACTCATATATTCAATCCAGTAGGTTCCCATTACGTCTGTGTTGGGTAAGGATTGGCTTGCTTTATTGGAAATCGCTGATGAACCATCAACCTTTCCAACTCTGAATGGAATTACACCGTTTACTGAATGTCCGTCACTGGAAATCACTTTCCATGCAATATGATAATTTCCATCTGGTAAATTAGGTTTTAAGTTCCCCTCTAAAATTGAATGATTTTGCTTATTTATTTTTCCATTTTGCAAATCAACTCGATTACCTGATTCATCTAAAACTTGTAAAGAATGAAATGCAGACTGCACTGATTCATCAAACTTTATTTGAATACGTTGAGGAGAATTCACAAAAACTTGATTCTCTGAAGGCGTAGATTTGATGATATAAGCATGTGCTGATGCTAAGGATGGAAATAAAGTAGAAGCAATCAATAATAGTAAGAAAGAAAACCCTATAACTCGGATTTTCATTTTTTTATGTCACCTCATATCTATTAGAGTGAATTAGAAAATAAAACAACTTCTAAATTCTAAAGTAAAATTGTGATAGAAATGTGATAAACTTTAAAATTTTATTAGGATTAGGTATTAGATAATAAGATTATTCAACGGTACTATACTCTTTATACAAAAAAGAATCCACAAGTAAAACCAATTACTTGTGGATTTCAGTGTGTAAACATAGTTCAAAAAATTGATTTTCAGACTGATTGCAAGCGCTTGTCTTTCGAGGCGCGAGGCCTGGTGAGGAGCGGAGTTACCTTAGACGGTAATGAGCACCGCAGAAAGCGAGCGTTTGTCAACAGTCTGAAATATTTATTTAACAACCAACTTACCAACAGAGTTAGAAGGCTCCAAAGAGATGTTATATTCTCCTTTTAATGGATTATTTAATAAGAGAATATTTTTACCGGTTTTTAATGGAATGTTAATACCTAAGTCAGTAGAGGTTAATTTTGCATTGCCCCCGGCATCTTGATCAACATCAACAATAATTTTAGTCATTGTCGCAGGTTTAAAGATTGTATTTTTCGGACTAAAACCTGATGGCGTTACGTGAATTGTTGCGTATTGAAGGTCATTTTGATCATCTTGTTTTGCAGCTTGCTTTTGTGGTTGCCCAATCATACCAACTTTTACTTTATTCAAATTAACAGTAAATATGATGACAAGTATAAGTAAGATTGAAGTTAATACTACCGTACTGTTTGATGATTTGGCATGATCTCTCTTCTTCTTATTTTTGGGATTTGAATTTGAAACTAGCTTTCGATCAACAAAAAATAATAATAGATAAATGAAAACGATAAACAGAATATCCACAATAACGACGCTTATGCTTGAACTGAATGTCATATATCCGATGACAGTCCCTATAAATGCACCGAGCAAGGACGGTAAAATTTCAGTAATGCCAGTATTAAATAGTTTCTTCGATAAAACCCAAAATAATATGACTAGTAATAGATTGAGAATGATCGATAATAATACATTATAATTTGTAGTTAACATGATTAAGAAACTAATTGTAGCTGAAGATACACCCACCAATAAAGAGATAATTGATTTTAAAGTACTAGGAAATCTCTCTTTATTTCGATAAAAATGATTAAAGCTATAATACGTAAGAAGGAGTACTAAGAAAAGACTTCCATACTTTAATACCATATAAACACCTCTAAATTAATTTTAAAGCTACAGCTTTGATCCAAAGTTCCAATCTGGATACACGTATTGAACACTTGGAGATTTAGCTGGCTCTGATTGTTGAACGTTTATTTTAATGACTGTTTGACCACTAAAGCTTGTCTTTCCGATTGTTCCAGTAATTGTTACCCAAGAATCATTCGTAAATTGCTGTGAATTGGTTGATTCTGCAATAATACCAAACGGTGAAATATCGGCGATACAATGAGTCATACCCATTCTTGCAATAATAAATTGATTACCTGCTAACTTAGGGTCTCTATAGATAAAACCTTTAATTTTAATTTGTTTATTTTGGAAATTGTCGACAAATGTATTCATTGATTGTAGTTTTTCAATAAACCACTTGTCCTTCATCTCGATTGTACTCTGTTTGTACAGTAGCATCCCAAGTTTAGCGTAGTCTTGATCATACACATTTGTTTTGAACATTTTTTTTAAAGCAGGGTCCTCATGACTTTTCACTTCAACAGCCTTACCATTTGAAGAAGTTTGCACAGCTAGTCCTTTAAAATTCATTTCTTTGTTATTAGCAAGCGAACTAGAACTCGCATGGTTTGGCAAAATATATCCGAGTAATAATGGGAATAAAAATAGGCTGTAAATAAAAATGTCTTTTACGACTGACTTTTTTAAAAGATGATGATGCTCATGACTAAAAACTTGGTCGTGACTATGATCATGACCACAATCACAAATAATGACATGTCTTTTTAAAGAAAGAACGGCTATATAGATTTGAACGATTGCGACACTGAAAAGAATAACAGTTGCAATTTTTACATAAATGACAAGCTCCGGTACGATAAATTGCAGGATCTCGTCTGTAAGTGTTAATTGAAAAATATAGATAGCAAGACCTAAGAGAATAGCAGCTTTTATAAAATGATGAATCGATGTGGAATTGATTTTATTTTTCAAAGTAGATCACTGCCTTTTATAAATTAATAGACTGTAAAACAAGCGTTCCAATAAAAACAAAAATGAAAACTAGCGTGCTAAGTAATAAAACAAATCGAGATCGGAAAACAGCTAGCATCATCAGGATCCCTTTAATATTGATCATTGGCCCAAAAACCATGAATCCAACTAAAGAGCTCTTTGTAAAAATTGTTTGAAGTGATTGAGCTACAAAGGCGTCTGATGTTGAACAAAGAGATAAAATAAAGCCTAATCCCATCATAAGAAAGTTTGCCGATGGACCACTTTTTCCTAATTCAATTAAACTGCTTTGAGAAATGATAATTTGAAGTAGAGCAACAATGATCGAACCGAAAACTAAGTATTTCCCCATATCAAAAAATTCATTTACTGCATGACCAAAGATTGCAATAAATTTATTATTAGGCGCAGTATTGTGTTTATTGTCATGATGGAGGTGATCTTGCTTTGTTTGATCGACCTGTTCTCGTAACTGATTTGACTTAACAAATTGAAAAACGATCAGTCCTACGATTAGTGCAACTACAAAAGCCAGTCCCATACGATAATATGCAACGGTTGGTTGATTACGAAAAGCTGTTAATGTTGATAAAAAGACAATTGGATTTAAAATCGGTCCTACTAATATAAAAGTGACCGCAACATACAATGGCATTCCTTTCTTAATCAGTTTACGAATAGCAGGTACCATTCCACACTCACATATTGGAAAGATGATGCCTAACACGCTTGCTGCGATAATACCTAATAAAGGATTTTTCGGTATAAATCGTTGAACCATTTGATCTGTAACGAAAACCTGAAGGATCGCTGAAACGAATACACCGATTAAAATAAAAGGCAGAGCTTCGATAATAATGCTAATAAAGATCATCTTAAAGACTTGTAGTTTTGTAGTTGAAAAAACTGAACTTAGTCCTGTCGTAGATGAAATATATAATAAGAATACAAATAGTAAGCAAATAATGATTAGAAAATGTCGATTTGAATTGACTGGCGATTGTTTCTCAGTAGCAATGCTTCGCAAAGGATTCACTCTTTCTGTTTAAGATATGACGCGTTCAAATAACCAAATTCCACCTAATATAAAAGCAATCGTAGATGTGGAAATAGTTGCATTCCTCGAATACTTTGAGCGATGTAATTGAGTTAGTAGTGGTAATAATAAAAGTACAATCGAAAGTTGAACCACTTCAATACCAAGGTTAAAGCTAACTAAATCAGCTGCTAATTCACTTTTTGAAAGATTCATAGCTGTTAATAAATCTGCAAAACCCATTCCATGAATTAATCCAAAAATAAAAGTTAATACCCAACGATGACCAATGTTTTTACGGAATATATTTTCAATTGCTACGTAACAAATACTAAGTGCTATTGCAGGTTCGACAATATAAGAAGGAATTGAAATGATCCCTAAAACAGTGAGTGTCAAAGTTAAACTATGTGCGACTGTAAATGCAGTAATTACTTTAGCAAACTGCTTAAAGCTTTGTCTTGCAATCAGTAGTGAAAGTAAAAATAGCAAATGATCATAACCGGTAAGTATATGGTTCATACCAAGCTTTAAAAATGTAACCCATCCTTTAGATGAAGTATTTGTAGTAGAATCCGAATTGGATTCTTTTTTTATTACGGCCTGTTGCTGTTGTTGTGCAGGTTGAATCTTATTTGGATCATTGCTTAATCCCTCATAAGCACTGTCACTAAGAATCATAGACCAAGCACGGCTTTGATCTGAAAGAGCGGCAGTACTACTTTCTTTTCCGTAGTTCACTTTCAACAAATCAACATAGGTCGTACTAGTATTTGTATCATTTTCATACAAATGATCAGCAAGACTAATAGATTGTGAAGGTTGGATTGCAGGGTAATCAACCTCAAGGATGAGCTGGGTAGCATCACCTTTTCGATTAAGCTCCAATTTATTTACATTTGTCCAGTTTTGTTTTTCTCCATTTATTTTCAGAATAAGATTGCTCTGGAGCGTAGATTCTATTTTCTTCTTTATTGCCTCAAATTCATCTGGATCTAACATTCCATTCTTATTAACATCCCCGCCTGTTAATTCCATGACAGAGACTTCATCTAATGCAAAGTTCATTGTAGTTTTTGATTTTAAGAGATTTAATGTAGTGTAACTAGCACTTAATGAATGAGCTTCAGCTGTTCGAAAAGAGGTACTAAAAAAAATAAGTAAGCAAAAAAATAGGGGAAAAGAACGACTGAGTCTATTAGTTTTTAAGAAAAAAATACTATTTTTCATTTGTTTCCTCCGGGAAATAAAATAAGAATTATATTGTTATGGTACATAGTCAACATTACAGAATTGTTATATAATTGTAAAGAGTTTGTAATTATTGGCTAAATTTGTAGAAATTGCTCGGTAAATCATAATATAGTTAATGGGCGATCACTACATTTTAGTGAGGGGGGGAGCGAAACTGTAATTATTTCCCAATAGTAAAATAGTCTTGTTTTTTGAGAGAAGGTTTTGGTTATTTAGAAATAATAAAAAAGTGGGGAAATTTTCATGCACAAAATAATGCATAGATACAAAAGGTATTTGGGTCTTTTGACGACGATCCTGTTGCTATTATCAACAGTTAGTCCACAAATGGCTAAAGCAGCCACTACAACTACTTTAGCGAAATGGGATTTTAGCAATGGTCAAGTAACTACACCATCGGCTGGAATACCTGAAAATATGAATAGTAATATAACGACCACTGGTTCCAAAGTTACTGGTTATAATGCCGGTCCATCTGGGAATGCAGTTATTAACGCAAACACTTGGTCAAACAATAGTTCATATTGGGAAGTTTCATTATCAACAAAAAACTACGAAAATATAACTCTTTCATCTAAGCAATATAGTTCTACAACGGGGCCAAAAGATTTCAAACTTCAATATAGTTTGGATGAAAACTCATGGGTTGATGTACCTGGTGCTTCTGTTTCAACGGGAAGTGGTACATGGTCAAGTGGGGGACAATTAAATAATGTAGCGTTGCCAACTGAGGTAAGTGACAAGAATTTAGTTTATTTAAGATGGATTGTCAATTCACCATTAGCTGCAAAAAATGACGGTAGTAATTTCAGTACTACAACTGGTACAAGTCGTATTGCTGATATCGTTATTAATGGTGACGCAACAGGATCAACACCGTTAGAAAAAACCGCTACACCTGACGCAGCAAAAATCAATTATTCAACAAACTCAACAGTGACAGGAAATGCTGGGGCAGTCACAAGTAATGCCGTTGTAAAAGTTTATAGTGATAATAATAAACTAGCAGGTACTACTACAGCTGCAGCAGATGGTTCATTTACTGCTACAATTACAAACTCACAATCGGTTGTCTATGTTACTGCACAAGAAAATGGAAAAGCTGAAAGTGATAAAGTTTCAGTCAATTTCTCAGGTTCGATCGTTCAGAAAACAGCCGCTCCAATAGCTACAAAAATTACTTTTAATTCGTATACAAATGTATCAGGTACTGCAGGTGCAGTTGCTGGTAATGCTATCGTAAATGTTTATTTTGATGACAATACAATAGTAGCAACTACAACAGCTACAGCAGATGGTTCATTTAACGTAACATTTTCAAATCCTGGGTCGAAAGCAGTCGTTAACCTAGTTGCTCAGGAAGCAGAAAAGAGTCCTAGTGATCGAACTGCTGTAAACTATACTGGTCAAACTGAAACCCCAAAAGGTATTTCACCAGGTGACGTAGTATTTAGCCAAATCTATGTAAATGGTGGTAATGGGGGAGCATTCTACAAAACTAAGTTTTTTGAACTTTATAATAATACAGATAAAAATATTAATTTAACTGGCTGGTCAATTGCTTATACTTCAGCATCAACAATGAACTTTGGAGCAGGGCAACCACTATCTGGTGTTATTAAAGCACATAGTTACTTCTTAGTAGCAGGTAGTACAGGTACGACAGGACAAGCACTTCCTGTGACTCCAGATATTACAACTACGTTAAATCCAAGTGGTTCAACTGGTGGCGCTTTAGTACTTGCAAAGAAAACGACAGCTGTAACAGGTGTTGATGATCAAGATGCAATTGATTTATTAGCATTTACGAATGGTACAGCAGTTTATAAAAATCCTTTATATTGGGGAAGCCCAATTTCAGACTCTACAATTGGTGGAGGAACGATTCAACGTAAAACAAATATTGGGACAGACCCACGTTCAGCATACGGAATTGGAAACGGTTGGTTTACAAAAGATCCTTCAAAAGATTTCGTTCTGAATAAACCATCAAGTGCGAACTATTCTGATGAGATGGCTGTTCATAACTCAAAATTTATGTCTTCTCCAGATGGTTCTAAAATAACTTATACAAAATCTGGTGGTACAGCAACTGTAACAGGACAAGCTGATTCAGTACCTGCTTCATCTGTTGTAAAGGCTTACATTGAGAATGGTGGTAAATTAACAAGTCAGCAACAAGTAACAGCAGCGGCCGATGGTTCTTTTACATTAAGTTTTGAAGACTCTAGTGATCAGACATCTATCTTCTTAACGGAAACGGATTCTGCACAACCTACTCCAAAGGAAAGCTATTACGCGAGAGTAGATGTGGCTGGTAAGTCAACAACAGTTACTTCAATTGGTGATTTAAGAAAAAATGATGAAAAAGGATTTCCAATCAACAATGGTTACTCAACGACAATTGAGGGAGTAGCGACTACAGATAATCTGCCTAATGGGGATGTGAATACAAATTTCTTTATTCAAGATTCAACAGGCGCAATCAATGTTATTAATCATTTGAATCCTTCTACTACGATTCAAGCAGGAAACAAATATAGCATTGAAGGACGAGTAGTATTTACGGCGGGGATGACTCAATTTATTCCAACAGCTATTCATTTTGTTGGAAATGATCATTTACCGGCAACTACAAATATTACAATCGGTGGGTTAAATGAAGAAACTGAAGGCAAATTAGTATCATTCACTGGAAAAGTAACAAATATTCCATCAGATGGTCCAAATTATGATATTACAGTAAGTGATGAATCAGGCGATAATTTAGCAATCGTACGTATTCAAGGATCTTTAGGGACTATTGAACAAGGTCAAACTTACACTTTTACAGGTATCGTCAATCAATATAAAAAAGCTGCACCTTTTACTAGTGGATATCTACTTATACCTAGAAACGCAAGTGATGTAAAAGGTCAATTAGTGTTAAATCATACTCCGATTACAAAAGCTTATATAGGAATGGATGCTTCGTTTAATGCGATTGCAAAGAACGCAGATTCAGTTACGCTTTATTATAAAGGAGAAAACGAGACTTCTTATCATTCAGTAATTATGGACTCTGCAGACCATATTAATTACAATGGTAAAATTTTAGAAAAGGATGTTCCAAAAGGAAAGTTCTACTATTATATTGAAGCGGAAAATGAAGAAGGCAAACAAGCTGTAGGTAGTTCTTCAAAACCATTTGAAGTGAATGTAGTAGATGATCAAGATGGTCCTAAGTTTTTTAATGAGTTACCTACAAATGGTGATAAAACTGATTCAAGACATCCTGAAATCGTTGTAAAAATGGATGATCCAAGTGGAGTCAATCTTTCGTCAGCAACTATTTCAATCGATGGTCAAGATAAAACTTCAAATGCAACAATTACTGATACAGAAATTAAATTAAATCTTACAACTGCTAATGAATTAACTGAAGGTGAGCATACAATAACTGTGTCTGCAAAGGATAAATTAAATAATCCTTCTACCTTTACATGGAAATTCACAGTTACAGAAAGATTTACTGGTGGAAATCATTACCGTGGAACGACACATAACCATACGAATATTTCACATGATGCAGCAGGTACTCCTGAAGAAGCATTAAAAGCTGCTGAAAAGTATCATTATGATTTCTTTGCATTCTCGGATCACTCTCACGATATCGATGCAAATCTTGTTAATAAAGATACTGTTGATCATAAAGGTTTTAAAGAGAGAACAGGTGGTACTGATTGGCAGTTAACAAAGGATTTAGCAAAACAGTATACAAAAGATGGTAAATTCGTTGTATTCCCTGCGTTTGAAATGACATCAACTACATGGGGTCACTCAAATGTATTCGGAACTGAAAATTTCATTGATCGTGTTGTAGATGGTGGCGCTTATCAAAATTTACAAAAGTATTATGGATGGGTATTAACATATGACAATATCGTTGCTCAATTTAACCATCCAAAAATGTCTGCAAATGCATTTGATAACTTCATCCCTTATAACAAAAATTTAGACAAGCTATTTACAATGCTTGAAGTAGGGAATGGATCAGGAAAATACTCTTATGCGAATGCAGAAGATAGCTACTATGGTGCGCTTGATATCGGCTGGCATGTTGCACCAA
Source organism: Gottfriedia sp. S16(2024) (assembly GCF_050473765.1). Lineage (NCBI taxonomy): Bacteria > Bacillati > Bacillota > Bacilli > Caryophanales > Bacillaceae > Gottfriedia > Gottfriedia sp. S16(2024). Next base: position 1,790,718 of record NZ_JBFLUO010000001.1, read on the forward strand.
CTTATGGTGAAGATAACCATGATGCAACATGGGGTCAAACGAAAAAACGTACTGTAATCGTAGCAAAAGATTTAAGTCAAGATGCTCTACTTGATGCAATGAAAAACAGACGTGTTTATATGTCAGAGGATCCAAACTTTTCGTTAGATGTATCTGCAAGTGGCTTTTATATGGGATCAACAGTGGATACTGATACGTTAGATTTTAATATTTCAGGTAAAGATCCAGTTTTAGAACAGGCTAGTGATCCTGATTATAGCTATATTAAAACTGCTTCTAACGATGCAATCGCTAAAGTAGAATTAATTACAAATCATGGAACAGTGGTAGACAAATATGTTCCAACAAACGATTCAACTTCATTTAATTGGAAGCCAAGCTTTACTGTAGTTGGCGGACAACAATGGTTCGTTGTTAAAGTTACACAAAAGGATGGCGATCAAATTTACTCTTCACCAATTTGGTCACAACAAAAAGACTTAGCAGTAAAAGTTAGTGATGTTACGACAAAAGATGGGGCGATTATTGGTGGACTTGCAGCTAATTTAACAGCGGGAATAAGTAACCAAGGATCTTTAGATGTTAAACAAGTAACTGCTCATTTCTATTATGATAGTATAGATGCTAATCATTTTATTGCAGATGCTTCAATCGATTCGCTTCCATCAAATTCATCAGCAAGTGCTAGTGTAACATGGACTGATCCAGTTCCAGGGACACATAAAATCATTGTTGTTTTATCAGCAGCTGATGGACATGATCTTGGTAATAACAAATACGAGCAATCATTTACAATTAAAGCACCATTAAACAAAGTTGTTATGATTGATGGCTCTCACAATAATGAGAACTCGAAACAAGACTCTGGCACATATAAAGATAACTTTAAATTATTTACAACGTTAATGAAGCAACAAGGCTATACTGTAGCAGAAAATTCTTCACCACTTACAGAACAAGTATTAAAGAATGTTAGTGTATTAGTAATTACACATCCAGCTACAGCATATTCTGCTAGTGAAATTTCTGATATTAATAATTTCGTGAAAAATGGCGGTTCATTATTGACGACAGAAAAGAGTAACTTTGGTGCTACAAATCAAAACATAAATAGCATTTTATCTGGTGTAGGATCAAGTATTCTAGTAAACAATGACGGTGTCTTTGATGAAACAACTGAAGGTAACTTCTGGGGTACACCATTGACAGCTAATTATGCTGTTAGATTACACCCAACACCAAATCAAAAAACGACATTAACAGATTTTGTTCCAACGATTGAGTATTATAGTGGATCAAGTCTAGCTAAAAATGATGGTTCGGGCAATAAAGTACCATTAACGGACAGTGATACTGTTACAGTTCTAGCTCAAGGTAATGAGTCTACATTCCAAGATACATCTACCATCAAATCAGATACTGTAAAATATAATGTTCAGACTTCTAATGGAAAAAATGGTCCTGCATTAGATCAAGTTACTGGTGGATCTAGTATTCCGATTATTGCTTCTGAACAAGTTGGTAATGGTCGAGTATTCGTTTCAGGTATGAATATCTTTAATGATAAACAAATGGATCAAACATATAATCCAAAAGGAAATGACCCGTTTGCAGTAAACGTTGTAAACTGGTTAGCTCATCTTGATACGAAAGTAAAGTCAATTGGTGATGCTCGTAAGCTTACAGAAGGAACGAACGCAGTTGTTGAAGGAACTGTAACAGCAATTTCATTCTTTGACGCTGCTTACATTCAAGATGATACTGGTGGAATTATGGCCTTTAATGATGTGCCAGCAGGAAGTTTACAAGTCGGCGATAAGGTACGCATATATGGTCATATAAAAATATTTGAAAATAACTTCGAATTAGAGTTTGGGAGTTTTACAGAAAGCGTTGTAAAGTTAGGCAAAGGAACTCCAGTCGAAGCAAAAGTTGTCAGTACAAAGGATTCAAATAATGAAGAGAATCAAGGTCAATTAGTTAAAGTAACTGGTAAAGTCGTTTCTAAGTATGACGATAATTCCTATGTGATTGATGATGGTTCAGGATCAACATTAGTATTCACAGATGGATACGTTGTAAACCAAAGCGGTCCTGTACCAAACCTAAATATTGGGGATACGTTAGAAGCAACTGGTCTAGCAGGTAAATTCTCAGAAGGAAATCGTATTCGAGTAAGAGATACGAAAGAATTAGTTGGAACTCATGCTGCTGCTCCAAAAGCTCCAGTAGTGAATGCTATTTCTGATCAAGATGAGAAAATTATCGGTACAACTGAAGCGGGAACAAAAGTAATTGCAAAAGTAAAAGGTAATGAAATTGCTAATGCAATAGCGGACAATACTGGTAACTTTGAAATGAAGATTACAAAACAAGTAGCTGGTACGAAAATTGTAGTAACAGCACTTGACTCAGCAAACAATGAAAGCGACGGAGTAGAAGTAATTGTAAGTGATCAGACTGCGCCAAAAGCTCCAGTAGTGAATGCTATTTCTGATCAAGATGAGAAAATTACTGGTACAACTGAAGCGGGAGCAAAAGTAATTGCAAAAGTAAAAGGTAATGAAATTGCTAATGCAATAGCGGACAATACTGGAAACTTTGAAATGAAGATTACAAAACAAGTTGCTGGTACGAAAATTGTAGTAACAGCACTTGACTCAGCAAACAATGAAAGCGACGGAGTAGAAGTAACTGTAAGTGATCAGACTGCGCCAAACGCACCTGTTGTAAATGCTATTTCTGATCAAGATGAGAAAATTACTGGTACAACTGAAGCGGGAGCAAAAGTAATTGCAAAAGTAAAAGGAAATGAAATTGCTAATGCAATAGCGGACAATACTGGTAACTTTGAAATGAAGATTACAAAACAAGTAGCTGGTACGAAAATTGTAGTAACAGCACTTGACTCAGCAAACAATGAAAGCGACGGAGTAGAAGTAATCGTAAGTGATAAAACGGCGCCAGATGCACCAGTTGTAAATGAGGTACACGATAATAGTACGTATGTAACAGGAAAAGCAGAGCCAGGATCAACAATCACAGTTTCAAAAGGGATTGTCATTCTAGGTCAAGCAGTAACAAATCAAGATGGTAACTTCAGCGTTTTATTATCTTCAAAACAAAGCGCAGGAACAAAATTATCTGTTGTTTCAACAGACAAAGCAGGTAACAATAGTTCAATAACTGAAGCAATTGTAGTAGATAAAACTACACCGATTGCCCCTGTTGTAAATGAAGTACACGATAATAGTACTTATGTAACAGGAAAAGCAGAGCCAGGAACAACAATCACAGTTTCAAAAGGGATTGTCATTCTAGGTCAAGCAGTAACAAATGAAGATGGTGACTTCACTGTTCTATTATCTTCAAAACAAAGTGCAGGAACAATATTATCAGTTTTTTCAACAGACAAGGCCGGTAATAATAGTTCAATAACTGAAGTAATTGTAGTAGATAAAACTGCACCGAATGCGCCTGTTGTAAATGCGGTACAAGATAATAGTACTTATGTAACAGGAAAAGCAGAGCCAGGATCAACAATCACAGTTTCAAAAGGGATTGACATACTAGGTCAAGCAGTAACAAATCAAGATGGTAATTTCAGCGTTTTATTATCTTCAAAACAAAGTGCAGGAACAAAATTATCTGTTGTTTCAACGGACAAAGCAGGTAATAAGAGTTCAGTGACGGACGTAATTGTAGTAGATAAAACAGCTCCTATCAAACCAGTTGTTAATGTTGTAAAGGATTCTGATACACATGTAACTGGAACAGCAGAAGCAGGTTCGACGATTATCGTTTCTGTAGGAAATAAAACTCTTGGTTCAGTAAAGACAAATAGTAATGGAAGTTTTGACGCTGTAATTGCAAAACAATCAGCTGGAACAGTATTAACAATTGTTTCTACTGATTCGGCAGGAAATACTAGTGCAACAGCTCAAGTAACAGTAATTGATAAAACTCCTCCAATGAAACCAGTTGTCAATGCAGTAAAAGATTCAGATACGAGAGTAACTGGAACAGCTGAAGCAGGATCAACGATTAAGGTTTCAGTAGGAAAAACAATTGTTGGCCAAGGTGTTGTGGACAAACAAGGAAAATTCAGCATTCAATTAAATTCAAAGCAAAAGGCAGGAACAGTATTAACGGTTGTATCGATTGATAAAGCAGGAAATACTAGTGCGACAGCTCAAGTAACCGTAATCGATAAAACACCTCCAACGAAACCAGTTGTCAATACAGTAAAAGATTCAGATACGAGAGTAACTGGTAAAGGTGAAGTTGGGTCCACAATTAAGGTTTCAGTAGGAAAAACAATTGTTGGGCAAGGTACTGTAGATAAACAAGGGAAATTCAGTATCCTATTAAAAACAAAGCAAAAGGCAGGAACAGTATTAACGGTTGTATCGATTGATAAAGCTGGAAATACTAGTGCAACAGTTCAAGTAAAAGTAATCGATAAAACACCTCCAAAAGCACCAACTGTTAAAGCTGTAACAAATAAAACAAAAGTTATTACAGGAACAGCTGAAGCAGGTTCTAAGATAGTAGTTAAGAATGGTTCTACTAAAATTGGGGAAGCAACTGCTAATAGTAGTGGTAAATTTACGATTAAACTTAAATCTTATTTAAAGACTGGAACGACTTTAAAAATTACTTCTTCGGATAAGAGTGGAAATGTAAGTAATGCGACTACAATTAAAGTAAAGAAGGGTTGATCAAATCGATAAACCACCCCTTAAAAGGGATATTACATTTTCAAGGTAACATTCATTAGATAAAGGATTGGGGCTGTCTCATAAGTCGGGTTAACTGACATAAGGGGCGGCCTCCTTTTAATTTCTTGGACGTCTCAGTAGGTGGAGGGTATCCCGGCTACGATTTTCAATAGGAATTGAAAAAGTTGGCCATTTTTTTGATAATTAGCAGGTTTTTATTCGATTTAGTAAGAATTAACACAAATTTACTAGTTTTCTATTCGAAGATTTCTACTAATTTATAATGTTTAGGTTAAAATACCTTAACTGGTACGGGTAATATTTAATTTTAATTGCTATTCTGTGGAATTTAATTGCGATTCTCAAATTTTAATTGCAGTTTTGCCAATTTTAATTGCGATTTTCAGAATTTATTTGCAGGCCCTGTTTATTAGCACAAATAGACTCCTTAATTGTTATCCCCCAACTATCATCCGAACTTGCACAAATAAATAATCTACAAGGCTACTCAAGACAAACTCACCAAACGGTTTTATCACAAGAAAATGGAACATATTCCACAAAAAACTAAGTTGTTAATAGAATTTCGAAAACTTATATGATAATATTAAACTATGAATCACGCAAGCGTGATTAATACATGATAAGGAGTGTTAATAGCATATGGCAATTTCTTTACAAAAAGGTCAAAAAGTCGACCTTACAAAAGGAAGAGCGGGACTTTCCTCTTTAATTGTAGGTTTAGGTTGGGATCCAGTGAAAAAAAGTGGCGGTTTTTTCGGATTTGGTAAACAAGAAAATATTGACTGTGACGCTTCTGTTTTAATGTTAGATGAAAATGACAGGTTAAGAAGTGCAAGTGATGTAATCTATTTTGGAAACAAAAAAAGCTTATGTGGTAGCGTAGTACACTCAGGAGATAATCTAACTGGTGATGGAAACGGTGATGATGAGCAAGTATTTGTTAACTTAAATAAGGTGCCATCTTATGTACATAAACTTGTATTTGTTGTGAATATCTATGCTTGTGTTCAACGTAAGCAAGATTTCGGTATGATTAAAAACGCATTTATTCGTGTAGTAGACAAGTCAGCAAACTCTGAGTTAGTACACTACAACATTACTGATAATTATTCAGGTTTAACTGCGTTGTTCCCTGGTGAGATTTATCGCCATAATGGAGAGTGGAAGTTCTCTGCAGTAGGAGAGGGAACAAAGGATATAGCAATCGATAAAATTGTTCAACGTTTTCAATAAATAATAATCAAATAAAAAAGGAGTGTATTTAAAATGACAGTAAATTTATTAAAAGGACAAAAGGTTGATTTAACAAAAACAAATCCTGGTTTAACGAACATTGTTGTTGGATTAGGTTGGGACACTAATAAGTACTCTGGTGGAAATGACTTTGACTTAGATTCATCAGTATTTTTATTAAATGGTGCAAGTAAATGTGCATCTGAAAAAGACTTTGTATTTTATAACAATACTGTAGGTGGAAATGGGTCAGTTGAACACAATGGAGATAATAGAACTGGCGCTGGTGATGGTGACGATGAGCAAGTATCAGTTAATCTAGCAAACGTTCCTGCTTCAGTTGAAAAGATTGCATTTGCGATTACGATTCATGAAGCTGATGTACGTAACCAAAACTTCGGACAAGTAAGCAACTCTTATGTTCGTATTTTAAATGAAACGAATGGGGAAGAGTTAATCCGTTATGATTTAGGTGAAGATTTCTCAATTGAAACTTCAGTAGTTGTAGGTGAATTATATCGCCACAATGGCGAATGGAAATTTAATGCGATTGGTAGTGGATACCAAGGCGGTTTAATTTCATTAGTTAGAGATTACGGATTAGACGCTTAATTTTACCTAACAAAAAAGTAGGTTAATAGTTAAAGGGGGAAAGTGTTTATATTTCCCCTTTATTATCATTTAGTACATCTTTAGAAAGATAGTGAGGAATAAGTTTCTAAAGATGTCCTAGATGGTAATTAAGTTTAAAATGTTTTCCTAATGTAATGTTGCATTATTTGGAAGTTCGGGGTGGGATTTTGAATAAACAAAGTAATACGATAAATTTAAATGATCCAAGTTTACTTAGTTCGCGTCAAGCGTGTCATGAATGGGGATCAATGACTCAACATTACGGAAACGAATAAATGATTTTCCAAAAGGTACGATACGTAAATTTGGTTCCTCTTGGGTAGTAACTCGTGAAGGTATGTTAGCAGTTTTCGGACAACCAAAAATGAAATAATGACATCGGAAAGGAGTATCTATATGTCTGTGATCAACCCAAAAGCAATGGATATTAATCAACATGAGTGGTTGAGTATCTTGAAACAACCTTTGAAATTAAGACAATCTTATCAAGTAGAAGGTGAAACCATACAGTTTAATCAAATTGCATGGCGAATTTTAGGAACAAACATTGATGAAGACGAGTATATTGAAAACTTATATGAACTAGTACATGACGAGTCTTTAAATGTCATTCTATTAAGCGATGATTTAAACAAGACAATTTCGAATGATATGTTGCAAGCAGTTCAAAGAATAGTAACAATAAACACTGCTGAAAATGGATTGTCAGTGAACAGACTAATTGCATTCCTTGAAGGTGAGCGATTAATTCCGAAACACGAAAATCAGAACATACATAGACATATTCGAGAGCAAATTAAATCTGTATTATCTATCTTTAAAGATTCACATAAAAATGGATTCCTTGATCCTAATTTTAGAAGGATAATAGTTGATCTCGTGAAATGGTTACATAACCATGTAAATAAATGGATTGAGAGTTTTCCTAACAGTTCTCCACTGATCTTATGGTATGGTGACACAACGTTAAGTGAATGTTATTTCCTTTACTTACTAATCCTTTTAGGTTTTGATGTTGCTATATTTCATCCTGAGGGCAAAGATTCATTATCTCATTTATTGGGTACCAAGAGCGACGGAATTAAAATATTACCTTCAACGACACCTTTAGTACCTTTTCCAATAGAAAAGCCAGTTAGAAAGAGTACAGTTGCCCATAGAGCAACAAAGGAAATTGAGAAATTATTGCATACTGAGGATTCATTATTATATAAACCATGGCAATTTAGAAATTATGCTCCTCGATCAATTACGTTAAAAACAACCTTTGATGAACTATTCATTTTACATAAAGAAAGAGCAATGTTACGTCCTAATTTTCAAGTAAAGGACAATAGTGTTGAAATACCAGTTTTCTTTATGAAGATTTTAGGCGTGACAAAAAATCACCGTGAATACTGGGAAAAGATTGGCCAACTAACTGAAAGCAATTTAACACTTAAAATAGATAAATTTCCATTTACCCAATTAGTTAAAGGAAACCAACAATATCATTATCAAAATGCTTTAGGGCGTGACGGGCTACTTGATCCTGATAAGATGATGGCTAGTAACTGGTGGAGATATAAGGAACTTCCAAGCGGATTACAGTTTGGTCTAGCTTCTGCTATATCCAGATATGTTGACCGAGCTAATATTAAGTCGCTACCAAATGAAACAATGGATCAGACACAACTATTTTTATTTAGCCAATCAATGAATATACCAAATGAAATATTAAGATTACTACAACAGTTTGATTATACACAGCAAGTTCCAAAATTAATTATTTATAATACAGAAAGAGATGGTGAACTAAATAGAAACGACGCAGCACTACTTCTTTTATTAAATGAGTTTGGAGTGGATCTAGTTTTACTTAATCCGACGGGTCAGAATGATATCGAATTATTCGTAGATGACAAATTATTCGATTCTCATTGGCTAGATGAAGTTACTTTTGATACTGAATTTCAAGTGTTGCGAGCATCAGGACAGTCACTAATTAAAAATCTATTTAGAAAAATAGTTAAATAAAGGGGAACTTAAAATGTCTATAAATACACTTACTAGTTTAGAAAAGCAAGATGAAATTTTACAAGCGAATGCAAATGATATGAAATTACAATTAAGAAATGAACCTGAAGTACACCGTTTAGCAAGTTCAATAGACCATAAAAATCAAATAGCTTTATTGGAGTATGGGAAAGAGCCAGCAACTGAAATTTCAACCTTCTCAGGTAAAATATTAAATACAATTAAAGCTTCTAGTATGGAAGAATCTAGCGTTCTATTGAAACAATTAGGGAAAATTATGGACCGCTTTGATGCGAAAGATTTTGCAGAAGAAAAAGGGCTTTTTTCAAAAATTTTTAATCGCGGTCAAAAGTTAATTGATAAATTATTTGATAAATATCAATCAATGGGTACTGAAATTGATAAAGTCTATGTAGAAATTACAAAGTATGAACACGAAATGAAAACATCTACAAATACATTAGAACAACTATACGAGCAAAATGTAACATATTATATGGAGTTAGAAAAATATATTGTAGCTGCAGAAATGAAAGCAGAAGAGTTAAAAACACAGCTGCCTGCTTTAACTGAAAGAGCTGGATCAGGTAATCAACTTGCTATGATGGAGTTAGATTCCTTAAAGAATGCCATCGAGTTACTTGAACAACGAACTTACGATTTAGAAATGGCAAAACAAGTTGCTTATCAATCAGCTCCGCAAATTCGCTTATTACAACGTGGTAATACTAAACTAATTGGTAAAATTAACTCAGCATTTGTAACAACAATTCCAATTTTTAAAACTGCATTAATTAATGCAATAGCAGCTAAGAGACAAAACTTAGTAGCGCAATCAATGAATGAATTAGATAAGAGAACAAACGAATTATTATTACGTAATGCCAATACAATTTCACAGCAAAGTGTTGATATTGCTAGATTATCAGGTTCTCCTAGCATTAAGATTGAAACGATGGAAGAAACTTGGAATATCATCATGAAGGGTATGCAAGAAACAAAAGCGATTGAAGAAGAAAATAAAATTCAACGTGAACAAGGTAAATTGCGTTTAGAACAGCTGCAAGAAAACTACATTAAACTTAAGCAAGGAAAGTAAAGATATTAAGGGTTATTCGATCGTTTTGAAAAGTCAGTGGCCGACAAGCTACTGACTTTTTTTGTATTGGGTTTTTACTGAACGCTTCTTAATTATTTACTTAACACTGAATTAAATAGTGTTTCTTCTTTAGATAATCGGGGAGTCTTTTTAGTAAAATTTGATTCTTTTATGTTAAAAAAATGTTATTATAATATAATGAGATGGAATGAAAAGTTAATGAAAAATACATAGGCGTTGTAAATAAATGGAAGATTAGAATGGTGGCACTTAACTAAATGATTAAAGTTGACAAGTGAATAATTCTGAAAGTTCTGTAACAATGACGAAAATATATTGACAATAAAAGTCTCTTTAGTATAATTAATGATTGAAAATGATTATCAACTTCAATGTTAATTAAGGAGAGAACGAAATGATTAGCAATATCAAAATGCCCAAATTACTTGGGATTTTTATGTCTTTATTTTTATTGATTGGTCTAGTTGGCTGTTCATCAGATTCAAGTAAAAAGTCAGATAAAAAGTCTTCAAATGAATCCGCTGTCACAGTTGATACTAAATTCGGAAAAGTGGAGATCAAAGGGCATCCGAAACGTGTTGTTGCTCTAGGTTGGGGAGATGCAGAGACTGCACTAAGTCTTGGAGTTGAACCAATTGGTGCGAGTGACTGGCTTGCTTTTGGTGGTGACGGTGTAGGACCTTGGTTAAAAGGTGCATATAAAAAATCACCAACTATTCTTGGAACAATGGAACTTGATTATGAGAAAATTGCTTCTCTTAAACCAGATTTAATTCTTGATGTAAAATCTTCAGGTGATGAAGAACGATATAAACGCCTTTCAGAGATCGCACCAACGGTTGGAGTTCCTAAGGGTGGAGATAATTATTTAACGAATACTACAGATCAGGTGCGAATGATTGCACAAGCACTTGGTAAAGTTGATAAAGGTGAACAATTACTTAAGGATGTAGATGTGGCATTTGATAAAGCGGCTAAGGCAAATCCTGAATTTGCAGGTAAAACGGTTGCAGTTGGTGCTTATGATTCTTCAGGTTTTGGTGCATACGTAAAAGGCGATTCTCGTGTTGATTTTGTAACGCGACTTGGATTCAAAAACAAGGAAGAGATTGAAAAATTAGCTAAGGGTAACTTCTTTATTAAAGTTGCTGACGAAAAGTTAGATCTATTAAATGCTGATCTTACGATTGTTTTACCTATTTTTGTTGATCCAAAAGAGATAACAAATAATAAACTTTATCAGAAGATTCCTTCTGTAGCTGATGGAAGATCAATTATACTTGATACAAATTCATCAAACGCATTCTCAACAGGAACGGTTCCTGCATTATTATGGGCAATTGATAATTTACCACCACAGTTTAAAAAAGCATTAGAAGGCGGGGAGTAATACAGTGACAACGATGAAGCAACCAAAAAACAAAACGACTCAAGTAGTTGGGAATAATGCAAAGACAATTACTTCAATGAGGTTGCAACGATTTTTGGGCTTCATCGTAGCACTATTACTTTTAGTAGGCGTAGTGTTCTTGAGTTTAATGATCGGTGCTAAATCAATTCCTTTTGGGGTAGTATGGGATGCGTTGTTTTCACCAAACAATAGCTATGACCACACGATCATTCATAATACTAGGATACCACGAACAGTTATTGCACTAATTGTTGGTCCCGCATTTGGACTAGCTGGAGCATTAATCCAGGTACTGACTAGGAATCCTCTAGCAGACCCTGGAATTCTTGGTGTAAATGCTGGGGCAGCCTTCGCAGTTGCGATAGGGGTTGGTGTATTTTCTGTTACATCGGTGACTGCCTATATGTGGTTTGCACTTGCTGGTGCATTAATAGCGACAGTTGCTGTGTATGTTATAAGTGGAGGAGCTGGTAAAAAGGCTCCTACACCTGTACAAATTACACTTGCTGGAGTAGCACTTGGTGCCACTTTGAGTGGGATTACTACATCATTAACATTAATAAATAGTAAGGCATTTGCACGAATGTTAAACTGGAGTGTTGGGACATTAGCTAGGAGAAGTCTTGATGACCTTTGGCTTGTTCTACCCATTTTAATCGTTGGTGCATTATTAGCTTTTGTCATAACTCCTGCATTAAACGCGATTGCCTTCGGAGATGATCGTGCCTCCTCTTTAGGAGTAAATGTTGGTGTAACTCGAGCAATAGGTTTGATTGCAATCACGCTATTAGCTGGCGGGGCTACTGCGATAGCTGGACCAATTGGTTTTATAGGTTTAATGGTCCCGCATTGTGTACGATGGTTTGTCGGTCCAGACCAATTCTGGATTTTTCTATACTCAATAGTGGTAGCACCGATCATACTCATCCTTTCAGATATTATTGGTAGAGTTGTATTGTTACCTTCAGAAGTTCCAGTAGGAATCATAACAGGACTAGTTGGAGCACCGATTCTACTGATTCTTGTTCGTAGACGTAAAGCGAGTGGATTATAAAATGAAAATGATTTGTGGCATAGGTTTGAATGTAAGAAGGAGTGAATATTATGCGCCCCATTAATTATGGTAGGCACTATCTACAACTGAAATGGCCTGTAAAGGCGCGAATTGATGTGAGGAGCATGATTGTTACGGCAATCCTTCTTATAGCCACGATTGCAATTGCAATGTTTGCATTAATGGTAGGTACACTGAAATTGAGTGTTCACGAAGTTTTTTCTGCTTTAATTGGCCAAGCGACAGGGATGACGAGAACTGTCGTAGTCGAATGGCGTTTACCACGGGTGGTGGCTGCGATTGTTTTTGGAGCAGGTTTAGCAATAAGTGGCATGATTTTTCAATCAATTACTCGGAACCCATTAGGGTCTCCTGATATCATTGGTTTTACCTCAGGCTCTTATACTGGAGCACTTATAGTGCTACTTGTCGCTAAGTCGACTTCCTATATTAGTATAGCCGGTGGGGCTTTGATTGGCGGATTCACAACGGCTCTCCTTATTTATTTGCTTGCTTTTCGAAAAGGAACGCAGAACTTTCGCCTAATTATCGTCGGCATAGCAGTTTCGGCGATTTTAGGAAGCATCAATTCGATGCTGCTTATTAAAAGTGATGCAGAGGTTGCGTTAACTGCAGCGGCTTGGGGAGTTGGATCATTGAATGGAATAGATTGGAAACAAGTAGTCCCTCCAGCAATTGCTGTCATTATTCTCATTATATGTGCTGGGATTATGAACAGACCATTGCGCGAAATGGAGTTCGGCATGGATGCTGCAAAATCTCACGGCGTTCCAATTGAACGATCCCAAATCTTACTGATTCTTATTGCAGTTGCATTGACGGCTGCTCCAACAGCGGTAGTAGGGCCAGTTAGTTTTGTAGCGCTTGTTGCACCACAAATAGCTAAACGTATCACCAAATCAGAAGAGAGTATTTTACCAGCAGCGATGATGGGAGCGTTTCTTTTACTAGGAGCGGATGTTCTTGCGCAAAGAGTAATTCCAGGAACAATTTTTCCGGTAGGTGTAGTAACTTTATCATTAGGTGGAATATACTTAGTTTGGCTATTATTTCGTCAAGCACGATCAGCAGCTTAAACGAAATAAAAATGTACAAGGTTTAGTAGGAACATTCTCGCAAAAGGGGTTTCATGTATTACGATATTCTGATTGAAAGAAGTTGAAAATGAATTATGAAGTTAACAGCGTCAGAAATTCAAAGCCAAAAGACGATTCAAACAGAGTCTAGGCTTTGGACAGAAAACATTACAATCAAATACGATAATCGGGTAATATCCAGAAACCTTTCAGTACAAATTCCAGACGGATCATTTACAGTAATTGTTGGTCCAAATGGATGTGGGAAATCAACCTTACTCCGAACACTTTCAAATTTGTTAAAGCCATCTGAAGGGCAAATTTTACTAGATGGAAAAGCGATTACATCTTATAAGTCAAAGGAAGTAGCTCGTAAACTAGGTTTGTTACCACAATCTTCAACTGCTCCAGACGGTATAACGGTAGCGAATTTGGTCGCACATGGCCGATACCCATATCAGAGTCTTATAAGACAATGGACTGATGAAGATGAAGCAGCAGTGATGTCTGCGATGGAGCTTACAAATACGAGTGATTTGTCACATCGATACGTTGATGAGCTTTCTGGTGGACAAAGACAAAGAGTTTGGGTCGCGATGGTACTTGCCCAACAAACACCAATGCTCCTTCTTGATGAACCAACAACTTACCTTGATATTGCTCATCAAATTGAGTTGTTAGAGTTATTTAAAGATCTTAATCAACAAGGGAATACATTAGTTGCTGTTTTACATGATTTGAATCATGCTGCGAGATATGCAGATAATATTATCGCTATGAAAGATGGCCAAGTTATTGCACAAGGAGATCCTCGGGAGATTATCACTGCAAAACTAGTCGAAGAAGTCTTCGGTTTAAAGTGCATAATAATAGAAGATCCAATAGCTAATACACCACTAGTCGTTCCTTTAGGTAAGGATAGTTAACTTGTGACTTTGGGTTAATATCACTAATAAAAAAATAAGTGAAAATAAATACATTACACTTATTTTTTTATTAGTGATTTTTTGTATAGCTAATTTTTCTAGCTAACTTATTTACAGTCATTCGTTCATCTATTTTTATAACATGATTATTATTAAAAAATTTTAATTTGAACTAATTGTATTTGTTTGAAATAATCAATAGTGGGATCAAAAAGTATTTATTACAATTATTCTAGTAAATGACAAAGCGGAGAATTCATATGAATAAAGAAATGGAAGTAGTCGATCATCTTGAGGAACTGCGTAAAAGAATAATCATTACAGCAGTTACTTTTATTGTTCTATTTATAATTGGACTCGTTTATGTTGAACCAATTTATAAATTCTTAACAAGGGATTTAACATATAAACTAGTCGTACTAAGTCCTGGGGACATATTATGGGTATATTTTTCGATATCTGCCGTTTTTGCGGCCGTTTTTACGATCCCGGTTGCAACTTGGCAAACTTGGTTATTTGTTAAACCGGGTTTACATCCTTCTGAACAAAAAGGGATAGGATTTTATATACCCGCGTTATTTTTTCTGTTTGTTTTTGGATTAGTTATTGGTTATTATTTTGTTTTTCCTAATATCCTTAGATTCCTAACTATAATGGGACAAGGTATGCTTGAACAAAACTACACAGTTGATAAGTATTTCTCTTTTCTATTTAATCTAGTCGTTCCATTTGCTGCATTTTTTGATATGCCAGTCGTAATTATGTTCTTAACAAAGATCGGCATTGTAAAGCCTAGTTACTTACAGAAAGTGAGAAAATATGCATATTTTATCTTAGTAATCGTGGCGTGTTGTATTTCACCACCAGACTTTATTTCACATATTTCAGTCTCGATTCCATTAATTTTATTATATGAACTAAGTATATTAACATCTAAATCGGTATATAGAAAAAAAGAGGTAAATGAGTAAAAGCTCATTTACCTCTTTTTTTTTCACAGCTTTTGTATAAGGTTCATTAAAAAGTCTTAACACTCATAATCTTTTTATTAGTAAATTTTTAAACTTTGAACAAGTTGACTAATCATAAATTCTACATAGGTTATAAAAAGCTAGGCAAATAACTTTTGTCGGAAAAAGATGAAGTAAGGAGCATAAACTATGCATTATTCAATTTGGATCACTGTTTTATTTCTTGCCTTTTCATCTAGTATTGATAATTTTGGAGTAGGAATAACATATGGAATTCGAGGTATAAAGGTTGGTTTATTAGCGAATTTAATTATTTCAATCATAGCGTTTATTTTTAGTGAAGCAGGTATTGTTGCAGGAAAATATTTATCAAAAGTGTTCCCAGGAACACTGTCTAATGTAATCGGTGCATTTTTTTTACTGGTGATTGGACTTAGAATTGTTCTACTTACTTTTCCGAGAAAAGATAAAAAGACTATAGTAAATGAAGATGACGAACCAGTTTCAAATATCGTTACAAATTATTTAAGTTCACCGGAAAAAGCCGATGTTGACCATTCAGGAGACATAAGTAGTTTTGAAGCAATCATACTCGGGACTGCTGTTTCAATGAATGCACTTACGAATGGCTTAGGTGTTGGTTTAATCGGACTTTCACCATTTGCAATATCTATAGCTGCTAGTATTTTTAGCTTTTTGGCCATTTGGTTAGGAGTTCTTTTAGGAAAAAAAGTTGCCAATGTAAAAATTGGTGGATGGTCACTTGGACAGTTTAGTTCCATTATTAGTGGAATAATATTAGTGTTGATTGCGATACACAATTTAATATAAAAATAAAATTCGAAAAGAGCTGATGACAAAATTTCAACATCAGCTCTTTTCTTTAATATGTTATTAAGCGATTGTAGATTGGGCGAAATCATCCTCATTTTGTACATCTTTCTTTGAAAAAGAAAGATATCCAACTAGGATAATGATGATAATCGATAATACTAGGCTTACTGGCCCACCACCGAATCCAAGTCCACCGTGCTTTTGAGATACAGAACTCCAGTCAGAAAATGACGCTCCAACAGGTCTAGTCATAATGTAAGCAAACCAAAATGAGAAAATTTCATTTA
This sequence comes from Gottfriedia sp. S16(2024), assembly GCF_050473765.1. Taxonomy (NCBI): domain Bacteria; kingdom Bacillati; phylum Bacillota; class Bacilli; order Caryophanales; family Bacillaceae; genus Gottfriedia; species Gottfriedia sp. S16(2024). The sequence goes on from NZ_JBFLUO010000001.1 coordinate 1,807,045, forward strand.
GCTTGAAGAATTTTCTACCAATTACTGGTATTGCTAATAACACTGCGAACAGTAGACCTGATGTGAAATAACCTAAATGCATTGTTGATGCCGTCATATCGCCAGCAGCAGTTCCTAAAGCGAAAGTTCCCATAACAACCGACCAATATAAAATCTCACGGCGTCGTGTGTATATACTGTGGATCGAAAGAGTTTTCTCCATCTTATACCAAATCATAAAAATAATTGCCAACGAGACGGCAAAAAACACGGTTGATATTACGTATGGAACGCCAAGACCAACGTGTACCACGTCTGCAGCTACTGTACCAAATACACTAATCATTACAACAACTAACCAATAAATACTAGGTACATATTTACGGACTTTAAATTGTAAGTACAAAGACAGAATTAGGACGATTAAAGCTACTGCAACACCTATTACTGGCGTTAAAGTTTTTACGATATAATCGGAAAAAACTTCGCCCATACCAGTCGTTACTAATTTAGTAAGCCAGAAAAAGATTGTTACTTCTGGGACTTTTTTAAATATATTTTGTATTGGTGCACTTGTTGTCTTATTTGTTTGCTTTTGTTCAATCATTTCCATTTCATAATCCTCCTTACTGGATTTAAATAAAATGTAAACAAGTTTTATGAAAATAGAATGAAAAACGGGTAGGAATTATGAAAAATCCAGGATTTAGAAATTTTGGTTGTATATCCTTTCGCATTCAATTAGAATCAATTAAAAGAAAATGGGTGATAAAATGATTAAGTATCCAGTTTTTAAAAGTGGTGCAACGATCGGAGTGACCGCACCATCATCTGGCTTAAAAGAGCAGTTCCACGAATTGTTGAAGCAGTCGATTCACCGCATGGAAGAAGACGGATTTAAAATGGAATGTGGAGATGTTGTTTGGACACAGGACAAAGCAAAATCAGCGAATGCTAACAAACGTGCAAATGAATTAAATGTAATGATGGATGATGAGAAAATAGATTTAATTTTTCCGCCGTGGGGTGGAGAGCTTGCAATCGAGATTCTTGATCAATTAACATTTGAAAGCTATAAAGATAAATGGATTTTAGGATATTCTGATACGAGTATTATTTTATTAGCATTTACTTTAATAACAGGCATTGCTAGTGCACACGGTACGAATTTAATCGATTTAAGAGGAGAATACTCCGACGAGACAACGGCTATGTGGCAGAAGGTATTAGCAACTAAATCCGGTGGCTCCATCACTCAAACTTCATCAGAATTGTTCCAAGCAAAATGGCAGCATGAAAATCCAACTCCATATGTATTTCTTTTATCCGAAAAAACAAATTGGAAAACTACTTCGAAAAAAGATGAGAAAATTCAAGGAAGATTGCTTGGTGGGTGTATTGATGTGATTAGACATCTTGTCGGAACACCTTATGGTGATGTGCGTTTATTTAGAGGTAAATATATTGGAGAAGAACCAATTATCTGGTATTTTGAGAATTGTGAAATGAATACAACAGATTTAAGAAGATCCTTAGTGCAGATGAAATTAGCCGGATGGTTTGAAAATTGCTCAGGGATATTATTTGGACGTAGTGCGTCAAATCAAACTGTCGATAACTATACAATAGAAGATGTATATAATGAGTTAAATGAAGAATTAGCAATCCCGATTATTTATGATATTGATTGCGGGCATGTACCACCTCAAATTACTTTAATTAACGGAGCATTTGCAGAAGTAGAAGTAAGTGGTGGAAAAGGTAAGATTGTTCAGTCTTTTATTTAATTCAAAACATGAAGCGTTTTTTTTTATAAAAAGAACGCTTATTTTTTAATTTAAAAAAGAAAACAAGAGCCATTATTGTAACAATCACCGTGAAAATACCAATCAATACTTTTGTGTAAAGAATATATCCATCAGAAAGTTCGGGTTCTTCTTTATACATCCACCGTCTACCCCATAATATACTTTCCCTTGTATCAAAAAAGGACCATAACAAAATAGCGTATACAGGAATTAATAAAATAAAGCATACAATTTTACCTACCATAGTTTCGCCTCCTTTTTAGATAAATTTTAATATTTTAGAACACATTTTCATTTGTTTACTGAAAAGTTTGAATATTAATGTTATAATGGCATTCCGTGTCTCAAAAAAGTGTTTATTAAGAGAGGATGGATATTATGGAAATTTTATTAATTCGTCATGGTCAATCTGAGGCAGATTTATTAAATGTACATGAAGGTAGAGCAGATTTTTCTTTAACTGATTTAGGGATTAAACAAGTCCAAAAAATGGCTGAAAGAGTAAAAAATGAATTTGCACCAGAATTAATCTGGTCGAGCACTCTAAAAAGAGCGATAGAAACTGCAACAATACTTTCAGAAAATACAGGATGCGAAATAAAATTTGAAGACGATTTAATGGAACATAATAATGGTGTTCTAGCAGGAGTATCATTTGAAGAAGCAAAAAAGATCCCTATGCCTGAGCATCCTCATGAAAGAGTAGAAAATGGGGAGTCTGCAATCGAATTTCGAATGAGAATGGAAATGATTTTTTCGAGAATTTTAGCAAGTTCAACTAATTTTAATCGAATTGCAATTGTAGCTCACGGTGGTGTTATACATAATTTAATCCATTCATTTTTAAAAATGCCGATTCATACAGACTTTGGATTTTTTACTGGAGATACAGGTATTCACTTACTAGAGATTAATGAAAGAGGTAGATTGATCCGTTTTCTAAATGATACGAATCATATTAAGGATCTAGTAGAGGTGGCAAAATGAAAAAGGTTAATGTAGTTTATACGCTTATTTATGATGATTTAAATAAAAGTGTTTTAATGGTACAAAATGAAAATGAAGTTTGGACCTTACCTGGCGGTGCTGTCGAAGAAAATGAAACGCTAAAACAAGCAGCAGTACGAGAGGCGTATGAGGAAACTGGATTAGAAGTGGAAGTAGGAAATATAGTCGCAATTAACGAAGCTTTTTTTCCTAAAAGAGGGCATCATGCAATTTTAATTACATTTAGTGCAAAAATAATAGGTGGAAATCTAGTCATTTCACAAGAAGAGGAAATCCTACAAATTAAATGGATGGATCTCCAAACGGCAAATCAATTAATGCCCTATCATAAGTCGGGAATCGAAAAATTATTAGAATCATCTGTTCCTTATACATTTCAAGGGTAAGTATGTTAGTTAATTTTTATAGAGATTATGGGGATTACTAAGTGCTTTAGTCTCTTAAAATCGTACTCGTCTCCTAAACCCCCGCATTTAATCCTGCCCTTTTTTGTCTTGTATAAGTGCTTAAAAGACTATAACATAGTAATATTATGGCATAATATAAGAAAGTCAAATTATTAAATAGAATCAGGAGCAATAAAATGATTATCAATAATGAACAAGAATTAGAAGCTTTAAGAAAGATCGGTCGTATCGTTGCGTTAGCGAGAGAGGAAATGAAAGCAAGAGCTGTTGTTGGAATGACAACTAAAGAATTAGATGAAATCGGTAGACAAGTTTTAGAGGAGCATGGTGCAACTTCAGCCCCACAAAAAGAGTATGATTTTCCTGGCACAACTTGTATTAGTGTTAATGAAGAAGTAGCCCATGGAATTCCAGGAGACAGAGTGCTTCAAGATGGTGATTTAGTTAATGTCGACGTGTCAGCAGCATTAGATGGATACTATGCAGACACTGGAATCTCATTCGTAGTTGGGAAAGGTGATTTATTAAAAGAGAAGCTTTGTAAAGTTGCAGAAGATGCATTTTGGGCTGCAATGAAAAAAACAAAAGCAGGTTCAAAACAAAACCAAATTGGAAGAGCAGTATATAATGAAGCAAGTAAAAATGGTTTAAATGTCATTGAAAATCTAACAGGCCACGGAATTGGAAAAAGCCTTCATGAAAGCCCACAACATATTTTAAGTTATTTCGATCCAATGGATAAAGCTTTATTAAAGGACGGTCTTGTATTAGCAGTTGAGCCGTTTATCTCTGCAAATGCAGACCACATTATCGAGTCAGGGGATGGCTGGACTTTTGTGACACCAGATAAAAGTTTAGTTGCCCAATGTGAACATACAATTGTTGTAACAAAAGGTGAACCAATTATTTTAACTCAGATTTAAGAAATAAGAAAAGCGAAGAATTTAAGTTCTTCGCTTTTATTTTTTGGGTTACATTTACTTAGAATAATTTAACTCCCAAGTAAATCCGTTCTTATCTTTTACTACAGCAAATCTAGCATTCCAAAATGTGTCTTGAAGCTCCATATGAATTTCTCCGTCTTTTGATAACTTTTCATAAATCGAATTAATTTCACCTTCAGAACTCATGTCTAGTGTTGTCCAAACATTGTCACCTTTTGTTAATTGTCTAAATGCATCTGCAAAATAAATTACACAGTTTTCATTGATATGTAATTCTGCATGTATATATTTTCCTTCGTGCCCTTTAAACATTTTTATACCATCGCCGGTTTGTGTGTTTTTAATTTCCCCACCAAAGATTTGTTTGTAGTACTCCAGTTCTTCTTTACAGTTTTCAACGTAAATATGAGGTAAAATTTTTTTCATTTTTTTCTCCTCTTTCTTTAGGTCTAATGAATATTTATATATGAATTGCGAACAATAACTCACAGTTTTAAGTATAACCAAATAGAATAAGTATTGTGCTAAAAGTTAAAATATTTTATAATTTAAATAAATTTAAGTTCGAAAGGGAGGTGTAGAAAAGATGTTACGTTTTCAAATGGTTTGCGCACAAATGATAGAATTCTTATATTATTGTCGTGCAAAATTTGCGTTTTTAGCTGTTAACGGGATACGTCTGTCCATTTTTAACAATTTAACAACTCAAATAATACGAAAACGTACTCTTTCCTACGACTTTAATTGATAAAATAATCGTGTGATTACACACTTCTATTTAAAAACATTATTTAAGCCATGGATGGGTTCATTAGTCTATGGCTTTTTTCTATGGATTGGTACGGAAAATAGAAGGAGAATTTATCATGATTGCATGTAGTATAGAAAAAATTTCAAAAATGTTTGGTGGAAATTCACTTTTTACAGAATTATCATTTCAAATACATCAAGGTAGCCGTGTAGGTTTAGTTGGAGCAAATGGAAGCGGTAAAACTAGTATTTTTAAACTTTTAACGGGCATAGAAGCACCTGACACTGGTTCAATTCATTTTAAAAAAGGATTAAAAACAGGTTACTTAGCTCAAATTCCTGTTTTTCCAGATGAGATGACTAGCAGGGATGTATTATTAACGGTTTTTGAAGAATTACGAAAAATAGAAAATGAAATGAAGCAATTAGAAATAAAAATGTCTAATACGGTAGATGAACGTACTTTAGAACAATTGCTAGTAAGTTATGGAACATTACAAGAGAAGTTTAGTAATAACGGTGGTTACGAGATGGAGGCTTCACTTGCGAAAATTGCTAATGGTTTAGGGATTACCGATTTACTTACTAAACAATTTGCTTCTTTAAGTGGTGGAGAAAAAACAAAAATTGGATTAGGAATCGTGCTTTTACAACAACCTGATTTACTATTACTTGATGAACCAACAAATCACCTAGATTTATCTGCTATTGAGTGGTTAGGTTCATACTTAAAGGAGTACGAAGGAACGATTATTGTCATCTCGCATGATCGTTATTTTTTAGATGAAGTTGTCAATCATATTTTAGAATTAGAAGATGGAGAAATTAACGTCTACCATACGAATTATTCACAATATGTTATTCAAAAAGAAGAAAGATTACTAAAAGAATTCCAGGCTTATGAAGAGCAGCAAAAGAAAATACAAAAAATGAAAGAAACGATTAAACGTTTAAGAGAATGGGCTAATCAAGCAAACCCACCGAATGCAGGTTTGCATAGAAGAGCTAGAAGTATGGAAAAAGCGCTAGAACGAATTGAGAGATTAAAACGCCCGATATTACAAAAAAAGAAAATGGCATTTCAATTAGAGGAATCTGGTCGCAGTGGAAAAGATGTAATTGTTGCCGAGAATCTTTCAAAATCATTTGCAGACAAAGTTTTATTTAATCAGCTTAACTTTTCATTATATTATGGCGAAAGAGCAGTAATTGTAGGAGATAACGGGACGGGTAAATCAACTTTGTTGAAGATGATTTTAGGACAGTCATCAATCGAGGAAGGAAAAATTAAACTGGGCAGTAACATAAAGATCGGTTATTTGTCACAACATTACGAACCTGTTCATTCGGATCACACAGTACTTCAGGAATTTAGAGAGGAAGTACATGTTACAGAAGGTGAAGCACGTAATATATTGGCTGGTTTTTTATTTTACGGCTATATGGTCTATCGTAAAGTAAGTCAACTTAGTGGTGGAGAGAGAATGAGATTAAGATTAGCTCAACTTATGTATCAAGATATTAATTTATTGATCGTAGATGAGCCTACTAACCATTTAGATATTGAATCTAGAGAAGTACTAGAAGACGCTCTTGAAAAATTTAAAGGAACGATTCTTTCTGTCTCGCATGACCGTTATTTCATTAACAAGCTATTTTCAAAAATTTATTGGCTAGACAATGGAGAGCTTTTCGAATTTATTGATGAATACCAAATTGCGAAAGAAAAAATGACAATCAATCGAAATAATCGAGAAAAAGAAAAAGTAATCAAAACAAATTCGTATTCTAAACCGATAAAAATAAAAACAAAAATGCTAACGATCGAAGACATTGAAAATGAAATCTATTCTTTGGAAGAAGCAATCAGTGAAATCAATAAACAAATGTTACATGAAAATGATCTAAACATTTTACAGAATTATCATCGAGAACTTGAAGAATTAGAAATGAAATGTACCGCTTTATATAAAGAACTTGAAGAATGTATTGAATATTAAATTAAAGTATCTAATATAGGATTTATAGAAACTTATAGGCAAAAACATCAATTAAATAAATAAGTTAGTTAAATGTCTTAGTACTTGCTCGTGCCATCATCAGAATTAATATGCTATAGGGATATGATTCTATTTAGGTGGTGAGTGCATGATATTTGATGAACTTTATAGCCGAGATCCTGGACCGGGTTATTCTCAACCAGGCCAAGGCCAAGGACAGGGACCGGGATACGGACCAGGTCAAGGGCACGGTCAAATGCCAGGACACGGTCAAATGCCAGGACACGGTCAAATGCCAGGACACGGTCAAATGCCAGGACACGGTCAAATGCCAGGACACGGTCAAGTGCCAGGACATGGTCAAATGCCAGGACACGGTCAAATGCCAGGATATGGGCCAGGTCAAGGACACGGCCATGTGCCAGGATATGGACCAGGGCATGGGCACGGACCAGGATATGGGCCGGGACATGGGTTTCCTGGACCAGGAGGTTATTGGTCTGGAGGGTATTATATCCTTGGTGGTAGAAGATGGTACTTTGTGCCAGGAGTAGGATGGGTTGTTGTATATTAAAAAACAATAAAGCTGATTAATCTTTTTAATCAGCTCTTACATAAAATATTAGTTCCAAAAACATCTATTCCTCAAATGGGTTATTTCGCCTATTTTATTGATAACCAAAGTTTACTTTTAGGATTATCAGAAGAGAATCCTAACGCTTAATTAAGCTATAAAGAAAAATACCAGTATCCACCTAATAGGATAACTGGTATTTTTATTAATTTCTCTAGAAAGTATAAATTGGAAGCGCAGAAGAAAACTCGACGTTAGTTGCCAATTTTAGGAATTAAGTATAAGTGCAACTACGCCTCTGTCTTCACCTAAGGCTCGCCAATCGGCTAGTTTTCTTTATTTTCAACTCCAAATACAATTCCGCCTTGCTTTCTTGCAGTTTCAGTTACTGTTAAAACTAGCTTGCTAAGCTCTTTTAAGTTTTCATATTCTGTTTGATTTGATTCTTTTATTATGCTAGTAATATTTTGGATTTCATATAGCATATCATTCGGGACTTGGCTAAATTCCAAAGACTCACGTTGCATTGATTTATGGTTAATCAAAGTAATTTTTGAAATTGGAGATGGCTTATCAATAACTAAAGTTCCGATTTCACCAGTAATTTCACTTTCAATATATGATTGAGAGACTTTAGAGCATTGGATGCTACAGGTGAAGTTTTCATAATTTAACACTAATGTACCACTACCATCAATACCGGTACGCAATTTAACAGGAGTATAATTTACTGAGGCTGGTTTTCCAAATAAACCAATTACTACGTAAATTGGATAAACACCTAAATCTACTAATGCCCCACCAGAAAATTCTGGAGAGAAAACATTTGGATTCTCACCTCTAAGGAATGCATCATATTTAGAAGAATATTGTAGATAATGCAGATTAGCACTTCTAATTTGGCCGACTTTTTCTAGACCTTTTTTTAAAGCTGTAAAGTTAGGTGAGTGGAAGTTACGAATAGCTTCAAATAAATAAACTCCATTTTCTTCTGCAACTTTAAAGGCATGATCTAACTCATTAATTGTTGAGAAAATTGGTTTTTCACAAATGACATGTTTATTATTTTTTAATAATAAAATGGTTTGTTCATAGTGTAATGAGTTCGGGGATGCTATGTATACTACGTCGATATCAGGGCTTGTAGCTAACTCTTCAATATTCGTAAAATACTTAGGAACGTTGTGCTTTGTAGCAAATGCCCTTGCAGTTTCTTCATTTCTAGAATAAATCGCTGTTAAATTAAGCAATTTACTATCCTTTGAAGCTTCGATAAAACTTTCTGTAATCCAGCTTGTTCCAATAGTACCTAAATTCATTTTTTCAACTCCTAAAAAAATTAGTTAACTTTATCTTTACAATCCTAATCGAAAGATATGTTAAAATAAAGTAAAATACATCGAAGGAAGTGACATTTTATGAAGAAAATTTGTGTTTATGCTGGTTCAAATCTTGGGAATAGAGAGTCATTTAGTCTTCAAGCAAAAAAACTAGGTGCCTTATTTGCTAGTAATAATATAGATTTAATTTATGGTGGATCAAGACTAGGAATTATGGCAGAAATTGCAAATGAAGTGTTAAAACAAGGTGGAAATGTCATTGGCATTATGCCTGGTGGATTATTTCGTGGAGAGGTTGCCCATAAAGGGCTAACGCAATTCATTGAGACAGAATCAATGCATGAGCGAAAAGCTTTAATGAACGAGATGTCCGATGGGTTTATTGCACTGCCGGGCGGAATTGGTACTTTCGATGAATTATTTGAGATTATTTGTTGGGCACAAATTGGAATCCACAATAAGCCAATTGGTTTATTAAATGTTGATAACTTCTTTAGCCCTGTGTTAGATTTGCTTAAACATGCTGTAAAAGAAGGATTTATGAACGAAAATACACTTTCATTATTTGTTATTGCAGAAAATGCAGACGACCTACTAAAACTAATGCATAACTATGAACCACCTGTAATGCAAAATAAATGGAAGCAACTAGAAGGTAAATAATTGTTTTTGGTACTACCCACAAATTTGTGGGTTTTTTTATTGTGAAATTTAATTAAATTTTTGCAGAATTAGAGAGATTCCTAGATCTATTGCTTCACACAATAGATTAACAAAGTTCATAAGTTATCAACAATGTTCGATATAAGTTTGTACTTTTTAGTCTGAATTCACTAGTTATCAACAGACAAAATCGATCTTAATTTGACTCTAATGTCTTTATGAAATAAAAATCATTACTTTATAAACATTGTTAACAACTTTATCAACAAATTTCACATTCTGTCCGCATTCTATCCACAACCAACATTTTGCATAAAAAAAAGGGCTACTTATGAGAGCATCCCTTTATTCATCAATTTTCTTGTTTTCTTCTATTTTTAAACCATTTTGCTGGGCTCAGTTTTTTACGATAGTTCGTCATAACATCTTTCCCTACAAATACTCCACCAATCCAAAACATTCCTTCTCCAAGAATAACTAATAGAGCGATCAGACCGGCTTTTAAGCTCCCAGAAACAGGTAAAAAAGGTAAAGCAAAGATTAATAAATATGGGATAAATGAGCCAAATACTAAGTAATATGGTATTCTTTTCATGATGTTCTCCTTTCAATTCCTTCCATGAGAATAGCATTAATTATTGAGAAAAGGAAGGGGAAAACTTTATAGTTAGTAAGTTATTATTGCAGAAATAGGAGGCCTCAAGATGAATCGAGATATTGTTCTTGAGCTAAAAAGTGTAAATAAGACGATTAGCAATCAAAAGATTATTAAAGATATTAGTTTCGAGTTATATAAAGGGGAAGTTTTAGGTTTACTTGGGCCAAATGGTTCAGGAAAAACGACGACAATGCGAATGATTGTTGGACTTATGAGTATCACGAGTGGTGAGATTTATATCCAAGGCAATTCGATTAAGGAAAACTTTAAAGAATCAATCAAACATATCGGAGCAATGATTGAAACTCCTGCATTTTATCCTTTTTATAGTGGGTATAAAAATTTAATGTATTTTGCTCGAATGTTAGAAGGTGTCTCGAAGGAGAGAGTTCTTGAGGTTATTGATTTACTTGGACTTTCGCATGCTATACATAAAAAGTTTTCAACGTATTCATTAGGGATGAAGCAAAGATTAGGAATTGCTCAAGCGTTATTACATAATCCTTCAATTTTAATTTTAGATGAGCCAACTAATGGATTGGACCCGGCTGGAGTAAGAGAAATCCGTGATTATTTAAAACGTATTGCTGAGGTTGAGCAAACAGCAATCCTACTATCTAGTCATCTATTATCTGAAATAGAATTGATTTGTGATCGCTCAATCATTATTCAAAATGGTCAATTTGTTGAATCAATTGAGCTGAATGATAAAAGTGGTGAGAAGTTTTTTATAGAAATAGTGGTAAAAAGCACGAAAGTTTTTGAAAATAGTTTTACAAATCGAGATAACAAGTACAAATTTGACATTATTAATGATCAATCAATTATTTTTGAAATTGATGAGGAAGATATTCCATCTTTATTGAAAGAGTTGGTACTGGCAGGAATAGAGATCTATTATGTAACACGCAAAAAAGAAAGGTTAGAAGATCTGTTCATTCAATTGACAGGAGGAAATGTCATTGAGTAATTTTATTCGATTAATCGAGAACGAATTACGTAAAATATTCGTTCAAAAATCATTTATCATAACGCTAATTTTACTATTTATCCCAATTATTGTTCTAGGAAGATGGGATTATGTAGAAAAGGAAAGCGGAGCAGCAAAAGCTGAAAACTGGAGAACAGAATTAAAAATAGAAAATAAAAAGATAGAAGAAGTATTAGCAGGGCAAAACTCTTCTGACTTGCCGGCGTTTGCAAAAGAGCAAAAAGAGACATATGAGATCAATAATTATCGTCTTGCACATAATATTTCACCAATTCAACAACACACTGTGTTGGACTTTATGAAAAAAGGTGCAGTCGTAACGAACTTTATTGGAATCCTTCTTATTTATTTTGCAAGTAATATGATGTCAAAAGAACATCAGTGGAAAACGATTAATTTCTTGCTCGTTAAACCATCAACAAGACGAATGATCTATTATGCAAAATTTTTAAGTTTGGTGATATTATATTTCATTTTTTCTTTTGCAATCGTTATCTACTCATTTATTATAGGCAGTGCATTAAACGGTTTAAATTTTAGTGCACAACCGGTATTACAATATGTAAATAATCATGTAGTAGAGCAAGGTATTTTACCAAGTTTACTAAACGATTATTTAATTAATCTACTACCATACTTGTTCTTTGTTGCGGTTGCTTACTTCTTATCAACAGTTTTAAGGACAAGCAGTATTTCTTTATTAATAAGCATAGTCTTACTTGCAACTTCAGATGTGATAGCAACATTATTAAGAACAAAAAGTTGGTCTAAGTTCTTACCATTTATGCACACTGATTTAACAGTTTATACAAAGGGGATCAATATAGAAAACGGCATGAGAATTGAATTTTCTATAGCAGTATTGATCATTTATATTTTAATATTTCTTGTCACCGCTGGCGAACTCTTTAAGAAGAGGGACGTTGCTGGACAATAGAAAAAAGGATAAGGTAAAGCGCCTTATCCTTTTACTCTATTCTATCTCTCCTTCAGCATTGATCCGTATGGAATGGTATTAGTACTAGATGTTTTGTAAATTGAGCAAACGTTGAATTGTGCAGATTTGTTATACTCCCATTTAAGACATGCGTTTTGGTTGTATTCTACTGAGGAATCAGTTGTGAAAAAAATAACAGCTAGACTGAAAATGGTAAATCCACCAATTAAGCCACGTTTAATTTCATCGCAATTTTCTTTAAGCCATAGAATCGTTTTGCGCATATACTCCTCCAAGAGTTTAAAATAAATATAAGTAATTCATTCTATGAACAAAAAGGGTAAGATAATACAAAACTAGGGATAAGTTTGACTAGAAGAATATTCCAAAAAGTAAAGATGCCTTTTAGGTGTTCAAATATAAAACGATCAATAGAGAAAACGGACATTAAATGAACATTTATTAATGATGAAATTTTCATTTTTTGGATGATCTAGCTATTAATGGTTTTAAATTTTATTATGTATGATCAATTTTATGATTCAAATAACACCAGTAATGGTTTTTTCAGAAGTAAAAAATATTATGAGCTAATTTTTATTGATTAGTTTATTAATTAATTCGATATCAATTGACCTACAAACTGATCAATAAACAACTGTTAGGATATTCTAAGTAAAGGCTATTTGATTAGGATTTATTGCAGAATTCTTTTTGATGAATAAGTTGATTGGAACGAAAGGGGTGCTCGACTCCTATGGGATAAGCGGGAAGGCTGAGACCCCGCATCCTGTAGTGGAAATCAACATCGCTCTACTCCTTTACGAAAATTTGGTAAGTTAATTGACAAGGTTGTTTTTCAACAGCGTGAAGGCATCTTTCCCTAAGTAAAGATGCCTTTTTTTATAACTATTCTGCCGATTATTCTATTTTAGTCCTCTTGTTTCAGTAATCCATATAAGAAGATATTCATAATTTCATCTACTACTTCTTTTTGTTGGATATATTGTGAGGTTGTTTGGTCCATATTTAAAAAAGCTTGGCTCAAGACTTGGATATAGATTAATAATGTTTGGTTTTGAACCTCATTTCGAACTAAACCTAATGAACGTCCTTCATCGATTAGCGAGATCAGCATTTTGAATGATTTGTTCATTGTAAAATCTAAAACTAATTCTTGAAGTTCTGAGTCTTTTTTCATTAATGCTGTAAACATTTCAAGATTAATTATATCCAGAGCGTTTTTCTTACGAATAAATAATTCCTTAATTTTTTCATTAAAAGGAATATCACTTGAAATCATTTGTTTTGTTTCTTCGTATTGATGATCCATTAATCGAATAATTGTAGCTTTTAGTAGGGCTTCTTTACTACCATAATAATTGTAAATTGATACTTGTGATACATTCGCTAACTTTGCAATATCTGCTATTTTTATATCATTTAAAGGTAATGACAATAATTTAGTTGTACTTTTTTCAATGCTCTCCATTTTCTGCAGAGTTCGTTTTTTATATCCGTCCAATATTGATACCTCCGTCATTATCTATATAATAGTATACCATGTTTTGAAATATTTCATTAAAATTATTTCAAAACATATTCTCTTTTTTGGGAATGAGGTATATACTAGTTTTGTAATAATAACAAATAAATATTTCAAAACAAAGCGGGAGGTTCATTTATGTACGCGATTGAAATTAATAATTTAACGAAGACCTATGGCAATTCTAGAGGAATTACAGATATAAGTTTCAATATAGAAGAGGGAGAAATATTCGGATTCATTGGTCCAAATGGTGCAGGTAAATCAACTACAATTCGAACATTACTTTCACTAATTTATCCTACGACTGGTAGTGCTAAAATATTTGGAAAGGACTGTGTACAGTTTGCTCCAGAAATAAAAAAAGAAATCGGTTATTTGCCATCTGAAGTTTTTTATTATGACAATATGAAAGTAATGGATTTGTTAAAATACTCAGCTAGTTTTTATAAAAAAGATTGCACGAAAAGAATAAAAGAATTAGCTGAAGTTATGGACCTCGATTTAACGAAGAAGATTGATGATTTATCTTTAGGTAATAAAAAGAAGGTAGGGATTGTCCAAGGATTACTTCATGAACCGAAGTTAATTATATTGGATGAACCGACAAGTGGTCTTGATCCTTTAATGCAGCAAAGATTTTTTGACTTATTAGAGGAGGAAAATAAAAAAGGAGCAACGATTTTATTTTCATCACACATTTTAAGTGAAGTTCAACGTTTATGTGATCGAGTTGCAATTATTAAAGAAGGTAAGATTGTTACAGTAGAAAAAATAAGCACGTTACAAGAAAACAATTACAAACGATTTAAAATAGATATTCAAAACGAAGTAGATCCAAATTTCTTCAATATGCCAGGGGTAAATAATATTGAAATCAAAGGTAAAACGATTAGCTTTATTTTTAAAGGCAATATAAATAAAGTTTTGAAAAAAATAGCGGAAATCGAAATTGAAAATTTATGGATTGAAGAGCCTGACCTGGAGGAAATTTTCTTACATTATTATGAAAAGGAGGCCTAATAAGCAATGAATATTTTTTTACACGAATTAAAAGCTTATCGGAAATCCACCTTCATTTGGACGGCTTCTTTAATAGCAATCGTCGTTTTTTTCTTATCTTTATTCCCAGCTATTGCAAAGGACTATGCAGAGTTTTCAAAAGTGCTAGAGGGTTATCCGGCAGGAGTAAGAAAAGCACTGGGACTTGAGATTGAAAGCTTTGGTAACATATTAGGATTTTACTCGTATGTATTTATCTATATTTCTCTTTGTGGAGCGATTCAAGCGATGACTTTAGGTACTTCAATTATTTCAAAAGAAGTACGTGAAAAAACAGCCGATTTTCTTCTAACAAAACCAGTTACTAGAACAAAAGTTATGACTTCAAAGATTTTTGCAGGTATTGTTTCATTAGCGATTACAAATGTATTCTTTCTAGTAGCAACTATTATAATGGCTGAGTACGTAAAAACAGCGGATTATAGTAGTAAGTCAATTATATTACTATCTGTTTCGTTGTTTATTACGCAGATACTCTTTTTTGGAATTGGCATTTTAATTTCAGTTGTATTTCCAAAAATCAAAGCAGTGCTATCAATTTCACTTGCGATTGTTTTCGGATTTTTTGTAGTTGGAATGGTAGTGGCTACAGATGAAAGCAATGCCAAACGTTTTCTATCACCTTTTAAATATTTTGAACCGAAATATATAATTGCACATTCGAAATTTGAATCACCATTTTTAACTTTGTCGATCGGAATTATTATTGTTTCAATGATTGCAAGCTATGTGATTTATAAGAAGAGGGATGTTCATGCAGTATAAGTTAAAGGAAAGGGAGGGTGGAAATGAACATATTTTTTAGAGAAATGAAGACATATCGTAAATCGATTATTTTTTGGTGTATCGGAATTGTTTTTTTAGTAGGTAGTGGAATGGCGAAATATAAAGCAACAGCTTCGAATGGTCAAATTACTGAACTCTTCAATCAAATGCCGAAATCCCTTCAAGCGATCATGGGCTCAGGAGCGCTAGATTTATCAAAGGCAAGCGGATATTTTGGCATCTTAGTTTTATATTTATATTTAATGGCAACGATTCACGCGGCAATGCTAGGCGCTAATATAATTGCTAAAGAAGAGCGAGATAAAACAGCTGAGTTTTTATTTGTAAAACCTATTTCTAGAATTAAGATCATAACTTCTAAATTAATGAGTGCTCTAGTAAACATTCTTATTTTTAACGGTATTACATGGATATCAAGTGTACTAATAGTAGGAAAGTATAGTAAAGGTGAGAATGTAAATGGTGATATAGCAGTGGTAATGGTCGGGATGTTTATTTTACAGCTATTATTTTTAGTAATTGGTTCGGCTGTAGCTGCAGTTTGTAAAAATTCCAAAAAGGCTGCCTCTTATGCAACTGGTATTCTATTAATCACATTTATTTTATCAATTGCAATTGATTTGAATAATCGGATTGAAGGGTTAAAATATCTTACACCTTTTAAGTACTTTGAGGCGAAAGATATTATGTATGGTCGAGGATTTGATGGGATTTATACAACTATTTCAATCGGATTAATTGTAATATTAACTATTGTCACATATGTTTCGTTTAAGAAACGGGACCTACATTTGTAAGGAAAAGCAATTAAATCGAAGAATAAATTGTGTCAAAATCTAAGATAGGGATATTTTGGATTTGTTGGCACTTTTTTTATTTAATATTATATTCAGAAAATATTGACATATATTATTAATCGCAATACCTTTAATATAGTAGGTTATTTCTTGCAAGGGGGTAAAACAAGGGGATGTTTCAACCAACAAAAGAATTTGCAGAATTTCTAGATCAAAAAGATTCATTATCAAATTATCGTAGTGAGTTCTACTTACAACCCAATACAATCTATTTAGATGGAAATTCTCTAGGGCTTCTTTCAAAAAGAGCAGAACAAAGTTTACTAGATTTATTAGATTCATGGAAGACACTTGCAATTGATGGATGGATGCAGGGCGATCATCCATGGTATTATTTTGCAGAAAAATTGGGAGCATTAAGTGCACCATTAGTTGGGGCAAACGAGAATGAAGTGATTGTAACTGGTTCAACAACTACAAATCTTCATCAATTAATTGCCTCTTTCTATCATCCAACAGGTCAGAAAACGAAAATATTAGCAGATGAATTAAACTTCCCGTCTGATATTTATGCAATTCAAAGTCAATTAAGATTAAAGGGCTTTGATCCAGAAACTCATTTAATTCAAGTTAAAAGCCGTGATTGTCGAACAATTAGAGAAGAAGATATTATTGAAGCAATGACTGATGAAATTGCCTTAATTATTCTTCCGACTGTTTTATACCGAAGCGGTCAATTATTAGATATAGAAAGATTAACAAAAGCTGCACATGAGCGAGGAATAGTAATCGGCTTTGATGGATGCCATTCTGTTGGTGCAATCCCTCATCAGTTCCATGAATGGGACGTCGATTTTGCTTATTGGTGTAATTATAAATATTTAAATAGTGGACCAGGTGGAGTGGGAAGCCTATTTGTTCACGAAAAACATTTTGGGACTATGCCTGGACTAGCTGGTTGGTTCGGTTCAAATAAAGAAAAGCAGTTCGATATGAAGCATGAATTTGTTCCGTCTGATACAGTTGGTGCTTATCAAATTGGTACCCCGCATATTTTAAGCATGGCACCGCTTGTTGGCTCACTTGAAATGTATAAAGAAGCTACAATTGAAAAAATTCGAGAAAAGTCTTTACACAGTACAGCTTACCTAATGAGCTTAATCAATGAAGAATTAAGTGACTTTGGTTTTACAATTGGTAATCCACTTGATGATTCAGATCGTGGTGGACATGTTTGTCTTGAACACGATGATGCTGCAAGGATTTGTAAAGCATTAAAGTTAAATGGGATTGTTCCAGACTTTAGAGCACCAAACGTAATCAGATTAGCACCAATCGCATTTTATACTTCTTATGTGGATGTATGGAATAGTGTACAAATCTTAAAGAAAATCATGGTTGAGAAACAATATGAACAGTTTAAGAATGAACGAGAAATCATCGCTTAGGAGTTGTATGCCAATGACTTTAATTGATATATCAAGAAGACTTGAAGATGGTATGCCTGTATGGCCAGGTGATACAAATTTTTCATTCCAATTGAGTTGGACAAAAGAAGAAAGTGGCTCTGTTAATGTTGGGAGGTTAACTTTCAGTACTCACACAGGAACGCATATTGATGCACCATTTCATTTTGATGAAAATGGTAAGAGAGTCATAGATTTAGATCCTAATTTATATGTAGGGATTGCAAAAGTAATCGAGTTGATTGAAGTAGATAGCATTAAAAAGTCGGATTTAGAATCTTTTCATTTCGATGGTGTAGAACGTTTATTAATTAAAACAAATTCATGGAAAAATGATAGCGTTTTCCCAGAGAGAATTCCACATATTGAAAAGGATGCAGCAGAGTTTTTACATGAAAAAGGCGTTAAATTAGTTGGAGTAGATGTACCTTCAGTAGACCCACTTGATAGTAAGGAACTAGAAGCACATCATGCTCTTCATCATGCGGGTATTCATATTCTTGAATCGATTGATTTAAGAAATGTAACTCCTGGTGAGTATGAGCTTATTGCATTACCGCTACCATTAACAGACGCAGATGGTAGTCCAGTACGAGCAGTTTTACGTAAATTAGTTTAGGGGGATTTAGAAATGACACAAGAGCAAAAAAAACTGACAGATTACGAAAAGTATATTCGAACTGAAGAATTATTAAGTTTACAAAAACCTGACGAAGAATTATTTTGTCCGGATGAATTAACGTTTCAAACGGTTCACCAAATTGCTGAGTTACATTTTAAATTAATCATCCAATCTATTCATTTTGCAGATAAACACATGCGTGCAAAAGAGGTTACGAAAGCAACACATCACTTACAACGCATTAATAATCACCTAGTACATTTACCAGCAGTATTTGATATGGTAAAACTAGTAAGTCCAAGTGACTATCATATTATTCGTTTAGCTTTAGGAAGAGGTAGCGGTCAAGATTCTCCTGGATTTAATGAAATCTTAAAATTAGGTCCAACACTTTGGCAGCCTTTTAAAGATTTATTAGATGAAAATTTACTTACACCTGTTCAATTACATCAAGATGCAGCTAAAAACTTTGAGTTATTCCAATTAATGCAAGAATTAACTTGCTTCGATGAAAGATTCCAATCATTCCGCAGACAGCATATTCAACTTGTTCGACGCATGATTGGTATGAATACAAAGAGCTTAAAAGGAGTACCAGCAGAAGCATTAGAACGTGCTGTACGATTTGAATTTTATCCTGAATTATGGCAAACGGTTTGTGACTTAACAGATTTAACGGGATCAAGCTATAATCCAAAGCCACTTTAATAATAGAGGGATGATAAAAACAGATTCGATTATTCGGATCTGTTTTTTTTACTTAAAATGGAAAAATTGCATTATGGGTATGATAAGCCCATATGATTTTTTAGTAGAGCGGGGTGAGTTCATGGAGAAAAATCTTCAAAAGCAATTAGACTTTGCTGCTTTTTTAAGTGTTATTTCCTACTTAGTTCTTGCGACTGTAAAAGTACTTGTTAGTTTTTATACAGATTCTAGTGCTCTTTTAGCTGATGGACTTAATAATGTAACTGATATTGGTGCGACTTTGGCTGTATTTATCGGAATAAGAATCGCACGAAAACCGAGAGATTTAGACCATCCTTATGGACATTCAAGAGCAGAGCAAATAGCTACTTTAATTGCGTCTTTTATTATGATGTCAGTTGGTTTACAGGTTATTATTGAAAATTTACGATCACTTTTCGTAGGAGAATATGAAACTCCGAATAGACTAGCAGCTGTAGTGGCATTTGCTTCTGGAATTTTTATGTTTGGCATTTACTTTTATAATAATAAAGTTGCTAAGAGAACGAAGAGTAAAGGGCTTGAGGCATCAGCGAAAGATAATTTTTCCGATGCATTAGTTAGCTTCGGAACGACGATTGGTGTTTTAGGTGCTTCGATTGGTTTTCCTATTATCGATCCAATCGCAGCCATTTTAGTAGGTGTCATTATTTGCAAAACGGCATGGGAGATCTTTTATGACGCAACCCTCCTATTAACGGATGGATTCGATCCAGAAGAAATGAATCTTTTTACAGAAACAGTTGATAAAGTACCAGGTGTACATAAAGTTGTAGATCTAAGAGCAAGAATGTACGGAAATACAACAATCGCAGATGTAGTCATAGAAGTAGACGGTGGAATAGATGTGAGTAAAAGTCACGGCATCACAGACCAAATCGAAATGATATTAAGCGAACAACATGGAATTCAATATACACACATTCATGTTGAGCCATTAAGGTCAGGTAGAGCAGGAAAGGATTAAGGTATATAAAACAGGAAAAGGGGATCGGAAAAGAATTTAAACTTTTTCGATCCCCGTTTTATTTAATTCATATCTTGCTTAATAAATACAATGAATGAGATTAGTAAAGCTAATACTCCCCATATGGATAAATTCATTAAAGAGAAGTGCATGTTCAGTCCCTCAATGGAAGGGAGTTGACCGGCCAAGTAGTCAGTTAGGCCAAGGTTTACACTAAAGAAGTATTTTGCCCCTGACCATGATGTAGCTAGTCCACTTAGGACGCTTCCTGTTATTAAAGCGGCTAGCATAATGCCCATTGCAGCGGGTGTAGTTCGAACTAATACCGATACCATAAATGAAAGAGTTCCAATAATAATACAGACAAACCAAGCAAGTCCAAATGCCATTATGATGTATTGCCATTGGGGAATCAGTTGAACGGAATCAGTTAATAGCTGGTTATTTTTGATGACAAATCCTGTTAACACAGGTACTGACCAGCCTTTAAAGCTGAAAACAAATCCTGAAACGACATATGCTAATACACCGTATAGAACGAGAAGAAAAGAGATTAATAAACAAATTGATATGTATTTACTAAGTAAAACCTTCCATCTTTTGATGGGGCGGGTTAGTAGTATTTTTATCGTACCGTCGCTTCGCTCACCAGAAATAATATCGATTGTGATGACCATGACCAATAATGGTAGAAGTAGCCACCCAATACTTTGTTCAATTAATTTTCGTATAAATGTAGGAGCACCAGGCGTAGTAGGATTTATATCGTTATCCAAATAATATTGCTCTTGATCAATTTGAACCTTTAACCAACTTTTCCATTCTTCAGGTATTCCTGATGAGTTTAATCTATTTTGTTGGTCGACTATTTTTTGTTGAAGTGCTACTTTCCAATTATCAGTACCAAGTCTTTTAACTGTTTCTTCAGTTTGCTGTAGTTGAGCATAAACAAAAATAGGGATTAGCACTGCTAAAATGAAAAAGATAACAAGTATTCTTCGTTTCCTTACCATTTTTTCAATTTCGTTAAAGACGAGTCTAATTAGTTCAGCCACGAACTTCGCCTCCAGTCATTTCCATGAATAAATCTTCCAATGTTTCAGACATTGTTTTAACGCCATTCACTTGTATATTTTCTGCTACGAAATGTTGAATGACCTCATTAATTTTGAGAGGCGACATTCGGCATAGGATAAGTTCATCCTTTACTACGATATCTTGAATCGTAGAATCCTTTTTTAATAAATCTAGCGCTTTTTGTAATGGAGAAACTCTCCATTCAACTCTTTCAGCCGCTTCCTTTACTAATTCTTTAACTGTTGAAACTCTAACCATTTTGCCTTTATTTATAATTCCTACTCGATCACAAATCATTTCGATTTCACTTAATAAATGACTTGAAATAAATACACTTATATTTTGCTCTTTTACAAGCATATGAATAAATTCACGTAATTCACGAATACCGGCAGGATCTAATCCATTAGTTGGTTCATCCAAAATAAGAAGTTTTGGGCCTCCAAGTAATGCTTGAGCAATCCCCAATCTTTGTTTCATTCCGAGTGAATATGTTTTTACCTTTTCATGAATCCGCTCAGTTAACTTTACTAAATTTACAACTTCGCTTATTTTTTTATCATCTTTAATTCCTAACATTCTCGCAAATTGATTTAGATTTTCCCATCCGGTTAAATATCCGTATAATTCTGGATTCTCTACAATACATCCAATTTGTCGCATCGCTTCTTTGAAATGCGTTTTAACTGGATAACCAGCGATTTCAATCGTTCCTTTTGTTGGTTTGATTAATCCGACTAGCATTCGAATCGTTGTTGTTTTTCCAGCTCCATTTGGACCTAGAAAGCCAAACACTTCACCTTCATACACTTCAAATGAAATTTTATCGACTAGTACTTTTCCTTTAATGCTTTTTGTAACACCATCTAATTTAAGAACTTTATTCATTCGACTCACCTCGAAGCTGACTTCCTATTTTACTAGTTAAGCGATTTGCCATTTCAATATAACCGTCTTTGTTTGGATGAAAATGGTCAGTGTACAAATATTTCTTTTCTTCATTAAAAAATAAATCGAATGTAGGAATGACGTATGCATTATTAGTTTGAAGTACCGCTAATTCGAGTAGATTATCCCATCTCGATACAAAGCTTGACGATGCATCTAAACCTTGAACATTATGAAATGGATTATAATAACCAAATGCATAAATAGATGCTGTAGGATTTTTTTGACGTATTAGTTTAAAAATTGATTGTAGATTATTTTTGAACGTTTTTTCATCTGGACGATATGTCTTTAAAAATTGTTCGTTTAATTGATTAGCGCCAGGAAATAAATCATTACTTCCAATGGAAAGAACGATTATGTCCGCAGAGCCAATCGTTTCTTGGATATTTTTTTTCTTTATATCGTTAAGTAAATCTGATGTTTTTGCGCCACTAACAGCTAAATTCGTGATTGTTGTTGGTTGTTTATACTCTTTTTGAAGAATGGTTTTTATTCTTCCTACATAACCTGTTCCCTCATCATCACCGACACCACGCGTAAGTGAGTCTCCTAATGCAACAATCTTCAGTTTATTGTTTTTGTGAACACTGTCATTTTGATTATTTTTCTGTGTATTATTATTCACAATTAGTTTGCTTTTTTGAGGATTTAAAACAGTATAAGCACCTTTCACGAAGCCATATGATAATATAAGGAAACATAGTAATGAAATGAACATGATCAACCGAACAAAATTATTGTATTTCAAATTTTACACCACCAAAAAAGGAAAAATTTTCATTATAAAATCATTATTACCATAATAAAATTAGATTTGCACGAAAAAACCTGTCCTCCAAAAAAAGAGGACAGGTAAATTAGGTTTACGAAACACGTTTTAATTCTTTTACTTCTAATTTTCGTTCATTATTTAAGAAGTAATATGCCATTCCGACACCAACTGAACCACCAATAATGTTTCCAATTGTAACTGGAATTAAATTATGCAATACATCACCAAACGTAAAGGCTACATCATGCGGCATAATATAGGATAATGTAAAGACTGCGATATTTGCGATACTGTGTTCATAACCAGAGAAGAAGAACGCAAATACTAATAAAAAAATCAGTAACATTTTTGCTAAATCATCTTTAAATCTAGTTGGTAAAAAACAAGCAAGACAGACAAGCCAGTTACATAAAACACCTTTAAAAAATAAGTGGAAAAATGAAGCGTGAATTTTATGGTCGACTACACCAGTTAGAAAATGATCGGCAGGAAAATCTTTTGCTAAACCTGTTAAAAAGTAAATAATTGCAAAAATAAATGCTCCAAGAATATTGCCTGAATAACATGCGATCCAGTTTTTTACTAAATCTAGTTTTGAAGTTTTTTTAGCTAAAGTTGAAAACGTAAAGTACATCGTATTACTAGTAAATAACTCTCCACCACCATAGATAATCATAACTAATGCTGTAGCGAAAACGAATGGATAAGCTATAGATGTAAATGGTGAACTTTGTAATCTAAATAATTCTGCTAATTTTAAACAAACAATGAGAATAAAGCTTATATAAATAGAAGCTAAAGCAGCGCGTGTTAAATATTTAACTAAGCTTTGATCTAGTATTTTCTTTTTTTTAAGAGCTAAGTCAATACAATATTGGATACTATCTCGTTCCAAATGTTTTCACTCCCTATGCGTTCTTTGATTAACACATTCATAGTATACAAACAAAATACGATTACGAGTTTGTGAAATTATGAACAAATTATGAAATTGAATAAGTTAGATACTATTTATTAATTTTACTTTACATTTTTTAATAATCATCTTACTACTGGTTGAAGATATAATATAATTTCATAGTAAACAGGTTTAGGTAAAAAAAGGAAAGATTCAAATTGGATTTTGAAAACTTAATAATAAAATGGAGAGGTGATTTCAATTGGAAAATGAGTTTGAAGCAAAATTTGATGCGTTACTAAAAAAATATACGGAATTGTTATTAGGAGATTGGTCAGAGGAAAAACAAGCAAAAGTGGAAAAGTGGGTTATGTATACATACATATCAAAATCAATGCCGGCATTAGTAAAACATTGGAATGATACATATCCTCAAGCTAAAGAAGAAGTTGTTAATTTAATAAAAGAGATTAAAACGTTAAATGACCAGCATAGAGAAGCTATGGCTAACAAAAATAAGCAATAATCTTTATCCATAATTTTCAAAGATGACGACATATATAAATTATGATAATATAATATTAAGTAAGGGCATACATTTTTCAATAAACAAAATTCGACAAATTATTAAATAATTGTTTTAACAAATTTCAATAGATGATACATTAGTACTATATAGAGAGAAAAGTAAAGTTTAATTTCGGGGGTAGAGTAATGGAACAAGTTATGAAGAATGCTTTTTTATTTATGTCTAAAAATAAGTTTTTAACTAAAATGGCTAAAAAATATGGCCTAAGATTTGGTGCAGGACGTTTTGTTGCAGGCGAAACAATCGATTTAGCTACAAAAGTTATTCAGGACTTAAATAAAAAGAATTTAAAAGTAACAATTGATTATCTTGGGGAATTCGTTGACACGGTTGAAGAAGCAAATGAAATGGCTGATCACTGTATCGAAGCAATTGAAGCGATTGGAAAAGAAAATTTAAATTCACAATGTTCTCTAAAAATGACTTCTATGGGTCTTGATATTTCTGACGAGTTAGTTTTATCAAACATGCGTCGTATTTTAGAGGCAGCTAAAAAGAATGGTGTATTCGTTACAATTGATATGGAAGATTTCACTCGTTGTGAAAAAACAATCCGTATCTTTAAGCAATTAAGATCTGAGTACGATAATATCGGAACAGTTATCCAAGCTTATTTATACAGAACTGAAAACGATATTACAGATTTAAACAGCTTAAAACCAAATTTACGTTTAGTAAAAGGTGCTTATAAAGAGCCTGCTGAAGTAGCATTCCCAGAGAAAAAAGATGTGGATGAAAACTTCAAAAAAATCATTAAAATGCACTTATTAAACGGTAACTTTACTGCAATCGCATCACATGATGAAGCAATGATTGAGTACACAAAACAATTAGTAAAAGAACATAATATTCCAAACGATCAATTTGAGTTCCAAATGTTATACGGAATTCGTACAGAGCGTCAATTAGAGCTTGTTAAAGAAGGCTATAATATGCGAGTTTATGTTCCTTATGGTACTGACTGGTACGGATACTTTATGCGTCGTCTTGCAGAACGTCCTGCTAACGTGGCGTTCGTATTAAAAGGTATGTTCAGTAAATAATTCTAAAATTAAAGGCTAACTAAAAAGGATTGAGTGAGGATCCTTTTTAGTCAGCCTTTTTCTCTTTATACAGGATTTTTTTGTGATAAGTAAGTTATTAGTAAAACAACATTATTCATATAATTGTTTAAATCAGCAAGATCCTAGCTTTATTATTAAGTTTGAGCGAAAAAAGCTTACTGACCCATATTTTTTTTACCGTACTGCTGATTGTTACTTTGTCTACCTTTTTCTTCTCTTTGATCTCCATGACTTGCATTACCCTGAACACTTGCTGCACTAACTCCACCCTTTGATGGATTTCTTTCACGTTTCATATCTTATCACCTCCATTTCTTAGACTAACCTATTTAAATAAACTTATTAGTAAAAAATGGAGTGTGATAAAAAAAGCAGAGGGAGGAATTTAGATCATA
Organism: Gottfriedia sp. S16(2024); assembly: GCF_050473765.1. NCBI lineage: Bacteria > Bacillati > Bacillota > Bacilli > Caryophanales > Bacillaceae > Gottfriedia > Gottfriedia sp. S16(2024). The sequence continues at coordinate 1,832,843 of NZ_JBFLUO010000001.1, forward strand.
AATAAAATTTATTAATTTGAACTTTTTGTTTATTGCGAAAAATAAGAATTTATCATATAGTGGAAGAAGAGGGCTCATTGATAATGGATTGTTTTATCCAGAAAGTGAATGAGTATTCATTCAAGATATGAGGAGGAGAAATGCATATGATCCAAAAAATTAAAAAAGCCGCTGTACTCGGCTCTGGTGTGATGGGATCTGGTATCGCTGCACACTTGGCAAACATAGGTATTCCAACGTTATTACTTGATATTGTCCCAAGAGAACTATCTGAGGAAGATGCTGCAAAAGGTCTTTCTACTGACTCCAAAGAATTTCGTAATCGATTTAGTCAAACGGCTATTCAGAAATTATTGAAACAAAAGCCAGCTCCTCTTGCATCTAAGAAAAACTTAACGTTAATTCAAGCAGGTAACTTTGAAGATGACATGAGTCGTTTAAGCGAAGTTGACTGGATTATTGAAGTAGTTGTTGAAAATTTAGCAATCAAAAAACAAGTATTAGCTAGTGTTGATGCATACCGCAAACCAGGCTCAATCGTGAGCTCAAATACATCAGGTATTTCAATTGAAGCAATGTCTGAAGACTGTTCAGATGACTTCAAGAAACATTTCTTAGGCACTCACTTTTTTAACCCACCACGTTATTTAAAATTATTAGAAGTTATTCCTACTAAACATACATCTGAAGAAGTACTTACATTTATGAAAAGTTTTGGAGAAGACGTTTTAGGTAAAGGCGTTGTATTAGCAAAAGATACTCCAAACTTTATTGGAAACCGTATCGGAACATATGGATTACTTGTAACTGTACAAGAAATGCTAAAAGGCGGATACAGTGTTGGAGAAGTTGATTCAATTACTGGTCCAATGATTGGGCGCCCTTCTAGTGCTACATTCCGTACATTGGACGTAGTTGGATTAGATACATTTATCCATGTTGCAAACAATGTTTATGAGCTAGTAGAAGGTGAAGAGAAAGAAGTATTTAAAGTTCCAGAATTTATGAAGGAAATGGCTAATCGTAATTGGCTTGGAAGTAAGTCTGGGCAAGGATTCTTCTTAAAGCAAGGTAAAGAAATCTTAGAATTAGATCCAAGCACATTTGAATATGGAGAAAGAAAAAGCTTGAAAACAGCTTCAACTGAAAGCATCAAACAAGTTAAAGGCTTAGCGAATAAGTTGAAAGCGCTTGTATACGCTGATGATCGTGCAGGTAACTTCTTATGGAGCATTATTAGTCCGGTATTAGTTTATTCGGCTGAATTGTCTGGTGAAATTTCTGATAACATCGTCGGAATTGACCAAGCAATGAAGTGGGGATTTGGCTGGGATTTAGGACCATTTGAAATTTGGGATGCAATTGGTGTATCTAAATCGGTCGTACGAATGGAAAGTGAAGGCTTAACTGTACCGAATTGGGTTAAGAATATGATCGATCGTGGTAATGAAACATTTTATAAGCAAGACAATGGAGTTACAAGCTTTTATCATAATGGTCAATTTGAAGAGTTAGTAAGAAATGATAAAGAAGTAAAATTAAGTATTTTAAAAGAACAAGGTCGAATGATTAAACAAAATTCAGGTGCGAGTTTAATTGACCTTGGAGATGGAGTTGCATGTTTAGAATTCCATACAAAGAGCAATGCAATTGGTATGGATATTACGCAAATGATTAATTTCGCAGTTGATGAAGTTTCAAAAAATTTTAAAGGTTTAGTTATTGGTAACCAAGCTAAAAACTTCTGTGTTGGTGCCAATTTAGCAATGATTTTAATGGAAGCACAAGATGATAACTATTTTGAAATTGAAATGGTAGTTAAAGGATTCCAACAAGCAATGATGAAAATTAAGTACTCAGATAAACCGGTAGTTGTAGCTCCTTATGGTATGACACTAGGTGGCGGTGCTGAAATTTGTTTACCAGCTGCTAGTGTAGTTGCCTCTTCTGAAACTTATATGGGCTTAGTAGAAGTTGGAGTAGGCTTAATCCCAGGTGGGGGCGGTAGTAAAGAGCTTTACATTAAACAATTAAAACAGTTCCCAGAAGGTGTAGAGTTTGATCTACAAGGTCTTGCAAATCGAGTATTTGAAACAGTCGCAATGGCAAAAGTATCGACTTCTGCACAAGAAGCATTTGAAAATGGTTTCTTAAATCATGAAGATCGCAAAGTATTTAATGCAGATCATTTAATTTATGAAGCAAAACAACGAGTACTTGAGTTATATGAAGCAGGTTATAGCGCTCCAATTCGTGAAAAAGTACCAGTAGTTGGTGAGTCTGGTTATGCAACTTTATTAGCTGGTGCAAACTCAATGTACTATTCTGGCTATATTAGTGAACATGATTTAACAATTGCTAAGAAATTAGCTTATGTAATTGCAGGTGGAAAAGTACCATTTGGAACGTTAGTAGACGAAGAGTATTTATTAAATATTGAACGTGAAGCATTTTTAAGTTTAATTTCTGAAATGAAATCTCAAGCACGTATGCAACACATGCTTGTAAAAGGAAAACCGTTACGTAATTAATCTAAAGATGGAGGGAAGAACATGAGAGAAGCTGTTATTGTAGCGGGTGCGAGAACACCTGTAGGTAAAGCGAAAAAAGGATCACTAGCAACAGTTCGTCCAGATGATTTAGGGGCATTAGTTGTAAAAGAAACATTAAAGCGTGCAGGAAATTACGATGGTCCAATCGATGATATTATTTTTGGTTGCTCATCCCCGGAAGCTGAGCAAGGATTCAACATGGCGCGCAATATTGGGGCACTAGCTGGATTACCGCATTCAGTTCCAGGAATTACAGTGAACCGCTATTGTTCTTCAGGTTTACAAAGTATTGCTTATGCAAGTGAACGAATTATGTTAGGTCATTCTGAAGCGATTATTGCGGGCGGAGCAGAATCAATGAGTTTACTACCAATGGGAGGGCATGTTGCTCGTTTAAATAGTAGATTAGTAGAAAATGCACCTGAGTATTATATGGGTATGGGGCATACTGCTGAACAAGTTGCCAATCGTTATGGTATTTCAAGAGAAGATCAAGATGCTTTTGCGGTACGTAGTCATAGACGCGCAGCAGCAGCTATTAAAGAAGGGCGTTTTGTAGACGAAATCGTTCCAGTAGATGTAACGCTACGTTCAGTTAACGCAAACAATAAATTAGAAGAAAAGAATTTTACTTTCTCTCAAGATGAGGGTGTTCGTGAAGGTACATCTTCTGAAGTATTAGCTAAATTAAGACCAGCATTTAATGTAAGAGGTTCAGTAACGGCTGGAAACTCTTCACAAACAAGTGATGGGGCTGCAGCAGTCTTAGTAATGGATCGCGAAAAAGCGGAAGCTGAAGGACTAAGTCCATTATTAAAATTCCGTTCTTTTGCAGTCGCTGGAGTAGCTCCTGAGGTTATGGGAATTGGACCAGTTGAAGCAATTCCAAAAGCTCTTAAATTAGCGGGATTAAGCTTATCTGACATTGGAATATTTGAATTAAATGAAGCATTTGCTTCCCAATCAATTCAAATTATTCGTCACTTAGGTCTTGATGAAGAACGTGTAAATGTAAACGGTGGGGCGATTGCATTAGGGCATCCACTTGGCTGTACTGGTACTAAACTAACTTTATCTTTATTACATGAGATGAAGCGACGTGGAGAGCAGTTCGGGATTGTAACGATGTGCGTTGGTGGCGGAATGGGTGCTGCCGGAGTATTTGAATTAGTTTAATAGATGTACGAAAAATAGATTGTTAGAATCATATCTTCAAACTAGTAAATAGAAAATAGGAGGAATTATTGATGGAAAAAACAATCGGTAACTTACTAAAAGGCGGAAGCTTTTTAACAACAGAAGTGACTTTTGATAAAGTTTTTACACCAGAGGATTTTACAGATGAGCATAAATTAATTGCAAAAACAACTGAAGATTTTGTAGTGAATGAAGTTTTACCTGAATTAGAATATTTAGAGCAACACGAATTTGATCGCACTGTAAGATTATTAAAACAAGCTGGTGAGCTAGGATTATTAGCAGCAGATGTGCCAGAAGAGTATGGTGGAATCGCACTAGATAAAATTAGCTCAGCATTAATTACAGAAAAAATTTCTCGTGGTGGTGGATTCTCACTTTCTCAAGGAGCCCACGTAGGGATTGGTACACTTCCAATCGTATTGTTTGGAAATCATGATCAAAAGCAACGTTACTTACCAGGTTTAGCATCAGGTGAGAAATTTGCAGCTTATGCATTAACTGAGCCAGGTTCAGGATCAGATGCATTAGGAGCAAAAACGGTTGCTAAATTAAATGCTGAAGGAACTCACTACGTTTTAAACGGTGAAAAACAATGGATTACAAACTCTGCGTTTGCAGATGTATTTGTTGTTTATGCAAAAATTGATGGAGAGCACTTCTCAGCATTTATCGTTGAGAGAGATTATGAAGGTGTATCGACTGGTCCAGAAGAAAAGAAAATGGGTATTAAATCATCTTCAACTCGTACACTGATTTTAGAAGATGTGAAAGTTCCTGTAGAAAACCTTTTAGGTGAAATTGGAAAAGGTCATGTTATTGCATTTAATATTTTAAATATTGGTCGTTATAAATTAGCTGTAGGTACAGTTGGTGGATCAAAACGTGCTTTAGAATTATCTGCAACGTATGCTAACCAACGCCAACAATTCAAAACACCAATTGCTAAATTTAGTTTAATTCAAGAAAAATTAGCTAGTATGGCTACAAAAGTTTATGCAAGTGAAAGTTCAGCATATCGAACTGTAGGACTTTTCGAAGATCGCTTTAGTCAATTAACTGAAGAGCAAGCAAAAGATCCAAAAGCAGTAGCTGCAGCTGTAGCAGAATATGCGATTGAATGTTCTTTAAATAAATTCTTCTGTTCTGAAGTGTTAGACTATGTTGCTGATGAAGGAGTGCAAATCCACGGTGGATATGGCTTCATGGCTGAATATGAAATTGAGCGTATTTACCGTGATTCTCGTATTAACCGAATTTTTGAAGGAACAAACGAAATTAATCGTTTAATTGTACCAAGTACTTACCTTCGAAAAGCAATGAGCGGAGAGCTTCCATTACTTCAACAAGCACAACAGATTCAAGAAGAGTTAATGATGTTAATGCCTGAAGAAGTGGGAGATGCTCCTTTAGAGCAAGAGAAATATTTAGTTCGTAATGCGAAGAAAATTGCGATCATGATTGCTGGTTTAGCAGTTCAAAAATTTGGTAAAGCATTAAGCAATGAACAAGAGATTCTAGTAAATATTGCAGATATCGTAAGCAATATTTACGCAATGGAATCGACAGTTCTGCGTACTGAAAAGGCAATTAACAAAGTAGGATTAGAAAAATCAAACCAAAAATTACTTTATACTCAAGTATTCTGTCAAGAAGCATTTAATGAAATCGAAGCTCATGCTAAGGAAACACTTGTTGCTGTTGAGTCTGGTGATACATTAAGAATGATGACTTCAGCACTTCGTAAGTTTACACGTCATACGCCAATTAATGTAATTGCGAAGAAACGTGAAATTGCTGCTAATGTATTAGAAGAAGAGCGTTATACGGTTTAATTTTTAAAAAAACTGCCAATCTGTTGATGGGCAGTTTTTTTTATTTAACAATTTGGGATTCGTTTTTTTAAAGACGCTGTAGCACCCTTACTCCAATCGTTTGCATTAAAGAATAAATCGTTCTAGATTCTTAAATAGATAAGGATAATTTTGCCATGACTTGTGCCATACTAGTATAAGTTGAGTAAAATTTAAGAGGTTCATCGAATGATATAGTAAATTACTTTGATATATTAAAAATATTTAAGGTTTTTGTTTAAATCGGTCGAAAAACACGAATGTTCTACTGGTTTAGTATGATGAATATTGCTATAATATTTTTGGAACTAACTTATTACAGAATTTTCGAACGGAACTATTTTAACTCGCATATTCCCTGTGATAAAATAGAATTTGGGAGGAGTTGCTAAAATGAGTATCATTTTTTATACATATCCAAAATGTGGAACTTGTCGAAAAGCCGCTTCTTGGCTTAAAGAACATAATATTCCGGTTGAAGCAATTGATATTACATTAAATCCACCTTCAAAGGAATTACTTGCTGATCTTTATAAAGCAAGTGGAATTTCTATAAATAAATTATTTAATACAAGTGGTGTTAAATATCGTGAGCTTGGATTGAAGGATGTTATTCCAACGAAAACTGAGGACGAGCTATTAGAACTACTAAGTTCGGATGGTAAATTAATTAAAAGACCTCTGCTTTTTAATGGAGATAAAGCGACAGTTGGTTTTAATGAAGAGGTATTTGAAAAGGCTTGGTTATAAAATAACTATATAATTTAAGGTAATTAATCTGAGGAGGATTTCACAATGTCAATTCCAAATGAACTACGTTATTCAGAAGAACATGAGTGGGTAAAAGTTGAAGGTAATAAATACTATATCGGTATTACTCATTTCGCTCAATCAGAGCTTGGAGATATCGTATTTGTTGAGCTACCAGAAGTAGGCGATGAACTTACTATAAATGAGCCATTCGGTAGCGTTGAGTCTGTAAAAACAGTATCTGAACTATATGCTCCAATCAGTGGTAAAGTAATTGAAGTAAACTCTGATCTAGATGAAAATCCTGAATTCGTAAACGAATCTCCATACGAAAAAGCATGGATGGTAGTTGTTGAAGCAACAAATGCTTCTCAACTTGAAGAGTTAATGACTGCTGGTCAATACGAAGAAATGATCAATCAAGATTAATTATCTAAAATTAAGCGTCCAATTTGGGCGCTTTTTTATTATTATCAAACAGAAGACTCCTTCCTCAATTACGGGAAGGGTGAGATAACACCAGTAATAGGTGGGAGATGAATGTCGCTTATGTGTGCGTGAGTCTAAAGGCTTTGCTTTCATAAGTGAAATTAGAAAGCAATAATCATGATCAAATGTGCCTTTCCACAAATTTGAAAAAAGCTATGGTAAGAAATGTTTCGGTCAAGAATTTTTTGCTTACTAACTACTGGTGGTTCTCCGATCAATATAGTTAAGAAATAGATTAAAAATCAAGGGATGAAGTGAGGTGAAAACAATGCTAGTCAATAAAGCATATAAATTTCGTATCTATCCAACCAAAAAACAGGAAACTCTAATTGCTAAAACTATTGGATGTAGTCGTTTTGTATTCAATCACTTTTTAGGACACTGGAACGACTCATACAAAGAAACTGGCAAAGGATTAACGTACAATTCTTGTTCTGCTGAATTAACAAAGTTGAAAAAAGAATTAGTATGGCTCAATGAAGTTGACAGTATCGCTCTTCAATCCTCACTGAAAAACCTCGCAGATTCCTATTCACGATTCTTCAAAAAGCAGAATAACGCACCACGCTTTAAGTCTAAAAAGAATCGCGTTCAATCCTATACAACTAAAGAAACAAACGGAAATATTGCCGTTGTCGGAACCAAAATGAAACTTCCTAAACTTGGTCTTGTTCGCTTTGCTAAAAGTCGCGAAGTACATGGTCGTGTTTTAAATGCGACCGTTAGACGAACTCCAAGTGGTAAATACTTTGTATCCATTCTTGCAGAAGTAGACGTACTACCACTGGAGAAAGCTGAATCATCGATTGGTATCGACTTAGGCATCACTGATTTTGCCATTTTTTCTGACGGAAGCAAAATTGACAACAATAAATTTACTACCAAAATGGAAAAAAAACTAAAACGTGAACAGCGAAAACCTTCAAGACGTGCGTTACATGCTAAACAGAATGGGATTAACCTTTTAGATGCAAAAAACTATCAGAAACAAAAACGAAAAGTCGCTAGATTACACGAAAGAGTATTGAATCAGCGTGAAGATATCCTTAACAAATTGAGTACAGAAATCATCAAAAACCACGATCTAATCTGTATTGAAACCTTGAATACAAAAGGAATGCTACGTAATCGTATATTAGCCAAATCGATCTCTGATGTATCATGGTCTGCTTTTGTAACGAAATTAGAATACAAAGCTACGTGGTACGGTAAAACAATCATGAAAGTGAGTAATTGGTTTCCATCCAGTCAAATATGTTCAGATTGTGGGCACCAAGATGGTAAAAAACCTCTTGAAATAAGGGAATGGACCTGCCCTTTTTGCCACGAACATCACGATCGAGATTTAAATGCCAGTAAAAATATACTAGCTGAAGGCTTACGAACATTGGCTTTGGCCTAAATAATCATAAAACCGTAGGAATCTACGGAGATAGCTTGGTAAATATGAGAAACCTCTGCTGGCAAAGAAATAACACTAGCAAGTATGCTGAGTTCCCAAGAATCTCCCACTTCAAACAACCCGTAAGGTGGTTAAGTGGTGAGTAGTTCAATTTACGTGTATAATTAATGTAATAAAGCTTAACTTATTTACATAAAACATAATTTAAAGGGACATTTTCATTTAGGGGAAAAAAAGGAAACAACTAAGGGGAAATCGAATATACTATATACAAAAGATTTTTAGTCAAAAGTTTTTGAGTCCTATACATTAGGTGATGCCCAGTGAATATTGAAGATCAAAGAAAAGTTATCATTGTCGAAGGTACTACTGATAAGAGGAAAATACAGACAATCATAAAGGAGCCTGTAGATATTATCTGTACGAATGGTACAGTTGGTACTTCAAAGCTAGATGAGCTTGCTGAAATGTTAGATTTAAGAGAAATTTATGTGTTAGTAGATGCAGATGAGGCTGGTGAAAAGCTTAGAAGATTGTTAAAAAGAGAATTTCCACAGGCAGAGCATCTGTACATTGATAGAAGTTATCGAGAAGTGGCAACAGCTCCGAGTCAACATTTAGCTAGTGTATTATTAGGGGCAGATATTTTAGTATTTACAGATTATTTACGTACAAATTAAAGAGGAATAAAGAATATGCAGCAATGGACAAAGAATGAAATAATGCAAAGAATTCAATCAAAAGAGACTACAGTTATTTATATTTATACCGCAATGTGTGGTACATGCCAAGTAGCTTCTAAAATGCTAGAAGTTGTAAATGAGATTCTGCCAAATTTACCTATCAGTAAGGTAAATATTAATGAAATAGTGGAAGAAGCTCAAAACTGGAAGGTTGAAAGTGTACCTTGTTTACTTATTTTTGAAAATGGGGAAATGAAACAAAAAATTTACGCTTTTCAATCTGTACCTTATTTACATGAATTGTTAAAAAAATATAATTTATATATTAAACGATGAGTTGATCATCAAGTTTTTAGGATTTTGTCATTACATTAAAGAGAGTGCATTCGAAATGCACTCTTTTTATTTGTCTTTTTAAGTGATCATACGAGAGCTATTTCATTTTCTAAATCCCTTATAAATGTCCCTAACCTTTGACATATTTCTCGGGAAATGAGTTGAATGTTGTAGAAATAAAATTAAAATATAGATTTTTATCAAGGTAAATGTCGAGCGAAATATAAAGAATACACCTCTTATCTATGAGAAAATAAGATTAAAGAAATCGGGAGAGGTGTTTATTATGGATATCAAGGAGTGGATAGGACAAGCAAGAAACTTATTTATAAAAAAGGAATATTTACAAATCATTTTGCCAATCGAAGAAAGGATTGTAGAATTAAACTGCCTAAATGAAAAAGTATTTATAAAGTTAAGTAAAAAGGCTCCTTTTATCGAGGTAATTGATCGTTCGATTCCGCAACTTAGAGTTAATTTTTCAAAAGATGGATGGGAATATCTAAATTCAGGTTCGCAAAGGTTAGGACTTTTATTAAAACTGAATGATGCTTCTTTTGAAGGGAACTATCGATTATTACTACTAATGGAAACGATTTTTCAATATACAAGTGTAGAAAACGAAAAAAAACTTTTAGAAAATTGTTGACAACTACTGTCTAAGTTTGTAGAATTGGACTTACGTTAAAGAAATTACGTTAAACAACTTAATAGATCGTAAGTTAACTCTTATCGAGAGAGGTGGAGGGACTGTGCCCTGTGAAACCCAGCAACCGTCAATGATTGTCATTGAAATGGTGCTAATTCCTGCAAAGCATATGCTTTGAGAGATGAGAGAAAGGAATACTTTTTGTATGTTAAACCTTTCTACTCATGTGAGTTGAAAGGTTTTTTTGTTTTATGCGACTAAAAAAGTACTTACTTACAAAAAATTGAAAGATAAGTTGTTAGAATGTTTTGAAAGGAGATCAAGTGTATGATTCAAATAAATAATGTAAGTAAAACATACAAAGGTAAAAAGGGCACAGTTACCGCAGTACAAAATGTTTCTTTAAATATTGAAACAGGTGAAATTTTTGGCATGATCGGATATAGCGGCGCAGGGAAAAGTACGTTATTACGTATGCTAAATGGACTTGAGTCCCCTACATCAGGTGAAGTGATTATTAATGGTCAATCGATCTCTAAATGCTCATCTAGTCAGTTAAGAAAAGCAAGACAAAAAATAGGAATGATTTTTCAGCATTTTAATTTATTGTGGTCAAGAACTGTATTAGAAAATATACTTTTCCCACTTGAAATTGCTAAAGTTTCAAAAAAGGAAAGCATTAATCGTGCGAAAGAATTAATTAAACTTGTAGGACTTGAAGGTAGAGAAAATGCTTATCCTTCTGAACTAAGTGGAGGTCAAAAGCAACGTGTCGGAATTGCAAGAGCACTTGCTAATAACCCAGATGTTCTTTTATGTGATGAAGCGACTTCTGCATTAGATCCTGAAACAACAGATTCAATATTGGCTTTACTGACAAATATTAATAAACAGCTTGGTATTACAATCATTCTGATTACCCATGAAATGCATGTTATTCAAAAGATTTGTCAACGAGTAGCAGTAATGGAAAACGGAAATGTAGTAGAAGAAGGCCATGTTGTTGATGTATTTACTCGTCCTAAACAAGCAATTACAAAGAAATTTGTGACGCAAATCAAAGGCAATGATGAAGGTGAAGTAATTTCTCAAGGTGATGGGAAGGATAATACTTACAAGCTAACCTTTAAAAATGGTCAAGCAGATCAGCCGCATATTTCTGAGGTAGTTAAGCACTTTGATATTGAGATTAACATTTTACAAGGAAAAATTGTTCAAACTGCTGAAGGCTCTTATGGGACAATGAAGATTCAACTTGTTGGTGACATAAAAAACATCAAAGAAGCAATCGCTTATTTAGAAGCAAAACAAGTTGAAGTGGAGGTAGCATAAGATGACACAACTTTTTCCGAATGTTGATTGGGATGCAATGCTTGTAGCTACTCAAGAAACATTATTCATGGTTGTAATTGCTGCGGTTGCAACTTTTATTTTTGGACTAATAATAGGTTTATTCTTATTTTTAACTAGTAAAGACCAGTTACTTGAAAATAAATTTTTTAATACAATCCTAGCAGCGTTTGTAAATATTTTTCGTTCAATACCGTTTATCATTTTAATCATTTTATTAATTCCATTTACGATCTTTATACTTGGCTCAATGCTTGGAGCAAAAGCAGCATTACCTGCATTAATTATTGGTGCTGCACCATTCTATGCAAGGATGGTCGAAATCGGATTACGTGAAATTGATAAAGGTGTAATCGAAGCTGCAAGAGCAATGGGAGCTAGTACCTTTACAATCATCGTAAAAGTATTAATACCAGAAGCTTTACCAGCAATTATTTCAGGTTTAACAGTTACTACAATCGCAATTGTTGGTTATACAGCAATGGCTGGTGTTGTAGGTGGAGGTGGACTTGGTAACCTAGCATTTATGGAAGGATACCAACGTTCTAATAACCAAGTAACTCTTGTTGCGACAGTCATTATTTTATTAATTGTATTTATTCTTCAGTTTATTGGAGATTTAGTAACAACGAAAATAGATAAAAGAGCTTAATCATATAAGGGAGGAACTGACAGTGAAATTCAAAAAAATCGCAAGTTTATTAGGAGCAGGTGTTTTAGCATTATCTTTAGCAGCATGTAATAAAGGTGGAGAAGATAAAAATAAAGAATTAGTGGTAGGTGCATCAAATGTACCTCACGCAGTTATTTTAGAACAAGCTAAACCAATCCTTAAAAAAGAAGGAATTAACTTAAAAATTGTTAAATTCCAAGATTATGTATTACCAAATAAAGCACTAGCTTCAAAAGAATTAGATGCAAACTATTTCCAACACATTCCATATTTAGAGTCTCAAATGAAAGAAAATGGTTATAAATTTGAAAACGCTGGTGGAATCCACATCGAGCCAATTGGAGTTTACTCTAAAAAATATAAGAGCTTAGATGAACTTCCAAATGGAGCTAAAATTATCATGAGTAGCTCAGTAGCTGACCATGGTCGTATGTTAAGCTTATTACAACACGAAGGATTAATTAAACTTAAAGCTGGAATTGATCCAACTACTGCTCAAATTAAAGACATTGTTGAGAATCCAAAACACTTAAAATTCCAAGCTGACGTAGACGCTGGTATGCTTCCAAAAGTATATCAAAACAATGAAGGCGATGCAGTTTTAATTAACACAAACTACGCAATTGATGCTGGATTAAACCCAATGAAGGATGCTATTGCTTTAGAAGGTAAAGACTCTCCATATGTAAACATTATCGCAGTTCGTAAAGGTGATAAAGATAAAAAAGAAATTAAAGAGCTTGTAAAAGTATTACACTCAAAAGAAATTCAAGATTTCATCATTAAAAAATATAAAGGTGCTGTAGTACCTGTAAGTCAATAATAAACAGAGAGGGTATCCCAAGTGAATTTTTATGGGAACCCTCTTTTTTCTATAGGGAATAAAGCTTTGAAAAACTATTAACTGCAAATAAATTCTGAAAATCGCTAATAAAATAAATAAAAAAGGGAATGGACATAAGTCAGTTAAACTAACTTATGTCCATCCCTTTTCTATATTTAGCTCTTCACAAGAATTTGATTTACAGGTGAGATTGGTGGTCGTTCAGCCATAACCTCAATAATATTTTTAGCTGCTATTTCTGACATAGCATCACGAGTTTCATATGTTGCATTACCGATATGAGGTGTTAATACAACATTTGTAAGTGATTTTAGCTCTTCTGTTATTTTTGGTTCGAATTCAAATACATCTAGAGCCGCACCCGCAATTACGCCATCCTTTAATGCGTCTACTAATTCCTGTTCGTTCGCTAAAGGACCTCTAGCTGCATTGATAAAAAATGCAGTATCTTTCATCTTATAAAACTCTTCTTTTCCAAATAAATGGTGTAGATCGGGCTTGTAAGGAGAATGAAGGGTAATATAGTCAGAAGTCTGTAAAAGTTCATCCATTGATACGTAAGTGGCATTTAATTCTTGTTCAAGTTCATTACTTAATCTTCTTGGTTGGTGATAAATAATATTCATATTAAAAGCCCTAGCTCGTTTAGCTACAGCTTGTCCGATATTACCGAAACCAAAAATACCTAAAGTTTTTCCTGATACTTCGGTTCCTCTAAAGAATAATGGAGCCCACCCTTCAAAACCTATTGTGCGGCAAAGTTCGTCCCCTTCGACTATTCTTCTGGATACAGCTAGGAGGATTCCAAAAGTTAACTCAGCAGTTGCGTCTGTAGAAACAAGTGGAGTGTTTGTAATATGAATGCCTTTACTAGTTGCATAATCTACATCGATATTATTAAATCCTGCTCCGTAATTAGCAATAATTTTTACATTTTTAGCAGCATCAATTACTCTTTTGGTGATTGGAGTGGATAGTAAACTTAAAATTGCATCTATCCCACCAACTAGTTCACACAATTCATCTTCTGTAATTAATTGCTCATTTTCATAAACAATGACATGATGATCTTTTAATAATTGCTCGGCTTTTTCTGGGATTTTTCCCGCTACTAAGATATGTGCCAAATTAGAAACCTTCTTTCAACAGTTTAATAATTGAATGTTATCGTTTTTATTATAAATGAAGTTTCAAGTTTTTGTTTAATTTAGTATTTGGTAGTTTAAAGAATTTATTTATTTTTAATGTCTGTCTGCAATGAAAAAAGTAGACACAAGTCTGCTTCACGTTGTTGAGAAAAAATCTTGTCAATTAATTATCATATTTTCGTAAAAGGAGTAGAGTGATATTGATTTCCACTAAGGGATGCTCGCTTTCCATGGGGCGAGATTCTTTAGCCTCCTTGGCGCGCCGCCTGCGGGGTCTCAGCCTTCCCGCATATCCCATAGGAGTCGAGCACCCCTTTCGTTCCAATCAACTTGTTTATCTCAAAGAAGCCTACAATAAAAACCTAATCAAATAGCCTTTACTTAGCATAAACTAACAGTTATTTATTAATCAGTTTATAGGTCAATTAATATCGAACATTTTACTAAACTATTATTTGAAATTGTTTTTCTAAAAATTAGCTCAAAATATTTTTAATTTCTCAAGAATAATTAATACTATAGTTTGTTGATATTTTAAAACAGCTAAACATATTAACATTAAAATAAATATTAGATAACAAAAAAATAGTAATAAGATTCACTTAATATCCGTTTGACTATTTTATATTTCAACACAATGAAAAAAAAGCAGACATTAGTCTGCTTTTGTCATTGATATCTATGATTTAAACTTGCAGAAGGGGGTGTATGATTTACTGAATAAAACTTATTTAAAGATTGATCTACATATACCCAGCCCTTCCAGCCTAAGTGAATTGTATCTTTTAGGAAAAACTCATCGTATTCATGTGAAGAAAAATCAGCCACTTGGAATCCAGAATCTTCAATTTGTTTTTTTACTTTTTTGTAATAAACTTCTCGACCTTCTTTAGGGAAACCAGCGTAATCATACCATGGTCCATTTACTGGAACGGAGATAAACAACGCTTTTGTGTGCTCTTTTTTTAATAATGCTAATACCATTTGAAGGTCATCATATTCTGGCGATACACCATAGTTACTATCGTGTTTATAATTTTTTAATGCTAGAAGACGGTTTTGAATGTGCTTTTTATAATATTTATTAATTATACCGAAATGGTTTGAAGTTGATTCACGTTGGCCCATTTTATCGGCAACTTGAGCTACTCGATCCCAGGATAAATCTTCATATTTTGATTTTTTTAATCGGAAGTTTTTATCTGGATCCATTATAACGGTATCAAAAAGATCTTTCTTTTCAAGTATTTTAAAATATGTGTAAGCTAACGGCTTTTCAGCCATAGCCTCGAATTTAATTTTTTTGTTATTTGAAATAAATGATTCTAGTTGAGTTACTAATAAAGAGTCTTTTTTGATAATTGACAGCGTTAAAAGTCTCTTTGCAATTTGTCTCTTTACTGAAATATCAATTGTATTATTAAAAACGAATGAATAAGTTTGAAGCGCAGAATAATTAGGTGAAAAATGAGTATCATCAATCCCATGTGGAATAAACCACTGTGGAGATAAAACAAACACAATTTTTCTATTTTTAATGCCATCACCTAAAGATGCTAAATCAAGAAAATGAACGAGACTTTGTGATCCCCCTCGACCAATTAGATAGGGAGTAAATTCATCTTTTTCTCCCATAAAAAATCTAGAAGGATGGAAGGGGTCTCTTCTAGCAAGTTCTGAAGACCCAAAAATAGGTAGAAATTTTGGGTCTTTTAACATTTTGCTTTGAAGTAAAGTCCCTTGAAATGTTTCAGGATTTAAAGATGCTGCTGTATTATTTAATCGTTCTTTTGTAATAAATAGTTCGTAAAAAGAATTTGGAAGATACAAAGCTAGTAAAAAAATTAAAATAGCTGTTATCATCCCAAAAAATTGAACTTTTTTCATTTTCTAGCCTCTAAAATCGAAATGATTTTATTTGGTGTTGCCCACTCCTCACGATCGAAGTCAGAAATCGTTACGTTGATACCAAGTTGTTCTTCGATTTCAACTAATAAGCTAACTGTACCAAATGAATCTAATAATCCTTCTTCAAAAATCAGAATATCTGGATTTTCAACCACTTCATCTGTATTACATAAATCTGCTAAAAGTTTTAAAACTTCTGCTCTTAAATTTTCCATTATACTCATTCTCCTTTAGTTAACTAGATGTCCTGAAAATATTAAAAATCCGAAACAAATAAAATGGAATGTAATAATAACCGCTAATACATGTGTTAGTTTATTATTTTTCCAAATCTTTTTTTTCTTATTGAATTGTTCAAACCAATCAAAACTACACATCAATATGGCTTGGTATACACCATAAAGTAGGTAATTTAGTTGGATCCCGTGCCATGCACCCATTAGTAAAAATAAAGTAGTGTAACTGATATATGATATATTTCTTCTATTTTTTATCACTTTTTTCTTAGTCAGTAAGAATACCATTCTCATATATACATAGTCACGAAACCAAAATGATAAGCTCATATGCCAGCGATTCCAAAAGTCCTTTATATTTCGACTAATGAATGGCATATTAAAGTTTTCAGGTGTTTTAATACCTACTAAATAACTAACGCCGATTGCAAATGCACTATAACCTGCAAAATCAAAGAATAAGTACAGACTATATGCATACATATACGTTAGATTTGAGACGAAAGTATGCCCTACAACAAGCTGTGTTTCAAGTATATGAACGTTAATTAAATAACCAATTATATATTTATAGAGAAAACCAATAAAAATTTTATGAACGCCAATTTGAAAATACTCCTGGTATTCACTAGCCGTTAGCTTTTTTTGATAATCCTGTTGAAATCTCCTGAAACGATCAATTGGTCCAGAGGAGATCGTTGGAAAAAATAATAAAAACTTCAAGAAATCAACAATGCTTATTTCTTTTATACTGTGGTCGCGAATTTCAATAATGACTTGTGTTGTTTTAAATGTTAAATACGAAATTCCTAAAAAGCCTACAAGTGTAGCACTTTCAAATATCGGTGAAACCTTTACAATTATTAAAGGTAAAATTGATAGAAAAACACTTAAGTAATAAACAGTTGAATGGTTCGCATTCTTCCGATAAACACTATAACCTTTTATTAAAATAACTACCCAAATTATATAAGCAACTAGATAGAAGGTTTGTATTTTAGAAGAGGAAAAGACTAATAATAAAAACACAAAAGAAAGAAATGTTGTGTAGTTAGTTAATCTTTTTCCTAAAAAGCCTAATATGACTGCTGGGATTAATAGAACAAACAAAATACCGAAAAACGTAAAACTACCGTAAGGAATCATTGGTAAGTTTGCTCCAATAATTTTTTACGATCAACTTTACCATTCGTTGTCATTGGTAAGCTTTGTAAGTAACTAAATTTTCTTGGAATCATATAAGTCGGCATATATTTATTTAATTCTTGTTTTAAAAAACGTGTTAAATGATATTCCTTTTCGAAATCGTGTTCTTTAACGACTGTTAAGCAATGTAAATCGATACACTTACCATCCTTCATCTCTGGTAATATAACTGCAGAATGGACTAATGGTAATCTTCTAATGTTATTTTCAATGTCCTCAATTTCAATCCGATACCCATGTAGCTTTACTTGAAAATCGATCCTACCTTTATAGAACAAAAGTCCGTGATCAAAGTAACCAGAATCACCTGTTTTATAGGCGCGCATACCATTTATTTGATAATAGGCTGCATCAGTTTTTAATTGATTATTAAGATACCCTTTACTAACACTTGGACCAGCTATAATAATTTCCCCTGTTTCTCCTTCTGGAAGTGGGTTCCCTAATTCATCCATAATGTAAATAATTGTATCATCTTTCGGAGTTCCAATCGGTAATGGGGAATATTGGTTTATGACCTTCTCAGTAATCTGGACGAATGTTACAGCAACTGTTCCTTCTGTTGGACCGTAAGTATTATAAATCTCGGCATTAGGAAATCTAGATAAAAGCTGTTTAGCACTATTATTCGATAGTACTTCACCACAGAAAAGAAAAGTCTTTAAGTTTGGTAGTAGGGATTCGCTGAAATTTGGGTTCATCATACACATCTCTATAAATGAAGGTGTAGAAGTCCAAACCTTAATATCACTTTCCATTAAATAATCGAATAATACTTTTGGTCGCTCAACCAAAGATTTTTCAACAGCAATGAGTGTGCCACCCGACAATAAAGATGGATATAAATCCATTACTGATAAATCAAAAGAGAATGGAGCTTGATTCAAAAATCGTTGTCCATTGTGTATATTAAAATCCTTCAATATCCAATCGGTAAAACTACGTAAGTTTTTTTCAGTAATTTGCACACCTTTTGGATCTCCAGTACTGCCGGAAGTATAGATAATATAAAATGTATCATCGTCTTTAACATTAAAATCAGTTAAAGAATTGACTAGATCAGTAGAATCAATAATTTCCTGTAGTTCTCCAAAATTTATGATTTTAATGGATTCAAACTCTAAAGTAATTTCTTTTGGTGTAATTAGTAAAGTTGCTCCAGAATTAGTAATCATTTTTTTGAGTCTTTCAAAAGGAATAGACTCATCAACGGGAATATATGCACAACCTGCTTTTACACTTCCTAAGAAAATGGAAATCATTTCTGTCTGCATATGCCCATACACAATAATAGGCTTATTCGTAAAATTATTTTTAATCATCCAGCTAGCAATCGCATCTGATTGTTGCTTTAAAGTTTTATATGTTAAAGAGTAATCACTATTTTGAAATGCGATCGTGTTTGGGGTGTTAATTGCCCAATAATCTATTTGTTCAATAATTGATTTCATCAGCTCACGTCCTAAAAATCGTTATATATAAAGGTCCCAGTAAATGAATCTTTAAATCCATATAGGTAAAGTAGTGCAAGTAAAATTGATAAATAAAACGCAGTATAAAATAAAAACCTTAAAGTCTTTGAACGGAAAATATGGATTTTACCCATTTGTTTCCCCTTTCTTAATTTTTAGCTAGACGTATTATAACACCGAAAAATAGATGAAAAATTAACAAAACACCTTTTAAAATTACAAACAGATAATAAATTATTAAGGTTTAAGTAAATTTTTTCTAATTAAATTTTAAAGATTAATGGACAAGATTGTTAATACAATTAGGATAAGTAATTGAAGTGAATTTTTGTTCTTCGTTCCGATTTAAAAGTTTTAGATACAGTAGCTTTAAGATAGTATGTGATTGGAACTAAGAAATTGCACAATAAAATAGGGGTAAGGTAAAAATAATGGGGAAGAGGGAATATAGGGAAATCCTCTTAACCCTGCAAAATGGGAGAGCGGTATATGATGAAAAAAATTTATTTGTTCTTGATTCCTAGTTTCTTAGCTGTTTTAATTATGTCTCCTTTTTGTAGTTTTATCTTGAATAAAAACTCTTCGAAAGTGACAGTTTCGAATCACTCTTCGATGAATAAAGTTGATTTTACTAATGATCAAAATAAGAATAATGGAGAGATTGATCGCTACTTACAGCAAATTCATTTTAACGGAGTTGTTCTTGTAAGGAAGAATGAAGAAAATATCCTTAATAAAGGATACGGTTATCGAGATATCTCAAATCAGTTACCGAACAAACCAAATACCTATTACCCAGTTGGCTCAATTTCTAAATTTTTTGTTTCAACGTCGTTAATGCAATTAAAAGAAGAAGGCAAAATATCTTTTAATGATCCGATTTCAAAATACATACCGGACTTTCCAAATGGGTCAAAATTAACATTATTTCATTTAATTTCACATACTTCAGGGATTAAGAAACAAAAAGAGCTATTTAATCCAATTTCATCATCGAATCTGATAAAGAAAATAGTTAAATCAAATGTACATTATAAACCGTTGAACAAATGGGATTACAATGACACAAATTATATTTTACTTGCTTATGTTATTGAAAAAGTAACTGGAATTCCTTATGGAGAATATATAAAGACACATATTTTCGATAAAGCGAATATGACTGAAATTGGACAAGGTAATGATTTTTATAAAACAAGGAATCATGCTCTCGGTTATTTATTAATTCAATCTAAAAATGATCCGCAGCAATTACGAATCCCAAATTTTAATTATTTATTAGGCTGTGGAGATATTTATGCAACGGTTTCAGGATTGCAAAAAATGGACGAGGCACTTATTTCAAATAAACTTATTTTGAGTAAAAGTTTTACTCAATTTATTAAGCCGTATCAAAACCATTATGCTTACGGATTTTATAATAAAGGCAAGTATTTATACAATCGTGGGGTAGTTCCAGGAATTAATTGTATGAATGTCTTCGATCCTGTTTCAAAAACATATGTAATTGTGTTTTCTAATAGTCAAAAGGTGAAACCAAACACTTATGAAATAGCAATGAACTTATTTAAACTAGTTAACAAAATGACTTGAGAACAGTCTGTTAATTGATTGTAAGTATTTAGACTCTCATAAAATATTTCATAAATAATTTAAAAGATACTCATACTATTTTTTGATAAAGAAAATAGGAGGAGTCTAGTGAAAAAGTTTCTATATTATTTCTTATTAATTATAATGACTAGCAGTATTAATTTGGGCTCTATTAAATTTGTTAATGCGGAAACTAAAGCTCGAATCAATGAAAACCCATTACCGCGTCATATTAAAATTACTGAACAAAAACTAAATGATGCACCGATTAAGTATCCACAAATAAGTGGAGCTTCTAATTCAACCGCACAACAAAAGATCAATGGTATTTTAAAACAAGGTGCTGATTTAGCGAATAGTAATCGTTTGAAGCTATTAGAAGACGAGAAAGAAGCTAAGGCAAAATGGGATGTTAGCCAAGGGCCGTGGAGACCTTATGAATATGTTTTTACTTATAAAATACTATACAATAATCTTGATAAATTAAGTGTTATTTATAATGAGTATTCATATACAGGTGGAGCACATGGGATGACAGTGGGAACTACATTTAATTTTGACGTGAAAACAGGTGAAGTAGTTCCACTATCTAAGTTAATAAACGAAAATACAAAATCCGTACAAGAATATGCTTATCAGCAATTACAAAAGAAATATAAAGGATATGTATTAATAAAATCTCCTAACGAAATTGATTTAAGTGACAAAAATAGATTATGGGCATTTGACCATGCGGGCATTAAATTAATCTTTAAAGAATATGAAGTAGCTGCATATGCTGCTGGTATGCCCGAAGTCTTTATACCTGTGCAAGTTTATCAATAAAAAATTCGTTTTTCTCATGTTTTAAAATCGCATTTGAGAATATATACGAGGGATGAATTAATGTTTTTGAAATATAGTTAAGGAAGTAAATTTATTTAATTGAACAAAGCCTTTTTTCTTTAGAGTGTTGAAATATGTAAAGGTTATTGATGTTTTGAGGAACTATTAATGATTTTAGAAGTAAATGTATTTCAATAAATTTAATATATCAACAAACTATATTAATTGTTTTTTTTGAAGTTAAAAATGTTCGATCTGACTTGAATTACAAACTGATTAATAAACCGTTATTTTACTCTAAGTAAAGGATATTAAATTAATCTTTTATCATAATCTTTTTTTGATGAACAAGATACAACTTTATTTAATTGGTCAAATTCCTTATTAGAAAGTTAAAAAGAACCTTCATTATAGTAAAAAGGTTCTTTTTTTTGATAATTTGATTAATGAAATCTAGTTTTTTCGTAAATAATGGAAGAGTCTGCATTAAAACATTTATTTGTTTTAACAATGCAAGAATAATTTGAACAACTATATAAATATTGAATAATCTAAAATTGAGTATGTACGTAAAATAAAGTGTGTGCTAAAGGTCGTTAAAAACTAAAAGAAAAGAAGTTTACTAAAACAACTTAATCTTCAATCTGTTCTTTTAATAATAAAGCATATAGATCTTCAACCCGTTCGGACATAAATCTTTGTGAGTCTTCAACTCCCTTATTGTAAAACATAGGTCCAAGTTTTTGTGAAATAAAGTCTAATAGCAACATCGAACTTAATTCACTTAATTCTTCGTCTCTTTCTTGTAAGAAATATGTTTGTAGTTGAGTAATCGCAAATTTTTGTTGATCTGGTGAAAGCTTAGTTGTTTTAGACATTAAATTCCCCTCTTTTTTAGTTGTGATATTAGATATTTTATTTCCTATATATATAGTATCTCTATTTATTCTTTTTTTGTGAAAAAAAGTTACACGTAATAAAACTTTTTTGGTAAAATAGGGCACGGCTTGAAAATACTTTTTAATTGCTTTAAGATTAGAATGAGAATAAAATGAGAATGAACTTAAAATAGCCATTTTCTATTTTATAGAATTTTTATGTAATATTATGGAGGGTGTAAAATGGGAGCTTCTACATTAAAAATAAAAGACCTTCAAGTAGCAATTGAAGGAAAGCAAATTTTAAAAGGTGTAAACCTTGAAGTAAAAGGTGGAGAAATTCACGCAATCATGGGACCAAATGGTACAGGTAAATCAACTTTATCTTCTGCTATTATGGGTCATCCTAAATATGAAGTAATCGGTGGTAGCATCGAGCTTGATGGCAACGATGTTTTAGAAATGGAAGTTGATGAGCGAGCTCAAGCTGGTCTTTTCCTAGCTATGCAATACCCAAGTGAAATTAGTGGTGTAACAAACGCAGATTTCTTACGTTCTGCAATGAATGCACGTCGCGAAGAAGGCGATGAAATTTCATTAATGAAATTTATCCGTACATTAGATAAAAACATGGAATTCTTAGAAATGGATCCAGAAATGGCTCAACGTTACTTAAATGAAGGATTCTCAGGTGGAGAGAAAAAACGTAATGAGATTCTTCAAATGATGATGATCCAACCTAAAATTGCTATTCTTGACGAAATTGACTCAGGTTTAGATATCGATGCATTAAAAGTAGTTTCTAAAGGTGTTAACGAAATGCGTGGAGAAGAGTTTGGTTGCTTAATCATCACTCACTACCAACGCTTATTAAACTACATTACTCCTGACTTCGTTCACGTAATGATGCAAGGTCGTATTGTAAAATCAGGTGGTCCTGAATTAGCTGCACGTTTAGAAGCTGAAGGATATGACTGGATTAAACAAGAATTAGGTATCGAAGACGAGACTGTTGGGCAAGAAGCTTAATCGGATAGGAGGGATTCTCATGACAACTGGTACTACAATTCCATTTAGTCAAGAAACAGTTAAGCAGCTTTCTGCACTGCTAAATGAACCTGCATATTTCACAGAGTTCCGTTTAAATGCACTAGCAAAAGCTGAATCACTTTCTCTTCCAAAGCCAGATAAAACAAATATCTCTAAATGGGATTTCTTTGGAAAAGAATTTAATGTTACAACAGGAAATGTTCCTACAAAAGATCAATTACCAGAGTCAGTAACATCTTTAATAAATGAAGACACTGATCAATCAGTTTATGTACAATATAATGGATCTGCTGTATATCACTCTCTTTCTTCTGAA
The DNA here is from genome assembly GCF_050473765.1 of Gottfriedia sp. S16(2024). Classification (NCBI taxonomy): domain Bacteria; kingdom Bacillati; phylum Bacillota; class Bacilli; order Caryophanales; family Bacillaceae; genus Gottfriedia; species Gottfriedia sp. S16(2024). Next base: position 1,856,253 of record NZ_JBFLUO010000001.1, read on the forward strand.
GCAAAAGAAAAAGGTGTAGTATTCGTAGATTTACACACGGCGATTAAAGATCACGAAGATCTTGTGAAAAAATATTTTATGACAGAGGCTGTAAAAGTCGATGAAAATAAATTAATCGCATTACATGCAGCATTAGTAAATGGTGGAGCTTTCTTATACATTCCTAAAAATGTAGTATTAGAAAAACCAATCCAATCTATTTTTGTTGTAGATGGCGAAAACGTACCTGCATATAACCACGTACTTGTTGTTGCAGATGCAAACAGTGAAGTTACTTATGTTGAAAACTATGTTTCTACATCTGCTGATTTAGATGCGGCTGTTGTAAACGTTATTACAGAAGTAATTACATTAGATAATGCAAAAGTTCGTTATGGTGCTGTTGATACGTTAGCAAAAGGTGTAACTGCTTATGTTGTTCGTCGTGGTCATGCTGGTCGCGATAGCAAAATTGAGTGGGCACTTGGTCTAATGAACGATGGAAACTCAGTTTTCGAAAATGTTACAAACCTAATTGGAGACGGTTCTTTCGGCGACATGAAAATGGTTACTGTAGGCCGTGGTGAGCAAACTCAAAACTTTACAACAAGCATTATTCACTTTGGTAAAGGATCTGAAGGTTGGATCTTAAAACATGGTGTATCAATAGATTCTGCTACTTCAATCTTTAATGGTATTGGGAAAATTGAACACGGCGCTTCTAAGTCTAATGCACAACAAACTTCACGTGTATTAATGCTTAGTGAAAAAGCTCGTGGAGATGCGAACCCAATTCTATTAATTGATGAAAATGATGTTATGGCAGGTCACGCTGCTTCAGTTGGTAAAGTAGATCCAACTCAGCTGTACTACTTAATGAGTCGCGGTATTCCGAAGAAAGAAGCAGAGCGCTTAGTTATTCACGGATTCTTAGCACCTGTAGTTTCGGAATTACCAATTGAAGAAGTTAAAAAAATGCTTGTTGATGTAATTGAGAGGAAGGTTAAGTAATGGATGTTAAAGCAATCCGTGAAGCCTTTCCGATATTAAATCAAGAAGTAAATGGACATCCTTTAGTATATCTGGATAGTGCTGCAACTTCACAAAAACCTGTTCAAGTAATAGAAGCTGTTGCTAACTACTATAAAGAATATAATTCTAACGTTCATAGAGGTGTACACACTCTAGGAACAAAAGCTACTGATGCATACGAGGGAGCTCGTGATAAAGTTCGTAAATTTATTAATGCATCATCAATTGAAGAAATTATTTTTACTAGAGGCACAACTACTGCAATTAATACAGTTGCTGCTAGCTACGGAAGAACGAACTTAAAAGCTGGAGATGAAATTGTGATTTCTTATATGGAACATCACAGTAATATTATTCCTTGGCAACAAGTTGCAAAAGCTACTGGCGCAACATTAAAATATATACCATTAGAAGAAGATGGTTCAATCAGCGTTGAGCAAGCAAAAGCTATAATTAACTCAAATACAAAAATAGTTGCGATTATGTACGTTTCAAACGTACTTGGTTCAATTAACCCTGTTAAAGAGATTGCAGCAATTGCTCATCAAAATGGAGCAATCATGCTTGTTGATGGTGCACAAAGTACTCCACATATGAAGGTCGACGTTCAAGACTTAGATTGCGATTTTTACGCATTTTCAGGTCATAAAATGTGTGCTCCTACGGGTATTGGTGTACTTTATGGTAAAAAACATCTTCTTGAAAACATGGAACCTATTGAATTTGGTGGGGAAATGATTGATTTTGTTGACTTACAAGATTCTACTTGGAAAGAACTACCATGGAAATTTGAAGGTGGAACTCCTATCATTGCTGGTGCAGTTGGTTTAGGCGCTGCTATTGATTTCTTAACTGAAATCGGTATGGATAATATCGAAAAGCATGAACATGAGATTGCGAATTATGCACTTGAACAGTTATCTACTGTAAAAGGAGTAACAATCTATGGTCCGAAGCATCGTGCAGGGCTAGTAACGTTTAATGTGGAAGATGTGCATCCACATGATGTTGCAACTGTATTAGATGTAGAGGGAATTGCTGTTCGAGCTGGCCATCACTGTGCTCAGCCATTAATGAGATGGTTAAAGGTATCTGCTACTGCTCGTGCAAGTTTTTATCTGTATAATACAAAAGAAGATGTAGATGCTTTTGTAAGAGGATTAGTTAAAACGAAGGAGTATTTCAGCGATGTCTATTAATCGAAACATTGATCTAGATGCTTTATATCGTCGCGTGATAATGGACCATTATAAAAACCCTCGTAACAAAGGGGTAGGGGCAATATCAGAAAACGATGTAACAATAAACATGAATAACCCTACTTGTGGTGATCGCATTGAACTTCGTTTAAAGGTTGATGATGGAATAGTATCAGATGCGCGTTTTGACGGTGAAGGATGTTCAATTTCAATGGCGTCAGCTTCAATGATGACTCACGCAATTAAAGGTAAAAAAATAGAGGAAGCTCTACAGCTTGCTCAAATATTTTCAGATATGATGCTTGGAAAAGAATACGATGAATCAATTGATTTAGATGATATTGAAGCACTACAAGGTGTTTCGAAGTTTCCAGCACGAATTAAATGTGCAACACTTGCATGGAAAGCGATGGAGAAGGGCTTAAAATCAGAGGAATAATCCTCTGAGCTTAATCCTACTCTTCTATTAGAAGGGAGTATGAATAATGTCTACTAATTTGCCGGATATTAGTGATTATAAATATGGTTTTCATGACCGTGACGTATCAATCTTCCGTTCAGAGCGTGGTTTAACAAAGGAAATCGTTGAAGAAATTTCACGTATGAAAAATGAACCACAATGGATGTTAGATTTCCGTTTAAAATCTTTACAATATTTCTATGATATGCCAATGCCTCAATGGGGTGGAGACATGTCTGATTTACGCTTTGATGAAATTACTTACTATGTAAAACCATCAGAGAAAACAGAAAAGTCTTGGGATGAAGTACCTGAAGAAATCAAAAATACTTTTGATAAATTGGGTATTCCTGAAGCAGAACAAAAGTATTTAGCTGGTGTATCTGCACAGTATGAGTCTGAGGTAGTTTACCACAGCATGAAACAAGATTTAACTGATCTTGGTATCTTATTTACTGATACAGACACAGCATTACGTGAGCATGAAGAAATTTTCAAAGAGCACTTTGGAAAAGTAATTCCGCCTACTGATAACAAATTTGCTGCATTAAACTCAGCTGTTTGGTCTGGTGGATCATTCATCTACGTACCAAAAGGTGTTAAAGTTGATACGCCACTTCAAGCGTATTTCCGTATTAACTCTGAAAATATGGGTCAATTTGAACGTACATTAATCATTGCTGATGAAGGTGCACATGTTCATTACGTTGAAGGTTGTACAGCTCCTGTATATACAACAAACTCACTTCACTCTGCAGTAGTAGAAATCATCATTAAGAAGGATGCATACTGCCGCTATACAACAATTCAGAACTGGGCGAATAACGTATTCAACCTAGTTACGAAACGTGCTGTTTGTGAAGCGAATGCAACAATGGAATGGATCGATGGAAACATTGGTTCAAAATTAACAATGAAATACCCAGCAGTTATCCTTAAAGGTGAAGGTGCTCGTGGCCTTACACTTTCTATTGCAATCGCTGGTAAAGGACAACACCAAGATGCTGGTGCTAAAATGATTCACTTAGCTCCAAATACTTCATCTACAATTGTTTCGAAATCTATTTCTAAACATGGTGGTAAAGTAACGTATCGTGGTATCGTACACTTCGGTCGTAAAGCAGCTGGATCACGTTCAAATATCGAGTGTGATACGTTAATTATGGATAATGCGTCAACTTCTGATACAATTCCATACAACGAAATCTTAAACGACAATATTTCTCTTGAGCACGAAGCGAAAGTTTCGAAAGTATCTGAAGAGCAATTATTCTACTTAATGAGCCGTGGTATTTCTGAGCAAGAAGCTACAGAAATGATCGTAATGGGCTTCATTGAGCCATTTACAAAAGAATTACCAATGGAATACGCAGTTGAAATGAACCGTCTGATTAAATTCGAGATGGAAGGTTCTATTGGTTAATCCATTGAATAAAGATAAACCCTGTTGCCAATTGGTAACAGGGTTTTTTGAGGTTGAATTTTATATGAAATTTAAGAATAGGTATAGAACCATTGGATGCATTAGTTTTTTTCATTGGTTCTTTTAGTCGTGTTAATTATTGAAAGAATCATGTCGAGTTCTGTTAAAAGTGATTGAAATTATAGCATATTATTAGCATTTTGACCTTAAAATAACACGACTTAACACGATTGAGTAATACATTAATAATCTATATAATTCGAATTGTATGAAAATTGAATGGAAAAAATTTCAATTAGAAACTACTAAGCTTCAAAAGAAGTTATTAGTAACCCCTATTTTCAAAATTGAGCCATTCAATTTTCCTCATCTATATTTTATTATTGAGGAGTGAATTGAAAGCATGAAAAGGAAATTAAAAAAGGTTTCAACCGTTGCACTAGGAGTAGGTTTAGCTTCTAGCAGTTTAATAGCTTCGTATTTGAGTACCTCTTCTAAAGTCCATGCAACTACGTCAACTCAACAAGTTATATTCAGTAATTTACAACAAGAAAATACGTCTAGTAGTTTGAATCAAACAGAGAAATTACTTAATAGTTTAACTTCCGAACAAAAGAAAGCCCTAGTAAACTTGCAATCAATCAATGAAACGGGTTTACACTTAGCACAAAATATTGACAAAAATAGTTCAGAAGAGATCTCCGTTATAGTTGAATTTAAACAACCTACAACTAAAGCCGCAGTATTAAAAGCAGCAACGGAAGGGAAAATTTTAGATGAAAAGGAAGCGGACAAATTAGTAGATGATTCACATGCTTCTTTTAACAATGATTTATTAAAAGTATTATCGGCAAAAGGAACTAAGAAAGCATCTGCATACAAAGTAAATCGCACGTTTAAAACAACATTTAATGGTATTTCAATGAAACTTCCTGCAAATCAAGTTGAAAATTTATTAAAATCGGAAGCTGTTAAAGCTGTTTATAGCGATGTAGAAATAAAGGCAGAACCACCAGTTCAGGCTAAAGATATTGCTCCAGAACAAATGGGGTTAGGAATGGCTGATGAGCGCTCGTATTTACAAGTGGACAAGTTACATGCTGAAGGCCATACAGGTAAAGGAATTAAAGTAGGAATTTTAGATACTGGTATGGATTATAACCATCCGGATTTAAAATCGGCCTATAAAGGTGGATACGATTTTGTAGATAATGATAATGATCCAATGGAAACTACATATGAGGATTGGAAGAAATCAGGAAAGGCAGAAAAAAACGCCAATGGTACATATTATACGGAACACGGTACGCACGTTTCTGGTACGATAGGCGGTCGAGGTGCAAATAACAGTAAATATGCTACAACAGGTATTGCCCCGGGTGCTGATTTATATGCATATCGAGTATTAGGTCCATATGGATCGGGTCCGACTAATGGAATTATTGCTGCAATAGATAAAGCTACTGAGGATGGGATGGACGTTATTAATATGTCATTGGGCTCCGCTACAAATAATCCAATGGAGCCTTTAAGTATAGCGGTAAATAATGCTGTTTTAAATGGAGTAACGGTAGTTCTATCTGCTGGTAATTCTGGGGATGGAATGTATTCGTTAGGTACACCGGGTGCTTCAGCATTAGCAATTACTGTAGGTGCAAGTGATGTACCTGTTTCCATAGCAAGCTATAAAGGGATACTAGACACAGTCACTGCAGATTTACGTGCAATTGCGTTTAGCTATAAAGATGATATAAATTACCTTAAAGGAAAATCACTTCCTGTTGTATATGCTGGCATGGGTGCAGCAGCTGATTTTGCAGGAATCGATGTAAAAGGTAAAATTGCTTTAATAAGCCGTGGGAAGGGTATTCCGCTAGCTAATAAAATTACAGAAGCAAAAAATAATGGTGCAGCTGCTGTGCTTTTGTTTAATGATAATGCGGCAGAAGGTCATATTCCTGCCTATTTAGCAGAAGGCCAAAATTACATCCCAACGTTTTCATTAAGTAATGCAGACGGTCTAGCGTTAAAGTCAAAGGTAGATAATGGGCAAAATAACTTTACTTTTGGAGAGATGAAGGAATTAAAATTACAAGGTGATAATTTGGCTACTTTTAGTTCTCGAGGACCAAGTAGGACAAATTATGACATAAAACCAGAAGTAGTTGCACCAGGTGTGTCCATGATGTCAACTGTTCCTTCCGATGTAGTAAATGGTGATAAAGGGGACGACTATGAGTATGCTTATGCACGTTTATCGGGCACATCAATGGCAGCTCCTGTTGTTACTGGTATTTCTGCTCTTTTACTAGAAGAAAATCCTAATTTGCAACCGTCCGATGTTAAGAGTGTTTTAATGAATACTGCAGATTCATTAAGTAAACCATATAGTGTTTTTGAGCAAGGCGCAGGACGTGTCGATCCATATGAAGCGGTTCATTCAACTATAGAAATTACAGTAAAAGATAAAACAAATATGATTGAAAATGGAGAAACGAAGGTAATTAATGATGAAACTGGTGGCCTTAGCTTCGGGCGAGCAGTTTTAACAGGTGAAGACATTTCAGATTCACGTTCTGTCAAGATTAGTAACAACGGGGAAAAAGCTAAAACATTTGATGTGAAAGTACAATATCAAACAGATTTAAGAGGATCAAAAGACGCAGAGAAAAACGGAGTGAAGGTTCTAACCGAAAATTCTATAAAAGTAAATGGTAATAGTAGTAAAAAACAATCCGTGTTTTTATCGATTCCAAAAACAGCAGAAACAGGTATCTATGAAGGGTATGTAATCTATACTAACAGGAATAACCCATCTGAAGTGTACCAAATACCGTTTGGTGTAACGTATGAAGAAAACAAATTTGAAGCATTTGACATTTTAGGATCGCATGCAGTTGCTGCAAACGCCACTTTCGATCAAAGTATATTTTCAGTAAGCGGTTTTTTTGTAAACTTTAAATTAAAAGGACATGTTAAACGAATTGATTTCTTATATTTGGATCCAAAAACTAACAAAATCTTGGGACATTCAGGATATATTAGTGGAAATGCTTTAAATCCAAGTACAAATTATAATTCTGCAAACTTAGGCTTTAGTACACCATTTACAGGTGATCAAAGTAAGCCGTTTTCTTCTGATGCTGAATATATGTCAACTCAGTTTGATCATTTTTCAGAATTTGTTAAGCATGGAGACTATAAATTTAGGGCAATTGCAACGGACGATCAAGGGAATACATTTAGTTCTGACACTTACTTATTTGTAGATAATACGGCGCCAAAATTTAATATCACTTCTCTTCCTCATGGTGTTTACGAATATGAAGATGGACAAAAATCAGTATTAGTTTCGGGATCAATTGACGAAGAAAATATTAAAACGATGAATGAATATGGTTTTACTAGAGATCAATCTGCAAATAAAGTAGCGTTTTATTATAATAGAGATTTACTAAAACCAGACAAAACAGCAAATACTGCAAATGGTTTTGTTCCTTTAAATCCAGATGGTACGTTTAATGCGAATATGCCAATTGATGATACGGTGCCAATTCTTCCAGTTCGTTTCTTTGGTGTAGGTGTATCAAGTGCAGTTGATTATCCGAACGCACACGTAACCTATTTTGTAAAAAAAGGCACGCAATATGTAGATGCTAAGCCAGATCAGGTTAACCCAACGATGGGAGATACAGTTACTTATACACTAACAGCAAATAATGTAAAAAAAGTAAATGATCAAACATTTACTTTTGATTATTTAAATAAAAATTTTGAAATAGAAAATGTAACAATACGTCCAGAATTACTGAAAAAAGCTAACGTACAGTTAGAACATAAAGAATTAACTAGTAATGGAGAACTGAATAAACATTCGATCCATCTAGCAATAAATAACACAGATGGTATAACTGGAACAACTCCAATGGTAGACGTTAAGGTAAAAGTAAAGAATGAAGATTATTATGAAGGGATTTTACAATTGCAAAATCTTACTTCTACTTATGTGAATACAGATAAAGCGGAAATCTCTATTCCTAGTTTATCGGTGGAATCTTATGTGAAACCATCATTCTCACAATTAACATTTTCTCCAATTGCTGAAGGGTTACATTACACGTATGATGGAAGAAATTTAAACATGAGGGACTATACAAATATAGGTGCGAGTGCATATGTTACAGATGCAAACAACAAATTATACAATGGCACTATAACTTCTTATCCTATAACTTCACCAGCTTATGGGACATACCTGTGGCCTAAAGCAACAATTAAATTGCCTGTCACAAATAAAGAAATGATGTTCACTATTCATGTTCCAGGGCATTTTAAATATAGCAGACCATTTACATTATTTAAACAAGCAGGCGATCAGTATCGTGGCGAATGGAACAATATTTATGGTGAAGTGCAATTAGAAGCCGGTGATGTGAACGGTGACCAAGTCGTTGACGTTATGGACGCAATTTATATGCAAACATATTGGGGTACGAATAAGCGTGCTGCAGATATTAATTTTGATGGCAAGGTTGATCTGACAGACTTTGCATTTATTGAAAAAAATTACAAGTTAAAAAATCCGTCAATGACGAATGCTCCAAGTCCGAAATTAAAATATAAAGGTTTGACATTAGAAAAAGTCAAAGCAGAGTTGGAGAAGATGGAATAGACGTTAACTTTATCATTCTTTAGGGACTCTCCTACTTAAAAGCATGGCAATCTTGCCATGCTTTTTTCTATTAGGAACAATAAGCATGATTTTAATTTAGTTACCTTTTTTATGGTAAAATTTAACTTGAAAGGTCACGAGATGTTGTTAAAGGAATTTATATTTTAGTGTGGGAGGAGTTTTTTTATGAATTTTAACCTTAAAGAAGCGATTGAAGTTTTAGAAAGAACACCCAAATCATTAGAGTCCCTTTTGTCAGGTTTATCTGAATCTTGGCTATGTAGCAATGAAGGTGAAGGAACATGGAATGCTTCTGAAGTAATCGACCATCTAATTGAGTGTGAAAAAACAAATTGGATTCCAAGATTGAACAGCATACTTAACAAAGAAGGAAACAACCATTTCCCGCCATTCGATCGTTTTTCGCATTTAAATGAAAAACATGAAAAATCAGTAGAAGAAAGATTACTAGAATTCAAAAATTTAAGAGCAGAAAATATTACAAAATTACAATCATTGGTTGACCCTAATTTACACCTAGAATTAGAAGGGGTTCATCCAGATCTTGGAACAGTTAAATTAAGAGAATTACTATCTACTTTTGTCGTACATGATCTAACCCATATAGCTCAAATTACAAGAGTGATGGCAAAAAGATATAAAACTGACGTAGGACCTTGGATTGCAAATTTAAGTATATTAAAACAATAGCCAGTGTTTATAAATGGTATTATTCATACTCGGGGAAATCCGAGTTTTTTTGTGTTAAACTATTATTTAAAATATAGAGAAGATAGATGTTTAGTGTATTTATAAAGGGGAGAAATTTAGGTTGGATATCATTCTACAAATTCTTATACTCATCAGTATAGGACTCGCTGCAGGAACAGTCGGATCATTGATTGGTTTAGGCGGAGGAATTATTATTGTTCCAATGCTACTTAATATTGATCACTTTTTATCCGCTTTTTCGACTGTGCCAATTCATGTTGCAGTTGGAACTTCACTGATTACAATTGTGTTTTCTTCGCTTTCATCCACCCTTTCGTATCATAAGCAAAAACGAATCGATTATAAGAGTGGCATTTTATTTTTAATAGGTAGTGTTCCTGGTAGCTTACTAGGTACTTACATCAATTCGCTTTTAAATACTGAGCGGTTTACTTTATTTTTTGGGATATTTTTAATCTGTATATCAGTCTTTCTATTTGTTTCTGCAAAATTAAATAGAAAATCAAAGGAATTACATAAGGGTATTATACGAACATTTACAAATGATGAAGGCGAGGCATATACATATAGCTATAGTCTTCCATTGGCGATTTCATTGTCTATTTGTATCGGGATCATCTCAGGTTTATTTGGAATTGGTGGAGGAATATTGTTAGTACCAATGATGGCGTTTTTATTCGGTTTTCCACCTCAGTTAGCTGTAGCGACTTCAATGTTTGTCGTTATGTTTACGACACTTGGAAGCTCAATTTCATACATCACATTAGGAGAAGTAAATTTCTATTACATTCTTTTACTTATTCCTGGCGCATGGTTTGGTGGGAAAATTGGAGCGTATATTAATCAAAAATTAAAAACTGAAACAATCGCATTAATTTTAAGGTTAGTCGTGTTATTTTATGGCATAAAATTAATTATAGAAAATATTTAAAAAAAGGATGGTGGAACAATGGAAACAAATCAATCTATAAATATTCGGTTGTTCCATACAAATGACATTCACAGCCACTTCGAAACGTGGCCAACAATTGTCGGTTTGTTGAAGTCTAAAAGAGAATTAGCCAAAGGAAAAGGGGAGGCCACACTTACTTTTGATATTGGTGATTTCGTTGATCGATTTCATCCAATCTCTGAGGCCACTTTAGGAAAGGGTAATGTGAAACTTTTAAATGATGCAAAGTTTGATGCAATTACAATAGGTAATAATGAAGGAATTACCTTATCTAAAGGTGAGTTGTTAAATCTTTACGAAGATGCAAAGTTTGATGTATTAGTTGGTAATTTAGCCATTACAGATGAAGGTACCGAGAGTATCAGCAAGCCTTTTGAAATATATGAAAAAAATGGAGTAAAGCTAGGAGTAATTGGATTAACAGTCGCTTATCCTGTGTTTTATGAAACTTTAGGATGGAGTATAAAAGATCCGTTTGACATGTTAAATAGCGTCCTTCCAATTGTCAAAGCGCAATCTGACATTGTCATAATACTTTCTCATTTAGGTATGAGAGACGATCAGAGAATTGCTGAACAATTTTCAGGAGTCGATATTATCTTAGGCGCACATACTCACCATCTATTTCCAAATGGGGAGTATGCTGGTGAAACTTTACTTTGTGGAACAGGTAAACACGGTAACTATTTAGGCGAGGTTTTAATTACTGTAAATAAAGAGACGAAAAGTATAATGAATACTGAAGCTTCAGTTACTGAAGTTCATACAGTCCCTAAAGATTATCAAGATGAAGTGACGAAACTCATGCTGGCTAATTTAATGAGATTAAGTGAAGAAATTTTAAGTGAACCAGTGACACATCTACCGAGTGACATGCATGTGAATTGGTTTAAAGATAGTCCATTGCTGAAATTATTAGCGAATGCACTTCGCCAATGGACAAAATCAGATATCAGTATATTAAATTCGGGTATTTTACTTGATGGCTTATCGCATGGACTTGTTACAAAGGGTGACATTCATCGAATATGCCCACATCCTATTAATCCTTGTGTTGTTAATTTGTCTGGTAAGGAATTACTAGATGTTTTAAATCGCTGTGAAGATAAAGAGTTGACTCATTTGAAGATGAAAGGTTTTGGATTTAGAGGTAAAGTAATTGGAAAAATGGTTTACGATGGAATCACTTTTGTTAAAAGGGATAAGAAAAGACATTTTTATCAAGAAGAATTATTTATTAATGGAGAAATGTTAGATTTAAGCCGAATGTATACGATCGGAACTTTGGATTTATTTACGTTTGGCCATTTAATTCCTACAATTCGTGATGCTAGTCATAAAAGATTTTTTATGCCTGAATTTATTCGTGACGTGTTATTTGGGGCTTTAAAAAGTGTCTAAAATTTATCAAGTTTAGACAGGTTTCACTTTTGTTTTTTTCTCATATTTTAGAATGAGAAAGGAGCGTTGAACTTGATCAATTTAAGCCCAATTAAAATAGATAATCATACATTTAATGCTGTTACGGTTTTACTTCCAAAAACTACATTATTAGTCGTTATGAATGATAAGGGATATATTATGTGCGGAGCATTAGATGTAGCTTTATTAAATGAAAAATTGCGCGACCGTCAAATTATTGCAGGCCGAGCAGTTGGTGTAAAAACAATAGAAGAATTATTAAATGCGCCTTTAGAGTCTATCACTGTTGAAGCAGAAAAATTAGGTATTCAAAAAGGAATGATTGGAAAAGACGCATTATTAAAGATGATATAAAATAAGCCACTAAATTTTTTTAGTGGCTTCATTTGTAAACGAATGCCCAAAAAAATCGATTATTACAATGTATTAACTGTAATGAAGAACCATATATTTAATTAAAAAATTGTTGAAGGAGAAAACAATGAGAGTTGTTGAAGCATCAACACTTGTTCCAGGTACGATCTTAGGAATGCCGGTTTATACTGAACATGGAAAAATGATCGTAAATGCAAATATTCCTTTAACAGAAGAGATGATTAAGCAAATACATAAATTAGCTACTCCATTTGTTTTAGTACATGCTCAATTATCAGAACGCTTAACGGAAGAGAAAGTATCAAATAAACTTCGCATTGAAATCACGAAAAAAATAGAAGATGCTTTTGTTAAATTAATTAGCGAAGATTTATATTTAAGATGTCTATCTTTAGAAAAAAACGAATCTAGGCTTAAAGAAATTATAAAGTCACTGCATAATGAATTATGGCAACAGAATGATGTTTTATCTTTATTAGCTGACTTAATAATATATGATGAGTGTATCTTTAGACATTCACTAAATGTAGCTATGTATTCTTTAGGAATTGGAACGATTTTAGATTTAAGTAAAATCCAGCTTAATTTACTTGGATTAGGTGCACTTTTACATGATATTGGGAAGATGGTCATACCAAAAAAGATTTTAAATAAACGCGACCGTTTAACTGAAGAAGAATATTCGTACATTAAACAACATACCATTGCTGGATACGATATACTACGACAAGTACCTACTATTCATCCGGTAATTGCAGACTGTGCATTACAGCATCATGAAAGGATCAATGGGAGCGGGTATCCAAAAGGAATATTTGGTGAGGAAATGCATCTTTTTTCAAAGATTATTGGGATTGCCGACTTTTTTGATGCTGTAACTTCAAATCGAGTTTATCGACAAGCAATGCTTCCGCATGAAGGATTAACATTATTAAATAGTGGAAGTGATAAATTATTTGATGCTAGATTAGTCAGCATTTTTAATGATCTACTAACCATTTATCCAACGGGATTATACGTAAAATTGAGTGATGGTAGACGCGGAATTGTTTTCAGGCAAAATGATGTTTCTACAGATCGTCCAGTTGTACGGATATTTGAAGAAAACGGAAGAAAGGTAAGTACTCCTTATGAAGTGAATCTTTATAATGAGTTAAAATTAGAGATTATCGAGTGTGATCAAACAATAAAACAAAGCATTTATTAATAAATGACAGAAATTACTGAGGCATCTTTTTTATTGTTTTTGTACAAATCCATTAAGAATGAACAAGCAATGACATGCATACCCATTAGTAAGGGGGCATGGATACGATGAAAAGATTTAAGTACAGACGTGTTCCAAAAAATAAATTTTTTGTTTCAAAAAGAAAATCTTTTGGCGGATATAAAACTGGTTCAACTCAAATAACAGAATCAATTCGTAATATATTTCCAAATAAATATGTAGTTATTAGTATTGTTTTACTATTTTTTTCCTTTTATGCTTTTTGGCAAATTGATAAAATTTTCACCCCGACCATTTTGAAATATTCTGAGAAACAAACAAGACGAATTGCATCCCTAGTCATAAACGAAGCATATGAATCAGCCTCTAAGGAATTACAGGGTCAGGATATTATCATTCGGGATGTCGATGAAAATGGGAAAGCAGTAATTAGTACAAATACATACTTAATTAATAAAATAATTGGTTCCACTACTCAGCACGTTGAAGAAAATATACGTAGAGTTGAAAATGGAGATATATCATTTTTATCTTTATCAAAATCAGAAATGAACAAAATGAAGGCAGATCATGATGGACTTTATTTAAAAGTACCGATTGGAGTCGTTACAAATACAGTATTACTAGGAAAACTTGGACCTACTATACCAGTTCGTTTTTCTGTAGTCGGTGATGCAGTGGCAAATGTTACACAGGAAGTTAAGCCATTTGGGTTTGATAATTCTGTAGTCGAAATTATTATGAATGTAGAAGTAAATATGAATGTAATTATCCCGTTTAGTACGAAATCAACAAAGGTGAAAGTACAAGTCCCAATTGCTACTGAAATCATCGATGGAGAAGTTCCTAGTTATATTCCATTTACTCCAAATACTCAACAAACCATACCACAAACTCCATCAACAACAAACGGAAAAAAATAAATTTAAAAATAGAGCAGACTAACTTAGTACACCAGTATAAATTAGTCTGCTTTTTTATTTTACATTACTCAACTACTCCTTTGGCTTCGCCTAAAAACTCGGAAATCGACGAGTTTTTTTATTTGTTTCTATCTTGACGCTCCCAAAGACTTAATCTTGGATAAGGATCAAAAGACCACTCTGCGTAACCATTGTCTTTGTATATACCATAGTGTAAATGCGGAGGGAATTTTCCAGATGTCCCTGGAGGTCCGTAACCAGTACTTCCAACATAACCGATGAGTGTTCCTGGCTCTACTACTTGCCCTCTTTGAATGTCTTTGTTAAAGCCCCCTAGATGAGCGTAGTAATGATAATTATTATTTAAGTCTCGAATTCCGATTCTCCATCCTCCAATGCGATTCCAGCCCTTTGTTTCAATAATTCCATAGCATGTGGACCTTACAGGAGTACCATAATTTGCAAATATATCAGTACCTTCATGAACTCTTCGTCCGCCAAAGCTTCGAGGGGCACCCCATGTACTTCGATAACTATGTGTACTGTGAATTGGTAATGGGAACGCATTACCTTCTATATTTAACTTTCCGTAATACTGATATAAACGGGCATATTCATCGATAATATCAACAGTTATTGCTCTTTGGTAGTAATCCCATAGCATCATTCGGATATATTGCCTGGATGGCCCATAGAAATGTAATCGATGAATGAAAGTGTATAGAATATCCTCATCATCTTCTAGTGAAGCTTTTCCATCACTATTTCCATCTAAACCAATTCCGCTAAATAAATGGATTGTAGGGGCGTATGTGTCTTTCTTAACCGGATTTGAAAGCCCGCTCCAATCCTCTGGCTTGATATAAATTGAGAGGACACCATTTTGGCGCTTTGGTATATCGTTTCTTACACTGCGGACATTGCGTTCATAAGTATCGATCGCAGCAAAGTAATACCAAGGAATAAAGGTTAGTGTTTCACCTTTTTTATATAAGGCCATTCGTTCTTTATTAAGCTGAGCTTGATCAATTTCTTCTGCATTTGTAAATGATGGCACAATGAACATAACCACCATACTAAAGAGTACAATTATTTTTTTCAAAACCATCATCCTTTAAATTGATTTACATATATAGTTTGGTTAAAGAAGCAACTTTCATAAATGGAAATTATAGGGATAATCAAACGAAAGTTTTTCATATCCGTGAAAAATGTAGTAATATATAAACTATTGGAAGAAAAAAATGAAATATGTCGTAAACGAATAAACGTTGGAGGAATTTCAAATGGCATCAAAAAAGGAAGAATATTTAAGAAAGCCTGAGTGGCTAAAAATAAAATTAAACACAAATGAATCTTACACAGAATTAAAGAAAATGATGCGCTCAAAAAATCTTCACACTGTTTGTGAAGAAGCTCGTTGTCCAAATATCCATGAATGTTGGGCTGTAAGAAAAACAGCTACATTTATGATTTTAGGTGCGGTTTGTACTCGTGCATGTCGTTTCTGTGCAGTTAAAACTGGTTTACCAACTGAGCTTGATCTACAAGAACCAGTTCGTGTTGCTGAATCAGTAACACAAATGAACTTAAAGCACGTAGTAATTACAGCGGTTGCTCGTGATGACTTAAGAGACGGTGGAGCAGCTGTATTTGCAGAAACTGTTAGAGAAGTTAGAAAAGCAAATCCATTTACTACAATTGAAGTTTTACCGTCTGATATGGGTGGGAAATTTGAAAACCTTAAAATGCTAATGGATGCAAAACCAGATATTATGAACCATAATATTGAAACAGTAAGAGAATTAACACCACGTGTTCGTGCAAGAGCTACGTATGAAAGATCACTAGAATTTTTACGTAGAGCAAAAGAAATTAACCCTAGCATCCCTACAAAATCAAGCATCATGCTTGGTTTAGGTGAAACAAATGAGCAAATTTACGAAGCTATGGATGATTTACGTGCAGCAGGTGTAAATATCATTACATTAGGTCAATATTTACAACCAACGAAAACTCATTTATCTGTAAAAAAATACTATACTCCTGACGAGTTTGCAGCGCTAAAAGAAGTTGCATTAGGAAAAGGATTCTCACACTGTGAGGCTGGTCCTCTAGTTCGTTCATCATACCATGCTGACGAACAAGTTGAAGCTGCTAAGCAAGCATAATAAAAAAGCAAAAAGCACTAGCCCATGCTAGTGCTTTTATTTTTTATTTTGAAATCTGATCAAAATGCATGCTTTGTTTATCTACATCAAAACCTTGAGCTAAATCTTGTATTTGTTGCTCTAATTGACCATCATTAAGTTGACCATATTTATTTAGGTCCTCAATATTATTAATATTTTTTATCGAATTTGAAGTAAAGATATGATAGTAACTAGGAAGCGCTGATTGTGCTGTTTTTTCAACTTGCTTTCTAGCTAGTTTTTTATCACCATCAGATCGATAAGCAATCAATACCTCTTGGTCTGTAACTAGTGTAGCAGCATCGTCTATATCAGGAAGCTTTACAACTAAATAAGAAATGAATTTTGATACTTCTTGTTTATCAATTGTTAATGTATATTCACCATCTTTACCTAAAACATCTTGCTTTTGTAGTCTAGAAAAGCCATAATCTTTGTAAGAGTTATTTGACATTTTAGCATTTACATCGCCTAAATCCATCGGCTTTGTATTCAATTGTTTAGGTGTTGGATTTGATCGATGTTCATTTTTATATGTTACGTCCTCATAATCGAACTGTCTCGAATGACTTGGACCGAATGAACATCCTGTTAATAAAAATAAGGTTAATAAACAAACTAAATATTTACGCATATTAAATACCACCTTTTAATAATCATTGTAAAATTAGTATGCCAAAATATTGGTTACATATTTATGGGAGTAAAAGGAAGGAGAATACAAATTGGTTTGCATACAGAATATTTGCTATGAAGTAGTTGAAGATTACCGTGAAGGATTCAATGAAGAAGCCTTTAAAGCGAGATATGCAGAGATCCTTTCAAAGTATGATTACATTGTTGGGGATTGGGGCTATGAGCAACTAAGACTTAGAGGATTTTTTGATGATTCTCAAAAAAATGTTCCATATGATTCAAAAATAAGTACATTACGTGAATATATTTATGAGTACTGTAATTTTGGATGTAAATATTTTGTAGTTAAGAAAGTAAAAAATTAAATGATGGGTAACCCCATTTTTTCAGACTGCCCGCCAAACGCTTGCAATCAGTCTGAAATCAAGTTTATATAACTTTGTTTATATACCGAAATGATAGGGGAACCTATCATTTTTTTGTTTGTAAAGGGGATCACCAGAATTTTTAAGGAAAGTTGTCTGATCTTTATCATAAACAAATTTTGTGGATAAAATGTTTTTTGATTTTTTGAAACAATAAAAACCTTGTGGATAAGTTTGAATCTTTCAACAAGAATGTGAATAACTAAAGACTTAATCACACAAAAAAGTGGACAACTCTTTAGTTATCCACTATTTTTCAGATTATTTAGTAAAAATAAATTATTTATCCACAGGAACGAAAAATTAGAAAATAATTTCACTAAGGAAATCTAATAATTCAGCAGCCTTTTCTTCAGATATTCCGAAAGCAAATTCTAAGTAACCTTCTTCTTTTAAATCATCCGAACCAATAATTGCAAATCGATTACTTTGCATATCCATAATCATAACTTTGCCATAATGACGATCAGAGTATACTAAAGCAAGATCATGTCTTTGCTCTTCTCCCATAAAGCTTACAAAGCGAGTCTTTGCTTGAATAGTGTCATCATATAAGAAAAAACGTTCTGACATTTTTTTATTCCTCCATTATACTAAAATAAGATTTGGCTTGTATCCTAAATGGTGATGAGCTTTAATATGTCGCACAGTTTTTGTTTTACTTCTCATTACAATTGAATGAGTTTCGACTAAGTCTCCACCTAAGAAAGTAACACCTTCAAGTAATTCACCTGAAGTAACACCTGTAGCTGCAAAAATTGCATCGTCACCTTTTACTAAATCATTTAATGTTAATAATTGTCTTGGGTTATTAAGACCCATATCCATACAACGTAGTTCTTCTTCTTTATTCATTGGTACTAATCGAGCTTGCATGTCACCGCCAAGGGCTTTTATCGCTGCAGCGGCTATAACCCCTTCTGGTGCGCCTCCAGTACCTACAAAGAGATCGATTCCTGTTTGAGGTAATGCTGTAGCTATAACAGCACCAACATCTCCATCACCGAATAATTTAACTCGAGCACCTTTTTCACGAATTCGTTCAATGATTTCCTCATGACGAGGACGTTCTTGAATAATTACCGTTAAATCTTGTACACGTTTATTGTTTGCTTCAGCAATAATATCTATTGTTTTTTCAATCGGATCATCTAATGATATTTTACCTGCAGCACGAGGACCTACAGCTATTTTTTCCATATACATGTCAGGTGCATGTAGTAAGTTACCTTTATCAGAAATTGCGATTACTGCCATTGCATTTGCATGGCCTTTTGCAAGGATATTTGTTCCCTCAAGAGGATCGACTGCAATGTCTACCTCTGGTCCATTACCAGTTCCCAATTTCTCACCTATATAAAGCATTGGTGCCTCATCGAGTTCACCTTCACCAATTACTACAGTACCCGCCATATTCACTGAATCAAACATCGAACGCATTGCAGAAGTAGCAGCGTCATCAGCTTCATTTTTCTTACCGCGTCCCATCCAATGCGCAGAGGCAAGGGCAGCTGCTTCAGTAACTCTTACAATCTCAAGTGCTAATTCACGCTCCAAAAGTCCAACCCCCAGAAAAATATTCACCTATATAATATAACAAAAATCGTTAAGAAACGCTTTCATTTGTCGATTTTTTTCGAATTTAGCTATAAAATAAATATAAGTCCATAAAATGTAGAAGATAGAATTGAGAAGGAAGTGTACATATGTACTTTGTAAATCGTCAAAACATATTAGATCGAATTGAAATATTAAATTCAATGCTTGAATTTTATGCGTCAAACAGCCATCCAAAAAATAAGCTAGAAGAACTAGCTTTGGAAAGAATGACACATCTTTTGATAGACAGTATGTTAGATATTGGAAATACAATGATTGATGGCTTTATAATGAGGGACCCAGGAAGTTATGATGATATTGTTGATATTCTAATGGATGAAAAAGTTATAACTGCATCAATTGGGGAATCAATAAAAAAATTAATTCCAATTCGAAAACATTTATTACAGGATTACACATCTTCAATTACAGAAAAAATAGTGACGACATTAAGCGAAAATATAGAAGCATATAAGGAATTTCCGGTTTCGGTTCAAGCTTTTCTTGATAAAGAACTAGGAGTAATTAATGCTTTTAGTAGTGATGAGGAAAAATAATCTTAATTTTTCTATGAAAAAATTGATACTAATGCTGTTTTCATGTCTTACCGAGTGAGACAGCTTGACTAGTAAGGAGTGGCAATATGAAACAATATAAAGGATACTTAATCGATCTAGATGGAACTATGTATCGTGGTGAGGAGCAAATTGAGGAAGCTAGTCTTTTTATTAAGGCTCTAAAGGAAAAAAATATTCCATATCTATTTGTAACAAATAATTCTACACGTAGACCAGAACAAGTTGCTGATAAACTTAATTCCTTTAATATACCAACTACAAAAGAACAGGTCTTTACAACAAGTAATGCCACAGCAAATTACATAAAAGAACAAAAGGCAGATGCTACTGTTTATATGATAGGTGAAGAGGGCTTACAGTATGCCTTAGAAGAAGTTGGCTTAACAATTAAAGATGAAAACCCTGATTTTGTAATTAGTGGTTTAGATCGAAGTATTAATTATGAGAAATTAGCAAAGGCTTGTATAGCTGTAAGAAATGGTGCGACATTTATTTCTACTAATGGCGATATAGCGATACCGACTGAAAGAGGTTTATTACCTGGTAATGGTTCACTAACATCTGTTATAGCCGTATCTACTACAGTAAAACCAATTTTCATTGGAAAACCTGAATCAATTATTATGGAGCAAGCATTAAAAGTTCTTGGTGTTGCAAAAGAGGACACATTAATGATTGGTGATTATTATGATACAGACATCATGGCTGGGATTAATACTGGTGTTGACACATTAATTGTTCATACTGGTGTTACGACTAAAGATATGTTGTCAAATTACGAAACACAGCCAACTTATTCAGTTGACTCATTAGAAGAGTGGATTAAATATATTTAAGGAAACTATCTAGACTTGAAAAACCCCACAAGTAATTAATTTACTTGTGGGGTCTTTGTGTTATTTCAAATGAAAAAGTGGTCTCAAATGTAGATTGACTTATGAGACCACTCTTTTTTATTCATCTTCAGCTTTAATTTGATCAGCCTTTTTATGTGCGGCACGATGCGCAAGTCGGCTAGATGCAGCAGCTGCAATCGCTCCAACAATATCATCTAAAAATGTATTTACTAAGCCTGTTGATTTATCGTTTAATCGTTCTAAAATTCCAGGTTTTAATTTATCGATGTAACCGTAATTCGTGAATCCAATTGAACCATATACATTTACAATTGATAAGGCAATTATTTCATCAATTCCATAAAGGCCTTCATCTTTTTTGATAATAGCCAACAAAGGCTCCTGTAGTTTATCTTGCTCTGCCAAAATATCTAATTCAATACCAGTAATGATGGCGTTTTGTATCTCACGTTTTGTCAAGACCCTCTGTACATTGTGTTTACACTCATCCAAAGATAAATTTTCATGATATTTATTCTGTAAAAAGAAAACTAAATCAGCAATGTCATCGAGCGTAACACCTCTTTTTTCTAATAACGATAATGCAGTCTTTTCTAAATCGTGATTTAAATATTCCATTTCATCACCTTTTCCTTATCGATTGATTTAATTACTATAAAAATAACTAAAATGGAGATTTCATAAAATAAGTAAAACTTTTACTATAAATTATTTTTAAGAAATAAGAGGATTAATTATATATGATTCGATATCGAACATAATTCCCCTTTATAAAAAAAGCTAAAACATAGTAAAAAATTTATTACTTATGTCTTATTTGCTAATCTACTTGCCTTCATATTTTTGGAAAGTACAGTTCAGGAGATTAACCCCCTGCGTAAAATGCCTGTAGAGGCTGACCAACCCGCCTCCACATATCATGATGCCTTGTTCCAGCGAGTAGCCCACGAGGTCAATCTTTCTTGGCCTTTGTCTTATGCTTGTCAGGGCTGACCAACCCGCTTCCACTTTTCGTGATGTCTAGTTCCGGCGGGTAGCCCCTCGAGGTGTCGGGGCTGACCAACCCGCCTCCACTTTTCGTGATGTCTAGTTCCGGCGGGTAGCCCCTCGAGGTCATAAGCCAAAGTCCAATAAAAGTAAAAAGCAACTTTTCTTGGCCTTTGTCTTATGCTTGTCGGGGCTGACCAACCCGCCTCCACTTTTCATATATACTACGTCATTCTCTCCTTTTTTGTGTATGGCCATTCGGTTTTATATAGGGAAAGTGAAAAAGTAGGGTACAGGTTTTTGGATTTGTGACATATATATTAATAAGTAGTTATAAGAAGGATGTGAGTGATGATGTTTATTCGCAACCAAAACATCATTCAAGACATGTTTACTCATTATCAAATTCAACCAGCTGAATTACTTCAAGTCCAGTCATATTACATGTTTTGGCAGCGGAATAGGGTGTATTTTCTTGCTCCTATTGGAAATTTAAAAGAAGATGATTTGCAAGAAATGAAGAGTTTAAGTGATTTTATGAGCTCAACTGGAGATCAATCGGTCGCAACCTTTGTTCAAAATGTTCAAGGGTACTATGTGAGTAAGATTGATGGAAATAATTATTCTTTATTTAAGAGTAACAGACAAAATGAACGCAGTAATAATAACGGTGAAGAACTAGCAATTTTTCATTTAAGAGGGAAAAAATATTCAGATGAATTGAAAAGATTAAATAGGATTGGGAAATGGAAGAATTTATGGGAAAAACGTTTAGAGCAATTAGAAAGATTTTGGCAAAGTAAAGTGAATAGCCATCCTGAAAATTTTTTCGAACAAATATTTATTGAATCTTTTCCCTATTATCTCGGAATGACTGAAAATGCGATTCAATATGTTGTAGACACTGAATTAGATGATACTCCCCAAGTTGTTGATGCAGCAACAATTTGTCATCAAAAAATGACTGAACGAAGACAGAAAGAAATTCATTTTGCAAAAGTACCGATTGAATGGATTTATGATCATCCAAGCAGAGACCTTGCTGAATGGGTTAGGGATGAATATTTAGAGAATCATGAAAATTATCAAAAGAAAATCCTTTCATTCTTTTATGGTTATGAAAAGAAAAGTCCATTATCTACTTTTGCGTGGCGTTTGTTATTTGCAAGACTTCTTTTTCCAGTACATTACTTTGAAACAATCGAAGGATATTATTTGGCAAGGAGCGATGCGGATCGGAAAAGGTATGAACGTAAGTTAGTTAATTATCTTGAGAACACTAGTGAGTTTGAAGCTTTTTTAGGTGGGTTTTATGATTTAATCGGATTACCAACTGCTAAGTTAGGGATTAGAGAAATTAAATGGCTAAAATAAAAGAGAGGGTTTTATACCCTCTCTTTTAGTATTGAAAATATATTAGAATACTTGCTCTACCTCAATTACACCAGGTACTTCTTCTAATAAAGCTCGCTCAATACCAGCTTTTAATGTAATAGTTGAACTTGGGCAGCTACCACATGCACCTAAAAGGCGAAGTTTAACAATTCCATCCTCAATATCAACTAAATCAACGTCTCCACCATCGCGTAGTAAAAACGGTCTTAATTTATCTAAAACTTCTTGTACTTGTTCTTTCATGTCCATTCATATCGACTCCTTTCACTAATTTTATTATAATCAGTTAAGAGGAAAAAATCTATTACAGAGTACTTTGTGTGTTTGAAATTATTTTTGGACACACTCTTATTGTATGCTAGGAGGAGAAAATGAGTAATAAAATTTTAGTGGAAGTTTTTGGAGCTGAAGTAATATGTGCAAGTTGTGTAGGAATGCCATCATCAATTGAAACTTTTGAATGGCTTCAAGCTGCACTTCAAAGAAAATATCCTGACTTAGCCTTTGATTTTCAATACATTGATATATTTAATGTAGAAAATAATGAAAAAGAAGATTTCGCTGAACGAGTTAGAAATGATGAGTTTTTCTATCCGGTAGTACTAGTAAATGGAAATGTTGTTGGTGAAGGTAATCCAAAATTAAAAGATGTTTATAACGCTATTGAACTATAATGAATTAAAACCCCTTACATGAATTTAAGGGGTTTTTACGCTGTTGAAAAAAAAAACCGTCAATTAAATTCCAAATTTTCGTAAAAGGAGTAGAGTGATGTTGATTTCCACTACAAGATGCTCGCTTTCCATGTGGCGAGATTCTTTAGCCTCCTCGGCAAGCCTGCGGGGTCTCAGCCTTCCCGCATATCCCATAGGAGTCGAGCACCCCTTTCGTTCCAATCAACTTATTCATCAAAAAAAGTCTGCAATAAATCCTAATCAAATAGCCTTTACTTAGAGTAACTTAACTGTTGTATATTAGTCAGCTTGTAGGTCAATTAATTTCGAACATTATTTAAATAAAAAATTGAATTTGTTTTTCCAAAAATTAGCTCTTAATATTTTTAACTTTTGAAATAAATCATTACTAGTGTTATTGGAATCAAATAGCTCAAATATACTAACATTTAAAACCATTAATAGATCATCCAAAAAAAATAATTCATCATTAAATAAATGTTCATTTAATGGCCGTTTTTCCTATTGAACATTTTATATTTCAACACTCTGAAACCCCCTTACAAAAATGTAAGGGGGTTTTTATTGATTATAAATTGCTTTTTGTTGGGTGCTTATTGTAATTGATTCTTTTCCAAAAAAATTAAAATGTTTTAATAAAATTCACTATTTTATGTAAAATGCTGAAGATTTACATGATAGAATAGAAGTGTAAAACAAATAAATTGCAATTTTTGGCATATATATAGAATTGGGAGGAGGGGTGGAATGGTTGCAATTAGTTTATTTGTAATTGGAGTTTTATTAATTATCATCGAAATGTTTTCATTAACCTTTGTATTCTTATGGATTGGTATTGCGAGCATTCTAGCATCAGTTGTAAATTATTTAACAGGATCCAACACCTTTACTTTTATCGTTTTTGTTATTAGTGCACTAATTTTATGGCTTAGTACAAAGAAATTTGCAAAAAGAATCCACCAGCAAAAAACGATTGAAAATGGAGTATATGCATTAATTGGTAAAGAGCTCGTTGTAGCTTCTGTTGAATTAGAGGATGATACAGTAGGAACAGCTAAAGTTTATGGAGATGAATGGACGATCCGTTCAACAGAACCTTTATTATTAAATGAAAAGGTAATTGTAACAAAAATAGAAGGTGCAACTTTATACGTGAAAAATAACTAATTGAGGAGAAGTGTTATGTCTGATGTAAGTTCTATGGTTGGTCCAATTATTATTGGTATTATTGTTTTATTCGTTGTGTTACTTTTGTTATCAAGTATTCGTATTGTTAGACAATCTGAAGTATATCTTGTAGAACGATTAGGGAAATTCCATCGTAAATTAGAGAGTGGAATCCACGTTGTAATGCCATTTGTTGAACGTGTAGCTAGTAAAAAAACATTGCGTGAGACTGTGGTAGATTTTCCACCACAATCGATGATTACAAAAGATAATGTTAGTATCCAAGTAGACTCAGTTGTCTTTTATCAAGTAACTGATGTTGTGCGTCATGAATACGAAATTGCTAATCCCCTGTCTGCGATTTCCAATTTGACTGCTACTACATTACGTAACTTAATAGGGGAATTAGATTTAGATGAAACTTTAACAAGTCGTGATACAGTTAATAATAAACTCCGTGCAATTCTTGACCAAGCAACTGATAAATGGGGAATGAAGGTTAATCGTGTAGAGATCCGAAATATTATTCCACCTGTTGATATACAAAATGCGATGGAGCGACAAATGCAAGCAGAACGTACACGTCGTGAAAAAGTATTAAATGCACAAGGTGAAAAAGAATCAAAAATCCTGAAAGCGGAAGGAGAAAAGCAATCAAAAATTCTTGAAGCAGAAGGGGAACGTTTAAGCCAAGTTGAAAAAGCTCGAGGAGATAAAGATTCTCAAGTTTTACGCGCTGAAGGGGAAGCGGAAGCAATCATTAAACTTGCCGAAGCGAAAGCTAGAGGGGAACAAGTTGTGTTAGATGTTTGGAGAAATGCAGAGCCAACTAAAGAAATGGTTCAATTGCGTTCAATGGAAGCTTTAGAAAAAGTAGCTTATGGTCATGCATCAAAACTTGTTATTCCGACAGACGCTACAAAGCTTTTAGGAATGGTTGAAAGTGTAAAAGAAGTTATTAAATCTGACAAAACAGAATAAAAAAAGGCCCTTTAACAATTAAGTTAAGGGGCTTTTTTGCATATAAGTATAGCTAAAAAGATAATTTAATCATCAACCGTTATGGTATTTATACATCCATAAGATTCCAGACTTAATTAATCTTGGAACACGTCCGATTAGTGGGCGTTCATTGAATAGTCCAAAACCATGTTTTTTACCTAATGAGCCCATAATACCTTTTAATTTTATTTTAGGCATTTCTTCTGGAAGGTCTTCACCTTTCCATTTCTTTTGTAAAATCATAACGATTTGTTCTGCTTGAGCTTCAGCAAGCTGTGCAGAAGGTGCATATGGTAATGATGCACAATCTCCCACTACATAAACATGCTCGTCGTTTGGCATGTGATGATATTTTGTTACAACGATTCTTCCTGTATTGTCTTTTTCTACGTCTAAATTGCGGACAACTTCAACTGGTTGAATTCCCGCTGTCCAAATAACAGCGTCACAATGAATTTCATCATCATGGTTAAATAAAGTATTTTTCTCAACTTTTGTAATGTTTGAATTGCTAACAATTTTTACATCGTGCTCAATAAACCAGTTTTGTACATAATAACTAAGTTTTTCTGGAAACATTGATAAAATTCGGCTTCCACGATCAAAAAGTAAAATTTGTAAATCGCTTCTACTTTCTCTTAATTCACTAGCTACTTCTACACCACTTAAACCAGCACCTACAACACCGATTACTGAATTAGGAGGTAGACTGTTTACATTTTCATAAGCGTTTCTTGTTTTTTCAATTGTTTGAATACTATAGGTATGTTCTGGTGCACCAGGTACATTATGGTATTTATCCTCACAACCTAAACCGATAATCAAATCATCATAAGAAACTGATTTTCCATTGCTTAATTCTACTTTCTTGTTTGCCGTATCAATTGTAGTAATATCTCCATATACCACCTTTAATTTCTCATGAGTTGGTATTGGTATTCTAATATGTTGCTCTGGAACCGTACCTGCAACTAATGCATAATACTCAGTTTTAAAGCAATGAAAAGAATTTCGATCAATCAATGTGATATGAACATCCTCAGGTAAATCAGATGTTAATAGACGTGACAAAGCACGAATATTTCCATATCCGGCACCTAGTAATACGAGGTTTTTCATAGTTGATGTTCCCCTTTTGTTTTATTAGCGTTGAATGAAAAAATTTTTCTATTTTTCGACAATTATATTATATATATTTTATGTTAAAATAACAACGCCTAACTCGGTAAAATAAAGCTCATTCCATTTATTCTCAAAAGGATTGACGTTTTAAAAAAAAAAGAGTAACTTTATGAGGAGCAAGGAGTGAAAAATAGTGAGACCATTAGTCGAATTTTGTATAAAAAACCTAGCAGACGGTGCACAAAAAGCTTTAGAACAGCTTGAACGTGATCCAAATCTAGACATACTAGAATATGGCTGCCTTGGATATTGTGGAAAATGTAGTCTATCACTTTTTGCACTAGTTGAAGGGGAAGTAGTAACTGGAGAAACGGCAACCGAGCTAGTAGATAATATTTATATTTTCTTAGAAGAAAATATGTTGATATAAGAAGCACTGTTAATAATTAACAGTGCTTTTTCTATTTTTCGAGCTATTTCAACAATATTTTAGTTTTCCACATAATCCCTTTTACATCCCTCATTCATTCACTAAATTAAATATTTCACTAATAGGAAAAAATTACTATTCTTTAGATTGATTACATTAACCAATATTATTTTTATTACGTACACTATTTTTAATTATTTAGCAAAATTAGTGCAAAAAAAATGAGCATTCACCTAAGTGAAGCTCTTAAAATGTTTCTATATCGAGAAACGGGGGATGTTCTTATTGTGCTCAATTCATTTAAATTTTATACTTGTAGTAATAAAAAAAGTAAGGAGTCATGAAAATGAATTCTTTTCGTTATACAAAAATGCATGGGCTAGGAAATAACTATATTTATGTCAATATGTTTGAAGAAAATTTAAGAGAAGAAGAGCTGTCTAAAATTGCAGTTGAAGTTTCAAATGTTAATACAGGAATTGGTAGTGACGGAATGATATTAATCTGTCCATCAGAAGTTGCAGATGTAAAAATGCGAGTATTTAATAATGATGGATCAGAAGCTAAAAATTGTGGTAATGGACTAAGATGTGTAGCTAAATATGCATTTGAAAATGGAATTGCAAATAATACTTCATTTAAGATTGAAACGATAAGTACAATTGTTAAAGCAACAGTACATGTTGAAAATAATATTGTTAATCAAGTAACAATAAATATGGGTAAACCAATATTCCAA
This sequence comes from Gottfriedia sp. S16(2024), assembly GCF_050473765.1. NCBI lineage: Bacteria > Bacillati > Bacillota > Bacilli > Caryophanales > Bacillaceae > Gottfriedia > Gottfriedia sp. S16(2024). Next base: position 1,884,474 of record NZ_JBFLUO010000001.1, read on the forward strand.
AGATCACAAATCCCAATGATTGGTGATGACCAGGAATATGCTAGGGACAGATTTTTATTTGAAGAAAAAAGCTATGAATTTACAGCTGTTTCGATGGGCAATCCACATGCTGTTTTTGAAGTAAGTGATATTAAAAAAGCACCATTAACAACTTTAGGTCCAATTGTTGAAAAACATGATTTATTTCCGGAAAGCGTAAATGTTGAATTTATCGAATGTTTGCCGCATAATGAGATAAATTTCGTTGTATGGGAGCGAGGTTCAGGTGTAACTCAAGCTTGTGGAACAGGGGCATGTGCTGCAGCAGTCGCTATGATACAAGAAGGTAAATATAAACGAGATGAACCAATAACTGTTCACCTACAAGGTGGAGATTTACAAATTACTTGGTCTACTGATGGGGATGTATGGATGAAAGGCCCAGCAGTTACAATAACAAAAGGCATATACTATACTCAAAGAGGAGTGATATAAATGATTACAGTTACTGAACAAGCAGGATTAAAAATTAAAGAAATGATTGAAAACGAAGAAGACCAAAATACTTTTGTTCGCTTAGGTGTAAAAGGTGGAGGTTGTTCTGGACTTTCATATGGACTTGGTTTCGATCCACAAAAAAATGATGATGACACAGAATTAGAATATTATGGCATTAAGTTTTTAATTGATAATGAAAGTGCTCCTATTTTAAAAGGTGTTGTTATTGATTTTAAAGAGTCGTTACTAGGTGGAGGATTTACAATCGATAATCCAAATGCAATCGCATCATGTGGATGTGGTTCAAGCTTTAGAACAGCTTCAAATGCTGGTACACCTGAAGAGTGCTAATAATAAGAATTTCTAATTGAAGAAATTTTTAATCAAAAATAGGATACTTTTGTATCCTATTTTTTCAATCAAACAAACTAGGCCAAATTCTCATTTGTTAATATTTTTACAAATTTGGGGTAAATTATTGAATCTTTTTTGAATTTGTGTACTATTATATAGTGTAGATATAAATTTGAAATGATTTTTTAAGCAGTTTGTTGTGAAATGGTTCACGAATTGCGTTGTAGAATGTTCAATGTATCACAAAGTATTTTTTAAAAAGACTGCCTATAAAAAGACAGTTCTTATGATTAAAATCTATATTTTAGAACATTGAAGAACTATGTCCAGGTTGTACTTTCGCAGTTGGATCAATATATGTTTTAGCATGGTTGATTGCTGTTGGTGCCTCACCAAACCCGGAAGCAATTAGTTTAACTTTTCCATCATATATACAAATATCTCCAGCAGCATAAATACCTGGAATATTTGTTTCCATGCGTGAGTTAACAACAATGTTATTCTTTTCAATGTTTAGACCCCAGTTCTTAATTGGTCCTAGAGAAGAAACAAAACCATAGTTAACGATTACATCATCAACTTCGATTTCAATACGATCTTCAGATTTTGCATTTTGAAGAACAACTTTTTCAATACGTTCTTTACCAACGATTGCAACAGGGATCCAAGGAGTTGTTACTTCTACTTTAGAGTGCATTAAGTTTTCAACGCTATGCTCATGAGCTCTAAATTTATCACGACGGTGAACTAGTGTTACTTTTTCAGCGATGGGTTCAAGCATTAATGACCAGTCTACAGCAGAATCTCCGCCACCGAAAACAATAACTCGTTTACCAGCAAATTTATTCATGTCATCTACGAAGTAATGTAGGTTTGCTTTTTCGAATTTTTCAGAACCTGCGATTTCAAGTTTACGTGGTTGGAATGCACCATTTCCTGCAGTGATGATTATAGCTTTTGTATAATGCTCAAAACCATCATTACAAACTAAATGGAATACTCCATCTTCACCTTTAGTAATTGTTTGAACTGATTGCTCTAAACAAACGGTAGGATTAAATTTTTTCATTTGCTCTTTTAAGTTATTAATTAACTCTTGAGCGCGTACTTTTGGAAAGCCAGCAACATCATAAATATATTTTTCAGGGTAAAGTGCAGATAATTGACCGCCAAGCTGTGGTAAACTTTCAATGATTTTTACACTAGCTTGTCGCATTCCACCATAAAAAGCAGTGAATAAACCAACCGGTCCGCCACCAATAATCGTTATATCATATACTTTTTCGTCTTTCATAAACGGAATGCCCCCCTTATGTATAAATGCATGTCATCTATAATAGAATAATATCATATTTTATGCCGATAAAATAAAAAAATGGTAATTAAACTATTGTAGAAATCTTTAATAAAACAAAGGTGTGAATCTAAAAAAACTTAATTTAGTTTAATATTTTGAGAATTCTACCGATTAGATTTATGCTTGAAATCTTACACAAAAAACTTTAATATTGTTATAGGCTAATTGTTAACATTTTGTGACAATTATTACGAAATATTTAGACAAATATCCCTATATAATCGTTTGCTCACTTATGTACTAATTTATAATGATTTAGATTGCTCACTATTGAGCTTAGTTATAGATTTAGAGATATTACAGCAAATTGTAGGTACTTAATATAATTTAAAAGGATGGTATGTATATCATGAATAAGCCTAAGATTGTAATCCTTGGAGCTGGGTATGGTGGAATTATTACTGCAACTCGACTTCAAAAAACATTATCTGCAAATGAAGCGGACATTACACTAGTAAATAAAAACAGCTACCACTACCAAGCAACATGGTTACATGAAAATGCAGCAGGTACATTACACCATGACCGTACACGTCTTGATATTAAAGACGTGATTAATCAAGATAAAATTAACTTTATTCAAGATACTGTTACTCAAATCAAACCTGAAGAGAAGAAAGTATTTCTTTCTAACGGCGAATTAGACTATGATTATTTAGTAGTTGGACTTGGTTTTGAGTCAGAAACTTTCGGAATTAAAGGATTAAAAGAACATGCATTTTCAATTGCTAACATCAATGCTGCTCGTCAAATTCGTGAGCATATTGATTACAGCTTCTCTAAATACTACAACACTCCAGTTGAAAAACGCGATGAGTTATTAACAATTATCGTTGGTGGTGCTGGATTTACTGGTATTGAATTTGTTGGTGAACTTGCAAACCGTGTTCCAGAATTATGCAAAGAGTATGATATCGATCGTGATTTAGTTCGTATTATTTGCGTAGAGGCTGCACCAATGGTATTACCAGGTTTCGATCCTGAATTAGTTGACTATGCGGTTTCTCAATTAGAGAAAAAAGGCGTAGAATTCAAAATTGGTACAGCTATTAAAGAATGTACTGAAGAAGGAATCATCGTTGCTAAAGGTGATGTAGAAGAGAAAATCAACTCTGCAACAGTTGTTTGGGCTGCAGGTGTACGTGGAAATGCATTAGTAGAGCAAGCTGGTTTTGAAGCTATGCGTGGACGTGTAAAAGTTACAAAAGATATGCGTGTTCCTGGAAATGACGATGTATTTATCGTTGGTGACTCTGCTTTATTAATTGACGAAGCAAGTAACCGTCCATACCCACCAACAGCACAAATTGCAATTCAACAAGGATTTAATGTTGCACACAACTTAGCAGTACTAGTTCGTGGAAAAGGTGAATTAGAAGAATTCACACCAGACATTAAAGGTACAGTATGTTCATTAGGACATGATGATGCAATTGGCGTAGTTTACGGTAAAAAATTAACTGGTTGGAAAGCTTCATTTATGAAAAAAGTAATTGATAACCGTTATTTATTCGTACTTGGTGGACCAATGTTAGTTCTTAAAAAAGGTAAATTAAACTTTCTATAAGCATATTAGCTCGACTTAAGTCGAGCTTTTTCTTTGTACATTATTCAAAATTGAATTGGCAGCAGGGAGTTGACGTAGTTTCCAAGTTTAAGTATAAAATATAAAGGCAACTACGTCTCTGTCTTCTCCTAAAGGCTCGCCAATAGACGAGTTTTCTTTATCGTAAAGGTGGTCATAATAGATGAGTAAAAGAAGTAATGTATGGCTAGGAGTAGCAGGTTTAGTGAAAGACTCTAATGGAAGATGGTTAGTTGTAAAGAAAAAATATAGTGGCTTAAAAGGTTTATGGTCTTTACCAGCAGGTTTTGTAAAACAAGATGAAACTGTTGACCAAGCTGTATTGAGAGAGATTAAAGAGGAAACGGGCATAAACGCATCCTTAATAGGCTTAATAGGTGTTAGAACTGGTGTTATTCGTGAAGAAATTAGTGATAATATGTTAATTTTCTTATTACAGGCAAATGATACAACGATTTCGATTCAAGAAGAAGAGTTATCAGATGCACGTTTTATTTCTGAAGAAGAGCTAGTAAAAGATCCAACATCTTCATTACTAATTAAATACTTAATCGAAAATCCTCCGAATAAACCAATGGATGTGGTTAAAGGTTTAAACCCAGGAGATCAATTCCAATATACTACATATCATTTTATTAAGTAATTTTTAAATAGTTTGAATTTTTTTAAAATTGACGATAGGACAAGAAGGTTTTACACTGTATATAGAAAAAATGTGGGGTGTTTTTTATATGGTGATGAGTATTCCAGTTTTACTAATTTCAATATTGTTATTTTTCGTATTAGCTTTTGGAATCGGTTTCCTAGCAAATATGCTTTTTCGAACAACTTGGTTTATGGTAGTAATCTATCCGCTATTGATTGTTATGATTGTGGACAAGATTAGTACGGTAAAATATTTTACTAATACTACTGTAGCTTTTGAGACACTAAAAACAAACCTAATGGCAGTAGGAACCGGTGATATTGTTATTTTAACAGCTGGTCTAGTAGGAGCAATTATGTCAGGTGTAGTAATCCTTTCATTAAGAAAAAATGGATATCAAATGTTCTAACTTTCTCATGTATGAGAAAGTTTTTTTTATAATTTTTTTGTTTTAGGGAAAGATGAAAAGATGAAAAGGAGTGAAATGATTCATTGGGTATAAATAAAAAATTATTTAGACGAGTTATTTTATCTATTTTATTCATTATTGCTTTGTTTTCTTCTTTAAAAATTCTTGCAAATATTCAAGTCGCTACAATAAAAGGTTGGTTTAGTGATTCAATCGTAATAAATAAAGTATTTGCTGAAGAAAATAAAACGATCACAAATGAGAGCATAATGATTACAATGGCAAAAAACATCGAACATAATACGAATTGGGATAATTATAAAAAGATAACAGTTACAGCAACTGGATATACAGCTGGAAGGGAATCGACAGGAAAAAGTCCTAAAGACCATTCATATGGAATTACTTATTCAGGTGTGGAAGTAAAGAGAGATTTATTTTCGACCATTGCAGCTGACTTGAACGTATTTCCAATCGGAACGGTATTATTTATTCCTGGGTATGGATATGGAGTAGTAGCAGATAAAGGCGCAGCAGTAAAAGGCAATCATTTGGACTTATATTATCAAACTGTTGGAGATGTATTTGAGCATTGGGGAAAGAAGAAACTAGCTGTTTATATAATAAAACAGGGATCAGGAAGATTTACTGAATCAGATCTAAAAGAATTGAATGAACAAAACTCGTTACAAGTATTTAGGCAACAATCAAAGAATCAAATTGGAGAATAGATCATGGAAAATATAAATTATAGCTTAATCATTAATGCACCAATCGAAGCTGTTTTTGAAGTTGTTGATTCAGATGAGCATTTAAAAAAGTGGATGGAAGGTTTTATAGAGAATCAGTATGATGAAAATTATAATAGAGAAAATCCAGTTGGTCATAAGTTTAAGCAAAAGTTAGAAGAAGATGGGGAAATTCAAGAATATGATGGCGAAATCATTTCCTATAGCCCACCAAAAGAATTGGGTATTCGATTAAAGCATACTAATTATACAGCAGATGCGGTCTATCGATTTTTTTCTGTTGAATCAAATCAGACCCGGTTAGATTATGAATGTAGCTTGGAAATGTCTTCAGTAGTAGCTAAAATGACGGGCTTCATACTCAGTTGGTTCACAAAACGAAATTTAGTAAAACAAATGGATAGTTTAAAAAATTACGCAGAAAAACGGTTTGATGGCGTACTATAAAAACATGCCCCTTGCAATTGCAAGGGGTTTACAACGTTACTAGTAAATTTATTTCGAATAAAAGGATAATCTTTTCATTACCTCGAATTTAAAATATGTAAAATTTTATAATAAAATAGAATTTGTTAAACATAATCTTTTGTTCAAACAAGTATGACGAAAATAGATTTTGTTTAAAGCACGTAAGCTTTAATCGAGAGGCGGAGGAGTAATGGAAGAGAAAATGACCTTAATGCATGCTTTAGGCATGACGATAGAGTCTGTTGAAGAAGGCAAAGTAGTGATGAAAATGGAGGTAACGGAAAAAGTACATCAACCGTTTGGTTATTTACACGGTGGTGCTTCAGTTGCTTTAGCTGAAACAGTTGCGAGTGTAGGGACGTTTTCGATGATTGATCAAGAGAATCAACTCGCTTTTGGCCTTGAAATAAACGCAAATCATATACGTTCTGTTCGTGACGGTGTCGTAACAGCGATCGGAACTGCAGTACATACAGGTAAAACGACAATGGTTTGGGATATAAAAATTTATTCCGAGGATGAGCAGTTAGTTTGTATCTCAAGATGTACAGTTGCGATTAAAGATAAAAGAAATTAACATAAAAAACTGCTAAATTACAATTATAATTTAGCAGTTTTTTTATGGACGTGGATATCAAACGAATGACACTTGGTTAAAGGATGAGTCGAGTTTCTTAAATATTAAATGTAATTTAAAATGATTATTTCTAAAAAGAAAAAGTAGAAACTCATCAATTTTATCTTAAACTTATGGTAAAATAATTAAGTTGTGTATATAAAAATTCGAAGATAAGTGAGACATCCTCTATTTAAGGATTTTTGAATGAATTTGAAATTTCTTGAGATAGAGAAGAAAGGAGACATTCGATGAAAAATATATATTACACAGGCTTTAATGCACTTTTATCAATTATTATGTTTACGGTCGCCATTACATTAAACTTCTTTCAAATGACTATAAACTTTTTATCAGTATCTGGTATTCTACAACCACTTACAGATCTACTTCCAGAGAAGGAAATTAGAATCCTTACATTTCTAGGTATAGCATTTCTTTTCTATTTAGTTTTGAGTGGATTCAAATTAATTTCTGATATGATCTGGCAATTTGCTCTACTTCTATTTTCAAAGGATAATGAAGGAGTAGACTTATTAGCAACTAAGAAATATTCTTTTGTCTTCTTAATAGGTGGATTAATCGCTATCTTTTTAAATAAATCTTTAGTGTATATTGCTATTGTTTTACTAGTATCAGTAATTGCATTTTATATTTTATTTTTAATTAAGCAAAAATCTAACTATACAATTGTAGGGGTCATTGGATTTATAATGATCCAATTAATCATTTGGGGATTAGTAGGTAGCGGAGTAGTATATGGTGCATTTACGGTTTTAGCTAAATTAAAAACTTCAATGCCATTTTAAAAAAAGTAGCACTTTTGATAATCAAAAGTGCTACTTTTTTGTTTATAGATTAATATAAATGGCCATTCACAACGATGTTTTGCCAAATTCGTTGTGTAGGTGGATAAGAATAGTTTTTTGGAATTGGAATTCTTTGTTTATCATTACCAATCCATGTACCAATTGTATAATTTGAAGTTAATCCCATGAACCATAGATTCGTATTATCGTTAGTTGTACCTGTTTTACCACCTATATAGTTTAACGGCATATAAATATGTTTAGCAGTACCATCTTTTACTACAGAGTTTAACATGCTTCTCATTGTTTCGTTCGTTGATGGATTGTATACTCGAACTGCTTTTGGTTCATTATCGTATAAAACAGTACCATCTCTTAACGTGATTTTTTTAATCGCGGTATTTTCATAGAATACCCCATTGTTTCCGAATGTAGAATATGCATCTGTCATTTCTAATGGTGACATACCGACATTGAAGCCACCAAGTGCACGACCAAGCTCTATACGGTCTTCATTTGTAATCGTTCTAAAACCATACTTATCTAAGTATGAATAACCTATACGTGGTGTAAGTTGCTCATATAATCGAACTGCGGCCGTATTGAATGAGTTCTGCATAGCAGTACGTAAAGTTACATCACCGTATTCTTTCTTACTATCATTTTTAGGGCAATATGTGCCCTTACAGTAGTTATCTGCGTTTACTTTTGTATCAGGAGTAGCACCAAAGGTTTCAATATATGGCGCATAAACTAGTAATGGTTTAATTGTTGAACCTGGCTGTCTATACGATTGGAACGCTCGATTTAGATTGTGAGGTTCATAGTTTCTTCCCCCAGAAATTGCAATAATTTCATGTGTATCATTTTTTACTACAACTGCAGCGCCCTGCGTATTTGTTGAAAGTGTTCCTCGATTAACTGCGCTGACAGTCACTTGTTGTACCGATGGATTTAAGCTTGTATAGACTTTTAAGCCTTGATTTTGTAAATATAATGCTCTTTCTTGAACAGTTTTTAATTTTTTTAATTCAGTTTGTTGTGCTGCTGATAGTTTGCTAGTATTAAATTTTCCTTTTTTACCAGCTAAAATGCTCTTCAGTTCAGAATCAACGTAAGAATAGTAATCAGGATATTCCTGTGTTTTACTATCTTTCTTTAGCGTGATTTTTTCTTTCATAGCAGCAGTATACTGTTGCTCAGTGATTTTACCCTGATCTCTAAGAATACCTAAAATTCTTTCTTGACGCTTTTTAGCGTTATTAAAGTTTTTCAAAGGATCATATAAAGTTGGGTTATTTGGAATTGTACATACGAAAGCGGTTTGAGCGATACTCAAATCCTTTGCCGATTTGCTAAAATATGCTTTACTTGCAGCTTCAATTCCATAGTTTCGGTTTGCAAAATATATTGTATTAATGTACATTTCTAAAATTTGATCTTTAGAATATTGCTTTTCAAGTTGTAAAGAGATTTGAATCTCTTTTATTTTGCGTTCGACTGTACGCGCTTGAGTTAAATATAAATTTCTTGCAAGTTGCTGTGTAATTGTACTAGCTCCCTGTTCTATTCCACTATTCGAAACATTCACCATAAATGCCCTAGCAACTCCAAATAAATCAATACCCTTATGTGAATAAAAATATCGATCTTCGGTAGAAATAAAGATATCCTTTACTAGTTGCGGAATATCACCGCTTTTTAAATTAATTCTATTATCACCAGAAGCAGGAATGTAAAAAGGATTATTATTTCTGTCATAAAAAACACTGTTCTGTGATAAAGAAACAACAGGTAGTTCTTCTACCTTCTTTTTGGGAATATGTTTTGAGGTCTCATACGCCATCATAGCTTGCTGAGATGTGAAATAAAAGACAAGAAAGCTTATTATAATAATAATAAATCCAATAATTTTTTTCATAATAGCCCTCTATATACTTTCTATTTATTAATTCGTTTAAAGAAAAAATTAAACGAACGATATTATTTTAACACGATTTTTCATCTTGATGGGTATCTTATGTTATTTTTTACACAAATTGGTTGTATTAATAAAATAAGGAATAAAGTTGAAAATAGGAAATTTGTCTTACTTGAATATTCGTTAATCATATAAGACAATAAGTAAAAATCAGAAAATTTATTTTTCTGGAGGTGAGGAAATGAAAGAGCAGTTACTGTTTATTGATTTTGAATTTACAATGCCAGATGGAAAATCAAAAGGAATTAAATTTTTTCCGGAAATCATTGAAGTTGGTTTTGTAAGTGTCATTAATGATGAGATTAATCAAACATATTCTTCATTTGTTAAACCGCTACAGTTTCCAACGTTATCCTCAAGATGCAAAAGGTTTCTAAATATTTCTCAAGAGAATGTTGATCATGGTATACAGTTAAAAGAACTTGGAGAAATATTAAATGAAGCGACAAATAACTATCGAACTACGGTAATTACTTGGGGCAATATGGATATGAGAGTACTAAAACATAATTGTGAGGCTGCAAATATTTCATTCCCAATTAATGGAGAAGTAAGGGATTTATGTCTTGAGTATAAAACCTTCTTCGGTAACCAAAATCAAACTGGCCTTTGGAACGCAATGAAAGAGTATGGAAAAGATGGAACTGGAAATCACCACAAAGCACTAGATGATGCATTAACGACATATCATATTTATAAATTAGTAGAAAAAGATAAGCAATATATGAAAAAACCTGCTCCAGCAACTTTAGGAGACTTAATTGATTTTTCATTATTAAAGAAAAGAATATCTTCATACTAAAAACCAATTGATTTTAAATCAGTTGGTTTTTTATTTTGTAGAAAGAGGAATTTGTTAATTAAATTGTTGGATGTATCATTGATAAGTAAGTTGTGCCTATTGATTTCCACTACAGGGTGCTCGCTTTCCATGGGGCGGGACCTGAGCCTCCTCGGCGCCGCCTGCGGGGTCTCAGCCTTCCCGCTAATCCCATAGGAGTCGAGCACCCTTTCGTTCCAATCAAGTTCTTTATAAAAAAATAATAATCTTAAAAAAATCGAATAGTCAATTGAACGAATGAATTACCCTTTATTAATCAAATTGTAACTTATGATGACGACATACACATCTTTACAAAGATTGATCGTCAAATAAGAAAATAGTTTAATTTTGTAAGTTAGTTAAAAAAATTATCTATCAACCAAAAATCAATTGTTTATGATAGATAAAACAATAATAAATAGACCATTTTTTCATAGAAATTCATTTAATGTTTGTATTTTCAATATTGACTACAATATATTGCAACACTCTGCAAAACCGATAGATTTTAAATCAGTTAGTTTTTCAGAGTGTTGAAAGAGGAATTTTGCAGTTAAGATTCAAATTGATTGATATTTTTAATAGGGGCAAATAATGGAGTAGATTTAAATGTTTTCAATATTTTTTGATGAATACCTCGTTCTTGAGTTTCATTTATCATTTGATTAATAAAATTGAGAATCACTAGAACAATGATTCTCAATTTTTAAGAGAAACTTTTTTATAAAGATAATGATTGGAACGAAGGGATTCTCGACTCCTATGGGAGATGAATGAAGGGTGAGACCCCGCAGGAACGAGGAGGCTCAGCTCATGCCCCATGGAAAGCGAGCATCCCGAAGTGGAAATCAACAACACAATACTTAATTATCAGTGGAAAATCTTTTAACCTATACCTCATTTTACTTTGATTATTTTAGAATACTTTGTATAATTGGCAGTGGGAGTGATGGGACAATGATGGAGTTTTTATATTTTCCTGAAGATAAAACAGAGTATATACCTGCCGTTATTTCATTAATTATTTTTATGATTGGCGCATTTATTACTTTTTACTTAATTAAAAAGGCATCGCTGAAAGAAGAAAAGCGTATAACAGAATTAATGGAATCAAAAGAAAAAAAATCAATACGTGAATAAAATAATTCATAATGGGGACTTACTAAGGAAGGTCTCTTTTTTTTGGAGTTACATCACATTTTCATCACATTTTTGTGATAGATTGTTTTTGTGAATTTATTAGCTACATTAGACTAATCCAGATCTGTTTAACAAAGCGCATTTAAAACATAATCTTATCGATCTAAAATATAAGATCTGTTTACTTTAGCAGAATCTTAGGAGGTAATACATATGAAAAAGTTTTTAAGTCTATTAATTGTAAGCATTATGATTACTGCAGGATGTTCTAATGAGAAGAAGAAGGAACCTGTAGTTGAAAAACCTGTTGATGTAAATATACTTCTGCCGACATCCGATATTAGTTTAAATAAAGAAATTACAATTGGTGCTGAAGTTAGTCAAAATAATAAAGCGGTTTCTGACGCAGATGAAGTTCAATTTGAAATTGGTAAAAATGGTGAGGATAGTATTGCCATGCTTGATGCAAAAAATGGTGCAGATGGTATTTATTCGGCTACATATAAATTTACTGATCCGGGAGATTATTATGTTATTGCCCATGTTACTGCTAGGGATCAACATTCAATGCCGAAAAAGGATTTTAAAGTTCAAGCTACTACCTCAACTAGTAATAGTAATACTGGAAAGAGTGAACATGAAACACACAGTGGAGATAATCATCATGGCGATGTAATGATTCATTTAATGGGCACTGAAAAGATTGTTGCAAATAAAGAAAATCTCTTTACGATTCATCTTATGACAAATGATGGTAAACCACTTGAAAAAGCGAACGTGCGAATTGAAACATGGAAAGATGAGCAAGGAAAGCATGACTATACTGATGCAAAAGAAGTTGCACCTGGCGAATATGAAGTTAAGTATACATTTAAAGAAAAAGGAACAAATACAGTAAAGGTTCATGTTGAAAAAGAGGATTTACATGACCATACTGAAAAAGAGGTTAGCGTAAATTAAATAATAACGAAGGCTATCCTATCTTTGATGAATAGAAGGATAGCCTCTTTTATATAAAAGCTAGAAGTCAAGATTGGCAGACTGATATTGCTTTTATGGGGGTGAATATTTTGAGAAAGATTTCGATCTTCAGCACGATTTTACTTTTCTTATTTTGTGCTGGCTGTGTATCAAATAATATGTCACATATTAAGGATTCGGAAAATGTCCTTATTTCAGTAAATAAAAAAGTGGGAAGTTTAACGTTCCTAAATTTAGATGACTTACATAAAGTAACAGATTGGAATTTAAATAGAGATGTAAGTGGAGCAGAATTATTACAAAATGGAGAAGATATTGCGGTATATGATCCAACAAATCCAAAAATAGATATTTATCATCTTTCCACAGGGGACCATGTTGATAGTTGGAATGCTGGTACTGGTATCACTAATATAATTTCTTTAAAAAGTAATCGGATGATTGCTGTAACGAATGGAAAAAAGAATAACATTACATTTTTTAATCATAATGGTAAGGTTCTTAAAAAAATTAAAATAGGTAGAAATCCTATTTCTATGGTTGAAGATACGATTCATCATAAATTATATGTTAGCTTGTTTAACGAAAGAAATGTGATTGGTATTAACTTAAGTAGTTTTAAAATTGAACAAACAATTGAAGTGCCGAACACATCGGTAGGCTTAATTTTAAACAAAGATTCATCTGAACTATTTGTAGGGGGACATGGAAATGGTGAAGAGGAAAATGAGTACGTAAAAGTATATTCAACTACTACTGGAAAGCAAAATAAGTCCCTTCATACGCCTTTAATGCCTATTTCGTTTTTTCAAAATGAAGATGGATTGTTTACGATTGCCCATGGTACAAATCAAATTTATAAGTTAAATCCGAATGTAGTTAATCAAACTAAGTTTATAGAAGTTGGATCGAATCCTTATACGGCTATTGGCTTTAAACATACTGCTTATGCAGCTAGTTATGATTTAAACAAGTTGTACCAAATAAATACGACAACGATGAAAATTGAAAAAGAAGTTGCAGTAGGAAGAGGACCTTTTCAATTATTGTTAAGAGAGGGCATTCGTCATGATTGAAAGAAAGATATTGATTGTTGATGATGAACAAGAAATTTGCCAATTGGTTGGAATGTATTTAGAAAATAGTGGATATAGTTGGGACGAAGCAAACAATGGTGAAATCGCATTATCAAAAATAAGTCAATCAAACTATGATTTATTAATTTTAGATATAATGATGCCCATTATGGATGGATGGACCCTTTGTAAAAAGATTAGAGAAACATCAAATGTACCTGTAATTTTCTTAACAGCAAAAGGTGAAGAGTGGGATAAGGTAAATGGATTGAAAATGGGAGCGGACGATTATATCGTAAAGCCCTTCAGTCCAGGTGAATTAATTGCAAGAGTAGATGCGGTTTTAAGAAGAACGAAAAATACGGATGCCTCAGTTTTACAGATTGGCCAAATTAAAATAAATGAAAAGTCTAGGAATGCTTTTGTATCGGACAAACCTTTATCGCTTACTTTAAAAGAATATGATTTGCTTCTTTTCTTTTGTAAGAACCAAGACCACGTTTTTAGCCGTGAGCAAATTTTAGAAAAAGTTTGGGGTTTTGATTATTTCGGTACAGCTAGAACAGTCGATACACATATAAAAACTTTAAGAATTAAATTAGGACAGGATGCAGATTATATATCTACCGTTTGGGGTGTAGGGTATAAATTTGGGATAAACGGATGAGGAAATTGCTCTATTCGTTATCGTTTTTACAAAAGCTTTGGTTAACGATTTGTTTAATCGTAATCTGTACAACGATCTTTTTCTTTTTAATGTTTCAGTTTGCATATAAGCAATTATATGTTTCATACGTTCGTTCCACGTTAATCCAAGAAGGTAAAGGTTTAGTAAATCATTATCATAATACGAATAATGTAAATGACTTTTCAGAATTTGTTTCAAAATTTGATGCTGTTTCAAATGCTAATGTTTTATTTATTAGTAATCCAAGAGATTTAAGTGCATGTATCCCCTATAATGTAAGCCACGAATCTTTCATTACTGAAGATGATCGTGAAACTTTATTAAAAGGAAAAGTGATTACGAAGACAGGATTTGAAAAAAGATTTAAGCATCAAATAATCGGTGTCGTTGTTCCGGTTGTAAAAAAAGAAAAACTTGAAGGGATTATTTATTTACACTTACCTTTAAGGAGTGTTACTGAATTAATCCAACAATCAAAATGGATTTTTATGATCAGTACATTGTTATTTGCTTTCATTATTCTTTTAATTGGCAGAAGTATAATAAAACAAATGATTAAGCCATTATCAAGAATGGAGCAAATATCTTATAAAATGGCAAATGGTGATTACACTGAACGTATACATTACATTAGTGGTGATGAAATCGGAAAACTAGCTACTGCGTTTAACTCAATGTCTGATTCTTTACAAAAAGAAGATGAAAATAGAAAAGAGTTTTTAGCAAATGTTTCTCATGAATTAAGAACTCCATTGAGTTATGTTAAAGGATATAGTGAAGCAATTTTAGATGGTGTTATAAAACAAGAACAACAACTAAAATATGTTGGTATCATTCAAAAAGAGGCTAGTCGGATGCAAAGATTAGTTAGAGATTTACTTGACTTGGCCACATTAGATGGTCAGCAATTTCCACTTAATCAAGAACCTAATGTAATTGCCCAGTTAATTGAAGATACAATCGAGACATATTCCCAGATACTAATTGAACGTAATATTAAAATTCAAAAAAATTTAGATGAGACGATTATCGCAAATGTTGACCCAGATCGATTTCAACAGGTAATCCACAATTTACTTGATAACTCAATCCGTTACACGCCTTCAGGTAAAACAATTTATATTTCACTATTTCAAGATAAACAAGTCACATTGGAAATATTAGACGAAGGAAAGGGGATCCCGTCTGAAGAGATTCCGCATTTAGGAGAAAGATTTTATCGAGTCGATAAAGCAAGATCTAGAAACGAAGGTGGGACCGGACTAGGACTTGCCATCGTAAAGCATATTATTGACCAACACAATGGTAAGTTAAAATTTATGAATATTGATGGTAAAGGCTTGAAGGTTATAATTACTTTACCGATATTTGAAATATAAAAAATGTGAAAAAGAGTCCCGATTTGATATTATCCCCTTCAGGTAGACAGTAAAAAAAGAGAACATGATATGATGTTCTTAACTGTTTAACTGAGAGGGGATTTTTTTATGGCTAAAAAAGGACAAACATTTTCAACTTATTCTGAAGAAGTAAAGCGAGAAGTCGTTCGTTTGAAAGTGGATGAAGGATGGTCATATCGTATGCTTCGTGAAAAGTTTGGAATTAAAAGTGATTCCCAAATAGCTCAGTGGGTACGTAAGGTTAAAAATGGGGAAACCTTTGATGATCAGCGTGGAATATGGAGTAAAAAAAACTTTACTAGTATTGAAGAAGAAGTTAATTACCTGAAAGCGCAGGTAGAATACTTAAAAAAGCGCAATCCAAATCTTCACGGAAAGGAATGGTCTTAAAGGCGGCACGTTTTGAGATAATTAATCAACTTCGAAATTTTCATCCTTTAAAGTGGTTACTAAAAATAGGTGAAGTATCAAAAGCTGGCTTCTATAAGTGGCGAAAAAGTCTTTCTAAACGCTCGGTTAAAGTGGATGAAGAATTATTATTAAAAGAGCATATCTTAGCTATTTATAAAATACACCCTTATTTTGGGTATAAACGAATGACAAAAGCCTTAAAACGAGAAGGCATTCTAGTCAATCATAAACGAGTACGACGCATGATGAGAAATTTAGGAATTCGTTCAGTTATTCGAAAAAAGCGTCCTTTCTATGGTAAACGTGGTTCGGTCGTTTTTCCAAATATCCTTAACCGCAAATTTTCTGCAGAAAAGCCATACCAAAAGCTAGTAACAGATATTACTTATGTGCGAACTGGGGATACATTTGTCTATTTATCAACAGTTTTAGACCTTTATAATAATGAAATTGTAGCCTGGAAACTTTCAGAAAGAAATGACCTAGAATTAGTGTTGAACACTCTCGATCAATTGGAAAACAAGCCCTTCACAAAAGATGCATTAATCCATTCAGATCAAGGTTTTCAGTACACATCACCAGCTTATAAGAAGCAAGTTACAGAGAAAATAAAGATTCAAGGAAGTCATTCTAGGAAAGGTAACTGTTACGATAATGCCTGTATCGAAAGCTTCTTTTCTCATTTAAAAACGGAAAAGTTGTATTTAGTGAACCCGAAAAGCAAGCCAGAAGCAGCAAAGGCAATTCACGAATATATTTATTTTTACAACAATGATCGATTCCAAGAAAAATTAAACGACCTTTCCCCGATAGAATATCGTGAAAAGGTCGCAGCTTAATATACTCTTTTTTTCATTGTCTACTTGACAGGGTTATGTGCAATTCGAGACTCTTTTTCTTATACAAAATTTGATATCCGTTCATAAATATGTTCAGGGATTTCTTCAGGAATTAAGTGCCCTGCTTCTGGATAAGTATATAAAGTTGAGTACCTTAAATCACGATGCAATCTTTCGCCTACTTCTAGTGGAACTACTTTATCTTTTTCTCCCCAAATTAAAAGAGTAGGTACAGATATATTCTGTAGATCTGAAGGACTTAAATCACCTTCTCGATCACGAATCATCTTTGTTAATGCTCTAAAAATTTCATCTTGCAAAAAAGGTTCCTTGTATCCGTTTATCATCTCATCATCGATTAACTTCTGATCATGAACAACAGAAATTAGGGATTTCATAATACCTTGTTTAGCTAAGTGCCTTTTTATATATAGATAGAAAAAAGGAAAATAAGATGAAATAATTAAATGTGGATTTGCCCTTCCTAAATAACCTGAACTACATAATAAAATGACTTTTTTAACAAGTTCCGGTTCTTTTTTCGTTACATATAAAGCAATTTGCCCACCCATAGAATGTCCGACTAAATAAATGTTTTGCAAATTTAAATGATTTACAAGAGAGATAACAACATTCGCAAAGTTATCATACGAATATTTAAAATTTAACTGTTTTCCACTTTTACCAAACGGGGGTAGGTCAATTACGACAACTACATGATCTTTTGAGATAAAAGGGATTAGTCTTCGGAAACTGAAGCAAGATGATAAAAAACCGTGAATTAATACAAATACTTTTGAATCTTGCTTATTGCTATTATGGTATCCGTAAAGTTCATAATAAACATCAAGTCCAGAAACCTTATATGTCGACTGCATTGTTCCAGAATGATTCATCATCCAAACTCTCCTTTAAGTTTTTGGATTATTATGTCCAAACGGAAGGAATACATTCTTTATTTCAGTAATACTCTGTATGTCACCATATGATATGCAATTGGCTAAAATACTTTTAAATTATAAGTTTTTCGTCAATTCTAATAGAGACAGGTATTTATTTAAAATAATTGAAATAGCCCAACCTTTAAAGTGACTATAATAAGTAAAGGGATTTTAGAAAAGAAGTGCCATTTATGAGTAGTAAGCAAACTTTAAAAGTTGGTCTGTGTGTGCTAAAATTTAGTTAGTGGAATTGAACGAAAATTAGGAGTGTTTTGAATGGCACAAAACTACAATATTGGAAAAGTTTACACTGGTAAAGTAACAGGGATTCAAACGTATGGTGCCTTTATTTCACTTGATCACCAAACACAAGGACTAGTACATATTTCCGAAATTATTAATGGATATGTTCGAGATATTCGAGACTATATTTCTGTTGGGCAATTAGTAAATGTACGTGTACTGTCTATTGATGAGATGACAGGAAAAATAAGTTTGTCTTTAAAAGGAGCAAGTATCGATCAAGGATTTAATGGTGACGAGAACTTAAAACATGCAGCTAGACTATTAAGAGAGCTTAAACCAGATGGATTTAGCACCCTGCATAAAAAATTAAATGAATGGCTTCGCGTTGAGATGAAGAAAGAAAATATGACGAATTAAAAAGGAAGGGAATTTACCCTTCCTTTTTAATGTTGGAAAAGTACAGATACAAAAGAGACTAATTTCGTCTGCTAGTTATCTTACTTCATTTGTTTCAGGATGTGTTCCCAGCTCTTCTGAAGGTTTGAATAATAAGCCAAGGTTAATTAATCCTGAAATACCAACGATACCATAAATAATTCGAGCAAAAGCAGAATCTGCACCACCAAAAATTGCTGCAACTAAATCAAATTGAAAAAACCCAATTAAACCCCAGTTAATAGCTCCAATAATTGTAAAAATAAGTGCAATACGTTGTAATGTACTCATATAGGTTAACCTCCTTTTTTATGACCTTCTATCATATCTTTCCTCATTTGTTTTTGTTTATGTACTAAAAATAATTATAAGGAGAATTGTCTTTTTAATTTCTGTTAAAAATTTCACAAAAATATAATTCCATTTACTTGCTTTCAATTATTTAATTAGGTACATTGTAAAGGTATTACAACTATTTAAGGAGGTTTGATGTATGACTTCTCATATTAAATTTGACTATTCAAAAGCAAAAATGTTTTTTCAAGATCATGAAATATCTTATTTAAGGGATGCAGTGAAATTATTTCACCATACAATTCATGAAAAAACAGGTGCAGGTAGCGATTATCTAGGATGGGTAGAGTTACCTAATGACTATGACAAAGAAGAATTTTCTCGAATTCAAAAAGCAGCAGAGAAAATTAAATCAGATTCAGACGTTCTTTTAGTAATTGGTATCGGTGGATCTTATTTAGGTGCACGTGCTGCAATTGAAATGTTACAACACTCATTTTTTAATATTGCTTCTAAAGAAGAAAGAAAAGCACCTCAAGTTTTCTTCGTAGGAAATAATATTAGTTCTACATATATGCACGATTTAATTCAAGTTTTAAAGGATAAGGATTTTTCAATTAATGTTATCTCAAAATCTGGGACAACTACTGAACCAGCGATTGCATTCCGTATTTTTAGAAAGCTATTAGAAGAAAAATATGGTGCTGAAGAAGCTAAACATCGTATTTATGCTACAACTGATAAAGCACGTGGAGCATTAAAAACTGTTGCCGATGAAAAGGGATATGAAACATTTGTTATTCCTGACGATGTAGGTGGACGCTATTCAGTATTAACTGCAGTAGGTTTATTACCGATTGCTGCAGCGGGTATTGATATTGAACAAATGATGAGGGGTGCACAAGATGCATATAAAGAATACAACTCTTCAGAATTAGAAGATAATCAAGCATATCAATACGCAGTTGTTCGAAATGTTTTATACAACAAAGGTAAAACAATAGAGATGCTTGTTAACTACGAACCATCATTACAATATTTTGGAGAATGGTGGAAGCAATTATTTGGAGAAAGTGAAGGGAAAGACCAAAAAGGGATCTATCCATCTTCAGCAAACTTCTCAACGGATTTACATTCTCTTGGACAATATGTACAAGAAGGTCGACGTGATTTATTTGAAACAGTTTTATCTGTTGAAAATCCTCGCCATGAATTAACAATTGAACTTGAGGATAACGACTCTGACGGATTAAATTATCTTGCTGGTAAAACTGTAGATTTTGTTAATAAAAAAGCATTTGAAGGTACGATCTTAGCTCATGCTGACGGTGGAGTACCAAATCTAATTGTTTCATTACCAAAATTAGATGAGTATACTTTCGGTTATACAGTATACTTCTTTGAACTAGCTTGTGCGATGAGCGGATATTTACTTGGAGTAAATCCTTTTGATCAACCAGGTGTAGAAGCTTACAAGAAAAACATGTTTGCATTATTAGGAAAACCAGGATTTGAAGAACTAAAAATGCAATTAGAAGAACGTTTAAAATAATATTAGATAAAAGGACCGTTGTTAAATTGACTTTAACAACGGTTTTTTTATTGAAATTAAAATTAATATTCATGTTTTTACTTAATAAGAAAATACTATTGAAAAAGGAGGAGGAAAGCATGTATCCTTTAAAATCAAAATTAGAAAATGCAATATATCCGCTTAATGACATTGAGGGGAAATTAAAAAATCATGGATTTGTAATTGGAGCAAACTGGGAATATGATCATGGCAGTTTTGATTTATTAATGCAGGATGATGACGGGTATCAATATTTAAGATTACCTTTTAATGTTACTTCAGGTTCGTTAGATATGGATGGAGCAGTTATACAATTCGATACTCCCTTTTTATTAACGCATATTTATAATGAGGGGCTAGATGATAATGTTGGTTTAGAGGGAAATTTAACTGGATCATTAAACCAGTTCCAAGAACCAATTGAAAAAGATGGAAAAGTTCCTAGAAAATATCAAATAAAAGGGTTTGAAATTCTAAAGAGAATTGAAGATGAACTTTTATAAAAAAAGAGTCAAGTTTTAGAACTTTGTCGATCAAAAAAGAGCCATATCATTTAGATTGGCTCTTTTTTAATCGTAACAATTATTAAGTAAGTAAGATAAGGAAATCATCTTTTGCAATCTTAATACTTTTATCGGGTCTGATGATTGTTTGTTTATCACGAATTATTCCAATAATCATTTTATCGTTGTTTAATTCTTCAACTACAATATCGAAATAAAATTTTCCAACCATTTTTTGTTCAACTTCCATTATTTTTACTGTAAAGGTTTCTAATTGGTTTGTTAACTTAAGCACAACATCTGAATATCCTCTATGCATAATCGAACCTGACATAACAAAAGAAGTCAACAAATGCGCTTCGATTATTTCGTTGGCTCCAGCTCGATTAGCGTTAATTACTTGATTTTTCGTTAAGATTTCTGCGATACAGTTAATTGATTCGTTAAGACCTTTTGTTGCGATGATTGTTAAAATTGTTTGCATATCAGCATCTTGCTCATTTTTATTTTGATCAGCTGTAATTAAGATTGTATTGGCAAATTTTATATTTGCTTTTTCTAAAACTGAGTCATTAGCGGCAGAGCCTTTTACAAAATGCACCTTCTCTAAATCAGGAGGTAATAACTCTAAACTTTCATCAATTAATACGATATAGACTTGGTTTGAAGATGCACGTAGTTGTTTAATAACATTTTTAACTCGTTCATTCCAACCTACTATTATAATATGGTTCTTTTTTGTAAACGTAAGTGTACCCCTAAAATCCGCGTCTTGGTTTCTAAATGTTTGTGCCGTGAATGAAATCATATAAAAAGAACCAATTCCAGTACCAAGTAAAATTAAAATAACTGCAAAAAAACGTCCAACTGGAGAGAGAGGTACATAATCACCGTAACCTACTGTAAATGTAGTTACGATTGACCACCACATACCGTCCCAAACAGTCGGAAAAGTAAATGGTTCTGCGAAATGGATGATTGTTCCGAATATAGCAATCAACGATAATAATAGTACAGTAATTTTTAATAGTGTATAGGATTTAAAATAGATAGGTTGGTTACGAAATACTTTCAAGCTTATACCCCCATCGCAATTTCGTAACACTTATTTTTACCAATAAGCAATAACTTATCACTACTATATACTTTCTATTTCAATTCCACGGATGTTTTCTATTTGTTCAATATCATAATAAATTTCTGTCGTTCTTCGTTTATTAAATACTAATAATTTCATTTGGACATAATGTTCATCATTATTTAATCCTTTTATTTTAATGTTTTTAACTGTAATATCCTGAGCGGTTATTTGATCAATGACAATATTTATATTTTCGCTTCCTATTACTGTAAGCTTCAAACTTATATCTCTTTCTTTTAATCTTTTAGGACCAAGCTTGTTTATTAAGTAGGGAATTAATTCTACACTTATTATTAATAAGCCTACGCCTGCAAAAGCTTCGACATAAAAGCCAGCCCCAACAATTATTCCGATACCCGATGCACCCCAAATCATAGCAGCTGTTGTTAACCCAGCAATTGTATCGTTACCTCTTCTGAGAATTACACCAGCCCCAACGAAACCGATTCCTGATACTATTTGTGCCGGTAAACGTAATGGGTCCATTGTTATATTTAAATAATCACTTCCATGAAATGAAAATGCTGAACTAATAGAAACAATTGTTAATAGGCAACTCATTATTGAAATAACAAGGCATGTCTTTAATCCAAGAGGTTTTCGTTTTAACTCTCTTTCTAACCCGATAACGGAACCTAACATTGCTGATATTAGTAATTTTATGAGGATATCTGGTTGTAGATCCATTTTCTAAACCCCTTTTCTATATAGTTTATGGCTAATTCGACATAGCGTATTACACTTCCTCCGTACTATATATAATTTTTTTATCTTTTTTTAAAAAAAATGAAAAAAGGGGCTTGTCATAATCTAAATGGGGTGTTATATTTATATACGTCGCCAAGATGGTTCGACAAAAAACGAAACAAAGTAATAAAAAATAAAAAAATGTTGACTCACTGATAAAGAGATGTTAATATGAAAAAGTCGCAAATGACGCGATGAAGTGAACTTTGAAAACTAAACAAAACATGAAGTAAACGTCAATTATTAGTTTTTTGAGCAATACAAGATTTAAACTTAACTTTTATGGAGAGTTTGATCCTGGCTCAGGACGAACGCTGGCGGCGTGCCTAATACATGCAAGTCGAGCGGACTAATGGGAGCTTGCTCCCGTTAGTTAGCGGCGGACGGGTGAGTAACACGTGGGCAACCTACCTGTAAGACTGGGATAACTTCGGGAAACCGGAGCTAATACCGGATGATATAAAGGAACTCCTGTTCCTTTATTGAAAGATGGCTTCGGCTATCACTTACAGATGGGCCCGCGGCGCATTAGCTAGTTGGTGAGGTAACGGCTCACCAAGGCGACGATGCGTAGCCGACCTGAGAGGGTGATCGGCCACACTGGGACTGAGACACGGCCCAGACTCCTACGGGAGGCAGCAGTAGGGAATCTTCCGCAATGGACGAAAGTCTGACGGAGCAACGCCGCGTGAGCGATGAAGGCCTTCGGGTCGTAAAGCTCTGTTGTTAGGGAAGAATAAGTACTAGTTGAATAAGCTGGTACCTTGACGGTACCTAACCAGAAAGCCACGGCTAACTACGTGCCAGCAGCCGCGGTAATACGTAGGTGGCAAGCGTTGTCCGGAATTATTGGGCGTAAAGCGCGCGCAGGCGGTTTCTTAAGTCTGATGTGAAAGCCCCCGGCTCAACCGGGGAGGGTCATTGGAAACTGGGAAACTTGAGTGCAGAAGAGGAAAGTGGAATTCCAAGTGTAGCGGTGAAATGCGTAGAGATTTGGAGGAACACCAGTGGCGAAGGCGACTTTCTGGTCTGTAACTGACGCTGAGGCGCGAAAGCGTGGGGAGCAAACAGGATTAGATACCCTGGTAGTCCACGCTGTAAACGATGAGTGCTAAGTGTTAGAGGGTTTCCGCCCTTTAGTGCTGAAGTTAACGCATTAAGCACTCCGCCTGGGGAGTACGGTCGCAAGACTGAAACTCAAAGGAATTGACGGGGGCCCGCACAAGTGGTGGAGCATGTGGTTTAATTCGAAGCAACGCGAAGAACCTTACCAGGTCTTGACATCCTCTGACAACCCTAGAGATAGGGCTTTCCCTTCGGGGACAGAGTGACAGGTGGTGCATGGTTGTCGTCAGCTCGTGTCGTGAGATGTTGGGTTAAGTCCCGCAACGAGCGCAACCCTTGATCTTAGTTGCCAGCATTTAGTTGGGCACTCTAAGGTGACTGCCGGTGACAAACCGGAGGAAGGTGGGGATGACGTCAAATCATCATGCCCCTTATGACCTGGGCTACACACGTGCTACAATGGATAGTACAAAGGGTTGCAAGACCGCGAGGTGGAGCTAATCCCATAAAACTATTCTCAGTTCGGATTGTAGGCTGCAACTCGCCTACATGAAGCCGGAATCACTAGTAATCGCGGATCAGCATGCCGCGGTGAATACGTTCCCGGGCCTTGTACACACCGCCCGTCACACCACGAGAGTTTGTAACACCCGAAGTCGGTGGGGTAACCTTTTAGGGGCCAGCCGCCTAAGGTGGGACAGATGATTGGGGTGAAGTCGTAACAAGGTAGCCGTATCGGAAGGTGCGGCTGGATCACCTCCTTTCTATGGAGACATCATGAACCGATGGTTCATGTATGAAATGTTTCTTCATTGTTTTGTTTAGTTTTGAGAGTTCACTCTCAACTTTGTACCTTGAAAACTAGATAATGTCATTCATTAAACTGCGTAAGTTTAATTCAATTAGTTTTAAAATTAGTTAAGTTAGAAAGGGCGCACGGTGGATGCCTTGGCACTAGGAGTCGATGAAGGACGGGACTAACACCGATATGCTTCGGGGAGCTGTAAGTAAGCTTTGATCCGGAGATTTCCGAATGGGGGAACCCACTACTCGTAATGGAGTAGTATCTTTACCTGAATACATAGGGTACTGAGGACAGACCCAGGGAACTGAAACATCTAAGTACCTGGAGGAATAGAAAGCAATAGCGATTTCCTGAGTAGCGGCGAGCGAAACGGAAGATAGCCCAAACCAAGAGGCTTGCCTCTTGGGGTTGTAGGACACTCTATACGGAGTTACAAAGGAACGGGGTAAATGAAGCGACCTGGAAAGGTCCGTCAAAGAAGGTAAAAACCCTGTAGTTGAAACCTCGTTCCCTCTTGAGTGGATCCTGAGTACGGCGGAACACGTGAAATTCCGTCGGAATCTGGGAGGACCATCTCCCAAGGCTAAATACTACCTAGTGACCGATAGTGAACCAGTACCGTGAGGGAAAGGTGAAAAGCACCCCGGAAGGGGAGTGAAAGAGAACCTGAAACCGTGTGCTTACAAATAGTCAGAGCTCGTTAACGAGTGATGGCGTGCCTTTTGTAGAATGAACCGGCGAGTTACGATCCCGTGCAAGGTTAAGTTGAAGAGACGGAGCCGCAGCGAAAGCGAGTCTGAATAGGGCGATATAGTACGTGGTCGTAGACCCGAAACCGAGTGATCTACCCATGTCCAGGATGAAGTTCAGGTAACACTGAATGGAGGTCCGAACCCACGCACGTTGAAAAGTGCGGGGATGAGGTGTGGGTAGCGGAGAAATTCCAATCGAACTCGGAGATAGCTGGTTCTCCCCGAAATAGCTTTAGGGCTAGCCTTATGTGTTAGAGTCTTGGAGGTAGAGCACTGATTGGACTAGGGGCCCCCAACGGGTTACCGAATTCAGTCAAACTCCGAATGCCAATGACTTATCCATAGGAGTCAGACTACGAGTGATAAGATCCGTGGTCAAGAGGGAAACAGCCCAGACCGCCAGCTAAGGTCCCAAAGTATACGTTAAGTGGAAAAGGATGTGGAGTTGCTTAGACAACCAGGATGTTGGCTTAGAAGCAGCCACCATTTAAAGAGTGCGTAATAGCTCACTGGTCGAGTGACTCTGCGCCGAAAATGTAACGGGGCTAAACGTATCACCGAAGCTGCGGATTGATACCGTATGGTATCAGTGGTAGGGGAGCGTTCTAAGGGCGTTGAAGCTAGATCGTAAGGACTGGTGGAGCGCTTAGAAGTGAGAATGCCGGTATGAGTAGCGAAAGACGGGTGAGAATCCCGTCCACCGTATGCCTAAGGTTTCCTGGGGAAGGCTCGTCCTCCCAGGGTTAGTCAGGACCTAAGCCGAGGCCGAAAGGCGTAGGCGATGGACAACAGGTTGATATTCCTGTACCACCTCATTTCCGTTTGAGCGATGGAGGGACGCAGAAAGATAGGGTAAGCGCGCTGCTGGATATGCGCGTCCAAGCAATTAGGCTGATGTGTAGGCAAATCCGCACATCATAAGGCTGAGTTGTGATGGCGAGGGAAATATAGTACCGAAGTTCCTGATTCTACGCTGCCAAGAAAAGCTTCTAGCGAGGAAATAGGTGCCTGTACCGCAAACCGACACAGGTAGGCGAGGAGAGAATCCTAAGGTGAGCGAGAGAACTATGGTTAAGGAACTCGGCAAAATGACCCCGTAACTTCGGGAGAAGGGGTGCTCTTTTGGGTGTATGCCCGGGAGAGCCGCAGTGAAAAGGCCCAAGCGACTGTTTAGCAAAAACACAGGTCTCTGCGAAGCCGCAAGGCGAAGTATAGGGGCTGACGCCTGCCCGGTGCTGGAAGGTTAAGAGGAGGGGTTATCCCTTACGGGAGAAGCTCTGAATTGAAGCCCCAGTAAACGGCGGCCGTAACTATAACGGTCCTAAGGTAGCGAAATTCCTTGTCGGGTAAGTTCCGACCCGCACGAAAGGCGTAACGATTTGGGCACTGTCTCAACCATAGACTCGGTGAAATTATAGTACCTGTGAAGATGCAGGTTACCCGCGACAGGACGGAAAGACCCCGTGGAGCTTTACTGCAGCTTGATATTGAATTTTGGTACAGCTTGTACAGGATAGGTAGGAGCCTGAGAAGCCGGAGCGCTAGCTTCGGTGGAGGCGTCGGTGGGATACTACCCTGGCTGTATTGAAATTCTAACCTAGAGCCGTTATCCGGCTCGGAGACAGTGTCAGGTGGGCAGTTTGACTGGGGCGGTCGCCTCCTAAAGAGTAACGGAGGCGCCCAAAGGTTCCCTCAGAATGGTTGGAAATCATTCGAAGAGTGTAAAGGCATAAGGGAGCTTGACTGCGAGACCTACAAGTCGAGCAGGGACGAAAGTCGGGCTTAGTGATCCGGTGGTTCCGCATGGAAGGGCCATCGCTCAACGGATAAAAGCTACCCCGGGGATAACAGGCTTATCTCCCCCAAGAGTCCACATCGACGGGGAGGTTTGGCACCTCGATGTCGGCTCATCGCATCCTGGGGCTGTAGTCGGTCCCAAGGGTTGGGCTGTTCGCCCATTAAAGCGGTACGCGAGCTGGGTTCAGAACGTCGTGAGACAGTTCGGTCCCTATCCGTCGTGGGCGCAGGAAATTTGAGAGGAGCTGTCCTTAGTACGAGAGGACCGGGATGGACACACCGCTGGTGTACCAGTTGTTCTGCCAAGAGCATGGCTGGGTAGCTATGTGTGGAAGGGATAAGTGCTGAAAGCATCTAAGCATGAAGCCCCCCTCAAGATGAGATTTCCCATAGCGTTAAGCTAGTAAGACCCCTGAGAGACGATCAGGTTGATAGGTCAGAGGTGGAAGCGTGGTGACACGTGGAGCTGACTGATACTAATCGGTCGAGGACTTAACTAACAAGTTTGATAATGACATTATCTAGTTTTGAGGGTGCAAAAGTTATTATAAAAAACTTTTAAAAAGTCATTGACTTTTGAGTGAGATTTGATATAATAGTTATTGTCCTTAAGGAATTGAATCAAGTGATGATAGCGAAGAGGTCACACCCGTTCCCATACCGAACACGGCAGTTAAGCTCTTCAGCGTCGATGGTAGTTGGGGGTTTCCCCCTGTGAGAGTAGAACGTCGCTTGGTTTATGATTATTCCGCAGTAGCTCAGTGGTAGAGCACTCGGCTGTTAACCGAGTGGTCGTAGGTTCGAACCCTACCTGCGGAGCCATTTTGGAGAGCTGTCCGAGTGGCCGAAGGAGCACGATTGGAAATCGTGTAGGCGGGTAACCCTGTCTCAAGGGTTCAAATCCCTTGCTCTCCGCCACATGTTTTCAGCACTATTATACTGGCCCGTTGGTCAAGCGGTTAAGACACCGCCCTTTCACGGCGGTAACACGGGTTCGAGTCCCGTACGGGTCACCATTTTATCCTGGAGGATTAGCTCAGCTGGGAGAGCACCTGCCTTACAAGCAGGGGGTCGGCGGTTCGAGCCCGTCATCCTCCACCATTTAATTATTAAAATTAATATATATATCTTATTATCGCGGGGTGGAGCACGAGCGAATATGCTTCGAAGAAATTACTTCAGCATACCAATCGAGCTGCTACTTGCAATAACATCCTGAGATTGGGATGGTCTTAACGAAATACAGTTTATGGATCTATAAATAATAGAGTCCACATTATCGCGGGGTGGAGCAGTCTGGTAGCTCGTCGGGCTCATAACCCGAAGGTCGCAGGTTCAAATCCTGTCCCCGCAACCAAATGGTCCCGTGGTGTAGCGGTTAACATGCCTGCCTGTCACGCAGGAGATCGCCGGTTCGATCCCGGTCGGGACCGCCATTTAAGTTGGCTCGGTAGCTCAGTCGGTAGAGCAGAGGACTGAAAATCCTCGTGTCGGCGGTTCGATTCCGTCCCGAGCCACCATCTTAAATAAAATATATAGCAAGCAATTATTATTAAGCCGACTTAGCTCAATTGGTAGAGCAACTGACTTGTAATCAGTAGGTTGGGGGTTCAAGTCCTCTAGTCGGCACTCTTTAACCGGAGGGGTAGCGAAGTGGCTAAACGCGGCGGACTGTAAATCCGCTCCCTGTGGGTTCGGCGGTTCGAATCCGTCCCCCTCCACCATTTTTATAGGGGCATAGTTTAACGGTAGAATAGAGGTCTCCAAAACCTTTGGTGTGGGTTCGATTCCTACTGCCCCTGCCAAATAATTCAATAATGGCGGTCGTGGCGAAGTGGTTAACGCATCGGATTGTGGTTCCGACACTCGTGGGTTCGATTCCCATCGGTCGCCCCATTTAAATTATTGTAAGGATTACTCAAGTGAGTAATATTATTTATAATAAACTGAATATAGTATATAAAGTTCTTAATTAATGGGCTATAGCCAAGCGGTAAGGCAACGGATTTTGATTCCGTCATGCCCTGGTTCGAATCCAGGTAGCCCAGCCATTATGCGGAAGTAGTTCAGTGGTAGAATACAACCTTGCCAAGGTTGGGGTCGCGGGTTCGAACCCCGTCTTCCGCTCCAAATATGGCGGTATAGCCAAGTGGTAAGGCAGAGGTCTGCAAAACCTTTATCATCGGTTCAAATCCGGTTACCGCCTTTTAATTTACTTCTGCCGGGGTGGTGGAATGGCAGACACACAGGACTTAAAATCCTGCGGGGGTTGACCCCGTGCCGGTTCGAGTCCGGCCCTCGGTATCATTAAACCTCTTACAAAAGTAAGAGGTTTTTAATTTCAGATTTGATTGGACAATTAGTCCTTCCTATATTATAATTATTTTATAACTTTTTGGCGGTGTGGTGGAATGGCAGACACGCCTGACTCAAAATCAGGTATCTTCACGGATGTGCAGGTTCAAGTCCTGTCACCGCTATATTGAAATCAGGGAAGAGGATTTTGCAGAGATGCAGAATCCTTTTTTTTGTTTATATAGTAAAAGGTAAGGAATAGAATAGGGTTTATATATTCTTTATCTTCATCGAGCATTAAAAAATTATCTTCATACGATTATCATAAAGAAAGGCAACGACCATTATAGTCACTGCCTTTCTTTAAGGGGCTATTCTTCATTTAGAAATGCTCTTCATTACATTTTTACATATTTACGTTTTTGCTTTGCAGCAAGCCAATCAAACTGTTTTGGTTTTCTTTTATTTGCTAAAGTAACGACTAATCCTGTTGTTGCTATTAGTAAGCTTGCAGCAGCTACTTTAATAGTAAATTGTTTTGCATCTTTTAATTTCTCGTTATTGTATCGATCAAGTTCCTTAAGGGTATCTTGTGTAAAATCAATTCTGTCGTTTGTTTCTTCAATCAAACTACAGACACCTTCGAAACTTTCGACCAAAGGATTTTTTTCTTCATTTACCAAAGGATCTGTCATAGTTATTCTCCTCCTATATTTAACCTATAAAGAAGAATTCTATGAGAAAATAAATTATACCTTTATTCAAATTTCTACAAATCTTTCAATACACTCTGCTATTAGCTAATTAATAAAGTTCTGATGATTATTGAGCTTACTAATTTAGACATTTTCTATTCTCGACCTTTCCATATTCTAAGCTTAACCATGCTAGAACACTTTCGACAAAAAATGATTTTATTCTTGAATTTATGACATATTTATGATAAATTTAATTACAAGTTCATTAAAAACCTACTAAATACATATTACATTTGTATTAGTAGATAAGCACTTATAACTTGATAACAACGCAGTGTATTGATTCATTCGAAGAACGATACATTGCGTTTTTTTATATTAAAAAGTCTATTATTAAAGGATTTTGTGTCATAATTAAATAAAGAAATAATTTTCTGACTAGAATAGAAAATATAATTTGTAAATTAACAGGCAGTTAGGTGATTCTTGTGAATATAAAAGAATTTCAAAAAGAATTGATTTTATATAGTAAAGAAATTGGAATAGATAAGATTGGATTTACAACTGTTGATCCGTTTTTAACATTAAAAAATCGTTTATATAAGCAGCAGGAATTAAATTACCAATCGGGTTTTGAGACAAAGGATATTGAACGAAGAGTAGATGCAAGAAAAATTATGACAGAATCTAATTCAATAATTGCAATTGCTCTAGCTTATCCATCTAAAATGAAAAATCCTCCTAAAAGTAAAAAAGGATCTACAAGAGGTATCTTTTGTAGGGCTTCATGGGGGGAAGATTACCATGTAGTTGTAAAAAAGAAATTACTTCAGCTTGAGTCATTTATTTTATTACATTATCCAAATGCAAAGGTTCAGTCGATGGTCGATACTGGAGAGCTAGTAGATCGAGCTGTAGCTGAGCGAGCAGGTATAGGTTGGAGTGCTAAAAATTGTTCAATCATTACCCCAGAATTCGGTTCCTATGTCTATTTAGGGGAAATGATTACCTCATTACCTTTTGAACCAGATTCGCCTATTGAGGAACAGTGTGGAGAGTGTACAAAATGCCTTGATGTTTGTCCGACAAGCGCTATTGTTTCTCCAGGTCAATTAAATGCTAAAAATTGTATTGCATTTTTAACCCAATCAAAAGAAATGATTCCTGTTGAGTTTCGAAAAGAGTTAGGAAATCGAATATATGGTTGCGATACATGTCAGACAATATGTCCTAAAAATAAAGGGGTTAATTTTACGCATCATACTGAAATGGAACCTGATCCGGAAACTGTAAAACCTTTATTACGCTCAGTATTAAAGGTAAGTAATAGAGAGTTTAAAAGTCAGTTTGGTCAAATTTCTGGGTCATGGAGAGGAAAGAATCCTATTCAGCGAAATGCTATTATTGCTTTAGCACATTTTAAAGATGAATCTGCATTAGAGGATTTAAAGCAATTAGCAAAAAAAGATGCTAGACCAGTAATAAGAGGTACAGCTATCTGGGCTATTTTTGAGATTGAAGGAAAGACCAGTACACCATTTATTGAAAGTTGTTTACAAAAAGAGCAAGATGAGATTGTACTTAATGAAATTAATGCTGTTCTTTCAAAGTAATCAATAATGAGTGGTATAATCTCTTATTTTTCAACATCGTATAGAATAAGAATATATGTTGAAAAGGGGGATTATCTTGTTTAATCGTGAACTTTTAGAGCGTTATTTAAAAGAACGATTACAGCTTTATTTTGGTGAAGGACATCGAAGTCATCCTATTCAAGAAAAAGAATATCAGGCCATCAGGCGTAAAGTTGAATTATATAATAAACGTAATACTTCATTAGTAAAAGTATATGGAAATCTTGATGTAAATAATATTTGGAATGAACAGGATATAACGTATATAAATTATACCTTCCATACGCGATATTTTTTAAAGCAAACCGATTTATATTTTGAAGAGGATCAACATCAAAGACAGATCGCGATTGAAAATGATGAAATCTTATATGACATAGCGTTCCCGATTGATAATCAAGTTGAAAATTATGAACTCGAAGAAGACGATATAGGTGATAGTGAATCATTAGATCGAAATAACAGATATAATCGCTTTAATGCTGTTAAATATGCTGAAACCTGGTGGGATGGCCATAATAAAGAATATCCATTGTATGCAAATGATTGTACTAATTTTATCTCTCAATGTTTAAGGGCTGGAGGTATTCGAATGGTTGGAATGCCAAAACCAGGGACAGGGTGGTGGTATAGAAATCATTCTAATAGTAGTTATAGCTGGAGAGTTGCTCACGCATTAAGAAGATTTTTACCTTCACCTAAAACTGGAATTAAAGCAGAAGAAGTGCCTTCTCCAAAAGATCTTACATTGGGGGATATTATCGTATATGATTTCGAAGGTGATGGAGTATGGAATCATTGTACAATCGTTGTTGCTAAGGATGAAAATGGTGAACCGTTAGTGAATGCACATACTGTAAATAGCCGTAAAAGATATTGGTCTTACTATGATTCTTCTGCTTTTACGGAGAATATAAAGTATAAGTTTTTTCACTTCGTTGATGACTTTTCTAATCCTCCAATGGAATAATACCTTATTAATTACGAATTTGGTATAATATAAAGCATTGAAACAATATAGAGGTGAAAAAGATGGGAATACACGTTGTATTATATCAACCACAAATTCCAGCAAATACAGGAAATATTGCACGTACTTGTGCAGGAACCGATACAAGTTTACATTTAATCCGTCCGTTAGGTTTTTCAACTGATGATAAAATGTTAAAAAGAGCTGGTCTTGATTATTGGGAGCATGTAGATATCCATTATCATGATTCTTTGAACGATTTATTTGATAAGTATAAAGACGGGAAATTTTATTTTATAACTAAATTTGGGGAAAAAACATATTCAAACTTTGACTATACAAATTTAGATGAAGAGATTTTCTTTGTATTTGGTAGAGAAACAACAGGGCTTCCGAAAGAGTTAATTGAAAAAAATATGGAAACTTGCTTACGTATACCAATGACAGATCATATTAGGTCACTAAATTTATCAAATACAGCTGCAATTTTAATTTATGAAGCTTTACGTCAGCAAGATTTCCGCGAGTTGTTGAAGGTAAAGGATTATTCTAAATAATAAAAGTCACCATATAAATGGTGATTTTTTTTGTATTAATGTAAGAGTTTATCAAAGAGTACAAAAAAAGATGCTTCCATAAAACGGTCTAAATTAAAATAAGATCCGCGTTTAGAAGCATCCTTTAAAAAATATTATCTGTTTTTCAGTCCAGGTTTGTCATTATAGCCGCCTGTGAAAATTGCTGCTAAGAATGATGCTGTTACTAATAAAATTAATACTAGTCTCATCAGTATGTATCCTCCCAATTGAAAAATTCCCAACACCCTAAACCTTATTATACAAAAAAAACATAGAAATATGAAAGTAAAATTATGAGAATTGGATTTCGATAAAATATATTTTCCTACTCAAAGATATAGCATGAGTACGGACATCCTTGCATATCCTTTAATAATCTCTCTTACAGATGAGAAGAAGGAGGTACTTGTCCATGGATATTTTAAAGAAACTTGAGCAGCACCGGGACATGGAACAAAGATTGAAATGGGAAGGCACTTTTGCTGAGTATCTTGAAATGTTAAAAGAGGAGCCATTGGTTGCACAAACTGCACATTCTAGAATTTATAATATGATTAAAGACGCAGGTATTGAAGAAGTGAATGGTAAAAAAACCTATAGTTTCTTTAATAACAACCTATATGGATTAGAAGAAGCGTTAGAGAGACTCGTGGAAGAATATTTCCATCCTGCTGCCAAGAGATTAGATGTAAAAAAACGTATTTTATTGTTAATGGGTCCTGTAAGTGGTGGTAAATCTACACTGGTAACGATGTTAAAGAGAGGCTTAGAAAATTATTCAAGGTCTGATCAAGGTGCAATCTACGCAATTAAAGGTTGCCCAATGCATGAGGATCCATTGCATTTAATTCCTAACCATTTAAGAGATGATTTTTTCACAGAATATGGAGTTCGAATTGAAGGAAATCTTTCACCTTTAAACTTAATGAGACTTGAACAAGAGTTTGGTGGAAGAATAGAAGATGTTATGGTAGAAAGAGTATTTTTATCAGAAGATCGTCGAGTTGGTATTGGTACTTTTAGCCCTTCTGATCCAAAATCTCAAGATATTGCAGATTTAACAGGAAGTATTGATTTTTCAACAATTGCTCAATTCGGATCAGAGTCAGATCCACGTGCCTACCGGTTTGATGGTGAGTTGAATAAAGCGAACCGTGGAATGATGGAATTCCAAGAGATGTTAAAATGTGATGAAAAGTTTTTATGGCATTTATTATCCCTGACGCAAGAAGGAAACTTTAAAGCAGGGCGTTTTGCATTGATTTCTGCGGATGAATTAATCATTGCTCACACGAATGAAACAGAGTACAGATCCTTTATTAATAATAAGAAAAATGAAGCGTTACATTCTCGAATAATCGTAATGCCAATTCCTTATAACTTAAGAGTGAGTGAAGAAGAGAGAATCTATCAAAAAATGATCTCTGAAAGTGATGTTTCAAATGTTCATATTGCTCCTCATACTTTAAGAGTTGCCGCAATGTTTACAATACTTACTCGTTTAAAAGAACCAAAACGAGGAGATATTGATTTAGTTAAGAAGATGCGTCTATATGATGGTGAAATGGTAGAAGGCTATAACACTGTTGATTTAGAAGAGCTGAAGAAAGAATATTTAGATGAAGGTATGCATGGTATCGATCCACGATATGTCATTAACCGTATTTCATCTACAATTATTCGAAAAGAGATCCCTTCAATTAATGCTTTAGATGTTTTACGCTCATTAAAAGATGGTTTAGATCAACATCCATCTATTTCGAATGAAGATCGTGAGCGTTATATGAATTTTATCTCAATCGCAAGAAAAGAATATGATGATATTGCAAAACAAGAAGTTCAAAAAGCCTTTGTTTATTCATATGAAGAGTCTGCAAAAACACTTATGGATAATTATCTTGATAATGTAGAAGCATATTGCAATAAGAATAAGCTTCGTGATCCTTTAACAGGTGAAGAGATGAATCCAGATGAAAAGTTGATGCGTTCGATTGAAGAACAAATTGGCATCTCTGAGAATGCGAAGAAGGCATTCCGTGAAGAAATATTAATCAGAATCTCTGCCTATGCAAGAAAAGGCAAACGTTTTGATTACAATTCACATGAAAGATTAAAAGAAGCTATCCAAAAGAAACTTTTTTCGGATCTGAAGGATGTTGTGAAAATTACGACGTCCACAAAAACTCCTGACGAGCGTCAATTGAAGAAAATCAATGACGTTGTCAGTAGATTAGTTGATGAATATGGTTATAATTCAACATCAGCAAATGAATTATTACGCTACGTAGGTTCATTACTAAACCGATAAATTGTTTAAGCGGCTATCTATTAGATAGCCGTTTTCTTTTGCAATTAATAACGTTTATCCTATAATGATGATAATGATTAAATAGAAGGGTAAGGTAATGTATATGAAAAGAATTCAAATAGCTGATAATCTTGAGTTTTCACAAATTATTCACGGATTATGGCGTTTAGCTGAATGGAAAATGACATCAGAACAATTAGTCGCTTTTATAGAAGAATGCATTGATTTAGGAATTACAACATTTGATCATGCCGATATTTATGGTGGTTATACTTGTGAAGAGATTTTTGGAAAGGCTTTAGCAATAAAACCGGAGCTTCGTGAAAAAATCCAAATCGTTACAAAATGTGGGATAAAGTTAAAGTCATCAAAGTTTCCTGAACTTAAAATGAATCATTATGATACTAGTAAAGAGCATATCTTAACGAGTGTGAACAATTCATTGGAAAATCTACAAACAGATTATATCGATTTACTGTTAATACATAGACCAAATCCATTTATGAATCCAAAGGAAATCGCAGAGGCGTTTAATCAACTTCAATCTGAAGGAAAAGTACGCCACTTTGGGGTATCCAACTTTTTACCATCTCAATTTAATGCATTACAAGCATATCTAAACATGCCTTTAGTAACAAATCAAATTGAAGTTTCACCAATGCAATTAGAGCATTTTGAAAAGGGAACAATTGATTTATTACTTGAAAAAGATATTGCTCCAATGATCTGGTCCCCATTAGCAGGCGGACAAATTTTTACTAGTCAGTCTGAAACAGCGGTACGAGTTCGAGAGATGCTTGAAGAGATTTCTAGTGAAATTGGTGCAAATTCAATCGACGAAGTAATGTACGCATGGTTATTAGCTCACCCCGTTAAAATGATGCCAATCGTAGGGTCTGGTAAAATTGAACGTGTCAAAACAGCAGTTGAATCTACAAAGTTAAGTATGTCAGCGGAACAATGGTTACGAATTTACGTAGCTGGAATGGGGCATAATTTACCTTAAACAAAAAAAGTGGAAAACTTTTTACTAGTTTTCCACTTTTTTTGTTCTTTTTTAAGTATTGTTACATATAGTTAAAGGCAAAAGTTTATTGGAATTTTTATATAAATATATTTATTTTTAAGGACTCGTCCTATTTTCTGAAAAAATGGGTGTAAAATTTAGAAGAAACATTGTCAATTATTGTGTCCTTCTGCATATGATAGAGTAATCCATAAAAAAGGGTAGAAAATCACCTACCGAATTAGTTTATGCAATTGTGTATTACTGTGTGACGATTTTTTTATTTTTAAAATAAATCATAACAAGTAAGGGAGGGAAAGAAAATGAGTAATGAAAATAATGAACATGAACAAAAGCATAATTTTACCATTTCACAGGAAGACTGGACCCTCCATCGTAAAGGACACGACGACCAACAGCGCCATCAAGAGAAGGTACAAGAGGCGATTAAAAAGAATTTAGCAGATTTGATCACAGAAGAAAGCATCATCATGTCAAATGGGCGCGATGTAGTAAAAATCCCAATCCGGTCACTAGATGAGTATAAGATTAGATACAACTACGATAAAAATAAACACGTTGGTCAGGGTACTGGAGACAGTAAAGTTGGCGATGTAGTGGCAAGAGATGGTTCACAAGGCGGCCAGCCGCAAAAAGGTGCTGGTAAAGGCCAAGGAGCAGGTAAGGAATCAGGCGAAGATTATTATGAGGCAGAGGTTTCACTAATGGAATTAGAGGAAGCTCTTTTTAGTCAGTTAGAATTACCAGATCTAAAAAGAAAAGAACAAGACTTAAATACAGTAGAAAATATTGAATTTAATGACATTAGAAAAACTGGGTTAATGGGTAACATTGATAAAAAACGTACAATGATGTCTGCGTTTAAACGTAACGCAATGAGTGGTACGCCATCATTCTATCCTATATCTCCAGAAGACTTAAAGTTCCGTACATGGAATGAAATTAGAAAACCAGAATCTAAAGCCGTCGTACTCGCAATGATGGATACGAGCGGAAGTATGGGCTTATGGGAAAAGTATATGGCAAGAAGCTTCTTCTTTTGGATGACTAGATTTTTAAGAACAAAATATGAATCAGTTGATATCGAGTTTATTGCACACCATACAGAAGCAAAAGTAGTTACAGAAGAAGAGTTCTTCACAAAAGGAGAAAGCGGAGGAACGATCTGTTCATCTGCTTATCGAAAAGCTTTAGAAGTAATTGAATACAAATATTCTCCAGAAAGATATAATATCTATCCATTCCATTTCTCTGATGGAGATAATTTAACATCTGATAATGCTCGCTGCGTAAAATTAGTTCAAGAATTAATGAAAGTGAGCAATATGTTCGGATACGGAGAAGTAAACCAATACAATCGACACTCTACACTAATGTCCGCATATAAAAACATTAATGATGAAAAATTCCGCTACTACATCCTTAAACAAAAATCAGATGTATTCCATTCAATGAAGAGCTTCTTTAAACAGGAGCATGAGAAGGCAGCGAAATAATCGCTGGATAACTGAATTAAATGAATGTTGAGTAGAATAGGTAAGTGAAACCAGAAAAGCCCGGTAGAGGGTTTTTCTGGTTTTTTGTCATGAATACTCAAAGTTTAATGAATGGCATAGAGGATCTTATTCAACATATTTGCAGTATAGTTGACCAATATTGTTAAAAAAATGAATAGGGTTTTCCTTTTGTTGAAATAATCGGGGTACATATTAAAAGTGATGTGTGATTGTAAACAGGGTTGGACTGAACAGATGAGTATTCCCAAAAGCTTCTGGTAATTTCATAAGCCCACCTTTATCTGTAATTTAATCTTGAAATTCCATCATTTCATCAATCAGAGAAGAAACACGATAATTTAGTTGTTAGCTTTTTCCTTTTATTAGTTAGTGATATATATTACAACACCTTGTATAATTGTGATAAATCAAACAATAAAAACATAGCTAGTGTAAAATAAAAGTTATGTAAACGAAGATAGCAGTATACTGTGAAATACCCCG
Source organism: Gottfriedia sp. S16(2024) (assembly GCF_050473765.1). NCBI lineage: Bacteria > Bacillati > Bacillota > Bacilli > Caryophanales > Bacillaceae > Gottfriedia > Gottfriedia sp. S16(2024). The sequence goes on from NZ_JBFLUO010000001.1 coordinate 1,923,092, forward strand.
ATGAAAAAGGGTATTTTTTTTTGTGAAGACAGGAGCAAAAGAAAGGAAGATATACTTGAAAACACTTTATGTTTGTTACACTTGTGAATCCTCTATAAAATGGGAAAATGTAACCCAAGGACTAGAAGTTACCATCGAGGAGATTAGGCTTGAAGTGATGAGTAAACTGTTAAACTAAGATTATTTTACTGTGAAAAATGATAAAGGGTATAGTTTGATTATTTCCTCTTTATTACGGTATGTACGTATTGTTCATGAGAAGACCGAATCAAAGAAAGTAAATTAGATTTAATAGAAGCCTTTATTCTATAAGGGTAAATAGCCTTGATAGCTCTTCTATATTTATGTTATCCCTCTATAAATTAACGAAGCAAAAAAGATGGATAGGATATAGAAGAATATTGCATGTACCATCCAGCAAATGATAAACATTTTTATAGATAAATGACAAACAGTTACATTAAATTTAAAGGGGAAAACAGTGTGGGGAGAATAGAGAGAAGACAGCAAAGAAAATTATCAAAGAAACTATGGAACCGTTTATCTTCCAAAGGCTTCCTTTTCAAAATATTATCGATAGTTGCAGCGTTAGTTGTATGCTTTTTATTTATTATGAATATCTTGATTTGGACAAGTGATGTGAGTAAATTGGAAGATCCTGCACCGCAGCCGACAATCATCTTTGATCAAAAAGGAGAAGCCGCAAGTAAGATCTCAGTTTCGAACATCGAAGGAGTCAGCATAAAGCAAATTCCAACAAATATGATACATGCCGTTATTGCAACTGAAGATCAACGCTTTTACAAGCATAATGGTATTAACTATTTCGGGATTGCAAAGGCGCTACTAAAAAACTTAGTAAGTGGAGAAATTGTTGCAGGCGGAAGTACAATTACGCAACAGTTAGCCAAAAATGCTTTTCTAACACAAGAGCGTACCTATACAAGAAAGTTAAAAGAATTGATTTTGACAAAGAAGATTGAACGAGTATACTCGAAAAATGAAATTTTAGAGCGTTATTTGAACCAGATCTATTTCGGAGAAGGTGCTTGGGGTATTCAGCGTGCAGCCCAAGTGTATTTTGGGAAAGATGCGAATCAGTTAACATTAAGCGAATCAGCGATGTTAGCGGGCATCATTAAGGCTCCTTCTAACCTGTCGCCTTTTAAGAATTTCGATAAAGCAATTAATCGTAGAAATACTGTGCTGTCATTAATGGAAAATGAAGGCTATATTAGTCAAAGTGAAGCTCAGAAGGCTAAGGCGCAAACAATTGTATTAGCAGATAAGAAAAATAAAGATTACCAAGGTAAATATCCATATTATGTAGATTATATTATTGATGAGGCGATCAATAAATATCATCTGACACCAAACGAGGTTCTTTCAGGAGGACTCCATATTTATACCGAATTGAATCCTGCCATTCAAAGTGCTGTTGAAGATGTGTATAAAAATAACAATTTGTTTCCTAAAAGTCAGTCTGATCAAACCATTCAAAGCGGAGCCATTCTGATTAACCCTTCAACAGGAGGTATTACTGCCCTTGTTGGCGGACGCGGTGAGCATACTTTTAGGCAATTTAATCGTGCTACTCAATTAAAACGTCAGCCTGGGTCCACAATGAAACCATTGGCAACTTATACTCCAGCGTTGGAACAAGGATATGATATTTTTGATACCTTAGAAGATCATCCTATTAATATTAATGGCTATCAACCTCAAAACTCTGACAATCAATTTCATGGAGAAGTTACGATGTACGACGCCCTTATCCACTCTTATAATGTACCTGCTGTTTGGTTATTGCAAAAAATAGGATTAGAAAATGGGATAAATGCAGTAAAGCGTTTTGGTATTCCATTAGGTAAAAAAGATCAGACTCTTGGTCTAGCTCTTGGAGGTATGAATGAAGGAACATCTCCTTTAAAAATGGCTCAAGCATTTTCCGCCTTTCCAAATAACGGAATTATGGTAGAAGCACATGCGATTCAAAAAATTGAGAATGCAGATGGAGAGACGATTGGGAAATGGAATAAAAAACAAACTCGGGTGACCGAGGCATCCATCGCTCAAAAAATTACATTTATGCTCAAGGGTGTTGTCAAAGAGGGAACTGGAGTTAAAGCACAAATAGAAGGCAGAGATATTGCAGGTAAAACAGGAACTACTCAGCTGCCTTTTTCTACTGTGAACGGAGCAAAAGACCATTGGTTTGTAGGGTATACTCCAAACATCGTTGGGGCTGTTTGGTTAGGCTATGATAAAACAGATAAAAATCATTATTTGACATCATCAAGTAGTCAAACCGCGACTGTAATATTTAAAGAAATTATATTGAAATCTGGAAAGGAAATTCCGCCCAATAAGTTCGATCTACCACTACTTGGAAAGAATTATAAAAAACAATTAGAAAAGAAAAAGAAACAAGAGGAAATGTACAGAGAAGAAGAGAAAGTGCAAGATGATGGTTGGAAAGAAGACAAGCATGAAAAGAAGGAGCATAAAAATAAAGGAAAAGGAAAAGGAAAAGAAAAAGGAAAAGAAAAAGGACATGGAAATGGAAAAGGTAAAAAATGGAAGGATTAAAGAAGCGACCCGACATAATTAAAAGTCGAGTTTAGTAAATCTATATAAAATTCGTAGAAAGTGAGAAACAGAGAGACCCCATTGAGGGTTTTTCTGTTTTTTTGTCATAAATACACAAAGATTAATAAATGTGATAGAGAGGATTCTTATTCAACAAAATGGAGCCGTTTCGTTCATTATGACTATCCTGCCATTTAGTGCAATAATATAACCCACCTATTTTAAACATGAATTTCGTCAATAATGCCTGGTATAACAACAATTATTGGAGGGAATTCATTAATGTTATTATCTAAAGCATGGATAAGTTACTATAATGATAAGTTAATTGAAGGATACTCAACAACTACTCTAAAGGCATATAAAATCCAAGCAACATTATTAATAAAACACTTCGGTGATATTGATATTGCTCAAATCTCTACTGATGCTTTAAAAGAGTATCTTGTAATTGTTGGAGAAAAGTTAAAACCTGCAAGTCTAGCACATAGAGTTCGTTTTATAAAATCTTTATTCCGTTGGGCTCATGAAGAGGGTGAGATTCATAGTAACCCTTCTTCAAAGTTAAAAGAACCAAAAGCTGGAACTAGAATTCCTAAATTCTTAACTGTTAAGGAAATTGAACTCCTTCGAGAAGCCTGTAATACGCTAAGAGAACATGCAATAATTGAGTTTATGTATTCATCAGGATGCCGTATAGGCGAAATTGTCTTAATAATAAAAATAATATTAATTGGACGAATCACTCTGTAATAGTACGAGGAAAAGGTGATATAGAAAGAGAAGTATACTTCAATACTCGAGCTGAAATTTGGTTATTTAGATACTTGAACGAACGAGACGATTCAGATCCTGCATTATTTGTAACCGAAAGAGCACCTCGTCGGTTAAGTATTGCTCAAACGCGCCATATAATTAATGAGGTTTCTTTACAGGCAGAGTTTAATAAGAAGATTTCACCCACCAACTAAGACACAGTTATGCAACCCATTTAATGGATAATGGAGCTCCAATTGAAGTAATCCAAAGCTTATTAGGTCACGAAAAGAGTGAAACAACACGTATATATGCGAAACTGAGTGGAAAGCAACGCCAAGATCAATATTGTAAATACTTTTAAAAAAGGAATTGCAACGCTCCATTTAATAACTTCTTATAAAGCTGAGCATGCTGATAAGGAAAAAGGGTGTATTATGAAATTTCTCTTTTATAAAGATAAACCAGAAAGCCCGGTAGTGGGTTTTTCTGGTTTTTTGTTGTAAAAACCAACGATAAATATTTTCCAACAAAAGATCAAAATGTGTTATCGTTAAATAGGATTTTCTAGAGTAGAAAAATGAGAAAGGTGTGCAGAAGTGTGATTAAAAGAGTATTTTTGATTTTATTTACTGTGATTTTATTATCTATATTTGTGGGTTGCGGACAAATCACTGAACAGACTTCGTCAAAAAAAGTGGAATCCCCAACGAGCACGGCTTCTAAGACTGTTGAAAACATTAAGAGTACACCTGCAGATGACACAGAAAAAACAAAGAGTGATAGTGAACCGAACAAAAGTGTTCCTGCTTTTAGCACTTCAAAGGCAACAGGTACAACAGACGGATTTGATTATAGCAAATATACCCTAATTGTAGTAAACGGCGGGGATATGTCAGGAGATAGACAGCCGAATGTCAAAGTAGATGTCGGATATGGAGAACGGGAATATTGGGCGTATACAAATGAATACGGTCAGCTAATTCGTGTTGAGGCGAAAAAGATAACTCTTCAAAATTCGAATACGGATCATGTTTTGTCATCAGGTCGATATTACTCTGATGAAGCAAATGTTCCTGGTACAGAGAGTCCAACCTTGGATAAAGGGCATGTGATTGCTGACTCGCTTGGGGGAGTATCAAACGCATATAACATTACACCTCAGAACAGCAATCTCAATAGGCACGGTGATCAAGCTTATATGGAAAAAGTGATTCGAGATGCAAAAGGTTGCACTGATTTCGTAGCAGTGATTCACTATCCTAATACTAGGACGCAAATTCCTAACCACTATAAATTCACATATAAAATTCAGGGCAGATCCATTACAGATGAATTTGACAATGTAAACCCAGATGAAGTGAACAAAAATTTAGGGAAAACGACAGGTACGAGCAGTACTCCACCGAAAACAAACAATGTGCCTGCAAACAAAACGAAAAATAGTAATGAAGACGTTAGTAAAGTGGATACAAATCATAACGGAAGTGTTACGATCGCTGAAGCCAAAGCTGCTGGATTTAAAATGCCAATTACGCGAGATTCATGGCTCTATAAATATATGGATGATCGAGATGGTGATGGCTTAGTAGGCGAATAAATGAGGTTATGTGGTGATTCTTTTCTTCTTATTGAAGTAAAGAGGCAAGTTATAAAATGATGCTGGTTTTAATTCCCTTGATAAGTGTTTTGATCTTATGAATTTGTTAATACAGCATCATTGATATTTTGGAATTATAGAGTTTCTTATGCAATTAACGCATGTACATCAAAATCGACTATTTAGTCGATTTTTTTTATTGTGCTTTCTGGGAGAAGATATTGTATGGATCTAAGTATCTTTTTTTTTTGCATGGGTAAATATAATCCTAAAATACATTAGGCAGGGTTTATATGAAGACAAAATTTTTTATATTAATCTCAATTAGCATGTTCATTTTTCTTATTCAACCTTCTGTAATTAAAGCAAATCAAAATGAAATAAATAATAAATTACTTCATGATACATTGCTGACTACACTCGATCCTTATATTTCAAAAGGTGTAGAAGATTATTATGGATATCACAAAGCGTATGGTTTGTATGATGCGAAAATATTAAATATTAATAGGGATCGCGAAGGAAGCTTCGGCTTTACTGCAAAAGTCAAAGTGAATACTTTTGAACATGCACACAATCCTCCTCATGGAAAGGAGACAATGATCTTTCATATAAGCCCAATAGGAATTAAGAAGATTAGTTATAATCATGAAGGCGATCAAGAGGAAAGGAAATTTAAACAGTTTTATAGTGAGACGATTTCAGATATAAAGCAATCGTTTAATTTAAATTTAGAGCTATATTCAGAATATAATTATTCGCAGCTACAATATAAAGCAGAAAAAGAAAAGGAATACAAATCCCTTACCAATATTACTGAGGAGATCATTAATAACATTTTGAATCCAGAGGTCCATCCACCTTATAAAAATGTGATTTCTCCTGTTACCTTTATAAAAGGGAAAAAAGCATATATCCTTTTTAAGAAATCAGATGGAACAAATATACTTTATGAAGTGAATAAGCAAAATAAGAGATGGGAAGTTGTAAAAAAGATGAATAAGAATGGTAAGAAAATGAAAAATGAATTGCTTTGGTATTTGTAGAATAATGTATTGCTTATGCAAAGAACACAGACTACATCCTTAAACAAAAGTCAGATGTGTTCAATTCGATGAAGAGCTTTTTCAAGCAGGAGCATGAGAAGGCAGCGAAATAATCGCTGTACAATAGAATAAAATGAAGTACGATTTGAATGGCAAGTGAAAAACAGAAAAGCCCCTTATAGGGTTTTTCTGTTTTTTGTTATAAAGATTTAGTGTTTAATCAATAGTGAAGTCAGGGTTCTTATTCATCATAATGGAAAGTAGTAATCGTAAAAATAGATCTCTTTTTACATTTGACATTATATTTGTTCAGTTTTGAATGTGGATTTTGCTACTTTTTCTGGCATTGTTAAGAAAATAACTGCGATGACGATACATATACCACCTAGTAATTGGTATACTCCGAAAGATTCTTTTAGCCAAGTAATAGAAACAATAGTTGCTACAAGTGGTTCAATACTAGATAAAATACTAGTCTCTGTTGCTGATAAATATTTTAGGCTACCGATGTAGAGAAGAAAAGAAACTGTACCAATTATTATAATTAAAATTAGCATAGAGAATATTGACAGCGTAAAGGTTTGTGAAAGTTGTTTCCATTCAAAAGAGTGATTGTAAATAAATAATGCAATACCTCCAATTAGCATACCCCAGCCAATAATAAGAGTCGTCCCCCATGTTTGTATAAGGGAAGTAGGGTGAAGTGTATAGAAGGTAAAACCAATAGCTGTTAACAGTCCGAATAAAATAGTTTCCTTAGACATGACAATATTATGGGCTGATCCATTTGTAATAATAAAGTATGTGCCGATCAGTGCAGAGACAATTGCTACTGCTTGCGTAGTAGAGGGCAGTTTTTTATTTTGGATTGCAACGTAAATAGTAATTAGAACTGGTCCTAAAAATTGAAATAGTGTAGCTGTCACGGCGTTGCTAATATACACAGTTTCAATAAAAGCATATTGTGCGCCAAGCATCCCAAGGATTGAGAAAATGATAAGGTGTAATAGATGATGTGGTTGTTGCAAAATACGAAATATATTTTGTTTTTTTGTAAGTAAGAAACATAAAATAAAGACCCCAGCAAGTAAGAGGCGAATGACTAAATAGTCGATTGATGATATTGTCGTACGTTGAAAAAACCATTGAATTAATGGACCTGATAATCCCCATAAAGTAGCTCCTGTAAGAATCATAAATAGTCCAAGACTTCTGCTGTTTTGCATAATCATGATGCTCCTTTCAAACATTGATTTTATTCGATTTACATGATAAAAAGTATTATATATAAACTCTGGTACTGTATAAAGTATCAGTAATTCATTTAGTGAGGGGGTCAGATTTTATGTTAGAGTTAACACCAAATTTGAATATTGAGTCAAAAATGCCGATGTATGTACAGTTATATGGGTATATAAAAGAAGAAATAAGAAGTGGAAAAATCCCTCCTATGACGAAGCTTCCAGCAAAAAGAAAGTTAGCAATGTATTTAGAAGTGAGTAAAAATACAGTTGAATCAGCATATGAACAACTTCTGGCAGAAGGGTATATTGAATCAGTTTCACGCAAGGGATATTTTGTATGTGAAATTGAGCAAATGATGCTTACAGAGAAAAAAAGAGAATTCGTTAATGAAGTATTATACGGAGAACAGATCTATAAATATGATTTTACACAGACGGGTGTAGATCCAAAGACATTTCCATTCGCTGTCTATCGTAAAATTTCAAATGAAGTATGGCAACAAGAAAATAAGGAACTTCTATTTCTTGGTCATCCTCAAGGTGAATCCAACTTGCGTGAAGAGATTGCGAAATATTTATATGAATCAAGAGGTGTTAGATGTTCATCGAGTCAAATTGTAATAGGAGCCGGAACCCAATTTTTAATAAGAATCTTGTTTCAGTTACTAAAGGGAAGGAATTTTGCAGTTGAAAATCCAGGGTATCATCGAAAGTTGGTTGTTTTTGAGAAGGGAGAAGAAAATGTTCAAATGATCCCACTTGATGAGGATGGGATCTCTATTGCAGCCTTAGAAGCTAGCAATGCGAAAGTTATTTTCGTTACACCGTCTCACCAATTTCCTTGTGGAATGATTATGCCAATTAAAAGAAGAGGACAACTATTACAATGGGCTCAAGAGGAGTATGGACGTTATATTATTGAAGATGATTATGATAGTGAATTTCGTTATTCTGGAAAACCAATTCCTGCATTGCAGGGGCTTGACGCAGAGGGAAACGTAATTTACATGGGGACATTTTCAAAAGCTTTACTTCCATCATTACGAATGAGTTATATGGTGTTGCCAAAACAGCTGATTAAATTGTATCATTCACAATATTTATTCTACACACAAAGTGTTTCGAGAATTGATCAAGAAATCATTAGAAGATTTTTAAACGAAGGACATTGGGAAAAACATATTAATAAAATGCGAGTTGTTTACAGAAAAAAGAGAGATGTACTTATTTTGGCGATAGAAAGGTATTTTTCTAATAAAGTGGAAGTGATAGGAGAAGATTCTGGCTTACATATTTTATTAAAGGTTCACAATGGAATGTTAGAAGAAGAGTTAATAAAAAGAGCGGCTGAAAACAGTATTAAAGTCTATCCAGTTTCAATGTATTATAGCGAAGGGAATAATCCGAAAAATACAGTCTTACTTGGATTTGCTATTTTATCAGAGGCTGAGATTGAAGAGGCTATTCGATGGTTGTATAATTCATGGTTTAAAATATAACATGATACTAAAATAATTCTCGATTACTTTAGATCTGTTTAAAAGCCAACATGCATAAAAAAGTCTGTAATTATAGATACAGGCTATATATTGTGTTCTATTCAATGAAGAGCTTCTTTAAACAGGAACACTGGACAATAGAATAAAATGAAGTACGAATAGAATAGCAAGTGAAAAACAGAAAAGCCCCTTATAGGTTTTTTTGTTTTTTTGTTGTATATAGAAGGTGTCTTCAAAAAATGAAATCTTCAGCTAATCATGGAATATCATCTGGTGGATCACCTTGAATATTGTGGGAAGTTTTGAATTTATTTAATACTTCAGATTTTTTTGTTTTTGTAAAATAATTTCTTCTTTTTTGTGTTATAATTTTAGAGTGAGATTGTAATATATGCATCTTAGAATTTCTAAAAGGAGCAAATTTTTAAAATGAAATGGTTAATTGTATTTGGACCGGTAATAGAATTAGTATTATATGCAATAGTTTCTAAGTTTTGGATAAGTGATTTTAAAGAAATAAAACCAATAATTATTTTACAAATAGTACTTTACACTTTTCTTATTACACCATTATTACTTTGGGGATATATGTTAAAGCACTAATAAATATAATTTTACAATAAAGTAAGCATACCAACGAAAAATCGGGAAGAATGCTTTTTTTTATCCTTATTTTTCTTGGCCTATAGGATTTTTATACAACTAATCAAGTGAAAAACAGAAAAGCCCCTTATAGGGTTTTTCTGTTTTTTGTTATCAAGAATCATTCTTTCCAAAATTGTTCCAGTAGAATAACAATCATGGTACCTACGAGTAATCCATTACTTAAAACATATTTGAAGGTAGATGGTAATCCGCTAAATGCACTTTCTGGAAGAAACATTATTCCAAACTAATTAATAATGAAATTCCTAATATCGTTAATCGACGTTGGTTTAATTCTTCACGTAAAATCGATTGAAATGAAATTCCGATCATTTGGACAAAGGTTGCTAAAAGCGCGGCATTTGCAATAGGACCTGGTAGCAAGGATATAAAGCCTACAAAAGAGGGAATAAAAGAAATTCCAGCTAATATGAGATTTGCTATAAGGAACGGCTTCACTTTTTTTTGTCCTGTTAGTTGAATAAATCCTGCTGATGAAGGTAATGGAACAACGCCAATTGTAGAGAACAACGACGTGAAAACATGAGATATACCTCCGACCCATATACCACGGTTCAATGTTTGTCTTTCATTTTCTTTAGATAGCGGAGACACTTGTTTTACAGCCGAAATTGCAGCAATTGTGTTTGCAACTAATAGGAATGTAAATAAAGTTACAGTTATGGTTATCCCAGTATCTAACTTAGGCATGCCCCAAGCAAATACTTCAGGGAACTTAACTAAAGGTGTATTAGAAGGAAGGTGTGACGGTTTTCCAAATACAGCATACAAAAGCCAACCAACTGAAATTCCAAGTAACACAGCGTAACTTTTCATCCATCCTTTTCCCTTAATTGATAAGAAAGTAATCATGGCAAAAACAAAGAGTGCAATAGTAGCTAATGTATAATTAGGATGAGTTACAGTTCCTTGTAATCCCATCATTCCTTTTAGTAACACACCACTAAGCTGAAGAGCTAAGATTAAAAGAAATGTTCCTGTAACCAAAGGGGTAAATAAACGTAGAATTCGATGCACAAGTCCTGTTATCCCAAGGACGAAAAGTAATAGACCTGCAATAATTAATCCACCTTCTAAAAGTCGGAGTACATCTTTTGCACTTTGTCCCTGATGCATAGCTACTTGTCCCAATATGACAAATATACTTACCCATGAACCGGCTGGGCCATCCGCAATGGGATAGCGATGCCCTAACCATGCTTGTAAAAAAGAACTTACTCCCACAACTAAAAAAGTTCGCTGCATTAAAGTTGAAATTTCATCAATTGATAAATGGAATATGCCTCCAATAATGATTGGCAATGCAATTGCATTTGCTAATAGAAACACAAACCACTGTAAGATACTAAAACTAGTATTAACATATTTATTATTCATATTAATCTCCCCTGCTTAAAAAAGAACCTTATAGAAAAAATCCATCTTTTCTATAGTGGTAGATTAAAAAGATGGATTTCTAAGGTTTATATAGTGTAAATTTATTTTAATTTAATAGAAATATTTTTTTATAATTTACCATTTACGATAAGGTAAGAATTTACCATTAAGTGTTAGGATTACACGGTCACCATTTGGATCTTCTTTTTTCTCCACACCTAGTTCGAAATCAATTGCACTCATAATACCTTCACCAACTTTTTCTTGAATTAATTCTTTAATAGTTGGTCCGTACACTAATAACATTTCATATAAACGATATAAGATTGGGTCAGTAGGAGGCATTTGCATTGCATCACCTCTATGTGGAATAATCGTTAAGGCTTGAACTACTTCTTCATTTAACCCTAATAGTTCAGCCATTTTTTCTGCTTCTGGACGGGTCATTGTAGCTTGTCCTAATAATGCTGTTACAACCCAAGACTCAGAGTTCTCACTTACTTTTGAAATTTCTTCCCATGTTAAACCTTTTGCAATTTTTGCTTCTATAATTTTTTGCGTAGCTTCTTTTCTATTCATATCTATTAACTTCCTTCCATTTAAGTAGTAATAATTAATTTTTCACTTCATTTAATGTTTTATATCCATCAACTAATAAATCTAATTTACCTGTGTGGGGATCAATAGCTAAACCATGGACAGGAATATCTTTTGGTATAAATGGATGATTTCTTACTAAATCAATATTAGCTTGAATTGAATCGTTGACATGATCAAATCCAAATAACCACTTTTCAAGGTCAATGCCAGCATATTCAATAGCTGAGATAATTTCTGGTGAAGATACTCCACGATTTAATATTTTTTGAAGTGTTCCTTTTGGATTACTTTGACTCATTCCACATGCATGATGTCCAATAATATAAATTTCTTCTGCATTCAATTCATATACAGCTGTTACAACACTTCGCATGATACTACCGAAGGCATCTGTAATCGTACCACCTGCATTTTTGATGATTTTTGCATCACCATTGTGTAAATCTAAAGCTTTTGGAAGCAGCTCAATTAAACGAGCATCCATGCAAGAGACAACAACCATACGTTTTTGAGGTATCTTTGTTGCTTCATAAGGAAGGTATTCCTTGTTTTGTACAAATTGTTCATTGTACGCTAAAATTTCTTGTAATAACATGTTTTTAACCACCTTTACATTAAGATGTATTTCTTTGTTGAATCCACTATGTTATAAGTAAAGTGATATAAGAGGATAAATTAAGTATAGTGAATTGTATCGATAAGCAGAATAAGTTGGCGAAACACTATCTGGCTTTCTACTTTCATGATGAAAGGATTGATTTATATCATTGATCAAACAGATTTTGAGATACTGAAATTATTAGGAGGAAACTCAAGAATTCAATGGAAAGAACTCGGTCAAAAAATACATATGACAGGGCAGGCTGTAGGAAATCGAATTCGAAGACTAGAGGATTTAGGAATAATTGAGCAATATACAATCGCAATAAACCGAATCAAATTAGGACAAATAGTGACTGCATTTGTTACTGTGTTCGTAAAAACAGCTAATCATCAAGAGTTTAAGATGTTCTTTCAAGAAGAAGAAGCAGTTTCTGAAGTACATCGTACAAGTGGTGAAGGATGTTATTTATTAAAAACTCATTTTGCTTCGAATGAAGAATTGGATACATTTCTAGAAAGACTATTAAAGTATGGAAATTATCGTGTTAACCTATCAATAGGAAAGTTAAAATAAAGCTAATCACATTTGGAAACTGACACAAATTACGAATAGAAATAAGCAAAACAAAAAAAGCCCGATAAAGGGCTTTTCTGGTTTTATAATGTAATAAATGATTGCTAAACTTTACTAGTTTTAACTGTCATAAAATAATTCCACTTGTATACATAGTCACTTTTGTATTGACCTCAAAGGGAACTTTTGAATAGTCCTTTTCCCAATTTAACTTCTTCCAAGTATCAGGATGATAGGCCATTAAATATCTACCTATTCCTAATGCATCACAATTTGTTTCTTGAAGAATGCTAATTACTTCTTTTAGCTCGTTTTCGATATTTTTAGTAATTTTGTTTTCTATTTCCCTTTTCTTGATATTACTAGCTAGATCTTCGCCAGTATACTCGATTAAATCAATCTTTATTTTTAAATCGATCTTTACTTTAGGTTGCTTTTCATTTTTAATTTGTAGGTTTCTTTTTATACTTTTTACTTTAAAAGAAACAATCTCATTATTGCTCCCTAATGGTTCCGTCAAACTCATCGTATTACTTTTTTTGTCTTGCAGTAATAACAATAATTTTGACTGTTTATTATTTAGGACTTTTCCGGTAAAACGATTGTTTTCTAAAAGTGCCACACCTTTAATTTTTATTGTTTCATCATCTATTTTTTCTAAATAAGGGACGACTAAATCCCTACCTGGATCGTCCATTTTTTTGTAAATAGTTTCTTGTGTCTCTTTTGGAATTACAGAAATATTTTCAGCTGCCTCAAGCATTTCTGAAAGTGACTCACTGATAGAAATATCTTTATAAGTTTTCATTTCAATAATACTAGAGGCCTGTCCTTTTACGATTGCTACTCGTGAAGTTAGTGGGTTTCTAATAAATCGGAAAAAGGTATCAAAATAAGGATACAAATTGTTTTTTGCGAGGTTTTCACCTAATAGCATCACTAGCAATTTGTTGGGTGAAAAACTACCAGGAATTTGGTAATCAATATTGTTACGTACATCTCTTATACTTGCGCCTTGATCATTAACAATATAATTAGTGGCCTCGGTTTGGTCACCTTTTGCAATATTAGCACTGACGCTTGCTGTTCCCTGAATATTGTCATTAGGAAGTTGGTCAAATGCAATACTTAGTACTAATGCAGAGTCCTTCAAGGAGTGTTGATCCCAGCATCCTGTTAAAAAGAAGATTAATAAATAAACAGTGTAATGATATTTTTTCATGACACTTTAACTTCCTTACTTTTAATCTTAAAGAGTAGGGAAATACATAAGATCAACGCCGGAATCAATAGTATAAAAATAAAACTCGAAATAGATAAGATTTTTATTAAGATATCTAAAAAACCATTTGAAGAAGGTACTAAATTACTAACTAGAAAGATAATCAAGCAAATTGCAAGAGTAGAAAATGTAGTAACTCTATTTCTATTTATCAAATTTGAAATGCCAACATTAGCCAAATTTAAATAAGCAACATAGGAAGAGGCAATTACGACAAACCACAATGAAAGAAATAGTAAATCAAGTCGTTCTAGTACTTTGAAAAAAGTTAAGGTTTTAAATAAATAAATTGTTGGTTCTGGAATTAACGCCATTTCTTTTTTACTAAAGAATACGAAACATAAAACGACAGTAAATAGATTAATCATTGTAATAAATAATATAGAAAAAATAGAGCTTTTTATTATTTTTCTATGAGGGCCTTTTACAAATGGGTAGACAACTAAAAGACACTCAAAACCATGTAGAAAATAATAAGACGTATAACTTCCTTTCATTATATGGGTAAAGTTAACTTGAGCAACTGGTAGTAAAAATTTCCATTCCACCTGTTGAAACGCTTCAATACTAAAAACGAAAATGATTAAAAATGTCCAAAAAGATAATTGGAAAAATCGAGTCATCGTTCGAATATTTTCTTTTCCTAAATAGATACCAATTATCAATAAAAGGAGTAAAATACTCCAAAATGGTGAGTTTGGAAAAACCCACTTACTAAAAACAAATAGATAGGATTGATTAATTGAATAAGCAATAAAGACAAAATATAAAATATAACAAATTTTTAATATTCCACCGATCCATTTTCCAAAAAAAAGCGTACAAACTTCAAAAATTGTTAAATTAGGAAACCGCTTAATTAAAAATGAATATAGGAATATAGTACAAACAGAATAGAAACAAGAAAGTAATAAAGAAATCCATCCATCATGAGCACTTTCTTTATATAAATACATTGGTAGCCTTAATGTTGTAACATTTAATTGGACGATTACCATATAAAAAAATAATTGAAAGGATGAAATGGTCTCGTTTTGCTTAATTATCATTTTTTCCACCCTTTCGTTCCTTGGGACTGAATCGTATCAGTGGGTTGCGCATTTGTCGGTCGAGTCTTCATTTTCCAATTTGGCACTCTTATCAAGGTATCCTTTAAATCCTTTATTCGAATTGGTGCAAGAGGTGAAAAGTATGGAGAACCAAAAGATTCTAGTTTAACAATATGAATAAAAATAAGCGTTAAACCGAATATAATACCAACAAATCCATAGATTGATGCCAAAATAATCATTGGAAAGCTTAATAATCGAAGTGTAAAACTCATTTCATGAACAGGAACAACAAATGATGCAACTGCTGTGATGGCGAGTACTACTGTCATAGGATTTGAAACTAAATTAGCCTCTACAATAGCTGTTCCGATAACGAGCCCTCCTACAATGCCGATCGTTTGAGCAATTGGGCTTGGTAGTCGAATGGATGCTTCTCTTAATAATTCCAATATCAATTGCATAATGATCGCTTCGACAAATGGTGAAAATGGTACAAATTCGATGCTGTTTTGAATAGTAGTAACTAATTCATATGGGAGAATTTCATAACCAAATGAAATAACTGATATGTATACTGCAGGTAAAGTTATACAAAGAAAAAAACTAAATAGCCGTATGATTCTTAAAAAAGACCCAACTAAAACCCGCCCATTATAGTCATCAGGAGTTTGAAAAAACATAAAAAAAGTAGCTGGCATAATTGAAACGGTAGGACTCCCTTCAACGATTACTGCAATTTTACCGTCAAACAAATTTGAAATAACTCGATCAGGACGTTCTGTTTTTAATAATTGTGGGAAAGGGGAGAAGGAACTATCCTCGATAAATTCTTCCAGTTTACCTGATGTTAAATTATTTTCAAGTTGAATTGAATGAATACGATTTTTAACATTTTGTAGAATATCTTTATTTACTATATTATCTAAATATAAAATGCCAACATTTGTAGCAGGATCACCAATTTGTACAATTTCCGTTTTAAAATGAGAACTTCTAATTCTATTTCTTATATAATTTACATTTTTACTTAGGCTCTCAATAAAACCGTCGTGAGCACCCGAAACGACTTTTTCATTTACAGGTTCACTAGTTGATCTCACTTCAAATAAAATAGTATCTATTATATAGGCTTCCTTGGATCCATCCTCTAATATAATTGTATTTCCATTAATAAGAGAAACATTAATTTCGTTAAAACAAACAGTTGTAGAAATAGTTGAAACCGGAAGATCCGTCATAATATTTCCATGTTTTATATTTAAAAGTACCTTTATAATTTTTTCATTAATAATCTCTTTATTTGAGATTGTATCGATAAAAGCAATACATAGTGGTCTATTATTGAAAGTAATCTTTCTTGTTTTAAAATCAAAAACATTTGAAAACTCTTCTTTTAATTTTTCTAAATTACGATTAATGTCTTTAGAAATTGTAATTGTTTGTTCCGTTTTCAATAATATTCCACCTCCTATCGTATATTGTTTGTAAAATAGAAAAACATATTCATTGGTCAGATTAAGTAATTGAATGATTATAAATAAAGAAAAGGGCTCTCACATAGGTCAGATTAACTGACATGTGAGAGTCCTATTTTTAATTGCAATAATAAAATAGATTGCACTAACGCTAGTGGGAGTTAATATCTATGTTCGTTTGCACAGATGGACACCTAATTTACCTTCTATAAGATTTATTTACAATTCAGATTTAATTCACTACGAAAGCAAGCGGAAAACTAGCAATTTCGAGATGAATCTCACATTTTTTACATATTTTTACAAAAAATCAATTTTAAAGTAGATAAATAGCAAAAAAATGCAAAAAAAGTTTGAATTGAGTGAATTTTGCAAAATATAAATCGTGACAACTTTCATTATAATGAACATATCTTGAGGAAAGAAAGTAGGTTAGTAGATGAAAAAGAAAATGTTTCGAAATGTTACAACATTAGCATTAACAACAGGACTTATAAGTACTACAATGACACCAGGTTCCTTTTCACAACAAGTTCATGCACAAGCAACATCAAAGGTCGAACAAGTATTAGCAAATCTTACGCCCCAGCAGCGTGAGGCAATTAAGCAATTGAAATTAAGTGATAAAGCAGGGCTCCAATTATCTACTGAAGTCGATCAAACAAGCGATAAGCTTACGTCTGTCATTGTCGAGTTTAAGGACAAGCCTAAACAGACTGCTGTCTTAGAGGCTGCGTCAAAAGGGGAAGCGCTTACATCTGAAGACGCACAAGCGAAAGTTGACGCTTCACACGAAACATTCCAAAAAGATTTAAAAACAATTTTTAGCAGTGAACTAAAAGAAAAGAAAAATCCATACTCAATTAAACGTTCATATAAAAAAGCATTTAATGGGGTTGCAATGACAATTCCAGCTAACAAAATAAAACAACTACTTAAATCTAGTGCAGTACAATCTGTCTATAGTGATTTACAAGTTCAAGTAGAGCCACCGTCAGTCAGCGAAACATCAACAACAGGTAAGCAAGCTGCAACTCATACAATGGTGACATTCCCAGGAGTTGAAAAGCTTCACGAAGAAGGTTTTACAGGAAAAGGCGTAAAAGTAGGGATTCTTGATACTGGAATTGACTATAATCACCCAGATTTAAAAGGTGCCTTTAAAGGTGGTTACGATTTCGTTGATAATGACAATGACCCAATGGAAACAACATACGCAGATTGGAAGAAGTCTGGGCAAGATGAGTTAGGCTCAAATGGAGAAGCGTATTATACTGAGCACGGAACACATGTTGCTGGTATTATTGCTGGACAAGGGAAAAATGATGGAGACCTTTCAGTAACAGGTGTTGCGCCGGGGGCAGATATTTATTCATATCGTGTTCTGGGACCATATGGAGGTGGTTATACATCAGCTATTTTGGCAGGACTTGATAAAGCAGTATCGGATGGAATGGACATTATTAACATGTCTCTTGGTGCAGATTACAATGATCCATTATATCCTACTTCAATTGCCGTTAACAATGCTGTTCTTGCAGGTGTAACTGCGATTGTCGCAGCAGGAAACTCTGGGGATTCAATGTATTCACTTGGTGCTCCTGGTAATTCACCTTTAGCCATTACAGTTGGAGCTTCCGATACTTCTGTCTCTATTCCGACGTATACAGGAACATTAAAACCGTCAACTGGTGATGTTACAGCAGATTTAAAACTAGCGGCTCAAGGCTTAGGGGATAATATAGCAGATTTTGATGGGAAAACTGTGCAAATGGTTAATGCAGCATATGGCACTGAAGGTTCGTACTGGACTGGAAATACCGGAACTTCTACACCAGTAGATGTAAAGGGGAAAGTAATACTGGCGCAAAGAGGTAGCATCGGTTTAACTCAAATCATAGCAAATGCGAAAGCACGTGGGGCAATTGGGGCTGTATTATACGACTCACCTGTTCCTAACGGTGATGTATACCTAGGAGAAGGTTACGGCTATATTCCGACATTTCTAATTAGTAATGCTCAAGGAAAAGCCTTAGCTGCGAAGTTACCATCAAGTAGTAATACAACTTTAGATTTTACTTTTAGTAATATGAAACAATTAGTCACAACAGGTGATAAATTAGCCCCATTTAGCTCACGTGGTCCATCTCGTGTGTTATATGATATTAAACCTGAAGTAACAGCTCCTGGTGTATCTGTATTCTCTACTGTTCCTTCTTATATGCACGGGGCAGATCAAATCGGAAATTATAATTATGCTTACGAGCGTTTATCTGGAACATCGATGGCAACGCCAAATGTTGTAGGCGTAGCAGCTTTAGTCAAGCAGGCGCATCCTGACATGACTCCATCAGATATTAAAGCGACGCTGATGAATACGGCAGATCCATTATCAGATAAATATAGTGTATATGAAGTTGGGGCAGGACGCGTAGATCCATACAATGCGGTTCATGCTCAAACGGAGATACAAGTTAAAGACAAAACTTCAACGGTAAAAAGTGTAACAAATAGTATAACAACTTTAGCAGATAAGGGAATTAAACAAATAAAAAACATAACCGGTGCTTTAAGTTTTGGTGAACAAGCCGTTGAAGGTAAAAATCTGACAGATCAACGTTCAATGACTTTATTTAATAAATCTTCTGTTGATAAAACATATGATGTAAAAGTTCAGTTTCAGACGTTAGATGCTCGATTTACTGACGATTCTAGAGCAGACCAAGATGCTGCTGCAAATGGTGTGTCATTAGATGTGAAATCATCTGTAAAGGTAAAAAAATATAGCAGTGCGAATATGGATGCTACGATCAATGTGCCTAAATCTGCCAAACTAGGAACATATGAAGGATATATTGTTTATACAAATCAAAACAATAAAAATGAAACATATAAAGTTCCATTTGCAATTCATACAGTGAAAAAAGGAATTGAGTATGTGACAGGAAATCCATCAGCTTATACAATACCATATGAAGCTGGAAGTAATGCAACAAGATGGTCTATCGGCGCAAACTTTAAATTGAATTCACATATGCGTTATTTTGATTTCTTCCTTGTGGATCCAAAAACAGACAAAGAAATTGGTTTCTTAGGTACAGCGGATGGAATGGGAGCAGACGAGAATATTGATTATTATTTCAGAGGTGTGCTGAATGAAGGGAAATATTATCCTTTAACTGATAACCCAGACAATCCGATTGCATATGACTTTAAACGCACGGAGCCTGGATTATATAAAATTCGAATGGTTGGCACAAACGATCAAGGTGAAACTTTTACATCAGATGCACCGGTATACTATGGAGAAAGAGAGCCAAAGGTAACGATGAATAACGTGAAAGCTGGAGGAATTTACGAAACAGCTAATCCAACTGACACAAAAGTTACTGTATCAGGAAATGTATTTGATAAAGATATCGATGAGATGAAAGCAGCAGGTATTACTGCATCTCAAGGAGATACTAATTTTACGTATTATAATCCTGCTAATTCTTCAGAAAAAAGTATTCCGCTAGATGCACAAGGAAATTTCAATGCAGAAATTCCATTAAGTACATCTGGTCCAATTGTGAATGCTATTACTGAATATGACTTCACAGATTATAGTAAAGCAACTGTACGAAACTATGGTAGTGTAATAGATGCCTATTTTGTAAGAAAAGGAACGGCGTATACAACAGCAATTGCAGATAAGCAACGTGTAAACATGGGCGATTCTACGACTGTAACGTTCTCAACAAAAAATGTGAAAACAAACGTAAAGAAAGCAACTTACAGTTTTACTTATCCAAATCAGTACATTGATGTAGTAAATGTTCAACCAAATGCTGCATTTAAAGGCAAGCTAGATGTTCAATATACGAGTGTTAATCAAGGTGGCGGTAGAACGTTAATGACCATTACTGCATCAGCAACAGGAGACCTTGCGAATACGGGTATAGCTGGAGACGCATCATTAGTAGACGTAACATTCAAAGCAAAAGATCTATACAACAAAGCTCCAATGACACTTTACAGTCCATCTGGTACTAGATTCTTTAGCGCTGTTTATACAAATGTGGATAATAGTACAGTAACGACACAGGGGATTCAACCATATTTCTATGTGACACCAACCTATTCATTATTGAGAGCTGGTGTTGAAGCAGAAGGATTAATGATGTTTGGTGGTTTAGAGCCAGAAATGAAACAACTTGACTATAGTAAAACAGGTACAAAAATTAGTGTGAAAGACTCGTCTGGTAAAGAATATGGTGTAACGGATCAATTTGGTTATTCTTCAACAAATCCGTGGGCAATTAGAACAAGGTTGCCCATAACAGATGATAATTTTAATTTGAAAATTGATGTGCCAGGTCACTTTACAGTATCGAAAGACTTTACAATCGGATTAAAAGAGGATGGAAAAGTAACAGCAGGATCAAAACCAGTTGATTATGATTATATCCCTGGTGGAGATGTAAACAAAGATAACGTCATTGATGTAAATGATGCTTTATTTATTCAAACGTATTGGGGTACGAATAAGCGTGATGCTGATATTAACTTTGATGGCGTTGTTGATGCAAAAGATATGCAATATGTTATTAATAATTACATGATGCAAAATCCATGGAATGATAATTCTCCAAAAGCAGTTAAGAAATATAAAGGTAAAACATTAGATGATGTATTGCAAGCACTTGGTCTAGAGTAATTTAAATAGGACTAGAAAACGGTAATCTCTGAAGAGGTTACCGTTTTCAGGCTGTTGAAAAAAGAAGTTGTCAATTAAATAAGTAATGTCTTGTTGATTTCCACTACAGGGTGCTCGCTTTCCATGGGGCGAGACCTGAGCCTCCTCGGCGCGCCGAGGCCACTGAAAAAGTAAATTTTGTTCAAATTTTACTTTTTACGAAAAATCAATTCCCATAAAAACCTCGATTTTTATAGATAAAGTGGGGATGACACATTACGTTTTAACCCATTTTTGAGACAAAAGTGGGGATGGGAATTTTAGGGAATTGAACTTTTTCAAAAATCATAGAGTTTTTCAGCAGCCTCGGCGCGCCTGCGGGGTCTCAGCCTTCCCGCTAATCCCATAGGAGTCGAGCACCCTTTCGTTCCAATCAACATATTCATAAAAAATGTTTATCTTTAAAGTCTCTAATATATACGTTCCAAGGAAGAGTAATTAAAATGCTCAAACTCAAATAATGATGATAAAACTACAATAAAAATCAATCAATAAATCAAAAAATAAATCTCCTACGCCCTCAAAGTATGGTTCCAAAAATATATGTTTAATAAACATAAGTATTTCAACAAAAATTGCAACTTTTTTATCAATAGAGTTCATTTAATCTACTTTTTTACAATATTTACTGTTTTATATTTCAACACTCTGAAAATGGTAATCTCTAAAGAGGTTACCGTTTTTTTTTATTCATTGTGCTAAAACGAAATCAGAATCTATATATGAGTACTAATCTCAACAATTTGTTAAAAAGAAAACTAAAGTATATGGGATATAATAGATTTTTTTCTAAATTTTTACAAAAAAGTCAATGCTGAGCAAAAAAACAGAAGATTTTTGTAAAAAAAAGTAGAATTGAATGAATTTTGCAAAATGTCGATTGTGGCAACTCTCCGTATAATGAATCTATCAAAGGAAAGATAGATAGAAAGATAGAAAGATAGAAAGAGGGTTATTAAATGAAAAAGAAAATGGTAAGAAATGTTACTACTCTAGCATTAACAACAGGTCTTATTAGCACTGCGCTTTCACCGGTTTCATTTTCACACAATGTTCATGCTCAGTCGACTTCTAAGATTGATCAAGTACTAGCAAAACTTACGCCACAGCAGCTTCAGGCAATTAAGCAATTGAAATTAACTGACAAAGAGGGTCTTCAATTATCTTCGGATGTTGATCAAACAAGTGACAAGCCTACATCTGTCATTGTCGAGTTTAAGGACAAGCCTCAGCAGACTGCGGTTATAGAAGCAGCATCAAATGGTGATACGCTTTCAGCAGCGGATGCGCAAGCAAAAGTGGACGATTCACATGAAACATTCCAAAAAGATTTAAAAACTATTTTCAGTAGTGAATTAAAGGCAAATAAAAATCCATATACCATTAAACGCTCATATAAGAAAGCATTTAATGGGGTTGCAATGACAATTCCAGCTAACAAAATAAAATCACTTCTTAAATCGGGAGCAGTACAATCTGTTTATAGTGATTTACAAGTTCATGTAGAGCCACCGTCGATTAGTGAATCTTCAACATCAGGAACGCAGGCTGCAACTCATACATCTGTTACTTTCCCAGGTATCGAAAAACTTCATGAAGAAGGCTATACAGGAAAAGGCGTAAAAGTTGGTATTCTTGATACTGGTATTGATTATAACCACCCTGATTTAAAAGATGCGTTTAAAGGTGGTTACGATTTCGTTGATAATGACAATGATCCAATGGAAACAACATATGCAGATTGGCAGAAGTCTGGTCAGCCTGAATTAGCATCAAGTGGAGAAGCATATTATACTGAACACGGGACACATGTTGCGGGTATCATTGCTGGACAAGGGAAAAATAAAGGCGATCTTTCAGTAACAGGCGTTGCACCGGATGCTGATATTTATTCTTATCGTGTTCTAGGAGCATACGGGTCTGGTTCAATGTCTGCAATCTTAGCAGGACTGGATAAAGCAGTATCTGATGGAATGGACGTTATTAATATGTCTCTTGGTGCAGATTACAATGATCCATTGTATCCTACAACGATTGCCGTTAACAATGCTGTTCTTGCAGGTGTGACAGCAGTTGTTGCTGCAGGAAATTCAGGAAGTAGTATGTATACGTTAGGTGCTCCAGGTAACTCGCCTTTAGCGATTACAGTTGGGGCAAGCGATACTTCTGTGAACATTCCGACTTATACAGGAACATTAAAAGCGCCTACGGGTGATGTTACGGCAGATTTAAAACTAACAGCTCAAGGTTTAACGGATAACGTAGCGGATTTTGAAGGGAAAACAGTGCAATTAGTCAATGTATTATATGGCACTGAAGCTTCGTATGCGGGTGTTGATGCAAAGGGAAAAGTTGTATTAGCGCAACGAGGTAGTGCTTCTTTAAGCCAACTTATCAGTACAGCTAAAGCACATGGAGCAATCGGTGCTGTATTATACGACACACCTGTTCCTAACGGTGATGTGTACCTTGGAGCAGGGTACGGATATATTCCGTCATTTTTAATTAGTAACGCACAAGGAGCTGCTTTAGCTGCCCAAATAGGAGGATTGAAAACTGCTGGTGCTTCTATGGACTTTACATTTAGTAATATGAAGCAAGTAGTCACAACAGGTGATAAATTAGCGTCATTCAGTTCACGTGGTCCATCTCGCGTTTTATATGATATTAAACCTGAAGTAACAGCACCTGGTGTATCTGTTTTCTCAACTGTACCTTCTTACATGCATGGGGCAGATCAAATCGGAAACTATAATTATGCTTATGACCGCTTATCTGGAACATCAATGGCAACGCCTAACGTTGCAGGGGTAGCAGCTCTAATCAAGCAAGCGCATCATGACATGACGCCTGCAGATGTTAAAGCAACGCTGATGAACACAGCAGATCCACTATCTGATAAATATAGTGTTTATGAAGTTGGGGCTGGACGTGTAGACCCATACAATGCTGTTCATGCACAAACGGAAATTCAAGTAAAAGATAAAACTTCAACAGTTAAAGATAATTCAACAAATTATGGTGGGGAAACTTTAGCAGATAAGGGCATTAAACAAATTAAAAACATTACTGGTGCAGTTAGTTTTGGTGAACAAGCCCCTGCAGGGAAAAATCTGACAGATTCACGTTCAATGACTTTATTTAATAAATCTTCTGTCGATAAGACATATGACGTAAAGGTTCAGTTCCAGACGTTAGATGCACGTTCTACAGATGATTCTAGGGTGAGCCAAGATGCAGCAGCTAATGGCGTTACATTAGATGTGAAATCATCTGTAAAAGTCAAAAAATACAGCAGTGCAAATATGGATGCAACAATCAACGTTCCGAAATCTGCAAAACTAGGAACATATGAAGGATATATTGTTTATACAAATCAAAACAACCCGAATGAAACATATAAAGTTCCATTTGCGATTCATACAGTAAAAGAGGGTATTGAGTATTTAACAGCTAATCCTTCAGGAGCTTATACAATACCTTACGAATCAGGAAGTAATTACACTAGATGGTCATTAGGCGTAGACTTTAAATTAAATTCACATATGCGTTATTTTGAATTCTTCCTTGTGGATCCAAAAACAGACAAAGAAATCGGATTCTTAGGCTCAGCCGATGGAATAGCAGCAGATGAGAATAAGGATTATTATTACAGAGGTGTTTTAAACCAAGGCCAATATTATCCATTAACTGGAAATCCAGACAATCCAATTGCGTTTGATTATAAAGAAACGGATCCAGGATTATATACAATACGAATGGTAGGAACGAATGATAAAGGCGAGAATTTCACAGCCGATACACCAGTATACTATGGAGTGAAAGAGCCTAAAGTTACGATGAATAACGTGAAAGCTGGAGGCATTTACGAAACAGCTAATCCAACTGACACAAAAGTGACTGTATCAGGAAATGTATTTGATAAAGACATCGATGAGATGAAGGCAGCAAGTATTACTGCTTCTCAAGGCGATAATACTTTTACGTATTATAATCCTCTTAATTCAGCAGAAAAGAGCATCCCACTAGATGCACAAGGAAATTTCAACTCAGAAATTCCTTTAAGTACATCTGGTCCAATTGTGAATGCCATTACAGAGTATGACTTCACAGATTATAGCAAAGCAACTGTTCGAAATTATGATAGTGTGATAGATGCTTATTTTGTAAGAAAAGGAACGGCTTATACAACGGCAATTGCTGATAAACAACGAGTAAACATGGGCGATTCTACGACTGTAACGTTCTCATCAAAAAATGTGAAAACAAACGTAAAGAAAGCAACGTTCAGCTTTACTTATCCAAATCAATACATTGATGCAACAAAAGTTCAACCGAATGCGGCATACAAAGGTAAGATAGATGTTCAATATACGAATGTTGATCAAGGTGGCGGAAGAAACTTAATGACGATTACTGCTACTGCGACCGGGGATCTTGCGAATACCGGTATTACTGGAGACGCATCGTTAGTGGATGTAACATTCAAGGCAAAAGATCTTTACAACAAAGCTCCAATGTCATTTTACAATCCATCTGGTACTAGATTCTTTAGCGCCGTTTATACAAACGTAGACAATAGTACAGTAACGACACAAGGGATTCAACCATATTTCTATGTGACACCGACATACTCACTGATGAGAGGTGCAGTTCAGGCAGAAGGATTAATGAAATTTAATGGTTTAGAACCTGAAATGAAACAACTTGACTATACTAAAGCTGGTACAAAAATTAGCGTAACAGATTCAAAAGGTAAAGAATATGGTGTGACGGATCAGCTAGGATATGCTGACACAGCACAATCTGCGTTCAGAACGAGATTACCATTAACTGATGACACATTTACACAAAAAATTGATGTGCCAGGGCACTTTACATTTACGAAAGATTTTACAGTAGGCTATAAAGAGGATGGAAAAGTGACAGCTGGATCGAAACCAGTTAATTATGAATATGTTCCTGGCGGAGATGTGAATAAAGATAATGTTATTGATGTAAATGATGCGTTATACATCCAAACATATTGGGGAACAAATAAACGTGATGCTGACATTAACTATGATGGTGTTGTTGATGCAAAAGATATGCAATATGTAATTAATAACTACATGATGCAAAATCCATGGAATGAAAATTCTCCTAAGGCAGTTAAGAAATATAAAGGTAAAACATTAGATGATGTTTTACAGGCACTTGGTCTAGAGTAATTTAAAAATTTAAAAGATGACAAGAAAATCGGTAATCTCTAAAGAGGTTACCGATTTTTTTATTTATTCTTCTATATCAACAGGTGAATGAATCCGATCTTTGTACAAATCAAAATACAATTGACCATTTGTACCACGAACACAATATGAAACATCAGCTAAAATCAAACCTCGTTGCTCTAATTCAGTATTTAACCAATCAGTAGTTAAATGATTTTGAGTAATGTTTTTATTAATCAGTTCACCATCCATAATGATTTCAATAGGGAAGTCTGAATGTGAAGGACTAATAATCCCCAAATCTTCTTTAGTTACAAATCGATGTGATGGTTTCTTTAATATAGATAGATGTCCGTCAGGTTCAAAAATAGCGTACTCTACCTCATCAATATCAAATATATCTCTTCTCCTTAGTGCTTGATTTAGTGAATCCATTGTAACTCTTAACTTTTCCAAGTTTTTTTCAAGTATTTTTCCATCTTGTATAACTACCGTAGGTTCTCCATTAAATAATGCTCTGGCATTTCTATTTTTTAAAGAAACTAAGGTAGCAAGGAATAAAAATGCACTGAAAATTATTAATGCAGTAAGATAGTTACTAAATCTTATAGAAGTATTAAAAGTTAAATTGCCTGCAATAGATCCTAATGTAATTGAAGTAATATAATCATGATAAGTCATTTTTGAAATCGTTTGTTTTCCAAGTAAATGAGTAATACAAACTAGTAAAACAAATGCTGAAAAAGTTCGTATGATGACTTCTAAAGTTCCAACCATTACCCTCACCTTTATCTTTTTTCTTACTATTTTTTTACATAAACGATATAGAAAATACGTAAAAGTAAATTCTTATAAAAAGTTATGAAGAAATTTCTTAATGGGTTAGAGTTTTTTCTAGTTAGGAAAATTCGATGAAAGAGAAAAACAGAAATATCCTGATCTTTTCTAATTTAAGAAAAGAGAAGTTAATCCTGTAAAAAGTAATCTAAAATAATTGACCAATATATAACCATTCAAAATGACAATCTCTTAAAATACAACATTAAAAGTTAATCAAGTAATTAAATTGAATAATAAAAACTAGATTAGATTTAAAAATTGAAATTATTTGTTAACTATTGTCGATAAATATAGATAAAATGACAGAATTTTTGGAAATATCAAATTAATCAACTTTCCATATAATCAATTTAGGATGGGAAGTCGATTATGGGGGGGAGAAATTTATTAAGTTGTCTTTAACTTTAGGAAGATGAAAAAAATGATGATCGTTTGACATTGTGTTAAATAGGAGGAGTTTTACAGTACATATTCTTTCTGTTCTAAGGTCTTTTGGACAAGTACCGAATGGAACAAGAACAGAAAGTCGTTCAAAGGATAATGCTGTACTTAGATTAAGTTACACCAGAACACATTAGCGGAACTAAATCAGATTGCTACAAATGACTTGATTAATAGTATTTAAATTTCATCTGATATTGACCAAAGTTAGGGTACCCATTCATTTTTGATAGCTTTAATCATTTTAACGTTCAGGGGGAAAGTTATGAAAAAAGGAAATCTTAAACGTGTTTTAACGGGCACGGTCATTACTAGTATGTTATTTTCTACCGGCATTCACTATAAGGCGAATGCTGAAGAGAAAAGTCAGAATAATTCGAATAGTGTAGAGAAGATGTTAGCAAGTTTAACAGATGAACAAAGAATGGCACTGAAACAACTTGATGCATCACCAGGATTCGTTATTTCGCCGGATATAAACCAAAAAACTTCTGAATTGGTCAATGTAATTGTTGAATTTAACGAAGCACCTGCAAAGGTAGAGGTATTAAAACAGGCAGTGAAAGGAAGACGGCTATCTCTTTCTACCGCAAAAACACAACAAAGTAGCGATCATACTAAATTTAAACAAGAATGGAATAAAGTAAAGAGTCAGAATGAACGAAAAGCAGATAAAATGAAAGATGCTAAAATTACAAGAGAATACAACGATGCATTTAATGGTGTAGCAATGACTTTGCCAGGAACAACAGTTCAACAATTACTAAGCACTGGAGTTGTCAAACGAGTTTGGAAAGATGGTCAAGTGAAGCTTGATGAGCCAAAAGTGGCTGATGAAATGCAAACGTCTACTCCAACAAAAGTAGATGATAGCCTTCCACAAATCGGTGCGGACAAGCTTCATGATGAAAATATTACTGGTAAAGGCGTCAAAGTAGGGGTTATTGATACAGGTATTGACTATAATCATCCTGATTTAAAAGGAATTTTTAAAGGTGGATACGATTTCGTTGATAATGATTCGGATCCGATGGAGACAACGTATAAAGATTGGAAAACTTCTGGACAGGCAGAAACGGATGCAAATGGTTCAACGTATTATACAGAGCACGGAACACATGTATCTGGATCAATTGGGGCACAAAAGAAAAACAACTCGCCGTCAGCTGTTATGGGTGTAGCTCCAGACGTTGATCTTTATGTATACCGAGTATTAGGTCCATATGGTAGTGGATCAAACGATGCGGTTATGGCTGGTATTGATAAGGCTGTAAAAGATGGAATGGATGTTATCAACTTATCTTTAGGATCTAGCGTTAACGATCCACTTGAAGCAACATCGATTGCGATTAACAATGCAATGCTTTCAGGTACTGTTGCTTGTGTTGCAGCAGGTAATGCAGGTCCTGATGAAAAAACTCTTGGATCTCCAGGTGCAGCTGCCTTAGCGGTAACGGTTGGAGCGAGTGATGTATCGCAAACGATTCCAACATACAATGCAAGTGTTGGTGACCAAAACTTCACAAATATGCAACTTTTAGCACAAAATTATTCAGATAAATTAGAAGACCTTCAGAATACGACTTTACAGTTAGTTGATGTAGGTTTAGGAACAAAAGCTGATTATACGAATAAAGATGTAGCTGGTAAAGTAGCGTTGATTCAACGTGGAACGTATACTTTTGATGAAAAAGTCCAAAATGCAAAGGCAGCCGGAGCGAAAGCAGCAATTGTGTATAACAATGTTGATGGCAATATAGATGCATTTATTGGTGAAGGAACAAATTATATCCCTTCGTTCCGTATCTCTAAAGCTGACGGTGAACGTTTAAAAGGACAAAAAGAAATTACATTCCAATCATTAGGAAGTCTGAAAACAGAAGGAGATCACTTAGCAGATTTTAGTTCAAGGGGACCTGCTGAAGGGAATGATGATATCAAACCAGATGTTGTAGGACCTGGTGTATCAATATTCTCTACTCTTCCTATCTATATGAATAACAAGAACGACGATACGAATTACGATATGGCATATGGTCGTCTTTCAGGAACATCAATGGCTACACCTCATGTTACTGGATCTGCAGCATTAATCTTGCAAGCGCACCCTGATTATACACCATTTGAAGTAAAAGAGGCATTAATGAATACAGCTGATAAAATGAACGGCGATTATTCTGTTAATGAAGTAGGAGCAGGGAGAATTGATGTGTATGAGGCAGTTCATTCTGATACTTTACTGAAAGTTATGGACAAAACGAAGAATGAAGTAGATGGCAATTTAGTCGATATCGATGAAGAAACCGGATCAATTACTTTTGGTACTCACTATTTAGTAGACGCTAAGAATATTCAAGACAGTCGAAAAGTAGTGGTTGAAAATCGTAATAAGCAAGATCTGAAGAAATTCGATATAAGTGTTAAGCTATTACCAGCTAAAGGTGAAGTTCAAGATGGCGCAAAAAATGGTATAACAGTAAATGTACCAAGTACTATATCTGTAGATGCAGGAAAATCTGTAGAAATTAATCCAACAATTAATGTACCAAAACAAGCAGTAACAGGAAGATATGAAGGATATATTTATTTTGTCAATTCAAACAATAAAGAAGAAAATTATCAAATCCCATTTGCAATTAATATAAAAAATAGCAAAGGGTTTGATTATATGCACGTGAGTAGGCCAATGATGTCGGATAACCCGGAAAATATACATCCTATGGCACAACTATATGAAAATGTGTACTTTAAACTGTCAAGCCCAGCAACAACGATCGATGTGTTAGTGAAGGATGGAAATACAGGAGAACCAATTGGACTTGTAGGAACTTTTGCTGCAAGTAATTTATTGACAGGTAAGGATTATTACTCAGAAGCTTTAGTTACTGGTGTAATTTATCCATTTACAAATGATAAAAAACGACCTATTTCCGATCAAAAGGTAAGGCTGCCTGAAGGAGATTATACTCTTGAAATGGTTACACATGATGACCAAGGAAAATCATACAGCATGGATTCTAACTTTACAATTGACAATACTCCACCGAAATTAGAAGTAGATATGAAGCCAGGTATTTATGAAGTGAACGATTCAATGTATACGACAGAACCTGGATATAATGGACCAGCAATCTGGATTCATGGTAACATATTTGATTCAGGTGTTGATCGACTGAAACAGAAAGGTTTAAATGTTGATCAATCGATTAATGGTGCACTAAATTTTGAATATAGCGTATATAATTATCGTCTACTTTCAATTGATCCGGATGGTAGCTTTAGATTCCCAGTAACTAAGACTGAGGTTGACGGAGTAGGTTTTGTAGATTCGAATTTATTTGCTTTTGATAACGGAACAGCAGCAGAATCATATCCAAAAGGCATTAAGCGTTACCAGTTTATTAAAGCAGGAACAGAATACGCAGTTCCAACTTATAACAAAGACAAGATTAAACTGAGTGACGAAATTACAATGACATTGAACTTAAACAATATTAAGCAGCTAGCTTCTGGAGAGTTCACTTTGCCTTTTTCTAATAACAATTATTCAGTCCAAAGCGTAAAAATCAATGATGCATTTAAAAAATATGCTGAGGAAAAAGGGGCAAAAGTTAACTTAACAGCACCAGTTTTGAGTACAGGTTCTGTAAAAGTAGGAGCTTCTATTGATCAAGGAAGTTTAACAATTGATAAAGACTTACCTTTCTTAGATGTTACACTTAAATTGACAAAAGATAATCTATATTTACAAGAAGGATATGGATTTGATGTATCATCGTTTAAATATAAAAAAACAGCAGATGCAACTACTACTAACTTAATTAAAGTATATAAAGATAAACCATTTTATGTATTACCGAAACAATCGACGGTAAGCGGAGTTATGGCACCTGAAGCTTTTATGAAAAATGGACAAATAAATTCTGCGGTAGACTACTCTAAGCTTGGAGCAATCGTTTATGCACAGGATGCAAATGGTAAAACTTATGATGTAAGTAGTATTACAAAAAGTTCTTACTTTACATTTAATAACCTGCCTTTTTCAGATAAAGACTATGATATCTATGTGAAGGTGCCAGGACATCTAGCAAGTAAAGTATCAACAAAATTAGCAAGAAACTTCGATGGTGAACTTGCAGGGGCTCAAAAGTTAGTTGAGATTGACAAAAACAATGCGGGTGATGTAAATGGCGATAATGTCATCGACGTAATGGATGCGATTTATATTCAAACTTATTGGGGAACGAATAAACGTGCTGCGGATATTAATTTTGATGGCGTAGTTGATGCGAAAGACTTTGCATTTGTAGAGAAAAACTATTTAATGCAAAATACTTCAATCGCAAATTCACCAGCACCTAAGAAGAAATACAAATCTGCTACTTTAGAGAGCATTAAGAAAGAACTTGGAATTAACTAATGTAAAAGACGAATCATTTAAAAATATTTCTTAGTTTTATTGGCTCCGGTTGTGAACCGGAGTCTTTCTATATCTATAGCAGATTCAAAATTTGTTAATAAATAATACTAGTTTTTTACTTGTACATATGGTTACAAAAAAAATAAGATAAAAAAGAGGAAAATTTTTACAAAAATATAATTAGATAATAGATAGTACATTTGATAAATATAGTCGATTGGAGGATATGAAAGTGCATTTGTTCGTTTATCCTTTATTACTAGTGTTTTTATTTTTAACTTCAATTATTTTAATTCTAATGATCATAAATTAATGTGTTGAAATTTATTCAGTTATTTTCCTCTTAACAAACCGTAGACAGAGAACATTATAAGATTTAGGTAGTCTTAAAAAATGTTTAGGCACATTATAAGGCTACCAAAGTATAAAAGTAGAATGTCGTCATACTGGATCTCTTTCTGATAGACAAATCGTGAAGAAAATGAAACCGATACTCATGACAGCTTATCATTTTTTTGTTTTATTCTTCCACAATTAAAAGTTATAATAGAATAAAAAAGAAACTCCGGTTCTTATAGAGAGACATAGAGGTGCGACAAAATGCTAAAAACGTTAGACAATTCATTAGAGCTATTGAAATGTTTTACAAAGCAAAATCCTTCTTGGGGTGTTCGAGAGTTATCTAAGGAAATGAATATGAACCATTCAGTCGTTTATAGAATCTTATCTACGTTTGAGAGTCATGGTTTTTTATCTCAGAACTCAGAAACAAAGAAATATGAACTTGGAATTCGTTTTCTGGAATATGGTCATATTGTTCAAGAAAAAATGAATCTTTCAGATTACGTCTATCCAATTATGAAAGAGCTTTCAGAGGAAACAGAAGAGTCTACTTTTTTAACGTGGCTAGATGGAGCAGAGGGTGTCACAGTAGAAATTGCTGAAACTGAAAAAAGAATTAAATTTGCTGTTTCGATTGGAACGCGAACCGTCCTATACGCAGGGGCGTCTAGTAAAGTTATGATGGCCTATCTCCCAGAAGAAAAAAGAGCAGAGATTATTAATAAAGGGTTACAGGCATTTACAAGTAAGACAATTCTAGAACCTGAAAAATTGATGGCTGATTTAGAAGTAATTCGAGCAAAAGGTTGGTGCTACTCAATCGGCGAATATTCTGAATCTATATTTGCTTTAGCTGTCCCATTATTTAACAGTAATAATGAAATCATTGCTTCATTAACAATAGGGGGACCAGAATATCGAATGCCTGAATCAATTGTTCCTGAAGTATTACCGAAGCTCCAAAAAGCCGCGAAGAAAATCCAAAGCTACTTCTCTCAATATAATATGGGAACTCAAAATAGTTACATATCAAGATGAATTATATTATTGAATTAACTTTTTTCTAAATATGGCAGAGTTAATTTAGTATGAATTCGTATATTTATATAGATAACGCTGAAATGCACCACGAATGTTAGTACATCTAACATTCGTGGTGCATTTTTTTTTATGACTAAGTGATGAACCTTAAACCAATAAAGTCATGTTGTTTGCTCAAAAAAAAATTATTTGCAAGCATGTTGGATAGCGAGCATTCATTTTTCGTTACCAGAGTCTGGAAGAATATTAATATTGAAAATTTTTAGATTATTATATATAATTAGTTTATAAAAAGAAACAGTGTTTCTAATATAGAAACAACAAAAAGCGATGGAGATAAATGGGGGGATATTTGAGCTGTACCAAAACTGAAAACCATCTAAAAGTGGGCATAACATTTAGTAACTTATAGAGAGAGTTTTTATTGGATAACTTTGGAGAATTTAAATGGGGGGATTTTTTATGAACGACAAAAAGAAGCATCCAAGTATTTTTGAACCCTTTGCACTTTTCTTTAATATTGTAACGAGTATTATCGGAGCAATCATTGGAATGCAAATCATTACAACGCTTGGAGTAACACCTAGTACATCAATTGTTGGTGCACTTGTTGCCATGTTGGTAGCTAGAATTCCAGGAGCAATGTTTAAAAAATACAAATCGATTCATCGACAGAATTTAGTTCAAACTTCAATTTCTTCTGCGACGTTTGGAGCAGCTAACAGTTTGTTAATACCAATAGGAATTCCATTCGTTATGGGGAACTCAAAATTAATTGTTCCAATGTTGATTGGTGCTGCGTTAGCGATGTTTGTTGATGCTGCTATACTTTATAAAATTTTCGATTCTAGGCTATTTCCAGCTTCTGAAACATGGGCACCTGGTGTAGCAACTGCTCAGTCAATTTTAGCTGGAGATAAGGGAGGAAAACGTGCTGCACTTTTAGGGGTTGGTACAGGGATTGGATTAATTGGGTCTTATTTCGGTATTTCGATGTCTGCATTCGGTACAGCATTTATCGGTAATATATGGGCGCTGTCGATGTTTGGGATTGGTTTAATGATTCGCCAATATTCGATTCCTTGGTTTGATTTCGATATTAATCAACATTACATTGCTCATGGATTCATGATCGGAGCTGGAATTGTAGCCTTATTCCAAGTTTCATTGCTGATTTTTGGGAAACAGAAGAAAAGTAATGAGAATTTCCAGACTAGTAAAGCAGAGAAATCAGTTGAGGATACTTTAACTAGACCGATTAAGGAAGCGAGACGCGCATTAGGCTATGGGTTTATTGCATATCTCATTATAGCCCTTCTGATTGCACTTACTGGTGGACTTATTACGAAAATGTCCATAGGGATGTTGCTTGGTTTTATGTTATTTGCAGCTTTTGCAGCATTTGTACATGAGTTAATTGTTGGGATTGCAGCTATGCATTCTGGTTGGTTTCCGGCCTTCGCAGTTGCATTTATTACGCTTCTATTTGGAATGTTAATCGGATTTCCACCTGTGGCACTTGCACTGTTAGCTGGGTTCAGCGCTGCTACTGGCCCGGCCTTCGCCGATATGGGATATGATTTGAAAACTGGTTACATTCTTCGAGGTAATGGTGAAGACAGAGAATATGAATTACAAGGAAGAAAGCAACAATATATTACTGGGATGATTTCATTTGGGGTTGCTCTTTTAACAGTACTTTTCACTTATAAAGGGTATTTCGCTCAAAATTTAGTGCCTCCAATTGATGCCGTGTATGTTTCAACAATTAAAGCAGGCGCATCTCCTGAGGTAGCAAAACAACTTTTACTTTGGGCGATTCCAGGTGCGATTCTTCAATTAATTGGTGGTCCTGGACGACAGTTGGGTGTTTTATTTGCAACCGGACTACTTATTTTAAGTCCAAATGCGTGTTGGGCTGTCCTGTTAGGGATTTTAATTCGAATTGTTGTATTAAAGGTAAAAGGGAAAGAAGCAGAAGCGCCAATG
The DNA here is from genome assembly GCF_050473765.1 of Gottfriedia sp. S16(2024). Classification (NCBI taxonomy): domain Bacteria; kingdom Bacillati; phylum Bacillota; class Bacilli; order Caryophanales; family Bacillaceae; genus Gottfriedia; species Gottfriedia sp. S16(2024). The sequence goes on from NZ_JBFLUO010000001.1 coordinate 1,958,476, forward strand.
AGTATTTTAGCCGCGGGCTTTATTGCGGGTGACGCACTGTATAGTTTCTTTAATTCTATGTTTAAAATTAAAAAGTGAGGCGAAATCAATTGGCAACTATAAAATTAGATGAAAAAATGGTGGAATATGCAGTTTATGGAGGCGCAGTTCTAGGCGGCGGCGGTGGCGGCTGGATTGAAGAAGGTCTTAAAATTGGTAAGTTGGCTCTTCAAGTTGGCCAGCCGCAACTTCTTACAATTGATGAGCTTGAAGATGACGATACGCTTGTAACTGTATCTTTAGTAGGGGCTCCTGCTGCAAAGGATCAATTTGTTAAACCAATTCACTATGCTCAGGCATTAGAGCTACTTTCAAAAAAAATTGAAAAACCAATCAAAGGGATCATAACGAATGAGAACGGTGCAGCAACTTCTGTGAATGGTTGGTTTCAAAGTGCTGTAACGAATATCCCGGTGATTGATATACCTTGTAATGGACGAGCACATCCAACAGGCTCGATGGGTTCATTAAATTTATCTGAGCTTACTGATTATGTATCCCACCAAGCTGCAATTGGTGGAAAAGATGACAGATATGTCGAGGTGAGTATTTCAGGCTCTCTTGATAAGGCATCTAATATGGTTCGAAAGGCATCAGTTGAAGCAGGTGGAGTCGTTGCCGTTGCTAGAAATCCTGTGTCTGTAGAATACGCAAAGCAAAATGGAGCACCTGGTGCAATCAGACAAGCAATAGAAGTCGGTGAGGCTTTATTAAGCCATGAAGGTGAAGCTGCAATTGATGCGGTCGTTAAAAAGTTAGGTGGAAAAGTGATTACAACTGGAATTGTCACTGATTTTCAACTTGAAACAGCGGGCGGATTTGATGTTGGAACGGTCTGGATCAATGATTCCTATGAGCTAACATTCTGGAATGAGTATATGACACTAGAAAAAGATGGTGAGCGATATGCAACTTTCCCAGATTTAATTATGACTTTTGACGCAAAAACAGCAAAACCAATTGTGTCCGCGGCGATTGAAAAAGGACAGCATCTTTCAGTAATCGCAGTACCGAAAGAAAATTTAATTTTAAGTTCTACAATGAGCAACGAAAAACTACTAAGACAAATTGAAGGTATTATTAAAAAATCAGTTCTTTAATACACAAAGTATTAATGAGACGGGGGTTTTTATAATGGCACTTAAACAAACACTAACTGTAATTGATTTACTAGATAATGCATATGTAAATGGGAAAAAAGTAAAGGAATTATTTACTTCATATCCTAATGTTACAGTAGAAGTAACAACGGTATCAGGAGAGCAAGGTAGTACAGATTTTATTAAAGTAATGATTCCTGGAGTAGAAGGAAAAAGTAGGGGTGGTGTGGCTCCTACTATTGGAATTGTAGGTCGTCTTGGTGGTATTGGTGCACGCCCTAGCCGTATTGGACTAGTTTCTGACGCAGATGGTGCCATTGCGGCAATTGCTTCTGCTTTAAAATTAGCAGATATGCAAGTAAAAGGGGATGCCTTAAAAGGTGACATCATTGTTACAACTCATATTTGTCCAGATGCACCAACTCTTCCTCACGAGCCTGTGGATTTTATGGATTCACCCGTTGATATATTAACAATGAATAAATATGAAGTTTTACCTGAAATGGACGTTGTTTTATCTATAGATACTACAAAAGGTAATCGAGTTATTAATCATAAGGGAATTGCGATATCACCGACTGTAAAAGAAGGGTATATTCTTCGTGTCAGTGACGATTTGCTTCGAATTATGGAAATGACAACAGGTCAGCTTCCTGTTACGTATCCAATTACAATGCAGGATATAACACCTTATGGAAATGACATCTATCATATTAATTCTATTCTACAGCCGTCCGTTGCTACAGATTCACCTGTTGTAGGTGTAGCAATTACAGCGCAATCAGCTGTACCAGGATGTGGTACAGGAGCTAGTCATGAAACAGATATAGCATTAGCAGCTCGATTTGCGATTGAAGTTGCAAAGGAAATAACAAATGGTACTTGCAAATTTTTTGATGAAACTGAATTTGATAAAATTACGAAACTCTATGGTTCTATGAAAATCTTACAAACGATGGGGAATGAAGCTATTCATTGATAGTAAGTGATATGTCCACTTGCCTTGTTTATGGGAGGAAGTAGTAGATGGCAAAACTAGGAATGATTACAATCGGTCAAGCTCCGCGTCAAGATGTTGCACCAGTTATTGAAAAATATATAGATGGCCGATCTGAATTAGTTCAGGTTGGAGTATTGGACGGTTTGAAGAAGGAATATATTGAAGAACATTTGTCACCTGAAATTGGCGATTATGTATTAACCACTCGTTTGGAAAATGGTGATTCTGTAATAATGTCCAGGGAAAAAATACAACCTATTTTACAACAAAAGATCAATCAATTGGAGAAGATGGCAATCAAGCAAATCCTACTTCTTTGTACTGGCGTATTTCCAGGAATACACACAACATCATCCTATTTGATTGAACCAGATAAAATTATTCCTCCTGTCGTTAAATCAATAGTTGGTCAGCGTCGATTTGGCGTTATTTTGCCTTTGGCAGAACAGGAAGAAAGTTTAAGGAGTAAGTTTTCATCGTTTGGAATGAATCCATATTTTGCGGTTGCTTCTCCTTTTAAGAATGACTTGAAAAACTATGAAAATGCAGGAAATGAACTGAAGGATAAAGTAGATATTATTTTACTAGATTGCATGGCATATTCAGAGCAGTCAAGAGAATTAGTTTCCAAATTAACCGACCTTCCCGTGATCGTATCGAATGTAATGATGGGAAAGTTAATTTCAGAAATGATTTAATCGTTTCAGCAACCTTAGCTTTCGCATAAAGTAATTACTTACCCCAAAAAAGAAAAAAGCGCTATTCTTTCTGTCTATTTTTAAGAAAGAATAGCATTTTTTTATGAAGAAGTTTTTCGATAAATTATTACATTTATTTCCAATAGCTAACAACTTCATTAAAATGCGAATAGAAAACGCCAATCAGCTGTTAGGGCAGGGATTGGCGTTTGTTAATTCTATTAAGAATATTTATTTTAACTAGATTTATAAATAACATTAAATAAACTCTTTGTTGAAAATTATCGATTTATATTTGGTGGTTGAATGATTTTGTCAAAATAGCGAATCAATCAACTCTCATTATAATGTGATTAGAATTTTAAGAAAATTAAAAATAAATAACCTGTTTTGTATTCAGAAGGGAGAGTACTAATTCAATGAAGCAACATAGTAACAATAAAAGAAAAAATGCTTTTAATGTAGTAATGAGTCTAGGCGTAATATTAGGAACAGTGACTCCACTAAACTATCATTCTGTTGTAAAAGCCGAATCGAGTGTAGAATCACAAGATATTTTATCGCATCTAACTCAGGAGCAACGTTCTGCATTGAGAAAGATGGAATTAAATGATAGTACTGGCCTTAAGCTTAATCCAAGTATTGACCTAAATAGTGAAAAAGAAATTTCAGTCATCGTTGAATTCAAGCAAAAACCTGAAAAAGTTGCGCAGCTAGAAGCAGAGGTAAATGGAAAAAGCTTAACTGCAAGTAAGGCCAGAAGCTTACGAGATAAAGACCAAGCTACATTTCAACAAGATATAAAAACAATTTTTAAAGAAGATATTCAAAAGAAGAAGTCTTCATTTAAAGTAAAGCGTATCTATAAGAATGCCTTTAATGGGGTGGCTATGACGCTCCCTGCAAACAAGGTTAAGAGCTTACTAACTTCTAATGCTGTTAAAGCTGTTTGGAGCGACGAAGCAGTACAACTTGATCTTCCTAAAGAGGAAAATATAACAAAACAGGATGCAACTTCAGTAAACATCCCGGGCGGAAACTCGTATCTCGGTGTTGATAAATTACATGATGAGGGCTATACGGGTAAGGGAGTTAAAGTCGGTGTTATTGATACAGGAATTGACTATAATCATCCAGATTTAAAAGGTGCCTATAAAGGCGGATATGATTTTGTAGATAATGATGCAGATCCAATGGAAACGACCTATACGGATTGGAAGAACTCAAAGAAAGCTGAAACTACCAATGGTTCAACGTATTATACGGAACACGGTACACATGTCTCCGGTATGATTGCAGGACGTGGCGTAAACAATAGTGAGTATGCGACGACTGGTATTGCACCTGACGCTGACCTTTATGTATACCGTGTACTTGGTCCATATGGTTCAGGAACAACCGACGCTATTTTATCGGGTATCGATAAAGCTGTTGCGGACGGAATGGATGTCATCAACTTATCATTAGGTGCTGCTGTTAATAATCCACTATTTCCAACAAGTATGGCAGTGAATTATGCTGTTTTAAGTGGCGTAACAGCGGTTGTTGCAGCAGGAAATTCAGGTAGTGATTTGTATACTTTAGGATCACCAGGTGCAGCTGCTCTGCCAATTTCAGTTGGTGCAAGTGATGTTCCAATTAACATGGAAACATTTACAATCTCTACAGGAGGCGTAGAGTCTGTACAAGCTCATGTACGTTTAATGGCTAAAGCTTATTCAGATAATATACCTAGTTTAAATGGGAAAACATTTCCTATTGTAGATGTTGGAGTTGGTAGCTCAAGCAACTACTTGGGTAAGGATGTGAAAGGAAAGTTCGTACTTGTTGCTCGAGGTTCAATTACTTTACAAGATAAAGTGAAGTATGCACAGCTAAAGGGAGCAGCTGGAATTTTGATGTATAATGACAATCCAGATGAAGGGCTTATCCCTTACTATCTTGGAGAAGGTACAGCGAATATTCCAACATTCTCGTTATCAAATGCTGATGGATTAGCTTTATTAAAACAAGTACAAGCAGGAAATACATCGTTTACGTTTACAGAAATGGATAAAGGAAGCCTAGAAGGAGACACGTTAGCAGATTTTAGTTCTCGTGGTCCATCACGTATCAATTATGATATTAAGCCTGAGATTGTAGCTCCTGGTGTTTCGATTATGTCAACAGTGCCATCTTACATAAATAGTAAAGATAATCAAAGCAACTACCAGTATGCTTATCAAAGATTATCAGGTACTTCAATGGCATCCCCTTACACTGCGGGTGTTGCAGCGGTCATGTTGCAAGCAAATCCTAATCTTCAGCCAGAAGATATAAAGTCGATTCTTATGAATACGGCTGATGAATTGAAGAAACCATACAGCGTATTTGAAGTTGGGGCAGGTCGAATTGACCCTTATCGAGCAGTCCATACAGGGATGGAGATTGAAGTTATAGATAAAACGCCAATTATTAGTAATGGTGAAGAAACATCTATTCAAGAAAAGACAGGCGGAATTAGTTACGGTTCGTTTGGAGCTTCCGGTAATGACATTTTAGAGAGCCGTAAAATTAGTCTAACTAATATGGAAAATGAGACTAAAACCTTTAGTGTAGATGTACAATTCCAAACTGGTGTAAGAGGTTCAAAGGATGCAAAACAAAATGATGTACATGTTATTACAGATTCAGAGATTAAGGTGAAAGGGAACAGTCAAAAGCAGACGAGTGTGTCTATTTTTGTTCCGAAAACAGCTGAGAATGGTACATATGAGGGGTATATAGTTTATACAAACAAAGCAAATCCAAAAGAGACGTATAAGATTCCTTTTGCAATTCGGACAGTTGAAGAAGGAATGGGTGATTTATCGATTGCTAATCCTTCTATGTCTACCGTATCAAATGGAGCTGATCAAATATACCCAACAAATTTACTGTTCGGTTTCAATGTAAAGTCTCATATAAAAGTGATTGATGCAGTATTAGTGGATGGGAAAACAGGAAAAGATCTTGGCTATATTGGGCAGATTGATGGAATAGCGGTCAATGAAAATGTAGACTATGGATGGCTTGGTTATGATGGATCGTATTTTCCATTTACAGGAAATAAAAATCAGCCAATCTCAGATAAACTTATCAAAGCGTCGCAAGGGCAGTACAAGCTTAAATTAATTGGTACAAACGATCATGGTAAAACATTTTCAATCGAAAAAGATTTTTTTGTAGATAACACAAATCCGGATTTCCAAACGAACGTAGATGATAAAAATGTAATAGAATATCCTGTCAATCAAACGTCTTATCCAATAAAGGCTACAGTTATTGATCATGAAGTGGCAGAAATGCAAGCTCTTGGCTTTGATATCGATCAATCTAAAAATAAAGTAGGATTTACTTATTCTGGTTTTTCAGGTTACCCTGACTCTATAAAACAAGTAGATACTAACGGAAAATTGGAATATGACCTTCCACTAGATAATCGTAAAGATGTTATTACTGCATATATAGATGGTCTTGATGCTGCGAACAATAGGAAGAGTCGAAAAACAGTTTATTTTTTGAAAGAAGGTACAACTTATTTAACAGGTGAATTGGACAAAGATGTAGTAAGACCAGGGGATACGGTGAAGTATTCAGTAACTGCACAAAACCTCAAAAATTTTAAGCAAGTACAATTTAGACCTTATATCGATCCTAAGCAAGTTGAAGTTGTAAAAGTAGATGTACGTCCTGAACTCTCTAAATATGGTTCAGTCGATTTGAAGCATGAAACTAGACCAGTGAATGGTGGAATGTATTCAAGTGAAATCTATACATTGACGATGGATGGTACTCAGGAAGTGACAGGTGATATACCAATGGTTGATGTATATCTAAAGATAAAAGAAGGCAATCAGTCGGATTCAACTGGATTTTTAAGTTTTGCTTCAACTTTCTATGATACAGCAGGAAAATGGGTATCACCTCAACCTTTCTTTAACTACAATGGGATTAAAATAGCTCAAGATAAATCAACTGTATCAGGGAAGGTCATTTCTCAAGGATTACTCACTGAGAGCAATGCATGGAATGGGGCATTAGATTACTCGAAAATTGGTGGAAAGATAAAGTTAGATGATTCTCAAGGAACTATATTAGAACAAAATTTAAACTCTAATAGTACATACAACTTTGGAGATGTACCATTAAATGCTAAGGGATATACCGTATCAATTGATGTGCCAGGACATTTCACCTATTATGACACGGTTAGTACAACAACTAAAAAAGGAAATCTGTTATCAGGTATAAATGCATCAGTTAGCGATGCGTACGTGATTGCAGGAGACGTAAATAAAGATAACGTTATTGATATTTTGGATGCTGAATATATAAAAACTTATTGGGGAACTAACAAGCGTGCAGCAGACATTAATTTCGATGGTGTTGTAAATGAAAAAGATATGAAACTCGTAAAATTAAACTATTTAAAGCAAAATTCAACATTAGAGTATCTACATCCAGGTTCATCACCAGAGGCAAAGAAAAAATATAAAGGTGATACATTAGAATCAATTTTAAGTGAGCTTGGTGTTAAATAGTATTTAATGTGAAGCTGGTTCAATGAGAAAGTAATTTTCCAAAGAACTAGCTTCAACTTATCGCTAATTGTTTCTTTATTAATTAGTTTTTTTAGCAGACGAGTTTAGTTGAAGATGATTATTTATTCTATAGATTTTCTAATGCATATAATCAAATCTGAATTTCGTTTGAAAGATTTAGGTTATTCTTTCAAGTTAGAGTTACTTGAAAACTATAAAATTCTAACTTGGAGTTAACATAGATTAATAGTTATAAGATTACGAGGGGAGAGTTTTGAGTTAATGAGCAAAAGAAAAGTTCCGTTTCAAGTCATTACAGCAACTACGTTAGCCGCAATGTTTTTAACTACACCAGGTTACGCACAAATTATAAAAGAAAATCAATCTACAAGTTCCAACCTTAATGAAAAAGCACAAGGTGCACTAAAGAGCTATTTAGATGATCTTAACAAAGAAGCAGCTATAGATTCTGTTAATTCCGTTTATAAAAATATGAATGAAGAAAATTCAAAAGGTTTTAGTCCGAATGAGAAAGTGCGTGTAATTGTTGAAGTTCAAGAACCAGAACAAGCTACACAAGTTACACAAGTTACACAAACGAAATCCAAGCTAAGTAAAAAAGCTTTAATGAAACAAAGGCAGGATGATGTCGTTTCTAAAATGACGAAGCAGAAATTGAGCCCAAAGATTAGACACCGCTTTTATGATGGCTTTAATGGGTTTAGCTTAGATACAGAGTACAAAAATATTAAAGATTTACAAGCAACCCCAGGTGTTACGAATGTACATATAGCAAGAACTTATGAACAAACAATGAAAACAAGTAAAGAGTTAGTACAAGCACAAAGTGTATGGGAAAAATATGGTTATCAAGGTGAAGGATTAGTTGTTGGTGTAGTCGATTCAGGTATAGACTATACTCATAAAGATATGACTTTAACAGAAAAAGGAAAACAGAAAGAGAAATTGACTCAAAGTAATATTCAAAGTAAATTTTCTGAAACTTCAGTTAATGAACAGTGGTATACTGACAAAGTTCCAACTGGATATGATTGGGCTGATAACGATACAGATGTAATACCACGTGGTGCAAGCGGAAATCCACATGGTACACATGTTTCAGGTACAATTGGTGCAAATGGAGATGAAGACAATGATGGTGTATTAGGAATCGCACCAGGCGTTCAGCTGTTAGCCGAAAAAGTATTCTCTGACAAAGGTGGAGGAGCATACGAAGATGATATCATTGCAGGGATCGACCATGCTGTTGCCATGGGAGCAGACGTTATTAATATGAGTCTTGGAACTGATTCAGGATTTGTTGGTGAAGACAAAGATCCAATTCAAAAGGCAATTCGTGAAGCAACAGAACACGGGACACTTGTTGTAGTTGCGGGCGGGAACGCAGCTTATAGTACGAAAAATAGCATCATGGCTGCTTCTGCTCAACCGTATGCAGATAATCCTGATATTGGAACTGTAGGAGAACCAGGTGTCAGTCCGTATGCTTTGTCTGTAGCTTCCTATGAAAATACTAATTACGAATTAAATACATTAGCGGAAGAAAATGGTTTACATCTTCCATACCAAGATCAATCACAATATAACTTTAAACTTTCTAGAGTACTTTCTCCTAATGAAAGTTATGAGTTAGTTTACGTTGGTGAAGGATTTAAAGACGAGCATTATGCTGGAAAAGATGTAGCTGGAAAAATTGTAGTTTTTAAACCGAATACATCTTATTCAACTTATTCTTCAATGCAAGCTCAAGCTAAAAAGCGAGGTGCAATAGCTACTATTTTAGTTCCAGCTACTAATATGGCAGATTATCCATACGTGAATTTAGGTAGTAATCTTACCCCTACAGCAACAACTAGTAAAGAAGCAGGGGATGCTTTAATTGATAAGTTAAATAGTGGACAAGTTGTCAAAATGAAAATGACAAAAGGGACCTGGATTGATAACCCACTTCGAGATACAATGTCGTATTTCTCATCTTATGGGGCACCAACTACTTTAGATTTTAAACCTGAAATTTCTGCACCAGGAGGAAAAATATACTCTACAGTGCCAGGAAATGAATACGAGGTTATGAGTGGTACATCAATGGCAACTCCGCATGTTGCAGGTGGTGCTGCATTGGTTCTACAATCACTTTATGAGAAAGGTCTAACTCATTCAGAAGATACTGCATTAAAAGCAAAAATTGCTTTAATGAATACAGCTAAAGTGGTGATGGATCCTAAAACTGATAGTAAAATACCATATTCTCCTCGTATACAGGGGTCAGGTTTAATGCAAATACAAAATGCGATTCAGACGCCTGTCATTGTGACAAGAAAAAATACGCCACTTGAGCAAGCTGGCGCAGTTGCATTAAAAGAAATTAAAAATGACAGAGCAACCTTCAATTTAAATGTTGAATCGCTTGTATCAAAAGATACGAAAAAAGATTATGAATATACTGTTAATGTAGACTTACTAACAGATGGAATTGATACAAAGCAATTTGACTTTAATGGTGATGGAGCTTTAGAATCAAAAGACTATTTATCATTAAAAAATGAACGTATTGAAGGTGCCTCGATCTATGTAAATGGAGAGGAGCTTACTGGTGCTGAAGGTTCAACATTGAAAATTAAAGCAGGACAAACGAAAAATCTGAATGTAGAGATTCGCTTACCTAGAACATTAAGGAAAAATGAATTTGTTGAAGGCTTTGTCCGCCTTGTACCAACAGGACAAAATAGTGATTCTGCAGTTCCTCTAACTGTACCGTATATGGGCTTTAATGGTGATTGGACTGAACCGAATAATATTGATCCTGCAGCATGGGATCGGGAAGATGCATTTTTAGGTTATACAGCACTTTGGAATGATGAAGGTGCTTCAGTTCCTATGGGTTATGATTCTAAAACAGGTAAATTTAACATGAATGCAATCGCTTATTCTCCAAATTCAATACTTAAAGGGGCATTTCCAACATTTACAGCATTTAGAAACTTGGCTAAAGCAGAGATGTATATTGAAGACAAAAAAGGAAAGATGATTAGGTACCTAGGCGACTTCAGTGAATATAATAATGGTGCGCCTATGTCGCTTCGTAAGAATATACTTTCTTCGAGTAGAATGTATATGGGATATAACTGGGATGCGAAAGATCAAAACGGTAACACAGTAAGTGATGATATATATACCGTTGTCATCAAAACAACGTTGGACTATCCAGGTGCAAAGCCACAAAAGGTAAAGCTACCAATTAACATCGATTCAGTTGGACCAAAAGTATCGAATGTTAAAGTGACACCAAAAGATGGTAAATATGAAATTTCATTTGATGCAGTTGATAGTAGTTCAGGCTATAAGGGTGCGATTCTTTGGTATAATGGCATACAAAAATCGGCAGCACCAGGAGAAACATCTGTTTTAGTAGATCAAGACCCAAAAAGTGTTGTTGTAATGGGAATAGATAATGCAATGAATATTAGTTATAAAGTTTGGGGAGATCCTTCATATATTAAGTACACAATGCTTGTAGCTACATTTAATGTAAGCCCAAGTACAACTATCAACGCAAGCAAACCAGCTCAAATATTTGGTCTTGCTCAAACACGTGTAAATTGGACAATTTACGTAAAAGACGCGAGTGGAAATATAGTAGACAGTATGAAGGTGAATAATGAACATCAAATTAGTCCTAAATGGACACCAGATGCAGATTTGCCAGCTGGAACGTATTATATCTCCGCTGATGCAGTTGATAAAGAAGGATTTAAAGTAACAACTAAGACAGTTACTGTTACTGTTGTTAAATAAGTTAGATAAGCCGATCTTCTATAGGGAGATCGGTTTTTTTATAGTAAAATGATTAGTTTCTATTCTGTAATTTTACTCTTTTCTAAAACTATTAATTGTCGAAAAATATCTGCTATCAGAGAAATAATAATAGTTATCAATCCATTAATAAGGTTAGTAATGAGACTTTACAGCTATAAGTCTGCTAAATAATTTCGGTCTATTATTCAAAAAAATGTTGAAAAATATCGATTAATATTTAGTAAGTTGAAAGAAATTGTCAAAATAGCAAACTTATCAATTGTCATTATAATGTAATTAGATTTTTTGGAAAATTCAAAATTATATTTAGGAAGGACTTGATAAGATTGAAAAAGTTGAATAAGAAAAAGCCTTTCGCTTCGGTGAAAAAGGCTGCAGTTGTCGTGTTAAGTACTGGCCTTCTACTAGGGCCTGTAGCGAACTTAAATTATACTTCTGTTGCACATGCGCAAACAAATACAAAAGCAGAAAGTATATTAGCGAGTCTTACGAAAGAGCAACGTGAAGCATTACAAAACCTAGATAATCATAAATTAACAACGGGATTACAATTATCAGATGATATGGATTTATCAAGTGATAAAGATGTAACGGTTATCGTTGAATTCAAAGAACTTCCAGCGAAAGCAGCACAAATAGCCAAAGCAATTAAAGGGGAGACACTTTCTCTTGCACAAGCAAATGAGAATGTAGAAAAATCTCAAGTACAATTTAAAAAAGACTTGCAAACAAAGTTAAAAAAGACCAAATCAGGTAAAGAAGCTTATCGTGTGAAATTTACATATAAAAACTCCATGAATGGTGTCGCATTGACCTTGCCAGCGAACCAAGTAAAGTCGTTACTGAATTCGAATGTCGTAAAAGCTGTTTATAGTGATTACACAGTACATGTTGAACCGCCAGCTCAAACAGAAGAAGCAAATGACCAAACAAGTGATCAAACTAAGGTTGATAGTATCCCATTTTTAAATCTTGATAAACTACACGACGAAGGCTACACAGGAAAAGGTGTTAAAGTTGGTGTTATTGATACAGGTGTCGATTATAATCACCCCGATTTGAAGCATGCATATAAAGGTGGATATGATTTTGTTGACAACGATAATGATCCGATGGAAACAACCTATGCAGACTGGCAAAAGTCAAAAAAAGCAGAGACTTCGAATGGTGAAACATATTATACAGATCATGGAACTCATGTATCAGGAACAATTGCGGGTAGAGCAGAAAACAATTCTGATTATAAAGTTATAGGGGTAGCACCAGAATCTGACTTATATGTTTATCGTGTTTTAGGCCCATACGGAAGTGGAACTACTGCCGCTATACTTGCTGGTATTGATAGAGCTGTGAAAGATGGAATGGATGTTATTAACTTATCATTAGGTGCTTCACTCAATGATCCGCTATATGCTACAAGTATCGCAATTGATACTGCTGTGTTAAGCGGAGTGACTGCAGTTGTCGCAGCTGGAAATTCGGGAGATGCGTTGTATACGTTAGGTTCTCCAGGGGCTGCAGCGTTAGCATTAACTGTAGGAGCAAGTACTGTTACTAGTAAAGTTACAAATTTTGAAAGTCAGTTTATTTCTGGTAGTAGTAAAACTGGTGCGACAATGCAGTTGATGACGAAGAAATGGACAGATGATTTCAGCAGTATAACTGGTAAATCATTTGACATTGTGAATGTAGGTTTAGGCGGTCCAAACGATTATATAGGAAAAGATGTGAATGGTAAAATCGCGTTTGTCCAACGTGGTACATATGCATTAATTGAGAAAATGCAGTACGCAAGAGATCATGGTGCAGCGGGCGTGATCATTTATAATACGAATCCAGATGAAGGTCAAATCCCATTTTCCTTAGGTGAAAGCAATGATAATATTCCAACATTTTCGATGACAAATAAAGATGGACTAGCTATCACCGATCTGTTTGCAAATGGTGTACCAACAGTTACTTTTGGCGCAAAAAGTGAAAAAGACCTTCCAGGAGATGAATTGGCAAGTTTTAGCTCCAGAGGACCATCTGGGACGTTATATGATATTAAGCCAGAAGTAACGGCACCGGGTGTCGACATATTATCAACAGTACCTTCTTACATAGCAAATAAAAATAATACGTCTGATTATTCATCGGCTTACTTAAGAATGTCTGGTACATCTATGGCATCTCCACATGTGGCGGGAGTTGCGGCGTTACTTTTGCAAGCTCATCCAGAATATACGCCGGGTGATATAAAGACTGTTTTGATGAATACAGCAGACCCACTAAAAAATCCATACAGTGTATTTGAAGTTGGAGCTGGCCGAATCGATCCAACCAAAGCACTTCATTCTGATACGATTATTAGTGTTCAAGATCAGACACCTTATATAGAAAATGGCGTTGAAAAAATTATTCCAGAACAAACAGGTGGTCTTAGCTACGGATTTGTTGCTGTTTCGTCAGATAAGGATCATACAGATACTAGGAAACTATTATTCAACAATTTTGGTAACAATGATAAAAAGTATGAACTATCTGTCGAATACAATGTAGGCGTTAAAGGATCATTAGATGCGGAGAAAAATGGAGTGACTTTACAAGTACCTAATACACTTACAGTAAAGGCTAATAGCACAAAACAACTTTCTGCAACACTGGAAATTCCGAAAACAGCTGAAAAAGGCATTTATGAAGGCTATATTAATATTAAAAACAAAAACAATCCAGAAGAAAGCTATCGTATTCCATTTGGTGCAAAAGCTGCGGATGAAGGCTTGGCGTACTTTGAACCATATACTAAGAGTATTTCAACGAACCGAGTCATCAATTTATTCAGCCGAAAGGATACTGATTTAGATTTTAGATTAAACTCTTCGATGCAAACATTGGACTGGGTATTAGTTGATCCAAAAACTAATAAAGACCTTGGACTAATTTATTCTGCTAGTGCGACTGGTGTAGCTGTTGATAAAGACTACACTTTAGACGGCGGATTTTACGGCAGATATTTTCCATTCACTGGAGATGAAAAAAATCCAATCGCTTATATGTCTGAATTAGCGCCAGATGGAGTTTATGACATCAAAATGATTGGTACAAATAGAGATGGTAAACAGTTTGTGAAGACATCGAAAGTAAGTGTTGATAATAATGGACCAACAATCAAATTCGATGATACAAATGCGATGCCAAAGGGCGATACCCAGATTGTAGAATTGGCAGAGGGACAAAATACGGTAACAGTTTCAGGAACAATGTTGGACCCTGAAATAAACAAAACAAAAGAAGTAGGAATCCCTCTTACTCAGGCGAATAATAAATTGTTTTATGGTCCTGGTTCATCATCAGCGTTTTCAATAAGTACAGACGAAAATGGAAAGTTCAAGACTGATGTTAGTGTGCCAGGAACGATTAATCCAATCCAATATGTAGGCGCTGATTACGCAGGTAATGCGACATTACCTAAAATGGTCTATTACACGAAGAAAGGCGCTTCCTATATCTATGCAAAACCAAATAAAGATGCAATCGAATATGGTGACAAAATTACCTATACTTTCTACGCACATAATTTACGAAAAGCGAACACACTTAATTTCAGTATGGACTACGTAGCTAAATATATGGACAACGTTGAGTTTAAAAAGGCTAATAGTTTACCAGAAGGTTCAGAACTTACAACAACTATAAAAGGTACTACAAGTTTGAATACGACAGTGAAACTTACTGTACCAGGTGATGGGATTGTTGGAGATGTGGCGTTATTTGATATGAACGTTGATACAAATGCTAATGAATTCTTAAACCCATTTGCTCAAATTTTCAGTTTTACTACAATGCAAGTAAATAACGAGAGTGCAAATAGACTTCAAATTATTTTAGGTACATTACCGATGTATCCGATCTACTCCACTGCAACAGCTAAGATAAATGGCGTTGGTTTATATACTGCTGCAGGTACTTACAACAGTAGCATTGATTATACGAAAGTAGGAGCAACAATGAAGTTGAAAGGCACTAATGGTGTTATGTATGATGGAGTAATTGAAAAAAATGGAAATGTTACCTTTAAAGGAATCCCAGCAGCGGTTCAGAAATACACGGTAATTATGGATATTCCTGGACATTTCACAACCTATACTCCATTAGAAATTGGCCGAACTGAGAGAGGAATTAATATTGGAGAAGCAATTACTTACGCTACAGTTGGTGCTAAACCAGGTGATATTAATAAAGATAATGTCATTGATGTGATGGATGCGTTAATGATTCAAACCTATTGGGGCACGAGTAAGCGAAGCGCTGATATCAACTTTGATGGAATTGTTGATGCAAAAGACTTAGCGTTTGTTGAAAAATATTACTTAATGCAAAATCCTTTTGTGACAGAAGCACCAAAGGCAGTCAAAAAGTTTAAAGGAAGTACGTTAGAATCCATTAAAAGTGATCTAGGATTACAATAAAAACTTCAGTTTACTGTTAAGTAGTATCAGTTAACATAAAGTTTTTAGGAATTTGATTTTATGTAATGCATTTTATCCCTTTATAATAGACAGTTGAAATTTATTCTATTGTTTATTATAAAGGGGATTTTTTTATGGAAAATTACTCCAAAGTAATCATCAGGTCATTGTTCGAATACTAGCTTACCATACAATAAATTACTTTTTTTGATATATCGATATAATATATAAAGCGAAAACCCCACATAATGTATGCAGGTCTTTATTGTTCTGTATGATATTTACATTGTGTTATAAGACCGTTGAATGTAAAAATAATTCCTACATAAACTTTTAATGTTATTAATAAAGTGGTTGTTGTGTGTGGCAAGGTGGAAACCCATTAATATCTTGAATCGTATTGAAATCGTATTGTTTTAGAGCAAACTGTGCTTGGTACATATATTCATAAACTAGAAGCTTATTACCTGATACACCACACAATACCCCTGATGTACCTTGACCATTTGTGAATGAAACACCAATTGGTTGACCGATTAAATATCTAATTTTTTGACTCCAAGGCATTTTGATCACTCCTTTATATTAACTATATTAGATTGAGAGTGAAGAGGTGCTTGTGTAATTTATATTGTAGGATTAAATCAGAGACATTTATTTCAATAATTCAAAAAAAATTCAATGTTGATTTTTTTTTGCAAAATTAAAATCACATCAACTATGCATATAATGAAATTGCCAACCAAAATGATAACAGTTTAGATTTTGTTAGGGGGATTCTTATTCTTAAATAAGATTTCTCCTGCCCTGTTGGATTTTGGCAGCAAAGGTAATTTTAAATTACATTTTATCTTAAATTTACATGTTAAAAGATATAATATAGGAGGAACTTTATGAATATTGAACAATTAAGTCATCTTAGTGGAGTAATAAAAAGTGTCCTCGATATGAAACGATAATAGAATTTTAATATAATTTTTAAGACCAAATCATTAAAAGATTTGGTCTTTTTGATTGTTTAGTTATACAAGATATTGATTTCTTAATGTGTTATGCTAGCTTGAATATATTTAATAAAAATTTTAGAAATTTTAGTAAGAGGTTTACTTTTAAGATAGACAGTCCAGAGTTCGTCACTAATATATGGTGAGAATATTAAAGGAATTGTCTTAAGTTGACCAGATAAAGTATCCGGATGATTTTTAATTGTAATATCTCGAACAAAAGTAATCCCTAAACCATTTTTTACTGCCTCGCGTATACTTTCTGTATTATTTGAAATAAAATGTATGTTCATATTTTTTACGATTTGACGACTGTGTTCTACAAGTGAAGAACTGTTATACAGGACAAAATTTTCATGGAGTAAATCTTCAGGAGTAACTTTATCTAAATTATATAATGGAGACTGTTTACCGACGAGTGCGCAGTATTTTGTCATAGTCAAAAGATCATATTGTATATCTTTATTTTCTTTTAGTTTATTTTCATCTGAAAATATGAAAGCAATATCAGGTTGACCAACTGGTACATTATTTAGGACTTGGTCTGGAGCATATTCATAAACTAGAACATCAATCTTTGGGAAATCTTTTTTGAAATTAATAATCGATTCGTTTACTAAATAAACTAAACCTGGAGGTGTTGCAATTTTTAATTGAGTTTGATTTGTATCATTTTGAATTGCAATCTTCTCCTCTAGTATTTCATATTCATTTAATACTTTCTTAGCCTGATTAATGATTTCTTTGCCAGCTTCGGTTGGTACTGTCTTCATTTTTAAACGTATAAATAACTTCAAATTTATTCTCTTTTCAAACTCTCTAAGAGCTTGACTAACGGCTGAAGCAGAAATATGTAAATTTTTAGCAGCCTTAGTGATTGATTCTTCCTTCGATATTTCAACGATATATTTTAATTGTTCAATATTCATTGTTAATTACTTCTCCCCCATCAAACGTAAATGAATTATTTTTATATATGTTTCTAAACATTTTAAATTATTAATAAGTAATATGATAATGGGAAAATTTACTATTTTTATGTTTGTGAATAGTTTTACCATTTATTATGTAAATATAATTACTGGAAATTGCAGAATTAAGAAATACTTAATAGGTTGTAAACTATTATGCGTTTTACAGGACAAATTCAAATAACTACAATATAGATAATATAATATTGGGGAGGTTTAAGTGATTCCTTTTCTGAAATTTTAGAAAAAATTAAAATTATTAAAATTGTTACTTTTTTAGCTAGATTAAGTTGAAAGTGCATTTGGTTTTGTATTCTATAATAATTTTTTTATTCGCTTTTTCCTCATTATTGCTATTTATTACTATCGGGAAATATTAACTTGTTCGATTCACATAATATAAGTATGTACAAGTTATGTGGATGTTGAAAATGTTAAATTCAAAATGCAATCCTTCAAGCACCGGACAAGCTATAATTGTTTGCAGTTGCAGCTACATGGAAAATGGGATTAATCACAAAATCTTATACTCGCAGGTTTAGACAGCATCTTAGCATTTCAACATATTTAATTCCAATAAACAATAATTTTGATGCTGTAAACCATATGTAAAATGGTTTATGGCATTTTTGCTTTTTATATTTAGAGATTAAAAATTATTAATATTAGGTGGGTGGGGTGCAACATGAATGATTTTCTACTTTATGAATTTACCAAGTTGATGAAGAAAAAAAAATGGAATCTTAAAGAGCTAGCATTAAATGCTGATATTCATTACAGTGACATGAGTAGAATTTTTAATAACAAAAAAGCACTTTCTTTACATTATTTGGATAATATAACCGAAGCTTTCGATCTACCTAAAGGATCCTTTTATAAGGGATATGTAAAGCTATGCTTTAATGAACGAAATCTTTTAGATAAAAGAAGAAGTGATGCTTTTGTTTATGAATGTGCGAAAAATGGTTTTAAATCGGAATTATTTTATATTTTATCAGTTATGATTGAGGAAAAGTCAAAGGCAATTCGAACTAAATATTTTCAAAATTTATTCTTTATTGCTGAACAACTGTTTTTAGAAGGGAAAGAAAAAGAAGCATTACCTCTTTACGAACTGATTATTGAACATATGCCTAATACAGCAACAGAGGAAGTTGCAATTAGCTATTTTCGAAAGTTTTATATGACGCGATTAACAAACGAAGGAAGTTTAGTTTTAGTTCGTGTTTTAGAATATATTTCATATATGCCACCAAAATTTCAAGAATTAACGATTTTATGGATTACAGCTACTTACTATATGTTAAAACAGTGGGATGAGGTTTTACATTATGCTAAACGATTAGAAAAAATCGCGAAAATAAAGGACCATATAGGTCGTGCATTAATGTATCAGGCATTTGCGTTAACTAGATTAGGTAACAATTTAGATGAGGTTTTAAACTTAATTGATCGATATGAACAAATAAATGACTATTATGCAGATCTTGCTGCTGGAAATCGATATGTAGCACAGATTGATTTTGGTAATATTCAAGTTGTTGATTCATATAAGAATTGGTTGCAAAGCCGTGATGATTTTTATGTTGGAATACCGAGAATTCTAGAAAGTTATGTCAAATTAGGTCGATTAGAAGACGCTGAAAACTTTATTGAAAATCACTATGACCAAATCGTCGACATGAGCAACTCTAAAAATTTGTTAAAACAGCATATTTATATAGATTACTGTTATGCGCTTGGATTGCTAAAGTGCGAAACAAATAAAATTAACGAAGGATTAGATGAAATATTAAACGTGGCTTTAAAAGTGAAAAACTCTGAAATTCACGAAAGATTTCAAAAATGTCTAATAGCAATCTGGCATTATCGAGATTTTTTAAGTAAAGAATTAGAAGAAAAATATATTCGAATTTTAAGTTGAATAAAATTATATGTAAAAAAGATGGGCTCCAGAACTAAACTGGAGCCTTTTTATATTTTTTGAAATGAAGTAACAATCTGAGGAAAAACATAGAAGATGCTTGGGATTTATCGAATTATATCAGTGGAAAAAGTGGATTGAGATAGTATAGAAAATTTAGCCAAAGGGATATTATTAAAATATGTCGGAATTTATCGATAAAAAAGTCGAAATTGATAACTTTTGTCAAAATGTCGAAACTGTAAACTCTCCGTATAATCAATTTTGAAAGAGAAATTTTTAAATGGGGGAGACAATAGGATGAAGCGTTTAATCAAAAGTACAGCAGTTTTGACATTAAGTACTGGTGTATTATTCAATGCATTTCCAGTAACTCATCATCAGTCGATTGTAAAGGCTGCAGCACAATCTTCAATTGAAGAAGTGCTCGCAAAGCTTACGCCTGAGCAGCGTCAAGCTTTAAAAAAATTAGATGTTACTAGTCAAGAAGGATTACAGTTACCTTCTTCAGTAGACTTACAGAGTTCTAAAAATCTATCAGTAATCGTCGAGTTTAAAGAACAGCCAGCAAAGGTAGCCGTTTTAGAAGAGGCTGCAGAAGGTAACAGTTTATCTCTTGATGATGCAAAACAAAAGGCAGACGATGCTCAAGATACATTTAAAACTGATTTACAAACCATATTTAAAGATGATTTAAAAGAAAATAAAAATCTTTATAAAATTAACCGAACATACAAGAATACCTTAAACGGTGTTGCGATTGACTTGCCTGCGAATAAAGTTAAGTCATTATTAAAATCTAAGGCTGTTAAGGCTGTTTGGCCAAATAATGTGATTCAAATTGAGCCAGAAAAAGCAACTGAAAGTGCACAAGGTACGACAACGAAAACAGAAACGGAAGTATTTCCTGGTGTAAGCAAATTACACGCAGAAGGATTTACTGGAAAAGGCGTTAAAGTAGGAGTCATTGATACAGGTATTGATTATAATCACCCGGATTTAACAGATGCGTATAAAGGCTATCGCGCACAGCCTGGTGTTGATCCAAAGACAATCAGTCCTAGTTCTGTAAAGGGTTGGGATTTTGTTGACAACGATGCAGACCCAATGGAAACAACTTATGATGATTGGAAAAAATCTGGGTTAGGGGAAAAGGATCCTCTTACGGGCGAAACTTACTACACGGAGCATGGAACACATGTATCAGGGATCATCGCTGGTCGCGGTAAAAATAATACGGATTACGCTGTAACGGGTGTTGCACCTGATGCTGATTTATATGTATACCGTGTATTAGGAAAATTTGGCTCGGGTACAACAGAAAATGTTTTAGGTGGAATTGATAAGGCAATATCTGATGGTATGGATGTCATCAATTTATCACTTGGCGCTAGCATAAATGATCCAGAAAATGTTGAAAGTCTTGCATTAAACAACGCGGTCCTTTCTGGTGTAACGGCAGTTGTAGCGGCTGGTAATGCTGGTAATGGCATGTATACAGTAGGTGCACCTGGAGCTGCTGCATTATCAATTACTGTTGGTGCAAATGATACAAAAACAGTCATTGCTACATCAAAAGGTACTTTACATGGAACGGCTGATGTAAGTGCTGATTTAAAATTATTAGGCAAGGGCTTAAATGACAATGTAGATAGTTTAAAAGGTAAAAACTTACCAATCGTTTTAGTACCGAATTACGGTGCGGATACTGATTATAAAAATATTGATGTGAATGGTAAAATCGTACTTGTAAAACGAGGTTTAAATGCCCTGATTGATAAAATCACAATTGCCCAAAAGCATGGTGCAGCAGCAGTTCTTATGGCTGACAATATAGCTGGTGAAGGGTTTATTCCAGCTTACTTAGGTGCAGGCTATGGAATGATTCCTACTTTCTCTATGTCATACGAGCAAGGCAATGACCTGATTTCTAAACTTGGAACAGGTACGCCAACATTCTCATTTGATGAAATGGGACAAGTAACGAATCCAGGAAATACATTAGCTTCATTCAGTTCACGTGGACCGGCTCGTATCACATATGATATTAAGCCTGAAGTAACGGCTCCAGGTGTAGCGGTATTCTCAACTGTACCATCTTACATGCATGGGGCAGATCAAATTGGAAATTATCAATATGCTTATGATAATTTATCTGGTACATCGATGGCTACTCCAAACGTAGCTGGAGTTGCAGCCTTGTTAAAACAAGCTAATCCAAACTTAACACCAGCTGAAATTAAAGAAACATTAATGAATACAGCTGATCCATTAAACGGTGATTATAGTGTATTTGAATCTGGAGCAGGACAAGTTGATCCATATGAAGCAATTCATTCTCAAACTCGAATCGAAGTAGTTGATGAAACGAAAGGTGCAGTAGATAAAAAAGGCAACCTTAAAACAGTTAAAGACTTAACAGGTGCACTTGCATTTGGTGTATTTGCACCAGCTGGACAAAATATTAGTGATCAACGTTCAGTCAATATCTATAACAATAGTAATCAAGCAAAAACATATGACGTAAAAGTAAGCTACCAAGCAGATCGTCGTGGTTCATTAAATGCTGATGACAATGGCGTAATGGTTGTTACTGATAAATCGATTAAAGTTGGGGCAAATTCGAAAAAGAAATCAACTGTAGCGATTACTGTACCAAAATCAGCAAAATTAGGTATTTACGAAGGATTTGTAACCTATACAAACCATGATAACCCAGCTGAAACATACCAATTACCTTTCGCGATTAAAACAGTGGAAGAAGGAATCAATCCAATATCGTTTACGCCACAAGCAATTACGCAAGTATTTGACTATTCGATACCAGGCCAATTAGTATATACAAATGCGATTATGAGTATTAAATCACACATGCGTACATTTGACGCGATACTTGAAGATGGTAATACTGGTAAAGAGTTAGGTTTTATCGGAACGATGGATGGGTTAGGAATGGATGAAAATATCACTTATACAGTAAGTCATATATTTAATGGTCAATATTACAAGCCTACAGGTAATGATGAGCAACCATTCGAGTACACTTCAGATATGGCGAAACCGGGCTATTACAAGATCAAAATAATTGGTACGAATGATTCGGGCAAAACATTCTCTCAAGAAGCGCCAATTTATTTCGATAACGGGGCTCCTAAATTAACAGTAAACGCTCCAGATATCGTTGAATATAAAAATGGTGAATCTAGTGTCACATTCACAGGTTCGGTTTATGACAAAGAAACAGAAGAAATGCAAAAGCTTGGCATGAACTTTAATCAAGGAAGTACAAAAGTTTATTATCGAGATTATTTTGGAGGAAGAGATACGGTAGTACCAGTAAATCCAGACGGAACATTTACGGTGACAATTCCTACAGTTGCAACAAGAGCGATGGAACTAAGTTTCTACGCAGTTGATGCGGCTACAAATAAAACATTTAAAGGGGCTAGGGAAATCCTTGTTACACGTGACGACTTACCATATGGGTATATACAAACTGACAAACGTACAGCAAAAATGGGTGAAACAGCAAATGCAACTTTAACATTAAAGAAAGCAAGTAATGTAAAACAAGTTGTTTATAAGTTCAATCATTATAATAGTGTTGCATCAATGAATGTTACACCAGACCCAAGTGTAGCTGATAAAGTAAATATTTCTGTGAAAGATACTCTGAGCATTCCAGGGTCTGATATATATCAAGCAACAGTAACTGTAACGACAAAAGATGGTGTAACTCCATTATCAGGTGATTTAAAACTTGCGGATGTAGAGTTTAAAATGAGTAATGTCTATACTGCTTACCCAGTTATGTACTCATATAATCCGTTCACCGTTTCAGTAACAGATAATAACGACATGACACAGACTGTTGTAAGTGGAAAACCAGATATTTTTCAAATGGAACCGACTTATTCTTTACTTCGTGGTCCAAAAGCTGCAGAAGCGTTCTTAGCTCCAAATGGTCAACCATTAGGACAAACTGCACTTGATTATTCTAAATTGGGCATGAAAATAACAGCAACAAGTTCAAACGGTACCGTGTACCAGGGGGTAAACGATGCTACGCCTACATTCCAAGTACCGAATATACCATTAACGGATGATACGTATGAGCTTAAAGTAGATATCCCTGGACATTTTACAGTGCACAAAGACTTTACAATTGGATTCCATGAAGATGGAAAAGTAACTTATCAAAATCTTTATCTATATGGATTACAACCGACTTACGCAGGGGATGTAAATAAAGATGATGTCATCGACGTAAGGGATGCACTTTACTTACAAACATACTGGGGCACAAATAAACGCGATGCAGATATTAACTTTGACGGTGTAGTTGATGAAAAAGATATGGCATTTGTGGAGAAAAACTACTTAATGCAAAATCCTACAATTAACTATGCACCAACACCTCTGGAGAAATATAAATCACAAACGTTAGAAAGTGTTAAGATTGCATTAGGAATAAAGTAATAGTAGAAAGACGTTTATCGGCTCCGGTATATTATATCGGAGTCTTTTATTTGATTAATATAGAACTTTTATTAATAAAATAAAATCGGAAATGATGAATCTTAGCAAAATTAGATTCATGTCAATTTAACATATAATAGAAAGTAGAAATTTAATCGGAAACCATTTTTAAGGAGTTTAATATGATTGTTGTATTACCTGGATTATTTTTAATTTTTGTTACTGCAATTACTGTTTACATTATTATCAGATTTACGAATACAAAGTATGAAAAGATGATCACAATGTTGGGGACATCTGTTTTAGCTATTATGACAATTGTCTTTATTACAGAGACTGTATCTTATTATAAGGTCTAAAGAGAACAATGCACTAGCGAAGACCACTTTAAAAAAGTTATGGCTACCATTGATAAAGAATACGAACATATTAGAAAAAATCCGCTCGACCATTCAGCGGGACAAAAAAAGAGCCTTTGAAGAGTGCAGGATATAGGAAAGATAAGTTTCATTCTCAATGCCAACCAATTACAAAAAGGGCAAACATGAGATTAATCTATCTATATGACGAGGAAGAGGAAAGCATCTTTTATATTGGCATAGGATGGCGACGCAATGAGGATCCAAATATTTATGACAGGGTAACCAATCGACATAATTTATTAAAAAAATTGAAAAAATATGTAAGGAGGCGACCATAAACTGTCGCTTTTTTTTTTGTTTATCATTAATACCATAAACAATAACAAAATCGCTAATATGCGTTTAAAAAACAGATTAATCCCTATAAAAAGTCAATCTGTTTTTTAATAAATGTTTACAAATCGCCTAGCAATGACCATCTCCAACTACTGTTATCCAAATTGAAGAAGGTTTTTTACAAGATATAACGAACTCCCAATAATAACCTTTATAAAGATTGGGTGGTAATTATTATAAAGCAAAATGAAATTTCTAGTAGTGACTATATAATCGAGCAACTTAGGAACGCCGGTTGCGTTTTTGCAGAAGAAGAGGCTCAGCTTCTCATTTCTGAAGCGGATACTTTGGAAGAACTTTTAACAATGGTAAATCTTCGAGTAACTGGCTCACCATTAGAATATATCCTAGGTTGGGCGGATTTTTATGGCAATAGGATTGCAGTGGTCCCAGGTGTCTTTGTTCCCCGACGTCGGACAGAGTTTCTTGCTAAAAAGGCGATTGACTTATCTGTACCTGGTGTCAAAGTGGTCGATCTTTGCTGTGGTTCTGGTGCAGTGGGTGTAGCGATTTCCAAGGCAGTAGGGCTGGTTACGTTGTATGCGGTCGATATTGATCCTATTGCAGTTCAGTGTGCCAAGTGCAATGTTTCTAAACTAGGTGGTCTTGTTTATGAAGGGGACCTTTATAATCCACTGCCACCTCATTTACTTGGGAATGTTGATATTATAGTGGCGAACGCACCATATGTTCCAACTGAGGCAATAAAGTCGCTCCCGCAGGAGGCACGTCTTTATGAGCCAAAAGTGTCACTTGATGGTGGTAAGGATGGAAATGAAATTCATCGAAAAGTAGCAGAAAATGCGTCTATCTGGTTAGCTTCAGGCGGGCATTTATTAATAGAGACGAGCAAAATTCAGGCTTCTCAAACAGTTGAAATCTTTACTCAATGTGGACTAATAGCTGAGTTAGCACACAATAATGAATTAGACGCTACAGTCGTAATTGGTACAAAACCGCCATTATAAAAAACAACCAGTGAAGCCCCGTTATGGGTTACTCTGGTTGTTTTTAGTAGCAAAACTTATTTTTTGTTCGACTTTTTTGCTAAATTCTGTAGTTCACTTTGAGGCTCAGTTGAAAATTCAACGTCTTTTCCGTATCCTTGTGGATTAACACTTGGAGCTTTTTGTCCTCTTCCAGATGATTTTTTACTCATGTGCTTCACCTCCAAGGATAGTGTTTCCGAAGACAGTAGATTTATGAGCTAGTACATTCTATATAGAAAGATTTTTCTCTTTTTCTAAGTTAGAAGATGTACTATTTTGAGATAATATGGGGTCTAAAAACTTTTTTGTAAGTGGCATAAAGTAATTAAGTATTAACCCACCAAAACAAACGGTTAGTATCGTGCCAATGCCGATTGGTCCATTTGAAATTAATGCAGCTATTAAGAAAATGAGATAAATGACTGTTTTCGAAAAAAAGATATTTGTTCTAGTTAATTCCTGTAGGATTAATGTTAATCGGTCCACTGGAATTGGTGCAAAGTTTGTGTGTAAATAGGTTGCAGTTCCGAGTCCTGAAATAACTAATCCGATACTATAACAAGCTGTTTTGGTATACCAAATTTCAGGTGTTACTAAATTGTGTAGTAAATAAAGCCACATATCAATACCGATACCCGTAATAAAGGCAGTTACTAATCCTAAAAATTCTGGTCTTTGTCTTTTTATAAAAGAATTTATACATATTAGTAGTAAAGCAATGATGATTTCCCAACTTCCGACAGTCAGCCCCACATTTTTGGATAGCCCTACTAAAAGCGCATCAAAAGGTGAAGTTCCCAGGTTAGATTGTATATTGATTGAAATACCTAAAGTTAATATTAAAATTCCTATTACGTAAAAAGCATATTTCACTATAATTAATCGCTTTATCATTTAGTTAATTCTTTTTGCATCAGAATATGTGGGATTCCATCCTCGATAAAGATATCAGATGCTGTAGAATATCCAAGTTTTTTATAAAAACCTTCTGCATATGTTTGGCCATGCAATTTTACTTTCGAAGCTCCTTGTTCTTCCGCGATTTCTTCTAAAGCTTTAATAATGTTTTTGCCAAGACCAAATTTTCGGAAAGACTCAAGGATACAGATTCTTTCTAATTTACCTACGCCCTCAACAAACCTAATTCTTCCTGTTCCGACTGGTTGTTCATTGTAATGAACTAATATGTGTTCGCAATCTCCATTTAAATTATCATATTGATCAAATTCATCTTCTAGAGGTACACCTTGTTCTTTCACAAATATATCTTTCCTTATTGCAAATGCTATTTCTAGCTCGTCTTCATTCGTTACTTTTTTTGTATTCATCATTTTTATCAGTCCCTTTTCATTAAATTTTTTGTTGTTTTATTGCAAATGCAACATAAATAAGTTAAATTCAATATATACCATTTTTATTGCATTTACAACAAAATTAATACTAAGGAGTTCATTATGAAGGAAATTCTTCGTGAAATTGGAATGATCGCAAGGGCTCTAGATTCAATTAGTAATATTGAATTTAAAGAGCATGACCTTACAAAAGGTCAGTATTTATATCTAGTGCGAATAGTTGAAAATCCAGGAATCATTCAAGAAAAATTGGCTGAGATGATAAAAGTAGATCGAACTACAGCAGCGCGTGCTATAAAAAAACTTGAAATGAATGGATTTATTGAAAAGAAAGAGGATAAAGAGAACAAAAAAATAAAAAAACTCCTTGCAACAGAAAAAGGGGAAAGTGTTTATCCATTTATAAAAAGAGAAAACGATTATTCTAATATCGTTGCACTAGAGGGATTGTCCGAAATAGAAGTTGAAACCATTTTTAATCTTCTTCAAAAGGTAAGAAAAAATGTAGAAAAAGACTGGGAATTTGTAAAAAAGGGAAATAAGAGAAATTATTGATTAGATAGAGGAGAGACGTATGAATATGACGATCAATATAACAAAATGTAGCTCTAAGGATTCACACAAACTTCAACAAATCGGTTATGAAACGTTTAATGAGACATTTAAGGATCAAAATACATTAGAAAATATGAATGCTTATTTAGAAAAAGCGTTTAATTTAAATCAAATAGAAGAAGAATTGTTAAATGAATCTTCGCAATTCTATTTCATTTATTTTAATCAAGCGGTCGCTGGATATTTAAAGGTCAATATAGATGATGCCCAATCTGAAGTAATGGGTGATGAATCACTTGAAATTGAGAGGATTTATATAAAGAAGGAATTTCAAAAACACGGGCTTGGTAAAGTTCTGTTTAATAAGGCCATAGAAATTGCAGATGAACTTAATAAAAAGAAAATCTGGCTAGGCGTATGGGAAAAAAACGAAAATGCTATCGCATTTTATAAAAAAATGGGTTTTGTTCACACTGGGTCGCACTCATTTTATATGGGTGATGAAGAACAAATAGACTTTATCATGATTAAAACACTTGTATAAAAAGTTTTTTTGTTATTGTTCACATGTAAAAAATCTCTCATTTAAAGATTTAAGATAAAGACACAAAGGAGAGAACGATGGAAATTGCGATTAGACAGGTAAATAAGGAAGATGTTTGGGAATTAAGGCATAAAGTTATGTGGCCAGATCAGCCTTTTGATTATATAAAATTGAAAGATGATGATTTAGGGGAACATTATGGCCTTTTTAAAGGATTTACTCTAATTTCAGTCATTTCTATTTTTATAATCAACGGAGAATGTCAGTTCCGTAAATTTGCAACTCTTCAACAAGAACAAGGTAAAGGGTATGGGAGTACACTGTTAGATTACGTTATAAACGAAGTTCAGAATTATAACGTGAGGAAAATTTGGTGTAATGCTAGAAAGAATAAAGTGAATTTTTATAAAAAATTTGGTTTGGAAGAAACCAATACTAGTTTTATCAAAGATGGTAAAGACTACGTTATTATGGAGAATTATTTATAGTAGATATAATATACTTAAAAATGTTGACAATGATATTGATAATCATTATCATTTAATGCGTGATAACATTCAATACAAATAACCCCGGTATTGATTAATGCTGTCATAAGACCTTATGTATAATTCCCCACCCCTTTTTCATACGGTTACCAAAAAAGCTTGATTAGTCACCAAGCTTTTTGGTGTTTTTTAAAGTGGAATGAAAAGAGCGGTCAATTTGGATAGTTAATATAAATTGGTAAAGAATAAAATTAACATAATTCAATAATAAAATGGAGTAAGTAAACAACTTGAAAACTTTAATATTTTGTTCAATTATTTTTTTTCCTATTATTATGAATGGATTAGCTAGATTTAATCGAATATTTAACACAATCTTTAATTTGATCGCCATCATTTCTTATGTAGTATTTGGGGGAATTTCAGCAATATCAATTTATGAGATTATAAAACATGAAGTTGTTTTTATGACAAATATTCATGCTGTATTTCTTAATATTTATTTTTTAATTTCTGGTTCTTACTTAGGGATATACGGCCTATATCTATTGATTAATCTGATGATGAAACAGCTTAATCAAACGAATAAGTAATTTACAAAGAGTGTATCAATGAAAAACACCACAACGCATCATGTCCGTATATCATGCATTGTGGTGTTTTTATTATGTTTATTTTTCTATTTGCATTTTTTGCTTTGATCCATAATCCTTTTTCGAAAGTTCACCTGGCCAATATGCAAATCTACCTAAAACTGTAGTAATTGCTGGAACTAAAAGTGGACGAACGATGAATGTATCAATTAATACGCCAACACAAGTAACTATACCAAATTGTACTAATACTTGAATTGGTAGTGTTGCTAACACTAGGAATGTACCGGCTAAGATTAATCCAGCAGATGAAATAACAGCCCCTGTTTTTGCGACTCCATTTGAAATTGCTTCGCGATGAGTTTGTTTCTTTTTATTTTTCCATATTTCGGAAACCATGAA
Source organism: Gottfriedia sp. S16(2024) (assembly GCF_050473765.1). Classification (NCBI taxonomy): domain Bacteria; kingdom Bacillati; phylum Bacillota; class Bacilli; order Caryophanales; family Bacillaceae; genus Gottfriedia; species Gottfriedia sp. S16(2024). The sequence continues at coordinate 1,988,222 of NZ_JBFLUO010000001.1, forward strand.
TATATTGTAATCTTCACCTAATGCTACTAAAAATACAAAGGAATATAAAGGAATCGAACCTTGTATCGCGCTAGCCCCAAATCCGTAGTGAAGAATTAACCAACCAGCACCTAATGCTGAAAGATAAGATAATATGACGGTTAGAATTAAGTAAATCATCGCTGTTAAGGAACGTAAATAAGATAACAGTAATAATGCAATTAATCCAATCATTACCGGAATGATAATGGATTCATCACGCTCAGTTATAATTTTTGTATCTAAATTCGTAACTGTTTCTCCACCAATCCAGTAATGCTTATTTACTTTTTGTATATCATTTTCGTTCAATAGTTTCTTAATTTTCTTTTCTAGTTGAGGTATTCGCTCTAATCCTTTAATCGAATATGGATTATCGACTAAAGAAACTTCATATAATTGTAATATTTTATTATCTTTACCTGTTATAGGGTCAGACACATCTTTTACGAATGAAAGTGATTCTAATTCTTTTTTTACAGGAATATTTTTATTTTCTGTATCGACTATTACTTTAACAGGTGCTAATAAACCTGATGAATAATGGTCAGATATTAAATCAAAACCTTCTCTTGAAGGCATATCTTTAGGAAATGATTGAAGTAAATCGTATGTGTATTGTACTCGAGGTACAAATAGAGCTAGCCCTCCTAAGAGTATGATAGAGACTAGAATAATTGTCCAAGGTTTATGAGTAACTAGTTTTCCTATTTTTTGATTAAATGTTACTTTGATTTTTGTTTTCTTAATTGATTTTCCTTTTTTCTTAGCTCTTAATGCTTCCATTTCCTCTGTTCTTGGGATAAAAGGAAAAAATGAAACTCTACCAAATATAGAAAGTAGGGCAGGTAGAATTGTGATCGCAGCAATACCCATAATAAGGACTGCCAAACTAAATGGTACTGCGAAACGATGGAAAGCACCATATTGAGCTAATAAGAGTGTGCCTAATCCAATAACGACCGTTAAAGCACTCATCGAAATGGCTCCACTAGATTCTTTGATCGCGAGCTGAAGTGCTTTATATTTGTTTTCTTCAACAAGTAAATATTCACGATATCTAGATATTAGAAATAAACAATAATCAGTACCTGCACCAAATAATAATACGGTCATAATCGAAACAGCTTGAGAATCCACCGTAATAATACCTTTATCACCTAAGAAACCTAATAATGGGTTTACGATTCCATAAGCGAAACCAACGACTATTAACGGGACAATTGCCATAATCGGCGAACGATATAGAAGGATTAAGAAAACTAATACAAGTGATATAGTTGATAATAAAAGTTTAACATCGGCCTGTGAAAATAAACTTACAGCGTCTGTTTGAATACCAACCGGGCCAGAAAAGCGGACTTTTAGACCAGATTCTGTTAATTTTCTTTTTACTGGGTCATCACCAGTATTATTTTTAATTTGTTTTTCTAGTATGTTGATATTTTTTTGTAGCACTTTATCATCTGCTTTTTTGTCAAAAAGAACAGCCGTAATAATTGTTGTACCATCCTCTGATGAACTTCGTTTAATGGCCTGGATCGGCATTAAATCATATGACGGTGATGTTAGTTGATTTTTTAATGGATTGTTTCGAAGTTCTTTATAAACAGTTTGAATGACTTTGTAGTCGTCTTCATTTAGTCCGTCTTTACGGTTCCAAACAATTAATAAAGGGTTTCCGGAATCATTTGGAAATTCTTTTTTTATTAACTGATCCGCTTTTTGTGACATGGATTGCTTAGGTAAGTTATCTGCAGCATTGTTTTCTACTTCGTTTACAGATGGAAAAGTAAACGATAATACAACCGTTAATAAAACCCACACCAACAATGTTATCCATCTCGTACGTTTACTACTTACAAATTTGCCCCAAGAATGAAAGGGGTGATGTTTCATATGGAATTCACCTCACGTAAAATTTATTATCTTAATTATATATACTGGTTAGTTAATTATTCAAGAACTTTTATTATGATATAATGAAGGAGAATTAAAAGTTTAGGAGAGAAGCTTATGGAACAAATGAAACGGCCTCTTGGAAGACCACCGCAGGATTCAAAAAAAAAGCCTACAAAAACAACAATTGTTGAAAATGCAATCCAATTGTTTCTTCAAAACGGTTATCAATTAGTTTCAATGGATGACGTGGCTAAGAAGTGTGGTGTGACCAAAGCAACGGTTTATTATTATTATCCAACAAAAGCAGATCTCTTTACGGATGCAATGGTTCAAATGATGCTTCGAATAAGTGATCGAATTGCTGAGATTTTATCTACAGATAAATCCTTAAAAGAAAATCTCAACGAAATGGTAAAAGTCCATTTAAGAGCTACTTTTGAAATTGATTTAAAAGCTTTTACGAAAGAAGCGAAAGTCTCTTTATCAGATGAGCAATTACAACAGATGAATAAGGCAGAAGAAATGATGTATAACGTGATCGAAAAAGCAATGACAACGGCAATAGAGAATGGAGAAATACCTGAAGGGAATTCAAAATTCTATACCCAATTGTTTCTTGCAATTTTATCAGTTGGAAATTTTAAGGATACAGATCAAAATTCAATTTTTTCTACAATAGATGAAATGGCTGAACAAATCATAGATTTCTTTTGGAATGGAATAATGGGCAATAAATAAAAGAAGATTTACTTTTTGAGTAGATCTTCTTTTTTGCGTGTAAAACATATTCAAAATTGAGATGATGAAAAACTTATACTTACTCCTAAGAAGGCTTATGAGTAAGTAAAATAGCAAGAAAATGAAAAGAACATACTCATAACAGCTTCATGAGTAAATGACTTAGAATAAGAGGTTCGTTTTATTTTTTACAGTAATCATTTAATCTCCATAAAGATAAGCAGGAATTTAACTGAACAGGTTGAATTAAGTACTACAACTGGTAAATAATACAAAAAAATCACATTATTTACGCATCAATTCAACTTTATTATTCAAATAATTTTCTACTAGGCTTTCACTTTGATTCCTTAAAAAAAGTTTAAAAGCAAGGCTTAGGATGAAACAAATTATATACCTAAATTTGCTGTCCAAAAATTTAAACTTTGAGGTGTCTACATTGAAAGATATTTTACTAATTTTATTATTGCAATTGATTTATGTTCCTGTCTTAACATTGAGAACTATTTTCCTAGTAAAAGGATTGAGTGTGTCTGCTGCGCTTTTTGGGTTTTTAGAAGCAATTATTTATGTATTTGGATTATCACTTGTTTTTTCCGGAGACCAAAGTACTGTATCAATGGTTGTTTATGCTGTCGGATTTGGAATCGGTATTCTAATTGGCAGTTACGTAGAAAACCGCTTAGCAATTGGCTACACGACACTAGTAGTTAATTTAACGAACAAAAATAAACTGCTAATTAATCGACTTCGCGAGGAAGGATTCGGAGTGACAGTGTTCCAAGGCGAAGGAAGGGACAGCGAGCGATATCATTTAGATATATTGACAAAACGTAATAGAGAACCCGAACTAATGGATCTTATTGAGCAGTATGAACCAAGTGCCTTTATTATTTCATATGAAGCAAGAAGGTTTAAGGGTGGATTTTTATTAAACGCAATGAAGAAAGCTAAACATAAGAAATCAAACGTATTATAGACATTATATAGTAATTAAAAAAAATCAGAGAAACTGACGTAAAGTTTCTCTGATTTTTTTATTTAATATCATTTAAACGGTGAGTTTGCTGTCAATTAAGGATCTATTTAAACCAAGATAAATGTAAAGATAGATAGAAGAATTGATGTAATGATTATGGCGATTAGAGGGCGTAATGATTTTGTACGTAATTCTTTTAGGTTAATATTTAATCCTAAGCCAGTCATAGACATTGTTAAGATAAATGATGTAAAAGCAGCAATGTCTGACATGAAATTTTTAGATACTGGAACTTCTTTTCCAAGGACGTAGCTCCCTACAAAACTCATAATGACAAATCCAATTAAAAACCATGGAAACTCCAATTTTGCTTCTCCATCTAATTTTCCTTTCTTTTTCATCCAGAATAAAAGGAGAAAACAAACTGGAATTAATAGAAAAACACGAGAAAGTTTGGCAAGCAAAGCATGAGCGAGAGCATCTTGACCTGCAGGAGCAGCTGCTAAAGCAACATGAGCAATCTCGTGAAGACTTATTCCAGCCCAAGCGCCATATTCAGTTGGGCTAATCGGTAATAAAGGATAGATTAGCGTATAAATTATGGAAAAAATTGTGCCAACTAATGCTATGATACCAACGGCCATAGCTGTGTCTTCATCTTTAGATTTAATGATTGGAGATACTGCAGCGATTGCAGCGGCGCCACAAATGCCTGTTCCAATACTTAATAATAAGGACAGATTAAAGTCGGCTTTAAGCCATTTTGCTATAAGTAAAAGAACAACAATCGAAAATATAATTGTTCCAGCCCCTTTTAGTAATAAAGGCAAACCGTCATTAAAAATGACAATAATATTTAGTTTTAATCCGTACAGTATGATGGCAAATCTTAAAAGTCTTTTTGAAGAAAATTGAATTCCTTCGCGCAACTTTTCAGGATAACCAAAAAATTGTCTATACACTAAAGCAAGTAAAATGGCACATGCAAGTGGTCCAACATGATCGAACCCTGGTAACTTTGCCATCAGAAAACCTAAAACAGCTATTATGAATGTAAAAGCTACTCCGTAGATCATCGATATATTTAACTGTTTAGTTGGCTTTTTTTGTTGCTCTGGTTCTGTATTAATTATTGCTTTTTGTTCCATCTTGTCCATCTCCTCGTGGCGTTCTATGTTATTATCGTATCGAATTATTTATCATAAGGAAAATAAATTATTATTATAGTTATAATAAGGAAATGCGATACATAGAAAAAGAAGAAATAGATTAACTAAAAATAAACAGAGCCTTTTCAAGTTTAGGCTTTGTTTTTTTATTTTAAAGCTATCCAATAAAGTGTGTCTTATTGGGACCTTATTATAATGAACAATGTTCTTAATATTAGTTAGACTTACATACAAATTAAAATCTTTAATTTTATTTCATTTTTATTTATGAGTATACTTAGTGTAGTAATATTTTAAATATTCAAAATAATTAATTTATAAAACGCTTCCAAGCGGTTGAAAGGGGGAATATTCAATTAATGAGTAATAACTTATACGAAATCTTAAATAGAAGCGCAATTAATTTCCCGGATAGTATCGCTTATATGTTTGGTGATCAGTGTGTAACATATGGGGAATTAAACCAGCTTGTAAATCAATTTGCTGCAGGAATGTCTGGACAAGGAATCGGCAAAGGAGATGGAGTTGCCCTTTTATTAGGAAATAGCCCAGAATTTCTCATTGCATACTATGGAATTTTGCGACTAGGTGCATTTGTTGTTCCAATTAATCCTTTGTTTACCCAAGATGAAATCAGCTACATATTGGAAAATAGTCAAGTAAAAGCGGTTATTGCTCATGAATCCGTTGGGCCAACGTTATCAGAACTAAAGAAACAGTTGGTTAATCTTAATTTAGTCATTTATACAGAAGCAGAGAAACAGGAATGGACATGGGAACACCTTATGAAACCGAGTGCAAGTGTAAGTGAAAGTCCATTCGTTGATCAAGAAGATCTAGCAGTTATTCTGTACACTTCGGGTACTACAGGCAAACCAAAGGGTGCAATATTAACACATCGAAATTTGGCATCGAATGCAGATTCTATATCAAAATTGCTTGAAATGGATGAAAACGACCGAGTAGTTGCTGTTCTGCCAATGTTTCATGTTTTCTGTATGACAATTTGTTTGAATGCATCGATTGCTTGTGGCTCAACAGTTTTAATTCAGCCTAAATTCAGTCCTGTCGATGTAGTCAATAACATCCAAAAAAGAAATGCCACAATATTTGCAGGAGTACCTACGATGTACAATTTTATCAATCAATTACCTGAAGCTTCGTCAGAGCATTTTAAATCCATTCGTATTTGTATTTCAGGTGGTGCTTCGATTCCAGTAGAGCTTCTGCAAAAATTTGAAAGTAAGTTCAACGTACCTATATTAGAGGGTTATGGACTTTCAGAAACTGCGCCACTTGTTGCAATTAATCCGTTAAAAGGAATTAGGAAACCAGGTTCAATCGGTAGAAATATTCCTGCTGTTCAAAGCAAAGTAGTAGATAAATTTGGAGAAGAATTGCCAAGAGGCGAGGTTGGAGAATTAGTTGTACAAGGGCCAAATGTAATGAAGGGATATTTAGGGATGCTAGAAGCTACATTGGCCACTTTTAAAGACGGGTGGTTTTACACTGGTGATCTTGCAACAATGGACGAAGATGGATACATCTACATTGTTGACCGAAAGAAGGACATGATTATTGTTGGAGGATACAATATTTATCCTCGTGAAGTGGAAGAAGTACTATATCAACATCCCGCAGTTTTAGAGGCAGCAGTAATTGGCGTACCTAATAAAGAATACGGAGAAAGTGTAAAAGCATACGTCGTAGTTAGAGATGAACTGTTCACAGAGAACGATATGATTCAATTTTGTAAAGATAAGCTAGTTAAATACAAGGTTCCTAAATATGTAGAATTTTGTAAAGAACTACCAAAGAATTCAACAGGGAAGATTTTGCGAAGAGAGTTAAGAGAATTGGCTGAAGTAAAGTAAACAAATAAATCATTCATAAAGGGAGGATTCATTATGTCAACAATTTTAAAGGAAAAGGTTAAAGGGTCAGTAGCTTGGAAAGGAACAGACCTAGCAAAGGATGAATCTTGGATTTATTACTTATCTGAGGAAGCAATTGTTGAGCTTGAAAATGCACTAGCCCATGTTAAACAAAAGGGGGTAAAAGCACCCGATTTTAACAAAGAAGACTTCCAAGTTCCAAATCTTTTAAATGAAATTGATTACTTTGTTGAAGAACTTGAGAATGGAAGAGGATTTCTATTAATTCGAGGTTTACCGATTGAAAGATATACAGATGAAGAAGCAAGCATCATTTATTGGGGTCTTGGCCTTCATATGGGTACTCCAGTATCACAAAATGCTAATGGTGAACTTTTAGGGCACGTTAGAGATCAAGGTCTTAGTTTAGAAAATTCAAACGTTCGCGGTTACCAAACGAAACTGCATCTTCCTTTTCACGCTGATGGTTCTGATGTAGTAGGTTTATTAAGTCTACGAAAAGGGAAATTAGGGGGAGAGAGTAGCATTATAAGCTCAATGGCAGTTTACAATGAGATTCTAGAGAAGAACCCTGAATATTTAGGAATACTTTGTCGCCCGTTTAACTTTGATCGCCGTGGTGAAGAGGGGCCAGGAGAATCGCCAATATTTACATCACCAATTTTTAGTTACTATGATGGAAAACTAAGTTGCCGTTATGTTCGTTTATTTATCGAATCAGCACAAGCGAAAACGGGTATCGAGTTATCAAAAGTTGAAATCGAAGCATTAGATTTACTGGACTCTCTACTTCATGATGAAAATTTACATTTCAATATGATGCTGGAGCCAGGCGATATGCAATTTGTAAATAATTATACGGTTCTTCATTCACGAACTCAATACGAGGATTACGAAGAACTAGATCAAAAACGTCATTTATTAAGATTATGGCTCACGATGCCTAATGGCCGTGAAATTTCTCCGGATTTCGCAATGTTTTTTGACGAAAATACTGGAAAACCGGGTCGTGGCGGTGTACCTGCTCGTAATAAAACTGCGGGTGGAATAGTTGAAACTTTAAAGTAATTTTACTTCTGTAAGAATGAGTGTGAACACCTTTTCTTTTTTTAGAAAAGGTGTTCCTTAAATAGTGAAAAGTGAGGGATATACTTATATGCCAAGAACTCCAAAGTACGCCTGGGTTATCTTATTATTTCTAGTTCTTACCGGTATGATCAACCAAGTCGATAAAATTATCATTGGTTTGGTTTCTGTTCCCTTAATGAAAGAATTACATTTAAGTCCAACAAAATGGGGAGTTGTAGGAAGTTCATTTTTTTGGTTTTTTACATTTTCCTCAATGATACTCGGAGGAATGGCTGATTCGAAAAATACGAAAAAAATGTTGTCATGGCTGTCATTAGTTTGGCTAATTGTTCAGTTTGCAACTCCTTTTGCTTCTAGCTTAACTTTGCTTTTGATAACAAGAATGTTTTTAGGATTGGGCGAAGGTCCAGCCCCAGCTCTTTCTACGGCAATCATGGGAAAATGGTTCCCAAAACATAGACATGGTATAGGTTTTGGTGCGGTTCTTTTAGGAACGACCGGGGGTTCGGCAATTGCCTCTCCATTATTAATATCATTAATTGATAAACATGGATGGAAATCGGCATTTTTAGTGATGGGTGTTCTTGGACTAATCGTGTTAGTTTTGTGGTTAATTTTCGGTAAAGAAAGTCCAACAGAAATCGGACTATCAGCTATACATCAAACAAAGAGCCAGTCTTCTAGCATTCCTAAGGTTTCAATGCGACAGTTTTTTCCACACCTATTTTCTAAAAACTTTCTATTAACCGTTTTGTGCGGTGGTTGTGCATATTGGTTATTATCCATTCAGGCAGTATGGTTCCCGTCTTATTTTACAAAAATTCAACAGTTTGACCCTCAGACTTTAAAACTAGCGGTATCATTGCCTTTTCTTTTTGCAGCTTTTTGCCAAATTGGATTTTCTATGTTATCTGATCGTCTTTACCGCAAAACAGGCAATATTCGTAAAGCCCGAATTAATCTTGCGGGTCTCATGATGATTTTATCTGCTATTTGTCTATATCTAGCGGTAACCGTGAATTCAGTTACTATGTCTATTGTTTTCTTTACACTAGCACCGGGTTTTGCGTATGTAATTCTTTCACTTGCTCCAGCTATATTGATGGAGTTCTTTTCTCCCGAGAACATTGGAAAAGCACAGGGAGCATTCATTGCATTTGCAAGTATATCTAGTATTATTGCTCCACTAGTCTTCGGATACTTTATCCAACATTCGCTAACCCAAGCAATTGGTTATAATTACGCATTTGGCTTTTCTTCATTAGGAATGTTAATTATAGGAATCGTATTTTGGCTTGGTGTACATCCCGCAAATCAAAGAAACGCAATAAATGAGTCGGGGGAGCAAATGAGTAGTATGAGTTAAAAATAAACGTTTTAACTATTTGACTATTAAATTAGTAATCTTCATTTTCGAAGGAGGAGTTTTAATGTCAACCATTTTAAATGAAAAAATTCAAGGGCGATCTGCGTGGAAAGGTATTGATCTAGCTAAAGATGAATCATGGATTTATTTTTTAACTGACACGACAATTGCAGCACTTGAGAAGGCTGTATTATGTGTTCAACAAAGGGGTTTAAAAGCACCTGACTTTAAAAAGGAAGATTTTCCAATTCCTGATCTAGCCGACGAAATTAAGTACTTTGTTGACGAATTAGAGAATGGAAGAGGTTTTCTTTTAATACGTGGATTGCCAATGGAGCGATATTCCGATGAAGAAGCAAGTATCATTTACTGGGGGCTTGGACTCCATTTGGGACTGCCAATCATCCAAAGTAAAAATGGTGAACTCCTAGGTCATATTAAAAATGTAGGCAAGGACTTTAATGATAATACAAAAGTACGTGGTTACCAAACGAATGTACATCTTGATTATCATACGGATCTTGCTGATGTGGTTGGATTACTATGTCTTCGTAAAGCTAAATCTGGTGGTTTAAGTAGTATCGCAAGTGCAATGTCGATCTATAATGAAATTCTGGAAAAACACCCAGAATATCTTGAAATTCTCTATCGTTCATTTGCCCATGACCTTCGTGGAGAGGAAACGCCAGGTCAATCACCTGTCGTTCAATCACCAATCTTTAGCTATTTCGGTGGTAAATTAAGCTGCAGATATATTCGCCAGTATGTTCAATCAGCACAAACGAAAACAGGTATCTTTTTGACAGAAGAGGAAATTGAAGCATTTGATTTTATTGATTCTCTTACTCATGATAAAAACTTCCATATCGATATGATGATGGAACCAGGTGACATGCAATTCGTTAATAATTATACTGTTTTCCATTCACGTACTCATTTTGAAGATTTCGAGGAAGAGGATAAAAAACGTCATTTATTAAGATTATGGCTAATGATGCCAAATGGTCGTAAAATTGCTGCAGGTTTTGAGTTTTATATTGGTGGTTCACCTATAAATAGCTAAAGAACTAGTGGGAAATAAGCTTATAAGTAATTGGTGATTTTATTCAAGGAAAAACGTGAATAAAATCACCATTTATCATTTAGATTGACTAATTGTCTAGATAAGAGTTTAGGTAATGAAAATTAAAACGAGAGAGGCTGATATTGTTTGGCAAAATTAGATCTGCAGGCAGAGAAGTTTTTAAGTGCACTAAAACAGATGCCACCTTTTCATGAACTGGAACCCAAAATTGTAAGAGAAATGCTATCAAAGTCACCACGACCCCTTGTAAATTTAGAAGGATTATCAAAAGTAGAGGACTTTATGATTCCAGTAAGTAATCATGAAGAAATTAATTGCCGAGTTTACATGCCAGAAGGTCAGGGGCCCTTTCCAATATTCATATACTACCATGGTGGTGGATGGGTTCTCGGGGATATTGAATCAACGGACCCAAGCTGTCGCTTAATTGCTAATAGAACAAAGAGCATTGTTGTATCCATAAATTATCGCCTTGCACCTGAATATAAGTTTCCGACAGCAGTGGGAGATGCATTTTCTGCTTTGGAGTGGGTTTATGAAAATGGTATTTCCTTTAATGGGGATGTCTCTAGATTGATCGTTGGTGGAGATAGTGTAGGGGGAAATCTTGCTACAGTCGTTACAATGATTGCAAGAGACAGAAAGGGTCCTAGCATTTCTGGACAAGTTTTAATCTATCCCCCAACAAATCTTGAGTTTAATACAGAATCACATCAAATGTTTGCAAAAGGATTTGGTTTAGATCGAGAGCAGCTAATTTGGTTCCGAACTCATTATTTAAGAAATGAAGAGGACAAGACGGATGAGTACGCTTCTCCGTTAATAGCAAAAGATTTAAGTGGTCTTCCGCAAGCATTAATTATTACAGCGGAAAATGATGTACTAAGGGATGAGGGAGCAGCCTATGCCAATCGGTTGAAAAAGTTTGGAGTACAAGTTGAATATGCATGTGAACCTGGAATGATCCACGGCTATTTTGCACATATGGCAATTTTTTCGAACAATATTGAATCGACAGTTTCTAAGATTGATAAATTTATACGCTCTGCCTTTGATAAACGCTTACAATCAGTCTGATAATCAAGTTTTTGGAATTTGTCTACACACTTAAAGAGCCTCAAAAATAGTGAGGCTCTATTACTTTGAACCATTAACTCAAATAAGTATATTAGAAATAAACGGTATTTCCGATACCACCAGTTACCGGTATTACTTCCCCAGTAATTGATGCTGATAAAGGTGATGCTAGGAACGTAACGACGTAAGCAATCTCCTCTGGAGTAATCAGGCGACCTAGAGAATTTAGTGATTTAACTTGTTGAATTGCTTCCTCATTCGTTACTTTGTCTCTAAAAGTTTCGGTATCAACAATTCCAGGATAAATTGCATTGACGTTAATTCCATGCTTTCCTAATTCCATTGATGCGGATTTTGTTAAATGGACGACAGATGCGTTACGAGGACCAGAGCTAAAGTAATTGCCGCCAATCCTAGCAGCTAGTCCACTAATATTGATAATTCGTCCCCAGTTGTTTTCAATCATATATGGTGCAACGGCTCTAATACTTCGAAAATAACCCATATATTTTTCTTCAAAATCCTTTATAATAAGTTCTTCTTTAATACTATTAAAGTCCTCAGGCTCATGTCCACCAACACGGGCTCCACTATTAATTAAGATATCTATACTTCCCATTACTGCTGCTGATTTTTCTACTAGATTTAAGATGGAGTCTGGATCGGTAGTGTCAGCTACGATTGGATAAATATTTCGATTAGTTTCTTTTGCTAGTTCCTCTGCAGTAATCTTTAGCGTGGATTCATTTCTTGAACAAATCGTACAATCTACACCTTCAAGAGCTAGCTGGCGGGCAACAGCTTTACCAATACCTCGACTACCTCCAACAATAAGTGCTTTTTTTCCTGCTAATTTTAAGTCCATTGTTCAGCCTCCGTTTCGATCGTACTATAAAAAATTGAATGGTATAGTATTTACTCATTACTATCCTAATTCTACCTATAAATAATATTTATATAAAATTAAAGATTTTAATTTGTAATTCAGTTCTGCTAATATACTGTGGTGTTAAAATCCCTCATGTACTATGGTATATATTTCATATATTAGTAGTATTTATATGTAAGTTAAAATGTTTAATTTTATTTAACTGAAAATTATGAATATAATAAATAAAAAGAATATTTGAATATAATTAAAGCTATGAAATGAATCGATGTAAATAAAGGGGGGAAGGGTATCTTTGTCATTTGGTTGGTAAATTATGTAAGCGCTTTACTATAAAGTGAGAATTGATAATTTTAGTTAGATAACAGGTTGCTTTTTAGAGATGTTCAATAATTAGAAGGAAAGAAAGGGAGATTTTTTTGAACACACCAAAATATTCTTGGATTATTTTATTAATTCTAGTTGCTTCTGGCATGGTCAATCAAGTTGATAAAATCATCATAGGTTTAGTTTCAGTTCCGGTAATGAAAGAATTACATTTAAGTCCATCGCAATGGGGATTAGTTGGAAGCTCGTTTTTTTGGTTCTTTACGATCTCTTCTTTTATTCTTGGTGGCATGGCTGATTCTAAAAATACGAAAAAGATGTTTACTTGGATTATGTTAATATGGTTAATTGTTCAATTTACAACACCTTTTGTATCTAGTTTATCTCTATTAATGTTTTCAAGAATGCTATTAGGAGCAGGGGAAGGACCAGCTATTTCTATTTCAACTTCAATCATTGGAAAATGGTTTCCTAAACATAGACATGGTATTGGTTTTGGAGCCGTGCTCTTTGGAGCTACCATCGGACCTGCAATCGCCTCTCCACTATTAATCTCACTAATTAATCAATATAGTTGGAGAGCCGCATTTGTAGCAATGGGTACAGTCGGATGTATTGTTCTACTTTTATGGCTGATTTTTGGAAAAGAAAGCCCAAAAGATATCGGGATCTCTACATATGAACAAGAGAATAAAAACACAATAATCCCAAATAAGGTTTCATGGAAGCAGTTTTTTCCTTATATTTTTTCTAGAAATTTTATTTTCACTGCTATTTGCGCAGGTTGTGCATATTGGCTATTATCTGTTCAAGCTGTTTGGTTTCCGGCCTACTTTTCGAAGGTTCAACATTTTGATGGTAAAACATTAAAAATGGCAGTATCTTTACCATTTCTCTTTGCGGCTATTTGCCAAATTGCATTTGCCCTAATTTCAGACCGCATTTACCGCAAAACACAAGATATTCGAAGAGCAAGAATAAATCTTGCAGGAATTTCAATGATGTTATCAGCCATTTGTTTATACATTGGAAGCGTCGCAAATTCAAGTTTGATTTCCATCATATTCTTCATCCTTGCACCTGGTTTTGCGATTGTCATACTTTCACTTGCGCCAGCAATGTTAATGGAGTTTTTTTCACCAAAAAACATTGGAAAGGCTCAAGGGACGTATGTTGCTATATCTAGTTCAACGAGTATTATAGCTCCTGTTATATTCGGTAATTTTATTGAAAATGCAGGCAGTGAGTCAGCAGGATATGGTTACGGATTTTTGGTGACCTCATTAGTTATGTTTGTTTTTGGATTATTATTTTGGATCGCTGTACGTCCTGCGAAGCAAACAAATACTACAATCACATTAGAGGAACAAGTCATTTTATAAAAAGTATGATTTAATCGAGGAGGAAAGAGTATGTGTAAAAATAAGAAAGCCTTTGATGGAATCGATTGTTGCGTTGAATGTCATGAAGAATTATCCATTATGGAGAGAAATCGTAGTAACTGCTGGAGTTGTCAGGATAAAATAACTGAAACTTACGCTGATGACCATATCGATATCGAAACAGAAGTCAAAACTGAGCAAAATATTAGTTCGAGATAACTAAAAGATTCGAATAAAAAGGAGAAGCTTTCGCGTCCACTTTGAACGCAATTGCTTCTCCTTTTTAGCTATTAATAATTTCCGATTTTAGAAAATTAATATATTTAGTAGCATATGTAGATAAATGTTTATCTTCTGATCGAACTAATCCTAAAGAAATGTTAACAGTACTATGGTTCACTAAATCGATTGGAATAATATCACCATTAATGACAGATGGATAATTTTGCATGACAAAATCAGGGGCAAATGTAATTGCCAAATTCTCATTGACGGCTTGGAGAAGTCCGGCCATATTATTTGTTGTAAATAGAATTTTCATAGGCTTATATTTGACAAAAAAATCTTGAACAAAATATTGCATTAATTCGCCTTTATATATGACGAGCGTTTGATCAAGAATGTCTTCCGGGGTTACAGTACCAAGAATAGCTAAAGGAGAATGCTTAGAAACGTACACTTTTTGCTTTCCATCAAGTAGTGCTTCAAAAGCGATTCCTTCCATATTTACCCCTAAATCACTTGAATATGTAATTAGTCCAAAATCAGTCTTATGCTGTTTAACATCATCTATTACTGATGTACCACTTTTTTCAGTAACTTCAAGATTTACATGAGGATAATCATGGCTAAATGTAGAAATTGCTTTAACGAGAAATGTCATTAAACCAGGTAAAGAAGAAATATTAAGCTCACCCACCTCGGTAGAGTTAAATAGGTTAGCTGCCTCTTTTATTTCTTCAAGTTTTTTTTGAACTTCATAGGCCAGCTTTAAAATGACTCTGCCTTCGTCAGTCGGGACAGCACCATGTCCCCGTGACCGTTTAAATACTTTAATTTCTAGCTCCTTTTCTAAGTTTGTTATGGACTGGCTAATTGTTGATTGAGTCACATGTAGATTTTGAGCAGCTACTGACAAGGAACTGTATTTTGCGACTTCAACAATATAAATTAATTGTTCAATATTCATGGTTGTCCCCTTTTTTTGAATATTAGTGTTACTAACTTACACATTAAAATCTTTAATTTTTTTTCATTATAATTTATATGTATAATCAATATCAATAAGATTTTCAAAAATTAGAATATTCTTAATTTTAGGAGGGAAAGTAAAATGTCATTAACACAATTATTTGATTTAACAGGAAAGACGGCGATTGTTACAGGAGGCGGAAGTGGGTTGGGACGTGTAATGGCAATAGCTTTAGCAGAAGCAGGGGCAAATGTAGTAGTTTGTTCTAGACGTTTAGAAGTCTGCGAAGAAGTTGTAAAAGAAATAGAGGCATTAGGCAGACGTGCGTTAGCCATATCATTGGATGTGACTAGTCCGAAATCAATTGAAAAGGGATTAGAACAAGCTATTTCCCAATTTGGTAGCATCGAAATTTTAGTAAATAGTAGTGGAACTGTTTATGAAACGCCAGCTGCAGAAATGCCTTTAGAACAATGGCAATCTATGCTTGATACGAATGTGACAGGAACGTTTTTAATGTGTCAGGCAATTGGTAAACATATGATTAATAACGAATATGGCAAAATCATTAATATTTCTTCTAGTATAGGGTTTAAAGGTGTTGACCCTGAAGCTGTAGATTCTGTTGGTTATACAACAAGTAAGGGTGCCGTTATGACTTTAACGAAAGACTTAGCAGTTAAGTGGGGGCGCCATGGTGTTAATGTAAACTCAATAGCTCCAGGAGTTTTCACTACAGGAATGAATAATCCAGAAATACCAGGAACGCTTGTACATAAAGCAGGTCCATTTATTGCTACTCAAGTTCCACTTAGAAGATTAGGTAGTGATCATGATTTAGTAGGTGCTACTCTTTACTTTGCTTCAGCAGCATCTAATTATTGTACAGGACAAATACTAGTTCTTGATGGAGGCCTTGGTGCTAAGTAAATTTCATCACAATAAATTAGTGATGTAAATTAGTGAAACTTAAATACAAGTTAAAAATACTAATTTTACTTTACAGAAAATTACAAATATACTGGTAATAAAGAATTCGAAGTAGTTTAAAGTGCTCTTACCGATGTAAGGGACTACTATAGACGAATTTAAAAAACATAAGTTGGAAGAGGGGATATAAGTGAGTAATATAAAGGGAATAAAAGAAGTAGTAGTGCACCATGCTGGAAATATTAATGTAGACGAATTGCCTTGGATTCCTTATTTTGGTGATTCAAAATTTAAATTACTTAAAGCAAACCCTGTAACAGGACAAACACTTACTTTATTATATGTACCAGCAAAAATGCAACTTCCTGCACATTTCCATCCTGGAACAGTTATTGTATATACTGTTCAAGGAACGTGGAGATATCTTGAGGAGTCTTGGATCTCTAAACCAGGAGATGTTGTATATGAACCTGCTGGATCGAAACATACGCCTACAGCTGTAGGTGACGAAGATGTTATTACATTTAATATTGTAGAGGGCACATTAGACTACATAGGTGAGAATGGTGAAATTCTTGCTAGAGATAATTGGGAAACATTCCTAAATAGATACTATGAATATTGTGCAGCTGAAGGAATCGAGCCTGTAGATGTAACTAAATATTAATAAATAGTATAAGAAAAGAGAATCTGACCGTCGTGTGACGGAAAGGATTCTCTTTTCTTATTTATGATTCTCTTATCTGCATTAAAGTAAATCTTTTACTGTTCATATATTAATAGAACTAACTTGTAAGTTAAATTCTTTAATTTTATTTAATTATTACTTATGAGTATAATTAGTTTATGAATTAATATTTATAAAATTTAGAATTTTTAAAATGAGAGGAGGTCTATAAATAGATGCCAACAGAAACAGTATTGATCACTGGTGCTACAAAAGGCATTGGATTGGAATTTGCAAAAGTTTTCGCAGGACAACACTATAACTTAGTCTTAGTTGCCAGAGATGGGATGTTGTTGGAAAAACAAGCTGAGTATTTAAATAAGGAATATGGAGTCGAAGTAAATACTTTTGTCGGTGATCTAAGTAACCATGAAACTGTTGAGAACTTGTACAGTTACTTGAAAAATGAAGCAATCAGCATCGATATTTTGATTAATAATGCAGGGGCGGGCGGATTAGGGTTAATGACAGAATTAGATATTAAGAAAGAAATAGAATGTCTGCAGCTGAATATGATTTCTTTAACATATTTAACTAGACTAATAGCGGATGAAATGGTTAAACAAAAACGCGGTAAAATCTTAAACGTCGCTTCAACAGCAGCTTTTCAACCAACTCCACGAATGTCGATGTATGGGGCAAGTAAATCATATGTTTTATCTTTTACAGAAGCGATAGCCGAAGAACTAAAAGGTACTGGGGTTCAAGTTAGTGTATTATGTCCTCCGTCAACAAAGACACCACTTACTGAGGGGCTTGCTTCAACAGGAACAAAAATTTTCATTAAAAATTTAATGGACCCTAAAGCAGTTGCCAAATGTGGTTTCGAAGGCTTAATGAAAAATAAAACGGTGATCATTCCAGGCTTTAAAAATAAACTGATGGCTAAATCCGTTGGAATACTACCAAGGAAGTGGGTAACTATTTATACCCGGAAGATGATTGAGGAAAAAGTGTAAGTAATTTAAGACAATGAAGTGAGGGATAATGAATGCAGAATGTTTATTTAGTTGAGGCACTCCGAACTCCAATAGGGTGTTTCGGAGGCTCATTAAAAGATGTAGGTGCTGTACAGCTTGCATCAACAGTTATTAAGGAGGTATGGCAAAGATCTGGTCTATCTGCTGATTGTATTGATGAAGTAATATTAGGTAATGTTCTAAAGTCAGGGCTTAAAGGAAATCCAGCAAGACAAGCCGCAATTAATGCTGGCTTACCTGTTTCTATACCAGCCATTACAATTGATAAACAATGTGCATCTGGAATGCGAGCAATCACATTAGCCTATCATCAAATACTAGCAGGAGATTCGAATGTTGTAATTGCTGGAGGGACGGAAAGTATGAGTAATGTCCCACATTTAGTCATGAATGCAAGATGGGGACAAAAGATGGGAGACCTAAAGACAGTAGATGCAATTTTTCATGACGGACTCCACTGTGCAATAGAAGGTTATCATATGGGAGTTACAGCTGAAAATTTAGTTGAAGACTATCGTATATCACGAGAGGTGCAGGACATTTTTGCTTTAGAAAGTCAGCAAAAAGCGATTAGAGCTAGGGAACAGGGCAAATTTGAAAAAGAAATTGTTCCAGTTACGATTAAAACGAAACAAGGTCCCATTTTATTTAAAGAAGATGAGAACATAAAAAATACTAGTCTAGAGAAACTACAAACTCTTAAAGCAGCTTTTAAAGAGAATGGAACAGTGACAGCTGGAAATGCTTCATCATTAAATGATGGTGCAGCTGCTGTTATTATTGCATCTGAACAAGCAGTGAGAGAATATGGTTTAAAACCGCTTGCCAAAATTCGTTCGGTAGCAAGCGCTGCTGTTGCTCCTTCGATTATGGGAATTGGTCCTGTTCCAGCAACACAAAAGGCACTACAACGAGCAAAACTAACAATACAGGATATTGAATTGGCTGAAATTAATGAAGCATTCGCTGCACAAGTGCTAGCAGTAAATAAAGAATTAGGTTTATCAGAGGAGATTATTAATGTAAATGGAGGAGCTATTGCATTAGGGCATCCAATCGGCTGTTCTGGTACTAGAATTGTAGTTACTTTATTACATGAATTAATACGTCAAAAGAAACAAATTGGGCTAGCAACTTTATGTGTAGGTGGTGGACAAGGAGTTTCAATGATCATAGAAGCTGTATAATCTATTTAAAAGAAATGGTAAGCAAATTCACCGAAGAATTGCTTACCATTTTAGTTTATAATCTAGATTCGTTTTTTAATTATCTTAATGAAGATAATCAAATGTATTTTTTGCTAATAATAAGAAGGTTACTGTAATAAAAAGGACTCGAACGTAGCCACTACCTTTCTTAATCGCAAATTTTGATCCACAAATGGCACCAGCTATTTGTGCAAGTCCCATAGCTAAACCATATGCATAATGAATTTGTCCTAAATACATAAACATTAATAATGCAGCTATATTACTTCCAAAATTTAAAAACTTTGCATTACCTGCCGCCTTTAAAAAATCAAATCCCATCATTAAAAAAGCGAATATTAAGAATGATCCTGTTCCAGGACCAATGAATCCATCGTAAAAACCAATACCAAAAATTAAAAGCATAAACAGAATGATTCGAGTAGCTGACAACTTTATATTAGAAGTAGTATCTCCCCAGTTTTTCTTAAAAATAGTATAAACTGCAACAGCAGCAAGCATCACGAGCATAAGTGGCTTAAGTACAGTAGGGTCTATTAAATGAACCGTCCAAGCTCCTAAAATCGAACCAATAAAGGTGAGTGGGAATAACTTATAGACGGATTTTATATCAAGCTTTCCAGATCGATAGAACATGATTGTGCTCGTTAAAGAACCGATTGACCCAGCTAATTTGTTTGTTGCGACTGCAGCTGCTGGAGATAGACCAGTAAATAATAATACTGGTAAAGTAATTAGCCCACCGCCTCCAACTACAGAATCAATAAATGCAGCTAAAAATCCAAATACAATTAAAGTTACTAATAACGATGGATCAATATGGAATATCATCAAATCTACCTTTCTTTTATTTACTAATTTGATAGTAGTTAAAATAGGAAACAATGTAAATCATTAATTTAGTAAAATAAGAATATTTTAATAATTACCACAGTAAAAGCGATATGACACTATTTTATTTCGCTGGATTACTTTCTGCAAAAATAATCATGAGTTTTTATTTTGGCTTGTTCCATTTCCTAAAATTTTGCATATATTGATATGTGATAATTTAATGATGGGGTGTGTATGGGTTGAATTTCGAACAATCAAATACTACTACTGAAATAAGACAAGCTAAAGAAAAATACTTTGAAAAAAACATCAATCGTTTAACGCAAGAAATTGTTACAAAGATCGAAATGAAGATGGCACTTGAAGAACTAAAAGTTAAACGTATTATCCGATATGATGGTCTAGAAAATGATGAAGTTATTAAACAAGTACAATATGATTTAACAAAAATATTGGAAGATGCAATTAAAGATATTCAACTAAAAATGAATGAAATTGAACTCTATTTTTATTCATTAGATGAAATAAAAGGCAATTCAACAAGGAAAAACGATTTCAATAAATAAAAAGAGTGAGAAACACTAGGTTTCTTCACTCTATTTTTTTTTGCCAATGTTTGGGGCGGATTCATTTTGGGTAATTGCTTATTTATCGTTAATGTTGATATTAATAATAATTTGTCTATCACAATGAGATGGTGATTGACCATTTTGGATAGCACGTAATATTTTAGCGATTACATCTGTACAGCAATCGCAATTCTTGTGTTCACAGCTGTCACACTCATGGTCTTCGCAGCAATCACATTCATGGTCTTCACAGCAGTCACATTCATGGTCTTCGCAGCAGTCGCATTCATGGTCTTCACAACAGTCACATTCATGGTCTTCGCAGCAGTCGCATTCATGGTCTTCACAGCAATCACATTGATGCCTGTCGAAATGTTTTCGAGTTTTCTTATCTGTTTTACAACAACAATTAATATTTATATTCACCTTAATACAGCAATCACATTTCTTGTGCTCATGACAATCACATTTCTTGTGTTCGTGACAATCGCATTTCTTGTGCTCATGGCAATCACATTTCTCGTGCTCATGACAATCACATTTCTTGTGCTCATGACAATCGCATTTCTTGTGTTCACAGCAATTACATTTCTTATGTTCATGACAATTGCATCTCATGTGTTCGCAGCAATCACATTTCTTGTGCTCATGACAATCGCATCTAATGTGTTCGCAGCAGTCACATTTCTTGTGCTCATGACAATCGCATCTCTTATGTTCGCAACAACATTTGCATGGCGGACATGGAGGGCACGGAGGACACGGAGGACACGGCGGGCACGGTCGACACGGAGGACACGGTGGGCTCGGCGGACTCGGCGGCTTAGGTGGACTCGGCGGCTTAGGTGGACTTGGCGGCTTAGGAGGACTCGGTGGCTTAGGAGGACTCGGCGGACTTGGAGGACACGGTGGACTAGGCGGACACATTGGTTTAATTGGCTTACGTATATCTTTCATTAAAAAATCACCCATTAAAATTGAATTATTTAGGTCTTCTAACTATCAATATGTACGAGTAGGACAGCTTGTCAGTGTCTTTGACTATATTTACTTTATTTATTTAGATGAAAATATGTACAAGATGTTAGTCCAAAAAATAATTCTAAAACTAAAAAAGGTAACTCTCAAAAAATTAGAGTTACCTTTTTAGTTTAGTTAAAGTGAATTAACTTCCTCAGTTGAAATTACTTTCTTATTTGATTGTTTTTTATGCAACCATTGATAAATGATTGGTATTACTAAAAAGCTATTTAAAGTAGAGGTGATCATCCCACCTATTACTACAATTCCTAATGTTTGTGAAATAACAGTATCACCTTGATGTGAAAATGCTAGTGGTAATAGTGTTAAAATTGTTGTAGCTGCTGTAATTAAGATTGGTCTAATCCTTGAAAGACTACCAGAGATAACAGCGTCTTCAATATTCATACCGTTTTTGCGATTACGTTCAATTTTATCAACTAGTACGATCCCATTTGTCACTACAATTCCTGTTAACATTAAGACTCCAATTAATGCTGCTAAATTCCATTCTCCTCCTACTATTACTAAAGAGATGACAACACCACTTAATGCTAATGGAATGCTTAATAATACAGAAACTGGAGCTCTCCAGCCTTTGAATAATGATGAAGTAATTACCATAACTAATAGTATAGAGAAGGCTACGGCAATCGACATATCAAAAATCATTTCTTTAACTTGTTGAGTAATACCTCCCATAGAGTAACTTACTCCTTTAGGAAGATCTTGTTTACTAATGACGTTATCAACTTGATTGGCAACTTTACTAATGTCATTTGAAGTAATTTGACCTGTAACGATTGAATAAGGCTCTCCATTACGTTCGTTAATTGTTGAAGGAACAGTATCTTTCGTAATAGATGCAATTTGGTCAAGTTTGACAGTTTTATTACTGCTTGTTAGGAAAGTTTCATTTTTAAGCGAATTGATGACATCTTCTGGTGATGCATTTAATTGAACTTGAGTTTTTCCACTACTAATTTGATCAAGATACATGTCAACTGGCAGACTTACATGGTCAACTACAAATGTAGCATCTTTTGATTGTGACATATAACGGTTAATCACTTTCATTACATCTGCTAATAGAATTCCATTTTGTTCAATTGCTTGTTGGTTAAATGTAATTTTATATTTTGGAAGACCAGATGTTAAATCTACTTTTCCATCAACACTTAATCCATCAATTTTCACAAGTTTTGATCTCATTTGATCTGCAATCTTGTCAAGTGTAGCTTGATCAGAGCCTGTAAATATGACTTTCAATAAAGAATCGTCACCGGCAATACTTTGACTTGAAACAGTATAAGCTACGTTGTTAGATAGTTTTGGAAGTTGATTTCCAAGCTGTTTAATAATTGTATCTGCATCTTTTGGGTCTTTTAAAACAACTGCAAGATTCGCTACATTTGGTTTTTGTAGGAAACCACCACCTTGGTCGAATACATCGTCACCTTGAGGCGTATTAGTCGAACCAAAATTAGAAGTATACGACTTAACTTTTGGATTGTCTTTTAATTGATTTTCCACTTTTTGAACTTCTGAATCAACTTGCATTAATGTGCTACCTTGAGGTAATTCAAGTTTAATTGCAACTTGGCCAGTTTTAGCAGTTGGCAAGAAAGATACTGGTAAAAATGATCCATATGCTGCAGCAAAAATAAATAATAGTACGGAAATAGAAATAGTTAATTTTTTCTTTTTAATCGTATTTTTTAAGATCGGCTGCATGAATGGTTCTAACGAAACAGCTTTTGTTTTCTTTGTATTATTTTTCCAACCCATTAGTGCAAGTGCTGGAATAACAAGAATTGCTACAAAGAACGATATAATTAAAGAGATAACAACTGACCATGCAAAACCGCTATATGAAGCACTAATCGTTCCACCTACAAAGGCAATTGGAATATAAACAGCAATTGTCGTAAGTGTAGATGCTAAAATAGCAGGTGTCATTTCATAAACTGCCGAACTTAATGAAAATAGTAATGATTTATCAGGGTTTTGTTCTCTTTTACGGTACATATTATCAAGGATAACGATGGAATCATCAACAATACGACCCATTGCAACAATTAAACCTGAAACGGTTAAGATATTAAGTGTAATGCCCATTGATTTTAGAATAGCTGTTGTAGCTAATAAAGAAATTGGTAATGAAATTGCAATGGTTAATGTTGATTTAACATTTCGGAAGAAGAAGAATACACAAACCATTGAGAAAAGACAGCCAAGTAAACCTTCGCGAATTAAACCATTTAGTGAATCATTTAATTCTTTTTCACGGTCTAATTGAGGAGTTAATTTTACAGTACCATCTTTTACTTGTTGTAAACCTTTAATTCTTTCTTTCACATTTTTTGCTACGTCTGTAATGTTTGCACTTTGCGTTTTAATAACATTTAATTGAACACTTGTTTTTCCATCTGTTCTTGCAATAGTTTTTACATCATTTAGGGCATGAGTAACAGTTGCAAATGCCGACAGTGGAATTTGATTACCATCTGAATTTTTGATTTTTACATCACCGAGTTGTTTCTCATTTAAATTCCATCCATCAAATTTAACTGGAATAGATAATTGGTTTTGTAAGATAGTCCCTTCAGGGAAGGCTGGAATTGCTACTGCTAAGGCTTTATTTAAGTCGTCTAAAGTAAGTTTATTTTTTGCTAGGTCTTTCGTTCTAACAGTTAGTACATATCCGTCCTTTGCTCCACCGAATACTGATACATCAGATACACCAGGAACCGTTTTAAGGTGCTGTACAATATCCATTTGTGTAATTGATTTTAATGTATTGTCATCTAATTTATCACTAGTTAAACTGTAAGTTAAAATAGGAAATGAACTAGTTGTAAGTCTTGTTACTAGAGGTTTAGATGTAATTGTCGGAGGAATGTCCGCATTTTCTAAAGCTCTATTTACATCAATTTCGGCTTGCTTCATATCTGTATTCATTGGGAAGTACAGACTCATAAAAACTCCACCATCATAGGAGCTTGTTTCAATATCTTGTAATCCTTCTGTTGTTCTTACAGCACTTTCAAGATTATTGGTTATATTTTGTTTTACTTGATCCGCCTGGTACATAGGTAGACGCATGCTAACTGTAAGAGTCGTATTATTAATACCCGGTAAATAATCACGTTGCATTTGGTAAGCTGAAATAGCACCCCAAGCAACAATCATAACGACACAAACGATCATTAAAATTGCTCTTTGCATGGTCCCTTCTATAACTTTCTTCATCCTATACCTCCTAAGATTTTTATTGAAAATAGAAAATTATTTCATAAATCAACTCCATGTCATTTTAAAATTCCTAACTGAAACTTTAATGAATAATCAATTAAAATTAGATTAAAATGAAAAAAATACGAATTAAAAGTTCTATAATGGCATGTATACAAGGAACTTCCAAGACTAGAATCGGTCTTAAAAATAGAAAAGAGTTTTTCGAGACACTAAGACTATTAATAGAAATAGGTGAGTTAAATGAAAAGGATCTTAATTATCGAGGATGAAGTGAATATTGCTCGAGTTTTAAAATTAGAAATAGAATACGAAGGTTATGAAGTGTTAGTAGAACATAACGGAAAAGCTGGTTTAGAATCGGCTCTAAGTAAAAATATCGATCTAATTTTATTAGATGTTATGTTACCTGAATTGAGTGGAATAGAAGTATTAAGAAGAATAAGGAAAACAAATCAATTTGTACCTGTAATTTTATTAACAGCTAGAGATGCTACACATGATAAGATTATTGGACTTGATTATGGTGCGAATGATTATATTACGAAACCTTTTGAAATCGAAGAAGTGTTAGCAAGAATACGTTCGTGTTTACGATCAAGTAATCTTGTTCATGAATTTAAGAAAAGCGAAGACGAAGATCCCACTTTAACGATTGAAGATTTAGTTGTTAATTTAGAGGCCAGAGAAGTAAAGAGGAATGATCAAGTCATTTCATTAACACCAAAAGAGTATGATTTATTAGTTTATCTATTAACAAATCAAAATAAAATTATGACTAGAGAAGGCATCATAACTACTGTCTGGGGTTATGAGTACGAAGGGGAAACAAATGTTGTTGATGTGTACATTAGACATTTAAGAAAGAAAATTGAAGAGGATTTTGACGTTCCTTTAATCCGAACTATACGAGGTGTGGGGTACACAATGAGGAAGGGTTAAGATGAAAATAACGACTAAAATAAATTTGCTAATTACTTCATGGATCTTAATCATTCTAATTTTAATAAACGGGTTAGTTTTTTATTTGTTTATGAAAACGACTGTAAATATGGAAGAGCATGTTGTAAGTCAAAAGGCACATGAAATCTTAAAAAAACAAGATATTCCTGTAACATTGAAACTGAATGAAGAGGCATTATATCCATTTATGTCTAATCATTCTTATATTCGAATCATTGATCCAAATTCTAAAATTGTGACAGAAATTAGTAATGATAAACTACTGAACCGTATTAAACCTAAGTTCACTAGAAAAGAAGAAACGAGACTAATTCCTTTTAGTGAGCATCAAAATATAGTCGTACGTGTACCGATTTTACAAGACCAAAAAGTAATTGGAACTTTAGAAATTGGAGAGTTGTTAGTAGGACTTGAAGGTCGAAAAGATATGTTATTAACAATAATGGCAATCGTTACTGGCGTCTCTGCAATTTTATCAATGATGGCTGGAAGATGGTTAACACGCATCATAATGAACCCAATTATTTCTATGATTACTACGATGGAAGATATTGAAAAAAGTGGGGTTCCAAAAAAGATTTTAATAAAAAATGAAACGAAAGATGAATTGCACAAAATGGCAAGCACGTTTAATCGAATGATCAGTAGGTTACAAGAAAACATCGAAAAACAGAAACAGTTTGTTTCAGATGCTTCTCATGAGTTAAAAACTCCGATTACTGTCATTAGTAGCTTTGCTAATTTATTAAGAAGACGTGGTTTGAAAAATGAGGAAATGGCGACGGAAGCAATAGAAACGATATATTCTGAAGCAAACCGTATGCAAGATTTAACAAAAACGTTATTAACTTTGGCCGAATCGGAGAATTTAAAGAATATCGAAATGAATCCAGTCGATCTAGTTGCTTTGTGTAATTCAACTTTAGTACAACTGCAAAATGTATATAAACGAGAAATTACTTTACATGCACAAAAACAGAAAATATTTATAAAAGGTAACGAACTTAAAATTAAACAAGTTATTATTATCTTCCTAGATAATGCAATAAAGTACAGTTCTAACAAAATTGAAGTAAGCATTAGTTGTAGTAGTGAAGCAGCTATTCTTAAAATAAAAGACTACGGTATTGGTATTCGAGAGGAAGAATTAGAAAATATTTTCGAACGATTTTATCGAGTTGATAAAGCACGTAGCCGTGAAATTAGTGGTGGCACAGGACTCGGTCTTTCAATAGCTAAGAATATAATTAGCTTGCATAATGGAAAAGTTAATATTAACAGTGTTGAAAATGTAGGAACGGAAGTAGAGGTATTATTTCCATTAAATGAGATTAAGTGAAAATAATCAGTACGTTATAGAGTATTGAAGATTGAGGTCTTAATATGAACGAAATCATCCATTTATTAAATGAATATGGCTATATCATCTTATTTCTATCATTAATGTTGGAATTGATTATAGTACCTATTCCGAATGAAGCATTGATGAGTTATGTAGGAGTTTTATGTTTTCATGGAAAAATGAATATTGTATTGTCCATTATTTCTGCCTGGCTTGGAGGAATTGTTGGGATAAGCATTTCCTATTGGCTAGGATATAAACTTGGTACACCGTTTTTTCGCAAATTTGGACACTATATCCATATGGGACCTAAAAAGATCGAAAAGATGTCAAAATGGTATGGAAAATATGGGAAGGTATTATTACTAGTATCTTTCTTTATTCCAGGGATTAGACATTTCGCAAGCATCATATCTGGAATCATTAAATTGCCGTATCGATCCTTTGCTTTTTTTTCCTATATAGGTGTATTTCTTTGGATTGGAACCTTTATATGGTTAGGGCAGATTATGGGACCTAAATGGGATATTTATCAAGTAGAAATTAAAAAGTGGTTAGTATTAGGTAGCATTTTATTAGGTATTATCGTACTTACATTATTTGTTGTTAAAGCAAATAAGGAAATAATTAAAGAGTCATTACTATTAATTTTCGAGTCAAGTTTCAAGAGATTTAAAAGTTTCATGAAATTAAAGTTGATTATCCTAACATGTTTAATTTTTTTCGTTTCGTTCTTTATCTTAATGATCGGATTAATTCAGGACAAAATTAGTAATGAATTTAATAAATTCAATTCCGTATTCAAGACCATTGTTTTTAATTTATTTAATCAAAATTGGCATGGGAGTATGAACTTTATTTATTCATTATCGACATGGAAGGTTATGTTGGCAGTCTCGCTTGCTACGATCCTTGTCATTTTAATAAACAACAAAAATAAATGGCTAGAATTGCTCTTTTTTATCGCTAGTTTAGCTGGGATTCTTATCCTATCCGAAGGGATTCCTTGGATATTCAACTTTATGCTCGGTAGCAATGTAAGTAAAAACTTTCCAAATGAAAAGTCTATGTTGATTTTGACAGTATTAGGTTATTTCATTATTATGTTAATTCGACATAACAAAGCTTATTTACTTAATATCGTAATGTTCTTCTGCTTTATTTTTGTTGTTTTACTATTTTCTATAAGTAGCGTCTATTTGCACCACTTATTGCCTAGTGACATTGCTGCTGGATTTGTATTCAGCTCAGTTTGGTTAAGTGGAATCATATTCTCACTGGAGTTGTTTCGATTTGTCTCGCTCTTGAAAGAGAATATACGTGAGGAAAAAATGTTAAAAAAGCAAGTCGAGTGACTGTAATCTTCCTTTATTAAGATGTAAAGAGGTAATGGATTATGAGAGGTAAGAATGTATGGATATTAAGTCTGGTCAGCTTTTTTACAGACATGGGTACTTACATGGTAACACCGTTAATCCCTATTATTCTTTCAGCCTCAGGTCCTTTCATAATCGGTCTTATTGATGGCTTATCCGAAAGTCTGGCTAGTGTATTAAAGTTATATTCTGGTAAGCGTTCAGATCGACTGAAGAACAGAAAAAACTTGGCGATTGTAGGATATGGGCTATCAGGTATAGGAAGGCTTGTTCTAATTTTTTCAAGTTCATGGATCGGAGTTTTCATTTGGAAGCTAGTTGATCGAACAGGAAAGGGAATTCGTACAGCTCCAAGAGACGCTTTAATATCAGAATCTGGTGGGAAAAATAAACAAGGTAGAGTTTTCGGTATTCATCAAATGATGGATATGTTGGGAGCTGCTTTAGGAATAGGAACAGCCATTGTTATTTTGCAAGTAGTAGGAAATAAAAACATAAAGGATGTGTTTTTATATTCATTGGCTCCGATAACAATTGGATGGATTATTTTATTTAGTGTAAAGGAAAGAATAAATAAACCAATTGAGCAACCAAATAAGTCAGCAAGAAAGTTAGATTTTAAATGGGAGCTTTTAGATTCCAATCTAAAGAAACTATTATTAATTGTGCTATTATTTACAATTGTAAATTCATCCAATTCTTTTTTGTTATTAAGAGTGGCAAATCTCGGATTCTCGAATCAAAGTGTATTATTGATGTATTTACTATTTCATTTAACAGCTTCTTCCTTTTCTTATATTTCTGGAGCTTTTTCAGATAAATATGGACGTAGAGGAATACTAACAGCTGGGTATGCTTTATATGGAATCGTTTATATCGGATTTGCAGAAGTTCAATCAGCCACTGGTTTAATCATTCTATTTATTCTATACGGACTTTATTCAGCATTAACAAAAGGGGTTGAAAAAGCACTTGTCGTAGAATTAGCAAGCCCTCATGCGTTGGGGACGGCACTCGGTTTCTATGCGATGGTTTCCGGAATTGGATTTTTTCCAGCTTCTTTGCTAACAGGATGGTTATGGCAACAATTTGGAGCCACTACTTCATTTTATATTAATGGTGTGATTGCATTAATTACTGCCTTATTGTTAATGAGAGTGTTGAAGAGAATTAAAGAAGTTACTTAAAAAACTAAATGGACTATTAGTATAAAAAACAGAAAAACTAATATGAAAAGTTTTTCTGTTTTTTTATGCAAGATTAATGATGATCGAGCCATTCTAACTCAACCTTTAAAGGATTTAAAAATTTATCAATAGGTTAAATACTTATACAGTCTATCTTTCTGTAATATCAGAAATAGCACGATAAAGTATATCTAACATCTCATCAAGCTCCGATTCCTTTGACGCTAATGGAGGCATAAATACAATAACATTTCCAAGTGGACGGGTGAGTAGTCCAAGCTCTTTTGCTCTTTTGGTTACTTTCACACCAATTCGTTCGTTCCAATGGAAAGCTTCTTTAGTATCTTTTGATTTTACTAGTTCAATTCCAATCATCAAGCCACTTTGACGTATATCTCCAACATGTTTTAACTCATTAAATTGCGTCAGTTTCTCTTGGACATAAGATGAGATTTTTTCGACATGTTGTAATAATTCCGTTTTATTAAATAGATCTAGATTCGCTAATGCAACAGCGCATCCGAGGGGATTACCTGTATAACTATGACCATGAAAGAAAGTTTTTTGTTCTTCGTATGTACCTAAAAATGCTTCATAAATTCTGTTTGTCGTTAAAGTTGCTGCTACTGGTAAATAGCCACCAGTTAACCCTTTTCCGCAAGTTAAAATATCTGGCGTAACTCCCTCTAGCTCACAAGCAAACATTTTACCGGTTCGACCAAATCCTGTTGCAACTTCATCAGCTATTAACAATACATCATACTTTATGCATAGTTCCTGTATTGCTTTTAAATATCCTTTTGGCATGACAATAATACCACTTGCTCCTTGAACAATTGGTTCAATAATTAATGCCGCAATTGAATTAGCCTTTTCGATGAATAAATTTTCAACCTCGATTAAATAGGAATTTATTATTTCCTCTTCAGATCCTACATATTTTGAACGATATAGATGTGGATAGGAAACTTTTAAACTTGGAAACATTAACTCGTTATATGCTTGATGATACAAGTCAATTGCCCCTACGGACACTGCTCCGACTGTATCTCCGTGATAAGCTTCCTTCATCGTAACAAATGTATTTTTACCGGATCTCCCTATGTTTCGCCAATATTGATAGGCCATTTTAATCGCGATTTCTACAGAAGTAGCTCCCGAGTCTGAATAAAAAACTTTCTCTAAGCCGATAGGAGAAATTTCAACTAGTCTCTCTGCTAAAAGTATCGCAGGTATATTGGCCATTCCAAGAAGTGTTGAATGAGCAACCTTCTCTAATTGTTCATGAATGGCTTCATTTAATTCTTGAATATTATGACCATGAACATTTAACCAAATAGAGGATACACCATCGTAATATTCATTGCCTAACACATCATATAGTTTTCGATCCTTACCATGTGAAATAATTAGCGGGTCTTCGTTTATATAGTCCTTCATTTGGGTAAATGGGTGCCAAAGATACTGTTTATTTTTTTTAGATAAATCTTGATAGAGTTCATGATTCATATATGTTCCCCCCTGTTTTATATGTTAACCTAAATTTATAATTCGGTTGACATATATTTCAATTGCATGTTAATTTAATTTTGTTGGTTTGTCAAATTTTGCTAATTTGTCAAACTCATAAACTAATAGGGGGGATACAATGCAAAATAGGACACTATCATTAACAGTAATATCATTATTTGCCTCGCTAACATCGATTGGGGCTTTTATAAAGATTCCTTTACCAGTGATTCCTTTTACGCTTCAAATACTATTCGTATTTTTAGCGGGCTGTCTTTTAGGAAGTAAAAAAGGGATGATGAGTCAACTACTGTATGTTGGAATTGGATTAATCGGAATACCAGTATTTGCTTCAGGTGGCGGACCTGAATATGTTTTAAAACCAACATTTGGATATTTAATAGGTTTCATCGTTGCCGCGTTTGTAATTGGATCAATCGTTGAAAAAACGAAGGAACCAAAAATTAAGAATTTCATTTTTGCTAATGTAATAGGGTTAATTATTGTTTATATTTTAGGCATTACATATGTATACATTTCATTAAACACTTGGTTAGATAGTACCGTTTCATTAAAAGAAGTTCTAATGATGGGACTCGTATATAGTATTGGACAAGATTTGTTACTAGCTGTTTTTGGAGGAGTATTGGCGGTACGCCTACATTCTCATTTTGCAAAAGCTAGAGAAAATGAAAAAAAGGTGGCTGCTTAAAATGGGAAAAGGATATTTTGTTACTGGAATCGATACAAATATTGGAAAAACCTATGTTACTGCCCAAATGGTGGATTGCTTGCAGAACAAAGGAATCGACGCAATTCCTTATAAACCAATTCAAAGTGGAGTAGTCGATATTAACAATAGAGTCATAGGCGAAGATGTAGCCTTTTATAAAGAGAATCTAGAACTAATAGAAGATTATCAATACTACAATACATACACATTTGAAACACCTGTTTCACCACATTTAGCAAGTAAACTAGAAAATGTTTTTATTGATGAGCAAGTTATTTTAGAAAAATATAAGCAATTAGAAAACAAACACGATGTTGTTTTTGTTGAAGGAGCGGGTGGAGTTGCGGTTCCGTTAAAAGAAAATTTTGGAACGATTGATTTAATAAAACTATTAAACTTACCAGTAATCCTTGTTACATCATTAAAGTTAGGAACAATTAATCATACTGTATTAACAACTGAATATTTAAAATCACACAAAATTAATATTTTAGGCTTATTTATTAATAACGTACCATCTCCTATGAATGAAATGGAAAAAGATAATTTAGTGATGCTAGAAAAACTAACTGGCCATGACATTCTAGGTGTTATTCCGAAACAATCGGTCTTTTTTACGGAAGATCATATTGTTGAAATTCAACAATTATTGACGAAATGATAAATGAAAGGGAGAGATTCAAAGTGAATTGGACAAATTTAGCATATGAAGTTATTTCAGGTAAGGAAATTTCAGACGAAGAAGCATTAAGTATATTATCATGTGAAGATGATGACTTACTTTCACTTTTACAAGGTGCATTCATCATTAGGAAACATTATTATGGAAAAAAAGTTAAACTTAATATGATTATTAATGCTAAAAGTGGTTATTGTCCTGAGGATTGCGGCTATTGTTCCCAGTCTTCAATTTCTAGTGCACCTATTGAGAAATATCCTTTTCTTTCCAAAGAAGAAATTCTTGATGGGGCAAAGCGCGCCTTTGAATTAAAAGCAGGTACATATTGCATTGTTGCAAGTGGACGAGGACCAACGAACCGAGATGTAAATGTTGTTACTGATGCAGTTAAAGAAATTAAAGAATTATATGGTTTAAAAGTATGTGCTTGTTTAGGGCTTATTAAGGATCAACAAGCGAACGAACTTAAAGAAGCAGGTGTTGATCGATATAATCATAATTTAAATACTTCAGCTGAGCATCATAATTACATAACGACAACCCATACATATCAGGATCGAATTGATACAGTTGAAAAAGTTAAAAAGTCAGGTATATCTCCGTGCTCCGGAGCTATTATAGGGATGAAAGAAACGAAACAAGATGTAATTTCAATCGCGAGGTCATTACGACAATTGGATGCAGATTCCATTCCAATAAACTTTTTACATGCTATTGATGGAACGAAACTAGAAGGCGTGAACGAATTAAATCCACGTTATTGTTTAAAAGTGTTAGCACTTTTCCGGTTCATTAATCCAACAAAAGAAATTCGTATTTCTGGAGGACGTGAAGTAAATCTTCGTAGTTTACAACCTCTTGGACTTTATGCTGCAAATAGTATTTTTATAGGTGATTATTTGACTACGGAGGGTCAGGAGACGAATAGTGACCATGCAATGCTAGAAGATTTAGGGTTTGAGATTGAGTTGGTTGGGAAACAAGAAGAGATATTTTCATAATAAAAAAAACGAAAATCTTTAAAATGAGATTTTCGTTTTTTTTTGGTTATCTAGGTAAAAAATTATTCTTGTATAATTTGTGATGCTAAATACTTATCAATAATTCTATTAAGCTCTAACTCTTCTGTTGATGATAAAACAAAATTTGCATGACTTAAAATAGTTGAATCTCCAATTGCAACAGAGAACATATTTGCAGCATTAATCGCATCGACTCCTGCAGCTGCATCCTCTACACCGATACAGTTTACAGGGTTAGCCGAAACTGCTTTAGCAGCTTTTAGAAATACTTCTGGATCTGGTTTTGAATTAGCGACCGTTGCAGCGTCAACTATATGATCAAAATACGAGGTAATTCCTAAAGCATTAGCAACCATTAATGCATTCTTTGAAGCTGAAGCCATTGCAATTTTAATGCCTGCTTTTTTGATTTGAATTAAGAAAGATTCGATTCCTGGTAATAGATCTTTTTCAGAAATATTACGGATTAGTTCAACATAATGAGCATTCTTTTTCGTTGCTAACTCATTTTTTTCAGCTCCGGAGAACTCTTTTTGTCTGTTTCCTAATTTCAGAATTCTTTCTAAGGAATCAGTTCGGCTTACTCCTTTTAGCGATTCATTAAACTCTCGGTCAAAAGGAATTCCTAAGTCTTCACCTAGTTTTTTCCATGCTAAATAATGAAATTCAGCAGTATCAGTAATTACACCATCTAAGTCAAAAATTATCGCTTCAATTTGTTTATTCAAAATGGTACCCCCATTACTTCAATCAATTTATTTTGGCAACTGATTTTCGTTCGACTAACTTTGTTGGAACAATAATATGCTCTGATTTTTCAGGTTCATTTTTTATTCGTTTAAACAGTAAGTCTGTAGCTATTTCACCAAGCTTCATAATCGGAATTTCAATCCCTGTTAAAGGTGGTGAGAATAAAGGTGAAAAAATCCCATTATTATATCCAATAATTGATATATCTTTCGGAATAGATATTCCTAACTTGGCAGTGGTATTATAAAGTCCAATAACTTTTAGATCGTCTATTGCAAAAATTGCTGTAGGTAGATCTTTAGATTTCAAAAGTGATTCTGAAACTTCATATGCACTTTCCATTGTATAACCACTATCAATAATTCGATCAGGTCGAAGAGGAATTCCGTTATCGATTAGACATTTTTTATATCCTTCCAATCTGTCAATCGATACATGGTAATCGAGAGAAGAATGAAGACATGCAATGTCTGTGTGTCCTTGATCGATTAAGTGTTGGACTAATTGATAGCTATCATTAAAATTATCAGTATCTACTGAATAAATATGTTGATAATGTCCTTCTACTCTTCCAATAACTACTACTGGAATTTCATATTTATCTAATTCTTTGAAAAAGTCTTCATTTGCAGGTGAACTCAGCATTAGAATTCCCTTAATCATTTTCCCACGAATTTTCTCGATACATTTATTTAACTCATCTTTGCTATTTTTAGATGTCTGAATAATGACATCGAAATTTTCTACTTCTGATCTCGTTGATATAGAGTGAATAATTTCAGAGAAAAACGTGTTTCCGGCAGTTGTTTTCGTAGAACGAGACATTACCAATATTGCATCAAAACCTGATGATGTAAGTGCTCGAGCTAATTTATTTGGTTGATAATTTAATTCTTCAATTGCCTTCATTACTCGATTACGACTTTCTTCTGAAATATTATCTTTATTATTTAGTACTCGAGATACAGTGGACTTTGAAACGTTAGCTACACGAGCAATATCATAAATAGTAGGGCCCATTTGTATACTCCATTCTTGTTTAAAGTGATTTTAGTAAAAACGTTTACATTTTATCGTTATAAATTATTTTTAAAAAGTAAAGAACCTGTAATGTTCGAATAAAATTATATCAAAATATTTTTTTGTAACGAATAGCTAGGAGCGGCTTCCAAAAAAATATCGTTCATAATATACATTGATAGTAACGATTTATTTTAAAATTTGTCAAGACTGTGAACAGCGAATAGTAAAATTAAACTTGTTTTATGTTGTAAACATTACTAGGGCAATTATAGGGAGAATAGAAAAAAGTAGCAATACTAATTTAAATATAAAACGCTTTAAATTATTCTATTAAAGTAAATTGATTGTTAATAAAAAAGTGAATTTTTATAAATATTTTAAATTGACAGTAAGCGCTTTCTATAATATATTGAATTTGGGAGCGGTACCAGTCATGTACCAATTTTTTTTACATCTCTGTGGGAGCGATACCACAAGGAGGAATCATATGAGTAAAATAAAAGAAAGATTAGCTTTTATTTATGAAAATGAAGACATAGATCAGATTAATAGCTTAATAGAGAAACGAATTAAAGAAGCTAAATTGAAAATTACGAAAAAAAGAAAACAAAATTGGGATGAGTCAGATGTTGTTTTAATTACTTATGGTGATCAGTTCCAAGAAGAGGGAAAAGCAACATTAGAAACGTTTAAAAAAATGTTTGATGAACATTTGGCAAATAAATTTGAACTTGTTCATATTTTACCTTTTTATCCTTATACATCCGATGATGGTTTTTCAGTAGTTGACTATAAAAAAGTAAATCCAGATTTAGGAGAATGGTCACATATTGAGAATTTATCAAAATCAGCGAGAATCATGTTTGATTATGTATGTAATCACATTTCTAGTAAGAGTGAATGGTTCCAAGGCTATTTAAATGGTGATTCAAAATATAAAGATTACTTCGTCGAAATGGATCCATCAATTGATTTAAGCTCAGTAACTAGACCTAGAGCACTTCCATTGCTATCAAAGTTTAAATTAGCGAATGGTGAGGAAAAATACATTTGGACAACTTTTAGTGATGATCAAATTGATTTGAACTTTAGTAATCCACAAGTTTTATTAGATATGGTTGATGTTTTACTGTTTTACCTGGAACAAGGAGCAGAATATGTAAGACTTGATGCTGTAGGATATATGTGGAAAGAAGTTGGAACTTCTTGTATCCATCTTGAAAAAACACATGAAATCGTTAAATTATTCCGTGATTTATTAGATGAAGCTGCAAAAGGTACAGTCATGATTACTGAAACAAATGTACCTCATTTAGATAATATTTCTTATTTCGGTAACGGACATGATGAGGCACATATGGTTTACCAATTTCCACTGCCTCCATTAGTTTTATACTCACTTCATAAAGGGAATGGAAGTGCATTAACAAATTGGGCAAAAAATCTTGAAGGATCTGGAGAAGAAACAACCTTCTTCAACTTCTTGGCATCTCATGATGGAATTGGTTTAAATCCGATTCGTGGAATTATCCCTGAAGAAGAAATACTTTCATTAGTAGAAGATTTAAAAGTAGAAGGTGCACTAGTAAATTATAAGAAAAATTCAGATGGTACTGAAAGTCCATATGAAATTAATGTAACGTACTTAGATGCTTTAAATAAACAATCATCAAGTGATGATCTAAGAGTAAAGAAATTCTTATTGGCACATTCAATTTTATTAACATTCCAAGGAGTACCGGCAATTTATATTCAAAGTATGCTTGGTTCAAGAAATGATTATGCAGCTGTAGAAAGAACAGGTATGAATCGTTCGATTAATCGTCAAAAATATTCATTTGTTGAAATTGAAAAAGAATTAAATGAAGTTGGATCATTAAGAAATAAGATTTTTACAGAACTTACAAATATTATTCAAGTACGTAAAGAAGAAAAACTATTTAATCCAAATGCAAAAATGGAAGTACTTGATCTAAATGAAAATGTATTCGCTATTAAACGAGTAGGTGAAAAAGATAGCATTGTCATTCTTCATAATCTATCAAATGAAAAAGCTTTATGCAGTTTCAATGGAAAGTATTTAAATATTTTAACTGAAGAAGTTGAAGAATTTAATGAATCTATTTCTTTAGATCCATATCAATACATTTGGTTAAAACCAGTAAATTAGGAGGAAGAACAATGAAGAAATTTCTAAGTATGTTCTTGGTTTTAATGTTAGCTGTTGGATTAACAGCTTGTGGTGGTAAGAAAGAGAATGGTAAAGTAACGATCGAATTTATGCATTCTTCTGTTGAACAAGAAAGATTAGCAGTTATTACAGACTTAATTTCAAAATTTGAAAAAGCAAATCCAAATATTAAAGTAAAGCAAGTTCCAGTTGAGGAAGATGCTTACAATACAAAGGTTGTAACATTAGCAAGCTCTGGTAAACTTCCAGCAGTAATTGAAGTTGGACAAGACTATGCAAAAGTTATGGACAAGGACGAATTAATTGATAAAGATGCAGTTAAATCTGTCATCTCTAAAGTTGGGGAAGATAAGTATTATGAAGGTGCGTTAAAGCTTTTAAAAACTGAGGACGGCAAAAATTATACAGGTGTTCCTATTAGTGGTTGGGTACAAGGAATTTGGTATAACAAGCAAATGCTTGCGGACAAGGGATTCACAGAACCTAAAAACTGGGATGATGTTTTAAAGATTGCAAAGTCATTTACGAATAGTGGAAGTAAAAAATACGGTATTGCACTTCCAACTGTTGAAGGTGGTTTTTCTGAGCAAGCCTTCTCACAATTCGCTTTATCAAACAATGCAAATATGTTCGATAGCAAAGGTAATTTAACATTAGATACACCGGAAATGAAAGAAGCTATAAATTACTACAAAGAATTATCAAAATACACAATGCCAGGTTCTAATGATGTTACAGAAGTAAAAGATGCTTTCATGAATGGATCTGCTCCAATGGCTGTCTATTCTACTTACATTCTTCCTTCAGTATATGAAGAAGGAAAAACAAACAATATTGGATTTGTAATTCCAACTGAAAAAACAAAAGCAGTTTATGGAACAGTTTCTGCTTACACGATTTCTTCTGGTTTAGATGATGACCAAAAAGCTGCAGCAGAAAAATTAGTAGAGTTTATGGCAAAACCTGAAAATAATACGAAGTTAGTATTAATGTCTCCAGGTGGATCTCAACCAGTAAATAAAGATGTAACAGAAAGCAAAGAATATAAAGAAAATAAAGTTGTAAATTCATTTGGTGAACTTTCAACTGAAATCGCAAGCGCGTTTGATAACATTCAAGTATTTGGTCTTGTTGATAACAAGAACTTCTTAAAAATGGGTGATGTTACAAGCTCAGGAGCAGTTGCTAAATTAATTAATGAAGTGACTGTTGGTGGAAAAAGCGTAGATTCTGCTATTAAAGAAGCGGGAGAAAAATTAAAAGGTGTAATTAAATAAACTTTTAATTCAATTTAAATTTCTTAATTACTGAAAGTTGTTTAAGAAGAACGAACGCTTGAAAAGCAAGCTAAGTTGCTTTTTAAACAACTTTTCTTTATCACCAATCTATTAAATGAGAGAGTAGATTGTATTTTAGGAGGTAGTATGAAACCGATTGTCCGAAAAAAATCTGATATAAAGCTAGCAATGGTACTGCTTTTACCAAGTATTTTCCTACTATTATTACTTGTTGCTTATCCGATGTTATCTAATATTAAAATAAGTTTCTTTGATCAGCCAATTAACCCTAGATTACCAGCTAAGTTTGTTGGTTTGTCTCATTACACGGATGTTATAAAAGATATTGAGTTTTATAAATCTTTAGGAATTACCATTCTATATACAGTTTTAACTGTAGTTGGTAGTACTGTAGTTGGTCTAGGTGTTGCGTTATTCTTTAATCGACCATTTAAGTTTCGTAAAACTGCCAGGTCTTTAATTATCTTATCTTATGTAACGCCATCTATTTCATTAGTTTTTGCTTGGAAATATATGTTTAATAACTCATATGGGATTATTAATTACTTAGGTACGGATGTTTTCCATCTTTTTAAAAGTGCACCATTATGGTTTGACAATCCAGTTAGTAGTTTTATAGTTGTAGTCGTTTTTGCAATTTGGAAGTATTTCCCTTATGCGTTTATTTCGTTTTTAGCAATCTTGCAAACGATTGATAAAACATTATACGAAGCTGCTGATATTGATGGGGCTTCACTTTGGCAAAAGTTTAAAGTTGTAACTTTACCAGCGATTATGCCGGTATTACTAACGGTTGTAACTTTACGATTTATTTGGATGTTCTACATGTTTACAGATGTTTACTTATTAACAAACAAAGTAAATATTTTAGGTATTTATTTATATGAAACAGCGTTTGCTTTCAATAATTTAGGAAAAGCATCGTCAATTTCAGTAATCTTATTCATTATCTTATTCATTGTTATTATCGTATCAAGAAAGAGGGTGAACTTAAATGGCAGCAGTAAGTAGCAAAAGAAATAAAATTATTAAGAAAACTGGTTTCTACGTTGTGCTGATTCTAATACTAGGGATCATGTTATTTCCATTCTTTATTATGCTAATGACGTCATTAAAAAGTTCAAAAGAAGCAATTGCAACAAATCCGACAATATTGCCACATGAATGGACTTTCCAGCATTATATTGACATTTTTAACCCAACAATTTTCCCATATTTAAACTACTTCAAAAATAGTTTAATCGTTTCAATAATAGCAGCTTCATTATCAGTAGTACTTGGAATATTAGGAGCGTACGCATTATCGAAACTGAAATTTAAAGGAAGAGTCACGATTAATGCTAGTTTTTACACTGTATATATGTTTTCAGGGATTTTACTAGTAGTTCCTTTATTCAAAATAATATCTGGCTTTGGCTTATATGATACAAAAATTGCATTGATTATTACGATGATTGTGCAAACTCTTCCAACAGCGATTTTTATGTTAAGGAGTTATTTCGATACAATACCTGAAGATTTAGAAGAAGCGGCTATGATTGATGGTCTTAGTCGCTTAAAAATAATCTTCTATATTATTATTCCTTTGTCAATATCAGGGATCGTATCTGTTTTCGTATATGCATTTATGATTGCATGGAATGATTATTTATTTGCATCAATTTTCTTATCAAGTTCAGAAAACTTTACGTTACCAATCGGTTTAAATACTTTATTTAGTACACCAGATTATGTGTGGGGTCGTATGATGGCAGCATCTTTAGTTACTGCTTTACCGGTAGTTATTATGTATGCATTATCCGAGCACTTTATAAAAGGAAACTTAACTGAAGGTGGAGTTAAAGGTTAATTCGAAACAATTTTTTACTGAAAGGATGAAATAATATGAAAAAATTAGTAGCAGTTGAACCGAGAGTTGCAGCATTAGTCGAGTACGAAGATCGCCCAGTACAACCTAATGAAGTAAAAATTAAAGTAGAGTTCGCATCACCAAAGCATGGTACGGAAGTGGTTGATTTTAGAGGACTTAGCCCATTTATTGATGAGGAGTTCAATGAAGAGTGGAAAATGTTTATGCCACGTGAAGAAGGCTCTGCACGCGGAATCGTATTTGGAGAATTTCAATTAGGAAATATGGTTGTGGGTAGCATTTGTGAAATTGGTGATGAAGTGACTGAGTATAAATTAGGTGATCAAGTTTGTACTTATGGTCCAATTATGGAAACTGTAATTGTTAATGCTGTAGATAACTATAAATTACGAAAAATGCCAGAAGGTTCTACATGGAAGAATGCCGTTTATTATGACCCAGCACAATTTGCGATGAGCGGTGTTAGAGACGCAAATGTTAGAGCAGGTGATTATGTAGTAGTTGTCGGTTTAGGTGCGATTGGACAAATTGCAATTCAATTAGCAAAGAAAGCTGGCGCTGGTATTGTAATTGGTGTAGATCCATTGCAACATAGATGCGATATCGCGTTAAAAAATGGAGCGGATTATTGCTTCGATCCAATTAACTGCGATTTAGGATATGAAATTAAAAAAATTACTAATAAATTAGGTGCAGATTCAATCATTGAAACAAGTGGTGTATCAAGTTCACTGCAAGCAGCACTAAGAGGAATTGCATACGGTGGAACAATTTCTTATATCGCATTTGCTAAACCTTTCCCAGAAGGATTTAACCTTGGTCGTGAAGCACATTTTAACAATGCTAAAATTGTATTTTCAAGAGGTAGTAGTGAACCAAACCCGGATTATCCACGTTGGTCACGTAAACGAATCGAAAATACTTGTTGGGAATTATTAATGAATGGTTACTTAAATTGTGAAGATTTAATTGAACCAGTTGTTTCATTTGAAGAAGTAGCTGAATCATATATGGAGTTTGTTGATCAAAAGCCCGAGCTAAGCATTAAGATGGGTGTTCAATTTAAAAAATAATAAGAATATCAATCATTAAAATCATGGGAGTGTATTACACTCCCTTCTGTTTAGGAGTGGATTTCGTTGAAAATTGGAACACAAAATCAAGCATTTTTTCCAGAAAATATTAAAGAAAAATTTAAATACTTAAAAGAAATTGGTTTTGAAGGTTTTGAAATCGATGGCAAGTATTTAGTTGATAATTTAGAAGAAGTTAAACAAGCAATCGCTGAGACTGGCTTACCGGTAACGACAGCTTGTGGTGGTTATTATGGTTGGATTGGTGATTTTATTGAAGAGCGTCGTTTAAAAGGTTTAGCAGATATTGAAGAAATTCTAAAAGCTTTAAAAGAAGTTGGAGGAAAAGGTATCGTTGTACCTGCAGCTTGGGGAATGTTTACATTCCGATTACCACCTATGTCTTCTCCAAGAAGTCTAGAAGGAGATCGCAAAGCAGTTACTGAATCACT
Organism: Gottfriedia sp. S16(2024); assembly: GCF_050473765.1. NCBI lineage: Bacteria > Bacillati > Bacillota > Bacilli > Caryophanales > Bacillaceae > Gottfriedia > Gottfriedia sp. S16(2024). The sequence continues at coordinate 2,030,320 of NZ_JBFLUO010000001.1, forward strand.
AGTTTTTCTAGATAAAGTGGCTGGTGAAACTGGAACGACTATTTACTTAGAACCTTTAAATCGCTATCAAGATCATATGATTAATACTTTAGCTGATGCACGTAAATATATTGAAGATAATCAGTTTAAAAACGTCAAAATCATTGCAGATTTTTATCATATGAATATTGAAGAAGATGGTATTTCTGAGGCACTTCACGCTAATCGTGATTTAGTTAAACATATTCACATCGCAGATAACCACCGTTTCCAACCAGGAAGTGGATCTCTTGATTTTAAAAAGTATTTTGACCAACTTAAAGAAGATGAGTACGAAGGCTTTTTAACATTTGAATGTCGTGTAAGAGGAAATAACTTAGAAGATGAATATATTAAAGCATTTCATCATATAAAAGAAGCTTTAAACTTAAAAGGTGAAGCACTGTGATTAAAAAGAAAGTAGCTATTATAGGCGGGGGCCAAATGGCTGAAAAAGTTCACGTTGCTTACTATAAAACTAGAGAAGATTTAGAAATAGTTGCCGTAGTCGGTATAAATGAGAAAGCATTAAAGAGCTTTGCAGAGCGTAATGAGATTCCTAACTATTACACGGATGCTGCTGAAATGTATGCGAATGAAAAACCGGAAATTGTAAGTGTTTGCACTCCGAATAAATTTCATTTTGATAATGTAATGCAGGCGTTAGAAAATAATTGTCATGTTTTTTGTGAAAAACCTCCTGCAATTTTGGCAGAGGATGCAAGAAAAATGTATGAAACAGCTTTAGAAAAAGGGCTTATCCTTGCTTATGACTTTCATCATAGATTTGCTGATGACGTAACGATTATAAAAGAAAAAATAGATCAAGGTTTATTAGGTCAAATTTATTTTGTAAAAGTAAAAGCTTTAAGACGAAATGGAATTCCTGGATGGGGTAGCTTTACTAATAAAGAAATTCAAGGTGGGGGACCTCTAATCGATTTAGGAATTCATATGCTTGATGCTGCACTTTTCGTTATGAATTATCCAAAAGTAAAGAAAGTTACAGCAAAAATGTTTCAAAAGATTGGTACTAAGAAAGATGAAGGTGCATTTGGTAAATGGGACCCATCAAAATTTGAAGTAGAAGATGCTTTATTTTCTTATATAGAGTTAGAGAATGGATGTTTAATTCAGCTTGAAACATCTTTTGCATTAAATATAAAAGAAAAATCAGAAATGAATGTAGAACTATGTGGAGAAGAAGCTGGTGCAACAATGTTCCCAGCTGAAATCTATACAGATGAAAAAGGAGAGCTTGTAACTATATTAAAGAGAGAAGAGGCTGACCCTGACCGTCATATGAAAAGTATGGCAGCCTTTGTTAATCGTTGTCTAGGACAGAATGTTATGATAGCAGATGGAAAACAAGGTTATGCTATCCAACAACTTGTTGAAGCGATCTATCAATCAGCTGAAAAAGGTGAGAGTATATCTTTATGAAAGAAGTAAATGTAATTAACGAAAATAAATTTGATTTACAATCTATTAATAAGTACGCAACGATTATGGCTTTAGGAAATGGCTATTTAGGTTTACGAGCAAGTCATGAGGAATATTATTCAGAACAAACTCGAGGAATGTACGTAGCAGGGGTTTATAATAAATTCACAACAAATGATGTTACAGAAATCGTAAATTTACCAGATCTAATTGGTATGAAAATTGAAATAAATGGTGAGATTTTTTCTGTCCTTACAGGTGAAATCCTATCTTATAAGCGTATTTTAAATATGCAAAAAGGTGAACTAACAAGAGAAGTCGTATGGAAAAACAAAGATGGTAACCGTTTTTGTTTAAAATTTCAACGGTTTGTTTCAAAAGATAATTTACATTTACTTGCATCAAAAATTACTGTGATTAGTTTGGATTGCGATGCATCAATTAAAATAACAACTGGTATTGATGCACAAACGTCCAATTTTGGAAAGCAACACCTTTTAGAAGAAAATATTCGTGTAATCGATAAAAAAATAATGCATGCTGTATATAGAACGACTGAAAGTAATCATACAATCGCTTTAGCAACTTCGTGTAATGTACCTAGAACTAGTGATGTTTCTTTTGTGGCAAAGAATCGTCAACTTATGGCAATCATTAAACAAGATTTAACCGTTGATCAGCCGTTCGAATTAGAAAAAATAAGTGCAGTCTATACTTCAATTGATAAGTTAGAACAAGAACCTGCACAAGCTAGTATTCAGGCTGTTCAAGACAATAGTTCAGTTGGATACGATCGTCTACTAGAAAGTTCAGCTATTAAGTGGAATCATTTTTGGGAACAAAAGCGTGTTAGCATTTCTTCAAAGGAAGAGATTGATCAAATCGCAATAGACTTTTCACTTTACCATATTGAAATAATGACACCATCACATGATGAAAGATTTAGTGTTGGAGCAAAAGGTTTAACAGGTGAAGGATACAAAGGACATGTATTTTGGGATACGGAAATTTTTATTGCACCTTTTCACTTATTCACTGAACCAGAAGTAGCAAGAAAATTATTAACATATCGATATCTTCATATAAAAGAAGCAAAAGATAAGGCTACTAAAAATGGTTATGCTGGAGCTCTTTTCCCATGGGAAAGTGCATACTCTGGAATGGAGGAAACTCCTGAATATGCAGCTATTAATATATTAACTGGTACTCGTCAAAAGGTTGCTTCGTCTATAGCTGAGCATCATATTGTAGCTGATATTGCATTTGCAGTATGTCAATACTATGAAAATACACATGATGAAGTATTTATGGCAAATGAAGGTTTAGAATTGTTAAAGGAAACTGCACGTTTTTGGATTAGTCGTACGACTGCTGAAAATGAACTACTTTCAATTAATGATGTAATTGGACCAGATGAATATACAGAACATATTAACAACAATGCTTATACGAACTATATGGCTTATTATAATGTTCAACAAGCATTATGCTATATGGAAAAATATAATAAAATCGAAGAAGACCTAGTAAAGAGCGGAAATGACTTTTTAAATCGACTTTACTTACCACAACCAAACGAAGACAAGATTATTCCACAGGATGATACATTTTTAACAAAACCTGAGATTGATTTATCGATTTATAAACAGACACAAGGTAGTCAGGCAATACTCTTTGATTATTCACGACAAGAAATAAATGAGATGCAGATTTTAAAACAGGCCGATGTAGTTATGTTACTATATCTATTCCCAAATTTATTTGAAGAAGATGTAATCAAAAAGAATTTGCATTATTATGAGGAGCATACAATTCATGATTCATCACTTAGTAAAGCGATTCATGCAATTGTTGCTGCAAGATATGGCGAAAAAGAAAATGCTTATCGACTTTTTCAAGAAGCTTGCTTAATCGATTTAGGACCTAATCCGAAGTCATCCGATGAAGGAATTCATGCAGCATCTCTAGGTGCTAATTGGTTAGCAACAATCTTTGGTTTTGCAAACATTACGGTGGAAGCTAATAAGTTAAAGATTAATCCAAACTTACCTAAAAATTGGGACAAACTTTCTTTCCCGCTCCATTGGCAAGGTATAAATCTTGAGATTTCAATTACGCACGAATCTGTAACGGTGACTAAACAAACTGATACAGAAGTTGCGATTGAAATTAACGGAGAATTATTTAACTTAACAGATCAAATTATCGCTTCACTTTAAGGAGGAGGACAAATGAAAGTAGTTATATTACCGGATTCCTTTAAAGAAAGCTTGGATGCAACGAATGTAGCTAATGCCATTCATAAAGGCTTTCATACCGTATTCCCGAATGCAGAGTATCATTTATTACCATTGGCTGACGGAGGGGAGGGCACTGTTCAAGCTTTAATCGCTTCAAATGGTGGAGAAGTAGAGACCATTAATGTAACAGGCCCACTTAATGAAACTGTTCAAGCTAAAATTGCATTTTCTAAGGATAATAAAACGGCATTTATCGAAATGGCTGAAGCTTGTGGTTTGCATCTTGTACCACTTGAAAAACGTGATCCATTACAAACTACTTCTTTTGGTGTTGGCGAATTAATTCTTTATGCTATTGAGCGTGGAGCTTCTGAGCTTATTGTTGGTGTTGGAGGTAGCTCAACAAATGATGGTGGGATTGGGATGGCTCAAGCGTTAGGCTACCAATTCTTCGATCAAAATGGTGGGGAAATTGAATGTAATGGTGAGGCATTGCTAAAAGTAGCTTCAATGTCTGATGAAAACAAGCCACCACTACTAGATAATGTGAAAATCACGATTGCGGCAGATGTTGTTAATCCATTGATTGGTAGAAATGGAGCAACCTATATATTTGGACCACAGAAAGGACTTTCTGAGGAACAATTAGCTACAATGGATGAAGCAATGGGAAATTTCTATCAGATTGCCGAGGATTATCTAAATAAATCTGTCTCAGAGTTCCCCGGTAGTGGAGCTGGTGGGGGCATGGGTGCAGGCCTAATGCTATTCGCAAATGCTTCAATCAAAAAAGGGATCGAACTGGTTCTTGAACAATTAAATGTTAAAGAAATATGTAAGGATGCTGACATCATAATTGTAGGAGAAGGCAGAATGGATGGACAAACAATTTTTGGTAAGGCACCTGTTGGGGCGGCTGCTTGTGCCCCATCTAATGCGAAAGTAATTGCCATTTGTGGAAGTATAGGTGATGGAATAGAGGAAATGTATAAACACGGAATCGATGCCATTTTTCCTACAATTCCTGCAATCTTACCGATTGAAGATGTTATGAAGAACGCATTTGAAAATATTGAAAGAACTGCGAGAAATATAGCTATTTTGCTAAAATAATTGAAAATAAAAAAGCAGAAAAACTTTGGAAGAGTTTTCTGCTTTTATTTTTTATTTTGGCTCTGTTAAAGTAAATTGTTGATTTTTGATCCATGATGACTCATGAGTAAATAGCGTATAACAAATGTGGTTCATTTAAATAGCAAAGGCATTATTTTCTTATCGAAAACTAGTTATTATTTATGAATTTACTAATGTAATAGCCTATCAATAATGTGAAAATAATTGCAGTATTCAAATAACCCGGTAAAAATTTTAACATCCATAGACTTAATATAAAAGTAGCCACTGTTAAGTGTTCGATGTACTTTGTATGACTTGATTTTTTTATTAGTCACAATAATTATATAAGCAATTGGTGGAACTATAAAACAAATAGTAGTAATAATCTTATCTCGCAAATACCAAGGTATTGATTCATAATATTAAGTCTCTAAAAATTCTTTTTTGTTATACCTTATCAGTATAAACATGCTATTTATACACTATCATCTTAAAAGAAAATTTACTTAATTATTATTAAATTACATTATTTTTACAATTTCTTGTTAACATTGATGCCTTTTGTGCAACAAAAAAAGATCGACTAAAATGTCGATCTTTTTATTGAGCTAAAGCACCCTTTAATGAAATAACTAGAATTAAAAAGGAAACGTTTCACCCCCTAGCATTTGGGCCATTTAATACATTTACTTTGTAAGTACACCTCTTTGTAATAGTTGATAGGCTTTCAATGCTATTTCAGTGTTTAATCTGTTCTCTGGCAGATCAAAATCAAAACCAATAATTTGTTTTATTTTTTCAAGTCGATAATAAATAGTTTGTCTTACTGTATCTAAATATTGAGCTGTAAGCTGCTTAGAACGTTCAAATTCAAAGTATTTTGTTAAAGTTAGAATCAATTCCGTACCGTATTTCTTATCGTAATCAATTAAAGGTGAGAGGTAGTCCTCAATAAAGTTGGCGGTCTCTTGATCCTGCTGAATCAAGAGAAGAAGACGAAATATACCAAGATCCTCATAAAAAACACTTGATGAAAGTGTTCGATAATTTAATGCTGCCTGTGCTTCTCGATAGCCATTATGAGCATCTGTAAGTAACTGATATTGTCGTCCAACGCCTATACTGATTTGAGCAGACTCCCCCACTTTAACATTTAGCAATGTATCGATCACTTTTAGGAATCGAGCCTTAGAGGATTCAGCTTTATCCAGATCAATAGCTAATACGATTATCTGATTTCTTATTGATGTGATATAGGATGTAAAAGACCTTTTTACGAACTCAGATCGAATTTTTAAAGAATAATGATAAATCACATTGTCAGGATCTTCATCCAATAAACTTAATGAAGATGGGTGAACAATATCTTGGATATCAATGATTACGATTCGATAACGTAGAGAATATGAGTGTTTAAATTTTGAAGAAATAAATCCCTTAGCTTGTTCCTCATTATTTAAACGTTTGTAAAGCAGATCATCCAACCATACAGATTCTAATCGTAATCGTTTTTCATCTAAATAATGTTTTCGCAATAAGTCTTGTGAAATTGCGAGAGAGGCACGATCTAGGATTAGAAAATCAAATTCATCAGATTCTCGATCTAGAACCATAACAAGGTACCCCCAAGTTTGGTCCATTGCTCCTATGGGTTGGATAAGAATAGTATGGTTTAACGCCTTCCATTCGACGGGTGCATTATTTGGAATTCGTTCGTGCCAGCATTCTTTATTTTTGTTAATATATTGAATTATGGATTCCTGGAATTCATTTTCTAATCGTGGAATCGAAAAAGGTTTTCCTTCTATAGGAAGATAGATAATGTATGTTTCTGTCTTCTCTTGCAATAGCTTTAAAATTTTAGAAACACCGTTCGTAGTAAGGGAAAACGATTGGAACTTTTTTGAAAGCGAATCCAATGTAATCAACTTCGAATGATGAGCATTAACGATAAACGAATGTAGATCTTGCGTAATTTCAACAAAATTTACAAGTTCTCTAAATATAATGATCGGAAAGTTATACTTATTTGCCATCTCGATCATTTCTTCTGGGATGATTTCGAAGTAGTGTCCAAGTTCTATACATAAACATGATGCGTTGTGTTCAATAAGATTTAACAAAAATGAGGAGTTAGAGGAGTCTTTCCATTCAAACCCAAAGCCAGTGGAAAGGATCAGTTCTCCCCCTTGAAAAATGGTGTCATCAAAATAGGGAATTTCAAGCACATGTGTCCATTTGACTTGACGATTCAACCCATTTGATCCTGCAACTACCTCAGCTTTGGAAAAGAGTGGACGCTTAAGAATATCTTGTATTGTAAGAGTCAAATTAGCTTGCATATGTACCTCCCTCTCATAATTGATTGCTACAAATATAACAATTCTATCATAAACATAATAGAAAGTATAAATCTATCAATACAGTTAAATAATCCTCCATTACCGTTTCTCCCCTTTTTTAATTTTGTATTCACAACCGTTTAGATGTACTTCATAAAAGGTCAAAACAAAACCGTTGTAAAAAAATTAGCATGTAAATTTTAACGCCACGTCTAATGAAAGGGCTGTCATTTTTTTGTAAAATTTAGACAGTTCCAAAAATATTATTAACTAGGAAGGGGAGTTTACCATGATAGTGGGAGTTCCTAAAGAATTAAAAATAGCAGAGACTAGGGTTGGATTAACCCCAAAATGGGTAAAAAAATTAACAGCCTCCGGTCATAAAGTGTTAATACAAAGCATGGCGGGTAAAGGTAGTGGTTTTCCAGATGAGGAATATATTTTCGCTGGTGCCGAAGTAGTAGATACGATTGACGAAGTATATGGGAAGGCAGAATTTGTTGTGAAAGTGAAAGAACTTCAACCGTACGAATACGGTCTTCTTAGAGAAAATCAAATGGTAATGGCTTGGTTTCATTTGGCGGAAGATGTGGATCATGAAATGCTACAGGCATTACTAGATAAAAAAACAATTTCGTTATCAATGGAATTAATTGTTTTACCTGATGGAACTAGACCTACCATTAAACCAATGAGTGAAATTGCAGGTACATTAGCAATGCTTGAAGCAGTAAAGTATGCTCAGTACGGTTATGGAGGAACAGGAATACTTCTACGAAAAATGGCCGGCTTGCCCTCAAGCAAAGTAGTCATACTTGGTGGAGGGAATGCTGGATTCAATGCTGCACAAGTTGCCGTGGGCCTCGGATTAAATGTGACAATCGTAGAAGCATCGATGAATCGAATTGATTATTTAACCAAACAGTTACCACAGGCGGATGTTGTAATGTGGGATAAAGATTTACTGTCTGAATTACTTATTCATACCGATGTTTTAATTAATACAATTTACCCGATGCCAGGAGCTAAATCTCTAGTAACACGAGAAATGGTAGGTAAGATGAAACATAAATCTATGATTATTGATATCACAGGAGTAGGGTTAATTGAAACCTCACATTATACGACTTTAGAAGATCCGATTTATTACGAGCAAGGAGTCTTACATTACTGTGTCCCAAATATGCCTGCTCTCTGTCCGCAAACTTCAACCAATTTAATGTTGATGACGACTGGCCATTATATTTTGAATATTGCCAATCAGGGATTGAAGGATGTTGTAGAAAAAGATGAAATCGTTAGAAACTGTATCAGCACCTGGAATGGTGAAGTCGTTCATCATGAAGTTGGAATCAATAATAATATGCCATATACAGAAATAAAAAAAATGTTACTATGTGCTAAATAAGAAAAACCTCATATTTGCATTTTCATCAATTTTCAGTAGAAATTAGATATTGAGTAAGTTATAACGAAAGAAAGTATCAGAATTCCATAAAGATGCCAAAGTTTAGATTTTTCAGGAGTTATAATAAATGTGAGATGTTCCACGAATGAACTTTTCATTCTATAGGATGGAATTCACCATGGAAAAATGGGGAAACACGTTTTATAGTTTGATACATAATTTAGATTGATAACTGGCATCTTATTGGATTTATTTTTTCTTTAAGTGTAAATATTTATGGAGCATGTGGGAAAAAGTTAAATAGGGTTAAATCAGATAATAGGGGAAGGTATTTTATATGTCAGACATACGAAAAATGGATAGAACATTGACACTCATTCCGGTTGTTTTGTTTGGTTTTTCATTTATGGGGTTAACTACAGCTTTCACTACATATGGTATTGCGGCTGAGGTCTCCCATGGTATAGTTCCAGGAGCCATGATCGTTGCTTTATTGGTAATGATGTTTACTGCTTATAGTTACGGGAAGATGTCAATTGCGTTTCCCTCCTCTGGGTCTGCTTATGTTTATGCGCAAAAATCGATTAGCCCTCATGTTGGATTTATTGTTGGATGGGCAATCTTAATGGATTATTTATTTTTGCCAATGGTAAATTACCTGGCTTTTGGTATCTTTTTCTCAGCTGCATTTCCGGCAATTCCAAATTACGTATGGATACTTGGCATGTTATTGATTGTCACTTTTATTAATATTAAAGGTTTGAATTTTGCAACAAGTGTAAATGCCCTTTTAACGATTTTTGCTTTTCTTTTTATCCTTATTTTTATAGGGTTCTCTATTAAGGAAGTTTTTAGCGGAGAAGGTACAACCTCTCTTATTTCAATTAAGCCATTCTTTAATTCGAAAGAAACTCTTTCTTTTATAATAGCAGGAGCATCACTTTTAAGCTTCTGTTTCCTTGGATTTGAATCCATTACAGCGTTTGCAGAAGAGACAGTGAATCCTAAAAAAACAATTCCTCGAGCTGTTATTCTTGTTACTATTGTTAGTGGATTAATCTTTACATGTGTTGCATATTTCTCATACCTAGTCTGGCCCGATTATAACACATTCCAAAATGCTGATTCGGCTGCTCACGAAATTATTACGCTTGTCGGTGGAAAGACGTTGTACTCTGTATATCTTGCACTTTATGCATTAGCTGTTTTGGGGAGCGCTATGTCATCTCAGGCCAGTTGTGCACGAGTCCTTTATACGATGGGGCGGGATGAGCAGTTACCCAGAAGGTTCTTCGGCACCCTGCACCCAAAATATAAAACACCTGTAAATAATGTTCTAATCATTAGTCTTTTCTCTTTACTTGCCTTATTTTTAAGTTTAGATCTTGTAGCATCATTCATTAATTTCGGGGCATTTCTTGCATATGCTAGTGTTAATATTGCAGTAATTGTCCATTATTTTATTAGAAATAGAGAGCGTTCGTTAAAAGGAATTATTTTATATTTAATTGTTCCTGCTATTGGGGCCGTTCTTGATATAGTACTACTTTTTCATCTTGATATACACTCAAAAATACTTGGATTAGGTTGGGTAATACTAGGTTTCATTTATTTACTTGCATTGACGAAAGGATTTAAACAACAACCACCGGAATTGAAATTAGAAGAAAGCGTTTAAAAAAATTAGAAGGTTGGGCAATTTGCCCAACCTTCTTTGTGTGTACATGGATCCCAAATCATTATTTATCATGCAAATAACATCTAAAGTGACAGCATTTTAAAAATTCGTCTGGGGTATACCCAAAATGAACAAATTTTCTCAAGAAAAATAAATGTTTCCTTGAGGCGACTAGGGAATATAAGTAAAATTCAATTTGAAATTATGCAAATGGCTCGTATATTGAGGTAGCGTCTGGAAACCGGGTTAACAATGGTAAGGAATTGCAATATTAAAAAACTTAATATCTCATTATTACATTTAGAACCCAAGTAATTTATTGTTCGAGTTTACTAATGCGAAAATGTATTACATAGTAATAGTATAGTTTGAATCAAATTCTAAACCAATGTCTTCCCTTAGAAAGTACAACAGATTAACAATCGAAGCTATTCTAGAAGCTTTCATAGAAAAGAAGCTAACTTCCTAATCATTAAACAAAGTTACTGACCTAGTCATAATATCTGTTAAACTTTAAATAAACTGATTAAAGCAAGGAGGAAAATAGATGGAAAGAATTGATATTCAGGAATATATAGAAAATGATCCAATCTTAAAAAAACTGATTGAATTAGAGGAATATCTTTGGTTGAATCCAAATTTTGAGATGTTTCAAAAAGCAATAAAAAAGTCACCACTTACTCAAGAGGATGTAAACGATGCAGATGAACGATTAAAAAGGTTTGCTCCATATATTTCAAAAGTTTTTCCAGAAACAAAAGATACAAATGGCATTATTGAGTCTCCTTTAGTAAAAATTCCTTCTATGAAACAATCGTTAGAGAAAAACTTTCAACAAACTATATTAGGAGAATTATTTTTAAAATGTGATAGCCATTTACCAATATCAGGGTCAATAAAAGCAAGAGGTGGCATTTATGAAATATTAAAGCATGCCGAAAGCCTAGCTTTAGAGCATCAATTATTAACGATTGATGATGATTACTCAAAAATAGATAGTGATATTTTTAGAGAGTTTTTCTCAAACTTCTCAATTGCAGTAGGGTCTACAGGTAATTTAGGTATGAGTATTGGAATAATAAGTGCAAAGTTAGGTTTTAAAGTAACGGTACATATGTCAGCGGATGCAAAGCGATGGAAAAAAGATTTACTTAGAAGTAAAAACGTAAATGTCATTGAGTACGAGGCTGATTATAGTAAAGCAGTAGAAGAAGGTCGAATACAAGCAGAAGCAGATCCTAATTGTTATTTTGTAGACGATGAAAATTCAAATGATTTATTTTTAGGATATGCAGTAGCAGCTTCACGTTTAAAAAAGCAATTTGAAGAATTAGACATTACAATTGATGAAAATCATCCACTATTTGTTTATTTACCTTGCGGAGTTGGAGGAGGTCCTGGTGGTGTTGCATTTGGTTTGAAACTATTATTCAAAGATAATGTTCATTGCTTCTTTGCCGAGCCAACTCATTCTCCATGTATGTTGATTGGATTAATGACTGGACTTCATGATCAAGTTTCTGTACAAGATTTCGGTATTGATAATAAAACAGATGCAGATGGCCTAGCTGTAGGGAGACCATCTGGCTTTGTGGGAAAAATCATTGAGCCTTTTTTAAGTGGTAGCTATACAATTAGTGATGAAAAACTATATACAATGTTAAAAGAGTTAGCTGATACTGAGGATCTTTATTTAGAACCGTCAGCGCTAGCTGGTATGATCGGTCCAATTAAATTATTTAATGAGGGCCATAATTATTTACTAAAAAATAATTTGTTGAAAAAAATGAAGAATAGTACCCATGTTATTTGGGGGACAGGTGGTAGTATGGTCCCGGAAAAAATGATGAAAGAGTACTATCAAAAAGGGTCTCTTTTTAAATAAAATAGATAGTGTAAAATTTTACTAATATTTTAAAAGTGAAAAAATTCTTTTAATGCAGAATAATTTGACATATATTTGTATATGTAAATAAGTTTTCTATTTAGATTTTGACGCAAGATATTTTCTTTTTAATTGGTTCTGTTTAAAAATTAATTAATTACTTTAATAAAGCCATTCCGTCATGAGCGGACTGGCTTCAGTGCATTTTATATAATACCCTATTGGGTATTGGAATACTCGGTTTTATCATAATTACTAAACAGAGCCTTCCGATTAAAAAGCACAAAACATTTTCTTATTAGGAGCGATAAAATTGAATTTAGAAAAGTATTTTTCACAATTTAGAAAAGAGATTATTGGAAATGAAAAAACATTCTTATCGCCATTTGGTGAAAAGAAAATTATTTATTTAGATTGGGCTGCGAGCGGTAGGTTATATGGACCTGTTGAAGAAAAATTAGTTTCAACTTTTGGGCCATATGTTGCAAATACGCATACGGAATCAAATATAACTGGAAGCACGATGACGAATTGTTATCATGAAGCATTACAGATCATAAAGGAACATGTGAATGCAAGCGCTTCCGACACAATCATAACAGATGGATCAGGAATGACTGGCGTTATGAATAAGTTTCAACGTATTTTAGGGCTGAAAATACATGAAAATTTCCATTTCCGCTTAAGTATACCTGAGGAAGAAAGACCAGTTGTTTTTATAACAAGCATGGAGCATCATAGCAATCATACTTCGTGGTTAGAAACGATTTGTGATGTGGAAGTTGTACCTAATTGTGCGAACAACGTAGTTGATTTAGATTCTTTAAGAGAACGACTTGAGTTTTATAAAAATAAACGAAGAGTAATCGGATCATTCAGTGCTTGTTCTAATGTATCTGGATTAATTACACCTTATCATAAACTAGCTAGACTAATGCATGAATATAATGGCGTTTGTTTTGTGGATTTCTCTGCTTCTGCACCATATGTTGACATTGACATGCATCCTAATGATCCAATGGAAAAGCTGGATGCAATTCTGTTTTCTCCACACAAGTTTTTAGGAGGACCTGGTAGCAGTGGTGTTTTAATATTTGACTCTTCACTGTATCAAAATAAAATTCCAGATCATCCAGGCGGAGGAACTGTTGAATGGACAAATCCATGGGGTGAGAAAAAATACATTAACAATATTCGTGAAAGAGAAGATGGAGGTACTCCAGGGTTTCTGCAAACAATTAGAACAGCTCTTGCAATTAAGGTAAAAAATGCAATGGGTACAGCGAATATATTAAGTCGTGAAGAAGAATTGGCACATATCGTTTTAGAGGAGCTTAGAACAAGTGAAAATGTAATGTTACTTGAAGATTCAAGCAATCCAAGTTTAGGTTTTTATTCCTTTTATTTAAAAGATATTCATCATAATTTAGTCGTTAGATTATTAAATGATCGTTACGGAATTCAAGTGCGAGGTGGCTGTTCATGTGCAGGTACTTATGGACATATGCTACTAAATATAACAAAGGAAATGTCTAAAGCAATTACAGATGAAATTGATAATGGAAATATTAGTGTTAAGCCTGGTTGGATTCGTATGAGTGTTCATCCAACGACGACGAATGAGGAAGTAGTCGTATTCACTAATGCTTTAAAAGATATAATTCAAAATATTGGCGAATGGTCTAAAGATTATATTTATTTAAAAGAGAAAAATGACTTTATCCATAAAGACGAAGCAGTTATGGAAGTCGGTACTTATTTTGAGATTGAAATGACTGTAAAATCTTAAAATTTCAAAGTAACCCGAAAAAAAGATCACATTATTGTGATCTTTTTTGTTCATATCTACTTTTCACTCACTAAAAGAAGATTAATTTATATAAAATTAATTGATTGACATTATACCCTAAGGGGTATATATTCTAAGTAAGAATATTGCACATATATTCTAAAATAAATGCTTAGGCTTTATTTAGTTTTCTTTAGTTAGGGGTGATTTAATGAAATATGATGATCCAGTAAAAAATAGAATAAAGCGAATTGAGGGACAGATTCGTGGAATTTTAAAAATGATGGAAGAAGACAAAGACTGTAAAGATGTTATTACACAGTTATCAGCAGTTAAATCAGCTTTGGATCGTACGATTGGAGTAGTAGTAAGTTCAAACTTAGTTGATTGTGTCCGAAATGCGAATGAAAACGGGCAGGATGCCGAAGATTTAGTGAAAGAAGCAGTAAATTTACTTGTAAAAAGTAGATAAAATATAAATTGACACCATTTTTTATTTTTAATATCATATACCCATAGGGGTAATAGTATATATAAATATATTTTTTTGTTTTGTTGCATACCCTAGTGGGTATAAAGAACGATAAGGAGAAAGAATATGACAACTAAGAAAACTAATATTATTTTATTTAGTGGAGATTATGACAAAGCAATGGCTGCCTACATTATTGCAAACGGTGCAGCAGCTTTTGATCATGAAGTAACTATTTTTCATACATTTTGGGGATTAAATGCTTTGCGTAAAGGTGAGCATGTAGCAACAAAAAAAGGTTTTATTGAAAAGATGTTTGGAAAGATGATGCCTAGAGGCGCTGATAAAATGGGTCTTTCTAAAATGAATTTTGCTGGTTTTGGACCAAAAATGATTAAGGATATTATTAAAAAGCATAATGCACTACCTTTACCGCAATTAATTGAAATGGCTCAAGAGCAAGATATAAATTTAGTAGCATGTACAATGACAATGGATCTGTTAGGTCTACAAACCGAAGAGCTATTAGAAAATATTCAGTATGCTGGGGTTGCAGCTTATATTGGTGAAGCAGAAGAAGGTCAGGTTAATTTATTCATTTAAATTTGAAAGGATTTGAATAACATGAAAGAAATTACTGCGATTGAGCTTGAAAATGAATTGAAAACTGGAACAGATGTAACTATTATCGATGTTCGTGAGGTAGATGAAGTTGCAGCAGGGAAAATCCAAGAAGCTATTCATATTCCACTTGGATTAATTGAATTTCGATTACACGAATTAGATAAATCAAAAGAATATATTATGGTTTGTCGTTCAGGTGCAAGAAGTGGTCGTGCAACGGAATTTCTACAATCTCATGGGTTTAACGCTAAAAACATGATAGGCGGAATGCTTTCTTGGGAAGGAAACGTAGAATAACTTTTTTTTGATTAAATAGATACCCCAAGCGGTATTTTAAGTATGGAGGATGTCAGATGGAACTGATTAAATCAAATGTGAAATTGGATGCAAAAGGATTAGCTTGTCCAATGCCGATTGTGAAAACTAGAAAAGCAATGAAGGAATTAGAAAATGGGCAAGTAATTGAGGTTCAAGCGACGGATAAAGGATCTAAAGCAGACATTAAAGCTTGGGCGGAAAGCACGGGAAATCAATACCTAGGAACAATCGAAAATGGAGAAGTATTGCTTCATTATTTAAGAAAATCTTCAGATGAAAATACAATTGAAAAAAAGTTTGAAAATGTAGTTACGAACGATGATTTAAACGAGAAGCTACAAAATGAAAATATAATCGTTTTAGATGTAAGAGAAGAAGCGGAATATGTGTTTAATCATATACCAAAGGCGGTATCAATCCCTTTAGGTGAATTAGAGAACCGATTGTCAGAGCTAGATAAAGATAACGAAATTTATATCATTTGCAGAACAGGTAACCGTAGTGATTTTGCTGCTCAATTATTAGTTTCGAGTGGTTTTACAAACGTGTTTAATGTAGTACCTGGAATGACTGAGTGGTCTGGGGAAACAGTGAGCATAAAAGGTTAATCTAATTTTTTTGAAAAAAATTATACTATAGGGGGTATTGAGGATGGCAGTCAAATCAATGTCTGCAAAAGAGATTACAAAAAAAATATTTGATAAAGAAGAACTATTCATTTTAGATGTCCGAAATACTGACGATTATAATGATTGGAAAATAGAAGGTTCAAATTTTGAACATTTAAATATACCTTATTTTGATTTACTTGATGGAGTTGAAGATATATTAGATAAGATTCCTACAAGTACAGATGTTTTAGTTGTGTGTGCTAAAGAAGGCTCTTCCATCATGATTGCAGAGATGCTTTCAGACGAGGGACTAGACGTAGCTTACCTTCAAGGCGGTATGAAAGAGTGGAGTGAACATCTAGAACCAGTAAAAATTGCAGATTTGATAAACGGTGGAGAACTGTATCAATTTGTCAGAATTGGTAAGGGATGTTTATCCTATATGGTTATCTCAAGTAATGAGGCTGCTATAATTGATTCCACTCGAATGACGGATATCTACATTGATTTTGCAAATACGAAGAGCGCAAAAATCACAAATGTATTTGATACTCATCTTCATGCAGACCATATTTCTGGTGGAAGAAAAATTGCTGAGATTACAGGAGCAACTTACTGGTTGCCTCCAAAGGATGCTACAGAGGTTACTTTTGAATATAGTCCATTAGAAGATGGGAATAAGGTAGTGATTGGTGAAACAGCAATCAGTATTGAGGCTTTTTATTCACCAGGTCATACAATCGGATCGACTTCATTTGTTATTGATGAAAAGTTCTTACTTTCAGGTGATATTTTATTTATCGATTCAATTGGGAGACCAGATCTTGCTGGTATGGCAGAGGATTGGGTAAGGGACTTACGTGAAACCCTATATAAAAAATACAGAAATTTATCGCTTGAATTAACCGTGCTTCCATCACACTTTATGGTGATTAGTGAACTGAACGAAGATGGTAGTGTTTATAAAAAACTCGGATATTTGTTTGATCAGAATCATGGGTTGAACATTGAGAGTGAAAGTGAATTTAGAAAGTTAGTAACTGAGAACTTACCACCACAACCAAACTCATATCAAGAAATCCGTGAAGTAAATATGGGTAAAATTAGCTTAAATGAAGAAAAACAGAGAGAAATGGAAATCGGTCCAAATCGCTGTGCAGTACGATAATGAAACTTGGAGGAAAATAATATGGAATCTACAAAATTATTAGATGCAAAGGGCTTAGCATGTCCAATTCCAATTGTAAAAACAAGAAAAGCAATTGCAGAGATTGAAGCAGGCGAAGTACTAGAAATTCATGTTACTGATAAAGGTGCTAAAAATGACCTTGCAGCTTGGGCTAAATCAGGTGGACACGAATTATTAAATTATAAAGAAGAAGACAATGTTTTAAAATTTTGGATTAAAAAGGGATAAGTTAATAGATTAAGTTGAAAAGGAGAGTAACCTCTCCTTTTATGTTATAGGGGGACTTAAAAATGGAGTGGACCTTAATTTTAGTACTTTTCTTAGTTGGTTTTTTTGGGTCCTTTATTTCAGGAATGGTAGGAATTGGTGGAGCAATTATAAATTATCCAATGCTCTTATTTATTCCTCCATTATTAGGATTTGCTGCTTTTACTCCTCATCAAGTTTCAGGTATAAGTGCTGTCCAAGTAGTATTTGCAACTTTAGGTGGAGTATTAAGCTATCGTAAAAGCGGTTTTTTAAACAAAAAAGTAATATTAAGTATGGGAATAAGTGTCCTAATAGGAAGTTTTCTTGGTGGATTCGGTTCAAATTTACTTTCAGAACATGGGATTAATCTTGTTTACGGAATTTTAGCAATGATTGCGGTCGTATTAATGTTTATTCCTCGAAAAAACGTCGAGATGTCAGCAGATGGTCAAATTTCAATTAATGTATGGCTTGCGGCTGGCCTAGCATTTGTTGTGGGCACTAGTGCAGGGATTGTTGGTGCAGGAGGAGCATTTCTGTTAGTACCAATCATGTTAACAATCTTAAAAATACCAACTCGTGTGACAATCGCTTCTTCACTTGCAATCACATTTATTTCTTCAATTGGCGTAACGATCGGGAAAATCTCTACTGGTCAAGTTGAAGTGTTGCCTACTATTATTGTTGTAATTGCAAGCTTAATCGCCTCACCATTAGGTGCAAAAATAGGCAAAAAAACAAAAACGCAGGTTTTACGAGGGATTCTGGCAGTTTTAATTGGTTTTACTGCTTTGAAAATTTGGTTTACGATTATTAAATCATGGATTAGTTGAATAAAGGTTAACTGTAAAAAACAGAAAAACTATTTTTGAGAGTTTTTCTGTTTTTTTATTGGCATGTATCACATTCCTTGCTTCTAACTTTTCGAATTACAGATTAGGAGAAATTAATAGGTTAGTGAGGAAGATCATAATCACCAATGCTTTTTTCATTGTTGTAACTGGAAAGATGATGGAAAAAGGACAAGTAAAAAATTAAATAATTTTCTTTAAGAATTAAAAGTAAGATTATGGTAAAATAATTTGAAGATTTGATAAATTCTATAAGGAATAAAGCTCTTTTAGTATAGCTACTATATTTTTCTAGGAATTACATAATTATATTTTCATTAAGTTTTAAAGAGGGAGAAATTCATGCAAGAAGGGGAAATCATAAAATTTTATCGCAAAAGGGCAGGCCTAACTCAGGAGGAGCTTGGAAAAGACATTTGTACATCCACTCATGTTAGTAGAATTGAAAGAGGTGAAACTCAATATTCTAAAGAAATAATTGAGTTATTTTCCGAGCGCTTAAAAATTGACATACAAAATGAACTTAACTACTTTAATAACATAGAAAAGAAGTTAAATAGTTGGCATACATCAATCATTAAGCAAAACATGATCGAGGTGGAGAAAACAAAAAAAGATATTGAAAAAAATTATATCATTAATTTTTCTAAATATGCTCCGCTCTTCCAATTACTTCAAGCAAGATATTATCTCCTGCAGAATGAATTTGAAAAGACAAAAACCATTTTAAAGGATATTCAAAAAAAACATCCTGATCTTCCCCCTTTTGAAAAGAACTTGAAATGGCTTGTATGGGGCATTTTATATGGAAAAACGGATAACTACGAAAAGTCTATTCAAGTATTAAAAAATATCAATAAGAGTGAGTTTGGGAATCTAGAATACTATATCTACCTGTCACTAGGCTACTACCAGGTTAATCCTAAATCAATCATGACATATGTTTACGCAGAAAAAGCATTGAAGTACTTCAAGAAAACGTATAACTACTTAAGAGCAATTGATGCGGAGGCAATCTTACTTCTAATAAAAGGAAACGAAAAGAGCTTTGATTTTCAGGAAGTATTGGAATCATATCATAACCTTATTGAAGCCTCTGAAAGAGTGAATGCACTTGATCGAAAAATCTTACTGCAAAATAACTTAGCAGATTTATACTTAAAGAGAAAAGATTTTGAAAACGCGCAAATATTATTTAAGGTGACACTTGATATGGTAGATCGGTCTTCTTATAAATACGTTAAATACTTGTATAACTATTTGGAAAGTAGTTTTTTTGGGAATTTACTACTGAAAAATGATTTGCTTAGAAAAGCTAATGAAGGAAAAGCTATTGCAGAAAAATTGGACTCCAGTTTATTCAAAATATTATTCCGACTTTTAATCTATCTTATAGAGGATAAACTCGATCAGTATTATAGTTTTATGGAGAAGACAGCCTTAATCTATTTCCAGTCAGTGAGTAATATGGTTGTTTTTAAAACATATGTCGAAAAATTATATAACAACTACATAGAAACTAAGAATTATGCGAAAGCAATCAATCTATCTAAGTTTATTTTAGAAGAGAATATTTAGGGAAGATAAAAGCACATATTTGATTAGACTGAACCCAATAAAGTAGATCGAGGCAACGTTGGTTTTAAAGGGTGTTATTTTATGCTATGCTTGTGTAACTTATTGCTGTTTCAAATATCTTTCATAAAAATTTGCTAATTTTGTACTAATTTAATTAAAATGGAACTAGTCGTTTTTTTTTTTTAGTCTTTGCGATAAATTTAAATTGAAATGGAGAATGAATTAGATGACAAATCAGAATGAAACGAACGCTTTACCGCCAAAAACATGTACAATTGAACGCCTTGTTACGCTTCAAGAGGATGTTGAAAAAGTATTGGCAGGACAAAAAACTGCTACTCGCCGAAACGGAAGATATGCAGATGTTGGGGAAGTGATGACCCTTCAAAATAATCAGTATGTTGTTGAAAAAGTTTATTCTCAAGCCCTTGGTGAATTGACAGATGAGGATGCTAAGCAAGAAGGCTATGCGACAGTAGAAGAGTATAAACAATCGATCCTTTCAATCCACCCTGGGATGCCTTGGTTGCCAAAAATGAGGGTATGGGTTCATGAGTTCCGTCTCATCCAAGAATAATTTTAATGCTGTATAGATTTCTTCTTTATATACATATTGCTAGTGTAATCCTATCGATTGGCCCTTTTTTTGTTTTGATTCCGATACTCAAAAAGCTGCATACCTCAAAGTCTGCGATACAACAGATTTATTTGGATGTATTCCGGTTTGCTGTCAGATTGGCAAAGCATGCTGGGCATGTATTGGTTGGATCAGGGGTTTTGTTGGTACTAGTGGGTCATTGGTCGTGGAAGACATCTTGGATTGTGATGACGATTCTTCTTTTGGTGAGTTCATTATTTTTCCTAGCTAGAGCCTTTTCACCGACCATTCGGAAATTCAGTGAACCAACCCATGACCAGAGAATGCTAATTCAGAAGCTTCGTCGATCAATCTGGATTTACATCGTTCTTTTGATGGTTATGCTATGGTTTATGGTAGTAAAGCCTGCATTATGGTAGGAATGATTCAAAAAAGCAGACAGGTTCTCTTATCAAAGAAGACTTGTCTGTTTTTTTGCCTTCTTTTAAATGAAATACTAATAAAAACTCAAAAAAATAAGTATATAGACCTATTTCAAACGGAATATGAAATAGTTTTTTGATTTGAATATAAAGGACCTAAGACCTGATTCAAACAATACTCGTAAAAAAAATGCTATTTTCAAACACAATTTTTTCTAAAAAATTTAAAAATAATTCTTGACGTATTATAAAAAGAGAGATAACATGAACTCAATAATTTAAAAACTTAATAAATTCTATTACTTATCCAGAGAGGTGGAGGGACTGGCCCTACGATACCTCGGCAACGGGTTTGTTGTTTCGAAACAAATACCGTGCTAATTCCTGCAAATCGTTTAAGCGATTTGAAAGATAAGAAGTAAAGTGGCTTATATATTATAACCCCTCTTCTTATCTGTCTTATTGGATAAGAAGGGGGGTTTTTTGATGAGTTGCCATAGGAGAAAAAGGAGAAAATATAATTATAAAACCTAGTTTTCAAATGTGTTTACTTAGTTATAATGTTTGGAATAACTTGCATTGGAGGAAGAAATTTGATTGAGATTAAAAATGTCTCCAAGGTTTATCCTGGAAGGCCACCAATTAAAGCTTTAAATAATATTAATATGAAAATTGAGAAAGGTGAGATCTATGGAATCATTGGCTTTTCCGGAGCGGGAAAAAGTACATTGATTCGTTGTTTAAATAGACTTGAAGAGCCAACAGAAGGATCAGTTCTGATAGATGGATTGAACTTAATGACATTAAATGATGAAGAGTTACGTAAAACACGTAGAAAAATTGGTGTCGTATTCCAACACTTCAATCTACTTTCAGCCAAAACGGTATTTGATAATATCGCAATGCCGCTATACCTTGAAGGAAAGAAGAAACGGGATGTTCAGGAAAAGGTAATGGAATTAATTGAATTTGTTGGACTGACAGGGAAGCAAGATGTATTTCCGGGGCACTTATCGGGGGGACAAAAGCAAAGAGTTGGAATTGCAAGGGCACTTGTAACAGACCCAGATCTGTTGCTATGTGATGAAGCTACATCTGCATTAGACCCTGAAACAACAAAGAATGTATTAGAGCTTTTAAGGAAGGTAAATAAATCCTATAATCTTACAATTTTTCTTATTACCCATGAAATGAGTGTAATTCGTGATTTATGTGATAAAGTGGCCGTCATTGATGATGGTGAAATTGTCGAGGAAGGTAATGTTTACGACGTTTTTACGAATCCACAAAAAAGTATTACAAAGAATTTTGTTAACACTGTATTACAAAATGAGGTGCCGTCTAAGTTATCGAAAACATTATCAAAAGGGAAATATTATCAATTAGTCTTCCTAGGTGATAAGGCTGCCAATCCATTATTATCAGAGGTTCTTAAAAAATTCGATATTCATTTAAACATTCTTTATGGATCGATTACAGAGCTACAAGAAAGACCTTATGGGAATTTGCTTGTGGCACTAGAAGGAACAAAAGAGGAAAGCGCAAAAGCTATTAAATTTATTTCGGAAAAGGGGATAGATGTAAGGGAGGTTGAGTTAAATGGAGCTTAATTGGGAATTCTTTTGGCCACAGTTTTTACAGGCAACTCAAGATACATTTCTAACTGTACTAGGGTCATTTATTTTTGGCACAATCATAGGATTGCCTTTAGGTATTATCCTAGTTGTAACAAGGCCAGGTCATATAATGGAAAACAAACCTTTATTTACGTTGTTAAATACCATTATAAATATTGTTCGATCTGTACCATTTATTATTTTACTAGTTGCCATTATACCGTTTACTAGATTATTGACGGGAACGTCCATTGGCGTAGTTGCAGCAATTGTTCCGCTTTCAATCTTTGTAGGGCCATATTTGGCAAGATTGATTGAGAATTCCATGCTAGAAGTGGATAAGGGAGTGCTGGAAACTGCCTATTCAATGGGAGCAACAAAGTTTCAAATCATCGTGAAGTTTATTTTGCCTGAAGCAATTCCATCGTTGATTCTATCATTTACAACAGCAACGATTGGATTGATTGGATCGACTGCGGCAGCTGGTGCTGTTGGTGCTGGGGGATTAGGTGACTTAGCTATTACATATGGTTATCAGCGTTTTGAAACATTGGTTATTGTCATTACAGTTGTTTTACTAGTACTTATTGTTCAACTCATACAAAGTTTAGGAAATACGTGGTCAAGATACGTAAGGAGGAAAAGAGGATGAAAAAGTTTTTTACTATTTTTGCAGCATTATTATTAACGGTTTCGGTATTATCAGCATGTGGTTCTAATGCATCATCAGGTAATGGAAAAGAGAGAACAGTTAAGATTGGTATTAACGGTGATGATTATGAACTTTGGAATATTGTACAAAAACAAGTGAAAAATGAAGGGATTAAATTGAAAATTATATCATTTTCAGATTATGTTCAGCCTAACACAGCACTTAATGACGGTAGCCTTGATTTAAATTCTTTTCAAACGATTACTTATATGAACCAATTTAAAGGCGATCATAATTTAGATATTTCAGCGATTGGCTCGACAGTGATTGCGCCAATGGGGATTTACTCACATAAATTTAAAGAGCTAAGTGATATTCCAGATGGAGCAACGATTACTATACCAAATGATGTTACGAACGCTGGCCGTGCACTTAAACTATTACAATCTTCAAAGTTAATTAGTTTAGTAGATAATTTTGACCCTAAAGGAAGTATTGAACAAATTAAAGAAAATCCTAAGCATTTAAAAATCAAACCGATTGCTGCAGGGCAAACAGCTAGATCATTGGATGATGTGGCAGCAGCGATCATCAATAATGGATTCGCGGTTCAAGCGGGCTTAGACCCTGCAAAGGACCCACTTTATAAAGAAGATCCTAATGATAAAGCAGCTATGCCGTATATCAATGTTATTGCATCTCGTACGAAGAATAAAAATGACAAGGACTTTGCAAAGATTGTAAAGGCTTATCAATCAAAAGAAGTTCATGATTACATTATTAAACGTGACAAAGGTGCTACGGTTCCAGTAGTCATTACGATTGATAAAATTAAAAATCTATAAAGCTAGTTCATGCTTATTTAAAAGAATGGAAGGGAGAAAAGTTTAAATGACAGTCAAAATTGAAACACAAAGAGAGCAAATTGTGAAAAGTATTGAGGAATCGAAGGAAGTTTATCTTGAAATTAGCCACAAGATTCATGAGAAGCCTGAAATTGGCAATCAAGAATTTTTTGCATCAGAAACACATTCTAAAATTTTA
This sequence comes from Gottfriedia sp. S16(2024), assembly GCF_050473765.1. Taxonomy (NCBI): domain Bacteria; kingdom Bacillati; phylum Bacillota; class Bacilli; order Caryophanales; family Bacillaceae; genus Gottfriedia; species Gottfriedia sp. S16(2024). The sequence continues at coordinate 2,054,463 of NZ_JBFLUO010000001.1, forward strand.
GTAGAAGCTGGTTTCGATGTCACACGTAATATTGCAGGGCATGAAACAGGCTTTGTAGCAAGAAAAACGTCATCTAAGCAAGGCCCAACTATCGCTTTTTTAGCAGAATATGATGCACTACCTGGTCTTGGTCATGCATGCGGACATAATATTATTGGAACAACGAGTGTAGCAGCAGGAATCGCTCTTGCTGAAGTCATTTCTGAGATCGGAGGAGAGGTTGTCATATTTGGAACACCAGCAGAAGAGGGTGGACCAAACGGAAGTGCAAAAGGGAGTTTTGTAAAAAATGGATTACTAGAAGGCGTTGATGCAGCTCTTATGCTCCACCCAAGTGGTAAAACTGGTTTGTCGACTCCATCTTTGGCAGTAGATCCTTTAGACTTCCATTTTTATGGAAGAGCAGCACATGCTGCTGGGTCTCCAGAACATGGAATTAATGCTTTAGATGCAGTAATCCAGTTATTCAATGGAATTAACGCCCTTCGTCAGCAGCTTACTAGTGATGTTCGCATACACGGAATTATCACTCATGGAGGCGATGCACCAAATATTATTCCAGAGTATGCTTCAGCAAGATTTTTCATCCGTGCTAGTACTTGGAAAAGAACGGAGGAAGTATCCACTAAGATTCGTAATATTGCCGAAGGAGCAGCAATTGCAACTGGCAGTACTGTGAAAATTGAAAGATTTCAAAATGAAGTCCATGATTTTATTATCAATCAATCTCTTGATGAGATTGTAGGTGAAGAACTAAGCCTATTGGGTGAAGTAGTGAATAGCAAAAGCGGCGGGCTTGGATCTACTGATGCCGGAAACGTAAGTCACGTTGTTCCGACTTCTCACGCATATATTAAAATTGGACCTGATGATTTAATTGCTCATACGAATGAATTCCGTGAAGCTGCGAGGTCGCCACTTGGTGATCATGCTCTAGTTACGGGAGCAAAAGCATTGGCTCTAACGGGCTATCGTTTAATTACCGATAAAAACCTTTTGGAAAAGGTTCAAAATGAATTTCAGCAAACAGAAAAATAGTTAGCTTGAACGGTCAGAAAGATGGACGGAAATTACCATCTTTTTGACCGTTTTATTTTTGATAGCCCAGTCTTATGACGTTATTTCTTCTATTTATATAGAAGTCTTCTGTTAACTCCTTAGTAAATAATATAGATTTACATTACCCCATTTCAATTTTATCTAAACGTAACCTCAATTTTACTAAATCTTAAATTTTAAAGATTAAACTAAAACTTAGATATGTTTTCTACAAGTTTATCACTCTATAAATCTTTGATAGGGGTAATTTAATATGGTTTCTTTAAATAAAGTAAAGGATTTCTCAGATGAAAGTGTTAAATATGCACAACAGCATCTAGCAAACGAAAGGACATATTTAGCATGGCTGCGTACTGCGATCTCAATTACTGGTGTAGGATTTTTAACAACTTCACTACACTTTACAATTAAAATTAGTGATAACCAATTCATTAATACATTAGCAATTTTTCTTGGCATATATGCATGTATTGTTGGTTTTATTACGGGTGTATTAGCTACTATTCTGTACAGTAAAAAGCGGAAAGAAATTCAAAATGGAAAATTTTTACCTACTCATAATTCAATTATTCTTGTATCAATTCTATTTTCTTTTTTAATATTCATGATTGTGTTGTATTTGTCATTATTATTATATAAATAGACCCGAATCGTTTCATTTTTTATCGGTAGTTTTTATAGGGATATTTTTATAAAAATCGAATATTACATAAAGTGGACACTAAAATGAATGGAGTGATTGATATTTTTTATCCTGAATCTCGGTTTGAATCGATTAATGGAATGGAACTTCATTTTACAGAATGGGGAGAAAGAAAAAATCCAACAGTTGTTTGTTGGCATGGTTTAACTAGAAATGGCAGGGATTTTGATATTTTAGCTCGTCATTTAGCTAAGGACTATCATGTAATTTGCCCAGATACGATTGGACGAGGATTAAGTCAGTGGAGTACTTCTCCTGAGCAAGATTACTGTTTTGAAAACTATGTAAATATAGCCATTGGTTTATTAGATCGTTTAGAAATTGAACAAGTTCGTTGGGTAGGAACTTCGATGGGTGGAGCAATTGGAATGCGACTTTCTGGTACGCCGGAACATCTAAATCGTATTTCCCATTTAGTATTAAATGATATTGGGGCAGGTGCTTCAGAAAACCAACCACAAGATATTGAAGGAATTAAGAGAATTATTAGCTATGTTGGTTCACCACCGCAATTTAAAACATTTGCTGAATTGAAAAATTACTATAAATTAATTTATCATTCTTTTGGTGTTTCAAGTGAAGAAGAATGGAATGACTTTACGCAAAATTCTTGCCGTAGAAGAGATGAGGGTGGAATAGGCCCAGATTATGATCCTAAAATTGCATTACAATTTCAGCATACTGAGGATTTAACTTTATGGAATTACTGGGAGGCTATTCAGTCCAAGATTTTACTCATTCGGGGAGAAGTTTCGGACGTCTTGCCACTTGATGTAGCATCAAAAATGAAGGAAACGCAAAAGTTCCAAATGGAAACAATACCTAAAGTTGGTCATGCACCTGCTTTAAATACTAATGATCAAATCTCAATTATTGATAAATTTTTAAAATAAGTTTAGGTTTTATGCGATAGCTCTGAAATTGTAGGTTGTTCCATATGCCGGGTTAACAGACTAAGGAGCGGCCTTTTTAATTGTATGAACTATGTGGGGGGATCATGGCTACACTTTTTATTTGTAGTTGATATGATCGCCCCTTTTTTATAAATAATAAGTAGATTTTATCCAATATACTAAGAATTAGGGTATACTTGCAGGTTTTCCACTTTGGAATAGCCAATATTGTACGATTTTCATGTCATAATACCTTAACTGGTATGGGTAATTTTTAGTCTTAATTGCGGTTATTAGGAATTTAATTGCAGATTTGCTAATTTTAATTGCGGTTTTCGAAATTTAATTGCAGTTCATCCTTTTTTGCAGCCTGGAGAATTCCACACGCCCTTCTTTAATTAATACGATTGACTATGACGCTACGTAACCGTATAAACTGTGAAAAGAAAGGAGGAGAGATCGTGGATAGTAAGTATTATTATATAACCGAATTTGCCAGAAAAACTTCTATTTCTGTTAGAACACTACGATACTACGACAAAATTGGTTTATTAATACCAACAAATACCGACGAATCGGGTTTTAAGTTATACACAGATTATGATTTAGTTCATCTTCAATCAATACTTACCTTCAAATTTTTAGGTTTTACTTTAAAAGATATTCAATCGATTTTAACGGAAAGTAGTTTAGATTTATCAAAGAAGTTAAAAGAACAAAAAGCAATGTTGAAAGCTAAAAAAGATCAAATTGATCAGATTGTTAATGTGATTGAGCAGGTAGAAACATCGATAAAATCTGATTCAATTGATTATGAAAGTGTTACAGAGTTGATTCAAATAGCACATTTTAATTTGAAGCCTGATTGGGTAAATAAATATTTATCAACTGAAGACCGAAAAGTGATGAGGAACATCGCCAAGCAGTCATATACTAAAGCTACTTTACAAAAATTAGCGAAGCGAGGATGGACTGAAGGAAACCATGTTCGTCATTTAAATGATTATCAATATTTTAGAAACAAATTAACAGAGCTAGTTCATGAAGGATATACAATTGAAAGTGTTGAAGCGCAAGAACTTGTTAAGTTTTTGATGGAAATGAATAGTCGTTATAGTCAAAATGATCCAGAAATTAAAGAGGGCATGAAAAAATCTTGGGAAAGATTTAAATCGTTACCCGAAGATCAAAAGCCAAAAACATATACAATTCCAGAATTTGAATTAGATTTTATTAGACAAGCTAGTATATATTATCATCAAAATCTAGATGGTCATAAATCATAAAAAACAGAAAAATCATTTGGGTTTTTTCTGTTTTTTACGTTTAAAGATTAAAGTGCATCAAATACCCAGATAGATTCTCTATAAGCAAAGCTTCTTTAAAAGTGAAAGTAAAAAAAGATTGAACAATTGTTCAATCTTTTTTGTTTCAATTTATTATTTAAAGAATGTTGCCCAAAGTAAATACACATTTAATACTGCAATAACTGAAGCAATCGACCAAGCCACTGATTTAAGCCAAGTTTTATTAGCAAATTTACCCATTTTCTTAGCGTCACTAGTGAACATGACTAGTGGTATAACCGCGAAAGATAACTGTAAAGATAAGATTACCTGACTTAGTATTAATAAATCCGCAGTTCCTTTTGCCCCGTAAAAATAAGTGACGATAAGAGCTGGTGTAACGGCAATTAAACGAGTTATTAATCTTCTTATCCAAGGTTTTAGTTTAATATTTAAAAAGCCTTCCATTACAATTTGCCCAGCTAGAGTACCTGTTAAAGTAGAATTTTGACCTGAAGCCAATAATGCCAATCCGAAAAATGTACTTGCTAAAGTCGTTCCTAGTAATGGAGTAAGAAGCTGGAATGCATCTTCAATTGATGCAACATTTGTATGACCCGATTTGTAGAAAGTTGAAGCAGCTAATATTAAGATCGCTGCGTTTACAAACAATGCAATCATTAATGCAACTGTCGAATCGATTGTAGCAAATTTAATTGCTTCTTTTTTACCAGCATCAGATACATCAAACTTTCTAGTTTGAACGATTGAAGAGTGAAGATATAAATTATGAGGCATAACAGTTGCCCCTAAAATTCCTAAAGAAATATAAAGCATTTTTGGATCTGTAATAACTTGAGAACTTGGAATAAATCCACCAAATACAGCTTTTACATCAGGTTGAGACATAATCAATTCAAAAACAAAACTACCAGTAATTAATATGATTAATGAAATAACAAAAGCCTCGATATACCTAAATCCTTTATTTTGTAAAAGTAAAACAATGAATATATCTAAAGTTGTCAAACAAATTCCATAAAACAACGGAATACCAAATAATAGATTTAAAGCGATGGCGGACCCTATTAATTCAGCTAAGTCACATGCAGCAATTGCGGCTTCACAAAGCACCCAAAGCATAAATGATACAGGTTTACTGAAGTGGTCTCGACATGCCTGAGCTAAATCTCTACCGGTAACGATACCTAATTTAGCAGCTAATGATTGTAGAATGATGGCCATAAGATTAGAAATTAAAATAACAGATAATAAATTGTAATTAAATGCAGATCCACCTGCTATTGAAGTTGCCCAGTTTCCAGGGTCCATATATCCAACTGCAACTAAATATCCTGGGCCAGCAAATGCTAGAAACTTACGAAAATTACTAGCTTTCTTTGGAACAGATAATGAACGATGAACCTCTTGCAAACTAGGTTGTGTATGTTCCTGTCTCCATCCGGCTTCTTTATATATGACTTTTTCTTGTGATTCTTGTGACATGTTTCCCACCACCTGTTTTATTGTACACATCAAATAGTTTTTCCCTAGGGAAAGTTTTTTAAATTATATGCTGATTTTAACACATTAGTTCCCAAATGTAATAAAAAATTTTTGATAACTTCGTAAATTTTTAGTAAACAGATAATATACGTAGAATATTTTCCTTTTCTTTGTTTCTGCTTTTTTACTATTTCTTATGCAATTCATTCAGATTGTTCTGTTTTTTTAAGTATGCTGAAGTTTATTATCAAGTTAATTATTTTCAAGTGTGATATACTAATCAAAAAATTCAGTTATATTCGTTGGCGATTATAAAAAAATTAATATATTTGGGAGAGAAATCCATGAAGTTTGTATTAGTATTCGGTCCTCAGGCTGTGGGGAAAATGACTGTAGGACATGAATTAGAAAAAATAACAGATTTGAAATTGTTTCATAATCACATGACAATCGACTTAGTTAGTAAGTTCTTTGATTATGGAACAAAGGAAGGGAGTAGATTAGTTAATTTATTTCGAAATGAAATATTCGAAGAGGTATCAAAAAGTAACTTATATGGAATTATTTTTACATATGTGTGGGCTCTGGATCAAAAGTCTGATTGGGATTATGTCGAGAAAGTTTGTACTATATTTGAGTCAAAAGGGGCAACAACCTATTTTGTTGAACTAGAAGCAGAACTAGATGAGAGACTTGTACGAAATAAAACTCCTCACAGATTAGAGCATAAACCAACAAAAAGAGATATTGAATGGTCTGAAGACAATTTAATAAAGACAATGGATAAATACAGATTAAATTCAATAGAAGGGGAAATTCAGAAAGAAAATTATCTAAAGATAACTAACACAAATATGAGTGCAGAAGAAGTAGCTAAATTAATTAAAGAAAGATTTAGTTTGTAAGTAGAAAGTAAATAGATTTACTGCTAACTTTTATTTTAATAATCTTTTCCCATTATTGAAGGCAAAGTAATCAAATTACTTTTGTTTCGATAATGGGTTTTTTCTATCGTATAACAAATAGATTTATGGGTATAAATTTACTTCAGCACAACTTTGTAACCTTTATCTTACATCTATTGTTCCCAATCTCTAAACAGAATGTAAGCGGTTTATAATATGATAAAAACAGGAGGTAAAGCCAATGAACATTGAGAAACGCCCCGCAATACTATTGGACCACTTACTTAATTTAAATCATACGACAATGAATCAGGTAATGAATTCTACGCAGTTAACAAGAAGGCAGGTTTCATATGATTTGGACAAAATTAATTACTGGTTAAAAGTAAAAGGATTGCCTCCCATTGAGTACAAAGGTATTCATTACATTAAAATGCCAGAAGATGTTACTCAGTTTTTTAAAGAACAAAAAAACAAAGAATTAAAGAAAGATTTTATTTTTACAGAAGATGAGCGTCAAATAGTAATCTACTTGTATTTAATTATCCGTAAGGAATCACTTTCAACAGCTCATTTAACTCAACTATTGGGAGTTAGTAAAAATACAACAATCTCCGATGTGAAAAAGTTAAATGAAATAATCGGTACTCAGTTAGTAAAAATTGAATACTCAAGACAAAATGGTTATCACTTAGAAGGCACAGAATTTGATAAGAGAGTTTTACTTATGCAATTCCTATCTCGGCTTTTACAAATACCATATGGTGAAAAAATTATAAATTATATTTTAAAGGATCGAGATAGACTTTATGAATTCGTTGATATGCATAATGTGCTAATACAAATTGAAAAAGATTTCAATCTTCAATTTGTAGAGGAACGTTTAAAGCAATTTGTTTACTTTCTTATTTATTATTTTTATCGTCAGACAGAAAAAAAGTTTGTTTTATTTCATCCTGATGAAATCCAAATTCTAAAGCAAGATTCAATGTGGTTAGTAGCAGAGAAGATTAGTCAACTTCTTCAAATTGATGGAAATGATCCAGAAATTTGTTATCTTACAATTCAATTATTAGGTTTATCTTTAGGGAGAAACCAAGTTCAAGATGATGATCGTGGCTTACTTTTTAAGCTAAGTGAACAATTAGTGTTCGACTTTGAATCAAAGGCTTGTATTGCTTTTGAGAAAAAGAATGAAGTAGTTAGTACATTGTATCAACATTTAAAACCAGCTTATTTTCGCATGAAATATAGAATTCCTATTTTTAATCCTCTACTTTCTCAAATTATGAATGAGCATAAAGAACTTTTTACAATTGTAAAAGAATTGCTTTCTCCAATCGGTACTCTTTTAAGTATCACGATACCCGAGGAGGAAATTGGCTATATTACGATTCACTTTGGTGCACTTTTAGAGAAACCCAAAAAGGTTCTTCCGCAAAAGAAACGTGCAATCGTTGTTTGTCCAAGTGGAATTAGTTCCTCATTAATGGTCAAGCACCAACTTGAGGCACTTTTTTCTGAAATTATCGTAGAGAAAATATTATCATTACAGGAATTTAAAGAAGGAAATTTCAATGAATATGATCTAATGTTTTCCACAGTTGATTTAGATACAAAGATACCATGTTTTAGAGTTAAACCAATTATGACACCTAGTGAAAAAAATAGCATTGTCAATGAAGTTTACCAGTATTTATTTGGGATTCAATATTATGATCTTTCAATGAATGAACTAATTCAAACGATTGAAAAGTATGCGAATGTTTACGACGAAGTGGGGTTGAAAGCTGCTTTAAGTCAAATTACTTTTCATAAAAAAGTAGATATATCTAGGAGGAGACAACCTGTGTTACAAGATCTATTAAAAGAGGAAACAATTCAAATGATTAATCATCTTTCAAATTGGGAAGATGCCATAAAAGTTGTGGCCGATCCATTGTTAAAGAATGGAGCAATTAATAGGTCATATGTAGATGCGATGCTAGAAAATATAAAAACGATGGGGCCGTATGTAGTAATAGGTCCTGAGGTTGCCATTCCACATGCTCGACCAGAAATGGGAGTAAACAAAGTAGGAATGAGTTTTTTAAAACTGAACAAGCCAGTATTCTTTTTAAATGATGAAAAGTATCCTGTTCGACTATTGTTTTGTATTGCAGCAATAGACAATAAAACACATCTGAAAGCTCTTTCGCAGCTGACAAAGTTACTTAGTGAAAAAGAGAATATTGAACTTCTGAAGGAAGCAGAATCTTCAAATGTATTAGTGGAATTATTTGAACACTATTCAGCAGTTAATTGATCTTCAAGTTTAATAGATTAGTTGAAAAAAATGGAGGGGTTCGTTATGAAAATTTTAGCAGTATGTGGCTCAGGATTAGGAAGTAGCTTTATGTTAGAGATGAATATTGTTCAAATATTAAATGAGTTAGGAGTAAGTGGGATTGAAGTAGAACATTCAGATCTTAGTTCTGCTACGCCTGACTCAGCAGATGTTTTTATCGCGGCAAAGGACATAGCAGAAGGTATGGGGCATTTAGGTGAGGTTGTTGTGATTGATAGCATTATCGATATGGATGGTCTTCGTACGAAGTTAACACAAGTTCTTCAATCAAAAGGCTTATTTTAAATTTAAGGATTAATTTACATCAAATATTATTTATAGGAGGTTTTGTTCGTGGAAGCAAGGTTTCTGAAATTAATTATGGATGTATTAAGTCAACCGGCAGTTTTAGTAGCACTAATTTCACTTGTTGGACTTATTATTCAGAAAAAGCCTACAAGCGAGATTATTAAAGGGACAACTAAAACTTTTTTAGGATTTATCGTAATTTCTGCCGGGGCTGGAATTGTCGTGGGCTCACTAGACCCTTTTGGTAAGATGTTTCAAGAAGCGTTTCATGTTTCAGGTGTAGTTCCAAATAATGAAGCAATCGTAGCAATGGCACTATCAAAATATGGTTCATTCACTGCCTATATTATGTTCTTTGGTATGGTTGCAAACATTATTATTGCTCGATTTACTAGACTAAAATATATATTTTTAACAGGTCACCATACATTATATATGGCTTGTATGCTAGCTGTTATTTTAGTAGTTTCAGGATTAAAAGGTGTCCCACTTGTAATCGTTGGTTCACTAGCACTTGGTTTAATTATGGCTGTTTTCCCAGCTTTAAGCCAACCGTTTATGAGAAAAATTACAGGTAACGATAATGTAGGATTTGGACATTTTTCAAGTTTAGGTTATGTTCTTTCCGGTTTAGTTGGAAAGGTAGTCGGCAAAGGATCACGATCGACAGAAGAGATAAAATTTCCAAAAGGATTAGGATTTTTACGTGATAGTTCCGTTACGATTGCGTTAACAATGACAATTATATACCTTGTTATAGCACTTTTTGCTGGTCCTACTTATATAGAGAAGGAACTAAGTGGGGGAACTCATTATCTTGTTTATTCATTAATTCAATCAGTTACTTTTGCTGCGGGTGTCTTTATTATTTTATCTGGTGTGCGACTTGTTTTGGCTGAAATTGTACCAGCATTTAAAGGGATATCAAATAAATTAGTTCCTAATTCAAAACCTGCACTTGATTGTCCTATTGTTTTCCCATATGCACCAAATGCAGTTTTAATTGGTTTCTTTTGTAGCTTTCTCGGAGGAATTGTAGGAATGGTTTTCCTTGGTCTAACAGGATCTATTATCATTTTACCAGGGGTTGTTCCCCACTTCTTTACTGGAGCTACAGCTGGAGTATTCGGTAATTCTACTGGGGGGATACGAGGAGCAACGATTGGATCATTCGCAAATGGTTTGTTAATTACGTTCTTGCCTGTCTTTTTATTACCAGTTCTAGGTGACTTAGGATTTGCAAGTACGACATTCTCTGATGCAGACTTTGCTACATCAGGTATCATTTTAGGGCATATTGCTAAGTCATTTGGAGCAACCGGTGTAACGGTAACAGTAGTAGGTTTAGTTGCAATAGCTGTGTTGTTTGGATTATTCAAAAAAGATCGTAACAACAGTAAATCTGCAAACATCGAGGCTTAATTAATATGTCACAATACGAATCTACTAAGATCTAAAATGAGCTAAATTATGAAAATGATGTATGTTGTATTTTATTGATTAAAGGAGGATTTCGATTGAAATTCAATCTTCAAAAAATAGAAGCATTTCGTGACGAAATTCGCTATCTAACTTTAAAAGAACTATATAATCTTGGTTTTGGACATTATGGTGGAAGCTTATCAATTATTGAGACTTTAGCAGTTTTATATGGTGAAGTGATGAAGGTCGATCCCAAAAACCCTTCATGGCAGGAAAGAGATTACTTTATACTATCAAAGGGTCATGGTGGACCTGGACTATACGCAACATTGGCTTTAAAGGGATACTTTCCTGAAGAGGTTTTATACACTTTAAATCAAAATGGGACTACACTCCCTTCCCATCCCGATCGAAATTTAACGCCTGGTATTGATATGACAACAGGATCTTTAGGACAGGGTATATCAGCAGCAGTTGGAGTGGCTTTGTCTCATAAACTTTCTGAAATGGATAATTATACTTATTGCATAGTAGGTGATGGAGAGCTTAATGAAGGGCAGTGTTGGGAGGCACTTCAATTTGCTGCGCACCATAAATTAAACAACTTATTTGTTTTTGTTGATGACAATAAAAAACAGCTTGATGGGTTAACTAAGGATATTATTGATCCATTTGATTTTGTAGAAAAATTTAAGGCTTTTGGTTTTTACACATTAAAAGCCGATGGAAAATCAATTGAACAAATTTATGCCTCGATTATGAAGGGGAAATTACAGAGCGACAAACCAATTGCAATTATTTTAGATACGGTTAAAGGTCAAGGTGTTAAATATTTAGAAGAGAAAGCTGATAACCATCATATACGGCCCAACCAAGCGGATGAAGAAGCTATTTTAGGAGCAATTACTGAACTAGGAAATAAACTAGGAAGGGTCGTGAATTCATGATTCAAACACCATTTAAGAGTTATGAATTAGATCGTATAGAAATGAGACAAATGTATGCCAATACACTACTTGAAATGGCGCAGAAAAATCCAAATGTAATTGCCCTAGAAGCTGATTTAATGAGTGCAATTACTACAAGTAAAATTATTGGTGAAATACCAAAACAATTAATAAATTGTGGGATTATGGAAGCGAATATGATGGGAGTAGCTTCTGGTCTATCACTCACTGGAAAAATTCCTTATGTTCATACATTTGCGCAATTTGCTACTCGTCGAGCGTTTGATCAATTGTTCGTTTCAGGTGCATATGCAAGATTGAATATAAAAATATTAGGTTCTGATTCGGGGGTTACTGCAGAGCATAATGGTGGGACACATATGGCATTTGAAGACTTAGGACTTGCTCGTTTAATTCCAAATGCAAATGTATATGAAGCAAGTGACGCCAATCAACTTGGGTACTTACTCCGCAAAGTTGAGAAGGAATACGGGATTCATTATATCCGAACAATTCGTAAAAAAGCTGTCAAACTTTATGATGAAAATGAAACATTTGAATCCGGTAAAGGTAAGGTCCTTCGAAATGGTGATGATGTAACAATCATTGCAAGTGGCATTATGGTCGCTGAATCGTTGAAGGCTGCTGACATACTTCAGGGAAAAGGAATTGAAACAAGTGTAATCGATATGTTTTCAATAAAGCCAATAGATAAAGACTTAATCGTAAAATATGCTAACAAAACAAGGGCAATTGTCACGGCTGAAAATCATAATGTTATAGGCGGTTTAGGTAGTGCGGTAGCAGAAGTATTAAGTGAGCATTGTCCAACTAAAATGAGACGAATCGGGATTAAAGAACAATTTGGGCAAGTTGGCAAGGAAGACTATTTAAAGGAATTTTATAAGTTAACGGCAAATGACATTGTTAAGAGTGTAGAGGAATTAAAAAACTAGAAAAAGTTATCAATTTTAGGAAGTTGTTTTTACAGCTTCTTTTTTTTACATATTAAGAATTTATAAATTGAGAGCGGAGAAGAAAGATTAATTGTTAAAGAAAATTTAAATGTTATGAATGACTTACTTGGTTTAATAGAAAGATAGAAAAACCACCTAATTTTGAAGTGCACCCCAAATGTTAGACACGACTAACATTTGGAGGTGCATTTTTTATGACTAAATTTACTACTGAACATAAATTAGCGGTAGTTATGCGTTATTTAGAAGGTAAGGAAAGTTTTCGTTCTATTGGTAAGTTATTTGGAACGTCCCATGCTGAAGTGAGAAACTGGGTAGCTCAATATAAGGAAAATGGGATTAATGGCTTGCTTAAAAAGTCATATACAAGTTATTCGGTACAGTTTAAACTAAACGTATTAAAGTATATGAATGACCACGGGACGTCACCGAATGAAGCAGCTGCAATTTTCAATATTCCTTCCCCTAGAACGATTCGAAAATGGAGGACTCAATTTGAAACACAAGGACAAGACGCCCTAGAATCAAAGAAAAAGGGGCGATCTTCCATGAAAAAAGAAACAAAGAAAACAACTCCACTTAAAGGATCAGTAGAAGAGCTTCAAGCTGAAATAGAACGTTTGCGCATGGAAAATGCGTATCTAAAAAAGTTGAATGCCTTAGTTCAAAACAAGGAAAAATCACGAAACAAGACAAAGTAAAAGTTGTCTGTGAATTAAGGCATGAGTTTTCGTTAAAAGAACTTCTACTGCTCGCCAGTATTCCGCGTAGTACGTACTATTATTGGATGAAAAATCTAGAACGTCCTGATCCAGACACTGAGATAAAAGTAATGATAAAAGAAATTTATGAGGAACATGAAGGTCGTTATGGCTATCGTAAAATTCGAGACGAGCTTACGAATCGTGGTTATAAAATAAATCATAAAAAAGTTCAACGACTCATGAAAGTACTAGGGATAAAATCACTTGTAAAGGTAAAGAAATATCGCTCTTACAAAGGTGAAGTGGGTAAGGTTGCGCCTAATATTTTAGATAGAAATTTCCAAGCAGATAAACCAAATGAGAAATGGGTTACAGATATTACTGAATTTAAATTATTTGGAGAAAAGCTATATTTTTCACCTATGTTGGACTTATATAACGGTGAAATAATTGCTTATACAATTGGTTCACGTCCAACTTATTCACTTGTATCAACTATGTTAGAACAGTCTCTTGAACGTTTAACAGATTCCGATATACTACTAATTCATTCAGACCAAGGCTGGCACTATCAAATGGAAAAATATCGTACTACCTTAATTAAACGTGGTATCACGCAGAGTATGTCACGAAAAGGAAACTGTTACGATAACGCAGTAATAGAAAGTTTCTTTAGTATCATGAAATCTGAACTACTTTATCTAAAAGAATTTAACAGTGTTGAACACTTTAAACAAGAACTAGCTAAATATATAGATTACTACAATAACAAACGAATTAAGGCAAAATTAAAAGGCATGAGCCCAGTAAAATACCGAGTTCATGCCCAACAAGCTGCCTAATTGAAGTAACCAGTCTAACTTTATGGGGTCACTACATTTAAATAGGTGGCTTTTTGTTTTTTATTAGTTGCTGTTAGGATCAGTGTCGTCGTAGTATTTACCATCACCAGTTTGAGCATTAAATGTCCAATCAACTTTTAGCTTGTCCCCTTGGAATTGGTTTTGGTCTTTTCCATTATCAACAAACTCGAATAATACAAAAATCTTTTCTTTTTGTCCTGCTGCAATGCCGTCTGGATCTTTTGTACTACCTACAAATTGGTTAATTGCCGTTAAATCAGGAGTTTGATTTTGTAAGTCATATAATGTAGTTTCAACGATTTCATTTGTAGCACTGCTTGTGTTGTACATAATCGTTACTTTAATATGCTTAGCAAGGTCTTCTGTGTTATTATTTTTTGCGTCCTCAACTTGATATTTAGTGTTTAATAAAACTTTGTTAATATCTAGAGTTCCATTGTTTTCTAACGTAAATTCACGATATACTTCATCACCAGGTTTTAAATTGCTTATGTTAACAACAGCATTAGGGTTCATCCCTAAGTCTAATGTACCTGCTGCAAATGTATTATCAGTTTTAACTGTATCGCTGAAATATGCAAAAGTACCTCCACTAATTAATGACAAACCGACTGCTCCACTCATTACAACTTGACCAATTCTCTTAGTAAAACTCATTTCATTTCCCCCTTAAGGTTTATTTATTAAACTCTTAAGCTTTTATTTTGTACTTAAGAGATCTAACCAACTTCATCCTGCAGTTTTTTGTTCAAACTCTTTTCTTAATTGGAATAAATTGCGTAGCGCTGAAAGAGTTAAAAGGATACCTGGAACAATTAACAATAGTGCTGATCCAGCTTTTGAGCTTACAAAATTTAATGCATAGCCAACATATGGAACCGTGAAATTAGAATATTTTCCTACAATATTCTGAGGATACACAGTCCATAAGTCTTGGGCGTTATTGTTATCACCCTTTGTTTTATATGAAGTTTCACCATTTTTATGATGGACGGCAGCTATTCTGTGGGTGATCAGCTTATTGTCCATTTGAAAGGTAACAATGTCGCCTTTTTGATATGATGATGGATTTGCACCTAGCTTAACAGCAATTATTGAACCAGTATGAAATGTAGGTTCCATTGATCCAGATAAAACAGCTTTTAATTGATAGCCTAAAATGGTAGAATCTCCACCTGTAAACCTTGATGAAATCACAATAAAAGCTAAGAAACACAAGATGATAATAGAAATACTTTTAAAAATAGTACCTACAATTGATAAAATTTTCTTCAACATGAGAGATCACCTATTCGTTTGAAATTTATTTACTGAATTATTAGAAATTTAATCTGACTTTGTATCCGTATTGGTATGATCAGAATCCTGGTTCGGAATTGAATCGGTATCGGAATGATTAGAATCCCGGCTCAGAGATGAATCTGTATCGGAATGATTAGAATCCCGGCTCAGAGATGAATCTGTATCGGAATGATTAGAATCCCGGCTCGGAGATGAATCTGTATTGGAATGATTAGAATCCTGGCTCTGGATCGATTCGGAATTAGAATCTTTAGAATCCTGACTCAGTATTGAATCTGTATCTGAACTATCAGAACTTTGGCTCTGACTTGCACCTGTACTATTTTTAGGTTCATTAATATCGTTATTAATCTTTTCATTACTTTCATTGAGCTGGGTTTGAATTGTAGATTTAATTGACGCTATCTTTTGTAGATTAATTGACTCATTTAATTGGTGGATTAGTTGGTTAACAACCTGATAGCCTTTTCTCTCGTATTCATATTTACTTTGTTCAGTTTCTGGAAGTTCATGAATTTGATTGTGATAAGAGTTCAACTGCTCTTGAATACTTTGTAAACTCTTAATCTCATTATTTATTTCATGTTCCTCATTGAGAACAGTAGTAAGTAAATTTGATAATTCAGTGTCTGTACCAGTAATAGATATCTTCATGATCGAATCATATAATTGATTAGCTCTTGTTGAATGATTTTTTGCGGCTAGTTCTAGTTGTTGGATTGTTTTAGGAAACACAATGGCTGCTGAAACGACTTGTTCTGAAGATGCTTGACTAGAAAAGGTTGCCTCCGTTTGACCAACTGTTTGCATTGCCAAGTAAAATTGAATAGAACATAAACTTACGATGATGGAGACTTTTTTCCTTGCTTGTTTCAAATTTTCACTCCTTTGCAAAAGCCCTGTTGAAATTCATTATTGCTCAGTTGTCAGAAAATTGAAACCGGGTTATTTTTGAGTCGATTTGTGGTAGTTTTTTGTCAGAATTAGTCATTTTTAGGATGAAAAGCTGTAAAACCACTATAAAAAGAACCCGGGTTTGACGTATTGATTTAATTTCGAATATTCTCAATAATGAAAATTGCAGTCACAACAAAATTAAATAAGGGGTGAAAGTTTTGAAAATGAAAAAAGAGAAAAGAATGAGAAAAAAAGCAATACCAGCAGTAATGGCATTAACTGTGGCTTTTAGTGGGGGATTAACAACTTTACCTTCATTTGTAAATGTAAAAGCTAGTGCAGCTACAGTAAATCAAGCTTTAAGTAAGGAAGAGGTAGTAAAAGCGTACCTGAATTCAAAGGTAAAAAGTCTTGCAAGATCAGCTTCTCCATGGGAACAATTTAAGATTGTTAGTGAAGAAGCTAACAGTGTGACTGATACTTACCATGTAAGAACAATTGAACAATATAAAGGAATTCCAATTTATGGTTCAGGACAAACTGTAGCATTAGACACAAATAACAATGTATATGCATCATTTGGTGATGTAAATCAAACATTATCTCGCGCAATTATTCCGACTGAAGCTACAATTTCTGAGGACGATGCTGTAGCAACTGCGAAAGAAAGTATTGATTCACAAATCGGAGTTGTTAAAAATTATGATGGAATTGATACACAATTAACGATCTATCCATATGAAGGGAAGTATCACTTAGCGTATTTAGTTAAGGCTTCAACTTCTGTTCCAGCACCAGGATATTTCCATTATTTTGTAGACGCTACAAGTGGTGAAATCATTAATAGCTTTAATGCAATTGATAATATTGATGTGTCAAAGCTTACAGTTACTACTGGAAAGGGCTTGGACGTATTTGGTAAAATGCAAACTTTCCCAGTTGGAAAAGACGCATCAACTGGTTCTAGCTATTTATATGGTGGATCAGTTACTGGTTCTACAACAAAACCTACTATCGTACCACTAGCAACATTTGATGCTCATCGCATGCCTGAAAATTCATTTATCATTTTATCAGCACTTTTAGGATTTACTGGCTTTGAAGTAACAACAAATAGCCCAACTAACTTCTTCTATGATCCTGCTGCGGTATCAGCTCATGTTAATGCTGATAAAGTAAACAAATATTATCAAAATGTATTCAAACGTAACAGTTTAGATGATAAAGGTATGGCTTTAATTAGTACAGTTCACGTGGGAGCAAAATGGAATAATGCAGCATGGAATGGAAAACAAATGTTATACGGAGATGGCGATGGTGTTGTTTTAGGCGCACTTTCTGGTGGATTAGATGTAATCGGACATGAAATGACACATGGTGTGATTGAAAAGTCTGGACTTGATTTAACATATCAAGGAGAGTCTGGAGCACTTAATGAGTCATTAGCAGACATCTTTGGAACATTCGTTCAAATCTATACAACAAAAGTAAACGAGTGGGAAATGGGTGAAGATGTTTACACTCCAACTAAACCAGGTGACGGTGGTCTACGTTCATTAAGCGACCCAGGTTCAGTACGTGTAAGCACGAAATATATGCCTTCAGGTTACTATCCAGATACTTATCAAGATCGATATTTAGGTACTGAAGATAATGGTGGAGTGCATATTAATAGTGGTATCAACAACAAAGCTGCATATTTAATTACTCAAGGTGGTACAAATAATGGCTATACGATCACTGGAGTTGGTGTAAATAATGGACAAAAAATTTACTATCAAGCTTTAAAATATCTAACAGCTGATTCTAACTTTAAAGAAATGAGAGCAGCAGTAATTCAGGCATCACGTGATTTCTTCCCTGATAAAAATGGAGTACCTTCTGCTCAAACGAAGGCTGTTATGGATGCATATACTTCTGTAGGTGTTTACGAATAATAAAATTAAACCATGAACTAGTTTGCCTGTTCATGGTTTTCTTATTTCCTGTTAAATTTTTCCTATGTTTTTTAAAATGAATACTAAGTAATAATTATTAATTTTACATTAAATTATCCTCATAAATTGTGTGAATAGCATGATGGAAACTAAGTTGAACTATTGTATATTTAGTATAAGTTTTAGGATAGGAGGAGCAATCAATGATCGAAGGGGAAGTTATAAAATTTTATCGTACTAAAGCTGGACTAACTCAAGAAGAACTAGGAAAAGGAATCTGTTCTTCCAAGCACGTAGGAAAAATAGAAAGAGGGAATACATCCTACTCATCTGAGATTATTACCTTGTTTTCTGAACGATTACAAATTGATATTCGAAAAGAAATTGCTAACTTTGAAAATCTTGAAAATAAACTACTAAACTGGCAGACAGCAATTATTAAATTAAGAATGAAGGAAATTGATTCATATAAAAAAGATTTAGAAGAAAGCCCTTTTATTAATTCTCCAAAATATGATGCTTGGTATCAATTGCTACTAGCAAGATATTATCTCTTAATGAATGACTATAAAAACACTTATACAATTGTTCTAAATATACAAAGAAACTATAAAGATCTACCTCCTTTTGAAAGAAATCTCCTTTTGCATGTAATTGGAATTTATTATTTAAATAATTACAATAATTCAAGTACAGAGAATCATCATAAAGCTATACAAACTTTAAAGAAGATTGATATAAACGAGTACGGAAATCCAGAATACTACTATCATTTAGCAGTAGCATATGGCTGGGTTGATTCCAGGGTAATGGCTTATGTATATGCAGAAAAATCGCTTAAATATTTTAAAGATACAAGTAATTATTTACGTGCCATAAATGCTGAATCAATTATGCTTTTACAATCAAGCAACGATGGGCACTTAGACTTTAAAAAATTGAAACAATCATACAAAAATCTGATTCATGATAGTGAAACGCTCAATGCACCAGATAAAACAGGGATGTTGTTAAATAACTTTGCTTTGGAATATTTTAAAAGAAAAGATTATGAAAAAGCGCAAAAGTATTATAAAGCAGCATTACAATTGGAAAAAAAGCCAACGGTAATTTATCTTCAACGACTGAATAATTATCTTAAAAGCTCATTTGAAGGTAAATTAATGCGCAAATCTGCCTTATTAAATAGTGCCCAAAAAGGCCTAACAATCGCAAAAAATTTAAAGAATCAACATTATCAAATCCTTTTTACATTACTAATCTATTCGATAGAAAATAAAACGAAAGAATATATACAGTACATAGAAAAAACTGCTTTTCCATATTTTAAGTCACGCAATCATACTATATTCATGAAACGATATGGTAAGGAGTTGTATGATTATTATGTGGAAGAAAAAGAGTTTGAGAAGGCAGTCGAAATGTCTAACTTCTTAATAGGTGTTATTAAAATACATAACTAAAGGACTGTTGTTGGACAGTTCTTTTATTATTTATGTTTTCAAATTAAAGAAGTAGTGTAAAAGTAAAAAAGTTCCATAAAGGAACTTTTTTTTGGGTTTTTATTATGTTGAAATAATAATATTAAAAATAGGGACAAATCTTACTATTTCTAACACAATTCTATTATGTTTGACTCTTTTCGAAATGGTTGTTGTTTATAAACCGATCATTTTTAAAGCACAGAGTAAATAAAGAAGCTGATCAGAAACAAGGTGTGGGGTTTCTGTAGGAGTATCAGAAAAAGTGAAAATTTGAGATGCCTCCTAAAGTAAATTCAACTAGACATCTCTAAAACGGCAACAAGATTTACGAAAACAGCCATTATAACTATATATTAATTTTATGTTTAAAATTAAAGAAATGTATGGGGGACAAACTATATTACAAAACTTTTTTTATTCACGTTATAAAAAATCCGCATTTTGCCAATGAAAAATAGAAAAAGGATATTAAAATTAAAATATGATATGATTTTTTAAATAATTGTACTAATTATAAAGAATGGGGATAAATTATGATTCGAATTTTAATTGTGGATGATGATTCTCATATAAGAGAGTTACTGAAAATGTATTTACAAACTGAAGGCTATACGACATTTGAAGCGGCTAATGGAGATGAAGCTTCTAGATTGCTTGAAAATCAACAAATTAATTTAGCGATTGTAGATATAATGATGCCAGGTAAAGATGGTTACCAACTTTGTGAGGAAATAAGAGAGTATTATGATTTTCCGGTAATATTGTTAACTGCAAAAAGCGAGCTTTCTGATAAAGAAAAAGGGTTTGCAGTAGGCACAGATGATTATTTGACCAAGCCCTTTGAACCAAAAGAAATACTATTCCGGATTAAGGCATTGCTAAGAAGATACAATATGATTAGTGCTCAAAAAATAAAACTGAACGAAACGGTTATCGATCGAAAAAGCTATGAAGTTTACTGTAATGGAAAATTACTTATGCTTCCAATGAAGGAATTTGAATTATTATCTCAATTGGCAAGTTATCCGGATCGAATATTTACTCGTGATGAGTTGATCCAATTAATTTGGGGTGCTGATTTTGAGGGTGATGATCGAACAATAAATGTTCATATTAAACGTTTACGTGAAAGGTTTTCTAATTTAACGGATGACTTTAGTATAAAAACTGTTCGAGGTGTTGGTTATAAATTGGAGGTCACCAGAAAGTGAAAACTTTATACATAAGAATTGTTCTTACAATCCTCGGTGTTATGATTTTTAGCAGTTTATTGGCTTTCTTTTTTTCAAATGTGTATTACCACTATAATCTAAAGCCCTATAATGATAAAAAATTAACTAAAATGGCTTTAGATGTTGGTACTTTTTATGAAAAAAATAATGATATCGAATTAAGTAATTACTTAAAAAGTATTAGTAAATTGGGTTATCAAATTTTATTAGTAGATCCTCAAGGAAAACAATCCTTTTATGGAGGGTCTTTTAGAGAAAAGAAATTAGATCGTAAAGTGATTGATTCTGTTTTAAATGGGAATGTATATCATGGTATTGCCGAATTTCCAACATCATTATTTGTGACTGGTTTTTTTGATAATACATTGAGTAATACAGTTGGTGTTCCTATAAAATCGAGTACTAATCATTTGGCTCTTTTTATGCGACCAAATGTACAGCTTCAATTTGGTGAATTGCGTATACTCTTTTCCATACTCCTTTTACTGACAATCGTATTAAGTATTATATTCGTTTTAGTTAGTACAAGATATATTGTTAAACCGATTATTAAATTAACTGAAGCAACTAAAAAGATTGCAGAAGGAAAATATAATGTTCAATTGCAAATTAAACGCCAAGACGAAATAGGAAAACTTGCTAATCACTTTTCGCATATGTCACAAAAATTAGGACAAATTGAGGCGATGCGTCAGGAGTTTGTTTCAAATGTATCTCATGAAATCCAATCACCACTTGCATCGATACAAGGTTTTTCGCAGTCACTTCAAACTGAAAAATTAACCGAAGAGCAAAAGAATCATTATTTATCGATCATAGAGGAAGAAAGTAAAAGAATGTCCTTGTTAAGTAAACAATTATTAACTTTAGCCTCATTAGATAAGGAAGAAAGTATATTGCAAAAAACAACATTTGATGTTGCCGAACAAATTAAACAAGTGGTTTTTACAACTGAATGGAGTTGGAGAAACAAAGACTTGGCCATTGATTTGGAATTACCTCAAACTCTTGTGTATGCTGATAAGAATCTACTGCATCAAGTTTGGACAAATCTAATGACGAATAGCATAAAATTTAATCATGAAGGTGGATCCATCTCAATAAAACTGAGTAGTAATGAAGAGTATGTTCAAATTGAATTTCAAGATACTGGAATTGGAATTTCCGAAAATGATTTACAACAAATATTTAATCGATTTTTTATTGCTGATAAAGCAAGGAATCGAAAGGAATCCAGTAGTGGCTTAGGTTTAGCGATTGTTAAACAAATTATTGAATTACATAATGGCCACATAGAAGTAAGTAGTAAAGTAGGCGAAGGAACCAAATTTCATCTAACTATACCTAATATTAAAGAGTTCTGATTTATATTTGTAATCGACTGTTCACCTGTTGTTCATCTAACATTCCTATACTTTAAATTACAAAGAGTGATTCTACTTTTTACACTCTTTAAAATTTAGTATGTTAAAGGAGATGAATGACAGGTGTTTCTTGCATTAAGGGAGTTTAAACACGCAAAGTTACGTTTTTTATTAATTAGTCTAATCATGATCCTTATATCATTCCTAGTATTATTCGTTTCAGGATTAGCGAAAGGATTATCTTTTGATAATGCTTCTTCTATTGATAGTATGGCCTCAAACTATTTTGTTTTACAAAAAGAATCAGGTAAACAAATTAATCATTCAATGTTAACAGAAAGTCAAATAAATGAAGTTCAGAAGTTTGTTGATGAGAAAAATTCTACTACTTTAGGAGTTCAAATGACTACGTTTCTAAAGGATGGAACATCTAAAAAAATTGATGCTACCTTATTTGGAATTGATGTGAATGGTTTAGCGGCACCAAAAGTAATAGAAGGTGACATGATTAATAATTCAACAAAGAATGAAGTTGTAGGAGATATTTCTTTAAAAGAAAAAGGAATCAAGCTTGGTGACAAGATTTCTGATCAAATCTCGGGAAAAGATTTTAAAATTGTTGGATTTACTGAGAACCAATCATATAGTCACGCACCGGTGATTCATATGAATTACAAAGAGTGGTCTATGGTGAATAACAAGAATTCATTTAATGCAATTGCGTTAAAAACGAACGCAAGTACTGCAAAAAAGGTAAATGAAAAAGTCTCAGGAGTAGAAGTAATTAATAAAAGCCAAGCATTAAAAGGCATACCTGGTTATAAAGAAGAACAGGGCTCTTTACTAATGATGATTGTATTTCTATTCTTTATCGGAGCATTTGTGTTAGCAGTCTTTTTCTATATCATTACGATTCAAAAAATAAATCAATTTGGCGTGCTAAAAGCAATTGGTTCAAAAACTAGTTATTTGGCTAAGAATATTATTTTTCAAGTTTTAACACTTACACTTTTAAGTCTAATTATAAGTATTTCAATCACATTTGGATTATCTAAAGTATTACCAGCAAGCTTACCTTTTGTATTTGATGCTCAGTTAATCATTGGAAGTTCATTATTATTCTTAATTGTAGCAATTGTTGGCTCATTAATTTCTTTATTAAAAGTAGTAAAAATTGATGCGATTGAAGCGATTGGGAGGGCCTTTTAATGAGTAATAAATTAGTGCTAGATAATATTAGCAAAATATATAATGACGGAGATTCTTTAGCAACAACTGTATTAGATCAAGTTTCCATTCAAGTAAAGGCTGGTGAACTAGTAGCAGTTGTAGGTCCATCAGGCTCTGGTAAAAGTACCTTCCTTTCAATAGCGGGAGCATTACTATCTCCGACTAGTGGGAAAATTTTAATTGATGATACTGATATTAGTAATCTCCCAGCAAATAAACTAAATGAATTTAGATTATCTAAAATCGGATTTATTTTTCAAATGTCTAATTTAATCCCTTATTTAACAGTTAAAGATCAGCTTCTATTAATTGCCGAATTAGCTGGAATAAAAAACAAAATTGCAGAGAAGAAAGCGAATGAACTCCTCGAACAATTAGGATTATCAAAGAGGATGAGAAACTATCCAGAAAAATTATCAGGTGGAGAGAGACAACGAGTAGCCATTGCAAGAGCACTAATGAATGATCCAGAAGTAATCTTTGCGGATGAACCTACAGCTAGTCTTGATTCTGAAAGAGGAAGATCAGTTGTTGAAATGCTATCTAAAGAAGTGAAACAAAGACAAAAAGCTGCGATAATGGTCACTCATGATAAAAGGATGCTAGATTTATGTGACCGTGTTGTTTATATTGAAAATGGAAAACTTACTGAACAAATTTAAGGAAGAGCCCGTTTTAATAAACGGGCTTTTTGATATTGCTTATGAGTAAGTTATTTTGAATCATCAAGATATTTAAGTAACTCATGAACCTGTTGTGGGTATGGAATATTGACTACTAATTTTCTAAATAAACAAAAGAACCCGTTCAATTTGAACGGGTTCTTTTGTTATAGATGAAATCGATCTAAAAGATTAGTTTTAGCAAGATCAATTACATCATTAGCATGACCATTTAATACTGCTTTCAATGTCCATAGTGTAAATCCGTGTGCTTGTTCAATACTCACTTTAGGAGGCATTGCTAATTCTTGTCGGTTAACTAAAACATCTATTAATGCCGGTCCATTGTGCTCAAACGCACGTTGCACTGCAGATTCTAAATCAGCGGGATCTTCTACACGAATTCCTTCGATCCCCATCGATTGAGCTAATGAAGCAAAGTTAGGGTTTTCTAAAGTTGTTCCAGTTTCTAGGTAACCAGCAGCTTTCATTTCTAATTCCACAAAACTTAGTGCGCTATTGTTAAATACAACCATTTTTATAGGTAATTGATGCTGATGGATCGTTAATAAATCACCCAATAACATTGATAATCCACCATCTCCGCATAATGCGACTACTTGACGTCCAGGTTGAGAAACTTGAGCACCAATTGCTTGAGGCATGGCATTAGCCATCGTTCCGTGATTAAATGATCCAAGTAATCTTCTTTTTCCATTCATTTGTAAATATCTTGCAGACCATAATGTTGGCGTTCCGACATCGCATGTAAAGATCGTATCTTCATTTGCAAGATCACTTACAACTTTAGTTAAATACTGAGGGTGGATTGGTGTGCGTCCAGGTTTTCCGACAGCAAATTTATCTAGATCTTCACGTACATCTTTGTATGCTGAAACATATTTTTCAAGATGGCTTGAATCTTTCACATCTGTTAAGAGCGGTAATAACTGACTTATTGTCTCTTTTACATCTCCACATAGTCCATAAGTAAGTGCAGCGCGTCGTCCTAAATGCTCAGCTCGAACATCTACTTGTAAAATAACTGAATCATCTGGATAAAATTGTCGGTATGGAAAATCTGTGCCGAGCATCAATAGTACATCACAGTCCATTATGGCATGATACCCGGATGAATAGCCGATTAAACCAGTTAAACCTGCATTATATGGATTATCGTATTCTAAGAATTCTTTACCTCTAAGCGCAATAACCATTGGAGATTTTAACTTTTCACAAAGAAGCATTAAATGAGAATGTGCACCTTCACAGCCTGCTCCGCAAAGTAAAGTAACCTTCTTACCATCATTTAGGAACCCAGCGAGTTTTTCCAATTCAGGTTTAGATGGACTAATCAGTGGATTCGTAACATGAATAACTTGTTCTGGTACAGTTTGTCGATCTTCTAGCGCAGCTATGTCTCCAGGTAATACAAGTACAGATACACCCTTTCTAGCAATTGCGTGCTGCATAGCAATCGTTGCTAGACGAGGCATTTGCTCTGCTCTATATACTGTTTCACAGAAGTGACTGCAATCTTTAAATAATTGCTCAGGTCGAGTTTGTTGAAAATATTCACTTCCAATTTCGATGCTTGGAATTTGAGCCGCAATTGCAAGTACAGGAATACGACTTCGATGACAATCGTATAATCCATTGATAAGATGAAGGTTTCCTGGTCCACTGCTTCCCGCACAAACTGCGATACTTCCACTCATAAGTGAATCGGAACCTGCCGCAAAAGCTGCAACTTCCTCATGGCGAACGCCGATCCATTCAATTCTTTTAGAGCTCTTAATTGAATCTAA
This sequence comes from Gottfriedia sp. S16(2024), assembly GCF_050473765.1. Taxonomy (NCBI): domain Bacteria; kingdom Bacillati; phylum Bacillota; class Bacilli; order Caryophanales; family Bacillaceae; genus Gottfriedia; species Gottfriedia sp. S16(2024). The sequence continues at coordinate 2,080,279 of NZ_JBFLUO010000001.1, forward strand.
AACAGCATTTAAAGAATCGCCAACAATACCATAAATTCTAGTAACCCCTGCTTGAATCAATGAATCGATCAGTAAATCTGCAATTGTTTTCCTCATTGTAATCTCCTTCTAGTTCACCATTATGGAACTAATTCTATTTGTTAAGCCTTAAGCTACAGATAAAGTTATGTTTTGCAGAACTTTAAAACGTTATACCAAAAAAAGGCAGGAAAAGTAGGAGGCATTAAGAATAAATACTTTAAAAAGTCACTGATCCTTGAATTTTTTGTCGAAGGAATCCATCTTGAAACTTACGGTTACGTAAGATTTATAATAAATCTATAGCTAGAAGGAGGAGGGCATTTTGAAGTTTTATTCGATTCGAGAGATGACGAATGAATTTAATACGACTCATAGAACCCTTAGATATTATGAGGAAATCGGATTATTAATGCCTACCTATACTGAAAGTGGTAGAAGAAGGTACTCTCAAAAGGATTGTACACGTCTTTATTTAATTCAAAGGGGCAAAAATTTAGGCTTTAATTTACAAGAAATAAAAGAAATGATTGATTTATTTACGATTGATCGAACAGGTGAAAAACAATTACAAAAAACAATTGAATATGGAAATCAGAAGATAATAGAGCTAGATAAAAAAATAAACGATCTAATCCAATTAAAAAAAGAAATTATTCAAATGAAGGGTAGACTTGAGCGGAATTTATTAGAGATTCAGTAAAAATATTTGGAGGGAGAAGTACATGAATTTTTATAAAGAAGATCTTAATTTACAAATAATTTTAAGAAAATATTTTAAAGAAGATTTTTTTGCATGGGCTAATGGAGAATTAGAAGAATTTGGTGAGCTTTGCGCGAAAGAGTTTGATCAGCGTGCAATACACACAGACCGAGAAGGTCAACCACGTTTAATCAAATATGATGCATATGGAAATGATATTTCACATGTTTGGGTAAATGAAGGTTATAAACAAACTGTAGAAGATACTTATAATAGAGGGATTGTTAGCTATATTCATAAGCCAATACCAGAGCTTAGTATTAAGGGGAATTACATTTATTCCTATGCCCAAGGTTATTTATTATCACAGACTGAAGCTGGTTTTTATTGTCCGGTAACATTATCAATGGCTGTTACGTTTTTAGTTGAAAGATATGCAGATGAAGCAATAAAAGAAAAATATCTCCCTCATTTACTATCGACTGGAGAAATAGAATTATATGAAGGAGCAACTTTTTTAACTGAAAGACAAGGTGGTTCAGATGTTGGAGCTAATGTAGTTAAAGCAGTTAAAGAAGGAGATTATTATCGCATTTATGGAGAAAAATATTTTGCTAGTAATGCAGGTCAATGTGGGATTACAACGATTTTAGCAAGAATTGAGGGAGCTCCTTCTGGGAGTAAGGGGTTAAGTTTATTTTTAGTGCCTAGGAAGAATGATGATGGTACAAATAATGGATTCACGATTCGTCGCTTAAAAGATAAGCTAGGTGTAAGAGCGGTTCCGTCAGGAGAAGTTGAATTTAATGGAGCGAAAGCATTTCTAATCGGAGATCCTTCCAGAGGAATTAACTACATGATGGAAGCATTGAATTTATCTAGAATATGTAATGCTGTAGCTTCTGTTGGAATTATGAGAAGAGCCTATGTGGAAGCGAAAAAATATGCTGAAAATAGACCGGCATTTGGACAAATATTAACGAATTTTCCAATGATACAAGAGACATTAGCAAAACTTGCGACCATTCAGGAAGTACAAACAAGTGCAGTATTTAATTTAGTGGCCTTATATGATCGAGTGGTTGGTAATGAAAATGGAACAACCGAAGAACAAATATTAGTAAGGATTTTGATTGCTATATTAAAAATGCGTACTGCAGAAGAAGCAATTCATTTCTCCCACGAAGCGATTGAAATGCATGGTGGAAATGGTTATATAGAAGATTTTGTTACACCTCGACTTTTAAGAGATGCTCAAGTACTTACAGTTTGGGAAGGAACAGCTAATATTTTAGGTTTAGAGATTTTGAGACTGTTTAAAAAAATGAATGGTTATCAAGTCTTTAAATCATATATTGAAGAAAAATTAGTGGAAACACCTCAAACATTAGTAGATGAAAGTGAAATCGTAAAGAAAAAGCTGGAGGAATTAAATGAAATTGTTCATTATACATTTACTTTAGATGCTAATACTCAATCATATAATGCAAAGAAAATCGCAAATAAAATGGCAGATTTAGTTGAAGCAGTTACTGCTCTTGAAGATGCGAAAGATCATATTCGAAAAGAGTATATCGCAAAAGTATTGATCCATGAACGATATTTTAAAGATGAAATTAATAAAGAACAAATTCATTTAAAGTATTTTGCTGAAATTGTTGGCTATAAAGTTTCGATAAATAAATGATTATAAAGATACCTCGTTAGATTAAAAGCACACATATATCAGTAGTAAAGATAGTAAGGAGGTTTTTTCCTACTATCTTTTTTTCTATTAATATTCCAAAAAATAAAGGATATTTTTATCGTAAATTTAACAAAATTTACCAATTTTATGATACTATTAATAGTTGATGTAAAAAACGGGAGTGTTTAATTCATGCAGTTTTTAATATTTACTTGCAGTTTAGTGTTTATTTATTTTAATTACTTAGTTATAAAAGATGATTTATTCAAAGTAAATTCAAAAAAGGTTACATTAAATAATCGTTTTATTAGACTTATTAATATAGTCAAATTTGCTCCAGTTATTGCCTTTATTATTTTATTAGTTTTAGTTTTATTTTTTTTCCATACTAAATCAGGGATCAGGCTATCACACGCTTGGTTTATTTCACAGTTTTGGGCATATGCTACCCTTTTTTATTTTTTCTATAAAATGATTAAGAACAAACTTAGTCTTATTTTTGCCGCACTATCAATAATTATTGCCATTTATAATACCCCATTATTTCATTATGAACATTTATTTGTAGGTCGCAGTGTTATTCTTTCTGACTTTTTTGCAATATTGATGTTTATTTCTATGTGGTTTACGATATCTAAAATTACTATGAGGCTACAGCACTAAGTAGGTACTGGTGCGATTATTGTGTCATTTTTTAATTAATTAAAATAGAACAGTACTAATCAAACTAACGCAACCTCTTAGTTTAATAACACTGGTGGCCGATGACGATGAGTGGTTTCTACTTTACTATTTGTCATTTTACTGGAAGAAGGGAAAACTGTTTGAATAGAGAATGTATCTATAGTTCATACTTACATTTCTGAAATTGGTAAAGGGGATGCACTTAATGTCAGATGGTTTTTTCGAAGTTCAAGACGTTCTTGAAAATTACAAAACAGCAGTTTACGAAAAGGATGTTGAAAGATTTCTATCCTTGTATGGTCCTGAAGTTCATATATTTGATTGCTGGGGGAACTGGGAGAGCAAAGGTATTTCTTCATGGAAGGAAAATGCTGTAGAGTGGTTTAACGGATTGAGTGAGGATGGTGTTTTACTTAAAGTTGAATTTAATGATCTAGTAGTTGAAGAGAATTCAAATCTGGCATTTGTACAGTGTGCGGTTACTTTTGCTGCTCACCAAGAAGAATCTGGTGAGAAACTTCGTCAAATGACTAATCGGTTCACATTCGGTTTAAAAAAAGTAAATGAAACTTGGATCATAGTTCATGAACATTCATCATTACCTATAAATATGGAAACTGGTAAGGGAATTTTCAACTTGAAGTAAACAATAAACTATTTGATTGGTGATAAAGTTAAGCTAATTTTAAGGTTTAAATGATATCTTTTAACTGATAATTTTTCTTTCTTTTTTAGGGGACTTCTTTTTTGGAAGTCCCTTTTTTTTATTAGTATTGCTCTTTCATTTATGTTCTGCTGTATACCCTCCATAGGTAAAATAAATCTGATTCTCTTCTTCAAGTACCAATTTTTCCTTTGCTATGTTAAAGCAACTTAAAAAAAGCCTGTATTGACAATTACGTAGTAATTATGATACGGGCTTTTAATTTAGATGTTTAATCGTTGTTATTTTTTTAACACATTAATTTTATAGCTCTGGGAAACCGTAGTAGTTCCAAAATGAGTAAAAGAATAAAACACAGTTAAGATGAGCAATAGGCTAGAAATAATAATTACTGGAAAGAATGATGATAGTAGTTTTGGGAATCGCTGACTTAAAAACATAGTAGAACAAAATAGGGCTGAACAAGTTAATAATAATAAACAAATTAATAATAAAGCATGTGCTTCTGTTATTGAAATCATAACGACGATCATGCTCCCCATCATACCGGCCATCATTCCAGTAAAGATCCCCTCAATTAGCGCAAGGAAATGTAATCGAAAACCGATAAGTAATCCAATGAGTGCAGATACGCCCATCGAAATGAGTAAGGAATGGAAAAATTGTTGGTGATATGAAAGTGTAATGAGCACACCTATTGTTAAACCAGTAGTCATACTGATCATCATCATATACATCATTTGATGCATCTGGTCATTTTTTGTTGGTTTAAGGTGGATTGAAATAATTGTTATAAAGAGCATTATGCAAATACATACCCAACTGGTGAACATATATGATACCCCCTAACTATTCGCTTTTTATCATCATATGGACAACTTAAAATAAATAGAATAAAAAATTGACACCTATACCCCCTATGAGTATATAATAATGGTGAGGTGATAAAATGGAAAATTGCCATGATGATCAAATGGTTCCAAGAAGTGAAGACGAAATTAACGATTTAATGAAACGTCTTCGTAGAATAGAGGGGCAAGTAAGAGGTATTCAAAAAATGGTCGAAGAGGACCGATATTGTATAGATATTTTGACGCAAATTATGGCAGTTGAAGCTGCTATGAAAAAGGTAAGTTTCTCATTAATTGAAAGACATGCGAATCATTGTATGGTTAAGGCAGTTAAAGAAAACAATGGCGCAGAATCGGTAAACGAATTAATGGAGGTTATTAAGCGTTACGTAAAGTAAAGGGGGTTGATTAGAATGAATGATGCAAAGCAGTTAACCCTTGGTATAGAGGGTATGACCTGCGCCGCATGTGCAACCCGAATCGAAAAAACCTTAAATCGAATGGATGGCTTACAAGCGAATGTGAATCTTGCATTAGAAAAAGCTACTATTATATATAATAAAGGGCAATATCAAACTTCTGATTTAATAGAAAAAATCCATACGATTGGTTATGAGGTTGCAGTTGAAAAAGTTACCTTAAATATTGAGGGAATGACATGTGCTGCTTGTTCAGCTCGAATCGAAAAAGTAATAGGGAAAATGGATGGAATCGTTCAAATCAATGTCAATCTGGCTATGAATATAGCAACGATTTCTTATTTACCTGAAGTACGATCACTTCAATCGATAATAGATAAAATTAGTCATATTGGTTATGCAGCAGCTATAAAAGAAGAAAATGCAGTTAAAGAAAAAGACACAACAAGAAACAAACGGATTCAATTAATCGTTTCAATCTTACTTTCAATTCCACTATTGTATACGATGGTATCTCATCTGCCATTTAGTACAAATATATGGATGCCACATTTATTAATGAATCCATGGTTTCAACTTTTGTTTGCAACTCCGGTTCAGTTTATTATAGGTTGGCATTTTTACGTTGGAGCATTTAAAGCAATTCGAAATTATAGTGCGAATATGGATGTTCTTGTTGTCCTTGGAACATCGGCTGCTTACTTTTATAGCTTAGTCGAGTCAATTAAGACAATAAATAATAGTATGTATATGCCGCATCTTTATTTTGAGACAAGTGCAGTATTAATAACATTAGTTTTACTTGGAAAATATTTTGAACATATTGCTAAAGGAAAAACAACTGAAGCAATTTCTAAACTAATGGAATTACAAGCTAAGGAAGCAATCATTTTAGAAAATGGAAATGAAATTTATGTACCATTGGAAGCTGTAAAAGTTGGAGATCTACTACTTGTTAAACCAGGTGAGAAAATTCCAGTGGATGGTGTTATTGTTTCGGGAGTATCTACAGTTGATGAATCAATGATTACTGGTGAGTCTTTACCAGTTGATAAAAAGGCTGATGATAAAGTTGTTGGAGCAACTGTTAATGGCAATGGTATTTTAACGATTCTAGCTGAGAAGGTTGGTAAGGATACTGCATTAGCAAATATTGTGAAAATAGTTGAAGAGGCACAAGGTTCAAAAGCTCCAATTCAAAGATTAGCAGATCGAATTTCGAATATATTTGTTCCAATTGTAATTGGCATAGCCATTTTAACATTTATCATTTGGTTTTTTGTAATCGATCCTCAAAATTTGCCTAAGTCAATTGAAGTAGCAATAGCTGTTTTAGTCATCGCATGTCCTTGTGCTTTAGGGCTTGCTACACCAACTTCGATTATGGTTGGAAGTGGAAAAGGTGCCGAAAACGGAATTTTATACAAAGGCGGAGAATTTTTAGAAACTACCCAAAAAATTAATACAATCATTCTTGATAAAACAGGAACTGTTACAAAAGGAAAGCCTGAAGTAACAGATATCATTAATTTAAATCATCGAGAGGATTTATTGAAGCTCGTTGCAAGTGTAGAGAAAATGTCAGAGCATCCTCTAGCACAAGCAATTGTTCAATACGCTCTTAAGCAGGAACTGAAACTAACTGATATTACAGAGTTTATTGCCATACCTGGACATGGGGTAGAAGCCATGATTGAAAATAAAAAGGTATATATCGGTACTCGAAAGTTAATGAATGAAAAGAATATCGATTTTTCTTCAGTTGATGAACAATTAATTGTATTTGAATCTGCAGGAAAGACAGGGATGTTAGTAGCAATTGACGATAAGCTTGAAGGGATTATTGCTGTAGCCGATACAATTAAAGAATCTTCAAGAAATGCGATAAAAGCATTAAAGGATTTAAAAATAGAAGTTTTTATGGTTACTGGTGATAATAAACACACTGCACAGGCGATTGCAGATCAAGTTGGGATTGAAAATGTATTTGCTGAAGTTCTTCCAGAGAAAAAAGCAGATATAGTGGCAGAATTACAAAAACAAGGGAAAATTGTTGCGATGGTTGGAGATGGGATTAATGATGCTCCAGCTCTTGCAAAAGCTGATATTGGAATGGCAATCGGTACTGGTGCTGATGTAGCGATAGAAACAGCGGATGTTACGCTAGTAGGTGGCGACTTATCACATATTCCGAAAGCGATTAGCTTAAGTAAGAAAACAATGAATAATATTCGCCAAAATTTATTTTGGGCGTTATTTTATAACAGTTTAGGTATACCGATTGCAGCTTTAGGGTTATTGCAGCCTTGGATTGCAGGTGCAGCAATGGCATTTAGCTCCGTATCGGTAGTCATAAATGCATTACGATTAAAACGTATAAAAATTTAGGAGGATTTAGTAATGGAAACAATTTTAAAAGTAGAAGGTATGACATGTGGGCACTGCAAAGCTGCAGTTATGAAAGCGGTAGAAGGAGTGTCTGGTACAAATAATATTATCGTAAGTTTAGAAAATAAAGAAGTAACATTCAATACTTCAAACGCAGAAACAATTGATAAAGTGAAAGAGGCTATTGAAGATCAAGGGTATGACATTATCTAAATAAAAAAGCGAACTTATTGGTTCGCTTTTTATTTGACGAAAAATAACTATACAGGGGAGAAATTGGATGAAATACTTTTTATTATTACTAAGTTTCATTACTGTGATCGGTTTAAGTGGCTGTGGAAATATGACTCATACAGCTTCTACTCATGAAAGTATGAATCATGAAAAAACAAAAGAAGAAAAAGATTCAACCAAAGTACAATTTACGTTTAACGGTAATCCTGAAAGTGGTAAAAAAGTAAACTTAAACATTCAAGTCAATGATTTGATGGGGAAAACAGTAAATAAATTTGAGCTCGAGCACGAAAAATTAATGCATTTAATTGTTGTAAGTAAGGATTTATCATTTTTTGATCATGTGCATCCAGTATATAAAGGGAAAGGATTATTTACAGTCACACCGGATTTTCCAAATGGTGGTGAATATAAATTATTTGCAGATTTTATACCTGAGGGCTCTGATAAAAACGTAAAAACAAAATTAGTACAAGTGGCAGGTGAGCAAGCCAAACCGGTTTCGCTAATACCAGATAAAATATTAACAAAAGTAATTGATGGAAAAGAGGTTACTTTAAAATTTGATAAATTGATGACAAATAATGAAGTTAAAATGACATTTACGATTAAAGATGCTAAAACCAAAAAAGGTATTACTGATTTACAGCCTTATTTGGGTGCTATTGGTCACGTTGTTGCGATTAGTGGGGATACAAATACTTACTTACATGTCCATCCAATGAATGAAAAATCAAGTGGACCTGACGCAGAGTTTATGACTAGTTTTCCTAAAAAAGGATTATATAAAATATGGGGACAGTTTAAACAAAATGGAGATGTGTTTATTGTGCCATTTATAGTTGAGGTGCCATAATTTCCTTCCATGATAGTTGCTGTATTAATGTTGGAAGAACAGTTATTGAATTTCCAATCGATGAAGAATCTAGCTTAACATTTGCGGGTTCAGTGGGGAATGAGTCTAATTGATTTATAGAGATTGTTTATAATTGACCCTTTCAAAGACTATTAAATTATTAGTCTTTGAAAGGGTATTTTTCTATTTCAACCTAAAACTTTACGATAGAGTTCTTTAGCAATAGATGCTTCCTTTGTACCGTGAATAATTGCTCGACCGTCTTTAAATAAAACAATGCGATGATCTTCATAAGTACATGACAATAAATAAGGATTTACAATCAAATCACTAACTAACCCTTGTAATCTTTCAGAAAGGTTAGTTAGTGTTGGAATCTTAGGAGATGATACTCTTAATTGGACTGCATCTCTTCCACATAAAACATATGACTTCATATGGTCATCATCTTTTAAAAATGGATAACTTCTTATAGAGCCACATGTTGGACAATTTTTATTTTTTAATTTTTCGATGTTTATATCAGACTTTTCATACTTCCAAACATCAATCGATTGTAAGATTGGTGAAAGTTCATAGTTAGTAAGATATTGCAGAGCATAGGTTACTTGGTATGCAGCAATCATTTGCACAATTGGACTGATTACTCCTACCGTATCGCAAGTCATATTTAAAGTTGGTATATGATTTAATAAACAGTTAAGGCAAGGAGTTTTTCCTGGAATAATTGGAAACGAGAGACCATAGCTTCCAACACATGCACCAAAAATAAAAGGAATCCCATGCTTAATTGCTGCATCATTCACAACCATTCTAGTTTCAAAGTTATCTGTTGCATCTAGTATAATTGTATGACCTTTAATCAACTCTTCAATATTAAGACTAGTAATATCTTTTATTAAACTAGTAATCGATACTTCACTATTAATTTGTTGAAGTCGATATTTAGCTGCAATTACTTTAGGTAGTTTATTTCTAGCATCCTCTTCTGTGTAAAGAGACTGCCTTTGTAAATTACTCCATTCAACGTAATCACGGTCAACAATTGTTATATTTCCAATGCCTGCTCTTACAAGCATTTCTGCTATTGATGAGCCTAATGCACCAACACCAATAATAATGGCACTGGCTTTTTGTAAGTTTGATTGACGATCTTTTCCTAAAAATAATTCTTGCTTTGCATAGCGGTTTGTCAAGAATTCACCAACCCTGTGATTGGGCTACTAGCTTCACCATAATTTTTTTCTTCAATTCTTCCTGCCTCATAACCAAGTCTTCCAGCTTCAATAGCAAGCTTCATCGCAACTGCCATTTTTACAGGATCTTTTGCATTAGAAACCGCAGTATTTAAAAGGACTCCATCAGCACCTAGCTCCATTGCAAAAGCTGCATCTTTTGGCGACCCGATACCGGCATCTACTATAACAGGTACATTCGATTGCTCAATGATAAATTTAAGATTAAGTGGATTAATAATTCCTTTTCCGGAACCGATAGGAGATGCACCTGGCATAATCGCATGTACACCAAGTTCTTCTAGTCTTCTTGCTAGCACAACATCATCGGAAGTATAAGGTAATACAACAAATCCTTCGTTTAATAGCATTTCTGATGCTTTCAATGTTTCGATTGGATCAGGTAATAATGATTTATCACACCCAATTACTTCTACCTTGATCATATCGCATAAGCCAGATGCTTTTGCCAATCTTGCAATTCTAACAGCCTCTTCGGCAGTTTTTGCACCAGCAGTATTAGGCAATAATTTATACTTTGTTAAATCTAGTTGTTCTAGAAAATTTGGTTGAGATTCCTCAAAAATATTCATTCTTCTAACAGCAAAAGTTAGGATCTCGGCTTTCGATACTTCAACAGCTTCTTTCTGGACTTCAAATGAAGGGTATTTTCCTGTTCCTAATAATAATCTTGAATGAAATGTATGATTTCCTACTTTTAACATGATTAGCCACCACCTACAAAATGTATTAATTCTACAGAATCTCCGTTAGAGAGATGAGTTAATGAATACTGTTCTTTATAAATAATTTCTTTATTAACCTCGACAATAACAATTCGGTTTTCTAATTGATATTCATTAAGCAAATCCTGAATTGTACAGGTTTTGCTGGAAATGTTGATGTTCTTTCCGTTTAATCTTATTTCCAAGTGTTTACACCTCCAAAACATAAAAATTAACGATTGATTTTAAATGCTTCGATCCAGTTACGATCGACTTTTCGTTTAAGGATTAAATCTCGAATTAATTTTCCAGTTGCTGGTGCAAGCAAAATACCATTTCGAAAATGGCCGGTCGCAAATAAGATTTGATCTTCATCGGGATGAATTCCAATAAAGGGATTATAGTCGAGAGTTCGCGGTCGTAATCCTGCCCAAAATGAATCAATTTTCATGTCTTCAATTTCGGGAAGCATTTTTTTAGCGCTTTGTATTAATGACTCAATCCCCCTTAAGCTAGGGTTCTCATTCCATTCGTTATCGATCATCGTAGCTCCGATGACAAGGCGACCGTCATTCCTTGGAACAATATAATTTTGTTCATGGAAAAGAGTATGTTTTAATGCAACCTTTTCACTTCTGACCGCGATGCATTCACCTTTAACGGGAATAATTTCATGATGTAATCCAAGCTGCCCAAACAATGAATTACTCCAAACACCACTTGCAACTACAAGAGTTTTTGCTTCAAAATTGCCATTTGTAGTTTTAATTAAATAATGTGAATCATTTTTTTGAATCTGAAATACATGAGTATATTCAAATATAGATGCACCTAAAATTTGAGCACTCTTGCAAAACGCGTTACAGACAGAAACAGGTAATACATTCACGTCGTCTTCAATATAAGCTGCTCCAATGATGTTTGGATGGATGCCAGGTATCTGTTTTTTTAACTCCTCCTGGTTATACCAAAGTGCCGAAGTTTGAGTGAGTAGCGGAGTTAATTGTTTTTTTTCTAAATCTGTATAAGCTAGTTTGAAAATGCCACCTTTTTTAAGTTCAATATCAATTCCACATAATTCTTTTAATTCTTCTTGAAGGTGAAAATAAGTTAATTGACTATTTCTAGCAAAAGTAAAAAACGACTCGGAGTGATCCCACTCGGAATGGGCACCAAGCATTCCAGCAGCTGCCTTAGTTGTTTTCTGTCCAACTTGCTGTCCTTCTAGAACTGCGACATGAATGTTTTCTTTCGCTAGATAATAAGCAATGGAACAACCTATTATTCCACCACCAATTACTACAACTTCAAATTTCTTGTTCATAAGCGAATTTACACCTTTCAAAATATTGCAGCGCAGCTTCTAGAGGATTTCGGGCAGAAAATATGCCAGACATGACAGCTATACCATCAATTTCGTTCTCTTTTAGAACCTGGATATGTTCAGGTAATATTCCGCCGACTGCATAGATTGGTATAGTTAACGTTTTTTTCATTTCTGGAATTAGTTCAATCCCATTAGGTGTTAATCCATTTTTACACTCTGTTTCAAAACAATGACCGTACAGAATATAGTCAGCTTTATCATTTTCTGCCTGTATTGCTTCAGTAAGTGTGTGAACTGATTTTCCTACTCGTAAATTAGGAAAATATTCTTTTACATCAACAAGTGGAAGACCATGTCCCGGTAAGTGAATATTTGATAGGTTAGAGAAAATAGTTATATCTAAACGATCATTTAAAACAATTTTTTTCATATCTACTTTGTTTATTTTTAGTAGATTTAAGAGTGATAGTAGCTCGATTGCCGTTTTCGACTTTTCACGAATATGCACATAGTCGACTGCATCGATTATTTGAATTATTTTTGTAGCAAGTACTTCGACTGAGTGCTGATCATCTGTAATTGCAATAAGTTCCATGGCCCAGCCTCTTTCATTTGCAAAATTTTTTCAAACAAAAAAACCACTTTCCTAAAAAAAAGAAAGTGGTTACATTGCACGCGAAAAAAGTATAAAATGCGCCACTTTCCTACGCAGGTACTAGCCTGTTCAGGTTTTGAGGGTTTAAAAGTAACTACCTTATTCTCAGCCCTTATCAAGGGATCCCCTAGTGATGAATATGTATGAAAATTAATCTTAGCATAGCATATAAAAAATAATATTCAATACTAAATTTATTTTTACTAGTCCCATTTTATTACCAGAAATTGGGCTTGAAGTATAGTGGAATCAAGTGTTTTTAGTAGTATAAAAAAACCAAAATTTTTTTTTGTTTGGAGTTTCTGTAAAAATTTAGGGAAATAAAAACATTTACATTTTAAATTTATGGGTTTATATTTAGTTTGAACAATTTAATAGATTGACTAGGGGTGTCCAATTAATTGGGCTGAGAGAGAAACGTGATTAAGTTTCTTAACCCTCAGGACCTGATCTGGTTCATACCAGCGTGGGGAAGTTAGAAATTTTCATTAATGATTACATAATTATTAATGTAGTTTTGCTAACACTTAGCCGGGTCTTAAACATAAGATTCCGGCTTTTTTTCATGCTTTAAATGGATTGGATTTCGTCCTTTTTAAACTAATTAAAAAGGGGAATGAAATCAAATGAACAATTCTGTAAATGAAATGAATTTTTCCATCATGTCTAGTTTTTCAGGGAGTAAGAAGGTATATGTTGAAGGATCTAGACCTGACATTAAGGTGCCAATGCGTGAGATTCAATTAAGCCCAACAACTGGCACTTTTGGAGAAGAAGAAAATGCTCCAGTTAGAGTATACGACACTAGCGGACCTTACACAGATTCAGCTAGCTCAGTTGATATTCGAAATGGACTTAAGGCGATTAGACAAAACTGGGTAATTGAACGAAATGATGTTGAAGAGTATGAAGGGCGCGAAATAAAGCCTGAAGATAATGGATATAGAAAAGAGTCAGATCAACATAATGTTGAAGTATTTAAAGGGTTAAAAAGAAAACCGTTACGAGCAAAGGAGAATGGAAATATTACTCAAATGCATTATGCTCGAAAAGGAATTATTACACCTGAAATGGAATTTATTGCGATTCGAGAAAATGTTTCGGCTGAATTTGTTCGTGATGAAGTTGCTAAGGGAAGAGCTGTCATTCCATCGAATATTAATCACCCTGAAAGTGAGCCAATGATCATCGGTCGTAATTTTCATGTGAAAATTAATGCCAATATAGGTAATTCAGCGGTTACGTCTTCAATCGAAGAAGAAGTAGAAAAAATGACATGGGCTACTCGCTGGGGTGCGGATACGATGATGGATCTTTCTACTGGTAAGAATATTCATACAACACGTGAATGGATTATCCGAAACTCTCCAGTACCAGTAGGGACAGTTCCGATTTATCAAGCGCTTGAAAAAGTTAATGGAATCGCTGAAGATTTAAGCTGGGAAGTGTTTAGAGATACACTAATCGAGCAAGCGGAACAAGGTGTAGACTATTTTACAATTCACGCGGGTGTATTATTACGCTATATTCCATTAACGGCAAAACGAGTGACAGGAATTGTATCTCGTGGAGGGTCTATTTTGGCTCAATGGTGTTTAGCTCATCATAAAGAGAATTTTTTGTATACTCATTTTGAAGAAATTTGTGAAATTATGAAGCGTTATGACGTAACATTCTCTTTAGGAGATGGACTGAGACCAGGCTCAATTGCCGATGCAAATGACGAAGCACAATTTTCTGAGTTAGAAACACTTGGTGAGTTAACGAAAATTGCATGGAAGCACGATGTTCAAGTTATGATTGAAGGACCGGGACATGTACCAATGCACTTAATTAAAGAGAATATGGATAAACAATTAGAAATTTGTCAGGAAGCGCCATTTTATACTTTAGGACCGCTAACGACTGATATTGCACCTGGATACGATCATATTACATCAGCAATCGGTGCAGCAATGATTGGTTGGTTTGGTACTGCAATGCTTTGTTATGTAACTCCGAAAGAGCATTTAGGTCTTCCAAATAAAGAAGACGTAAGAGTAGGAGTTATTACATACAAAATAGCGGCGCATGCAGCTGACTTAGCAAAAGGACACCCTGGTGCACAAAAAAGAGATGATGCACTTTCAAAAGCTAGATTTGAATTTAGATGGCGTGATCAATTTAATCTTTCTCTTGATCCTGAAAGAGCAATTGAATATCATGATGAAACATTACCTGCCGAAGGAGCTAAAACAGCGCATTTTTGTTCAATGTGTGGTCCAAAATTCTGTAGTATGAGAATTTCACAAGATATTCGAGATATAGTAAAACAAGAAGAACTTCAGAATGGTTCAATCATTGAAGAAGGAATGAAAGAAAAAGCACTTGAATTTAGAAAACAAGGCGGGGAAATCTATCAATAAGGGTGTGAGCCTTATATGAATAGGGTAGAAGAAATCATAAACGAGATAAAACAATTGGAAGAATATATGCAACACTTAAAAATAGAACTGAAAACGATTCAAAAAAATTGTGACCACGATTTTTTGAAGAAAGATACGATACAAGAATGTCTTAAATGCAGTTTAATTGAGAGCTTATGTTGGTAATACGTAATAACAAAAACAAACCTCAGGCTAAGAGGTTTGTTTTTGTTATTCTAGAATTAATGTTCTGACAAACTATTGATTGAAACTTCTTCCTCTCGATCTGGTTGACCTAGCGGATAGATTCTAGCAGTTTCATTTGTTTCATCAACATGTTGAATGTAAATTGGCACCCCATTATATGTCACATTAGCCATTTCAGCTGAAGAAGCAATTTCTTGAGCTCGTTGTTTATTCATAAATATCCTCCTCTACATTAATAATTGAAACCTAACATATTATTAACAGAGGTATACTTGAGTATTCATAATCAAGTACAAGCTTTTTTTAAAATAAAAAAACTCCTGTTAAAACTTAACAGGAGTTTTATAGTTTTTAATGATTACCAGTGATGTCCATGTCCATATCCATATCCGTCATATCCAGACCAGCAAGCTGCTCCAACAATGATTAATAGGATAAATAGAACAACGATTAAAGCAAAACCGTTAAGATGGTGTCCGTGATGTCCAGTACTCATACATGTGACCTCCTTCATACGATATTTAAGGGAAAACTCCCTTAGGGTCATGCGGCTAATTGAAAAATTTCAATTAGGAGAGGTGGATAATGTATCGTATGTTTTTTTGCCAACTATGAAACTAGTCTATAATGTAATTAGGCTTTTACCTAGAAGTAAGTTTTAATAAATGAATTATTTTTCCTTAGGAAGTGAAATTGCTGTTTCAACTACATAACCATTTTGAAACTTCACAGCAATTGTACCTAAATAAGTGTCAGTAGGCTGAAGTGTTTCGGTACAAGTAAAATAACGAATATGTACAACTTCCTTCGTATCTTTACTAATCTTTTGACAAGCAAGTAAATTACTTAGTCGTTTTAATGCAATCTCTCTTTTCACTCCAATTAGATCTTTTTTTATAAATGATTCATAATAATTTTTTAATGGGAACATTTTAACAGCTCCTGTTCATTCGAAAATAAAATTTCTTAAGTCGTATCATATCATAAAGTAAATCTGTTTTTGTAAAGTTTGTAGCTGTGGATATTTATCATTATTCTAGTTTGTTGAGGGAAATATGTAACTAACAAAAAAATCCCACTATAGATTATTATAGTGGGATTTTTTTCACACTGTTGAAAAACAACCTTGTCAAATAATAACTAAATTTTCGTAAAAGGAGTAGAGTGATGTTGATTTCCACTACAGGATGCTCGCTTTCCATGGGGCGAGACCTGAGCCTCCTCGGCAAGCCTGCGGGGTCTCAGCCTTCCCGCTTATCCCATAGGAGTCGAGCAACCTTCCGTTCCAATCAACTTATTCATCAAAAAAAGTCTGCAATAAATCCTAATCAAATAGCCTTTACTAAGAGTATCCTAACTGTTGTTTATTAATCAGTTTGTAAGTCAATTAATATCGAACATTAATTAATAAACTAATGAATTGAATTTGTTTTTCGAAAAAATTAGCTCATAATATTTTTAACTTCTGAAAAAAAACTTACTAGTGTTATTGGAAACATAAAATTGTTAATAAATATAAAAAAATGAATTTTAAGCTAACTGTGAAAAATCTAGTTAAAAGACTAGGACAAGATTGTAAGAACAAGAGGGCTAAAGAAAAAATCTCTCCTTTAAAGCTTACAATTTTATAAAAATCCCTCAAAAAATAAAAAAACTGTCTCAAAATGTCGATATTTAACGACCTTTTGAGACAGCCTCATTTAATTACTTATGCAGTTTGATTTGAATCTTTATCAATCTTATTTTTACCGTTTAGTTTAGAATTTTTATATCCGTATGTTATATAAATTACTAAACCGATTACTAACCAAACTACGAAACCTTTCCAAGTAAATGTTGAAAGTTGTAGCATTAAATATACACAGAATACAACAGCTAATACTGGTACTACTGGTACCCAAGGAGTTTTGAATCCACGCTTTAAGTCTGGGCGAGTTTTTCTTAATACTAGTACACCAAGAGAAACAGCAGAGAAAGCGAATAGAGTACCGATATTTGTTAATTCAGCTAATTTGTTTAATGGAATTAAGCCAGCGAATAAAGCAACTAGCCCGCCAGTTACCCAAGTACTTGTTACAGGAACTGCAGTTTTCTTGTTAACTTTTGATAATTTACCTGGTAATAAACCGTCTTTACTGATTGCATAGAATAGACGAGTTTGTCCAAACATCATTACGATTAATACAGTTGTAATACCGATGATTGCGCCTAGAGAAATGAAACCAGCAGCCCAATCTTGGTGAATAAATGCTAGTGCAAAAGCAACTGGGTCTTTAACACCTAATTGATCAAACGGAACGATACCAGTAAGAATTAATGAAACGACAATATATAAGATTGTACAAATTGTTAAAGCAGTGATAATACCGATTGGTAAGTTACGTTGAGGATTTTTAACTTCCTCAGCTGCAGTTGATACTGCATCAAATCCAAAGTAAGCAAATACTACTACTGCAGCACCAGCTGTTACCCCATGGAATCCCATTGGCATAAATGGAGTCCAGTTATGTGGTTGAACGTACCAAATACCAACTACGATGAAAAGTGCTACTACTGCTAATTTTACAATTACCATGATTGTGTTAAGTTTTGCTGATTCTTTAACACCTCTAGTAAGAATGAACGTTACAATTAAAACAATGATTACTGCCGGTAAATCAATAAAAGTATGTTTAGATGGATCAAATGCACTAGTTAAAGCTGTTGGAAGGTTTAGTCCAAAACCATGTAATAAACTTTGGAAATATCCAGACCATCCACTTGCTACTGCTGAAGATGCAAGTCCATACTCTAGTACCATGTCCCAACCTAATATCCAAGCTATGACTTCACCAAAAGCAACATAACTATAAGTGTAAGCACTACCAGCCTCTGGAATCATAGATGCAAATTCAGAGTAACAAAGTGCGGCGAATGTACAAGCTAAACCTGCGATAATAAATGAAAGAATAAGTGCTGGACCGGCGTAATCAGCTGCCGCTACACCAGTTAATACGAATATACCTGTACCGATGATGGCACCGATACCTAACATTGTAAGATCAAACGCTCCTAGAACTTGTTTAAGTGAACTAGGCGAACTGCTTGTAACTGATTTTTTTCGAAATAAATTCATATGAGCCTCCTCTAATCCTATATTTAGTAGTTTTTTAATTTCCTATTTAGAAAGTTAATTATTTTCTAATTTTACCTTAAAAAATAGAAAATTCTGACAATTAGCTCCGAAGTAATTTAAAGATTGTCTCGCTTAAGTGATTTTTATGATAACACACTTATAGAAATATTCAAACAATTTTTCGACTTTTTTTTCATTTTTTTTAAAATTATGTAGTAAATTCGACATATTACCAAATACCTAGTCGTTCAGTTAAATTGAACTAGATAGAAGATATGTCATAAGTAACGATAAATCTCTAACATCTTCATATTTCTTATGGTTGCAATTGTAATCAGACTAAATAATTATATTTTTATGTTTTTTTAATAAAAATGAAATAAACCTCTTTAATAGAGGTTTATTTTTGGGTCTTTTTTATCATTTAATGTTCTTTTAAGTGACTTAGTGATACTTCTTTATCATTTTGTGGTTGATCAAGAGGATAAATTCTTGCTGTCCCCTCATTTTTATTAACATGCTGAATATAAACCGGTACTCCATCGCAAGTTACATTAATCATACCAGGTGCAGCTACGATTTCTAATGCTCTTTCAGTATCCATCATAATACCTCCTTTAATAACTAACCTACTTTATTATTTACATAGCCTAGTTATAGTATTCATAAAAAGTGAGACATCTTTTAGGATTATGTAAATCTAAGGGGGGAATTGATGAAGAAAAAAAACTACTAAATTGATTAAACTAGCTTATTGTTCAATTTTGTCCTCATTTCTTAACTCGTTTCTTATCTTGTTGTATGATAGCAATTGAAGCTAAAAATAAAATTGAACTACACATAAATAGTAAACATAGTAAGCCAAAAAGTATTTGCATATTTGTACCTCCTTTTTATTATGAGTACAGAGTAAAGTATGGAACTAGTTTCAGAGCAAGAAAAAGTTTAGAAAAGGTGAGAAAATGTCTAATATTAAAGATATTGCAAGGATTGCCGGCGTTTCGGTTACAACAGTCTCACGAGTTTTAAATGATGAGCCGTATGTTAGTGAGGAAAAAAGAAATGCAGTTTTAAATGCAATTGAGTTAACGAATTATCAACGAAATCAAAATGCAGTAAATTTAAGCAAAGGAAAAACGAATCTAATTGGAGTGGTTATTCCGTTCTCACAACATCCATACTTTGGATTGCTAATTGATGGAATTGCTAACGAAGCGATAAAAAATAATTATAAGCTAGTACTATTTCAATCAAATTATGAGAAGAAGAGGGAAATTGAGGCTTTAAAAATGCTGCAGCATAAACAAATCGATTCACTCATTATTTGTTCTAGAATTTGTTCGATTGAAATGATCGAGAATTATAAGCAATATGGGCAAATAGTATTATTTGAAGATACGAGAAATACAGGGGTTTCCTCAACATTTATCGATCAATACAATTGTTTCATGATTGCATTAGAATATTTATATCAAAAAGGACATCGGAAAATTGGTTATAGTATTGGTCGTAGAACAGGTAAGAATAGTAAACAAAGAGAGGCTGCCTATAGTGATTTTCACAGTAAATATAATGAATCACTAAATAACGATTTTGTATTCGATAATTGTTACTATTTTGAAGACGGTGAAAGAATTGTCCAATCTTTGTTAAATTTAAAAGAGAGGCCAACAGCTTTGTTAGTAACAAGTGATCAAGTGGCAGCGGGGGTGCAGACTTGCTGTAATGATCGTGGAATAGCTATTCCTCATGATCTAGCGATAATTGGGTTCGATAATCAACCAATTGCAAAAGTAATGAAGTTAACAACAGTCGAAATTCCATTACGAGAAATAGGGAAGAAACTTTTTATACAAGCGATTAATTCTGCAATTAATCAAGAGGAGATAGCGATCAAATTAATTGAGCGGCAGACGGTATAATAAAACAGCTAGTCAGGGGCTAGCTGTTTTTCATTTCGTTGAATTGGGAAGTACAAATAAAAAAGGTCGAACTGCAAAAAAAAAAGCAAATCTACAAATAAATATGTCAGAACTGCAATTATAATCTGGATAACTGCAAATAAAGTCATGAAACATGAATGAATCAAAAAAATAGAAAAATAACAATAAAATTGGCCGAGAAACGACCAAAACTAAACAAAACTCAGTAAATCCTTCCAAAAAGAAGTTCCAAATGAATGATCAAGAAATGTTACCAACAAAGTTCACAACTTTATCAATAAAGTTCAATTAAACAAAAAAATAAAAGCTAGTAAGAAACTAGCTTTTAATAGACTGATTCCATAAAGGAGACTGTTCTCTAACAACTTCCATAAATTTTCTAGCAGCACGTGATTGCCATCTATTTTTATGCCAAGACATGATCGTAGAGACACTTCCTAAATTTGTATCCCAATTTATGACTTTAAGTTTTTGTTGCTGCATTTCATTTTGAACTGCTACGAGTGGGAGTATGGATATTCCGAGTCCACACATAACACATTGTTTAATTGCCTCTACACTCCAAAATTCCATTCCAGACTCAGTTGCGATACCTTTACTTCTTAGGAATGCTTCAAAATAGTCACGATAACTGCCTTGTTCTGTAAGAATGATATTTTCATTCGCATTTAGTGTAAAGGATGAAAGTGTTCTAGTATCAGAAGTTGGAGGTAGCAAAATGACAAGTGGTTCTTCAATTAGTGTTTCCGTATACAAATCTGAATCAGTTAATGGAGCTTGTAGAAAGAAGCCAATATCCAGATCTCCTCGACGTAATTCATCTTGTAATTCCCAACATGAACCAGATTTCATCATAATATTTACTTTCGGATTTTGTGATCGAAAAGCTTGGATAATTTGTGGAAGACGGTAGATCGTTAAAGATTCAGGAGCTCCAATCTTTAACGTGGATACTTCCTCATTTTCCATTTGAAATACATCTTTAGCTTTTGAATAAAGTTGAATCATTTCGATTGCGTGAACTAAAAAGTTCTCACCGACCTCCGTCAGATGAACCTTTTTACCTAAACGGTCAAATAAAGGTACTCCTAACTCTTGCTCAAGTGCTTGTATATGTGCAGTTACCGTAGATTGTGCATATCCGAGATGGACCGCAGCTTTAGAGAACCCGCCCAGATCGACAATTGATTTTAACGTAATTAAATGACGGATTTCCATAATAGCCTCCTTAGTATCGGATTTTCCGATGGTTTATATCGTAACTATTCATTTTACCGATGAGAGATCTGTTCATATAATTAAAGTATACGAGATTACAATTTGTTTCAATAACTATTGGAGGGATATTAATGAGGAATCGAAAAATTGGTTTTCTTTTGCTCAGTGGGTTAATGATTGGACCTATATTAGGATCAGGAATTATCATTTTACCACCTGCAGTGTATGAAACTGCTGGTAATTATGCTATTTTTGCTTGGGTTATAATGCTCGGTTTAAGTTTAATATTTGCACTTATGTTTGGTAAGCTAAGTCTGTTGATTCCAGGAGATTCCGGAGTACCATTGGCAGTTGAGCGTGCATTTGGTACACAAATAAAAAATCTTTCAGCTATTTTCTTTTTACTTGCAGTTTGTTTTGGTCCAATTGCAGTTACAGGTACGGCAGGGCATTACTTACAACTACTGACGAATCAAAGTTTTTTCAATGAAAAGTGGCTAGCTTTAGGAATACTATGTTTTGTTTATATCATTTTAACTAGAAGCATTGCCGATGTTGGAAAATTTGCCTTTTTTATGTCTAGCTTCATTGTAGTGACGCTTATAGTTGGGAGTATTCATACGTTAATTACAGTTGATGGGAGCTTTACTTTATCGAATCCAATTACTGTTTCAGATTTTGGAGAAAGTTTACTATTATTATTTTGGGCTTTAATCGGATGGGAAGTCATCGGTAGCTATTCTTTAGAAGTAAAAAATCCAGAACGAACAATTCCTAGAGCAGTAGTCTTAAGTTTTTCGATTATAGCAATAGTAAGTCTAACAGTTGCATTTGCTTTCCAGTGGATTCATTCTAAAAATGGAAATATGATGGATCAATCATTAGCACCACTACTTCAGAGTTTATTTGGAAGTTGGTCAACACCAATTATTTCGTCAATTACAATTGCTCTTTGTATTAGTACGGTTCTCTTAGTAATAGGAGCAGTATCAAGACTTATCGCCGATCAAGCCAAAACAGGTTTATTACCTTCATGGCTTTCTTTTAAAAATAAAAATAATGTGGCAACTCGTTCATTATTTAGCTTGTTTGGCATTCACATAATTGTATTTATTCTTTATTTTAGCGACTTCCTAAGTATTCAAACACTGGTAGCAATTGCAAATGCATTCTTCTTATGCAACGCTTTACTAGGAGTATTGGCATGTTTGCGATTATTTGATTCCGTGTTTTTCAAAATCGGTTCCTTTATTCTAGCAATTTGCTTTTTAGGAATACTTTTATTTTCTTCACCGGTCATTCTACTATTGATCATATTAGTTTCAGTGTACTTTATTTGGCTACAAAAAAGAGATTCAAAGCAACATGAAAAAGTTCTACAAGTTGGAAATGAATAATGAGTTAGAAAGGAAACTTCTATTAAAAGAAGTTTCTATTTTTATGAAAGTGGAATTTTATAATAATTCTTCTTATTGTATATTTATTATTGTTTTTAAAGGGTGTTTATTGAAATTACAAGCCATTTTTTTTCAGTTTGGTATCTATATTTCTGTTTAACTAATGCCTTTTTAAATACGAATGAAAGCCTTTTGTTATTTTAGAATTATATATTGTTTTAACGTTACCAGGGCTTTAAAAATTGAAATTATTAAGTATTATAGGGACATTGTTAAAAGGGGGATACTCTTTGTGTTAATAAACAATATAATGATAAAATGAAAAAACGAATTCAGTTGTGTGTTTAATTAAGCTAAATTCATGTGATTTTGGAATTCGTAAGTCTTACTTTCTATACTAATAATAGTATTCAATTTTTTTCTGTAATGATTTTAATGTTAATATTTATACATTTTTGTATTAGTTGCAAGAAAATATTTAAAACATGATGATTAATTTTATAAGAATAAAAAATAATATTTTTTTTAACTAAATAGAGTGAGAAATTTTCCATATTTTATAAGGTTTTTTTACTTTAATTTTGTTTTTTTATAGATCGTTTTAAAAGAAAATAGAATCATAAATTCTTTACAACGAAATAATTGCTAGTTATAATGAAACCAAATTTGATAATTAGTGTCCTTCGGGGTCGGGTGAAATTCCCAACCGGCGGTGTTGTATATTTTTATACTAAGCCCGTGAGCTCCATATAGATTTTTTATATGTTGCTGATCTAGTTAGAATCTAGAGCCGACAGTATAGTCTGGATGGGAGAAGGATGGAGTGCATATACGGTATAGTTGTTTTCAAAAATACTATCCGTATAGGCTTAGTTCGTTGTGCATATTTTGTATGTACAACAATAGACGCGCTATAGTACTGTCTTTTAATAGACTCAAATTGTACTTGCGTTTATTTAAGTACACTTCCTTTCTTAAACATCTATTGCCCCTTAGGAGTTTTCTAAGGGGCTTTTCACTTTTTCAAATTAATTTGAATTAGAGGGTGTGATAAGTTGGATCAACTATTTATGAAATTAGAGATGGGTCTTACAAAGTCATTTATCGGGCTTGAGTGTAATGTGCTTTTTCGAAATGAGGTGAATAAACTTGTTTACTGGAATCGTTGAAGAAATAGGAACAGTAAAAAATATCGTAAAAAAAGGTAAAACTTTAGTGCTATCAATTGGTGCATCAGAAATTTTAGAGGATGTTCATTTAGGAGATAGCATTTCTGTAAATGGGGTTTGTTTAACCGTTACGAATTTTACTAAAAATGAATTTTCTGTTGATGTCATGCCTGAAACATTTCAAGCTTCAAATCTAAGTACTTTGGTTTCTAGCCAAAAAGTAAATTTGGAGCGGGCAATGGCAGCGAATGGCCGGTTTGGTGGCCATATTGTATCGGGTCATATTGATGGTACAGGTAAAATTGTATCCGTCAAATCAATAGAAAATGCAGTAATCTATATAATTAATATTCCAAGTCAGTTTGCTAAATATTGCCTTCAAAAAGGCAGTATAACGATTGATGGTACAAGTTTAACAATATTTGAAGTTGAAACTGATATTGTAACAATCTCTTTAATTCCTCATACCCGTTCACATACGATCTTAGGCAGTAAAAAAGTTGGAGATGTCGTTAATATTGAGTTTGATTTATTAGGTAAGTATGTTGAAAAAATGCTTGGTATGAATGAGACGAAAAAGAGTACTGCAATAACAACTTCATTTTTATCTCAAAATGGCTATATATAAAGGAGTAAGCTCATGTTCTCTAAAATAGAAGAAGCAATTGAAGACTTAAAAAATGGAAAAATTATTATTGTTTGTGATGATGAAGATCGAGAGAATGAAGGAGATTTTGTTGTTATCGGAGAATTTGCAACTCCTGAAAATATCAATTTTATGGCCACTCATGGTCGCGGATTAATTTGTGCACCTGTTTCTGAAGAGATAGCCAAGAAACTAGATTTATATGAAATGGTAACAAAAAATACAGATTCTCATGGTACTGCCTTTACTGTAAGTATTGATCATATTGACTCTACTACTGGTATCTCGGCATTTGAACGTTCACATACTGTTTTACAAATGTTAAATGATGAATCAACTGGAGCAGATTTTAGAAGACCTGGGCATATGTTTCCTTTAGTCGCTAAAAACGGAGGAGTTATTGAGAGACCAGGTCATACAGAAGCGGCAGTGGATTTAGCTCGAATGGCTGGATCGAAAGAAGTTGGTGTCATTTGTGAGATTATGAATGACGATGGAACGATGGCAAGAGTACCGGATCTAATTCAAATCGCAAATAAATTTAATTTAAAAATGATTACAATTAAAGATTTAATTCATTATAGACAAGAAACTGAACAACTTGTAAAAAGAGAAGTTGAAATTAAATTACCAACAGATTTTGGTGATTTTAAGATGATTGGTTATACAAACAAGATCGATGGCAAAGAGCATATTGCGATTGTAAAAGGTAAAGTTGACGATGGTGAACCAGTACTTGTACGTATTCATTCGGAATGTTTAACAGGTGATGTATTTGGCTCATGTCGTTGTGATTGTGGACCTCAGTTGCAATCAACATTATCGATGATTGAAGAAGTAGGCAAAGGCGTAATTGTTTATATGCGACAAGAAGGCAGAGGGATTGGCTTACTTAATAAGTTAAGAGCATATAAGTTACAGGAAGAAGGCTTTGATACTGTTGAAGCAAACCTAAATTTAGGATTTGATTCAGATTTAAGAGATTATGCGATAAGTGCTCAAATTATTAAAGATTTAGGGATTGTGAGTATAGATTTAGTAACGAATAATCCAGTTAAAATAGAAGCGCTAAAATCTCACGGAATCCAGATAAATAATCGAGTGCCAATTCAAACCGAAATGAAAACAGAAAACGAAAAATATTTAATTACTAAAATCGAAAAAATGGGACATTTATTACACTATTAAAAATGGGAGAGATTAAGATGAAATTTGAAGGAAATTTAGTAGGATCTGGACTTAAAGTTGCTGTAATCGTAGGACGTTTTAATGAATTTATTACATCAAAACTACTAGGTGGTGCAGAAGATGCACTATATCGTCATGGTGTAGAAGAATCAGACGTTGATGTTATTTGGGTACCAGGTGCATTTGAAATTCCATTAGTCGCAAAAAAACTTGCAGATTCAAAAAAATACGATGCAATCATTACGCTAGGAACAGTTATTCGTGGGGCAACTACTCATTACGATTACGTATGTAATGAAGTAGCAAAAGGTGTTGCTGCTATTACGCTACAAACTGGTATCCCTGTCATTTTTGGTGTATTAACGACAGAAAATATTGAACAAGCGATTGAAAGAGCGGGCACTAAAGCTGGTAATAAAGGCTGGGATTCTGGTATTTCAGCAATTGAAATGGCTAATTTATTAAGAACTATAAACTAAGTATATATATAATAGAAGAAACTGATTAAAGAGAGGTGAATTTCACCTCTCTTTTTTTTATCAAGAGAAAGTAATTTTTTATATAAAAAAGCAATCTGAATATTTGTTTAATCATCTAAATTTGTGGTAGTGTAAAATTTAGTAAAGGTTTATTTGGAGGCAGAAATTAAATGTTATTTTTACTAATTTTAGTCATATTAGTTATCGTTATTTTAACGTTTTTAAATACATATCCTCATTTTGGGAAGAAATATTCAAAGGATCAAGTGGAGTCATTTTATGCTTTAGAGCATTATAAAAATGGTAAGTTTATAAACCAAGTCCCTACTAGTATGAGTATGGATTTTAAAACAAACATTTCTATGATTAGAGACTTTGTTAAGAAAAATCCGAATCGTGTTCCTAGAGATGGGATTCCAATGGAGAAAATTGATGTTTCCAGGTTTCATTCAGAAAGTAAAGATTCGAAAATTACTTGGTTTGGACATTCAGCTTTATTAATTGAAATAGAAGGCAAAAACATTTTAGTTGATCCAATGTTTGGGAACGCACCAACCCCGTTTCCGCAATTTGGTGGTAAAAGATATAGCGGAGGTTTGCCAATTGAGATCAGTGAATTACCAAAAATAGATGCTGTCATACTATCGCATGATCATTATGACCATTTAGATTACGGTACAATAAAAAAAATCAAACAGAAAGTAGATCGATTTATTGTTCCGCTTGGTGTAGGAAGTCACTTAGTGAGTTGGGGGGTACCGAAAGAGAGTATTTCTGAGCATAACTGGTGGGATGAATTTAAATTTGATCAATTAACATTAGCTTGTACGCCAGCAAGACATTTTTCGGGAAGAAGTTTAACTGATCGTAACAGTACTTTGTGGTGCTCGTGGGTCATCATTGGTGGGAAAACGAAAATTTATTTTAGTGGAGATAGCGGATATGCACCTCATTTTAAGGAAATAGGGGAAAAATATGGACCGTTTAATCTAGCGTTAATGGAATGTGGTCAATATGATAAACGATGGTCTGCAATTCATATGCTGCCAGAAGAAACTGTTAAAGCTTTTATTGATGTAAAAGGTGAAGTTCTTGTACCAATTCACTTTGGTGCCTTTACATTAGCATTTCATGACTGGAATGACCCAATTGAACGTGCCGTGAAGGCTGCTAAAGAAAATGAAGTAAAGTATTCTACACCTAAAATTGGTGAAACAATTAATATAAGTACAGGTGAATATCCTAATTCAATTTGGTGGAAGTAGTTTATTTATTTGAAAAAAAGCAGGATTGTACCTTTTAGTATGGAATAATTTAAAAATCAATTTTTTAGGGAAGTGATGTTTGTGGAAGCATTAAAAGAAAGTGCACAAATCGTACAAGATTTAATTTTTGAGTTAGGTTATTCAAATAAAGTGATTGAATTACCAAATAGTGCAAGAACTGCTAAGGAAGCAGCGGAAGCATTAAATTGTGAAGTGGCTCAAATTGCAAAGTCGATTATATTTAAATTAGAAAGCTCAAATAGCGCTGTACTAGTAGTAGCAAGTGGAATAAACCGTGTAAATGAGAAACAAATCGAGAAAATACTAAATGATAAACTAGGAAAAGCAGATGCTGACTTTGTACGTGAACAAACTGGGTACGTAATTGGAGGAGTTTCACCAATTGGGCATAAAAACCAAGTAATTACATTTATTGATGAGGATCTATTACAGTATAGTGAAGTATGGGCAGCTGCTGGCCATCCAAAAGCTATTTTTCAATTAACACCAAATGAATTAGTTGAAATGACAAAAGGTAAAGTCGTAAAAATTAAATAATAGAATGCTCTAACTTTAATTATTAAGGCACATTCAAGTGTAATAAATCAGTTTTTGATTTACTATACTTAAATGTGTCTATTTTTATTGGAAGTTTTTACCTTTTAATAAAGTTCCATTTGTCAGATTAATTTCAAAGGAAAGTGAGATGTATGAGCAAATGTTCAACTTTATTTGTACGACATGTGGCGTTCAATATAACAAGTCGATCGATCCTCCTGAGTACTGCACAATTTGTTGTGAAGAAAGACAATATGTTAGTCCAATTGGGCAAAGTTGGACAACATTACAATCAATGAAAGACCAAAACTATCAAAACATTATTCGTTTTGAAGAAGAAAATTTGTATAGTATCGTTACTAGTCCGAAGTTTGGAATTGGTCAAACTGCTTATCTTATTAAGAATGAAGGGTTTAATTTGTTATGGGATTGTATTTCTTATGTAGATGAGAAGACGATTGAAGAAATTAAGCGGTTAGGTGGAGTCAATGCGATTGCTCTATCACATCCACACTATTACTCTAGTCAAATTGAATGGGCTGAAAAATTTGATGTACCTGTATACATACATGAAGATGATCAAGAGTGGATTACGAGAAAAAGTGATAAGATTATTTTTTGGTCCGGCGAAATGTTAGAGCTTAACAAAGGAATTGAAATTCATCGATTAGGTGGGCACTTTAAAGGTGGGGCAGTATTAGAATGGAAAGCTGGAAATGAGCAAAAGGGAATACTGTTAACGGGGGATATTATTCAAGTAGTTGCAGATCCAAATTGGGTAAGTTTTATGTATAGTTATCCTAATTTAATACCACTACCTGCAAAAAAAGTAAAAGAAATATCGTCAGCTGTAGAGAAGTTAATATTTGATAGAATTTATAATGCATTTCATGGGATTGTAAAAGAGAATGCAAAACAAGTAGTTTATAAATCTGCTAAAAGATATATTGAAGCACTGGATGGAAAGTTGTTTGATACTTAATTGACAATTGATATATGAAAAAAGAATCAACGTAGCTTGGTTCTTTTTTTGTTTTAGAGACCTTACTTGGGAATATTCTATCTTTTTAACTTTGTATCTAACACATATAGAAATCTAAATAACGATTAATATTTTAATTAAAAAGTTTTAATAGGTTAATTAAATGATAAAATGAATCCCTAAAATTGTTAAAAATCATGTTAATTTTATTGAGAAAAATGTAGAGTTTTGTCGCATTTTTTAATTAATGGAATAAATACTGATAAATCAAGGCCTGCAATAACCCATTTGATTAAAAACAGAATATTCACGATAATTTAATTAAGATAAATGAACGAAAATTGTTCATTTTAAATGATTAATTACAATGGATTTTGTCAGAATAAGATATTTTTTGTAATTATTTGGATTAGCTAAATTGTTGAAAACGAACTGGAGGAAGAAAGATGGGGGAAAAGAGAGAGAAGGGGAAAGTTCTTAAAGGTTTTACAGTAGTAGCTTTAACATCTAGTTTTATTTTAGGTTCTCTTGGACAAGCATCAAATGTATCAAATGCAGAAAGTCCAAGTAAAGCAGAAGACATTCTTGCTAACCTAACTGCACAGCAAAGAGCGGCTCTTAAAGAGCTTTCAACGAATGAAGAATCAGGGCTTCAAATTTCTTCTGATATTAATTTGGACTCTTCGGAGCAAACAAGTGTCATTGTTGAATTTGTAAATCAACCTGTTAAAGTAGCACAAATTGAAGCGAGTGTAGAAGGTAAAAGCTTAACAAAATCAGATGCTGAAGCGCTAATCAATCAAGACCATGATACTTTTACTCAGGATGTTGGCCAAGTTTTAACAAGTGGTAAAAGTAAAAAGGTAGATTATAAAATTAATCGTTCTTATAAACATGCATTTAATGGTGTTTCCATGACACTACCAGCAAATCAAATTATGAATCTATTAAAATCAAAAGCTGTTAGTAAGATTTGGAGTGACCAAACGTTTTCAATTGATCCACCAAAAGAAAATGATCAACTAAAAGCAGACGAAGCAAATGTTGGAAACTATACACCTTATGATGCTTTAGATCGTTTACATAATGAAGGATTTACAGGTAAAGGAATTAAAGTCGGAATCTTAGATACGGGGATGGATTATAACCATCCAGATTTAAAGGATGCTTATAAAGGTGGATATGATTTCGTTGATAACGATAATGATCCAATGGAAACGACTTACGCTGATTGGAAAAAATCTGGTAAGCCTGAAGTTAGTAATTCAGAAGCTTATTACACTGAACATGGTACACATGTTGCAGGTATCATTGGTGGTCGTGGCAAAGCAAATAGTGATTATAAAACGGTAGGAGCAGCACCAGAATCAGATTTATACGCTTACCGTGTGCTTGGTCCATATGGAAGTGGCACAACTGATGCCATATTGGCAGGAATCGACCGTGCTGTTCAAGATGGTATGGACGTTATTAATATGTCACTTGGAGCGACTTTAAATGATCCAATATATGCAACTTCAATTGCAGTTAACAATGCAGTTTTAAGTGGTGTGACAACAGTAGTTGCAGCAGGGAATACTGGTGATCAAATGTATACCCTTGGTTCACCTGGAGCTGCAGCATTAGCATTAACTGTGGGCGCTTCTTCAATTGCTTTAGACGTATACGAGTACGCTGGAGTAAATAATGGTAAAAACTATTCAGTAAGACAATTAGCACAGAACTATTCTGATGATATGACATCATTAAAAGGAAAAACATATCAGTTAGTTGATGTTGGTTTAGGAAATCCTGCAGATTTTACTGGTAAAGATGTAAAAGGAAAAATCGCATTTATTAAACGTGGAACGATTGCATTAATAGATAAAATTAAAAATGCAAAAGCAAAAGGTGCTATTGGTGTATTAATGTATAACGATGAAGCAAATAAAGCTGAAGGTGCAATCCAATCATATCTTGGTGAGTCAATGGATGCAGTTCCAGCATTCTCTGTTTCAAATGAAGATGGTTTAGTTATTTCAGCGACAATTAAAGCTGGTAAAACAGATTTCACATTTGGAGATTTTAGTAAAGTACAAACTGCATCAGATGAATTAGCGACATTTAGTTCAAGAGGCCCATCTCGTAGGAATTATGATATTAAACCAGAAGTGACTGCTCCAGGTGTTTCGATTCTTTCAACTGTACCATTTTATGAAAATAATAAAACAGCTGATGGATCAAAACCTGAAGATTATAAATATGCTTACTCACGTCTTTCTGGAACTTCAATGGCAACACCTTATGTAGCGGGGGTATCAGCATTATTACTTCAATCAAATAAAGATTTACAAGCAGAGGATATTAAATCAATCTTAATGAACACTGCTGATCCTTTATCAAAAGCGTATAGCGTTTTTGAAGTAGGTAGTGGGCGAGTAGATGCATATGAAGCAATTCACTCTAATATAGAATTAGAAGTTGTGGATCAAACATCTAAGATTATTGATGGAAGAGAAAAATCAATTAAAGAATTAACAGGAGGCATTAGCTTCGGTTCTTACGGTTCAGATGATCAAGATATTGCAGATTCTCGAAATATTACTTTAAAGAATCGTAGTGAAAAAGCGAAAACATTTAATGTGGATGTAAAATTCCAAGCTGGATTAAGAGGGTCTAAAGATGCGGCCGTGAACAATGTAACGTTAACTGGCCCTACGTCTGTAAAATTAAATGGAATTAGTCAAAGAAATATAAAATTTAACTTAAACATTCCAAAAACTGCAGAAAAAGGAACATACGAAGGGTATATTACATTTACAAATACATCAGATTCAACAGAAACATATCAAATACCATTTGGTGGACGTTTTGTTGATGAAGGAATTGATAACTTTATAATCAATAATCCAATGTTTGGCAATAATATAGACTGGCCTGAAAATGCATATCCTTATATAAGTTTTAGTTATTCATTAAAATCATATATGAAAACATTAGATGTTGTGTTACAGGATGCAGAAACTGGTGAGGATTTAGGTTTAGTAGGTTCATATTTACCAATCACATTGAACGAAAATCAAAATTATACGAATTCAAGAGGATTTAATTCGCTCTACTTTCCATTTACTGGAGATGCGAAAAATCCGATAAGTAGCGAAGCGATTAATGCAAAATCAGGAAAATATCGATTAAAAATAATTGGAACAAATGAAAAAGGTAAAGTATTTACGAAAACAGCTGATTTCTTTTTTGACTCTGGCACACCAAATATGACAACTACCTTTGACAATTTAGATCAAAAAGTAATTGAATATAAAGATAGTCAATTTGATTCGAATGGCCAATTTTTATATGACTTTAACATTAATTTAAACGATCCTGAAACGGATGAAGCAAATCGCTTAGGTATACCGGTTGATCAAACAAGCAATGCGGTTGTATCGTTTTACGATAGTCCATTCCCAGCAAAGCCAAAGTATACAGATAAAGATGGAAACTATACAGATCAGATTAAAGTTAAAAAACGTTCTACACCATTGCAGGTTGCATTTTATGGATTTGATGCAGCACGAAACTTTACTGGAAATGCATCAAATGATTTAAGAATCATATTTGTCGATGAACATTTTCCATACTATTACTTAAAATCAAGTAAACAAACTGTCACAACAGGTGATACTGTTAATTACAGTGTTCGTTCAAATAATGTGAAAAACTTAAAAACAACAAAAATCAATTTAAAAGTTGATCCAAATCTTGCAACAATTCAAAATGTCGTTGTAAGTGATGAAGTAAAACAATATGGAGATGCGCAAGTTTCAGTGTCATCAGTACCTACTACAACTGGTACACTTCTTTATATATTTACCTTTACTTACAATGGAACGAAAGCTTTACCAGAAGATTTAAAATTATTTAATTTCGACATAAAAACAGCTGAGAAATGGACTAAAGGTATGCCATTTGATTGGTATACAATGACGTCATCAACGATTGATCAATCAAATGTAGAAACAAGTAACGTCTATACTTATATGGAAACTTATAAAATTAAGGAAGCTCAATCAAGGGTAGATGGAGCCATATTATCTGAAGGATCAATTGATCCGTCTACAGGTCAAACGAATTATGCAATTGATCAAAGTAAAATTGCTGCAAAAGTAACAGTTACTTCTTATGATGGAAATACGACTGTAGAAGCACCAATTTCTAACAAAAATGGTCAATACATTGCTGAAGGCATAAAAGCTGATAATAAACCTTATACTGTCAAAGTCGATATCCCTGGTCATTTTACAATGTATCGAAAAATGAATTTATCAGATAACGTACGTGGTGAATTAGTAGGAAAGAGAATTAATTGGAATTTAACAAGGGCAGCAGCTGGTGATGTGAATAAAGATAACGTTATTGACATTTTAGATGCAATAGCTGTCGAAACATATTGGGGTACAGATAATAATACAGCGGACTTTAATTTTGATAAAGTAGTAGATGGGAAGGATATGGCCTTTATCATGAAAAATTTTGGATTACAAAATTCGACAGTTGATAATGCGCCAAAACCAAAAACTACTAATAAAGGAAAGACTTTAGAAGACATCTTAAAAGATTTAGGATTAGATCAATAATAAGAAAGGGGAAACCGATTAGTCCGGTTTCCTTTTTTATGTTATTTCATAGTTACTGCTTGGTTTACTACTTCTTTTTTCGGCTTAAAGGCAGATAAAGATAAGGCAAGTAGAGAAATTATACCAATCCATAAAATAATACTCATTGGATGACTCATTGATAATCCTTTATCAAAATAGAAGATTTCTCTTAATCCATCGGCACCAAATCGCATTGGAACCCAAGAGTAAATCCAGTCTTTTGAAAAAGCTGGTAAAAGCTCTTTTGGCATTCCAATTAAAGAACCTGAGAAGAAAAAGATTAGGGCAAAGATCCCAACTCCACCAAAACCAACCCATGACATAACAGCAGAAATAAGGATATGGAAACAGAAATAAGCAATTGTTAAATATAACGCAACATCTAAGAAGTTAGGAAGAGTGAATCCAATCCATTTTGCCATTAATGTTATGCCAAAACCGATTATGAATGATAGGATAACTCCTAGAATTAATTGTTCAAAAATAACTTTTAATTTACTTATTGAATTTGATGTTTGTGTTTTCTTTTTCGCTAAAAAGACGATAACTGCTCCTATTAAGCTAGACATCCAAAGTGGTGTAATTAGGGTGACAGGAGCATTTCCATTTGCTGTATGTGTCCCAATTGCATTTACATTTTCAATATTTGCCACAATCGGATTTGATAAAACTTCAGCTTGTTTTACTGAAATTGAGCTCACGTTTTTCTTTAATTCGTTAAAAATTTGAGTATGAGTAGTTAGGTTAAGATTTTCTACAATATGAGTTAGCATTTGACTAGCCATCGTTGAGCCAGTTGTATTTTTACCTTGGTTTACTAAAATTTTAATCGCTATTGGTGAAGGATTTGCTGTTTTTAGTGAAGCTTGATTTTTACTTAAATCACTTGGAAGAATAAGAGCACCGTAATATTTTTGATCATCTAGACCTTTACGTACTTTTTCCTCACTTGATACTTGTATCCACTTAATCGCTGGTTTTTCACCATTATTCGTTTTAGATAGTTTGTTTATTTTTGATACCATCATATCACCTATATTAACATTCCCTTTTGAAGGAACTTGGATTCCTTGATCTCCGTTTACAATCGCAATTGGAAGATTTTTAGGTGTAGGGTTAACGGATGATGCCAATGTTAGACTGAAAATAATCGCAACAACTAAAACTAGTAGAGGAGCTAAAATAGCTTGTTTTTGTTTAAATAAGTTCATTTCAATAACCTCCTAATTCCTTTATATAAAATTACTGAACAACGTGTTGACTATTGTTATGTGAAGATATTACAATGAGTTTTAATAAATCACAATAAGCAAATCATACAAATGTGTTCATTGCTAAACACATTTATGAAATTTGTTTAGTAAGAACTTATATTTCAAAAGGATGATCTAAAATGAGTCAATCATTGAGAGAAATAAAAGTTGCAAAAACGAAGAAATTAATAAAAGAGACGTTGTTAGATTTAATAGAGGAAAAAGGATTCGAAGCTATTTCAGTTAGAGATATTACATTAAAAGCAGGTTTAAATCGCGGTACATTTTATCTACATTACAGAGATAAATATGATTTAATGGAAAAAAGTCAAAATGAAATCTTAGAAGGATTACAGGATCGACTAATATTTATAAGACCAAAAGAAATGAATGAGTTTTATTCAAATGATATGGTCTATCCACCTATTCTAAATGTATATCATTATTTAAAAGAAAATCAACGATTTATAAAAATTTTGATCAGTACAAAAGGGGACCCAGCTTTTCCGAAGAAAATGAAGGAACATATTAAAGAAACGATTTATGAAAAACTAGTGGATTTATTAGAAGAAGTGTACATGATTGATATTCCACATGAATACACAACTGCATTCATTTCATCGGCCTTCTTTGGACTGTTGGAGCAATGGCTAGAAAAAGAAGAACCAATTACCCCTGAAGAAATGGCAATCATGCATATGAAGCTTTTGAAATTTATGAAGACATTTGTTAGTCAAATCGCTAAATAATGTAGGTTAGAATAGGTCCTTCTCGATGCCAGAAAAAAGATGTCTCAAGATTTTTATTTGAGACATCTTTTTTCCTAATAGTATTAAGATCTTGTTTCTGATATTGCAGTTCTTACCTTTTCGAATGATGTTTTAGCTTTATGAGAGTTTAAGATCATTAAGTTTACGTATAATGCATCAATAATACTTAATTGTGCAATTCTAGATGCCAGTGCTTCTGGTCGATATTCTGTTTCCTCGGAAGAGGTGTAAAGCGAGACATCAACATTTTGACTTAAAGTAGATTTTGGGAAACCTGTAATTCCAATCGTTTTGGTACCGTTTTCATTTAATACTTGCAAAATACGAAGGATGTCTTTATTTGAGCCCGAATGCGAGATGACGATTGCTACATCTTCCTTGGTTAGTTGAGAAGCTGACATCAATTGAAAGTGTGAGTCAGTGTATGAATTTGCTTTTATTCCTGTGCGAATAAATTTGTGAAAGGCATCCATCGCAATAACAGATGAGCCACCTACACCATATAATTCAACTTTATTAGCTTTTAATATAAGATTTACTGCTTTTTTAAACGATGCACTATCTAAGATTTGGGCAGTATTTTCAAGTGTTCGAATATTAGATTGAAATATTTTATTCGCAATCGTTATCTCATCGTCTTTTTCATTAATTTCTTCATGGATTTGCTGGATTGGTGTCATAATTTCAGATGCTAATGCAATTTTGAGCGCTTGGTAACCTTTAAATCCAATCCGTTTACAAAATCTAAAAACAGTTGCATCAGCAACGTTTAAGTCTTCAGCTACTTCTGTAATTGTACTGTGAATTATATGCTTTGGGTTTTGTAATATATAATCAGCAATCTTTTTTTCTTTATCACTTAATCGCGCATAGTAAGAACGAATTTTACCTAAGCTGTTCGTTTGTTCCATATTGTTTACACCTTTCGAGTAAATTGAGTTTTAGTTATATATAAATTTTTAATATAGTATTAAATTGAAAAAATGTATTTTAAAGATTTAGAAAAGAAATATAATTTGCTTAATTATTATTATATAGGAAAAAAGTGTTTTTTTTAATAATAATATGAAAACCCTTTCATGTGAAAATTATTTCGTATATATTCATTTTTGTCAAAAAAATTTTTTTCACACATGTTTAGTATAGCAAATTTTCAAAATAAGTGGGTTAAGAGGAATTTTTTTCTTTGGTTTAATGACGAAAGTTGAAAATTAACATAGTTTCTGGGTAGGTCTTTAGAAATAAATAAAAAAAATAAATTAGTCTTTAAGATAGGATTTCATTTTCGAATCCTATCTTTTATTTAGTAATAATGTATTGGGTTTGGATTGAAATTTACTAGTACTAGGTATAAATCATTAATTGTTTTTTCCTTAAAAGGATATTAAAATTTAGTAAAGAATAATTAGTTAAATATGGTTATAGAGATAGAGGAGGGTGCATATGATTGAGGGGGAAATCATAAAGTTTTATCGTGAAAAAATGGGATTAACTCAAGCGATGCTTGGAGAAGGTATATGTACAACTACTCATGTTAGTAAAATAGAAAGAGGAAAGACGGCGTACTCACCTGATATTATCGCTTTATTTTCAGATCGTTTAGGAATCAATATTAATCATGAAGTCCAATCGTTTTATAATTTAGAGAAAAAATTACATCTTTGGCACGACGCATTAGTCATGAAAAAAGAAACTCAAATTGTAGAAATTAAAGCAGAACTTGAACAAATGCCCTTTATTGATTATTCACAATATGCAGCCCATTATAATTTACTAAGAGCAAGATATTATTTTCATTATCAAAATTTAGATATGGTTAAGCAAATACTTACATATGTGAAAAAAGAATTTGATGATTTATCACCTTTCGAGAAAAATTTATTCTATCATCTTCAAGGTATGTACTATATATCGAACTATACTAGCCTAAGTAATGAAGACCATCAAAAGGCAATAAAAGTATTAAAGATGATTAATATTGATGAGTATCGAAATGAAGAATACTATCACCATTTAGCAATTGCCTATCATTTCGGAAGCTCAAAAATCTTAGCGTATAAATATGCCGAAATGGCACTTAAGTTTTTTCAAAGAACGAATAATTATTTATTCGCAATTAGTTCTGAATCACTTATGTTATTGCAGTACGGTAGTGAATTAGAAATGAATTTTAGTGAAGTTGTAGAACGCTATAAAGATTTAATTCATAACTGTGAAGTATTAGGCGATCGAGAACGCAAGGCTATTTTATTGAATAATCTTGGAGTGAAATACTTTAAGCGAGAAGAATATGAAAATGCATTGTATTATTTTGAGGAAAGTATTAATGAAACCGAAAATAAAAAATCAATAAATTACTTAAGAAGATTATGCAATTATTTAGAGACATGTACTGAAGGGACACTATTAGAAAAAGAGATACTTCTTAGTGTGATGAAAAGAGCACTAGCATTAGCAAAAATGTTAAAAAGCCCAGTACATATTACATTGATTAAACTATTTAAGCTTAAGGCTGAGGGAGCCCGTGAAAAATTTTATCAATATCTATCGGATGAGGCACTCCCATTCTTTTATTCTACTAATAATAAATTTTATATCGAACAGTTTGGTAAGAAATTATATAAATACTATATAGAGATTAAAGAGTTTCAAAAAGCCGCAGAGTTGTATGAGTCAATTGAACATACATTTGTGAGCATGTAAAAAAGAAATATATAGACAACGTTAAGTAACGTGTCTATGTATTTTTTTTTTTTGCTAGAAAAAGTGCATTTATTATTTAGTGAATTTAAAATATCTAAAATTGGTTTATTCCGAAGGGGAATTATGTTGTTATTTGTCGATTTTATTAAGGTGAATTGGATAAACATTGATAAAACAGGGTTTCTTATAACCCAATTGCGTAAAAATGGAAAATTCCCAATAATATAATTAATAGAAAAAAACGACAAACGTCATTCTATTTTGTTAATTACTAGAAGAAGTTGTCAAAAAAATTAATTCTAGTAATTAACGTTAAAGGCAAACTAAGAAGAAAAATGAACTGGAGGAAGAAAAATGGGGGAAAAGAGAGAAAGAAGTAAAGTTCTAAAAAGTTTTACTGTTTTAGCTTTAACATCTAGTTTTATTTTAGGTTCTCTTGGACAAGTAACAAATGTATCAAATGCAGCAAGTCCGAGTAAAGCAGAAGATATTTTGGCAAGTTTAAGTTCAGAGCAAAGAGCAGCTCTAAAGCAGCTTTCAACTAGTGAAGAAACTGGGCTTCAAATTTCTTCTGATATTAACTTGGAATCATCGGAAGAAACAAAAGTTATTGTAGAGTTTGCCAATAAACCAGTTAAGGTCGCTCAAATAGAAGCGAGCGTTGAAGGTAAAACATTAACAAAAACTGATGCACAAAAATTAATTGATCAAGACCATGCTACTTTTACAAATGATATAGGACAAGTTTTAACAAATACAAAAAGTAAAAAGGTAGATTATAAAATTAATCGTTCATTTAAACATGCATTCAATGGTGTTTCAATCACACTACCAGCAAACCAAATTAAGAATCTACTAAAATCAAAAGCAGTAAAGACAGTTTGGAGTAATGAGAAATTCTCAATTGATCCGCCTGCAAAAAATCAAGAAAACAAACAATTAAAAGCAGACGAGTTTAATGTAGCAAACTATTCTCCATATGATCAGCTAGATCGTCTACATGCAGAAGGCTATACAGGTAAAGGAATTAAAATTGGTATTTTAGATACAGGTATGGATTATAACCATCCAGATTTAAAAGACGCATATAAAGGCGGATATGATTTTGTCGATAATGATAATGATCCGATGGAAACAACATATGAGGATTGGAAGAAATCAGGACAACCAGAAGTAAACGGTTCTACTTATTATACTGAACATGGTACACATGTTGCAGGAATTATCGGTGGGCGTGGAGTAGCTGATAGTGAGTATTCATCTGTTGGTGCTGCACCAGAAGCAGATCTTTATGCTTATCGTGTATTAGGTCCATATGGTGGCGGAACAAGTGAAGGAATTATTGCAGGAATTGATAAAGCAGTAAAAGATGGCATGGATGTTATTAACATGTCACTTGGAGCATCGTTGAATGATCCACTTTACGCTACTTCTATCGCTGTAAACAACGCAGTTTTAAGTGGGGTAACGACAGTTGTGGCAGCTGGTAATGATGGAGACAAAATGTATACATTAGGTTCGCCAGGATCAGCTGCATTAGCTTTAACAGTTGGTGCTTCATCTGTTGCAATTGATATTTATCAATATGCCGGTGTACTCAATGGTAAGAATTACAATCTAAGACAATTAACGAAAAACTACAAAGATGATTTATCAGCATTAAAAGAGAAATCGATTCAGCTAGTCGATGTAGGACTTGGAGATCAAGCTGGTTATAAAAATAAAGATGTAAAAGGGAAATTTGTATTCATGAACCGAGGAGTTTATACATTAGACTCTAAAGTTGCATATGCCAAAGCTCAAGGTGCTGTGGGGGTTATCATGGCTAACGATGAAGCAAACAAGGCAGAAGGAGCAATTCAGACATTCCTTGGTGAATCAATGAATGCGATCCCTTCATTCTCAGTTTCATTTGAAGAGGGTTCAGTAATTTCTGCAGCATTAAAAGATGGAAAATCAGATTTCACATTTGGTGATTTCAAAAAAATCCAAACAGCATCTGATGAATTAGCAGGGTTTAGTTCAAGAGGTCCTTCGCGAATCAATTATGATATCAAACCGGAAGTCACAGCACCTGGAGTATCAATACTAGCAACTGTTCCATTTTATGTAAATGATAAAAACGTTGACGGCTCAAAACCTGAAGATTATAAATATGCGTATGCACGACTATCAGGTACTTCAATGGCCACTCCTTATGTAGCTGGTGTATCAGCATTATTACTTCAATCAAATAAGGATCTTGAGCCAGCTGATGTAAAATCTATTTTAATGAATACAGCTGATCCATTAGCAAAGGATTATAGTGTATTTGAGATAGGAAGCGGTCGAGTTGATGCATATGAAGCAATCCATTCTAATGTAGAAATTCAAGTAGTAGACCAAACACCGACAATCATTAATGGAAAACAAAAAACAATCAAAGAATTAACCGGTGGATTTAGTTTTGGTTCAATTGGATTTGATAACAAAGATATTACAGAATCTCGCAATGTTACATTGAAAAATAGAAGTGAAAAAGCGAAAACATTTAGTGTAAAAGCTAAATTCCAAACGGGCACAAGAGGATCTTTAGATGCGGCTAAAAATAATGTAACATTAACTGGACCTACTTCAGTAAAGTTAAATGGAATTAGTTCTAAATCAATCAATTTTAGCTTAAACATTCCAAAAACAGCTGAAAAAGGCACATATGAGGGGTATATTGTATTTACAAATAATGTAGATCCTACTGAAGAATACCAAATTCCATTTGGTGGACGTGTTGTTAATGAAGGAATCGATTTCTTTAAAGCTGACCCATTGTTTTCAACTGATACTAGCTGGCCAGCAAACTCATTTCCATTTCTTGGGTTTGAATTCTCATTAAAATCTCACATGAAGACATTGGATATTCTTTTATCCGATCCAAAGACAGGTGAAGATCTTGGTTTAGTTGGTTCATTTACACCAATTACTTTAAATGATAATCAGTCTTATTTTATTGGAAGAGGATTTAATTCGATTTACTATCCATTTACAGGAGATTCCAAAAATCCAATTAGCAATGAACCGAGCTTTGCGCAACCAGGTCATTATCAATTAAAGATGGTTGGAACAAATGAAAATGGAAAAACGTTCACAAAAGTTTCTGATTTCATTTACGATTTAGCCCCTCCAACTATGACGTCAAGTTTTGACTCTTTAGACCAAAAGGTAATTGAATATAACGATGAACAGTTTGATTCAAATGGAGAATTTTTATACGACTTTAATATTAATCTAAATGACCCTGAAACAGATCAAGCAAATAAATTAGGTTTAGATGTAGATCAATCAAGTAACTCAGTTGTTTCGTTTTATAATAGTCCATTTCCTGCAAATCCAATTAAAACAGATAAAAATGGAAACTATAGTGACCAAATTGTAGTGAGGAAACAATCTGCGCCATTGGAAGTTTCGTTTTATGGTATTGATGCAGCGAAAAACTTTACTGCTAACGCAACTAATAAGTTAAGCGTCGCATTTGTGGATCAAAAT
The DNA here is from genome assembly GCF_050473765.1 of Gottfriedia sp. S16(2024). Taxonomy (NCBI): domain Bacteria; kingdom Bacillati; phylum Bacillota; class Bacilli; order Caryophanales; family Bacillaceae; genus Gottfriedia; species Gottfriedia sp. S16(2024). Next base: position 2,122,176 of record NZ_JBFLUO010000001.1, read on the forward strand.
TTACCGTACTACTATTTAAAAGCAGATAAAAACCTTCTTAAGACTGGTGAAGCTGTAAATTACACTGTTCGTTCGAACAATGTGAAAAATTTAAAGACAACTAAAATTACAATGAGAAATTATAATTATGCTTCAATTGAGAATGTAGTTGTAAATGATGCAGTTAAAAAGTATGGTCAAGCAGAGGTTAGTGTAAATACCACACCAACGAGTCATACATTTACATTTACATATTTTGGAGATAAAGCATTACCAGAAGATTTACCATTATTTAATTTTGATCTTAAAACAGATAACAAATATCTTAATGAAAGTCCTTACTGGTTTGATATGAATGCATCAACAATTGATCAAGCAAATGTTGAGACAAAAGATATCTACACTTATATGGAAAGATATAAATTAAAGCCAACTGTTTCTAGAATAAGAGGTGTATTACAAGTTGAAGGTGGCTTAGATCCAGTCACAGGTGAACCGAATTATGCAATTGATCTAAGTAAAGCCAATGCAAAAGTAACAGTTACTTCGTACGATGGAAAAACAGTTACTCAAGCACCAATTACAGACAAATATGGTTCATATGATGTTGATGGAATAAAAGCTGATAAAAATGCCTATACATTAACTGTGGATGTACCTGGGCACTTTACGATGAACCAACAAGTTGTTTTATCTTATGAAGTTCGTGGTGAAACTGTAGGTAAATTCTATAAATATAGTTTAGCAACTGCTGCAGCTGGAGACGTTAACAAAGATAATGTAATCGATGTACTAGATGCATTAGCTGTACAAACTTACTGGGGGACAAATAAAGCTTCAGCAGACTTTAATTTTGATAAAGTAGTAGATAAAAAGGATATGGACTTTGTTGTTCAAAACTTTGGATTACAAAATCCTACTGTTGATCAAGCTCCAAAACCAAAAACTACCTATAAGGGTGCAACTTTAGATAGTATTTTAAAAGATTTAGGTTTAGACAAATAATAAAAGATTTAAATTAGGGAAGCCAGTTAATTTGGCTTCCCTTTTAAGTTTGTAGAAGGATGTGGTGAAGTGCAAATATAATTGGCAAAACCGCAATTAAAAAAGTTAAATCTGCAATTAATTAGGGGGACGTGCAAATAAATATACGAAAACTGCAAATAAAGTTGGAAAATCCTCAATTGAAAAAGTCAAATCTGCAAATAAAATCGGTGGAACTGCAAATAAAGCTATTCATTTCAAATAAATTGAGTGAAAAAGCATAGTTCAGTAAAATGATAAATTGAAAATGACCATAAACAGAAGCAAAGTTCAAAGAAACAATCGAAAAACACAAACTCAGAAGTCAAAATACCCTCTCGTAGACTGCCCAAAAAAGTGCACTTTCTTCGTTGCTCATTACCTTTTAAAGGTAACTACCCCTTCACTCTGTAGTTGCTTTTCATAAAAAAGGTGTTAATTATTGACCATTTCAAATGAAAAATAGACCTAATAAATGATGAATTAAAATATTCTAAAATAGTTTTATCTTGTTCAATTAGTAAGAAAAAGCTATCAATTCGGGGTTTATTTAGAAATATTAAAGTTTAATTAAAAATAGTAAGCGTTTTCAAATAGCAGACTCTTTCTTTTTAAATGATAGAAAAATTGGGTTATTTCGATTGTTTTTCACGGGAGAATTTAGAAGAATCCTGTCGAAAGTAGAGAGGGGAAATTTAAAACTTTGATAAATTAGGCGAGGGATAACCCAATTGACCGAAAATTGGAATAAATTGATAATAAATGTAGAAAGTAAATTTGATGTAAAGAGTTAAATATGAAGATAAAAAGTAGCTTACTATTTTATAAATCATAGATCTTTATTGAATTTTACTTTAGATAAATAAAGCCAGGAGGAAGAAGAATGGGGAAAAGAGTAAAGAAAAGTAAGTTTGTATCAGGCTTTACCGTATTAGCTCTATCATCTAGTGTTGTTGTTGCACCGATTGCACATGTAACAAATGTTTCAAAGGCAGCAGGGAATACGAAGACAGAAACAATACTTGCAAATTTAACTTCCCAGCAACGAGCTGCTTTAAAACAAATTACAACGAATGAAGCGACAGGGCTTCAAATTTCATCAGACATTGACCAAACGACTCCAAAACAAACTTCAGTCATTGTTGAGTTTGCAAATAAACCGGCGAAAGTGGCTCAAATTGAGGCGCAAGTAGATGGCAAATCATTAACCGAGGCACAAGCGGGGAAATTAGTTGATCAAGATCATTCTACTTTTAGTGCAGAAGTGGGACAAGTTCTTAAAGATGAAAATAATAAAAAGGTAGATTTTAAAATTAAGCATTCATATAAATCTGCATTTAACGGTGTTTCAATGAGTCTACCAGCAAACCAAATTAAGAATCTATTAAAATCAAAAGCAGTTAAAACTGTATGGAGTAATGAGAAGTTCTCAATTGACCCTCCAAAAGAATCGGATAAGAATAGCGAGTTAAAAGCAGACGAGTCTAAAGTAGCAAACTATACGCCATATGATGGCTTGGATAAGCTACATGCTGAAGGCTATACAGGAAAGGGTATTAAAGTTGGTATCCTTGATACAGGTATCGATTACAACCATCCAGATTTAAAAGGCGCTTTCAAAGGTGGATATGATTTTGTAGATAATGATAATGATCCAATGGAGACTACATATGCTGACTGGGTTAAAGCTGGTAAACCAGGATCTGCAAATGGAGCTGACTATTATACTGAGCATGGTACACACGTAGCTGGTATTATTGGTGGACGTGGTGCATCAGATAGTGAATACAAGCAGGTTGGTGCAGCACCAGAATCCGATATTTATTCTTACCGTGTACTTGGACCTGGTGGAGTTGGAACAAGTGAAGCAATCATCGCCGGTCTTGATAAAGCAGTAAAAGATGGTATGGATGTTATTAATATGTCATTAGGTGCATCGATAAATGATCCACTTTATGCAACTTCGATCGCGGTTAACAATGCTGTATTAAGTGGCGTAACGACTGTCGTAGCTGCAGGGAATGACGGAGACCAAATGGACACATTAGGTTCACCGGGAGCGGCTGCATTAGCATTAACTGTTGGAGCTTCATCAGTTGCAATTGATCTTTATCAATTTAACGGAACACAGGATGGAAACAAGTACAACTTTAGACAATTAGCTCAAAATTATTCAGATGATGTAACGACATTAAAAGGCAAAACTTATCAACTTGTTGACGTAGGTTTAGCAAATCCATCTAATTTCACGGGAAAAGATTTAAAAGGAAAGATTGCTTACATTCAACGTGGAACAATTGCATTGATTGATAAAATCAAAAATGCAAAAGCAGCAGGTGCTGTAGGTGTATTAATGGCAAATAACATTGATAACCAAAGTGAAGGTGCAATCCAAGCATACTTAGGTGAGTCGATAGACGCGATTCCTTCATTCTCAGTTTCATATGAAGAGGGATTAAAAATTACCGAAGCAGTTAAAGCTGGAAAAAATGAAGTTACTTTCGGTGACTATTCTAAGCTACAAACAGCTTCAGATGAATTAGCGACGTTTAGTTCCAGAGGACCATCACGTGTAAACTATGATATTAAGCCAGAAGTGACTGCTCCAGGTGTTTCGATTCTTTCATCTGTACCATTTTATGTAAATAACAAAACAGGTGATGGTTCAAAACCTGAGGATTATAAGTATGCATATGAGCGTATGTCTGGAACATCTATGGCAACACCATATGTAGCTGGTGTATCCGCGTTATTACTACAATCAAATAAAGATTTACAACCAGAAGATATTAAATCCATCCTAATGAATACAGCTGATCCATTATCAAAAGCGTATAGCGTATTTGAAGTAGGTAGTGGACGTGTAGATGCATATGAAGCAATTCATTCAAATGTAGAATTAGAAGTGGTTGATAAAACACCAACGATTGTAAACGGCAAAGAAAAATTAATTAATGAGTTAACCGGTGGGATGAGCTTTGGTTCATTTGGATTTGATGGTAATGATATTGCTGATTCTCGTAACGTTACATTAAAGAATCGAAGTGAAAAAGCAAAAACATTTAGTGTTGACGTGAAATATCAAACTGGATTAAGAGGATCGAAGGATGCAGCTTCAAATAAGGTTACACTTTCAGGCCCTACATCAGTTAAGTTAAATGGTATTAGTTCGAAATCAATTAAGTTTAATTTAAACATTCCAAAAACTGCTGAAAAAGGAACATATGAAGGTTATGTTACATTCACGAATACTCAGGATCCAACTGAACAATATCAAATTCCGTTTGGTGTTCGTGTAGTTGAAGAGGGTATCCAATCATTTAATTTAGTCAACCCACTTTATTCAAATAAAATTACGAATCCAACTTATGCGTACCCATTTATTGATGGAAGTGTTTCTATAAAAACACATATGAAATCATTAGATGTGATCGTTCAGGACCCTACAACTGGTCAAGACTTAGGTATTATTGGTTCATTTAATACATCAGTATTGAAAGAAGATGTCGTTTACAATATCGGTCGCCTTGTCGGTGGATATTACTTCCCATTCACTGGAGATGCGAAAAACCCGATTAGTAGTAAATATGAATTAATTAAACCAGGTCACTACAAATTAAGACTTGTTGGTGTGAGTGAAAGTGGAAAAACATTTGCTGAAGCTAGAGACTTTATGCTGGAATATGCTGTTCCTAATATGACTTCAAGCTTTGACAAGTTAGATCAAAAGGTTATCGAGTATAGTGATAGTCAACTAGATAAAAATGGACAAATGTTATATGACTTCAATATCAATGTAAATGACCCAGAAATCGATGAAGCGAAAAAATACGGTATTAAAGCGGATCAATCAGATAACACAATTGTTTACACGTATAATTCCTTCTTCCCATCATTGCCTATAAACGTAGATAAAAATGGTGATTATACTGATCAAATTTTAGTTGATAGTAAATATTCAGTATTGCCTTTAACATTCTATGGTATGGATGCAGCGTTAAATCCAACTGCTCAAATTAGAATTGCTTTTGTAAAAAATACAACTCCGTATTATTACTTAAAAGCGAATAAGCAAAATATTGTACCTGGTGATACAGTAAATTACGCTGTTAAAGCAAATAATATTAGTAACTTAAAAACTACTAAATTAACGCTTCAATTGAATAATAATCAAGGAAGCATTGACAATATTCTAGTAAATGATGAAGTTAAAAAATATGGTGACGCACAAGTGACAGTAAAAACATCACCTACTACTTGGGACTATATTACACAATATGACTTTACTTTTACTTACTCAGGTTCAGCTAAGTTACCAGAGGACACTCAATTATTTAATTTCGATATTAAAACATTAGATAAATCATTTACAACAGGTTCAGCGATTAACTTCTCAGGTAATGGTGCGTCTACAATTGATACATCAAATGTTGAAACGAAAAATGTTTACACTTATATCGATGGTTATAATGTAAAACCAACAGTTTCAAAACTTACAGGTACACTTCAAGTAGAAGGAGCAAAAAACCCTGCAACAGGTGAAACAAACTATGCGATCGATCAAAGTAAAGTAGGTGCGAAAATTACATTAACATCTTATGATGGTAAAACTGTTTTACAAACACCAATCACATCAAAACAAGGTGATTATGCATTCGATGGTGTGAAATTAGACAGTAAACCTTACACATTATCTGTTGATGTACCAGGACACTTTACAATGAATCAAAAAATGAATAATTTATTTGATAATATCCGAGGTGATTTAATTGGTAGGCAATTACGCTACTTATTAGATGTTGCACCTGCTGGTGATGCAAATAAAGACAATGTAATCGATGTATTAGATGCATTAGCTGTACAAACTTACTGGGGCACAAACAAAGCATCTGCTGACTTCAACTTTGATAAAGTAGTTGATGCGAAAGATATGGATTATGTAGTTAATAATTTTGGATTACAAAATTCAACTGTTTCAAATCCTCCTAAAGCAAAAAGTTCATATAAAGGTGCTACATTAGATAGTATCTTAGCAGATTTAGGCTTAAACAAATAATAAAAGCAGCCTTCTCCCGATTGTTTTTTGGGAGAAGGCTTTTTATTTTTAAATTACTTTTTTCAATCGTTTTCTTCCCCCTAAACCCTGCATTTTAAACACAATGGTAAATTTATACATAAAGAAATTCATTTCAGGTTAACTTAAAGGAATAAAGGATTTGTAGGGAGACTCTTTATGAATAAAAAGTTTATTTATTCAACGCATATTTATATCTTGATGATTATGTCAACCGGATTTATGTTACATGTGTTTATCGTACCTAGTGTTTTGACATCAACTCATCGAGATTCTTGGATTACGGTTATTGCTAGCATTCTCCCTTTCATGATCTGGGCTGCTTTAGTTTTTTATTTGTATAAAAAGCTTAATAATGAAGATATTTTATCTCTAATATTTAAAGTTCTATACAAGCCAATAGCTTACATATTATTAGCTATTTTTGTAGTTTACTTTTTATTATCAGCCTTTGTTACTTTTCGATTTACACTAGTTTGGGCAAATACAAATTATACACAAGATATACCTAATATTGCCGTAGTACTATTAATTTCGCTAGTTTGCTTTTATGCTGTATTTAAAGGTATACGTTCAATTAGTACGATTGCATTTTTAGTTTTACCTCCAGTTGCTTTTTTTGGTTTTTTAGTTGGAATAGGGAATGGAAAGAACAAAAATTATGGATTATTATTTCCTATTTTTGAAAATGGATATCATGACATTTTTCATGGCTTTATTTATACATGCTCAGGTTTTTTTGAAATGATATTCATTTTATTTTTAAACTCCTTTTTAAAAGACAAAATAAAAGTAAAATGGTTAATGATCGTTAGTTTTATATTGTTAATATTAATTTTAGGGCCACTGACGGGAGCGATTACGGAATTTGGACCTATTGAAGCAGAAAAAATGAGAAATCCTGTTTATGAACAATGGAAACTTCTAACGATAGGAGTGAATATAACGAGGTTGGATTTTTTATCTATTTTTCAGTGGTTGTCAGGTGCATTTATTCGGATTAGTTTAAACTTATATATTGCAAATTACATCATCAATTATAGCGGAAGAAAAAAATGGATTTTACCAGTATTGTCACTTATTTTATTAGTAGCGGTAATGATTCCATGGAATGCAACATCATTTATTAACTTTTTGCAATACTATTATTTTCCAATAAATTTAATCTTCTTATTATGCATGATGCTTATATTTTTAGTTATTTCAAAATTAAAAGGTGATTCAGCATGACAAAAGATTCGACTACTTTAGAAAACCTCAATTTACTAGAATTTATGGAGTCTTTTAATCACTCGTCGGATATTGATTTCAGAACTAAATTATATAAAGAAGGGGCAAAATCTTATTATGTAATTATAATGTTTTGTCCAAATTTGATTGACATTCAATTTAGTAATCAAATTATTAATGACATTTTTAATGTTGTCCAAAAAGAAGAAAAATTCAATTTTGAGTTAATAAGTAATATAGTTGAGACTAAAAGGTTGAAAGAAGTATCTAATATTAAAAAAGAAGTCGAAGAAAATTTGTTTTCTGGGGATTTAGTAATATTTAGTTCTTATTTAAATGATGTTTTCTTTATTCAAGTAGCGAATCCTCCAAAACGGAACCCGGAGGAATCAAATTTAGAAACTTCAATTCGTGGGCCAAGAGATGGGTTTGTTGAAAATATTTCGGATAATATGGCTTTAATCCGACAAAGACTTAAGACTTCAACACTTAAAAGTGTTGAATATACAATTGGTGAACGAAGTCGTACAAAAGTTTTACTAGTCTATATGGAAGATATCATTAATCCTTCAATTCTTTCAGAGGTTAAACAACGTCTAAGTTCTATTAAAAAAGATGTAATCGTTAGTAGCTATGAAGTTGAAGAGGAATTATATGACCTACCATACTCGATTTTTCCACTTTTAGATAACATAGGTCGACCAGATTTCGTTGCACAATCATTAAATCAAGGTAGGTTTGCAGTTATTGTTGATGGCAATCCAAGTTGTTTAATAGGTCCAACCACCTTAAGTCAACTTGTTTATTCACCAGAAGATATACATGCAAGTTTATATTATATTAACATAGTAAGGTATCTTAGAATTTCTGCGATTATAACGACCATTTTCCTACCGGGATTATATATTGCAATGGTTACTTATCATATAGATCAATTACCATACCCATTTCTTGCAACGATTGCTATGTCTAGAAACGGTTTGCCATTTTCAGCTCCATTAGAAGCCTGCTTAATGTTAGTTTTTTTTGAATTATTTAAAGAAGCGGGAATTCGTTTACCGAAAGCAGTAGGACAAACTGTAGCTGTTTTAGGGGGGTTATTTATTGGTGATGCTGCGATCCGTGCAGGACTAACTTCGCCTTCTATGCTTGTTATAGTAGCTTTAACTGTTATTTCAGGTTATACATTAGTTAATCAAAATATTGCAGGAAATATTGTAATCCTACGATTTTTTATTTTATTTTTATCGTCTATTTTAGGTTTAATTGGCTTTTTTACTGGAATGTTTCTTTTAGCGACATTGATAGTTTCTTTAGAAAGCTTTGGACAGCCTTATATTACAATACTGTCTGTCCCAAGTATATCTGACTTTTTAAACGTAGTTATAAAAGTGCCTCAAAAGTTTAAACAGAAAAGAAATGAATCACTCCATCCAGTTGATAAAGACCGTCGCAGGAAGTGGAAAAAAAGATGAAAAAATTACTGATTTTTATGTTAATAGTTTTTCATTTATTCATTTTAACAGGATGTTGGGGAGATCGAACGATTATCGATCAAACATTAGTTACAAGTATGGGTATTGACTTTAAGGACGATCAGTACATTGTTACGATTCAAGCACTCAATTTTTCAAATATTGCTAAGCAAGAAAGTGCGGCATTACAAATACCTGCACCTCCATTAATCGGCCAAGCTACAGGTAAATCTATACAGGAAGCACTTACTAAAATCGATGTAAAATCACCAATTCCTTTATATTATGGTCATGTTAACAGTGTCGTCTTAAGTAAATCGGTTATTGAAAAAAAAATGAAAGAAGTTAATTCTTTCATCAGTGGAAGACCACTATTAAGATACACATTGTGGATTTATGGGACTGAACGAGATATAAAAGATATATTAATGAGTCAAAGCTTTTTTAATTTACCTTTTTTATATACTGTAGTGACTAGTCCAGCTGAAAGGAGTAGAGGAAGTTTTATTGTTTTAAGCATGCAATTTAATCAGTTTATTTCGAGATACACTCAACCTGTTGGAACATTATTGATACCTATATTAGATATGGAAGAAAAATATTTTACAGAAAAAGAAGCAGATAAGGTAGCTTATATAAAAGGTGCCTACATTTTATCGAAACAAAAATTTAAAGGACAAGTAACATTAAAAGATATAAAATCACTGAATTATATGCACCAGAAAAATTATAGTTTACCACTTATGCTTGAAAAAGATGATGTAAATTTGGAAGTTAGAAGTTCTAATAGTTCAGTTAAAGTTATAAAAGGTGGTAAGAAGCCAAAGTATATTATTAATGTAAAAACTAATGTAGCCATTGTACAGAATGAGAATGGTTTAAGTAGGAAGAAAATAGCTTCTGATATAGGAAAAAAAATGAAAAGTGATATTTTAAAAACGATAAAAAAAGGAGAAGAGCTTCATGTAGATCTCCTCAATATTTCAGAAAAGCCTTATCGATTTAATCGAAAAGAATGGGATATAAAAACGCTGAATGCACTTGATGTTAATTCGATAAAAGACATAAAAGTGAAAGTGCATATTATAGGTAGTAAAACGTATAAAAGATGAAAAGTGATAGTAAAAGAGAAAGAGCATAAAAAGAAGTTTATTTTTTATTAAAGAGACTTTTTTTATGCTCATTTTTACTAAAAATGAATTATGATAGAAATGGACTGAATAAAAGGAGAAAAGTTATGACTGAAGGAGTAAAAGATAATTGGTTTCCAGGGCGATGGTTAGGTGGGATCTCCTTAATTTTAGGTCCAATTTTTATGCTTACAGGTGTCATTTTAAGAAGTAGATTTCATTTCCTCTTCCCAGATCAGCTTGAAGCATATAAGACTTACCCAACTTTACTATTTTTATCTTATAGTTTTTTTATTGCGGGGAATGTCTTATTGTGGCCAGCAGTTATATCACTTTGTAAATTAATCAGTATAAAGAAGCCAAATTGGGCATTATGGGGTGGAAGTTTTGCGATATTTGGTCTTTTTGCTCGTACTTTTCATGCAGGAGTCGATCATCTAGCTTTTCAGTTGGTTCGAATTCTAGGTGTGGAGACCGCAACAAAAGTTATGGCGCAATCTTATGGAGCGTTTCATATATTCCATAGCCTATCCCCATTAATTATGTTTGGTTGGATTATTTTAGCCATCGGCTCATATCGAGCTAGAGTACTAGGGTTAATTCGCTCTATAATGTTAGGACTTATGAGTTCGCTGCCACTTGGTGTCTTAAAAGGTACAACCTCATTTTCAATTGTGGCTACATCGGCTCTTTGTATAGCACTTTTACCGATGGGTATAAGCGTATTAAAGGACGGACCAAGACCTAATTTAAAGAAAATACTTGGGTCAGTTTTATTAACGATTGTATTGTTAGTAGGTTTATTTGTAATCGGCGAGTTAGGTTAAAAGAATTAAAATAATCCCTATTTTTTTGGGAAGAGGTGAAGAAGTTGATTCTTGTAATTGGTGGAGCGCGTAGTGGAAAGAGTTCTTACGCAGAAAAAAGAATAAAAGAATTACAAACAAATTCAAATGATGTAGTCTATATTGCTACTGCCATACCATTTGACGGAGATATGAATGAAAGAATTAAAAGACATCAAGATGATCGTCGGATTGATTGGCATACTGTTGAGCGATATAAACAATTTAATCAATTAAAAATGGAAGAAGAATTTATACAATCCAAGTTTGTCATTTTAGATTGCATAACAGTTATGATTACAAATTTAATGTTTGATTCTTATACTGATGTTGATTTTGAGACGATGAATAATGAACAAATAAATAAACTAGAAGTAGATATAGAACATGAAGTGAACGAGTTGATAGACGTATGTGATCAGCATGGTAAAACATTGATAATTGTATCGAATGAGGTAGGTTATGGACTTGTTCCATCTTATCGACTAGGAAGGATTTTTAGAGATATTGCTGGGCGTATAAATCAAAAAATTGCTTTAAGAGCAGAAGAAGTTATACTCGTTACAGCTGGTTTACCATTAAGAATAAAGTAGGAGTACCGATATGAATCGATTTAAAATGATCCTCAGTTTTTTTTCAACCATCCCGGTTAAAAACTACGAGTTTATTGAAGCCGAACTAGGAAAAGGAATTAGAGTGGTTCCATTAGTAGGTGTGTTATTTGGTTTAATACTTGTTAGTTTGAATAGTGGAATTTCATTTGTTTTGGACAAAGAAACTAATGCATTTCTTATTCTACTAGTCTATTTATTCTTAACGGGTGGATTACATTTTGATGGAGTAGCTGACACATCAGATGGAATTTTTAGTCATCGTTCAAAAGAAAGAATACTAGAAATTATGAAAGATAGTCGGATTGGTGCATTTGGGGTAATTTCCTTAATTGTTTTATTTTTAGGAGATTGGTTATTTTTATCAAAGAGTACAACATTTGCTATTTTTTTATTTCCGATTATTGGAAGATGCATTGCCCTATTTACATGCAGAATAAGTACATATGCTAGAAATGAAGGATTTGGAAGTCAATTTATAATTGAAGCTAAAAAATCTAATTCATTATTTGTTCTAATTGTATATGTGTTACTCATTTGTGTAAGCAGTATTTTAATGAATGAAATAGCAATTATTCTTGCGGTATGTGTTACGTTTATTTTTATTACGGTCATTACGAAAAGAATCAATCAAAAACTAGATGGTATTACAGGAGATGTAATTGGATTTACGATTGAAGTTTCCCAATTATGCTTTTTAATTTTTGCTGTGATAGGTGAGAGATTGGTATGAGAATATTTTTAATTAGACATACAGAAAGCATTGGAAATAGACAAAAGGTTTATGCAGGAATGACTGATTTTGATTTAACAGAAAAAGGCTTAAGTCAAATACGTGGTGTGATTACCAAGTTTACAAAAATGATTGAGCCTACTTCACACTATTTTTTGTATTCTAGTCCACTTCGTAGATGTACTTTATTAAGTGATGCGATTGGAGAATTAATAGGAGAATCAAAAATAGTTGATCGTAGGTTACAGGAGACAAATTTTGGGCTGTTTGAAGGGAAAACATATACTGATCTTTTAAATGAAGTGCCTGAAGTTATAGAAAAGTGGAATGAAGATTTGATTCATTTTCAAATTCCAAATGGGGAAAGCTTAAAGCAGTGTGCAGAAAGAGTTAATACATTTTGTCATGACATTAGATTGAAAAACGAAGATGTAATAGTAGTATCACATGGGGGAATTATGAAGCTACTACTCCTAAATTTACTTAATTTAGATTTAAGTCATTTCTGGAAATTTTATACGAGCAACGGATGTATTATTGAAATTGAGTATAACGATGGTTTTGGATTTTTGAAAAATATCAATCAACTAAATAAAGAGGATGGGGAAACTTGAACACGAAAAAAATTGTTTTACTTTCATTATTTATTGCATTAAGTGCAGTACTGTCTAATATAAAAATATTCTATTCTATTGCATTTGATTCATTGCCGGCTTTTCTGGCAGCTATGTTGATTTCTCCAATTGCAGGAGGAATTGTAGGGGCACTAGGTCATCTTCTTACAGCAATTACTTCAGGTTTTCCATTTACAGTACCAGTGCATCTATTTATTGCTGTTCAAATGCTTGTGATTGTTTGGATTTTTGGCGTATTATTTAAAAAAATGAATCAATACATAGCCATGATAGTGGCAATTATTTTAAATGGTCCAGTGGCAACTTTATTAAGTGGTCTATTAATTGCTTATTTGAATCACTCCTTTACAGTTAAGACTGTTAGTAGTTTTTTTATCTTAATGGTTGTACCATTGACATTGGCTTCAGCGGCAAATATTGTTTTAGCATTTATACTTCAAAAGGTGATGAGACGTGCAAATTTCAAATTATAGGGACTTAACTTTAATGCATATAGATAAGGATCGTTATTTTACAATTGCTTGTGATAGCTGCGGTGGAATTGGGATGAGTGAGCTTGATTTAATAAAGGTTGATGAAGAAATTGTAGGATATTTAACGGCGAAATTATGTTTAGTTGAAACATTGGCATTTCGCGCTAAGCCAACTGTATTAATTAATACTTTATGTGTAGAAATGAACGGTAGAGGGAAGAGAATAATAAACGGGATTGAAAAAGCGATTAAAGAATATAATGAAGCTAATTTTTATGAAGACAACTTAGAAATAAATATTACTGGAAGTACAGAAGAAAATATCCCAACAAAACAAACAGGTTTAGGAATTACTTTAATGGGAGAAATTTATAATCCGTATAATAGGAAAGAAATCATTTCAGGGGATCTTGTAATATTAATTGGTTATCCAAAAGTAGGAAATGAAGTATTAGAGGATTTAAATGAAAATAAAAACGAGATCATTAATTTTAACTCATTAAAGCAATTAACAAAAAGCGAAGATGTCTCAGATCTATTACCAATCGGTTCAAAAGGAGTTCAATATGAATTGAATCAGTTGATGGAGACGAATCATATCGATATAAAATTATTGAATCAATCTAGTATTCCATTACATAAATCGGCAGGACCAGCGACATGTGCTTTAGCAATTATTAAAAAGGATGCGATTGACGGATTAAATAGGCAAATCTCGCAGCCAATCACTTTACTAGGTGAGATTTTTTAATAGTTTGAAATAAAATGATTGGAGATTTACAATGGCAGATGCTTTGAAAAATGTATATAACCACGATTTAATTTCAAAAATAGCAAACGAAATCCATATCGTTTATACAGATTTTAATAATGAAAATTTTATAGATAAAGTATTCAATGAAAGCTGGGAAGAAAAAACATTAAAGGAAAGAATGAGACATATTACGATTTGTTTAGGAGAGACACTTCCAAACAAATATGAAAAATCAATAGAGATTTTAAGTAGTATATTAGATAAATTTCCAAAGGGCCAATTAAGTAGTATTATTTTTCCTGATTTTGTTGAAGTGTATGGTCTAGTTCATTGGGAAAAATCAATAGAATCCCTAGAACTATTCACACAGCACTCAACATCAGAATTTGCTGTTAGACCGTTCATTGTACAAGACCAAGAACGAATGATGGCGCAAATGCTAAAATGGTCTACTCATCCAAATGAACATGTAAGAAGACTAGCAAGTGAAGGGTGCCGCCCAAAGTTACCTTGGGGAATGGTTCTAAAAAGTCTAAAAAAAGATCCAACTCCAATTCTTCCTATTCTAGAAAACTTAAAGGAAGACGAGTCATTGTATGTACGCAAAAGTGTAGCAAATAATTTAAACGATATTTCAAAAGATCACCCAACTTTAGTATTAAAGATTGCGAAAGAATGGTACGGTAAAAATCCCCATACCAATTGGATTATAAAGCACGCATGTAGAACGCTATTAAAAAAAGGTAATATAGAAGCTTTAACGATTTTTGGATTCGAAACGACAAAAGCAATTCATATAGACCAATTCCAATTACAATCAGACAAAATTGAAATTGGAGGAGACTTAAACTTTTCATTTGCGATTCATAGTAACGAACCGACTACCACCAAACTTAGAATCGAATTCGCAATTGATTACGTAAAGTCAAAAGGGAACCGTACAAGAAAAATCTTTAAAATATCCGAAAACACAATTGAAAATGACAAAACATTATCTTACAACAAAACACACTCATTCAAAAACTTATCAACAAGAAAACACTATCCAGGTCAGCATAGCATCACACTACTAATAAATGGAGTCGAAAGTGGAACTTATGACTTTACGGTAAAATAAAAAAGAGATTCCAATTTTTTTGGAATCTCTTTATATTTTCTAAAATCCAGCTTTCCAATCTTTTCTTCCACTTATCCCTGTCTCTTGTGCATCATCACATCTTCTGTTAAAGGAGTAAAGCCAAGTTTTTCTTGTAAAACACTTTTAGGAATTTGTGACTTAGTGATTGTAACTGCTGTAACTTTTCGATTGATGTTTTCATTATGGATGATCGACATTATATCATAAAAATAAGGTATAGCTGCTTCAGTATAAGCAACAGCTAAAATTTCTGAATACCCAGTATCTGGTCGTATTGTCATACCAAAATAGGCAATGACTTGATTTTCTAGTTTACATTCAACTGCATAGTCGAATTCAATTGATCCGTAGTATTCATTCATCATGACAATTTGCTCGTTTGTGAGAATTTGTTGCTTCATTTTTAAATCTTTCCAAACATTAAATTGAAATTGATCTTTTATTTCATACGAAAATCCAGGAATACTTTGGAGTGTTTTCATAAGTAGTGGATAATGCGCACCAACTAATTGAGAACGACTAGTAATGTTGAAGCCTTTCGATAAGAAATAGTCTATTTGTTTTGCCCACTGTCCTCTAAATCGCTGTGCAAGTAATTTCCCACCATATTCCTTACTAACAGCAAATTGATAAACTCTTTCAAACAATTCATCTCGTACAGTATCCTCATATTCAGGCAATACCCATGGATAACCTAATGAAACAAATTCTCCTTTACCAGAGAAACTCATATAACCAACAAGCTGATCTCCGTCAAAAGCAAAGCATCTAGATTTTTCATTAAATTCAGATTGGTGTTCAAATAATTTTGGAGATAAAGTTGGTTTCCAAGCATATGGTAGAGATTCTGTCATCTTATTCCAAAAATCATACTGCAAATCAAGATCTGTTGGACTCTCATAAAAACGATAATCGATAGTCATATCAGTATCCTTTCCTAAATCGTACTAATTTTAATAGTATCAAATTAATTTGGATTTGAATGTTCAAGAATAGTTAATTTTACTAAAAAACAACAGTAACATTTAATAGGGTCAATTAAATAAATATCACATTAATTAAAGTATGATTTTATAGTCAGTCTGTTGCCTATAAAAAGAGCATTGAGTAAAATCAATGCTTCAGACTGTCTGGTAAATTGACTAAATCAATAAAAAACGAGCCTTTTAAAGATTCTAATTAAAGTTCATTATTCATACGTAATTTATTAATAATTACATATTTATAGTCCTTAAGGTAACGATATGAAAATGACCTACATTAGGAGGAGTAATAATGAGAGCTGTTACATATCAAGGGCATTATAATGTAAAAACGATTAAAGTAGATGCTCCAAAAATTCAGCATAGAGATGATGTTATAATTAAAATTACTTCAACAGCAATTTGTGGTTCTGACCTACATCTATATCAAGGAAATTTTCCAATAAAAGAAGGCTATATTATTGGACATGAGCCAATGGGAATAGTCGAAGAAATTGGCCCAGGTGTTACTAATCTAAAAAAAGGGGATCGAGTCGTTATTCCTTTTACAGTTGCATGCGGAACATGTCCATATTGTAATCATGGAATGCAAAGCCAGTGTGATAATTCGAATCCACATTATGATTCAGGTGGTTATTTAGGCTATACAGCAAAGTTCGGAGATTATCCAGGTGGACAAGCAGAGTATTTAAGGGTACCATTTGGCAACTATACACCGTTTAAAATACCAGAAAGCTGTGAGTTGGGTGATGATCATCTACTTTTTATGTCAGATGTTTTACCAACTGCATATTGGAGTGTTGAAAATGCAGGGTTCAAAGAAGGAGATACAGTCATTGTATTAGGATGTGGTCCAATTGGATTAATGGCTCAGCAGTTTGCTTGGAAAAAAGGCGCGAAAAGAGTTATTGCAGTAGATTATATCGATTATCGATTAGAGCATTCAAAAAAGATGAATAAAACTGAAATCTATAATTTTTCGAAAGATCCAGATATGGGTGAAACCTTAAAGGAAATAACAAAAGGTGGAGCGGATGTTGTAATTGATTGTGTTGGTATGGATGGGAAGAAATCACCGCTAGAATTCATTGAACAGAAATTAAAATTACAGGGTGGAACACTAGGACCAATTCAAATTGCTACAAAAGCAGTTAAAAAATGTGGAACTGTTCAAATCACAGGTGTTTATGGTGGGAATTATAATGCCTTTCCTGTAGGCGCATTTTTTAGTAGAAATATTAATATAAAAATGGGTCAAGCTCCGGCAAGACAATATATGCCATTCCTTTATGACCAAATAGTAAGTGAAAAGATTGACCCAACAAAAATTATTACACATAAATTGTCATTAGATGAAGCAGATCATGCTTATCATATTTTTAATAATAAAGAAGATAATTGTATTAAAGTGGTTTTGAAACCATAAAAAAAATGAGTTCAATAATTTGAACTCATTTTAGATTTATCTAGAGAGATATATTATTTTGCTTATAATCTAATTGTTTTGAATGAGACATTTTATAGGCCATCACGCCAAATAATACGCCCGCCAATCCTCTGAATATCGTTGAGAAAATCATCGCAATATTCATACTGAATGATTCAAGTAAAAAAACACCAAATTGTGGAGCGATGAAGGCAACAATTGAAAGTAAGAAATTATAATTAGCAATATAGGATGTGCGATGTTCTTCTTCAGTAGCCTCTAGTAAGCTATTAAATAATATTAAAACAGTACCAGATACAAAAAATCCTGATGTAAAGTTTACGATAAATAAGTATACATAATTTATTGATAAAATATTTAAAATAGGTGCAGAGGCCATTCCGATCGAAATCCAAATTAGTAATTGAGTATTACTATAACGATTTGCCATTTTTGCCCACCAACGAAAGCTAACGATTTGTGAAAGTTGGTTGCTTACAGTAAATAAACTAATCCAAAAAGCAGTTGCATGAGCAAATCTTATTTGATAAATCGAAAATAAAGACCATGCCATTTGCCACGCGAAATTAAAAAACAGTGCACAAACTAAAAATGTGATATAGGGTTTATACTGAAAAAGATGTTTTGAAAAAGGAGAATAGTGATTAGAAATCTCAATTTTTTGTTTTTCCTCTTTATGTTTCAATATATAAAAAAACTCAATCATTCCAAATATAAATGCAAATAAAAAAAGTATTTGATAGGGAAGCGCACTTTTTGAGCTAATGGATTTCATACATATTCCTGCTACAAGCGTTACAATCATTCCCGTAAAGGTTAGTATTCTATTTCGGTTTCCAAAAAATGTATTTCGACGGTCTGCTGGGATTAAATCACCAATGAATGCTTGCCAGCTTAAATTTAGAAATGTACCTGGAAAATTCATTAATGCAATTAAAATAACAAAAAACCATGCGATATGCTCTGATTTAATAAATGGAAGAAAAACCATTATTAATAGAAAGAAACGCGTAAAGAAAATGGAGTAAGCAGTGAATTTTCTTTTTTCTTCTAACTTATTAACCATAAAAGCAGCTGGGAGCATTGCGGCCATTCCGACAATTGAAGGTAAGGAAGAAATTAAACCAACTTGATAATTGGTAGCACCTAAAATTGCAATAGCAAACAATATAAAATAGTTATTTGATAAACTGATTGCGATTGTAGATGCAGCTCCATTTTTAATGCTCTGGGATTCATTGTGTAGCACATCTTGTTTACTGTAAATCAACTGACGTTCCTTCTTCCTTTTTTAATCTCATAATTTTGATTAAATATTCGATTTTAAATTTTTAAATAATTCATTAGAACAATAGCATATTTATTCATTAAATTCTATGTTTTAGAACTAAGTTTTAATGTAAAATAATGGCTTTATTAAGAGTGGGAATTTCCAAAAATTAGTTATTTATTTCAGAGTTTAAAAATTGCATTTTACATTAATTTTTAATAAACTAAAATAATCTGTCTGATGTAATAAGAATCATATTTTAAACATATTAAATATTGGAAAGAACATTTTTTAATAGTTAAGCCATACTAATATTAGAATTGACGTAAAAATAATTTATTTATTTCATCGTCAATTTTTTATTGCACTTTAAGAAAGTATAAGTTGGCAGCGATGATGAGTAGTCGACGTAGTAGCCAATTCTAGGAATAAAGTATAAGTGCACCGTTTCTGACTTCCCTTTAAAGGCTGGCCAGTCGACAAGTTTTCTTTATTTACATATGAACAATATACGGCAAGGAGAAGAGACATATGTTTTCACCAGTTTACAAAGTAAATGATGATGGAGAAATTTACTTAAGTACGAAAGGCTTTTCAGTAACCTACGATCAATTTAAAGAGGATGAACAAGGAAACGCATATGTAATCGTAAAAAGCGATGAAGAACCTCTAATTAGAGTAAAACTACTTCTACATAATATCGGTAATGCAAAAACACCAGAATTAGAAGTAAAAAACAAATCTGGATTAGGTCAGGTGGAAATAAGATTACTTCGAGTAAAAATTAAAAAATTTAAAAATGGATGGGGAGCAAAAATTGCTCTATCAAATGGAGAAGTGACGATTAAAGGTGATATACCTAAACACGTCAAGATACAAGTAGTTCGAAAAGTTAAATTATCGTAACCTTTTTATTTAATAATAATTAATAGAGTTCCACTATTTTTGTACTTATTATGTTTATACGTTTATTTTTTTAAAAAACTAATTTATCGACTAATAGCCTGAGTTCTATATAAGAACTTGGGTTTTCTTTTAATCATCTTGAATAGTTATATATAATTTTGTACAATAACCTTTTATTTTAGAAAAATGAATAATCAACTTAAAATATTCAGAATGTAGTATATAAAAAAGGTTTTTATGAAGCTTCAAAGTATATGTAAAGATTAAAATAAAAAAAATATTTTCTAATAGACTTTCTTAATGATAATATTTTAAAAAATGAGTAGTAAGATAGAATCCCAAATTGAATAAAAATGAATATTTATTGTATATAACTAAACTGTTATTTAAGGATGTGAAAGAAATTAATATTGAAAATATAGAAGCGTTTATCCATGTAATTCATTTTGGTAGCTTTAACAAAGCTGCAGAATCACTTTTTCTGTCACAACCAACTGTTACAGCTAGAATTCAATCGTTAGAAAGAGAATTAAATTGTCAGCTTTTTCACCGTTCCGGTAAACAAGTTAATATCACAGAAGAGGGTAAGCGCTTCTTACCATATGCTCAACAATTAGTTCATATATACGAAAAAGGGAAGATGCACATTAATCAAAAAAAATCCCACAATAATGAATTGAAAATTGGGTGCACTGTATCGGTTTCAAACTATGTTATTTCAGAAATTTTGCCAAAACTTTCGGTAAGTAATGAAGATTTACATTATAAAGTTATTACAGGTAAGAGTGATGAATTAATTAATAAAGTATTAAATAATGAAATTGATATAGGTTTTGTTCGGAAAACTAGTCACCCTAGCCTACAATCAATTAAATTATTCGAAGATCCAATTACGCTTTATGTTTATAAAGATCATCCGTTTATTTCAAAAAAATCGATCACAATTCAAGATATCGCTCAGGAAAATCTTATTTTCTTTGAATGCGGTTCATTAGACTGGCTTAGAATTCATCGTTTATTTGAAAATCTAGAAGCCCCTCCAAATATAAGGATTCATACTGATAGTTCGGAGATGGCAAAAAAACTTATTATAGAACAATTTGGAATTGCTTTCTTGCCTAGTATTAGTGTGAAAAAAGAAGTTAAAGAAGGAATATTATTTCCAATACATATTGAAGAAACAAAGGGAATTTTTCTTCAAACAAATATTTTCTGTAATCGTGGAGAATATACAGAATTAATGAATGAAATAGTTGAATTAAGCAAAGAGTTGGTGAAATAGCCAACTCTTTTTTCTTTTATATCAAGCAAAAAAATATAAAGAAATATAAGAATTGTGGGTATCCTCAATTGACAATCAACTAGATCGTGCTTAAGGGAACAATAAAGCTAATTCAAATATTTAATAAAACGATAGAAAAGTTCTATTGGAAATTACGTTGACTAAATATTCTGTCAGTGATAAAGTTTATAACAATTAATTCCTAGTTAACCTATAAGGAATATTGGTTTTTAAAAAGGAGGGGAACACGTTGAAGGATATTGTCATTATCTCTGCTAGCTCATCACCAAACTCAAGATTGAATGGCATACTCCAATTTGTAAAAGATAAGTGGACTAATGAAGGTATTAAAGTATGCCAAGTAAATATTGGGGATTTGCCAACGGAAGCTTTAATTAAGAGCGATTTTAATAATGAAGAAATTAAAGAAGCCCTTAATAAAATTGAGAATTCGATCGGTGTTGTTATTGCAGGACCAGTCTATAAGGCCTCCTATTCAGGTTTATTAAAAATATTTTTAGACTTAATTCCTCAGAATGGCTTGAAAAATAAAGTTGTCCTTCCTATCTTCATCGGTGGAACAATTGCCCATTTACTCAGTTTAGAATATGCATTAAAACCAGTTCTCTCTGTTCTTGGGGGAAATCATTTTGTTACTGGTGTTTATGCAATTGATGATTGGGTAATAAGAGATTATCAAAATCATTTTTCATTATCTAATGAATTAACAGAGAGATTAAATAAAGCAACTGAAGAATTATCAGAAGAGTTAATTTGGCTAGCAGTAAGACCCTAAAAAAATTATTCAGAAATGAGGAATTGAGAATGAAAAAGTTTGTGATTACACTTGTATCCTTGGCAGTCGTAGTTTTAATTATTACATTTGCTTTAAAAAATAAAGATAAAGAGGCAGCAACAGCTACTAGTTCAAAAGTTCAAAGAATTGTTGTAGGTACTGGTACACAATTTCCAAATGTGTGCTTTATCGATAAGGATGGAAATCTAACTGGCTTTGATGTTGAACTTGTAAAAGAAATTGATAAAAGATTGCCAGAATACAAGTTTGATTTAAAAACATATGAATTTTCGAGCTTATTGTTAAGTCTAGAAACTAAGAAAATAGATTTTGTTGCTCATGAAATTGAAAAAAATCCAGAGAGGGAAGAGAAGTATTTATTTAACAAAGAAGCTTATGCGCATTGGAAAAATAAAATCGTTGTTGCAAAAGGTAATAATTCAATTCAATCAATTGACGACTTAAAAGGCAAAAAGGTATTAACATCCGCTACAAGTGCAGAAGCACAAATTCTTGAAAATTATAATAAAGAGCATAATAACGCAATTAAAATTGTTTATCAGAATGGTGGAGCAAATGATACTGTACAACAAATTACTTCAGGTCGTGTAGATGCTACAGTTGCTGCAGATTTTACCTTATCTTTGATTGACCCAAAAGGTGAGTTGAAAACAGTAGGGCCAGCATTGACTGAGGCTGATGTATTATTTGCCTTTAGAAAAAATGATGCAAAAGATCAAAAATTAGCAGGCGCAATTGACGAAGCACTATTAAAAATAAAAGCTGACGGAACACTTGCTAACTTAAGCAAAAAGTGGTTAGGTGCTGATTTTACAGAAAATTAAAGCTAAAACCAAAGGGTGAGAAGGAATGGGTGCTGATTTTAAAGCTGGATTAATCTTCGAATATTTTATTAAATTACTACCTTTTATAAAGATTTCGTTAATCATTGTAGGGAGTTCTATTTTAGTAGGGTTAGGTGTTGGCTTACTTATAGCCTTACCTAGAATGTATAAGGTACCAATTTTTCAAAGAATCTCGCAAATATATGTTTCGTTTTTTAGAGGAACTCCAATTTTAATTCAATTATTTTTAATTTATTATGGCGTACCTGAGTTATTAAAGCTAGTAGAAGTAGATGTTAGTAGAATTGATGTTTTATATTTTGTCATTTTAACATACGGATTACACAGTGCAGCCTTTATTTCAGAAGGTATTCGTGCATCAGTTAGTGCTGTAGATAGAGGGCAAATTGAAGCGGCTTATTCTGTTGGAATGGATGGATATCAGGCCTTTAAGAGAATCATAGCACCACAAGCATTCGCTATATGGATCCCGATTTTAGGAAACTTATTAATAGGAACACTAAAAGATACATCATTAGCATTTACTCTAGGGGTAATGGAGTTAACAGGGCAATCACAAACATTAGGTTTACTAAATCGTCATTTTATTGAATCCTATCTTGCACTTGCTCTCGTTTATTTTATTTTAAGTGTCTTTCTTGAAAAAGGATTTATCTTATTAGAAAACCGGTTTGGAAAATATGAAAGAACAAGTGTTGAAAAGAAAGAAAAAACTTTTAAAATCCGTAACTTATTTGGAAAAATGAATCGCGATGTCGTTGTTGTGAAAGAAGGTACGAGATTATGAAACTAGATTTCTCATTTATTTGGGAGGCATTTATACAAATACTACCTGCAATTCCAACTACACTTTTTATAACTATTTTGTCAGTACTTATTGGGTTTGTGATAGGAACTTTTACGGCTATTGTTCGTATTTATAAGGTTCCAATATTGAGTCAGGCAGCATCTAGTTACGTTACGATTATTCGAGGAACGCCGATGATTACACACTTGTTAATTATTTATTATTCAATCTCAATGCTATTAGATTCACTTGCTAAACATTATCATTTTGCTTTTAATTCATCATCAATTCCTATGACAGCTTTTGCAATTATTTCCTTTTCTATTACAGCAGGTGCGTATTTATCTGAAGTGGTTAGAGCTGGAATTACCAATATCGATCGAGGACAAATTGAAGCTGCTTATTCAGTTGGTATGACAACAACACAAGCACTAAAAAGAATTGTATTTCCACAAGCCTTCGCTGTAAGTTTACCAAATTTATCAAATACATTTATTGGAATGCTGCATGGATCAACTTTGGCCTTTATTGTTTCTGTTGTAGATATAAACGCAAAGGCACAAATTGTAGCTTCTACAAATTGGAAGTTTTTTGAGGCATATATTGCAGCTGCACTAATTTTCTGGGGAATTACATTAGTCATTGAAAGAATGACAAGTTTATTAGAGAAGAGATTTAGCGTCTTTAGTCGAGGGGGAGTGAAATGATTACTTTAACGAATGTAACAAAGTCCTTTGGAAAAAATCATGTGTTAAAAGGTATAGATTTAACAGTTAATAAAGGAGAAGTCGTCGCAATTCTAGGTCCTAGTGGATCAGGAAAAACAACTTTACTTCGTTGTATAAATTATTTAGAGAAACCAAATAAAGGAAAAATTACAATAGACGATTTTAAAGTAGATTTTAGTCAAGCTTCAAAGACCGAAATTCTTTCATTGCGCCAGAAAACAGCTATGGTATTTCAACAATTTAATTTATTTAAAAATAAAACAGTTGTTGAAAATGTAATGGAAGGATTAATAGTAGCTAAAAAATGGTCTAAGGAAGCAGCATACAAAAAAAGCGCTGAATTACTTGAGAAAGTAGGCTTAGGAAACAAGTTAGATTCTTACCCTCTACAGTTATCCGGCGGACAGCAGCAAAGAGTAGGAATTGCTCGGGCGCTTGCTTTAAATCCAGAGGTCATTTTATTCGACGAACCAACCTCTGCTTTAGACCCTGAATTAGTAGGTGAAGTACTAGCAATTATACGAAAAATAGCAAAAGAAGGAATTACAATGATTATCGTCACACATGAAATGGCATTTGCTAGGGATGTTGCTAATCATGTTGTGTTTATGGACGGCGGCATAATTGTTGAAGAAGGGAATCCCAAGGCTATCTTTCAATCACCTAAAGAAGAAAGAACAATTCAGTTTTTAAAACGATTTTCAGAGGAAGACATGTACTATATTTAAAAAAATGGAGGAAAGAATATGGGACTTAAATATGGATTCTTAGATCAAAGTATTATTTTTCCTGGTCAAACTGCAAATGAAGTACTTATAAACACTATAAATCTAGCAAAAGAAGCTGAAAGATTAGGATTTAATCGATTTTGGGTATCAGAGCACCACAATTCACAAGGAATTGCTGGGTCATCTCCAGAAGTGCTTGTTTCACATATTCTTGCTAAAACTGAACGGATTTCTGTTGGTTCAGGTGGGGTAATGTTACAGCATTATAGTCCGTATAAAGTAGCAGAAAACTTCAATGTATTAGCTAATTTGTCACCAAATAGAGTAGAGCTTGGCATAGGAAGAGCACCGGGCGGATTTCCAAAATCTAGCCAAGAGCTCCAAAAAAACTTGAAAGAACCTCAATCTCTTGAAGAGAAAATTGATGAACTAGAAAATTTTTTATATCAGGATGCATCAGAAGTAAGTTCGTTTGATTCTTTACAAGCTTCACCATTACCACAGATTAGAGTTCCGCTATTTTTATTAGGAACGAGTGTATCAAGTGCAAAATTTGCAGCTAAAAAGGGCTATCCATATGCATTTGCATTATTCATAAATAATGACCCAGTGGCAGCAAAAGAAGCGATCGTTGCTTATAATAATTCCTTTAATCATCAAAGTGGTCGAAAACCAAAGTTTATTTTAGCCTTGTCTACGATTGTGACTGAAACCGAAGAGGAAGCACTAAAATTATCCGATCAATTACAAACTGTGCGAGTTACATTAGGGAATGGGCAAATTGTAAATGTTGGCACGCTTGAGCAAGCAGAAATTTACGCAAAACAAGCTGGCCAAACCTATACTACAGAAGTTAAAGAGGCAGACGTTCTTAAGGGAACAAAAGAAACTTTTCAAAAAAGAGTTTTTGAATATCAAAAAGAATACGGTATTGATGAATTTATTTTCACATCATTAATTCCAGATTTTGAACGGAGAGTTCGTTCGCTGCAATTAATTAAAGAGGCTTTTACAGAAATAACGGTTTGACTTAACAATTTAGGAGTTGAAAACCATGCAATTTGAACTATCTAAAGCGCTACTTGAAAAGCTAATTCAAATAAGAAGGAGTTTACATTCAATTCCAGAGTTAGCGTTTGAAGAATATGAAACAACAGCCACACTTGTTCAACTTTTAACAGAGTATAACATACGGATGCTATCTTTACCTTTAAAAACAGGACTTGTTGCAGAAATCGGTGATGATCGAAAAGGTCCTACCATCGCAATTAGGGCAGACATTGATGCACTTCCAATTCAGGAGGAAACAGGATTACCTTTTTCATCAAAAAATCCAAATAAGATGCACGCTTGTGGACATGATTTTCATACAGTTGCGATTTTAGGTACAGCTATTTTATTAAAGCAAATAGAAAATGAGTTACCCGGGAAAATACAAATCATTTTTCAACCCGCAGAAGAAATTGGTAAAGGTGCATTAGAAATTATTAAAACAAATGTACTAAAAGATACAAAAGTGATTGTTGGTATGCATAATAAACCTGATTTAACAGTTGGAACCATTGGGATAAAATCAGGTCCTTTAATGGCAGCTGCTGACGGATTTACTGTTGAAATAAATGGGAAATTGAGCCATGCAGCGGTACCGGAAGCAGGGCTTGATTCAATCCTTACTGCATCACATATTGTTACGTCACTTCAATCGATTGTGAGCCGTAATATTAGTCCACTTGAAAATGGAGTTGTAAGTGTAACAAAATTCAATAGTGGGAAAGCATCGAATGTGATCGCTGACAAAGCGGTTTTTAGTGGAACGGTTCGTACTTTTAAGAAGGAAGTCAGAGAGACCATTCAAAATCGATTAAATGAAATAAGTAAGTCTGTTGGTGATGCTTTTAGAACGGATGTTCATACAATTTGGAATCCTGGTCCACCTCCTATTGTTAATGATGAAAAATTAGCCGGAATTGCAAGAGATGTAGCAACTAAACAATACTTACGTGTAATTGAACCGTCTGTATCTGCAGCAAGTGAAGATTTTTCCTTTTATTTAGAAGAGATTCCAGGTTTATTCGTATTTTTTGGAACTTCAGGAAAATATGAGTGGCATCATCCTAAATTTGATCTAGATGAGAAAGCAATCCCGCTAAGTATTAGATTTTTTACAGATTTTTCTATCACGATACTGAATGAACTTTCAAAAAGTGTAGTCAAAATATAGGAGGAAATAGATGAGTACTTTATCAATTGAATTAAGTGAATTTAATCAACTTTATGATTTACTGTCGCAAAAAACTTTCAATCTTCCAAAAGAGAAACTGCATTGGAAGAAAAATGAAACATCGTGGAGTATTGTAGAAGTGTTAACTCATTTATTAGATCATGCATTTGTAGTGAACTTTCGACTAAGGGAAGTTTTAGCTGGATCAAGTGTTCAATTACCTGCTTTTAATCAAGATAAATGGATTGCAGGGCAATATGCAAACGATGGAAATATTGCAGACGTACTAGAAACATATCGCATTATTTTATATTACAATAGTCAATTGCTTAAAAGACTAACAAGTGATGATTGGAAGAAAAGCGGAATAAACCCTCAAAATGCAATCGTTACAGTTGAAGACATAATTAAATCTTTTATTTCACATGTTCATCTTCATTTAAAACAAATACAACGTATTTTGTATGAATACAGCTTAGTTTAATTTAGGAGGTAGACTATGTCTTCAAACCGCTTAATTATTAGAGAGTCTAAACCAGATGAGATCGATAAAATAAAAAAAGTGTTAATCGATGCGTATGAACAATATGCTGCTATTCTTTCAAAAGAACAATGGGAAAACTATAAAAATAGTATTATTGATGCAACTGAGAACAGCAACACTAAGACAAAGCTTGTTGCGATTGTCGATAATGTTCTATTAGGCGCATGTTTTATCTATGACTCTGCCGAAAAAGCATATGGATTAACTGAGTTAGAGATTAATTATCCTATTATTCGATTAATAGGTGTTTCCCCTAAAGCAAGAGGATTAGGGATTGCGACAGAATTAATAAAAGCAAGCTGCAATCTTTCAATAGAGTGGGGATCGGACCGAGTTGTTCTTCACACTTCAGATATGATGAAATCTGCTATTAGTTTATATGAAAAAATAGGGTTTCAACGGGCTAAACAATATGAGTTTATGAATGGAAATATACTTGTTAAAAGCTATGAACTAAATATTAAAGATACTGCGATTTTATTAAATTAATGGAGGGGAAAAAAATGACAGAAAGAAAAAAACTAAAGCTTGGGGCACTAGTGCATGGAGTAGGAGGCAGTATGTCTGGCTGGCGTCATCCAGAGGTTCAAACAGACGCAAGTGTTAATTTTTCCTATTACCAAGAGCAAGTGAAAATTGCTGAGAATGGAAAATTTGATTTAGTTTTTATTGCAGATGGATTATATATAACAGAAAAGTCAATTCCACATTTTTTAAATCGCTTTGAACCAATTACCATCTTATCGGCATTAGCAGGAGTAACAAAGAATATAGGCCTAGTTGGTACTCTTTCAACTACCTATAGTGAACCATTTACTGTAGCAAGACAATTCATGTCAATAGATCATATAAGTAATGGGCGCGCAGGATGGAATTTAGTTACTTCTCCACTTGAAGGTTCTGCTAAAAACTATAGTAGAAATGGTCACCCATCACATGATGATCGATATAAAATTGCAGAAGAGCATTTAGAAATAACTAGAGGTCTATGGGATTCTTGGGAAGATGATGCATTTATTCGAGATAAAGCTTCAGGTGTGTTTTTTGATCCGAAAAAGTTACACAGATTAAATTATGAAGGGAAGTATTTCCAAGTAGAAGGTCCTCTTAATATCGGGCGATCTAAACAAGGTCAACCAGTTGTTTTTCAAGCTGGATCTTCAGAAAGCGGTAAGGAATTAGCTGCAAAAGCAGCTGACGCAGTGTTTACTGGTCATGATAATATAGAAGAAGCTAAGCAATTTTATAAAGATGTAAAGGATCGTGCAGTAGCATACGGCAGATCAAAAGATGATATTGTTATATTCCCTGGCATTGCTCCAATAGTTGGTCAAACCGAAGAGGAAGCAGAGCAAAAATATTTAGATCTTGTTAATTTAACAAGTATTGAAAATGCATTGGATTATTTAGGTCGTTTCTTTGAGCATCATGACTTTTCTCAATATCCTTTAGATGAACCTTTCCCTGATCTTGGTGATTTAGGGAAAAATAGTTTTAGAAGTAATACAGATAAAATAAAGAAAGAAGCGAAAGAAAAAGGTTTAACACTTAGGCAGGTAGCATTACAAGCTGCTACTCCTAGAAGTGCATTTATTGGCACGCCAGAAAAAATTGCTAATCTTATTCAAGAGTGGTATGAACAGGAAGCAGCTGACGGTTTAATGATTTATTCTGCAATTCCAAGTGCATTAAAAGATTTTACGGAGCAAGTCATTCCATTATTACAAGAAAGAGAAATCTATCGTACAGAATATGAATCGTCTACTTTGAGAGGAAACTTAGGATTACCAATTCCTGAAAATCGTTATATTACTAATCTAGTTAAAAACTAATCTTTAAATTTATTGAAAACCATCCTAGACAGGTGGTTTTTTTTTGATATTCATTTCATATTGCTAACAGATTTTTACTCTAAAAAAGTCAAAATTAATTAGTTGTTAAGTAAAAATTAAGGATTCTATTACATAATGCAATTAATCAGTATGAAGGGGTGGGATTAATGATGGAAGATTTAGAATCAAATTTAATAGAAAAAACCCAAAAAACGAATTTGAAGAATTGTTCAACTACGGGTGCGTTTTCGCCTAAAGTAATTTCTATTTTATTAGTTATCAATTTAGTAATTGGCATTTTTACATTAATTGGAGTTGGCTATTTGAGTTATAAAAATAATAATCGAACGGAAATGATGAGAAACTTCCAAAATGGAGGAGGCTTCCCACAAAATGGTGGCGGCGGTTATTTCAATCAACAACCAGGTTCATCAGGTAGCAGCAATTAAGGAAAACGGTTGAACTGTTACTGATTTGGAGGCGACGTAATTCTCCAGGCGGTGGTGAAAGAGGATTCTTAATGAAAATTGTAACAGCAATGGTGGTGGCGATCAGTGACGACGACAGAAGATTTGATCCAAATATCAAATATGAACCATTTTTATGAATTTGGTGGGGAAACATTGCATGTGCTAAATAATGTTTCAATCAATATTAAAAAAGGTGATTTTGTAGCAATTGTTGGCCCATCTGGTTCAGGTAAATCAACATTTATGAATATGATTGGGTGCTTGGATCAACCAGACTCTGGAAGCTATTTATTTGATGGCCAGGCGATTGAAGATATGGATAATCGAGAACTAGCGTTAATTAGAAATCGGAAAATAGGGTTTATTTTTCAAAACTTTAATCTATTGTCAAAATTAAGTGCATTGGAGAATGTCGAGTTACCTCTTAGTTATCGAGGCCTCCCGCAAAATGAAAGAAGAAACATGGCAATGGAAGTATTAAAAGAAGTAGGTTTAGACGAACGTATTCATCATCTTCCAAGTCAACTATCGGGAGGTCAGCAACAAAGGGTTGCGATTGCGAGAGCTTTAGCCAGAAGACCAGATCTACTATTAGCCGATGAACCGACTGGTGCATTAGATCAAAAAACAGGACGAGAAATTTTAGATTTATTGAAAAGACTTCATAAAGAAGGTCATACTATTATTTTGATTACTCACGACAATAACATCGCGAAAGAAGCATCAAGGGTCATTAGAATAGGTGACGGTTGCCTGAGTGAGGAAAGTTTTTGTAAGCTTAGAATGGCTTAATTAATTAAAATGTTAATAAAGAGTATAGTTAGAAGCAAATGTAGTTATTATTTGAAATAGATATAAAATGCAATTTTTTAATCAGTCGTACTTAGTTCATTTGGTGGTATGATAGGTGTGGGATTAGGTGAGCGTGTAGCAAAACTGTATTTAATGAATTTAAGTACAACTATTGCATTCTTTTTACCTGGATCAGCTTCAAATATGAGACCAATTCAAGCATGACGATTTGAATAAATAAAGGGGAGCGTTGCTATAAAAGGAGCGCTTCTTTTTTAGTCTATGGAGGCATAAAAAGTGAGATTATTAGTTGTAGAAGATCATATAGAAGTTTTAAATTCAATTGTTGAATTATTATCAAATGATTTTACAGTAGATAAAGCGTTAGAAGGAGAAGAAGGTTTTTTCTTAGCGATGCAAAACATATATGATGTGATTGTACTAGATGTGATGCTGCCTGAGAAAAATGGTTTTGAAATTATTAAAGACTTGAGAAAAGAAGGAGTACATACTCCAGTTCTATTTCTAACTGCCAAAGATTCACTAGAAGATCGTGTTGAAGGATTAAACTTAGGGGCAGATGATTATTTAGTAAAACCATTTCAAGGACCGGAGTTACTAGCAAGAATTTATGCATTACTTAGAAGAAGTGGTAAATTAACAATTGATAGTTCATTGAAGTATCAAGGAATCATTTTAAAAGGAAAAGAGCATCCTGTTGAAATAAATAATGAATCGATTCATTTAACAATCAAACAATATGAACTACTAGAATACTTCATACAAAATCAAGGCAAGATTTTAATGAAAGAACAAATTTTTGATAGAATATGGGGATTTGATTCTGATACTACTGTTGCAATCGTAGAAGTATACGTACATCAACTCCGAAAAAAGCTAGAACCATTTAATTATGGTAGTATGATAAAGACCGTCAGAGGAATCGGATATATTATGAAAGATGACTAGGTGAAGAGATGTTTAAGAAAACCAAAATTCGATTAACGATCATAAATTCAGTAGTATTTATCTTAATAATTGGAATCTTTTCTTTAATTATCTATTCATATACAAATAATCGTTTATATAAAGAAGTTGATCAATCACTTTTATGGAATATTAATCGTATACAAAATAGTGATAATCCAAATCGTTTACCAATTTCCAATCGAGATCCACGTGTTTTAATGATCATGTGGGATGAAAATAAAAAATTAGTAAATCCCATGCCAGGTATGAATGCAATCATTTTACAAGATGAACTTAAATATCCTACAAAAATAAACGAAATATATAATGATAAAATCGGTGATATGAATTATCGAACGATCTCAATTCAAGGTGAGACAAATCGAGGGAAAATTACGCTACAAATATTACGTAATATCGACTCAGAAAAGGATGTAGTTGATACATTATTAATCATACTAATTGTTGGTTGGGTTTTGGGAAGTGCATTATCAGTTGTAGCAGGTTATATTTTGGCTGGACGTGCACTCGTACCAATTACAAACGCTTGGCAAAAACAACAAGAGTTCGTATCAGATGCTTCTCATGAAATTCGAACGCCTTTAACTGTCATTCAATCACGTTTAGAATTATTGCTTAGAGAGCCAGGCGCAACAATCGAAGAAAAGGCGCAGGACTTTTCAATTATGTTAAAAGAGAATAGGCGCCTTTCCAAACTAGTAGCAAGCTTATTAACCTTAGCTAGATCGGATTCAGGACAAATACAATTAAATAAAAAAATATTCTCTTTAAATGAATTGTTAGAAGAAGTTGTTTCACACTTCACTGAAATCATTTCATTTCAAAGTAAAGAAATATTTTTGTCTATTAAAGATACGTATTTTTATTTTGGTGATCAAGAAAGAATTCATCAATTACTTGTGATTTTAATCGATAATGCAATGAAATTTACAAACGAAAATGATACGATTCAAATTAGTTGTGAACAAGTAAAAAATAATTTTCTTATCAAGGTGATTGATAGTGGAGTGGGTATAAAAGAAGAGAACCTTCCTCGAATATTTGACCGTTTCTTCCAGGAAGATGTTTCGCGTACATCCAAAAATGGAATTGGACTGGGATTATCAATTGCAAAATGGATTGTTGAAGAACACGGCGGGAAAATTAAAGTACAAAGTATAAAAGGAGAAGGTACAAGTTTTGAAGTATCTTTACCAATTATGTCCTCTTTAAAACACAGCTAAATTCCAAGACATCGTAGCTAGTAATTTGGTGATTTCCCTAAGAAAATAAAGTATATTTCCGACATTATTTCCTAAGAAATAACGATAAACTACAATAAATTAGAAATTAATGAAGAATTTTAATTAAGTGAGAAAATCTACTGAACTAAGTAGATTTTTTTTATGGAAGAATAAATGAAGGTTTTCCAGTTAAGTACTTTTGGTATGAAAGGAATCATTGATTATTGAATAGAATATGTATTTAAAAGATTAAATGTAGTATTCTAGAGTTTTTTATATAATTAGTTGTGTCTTATATGGGTAAACCATGTTTTAACAAATTGTGTTTGCAAAAAGCACATATATTAATTCTTTGATTTAGTTCCTGTTTTTCTGACATTAGTGAGTGGAAATCAACATTCATCTTTAAATAGATACTAAGTCGCATTTTTAAATTACACCTACATAAAATGATAGTAAGGAGGTCATTTGGGATGGAAAAATATATTTTATCACTTGACCAAGGGACGACTAGTTCAAGAGCAATTTTGTTTGATATAAAAGGTAAGATTGTACATACAGCTCAAAAAGAGTTTACTCAATATTTTCCAAAGCCAGGTTGGGTCGAGCATAATGCAAATGAGATTTGGGGTTCGGTGCTTGCGGTGATTGCAACATGCCTTGCGGAATCAAATATTCGTCATGATCAAATTAGTGGAATTGGTATTACTAACCAACGTGAAACGACTGTCGTTTGGGATAAACATACAGGGGCTCCAATCTATAATGCAATTGTTTGGCAATCAAGACAAACAGCTGAAATTTGTGAGGAACTGAAAAACAAAGGTTATGATTCAATAGTTCGCGAAAAAACAGGTCTATTAATTGATGCTTACTTTTCTGGTACGAAAGTAAAATGGATTCTTGATCATATTGATGGTGCTAGAGAAAAGGCTGAGGCAGGAGATTTATTATTTGGAACGATTGATACGTGGTTAGTGTGGAAGCTTTCTGGTGGCAGAGCACATGTTACGGATTATTCAAATGCATCTAGAACGATGATGTATAATATTCATGATTTAAAATGGGATAAAGATTTATTGAAAATGTTAGATGTTCCAGAGTGTATGCTTCCAAGTGTCCGCCCTTCTTCAGAAGTATATGCTAATACTGTAAGTTATCATTTTTTTGGAAGTGAGATTCCGATTGCTGGCATAGCTGGTGACCAGCAAGCAGCTTTATTTGGTCAGGCTTGTTTTGAAAAGGGAATGGCGAAAAATACATATGGAACTGGTTGTTTTATGCTTATGAATACAGGAAATCATGCTGTTAAGTCAAATCATGGATTATTAACTACAATTGCATGGGGAATAGACGGAAAAGTTGAATATGCACTTGAAGGGAGTATATTTGTAGCGGGTTCTGCTATTCAATGGTTACGTGATGGTTTAAGAATGATTAAAAATGCA
The DNA here is from genome assembly GCF_050473765.1 of Gottfriedia sp. S16(2024). Taxonomy (NCBI): domain Bacteria; kingdom Bacillati; phylum Bacillota; class Bacilli; order Caryophanales; family Bacillaceae; genus Gottfriedia; species Gottfriedia sp. S16(2024). The sequence goes on from NZ_JBFLUO010000001.1 coordinate 2,156,589, forward strand.
GCAGATAGTGAGATATATGCCACTAGGGTAACCTCATCTGAGGGAGTTTATGTTGTACCTGCTTTTGTAGGATTAGGCACACCTTACTGGGATAGTGAAGTCCGTGGCGCAGTATTTGGTTTAACGAGAGGTACATCTAAAGAACATTTTATCCGTGCTACATTAGAAGCTCTTGCATATCAAACAAAAGATGTGCTTACAGCAATGGAGGCGGATTCAACTATTTCTTTAAAAACGTTACGAGTAGACGGGGGAGCAGTTAGGAATAATTTCTTAATGCAATTTCAAAGTGATATTTTGAATGTACCTGTCGAGCGACCTGTTATAAATGAAACAACAGCTTTAGGTGCGGCTTATTTGGCTGGCTTAGCAGTTGGATTTTGGAAAAACCAAGAAGAAATAGCTGGGCAATGGCATATGGATCGATGCTTTGAGCAGCAAATGACACCTGAATTAAGTAATGAACTATATTCAGGTTGGAAAAAAGCAGTTAATGCAGCTTTAGCATTTAAATAAGTTACACACTTAATTTCAAAATTCTAGGACCTTTCTACGTACATCTGTAATTGTAGCGGTCCTTTTTTAATTTTAGATTGATTTCTTTTATGGCAGCTTTTTAAAACAACTAGAAAATTTGTTGAAGTGAGGTTTTACAATGGAAGAACAATTTTCGAGTTTAAATAGAAAAAAGATTAAGAAAGCATTAGCTGAAAAAGAGTTCGATTTATTGGTAATTGGTGGAGGAATAACAGGTTGTGGTATTGCACTTGATGCAACGACTAGAGGGATGAGTACCGCCCTAGTTGAGATGCAGGATTTTGCTTCAGGTACGTCTAGTCGTTCAACTAAGCTAGTTCATGGTGGTTTGCGATATTTAAAACAGTATGAATTTAAAATGGTAGCAGAGGTTGGTAAAGAGCGAGCAATTGTTTATGAAAATGGACCACATGTAACTACACCTGAATGGATGTTACTGCCTATTTATAAAGGTGGAACTTTTGGTAAATTTACTACTTCTCTCGGCCTTAGATTATATGATTACTTAGCTGGTGTGAAAAAAGATGAACGAAGGAAGATTTTAAATCGAAAAGAAACGATCGAAAAGGAGCCGCTAGTTAAAAAGGAGGGACTTAAAGCTGGAGGATATTACGTTGAATATCGAACGGATGATGCGCGTCTTACAATCGAAGTCATAAAAAAAGCAGTTGAATATGGAGCACAGGCAATTAATTATGTAGAAGTGACTGATTTCATCTATGAAAATAATAGAATAGTAGGCGCTAAAGCAATCGATTTAATAACGAAAGTACCTTTTACAATTCGCGCAAAGAGGATTGTTAATGCAACCGGACCATGGGTTGATCAGCTTAGGGAAATGGAACGATTAAAAAGTGATAAAAATCTTAGACTAACGAAAGGGGTTCATTTAGTTATAGATCATAAAAAGTTTCCATTAAATCAGTCTGTTTATTTTGATACGATAGACGGTCGAATGGTCTTTGCAATTCCAAGAGATGGAAAGACATATGTTGGTACAACGGATACATTTTTTGATCGGGATACCTCTAATCCTAAAGTAAGTAATGAAGATAGGGAATATATTTTAAATTGCGTTAAGTATATGTTTCCAACAATAAAACTAGAAGATACTGACGTTGAATCAAGCTGGGCTGGCATTCGTCCTTTAATTTTTGAAGAAGGTAAAGATCCTTCTGAAATATCTAGAAAAGATGAGATTTGGGAATCATCCTCTGGGTTAATTTCAATAGCCGGGGGAAAGTTAACAGGATATCGTAAAATGGCGGAGACAATTGTAGACCTAATTTTAAAAGATAATGACAATAGATTTAGAGAATGTCTGACTAAAAATTTGCCAATTTCAGGTGGAGATGTTGGGGGATCAAAAGGATTTAATTATTTTAAAAAACGATTTTCTTCTGTTGGTATCGCAATTGGATTAAGTGAATCGGAATATAAAAGATTAAGTAGAGTATATGGATCGAATATAGAGCATTTAATGAATATATCATTTAGTGATTTGAAAAATCATACTAATCTACCACTATCATTATTTTTACAACTAGAATATGGAATTCAAAACGAAATGATTGTTAAACCAGTCGATTTTTTTATTAGGAGAACTGGATTTTTATATTTTCATATTGATCTTGTTAATGAGTATAAAGACGAAGTGATTCGTTATATGGCGAATAGATTAAGTTGGAGCAAATACCAAATCGTAGAATACAGTTTGGAATTGGAAGAGCAAATAAAAAATGCAATTACTGCTTCTAATGAATGATTTTAAAAGCGATTAATAAAAGTAGAAACTGCATAAATAAGAAAACCCAGACTGACCAAGAGCGAACGTTGATCAACAGTCTGGGTATTCTTATTTTTTAGATATGAATTTATTATCCGTAATCCAAAACCTCCAAGGATAGTCCCGTGCCTCTCCGGTGTTTTCTATTCCAATCCTAGGACCACTACTAATCTGTTCTGGTTTAATTCCTTCCTTGATGTAAACAGGTGGCAGCCAAATTGGTTTTCCATAAGACTCCATCGTAATATTCAATGCTTTTGTAAGTTTACCTGGTCCATTCGTTAAATTAGAGATAGGCTGATTTTTTCGAAATTCGATCATTTTTTCAATCCCGTTCACAGGTTCTAATGCTCTAATTAATACTACCTGTGGTAGGCCGATTTCCTCACAAACTATATTAATTAAAGTATGGGTATGCATTTGATAAGTGTAGATATAACCTGCTTCATGAAACATGATTTCTGTTCGTTTCGTACGTCGATTTTGATAACTATGTGCAGCACGATCTTCTGGACCCATATATGCTTCGGTCTCTACAATTATTCCGGAAAGTTCCATTTCATCAGTATTATGAACTAATATATGACCTAAAAGGTCCTTTGCTACTTGTATAGATGGTTTAAAAAAGAAATCTTGTTTTAATGTCGAATTCATAAGTAACTCCTCGAAAATTGTTTTATAAATAGAGAAAATGTATTAATTTGTCATGTTAATAAGACTATTTACCTATTTCTATTATTAGAAATACATTAAAATTAGATTAAATATATTAAACTAATTATTAGAAAATATTCATAATTACTCATTGTACAACCCCCTTCAAACTTGTACTATTTACTTATTGTTAGAATATTCTGAAAAGGGGTGTAGATTTATGGCAAGACCATCTTACTGGAAGGTATTATCGAGTGTCTCACTAGCTACAGCATTAAGTATGTCCATTTTTTCAACTGGAGTTACTTCAAAAGCAGCAATTCCTACTGAAAGTGAAAGTAAGCAATTAGTAGAAAGTCCTTATTTAGATTTAAACGTAGTGGATGAAGAAAGATTAGAAAAAGCTTTAAGAGACAGAGGCGAGATCAAAGAATCTGATAGTGCTGAAGTAGCTAAAGAAAAAGTACAAGCATACATAAAAGAAAAACAAGGTGAATATAAAGAGAAAGTTCAAGCACAATCACAGTCGGAAATTGCTGATAAACAAAGAGCAACACTAGAAAAACGTAAAGCTCAACTTTTATCACAATTAAATAAAGGCCACGAAAACTATAAAAAAGGCAAACCAAATGGTGTAGTAAAAGTTGATTCTGCAAAACAAGCTGGCTATAACGGCGGAGTACGTGAAGATAAAGTATTAGTAATCTTAACTGAATTTGCTGATTTCAAACATAACAATATTGATAAACAAGAAGGGTATATGTACACTGACGATTTTAGCAAAAAGCATTATGAAGATATGCTTTTCGGAGATAAAGAATTTACTTTAAACGATGGTTCAAAAGTAAAAACTTTTAAACAATTTTATGAAGAACAATCTGGTGGAAGCTATACTGTAAAAGGTACAGTTACAGACTGGTTAACGGTTAGTGGAAAAGCAGCTGAATATGGTGATGATAGTCCTTCTGGTGGACATGATAATTTAAACCCAAAAGGTCCTCGTGATTTAGTTAAAGAATCATTACGTGCTGCAATTGATTCAGGCATAAACTTAGCTGATTTTGATAATTTAGATATTTATGATCTTGATGGTGATGGCAACATTAATGAGCCTGATGGATTAGTAGACCATTTAATGGTACTTCACGCTGGAACTGGACAAGAAGCTGGCGGAGGTAAGTTAGGTGATAATGCAATCTGGTCACATCGTTGGACACTGAATGGAGTAACTTCTTTCCCAGGAACACAATCAAAGGTTCCATATTGGGGCGGATTGATGGCTGCATATGATTACACAATTGAGCCAGAAGATGGAGCAGTTGGTGTATTCGCTCACGAATTTGGTCATGATCTAGGATTACCAGATGAGTACGATACTCAGTATTCAGGTAATGGTGAGCCAATTGCTTCTTGGTCAGTTATGAGTGGCGGTAGTTGGAACGGAGCAATCGCAGGAACGACGCCTACAAGTTTTTCACCGCAAAATAAAGAGTATTTCCAAAAAACAATTGGTGGAAACTGGGCTAATGTGACAGAAGTAGATTATAAGGATATTGACGAAAAAGGTATTGCTACTTTTATTGACCAAAGTGTTACTAAATCTAATAACCCAGGTGTAGTAAAAGTTAACTTACCAAAGAAAGAAGTAAAAAGTAAAATTCAACCACAATTTGGTGCTAAGTATTACTATAGTGCAAAAGGAGATAACCTCCATACTACGATGACTTCACCAGTATTTAATTTAACAGCAGCTACAAATGCAAGCTTCGCTGTAAAAGCAAACTATGAAGTTGAATACAATTATGACTATCTGTATGTAAATGTATTAGATGCAGCAACAGGTACTAAACTTGCGACAATCGATACAATTGGTACTAAAAATATTGCAGGTGGACTTGATACATCGAAAGGACTTTGGGTAGATAAAGTTTATGACTTGTCTGCTTACAAAGGCAAAAATGTAAAAGTTCAATTTGAATATGTTACTGATGGTGGACTATCTCCGGCAGGATTTGCTTTCGACGAAGCAAAATTAACTGTTGATGGCACAGTTAAATTTACTGATGGTGCGGAAACGACGCCAGCATTTACATTAGACAAAGCAACTGTATCTAATGGAACTGATTTTAAAAATCACTACTACTACCTAGAGTGGAGAAACTATGCTGGCTCTGATAAAGCATTAGAATATGCTCGCGGAGTTAAGTATAATACTGGTTTAGTAGTTTGGTATGGTGATGATAGCTACACAGATAACTGGACAGGTGTTCACCCAGGTGAAGGTTTCTTAGGTGTTGTAGATGCTCACCCAGAAGCTATGGTTGGTACATTAAATGGTAAACCATCAGTATCACAAAGTACTCGTTACCAAGTAGCTGACGCAGCTTTCAGTTACGACAAATCTCCTGAATTCTACTTTAACTCACCATCTCGTGGGATCTTTGATTATGCTGGATTACCTGGTGTAACAGAGTTTGATGATTCGCATAGTTACCAAAATACTTTAATTCCAGATGCAGGAAGAAAAGTACCTAACTACGGATTAAAATTCCAAGTTATTGGGGAAGCAAAAGATAATTCAGCTGGTGCTGTTTGGATTCATAAATAAGTAAGTATAAAGAATAAGAGTCTGATATATTATCAGGCTTGATATTATCCCCTTCAGGTAGACAGTAAAAAAAGAGAACATGATATGATGTTCTTAACTGTTTAACTGAGAGGGGATTTTTTTATGGCTAAAAAAGGACAAACATTTTCAACTTATTCTGAAGAAGTAAAGCGAGAAGTCGTTCGTTTGAAAGTGGATGAAGGATGGTCATATCGTATGCTTCGTGAAAAGTTTGGAATTAAAAGTGATTCCCAAATAGCTCAGTGGGTACGTAAGGTTAAAAATGGGGAAACCTTTGATGATCAGCGTGGAATATGGAGTAAAAAAAACTTTACTAGTATTGAAGAAGAAGTTAATTACCTGAAAGCGCAGGTAGAATACTTAAAAAAGCGCAATCCAAATCTTCACGGAAAGGAATGGTCTTAAAGGCGGCACGTTTTGAGATAATTAATCAACTTCGAAATTTTCATCCTTTAAAGTGGTTACTAAAAATAGGTGAAGTATCAAAAGCTGGCTTCTATAAGTGGCGAAAAAGTCTTTCTAAACGCTCGGTTAAAGTGGATGAAGAATTATTATTAAAAGAGCATATCTTAGCTATTTATAAAATACACCCTTATTTTGGGTATAAACGAATGACAAAAGCCTTAAAACGAGAAGGCATTCTAGTCAATCATAAACGAGTACGACGCATGATGAGAAATTTAGGAATTCGTTCAGTTATTCGAAAAAAGCGTCCTTTCTATGGTAAACGTGGTTCGGTCGTTTTTCCAAATATCCTTAACCGCAAATTTTCTGCAGAAAAGCCATACCAAAAGCTAGTAACAGATATTACTTATGTGCGAACTGGGGATACATTTGTCTATTTATCAACAGTTTTAGACCTTTATAATAATGAAATTGTAGCCTGGAAACTTTCAGAAAGAAATGACCTAGAATTAGTGTTGAACACTCTCGATCAATTGGAAAACAAGCCCTTCACAAAAGATGCATTAATCCATTCAGATCAAGGTTTTCAGTACACATCACCAGCTTATAAGAAGCAAGTTACAGAGAAAATAAAGATTCAAGGAAGTCATTCTAGGAAAGGTAACTGTTACGATAATGCCTGTATCGAAAGCTTCTTTTCTCATTTAAAAACGGAAAAGTTGTATTTAGTGAACCCGAAAAGCAAGCCAGAAGCAGCAAAGGCAATTCACGAATATATTTATTTTTACAACAATGATCGATTCCAAGAAAAATTAAACGACCTTTCCCCGATAGAATATCGTGAAAAGGTCGCAGCTTAATATACTCTTTTTTTCATTGTCTACTTGACAGGGTTATGTGCAGCTCTTATTCTTTTTTTTTGTGTTTAGACTGGCCGGAAAATGAGTTTGTCAATGAAGATCTTGGTTAATTTCAATTATAGCTTGTTATGAGGAAGTAATTTTCAAAATCGAGCGTATCAAGTTCCTCATGAACCCGTTATGAGGAAGTAATTTTCAAAATCGAGCGTATCAAGTCCCTCATGAAAGTGTTATGAGGAAGCAATTTTCAAAATCCAACGTATCAAGTTCCTCATGAAAGTGTTATGAGGAAGCAATTTTTAAAATCCAGCGTATCAAGTTCCTCATGAAAGTGTTATGAGGAAGCAATTTTCAAAATCCAGCGTATCAAGTTCCTCATGAACCCGTTATGAGGAAATAATTTTTAAAATCCAGTGTTTAAAGTTCTTCATGAACCTGTTATGAGGAAGTAATTTTCAAAATCTATGATTCTAGTTCCTCATGAACCTGTTATGAGGAAGTAATTTTCAAAATCTAGTGATTCTAGTTCCTCATGAACCTGTTATGAGGAAGCAATTTTCAAAATCTAACGTATCAAGTTCCTCATGAACCCGTTATGAGGAAGTAATTTTTAAAATCCAGCGTTTAAAGTTCCTCATGAACCCGTTATGAGGAAGTAATTTTCAAAATCCAGCGTATCAAGTTCCTCATGAACCTGTTATGAGTAAGTACTTTTCAATATTTAGTGATTATAGTTCCTCATGAACCTGTTATGAGTAAGTACTTTTCAATATTTAGTGATTATAGTTCCTCATGAACCTGTTATGAGTAAGTTATTTCCGTCTTCTAGTGTTTATAGCTACTCATGATCCAGTTATGAGTAGGGGACTCAATGTAGTTTCAAATTTTAGGAATTAAGTTTAATTCCAACTGCGCCCTTGTCTTCGCCTAAATGCTCCCAAATCAGCGAGTTTTTTTATCGTGGTTTTTATGAACAAAATGGTTTTAATGGACTTTACGTCTTTAACGTTCATAAAAACTTTTTTCAGAATTATTAAATTATAATACTTGTATTAGAAAGCGTTTCCAAAAGAGGAGGAACTATAGGTGAAATTTAAAAAGACTAGTTTGTTCGTAATGACTTCTTTAATCGCGGTAAGTCTTGCGGCTTGTAAAAGTAGTAGTGTTTCGACGGGAGGTAATAGCTCAAATTATCCTAATAAGGCAATTTCGGTTGTAGCACCATCTGGAGCAGGTGGCGGATGGGATTTAACGGCAAGATCGTTCACTAAAGTATTAAGTGAAACAAAACTTGTTAAAGAACCTATGACGGTAGAAAATAAACCAGGCGGTGGCGGTACGGTATTCATGGCTGAATATGCTACACAAGATAAAGCCAATAATGAAAAATTATTCGTAAACTCACCACCTATTATTATTAACAATTTGAAAAAAGAGGGAAATAGTCCATATGGCTATAAAAATAGCACACCTTTAGCTCAGCTAACAAAGGATTATGGTGCAATCGTTGTAAAAGCTGATTCTAAGTATAAAGATTTAAAATCACTTTTAAATGATATGAAAAAGAATCCAAAAAATATTACTTTAGCTGGTGGATCTGCACCTGGTTCTATGGATCATTTAATCGGAATTTTACCGGCTTATAAATATGGTATTGATCCTACGAAAATTAAGTATGTTTCCTATGATGGTGGTTCAGAGGCAATAACAGCATTATTAGGGAATAACGCGGATGTCATTTCTACCGATGTCTCTAGTACGCTTGAGTTTGTTAAATCAGGTAAAGTTAAAGTTTTAGCAGTAACATCACCTGAACGTTTACAAGGAGATGTATTGTCTAAGTTTCCAACAGCTAAAGAACAAGGAATAGATGCCGAGTTTATCATTTGGCGTGGGGTTTTTGGACCAGAGAAAATGTCTAAGGACGCATACTCATATTGGGAAAAAACAATTTCAAAATTAGTTGAGACAGCTGAATGGAAAGAAGAAGTAGAAAAGCAAGGCTGGCAGCCGGAATATAAAAATGGTAAAGAATTTAATTCATTCTTATCAGATCAAGAAACACAAGTTCAAGATTTATTAAAAGCATTAGGAATGAATAAATAGTTGAAATAAAGAAGGGGAAAAACACTCCTTCTTTTCCATTACTGAACATAAAGAGGTGAGATACATGAATAAAAAATTTGATCGATTAGCAGCTATCATCTTTCTTATTACAGGTATAACTTTTATTATCGAAAGTCGAAATATAGCAGCTACTGCATATGGAAGTGTAGTTGGCCCAAATGTTTTTCCATTTATACTTGGCTGTGCATTGTCCCTATTAAGCTTTAGGTTATTTTACGAAACATTTTCTTATAAGGAAAAAGAAAAGGAAGCAGTTCAATATAATTATAAGCAATTTTTTATCATCCTAGTTTCAGCTATTCTTTATGCACTTTTACTTGAGAAAATCGGTTTTATTATTAGTTCGTTTTTATTCCTGATTGTTGCAATTCAAACAATGGAGCGTGGAAACTGGATAAAATCACTTTCGATTTCATTAGGTTACTCTCTCATTATTTATTTTATTTTTGTCGATGTTTTAAAAGGTACGTTACCTGTTTGGTCAATTTGGTTTTAAGAAAAAAGAAGGGAGAGTTATTAACTTGAGTACTTTTCAATATTTAATGCAGGGATTTGAAACTGCATTTACATGGTACAACTTATTGTTTGCTTTTGCCGGAGTATTAATTGGTACAGCAGTAGGGGTATTACCTGGTATTGGGCCAATGAGTGGGGTCGCTTTATTAATACCTGTTACTGCTTCAGTTACTGGTTTTTTAGGACCTGAGCAAGCAGCGGGGAGTGCAATTATTTTATTAGCTGGTGTATATTATGGTGCTATGTATGGTGGTTCTACTACATCAATTTTATTAAATACTCCAGGTGAATCGTCTTCTGTAGTGACGACTTTGGATGGCTATCAAATGGCTAAAAAAGGTAGAGCAGGAAGTGCTTTGTCAATCGCAGCAATTGGTTCATTTGTAGCCGGGATTTTTACTCTTATTGCATTGATCGTATTAGCAAAACCATTATCGGCATTAGCAATTAAGTTCGGTCCAGCCGAATACTTTTCATTAATGCTTCTTGGTTTATGTGCAGTAAGTGGACTAGCAGGAAAGTCGGTAACAAAAGCATTAATTATGACGATCTTAGGATTACTACTAGCTACAATCGGAATTGATTCCGTATCAGGAGTTTCTCGTTTTACATATGACATTCCATGGCTTTATCAAGGGTTAGAATTTTTAACAATAGCGGTAGGATTATTTGCACTAGGGGAAGTATTTAAAACAATTATTGAAAATGAAATTGAAGATGGCGAGATGGCAAAGATTAATAATTTATTACCATCTAAAGAAGAATTAAAAGAAAGTGTAGCACCGATTGCTAGGGGCTCTGTTTTAGGATTTTTCGTCGGTTTATTACCGGGAGCGGGTGCTATTTTAGCTTCATTTTTTGCTTATATTTTAGAAAAGAAGGTTAGTAAAACGCCAGAAAAGTTTGGAACTGGTACTATTGCAGGAGTTGCATCTCCAGAGTCAGCAAACAATGCCGCGTCTGGAGGAGCGATGATTCCTTTATTAACTTTAGGGATTCCAAGTTCAGGAACAACTGCAATCTTAATGGGTGCTTTAATGATGTATAACATACAACCAGGGCCACTATTATTTGATGAACATCCTGACGTAGCATGGGGATTAATTGCAAGTATGTTTATCGGTAACGTAATGCTTATTATCTTAAACATGCCTTTAGTAAAAATATTTGCAAAGATTATTCAAACGCCGAAGAAATATTTATTGCCACTAATTGTAGCCATTTCAATATTTGGTGTTTATGCCGTTCAAGTATCTGTAAATGATTTACTTCTATTAATAGCATGTGGTATTTTCGGATATTTCCTTTCGAAAAATGATTTTCCAATCGCACCATTAGTATTAGGAATCGTTTTAGGACCAATGATTGAAAATAATTTAAGAAGAGCTTTAACTGTATCAAATGGTGATTATAGTATTTTCTTTACTCATCCTATCTCATTAGTATTTTTAATCATTGGTGTACTTTGGATTCTCATTCCAATAATTATTAAATTGAAAGGTAAAGAAGTAGTGATTAATGTAGAAGCTTAAAATATTCTAACAAAACTCCTTTAATAAAAGGAGTTTTTTGATTATTATAAAAATATAAGGGGAAATTTTATGCGTTTACATTATAAGTTGATCATTTTTATTTCTGTACTCATTCTAGTGATTAGTAGTGTTTTTGAAATAGTATCTCAAGAAATGTTTCTAAAAAACCTTAAACATGAAAAGGGTCTAAAGGCCTTAGCTATTTCTCAAACAGTGGCAAATATGCCAGTAGTTCGTGAAGCATTTTTAAGTGAAAATCCATCGGGGATCGTTCAACCAATCGTTGAAAAGATCCGAGAGAAAGTTGGAGCGGAATTTATTGTTGTAGGAAATAGAAATGAAGTACGTTATTCACATCCAAATCCATTGCTAATTGGTAAGAAAATGGTTGGCGGGGATAATGATAAAGTATTTAAGGGACAGGAAATCGTATCAGAATCGACTGGTACACTTGGTCCTTCTTTAAGGGGGAAAACTCCTATTTTTGATGATAATGGTAAAGTAATTGGAGTTGTTTCTGTAGGCTACTTAATAAAAGATATCGATCATGAGGCAAAAGCGTTTAGTAAAAAACTAATAAAAAATAGTATTGTCATATTATTACTTGGCATAGGAGTAGCTTTTTTAATATCATTTAATATTAAAAAATCGATATTCGGATTGGAGCCGAAAGAAATTGGAAGGATGTACAAAGAAAAACATGCAATTTTAGAATCCATTCATGAAGGGATCATTGCGATTGATGAATACGGAGAGATTACGGTAGTAAATGAAAATGCTCATAAAGTACTTTCTATTCCTAATAATATAAAGCTTAGAGGATTAAAAATAGAAGACATATTGCATAATTCGCATCTGAAGAAAGTAGTTGAAACTGGTAAGCCAATTTATGATTTAGAGTTTCTAATAAATGAAAAAGTAATGATTATTAATTGTATACCGATTATTGGAGTGGATTCTAAAATTGTTGGCGCAGTAACAACCTTTAGGGAAAAATCAGAATTGAATAAATTGCTAAATGAACTATCACAAATAAAAGCGTATTCAGAAGGCCTTAGAGCACAAGCACATGAATATTCGAATAAGTTACATACAATTTTAGGCTTAATACAGCTTGAATCTTATCAAGAAGCGATTGAATTAATTTCAAAGGAATCAAATATAACTCAAAATATTATCCATTTTATTATGGAAGAAATTTCAGACCCGGTTGTAGCAGGACTTCTATTAGGAAAAATAAGTTTAGCTAATGAGTTAAAAGTAGACTTTAACATTGACTATAATAGTAGCTTTGCTGATGTCCCAAAAGAAATAAATCGGGAAGACTTAATAACCATAATCGGAAATCTATTAAATAACGCATTCGATGCAGTATTAGAAACGAATAAATCAGAAAAGCTTGTATCACTATTTCTTACTGATTTAGGTGAAGATTTAGTGATTGAAATTGAGGACAATGCAAATGGAATCCCTGAAGAATTAATCGATGAGATTTTTGAATATGGTATTACTTCTAAGGAGAAATCTAAAAACTCAGGGATTGGACTTCACCTAGTTCAAAGATTACTCCATAAATTAAACGGACAAATTACTTTTCATTCAAATGAACATGGGGGAACTACATTTATTGTTGCCATTCCGAAACGCCAAAAGGAGAGTAACAGATACGATGAAAAAGAATTTTATAGAAGTGTTAATAGTTGAAGATGATAGTAGAATTGCAGAAATTCATCAACGATTTATTGAAAGAATTGAAGGGTTTAGTGTAATTGGTATTGCGACAAATTACCAAGAAGCAGTTGATTTAATTGAGATTCTAAAACCTCAGCTAGTATTACTAGATGTTTATTTTCCAGATATGAATGGCTTAGATTTTTTACAATGGATGAAGAAACATTCAATTTTAGCAGATGTGATTATGATTACCGCATCCAAAGAAATCGATTCAGTTAATAAGGCCTTACAATATGGTGTATTTGATTTTATTATAAAGCCAGTCATTTTTGATCGTTTTAAAAAGTCTCTAATTCGTTATGTAAATTATTCAAATAAAGTGCAAAGCCTACAATCAAAAAGTGCTTATCTAACTCAGGAAGAAATAGATGGTTTAATCGGAAAAAATAATTCGATAATTGAAGAGCAAAGTATATACCCTAAAGGAATTGATCGACTTACTTTAGATAAAGTGTTATTTGCGATAAAAGAAGTTCATAATGGAATGACTGCTGAGAATATAGGGCTAGAAATTGGCGTTAGTCGAACAACTGCCCGACGATATTTAGAATATCTAGTATCTGAAGGAAAAGTATTAGCCGATTTAGCGTACGGAACAATCGGAAGGCCAGAAAGAGTTTATTTAATAAAAAACTAGATTGTGTGATTTAGTAAAGTTTACTTAATGACTATGACAAACCTAACATTTCTGTAACAGGAATTGTGAAAAATCATGATAAGAGGATCGTCTAAACGCTTGGTGTACAAGCGTTTTTTTATGTTTTTTACAAGTTTATGACAATGGGAGTTTACTAGAGTCTGGATTTTGAAAGCGTTGAAAACCTTGCATTTGTTATATAAAATATACTTTGCAAGACTACGGAGGGATAAGTATGAAGATACGTTTATTAACTAAAGAAGATGCAGAAATCTATCTTAATATTCGTTTAGAAGGTTTAAAAGAGAATCCTGAAGTTTTTAGTACCACTATGGATGAAATACTTGATCAAGATGACCCTATTGAATACAAAGCAGAAATCTTAGATAAGGATAAAAATTATACAATCGGTGCATTTACTGACAAAGGTGAATTAATTGGAGTAACCACTTTAAAAACATTTGAAAAGGTTAAAGCAGAGCACAAAGGAAAGATAGAGTCTGTCTATGTATCTACCAGAGCTCGTAAAATGGGGGCAGGCTATCTTCTAATCGAAGAAGCAATCCATTTAGCAAAAAGCTTAGGACTTGAACAACTTACATTAAATATCATAGAAGGAAACGAAACAGCAAAAAAACTATACGAAAAACTAGGATTCAAAACATTCGCTAAAACACCTAATAGTTTAAAATTTAACAATGAATATTGGGACCAAGAGCATATGATGCTTACGCTAATTGCAGGAAATGCTAAGGATGCAGGGAAAGCGGGATAAGCAAGTATTGCAGGAATGGTAATAGGCCAGACACCAACTTAAACAAAAAAAGTTTACCTAAATTGTCATTCAATCTGACAATAAAGGTAAACCTTTTTAAATTCTATTATTTAATAAAAGTCTTTTCAATGTCATCTAACATTAAGTAAGCAGCCTTGATTCCACCTGCAGTGTTCCAAGTTACATCATTTACTTTAATGACATGTCCATTTTTAGAAGCATTTAACTTTTTAAATAAAGGATCTTCTGTAAATTCTTTTTCAAGCTTAGATCCAGACTCTTTACCGTCATCAAACGTAAAGTAGAATATGTAATCTCCATCCATTGCTGGAATACGTTCTTTTGTTACGCCTCTTTCAGCAAAATCAGGAGCATTTTGTTCCTCTGGACGTTGGAATCCTAATTGTTTAAGTATTACACCAGAGAATGTATCTTGGTGATAGATTCGTACATCAGCACCCATGAAACGGACCATTGAAATTTTTTGATTTACTTTATCACCTAATTCAGCTTTTAGATCATTAACACGTTTTGTATAATCAGCTAATACTTTATTGCCTTGTTCTTCTTTGTTTAATACTTTTGCATAAAATTTGAAATTTTCTTGCCAATCTCCACGTAATGTTTCAGCGAAAACTGTTGGTGCAATTGCACTTAATTGCTCATATACTTTTTCTTGACGCATTTTATTACCAATGATTAAATCTGGTTTTAAGCCAGCGATTTTTTCAAGATTAACTTCACTTTCCACACCTACAACTTCTACGCCATCCATATCTTTAGAAATATGATCGTACCAAGGATTTCCTGTCCATGATTTAACAGCACCAACCGGTTTCACACCTAATGCTAGTAAAGCCTCAGTTCCTTCGTTTGTTAAAATAACAACTCTTTTAGGATTAACAGGAACTTTTGTCGTACCCATTGCATGCTCAATCGTAATTGTATTTGCTTTTTTACTTTCACTACCAGAAGCTTCATCTGATTTTTTTGTACCACAAGCACCTAATACCATAATTGCTGCTATGAATAGAGCAATTAGTGAAGAAAATTTTAGTTTGTTCATAGAATGTTCTCCCTTTTTAGTTGATAATGATTATCACTTCTCTCGGTAGTATTATAGATTAAGATTTGATTAGAAGTCAATAAGAAAATGAAAATCATTCTCATTGACTTGATAATTCGTATCATTTAGACTAATAGAAGAGAATAGAATAGTAGGAGATATAAAATGCTAATTCACCTAAGATCAAGAGTTATCGTATTAGTAGCTTGTATTTTATTTTTAGTAATTTGTTTTTTTTCTAGTATTTTACTAGGATATACGGATACTAGTTTTACAAGTTTAATCCATTCATTTACACAATTTGATGGATCAAATGAACAGTTAATTATTCAAAATGTTCGGGTACCAAGAGCGATTATTGCTTCAATAGTAGGAGCAAGCTTAGCAATCGCCGGTTTATTTATGCAAGTTTTAACGAAAAATCCTTTAGCATCACCTAGCGTTCTAGGAATTAACGCAGGTAGCTCAATGATGATTGTACTTAGTATTACATTTTTCCATTTACAATCACCTAATGCGACTATATGGCTTTCATTTATAGGAGCTACATTATCAGCGATATTAGTATTTGGGTTAAGTTCAATAGGGAGAGACGGAGCGACACCATTAAAAATAACACTAGCCGGTGTTTCAATTGCAGCTATGTTTAGCTCAATTACCCAAGGCTTACTAGTAACTAATGAAGTAGCACTAGAGCAAGTTCTATTTTGGCTAGCAGGTTCAGTTCAAGGTCGTTCACTTGATTCTTTACATATGGTACTACCATATATCGTAATAGCTTGGGTGATGTCACTTGCACTTGGTGGAAAGATTAACACATTCATGCTGGGAGAAGATGTATCTAGAGCATTAGGGCAAAATACAGCTTTATTAAAGACGACATTAGTCGTATTAGTGATCATTCTAGCAGGTGGTGCTGTAAGTATAGCAGGACCAATAGGATTAGTTGGTATCATTGTTCCTCAAATAGTTAGAATGTTCGTTAAAAATGATTATCGCTGGATGATTCCATTTTGCGGTATTTTCGGAGCAATTTTACTTCTATTAGCTGATGTAGGATCGCGTTACATATTAATGCCAGAAGAAACGCCAGTTGGTATTATGACCGCAGTTATTGGTGCACCATTTTTTATTTACTTAGCAAGAAAAGGCGGTACAGTAAAATGAACATGCTCAAATTAAGAAACAAGTATTTTTCACTACTATTTAACAAGCAATCATTTTCCGTTTTAATCATTGCACTTCTTTTACTGATCAGTTCATTTATAGTGAGCTTAACGCTAGGTGACCGTTACATTTCTATTCCAAAAGTATTATCTGTTATTTTTGGTGATGGTGAAAAAATAGATGAATTATTTATTCAAGCATTTCGAATGCCTCGAATCATCATTGCAATTTTTGCTGGGCTTTCTTTAGCGATTGCTGGAGCGATTCTTCAAGGGTTAGTTAGAAATCCACTAGCATCTCCGGATATTCTTGGGATAACAGGTGGAGCAGGTGCTGCCGTTGTATTATTTTTAGCCATTTTTAGTAATGATCGTACAAATCAATTAACAGTAAGTATAAAATGGCTACCATTAGCGGCATTTATCGGTGCCATCATCAGTTTAGTATTTGTCTATGCTTTTGCTTATAAGGATGGGGAATTAAGGCCATTAAGATTAGTTTTAGTAGGAGTTGGATTTTCGGCATTAGCTCAAGCGACAACTTCATTCTTTATGATTATTGGACCTATTTTTAGAGCAACTGAAGCGAATATGTGGTTAACCGGGAGCGTATATGGAGCGAACTGGGAACAGGTTAAAATCATTACAGTCTGGACTCTAATTTTTATCGTGTTAGCTTTATCGTTTATTAGACAAATCAATACGCAACAACTTGGAGATGAAGTTTCAACAAGCTTAGGTGTTCAAGTAGAAAAAAATCGACTAATCTTGTTATTTATAAGTACAGCATTAGTAGCTGGTGCAGTTGCATTTGCAGGAGCAATCGCATTTGTTGGATTAATTGCACCCCATATTGCTCGGAAAATAGTTGGTGCTTCTTACGGTGCATTGATTCCCTTATCTGGAATAATCGGTGCCATCATGGTATTAGTGGCTGATACAATCGGAAGAACGGTATTTAGTCCAATTCAAATACCAGCTGGTGTATTTACTGCCGTAATTGGTGCACCATATTTTATCTATTTATTATTTAAGACTGGAAAAAGGTGATAAGATGTCAACGAGCGCAATCGAAACAGAAAAATTAACGTTATCGTATGATGATCGAACAATTATAAACGAATTAAATTTTCAAATCCCAAAAGGAAAAATCACAGTTCTAATTGGAGCTAATGGGTGCGGAAAATCAACATTACTTCGTTCACTTGCAAGATTACTTCAACCAAAAAGTGGAACCATCTTACTTGATGGAAAAGAAATAAGTAAGCGACCTACAAAGGAAATTGCACGTAATCTTTCAATCCTACCTCAAAGTCCTGTTGCACCTGAAGGTTTAACAGTTTTTCAATTAGTAAAACAAGGGAGATATCCATATCAAACTTGGTTAAAACAATGGTCAAAAGAAGATGAAGAAAAAGTAAATCATGCCTTGAAAATTACAAATATGTATGAATTAAAGGATCAATTAGTCGATTCATTATCTGGTGGACAACGTCAACGTGCTTGGATTGCGATGACATTGGCTCAGGACACAGATACAATCCTATTAGATGAACCAACAACCTATTTGGATTTAACACATCAAATCGAGATTTTAGACTTACTTTACGAATTAAATGAAAAAGAACAGCGTACAATTGTTATGGTACTACATGATATTAACCTAGCATGTCGATATGCACACAATGTTGTTGCGATTTCAAATGGTGAAGTTTACGCAGAAGGAGACCCAGAAAAAATCATTAATCAGAACTTAATCTGTGACGTTTTCTGTATGAACTGCGATATTGTGAAGGATCCATTATTCGGAACGCCACTTTGTATACCTCATGGGCGAGGAAGAAAAATAATTTAATCAACTCTAAAAAGGTGTCCAAATATAGGACACCTTAGTTTGTAGACAAAGTACTAAAAGCTTGATTCTCAGACTGATTGCAAGCGCTTGTCTTTCGAGGCGTGAAGCCTGGTGAGGAGCGGAGTTACCTTAGACGGTAATGAGCACCACAGACAGGCGAAGCAACGAAGAAAGCGAGCGTTTGTCAACAGTCTGAGGTGTCCAAGTATGGGACACCTTTCATTTAGAAAGAGGTGAGATAGAATGACATTATCAATTAACAATATAAGTGTAGATATTCTTGGTAGTTCAATTCTTAAAAACATTACTTTTCAAACGAATAAGGGGGAAATTTTTTGTTTAATTGGAACTTCAGGGGCAGGGAAATCGACATTGCTCCGGACTTTAAATCGATTACAGTCGATTAGCAAAGGTGATATTCATTTAAATGGACAATCAATTTACAAAATGACTCCTCAAAATTTAAGAAAAAATGCAGTAATGATCCTGCAAACTCCTTCATTATTTGAAGGGAGCATAGAGGATAATATTTTGTTTGGACTCAAATTAACTGGAAACTATGATAAGACAGATTCCAAAACACTAGCGAAATCTTTATTAGAAAAAGTAGGATTAGAGACGAAATTACTTGATCGAAATGCTTTAACGCTTTCGATTGGTCAACAGCAAAGAGTATCGATCGCAAGAGCAATAGCTATGAAACCAACTATTTTATTATGTGATGAAATTACTTCAGCATTAGACCCTCAATCGACTCTACATATTCAGGAGCTTCTAGTAACTTTAAAAAGAGAAGAAAATCTAACAGTTATTCTTGTTACACATAATATGGATCTAGTTCAACAAATAGCTGATCGAGTAGGGTTACTTATTGACGGGAAATTAGTAGAAGTGAGTCCTGTTAATGAATTTTTTAATAATCCACGCACTGAATTAGGGAAAAATTTTCTTTCTACAATTGCTTAAAGAGGTGGGGAAATGGAAGGGAATTTGCAAATAACAGGTGTATCGCTGACATTTCTATTGATCATAATTGCTATTGGATTGTCTTATTATCAAAAGCTTGGTGTTGAAAAAGACATTGGCATTTCTTCAGTTAGGACAGTCATTCAATTAATGATTATGGGCTATGTACTTGAATACATACTGCAAGTTAAACATTTATTAGTTGTAATCATTATTTTATTTTGTATGATTTTATTCGGCGCTTATACTTCTAGTAAAAGGTCTCACCAGATTGAAGGCGCATTTTTTATTTCATTTATTAGTATTTTACTAGGCGTCATGATTTCTTTAGGAGTCGTATTGGTAGCAAACAAAATTGCTTTAAAAGCTCAATATGTTATTCCAATATCAAGTATGATTATTAGCACATCAATGAATGCAAATAGTTTAGCATTAACAAGACTTAGAGCTGAAATTCAGGCAAATAAAAACCAAATTGAAGCTGCATTATGCTTAGGTGCAACAACTAAACAAGCATCAAATAATGTCATAAAAAATTCAATTAAAGCTGCCTTAATTCCATCAATTGATCGAGCTAAAACTGTAGGAATTGTTACTTTACCAGGTTCGATGACAGGAATGATCTTTGCTGGAATAAGTCCTTTATATGCGATTAAATATCAATTGCTAATAGAATGCATTTTAATTGGTGCAATTGCAATTAGTGTATTCGCCTCAACACTTCTATCCTATAGAAAATTCTTCACAAAAGACGATTCACTGAAGTATGAAACGATCATAGAACAAGGATAAGAATAGAGGGAGAAGGAGGTAAGTGAAAATTTTTCCTTCTCCCTTTATATTAAATATTATCCGATTACTCTTAATTGTACGTCCATGTTTCCTCTAGTTGCTTTTGAATATGGGCAAACGCCATGTGCCGCTTTTACTAGTTCTACGGCTACTTCTGTTGGAACACCTTGTACTTTTACATCAAGCTGAGCAGCTAATTTAAATCCTCCATCAGCAGGGTCTTTACCGATTGTTATGTTTGCAGTTACTGATGTAGATTCTAGTTTAATTTTTTGCCTACGAGCTACTAAATTTAATGCACTGTCAAAGCAAGCTGAATAACCAGCTGCAAACAGTTGTTCAGGATTCGTTGCTCCACCAGGTCCGCCTAATTCCACTGGTGGTTTAAGTGATAAATTAATAAAATCATCTGATGAAATAACTCTTCCGTCACGTCCACCTGTTGCAGTTGCTGTAGCAGTATATAATTTTTCCATTACAATCTCTCCTTAATATAAATGATCTATTTTTTATTTTCATTTGCAGATTGAACTTTCTTTAATAAAGCCTTTGTTTGATTTAATATTGTTAAAAACTCCTCTTGAGAAGCATTACTTTCCTTGAAAAACTTCTCAGGGATGCAAAAAGCTTTTTCTTTTAATTTAGTACCCTCTTCAGTTAATGTAATAAATACTTTTCTCTCATCACTCGAATCACGTTTGCGAATAATTAGTCCGGCAGATTCCATCCGTTTTAGCATTGGTGTAAGAGTTCCTGAGTCTAAAAAAAGAGTTTCCCCAAGTTCTTTAACAGTTTGTTGGTCTTTTTCCCAAAGCGAAAGCAATGCAAGATATTGCGGATACGTTATACCGATCTCATCTAAGATTGGGCGATATAATTTCGTAATTTCTCGAGAACAAGCATAAATTGAAAAGCATAATTGATTCTCGAGCAAAAGCTGATTTTCTTTATTCATTCAATCAACATCCTTCTATATTTATTGTGCACAATTTAATATGACACAATCATAATTGATGGCAAATAGTTTTGCAAGCGATAATAACTATTATTTTTTACCAATTTTTTTATTTTGATTATTAATTGAGCAGGTTTGAAGTGAAAATCAACTTATTCACAATAAAAAAGCCAGTCAATGTTCAATACATTAACTGGCTGTAAATTTAATTTTTTCTAGACCTAGAAATTAACGATGTTATTTGTAGCATTGTGATCGGTAAGGATGTTTTTTTATGATAGGCCAAAAACTTAGGCGTCCAAGAATTAACATATTTTTCTTTAAAACTTCTTAAACCTTGAAAGTGATATAAAAATTGTCCATATTGATAAATTTGCGCTGCAATTTTC
Organism: Gottfriedia sp. S16(2024); assembly: GCF_050473765.1. Classification (NCBI taxonomy): domain Bacteria; kingdom Bacillati; phylum Bacillota; class Bacilli; order Caryophanales; family Bacillaceae; genus Gottfriedia; species Gottfriedia sp. S16(2024). The sequence goes on from NZ_JBFLUO010000001.1 coordinate 2,177,970, forward strand.
TCACTTGTAAATGAATACTTAGATAGTCCTACGTTTGCTAAAGGTGTCATACCGACATTAAAATAATGAAAATTTCTAGACTTAAACCATTCAATTAAGTTAACAAACATAAAGTCCATAATTCCTTTTGGAGCGTCAACTTTATGGCGCATTAAATCAATTGAAATCGTATGATCATTATAATTTGGCATAATGGATGCAAAAGCGATCATTTTATTTTCACTATTTTTAATAATAGCTACAGGCGCAAGTTTGATATAATCCTCATCAAAATAGCCAAGTGAAAACCCTTTTTCTTTTCGCCCTTTTAGCCACTCTTGTGATAATTCCTTTAATTCCGTAAAGAATTCATTTGAATAAGGTGGTTCTATAATTTCAAAGCTATATTCTTCACGTTCAAATTTATTGTAAAGTGCACGTATTCCTTTATTACGTTTTCCTGATAAGGTGAATGTTGAGATATCAGTAAAGCCTTCTTCACCAAGTTTAAAGAAATCAAACCCGTTTTCATGTAAATAGGATAGTGAATTTGAGTTTACTTGGTAGAAGACGAGTGTATATCCAAATTGATCGGCATAGTTTAACAATTCCTCAATAGCAGGATATAAACGAGACTTATCACCGACCGGGTCACCTAAAATAACTAATTTGTCTGCATATGGCTGAAAAATAAATAACACTGTCTCATCTTGAGCCCAGAATAAATATTTATCATGTAAAAATACCAAATGTGAAAGTTCGGTACCACCATACTGATTAAAATGTTCTCTTATTTTTTCTTCTTCAGCTTTCGTACTTATAAATTCAAATTGTTTTCTTTTAACTTTAAAAAATGCGATATAAAAAAATAGTAAAGCAGCTGCAAAACCAAGAACTGCACTAATAACGATGTCCCTCGAATTAACAAGTATATAAGGCAAGTATTTAGCAGGTATTTTGACATTTGTTTGAGGTAGATTGATATAAGCAATAAGTAAATAACTACCTAAAAAGAAGAATAAAATAAAATTATCAACAATCAGCTTACCCCAAGTTAAAACGAAGCTTTCTCTATAAAATTGTTTCTTTGAAATAAATAAGATAAAAGCAACTGCTAATACAAAAAGAGCTTCTTCATAATCTAATCCTTTTGAATACGTTGTAACTGCCCCAACAATTAGCATGAATAGTGTAATATACCATGCTCTTTTATCTTTATAATCAATTCCACGAGAGAGTCCTAACAATGTAAAGCCTGCTGTGACAGAAATTAAATGTGAAATATTAATAATTGTCGAAGGTAAAATTAAATTTAAAAGACTAATTCTTAAAAGCATGCTAGGAACAGCAGCAGAAATTAATAGAATAACGCCAGATAAAAATATTAAAATCGTTAAAAGTTTATGCCCTAAATAAGTAGAAATTTGATTTGGAATATTATTAAATGACTGATTTATTTTATTCCATAATAATTTAAGAGCTAAAATAATACCGCAAGCAAACGGGAAAAAGAAATAACTGAAACGATAAATCAATAAAACAAGAAGTGTCGTTTCCTTGTCGATTCCAAAGTATGTAAAACCTAGTAGGAAAATAAAATCAAAAGATCCAAGTCCACCTGGAATCATACTTAAGAGTGCTGCAACAGAGGCTACTAAAAAAACAGGTAATACCTCTATGATTGAAATGTCGATATGTAAAAATAAACAAATGAAGTAAATGAATAAAAAAATAAATGACCATTCACATAAAGAAATGACAACCAGTGAAAGCATATATTTTGCGGAGAAATTCTCCGAGAAAAAATTACGTTTTAAATAAACGACTAAAAACATAACCGGGAAATAACAAATTGCAATGATAATAGCAATATATAAATACTTATATTCATTTAAAAATGATAAATTAAATATTCCAGTAAATAAAACTAAGCTCAATATTGATAATCCAGAAAGTAAGAATATCGTTACACTACTCACTGCTTTAACAATTTCTGGTCCGGTGCGATCTTTTCGATAAAATAGTGTTCGAATGGTAGTACCTGCTACCCCACCAAGACCAATTAGGTTTGAGGAAGTATTTGCAAGCCAAGCTACCATTAATATTTTTCGAAAACTGAAATCTAATTTTAATAGTCTTACAAGTACAAAGTCATATAAAAACATTGGAGATACGGCTATAATACCTAATGCAAAAATCAAAATATACTGTATTAATGTAAGAGACTCCATATAGTTAAAGAACATTTTAAAGTCGAAATTTAAAAGTACGTTTTTTCCAACAAATATAAATGTAACGAGCAATATTGAAATGAAAAATAGTTTAAATAAACCTACTTTACTAATCCGAAACTTATTCATAAGACACTCCTGAAGTTATTATTCAACAAATAAAATAATAGTTATTAGCTTTAGTATTCCATATTATTCCACTATTTAACAAGAAGAATATTATTACGTCTTAGAAAATTTAATAACTTATTATTTTGCGGATATAAAGTTAATTAGATTTTAATTATCAGACCTATTTTAGATTTAATATCGTTGAAAATAGAACTTAGATTTGCATTACAAGTGCTTGCTGAGCATGATACCTAAGACTCCACGTCACGTAAATGGGCTCAGGATCCACATATTCCGTAGGAGTGTGGCATCTATTGTTCCTAACAACTATAATAGTCAGATTTTTAAAGTAATTTTTTTATATTTGTCTTTTTATTGTTCAACATAATGGCAGAATTGTTGAACAAGGAAAACCTAATTAAATGTTGAATTAATAGATTTAATCGAAGTATAGGTGGATAAAGTATATGAGTGATCAATTCAAAGAAATAGTAAACTGGGTAGATAATATAAATGATCGAAATCGAAGTTCTGCTTCAGCTCTAATCATCATGAAAGATAATAATATCGTGCTAGAAAAGTATAATGGTTTTCATAGTAATTCTGATATTTCTATACCCGTAACACGAACATCTAAGTTCAATGTTGCTTCTGCAAGAAAAAGTTATTTAGGATTAGCAGTTGCGTTTGCACTTATTGAAGGTAAAATTAAAAGCCTTGATGATTATGCAATCGAATATTTTGATGAACTAGATGAAAAAATACTTGGAAAAACAACAATAAGACATTTAGTTACACATTCACATGGGTTGAATGAGACAGATCATGGATCTATTTTTAGAGAATTTGAACCGGGTCAAGGGTGGGCATATAGAGGGATTAACATATCAATGATGACAAATCTCATAAAAAAACTGTATAACAAAAGCTTTCCAGAACTACTAAAAGAACGGGTCTTTACACCATTAGGATTAAAAGAAACTAGTTGGGATACAAAAGAAAATGAGAGATTAGTTAAAGTAATTGATAATCCTGACAAAGAAGCAGCATTTAAATTAGGATATTCAAGTGATGGCTCCGAGTCTAACCTTCATGTCTCAACAAGAGAATTTGCATACTGGGGTAATCTTCATTTAAATAAAGGAAATATAAATGGAAAACAGGTAGTCCCGAAGGAAGTTATTGAAATAGCAACTCAAGTTCAAAATTCTAATTATAAAAATAAGGACTTACCACAAAATGGCTTGTTTTGGTATGTTCAAGATATTCCGAGAAAGAACAGTGAGATTGGTGATAGAGTACCACTAGGATCATATCAAATATTAGGAATAACAGGACCAACTATTCTAGTAATACCTAAATATAATGTAGTTGTAGCTAAAATGTATAACAAAAGATATAACTATGGTGGAGATAATTATCTCTATTATTTAAGAGAATTCAGTAATATAGTGGCAGATGCATTTAGGGAATAGTAACATTCTAAGTCAACTACTATGGAAGTGCGACATAACTTCTATTGACTGTGGTTAATCTAAACATTCATGGTTGGCTAATGCATGCTGTAATTTAACAGCAAGTCCACATTTTACAGATAAGAGGATATAAGAATGAGTAAACTGTCTATAAAATTAGTAATTGAAAACAAAGAATACATTCTTGAAGAAGATAAAGAGTACATCTTCGAATTTAAACCAGGTTATGAATTAGGAAATTTAAATAATCCATTTTCAAAGGTTAGTATGATGAATATAGCATTTGAAGATGACAGTGGAGAAACATATTTTTTTATTTTTCATGAAGAATCAAATGAGGATTAATTAATTCACAAAGATGAACTATTATCAATCACAACTATTTAAACCATTATTCAACTAATGAATGCTTTAGTTGAACAACATGATCGTCTGAGAAGTGGATCTTTCTTACTTGAACTACATTGCAGATTAAGTGCATACGAATCGTCTGAATTTATATGAAAAATTTGAAATTCCCCCAAATTATACAAGTCTTTAAGTTGATATAATTAACTTAAAAATATTTGAAGGTGGAGTAAATATGAAAAAAATTATATGCATACTTCTTTGTATTAGTTTATTTTCATTACTTTCTGGATGTAATACGGATAGCAAGAGTTTTTCAGAAGTTTTTCACGGGAATTTAAATGAAATTAATAAAATTGAAGTTACTAACGGGCAGAATGGGAAGAACACTGTAATAACAGAACAGAAAGCAATTAATAACTTTATTAGTGATATTAAACATATTAAAGTTGTCCAAAATAAAACGACTGATGTAAAGGGATGGTTATACAGTGTTACATTTTATAATCACAACAAAAAGTTAATGAGTTTCACAACTAGTGAAATAGAAGGTAAGACAAAAAAAGATGATACAAAATTAGTTACTGCAATTGAAACATTTTTGAATTATAGCAGTTTAAACCACACTTTGCATTAATTTGTAATTTTCACCTAAAAAATTTTTAAGCCATGCTTATAGCCTATTCCGCAAACTCCCAAATCTACATATATTATAAAGATTCGAAAGCCCAGAATTGCATAATACGTTATTCAAAAGGGAGGAAAGTTAATATGAACTTCTACAATTATGTACCTTATAATCATAATGATTATTTTAGAAATCCACAGCAAGCTGTAAATCCACAACAAATTTTAACATTAATAAACCCAGCTGTTAGCCATGGATTAAAAGAAGCACAACACCTTGGCTATCAACATGCATTAACAGAAGCAGTTGCTATAGGATATTTAATGGGAAAAGGTTACGATTATAATACTGCTTGGAAAACTGTTGAAACTTGGTGGAGACCACCGGGAACGGCTATACCTACTCCATATTAAAATTTAGTTTTTTGAATAGTATCATAGCTAAAGAGAATTTTTGAGGAATCATTAATTTAGTAGATTCCTTTTTTGTGTTTGTGGATCTATATAAATAAACTTCATTTAGAATTAGGGCTCTATTAAAGTACGTATGTAAAGTATAATTTACTATTACAAAAAAAATCGACTAATGAAATATAAAACGGTCTATAGGGAAACAAAATTTAGTGGAACAGTATTGGTGTTAAAATTCATTTTTTTTATATTTATCGATTTTAAATGTTAAAGTGTTTCAACAATAATAATATACCAGCAAACTAATGATTATTTTAAAAGTCGATGATGAATCTCTAATATCTTAAAAATTGATTATTAAACTGTTACACTAAGTAAAGGAGATTTAATTAGTATTTTATCGTAAACTTTTTTTGATATATTAGTTGATTGGAACGAAAGGGGTGCTCGACTCCTATGGGATAAGCGGGAAGGCTGAGACCCCGCAGACTCGCCGAGGAGGCTCAGGTCTCGCCCCATGGAAAGCGAGCCTGTAGTGGAAATCAACATCACTCTACTCCTTTTACGAAAATTTGGTAATTTAATTGACAAGGCTGTTTTTCAACTGCGTAAAAAAAAATCGACTGTAAAGTCGATTTTTTAATTGAGATAAATGGTAGGTAATTTGAAGAAGGTATTTGTAAACGAATATTGAATGATTAGTTACATATGCAAAAAATGTAAAATTTTAGATTTGAGTGATTATAAAGGAGGAATCTAACCTGCGCGGAATTGAACTGATTAATACATACAAAAACGAGCTTCAAAATTACTCTTTGGAGCAGTTAAGGTATAAATCTGAAGAGGAGGTTTGGTCTATTGGTCAAATGTATGACCATTTAATTATTTGTGCACATGAATACCTAGATAGCCTGGAAACATGTGCTACATTAAATGATGAACAACCCCTTGGGAAAACGGAATTTGGTGAGCATTTATATAAAATCGGGGGATTTCCACCAATTAAAATTAAATTACCGGGTGAACTAAATGATCCACCTAATAATTCAGATAGCAAGGACGAGCTCATCAGCAGAATTGATCAAGTAATACTAAGGTTGAGCCAATGGGAATCAAAAGTGGATGATATAAATCCAAATTATAAAGTCCAGCATGGAGGGTTCGGTTGGTTAAATGCAAGGGAATGGTATGATTTGGTTTATATGCATTTTCGTCATCACTTGCGCCAAAAAAGTGAGTTAGAAGAAAGGCTTGTTAAGTGACAGGTCTTAGAGTTGTATTTAGAATACATTCTTTAAACTAACCAATCTGATAATTTTTAAAAATTATGTTGTTATTATTTTAAGAAGAAATAAGGAATTTAAATAGATAGAAAAATAAATAAAACAAAAAGACAAATAATAATAGGGAGTGAACAATGAATAAAAATCGGTTAGAAGCTTTTAGTGATGGTGTACTTGCTATCATTATTACAATTATGGTCCTTGAAATTAGGATTCCTCATAGTCCGAATATAAAAGACTTATTACAACTTTTCCCAACCTTTCTTAGTTATTTACTTAGTTTCATTTATGTAGGTATTTACTGGAACAACCACCATCATATGATACACACTTTACAAAAGGTGACAGGATCAATCATGTGGGCTAATCTTCATTTGCTTTTCTGGTTATCATTAATTCCTTTTGCTTCTGGTTGGATGGGAGAAAACCATTATAAGCCTTATCCTACAATGCTTTATGGTGTAATACTCTTAATGGCGGCAATAGCTTACTTCATATTACAAGGTATAATTATCAAAAAAGAGGGAAAGAATTCAAAGTTAAAACAGGCTGTAGGTAACGATTGGAAAGGAAAAGTATCTGTGGTTTGTTATTTATCTGCAGTTTGCACGTCTTTGATCTGGCCTTGGTTCGCTCAAATAATATATGTATTCGTTGCAATTTTGTGGTTATTACCGGATCGTCGAATAGAGAAAGTTATGCAAACAAAGTAATATTTTAATAAATTTATAAAAAGTTAGGGAGCTGATTATGATGATAAAAGGTTTCGGGGGAATATTTTGGAGGACTAAAAATCTGGATGCATTAAAAAAATGGTACAGTAAAGTGCTGAATGTTGAAATAGAAAATTGGAATGGGACTATTATTAAACCCGATTCTGAAAATGAAACAATCTTTTCTTTCTTTACTGAAGAAGACAGATATTTCCCAACAGAACAGCAAGTAATGTTAAATTTTCAAGTTTATAATCTAGACGAGACGATTAAGCATCTTGAACAAGTGGGTGTACCTCTTGCAAAGGAAAAAGAGGTTAGTGAATATGGTAAGTTTGCTTGGATTAAAGATCCTGAAGGTAGATTGGTTGAACTTTGGGAGAAATAACGGATTCTTATTTAAGAAAGGATTGCTACGGCAATCCTTTTTTCTTTTTGTACGAACGGGTGATTTAGATAAACAAGGAATAAAAAGATTCTCTCTAGAATATTAGTTTTTAGTAAATCAATGTATAGAGATTACAAAAAGGAGAACAATCTATGTCGGACTTATTTATTTTTTTACCTCTATTAACTCTCATTATCGTAATAGCTATTATTGTTTTCTTAATAAACAAATTGGCAAAGAAAAAGAATAAAAGCGCAGGAAGAATTCTTGGAACCATCTTTTTGTTATATGTCACTTGTATATTAATAATGGGGGTTATTACTTATTTTAAAGGACCTTAATCAAAGATTACATGAGTTAGCCGGCTGTGAATTAGGATTTCAAAACAGAGAATCGACTCATGAATGAGTAAGTAATTTTGCTCATTTTTCATTTGAAAAACCAATTAGGAAAAGATTTTTATACTTATCATAATGGTCATTTATTGACACAACATATTTAATCAAAAGACATATTAGTTTCTTTAACTAGTAAAATAGTTTACAATTTAGTAGTTGAATTGTAATTTAAGTAATATACATAAAATTAAATGACCATAGATCGCTGAGTTTAGTTGAGTGTTTCTTCTATTAATAAAGGGACATTTCAATTTTAAAGCGGGGGAACCAATTTTTGTGCAATTGTACTTTGGGGTGAATCCTTTTTAGGTAGGGCTACTTTTTAGGTCCGAATCCGACAGCTAACCTCGTAGGCGTGTAGGGAGAAGGTTTCCAAAATGATGTCTTATTAAGGCACTGGAGATTTTCCTAGTGTCTTTTTTGCATTCAATTTTGGTAAATGAAGAAGTAAGTGGGGGTTATGAAGTGCTAGAAATGTATATATTTGGTGGAATTCTTATTTTAACTATGTTAATGGCAGTATTTATGACTCGTAAGGATTCTGTAGTAGATGATGAAAATGGAAAATATAAAAGTAAAAAGTCAGGGAATAGGAAGAGAATCGTTAGAGAGAGAAAATCAGGTAAAGTCGTTAGAATAGATTGATTTGCCGATACTATCGAAATTAAAATAGGTCGAAAAAACATTTAATAGTTCCTTAAGAGAGTGGCCAACTAAGCCATTCTCTTTTTTATTTATTTAGTTTTGGTTTCTTAATTCATATTTAGTTCATAATGAATTTATATAATATGTACATAATTATTTGGAAATGTAAGTAGGTGGATTTATTGAATCATGTAAAAGTATTAGTTGTCGATGATGATGCAAATATTCGCGAGTTAATCTCTATTTTTTTAAGTGGTGAAGGCTATACGGTTCTTGAGGCTGAAAACGGTCAAGAAGCATTAACGATACTAGAAGACAATAATATTCAAATAGTAGTAGTTGATGTGATGATGCCTGAAGTAGATGGATATGAGCTGACAAAAGAGGTTAAAAAGTATTATGATATTCCGATTTTAATGGTCACAGCAAAAGGGGAATCTCAGGATAAATTAAAGGGCTTTGATCTAGGGGTAGATGATTATGTTGTAAAGCCTTTTGATCCTTTGGAAATTGTAGCACGTGTAAAAGCTCTATTAAGAAGATTTCAATTACTAACTGATAAAAATATTTTTGTAGGTAATTTAACGATTAACCAAGTTAAATATGAAATTTCAGCAAATGATCAATCGATTACGTTACCATTAAAGGAATTTGAATTATTGATGAAGCTTGCTAGTCAAGCTGGAAGAATTTTTACGAGGAATGATTTGATTGAGCAAATATGGGGACTTGATTATGAAGGAGATGAACGCACGGTTGATGTGCATATAAAGAGAATACGAGAGCGTCTAAGAGAGTTAAAGGCTACGGTCGAAATCGTTACAATAAGAGGTTTAGGCTATAAATTAGAGGAAAATCACACATGAAAAGCATGTATACAAGATTGGTTTTAATCTTTATTTCAGTTATTTTGTTGAGTTTAGTCATTACTTTTTTTATCACTTCAAAATACTTTATAAAACATGTTGAAACAGAAGTACAAAGTGATTTAATAGATGTTGGAGAAAATTTTATTTCCATATACTCTAAACAAGATAATCAAAATGGAGTAGATGCGACGTTACAAATTCTTAGTAAAAATTTTTATCTATCACTGTATGATGAGTCGGGTAAAATCGTTTTGAAAAATACAGCACTAAAAAAGAAGAATATAAAAAAAGAACAAGTATTAACCGTTCTAAACAAAAGTGATGTTCAAACAAAAGGATATCTCATCGGCCTACCTTTTCAAAAAGATGGGCATAAATACGCTTTATTTATTCAGCCCAATATTGATCGTGGGTTCTTTAAAATGCGGAGAGTTTTATTTTTTAGTTTACTGACAACCTTAATCATTGGATCAGTAACATTTTTATTTGTAGCTAAGTTATTAGTAAAGCCAGTAAAAGAGCTAATTCGTGCTACAAAAGAACTGGCTAAAGGTAACTATGATGTTCAAGTAACGATTAAACGTAAGGATGAAATTGGATTACTTGCTTCCAACTTTAATGTAATGACGAATAAATTAAACAAGTTAGAAGAGATGAGAAGTGAATTTGTTTCAAATGTTTCTCATGAAATTCAATCACCGTTAACATCTATTAAGGGATTTGCAAAAGTTTTAAGAAATAAGCAATTAACTGAAGAAAAAAAGGAACATTATTTATCCATTATTGAAACAGAGAGTGAACGTCTTTCAATGATGAGTGAAAGATTATTAAAGTTAGCTTCATTGGACTCTGAGCAACACCCATTCCAGCCTACGACCTACAAATTAGATGAACAAATTCGAAAAATTATTTTGACATTAGAGCCACACTGGGAAAGTAAAAAGCTTCAATTAGTTTTAAATTTACCACAAACAGAAATAGTGGCAGATCGTTTACTACTTGAACAAGTATGGATTAATTTACTTCAAAATGCGATTAAGTTCTCAAATATAGCTGGGTATATTAAAGTGGATATTTTGGAATTAGATCATAATATTCACGTGCTCATTAGCGATAATGGGCTAGGGATTAGTAAGGAAGATATTGAGCGGATATTTGAGCGATTTTATCAAGCAGACCGTTCTAGAAATAAAAAAGGAACTGGTCTTGGTCTTTCGATTGTACAAAAAATAATGGAAATACATCAAGGGAAAATAGAGGTTGAAAGTGTTGTTGGAAATGGAACTAGCTTTACGATTATCCTACCGAAAATCTTGTAAAATAAAAAAGTTCAAATTATGTTCTTAATTGTTCATATTCTGTTCATATAGATTTGATAAACTAATCACGTATTAGAATTGTAACGAATCGAAAGGGGAAATAGATACATTATGTTTGCAGGCTTAACGAAATTAAGTTTGAAGAACACAATATCAGTTATTATATTAAGTGTTCTTGTTTTAATAGGGGGAATATACTCTGCCCAAAAAATACAAATTGAAACATTTCCTGATGTTTCATTTCCAGCTGTTGCAGTACAGGTAGTATACCCTGGTGCATCATCTGAGGACATAGAAACTGAAGTCACTAAACCAATCGAATCAGGTTTAATGAAGCTTGAAAACTATGATCAGTTAACAAGTACTTCAAGTGAAAATATGGCTTCAATCTTTTTGATTTATCCATTTGGAACGGATATGGATAAAATTGAAAAAGACGTTGATAATGTAATCAATAAAACAAAATTACCTGATAAAGCAGAAGCGACAGTTCAGCGAATTGCGATGGATTCTGCTCCTATTTATCAAGTTGCAATTGCAAATAACGGACAAGTAAAAGATTTACAACAATCAATTGAAAAAGATTTACTTCCTCAAATTAAAAAAATCACTGGTGTTAGTGATGTAAGTCTTCAAGGAACTAAAGATGAAGAAATTCAAATCGTTGTAGATAATAAAAAAGCTGAAGAAAAAGGGATTTCTTTAGATACTATTAAAACGGCAATTCAAGGTCTAGATTACGCAGTGCCATTAGGATCTGTTGAGAATAATGGAAAAACAGTTTCTGTTCGAATGAAAGGTACGTTAAACTCAGTCGATCAAATCAAAAAAACAGTTTTATCTAGTGCAGCTGCCCAAAGTACACAAATGGGTACGATGACTCAAGGAGCACAACTAGGTAGAGGTGCAGGACAAGCACAAACAGTTACGCCAAAAAATGTTACTGTTGCTGACATTGCAGATGTAAAAGTAGTTTCGGTTCAAGATCAAATTTCTAGATATAACGGAAAAGAAAGTTATATTTTATCTGTTTCTCAAACACAAGATTCAAATACAGCGGATGTAGCAACAGATGTTAAAAAAGAAATTAAATCATTTAAAAAGGATAACAATGTAGAAACTCATGTCATTATGGATAACGGGAAAGAAATAGAAAAATCCGTTAGTTCTTTAATTAAGGAAGGTCTACTAGGTGCTTTATTTACAGTAGTAGTAATTCTGTTATTCTTAAGAAATATTCGAGCTACATTAATTTCTATTTTATCTTTACCAATTTCAATTTTTACAACAATATCAGTATTAAATTCATTGGGTTATACATTGAACATTATGACTTTAGGTGGTCTAGTTGTTGCAATAGGACGTATTGTTGATGATAGTATCGTTGTAATTGAAAATATTTTCAGATGGAAACAACAAAAAGGTAACCAATATAAGAAAAAAGAAATGGCATTATATGCAACAAAAGAAGTAATCGGTGCCATTGCATCCTCTACATTTGCTACAGTAGTAGTATTTTTACCTTTAGCATTTGTAAGTGGTATTATTGGAGAATTCTTTAGACCATTTGCAATTTCAGTAGTCGTTTCAATTTTAACTTCTTTAATCGTTGCGATTATCTTAATTCCAACATTAGGAGCAAAATTCTTATCAAAACCATTAAAAGAGCATAGTAATGATACTCGTTTTATGAGAAACTACGAAAAATTATTGCGCTCTGCATTAAAACGTAAATGGATTGTTATCTTATTATCAATCGTTTTATTAGCTGGTTCATTATCGATGATTCCTTTATTAGGATTCTCATTCTTACCTGGTAGTGTAAATAAAACACTTCAAGTGACAGCAACGCTTCCATCAAATAGTACTGTGGACCAATCAAATGTAGTTGCAAAAGAATTAGAAAAATACTTTGCAGATTCAGACCTAATTGACAGTGTACAAGCTACTGTTGGTGGTAAACGTGATTTTATGATGAATATGGATGGTGGCAAAAATAAAGCGATCTTCCAAATCAATCTAAAAGATGGAAAGAACATGAATAAAGAGCTTTCAAAAATCAACAAAGAAGTTCCTTCAATTGTTGATGCGAAAGTAAAAGGTACAACGATCGTAGCAAAAGAACTTTCTCAAAATGGTCCTCCAACAGGGAACAATATTGATGTGAATTTATATTCTGCAAACTTTAATGATTTAAAAGATGCAGCATCAAAAATTGAAAAAGAATTAAATAGTGATGATCGTTTGAAAAATGTTTCTAATAATTTAAAAGACGTTCAACCTAAATTAGAAATTACATTAAACGATAAAGCACGCGATGAAAATATCTCAATGTTCCAAGTTATGGGAGCTATTAATGAAAAAATTAACGACGTTGAAATCGGTGATTACGATTTAAACGGCGAAACAAATAAGCTTACTGTAGGCTATAAAACGAAAGCAACCTCAAAAGAAGATATTGAAAAAATTAAATTTATGACTGCAACAGGTCCGAAAGAAATTAAAGACTATGTAACAATTTCTGAAAAGGATGCACCAGTTTCAATCAACCATGATGATGGAAAAATGTATGCATCAGTAAGTGCAGAAGTAAAAGGTAAAGACACAGCAACAATTACAAAAGATGTAACAAGTCACTTAAATAAAATTGATTTACCAAAAAGCGTCGATATGAAAATTGGCGGCGGTTTAGATATGATTACAGATGGATTCAGCAGTTTAGGAATAGCAATGGTAGTTGCTGTTGGATTAGTATTCTTAATCATGAGTATGACATTTGGTGGCTTAAGAACACCGTTTGTTATTTTAACATCATTAATCTTTGTACCAGTGGGAGCTTTCTTAGCGTTATTTATTGGCAAGCAAACACTATCAATGAGTGCAATGATCGGACTATTAATGTTGATCGGTATTGTTGTAACGAATGCGGTTGTATTATTAGACCGTGTTGAACATAACCGTAGAAATGGATTAGATGTAACTGACGCATTAATCGAGGCTTCAAAGACAAGATTACGTCCAATCCTAATGACAGCATTAGCGACAATTCTTGCATTAGTACCAATGGCCCTTTCAAATTCAACATCTGGCTTAATTTCGAAAGGATTAGCAGTAACTGTAATTGGTGGATTAACAACTTCAACATTCTTAACACTAATCATTATTCCAGTTATTTATAAGTTAGTAAGCAAAAAGAAAAAGATTGAAGAATAATTGATGAAGAGTGCCTCACATAAAAAGTGGGGCACTCTTTTGTATATAAAACAAAACTCTGTTAAATGAAAATGTTGATTTTTGAACTAAAAAGATTCCTTTTTTTCAAAAAGTTAAATGAATATGTTATTAGCAGGATTTTCGTACATTCGACAAGAATAGTTTCTTTTGAGAGAATAGGAATAAATAATTACAAATGAGTAGACTATCACTGACAATAATAAATATAAATGTACAGCGAGGGAGCAGATGAGTAACACAAAAGAAAACGCATATGAGATTTTAGAGAGAGTTACCGACGGATTCTTTGCGCTAGATGTAAATTGGAATTTTACTTATGTAAACTCAGCGGCTGCCCGTCTACTTTTTCGTAAACGGGATAACTTGGTTGGTAAAAATATATGGAGTGAATTTCCAGAAGCAATAGAGTTAGTGTTTTATAATCATTATCATAGAGCGATTCGTGAACAAAAACCAGTTTTATTTGAAGCATATTTTCCCCCACTTAATATGTGGTTTGAAGTGAAGGCCTATCCTTCATTAAACGGATTAAGTGTATATTTCCAAGACATATCTGATAGGAAGCTATCACAAACACAAAAGGACGAACATTACAAATCCCTTTTTGAACAAAATCCAGATGCAGTATATTCTTTTGATTTAAATGGAAATTATCTTAGTGTAAATCCAGTTATGGAAAGAATGTTCGGATATACTGAATCGGAGTTATTACAGATGTCATTTGTACCTCTAGTAAGTAAAGGAGACTTGGATCGAGTAATGGAACATTATAAAAGAGCTACGGAAGGTATTACTCAGAGATACCAAGTAAAAACATTACATAAAAATGGAACTGTTGTCTATTTAAATGTTACAAATATGCCGATTATTATCAATGGTAAGATAGTTGGAGTATATGGAATTGCAAAAGATATCACAGATCGTCAATTGGAGCAGGATGAATTAAGCAAAACGAAAGAAAGACTAGAATCTTTTGTTCACAACAATGCAGATGCAATTTGGGTCATTGATTTGGAAGATCGAGTGTTAGAGATTAATTCCTCATTTGAAACAATGTTTGGTTATTCAGCAGAAAGCATTATAGGGAAGACTTTACCGATTGTTCCCGATTTTCTAAATGATTTTATTCAAGAAATTCATAATAAAGTAAGGACAGGTGTATCTGTTGTTGCTCTAGAAACTATTAGAGAATGTATGGATGGTAGTCTAATTCACGTTAGTGCAACTCTTTCTCCAATTGTTGATTTGAAAGGAAATGTGACAGGAATCACAGGGATTTGCCGTAATATCACCTCAAGAAAAAAAGCGGAGGAAACGGTCAAAATTAAATCGAAACAACTCGAATCATATATAGAAAACAATGTAGATGGTATATTAATTTTTAATCGGAATGGTGATGTAGTACATTCTAATAAAGCATATGAGACAATGTTTGGTTGGACAGGAGAAGAGATACAGGGTGTCCATTTGTATGATTTGGGGTTTATTCCAGACGAAATTTTGACAGAAGTAAAACGATTTGAAGGTAAAGTGAAGCAAGGAATGGTTATTTTCGGAGAAGAAACAATCCGTGTTCGAAAAGATGGGGTTAAGGTTAATGTTATATTATCAGCAGCGCCCATTCACGATGCACAAGGTAATTTGGATGGTTGGTCATCAACTTTAAGGGATATTACGGAGTGGAAGATGTCTCAAATAATGTTACAAAACACCGAAAAACTATCTGTTGCTGGTCAATTAGCGGCAGGAATTGCCCATGAAATCCGAAACCCTATCACCTCTATTAAAGGATTCATTTATTTGATGAAGAATGGATTTGGAGATAAAGAAGAGTATTTTAAAATTATGTCGTCAGAATGTGAACGAATCGAAGGAATTCTTAGTGAACTACTTATTCTAGCAAAGCCACAAATCAATAAATTGGAACAGACAGATATTCATATGTTATTAACTCAAATTATCGTTCTTTTAAAAACGGAAGCAATTATGAATAATGTTGAAATTATCACTGAGTTTCTAAAGGAAGATCTTCAGATTAATTGTGATGAAAATCAAATGAAACAGGTGTTTATTAACTTTATTAAAAATGCGATTGAAGCTATGAAAAAAGGTGGGAATTTAACGATTCAAACCAAAAAAAGAGATGAAAAAAAATTGATGATCCAAATTATTGATGAAGGAGGCGGGATGTCCGAAGAAACGATTAGTAAGTTGGGCCAACCATTCTATACTACGAAACAAAAAGGAACGGGCTTAGGTTTTATGATAAGTAAAAAAATCATAGATAATCATTTTGGCGAAGTCCATATTGAGAGTGAAGTAAACAAAGGTACAACTATAGAAGTTATCATACCGCTCGTAAATGAAAAGGCTAATTTATTGAACTAATCTGCCAGTTACTTGAAGAAGAAACTCAACTTTCTACTTCAACAACCAATAACAAATAAGAGCTTAGGCACAAACGCTACCTAAGCTCTTTTTATTATTTAGGTTCATAATCAAAATGTAATTCATTATTTTCATTTACAATTACGTTTAAATTATAATCTTTAAAATACCATAAATCCGTTTCGTTAATAAAATAAACAACGTTATCAACCGTAATAGATTCACCGATGTTCACAGGTTGTTCTTTAGTAACTCCTAAAGAATAGCCTTTATGTATTGTGCTATTTCCACCGTATCGCGCGAAAAAACGTATGGTATCTCCTTCTTTTACATCCATCTCATCTTTAAACCATTTTATTGCATCTTCGGAAATTGTAATTTTCATTGTAACCGACCTTTCTTTATCTTATAAAAATATTATAGTATGAATGTGAAAAACTATACAGAAAAGTGATGTTAAGTGTAAAAAGTGATGGTAGAAATTTTAGAATAAAAAAGAAAACCCACATTAGCTTGCAGGTTTTCGTTTCTGATTGAAGTATTTTGGGAGAGGCGCATTAGACTAATCTATCTTATTTTTTGAAAAATGATAGTATGTTGTTTTTAAATAAAATAAATAGAGAAATGACGACAAACCCATAATAGACGATTTGTTCAACTAGTGGGGTAGCATCGATAAAGGAGAAAAGACCTTCGGTGAATACTTTACCGCCAAAGAAAATTAATAGAATACCCAGTAAAGTAAAGATCACTTTAATATTTAAATTAATTGTAGTTTTGATAAATAAATATGCGATTAAGACAGCTGCGATTATTCCTAGTAAAATAGAAATCATACCAACAAAGGCGATTGAATGTGCATTTGATAAAACAAACAGAACTAGCTCTAAGCCTTCCCGGATTACAAATACGCTTGCCATTAAAAATAATGAAATACCACTATCCATAATTTTAACTTCTGATTTTAGTTTATCTGAAATATTAATGCTACTTTGTCCACTTAACCAGTAGATAAAATAGAAGATTAGCAATGCTGCAATTAATTGGATTACACCTTCGATCGTATGTTCAACATTTCCATTTAGTTCACCGAATGTTGTAAATAAGAAAAATCCAACAAAAATACTAACAATTACTCCAAGTATTGTACCGTAAATTACTGACTTAATTAAATGCTCTTTTTTACTCTGGATTAAAGTAATGAGTAGGTACCCGATTACTAGAGAAACCTCAAGGCCTTCTCGTAAAGCTATTAAAAAATTAGCATTCAACTCACTATCATCCTCCCGATTAGATTTAAATCTACTAACTAGACTATTCTTTAATAGTAGGAATGGACACTATTTTATTAATAAATAGGCATAATAAGTTATGTGGTAAAATTAATATAAAATGGTCCAAAATGTGAATTATAGAAGGGGAAAAAATGGAATCTTTTACAAGTAGAGCGATAGAAGTTATTAAAAATATTCCACCAGGAAAAGTAATGACATATGGTCAAGTTGCAAAATTGGCAGGAAGTCCAAGAGGAGCTAGACAGGTTGTAAGAATCTTACACTCGATGGGCCAAAAATACCAATTGCCATGGCATAGAGTTATAAATGCTAAAGGTGAAATAGGAATCCAAGATGAAGAAGGATTTTTAATGCAAAAGCGTTTCCTCCAAAACGAAGGGGTCAAATTTGTGAGCGAGCGAACCGTTAACTTGAAGGAATATCAAGTAAGTGTAGTTCTTGAGAAAGAAGATGTGGATTTAATATAAGAGCGCATCCAAGCTATTAAAATAAGAATGAGATTGTTACTCAAAATTCATTTATTAATGGATTTGAGTATTTTTTTTGCTCTAATAATTTTTAAATTGGTAACGATGGTGAATACTGAAAATGACTATGTTTAAAACATTGTTACGAACAATAAAGTTGTGAAATTGTAAAAATGTTAGTTCGAAAGTGTTACGATTGAAACCTTTACAATGAAACATTGTTTTGTTATACTCGTGTCAGGAGGAATGTCATATGAGTGAAGAATTAATTTCAAAAAAAGATTTACTACAACTTACAGGCATATCGTACGGACAGCTTTATAGATGGAAAAGGAAAAATATCATTCCTGAAGAGTGGTTTATGAAGAAATCCAGCTTCACTGGACAGGAAACGTTTTTTCCAAAACAGAAAATTTTGGATCGAATTGAAAAAATAAAAGAGCTGAAGGATGATCAATCATTAGATGATATTGCTAGAGTGTTTTCAATCAATGAAGAAATCGTTTCTGATCGTGGGAATGCTACTTTATCTTTGGAGCAAATCCCTAAACAAGTCGTACAAATATATCAATCACTTTTTCCAAATACTAAATTAGAGCATTTAGGTACGGTTCAATTATGTTCACTACTTTTTGTAAACGAGTGGCTTTCAAAAGGAAGTGTAACAATAGAGGAAATAAAGCAATTTCTAAATTTGGTTGAAACACATAAAAACCAAATTAACTTGGATGAAGCGACTGTCATTTATATTCGAAAATTTGGTATGGGTACATGGATTATTGGAAATCAACATGAAACGTTTGTAGATCAAAAGGATTCGATCTTAATCAATGTTACTCTCTCGAACTATTTAAATAAATCGATTAAATAAATTATGGAGGAGAGATTATAGTGAGCGTGCAATCAAAGCAGAATGCGATTATTAACGGTTCAGGTACAATTGGTACTGGCAAATATGATGACGTTAGAATTAGTGGAAGCGGACGTATACTTGGTGATATTTTTTGTCATGAAGTGAAAGTAAGTGGCTCAGCAAAATTCAATGGAAAAGTCGAAACTGAATATTTTAATTGCAGTGGGAGCGCTAAATGTTTAAGTGATGTTGATGCAAAAAAAATGAGTGTCAGTGGATCTGCTTCGATTGATGGAAAAGTTTCTGGTGGAGATGTGAATGTTAGCGGAAGCTTTAAAACAAAGGGCGACTTAAATGTTCAAAGTATTAATGTTTCAGGCTCAATGAAAACGACAGGAATAGTGAAGGCTGAAGTGATTACTGTAAAAGGATCGCTTTCTACAGAAAAAGGATCTGAATGTGAAGTATTTACAGCTAAAGGTCACTTGTCAATGAATGGTTTATTAAATGCAGAAAACGTAAAAATTACCCATGGTGGATTTGGCTATTTACCTCATCATGGATTTAGCTATATACCTGAAATTGGTGGAGAAACGATTGAAATTAGTCGATTCGATGACAATAATATATTTTCACGTGTTTTTACTAAACTATTTAACAATCGAATGAACTTCAAATCAGATGTAATTGAGGGAAGTGCTGTAAAGATTGATTATACGACAGCAAGTGTAGTACGGGGCGATGCTGTAACAATTGGACCAAAATGTGTAATCGACCTTGTGGAATATACAGAAGATGTTCAGATACATCCTTCAGCAAAGGTAAAGGATGTAAAGAAATTAGAACAATAAGCGACTTAAGGGATAACCTGAGTCGCTTTTTTTTGCTTTGTGAAAACGGTATTTAAATAAGATAGCATATGGAAGTTTGAATTGAAAGTTTTAATAAAATGCAAGCTGACTCATGATTTCGGTTATTGAACTATAGTTAGTTGAATGTTAAGATAATAATGTGCAAACGGTTGCAATGAAATGGTACTACTTTTTTATTTAAGGCTAAAAATATACTCAATAATGAAAACGCTTTTATGTATTTGGAGGAGAGAGATTATGACAAATCAGAGTTGGTGGAAGGAAGCGGTTGCTTACCAAATTTATCCACGTAGCTTTATGGATTCAAATGGTGATGGAATTGGTGACTTAAGAGGTGTAATTTCAAAATTAGATTATTTAAAGGAACTTGGTATAGATGTTATTTGGATTTGTCCGTTTTACAAATCACCAAATGATGATAATGGTTACGATATCTCAGACTATCAGGACATTATGGATGAGTTTGGTACAATGGCAGATTTTGATGAGCTATTAGAAAATGTACACGAAAGAGGAATGAAGTTAATTTTAGATTTAGTAGTCAATCATACAAGTGATGAGCATCCTTGGTTTTTAGAATCTAAAAAATCTAAAGATAATCCTTATAGAGACTACTATATTTGGAGAGAAGGAAAAAAATCAGGCCATGAGCCAAATAACTGGGAAAGTATTTTCGGCGGATCTGCATGGGAATTTGATGAAGCAACAGATGAATATTTCTTACACTTATTCTCAAAAAAGCAGCCTGATTTAAATTGGGAGAACAAAGAAGTAAGACAAAAAGTATATGACATGATTAATTGGTGGTTAGATAAAGGAATTGATGGTTTCCGAGTAGACGCAATCAGTCATATAAGAAAGCGTCCAGGTTTTCCAGATATGCCAAACCCAAAGAAAGAGAAATATGTGGCAAGCTTTGATATGCACATGAATCAAGAGGGAATTCACAAATATCTGGATGAGTTAAAAAGTGAAACATTTGATAAATATGACATCATGACAGTCGGAGAAGCAAATGGTGTAACAACGAAAGATGCACACTTGTGGGTTGGAGAAAAAGAAGGTAAGTTCAATATGATTTTCCAATTTGAAAGTTTAGATCTTTGGAAGAAAACCGATGAATCTGAAACTTCAATCGCTGATTTAAAAGAAGTACTTACTAAATGGCAAACTGGTTTAGAAGGATATGGATGGAATGCATTATTTATAGAGAATCATGATATACCTAGAGCAGTCAGTACATTAGGAAACGATGATGAAGCATTTTGGAAAATTTCAGCAAAAGCTATTGGAGTAATGTATTTCTTTATGCAAGGAACGCCATTCATCTACCAAGGTCAAGAAATTGGAATGACAAATGTTCATTACACCTCAATCAACGATTATAATGATGTAAGTGCAAAAAATATGTATAATACAATGATTGAAAATGGTTCGACTGAACAAGATGTACTAGATATTTTATGGAAAACAGGCCGTGATAATTCTCGCACACCTATGCAATGGAACAGTACAAAGGATGCTGGATTTACAACAGGTAAACCTTGGCTTAAAACGAATGATAACTTTAATGAAATAAATGTTGAAATCCAAGAAAAAGATGAAGACTCCATTTTATCATTTTATAAAAAGATGATTACATTACGTAAAGAAAATAAAGCACTGGTTTATGCACCGTATGAATATCTAGACGTTAAAAATGAGCCTGTTTATGCATACACTCGAACTGGTGAAAAAGAAACATTTTTAGTGATTACTAATTTATCTAGAGAGAAACAAAAATTTATTTTACCGAAAGAGCTAACGAAAAAGAATGCACAATTAAGTTTAACTAACATTGAATTAACAGATGACAAATTAGTTGAAAACATGGAATTTAAACCTTTTGAGGCTAGAGTTTATCGCTTAATTTAATTTTGTTGTATGGTACTTACTAAACAGACTGTCGAATGACAGTCTGTTTTCTTTTGTACAGGATGCTCGCTTTCCATGGGGGGAATCTGTGGAAGTGCAATTAAAAAGCTGAAACTGCAAATAAGAATACGAAACATAGGGTAATAGAAAAATATAATTAAATAACTAGAGAAATAACATTAAATTAGACTTTGAAACAAACAAAACTAAACATAATTTAGTAAAAACAAAAAAATCTTCCCATTTAATTGTTAAAGAATGATCCGAACTTTTACACTAGATTTCACCGTTAAATCAAGTAAGAACACTTCTATCTAACGGGGCTCATACTCCTATCAATTAAGGGGAATTAGTGTTTGAATTTTTCAATACTCTAAAAAAATGGCTGTCGAATGATAGTCATTTTTTCTGCATATTTTTGGCAAAAACCTACAAGGTTTTATAGTATTACAAACACTTCGACAATTTGTAACACTCCTGTAATGGCTTTCAAAATTATATTTTGTTAGACTTACATTATCAATGAAGGGGGAGAAAGAGATGAAAAAGCAAGTCCTTATAGCTTTCGTATGCTTACTGAGCATGGTATTTTTTACGACTAAATCACAAGCAGCATCTACATATAACCCATACTCAAAGAAAAATCAGGTAACAAAAATCGCTAAACAATATACTGGAGTGCCATATCGTTTTGGTGGTACATCTACTAAAGGTTTTGACTGTTCAGGTTACGTAGGGTATGTTTACAAAAAAGTAGGTACTACATTACCTCGAACTGCTTCGTCGATGTATACTGTCAGCTCAGTTGTTAAAAAGCCTGTTCCTGGTGATTTAGTTTTCTTCAAAAATACATACAAAAAAGGTATTAGCCATGTAGGAATTTTCATGGGAAATAATACATTTATTTCAGCGACTTCAAGTAAGGGAGTAGCTGTAGTAAGTCTTTCTAATACATATTGGAAACCAAAATTCGCTGGCTCAGGTAGCGTAATTAATTAAACATAATAATAAATGCAATTTACTTTTCTTAAGAATGGTAGATTGCTTTTTTTTGCACTTTTTTAGGAATAAAATATAAGTGCAACTACGTCTTTGTCTCCACCAATCGCCGAGTGTTCTTTATCTTTTCATAAAGTTTTCTTATTTAATAAATAAGTAGATTATGTTCCAATGATATAATGACCCTTAACTAAACTAGTTACATGAATTTAAGGGAGTTGGTAATTATAGCAATAGTCTACTTTACTTTTTTTGTTTTAGGTCTAGTATTTGGTTCTTTTTTTAATGTTGTCGGGTTAAGAGTTCCGATTGGGAAATCGATTATTTCACCAGGTTCCTCATGTTCAAATTGTGGACATAAATTGAGTTCTCTAGAATTGATACCAGTATTTTCTTTCTTACTCCAAAGAGGGAAATGTCGAAGCTGCGGCACTCTAATTTCCAAACTATATTTATTAATTGAAATACTAACAGGCATGTTATTTGTTTTATCCATCTATGAAACTGGTTTTCATAAAGATTTAATGATCGCTCTTTCGATAATATCTTTATTAATCATTATTGTTGTTTCGGATGTGAAATATATGATTATCCCTAATCGTATTCTACTAATCTTTTTATTTATTTTTAGTTTTGAACGACTCTTAATTCCATTGGATCCTTGGTGGAGTAGTATAGTAGGAGCGTTAGGAGCATTCGTGGTTTTGCTTCTAATTAATCTGATTAGTAAAGGTGGTATGGGAGGAGGAGACATAAAGTTATTTTGTGTGCTAGGTATAATTTTAGGGTGGAAAATAACTCTCATTGCATTTATACTTGCATGTTTTTCAGGCAGTATTTATGGATTAATCGTAATATTGTCCGGAAAATTAAAGCAACGAAATTCGATTCCTTTTGGTCCATTCATCGCAATAGGTGGGTTAGTAAGTTATTTTTATAGTGAAAATCTATTAGAATTTTACGATATAATTTTTTGTTAAGCCGATAATTAAAAAGGCTATTTAATTGAAAAATTCTTTCAACTAAATAACCAGTACTTTTTTTATGAGAATAGTTTTTCTTCTACACTATTAATAACTGAATTCCAGTATTTTTTGTCTTCAACGAAGTTTGTTCGAATTGCTTTAAAAACAGCAGTTTGTTTTTCTTGGAAATTTGGGTCATCTTTATCTGGAAGCCCTTTTTTCATCTCAATTACAATTTCTTCAATTTCCGTAGAACGTGGACCCCATACATTTACTTCATTCCCTTTTTCATCCATAAAAACAAAAATTGGAATAGAACGAGATTTACCGTTTGTTAAATATTGATCCATTAATTCTAGGTTTTCATCTCGAATTAGGAATCTAGTATCTATATTAGCTATTTCCATCATTTTTTGAATAACTGGTACATTAAGTAATGCATCTCCACACCAATCTGCAGTTAAAGTAACAACCTTCCAATGACGATTCTTTAATTGTTCAAGTTTTGCTTGTGTACTTTCAGGAATCGTAACTTCATTATAGATTTTTAGAAGTTCTTCTTTATTTACATTCATTGCATCTACATATTCTTGAAAATTCATGCCCTTTTCGAACCAAGAATTTAATGACATTTCCATCCACTCCTTTAATGTTAATAAATAGTATTATACCCCATTCGTCATAAGAAGGAATGCAATAAGACTTGCAGAAATAATATACAGTATATGTTGTATATGCAGTTTAAGCAGGAGGGAGAAAAATGAGTACGCCTATTGAGATGTCAAAAAGTCGGAAGCGCTTTCCAAAGTGGGTTAAAGTTACATCAACTATCTTAATCGTTATCGTCTTAATCGTTGCGGGAACCGGCCTGTACTTAACAAAAAAATCATTACCAAGCATTAAAGGAAATTTAACGATTAGTACTTTAAATCATAAAGTAGAGGTAATTAGAGATGATAAAGGAGTACCTCATATTAGTGCTAAGAGTTTGCATGATTTGTATGTTGCGCAAGGCTTTGTAACTGCACAAGATCGATTATTTCAAATGGATTTAAGCAGGAGACAAGCGTCCGGACAATTAAGTGAAATAATTGGTGATGCTACAGTGGAGCGTGACTCATATTTTCGAACGCTTGGTTTAAGAAGAGCTGCTGAAGCTTCTTACAGCAAGTACGATAAAAATGGACAAAATGTTTTAAATTGGTATGCAGAAGGAGTAAATGCATACATAAAATACGCAATAAAGGAAAATAAACTACCAGTTGAATTTAAAATTTTAAAATATAAACCAACTAAATGGACGGCAATTGACTCACTAGTGATTGGTAAATATATGGCATTTGATTTAGGCGGTCATTGGAATGAACAAGCATTTCGTTATTATGCTATGAATAAATTTCCAAAGGACAAGGCATTGGAGCTATTTCCTCCTAATAATGATATAGATCCGTATATTATTCCAAGTAATACTTCAAAAATAGACGTAGAAAAGAGCTTTGCAAGTGCAATTATTCCACCTGTTTGGAATGGAAGTAATGATTGGGTTGTTAGTGGATCTAAAACAAAGTCCGGTAAACCACTATTAGCAGATGATCCTCATTTAGGATTAGCGACACCGGCAATTTGGTATGAAACTCAATTAAAATCTGGTGATATGAATGTAAGTGGTGTAATTTTTGCAGGGGTACCTGGAATCATCGTTGGTCATAATGAACATATTGCCTGGGGAGTAACAAACGTAGGCCCGGATGTACAAGATTTATATATTGAAAAACGAAATCCAAATAAGGCAGACGAATTTTTATATGATGGTCAATGGGAAAAGGCACAGGTTATAAATGAAACGATCAAAATTAAAGGTAAAAAGAATAAAATTTTACCTGTAATGATTACGAGACATGGTCCAGTGATTTCGGAATTTGCAAGCGACGCTGGAAAAGATACTGTATTCTCTTTACAATGGACAGCGCTACAACCAACAACGGAGCTAGAAGCCGTTTTAAAATTTGACGTTGCAAAGGATTGGAATTCATTTAAAGAAGGATTAGCTTTATTTGAAGCTCCTGCCCAAAATTTCGTATTTGCATCGGATGACGGAACAATTGCCTACCGAGCAAATGGAAAAATTCCAATCCGTAAAAAAGGTGATGGGCTAATGCCAGTACCAGGGTGGACTAGTGATTACGGTTGGAAAGGATCTATTCCATACGATAAACTACCAACAATCATTAATCCTAAGGTAGGATTTATTTCATCTGCAAATAATAAAGTAGTTGATGATACATATCCATACCATATTTCAAACTCATGGGCACAGCCTTATCGTCAATTGCGCATTCAGGAAGTATTAAAAAAGAATGACAAATTAACTGTTAAAGATATGCAAAAGCTACAAATGGACGAAATGAATTTACAGGCGAAAGAACATGCACCAAAGTTTATTAAGTCAGTAAAACAAAATAAAGATCAATTATCATCTGTTGAAAAATCAGCTTTAAAGGAACTTGAAAAATGGAATTTTATAGATGATAAAGATGAAGCTTCTCCTCTTATATTCCAAATGTGGATGACTGAAATAAATAAAGCATTGTTCGATCAACAAATCTCAAACGATATGATGGATTTATTTGGAGACCGCAAAGTCGTGGTCGATCAATTGCTACGTGACAGCTTAAATGGGAAAAAAGTGATCTGGGTTGATGAACAAGGCGGAATTGATAAACTTTTATTAAAAACCTTCAAATCAACAATTAAAAATATTAGCAAAACTGACGGTGAAAATGTAGCTAAGTGGAACTGGGGCGATCACCATAAAGTTGCTTTCGAACACCCATTATCCAGTATTAAAATCTTAAGCTATTTCTTTAATGCGAGAGATCCAATCCCAGTAGGAGGTAGCGCAACTACTGTCAAAGCAGCAGGATATGATGACCAAGGAATCGTAGACCATGGTGCATCATGGAGAACTGTTGTAGACTTTGCAGATTTAAGTAAATCAGTAAACGTAGTAGGACCAGGTCAATCCGGAAACCTCGGAAGCAAATGGTATAGTGACCAAATGGAAGATTGGGCAAATGGAACATATCATACTACTTCGTTGAAAAGTGTTGAAGGTGTTACAGAAATGTTCGAACCGGGAAAAGCAAAGAAGAAGTAGGAAGGAAGTATAGAGGACAGACCTTTATGTGGTCTGTCTTTTGTTTTAGAAGTAAAATTGTAGTGATTTATATAGTCATTTTTTAAGGGAACCAATAAGTGATTTGTAAAATTGAATAGGAATAGGAATAGGGAGAAAGGAATTAATTTTATTTTAATTAAGCAAAAATAGTTGGAGGAGCGGTGAATTTGAGTATTATAATTGCGATTCTCGGTTTTTAATTGCGATCCCTGAATTTTAATTGCAATCCCCAGTTATTAATTGCACAACTCTAATTTCTTCCCTTTCATCACCTCATATAATAAAATATTTAAATAGATTGTCCTAAACTAATTAAAAAAAGGGGGGCTGTGAAAATGAATGAAATGGGCTTAGTTCTCGAAGGTGGAGGAATGAGAGGGATTTATACAGCCGGTGTTCTTGATTATTTTCTTGAACAAAAAATAGAAATTCCTTATGTGATAGGTGTTTCTGCGGGTGCTTGTATGGGAACTTCTTATCTATCAAAACAACATGGTCGTAATAAACGAGTAAATACGGAATTTTTACAGCATCCAGACTATATTTCTTTTAAAAATTTAATTCGTAATAAGCAGCTTTTTGGCATGGACTTATTATTTGATATTATTCCTAATGAATTAGATCCATTTGATTTTGATTCTTTTTATAATGCTGAGCAAAAATTTGTAGTTGGAACGACTGATTGTGTTACGGGAGAACCTGTTTATTTTGATAAAGATCGAATTGTAGAATCAACCGATATGTTAAATATAATTCGAGCATCAAGTTCTTTACCGTTAATGGCGCCAATCATTAAGTTTAATAATCATTTCTTGATGGATGGTGGCATTGCAGATCCGATTCCAATCGCTAAATCTGAAGCGGATGGCAATCGTAGAAATATAGTTGTTTTAACTAGAAATGCTGGTTATCGTAAAAAACCTTCAAAAGGTACTTGGTATTTGCAAAAAAAGTATAAAGATTATCCAGGACTTGTTCAGGCTGTATTAAATAGATATGAAGTTTATAATAAGCAATTAGAATATATTGAGGAGCAAGAAAAAGCTGGAAATATATTAGTCATTCGTCCTGTACAAAAGTTAAAGGTTGGCCGAATTGAACGAAATAAAGCACGTTTATTAGACTTATATAAAGAAGGGTATGAAGATGCTAAGCGTCTTCGTGAACAAATTCTAGAATTTACTTCATACGAAAAAACGACCTGTTAATTCCAGGTCGTTTTAATATGTTAAAAATATACTAATAGTAAGATCATCAGACTGATTGAAAACGCTTGTCTTTC
Organism: Gottfriedia sp. S16(2024); assembly: GCF_050473765.1. NCBI lineage: Bacteria > Bacillati > Bacillota > Bacilli > Caryophanales > Bacillaceae > Gottfriedia > Gottfriedia sp. S16(2024). The sequence continues at coordinate 2,206,214 of NZ_JBFLUO010000001.1, forward strand.
AAAGTACGAAGCATGATAAGAAAATGGTTTATTAAACGGTAAATAAAGACAAGTAAAACAACATAGAAAGCCAGCGTTTGTCAACAGTTTGATCAACCTAATAATTTTAAATCATTTTTTAAAATAGGGGGAGGGAGATAAACGATTAATCCTTGTCATTGTTATTATTTTTGTTGTTATTGTTATTCATCATGTTTTTCATCATCATTTCAAACATTACCATATCGACACCTAAACACGGATTCATACAGCCACAGTTACTTCTTCTTCTAGAGCAACAGCATCTGCAATTGCAGTGACAATCATGGCGACGGCAATCGCAACGATCTCTATCACAATCATCAAAATCACAGCGTCTTCTTCTGCAATCGTCACAGTCACAGTCATTACGTCTACATCTACTTGAGTTCATATTGACTTGATCTTGGTTGTTCCACATCGTAGAACACCTCCTTGAATAATCTACATAAACAACTTATGCATGGATGTCCCATCAAGGAAAGGCTAGTACCTAAATAAAAAATAAAAAAGCACATTAATCTTTTTAAAGACAATGTGCTTTATATTATTCAATATTAATGTGGGAAGAAAACCATTTGGATTAAGAATAAAATTCCAAAGATATAAATAACTGGTTTAACATCTTTTGCTTTCCCTTTAACGACTTTTAATAATGGATAGGTAATAAATCCAAGCGCAATTCCTGTAGCAATACTTGACGTAAGTGGCATTGTGATAATAACTAGAAATGCAGGGAATGCTTCTTCAAAGTTATCCCACTCAATATGACGTACGCTACCCATCATTAAGCAACCTACTACGATTAATGATGGTGATGTAATTGCTGCTACACCAGAAATTGAATTAACAAGTGGGCTAAAGAATGCTGCGAAAACGAATAGTAATGCAACGACAAGTGCCGTTAAACCTGTTCTACCTCCAGCAGCAACACCTGCTGTAGATTCGATATAAGCTGTTGTTGGTGAAGTACCAAACATAGCTCCAATTGTTGTACCGAATGAATCAGAAAGCATCGCACGACCAGTACGTTTTTCATCTTTCTTATTTAATAAACCAGCTTGTGAAGCTACTCCTAAGAATGTACCTGTCGTATCAAAAATTGTAACTAATAAGAATGAAAAGACAACTGAATATAGTCCATAATGAATGACATCTGAAGCTGCTGTTATTGGATTAGTAACAATGATACCCTCAGGTAATTTAGGGAAAGAGAATATACTTCCTTTAATGTGTAATTTTCCAGCTAATCCTGCGATGATTGCTGTTGCAGCCATTCCGAAGAATAAAGCTCCATTTACATTTAAGGTAAATAAGATAATTGTAATTGCAATTCCGACTATAGTAAGGACTACACCAGGAGAATGGAGATTTCCTAACCCTACAAGATTATCTTTGTTAGCAACGATTATACCTGAAAGACGTAAACCTATAAATGCGATAAATAATCCAATTCCAACACTAATTGCATGTTTTAATGTATTTGGAATTGCTTCTATTAAATGCGTTCTAAATTTAGTTAAAGATAAAATAACGAATAAAATACCTGTAATAAATACTGCTGAAAAAGCTAATTGATAGGAAATACCATGTGCTTTTGAAACAACCGAATAAGCAAAATATGCATTCATTCCCATTCCGGGAGCAATCGCAATTGGGTAGTTTCCGAACATTGCCATAAATAATGTTCCGACTAAAGTTGCAATGATTGTTGCAGTAAATGCTTGGTTAAATGGAACACCAGCATCGGATAATATAATAGGATTTACAATAATTATATAAGCCATAGTTAAAAAAGTTGTAAAGCCGGCTATAATTTCTGTTTTAACGGTGGTGTTAGCCTCTTTTAATTTAAACATAATAGTTCTCCTTGTTAAAAAAATACGAATGATATACTCAACAGTTATTAATAATATTCGTTTTCTCGTTAAAGTGCAATACTTTTTGGGATTTTTACATCTTTTAACAAATTCAATTATGTTTAGTATTCCTAAATATACGATTTGGGTATGCTAAATCTGAATTATATAAAAGGAGGATGTAGTAAATGACTCAAAAACAGTTTCCGACTAAATTTATTCCACAACATCAAAATAAGCAACCAGGTATTGAAAAGGAAATGACACCAATACCGATATCGGATGATCCCAATTACACACCAAGTGGTAAATTAAAGGGAAAAGTAGCCATTATTACTGGAGGAGATAGTGGGATTGGAAGAGCAGTTGCTATACTTTTTGCAAAAGAAGGGGCATCAGTCTTTATTCCTTATTTAGATGAAGATGTTGATGCACAGGACACAAAGAAATACATAAATGATTTAGGTGGAAATTGTGAAATAATGAGATGTGACATTCGAACAGAGGAAGTTTGTAAACAAATCGTTCAAAATGCAATTCAAACCTTCGGAAAAATTAACATTTTAGTGAACAATGCTGCTGTTCAATATCCACAAAAGAATTTGGAAGACATTACTGAGGAGCAATTAAAAAGAACATTTGAAACAAATATTTATCCAATGTTCTTTTTATCAAAAGCTTGCCTTCCACATATGAAGCAAGGTGATTCGATTATTAATACTGCGTCAATTACCGCTTATAAAGGACATGATCAATTATTGGATTACTCAGCGACGAAAGGAGCGATTGTCACATTTACTCGCTCACTTTCTACAAATCTTGCTCAGAAGGGAATTCGGGTTAATGGTGTAGCTCCTGGGCCAATTTGGACCCCATTGATTCCAGCAAGTTTTGACGAACAAGAAGTAGCAAAGTTTGGTAGCACAACTCCAATGAAACGAGCTGGACAGCCTGTAGAGCTCGCACCGGCATATCTTTATTTAGCCAGCAATGAAGCTTCCTTCATTACAGGGCAAATGATCCATGTTAATGGTGGAGTAATCGTAAACGGATAAACTAATAAATGGTGCCATATACGATAAAATGTAAATGGCACCATTTCATTAATATTTAGGTCGAAACGTGTGACAGCAAGTTTCACCACTATGTACCGCAGAAGTAGTTATTTCACCGTCTAAGACTGCATTTTGAATCGTTAAATCAAAGTCATTTGAGTATTCATATGCTTCAGTTTGAACAAGAATTGAGTCTGCTTGGCAAAAGTTTCCCTGCCCCCAAAAATTACAATTTGCAACACTACATCTAATTTCTGGCATGAACTCGCCCTCCTTTTGTCTTATTTTCTACATACTTTGCAATCTCATTCAGATTTAAAGAAGTACCATTGTAGAATTTTTAGAGAGAATATTGTAAACTTTTATCAAGATAGAAGGAGTTAGGAAGACTTTTATCGAATCAAACTCTGATTAAGTATAGGAGGAGAACAAATATGAATTGGGAAACAACTTATGAAAAATGGATTAAATCACCGACATTAGATCAAGAACTAAAAGAACAATTAATTAAACTTGAGAATAATCAGCTTATACTTAAGGAAAGTTTCTATCAAAATTTAGAATTCGGAACTGGTGGAATGCGCGGAGAAATCGGACCTGGAACGAATCGTATGAACATTTATACTATTCGTAAAGCATCTGCTGGTTTTGCAAAATATATTGAAAGCTTTGGAGAAGAAGCAAAAAACCGTGGAGTTGCAATTGCTTTCGATTCTCGTCATAAAAGTCCTGAGTTTGCAATGGAAGCAGCAAAAACACTTGCAACACATGGCATTAAAGCCTATGTTTTCAATGAATTACGTCCTACACCAGAATTATCATTTGCAGTACGTGAGTTAAACTGCTTCGGTGGAATTGTCATTACGGCTAGCCATAACCCACCTGAATATAATGGATTTAAAGTTTATGGTGATGATGGTGCTCAATTACCTCCAGCTGCTGCTGATCAAGTAATTGAATATGTTAATTCATTTGAAAATGAGTTGGAAATTGAAGTATCTTCTGAACAAGAATTAGTTGAAAAGGGCTTAATACATAGATTAGATGAAGAAATGGACAAATTATATGTAGAGCAACTAAAAACTGTTGTTGTTAACAGCGATTTAGTTCATGAACATGGTAAGAATTTAAAAATTGTTTTTACACCACTACACGGCACAGCAATAGTGCCTGCAACGATGTCATTAAAAGCTGTTGGCTTCGAAAATGTAACAATTGTTAAAGAACAAGCAATAGCAGATCCGAATTTCACAACTGTAAAATCACCGAACCCTGAAGAACACGCAGCATTTGAATATGCAATTCGTTACGGTAAAGAGATTGATGCAGATGTATTAATTGCAACTGACCCTGATGCTGACCGTTTAGGAATCGCGACAAAAAATGAAAACGGCGAATACGTAGTCTTAACTGGAAACCAAACAGGAGCATTAATGCTTCATTATTTATTAACCCAACAAGATGTACCTTCAAATGCACTATTACTTAAAACAATCGTTACATCTGAATTTGGTCAAGTAATTGCATCAAAATTCGGTGTGAAAACAATCGATACACTTACTGGATTTAAGTTTATCGGTGAAAAAATTAAGGAATATGAGCAAACGAACGAATACTCATTCTTATTCGGTTATGAAGAAAGCTATGGCTATTTAATTAAACCATTTGTTCGTGATAAAGACGCAATTCAAGCAACAGTACTTGCTGCAGAAATTGCTACTTATTATAAAACAAAAGGTATGACTTTATATGAAGGCCTAAATAGATTATATGAGCAATATGGCTATTACTTAGAAGGATTAAAATCATTAACATTAAAAGGGATTGAAGGTACAGAAAAAATTCAATCGATTTTAACAAATTACCGTCAAAATCCTCCTGTTGATATAAATGGTCTAAAAGTTGTTACAGTTGAAGATTATAAACTTCAAGAGAAAACGACTTTAGAATCAGGGGAAAAAGAACAGATACTTCTACCTAAATCAAATGTATTAAAGTATCAACTTGAAGACGGTTCATGGGTATGCCTACGTCCATCTGGAACTGAACCAAAAATCAAGTTCTACTTTGGAATTGTTGGACAATCTCGTGAAGATAGCATCCAAAAATTGGATAGTTTACAACAAGCATTTATGGAAAAAATTGAAGTATTAGTCTAAAAAAAGAGCGACTATTTAGTCGCTCTTTTCATTTATTTTAGTTAAAGCTCTAATGATGAAATAAAAGATTGTTCCACTGCGCTTTCTTCTCTAGTAGCATGCTCTATATGTTGGAACATACCTTTTAGTTTTTCATCAATAATCGCTAAGTCCCTCTCGTATTTAAAGGCATGTAGAAAATGTTCGATACGCTTTGAAAAAAGTTCGTCTTTCGTATTTACCATTAACACGAGGAGCTTATCCCATTGACAACAATAAGTGTAATACAATGCTAAATCATAATCGGATTGTACTTGCATTGTGAACCTCCTTTTTAGAGGGTACACATAGTTTATGGCGAAAAAAATTAATTAGCCATGAGAGAATTTAACAAAAGGTTACGGTAGAGGTTAGGGAAAAAAAGGATGGTTAAGTCCAGCAATGATAGGGAAAACAGGAAGTAAAGAGTGATTTTTCGTATTTTAGAAATACTTTATTAGTTTTGATCAAATAATTAAAGAATAGGCTTCCGGAAATTATTGCGATTCCCGGAATTTAATTTTGATTCCCAGAATTTATTGCGCTCCCCGGAATTTAACTTATGTATACTTTTACAAGAAACAGGGATAATAAGATTAGAATCAATAAAAAATACTGGAGAAACTCTGTACTCCAAACTGCTTTTGTACTTTCCTTAATCAAAAATAAAAGTACTCAAAAAAGAAGTTATATCAATCGCATTGTACAAATAAAATTAACTACCGTATGAATTTTTTTCATACGTTTTTTTATGTTTATGATTTCAAAAAGTTTCAAATTAAGCATATGAATATAGTAGAGATATGACTATTTTTACATTAATTCAATTTTCAGTTCATAGAATAATATAAGAAGAGACAGGAGGAGAGTGTGATGAAGGCAAGTGATTATAGAGCGTTGGAATATGCTATTGATGAAATTACAGAAATTGCGAGAGGATTTGGGCTAGACTTTTACCCAATGCGCTATGAAATCTGTCCAGCAGATATCATATATACATTTGGCGCTTACGGTATGCCTACAAGATTCTCCCACTGGAGCTTTGGAAAACAGTTTTATAAAATGAAGCTTCATTACGATTTAGGGTTAAGCAAAATTTATGAATTAGTAATCAACTCTGACCCATGTTATGCGTTTTTATTAGATACAAACTCTCTCGTTCAAAATAAATTAATCGTTGCACACGTTTTAGCTCATTGTGACTTCTTTAAAAATAATATTCGTTTTTCAAACACGAAGAGAGATATGGTTGAAAGTATGGCAGCTACTGCTGAACGAATTAAACACTATGAACATATATACGGAAAGCAAGAAGTAGAAAATTTCCTAGATGCAGTACTCTCAATTCAAGAGCATATTGATCCATCATTAATGCGACCAAAACTGGCTTATGATTTAGAAACTGATTTCCCAATGAAAGAGAAAAAAAGAGTTACACCATACGATGATTTATGGAATATGGATCAAAGTAAAGAGAAGAAAAGTGATTCAAACCTTATCCCAATTAAACGCAAACAATTCCCACCACAACCCGAAAAAGATATCTTATTATTTATCGAAGAATACTCAAGAGAACTAGAAGAATGGCAACGTGACATCCTGACTATGTTACGAGAAGAAATGCTGTATTTCTGGCCACAGCTTGAAACGAAAATTATGAATGAAGGCTGGGCAAGTTACTGGCACATCCGAATCATGCGAGAACTAAATCTCGACTCAAATGAAGCAATCGAATATGCAAAACTAAACGCAGGCGTTGTTCAACCATCGAAAACAAGTATTAATCCATATTATTTAGGACTAAGAATGTTTGAAGACATTGAAGAGCGATATAATAACCCAAGCAAAGAAATGAGAGAATTAGGCGTTAAACCTGGTAGCGGTCGAGAAAAAATGTTTGAAGTACGAGAATTAGAGTCTGATAGTTCATTTATACGAAACTATTTAACGAAAGACCTTGTCATGCGTGAAGATATGTATTTATTCCAGCGACAAGGTAAAGAATATAAGGTTACTGATAAGGCATGGGAGAATGTACGAGATCAACTTGTAGTTAGTCGAGTAAATGGAGGATTCCCTTATATTGTAGTCCAAGAAGGAGATTATTTAAAAAATGGTGAACTTTATTTAAAGCATTCCTATGAACATATGGAACTTGATGTGAAGTATGTGGAGAAGGTAATGCCTTATATTCATCAGTTGTGGGGTAGAGGGGTTCATTTAGAGACGAATATTGAGAATAAGTCTGTGTTGTTTAGTTATGATGGGAAGAATATTCATAGGAAGTATATTTAAGGCCACCTTTTAAGGTGGTTTCAGACTGTAGACAAAATCGATGAAATTCGAGTTTGTCTACAGTCTTTTTGTTTTAAAATATATAAAAAAAATTTCTGCGACTTGCCCTTTTTAACCCGTACAGAGAGCAAAAATTCCCGACAATCTGAGTCTTGTAATTTTAAAATATAAGTCTCTTATCTATTTAACTAGAAGATATAAGTTCTAGAAAAGTGTAGATTTAAGACAATGTTAATAAACTAATTATTTAAAATTTGTTATACTACTAACGCATATAGGGTGAGCTAAATACGAATGTTGAAATAGTGATAAAATCAATAGTTGAACACATAGATGGTTTACCAAAAGCGACCGCTTCATTATATTGGAGTATTTGGAATATAATGAATGGGGAATTTCGTTAGACCACCTTTGTTAAGGAGAATATCCAAATTTCAAAACCTATTTTTAACAGATTAAAGTCTTATCTATACAAATGGGTATTTGGAAAAAGATTAAAAATCAAATTATAGAATTAGTAATATAACACTGCTCAACTAACGCAATCGGATAGATATCAAGGACAGTGAACTGTAACATAAGTATATGAGTTTTGCTCGCCCTTGACATAACGACCCATGTGAAGAAAAAATAAAGTAGCATGAATAAATTAAAAAAGAGCATAAATTAAGGAGGATAGAAAAGTGATTTCGAAACGACAAAAAGATATAGTGATGTCTTTAATGAAAGCAAAAGAACCTGTTACAGCTGAATGGATGGCAAAAGAACTTGGTTTTAGTGATAGAACCATTCGCAACGAGATTAAAGAACTTCAATCACAATGCTCGTCGTTAGGAATAATCATTGAGTCGGTTCGAGGCAAAGGATATATATTAGATATAAATGATTATGAAGTGTTTGAAAAGGAGTATAATTCTAATGAGAATGAAGCGATAGATGAAAAAAAATCGGATTTTTCCGAACAGGAAAATCGGGTTTTGTATATATTAAAACGATTTTTATTAGAAAATGGACCAATCAAAATAGAAAACCTTGAGGGAGAGCTATTTGTTTCAAAGCCTAAGGTTCAAAATGACTTGAAAATTGTCCGTGAAATATTGGAAAGATATCAATTGAAGTTAGTTACCAGACCACATTATGGTACGCAGGTTGAAGGTGATGAATATATGAAACGGCTATGTTTATCAAGTTTTATGTTAAGCCGAAATAGCAACTTAATCATTGAAAGTAATTCTTTTGATGTTTTGGACGAAAACCTGTTTGAAAAGATAAAAGAAATCATCGTAAAAAAAGTGAATGAATACAAAATTGAGATATCTGACATTGCACTCGAAAATTTGGCGACGCATATTACAATTGGATGTAAAAGAATTGAAGAAGGTTTTGTCATTGAAAACCTCGAACACGATTTAACAGGAAAATATCCCTTAGAAAAAATTGTTGCCAATGAAATTGTAAAAGAAGTTGAGGAGTTTACGGGCTTTATATTCCCGCAATCTGAAATTAATTATATTATTGTCCATTTGTTGGGGACAAAATTAATTCACAAGAATACGTTGAAAGAATTTAGTCATTTTGATGAGTTAGATAACATAATTAATTGCATGTTGAAAAGATTGAAAAATGAATTGAATTGGGATTTTCATGATGATGAAGAATTCATTCAATCGATGACTCTACATATACGGCCAGCAATGAACCGGTTGCGTTATAACTTGAACATTCGTAATCCATTATTAAACGAAATTAAAAGGAAATATCCTAGCGCCTTTGAAGGTGCTGCTATTGCCAGCAGATGCATTGAGGAATATTTGGAGATTGAGGTAGGAGAAAACGAGATTGCTTATATTGCATTGCACATAGGTGTGGCATTAGAAAAAATGAAGACAAGGCAGAAAAGGCCAAAACGGGTGATTGTAGTGTGTGCTTCTGGTGTTGGAAGTGCAAGACTATTGTATTATCGTTTGCAAAATGTGTTTAAAGATGAAATCGATATTGTAGCTTCAACCAATTATTATCAATTAAAAGAATACGACCTTTCCTCTATTGATTTTATTATTAGTACGATTCCAATAAAAGAAGATATAGTCGTTCCAGTACAAGTGGTCAACACATTTTTAGGAGAAGAAGATATTGAAAAGATCCGAGAAGGCTTATTACCTGTTAAAAAGTATGAGGAACAAAGTTATTTAGATGAATCAAGAGTTTTTATTCACAAAGACTTTGAGGATAAAGAAAGCGCTATCCATTTTTTATGTGAAGAATTATATAAACAAAAGCTCGTCTCTAAAGATTACATAAATTCGGTGTTGGAAAGGGAGTCGCTAGCTCCAACCAGCTTTGGGAATCTTGTGGCCATTCCTCACGCACTTTCACCGGAAACAGAGGACACATTTTGGACTATATGCACGTTAAGGAAGCCCATCGAATGGACTGATAAACAAATGGTTCAATTTATCTGTTTGTTAAATGTAAGAAAAGAACCTAATGAGGATGATCTGGAAGGTATGTATAAGAGGCTCTTGGCTTTAATTGAAAACAGTGCAACAGTCAAAAAAATACTAAAGGGTAAGTCTGCTGAAGAAATTATAAGGATTTTAAATGATACTAAATTGATATGAAACATTAATAGGAAATACGTCCTTTTACAACGGAATAGGGAAAAAATGAGGGTATTCCAAAATAGGGGTACCCTTTTTAGGTTATCGGCATGTTATCTGAGGATAATTTAATTTCTTAAACCTTATTATAAGTATTTAAACATTTTTCCGTTACGTAACGGAAAAATCATTTCTGTAAAATTAAACGCTTTCAAAATAAACTATAAAAGTAAGGTGATTAAATTACTCTTAAAGCATTTGCCAAATTAGACTGTTTAGATTATTTTGCTAGTTGTTTTAAAAAAATATTATTGTGGATAAATAGGAGGAATAAACAGATGAATATTTTATTATGTTGTGCAGCAGGAATGAGTACAAGCTTGCTAGTGACCAAGATGGAAAAAGCAGCAGAAGAAAAAGGTTTAAAAGGAAAAATTTGGGCTGTTCCAGCTAATCAAGTCAATCAACACATTGACAATGCTGATGTCCTACTTTTAGGACCACAAGTAAGATACTTGCTTCCAAAATTGAAAGGGTTAGGTGAAGAAAAAGGCATTCCAGTGGATGCAATTAATCAAGTTCACTACGGAATGTGTAATGGAGAAGAAGTTCTAAAAACTGCTATAAATTTAGTAAATAATAAATAATAAAAAAAGGGGAAAAAGTAGATGAGTAAATTCAACACCATGCTAGAAGAGAAAGTCATGCCTATTGCAGCAAAGATTGGTGCGCAAAGGCACCTAACGGCTCTTCGAGATGGTCTTATTGCGACTATGCCATTCATTGTAATTGGTTCATTTTTCTTGATCCTGGCTAACTTGCCAATTCCAGGTTATGCTGATTGGATGTCTTCAATTTTTGGTACAAACTGGGCGGCTAAATTAAGTTATCCAGTAGATGCAACTTTCAATATCATGTCACTAATCGCAGCATTTGCAGTGGCATACAGACTAGCAGAAAGCTATAAGCTTGACTCGATGAGTGCGGGTACTATTTCAGTTGCTGCTTTCCTATTAACAACACCATTTAATTTCTTATTTACTCCAGCTGGATCTGAAACAGGAGTGATGGTAACTGGTGCGATTTCAAAAGCTTTCTTAAGTAGTAAAGGTTTGTTTGTTGCGTTACTATTTGCAATCTTATCAACAGAAATTTATCGATGGCTCGTCAAAAAAGATATTGTTATTAAAATGCCAGCAGGCGTACCCCCAAGTGTTGGTAAATCATTTGCAGCTTTAATACCAGGCTTTATTGTTATTCTTGTGGTTTGGGTAATACGTTTACTTGTTGAGTTGACCCCTTATGAAAGTATTAACGGTTTAGTTACGACCCTTTTAGGTGACCCGCTAAAATTGGTAGGTCTTACTCTAGGAGGATCCATTGTTGCTGAATTATTCGTAACTTTACTATGGGCTACTGGTTTACACGGTACAAATATCGTTAAAAGTGTAATGGAACCAATTTGGTTTGGTGCTATGGGTGACAATATGACAGCATATCAAGCTGGTCAACCTCTACCACACATTGTTACACAACAATTCTGGGATAACTTCGTCCACATCGGTGGAACGGGTGTAACATTTGGTTTAGTTCTTTCAATGGTATTGTTTGCTAAATCACAACAAATGAAAAGTCTTGGTCGTTTGGCTCTTGCTCCTGGTATCTTTAACATTAACGAGCCGCTAATCTTTGGTTTGCCAATCGTGTTAAACCCAGTCATGATTATTCCGTTCGTCGTTACTTCAATCGTTACCGTGGTTGTAACTTTTCTTGGTATGGATTTGGGATTGGTAGCAAAACCAACCGGTATTGCAGTCCCTTGGACAATGCCGCCAATTATTTCAGGATATCTTGCTTCTGGCGGACATATTTCAGGTGCAGTCATGAATTTAGTTAACATTGTTATTTCATTCGTAATTTATACTCCATTCTTCAGAATATATGATAAAGCGAAGAAGAGAGAAGAAGATGCGATGAATGCAAGTGAAAGAAAAAATATAATCGCGTAGTAAAGTGAGGTGGGCATTAGTTTGACTAGAGCCTATCTCTAACAAGTAATATGACAATGAAGGTCAATCTGCTGATAGAATTGGAAAAATGATCTTTGATGAGATGTTATAAAACTTCTGGATTTTAATATATATTCAAAATTGGACGGAGAAGGGAATGTCCCCTTCCTAGTAAATCATTTGAAAGGCTGTTAATCATGAATAAAGAAGAACTATACAATCTTGCATTTCAATTAATACTACATTCAGGGAATGCAAAAAGTTTGGCGATGGAAGCGATGCAGAAAGCTAAAGAAGGCAAGTTTGATGAAGCAGAAGAAAAACTAAACGAAGCAGATTCTGCCTTTAATGAAGCACATCATGTTCAAACTGACTTAATCCAAAAGGAAGCAGGGGGAGAGAAAGTCGAATTTCCTCTTATTATGGTTCATGCACAAGACCATTTGATGAACTCAATGACCCTTAAAGATATGGCCAGAGAAATCATCGAGTTGCATAAACTGATCAAAAAGGTATAAAACAAAACGTTCCACTAGAATTGCCCAACTACTTTTGGGCTTTTTTTATTCAAAATAATTCTCGGATAATAATTCTTGCAAAGATATTAAGGGGAGAAATATGTATTTAAATCCATAGTTTTTTAATTAAAGAAAAATAAAATGTGTAGTTTATACTATTTAATCCGTTTTGCATTTAGAAAGGAAATGAACTTTAATGAAAAAAACATTCCCAGAAAATTTTTTATGGGGTGGAGCCACGGCTGCAAACCAATATGAAGGTGGATACAATGAAGGCGGGAGAGGGCTTGCTACAAGCGACTTCATAACAAATGGTACTGCAGACCGCCCAAGGAAAATTACAATCAAGTTAAATGATGGAACAAAAACAATGGTAAACCGACGACCTACTGGGGACCCAAAAATTGATACCATACCAGAAGGCGCAACAGGCTATATTGATGAAAATGTTTATTATCCAAGCCATAAAGCAGTTGATTTTTACCACCATTACAAAGAAGATATTGCCCTTTTTGGAGAAATGGGTCTTAAGTGTTTCCGGCTATCTCTTAGTTGGTCCCGCATTTTCCCAAAGGGTGGAATTGAAGGGGAACAACCAAGTGAGGAAGGGTTAAAATTTTACGAAGATGTTTTTAAAGAGTGCAAAAAATATAATATCGAACCATTAGTCACTCTTTATCATTTTGAAACCCCTGCTTATTTGGCTCATCATTTTAATGGTTGGGGCGGTCGTCAGACGATAGATTGTTTTTTACGAATGTGCAAAGAAGTATTTACAAGATATAAAGATTTAGTTAAATATTGGATCACCATAAATGAAATTAATGTATTAAATGGATACGCCTTTATGGGAACCAGGGAGGCTACAGCGCAGGCGCGTTATCAAGCAAAGCATCATATGTTTGTTGCGAGTGCTCTTGCCAATAAGCTTTGTCACGAGATTATTCCAGATGCAAAGATTGGCTGTATGGTTGCATTAAGCTGCATTTACCCGAAAGATTGTAAGCCGGAAAATGTATTTGGAGCTTTGGATTATCGAAGAGGAGCTTTGATTTATTCTGATATTATGATGAGGGGATATTATCCATCTTACGCCGACCACTTTTTTGAAGAGATGGGGGTAACCATAAAAAAAGAACCGGGGGATGACGAAATAATCAAGGCGTACCCTTCGGATTTTTTATCATTTAGTTTTTACCGTAGTAGTGTATACCATGCTGAAATCGTTCAGAATACCGATACCGGCGGACAAATGGGGGATGTAAATCCTTTTCTAGAAAAAACGGAGTGGGGTTGGGCTATTGATCCTGTTGGTCTAAGATACACCTTATCTGAACTTTATGATCGGTATCAAAAACCGCTCTTTATTGTTGAAAACGGAATGGGAACCATTGATAAGCCAAATGAAAATGGATATGTGGAGGATGATTACCGGATCAAATATTTCCGAGATCATATAGCAGAAATGAAAAAGGCGGTTACTTTAGATGGTGTCGATTTAATGGGATATACACCATGGGGTTGCATTGATTTAGTTTCAGCAGGAACTGGAGAGATGAAAAAACGGTATGGTTTTATTTATGTAGATATGGACGACGAAGGAAATGGAACATTAAAAAGAACAAAGAAAAAATCATTTGATTGGTACAAGAAAGTGATAGCAACTAATGGAGAAGACCTTAGTTTTTAGATTGAAAATATGCCAGATTACTGTTTATCAAAAAAAGGAGCAAATGGATATTATCCATTTGGGAGTGATGTGGTAAAAACTGCTTCAAAAATGTTTGCTCTCATTCTGAACTAAACAATCAGATAAATATCAGCTTAAAATGTAATTCCATTTTAGCTGATACTCTCAGGCAACAATATCCTTTTATTACGGTTGAATAATGAATTGGATTTCTTGCTCAAAAATAAGATCTTTAAAAGACACAAGGCTGGGCAAGTTACTGGCACATCCGTATCATGCGCGAACTAAACCTTGATTCAAATGAAGCAATTGAATACGCCAAACTAAACGCAGGAGTTGTTCAACCATCAAAAACGAGCATTAATCCATATTACTTAGGTCTACGTATGTTTGAAGACATTGAAGAACGATACAATCATCCAACAAAAGAAATGCGTGAGTTAGGTGTTAAACCTGGTAGTGGTCGAGAAAAAATGTTTGAGGTACGAGAATTAGAGTCTGATAGCTCATTCATACGAAACTACTTAACTAAAGAACTAGTAATGCGAGAAGATATGTATTTATTCCAGCGCCAAGGTAAGGAGTATAAGGTTACCGATAAAGCATGGGAGAATGTAAAGAGATCAACTTGTTGTTAGTAGGGTAAATGGTGGATTTCCTTATATTGTTGTTCAAGAGGGCGATTATTTAAAAAATGGTGAGCTTTATTTGAAGCATTCCTATGAAAATATGGAACTTGATGTGAAGTATGTTGAGAAGGTTATGCCGTATATTCATCAGTTATGGGGTAGAGGGGTTCATTTAGAGACGAATATTGAGAATAAGTCTGTGTTGTTTAGTTATGATGGGAAGAATATTCATCGGAAGTATATTTGAGCCACCTTTTTTAGGTGGTTTTCTTTTTGGATTAGAAAGTATAGAATTCTTTTTTTCTGTAATTGGACCTTATGCAACTAAATGGCAGTTTAGTTGGATTAGAGTGAAATAAATTGTTCAATTATTTTAAAGAAAAAATGGAGGTAATCTAATAATAAAAATCGAATTTATTGGTATTTAATCCTATTTTATACATTAGGGATTTTCAAATAAGTACATTAAGTAGGGGGTTGAAAATGGAAAAATTCGCTTACTTAAAGGATAGGTACATGATTATTGGTGAAGGTCAGGAATGGATTGTTTTAATACCAGTAATAGCCGCAGTTTTTTTCGTAATTGCTATTTATTTTTTTACTAAAAATAAATGGGGAAGTATTTTAATATCTCCAATTGTTACAGTTTTATTATCTGCTTATGCACTTAGATATGTAATCCATTTATATTTCATCCTATCCTCAGTCATAATTAGCTATATTGTTATCAAAATATTAGATTCTAAAAAAGAGTCTAAGGCAACTTAGTGTCAACTTTTCGTAATCCTTATACAACTACGTATGCGTTAGTTGTATAAGGAATGTTAGAATTTAAAAATTAATGCGACGTTTAGAAGATCATAAATACAATAACAAATTACTTATTCAATATACATTGTTAGCTTTTCAAAAAATTTTGCTACATGGAATCCATCTACTGTAGCATGGTGAGATTTAATAGAAATAGGTATAGATAATCTCCCGTTTTGTTTAGAATACTTTCCAATAGTAATTATTGGCTTCAAATAACAAGAAGAATTAGCGATATTTAAAGAAAAATTATCAAAACTTACCCAAGGGATAGCTGATATATCAAAGGTGTTCAAAGGTTGATTTACTTTAGGAAACATTTTATCGGAACCAGCGTATTTATCAACTTCTGCTTTATAAGCAGATTGAAATTCGGCCATACTTTCAAGTTTATCTAACCAAATACATTGAAATTTTTCTTTTTCTTTATCAAAAATAGTAAATGCAGGAACTAGGTAATCCCAACATACTAATTTCTCTTCAATAAGATCATAACGGTAATTTTTAATAGAGTTAAAAGATTTCGTAATATTAAAAATCATATAGGCATAGAAGCTATAATTATTATTCTGGCAATATTCAACGGCATTAGTTACATCTATTTTCGTTGTCATTT
Source organism: Gottfriedia sp. S16(2024) (assembly GCF_050473765.1). Taxonomy (NCBI): domain Bacteria; kingdom Bacillati; phylum Bacillota; class Bacilli; order Caryophanales; family Bacillaceae; genus Gottfriedia; species Gottfriedia sp. S16(2024). Next base: position 2,222,490 of record NZ_JBFLUO010000001.1, read on the forward strand.
CATGAGTAACATTTATAGAAAAGTAATAATTAAAATATTCTTTTCTCTCCCATTTTTCTAATTCTACAACACGATATTCAGACATTACTTCACTCCTAATTTGTAAAAATATCTTTTTATCTAATGAATTTGTTATAAAAATAACTTCTATTTTTATAACCGTTTCCCTTTTCTTATTCGACAATACTGCCAGTTAGCACAAAAAAATGAGCCGCCGTAGCAACTCACATTATTGAACTATCGCATGCGTTAGTTGTATTACATTTGAAATATTAATGATATTGAAACCAAGGAATCCAGTTATCATTCCGATCTTTAACAATGTAGAGTTCTCCAGTTGCAGCACTGACAGCTGGAAGCATTAGGGAATATTAGTCGAACGAACCATGAGTGATTTGCTACTTCTTTACCACAAAAAGTTACTGCAATACCGAAGTAGTGTTTCTCGAATCCAGTCAAGCTTGCAGCAGGTTGAATTTTCTCGATTCTCCATTCTTTATGGTTAAGATCTGTTCCATATATCTTTGGAATAATGTCATTTAAGGCACTTATCAATTCATCTTTGTCCTTTATATTTGGCTTTTGTAAATTCTCAGTTGGAGGGCATTTTGCATTTACTAGACTTTCACCATAAGTAGTGCTTGGGATCATAAATAATAGCATAAATGAAGTTAATAAAATCTTCTTCATGAAGTAATTCACCTCACTATTACTATCCCCTAAGTATGCTTGTTTATTTTTTTCTTGTTCAACTATCGCAGTGCATTAGTTAAATAACCTTTAAGCTGCTTCGGTAGCTTTTTTCTTATTAAAGTAAATGGCAGGTTAGTAACAAGGAATAGGATAAATGATAAGAGAATAAATATTTATGGAATGCCTAAAACAATCTCTGCGGCATTTTTTTTTCATGTTGTGCTAACCTCGCAAAGTTTCACTTATGTAGCAAAATAATAAGAAAATATAATTAGACTTATGGATATTTCATTCAAAAGAAAGGAGCCAACAATGAAGAAGTATTTTATAAAAGTCTTTTTTGGTTGGTTGGCTATAGGGATTATGTATGGAATAGCCTATATTTTCAACGTAGACTGGCTTAAAGGGTCTTATGGAAATCTATTTATAATAATAATAGGATTTGTTACAGGTGCAGTGGTTGGAACCTTAGTTGAATAGCACTGATGAGCTGATTTATTAATAGCCCCTCAGTTTAATATTAGAAGTTATATTGGTAAGACAGTAAGAATATAGCTATTTAATAATTTATTTAGAAAGGAAGTAATCAATTAATGTTAAGTTATTTTTTTCAAACTATTATATATTTAGGTTTAATTATTGGTATGTCAATTTCTATTTGGAATTTTTATAAAAAGAAGAACAGTAAAATAATATATAAAAAGACTAAGAAGAATAGAAAATTGTATCAAATATCCTTAAAGGAAAAATTCGGATTAGTAGTTGCTTTAATGGTTTGTTTGTTTTCTAGCATTTCTTTTGTAAAACTTGTACAAGATTTACCAGACGCAATGTCTCAACACACAAAATTAATTCAAGGGAAATGTATAATTAATAGATATAATGGAAGGGGAGGTGGAAGTTTAGAGGCTAGATTTGGGAAACAGATAATAACGTTCAATAACAACCCTTATTATAAAGCTCATAATGGAAATTTTTATTGTAAAGCTGAATATCTTCCACATTCATACTCAGGAATTTCATTAATACTATACAAATCAAAAGGTGGAAAAGAAGTAGTGACAAAGTAGTGTTTAAAATTAGTTCATGTTTCAAAATTGAAGATGCAATGGAAAGTCCTAAAATATATCAATAAATATATAATAGATAAACGATTGAAGAGTTATTACTTAATGATATTGAAACCAGGAATCTATTATGCTAATTTAATTATTCCTTATAACCATTAATATATTTATTTAAATCACTTATTAAATCTGAATGTAACCTGTACATTGTATTTGAATCGTTTTCATTCATAATTGAACCTCCATCATCACTCAACCATAAAAAATAATGTGAACTTGTTTTGTTTTCAAATGACATTGTTAAATAGTAGTCAGCTTTTGCAACATCTACTATCCCATCAATTTTATTTGCTGTTTTGATTGCATCAATAAAAATTTGAAGTTCAATTGATGCATCTTGATGATATGAAGCATGTGGTTCTTTTATATCTAACATATTCTCTCCGACTCTTGAAATTGTAACACTTTCAACAGATTTTCCTTCAAATAAGAAGTTTCCTACACATTTCGCTTTAACAACCTTCTTCTCTCCGCATTTTGCTTGTGTAACCTGATTATCACTACACCCAATCAATGAAAATGTTAATAGTAATAAAATAGTTAAATATAATTGCTTCTATTTAGTAAATCTCATTTCATTCCACCTCATCAGTGTTTCCTTATAATGCACTATTCTATTTCAATGCTAATATTCCTTCGTTAATAAATTTAGGCTCTGTTAAAAGACTTTCTAATTTGACAGGCTTTCTACACTTTAATTGAATTAAGGCATGCGTTAGTTCAATATGAATTTTAAAACCATTCCATATTCATTCCTTTTAGAAACTGTTCTGCATTAAAAAAATAGTGAAGAATATACCTTTATAAAACTAAAGCAAGTATAGGAGCCTATGGGATAGTTAAATGGAAAAATGAGAAATTCTTAAATATTTTTTATGGCTGCCTGTTCTGCAATTGAAGTTGCCATTGGTAGTTTTTTTAATTGAATTAATGATCAAATAGATGAAAAAGGAGAAATTGACAAGAATCTAGTTAATATGAAAAATATAAGCATGAGTCTGTTAGTTCGATAATAACTTAATTTTATTTAATTTCAGTTTCTTCAAACCTTATCGTTGCATTCTTCGTTACCTATAACGAGAGACCAATACAAAACTGAAGGAGATGTTAGAAAATGAAATTTCGTTTTACGCTTGCAAGTGTACTGTCAGTTATTTCAATGTTATTATTTGGTGCTGTAGCTTCCGCAGCTACTGATTTTACACAGTTCGGATTTACTAATGTAGTTGCAGAAAAGAAAATTAAGGCAGGGGAAGCGGCAAAAATAAGTCATAGTGGAATTAAAATTGCGATCCCAGAAGGGACGTTTCAACATGACGTTACTTTTCAAGTTCTTGAGGGGGATAATAAAAATTTCCAAGCTAATGCGCCAGAAGGAGAAATAGTAATTATGAATTTTGCGTTCAAAGTTACTGATATGGAAACAGGCCAACTTGTTGATAAATTTACTCCAGCGATTACATTTAGTTTTAAAGATAAGGAAGTAAATAATTTGAGTACATACTACAATGTTAAAACAGACGGCACGTTCGTCAAAAATAATAGTACATCTGTAATCGAAGGCAAAACATTAAGCCATCCAGTCGGTGCAGCTCCAGTTGGTTGGGCTATTACTTCACCAAGAGATTCTATAGAGAAATAACTGAAAAATACATTATAAAATGCCCATGACATCAGGAAAGAGAATTATGGGTTTTCTTTATATTGAAACAAGAATAATGGATTTAGAAAATAAATGAAAAGATATAAAGTTTTTCAAACCTTTTATAAGGTAGGACCGTTTACTAATTTGAAACTAAAATATTAAGGAGGAATACAGATGAAAAAAATGATGTTAATTTTAATGACTATAACATCAATCCTGATGTCAGCAGCTTGTAACATTGGAGAATCAGAAAAAAGTACTAAATCCTCTAATTATGAAAAAATAAGAAATCAAGAAATATCAACACTACAAATATTAGAAAACGTTAAAGTTGGTAAATATTTAGCTGATTCCAAAGGAATGGCGCTTTATTATTTTAAAAATGATGTATATGAAAAAAGTAATTGTAGTGGAGAATGTTTGAAAAACTGGCCCCCATTTACTGCAGATAAATTTAAAGTGCCAGTAGGATTTGATAAAAATGACTTTGGAACTATTACAAGGGAAGATTCAGGAGAGAATCAAGTTACTTATAAAGGTTATCCACTCTATTATTTTGTGAATGATAAAGTAAAAGGTGATGTAAATGGACAAGGAATTAAGGAGATTTGGTATATTGTGAATACTGACACCACATTTAAATAAATTAATTATCAAATACAAAGGAACAATCGTCTATGTTGATTGTTCCTTTTATTCTCCTCCAATTATATAATTTTACTATCAAACTAATAAAATACCTCAAGAGAGGAGCATCAACGATTGAAGGATAAAAGTGATTTTGAATTAATGAATTTAGTCAAAAAAAAGCAAAGTCCTGCATTAGAAGAACTATATAATCGCTATATTAAATTAATTTATAGTTTTGTTTATAAGTTTACACAAAGAAACGAAGAAAAGACGAAAGAAATTATTCAACTGGTTTTTTTGCGACTTTGGACAACAAAAAGCACTTATGATGACACAAAAGGTGAATTTATAAACTGGTTACTTACTATTACTCGAAATATTTGTATAGATTATATTCGGAAAGATTGTAATGAGAATTTTAATAGGCAATGGAATGTCTACCATCATTCTAGCAAACAGCTTGAAATAGAAGATTCTACCAACGAAATAGCAGGTACAATAAATAAATTTGAACTCCAAGAAGCAAAGGATAAGTTATCTCAATCTCAAAAAAGATTAATAGATTTGTTTTATTGGAACGGGTATACACTTCATGAAATTGCCGAAATGGAAGATGAGCCTTTAGGAACCGTGAAGAATAGACTACATCAATCACTAAAGAAATTAAGAAAGTATTTTAACATAGGAGGTTAAGTAATGAAAAAAATATGTAATCATTTACTTCCTTATATTACGAATGAACTCAGTAAAGTAGAACAAAGAGAATTTAAAGAACATTTAGAAACCTGTCTGAAATGTAATAATGAATATAATCAGATAAAAGAAAGTTGGGAAGCCCTCCAATCTGACATTGAAGAAACAGAAGTACCAGAATCATTAAAATCTGAGGTGTTTGAATTTGTATTTGCACAACAAAAAGATGAACAAAACTTATTCACAATCAAACTAAAAAACTGGTTAACTTATTTAAAACAGCAGTTTACACCTTTAACAACTGTCTTAATCTTAACGTTATTAACTATAATCGTATTCAATTTTAAAAATACCAAGTTGAGTAATCAAACGGCAATTAATAAGGAACTGAGTAGCCGTCCAGTCGAAATTTTATCTACACTTACACTATCTTCTGTTAATCAAAGTGAAGCAAATGGACATGCCTTTATTGTGCATCAAGGTCAAGAAAAAAAGCTAATTGTGCAAGTAAACAACTTACAAAAAACGGAAGGTAAAAAAGTTTATCAAGTGTGGTTACTGAACAAAGGAGTGCGAAAAAATGCTGGGATATTTAAACCAAATAACAATGGCTCAGGTATTTTGACATTAGAACTTCAGGAAAATGAAGTTTTCGATAAAATTGGGATTACACTTGAACCAGATGAAAATAGCGTAAAGCCTAGAGGTGAAAAAATAGTAGGAACTTAATAATATCCTTCAAACGCATTATCAAGTTTTAGAAGCTGAGCTAACTGTAATGAATCGCGACGATCCGTTTTTACTCGATCTCCAGTACGTTTAGGAATTAGTGATGGTGCAACTACAATCCATTCGATATCCATCGATAAAAGTTGACGGTAAATACTATATCCACTTGAACCAGCTTCATAACAAACTATTAATTTCTCTGGATCACCTAACTTCTTAAAAAGTTTTCGAATAGCTTCTGGAGTATTTTGGATATTCCCATGAAATCTTGATGGGCTTCTTCCTTCATCATCAATAATATCTTCTGAAACGTTTAAACCAATAAATTTTTGACCAACCTTCATAATACACGGCTCCTTTTGTTTGTAGCTCTACATTTGGTTTGGGTAGGCTTTTTGATTACTACCATTCTTGCCAAGTGCAACCTACGATAAGCAAAATGGAGCTGTTTCGTTCATTATGACTAATCTGCCATTATGTTGAATAAGGAATAGAAGATTCTTAGTCAAAAAGAAGATCGTTGAGAGAAACAAGGCTAGGTAAGTTATTGGCACATAAGAATTATGCGAGAACTAAATCTCGATTCAAATGAAGCAATTGAATACGCAAAGCTTAATGTAGGAGTAGTTCAGCCATCGAAAACAAGTATTAACCCGTATTATTTAGGACTAAGAATGTTTGAAGATATAGAAGAGAGATATAATAATCCAACAAAAGAAATGAGAGAATTAGGTGTAAAACCAGGCAGTGGTCGAGAAAAAATGTTTGAAGTACGAGAATTAGAGTCTGATAGTTCATTTATCCGAAACTACTTAACTAAAGAACTCGTTATGCGGGAAGATATGTATTTATTCCAACGACAAGGTAAGGAATATAAAGTTACTGATAAAGCATGGGAGAATGTAAGAGATCAACTCGTTGTTAGTAGGGTAAATGGGGGCTTTCCATATATTGTTGTACAAGAAGGTGATTATTTAAAAAATGGTGAGCTTTATTTGAAGCATTCCTATGAACATATGGAACTTGATGTGAAGTAAGTGGAGAAGGTAATGCCTTATATTCATCAGTTGTGGGGTAGAGGGGTTCATTTGGAGACGAATATTGAGAATGAGTCTGTGTTGTTTAGTTATGAAGGGAAGAATATTCATCGGAAGTATATATAATACCACCTCTTAGAGGTGGTATTTTTTTTCATCAAATACAAATCCGAAGTCATGCTGGATCTGTATATAGTGCCTCAATAAACCGTTAAGCACTTTTAGAAAGTTGGCGATCCTTTAGCCAGAAAACTGCAGAATCCGATTGGATGGGAAAAAAAGAAAAGGTTGCGCAAGCAACCTTTTCTTTATGATTGATTAATTAAAGGAAAGAACATTAACTTATATATTCCAGCCTTTTTCAAAAGCGTAAAATTCTAATATTTTTTTGTATTTTTCACCATATCTCTCCACAAGTGCAGATTGAAAATCTTTTTCAATATGTTGCATGATTAGATCATGGTAAAAAGCAGTTTTTAACATTCCAACTACTGATGGATGGTCAGTTTCTAAAGCAGTGAGTTTTGTTGAATTTCCAAAACCACCGATTAAAGCTTTTTTTGAATCGCATAAAATAGAAAAATTTCTTAAACTAGAAATGCTCCAATCTTCACTTCGAATATGGACAAAAATGTTCTTAAGCGCTGTTTGACATTCTCCAATTGTAATGAGTATCACATTGACACCTCTATTTTCAGCATCAAGTAAGTCTTCTTCAACCCAATGTAAATCTTCTGACCAAATGTCTATTACAATGAAATCTTTTGCATTGGCAATTATTCGACGAATAGTTGTACTAAGTTGCTTATCTCCTTGCCAATTATAAAAAGAAGGAGCAATTATAGTTGGAGACTTTAATTGGTTTACTAATACTTTTGTTACTTGTTCAAATTCTGTTTGTAAATGTTTCGTTAATTGTTCTATGGGAACAGCATCGTATCTAGCTGGATCTCCTTCTATGCATCGACAAGCACCCTTGTCCGTTAATGATCTCAAAGCAGAATAAACATTAGTACGTGAAACTGACACTCTTTTAGCTACTTCATAACCTGATATTCCAGGCTCTTCATGTAATGCCAAATAGCAACGTGCTTCAAGGTCAGATAATCCTATTTTTTTTAAAAGTTCAACCATATGTACCTCCTTTTGCAATTTTTAAATTTATTTTTTGTTGTTAAATGTAGATGAGTATATATAAATACTACTAGATTGAATAAAATAATCAAGCTATACAACGATTCATAATTTTTAAGTTTCCAATCTTTGTGTGATTGCTACATGACTGAATAGATGTGTTCGGTATATAGTAGTACCGGAAAATACTTCTATTTTTAAAATTAATATTGATAATATTCTGAAAAATAACTATAATACATTTAACGAGAGTAGTATCGTATAATACTACTTATTTTTGAAGTAGTTTTTAATTTGTATTACAAATGGAAAAAGGAGGAGAGATGTGAGTGTAATAATTTAAGTTAATCCTTAGGTACCCAGAAAAATGGAGGCGTTTACATGAGAGTTGATAGTGAAATTGGAAATACAAAAAAGATACGCTTGAATTATGGTGATGATCAGTGGCAATACGGAGAATTACGTATTCCTGAAGGTCCAGGACCACATCCTGTAGTTGTTGTTATTCATGGAGGATTTTGGAAATCGATATTTGCGGCAGATTTAATGGATGCCGTTTCAGAAGACCTTTCAAAACGTGGACTAGCAACATGGAATATTGAATATAGAAGGGTAGGTAATATTGGAGGTGCTTATCCTGGTACTTTGAATGATGTTGCCAATGCTACAGACTTTTTAGAAACAATAGGCGAACAATATGATTTGGATTTAACAAAAGTGGTTGCAATGGGCCATTCAGCTGGAGGTCAGCTTGCTTTCTGGTTAGCGGGCCGTTATCGTCTACAAGAAGATAGTATATTAAAAACATCCAGTGCCCCACTATTACTTAAAGGAGTAGTCAGTTTAGGTGGCATAATTGACTTAGAACTTATGAATAACCTGATCAATTACAAACAAAGAATAGTAAAAAATATGAAAATTGATAACCCAGTAACTGACTATGTAGGGGGTACACCATTTGAAGTACCTGAAAGATATGCTGAGGTTTCACCAGTTCAATTGCTTCCGTTAAAAGTTCCCCAAGTATTGATTCATGGTGATTTAGATGTAAATGTTCCAGTAAAATTAAGTGTCCTATATAAAGAACTTGCCGAAAAAGCAGGTGACCAAGTTAAGATGATTACGTTACCTAATGTCGAACATTTTGAAATTATTGATCCAAATTCTAAGGTATGGGACAGCATTGTTAATGAGGTTAGGAATTTATTGAAAGATTAAAAAATATGAAAAGCCAATAAAGGAAGGGGAGTAAAAATATATGTCAAATGCAGTAAGGAAATTATGGGGATATAAATACGTTATACTGTTTATCGTTTGGCTACTATATATAATCAATTACTTTGATCGTGTGGCTGTGTTAACTTTCTTACCATTCATACAAAAAGATATGAATTTAACGCCAGTCCAAGTTGGGCAAATCGCTTCTGCGTTCTTTTTCGCGTATGCGGTCGGTCAGGTTACTTCGGGATTTTTAGCGGATAAATTCGGACCCAAAAAGGTCATGAATGTTGCCATAATTGTTTTTACTTTAGTAAGTGTAGTTACTGGATTTGTCAAAAATTTTACCCAGTTTATTGCTTTGCGAATAGGTTTAGGGCTTGGAGAAGCACATCATTTTCCACCTTCAGCTAAAGCAATTAGTAATTGGTTCCCATATTCAGAACGTGGTAAAGCCCTTTCAATTTTTAATACTTCAAATTACGTTGGATTAGCACTTGTACCTATCATCTTAACTAATCTCTCTACTTCCTTATTTGACGGTCAGTGGAGACCTGTATTCTTCACATTAGCTATTCCTGGTGTAATTGGTATTTTACTACTTTGGTTGTTCTTTAAAGATACACCAGAAGAAATGTATAAAAAAGGTAGAATAAGTAAAAGTGAATTAGACATTATAAATCTGAATAAAGAGGCAACTCTACAAGTAACTACGAAGGAAAAAGTTAACCACAAAATTTACTTGAAAGATCGTACCTTCTATGTGATTTGCCTGATGATGTTTTGTCAGATCGGTATTCTTTGGGGGTTCACAACTTGGCTTAGCACTTTCTTAGTTCAACAACACAACTTTAATATTAAGGAAATGGGATTTGTCTCAGCATTACCTCCAATAATTAGTATCATCAGTATTTTAATGGGAGGTTGGTTGATGGATAAATTTAACAAAATGAAACCAATTGCTCTGATTGCTTATATTGGATGTATTCCCGTGCTTTGGATGCTCGGATCTGTTAGTAAGGGAAATACACCTATGCTATTAACTTTACTATTGGCTTCAGGATTTTTTGTAGCATTTAACTCTGGTTCTCTTACAGCTGCACTTCAAAAAAGATACCCTAGTGAAGTTGTCGGTAGTGTAACGGGAATAGTTAATGGTTGTGGTCAGTTAGGGGCATTTCTAACCCCGTTAGTAGCCGGTTATCTAATAACAGTTCGTACAGGTGGAAGTTTTGATTTCACTAAAGTATTTATATTTTTCTCAGTCCTAGCAGCGATAGCAGCAGTAAGTGCTCTTTTCTTAAAAGAAAAACCAGTCCAAACCAATGAAATAGTTAAAAACGCTGTAAATAATCAGATTGTATGAAATAAATTTTAGGTTAAAGCCTCATACCCCAAAAAAATGGCTAAAGTAGAGGTGCAAAATTCCATTATGCAATTAATTAATGAAGGAATCGAAAAAATGAAAGGATATGGCATTTATCAAGTAACAATTCCACTACCTTTTTGGAATGATAATGTTCATTGTTACTTAGCACGTAGAGAAGGAAAGTGGACAATAATCGATACGGCAATGAATCGCAATGAAACACGCCTGGCCTGGGAAGCTGCGTTTAATAAATACAGTATTGAACCACTTCGAGATGTTGAGCGTATCTTGATAACCCATCATCACCCTGATCATTTTGAATATGCAAGAGAATTACAACAGCAGACTGGAGCGAATGTTTTTCTAAGTGAGAAAGAACAAGCAGTCGCACAGAATAATCTAGATGCGGAATCATTTTCAAGATTTTATTTAACAGCAGGCATGCCGCAGAAACTAGTAAAGCAATTACAACCTGTGAACACATCAGCTAACAGATTTCCGAAAAATGTGTGTATCATAGAAACAAATAGGCTTTATCCAATTGGTGAGCTTCTTTTTGAAGCTATACAAATGCCTGGTCATTCGGATGGGCATATCTGTTTTTATAATAGTGAAGAACAGATTCTTCTTTCAGGAGATCATTTGACTAGAGAAACTATTCCTTATATCTCATATCATGGCTATGGAAATAAAAATCCATTAAGTATGTATCTTGAGACATTAAAAACGATGCAATTAATGGAAATTTCATTAGTTTTACCAGGACATGGTCCCATTTTTATGGATGCACAAGAGAGAATTAACGAATTACTACATCATTATGAAGAACGAATTGGTTTCGTACTCGAGAAGATTACAGGAGAGATGAGTGCTTATCAAGTATCCAATACTTTAGTTCCAATAGGTTCAAGTGTACTAGAAAAGTGGATTGCACTAGGAGAGACTAATGCCTATTTAAGTTATTTAGTTGCAAAAGGTGAAATACGTGAGTATAAAGATGGGCTTCAAAATAAGTACGTAAGACTGTAAATTATATAGGGTTACACTAGATATCTCTTAAATTAAGAAGAACATTTAAGATCTTTAAGAGAAACAAGGCTGGGCAAGTTACTGGCACATTCGCATCCTGCGTGAATTAAATCTAGATTCAAATGAAGCAATCGAATACGCAAAACTTAATGCTGGAGTAGTTCAGCCATCGAAAACAAGTATTAATCCGTATTATTTAGGATTGAGAATGTTTGAAGATATTGAAGAGCGATATAATAATCCAACAAAAGAAATGCGTGAGCTAGGTGTTAAACCTGGCAGCGGAAGAGAAAAAGTGTTTGAAGTACGAGAATTAGAGTCTGATAGTTCATTTATTCGAAACTACTTAACGAAAGATCTTGTCATGCGAGAAGATATGTATTTATTCCAGCGACAAGGTAAGGAATATAAAGTTACGGATAAAGCTTGGGAGAATGTAAGAGATCAACTTGTCGTTAGTCGAGTAAACGGTGGATTCCCTTATATTGTTGTTCAAGAAGGAGATTATTTAAAAAATGGTGAGCTTTATTTGAAGCATTCCTATGAAAATATGGAACTTGATGTTAAGTATGTTGAGAAGGTTATGCCGTATATTCATCAGTTGTGGGGTAGAGGGGTTCATTTGGAGACAAATATAGAGAATAAGTCTGTGTTGTTTAGTTATGATGGGAAGAATATTCATCGGAAGTATATTTAGAACCACCTTTTTTAGGTGGTTTTCTTAATGGATTAGAAAGTATAAAATATTTTTTCGAGAAGTGTACCTTATGCAACTAAATGCAGGATAGTTGCATAAGGTACATTTTATTACTACATCACAGTTAAGCAAGCTTAATCTATTTTAAATAAACTATCTTCTTTAAAAGATATTTAGTGGATATTTGTATATTCATTTTATTTGGGCTATAATACATTAAACCATTTTCTTTACCAAGATCCACGTTAAATTTTACCCTTATTCTATTTATGAATAAGGGGTTTTTATATTATAAGTTATAAAAGAAGTCAGATTCTACTTGATAGAATCCGACTTCTTTGAGTTAACTATGCTTTTTTAACATTAGTTGCTTGTGGTCCGCGTTGCCCTTGTCCTACTTCAAATGTTACTGCTTGACCTTCATCTAATGATTTGAATCCGTCAGTTTGAATTGCTGAGAAGTGAACGAATACATCATCACCATTTTCACGCTCAATAAATCCAAACCCTTTTTCTGCATTAAACCATTTTACTTTACCATGTTCCATTTTTGTTTCCTCCTAGTGCGATTTACACACATTAATATTCCAATATTAACATTTAAAATAAAGATAATCAAATTCACCTAATTAAATATAAATGACTTAACATATTTTACATGACCAATACTAAACTTTCTATTACTTAAGACGCTTTCTTTTAAATAATTAATTGAATACGTCTTCTTTAGTATTTGCCATGTCCTAAGATCGACATTTTAAAAAGGACTTTACTTTTATAAAAAGAAAGAAGACTTTTTTTGAATCATTTGTATCTATTTAATATTCAATTTGTTCAACGACGAAAAAGCATCCAATTTAATTGGATGCATATTTAAGTATTCCGCTTAAAAAGAGTGAATCTTCTAATTGTGTGCACTCTTTTAGTTTGATTAATCCATCTAGTTCTAGTTCCTTAGCCAGTTTTTCAATCATTTTTGTATCATTTTCCAATGAATTTTTAATGTTGATTAAAAAGAAATTTCCTCTTGTTGCAAGTCGAAGGTTCTTTAATAGATTCTCTTTACTCATTTTCCCATCCCCCTTCTAAATTAGATTAATTCGACACAAAAGAGGTTTTGTCCTGTAAATTCAATTATTACAAATTTTTTGTAGGATTATTAATTTAATCTCCATAGTATATAACGTCAAAAAATCTCATACATTGTCAATACACATAGTAGGGGGAATAATAATGAACTCAAATAATTTTCGTGAATTAGAGTATGCAATAGACGAAATTACTGAAATTGCAAAAGGATTTGGACTTGATTATTTTCCGATGAGGTATGAAATATGCCCTTCCGATATTATTTACACGTTTGGTGCGTACGGAATGCCTACTAGATATTCTCATTGGAGCTTTGGAAAAAAATTTTATAAGATGAAGTTACAATATGATCTAGGATTAAGTAAGATTTATGAATTAGTGATTAATTCTAATCCATGTTACGCATTTTTACTTGATACCAACAGCCTCGTACAAAATAAATTGATCGTTGCCCATGTACTCGCTCATAGTGATTTCTTTAAAAATAATGTGCGATTTAGTAATACAAAACGAGATATGGTAGAAAGCATGACTGCAACTGCTGAAAGAATTAATCAATATGAACAAAAATATGGAAAAAAGCTAGTAGAAGAATTTTTGAATGCGGTTATAGCTATTCAAGAACATATTGACCCTTCAATTGTAAGAAATAAATTATCGTGGCAATTAGAAGATGATATGATCCCCCCCGTTCCTCGAGTAGGCCTATATGATGATTTATGGAATTTAGATAATAAAAAAGAAAACATTGCTCCTGTAAAACCTCGAAAAAAGAAATTCCCACCACAACCTGAAAAGGATCTTTTACTATTTATTCAACACTTTAGTCGCGAATTAGAAGAGTGGCAACGAGACATTTTAACAATGTTACGAGAGGAAATGGTTTATTTTTGGCCACAGCTCGAAACAAAAATTATGAATGAGGGATGGGCTAGTCTTTGGCATCAACGTATTATGAGAGAGTTAGATTTAACATCAGGTGAATCAATTGAATTTGCAAAACTGAATGCAAATGTACTACAGCCCTCGAAGACAAGTTTAAACCCTTACTATTTTGGACTGAAAATGTTTGAGGATATTGAAGAAAGATATAACAATCCATCTGAAGAAATGAAACAATATGGGGTGAAAGCTGGTTCTGGAACTGAAAAAATTTTTGAGGTACGAGAATTAGAGTCCGATAGTTCATTCATCCGTAACTACTTAACTAAGGAACTCATAATGCGAGAAGATATATATTTATTCCAGCAACAAGGTAAGGAGTATAAAGTCACTGATAAGGCATGGGAAAATGTAAGAGATCAGCTTGTTGTTAATAGGGTAAATGGCGGATTCCCATATATCGTTGTTCAAGAGGGCGATTACTTAAAAAATGGGGAGCTTTATTTGAAGCATTCCTATGAAAATTTGGAACTTGATGTGAAGTATGTTGAAAAGGTAATGCCTTATATCCATCAGTTATGGGGTAGAGGGGTCCATTTGGAGACTAATATTGAGAATAAGTCTGTGTTGTTTAGTTATGATGGGAAGAATATTCATCGGAAGTATATTTAGGATCACCTTTTTGAAGGTGGTTTTTCAATTTAAAGGAAAGTAGATTTTTTGGAGGAATAGATTAAGAATAAACCACCTGTTCTCACGGGTGGTTTTGTTTATTAAACCTTTCATTCTTTCGAATCGAATTCTCCAAAGTAGATAGACATATTTTGACACGTAGTTTAGAATAATAAGAAAAATAACAATTTTATGAAAAATTAGAAAAAATTACGTGTTATTGTCAATTAAATAGGAAAAGGGGTGAGGCTTATGACATTGCTTAAAGTGGAAGATTTGTCAATTAAATTCAAGTCTCGCCAAGGAGTTGTCCAAGCAGTTGGGGGGATAAGTTTCGACATTGAACAAGGACACTCGCTCGGAATCGTAGGCGAAAGTGGAAGCGGCAAAAGTGTGACATCTCTTGCCATTATGGGTCTTTTGCAAAACGCTGTTGCTGATATCACTGGAAAAATTCAGTTTGAAGACGTCGATTTGTTAACTTCTTCGCCTGAAGACATGAGAAAAATGAGAGGCAAATCTGTGTCGATGATTTTTCAAGAACCGATGACGTCATTGAACCCCCTTCATACTTGTGGAAAGCAAATCATGGAACCAATCTCACTTCATCAAAAAGTTAGCAAAAACGAAGCGAAACAAACCGCCATCGAATTACTCAGAATGGTCGGCATTCCTTCTCCGGAACAACGATTTCATGAATACCCGCACCAACTATCTGGTGGAATGCGCCAGCGCATCATGATTGCTATCGCACTAGCATGTGAACCAAAACTATTAATTGCGGATGAACCAACCACCGCACTAGACGTAACGATTCAAGCGCAAATCCTTGATTTAATGAATCGACTCATGAAAAAACGAGACATGAGTATGATTTTGATTACGCATGATTTGGGCGTTGTGAAAGAAATGTGTGATCAAGTCGTCGTCATGTATACCGGACAAATTGTGGAGAAAAGCCCCACGGCATCTGTTTTTTCAGAGCCACTTCATCCTTATACAAAAGGATTACTGAATGCCATTCCGAAAATATCTAATAAGGTGAGCAGGCTCGAAGCTATTGAAGGGTCTGTACCAGATGCGCTGAACATGCCAAGTGGATGTAGTTTTCATCCTCGTTGCGTATTTGCAACGGAACGATGCAAAAACGAAGCACCTCCATTATTTTTACATGGTGATGGTCGCGAAGTTCGCTGTTTCCTTTATGATGTGGCAGTAAAAGGCGGTGATCAACATGTCGCAAATTGAAACTAGTCGACTCGATTCGGTTTCAAATCCGTCATCGTCTGACACGATTTTAGACGTTTCACACTTAACAAAAACGTTTCAAATCAAACAACCGAATGGCAAAAAAGGTGTCTTAACAGCCGTTGATGATGTCTCATTTTCAATCAAACGAGGAGAAACCTTTAGTCTTGTTGGGGAAAGTGGCTGCGGCAAAAGTACGTTAGGCAAAACCCTACTTGGTCTTTATCCAGCCGACCCTGGTTCCACCATTTTGTTTAATGGCGAGAATATCACGAAGCTGTCTAAAAAAGAATTCGCGAAAAAAGCGCAGTTGATCTTTCAAGACCCTTCTGCATGCTTGAATCCACGTCGAACACTTAAACAAATTTTATTGGAACCGTTCAAGATTCACAAAATAGCAAACGGTGAAAGTAAAATCACTGAACTTATGGAGATGGTTGGTCTACCAAGTCGATTTTTAGGACGTTATCCTCATGAACTATCTGGTGGTCAAAAACAACGGGTTGGTATTGCGCGGGCCTTAGCGCTCGAACCAGAACTCTTAATCTGTGACGAACCAGTCTCAGCGCTTGATGTGTCGATTCAAGCGCAAGTCATTAACTTACTAGAAGACTTACAGGAACAATTGAATCTGACCTATCTTTTTATCTCGCATGATTTAAGCGTCGTTCACCATTTAAGTGACCGAGTTGCCGTCATGTATTTAGGAAAAATAGTTGAACTCGCTTCACGCGATGAGCTGTATGATAACACAAAGCATCCGTATACAAAGGCACTCCTCTCTTCGATTCCTGATCCAAACGGGGAATCCAAAGAGAAGATCATTCTCACAGGAGATGTGCCTAGCCCCTCAAATCCACCAGCCGGTTGTCGTTTCCATACGAGATGTCCTGCTGTGATGGAACAATGTAAAACAGTCGCACCACCATTCATCCAAACAGGTAGTAACCACTTTACAGCGTGTCATTTGACGACAAAGTGATGCTATAAATTTTAGAAAAAAAGGGGTTTTACGAGATGAAAAAAATCAGTTTACTCGCCTTAGTCATGCTGATGGCGTTCTCACTATTCGCATGTGGGAAGAAAGATCCAAGCAACTCATCATCTTATGCAGATACCATTGTTGTAGGTGTTGCATCTGACTGGAAAACAATGGACCCAGCTCGCGCCTATGAAGTATATGCAAACTTCTATTTCTATGCAACTTATGAGAACTTATACATGTTAGAAGGTTCAGACATGACACCAAAACCAGCTCTTGCAAAATCGTATACAGTCGATGAGTCAGGACTTGTGTATACATTTACTTTGAACGAAGGACGTAAATTTGCAAGTGGGAATCCAATCACAGCAAATGATGTTGTGTTTAGTTTCAACCGCACAAGAAACATCAAAGATAATGCGTCAGCTTTAGCGGCTGGTGTAGCGAAAGTCGAAGCAAAAGATGACCACACAGTTGTTGTGACGTTGACAGAAAAAGATGCGTCTTTCTTGTCAAAAATAACAGGAAACGCTTTTGCGGTTGTGGATAGTAAAGTCGTCAAAGAAAAAGGCGGAACCGATGCTGCAGATGCAAGCACGACTGATAAAGCGACAGCCTACCTAGATGGTGCGTCTGCTGGTAGTGGTCCATATGTATTGAAAAAATGGACAAGAAATACGGAAATGGTGCTTGAAAAAAATCCAAATTACAAAGGCACTGTAAATGCAAGCAAGATTATTATTAAAGAAATGCCAGATCCAAATACACAAATTCAAGCACTTGAAAATGGGGAGATTGACGTAGCACTTAGCGTTGGTCCTGATCAAGTCAAAACCATTAAATCAAGTGGAAATGCAAAAGTTGTTTCTTCTCCAACATCAACGATTTCATTTTTAATGATGAACGACAAAGCAAGTATTGGGAAAGAACTCTCAAATCCAAAAGTTCAACAAGCTGTTCGTTATGCACTTGACTACAAAGGGTTCCAACAATTAGCTGGAAATGGTGCTCTCCTTCCTGAATCATTTGTTCAAAAAGGATTTGTCGGCGCTAAATCAAGACCAGAGAATTATCAAAACATCGATAAAGCGAAGGAATTGATGAAAGAAGTTGGTTATGAAAAAGGATTTACTATTCCCTTAACAGCTGCTAACTTCGAATCAGAAGGTCTTTCATGGACAACAATCGCTGAAAAAGTAAAAGAAGATTTAGCGAAAATCAATATCAATGTTGACATCAAAACAGGTGAAATTGGTGCAGTCATCGAAGATTACCGTAATGGTAAATCACCATTCCTTGTGATGCATTGGTCACCTGACTACTACGATTTAAGCAACCAATTAGCGTTTATTCCTGGTGATATTGTTGGAAAACGCGCGAACTGGGAAGCGTCAACAAATCCAGAATTGGTTAACTTAGCAAATCAAGCGAAGGTGGAAATCAATCAAACAAAACGTGCAGAGATTTCAGGTCAGATGCAAGATATCATCGCTGAAAATAGCCCGTACGCGTTCTTAGTTCAACACCCAAAAACATTTGCGGTTAGCAAAAAATTACAAGGTGTTGCGTATAACGATTTTTGTAAATTGCATTTAAATGAATTAAAGCTGTCTAAATAATCACTGACAGGATAAAAAGCTAGTCGTAGGGTGAACTCCTCTATGACTAGCTTTTCGATTACCATCTTTTACATAGTTGCATCCATCGTATCTGTTTTTGAAAGGAGTTGTGCCAATTGCTTCGATTTATCGGTAGACGTTTATTATTTCTTCTTTTCTTATTAGTTGGCGTGGCGCTGTTTGTCTTCATCCTTTCGCATTTAGTACCAAGCGATCCAGTTGCTGCGAATTTAAGCCAAAGCGCCATGAACAATCCCGAAATCGTCGCTGCTTTTAAAGCAAAGTGGGGACTTGATCAATCATTATTCCGTCAATTAATTCTCTATTTCCAGCACCTATTTGCAGGTGATTTGGGTACGTCCATACGGACCGGTAAACCGGTACTGGAGGATTTAATGCAGTTTTTCCCGGCTACTCTTGAACTATCGGTCGTGGCCATGGTGATTGCCTTAGTTTTCGGCGTACTTTTTGGCGTTATTTCTGCCATCTTTCGGAACAAAGCAATTGACCATATCATCCGAACGGTTTCCATTAGTGGCGTGTCAATCCCAAGTTTTTGGTTTGCGCTTCTTCTGCTCTATGTGTTTACGTCTGTTTTAGGGATCACACCAGGACCAGGACGTATCGATGCACGTACGGCAACACCAGATGGTGGAACGGGTCTATTTCTACTCGATTCACTCTTAAGAGGTGATTTCCAATTATTTGGTGAAGTGGCGATGCACTTGATTCTCCCTGGTGCCGTCCTTGGTCTGTTTACGATGGGATTAATCGCTCGTCAAACAAGGTCAAACTTACTTGAAGTGATGTCAATGGATTATATTCGAACGGCACGCTCAAAAGGGTTAAAAGAATCAGCGATTATTTTTAAACACGCCCTTTCAAATTCCATGATTCCGGTCATTACAGTCGCTGGAATGGGATTTTGTAATCTACTTGGTGGAATGGTGCTTGTTGAAAATATTTTTGCGTGGCCAGGGATTGGTCAATATGCTTATTTGTCTGCTGTTTCACTCGACTTCCCGGCAATTTGTGGTGTTTCGTTATTAATTGCATTGATTTATGTTGTCATTAATCTAGTCATTGATATCTTATACGGTGTCATTGATCCGAGAGTGAGGCACCGATAATGCGAACAATTGTATCATTTCTTCGTCAAAAAGGATTTCTTTTTAAACTTGGTTTAGTCATTTGTCTTGTTTGGTTTCTTGTTGCCTTGTTTGCACCTTTCATCGCAACACATAGTGTCACGACGCAGAATTTAAGCATCCGGTACGAGTCTCCTAGCGCTTCACACTTTTTTGGAACGGATGAGCTTGGTCGAGATGTTTTCTCGCGTGTCATCGTTGGTTCTCGTATTTCGTTAACGGCTGGGGTCATTACAGTGGTTTGTGCGTTCGCTTTCGGTATTTTATACGGGGGAATCGCAGGTTATAAAGGCGGGTATGTGGATGAAGTGATGATGCGCTTCTCCGAACTCATCATGGCGTTCCCTCCCCTTATTTTGGCGATGGTGATCGCAGCAGCACTTGGACCAAGTATCTTAAACTCTGTGCTTGCGATGGCCATCATTTGGTGGCCGAATTATGCAAGGCTCATGCGTTCTATGGTGATTTCATTAAAAGAAAGCGAGTATGTGACGGCTTCTCGCGTCATGGGTGCCTCTCACATTCGTGTCCTCTTTTTGGAAATTTTACCGAATTGTTTCGGACCACTGCTTGTGATGGCAACACTGGACCTTGGTAACGCCATTTTGATGTTCTCAGGGCTCAGTTTTCTTGGTCTTGGGACTCAACCTCCGACACCTGAGTGGGGTTCGATGGTATCTGGAGGAGCGAAAGTGATTCAAAATTGGTGGGTGTCGACTTTCCCAGGCTTAGCCATTTTTTCTGTATCGGTTGGTGCGAACTTCGTAGGCGATGGTCTACGCGATTTTCTAGATCCAAAACTAAAAAAAGAATAGGGGTAATCAAATGGAAAAAATCAATTCGAATCAAGTTGAACCAATCGGCATGCCAATCTATGAAATGAAAAAACTCTTCACGCGACAAGGTGATTTTAAAGAAGTGAGCATGAGTGTGATTGCTCTAACCCCTGGTGAACGTGTACCAGCTGTTGGTATGAGTTGCCACGAAGAAGACGAGTATTCTTATATTTTTAGTGGAGAAATTGATACCTATTCCAACGGTGTTCATAGTGTGGAAAAAGCGGGAGATGCAACCTTTATCCCTGCCGGTGAAGAGCATTGGTGCATTAATCGTACGAACGAACCGTGTCTCCTCGTTTGTTTTATGGTGAAAAAAGCAGAAGCTTAATCAGTTCCTCTTCATTTCTAGACTACTTTTGCACTAAATGATCATTATGTTGAATAAGGAATAAAAGAATCTTAATCAAAAAGAAGATCTTTGAGAGAAACAAGGCTGGGCAAGTTACTGGCACATAAGAATTATGCGCGAATTAAATCTTGATTCTAATGAAGCAATTGAATACGCAAAACTAAACGCAGGAGTAGTTCAACCGTCTAAAACAAGTATTAACCCATATTACTTAGGACTAAGAATGTTTGAAGATATTGAAGAACGATATAATAACCCAAGCAAAGAAATGAGAGAGTTAGGTGTTAAACCTGGCAGCGGTCGAGAAAAAATGTTTGAAGTACGAGAATTAGAGTCTGATAGTTCATTTATACGAAACTACTTAACGAAAGATCTTGTTATGAGTGAAGATATGTATCTCTTCCAACGACAAGGTAAGGAATATAAAGTCACTGATAAGGCATGGGAAAATGTACGAGATCAACTCGTAGTTAGTCGAGTAAATGGAGGATTCCCTTATATCGTTGTTCAAGAGGGCGATTACTTAAAAAATGGAGAGCTTTATTTGAAGCATTCCTATGAACATATGGAACTTGATGTGAAGTATGTGGAGAAGGTAATGCCTTATATTCATCAGTTGTGGGGTAGAGGGGTTCATTTGGAGACGAATATTGAGAATAAGTCAGTGTTGTTTAGTTATGATGGGAAGAATATTCATCGGAAGTATATTTGAGACCACCTTTGAAAGGTGGTTTTTTGTATGAATTGCTTTCTATTATTAGCCAGTATTCATCTTGAATTCTAAAATAAAATGGTCGAATTAATATAGCCATTCCAATTTCACATCCTCTTTGTTCATAAAATTTCAAAGTACTAATTTAAAATGGTTTTCGATAAAGAATTTATAATATTTCCCTTTCCAAATTTTATAATTCTGACTAGAATTTTGTTAATGCTTATTCAACATAATGGCAGTTTAGTTGAATAAGAATTTTCAAAAAACAACGATAAAAATTCCAATATATGGTAAAATTTATTAGTGCAGTAATTAAGTTTTAATTAAAAGGAGAAGGAGAATAAATTATGATTAGGAAATTATCTATTATACTTATGGCTACAATGATGCTTACAGCCTGTTCCGATTCTAGCAATACAACAAAACAACAAAATGAGCAATCAACTGAAGCGTCATCTTCTGTAACATCTAAGAAAGCAATAAATAAAGTTCTTGAGCACCTATTTACTGGTCCAGATAAGAAGCTTATAGATTTAATGTGGAATCCTAAATATAAGACTGTTGTAAATAATAAAGAAGAAAACCCAACGTTCGATAAATATGTAGCAGAGGTATACGGACCATACATTGCAGATTCTTATCTCAATCCCTTCGTTTCAACAATTCTTAGTCAATATTCGAATTTTGCTTACGATGATGGCTATAAGTTAAGTCTTAAGAAGATTTCAATTAAGCAAATTGATAATGATTCAACTCGTTATACCTTCATAGCAGAGGTCGGCTATCAGAAAAATGAAGATGAAGAAAAATCTGCAAATGTAGAAGGCAAAGTCTACTTCTATTCAAAAGATAAAGGAAAAATCTCGGTAATCAAACTCATTAACGACAATGGCTTATTGGATAACTTAAGAACGAAAAATTGAATATTTTATACAATACAAGTTTGCATACTCTGAATCAAGAGGTTTAAAAAGAATATAAGTTACCTCACAAGTTTAACACCTTCACTATCTCAATAAAAAAGAGCTACCATTAGTAACTCATGTTGTTCAACTAACTCATGCGATACTTCAATAGAAGATCGCATTTTCTTATTCAACAAAATGGCAGTTTAGTTGCATAATTATTTGGAATTTTATGGTAAAATTTATGTGTTAAGGGTAAATGTTAGGAGATTCTATGAAGAAAATAATGATTTTCGTTTTTATTTTTTTAATTGCATTTGGCTTGATTGTTAATTCGTACAGATTCTTTGAAGACGGTCCATTCTATACAAAATTTGTAAAATCCACAGACCTTTCAAATGAAATCTTCGATAAAGTAGAGCTACACGATAATATTAATACTTCAGCTTACACAAAACGCTTTGGCAAACCGTTGGAAAAAGATGATAATGATGCCTACGATTACTACTTTTGGAAAAATGGATTAACAACTGCTTCCATCATCAATGGGGAAAACAAAGGAGAAATCGTCAGACTAGCCATCGGTAATATCAATGACAGTGAAAAACAGTCTGACCTTAAAACCAGTAAGGGAATCGAATTAGGCGATTCAAAAGAAAAGATCATTTCGTTATATGGACCAAATTATTTTAAATATGTCGAGCAAGGGTGCGATACCATCGGATATGTTGATAAAAAGAACAAGAAGATACTTGAATTTTGGTTTGCGGATAAAGTCGTTGAAATTCGTTTAGATGATCTGAATATGGATTAAGTTAAAAAACCATTAAAAAGACTGTTTGGTGAATACAGTCTTTTTTAGTACGCAAAATTCAACATTTTAGTTTAACAGAGTCAACTTATTAAAAATATTCTTATGTAACTAACGCATTGCGATAGTTGAAGATTACGAGTCACAAATGTTGCTCTTTTTTTATTAAAATCAATGTCAGACAAGACAAATGATTATTTAGATAACATTCTACTTCATCTTAAATGTGAATATTGTTTAAAGACATAATTTTTGAATTATGAGGTGGTATTCTTTGGTTCAAGAAGTCCTCTCAATGGAACAAATGGTTCATATTATTCAAAATGGCTTAACCAAGAAAAATTCACCAAAACGAGTAACAGTAATTGGTGGTGGGCTATCTGGTTTAGTTAGTGCCTCACTTTTAAAGGAAGCAGGACATGAAGTTACTATTCTAGAGGCAAATAGAAGAATCGGTGGAAGGATCTATACAAAAAGAGAACCATTTCTTAATTACCAATATACCGAACTTGGTGCCATGCGTATTCCTTCAACCCATCTTTTAACATTTGCATTAATAAATAAATTTAATCTAAAAGTAAATGAATTTATTAATAGTACTCCTAATGATTTAATATACGTTAATAATGTATTAACAAATCAAAAAACTTACGATTCAAATCCAGATATTTTAAATTATTCCGTTGCCGATAATGAAAAGGGAAAGACTGCAGAAGAGTTACTCCGATCTGCAATTGGTCCTGTCATTGACTTTATTAATCAAGATCCAGTAAATAATTGGGATATTATTATTAAAAAGTTTGATCAATACTCGATGGAAAATTTTTTAAAATATAATCCTGTTGGGAATTCTTTATCAACGGGGGCAATAGATATGATAAAGACAATGATTGGTATAGAGGGTTTTCCAGAATTAGCATTTACAGCAATATTACGAGAAGTAATTGTACTTCTAACCCCAAATCTTAAACTATATGAAATAACCGGTGGAACGGATTTCCTTGTAAGGGCATTTTTACCCCAATTGGAGGAGAATATTTTTCTGAACGAAAGGGTAACTAAAATAACACAAGAAGATAAGGTAATAATCTATACAGAAAATGAAGTACTTAACAGGCAGAGTCAACATGAGTGTGATTATGTTATTTCAACAATCCCTTATTCTTTATTTAACTTTGTAGATATTCATCCATACGAGTCGTTTTCCATTAATAAATGGAAAGTTATTAGAGAGTTACATTACGCAGATTCAACTAAAATAGCGATCCAGTTTAAAACAAAATTTTGGGAAAAGTTTGGTTTATTTGGTGGTAAATTAACAACTGATTTACCAATTAAGTTTTCATATTTTCCTAGTCACGATTTTGGTGATAATACAGGGGTGATTTTAGCTAGTTATACTTGGGAGGACGATGCTACGATTTGGGAAAGTATGAAAAATAATACGCGTATTGATAAGGCTTTAGCTAATCTTTCAATCATTTTTGGTGATGTAGTTTATAAAGAATTTTTAGTAGGATATTCGCAAAGTTGGATGCAGTTTCCATTTTCAGGTGGAGCATTTGTTATGTATAAACCAAATCAAAAAAGAGATCTTGGCCCTTTTGTTAACAATCCCGAAGGAAGAGTTCATTTTGGAGGTTCTCATGCATCTTCTACTCCTGGATGGATGCAAGGGGCAATTGAATCAGGAGTTCGTACTGCTTATGAAGTTAATAGTTTATAAATATAAAATTCAAAATTTAATAAGCATACTCAGGATCAAAAAGAAAAGGATGATTGCTAATGTAACTAACGCACGCGATTCTTCAATAACGAAGGATCGTTTTTCTTATGCAGCTAAATGGCAGTTTAGTTGAATAAGAATTTTCAAAAAACAACGATAAAAATTCCAATATATGGTAAAATTTATTAGTGCAGTAATTAAGTTTTAATTAAAAGGAGAAGGAGAATAAATTATGATTAGGAAATTATCTATTATACTTATGGCTACAATGATGCTTACAGCCTGTTCCGATTCTAGCAATACAACAAAACAACAAAATGAGCAATCAACTGAAGCGTCATCTTCTGTAACATCTAAGAAAGCAATAAATAAAGTTCTTGAGCACCTATTTACTGGTCCAGATAAGAAGCTTATAGATTTAATGTGGAATCCTAAATATAAGACTGTTGTAAATAATAAAGAAGAAAACCCAACGTTCGATAAATATGTAGCAGAGGTATACGGACCATACATTGCAGATTCTTATCTCGATCCCTTCGTTTCAACAATTCTTAGTCAATATTCGAATTTTGCTTACGATGATGGCTATAAGTTAAGTCTTAAGAAGATTTCAATTAAGCAAATTGATAATGATTCAACTCGTTATACCTTCATAGCAGAGGTCGGCTATCAGAAAAATGAAGATGAAGAAAAATCTGCAAATGTAGAAGGCAAAGTCTACTTCTATTCAAAAGATAAAGGAAAAATCTCGGTAATCAAACTCATTAACGACAATGGCTTATTGGATAACTTAAGAACGAAAAATTGAATATTTTATACAATACAAGTTTGCATACTCTGAATCAAGAGGTTTAAAAAGAATATAAGTTACCTCACAAGTTTAACACCTTCACTATCTCAATAAAAAAGAGCTACCATTAGTAACTCATGTTGTTCAACTAACGCATGCGCGTGCGGCCGAGCATAGGTCGTATCATATAACGGGTGGGATTCCCGTCGAGTAAGAACTAGCCATTCGCTCGTAGCGAGTCTTGGAGGATTAAAGGTAACTTTAATCTTTAAGCGTAGACAGTTAGGTGGCGGGCCGAAAGCCAAATGGTTGAAGGGATTGAGCTCCATAATGTTAGTAAATCGAGAGGGCTGATGCTTTACGCATAGCAGAAAGCTACACTTTACCTTTCGGTAAGGCAAGAATGGTAAAGCCTCTCTGGAGTCAGAGACCTTGGCACGTCATACATTGATATGATACGGCAACTCGGGAGACCCAACCGGTCTTTTCTTTTTTTTTTTAGAAGAGTATGGTGTACAAGCGATAAAAAGTAAGGAAGCCAAATGCCGATGTTGGGAGTCGGATAGTAGCGTAGTACCTATGAAGTTGGGTAATGCCGATGGAGGAAAGGCTACTACCAGTTTATCACCCTTAATAGGGACACATTTACTACACACAGAGGTAGGTATAACAAATGGAAACAAAACTACTAAGGATAGCAGAATTAGCAAAATCTGATCCTAAAATGCAATTTACATCTCTTGCATATTTACTAGATAAGCAGTCACTAGTTCAATGTCACATTGAATTACCAAATAAGAAAGCAACTGGGATAAATGGCACAACTAAAGAACAATACAGTGCAAATCTCGAGGAAAACATAGAAGATTTAGTAATGAGACTTAAAGGCAAAAGCTATCGTCCTGTTCCAGTTAGGAGACTGTATATTCCGAAGCTCAATTCGAAAAAGAAAAGACCATTAGGTATACCGGAACATGAAGATAAGATTGTTCAAAAAGGTGTTACGAAAATATTAAACTCCATCTATGAAATTGACTTTTTGGACTGTTCGTTCGGATTTCGCCCAAATCGTAGTTGCCACGATGCTTTGAAAATACTGAACTTCTATATAGAAAAGAGGTCAGTAAACTATGTTGTAGATGTAGACATAAAAGGATTCTTTGACAATGTTGACCACAAATGGATGATAGAATTTTTAAAACTTCGAATCACTGACCCGAGCTTACTGAGAATAATCGGTAGGTTTCTTAAAGGTGGATATATGGAAGAAGGAAAGAAATACAAAACAGATAATGGTACACCGCAAGGTGGAGTAATATCTCCTGTATTAGCTAATGTCTATCTTCATTATGTACTTGATTTATGGTTCGAGAAAAGTGTCAAGAAACAGTGCGAGGGACAAGCATACCTGGTAAGGTATGCAGATGATTTTGTGTGCTGTTTTCAATTTAAGAATGAGGCTCAGGAATTCTTTCAATCTCTAAAATTAAGACTCAAGAAGTTCAATCTGGAAATAGCCGAAGATAAAACCAAAATTATCCCTTTCGGACGACTTGCGGAGAAACTTGAAAAGCACCAAGGAAATGGAAAACCAGAAACCTTCGATTTTCTAGGTTTTACGCACTATTGTGGAAAAAGTAAACAAGGAAAATTTCGAGTGAAACGCAAATCAAGTAGGAAGAAAGTACAAAGCAAATTAAAAGAGTCTAAAGAATGGTTGAAGAAGAATAGAAATAATAATATTCATATAATTATGGACAGATTCAAACGCTCTCTTATTGGCTACTTCAACTACTATTGCATCACTGATAATATCCCAAATGTTAACATTTTCAAAGTTAAAATCGAGAACCTAATATTTAAGTGGCTCAATAGAAGAAGTCAAAGAAAATCCTTTAAATGGGAGAAATACAGACTCTTCCTTAGCAAATTTCCACTACCCACACCAAGGGCTAAGGTGAATATTTATGATTTAAGAAAAGAAATTAGCTATATTCTGTAAATGATTACTGGAGGAGCCGTGTGCATTAATAGTGCAAGCACGGTTCTGAGAGGGTTTGGAGTGCAATTTACCGTAAGGTAAAGAGACTCCATTCTACTCGACTAGTTCAATAAAAATAAGCCATATAAAAGGCTTGTAAAAGTAATAGTTTAGCCAACTAATATGGAGTAGAATGCATAGAAAACTAATAATATAAGTTAAAAAAAACAAAATGGGTAAGGAGATGAACTCCTTACCCATTTTGTCAACAGCCCCATAGAAGTGACCTTTTTCAAGTGTCTACTTCATAGGGTGCATTTTATTTCTTTCGTATGCCTTTTGATTGGATTTAAGAATACCTAGTCTAGTGTAATCAGACTAATTACAGATGTTCTTCTATCTTAGTTGCTTGTATTGGTATGACATTATTAACCCATTTAAATCGTACTAGATAATATACATAACAGGAAACTACAAATCCAGTTGCCCAATAGAACGATGCGCGTTGGGAAGAATCTAATACAAGTGATAGTATGATCCCTACGCACATAATGAACGAAGCGATTGGAACAAATGGATACCATTTCACTCGAAATGCCAAATCTTCTAATTTACCTCCATTTTTTATGTACGCACGTCTAAAGTTTATGTGTGAAAGAGCAATGACAGCCCAGGCGATAGTCGTTCCGATTCCTGATATTGCTAACAAAACAACAAATAAGGTGTTAGCTGCTATTACGCTAGTTAACAATGATAATAGGGCAAAGGCCAAACTAACTAATAGTGCGTTCATAGGAATTTGTCGTTTGCTTAATTTTCCGAATGCTTTTGGAACCTGACCACTTTCACTCATTGCGAAAAACATACGTGAGCAAAGGTATAAACCCGAATTCCCTACTGACAAAACAGCTGTTAAAATAACAAAATTCATGATGTCTGCTGCATATGGGATGCCTACTTTGTCAAACATCATTACAAATGGGCTTTCTACAAGTCCTGCTTTTCTCCATGGGACCAAAGCACTGACGATGATAATGCTTGTCACATAAAATAGAAGGACACGGAAAATAATATTTTTTGTTGCTTTTGGAATGTCGCGTTCTGGATTTTCGGATTCACCAGCTGTAACCCCTAACAGTTCTGTTCCTTGGAATCCATAAAGTACAGAAATCATAGTTATTAAAATTGGAGTGAATCCTTTTGGGAACCAACCTCCGTCATTGTATAAGTTGGAGAAGAATGGGGCTGATTGACCGCCTTTCAAAGAGATAATGCCTAAAACGGCACATCCTCCAATGATAATAAATAAAATAATCGCCACAATTTTAATTCCAGCAAAATAATATTCTGTTTCAGCAAAACCTTTTGTGGTTAACGCGTTTATTCCGAACAGTAAAACGATGAAAAATAAGCACCAAATCCAAGTCGGCATATCAGGAAACCATCGCTTCATTAACAAACCTGCCGCTGTAAACTCAAGTCCGACTGTAGTCGCCCAACTCATCCAATAAGCAATTCCTACCATGAAACCTGTCGATGGACCAATGTATTTCGTTGCATATGCTTGGAATGAGCCTGTCACTGGCATGGCAACTGCAAGTTCCCCGAGGCAAAGCATTACGAGATACGTCATAATCCCACCAATCAGATATGCTACAATCGCTCCTCCAGCGCCTGCACTATTAATAGTTAAACCTGACCCTAAAAATAACCCAGTTCCAATTACTCCTCCCATCGAGATCATCGATAGATGGCGCGTTTTTAATACTCGTTTTAACTGTTGCTTCTCCATTTACTTCACCCCTAATGTTAATGGAACATAAGCTTGCTCACTTTCAAGTGCATGTTGTACTAACAAATGGAAATGATGAACACAATTTTCCGTTAAAGAAAAACGTCCTTGTGTATAGCCTTTTGATTGAAGTCCTTTTTGAACGGTTTCACATATTACAAAATCTTCTTCCCGAACTTGATCTAAAAATGCATAGAATTTTTTTTGTGCATCTAAGTCGTTTAAATCTAAGAAATATGTCGTATAAATTAATTTAGTAGTTTCGTGATCAATTGGAATTGATTGATTAATAGAAACGTTAGGAAGTCCTGGATTCACGCTAATCCACATATTCGGATATAAGAAGTAATATTTTGCACTTTGACCTAATTTATCTGGTTCATTAGTGCCAGAGCGTAAAGGAACACCTTGATAGGAGTAGTTATCAAATGTACTAATTTCATAATTGTCCATATCCAGAGTGTTCACAAAACCTTTATGAATAGTTGGACAGTGATCACATTCCAAATAATTGTCTACAGTTACTTTCCAATTACACTTCACAATATCTTCTTGTACACGAGCAATTTTTAATTCCTCAAGAGGATAATCTTTTAACCCGTCAAACAAATTACCAAATACTTCAGACATCGAGGAAGCGTTTTCATCTAAGTTAATATATATAAAACTTGCCACGATTTCAAGTTTTGGCTGTTTTAAACAAAAATCCTCTGCATCAAATTGGAGTCCCTTCATGTTTTGTGCTCGATTTAAGTGACCATCTAGTGTAAATGTCCAAGCGTGATAAGGGCATTGGAGCATCTTCTTATTACCGCATTCTCTTTCTTCTAGTTTAGAAGCACGATGAGTGCATACGTTATAAAATGCTCGAATGACTCCATCGTTTCCTTTGGCAATTAAAATTGAATGTCCAGCAATATCTTTCGTAAAAAAGTCACCATTAAGTTTTACCTGGCTTACGTGTCCGGCAAATAACCATGATTTTTCAAAAATTTTCTCTTGTTCGATTTTCAATGCCGCCTCATCTGTGTATAGACGTGATGGTAACGTGTATGATTGTCTTAACTCCGGGTGAACTTTATGTTCCATATCTCATAACCTCACTTTTTGTAAACTAATTAAAATTAAGAAAATAAATAAAAAAGCTAGTTGGAATCCTAATGATCAATCTTTATACCGGCAACTTTTGTCATCATAATGAAAAAACAGGGTTTGTTTATTATGAGAAAAAATAATGACAAATGGCTGTTGGATTATAATACCTATTCCGCTGAATCCCCCCAATCGAAAAATATTCTTAAAAAATGGAGAATGGTAATTTACTTAAAAATATAATAACATGGTATACAAAAATAGTATACAATTTATTTTAAATTATTCTGATTATTCAGATTTGAAATTTCTTTATATATAAATACTCAAATAAGCTTATGGTTTTCAGATGGAAACATAATTTTAATTTAAGGGGTTTTCCTCTACTTGGTTGGAAATGAGAGGGAAAAATAATATAATGTAAAGAAATGATGAATTAATTATTCCTATCCGTTAGGTGGTTACAATATGAGTCAGGACAGTATTCAAAAATCAAATATGGAGGAATTGGTTTACACAAAGATTAAATTATCAATCTATAACCGATTCATCCGCCCAGGAAGTCAGCTTGTGGAAGCGGCAATAGCAAAAAAGCTAAATGTTAGCAGGACGCCTGTAAGAGCGGCTATAAAAAAATTAGAGCATGAAGGATATGTGCAGGTTACCCCAAATAGGGGAGCTTTTGTCATTAAACCAACTGCGGAAGAGATGAAAGATGCCTATTCAGTTAGGTTACTTCTAGAAAAGCAATCCGCTGGACTAGCAGCTGAGCGGATTAGCAAAGAAGATATTGAAAAGCTTTATAATTTAATAGATGAAGAGAAACGAACATTTGATCATCGAGATACGGATAGTTATTATAAAATGAATGACTCTTTCCACTCCATCATAGCTGAGGCTTCACAAAATAAACTATTGCTCGAATATGTTAAAGATATTGTTAGCAGAACTACTATCTACGTTGTATTATTTGATCCTCTGGATACATTAAAAATAAACCCATCCATTGAAGAGCATATTGCTATAGTAAAGGCCCTTGAATCAAGAGATAAAATAGAGGCTGAAAAGGCTATGGAGATACATTTGACAAGTGTGATAACTGGTTTGAAATTAGAAGATAATGGGCTACAAGAGGATGTTCTTTTTCTATAGTGACTTATATTTTTAGCTTTTATTAATACTTTAAGGAGCTTTTTTGGCAGGTTTAAAGAGGTAAATAAAATATTAATATACATACCAAAATCAAGATGTGAGAAGCAAAGTAAACTAAGGAGATAGCTTATCTACTTTGAATAGTGGAAGAATTGATTTGAAAAATATACTAATAACTTAAAATGACAACGTTCCTTAATTAAAATGTACCGTTTGTAAAGGATATTTGAAAAAGGTCTAGGCCACACAAAGAAGATGAATTCTGTATTCTATTATTAATCCATTTAATGCTAAAAGGTTCGGAAGGTAACTACAATATGAATTTTTCTTTTTCCTTTTTATCCATAGAACTTAATTGACCAATATAACTATAATCTGACTTCAAAAATACTCCGTTTAATAGTGACACATTTACTACACCTTATGAAAAAGGATGTAAAATAGCGAAAATAATTATTATGAAACATTATGTAATTAGCGCATTCGTTAGTTCATGAAGGGCTATTAAGTAGCCCTTTTTATTTTGCAAACAGCAGTATAGATTAATTAAAAAACAGTGTTTTAATCTATATACATTATTTTAAAAAGGATAAAGTTATATGCTGAAAATTAAATTTGAAGAGTGTCATTAAGAGACATCTTAAAAATTATAAATAAATTACTCTTAACTAAAGAATTAATATATTAACTTCAATCAAGTTTATTAACTAGAAAAAGAATTTCGATTGCTTTATTAAAGAGGATCCCATCATAAGATCATTTTCCTTTTATATTATTTATCGAAGCTAAATCATATGTGATTATCAAGATCTTTGAGAGAAACAAGGCTGGGCAAGTTATTGGCATATAAGAATTATGCGCGAACTAAATCTTGATTCTAATGAAGCGATTGAGTACGCAAAGCTTAATGCAGGAGTGGTTCAGCCATCAAAAACAAGCATTAACCCGTATTATTTAGGACTAAGAATGTTTGAAGATATTGAAGAGCGATATAATAATCCAGCAAAAGAAATGAGAGAGTTAGGTGTTAAACCTGGTAGCGGAAGAGAAAAAATGTTTGAAGTACGTGAGTTAGAGTCTGATAGTTCATTTATACGAAACTACTTAACTAAAGAACTCGTAATGCGAGAAGATATGTATTTATTCCAGCGACAAGGTAAGGAATATAAAGTCACTGATAAGGCTTGGGAAAATGTACGAGATCAGCTTGTGGTTAGTCGAGTAAATGGAGGATTCCCATATATTGTAGTTCAAGAGGGAGATTACTTAAAAAATGGTGAGCTTTATTTGAAGCATTCCTATGAAAATATGCAATTAGATGTGAAGTATGTTGAGAAGGTAATGCCATATATTCATCAGTTATGGGGTAGAGGGGTTCATTTGGAGACGAATATTGAGAATAAGTCTGTGTTGTTTAGTAATGATGGGAAGAATATTCATCGGAAGTATATTTAAGGCCACCTTTTTTTGGGTGGTTTTTTTGTATGAATTGCTTTCTATTATTAGCCAGTATTCATCTTGAATTCTAAAATAAAATGGTCGAATTAATATAGCCATTCCAATTTCACATCCTCTTTGTTCATAAAATTTCAAAGTACTAATTTAAAATGGTTTTCGATAAAGAATTTATAATAATTCCCTTTCCAAATTTTATAATTCTGACTAGAATTTTGTTAATGCTTATTCAACATAATGGCAGTTTAGTTGAATAAGGAATGATATAATTACGTAATTAGTACCATGATTTTAAATAAAACATCTTTGAGTGGGGAATTAAAAATGAGCGTATCAATAGAAAACAAACAGATTGCTAAATTTGCACTAAAAGTATTTGGAGGTAAGCCTAAAGTTAATAAATATTGGGATGACAATAAAGCAAGTTCAATAGACATTCTTTTTTCTAAAGATACTCAATTTGACGATGATGTATTTGCGTTTGCTACACTTGGTCTTTCCGATTTTTCTATTGGTTTTGAAAATAATGAACTGCCATTAAGAGTTGAATTAGTGGGAGCAAGTGACTTTGAATGTTTCCCAAATCTACTGAGTTCTAGTGCGTTTTACATTATCAATTCTAATTATAAGTGTTTCCCAGGAGCAATATTCGAGAATGTAGTTAGTATGTATTTGCCTTATAGTGACATGAAGCATATTTTATTTGTTAATCCTTATTTATGGGAAAATAAATTAGAAACATTAAATTTCGAGAAAAAGAAAGTTACTTGGTTAATGATTGTTCCTATTTCAGAAGTAGAAAAAAATTTTGCAGAAGAATATGGAGTAGAAGCTTTAGAAACTTTATTCGAAGAGAAACAAATCAATATTTTTAACTTGGAGCGCAATTCTTCAATTTAAATCCTTATTTAACTAACGCGTGCGATACTTCAATAGAAGATCGCATTTTCTTATTCAACAAAATGGCAGTTTAGTTGAGTAACAATCTAAGAAATTTACTTATTAAAGGTTTATAAATTAATTTGCCGAATAATCATTACTAACGTTAATTTATCAGGAGGATTTAAATGAGTAAATTTGATAAAATTTCCCTGTATATTTTTGGTATTGCTCTTATTTCAGGGTTATACTATATCGGTTTTCAAATTCATAACTTACAAGAGGATTTGGACAATATTAGAGGACAATTATGGAATATTTTCCAATTATTAAATTCAAAATAATTTGTTTGATAAATACTAATTTCTTTTCTTATGCAACTAACTGATGCGATACTTCAATAGAAGATCGCATTTTCTTATTCAACAAAATGGCAGATTAGTTGAACAAGAACCACTTCAATTTAGCTTGAGTATTGTATGTAAATCTAGTTTACATAAATACGCTTCTCGGCAATAAAAACGTTGGTGAATATTAACATTCTAATAGGGAAATATAACTATATTAATTATCTACGCAACTTATATTCCCCTTTATAAGTTCTGCCCTTGTAATGTAATTGTTATATGCTGGTAAAAATAACACGAATCTGGCCTTTTTTATTTTTCCTATTGAACTGCATCCATTTAGTGGGAGTTAAAAGTTATTGCATCATGAAAGGATCTTATTGAATGAATAATAATAGTCCAACTGACCGAATTTCCAGTTTTCAAGCAATTATGTTGCTAACAAACTTTATTTTAGGAACTGGAATCTTAGTTCTACCTAGAGTAGTAACAGAAAAAGTAAAAACTCCAGATTCGTGGATATCAGTCATTTTAGGTGGCGTAATATGTATTCTTATCGTACTCTTACATGTTAGACTATGCCAAAGATACCCAAATGAAACGTTTTTCCAATTTAATCAAAAAATTGTTGGAAAATGGGTAGGCTTATTTCTAAGCTTAATTGTAATTGTCTATTACATAGTGCTTTCAGCATATGAAGTTCGAACCATGGTTGAAACGATAGGAATATACTTGCTTCAAGGCACTCCAACGTGGGCTATTATGATACCATTTATTTGGATCGGTCTATACTTAGTACTTGGTGGCATCAATTCGTTGGCTCGAATGTTAGAGATTATATTTCCTATTACGGCTATCTGCTTACTATTAGTTATATTTTTAGGTATCGGTATATTCGAAGTTGATAATTTACGTCCTGTATTAGGGATGGGAGTTAAGCCAATCCGTAAAGGAATAATGACTGCTACTTCCATATTCTCTGGATTTGAAATTATTCTCTTTATATTTATGTTTATGAAAGAAAAAAAGCAAGCACCAAAATCCGTTATTTTTGGACTAGGAGTTCCTATTTTTTTCTATACAATGACTACGATTATAGTAGTTGGAGCATTTTCAGTAGACGGAGTTTTGTTACAAACATGGCCAGTACTCACATATATTCGAGGTTATGAAATTCCAGGTCTTTTTTTTGAAAGATTCGACTCTTTATTCATTGTAATTTGGATTATGCAAATATTTACTACGTATACAATTGCTCTTTTTCTATCCGCTTTAGGAATGGCGCAAATTTTTAAAAAAAGATGTATTCGACCCTTTCTTTTTGGTATAATTCCTATTATTTATATCATTGCAAGTGTTCCTAGGAATATCAATGAGGTGTATAAAATGGGAGGAATGCATGGAAATGTTGCTATTTATTTATTTGGTATATTTCCAATCTTACTATTAATCATCTCCTTTGTAAGAGGAAATATAGATGCGAAAATTTAACATATTTCGTTCGTATAACATTAGTTGGATGCTAGTACTTTTTCTTTCACTTCCTACAGGATATTGGAGCAGTAAGATCATTGAAGATCTTATTATCCCCATAGGTTCATCATTTAAAATCGACTTCATCTTCTTTTGAAGGTATTAAAATGTAGTTAGTATAATCATAAGGTAATATAAATGTATATTTTGATAACAAATCTAATTCTAAAGGTTTATTTCTTGTAACTTGGTTTAATTTATTTGCTTTAATATATACAAGCTTATGCAACTAACGCATGCTTTAGTTGAACAACATGATCGGCTCTTTAGCCGATTTTTTTGTGGAACTAAATGGCAGTTTAGTTGGATTAGAGTGAAATAAATTGTTCAATTATTTTAAAGAAAAAATGGAGGTAATCTAATAATAAAAATCGAATTTATTGGTATTTAATCCCATTTTATACATTAGGGATTTTCAAATAAGTACATTAAGTAGGGGGTTGAAAATGGAAAAATTCGCTTACTTAAAGGATAGGTACATGATTATTGGTGAAGGTCAGGAATGGATTGTTTTAATACCAGTAATAGCCGCAGTTTTTTTCGTAATTGCTATTTATTTTTTTACTAAAAATAAATGGGGAAGTATTTTAATATCTCCAATTGTTACAGTTTTATTATCTGCTTATGCACTTAGATATGTAATCCATTTATATTTCATCCTATCCTCAGTCATAATTAGCTATATTGTTATCAAAATATTAGATTCTAAAAAAGAGTCTAAGACAACTTAGTGTCAACTTTTCGAAATCCTTATACAACTAACGCATGCAATAGTTGAACAACAAGATCGGCTGTTTAGTCGATTTTTTTATGTCACTAAATGGCAGTTTAGTTGAATAAGAAATAGAAGGATTTTTCAGGACATTGCATAATATATCTCTTTATAAAGTTATTGATTATAAGGTGTATTAATGGAATTTGGAGGAGTATGATGGAACTTTATAAAAAAGATTACTATTATGTTCTAAGCCCATTTAATTATGATTTGGAAGAACAAGCTGATTTTTTACAGAGCATCTTAGAAGATGATGAAGTTGTCTTATTTGGATATAAATTGTATGACTTTGATATAAGTAAATTAGATGAATTGTTAGACGAAAATTTAAAAAGAATTTATGAATCAATGATTGATATGATTGATACTACTATTACTTCTGAAGAACTCAAAGAAAAAAATGATAATGCTGATTTTCTAAATAGAAGAGCAGTATTTCTAAATGAAGAGTGGGTTATGGATCATACGCCAAAAATGCGTAATGAGCCTTTGACTACATGGATAAAACCTCAAACAAGAGAAGAATTTATAAGAGCTTTAAAAATAACAACAATAGACCATGAGTTTATGTGCATTTTAATTAAAGAGAATCATGATTTTAACACTTATCGAGTAGGAATTAAGCTTGTAGAAGGTGAGGAAAGTAATGAATTAATTTTAGTTGAAAACAAAAATGGCACTATCTTAAATGAAATTCTTCCAAAGTTTAAAAAAATCTATAAAAATATTGAAATAAAAAGAGAATAAATTCTTCACTATGCAACTAACGCATGCATTAGTTGAATAAGCATTAAATAGACTGTTTGGTAAAAACAGTCATTTTTAAGGAGGAACAACAATGAAAGAAACAATTAATTGGTTTGATTTTTGGTTAAATATTCACTGTTAAGCGCTAACGCATTATTAGTGTGTTTTTCAAGAAGTAAACAACTAATTTATATCGTATTCCCATAAACCTAATTTTCCTTTAGCTGGTATAAAATCGATTAACATTTCTTTATTGGAAACTTCCCAAATATAATTCCCTACTCTAAAATCTCCTAAGAAGTAGTCATTTCCTGAAACAATACGTCCATCTTCCAATACTGCACTTTCTTGATTATCTTCTATTACTTTTAAACAATTAATAAGATTACAGACACCAATAATCATGCCGGTTGGTAGATTGCTCCTATTCAACTCGTGCTTACTAAGCAAATGCTGAATTGCATTGTTATTACAAACATTACTATCTATTTTTTTACTTGTGTGAATCGCCAATGGACCACGATATTTAGTTTTCCATGTTCTTGTTTCGTATTGTGCTTCATTAAAAAGGAAAAGGCTGGCCCAAGGTTGAATCATTGAAAGTACCTTCATATATGTAATTACACTTCCTTAATATATAATATATATCAAATGGAAAAAGCCGTATTCCGAAGAGTACGGCTTTTCTTCTTGTTTTTAATTATGGTTTTAGAATGACCTTGGTACGTGACTGCTTTCATGTGCTACCTCCTGAATTTATGATACTTCCATAAAATATCCAAATGAAATAATCGTTATTCAATGCAATTTTTAAAAATTCTTTTGCTTTTCTTAATGCAAATGTGTAAAGGAAAATACCTTTTTGTAGAATCAAGTCGCCGCAGTCAACTCAAAAAAGTTCTGATGAATCAATTACTAGAAAAAGACATTTAGGCTTACGCATAATACAGTACGAAGAGAGTAAACAAGAGTTCACATTAAACATAACCCAAGTGTTAGTTTTCCAAAAGTACAATAAACTAAAAAAAGCAATAGTTTGTAGATTGAATCTCCTATATAACTAACTGGCGCGTTAGTTGTACAACATTTAGAGGGTAATCATTTGATTATCCTCTATTTTATTAAAAAGGACTAATTGTCTGTTAAGAAGAATAGTAAAAAGAAGGTACTTGAAAAGTTTTAAATTTGATGAGAGGTGGAGATTCGTGAAAGTACACGATTGTCCTAATTGTAATACAAATAGTAGAGAATGTATTATTGTCATCCAAAATGCTCCTAACTTTTCGGAAGAGATATTAAAGTGCAGTATTTGTTCCTGGATCGGCAAGTGGTCAGACATGACAGTGCGGGAGGTCAAATTACCGGAGATTCCAGGTGGGATAGTGATCCCTGGCGTCGAACCTATTACTGATTATTATGTACTTCATTCAGATCAAATTAGATTTACTTATACAGGAGGGTATTGCCCTCATTGTGGTGGAACTGATCCTTTATGTTGGTGCATGACGTAATAAACGATTAGAGCCCCAAACTTGGTAAGTATTATTAACTTTATAACACATAGATAATAAATATCTTATTGAACTAAAACAACCGTTAGTTCAACAACATGAGTTGTTTAGGTGGTTCTTTTTTGTGGAGTAGTAGTTTCAAACGTGACTTATAAAATGAAATATCATTTAAGTGTCATAATTAACATATTATGAGAATTAGAGAGCGTGGAATAAAAGTAGAATTTTCTTTTTAATTCGATTGTCATCTTAATTAGAGTGCTATTAATGATTCGGAGTGATTGCAATGAATAAATCAACCAAAGGATGGATTTATGGATTCCTAGGAGTACTCATCTTCAGTGGATCGCTACCTGCGACGCGCTTGGCTGTGGCTGATTTTGATCCGTTGTTCCTAACAGTCTGCCGCGCGGCAATAGCAGGTGTATTGGCAGGCGCTCTCCTTCTAATTTTTCGGCAGAAACGACCTGTCAAGAGCGACCTTGTTCCACTATTTGTAGTGGCGTTTGGTGTTGTGATAGGTTTCCCTCTACTAACAGCATTTGCCCTTCAGTATGTTACGTCCGCACATGCTATTATCTTCATTGGATTACTTCCACTCTCGACTGCAATTTTTGGCGTACTTAGGGATGGGGAACGCCACCGACCAACCTTTTGGATCTTTTCAGCTATAGGCAGCTTCTTAGTGACAGGATTTGCCCTAATTCATGGTGGAGAATCATCAACAATCGGTGATGCTTTCATGCTGGCTTCAATCATTGTATGTGGTCTCGGTTATGCAGAAGGTGCTCGACTTTCACGTCGGCTAGGGAACTGGCAGGTGATTTCTTGGGCTCTCGTTCTGTCGTTGCCCTTTATGCTCCCACTTACGTTCTATTTTAGTCCAGAATCATGGAAGGACATCGGACTTCCTTCGATCTTCAGCCTTGCTTATGTATCCTTATTCAGCATGCTCATTGGCTTTATTTTCTGGTATCGAGGACTGGCGCAGGGAGGTATAGCGGCAGTTGGACAGTTACAACTTCTCCAACCTTTCTTTGGACTATTGCTTGCCTCCGTGATTCTGCACGAGAAGGTTGGTTGGTTACTTGTGGCAGTTAATATTGTCGTTGTACTATGCGTGGTAGCAGCTCGTAGATTTGCAAAGGAACAAGTTGTCCCATTAAAAAACGAGATTGAACAAAATTAGTACCCTGTTCAATCTCGTTTGTAGTTTACCAAATTCAGAGCTTATTCAACTATCGCAAGCGTTTGTTGAATAAAAGATTTATTAATCTTAGTATTCATTTTCAATTCATATCTTTTTAATTATTTGTTGAATTTTTGTTTGGATTCTAACGTTTTCTACTATTAAAAAGCAATCCTCCAATAATCTATTGACTTAGAGTTTACTCTAAACAATATAATTAAAAAAAGATATGAAAAAGTACTGTAATTAGTAAAAAATTGGGTCTTTATCATAATATGGTTCAGATGGAAAATTCGATTTGATTAATGTTAACAGTGATTTTTTCTATTAAATATTTAGATAATAGAAAGGGATAGAACAACAAATTTAGAAAAATAGAAATAAAAATGGTGGGAGTCGGTAATATGGAGCAGTCAAATAAAGCATTTAGTGACACATTAGTAAAATCATTAAGAGGAGAACGTGGTCATCTTCCTATCAAGAATGCTTTGTTGGATATAGATATGGATCTTGCTGGAAAAAGAATAGAGGAGCTACCTTATACTATTTATCAATTAGTCAAACACATGACATACTGGCAAGAATTCCTCTTATTATTCGCACAAGGAGAGAGGCCTAAATTACCTTCTGATGTGAAAGAAAGCTGGCCTGTTGAAGAAGGACCTAGTAATGAGGAAGAGTGGAAACAGATTATTCAGCATTTTCTTCAAGGGATAGAACAGGCATGTACGATTGCCCAAACTGTTCAATTGGACAAATCATTAGAGAAATGGCCAGGCGAATCCCCAGGTGGTGTACTACGCAATATTGCATCTCACAACTCCTATCATTTAGGTGAAATCGTACTAATACGCAGATTATTTAGTGCTTGGCCACCACCAACCGGAGGATATCCTGCTTAAACTTTGGATCAATAGTGAATTCATGGAAACCAATTGAAATTCACTATAAAGGTTTTAGTTGAGTCAACAATTTGGGGGCATTGCATTAGTTCATTATAACTAACGCATGTGTTCGTATTATAAGGACAACTAGTTAAATTACTAGTTGTCCAATTTTTTTATGGTCTTATGATTAAAGTAGTCGGGGTGGTAGCAGAAGTATCAAAGAAGTATGCAGGTTTCATCGTGAATGTAGATCATGCAACTTCAATGGATTACCTCGACTTGATTCGATCTATGCAAGAAACGGTGAAAAATAAATAAAAATTGATATTGAAACAGAAGTGAAAATTCTTGGTGAGGAATATCAAAAAGAAGATCGTTGAGAGAAACAAGGCTGGGCAAGTTATTGGCATATAAGAATTATGCGTGAACTAAACCTCGACTCAAACGAAGCAATCGAATACGCAAAGCTTAATGCAGGAGTAGTTCAGCCATCGAAAACAAGCATTAACCCGTATTATTTAGGACTAAGAATGTTTGAAGATATTGAAGAGCGATATAATAATCCAACAAAAGAAATGCGTGAGTTAGGAATTAAACCTGGCAGCGGTCGAGAAAAAATGTTTGAAGTACGAGAGTTAGAGTCTGATAGTTCATTTATACGAAACTACTTAACGAAAGACCTTGTCATGCGTGAAGATATGTATCTATTCCAGCGACAAGGTAAGGAATATAAAGTTACTGATAAAGCATGAGAAAATGTACGAGATCAACTAGTCGTTAGCCGAGTAAATGGAGGATTCCCTTATATTGTAGTTCAAGAAGGAGACTATTTAAAAAATGGTGAGCTTTACTTGAAGCATTCCTATGAACATATGGAACTTGATGTGAAGTATGTTGAGAAGGTTATGCCGTATATTCATCAGTTATGGGGTAGAGGGGTTCATTTAGAGACGAATATTGAGAATAAGTCTGTGTTGTTCAGTTATGATGGGAAGAATATTCATCGGAAGTATATCTAGAGCCACCTTTAAAAGGTGGTATTTTTCTTTAAAACTAATTTCTAATTCTTAATTAGTTAAAGATATATATAATATTCTATAGCTTGGAAATGCAGTTAATAACTTTTACGAACATCATATATATACCCTTAGAGTTTTATAATCAACGAAAAGTCTTAGATGTGGCATATAGTTGAAATGCTTTCCTGCGAAAAAAAATATTTACATTTTACAATATTCAGAGTATTATAAAGTTCATCTTACATACAACTTACATGTAAGTTGTATGTAAACTAGGGAGGGATTTTTTTGAAGGGAAAAACACTTCAAGAAACAGCGTATCAAGAAATTAAAAACAAGATTATAAGGGGGGATTTTTTAGAAAGCGGTTTCACTTCCCAGAATCAGTTAGCGTCTGAGCTTGGAATAAGTAGAACACCGATAATGGCTGCTTTACAAAGATTGCAAAATGAAGGGTTTGTAAAAATTATTTCAAACCATGGCATTCAAATTTTAGGACTGAATGTTCGTGAGATAGAAGAAATGTATGAACTGCGATTGGCGTTAGAAACTTTTATCATACCGAAAATAGTTA
Source organism: Gottfriedia sp. S16(2024) (assembly GCF_050473765.1). Classification (NCBI taxonomy): domain Bacteria; kingdom Bacillati; phylum Bacillota; class Bacilli; order Caryophanales; family Bacillaceae; genus Gottfriedia; species Gottfriedia sp. S16(2024). The sequence goes on from NZ_JBFLUO010000001.1 coordinate 2,265,199, forward strand.
AATTGATAACTGCGGAACAAATAGAGATACTTGAGGAATTCATTCAAGAACAGAAAAAGTGTGTTGAAAACAATGATCTGATTGAATTTTTGAAATTGGACTCTGCCTTTCATCTACAACTTACTGAAGTTTACGGTAACTCTTTATTTATTCAAACACTTTCTAATATTCGAGAAAGATTATTTAGTAATCCATATTATTTTCGTAGAAAAGATTATCAAATTTCTAGATATATTAAGGAGCATGAACAAATAATTGAGGCAATTAAATCAAAAGACATTAACCAAGTGATTAAAGAGTTAGAATCTCATATTAATGGATAGATTTTGAATAGTTGGTGGTTTTCAATAGAATGCGTTAACCTTGGAGGAAATTATGAAGAATAAAACTTTAACCGACAGTATTATTATTGGATTTGCCACATTTGCAATATTCTTTGGAGCAGGAAATCTTATTTTCCCACCATATATTGGTTTTACTTCAGGAACAGAATGGGTTCCGGCGTTACTTGGTATGACAATTACAGGTGTAATTTTACCGGTATTAGGAATTGTAGCTGTATCTGCTAGCGGAGAAACATTCGCAGACTTAACTAAGCCGATAGCGCCATGGTTTTATAAAGTATTTTGTACATTAATCATGATAGTCATTGGAACGTTCATCAATGTTCCACGAACTGCTGGAACTAGTTTTGAAGTTGCTATTCAACCATTCTTCCCTAAATTTCCTACAGTCTTGTTCAGTATTATTTTCTTTGCAATTGTGTTTTTAGTTTCTGCTAACAAAGGAAAGGTTATTGATACAATTGGAAAATTTTTCACTCCTTTTAAATTAGGATTGTTGCTAGTTATTGTTGGATTTGCCATTTTTTCTCCTATTGGAAAACCAGTTTCAACCAATTTATCGAAACCATTTTTGAATGCATTTGTTCAATCCTATCAAACAGCCGATGTATTGACTGGATTGCTCATTTCAAATATTATCATCGCGACGATCCGTGCCAAAGGATATGCTGGAAAAGAATTAAAGAAAGTCACAATCTATGTTTCTGCCATTGCTGGTCTTGGGCTTTTCGTAATTTACGGAGGATTGCTCTATCTTGGATCAAGCGGTAGCCAAGTAATTTCAAACAATAATATTGAAAGAACTACTTTGTTGGTAGATTTGATGAATAAATTGATGGGGCAAGGCGGAGTGACACTACTTGCACTATGTGTTTTACTAGCTTGCTTGGTGACAGCAATCGGATTAACAAGTGCGACTAGTGACTTCTTGACAGACCTAACAAAGAATAAAATTAATTATCCTACATGGGTGGCTATTAATGCAATAATAAGTGCTATTTTTTCAAATGTTAAAGTGGATGCAATTATTTCAGCAGCTGCACCTATCTTCCTTGCTTTGTACCCAATTTCGATTACACTCGTTATTTTAGGATTGTGTAGTAAGTATATACCAAATAGAGGGTCATATATTGGAACAGCATGTTTTACATTCGTCTTTAGTTTAAATGATGCTTTTAATGCAATGGGGATTAAATCAGATGTTTTTAATTCATTAGTGACAAAGATACCATTCAGTTCTCAAGGTTTCACATGGTTGATACCAGCAATTGTAGGTTTTATTGCGGGAACGATTACTTATAAAATATTCATAAAAAAGCCTAGCAATACTATTGCAGCTTAACTTACACGAATTGAAAGAAGGACGTTTTATGAAAAAACCTATTATCGGAATTTCTTGTAGTTTTAGTCCAAATGGTCAGATTGGAGTTGTGTCTCACCTTGGCGCACCAAGCCAGGAATGGCAACTTCTTGCTGACGACTACATTCAAGCAATTGAGAAAGCCGGAGGGATTCCAGTAATTTTGCCAGTCGTTGAAAACCCAGAAACAATCCTTCCGATTCTTGGGAAGCTAGATGGAATTATTTTTACTGGTGGAAATGATGTGAGCCCACTTTGTTACAACGAGATACCTTCAAGTTCTGTTGGAGAGGTTTCTGTGAAAAGAGACAATGCAGATTTGGTACTAATTAAATCTGTATTGGAGAACCATCAAATTCCGATATTAGGGATTTGCAGAGGCTGTCAATTGCTGAATGTAGTTCTTGGTGGCACATTACATCAAGATCTTGCTAAAGATGGTGTCACAAAGAATGAGCACTTTTTATTGTCATATCCTATCGAAAATATTTCTCAAATAGCAAATATTGAGGCAAACAGTAGACTTGCAAAAATTTTCAGAAGTAAGAGTATAGGTATCAATAGTTTCCATCATCAAGCAGTTAAAGATTTAGGGAAAAATTTAGTAGTAGCTGCAAAAGCCGAAGATGGTGTTATTGAGGCTATTGAAATTCCAGGTGAGAGATTTATAGTTGGTGTACAATGGCACCCCGAGATGATGCAGAGAAACAAAGTAAATCACTCTGTCTTTTTTGAGAGCTTTATTAAAGAGTGCTCCCTTAATTAATTATTATTGTAAACTTGCTACATAGTGGCAATTTAATTAAATGATTATGGTTTTAGAGTTTATCAGAGTTAAAATACCTATCTTCAAGATAGAAAAACGTAAAGGTAGATTTTATTATCACTACTTTATTAATCTATTTTATTCTAAATTAATCGTAAGTTAAAACCTTCAAAGCCTTAGATTTGGTTCAGACAGAAGTGGAATATTTGCAATATTAATAGATTAAAAAAAGATGCCTAATTAGGTATCTTTTTTTTATATACTAATAAAATCCCTAAAGTTGAACTCTCTTTAATACAAATATAATTAACGATCGCATGCAATAGTTGTATTATCTGAACCATGTAACACTAATTTTTTTCTAGTTGGCTTTAAAGCTGAAAAAGAGTGTATTCGATAATGCAAAGTATTGTATAAATTGGAAGGAAATGTAATAAAGTATAAATGTAAACTCAATTAAGGATAGTAAATACATTTTATTTACTTTCAAACACAATTTGGCAAAAAGAGTTACACGCCTTGGGGTATAGATTAGTAGTTGACTCTTTGTATGTTCAACTAGTATAGATATGTTAACAATTAAAGTGAAGTATTTTAATTTAATATAATGTAACGTTACCGAACTTTTGCGAGGGGGAAATATAATTGAATATAACAAATGTATTAATTATCCTTGGATTCATTTTTTTTGCCTTAATATTTACAGTTTTAATAATAGGTACACTATATTTGTTTTTTATAGATCGAAAACAGAAGCAGCATCCAATACTCCGTAATTATCCAGTAATCGGACGAGCTAGGTACTTCTTAGAAACTATTGGACCTGAGTTACGTCAGTATTTATTTAACAATGACCGAGAAGGTAAACCTTTTTCAAGAGATGAATATGAGCATATTGTCAAAAAAGCAAAATATAAACGAGATGTCCTTGGGTTTGGATCTAAAAGAGATTTTGAAGATAAAGGGTATTATATTAGTAATTCGATGTTCCCTAAACTGTCAGAAGAATTAAAAATGGACCAGGAAATAAACGTAACAACAAATCGATATTTATTGATAAAAGAGCCTTTATTTACACAGAAGGAAGAACGATTAGAGGAGAATGATTCACTTGCATATTTGTTGGATGATAGTGATGCAATTGTAATAGGTAAAAACACGAAGTATCCATTTATTGTAAAAGGCCAGATTGGAATGTCTGCAATGAGCTATGGATCTTTAGGTGAAAATGCTATTACTGCACTCTCAGAGGGATTGGCAATTGCAAAGGGGACATGGATGAATACAGGTGAAGGTGGTTTGTCGGAATACCATCTAAAGGGTGGCGTAGATATTATCATGCAAATTGGCCCAGGTTTATTTGGTGTTAGAGATCGTGAGGGGAATTTTAATTGGGATGCCTTGATAGAAAAAAGTAAAATTCCTGAAGTGAAAGCTTTTGAACTTAAATTAGCTCAAGGTGCTAAAGCACGTGGTGGGCATATTGATGGGGAAAAGGTAACTGAGGAAATTGCAAGAATAAGAATGGTAGAACCTTATAAATCTATTGATAGTCCTAATCGTTTTCGAGAGTTTCAGGACTTTCCTTCTTTGTTTGACTTTATGGAACAGATCCGAGAACAAACAGGAAAACCAGTAGGAATGAAAGTGGTTATTGGTAGTAGTCATGAAGCGGATGAATTAGTAAAACATATAAAAAGTACTGGGAAGGGTCCTGACTTTATTACTGTAGACGGTGGTGAAGGGGGGACGGGTGCCACATACCAGGAACTGGCAGATAGTGTAGGGTTGCCAATTAAGTCTGCATTACCATTATTGGATAATGCTTTAAGAAAATATGGTGTACGTGATCAAGTTAAAATAATAGCTTCAGGAAAATTATTTTCGCCAGATCGAGTAGCGATTGCACTAGCAATGGGAGCTGATCTTGTTAATATCGCAAGAGGATTTATGATTACAATCGGTTGTATTCAAGCATTAAAATGCCACTCCAATGCATGTCCAGTCGGTGTGGCCACAACAGATCCTGATTTACAAAAAGCCCTTGTCATTGATGAAAAAAAATATCGAACAGCGAATTATCTAATTTCAATGCGAGAAGGTTTATTCCGATTAGCTGCCGCCGCGGGTCTAGATTCCCCTGTCCACTTTCAAAGGGAACATGTCGTTTATAAAGATGAAAAAGGGAAAGTGTGGTCACTGAAGGAAATTTATCAATCAATTGTAGAAAACGTAGATTAAAAAATGTATTGGAATTTCAAAGTTGACAACTTCAAATTGAATGAACCAATTTAATAGCTGAACAAAGATAGACTACTTAGGTAGTCTATCTTTATTTTAAACAGTATAAAGAAAATGAATAGCAATTTGAATGATATTAACTAAATATGGTGTCATCTTTTTTACTCTAAATATGACTGCTTAGGTGACTATCGCATGTGTTAGTAGCGTTAACAAATTTTTTTATAACTAACAAGTGTAATATTTTCATTTAATCGTATTGTTTCTCCATTAAGTCTATAACCTACTTTTTCGTATAAATAACAATTACGTTTTTCTTCTAAAATTGTTTTTAATTCCCAAGTAGTTGCCTGTGGAAATTGTTCCTCGATTAACTGGATAGCTTTCTGGGCAATTCCCAATCCTTGGTATTCTGGTAAAATAAACATTGGACTGATCCAAAATTTAGTTTCTTCTTTCCAATAGATACAAATTGCTCCTACAAGAGCATCATTATAATAAATTTTATAAAAACCACCAGAAGAATAGTTAATTCTCCTAATAACATTTTCAATCGGTTCATTTGCTGGATTAGTATTGTAATCTTTATATTTCTCTAATAATGGCATAAAGGCTTTCACTTGCATTTCGAAAATTACTTGTGCATCTGCGTCTGTTGCTTTGTCTAATCTTATTTTCATTGTCTCGCACCTCTGAATATTTTAGTTCCAATTATTGAATTCTATATTATTTCTCGTTGTCCTTGTTGAGCTAAAGTATCGCTTTAGTTCAATAAGCTTTTCATTTCCTTTAATTCGATGTTGCTTAATATAGTTGGAATAGCACGATTAATATAATTAACTAACTGTTTCATTTGCTCAAAAAAATGCTCATTGTTAGGTTCGCCAATATTGACTGCTGTTTGTAGACCGTTATAAACCTCGTTAAATAAATAAATATCACGATTATACTGTCGCTTGATAAATTCTCTATGTAATTCACTCATACCAATAATAAGATCGAACTTATCAAAGCAAGATTCATCAAATTGTAATCGATTGAACCCAGTAGTATCAATTCCCATCTCATTCATTATATTAAAATGAATTGTAGAGTATTTACTAATATCACTATTAGCCCTAATACCCGCAGATGCCACTTTAACCGATGTGTTATTCGTTTTTTGCAGATGATCTTTCATACAAAATTCAGCAATTACGCTTCTAGTAAAATTGTCGGTACAAACAAATAGAATGTTCATTGTTACTCCCCTCCATAAAACCTTAATACCCCTTTATTTATCAAAAAAATTATTTTTATTATAGCATTCCTTATGTAACTAAACTGCCATTTACTTCAATAAAAAAAACTGCAATTAAGCAGTGGTGTTATGGAAGGATCTTGTCGATACTCCATGAGTGAGTTGAATACAACAATTGTAGCGAATATTATACCTCTTGTTGGTACCAAAAATGACAAGATTACCAATATTAAAGCTAGTTTTGACTTAGTGATTTTTTCTTTCATTAAATTCTAGCCTCTTTTCTACTCTGTATTAAATATTTTTTTAATACCAATAAAATCCCTAAGATAACGCCCATAGAATTTAATATAATATCGTCTATGTCAAAACTTCCAACTTCATATTTTGTTTGACAGAATTCTAATGAAGTTACTAACAAAAAGCATAAGAAGAATAGATAAATATGCTTTACTAGTTTATGTAAACAATAATAAAGAATTGCTCCAAGTGGAATAAAGATAACAATATTTCCTAATAAATTAGACACTTTATAGATTAAATCCGTTTTACTAGTTAAAAACCAATAGATGGTTTTAAAGGGAATAAAGTTATTTTTATAAAAGTTTCCTAGAGAATTTCGTGAAAATAAAATAGAAATTACAAAAACAATATATGAAATTACAAATATACTAAATCCGAATTTACTAATGTGAATTTTTTTATACTTAATATAATGTAGTATCACATTTAAGATTGTATTAAATGTTAAGAACAAACAAATAAACACACTGTAAAAAAATACTTCACTAGCATTTGGAACTACTCTCGATAATATTTCACCAAGAAATACTCGCATTAATACAAATGCAACCATAATTGAGATGATTAATGTTATAGCTAGTGGTAAAGCAAGACATATTGCACCAATAATTCTCTTTTTCATAAAACTTTCCCCATTTCCATATTACCCAATAAAATTTTATCAGAACTATTCGTAAATTACCATATTTTTCCATTTCCACCCTGCACATTCTATAAAGTTACAAAAAAGTAAAACTATCTTGAGCAGGCATTAAAATCTCCTCCAAATATATAAAAGGGGGAGATTTATTTGTGCAATAAATTAAGAGTTTTAAATGCTTTCAATATAACCAATGTACTCTTCCTATTTAAAAAGCACCGATTTTTATTAAGGGAATTTTAAGGTACACAATCCAAAATGAGCTTATCAAATGAAATTAGGAGGAGTAAAAAAATAAATAAAACAAGCTCTAATACAAACTTCCAATAGTAGAGTATGTTTGCTGTATAAACGCAAGGTAAGCCCTGGTTTTCTTAAAATGGTTACAAGATATTAGAGGTTCTGAGGATATGCGGGATCGAATGAATCTCGTTAAGAATAATCGGGTATATATTCATATCAAACTCAATGATGGAGAGGAGAAAAGAAAATTGAAAAAGTGGGTTATTATTTCAGTTATTGTTGTTGCTGTTGGAGGAGGAAGTGGTTGGTTCATATATAGTAAGAGTCAAGCAAATCAAGCCCAAAATGTGATGGCTACAGCACAAACAATTACGGCACAAAAAGGAAATTTAGAAGTAGCTGTTACTGGGTCGGGTTCGGTAACTGCCAATACTGATGAAGATGTTACTGCGGCAAATACAATTCTAGTTGTGGATAGTGTAAGTGTTTCATCTGGAGAATCAGTAGATAAAGGTGACACACTTGTAACATTTAAAAATGGTGATGTTGTTACGGCTCCAAAAGATGGAGAAATTACAAAGGTTTATGTAAGTGGCGGTAGCGGAGCTTCACAAGGAAAAGTACTAATTCGTATGGAAGATGAAGATGGAGTTACATTAGCAATTACAAGAGAAGATAGTGGCAGTTCCTCAAATAATTCTAGTACTGGAAACACTGGAGGTAGTAGTTTAGTAGCGGATACTGTATATGTAAAAGAAGGATCAGTTGTAAAAGAAGGTGCATCACTTGTGAAATTTACAGATGGTAGTGTTTTACAAGCACCAGTTGCTGGAACAATTACTAGTCTTGCTGTTAATAGTGGAGATTCTGTACAAAGTTCTGCGACAGTTGCGCATATAACAAATTACAGTTCTTTGGAAACAACGATTAGTGTTGATGAATTAGATATTCCAAAAGTAAAGGTTGGACAGTCAGTAAAAATAACTGCAAGTGCTTTTGAAGGTGAATCATTCGATGGGATTGTAACGAAGGTAGCAAATGAAGGCACATCGACAAATGGCGTTTCAACATTTGATGTAACTGTAAAAATTAAAAATCCAAAAAGTTTGAAAATTGGTATGTCAACAGAAGCAAGTATTTTAATCCAAAGTAAAGCAGACGCGCTATATGTTCCAGTAGAAGCAGTGTATAAAAATGGAGATGAAAAATATGTACTTGTTCCTACTTCAACAGACGATTCTGGAGAATCCACTAAGAAAGTTACAGTAAAAACTGGTATTACAAATGATACGAATGTAGAAATTACAAGTGGATTAAGTGAAGGAGAATCTGTTGAAATTCCGAGCGTTCAATCTAGAGGTAATTCTGGTGGATTTATGATGCAAGGTGGCGGATTCCAAGGTGGTGGATTCTCTGGCGGCGGATTCTCCGGTGGTGGATTCGAACGTGGCGGAAACTTCGGAGGTAAAAACCAAACAGGTGGCGGACAAGGAGGTAAATAATGACTAACTTAGGGCCGATTATTCAAATTAAAAATATGACGAAAATGTATGAACTTGGCGGAGAAACAGTAATGGCTCTTCAGAGTGTATCTCTTGATATCCAAAAGGGTGACTTTATATCAGTCATCGGTCCATCAGGTTCAGGGAAGTCAACATTCATGAACATGATTGGATGCTTAGATCGACCTGATTCTGGGAGATATTTGATTGATAATGAAGATGTAGGGCAAATGAAGAGCTCGCAACTAGCGACTATACGGAATGAAAAAATTGGATTTATATTTCAAAATTTCAATCTTATACCAAAGTTAACTGCGGTAGAAAATGTAGAGCTTCCTCTCATTTATAGAGGGATGAAAACGGCAGAACGAAGAGAAGTTGCTCTTTCGGCGTTAAAAAAGGTAGGACTAGTAGATCGAGCGAATCATTTACCTACACAATTATCAGGGGGGCAGCAGCAGCGTGTCGCAATTGCGCGTGCCCTTGCTGGAAGCCCTCCTATTTTACTGGCAGATGAACCGACTGGTGCTCTTGATAGTAAAACAAGTAAAGAAATTTTGGAGATTATGAATTTGTTAAATGAACAAGGGCATACGATTATTTTAATTACACATGATCTAGATGTAGCAAAACAAGCAAGTCGTGTTGTCCGAATTCATGATGGCCAGTTATACGAGAATGGGGGTGAATGGTTTGCAGACACTGAAAATGGCGCTTAAGAGCATTAATGGGAATAAAGTAAGAGCATTCCTAATGATGCTAGGGATAATTATCGGTGTAGCCTCCGTTATTGTTATGGTTGCAATCGGACAAGGATCAACGAAAGAAGTACAAGATCAAATTGGAAGTTTAGGTACAAATGTATTAACAGTAAGTGTTACTGGTTCAGATGTTACCTTTAAAGAAGATGATGCCAATCAACTTAAAGATGTCAACGGTGTAGAAGCAATTGCTCCGACTGTTTCTGGAAGAGTAACTGCCAAGAATGGACAAACGAACGCACAAGTGTCTGTGACAGGAACGACTTCACCTTATTTAAAAGTTCGTGATTTGGAGCTACAATCAGGGCGATTTATCGCAGACTTAGATAATGATAATCACTCGAAAATAGCAGTACTTGGATCAAGCACAGCACAAACATTATTCGGTTTTGGAAATCCAGTTGGCCAATCCGTAAAAGTGAACGGTACTTCATTTAGAGTTGTTGGGGTACTTCAATCAGTTGGTAGTTCGTTAGGTTCAAGTGGAGACAGTACAATCATTGTTCCTCTTAGCACAGCGCAACGCTTGGCATCTACTACTACAATTGGATCTGTCTATGTAAAAGTAGAAAATGAAAATATGGTTAATTTTGTACAACGTAGAATTGAACAAAAGATGTTTACGATTATTGGTGATGAAGATAGCTATAGCGTTTCGAGTCCTGAAGATTTAATGGAAACAGCTTCATCAGTTAATGAAACAATGACATTAATGCTAGGCGGAAGTGCTGCAATCTCACTTATTGTTGGTGGTATCGGTATTATGAATATTATGCTTGTATCAGTTTCAGAACGCACAAAGGAAATCGGTATTCGAAAAGCAATTGGAGCAAAACGTGGAAGTATTCTTCTTCAGTTCCTAATTGAATCAATGGTATTAAGTTCACTTGGAGGGATTATAGGAGTTGGAATAGGCGTAATAAGTGCCAAAATATTTACTATAACGACAGGAACTACAATTGCATATTCCATTCCGGTTATGCTGTTATCATTTGTATTCTCTTTATTAGTTGGAATCGTATTTGGTGTTTTTCCAGCAAATAAAGCGTCTAAGCTTGATCCAATTCAAGCACTTCGATATGAATAGAACGAATAAAGAGGTTGTCCCAAAAGTAAAACTTTTAAGGGGCACCCTTTTTTTGTTTAAAAAGGTTTTTGATAGATTAATCTTCTTTTCGCTTTCAAAAAAAATAGATTCGTTATTAAGTTGATTAACTAATAAAATAGTATTTTAGGTTTCTATTCAAAAATGTCAGAATAGTCTATAATTATGGTCGTAACCTGAATTCAACCGTAAATAGTATAGTGTATTGGTCTCGTTAGGAAAAAAGTATTAATACAACCCAATTAATAAGGAGGCAATGACGTGGAAGAAATAATCTCAGAATTAGTTGATAACATGAAAGAAAGTTTAATCAAAATTAGGCGTGATATCCACTGTTATCCGGAGATCGGATGGACGGAATTCCGAACCTCATCTCTTATAGCAGATTTCTTATCAGAATTGGGATTTGAAGTAAAAGTAGGAAGAGAAATAATTGTACCTGAATCGAGAATGGGAGTCCCGGATGAAAAAACGATACAAGAAGCTAAAGAGCGGGCATCGTCGTTTGGGGCAAATTCATATTGGATTGAGAAAATGGAAGATGGGTTAACTGGTGTTGTAGGAATTTGTGATACTGGGCGGATTGGTCCAACACTTGCCTTCCGATTTGATATCGATGGATTAGAAATTTCAGAGGAAAGAGGATCAAATCATGTTCCATGGAATCAAAATTTCCGTTCGAAAGTAGAAGGCTATATGCATGCTTGTGGACATGATGGCCATATCGCAATTGGGTTAGGAATGGCACAGTTGATTTCAAAAATGAAAGAGAAGCTTTCAGGAAAAATTAAACTCATATTTCAACCTGCAGAAGAAGGTGCGCGTGGTGCGAGAGCGATGGTTGATTCGGGAGTTTTAGAAGATGTTAATTATTTCTTTAGTGGTCATATTGGTGTAACGGCAACAAAACAGAACCAGCTTGTCTGTAGCGTAACAGATTTTTTCGCGTCAACCAAGTTTGACTTAGAACTGGAAGGTGTGCAGGCACATGCAGCATTAGCACCACATGAAGGTCGAAATGCATTACTTGCGGCATCTACTATTACATTACAATTATATGCCATCTCACGCCATGGATTAGGGGATTCAAGAATAAATGTTGGAGTTATTCAAGGTGGAGAAGGTCGAAACATCATTCCAGCACATGCTAAGTTAAAATTTGAAACAAGAGGAACGACCAATGAGGTTGATCAATATATGAAGAATGAATCACTGCGTATCATACAATCAGTTGCTCAGTTGTATGGGATTAAGGAATATACCGAAGTAGTAGGACGTTCGATTATAGCAGACTGTGACTCTGGTCTTGCGAATATTGTATATGATATAGGATCAAAAGTTAAACAAACGAGTGAAATTGCTATTTCTCAACCTTTCCTTGCTTCAGAAGATGTAACGTATATGATGAAAGAGGTTCAAAAGAATGGTGGAATGGCTACTTATCTACTGTTTGGAACTGAATTGGCAGCAGGGCATCATAATTGTGCATTCGACTTTAATGAAAAAACAATTGCGTATGCAGTTGAAGTTTATGGAAACTTACTTGTACATTTAGCCAGATAAATGAACTAGAGAGAGAGGAGAAAAGAATATGTTTTTTCTTGCATTAATTAGCTCTTTTTTGAATGCAGTAAATGCGCTGTATGCAAAAAAAATCACATTGCAAATGAAGGATAATAATAGCTTTATTGTAACATCTTTTCTGGTAGTCACCATATTGTTAGGCTGCGTAATGCCGTGGTATTATTCCTTTTCTGTTACTCCAGCTACAATAGGTTTATTAATCATTGTAATTATTTTAGATGCATTGTCCAATGTATCATTTTTCTTAGCGCTAGGACGAATAGAAGTATCTCAACTAGCAGTGTATACTGCGCTAACTCCATTATTCACGTTTATTCCAAATAGCATATTGCACGGATTTGATGTACATATATTAATTCCTGTCCTACTTATAGTGCTTGGTGTATATTTTCTAAATGTAAAAGGTAGAAACATGTTATCTCCATTAGTAGAAATTAAAAAACCGGGAAATTTATTAGGGGTTGCAGCTGCAGTTTCTGCTGGACTCAGCATGGTTCCTACACAACAACTGCTCGTTCATCAATGGATAAATGCTCCTACACTTTACTTTTTCAGAGCGAGTGGAATTGCCCTAATCATCTATTTAATACATCGTCCGAAAATTTGGTATCCAAAACTGAATATACACCTTTCGATTCGTGGTGTGCTTGCGATTACTCAATGGATCGCATTGTTTGCAGCCTTAAAGATTGCCAACGGGACTCTAGTTGTAGCCTTAGCCTATACCTCACCAATATTTGCGTTGTTTTTAGCAAGAATTTATTATAAAGAAAAAATTACAGCGGCAAAGTTGATTGCCTGCTGCATTACCATTTTAGGAATTTTATTTATTTTAGAGTAGTGGAGGAAAAGATGAAAAAAATCCGTTTAGGTTTACTTGGATCTGATGATTCGATTGATGTTATTCAATCTGTAATAAAGGAATACCCAGAATTTGAATGTACCCCGATCATCTATTGGAGAGAAGAGGAAATTATTGATTTATTAAGTCCTATTGCAAATGATTTTGATATTTGGCTCTTTTCAGGTAAGGTCCCTTATGCAATCGCAAAAAGTTGGGGTGGAATTACAAAACCTATGTTTTTCACACCACACACTGGACCAAGTCTTTATAAAACCTTGTTACAAATATTTTATCATAACCAGATTGCAATGGAGCAAATTAGCTTTGATAACTTCCATTTTGATGAACTCAAAAGTATTTTAGACGAAGCAGAGATTAAAGCTGATAACCTATTTTTGAAATATTATGAAGGAGAAGTTGATGCGGAGGTACTTGCAGGATACCACTATGAGTTATGGAAAAGTGGAAAAACAAAAGCAGCAGTTACATGTCTCAGGTCGGCACATATAGAACTTGAGAAAATGGGTGTTCCTGTTTATCGAGTACTTCCTGCTAAGTCAGCTATTGAGTCTGTACTAAATTTAGCACTTCGAACTTATGAGATGTTACATTTTAAAGAAAGCCAAATTGCAGTTCAAATGATTGAGATCGACTCTTATTTTGGATTGGCGAAGGATACTTTTTCGACTGATGAAATATACAAAATAGAAATTAAAATGGCAGAGAAGCTTCTTGTTTACGCAAATAAAGTGCAAGGATCACTTAAATCTGCTGGTCCTGGTAGATATGTCATTTTTACAACACGAGGGCTTTTACAGGATATAACGAATGAATTTTCAATTATACCGAATTTGGAAGATCTTGAAGAATTAAAGAAAGAAGTAATTACTTGTGGCATTGGAATTGGTAAAACGGCTTATGAAGCGGAAATTCATGCCGGAAGAGCTTTATTTCATGCTAGAGAGTATGGAAAAGGAAGTTGGATGGTTGCACTCGATAATCAAACGATAGCGGGACCATTGGGAAGAGAAGAACAAATTACCTATTCTTATGTCTCAAAAGAGCTACAAAAAATAAGCGAACAAACATCTTTAAGTATTTCGACACTTAGTAAGCTAGAATCTATTCTTAAAAAAATAGGAAAGAGTGAAATTGGAGCACACGAGCTGGCACAGTATATGCAAATCATGCCGAGAAGTGCGCGTAGAATTTTAAAAGAATTAGAAGAACAAGGAATTGCTCAGGTAATTGGAGAGGAAACACCTTATTCGCGTGGAAGACCTAGAAACATATATAAAATAAGCCTTTGACAGGTGATTAAGATTTTTTTCAGTTTTTATACAATATTCTGAATATTATTACTTAACAAACTAAATGATTAATGATATAGTTATGGTCATAACCATAAATAGACCTAAAATACAAACTTTATTGTAGGAGGAAAAATGATTAATCAGGAAAGATTGTGGAATCGCCTAATGGAATTAGGATCCATAGGAAAACAAGAGTCTGGTGGAATTACTCGTTTGTCCTTTACTGAAGATGAGAGAAAAGCTAAGGAATTAGTTACTTCCTATATGGTTGAAGCAGGATTAAAAGTTTACGAAGATTCCGTTGGAAATCTTATTGGACGTAAAGAAGGAACTAATCAAAACGCATCAGTTGTTCTAGTAGGCTCACACGTTGATTCTGTATATAACGGCGGAAACTTTGACGGACCACTTGGTGTTCTCTCAGGAATTGAAATACTCCAGACGATGAATGAGCAGGGAATCACAACAGTCCATCCAATTGAAGTGATTGTATTTACAGATGAAGAAGGAGCAAGATTTAGCTTTGGAATGATTGGGAGTCGAGGAATTGCTGGAACACTCACTTTGGAAGAACTACAAAATAAGGATCAACAAGGAATTACAGTAGCTCAAGCGATGATCGATGCAGGTTATGACCCATTATTAATTGATCAGTCAGTCAGAAGTATTGGATCAGTAAAAGCCTATGTAGAATTACATATTGAACAAGGTAAGGTGCTTGAAAACGATAATTTATCGGTTGGTATTGTTACAGGAATCGCCGGACCGTTGTGGCTTAAGTTCACAATTGAAGGCAGAGCAGGGCATGCGGGGACAACCCCAATGAATGACCGTAATGATGCTTTAGTTGCCGCTTCCCAGATTGTTCAACTAATTGAAACTGAATCAGCTAAGACACGTTCAACGGTTGGAACAGTTGGTCAATTGCAGCTATTTCCTGGAGGAATCAATATAATTCCCGGGAAGGTTGAATTTACCTTGGATCTTCGCGATGTTAATGAGGCAATTCGTGATGAGGTTGAAAATCGAATTTTAGAAGAATCAAAAATTTTATGTGAACAACGTGGTGTAGGATTAGAAATTGAAGTTCTGCAACGAATTGCACCTTCATTATGCTCTAATGAAATTCAAGGTATAGCAAAACTTGCTTGTGAAACGATTGGTGTGGAACCATTTTTTCTCCCAAGTGGAGCTGGGCACGATTGCATGCAGCTTACAAGTCTCTGCCCTATAGGGATGCTTTTTATCCGTTCAAAGGATGGGATAAGTCATAATCCTGCTGAATGGAGTTCAAAGGAAGATTGTACAGACGGTGCTAATGTACTTTATCATACTGTACTTCAGTTATCTAATAATAAATAGAGGGAGATACAATTATGCAAACAATATCATTAGATAGTTTAGTAGAGCAAACAAAAGAAGAAGTAATTATGTGGAGAAGGCATTTTCATCAGTATCCGGAGTTATCTTTTCATGAAGAAAAAACAGCTCAATACGTGTATGATACACTTCAATCTTTCGGGAATTTAGAGATATCTCGTCCAACAAAGACGAGTGTTATGGCTCGTCTGATTGGTTCTCAGCCAGGTAAGGTGCTAGCAATTCGTGCAGATATGGATGCTTTACCGATCGAGGAAGAAAACACTTTTGAATTTACTTCTAAAAATCCGGGTGTAATGCATGCTTGTGGGCACGATGGTCATACAGCAATGCTTCTAGGCACAGCAAAAATTTTAACTAGTTTAAAAGATAAGATCAAAGGTGAAGTTCGCTTTTTGTTTCAACATGCTGAAGAGCTGTTCCCCGGTGGTGCAGAGGAAATGGTACAAGCAGGTGTAATGGATGGAGTAGACATGATAATTGGTGCTCATCTTTGGGCTCCTATGAAACTAGGTACAGTAGGTGTAGCTTACGGACCGATGATGGCTGCCCCAGATACTTTCTATATCACTGTTGAAGGTAAGGGTGGACATGCAGCGCTTCCTCATGACACGATCGATTCGATTGCTATAGCTTCCCAAGTGGTAACGAATCTTCAACATATCGTTTCAAGAAATACTAATCCGCTTGATAATCTAGTACTTTCTGTTACAAAGTTTATTGGCGGTACAACTCATAACGTAATCCCAGGTTCAGTTGAAATCTGTGGTACCGTTCGTAGTTTCAACGCCGAACTTAGGAAATCGGTTCCTGAACTTATGGAAAGAGTTATAAAAGGTATAACTGAGGCACATGGTGCACAATACAAATTTAATTATGAGCTTGGATATCGCCCAGTTATCAACGACGAGCATATTACGAAGGCTATTGAAGAAACCATTCTAGAAGTGTTTGATGAAAAGACACTCGACCTTATGAAACCAAACATGGGTGGTGAAGATTTCTCTGCTTTCCAACAAAAGGCACCAGGTACTTTCTTCTATGTGGGAGCAGGAAACAAAGAGAAAGATATTGCTTATCCTCATCATCATGCTCGTTTTACAATAGACGAGGACGCATTGGAAATTGGTGTGAAATTATTTGTTCATGCTACATTTAAGCTTCTAGATTGATAGACTTATGATTAAGTAGACCCTTTTTTTACAAGGATCTACTTAATCTAAACTTATATTTCTGAATATTTAAACTAATATAAATTTTAAATTGAAAGTGGGGAACAATTTTTGAAAATCTATCATTTGTTAGCACTTATTCCTTTTATTGCTATTCTGGGCTTTTCATCTTGGGCAAACCACGTTGAACCATTTGTATTAGGAATGCCTTTTCTCCTTTTTTGGGTTGTACTATGGACTGTTTTTTCAACACCAGTTATGTGGATTATCTTTAAATTAGATTCGGCTAATAAGGGGGACAGATAAGATGAATAGTGCATTAATTATAATTTTTCTCTTTCTTGCTGTATCGATTTTTCTAGGTGTACAAGCTAGGAAAGGAAAAGACATGAATCTTGAGCAATGGAGTGTTGGAGGAAGAGGATTTGGTACTATTTTTGTCTTTCTCTTAATGGCTGGCGAAATCTATACAACTTTTACTTTCCTAGGTGGAAGTGGCTGGGCTTATGGAAAAGGAGGTCCAACCTACTACATCACTGCTTACGGTGCACTTGCTTATATTATGTCATATTGGTTGCTTCCAAAAATATGGAAATATGCTAAAGAAAATAATTTAATGTCTCAACCTGACTTTTTCGCAAGTAAATACAAAAGTAAAGGCCTTGGCGTTTTAGTTTCACTAGTTGGTGTATCTGCTGTAATTCCCTACTTAGTTCTACAATTAAAAGGGTTGGGAAGCATCGTTTCGGAGGCTTCTTATGGATTGATTTCACCAACTTTTGCGATTTGGATAGGTGCTATTTCAGTGACTATCTATGTTATGATATCTGGTATCCATGGATCTGCATGGACTGCAGCATTAAAGGACATTATGATTCTTGGTGTTGTTCTTTTTCTAGGAATCTATCTTCCATTGCATTATTATGGTGGATTCCAAGCGATGTTTGAAGCAGTTGATCAAGCTAAACCAGGTTTTCTAAGTCTCCCAAAAGAGGGATTAAGTGTATCTTGGTTTAATTCTACGGTTCTTCTAACAGCTTTAGGTTTTTACATGTGGCCGCATACTTTCGGTTCTATTTATTCAGCTAAAAGTGAAAATGTATTTCGTAAAAATGCGATTATTATGCCTTTATACCAACTTGTGTTGCTTTTTGTATTTTTCGTTGGATTTGCAGCAATTCTTCAAGTTCCTGGATTACAAGGTCCGGATGCGGATTTGTCTTTATTAAAATTAAGTAAACAATCTTTTAACCCGTGGTTTGTTGGAATCATTGGTGGAGCAGGAGTATTGACCGCAATCGTGCCAGGCTCGATGATTCTAATGGCATCTGCTACTTTAATATCAAAAAATATTTATAAAGTGTTTGTACCATCTGCTACAGAAAAGCAAGTTGCTGTTTTAGCTAAATACCTTGTTCCTGTGGTAGCCTTATTCGCAGTTTATTTCACATTTAATGGTGGAACTACATTAGTAACTCTACTTTTAATGGGATACAGTCTAGTTACTCAATTATTCCCAACACTTGTCTTTAGTTTAATGAAAAAGAACTTTGTAACGAAGCAAGGAGCATTCGCTGGTATTTTTACTGGAGTTGCAACAGTTACTTATGTGACTATAAGTAATACAACAATTGGATCATTATTTCCAGCACTGCCTCAATACATTAAAGATTTGAATATCGGTGTAATTGGCTTAGTTGTAAATCTAGTATTTTTAGTCGTTGTTAGCTTACTTACTAAAAATGTAGCGGTTCAAAGCAAAAAAGAAATTGTAGCTTAAATAAGAATATTTTGTAACAAAGGGGTTGATTACTTTAACAACCCCTATTTTCTGTGTAGGGATTTTTAAAAATATAGGAAATTTACGAAGTTTGGTTTTTATCTACGAATTCTTCATAACTTTTAAAGTACCTAGAACTTGCTTTATAACTAGCTAATCCTATAATTGTTCCAATTGTATTTAGTATTAAGTCATCAATATTACATGATCTGTAGTTATAGCCAAGGAACAGTCCAGAAGTAGCTTGAATTAATTCTATTGCTAGACTTAATGTAAAACCTATTAAAATCGTTTTTCTGTTTGTTATTTTTATAAATAGAATAGGGAATGCAAATCCTAGTGGTATGAATAATAAGACATTACCAGCAATTTGTTTTAGAACAATTGAAATTGAGCCATAATTGGCGGTATCCACAATCGATTTAAAGGGAATAAAATTATGATTAAATCCTAACTGATCTTCTATCATTACTTGAATTAAATATTTTTGAAAGGGGAAAGGAAATAAAGTGAAATTAATAAGACATGTAAAGTAAATACCAAAGATTAGCCAATAAAGAAGTTTTAGGAGAGTTATTGAACCTTTTAGAAATTGATATCCAAAAAATAGGATAAAAAAAGTAGGGATGATTATGCTAGGATATAAGAAATTTAACAATCAATTGTACCAGCCTTTCATATTACTAGACTTAATAACTTAGAGATCCTGAACCTGCTTGTACCATCATGTGACTCATGAAAAATTGCACAAAAAAACAAAAGTGCAATTATTTTTTTGCTACCTCCGTTTCCAATCTTATTTATTACATCTTGAGAGTATCATGCTTGTATAGCTTTTCTCCATCATTTTTATGTCAAATTTTAGAAACTTACTAAATATACGTACCACCAATTATAGGGATATGGATTGAAGGAATAGATAGAGAAAGATTCATTAAGTAACAAACAGACTCGTCTATTGGAATATAGGAAATAAATTTACCAAAATATTTGTGTGGAGTGCATACTTGCCACTGGAAAAATTATTAGTTTTTAACGAAATTACCCCAAATGCATATTTATAGTTAAAAAGATTTCAAGAATAAAGAATCCCTAATAAAACCACCAATTATAGGTGGTTTTTCTATTTGAGTAAAATAATATTGGCCTATTTAACATAGGTTTTTCCTGAAAATAGCAGTATCAAACTCGAAAATTCAATAAAATCAAGGCGAAAATAACCCAAGTTTAAATCAAAGGGAAATCAATTTAAATTGTAGAATTTTTCTTTATTGGAGTTGGAATCAATTGAGTTTGTTCAATTGGTTTTTAGGAAGGAGATAACATACACATTTATATACGAAAAATCATTATTTAATCAGAAAAACCAATATTGATACTTTTTATCAAAATTAAAATCACATCAACACTTAATATAATAAAACTAGAACAAGAAAGAGAACATCGTGGAGTATGGAGGGAACTAAATGAATATTGAACAATTAAGTCATCTATGTGAAGTTTTAGAGAGTGGTTCCTTTACGATTGCAGCACAGAAATTTTCTATTAATGAAGCTGACATGAAAGAATCAATCATTAGTTTAGAAATTGAATTTGGCATAAAGCTAATTGAGTGTGACGAAGAATCTAAAGTGATTCCTTCATTTGAATGTTTACAAATTATTTCACATATAAAAGAAATCGTAAGGAATTGTCAGGGAATTGAAGAAGAAATTAAATCCTTAAATAAAAAATCTTCTGTTAATACAATGTATGATGTGAGCTTGTTTTAACTCCTTATAGTAAAGAACTTTAAAAAATAGGACCAAATCATGAGTGATTTGATCTTTTTAGAATGACTTTACTTTGCCAATAAGTAGTAAAAAAGAAGGCTGCAATTTGAGTAGCCTTCTTTCAATTTGTCTCATATATAATTTTTCCTGTCATAGAGGTATCATAATCTCCTAAAGAATCAACCTCTAATTGAAACTGATTTGAAGATAATATTTCTTTGACAATACTGATGAGTCGTTCATTTGCAGGAGTTTTTAAAATAACGAGATCATATTGCTCTGTAATCAATGGAATAAAATCAATTCCAACAATTTTAGCAGCTTTTTCAATTCCGACCCCAACATCTGCTACTCCAGTAGAAATAGCGGAAGCCACGCTTAAATGATTGCTCTGTTCATGCTCATATCCGTTAATCTTTTTAGATGAAATTTCGTTGATACGGAGTTGTTCATCAAGAAGGATACGTGCGCCCGAACCTTTCTCTCTATTTACAATCTTTATATCTTGACGTTCTAAATCTTTCCAAGTGGTAATCTTTAAAGGGTTACCTTTTTTTACGTATAAGCCAGCTTTCCGAGATAGAAGGTTGATTAAAATAAATGAATGGCCCACTAAAACTTTTTTAAGATAAGGTAGATTATATTCACCTGTATCCCCGTCAAAAAGGTGTAGGCTAACGATATCACATTCTCCATTATACATAGAAATAAGGCTGTTTAAGCTCCCAGTAAAAGATCTTAATGATTTATAAGTTGAATTTTTCTCGATCTGTTTACCAAGCATATCTAAAACTAAATCTTGTCCACTAATAACAACATGATTAGATTCCTTTGAATCGCTTCTGCGAGGTTCAAAAACAGAGGTAGGCAATATGGTATTTTGATTTGTTTTATTGTTTTTTATGTAATTGTCCAAGTCATTTGCTGCTATTCTCATCTGTCTTCCAACACGGAATACAGGTAATTCACCTTTTTTGACAAGATCATAAATGGTTAATTTGGATACTTTTAAAAACTGTGACACTTCTTCGATTGTATAGGAAAGTTCCATCGTCATTTCCATCCCTCCATTATCTATTTTAACTCAATGGCTTTTAAAAAGCATATTCCTATTAAATTTAATGTAAATTTAAAAAAAGTTATTTCTTATTTAGTTATAACTAAATATAATTAGATATAATTAGTTATATTTTGATATGGAAGGTAGATGAGGAATGAAAAAACTTTTTTCTCTATTTTTTTCAATGATGTTATTAGGACTAGTTGTATCTGGTTGTTCAACAAATGACCAAGCTAAAAAGTCAACAGCACAGAAACAAGAAGTTTCTCAAAAGAATGTGGAATTGACGATTTCAGCTGCAGCTAGTTTACAAGATGCACTAAATGATATTAAAGCAAACTTTGAAAAGGCTAATCCGAATGTGAAAATAAACTTTAACTTTGGAGCATCGGGAGCATTACAACAACAAATTTCTCAAGGAGCACCGGTAGATCTTTTCTTCTCGGCTGCAGAGGACAAATTTAATAATTTAGTACAAGCAGGTCTTATTGATAAGAGTGAAGGCAGAGATGTAGTTGGAAATGAATTAGTTTTAATAGTGCCAAAAGATTCAACTAAACAAATTACATCTTTTGAAGACCTTGCGAAAGCGGATAAAATTTCAATCGGTACTCCAGAAGCTGTACCAGCAGGAAAATATGGTAAAGAAACATTGGAAGATTTGAAAGTTTGGAAAGCGGTTGAAGGAAAAGTAGTATACGGTAAGGATGTTAGACAAGTTCTTTCTTATGTAGAAACAAATAATGTGGATGCAGGGATTGTTTATAAAACAGATGCCCTAACATCTACAAATGTTAAGATTGTAGCAACAGCAGCTGAAAATACACATGACCCAATTATTTATCCGTTAGGCGTTATAAAGAATAGCAAGCAACCTAAAGAAGCTAAACAATTCTATGAATATCTTCAAAATGACGAGTCTATGAAGATATTGGAGAAGTATGGGTTTAAAGGACTAAATTAATTTACTTTAGCTTTTTTTGAATAACAGAAATCAATAAATGAGCCGTTTAGTTGATTGGCTCATTTTTTTTGTGGGAATACATCCTTAAAAATACATGGTTTAGTACGTTCTGTATAAAGAACGATTAGGTGGATTTGTTAAAGTTTGTCTAGAAGGGGAAATTTAAGAGGGGAGGATATTATTTTAAACAGTAAAAATGGGAAAGGAATTGGCTAGGAAAAAATAATATCAAATAAAATCCTTTTATAAGATAAAAGAAAAATATAATGCCGAATAATTATTATGCTAGTGCATGTATTCCTTTATTGATATATTGAAGAGTTTTCGGTCTCTTTTTCCTTTTTGGCCAATTAGCCAGTACCAGCTCTGTCCAATATAAAAAGAGTTTGATACAAGCTGTTCAATATATTTTGAAATAATTCCATTGATTTTTTCTTTTTCAATTTTATTTTTTATAGATAAGGCAATGACAAAATAGGATTTATCACTTTCAAATTCGAGTAATTGAAGATGATATTTACCACCTTTTTTTTCATTAAAGTCATTTAGTACATGATCTATACAGTTTCGGACGTCAATTTCATATTTAGCCGCATCGTTCCAATTTGATATAAGAGAGTCATATAATGAGACTGTTAAGATGTAATAAGATGCATAATCTTTAGGATTAAATTTTCGTTTCTCACCTTTGTATTTATATAAAGGTGGAACAACAAATTTTTCATAATCAGCAAAAAAATCTTCATTCATGTTTTATACCTACTTTCTAGTTTGAACAAGAGTTTACTATATCGAATCTCAATTTAGTTTTTCCTATTCTTTCCAAAAATAGACACAAGTAAATAGCAGAGTTGAAAAATTCAACTCTGCTTTTTTGTTTTTATCCCTTAGATTTAATCGGATAGAAAATGAAATTAATTTATTTAGCTTTACAGTATCTGAAGTGAGAATACAAGAGAGGTGAAATCACCATTCGCAAAAGCATTATTTCAACTGTAGAACATGACATCTTTCTCCTCTTTGATTCGCATACCAGACTGAAAATCATAAAGAAATTAGTGAACAAGTTAGATGAAGTGTAAGAGAAATTTGGACATACCTTTTAGAGGAGACTGCAGAAAGACGAAAAGAAAAGAAAAATGATTTATTAAGTAGGTTATTCTCTGAGACTCCCGGTGAAGATGGTGAACTTAATGATGATCAATTAATTGCTCAAACAATACACTTAATTTTCATTGGGCATAAAATTCCTCAATTTGAGTTATTAAAGTGTGCTTTTAGTTGAACGATGATTCATTTTCGATATTGACAGTAAATTTAGTGTGTAATAGTATAATAGTTAATTTTTAAATATTAAGTATTTTTAGAAAAAAGATTTTAGCTAATACACACTGTCTTATTAAAATAAATAGATTGCTAATTTAGGAGGAGTAATAATGAAAGCGATTACTGAAGGTGCTTTATTATGGGAACCATCTAGGCAGCAAATTGAAAATGCTGGAGTTAGCCATTTTATGAACTGGCTCGAAAATGAAAAAAATCTATGTTTCAATAAACAAAGTGAGTTATGGAAATGGTCAGTCGATGAATTAGAGTCCTTTTGGGAAAGCGTTTGGAAATATTGTAATGTAATTTCCCATGCACCATATGATCATGTTCTTGAAGAGCGAAAAATGCCAGGCGCAAAATGGTTTACCGGATCTAAAATTAATTATGTAGAACATGTATTTCGAAACGATAAAGGAGACCAATCTGCAATAATTTTTCAATCTGAAATTACTCCAAAAACAGAAATAAGATGGAAAGAGCTTAAGGAAAAGACAGGCTTGGTCGCAAATTCTTTAAGAGAATTAGGTGTTAAACCTGGGGATCGAGTTGTAGCATATATGCCTAATATTCCTGAAACGATTATTGCCTTTTTAGCTTGTGCAAGCATTGGAGCAATTTGGTCAAGCTGTTCACCAGATTTCGGAACGAGTAGTGTAATTGACCGATTTAAACAAATCGAACCGACTATTTTAATTGCGGTGGATGGTTATTCTTATAATGGAAAAGTGCAAAATAGGTTATCAAGCGTTGAAGAACTACAGTCTGAATTACCTACATTAAAGAAGACAATTTTAGTACCATATGTGAATGTTGATGAATACAAAATGGAAAACGAAACAATTCTTTGGAATGAATTATTAGTGGGAAGTAGTGAACTTACTTTTGAAAGTGTTCCTTTTGATCATCCACTATGGATCTTATTTTCTTCGGGGACAACAGGTTTGCCTAAACCAATTGTACAAAGTCAAGGTGGAATATTAGTTGAGCAACTTAAGACATTAGTAGTTGAACAAGGGATAAATCAAGATGATGTAATTTTTTGGTTTACTACTACTGGTTGGATGATGTGGAATCAATTAGTTGGAGGCTTGTTATCTGGCAGTACAATTTTATTGTTTGATGGAAGCCCTTCTTATCCTAGCCTACATGTATTATGGGACCTTGCAGAAGAAGTAGGTGTAACATTCTTTGGTACAAGTGCAGGATTCTTAAGCGTGTGTGAGAAGCATGCAATAAAACTAAAAGATAGACATAGTTTTTCCAAATTAAAGTCTATTTGTTCAACGGGATCCCCACTATCTGTGGAAGGATTTTCGTGGGTATATGAAAATATAAGAGATGACATTTGGCTTGTATCAACTAGTGGAGGTACCGATGTTTGTACAGCATTTGTTGGAGGTTCACCGATTCTCCCTGTTTATGCTGGAGAGATACAAGGTCGTTCATTAGGAGCTCATGTACAATCTTTTGATGATGAGGGAAAATCAGTCATTAATGAGGTGGGGGAACTTGTAATTACTTCTCCTATGCCGTCTATGCCGCTTTATTTCTGGGGTGATTTAGATAATGAACGTTATCTTGAAAGTTATTTTGAAGTTTATCCAGGTATTTGGAGACATGGAGATTGGATTAAAATTGATGAAAAAGGTAGTTGTGTAATTTATGGAAGGTCAGATTCAACTATTAATAGACATGGAGTGCGTCTAGGTACAAGTGAAATCTATCGAGTTGTTGAATCACTTGATGAAATAATGGAAGGTTTAGTGATCGATTTAGAACTACTTGGCCGTCAGTCATTTATGCCATTATTTGTTGTACTGAAAAATGGGGTTGCTTTGTCAAATGAATTAAAGGAAAAAATAAAGGTAGAAATTAAGCAGAAGGTTTCACCGCGATTTGTCCCTAATGAAATTTATGAAGTTGAGCAAATTCCAAAAACCTTAAGTGGCAAAAAATTAGAAGTTCCAATCCGTAAAATATTATTAGGTTTTTCTCCTAAAAAAGTAGTTAACCAAGGATCGATGGCTAATCCAGAGTCATTAAAGTTTTTTACTGAGTTGGCACAAGTTTTAAACTGTTGTAACTAGCATTATAATATCTATTATGCCATTTGCATAAACAAATGATTCAACATAGTATGAAACAAAAAACATAGTTGTCGCATCAAAAAAGACCCCTTTAATTGTAAACATAAGTTATGTCAGCTTTTAATTA
This sequence comes from Gottfriedia sp. S16(2024), assembly GCF_050473765.1. Taxonomy (NCBI): domain Bacteria; kingdom Bacillati; phylum Bacillota; class Bacilli; order Caryophanales; family Bacillaceae; genus Gottfriedia; species Gottfriedia sp. S16(2024). Next base: position 2,291,116 of record NZ_JBFLUO010000001.1, read on the forward strand.
AAGGGGTAAATAATAGATAAAGGGGTTTTTTAACGATTAAGATTTTTCATGGTTGTATTAATTCATATATTTCAATTAAAGTTAACACTCATTATTAATAATTTTACCTTGATCAGTCAGTTTAACGAGTGCCGCATAACCAATTCCTTTTTTTACGACAGTCGCCATACCTTCACTGACAAGTGTATTTAATGTTTTTAGTTCGTCTTTATTTAATTTGGTATATCGGAAATAACCATCTCCAATTTTATGAATTAATCTGCCTTCTCTTGTCATGCCTAAAACGCTTGTCATATTTTTCCCTTCTTTCGAAAGTTGTTTGGATTAATGATTACATAACTATCGTATATTGTTTGCTCAATATTGTCTGTGTATATTTTGTGAAATGTTTAACAAACTTAATCTGTTAACTAGGTGGGATCTTCCTTCGTCTTGTAAGAATTTGGAAGGATAAACATATTTTCAACCCGCCATACTATTTTTGTGTCAAAAAAATGGAGGTGTGTTGGTATGTCGTTTCAAAATCGTGGTATCGGACATCCTGAACATCAAGATGATCCAAACAAATTACATATCGTCGCAGTACGAAAAAATGGCGATGGTGATATTACAGATGTAAAATTTCAAAATGGTGAAATAGTTGGGATTGAGCAGGCCATTGCGATGGCAGAACTTGAACAAATTGAAGATGTGAACACCGGTCTAACTCGTGGAGAGAATCCACATAAAACACTTCGTTCTTACCCTGACGGTGATCCTACAAATAATTTAAGTAATTTACCTACTTTTTAATGTCTACACGCTAAAGGTGCACAAGTTCTGTGCACCTTTTTTATTTCAGAGTAATTAAGGAGAAAATGGAAAATTTAATATTAGATGACAAAAAATACCAGTAAAGTAGGGGGCTAATTTGAAACAAACTTTTTTATTTCTTTTACTAGTGACTTGTTTGTTAATCGGAAATTATTTAGTTGCTTCAAATAATATTGTAAAAAGTGAAATTAATTCTTCCCTTATCTATCAAAATGAGAAACCCGATAAAGCAACGGAAGCTCTTAGAGCATTAAATATAGAAAAAGTAAAAGAAGGAAGAATGGCATCATTAGAGCAAAAACGAATCGAAATTGAAAAACAAATAGTGCGAACTCCTTCGAATATTAAAATTAAGGGTGATAATATTGAAGGAACAAAAGTGGAATGGTTAATTCCAAATGGATCTCCAGAAGATAAGATTGTTTTTTATGTACACGGCGGAGGTTGGTCTAGAGGTGGGTTAAAATTTTCAAGGAATTTAGGTACAATTTTAGCAAGAGACACAGGTTATAGAGTACTTACGATAGAGTATAGGCTTTCACCAGAAAACCCGTTTCCAGCTTCTTTAACCGATGTGGAGAAAGTTTATAATTACTTAGTAAAAAATTATGGACCAAAGTCAAAAGTTGTTATTGTTGGAGATAGTGCTGGTGGTAATCTAGCATTTGCTTTGTTAAATAAAATAAAGGCTTCAAATGGAAACATTCCAGCAGCTGTTGTAGGAATCTCTCCAGCGACAGACTTAACGAAAGAAAGTCAATTATACACTTCAGATTTTGATAGTATTCATGCGAATTATCATGGAAATGATATCAATATTGTTGATACTTACATAGGTAATAATAATCGGAAAAATCCTTTAATTTCACCACTATATGGTGATTTAAGAGGTTTGCCCCCTATGCTAATCCATGCTGGCGCACGGGAAGAGTTAATCGATGATATTTTAGCTTATGCGGCAAAAGCAAATGCTAAAGGAGTAGAAGTTACATGCAAAGTTTGGAGAGGGATGTTCCATGATTTTCAATTAATGGACAATGCTTCGAATATTAGTAAACAAGCGAATGCTGAGATTGCACAGTTTATTAAACAACACTTGGAAGATAGATAATCAAAATATAAAAAAAGTAAGGCGATCGTGCCTTACTTTTTTATGTCGAGTGTGAATTTAAGAAATTTGAAATTTGATCAATATCTCTTTCAGTAAGTACAGGATCAATTGTAATGACAGGATGAATGATTTCTCCTTCAAGTAAGAAATCAGAAATAACTAATTCAATGTTTAGTTCATTTATAATTGTTGATTCAAACTCACCTATTTTAGGACGAATAAAATCAATTTTATGACCAAAAGCAGTAACCAATTTCGTTTCAATATAACGATGAACTCCTGGACCATTACTTGTTAATAATAAAACCTTTTTCCTTGAAGATGATAAATTAATTTTGGAAGCTTGAATATTTAATGTAGCTTTTGCAATCCGATCTCTTGTAATTTCAGGATAAGAATATTTTTTAGTCCAGATTTGTAAGGCATCTGATACATTTCCATATAACTCTGGATACTGATTTTGAACATATCGGTCGATTGAATAGGATGGTTCCTTTATATCGATCGAGTTAAAAATTAGAAAGTTCCTCTTAAATTGGTCTTGAAATGTGTAAAGAAATTCTTCGTCTTCATTTAGAGATATACCTGTCTTTTCCTCTAATATTTCGATTAAATTGTGAAGTTCCTTATAATATTGTGTTTTTTGATTTCGATATAAGTAAAAAAATTCATTTTTTTCCATATTATCAAAACTGTGAAAAGGAAGCGTTGACATTAATAAAGAGAACGCAATTCGTTCATTCATTGAAATATGATGTTTATATTGATGATCTAATTGATCACAAATTTCATTAGAAATCTTAAAAAATACAGAATCTAAAATTTTATTTATCGATTGATTAGTTAGTTCAATTTGCATTTTTTTATCTATTCTATATAACATTGTTCCAAGCAAATAGACGTACTTTTTAGTTGTTGAAGGATATAAAAATAATTTGAATTTTTCTGTAGTGGCTATAACAATTTCTTTAATATCTTGGAATGTAAATGATTCTATTGGCCATTCTTGATTTGAATGAGCGTATAAAGCATCAAGAATATCACGGCATAATAGGCGAATTTCAAATTCTCTTCCTACTATTTCAAGTGGGCCACGTTTTAATTTTAGATGATAGGCCCCCAATAATTCTTCAACTCGGTCTAGTATAGAATAGACAGCAGGTTGTTGTATAAAAAGAGCGTTTGCTAATTCTGCTATAGTAGTAATTTGTTTAAATTGTATGAGCATAATGACTTGAAAACTCAATGAGTTTTTTACATAAATTGAACGAATTTGATTAATTGATGAAGAAATTGGTTTATTAATATAAATTCCTTTACCTTTGATTGTTTCTATTTGCCATCCTTTAGGCAAGCTCGAATTAATTGCCTGTAAATCATTTCGTATTGTTTTTTCAGTACATAATAACTCACTTGCTAATTCTCCTGTTTTAAACCACTTATCCTGTTTACTTAAAATATTGATTATTTGTAATTTCCGTTTAGTTGATTTATCCATTCAATATCCCCATAAATTTTGTCCATTTTATTACTATTATTGCTACTAATGTTCTGTCTTAATTCAGAAAAAAATTTATTTCACAGAACGAGAAGCACCTATTAATGCGTTTTTTTGTGTTAAATGTGAAATTTTTTTGAAGACAAAGTATTATTTTTACCTAAACCAAAGGTAAAAAACATCATGGGAATCACTTTATTACAACGATATAATGACATCGTTGAAACAAAAAAATAAATTTTTAGAGGAGTAAAGTGAAATGAAAATTACAAAACTCGCACTTGTTAGTGTTATTGGGATGTCATCATTAGTAGGAACTGCACACACAACTTTTGCGGAGGTATCGTCCGTAGGTAATTCAAAGGGATCAATTACATTTGTTGCTGGTACTGGTCCAGTTACACCTGTTGATCCAACAAATCCAATTGAACCATTAGAACCATCAGGTCCTACTGATCCAAAAGATCCTCCAACTGGGAATGCTGGTTCATTAACATTAGATTATGTTTCATCAGTTGACTTCGGGGTAAATGAGATTTCAAATAAAACAGAAACCTATTCGGCTAAATCTAAAAAGCCATTTATTCAAGTGTCAGATCGCCGTGGAACAGGGGAAGGTTGGTCAGTAACTGCTAAAGCAAGTAAATTTACAAATGGAACAGCAGATTCTCTTCCTGGTGCAGTCATTACATTAAAAAATGGTTCCGTAATCTCTTTAAGTACAAGTGGCTCTCCGGTAGCAACTGAAACAATTGCCTTAAATACAGATGGAAGTACAGCATCATCTGTTGTTTCCGCATCACAAGGAAATGGTTATGGTACATGGGTAACTCGTTGGCTTGGACCAAACCCGGAAGTGAATGATGGGGCATTAAATGATAATGTCACTTTGACGATACCGGCAGGCTCAGCAACAATTGGTAATCATGAGGCAACTATTACGTGGACATTAACGGATGCACCGGGTTTATAGTAGTTAATTTGAAAAATAACAATTAATGGAATGGACTTTATATTATATTCAACCTACTAGATGAAGCATCATTAAATCTCTTATAGTGAAAATGATATAAAGTCTCTATTTTCTAAAGGGGAATATAAATGGATTTTATACGTCAAAAATTATTGCTAATTTTTTCTGCTATTCTGTTAACTTTATCGTTCATCCCTCTATCTGTAAAAGCAGAGAATAATATCGACTTTTCTGTAAAAGCAATCATTCCGACAAATCAAATTGATCATCTGAAATCTTATTTTGATTTAAAAATGAGTCCAGGACAAAAACAGGATCTTAAAATTGAAGTCTTTAATAATAGTAAAAAAGAAGAAACAATTCAAGCGAATATTACTTTTGCAACGACTAATGATAATGGACTGATTGATTACTCTAAATCGAATAGTAAAGATGCAGATCAATCTTTAAAGTATCCACTAACTAGCTTAATAAAAGAACCTCAAAAAGAAGTTGTTATTCCATCAGGTAAATCAAAGGTAGTGTCATTTTCGATTACAATGCCGGAAGAAGAATATAATGGAGTTATATTAGGAGCAGCCCACTTTAAGAAAAAGATTGATGAGTCTGAAAAAAGTTCCAAAAGTGAGAGCATTAATATAAAAAATGAATATGCATATGTGGTTGGAATAAAATTATCGGAAAACAGTAAGGAAGTCGAGCCGGATCTACATTTGCTTGATATTAAACCTAAATTAGTAAATTATCGAACAACAATTGCTGCGACAATCCAAAATAGTGAATCTTCTATTGCGAAGGATATGAGTATAGATGCGCAAATCTTTAAGAAAGGTTCCAATAAAGTTTTATATAATTCGAAAAAAACTGAGATGAGCATGGCACCTAACTCAAATTTTGATTACGCAATCGATTTAAATAATAATCCAATTGAACCAGGGAAATACAGATTAAAGATGAAAGCGATCATCGGAACTCAAGTATGGGAATGGGATGAGTTATTTACGATTGGTAAAGAAGCAACAGATTTGAATAATAAAGCAGTTGAAATAAAAAATAATCATTATTGGTATTATATCGGAGGCGGATTATTACTTTTAGCAGGAATCATTGGCTTAATTGTTTTCCTAAAAAGAAAGAAGGAAAAAGAACAATCGAATGATAATGAATGATTTTTGAAAGAGTGAATTGGATTAATCAGATGCATTAAGTAATTAATCTTAAAGTGAAAGATATATTGATAAAATAAAAAGGCTCATTTCTACATTTGAAATGTTGCCTTTTTTATTAAGATGAAATGATTTCAGTTTTCAAGAAATTGATAAATTGTTTTTCAACTTTCGATAATTTTTTCTTTTTTGAAGTGATTACCCCAAGTTCTGAGTTCACAGGTTCGTAATCTACGAGATCAATTTCAACGAGTTCACCATTCGATAAATATGGATGATTTTTTAATGAAAAATTTGGTCCCCATGTTATAGCATTTCCATTTAAAATTGCTCGTAATAACTCTTCAAGATGGTTGGAAGAAAATAAAATATCTAATTTTCCAATATTATGTTGGAAGTTATTTGTAAACCATCTTATATAGTCACCGTTATATAGAACGAATTTTTGCTGAAGAATTTCTTCAGGAGTTATTTTTTTCGAGATGGCAAAAGGGGAATCTTTTTTTGCATATACTTTCATCATTCCAGGTACTAATCCTTCATAATGAAATTCTTCTAATTCTTTCATAATGCTTTCGTAAAGACAGATGATTCCTATATTTACTTGGTTTTTTTTAACAATTTCAATTGTACGTTCAGTAGTGTTTTCTAATATGTCTATGTGCAAATTTGAATGTTGGTTTTTAAAATCAACTAACGGTGTTAATAAGTAATTAATAAAAGCAGGTACCATGGAAACTCTAAGTTCACTGAGTTGGGTATCTTTACTTTTCTGTGCTATTTCTTTTAATTCTGCGTATTTTAGGAGTACTTCTTGTGATTTTTCCACGATTTGTACCCCATCCACTGTTAATCTTGCCCCTAATCTAGATCGATTGAAGATTTTTATTCCTAGCTCTTCTTCTATTTTAGTAATCGCTTGACTTATACCGGATTGACTTACATGAAGATTTTCTGCAGCGATTGAAATCGACCCCGTTTTAGCGACTTCTACTAAAATCTCTAGTTTTTCTAAATGCATTACATTGACCACCTTTATGCTTTCATACATGAACTAAAACTTTTCCAATATAGATTTTTTATTTCAATTTTTATATTACAAATCGTGAAGTTATATTTAAAAACTGTAAATTTACTTAATCATTTTGCAAATATAGAATTGGGTTTAACTAATAGTATTATTCTATTTTTCGCGATTGAGTCTAATGTAATTGAAAAATAATACGTTCTAATGTTGAATCAAAACATTAGATTTATCAAGTGCTTTCTTATATTTAGAAAAATTTACAATAAATGATACTTTTTTGTTCAATTTGAACGTTGCCTAATATAGAGGAGGCTAAATATGTTAGTTGGAGAAATCATCAAATATTATCGAGAGAAAAAAGGAATTAGTCAGTCTAACTTAGGTGAAGGAATTTGTGGTAAAGCGTATATTAGTAGGTTTGAAAGTGGAAAAGTTACTTTGTCAGAAGAAATTATTTACAAATTGGCTCAAAAGTTAGAAATTGATATAAACAAAGAAATTGAATCATTTTATCTTATAGAGAAGCATTTAAATGAGTGGAATCAAGCAATTATTATGCAAAGAACACCACAGATTGAAGGAGTAAAAGTAGTATTAGATCAAAATCCGTTCATTCTGGCTTCAAAACATGCTGCAAACTATCTGCTATTAAAAGGGAGATATTATCTTCATAAAAATATGTTTACAGAAGCAAAAAATATAATTGATTACGTAGAAAAAGAGTTTCAGACATTATCTAATTATGAGAAGAATGTTCTTCTACACATTAAAGGAATATACTGTATCAGTACATTTAGAACTGCCCACGGTGAAGAATGTCAAACTGCTGTGAACCTTTTAAAACAAATTAAAATAGCAGAGTATAATAATGAAGAGTATTACTATCACTTAGCAGTAGCATATCATCATGCAAAAGCGAAAGTATCCGCATTTACATATGCAAAAAAAGCTCTTCAATTTTTTAATAAAACATATAATCATGTGAGTGCTATGAATGCTCAAATCTTAATGCTAATGCAATTGGACAGTGAAAGAGACATTGACTTTTTAGTGTTAGTAGAAAACTATAAGGATTTGATTCATAATTGTGTCATTTTAGGTGCTCATGAAAGTAAAATAAATATTTTATTTAACTTAGGAGAAGAGTTTTATAAAAGAAAGGAATTTGATCAAGCAGTTAGTTTCTTTGAAGAAGCATTTTTACTAACTGATAAATCATCAATAAAATATTTAAGGCGATTATATCATTTTACTGAAGCATGTTTAGATGCAAAGTTATTGAAAAAAAAGAATCTTTTAGAAAAAATAGAAACAGGGACAAAGTTAGCTAAAAAATCATGTCCAATCTATTTTAATCTGTATAAATTATTAGCTTTGAAAAGTAAAAAAAATTCAAGTCAATATTATCAATTTTTAGCTGAAGTAGTGGTGCCACAGCTTATAGACACTAATAATACCTCATTTTTTGAGCAGTATGGAAAGATCTTATATAATCACTATATCGAGCAAAAAGAATATGAAAAGGCAATTGAAGTAGACAAAAACTTTAAATTGATGCATAAAGCTTTAAATTAAAAGTCTATAGATAACGAGTATTCGTTGTCTATAGACTTTTTTTGTTATAAGTAAATGGAATTTATTTCAAAATATCAAAATTTATAACAAATGTTTATAAACTTCAGACAAGAAAATTGTCGGAATTTGTTCGGGTTATTCTATAAACCATGTGATATAGGGACTCGATAACCCGATTGATAAAAGATTGAAAATTCTCAATAATGAAGTTGAATAAACAGAGAAATTGTTTATTTTTTGGGAAATAATCCATATTTTTGTCAAAGTAAGAATATTTTTGTACTTCAATGTAGATTTCTACCTTGTTGTAAATTTTCTAGGAGGAAGAGAAATGGGGAAAAGGACAGAAAAAAAGTTTTTAAAAAGCTTTACCGTTTTAGCTTTAACATCTAGTTTTATTCTTGGTTCACTTGGACAAGTAACTACTAGTACTAAAGCAGCAAGTCCAAGAAATGTAGAAGATATTTTAGCAAACTTAACTTCAGAGCAAAGAGCAGCACTTGAACAGCTTTCGACTAATGAACAATCAGGTCTTCAAATTTCTTCAGATATTAATTTAAACTCAAAGGAACAAACAAGTGTTATTGTTGAGTTTGCAAATAAACCTGCTAAAGTTGCTCAAATCGAAGCAAGTGTAGAAGGTAAATCATTAACTGCATCTGAAGCAATAAACTTAGTCGATCAAGATCATGAAACATTTGCTAAAGATGTAGGTCAAGTATTAGAAAATGGCAAAACTAAAAAGGTAGATTATACGATTAATCGTTCATATAAAAATGCCTTTAATGGTGTTTCAATGAGACTACCAGCAAATCAAATTAAAAACCTATTAAAATCAAAAGCTGTAAAAACAGTTTGGAGTAACCAAACATTTTCAATTGATCCTCCTAAGGAAAACGATCAGTTAAAAGCAGATGAAGCAAATGTTGGAAACTATACACCTTATGACGCTTTAGATCGATTACATGCAGAAGGATTTACTGGAAAAGGAATTAAAATAGGGATTTTAGATACAGGTATTGATTATAACCATCCAGATTTGAAAGATGCATATAAAGGTGGATATGATTTCGTAAACAATGATAATGATCCAATGGAGACAACGTATGCAGATTGGAAAAAATCTGGCCAAGCAGAAATTGTGAGTGGCAGTGCATACTATACTGAGCATGGTACACATGTAGCGGGAATCATTGGCGGTCGTGGGAAAGCGAGTAGTGAATATAAAACTATTGGTGCGGCTCCAGAATCGGATATTTATTCTTATAAGGTACTTGGTCCATATGGTAGCGGGACAACTGATGCAATTCTTGCCGGGATTGACAGAGCTGTAAAAGATGGTATGAATGTTATTAATATGTCATTAGGTGCAACGTTAAATGACCCACTATATGCGACTTCAATTGCGGTAAACAATGCCGTATTAAGTGGAGTAACGACAGTTGTTGCAGCAGGGAATAGTGGGGATCAAATGTACACGGTTGGTTCACCTGGTACAGCAGCATTAGCTTTAACAGTTGGTGCTTCATCTATCGCACTTGATATCTATCAATATGCAGGTGTACAAGATGGTAAAAATTATTCATTAAGACAATTAGCAAGAAATTATAAAGATGATTTAACTACATTAAAAGGTAAAACATATCAACTTGTTGATGTTGGACTAGCAAACCCAGCAGATTTTAATGGAAAAGATCTAAACGGTAAGATTGCGTTCATTAAACGTGGTTCGATTGCATTGATAGACAAAATCAAAAATGCAAAAGCAAAAGGCGCTGCTGGAGTTTTAATGTATAACGATGAAACGAATAAAGCAGAAGGTGCAATACAATCATTCCTTGGTGAATCAGTCGATGCGATTCCTGCGTTTTCAGTTTCAAATGATGAAGGTGATACAATCGCTGCTGCAATTAAAGCCGGAAAAACAGACTTTACATTTGGTGATTTCACAAAACTAAAGACTGCTTCAGATGAATTAGCGTCATTTAGCTCTAGAGGTCCATCTCGAGTAAACTATGATATTAAACCGGAAGTAACTGCACCTGGTGTGTCAATCCTTTCAACTGTACCATTCTATGTAAACGACAAAACAGTAGATGGAACAAAATCAGAAGATTACAAGTATGCGTATGAGCGTTTATCAGGTACATCAATGGCAACACCTTATGTAGCTGGGGTATCGGCTTTATTACTACAATCAAATAAAGATTTAAAACCAGAAGATATTAAATCAATCTTAATGAATACAGCAGATACATTATCAAAAGCTTATAGTGTCTTTGAAGAAGGTAGCGGACGAGTAGATGCTTATGAAGCAATCCACTCAAATGTAGAATTAGAAGTAGTTGATAAAACGCCAACAATTATTGATGGAAAACAAAAATCAATTCAAGAATTAACAGGTGGAATGAGCTTTGGTTCATTTGGATTTGATGATCAAGATATTGCTGATTCACGCATTGTTACATTAAAAAACCGTAGCGAAAAAGCAAAAACATTTAATGTAGACGTAAAATTCCAAACTGGCTTAAGAGGTTCTTTAGATGCAGCTAAAAACAATATAACGCTAACAGGCCCTTCATCGGTAAAATTAAACGGAATTAGCCAAAAATCAATTAAATTTAATTTAAACATTCCAAAAACAGCAGATAAAGGCACATATGAAGGATACATCACTTTCACAAATACGGGGGACCCATCAGAAACATATCAAATTCCATTTGGTGGACGTGTAATAAATGAAGGCATTGATTCAGTTGACGCCTTACCAATGTTTTCAACTGATACAGCTTGGCCTGAAAATGCTTGGCCTTTCGAATCGTTTACATTCTCATTAAAATCACATATGAAAACAATAGATATTATTTTACAAGATTCTATTACAGGTGAAGACCTAGGATTAATAGGTTCCTTGAGTCCAATATTATTGAATGAAAATCAAACTTATTATGTTACAAGAGGATTTACTGGATCATATTATCCATTTACTGGTGATTCAAAGAATCCAATTAGCTATCTATCAGCAATTGCACAACCAGGACGCTATAAAATAAAGTTGGTTGGAACAAATGAACAAGGTAAATCATTCACAAAGTCATCTGATTTTATTTACGATTTAGGTGCACCAACTATGACTTCTAGCTTTGATTCATTAGACCAAAAAGTAATTGAAACTAATGATAGTCAATTTGATTCAAATGGACAATTCTTATATGATTTTAACATTCACTTAAATGATCCTGAAACAGAGGAAGCAAATAAACTAGGTTTCCCAGTTGATCAATCAAACAATTCAGTTGTTACGTTTAATAATAGTCCATGGCCAAAAGCACCAATTTATACAGATAAAAATGGAAATTACACTGATAAACTTGTCGTTAGAAAACAAGCTGCACCTTTACAAGTTCAGTTTTATGGTATGGATTATGCAAGAAACACTATAGGAAATGCTTTTAATATGTTAAGAGTTGTTTTTGTGGATCACAATTTACCTTATTACTATTTAAAGGCAAATAAACAAATCGTATCAAATGGAGACACAGTAAATTATAGTGTTCGTTCAAATAATGTTAAAAACTTAAAAACATCTAAAATTACAATACCAGTTGATCCTAACCTAGCTTCAATTGAGAATGTAGTAGTAAATGATGCAGTTAAGCAGTATGGTGATGCGCAAGTTTCTGTAGTTGCTGTTCAAACAAGTCCGTCTAATACGAACTATACAATTACATTCACTTATTTAGGTGACAAAACATTACCAGAAGACTTACAATTATTTAATTTCGACCTTAAAACGGCTAAAAAGTTTACGGATGGACTTTATGGAGGATCTGCTTTCAATTGGTTTACGATGACAGCCTCCACAACTGATCAATCAAATGTAGAGACTAATAATGTTTACTCTTACATGGAAAGTATCAAATATAAACCAACTTATTCAAGATTAGATGGAACAGTACAAGTTGAAGGGGCAAAAGATGCCTCAGGTCAATCTATTTATTCAATTGATTTAAGTAAGGTTGGGGCAAATGTAAAAGTTACTTCTTATGATGGAAAAACAACTGCTACTCCGTCAAGTTTAAACAAGAGTGGTCAGTATATTATTGAAGGACTAAAAGCGGAAGTAAATCCATATACGTTAACAGTTGATGTACCAGGTCACTTTACGATGAACAAACAAGTTGTATTATCGAATAATGTACGTGGTGAAATAGTTGGAAAAAGATTGGCCTTTAATTTACCAACTGCAGCAGCAGGTGATGTAAACAAAGATAATGTGATCGATATTCTAGATGTATTAGCAGTACAAACATATTGGGGTACTAATAAAGCAACTGCAGATTTTAATTTTGATAAAGTAGTAGATAAAAAAGATATGGATTTCATTGTTAAAAACTTTGGACTAAAAAATCCGACTGTATCAAATGTACCAAAAGCAAAAACTGCTTATAAAGGCGTTACATTAGATGATGTATTAACTCAATTAGGATTACAATAATTTAAAAATTAAGGGAAGTCGAATATCGACTTCCCTTAATTTTTATTAATAAAGAATCTATAGATCAACCAAGAAACTAAATTTTAAATTTTCTCGACGAACTTAATTTATAAAAAAATAAGAAAAACTTATAAAGATATAAGAAAGTTTATAAACTTCTTTTGTGAAAAGTGTCGAATTTTGTAAAAGAAAAGAAGAAACGTTGAAAGAATCTACTCCATATAACCCGATTGTTAATTATTTGAATATTTTTAATAATAAGTAATAGGAAGTGGTTATTAGGTTGATGGATTTTTAGAATATAAAAGCTAGAGTTTTAGATTCAAAGTTCCTCTACTATTAATAACTTCATTTTGCGAATCTTACTATAAATGGGGGAAGAGTATGTTAAAGAGAACGAGTAAAAGTAAAATTGCAAAAAGCCTTACAGTAGCTGCGTTATCAACTAGTTTTATTTTAAGTTCTTTAAGTCATGTTTCAAATGTAACGAAAGCAGATGTTGTCTCAAATGCAGAAACGATTTTAGCTAAATTAACTCCAGAACAAAGAGAAGCTCTACAAAAGATTTCAACGACTGATCAATCAGGTCTTTTTCTTGATTCAAATGTAAATCTTAATAGTCCTGAAACTGTTTCGGTAATTGTTTCATTTAAACAAAAACCACAGAAAATTGCTGTATTAGAAGCTGCTTTAAAAGGACAAGCTTTATCAGATTCAGAAGCAGCAAGCAATGCGAATGAAGATCATACTAAGTTTAAATCAGACATAAGTTCTTTATTTAAAACAAAATCTGATGGTTCATATAAAATAAAACGTGAATATAAACATGCATTTAACGGGGTAGCTTTAGAAGTCCCTGCAAATAAACTAAATGATTTAATGAAATCAACAGCTGTACAAGCTATTTATAGCGATGTAACAGTGAAATCGGAGCTTCCGGTTGAAGGGAAAGATTCATCTACAAGTTCAACAGGAAAAGGAATGGCAGATGAGCGTTCTTACTTACAAATTGATAAATTACATCAAGAAGGCTATACAGGTAAAGGAGTAAAAGTAGCTGTTATTGATACAGGTGTTGATTATAACCATCCAGACATTAAAGCCGCATTTAAAGGTGGATACGATTTCGTAGATAATGACAATGATCCAATGGAAACTACTTATGCTGATTATATAAAAGCGGGTAAACCTTATGGAGCTACTGGTGCAGCAAATTACGTAACAGAACACGGAACTCACGTATCAGGTACGATTGTAGGGCAAGGCAAAAATGAAAGTGAAGATGCAACAACTGGTATTGCTCCAGATGCCGATCTTTATGTATATCGTGTATTAGGACCAGGTGGCAGCGGTACAACTGATAATATCATCGCGGGAATTGATCAAGCAGTTGCAGATGGAGTGGACGTTATGAACCTTTCACTAGGTGCAAATTATAATGACCCACTACTTCCTGAAAGTATTGCAATTAATAATGCTGTACTAAATGGAGTTACTGCAGTAGTTGCTGCTGGAAATGCAGGAAATAAGATGTATACGTTAGGTTCACCAGGAACGGCTGGTTTAGCATTAACAGTAGGTGCAAGCAGTGTTCCAATTACGACACTTGGAGGGAAAGGTGCGATCGATAATGTAAATGCATCTTTACTTTTAATGGCAAAAGGCGCTGGGGATGATATTTCAAAATTAAAAGGTGTAACGAATTCGGTTGTAGATGTAAATCTAGGAGAAGCATATTCAGGTAAAGATGTAAAAGGTAAAATTGTTCTAATGAGTCGTGGAACGTATACATTAGATTCTAAAATTGCGGTTGCTAAATCACAAGGAGCTGCAGCAGTTCTTATGTATAATGACAATCCAACTGAAGGACAAATTCCAACCTTCTTAGGCGATGGTGTAAATTTCATTCCAACGTTCTCGCTATCTAACGCAGATGGTCTAGCTTTGAAGCAAAAGCTACAATCAGGATCTGTTAACTTTACATTTACTGACATAGGTGAAGCGAAAACGCAGGGCGATACTTTAGCTGACTTCAGTTCAAGAGGACCTGCAAGATTAACTTATGATATTAAACCAGAAATTACAGCTCCAGGTGTGAGTGTATTATCAACAGTACCAGGTTTTATAAACAATCCAGACAATCCAACAGATTATAAAAAAGCATATCAGCGTATGTCAGGTACATCAATGGCTACTCCATTTACAACAGGGGTTGCAGCATTATTAAAGCAAGCAAACCATAATTTACAACCAGAAGATATCAAAGCGATTTTAATGAATACTGCAGATTCTTTAAGTAAGCCATACAGTGTATTTGAACAAGGTGCAGGACGAATTGATCCATATAATGCAATCCATTCAACGATTGAAATTAAAGTGCAAGAAAAAATACCAACGATCATTAATGGAAAAGAAAAACAAATTAATGAAGAAACAGGGGCACTTAGCTTCGGCAATGTATCATTCGATGGAAATGACTATTCAAATAACCGCACAGTCACTTTAATGAATAGAGGAGAAAAGTCAAAAACATTTGATGTAAAAGTTAATTTCCAATCAAACTTACGTGGTTCAAAGGATGCAGCAGCAAATGGTGTAACTGTTCAAACTCCATCGACAGTTACATTAAAAGGAATTAGCCAAAAGAAAAGAACTATTACTTTAAATATTCCAAAGACAGCTGAAAAAGGAATTTATGAAGGGTATGTAGTGTATACAAACAAAGATAATCCATCAGAAACATATCGCATTCCATTTGGCGTTCACTACGTCGAGCAAGGATTTGATTACTTTAGATTGTATAAACAATCAGTGCCTGAATCGCTTAGTCAAAGTAGTCAAAAATGGAATCGAACTGATGCTGCTAATATTGCCTTAAAATCACATATGAGATCAATTGACGTTGTTATTTCAGATGCAAAAACTGGTAAAGATCTTGGTGTTGTTAGTTCGTATGATGGGGTAGCATTTAATGAAGGTGTAGATATTTCACTTCCTTTCGTCTATTTTGGATTTTACTATCCGTTTACAAATGACCCAGATAATCCAATTGGAACAAGAGATGATCAATTGGTAGTACCAAAAACAGGGCAATATGTATTAAAAATGATTGGTACAGATGATAATGGAAAACAATATACGATTAGTCAAGATTTATTTGTCGATGGTACAAAACCTAAATGGAATATGCATGTGGAGGGGGAACTACCGGGTAAACAAATTGTTGAGTATAAAGATGGTCAGGATACTTTAGGTGTAACAGCTCAGATTACTGATGATAATGTAGATGTAAAAAAAGCAGCTGGTATGGCTGCAGATCAAACACAAAATCAAATTTACTATTCTTACAACTCTTGGTTACCAAATGGTAACTTGAAGCTAGATAAAGAGGGTAATGCATCCGATGATATTGCGATGTTACCGGACCAAAGTGTTCTAAGTGTTAAATTTGAAGGGATGGACGAAGCAACAAATGGTTATCTTCAAAAACAATACTATTTTGTAAATGAACATACACCATATGTTTCTGTTGAGGCAAATAAACCGACAAAATTTAATGCAGCTTTTGTAAAACCAGGTGAAACTTTAACGATGACATTAAATGCAAATAATGTAAGTAAACTATCGAAAGCAAATTATAAGTTCTCTGATACCCCAGGGACAAAAATTACGAAAATTTCATTGAATTCTGCTGCACAAAAACATGGTGGATCACTAGATGTTAAACAAACTACATCAGGAAGTACAACTTCATCAGATGTTACAGTTAACTTTAACGGAACTTCTGGAGTTGATGGTGATTTACCAATGGTGGATTTAACAATTGAAATTCCTAATCCATTAGATCCGAAAAATGCTTATTCATTTAGCTCAGTTACTTCACAATTTACAGATATAAATAATGTATCAACTAATGTTTTTTCAAATGTTTCGCCAATCTCGATCTTAAATAATCAAACTGAATTCCAAGGATATATTCATGCTCAAGGATTTTTAGATGCAAAAGGCAACTATGATTATGCAAAAGATTACTCAAAAATTTCGCCAACTTTAACCGTAATTGATCGTAATGGAAAAGTAGTCAAAACAAATATAGTCGCGAAAAATGGGTCATTTGATATTACAGGAATTGACCCATCAAAAGATGATTATACATTAATTCAAGATATACCAGGTCATTTTACAACGCGATATTCGAGAATTAACGCTTACTTTGGTTTAGATGACGATGTATACGGTACATCATATAGAGTAGGTACAGAAAGTACTCCTTATGCAACTGCTGGAGATGTAAATAAAGATGATGTAATCGATGTAAATGATGCATTAGCAATCCAAACATATTGGGGAACAAATAAACGTAGTGCAGATATTAACTTCGATGGAACGGTTGACGCGAAAGACCTTGCATTCGTAGAAAAAAATTACTTAATGCAAAATCCTTGGGTTCCAGCACCACCAAAACCAGTTAAAAATTATAAAGGAAGTACATTAGAATCAATTAAGAGTCAATTAGGATTATAATTAAAATGTAAAAGCCTGTTCATATTTTTGGACAGGCTTTTTACTTTAACTGTTTAGCCTTTGAAGTTAATCTCCAGTCGTTCCTTTCTCACGTAATTCAATATAGAAACCTTCTTATTTCTCAAATTGTGTTTTTATCTAATGAAAGGGGGGAGATATCAATAAAGACAATGTAATCGATATTAATGATGCTCTAGCAATTGAAACATATTGGGGAACAAACAAACGCTCAGATGATATCAACTTTGATGGTACAGTTGATGCGAAAGACTTTGCATATGTAGAAAAGAACTTCTTAATGCAAAACCCTGCTGTAGATAATGCACCAAAACCAGTGAAGAAATATAGAGGTAAGTCAATTGACGTGATTAAGAATGAGTTAGGCAATCAATAATTAGGGTGCCGAGGAAAAACCACAAGGAATTTTTACTTCCTTGTGGTTTTTGTGCGTTTTCTCTAAAAAAGAGGTCAAATCAATTTCGTTATTTTTCAATAATAGTAAGAAAAGTGTTGTAACAAAGTATGTTTTATTAGACTTAATCAAAATTTTGGTATATTATAATTTGCAAAATGGTTTATTTATTATTATTTTATCCACTATAATATGTAAAACATTAATAATTATTTTTACTTTATATTTTCCCATGATATTGCGAAGGGTGGCTCAAAATGAGTTTAGAAGCTGATGATCAAAGACAAGTTGTTTTACAAGTAGGAACAGTACTAAAAAAACTACGTAAAGAAAGGCGTTTAAGTCTTGAAAACCTATCAGAAATATCGGGTGTGAGTAAGCTTACGTTAGGAAATATTGAACGCGGAGAAACCAATCCAACAATAGGAATGTTATGGAAAATTTCAAATAGCTTATCCATACCACTCATGGCTTTATTCTCATCTGAAAATAATGTGAATCTATCTAGAGCCGGTGAGGGACTAAAAATTGTTGGGGACGAAAATAACTGGGCAATTGAGCCGATTTTCCAAAACGTAAATAATAATATGGAAATGTATCGTGCTTATATACAGCCGAATAGCACCTACCATCCAGAAAAACATCATCAGAATTCAACTGAAATCGTGACTGTTATGGCTGGAACCCTTACAATTACAGTCAATAATGAAACATTTACACTAAATCAATATGATTCGATTAGTTTTTCTACAAATGGCACTCATTCATATGCCAATCATACCAACGATGTCGCTGTTCTCCATATTATATTAAAATATAGAATTTGAATTTCTATAGCTTAACCTAAGGTATACCTCAATCAACTGAACAGATTAGATATTCCTTTAGCAATTTAATTTCTCTCTTCATGGATAGATCGAAACTCGTCTTTACAGTAAAACATATTGAACAAACTACAATACATGAATTTTTCAAAAGCTAGGAGGGGATAGGATGAATTCAATGAATCAAGTAATTAAAAAGGAGAATAAAGGGGCCATTTCAACTGTTGGCAAATCAACAGTTTGGATATTGATTGTTGGTATTGTATTTATTGCTGCTAACTTAAGGGCCCCTTTAACCTCAGTAGGACCAATTGTTGGTCTTATTAAGAATGATATGGATATTTCAAATACATTGGCAGGGATGATTACCACGTTGCCATTATTAGCTTTTGCGTTTTTTTCACCTATTGTACCTAAATTAGGGCAAAAATTTGGGGTGGAACGAATTATTTTTGGTTCCATTGTCTTTTTGACTGTTGGTATTGCTATACGTTCTCTATCAGGGGTTGCTGCTTTATATATAGGTACGGCTATTCTTGGTTTAGCTATCTCCGTTGGTAATGTATTGTTACCTGGCCTGATTAAACGTGAATTTCCTGAACGAATTGGCTTGATGACGGGCGTGTATTCCATTTCTATGAACTTATTTGGAGCGATAGCTTCTGGTGTGAGTGTTCCCATTGCACTTGGAGTGGGATTTGGATGGAAAGGCGCATTGGTAATTTGGGGGATTTTAAGCTTTATATCTATTTTAATTTGGTTACCACAGTTGAAACATCTTAACGCAAAAAGGGATACTGTTCATAATAAAACGGCTAACAGTCATGAGAATTTGTGGGGTTCGGCACTAGCGTGGAAAGTAACCTTGTTTATGGGACTGCAGTCCATGATCTTTTATGTACTTGTCGCCTGGCTGCCAGAAATTCTTAAACAACAGGGATTGAATTCAAGTCAGTCTGGCTTGATGCTTTCTGTTATGCTATTGGCTTTGCTCCCATTTACCTTCATCGTCCCAGTCATCGCAGGGCGCATGTCCAGTCAACGTTCGTTAGTGACAATTGCAGCAATTTTATTTTTAATTGGGATGTTTGGGTTACTATACGGTAGTTCAAATTTAATCGTCTTGTGGATCATCGCTTTAGGCATAGGAGGTGGCTTCGCATTTAGCCTAGCCATGATGTTTTTTAGCTTACGTACAAGGAATGCGCAACAGGCTGCTGAGTTATCTGGTATGGCCCAATCGATTGGATACTTGCTTGCGGCTGTTGGCCCAACCCTATTTGGGTTTATACATGATGCAACCAATAGCTGGACGATTCCACTTTTAATATTAGTTGGTGCATCGATTCTACTCTTTATATTTGGTCTTGGAGCGTCCAAAGCGCAATATATTGGTTCTGCCCAAAAGGAAAACATATAATTTATACGGCATTTTTATAAGTATATAACAATTATTTGCTCAAAAAAATCAAAACTGAGCCAAAATAAAAAAGGGATGTCCACAAGTTAGAAATTTAACTTATAAGACATCCCTTTTATTTGCAATTGAATTCTAAAAAATAATTAAAAGGCGAAGCAAAAAACAAAAACCATTTTTAATCGATTGTTGTCCAATCTTGCGACCATTTCATTAATTCCTTAATAACTGGTTCTAAAGCCAGTCCTTTTTCTGTCAAAGAATATTCGATTCGAACTGGAGTTTCTGGATATACATCTCGTTTTACAATACCTGCTTGTTCTAAATCCTTTAGTCTTTCTGAAAGAACGCGCCCGCTAATTGGCAAAGTTGATTCGATTGTACAAAATCGTTGTGATCCAGAAAGAAGTTGAAAAACTATAAGAATTGCCCATCGTTTACTAATTAACTCTACGCTTTTTTCAAACCGAGGGCATAATAAAGAAAAATCCATTTAAAGCCACCTCACCTATACCCATATTATAACTAAATTTGAATTAATAACAAGATTACCATACATAAATTTATTACTTGACGTAAGTTTATTACTAAATTAAACTTACTTACATAAAGTAACTAAATAATTTTTTTAGAAAAATAATAAATGTCTATAAATAGGTGGCAAAACAACATGAATATGAATACAGATGTATGTATTGTAGGTGCGGGACCAGGTGGTGCACTATTAGCATATTTGCTTGCAAAAAATAATATTTCGACAGTTCTTGTGGAACGACATAATGGAATTGATAAAGAATTTAGGGGAGAACATCTAAATTCTGAAGGTGAACAAATATTAAAAAAGCATCATCTTTATGAAAAAGTTAAAGAATACGGACTACTGCTAATGGATCGTGTTGAATATTGGAATCATAATAAAATAATAAAAAGTATTTTTCCATCACAAGGTTCAAAACACGTTGGTATTCATGTTCCACAAAATCATTTATTGAATGTTATTTTAAAAGAAGCAAATAAATATGAAAACTTTAAGCTTTTAATGGGCACACGAGTGTCTAAATTAATAGAAGATCAAGATGGTCGTTATATTGGTGTTAAAGCAGTAAGGAATGGTACTGAAATAACAATTAATAGCTCGATTATAATTGGTGCTGACGGTCGATTTTCAACGATCCGAAAATTAGCAAATATACCCACGGATATTATAAAACATGGATACGACCTACTTTGGGCTAAAGTACCAAGACCAGCAAGTTGGGATCCAACAGTTAGATTAACTTTGATTAATAAACAACAATTGGCTTTGTTTACTCAAGCTGGAGGATTCATTCAAATTGGATGGAACATAGAGGAAGGTTCTTTTTCGAACTTAAGAAGTAAATCTTTCAATCCTTTTGTAAATCAGCTAATCGAAGCATTTCCAGAACTGACTGAAACAGTTCAAGAAAATATAAAATCTTGGAATGATTTTGTATTATTAAATGTTCAAAGCAGCCGTAGCAAAACATGGGTAAAAGACGGCTTAATTATAATGGGTGACGCGGCACACACAATGAGCCCTACTGCAGCGCTTGGTGTAAATATTGCAATGAAAGATGCAGATATTTTAGCAGAAATCATTCAAGATGCTATTCAAAACAAAGATACTAGTACAATAGTGTTAAAGAAATTTGAATATGCTAGACGAGGAGAAGTTGAAAGCTTACAAAAGCAACAACTAACACAGGAAAGTACCTTCAAACATCACTTTGATGTGACTATATAAAGAATGCCTTAAATGTTTAAATATGGACAAGTAAAAATTAAAATATATTATCATTAAGAAATAGTGTTAGAAAACAGGAGGAAGCCTCATGATCAACGAAAAAGTAGTTTCTTTATTAAAAGAGAAAATTAATGTCATAAAAAATAACGATAAATCAATTTATTTAGTTGGACCAATTAAACTGCCTGTAAATTTAGATGGAGAAACAGTCATTTTTCAATGGTATTGTTGGCTACGCTGTGAGGATATCGAAGGAGATTTTTGTAGCGATGGATCATATAACACTGAAAAAATTATTAGTAAATTAGCTTCATCCAATTTAGCAGAAATGCAACAATCAAGTGTATTAGTTTATGGTGACTTTGAAAATTCAGAGGACGCACTAATTCGAATGCATAGTATTTGTCATACGGGTGATATTTTTGGAAGTAAACGTTGTGATTGTGGATTCCAATTAAAAGAAGCAATGAAAATGATTTCTTCAAATAAATCAGGTGCATTATTTTATTTAGCAAACCATGAAGGAAGAGGAATCGGTTTATTCAGTAAAGCAATGGCATATGTACTTCAAGAGCAAGGATTTGATACTGTTGAAGCAAATGAAGAGCTAGGTTTCGTAGATGACGCACGAAACTACGAAGATGCTATTAGAGTATTAAAAACACTTCGTTCAAAACCAGTTACTTTAATTACAAACAACCCAAGAAAATTGGATGCTCTTCAAAGCTCTGGAGCAAATGTATCTGGAAGAATTCAATTATGGGGAGACAAATCAAAGTATAACGAGAAGTATTTAGAGACTAAAATTGTTCGTTCTGGTCATTTTAAAGGAGGACGTACAAGTGAGTAATCATGAATTTTATATGAATTTAGCTATTCAAAATGCCATGGCTACGAAAGGTCAAACCGATCCAAACCCCCTAGTAGGGTCAGTAATCGTAAATGATAATCGGATTGTTGGAATTGGTGCTCACTTAAAAGCTGGTGAACCTCATGCTGAAATTAATGCACTTAGAATGGCAGGAGATAAAGCTGAAGGTGGAACAATTTATGTAACTCTTGAGCCATGCTCTCATCATGGACGAACTGGTCCTTGTGCAGAGGCGGTTGTACGTGCAGGCTTGAAAAAAGTTGTTATTGCTACACTTGATCCAAATCCGCTTGTTGCTGGAAGAGGAGTAAAAATTCTTCAAGATGCGGGAATTGAAGTAATCATCGGAGTTTGTGAAGAACAATCGATCAAAATGAATGAAGTATTTAACAAATATATTGTTAAAAACATTCCTTTTGTCGTAATGAAATCAGCGTCTACATTGGACGGGAAAATTGCTACCCATTCTTCTGATAGTAAATGGATCACTTCAGCGGAAGCTCGAAATGATGTTCATCAATTAAGAAATGAGATTGGTGCGATATTAGTTGGTGTAAATACAGTATTAAAAGATAATCCAGAATTAACAACTAGAATTCCAAACGGACGTAATCCAGTTAGAGTAATACTAGATTCAACTTTAAAGATTCCTTTAGAATCAAAAGTTGTAACTGATCAACAAGCAGAAACATGGATATTCACAAGTCAAAAACACTCTGAACAAAAAAGAAGTGAATTAGAAAACTTAGGTGTAAAAGTATTTGTAACGAGCGATCCAAATCGAGTTGATTTAAACGAAATGCTAAAAATTATAGGTGAACATTCAATCTCTTCTTTATTAGTAGAAGGTGGTGGAGAAGTGAATGCTTCCTTTATGAATCAAAATTTAGTTGATAAAGTGATTGTCTATTTAGCTCCTAAATTAATAGGTGGAAAAAGTGCACCTACATTTTTAGAAGGTACTGGGTTTGATAAAATGGGACAAGCGATTGAACTTGAAGAAATCGAATTAACGAAAATTGGTCCTGATTATAAATTCATAGGCTATCCAAAATATACTACTTCATGAGGAAGGACTTTTAGAATGAAATTCGGTTTCGATATTGACGATACTTTAATTGATTTAAGACAGCATGCTTTTCACATTTATAATAAAAAATTAAATAAAAATATACCTATAGAAGCTTACAATGAATTGAAAACTGTTGAAATTCATGAACCTTTTGGCTTAACGGCAGAAGAAGGAAGCAAAATGTGGAAGAGTAATCTAGAAGAGACATACTTTACGACTTGTCCTCCATTTCCATATGCAGTTGAAACATTACAAGAATTAGAAAAGCAGGGACACGAAATTTATTATGTGACTGCTAGAAATAAAGAATATGGTGAACGCACAAAAGAATGGTTATTAAAAAATGGATTTCCAGTTCATCAAGATCGATTTTATTGTGGAATGAAAGATTCTGAAAAAATTCATATTATAAAAGAATTAGGCTTAGATTATTATTTTGATGACAAACCAGAAATATTGAATACACTCTCAGAATTAACTTTAAAAGCATATGTGAAAGACACTTCATATAATAGAGGGATGGACATCCCACGTATTACGTGTTGGTCTGAATTAAAAGAGATTATTTCGTTTAATCAATGAAGAAAAAAACACCTTGATAGGTGTTTTTTTACGTGTTGAAATAATTGAAATATATTGCACTTAATTTATTTATGAATGGTTTACTTTTTTTGATAAAGAAGTTGATTGGAACGGAAGGTTGCTCGACTCCTATGGGATAAGCGGGAAGGCTGAGACCCCGCAGGCTTGCCGAGGAGGCTAAAGAATCTCGCCCCATGGAAAGCGAGCATCCTGTAGTGGAAATCAACCTCAAACATCTTCTTTTAAATAGAAAAATTGACAAGTTCTTTTTTCAAGTAAGATGTTGAAAACTTATTTAAATCTTTTAAATCCTAAAAAATGTTGGTTCCAATATGAATTGTTTATTTTAGAAATAGTTACTCCTGAACTACTGCTTGCATGGATAAACTCATTATTATTAATCACGATACCCATATGGGACGGTCCATAAGTATAAGTGTTTTCGAAAAAGATTAAATCTCCAGGTTGAAAGTCATCTACAGTTTTTAAATTTGAACTATTATACCAATATCCTGCAACATTTGTTCTAGGAAGTGACAATCCAGATTCTTTGAATACATAGGAAATAAATCCACTACAGTCAAAACCTGATGGAGTTTCCCCACCCCAAATATAAGGTACACCTGAATACTTTTTAGATAAGGTGATTAAAGTTTGCACATCAAATGATTGAGAGTTATTAGAATCAACTTTATTTGAATCTGTCTGACTTGAATCTACCTTGTTTGAATCTGTCTTATTTGAATCAGTCTCTTTTCCAACATAAGATGCACCAACATACCCTATAACCCCATTAAATTTTATCTTATACCAACCATTAGAAAGTGAGATGACATCTAGTTTTTGATTTTTATTAACACTACCTAAAATCTGATAAGAAGTTCCAGCCCCAGATCTTACGCGTAAACCATTAATAGTAGAAATATAGTTTCCATAACTGACCACTTGATTATTATTACTATTATTCGATTCGGTAACTTTTCCAACATAGGATGCGCTAATATACCCTATTACCCCATTAAATTTCACCTTATACCAACCATTAGAAACTGAGATTACATCTAATCTTTGATTTTTATTAACACTACCTAAAATCTGATAAGAAGTTCCAGCGCCTGATCTTATGCGGACACCGTTACCAGTAGAAATGTAGTTCCCCGAAGTAACCACTTGATTATTATTAATAATATTCGATTCGGTAACTTTTCCAACATAAGAAGCACTAATATATCCAGTTGACCCATTAAATTTTATTTTATACCAACCATTAGACGATGAAATTACATCAAGTTTTTGATTTTTATTAACACTACCTAAAATCTGATAAGAGGTACCAGCTCCAGATCTTACATGGACACCATTACCGATTGATTTATATGTACTAATATTATTATTTGAATAAAGTGTACTAGATTGCAGAGTTTTGGAATCAATAGAGGCTGCAGCTGCAGTAGTATTATATGGAATTTGAATTGTTAATGTTGATGCAAGGCCAACTAATGCCATTGAGTTTAATGCTCGTTTTTTATTTCTTTCTCCTTTCAAATTTAACTTAATTAAGGTACTTGCTGATTTTGATTTCATTACTTACCTTCCCTCTAACCAATAACAGAAATAACAAAGAAAAATCCCTTACCTCTTTTGATAGTAAGGGCAAATCTTAGATTACATGAATTTGGTAATTAAATTATTTAGAATGTGAGATCACATTTAGTTTAAATTCTAACATAAGTACATAGATGTCTTCACTTATTTAGTGTTAAATTTTTCCGAAAAAGTAAATTTAGTTCAAAATTTACTAAAAAAAAAACAAAGAAATAGCGTGATATTTTTACTATTCAGCAAATTAAAAAAACATAATAGATTTTTTTATGTCAGTAGATGAAGATAAGATTATTGCTTTATGAAAGTTTTGTTAAGTAAACTAATAATATAGATTATACAAGTTGTCAGGAAATACAAGCGTAAACAAGTCTATTAAAATCTTAATCCAACCCTTTAATCGGAGGTGCTAGTCAAAGTGACAAAGCTTGAACTTGATATTCAAAACATACAAATTGCAAAACATACGGATTATAAAGGCTATAAAATTAAATTTTCGATTGATCAACAGCAGTTTGCACTTTTAGTCGGTAAAACAAAGATATTATTTCCTTTGTCTTTAATTCACACTTTTAATGAAAAAGGAACATGTCAGCTTTGCAATAAACTAGTTTTTTCATCAAATATTAGTCAACAAGTTTGTCCAACATTATTTAATAGAAGAAATGAATTATTAGCTTATTTCCAAGAACATTATTCTGAGCAATTTTAATTAGCTATAAAATGGCTTTTGACAATCGTCGACCAAAGTAAAATAATAAATTAATAAAGAAATCGTGATAAAAAACTACTTTTTGGGTAGTTTTTATTTTTTTATGAAAATATTTAACGATAATGAGTCATAAAAATAGCATTTCGTCATATATTTTGTTGAAAACGGAGGTGCTATTTCACATGGTGATTCAAGACTTAGATATTCAAAACGTGGTAATTAGTAAGCTTGGAGGGTACGACGGTTATAAAATAAGCTTTTCCGTTAATCATCAAGGTTACATATTATTAGCTGGAAAACAAAAGACGATTTTCCCTTTGTCTATTAAACATGCATTTATTGAAAAGGAAAAGTGTCAGTTTTGCAATAAACTTGTATTTAAATCTGCGATAAGCCAGCAAATTTGTTTAAATCTCCTTCTTAAGAAAAGCGATTTATTATCATATTTTCAGCAAAGGTATCCAGAACCATTTGAGCAAATATAAGTTTTAAAGAAAACTATCGAGGAAAAACCACTAGAGAGGTGGTTTTTTGTTTATTAAATGAGTACATATTATTATTTAACCCTCCATCAATTAAATATAGTTGATTAAGAATTGTAATAATTTAGTTAAAAAAACACTGTAGAAATACGATTGTAATTGTTGTACTATTCTTATAATTATATTTTTATTGGAGGATATTTTCATGCCTAATTCTTTATTACCGACAAATACTATTTCTTTACAATTTTATAATGACAAATATGATGATCAATTAAAAAACTATTTTCTAACTGATGAGCATCTAAAATTTACTGGTTTACCTATAGAGAATATAGATAAATGTGTATTAGAGGCTGATCGTCATGCCATTTTAATTTTGAGTAACAATGATGTTGCAGGATTTTTTGTTTTGCATGGTTGGGATGGAGTTAGACAATATAGTGATAATAAAAATGCAATTCTATTAAGGGCTTATTCTGTTGATACAAATTTTCAGGGTAAAGGGATTGCGAAACAATCTTTAAATTTATTACCTTCTTTTGTAAAGGCGAATTTCCCCAAGCGAGATGAAATTATTTTGGGTGTGAATCATAAAAATATTGCTGCACAGCATGTTTATTTAAAAAGTGGATTTATTGATAAAGGAAATAGAGTAATGGGGAGAAAAGGTGAGCTCTTTATTATGCATATGGATTTAGTATAAGTTTAGAAAGAAGGAAGAGATGATGTACGGAGTTGTAGCGTTATTTGATGCAGAAACCGAACAAATTATTAAAGATATTTGGACAGAGTTAAGAGAAAAATCGATTTCTTTCTATGCTGATGAAGTAGTAGATCGTAAACCTCATATTACTTTAGCAAGTTATCACAGTTTAGATAAGCTAAGGATTATTGAACAATTAGATGATTTTTATGAAAATAAGCTGGAAATAGATATTAGTTTTAATTCAATTGGATCGTTTTTAAATACTGGCATATTATATTTTTCACCAAATGTTACTAAAAATTTGATTGAGTTTCATGAGGATTTTCATATTCAGTTTAAACATTTTAATGATAATCCAAAGTCTATTTATCTACCTGAAAAGTGGATCCCACATTGTACGTTAGCTAATAGATTGTCACCGGATAAACTAGTTGAAGCATATAATTATTGTTTATATCGAAATGATACGATTGTAGGGAAAATAAGAGAAATTGGTATTATTGAGATGGTTAGTAAAAATAATGCTCCAATTATCTATTCGAAGTCTTTAAACCCAATAAGATAAGCTGAAAAACTCGTAAAAAATAACGAGTTTTTTATTTTTGACTCTATTAATACCTTTATAAAAGGTGGTTTTCTTTTGCCCGAAAATCAACTATTAACGACAACAGATGCTTATTTTTAAATAGTCTTACTCATAATCGTTCGATGAGTGAGTGAAAAAACTCAAATAATCGAATTGGAAACAACTCATTCGAGTTGTTTTCAATTCGATTATTTTATTAGCTCGAGTCGTTTTGAATCATTAAATGTTGATTTATAGGTATTTTTAAATTTTGGCATGGATATTGCAATATAAAAGATACAGGGGTAGAAAATAGGGAAATGAGAGGGGTTAAAACAAATGACTTTTAACAAAGTACAAAATGCAACGACTGAAAATTTCGAGAGAACGCTAACTTATGATTTATACACTGATCCAAAGGTTTTAGAGCAAGAGCAAGAAAAGATCTTTTCAAAGTCTTGGCAGTTAGTTGGACATGTTAGCCAGCTAGAAAATATAGGAGATTTCTTTACAGCAGAAGTAGCAGGTGAACCGATTATTGTAACACGTGACAAGAATGGGGTTATTCAAGCTTTTTATAATGTTTGTCCACATCGAGCAACTAAGCTAGAGAAGAATGAAAGTGGAAATAAAAAAATTCTACAATGTGGTTACCACGGATGGACTTTTCATTTAGATGGTAAATTAAATAAAGCTCCTAATTTTAAAGGAGAAGATTTGGCTTGTGTATCAAATGCTTGTTTACGAGCTGTAAGGATGGAAATTGCAGAGGCGTTTATTTTCGTTAATTTAGATGACGATGCTACATCATTAATTGAGACTTATGGAGATTTTTTTGAAAAGCTAAGCAAGTTTACTTTTTTAAGTGAATTAAAAAGAACGAGCAGTAGATCTAGAATTATTAAAGCAAACTGGAAAGCATTTATTGATAATTATTTAGAATGTGATCACTGTCATGTAGCTCATCCAAGCTTTGTGGCTACTTTAGATATGAAAGACTATCAAATTATTACATGTCAGAATTATTCTGTTCAAGGATCTGTTGTGAAAGCAAATAAGAAAATGGGTTCATTAGATTTTAATGAAGTAGAAATGCAAGGTGGTACATTCTATTGGTTATGGCCGAATTTAATGATGACGATTTATCCAGGCCCAGGAAATATTGCCACAATCCAAATGATTCCAATCGATCATGAGACAACACTTGGAGTTTACACATACTACTTTAGAGATGAAAATTTAACACAGGAAGAAAAAGACTTAGTTGAATTTGCTGAAGTAGTACGTAATGAAGATGTTGAATTGGTTGAACTTGAACAAGTAGGATTCAGCTCACGAGCATTTAATAAAGGCTTCTATTCTTCTTCAGAGCAAGCAATTGTTCAGTTCCATGAGACTGTCCTAAAAGCACTGGAGGAAGAATGATGATCAACAAAGTAGGTCCAATGAAACAATATTTATTCATTAATGGTGAAGAAGTACAAACAACAGAGTATTCTAATTTGTATTCTCCATTTTCAAGAGAAGTAATTTCAGAGATTGCTGTTGCTACAGAAGAACAAACGAAAAAGGCAATCGAAGTAGCCTATCTGTCAAAAGATGAGTTTGCTAGAATACCAGCGTTTGAGAGAGCACAAATTCTTGAAAATGTCGTTCAGTTATTAAAAGAAAATTTTAATGAAGCTGCTGAAATAATTACAAAGGAAACAGCTAAACCAATAATGTTTTCAATGGGAGAAGTAACAAGAACAATAGAAACATATAAATTTGCCGCGGAGGAAGCAAAACGAATTCATGGAGAAACAATTCCATTCGATGCTGCTTCTGGTGGTATAGGAAGAGTAGGATATACAGTAAGAAATCCGATTGGTGTAATTGGAGCGATTACTCCGTTTAATTTTCCTATGAATCTAGTAGCTCATAAAGTTGGTCCAGCTATTGCATCTGGTAATACCGTCGTTTTAAAACCGGCATCTCAAACGCCACTTTCGGCACTATTTATAGCTAAGTTATTCAAACAAGCTGGTTTACCAGACGGTGTATTAAATGTTGTAACGGGACCAGGACGTACAGTTGGTGACACGATTGTTGAAGATGCACGTGTAAACATGGTTACATTTACAGGTAGTACAAGTGTTGGGATTAACATTAGAAATAAAGCGAAGTTAAAAAAAACAACGCTTGAACTTGGATCAAACGCCGCAGTTATTATTGATAAAAATACCAACGTTGATAAAATTATTGATCGATGTGTAATGGGAGCCTTTTCAAATCAAGGACAAGTATGTATTTCTTTACAGAGAATTTTTGTTCATGAAGAGATTTACGAAGAGTTTACGAACAAATTCGTAGAAGCAACTAAAAAACTAAAACTAGGTAATCCATTCGACCATGAAACCTATCTTTCATCATTAATTTCACCTGATGAATTAGATCGGGCGTTAGGTTGGATTAATGATGCAAAACAAAGCAATGCAAATATACTTACAGGTGGTAAAACACAAGGGAATATATTAGAGCCTACAATAATTGCTGATGGTACTTCTAGTTTAAAAGTTTCATGTCAGGAAGTTTTCGCTCCAATTGTAACGGTTAACAAAGTGAAATCAATTCAGGAAGCTATCTCTCATGTAAACGATTCACGCTATGGATTACAGGCTGGGATTTATACGGATAGTGTATCGAATGCATTACTTGCTTCAAATGAACTTCATGTAGGTGCGGTCATCATTAACGATATTCCAACATTTCGGGTTGATAATATGCCATATGGTGGTGTAAAGGAAAGTGGTACTGGAAGAGAAGGGATAAAGTTTGCAGTAGAAGAAATGACGGAATTGAAGCTAATTGTCTGGAATCAAAACTGATGTTAATAAGGTGGGAAATCTGATATGAAAATTCATAAAATAGCAGTTATTCCAGGGGATGGAATAGGTCCAGAAGTGATTAATGAAGGTGTGAAAGTATTAAATAAAATTGCTAGTTTCGATGATTCATTTAAATTCGAATTTACATCTTTTCCTTGGGGATGTGAATACTATGCTCAATTCGGAAAAATGATGGATGATGATGGAATTGAAAGATTAAAAGAGTTTGAAGCAATTTATTTAGGAGCTGTCGGATTTCCTGGTGTACCTGATCATGTCTCATTGTGGGACTTGTTATTAAAAATTCGTAAAAGCTTTGATCAATACGTAAATATACGTCCTGTAACCCTATTAAAAGGAGCACCGTGTCCTCTAAGTAATATGGTAACCGAAGACATTAATATGTTATTTATCCGAGAGAATACAGAAGGCGAATATGCAGGAGCAGGTGATTGGCTATATAAAGGAAAAGAACATGAAGTAGTTTTACAAAATAGTGTTTTCTCACGCAAAGGTACTGAGCGCATTATACGTTATGCATTTGAAGTAGCCCTTAAACAAGGAAAAACATTAACAAGTATTAGTAAAGGTAATGCTTTAAACTATTCTATGGTATTTTGGGATCAAATATTTGAAGAAGTGAGCAAAGAATATCCTTCAGTAAAAACATACTCTTATCTTGTTGATGCAGCTGCTATGCTTATGATTAAAGACCCGAAACGGTTTGAAGTAGTAGTGACTTCTAATTTATTTGGTGATATTTTAACAGATTTAGGTGCAGCCATCGCAGGAGGTTTGGGTCTTGCAGCTGGAGCAAACATAAATCCCGAGAGAGAATATCCTTCAATGTTTGAACCGATTCATGGTTCAGCACCAGATATATCAGGAAAACAGATTTCTAATCCACTCGCAGCAATTTGGTCAGCTAGCCAATTGCTTGATTATTTAGGGTATGAACAGTATGGTAAGGTAATTCTTACTGCAATTGAGGAATTATTAATTGAAAAAAAATTCTTAACGCCTGATTTAGGTGGATCATCGTCAACATCAGAAGTAGGGAGTTATATCGTCGAATTGGTAGCTTCAAAACTGAATGTTTTACAGACTCAAAAAAATTAATTAGTCGTATTGGCTTCCAATAATAAAAAGGGAAATACTACAGAAGTATCTCCCTTTTAATTTAATCTTTCAAAGTCTACTAGACCTTACAATACTTTTGGATTAATTTGTTCGCTTTTGTTTGACTTAAACCAAGATCCTTTGCAACTTTACGAGAGCTTTTATGAATCTTGTAAGATTCGATAATCATTTTTTTCTCAGTTTCTTCTAAAATATTTTCTAATGAATTTTCTTCTTGGATTGTGATTTTACAATCATCAGGAATTAATTGTGATGGCAAGTCAGATAATCGGATGACAGATTCGCTAGTAATAACGAGTCTTTCAATAATATTTTCAAGTTGCCTAATATTACCTGGCCATTGAAAGGCTTCAAAAGTATTTTTTACATTTGATGAAAACGACCGGTTAACTTTGTATTTATGATTGAACTCAGTTAAGAAATGATTAGCTAATAAGGAAATATCTTTTTTTCTGTTTCTAAGTGGCGGAATTTGAATATCAATTACATTTAATCGGTAAAATAAATCTTCTCTAAACTGTTTTGATTTTACCATTTCCAAAAGATTACGGTTCGTTGCCGTTATTATACGAACGTCTGCTTTTTTTAATTCTCTGCCTCCTACTGAAAAAAAGCTACGATCTTGTAATACTTGGAGTAGTTTCGCTTGAAATTTTAAGGAAATTTCACCGATTTCGTCTAAAAAAATTGTTCCTTCATTTGCCGTTTCGAGTAAGCCGATTTTTCCATTCTTTAAGGCTCCAGTAAATGCACCAGTAGCATAACCGAATAGCTCAGATTCCAATAGGTCTTCAGGGATTGCAGCACAATTAATGGCAAGAAAAGGACCGTTTTTCCGATTACTTAAATCATGAATATATTTCGCTAGCACACCTTTTCCAGTTCCAGATTCACCTTGAATTAAAATATTTGTATCAACGGGAGCAACCTTTTTACAAAAATCAATGATATTTGTCATTTCATCATCAATTGTTAAAAATCCATTTGAATTAAATTGTTCTCTCGAATCAACCATTTCATGAATGTTATTATGAATAATAGATATATAGTTTTTTTCACGAGATGTAATGAAAATGAAATCCAATTTTTTATTAATCGGATTGAATATTGGAATGGCAGTTGTGACTAATTCCTTACCAGTATGTGTGGTTTGGTTAATTGTGACGGTATTATTTTTCTCTAAAACAATTGGAATGATGGATGGGGTCCAATACCCTTTTTCCAAAAAAATATCATTATGTTTTCCTATAATTTCGTTTTGACGTAGACCATAATGTTGTTCACACATTTTATTAACATAAATGATTTCAAGATTTCGGTTTAAAATATAAATTTCATCAGAAGAATAATTTAAAATGTTTAACAACACTTCTTTATCGAATTCTAGTATTTCTGAAAGATTAGAATAACTGTTCATAATGTATGCTCCTTTTTAAGCGCTTACAATAAGAGGCTAATATTTTACTATTTTATAAAACGAGTTTAACATAAGTCTACGAATTATTAACAGAATTTTGTAAAAAATCAACCGATTGAGAGGTAAGGGGGAAATAGAATGAAATATTTTGCAATTTTTTTAACTATCTTTGCTTTCATAGGATCATTAACTATTGTGAATCGGGTGGAGCCTTACATATTAGGATTACCGTTTATTGTATTTTGGTCAGCGAGTTGGTTAGTCATTACATCTGTCTGCCTTTTTATTAGTAATGCAATTTTAGAGAAGCAGGAGGAAAATCAATGAGCATTCTATTAATTGGAATTACGTTTCTGTTAGCACTTTTTTTAGGTATACGTGCCCAAAGAGGAAGAGAAATGAAATTGGAATCATGGGTAGTGGGAGATCGAAATTTTGGTAGTATTATTATGTTTGTCCTAATGGCTGGTGAAATGTTTACAACTTTTATATTCCTAGGTGCTAGTAGTGCCTCCTATTCAATGGGGGGACCAGTAATCTATATTTTCTGTGCTGTTACTTATATTATTCCATTTTGGATTTTACCTCATATTTGGCGTTATGCGAAAAAACATAATTTATTAACTCAACCAGATTTCTTTGTTAAAAAATATAATAGTAAATCTTTAGGACTGATCGTTGCAATAGTTGGAGTAGTTTCCATTATTCCATATATGGTACTTCAACTAAATGGTATAAAAATTATTGTATCTGAAGCTTCATACGGAGCTATTTCTCCAAATTTAGCAGTATGGATTGGTGTAATTGTTGTGACAATCTTTGTTTATATCTCAGGAATTCATGGTTCAGCATTCACTGCTATATTAAAAGATATTTTGATGCTCATAACGATTTTGTTTTTAGGGATCTATTTACCTTTCCATTATTATGGTGGTGTAGAACCGATGTTTAGAACGTTAGATGCTGCTAAGCCTGGTTTCCTATTACTACCTAAGGCTGGCTATAGTATTTCTTGGTATGTGTCAGTTTGTTTAATTATTGCGCTCGGTCAATATATGTGGCCACATGTTTTCGGTGCGAGTTTATCATCAAAAGATTCAAAAACATTACGTAAAAATGCAGCACTAATACCTCTTTATCAAATTCTGATGGTTTTTATTCTTTTTATTGGCTTTACTGCACTTTTACAAATGCCACATATTCCAGGAGGACGAACTGATTTAGTTTTATTCGAAATTGCTAAAGCGACACTTCCACCTTGGTTTATTGGTGTAATTGGTTCAGCTGGTCTACTTGCAGCGTTAGTTCCTAGTTCGTTGTTATTATTAACGGCTTCAACATTACTTTCTAAAAATATTTATAAAGTAATAAAACCTGATACAAGTGAAGCGAAATTAGCGGGACTTACAAGAATCTTAGTTCCGATCATAGCTTTAATAGCATTAGTCTTTACGTTCTATGGTGGTAAGACAATGCTTTCTCTTTTATTGATGGCATATAGTTTTGTCTTACAATTGTTCCCTGCATTAATTGTTACGTTTTTAAAACGTAATCCGGTTACAAAAATTGGAGCAGTAGCAGGGATACTATCTGGACTTACTACAGTTGCATACGTAACAATAAAAAATACAACATTTGGGACATTATTCCCACATGCACCTCAATTTTTAAAAGATTTTGATTCAGGATTTATTGCATTTACGATTAATATCATCTTTATGTTTGGAGTTAGTGGAATTGTTTACTTAGTAAAAATAAGACCAAGAGTAGGTCAAAAAGCTATAAAAGAACAATGGTGAGAAAGATGAAAATTGTATGTATAGGTGATAGTCTTACAGAGGGTTTAGGAATATCAAAAGTTGATGCATGGCCAACTATCCTTCAAAACGAATTATCAGTCGAGATTATTAATAAAGGAATTTCAGGTGATACAAGTACTGGAATGTTGTCACGATTTTACCATGATGTCGTATTAAACAATCCATCACATGTTATTATTTGTGCAGGTGGGAATGATTTGTGGTGGGAAGTTGAAATAAAATATATACTTTCAAATATTTATTCGATGGTAAAGCAAGCAATTCACAATGGAATTCAACCTATTGTAGCAATCCATCCACCAATTCACATAGATCTTATCAATCATGAAGAAGTATGGGAACCGATTTCTGGTTTTGAAACATTCGTGTTGAAGGCACAAGAGCTAGCCAATCGAATCGAGCAAATGGTAAAAGTAAATCAATTTAAACTTATTGATTTTCGAATTCCATTTCAACATCACCAGAATCTAAAATCAAAGTTTTTTGAAGGCACTGATGGAGTACATCCAAACGAATTTGGACATAATGCATTAGCAAAACAAGCATATCAAACGATTATACAGTTAAATAATGATTATTAATAAGGTTTCAAATGAACGGATAGCGAATTAAAGCTATCCGTTTATTTGAACCTACAAAATAATGTACATATTTGCGCAAACTACAATCTTTTTCTTAGCTGTTAATTCAAATTTTTTTTATTTTTACTAAAAAAAGGACTGTATTTTTGACAGTCGTTTTAGGTTCTAATATAAGTAGTGGTGTCTTTTTAATTAACTGTATCAATTGCTTTTAGTTCATAAAGCATATATGTATTGTTATTTCTCCATTCGATTTTCTCAATAACAGCTACTCCAAAAGGTTTTTCATCACTCTTTCGGGTGACGTTGATTGGTGTGTCAATGGGATATAAATGGTATCCGTTTTGCTCTAGCGTGAATAGATTGTTTTCGTGTCTAACGGCGTGATCGTTCGTTACAATTAACCAATTAAATTCAAATGGCATACTCATATTTTGAAAACTCCTTAAATTGAATAGTAGAATATTTTATATAGAAAAGATTAAACACTTAAAAATATCTTAATATATTTTTGTTCTGAACACAAAAATGGGATTGTATAAAATTTTATAAGATAGTAGGGACTTTTAATGAAAAGGAAGCAAAGTAATCAAGTTCGGTTAGGCGGAGGGCTTCAAAATGATGTATTTTATGATAAAGACTATAATAGGGTGGTTAGGCAGTCTAAATTAGGAAAAACAAAAGAAATGGTGTTACAGGAAATTGATTTTATAAATTTTTTACATATGCAAGGAG
Source organism: Gottfriedia sp. S16(2024) (assembly GCF_050473765.1). Lineage (NCBI taxonomy): Bacteria > Bacillati > Bacillota > Bacilli > Caryophanales > Bacillaceae > Gottfriedia > Gottfriedia sp. S16(2024). The sequence goes on from NZ_JBFLUO010000001.1 coordinate 2,327,874, forward strand.
TAAATGTCCCAAGAGCGGATCGTAATTTAAGAGAAGAAGATGGAAGAGTCATAACTTATTTTGAGTATATTGATGGCGAACAAATTGATGTGACAAACCCTAACCATTGGAATAAACACCTGTTTGAACAATGGGGTAAAAAATTGGGGAAGATACATTCTTTAGCCAAGAAGTATAAATTAAGTGAAGTTCATCGTCCTATCTGGTCACCGAATCGTATTGATGTTTTTGGCATTAGAGATCAGTTAGTTCCTAATATGAAAGGGATTTATGATAAACACATGGAAAAGCTCTCAGAATTTAGTGTGACATCCGATACATTTGGAATGATTCATAATGATTTTCATCAAGGGAATATAATTTTAGTCGGTAATACTCTCTTTTCGATTGATTTTGATGATTGTGCATTTAATTGGTTCGCACAGGATATTGCTACAGCTTTTTATCATGCGTATTGGCAACAGAACTCTTTTAATAAAATAAGTGATCAGTTTATTGAGACATTTATGGTGAACTTCTTTAAAGGATATAAACTAGAAAACTTTCTTCATAATGACATAGTAAAACAAATCCCGATTTTTCTTAAATTGAGAGAAATATTTTTGCACCATTTATTTGTCCACATATGGGATATGAATCGATTAGAAGAGTGGCAAAAATATACACTTATTGATTTAGAAAATAAGATTAAAAATGATGTGCCATATGCAGATATTATAGATTTTTCGATTTATCAATAATGGAAGCCATAGGATAGCTCTAGTTATAATAACCTAGCTATCCTTTTAATTTTTTTAAACTTTTACATATACTCATAAACGTATGGTCATTGATTCGTTAATTCGACTATATAATAAAACAAACAGTATTTTTTGTAGTTGCTTTATTGAAAGGGGCTGATGTTTATGCGAAGAAATAAGAATGCGGCTCTTATTGTTATTTTATGGTTATGTATGGTGCTTTTTATAGTTATAAATGCAATACGTCATATTCGAGTATATATGGTTTACAGTTCAGGCTTAATGCCTTTTATTGTTTGTGGAATGATTATTTTTGCGATTATTATCCTTTATGTAAGGGGTTCGAATCAGCGAAGATAAAGTGTTTTATTGAAGCCATTATGTCAATTTAGTAAAGTAATTGAGACAGTATATGGTTGCATTTTAAAAATTCCGTTCTTATTCTCATATGTATAAGAGTGCTGCGACGCGCGTTTTTTAGTATGCTGTTTAATAACTATGAGTCTTGCCAATTAGGCAAGGCTCTTTTTTTGTTGGGGATGAAGATTTTATGTCACTAAAAAAATACCGGAAAGGGAAGCATTTGCCCTTAAAATCATTTTGGATACGCTCGTTTTCTCTTGTAAATACAGATTTATAAATCAGTCATAAAGAAAAAGAATTAAAAATATAATTGACACTGATAATCATTATCATATAAAATTACAATTGAAAATGATTATCAATATCAAACAATGATTGATTCTCTTATTAAAAATAAATAATCAGGATGGGTATGAAAGAGCCATTAAGGAGGCAGTTGATGGATAAACATTTCATTATTTTAGAGTCATTTCATCAGCAAGTAACATGTTGTTGTCCAGGTCAAAAGCATCAACACGTAATTGAATTTAGTGAGGGCGATTTATGGACGATGACTAGTGAGAGAAAATATGTTGATTGCTTAGGATGGCATTATTTAGTTGATAACAACAATGATTTTGAATTTTACTTGCATGTTGAAGACATACAAAGCTTATACGAAAGTGGTGTACTTTGTTCCATCTGGGATATAGATCTTAAAATAAATCATTTGAATTTTAAAATTAACGAAGCACTTGATGTGAATGATCGAGAGTCATTTCTTACAATTGCAAATGAATTACGTAGTTTAAAAGAATTAAAGAACAAATTCTTCACAAATAAAGATGCTGTTTAAATAATGGTCATAAATAAAACGCATGGAAGAGGAGAGAGCAGAATGGCTAAAATTTTAATCGCTTTTGCAAGTATGTCAGGTAACACAGAGGAAATAGCTGAGTTAATTAAATCAAGTATAGATACAATGGGCCATGATATAGAGATGAAAGATATTGAAAATATCAATACCCAGAAATTATTAGAATTTGATGGAATCATACTAGGGGCTTATACGTGGGGAGACGGAGAGCTTCCATATGAAGTTGAAGATTTTTACGATGACATTGAAACCTTAAATTTAACTGGTAAAAAAGCTGCTGTATTTGGATCGGGCGATCATGCTTATCCTAAGTTTTGCGCTGCAGTAGATCTATTAGAAGAGAGATTAAAAGAATGTGGTGCTGAAATAATAGAGGAAGGATTAAAAGTAGAATTAGCACCGGAAACGGAAGAAGACATTGATCGTTGTGTTACATTTGCAATTAACTATATTAGCCAGTTTGAAGATCAATTTGAGGGAACTGTATGAATAACATGTTCAGTTCTACAGCAGTAACAAGAACTGAAAATGGTAGTACGATTATAGCTACTGTAAATAATGGAATGATCATCGATTATGATGGAAACAGGACTTACAACTTTCCATTAATAAAAAATCAAATTCGTGATCTGAAAAGTGTAGGACGAATTGTATATGGTGTTGGAGATAACGGGCTGTTTATTAAGAGTCTAAATGAAGGTAAAGACTGGATCATCAAGCAGTTTCCTACAAAAGCAAGTATATGGAGTGTATGTTGTAATTCGAACGGACTGGTCGTAGCACATGGAGATAAAGTAATTTACATATCAACAAACTTTGGTGAAACTTGGAAAATCATTTCTCCATTTAAAGTAAGTAAACCACCATCCATACGCTCTTTATGCTTACATGGCAGTATGTTATTTATTGGTACAAAAATTCATCCAACTGATGGTGGAATTTGGATGTTAGACTTACGCACATATAAATTCATAAGAGTGAAAGCGGAGTCTGATAAAATGATTTCATCGATGCTAGTAAATAATGGACTATTCGTTACAGTCAGTGGTTCATGTAGGGGAAGAGATGGAGTTGTAGAATACTTACCGATCAAAAGTCTATACAAAGAAAATTGTCGTTGGAATCAATGCTACAGTACAAAAAGCAATGGAAGTTATTTAGATATTAGTGCGCATAATGGAATCGTGTACACAACCTCCAGTCAAAATGATTCAGGCTATAGCACCGTTTCAAGGGTATACTTAGAAAATCAATTAATTGTTCCATGCGATTACGTAAAAGGTCATGGCTGGAGAATCTGCAATGAAAATGAAAATTACATCGTAGCTGGACAATATGAAACTAGATTTTTTGAAAAAGATTCTAAGAGAGTATGTTGAAAAAGGTAGAATATGGGGGTTCCATTAGTCACAGAGGCTGACAGATGGAGGCCCTTTTTTATTTGAACAGTATTAAGATCTGAAGGTTGTTAATATATGTAACTGTGGGTATCTTAGCGGTGTTAGTCATTTGGAATTAGCGGGTTTGGTTTTCAACACTACTTATCGTATAAATGAAAGTAGGAGGGTTCTCTTAAAACTGAGAACCTTCCTGCTTTTATTTATTCTGCAATTACCAGATTTGTATTTGTCTTATTAAATTTAGAAATAAAACTTTTATTTATATGAGAATCCGTAATGATATAATCAATTTTTTCAAGCGGTGCTATATGAACAGTGACGTTCTTCCCAAATTTTGTGCTGTCAGCTGCTACATAATTAAGGTTGGATAACTCAATTATTTTCTTCCTTGTAATAGCCTCTTCTAAATTATAATCGGAAATTCCTTTTTCAATTGTAATTCCACTCGCACATATAAACGTCTTTAGAATATTTAATTCATTAAAATTAAATAAGTAATCGTACGTAACAACCGATTGTTCATTTCGTCTAATTTTACCACCGATTATGATCAATTCAATTGAGCTATTCATTAGCTCATTGATGATTGGGATCGAATTCGTAACGACTGTTAAATTCTTTTTATCTTTAATATATTTTGCAATTTGGAGTGTAGTAGAGCCGCTATCTAAATAGATACAATCTCCATCTTCAATATGTTCAGTGCATTTCTTTGCAATCTTTTCTTTTTCCTCTAAGTGACTTACCATTCTTTCTTCCATTGATGATTCAAAAAACTTCGACTCAGCTATTTTCGCACCACCATATATTTTCTCTATTTTACCTTGTTTTTCAAGTAGATTTAAATCTCTTCGTAAAGTATCAGTAGATATATTTAGAGCTTCAGTTAGCTCAGTTATTTTTAAAACATTATTTGTTTTTAATAAATCGATTATTTTATTTTGTCTTTCAAGTGGAAACATAACCTCACCCATTCAGTATTTATTAAGACTTGCTTTCAGTTTAATGAAACGAATGCAGATTATCAATAGTAGTAATGCAAATGTTTGGTTAATTAAATGTAAAAATGTGCATAAGTTATGCAAAAGTTACTGATAATTTACATATTATTTACTTAAAATGCTAATTGAATTTACATATGAATTTTATACTAAGGTTGTACTTAAGGGGGGGAACACGGCTTGCTGAAACTACAAAACATTAGCAAACAGTTTGATAAAAAAGTCGTATTAACAGATATAAATCTTGAAATTAAAACTGGAGAAATCGTCTCATTATTAGGACCAAGTGGAAGTGGTAAAACTACTTTATTAAATTTAATTCTCGGTCTAACGCAAATGGATCAAGGTCAAATAATATTCAATGATGTAGATATTACAAAAACACCAATGAAAAATAGAGGATTCAATATTGTTTTCCAAGATTATGCACTTTTTCCTAACTTGAATTCATATGAAAACATTGTTTATGGATTAAGAAATAAGAAAGGTCTTGTATCGGATCAAGAATTAAAGGAATATATTGACTTCTTAGAATTAAAACCCCATTTAAATAAGAAAATAGGAGAGCTATCTGGAGGGCAGAAACAAAGAGTTGCACTTGCTAGAACGTTAGTAACGAAGCCAAAAATTTTATTATTAGATGAACCGTTAAGTGCACTAGATGGTGTCATAAAAGAATCAATTAAAGAGCGAATTAAATCGATCGCAAGAGAATTTAAATTAACTACGATTATCGTTACACATGATCCAGAAGAAGCTTTAACTTTATCAGATAAAATTTTAATTATCAATGAAGGTGAAATTTCACAATTTGGAACGCCAAGTGAAATCATAAACCAACCAAGTAATCAATTTGTTGAAGAGTTTATATTAAAGCAGCTTCAAATTAAGAGACATAATATTTACAACTTATTTGGTGAGAAATATGCATAAAGTTAAACCGGAAATGCGAGTTATTTATTTAGCAATATTACTATTATTTGTCTCATTTCTATTACTACCATTAATCATATTATTTTATCGCTCGTTCGAAACGGATCATGGTTTTGGGATAAATAACTATTTAACAATCTTGTCAGACAAAACGTTAATACAAGCAATTGGAAATAGTATAAAGGTTTCTACAATTACAGCTTGTATTAGTACAGTCTTAGCCTTTATTCTGGCATATTCAATTAACTGTACGAAAATGATTCAACCTTTAAAAGGATTTATGAAAATCGTTATTCTCATACCAATGTTGCTTCCAACGATCACTTATGGATTTGCGATCATTTATTCGTTTGGTCAACAAGGTTTAATAACAAAACTACTAGGAAAAAACCTATTTGAAATTTATGGGTTTAATGGATTGCTAATTGGATACGTCATTTATACATTACCAGCGGCATTCCTATTAATTAATAATTCTTTTAAATATATTGATAAGAAATTTATGGTTGTTTCTGAACTGATGGGTGACGGTCCATTTAGAAGCTTCAAAAATACAATTATTCGCCCATTACTTGGAACGCTTGGTGGAGCTTTTGTTCTTTCCTTTATTTTAAGCTTTACAGATTACGGTATTCCAGCTTCAGTAGGTGGTACATATTACGTTGTAGCTACGCAGTTATATCAAGTTATGCTTGGATCAATTCCTAATTTTAATAATGGTGCAGTTATTGCAGTATTAATGCTAGTTCCAGCTGTATTTGGCGTTTTATTACTAAACTATCTTGAAAAATTCAATTTTCATTACGACAAGTTTACAAACGTTGAAATGCTTTCCAACAAAGTACGAGATATTTGTTTCGGGATCATTTCTACAATCATTTTAGTTGGAATCCTGTCAGTATTTGCAGTAATGTTCATCATTCCATTTTTTATTAGTTATCCATTTAAATTAACTTTTACGATACAACATTTCGTAGATGCTTTTCAATCTAGTGATTTATTTGGAGTTTATAAAAACTCGCTATATGTTTCAGTTGTAACAGCAATACTAGGAACTCTTGTTGCATATAGTTCGGCACTATTAAATGTGCGAACAGCTATAAAAAGTAAATCTAAGTTAGTTATTGATTTAATTTCGATGCTAACAAATACTGTTCCAGGAATGGTTTTAGGTTTATCGTATTTACTATTTTTCAATAATAGTAGTTTAAAAGGAACATTTGCAATAATCATTCTTTGCAATATCGTTCACTTCTTTACTACACCGTATTTATTAGCGAAAAACTCATTATCAAAAATGAATCCTGGTTGGGAGACTACTGGAGAATTAATGGGGGATTCATGGTTTAAAACAATTTACAGAGTTGTTTTACCAAACTCTAAATCAACAGTATTTGAAATGATTAGTTACTATTTTATCAATTCAATGGTAACGGTGAGTGGGATTATTTTCTTAATAACAGCAGAAACTTCATTGGTTGCAAGCAAAATTAAAGAGCTTCAGCATTTCCAAAAATACGATGAAATATTTGTATTATCTCTATTAATCTTTTTCACGAATTTAATCGTTAAATTGATCTGTGACTACTTCCAACGAAAAAGTGTTATTCAGGGATAATCAATCATTTATAAAAAATAAAAATAAGTGGGGTTATTTTATGTTTAAGAAATTTAAAGGAATTATGTTGTCGTTGTTAGCCTTATGTTTAGTTTTTTCATTAACTGCATGTAATAGTTCAAAAACAAATGCCTCAGGAAAAGTTGTTATTTATACGAATGGTGATGAAGAAGCCATTACATCAATGGAAATTGCATTAAAGAAAGCAGGTTATGAAGGAAAGTATGTGTTCCAAACATTTGGTACTTCTGAATTAGGTGGAAAACTAATGGCAGAAGGAGACAAAATCGAAGCGAACTTAGTAACCATGAGTTCATATTTCTTAGATAGTGCTCAAGAAAAACACAATATGTTTGATGATTTAACGTTTAAAACAAATTCACTTGAGAAATATCCTTCATTCTATACACCAATTTTAGCTAATACAGGATCAATCTTTGTAAATACAAAAGTAATGAAAGAAAAAGGCTTACCAATGCCAACTTCAATTAAAGATTTAGCAAAACCGGAATTTAAAGGCTTAGTATCAATGCCAAATATTATGGATTCTTCAACTGGATGGTTATTAATTCAAGCAATTATTACTCAGTATGGAGAAGTAGAAGGTAAAACAATTTTACATGATTTAATCACAAACTGTGGTCCACATTTAGAGAGCTCAGGTTCAGGTCCAATTAAGAAAGTAGAAGTTGGTGAGGTTGCAGCGGGTATTGGATTACGTCATCAAGCAGTATTAGATAAAAAATCAGGATTACCAATTGACTATGTAGATCCAACAGAAGGAAACTTCTCACTTACTGAATCAGTTGCAGTTGTTAAAAAAGATAAGAAATCAAATGAATTAGCGATGAAAATGGCGGAAGTAATTATTAAAGATGCTCGTAAAGATTTAATCAAAAATTACCCAGTTGCTTTATACAAAGGTGAAACTGTTAGCGACGAGCATAAACCAGCTCATTCTATGAAATTTAGCCAACCATTAACAGTTAAATTATTAGAAGAGCACCAACAGTTCTTTAATGCAGCAAAATAATTACCAAGGGGATGAAAGACTATGAAAAACTATAAATTACTAACACCAGGTCCATTAACAACTACAAGTACGGTCAAAGAAGAAATGCTCTTTGACCGATGTACTTGGGATCAAGATTATAAAGACATTACTCAAAAAATTAGAACTCAACTTTTAGAGTTAGCAAATGCATCAGAAGAAGAATATACAGTTGTTTTAATGCAAGGTAGTGGTACGTTTGCAGTTGAATCAGTTATTAGTTCAACTATCTCGAAAAATGACAAAGTATTGATTGTAACGAACGGAGCTTATGGTGAACGAATTGTAAAAATGGCTAAGTATATTGGACTTAATTTCGTTCAATATAGCATTGCATATGATGAACTACCTAAAGAAGAAGAGTTAAGGGACATTATTGAAAAAGATCAAACCATTACTCACATCGTAATGGTTCATTGCGAAACAACAACTGGTATTTTAAATCCAATTGAAATGGTGGCCGAACTTTCAAAAGAATATAGTAAGACGCTTATTATTGATGCGATGAGTAGCTTTGGTGGTATTGAAATTGACGTACAACAACTGGAAATTGATTACTTAATTAGTAGTGCGAATAAATGTATTCAAGGTGTACCAGGATTTGGGTTTGTTATAGCAAAACTAGATAAGCTTGTTCAATGTGAGGGAGTCGCTCGAAGTTTATCTTTAGATTTATTCGATCAATGGAAGGAAATGGACAAGGATGGAAAATGGAGATTCACTTCTCCGACACATGTTGTTGCAGCATTTTCAAAAGCGATTGATGAATTAATTGAAGAAGGTGGCATTTCTGCTAGATTTGCTCGTTATCAAAATAATAACAGCTTGTTAAGAAAAAGACTGAAAGAAGTTGGCATTCATGCTTATATTACAGAGGAAAACCAATCACCAATTATTACTACCTTCTTATTTCCAAGTGAACAGTTTAGCTTTGAAAAATTCTATTACTTCATAAAGGAAAAAGGATATGTTATCTATCCTGGTAAACTAACTGATGCTGATACATTCCGTGTAGGAAATATTGGAGAAATTTATGAAGAAGACATCCAAAGTTTATGTAATATTATCGAAGAATATATGGGAGTGGTGACAAAATGAATAAAGTTGAAGGAATCATTTTAGATTGGGCAGGAACAACAGTAGATTTCGGATGTTTTGCACCAGTAAATGTGTTTATCGATATTTTTAAAAATGCAGGAATTGAAGTAACGATGGAAGAAGCACGAGCACCAATGGGGATGTTAAAAATCGATCATATTCGTGAAATGCTTTCAATGCCTAGAATTTCTAATCTTTGGATCGAGAAATATGAGAGACCATTCAATGAACAAGATGTGAATATACTTTATGCAAACTTTGAGCCAGCTCTAATGGCTTCACTATCTGATTATGCAGATCCGATTCCTGGAGTCGTCGAAGTAGTACAGGAATTAAGGAATAAAGGTCTTAAAATAGGTTCAACAACTGGTTACACAAATAAAATGATGGATGTAGTCGTTCCAAATGCTGAGACGAAAGGCTATTATCCAGACTTCTATATTACACCTGACGAAACAAATTCATTTGGTCGACCTTACCCTTATATGATTTACCGAAACATGGAAGCATTAAAGCTAACTGCTCCATGGAAAGTTGTGAAAGTAGGCGATACAATTTCGGATATTAAAGAAGGGATTAATGCAGGTGTTTGGTCTGTCGGCGTCATTATCGGAAGTTCAGAAATGGGACTTAGTTTAGAAGAGTTTAATAGCTTAACAGATAGTGAGAAAGAAGCGATTATTTCAAAAACTGAACAATCATTTAGAGAAAATGGAGCAGACTTCACAATTAAATCGATGAGTGAATTACCTATGTTAATTGAAAAAATTAATAATTTAATTGTAGGTGGTAAGAAAGTAACATGTTAAGCACTCATTTGAAAAGAGAAGGTGACATTAACTTAAGCCCTCTTCGCACGGAATGGATGGACCAATTAAATCAAATTAGTAGAGAAGTCATTCAAGAGGATGAGAGGGTATTTGTAAGACAATCAATGTCTACGCCCTGTCTTAATGGGATAGTCGACGCTATAGGAAGTTATCTAATTGATGTGAATGGGAAGAAATATTTAGACTTTCATGGAAATAGTTCACATCAAGTTGGCTATAAAAATCCATATGTAGTTGAAGCAATCAAAAGGCAAGTTGATGAACTCCCATTTATTCCAAGAAGATTTACATCTGAGATTGTCATTAAGGCAGCTAACTCATTAGTTAATAAAACAACATCAAAAGATTACAAGGTTCTATATACTCCATCTGGAAGTGCAGCTGTCGGATTAGCTCTTAAAATTGCGCGAAAGGTGACTGGGCGTCATAAAGTCATTTCGATGTGGGAATCATTCCATGGTGCTGGATTAGATGCGATTGCAGTTGGAGGGGAATATGTTTTTAAAAAGGATATAGGTCCTCTTATGCCCGGTACATTAAAAGCAATTCCCTTTAATGGATATCGTAATCTATTAAAAAGTGACTCACATGAAGACGTAGCAAATTTTTGCTTAGACCATATTGAATATATGATTGAGCATGAAGGAGAAATTGGAGCAATCTTATTAGAACCAATTCGGGCAACTGATACACATATCCCTCCAAAGTCTTATTTTAAGAGATTAAGAGAAATATGTGATCGACATGGCATCCTATTAATATTTGATGAAGTACCGACAGCCTTAATGAGAAGTGGAGCATTTTATGTTCATCAAAACTTTGAAATCGAGCCTGACATTTTAGTTCTTGGAAAAGGATTAGGTGGAGCAGTTATACCTCAAGCGGCTGTACTAACTCGCACAAAATACGATGTTGCCGAAGAAATATCGCTTGGACATTATACTCATGAGAAACCAGCATTAGGCTGTGCAGCGATTTGTTCAACAATTGAGTATATAGATGACTACAAGTTGGAAGAGAATTGTCGAGTACAATCCGGATTCGTAAAAACTAAGCTAGTTCAACTTTATGAACAGTATGAACAGATTGGAGATATTCGAGTTGCCGGATTGTTAATCTCTATTGAGTTAGTCAAGTCTCGTGATACAAAGGAAAAAAACGATGAATTAGCCGAAAAAATTCTATATTTCTGTTTAAATAATGGGCTTTCATTTAAGCTATCCGGAGGCAATTGCATCACTTGGCATCCACCTTTAATTGTTACAAAAAGTGAACTAGAGTTTGCAGTTGGACTTCTTGAAGAAGGCTTGAAAAAATTTAGTTAAATTGTATAAGTGTAGCTAATATTCTTCTTAAGAGTTTTAGCTACACTTTTTAATTAAAAAACAAAAAAGAGTAGAGACTATTAAAGTCTGAGTATCGTAAATAAATTCTGGCGCTGCAAATAAGTTTAATAGAGCTGCAAATAACGTGTCCAACGGTGCAAATAAATGGTGAAATGATTCAAATAAACAGCGAACTGCAATTAAAATACGAGAATCGCAAATAAAATTGGAGAAACTTCAATTAAAAATGTAAGCTGAAATACCTCCACTACGTATTTCAACTTACATTCTATTTACAATTAAAAAGGGGGCACCCAAGAGTTAGTTAACCTAACTGATGAGATCCCCCCCATAGAATACCGTATTACTTTAAAATTATTTCACTAATCCGCCTCTTAACTTAGTTACACCAAATTCTAAATAACATTTTAAACAGCTAAGCATGAATACCCAGCCTTCTTTATTATCGATTAAATGATGAACATATTCTGGGTTGCTTTCACTAAAGCCTTCTTCCACCACTTCAATAATAGTGTTATCTTGATCCTGTTCATTTAATGTAATCGTTACGATATTTCCTTCTTCTGTAGGTCCCCAAGCAAACACAATCTTCTTATTTTCTACTACCTCGATGATCTTTATTTTGCCTTCTGCATTGTAAAGATCATATTTTAAAGTAATGACTTTTCCTTCTTCCCATCTTTCAGAGCTAGAAGAAAACCAAAAGTTACCTATTTTAGTTGGATCAACAAATGCCTCGAATATGTCTTTTGCTGGTTTGAAAATATTAAACGTAGTTACATTATTCATTTAAGTATCAGCTCACTTTCAAATAGTTTCATATGTATCATCATTGTCCTTACAAACTTATTTTAAACTGTTATCTTTTAATTGTGAATATTAAGTCTTAATATTCAGATAATAACCTTTTAACTATTTCTAATATTTTGTTCGTATTTTTGATAATAAACTAATATGCTAAAAAGGATAGGCGACTGCCTATCCCAATTTATACTTTTAATATCGATCCGATTCATGTCCCATATTTTTGGCTTTGTCAGACGCTGCATCAGCTGCTTCAGTACTAGTGTGTTCAGTTCGATTACGATTCGCTTTTTCTAAACCTTCGCGCACTCTGCGTCCGTATTCTTCATCAGCTTTTGTAAAATAACCGACCATCGCTTCTTGAATATGAGGCTTACATACTTTTAGTGCATTTACTAAATTTGAAATTAGTTCACTTTTTTCAGTTTCGTCGAAAGCACGGTAAGTATTACCAGCTTGGATAAAGTCGTTAGGTCGATCTATTTTTTGTCGTACTAACTTATTATTGTACGCAGGTTCATGATCTTTTCCATCCTTTGGTGCTTCTTTTAATCCACCTAGTGATGAAGGTTCATAGTTTACATGTGGGTTTTGACCTGGCGCTGCGTCAACTTTATATTCCATTTGTCCATCACGTTGATTTGTTGCTACATGATTTTTTGGTGAATTAACTGGTAGTTGTAAGTAATTTGTTCCAACTCGATATCGTTGTGTATCTGAGTACGAAAAAGTACGACCTTGAAGTAATTTATCATCTGAAAAATCAAGTCCATCAACTATTACACCAGTCCCAAATGCAATTTGTTCAACTTCTGCAAAATAGTTTTCTGGATTTTTGTTTAATACCATTTTTCCAACTGGTAAAAAAGGAAACTTTTCTGGATCCCATAGTTTTGTAGGATCAAGTGGATCAAAATCAAGCTCTGGATGCTCATCATCACTCATGATTTGGACACATAATTCCCATTCTGGATAATCGCCTTTCTCAATCGCCTCGTATAGGTCTTGAGTTGCATGATTATAATTTGTAGATTGGATTTCATCTGCTTCATGTTGCGATAGATTTTTTATTCCATGTTTTAGCGGTTCCCAATGGTATTTAATGAGAACTGCCTCGCCATCTTTGTTTACCCACTTATATGTATTAACACCGGACCCTTGCATTTGTCGATAGTTAGCTGGAATTCCCCATGGTGAAAAGAGAAATGTAACCATATGAGTAGATTCTGGCGTTAGATGAAGAAAGTCAAACATTCTTTCAGGATCAGGAAGATTTGTTACTGGATCTGGTTTAAATGAGTGAACCATATCTGGAAATTTTAAAGGATCACGAATAAAAAAGATTTTCAAATTATTACCGACTAAATCCCAATTCCCATCTTCAGTATAAAACTTTGTAGCGAAACCACGTGGGTCACGTAAAGTTTCAGGAGAATGTCCACCACCTACAACTGTGGAAAATCGAACATACACAGGTGTTTTTTTTCCCTTTTCTTGAAATAATTTTGCTCTAGTATACTTAGAAATTGCGTTATCGCCTACTTTTCCATATGCCTCAAAATATCCTTGCGCTCCGGCTCCACGAGCATGCACAACGCGTTCTGGAATTCGTTCACGGTCAAAATGAGATATTTTTTCAAGAAAGTCATAGTTTTCTAAAGTTGTTGGTCCTCGATTACCAACAGTTCTTACATTTTGATTATCAGTTATTGGATGGCCTTGCCGATTCGTCAATATTTCTTCATTGTTCGCTTGATTATCCATAATTGCCTCCATTCATACAAATACAAAATTTAGAATGTCCATAAAATTGGAAGCATATGCAAATTTTTCCTGTTAGATGTAACCGATCATTATAATTGAAAAGTTTACAATTTGGATACATCTCATGACTAATTTTGAAACATTAATTCAATATTATTGAGATGTAAAGCGAGAGGAGGAATTTATAATGAAGAAAAAATTATTAAAAGCTTTTGTATCAACGATGGCCTTATCCGGTGCATTATTATTTTCAAATGGTGTAGTAGCACAGCCGACAAATGTTAGTGCAGCGGTTTTAAATGCTCCGATTAGTGTATATGAGGTAACTGCAAGTGTATTAAACGTACGAAGTGCTCCAAATACAAGTTCAAAAGTAGTAGACACTTTAAGAAAGAAAGATCAAATTGAGATTGTAAAATACTATAATGCTAGCTGGGCACAAATTAAAACAACAACTACTAAAAATGGTATAGCTTATGTAAGTACTAAATACTTACAAAAAGTACCAACTACTGTTACAACAAAATCTAATTTAAATTTACGTAGCGGTCCTAGTACAAAAAATAAAATTCTTACGGTAATTCCTAAAGGTGCAAAAGTCAGCTTCCTTGGCTATCAAACTGAAGGGAAAACTCAAATTGATTATAATTGGGCAATTGTTTCTTACAATGGTAAAAAAGGATTCGTGAGTACTAGTTATTTAAATATGAAATAACCAGAAATAGCTAGAACCAACAATTAAAATCAAAATGACGATATCGTAACAATACGATTAAAAAAGATTACCTTAACTCTGAGTTAGTTGTTTCCCTATTCCCCCAAAAAAAGAAAGTGAGCTTTTAGCTCACTTTCTTTATTTAGACCTAATAAGGAAGAACCTTATAAGCTAATTTATTAATAATCTCTTTATGTTCAGGGTATTTATTATGTAATTGCTCTTGAGTAAATAATTCAAAGTCTTTAAAATCAAATCCAGGTGAAACCATGCAGCCAACTAAGGAAAAAGTATTTTCTTCCATAACTGATGAACCGAAAATTGAATTTTTAGGTACTAAATATTGAGGCACTTCTCCACTTTCTAAATTAAGTCCTAATTTTATTTCTTCGTATTGACCATTCTCATGAATAACATGAATCGTTAATGAACTGCCTGCATGGAAATACCATAATTCGTCAGACTTTAATCTGTGAAAATGAGAAATATCATGTGATTGTAGCAAAAAATATATACTAGTATAAAGTAATCTATGATCATCATAATTTACGGTTAATTCACGATCAGATATTTGCTCCTTTGATTGATAGGTAGATTTGTAATATCCCCCTTCTGGATGTGCTTCTAGTTCAAGTTTAGAGATCCAATATTCTGGATTATTGTTAAACATTATATCAATCCTTTCTTTTACTTCTCCCACCATATTACCTTAATTTTTGTTATTTCTATGATAAATATGTTGAAAATTATCTTATTTTAATAAAGTGAATAGTATAAATTAATTGATGGAACATTCACGAAAAGTACAGAATTTTCCCAATATACAATTTAATAGAAATAGATTACATTAAACTTAATAAATGAAAAAATATGGAGCGGAAGTTCGATGTTTAAAAAAGGGATCATATATTTAGTGGCAATCTTTACGATTTCGATCATTATTAACCAAACTATTTTGTCTAAAGATGAAAAACCGGAAGTTAAATTTGAGTTAGCAGATAAAACAATCCCTTATAAAATAGCAAATTATTCGTGGGGAAAATTATTAGATAAAGATAAAGTAACAAATGGTACATATAAAAATCTTAAAGAAGAAGTAGCTATTCCAGCATTCGAAGGAGAGCTTCTAAAGATTTATTTTTCGGAACAACCCGAAAATGTGGAAATATTAGAGCGTAGTGGGACTAAAAAAACATATATTTATGACCATAATTTAGATAATTACGGAAGTTACTCTTTCCAACTTGGATCTAAAAAAGGGGAAAGAATATATGAAGTAAAAGGTATTTGGAAGGGGAATAATTATTTTACTTATTTGATAAAAGTAAAGGTTATATAAAAATTAGGGCATTACTTCAAAATAAGAAGTAATGTTTTTTTATTTCCACTAATTTTTAGTTACGATTAATTTCGAAAAAAAGTGTAAATGAGGTATAATATTAAATGGTAAATGTTTGGCGAAAGTCAAATACATAGTAAATTAATCGTAGATTTAAAGTTGAAAGAGAGTGGAACAAGATGGGTCGTAAATGGAACAATATTAAAGAGAAGAAAGCTTCAAAAGATGCAAATACTAGTCGTATTTATGCAAAGTTTGGACGTGAAATATATGTAGCAGCGAAGCAAGGTGAGCCGGATCCAGAATCAAACCAAGCTTTAAAAGTTGTACTAGAGCGTGCGAAAACTTATAGTGTACCAAAGCATATTGTTGATCGTGCGATTGAAAAAGCAAAAGGTGGTTCTGAAGAAAGTTTTGATGAACTTCGTTACGAAGGTTTCGGACCAAATGGATCAATGGTAATTGTTGATGCGCTTACTAATAATGTAAACCGTACAGCTGCAGAGGTTCGTGCTGCATTTAGCAAAAACGGTGGTAACCTTGGGGTAACAGGTTCAGTATCATATATGTTCGATGCAACGGCTGTAATTGGACTTGAAGGTAAAACTTCTGATGAAGTGCTTGAAATCTTAATGGAAGCGGATGTTGATGTTCGCGATATTTTAGAAGAAGATGATGCTGTTATTGTTTATGCTGATCAAGATCAATTCTATGCAATTCAAGAAGCGTTTAAAAACGTAGGTATTACTGAGTTTACAGTAGCTGAATTAACAATGTTAGCGCAAAGTGATGTAACTCTTCCAGAAGATGGTCTTGCAAAGTTCGAAAAAATGTTAGACGTTCTTGAAGATATAGAAGATGTTCAACGAGTTTACCACAATGTGGACTTAGGTGAATAGAAGCTTAAAATGTTGATATAACAACATTTCTGCTGAGTTAACTCACCTAAAGTTGAGCATATTTTTGTTTAATTAATCATAATCAATTGAGATAAACTATAGCAAAGCTTTTTTCTAATGAAAAGGAGCATCGTTCAATTACGAGTAGCTAAGTAAAAATCAACCCGATTTTTACAGCCATGATTAAAGGTTTGAAAAAGAAAGATATATTATAACAACTTAAATAAACGGAACTTTCATTAATTTGGGAGTTCCGTATTTTTTTTGTTTAGCTATCCTGACAGGAAATTTGCTTCCATTAAAATAATATTAATAATAATAATAATTTTAAAGGAGCTATTGAAATGAATAAATACTTGAAAATTGGCCTGTTGATTGCAGGTTTGATTGCTGTTTCATTTGCATCTTGGAAAGTAGTTAAAATTATTGCTTTCAAAAAGGAATATCATGTTGTAAATGTAAAATTTGATGCAGAAAAAATTCCTTCAATTACAAAATCAGGAGCAGATATTGCAAGGACACACGATATATTGAATAATTTAACTGGCTGGTTAAATTACCAACAATTTCAAAATCCAAAATCTTCAGCTTGGGAAGATAAAAAAGATGATTTAAATGCTGTATCTACATATTTTGAAAAATTGCTCAGTAAAACAGATAAAAATAGCGACTTATACGATGATTTAAATTTAGCAAACGAACTAATGAAATTAGCAAATGATAAAAAAGACGTAAAAGCTTTATTGTATACTCATCGAATAATGCACGATTTAGACAATAAGCTTAATTACAACCAAGGAAAGATTGTTGTATTCAATAGTGCAAAGGCTGGAAATGGCAATGCAGAAAGAGTTGATAATTACATAGCATATTTGAATAAACATCAATGAGATAGCTTAACGGCTGTCTTTTTTTATGTAGGCTCTGTTAAAGTAGATTGTTGATTATCTTATTCAACAAAATGGCAGATTAGTTTAAGTGAAAAGGTTCACAAATAGGTGCATATTCTAATATACAAAATATTTCTACTTTTATAAATAGGCTTGTACTTTTAGAAAAATTGATTAATAATATTTTTAGGTATTTATCGTTAGGTAAGTAATTTAACACCCTTTGAATATAGTGTGAATTACCTAAAATTTAATCAGTTTACTATTTCGAATTTTCAGACTTGGTGTTTTTTTTACAAATACTGATTATTTTGTGCTATTCTATTACAGAACTCAAATCTACATAATGTTATAGGATATGAATAATTTAGTTTTCTAGTTTCAAGCCTCTATTATAGGGCTACTTTTTTTATTTATCATTTGTCGAATTTTGTCGAGTTTTTGATTTATAAGAAATTGACAGAATAGTATAGGAATTAACTACGATTATCTGCACAAAGATTAACAACATGGGGAGGAATAGGAATGAGCGTAGCAACTGAGACAAAAACAGCAAATCAACCAAATGAGAAAAAGAAACATCCACCAGGATTGTATTTGTTATTCGCTACAGAAGCATGGGAGCGCTTTAGTTATTATGGTATGCGTGCCCTTTTAGTACTATATTTAACAAGTACTGCCATCCAAGGTGGTCTAGGATTTAAAGAAAGTTTCGCACTTAGTCTGTATGGATTATTTACAGGTTTAGTATATTTCACACCAATCATAGGTGGTTGGTTAACAGATAACTTTATTGCAAAACGTACCGCTATTACAATTGGTGGTATCATAATGGCAACTGGAAATATCGTTCTTTTCGGAATTAATAGTGCTACCGGTTTATATATTGGATTAACACTATTAATTATTGGTAATGGATTCTTTAAACCAAATATTTCTACTCTTGTTGGTGAATTATACGATAAAGACGATAATCGTCGTGATGCAGCATTCACAATTTTCTACATGGGAGTTAACGTTGGTTCTTTCTTTGCTCCACTAGTGGTTGGTTATTTATCTTCAAACTTATTTGCTACACATTCTGGTGGAGTAACAACATTTGGATATAAATATGGCTTCTTAGCTGCAGCAATTGGTATGATTTTTGGACAAGTATTATTTAATGTACTTGGTAATAAATTTTTAGGGGATAAAGGTACAAAACCTAATGTTAAGGTTCTAAAAGAAAATGCAACAGCAATTGATAAAAAAATTCCTTTAACGAAAAAAGAAAAACAAAGGACGCTTGTTATTGTTATCTTAACTTGCTTTGTTGTTTTCTTTTGGGCAGGATTTGAACAAGCAGGTTCATCTTTAACACTTTATACTGATAAATTTATTAACAGACAAATTGGAAGCTTTACTGTTCCAACAGAATGGTTCGCATCAATTAACCCATTTTTTATCATTATACTTGCACCAATCCTTTCTTCTTTCTGGATTAAATTAGCACGTTCTGGTAAAAACATTAGCATTCCTGCTAAAATGGCAATGGGTATTATTCTATTAGGCTGTGGGTTCATTTTCGTAATTCTTGCTGTTATGAAAACTGGTTCAGATCCAAATCACATTACTGTAAAAGCTAACATCATTTTCATGGTTATGACTTATTTCTTCCATACTTTAGGTGAACTAGTATTATCACCAGTTGGATTATCTGCAGTAAGTAAATACGCTCCATTAAAATATGCTTCACTTTTAATGGGTGTATGGACCTTATCAAGCTTCGTAGCAAACACATTAGCTGGTCAATTAGCAGCTTTAACAACAAGTTTAGGTATGCTTGAAGTATTCATGTATATCGGTGCTGTAGCTGTTGGAATAGGTTTAATCTTACTTGCTATCTCACCAAAATTAGCAAAAATGTTAGAGTAAAGATATGGTTACCAACTAGAATGGATTTTGAGGTTCATTCAAAAGTAACAAAAAAACCATAAATATAGGCTTTTTTGTTACTAACATTAATGTTCGCGAACAGTTGTTGAATTACAAAAAAAACTATTTTGTTTACAAAAAAGTTAATTTGAAAAAAATAAGACTGCGAGTTGGAAATAATGACCCGTTTTGAAAAATGAAAATATACCAACAAAAGAAGATTTTCATGTAAGTGAAATAGATGAGCATATAGTAATATGAAAACCAATTAATTAAAGTATATAAAAAACAGCTTGCTGGATAACAAAATCTTAGCAAGCTGTTTTTTTATATGACAATTATAAATTTATAATGGCAAAATGCGAAAGTATTAAGGATTTTTTGCTTGAAAAGAAATTTTATAATTAAGATACAATTAAGGTGAAATTGTGAAGGTTTACACTTAAAGTAAATGGCAGTTGAGTTGCAAAAGAAATGTTATAATTTTTGATGAAGTATACATGTTGGGAGTACTATTTTGATTTAAAATATTATTGATACAGGTGCATATATACCGTTTATATTTGGAGGTTTTTTTGTAATATTAGGCATTCTGTTTAATAAGTCTAAACATGATGTAATTAAAAAAGGAAACAAAAAGGGTAGAGAAGGGAGTAGCATTTTAGTTGAATTGGTTTATATAATTATTGGATTCTTACCTTGGCATATTGTAAAGGTGATAACTATATTATTTGGATTATTTTTTATTTGGTTAGCTATTATGACAATATAAGTACTTATAAATAGTAAATAACAAATTTCCAATTTAAATTAATTAATACAACTAACGCAATGCGTTAGTTGAGCAACATGATCGACATACATTTATTTGGTGGCAGATACATACAAAGTATCTATTTAATTATGATAATCATAATTTTAATATAGATTTATGTAGGCACTCAGCTTATGATAAATGTAGCGATTCAGACAGGAAAACAATGATTGAAAATACTGGTGTTTCAACGTTTTTCATAAAATAACAGAAGATGTTCAACGTGTTTACCACAATTTAGATTTAGGTGAATAGAAAACAATAAACACAATGAAGTAAGATCAACGCGTTCATATAGATGAATTAATTTTCATCTGTATGAACGCGTTTTTTGTTTTTTGAAATAAGCATTTGTTCATAGAATTTTTATGATCCATAAGTGGCAGACAGGAAAATATGAATAGTACAGAGAATAGTATTGTTAGTCAAGATTTGCTAAAGAATTATCGAATATCATATTCAATTTGAGGAGATCTATACATATGGATAAATTATTAAAAAACGGGTACAAAGCATTTAAGTACACGGCTCTAAGAATTGGTGTATTTTTGTTAGTTTTAGCAACTCCAGTAGGTATTTTAATGAGCTTTAATGCTAATGCCGATGAGCGACAAGAACAAGAAATAAATTATTATGAACAATCCGTTGGCGAAAAAGGATTGAAGCTAGAAGAGCAACGAAGAAATGAGGTTATTCAAATTAAAAATAGCTCAACAGGCTTTGAATCCGCAGCTACCTGTGATGCTGACTCAAACTCGGTATGTGATTAAAATTATTTTGCATTCCTAGATTTTGGGGTAATAATTCTTGATTTTATTTATGGAGGAGTAAATTATGGAAGAGACGATTAAACAAAATAGCTTCACTCATAGGGAGCTTGCTGCTTCATGTTTTAATAAAGTCTGGGATCTACTTGAATTAGAAAATAGATCTGAAAGTGAATCAGAAGAAATGGTTCATTTATGTCATAGCTCTTTTTGGCATTGGACAAAGGTTGAGAGCCATACACCAAGAAACATTTCGATTGGATATTGGCAATTATCACGAGTGTATGCTGTTATAGGGCAAGGAGAAATGGCTTTAGATTACGCAAAAAAATGTGTCAAAGTTAGTTTAGAAAATGAAGTTGAGCCGTTCTACATAGCATATGCATATGAAGCTTTATCAAGAGCTTATGCAAAACTAAATCAGTCTCCAGAAAGCTTAGCTGCTAAAGCTAAAGCATATGAATATGTAAATGATGTAAAGTTTGAAGAAAGTAAAGAGTTGTTACTGAAAGATTTGGATACAATTTAATCCGTTTTGTTTTAGTAATTAGGCTAATTGATTTGGGAAGAATCTACAGATGACTTAAAAAGGAGGTCTCAAAGTCAGAGTACTTTTGAGACCCCCTTTTTTGTATTAATTTTTTTAAATGATTTACGAAAAGCGAACAAAAATTATGATTATACATAAAAAAACCACAAGGAAAATTAATCACCTAGTGGATTTCTTCATTGATCACGGTCTTTATTGAGAACATATTTTTATTTAGATAACATTTAAATCATAAATACTTGAAATGACCCATTTATTTTTTAATTTAACAAGATCCAATGTTACATTACATATATTTCTACCGTTTTTATAATTTCCTTCAGGTTTTATCCCGTCAACAAATGTTATTTCGTATTTTATATGTACGGTAGCTTTATGATCTTTCTTTTTTAAATGGATGACAGATAAATTATCACCGATGAATTTTGCATCAATTACGTTAGACATGATCTTAGTAAAGTAGTAAGAATGATTGCTGATTTTTAATGAATCTACTACAACAGAGTTATAAATCTCAACATCTTTCCACTTTAAAGCTGTAATATAGTTTCTTACAGAGTTTTGAACATTTTGTTCAATTATTAATTCTGTAGACGCTTCATCGTCCAATCTCTTCTGTTTTTCTTTTTCAATCGTTAGTTTTAATGTTAATATAATAATGACAATTATTCCAAAAATTACCAAATATAAGGTGAGTGGTTTTTTAGTCATATGGGACCTCTACAAGTATTAATTAATTTGGAAGATTACTAGCTTGAATTTTATAAAACTATATTTAAATTATTTATTGAGATAAAAATGGCTTTAATCAAAAAAATCGCAAGATGTAATGATTACATCTTGCTTTAAAACTGGTTATTAAATGGGGGTGCATTTAAATAATACTAATGAAGTTATTAGTCGTTAGTATCGTTTAACTGCTTGTACTAAAATCATACCATTCAGTTTGATTTTTTTGTATTGGGAAAATTTTTTGAATATAATTTGTCTGAAAAAAATCGAAAAAGTATATTAATGTGTCGGAAAATCTAATAGAATTTAATTATTAAGAGAAGATTAAAAATATTAATATAGGAAATTATTAGTTACTAGTCATATATATATGTATTTTAAATAAAGGTGAACAGGAGATATTATTATGGATTATGGCATGATGATCTTTCATCATCGAAAAAAATTGGGATGGACCCAGGAGAAATTATGTGAAGGAATATGTTCTGTTTCGCATTTAAGTAAAATTGAAAACGGTACAAAAGAGGCTGGTATAGAAACGATTGAATTGCTTTTAAAGAGAATGCAAGTTGAAATAGATGAAAATAATAATATAGATGAGGTGACTGGTCAACTTAAACGATTATGGAACTCGATTGAACGAGCTGACTATGATTCTAGTAAAATGGTGTTTGAAGAATTGATTGGTAAAGAGGAAAGTATAAATTATACTAATATATCAAATGACTTTTGTATTACAATTTGGAGATATTATATTTTTATTGAAGATCTTAAAATGGCAAAGAAAAAATGGAAACAACTTGAGGCAAAAAAGAAGAAATTTTCCCAATATGAAACGATAAAATATTTGTTTACACTATCAATATATTACATAAAAGAAAAAAGATATAATGACTCTCTTCTAATAATGGATGAGGTACAAGAAATTACACCAAACCTTGAGATCGATTTCCAGGAATATTGCTTCTATAGAGCTTTAGTATATAGCTTTATAAATCAGACTTCCTTATCTATGTATTTTTGTAATAAAGCAATTCCTATTTTTTTACAAAATAATAATATTAAGCGGATTCTTGATGCAAAAATGTTACTTTCACTTCAATTAATAAAGAGCAAGTTTTTAGATCGAGCCGAGCAATTTCTAATTGAAATACTAGATTCTTCTGTCATATTAAGTGATAAAACAATACATATGAGTGCTTTACATAATTTAGGCTATTTATATTACCATTCAAATCAACATAAAAAGGCAATAAAGTATTATCAAGACTATTTATCTAATATACAGGAGGATACTGAAGAGTATTTTTTAGTCATATCAAATATAGCGAATAATATGATGATCATTAATGATTACGAGACTGCTACTAAGTTGTTATGTAAGAATCTCTCCAAAATAAAGGATAAAAATAGTGCATCCTATATTCGAATGAAGGTTTTATTACTAGAGGCAAAAAAGGACGAGGCAAATTTAGTGACATATTTACGTGAAGTTGGCCTGCCATTATGGGTTCAAACCAATGATCATGAAAAATTAATCAAATACTATGATGTTGTTACAGATTACTATGAAAAAAACGAATCATTAGAAAAACAAAACATGTTATATAAAGAATACAATAGCACTCTATTAAAAATTATCGAAAGCAGGAAATAACATGATGAAAAGATTATCCAACATTATAACCATATTGTGTTTGTTCACTGTCCTATCTATTAATTATGGTCCTAATTTAGTTTCTGATGGTTCGCAGACCTCAATTGTTTCAGATAATCCAGGAACACAATTTTATTCTAATGATATTGATCAAAGTGAGTCTACAGATAAAGGGTTTCAACCATATGATCGAACAAATCGTTCTTATGTAGATGAGCCAATTCATCCTAAAGTTGAAAGACAATTATTTATAAGAACTAAATAAAACCATTAATAAGTATCATACATTTAGTGTGGTACTTTTTTAATTAGGAAGGATGGAAGCTATGTCTCTTGAACAATGCTATAAAATTTATAAACAAATGAAGGATTTTAATAAAGGTTGGTATATAGCTGGTGGGTGGGCGATTGACCTTTACTTAGAAAAACAAACGAGAAATCATCATGATATTGAAATCGCCATTGCGCGTAATGATCAACTATATCTTAAAGAGTATTTACATAATTGGACGTTTAATAAAGTCATTAAAGGGAAATTATCATTTTGGGAGAATGAATATTTAGAACTGCCTATTCATGAAATACATGGTAAAAATGATAAAACAAACGATGAATTAGAAGTTCTATTAAATGAAATCGAGTTCAATGATTGGAAGTTTAGAAGAGATGAATCGATTACTTGTAAGCTTGACTCATTTTATCGTGTTACAAATAAAGGTATTCCTTACTTGAGTCCAGAAATAGTGCTTTTATATAAAGTTAGAAATACAAGAGAAAAGGATCATCAGGACTTTAAAAACGTGAAAGATTATTTGTCCTTTCACAAAAAAGCATGGTTACGTGAAGCAATCATGATCCATCATCCTAATCATGAATGGCTTGAAGATTTAATATAAAAAAGTTGTAGGAGTGAGCATAGATGGAAGTATTGATTAGACCAGTAGAAATAAATGATGCCAAGGCACTTCATCGTATATGCACCCAAGAAAATGTTTTTCCTTATATGATATTTTTGCCTAGTATGCGAGTAGACATGATGGAAAATCGAATTAGCAACTTACAAGCAAACGAATTTGAATTTGTCGCAGAATGTAATGGAGATGTAGTAGGGTTAGTTGGTTTAGCGCAAAGAACTGGTCGCAGGTCTCATGTAGGAGATTTATTTATCGCGACTGATGGTAATCATCATAATAAAGGAATTGGAAAAGCTTTGCTTACGAAAGTATTAGATTTGGCAGATCATTGGCTAATGCTAGAAAGAGTAGAACTAGGAGTATTAGAAACAAACCCTAGGGCACAAGCGTTATATGAAAAGTTTGGGTTTAGAGTTGAAGGTGTCAAAAGAGGGAATATAAAAGCGAATGGCCGATTTGTTGATGAAATTATGATGTGTCGATTTAGGCCAGATGGTCTGATTCAATAATAATAGTTAGTAATCATGTTGTGTTTGGGCAAGTTGAACGGAGCTTAAACAAAACCTATGGTGTGAACTAATTCATAGATAAATAATAAAAACTAAGTATAACAGAAAAATATTTGTTAGTTTAAGATCGGACCGGGCAGTGATTGCCCGGTCTTTACTTTTAAGTAGTTTAGTATAGATTATTAATCTCATATGCAGCCCGTATTCCAGATTCAATGGCACCTTGTATCCAGGCGTGGGAACGAGAAGTATGCTCCCCTGCAAAGTGTAACCTTCCTTCAGGACTACTTATATAAGAATTTAGTTCTTCCTCTTGCCCAGGCTCAAAAAATGTAAAGGCACCAATAGAAAATGGATTTTGGCTCCAGTTAAAGGACGTTCCAGTTACATATTCAGAATAAACTTGATTGCCCCAAATCTTAGACAAGTCCCGTAAAGCATAATGAATACGCTCTTCTTCAGTTAAGGCACTCAATGTTAGCGCTTCATCTGCCCACGTATAGCTTGCCTTGACAACAGCTGGTCCTGTGGTACCAATTCCAGTACTAGGATAGAGTGAAAGTCTGGTAGGTAAATCGCTTGTGGACATACCACCGAATTGACCATATTTCTCCCAAAATCTACTTTTAAATTCAATTCCAATTTTCGTTGCAGACATGTAGTTTATTTCGCGAATTGCTTTTCGTTTGTAATAAGAAATCGAATGGAATGGTTCAATTTCCACAAATCTTAAAAGTGAAAATGGGATAGCTATGATGGCAAGATCTGCGTTTATAGTGTATTGGTTTGAGGTTTTATTGTCAGTTGTTTGGATTGTTAGTGAATTACCATTTTGAATAATTTTCGTCAGTTTTTGATTTAATAGAATATTATCCTTTAATTGAGGAAGAAACGCTTTTGGTAATAGATCCATTCCTCCTGTTATTTCATAAAATTTCGTTGCTGTTTTAAAAGTGACCTGTTCCCTTAAAACTTCTAAAAAGGACATTCCCATAAATGCTTCAAAATCAAGGAGCACACCGATCATATCAACTGCACCAACTGAAAAGTACGAATTTAAAAAAGAACCAAATGAAATATTACCATAATTTTTTTCGACTATTTCCCAATTAGTTAATGGATTTTGATTAATAAAATTGATAAATGGCTGTAATGCTTGATCTAATAACACATCTGAAGTTTTTCCTTTTTCGTTTGGTGCTACTGGATAATTTAATATGTCGGGATTGCTTTTATAGTTAGCTTGATTCGTTTTTATTCCATTTGCATAAATGATATCGTTTGGCGTTTCATTAATAAACTCATTTACTGGCAAATGGAATTTTCTAATATACTCTAAAGTTAAATGATGGACATTTGGGATTCGTAATGGACCAGCATTTAAATAAAGCCCATCACTAAACGGCTCACGCAAAGTATAAGCACGACCTCCAATTCGATCATTTGCCTCGATCATTGTGACATGATGTCCTGCATCCTTTAATAATGAAGCCGCGGTCAAACCGGCCATTCCAGCGCCTGCAATAACTACTTTTTTTGAGAATTGAGTTTTTCTAAGGCCGTTTCGAATGATTGAAATCATTTGTTCAGTTGTTAGTGGAGAACTTGTCATAGATTCTCCTCCTTTACATTTCCTTCATTTCATTTTATTCACATAGAAGAAATCGTATGTAATTGATTTGAATTTGAAGTAATAGCTAGTTTCAGTTGGTATTATTAATCTTTTTTTTAAAAATTAAAGGAGAATTCTGTCAAAAAATCTAATAGTTATTATTGGATATCTCGTCCTTAATTTACTTTCATACTTTGGTCGTAGACGGATTGATACTGCAGGATGTTATCTAGATTTTTTAATTTCCATAAAATGTGATTATTAGAAGTTTTTAATTGGAGGTTAAAAAAATGAAAAAATTATTTATTTCTGCTTTATTAATGATTTCCTCGGTATTCGTTCTTACTAGTTGTTCAATTTTTAACAATGAAAAGGTAAAAGAAGAAACTGTTTCTATTCATAAAGATCGAGCTAAAAAATTGGATGTCAGTTTAGATTTAGGTGCAGGAGTAATGAACGTTTCAAAAGGTACAAAAAATTGGGTAGATGGAACGATCGAATATAACAATAAATATTTGACTCCAGATGTATCATATAAGCTTAAAGACTCCACAGGAGAAGTAAGTATTGATCAATCTAAAAAGCATTTTCCAAAAGTGAAAATTGGTAAATTAAAGAATGAATGGAATTTGAAGCTTTCGAATAAACTTCCGATTGATTTAGATGTTAATACAGGCGCAGCAAAAACTAATCTTGATTTACGTGGCCTGAATTTAGATGAATTGGATATTGAGTCTGGTGTCGGAGAGCTTAATGTAAATTTAGGTGGAAACTGGAATAAAAGTTTCGAAGCAAATATTGAAACTGGGGTTGGGAAAACGACCATCGTGCTACCTTCCGATGTGGGTGTAAAAATCAATTTAAGTAAGGGAATTGGCAAGGCAAATGTAATCGATTTAATTTCGAAGGGTAACGGTGTTTATGTTAATGAAGCGTACGAAAACGCTAATGTTAAAATAACAATAAATATGGATTTAGGTGTAGGAGAGGTAAACTTTAAATTAGATTAATATAAAATCAATTTAAAAGTTATAGAAAAAAAGTTTCATGAAATTTTTATCTCTAAGGAGGGATTCAATGCTAAAAGATGCAGTTGAATCAGTTATTGATTGTATGGCATCAAGTAAGGGGATGTCTGATATACAAAGAATTCAAACAGAACATCGTTTTAAATTAGTTGAGTTTTGGAATATAGAAGAAGGAAGTAAAGTATTAGAAATAGGTTGTGGTCAAGGAGATACGACTGCCGTTTTAGCATATACAGTCGGGGAAAATGGATTTGTTCATGGAATCGATATTGGCCCACCAACATACGGCAGTCCAATTTCATTAGGAGATTCCGCAGACTTCCTATTACAATCGAATTTAGGTAAACAATTAAAGATGGAGTTTGAAATTGACATATTATCACCAACTGTTAATTTTCATGAAAATGAGTTTGATTATATTGTTATGTCTCACTGTTCATGGTACTTAAAATCACATGAAGAATTTATTGCAGTCTTAAAAAAGATTAAAAAATGGGGTAAAAAATTATGCTTTGCAGAATGGGATACAAGAATTAGCTCAATTGAGCAGTACCCGCATTTACTATCTGTTTTAATTCAAGCTCAGTACGAGGCATTAAAACAAAATAGTGAATCAAACATTCGCACCCTTTTTAATCCAAATGATATTAAAAATATTTGTGAAGCTTCAGGCTGGAACATAATGAATGAAACATCTATATTCTCTCCAAAATTACAGGATGCTAGATGGGAGATTAATAAGACTTTGGCAGATATCGATATTGAACTCAATAATATTGAGAATATGCCTAGTAAATTAAATGGACTGATTCGATCAGAAGTAAAAATGCTAGAAGAGTCTATTTCTTCCAATGAAATCAAACCTTTATCGATATTTGCATTTGTAGCGGAATAAAACTTTTTAAAAAAAAGCATCTATTTTTACTAGATGCTTTTTTTACTATTGAGGATGATAATTTCTTTGATAAATATAAGGATAACTTGGGTAGTAATACGGATACAAGTAGATTGCTGAAACTGAAGTAAGTGGTACAGTGATCTTTTTATAGATGCGGTATCTAGGGCTAAAAGTTTCTCCACCGCTTTGTCTTACTTCAAAATAACGCGATTCAGGTGCGGCGAGGTCTTCTGGAACAAGCAAGCTCGCACTATTCGTGTCGCTATCTAATAAAATACCCTCTAATAAAGCTCTTTCGTTGGTTTGAAAGACTACATGGCAGTACTTATATTTTTTACACTTATTTTGCATATTTCGAACATGTGGATGTTCCATGAAATCCCTCCCATTTGTCCTCAGTACTTAATGTATGATTTCAGATAAAGTACTAGAATATTGTCCAAACTAATTAAATGATAAGAAAACGAAAAAAAGAGAACAAGATGTTTCAAAGATGTAAATTTTTTGTATTTACATAAAAAACGTTTAGTAATTCAGTAATGAGCCATCTATAATTTTTCCTAAGGAAAATATTAATAAAGTTTAGTTAAAGAGAAAAAACATAAATTATGAATTTAGGTGAGGTAATTGCAAGGGAAAGTATTAATTGTAGATGATGAAAAAAGTATTGTAGATCCATTAACTTACGCATTTCGTAGAGAAGGTTTTATCGTAGAAAACGCATTTAACGGAAAAGAAGCATTAGATAAGATTCCAGATTTTAATCCAGATATTTTAATATCGGATATTATGATGCCTGTAATGAACGGTTTGGACCTATGTAAACAAATAGGAAATAAAGAAGGGCTTGGAATTATTTTACTTACAGCTAAGGATGATATTATTGATCGAGTTTTAGGATTAGAGTTTGGAGCGGATGATTATATAACAAAACCATTTGATATTAGAGAATTACTTGCTAGAACTAGATCTTTACTCAGGAGATTAAAAAAACAATCAACACCTGATGAAAAAAAGAGCATTTCAATTAATAAGCTACAAGTAACACCTGCTCAAAGAAAAGTTACAGTTGATGGAACAAATATAGAATTAACTCCTAAAGAATTCGACCTTCTTGTTTTATTAATTTCAAATATGGATCGAATTTTTAGCAGAGACGAATTATTAGATTTAGTATGGGGAATGGAGTATATCGGTGGAACAAGAACGGTCGATATTCATATACAACGTTTACGTAAAAAGCTAGGTAATTCTTATCAACATTTAATTCAAACTGTTTTTGGAGTCGGATATAAGATATCTAGTGAAAATAAATGAAACTGAGTATTAAAGTTAAGTCGAGCTTATTTTTAGCCATGCTTTTAATCGGAACGGTCATTGTATTAAGTATATTAGTCTTACAAGGTATCAAACAAAACCAGCAAAATCAAACTGAAGAAACACTTGCTAGACAAAGTAAATTAGCAAATGTATATGTAAAGCAAGTTTATTTAAGTCAAACATCAGAAGATCCTCAAGATTTTTTTAAACGATATGGTCGGGAAATTGCTAGACAGATTGGGATCATTAGTAGTCTTCATGTCACAATTTTTAATATGTCTGGGAAAGTTGTTGGAGATTCGCTTCCTTTAGAATCTACAAGAGATGTAGGAGATACTTTAAGTTATGCGTTAAAAGGTAAAATTGCATACCAAGAGAGCGGTGAAATATTATCTTATTTTGCACCGATTTATAATGCTAATAATCAAATTGGAGTTGTTCAGTTCGATTATTCATTAATTAATAATCAGAAGTTTTATGATAATACAACTAAACTATTTATTAAAATTGGTTTAATCACTACAATTCTTAGTTTTATTATTGGATATTTCTTTTTTAATTCTCTTGTTATGAGTATTTTAAAACTCAGAAAAGTAACGGAGGAAATTAAATTAGGAAACTATCCAGACCGTTCTACTTTAAGTCGAAAAGATGAGTTGGGCTATTTAAGCCAAGCAATCTTCTACATGAGTAATGAAATTCAAAATAATATAAAAGGCATTCAACAAGAAAAAGAAAATCTCCAATTAGCTGTTGAAAAGCTTAAAGTTTTAGAAAAACAACAAAAGCAATTTATTGGATCGATTACTCATGAGTTTAAAACCCCACTGACTGTAATTAGGGCTTATATTGATTTATTAGACATGTATTCGGATGACCCAAAATTATTAGAAGAAGCAATTAGTAATATAGGGAAAGAATCACTTCGTCTTTACGATATGGTAGAAAAAATATTAAAGCTAGCAGAACTTGAGAAGTATGACTTTGAAATTGTAAAAGAAAAAGTCGATGTATATTCCCTTTTAGAAGATATCTGTTTAAGAATGAAAGGGAAAATGACTAAGTTTGGCTTATCGATCCGTACAAATTTTGAACATGCGATGATCCTTATTGATAAAGAAAGCTTTACATTAATTATTATGAATTTATTAGATAATGCCATTAAATATAATAAAACAAATGGTGAGATCAACGTTTCAAATAAAATTGAAAATAATTATTTAGTTATTAAAATATCTGATACGGGTATTGGGATATCTTCGGAATTAGTGGATAAAATATTTGAACCATTTTTTACTGTAAATAAGGATCGTTCTCGTCAATCTGGAGGATCGGGTTTAGGGCTTGCCTTAACAAAGGATTTAATTGAAAAGCAAAATGGTACGATTCTTGTTGAATCTATAGAAGGTAGCGGGTCAAGTTTTATCATTACATTTCCGTTAGCAAAGTAAAAGTTTACAAATTGGAAACATGATATGTTAAAAATTGAAACATCCTATACGTATCATAAATTTGTACGAATGTAGGGGAGTGATGTGATGTTTAACAAGTGTATGATTAAAGTGTTTTTTCTAGTTAGTACATTTCTATTAATTTCAGGTTGCCAAAGCCAAAATGAAGATATAGTAATTGAAAAAAAACATAAAAAAATTACTGTATTAACAGGAAATGAAGAGGTTGTAACAAACGAGTTAGCCCTTGAGAAAATAGATCGCTATGAAGGTATTCGTGGGACGGATTGGTTGGATGGTCATACGATTTTAACTGAACAAAAAAATATGAAATTACCAAAATCAGTTATGACAGATAATGGTGATTATACTTATCACATTAATTTATTCTCGTATGATCTAAACACGAACAAATCGCAAGTATTAGCAAGTGAGGAGCATGATCAAGTAGGGGCCGTTATTTCACCCGATAAAAAGCATATTTTCTATAAGCAAACAGAGGATGGAAATTCTGGTACAGGTTATATTATCAATTCTGAAGGAACTGAAAAGGTTAAAGTGTCGGAGCCGGATGCCATTTATGCATTCGCGACAGAAGGACGATGGATCGATAATCAAACAATCATTTATTCAACGATATTTAACCAAATGTATTCAGCTAATCTAAATGGGCAAGTAAAAAGGATTGATCCTAATTCTGATAAAGTTAATTTAATAAGGAAAAAATACAACGAGCAAAAAGTTGAATGGGTTATTCCATCTCAAGATCAAAAGCAATTCGCTATTGTTAGAAAAATTGCAGCAACGAAAAGAGAGTTGTTTATAACCGATGAAAATGGAAGAAAAACCGTATCTTTAGCTACTGGAACTCAAATTTTCGGTGCAGGTTGGTCGCCAAACTCCAAAACATTAGCTTTTTCCGTAATTTCGGAAGATAAGGGAGAAAGAGGATTATACGTGATCGATGTCAAATCTAGAAAGATAACACAATTATCGACTGATTTAGACGAGATTGCTGGGCCAATAACTTGGAGTCCATCTGGTAAAAAAATATTGGTTTCTAAAGTGATGTTAAAAGATAATCTAAATGAGTTTGTGACATATGTATTAACGTTGAAAAATTAAGAAACGAATTAGTTTCTTCTATAAGAAAGTGAGAGAAAAACTCACTTTCTCTTTTTTCACTTTAGGAAGTATAAATTGGCAGCAAAGAGTCGTACTCAAAGTGGTAACCAATTTTAGGAATAAAGTATAAGTGCAACTACGCCTCTGCCTTCGTTTTGCTCGTCAGTCGTCGCGTTTTCTTTATCAATATTTTGTGTAAAATCTTTGTCTAAATGTAGTAGGGGAGGCTCAGGTATCCGTACTAAAAAGAAATAGATTTTTTTACTAATAATCGAAAATATATTTCTAGCAAAGATATTAAAAGGAGATATAAAAACATATGAGGAGTCGGAAGGATAAAAATACTGAAAAAAGAAATAGTAAAAAAATATTTATATGGATTTTGATCTTAGTTCTATTTGGCTGTATATCAGGATTTAGTTATTTTGTTTATAAGAAAGTTTATGAAGAAAGCAATTTAGTAAAAAGTGACACTAAAAATAAAGCTAAAAATAAAGTAGTAGATGAAACAAAATCGATTAAAAAGCCAGTTCAAAAGCCACCAATTCAAAAGCCAGAAAATAACAATACGGCAAAACCAGAAAATGTAGAAACGACTATTAAAATTAGTGCCGCTGGCGATTTTACACTTGGATCAGATGAGGATTTTCAATATATTAATTCTTTTCCAGCAGAAGCAAATAAAAATGGATTAGCTTATTTTACAAAAGGGCTAAATAATATCTTTAAACAAGATGATTTATCAACTGTTAATTTAGAAACGACTTTAACGAATGCAAAAATAAGAGCAACTAAAACATTCCGCTTTAAAGGTAATCCTTCTTATGCCAAAATATTAACTTTAAGTGGTATTGAAGCGGTAAATTTAGCTAACAACCATAGTCATGACTATTTGCAAAAAGGTTTTGAAGATACGATTAACAATTTGAAAAAAGAAAAAATAGGTTATTTTGGCTATAACGACCAATATGTAACAACGATTAAAGGTGTTAAAGTTGCTGCACTAGGCTATGAAGGCTGGAATGATTCACCTGAATTAAGGATTAAAATTAATAATGATATACAAAATCTAAGAAAAAATGGTGTGAAAATTATTCTAATCCATTTCCATTGGGGAATCGAGCGAGATTACGTACCGAATAGTACTCAAAAAAATTTAGCCCATTATGCAATCGACCATGGAGCGGATTTAATACTCGGCCACCACCCACATGTTGTTCAAGGAATTGAAGAGTATAAAGGGAAATTTATCGTATATAGTTTAGGAAATTTTATGTTCGGCGGAAATAAAAATCCAAAAGATAAAGATACATTTGTTTTCCAACAAACTTTTCATCTAAATAATGGAAAACTCACAAATCAAAAAGAAATAAAAGTTGTACCATTCTCAATTTCATCAGTATCTAGCCGAAATAATTACCAACCATTATTTCTAAAAGGCTCTGAAGAACAAAGAGTTAAGAAAAAAATCATTGACGCTTCAAATAAGATTCACGGATCTAGTTGGACTCAATACGAAAAATAATAAGATAAGAGAGAGCAATCCTTTAAAGGATTGCTTTTTGCGTGTTGAATTATAAAATGGTCAAACGTACTTTAAGTGAATCTTAATGCTAATATAATTTTTTCTGATCTAATGTTAAATTTTTGAGTGGTTTTATAATAACAACAAACTCTAGTAATTGTTTATTTTAGAGAAGTTAAAAATATTTAATTGCTAAATTTTAGATTAACAAGTTCAAATGATTATTATTATACGTTGATGTTCTTACTTAATTGACCTGTAAACTGTTTAACAAGTTGTTATGCTACTCTAAGTAAAGGATATTAAAGTAGGTTTTTAGTGTAACCATTTTTTTTGAATAAGTTGATTGGAACGGAGGGTTGCTCGACTCCTATGGGAAATGCGGGAAGGCTGAGACCCCACAGGAACGAACGTGACGAGGAGGCTCAGGTCTCGCCCCATGGAAAGCGAGCATCCCGTAGTGGAAATCAACCTCACTCTACTCCTTTTACGAAAATCTGGTTATTTAATTACAACTTTGTTTTTCAACAACCTGAGCAATCCATTAAAGGGTTGCTTTTTTAAATACGATGGATTTTTAACCAAAAGTTATAGGTAAAAGTCCTTATTTAAAATGATAATGCTATATTTTGGAAGGAATTTCTTCTTTTTTAACGAATCAAAAGAATAACCTAATAGTAAGTTGATTGCCAAATAAAATTTAGGAGGAATAAGAAATGAATCTACAGTTTATTGAATTCCTTAGTATTATTTTCGTATCCTTGATTTTATCTGTGTGGGTAGAGGTTAAAATGCAAAATAAAACACACAATGTATTAGCTACAATGTCGATTGCATTTAATATTAACCTATTCATCTTAGGCATTGCGAGTATTTGGTGGATCCTTAATTCTAGTGATAATGCAAGCCTGATTTTGGGTATTCAGTTATTATTAGCAGCATTTTTTGGAATTTTATTAATTAATATCGGAGTATTCTTCTTTGTTAGAAATAGGGTAGTTT
The DNA here is from genome assembly GCF_050473765.1 of Gottfriedia sp. S16(2024). NCBI lineage: Bacteria > Bacillati > Bacillota > Bacilli > Caryophanales > Bacillaceae > Gottfriedia > Gottfriedia sp. S16(2024). The sequence goes on from NZ_JBFLUO010000001.1 coordinate 2,363,339, forward strand.
CGTAAATTTATTATGCTCGATCAGGTAGTTTAAGTTTAGATAGACTTTAATTTAAATCTAGCATTACTCTATTTAAAATGAGTAATGCTTTTTATATTTGCAGTTTTAACAAATACAAAAATGAGGAGAAATCATGGAATTATACATTAGTAAAATGACAGAATCTTACGCTACTGAAATACTTAATTGGAGTTATGCTCCCCCTTACGATTTTTATAATAATGAATTAAGTCAAGAGGGACTAGAGGAACTATTAAATAATCAGTATTTAGCAGTTATTGACCAAGATGAGAACTTAATCGGCTTTTATTGTATTGGTCAGTCAGCTCAAGTACCAAAAGGGAACGAGTTTGGTGTTTATGAAAGAAGGATGATTGACATCGGATTAGGAGTTAGACCAGATTTAACAGGGAAAGGTTTTGGGAGTGGAATTTTCAGGTTTATTCTTGAAAAAATACATGAGACGACTAATCTTTCTACATATAGATTAACAGTTGCTAAGTTTAATAAAAGAGCGATTCGGCTGTATGAAAATTTTGGTTTTAAAGTGGAGAATGAGTTTTATACTGAGCGTGCTGAATTTATAACAATGATCAGTGGAAACTAAATAGCCCCAGACTCTATTAAATTGTCTGGGGTAATTTTTAGCTCATAAACTCACTTATTATTAAATCATAACGGTATGGTGTAACTTCTTCATTAAATGAAAACACGGTATCTGCTTCATCTTTATTTGTTACAAGCTCACCACGAGCAACTGCATGTAACTCTAATAGTTCATAAAGTGAAATACTATTCTTTTCAGACATAGCTTCAGTTAGTATTGCTAAACTATTCGAATTACTTTTTGCGTTGTTATAGTAATCAATATTGTCTTGTAAACCTAAATCACACCAAATAACTTTCTGTTCAAAAGTGTCAAAAATTAGTGGAATACTTATTTTTTGATCATTCGCTAGATCGAAGCGATCCATAACAGTATTAGGTTCAAAGACTTTACCAGACTTGAAATCGTCTCGTAGCATCCATCCAGCAAAACAGCTAGGTAAATTACAAAATGAATGATCTGAATAACTATTTACACTTAATACAACATAACGAATCCCATTATTTTTAAGAGTAGGAATATGGCAGTCTATGAACTCACTAGCCCCTTTAGGAGCACTTGTGAAATCACCACTGTGATAGCATTTAAGCTGTTTATTTTTTAGTTCATAGTAAGAGATATCACTTATATAATTAAAATTATCATCGTAAAATACTGCACTTAAATCAATATCGACAGTTCCAGTATGTACGCCATTTACATCTCCTTCTTTCCAATAAAGAAAGAATCTAATTATATCTCCTTCACCAATCGGAATAGTGGAGCCTCGAGGAATTGTTCTAAGTGATTTACTTGCTGAGCGCAATCCATTAGGCAAGGTAAAGTTGTGATATGATTCATCGATCCATACTTTGCCAAGAGATTCTTTAACAGAAAAACGTGCGTATAAAGTTTTTTTAACAACATTTAAAACATCATCGATTATAACTTCACTAAGTTTTGTTATTTTATTTTCAATAGCATAGAGTTTCGCAATATTTCCTTTAGGAAAAAAAGTGCGAATTCTTCTCTCATCATTTCGTTTATTAAAATGATTCCATAGACTTAATAGAACCGGAGTTGAAACATCCTTACAAACGATTGAAAACTGTGAAACAATATATTGCTGATCATTTTCTTCAGTAAATGAACGTAAAACAAAATCTAGTTTTCTAGCAAACTCACCAGGACGTTTGATTAATTCACTTGTTAATTTAGTGAGATTTTTTTTACTTAAGTATTCAGTGATTTTACTTTGGTATGTACTTACTTTTTTTTCGTTTCTAAGGATATTGAATAAATTTTCAGTATGTGGAAAACGCTTCGAATATTCACCAGGATGTAGTTTTTCTCCAATTCTTATCCATACGTTTCGTCTTTTAACCATATCCTCAATTGCGTGAGGGATTTCATTTAATAATGAAAGGATTAATTTACGCTCTTTTCTACTAAATGATATAAATTTAGTATTCATGCTTAAAGAAGGATCGCCTTCACTTAATGCAGCACAAAAGCGTAAAATATCTGTTGCCGTTTTTAAATAATTTGCGATTTCATTTTCGCTTATTTTTTTAGATTGATACAATAGTTTGAGGACTATAGCCATTTTTTCTTTTGATAAGAATAGTTCTGGTAATAAGTTTAGTGGTTTATTTTGAGTTAGCAGTACATATTGAATATCCTCAATGTCTTGGGACTTAAAAGAACCAGTACTATCAATTAATCTTTTAATAATTTGAATTAAATCATCTTGTTTTGCTAGATTAATTATTTTTAGATTTTTTTTATTTCTAAGAGGTGGTCGTTTTTTAATTAGAGTAAGTGGTTGAACTCCGAATATATAATACAATAAGCTATTCATATATAACTCTGCTTCATCAATTTTCATTACGTCATTAGGAAAGTTTTTGTAAAAAGGAATGTGGTCAACATTATAGCCTAATTCATTACTGATCGTTTCCTTGAAATCTATAAACCAAGCTATAAATTCTTGATCGTTCCATGTTTGTAAAATTTCAATAAGCTCAAGTGAAAAAGTATAACCGAACGCTTCTAGTTGCTTCAAGGCTGTTGCAAGTAATGGCTTTGGGAGGTTGTTTTCTTGTTTTTCGATATAGAGGGAATTTTTTCTTCGGAAAAGGATGTTTGTTTGATTCATGTATGGCCTCCAAATTTTATAATAAAAAAACGAGGAAATTATTGAATCTAGAAAAAGTACTTAGAGTACAAACCTAATAGAAGGAAGATTCAATATAGCCTCGTAACCTTATCAATTCTGATAAGGAATACAGGAAAGAGACTCGCTAGATAAATTCTAACAGGAATGTAGAAGGAAGCTGAGTCATAGCCTGTTTTATTAGTTTAGTATTTATGAAAGCGTTTTGCAACAGAAAACATATTATCGGTGATGAAGGAAAATACCGTAATGTAAAATAGTTTACCTATTCATCATAATTTAGTAACTTAAGGAAAAAATAAGTACGCAAAATTAGATTGACATAAAACCAAATGGTTGTATATAATTTCAAATATAACCAAAAGGTTTTATATTAACTTGAAAGAAGGATTGAAATGGGCGTACAAAATCAAGTTGAAGATATTAAACAAACTCTAATATATAATGCACCTATTCAAAAAGTCTGGGAGGTCGTATCAACATCAGAAGGTATATCTGCATGGTTCATGCCAAATGACTTTAAACCAGTAGTAGGTCACGAGTTTCATTTGCAAGGTCCATTTGGTCCATCACCTTGTAAAGTTTTAGAAATTGATGAACCAAATCGAGTATCGTTTACTTGGGATGTTGATGGATGGGTAGTATCATTTATTTTAAAAGATTTAGGGGATCAAACTGAATTTACGCTAATCCATAGTGGATGGAAAACTGCTGATGAAATTCTTCCAAAACCAAACCAAAAAAGTGGTGTTGTCCGCGACAATATGAATGGTGGTTGGGTTGGTATTGTTCAGAAGCTTAAAAAGGTTGTTGAAAACTAGTGTCCAGTTCTGCACAAAAATATGACGTATTTCAAGCGATAGCCGATCCTACTAGAAGAGAAGTACTTAAATTATTAGCTAATAAAGAATTGCCGATTTCAGAGATATCAAGTAATTTTCCGATGAGTCGAACAGCAATTGCAAAACATCTCCATATACTTTCAGAAGCTGAATTAATAAGTGGAAGAAAAGTTGGCAGAGAAAGAAGGTACAGATTAGAGCCAGAAGCATTTTTAGAGATTAAACAATGGTTAGCATATTACGAGCAATTTTGGGCAAATAAATTATCGATCTTACAACATCTAGTTGAAAATAAAGAAGATCAAAGTATAAAACTAGTTAAATCAAATAAAGATAATAATGAAGAGTAATGTCAAAACGAATCTAAAGTAGGTTCGTTTTTTTTGCATAGACATTTTTAGTTATACCTATATAATAAACTAATGTGGCAAAAAATTATTATGAAAAAATAGTTTCATACTTGAGGAGTTAAGCAATGCATAAAGGTATATATATTTTAGCTATTGCAACCTTTGTCGCAGGAACCGTTGAGTTTATTATAACTGGTTTACTGTCAATGATTGCAGGGGATTTACATGTTTCAGTTGGTGCGGTTGGTCAGCTAGTTTCAATTTTTTCAGTAGTATTTGCATTTGGAGCTCCTATTTTTATAGCGATCACTTCAAAAATAGAACGTAAAAAATTACTATTAATCGCATTAACAGTATTTTTCTTTGGAAATATTCTTTCCATCATTAGTCCGAATTTCGCTGTATTATTAATCGCACGTATTATACTTGCAGCAAGTTGCTCGGTTGTAATTGTCGTTTCAATAACGACTGCAACAAACATCGTTTCGCCTGAAATTAGAGGTAGAGCAATTGGAGTTATTTTTATGGGGATCAGTTCATCTCTAGTTTTTGGTGTCCCTTTGGGTACAGTTATCGGTGAAAACTTCGGTTGGAGAATGACATTTGTTTTAGTCGGTATATTAAGCTTATTGGCTATGTTAGGGATTTATAAATTCTTACCGAAAGTTAAAGGTCAGCCAACAATCCCATTGATCAAGCAAGTAGCAACACTTAAAAATAAACGTATTTTATCGATTCAACTAATTTCTTTTTTACAATTAACAGGACATTTTACAATTTATACTTACTTTACACCATATTTAATGAAAACGATGGGATTATCTACTAATATGATTAGTATTGTTTTACTAGTATTTGGAATGGCAGGAATTTTAGGTGGATGGTTAGGTGGTTGGTCTACTGATAAATTTGGTGGAAGTAAGACATTAGTGTTTAATTTAGGGTTATTAGCTATTTCTATTTTAACTTTAACATTCGCTCCTAGTTCAATTATTAGTTTATTTATTATAGTTGTTCTTTGGGGAACTGTATCTTGGTCAATTAGTCCAGCAGTTCAAGATAGTCTAGCGAGAGTGGCAAAAGATTCGGCTGATATTCAAGTTGGATTAAACAATTCTTTTTCTCATACGGGAATTGCATTAGGTTCGAGTTTAGGTGGAATCCTAATTACTCAGTATGCAGTAACAATGAACGCATTAGTAGGAGGAATTATTGTTATTTTTGCTTTATTTTCTGCGATTTATTCTTTTGCTCTAACAAATAAAGTGAATGAGAGTAAATTAATATAAAAAATGAAACGATGCGATTTTTATTGCATCGTTTTTTCTAATTTATTTTTCAGAATTGGACATACTAAAAATATAGTTTTGCGGCATAAAACTAATCTTAATTAGAAGGTGATTTGTATGGAAAATAAACCAGCACATTTTGATGGCAGCGAAATTAATGAAGAAGCATTAGATCAAAATTACCAACAAGAGGATTATCAAGTAACAGAAGAAATGAGAAATAACATAAGCGGAAATCCTTATTTTTTTGAGTAAGATTTGAAAGCGATACAATTGGTATCGCTTTTTTTATTTGCATTTTTTGAATTGACTATGTTATTTAACTCTTTCATCAAATATGATTATTAGAAGAAGGAGGGATAAAAATGAGTTCATTTGCAAAAACGCCAAAACCTCCATATTATGCAGTTATTTTTTGTTCTAAAAGAACGGATGGAGATAATGGGTATAGTAAGATGTCTGAAAAAATGGTTGAATTAGCATCGAGTCAACAAGGATTCCTAGGAGTTGAAAGCGCACGTGATCATGAAATGGGGATAACGGTTTCTTATTGGGACTCCTTGGATGCTATTAAGACATGGAAAGAGCACGCAGCTCACAAGGTTGCTCAAGAACGTGGAAAAAAAGACTGGTATGAATCCTTCGCATTAAGAGTGAGTAAAGTTGAAAGGGATAATTTTTTTGAAATGTAGTCATTAATTGGTGGTGTAGATGTAAAAAATATTAAATAATTGGAATAAATTTGAATGAAAATGATAGTTATTATCAATACTATAAATAAGAAAGGGCAACCTTCTAAATAGGTTACCCTTAAGGACAATTACATTCCAGCTTCAAATGTTTTACAATCTGTTTCAGCATTGTTTTTAGCTTGTTTCCCTTTATGGCTCACAACATAAATGGAATCTGCACTACATTTGTTTCCAGAAGCCCAAAATTTACAGTTATCAACTTCGCAAAGTACATCTTTTGCCATTATAAGACACCTCCCTTAATTTTTATCATTCACATTAATAAAGGGATTGATACATCCATAATTTCTTTTTTTAATGTTTATTAATTCAAGTGAGAAACTTTAAAAGGCAAAGCTAAAACCTTATCGAAATACGGTAAGGTTTTTTTATATATTGTGAGCTCCTTAAACTTGGTTAAACAAATTGGAATTTGAATATAATAATTTTTAAAACCATAAAAAGATTGGTACTCATCTTTTTAAACAATTATTTATTTAAATTTTGTAATTTCCAAAGTCAAAGTTCAACATGTATTCCTCTTTAACTTATACCTAACTTTCCAAATGGAAAATGGAAAAAGATAAAATTGTATACCAAAACTAGGTATTTATGGTATAATTTCTTGTAAAATATACTAATTAAACTCTTTTGGTATACCAAGTTTAAAGGGAGGATGGTGATACGATGTTGAAGTATGTGTTTGGATTAGTAATCTTTTTATATTTATTTTCCTCTTTATTTCATTTGGATTTACAATTAATTATTTCTTCTTTATGTGTCTTAATAGTTCTTTATACGATGTTTACTGTTAAATTGCTCGTTAGAACAATAGGAAGTATTTTCTTACTAATAGGATGCATTCTTCTTTGGAGAACTAATGCCAGTTTAAAAGAATTTATTCTTTCATTCGGTCCAATGTTGGATTTACTTACCTTGTTTGCATTAATCCCAATATTAGGTTTTCCAGTTAAACTTGGAGGGTATGCAAAGGGGATTCAAGCGATCATACAGAAAAAAGTAAAAACATCCGGTCAATTATACATCATGACATCGGGAATATCTTATTTTTTAAGTATGTTTATGAATTTGGCCACTCTACCAATGACTTACTATTCTATTCAACCATCCTTAAGTCTTTTTTCGATAAAAAAAGAAGATCGATTTATGAGTAGAGCCATTACCCATGGCTTTGCGATGCCTCTACTATGGGCTCCAATTACACCAATCGTAGGGATCGTAATTGGCGTAACTGGGGTAAGATGGATATCTATTTTGCCATATGTATTACCGTTAAGTATATTGGGGGTTGTGTTAGATTGGGTATTGGCTTCAAGGAATTCACGGAAAAATGTTACGAAAGGACATAGAAATGATTTAGTAAAAGATGAAACTGCTGCTTCACTAGAAGGTGTGGTTACTCAAGGAAGAGTGTTTCATATTTTCATAGCTATTATTATATTCAATCTCATCATCTCACTTTTAGAAAATCTTTTTTCGTATTCTTTTGTTATTATCGTATCATTTTTAGTCATTCCGTTTGCTCTTGGTTGGTCTCTTCTCATTAAGCAACAAAAAGCATTTTTACATAGTTTTAAGGAATATTTTCATTCCTATTCCTTTAAAATGAAAGACCAATTTTTTATCTTTTTGTCAGCTGGCTTTTTTATTTCCGTTGTAAAAGATAATAATATAAATGAAACAGTAAATATAGCAGTCACTCATTTTAAAGATATTGTTGGACCAGAAGTGTTTTTAATTCTATTACCATTAATTCCGTTAGCATTTGCGTTTACAGGGTTACATCCTGCAGTAACTTTGACGTTAATGGCAGAAGCGCTTGATCCACATAGCCTAGGTATTTCACCGTATATTTTAACAGTGTCATTACTTGCCGGAGCTATTTCTGCGTTTTTAGTAGGGCCATATAATGCGACGATCGGATTAATGTCGAGCATCGTTAAAGAAAGCTCCTTTAAAGTTTCGAATTGGAATATTCCATATACAATTAGTTATTTACTCATTGTTATGTTTTATTTGTTTGGTTTAGAGTGGCTTATTTAGAGGAATCGAAAGGACAACATTATGATAGTTGTCTTTTTTTATTTGTAAAATTAAGAAATAGCACTGGATCAGTGCTATTTCTATGTAATCTATACAGTTAGTACGTCCGACTTCACTAATTTGGAATGCTGTGAGTCCTCGCTGTTTCCTTGAGCTTTTACTATTTCGTATAACTCTTCATGCGCCGCTTCAATCGTTTCAAATGTCTCAAAGAACTTTACGCGAATATCATTCACGTATTCTTTTCCTTCATACTTTTCGTAAAGTTTAATTTTAATATTGTCATCTAACACTTCGGCAATTGTGTATTTAGCTTTTAGTTCGTTAAAAAAGTAGAAGTGGTATGTTTCGATTGCCTTTAATCCCTCGTTATCTACAATAGTTTGAAACGTGTCTTTATTCGTCAAAACAATATACTTACCCATCTTTGCACACTCCTCATCTAATTATGTAGTATTGAGTACAAGGTATTTTGTATACCAAATTTCTATTCATAGTGTAATACAGAAAAAAATATTAATCAATATAATTTTCTGAATTTTTAATAAAAAAATGAGCGGTTACAATTAAAAGGTTTTTTTGAATAGACATAACAATTAATGTTAAAGATTTCCAAATTAATAATAGTATTTACTTTCTAAAAAATTCGAATTATAATCAGATTAAATTTTTTAAATTTTAAGAAAATTGTATTGGAGGGATACATATGCCAAAAGTACGCTTGCATGTAGAAGGAGAAATAATTGAGCAAGAAGTGCGTGATCACGCGAATTTAGTAGTGTTGGCAGGCATCCGTCAATTCCCAAAACTGAAATATGGGTGCGGGATGGGAAAATGTACAAAATGTGCATGTAGAGTGCTAGAAGGAGCAGAAAAGCTTGATCCGCCAAACTGGAAAGAGCAGAAAATGCTAGGTGAAAAGGTTGAAGAAGGTATTCGATTATGCTGTCAGTTAACGATCAAAGATGATATTGTCATTTCACAAGAAAATATAAACGCCCCAATCCCTAAAGTTGCAAAGCCAGTAAATGCACAGTAATTTTTTTGCCTCATCTAGGTATACAAAATACCTCTTTAATTTAAATGTTGATTTCATAGACGAAAGTAGAAAGTTTTTGTAAGCGGATACAACTATGAAAGGGGGTGAAAATATGAAATCATATTTGTTAACTGAGATGACTTGGGAAGAAGTAAAGGATGCATTACATACTGTAAAACTAGCAATCATTCCAATTGGTGCACACGAACAGCATGGCCCTCACATGGTTGAAAGTTGTGATGCTGTACTAGCTGAGAAAATGGCTGAGAAATTAGCTGAAAAAATGTATCCTCATGTAATGGTAACGCCTACTGTCAATATGGGAGTCTCGCACCATCATTTGAACTTTCCAGGAACCATTTCATTGCAACCGACTACGCTTATAGCCATTTTAAAAGATATGATTGTTTCTCTTAAACATCATGGTATTCAAAAATTTTTATTATTAAACTCTCACGGCGGCAATCAGTCAACTTTAAATGTTGCTTGCACCATTTTGTCAGAAGAGCTAGGTTCAGAAATCTATTATGCTAAAACGACAGCATCTGCCAAACTTTCAATCTCAGAATCTATTCACTCGCCATTGTTCGGTCACAGCTGTGAACGAGAAGTGTCAGAAGCACTTTACTTGGCTCCTCACTTAATTAGACCAAATAAAATTACTAAAGGAAGTATCCAAAACGAAGGTAGATGGAAGCAGCTACGACCTGGTAAAGCTATTCAAGGGTTTTATCGATACGAAGAGATGACGACTAATGGTTGCATTGGGGATGCAACGAAAGCAAGTTATGAAATAGGGGAAAAGATTGTAGGTGAAGCACTCGAAAACCTTTCAAACGAACTCCAAAAGCTATTACATCTAGAAGAAGAATGTAAGTTGTAAGTACCTATAAATGAGAGGGTGGGGTTTATGGATTTAACTGTTGCTCACTGGCTTTATGGTATCATGACACTTGTTGTAATTGTGACTATGCTATTTCGAAAAGGGGTTGTATTGCCTACCATCATTGGAACCTTTCTTGTTTCTGTTGCTTATAAAGGATCAGTGGTTGGTGGATTTCAAGCGTTGTTCAATGCAAATCTTGTAGCAGCAAAGGAGTTATTTACGATTTTTTTAATCATCACTTTTATGGTGGCTTTATTACATTCCTTAAAAGATACTGGTGCAGATGAAAGAATGATAGCTCCGATGCAAAAGGTAATGAAAAACGGACATATTGCTTTTGCTGTTCTATTAGTCGTCACATACGTCATTTCTTTATTCTTCTGGCCGACTCCTGCCGTTCCGCTTATTTGTACGTTATTAGTACCTGCGGCTATTCGTGCTGGTTTGTCGCCAATTGCTTGTGCCATGGTTGTTTCGATTGCAGGACAAGGTATGGCATTATCTTCGGACTATATTATGCAGATTGCTCCTATGCTTACTGCAAAATCTGCAGGTATTCCAACATCAGCTGTATCAGGTAAGGTCATGATTCTCTCTTTAATTACAGGGGGAGTGGCAATCGCGATTACGTACTTTACTGAACGCAAATCGATCGGTAAATCAGAAAGTGAAGCTTCATTGCGACATTTACAATCACTTGCAAACAAAAACTCTTCCGCAAATGAAATAGCTGCTACAACAGAAGCTACTGTGGATGAAAGAGAACGTGAAAAATGGGGGAAAATCTTTGCTGTATTAGTCCCACTATCACTACTAGCAGTTATCATATTTATGTTTTCAACGAAAATCGGTAATGGTAAAATGAGTGGTTTTGAAGGAGGAGACGGTGCAGCATTTATCGGTGGTGTTGCGACTATGTTGTTAGTCGTAACATGTGTAGCGTTTCGTCGTTTACAAGCTCTTGATAAAATTAGTGAGCATATTACAGAAGGATTCGTATTTGCATTTCGTGCAATGGGACCAGTTATTCCGATTGCAGCATTCTTCTTCTTAGGCAGTTCGGATTTTAGTGGTACCATTTTTTCCTTAGGAGAAAATGTAGCAAAGCCAGCGTTCTTAGTTGATTTAGTTCAGGCTGGTCAATCAATCATTCCACATAATTCGGTTTTAACGGCATTTGGTCTATTAATTACTGGAGCGATTACTGGGTTAGAAGGTTCAGGCTTTTCTGGATTACCGCTAGTTGGAGCTTTATCAGGAGCATTAGCCCCTGGAGTTGGTATGGAACCTGGAACGCTAGGAGCAATCGGTCAAATGGGATCTGTGTGGACAGGTGGTGGAACGTTAATTGCGTGGTCATCATTGGTAGCGGTTGCTAGTTTTTGTGGTGTGAATGTTTTAGAGTTAGCTAGGAAAAACTTACTTCCTGTTGCTACAGGCTTAATAGTCTCTACCATTGTCGCTCTCGTTATATGGTAGAGCAATTTCTCGAATTTAGAAAAATTAGAAAATTTAATTAAAATGTATTTACAAACAAAAAACAATGGGTTACTATAAAGTTAGTTGGTATACCAAATACAAAATACAAATAATCACTCGATTTAAGTAGTTTTTATCAGTGTTTTCAGTGATTTGGTATACTTCGATTGTTTAACAAAACTATTAAACTACATAAACATATTGGAGGAGGAGTTTGGATGACTAGATTATTATCTAAAGATGAGTTTCGTAAGGAATTAGAAGAAGCGATTAAAGGGAACCACAGCCAAAAAGCACCTTTTACTGTAGCATGGGCTGAAGGAAAATTAGAGCGTAGTCACTTCGCTCGCTGGGCTGAAAATCACTACCATTATGTTGGACCTTTTGCAGATTACTTAGCTTATATCTACCATAACACTCCAAACTTACCAAAATATGAAGATGCAAAAGATTTCACATTACAAAACATGTATGAAGAAGAAATCGCTGGCGATCGTCATACAGACTTATTAATTCGATTTGCAGAAGCTTGCGGAACAACTCGTGAGCGTGTATTGGATCCTAATAACATGGCTCCAACAACGTTAGGTTTACAAAGCTGGTGTTTTGCGGTAGCAGCACGTGAAAACTTCGTAGTAGCAACTGCAGCGTTAGTTGTAGGGCTTGAATCTCAAGTTCCAGACATTTATCGTAAGCAAACTCCAGCATTACGTGAGAAGTACAACTTTACAGATGAGGAGATTGAATTCTTCGACTTACACATCGTATCAGATGAAATTCACGGAGAGCGTGGATACAAAATTGTACTTGACCATGCTGATACTCCTGAGCTACAACAACGTTGCTTAGAAGTAGTTCGTACTGGTGCAAAAATGCGTCGCATGTATATGGATGGATTATGGAGAGAATATCTTGAAAAAGATTTAGGTGCTTTAGTACAAGCATAATAATTAGAAAATAAAATGGCAGTTTCCGTCTAGGGAACTGCCATCTTGTTCAGAAAGGATGATAAAGTTGCTAACTACTAAACTAGAAACTTATAAAAATTACATATCTGGAAGTTGGGTCGAGTCTGTAAATAATAAAACGTTCCAAAGCGTTAACCCTTCTAATAAAGAAGATATTGTTGGTACATTTCAAGCATCGACAGAACAAGACGTGAAACAAGCAATTGATGCAGCTCACCAGGCATTTCCTGCGTGGGCACAAACTCCACCTTCTAAACGTGCTGCCATTTTAAATAAGGCGGCAGCAATACTTGAACAGAGAGTGGAACAACTAGCAGAGGAATTAACACGAGAAGAAGGAAAAGTGAAAAGTGCGGCCAAACAGGAGGTGCTTCGATCAGCGGAAACGCTTCGTTATTATGCAATAGAGGGACAAAGTTTTACGGGGGAAACGTTCCCAAATGATGATCCAAATATGAGAGTCACAACAGAAAGGGAGCCACTTGGTGTTATTTCTGTCATTACACCGTGGAATTTCCCATTATCCATTCCATCGAGAAAGATTGCTCCGGCATTAATAACTGGAAATACAGTTGTTTTCAAGCCTTCATCTGATACACCTTTAATTGCATTTCGACTCGTTGAGGCGCTACATGAAGCTGGTATACCAAAAGGAGTAATCAATTTTGTAACAGGAAGTTCATCCGATATCGGGGATATATTAGTTAAACATCCTGCTATACGAGGCGTTACTTTCACTGGTTCTACTAGTGCTGGGGAACATATTCATAAAAACACATCCTTTACTACAAGAACACAAATGGAGCTTGGTGGAAAAAATCCTCTAATTGTAATGGATGACGCAGATGTAGACTTAGCAGTTAACTTAACTGTGAATGGGGGATTTCACCTTACTGGTCAAGCATGTACAGGCACTAGTCGTGTAATTGTTATGAAGGAAGTAAAGGAACAATTTGTTCAGAAATTAGTAGATAAAACAAGTGCTTTAAAAATTGGCGACGGCTTTGACGAAAGTGTCATTATTGGACCACTAGCAAACGAAAAGCAGTTAAATAACGTTTTGAAGTATATAGGAATTGGTAAAGAAGAAGGGGCTACACTTGATTATGGAGGTCAACAGCTTACGTACGGAAAATACGAAAACGGCTACTATATTGAACCTGCGATCTTTACGAATGTAAAGCCTGATATGCGCATTGCTAAAGAAGAAATTTTCGGCCCAGTAGTTGCTGTAATTGAAGTAGAAAGCTATGAAGAAGCCATATTAATTGCTAATGATGTTGAATATGGATTATCTGCATCGATTGTTACGAATAATTTGAAACTCGCTCATCAATTTACAAAAGATGTTCAAGCAGGGACAGTTAAAGTAAATCGTACAACGACAGGTAATTTGATGAATGCACCATTTGGTGGAGTAAAACGCTCTAGTACTTCTACATTCCGTGAGTCTGGCAGAGTTGGACTTGAATTCTTTACACAAATAAAAACAGTCTATATCGGTTACTAAAGGAGGGGTATAAATGAAAAAAATTTTAAAATTAGAACTAGATGAAGCAAAGGTAATGATTGAAGCTGCTAAGAAGAAATCTGAGGATATCAACGTTCCAGAGACGATTGCTATTGTAGATGACGGAGGATATGTCATTGCACTTGAACGAATGAATGGTGCTCGTATTACGGGTCCTGAAATTGCTATTGCTAAAGCATATACGGCAGCAGGGCATAAACGCTCGACTCATTTATTTAATACAGAACCAAACGGCCCAGCTCTACCGGGCAATGAAGCATTTGGAATCCAACATATGCTTAATGGAAAATTTGCAATCTTTGTCGGCGGTTTTCCAATTGTAGTGAATGGAGAAGTCATTGGTGGCGTGGGGATCAGCGGTGGAAATGGAGAGCAAGATACAGCGGTAGGAACAGCTGCTTTACTAGCATTGCAAGAGTTCCTTTCAAATGACGGTTATGAAGTTGTTACTGATGCGGACATTAAAAAATAATACTTTGGAGGCGGTTAGGTGTTGTTCCTACATCGCCTTTTTTGGTTTACAGACATTCGCATAGTAAAATAACTGGGATTAAAGTTCATATTTGTAGGCAATAAAACTAGTTAGCTATGAGAAGATCTACTTATCAAAATATAGGTATAAGAGATAAAAGGACTATAAAGCAAAGACCCGTATAAATGGTTAAGTGGAATTTTTTACCACCTATCTACTCGATTACTTATTTAAAAGATACTATAATAGAAATATCGATTTACTTTTAACAAAATGATGATACACTATTTTAAAATAGGCAAGAAATGGGAGGCAGGTGAATGGAATGGAGATGGAAACTAATTTTCTTTCAATCCGGGAACATGCGTATAGATATTTAAAAGAATTGATTTTAGAAGGGCATTATAAGCCAGGTGATCGCTTAATTGAACGGGAACTTGCTGTTAAGCTAAACATTAGTCGTACACCTATTAGAGAAGCTTTATTCCGCTTAGAATCACAAGGGTTTGTAAAAACGGTTCCACGTAAAGGTGTCATCGTTTCGAATATTTCTGATGAAGACATTATGGAAGTATTTACAATTTTATCTTCGCTAGAAGTGTTAGCAGCAAAATTAGCTGCTAAAAAAATGACGGACGAAATTCAACAAGAGTTTGATCAAAAAATCGAAGAGCTTCTTTATATTGAGGAACACTCTGACGAGACATTTGAGAACGAGCATATCGAAATGAATCTCCTACTATATAAGGCAGCAAGAAGTCCGAAGCTATTTGAAATTTTATCAGGCTTAACAGATTATATCCATATGTCTGCTAATATGGGGTACGAAACACCTGGGAGACGTAAGGAATCATTGAGGGAACATATTGAAATAATGAAAGCAGTACGAAATAAAGAAATAGAAATGTCGGAGTATTTAACGAAAATTCATATCGAAAATTCTAGACGTGCGTATATGAACTACATAGAAAAAAGAAAAGAAAAAACGACATAAAATAGTTTGTGGATGTTTTCATCTCTTTTCTTGTCTGGAAAAAATCATTTTTCTAAAAAATAATAAAACCCCTTTAGTTAGACTGACTAAACTAAGGGGGCTTTTTATTTTAGTTTCGTATTTCACAAATAGTAAAAGGAAAATACTAGGTCCCAATAACGATAGAAGACGTTCTATTTTTTAAAGTATTACAAATACTCATTGCTACAATATATCCCGTCTTCGGATTAGTAGATGAAGGAATATTTTGCACCTTCACTTCCATTTCACCAAAATATCCCTTTACGAAAATTTGGTGTGTATTGCTGGTTATGCTTGGGTCTACATAAACTTGAACTTTTGTTTTATCAAATCCGATTCCAGCAAGACTTAAGGTTGCTGAAACATTTGTGCTTTCCGGAAAAAGCTTAGAAGATTCTCTAGCAACGCCACTATAAATGCAAAAGGGCTCTTTAACTGTGTTTAAATCTACCTTTTCTTCTGCAATTGTTCCTCGCCAAGCACTCGGTGGTTTTCTCGTTACAAGTTTTACTTCATCAACGCTCTGTAACATTGAAGCAGCAACACGATCCAATCCGGCAATTGCCGCAGAAGGGATGATAATCTTGCTATTAGTAAGTTTTGCAGCAGTTTCTAGTTCTGCTAATAATGCATCATCTGCTAGGGCACCTACAGAAGCGATGATAAAATCACTACTAGAAGATAGCGCCCTTTTCCCATACTTATAGACAGCTTCATGACCTGCAGCTTCAATAATAATATCCAATCCCAATCCGAAAAAATCCTCTTCATTGTCGTAAAATAAATCGCTTATATGCGATTTGTATTGATCCTTACTTCGTACGAGAACCGCTTTTAATAATACATCTCCAGCCTTGCCTTCGTTTATATATTTGACGATATCTTGTCCGATTGCTCCATATCCAATTAAACCAATAGTAAGCACATTGATCACCCCGTTTTTTGAAAATTAAGACGTATTTGGTATACAAAATATTATATCAGACCGGTATATAAAAACAAATAGAGTAATATAAATTAAGAAAAATAGCTTATTATATGAAATTTTTATATTGTCAGAAAATTATAAATATGGTATATTGTATACCAAAGAGGTAAAGAGGAGGATTTGAATTATGCCGAAACTGAATTTTGCTACTAGTGGAAAAGTATTAGAAGTACCGGAAAACTCCAATATTTTACGTATGTCTCTTCGATTTGATGGGGAACTGCCAAATCGATGTGGTGGAGGCGTTTGTGGATCCTGCGTTTGTAAAATTGAAGAGGGGACTGTTGATCATATAAAAGTGCAGGAGCGTCGAAAGCTTGGTGAAGAATGGTTAAGCAAAGGGTTTCGTTTAGGATGCCAAGCTTTCATCACTGACGAAGATGTAACGATTTCATGGAACGAAGAAGTAACAGATGAAGTAAAAAAACGAAAATTAGATCATCCGAAAAAGAAAGTGACATCTACACCATAAAATCCAATTTTAAGAGCGGGAGTGAATGATATGTTGTTAGTATGCGACAAACATATGGAAGAAGCCTTAAAGTTAGTAGAAATGCCTCGAATTCAAAGAACTCAAACTGGTGAGACATGCTCGTTTTGTAATGTGGAGTCCTCGCTTTTAATGAACATGGTCAATCAACCTAATCCAGTTAAGAAAAAAACATGTGGCAATTGTGTGAAGTGCTCTTGTCTTATTGCAAACTAAAAGAAAGATAAACTAAAGGGATGGATTTTATGAAACAGTTAAATATCTTTATCGCCTTTTTTAGGAGCAGCATGCTTGGATACGGAGGTGGACCATCGACCATTCCTTTAGTACATAAAGAAGTGGTTGAACGTTTTAAATGGATGACTGATGAAGAATTCGGAGATGTGCTCGCTATTGGAAACACACTGCCAGGGCCTATTAATACAAAAATGGCTGGATACATTGGGTTTAAAGTAGGCGGTAAAATTGGAATGATCAATGCAATAATTGCAACGATTCTGCCGACCATTATTTTAATGGTTGTTTTATTGACCACTCTAGTAACTTTTAAAGATCTAAAATGGGTGCAAGGAATGACTAAAGCAATTGTCCCAGTAGTTGGAGTCATGCTTGCTGTGCTAACTTGGCAATTTGTAGAAGCTTCCGGTAAGGGGCTAAAATGGCCTATTACAATCGGACATATTTTAGTAGGACTTGTTTTAATGCAATATTTTCATATACATCCAGGATTTATTATTGGTGGGCTTCTGTTATTTGCGGTCGTTAAGCCAGCCAAATCAGTTGAAGGTAAAAAATCAAAAGGACTGTCTGCATAATGATATATTGGAACATTTTCTGGGCGTTTTTTGTTGCTAATATTTTAGGGTATGGAGGAGGCCCCGCAACAATTCCTCTTATTCAAAAAGAAGTCGTCACAAGAGGATGGCTTACGCATCAAGAATTTAATGAGGCTCTTGCTATGGGGAATTCTCTACCTGGACCGATTGCTACGAAAATGGCAGGGTATATCGGATTCCATGAAGGTGGTATACTAGGTTCATTTTTGGCTGTATTCGCTACAGTTGCACCGTCATTAATCCTCATGCTGACTTTAATGGGAATTTTGTATAAATATCGTCATTCGATCCAAGTAAAGCGAATGACTCTTTACGTTAAGCCAACAATCGCAGTTTTACTTGGCGTTATGGCTTATAATTCATTTCATGATTCATATTTTCAAATTGGTATTGGACAGTTTTTGTTTTTAGCAGTGATCAGTTACATATTAATGGAGAAAGTAAAGCTTCATCCGGCTTTTATTGTAATGGGAGCTTTGTTGTACGGTGGATTAAATTTATAATTTGAAAAAAGGGTGAGCAAGGCTTACCCTTTTTTGCACATTAGAAAGCTAAAATTTAAAGCGACGAAGGGGACTCGAAGTAGTTGCATATTTTGGAATTATGTAAAAGTGCAACTGCGCTTTTTGTCATCACTTTAAAGTTCGCCAATTGGCGAGTTTTTTAGAATGTTTAAGATATAACTTTTGTTGTAATTTGTTATTGTAATCTACTTTCAACTTGTTGACAAACTTCATCAGCTGTTAAGCCACTTGCCTCGATTACTGATCCTTGTGTAGCTACATTTTGCATTCCCATTACATTTGAATCAAGTCCTGTTACTACGCAGCAATCGCAACCATTTGCATCTGATTCCTGTTTTAATTCAACAACATCATGTCCCGCTGAACGTAATGCTTCTTGGACATTCGTTAAAGATTGTTCTACTCCGATTCTAGCCATAAAAAACACCTCCTCAGATATATAAGATTGGCAATTTACAGGAAAAATATTCTTTGAATAAAGAAGTTTAAGTTTAGAAAAAGTAAAGATGGAGGTGATTAATATGGGAAAAACTAAAAAAGATCCATCTAGAGTAGGCTTAGGATCACCAAATGTACAAGGTCAAGGGACTACAACATCTGAAACTGGTGTTGAGATGTCTTCTAGTAGAAAAAAACAAAAAAGAGAGATTAAATAAAGACTATTGGTCAGAATTCAAATGTTGCAATGACATTCAAAGTAATCTGACTAAAAAAACTATTTAATAAGAAGATGTCTCGCCACCTATTTATAGGTGGTTTTTTATTTTGATAAAAAATAAAATAGATAAGAGGAATCTACGATTGGTAAGAAGAATTAAGAACTTAATTAAATGATCTTGTTATCATACATTACATCAATTATAAAGTAATGTATTTTCTTTTTAATTAAATTATTGGGGAGAGTAGATGAATAGATGAATCATATTGTAAATGGTGATGTTGTTGGAGGAAAACTAAAATCTTTAAATGGTAATATGGTCGTATGGAGAGAAATGTATGATTTTGGACCACTTCATCAAGATTGGACTTTAGAAGAAACATATAAAAGAAGAGCAGAATTCTTTGAACAAAAACTACAAATTCCTTTGAGTTTTTTTATTGAAAATTGCAAAAGCCAATATCAATTATTAAATGAACTATCTCGTTCTGAGGAAGTTGTTCTATGGTTCGAACATGATCGATACGATCAGGTGACGATCCTCTATTTATTATCGGAATTATCGGCACTAGGATTTCAAAAAATTTCGATGGTTAGTATAAATGAATATGAAGGCATTGTACCATTTCACGGATTAGGTCAATTATCAACAGAACAATTAATTGAATTACTTCCAACTAGACAGGAAATTACAAACGTACAAATAGAAGAAGCATGTGCTGGATGGAAAGCTTATTGTTCAGATAATTTAGATGAACTGAATGAATTTATTCAAAAATGTCATGCGCTTCCGTTTTTAAAGCACGCATTATTAAATCATATGACATATTTTCCTTCTCAACAAAATGGATTAAATGAAATAGAATTTTTAGTATTATCAATGATCAATGAAGGTATCAACTCTTTTGCAGAACTATTTAATAAGCTCGTAAGACAAAGAACAAATGATGGATTAAGCGATTTATATTTTGCAGCTATTCTAAATGAATTAATGAAAGGTGATTACCCATTAATAAGTAGTGACAGTGAATTACCAAGTTATAAACAACATAACCCTAAAGCAAAAATTGGTTTAACTAGATGGGGATTAGACGTACTAACGGGAAGAACAAATCGAATGAATTTAGTTGGAATAGACTGGTGGGTTGGAGGAGTACATTTAGTTGAAAAATCCTCTAAACAAAATATGTAAGGTCAGGTATTAATCATGGATGTTGTATTTAAATCAGAGAACAGAGTATTTAATTTAAGGGTTGCGGGTATTTGGATTGAAAATGGTCATGTCTTAATTCATAGACTAGCAACTGACACAATTTGGTCTTTACCTGGTGGGCGAATACAATTCAATGAGGAATCACATTTAAGCTTAAAAAGGGAGTTTATTGAAGAATTAGGAATTGAAGTTGAAATTGATCGGATGATGTGGACAGTAGAAAATTTCTTTTCTTATAAAGGAAATGATATTCACGAAGTTGGTCTTTACTATAAAATAAAATCAGAGAATAAGCTTACTAGTACAATGAATGGATCATTTTACGGTAAGGAAGGTAATCGATTAATTTTTAAATGGGTAAGGATAGAGAATCTGGAAGAAATTGAATTATACCCTGAATTTTTGCGAAATAAACTAAAGGAAGTTTCAACCGAAAATCATTTTATCGTAAAAGATAATTGAAAACGTTATAGAGGTGGTAATATGCGCCCGATTTTATTAGGAGTATTAGCGGCATTTTTCTTTTCAATCACATTTATTTTAAACCGCTCGATGGAATTATCCGGTGGAAGTTGGATTTGGAGCGCATCTTTAAGATACTTTTTTATGGTTCCTTTTTTATTAATCATTGTAATAGCTAGAAGAAATTTTTATGATTTATTGAAAGAAATGAGAGGGAAATTAAAAAGTTGGATTATATGGTCAACAATTGGATTCGGTTTATTTTATGCACCAATATGTCTTGCAGCAGTTTATTCTCCAGGATGGCTAATAGCTAGTTCATGGCAGATAACGATTTTATCTGGGTCTCTATTAGCACCATTTTTCTTCATATCAGTTCAAACATCAAATGGAACCCGAAAGGTACGTGGGAAAATTCCTTTTAAAGGATTGGGAATGTCTTTACTAATCATATTTGGTATTTTATTAATGCAAGTTGAGTTAGCTACAAAAATAGCTATTTCAACAGTTTTAACAGGTATTTTACCAGTTATTATTGCCTCATTTGCATACCCACTTGGCAATCGGAAAATGATGGAAATATGTGATGGTAAGCTGGATGTATATCAACGCGTTTTAGGAATGACTTTAGCAAGTTTACCGTTTTGGATCATCCTATCAATCTATGGTTTATATACTGTAGGACTACCAAGTCAAAACCAAGTATCACAATCATTAATGGTAGCGATCTCATCGGGAGTAATTGCTACTGTATTATTTTTTCAAGCTACTGATTTAGTAAGGGGAAATATGCAAAAATTAGGTGCAGTAGAAGCAACCCAATCCATGGAAGTATTATTCACGGTAATTGGTGAAATGATCTTCTTATCATCAGCATCTCCATCAATTATTTCTTGGTTTGGAATGGTTATTATAATGATTGGCATGATTTTACATAGTTATCTATCACAGAGGGGTAAGTCCGTACAGCAAGATAGGGAAACTGTTAATTTATGAAACGTTATTCAATGAAATTCAACTAACGAAAAAACTTCAAGTATATACTTTTTGAATGACTAACCTAGTGGAAAGAGGTGATTAATATGTATAAAGAATTCAATGAATCACTTGTATTAGATAAAAATAAGAATTCAGTATCCATCTTAACACCAAAAGATTTTAGTTTTAAAGAATGCTTAGTATTTTTGGCAAGATCAAAAAATGAGGTAGTCCATCAAGTTAATGGGGAATATTTTTTTAAACTTATTAAAATAGAAAATAGATTAATTTTACTAAAAGTAAGTAGTGCACATAACCAATTATTAATTGAATTTCCAGACCAAAATCCAAATGAAGAAATAAAAGTAGCTTCAGCAGCCTTTATATGGGAATTATTTGATTTAAACAGAGACCTAACCGAATTCTATCAATTAAGTAAAGAGAATCAAATGCTACAGTTGCTAATTGAACAGCATTTTGGCCTTCGCATAATTGGAATTCCGGATTTATTTGAAGCATTTACATGGGCAATTATGGGGCAACAAATCAATCTGTCATTTGCGTTTTCTCTGAAAAGAAGCTTTGTTGAAAAATATGGAGAAAGCTTTAGATGGAATGATGAAATTTTTTGGCTATTTCCAACTCCAGATGTAATATCCAAACTTGAAGTTTCTGATTTAACTAGTCTGAAATTTACAACACGAAAAGCGGAATATGTGATTGGGATTGCAAAATTAATGACAGAAGGATTCATTTCAAAAGAATCTCTCAATCGTTTAATTTCATACGAGAAAAAGTTAAATAAGTTATTAGAAATTAGAGGAGTTGGGAACTGGACTGCTGATTACGTTTTGATGAAATGTTTACAAGAGAAATCTGCGTTTCCAATTGCCGATGTAGGAATACATAATGCATTAAAAAATCAACTATCATTAGAGAAAAAACCTTCAATTGAAGAAATTAAGAAGATGGCTACAAAATGGAAGGGCTGGGAGGCTTACGTAACGTTTTATTTATGGAGATCATTATATTCCTAAATACATAATACAAAGTAAAGTTCACTAAAATTGAAAAATCCCCCTAAATTTCGATACATGATTGGTATTTATTGTTAAAATAATGTTGTAACAAGAATAATTGGGGGAAAAGCATGAAAAGACTTATTTTATCATTTTCCGAAAGAAGACTCCTTCCTCAATTACGTGAAGGTGTGATAACATCACCAGTAATAGGTGGTAGTTGAATGTCGGTTAGGCGTATGCTTAAAGGCTTTTTTTGTTGCCCGTTTCATATCTCAATGATCTATTCAGTCTTAAGTAAGATAAGGGCTGAGGTTACAATTATTTTAGATAGCGATAATCTGTATTCTTAATATATTACCATCTTGTGTTAGTTGTAATGAAGTGAGGTGAAAACAATGCTAGTCAATAAAGCATATAAATTCCATATCTATCCAACTAAAGAACAGGAAACCCTAATTGTTAAAACAATCGGATGTAGTCGTTTTATATTCAATCGCTTTTTAGGTCAATGGAAAGATGCATACAAAGAAACTGGCAAAGGATTAACATACAATTCTTGTTCTGCTGAATTAACACAGTTGAAAAAAGAGTTAATATGGCTAAAAGAAGTTGACAGCATTGCTCTTCAATCCTCACTGAAAAGCCTTAGCGATTCTTATTCACGATTCTTCAACAAGCAGAATAACGCACCACGCTTTAAGTCTAAAAAGAATCAAGTTCAATCCTATACAACAAAAGAAACGAATGGAAATATTGCCGTTGTCGAAAATAAAATAAAACTCCCTAAACTTTGTCTTGTTCGCTTTGCTAAAAGTCGTGAAGTACATGGTCGTGTTTTAAATGCGACCGTTAGACGTACTCCGAGTGGTAAATACTTTGTATCCATTCTTGCAGAAGTAGACGTACTACCACTGGTGAAAGCTGAATCATCGATTGGTATCGACTTAGGCATTACTGATTTTGCCATTTTGTCTGACGGAAGAAAAATTGACAACAATAAATTTACTGCCAAAATGGAAAAGAAACTAAAACGTGAACAGCGAAAACTTTCAAGACGTGCGTTACATGCTAAAAAGAATGGGGTTAATCTTTTTGATGCAAAAAACTATCAGAAACAAAAACGAAAAGTCGCTAGATTACACGAAAGAGTATTGAATCAACGTGACGATTTCCTTAACAAGTTGAGTACAGAAATCATCAAAAACCACGATATAATCTGTATTGAAACCTTGAAAATTAAGGGAATGATACGTAATCACAAATTAGCCAAATCTATCTCTGATGTATCATGGTCTGCATTTGTATCTAAATTAGAATACAAAGCTACATGGTATGGTAAAACAATCATGAAAGTAAGTAAATGGTTTCCATCCAGCCAAATATGTTCTGATTGTGGGTACCAAGATTGCAAGAAATCTCTTGCAATCAGGGAATGGACCTGTCCTATTTGCCATCAACATCACGATCGAGATATAAATGCCAGTAAAAATATCCTAGCTGAAGGCTTACGAGCATTGGCTTTGGCATAAATAACCATAGAACCGTAGGAATCTACGGGGATAGCTTGGCAAATATGAGAAACCTCTGCTGGCAAAGAAATAACACTTGCAAGTATGCTCAGTTCCCAAGAATCTCCCACTTCAAACAACCAGTAAAGGTGTTAAGTGGTGAGTAGTTCAAGATTATGGTAATTATTCCTATGAAGCAGAGCTAAGAAGCTTACAAGCAACTGCTAAGTAGCTGGGTGTTGGTTTATGGAGCAAAAATAAAACCAATCAAACAAAAACGAATAATTCGTCTAAAAATAATAAACAGTATTTTAAAAATTGCACGGACTTAAGAAAAATCTATCCAAATGGAGTACCAAAAGGGAATAAAGCGTACCAAGCACAACTGGATCGTGATCATGATAATTATGCGTGTGAAACAGAGTAAAAACACCTATTACTAGGTGTTTTTTATCTGATTAGGTCTGTTATTTTCGAATTAAATCCCTGAGTCTTGGAATTATTAAGTTTTGTCTTAAAAATTTTAAAAGAGCAGCAATTCTACAAAGGATTTTCGGTTTAATAATAGAATAGTATTAGTGCCTAAAAAATTATTTTTACAATCTTGTTTAATCATGACAAAATATAAATAAGAAAAATTGAAGAGGACGGGACTATGATTAAATTTTTTAAACGACTATTTAGTAAAGAAAAAACAAATCAAGTTACATTGCCATTAAAAGAAACTCGTTCCCTATCAAAAGTGGAAATCGAATATATTATTAGTGAGTTTACTGATAAACAGAATAAATTAGTAGGGGATATGAAAATAAATTCTGTTAATAATGCCGATATTGAGTTTAATGAACTAATCACAAATAGAATCACGAATAATTTAAAGTACAGAATACCTTTTTTAGAAATTGAGTTAATTTATTTAAATAATGTCTTAAGAGGAAAGAAAGTAAAATCAATAAAATATAAATTGTTTCATCAAGTCAGAGATACTGAAACGACAGAAATAACAGATATGGTTATAAATCAAGGATATTCTTTCGTTCCTTCAGTAGGTTATTTGAAAATTGGATAAAATTATAATGAAATCCCACAAGGTTATGTTCCTTGTGGGTTTTATGTTTTTCTTGAATTGCGTTTGGTATAAAAGGTTCAATTAATTGGCCATAGTATTTTGTACATAAAGCCATAATGCTCACTTTCTAAGGTTAGAAATCCAAAACTCTGATGGTTACCCTTGATTATGTGCCTCAAAATTCTCATTTGCCGTTGATTTAGGTAAATCGTTAACCTCATAAGCCACCCTTATTCCAGATTCGATTGCGCCTTGAATCCAACCTGGCGCTGTAGAAGTGTGATCACCAGCGAAATGGATTAGTCCTTCTGGAGTTGAAATATATGGAGCAATCTCTGTTTGCTGGTCAGGTTTGAAAATAGCAAAAGCTCCACCTGAAAAAGGATTTTCTGACCAACTAAATGTATTACCAGTAATAAACTCATTATATATTTCTTTACCGTAAATTCTGGATAAATCTTCTAGCGCATTCTCTATTTGTTCTTTTTCAGTTAAGCTATCCCAAATTGATGCATTATCTTCCCATGTATAGCTAGCTAATATGACGCCTGGGCCCTCTGAGCCAACGGATTGGCTTGGGAAATAGGAATAACGAACAGGTAAATCAGAAATCATTTTTCCACCAATATTACCTGTTTTCTCCCAAAATCTAGTTTTAAATTGTAATCCAATTTTAGTCGAAGGAACATAATGTAATTGTCGAATTGCTTTATATTTGTTATAAGAAAATAAATCGCGTGGAATGATTTCAACGAAGTTTAGTAAAGAAAAAGGTATGGTAATGATGGCTAAGTCTCCAGTTACAGTATATGCCTGCGAGGTTTGTGTATCCTCTGTATGAATCGTTACAGAAGAATCGTGTTGTTCAATTTTTTTCATTTTTTGATTTAAAAAAATATTTTCTTTTAATTCAGGTAGGAATGAATACGGTAAGTGATCATTTCCACCTTTTATTTCATAAAATTTTAGTCCAGGAGTAAATAGAATCATTACTTCTCGAAGTAAGGCAGTGAATGAAAGCTCAGGAAAGCCTTCCATCCCAAGCATAACCTTAATCATATCAATGGCTCCAACTGATAATGTTCTACCATATGGATTGTATTTTAAATAATATTCCATTGAATAACGATCAAGTAATTTAATAACGATTTCCCAATTCTTTTTTGGATTCTTTTTAATAAAGTCAGTTACAGGTTGCATGGCGTATTGAGCCAAATATTCAGCTGTTTTACCTTTTTCAGATGGTGAAGTAGGGAAGTTAAGAATGTCGGGATTTTCTTCATAAAGCTTTTGAATGGTTCTTACATTGTTTACGTATATAATATCGTTTGGAGTACTATTAATGAATTCTTCTAAAGGGAGGTTAAATTTCTTAATATATTCTAAAACAAGCAAGTGAATAGATGGTAATCGCATTGCACCATTTTCCATATACTGTCCTGCATAAAAATTACGATTAGTAAAAATACGACCACCAATTCGATCATTTCCTTCGAGAACTGTTACTTCATGTCCTGCTCCTTTTAAAAGTGAAGCAGCTACTAAACCTGATATCCCAGCACCTACAATAATAATATTTTTAGGCTCAAGTGTTTTTGGTAGTCCTGTACGAATTGTTTGAAGCATTATTTCCATTGATATAGGAGGCTCCATACTAACTGGCATAATTTCGCTCCTCTATATTTATGACATTCATAGAAGTTTATTCAAAAATAGAAGAATATAGAAGAGGTTAAAAGCAGGATTAGGAATAGAAATGGCAAAGAAAAAGAGCTTGAAAAATCAAAGCTCTTGGTTTGTAGAAAATTCCCCTAAAAATTTGCTACTTTTTACGTCTAAATAGGTTAACGATAAATACAATAATTGCGATAATTAATAGAATATGAATTAGACCGCCTGCGATATGGAAAGTAAAAAAACCTAATACCCATAAGATTAAAAGAATAAAAAATAAAATCCACATAATATGAACATTCCTTTCTTGATGACTGTATTATTACGTTGTCCAATTTTAACTTTCATATCCATTTATTGAGCACAAAAGTGAAAAAGCTACCAAAATAGGTAGCTTTTTCGGGCTGTCTGAAATGTATTAAAATTTATCAAAAACAGTGTAAGGCATTTGTCTCTTATGTCTTGATTTATTAAACCATGATTCGATTTTTGCTTGAGAGTCACTATTAATTTCTTTGCCTTCTAAGTAATCATCGATATCATCGTATGTAACACCAAGTGCGACTTCATCTGCTAATTGTGGACGATCCTCTTCAAGGTCAGCAGTCGGAACTTTTTCATATAGCTTTGGTGGGCAATTTAATTCTTTTAGCAGCATCTTTCCTTGTCGTTTATTTAGACGGAAGATCGGACAAAGGTCTGAACCACCATCGCCATATTTAGTGTAAAAACCAGTAACAGCCTCAGCGGAATGGTCAGTGCCTAAGACAACACACCCATTCATAGCAGCAATGCTATATTGAGCTTTCATTCTTTCACGAGCCTTTTCATTACCTTTTGCAAAATCAGTAAGGTCTACGCCAATATCTTTTAATGTGTTAACACTAGCATCTACAGCAGCTTTAATATTCACTGTGTAGGTCTTAGTTGGTTGGATAAACTTTAACGCTTCCTGGCAGTCCTCTTCGTCCATTTGAACGCCATATGGTAATCGAATTGCGATAAATAGATAGTTTTTTTCTGATTGCTCACTATTTAATTCATCTATTGCGATTTGTGCAAGCTTACCAGTTAAAGTTGAATCTTGACCACCTGAAATACCTAATACAAATCCATTTAAAAAAGGATGTTTTTTAAGATAGCTTTTTAGGAAATCAACACTTATTCTTACTTCCTCTTTAGGATCGATAACTGGCTTTACTTTCATTTCTTCGACAATTTCTTTTTGTAAACTGTTCAATCTTCATTCTCCTTTTGATACAGATTGTATTTTTTTATATAAGCGTAGCAATCCTCAGGTAATAAATATCTTGGCTCGCCACCTTTTGCAAACTCTTCTCGGATATATGTTGAACTAATTTCCATCGCTAATCCTTTATCAATTAGATGAAATCTTGAACCGTTATCATTGTTTCTTAATAAGGGAGAACGAGAGATGGTTTTTAACATATCAATTCCATCACGAGCCATTACAATGAATTTATTTTCGGAAACTAATTGGTCCCCGTATTTCCATTTTCCTTCTGCAATATCTTCTAGGAGATCAGCTCCCATTATGAAATAAACTTCATCTTCACTGTATTTCGCTTTAAAATGGTTCATTGTATAGTAAGTGAAAACTTCCCAAGCCTCTTTACTCATTTCATAATCGTCTGCAATAAACTTTGAGTTGTTTTGAATTGCCAGTTTTAACATATTCCAACGATGTTCATCAGTATTATGTAATTGTTTATCTCTTCTTTTTGAAGAGCATGGTAAAAAGATAACTTTGTCTAATTGACAACGATGAGCAATCGTACTTGCAGTCCATAAATGAACGTTTGTAATCGGATCAAACGAACTGCCATAAATCCCAATTTTAGCCATTTTTCATTTCCTCTGTTTTCTTTCTAGCTTCTGCTATTTTTTCCATTTTGTTATCCCAACATTTTTGACTTAAGTCTACTGGATATTCTTCAGGGTTTAATGCACGTTTGTATTCTTCCCAAAGTACACTTAAGTTGTTTTCAGCAAAATCCTGAATGTCTTTAATTGCAGGAACTTTGTAGACTAATTCACCTTTAGTAAAGATTTGGTGATGAAGTTCTCTAGCTTCAAAATTAGTTACAAACTTACTGATATATGGATGGATTGGGTGGAATAACTTTATTTTTTCCTCAGACCCTGGATCTTCATCTTCAAGGGCAATATAATCAGCCTCAGCGTGATGGTTCACTGTATTAATAATTCGATACAATTTCTTTAGTCCAGGAGTTGTTACTTTTTCAGGGTTTTGAGAAATTTTTATTGTATCGATCATTTTCCCATTTTCATCTTCAATACTTACTAATTTATAAACAGCTCCAAGGGCCGGTTGATCATATGCTGTAATAAGTTTAGTTCCTATTCCCCAAGAATCAATTTTTGCTCCTTGCGATTTTAAATTTAAAATTGTATATTCATCTAAATCATTCGAAGCAACAATTTTTGTATTTACGAAACCAGCTTCATCGAGCATTTTTCTAGCTTCTTTCGATAAATAGGCTAAGTCACCACTATCTAGTCTGATGGCTGCAAAGTTAATTTTATCACCTAGTTCTTTTGCGACTTTAATCGCATTAGGCACTCCACTTTTTAGTGTATCGTATGTATCAACTAGGAATGTACAGTTATAATGACGATCCGCATATTTTTTGAAAGCTATGTATTCATCTCGATATGCTTGCACGAGCGCATGTGCATGTGTACCTGAAACAGGAATGTTAAATAGTTTACCAGCACGAACATTACTAGTCGCATGGAATCCACCAATATAAGCGGCTCTTGCCCCCCAAATGGCAGCATCAAATTCTTGAGCACGTCTTGTTCCAAATTCCATTAACGTATCAGTACCAACGATATGTTTAATTCGTGAAGCTTTCGTAGCAATTAATGTTTGATAATTAACGATGTTTAATAACGCAGTTTCAATTAATTGCGCCTCTAGAAGTGGGGCCTCAACTCTTAAAATTGGTTCATTCCCAAATACTAATTCGCCTTCTTGAATTGATCTAATTGAACCTGTGAATTTTACACCAGACAAAAATTGAATATATTCATCCTTATATCCTAGTTCTTCTTTTAAATAGTCAAGATCTGAACTACTAAATTTAAAATTCTGCAGATAACTGATTATTTTTTCTAAACCTGCAAAGATTGCATATCCATTTCCAAATGGGAGTTTACGAAAATAAAGTTCAAAAATGGCATTTTTATTGTGAATATTGTCTCCCCAATAAGTTTCGGCCATATTAATTTGATAAAGGTCTGTATGAAGTGCAAGGCTATCATCTTGAAAGTTGTAATTCATCTTATTTCCGCCCCTAAAGTATTTTTGAAATGACTTAAAGCCCATTCATGCCCAGCTGCATTAAAGCTTGCAACAGCCTGCTGGTGAACGACTATTTTATACCCCTTATTATAAGCATCGACCGCGGTATGTAATACACAAATATCAGTGCAAACTCCTATTAAATGAAGTTCGCTTATGCCTCTTTCATTTAGTTTTATCTCAAGGTCTGTTCCGGCAAAAGCGGAGTAACGAGTTTTATCGAGCCATTGAACAGTTGAATTGCCCTTTGATGAATTGTATAAGCCCATTAATCCACCATATAAATCTCTTCCTTTAGTATGTCTAATATTATGAGGTGGGAATAATTTTGTTTCGGGATGAAACGGATCATTCTCATCATGGACGTCTACTGCAAATACAACATAATCTTGATTTTCTATGAAATTTTTAGTTAATTGAAGAATGCTTTGCTCAATAACTTGCGCAGGTTTACCACAAGTTAATGAACCAGCATCAGCTACAAAGTCATTAGTATAATCAATAATAATGAGCGCTTTTTTATCCATTTATTAATCACCCCAAATAATAAGAATGTTAATTTTTTCACATAATAGAAAAAATTAAATTAGTTTTTCATCTACAATATTATTATAAGTTAATTCAGATGAAAACCTAAATTTTGGAAATTTAATAGATCATTTTTATATTATTAACTTTACAATTAAAAATTACTATTTTTCGTAGGTTTTATAACCTTTGTATTGATTAGAGGAAATTAATGAAATGTACCGAACTAACTAGATAGATTAATTAACAGTTAGAAGAGGTGACATGATGGAAGTAGTTCGTGCAAAATTAGAGCATATTTCAGAAGTAGCGAATTTATTTGATCAGTACAGAATGTTTTATAAACAAGAAAGTAATTTAATTGGAGCGATTGATTTTATAACCGAGAGAATTAAAACACAAGATTCTGTTATTTTTCTTGTGAAAGAAGAAAATCAATCTATAGGATTTACTCAGTTATATCCTTCATTTTCTTCAGTATCAATGAAAAAGTTATGGATTTTAAATGATTTATATGTAACCGAAACAGCAAGGCAAAAAGGAGTAGCTCAATTGCTGTTAAATGCAGCAAAGAAATTTGCAATCGAATCGAACGCAAAAGCATTGGATTTACAAACTGCGATTGATAATAAATCGGCACAAGCATTATATGAAAAAAATGGCTATCAAGTTGATAAAGAATTTCTTTCGTATTCATTAAATTTAGAAAATCAATAAAATAGAATCTTTAAGAACTATTATCAAATGCTTTAAAATAGTTTAATAAAGTCAGGCCTTAAAATAAAACTAACTTGAAGGAGAAAACAATGCTTACAGTTAAAGGCTCATTTAATGAAGCTAAAATATTTACAGATAATGTGGAACAAGGAGCAATTGGGCAAATTATTGAACTATGTAATCAAGAGTTCGTGAAAAGTTCTAAAATTAGAATTATGCCAGATACTCATGCAGGTAAGGGATGTACGATTGGAACGACAATGACGATTCAAGATAAAATCGTTCCAAATCTCGTTGGGGTTAACTAAAACGGCTCCAACGTTAAAAAACTCGCTCAATTGCTGGAAACCCTAACGTAAAATATAGTCGAGGGCAATCAGCAGCCAGAGGTTATGGTGACATAATCAAATGGTTCAGAGACTTGCACGTTGTTAGCAGACGATTGTGCAGAATTATTCTACTTGCTAATCTCGGATGGAATAGTTAACACGGCGAGCCTACATAAGGAGCTGCATACTCCGATGACTGTAGAGAAGGTATAGTCCACTCTCTAAGAAATTAGAGGTTAACGTACGATATAGGTTGCGGAATGGAAACAATAAGAGTTTCACAAAAAGATATCGATTTTCAAAAACTAGATGCTGTCATTCGTAAACATGTTCCATCAGGGTTTTCAATTCGAAATAATAAGCATGATTTTGTGAAGAAAATTGATTTTTCACAGCTGTACTGCTTTAAAGAATTAAATGAAACAAGAACAAAGCTTAGCTTGGGCTCACTTGGTGGTGGAAATCATTTTATTGAGTGCAATTCTGATGAGGACGGAAATATTTATTTTGTTATACATTCCGGAAGCCGAAATTTAGGTAAAGTTGTAGCGGAATTTTATCAGAAAAAGGCGTATGAATTATCAAAGAGCCAGTCCGAAAATCGTTCAAAAGTCATTCAGCAATTAAGAGATGAGGGTCGTGAAAAAGAAATTGAAGCTGCATTAAAAAACCTTCCTTCGCTATATATTCCAAAGGATCTAGCATATTTAGAAGGAGTTTGGTTTGATCGATATATGCACGATATGGCGATTGCCCAAGAATATGCCTTATGGAACCGTAAGGCAATGATGGATGAAATCGTAAAGAATATGGATTTAACAGTGGTTGAACAATTTACAACTGTTCATAATTATATTGATATCGAAAATATGATTCTGCGTAAAGGGGCAATTTCTGCTCAAAAAGGTGAGAAAGTATTGATTCCGATCAACATGCGAGATGGTAGTTTGATTGCAATCGGAAAAGGAAATCCAGATTGGAATTACTCGGCTCCTCATGGTGCAGGTCGAATTCTCAGTCGCACAAAGGCAAAGGCAACTCTTTCACTTGATGAGTTTAAAGAAACAATGAAGGATGTTTGGAGTACTTCAGTTTTAGAGAGTACACTAGATGAAAGTCCAATGGCATATAAGGAAATGAAAGAAATCATTGAAAATACTAAGGATGCGATTGATGTTATTAAAGTCATTAAACCACTTTATAATTTCAAAGCAAATTAATTCTAACTATATTACAAAATAAAGCCACCTATATGGTGGCTTTAAATTGGTAATGTACTATTTATGAGTAAGTGATTTTCATTATTTAGCCAATATACTACCCCATGAACCCGTTATGAGGAAGTAAAAATCAACATTAAGCCAATATACTACCTCATGAACCCGTTATGAGGAAGTAAAAATCAACATTAAGCCAATATACTACCTCATGAACCCGTTATGAGGAAGTAAAAATCAGCATTTAGCTAATATGCTACCTCATCAACCCGTTATGAGGAAGTAAAAATCAACATTAAGCCAATATACTACCTCATGAACCCGTTATGAGGAAGTAAAAATCAACATTTATCCTATGTACTACCTCATAAATCCGTTATGAGGTAGTACATATCAATATTAAGCCAATATACTACCCCATGAACCCGTTATGAGGATGTAAAAATCAGCATTCAGCTAATATGCTACCTCATGAACCCGTTATGAGGAAGTAAAAATCAACATTAAGCCAATATACTACCTCATGAACCCGTTATGAGGAAGTAAAAATCAACATATATCCTATGTACTACCTCATAAACCACTTAAATTAATTTTCTATAATTTCATACGTATCAAACTCTTGAATTGTCTTTTTATTCTCATCTACTCTTTCAGTAAAGTTTCCTTTTGTATAATAATGAATTACATTTCTCCAAAAAGCTTTAGCAGGTTCATTTTTTTCAATTTGTGAGATACTCCATTTTCCAGGAAACAGATTGAAAAGTTCTATTGCTACTTTTTTGCCAAAACCATGCCCTTTATATTTTTCAATTATAAAAAACTCTTCTATACAATTTGAAGTGGATTCTGATGTAGTTTCAATTAAAGCGAAGCCGATTAATTCTTCTTTATACAACACAAAAAAAGCGTGATAATCTTGTTCCTGCCAGTATTTTTCCAAGTTAAACTTATGAAAAAATCCATTTTCTCCAAGTTTAATTTCAGGAAGATATTTAGTGAATTCATAAATATAAAATTGCATTAAATTGTGTAATTTTGATTCCTCTTCTTTTTTTACCTTAACGATTTTAATCAAAATTTCTCCTCCAATGTTTAGTTTCAATATTTATAAATAATTGACTATTTATAATGAAATCCCTTTATTTTAAGCATGAAATTATAAAAGGAAATAGTTTACAAATGTTGAATAAATAGTAGGTAGTAAAAAAGGAGGACCTAGCTATGTCAGAGCATTTTAAAAGAATTGATACAGTTTTTCTGCAAGTAACTGATTTTGAGAAAGCAGTAGATTGGTATTGCTCGGTATTGGGTTTTACGATTAGATGGAACGATCCGATAAATGGATATGCTGCATTAAATATTGGGGAAACACCATTAACGATTGTGAGAAAAACAAATCAAGTAGAAAATCCAAATACGCATATGAGTTTTAATTTTTATACTCCAAATATTGAACAAGCTTATAATTATTTAAAAGAACACGATGTAGAATTAGAGCAATTGAATGTAGATGGAACGTTTAAATAGTTTGAATTTAAAGATATAGAGGGAAATCGTTTAGGTGTGTGCTCTTTTCCTGAATAAAAAAGTAAGAAAGTAAATAACTTAGCGTTCTATTATCCAAATGAGCCGATTAATACTACTAAAAATAGTTTAGTCTTTACAGAAGTTACATATCGTTAAACGTTTCAGACTGCCCGACAAACGCTCGCTTTCTTCGTTACTTTGCCAGTTGAGCAGTGCTCATTACCGTCTAGGGTAACTCCGCTTCTCACCAGACTTTGTGCCTCGAATGACAAGCGCTTGCAATCAGTCGGGAAATCAATTTGTTTAACTTTGTCTTCTCACGGATGCAATACTAATAAAGAGTATTGCTTTTTCTATGGATGACGATTTTAAAAGTTAATAAAGGGGGTGGATAAATGTTCAATCAATCTAATTATGAATGCCGTGTCGAGTGGGGAAAAAGGGGGGCTAGGGAAGCAGCGGAAAGAGGGGATATCACAATTATTGTTGATGTTCTTAGTTTTTCATCGACTGTTGTTTCAGCAGTAGTTCAAAACGCAATCGTCTACCCATATCCACCAAATTTAGATGGGAAAGCTTATGCTAAAAAGATCGGAGCGGAGTATATTTTAGGAAGAAATGAAGCGGCTAGTTTAGGGAAAGCAACTCTCTCTCCGGTCTCATTTACTAAAAGTCATGCCAATAATAAATTCGTTTTATGTTCATTAAATGGGGCATTTTGTTCATGGATCGCTTCAAAGGTGCCCGCGTTATTAATTGGTTCTTTACTTAATGCATCTTCGGTTGCAAGTTTGGCTAATCGCCTAAAAAACGAAAACAAAGTTAATATAACAGTCATCCCGTGCGGTGAGGTTTGGAATGATTTACACGAAAATGAGGACGCACTTCGACCTTCAATTGAAGATTATTTAGGAGCAGGAGCAATTTTAGCAGAGTTAGAAGGAACGAAATCACCTGAAGCGGAAGTCTGTATTGGTGCGTTTCTTCATTCGAAACATAAAATTAAAGAATTGATTTGGGAATGTGGAAGTGGAAGAGAGTTAAGAATGAGGGGCTTTGAAGATGATGTAACGCATTGTAGTCAGTTAAACCGTTTTAAAGTAGTTCCAGTTTTACAAAATGATTGCTTCATTAATGGTCTTGAAATAGAAAAAGGATGAAACTAATTCATCCTTTATTTACGCTCAAAAATAGAATATGAACTAACATTTTTTAATAAAATTTTAGGTTTACTGCCATCCAAATTGGCGATCCATACATTACCGACAACATCTAATTCGCCTTTTCTAGTCCATGTTATTTTATTGGATGACTTAGAGTAGACTGGGTTATAATCTCCTTTTCCAATTGGTGGACTAGTTATTTTTAATTGTTTATGAGTAGTAAGATTAATCACATTTAATGATGGTTTAGGTCGTTTCTTTTCATCATTTGACCACTCACTTTCTTTTACTCTTGAAACAACGATCGATGTATCATCACACCATGTAAATCCTAATTCAGCATAATGTGGTGGTGTTATATTTGTGGATGTAAATGCTGGCATTTCAGTAATATTCATCTTTTTATTTTTGTATCCGAAAACTAATCTGCCCCCACCTGCAATGTATCCTAATATATTTTTAGTTTGAGCCCATTTTGGATTATCTAAATGTAAAATAATTTCAGCTTGAACTTCAAAAACCTTTCCATCTGAAGAAATGATACAAAGCATGTCACTATCCATAGACCAAGAAGCTGTTGGATTAACAATAAAAGAGATCCATTTTTGATCAGGTGAAAATTGAAATGTTGACGCATTTATAGACGGAATGGAAGTATTGCCTTTTGTTAGAGTTTTTGGAACAACAAAAAATTGTTTAACATTGTTTGTTACGCTAGTAATATTTTTTAAATCCTTTGGTAAGGTGATTTTATATAAAACTGGATTTGTCCAACCGCCCGGATTTAGTGCTGCGGGTGATGAAGCTATAAAGCCCTTACCATTTGGAATCCAATTATAATCATCCACACCTAGTGCAATATTGTAAAAATTTTTAAAATCAGAGACATTCAACACACCACTATCTAGAAAAGCAAAAATATTTTTAGTAGGGGACCATTTAGGATTCTCACCATCGGAAATAATCCTTTGTTCTTTTTTTGTTTTCATATTATAAATCCATATTTCTGAGCGAGTAGGATAAGATGCTGTAGGACCAGTTGGTATTTCTTTTTGGTACATTAAGTAATTTCCATTAAATGACCACTCGGGTTGATTCGAATAAACCCCTTTTGCTTTTGTTATTTTTTCCTCTTTATTATTTAATTTTATCCAAACATATCCATCGCGAATAAACGCAATTTTTAATGAGTTAGTAGTCGTTTCGGCGTAACTAAAGTTCGGAAAAATTAAACAAACAACGATCAAGAAAGAGAGTAGAAATTTGCGATTCATAAATTCACCCCGTTTAATTATTTTGATTTATTTTTCCCAAGAAATTATATAAATATCAAAAGGGCGAAATTGTTAAGTCAATCATTTTCAGGCCGGATAATACATTAAATGATTGAATAGCTAAGTTATATAAAGTAACTAAAAGAGGTGGCTTTTCATGGAGAAATGGATTGGGGCAGCGGGTATTTGTATTAATCGTAAAGGGCAGATTTTAATGGTTCTTCAAGGAAAACCTGATGAAAAAAAGCTTTGGGCTGTTCCATCAGGCGGTTTAGAAAAAAATGAGTCGCTTGATGAGTGTTGTAAAAGAGAGGTTCTCGAAGAAACAGGATATGAAGTTGAAGTAATGGAGCAATTGTTTATTAAAGAAGATATCTCGTATGGTTTTCAAGTAGAAGTACATTATTTTGAGGTTAGAATTATTGGAGGTTATGCTAAGATCCAAGACCCTGATCAATTAATATATGAAATTGCTTGGAAATCAACAGAGGAAATTCTTGAATTAGAGCTTAGTTTTCCGGAGGATCGAAACTTAATAATAAACTTAATTAATAAAAAAGTTAACAAGGAATAAATTAAAAAGCCGTTTGATTAAAAATCAATCGGCATGTTTTTTTAAAATTAATATTCTTCTACAGTTGCGATATACGGTAGATTTCGATACTGCTGCGCATAATCAATTCCATAACCAACGATAAACTCATCTGGAATGACAAAACCTACATAATCAACCGGTAAATCGATTTTTCTTCTTTCAGGTTTATCTAATAAAGTACAAATCTTAATCGATTTTGGCTTATGCATTTGAAGATGATCGCGTAAAAAGTGTAAAGTTAGACCACTATCAATGATATCTTCAATTACCACCACGTTTTTATCTGTGATATTCTCATCTAAATCCTTTAGTAGTCGGACTTTTCCAGTTGATTCAGTTTGGTTACTATAGCTGGAGAC
Organism: Gottfriedia sp. S16(2024); assembly: GCF_050473765.1. Lineage (NCBI taxonomy): Bacteria > Bacillati > Bacillota > Bacilli > Caryophanales > Bacillaceae > Gottfriedia > Gottfriedia sp. S16(2024). The sequence goes on from NZ_JBFLUO010000001.1 coordinate 2,401,250, forward strand.
AGAAATAAAGTCTACATTAATATTACTCTTCATTTCACGAACTAAATCAGCTGCAAATACAAAAGATCCTTTTAATACAACTACAAGGATAAGGGGTTCGTTATTAAAGTCATGTTCAATTTGTTTAGCAAGTGATTTTACTCTATTTCTTAAATCTGTTTCGGAAATTAAAGTGTCTTTAATTCTATAAGCCATGTACATTACCCTCTTTACTAATTATTAACTATTTTTTTACTTTGTTAGATGAGCATTCATCATTATCTCCATTTTAACAATATTTACTAATTTGTAGTATTAAAAAGTTAGATTAATGAACATTCATCAATTTGGTAATAATAACCACATAACCAAAATGGAGGTATTCAAAGATGAATGAAAAGATTGATTATAATGGCTTGCCGAAACACTCAAAGCCAATATGGAGAAGTGGACTAAATATCCCTACTTTTGAACCATATAACGATGGCGAAGAGTTTGATGCAGTAATCGTTGGTGCCGGAATAACGGGAATTTCAACCGCATATTTTTTAACGCAAGCGGGAATGAAGGTTGCTTTACTTGAAGCGAATAAAATTATAAATGGAACAACTGGTCATACGACAGCAAAAGTAACGGCTCAGCATGATTTAATTTATGATGAGCTAATTCAACATTTTGGATTAGAAAAGACAAAAATTTTTTATCATTCTACTAAAAATGCAATGGATTTTATTCGGAAATATACGAATGATAACCAAATTGAATGTAATTATGAGACCCAAGATGCAACAATTTATACGGCTTCAGATGATTATGTAAGAAATCTAGAAAATGAGTTGAAAGCTTACGAAAAGTTAGGAATTGACTCATTTGGAGCAGTAAAAACATTATTACCTTTTGATACAAAATATTCGATTACAATGAGGGATCAGGCACAGTTTCATCCATTAAAATACTTGATTCATTTATTAAAAGCCTCAATTGAAAATGGATTAAAGATTTATGAAGAAACTGTAGTCATTGATGTTGAAACCGGCAACTGTCCAGTTGTAGTCACTCAAAGTGGAAGAAAAATTAAATGTAAGCATGTTGTTAGTGCATCCCATTTTCCTTTTTACGATGGGAATCAAATGTTTTTTACGAAATTACATGCAGATCGTTCCTATGCCCTAGCTGCAAAAGTAAAAACAGCTTATCCAGGAGGCATGTACATAAGTGCGGAAAATCCAAAAAGATCACTAAGATCATTTAAATATAATAATGAAGAATTAGTACTAATTGGTGGGGAAAGTCATAAAACTGGTGTTGAAACTCGTACAATGAGTTTTTATGAAAATTTAAAGCTCTTTGGTGAAGAAACCTTTGGAATTGAAGATGTTAAATTCAGATGGTCTGCCCAAGATTTAATCACTTTAGATAAAATGCCATACATTGGGAGACTATCATCATCATCAAAACATCAAAACATTTACGTTGCCACAGGTTTCCGTAAATGGGGTATGACAACTGGAACAGTCTCTGCCCAGTTAATTAGTAATTTAATTTTAGGAAAAGAAGCTGTTGATGCTGATGTATTCACTCCTTCGAGATTTCAAGCAGATCCAAGTATCAAACATTTCTTAATGCAAAACATAGATGTAGCTAAACACTTAATTGAAGGAAAATTAGAACCTGTTTCTAGAAAAATAGAAGAGTTATACAATGATGAGGGCTCAGTAGTAACACTAGATGGGAAAAGAGTTGGAGCATATAAAGATGTAAATGGTAAAGTTCATTGTGTAGACACAACTTGTACTCATTTGGGTTGTGAAGTCGAGTGGAATAATGGTGAAAAATCATGGGATTGTCCTTGCCATGGCTCAAGATTTTCAATTTATGGTGAAGTATTAGAAGGGCCAGCCGATCAACCTTTAAAACAAGTTTTTGTTCAATAACTTTAAAATATTTGATTATGAGGGATTTCTCAAAAAGTGAGAGATCCCTTATTATTTGCCAGTGGTCAATTAGAAGATTGATTAGATTCACATTGCTGCTCATACTGTTTTAAACCCATAAAACAACCGAACCTTAAATTTCTAAAGATAATCTGTTCAAAAATGTTTTAGCGGCTTGCGATGAAAATTTTCCATCGTGTCTAACCCAACCATAATGAACAGGTAAAGGATTAGGTAATTTAATTTCAATTGGAACAAGGCCATTATTTTTCAAAAATGAAAAGTCTAAACCGATTGTTAAGCCTAAACCGCTCATTACCGCGTTTTCAATAGCGACAGTATTATTCGTCGTAAATAAAATATTTGTCTTCCCAAATTTAGAAATGTATTCTTCTACGAAATTTTTGATAATTGGATCGTCATAAAGAATTAGCGTTTCTTGTTGCAGTTTTTCGGGGGAGAGCGATTTTAGAGAAGATAAAGGTGAAGTTGAGCTAACCCCTACGACCATTTTACCTTCGAGTAATCTTTCATATATTAATCCACTGTTTTTAGGGATTAAATCCTCGGATACTATTAACCCAATGTCAATTTTGTGGGACTGAATACTTTCGATAATTTCATTTGGTCCCCTTTCAAAAATTTCTATTTTTACATTTGGAAAATCTTGTTTAAAACGAGAAACAGTATTAATAAGTAGGTGAGTTGGACCAGGAATCGTTGCAATTCTAAGTTCACCTGATAAAGTATTTTTAAAATCATTTGCTTCTTCTTTTAACTCATTTACTTTCATTAAAATTTCGGTTGCTTTCTCAATAATTACTTTTCCTTCACGAGTAGGTATAGCACTTTGACCTCTAGAACGTGTGAAAAGGGATACACCTAGTTCGTTCTCCAACAATGAGATGGATTGGCTAATTGCAGATAAAGTGATATGTGATTTTTGGGCTGCCAAAGTTAGTGATCCCGATTTTGAAACCTCAATAATATATTGTAATTGTTCAAGATTCATGTTTTTCTCCTATATTAAGTTTAAGTGAATTATTAGTAAGTATAACTAAATTTTATTTAATATAAAACGTTGATACAATTAAGTTGTAATAAAGTTCTACACATATATAAATCATTTATTAGATCTTAAGGGGGAAAACATAATGACAACAAAAAGAGTAGCAGTAATCACAGGTGGAGCTAGTGGTATCGGGAAAGAAACAGCTTTAAAATTTGCACGAAAAGGCGACCAAGTTGTTGTTGCAGACTTCAATGAAGAACTAGGAAATGAAGTAGTTGATCTAATTAAAGCTGAAGGTGGAGAAGCTATATTCGTAAAAACGGATGTTTCTAAATTTGAGGATGTTGAGGGCTTAATTAAAAAAACAGTTGAAACATTTGGCCGTATCGATGTGATGTTTAATAATGCAGGGATTGGTGCGAATTCACCATTAGTTGATATGAATTTAGACGTTTATAACAAAACAATTGCCGTTAATCAACACGGTGTTGCATATGGTATTATGGCTGCTTCACGTAAAATGAAAGAGTTAGGGATTAAAGGTGTGATTATAAACACAGCATCTGTATTTGGATTTTTAGCTTCACATGGTACTTTTGCTTATCATGCAACGAAGGGTGCTGTAATTATGATGACGAAATCAGCAGCTCTTGAATTAGCTGAATATGGTATACGAGTTGTTGCAGTTGCACCTGGCGCAGTTGATACACCAATCATTCAAGGATATAAAGACAAAGGAATTATTGATATGATGAAAGCAAAAGTAATGGGCAATAAATTAACAGGGCCAGAGCAAATTGCTGACACAGTTTACTTACTTTCTTTAGAAGAAGCAAGTGCAATTAACGGTAGTGTAGTAATGGCAGACGAAGGGTATGCATCTTTTAAATAAATAAAAATAGGGCTGTCTAATTTTAATTAGGCAGCCTTTTATTCTAATTTAATTGTACTCCATCACATAACAATCTCTATATTCGCCTTCATGTAACTCATGTTTCGGAAGTAATCGGATTTTTTTAAATCCACATTTTTCGTAGCATTTAATCGCGCGTTCATTCCATGTTTGTGGATCTACTACTACTTTCTTTGCGTTTTGATTATTAACTAAGAAATCCACCATCGATGAGACAAGTAAACTCCCAATCCCACGATTCCAAAAATCAGTTTCTCCAATAAATTGATCCATTCCGTAAATAACTTCACTTGTATTTTCATATCCATAATCAATTTTTGATTCTTCGTCTAACTTATAAAATTGTATATAGCCTATATCAATATTTTCATAAACTATAATACACATTTGAATAACGGGATCTTTCGTAAAAAAAATACTTTTAACTTTTTCAGCGTTGAACGGATTATCACGACCTTCATAATATTGAAGAACTTTAGGATTCGAAAGCCATTTTGCAAGTAGTTGAACATCACTTTCATTTAATTGACGAATAGTAAGATTATTTTTTTGGAAAATCACGTACAAACCTCCTTCTATTTGGAGTTAAAGTTAATTAAATCATATCATCATGGAGATATTCTTGAGAGATAAAAATTCAGAATTTTTTAAAATCAAAGAACTTAGTGCTAAAATATAAATACTTAAATGAATAAGTAGGTGATTGATATGTTAATCAATAAAGTAGTTTTACAAACTGGCCAACTAAATAAAACGAAAGAATTTTATATTAACCACTTAAAATTCAACTGCCTAAGCATGAAGAGTAATAGCTTCACAATTGAAGTAGGAGAAAGTTTATTAGAGTTTGTAGAAACAAATGAAGACACTAATCCCTTCTATCACTTCGCTTTCAATATTTCATCAAATCACTTTCAAGAAGCAAAGAGATGGGCCCAATCTTTTGTAAAATTAACAATAGAAGATGGACTTGATGAAATTTACTTTGAATTTTTAGATGCGCATTCGTTTTATTTTGAAGATCCTTCTGGAAATATTGTGGAGTTTATTTCGAGGCACTCTATTTCACCGAAGAGTGCTAAACCATTCTCTATTCAATCAATCATAAATATTAGTGAGATAAACCTAACTACACTTGATGTATTTCCAGTAGGTAAGCAATTAATCTCTAATGGTATCTTAGTAAGAAATAATAAAGAAATGGTAAATAGTTTGAATTTTATGGGGGCAAAGGGTTGTTACATTCTTTTAGGACCGCCAAATAGAAAATGGTTATTTTCAAATAAGCAGGCTGAAATTTTTCCGGTCGTCATTACAGTCGATAATGAGAAGATAATTAATGTAAGTGATCGTGGAGAAATAAAGATTAATAGGATAAAGTAATCCAAAATTAATTCATTTGATGAGAGGGGGAAAAAGTGATGATTAAAAGTATATATGAAACTCATTTAGAAGTGAGAAATTTAGAAGAATCCATTATGTTTTACGAAAAACTAGGTATTAGGCTTGCTCATAAAATTGAAGAAAGAAGAGTAGCTTTCTTTTTAATTGGTGAGGACAAACAAATGCTCGGTCTATGGGAAGTAGAAAAAGGTAAGGAATTTCACAAAGGTCACTTTGCTTTTGGAGTAAGTCTACATGAACTAGAGAATAGTATTGAATGGCTAAAAGAGAGAGGGATTCAACCAACTGAAAACTTTTTCGGACTAAATCCAATTGAACCAGTTGTACATACTTGGATGCCAGCAGCAAGTGTTTATTTTCGAGATCTTGATGGAAATAGTTTAGAATTTATTTCACTTCTTGATGGAGAATCTGTAAAAACAAATGAAGTTCTCTATTTAAGCGAATGGAAAGAAAAATATTCATAATAACTCTTTTGATTTTTGTATGAAAAGTAGTGTGAAATCATTTTATACAAACCTGACAGGTTGAATATAAAATTGTGTAAATAAGTTAATAAAAAAAATTAAAAAATCACCTAATTAGGTGGTTTTTTATTTTGGCAATAGGTATTTAAACATAATTTGTCGAATATAGTATTTCGAAAGCAAAATAATATTTTATCAGATTTAAAGGTCAAAGCTTCTATTTCATTCTGAAAGTAATTTTAAAATGAAAAGAGGTGGAAATTTGAGAAAAATTCGAGTTAAGCCAAGTAAAGGGCAGTCATTTTTTGGTTTAATGGTTGGCATTATTTTTATCATCCTCGGTTTTACAATTGTAATACCACAAGCTGGTTTGTTCGGATTGTTATGGATTGGAATTGCTCTAATGATTACGATTATTAATGGATATAACGTTTTTAGTGATCGTGGTATATCAAATTATGAAGTAAATGTTGAAGAGTATATTACAAGAGAAAATGAGGACTTTGAAGTGAAACTTCGTAAATTAAATAAATTAAAAAATGACGGGGTGATCACTGAAAATGAATTTCAGAAACAAAAGGAAAAAGTTTTTAACCGAGATATGTAGAAAAAATAAAAAGCGGTTTATCATCTGAAAGAAGGAAAAGAAATGGTCATAAAATTACTACTAGAAGTTATGCTACCTCTATTTTTTTATGTTATATTAGGCTATTTATTTAATCGTCTTTTTAAACTTCACTTACGTACTTTAACAACCCTCTTAGTTTATTTATTTCTTCCAGTAGCAGTATTTATTAAAATATACGATAGTCCGTTATCTGGTAAAGTTGCAGGTGGTGTTTTATTTTACTTGGTTATCCAATTTGTCTTCATGTCCCTAATCTCAACATTAATATGCAGATGGAGAGGAATTGAAAAATCTATGCAAGGTACATTTGCTAATAGCATCGCTTTAAATAATTCAGGAAATCTTGGATTACCAGTAAATGCGTTAGTATTTAAAAATGATCCTTTTGCATTGAGTATTGGAGTTTTAATCGTTTTGTTTCAAAATATAATGACATTTACTGTTGGTGTATATAATGCAGAGGCTTCGGTCCAAATGAAAGAAGCAGTTATGAAAATGCTTAAGCTACCAATCATATATAGTGTAGCACTTGGTTTTATCCTTCAAATATCTCATGTGAAACTAAATCATGAATTAGTTACCATTTTAAATCCTATTACTGAATCATTCGCCCCATTTGCGTTAATTACACTTGGAGCTCAATTAGCTGAATCGGGGAAAGAAATTAGCTGGAACAATTTAGCGATTAGTAACTTCTTAAGATTAATTGGTGGTCCGATTATTGCGTTTGCTCTTATAAAAATTTTCGGTTTTGAAGGCGTAATTGCCAAAGCCCTCTTTATAGGTAGTGCCTTTCCAAGTTCAAGAAACAGCGCATTACTATCCTTCAAAGGTCCGCATGCAAGTTTTGCAGCACAAACTGTTATTACCTCAACTATATTAAGTAGTCTAACTTTACCAATCGTAATACAGCTTGCTAGTACGTTCTTTTAATGTGTTTAAAAATTCATTCCTATTCCTAGAAGTTCACCTCGGTAAAAATGCATTTCATCTTTTATTAAAAATAAATAGTTTGATTCAGAACAATATTTAATCTATGGCAATAAATTAATTTAGGGGTGATTAATAGAATGAAAAGATTTTTATTTATTGGACTTATAATTTTAAGCATATTCTGTTTAACAAGCTGTCAATCAAGTGACTACGGTTATGGCAAAAAAGATGATCAGTCATCACATGTTGATAAGGGCACTACACCAGATAAGGATAAAAATACTGATAAGGGTACTACACCAGATAAAGACAATAATACTGATAAAGGAAATAATAATCCGCCAAAAAAGGATGAAACTAAGCCACCAGTAAAAGTATTTACACCAGTTGAAAACGATGCATTTAAAGTTACTTCAGTCGTAAATGACTCAACAGGTAAAAATGTGTTAATTGTTGAAGGGAAGGCTAGTGTTTTTGAAGCAACCTTTCTTTATCGAATAGAAGATGGTCATAATGTATTAGCGGAAGGTCACACAATGGCTGATATGGGTGCTCCAGAATGGGGGAACTTTAAATTAGTGATAAATTATGACCAGCCTACTAGTCCAAATGGGGTACTTACTCTATATGTTGCAAGTGCAAAAGACGGCCAACCTGAACATATACTAAATATTCCGATTCAGTTTCCTAATTACAAATAAGGTAAGTGGAAATTAATTTGATTAGACTTACTTCATTGACAAATATTTTTTTTAGTATGAAAATGACTTTAGCAAATGCTAAAGCCATTTTTTTTTGAAATCTCAAGAAATTAAGTTTAAAAATTACATAAAATAAGCGGAATTAATAAAACTTTTACCTTATCTTTTGGAAAGCATTAAATATATTCTTAAATAAATTTTAATCGTTTTTAAGTGAAATTATTAGAAAATGTACACAATAGGTAGTAATATCGAGATTATTAAGTTAAACTATTAAAAATTTCTAATAAAACTCTAATTGAATTTTAAAATATTCGTAAAGCCATTTTCATCTTAAACAGATATCCTTATACAATACAAATAATAATTTTATAGATGTTATTATAAAAAAAATGAGGGATAAAATAAATGAAAAAAATATTAATTATAGAAGATGAGAAAGAATTAGCAAATTTTATACGTTTAGAATTAGAGTATGAAGGAAATGAAGTTCATATTTCAAATGATGGAAGAGACGGTTTAAACCTAGCAATCGACCAAGAATTTGACTTAATCTTACTTGATTTAATGCTTCCTAATTTAAGTGGAATTGAAGTTTGCAGAAGAATTAGAGCGCATAAAGACACGCCAATTATTATGATCACAGCACGAGACAGTGTTTTTGATCGGATTTCTGGATTAGATAGTGGTGCAGATGATTATATTTCAAAACCATTTGTTATTGAAGAACTTTTAGCTCATATGCGAGCAATCTTTAGACGAATCGATCGCTCAACAAATTTACACTGCTTAAAGTTTAAAGATTTATCATTAGATTCTGCAGCTCGAGTTGTTAAAAAAGATGAAGCGATCATTGATTTAACTAAAAAAGAGTTCGATTTATTGTATTTATTAATGAGCAATGTAAATCGTGTATTAACTAGAGAAATTTTATTAGAAACTGTATGGGGCTATGGCTCTACAATTGAAACAAACGTAGTGGATGTTTATATTAGCTACTTAAGAACAAAACTTGATGATAAAAATAATACCTATATTCACACTGTAAGGGGTACTGGGTATGTAATGAGGATGTAGAGGTGGATCTTACCTTGTTAAATAAGCTTTCGATTAGATGGAAAATAACAATTACAATCGCTGTGCTTATGTTTTTCATATTTACTTTATGTAATCTTATTCAATCTGCTTTGATTCAAATGTCTATAATGAATCAGCAGCAACATCGAATTGAAAAAAGATTAAATGATACGGCAGCTTATTTAGATGAAGAATATAAAACAAAACGACCTAATGCGGCTTCTTTTGCAGAAAACAAACAATATTTTGAAAAAATTATTCAAAATAACGAGATGATTCGATTAATAGATATAGATGGAAAAGAAAAATTTACAGTTTCAAGAACAATGCCTAAAATTCATATTAATAAAAAAGACTTCGGTGAAATTCAAAAATATAGAAAAAACAATCAAGAAATTTTAATTAATAGTAAGGTGTTACATTATAAGAATTTTGACGGTGTATTAGAAGTTGCAATGAATGTAGAAATCTTTTCAACTTTAATTAAAGAATCTTTCATGATTCTTATTTTGGGAACAACCATTTCGTTAATTTTGAGTATTTTAAGCGGTTATTTCTTATCTAAAAAAATATTAAATCCTATTAAAAATTTAAACCAAACAATGATTAAAATTAAAAATAATCAATTAAAAGAGCGTGTTTACGTAGGAGAAACAAAAGATGAGCTATCTGAACTCGGTCTACTCTTTAACAAAATGATGGATGAGTTAGAGGCTTCAATTACAAGACAAAAGCGATTTGTTGAAGATGCTTCTCATGAATTAAGAACACCTTTAGCAATCATTCATGGTCACTTATCACTAGTTAATCGCTGGGGGAAAAAAGACGAAACCGTTTTAGAAAACTCATTAAACACATGTATTAATGAAGCAAACAGAATGATTATTTTAACGAACGAGCTTCTACAGTTGACGAAGCTAGAGAAAAATAGCGAAAAGATTGAACAGTATGCTCCAACAAATATTAATGAAGTATTAAATGAGATCATAAACAATTATCAACTGTTGCATGAAGATTTGGAAATTCACTTCCATACTCCTAATCAAATTGTCGATAAAGCAAACATCGCAAGAGAGCATTTAATGCAAATATTAATTATTTTGTTTGATAATGCAGTTAAATATAGTAAAGAACACACCATTATCGATATAACGACAGCTCAAGTTGGAAACAAGATCGAAATCAAAGTGAAAGACAACGGAATCGGAATTAAAGAAGAAGATATCAATCATATATTTGACCGATTTTATCGAGCGGATAAAGCGAGAAGTCGAGCAAACGGTGGTAATGGATTAGGATTATCAATCGCAAAAGACCTAATTGAAAACTATGGTGGCAATCTACAAATTACAAGTAAAAATGGAGAAGGCACAACTGCTTTCATCACATTAAACACAATTTAGATAATATGGAGTATCTAAATTCTCCAAAAGCAAGTAAAATCACAAGAACTGTTACAGGATCTTGTGATTTTTTTCGTATTCACAAAGCATTTCATATCCTCATAATCTCGGTGTAATTCTCATCAATTTAATAGTTTAGTACAGGATTTTATGATAAAGTTGAATAAAAAGAAAATTCTTGTAATTCGGAGGGAGAACAGAGATGAGCTTTGTTAGTATTGCTATAAATAATGCAATTATGATTGAAAGTCTACGTCATGCTGGTGTAGAAAACATTCAGTTAATAAACGCTGTAAAAGAAGAGAATTTCGAGTTTTTAAATCAATATGGTAATGGTTTTCCTAACTGGGAAACATTAATAAATCTGTACAAAAGTAATGAAGAGAATTTTAATAAAATCGTTAATGATGGCTACCAAATCAAATTTCTGACAAAAGGCTCATTAATGACTTTATTAAGATATAAATTTGGAATTGTAGTTGAAAAAGATTATGAAGATATTGGAACTGCAATTCAAGGAATTCATTTATCTGAAGATGCAATTAATCTAATTAAACATACACTTGCAGCAAACTGGAAATTAAGTACATATGTTGATGAAAAAGACGGGCTTAAAAAAGTGCGTATTGAATTACTCAAAAGTAGTGAAGTAGTAGCTAAGTAAAAGTGGCAACTAGAAGAGGGACAATTTATAGAAATTGTTCCTTTTTTTCTCAATTATTGCATTTTAAACTTACGCTAATATTGCACCTATTCTAATCCCGTATTTATTTAATTCATCATATGGATCGCCTTCTAAGCCTAAAATTTTACAAAACGCTTATATTTAATCGTGCTAATGTTACATATGCATGTTGTTGTTTAAGGCTACCATTTTTTAAATAATCAATTGAAAGATACATTTAGACTCCTTTCATTTTAAATAAATTGAGTTAGAGCTAATTTAGTATAATACGTAGTTTATAAAAATAAAAAGGGGAATCATCTTATGAAAGGAAAACAATAGTAAATAGAATTCAAAATCAAAAACTAAAAAGGAGTAAAACGATGGCGGTAAAAAAACTTTTTTGGGAAGATCCTTATCTTACAAAAACCTCTTCAATAGTGACGGAAGTAGACGGTCAAAATGTCACTTTAAACCAAACCATTATTTATGCTTTTTCGGGTGGGCAACAATCGGACTCAGGGAGAATTGGAAATTATGAGGTGATTGAAGCTAAGAAGGACGGATTAGAAATCCGCTACACTTTACCAGAAAATCATGATCTTCAAAAAGGACAGGAAGTAGTGGTTGCGATTGATTGGGAGAAGCGATATCGAATTATGAAGCTACATTTCGCTGCGGAAATCATCTTAGAACTAATGAATCAAAACTATGATAAACCTGAAAAAATTGGCGCAAATATTACTAGTGATAAAGCTAGAATTGATTTTTATTGGGATGGAAAAATCTCAGAAACTTTCCCACTTTTAGAAACAAAAGCAAAAGAACTGATTGATGCAGATTTGGAAATAAATAGTGAGTTTGATGACCCAGAAAATCAAAGAAGATATTGGGAAATCAAAGGCTTTGGTAAAGTTTCGTGCGGTGGGACACATATTAAGCGCACAGGAGAAATTAAAGGAATAAAGCTAAAACGAAACAATATAGGGGGAGGGAAAGAACGGATCGAAATTTATTTAATTTGATCTAAAAAGAGGTTCTTAAAGGTTAGTAAAAATGAACTTTAAGTTATTGCTATAGGAATCTAAGGGATAAAAAAATGGCTACCTTTCAAAAGATTGGTAGCCATTTCGATCTTCATTATTATAAATTTCCTCTATGCCCAAATCTGCCTCTTAGAAATCAAAATTATCAGGGTCTGGACCTACACGTTTATTTGCATCAAGTGTAGCAATTTGTTGCATATCATTTGATGAAAGCTCGAAGTTGAATACTTCAAAGTTTTCTTGAATTCGTGAAGGTGTTATTGATTTAGGAATAACGATTACTTTGCGTTGTAAGTGCCAACGGATGATGACTTGGGCAGTTGTTTTACCATACTGATTCGCAATCTCTTTTATAACAGGATTTGTTAAAGCTTCGCCACCTTGCATTAACGGGCTCCATGCTTCTAATGCAATGCCGTTTTTATGACAATATTCATGTAATTCGTTTTGTTGAAACATTGGGTGCAATTCGACTTGATCGACCATTGGTTTAATATTGCGATGAGCCGCAATATCTTCTAAGTGATGGACATGAAAATTTGACACACCAATTGCTGGCACAAGCTTTTCATCGTAAAGTCTTTCTAATGCTTTATATGTATCTAAATATTTTTCTTTTACTGGCCAGTGAATTAAATAAAGATCAACATAGTCCAAGCCTAATTTTTTGAGACTTTCTTCATGAGCTTTTAAAGTTGAATCATAACCTTGATCAGCATTCCAAACTTTTGTTGTAATAAAAAGTTCATCACGGGAAACACCAGATTGGCGAATTGCTTCACCTACTTGCTCTTCGTTTTGATAGACAGCTGCAGTATCAATATGACGATAACCTACTTCGATAGCTGTTCGGACAGCATCTACACCATCTTCTGGTGACACACGCCACACACCTAAACCTAATTGAGGCATTTTAACTCCATTATGTAATGCAATAGAATGTTCAAACTTCATTTTAATTCCCTCCTTATTGACGACTAAGTCTAGTGTACAATATAAACTTTCAAAATAAAAAAATTGATAGCAATTAATGGTAATTTAATAAAAAAGCAATTCGATTGGTTAATTGTCTAAAGCGTCTATTTACCCTACTAAAAAATAAAAATAAAACGGAATAAATGAAAACATAATTTTAGAATAATAATATGAATGAGTGCAAAATGGTTGTATATTTTGGGCTTTTCCTTCAATATAGGTATAGGAAAAATGCTCTTTATTTTTGTTTGGAGGGGAATATATGTTAGATCAAATTTTAGATTTTAATAAGAAGTTTGTTGAGAATAAGGATTATGAGCAATACATAGCTTCAAAGTTTCCGAATAAAGAGGTTGTAGTTGTTACTTGTATGGATACACGTCTAGTTGAGCTTTTACCGAAGGCTCTTGATATTAGAAACGGTGACGTGAAAATGATTAAAACGGCTGGTGCAGTTATTGCGCATCCATTTGGATCAGTTATGAGAAGTATTCTAGTTTCAATCTATGAACTTGGAGCTAAAGAAGTATTAGTAATCGGTCACCATGAGTGTGGAATGGGTAATACAAATCCTACACGAATGAAAGAAAAAATGGTTGAACGAGGAATTAAAGAAGAAAACATAGAAATTTTAGGCTTCTCAGGTCTAGATTTAGACAAATGGTTAACTGGTTTTACGAATGTATACGACAGTGTTAATCACAGTGTTTCAATTATTAAAAACCATCCACTTGTTCCAAAAGAGGTTGAAATTCATGGTTTAGTAATTGACCCACATACAGGGAAATTAGAAGTAGTTCATCGAGATGAAAAAACTGCTGAATAACGATTTAAATAAAGAAGTTATCCTTTAAGTAGGATAACTTTTTTTGTGGTGTTGAAAAACAACCATGTCAATTAAATTACCAAATATCCGTAAAGGAGTAAAGTGATGTTGATTTCCACTACAGGATGCTCGCTTTCCATGGGGCGAGACCTGAGCCTCCTCGGCAAGCCGAGGCCACTGAAAAAGTCCTTGTGGTTTAAAAAAGTGAAGGCTTTCTCGATTCATCGAGGAAGCCTTCACTTTTTTCTTGTATAATTATTGTATCAAGTAATGGTGGTGTCTCGAATGATCTCAAATCAAGAATCTTTTACTCTTAGCCCTTTCATGGCTTTATACGATCTAATTGTTCCGAAAGATAATATGCTTCGCCAAATAAATGAATTAGTTGATTTTACGTTTATTTTAGAAGAATTAAAGAATAAATATTGCCTTGATAACGGCCGCAATGCAGTGCCGCCTATTCGTATGTTCAAATATCTGTTACTTAAATCGATCTTTGATTTATCAGATGTTGATGTTGTTGAACGTTCAAAATATGATATGTCTTTTAAATATTTTCTAGATATGGCTCCAGAAGAATCAGTGATCAATTCAAGTTCTTTAACGAAATTTCGTAAACTTCGTTTAAAAGATGTTGGATTATTAGACATGTTGATTCAAAAAACAGTTGATATCGCACTAGAAAAAGAACTAATTAAAAGTACTTCCATTATAGTTGACGCAACTCACACAAGAGCGCGATTTAATCAAAAATCACCAAAAGAATTTTTAATGGAGAAATCTAAACTCCTTAGAAAATCTGTCTATCAAATCAATGAGGGAATGAAAGAAAAGTTTCCTCAGAAGTCAACAACAGATGACGTAGTCGAAGAACTTGCCTATTGTGAAAAAATCATTCAAGCTGTGGAAAAAGAAGAAGCGATTCGTGAATATCCAAAAGTAAAAGAAAAACTGAACTATTTAAAAGAAATCGTTGAAGATTACCATGACAATCTAAAATTTTCAAATGATCCTGACGCACGAACTGGACATAAAACTGCTGATACCTCTTTTTTTGGATATAAATCACATTTAGCGATGAATGAAGAACGAATCATTACAGCTGCAGTCATTTCAACAGGTGAAAATACTGATGGAAAATATCTAAAAACATTGATTGAAAAAAGTCTTGAAACGGGAATGAAAATTGAAACAGTCATTGGTGATACAGCTTATTCAGAGATTAATAATCTTCAATATGCAAATGAAAATGAATTACAATTAGTTTCGAAATTAAACCCCACGATTACTCATGGAACACGTAAAAAAGAAGATGAATTTCAATACAATAAGGATGCGGGTATGTACGTTTGTAAGGCAGGTCATATGGCAATTAGCAAAAGAAGACAAGAAAGAAAAAATCAGAAAAAAAATCCGCGTGAAATGTATTACTTTGATATTGAAAAATGTAAAAAGTGTCCCATTAAAGAAGGATGTTATAAAGAAGGTGCCAAAAGTAAATCGTATAGTGTAACAATTAAATCAACTGAACACAAAGAACATGCACAATTTCAAGAAAGCGAATATTTCAAAGAGAAATCGAAAGAACGCTATAAAATTGAAGCAAAAAATAGTGAATTAAAACACAGACACGGGTACAATGTAGCAAATTCCTCGGGTCTATTAGGTATGGAAATGCAAGGGGCAATGGCCATATTCGCAGTTAATTTAAAACGAATACTGACCTTAATGAAGGAAGAAAAATAAAAATGTATAAAGGAAAAGGCGATTTTCCGTTCAATTTGAACGAAAAATCGCCTTTTTTATTTCACATATTGATTACAGTAAATAAAATTGACTGTTTTTCAGTGGCCTCGGCAAGCCTGCGGGGTCTCAGCCTTCCCGCTAATCCCATAGGAGTCGAGCACCCCTCCGTTCCAATCAACTTATTCATCAAAAAACAATCTGCAACAAAACCAAATCAAATAGCCTTTCCTTAGAGTATCTTAACAGTTATTTATTAATCAGTCTGTAGGTCAATTAATATTAAACATTAATTAATAAACTAATCAATTGAATTTTTTTTTCAAAAATTAGCTCATAATATTTTTAATTTCTGAAAAAAAAAACTTACTAGTGTTACTGGAAACATAAAATTGCTCAAACGTATTAACATTTAAAACCAATAATAGATAGATCATCCAAAAAACGATAATTTCACCATTAATAAATGTTCATTTAATGTCCGTTTCCTCTATTGACCATTTTATATTTCAACACTCTGAAAAACAACCATGTCAATTAATTATCAAATTTTCGTAAAAGGAGTATAGTGAAATTGATTTCCACTAAAGGATGTTATGAGTAATTAATTTTCAACTTCGAACATTTATAGTTCCTCATGAACGTGTTATGAGGAAGTATATTACGAAATCGAGCATATATAGTTCCTCATGAACGTGTTATGAGGAAGTAAATTACGAAATCGAGCATATATAGTTCCTCATGAACCCGTTATGAGTAATTAATTTTCAACAAGCTGCAATTATAATGACTCATGAACCCGCTATGAGGAAGTAAATTTGATTAAGCTGCATTTATAGTGACTCATGAACCTGTTATGAGTAAGTAATTTTCATCATCTTGCAATTATAGTACCTCATGAACCTGTTATGTTTACCAAGATTCAAATAAATCTCTACCATTTAATGGCTGAACGGGACGGCTATTAGGTTTGAAATAATTTTGATAAGAATGGACTTGTTCTTCGGAAAATTGTATAGGTTTGTTAAAGACGATCCATTTAATTCCTTCAGTACATGGAGGAGTTGTAAATGAGCCAGTGTATGAAAATTTTTTACTAGTATAGGGAATGAAGGGCTGCAAATTTAGTTTTACAACTTTTCGACCAAGTTCCTCATCCGTAGGATTTACATCAAGGATTTTTTGGAATTCTTTATTCAATCTACCAATATCAACAAGTACTCCGATGGTAATTATGGAATTTTTTTTATTTTCATTTATAAAATGAATCTCTAAATCACTTTGTTTCCCATTTATAGTATGCTCACTTGGAGTATGGAAATGAAATTGTTTTAGTGTATAGTTTGTTCCATTTAAATTAATTGAGTTGGAGTGATTTACTGGAATGAAATTTACCGTGTACTGCGATCTTTCTATTTTAAAAAGATCATTATGATAGTTTATACCTAAAGGTAGTGATTTTTTTATGGTTTGATCAATATTAACTGGAGATTGTTGTTTCCCATTGGAACATAGTGAATAATCTTTATTGATTGAACTCCAATAATTAGGTCCAGTATTACCTGTGTAAGACCAGTCTTCATTTCTTGCAGCTGAAACTGTTGATTTATTTAGATGAACCTCATGCACATTATGATTATTTGAACAGGCTGAGAATGTAAGACTGAATAGTATGATGAATAGAAAAAAATAGTTCATTATATACTTTCCTTTCATGATATGTATGATAGGATACATTTTAGACAACGATGTTACGGAACAAACCTATAATAAGGGGGAGAAGATGATGACGTTAGAAGAAGTAATGAAATCATTAGAGGAAATGGGTACTGAGCAAACGAAAAAAACTTTTTTGCGCCATGGTGCAAAGGAACCTTTATTTGGCGTTAAAATTGGTGATCTGAAAAAGCTTGTTAAATATGTTAAAAAGGATCAAGAATTAGCATTATCACTTTTCCATACAGGAAATTCAGATGCAATGTATTTGGCCGGTTTATCAATTAATCCAAAGTTAATGACAAAGGAACAGCTTCAAAATTGGGCGAAAGAAGCCCACTGGTCTATGATTGCTGAAAGTATTGTAGGTGCTGTTGCAGCAGAAAGCAAGTATGCAATCGAGTTAGCTAGAGAATGGTTGAAGTCAGATGATGAATTAATTGAAAATTGTGGATGGAGCACTTATAGTCATTATTTATCAATTGCACCAGATGAAGAGATTGATAAAGAAGAAGTTCATAAATTACTTAATTATATTGAAAATAATATACATACTTCAAAAAATAGAGTTCGTTATACGATGAATGGATTTGTAATTGTGGTAGGAAGTTATGTACCAAGTCTTACAGTTGAAGCAATGATGGTTGGTCAAAAGATTGGAAAAGTCCACGTGAACGTTGGAGATACGGCTTGTAAGGTACCTCTAGCAACTGATTATATTGAAAAGGTCGAGGCGAGGGGAAAGCTTGGAGTAAAGAAAAAAACATGCATTTGTTAATTTGATCAGTCACCTATTAATATGGTGACTTTTTATTAGAAAGAAACGGGAGAGAACCATGATTATAAAATCAAATAGACTATATTTAAGAAAGCTTAAAATGGATGACCTAGATCATTTACACAAACTTCAATCTAATGTGAATGTAATGAGATACATAACAAATCGTCCTAAAACATTAGAAGAAACTAAAAATGAATTAAATAAGATTCTTCAAATGTATAAGGAGAAAAATGCTGATTTTGAAGTGATGGCAGTTAGTAAAAGTGGGACTAATCAATTGATTGGAACATGTGCAGTCATAAAAAATGATTCAGATGAGTTTGAAATAGGCTATCGATTAGCTGAAGAAGAATGGGGAAATGGTTACGGCTCTGAAATTGCTAGTTTAATAGAAGATTATTGTTTTGGAATCAGAAAGTTAAATTTTATTGTAGCTACCGTTGAAGCAAAAAACATCTATTCAGTAAAAATCCTTGAGAAAAAAGGATTTAATTTAATTTTAGAATCAATTGATGATGAAAATGAGGAATTAACTAAATATTATCGTAAAGATCGTCATAATTATTAGAAATAATCAAATTAACTAAAAGGAGAAATCTAATGGACTTTAATATCCATTTTGATGAATTTCACTTTGTTTCTACCATCATTATTACGCTAGTAAATTATATAACTCTTGGATTTTTATTTATTTGGATCTATAGAACAAATGATTTGAAGCCAGAAATATGGAAGGCTATTATTGCAATCCTTATCGGTTTATTTGTCTTTAGTATTAATTTAAATTTTGATGAATATCGAATTGAAATACCAATTTTACCTCTTGGATTTTGGATTTTAATGTGGGTCTGTAAACGTAATGATAATCAGGAACGATGGGAAAAATATAGGCGTTTTGCATGGGCTGGTTTTTTGATTAGATTTTTCTTTTTACTTACAAGTTTATTGCAAATGTTAATTGATTCAATAATCTATTCATAGTTAATGTTCAAGTATTTGTTTTCCACTCCAATAATTATTAGAATAAGATTAAAAGTGTAATTATTGGAGGGAAAGGATGAAACGAAAAACAATTCATAATGTATTTTCAGCATTAATGATTTCCATTTTATTTACAGGATGCAGTAATCAACAAGCTGAAACGAATACAACGAAAAACCACGAAAATCATGCTAAACATATTCAAACAAGTGATATTAGAGAACAAACAATTAATAAAGAAACTCTACCGAAGTTTTTAAGTGATAAAGAACAACAGATTCAACAAATTTATATGGTGGCAGCACAACATGCTACTTTACTTAAAAATATCCCATGTTATTGTGGTTGCGGTGAAAGTGTAGGTCATAAAAGTAATTTAGATTGCTTTATCCATGAAGTAAAAGAAGATAATTCAATTGTGTGGGATAGCCATGCAACTTCGTGCGTCAACTGTATGGAGATTGCAGTTGAATCAGCGAAATTACAGCAAGAAGGAAAAACGCCTTTAGAAATTCGAAAATATATTGATAATAAATATAAAGATGGATATGCCAAACCAACAAATACACCAATGCCAAAAGAACAGGGTTAAGGATATAGGAAAAAAAGGGATCGTAAATAAAAAGTCAGACAGTTACTGAGAAATTCTAGTAACTGTCTGACTTTTTTATTTCTATTATTTATCTTGCATGATAGATCGATCAATTTTCGTAATTTCTTCATATAATACTTGATGCTCTGTTTTATAAGGAGGCGTTGTTCCTAATTTTTTTGCGATTAAAAACATAAATAATACGGCTACTAAGCAAATTCCCCAAAAAAGATATCCGATTAGAGTCATTAATTTTCTCCTTTTGTATGCATTACTAATCATTTCTTTATCATATGTAATATTCCTTTAAATTTTACAAATAATATTTTGACACATATGAACAATCACTCATATAATATAAATATAGAAAACATATGAATGATTGTTCATGTATTCATAGGAGGACAGTTTATGATTGAAGAAAAGAAGAAAGTTGACGAAGTATGTGATGAAGCATGTCAACAAACTGTTATGCATGAGGATATAATTCTTTCAGTAAAAGAAAGTATGTTGAATATTGAAACACTAACAGGAGTAGCAGAACTTTTTAAAGTTCTTGGAGATAAGACGAGAACGAGAATATTACATGCACTTAGTCAATCTGAGATGTGTGTATGTGACCTAGCTTATTTATTAGAAATGACCCAATCATCTATATCACATCAGTTACGTGTATTAAAACAAGCGCATTTAGTGAAAAATCGTAAAGAAGGTAAAGTAGTTTATTATTCGTTAGCAGATGATCATGTTACACAAATTTTCAATCAAGCACTAGAACATATTTTAGAGGATTAATATAGATGTTTCTTGAGAGGAGTTGAGTTTGTTGAGTAGGGGGCAAAGGCAAGTAAATAGTGAATTAAAATTAGAAGGACTTGATTGCGCCAATTGTGCAATGAAGATTGAAAAAGGAGTTTCCACACTTGAAGGCGTTGATGCATGTTCAGTAAATTTTGCAACATTAACGATGACAATTACGACGAGTGAGGAACAAAAAGAATCAGTTATCGAAAGCGCTAAAGATAAGATTCGTGTTTTAGAACCGCATATTAATCCTGTTTCAAAAATGGATTCAAAACTTGGGCAAGAGAAGCAACAGGGAATGAATGCTGAAACAAAAAAACTTATTGCTAAATTAGGGATTGGTACTGCTTTATTAATTTTAGCCCAATTACTTAATGTACCAATGCTCTATCAATTGATTATTTTTATAGCAGCCTATTTAATAGCGGGTGCTGACGTTGTTTTAAAAGCTATTCGAAATATTTTCAGAGGGCAAGTATTTGATGAAAATTTTTTAATGGGAGTAGCTACAATTGGTGCATTTATGATTGGAGAGTACCCTGAAGCTGTTGCGGTAATGCTATTTTATCAGCTAGGTGAATTGTTCCAAAGTATTGCAGTAAATCGATCACGGAATTCGATTTCCAAGTTAATGGATATACGTCCTGATTATGCGAATTTAAAAAATGGTGACAAAACTGAACAAGTATCTCCTGAAAAAATTCAAATTGGTGATCTAATCATCGTCAAACCTGGGGAAAGGGTTCCGTTAGATGGAATTGTAAAAAGTGGATATTCAAGTGTTGATACTTCTGCATTAACTGGAGAGTCATTACCAAGAGAAATATTTGAAGGTGATGAAGTATTAAGTGGATTTATAAATGTTCAAGGTTTACTTGAAATTGAAGTCACGAAGGAATTTAATGAATCGACAGTATCAAAAATATTGGAACTTGTTCAAAATGCAACAAATAAAAAGGCACCTACTGAAAACTTTATCACAAAATTTGCAAAGGTTTATACACCTATAGTTGTCATCACAGCAGCTATTATTGCAATCATCCCACCAATTATTATTCCTGGTGAAACACTTTACGATTGGGTATATCGAGCATTAATTTTCCTAGTTATTTCATGTCCATGTGCTCTAGTTGTTTCAATTCCTTTAGGATTTTTTGGAGGAATCGGAGCAGCTTCAAAATCCGGGGTATTAGTAAAAGGAAGTAATTATTTAGAAGCATTAAATGATTTGAAGTATATTGTGTTTGATAAAACTGGAACGTTAACGAAAGGGCAATTCCAAGTAAGCTCGATTATACCTACACGTGGTCATTCGAAAGAGGAGCTACTGGAATTAGCTGCTTATGGAGAGTTTTATTCTACTCACCCAATCGCATTATCAATTCGTCAAAAGTATGGTAAAGATATTGTTGAAGCAAAGCTATCTAACTATACTGAAATTGCGGGACATGGAATTAGCGTTACGATAAATGGAGACGCACTGTTAGTAGGTAATTCAAGACTAATGGAAAGTCATTCAATTTTATACGAACCAACTAGAGAAGTAGGTACAACAGTCTATTTAGCAAAAAATAAGCATTATATCGGATCAATTGTCATTGCAGACCAACTAAAAGATGATGCGAAAGAAGCTATACTTGAGCTTAAAAAAGTTGGAATTAAAAAGACTATCATGTTAACCGGGGATTCTAACTCAGTTGCGAAAAGCATTGGTAAAGAATTAGCAATAGATGATATTTATTCAGAGCTTCTTCCACATCAGAAGGTAGAAAAACTTGAATTGATCGAAAAAATAAAATCATCGAAAGAAAAAATTGCATTTGTTGGAGACGGTATTAATGACGCACCAGTTTTAGCTCAAGCAGATATAGGTATTGCGATGGGCGGTATTGGTTCCGATGCAGCCATTGAAGCTGCGGATGTTGTATTAATGTCCGATGAACCTTCAAAAATTGTAGATGCAATTAAAATCGCTAAACGTACAAGACAAATTGTATGGCAAAACATCTTTTTTGCTTTAGCGGTGAAAGGATTTTTCTTATTACTAGGTGTAATCGGAATAGCGACAATGTGGGAAGCAGTCATTTCAGATGTTGGTGTTACTGTATTGGCAGTATTGAACTCGATGAGAGTATTAAGACTTAAATAAAGCTAAAAAACTCAGACTAAACGAAATTAGTCTGAGTTTTTTCTTTTTTTGATAAAAAGGAAGATAAATACGGCCAATCCAATCGCTAAAATTCCATAAATAATACTCGAGTACACATCCATATACTCTACAATCTTTTCCCAGGATGCACCGACTGATGCACCAACTAAAACTAAAATTGTATTCCATATTAATGAGCCTAAAGTTGTAAATAACAAAAAGATCCAAAAATTCATTCGAGCCATTCCAGCTGGAATAGAAATTAAACTACGAATTAGTGGAATGAGTCTACAGAAAAAGACTGTCCAAACACCGTATTTTGAAAACCATTCGTCCGCTTTATGGACATCCTTTTTAGTTAAACGTAAAATATGCCCCCAGCGGTCTACGATTTTTTCTAACGTTTTTACATCTAGTAAAGTACCAATCCAAAAAAGTATGATTGCTCCAATTACTGATCCTAAAGTTGAAAAGCAAATAACCCCTATTTTAGATAGTGAAGATTCTGTAGTCATGAACCCGCCAAACGTTAAAATGACTTCGGAAGGAATTGGAGGAAATATATTTTCTAATGCAATTAATAAAAAAATGCCTAAATAGCCAAATGAATCCATCGTTTCAATAATCCAGTTTTGCATGAAATTACCTCAGGTTTGATTTTATTTTTAAGGAATAATTAGAAGTTTTTAATATTCCTTGTGAAAGAATATACTATGTAACTAGTGATTTAGGCAAGTAATTGTGAAACTTGTTCCATAAATAGAATAAACAAATATCTAATAAAATGTAGATTTTATGTCTGGTCAACACTGTATTAGCATTGTAAGGGAGAATTTTTTTGAAAGTCAGAGGATTTAGAACAGTTGATAGAGAATTAAAGTAGATTAATATAAAATCAGAAATTAGATTTTGTTACGATACTTCTCCTAAATCTGAAGAAATGTAATTAGCTATTTAGGAATAATGTCTTTGTAAAAAAAGGAGGATGGACATGTTTAAGGTTCAATTAAGTGAGGATTTATCAATCAATTTATTAATACCAAAGTATGCAGCAACATTAGTAGAGGCGCTGAAGGAAAATCAAAACTCCTTAAAAGAATGGTTGGTTTGGGCTGAAAATATTCCATTGATCGAGGATTATCAAAATTCGATTATACCTATGTGGTTACAAAAGTTTGCAGATAATAATGGTTTTGAAGCGGGAATTTTTTATAAGAATGAACTAGTAGGTATGTTGGGATTACATTATATAGACTGGTCGAATCAAACAACTGAAATAGGTTATTGGTTAAGTGAACAAACACAGGGTAAAGGAATAATGACTCGTGCTGTAGAAGGTTTAGTTTCATATTGTTATGATGAGCTTAATCTTAATCGAGTAGTGATTAGGGCAGCTGTTGAAAATGCGAAGAGTAGGGCAATTCCTGAACGTTTAAATTTTAAACAAGAAGGTATCCAAAGAGAAGCACAGCAAATTAGAGAAAAGTATTATGATATAGCTGTTTATAGTATGTTGAAAAAGGAATGGAAAAAGTAAATGAATCAATTTGCGTTAGCTAAAAATGCTAACGCTTTTTTGTGGGGGAATAATGATGGAGGAAGAAAATAATGACTTATAATACAATCTTGTTCGATTTAGATGGTACATTGACGGATCCAAAGGTAGGGATTTTAAACTCGGTAAAGTATGCATTACAGAAAATGAATAAAGCTATTCCATTCGAATCAGAGCTTTTAAAATTTATTGGACCACCTATTCAGCAATCATTTTCGGAAGTTTGTCAATTTAATGAAAAAGAAGTATTAAATGCAGTTCGTTTTTATCGCGAATACTTTTCGCAGAATGGTATGATTGAAAATAATGTTTATGATGGGATACGTGAGCTTCTAAGCGATTTGCAAAAAGAGAATAAAAGATTATATGTAGCAACTTCAAAACCAACTATTTTCGCAACGAAAATATTGAGCCATTTTCAACTCGATGAGTTTTTTATTCAAATTGTTGGAAGTGAACTAGACGGCACAAGAATTGATAAAGGCGAGATAATTGAGTATATATTCGAAAAGAATAATGACCTTTCTAAGGAAGATTCGGTAATGGTTGGGGACCGACTTCACGATATAAAAGGTGCAAAAATAGCTAATATTGATGCGATTGGAATAACTTACGGATATGGAAGTGAATTGGAATTAATTGATGCAGGTGCGAATGCAATTATTAATAGTGTAGATCAATTGAAAAAAATGTTATTAAATGAGTTAAAGATAATGGCCTAATAATGAAGGAGGAGTTTGATTGAAGAGTGGAAAAATACATTATGCTTGGATTATATTAATTGTTACGTTCTTATCCGTCATTATTGCTGCTGTAACAAATACGATGTCTGGAGTGATGATGATTCCTTTTGAAAAGGAATTCGGTTGGAGTAGAGCATCAATTTCAGGTGCATTTGCGATTTGTATAACTCTCGTTGGATTCTCTGGACCATTTATAGCCGGCTTATATCAAAAGTTTAGTGTAAGAAAAGTATTGTTAGTAGGTATGGGAACATTATTATGTGCTATTTTACTAACAACAATTATGTCCCAAATTTGGCATTTATTTATCATTTGGGGAATCATTATTGGATTAAGTGCGGGGGCATTTTTGACCGTGTTAAATGCGTATGTTGCAACTACTTGGTTTGAGAAAAAACGTGGTTTAGCGCTAGGGCTTTTAACGTCTAGTTCAGCAGCAGGTCAGCTTGTTTTTTTACCATTGATGGCATATATCGTTGAAAATTATTCATGGAGAAATGCCGTTTTAACTATATTTTCTTTTGGTGTTTTCATTTATGTTTTACTTTGGATTTTTATGAAGAATGATCCAGCAGATGTTGGAGTTTTCCCTTTAGGTGCTGAAAAAAGTAATAAGAAGCAAGCCAAAAATGTTAATCCAGTGAAGGCAGCTTTTGATGGGTTCAAGTTAGGTGCTAAATCGAAAGTTTTTTGGTTATTAGCGGGAAGTTTTTTTGTCTGTGGCTTTTCAACTAGTGGTTTGATCGGTACGCATTTTATCTCACTTTGTATCGATTATGGATATAAAGAGGTCACGGCTGCTAGTATTTTAGCGTTCATGGGAATATTTAATATTATAGGAACGACTTTATCAGGATATATTTCCGATCGCTTTGATAATCGTTGGTTATTATTTTGGTATTATGGTTTAAGAGGATTATCATTACTAATTCTTCCTTTTGCTTTATCAACGAATTCAATCATTTATTTAAGTGCTTTTGCCATTTTCTATGGAATGGATTGGATTGCTACAGTTCCTCCAACTATTAAACTAGCGACGGATCATTTTGGTAAAGAGAAGGTAGGGGTAATCTATGGATGGATTTATACCGCTCATCAATTAGGTGCTGGAGCTGCAGCATATGGTGGAGGTTTAGTTTATTCTTGGTTAAATGCCTACCAATCAATCTTTATTGCAGCAGGAATATTTTGTTTAGTTGCAACTTTATTTGTACTTAATATTAAAAAAAGAGCGGTATTAAATCAGAATCTTTCAGCGTAGAATGAAAATTAATAAAAAAATAATTAAATAATTGAGGTAGAATGAATGACCTATCTTTATAAAATAACAAAAGATAAATATAAAATAATGCGTGAGAAAAACTGTTTTTGGGAAGGTAAGATTCGTAAAATTTGTGAGTTAGAAAAGGTCGATTATGAGAAGCTTACGCGATTTTCGTACGGTGGAAATATTGTTTTTAGTATAGATGGAGAAGTTGTAATTAAATTATATCCTTCTTATGTGAATGATGAGTTCATAAAGGAGAAGCAAGTTCTCGAGTTTTTAAACGGCAGAACACTTTCCGTAGATATTCCTAAATTAATTTCAACTGGTCAATTTGAAGGCTGGAGCTATTTAATAATGAGTGAACTAAAAGGGACTCTATTAATTGATATTTTTGATGAACTGTCTTTTGAAGAGAAAAAGCAAATTGCGTTTGATTTAGGAAAAATAATAAGAGAAATCCATGACGCAACCATCTCAACAAAACAAGATGATTATGATCATTGGAAGCAATTTATTACGAATCAATTGGAGCAAGTAGAGAATCATCATAAAAACAACGAAATGAATGATGAATTATTTAACCAATTAACAAGCTATGTTGAAGAAAAAACATTGCAAGGAAAAGAACAAATCGTGTTATTAACCGGAGAATACACACCATATAATTTAATCATGAATAAAGTTGATGATATGTGGAGGTTTACTGGTTTAATTGATTTTGCTGATTGCTTTGTTGGAAACTCAAAATATGATTTACTTGGACCAATAGCGTTTATGTTTTATCCTTTTGAAGGACTAAATAAAACTTTTCTAGAGAGCTACGGCTATTTGAATAACGAATTAAACGAGGGCTTACAAAAAGAATTAATGACTTATTTATTACTACATCGTTTTAGTAATATTAGTTTCTATCAAGAAAAGTCAGAAGTAGCAATGAAAGCTACTACGTTAAAAGAATTGGAAAATATATTTTTTAATTTTAAGATCTGTTAAAAACTTATTTAACTAATTGACAGATTAGTTGAAGAAGACACATTGGAATTTTATGGTGTAAAATACATATAAACATACTCGAATTGGAGAAGAGAAATGGACACTGCGATTGAACGAATTTATAGTAAGTCATTTTCTGAAAAGGGAATGAGTAACGTTATTAAGTGGGAAGTACAACCAATAAAAGAACAACAATTAATAAAGATTAAATTTATTAATAAAAGTTCATTACATAGGCAAGGAATATGGTTGAAAACAGATGTGGGTATTGAAATACCAGCTCTTAGTGAAGAAATCTACCCGAGTATTAATTTATGGGAAGACACTTCTCCTAAGGAGATTATTTGCAAATGTCATTCGAAAAACGGATATCTAAGTTTATATAATATCTGGGATAAGGGCGATGGAAGGAAGTCGCAGTCTTACTCATCGGGTATGATTGTTGAAGAGAAAGAAGGTAATTTTATATATAACTGTAATGACTTTGGTTTTGAAACGAATTTTGATGATTTGGTTTTTTCAATCGAAAAACTTTAGACATCTTATTCAACTAACGCAATGCTTATGTTTAACAAGACGACTGCTTCGGCGGTCGTTTTTATTGCACTAAATGGCAGTTTAGTTGAATAAGGAATGTTATAATAAATTGTTTAATTTATTGTAGTTGTTAGATTTATTTCTAAGGAGTGAACTCAATGAAATTCAAGTTTTATAATGATACAGGTAGAGAAGTAAGCATTCATCCAGCTACTGAAATTAATGGCATTAATTGTGATATGAGTGTAATAAAACCACTAGAAGAGCGTACTTTCTTTTTACCAGAAAAAACTTATCCTTGGGTAAAAATGTGGGATTATGGAGAAAAAAAAGGACTAAGCATTTTGGTTTCACCACAATCTGATAATGAATAGAACGAGTAAATTTCACCTGAAAATTAGATATCCTTATTCAATTAGAGCAATGCGATAGTTCCATAAGTACAATCTATTGTATTTGACTTTTCCAGGAGGAAAAATGAGAAAATATGCTATTTTAAATAATCCAATTAATAAAATTGAAAAAGTAATGGTCTACACTTTTAATGATGATGAAGTATACGTATTTTTATATAATACAAAGTATGATAACCCCAGCATTGGAGATTATTTATTTGAAGAGATAGATGATGCAGAACAATTTTGTAACAATGAATTTGGAATCAATGAGGGTGATTGGCTATACATTGATGATCCAGTTGAAGGGGAACAACATGATATAATCAATAATTAAAAAGTTAATTCTTATGCAACTAACGCACTGCGATTCTTCAATAACGAAGGATCGTTTTTTATGCAACTAAATGGCAGATTAGTTGAATAAGAAGATGGTATAATTTAGATAAGAATCTAAGTAAATCGAGGTGAATCAAGTCGAATGCCCATTAAAAATCGAGATATTGTTACTTTGGCAAGATTTGGAGATTTTGAAACATTTAAGAAAGAATTTAAGTCGCGAGAAATTGATAAAAAGGTAGATTTCAACACTGAATTATTGGCACAATCAATAGCAGGTGAAAATTTTGAAATATCATTATTCCTAATACAAAATGGAATAAATGTAAATGGATTAAACGAAGACGGTAGTTCCGTGTTACACCTAATCTGCGACTACCCAAATATAGATGTAGCAAAAGAAATACTTAACCATGGTGGAAATATAAACATTAGAAACAAATATGGTAACAATGCGATGTGGACTGCTGTTTTTAATTGTAAAGGTAAATATTACGATATGGTGGAACTCTTTATGCAATACAATCCAGATACTACTACTAAAAATAACGCAGGCAGGTCACCATTAGACTTTGCAAAACAGGTAGGAAATGAAAAATTGATTGAAATCTTAACGAAATAATGTACAACTAACGCATGTTTTAGTTGTACAAAATGATCGGCTGTTTAGTCGATTTTTTTATATAAAAGATAAAAATCCCACAACTTACTAAAGCTGTTAGGTTAGTTATAATTTAACTAATACGATTTGTTCTATTAACGGAGGTGTTATTATGCTTTGGTCGATATTGATAGATGTTATCTTGTTGTTATTTACAATTACTTATTTTGTTAAAACTTTTTTAAATGGATTCAAGAATAAAATGACTTTTAAAGAAATTATTAAATCAAATTACTTTTTGATGTTATTTTATTTACTTATTCTTTATCCTATAATCATCAAGGATTTCATCCGATATTTATTAAAATAAAACAGAAATGATGTAAAAGATATTAATTGGAAACTATTATAATTTCAAAATCTTATTCAACTAACTGATGCATTAGTTGAACAACAAGATCGGCTGTTTAGTCGATTTTTTTTATTCAACAAAATGGCGATGGCAGGAAAGTTGGATAAGGATTTTTAACAAATTTACCAATATTTGGGTTATAATTATTGCTACTATGGTTATAGGAGGAAATAATGAAAAAGATTATATCCACAACAATATTAATTTTGCTAGTATTTTCTATGAGTGCTTGTACTAATAATCCAAAATCAAACAATGCTATTTCTGAAGCTAAGTTGACAAAAAGAGAAAAGGCAATACTTTCAACAACATCGGATAAATCTTTTGTTTATGACTTCAATGTTAACAGTAATTACAAGGAATTATCTGTTTGGATTGAAAAATATGAATTTGGTAAATTAGTTGGAGATAAGATAGATCATATTACTTCTGGGATTAAAGAGGATGGCTCAATTATCTTTACAACTTCTAAAACACCTAATAATCAAAATCAATCTCTGTTTAATATCAGTATTAATAGTGATGGTTCAACAGATGTAGTTAATCAGTTGGAAACGACTTTTAAAGATGGTTTAGAAGGCGTTACGAGTATTTCGGGAAGCAACCAAACAGAAAACAACCCTATTAAAAATAATATAGTCTTAGCTAGCATTTGTTATAAAAAAGAGGGACATCGTATGGATTCGCTTACTGATGATTTTTATAGAGATGTGAATAAACATATTGATGAAATAAGAGACTATGATGTTGTCTATTTACTTAGAGCTGAGTTTATTAAATAGGTGGAAGTATTACAATAAATAAATACGGTCTAAAATTAGAGGTTCTTGTTACTACGTTATTTAACTAAAGCACTGCATTTGTTGAATAAGCATTAAAATAAAAGATTGTTGGGTGAAAACAGTTTTTTTAGTACTCATAAATCAACATTTTAAATTAACAGAGCCTAATTTTAAGTAATTTAACCATAAGTGCATCGAGAACGACTTAAATTAGTCAATTTCGATGCACTTTTTGTATTTAATTTAATGCGATTAAAAATGGATATAATTCAGCAGTCATTACGTTCTTTTTAACAGCCGGATCATTTTGCATGATTTCTTTAGCATGCAGTAAGCTTTCTGTTTTTAAGATGACAATACCAAACTCAGCTTGTTCGGTTCTTCCAGCTAATGATACAGTCTTTTCTTTATTTAAGTTCTGTAGATAATGAAAATGTTCCGATACAATATTGCGTTCTTCTTCCGTTGAATCATGTAAAAAAGTTGATCGAACTGGTTTTAAAACATAAATAAAGTTTTCCACTAAAAGTCACATCCTATCGTTTATAATAGTTATACTATAGCACGTAATCATTAATTGTAAGGGTGATACATATGCAGAAAATTATTATAGAAAAACTAAAACAAATAGAAGCCGAACATGACGTAAAAATACTATTTGCCGTTGAGTCTGGTAGTAGAGCGTGGGGTTTTCCATCTAAAGACAGCGATTATGATGTGCGTTTTGTCTATGTACATAAGAAAGAATGGTATTTAAGCATTGACCAAAGACGTGACGTAATTGAATATCCAATCAATGATTTACTCGATTTTAGTGGCTGGGACTTAAAAAAGGCTCTTAATCTTTTTGCAAAATCAAACCCGGCATTATTAGAATGGTTAAGATCTCCAATTGTATATCATGATGATTTAACGATTTCAGAAGTATTAAGAAAAATGGGGAATGAAATTCTTTCTAAAAAGGTGTGTATTTACCATTATCTCCATATGGCTAAAGGGAATTATCGTGATTATTTGCAAGGGGAAGAAGTTAAGATTAAAAAGTATTTTTATGTATTAAGACCAATTTTAGCTTGTATGTGGATCAAAAAATACAATGAAATTCCACCAATTATGTTTGATGAACTTCTAGAAATGGAAGGGCTAGACCAGGAATTTTTAGAAGAAGTAGGCAAGTTATTAATCCGAAAAAAACAAGGTGATGAATTAGATTTAGAGCCTAGAAAAAAAGTATTAAACGATTTTATTGAAAATAACATTCAGTTTTTTGAAGAGTATGTTAAGGGGATTACTGAATCGAACAAGGTGAATATCGGGAACTTAAATGAATTATTTCGAACGACAATTGAACATTCATGGGAAAAATAGAATAGACTACACACTTTTTGGGAAAAATTTCTTTGTATGTTAACAAAGAAATTGGAGTGTGAATGAAGTTGGCAAATTTAGAAAGTTTATTAAATCAACAACTAGCGAATTGGAATGTGTTATATGTAAAATTACATAACTATCATTGGTATGTAAAAGGACCGAATTTCTTTACGCTACATGAAAAATTTGAATTGTATTATGACGATGCAAAAGTAATGGTAGACGATTTAGGAGAACGGATTTTAACAATTGGTGCAAAACCAATTGCAACACTTCGTGAATACTTAGAAACGGCTACGATTAAAGAAGGAAATCATACATTTTCTGCAGAAGAAATGGTATCTGATCTAATTAAAGACTATGAAAAAGTTGTACAAGAATCACGTGAAGTCATTTCAATTGCAGAAGAAAGTGATGATCAAGAAACAGCTGACTTATTTCTAGGTAAGATTGCTGAAATTGAAAAGATGCTTTGGATGTTAAAGTCATTTCTTGGTAAATGAATAAATATTTAAATGGGTGAATTAACCAATCATTAATTATGATTGGTTAGTTCACCTTTTTTTATTTTATCCGTTTTTTTCATCTTGTTTTCCAGTGTGAAACAAGTGGTTATACGGGTTTTGATGGCGTGTTAAAAATATTAATAAAAAAATTACCAAAAAAAACTAAAAAACCAATTGTATAATTATTTATATTTGTGTATAATCATTCATTATATAAGAATCTGAGCTTCTAAAAAAAGGGGATGGATTTATGAGTAAAGTATTGAAAGAAAACCATGTAAAGAAAAATGGTTATATTCAAAAGACAAAAGGGAATGTTACAAAAGGTAATTTTAGTTCTGTAAAATGGTCGGATTTTAAAGGTAAAAATTTTCTTACAATAAGTGAGTTTTCATCAAGTGAATTATTATTCTTACTTGAAAAATCATTAGAAATGAAAAATATGCAAAAGGCGGGAGAGGCGCATCCTTATTTAAAAGACAAAGTGCTAGGGATGATTTTTGAAAAGAATTCTACTAGAACGAGATTATCATTTGAAATCGCGATGATGCAATTAGGTGGTCATGCCATCTTTATGAGCAGTAAAGATTTACAGCTTGGTAGAGGAGAAACTGTCCATGATACATCGAAAGTATTTTCTCGTTATGTAGACGGAGTCATGATTCGAGCAAATACTCATGAGATGGTGAAGGAGTTTGCTGAGCACTCGTCCATTCCGGTTGTTAATGGATTAACTGATCTGCACCATCCTGCTCAAATTATGGCTGATTTCTTAACGATTCTAGAGCACAAAGGTAGATTAAAAGGTTTGAAGATTGCTTATGTAGGAGATGGAAATAATAACATTTGTCATTCTTTAATTGAAGGTGCCGCTAAGCTTGGTGTTTATTTAACGATTGCATGTCCCGTTGGGTATGAACCTAATAAAGTAGTACTTCAATCGATGAAGCATGTTGCAAAAACTACTGGAAGTGTTATTGAAGTAGTTAATAATCCTGTAGATGGTGTAAGTAGAGCTGATGTTGTGATAACAGATGTTTGGACCAGTATGGGGCAAGAGAAAGAGACTGAAATTCGCTTAAAAGATTTTAGTCCGTATCAAGTAAATGATCACTTATTAGAGAACGCAAAAGAAGATTATTTATTCATGCACTGCTTACCTGCACATAGAGGGGAAGAAGTAACAGCTTCGGTAATTGACGGTAATCATTCGGTAGTATTTGATGAAGCTGAAAATCGACTTCATGCTCAAAAAGCAATCTTAGTTGCTTTAATGGGTAATTTATAATTCTAAAAATCTATTATACTTTTTAAAAATCTAATCGGGGGTAATAACATGGGAAATGAAAAAATTGTTTTAGCATATTCAGGTGGTTTAGATACATCAGTTTGTATTAAATGGTTACAGGAGAAATATAACTACGATGTAATTGCACTTTGTCTTGATCTAGGTGAAGGAAAAGATGTTGAAGCTGTTCGTCTAAAAGCGTTAAATTTAGGAGCAATTAAGTCCTATATGATCAATGTAAAAGACTTATTTGCAAATGAATATATTGTCCCCGCTCTAAAAGCGAATGCATTATATGAAGGTAAGTATCCACTATCATCTGCTCTATCAAGACCTTTAATCGCAAAACTATTAGTTGATGTAGCACAGCAAGAGGGTGCAGTTGCGGTAGCACATGGTTGTACAGGAAAAGGAAATGATCAAGTTCGTTTCGAAGTTTCAGTAATGGCCTTGAACCCGAATCTTAAAGTAGTAGCGCCTGTTCGTGAATGGGGCATGACTCGTGATGAGGAAATACAATACGCTCATGAAAATGGTGTTCCGATTCCGGTCGATCTAGATAATCCTTTTTCAATAGATGCAAATATATGGGGAAGAGCTTGTGAAGCAGGTGTATTAGAGAATCCATGGAATGAAGCACCTGAAGAAGCTTTTGATTGGACGAATGCAATTGAAAATACTCCGGATGTTCCTGAATATATTGAAATTGAATTTTCAAAAGGTGTACCTGTTAGCTTAAACGGTCAGCCTATTGAGCTAGTTCAATTAATTGAACAATTAAATGGTATAGGTGGAAAGCACGGTGTTGGAAGAATCGACCATATTGAAAATAGATTAGTAGGCATAAAGTCGCGTGAAGTATATGAAAATCCAGCAGCGCTAATCTTAATCAATGCTCATAAAGAATTAGAGTTCCTTACATTACCTCGTGAGGTGACAAATTTTAAAGTAAGTATTGAACAACAATTTTCAAAAATGCTTTACGATGGATTATGGTATTCACCTTTAATGGGTGCTTTAGATGCGTTTGTAAATACAACACAAGAAACAGTAAGTGGTATTGTTCGTGTGAAATTATTTAAAGGTACTCATACAGTAGTAGGTAGAAAGTCAGAAACTAGTCTATATAATGAAGAGCTTGCAACTTATTCAAAGGGTGATTTATTTGATCATAATGCAGCGGTAGGTTTTATTAAACTATGGGGATTACCAACAAAGGTATATAGCGAAGTTACACAGAAAAATACAGTTTTAAGTAAATAAAATATAGAGTGGATTAAGGAGGCAGTTATGTCAAAACTTTGGGGCGGACGTTTTACGAAGGAGACAAACCAATTAGTAGAAGAATTTACGGCATCAATTGAATTTGATCAAATTATGGCTAAGGAAGATATAGCTGGAAGTATCGCACATGCAACGATGCTTGGAGAATGTGGCATAATTGAAATCAATGAAGCTGAACTTATAATAGAAGGTTTAAATACGATCTTAAAAAAAGTTGAGAAAAATGAAGTTCAATTTAGTATTGAAAATGAAGATATTCATATGAATATCGAAAGTTTGTTAATTGAAGAAATCGGTCCTGTAGGAGGGAAACTACATACAGGTCGTAGTCGAAATGATCAAGTAGCAACGGATATGCACCTATTTTTAAAAAATAATACGTCCTCCATTATTCATTTAATTGAAGAGGTTCAAAATAAAATCGTTGCACAAGCCAAAAAGCATGTAAATACAATTATGCCTGGGTATACGCACTTACAAAGAGCACAGCCTGTTTCATTTGCACATCATTTACTTGCGTATTTTTGGATGCTTGAGCGTGACAAAAGCCGATTCATAGATAGTTTAAAACGAGTGGATATTTCACCATTAGGGGCAGGTGCATTAGCTGGAACGACATTTCCAATTAACCGTCAACGTACCGCTGAATTACTTGGTTTTAGTGATATCTATCATAATAGTTTAGATGCAGTAAGTGATCGTGATTTTATCGTAGAGTTTCTTTCTGATTCGTCATTACTAATGACACATATTTCTAGACTATCAGAGGAATTTGTCATTTGGTCTAGTCAAGAATTTCAGTTTATTGAATTAGACGATGCTTTTTGTACCGGCTCTAGTATTATGCCGCAGAAAAAAAATCCAGATGTTCCAGAATTACTTCGAGGTAAAACAGGGAGAGTTTATGGCAGCTTAATCGGGTTATTAACTGTTTTAAAAGGACTACCTTTAGCATATAACAAGGACATGCAAGAAGATAAAGAAGGTATGTTCGATACTGTTTATACTGTTGTAGGGGCACTGCAATTACTATCAGGAATTATTGATACAATGAAAGTAAACGAAACTCGAATGTACGAAGCTGTTAAAAATGATTATTCAAACGCTACTGACCTTGCTGATTACTTAGTTCGAAAAAATATTCCATTCCGACAAGCACATGAAATCGTTGGAAAAACGGTTCTATATGCTATTGAGAATCATAAATTTCTTGGGGAATTAAATCTTGAGGAATTTAAGATGATTAATGAAGTATTTGAAGAAGATATTTATCATACATTAAATCCAAAAACGGTTATGGAAGCAAGAATAAGTGAAGGTGGAACTTCTACAAATGAAGTTTGGAAACAAATAATGAAAGCGGAAGAGTGTTTAAGCATCACAACAAATATGGTATAATTTTCTATTCAAGAGCGTCCAATCTTTTTGGACGTTTTTTTGTGCTTCTAATTATTAATAATTTTCTATTCATTATGCAAATACTAGAAGTAGTTACTAAAAAAAGGTAGGTATTATATGAGTAAGCAAGAAAAAAGTAGTGTATTTAGAGCATCAGAAGGGATAGCGCATGCTGTTTTCGTAATGATCGGTATCGGGTCTTTACTTGAGAGTATTGGGAAAATTTTTCATTTTGAATCTTTAGTGACGATCGGATTTTCAACTAAGTTATTAATGGCACCAGCTATTGGAGCGGGTATAGCTGTTTTATTAGGTTCAAGTACATTAATTATTTTTTCCGCAATGTCTGCTGCAATAATCGGTTCCGGTGCATTATTAATGGTAGATACGGCTATGACCATTAAAATGGGTGAACCAGTAGGAGCTTTATTATCAGCTTTAGTTGCAATTCTGATTGGAAAAGCTGTTCAAGGTAAAACGAAACTAGATTTAATGGTTGTACCTCTATTTGCAATTTTAATTTCAGGACTAGTTGGATTATATTTATCAAAATGGATTTCTCCAATCTTAATAGCGGTTGGGAATTTTATTAAAGGTTCAACAGAAGGTTCGCCAATTATTGCTTCGATTGTATTAGCAGTCGTTTGGGGGATATTAATTGTTTCGCCAGCGTCTTCTGCTGCGTTAGCTATTGCATTGAATTTAGATGGACTCGCTGGTGGGGCTGCATTAGCAGGATGTGCAGCACAATTTGTTGGTTTAGCTGTTATCTCTGCACGAGAGAATGATCCAGGAAGTATCCTTGGATTATTAATCATCACGCCGAAATTACAACTCCCAAATGTAACAAGGAATATCAAAATACTTATACCGACAGCAATTGCAAGTGCTGTGGCAGGACCGGTTTCTGCATTCTTATTTCATATTGAAGCGCCAAAAGAAATCGCAGGTTTAGGGTTATGCGCATTAGTTGCACCAATGAATTTATTAGCTACATACGGAAGTGCAGTTATTATTCCAATGATTGTTACTTATATCTTAGTTCCAGGAATCGTTTCGTATATTGTGTACATATTCTTAAAACAAGCAAATATGATTAAACCTGGAGAGTTGAAAATATTATAAATATATTGAGTGCTATATGTTTGATGAGCTGCAAATAAAGATATTGAAAGTGCAAATAAATCAATCAGGGTGCAATTAATATATAGCATATCTGCAATTAAAATTAGCATATCTGTAATTAAAAAATTCAAAACTGCAAATAATATTTTGGAATCTGCAAATAAGGACTCACTAATGACAAATAAATAGAGTGTCACCTACTAAATTCAAAGAAACAACAATAAAATAGAATGTAAATCGACTAAAACATAACGAAATCAAGTAAAATGGATCATGATTGATACAGTTCCTTCCCTACAAAACAAAAAATGAGTACTATCCACAGTACTCATTTTTCTGTTTTAGTGATTACGTTCGATCCATAAAAAACAGCTTCAATCCAATTCCTGTAAAAATAATGCCTTGTGCTAGATTGATAATTTTAGATGATTTCTCATTTTGTAACAATTTTTCACCCAAGCTACCTGCAAAAATCGCTATAATTGAAAATACAATGAGAGTTAATACCATAAAAGTTAAACCTAAAACGATCATTTGTAGGGAAACTGCCATACCGCTTTTGTCTATAAATTGAGGCAAAAGCGCTAGGAAGAATAAAGATACCTTTGGATTTAGTACGTTCATTAAAAATCCTCGACGATATAAAGAAGGTAAAGTTTGTTTTTGGGGTTTCGTGAAAGAGCTTACTTCATTGCTTGAACGAAAGGCCTGGTAAGCTAAGTACAGTAAATAAAAAGCACCTAAGTATTTTAAAATGGAAAAGCGATTTCTGACTTATACCAAATGGTTGATAATCCAATTGAAGCAGCAAGTGTATGGATTGTAACGCCTGAACAAAGGCCACATGCCGTTGCAATTCCTTCTTTTTTTCCGTATGAAATGCTTTGTGCCATAACAAAAATATTATCTGGTCCAGGTGCTATTATTAATAATAAGGACACAGCAATAAACGACAGGTAAATCGTTAATTCCAATGAAATACCTCCTAGCAATTTTTTGTTTATTTTTATAATACTTTAACATGAAAAAGACAGGAAAAGCCGGAATAGATAGGTGGAAAATGATTTTAAAGGAGAGGTTTATGTGAGCGAGAAGGAAAAAATGATTAATGGTGAGATGTATTTAGCTGGGGATCCTCAATTGGTTGAGGAAAGAGTTAAGGCAAGACGTTTGACGCGCGAGTTTAATTTGACGCTTGAAACGGAAAGTAGTAAAAGGGAAAGTCTATTAAAACAGTTATTCGGTTCGACGGGTGAAAGCATATATATTGAACCTACGTTTCGTTGTGATTATGGATACAATATTCATGTAGGTGAAAATTTTTATGCCAACTTTGATTGTGTGATTTTGGATGTTTGCCCGGTACATATTGGTGTAAATTGCTTTATGGCACCTGGGGTTCATATTTATACGGCTACACATCCACTTGATCCGGTTGAAAGGGCTAGTGGAGTTGAATTTGGTAAACCAGTTACGATTGGTGATAATGTTTGGATTGGTGGAAGAGCCATCATTAACCCTGGAGTAAAAATCGGACATAATGTAGTAATCGCATCTGGGGCTGTTGTTACAAAAGATGTTCCTGACAATGTAGTAGTTGGAGGAAATCCAGCTAGAATTATTAAGGAAATTAAGTAACAGATTTTACGAGAAGGCATTTAAGAAATGCATACAGCGTGAATCTAATTTTTCCAATTCTGAAAATGGGGGGGCTATATGATTTATTTAATATTAATTTGTATATTACTAGGTTTTATGTTGCTAGTGTATATGTTTATTGAGGCTCATATGAATATAATTCGAAAACATGAGTTCTCTTTTTCAACTACTCCCCTTGAAAAGCCGATTAGAATCCTTTTTATTTCCGATATTCATAGAAGAAAAATAGATTCTTCTATTATTAAGAAGTTGTCTAATCAAGTTGATCTTGTCATTATAGGCGGTGATCTATTAGAAAAGGGAGTGCCTCTTGAAAGGATTGAAAATAATATTCAAAAGCTATGTAGTCTTGGTGAGGTCTACTTTGTTTGGGGTAATAATGATATAGAAATTGAAAAAAGGGATTTACTGACTATTTTTAATAAATGGAATGTAACTGTTTTGAAGAACGCTTCTGTTACCTTAAACCATTTGCAAAGAGAATGGGCATTAATTGGGGTAGATGATTTGAAAACGGGGAAGGTGGATCTTGATCTTGCCTTTCAAGGTGTTAAACAAGATGCATTTAAGCTTTTAGTTAGTCATAATCCAAGAATCTTGAAGTTTTTAAAGGAAGAACATGGAGTATCGCTTGTATTAAGTGGTCATACGCATGGAGGACAAATAAGAATTTTCGGATATGGTCCATATGAAAAAGGTAAAACGCATGTGTATAATGGGATAACTCAAATAATAAGTAATGGATATGGAACAACGACTATACCACTTAGGTTAAATGCACGCCCTGAAACTCATTACATTGTGATTAAAAGTATATAAAGTCATAAGAAAATGACTTAAACATGAGATATAAATATATTTCATGTTTTTTTTATACTCTGTAACCTGAAATTCGACTTTTATAAACAAAATAGAGAGTAGATTTATAGCTTTCGAAATGGACAGTTTCTTAGTTTGGAGGGGGATTGAAATCTACTAAATGACAAAAAAGGGCTGTCTTAGACCTGAATAATAGACACTTAAAAAAAGAGTCTATTATTCGGGTATTTTTATGTCCTGGTCATCAGTCTCTTTTTTTATGTGTCCACTTTAAAGGAAACAATTCAGCATTTGTATCTTCTTTTTTTATTACAAAAACTCTTTTAATATTTTTTTTGATAAAATATTATAAAAATATAAAATTAGAAAATTATAATAATTATTTTGTGTTCTTATTTTTTTGGCAAAAAAAATGATAATTCCCCCAAATGAAAAGTGTTTGAAAATTAAGTTTTATAGGGCTTTAAAAAAAAAAATTTACAAATTGTACCTATTATCTGATTTTTTTATAGTTTATTTGGTCAAATTCCCCCAATTTACGATAACGATTGCTAGCGTTAAAATAAAAAAAAGATAGAAAATTGTCAAAAAATTTCAAAAATGGGGGAGTAAAGTGTGAGTAAAAGAAACTTCAAAGTAAGTTTAGCTAAAACAACGATCAGTGCTCTGGTCGTGGGCTCGATGATTCCATTTAATGTACTAGCAGCTACACCAAATGCTAGCACAGAAAATACTGTCGTCGGTTCACATACACAAAAAACAAGCACACCAGACTTAACAGCTGATCAAATCGACGCTTTAAAGAAAATA
Organism: Gottfriedia sp. S16(2024); assembly: GCF_050473765.1. NCBI lineage: Bacteria > Bacillati > Bacillota > Bacilli > Caryophanales > Bacillaceae > Gottfriedia > Gottfriedia sp. S16(2024). Next base: position 2,441,862 of record NZ_JBFLUO010000001.1, read on the forward strand.
TCAACAGAAAGTGATGTAAAGATTTCGCCAAAGATTGATACGAAAAGCTCAAAAATGGTCAAGGTTATTGTCGAATTTACGCAAGAACCAGCAAAAATAAGTGTCCTACAAAAAGAAGTAGCTGGTGAAAAAACGACATTAAGCGCAGAAAATAGCGCAGTTAAATCGTCACACGCCACATTCAAGTCATTTGTAAATGAGCTAAATAATAGTGCAAGTAAAACTAATTCAGTAAATGCAGTATCAGCATTAAGTATCGCACCAAATGAAGTATCTAATGAAACAACAGACACAGCTGGGGAGGCTACCGTTCAAATTACGCGTGAATACACACATGCATTAAACGGGGTGGCAATGACACTACCAGGTAACTTAGTTGAGAAATTATTTGATTCTGGTGTAGTAAGTCGTGTATTAAACGATGACATAGTAAAGCTTGACCCAAGCGAACTGAAAGCTTCCGCGCAAAGTGAACAAGGTGAGAATAATTTACCAGAAAATTACATTCCATTACCAGGTATTGAAGATTTGCATAAAGAAGGTACTACTGGAAAAGGAATCAATGTAGGGGTTATTGATACAGGGATTGACTACAATCACCCAGATTTAACAGACGTATATAAAGGCTACCGTGCAAAAAGTGGAGAAGATGCAAGCAAAATCGATCCAACAACAGTTAAAGGTTGGGATTTTGTTGACAACGATGCTGATCCAATGGAAACAACAGTTGATGATTGGGTAAAAGCTGGCAAACCTGAAGGTGATGGTGGGGAACCGTATTATACATTCCACGGTACACACGTTTCAGGTACGATTGCAGCTCAATCGAAAAATAATGTAGATTTACCAGCTCAAGGGGTTGCACCTGGTGTAAACTTGTATAATTATCGTGTACTTGGGCCGTACGGTACAGGGTCTCAAGATGCGATTATTGGTGGGATTGACAAAGCTTTACAAGATGGTATGAAAGTTATCAACTTATCTCTTGGGGCACCAAGTAATGATCCGTTATCAGCTGAAGCTGTGGCAATTAATAATGCAACTCTTGCAGGTGTAACATGTGTTATTTCAGCAGGGAACTCAGGTCCGGGTGCAGGCACACTAGGTACGCCGGGTGCATCAGCGCTTGCAATTACGGTTGGAGCAAGTGATTTCCCAGTAAGTGTCCCTACAGCATCAGCAAAAGTAGGGAATGAAACATTTACTAACTTCAAGTTACTTGGAAAAGGTTATAACGATCGGGTATCAGATCTTGAGAATAAAACTTATCAATTCGTTGATGTTGGTTTAGCACAAGCAGCTGATTTTAAAGATGCAAACGGTAATCCAATCGATTTAACTGGAAAAGTTGCACTGATTACACGTGGTACAAGCTCGTTAGCTGAAAAAATAACAAACGCAGCGAAAGCAGGCGCGGTTGCAGCGATTATGACTAACAATATTGACGGTGACATTGATAATTACTTAGCAAGTGACGAAGGGTTTATACCAACATTCCGTATGACTAAAGCTGATGGTGAACGTTTACGTAGTGTAGCAGGCACAAATACAATTACTTTTACGAATGTAAGTTCAACGAATACACAAGGAAATCACTTGGCAAGCTTTAGTTCTAGAGGACCAGTTGCTTCGACATATGACATTAAGCCAGATGTTGTTGCACCAGGAGTATCGGTGTACTCAACTTATCCATATTTCGTCCATAGCCCAGATAAAGTAGACTATAGCAACGCTTACGCTCGTATATCAGGTACATCGATGGCGTCGCCACATGTCGCAGGAATTGCTGCGCTAATCTTACAAGCACATCCAGACTACACACCAGCTGACGTGAAAGCAGCATTGACGAACACTTCTGGAAATCTAGACGGAGATTACTCTGTATACGAACAAGGTGCTGGTTTAGTCAATGTAGTGAAAGCAGTAAAACGTGACGTGAGCTTTAAAGCACAAGACACAACGGCAAACATTGATAGTAGTGGTAATACTGTGAACATGAATTACGAAAAAGGTTCATTAACGTTTGGCGCAGTGTATAGAAAAGAAGGTGCGGTCAATACGAGTAATCGAACAGTGAAAGTAAAAAATAGAGGAAACTCTGACAAAACGTTTGATATATCTGCAACTTTTATTAAACCAAATGCAGCGGTAAGTGATGCAACTAAAAACGGCATTACAGTGACTACAAGTTCACCATCACTAACAGTAAAAGCAGGTGAAACAACAAGCTTTACAGCAACCGTGAACGTACCAAGTAGTGCAGATTATGGTCGATACGAAGGATATTTGAACATTGTAAATCATGATAATCCAAGTGAAACGTACCGCATGCCATTGGCTGTTCGTACGGTTGAAAAAGGATTCAGCAACTTGATGATGGACGACAATGCGGCCACTACTAGAAAGCCGGTCATCCCTTCATTTTTTAATTATGGCAGTGCACGAAATATCGGCTTTACATTAAACAGCCCGATGACATATGTCTGGGGGGTAATTTATGACAAAAACGGCAACGCACTTGGAGCTACCACAGTATCGCCACTTAGTGCAAGTACAGCGCCAACGGATCAGTTTATATCGTTCTCTTTTGACGCAGCTAGTTACTATCCATTTATCGGAGATCCGTCGAAAGAGTTGACAAGCCAGTTCACAAAAGCATCATTGCCAGAAGGTCAGTACACGATTAAAGTACGCACAACGGATACGACAAATATGTATGCGAAAACGTATGAGAAGTCGATGCCATTTATAGTGGACAACCAATTGCCGAAATTGACTTATAAAGACCATGCTCCAGGCGTGTACGAGCTAAGTGATTCAGACTTTACGGATGAAAAACAGGATGGCAATACCTATCATGCGTTTTGGGTTCATGCTAACTTATTCGATGAAGGAACCGCTCAGTTGGCTCCTCTAGGCATCACTCAATCGGATAACACGTTGTTCTATTACTATAATCGCATTGACGATCCGGATGCACAATTCCTAACCGATGCAAATGGGGATACGAAATTCGGGATTGAAAAAGCGGACATTGAAAACAGTCCTGCAGTCGTCACACTTTTCCCTAGAGATGTTGCAGGAAACGCGGAACTTGTCAATGATTTTCATCAGTATGCATTTGTTAAAAAAGGCACGCCGTATATGGTGCCGACGTATGACAAACAAAAAGTGACCCTGAATGATACAGTCACGATGACACTGAACCTTCACAATGTTCAACAAATGATGTCAGGGACATATAATGCAACGTACTGGAAAGATGTGTACGATTTGCAAGGGGTGACGGTAGCGCCTGAATTCCAAAAATGGGCAGATGATCATGGCGTGAAGGTAAATGTGGATACGTCTGTTGCAACGGCTGACCCTCTTTATTCAAGCAAAACAATGATCAATGTGGGCGCTCATTTAAGCGGCGGAGAAGACTTCAAAGGATTCAGCGGCGATAATATGCCATTTTTGAAAGTAACTCTAAAAGTGAAGAACGATGACCCGCAAGGGCCGGCTTCGATTTTATATGGGAATATGGTTGAGGATGATGTAATGACCAACTTCAGCATGATGCAGTATGGTCAAACGCAGCCGACCAACATTACAGCGTTTAGTCGAGTGAACAGCTTCCAAGTTCTTCCGACGCATAATTCAGTTCAATCCTTTGTTAGACTTCAAGCGTTTGCGAACAACGTAACGATGGACTATACAAAACTAAATGCGAAAGCATATGCACTACTTTCGGATGGTTCTAAGTACCCAGGAACGATTGATGCGAAAGGGTATGTCAATATCTTAAACATTCCGATTTCAAAAGACCCATTCAAAGTAATCATCGAAGCACCAGGGCATTTAAAGAGCGTTCAGACCATCACAATGAATACGCAGACTCCATGGGGCGACAATGTTGGTACGTTTAGCGGCTATATTGGAGCTACATCAAGACAACCGAATGGTCTAGCTGGTGATGTGAACGGCGACGGCGTGATTGACGTCTTAGACGTGAAACAAGTTGCGAAAATGTTTGGAGTTCAAAATACAACAAAATTCAATATCGAAGATCTAAACCAAGATGGGATTGTAGATAAGAAAGATATGAATTTCTTAGTAAGTAACTTATATAAATCAAACTTTGATGCTTTAATCACACCAAAAGAGATGGTAGATGGAAAATACGCAACTGACTACTTTAACGCACTTGGCATCGCATCACTCGTAAACACATTCAAAAATGTGGATAGCAGTGCTCACAAAGCAACATTCACATGGAACCCAGCGGTGGATGCAACAGCGATCAAAATCCAGCAATCTTCAAATAATGGATCAAGCTGGCAAACGGCAACAACAGACGGCACATTGTCTGTGACTGATGGCAAAGCAACTATAACTGGTTTAACTGAAAATACGAATTATCAATTCAGAGTATCGATTACAGGTGGTTTAAACGCTGGTGTATCAAACACTGTGAGTTTAACAACAAAAGTAGTGCCAATTCCAAACGCACCAGTTGTCAAAGGATTAGGTGACAGTGATACAACAATTTCTGGAAAAGCAGACCCTAATGTTACTATTACTGTAAAAGCGGGTGATACTGTTGTAGCAAGCGGCAAAGCAAATGAAGCAGGTGACTTTACGCTTCCAATCGCAAAACAAAAAGCAGGTACTGTTTTAGTGATTACAGCTACAAATGATGATGGTAAAGTAAGTAGTGGAACAACTATCACTGTAGTGGATATTACAGCACCAGATGCACCAATTGTTAATACAGTAACGAAAAAGGATCAATTTATCACAGGTAAAACCGAAGCAAATGCGACGGTTATGATCAAAATCAACAATGTAGTAAGTGAAGTAAAAGCTGATAAAAATGGGTACTTCAGTTTAGAAATACCTCATAACGCGAATGGCACATTCACTGGAACTGTCATCTATGTTACGGCAAAAGATGCTGCAGGAAACGTGAGTACTACAACTCAAACAGTTGTATTAAACAAATAGTAATAAAAAATGGAGAGCCCCTGATCGTTTAAATGGGGCTCTTTTTGATTGGTTATCTTCCAAAAATGCAAAAAAGTTACTAATATAGTAAAAGAAGTTTTCTATATAAAAAGGTATTTTGTTGCTTAATGGCGAATAGTTAATACGTGTATTTTTCTTTGGAGGCTAGAAAATGAAAAAAGTTTTAGTATTAGGTGGTACGAGGTTTTTCGGAAAACGACTTGTTCATAAACTAATCAAAAAAGGTTATGATGTTTCAATCGCAACTAGAGGTCTTACAGAAGATGACTTTGGAGAACATGTTAGTCGATTTATCATTGACCGACGAAATCCTGATACGTTAGCTCAATTAAGTAATTATAATTGGGATTTAGTCTATGATAATATTTGCTATACTCCAAATGAAGCGAAAGAAATTATTAATCTATTAACTGATCACGTTAAAAAATATATTTTCACATCATCTTTAGCCGTTTATGATACTGGATTAAACCATGTTGAAAATGACTTTGATCCATTTAATTATCAAATTGAATATAACAATGATAATAAGTATTCATATGCGGAAGGGAAGCGCCTTTGTGAAGCTGTTTTATTTCAAGAAGCAGTCTTTCCAGTGTTTGTGGCTAGATTTCCAGTCGTATTAGGGCCAGATGATTATACGAAGAGATTACTCTTCCATGTTGATAAAATTGGAAGAAATGAAGAAATTATTATATCTGATTTAAACAAAGAGATGACATTTATCGATTCTGATGAAACTGCTGAGTTTTTACTTTGGTTAGGTGAGAACGAATCGATTAAAAGTGGTCCTTTTAATGCGTGCTCCAATGGTGTAGTAACATTTAAAGAAATAATAAATATTTGTGAAATGGAAACTGGTAAAAAGGCTATTATTAAATCTCAGGGTGCAAATGAAAAACAATCTCCATTCGACGCTTATAGCGATCAATCGTTGAGTAATGAGAAAGCTAAAAAAGCAGGGTTTCAATTTTTAGAAGTACATAAATGGATGAAGGAATTAATTCATCATTATTGTTCCCTATAAAAAATTCACAAAATGTTCGAAAAACAAAATTCCGAATTTCTGGAATTTCCAGGTTTTCGGAATTTTATTGGAGATAAATTCCGAAATTTCGGAAAAAATTACTTTAAAAATATTGAAAATTATAAATTAACTTAATATTATTAGAATTATAAAATAAAATATTCATAGTGAAGATGAAGTCCAGAGAGTATTCCAACAGTCTGAACAAAATCCATAAATAACTTGGCACACTAATTGCTTGTATTAAAGCAGAAGAACATTCTGTTGAAAGGAGCAAAATACAGTAAATAGTGGAATTTAAACTAATACTTAGTTTGAATGAAAGCGTTGTCAAAAAGTGCCAATACGTAAAGATAACAAGGAGGTTATTATGGAAATCTTAATTATTTTATTAGCATTAGGACTTTTAATGTTTGTTGCTTATCGTGGGTTTTCTGTTATTTTATTTGCACCCATTTGTGCTTTATTTGCAGTACTTTTAACTGAACCAAGTTATATTCTTCCATTCTTTAGTAATATTTTTATGGAAAAAATGGTTGGTTTCATAAAGCTATATTTTCCTGTATTTTTACTTGGTGCAATTTTTGGTAAAGTCGTTGAAATGTCTGGAATTGCTGAATCGATCGCCAAAACAATTATTCAATTAGTTGGAGCAAAAAGAGCTATTTTAGCGATTGTATTAATGGGCGCAATTTTAACATATAGTGGAGTAAGCTTGTTTGTTGTTGTATTTGCTATTTATCCATTTGCTGCAAACTTATTCCGTGAAGGTAATATTCCAAAACGATTAATTCCTGGAACAATCGCACTTGGCGCGTTTACGTTTACGATGGATGCATTACCGGGTACACCGCAAATTCAAAATGTAATTCCAACTACATTTTTCAAAACAGATATTTATGCGGCACCATTTCTAGGTATTTTAGCGGCTGTTTTTGTACTTGCAGTTGGTCTTTGGTACTTAGAATCAAGACGTAAAAAAGCAGAAAAAGCGGGTGAAGGTTATTTAGGATTTAATGGAGAACTAGCTGCTGCAAATGAAACGCAAACAGAAGTTCCTTCAATAACGACAAATACTCCTACACCAGTATTAAAACAGATTTTAGCATTTGTTCCACTATTATTAGTTGGATTTTCAAATAAATTTTTTGTTGTTTCATTCCCAAAATGGTATCCGAATGGTTTTGACTTTAAAGCAATCGGACTAGAAGCTTTTGGGGTTGTTCAAATTCCTGCAGTTGTTGGTATTTGGTCAGTTGAATGTGCTTTAGTTATTGGGATTCTTTCAGCGATGATTTATGGCTATAAGAATTTGCGTACAAATCTAAAGACAGGTATGAATGCAAGCATTGGTGGAGCACTACTTGCTTCTATGAATACTGGTGCTGAGTATGGTTTTGGTGGAGTAATTTCTGCATTACCTGGATTTGGAATGGTAAGTAAAGGAATTTCTCATACATTTACGGATCCATTAGTAAATGGAGCTGTAACGACTACAACTTTAGCAGGTATTACAGGTTCTGCATCAGGTGGTATGGGTATTGCACTTAGTGCAATGTCTGAAAAATATATAGAGGCAATTAATAAATACAATATTCCTCCAGAAGTTATGCATCGTGTTATTTCGATGGCTTCAGGTGGTATGGATACTTTGCCTCATAATGGTGCAGTCATTACATTATTAGCTGTAACTGGTTTAACACATCGCCAGTCATATAAAGATATTTTTGCATTAACAATCATTAAAACAGTTGCAGTATTCTTAATCATTGCAGTATTTAAACTTACAGGACTTGTTTAAGAATGTTAAACTACTAATCTTACTTTTGAAGGGAGCAAAATAATGGGCAAGAATAAGGTAATTACTTCAGTTGAAGAGGTTGTTTCACAAATTCATGATGGAGCTACGATTATTGTAGGTGGCTTTGGTCTTTGCGGTATTCCTGAAAAAATGATTTTAGCATTACGAGATAAAGGGACAAAGGATTTAACAATCGTAAGTAATAACTGTGGAGTAGACGATTGGGGTCTTGGTCTTTTATTAGCAAATAAACAAATTAAAAAGATGGTTTCTTCATATGTTGGAGAAAATAAAATTTTTGAAAAGCAGTTCTTAAGTGGAGAACTTGAAGTTGAGCTTGTTCCTCAGGGCACCCTAGCTGAACGTATTCGTGCAGGTGGCGCTGGTATCCCAGGATTCTATACAGCAACAGGTGTAGGTACACCAATCGCAGATGGAAAAGAACATAAAGTATTTAATGGAAGAACTTATTTATTAGAAGAAGGAATCGTAGGAGACTTTGCATTTGTTAAAGCGTGGAAGGCTGATAAGCAAGGAAATCTAATTTTTAGAAAAACTGCTCGTAACTTTAACCCACTTGCAGCGATGGCTGGAAAAATCACAATTGCAGAAGTCGAAGAAGTAGTAGAAGTTGGAGAACTTGATGCTGATGCAATTCATACGCCAAGCATTTATGTACAACACGTATTCCACGGTGAAACATACGAAAAACGAATTGAACGTAGAATGACTACAGGAGTATAGGAGGCTAATAACATGAAAGATATTCGTCAATTAATTATTCAAACTGCGGTTAAAGAAATTCATGATGGTATGTATGTAAACCTTGGAATTGGATTACCTACTTTATTAGCAAACTATCTTCCAAAAGGTATTGAAGTTATGCTTCAATCTGAAAATGGTTTACTAGGTATTGGACCATACCCAACAGAAGCTGAACTAGATGCTGACTTAATCAATGCAGGTAAAGAAACAGTAACTGCGGCTAAAGGAGCTTCTTATTTTGATAGCGCTGAATCTTTTGCGATGATTAGAGGAGGCCATATTGATTTAGCTATTTTAGGTGGTATGGAAGTCTCTGAAACTGGTGATCTTGCTAACTGGATGATCCCAGGGAAAATGGTAAAAGGTATGGGCGGTGCGATGGACTTAGTAAATGGTGCTAAAAAAATCGTCGTTGTAATGGAACATGCAAATAAATACGGTGAAAGTAAAGTTAAAAAAGCATGTACTTTACCTTTAACTGGAAAAGGCGTAGTCCATAGACTAATTACTGAATTAGCCGTTTTTGATTTTACAGAAAATGGAATGGTTTTAGTAGAATGCGTTGGTGGAGCAACGATTCAAGAAATTACTGAAAAAACAGAGGCTACATTTACAATTAGTCCAAAGTTATTAAATAACGTGAACTAATCTTTAAAAGGAGGCAAACAAATGCAGCAAATGCTTTCTGAGAAGGTTGCACTGATAACTGGTGCCGGTAGTGGAATTGGTTTTGAAATTGCTAAAACCTTTGCAGAGCAAGGAGCAACAGTTGTCTTAACCGACTTAAATGAGGAAAATGTTCAAAAGTCAGCTACTTCATTACAAGAGCTAGGGTTTAATGCGATCGGTTATGCATGTGATGTTACAAATGAAGAACAAGTAGTTGACACGTTTCATAAAGTAATCGATCAATTTGGTGAATTACATATTTTAATAAACAATGCTGGATTACAATACGTTTCATCAATTGAGGATTTCCCTACTGAAAAATTCGAATTACTTATTAAGGTCATGTTAACTGCACCTTTTATTAGTATCAAACATGTATTTCCTATTATGAAAAAGCAAAAGTATGGTCGCATTATTAATATGGCTTCGATCAATGGATTAATAGGATTCGCTGGTAAAGCTGCTTATAATTCTGCGAAGCATGGTGTAATTGGTTTAACAAAGGTTGCTGCATTAGAAGGTGCAAATGATGGTATTACAGTCAATGCAATCTGCCCGGGCTATGTGGATACACCTTTAGTTCAAAACCAGTTGGCTGACTTAGCAAAATCAAGAAATGTACCAATTGAAAGTGTAATTGAAGAAGTAATTTATCCTTTAGTACCTCAAAAAAGATTACTTACAGTAAAAGAAATTGCAAATTATACAGTTTTTCTTGCTAGTGAATATACTGGCGGGGTTACAGGTCAAGCGAATGTAATAGACGCAGGATATACAGTTCAGTAGGAAAAGGATGAAAGGTTTTTTGAGCAGGGGGAGATTCCTGCTCTTATCCTTTCTAGTTACCTACTACTTTAAGTGAGGTATGGTATGAAAAGTATGTTAGAGAGTCTTCCTTTTGAGTGGATTTCCGAGATTATTAATCTTGCAACTGAGTGGATTGTTGTCGTTAATCGTGATGGAAAAGTTTTATATATGAATGAATCGTATTGTGAGTTTGTTGGGCGTTCTGCTGATGAAGTGATTGGTATGGATGTGAGTGATGTTATTGAAAATTCTAGAATGCATATAGTCGCTAAAACTGGTCAAGCAGAGGTGGCGGAGATCCATCCAATAAAAAATACTGAAATGGTAGCAAACCGTTATCCACTGTATGTAGGTGATGAATTAGTAGGTGCTGTTGGAACCGTAATGTTCCGTAATGCGCAAGAATGGCTAGAGTATTCTAAAAAAGTAGAACCTTTAGTAGAAGAATTAAACTATTATAAAAGAAAATTTGAGAAAGAGTTAAGTAGTAAATATAACTTCAATCAAATAATTGGTGATACGCCAATCTTTAATTCTGCAAAAAACTTGGCAGAGCAAGTATCTGCAAGTTCTTCTGCAATCTTACTTTTTGGGGAATCAGGTACAGGTAAAGAATTGTTTGCACATGCAATTCACGATGCTAGTCCAAGAAGAAACTTTCCGTTTGTACGAGTAAATTGCGCTTCGATTCCAGAGCATTTACTAGAATCAGAGCTTTTTGGTTATGAGGAAGGTGCTTTTACAGGTGCAAAAAGAGGCGGGAAGAAAGGGAAATTTGAAATTGCGAACCGAGGCACAATTTTCCTAGACGAGATTGGTGATATGTCTTTGCATATGCAAAGTAAATTACTGCGAGTACTTCAAGAAAGAGAGATTGAAAGAATTGGTGGAAGTTCACCTATTTCCATTGATGTAAGAGTCATTGCCGCTACGCATCGAAATCTTGAAAAGATGGTCGTATTAAAAGAATTCCGCCAGGATCTGTATTACCGCTTAAATGTAATTAAAATAGACATTCCTCCACTTAGATCAAGGATAAATGATTTACCTCTCATAGCAGATTCATTAATAAAAAAACTCGAAAGGAAATTTCATCGAAACGGAATTCAAATATCAAATGAAGTTTTTCAAATTCTTAAGTCACATCATTGGCCAGGAAATATTCGAGAACTTGAAAACGTACTTGAGAGATGCATAAATGTCCTAAATGGTAAAGTGATTACACCAAAACAATTACCTCTTTATTTATATGAAAATCCAACTAGCCCCAAAAATACATTTGAATTCGAAATAAATGCATCTCAATTACACAATCATAATTCTTTAAAATCATTAAAAGAAATGATTGAGGAGACTGAAAAGGAAGCAATTAAAAGAGCTCTAATAGAATCTCAAGGTAATAAGATTGAAGCTGCAAAATTATTAGAAATAAGCAAGTCAACTTTTTATGAAAAATGTAAAGCTTATAACATAAAAAATTAAAAGATTTCGTGTCGTTTGGTTCATTAGGATGAAATAAAAAGGGGGAAATAAAATGAGTGAGAACGTTGTAATTGTTAGTGCTGTTAGAACTGCGATCGGAAGTTTCAGTGGTACATTGAAAGATGTAAGTGCAGTAGAATTAGGCGCTAAAGTTATTAAAGAAGCGATTAATAGAGCGGGTATTCAAGAAAGCCATGTTGATGAAGTCATAATGGGGAATGTACTTCAAGCTGGCTTAGGTCAAAATCCAGCAAGACAATCAGCATTAAAGGCAGGACTTCCAAATACTGTCTCTGCAATGACAATAAATAAGGTTTGTGGCTCTGGATTAAAATCAGTCCATTTGGCGACTCAAGCAATTATAGCAGGAGATGCTGAAATTATAGTTGCTGGTGGGATGGAAAATATGAGTCAAGCCCCATATTTACTTAAAGGTGCTAGAGATGGATATAGAATGGGCAATCAACAAGTTGTTGATAGTATGATTGCGGACGGACTATGGTGTGCGTTTAATGATTATCACATGGGAAACACCGCTGAAAACTTAGCAGTACGCTATGAAGTCTCTAGGGAAAAACAAGATGAGTTTGCGGTAAATAGCCAACAAAAAGCTGAGAGTGCAATTAAGGCAGGTAAATTTGAAGGCGAAATTGTTACCATTGAAATTCCACAACGAAAGAAGGATCCAATCATCTTTAAAGAGGATGAGTATCCAAAATTTGGTGCTACAGTAGAGAAGATTTCATCACTAAGACCAGCCTTCGAAAAAAATGGAACAGTTACAGCAGCAAATGCCTCAGGTATTAATGATGGTGCAGCAGCAGTTGTATTAATGAGTGAAAGTAAAGCAAGAGAACTAGGCATTAAACCTTTAGTAAAAATTAATGCAAATAGTAGTGCAGGCGTTGATCCAAGCATAATGGGAATTGGAGCAGCATTTGCAGCTAAAAAAGCACTTGAAAAATCATCGATTGAATTAAGTGATATTGGCTTGATTGAAGCAAACGAAGCATTTGCAGTGCAATCGCTTTCTGTATTAAAGGAATGCGGCTTTGATGAAAATATTGTCAATGTAAATGGAGGTTCGATTGCACTTGGACATCCAATCGGTGCGAGTGGAACTAGAATACTAGTTACATTGATTCATGAAATGAAGAGAAGAGAGACACAATACGGTCTTGCAACACTATGTATTGGTGGCGGAGAAGGCGTTGCGACAATTATTGAAAATTGTTTTGAATAAATAATAAGTAAAAAGCGGTAGGACTCTTATAATGAGACCTACCGCTTTATTGTGAAGACAAAACCAAAAAAACAAAAAATCTGGGTTCAGACTGATTGCAGTCGCTTGTCACAAGTCTGAAGGTTAGATGATTCTTACTGAAATAACACCCTCAATATCTCTTAGCATCTGTTCAACTGGTCCATTGATCGTTTCATCAAGATCAATCATTGTATAAGCAAACGCACCTTTACTTCGGTTAAGCATATCAGCAATATTTACTTGATAGTTTGCTAGTAATCCTGTTATTTGACCGACCATATTTGGAATGTTTTTATGTGCAATCGTAATACGTTTTTTCCCTGTATAAGGTAATTCTACATTTGGAAAATTAACGGAGTTTTTAATATTACCTGTTTCTAAATAATTTTTTAATTGTTTTGCAGCCATACGGGCACAGTTTTCTTCTGATTCAGTTGTTGATGCTCCTAAATGAGGGATTGGAATGACGTTCTTCATACCAATCACTTTTTCATTTGGGAAATCTGTCACATAAACTCCTACAGTGCCGTTATTCAGCGCATATTCTAGCGCAACATCATCTACTAATTCAGAGCGAGAAAAATTAAGTAATCTTGATCCCTTTTTCATTCCTGATAAAAGTTTTTCATTCACAAATCCTTTTGTTTCAGGAGTTAAAGGCACATGGATTGTTATATAATCACATGTTGAAAAAATTTGATCTAAATTATCGATTCGTTGTACATTCCTAGATAATCGCCATGCAGTTTCGACTGAAATATAAGGATCATAACCATATACTTCCATATCTAACGCAAGAGCGTCATTTGCTACAAGTGCACCAATTGCTCCTAAACCAATAATACCTAATTTCTTTCCTGCAATCTCTGCTCCTGCAAATTCTTTTTTACCAGCTTCTACAATTTTAGAAACATTTTCTTCACCAAATAAAGAACGAGTCCACTCAATACCTTCTATAATTCGTCGTGAAGAAAGGAATAAACTTGTCAGAACTAGTTCTTTAACTGCATTTGCATTTGCACCAGGCGTATTAAATACAACAATTCCTCTTGAAGTACATTCTTCGATTGGAATATTATTTACACCAGCCCCAGCCCTTGCGATTGCTTTAACACTGTTTGGTATGCTCATTTCATGCATACTATGGCTTCTTAAAAGAATGCCATCCGGTTCATTTAATTCATTGTTAATCTTAAAGTTTTCCAAAGGAAATTCTTTTATTCCGTGCTCAGAAATATTATTTAATGTTTGAATTTTAATCATCTTACAATCTCCTCTAATATTTTCTTTTCAAATTGACTCATAAACTGAACTAATTTCTCAACGCCTTCTAATGGCATCGCATTATAAATACTAGCTCGCATTCCCCCAACTGAACGATGGCCCTCAAGATTCACCAAGCCAGCTGAATTTGCCTGAGCAAGAAATTGCTTATTTAATTCATCAGAAGTTGATGTAAATGGAATATTCATAAGTGATCTGTTCTCTTTCTTAACTGGTGAAGAGAACATGTCAGATTGATCGATAAAATCATATAATAATTGAGCTTTTAAAAGATTAGTTTGATAAATACTATTTAAGCCACCAGATTCTTTAATCCATTCTAAAACTAGCATCGCTACATAAATGCCGAATGTAGGTGGTGTATTATAAAGTGAAGAAGCTTCGACATGTGTTTTGTAGTCGAGCATTGTTGGGCAATTTTTATCAGCACTTCCAATAAGATCATCTCTAATAATGACAATTGTTAACCCTGCTGGACCGATGTTTTTTTGAGCTCCAGCATAAATTAAACCGAATTGTGAGACATCAATTGGTTCAGAAAGAATATTTGAAGAAAAGTCTGCAACTAATGGAGAACTTGTTTTAGGGTAAGTAGAGTATTTTGTCCCCTCAATCGTGTTATTCGTCGTAATATGTAAATAATCGTATGGTTCAAAAAGGGCTAAATCTTCTAAATTAGGAATATATGAAAAATTTTCATCCTCAGACGAAGCGATAACATGAACATCTCCATATTTTTTTGCCTCAGAGATTGCTTTCTTTGACCAAGTTCCTGTATTAATATAAGCAGCATTTTTGTACTTACTTAATAAGTTTAATGGAATCATTGAAAATTGAGTTGATGCTCCACCTTGTAAAAATAACACTTTATAATTTGATGGAATTTCTAAAAGTTCACGTAATAAGCTTTCACATTTCTTAATAATTCCTTCAAACTCAGCCGAACGATGACTCATTTCCATAACTGACATACCAGAAGTACCGTAAGTAACAAGCTCTTTTTGTACCTTTTCCAATACTGGAACAGGCAAGACAGAAGGGCCAGCAGAGAAATTAAAGACGCGTTCCATAAAAATCATCCTCACTAGTTATTTTTTTAATATTCTAACTTTAAACTACTCATATACGTTGGTCAATAAAAGATGAAATAAAATCATAAAAAATTCACAAATATATTAATTTTCTAATTAATGAAAAGGGAATATTAATTATTTTAGTATTTAAATTTGTAAATTTATATGAGTAAAAACCAAAAATTAAGTCGGATAATACTTTGATTGATAAATAAAAATACATAGTTTTAAAAGATAATGGAAAATTTAATGATTATATTGTTTTTAAGGGAGTTTCTACAATAATAGTCGTTTCTAGATACTATTTGGTTCCACAGGCAGGGCATATTATTAGCTACCTAATTACATATTACTTAATCACGTACATATCAGTCGGTTTAATGAAACAATATCAGAGAGTTAAAACGGGATCGATCGAGTTAATATTAGCTCTTTCAAAGGCGTTAGATTCTAGAGACAACTACACTGCACATCACTCAGAATGTGTTGCCAATATTGCTTATAAAATCGCAAAGAAAATGAAATTATCTAAAAGTCTTTGTGCACTCATCCACCAAGGGGGACTATTACATGATATTGGTAAAATTGGAATTCCGGAGCATATTTTACTGAAGGATGAGGAATTGACTGAGGATGAATACAATATAATTAAAAAACATCCTGTGATTGGATATGACATTATTAAACATATTGCTATTTTTAATGAAAATGGCATTTTTGATATCGTTTTATACCATCATGAACGATACGATGGAAAAGGATATCCAGAAGGTCTAAAGGGTGATCAAATTCCTTTAACTGCTAGAATTGTAGCAATAGCCGATAGCTATGATGCGATGATTTCAAATCGATTATATCGCAAGGGGATGTCTTTAGAAGACTGCTTAAAGGAAATAGAAAATAATAAAGGAAGCCAGTTTGATCCAGAGATTACTGATGTTTTCCTTAGCTTATTTGATTTTAGAGAATGAAATAATTCATAAAAAATAGAGGGTGTCCCAAAAGTATGATGGGGGCCCTCTTTTTCGTAAATTGATTAGATTTGAAATAAATTAAAGAAGGAATCGGACGAATTAAAGTCCTGTGTTGCAAATAAGTATTATAGAATAGCAAATAAGGAGTTCAAATGTGCAAATAAACGATGAAAAACTACAAAAGAACAGGGGACTGCAATTAAAATCTGAGGCAATTAAATTTAGGAAAACTGCACATAAAAAAAGAACTTCACTCAAAAGGAAATTTTTTTTAAAAAAATTTTAATAAATGTTGTTTTTCATTGGTTTTGTTCAACCAACTAAAAATAATGAAAAAGATTGGAGCGTAAGGTGCTCGACTCATATGGGAAATGCGGGAAGCCTGAGACCCCGTAGGCCTGCTTAGGAGGCTCGGGTCTCGCCCCATGGAAAGCGAGCATCCTGGAGCGGAAATCAACGTACCAACTTCTTAAAAAACATCAAAGATTACTCAAAAATTTATAATAATATTTATTTTTATACCTCACATATAACGAAATTTATGTAGAACTGTAACGTTTGACTGTATACTTTCTAAATTATATAATAGAAATATTACTTAAAATGGGGAGGGTTGTCACTTGGGATCGAGTATCGCATTGGTGAGTTAGCTGAAATAGCTCAAGTTTCAAAAAGAACAATTGATTATTATACAAAATTAGGGTTACTAGAAGCAAAACGATCAGAATCAAACTATCGATATTATTCCACAGAGGCAATTGAGACTCTCAGATTTATTGAACATTGTAAAAAAATGAGAATATCCTTAGAAGAGATAAAAGATTTATTGCAAACTAATTATAATCAAAAAAATTGTGTTTTTGAACAAATTCAACAAATATCAAATCAAATTATTGAGCTTGAAGCTAAATTAGCTCAATTAGTACCAGTAATATCAGATATGAATGATTGTGAAAAAAACGCTTTAGTAGATTCATTGTCACATCATACATTTCCGTTATTTGAAACATTGAAACATTTTGTAAAATAATGACTAAATTAATTTTAAAACTTAACAATTTATTAAAGCTATAAAATATGTACGTTTTACTAAATTATGGTAATCTATTAAGTAAGTAAAATAATAATTTTATATTTTTGTAGATTGAAATTCTCAGGAGGTGAATACTCGAGTAATATACTCGAGTTCGTCATTGGACATAGTTAACTTGTTTATGATTGCAGTTTTAATCGCACTTACAGCTTTTTTCGTAGCAGCAGAATTTGCGATAGTGAAAGTTAGATCAAGTAGAATTGATCAACTAGTAGCCGAAAAAAAGCGAGGTGCAGTAGCTGCTAAAAAGGTTACGACGAGTTTAGATGAATATTTATCAGCTTGTCAATTAGGTATTACGGTTACAGCTTTAGGATTAGGTTTTTTAGGTGAGCCAACATTTGAGCATCTTATACACCCAGTGGTAGAATTTCTTGGATTAAACGGAACAATCGCTAAAACTATTTCGTTTATTTTAGCTTTCTCAGTTATGACATTTATTCACGTTGTAATTGGTGAGCTAGCACCTAAAACGGTTGCAATTCAAAAAGCTGAATCAATCACACTAATACTTTCTACTCCACTTATTGTTTTCTATAAAATAGCTTATCCATTTATTTGGGTATTAAATAGTTCTGCAAGATTTTTTACAGGATTATTTGGAGTTAAGCCAGCATCTGAATCAGAAGAAGTTCATACTGAGGAAGAATTGAGAATTATTTTATCAGAAAGCTTTGAAAGCGGAGAAATTAATCAGGCTGAGTATAAATATTTAAATAATATTTTTGAATTCGATAACCGACTTGCAAAAGAAATTATGGTCCCTCGTACTGAAATTATCGGTTTATATGAAGAAGACCCAATTGAAGAACAAATTGAAATAATTAAAAATGAAAAATATACACGTTACCCAGTTTTTGGGGAAGATAAAGATGATATTTTAGGTATGGTAAATGTGAAAGACTTTTTTATTCGATATCTGGATGGAAAAGTTGAAAAAACATACGATTTCGCAAACTTTACACGCCCAGTTATTCAGGTAATTGAAACAATCGCAATTCATGATTTATTATTGTTAATGCAAAAGAAACGTATTCCACTTGCAATATTGTATGATGAATATGGTGGAACAGCGGGATTATTAACAATGGAAGATATTCTTGAGGAGATTGTTGGGGAAATACGTGACGAATATGATGATGATGAAAAACCAGCCGTTCAACATATTTCAGAATCACATAAGATTGTAGACGGAAAAGTATTAATTACCGAAATTAATGACTTATTCGGTCTGTATGTTGAGGAAGATGATGTTGATACAATTGGTGGGTGGATTTTAACTCAAAATCACGACATTCAACAAGGAGAATCTGTCATATTTGAGGACTTTGAATTCAAAGTTGTTGAATTAGATTCACACCAAGTTAAATTAGTTGAAATAAAAAAAAATGAGTTTATTCAAGCAGTAAAATCATAAAGATAAGATGAAAAAGAAGGATAAGGGCATAAGTCTTTATACCTTCTTTTTTTGATTCTTAGACAAAAAATACTATAACCTTATAGTATTATACTTTGTACAATGATTCACAAAAAGTTAACAACTTACATCTCCAATTCAATTCCTTTTATTATAAAATAAGGGTGTAAGGTTGATTTGTGCAGAAGTCCTTATTCTTCTACTAGTTATTTTATTAACTATTTCAATCAGCTTATTTTTTAATCGTTTCGTACAATACCTCATTTTTCCCCCTCTACTTTTGTAAAGTTAGAGGCTTTTTTTTGCATAATTTTACCTTTATTGAATACATATAAATTAAATATTTGTAAAGGATTGTCGATAGTTAATAATTTAAAAATTTGTTATAGGGATGTGAAGTGCTTGTCAGATGCTCCCTCGGGTAATGGTATAAAAAATTTTTTAACCTTTATTAATCGACTTTTTTTTAGGAATTCAAAGGATCGAAAAAATGAAGAAACAATAGAAAAACATCTCTTAATTCATAATGAACTATTTGATGTTGTTGATGAAGACCAATTTAAAATGTACGAAGATGAATTATTTTTGAGAACAATCACTTTTAAAGAAAAAAAAGTAAATGACATTTTGACACCCCGAACAAATGTTGTAGCGATCGATATTAATGAATCTGTGGACTTTATATATAATTTATTTTTAGAAGAACGGTACTCTAGAATCCCAGTTTATGAACAGGATATAGATCATATAATCGGTGTGATTTCTGAAAGGGAATTTTTAACTCAACTAATACAAAAACAAACAGTTAATATTCATGATCTGATTAGAGAGCCGATTTTTGTTATAGAAACGATGAAAATTTCTACAGTGTTAAAAATTCTTCAGAAACAAAATGCACATCTTGCTATTGTTATGGATGAATTTGGAGGAACTTCCGGAATCGTTACGCTTGAAGACATAATAGAAGAACTCGTTGGCGAAATTAGGGATGAATTTGACGAGTTAGAGGATGATTTTTTCCAAATAAATGAGAATGAATACCAATTCCAAGCCTCAATTGACTTATCGAGTTTTTTTAATCGGTTTAACATAAAAAAGCCTGGTAGTAGATATTTAACATTAGGTGGATGGTTACTTGAAAGTTTTAAACATATACCCAAAAATGGGGAATTACTTCAATTTAAAAATTTAACCTTCATCATTAAAGAAGTTCAAAATAGAAGAATACAAAGTGTAATTGTAAAAATAAACCACCAAAATTTGCAAAGTAAACTCGGTTCTTAGGAGCCGAGTTTTTTTATGTGTTGAAATACCTAGTCATTATAATAAATAGAACAATAAATGAAATTTGATCAAGTTGTGAACATTCCTATGGGATATGAGGGAAGGTTAAGAACCCAAAGGCTCGCAGAGGAGGCTCAGGTCTCGCCCCATGATAAAGCGCGAGCATCCTGTAATAGAAACCAACCATATTTACTTTTTTGCAACGTAAATGATTAGTTTATTCCAACCTAAAACAAAGTAAAATACTCGGTTTTAAGAAAATGAGCTTTTCAATCATAAAAATTGAATTAAAAAGACAAAAAGAAAAATAATAAAAATATAAGATTTTTTTGTTGTAATTTTTTAATACATGCAATATATTTAAGACACACATTTAAAAACAAACAATTCCGATAAGGTTAAGGGAGATTAAAGAATGAATATTAAGAAAATTGGTTTAACAATAGGTTCGCTATTTTTAGCAGCAGGTGTTATGGCAGGCTGCAATACAAATAAAAAAGAAGAAACTGCAAAAGGAAAAGATTTATTAACTCAAGTGAAGGATAGCGGAGAGTTAAGAATTGGTACTGAAGGTACATATGCACCTTTCACGTTCCATGATAAATCTGGTAAATTAACAGGTTTTGATGTTGATTTATCAAATGAAGTTGCAAAACGTTTAGGAGTAAAACCAAAATATTTTGAAACTCAATGGGATGCAATGTTTGCAGGTTTAGATGCAAAGCGTTTTGATATCATTGCAAATGAAGTTGGTATTAGAGCAGATCGTGAGAAAAAATATTATTTCTCTGATCCATATATCACATCATCAGGTGCATTAGTTGTAAAATCAGATTCAAAAGTTAAATCATTTGATGATATTAAAGGTTTAAATGCTGCTCAATCTTTAACAAGTAATTATGGCGATTTAGCTAAAAAATATGGAGCTAAATTAGTTGGAGTAGAAGGATTTAGCCAAGCAATCCAATTAATTGAATCTGGCCGTGCTGATGCTACAATTAACGATAAATTATCAATTCAAAACTATTTAAAAGAAACTGGTGACAATAAAGTTAAAATTGCAGCTTTAGAAAATGATGCTTCTAACAGTGGATTTATGTTCCGTAAAGATGATGATTCATTAGTAAAAGCAGTGAACAAAGCACTTGCAGATATGAAAAAAGACGGAAAGTATGATGAAATAGTACAAAAATGGTTCGGTAAAGATGGACTTAAATAGTATATTCAGCCAAGAAAATTTAACCATTGCGAAGGATTCTTTCCTTCCAATGGTTAAAACTGCTTTAATCGGTACTATTCCATTAACAATTATTACTTTTATAGTTGGTATAGTTTTAGCATTTATTACCGCTCTTTTCCGTCTATCAGGTAATAAATTCTTAAATGGTGTAGCCAAATTTTATGTTTCAATTATTAGAGGAACACCTCTTTTAGTGCAATTATTTATTATTTTTTATGGATTACCTTCAATAAATGTAACAATATCACCTTATATTTCTGCTATTATTGGTTTTTCATTAAGTGTTGGTGCATATGCATCTGAGATTATTAGAGGATCAATCCAGTCGATTGATAAGGGGCAGTGGGAAGCTGCTTCATCAATAGGCATGACATATAATCAAACATTAAAACGAATTATTATTCCTCAAGCGGCGAGAGTTTCATTACCGCCATTATCAAATACCTTTATAAGTTTAGTAAAAGATACTTCTTTGGCATCCTTAATATTAGTAACTGAGATGTTTAGAACAGCTCAGGAAATAGCTGCAACTAACTATAAATTTTTAGTTGTTTATACAGAAGCTGGGGTCATTTATTGGATAATCTGCTTCTTCCTTTCAATCATTCAAGGTCGATTAGAAGCACGGGTTGCACGCTATGTTGCTAAGTAAGGGAGGAAGAACTTATGATAAAACTAGAAAACATTAAAAAAAGTTTTGGTGAATTAGAAGTATTAAAAGATGTAAGCTTAAATGTAGAAAAAGGTACTGTTACAGCTATTATTGGTCCTTCTGGTTCTGGGAAAACTACATTTTTAAGATGTATTAATATTTTAGAGCAACCTACAGATGGAAAAATAACAATTGATGAACAGACAATTGATTTTTCAAATAAGGTGTCAAAAAAAGAAATTATTTCATTAAGAAGTAAAACAGGTATGGTTTTTCAACAACATCATTTATTTCCTCACTTAACAGCGCTAGAAAATGTTATGGAAGGTTTAGTAACAGTACAAAAAGTAAAAAGAGATGTTGCAAAAAAGAAAGCAATTGACTTACTTACAAAAGTAGGATTAGAAGAGAAAATAAATTTATTGCCACATCAACTTTCAGGTGGTCAGCAACAGCGTGTAGGGATTGCTAGAGCGTTAGCATTAGAGCCAACAGTAATCTTATTTGATGAACCAACTTCAGCGTTAGATCCAGAGCTTGTACAAGAAGTTCTAAAGGTAATGAAAGAGTTAGCTGAAGAGGGGATGACAATGATTGTCGTTACACATGAAATGAAATTTGCTCGGGATGTAGCGGATGAAGTCATTTTTATGGACGGTGGTTATATTGTTGAACAAGGTCATCCTAAAGATGTTTTAGAGCATCCTAAACATGCAAGAACAAAACAATTTTTACAATTAATACAGTAATTTTAAGATGAAATATTTTACAATATAGTGTAGAAAACTAGTACTAGATGTTGATCTAGTGCTTTTTTTTATGTAAAAAATGCGGAAAAGCAAATTAAATTCTTATTTCCAAAATTTACATTTGCTAAACATACATATGTTAATCGATTAGAGTCATACTATCATTACACTACTTAAGGAGGTGAGACAACATGGCAAACAACAACAGCTTAGTAGTAAATGGTGCACAACAAGCATTAGATTCTATGAAGTATGAAATCGCTTCTGAGTTTGGAGTAACTTTAGGTCCTGATTCTACAGCTCGTGCTAACGGTTCTGTAGGTGGAGAAATCACTAAACGTTTAGTTCAAATGGCAGAACAAAGCTTAGGTGGTTATTCAAAATAATATCTATGGCTAATAAGGGATGGAGATTAATCTCCAT
The DNA here is from genome assembly GCF_050473765.1 of Gottfriedia sp. S16(2024). Lineage (NCBI taxonomy): Bacteria > Bacillati > Bacillota > Bacilli > Caryophanales > Bacillaceae > Gottfriedia > Gottfriedia sp. S16(2024). The sequence continues at coordinate 2,464,876 of NZ_JBFLUO010000001.1, forward strand.
CCTTTCTTAATGAAGTAAATGAAATTGGAGTGAGCTTTTTATGGATGGTATTTGTCCACTGTGCAATGGAATTGAGCATTATAAACTAAAATGTCCTATTTGTGAAAATCATTGTGAAGATAAAGGCAGAGCTGTTGATTATGAAGATAAATATAGTCCATATTTAGATTATGACATTTCAGCAAAAGCTGATGGATTAACCGAGCATAATTCAAATCAGTATTGTACTCATATGTTTAATTGTCCAGATTGTAATGAAGGTTTTCTTAAAATAATTGAAAAAATAAAATAACGCAGTACCAATTAAAATGGTACCGCGTTTATTTAATTAACGAATACGAGATTCAGTTTCTTTATCAAAGAAATGAACTTTGTTCATGTCTACTGCTAATTTAATGACTTGACCATGTGTAAACGTTGAACGTGCATCTAATCTTGCTACTAATGTATTTCCTTCAAAATTAGTGTATAGCATTGATTCCGCTCCTAAAAGTTCAGCTACCTCAATTTTTAAATCAAGAACTGTACCTTGAGATGCTTCGATAAATACTGGTTCGTCATGTAAATCTTCAGGACGTACACCTAAAATCACTTCTTTTCCAACATATCCATTATCGCGTAATGTTTTCATTTTTCCTTCAGGTATAGCAACTTTTTTGCTTCCAAAGTTAAAGTGACCATCTTCGACCTTACCTGAAACAAAGTTCATTGCAGGTGATCCAATAAATCCACCAACGAATACGTTTTCTGGGCGATCATAAACTTCCTTTGGTGTACCTACTTGTTGAATAATCCCATCTTTCATTACGACTAAACGTGTAGCCATTGTCATTGCTTCAGTTTGATCGTGTGTTACATAAATAGTTGTCGTTTGAAGACGTTGATGTAATTTTGAAATCTCAGAACGCATCGCAACACGTAATTTAGCATCTAAGTTTGATAATGGCTCATCCATTAAGAATACTTTTGCATCACGTACAATTGCACGACCAAGAGCTACACGTTGACGTTGTCCACCAGATAAAGCCTTTGGTTTACGATTTAAATATTCCTCAAGACCTAAAATACGAGCAGCATCTTTTACACGACGATCAATTTCTGCTTTGTCAAACTTACGTAATTTTAATCCGAAAGCCATGTTATCATATACAGTCATATGTGGGTAAAGAGCGTAGTTTTGGAATACCATTGCGATGTCACGATCTTTTGGTTGTACATCATTTACACGCTTGCCATCAATAAAGAAGTCACCTTTTGAAATGTCTTCCAAACCAGCAATCATACGAAGTGTTGTTGATTTACCGCATCCAGATGGACCAACGAATACGATAAATTCTTTGTCATCAATATGAAGATTAAAATCTTTTACAGCTGTTACGTTATTATCATAAATTTTATAAATGTGATCTAATTTTAATTCTGCCATTATTATTACCTCCAACTATTTGTAATCGGTTTCATTGATTAAATTGTAAGCATTTAAACGTTTATAAACAATGGCAAAGGTTCACAAAAAAAATAGCCTACTTTGTACAAGGTGCACAAAAAAGGCTTTTATACTATTCATTCACGATCTCAAGTAAATGAATTGCTAAAAATATAACGAGTCCATCCTCAAAATGTTTTAAATCTATACCAGTTTGTTCCGAAAATTTATCAAGACGATATTGAACAGTATTTCGATGTAAAAAAGCTTTTTTTGAAGTAGCAGTAACATTTAAATTTTGTTGAAGAAAGATTTTTACTGTTGAAAGAATTGGATCATCAATTTTCATATCATTCAAAAATAAATTAGGTAATTCCTTTTGTAAATCATCTGGTAAAAAGGAAAGGATGTAATAAAGCATTTCCTTTGAAAACCAAAGAATATTTTTTTGCTTTTTTACGGATAATGCTTTTTTAAAACATTGATGTTCAATATCAAAATAAAGGCTTAGATTTGCTAATGGTGAATAACGTTTTCCTACAAAAAAGGTAACATCATGGTACAAGTCAGCAGCAATGATTTCTTGCATATGCTCTAAAAACTCTTTGTTAAATGGTTGATCGATTATTTTTTCAATAATGACGCCTTCCCTAGCAGAATTCCAAACCACTATTACTTCTTTATGAAAGAATGCATTGATTGCTTCTTCAAACTCATTTTTACTCGAGAATAACTGATTGCTATAAAAATGAATAAAACGAATTGAAGTAGGGAGAGAAACTTCGCTTTCGAAAGTGAAGGGATTATGTCCTTTACTGTGAAATAAATAGTGAAACCATTCGCTTTGTGCAGATGGCATCAAAATCGCCTCTGATTCTAATTTTGTAAAAAGACATTCCAGTAGGTTATTTTGTTCCTCTGATATTGAAACTTTTTTAATCCCAAAGATTTCTTGATTCTCAGTAGAAAACCAAGAATAATCCATATATGTACTCTGATCAGGTGTGACTGAAACAGACTCACTCCCAAATAATGTCTTAATTTTATCAATCATAATTATTATTACCTTCCGAAGCATTATTTCATTTTAGTTTATCATTGTTGGAAAAAATAAAAAAGCTCAGACTGTTGACAAACGTTCGCTTTCTTCGTTGCTTCGCCTGTTGAGCGGTGCTCATTACCGTTTAGGGTAACTCCGCTCCTCACCAGCCTTCGCGCCTCGAAAGACAAACGCTTGCAATCAGTCTGAGACTTAAGTTTTTGAATACTGTTAAAGTACATTATAAACTACTGTTTAAAATTTGAAAGTTCATAAAATAGTCGTATTAAGTTTTCAAGTCCTTGTTCTTTGATCGCAATCTCGTCAAAGACCATTGGTTTAGAGTTAATTTCAAAAATATAGTAACGATTGTTTTGAATTCCGATATCCATTGAGAATTCAAAAAAATGTGCATCGTCCATATTTAAGGCATTTCCTGTTTGTCTGACTAATTCTTGTAATAAAGAATAATTTAAATCAATCGGTAGTTCTTCAATAGCAATAATGCTACCACCTCTAGGTACATGAGTTGTAATTCCATTAAATGTACCTACTCTTACACCAACACCGGAAAGAATATAATTATCTTCATTTTTATGTGCAAGAATTCGTAGATCAAACTTTCTTCCATCGGGTAATTCGCTGACTATACCTTGTTGACAAATAAATTCCTCGCTTAATGAACTAAGGAATTTCCAACAATCACTAATTGATTTCACCAATTCTACATGAAAAGCATTACGGATTATGACTTCTTTGTCACTTTTCAAGGAGAGCTTAAACACGCCAAATCCCCTTGAAGAATTATGCTTCTTTATATATAGAAATTTCCATTTGTTTAAATAGAAATATAAATCTTTTTCACTAGTTAATTCGATTGTCTTTGGAATATAACTTTTTAAAAAGTCGTTTGAAGATAATATTGACGTTGTTTGTATTTTTGAGAGATATGATTCGTTAAAAAAAGGAATAGTTAGTTCCGAGATTTTTTCTCGAAAATTTTTATAATCATCATTCGATTCGTATTGTACAGATGGGATGCGATTATAAATTACGTCTGGTAAAGGGGAAAATAGTTTAAGCCATTTTTTTGTTTTAAAACAAAACGTATAACATTTAACCGAATTACCTGAGAGGGCGGTGGGGGTTAATATGATAGGTATACCGCCATCAGCTAATATTTTCTTACAAATTCTTTTAAAGGTCTTAATATTCCCACTAAAAGGTAGCCGATCTTCGTTTGTTAATATACCGATAATAGGGCCTAAATGTGTTCCAATTTTTTTTACCTGAAATTGAATGGAATTTGAACGATCGTCATGAAATGGTAATATAGGTAGCCGATTATGACCTATGGAATATCTTGATTCACTATGGTCATGTGACCAAGTATTTTGATCAAGATGATAGAAAACAGAGATCATTTCATTGAAACCTCGAGTTCATTACCCTTTCTGGAAAGATGAGTAGCATATTCCAAAAAAAGTTTTTTGATCTGTTTGTCATTTTCTTGGAAACTAGGATTTGAAAAGATTGATCTTCCAGGTTTAGAATTCGCTTCGAAAAGCCAAATTTTTTCATCTTTATCAACACCTATATCAAATCCAATTTCTCCGATATGACCATCTACTTGACGATCTAAAGATTCACTAATTTTTAATGCTGCTGTAGATAATTTATCATGTATTCTTTTCGCTTTTTCCTGATCAAATAATTCTTCAAGAGTTTTCACTCGACCACCGTTATTTAAGTGAGTAGTTGTGCTACCTTTTCCTGCTACTTTTGCGGCAATAACCGTTACATGCCACTTTCCTAAAGCATCCTTGTTTGTATGAACTCGAAAATCAACAGGCTGATGCTCGTAACGAATTAGTGAAATACCTTGTTGTACAATGAAGTCGTGTAACTTCGTGCTACGAAAAACATGATTAATTAAAGATTGGAGTGTTGAGAATTTTTGAAGTTTATTTGTTTCGAAATCACGATATCTACAATAATAAATTCCTTCTTCTCGATTGTAACGGATTAAAATGACTTTTGAACCGAGGCTTCCATTTTCAGGTTTAACATATACAAATTGGTATTGCGATAATAATTCTTCAATCGTATCAAAATTATTGAACTTTACTGTTTTCGGGAGATAATGAGCAACTGATTCCTCATTTTTTAATTTTAAATATAAATCCCATTTATTGAAAAATCCAGGATTAAACCAAGGGATTTTGTATTCTTTTTCTAGTTTTTGACGTACGCGTTTAATTGATTTATGAACCTCAACTTTTCGATTTGGTAACCTATTATAAATAACCGTTGGAAAAGGGACGACCTCTTTGGTCCATCTTTTATTTGTAAAGAAATACCCTTGAATTGTTTCAGATTCCCAATCGATTCCATGAGCACCAAATACAAATATAAAGCTATTCTTTTGATTATTTTCAGCTATTAAGTTTGCAAACATAAAGCTACGATCCCCGATTGGGCGAAGTAGTGACTCAGTAAAGCCGGCGGTGAAAATTCCGACCAATGGTCCAAGCTGTAAAGTATTTCCGATAATAATGGGCTCAATAGAACCCTCAAAAGGTATACAGAGCATTTCGACTAAATGCTCTGATATCGAAATAATATTGTGAAGTGTATTCATCGTAACTAGTTGACATGGGTATTTTTTTTGACCAAAAGCAATATATTCAATATTTCTAGAAGTAGTAAGCTCTTCAGGTATACATACAAGGTTCTTACTCTGTCGATGAGTAACGATTTTATAAACTTCATTCATTATTTAATTTCACTTCTTTCACTTTTAGATTTCGATTGTAGATGTAAACAATACTGGATTGGTGCTGAGTAAAGCTTTTGTTGGATAGAAGGGTCGGTTTGAAGAAGAACTTTTCTACCAGGCTTTGAATTAACATCTAAAATCCAGATGGCTTGATTTGAATCGATACCTAAATCTAAACCAATTTCAAATAAAGGAAGAAAATTCTTTTCAAGGGTAATTGGTAATTGTTTACAAATTGTCTCAATATCTTGCTGCAATATTAAAGCAGTTCTTTGATTGAATTGAGTAATCCATTCTTCAAATGGAACTGCATTACTTCCTGCACTTAAATTTGCAACAATTGAATTAGGCTGGCCAATTCGAACACCTTTTCCAACTGCTTGCCACTCACCTTTTTCATTTTTTTGTAAAAGGATCCTTAAATCAAATGCTTCACGTGATTTTGTTTGGAGGTCTAAATAATTTTGGTAAACATATCCTTTTGATTCAACAATCGGTTGTAGCCACTCAAAAAATTCATCTCTTGTTTCGTAAACAGTTTCAATTACTTCCTTTTGTTTTTGTGTTGAAACACTAATTGAATATGCACTTAACGTAACAAAATAAATATTGATTCCTCTTGAACCATGGATGGGTTTAATGACGAGCTTGCGCGTTTTTCTAAGTTCTTCAAAAAATACAGCTAGGTGTAATAGTTTCTTTGTTTTAGGGATATATGGATTCAAACTTTCATCAGTTGAAAGAGCCTGATAAGTTTCCCATTTTCCTGGCAGTCCATATCCTAAAAAAGTGATGTCTTTACGTTTTTTTAGCCAGTCAACAATAGGCTTTGCCTGCTTACTTTTAATGCTTGGGGAATAGAAGCATCGATCATAAATATAATTCGGGATTTCAAATGTTGTTTTCTCCCATTGCTCTGTTTCCGCTATATACTTCCAGCCCATAATTTCTTCAGAAGCTGGTTGAATATTAAAAGGGGTAAATTGAACGAATTCGTAACCAAGTTTACTTGCTTCTTTCGCCATATGTTGAACGTATTCACCTTCTTGTCTTTCTTTAAGAGATAAATAACCTATTCTCATTCTTTTCACTCCTTGTACTTATAAATATGATTGAACAAGAGAAAAAATAGCTTTTGTTGAAGGTCTAATTTTTTGAATTGGATCTGAAACTTGTAAATCCTTAGATGGTTTTGAATTTATTTCGATAACCCAAGGGTTAAATTGATTGTCTATAGCGAGATCTACACCAAATTCAGCGAATAATCCATCAAAGGAGGAGTCTATACATATACAGCATTCGATGGCTAACTCGATTAATAACTTTTTAAAGTGAATTCGCTCTTTCTTTGGTAAATATTGACCTAAAAATTCATCAATTTTTTGAAGGTCTCCCCCGCGAGCCAAATTGCTAACAAACTGTGTGGGATGACCAATCCTAGCTACAGTTGAAGTTACTTCCCATTTATTAAATTTATTTTTATGACATAAAAATCTAAAATCAACAAGTCGATCATCCTTACTGATTAAAGGTAAGCCTTCTTGGATAATAAAAGTCCGTTTATTTAATTGCTGTTTAATTGGATGAAATAGTTGAGAAATTGATTTATATTCAACTTCTACTTCAGAATTTTGGCTGTTTTTTAAACGATACAAATCTTTAGCTTTTGTAACTTTAAAAATGTTTCTTCCTTGACTACCGTGAATTGGTTTAATAAAAACCGTTTCATATTTTTGGATAAAATTATCTAATTGTTCGACTGAGAAGCATTCCTCAGTGTGTGGAACGTATGGCTTTATATAGGCTGAATCAATTAGAGCTTTAAAAACTTCAAGCTTATTTAAGAAGCGAGCATTAAAAAAAGGTATTTGTTGACTTGTTAGCGAAGAATTAAGTAATTTAAACTCTTTCGTTCGTTCAAGTCTTCTCGAATGAATTCGATTATGGATGATTGAAGGGGCAGATACATTCATTAAAGTCCAGCCATTTTCTGAACGCTTATATCCTTTTAATTCATTCGTTAGTAGTTTTTTAAATGTAGTTACATAGAAATCAATTTCAGAGTCTTCGCATAACTCTGATAGTTCCTCACAAAGTGTCGATATTGAACCGAGTGGATTTAATGACTCCTCATTGATTGAATCAGTTACTACAACAAAAGATTGGGGTTCTTGATTTTTAGGAAAAGATTGCAATGATTCTCCTCCTTTCCAAAATAATTGTCGTTGTATACTATGTGATATTCGCCTAGTTGGTGAATGTCTTTTAGGAAATTTTTAGGGGAAAAAGTTTGATTTGTTTTAGAAAAACTGACATATAATAGAATGTTTGCTATAGTGGAGATACAAAAGTTTATAGGAGGTAGTAACATGTCAGTAAATATTTATGATATTGCATACTCACTACAAAATGCTTTTAAGGAGCAACCAGAATTTAAAAACTTACAATCACTATACTCACAAGTATTAGCTGATCCAAATGCGAAACCATTATTTATGGAATTCCAAAATTTCCAAAAAGCGATGCAACAAAAAATGTATCAAGGTGAAGCAGTTACACCTGAAGAAAATGCAAAAGGGCAAGAAATTGTTGCAAGAGTGTCTCAAAATCCTTTAATTGCAAACTTAATGCAAGTGGAACAAAGACTAAATTTAGTTATTCAAGATGTAAATAAAATTGTCATGAGTCCATTAGAAGAATTTTATAAATCTTTACTTGAACTTTAATAGTTAAAAGGCAGGATAAGAAGAGGAGCTTTTAATTCTTTTTCTTTTTCCTGCTTTACTTAAAATCCTTGTTATACATAAGAGAGTCTTCAATGATTTGGAGTATAAATAAAATATAAAAAATTTATATTCAGACTGATTGCAAGCGCTTGCCTTTCGAGGCGCGAAGTCTGATGAGGAGCGGAGTTACCTTAGACGGTAATGAGCACCGCAGGCAGACGAAGCAACGAAGAAAGCGAGCGTTTGTCAACAGTCTGAGACTTCATTGAATTGGAGTCTTTTTTAGTATACGAATGGATATAATAAGAAACCAAGAAACCTACATTGTTCTAATTAAATGAAGCATGTCATATATTCTAGTAAGGTATTTCTTCGCGAAATGGGGGAGATTAAGTGATTTATAAGTTACTTGCAATTAATATAGATGGTACTTTATTGCAATCCAATGGAAAACTCTCAAAAGAATCGAAAGAAGCTGTTGAATATGTTCAAGACAAAGGGATTTATGTAACCTTATTTACAAGTAGAAATTTCCAAGCTACAAAAAAAATCGCAAAAGCTCTTAAGGTTAATAACCTTTTGGTCTCTCACTCAGGTGCCTTTATCTCTTCAAAGCTTGATGAACCATTATTTGAAAAGAGAATTGAAGAGGAAGAAGCTTATGACATTGTTAAAAAACTAGAAAAATATGATTGTAATATTCGTTTGTCACATGAACATTTTTCAATTGGAAATCGAAAAAAATTACAATCTAACTTAGTGGCAAAAGCAGTTTTATCAAATGCTGATCCTGTCTTTTATCCAATCCAATTTGTTGAATCACTTTCAGATAGTATTCTGGAAAATTCAATATCTCCGTTAAAAATCGAATGTTATTTCTCCGATGAAGTAGAGAAAAATAATGTGAAAAAAGAATTGAATGCAAAGTATCCGCATCTTGATTACTTATGTGATGAAGATCGCAAAATTGAAATCGTCCGAAAAGGAATTTCAAAATATTCAGGCTTAAAACGATTAGGTGAACATCTCGGAATTTCTTATCACGAGATGGTTGTAATTGGAGATAATTATAGTGATTTACCATTAATCGAGCATGCAGGTTTAGGAGTTGCTATGTCAAACGCTCCTGTAGAAATTAAAAAAGTCGCAGACTGGATTACAAGATCAAATGACCAAAATGGTGTCCCATATATGATCAAGGAGCATTTCAGGAAACAATTCCCACTGCCATTCTTAAAAACACATTTAAAAATCGAAAAATAAATAAAAGCCTGGCTTTCAAGAGAATCCTCTTCGAAAACCAGGCTTTTTTACCTTATTTTAAATAATTGACCTAGTTACTCTTTAATTTTATACTTAAGTGATAACTTAAAAAGGTGATAAAAAATGAAAATATATATTAATGGCTTAGAGGATATTCGTTTTCAAAGACCGTTAGAGCTTTTAGCTCAACTGTTTTTTGAAGACTGTGATGTATCGTTAGAAAAAATAGATGCAGATATAGAAGTAAGTTTTGAGTTAGATGAAATAAATAAACAAGTATCTGGTAAATTAGGTACGCAATTCCAAGCAAATACAAGCTATGTAGATGGTAAAGATGCTAGAGAATCATTTAAATTTAAAAAGAAAGCAGTTAACTTTGTCTTTTTATCATTACTACAAGAGCATACTGGAATTCAGCAAAAGTGGGGAATCTTAACTGGTATTCGACCAACGAAGCTTCTTCATTCAAAACTTAAAGCTGGTGTATCAAAGGAAATGGCGCATGAAGAGCTAAGAAATGACTATTTAATCCATGACGAAAAAATTGAATTAATGCAATCAATCGTTGATCGTCAATTAAAAGTAATTCCAGATTTATATAACTTGCAGAATGAAGTTAGTCTTTATATAGGCATCCCTTATTGCCCTACTAAGTGTGCTTATTGCACATTCCCAGCTTATGCTATTCAAGGGAAACAGGGTGCAGTCGATTCATTCTTATATGGATTACATTATGAAATGGAAAAAGTCGGCGAATTTCTAAAGGAACGTGGAATTAACATTACTACGATTTATTATGGCGGAGGGACACCGACTAGTATTACAGCAGAAGAAATGGACTTACTGTATGCTAAGATGTACGAATCATTTCCAAATATGAAGCAGGTTCGTGAAATTACGGTGGAGGCCGGTAGACCCGATACAATTACACCCGAAAAATTAGATGTTTTAAATAAATGGAATATTGATCGAATAAGTATCAATCCACAGTCCTATATTCAAGAAACTTTAAAAGCGATTGGAAGACATCATACTGTAGATGAAACAATAACTAAGTACCATTTAGCCCGTGCCATGGGGATGAATAATATAAATATGGATTTGATTATTGGTTTACCTGGAGAAGGTTTAAAAGAATTCCAATATACATTAGATGAAACTGAAAAGTTAATGCCTGAATCATTGACTGTTCACACACTTTCATTTAAAAGAGCTTCAGAAATGACGCAAAACAAACAAAAATATAAAGTTGCAGATCGAGATGAAGTGCAGCAAATGATGAATGAAGCAACAGTTTGGACAAAAAATCATAACTATCATCCATACTATTTATATCGTCAAAAAAATATATTAGGTAATCTTGAGAACATAGGATACTCTATTGATGGCCAAGAAAGCTTGTATAATATATTAATTATGGAAGAAGAACAAACGATTATTGGTTTAGGCTGTGGTGCATCTAGTAAATTTGTAAATCCAGAAACTCGTCAAATTACACGATTTGCTAATGCGAAAGATCCTAAATCATATAATGAGGGTTATGAGCATTATACAAATGCAAAAATCAAGATTTTAGATGAGTTATTTTCGAAAAGTAATCAATCAAATTAATGAAAAATAAAGGAATATCCCCTTGTGATGTTTAATGTTTAAATTAACCATGAAATTAAGGGGGATTTTTTTATGTCAATTTCGAACACGGCAGAACATGTTTTATTAAGAAAAGAGGGACGAGTTGCAACTGTTGTATTTAATCGTCCTGAAGTATTGAATGCAATGAATGAAGATACATTCAGACAATTTCGAGATGTACTGGATGAAATCGCAAGCTCAGACGTTGATGTAGTCGTTCTATGTGGAAATGGCAAAGGTTTCTCTTCAGGTGGGGATTTAAAATCGATGCTAAGTAATACAGATGAGTCTGCTTTTGGTCCAGTAATGGATTTAATTACAGATGTAGTAGTTAAATTATATACTTTACCTAAAATCGTTATTAGTGCGATTCATGGACCAGCTGCTGGTATAGGACTAAGTTTTGCTCTTGCTAGTGACTTTGTTCTTGCTCACGAATCAGGTGTATTAGCAATGAACTTTATCGGAATTGGCTTAATACCAGATGGTGGTGCACACTACTTCTTAGAAAAGAGATTAGGTGAAACAAGAGCTAAACAACTGATCTGGGAAGGTAAAAAACTAAATGCAACTCAAGCGCTAGAAATCGGTTTAATTGATGAAGTAATTAGTGGGGATTTTGAACAAAAAATTAATGAACGAGTGAAGTCTATACTTCAAAAACCAGTAAGTGCGATGATTCAAACAAAACAAATTTATTGTAACGGTAACTTAGAGTCTTTAAAAAATGTCCTTTTATTTGAAAAAGAAGGACAAAGTGCAATGAGAAGAACAACAGATCATCAAGAAGGTGTTCAGGCATTTTTACAAAAGAGACTGCCGGTTTTTACTGGTAAATAAGGATAATGAAATCGACTGGATTCGGTCGATTTTTTTGGTGAAGAAGGAAAGAAAAGATGTACAAATAAAATGAACAAAAGTACAATTAAATAACTTAAAATAGTAATTAACAATAAATTTGATATAATGACTATTTACTATTACACTACTATTTTCTTTCTGTAATTCTATGTTTTTAATATAAATAAGATTAAATCATTAAAAATTAGATTGTCTATTTTCTATTATGCACTAGTCTTTGTTAGTTAAATTGTGTCTAAAAATGAATAATAAACTTAACAGTTGTTTTACGAAATGGTTAATTTTAAAATACAAGACTACAAGTTTTTCTTCACTCATGGTAGAATGTTGACATTCTCAGTTTTGGGAGAGTGGTTAGATTGAAAAAGATTCAAAGTAATTCACGTTCAACGTCAAGAGCGAAAAGAAAAAAAACTAAACTCATTTTATTTGGATCAATTGGAATCGTACTGATCCTAATAGCATTTATTTCGTATTCCATTTTTTCGCCGAATGATAATAAGGCAGGATCTAAAAATAGTGCTTATGCATCGGCCAAAAACAGCGAAAAGAATGATGATAATGGTGTAAAAGAGACATCAACAACAGTTCAAACTGTTGATGATGACGATTCAGATGGCACGGCACCTGAAACACCGGAACAAACGGGTGCACAAAATGGTGCGAAGCATGTTACAAGCTATGATCGAAATTCCCAAGACTGGCAGGCGATGCTGCAGACAATCTCTTCTGCTGCTGGAATAGATTCAAGCAATATGACTGTATGGTTTTTAGGAAGTGACAAAAGTAATCCAGGCGGCTCAGTCGGGACTGTATCAGCAAAGACAAGAGGCTCGCAAAAATATCGAGTACATCTCATATGGGATGGCTCCGGCTATAAAGCTACAAAAGTTGAACCTGCTTCATAAAATGTAAATAGGATGCACGTAGGTAATCCTAAGGCTGTCGAGAATTTCTCGACAGCCTATTTTAAATCAATTATTTATTGTCTTTTAGTTTTATGTAAATCGAAAGGAGAAACAACAAGGTATGAAAAATCAAAAAACAGCATTATTAGTAATGGATTTACAAAATGGTATTGTATCCCGTTTTGGTGAAAATCAAGATATCCTGAAACCATTTCAAAAAGCTGTTGAAGCGGCTCGTCAAAATCATATTCCAGTTGTTTTCGTTCGAGTAGGTTTTAGTGAAGGCTATCCGGAGGTCAGTCCACAAAATAAGATTTTCTCAGCAATGACTAAAACAGGTGGCATGACTTTCGCTGATTCAGCAACACGTATTCACGATTCAGTTGAGCCAAAACCAAACGAACCAGTAATTACGAAGTATCGTGTTAGTGCGTTTGCAGGTAGTAATCTTGAAATTATTCTTCGTTCACAAAAAATTGATTCACTTGTACTTTGCGGTATTTCAACAAGCGGAGTCGTTTTATCGACTTTAAGAGAAGCTGCAGATAAAGACTTTTCTCTTACTGTACTTTCGGATGCATGTCTCGATATTGATCCTGAAGTTCAGCGTATTCTCATTGAAAAAATATTTCCACGCCAAGCAGAAGTTCAAAGCGTCAACACATGGATAGGTACTTTAAACTAATTTAGATAAAAAACAAAAAAGCTGCGATAAATTTTCGCAGCTTCTTTTTTATTATGGATGAAATAAAAGAAGTTTACCAGTTTGACTAATGCAACGGTGGGTTTTATCAAGTGCACCGATTGTAGTAAGTTTTTCTGTACCAATATTTTTTGCTTCTAAGTCAGAATTAGCTTCAAATTGTTCATCGACAATTGATTCTCCACTTTTTTCAAAAGCAGTAATTCGATAAGTTGCCATGTTCTAGACCTCCCTAAAGTAGTTACGATATTACTATTTTGGCATAAATTGAAAAGCTGTGTAAAGTAATAAATTGAATTATAAAAAAATTCAGTGCAGATTTAAAATTTTGACGTTTGGAGGCTTTAACAGATTTTAAGAATTGTTAGATTATGTCTTAATTTTTTGTATGAACATTGTTGGGCTAAGTATCTATTTTAACGTATAATAGGATAAGTAAAACGACTAATACATAATTTGATTTTCCTTTTTTTATTTTGTGAAATTGATTTTCCAAAATATTTTAAGCTAATTACTTAAGTAGAGCTTAAGGAAGCATATACAAAATGGAGGTACTTATGGATAAAAAAGTATATGATCATGAAGTTGGCGAACGTTTTGTAACATTTTTATTTGTCAAAGCTGTTACGAAAGGTGTAGCAAGTAATCAAAAAACATTCTTATCTTTAACTTTACAAGATCAAAGTGGAGATATTGAGGCGAAGCTTTGGGATATTTCTTCAGAGCAAGAAGAAGCGTATGTAGAAGGAACTGTTGTAAAAGTTGAAGGGGAGCTACACGATTATAGAGGAAAACTTCAACTTAAGCTACGCCAAATTCGTCCAACTAAAGATACAGACGAAGTTAATCCAGAAGATTTTTTCGCAAGAGCACCAGTTTCTAAAGAAGAATTATATGAGAAAATTACTTCATACATTAATAATATGACCAATGAAAAACTTAAAAAGCTTACCGAGTATCTAGTATTAAAAAATCAGGAGGATTTTCTTGATTTTCCAGCGGCAACTAAGAACCACCATGAATTTGTTTCTGGTTTAGCATACCATGTTTTTTGTATGTTGAAATTAGGTGAATCAATTGCAAATTTATATCCTTCGATCAATAAGGATTTACTATATGCTGGAATTATACTACATGATTTAGGAAAAGTAAGAGAATTATCTGGTCCAGTTTCAACAAAGTATACTGTCGAAGGTAATTTGTTAGGCCATATCTCACTTATGGCAATTGAAATTGGAAATGTCTCAATCGAACTAGGTATTGAGGGAGAAGAGGTTACTGTTCTGCAGCATCTTATTTTAAGTCATCATGGTAAGTATGAGTACGGTAGTCCAAAACTACCTTTAATTAAAGAAGCGGAAATTTTACATTATATTGATAATATTGATGCAAAAATGAATATGTTAGACCGCGCACTTGAAAGAGTTGAACCAGGAGAATATACAGAGCGTATTTTCCCATTAGAAAATCGTAGTTTTTACAAACCAAAATTTTAAATTAATCATACTTCCTCCTTATTAGCCATATAATGAAGCAAATGCTTGTCTACTAAGGAGGAAAATCAATGCCAATATTACCATTTTGGATGTATATCGTGATCTTAGGAATTTTTGTAAGTGGATTTATGGTGCTTTACACTTCTAAACAAGAAAGAGATGCAGATGAAGCTTTCATTGAAAAAGAGGGAGAAATTTACTTACAAAGAATTAAAGAAGAAAGAGAACGAAGAGAGCAATTACTTATTAACTCTGAGATTTCATCCAATTAAATTAAAAAACCTGCCAATTAGGCAGGTTTTGTTTTTTATGATTTTTTCTCTTGGCTTTCTAAGTCTTTATCTTTTACTTTAAATTTAGCTTTTTTAAGAAGTTCATCAGAGAATGCTGAGAAGTTTTCTTGACTTAGCTTAGACTCAGCAATTTTTTTGCGAGCATCTTTTTCGTTAGCAGTCTTTTTACCAGTTAATTTAATAACATGGTATCCAAATTGTGATTTGACTGGTTGGCTAATTTCTCCAACTTTTAATTTATAAGCAGCTGCTTCGAATTCAGGTACCATAGCACCTTCTCCAAAATAGCCTAAATCTCCACCTTTATCTTTTGAACCAGTGTCAGTAGAATATTTTTTTGCTTCTGCAGCAAAGTCTGCGCCTTTAGCTAATTCTTCTTCGACTTTTTTAGCTGTAGCTTCATCTTTTACTAAAATATGGCTAGCTCTAATTTCTGGTTTATATTTTGCAAGTTCAGTTTTTGTTACTGAAGCTTCAGCAGCTTTTTCAGTTAATAAATCAACTTTAACACGATCTTTAAATGCTGCTTCATCTTTAAATCCATACTGAGCTAAGAAAGCTTTAAATTGGTCACCATTTTGTGTTTTATACTCATTGAACTTTGCATCAACATCTTTATCACTAACTTTGTAGTTTTTCTTTAAATAATCTTCAATAGCCATTTGCTTAAGCATAGCTAAGCCTGCTGTATCCTTCATCTTGTCATATAAATCTTTTGATGTGATATCTCCCGCACTAGATGTAGCAACTACATCGTTACTAACACCAGCAGTTCCACATGCTGCTAGTCCGAATACTGAGGTAGCTAAAACTGCAGATACGATTAACTTTTTCATTTAAACATCTCCTAAAAAAAAATTTTGCTTATTAAAGTATAGAGCGTAAACCTTAATTTTTCCTTTATTTAGACATACCTTTTACTGGAAATTACTTCACTTAATATAACATATTTTTCCTCAATGTGACAAAGTTTATCCAAAAAAAGAATAATTTGGTATACTTTTTAATTAAAAATTAGTCAATTTTAAGGAATCTTGAACTAGTTATTAAATGAAATATAGGCAATTATGAGAGTAATAAATGGAAGGATAAATTCTATTTTTTATAGCTCTAATTTTATACTTTATCCCCAGACCTCACCTAAAAAACTGGCTTATCCTACAAATAAAAAACTTGTCAATCGTGACATTCGCCCAATCAATTAAGACATTCGTCTATATATTATTAAGAATTACTTTTAGGAGGGTGGAAAAATGGAGGGGAAAGCATCGAATGAATTTGTATTAATCGTGATCCTATTTATTTTGTTAATCATTATCGGGTGTTCGTTTTTATAAGTAGTATGAATCTTCAAAAATGAAGGTTATTTATACATTTGCCCAGACCATTTTTTAATACACGCATAAGATAAGATATGTAGCAAAAGGAGGTGTGAATGATGGGCGTAGGATTCCATGGTGGAGGATTTGCGTTAATCGTTGTATTGTTCATCTTATTAATTATCGTAGGAGCAGCTTGCATCTAATTTGTAAATAAGACAATTATTCGACCGGAGGTATTGTACCTCCGGTTGAGTTTTTATTCCAGATTAAAATAAGTTAAAGATGTACATATTCTTTGATTAGTTAAATTTTGAACTTGAAATGAAAAGGAAATGAGCCTGAGGGTTTCAAAGAGGTATTTATGTGAAATTTTGAACAAAAGTGGCCGAAATAAAAAGCGGAAGGATTTAATTAATCTTGCCCCGCTTCTATTTGATTGTACAATTTCAAGGACAGATAAACTGAAATTGTAACTTTAAAGAAGATATTAAGGTTTCTTAATTAAACGGTTATCTTCTTCAATAAATTCTTTATCTATGTTACCTAACGTTGTTTCGAATATATCCATAAAATCTTTTCCATAAATATTACGTAAAATAGCCATTATTTCCATGTTTTCTGGGAATTTACCATAAAATTCTTTTAATGGTAAAGTACCTTGAAAAACTGAATTTGTCTCTGGATCAAATTCTCCTAGGATCTCTAGCAGCATATTTTTACCTTTTTCAGTTAATTCAATATACGTATTACGTTTATCTTCTACTTTCTTAGAAAACACTAATAAACCACGTTCTTCAAGCTTTTTAGAGAAGTTAAAAGCAGTCGATACGTGCATTACACCAAATTTAGCAATTTCAGAAATAGACGCACCCTTTAAGTGGAAGGCGATCATTAAAATATGATGTTCATTGATATTTAAATCATAGGGCTTGATCCATTGTTGCCAGTCCTTTTCAACTGACTTCCATAATGCTTTAGAAATTTGGGCAATTCTTTGACTAAAAATCAAAGCTTCTTTCATTGTGTATAATTTTTGTTCAGTTTTCATCAATTCACCTTCTTTTCTATTTAACTATCTATTTATTATTATGCCAATAATATGTGAAGAAATAAAGAACTTTTAGTTAGAATTTTTAAAAATTTTCACAAAGTAGTTGATAAAATTCTACATTTTTATATTATAATTGAGTGTTATAGGTTGTGAAAACTATGTTTATATAATATTTTTAGCGAAACTATAGAGTGATTGTCGATAAAACATTGTTGGTAATATAGTAAATATATAATATAAATCTTTAAAAATATAGTGTAAATTGCAGAATTTAGATGGAATTTAAATGAAAAAAACGAAAACAGGAGATATTCACTCTCCTGTTTTCGTATATAAATGGGACTATTTTATTATTTTTTAATAATGTTATTTTCGATAGATTTTGCAATCTCTTGAAGCGTTTCATTTGTGTATTGATTTTGATTTGAAAGCCATTTTACATCAAAACCATCATTATTTCCGTATCGTGGTAAAATATGCATATGATAATGAAATACAGTTTGACCTGAAACTTCTCCGCTATTATTTAAAATATTTACACCTTGAACATTAAAAGTTTCTTTCATTGCATTAGCAATGTGAGGTATTTTTCGGAAGTATGTACTAGCTGTCTCTTCACTCATTTCGAATATGTTTTCAACATGATCCTTTGGAATGACCAATGTGTGTCCTTTTGTAACTTGACTTAAATCTAAAAAAGCTAAAACATCATCATCCTCGTAAACTTTAGAAGCTGGAATGCTACCTGCAACAATTTTGCAGAAAATACAATTAGCGTCATGTGCCATTTTTTATACTTCCTTTCACTTTTTTCCTTATTTTAACATAGGCGTAGGATAAAGTGGAAATAGGGGTTAAGTAAAAATAAACAAGAAGCAACCTATGTTGCTTCTTGATGAAGGGGAAAGATTATTGGAGTAATTATAAATTGTCTTTAATAGACACCTCATTTGCTTAAATGTTCAATAAATTGGTACACCTTAAAATAAATTTATATGCTCTGGTCGAGACACCTCATTTACAAATTGGTATACTAAAACCTTTGTTTATAAGTGATAATGTTCAAGCTAACCATCTCCTTTGATGTTTTCACTGCTGTTTTGTACAACGATGTTTTATCTTTGGAGATATTTCACTTCAACGAACTACCCTTGCATAGGTTTGAACGCAAATTAAATTACCTTTAACACACACCTCATTTCAAATTTTGAACTGGAAAGTGTGTTGCTTTCCCTTCAAGAATTATGATGCCCTCTATTAAAGAAAGTATGCAAAACAATGAAAAACTTTTAATAACAGTAAAAGCAGGAAAAGGATATATAATATTAAAAAAGGGCTTAGTAATGAGATTTGAGTGGAAGTTACAACTAAATTAATAATAGGAAATTAGATCAATTTTGAGTATTACGTGGAGCGTGAATGCTGAACCCTCGTAGGAACGAACCTAGGAGGAAATGGAGCACCCCGGAGTGGAATCAACATAAAAAAAAGAAGCAACCTAAGTTGCTTCTTGATGAAGGTGAAAGAGTATTGGAGTAATTATAAATTGTCTTTAACAGACACCTCATTTGCTTTAATGTTCAATAAATTGGTACACCTTAAAATAAATTTATATGCTCTGCTCGAGACACCTCATTTACAAATTGGTATACTAAAACCTTTGTTTTTAAGTGACAATGTTCAAGCTAACCATCTCCTTTGATATTTTCACTGCTGTTTATACAACGATGTTTTATCTGGGGAGACATTTCACTTTAACAAATACCCTTGCACAGGTTTGAACGCAAATAAATTACCTTTAACACACACATCATTTCAAATTTTTGAATTAGAAAGTGTGATGCTTTCCCTTCAAGAATTATGATGCCCTGCAGTAACGAAAGGATGCAAAAACAATGAAAAACTTTTAATAACAGTAAAAGCAAGGAGAGAATATTAAAAATCAGGAAAAGCAAGAAAACAAAAAGAGGTTTAGTAATGAAGTTTAAGTGGAAGTTAAAACTAAATTAATAATAGGAATGTATAAAGAGGAGCGTGAATGCTGAGCCCTCGTAAGAACGAACCTAGGAGGAAATGAAGCATCCCGGAGTGGAATCAACATAAAAAAGAAGCAACCTAAGTTGCTTCTTGATGAAGGTGAAAGAGTATTGGAGTAATTATAAATTGTCTTTAACAGACACCTCATTTGCTTTAATGTTCAATAAATTGGTACACCTTAAAATAAATTTATATGCTCTGCTCGAGACACCTCATTTACAAATTGGTATACTAAAACCTTTGTTTTTAAGTGACAATGTTCAAGCTAACCATCTCCTTTGATATTTTCACTGCTGTTTATACAACGATGTTTTATCTGGGGAGACATTTCACTTTAACAAATACCCTTGCACAGGTTTGAACGCAAATAAATTACCTTTAACACACACCTCATTTCAAATTTTTGAATTAGAAAGTGTGTTGCTTTCCCTTCAAGAATTATAATGCCCTGCAGTAACGAAAGTATTCTTAAAAACAAAAGAAAATTTAAAAGCCATCGAAAGTTTAGGGGAAAAGCGAGAAAACGGAGAGTGAAAAGAAGACATAATTGAAAGTAATGGAGCTTTAAGTTAATTATTGTTTATTGGATCAATAAGAGTATAAATAATAGAAGGAAGTAGCTTTAAAGTAAATATCTTTATGATTGGATCGAAAGTATACTCGACTCCATGGAAATGCAAGAAATAAAACCTACATTAAGTGCACATTTATTAATGATTAAATTATCATTTGTGATTTTAATTGATCTACAACTGTTTAAAATTAATTGACAAGATCGTTTTTCAACAAAATAAAACAAGGAGCAACTAATAGTTGCTCCTTGATGAAGGGGAAAGAATTTAGAAAAAATATTAGGTTAATAAGTTAAATTGTCTTTAACAGACACCTCATTTGCTTAAATGTTCAATAAATTGGTACACCTATAAATAAATTATATGTTCTGCTCGAGACACCTCATTTACAAATTGGTATACTAATGACCTTTGTTTTTATAGATCATGTTCAAGCGCACCATCTCCTTAGATTTTTGCATTGCTGTATATGACAACGATGTTAATCTTTGGAGATACCTCATTTCACTTAAACAATTTTCTGACTTAGGTTTGAACGCAAATTAAATTTCCTTTAACACACACCTCATTTCAAATTTTGAACTGGAAAGTGTGTTGCTTTCCCTTCAAGAATTATAATACCCTTAACCTAAAATAGTATTCAAAAAAAGAAGGATTTTTTTTTAGTATTCCATAAATATGATAATAAGGAAGTTAAGATTATTATTTGATACAATAAAATTTATAGGAAAAGTACATTTGAAAGGATTTGTAAAGAATGACTTTATTGCATGTAAAAGATGTCACAGGTGGATACACTAGACAGCCTGTCATTAAAGATGTCTCATTTACGATTAATAGGAAAGAGCTAGTCGGGTTGATCGGGTTAAATGGTGCTGGTAAGAGTACGACAATAAAACATATTTTAGGCCTATTGAAGCCTTCTAAAGGTGACATATTAATTAATGGTGATTCATTTGATAAAGATCCAACAGCATATCGTGCCAGCATATCATATGTTCCTGAAACACCGATGATTTATGATGAATTAACTTTACAGGAACATCTTGAAATTACAGCCTTGGCATATAATATTCCTGAAAAGGATTTTAAAAAACGTAGTGAAGAGTTATTAAAAACATTTAGATTAAATGATAAAAGAAAATATTTTCCTTCGACATTCTCTAAAGGGATGAAACAAAAAGTAATGATCATTTGTGCCCTTATTGTCCAACCACAGTTATACATAATAGATGAACCTTTTTTAGGGCTTGATCCAATCGCGATAAATGATTTACTTGAGATTTTGAACAATGAAAAAGAAAAAGGAGCAGGCATTTTAATGTCTACTCATATTTTATCGACTGCTCAAATTTATTGTGATTCATTTATTATTTTGCATGAAGGAGTCATTATTGCAAAAGGTACATTAAACGAATTACAAACTCAATATAATATGCCAAATGCTTCATTGGATGAAATTTATATATTTGCAACGAAGGAAAAAGAAATATGAGTACGATAAAAGAATTATGGTTAGCACGGTATAGGAGCTTCATAAAGGAAATGAGTAAATATGGTCGTTATATTTTTAATGATCATATAAAATTTGTGATTGTTTTTGGGTTTGGTGGAGGAGCATATTATTATCAACAAATGCTAAAAACAATTTCTCCAGACTTTCCGGCTATTTTATTAATTTCGATCCTTTTCAGTTTTCTTGTTGTAACAGGACAAGTAACTACTTTTTTTAAAGGACCTGATGTACATTATTTACTACCTTTAGAAAAAAAGATGAAAAATTACTTTGTCCGATCCTTTTTAATTACGTACATCGTTCAAGCTTATTTAATGTTAATGATGTTAGGTGTGATCTATCCAATTTATAAGAAATTTTCACTAGGACAAACAACAAGTTTTATTGTCTTTATGGTAATAATTTTCTTATTAAAAGGATACAATCTTTTTGTTTCATTCTTACATCTTACAAATAGTGGTGTATTAAACCGAGCTTTTGATTATTGTTTAAGGTTGCTAGGTACTTTCTTATTTATTTATGGTTTATTAAGTAAATGGAGCAGTTTTTTCCTTTTAATAATGATCGTAATTTTAGCTGTTTATGCATTATCTATTCAAATAGGTAGTAAAAATAAAAGAGTACAATGGGAAAGAAATGTTAAACTTGATACCTCAAGATTAGCGACTTTTTATCGGTTTGCGAATATGTTTACTGATGTGCCGTCTATTCAACAACAAGTTAAGCGAAGAAAATGGGCCGATCCAATCATTAATAAAATTAAAATGAGAAATGCTGCGAATTATTTACTAGTTCGTACATTTATCAGAAATGGTAACTATTTAAGTATGTTTTTAAGACAACTTTTCGTAGGCGGGTTTGTAGTTTACTTGGTGCCAACGACAATTGGGAAAATATTGATTGGCATTTTATTTCTTTACGTAATTTCAATACAGAATATGTCAATTTTAAAACAGTACAACTATCATTTGTTGTGGAAAATTTATCCTTATACAAATGAAGAAAATAAAAAATCTATTTCGACACTTTTGTATATACTACTGATAATATGTAGTTTAGTTTTTAGTATCATTGGTTTAATAAAGGGCTTAACAATTTTAAACTTTATTATTGCAATCGTTGTGTATACTTTATTTTCAATGTGGTTAATTAAATTTTATGTGCATAAAAGGTTAAGTAAGCCACAAAAATTGTAAAGGGTGGACAAAATGGATTCTTATGAACTTCGTATTCAGTACGAACTATCAAGATGGAAACAAAAAGTGATGTCCGATTCAAATATTTTTCAAACATCTGCAAAAAAAGTTCAGTTAAAGCTTCAATCATTATTGCCAGAACAAATCCAAGATCTGCTTACAAAAACCGTTAAAAATATGATGGTTTTATTTATGGGTGGGTCTACAGTTTTTAATGGCAGTGGTGAAGAGTATGAAGCATTAACACTTAGAGAAAGAGATTTAATCTTAGATAAAAAGTTAAACGAGTACAAAAAGATTTCAGCTGTAGAAGGTGCTGGAACGGGAGCGGGTGGAATATTACTCGGTCTTGCCGATTTTCCGTTATTACTGGGAATAAAAATTAGGTTTTTAGTTGAGGCTGCAAAAATATATGGCTACTCGCCTAAAGATGAGCTTGAACGACAATTCATGCTATATATTTTTCAACTTGCTTTTTCAAGTGATAGCCATCGAAAAAAAGTATTTCAGGTTATTGAAAAGTGGGAAGATAAAGTAGATGAAAATCCCCAAGTCAATTGGGAGCAATTACAACTAGAATATCGAGATCATATCGATTTAGCGAAACTTCTACAATTAGTACCTATTATTGGAGCACCGGTTGGAGCTTATGTAAATTATCAACTTCTTGAACAATTAGGTGAAACTGCTAAAAATGCTTATAGATTAAGGTATATGAAGAAGAAGGAAGAGCTTATTTAAAGAGTTACATACTAAAAGGAGAACTAAAAGTTCTCCTTTTTTTATTTTTATTTTTGTTCAACTAATTTTTGTGATTGTTTTAATGAAGCTAATGTCACAGACCCTAGTGTTTTTGCTGCAATTAGCATAGCTTTTTCATCAAAATCAAATTTTGGATGGTGATGAGGATATGCTTCTGTAACGTGATGAGGTTTTGCTCCTGTGAAGAAGAAAGTTCCTGGTACTTTTTGTAAGTAGTATGCGAAATCTTCTCCGCCCATTTTAGGGTCCATTTCTTTTAAGTGACTAACTTCATCAATTGATTCGGCTACTTTAACTAATAAATCAGTTTCTTTTTCATGATTTACTACTGGAGGATATCCATCATCGTACTTATATTCGTATGTAACATCATTTGCTAAACAAATTCCTTTAACTATTCTAGCTATTTGTTTTTTTACTTTTTCCTGTGTTTCCTTTTTGAACGTACGAACCGTTCCTATTAAGGTTGCTCGATCGGCGATTACATTAAAGGCATTTTTTGCTTCGAAACTTCCAATCGATAAGACTACAGTGTCAATTGGATTTGTTTCTCGACTAACAACTTGTTGAAGTGCCATAACAAGTTGACTAGCAATTACAATACTGTCTTTTGTTCGATGGGGTTCCGCACCATGACCACCTTGACCTTGGATTGTGATTGAAAAACGATCAGCTGCCGCCATAATTGGTCCATTTCGATAACCAATTGTACCTAATTCTTCAATTGCCCATAAATGAGTTCCATAAACTTCATCTACACCGTCTAAACATCCATCAGCAATCATAGAAATTGCTCCACCTGGTGCATATTCTTCTGCATGTTGGTGAAGTAACACAACTTTACCGTCCCATGAATCTTTTTTTTCATGAAGTGCTTTTGCTAAATATAATAGTGTAGCAGTATGACCATCATGACCACATGCATGCATAACGCCAGGTACTTTTGAGGAATAAGGAACATTTTTCTCATCTTGAATTGGTAGTGCGTCAAAATCAGCTCGTAAAGCGATTGTTTTTCCAGGGTTTCGACCATTAATTGTAGCAACAACACCATTTCCACCGACATTTGATTTAAATGGAATATTTAATTGTTGATAAAAGTTTTGAATGAATTTTGCTGTCTCGTATTCTTTAAATGAAAGCTCAGGATTTTCATGCAAGTATCTTCGTGTAGATACCATTTCCGGATAATATGAATCTAATAAAGAAAATAAATCTGACATTATTTCACCCTCCTACTTACTATCTATATAACCTATTCAAGAAATGTAATTGATATCCTTCAAAATTATCTTCAATTAGGAAATGACGAAAAATGTATTTCCAAGGAAATATACATCGAAAAAAAGGAAATAATGACTTATTCATGGGAATAAATGGATATACTATTTGTTATATGGTAAGAGAAATGAAGGTGAAATAATTGAAAAAATGGGGATATTTAGCAATAGGACTGTTAAGTGTCCTACTAATTAGCTTTGTAGGATTTATACTAATCGTTTTCTTAGGTAATTATGTTATAGATGAAGATAAGTTAGTCGTCCATTCATCTTCGGAAATGGTAGATTTAGAGGGGAATTTTGTATCAAAGCTATATAATGAAAATCATCAAATCGTTTCAATTAGTGATATACCTGATTATACTAAACAAGCAGTAGTTTCAATTGAAGATGAGCGTTTCTATAAGCACCACGGTATTGATACTCAATCAATCTTTCGGGCTATAGTAAATGATATAAAAGCATTTAGTAAAGTACAAGGTGCGAGTACACTTACTCAACAACTTGCAAAGAATGTATTTTTGACAAACGATAAAACATTTATGAGAAAAACAAAGGAAGTTATTATAGCAATTAATCTAGAAAGAAAGTATACAAAAGATCAAATACTAGAAATGTATTTAAATCAGGTTTATTTCGGTCACGGGGTATATGGTATTGGCGGAGCTGCAAAATATTATTTTGGGAAAGATGTTAAAAATTTGACTATTGAAGAAAGTGCTTCTTTAGCAGCATTATTAAAGGCTCCATCACATTATGATCCAATCACTCAACCAGTGAGATCTCTAGAACGTAGGAATCTTGTTCTTTATAAAATGCTAGATACGCATTATATAACTGAATCTGAGTATGAGAAAGCCAAAATCAAACCAACAGTATTACATATTACGGAACAAAAATTTGAAAACGGATATGCTACATATATTGATATGGTTATAAAAGAAGCAAAAGAGAAATATGGAATTTCTTATGATCAACTTTTAAATGGTGGATACAAAGTTGTCGTTCCAATCCATAAAAAGACACAATTAACCGCCTATAAATATTTTAAAAATGGAAACTATTTTCCTGGAACTGATCAAAATGCAGAAGGAGCCTTCGTATTAATAAACTCCGAAACAGGCGGTGTAGAGGCAGCAATTGGAGGTAGAAATTACTATTTTCAAGGTTTAAATCGAATTAACGTGAAAAGACAACCTGGTTCAACAATGAAGCCTTTACTCGTATATTCGCCAGCGCTTGAAACTGGAAACTACAATCCGTATTCTTTATTACCTAATGAACAGAGTGCGTTAGGAGACTATAAACCGAAAAATTATAATGGAGTTTATACGAAAACGATTTCGATGTTTAATGCATTAATTCAGTCAGCAAATGTACCAGCAGTTTGGTTATTAAATGATATTGGAATTGATAATGCAAAAAAGTATTTAGAAAAAATGGATTTGAATATTCCCGATAAAGGTTTAAGTATGGCGCTTGGAGGACTTAAGATTGGTTTAACTCCATTGGAGCTAGTAAAAGCATATAGTTCCTTTGATCATGATGGAGATGCATTAGAGCCTTTTGTAATTAATGCAATTTATGATCGGAACAATGAATTAGTTGCCGAAGCGAAAATTAAGGAATATAAAGTGTTTTCATCACAAACCTCTTGGTATATGACAAAAATGCTAAAAGGTGTTGTAAATGAAGGTACAGCTAGCAGAGGAAGCTTCAATGGTGATTTAGCTGGTAAAACGGGATCTACAAATATACCTGGCCAAACAAATGGAAACAAGGATGCTTGGTTTGTAGGCTATACACCAGACGTAGTAGGCGCAATTTGGATGGGATATGATAAAACAGATTCACAACATTTTTTAAGAAATGGTAGTACATATCCAACCATATTATTTAAAAAGATTTTAAAAGAAGCAGGAAGAGAACCATCAACAAAATTTAAAAAGCCAAAAAATATAGACGATTTAGAATCACCGATAAATTTAGAGCCTATTTCTAATGTTCAATCAAAAGTATCATTCTCTCCATTTGGATTATTCACTGTCGTCATTAATTGGAATGCACCAACTGATCACAGACAACAATATCGAATCTATCGAGTGAAGAATGGCAAAGAAAAATTAATAGATACTGTTACTGGTTTAGATGAGTACAAAGATTCCTTTGTAAATGTATTTAATGTACCTTCTTATTATGTAGTACCGTACAATCCTCAAACAAAAGAAGAAGGTGAGAGGTCTAAACTTGTCAAACCCAACATAAGAAATAAGGAATAGACATTTTAAGGCTCTCCTTCTTATCAAATGATTTGAAGGGGAGTTTTTTATTTCCTATTACTACTAAAACTATGTTCTTAAAAACTGTATTTGTTAAAAAAGATTAGTAAAGAGATTAAGAAGATTGAACTATGAGATAACGATTGATTGAATCGTTTAAAGTGAATAATAAAACGCTTTATTTTATAAAAAGTATTAATAAATAAAGATTATTAATTCGATATTTTAGACATATTTTGATATAATTTTTAATGGGAAAAGTCTGGTAGTAAAATAGACCTATTAATTGTGAAAAATTGTAAAATCAGTGAACATTATGTGTCAAAATTCGAGTTTTCTATACAATTAATGGTTCAATCAGTATATTTAATAGTAGAGTTTGGAATAGTGAAAGGGAGACTTTGAAGGATGAAAAAAGATTTTAACGATACATTTCTTAAAGCGATTAGAGGAGAAGAAGTAACGCATACACCAGTTTGGTATATGAGACAAGCAGGGCGTTCTCAGCCAGAATACCGAAAAATTAAAGAAAAATATTCTTTATTTGAAATTACACATCAACCTGAATTATGCGCTTACGTAACAGCGCTACCTGTGGACCAATATAATGTTGATGCTGCTATTTTATATAAAGATATTATGTCTCCACTTCCTGCAATTGGAGTAGACGTAGAAATTCAATCAGGAGTAGGACCTGTAATAAGCAATCCTATTCGTTCATTAGCTGATGTAAAAAAGTTAACTGATATTCATCCGGAAGAGCAACTACCTTATATCTATGAGACGATTAAATTATTAACAACAGAAGTACTTTCTGTTCCATTAATTGGATTTGCAGGTGCACCTTTTACGGTTGCTAGCTATATGATCGAAGGTAGACCGTCTAGAAGCTATAATAAAACAAAATCATTTATGTACGCAGAGCCAGAAGCATGGTTTGCTTTAATGGATCATTTAGCAGACATGACAATCAAATACGTAAAGGCACAAGTTAAAGCAGGGGCAAGTGCAATTCAATTATTTGATTCATGGGTTGGTGCTTTGAATGCGAATGATTATCGCATTTATATTAAACCATGCATGGAAAAGATTTTTGCAGCACTTAAAGAAGATAATATTCCAACTACTATGTTTGGAATTGGAGCAAGCCATTTAATTCATGAATGGAATGAACTACCTGTAGATGTAATTGGTCTAGATTGGAGAACTTCTATTACAGAAGCTCGCTCTTTAGGGATTACGAAAACACTTCAAGGTAATTTAGATCCTGCGTTTTTATTAGCACCATGGGAAGAAATTGAGAAACGTGCGAAGGAAATATTAGATGAGGGTATGGCAAATCCAGGTCATATTTTCAACTTAGGTCATGGGGTATTCCCTGAAGTAAATCCTGATACTCTTAAACGATTAACAAGTTTTGTACATGAGTATTCATCAAGGGTTAAAGCTTAATATAAAAGGACTATGGTGATGACATGAAAGAAAAAATCGGTTTATTAGTTATGGCTTACGGCACGCCATATAAAGAATCAGATATTGAGCGTTATTATACAGATATTCGTAGAGGTAGAAAGCCTTCACAAGAGGCGCTAGAAGAACTGACTGAACGATATCGTGCAATTGGAGGAATCTCTCCTTTAGCAAAAATAACAAGCGAACAAGCAAAAGCATTAGAAGAAGATTTAAATAAGATCCAAGACAATGTAGAATTCAAAATGTACATTGGACTGAAGCATATTGAACCATTCATTGAAGATGCAGTAGATGAAATGAAAAAAGATGGTATAACGAAAGCAGTTAGTATCGTGCTTGCACCACATTATTCAACGTTTAGTGTGAAATCGTATAACGAACGTGCTACAAATCATTCTGAAAAAATTGACGGACCAAAAATTATACATGTAGATGATTGGTATAAAGAAGAGCGATTTATTCAATATTGGGTACGTGAAGTGGAAGCAATTCTTGAACCAATGAATGAAGAGCAACGTGTGAAAACGGCGTTTATTTTTTCAGCGCATAGTTTACCTGAAAAAATTCTTTCTTATGGAGATCCATACCCGGATCAACTTAAGGAAACTGCTGAGTTAGTCGTTCAGCAATCTGATATTCGTCATTATTTTCTAGGATGGCAAAGTGCTGGTAATACACCAGACCCTTGGCTTGGACCTGATGTACAAGATTTAACACGTGAATTGAATGATAATTATGATTTTGAAACTTACGTTTATCTACCATTAGGCTTTGTAAGTGAGCATTTAGAAGTACTTTATGATAATGACATAGAATGTAAACATGTAACAGATGAAATTCAAAAAGCATATGTTCGTCCACCGATGCCTAATACAGATCCATTATTTATTAGTGGACTCAGTACGGTTGTATTAAGAAAATTAAACGAACAATAATATGGTTTTGAAATAGGAGGTAAAGAAGTGAATAAGAAGGTTGTCATTATTGGTGGCGGTATTACTGGATTGACATCTGCCTACTATTTAAAACAAGAAAAAATAAAAAATAATCTTCCGATTGATATTCAATTAATTGAAAGTTCTTCAAGGCTTGGAGGAAAAATACAAACGATTAGAAAAGATGGATTTGTTATTGAGCGTGGTCCTGACTCATTTTTGGCAAGGAAAAAAAGTGCATATCGTTTAGCTGAAAACTTAGGTATCCAAGACCAAATCGTTTTTAACTCTTCTGGAAAATCTTATGTGTTAGCCCATAATAAATTACATGGTATGCCAGAAGGTTCAAACATGGGGATCCCTACACAAATCAAGCCTTTTATTTTTTCTGGTCTATTTTCACCAGCAGGGAAAATTCGTGCAGGTTTAGATTTTGTTTTACCAAAAACACATGTCCAAGGAGATATGTCATTAGGTAAATTTTTTAGAAGAAGACTTGGTAATGAAGTAGTTGAGAATCTAATTGAGCCCCTTTTATCGGGTATTTATTCAGGCGACATTGATCAAATGAGTTTAATGGCAACATTTCCTCAATTCTTCCAAATTGAACAAAAACATCAAAGTATTGTTTTAGGCATGAAAAAAGAAATGCCTGTAAAGAAATCAAAAGGTCCGAGAAAAGGAATTTTCCAGACTGTAAGTACAGGTCTTCAAACAATCGTTGAACGAATTGAAGAAGAGTTAGATCAAGAAGAAGTTTTAAAAGGTGTACAAGTAGTTAATATAAATAAAGTTGGAAAAAAATATGAGATTGTACTTAGCAATAATGAAAAGATTGAAGCAGATTCAATTATCGTTACGGTACCTCATCGTTTCATTCCACAATTATTTAACAATAAACCTGTATTTGAGCCTTTCAAAAAAGTTCCTTCTACATCAGTTGCGAATGTTGCACTTGCATTTCCAGAGCATGCAATTAAGAAGGATATAAATGGTACAGGCTTTGTTGTTTCACGCAACAATGATTATAATATAACAGCGTGTACATGGACTCATAAAAAATGGGCACATGCTTGTCCAAAAGGTAAGGTTCTCTTACGTTGTTACGTTGGACGCCCTTACAATAAGGAAATAGTCGATAAAACAGATGAAGAACTTGTTGAAATTGTTTTAGAAGATTTAAGAAAAACGATGGATATAACTGAAAAACCAGAGTTTTATATTGTTTCAAGATGGAAAGATGCTATGCCTCAATATACGATTAATCATAAAGAGCGTACGAAAAATATGGAACAATATTTACAAAAGGAAATGCCTGGTGTATCGGTGATCGGTTGCTCATTTTATGGGTCCGGCTTACCAGACTGTATAGATCAAGGTGAAAAAGCAGTATCGGATACAATTGAATACTTGTTCACACGTGAAAAACAAGCTGTTAAGGCCTATTAAATACAATCTAGTAAAGAATAGAGCAACCAAAAAAGTATATTGATACTTTTAGGTTGCTCTTTTTATTGGCCTCTGTACTAATAAAATGTTTAATAATTTCATCCTAAAAAATGGTGCTCCTAAAAGACTCTTAACTTAAAAACTATCTTTTAAGCAATTTGAGCAAGTGTTACTGTAGCAATCATGTTGTTCTTCAATCGTCGAATTACATTGTTTACATACTTTCTTTGGTAATAGTTTTAAAAATTCGGACATTTTTGCAAGCATGATACCCTCTCCTTTAGTTAACTTATTAGTATTGTATTACT
This sequence comes from Gottfriedia sp. S16(2024), assembly GCF_050473765.1. NCBI lineage: Bacteria > Bacillati > Bacillota > Bacilli > Caryophanales > Bacillaceae > Gottfriedia > Gottfriedia sp. S16(2024). Next base: position 2,496,182 of record NZ_JBFLUO010000001.1, read on the forward strand.
ACAACTTATTTTGTGTCAATCTGTATTAGTACAATTTTTAAAAAATAATCTAAATGCCTATTTTTGTTAAACAGTAAGGACAAGCTTATAAATTTAAATTTTCATAGAAATAATAAGTACAAAGGAGTGTGTTTGTTTTATGAAAGTAACCGTTATTGGTTATTGGGGCGGCTATCCAGGTAAAGGTGAGGCAACTTCATGTTATTTATTTAAATCAAAAAATTTTAATTTATTGGTTGATTGTGGTTCAGGTGCATTAGCTACTTTACAAAATTACATAGAGCCTAATTGCCTAAATGCTGTAATCCTGTCGCATTATCATCATGACCATATTGCAGATATAGGAGTACTACAATACTTCAAACTAGTAAACGCTGGGAAGGATAAGTTTGCTTTACCTATTTATGGTCATAATTTTAATCAAGAAAAATTTAATTCATTAACATATAAAGAAGCAACAAAGGGATATGAATATAAACCAAATGAGGCCCTTGATCTAGGCCCATTTACAATCCGTTTTCTTAAGACTGTTCATCCGGTTGATTGTTTCGCGATGCGAATTGAAACGGCAAATCATTCGGTCGTATATACAGCGGATTCAAGCTTTACGGAAGAGTTCATACCGTTTTCTTCCAATGCGGATTTACTTATAAGTGATTGTAATATGTATGAAAACCAAGATGGAGCTAAAGTGGGACATATGAGCAGTAAAGATGCTGCGACAATAGCTAATGAAGCAAATGTAAAAGAATTACTTTTATCACATCTTCCGCATAAAGGTGATACAAAAGATTTAAAAGTTGAGGCCAAAAAGTATTATAATGGACTTGTTCATTTAGCCTATACAGGATTTGAATGGAAATCAAAACTTTAGGAGGATACACATGCTATTTTTAGATAATAGGGGAATAACGGATCCAACATTAAATTTAGCGATGGAAGAATATGCGCTAAAAAATCTAGATCCTGAAAATACATATTTTTTATTTTATATTAATGAACCTTCAATCATTATTGGTAAAAATCAAAATACTGCCGAGGAGATTAATGCTTCATATGTAAACGATCATAACATTCATGTTGTTCGAAGATTATCTGGTGGTGGAGCGGTATATCATGATTTAGGAAATCTTAACTTTAGTTTTATTACAAAAGATGATGGTGACAGCTTTCATAATTTTAGAAAGTTTACTGAGCCAGTGATCGAGGCATTAAAAGATCTCGGTGTAAATGCCGAACTTAGTGGAAGAAATGATATATTAGCAGAAGGTAGAAAAATTTCAGGTAATGCACAATTTTCTACTAAAGGTAGAATGTTTAGCCACGGTACATTGTTGTTTGATAGTGATATAGATGAAGTTGTAAATGCATTAAATGTAAAGCTGGAGAAAATTCAATCTAAAGGAATTAAATCAGTCCGAAGTAGAGTCGCAAACATTAAAGAATTTTTAAAAGACGATTTAACAATCCTAGAATTTAAGGATTTAATTTTACAATCTATTTTTAAAGAACATGGGAAAATAGAACGATATGAATGGACAGATGAGGATATAAAAAATATTAAAGAACTTGCTGAGAGTAGATACCGTAATTGGGATTGGAATTTTGGAAAATCTCCTAAATGCAATATTCAACAAAGTAAAAGATTTGCAGCTGGTTCGATTGATCTTCGTTTAGATGTTAACAAAGGAATCATTGAGAATGTTAAAGTTTATGGTGACTTCTTTGGGGTAGGAGATGTATCTGATATAGAACAGCTTCTGATTGGCAGTAAATTTGATCAACAAGAGATTGAAAATAAGTTAAATGAAGTTGATTTTACCCATTATTTTGGGAAAGTAACGAAAGAAGAATTTATGAGTTTATTATTTTAAAAAAAGAGTAGGAAACTACTCTTTTTTTTGTTTGTTAAATAATTAGAAGTCTAAAAAGTGCTAGTTTTCTCACTTGTCAGAACTGTTTTCTAGCAATATAATATATTTAGAATATTTTAAATTTTAATATTTAAAGGAGGTAGTTTTTCTTGAATTTAGTTGAAACACTGTCACAATCAGCTTTGAGGCATCCAAATCATTCTGCTATTATCTTTGAAGGGCAGACATTTTCATACTCAACACTAGAGACTTATATTACGAAATTTGCGAGTGGGCTCTCAAAATTAGGTATTGAAAAAGGAGATAAAGTAGCTCTAGTTGTTGGTAATTCCCCTCATTTTATTATAGCACTATATGGTGCGCTGAAGGTCGGAGCGGCTGTAATACCGGTTAATCCTCTTTATGCACCAGATGAATTAGTATACATATTAACAAACGGCGACGCAAAAGCAGTAATCACCTTAGACTTATTTCTTCCACTAGTAGAAAAAGCTTCACCGATTCTTCCTAATATCGATCACTTCATTATTTGTGAAACAAAACAAGAAAATCCTTATGAATTTAAAAACAATAAATTGAAATCGTTTACAAATGTAGTTGGACTTGGAGATCAAGATTTCAAAGGACCTAAATTACATGATGATGATTTAGCAGTCATTTTATATACTTCTGGTACAACAGGAAAACCAAAAGGAGCTATGTTAACGCATAAAAACTTATATTCGAATGCGATGGATGCTGGACACTTCTTAAGCTTTTCAAGTACAGAAAAGGTAATTGCAACATTACCTGCTTTCCATGTATTTTGTTTAACTGTAGCTTTAAACGCGCCTTTAATGTATGGAGCTACTGTTATTTTAGTGCCTAAATTTAGCCCGAAAGAAATATTTGATATAATTCGTACTTACAAAGCAACTGTATTTGCAGGTGTGCCAACAATGTACAACTTCTTATATCAATTCCCTGAAGGAAAGACAGAAGACTTTGAGTCAATTCGACTTTGTATTTCGGGTGGTTCATCATTGCCGGTTGCACTTCTAGAGAATTTTGAAAAGAAATTTAAAGTTATTATATCTGAAGGTTATGGATTGTCAGAAGCCTCACCAGTTACGACATTTAATCCGTTAGATCGCCCAAGAAAAGCAGGATCAATTGGGACAAATATTAGCAATGTAGAAAATAAAGTAGTAAATGCTCTTGGTCAAGAAGTAACAGTTGGTGAAGTAGGTGAATTAATCGTCCGCGGACCAAATATAATGAAAGGCTATTATAATATGCCAGAAGAAACGGCAATGACGATACGAGATGGCTGGTTATATACTGGTGATCTAGCAAGAATAGACGAAGATGGTTATTTCTATATAGTCGATCGTAAAAAAGAATTAATTCTTGTTGGCGGCTATAATGTATACCCTCGTGAAGTTGAAGAGGTAATTTATAATCATCCAGATGTTGTTGAATGTGCGGTGATTGGATTACCAGACGATAATTTTGGAGAAAGTGTAAAAGCCTATGTTGTTTCCAAAAATCCTTCATTAAGTGTAGAGACCTTATCAGAATATTGCAAGGCGCACTTAGCAAAATATAAAGTACCAAGATCAATAGAATTCATTCCAGAACTACCAAAAAATGCAACTGGTAAAATACTTAGAAGAGCGTTGAAAGATTCAGTTGTACAATAAATTGTGGTAATAGAGGTACAACCTGAATAAGGTTGTACTTTTTTGATTTAAGAGAGGTAAAAACCTGTGTGAAGATTGATTTTTTATTAGCTTCATATGATTCACATGTAATTGGTAATTTAGCTTAACAAGTCGTTTTGTATAGAAATTTGTACTCAATTATTTAAAGGTATAAATTCTTATTTATAAAATAATAATAGTTAATAAGTTTTTAGTTAGTTTTTGTTAATTGCAGTTACTTGCAGTTGTTGATAGAATGGAGGCAAGAGGTGATGGAAATGCCATTAACTAAAGAAGATAAAAAAGTTTTTCAAGAGTCTGCTTTAGAATTACAAGAAATGGACTTTAAGGATTGGGCATCGAAATCTTTTTCAAATAAAGATTTTCGAATAGCATTTTTTAAAATGATGAACAACATTGTCGAGTTAAATCCCTCATCAAACCAACGTTATAATTCAGCAGTATCAATAGAAAATAAAAAAATGCTTTCTGAGTTATTGCTTCTAGCTTTCGACACTGTTGAGAACCCACAAAGAAAACTTGTAATAAAGCCTAAAGTTGCAAAAAGTTTACCAAAAGAAATGCAAGGATATTCTACTGGACAGTTATCAAAATTTTTATATGTAAGCATAACCACAATAAATAATTGGGTAAAAGAAGGAAAGTTTTTTATTGAACATGAGGATGGACGAGTTATTATTGTTGGGCGCTCTAGTACCAATGCAAAACTACGATTTCATCCAAACACTTTATTTGATGCTCCAACTGGAGTTCGCTTAAAATTAAAAGATATTGCTGAAGCATATTATAAGGATCAAAAAGAAAGAGAAATGCTTGAAAACGAGTTCTCAGTTGTGACAGAAGAAGAACAAATTAGACTGTATAATGAGCACTTTATAAATAAGTACAAAGGTACTTTTGAAGAAGTATTTGGAAATAAAAAATGGGACGAATTAACACCAGAAGAGGATACAGATAAATCAATGTGGTCTTTCTTCTTAAACAGAGCAAAAAATGAAGAAAATAATTGGGATTGAAAGAACAAAATTTAATTTAATTGAATTATATTATAAAGATATAATTCGAGAAATTCAAAATTTCCCGAGTACTGATATCCCTAAACACTTTGGTCCCAATGTGTATGGTCAGGCTAAAAGGATAAAATTTACGTTCGAATCAGACATTCCTGATTTAAAATGTATTGAATACATAGATAAAAAAACAGATAAAATTGTAGCTTATTTCTATGATTGGGAAAGCAGTGCTGGTGCGATTATGAAATTTCATAACCATTACCATCACGACGAAGCATCAGAGGATGTAAAGGAGTTTGATCCTTTCCACTTACATATCGGACAGGATCGATTCGATAAACTAGCAAAAGCTAGTAAAAAAGATGAAGAATTTATGTGCTTGCAAAAAGTATTAGATTTTATCAAGCTCCATCTGTATGCGAAAATAAGAGAAAAACATTTAAATCCTAGGTGAGAAATGTTTATTCTAAACTACGATATACTAGTCGTGGTTTTATTTTTTATATTTATATTTAGTAGTAATTTAATTTCTAATTCAACTACAGTATTTAAAAATATAATAGGTTGAAGTTCTAAAAAATTGGACAAAGTTGATAATATAGAGAATGGGGGGAGATTTTATGAAAAAAGCAACTAAATCTAAATTAACCAAATTTATCTGTCTAGGCTATCTTATTTATATCATTTTAGTCCTGTTATACTTTTATGTTTTTACGACTTCTGACCTACCTTCAAAATATAAAGGAACATTTGTTGATCCACATACATTCATGAATCATAAAGAAGCTAATCTAAGCTCTAGTTATAGCACATTAAAAAATGTTCTTTATTTTATTAGCTTACCGATCGATTGGATTGTATTATCACTTTTATTATTAAGTGGAACAATTGAAAGATTAGGTGACTCTTTATCTAAGTTGACTAGATTTAAGTTTATACAAGTCCTTTTATATTTTTTCTTTGTCTCGGTCGTTACATATATTGTTACATTTCCACTTGATTTCTATCGATTTAAGTTATCAACGAAATATGGTTTATCTGTCCAAACATTTAATGCTTGGATGAAGGATGAAATGATTGGTTTTTGGATAAATTTTGCCATGATGTTTTTTGTGATGTATGTTGTGTATTTGTTAATCAAAAAGCAACCAAAGAAATGGTGGTTAACTGCATGGCTATTAAGTATTCCTTTTACAATTTTCTTAACGTTTATTCAGCCTGTAGTAATTGATCCCTTATATAATGATTTTTACCCATTAAAAGATAAAAATTTAGAAAAGAAAATTATTACCCTTGCTAAAGAAGCAAATATTCCTGCACATCGGGTATATGAAGTAAATATGTCCACTAAGACAACTACTTATAATGCATATGTTACTGGTATAGGTAAAAACGCTAGGATTGTATTATGGGATACAACTCTTAAAGGGCTAACTGAAGATGAAATTATGTTCATCATGGCTCATGAAATGTCACATTACGTCCACAAAGACATTTATAAATCAATGTTTGGTATGCTAGCAGGTAGTTTAGTTGGTCTGTATATCATTCACTTATTAATGAGGTATGTACTATCGAAGAGTAGAAGCAGTAATTCTACTGAAAAAATGGCCGTCATCTTAACACTATTTTTAATCATTAGTGGAGTAGTAAGCTTTATTACTGATCCAGTATCAAATGCATTTTCAAGAAGTGCAGAGAAAAGAGCAGATTTATATGCAGTTAAGCTAACACATGATCCAGAGGCAGGCATTATAGCGTTTCAAAAGTTATCCAAAAACAGCTTGTCTCAAGTAAATCCACCATTTTTAGTGAAATTGTTTAGATATGATCATCCGACAATGTTGGAAAGAATGAGGTATTTAGAGGCAGCTGAAAAAAGAAACAACAATAAATAGAGTAAATCCTTTGTTGAATGTTTAGCTTGTAGATTGTTTGGTTTTGTACCAATATCTACAAGCTTTTTTATTGTGTGAAATTTAAATTGAGAAAAATTTAGAAGCACTTCAAATCTCTTAATTATACATAGTATCAAATGTTTACTAATTAATTCGTGTGTTTCCTTTATTATTCTTTTACTAAACTTTATCAAAGACAATGGAACACAAATTGAAGATTTTTACTTTGGAAAAATATGATGGACCTCTCGATTAAGATAAAAAAATTTGGGTATCAGTGGACTCACAAGATACTTTCTAAAAAGTTAAGCTGTCGAAAATTCTTTTGGGAATATTTTCAGAATTTAATATCAAATCCGAATATACTGTTATATAATAACATAAGTAATCAATATCTGTTATATAACTGAATGGAGGAATCATATGACAACTGAACTTTCAAAAATTAAAGTTCTCGGTAATCATGTAGAGGGTTCAACTGACATTCTTACGACCGAAGCATTAAGTTTTTTAGAGCAATTACATCTGAAATTTGATCAACGTAGACAACAGCTGTTAATAAACAGAAAAGAAAGAATGCGTTTGTTACAAAATGGAGGTAAGCTTCAATTTTTAGAGGAAACAAAACACATTCGTGAAAGTGAATGGACAATTGCACCTATTCCAGAGGATTTACAAGATCGAAGAGTAGAGATAACGGGACCAGTTGATCGAAAAATGATTATTAATGCATTGAATTCTGATGCGTTTGTTTTCATGGCTGATTTTGAAGATGCTACTTCTCCAACTTGGGAAAATATAATTTCGGGTCAGGTTAATTTAAGAGATGCTGTGAATCGAACAATTTCACTTCATTCAAAAGGAAAAACATATAAGTTAAAAGAGAAGCCAGCTGTACTATTAGTTCGACCAAGAGGCTGGCATTTAGAAGAAAAACATATCACTGTAAATGGTGAAAATATGTCTGGTAGCTTAGTAGATTTTGGACTTTATTTCTTTCATAATGCGAAACAAGCAATTAAAAACGGCTCAGGACCTTATTTTTATTTACCAAAAATGGAAAGTTATTTGGAAGCAAGATTATGGAATGATGTTTTTTTATTTGCTCAAAATGAATTGAATATACCTGTTGGAACGATTAAAGCAACTGTATTAATCGAAACAATTGCTGCTTCATTTGAAATGGATGAAATACTTTATGAATTGAAGGATCATTCAGCGGGATTTAATTGTGGCAGATGGGATTATATTTTTAGTTTTATAAAAATGATGCGATACGACAAATCAATTATTTTACCTGATCGTTCTGTTGTGACGATGGAAGTACCTTTTATGCGTTCATATTCTCAAAAAGTTATTCAAACTTGCCATCGTAGAAATGCTCCTGCAATTGGAGGAATGGCAGCTCAAATTCCAATTAAAGATGATAAAGAGCGAAATGAAGTTGCATTTGAAAAGGTAAGAAAAGATAAAGAGCGTGAAGCAAAGGATGGACACGATGGTACTTGGGTAGCTCATCCTGGTTTAGTAGCTGTAGCTCTTGAACAGTTTAATCGATTTATGCCAACACCAAACCAGATTCATAGAAAACGTGAGGATGTTAATGTAACTGAAGCGGATCTTTTAGAGATTCCAAGTGGTGTTATTACTGAACAAGGTCTCAGAACAAATATAACAGTTGCGATTCAATATATTGAAGCATGGATAAGTGGTCGAGGCGCGGTGCCGCTATACAACTTAATGGAGGATGCTGCGACTGCTGAAATTTCGCGTGCACAAATTTGGCAATGGGTGCGTCATGAAAAAGGCGTTTTAGAGGATGGTACAAACATTACTTTACAATTAGTGGATTCATTAAAACATGAAGAAATGATGAAGCTTCAACTAGAAATAGGGAAAGAACAATTTGAAGCAAAACGATTTAGTGAAGCAATTGAATTATTTAATGAGTTAATTAGCAATGATGAATTTGCTGACTTTCTGACTTTAAAAGGATATAACTTTTTATAAAATTAGGAGGAATTGAATATGACGAAAAATCGTGAAAAGCGTATTGCTGAATTACAAGAAAGCTGGGAGCTTGATTCTAGATGGAATGGCATTACAAGAACATACACTGCTGAAGACGTAATTAAATTAAGAGGATCAATCGATATTGAACAAACATTAGCAAAAAAAGGTGCAGAAAAGTTATGGAAGCTTTTAAATGAAGAAAGCTATGTAAATGCACTAGGAGCATTAACTGGAAATCAGGCAATTCAACAAGTTAAAGCAGGTTTGAAGGCTATTTATTTAAGTGGTTGGCAAGTAGCTGCTGATGCGAATCTTTCTGGTCAAATGTATCCAGATCAAAGCTTATATCCGGCAAATTCTGTACCAGCAGTTGTAAAACGAATTAACCAGGCTTTCCAACGTGCAGATCAAATTCAATTTGTTGAAGGTGGAGAAGAAATCGATTACTTCGCACCGATTATGGCAGATGCAGAGGCTGGCTTCGGTGGGCAATTAAATGTATTTGAATTAATGAAAAGTATGATTGAAGCAGGAGCGGCAGGTGTACATTTTGAAGATCAATTGTCTTCGGAGAAAAAATGTGGTCATTTAGGTGGGAAAGTATTATTACCAACACAAACGGCGGTTCGTAACTTAATCTCTGCTCGTTTAGCAGCGGATGTAATGGGAGTTCCTACCCTTATTGTTGCACGAACTGATGCAGATGCAGCAGATTTAATTACAAGTGATATTGATCCAGTCGACCAACAATTTATTACAGGTGAAAGAACACCTGAAGGCTTTTATCGTACGAAAGCGGGGTTAGATCAAGCAATTGCTCGTGGTCTTGCTTATGCACCGTATGCAGACTTAGTTTGGTGTGAGACGTCAGAGCCAAACTTAGAAGATGCAAAACGTTTTGCAGATGCTATACATGCAAAATTCCCAGGTAAATTACTAGCTTATAACTGCTCACCTTCATTTAACTGGAAGAAGAAACTTGATGACGAAACAATTGAAACATTCCAACAACAAATTGCAGCAATGGGCTATAAATTCCAATTCGTTACCCTTGCTGGTTTCCATGCATTAAACTTTGGTATGTTTGAATTAGCTAGAAACTACAAAGATCGAGGAATGGGAGCATATTCAGAACTTCAACAAGCTGAATTTGCAAGCGAACAATATGGCTATACTGCGACAAGACACCAACGCGAAGTTGGAACAGGATATTTTGATCAAGTAGCTCAAATTATTACTGGAGGAACTTCTTCAACAACAGCTCTTAAAGGTTCTACTGAAGAACAACAATTTTCATCTAATTAACTAGTAAAAAACCACTTTTTTTAAATGTGAAAAAGGTGGTTTTTCTATTGGGTTTTATCCTAAAATTTAGTAAACAATGACACTTTTGTTAAAGTATTTAAAAAATGATATTACAAATAAAGATTTATGATATTATTTCTCTAACATCAATGTTGCTACTATACTTCATGTTAAAATTTTTTATCTGAACTTGTTAAACTTAATTGTTGGCCTTTAATTTAATTATTTAATTATTTAATTATTTAATTAAGGAAGAGGGAGAGTCAATTAAAGCCAATAAGATTTAACATTTCATAATACTAATAACAGAAGGAGTTGTAAGGATGAATCATGTGAAAGGACAAGTTAAAGTATTAAATGAGTACGAGATTAATAAGTCGACAATGGCAATCATTCCAGAATTTACGGTCGACTTAGTTGTGATTTCAAAGGTATATGAAACAGATGATAGTTTTTATGTTTTAATGAAACCGATTGAAATTATTGAAAGAAGCTGTGCTTATTTCGGGAGTAGTTACCGGGGTAGGCGTGAAGGAACTAAACAAATGATTTCCATCACCCATAAACCACCAATAGCGATCAGCTCAATGAATCAAATTTTCTTTTTCCCCACTTCATCTTCTTTAAAAGTAGAATGCTCTTGGATCTCCTACAATCATGTTGCTAATTTCAGAGGCGGTAAATACAATCGATCAGTGGTTGAATTTTTTAACGGCGTTGAACTTCCATTAGAAATATCTCGTGGATCATTTGAAAACCAACTATACCGAACTGCACATCTAAGAGCTATTTATGAAGACCGACTCAACCCTGAAAATACCCAACAAAAATCTTACAAATTAATCCCAGATAACGAAATTACATCATATATAAAAGGAATATCCATACACGAAAAATAAAAATGAAAGATTAAAAATTTAACTACTTTAACATATAGTAAAGTAGTTTTTTTATGGGAATTATTTGGAAATTATATTTATGAAAATTAGTCCTTTTAATTCTTAATTAGTAGGATCTATTAAAGTAGATTGTTGAAATCTTATTCAATATAATGGCAGTTTAGTTGCATAAGAAATGATAAAATAGTAAGTCAATAATTAATAATTTTTTAAAAAAACAGAATTATATTGACAATTATCGAATGGATTGATATGGTTATAAAAAAATATTTCTTATCCAGAGAGGTGGAGGGACTGGCCCTTTGAAGCCTCAGCAACAGGTCTGCTTAAGTAGACACTGTGCTAATTCCAGCGGGTGTTAACCTGATAGATGAGAGCTTTCGTTTTTATTTGTCAGTAGCGCACTCTTTTTTAGAGTGCGTTTTTGTTTTTTCTGGATAGTAACTAAAGGAGAGTAGAAATGGGGAACAAAAATGGGCAAGAATTTCAAAGGAACATGCAAGCACGTCATTTAGTCATGCTATCACTTGGTGGGGTGATTGGAACTGGCTTATTCTTAAGCTCGGGCTACACTATTCAACAAGCTGGCCCGTTTGGAACAATACTATCCTATCTGATTGGTGCGCTAGTGGTTTATCTAGTTATGCTATGTTTAGGAGAGCTTTCCGTACATATGCCTGAAACGGGCTCATTTCACAGTTATGCAGTTAAATACATTGGACCGGGTACAGGGTATACAGTAGCCTGGTTGTATTGGTTAACTTGGACTGTTGCTTTAGGTTCTGAATTTACAGCCGCAGGATTACTTATGAAGCGATGGTTTCCATCGATTAATGTTTGGATATGGAGTGCTATTTTTGCCATTTTGATCTTTGTATTAAATGTCATGACTGTTAAATTTTTCGCCGAATCCGAATTTTGGTTTTCATCGATAAAGGTTATAGCTATTGTGATTTTTATTGTTTTAGGAGCAGCGACAATGCTAGGGTTTCTTCCGATGAGTCATTCAAAAGCAGCGCCATTATTTTCTAATTTTACAAGTGGAGGTTTATTTCCTCATGGTGCTACGGGAATTATAATGACCATGCTTGCGGTTAATTTTGCTTTTTCAGGAACAGAATTAATAGGCATTGCAGCTGGAGAAACCGCGAACCCGGAAAAAATGATACCGAAGGCCATTCGAACTACTCTGTGGAGATTGATCATCTTTTTTGTAGGAACGATTTTTGTTTTATCTGCGTTATTGCCTATTTCCGATGCTGGTGTATTAGAGAGCCCTTTTGTTGCAGTTCTAGAACGAATTGGGGTGCCATATTCAGCTGACGTAATGAATTTCGTTATCTTAACAGCTATTTTATCTGCGGCAAACTCAGGCCTTTATGCCTCTTCTAGAATGCTTTGGTCGCTTGCTAATAAGAATACGATATCTCCGGTTTTTGGAAAAATGACGAAGCAAGGTGTTCCAATCAACGCCGTCATTTTCAGCATGGTGGGTGGAGCTTTGGCTTTGCTCTCAAGTATTGTGGCACCAGATACTGTCTATATCGTACTTGTTTCCATTTCCGGTCTAGCAGTAGTTGTAGTTTGGATGAGTATTAGTGCTTCCCAGTTCCTATTTCGCAGACAATTTTTGAAAGAAGGAAATTCTGAAAAGGACTTGATTTATCGCACACCACTGTATCCATTAGTACCAATTGCTTCTTTTATCCTTTGTCTGGCATCGTGTATTGGAATTGCATTCGATCCAACACAGAGAATTGCCTTATATTGCGGCATACCGTTTATTTTGTTTTGCTATGGAAGTTATTATCTAACAAAAAATTTAAAAAAGAGGGGCGTAGATTATGTCGAACAAAGTCAATCCAATTGATGCTATTTTATCCCAACATTCCATTATGCTTCTTGACGGAGCATTAGCTACAGAATTGGAGGCGCATGGATGTAATTTGGACGATCCCCTTTGGTCGGCACGTGTGTTACTAGAAAATCCGGAACTTATTTATCAGGTTCATTCGGACTATTTTCGTGCTGGTGCGGACTGTGCCATAACAGCAAGCTATCAAGCTACTATTAGTGGTTTTTCCGCGCGTGGAATACAAGAACAGGAAGCTTTGGAATTAATTAAGAAAACGGTGTTACTTGCAAGAAGGGCAAGAGATGATTTTTGGAAGGAAAATAAGCAAACGAATAGGCCTAAACCATTGGTTGTTGCATCGGTTGGGCCGTACGGGGCTTACCTTGCAGATGGTTCAGAGTATGTAGGCAACTATGGTGTGACAGATAAAACATTAGCAGACTTTCACCGTTCGAGAATGTCAGCGTTAATTGAAGCAGGTGCAGATCTATTGGCATTTGAAACGATTCCTTCTTTGCAAGAAGCAAGAGTATTAGATACATTATTACGTGAGTTTCCAGAAACATTTGCGTGGCTTTCCTTTTCGTTAAAAAATGAGAAAGAGATTAGTGAAGGTATAAAACTCGTAGAGTGTGCACGAGTTTTTGAGAAAAGTGAACAAATTGTAGCGATAGGCATCAATTGTGCGCCAGTAACCGTTGTGACTGGTGCAATACAAGAGTTGAGGGCAAACACCAAAAAACCGATTATTGTTTATCCAAATTCTGGTGAAACTTATAATCCAGAAACAAAAACATGGCATGGTCATGAACAATGTAACGTGTTGGATATTCAATCTGAAGAATGGTACCAAGCAGGTGCACGTTTAATAGGTGGATGCTGCAGAACGACACCTTATCACATTGAGGAGATATCGAACAAGTGGCGTTCTTCCGAGTATTGAACCAATTGAAGGTGAAGGGGATATTCGTAATTAAAGTTAACGAATAAGTTCATTTAGTTATTCAAAAAATAGTTCATATTTCTGAAAGTTATTCAACTAACGTGTTCTTTATTTGTACAACGTGATCGACGATTTTGTCGATCTTTTTTCAAGATTTTAATCTAACAGAGCCAATAAGAAAAACAATATAAATTAACATGAAATTTGATTTCATCTATATTAAACTTTGGTGTTTCTGGAATGAAGATTTAAATACTTCTTATGTATAGAGTTATTTTGATTTATTGATTTTAAATGTAGTATTTTATTCCTGTTTTTAAATTCTTTTTACTTTATTTGCTCCGTAATCGTGGCTTTATTTGAATTTTTTTTAAAACTTTTACTAAATCTTTTAAGAAATTACTTATTTAATTGACAACTACTTTTCCATTTAGTGAAGTAGTTTTTTTATTTATTCAAAGAATAGTTTATTAGAATTACATTAAGCATCATTAGGAACAAATTAGTAAAAAAATAATTATAAGATGAACAGTCAAATTATTACAAAAAATACTAGTTAGAATCATTTATTATTATTGAATAAATAGTTATATGTGATAATGTTAACAGTAAGGATATCTATTTAGAAATACGGCTTAAGGAGAGATTCATATTTAAATGAACGTTTTTGACTTAAAGGCTTTTTTTACAGAAGAACATTTTTTACATCTCATTCAACAGTACAAAGACTATGGTCCATTAGTTGGAATATCAATCCCTTTTATTGAAGCAATTTGTCCAATTTTACCTTTAGTCATTTTTGTATTTGCTAATGCTGCAGCATTTGGGCCTTTATTAGGTTTTTTATATTCATGGATTGGTTCTTGCTTAGGTTCCATTTTACTATTCTATGTTGTTAGAAAATTTGGTCAGAAACGATTTTTTTCATTTGTAAGTAAGCATAAGAAAGTAGAATCTTCAATAGGGTGGATTGAAAAAAGGGGATTTGGCCCTATTTTTATTATGTTTGCATTTCCGTTTTCACCATCTTTTTTAATAAATATTGTAGCTGGTCTGTCACGTATTAAAATATCACAATTTCTAATCGCATTAGTACTTGGAAAGTTTACTATGATTGCCATGATTAGTTATTTAGGGAAAGATTTAACTTCAGTGTTTCAAAACCCGATTAAAGCAGTGTACATAGGAATTTTTATATTCGTATTATGGATTGTTGGGAAAGTGATTGAGAAACGTATGGACATCAAAGAAAAAACACCAGAGAAAAAGAGAGCGCCTCAATCATCTGATGAGCAATAAAGCATTATTACTCAAAAGGGAGAGAGCAACTTTATGCTAAGAAAAGAAGTATTTGACTGGGGAAAAGCGATCATTATTGGGATCGCAATTGCTTTTATTGTAAGAACGTTCTTATTTTCTACATATGTAGTTGATGGGGAATCTATGATGCCAACATTAAAGGATGGAAACTTACTAGTTATAAATAAATTTGGATATGAGATTGGTGATATTAACAGATTTGACGTAATTGTATTTCATGCAAATAAGAAAGAAGATTATGTTAAGCGTGTGATTGGTTTACCTGGAGATTCAATTGAATATAAAGATGATCAGCTTTATGTTAACGATAAAAAATGGAATGAACCATATTTAAATGATTACAAGAGTTCTTTAAAAGGAACAGCTTTTACACCTGATTTTAATTTAAACGAAGTTACAGGTAAAACGAAAGTTCCACCAGGTTATGTTTTTGTTGAAGGGGACAATCGACCAAAAAGTTATGACAGTCGTTTGTTTGGATTTGTAAAAATTGATAAAATTGTAGGGAAGGTCGACCTACTTTATTGGCCAATTTCAAGTTTGAATACGAATTTTAACAAATAAGCTCCTTATGGGGGCTTTTCTTATTAATTACACATTTATTATTCTAATACTTTAAGGAGGGAGCTAGTTAATGTCGTTTCAATTTATATTAGGACGTGCAGGAAGTGGAAAAACGCATCATATTTTAAATGAAATTACAAATAGATTAAAAAATGAAACAAAAAATATCATCTTTATTGTACCTGATCAAATGACCTTTCAGATGGAATATGAATTAGTTAGAAGGCAGGAAAAGAAGGCGATTATTAATTCCCAAGTTTTTAGTTTTACTCGATTAGCTTGGAAGGTTTTACAAGAAACAGGTGGAATAAGTCGGATTCATATTGGTGAAATTGGAATTTCTATGATTCTTCGAAAGATTATTGAAGAAAAGAAAGAAGAATTGAAAGTATTTCATCACGTTGCTGATCGACAAGGATTTTATAAGGAACTAACAGGTCTTATTGCTGAGTTTAAAGGTTTTCAAGTTTCTTCAGATGAATTATCTTCTGTTATTTTACAAATGGAGCAAAATTCATCAAAGGATCATATCTTTATTCAACAAAAGATAAATGATATTCAAATAGTGTTTGATGCTTTTAATACATATATGAAAGATAAATACCTTGATTCGGAAGACTATTTAAATTTGTTGATTCAAGAATTACCTAAAAGTGACTATATAAAAGACAGTATTATTTATATTGATGGATATTATGACTTAGCACCTCAAGAGCGAAATGTAGTTGAGGAGCTAATGAGATATTGTAGTGAGGTAAATTTCTCTCTAACAATTGACCGACCATATGATGATTTTTTACCACATGAATTGAATTTATTTTATAAACCAGCGCTTCTATATCAACAAATTAAAGAGATAGCTTTAAATACAAAGCAAACAATAGAGGAACCGGTTATTTGTCATCATAACTTTAGAAATCAATCGAATGATTTGAAGTATTTCGAAACAAATTTTGATAACAGGCCAGTTAAGCCTTCGTTTGAATCAGATGGAATTAAGATTATGTCGGCATCTAATCGTCGGGCTGAAGTAAATGGGATTGCGAAAGATATTATTCATAAGGTACGTGAACAAGGATACCGATATCGTGATATAGCAATTTTCTTAAGAAATGGAGATTCATATTCACATTTGATATCAACTATTTTTCATGCGTATGAAATACCAATTTTCATAGAAGAAAAGCGTTCAATGCTAACGCATCCATTATTTACGTTTTTACAAGCTACTTTCGATATCATTCAAAAAAATTGGAGATATGAATCAGTTTTCAATGCATATAAAACAGAATTAGTTTATCCATTTGAAAGTAATCGTGATCAGAATCGTGAACAGCTTGAGTTATTTGAGAATTATTGCATAGCGTATGGTAAGCAAGGAAAAAGGTGGACGATTGAAGAACCATGGAAGTACCGAAAGTATCGCTCAACTGAAGGTATTGATAGAGGGATAACAAACGAAGAGCTAGAATTTGAGGCATTAATCAATTCAGTAAGAGATTTATTAGTAAAGCCAATTCTTACATTTCAAAGCAATCTAAAGCAAGCAAAAAATGCGAGAGAAATGTGTGTAGCATTGTATGAATTTGTTGAATCACTGGATATTTCAAGGAAGCTCCAACGTTTAAAGGATGATGCTGAAAATCGATCTAATTTAATTGAAAGCAAAGATCACGAGCAAGTTTGGAAAGGGTTTATCCAACTTTTAGATGAATGCGTTGAATTAATTGGAGAAGAAAAGCTGTCACGTAAAACATTTTTTGAAATTCTTCAAACTGGTTTTCAATCACTTGAATTTGCGAATGTTCCTGCATCATTAGATCAAGTAAACATAGCTGATTTTGATCATTCAAGATTACAAAATGTAAAGTGTGCTTATATCATTGGTGTAAATGAAGGGGTTATTCCAAGGAAGGCCAATGAAGATGGGCTATTAGGCGACACTGCTCGAGAGTTTTTACAATCATTTGGAGTGGAAGTAGCACCAACAAGCAAGCACCAATTATTTGTAGAAAATTTTAATATCTATACTGGAATTAATCGAGCAAGTCATGAGTTAATCATTAGTTATCCGTTAGCAAGTGATGATGGGAAAAGTCTTGCCCCATCAAGTCTCATTCAAAGAATAAAATCGATTTTTCCAAATATACAGCAAAGATTTGAAAGTGGAGATTTAACATTTAGTTCTGTAGAAGAACAACTAACATCTATTACAAATTATGGTACAGCATTAACGAATTTAGTGTCTCAGCTTCAAGTTTGGTCGACTAAGGAAACTGAAACGAATATGGATTTATGGTGGACGCTTTATAATGTTTTACGAGAAAATACTGATTCAAAAGATAAACTGTATAAAGTGATAAGTAGCGTAATGTATAACAATGTTGCGAAAGATCTTGGAGAAGATTTAAGTACAGAATTATATGGGGAAGAATTGAGTGGATCGGTATCACGAATTGAGCTTTTCCATCAATGCGCATATGCCCATTTTGCACGTTATGGACTAAAGCTACAAGAACGTGAAATTTATAAGTTTGAATCATTTGATATGGGTCAATTATTCCATAGTGCTTTAACAATTATTGGAGAGAATCTTTTACAGGCCGGGAAAAGCTGGAGTAGTTTAACGAATTCAGAATGTGATGAATTAGCAGCAAAAGTAGTAGACGAAATCTCTCCAAAGTTTCAACGTGAGATTTTGTTAAGTACGAATCGATATATGTTTTTAAAGAAAAAAATGAAGGATGTTATTGCTAAAGTATCCTCAATTTTAAGTCAACAAGAGCATTCAGGTAAATTTGTCCCTGTTGCTTTAGAAGTACCATTTGGTATGGGTAAACAGTTGAATTCTTATGAACTTCCGATTGATGGAAAAAGAAGAATGGTATTAAATGGCCGAATTGACCGAATTGATAAAGCTACAAGTGAAAAAGGCGATTACCTTCGAATTTTGGATTATAAATCAACAAAAAAGGAATTAAAATTATCAGATGTTTACTATGGACTTGCTTTACAGTTACTAACTTATTTAGATATAGCTGTAGCAAATTCAACAACTTTACTTGGAAAACACGCGGACCCGGCTGGCATTCTGTATTTCCATGTTCAAAATCCGATTGTTAAAGTTAAAAATAATATCGAATTCGATGAAATTCAGGATGAGATCTTTAAAAAGTTTAAAATGAATGGATTACTATTAGAAGATCGTGAAAGTAATACGTTAATGGATGAAGCATTAATTCAAGATGGAAGCTCTTCAAAAATTGTGCCGATTAGGCTTAAAAAAACCGGAGAGTATATGGCGAAATATTCAAAAACGGTAAAGCCTGAACAATACCCAATGATGACGAATTATATAAAGCAAAAATTTACTGAAGCTGGTCAGCAAATATACAACGGTTTTGTAGAAGCAAATCCATATCAGCAAAAGGATAAAATACCATGTACATATTGCTCGTACCAATCAGTATGTCAATTTGATGCGAATGTAAAAGGAAATGAATATCGTGTTCTACCTCCTTTAGAAGATAGCGAAGCACTACAAAAAATGATAGAGGTGGTGAATAAAGATGAGTAAAGAAGAAAATAACGCAAGTAAAACAACATGGACAGTCGACCAGCAAAAAGCGATCGATTTCGAAGGGTCAGATATTCTTGTAGCCGCTGCCGCTGGTTCTGGAAAGACGGCTGTTCTTGTTGAACGAATTATTCAAAAAATCATTCGCGATGAAAATCCAATAAATGTTGATGAATTACTAGTAGTTACTTTTACAAAAGCAAGTGCCCAGGAAATGAAAGAAAGGATTGGTATTGCATTAGAGAAACAACTTGTAAATAATCCTGAATCTGATCATTTAAGGAAACAAGCTTCTTTATTAAATAAAGCTTCAATCTCAACTATTCACTCTTTTTGTACTGAAGTCATTCGATCAAATTACTATATGGTAGAATTAGATCCGAACTTCCGTACTGCAGAAGAAATTGAGATTCAATTACTGATGGATGAAGTGTTAGAAGAGTTGATGGAGTCAGAATACAGTGATGAATCTAATTTAGTCTTCTTTGATTTAGTTGATCGATATACTAGTGATCGAGATGATAATGATTTACCAAAATTAATATTAAAGCTATATCGTCACGCAATTTCTAACCCAAATCCAAGTGAGTTTTTAAATGCGTTCATTCATCAATATAATGTAGTAGGTAAACCAGTTGATGAGATTCCTTTTATTCAAGAGCTTAAGAAATTTATTCAAAATGATATGATTGCTTGTATAAACACTTATAAACAAGCTTTAGATATAATAGAAAGTCCTGATGGCCCAATTAAGTATGCTGAAGTGTTTAAAGAGGAGTATGGTAATTTAGAATGTTTATTCCATGCTTCAGAAAAATCATGGGAAGAAATTAATGTTGGTCTACAAAAAATAGTATTTAATCGATTGCCAACGATTAAGAAGACAGAGGGAGATCAACAGAAAAAGGAATTAGTAGCGAATTTCCGTAAAGATGTTAAAAAGAAGGTTGAAGATATAAGAGATAAGTATTTTAGTCGAAGTATTGACCTTCAATTAAAACAAATAAGTGAATTAAAGACTTTGGTTGAAAAATTAATTGAACTTGTTAATCGTTTTATCGTGTTATTTAAACAAGCAAAATTGGAAAATGGAATTTTAGATTTCAATGATTTAGAACATTATGCACTTGAAATTTTAAAGGAAAAAAACGAGGAAGATTTATTACCTTCGTCAGTTGCGAGAGTTTACCAAGAAAAGTTTAGTGAAGTGCTAGTTGATGAATACCAAGATACGAACTATGTACAAGAATCGATTTTAAGATTAATCACAAAAGGCTCTGGTGCTTCTGGTAATCTTTTTATGGTTGGGGACGTAAAGCAATCTATTTATCGCTTTCGATTAGCAGAACCACAGCTATTTATAAATAAATACAATTTATACGAAAAAGAGAAAAATGAAAGAACTGGCTTGAGAATCGATTTATCTAAAAACTTTAGAAGTAGAGCGGAAGTATTAGATGCAACCAATTTTATTTTTCAACAAATCATGGGAAGAGAAATTGGTGGTATTGAGTATGATGAAGATGCAATGTTAAAGCTAGGTGCGAGCTATCCTGAATACTCAGATTGCGCTGCTGAATTAATCTTATTAACGAATTCGGATGAAGAAGAAAATGAGCCTGAGTACAGTGAACAAGATGATGATGATCTTGTTGAAGAAAAGCTTGAACAAATTGAGGCAAGGTACGTAGCGAGAAGAATAAAGGATTTAGTTGAAAGTGAATATTTAATAACGGAAAAGACTGGAGAAATGCGACCAGTAAAATATAATGATATTGCTATTTTAGGTCGTTCATTATCGAATGCTGATTTGTATATAGAAGAATGCAAAGCGTTAGGTATACCGCTATATGCTGAGAAATCAAAGGACTTATTTCAAACAATTGAAGTTGCCGTCTTTTTAAATTTATTAAAGTTAATCGATAATACGATTCAAGATATCCCGCTTGCATCTGTCTTACGTTCTCCAATTGTAGGTCTGTCGGAACCGGAATTAACGATGATTAGACTAAATCATAAAAATGGATCTTTTTACGATGCATGCCAGGATTATCTAAATAATTATGAAAACCGACATAAACAACTTTCAATTAAATTAGTAAATTTCTTTGCACAAATAAAGGAATGGAAACGACTCGTTAAAAGAGAGACACTTTCAATCTTTATTTGGAAGGTATTAAAGGAATCTACATACTATGACTTTGTCGGAGGATTACCAGGAGGTAAACAAAGGCAAGCAAATTTAATTACGATATTTGATCGTGCTAAAGCATTAGAAGAATCAAATTATAGAAGTCTATTTCAGTTTTTAAGATTTTTAGATCGTATGCAAGAAAGAGATGAAAAGCTAGATGAGGTTCGTATTTTAAGTGATCAAGAAAATGTCGTTCAAATGATGACAATCCATAAAAGTAAGGGATTAGAGTTTCCTATCGTGTTTGTCGTGAATACTTCTAAGCAATTTAATATGCAAGATTTAAGGGCAAAATTCATTTTACAAAAGGAATTAGGTCTAGGAATGAATTTTGTACATCCTGTGTATCGTACGACTAATTCAACTCTTTTGAAGGAAACAATCAAGCGCAAGGAACAAGAAGAGTTAATTTCGGAAGAGTTACGAATTCTTTATGTTGCATTAACTCGTGCAAGAGAAAAGCTTATTTTAGTAGGTAAAGTAAATGATGCACAAAAAATGATTGAAAGTTGGAAGGAAGTTGAAAACCATAAAGAGTGGCTTTTGCCATTAAATGTTATTAGTGGTGCTAAAAGTTATCTTGATTGGATTGGTCCTTCGATCATTCGTCATGATTCTAGTAATGCAATTAGACTTGAAGATGATTTGTGGCACACAAAAAATGAAATTCAGTTTTACCCATGTCGCTGGAATTATTCAATTGTAGATGCTTCTACAATTCAATTATTGGAAGCTGAGGAAGTAGAAAATAATAAAGTCGAAGTATTTCAAGCTTTTCAGTTAAAGGAACCGATTCAAATTAATCATGAAGAGCTTCATGAAAAACTAGAGAATCAATTAAACTGGCAATATCATCATAGACAATCTACTCTATATCGACCAAAACAATCTGTTACAGAATTAAAAAGAAAAATGCAAGAGGAGGATCCATATAGTCAAAGTTTTACAGCGACTAAAACAAAAGATTTTCCACTTGAAAGACCGAAATTTATGTCAGAACAAAAAATGAACTCAGCTGAAAAAGGGACTGCTACCCATGCTGTTATGCAAAATTTAGATTATCAATATGTCTCATCTCATGACGACATCATAAATCAGATAAATCGTATGGTGTTAAAAGAATTAATTACCCAAGAGCAAGGAGAAGCGGTAAATAGCTTGGAGATATTTGATTTCTGTCAGTCAAAGCTTGGCCAATTAGTGACAAACTCAAATCAAAATCTACGCGAAGTACCTTTTAGTTATGGGGTTTCAACAAATGAAATTTATAAAGATTGGGAAGATGAAGAGGAAGTCGTATTAATCCAAGGGATCATTGACTTACTTTTAATTGATGGAGACGAGGTTATCTTAATTGATTATAAAACCGATCGAACTGGTGCGTTTGCAACAAGCGATGCCTTGAAGCAAGAAGCCATTAGAAGATATGGTGTTCAACTCGATCTTTATTCAAAGGCAATTGAAGCGGGGATGGATAAACTAGTTAAAGCTAAGTATCTATACTTTTTCGATGGTGGTCATATTGTAGAGTTATAAAAAAAGCGATGCATTTGCATCGCTTTTTTTTGTGTACTAAAGAGTTGCAACTTCGTTTTGATCTACTAAATCAGCATCTAAAGTATTAGTGGCACTTGCACCATTTAATGCTACTGGTAGGAATCCTGTATTACCTGAACCTGAACCGAAATATGATTTCGTTTGAGTTTTTGGTGAGATATTATTAAGATCTCCTGTATTTATATTTCCTTCATTGCTTGTGATGACAATTGCACCAAGAAATGTTGGCATGAAGAATTCTCCTTTCCTAATCGGATAATGGTGGTTTCTTTGATTCTGTTAATCGTCCTGCTACCGCCGGCACTGCCGGAACAACTGGGACATGTACTGCAGGTACGGGTGCAACTGGATGTGCTGCGACTGTTGCTGTCGGTACGGCTATCTGTGACGGTGTTGTTGGTTGCATAAGTACATCTGATTGAACGGCTTGCATTGGCTGTGACATGAGTGGTTGCATTAACTGAGCAAAAGTAGGCTGTGTATGAACGCCTGGAGTTTGGTAGTGTAATGTAGGTGGTGTGATAAAATGCCGTATTTGGTGTACACGCGATAACATAAAAGCATTATAAATTGAGCCAATAATGGAAGCGCTGGCTGAGCTTATACCATTATAATTAACTGAACCAACTTGGATTGTAGGGTTAAGATTTACTCGGTTTAATTTAACGTTCGGAACATAAGGAAGATGTTTTGGCATTACTTTATAAAGAGGATAAGTTTCAAAAACATCTTTGCCTGGTTCAGTTAATACGTTTCCTTGTTCCTGTAGCGCGAGAGCATTTGACTCTGCACTCATTGATAATGCATCCCCAAACTGCAAAACGCTTGAAAATAGTACTGTATTTACATTGTAACTTTCTAAGGCGGCTAAACGAAATCTTGGATCAATTTTAAACATTAGCTTACAGATAAAGGTACAAAAGGTCCTACAATTAACGATTCTGGTGGTGTGTCAAATATAGAGGATAGTGAAATATTATGAGCATCTCCAATTATAAATAATGAAGATGATGAAATAGCCGTAAATTTTATTTCTTCTACTTGTAAATTACAATTTGTTACATTTAAATTCATCCTTTATTCTCCTTTCCGATATTATGCGGTAAGTTTTGTAAAAAGGCACTATAGGCAGTTCGAATATCATTTAACATGTGTAAAACGACTTCTTCAGAATATCTTAGAGGATTATCAGCGAAGTTTGGTTTATTCTTATATAAATCAATATAGTAAGGAATCCTGATATCCATTTGATTTCGAATATCATCGATCATCATTTGACGATAATAATCATCTACTGACACTCTAAGCTCTGTTTCTAATTGGAGAATGGTTTCTAGCGCTTCTTCCTTTAAATGGAAATGGATTCGGTCTTCTATATATGATTTCAAAGCTTTCATGTGATTGTCAGGTTTAATATCAATTTGTTGGTTTTCCACGGTTAAATCATCGAATGTTGGGGCTTGAAGCGGATTCAGCCCGATTGTTAACGTACCATTTAAATTTTCTACTTTTAATTGATCAAATTTATATTCGATTTTATCAATTTTTGTCTCAGGTCTTTGAGAAAGTTCAATAACAGTAACTTCAAGTTGAGCTATTTTAGCTTTTAATTCTTCAATTATTTGGGACT
This sequence comes from Gottfriedia sp. S16(2024), assembly GCF_050473765.1. Lineage (NCBI taxonomy): Bacteria > Bacillati > Bacillota > Bacilli > Caryophanales > Bacillaceae > Gottfriedia > Gottfriedia sp. S16(2024). Next base: position 2,520,527 of record NZ_JBFLUO010000001.1, read on the forward strand.
GCTCATATAGTAATTGCTCAATTTGATTCTGTCTTAATTCTAGCTGATTCATAGAATTCCCTCGCTTTCACTTTGCTACAGGAATAAGATTATGTCTCTTGCGAAGTTTGAACGATTTGACCTGGTTCAGTAAGTGGTGGTGCTGGTTCTAAATAATCTCCAGTATTATTCGTTATCGTTCTTGCATTTATATTTCCTGTTGTACCAATTTGAAAAACAGATGAGTTTACGATCCCACCAGTTTTTAGCTGATTAATAATAATTGTTTGATGTATATATATATTCAAACGACACCCTCCTTTACATGTTGCCAACCATTGGTTGATCCACTTGATCTTGATCATATACGGTCGAAATACTTTTATTGTTATAAACTGTTACGTTATCACCTGTATTAAACGAACCAGCACCGGCATAAGTTTGAGCATTACTTTTAGGCATGATATTATATGCGTCACCCACGTTAACTACAGCGCTGCTACCGATACTGACAATATTTATTACTCCAACATAAGCAGGCATGACTGCACACCCTTTGTTCTTTTATGATTATGTATTATATGGCCATTTACCCCAAAACGTGATTGTAGACTATATATTGTTAATAAGTATTAAGTTTTAAATAGGAAGAAAAGGGGAAGGGGCATAAAAAAAGAGATGAGATCTCGTATTCTATAACAAAAAAAATACTAGCTGCAATTAGAATAAACTAATCGCAAGCTAGCTATTAGGCTCTCCTTTTAGAAGAGGTAAAGGTCGAGATCATATTCATGAGCCTGTCCAATTCCTGGCTACATAAAACTGTTTTTTTGTTCGTAAAACCATATCGTCCCGCATAATATACCATTCGGGCTCGTTTTTTCTCTATAACATGAAGCAGCAATTTAGTCACCAACTTTGTTCAAGAATAGGGAATTATGTCTAGGTCTCACGATGTATGTAATGCTATTATACAAAATCATTTTCATATGAGAAGACATTCGCTAAAAGAAGTGTAAAACTTACAAAATACTACAATATTCAGCTGCATTCAATCTTGTGATAGTGGAAATTGAAAGGTTTTTGTAGGATAAACTAGACGAAGTGTCGAATCGTAAGGAGCTATAGATGATATTGAATTTATTTTCGACAGTAGATTACAATCCTAGATTAATATAATTTATGATTTTTAAAAATGAATATTTTGTCATGCTTTTTATAACGGTTAATAGGTATAAAATCATAGCATATATTTTGAACAATTTGTGAATTTTTTAAAATCTTTTCCATTTCCAATTCATCTAGATTTTTCCTTATTCAAGCACTTATGTTATGATTATTGAGAATATATAATTGGGAGGAAATGAAATGATTCACTTACATATTACAGCGTGGGTAATCGCTATTATCTTAGCTTTAATTGTTGGGCATGGATACAAAAATGGTTGGAATGTGAAAGTTGCCCATATGATTTTACGTCTTTTATACTTCGTTATATTAGGAACTGGACTGTATTTATTTATTCATATTTCGAATAAAGAAAATATGCCTTCTAATATGATGATGCTTTATAACATAAAAATGACACTTGGTATTCTTATGTTAGGTGTGTTTGAATATTTCACTGTGTCTTCTAAGAAGCACCGTAAAATGGTTGTTCCTGCAACAATTTTTACAGTATTTATTTTAGCTTTATTATATTTAGGATTTAGATTGCCACAAGGTTTACACTTCTTTGCTTAATAAAAAAACTGTCACAATTTTCTTGTGGCAGTTTTTTGTATTTATGAAAGTTGTGTTAATAGGTAGCGGTTACCTGTTGCTTTCGTAAGTTCAAATCGATGGTTTTGTTCTTCAGATGAAATTCTAAATTGGTGATATACTGAACAAACAAGTTCTCCATTATCAAATACGATGAAATTTACTCCATCTGAAGGTGAACCCTCAGGTTGAAATGAAAGAAAGTTATGACAGTACAAGCAATCGTATAGGGAAAAACTATGTGTATTCAGTAGGTAAGCTAAAGTATAAAATGATTCATCGCTCAAATTTTTCAAGAGTGAATCGAAGCTATATAAAAGCTTTCTTTGAATACGAAGAATATCGCCATTTTGTAATTTTTTCTTTTTGGAATACTGAATAAGAAAATTACCATTTTTTAAAGAAGCAGGTACCCACTCTTCATTTATAGAAACTTCAAAATCTTCATCGACAAGATCCTCAAGTAAAAAAGCCTCATCAGTTTCATCATCGAAAAAGACCCATTCATCATTTATTTCTTCAATTGCTCCAATAGTGAAAGCGCGAGGTTGCTTTTGAAATAATTGTGATCGGTGCTTAAATTGCATTAAGTAACCTCCAGTTACAAGCGTTCTGCTGTTCATTGTTTATTTAGGTAGGTTCAGGTGAAAAGTAGTGATTCGGACATTTTATTGAATCATAAAATTAAGTATCTAATAGAATCTTTTTTTCGTTCGAACCTTTTTTTGAAACTCGAATATTGTTTTAAATGGATTAAAAATTTTACTCTATTTTCCGACCGGTATTAGGATTTATAAATCAGACTAGCTGCGTTTATTTCGATTTTAATAAAGCTGCTACTTTTTTCATTTATTGACATAACTTAACTATTTTATAACTATGCAAAAATTTAAAAAACGTATGGACAAATAATGATAAGTTTCCAACTTTTTTTGCGGATTAACGCACCTATTTTTAAAAACAATAATACGATATAGAATTAACTTTAGTTTTATAGGGAAATAGCCCAGAAAGGAGAAAAAAACATGTGCGGTATAACTGGGTGGGCAGATTTTCAAAATGATTTATCTAATGTAAATTCAGTGACAAAAAAAATGGCTGAAACATTGTCTAAACGAGGTCCAGATGATACGAATGTTTGGTCTTCGAATCATTGTAGTTTTGGCCACAAAAGGTTAGTTGTAGTTGATCCAGTAGGCGGAAAACAACCGATGCGTAAAACGAATGGTAACCTCACGTATACGCTTTGCTACAATGGTGAGTTGTATAATACAGAGGATCTTAGAAAAGAACTTCTAAAAAGAGGCTACACGTTTCAAGGGCATTCAGATACTGAGGTTCTACTAACAAGCTATATTGAGTGGAAGGAAGCTTGTGTAGACAAATTTAATGGAATATTTGCTTTTGCAATATGGGATGAAGAAAAGGAAAGTTTGTTCATTGCAAGAGATCGTTTAGGTGTTAAACCTCTATTTTATAAAGAAGATTATAAAAGATTATTATTTGCTTCAGAAGTAAAGGCGATTTTAGCAAACCCTGGGGTAAAGGCTGAATTAACTGAAGAAGGGCTCTCAGAAGTATTCGGACTTGGTCCATCTCGTACGCCTGGAAATGGTGTTTTTGATGGAATTAAAGAACTCCGTGGTGGTCATGCAATGACATTCTCAAGAAATGGACTTAAAATATGGAAATATTGGGATGTTAAAAGCGATATACACACGGATTCAGTTGATGAAACCATTGAAAAAGTACGTTTTTATGTTGAAGATGCAATCGTAAGACAATTAGTTTCTGATGTGCCTTTATGTACGTTTTTATCAGGTGGAGTGGATTCTAGTGCGATTACAGCCATCGCAGCAAATCATTACGCTAAAGAAGGAAAAGGACAATTAACCACATATTCAATCGATTATGAGGAAAATGATAAATACTTCACATCAAGTGTATTCCAACCGAATTCAGATGCACCATGGATTGAGTTAATGTCTTCAACATTTAATACGAATCATCAAAGATGTGTCATTACAAACGAAGAGCTAGTTCAATATTTAGACGAGGCTACGGAGTGTCGTGATCTTCCGGGAATGGCGGATGTTGATTCTTCATTATTATGGTTTTGTCAAAAAATTAAACAGAACTTTGTAGTAGGTTTATCAGGAGAATGTGCTGATGAAATTTTTGGTGGATATCCTTGGTTTCACCGAGAAGACGACTTGAATAGACCAGCGTTTCCTTGGATGAGATCAACAGAACTTCGTCAAAAGCTTTTAAAAGACGAATGGAGTAAGAAGCTGAATTTAGCTCAGTACGTTCAAGATCGATACAACGAGACTGTAAAAGAAACGCCAATCCTTGAAGGAGAAAGTCCATTAGAAGCTAAAAGAAGACAACTGTTTTATTTAAACCGCCAATGGTTTATGGCGCAATTATTAGATCGAAAAGATCGGATGAGTATGGGAGCGAGTCTTGAAGTGCGTGTTCCTTTTGCAGATCACCGACTTGTCGAATATGTATGGAATATCCCTTGGGAGCTTAAAATGTATGGTGATCGCGAAAAAGGTATCTTAAGAAAGTCACTTGAAGGTCTGTTACCAAATGATATCCTATACCGCAAAAAAAGCCCATATCCAAAGACGCATAATCCAGTATATACAAAATTAGTTGTTCAAAAATTAAAAGAAGCTTTAAAAGATAAAAGCTCAGCACTTTACGAGTTTCTTGATAAAGAGCAATTAAATAGTTTAGTTGAAAGTGAAGGAAAGGCATTTCAAGTTCCGTGGTACGGACAATTAATGTCTGGACCTCAATTACTAGCTCATTTATACCAAATTCATGTTTGGTTTAAAAAATTCAATATTAATGTGAAAGCTTAAAGTATAGGGGTGATCTTTTTCACCTCTTTTTTGTTTTTGATTAAATAAAGAAGCTTGAGCGGAGTGTGGAACTGCAAATGAGAAGTGGGGAAGTGCAATTTAATGAGAATTGCAAAAAAGAATGAGAATCGCAATTAAAAACGTAGAATCGCAAATAAATCAGGGATAATAAAAGCAAATGTCATATTCTTTGGGATAGTAGATGATATTCAATAAAAAATATAAGAATATAATTCAGATTCAACTGCTAGATAGAAAAAACAGCCACTTTTTCCGAAAAATCGTTTTGGTAAGACGGGGCATTCTTTAAAATTCTATCGAACAGTTTCACCAAGCATATATTGATAAGTTTCATAGCTGTATTAGTCTTAAGTCTCATCTATGAAAATGTAATATAATTAATCAATAAAAAACCTAGCCATGTAGAATGACTAGGTTTTAAAAATCTAATAATCATTTTGTAATGCGTCTCTTCCTTCTTCCCCAGTGCGAATTTTAATCGCGTTTTCAATAGGATATACAAATATTTTTCCATCCCCAGGTTTTCCGGTTTTTAAAACTCTTTTTGCTTCATCGATTATAGATTGAACAGGTACATCACATACGACTATTTCAACCTTAATTTTTTCATGTAAATTGATCGTTCGTTTTTTCCCTCGATACACTTCTGTATAGCCTGATTGCATTCCACAGCCTAAAACGTTCGTTACGGTCATTCCAGTGATTCCTACTTTTGAAAGGGCATCCTTTAAAATATCAAATTTATCTGGCCGAGTAATGATTTCAATTTTCGTTAATTTTGCTGTCATTTTTATCCCTCCTTAAATACTTGCGTCGTGATATGCTTTTTCTCCATGTATGCTTAAGTCAAGGCCGAGGTTTTCTTCCTCTTGATCGACACGAATGCTGATGAAAAAGCCTATAACTTTCACAATTAAAAAGGTAATAATTCCTGCAAAAAGATAGGTTGCACAGATAGCGAGTAGTTGTTTCCAAAGAAGTGATATGTCACCGTAAAAAAGTCCGTTTGCACCAGCACTATTTACTGATTTTGTAGCGAATAATCCTGTTGCAATAGCTCCCCATGTCCCTCCGATTCCGTGACAACCGAATGCATCTAATGCATCATCATATCCGAATTTGTATTTTAAGTATGTTACTGCTAAAAAGCATATGACGCCACCTAAAAATCCAATCACGATTGATGAGAGAGGAGTGACGAATCCGCAAGCAGGTGTAATTGCAACTAATCCAGCTACGGCACCACTAACTCCACCTAAAATAGTCGGTTTTTTATTTACATACCATTCCACAAGTACCCAAGCAACTGAAGCTGCAGCAGCTGCAGTATTTGTATTAATGAATGCAGTTAATGCTACTTCATTTAATGTTAAAGCACTACCAACATTAAATCCGAACCATCCAAACCATAATAGTCCAGCACCTAATACAGTTAGTGGTAAATGATGAGGTGATGTAGAGCCAAAATCTCGTCTTTTACCAAGAAGTAGAGCTAGAACTAAACCTGAAACACCGGAGGAAATATGGACGACTGTTCCACCGGCGAAGTCTAATGCACCTAGATTACGAAGCCAGCCATCTACGCCCCAAACCCAGTGAGCTAATGGATCGTAAACAAATGTCGTCCATAAAAGAGTGAATAATAGAAATGCTGAAAATTTCATGCGCTCGGCGAAGGCACCTGATATAAGAGCAGGAGTTAAAATTGCAAACATTAGCTGGAACATCATGAAAAGATTATGAGGGACTGTTGCGCTGTAGTTTTCATTTGGAGTAAAACCAACATCCTTTAAAGCTGCCCAAGAAAAGTTACCAATCAAATGATGAAAATCTGGACCGAATGCTAAAGAGTAACCAATTAACACCCACTGGATTGATACAATTGCCATAGCAGAATAGCTATGCATTGTAGTACTTAAAACGTTTTTACTTTTAACCATGCCGCCGTAAAAAAGTGCTAAACCAGGTGTCATGATCATGACTAAAACAGTTGAAATAAAAAGAAATACACTATCCGCAGCTTGAATACCGTTCATCTTCATTCCCCATTTCCTTAATGTTAGTTTTTATAACATCAAATGTTATATAAGTTATCATATTCAAAATATATGCAAAATTCAATAATAATTTCACGGAAAATCGAAAAAAATATATAAAATAATTATGAAAACGCTAACATATATCTGATTTGTTAGAAAATCTAACATAACGTAAATGAGTGAATAAAAATACAGACTCACATAAATGAGTCTGTATCTTCAATTTGCAAAATTAAAAAGTCGGTTTCTAGTAGATCAACACCAATTGAATCAGATTCAGTTGCAAACTGTTCGCCATTCCATACATTTGTAATTCTTTTCTTACCTAAATTTATTGGTGCTTGAACTGACTGTTTTTCGCTTGAGTTATTAATTATGATTAAAAAATGAAAATGATTATTCTTCCTTTCATACATAACAATGTCAGGTTGGTCAGTTTGTACCCAATTAAACTCACCGTCATTTTCTAAAACTGAGTATTTATTTCTTATAGAAATCAATTTTTTGATTGAATCAAAGATACTTAAATTAAATTGTGTTTTGTCCCAAAGCATACAGCTTCGACATTCAGGGTCATTTCCACCTTGTAGACCAATTTCATCTCCGTAGTAGATACATGGAGTTCCAAAGAAAGTAAATAAAAAAACATATAATAGGATCACTCTTTTTTCATTTTGATTACATTGTGTCAGTATTCTTGGTGTATCATGTGAACCTAATACATTGAAGAGTGCTTTGATTACAGGTAATGGGTACTGAGCGATTAAATCGTTAATCGAATATTGAAATTGTATCTTTGAAATCGTTTGATAACCGAAATAAGCAAAAAGTGATTTCATTAGAGGATAATTCATAACAGAATCAAATTCGTCACCTCTTAGCCATGGCATTGCATGGTGCCAAATCTCACCTACAATAAATAAATCCTTTTTTAGTTCCTTCATTTTTTTATTAAATAGTTTCCAAAAATAATGATCGATTTCGTTTGCTACATCTAAACGCCAGCCATCAATATTAAATTCTTTTATCCAATAAGAACCTATTTCGATTAAAAAATTCTGTACTTCTTTATTTTCTGTATTCAATTTTGGCATTTCCTTTACAAATGAAAAAGTTTCATATGCCAAGTTATTTTGTTCATCTTCAAAAAAGTGAAACCACTCAAAAAAGGCGGATTCCCTTCCGTTTTGCAAGGCATCCTGAAATGGGGGAAAGGATGCACTAGTGTGGTTAAATACTGCATCAAGCATTACTCGAATATTATTTTCATGACATTTTTCGATTAATATTTTTAAGACTTTTTCATCTCCAAAAGTAGGATCTATTCTAAAATAATTAATTGTATTATATTTATGATTAGAATTTGCTTCAAAAATAGGAGTTAAATAAATTCCGGATATTCCTAAATTTTTAAGATAATCTATTTTTTGAATAACACCTTCTAAATCACCACCAAAATAGCTTGAACTCGTTGGGAGAGTAGATCCCCACGGAGTAGAATTTTTAGGGTTATTCTTGTTATTTCCACTAGCAAAACGGTCGGGGAAAATTTGATACCAAGTCGTACTATTAATCCAACTTGGGGGCGAAATTAAATTGTTATTATGAAGAAATGGCAATGTAAAACAATTCGACTGATCATTGAGATTAAAATTGTTTGAAAATCCGCCCTCACCGTAAGATAGAGAATCTTGCTCATTTTTTAAAAGGAATTGATATTTCATTCGTTTATTCGGAGGGATCACATTTACTTCCCAGTAGTCAAATAGTTCTGTGGAAAATGCAAGATACATGGAGAGTGATGATTCAATTTGCCAACCTGAATCATTAAATTTGAATGGATCTCCGAAATAAAAAATAATTTCTGTGCAATCACCTTTTTTTGTTCGAATTCTTATACGATAGGTTTTATCATCTATTGAAAAAGCATATTGATCATATGGCTGATGATATATTGATTCAATTTGCATGATCCCACCCTTTATTTTTTAGTAAAATGTTATTATTAATGTCTATAAGGAATTAACTTGCTATCTAATTTAGTAACAGTATAATTAAATAGTGTGTGCAATCGCTTCCATTTTTATGAAATTTAAATTAACATTTGAATTTCATTGTAATATTTTGCAAAATAATGTAGAGAGTGAAATTTATGTACATGCGAGTGTCTTGCAGGGGGAGAAAAAATGAGGCGATTTGGTTTATTAATACTAGCGTCTGTACTATTTTTTAGTACATTACCAAGTATTAGTTTTGCAGAAAAAAAGACAACAGATTTAAAAAAAGAAATGATTTATCGAATTTTAGTTGATCGTTTTTTTGATGGTAATCCTATGAATGATAAAAATACAGACCCGAAAGATTTAAACAAATCTCAGGGTGGGGATTTAGATGGTATTACCCAAAAATTAGATTATCTTAAGGATTTTGGATATAATGCTATTTCGATTTCACCTATTTTTGAGAATGACGTAAATTCATATGATGGATTCTCCGTCGTTAATTTTAGAAAAATTGATCCAAGGTTCGGAACAAATAAAGACCTTCAGAAGTTGGTCAAAGAAGCGCATAAACGTAAAATAAAAGTTTATATTGATTTTGTTACAAATAATGCTTCGCCAAATAGTGAACTTGCTAAAAAAACGGATTGGTTTAATCCAGAAAATAGTACAAGTTCAGAAAAGAAATGGATAAATGGGTTACCTGATTTTAACCAAGATAACAATGAGGTAGCAAATTACTTAATCGAAACAGCTAAGTATTGGATGGATCAAGCTAATTTTGACGGATATAATTTACAAGAAGTAAATAATGTACCTGTTTCTTTTTGGAAATCATTTAACAATGAAATAAAAAAGAAAAATCCAAACTTCATCTTATTTGCTGATTTAAATGCTTCAAGTGAAATAGATCTAAATAAATATAAAAATTTAGGTTTTAATGGGATTTATAATGTAGATTCTGTAGATGATTTGGCAAATTCATTTTCTTCACAAAATCAATCTTTAACTGACATAATGAAGCTACAAGTGGATTTAAGTAAGCAGTTAGGCTCGACATTAATGATTAACTATTTAGATGATGAAATGACTAAGCGCTTTGTTTCATTAGCCGTAGAAAAAGGTGAGTATCCACCTTCAAGATTAAAGTTGGCACTTGCTTATTTATTTACAACACCAGGAATCCCATTGACTTATTATGGGACAGAAATTGCACTAAATGGTGGAAACATCCCTGATAATCGAAAAGGAATGGATTTCCGTACTGATGAAGATTTTTCAAAATATATTAAAAAACTGACTGAATTAAGAAGAACTTTACCGTCTCTTTCTGAAGGGGATTTTGAAGTGCTTTATGATGATTCTAAAGGTATGACTTTAATTAAGAGACATTATAATGATGAAACTACGATCGTTGCAATAAATAATACTTCTCTTGATCAAAAGGTTCATTTAGATTTTGATGTCATTAAAAAATCTAATGAATTAAGAGGTATGTTAAGTGATGATTTGGTTCGTCCAAATAAAAAAGGATTCGATATAGTCCTTAAAAGAGAATCTTCAAATGTTTATGCAGTTGCACCTAAAACTAGTTTAAACATTGGCGTGATTATTGCAATACCATCCATTTTTGTTGCGTTTATCATCTTTTTATGGTTTGCAAGAAGACGTAATAATGAGGTTAAATAAATACTAGTTTGCTTAAGCTTAGAATACTTGAAATGATTGCTGTCTTTTTTAGTATTCTAAGCAAATTAGAAGAGATTGAATCCACTAGATTCCAGTAAAATAAACGGGACATCGCCTTGTGAAGGAAGATGTGGATTTTATCAAGAATCAATAATCTTTTAAATAGAGTCTACATCTAAAGAGAAAATGATAACGTTTACATTCATTCGTAAATAAGGGGAATTAAAATGACGATTACAATTAAGGATGTTGCGAAGAAAGCGAATGTAGCGCCTTCAACGGTGTCTCGAGTTATCTCAAACAACCCAAGAATTAGTGAAAAAACAAAGAGGAAAGTTAGAAAAGTAATGGATGAACTAAATTATCATCCTAATTTAAATGCAAGGTCGTTGGCTAATCGATCTACGAAATCGATTGGATTAGTTTTGCCACCAGCATTAGATACATCATTTCATAATCCTTTTTTTGCAGAAGTGATTAGAGGTGTGACAGCGTATTCGAATCAAAAAGATTACTCTCTTTATTTTATTACAGGAAACAATGAAGATGAAGTTGAGCAAACTGTGATTAAAACAATTAGGGGTAGAAGAGTCGACGGAATTATTCTACTTTACTCAAAGGAAAATGATAAGATTATCGATTATTTAAATGAAAATAATTTTCCTTTTGTATTAGTAGGGAAGCCTGTTCATTCAATGGATGATATAACGTATATTGACAATGATAATTATGCTGCTGCGAGAGATGTGACTAATTATTTAATTGATCTTGGACATCGACAAATTTCATTTGTTGGAGGAGACAGTAGTCTTCTAGTAACTCAAAACCGATTACGAGGATTCCAAGATTCAATGCAATTAAACGGACTTTCTGTAAATGAAGAAGAAATTATATTTACATCATTTACGAGAGACGGTGGAAGGAAAGCAGTAAATCAAATGCTCGAACTTAAGGAGCTTCCGACTGCAATTGTTGTGACTGATGATGTATTAGCATTAGGAATTATAAGTGTATTAAGCGAACATAACATTTTAGTCCCAAATAATATTTCAATTATTAGCTTTAATAATGCAATTTTTGCAGAATTAGCAAATCCACCATTAACATCTGTAGATATTAATATTTATCAATTAGGCAATGAAGCAGCAAAAAATATTATTTCAAAAGTTGAAGAACCAGATGGTACTGAAAAAAGTATTATCGTTCCATATAAAATAGTAGTCCGTGATACATGTGTAAAGAATGAGAGATTAACGTTAGTAAGTGGTTAATTAAATTTATAAAAGTTAAAAAAGAGGATGATTACTTTCATCCTCTTTTTCTATGTATAAGTTTATCGGTAATTCAGGAATTGAACGTCAATAGATAAATCTGCACCTTTTACAGCAGCGATAATTGCTTGTAAATCATCTCTACTTTTTGCAGTTACACGGATTTGATCATCTTGAATTTGTGATTTTACTTTTAATCCACTATTTTTAATGATTGTATTGATTTTTTTTGCATTTTCTTTATCAATACCTTGAACTAATTTAGCTCTTTGTCTTACAGTACCACCTGAAGCACCTTCAACCTTACTGTAATCTAGGTTTTTAATAGGAACATTACGTTTAATTAATTTATTAATTAATACGTCTTTTAATTGCTCTAATTTATAATCGTCATCTGATACTAAAACTAGTTCTTCTTTTTCTAATGCAATTGAGCTTTTGCTTCCTTTAAAGTCATAGCGAGTTGCGATTTCTTTTGTAGCAAGTTGAATCGCATTCGAGACTTCTGGTAAGTCAACTTTTGAAACAATATCAAATGAACTTTCTTTTGACATAGATAGAATCCCTCCAATTCGTTAATACTTGTATTATAGTGTATGATAGACGAAGTAACAAACTTTCAGGTTAGCATGATATAATAATTTTTAGTTTGAAAGTTAAGAGAGGATGTAACAAAAAATGAGTTTACAAGCAGGAGAGATTGTAACTTTAGTTTGCAGTCGAGAAACGGATATTGGGTATATGCTTGTCCAAGATCAAGAAGAAGTATTTTTACATAAAAATGAGGCATCTGGTGAAGTTGAAATAGATCAAGAAGTTACTGTATTTTTATATCATGATTCCAAAGGTAGACTTTCTGCAACGATGGAAATGCCATTCATTACAACAGAAGGTTATGGATTTGCAAAAGTAGTAGATAAACTTGATGGAGTGGGTGTTTTTGTAAACATCGGCATTTCAAAAGATATTCTATTAGAAAAAGGTGACCTTCCACCTCTTCAAGAAGTATGGCCTGAAGAAGGCGATGAAATTTTTTGTACGTTAAAGCAAACAAACAAAGGTAGACTATTAATTAAAATTGCTACTGAACCAGTCATGAAAGAGTTTTCTGTACCGGCTGAACCGAGTATGCTTAATAAAAACGTTACAGGAATCATCTATCGTACTTTAAGAGTAGGTTCTTATATTTTAACTGATGAACGATTCATAGGTTTTATCCACGAATCACAGAGAAAAACTGAACCTCGTATTGGTGAAAGGGTAAGTGGACGCATTATTGATGTAAAAGATGATGGAAGTATTAACGTGTCACTTTTACCAAGGGTACATGAAGGATTAGATCAAGAAGCAAATGAAATTTATGAATATATGATGAGCCGTGGTGGGGCAATGCCTTACTGGGATAAGAGTGACGCAGAGGATATTAAAGTAAGATTTAATATTAGTAAGGCTTCATTTAAACGAGCGATGGGTAGATTATTAAAGGAAAATAAAATCTATCAAGAAGACGGTTGGACATACGCAAAAGAACTGTTTGAGAAGAAAGAGCAATAATTAGAATGTGAAACCACTTTATAGAATGAAGTGGTTTTTTTGCTATTTTTTTACAATTTACAGGCATACTAAACATATGAAAATTTAGGAGGCTTGTAGGTGAATGACAAAAAAGAATTGTTCATAAAAGTTCTTGTAGTAATATTTGGTGCATTTATGAATGCATTTGCAATGAATTGTTTTTTAATTCCTGTCAGTGTTTATTCAAGTGGTTTTTCTGGTTTAGCTCAGTTACTTACTAATTTATTAAATGATTTTACACCTTTTAGGGCTTCTACTGGTATCTTACTTGCAATATTAAATATTCCTGTAATCATTTTAGCATGGAAAAAAATAGGTCGATCTTTTACGTATTTTACGATTTTAAGCGTTGGAATAACTACGCTATTTTTAGAAGTAATTCCAGTAACGCCTCTATTCTCAAAAGATATTTTACTAAACGCAGTATTTGGTGGATTAATTGTTGCGGTTGGGATTGGATATACTTTAAAGTTTGGTGCTTCAACAGGTGGGTTAGATATAGTTGCTCTAGTATTATCACGTTCGAAAGGAAAACCCGTTGGTACATACTTCTTCCTGTTTAACGCGTTAATTATATTAACAGCAGGCTATATTTATGGAATGGAAAAAGCACTTTATACATTAATTAACCTATATGTAACGTCTAGATTCATTGATGCAATTCATACAAGTCATATTAAAGTAACTGCCTTTATTGTAACGACAAAAGGTGATGAACTGCGTAAAGAAATTCATTCGAAGCTAGTGCGCGGAATTACTGCAATCAATGCAAAAGGTGCCTTTACGAATCAAGATAAACAAATTTTAATGATGGTACTATCACGTTATGAGCTATATCATTTATCGAAAGTCATTAAATCAGTTGATGAAAAGGCGTTTACAAATATCGTTCAAACAATTGATGTGTTTGGAGAATTTAGGAAGTTTTAAGAGTGAAAATAACCGCCCAAAAATTAAATATTTACACTCTCCGAATGCTAGAAAAGACTCTTTTTTTAGTTCTTTAAATGAGTGACTGTAAGTAAAGTGACATGTAGGCACGATACATCTAAAATTAGATATTAATAATGGTATCGATCAAGAGAAAACTAAAGTAGGTGTCAATGCGTTTCAAGAGAATAATGATTTAGTTGTTGATGTAGTTGTGTGAATTAGAACTGGAGTTAGTTGTTTTAAGATATTTAGGAGAAGTCAAAAAATAGCGTGACTTCTCCTAAAGAAATTTAATTAATTATTTTATTCAGTAGCATTGAAATATCTTTTTTAAAAATTGATATTAGAGTTAATAAACAGATAGAAGTTATGAATAAAAAATATCTATCAAAATAATGATCTGTATGGATAACAATGCTTCCAAATATAAATAAAACTATTGCTCCTAGGAAGTACTTCGAGCTATTTGGAAAGAATTTTGTTAAATAATAGAATCCTAGAAGGAGAATTAGGAAAAGAATAACTTGTGCTAGCATTGAACTCAAGATATATCACCTCATTATCTTATCTTTGCATATACTGATGGTGGTGCCCATTTTAATACTAGAATTGAACATTTGGAACTTGTGTTATCTCTTAACTCTTTATAAATATAGTAATTACCAGCTGCCATTATTAACAGTAGCTTGTTTAAATAAATTTTTCATGTAATACTTCCAACTTATAATTTTTTGTATAGATTATCCAATGAAAACATTACTATATTATTTGAGGTATCGTGAGCCTTTATTTGATATATTGCATTTCAAATAAGGACAGTACATGTTGATTAATACTTGATATTATTAATGTGTTGTTGCAGAGGCTTTTTATATGATTCATTAAAACTCAAAGTAAAAAAACCATTCCAGTAATGCTGGAATGGTCCTTTTTTTCATTTGTTTAGATTTTGTATTGTTTCTATTATTATGCAAAAATTATTCCTCAAAAACCTCACCCAATTTGTGTAGGGTAGTTATCTTTTGTTTGGCAAATTTTTAAATTTGTTAAAACCTCTAAAAACACTTATATAATAGTGTTTCTAGAGGTTTTTTTAAAATATTTACATCGGTTAAATATTCTTAATAATAAGGCTTTTTCAAGTTTAGAAAGTTCTTATTGTCTTTCAGAAAGATTTAAATATACTTAAACTATTAGATGAAATTTTACATGTTTTTTATTCAATTAAACCGTTTTAAAAATATTAAAGATGATCGACACTTTTAGAAAAAGATTTCTTACCAGCCTGTGCATTTTTACTTTCTTGTGCATTTTTCTTTTCTCTTACAGCGTTATTATCTTTTGCTTTTTTGTCATTATCACTAGTAGGCATATTTAAGCTCCTTTATAAGAAATGATAATGTTAGGTTTGCCTTTATCACTTTAATTATGTATGAGTGTTCGTTTTTACATTTGGCTTTTGTTAAACAAGTATGATGTTTTTACAGAGGCAATTTTTAATTTAGAGAGAAGTTTTATTTTTTTTGAGGAGGAAGCAGAGTTGGTGGAAAGAAATAAAGAGCTTTTATTTAAGCTGGTTGTAGTAATGATTGGTGGTTTCTTAAATGCGTTTGCAATGAATTGTTTTTTAATCCCTGCTAATGTTTATTCAAGTGGTTTCGCAGGTTTAGCGCAGTTACTTTCAAATATTATAACTGACTACACTCCGTTTACAGCAACGACGGGGATTCTTTTAGCGTTATTAAATGTTCCTGTTATCGTCTTAGCATGGAAAAAAGTTGGACGTTCTTTTACGTATTTTAGTTTCTTTAGTGTAGGGGTAATGACGTTATTTTTAGAAATCTTACCTGTTAAACCGATTTTTTCAGATGATATTCTTCTTAATGCAGTTTTTGGTGGTTTAATTGCTGCGATCGGTATTGGAATGACATTAAAATTTGGTGGGTCTACAGGTGGATTGGATATTATCGCCTTAGTTCTTTCAAAATCAAAAGGGAAACCGGTTGGAACGTATTTCTTTTTGTTTAATGCAATTATTATTATTACAGCTGGCCAGTTATATGGAATGGAAAAAGCTCTTTATACTTTAATCAATTTATATGTTACTACTCGTGTGATTGATAGTGTTCATACAAGTCATGTTAAGCTAACAGCAATGATTGTCACTACAAAAGGTGAAGAGCTTAGAAAAGAAATTCATGCGAAACTTGTGCGAGGAATTACACAAATGAATGCTACTGGAGCATTTACTAAGCAAGATAAAGATATCTTAATGATTGTATTATCTCGTTATGAATTATACGATTTGGAAAGAATTATAAAAAGGGTAGATCCTAAAGCTTTTACGAATGTGGTACAAACCGTTGATGTATTAGGGGAATTTAGAAAGATATAAATAGATAAAGACTAGCAAAAAGCTGAAATTTGCTAGTCTTTTTTTGTTAATGGATCGATTTATTTAAATTTAGGATTTTCAGGTTTTTGTTTTCCTTTTAATTCATTAAAAATTGAAGCAGAACTTTGAGTATTCTCGCTTAAATGATTATTTTTAAGATGAAATCCGTACGAATCCATAAGCGTTTTAAACTCTCCAATTGTTAATGGTTTCGCATCCTCGGCTAATTGGAATCCTAATAAGCCATTTGGTTCAATTGTAGCAAACTTAATATCATCAAATTTATTAATTCCTTCATTTCGAATACGCATTTCTAATTGATCAACCGTTAACCGTAGCTTTTTTAAATTTTTAACATTCAACTTCCCGTTTTCTACTACAATTTTTGATTTTCCTGTAAAAAATTTTTCAAGAGTATTCGATTTCATCTGCAAATATTCTAATACAAGTAGAGTTAATACAAAAACTGTGGCAGCAACAATTGTTTTAGTTAAGCCTTTTTCAATAATTGGAGTAACGATAATTGTACCAATCGAAATCATAACAATTGTTTGGGGCAATGTCATTTGTGAAATTGATTTTCTTCCAGCTATTCTTAATAGTAAAATGCCAGCTAAAATTAATATGAATGAATGAAAAATAGTATGCATCATGTTAATTCCCCTTTCAAATATGGGTAAGGAGTACATATATATTTGATAAAGCTTAATTATTTTTTATAGACAATTAGATAAATACTTAATTAATTTTTCTTTTAATTTTAAGATTTATGCATTTGTTTCTAAATGAACAATGCTACTAATCACAACAATATTTCGCTGGAATTTTAAAGTAATTTCTCAGCTTTTTGGTATAATTTAGGATAAGGATACTAAAAAGGTGGGGATTATTTTGAAAAAGGGAACGATTCTCTTATTAGCTTGTTCGCTACTTCTTTCTGGTTGTGGTGCAAAGAGCGACAAGGAAATAAAACAAACACCAAGTACAAAACAAACTGTAGGTCAAATTAATGAGATCGACGTTGAAAAGCTTTCACCAACACTTGAGATTACAGAAGCTAACGGGATTGTGAAGATGAAATATTCAATACGTAATGATAATAAAATCCCTGTGAATTTTACATTCCCTTCATCGCAAACAGTTGATTTTACAATTAAAGATGAGAGTGGACAAGTAGTTTATCAGTCATCTCGAGAAATGGCGTATGCACAGGTCATTACAAATGTTGCAATTCTAAGTGGAAAGGCGCAAGTTTGGCAAGAGCAAGTTAATTTTGTAGATAAAAAACTTCCAAATGGGAATTATGAAATAACTGCAATTTTCGTTGCAACAAAGGTTAATGAGAAGGATCTAAATGGAGAAATTAAACCAGTTACCCAAACAGTTTCTTACTAGAAACTTTCTCCAGTAAATAAGATATAAACAGAGTGTTTTCATAAATAAAAAACAACCAAAGGATTAATCCAATGGTTGTTTTTTGTTTTTAATGCTTTAAATTAAGCATTAAAGCTTTGTCTATTATTAGCTTTTCGCTCTTCTGCTTCAGCTAATGTAAAGTGATAAGGGAATTTTTCAGAGTACTTTGTAACAGAATCAGAACTTTGTTGAATAAAGCGCTTAGACTTATTACCTTTGCCCATCGTGATTCCCTCCTAAATAGGAAAGCTTTTTGTTTTTGACTTCTTAAGAAATTCCAATAGTAATTGATCAATATCAAAAACTGGATAATCCTTATTGGTGAAGTCCTTAATAGAATGCACAATTAGCAAATTGTTATAAGTGGTTATTATTAGTTATCTTTGAAATTAATGACAACGAAAGTGCTATAAATTATAATTTTAAGTTGAAAAAATCTTCAAGAAAAATCGCGATTCCATCATCTTGATTAGATAATGTTGTGTGGTTTGCAATATTCTTTAATTGATGAATAGCATTATCCATTGCAACACCATGGCCCGCATATTCAATCATTTCCAAATCATTGTCCTCATCACCAAAAGCTATAATGTTTTTTCGAGGAATATTATAGTATGATGCTACTTTTTGTAGTCCTATTGCCTTATTCATACCAGCTTTAACAATTTCGATTATATGATGAGGTGCTGCCCAGCGGCGGTGATCAATTACCTCAGCATGGACATTTGATAAGTGCTCACGAATACTTGCAACATGAGACTCTTCACTATCGATTAGAAGACATGTTGGAGCTTGAATAAGATTTTCAACTAAATCTCCATGGATAATATCTTCTTTTAAATAGTGGAAAAGTGGGAGTATCTCCTCTTCGTGTTTATCAGCGTATACATCGTCCATTACTTCAGCATACATATTTTTTAATTCATACTCTCTACAAGAACTAATTACCTCTTTTGCTACTTCTAAAGGTAATGATTCGTGATAAACTCCCCATGAATCATCTAGAGGGTGATGAACATAAGCACCATTAAAGTTTACAATTGGAGTTGTAAGGTTTAATTGTTCATAATACATTTTACTAGCTCTAAAAGGTCTACCTGTTGAAATACATACTTCATGACCCTGAGTCTTTAACTGTTGGATCACTTTTAAAGTACGTTCGGATATTATTTTTTCATCCGTTAATAAGGTGCCGTCTAAATCTAGTGCAATTAAGTGTTTTGTTTTCATATTCATCACCTTTTATTTTTTAATGTGAATCTTTTTAAGAAAAAATATTATTGGGTAAAAAGCCAATAATTACTAATGATACCATCTTTTTAAAAGAAAAAACTTTATTTTTAGAGGAACAATAAGAACCTAAATAGAAGGAGGAATGAATTATGGGTCAAGCACATCAATTTCGACCAGGCGACAAAGCACCAAATAATGGGGTATACGTGGAAATCGGTGAAACAGGAAGCAACGTAACTCGTCCAAAACAAATTAAGCTTCAGGCTGGAGAAGTTTTTCCAGATACACAAAACCATAACAGAAAATGGACATATAAATCTAAATTTAAATAATTGATTGTAAATTTAGCATAATGGGCTCAATATTAAAAACTTAAAAAAGATAAAAAAAGCGCTTTCGATTAATTGATCGAAAGCGCTTTTATGTGTTTACAATATACAAAATATTGAATGTATTTATCAAAATTTTAGTATTTTATAAATTATCTAAAACTATAAATCATGACATATGTATATACCAAGTTGAACGTTTTTGGGTGCTACAACATATGTTATATATAGATTTTAGTGGTGTTTTGCAACAGGTTCATTAGGAATTATTGCTTCGCTAAGAACTGAAATAGCTAATGATAATACTACAGCCATAACTGAAGCAGTTGTGAAATTATATACTCCGCCAGTCATTGAACTTAAAACGTAAGCTCCCATTTGGCATAAAACAAAGCTCCAGAACAATGTCATAATAAAACGCACTCTAATCACTCCTATCTAGTTAGTTCTTATCATATTATATACCTAGAAATTTGATAATTGAAGTTATAATTAAAAAGTTTTAATTAAAAAAAGTAACTTAAGAATTTTTTTATACCTATTTTATAATTCCCCAAAAATACTACATTAATAATAAGGTGATAAGAATGCCTGTAACTGAGAGGTTTTTTAAACAAGAGGATCAATATGCAGTTATTCATCTACCTATTAGACCGAATGGTTTCGGAGTACTCTATGTCGGTGGGAATACACATTACGTAGATAATGCACATAGTTGCTTATTGCAGCATTTTGATAAAAGAAAGCTATTATCAACTTTAACAGATGAAGGATACACAGTATTCACTTCAAATTTATATGGGAAAAATTGGGGTTCTGATGACGCTGTCGATTTAGCAGAAAGCTTATATCATTCAGTTATGAGAAAAGAAATTTTGAATCCATCAATTCATATAATTGGTGAAGGTACTGGAGCATTAGTCGTTTGTAAATTACTTGGCCTCTTAAAAGGAAAAGTCAGAAGTATTTCATTATTAAATCCTTCGTTAAATTTAAAAAATGAATTAGATTTAGAAAGAGAAAATAAACTGTTCTATAAAAGAACAGTTCATGAAATTTTAAAAGCATATAAAGCTTCGGATATATATATGGTTATAGATAGAGAATGTTTTTTTTATGAAACAATCTCACCAATTAAAATTTACACAACAACGAGAAATCATTATAAATGGAAAAGCGATATTAGACTTTTAGAAGAAGAGCGACATAAAAATAATTTACCGCTTTCGATTTTGATATCATTAGAAGAGAAAAAATTTGATTGTGGAAAAAACTTAATAAGGTTTTTAAAAAAATATCAGGATGTTTTATAGTCTCTATATTTTTTTTGAATAAATTTCCTAAAAGAAGGAGGTTAATAATGAAAAGGTGTGCTGTTATTGGATCTAGTGGATTTATAGGATATGAGTTGGTTTGCCAACTAATGGAATATAATGATGTTTCAGCCGTTGTGATGGAACAAGGAAATGAAAGTGATTTAATAAGTGAAGAAAAGATCTTCTCAATTGGAAGAAATGCAAGGGTCATCTTTTTGGATGAAGAGCAATTTTTAGTAGAGAATGAGCAATATGATACCATTTTTATTTGTCATTTTTATGACGAACTTAAGTTAAAAGGTACAATTAATAGTATAGAGTTTACCGAAAAACTGTTTAACAAGATGATTGGCAAAAGTAAGGATATTATCTTTTTATTATCTTCAAAAAAAGAATTAGCAGATTTAGAAAGAACAGTTAATGAATTGAGTAAAAATATAGATTGCAATATTACTTATATTGAAATTCCATCTTTATATGGACCCTGGGAGCCATCTGCCGGCTTAGTACATGAATTAATTGTTCAAGACCTAGGAAAGAGAAATGTTTCGATTAAAAATGTATACGGTTCTAATGAAATTTTATTTGTAGAAGATGTAGGGAAAGCGATTCGGATCATTTCTGAGAAGGAATTAAAAGAACATAAATATATCATCACAGCTAAACAATGTATGTTCTTACCAGAGGACGGGAATTTCACTGGATTACAAAATATGATCGAAGGAATAAAGTTCGCTCAAATGAGAAACTATATTGATGCAACTCCTTTTGTTATTATTAATACAACTTCACTTGAGGACGGTATACAAAAGCAAAAACAGCAAATTCAACAGCATTTTCATCTTTACTAATGAAATACATTCCCCCTATATAGACTTCATGAGTATGAAGAAAATACTTCCTCATCCAGCATATAAAGAATGATAAAAGGAAATAGTTCGTTTTTGAACTATTTCCTTTTTTGTAGTAGAATACATTAGTTTAAAAATTCGCTTTGGATTTAAAGTTCGTCCAAAGTGGTATTCTTTTTAAGAAATGATCTAACTTTTTTACATAGCCTAGATTTTAAAAGATAAAAATGTAGACAAAGTACATATTATTTCATAAAATTAGTACCAGGTAATAATATGAAGAAGACATAAAAATAATAAAGTAAGGCGGGGATATTCATGAATGCTGGAATTTTAGGTATTGGCTCATACGTACCCGAAAAAAAATTAACTAATTATGATTTAGAACAAATGATGGATACTTCAGATGAGTGGATTGTTAGTCGAACTGGAATTAAAGAAAGAAGAATTGCTAGTGACGAACAAGACACTTCTGATTTAGCATATGAAGCTGCGGTAGAAGCTTTAAAAGATGCAAATGTAAAAGCAGAAGAACTTGATTTAATTTTAGTTGGAACTGTTACTCCAGATAAGTCGTTTCCATCAGTTGCATGTGTAATTCAAGAAAAACTTGGAGCTAAAAATGCTGCTGCAATGGATATTAGTGCAGCTTGTGCTGGATTTATTTATGGTGTTGTTACTGCAGCTCAGTTTGTTAATACTGGAACATACAGTAGAATTCTTGTAATCGGAGCTGAAAAGTTAACTAAAATTGTTAACTGGGAAGATCGAAACACGGCAGTTTTATTTGGTGACGGTGCAGGTGCCGCGGTTATCGGACCAGTAAGTGAAGGCAGAGGAATTCTTTCTTATGAATTAGGTGCGGACGGTACTGGTGGTAAACATCTTTATAAAGGTGGAGATCACTTAATAATGAACGGACGAGAAGTGTTTAAATTTGCAGTTCGTCAAATGGGAGATTCTTGTGAAAGTGTATTAAAATTAGCAGGATTAACGAAAGAAGAAGTGGATTTCCTAATTCCACACCAAGCGAATACTCGTATAATGGACGCAGCTAGAGAAAGATTACAGCTACCTAAAGAAAAAATGAGTGTAATTATTGATCGTCATGGTAATACATCTTCATCTTCAATTCCAATTGCATTAGTTGAAGAATATAAAAAAGGTAATGTTAAAGAAGACGATGTATTAGTATTAGTTGGATTTGGCGGCGGATTAACTTGGGGTGCAATTGCACTTCGATTCGGAAGATAATCTAATTGAAGGAGGATTTTTTTGATATGAAAAAACGAGTTGTTATTACAGGTTTAGGTGCAGTATCACCTATTGGTAATGATATAAATACAGTATGGGAAAGTTTAATGAATGGAAAGAGTGGAATTGGTGCTCTGACTCGAAAAAATCCTGATAATTTCCCTGTTAAAGTTGCGGGAGAAGTAAAAGACTTTGATCCTGAAAAATATATTGATAAAAAAGAAGTAAAACGCATGGACCGTTTTACTCACTATGCGATTGCAGCTTCAAAAATGGCTATAGAAGATGCAAACTTTACGATTGACGAAGAAATTGCGCCAAAAGTTGGTGTTTGGATTGGTTCTGGTATCGGTGGTATGGAAACATATGAAGAACAGTTTAATACTTTCCAAACAAAAGGTGCACGTCGAGTAAGCCCGTTCTTTATTCCGATGTTAATCCCTGATATGGCATCTGGACAAGTATCTATTTTAACAGGTGCTAAAGGTCCAAATGGTTGTACAGTTACAGCTTGTGCTTCTGGTGCAAGTTCGATTGGTGATGCGTTCAAAATTATTCAACGTGGCGATGCAGTTGCAATGATTACTGGTGGTGCAGAAGCACCGATTACTGATATGGGTCTTGCTGGGTTCTGTGCTGCAAGAGCTTTATCATTAAATCCAGATCCAGAGAAAGCATGTCGTCCATTTGACAATGCTCGTGATGGCTTTATTATTGGTGAAGGTGCTGGTATCGTATTCCTTGAGGAATTAGAACACGCATTAGCTCGTGGAGCGAAGATTTATGCAGAAATCGTTGGATACGGAACAACAGGTGATGCACACCATATTACAGCACCAGCTCCAGGTGGAGAAGGTGGCGCACGTGCTATGAGAATGGCACTTGATGATGCTGGTTTATCAGTTGAAGATATTCATTATATTAATGCACATGGAACAAGTACTGAATTAAACGATAAATTCGAAACGATGGCAATTAAAGAAGTATTTGGCGAACATGCATACAATGTACCAATTAGTTCAACAAAATCTATGACTGGTCATATGCTAGGAGCAGCAGGTGGAATTGAAGCAATTATTACAGCATTAACAATCCATAATAAAGTAATTGCTCCAACGATCAATCACCAAGAAACTGATAGCGAATGTGATTTAGATTATGTACCAAACGTTGCTAGACCATTTAATGTAAAAGCAGCAATTTCTAATTCATTAGGATTTGGTGGACATAATGTAACTTTAGCATTTAAAGAATTCTCGAAATAAGTTAAAATTCATTTTTATAATGTATGGATACGGAGCTTAGGTATATACCTAAGCTTTTTTTATTTGAAATCATAATGTAAAAAAAAGTAACTTTCACTAGTTGATTATCATACTTTATAGTAAATTGAGGTGATTAACTTGGGATAATACCAACTTATAAATGGGTTGATTTTATTGAAGATAAACAAATGGTAATGAAAAAACTTTTACCATATTTTCCGAAATATAATGAGGAGAGTCTATATAAATATCTTCTTTCCCACGGTTTATCGAGACTGTCACCATTGAGTAAAGATGATCTGAAACAACTAGATGAAAAAAGTGTATGGAAAAGCCTTTCTGAAGAGTTTGAGAAGTTAAAAAAAGAATTTAATGGACCTGACCTACCTATAATTATTTTACCTTGTCATAGAACGGGAAATCTGTTTAGAAACACGACTTATCAAAGAGGCGGAATCGCACATAAAAATTGTATTTGTTTATTTTTGTCTCCTTTAGAAGGAATTTTACAACATAAAGCAGTATTATTACATGAGTATCATCATATTGTAAGATTGACAAAACTATATAAAAACAAAAAGGTCACATTACTTGATGCAATGATTTTAGAAGGATTAGCCGAAACTGCAGTTTTAGATAAGTATGGAAAAGCAGTTCAAGCACCATGGACAAATCAGTATTCTTCCAAGCAATGTGAATTATATTATAAAAAATATTTAATTGATAAACTTGAGATAACAAGTAATGATGATAATTTTTCAAAATACTTGTATGGTGGGAACGGAATTCCAAAATTATTGGGTTACAGTGTTGGATATGACATTGTTAAAAGTTGTACAGAGCAGACAGAATGGTCAACTGATATCCTTTTAAGAACGCCAAGTAAAAAGATTAAGGAAAATACAATTCATTATATTTCGATTTGAATGCAAATGATTCCAGAGCACCTTAGATTGTATATAATGTATTGCTTAGTATTAATGTATCAGAGCAGCTTTAATCTGTGATATTTTAGTGATTTATTGACGATTTTTCATTCAGTTTGTTAAACACTTTTTGTAATTCAGTGGAAAATGGAATAAATTAGTGAATCACTGACCATACTGAAAGTTACATACAGTTGTGAAGTGAGGGGTAGTAAATGTTGTATTTACATGATGTATGGGTCAATTGGTTTGAAGGTGAAGAAAATGGTTACAATGTCTGTCATTTTTTTGAATGGAGAAAAGATGATAGTGTTGAATTATTAGACCAAGTTCCAGTCATTAAAGTTACTCCAGAGTTATATCAGTATATTGAAAATGAACTATTAGAGCTTCCTTCCGGTCTATTAACTGAAGTGTTTCAAAAGTCTTATGTAAGAAAGAATCATGAGCGTATTCAACTAGATTATTGCTTTGTAGTAACTGACGGCAATGGTATTATTGCGGTTGACACAATTGGGTATAATATACCAATTCGAAAAAGTCGTTTAATACCAAGGCAAGAACAAATGGTGTATGATATGACAGCCGAGATTGAAGAAAGTCACTATAGTCTTCAAAACGTAGTAAATGATGAAACAAAAGAACATCATATACTGTCACCGTCGCCAATTATTATGAGCGGACTAACAAGAAAAGAAAGACAACTAAAGCAGTTATTATTTATGGCGTTAGATCAACTCCATTCATCAAAAAATCCTTCGGAGATTCGATATTGGTACACTGAGTGGAATCCAAGATCGTATCAACAAATTCAGGATTTGTCATTTGAGGATATTTGGTCCCAATTATATGACGAAATAAAGAGTGGTTGGTCAGAGCGACATGAGCAATTATGTGGAAGAATCGTTAAAGGTCAACCTTTCTTTGAAAAGCTATGGGAAATGGAACACGAACAAAAAGTAAACTAAAAGAGGTTATTTTAAAGGGCCTCAAAACGAAGAAGACCCACAAGGTGATAAAAGTTCCTTGTGGGTTTTTTAGTGATTTCTTGACTACATAAACTCATCTATTTCGTCTTTTTCCTTAATATAAAGAAAAAGGTGTCCTTAAAGTTCTTTGACTATTAAGACACCCATTCCTATTTTCATTTTTACGGAAAACCGGGGTTATTTTTTTCTCTTGCGACCTAATCCCATAGCGTTTTCCATTTTTTTAATCATTTTAGTTGCAACGGCATTTGCTTTTGCAGCTCCTGCATCTAAAATATCATCTAATTCAGTCGATGTAATAATTTCTTTATAGCGTTCTTGTAATGGACGTAAACCGTTTACTACTACATCTGCAACATCTTGTTTGAATTCTCCATAATTTTTACCAGCGTATTTATCTTCTAATTCTTGAATTGTTTCACCAGTAAATGCTGAGTAAATGCTTAGTAGATTTGAAATACCAGGCTTATTTTCTTTATCATACTTAACAATACCTTCAGAATCTGTTACAGCACTTTTAATTTTCTTTTCAATTACTTTAGGATCATCTAAAACAAAAATTGTAGCTTTTTGATTTTCATCTGATTTACTCATTTTTTTAGTTGGATCAGCTAAACTCATAATTCTAGCTGCATCTTTACTAATTCTAACTTCAGGAATTGTAAAGATATCATTATATTTCTTATTAAAACGGTCTGCTAAGTCGCGAGTAAGCTCTAAATGTTGCTTTTGGTCATCTCCAACTGGAACTAAGTGAGTACCGTATAAAAGTATATCTGCGGCCATTAAAGGTGGGTAAGTTAACAAAGCAGCTGATACACCGTCTTTACCAGAAGATTTATCTTTAAACTGTGTCATACGCTCTAATTCACCGATATAAGATACACATTGCATCATCCATCCTGCTTGTGCATGTGCAGGTACTTCAGACTGGATAAAAATAGTTGATTTTTCTGGGTCTAATCCAGCAGCAACATAGATTGCAGATAGACTTTGAATGTTTTTACGTAAAGCGAGTCTGTCTTGCGGTACTGTTATTGCGTGTTGATCAACAATACAGAAATAACAGTTATAATCATTTTGTAATTCAATAAATTGTTTAACGGCACCTAAATAGTTACCTAAAGTAATACCTCCAGATGATGTTGGTTGAATTCCACTAAAAATAGTTTGCATCTTAAATCCTCCTAAATAAAACTAAATAAAATAAAAAAAAAGCGGCATAATCTCTCTATATACATAGAGACGATTAAACCGCGGTACCACTCTAGTTATTCCAAATAAGGAATCACTCATGCATGAAATCATGCTCTCATCTATCGTTTGAGTTACGTCGAAGCCTACTTATACTAGATGTTCGGTTCGAAGCTCAGAAGTCCATTCGACAGGTCACATGACTTGTTTTCACCATCCACAAGCTCTCTTAACATGCTAAAATCTGTTTACTACTCTTCATCATAGCTAATATATACTTTCTATAGATAATATCTTAATTATATTCAACTTTCAAGATGTTGATACATCATTTAAGAAATAATGATAAAACTGAATAAAAAAGAAACAATAACTAACGTGATTGAAGCCATTAGTAATGGTTTTGTAACTGAAAATTTATATCTTCTATAAATCATATCCTTTTTAACAGTAAGTGATTCATCACCAGTCATTTCTGCCATCTGTTGGTCTCTCGTTCCGAAAACTTTACGCATTCCAAAGCGAGTGATATTAAAAAATCCACTTTGTACAATTAATAAGAAACCACCAATAACAAATAATGTTAGTCCAATATAGAATATTGTGTTCGTGAAATGAAGGAAAAAGTTTAATGTTCCTTGGATAAAAGAAAAGATTGCTGCTAGTACTATCGCTGATAATAGTACAATAATATAGTGTTTCGACATTTAATTTGTGATCCTCCTGTTGGAAAGAATTATATATTGTAGACTTAATAATGCTATACTATAATAACATTGTAAACAGTTTCAACTAATCGTTACAAAATATTTTTAAATTGTTAGCATTTTTAAGACAATTCTCTTTATTTTAACAAATTATTTAATTTTATTTGTCAAAATTGTTGTAAAACTCTCATAAAAATGTATAATAAAATTTGTAGAAAAAAATCGATACTTATCGAAAATTCTACTATAAAAATTCAGAATTGTATATTAACTTTCTGCATTTTAACCTACATTGCTTTAGCATCTTAGGGGGTATACATCATGGATTGTGAGATATGTTTCGATAAATAAATTTGTTATACTGAAATTGCAAATATAAGCATTCATTTTTTTACTAAATTTATGAATAAATATCTAAATAAGTTATTTTTTATAAGGATCCCAGCATATTTTTAAAAGGGAGAATTAGTTGGAAATAATCTGTTTAGAATAATAATTTAGAATTTTCCAGTAAAAAAATATTGACCAAAAGCGTCATTACGAATACGCTTACATTGTTGGAAAAAAAGCTTAAGCAAAAATCTACACCATTTTTACAAGAAATGAAAAAACTGGATTAAATGATTTAACCCATCTTTGAGAATAATATGGACAAGAAGTAAAATCGATCGAAAAAATTACAGAATTATAATTGGTACTAAAGAGTATGTGGAAAGATCCAAATAGGGAAAAATCCAAATGCTCTCATTTTTACAAAAGAATTATCAAAAAATAAAAAAAATAAAATTTTTTTAAATTAATAAGGGGGTGCAGTTGTGGGACGTTACGTGCTACAGAGATTTATTTACATGTTAGTCACACTATTTTTAATTTGTACTGTTACATTTTTCTTAATGAAGTTGTTACCAGGTTCTCCATTAAAAAACCCAGAGAAATTAACACCTGATCAAAAACAAATTATCTTCGCTAAATTTGGGTTAGATAAGCCAGTTCCTGTACAATATGCAAAGTACATGGAGAATTTAGTTAAAGGAGATTTAGGAGTTTCATATAAATACGATAATCGTCAAGTAACTGATATGATCAAAACTCGTATTGGTCCATCAGCTCAATTAGGTGCTCAAGCACTATTATTAGGAACATTTATCGGATTAATCTTCGGTATTGTTGCTGCATTAAAAAAGAATACTATATGGGACTATGGTTCTACTGTTCTAGCAGTTTTAGGTATCTCGATACCATCATTCGTATTCGGGGCAATCTTACAGTATTATTTAGCAGTAAAATTACATCTGTTCCCGGTAGCGTATTGGGAAAGCTTTAAATACACGATTCTACCGACAATTGCATTGTCAGTATTCGTAACAGCAACTGTAGCTCGATTCTCAAGAACTGAGTTAATCGAAGTTATGAACTCAGAGTATATCGTAACAGCAAAAGCAAAAGGTATATCTCAAGTAGGCGTAATCATTAAACATGCCCTGCGAAATGCATTAATCCCAGTAGTCACAATTTTAGGTCCTATGGCTGTAAACTTAATGACTGGTACTTTAGTTATTGAAAATATGTTTGCTGTACCTGGATTAGGTTCTCAATTCGTTCAATCAATTGTCACAAATGACTATTCAGTAATTATGGGTACAACAATTTTCTATAGTGCATTATTATTAATCGTAATTTTCGTAGTAGATATTTTATACGGTGTAATTGATCCACGTATCCGTTTAGCAGGAGGTAAATAAATAATGAACAACAACACAGCTCAAAAAATTTCATCTGATTTATTCCAACCTGCAAATGTAGATTTGAATAACGCGGATAAAATTTCTAGACCTTCAGATTCATTCTGGAAAGACGCTCGTAGACGTTTTAGGAAAAATAAAGGTGCAATGTTAGGCTTTATTGTCCTAGGCATCTTATTATTCTTCACATTATTTGGTCCAATGATGAGTGGACATTCTTATAAAGACCAAGATTTAAAAAGATCGAAATTACCACCAAAAATTGGTGTATTAGAAAATGTAAAATTCTTACCATTTGATGGAATTGATCAATATGGAAATGACGTTTATAAAAACAAAAATATTAAAGAAAACTTCTGGTTTGGTACTGATGATTTAGGTCGTGACCTTTTCACAAGAACTTGGGCGGGTGCTCGAGTATCGATTTTAATTGGTTTATTAGCAGCAGTAATTGATATGCTTATCGGTGTAACCTTCGGAGGTATATCGGGATTCTTTGGCGGTCGAACAGATACAATTATGCAACGTATTGCTGAAGTCTTAATGGGTGTTCCTTATCTAATCGTAGTAATCCTATTCATCTTAGTATTTAAAAACCCAGGTATTCTTTCAATCGCTTTAGCGATGGTAATCACAGGTTGGGTAGGTATGTCCCGTATCGTTCGTGGACAAATGTTAAAATTAAAAAATCAGGAGTTCGTTTTAGCTTCAAAAACATTAGGTGCGACTAATGCTCAATTAATTGGAAAACATTTAATTCCAAATATTATGGGTCCAATCATTGTAATGATGATGTTCACAATTCCAAGTGCAATTTTCGCTGAAGCATTCTTAAGCTTTATCGGTCTAGGTATTGCACCACCGAAAGCATCATTAGGTTCTTTAGTAAGTGATGGCTTCAAGTCACTACAAACTTTCCCACATATGATGATTATTCCGGCGGTTGTAATCAGCTTATTAATCTTAAGTTTCAACTTAATTGCTGACGGGTTACGCGACGCTTTAGATCCAAAGAGTAAGTAATATTTGAGAGGAGAATGAACTATGAGTAAATTATTAGAAGTAAAAGATTTATGTGTCTCCTTTTATACTCATGCTGGTGAAGTTCAAGCGGTACGCGGAGTTTCATTTGATCTTAAAAAAGGTGAGACATTAGCAATTGTAGGTGAATCTGGTTCAGGTAAATCAGTAACATCAAAAGCATTAATGGGGTTAATTCCAAACCCGCCAGGTAAAATTAAGAGCGGTGAAATCTTATTCGATGGAAAAGATTTAGCTAAATTAAGTGAAAAAGAAATGCAAGGTATTCGTGGAAAAGAAATTTCAATGATTTTCCAAGATCCTATGACTTCTTTAAATCCAGTATTAACAATTGGATATCAAATTACAGAAGGTCTAATAAAGCACCAAAATATGAGTAAAACTGAAGCAAAGAAAATTGCTTTAGAGTTAATAAATCTTGTTGGAATTCCAAATGCTGAAGCACGTTTCAAACAATATCCACACCAATTTTCAGGCGGTATGAGACAACGTGTAGTTATTGCAATGGCGTTAGCATGTAATCCAAAATTATTAATCGCCGATGAGCCAACAACAGCTCTTGACGTTACAATTCAAGCTCAAATTCTTGAGTTAATGAAAGAAATTCAAAGAAAAACTGATTCAGCAATTATCTTTATTACACATGATTTAGGTGTAGTTGCGAATGTTGCAGATAAAGTTGCAGTTATGTATGCTGGTAAAGTAGTTGAAATGGGAACTGTAGACGATATTTTCTACAATCCAAAACATCCTTATACTTGGGGACTTTTAGCTTCAATGCCTGACCTAGATAATGAACAAGGAGCAGAATTAGTAGCAATTCCTGGTACACCACCAGATCTATTAAATCCTCCAAAAGGTGATGCGTTTGCACCACGTAATCCAAATGCTTTAAAAATTGACTATGAAATGGAACCTCCTATGTTTAAAGTGTCTGATACACACTACGCTGCAACATGGTTATTACATGAGGATGCTCCAAAAGTTGAACCACCTGAAGCCGTTATCAAGCGTATTCAACGAATGAAGGAAGGTGAAGTAAATGTCAAATAAAGCAGAAAAATTAGTTGAAGTTAAAAATTTAAAACAATACTTTAATACAGGTAAAACAACTGTTAAAGCAATCGATGATGTTACATTTGACATTTTCCGTGGAGAAACTTTCGGTTTAGTAGGTGAATCGGGTTCTGGTAAATCTACAACTGGACGTTCAATCATTCGATTATATGATGCGACTGATGGACAAGTAATTTTCGATGGTGAAGATGTACATGGTAAGAAAAGTCGTAAAGAGTTAAAGCAATTTAACCGCCGTATGCAAATGATTTTCCAAGATCCATACTCTTCATTAAACCCGCGTATGAAAGTTGCAGATATCATTGCAGAAGGTATTGATATTCATGGCTTAGCTCGTAACAGAGAAGAGCGAATGAAAATGGTTTATGACTTGCTTGAAACAGTAGGTTTAAATAAAGAGCACGCTAACCGTTTCCCACATGAATTCTCAGGTGGACAACGTCAACGTATCGGTATTGCAAGAGCACTTGCTGTACAACCAGACTTTATTATCGCCGATGAGCCAATCTCAGCTCTTGACGTGTCAATTCAAGCTCAGGTTGTAAACTTAATGAGAAAGCTTCAAGAGGAAAAAGGTTTAACATATCTATTTATCGCCCATGATTTATCAATGGTTAAGTACATTAGTGACCGTATCGGTGTAATGTACCACGGTAAAATTGTTGAGCTTGCAGATAGTAATGAATTATATGATTACCCTATGCATCCTTACACAAAATCATTATTATCAGCAATTCCGCTTCCAGATCCTGTTTATGAGCGCAATCGTAAACGTATCGTTTATGATCCAAAACAACACGATTATTCAAATGAACAACCACAATTACGTGAAGTTCGTCCTGGACATTTCGTACTTTGCTCAGAAGCAGAATTTAAAAATTATCAACAAATGTATAAATAATAAATCAATCCTAGTGAGGTTATCACTAGGATTTTTTTATTGGATTAGGAATGTAAGGGGAGAATAGGTAGGGAATGGTATTTAGACCAAGATCGCGAGGATAAATGAAATTTGCTAATTTAAAAGTGGTTAGATCATGAGTTCATGAGTAAGTAAAACAGCAAAAAGAAGAAGAAAGATTACTCATGAGAGGTTCATGAGGAAATAAAACAACAAAAAGAAGAAGAAAGATTACTCATGAGAGGTTCATGAGGAAATAAAACAACAAAAAGAATCAAAATGGTTACTCATGAGAGGTTCATGAGTAAGTAAAACTACAAAAAGCTGTAAAATGGTTACTAATGAGAGGTTCATGAGGAAGTAAAACAGCAAAAAGCTGCAAAATGGTTACTCATGAGAGGTTCATGAGGAAGTAAAACAGCAAAAAGAATCAAAATGGTTACTCATGAGAGGTTCATGAGGAAGTAAAACAGCAAAAAGATTCAAAATGGTTACTCATGAGAGGTTCATGAGGAAGTAAAACAACAAAAAGAATCAAAATGGTTACTCATGAGAGGTTTATGAGTAAGTAAAACAACAAAAAGAATCAAAATGGTTACTCATGAGAGGTTCATGAGTAAGTAAAAAACAAAAAATCCGTAATTTCTTACACATTAAGAATTCGATCAAGTTAAGGGAAAATAAAGGTGGAGGTTTTATCATATTAAGTGTAGATAAGGCTAGGTATATTAATGGTAGGACAAGCTTAGAAGAAAATTAATCCAGAGTGTACAATGATAACCAATTTTTTAATTCAAAGCCCCTGAATTTAATATTTCAAAATACTGTACATGAGGATGAACTAGTGACCTTAATCAATTCTACATTGGTTATACACTAAACCTTATCAAAGCAAAAAAAGAAAGGGCTTTTGCCCTTTTTTTAATCGTAAATTTCTTATAATGCTGCTCTTAATAAGTTTTTTTACGGAACTTACCTTGGCCACCAACTTGTTTGAAGTTTGCAGACATTCTGTCAGACATTTCAACAAATTGCCTTTTTTTACTTCTACCAAATATTTTTTCGCCGATCGCGTTTGTAAACACACCATTAAGTGCAGTAATTCCAATTACTAACACTGCAACAATCAATAGATCAGTTATGTAAGCTGCCATTAGATTAGCCTCCTAGGAATGTAAGCGTTACTATTATTGTATTAAAAAATTGATGAAATAGAAAGAATAAATAAACTTTTTCATAATAATTATTTTCGGGCTATTTATAAAGCAATCAAGCTTTTAGTATTGTAATTTTTAGGATTAAAGTTGTGTGAAATGAAAGGCGTACTTGACTACTTTGGATAATGTTGTGGGGGAGGTTATAGAATGGAAAAGAGGATGAAATATGGATGCAGGTTTGACTCACAGTTAGTGAGGTATATGATGAGAAAAATCAGCTTTCACATACGTAAAATAGATGAAAGAAATTAGCCTATATTTTACTTAAGAATTTACTGAAAATTGTACACCTTTTGTATAGGTTTTTTTAAATTTTTTTACAAATTTGTATATATTTATTTAGCACAATACTGTATAATGGTGAACATAGTGGTAGATTAAACTAATTATAATTAACCAATTCTTATAAATTAATACACATAACTATATTCCTTTTTTTAAAAGAGTAGTTAGGGGGAGAGCAAAATGGTAATTTTGTATAATTCACCAAGTTGTACGTCTTGTCGAAAAGCAAAAATGTGGCTAGAAGATAATAATATTCCTTATAAAGAAAGAAATATTTTTTCAGAACCATTATCAATTAATGAGATTAAACAAATTTTACGTATGACTGAAAGTGGTACTGATGAAATTATATCAACAAGATCAAAAATTTTCCAAGAATTAAATGTAGACTTAGAAAGTCTTCCTTTACAAGACTTATATGAAATCATTCAAAAATACCCTGGTTTACTTAGAAGACCGATCATTATTGATGAGAAACGTTTACAAGTTGGTTATAATGAAGATGAAATCAGAAGGTTTTTACCGCGTTCAGTTCGCACATATCAATTACGTGAAGCACAACGTTTAGTTAATGAGTAAATCTTTGTTTTGAATTGTGAAAAAAATTACAATTCTTGATTAAGATTCTCAATCATATTGAACAAATACTTATTCATATTATATAAAAAGCTGTAAAAAGTTAAATGCATACTTTTTACAGCTTTTTTTTAACAACTAGGATGTTCGCTTTCGGTATCGAATATTATTAAAATAATAACCTATGACAATGGTAAAGATTATACAAGATGAGCCGACAATTAATTCCATATCGTTTCGTCCGTTTATATATTGACTGATAAATGGCTCGTCTATTAACATTTTGCTAGCTGTTATTGAAAGAACAGAAGCCCCTACAAAACTCAAAATTGGATATCTTTCTAAAAACCATAAAACGATTTTACTTCCCCAAATAATTATTGGAATTGAGATGGAAAGACCTAAAATGACTAATGATGGCTTTCCGTTTGATGCCCCAGCTATTGCTAATACGTTATCAATCCCCATAACTAAATCAGCAAATACAATTGTACGAATTGCATGGAAAACTGTGTAGTTCTCCTTTATAGAAGGGTTGTCATCCTCCTGGATAATTAATTTGCAAGCTATGTACAAAAGTAATATTCCGCCAATTAAATGTAAGAATGGGACTTTAAGGACGAAAATTGCACATATTGTTAGGATAATTCGTAAAACAATTGCGGTAATACTACCGAAAATTATCGCTATGTTACGTTGCTTATATGGTAATTTTCTACATGCTAATGCAATGACAATAGCATTATCTCCGCCTAAAACAATGTCGATAATAACAATCATTAAAAAGGACCATATATAATGAAGATCTATCATGAATTCACCTCTCTTATTAAAAGCTTTAAATGATTGTCCTAATATTAATAGGTATATGATGATTTTTAAAAAATAGGTGAATTTTATTTCCAAAATTTTAATTTGTATCATAAAATATAATTGTAGTTACTATTCGCATTTAATAAATTTTCATGGTAAGATAGATAAAAATTTACTTATTAAAGCTAAATTTTTAAGAGTATTTTTCTAATTTACTATTTCAGAATTTTATATTTAACATAAAATTCTTTTACTTTATTTATTCTATTTCGTCTAACGCAATTACTTGTTGTTCATTAAAGGAGGGGGAAAACAAATGGAAATAGAAAGAATTAATGAAAATACGTTTAAGTTCTCCATATCCTACTTAGACATCGAGGAGAGAGGTTTCTCTAAAGATGAAGTATGGTTAGATCGAGAAAGAAGTGAAGAGCTTTTCTGGGAATTAATTGATGAAGCGCATTTGACTGAGGAATTCATTGCTGGTGGCCCCCTATGGATTCAGGTACAGGCACTAGACAAGGGTTTAGAAGTTGTGGTAACAAAAGCTGTGATTTCTAAAGACGGCAAAAAAGTAGAAGTGAATTTAGGTGAAGGAGAAAAGAATTTAGAAATTCCATTTATCTCTGTAGATGATGACGATGATTCAGATGAAGATGATGATGACGATATTTTTGAATCGATGGATGAAGAGGAAACTGAACTTATTCTTTCCTTTAAAAATCTTGAAGACCTTATTTCTTTATCACATGCTGTTAATCAGGAATCATTTGAAAGCACACTATATTCCTTCCAAGATTATTACTATCTTTATGTTAAATTTGAAGAAGAATTGCTTGATGAAATTCAAGTCGAATATTTATCATCTATGTTACTTGAATATGGTCATCGTTCAAAAGTAACTATACATGTTTTAGAGGAATACGGAAAATTGATTTATGAAAAGACAGCTTTACCTCATTTTAAATCAATTTTTCCATTATTGTAATAGCCGATGCCTTAGGGATCGGTTTCTTTTCTTTATAAAGGAGAATATTGATGCAATTTCGATTAAAGATTTTAATATTTTTATCAATTGTAGTATGCATTTTATATTTTGCTTCTCCAACTATTAAATTCATTTGGTTAATGAATTTTGCATTTTTTGAGAAATCTACTATTTTTAGATTAATAAGTATCATGTTCTCGATAACAGCTATAGGTGTATCGATTATTATTTTCCTTGAAAATAGAAATCCTGCTAGAACTTTAACATGGATTATACTTTTAGCTATTTTCCCGTTATTTGGTTTTGTTTTTTATTTAATTTTTGGACAAAATTACAAAAAGAAAATGGTCTATCGAAAAAAGGCAATTAATGATCAAAATGCAAATGGTTTAATTAGTGGATCCGAAGATGTAGAAGTGAAAGATTTTATAGCGCAAAATCAAAGATTAGAGTATCTAATAAATATTGCAGCTAAACAGAGTAATACTCCAGTCACAATGAATACTTTTACAAAAGTTCTTACAAACGGAAGTGAAACCTTTCCAAAAATAATTGAGGAACTTAAAAAAGCAAAGCACCATATTCATATCGAATTTTATATAGTAAGAAATGATGAGATTGGTAATCAACTAAAAGATATTCTAATTGAAAAGGCACAGAATGGAGTAAAGGTACGATTTCTCTATGACGCTGTAGGCAGTTGGAAATTATCAAGAAATTTTGTTAAAGACTTACGAAAAGCTGGTGTAGAAATACTACCATTTTCTCCAGTTAAAATTCCAGTTTTAAATGATACGATTAATTACCGAAACCATCGGAAAATTATCGTTATAGATTCGAATGTAGGATTTGTTGGAGGATTAAATATTGGAGATGAGTATTTAGGGAAAGACCATTATTTTGGAAAGTGGCGAGATACCCATCTATACCTTAATGGAGAAGGTGTACGAACACTACAATTCATATTCTTGCAAGACTGGTATTATATGACGAATGAGTTAATTGATGACAAAGAGTACTTTGACATTAATGCTAGTAGTTATTCTTCAAAAGGAGCAATTCAGCTTGTTTCTGGTGGACCAGACCGAAAGCATGAAGTGATAAAAGAGTTATTTTTTGCGATGATTACAAGTGCAAGGAAAAGTATATACATTGCTTCACCGTATTTTGTGCCCGATGAAGATATTTTAACTGCTCTTAAAGTTGCAGCAAATGGTGGGGTAAAAGTAAAAATTCTAATGCCTGATCGTCCTGATAAGAAAATCGTATTTTATGCCTCACGTTCGTATTTTCCAGAGTTATTAGAAGCAGGTGTAGAAATCTATGAATATAGACAAGGATTCTTGCACAGTAAAATATTGATTGTAGATGATGAAATCGCATCTGTTGGCACGGCAAATATGGATATGAGAAGTTTTCGTTTAAACTTCGAAGTCACTGCATTTTTATATTTAGAAGAAAGTATTAATCATTTAGTTAATGATTTTAATAATGATATCCGCGATTCTGAAGCAATTATATTTAAAGATTTTAAAAAGAGACCTATATACAAAAGGATATTTGAATCATTATCAAGATTAATGGCACCACTTTTGTAATGAGCTATCTTATTGATAGAACATTGATAGAACATTTTTATAATATTTCATATAGTCAAAAAGCCTACCGAATAGAAATTCAATATTTGGTAGGTTTTTTATTTGAAAAATCGTTTTTAATTTTTTTGAAGGAAAATACGAAAAGGATAGTGAAGTTATTTGGAAAGGAGGTAGTGAAATATGATCGTCGCATTAAATACAGCAGAGCATACTATTAATTTATTTGAAGTTAAAAAGACAGAGGAATTATTAAGATTAAAGCAAAACGGACCATATTTTTGCCCAATTTGTAAAAAGCAAGTGAGGCTTAAAATTGGAGTAAAGAAGGTAACTCATTTTGCACATATAGATTTGTCTGAATGTGAAAATGAAAAAAAAGAGAGTATTGACCATTATAAAGGGAAGTTTGCCTTGTACCAATTTTTTAAAAGGTTTAATGTAAATGTTGAGGTAGAAAAATATATACCTGAATTAAATCAAAGACCTGATTTATTAATTAGATTAAATACTGATCAAATATGTGTTGAATATCAATGTTCGGTTATTCCTTTAGAAATAATGATAAAGAGAACAAACTCTTTTAAAGATAGTGGAATGAAAGTTTTGTGGATCTTACATGACAAACTATTAAATCAAAAAAGATGGTCATCTTTCTATATTAATTCCCTTTCTATTTATTCACTTGTTAGAATTAACGTTTTTTCACTTCTCTTCTATAATCCTACATTACAATCATTTATAGTGCTTTCCTCATTAATAGCATTTTCTCCAGTCCAATATATTGGTCAAAAGAATGTAATTCCAATCAATAATTTCAGTCTTAAGGAATTTTTATCTCCAAATAGAATTGATAAAAAGGTATTTGTCTCTAAATGGAATCGTTTAAAAAAGGATTTTAGACTATATCAACATTTGCATACTAAAGGTAATTTAAAGATTTTTAAACAGTATTTATACAATGCAAATATGAATTATTTTCCCGCGGTAATTGGGGTTCCTTTAGAAAGTAACTGCATAATTAAAGAACATTGTATCTTTTGGCAGGGGCAAATATATTTTAAATTTTTTCATGAAGTAGAAATTGGACAACTAATCTTTACTGATAAAATAATTCAGTCTGTAAAAATGGAAGTACAGTATGGTAATTGGAGAGTTAATCAATTTCAAGATAATGAAATTGATAATTTGGAGAAATGTGTAGAAAAGTATATTGACTTTTTAGTAAAAATTAGAATCGTAAAACGTATTAAAAATGGTAAAATAATGAAGATAGCTAATGCTATTATTCCAACATCATTCCAACAAGCATTGGATGAAGACTGTCTGAGCGCTAATACAGCATTTGATTTGTTGTTTAATGCAAGAACTGATTCAAATGATTATTAATATCAGACGCTGGAATGTTATTAATACTAATAATAATTTTAGGGGGATCAGACATGCTAGAACAAAAAGCTGTTAAAAAATTACCAACTAGAAGTGAAGTTCAAGAAGAATTAACTTGGAAGTTGGAAGATATTTATGAAACAGATGCAAAATGGGAAGCAGAGTATAAAAAAGTACTTGAATTAATCCCATCGTTTTCAGAGTTTAAAGGTAAATTAGGTGAGTCATCACAAACACTTTTAAATGCATTAAAAAAACAGGATGAAATTTCGTTTTTATTAGGTAAATTGTATACATACTCTCATATGCGTTACGATCAAGACACAACAAATTCTACATACCAAGCTTTAGATGATCGTGCGAAAAATCTATACACTAAGGCTGGAAGTGCAATGTCATACTTCGTGCCTGAATTATTAACAATTTCAGAAGATACATTGAAAAAGTTTATTAAAGAAAATGATGAACTGAAATTGTACGAGCACTCTTTAGAAGAAATTTTAAAGCAAAAACCACATGTTCTTTCAGCAGCTGAAGAGGAAATTATGGCACAAGCATCTGAAGTGTTATCTTCTTCTAGCAATACGTTTGGAATGTTAAATAATGCGGATTTAAAATTCCCGACGATTGAAGACGAGAATGGTGAAGAAGTAGAAATCACACATGGCCGTTATATTCATTATTTAGAAAGTGCAGATCGTCGCGTTCGTAAAGAAGCTTTTGAAGCGGTTTATCATACGTATGATGCGTATAAAAATACTTTTGCAAGTACTTTAAGTGGTGCTGTAAAGAAAGATAATTTCAAAGCAAAAGTTAGAAAATATGATAATGCTCGTCATGCAGCATTAAGTAATAACGAAATTCCTGAAGTTGTTTATGATCAATTAGTGTCTACAGTAAATGAGCATTTAAATTTATTACATCGTTATATTGCTATTCGTAAAAAAGCGTTAAAGCTTGATGAAATTCATATGTATGACTTATTTACTCCATTGGTAGAAGAAGTAAAAATGGAAGTTAAGTATGATGAAGCAAAAGAAATTTTATTAAAGGCATTAAAACCATTAGGTGATGAATATGTTGAAATTCTAAAAGAGGCATATGAAAGCCGTTGGGTAGATGTTGTAGAAAACAAAGGAAAACGAAGCGGAGCATACTCTTCTGGTGCGTATGGTACGAACCCATATATCTTAATGAACTGGCAGGACAATGTAAATAATTTATTTACATTAGCACATGAATTTGGTCATTCAGTGCATAGTTATCATACTCGTAAAAATCAACCTTATGTTTACGGTGATTACTCAATCTTCGTAGCTGAAGTTGCTTCTACTTGTAATGAAGCTATTTTAAATGATTATTTACTAAAAAATACGGAAGATCCTAAACAAAGACTTTATTTACTAAACCACTATTTAGAGACTTTTAGAGGAACTGTATTCCGTCAAACGATGTTTGCAGAGTTTGAACATCAAATCCACGTATTAGCTCAAAATGGTGAGGCATTAACACCAGATCTATTAACAAAAACATATTACGAGCTTAATAAAAAATATTTTGGTGACGAGATTGTAATCGATGAGTTAATTGGTTTAGAGTGGAGTAGAATTCCGCATTTCTATTACAATTACTATGTTTACCAATATGCAACAGGATTCAGTGCAGCGACAGCACTCTCAAAACAAATTCTAGAAGAAGGCGAACCAGCAGTTGAGAGATACCTTGGCTTCTTAAAAGCAGGAAGCTCGGATTATCCAATTGAAGTATTGAAAAAAGCTGGCGTTGATATGACTTCTTCACAACCCATCGTAGAAGCATTGAAAGTATTTGAAGAAATGTTAAACGAAATGGAAGAACTTCTATTTAACAAATAACTTACTTAAACAAACACATGTAGCATCAAACCTATATGTGTTTGTTTTTTTAACCTAACTTTTTCTATATCTTTATACCTACTATTTTGTGTCTAAAATGTGAAATATTTCTCAAATGGTTGCCAAACTCTAAAATAAATTGTATTATAAGGGTGTGAATTACTTCACAAACACAAATACCCCTTTGTTGAACGTGAAAATTTCTCCCATCCCCTTGATGTAAAATATTACATCAAAAAAATGACCTAGCGAAAGCTAGGTCTTTTTTTTATTTCTTAAACAACATACTGATAATAAATTTGATCTTTTTGGACAATTTTCTTAACTTTTCTACGTAGGATTAATTTTTTTAATTCTAACTCCATACATTGAGTGGATTGTTCGTAAATCATACATAGTTCTTTAATCGTAACAAATGGTTGAAATTTAATAAATTCAGCTAAATCAGGTAGTTCTCGTTTTTCTAACTTTTTATTAGTCATTAGTTCTAATATTTTTACATAAGTCTGATAGCTTTCAAAACCAGAAACTTTCAAGCCTTCTTCTTCAATATTTTCATTAAAAAATACAACGCTTGGAATTTCAGTTACATGCATTTCTTTCGTAACTTTAATATCACATTGCAAAGCTTTAATAGAGTGTGTACTGTGTAAATCTTCCATAAACTCTTTTACATCAATATTTATATCTTTAGCACATTCGATAAGAACATCTTGATCTGTAATGTCTAAATCCTTCAAGAAATAATATTCTTGTAACTTCTTTAAGTAGCTAACGCCAGCTACTCTACCTTGAAGCTCAGCTGCTTTTAATGCAATTGCAGAGTAGTATGGGTAAAGTTCTTTATTATCAATCCATAAGTGATCGTCGCAAAGGATATCCGATCTGCTAGCTGTCTTCTCCCACACGAATGCAAGCTGTGAAGGTCGTTTTTCTAATAGTTTTTTAGTAGTGTAATATCGATTAACTGGAATATAAGTAGATGAAAAATATTGACCATATTCTAAGTGAAACTTTTTTAAAATTGTACTAAAATCCCAACAATTTCTACAAAGTGGATCTATGAATACATACAATTCAATCGATTTTTTTGTACAATTCTGCTCGGGAAGCGTGATTGATTCATTTTTATATTGTTTGTCATTCATATATTTCACCCTTAATGCAATTCATTCGTCCGTACTATAACAGACTTGAAAATTAATTTGTAAGATATAACACGTTTGTTCTCTAATGGTATTGTAGCAACGGATAGTTAATATTTCAAATATGATGCACTATTTTTCATTAATCTATTAATATTTCCTTAATTCATTTAAGTAAGGTGGTAAAATGGGGCAGTCCCAAAAGCCTGATTGATTTCAAAATCAATTACTGAAATGGATATTAAAAACTAAAAATGTAGTCTGGTTTACAAGTAAGGAGTTTTTCTAAATTGCTCATACTAAAAAAACGCCGATATATACCCTTTTGGTTTTTTCGACGTTTAAAAGTAACTAATTACGTTGTGCTATTTAAATTAAAATGGTACTCAGATGTCAGTTAGTCTGATTTCCTTGTTTTACATTAAAAAAGCGTCTAATTTTATTTAATGTTTTACGCCTAGGAATTTGAAGATTTTTTAACAGATTGATAAACTGTTGTTTACCAATGTTTTCATCCGAAACTTCGAATTCTAACTCAAAATCCTCATGATTTAAATATGTACTGTGGTCTAAAACTAATAGTCCGTTTTCGTATGGAAATTCTGCTCTGTTTGTTGTTAAGTCACCTATTAATACTAGGGAATTTAAGTTTAATTTTACTTCGTTAATATATTCTTTTACTTCTCCTTCTGGAAGAACGTATGTTTTTAGCATTGCTGATGCTTCAGTTTCACTAATTTTTTGATTAATTTCTAAATGTCCGACTGCTTGTTTTATTTTTAAAGTTAATGTAAATGAAGTTAGGGACTTTTTGCGGATTCTTAACGCTCCACCATGTTCTTTAATTGCAAAATCAGGTGTCTCAAAATAATAATTAGTTTGTGATTGGAAACTCGACTCGTTAATTTGGAAATAGGATTTTAGCTGTTCAAATTCCTCTTTTGTTAATAAGTTCTTAAATTCAATTTCAATTTCTTTAGCCATAATTAACTCCTTCTATTTAGTATTATTTTTGTTATTGAATGTGCTAGTCGTCGTCTATTTTCTATTTGATATGTTACAATAGAAATGGTCAAAATTAAATAAAATACATACATTAAAAAGGTTGAGGTTTCAGTGATGAGAAAAATGCTTGAAATAAATGGAATAAATATAAATGAAGATGGTTTATTTTTATTAATCGACGATACAAAAATGAATTTAGAACAGTGTCATGAAGTAGGAACAATGATTGCAGACTCAGATCAAAGTTCACTATTGTATATATTAGAAGAAAATGAAGAATTTGTATATGTTACAGTTCCTTCTGAGTATTGGTCGGACTTGAAAAAAGCAAATGATCAAAAGTTAAACGTATTTTTAAAGGTCGGTGAAAAGAGTCTTTCACTAAATAATTGGAATGATGAGTTAACTTATTTAATCCAAAATGTTGAAGGGAATTTTAACTATGGAGAAGAATTTGTTAAGCAAGTTCAAAGCGCATTTTTAGAAGAGAAGTAAGTTGGTGGTGATTGGATGAATGGTCAATGGGAAAGTTTTTTAGCACCTTATGAACAAGCAGTAAGTGAATTGAAAGTAAAGTTAAAAGGGATTAGAAAACAGTTTGAAGAAACTAATCAGCATTCCCCAATTGAGTTTGTAACTGGGAGAGTTAAGCCTATTCATAGCATTGTTAATAAGACGATTAGAAAAGGTATTCCATTAGCGAATTTAGAAACTGAATTACAGGATATTGCCGGTCTGAGAATGATGTGCCAATTTGTAGAAGATATTAAAAATGTAGTTGAGCTTCTTCGCAAACGGAAAGATTTTACAATTGTAGAAGAGCGTGATTATATTACAAATAAAAAGGATAGTGGATATCGTTCTTATCATGTAGTTGTTGAATATCCAGTTCAAACAATTGAAGGTGAACGAAAAGTTTTAGTTGAAATTCAAATAAGAACACTTGCGATGAATTTTTGGGCAACAATAGAGCATTCTTTAAATTATAAGTACAAAGGGAAATACCCTGAAAATATTCATGAACGATTACAAAGAGCGGCTGAAGCAGCGTTTCTATTAGATGAAGAAATGTCTCTTATTAGAGGAGAAATTCAAGAGGCGCAAGCAGAGTTTTCGAAAAAAAACGACCAGTAAGGAAAGGACGAGAAAATGAAATTCGTAATTA
Organism: Gottfriedia sp. S16(2024); assembly: GCF_050473765.1. Taxonomy (NCBI): domain Bacteria; kingdom Bacillati; phylum Bacillota; class Bacilli; order Caryophanales; family Bacillaceae; genus Gottfriedia; species Gottfriedia sp. S16(2024). Next base: position 2,565,356 of record NZ_JBFLUO010000001.1, read on the forward strand.
TGTCTAAGGGCGATCAAGAGTCCAATGAACTGATGAAACGAATGAGAGATTATTTAGAGAGTTTTAATTTTAAATTTGATGAAGAAGAGCCTGAAATCGTCATATCTGTAGGTGGCGATGGGACTTTACTTCATGCTTTTCATCATTACACTCATCTTCTCGATAAAGTTTCTTTCGTAGGGGTTCATACTGGGCATTTAGGGTTTTACGCAGATTGGGTACCAAGTGAGGTAGAAAAGCTTGTTATTGCAATTGCGAAGACTCCATTTCAAGTAGTTGAATATCCTTTATTGGAAGTGATCATCCGTTATAAGGATGGAAGAAAAGAAATGCAAACATTAGCTTTAAATGAATGTACGATAAAAGGTCTTGAAGGTACATTAGTGATTGATGTTGAAATAAAAGGTCAGCATTTTGAGACATTTAGAGGTGACGGTCTTTGTATTTCTACACCTTCAGGTAGTACAGCGTATAATAAAGCACTTGGTGGAGCAATTATTCATCCATCAATTGAAGCGATTCAAATTGCTGAGATGGCATCAATTAATAATCGAGTTTTTCGTACAATTGGTTCACCTCTTGTTTTACCGAAACATCATACATGCTTACTGAAGCCTGTAAGAAACGCAAATTTTCAAATTACATTAGATCATAAAACAATAGTGCATCAAGATGTTAAATCGATTCAATGTCGAGTAGCTCATGAAAAAGTCCGTTTTGCACGTTTTAGACCTTTTCCATTTTGGAAGCGTGTCGTTGATTCTTTTGTTAAATAAAAATGGTGAAGAATATGAAGCGATTTAATTTATCATGGGAAGTAAAAAAAGAGCATAATGGAATTTTACTTAGAGAGTTTCTTAAATTAAAGGAGCTCTCTAAACGTGCTCTCACAGATATAAAATTTCAAGGTGGAAAAATTACCGTAAACGGTGAGGAAAAAACTGTCCGTACAATTTTAAAAGAATTAGATCTTGTACAGATCTATTTTCCAATCGAGAAACCAAGTGAGGAACTTATAGCTGAAGATATTCCTTTTGAAATTGTTTATGAAGATGACGCTGTATTAGTCATAAATAAACCTTTTGGAATACCAAGTATACCTTCTAGAGAGCATCCTAGTGGAACCCTTGCAAATGGATTATTATTTTATTATCAAACAATTGGGCTCCAATCTACCATTCATATTGTAACTCGATTAGATAAAGATACTTCGGGATTAATGTTAATTGCTAAAAATCGTTATATTCATTTTTTGTTTTCGAAAAATGAATTAAAAAATGTACAAAGAAAATATTTAGCAATTGTTCATGGACAAATGAATGATACAGAAGGGGTAATACGAGCAAAGATTGCTAGGAAAAGTGATAGTATTATCGAGAGAATTGTTTCTGAAGAGGGGCAAGAAGCAATCACACATTTTAATGTCCTTCTCGTAAATAGAGACAGCTCAGTTGTTGAATTAGAATTGGAAACAGGTCGAACACATCAAATCCGCGTACATATGGCTTCGATTGGACATCCATTAGTCGGGGATGACTTATATGGAGGGAATACTGATCTATTAAAAAGACAGGCGTTACATAGTTATCAATTGTCATTTATTCATCCGATTGATCATACGGAAAAAAACTTTGAAATCGCTTTACCTGTTGATTTAAAGAGCTTATTGGAATCGTGAATGTCAAGTAATAAATTTGTCTAAATTTTGTATAAATTATTGACAATTTATGAAATATAGATTATTTTTAGTATGTAGTGTTTCTCCATGGGGATGGAAGAGACTAATATATTAAGCTGATAAGTGAGCGCTTACATTATCAGCAAAAAAGTAGGTTCCGATTAGAAACCTACTTTTTTTGTATCTATTTAAGCTAAAATATTCTATTAAAGGGTCAGCATGACTTTCCTAAACTCTGCTTTCTTTTTCTTCGTAAAAACTAAATTTTTCTTCAATGTATGGCATTGAAGATTGTACTTGAGTATATGTACGTTCTGGATACGAAAATGCTGTTAGTTTACCACCAAAGACAGCGCCAGTATCAATATTAATTGTATTATTTAATTCTCTTGGTTCCTTAATAGGAGTATGACCATATACAATTAATGCTTTACCTTTATACTCTTTAGCCCAATCTTTTCTTACGGGCATTCCATTTGGAAGCACTTCACCGTTAATATCTCCATATAAAACGAATGTTTTAACATTATTTGAATGCTTACCAATCATGTCCTCACGTATACCAGCATGACTAACAACTAATTTTCCATTGTATAAAACATTATAAAGTGGAGAACCTTCATAAAGTTTTATAAACGATGTTTGATAATGGCTCCTCTCCTTATCACTAACTGACTCTAATTCAGCAACTGTTGTTTCAAGTCCATGTTGAATTTTTACGTTGCGACCAAGAAAATAACGATAAAGTTTATTACAATGATTCCCTGGTGAATAATGTGCTTTCTTATGCTTCATCACAAGTTCATATACTACTTTTATTACTGCAAGCGAATTAGGTCCTCGATCCGTTAAATCACCAACAAAAACTAACTTTCGATTTTCAGGGTGAACAGGAATATTATTCTCCCACGAATAACCAAGTTTTTTAGTTAATTCAACAAATTCATTATAACAACCATGAATATCACCTATAATATCGTATTTCATTCTATCAATCCTTTTAGTCTGTTATTTCAACAAGTAATATTCGTAGTATGCCCCAAAAAAAGCAGCGTCAAAGAACTTTCCAAGTAGCGATATTGCTAAATAAAAAAAGAAGGGGTAAAGATCTTCATTAGATCTTTACCCCTGTCTTTTTTGTTTCTCTACTCTATCAGAACATATATTTATTTGTTCTAGATCTTACATTAAGGATGAATCCAATTGCAAGTAGGTTAGTTGCTAGAGAACTTCCTCCGTAACTTACGAATGGTAGAGTAATCCCTGTAATCGGTAGTAGACCAATCGTCATACCAATATTTTGGAAAATCTGGAAAGTAAACATTCCGACTACACCAGCACAAAGATAACTACCAAATTTGTCGTTACTTTCTAAAGCAATATGAATCATGCGATAAATTAATAAGAAGAATAATGAAATTACTATACTTGCTCCTATGAACCCGTATTGTTCACAGATTACTGTGAAAATAAAATCTGTATGTGGTTCAGGGAAGTATGCTTCACCGTGATGGAACCCTTTACCAGTAAGTAAACCAGAACCAGCTGCCATTAATGCTTGAGTAAGCTGATATCCTTGAGAAGGATATTCATACGGTGCTAACCAACCGTAAAAACGATTTAACTGGTATTCCTCAAGTATATGCGAAGTGAAAAATTCAAAATGATAAAAGTATAGATAAACCATGAAAGCACCAAGACAAATCGTTAATACAACTAGTCCAAGAATATAGCGCCAACGAATTCCAGAAACTAAAATCATTGTTGCGATAATTGCGCACATAACCATTGTATTTCCTAAGTCAGGCTCTTTCGCAATTAGTAGTAAAGGAGGTAATGAAATACCGAATATTTTACCTAATAGTAAAATATCTTCTCTTTTTCCACGAACAGCGTACGTTTCATTATGTCTTGAAATAATCGTTCCTAAAATAATGATCATAAAAATTTTCATTAATTCAGATGGTTGGAAGTTACCGATACCAGGTAATGTGTACCACGCCGTTGCACCTTTGATAGTTTTAGCACCTGGGATATGCAGTTCTAATCCAAGTAGCAGGAGTAGTCCAATTCCATACATATACCAAATAACATTTTTATATCGATCAAAATCAATAATCATAATTAAAGCAATACCAACAAGTCCAATGATATACCATTTAATTTGTTGTCCAGCGAAATTGATGTTTCTTAGATTTGCAGGAAGGCTTGGCATTGCACTAGTAATTGCAAGGTAACTTACAGCGGCAATACAAAAAAGGATAAAAAGTAATTTGAAATCAATTTGAAAGGGAGATGTACGGTCTTCCTTCATGTCCTCACCTCTCTATAATAAGTATTATTAGTATGCTTTTAAATAGGCACATTTAATGTACGACAATCATCATTATAATTTATTTTCGTCCTTAAAGGAATTCAAAACTATAAACTCTTTTTAAATAAACTATTATATTTATATTTTTCACTTTAAAATATAAATCGGCAGCTAGGAATAGTACTCGACGTGGTAGCCAATTCTAGGAACAAAGTATAAGTGCAACTACGCCTCTGACTTCGCCTAAAAGGCTCGTCAGTCGACGAGTTTTCTTTATGTGGATAAAGCTAGATATAACTTTACTATTTTCAATTCATCGTATTTGTGCTACTATTTTAGTATCTAGTACTAATAACTAATAATAAAGGAGATGAATAATATGATTTCATTGCAAGGCAAAACTTTTGTTGTTATGGGTGTTGCAAACTTCCGTAGTATCGCTTGGGGTATTGCACAATCATTACATAGCGCGGGAGCAAATTTAATTTTTACATACGCAACTGAAAGATTAGAAAAAGGTGTTCGTGAATTATCTGACTCATTAGAAAATCCAAACAATCTTTTAGTTCAATGTGATGTAACTAGTGATGAGGATTTAGCAAAATGTTTTGCATCAATTAAAGAGCAAGTAGGCAAAATTCATGGTGTAGCACACTGTATCGCTTTTGCTAATAAAGAAGATTTAAAAGGTGATTTTGTAGACACAAGCCGTGATGGGTACTTACTATCACAAAACATTAGTGCTTACTCTTTAGTAGGAGTAGCTCGTGAAGCAAAACCATTAATGGTTGAAGGTGGAAGCATTGTTACGCTAACATACTTAGGTGGAGAGCGTGTAATGCAAAACTATAACCTAATGGGTGTATCTAAAGCAGCTCTAGAAGCTTCTGTACGCTATTTAGCAAACGATTTAGGGAAAGACAATATTCGCGTAAACTCAATCTCTGCAGGGCCAATCCGTACGCTTTCTGCAAAAGGTGTTGGCGACTTTAATACAATCTTAAAAGAGATCGAAGAAAAAGCTCCATTACGTAGAAACGTAACACAAGAAGAAGTAGGAGATTCTGCCTTATTCTTATTTAGTGACTTAGCAAGAGGTATTACTGGAGAAAACATTCATGTTGATTCTGGATACCATATAATGGGATAAGAAGAGCAAGAAAAATAGAAGTCTTTAATGGCTTCTATTTTTTTTCGTGTTTTTAATGAACATACTTTAACTAAGGTTCTTGAGTAAGTAAGAGAGCGAGAAGACGAAAATAACATACTCATAAGGTGTTCATGAGTAAGTAAGAGAGCGAGAAGACGAAAATAACATACTCATAAGTGTTCATGAGTAAGTAAGAGAGCGAGAAGACGAAAATAACATACTCATAAGGTGTTCATGAGTAAGTAAGAGAGCGAGAAGACGAAAATAACATACTCATAAGGTGTTCATGAGTAAGTACAACAGCGAGAAGCAGAAAGTAACTAACTCATCAGATTAGAACGGATGTTGCTCATCTCAAATTGGAGATGAGGGAAGGCTAAAGATCCCTTTGGAACGAAATAGCTCAGCTCATGCTCCTATTTAAAGCGTACATCATGCAGTGGAAAAAAGCGTCCTTCCTTTTCCTTATATAGGTAAACATTCGGTTAGGGAAATTAACCTGACATATTAGTCAAATAAAAAAAGTGCCTTCTTATGATGGTCATAAATAGGCACTTATCTATTTTAAATGTGGCATTTTAATTTTAATTAATTCTTACGGAATAAAAATTGATTTTAAGTGACGAAGACCTACTAATTTGCTTTCTCCTCTAGATGTAGTCAACTCTATGAAATTTGAGTCAATGGAACTCAACTTACCTATATATTCGTAATTTTCTCCACTGTTCATTACGACTAATTCACCAATCAACTTATTTAATTGAACGTCTAACGTGCGTGCTAAAGGGATATTAGAAGGATTAACAGGTAATAAATTATGACTTAACATATAAGGGGTTTTTTCAGTGAGATACGGGGTTAACCACTTTAAATGCTGTAGGGATATATACATGATTTTATAAATCGGTGAATAGAATACGAAGTAATTATTCATGATGGTTGTAATAAAGCCATGAAAAGAACGATTATTTGAGAGATTAATTTCTACAAAAATCCCTTTGGCAGCAGTTAATACTTTACGTAAAGATAACTCATCTTTTTCGTGTTCTAATTCTTGTAGGGAAGGGACAACACCAAAGGATTCTTCGAGTGTACTTTCACTAAGATTATGAATATGAAGTAGTGGAATATAAAGGAAATTTTCACCATTGAAAACAACTAATAAATCATTTCCAACTTCAATTAAGATTCCATCAACATTACTGTTACCAGATATTTCAATTGTAACTTGTTTGTTGAGAAAATTTTTGAAACTTGCCATGATTTTCTCCTTTCTTAAAAAGATAAATCATTATTATTCAGACATGTTCATTTCTGAAAAAGGATTTTCAATTTTATTAATATGGACATATCAATTAGGATGATAGTTTGTCTAAATAAAATCAATCATTTCATCTAAAGGTTGGCAAGGTAGATAGTGCCTGTCTTATATGAATGAAAAAAGATTATTAAGTTTGAAAATTTTATAGATGGATCAGTTATTTCATAACAGCATACTTCCAATGATCTATTGATTACCACTCAAAATTAAGTATAGTTTCAAATTACTTTATAATGGTTTTACATAATTAGAATGGCATCGAGGGTCAAAGTTTTATAAAAAAGGGTCGTTTTATTTCATAAAACGACCTTTCTAAACATTATTTTCTTCTTCTTAATGTTTGGCTTGTCGTATTACTTCTTTCGTAAACTTCAAATTTTTCTCCGAAACTTACACTTTTTACATGATAAGTAGCAATATACACTAGTTCATCGTTAAAAGAAATTTCTACATAATCATGGTTTGCATCAAGAAGAATGCCTTCAACTTTGTCGTGGCCACCGCGATTAATTTTTACCCATTGTCTAACTTGAGAATTTAATAAGTCTACAAAACTCTCGTTTGGTAATAATTCAATCGTATTGTACATTTCATCAAAAGATAATTTACCTTTAGCAAATGAAGTTACGCTTTTAATATGAGTATAAGGGAAGTAGATTACACCTTCAGCCTCTGTAAAAAGAGCAATATGTGTTCCAAATGCACCAATTAATAAACCTTCTTTAGATTCATGACCTCCTCGACCAATTCTAACTCCTTTACCTACGAATACTGAGAATAACTCTTTATTCACTTTTTCATCGCTCCTTGTTTTTTCTGTGCGGTTACAATGTATTTATATGTGCCCTGTCAATTGTTTGTACTAGGATATTTGTCCAATTTATATGAATATGTATAAAATTAGTCAAGTGTTGATAGGCAAATATTTCGTATTTCTATCAAATTTGTAGGTTACTTGTTTGAGAAAAAAGTAACATGATAAATATTGTCTGTTCATATAATTTATGAGAGCACACTTACGAGGGAGGAACAACAATGGCAAGAAAAGAGTCTAAAGAAGGTGTAAAGCCATTATTATATATTGCGCAGCCGGATTTTCAAGAAGCCAAGTTGAACGTACAACACTCTTATGTGGTCAAAGTAAATAATCAGGATCAAAAACAAAAGGATAAAAAATATGTAGCTCCTAAATACGAAGAAGTTGAAGAACTAGAAGAAGTAGAGGAATTAGAAGTTGTTGTGAATTTAGATGAACAAGAAGAGCAGCAAGAAGAACAGCAAGAAGAACAAGTCGAAGCAGACAATGCTTGGATGAAAAAACCATTTAAAGCTATGACGAATGAAGAAAAAGTTTTATTTATGATTAATAAGCCTCATTATATTCCAAAGGTTGAGTGCCGAATTCGAACAGAAAAAGATTTATTTATTGGCTATATTATGGGTTACAACGAAGGAAAGGTTTCAATTAAGGTTTCTTCAAAAATAAATGATATCGAATTGGATATTCAAAGTATTGTAAGTATTCAAATGGTAGGTATTTAAGGCGTTAAAAAGGTGGTAGATACATGATCTACCACCCATAGTTTTTTAGTTTACATTAAACTTACAGATTTGAAACGTGTACGTCACGTAAGCATTGGATTGCACAGAAGCAATCTAAGTCAACAGTTACACAAGTGTTTGAAGCAACAAACATGTCAGATTCTACTAATTCGCAGAAAGTATTTTGATTTTGATTTTTGTTTCCGCCGCCTTGGTTTTGTTTAACTGGAACTAGTGCTCTTAATACTGCACAGCAATCTTCATCTACACTTTCAACACGGAAAACAACTGTATCTTGGCAATTGTTGACTTGAGCGTTTTTGTTTTGGTTTTGATTGCCGTCTTGATTTTGATTATTAGCTTGTTGAGCCATAACTGCCATCATATTATTATTAAATGCTGGTACTCTAAATAATTCACCGTTTGCTAAATACAATAGGAAAGGGCGAGTATTTGCAAGAGGGACATTAGGGTTAGCACCTAAGAATGGAACGTCACAACCTGTTGGGCAAGTGTGTGTTGCGCAATCTTGTAGATCGTTTATGAATTTTACAACGTCACATACACAGTGGTTTCTTTTTTTGTCGTGGTTGTCTTTGCAACTCATCTTTTTCACTCCTTATCACTTTTAGATGGATATTACATTAACTATGATATTAAGCAGGCGAAAAACGGTTACTGAAGATTATTGCTTTTTTAGATAAATGGGCTTAGGAGCAGAGTAGTACAGTTAAAGCTAGAAGGACAAAGAAGAGATTAGATCTGTAAAAGGGGAATAGGGAGAGTAAAAAAGAGAAGGGGAGGAGAAGGGTTGGAAGGGATTAGAGGAGCATAAACGTAGGGTAAGGAAGTGAGATTATTTACCCCTTGCATCCATATCCCATGTCCTTCGTACTTAACATGGATATAAGTTGGTTGTTGCTATTCATCTTAATTTTGGCAAGCTTTCGATTGACTCGTTTAGTTGTTCACGATAAAATAACAGCTTTTCTAAGAAGACCTTTTATTGATGAAATAACTCTTGAAGAAAATGGGATGCCAGTTACTTATACAAAGATTAAAGGAAGTGGAATTCAATACTTTTTTGGTGAGTTATTAAGTTGTACTTGGTGTAGTGGAATTTGGTGTACAGCGTTTTTACTATTAATATATGTGTTCTTCCCACATGTGGGAGAGTTCATCATCATTTTATTAGCTATTGCAGGGGCAGCAGGCGTAATAGAAACGATTGTTAATAGACTGAATTCGTAATTTTAGGTAGAACGATTGAAAATTCCTTTCATATACTATTATGAATAGACTTATATAGGAGGGAAGATATGTATAATCAAGGTCAAGGTCAAATGACTCCTTATCAATGGCAACAACAACAACAACAGTACCAAATGCAACAACAAATAATGCAACAACAACAAATGCAACAACAAATGAATCAAGCGAACTATAACCCATATTACCAAGGCGCTCCGGCCGGCTATGTGAAAAAATCAGGTTGTGGCTGTGGCAGTAGAACAACTAGACGATAATCCATAAAAATAGGTGAGCATATTTTGCTCACCTTAATTTTTTGTACTTATTTATGATAGTTGGCAATATTATTTTTTATTAATAAAACGTCGAATTAATCTTGATGAATTAGCTTTTTTCCCTCTTCTTTTTTGAAGAATCGATAAGTATAATAGCTTTCTAGCTCTTGTACATGCCACATAAAGAAGGCGACGTTCTTCTTCTAGTTGATCTGAGTTGCCATTTTTTAAAGATTCTAAAGCATAATCATGAGGGAATCCGCCGTCTACAACACCTAGAATATAAACATAATCATACTCTAATCCCTTTGAACGGTGAGCTGTTAAAAGCGAAATATTACCTTGTGATGACTGATTTTTTTTCTGCTTATATTCTTTAAATTTAGCAGAGATATGAAATGCGTGATCAACAAACTCTCTAATTGATTTGAAATTTTTGCTTACGACTTTTAAATCTCTTAAATCATCAGAAGGTCGTTCGATTTTATTAGACTCATTTCCACGTTTTTTAATATAGTCCATAAATGCTGGACTTTCTTCAATTCGCTCAATTGCATCTAAAGGAGATGCATGTTTTAAATAACGTAAAATCTTTATAAGGTTTTCAATTTTTTTAATTTGAAATGGTGCTGCACTTTTAATAGTAGTGAATGCCTCTAAGAAAGATAGATTTTGCATAACACTATTCATTTTCGCATCTTGAAATGCTTGTTGTTTTAGAAAAAAGACAGGTAATATTTCCTTCAATGCTGCTTGGTGATCCTCATCTCCTATTAATAGTAGGAAAGAGATCATTTTTCGAATAATCGGTCGATCATAAAATGAGTCACCATCTTGATCGATTGTAAACGGTAAGCTTGTTCCAATTAATCGTTCAAAAACAGCCCTTGATGCAGTATTAGTGCGATACAAAATTGCAAATTGTCCTGGATTTGCACCGTTATTAATTTTTTCTTTCATATCATTAATAATCATCGTTGCTTCTTCTTCTTCATCGTATGGAAAGAAGAAAGAAGGTACTTGATCGTAGTCATATTGAGCATGCATTGATTTGACAAAGCGGTTTTTATTAGGCTTAATAACTTCGTTTGCTAATGATACAATCCCGTGGGTGGAACGATAATTTTCACTTAAATGATAAATTTTAGATCCTTGGAAATGTTCTTTAAAGTCTAAGATAAACCTAGGGTCACTTCCTCTAAACGCATATATTGACTGATCATCATCACCAACAGCTGTAATGTTTTCTGTATGTTGAAATAGGATTTTTAGAATATTGAATTGGATTTTATTAATATCTTGAAACTCATCCACTAATAAACATTTAAATCGATTTTGATAATGTAAAAGTAATTCATTATTTTCATTTAACATTTCAAAGCAACCGAGTAACATATCGTCAAAATCAAATTGACCGTTTTGCTTTTTTAATGATTCATAGCCTTCATAAAGAGAAGTAACTTGTTCTTCCCAAGCATCTTTTGATCTAATCTCATGTGGATAAACACAAGAGTTCTTCCATAAGCCGATTTGTTGAATAGCTTGGTCGTATGCAAATGATTTTTCATCAATTTCAAGTCGTCGACCAATTTGCTTTAACATGATCTCCTTTTGAAAATCCGATTTAATTAATCGACTTGAATCCCATTTTGCTCGATCAAACCGTAAAAGCATTTTATAGAAAATACTATGAAAGGTACCGATTTCCATTTGTTGAATAGGGTAACCTAGACCTTTCATTCGTTCTTTCATTTCTGCAGATGCTTTTGACGTGAATGTTACGAGCATCATTTCATGCGGGAGTATACCGCTATTCATTAAGTGCATTGCTCGTGTTGTAATGACTCGTGTTTTACCACTTCCGGCTCCAGCAAGTACAAGTAATGGCGAACCGATATGTGTAACAGCATTCCATTGTTGTGAATCTAATGAAATTTGATTGATTACAAATTCATCCGTTTTTTGTTCATTTTTTTTATATGGTGGAATATTGTAAAAAGGTAGTCTGTTAATAAATTGATTTTCATCTATTTTTTCGATTGTAGCTGTATTTGAAATCGAACGCTTAGTAGGTAGTTTAATAATACGATCGTTAGTATTTTCGGTAGTAGAATTATTATGTTCAAATCTAGCAACAATTTCTTGCTCCAACTCTACGGTATGATTTATACATGCTAGATTTTGCTCTTTGTTTATATGATAAAAATGAGGAATATCATAAATAGTTAATGTGAAGCTTAATTTTTGATGGCAATTAACACATTTAACTTCCCCGCGAATACTGGCTTGATATATTTCCTCATATCTTGATCGAGGGAATTCTGGTAAATAGATTGATTGATTTTGATAGTTTGCAATTTTCATTATTTTCCCCCTTAAAATTAAAGCAGACTCATCTATGTTACCAAAAAGATTTGTGTACGAAAAGTGAATTTTAATGGGAAAAAAGTATCTTTTCATCTGGATAGAACTAAATACATTAGTATGATCGTTATTTGTCACATAGCCTCGAGTATAGTTTTTTATTTTCCCATGAAAAAACTATGATTCAATTGAATCATAGTTTTAAGTGTGTTTAATTTAATTTTAGTTTCATTTCGGCATGTGGAATACCAGCTTCAAAAAATATTTCGGAAGAGATTGCATAACCTAATTTTTCATAAAAAGGAATGGCAGATTCTTGTGCGTGTAGGACTAATTGATTTAAGCCTTTTTCCTTTGCAGTTTTATGAATTAAGTACATAATTTCATTCCCAATTTTTTTTCCTCGATAGTTACTTAAAACGCAAATTCGCTGAACTTTTCCAGTCGATTCGATTAATCTAAGTCGACCTGCAGCAATCGGCTGTTCTCCATCGTATGAAACAAAATGTATACATTCTTCGTCAAGGCCATCAAACTCTAATTCTCTTGAAATTTGTTGTTCCTCTACAAAAACTTCTACTCGTACTTTAAGAGCGTCTTGTATACTTGAGTCTGTTGCTGCGACTATTGTGCGAATGCTCATTTTTTTGCCCCTAATTTAAATGTTTCATACACTTCCCAAGCACCGTTTTCTAATTGGTAAACTAATTTAAAGTTATCTACTACTTCATTGTAACTAAATTGAATCATGCGTAACTGGCCTAGAATATCAGCAAATTCAGCATCTTGTAATTGCTGACCGATTGTAATATGCGGTATGAATGCATAATCTTTTATTTCTGGGAAAGCGCCAGTGTGCATTTTTTCATGAAGCTCTTTTAATGCTTCAACAGGTGTAACTTTTAAATAGATGACATTATTAACTGGTGCAAAAGAACTTACTTTATTAATTTCCAATTCAAATGGTTCAATTTGACTCGCAATTTCATTTAATTGTGAAATAATATTTGGAAGTTGCTCTTCGTTTAATTCGAATCCACTTCTTAATGTAACATGAGGAGAGATTAACGTATAAGCTGGATCAAAACGTTTTCTATACTCATTAGCCTTTTCTTGAACGAAATTAGATGGGAAAATAACAACGCCACATTTCATAAAAATTACCTCCTGTTTGTAATACTTTATATTTTAATTTGAAAAAATTAACAAAATAAAAATAACTAATTTTAATTATACCAAATTTTTTGAAAATCGCTAAGTTTCACGAATTATTTTGCTAAACTAATTTTTAATACATCTTCAAGTTGCTTTTCCCAGTTTGTCCAAGTATGGTCACCTTCATATTCTGAGTAATGTAATTCTACAGGGAAATTTGCTAAATATTCCTTTAACTGTAAACCACCTTTGACAAAATTAACCCATTGCTTACTTGGTGTGAAAACATTATCTTCTTGTTTTCCAACAGTTTGAACAATAGAAAGAATCGAATTTAATTTTGTATTCTTTAAAAATTCTATTACATCATCGTTCACAAATGGTGATTGCATAATGACTTGTCCAAATGTATTAGGATATGTAAATGCAGCTTGTAATGAAACAGTACCACCTAATGAATCGCCGATTAATGTTCTGCTATGGGCTAATCCAAGTAAAGGTAAATGATCATCTAAATATGGAAGTAATTCTTCAGCTAAAAAACGAATATAGTTTTTTTGACCAGGTTGAGAAGGGTGGTATAGTTTAAAGCGCTCATCTGGTGAAGAATATGGTATACCCACTATAATTGTAGGCTGAATTGAACCTTCTTTTGTTAATTTTTCAATTACTCGATGAACTTTTCCTAAATTAAAATAATCTTGTCCATCTTGGGCAATTAATAAGTGATGTTTTATTAACGGAGTGTGCATGCTTGAATAGTATATTGTAAATGTTATTTCTTTTTTAATGTGCTCACTATATAATGTATGTTCTTCTCTAGTACCATTTGTTTGAATCATAAAATGTCTCCTCTTCTTTTCCCTAGGATGATATAATTAGATGTTACTTCATACAAAAAATTTAGAAAAGCAAAATGTATTAAACGCTTACAAAATAAGTCTGAAAAGAGGTGAAACATGAGTAAAAAACAACCTAATGCAATGATGTCTTTATTAATTTTGTCCATTGTTGCGATTTCAACTTCAGCTATATTAGCTAAATGGACGAATGCTTCTCCATCTGTTTTAAGCATGTATCGCCTCTGGTTTACATGTATATGGATGCTACCATTTGTATTGAAACGAAAAAATGAATTAAAAGCTTTAAAAAAATCACATTATAAATCATTCGCTTTAGGTGGGTTAATGTTAGCTATCCATTTTATATTATGGTATGGTTCATTAGTTTTCACTTCAGTGGCAAGCTCAACTATCATATTAGCTCTTCAGCCATTAGTGGCAATGATTCTTGGATACTTTGTATTTAAAGAGCGAACGTCTATGCAATCTAAAATATGTATGATTATCGCTATTATTGGCGTATGTCTAATAGGATTCGGTGATATCGGCTTAAGTATGTCAGCGTTTAAAGGTGATATTCTTTCATTTTTAAGTGTAATTGCTGCAGTGCTCTATTTAATGGTTGGACAAACAACCGTAAAAAATACATCTCATTGGGTGTATAGTTTTTGGGTATTCGCATTTTCAGCTGCATTTTTAACAATCTATAATATCGTAACGATGGATAATTTCTTTGATTACCAATCAAAAGATTGGATCATATTTATTGCATCTGCCATTATTCCTTCATTAGCACATATTATAAATAACTATTTATTAAATTACGTAAATGCTACGACAATATCAATGAGTATCCTTGGGGAACCAGTTGGTGCATCGATTTTAGCAGTTTTCCTTCTTCACGAAATGTTATCATCATTTCAGCTAATTGGAGGCACAATCGTAATTGTGAGTGTATTCTTGTACCTATATCAACAGCAAAAAGAAGTTTCATCAATACAAGTCAAAACAGATAATTCTTCATCAGCTTAGAGAATCACGAAAAGTTATTAAATTAAATTTAAAAATCACTTCAAAAAACTTTCAAATCTATCTTTAGATTGAAAGTTTTTTTGTTTTTTAACTAAAAATAGGTAGAATAGATAATAGCGACTAGAAAAATATTCCAAAAACTTTTATCTAGCAAATAAAAGGAGAAAAGAGCTACTTATGAAGAAAAGGAAGAAAAAGGCCAAGAATCCTCTCCATTACATCTTTATTTCTTATATAATCATTACATTTTTATTTTCATTCTTATACTATCTCCCATTTACGCGAATTTCGAATATAAGTTATATAGACAGTTTATTTGTTTCAACGAGTGCGATTAGTGTGACTGGATTAACAACAGTAAACTTAGTTGAGACATTTAATGTATGGGGAAAAATATTATTAATGATTCAAATGGAAATTGGTGCAATCGGAATTGTTGTATTTATTAGTTATGGTTTTATGCTACTCGGTATTCGGATGACAATTTCAAATTTACTAGTCATATCGAAGGATCAAAATCAAAGTAGCTTTAAGACAATTAAAAGATTAAGTTTGTCAGTTTTATATACATCATTATTTTTTCAATTTATAGGTGGACTCTTTTTTTATAGTCAATTTAGAGGAAAGTATCATACTGCATTAGAAACTTTATTAGTTACTGCTTTTCATTCCGTTGCAAGCTTTACAAATACCGGTTTTGATTTATTTGGAAATAGTTTAATTTCATTTCAAAAAAATAATGTAGTTTTAATTGTAACAGCAGCGCTAATTTTTATAGGTGGATTAGGCTATCCGACTATTATGGAATATATCTATAAATACAATAAGAAAAAATCCTTATTTACAAGAATTAATATGCGCCTGCATTTTTCGTTTATGATTATTGGGACAATTGTTTTTTGGCTTTTAGAAAGACGACATGCGTTTAAACATTTAAATTTTTTTAATCAACTAACAAATTCATTTTTTTTATCAGTTACGAGTCGAAATGGTGGGTATGCACCGCTTGATATTGCAGAACTAACATTGCCCGCAATCTTAATACTTTTAGTGCTGATGTATATCGGTGGAGCTTCGTCGAGTGCAGCAGGTGGGATTCGTTTAACAACCGTTTCGGTATTAGCTGCAAAGATGTTTTCCGTTATTAAGTCACAGGAAGATACAATTATTTTTAGAACAAGCGTAAAGAAAGAAGTAGTTGACCGTGCATTTGTTATTGCGATGAGCTTTATCATTTTAATCACATCTGCAACAATTTTTATTTCGATTTTTGAACCATTTCAGTTAGATTTAATATTACTAGAAGTCATTTCGGCCATCACAAATACTGGATTATCATTAGGGATTACAACAAATATTCATAGCGTGTCAAAAATAGTCTTAATTTTATTAATGTTTATTGGAAGAATTGGGATTTTCACGTTAATTTATTTCGTACTTCGAGTAGATAATCAAAAATTAAAATATGTTGAAAAAGACTTAGCAGTTGGGTAAGGAGGAAATTATATATGCCAAAACAATATTTGGTAATAGGTGCTGGACGTTTTGGGAGAGGAATTGTAAAAGAATTTGATCGGTTAGGTCATGAAGTTGTTGTTTGTGATAAAGATAAAAAGACATTAGACCAATTAGAAGAGTACACAGAGTATGCAGTAATTGGCGATTTGCGTGAAGAGTCTATTCTAGAGGATTTAAATGTAAGTCAATTTGATGCAGTATTTGTAGCGATTGGAACGGATTCTTTAGCCTCTATCTTAATAACGAGAAGATTGAAAGAGAGAAAAGTAAAAAGAATAATTTGTAAAGCAAATAATCGTGAAGTTGGTGGGATTTTAGAAAGCATTGGAGCGGATTTAGTAATCTATCCAGAAGAGGAAGCTGGACATAAAGCAGCACGTATGGAAGCGATGAGTGGGATAATTGAATACATAGAAATTACAAAGAACGTTGCAGGAGTTGAAACGGTCATCCCTGAAAAATTAGTTGGTAAAACATTGAGAGAAATGAATTTTTCAGTGAAATTTGGCATTACGGTTGTCCTAATCATCCGTGACAGTGAGCCAATGGTATCACAAATTGGAGACGTAGTTTTTCAAAGTGGTGATTTAATTTTTATTGTAGGAGAAAAATCAAAAATTGAATTGTTTAAGAAAAAAGTTGGGTAAATCAATTAGGGCTTAATTATATTTACCTATTTGGAACGTTTAAACGTTATAGTTGAATATACTAATCCTAAATGACTAATCAAGGATTGGTGTTTTATAATGAGCCAAGTTATGGAGGTTATTGGGTCATGGGTGAATGCGATTGGAACAATCAGTTCAGCAATCAGTAGTACACCCATGAGAGGATTAAAAGGAGAAGACCGAAAAGGGTGGGAGGAACTAAGTTTTCATCTAGATTTTGGCGGTAATGCCTTTCAAGCAATCGGAAATATAATAGAAGCTTATTTAGGAGAACCTAGTGTATTAGAAGATGCAGGTGAAATTATCCAAGCTTCAGGTAATGTCACTGTATTATTTAGTTTATTAGCTGCAGAAGCAGAGGAAGAAAAAGAAGAAGAAGAAAAAAACCCAGATCGAGCGATAAAATTAAATATAACAGGGAATGCTCAACAAGCTTTCGGTGGATTAATCGCAGCTTTAGACGAAGTAAGTTCAGGAGATTTTGATGTATCTGGTTTTATGGGAAATTTTTTACAAGCGATTGGAAACACATTACAATCATTAGCTGGTTTCGTAGAGCTAGAAATAGAGGATTTAAAAGACTATTTAGAAGAAACCGGGCAAGTAGAACAACCTAGCGATTTATCAGATGGAGTCATATTTGACGTACTGCAAGAATATCATGGCAGTGCGCCAGTATCTGAGGCTAGTGAACTATCGGATGGAATTATTTTTGATGAAGTACAGGAATATACTGGAAGATTACCTGAAGATGATACCGTTGAACTTTCAAATGAAACTGAAGATCATAATGGAAAAATATCAGAACTAGTAAGTGAATCTTCTAATGATGAAAAATTGAATGAAATTGAATATCTTTTTGGTAGATTACCAGATTATGAACCAATTGATGAACAATATGAAACGATTCCAACTCAACAGGATGAATCAATTTTTAGCCAACAAAGCGAGCCTAGTGATCTGGCAGATGGAGTCATTTTTGATGTGCTTCAACAATATGATTCAGAAACTGAAACAAACCCATTAGTGAAGGAATACGAAGAACTAGCATTACTATTAAAATATAGTGGAAGTTGGATTCAAGCTGGTGGTTCAATCATATCCGTATACGCTGAACAAAAAGAGTTATTTAAAAGGAATTCTGAACAAGATGATCAAGATGACAAAGAGGAGAAGACATTCGAAAAGAAGAACAATTCTAAAAGAAAAAATAAACAGAAAAAATCAGCGGAGAATAATATAGAACAAAATCAAAAGAAAAGCATGTCCTCAGAATATACAGAGATAAAGAAAAAGAGCTAACAAAAATAAGCAATAGTGTGGATGTTAGTTCTAGATACATAGATTAAAGATTAAAAAGAGTTCCTCATATAAAGCTGTTTCTTAAAGGAGCTTAAAAGAATCTTGTAGAGTATATTATTAAATAGAAGATATATGTCAGCAGTACAGTACTTGCACTCTTACAAATTTAGTAAAATACTCAATAGTAAACGATTTTAAAAATTTTTGATTACATAATAGGCAAACAGGAAAATATTAATAGTAAAGAGGGTATACCTTCACCATGTTTAGTTAAGGAATATGGGAATATTAATTTTTAACTATTGGAGAGATCGCCTATGAAAAGTAGAATGATAAAAATCGTTAAAAACTATAAAGTTCAGACATTTGTATTTGGTGTGGGTGTTTTGCTATTGTTCTTAACAATTGTGATTGGTAGTATTCTATTAAGCAATATACCGAAAGACAAAGATTTGAGATGGAAAGATTTAATGCATACAATTGGTGAAATCGAAGCAAGGTCGAATAAATGAGTATTTTTCAAAATTAAAACTACAAACTAGTGGACTTATATTCGAAATTTTTTGTTAAATATTGGTTGAAGAGTTTTAGACAAAACAGTATAATAGACTTAATTAGAGAGAATGATCTCTCACATATATTACGATTCCATAGCTCAGCTGGGAGAGCACTACCTTGACAGGGTAGGGGTCGCTGGTTCAAGTCCAGTTGGGATCATACAAATGAGAAGGCTCAAACCTAAGTGAATCAGAGGTTTGGGCTTTTTATTTTATTTCTGATAACTAGTAGTGTTTGAAAAGATAATTCCAAACTGCACTGCAGATGGAAAATTTAAGGAAGTCTCAAAAGGTGTTTATAAAGGAAAGTGAAATTACCGATGGATGGCTTATGGGGTAAGACAATTGTATTAAAACAAGAGATATTTGTTCGTAAAGTGAGTGGGGCAACTTTTAAGTAATGAAATAGTTTCATAAAAATATCTATATGTATGTAAAAATGATAAAACCTTTTTCAACTACTATGGAAGTACGATATAAACTTCCATTCACTGTGGTGAATCTGAGGATTCATGTTGGCTAACGCATACGTTATTTGAATATGGACACTGACGCATTGACATCAACTTAAGAAATTGCAATTCCCCATATCGAAAAAATGAGCTGAATTATTATAAATAACTCTGGAAAGATAAAATTTTCATTTTGGGGAAACTTTAAAATATTAGCCTGATGGACATAAATATCACCACTTGTTCATGGATGAAAGAAAGAGCCATATTAAACTGTACCCTACTCTTTGGGTCGAAAGAGGTGCAATAGATGAATGTAAAGACATATAGGGCGCTAGTGTTTTCTTGGTCTAAGGAGGAAAAGGTAGAAATAGTAGAACTCATTTCCGCCGGCTTAGGTATGGCCGGACCTGTTGTATTCGCCACAGTTTTAGGCTATCCCGCCCTTGGTTTTGCTGCAACGATCGGCAGTTTGGCAGTCAGTAGCGTGAAAGTCGGTTCGAGTTTTATAAATCACGGGAAAAAATTGGCATCAGCGCTGATATCAGTAGTGCTCGCTGCGATTGCTGCTATTCTCTCTTCCGGACATGGCTATCTGACATTTGGAGTCTTGATTCTGCAGGTAAGCCTTGCTGCGTTAATTGGCGGATATAGTCGTGCCTTCGCGGTGACAACAACACGCTTTGTCGTATTCCTTATCATCATCCTCAACATGGTCGACCAGACGGAGTACCGTATGGAACTAATTTTTTCAATCCTAGCTGGGGCGATTTGGACCGTCAGTGTCAGCTTGGTGCTAGGCATATGGGTACACCGTTGTTTTAAATCATCGCTTGATGTAGCTGTGAAAGAGCCAACATCGAGAAAAATCTTTCTATGGCGGAATTCTATTGCACACCTATCCGGTTGGCAATTCCCAATCAGGCTCGCATTATGTCTAGGTATAGCTGAGGGATTGCGAATACTTTGGCCCGAGCACCACTTCTATTGGATTGCAATTACCGTAGTGATCCTTACTCAGCGGAAAATAGAACTCTTACCAATCAAAACAACACAACGAGTGCTTGGTACAGTAATCGGCGTGATAGTTGCGAGCTTGCTTCTCGCAACTAGGCTACCGATTTGGGGGTTAGTTATAAGTATCGGGCTATTCGCAGGTGTTCGACCTCTTCTAAAGGTTCGAAATTATCTTGTATACTCTGCAACCATGATTCCGCTCATTATTTTGATCATGGAAGCCGGCAAGCCGTTCCAGTTTATCATTCTGTTCGACCGTATATTTGCAACCCTTATCGGTGCAGTCCTCGTGATTGCAGTGAACTTGATATTCAGTAGAGCGATGGCGAAAAGAGTGTAAAGGTGGTTATCTAGTGAAAGATGCCTTAAGGTTTCGGGTATCTTTTCCAGTTGAACCCCCCCCTAAAATGGAAAAATACGCCATTCTTTCTGTAGAATCATAAGAAAAGAGGGCGTTTTTGTATGGCTATTTCTGTAACTGATAAATTACAACTATTTGCTCAAGATATTCAAAGCTTATCTCTAAATATTTTACGAGTTTTTGCTAGAGATGTTGGTTTAGTACAACGAGTTTTCAAAGTTATTAATTAGATAAATTAAATATGCTCAAGCCTATTCCTTTGGTTGCAGGATTTTTTTGTTATTTGATTTAATATTACTAATTTTTTATGTACTTACTTTTCTTTCGCTTCATTAAATTAACTATTAACTGCTTTAGTGAATACGCTAACCATTTCAAGATACAAAGATTCTATAACTGTATAGATTATTTCTATAATTCATCACATAAAAGAAAAACTATAATAAAGAAAACATTTAAAAGTGGTGAAAGAAATGCAGAAAGTAGTTGGAATTATTGGTGGAATGGGTCCAATGGCGACAGTTGATTTAATGAATAAAATTATTTTTTATACGCGAGCAAAAAAGGATCAAGACCATATCCATATCATCGCTGACAACTATTCTCAAATACCTGATCGAACAACGGCTATATTGGGTAAGGGAATAGATCCAACCCCATATATTATACAATCAGCAAAACGACTACATAACGCTGGAGCGGATTTTCTAGTTATTGCGTGTAATACAGCACATTTTTTCTTTGGACCAGTTGAACAATCTGTTAATGTTCCTATTTTGCATATGCCTGCAGAAACAGCCAAGTTTTTACATGAAAACAAATTTAAAAAGGTGGGCTTATTAGCAACGGATGGAACTATTAAAACAGAATTGTATCAACACAGCTGCCAAAACTATGATATTGAGGTTATTGAACCAGATGTTGAAATGCAAAAAGAAGTGATGAAAGGAATATATGCAATTAAAGGCGGTGATTTAGTAACAGGATTTTCATGCTTTTCAACAGTCGCTAATCAATTGACAAAGGGCGGGGCAGAGGCTATTATAGCAGGTTGTACAGAGGTTCCCCTTGTACTTAAATCATCCAATGATATTTGTGTCATTGATCCAACGGAAATTTTAGCTAAAATGGTGGTTAAAACAGCTACTGGAACAAATAAAGAAATACAATTTGTGTAATGGAAGAAAAGAGAATATGTGAATACTAATACTCTCTTATCTTTTATATGTACAATGTAAATGTTGAAATATAGGTAATAAAAATACTGGTGAACTAAAATAAGGAGCAATTGATATGAATATTGAAAATATTGAAGCCTTCATCTATGTTTGTCAACTGGGGAGTTTCAATAAAGCAGCAGAGGCTCTTTATTTATCTCAACCGTCTGTAACAGCACGTATTCAATCCCTTGAACGTGAAATTGATATAAAGCTTTTTCATCGAAATGGGAATAAGATTTCTTTAACTGAAAAAGGAGAATATTTTTTTCCACACGCACAAAAAATTCTCCAATCTTTTCAAGAAGCAAAGTATGGATTACATCAAGTAACCATTCCTTATGAACTAGTGATTGGGAGTGCTTTGTCAATTTCAAATAACGTTCTCCCTAAAATTTTACCTGCTTTTAAATCTGAATTTAAGGATGTCAAAATAAAGATTATGACGGGACATTCTAAAGATATTCTACACAAGGTCATTAATAAAGAAGTTGACTTTGGTATTGTCCGAACTGAAACACATCCTCAAGTAGAATCAATTCGTCTTTATAATGATCCTATTAGTCTTTTTGTTCCTAGAAATCATGCTTTTTTAAAAGAAAAAGTAACAATTGAACATGTAAGTAAACATCCTCTTATCTTTTTTGATTATGGTTCAATGGATTGGCTTATGATTCATCGGCTATTTTCAAGTAATGATTTAAACCCTAATATTTCCATTGAAGTTGATAATATGGAAACAGCAAAAAAATTAGTAATACAGGGAATGGGCATTAGCTTCTTACCTGAACATTGTGTCAAACAAGAAATAGAAAATGAGGAGTTATTTCGAGTAGATATGACACCACCTGTGAAAATAAATATTAGTATTGATTTTATTTATTTAAAAGGTAAACCTAAATCTGTTTTTATTGATTTTTTACAAAAAAAAATGTTTGAACAAAAATAAACAGGTTTGATACAATGATTCAATTAATTTGCTGTTCTCTTAAATAACAACAAAGATTACAAAAAAAAAGTAAATTTTTTTAAATCAAAGTTGAAAAGATGAAAAAGGTATGTTAAATTAAGAACATCAATTTGACCGAAATACATTTTCAGTCAATTAGTCAAAAGGAGCGTAATACGTTGAGTACAAGTAAAAAGAAAGGTATCTTAGAGGCAGCGACAAAATCTTTTGGAACATTTGGTTATAAAGCTACAACAATGAGTCAAATTGCAAAGCAAGCAAATGTTGGAAAAGGAACGATTTACACTTTTTTCAAAAATAAAGAGGAATTATTTGATGAAATTATCGATAATCTAATTTTAGATATGAAAAGTGTAGCGGAAAATGCCATTTGTGATTCTGACTCTTTTATTACCCAAGTTCATAAAGGAATTGAAACAATTACGGAATTTCAAAAGGAACATGATTTAACGATTAAACTTCTTCAAGAACAACGCGAAATTGGAACAATTGAGGTCCAAGACGCAATTAAGAGAATTAACAATGTGATTATTCAATATCTTAAACGTAAGATTGAAGAAGCGAATAATCGAAATGAAATCGTTCAATGTGATGCAGAAATCACTGCTGTAGTCTTATATAAGTTGTATACAACACTAACGATTGAATGGAGTAGAGATCACAAGCCTCTAGATAAGCAACGTATTACAGAACTATTTAATTTCTATATTTTAAATGGATTGTCAAAATGATAATCCATTTTTAAATAAATAAAATTGACCGTTTGAACAATATGGTCAATTGTTCAATTTAAGAAGGAGAGAGAGACGTGTTTTCACAATTTGGAAAAGAATTAAGTCATATTGTACGAAACAAAAAGCTTTTAATTCCAGTGATTGCAGTATTGTTAGTGCCATTATTATATAGTGGAATGTTTTTATGGGCATTTTGGAATCCGTACGGAAGTTTAAAGAAATTACCAGTAGCAGTTGTAAATTTAGATGAGGGAACAACAGTTGACGGAAAGTCTTTAAACATAGGAAAAGATTTTGTTAAGAATCTTAAAAAAGATCACAATTTCAAATGGAAGTTTGTTAGCAATGAAAAGGCTATGAAAGGTTTGAAAAATCAAGAATATTATATGGCAGTTCGTATTCCTGAAAACTTTTCAAAAAACGCTGCTTCTGTTTCTGAAAAAAATCCAAAACATTTAACAATGGAATATATTCCAAATGAAGGATTCAATTTTCTATCAGCACAAATTGGAAATTCTGCATCTGAAAAAGTAAAAGAAAAAATTTCTAATACAATAACTCGAAATTATGTAGAAACGATTTACGATAGTATTGGCGAATTAACTGGTGGCATTGCTCAAGCTAGTGATGGGTCAGGAAAATTAGATAAAGGTGTTGGAACTGCTAAGGATGGCTCAGAGAAACTTGCAAATGGACTTAAATTATTAGCAGGTAAATCAGTTGAATTAAAAGAAGGTGTTAGTAAATTAAATGATGGTTCTCAAAAAGAGAAAAATGGTTTAGTAGCATACACAAATGGTGTAGGACAATTATCACAAGGGATTAACCAACTTCATAATGGTGTAGGACCTCTTTCAAAAGGTGTAAGTGATTTAAACGCTGGAGCGTCTAAGTTAAATACTGGTATGAATTCTCTGTCAAATGGTCTAGATCAATTATATTCAGCAAACGGTCAACTACTTGACGGCTCAAAACAAGTGTTAGGCGGGTTAAATTTATTAAACGGAAATCTTCCTCAATTAAAAGCCGGTACTCAGCAATTAGCAGATGGTGCAAATTCATTATCAACTAATTTAACTACATGGCAAAATAAGGCGAATGAAGCGAAAATAGGAGCTAGCCAAGTAGCAGATGGGCTATCTCAATTACAGAAAGAAGTAGCACCATTATTATCTTCATTACCTAAGGAACAACAAGATGCTTATAATGCAAAAATCGAAGCGTTAGTTTCAGGTAGTAAGCAAGTTGCAAATGGCGTAGGTGATTTATCATCTGCAGCAGGGCAACTAGGCCAAGGTGGTAAGCAAGTAGCAGCAGGAGCAACTACTTTAAATGAAAAAAGTAATGAACTTGAAGCAGGTGTAGGTAAATTAGCTGCTGGTCAAACAAAATTGACAAATGGCTTAACTCAATTTGGAGAAAAACTCGGAGAAGCAAATAACGGTGGAAAACAGCTTGCTACAGGAACTCAAGCTTTAGCAAATGGAACAAATAAACTGTCGGAAAGTTCACCAGTATTACTGTCCGGTATTAATCAACTAAATGATGGAGCAAATAAATTAAGTAGTAATTCACCAAAATTAGTAGATGGTATGAGTCAAATTGCAGGTGGAATAGGTCAAATAAGTGATAATACACCAGCGTTAGAAAATGGTGTGAATCAACTGGCAGATGGATCTAATCAACTAAACAGCGGATTAGGTAAAATTAAGGATGGATCACATGAGTTATCAACAAAATTAGGTGATGCGAAAGAGCAAACAAAAGATGTTGGTGTAAATAATAAACAATTAGATATGTATTCAAATCCAGTTAAATTGAAAAAAGAAAGTATAAATAATGTTCCTAACTATGGAACAGGTTTCACACCATACTTCCTTTCAATGGGATTATATGTAGGTGGTCTATTGATGTCGGTTGTTTACCCAATGAGAGCTGCTGCATCACGTCCTAAAAATGCTTTTGCTTGGTTTACTGGAAAAACAGGTGTTTTAATGGTGGTAGGAATCATCCAATCAGTTATAGCAAGTGTTGCATTAATATGTATATTAGGTCTAGAAGTTAAATCTTTACCTTACTATTTATTAATTAGTCTTGTTTCGAGTTTTGCGTTTTTAGCGTTAATTCAATTTTTAGTAACTGTTTTTGGAGAACCAGGAAGATTTCTTGCTATTATTGCGTTAATTTTACAGCTAACAACAAGTGCTGGTACATTCCCATTAGAACTAGTTCCGAAATTCTTACAACACTTTAATGCGATTTTACCAATGACATATACTGTTCAAGCATTTAAGGTAGTTATTTCCACTGGAGACTATAGCTTAATGTGGCATAATGTAATAATCTTATTAGGCTTTATTGTCTTATTTAGTGTATTATCTTTAGTATACTTTGCTGTAGCTTTCAAAAAGCAATACGGAAGTGGAATGGATCAACATACTGTAGAAGCATAATTAATCAAACGACATGTAGCATTTGCTATGTGTCGTTTTTTACGTAGTTGAGGTAAACATTGTTCTATGGCAAGCATGTTTACGATTGCTGGATAAGAAACGTTTTTTCTTCAAGTGGTAAATAATTCTTTAAGTCAATATATCTTGGAATAAAATCGTGAATCCTGAATGAATTATAATTTGTTTATCGTATATATAAATTAAACAATCAGTTTCCTATTACACCAATCACCCTACCTCGTGAACAAAACTTTTCGATTGCACATAAATTGCACAGACATATTGGAAACTATAGAATTAATAGATTTATGATGAATAAATTTCATCGACCGCTTGATTTACTGGACTCTATTGACCTAAAATATTCATAAATAATGAATTATACTCGTACTCTGTAATTGACAGGGTAGGGGTCGCTGGTTCAAGTCCAGTTGGGATCATACCTAAACCTCTTGTATATCAAGAGGTTTTTTGTTTTATAACAGTACTTGATTTATAGGGAAACAGTTATATGGGGCAGAATTGGGGCAGAAAGACTTTATTTTATTAAAATTCGTAAAATTTCTTATGTAACTAAATGGCAGTTTTGTTCCGAAAGAAATTAATGGAAATTATGGCATTTTTTAAGTGTATCGAGGTTTCAAATGCAAGAAACAGGGGTGTGTAGTAGAATAGAAAATACTGGAGGGGGATTGATGAAAGAATATATTTATGTGGAAAACGAAAAAAAATCGAAATTGAAATTTGGAATTTTAAAAAAAGACATTGTATTTACCATATCACTCTTGTTAGCAATCGTTAGCTGTTTATTCCATCCACCTAAACTGGATTATATAAATTTTAAAGTATTAATCAGTTTATTTAATCTTATGCTCGTAGTTAAGGCTCTGGAAGATCTTAAACTATTGGATAAGTTCGCCATTGCTATACTGAGTAAATGTCATAATAGTAAAAGTGTTTCAGCAATCCTAATTTTATTATGCCTTTTTAGTTCCATGCTTGTAACAAATGATGTGGCATTAATAACATTTGTACCATTAACACTTATAATTAGTAAGATAATACAAGCTTCTATGTTAGATACTATTATACTAGAGACAATTGCTGCTAACATTGGAAGCAGCCTAACTCCAATGGGAAATCCACAAAATCTTTTCATATTTACTTACTACGAAATAAGGCCTATACAATTTTTTACAACAATTCTTCTATTAGTGGTTCTGGGAATTGTTCTGTTATTCTTTTTTAATCAAAGATTGAAAAGTAAAACATTGGAAATGGAACTTCCATATATTCTTATAAAAAATAAAAAAAAGGCAACAGTATGGGGAGTACTATTTGGAATCATATCTGCATCCATACTAGGGGTTTTAAACTACAAACTTGCGTTTATCATTGCATTTGGAACCGCGTGTATACTTGATATCAAATTATTGAAAAAAATTGATTATTTATTGCTTATTACTTTTATCTGTTTTTTTATATTTATAGGAAACATATCCGAATTAAAGGTAGTACACACATTTGCCAGCGAAAATCTCAAAAGTCCCACATCAATCTTCTTCAGTTCCATATTTTTAAGCCAACTGATAAGTAATGTACCAGCTGCGATCTTTTTATCAAAATTCTCCGTGAATTGGCAGCCTTTATTAGTAGGTGTAAATTTAGGTGGACTTGGTACGATTGTTGCTTCTCTCGCAAGTGTAATTTCATTTAAACTTTTTATTAAGAGAGAGCCACTAAAAAGTAAAATGTACCTTATAAGATTTAGCTTTTATAACTTTTCGATTTTAGCTCTTTTAACTCTTGTTTATTATTTTACAATGAAATATCAAAATTTCTTTTAATACAAAGTAATAGGTTTAAATAGCTTTGGATCTTATCAATATAAAAGAACCTTTAACTCAGATGCACCGGTTTATAATAGCGTTACACAGCCAAATCTCAATCTTAACGTAGACTCTGGTGTATATGAATATAACCCAGATCAACCAACGATAACACTTACAGGTTCTGTTTACGATCCAGATATAGAAAAAATGAAAGCTGGCAGTATGAATGTGTCTCAAGCCAATAATAAATTTGTCTATACGTTGCCTGGTAGAGGCGGGAAAGTATCCGTTCCATTAGACGAAAACGGTAACTTTACAACACAATTCAAAGTGAACACAGCTATGCAACCATTCCAGGTCAACATGTATGCAGAAAACATGTCAACAGTACAGAACTATTCTAGTTATAAAGTTGTAAATTTCGTGAAACAAGGCACGCCTTATGGAACTGCTATTGCCGATAAACAGAGAGTAAAAGCTGGTGATACGGTGACGATTACCCTTGCCATGAACAACATGACAAACATGAAGCAAGCAGTGTATTCCTTTTTTGATACAACTATATCCCAAGGTGCGCAACTGGTAAGTATCAAACCACACCCAACATTGGAGGGGAAATTGAATATTCAGACAGTAAGTATGGATCCAGACGGAACTGGAGTGGTCATGGAAAGGAAGATTACTGCGACATTAACTGACAAGGCAACACAAACAGGTGTATCCGGAAAAGTTCCAATGGTAGATATCACATTCAAAATGAAAGATGATGCCCCTGAAGGATATCTATCTTTTGACGAATTAAATGTATCATACACAAATACAGATGATACGTCCAACTCCACATTTGGTATCGGTGTGCCATAACTTGTGAATCGAAATTACTCGTTCATGAAACCGTGGGTTTATGCAGAAGCATTTACGCTCCTTCCAAGTCTTGATGAACCATCAACTATAAAATATGTAGAGGCGGGCGCAAAAGTCAAAGTGACAGATGAAACAGGGAAAGAATAACCAAACACACTTGAAAGCAATAGGTGGATGTTTCCTTTTTCGTTATCATCTAATCTGCCACTAACAGATAAACCATTTACACTGGAAGTAGATATGCCGGGGCATTTCACTGTAAAGAAAACCTTTACGATTGGATTGAAAGAAGATGGTGTAATTAAACCATACTCGAAAGCACTCTACTATGACTATGCACCTGCAGGAGATGTGAACAAAGATATTGTAATTGATATTCAAGATGCGCTTTTCATTCAGGCCAATTGGAAAGCAAACAATTGTGATGCCGACATCAATTTTGATCGTGTCGTAGATAAGCAAGATATGCAGTATGTGGTGAATAATTACTTAATGCAAAACCCATGGTTGCTAGACAAGGCTCCAAAACCAAACACAAAAGCGCATTTTTGAACTTGCTTCTTAGACTAAAGCAAGAGTGAGTAAGCCACCTTATAGAACAATTATGACTATAGTTAATTTACTAAATGAATTGTGATATTTGAATATATCGTTTTAATAAAAAAAGCTCAATCGAGTTGAAGTTCTTGTTCAACTACCATGGGAATACGATATAAACTTCCATTCACTGTTGTGAATCTGAGGATTCATGGATGGCTAACGCATGCAAATCAAATTTTAATTTAACAGAGCCTACTAAAAAAGAAAAAAGATGGTGAATAACCATCTTTTAAGTTTGTAGACACAGCTCTATATGGAGTATAACCATCATTTTATTGAAACTTTTTTAATTCTCTAAAAGTAGGAATTGCTTGTTTTAGCGCATGTAAAACAGCTGCACCAGTAAATGTTATAAAAGAAATAAATTCAGCTAATCCATATTCAACTTTCGATATTGGTACAATTAATGGCATTATGCCTAAGCATAGAAAAGTAGCACCAAATGCAAGCCATTTAAATTTTACAAGATCTGGATTCTGTTTATCATTTGATTCTTGTAAGGAAATAAAGAAATCTACAAAAAAATAAAAAAAGGAACTAATTGCAACTGCAATTACTATGTTATCCTGCGGATTGAAACACCAGATCATAAAGTAAGCAATAATAAAAATAGCAAATAAAAAATGCGGAGTTAAGAATACCGCCCATAATGCATCGTTTTTTAAAACTTTTTGTGAATTCTCCATCAAAAACCCTCCTTATTTTATTTTTTATAATATCAAAACAAATAAATAAAAAGTGGCTTATGCTGAATACTTAATATTTTATATATAATATTAATCTGTGTGTCTTCTAGTATAAAGAAATTTACATAGAAGTAATAGAATGCGAATTTTTTATAAATCAGATACAGTATTTTTACATAACTACCTTTTGACATGACTGTTTAATTAGAATAGAACGGTTAATTCGGATCTACACTAAATTTTATTTCTTTAACCTTCTTTGAAAATGTTGGTTTATAAACTAGTTCATATTGATCGGATTTAGAAATTAATCGTTTCCCCAGTTTTATAAATCTTATCTGTGATGACAGTTATTCCCCGGTTTTTGGTGTTCATTTACTTGGTTATACAGTATTAAATTGAGTTTTTTAAGTCTAGGATTTTTACTTCTAGATATATCTTAATTTATACAACTATCGTATGCGTTTGTTGTATAACGAATATGCTGATTTGTAGACTTTTTTATTTTACTAACGGATTTTTATCTACAAAAAACCAACGTAATTTTTGAATTGATATTATAGTTCTTAACGAGGTGATTTTTATTAAATCATGATCATAGGAGGAAGACAGAGTGTCAAATGAAATTAAGAGTTACATTGACTATCAAATGGTAAAAATTCCAGGGGGAAATATAGAATTAAGAGACGATAGAATAAAAAGTAAATGGAAAACTGAAATAAGACCATTTCTTCTTGCCCAGTATCCTGTAACTATGGGTATATACAATACTATTACAAATAC
This sequence comes from Gottfriedia sp. S16(2024), assembly GCF_050473765.1. NCBI lineage: Bacteria > Bacillati > Bacillota > Bacilli > Caryophanales > Bacillaceae > Gottfriedia > Gottfriedia sp. S16(2024). Next base: position 2,596,294 of record NZ_JBFLUO010000001.1, read on the forward strand.
ATCACTTAATACTTTTGTCAGAGATCTAAAACCAGTTGTGAATGTTTCTTGGAATGATGCAATTTCTTTTTGTAATCTACTTTCACAGAAAGCAGGACTGAAAGAGTGTTATTCAATAAGTAATGATGGTGAAAACATATTTTGTGATTGGGAATCAGATGGCTATAGACTTCCTACAGAAGCAGAGTGGCAATATGCGTGTAAAGCAGGGACGACGGGTTATAGATACGGTGAACTTGATAAAATTGCCTGGTATAATGAAAATTCTGGAGATAAAATACATGAAGTAGGAAGAAAGGAAGCGAATGCATGGGGTCTGTATGATATGTTAGGAAATGTTTGGGAGTGGTGTTGGGATTTATATGATGAACAGGTCTATGGGTCATATCGAATTTTTCGAGGTGGTAGCTGGGCAGAGGTAGCAAGAGGTTGTGGCGCTTCATGTCGTCGTCGTAGCCATCCGTCATTTTGCATAGACGACCTTGGATTCCGTCTTGCACGGTCTTTTTAATTTCCTGAAAGGATGGGGACAGTTATTAGTCAATGCTTAAACGTTCTTATGCAACTGATATGAACGAAACTGTCAAACCACCAAACCAAAAAGGTTTTAATTTAGGGATTTTTAATTTTTTAGACAGACTTAAATTAAGACTACCAACCTAGAATTTAAAAATTAGATTTTCTAAGTCTGTGAATGACAACTCTATAATAGTAGATTTTTTTGTATTATGTCTTAAAAGCTTGGCACGAAGGCAAATAAATTAACGGAAATGTGAGTTCTTGTTCAACTAAAGCAATGCGATACTTCAATAGAAGGTCGCTTTTTAATTGAACTAAAAAGCAAATTATTGAAAGAAATGATTTGAGAATCTTTTGAACTACTTTAGTTTGATTTGTTACAATTACTGGAGGAACATTAGGAAGAGGTAATATTAATGATAAAATTTATGTATATTTTTTGCTTGATTGTATGGGGACTTAATTTTATTGCTGTAAAAATTCAAGGAACTCCAGTAAGCTTAGAATTATCCTTAACTTTTCGACTAGTTATGACAGCCTTTTTATTTTTAGTTCTTGTTTTGTTCATTCGACCAAAGGGGAGACCAACAACTAAAGATCTCCCGTTTGTAATGGCATTTGGTATATGTAACTTTGCATTAAGCTATCTGTGTCTTTATTACGCTACAATTTTGAGTTCTGCAGCAATCGTAACATTGGTATTTTCTTTAAAAGTGATTTTAACGCCGATTGCTCTCCGGATTTTTTTAAAAGAAAAATTACATTCGAGAGTTCTAATTGGAGGTATTCTTGGTGTAGTGGGAGTGTGTATTCTAATTTATCCGACAATGGAAAATTTTCAAGGGTTCCATGACATAAAAGGAATTATTTTCGCTTTCCTAGGTACTCTCCTAACAGCAGTTGGTGACGCATGCTCGGCAAGAAATGCAAATCGCAAGGTTGATCCCATTTATGCAAATGCAATTGGATTTACAGTGGGCAGTTTATTGATGGGAGCAATAATATTGTTTCAAGGGAAAGAATTTATTTTTCCAACATCTTTTACGTACTTATCTGCGTTGTTATATTTAACGTTGGTTGCTTCTTTTGCTGCATGGTTATTCTATTTGAAGCTAGTAGAAAAAATTGGAGGATCTCAAAGCGGCTATATGGTCGCCCTTTTCCCCGCAATTGGTGGAGTAGCCTCTGTTTTAATTGGCGAGTCTGATCCATCAGTGTATTTGTTTGCTGGTTGTTCTTTTTGCTGTATTGGCGCAGCGATTGCATTAGGTTTTGGAACGAGAAATCAGAATATGAAATTGCCTATACAGGGTTAACTAAGGCTTTTCTTGTGTAACTAATGTATTGCTTTAGTTATATACCGGTGGAAAAGACTTCCAACAAGAAAGGCGAATAACTAATACAATACATAATAATTTTTATATAATAAAGTACAGTTACATTTTTCTTTTTTACCAATATCACCTATTTTTTAGGGAAACTCTTTATCCTGTGAGTTTCTCTTTTTTGTCAGTCTAAACATAACAATTTTAATAGATAAAAATAGCCTGTATCGAAAATTACTTGGTATTTGAAGATACAGGCTTTTAATTTAAACGATTAATTGTTGTTATATAGATTAGTTGATTACAAGAAGAAGAGCTTGATCTAAAAAATCGAAAGGCTTAAGAAATGTAGTCAATGCATGCAATTTTAGTAGTCGGTGAATCTAGTCTACTCAATTTATCATGTTAAGAAAGATTATGCTACATTTGTTTGTTTACCGGAATCAAGTGATTTAATATAAGCTTGCGCTTTTTGTTTATCGAATTGACCTTCTGATTTAGAAATAACAACTGCCGCTAGCGAGTTACCTACGACGTTAACTGCTGTTCTCGCCATATCTAAAAGACGGTCAATACCTGCGATAAACGCTAATCCTTCTACCGGAATTCCAACTGTACCGAGCGTTGCCAACAATACAACAAACGACACTCCCGGAACCCCTGCAATTCCTTTAGATGTTACTATCAATACAAGTACTAATGAGATTTGGTCGCTAATCGATAAATTAATACCATACATTTGCGCAATAAAAATGGCCGCTAATGCTTGATATAACGTAGAACCATCTAAGTTGAAAGAATATCCTGTTGGGATAACGAACGATGTGATTCCTTTAGGGCATCCAAATTTCTCCATTTTATTCATAATACGAGGTAAAACAGTCTCAGAACTAGCCGTTGAATAAGCAAGGATCAGTTCATCTTTTAATAACTTAATAAAATGAATAATGTTAATGCCTGCCCATCTTGCAACAAGTCCTAAAACAACTAACACAAAGAAAATCATCGTTGAATAAACAAGAATTGTTAACTTACTTAATGGAATAAGTGATTGGACACCGAATTTTGATACCGTTATACCAATTAATGCAAATACACCAAATGGAGCAAACTTCATAATTAGATTTGTCACATAGAACATTGCTTCAGCTGTTCCCTCGAAAAACTTTATGACCGGTTTTCCTTTTTCACCGATCGCTGCCAAACCTAGTCCGAATAAAACAGAGAAGAAAATAATGGCTAACATGTTGCCTTCTGTCATTGCTGAAATGATATTTGGTGGAACGATATTGACGAAAGTTTCAGCAAAACCGTGGCTTTTCGTCATTTCGGTTGTTTGTATATAGCTTCCGATATCTGTTTTCTGTAATGATGACATATCAACGCCGCTACCGGGATGAAAGATATTTGCCGCTAGCAATCCAACAAGAATGGCAATAGTTGTGATGATTTCAAAATATAAAATCGTTTTACCACCGAGTTTACCAAGCTTTTTCATATTCCCAACGCCGGCAACACCGACAATTAAGCTTGAGACAACAATAGGAATAACAATCATTTTGATTAAACGAATAAAAATATCTCCAATCGGTTTAAGGAATCCTTCAATATTTGGATTTCCATAAAAGGCAGCTCCAACTGCGATACCTAAAATGAGACCAATTACAATCTGCCAAGCTAACCCAAGTTTTATTTTTTTCATCCCATACACCCCTTCAAGTTTATTAAGAATATGAATGTAAGCGATTCCACTCAAAATCATACCGAATCATACAAAAACCTACAAATAAAAAATAAAAAATAAATAATTTTCTCACAACTATTTCAATTTTCCAAAGGTTTGAGTAAAATGTTTAATGTTTGGAGGTGTGGAACTGAAGGAACGAATTTTAGCAGTTGTATTTTTGATGATTACCGTTCCGCTCGCTGGAGAGTTTAAATTCTATCCGTTCAATGATGCATTCCGTGTCAGCCTGGGGACACCGGCATTTTTCTTATTTTTGTTATTGGGAAGGGGCATTCACCCAAATATTGCAGGAATTTTGACTGGGACAAGTGTGTTTGTATTTCGATTTTTTTTGGCGGTCCTAATCAGTGACATACCGGTTGATGAGGCATTTTACAGTCATTTTCCAGTACTCTTTTATTACGTCGTGTTCGCTTTCATCTTTCATTTTACAAAGATGAATGAGCAGCATAACAAGCCATTTATGATTGGATTACTAGGAATGGTCATAGAAATTGGTGCAAGTTTAGTTGAAATGGTGATTCGATACTCGATAGCGGATAAAATCATTGCATTTCACTCAATCGAACAGATTATCTTTATCTCGTTTATTCGAAGTTTTTTTGTACTTGGCTTTTTTAACATTTTTAAACTGAGAGAATCAAAATTGGCAGTGGAAGAGCAGCGTAGACAAAACGAGCAAATGCTGTTGTTCATTTCGAATTTGTATGAGGAATCGGTACAGCTTAAGAAAACAATGCAAAATGCGGAAGAAATCACCCGCATAAGTTATGATTTTTATCGTAGGTTGAAATCGGAAGTTTCTCATGTCCATTTTTCCCAAACCGCACTGCAAATTGCAAGTCTCGTGCATGAAGTAAAAAAAGATAATCAGCGAATTTATGCTGGACTATCACAGTTGATTTCTACTGAAAAGCTAGAGGACTACATGGGCATTGAGTTACTGAGTAACATTATCCTTGTTTCCAATAGACGGTATGCAGAGTTATTGAATAAACACATTTCGTTTTCTATGCACGTCGAAGGGGAACATCCGCCATATCATGTCTATAGGGTATTATCTTTGATCAATAACTTGATCGCAAATGCGGTGGAAGCCATCGAGCAAGAGGGACATGTATCGTTGTATGTCATTCGAAGAGACTGGATTGTAGAATTTCATGTCTGTGATAATGGACCAGGCATTGCACCGAAGTTGAAAGAAGTCATTTTTAAAGAGGGGTTTACATCTAAGTATGATGCTTCCGGCAATCCTTCTACAGGAATTGGACTTTCATATGTGAAACTAACCGTGGACAAGCTTGGCGGACATATTAAGCTAAAAGAAAGTCATAAAGAAACAGTATTTGTTATCGAGCTCCCGATTAATGCGATGATACAGAAAGGATAAATTAAATGAATTATTTTATAATTGACGATGATCCAGCTATTAGAGCGATGCTGATAGACTTGATTGAGGATGAGGATTTAGGCAAAGTGATGGGTGAAGCAGAAGACGGATCATTGGTAGACAATGACTTGCTTGCGCTCAAAAAAGTAGACGTAGTACTTATTGATTTACTGATGCCAAAGAGGGATGGAATTGAAACAATTCGTGTTCTTTCTTCTGAATTCAAGGGGAAATTCGTGATGATTTCGCAAGTAGAGGCAAAGGAGCTCATAGGGGAAGTATATAGTTTAGGAGCAGAATACTACATCACTAAGCCGTTAAACCGCATTGAAATCTCAGGAGTGTTAAAAAAGGTTAACGAACGGGTGATTCTGGAAAAATCAATTCGAGGCATACAAGAATCGTTAACTTTATTAAAAGGTCATCAGTCGCCACCATTCGGCGCTTCTCATACAAAAAACATAATCGAAGCCGGCCGTTCATTGATTTCGGATTTAGGGATTATCGGAGAAAGCGGAAGTGAAGACTTGATGAATATTTTAGAATTCCTGCAGGACCAAAAACAAAAGTTTGGATCCTTCTACATCTTTCCGTCTCTAAAAGAAATATTTTATGGATATGCCAAAAAATCGCTTGGAGAACAGGCTACCGAGGCGGAAATACAAAAAGAATCGAAAGCCTCCGAACAACGAGTTCGCAGAGCTATTTACCATGTGCTCATCCATATTGCCTCATTAGGATTAACAGATTACACGAATCCAAAATTCGAAGCGTATTCATCCACGTTTTTCGATTTCTCGGAAGTCCGAAAGAAAATGTTAGAGCTTGAAGGTAAAAGTGAAAAAAGCACTAATCAAAGCCGAATCAACATGAAAAAATTCATTCAATCGCTCTATTTAGAATCAAAGCAGTTGGTGGATTAGCCAATAAATTTGTTTCTTCAAATCAGGGATTGTAAAAGTGTTGTAGTCAGGTTGTAACAAGGGTAGGGATAATAAGCCCATGCTGTCTTTGCTTATTTAATTTTTGCAAGTTTTATATAAAGGAGAAATTTAGTAATAAAGGATCTGAATATAGTCGTTATGCACATTTTCTGAATATTTTTTTTTGTTGAAAAATGCTCTGTATAGTTACAAATCGTATGATAAGATAAAAATCGTTTAATTCTAACAGTTAAATTTTTCTGGTTTTAGTTATCGGAATTTTCTATTTTTTACAAACAAATATGAAACTATTAAAAAATTAAAAAAGTAGTACAAGAATTTAGAGGAGGCTCATATGAATTTATTTCGAAAAAAATCAGTTTCAAGCAGTTCGCCTAGTTCACTTAAACAAGTTCTAGGAGCGTTTGATCTTACAATGTTAGGTATCGGTGCCATCATCGGTACAGGTATATTCGTTTTAACTGGTGTAGCAGCAGCTGATTACGCTGGTCCAGCACTTATTCTTTCATTTATAATTGCAGGTTTAGCCTGTACATTTGCTGCATTATGTTACTCTGAATTTGCATCAATGATTCCAGAAGCTGGTAGTGCTTACACTTATAGTTATGTTGCTTTTGGTGAAGTCATTGCTTGGATATTAGGTTGGGATATGGTACTAGAGTATGGACTTGCATCTTCAGCAGTAGCAAGTGGATGGTCTGGCTATTTCCAAAGTTTATTACATGGTTTTGGAGTAAACCTTCCAACAGCTTTAACAAGTGCATTTGATCCATCTAAACATACATTCATTGATTTACCGGCAGTAATCATTGTTTTACTAGTAACGTTCATTCTTACTAGAGGTGTTAGAGAATCAGCAAAACTTAACACAATTATGGTAATTGTAAAATTAGCAGTAGTAGCACTTTTCATCGTAGTTGGTGTTTGGTATGTTCAACCGCATAACTGGACTCCATTTATGCCAATGGGATTCCATGGGGTAACAGCTGGTGCTGCAGTAGTAGTATTTGCTTACTTTGGATTTGATGCAGTATCAACTGCAGCTGAGGAAGTTAAAAACCCTCAACGTAACTTACCAATCGGTATTATTTCTGCATTAACAATTTGTACAATCTTATATATCGTTGTTTCCTTAATTCTTACGGGTATCGTGCCGTTCGATCAACTTGGTGTTAAAGATCCTGTTGCTTTTGCACTAGCATTTATTCACCAAGATTGGGCTGCTGGTTTCATTTCTTTAGGCGCAATCATCGGTATTACAACTGTATTAATCGTAATGATGTTTGGACAAACTCGTCTATTCTATGCAATCAGTAAAGACGGTTTATTACCAGGTAAATTATCAAAAGTTAACAAGAAAACTGCAGTTCCTGTAACAAGTACTTGGGTAACTGGCGGACTAGTTGCTTTATTCGCTGGCTTAATTCCATTAAACAAATTAGCTGAATTAACAAATATCGGTACTCTATTCGCTTTCTCTGCTGTTTCTCTTGGTGTACTAGTATTAAGAAAAACTCGCCCAGACTTAAAGCGTGGATTCAAAACTCCTTGGGTACCAGTAGTACCAGTATTAGCTGTTGTATTCTGTGTATATTTAATGCTACAACTTTCAGCATTTACTTGGAAGGGATTCTTGGTTTGGTTAGTAATCGGTTTAGTAATTTATGTTACTTACGGTTATAAAAACAGTAAATTAAATCAGAGTAACAGTACTGAAGCACCACAAATAAAAATGTATAAATAAAAATTGGGCTATCCCTTAAGTTAGGAGAACTGACTTTTGGGAAGGCCTTTTAAATACAAAAAATCACCTATTACTAAGTGGATTGCACATACTCCCTATGCAAGTTCTTTCCTTCATAACAAAATAAAACTGTTTTCCCTTCAAATTAGTTCCAATATGTATTGGTCGTCCCCATAGCTGATAAGTCATAGACATTTTCCCAAATCGTATCATTGATTTTGTTTTCCTTGACTTGTTTTGGAACAGGTACATATGTTCTTGTATGATCAGTTCTTTCGAAGATTTGAGTATTTGGTAATATTATTTTTCGGAAAGAACGCCACCGAACTATGAACATAAACAAATTACAGATGTAGCCGATGAAATTGTTAACTATTCTTTTCAATTTGACTCTGTTCAATAATTTTTAGAAGATTGGTATCTGCATGTATTGTCTTCCAATCGTCCTAATTTAACAAATCCTTCCAGCATAAATGGTAAGCCCATAAAAATGTAGTCTCTTCCTTCATACCAGGCAAGGTATTGATCTAAATACTCAAGCTGTCCAAATTCAATATATGTGACTAAACGATTTCCTGTTGCAAATTCGGCATGAAGTTCACTAACTTGAGCAGACCGCTCGATAAGTTCTAATATTTCATTTAAAGTACCACCCAAACGTCTTAATACAATCGACTGGATCATTAGAGCCTCTCCATACCAAATTCCTTCTATAGCTATTTGCTCTAATATCCTTGCATAATCTAAGGCTTTGGCCCAATCTTCACGATGAACATACGACCATAAGCCGTGTTATAATCCACGTCATGTTAATGTTGGTCGATAATACACCTCCGAAAGTGACGTTAGATCGACCACCTGGTTTGTATCAAATCAGTGATGATGAATATACAGTGGAAGAGGGGTATGATCCTGCACTTTGGATTCACGGTCATATTGATTTGAGACCATGTGTTGATATTCATGTTGTCTTATTATCTGTTCAATTAATTCAAATTTCTCGGCTTTTGTTAACGTTTCTTTTTCTTCGCCGCCTGCCTTTCTAGTTCGTCGAGCTTTTTTAAAAACTCTACCTCTGCCTCAAGAAAAGCTATTCGTGCTTCAGCTTTCTTTAATTTTTCTTCAGCTGTTTGAACCTTTGAAGTAGGTCTTCCGGTTGAACCTTTCCCTCGTCTTTCAGTATAAAAACCTTCTTCTCCATAGATTTTATAAGTAGTTCTCCAGCGTTCTAAACATTGACCTGGTTTATCTTTACCTATCATTTCTATATCAAATCCATTTTCAATAAAGATTTGAAGAGGGCCTTTTCCTTTGAGATTTTCTAATACAGCCTTTAATTTAAACTCTGGTTTATAGCTTATTGAACGATCTGATACTTTAATCACATTACTATTTTTTTCAAGTTGTTTTATTTGAAAACTACTAAAAATAATTTTACTCATTTTTCCCCGACCTCATCTATTTATATTTTTATTATAAACGGGATTTGAATGTCGAGGACATAAAAATACCCGAATAATAGACCCTTTTTTTTAAGTGTCTATTATTCGGGTAACAATTCATTTTTGAAACTGCTTACTTTTTTTATTTACAAAAAGAATTATTAAACTTTCATAAACTATGAAAACAGTTTTTATCCGAATATGATAGACAGGTAACAAAACATGGGTGATTAAGATATAGTAAGCAAGGGAATTGGAACCGCTTTCTACAATTATTTGAACGATTGGTATAACAATGGATTCATTCGAGATTATAAAACTATTTTAGGAGGGTTAAAAATGCAAATTCCAATAAAGAAAACGCTTGATAAAATTCCAGGTGGTCTGATGGTTGTTCCACTTTTTTTAGGAGTATTAACGAATACCTTTTTCCCGCAATTTTTACAAATTGGAAGTTTTACAACGGCATTATTTAGTAAAGAAGCGTCATCTACTATTTTGGCGTGTTTTATGTTTTTAATTGGTTCACAAATTAATTTCAAATTGGCACCCAAGGCATTAAAAAAAGGTGCAATATTATTAACAGGAAAATTTATAGTGGGTGCAGGTATAGGTTTAACTGTAGCAATGCTTTTTGGGCCTGCCGGAATATTAGGTTTATCACCATTAGCGATCCTTGCAGCGTTATTAAATGCTAATGGTGGATTATATGCATCTCTTGCTTCATCATATGGTGACGAAACCGATGTAGGCGCATATGCGTTATTTTCTTTAAAAGATGGTCCATTTTTCACATTAGTTGCACTAGGTGCATCTGGACTTGCCACAATTCCTTTTCAAACACTTTTAGGAGTATTAATTCCAATTGTAATAGGAATGATTTTAGGAAATATTGATTCTGATATGAGAAAGTTCCTTGGAAGCAGTAAATTATTATTAATCCCATTCTTCTCATTTCCATTAGGTGCAGGAATGAATTTTTCAACTATTATAAAAGCGGGAGGTCCTGGCATATTACTAGGATTAATAGCTGCATTCACTGGAATTGGAGCTTACTTACTTTTAAAGTTATTTAAAGAAAATCCGATCGTTGGTTTAGCAACAGGGTCAACTGCAGGGAATGCTGTAGCTACACCAGCTGTTGTTGCTGCAGCAGATCCAACCTTAGCTGCAATAGCACCAGGAGCTACTGCGCAAGTTGCAGCAGCATGTGTAATATCTGCAATAGTCTGTCCTATTATTGTTAATTATGTATTTAAAATGTCCGAAAAGAATAAAGCTAATAAATCAATTGCAAGGGCATCCTGACAATAAAATAAAAATCTACTGTTTTCCTGGCTAATATGCTTCCGAAGCCTTGAAGCCAATTTGAAAATGTAACAAGTACAAAGCAGTCAGTGGTTTCACTTACTGCTTTTTTTAGTTACAAAAAAGGGTATTTAGTTAAAAAAATAATGAGATAAGGAAAATTTTATTAAAATGGTTGCGTTAGGAATAGCCATTTTAAGATAGAAGGAAGGAAACATCATGAATGTACATGAGAATGTTATTATAACTACAATAAAAGGAAAAGAAGTTCTCACCAATCCTTTTTTGAATAAAGGAACAGCTTTTACGAAAGAGGAAAGAGAAGAACTTGGACTTGAGGGTCTGTTACCGCCACAAGTAATCACCCTTGATGAACAAGTGAATAGGGTCTATGAACAATATTCATTGCGGACGACTAATCTGTTCAAAAACGGGCTGCTTTATGATTTATATAACCGTAATGTTGTCTTGTTTTACCGTCTTTTGAAAGATCATCTGGCAGAAATGCTCCCAATCATCTACACTCCTACTGTTGGCGATGCAATTCAGTCATACTCCCATAGATACCGTCGCCCAGATGGCTTATATCTTTCGATTGATAATCCTGAGGGTATTGAAAAGGCATTTAATAATCTTGGAAAGCCAAAGAATGGTATTGATTTAATCGTCGTGACCGACTCTGAAAGCATTCTTGGTATTGGGGACCAAGGGGTAGGCGGTATTAATATTGCGATTGGCAAACTTGCCGTGTACACGGCTGCAGTTGGTATTGATCCAAACCGTGTTCTACCAATCGTGTTGGATGTTGGCACGAACAATCAGGCTTTGATTGCAGATCCTATGTATATCGGTAACAAATTCGCACGTGTCCGAGGTGATCGTTATGATCAATTCATTGATTTATTCGTTCAAACTGCAAGAAAGTTCTTTCCAGAGGTTCTCATTCACTGGGAGGACCTTGGCAACGTCAATGCGCGAAAAATTATGGACAAATATGGTGACAAAATCCTTACCTTCAACGATGACATCCAGGGGACAGGTGCTGTTACTCTTGCTGCTATGATGTCTGCTTTGAAAGTAACAGGAGAATCCCTGAAGGACCAACGCATTGTTGTCTTTGGACCAGGGGCTGCCGGCATCGGTAACGCAGACCAAATGGCAGATGCCATGGTTCTAGAAGGATTAACAAGAGAAGAAGCATTAGATCGTTTCTGGGCTGTAGACTATCGGGGTCTACTAACAGATGAAACAGCAGATGTTCTGCACTTCCAGAAGCCTTATGCAAGAAAAGTAGATGAAGTTAAGGACTGGGATAAGGATGAGAAAGGGATCATTTCATTAATGGAAGTAGTTCAAAGGGTAAAGCCAACAATCCTGATTGGTACTTCTGGACAAGCCGGCGCGTTCACTGAAGAAATTATTAAAGAAATGGCCAAGCACGTTGAGCGTCCCATCATCTTGCCTATGTCCAACCCTACTGCATTGACTGAAGCAGTGCCGGAAAATCTGATTAAGTGGACCGATGGCAAGGCTCTAATTGCAACAGGCAGCCCGTTTGCCAATGTGGAATACAAAGGTGTTTCTTATGAAATTGGACAATCAAATAACGCATTTGTCTTCCCAGGCCTAGGATTGGGAGCGATTGTTGCAAAAGCTGAAGTGATCTCAAAAGGAATGTTTGCAGCGGCTGCTAATGCGGTTGCAAGTATGTCTGACACCAGTAAAGTTGGAGCATCCCTTCTGCCATCCATTGAAAAGCTTCATGAAGTCTCAAAATACGTAGCCATTGAAGTAGCCCATGCTGCAATACATGAAGGAATTGCAAAGATAGATATTCAAGATGTTGAAAATGCGATTGAAGAAGCAATGTGGAAACCTGAGTATAAAGAAATAAAAAGGGTAGCTTTAGAAGTATAGAAGTTACGGGTAATGCTAATAACAGTTAGTCCTTAATAATAAAACAGAGCCTAAATATTGGATAAAAATAAAGATGGAGCAAAGTTTTACGTTGACTCCATCTTTATTTCGTTACAATTGCATTCTTTAACCAATTGTGGCGGGGGAAATTTTACTAATAAGAGAGACTGCAAACCTCTTTCCAGAGAGCTTTGCGGTCTCTTAGTATGTAATGGATAAACCTTATTCATACTATAATTATGCAGATAACCTGGAGGAGAATATGAAAAAGGGCAGATTTAGTTTACAAGCCATCATCATTTTTTTTGTATGCCTTGTTGTCGCTTTGTCACTAGGTATAACCGATTTGCTAATCAGTAAAAGAATTACCTCCAGTGTAGAAGAGACACAGAAAGAAAAGGTACTTAATATTGCAAAGATCGTTTCTCTTAACCCGCAAGTGATTGGGTCTCTTGAGGGGAAAACAAATTCGACAGTAGTAGAGGTTATTGCTAATCAAATAAAAGATTTAACGCATGTTAACTTTATTGTCGTCATGGATATGAAAGGAATTCGGCTTTCCCATCCAGATCCCAGTGAAATTGGAAAGAGATTCAGAGGAGGAGATGAAGGCCCAGTCCTTCGAGGGAAAGAGTATGTATCTAACTCAAAGGGGATTCTCGGCCCTTCCATGCGGGCATTTACACCAATAAAGAATTCAAAAGGAAAACAAGTCGGCGCTGTTGCTGTAGGAATTTCTTTGGAAAACGTAACGAAGGCTGTACATAAAGGCCGGATGGGGATGCTGATTGGAACAATAATCGGAATATTAATCGGGGTAACCGGTGCGGTGGGTTTGGCCAGGTTTATCAAAAAAATCCTATTGGGCCTTGAGCCGTTCGCTATTGCCAGGCTGCTTGAAGAGCGGAGTTCCATGCTCCAGTCTGTGCGAGAGGGAATTATAGCCATTGACCAAGAAGGAAAAATTACCCTTGTAAATAGGGCAGCCCAAAAGCTTTTTAAAAAAGCTGGCCTAGAAGGGAATCCAAAGGGACTCAAAATAGAAGATTATTTGCCTGAGACACGCTTAACCCGTATTTTGAAATCTGGAGAAACTGAGGTTGATCAGGAACAGGATTTGCATGGGGTTACTATTTTGGTAAACAGGGTACCGGTAGTGGTGGATAATCAACCGGTTGGAGCAATTGCGACATTCCGTGATAAAACGGAAGTTCAGTTATTGGCCGAACAGCTCACAGGTGTGAAGAATTATGCGGATGCCCTCCGTGCCCATGCCCATGAATTCATGAATAAGATGCATGTTATTCTTGGCCTTGTCCGTACTGAACAATATGATACACTTGCGAACTATGTGAGTGAAACGGTTAACCACCGGGAAATGGAAATGGGTTTTGTAACCAAGAATGTCCAGGATCCGGTTCTAGCAGGATTTTTGATTGGCAAGCTAAGCTTTGCAAGAGAATCAGGTGCATCACTAACATTTGATTGCTCCAATAAGATTCCCCAACCTGTGAACCCGGGAATCACCCAAGAACTAATAACGATTATTGGAAATCTCGTCGATAATGCAATGGAAGCGATAGCGAACAGTCCTGTCAAGAAAGTTGACTTAAAGCTTGATTACGCAGAGGATATTTTAACAATCGAAGTGAAGGATACAGGTATGGGAATGACGAATGCAATGCAAAATAAAATATTCGATAAAGGCTTCTCCACGAAAGGAGATAACCGCGGGGTCGGACTGTATCTTTTAGCTCAGAGTATTGAAAGACTTGAAGGGGACCTAATCATTTCTTCTAAGCCGGGAAAAGGAACGAATTTTGCGGTGTATATACCTTATAAAGCAGAGGATGAAAAGGCATGATCAATGTAATGATAGTTGAAGATGACCCTATGGTGGCGGAAATCAATAAACGATACCTTTCTAGGATTGGTGGTTTCCGTTTGATTACAGTAGCCAATTCAGTTGATGATGCGATCCTTTTGCTTGGAAAGGAAGAGATACAGCTTATACTTCTGGATATTTTTATGCCGGGCAAACAGGGGTTAGAGCTATTAACGTACCTCCGGAAAAATGAACTTGAAATTGATGTAATCATTATTTCGGCAGCATCGGATTTAGAGCGAATCAAAAAGGCATTAAGGTATGGTGTTGTCGATTATTTAATAAAGCCTTTTGAATTTGAACGGTTCAACGCTGCTCTTGTCAGCTATCAGCAAAAGACACGGTTTACCGATAAACTGGAAGCAGTTAGCCAACAGGAGCTTGATAATTATCTTTTTCACAGAGATGAAGCTCCAATAGTTGAAGAGCTCCCAAAAGGGTTGACTAAAGATACCTTAAAGCAAGTATGGGAAGCGATTCAGGAATTGAAGGAGGTGCCATTTTCCACCGAAGAAGTGGCAAATGTTGTGGGCATTTCAAGGGTCTCAGCGAGAAAGTATCTGAACTTCTTAAAGGATTTAGGAATCCTTGATGTAAAGGTTATATATGGGACCATCGGAAGACCTGTTTACCAGCATGAATATAACCAAATTAAAGAATACTTAATAAAAAATTTTCTGTAAGTGTTTAAAGTGAGTTTAGAAGCTAGTGGTTCTCACTTATTAATAATTTGCTTAAGTAATAGCAAATAGATTAAATAGAAAATGGTAGCGTGGGTGCTTATGCCTGCGCTACCATTTTACAGATTAACCATATTTTTAGCTACGAGAAAGTTGTCTCATCCGTGAACTAGCCTACTTTTTGGCCAATCTCTTTTTTGTTTTCTATTTTTTCGTACTAACCAAATATATTATCGTTTAAAGATGGTTTTTTGGAGATTCCAATACATGGTTATGGAATGCAAACGTCAGATGAGCTTTGCTTCTAATTTAACAAAGAGAACTGATTAAATCAGCGCTAAATTTATGCATTTTGTTTACTGAAATCTCGTTGAGCTCCTCTATAACTTCCAATTATATTTTGATAACCTGGAAGATTACTAGCAAGCAAATTACCAAAACCTTCGACATCATTGCGCCAATCGCGTTGTAATTCGCACGCTACACTAAACCAGTTCAAAAGTTGCACGCCACTATGTGCCATACGCGTATTGGCCGCATCTGCAACTTGTTTGCTGAAAGTTCCTGAAGCATCAGTAACAGCAAATACTTCATACCCAGCATTTATAGCGGAAAGTGCCGGGAAAGCAACGCACACATCTGTAACTACACCCGCGATAATAAGTTGTTTTTTTCCAGTTTCTTCGATTGCTTTTACAAAATCATCATTATCCCAAGCGTTAATTTGTCCAGGACGAGCTATTTTTGGCGCGTTAGGAAAAAGATCAACTAATTCTTGCATTAATGGTCCATTAGGTCCGTTTTCAAAGCTTGTTGTTAAAATAACCGGTAAATCAAAAAACTTAGCAGTGTGAGCAAGAGCTAAAACATTGTTCTTGAATTCGTCAACACCATAATCACGAACTAGTCCAGCCATAAGACCAGTTTGATGATCCACTAAAAGAACGACAGCATCATCTTTATTAATACGAGAATAGAGATCAGACATTATGTATTCCTCCTAAAAATTAAGTAATCGAACAAAGTTTAAAACTGGAATATTATCATAAAATTCTTCGTTTGTGCACGTCAGTCAGTTTCTCAAAAATCAGAAAAAAATGCACTCCTTCTATTAATCTAAAAAAGGAGTTTTATCTATCCAATTTATAAATTGTTGTAAATAACGATGAAGATAACGTTTTGTTTTTTCGTCAGTAAGTACTTTATGATCAGAATCAATCTTTTCATGTACTTGGGAAATCAGCATTTTTTGAAATGGAAGAACATGAGCTTGCATAGTTTCTAGTATTTCTCTGATTTGTATTTGAGCATAAACAGTACCTAGTCCTCCAGGAGTTGCACCAATTAAACCAACCGGTTTTCTACTAAGAACAGCAGATTCCCGAGGTCTTGATGCCCAGTCCAATGCATTCTTTAATACGCCTGGAATTCCAGAATTGTACTCTGGACTTGCAATAATGATACCATCAACGTCTTTGATAGCAGACTTAAATGATGTCACTGCTTCTGGAACATCTGTTTCTAAATCTTCATTGAATAAAGGTAGTTCATTAATCTCGATCCAACGAAATTGATGGGAATCAGCCATCTCTGTTAATGATTGAGCAATGATTCGATTATAAGAGTTTTTTCGTAAACTACCACAAATAAGACCTATTGTTTTAACCATATACGCCCTCCTTTTGTCAAAATCATCCTAATATTACCATAATATACCATAATGGAAAATGTGGCTTTATACCTAATCTTTTGACTATTTAATTTCGATAAGTGTTTATCACAAAAAATCTAGGAACTAAGGGCAACAAGCTTATTGTTATGAAAGACAATTACCTAACTGTTAAAGAAATTAAAGGGATTCATCTCCATCACTTGATGGTACCGAGAATGGCTTATACAAATAAACTGTAATTTAAAATAGTAATTGATTTGATATATTTGGAATAATTTTACAATTTTAATAGAAGGGAATATAATCATCTTATAAACATTTTGCAAAAAAATATTTTAATGTTTTGGAGTAAAAAGTTTTTTTCATCAGAGAAGCAAGGACATAGGTTTAATAATGAAAATTCATAGGAGGAAAATTAGATGGCAAAATTTACTGTAGGTAATGAAAATCATGCTCCAATTGAACTTTATTATGAGGACCATGGTTCAGGGAAACCTGTAGTCTTAATACATGGTTGGCCTTTAAGTGGACGCTCTTGGGAGTATCAGGTACTAGCTCTTATTGAAGCAGGTTACAGAGTCATTACATATGATCGTCGAGGCTTTGGAAAATCATCACAGCCGTGGGAAGGATATGAATATGATACATTTGCTTCTGATTTACATAAACTGTTAGAACATTTAGATCTTCAAAATGTCACACTTGTTGGTTTTTCTATGGGTGGAGGCGAGGTAGCTCGATACATTAGTACGTATGGTACAGATCGTATTGAAAAGGCTGTTTTTGCTGGTGCAGTTCCTCCTTATTTATACAAAACAGAGGATCATCCAGAAGGAGCATTTGATGATGCAACAATTGAAGAATTCAAAAGTGGCGTGATAAACGACCGCCTAGCATTTCTTGACAAATTTACGAAGGGATTTTTCGCGGCGGGTAATCAAACAGATTTAGTTAGTGAGCCATTCCGTATATATAATCGGGATATTGCAGCTAGTGCCTCACCTAAGGGAACACTAGATTGTATAACGGCATTTAGTAAGACTGATTTTAGAAAGGACTTGGAAAAGTTCAATATACCTACTCTTATTATTCACGGTGACTCTGATGCAACTGTACCATTTGAGTTAAGTGGAAAACGTACATATGATTCCATTCCTAATAGTAAGCTGACTTTAATAAAAGGTGGTCCGCATGGATTAAACGCAACTCATCCAAAAGAATTTAATGAATCGTTATTAACATTTTTAAATGACTAATTAAAATAGTTTTTATATAAACGAAAACAAGCAGGTCCGCGATTATTAAGGGCCTGTTTATTTTAACGTAAAAGAGACTATAGAATATTATATTTAAAAATTCTTTTAGCCTCTTTTCTACATATATAAGTTGTTGGATCCACTTCCTCGATAGAATGTTCCTCTTTCATTACATGGTTTTATGTTTTTTAATATATAGATTTAATTTCTTAGTTAGCAACTTGAACTGCATCTAGATTGTTATCAAAATTTCTTTGACTTAATAAATTTACATATTTATTTTACGAATATGTTTATCTACGATTACTTTCTTATTAAAATAATTTACAGCAACAACCCCAAAGATAATAAGAAAACTACCGATTATATGATAATAGTGGAATGATTCTTTGAGATACAAAACACCTACTAAAATTGTAATAAGTGTAGATAGATTTTGAAATACACTTATCTGAAAAGTTGGTAATTTTGATAAAGCATAATTTGAAAGAAAGGATGTACCTAAAGAAGAAAAAATCCCTAAATATAATATAGCAATTATAAAATCATTGTGTTTAAGAGGCAGGATAAATTGTTGAATTGTTCCGTTCCTTAAATGCAAATATAGAGTAATTCCATTAAATACAATAAACCCAATAAGAGTAATGAAATATGTGATCGTAAATAATGAATATTGTTGAATGAGTTTTTTTGTTAAAACATTATATATTGAATTTGCAAGCGCTGATAGTAAGATTAACATACTACCTACAATACTAGTATTAATGTTCTTAACTCCATTCATATACATAATATACATGACCCCAAGTACGGAAATGAATATCGCAATTTTTTGTACAATTGTTGATGATTCATTTAATAGTAAGCTGGCTAGTATCAAAGTAAATATTGGAACTGTTGCCTGTATAACACCTGCTTCAGAGGAGGTTGTATGCATTAGTCCAAAAATTTGCAATGAGAAAAATAGTACTGGATAAAATGTGGCAAGAAATGAAATTTTAATTAAATCACCTTTCTTAATCCTGATACTTTCTTTTTTACAGATTAAAATGATCGTGGCAACAAGCCAAGCAATTGTAAAACGATGTGCTAAGGTATCAAGTGGTGATGCTATTGTTAACGTTTGTTTTACAAAAAGAAATGATAACCCAATGATTAATGAACAAATAGTAATCGCTAAATAAGCTTTTCTATTATCTGTCATAATGTTTTCCCCCTATTAATCAGAACTGTTAATGCTAATTTTATGTAAAAAAGTAACCCTTATCGAGGTAAATAATTTGTATCTGTATCGGTACAGGAGGATTCAAACATAAGGGAGAAAGGAGCAGGTTTAAAAAGCCTGCTCCTTCTTATTAATGAAAAGTAATAATTTTATTTAAATCAAAACGATGATGTTCATAACCATCTGAGTCTGGGTGGCCAAATGGTACCATTGCAGCAAAAGCTACATGCTCGGGAAGACCTAACAGTTCTTTAACTTTCGCTTGATCAAAACCCAACATTGGCACGCTTGAATAACCAAGACCTTGAATTGCTAGTAAAAGAAAACCAAGTGCAATATTTGCCTGTGTTAGACCCCATGCTATTTGTTCTCCTTTACTCATCTTTTCAAATACAGATGTAAGATTAGCTACTTCAATTTGTTTTCGATCTTCAGAAATACCAGGATGAATTGTTTCGGATAAACGGCTAATCGAATTCTCCATATCAACTGAAATAATTACAACAGCTGGAGCAGAGGTTACTTGTCTCTGACCATAAGCTGCTTCTTGAAGTTTTTCCTTAAGTTGAATATCCTTGATAATATGAAAATGCCATGGTTGAATATTCCATGCACTAGGTGTTAATCTAACAAGGTTGAAAATTTCTTGGATTTCTTCGTCTTGAATTGTTTCTTGAATAAATTTTCGAATACTACGACGTGATTCGATTGAATCTTTCAATGAAAGAGTTTGTTTTGATTTTTGAATTCGCAAAATACATCTCTCCCTATACTAAATTTTGAACCGGCCAATGCTTATATTTTATGTGCATTTTAAAATTGTAACGTTTAAAAATTAGACATCTGTACCGATACAGGAAAAATACAGGATCCTTTAAAGGAGTTATATAATGCTCAAATATGAATATGTATATCAATCTTTACTTACTCAAATTCAAACTGGAGAGTTAAAAGCGGGATCAAAGATTCCATCAATACGAAACTTAGCGAAACATTTTTCTTGTAGTAATAGTAGTATCCTTACTGCACTTGAGAAATTAGAAAATCAACACCTTATTTATGCAAGACCCAAAAGTGGTTTTTATGTAGTTGAGCATAAGATGTTTAAACAACCATTTAAAACGAGTAAAATTGATTTTGCGACTTCAGCTCCTAATTGGCATTCGTTTCCGTATCAAGATTTCCAACATTGTTTAAATAAAGCAGCTGATACGTTTCAAGCGGACTTATTTCGATACGGTACCGATAAGGGCTTACCGTCTTTAATAAATGAGGTTGAAAAATTATTAAAATCATATCAAGTATTTGCTCAAAAAAAACAAATATTTATAACTTCAGGCGTTCAGCAAGCTCTTTTTTTACTGAGTACTATGCCTTTTTCAAATAATAAAACTAAGATTTTAGTAGAGCAGCCAAGTTATCATTTATACATTGACTTAGTAAAACTATATAAATTACCTGTAATAGGGATAAAGCGAACAATAGAGGGGATTAATCTACAAGAACTCGAACAAATTTTCCGTGAGGGTGATATAAAATTTTTTTACACTATGCCTAGATTTCAAAACCCATTAGGAACTTCCTATAATAAAAAAGAAAAATTAGAAATCTTAAAATTAGCTTATAAATACAATGTTTATATAGTAGAGGATGATTATTTAGCAGATTTTGAATATATGAATAAAAATGATCCTATGTTTGCAAATGATCTGCATGGTCGTGTTATTTACTTGAAAAGTTTTTCAAAAATTATGTTCCCAGGTTTACGTATTGGTATAGCAGTTTTACCTGATTCGTTAATAGAAACTTTTCAGCAATTTAAAACAGTAATTGATATAGATAGTTCAATGATTTCACAAGCAGCTATAGAGTTGTATTTAAAAAGTGGTATGTTTGAACACTATCAAAAACAAGTCAGAGATAAATATCTAGCTCGTGCTCAAATACTTCAAACGTCGTTAAAAACTCATCTAATAAATTTCAAGTACGCAACCGAACTCGTAATGCACAGTCATATTGTTTTGCCCAAGCAAGTTGATATGACTGCATTAATTAAACAATTAAATGAACATAATATTCAGGTTAAATCAATTAAGCAAAACTATTTAGATAATTTTTTTCAAGAAAAAATATTAAAAATCAACGTTTCAAATTGTGAACCTACAGATATTGAAAAAGGAATAAAACAAATTGCTAGGTCATTAAATAACACTAACAATTACTTTGTATGAAAAATGATACTTATCGGTTAAGTAATCTATTAAATTACAAAAAGCACCAATTAGTAGACTGTACCCCTTATAGTAGATGATAAAAAAAATAGTCCAGAGAATCTAAATGATTCGATGGACTATTCAATATTATTAATAACATGAGGATATATGTGATGGCTAAGTGAATATATAATGATGTTTTTTAACTTATATAATATTGTAATTCAGATTTAATAAACTGGATTAAGTGTTTCTCTATTTTTGAAGGACTTCTATTCTTTCCATGAATAATTCCAAGTGCAACATTTACAGGTTCATAGTTTATAAGGTCAATTTCAACAATCTTGTTTTCAATAACATAAGGGTTACTTTTAGTAGCAAAATCTGGGGCAAAGCCAATTGCAAATCCTTCGGAGATTAATCGTGATAATTCTTCCGTTTGATTGGATGATAAAAGAATATTCATTTTTCCAAATTTAAGTTGAAAATTATTAACAAACCAATTGATATAATCACCATTGTATAATACTACTGCCTGCTGAAGGACTTCCTCTGGTGTAATTTTTTTCTTTTTAGCAAAAGGAGAATCGCTACTTACATAAACCTTTAGTTTCCCCTCGAGAATCCTTTCAAAATTTAAAAGCCCAATATTTTTCAAAATATTTTCATATATACATATAAGTCCGATCTCTGCTTTATTTTGTTGAACCGCTTCAACTGTATGTTCAGTTATATTTTCTAAAATTTCTATGTTTAAATTTGCATATAAATTCTTAAATTCAATTAATGGTTTTAATAAATAAGTAAAGAAAGCAGGTATAGTTGAAACTCTTAGATTTCCAGAATGTATTTCTAGAATCATTCTTGCTTCTTCAAACATTTCTTCATATTTTAACAATACCTCATTTGCTTTATTTACAATTTTGGCTCCTTCATTTGATAGAACAACCCCATATCGAGAGCGATCGAAAATTTTTATTCCTAATTCATCTTCTATTTTTTTTATATCCTGACTAATACCAGATTGGGTTATATGAAGATTTTGACCTGCAATAGAAAAAGATCCAGTTTTAGCAACTTCAGAAAGTATCTTAAGTTTTTGAATGTGCATATGGTGACCACCTTTTTAAAGATTACTATATTAGAAATAAGTTTGGATAATAAAAAACCTCTATTTTTAGATATTAAAAAATGCGAACAAGGTATTACAAATCCTAATTTTACTTAGTGATTGTGAAGTTATACAATCAATTCAGATAATTCTTAATTTTTAAATTAAGACAAGTCCTTAAGATTATTTTCTAAGTATTTCTTTTAATTTGCAAGCGTTTTCTCAAAAGGGGGTCAGGTATAACTGTATTTCCTACTTAACTAATTTAATAACTATTTTAGGAGGTTTTTAAATGCAAACGACTCAAAAATTATTGGAATTTCCGCTTTATATTGATGGTAGATGGACACCTGCAAAAAGTGGTGAAACGTTTAGTGTGAAAAATCCAGCAACAGGGGAAGTAGTCGCTCTAGTAGCTAAAGCTGGAAGAGAAGATACCGAAGCAGCTATTACTTCTGCTCGTAATGCTTTTGATTCAGGAGTTTGGTCAAAAAAATCTCCAAAAGAAAGAGCTCAAATCTTAATTAATTTCGGGAATAAGATTGTTGAACATTCGGTGGAACTTGCATTCTTGGAATCTGTTAGTTCTGGAGCTACTGTAAGACGAATCTCAAATTTGGATATTTTATATTTAGTAGATTTACTACAGCAAACAGCCAAATTTACTGTTGAGTATCCATTTGTTGAGTCTTTGCCAATTCTACCTTTTCCAGGACCAAGCAACAATCAAGTATGGCGAGAAGGCGTTGGTGTCGTAGCTGCAATTACACCTTGGAATCTACCAATGCTTTTAGCAATGTGGAAAATTGCACCTGCGCTAGCAATGGGAAATTCAATTGTTGTTAAACCTGCATCAAATACACCACTTTCCGCTTTGAAACTAGCAGAATTAGCTACTGAAGCTGGAATCCCGGCAGGAGTTTTCAATGTTGTTTCAGGACCGGGAGCTACTGTTGGCGAAGTGCTAGCAACTCATCCACATGTAGATAAGGTAGCATTTACGGGATCTACTGAAGTAGGAAGACGGATTATGGAGTTAGCTTCTGGAACAGTTAAAAGAGTCACTCTAGAATTAGGAGGAAAATCACCATCGATCGTATTACCTGATGCTGATTTAGATATTACTATTCCAGGTAGTTTATTCGGTTTCTGTCTTCATTCTGGACAACTATGTGAATCAGGAACGCGCCTTTTAGTACATGATTCGATTTATGATGAAGTAGTTGAGCGATTAGCGAATTTAGCCTCTTCAATTACGATTGGAAACCAGCTTGATATGACGACTGGAATGGGGCCAATGGCTTCAGAACAACAACTAAACACTGTTTTATCTTATATTGATGCTGGAATCCAAGAAGGAGCTCGTTTAGTTTGTGGTGGTAAACGTTTAATAGGTAAGGGATATGATAATGGATATTTTGTTGAACCAACGATATTCGCGGATGTTAATAATAAAATGAAAATCGCTCAAGAAGAGATTTTTGGACCTGTTCTTTGTGTCATTCGATATTCGACGATTGAAGAAGCGATTGAAATTGCTAATGATACGATTTATGGGTTAGCAGCTGGTATTTGGTCTAAAGATGTAAATAAAGCTCTTAAAATATCAAAAGATTTAAAGGCGGGAACAGTTTGGATTAATGACTGGCATATGTTAAGAAGCGACGCACCATTTGGAGGATATAAACAAAGTGGATTTGGTCGTGAGCTTGGTCGGTATGCGTTAGACGAGTACACGCAAGTAAAACATGTTCATTGCTCACTTACTCCTGAACTAAGTCAAAAACCTTGGTATGGCATCTTATTATAAAAATAGAAAAAAACAAATGAATATAGATTAGATTAAACAAACTTAAACAGAAAAGAGAAGGTGATTTCATGATAACATCATTTTTCCAGTTTTCGGTTCGAACAGTTGTAAACAGTGGAGCTGGAGCTCGCTCTTTGTTACCTGAAATGATTAAAGGGCTTGGTGGTAAAAGAGCTGTTCTTTATGTGGATAAAGGAATAACACAAGCAGGAATTACAGATAAAATTAAGGAGTTATTTGAAACAATACCTAGCGATGTACAAATAGTGGGTGTTTTTGAGGACATAGAACAGGATGCTAAAGGTGAAATCATAAACCGCGGAGCTAAGTTCTATAAAGAATGTAATGGAGATGCATTAATTGCTGTTGGTGGCGGAAGTGTTTTAGATACAGTAAAAGCAATTAAATGGATGCTACATAATAAAGTTCATGACATTCGTGAAGAACTTCTTGTAGGAAATGTAATGGAATTTTGGCCAAAAGCTCAGTATATTCCAATTCCACATGTTGCAATTGCAACGACTGCAGGTACTGGAGCGGAAGTGTCACCTATCGCTGTAGTATTCAATGAAAAGGTCGGAATTAAAACGAATATCCTAAACACATTTATAAGCCCTGATATGGCGATATTAGATCCAGAACTTACAATTGGTTTACCACCGAAAATTACAGCTTTTACAGGATTTGATGCATTAACTCATGCGATTGAGGCCTATTTCTCACCTCAGTCGAATCCAATGACAGATGCATATGCAATTCAAGCGATTCGTATGATTGTAGATAATTTACCTACTGCTGTTCATGAAGGACATAATCTTGCTTCACGATCAAATATGTTAATGGCTAGTTCGATGGCAATTTCTGCTTTCAGTCTTTCAGTTAATGCAATTCCAGTTCACAATATTGCTCATGTATTTGGAGCGAAATTTGGAATTCCACATGGACTAGCAAATGCAGTGTTATTACCAAATGTAATGGAATCACTAGCACCATATTATTTGAAACGAATTCAGGGTTTTGCACAAGCTTTAGGTTTAAAAGATATACCGGAAAAAACAGAAGAGTGCCTTGCAGAAGTCGTTTTATTCATCCGTAATTTACGTGAAAAAGTTGGTCTTCCTAGTACATTTGCTGATTTTGAGGTGAATGTCGATAATATGGCATACATTGTAGCGATGGTTCATAGTGATCCTTGCGGAATATTCTTCAAAATTCCACCTGAAGTAATAGCAAAAGTTTCCAATGAAGTTGCAGGTTCTGGCTTAGTAATTTCATAATTTTTATTTATAGTTACCAGGCACCGTCAAAATTTTTGATGGTGCCTCAATTATATTTTAATTTTATGTATAAAGTTGGAACGAAATAATAAAAGAGTCTATCTTTAGTATAACAATTTCAATCTAGCTCTCTTAATTCAGTAATTTACTAGAATGTAGCCTACTAATGGTATGTAGTTATCAGGAGGAGAAATTTTTATGAATTGGAATTTAAATGAAGTACTAAGAAAAAGTGCAGAAAAATATCCAAATCGTAATGCAATTACATTTGAAAATAAAAATATAACGTATAGTGAATTATATTCAAAAGTTGAATGTGTAGCTTCTAGTTTAGCACATGATGGAATTAGAAAAGGTGATAAAGTAGCCTTGGTATTAGGGAATTGTCCGGAATTTGTCATCGCTTATTATGGAATTCTTCGTGCAGGTGGTGTAGTTGTACCAGTTAACCCGATCTTTACGAAAGATGAAATTTCATATATTTTATCGAATAGCCAAGCAAAAGCTGTCATCGCTAATTTTACAATGGAACCAATCATTGCTTCGATTAAATTAGAATTAAAACAGATCGAAATGCATTATTACGTGGGATCGAAAAAAGCTGAATTCAATTGGCAGCAGTTGATTGTAAATAACTCAAAAAACTATGACACTGCTTTAGTTATGGAAGAAGATCTTGCTGTTATTTTATATACTTCTGGAACAACAGGAAGACCAAAAGGAGCTATGCTAAGTCACAGAAATATGGCATCAAATGCAGAGTCAATTATTAAATTAGTAGAGTTTAATGAAGACGATCGCATGTTAGCTGCCCTTCCAATGTTCCATGTATTTAGCATGACAGTTTGTATTAATACACCAATTATGAGTGGTGCTAATATCGTAATAGTTCAAAAATTTAATCCTATTGAAGTCATTCATACTATTTTTAATGAGAAAGTGACATTATTTGCTGGTGTTCCAACGATGTTTAACTTTTTATTACAATTAAAAGATTATTCAACTGAGTACTTCGCATCTATGCGAGTCTGTTTATCAGGTGGAGCATCATTACCAGTTGAATTACTTCAACGATTTGAAGAAAAATATAAGACTACTATAGCTGAAGGATTTGGACTTTCTGAAACAGCTCCTGTAACGGCATTTAACCCTATAAAAGGAATAAGAAAAATTGGGTCTGTCGGAGTAGATATTCCAGGCGTCATAAATAGGGTTGTCGACAAATTTGGAAATGAAGTTCCAAGGGGTGAGATAGGTGAACTAATTGTAAAAGGTCCAAACGTCATGATTGGCTATCTAGGTATGCACGAGGCAACAGCTAACGCCATTAAAAATGATTGGTTTTATACTGGTGACTTAGCAAAAATGGATAAAGACGGATATATCTATATTGTTGATCGAATAAAGGACATGATTATTGTAAATGGATACAATGTATATCCAAGAGAAGTAGAGGAAGTAATCTATCAACACCCAGCGATTGTTGAAGTAGCTGTATTAGGAATAAGTGATCAAGATTACGGAGAAATCGTAAAGGCTTTCGTTGTATCAAATGATGAAAGCTTAACAGAGGACGACATCTTACATTTCTGCAAGGACAAGCTTGCAAAATACAAGTTACCTAAACAAATAGAATTTAAGAATGAATTACCTAAGAATAGTACAGGTAAGATTTTAAAAAGAGCTTTAAATGTTGAACAAGTGAAGGTTAATTAGTTTAATAGAGTATTTTTCTGATAATAGCTTTTGAATTTATATCAAATCATGGAGGTTCTTATGACAAATAACATTTTAACTCAATCGATGGCGGCAACATCTTTTACAAAAAAAGCAAATTTAGCAGTATATGATTCTCTAAATTTTGATGATCGGCAGGACTTCTTGGATGCAAATAGAGGATTGATTGCACCACTAGAAGCCAAAATTATTAAAGATGATTCTGGAGAAGCTGTTTGGGACATCGAAAAGTTAAACTATTTAAATGACGCTGCTCCTGAGACTGTGAACCCTAGCTTATGGAGAAATGCACAATTACAGGCTATTTCTGGTTTGTTTGAAGTTGTAGAAGGAGTATATCAAGTTCGTGGACAATCATTTGTAACTAACTTTTTTATTGAAGGAAAACAGGGAGTGATTGTCGTTGATGCTTTAGGAAGTAATGAATCAGCTAAAGCCGCGATGGAATTATATTATAAGCATCGACCACAAAAGCCAGTAACGGCCATTATAATCAGTCAAAGTCATGCTGATCATTTTGGCGGTATTCAAGCTGTGCTTAATTATGCTGAGAATCCTAATATTCCGATTATAGTTCCTCAATATTTTACAGAAGAAGCTTTAAGTGAGAATGCACTTTTAGGTACAATCATGGCGCGTCGTGCGGAATATCAGTTTGGGAAAGATTTACCAGACGGTACAAAAGGCTCAGTATCAGTGGGACTTGGACCAACAATGGGTTCAGGTACTATGAGTTTTCAGTTACCAAATGTTGAAATAGAAAATGAAATCCAATCGATGGAGGTCGATGGTGTAACTTTTGAATTTTTATTAACGCCAAACACCGAAGCACCAGCTGAAATGCATTTTTATATTAGGGATTACAAATTATTATTTGTATCAGAGAATGCTAATAAATTTATGCATCAAATTTATACTGTAAGAGGAGCAAAAACGAGAGATGCATTACATTGGGCTAATTCACTAGATAAAACAATCGAATTATTTGAAAATGAAGAGATTGATGCATTACTAATGATTCATGCATGGCCTGTATGGGAGAAAGATAATGCAATCAATCATTTAAAATTGCAACGTGATTTATATAAATATATGCACGATCAGACAGTGCGATTAGCCAATCATGGATATACGATGGATGAGATAGCTGAAACAATCAAACTTCCAACAGAATTGGATACTTACTGGGGAAATCGAGGGTATTATGGAACTTTAAAGCATAATTCAAAAGGTATTTACAATTATTATTTAGGTTATTATAGTGCTCATCCTTCCGATTTAGATCCACTACCACAAGTGGAAACTGGCCAAAAATATGTTGAATACATGGGTGGATCAACAAATATTTTGAGACAAGCAAAAGCTGATATTGAAAAAGGTGAATATCGTTGGGTCGCTCAAGTATTAAAAAATGTCATTATGGCTGAACCAGAAAATTCAGATGCTAAACATTTATTAGCAGATGCATTTGAGCAATTAGGGTATCAAGCTGAATCAGCTAATTGGCGAAATATTTATCTTGTAGGTGCATCTGAACTAAGAAATGGAATTAATAAAGAAAATGCACCACTAGATGTCTCGGGAATCATTAAGAATATGCCAGTCAACGAATTCTTAAAATTAATAGCCGTTAAATTAAATGGTCCAAAAGCAGAAGGCAAAAAAATAACGATAAATGTAATATTATCAGACACTAAGCAAGTATACGCTTTATATTTGGAAAATTCTGTTTTATTTTCGAGAGCAAAAAAGTTAGATGACAATGCAGATGTTTCATTAACAATTGATCAATTTGCATTTTATGGAACTTTACTAGGACTTCTTTCACCCGAACAAGCAGTGGGAGCAGGAAAATTGATCATTTCTGGTGATCAAACAAAATTGAATGAATTTTTATCACTTTTAGATGAGTTCGAACGCTGTATAAATATCGTAACTCCTTAATTAACAGAAAAAATAATGAATGATTCAATTTTAAAAAAAAGCATCTGCTCAATCATGTAGGAAAAAATATAGATTGTGCAGATGTTTTTCCAAAAGTATGTTTACTAAGGATTAGCGAAAAAGGATAGATTTGTTGAGAGGCAGGAGTTTGGATGAAAAGCTTGGCGAAATGGATCATATTATTTTCACTTTTTATTATGGCTATTATTAATTTTGCTGACAAATCAATTTTAGGTTTAGCTGGAATTCATATTACGAAAGATTTGAACTTAACCTCTACCGAGTTTGGTATTTTAGGTAGTAGCTTTTTTTGGTTATTTTCAATATTTGGAATAATAGGTGGCTCATTATCAGATCGTATTGGTACTGGTAAATCACTTGCTATTATGGCAATTGTTTGGACAATCGCACAATCTTTGGCTTTGTTTGCATCAAGTCTACCGGTTCTAATTATCAGTAGATTACTATTAGGTGCAGGAGAAGGCGCATTTCTGGCAACTGCAATTAGTCATATTAGTAATTGGTTTAAGCCAGAATCACGTGGGTTAGCCATATCCATCATTAATTTTGGAAATGTTGTTGGAATAGCTGTTACAGCTCCTATTATCGTTTCCCTAATATCAAATTATGGTTGGAGACAAGCATTTTTTATTTCTGGCATTTTTAGCTTTGTCTGGTTCATTTGTTGGCTTTGGTTAGGAAGAATGAAACCAACTGTTACTTTTGAAGAAGAAGTTAGTACGATGGAAAACATAAAAGAGAATAATAGAAAAGATGTTTGGAAAGCTTTACGATCTCCTATTTTCATCTTTACAACTTTAATTGCATTTATTGCTTACTCCTTCATTGTCTTTGGACTTACGTTTAATCCTTCGTATTTAATAAAAGTAAAGGGGTTATCTGAACAACAGTCAGCATCGGTTATTGCTATTTCTGGATTAATTGGGGCTATTTTAGCAATCGTACTATCGATTATTTCAGATCGTTTATACAAAAAAACACATAGTTTATGGAAATCGCGCATTTTATTTTCTGCTATCAGTGTTTTACTAGCAGGGATTTTGTACTTATTATATCCACTAATGAATGGGTCGGGTTCAATTATCATCGTACTTTCATTAGTAAATACACTGGTGATTACTGTAAACACACTTAGTCCAGCTATTGTAGTTAGTATACTTCCACAGCAAAGAGGTGTTATGACAGGAACGTATTTTGGAATAATGACTTCATCGGGAATTATTACTCCGATTATTTTTGGGAAACTTATTCAAAATTCTGGTGCAAATGCAGCAGATGGATATAGCATCGCAATTTATGGAATGTCAATTGCGATGGTAATTGCAGCGCTATTAATATTCCTTTTTGGAAACCGAAATAAACAAGTATCAACAAGAAAGGATAATAAGTTAGTGAACCTTTAATGAGAGTCGAGGTTATATTGAAGAAAGATATAGAAACAGAGGTATGTATATGAATAATGCATTAGAAAAGCAGAAAGAAACAATTGATTCTAAATATATACAACAGCATTTAGCAAATGAAAGAACTTATCTTGCTTGGGTAAGAACAAGTATAACCATTATGGGGGTTGGTTTTTTAATCACTAATCTTCATTTTTCAACTCTGGCTTCTAATGCAAATATAGGAGGCGTATTATCAAAAATCATTGGATTATCATCGATTATAGTTGGAATTTTTGCTTTAATCATTTCAACGATCAGTTATTTTATCAAGGGAAATGATATTAATAATCAGACGTTTAAATTTTCAAGGATCTTGGTTGTTTATTTATCGATAGCTTCAATCCTTATTTTTCTTATTTTCGGTGCGTATTATTTAGATGTTTGGGGCTTGTTTTAAATTTTATAAGCATTGTTATCAAGAACTAAAAAAAATGATCTTCTACAAGAGGATCATTTTTTTCATGCTGTTAAAAAAAGAATTTGTAAAAAAATAATATAGTCACCTAAATCACTTGTTTATCAATAAGATTAGTTTTATTAATGATGATGATGATGATGAGCGGATGGTTCATTCTTTATTTGACAAAGTATGGAATTATCGTGTTTATGAGCAGCAGTTTCTAATTGAATTGTGACATGCATAATACCTTTATGTTCGAGGTCATGTTCAATTTTACGTAAAATTATTTCGCTTTCTTCAATTGTTAATTGATCATCCACCACAGCGTGACAAGAAAGGGCATTTAGACCACTTGTAATCGTCCAAAGATGTAAATCATGTACGCTTTGAATCCCATCTGTTTTTTCTATTAATTGAATCACTTCGTTTAGATTGACTTCTTTTGGTGTTCCTTCCATCAACACATGAATAGAGGCTTTTGTGACATAATAACCACTTCTCAGTACTAAAGCGGCTACAATCACGCTCGCCAACGGATCTGCCCATCCCCACCCAAAGAAAATCATTAATAATGCAGCAATAATCGCACCAACTGAACCAAGCATATCACTTAAGACATGTAAATAAGCACCGCGCATATTTATATTTTCTTCGGTGTCTGCACCACGCATCATAATCCAGGCCACCAGTATATTGACTAATAAACCAATTACACTGATTATTAGCATATCCGTTGAGGCTATTTTAGGTGGATTTGTGAAACGATTGATCGACTCGTAGAATATATAGAGTGCAATCAAAATTAACGTGACACCATTTAATACTGCTGCAAGTATTTCGAATCGTTTATAGCCAAATGTTTTACTTTTGCTTGCGGCTTTTTCACCTAATTTAAATGCGACTAACGCGATTGCTAGGGAGATTGAATCACTTAACATATGACCAGCATCCGATAATAGTGCAAGACTATTCGTTAGATAACCGCCAATTGCCTCAATAATCATATACCCTGTAATAATGATAAATGAAATTAGTAATACTTTTTTATTTGTATTGTGGGTATGAGTATGTTCATGATTATGCCCCATTTTCATTCCCCCTATTTAAAAATGTCATTTTAGGTATGTGTAGCATGCTCAATTGACTGTTTTAATAAATTCATAATGTGGTCATCGTCATGTGAATAGAAGAGTGTAGTACCTTCACGTCTAAACTTGACTAGTCGTAAATTTTTTAAAAATCGCAATTGATGTGAAACTGTCGATTGACCCAAATCTAAAATGTCTGCAATCTCATTTACGGAATGTTCTTTCGTACATAATAAATTTAAGATCCGTATTCTAGTAGGGTCACTTAAAGCTTTAAATGTTTGAGATACCATGAACACTGTTTCTTCATCGAGATGTTGTTCGCATGGTTGAATATTTTCATTCGTCAAATAGAGTTCCTCCATTTTTCTGTCAAATTATACACGTGTATATATGAGCATCTATTCATATATATAACATTATTATATGAGCATATATTCATATAAGTCAAATGTTTTTCTATTTCTATTTTTGTGATCTCCACAACATTTTATAACAGGAAGAATAATCCTTTACTTCAAAAGTACAGTTGATCTGTATAACTTATTTTTATTTCTGTCCGTATAAAAAAGATAGCATTTTAGTGCTATCTTTTTATAATATATTATTGCTCGTGTTTCCAACTTGTTGGATGACCAGATGAAGGACAATTTGGGAATGTTTGTCCTGCTTTTAATTCAATATGTTCGCCATCTGCGTCAATATAATGACCTGTTTCCATTACTGGTTCACCTGTTTTATGAGAATGCTGATGTTGTGTCATAAGTATTTTCCTCCTATTATATGTTAGTGAAAATTTAATACTAAAATTTCAACAATAGTTAGAATGCCCTCTCATTGAGCCTGTATTCAAACGGTGGATTACTTTTGCAAAGCCCTATCTTCAATAATATGTAAGAAGTTGATAACATTTAGATATACGCCATGTAAGTAGTTAGTTAATAAATGCCTCTTTGATTCGTTTACATTACCATTCACTTTAATTGGTAAAACAAAACAACTTTAATTTTTTTTAACAACTTGATAATTAGCACTACTTAG
Organism: Gottfriedia sp. S16(2024); assembly: GCF_050473765.1. Lineage (NCBI taxonomy): Bacteria > Bacillati > Bacillota > Bacilli > Caryophanales > Bacillaceae > Gottfriedia > Gottfriedia sp. S16(2024). The sequence continues at coordinate 2,629,435 of NZ_JBFLUO010000001.1, forward strand.
TGTTACTATGTAATGGTATTAAGTAATACTGAATATCTGTAATACTAAATAGTAGGAAATGTTTATAAAATTTTTTTTATAAAATGGTTCACATTTTCTCTACTTAGTAATACAATATACTATTACTAAGTAACACTGAATATCAGTCACGCTAGATAGCTGAAAAGAGTTCATGTAAAAATTATCATTTGAAATCCTTGATCCATTGGCTATTTTAGATATTTTTTTATCCGGTACTAAGTGAGACTGAATATCTGTATTACTAATTAGCTTGAAAAACGGTTTTATCTATTCAATATAGACCGAAAACTAATTTAACCAACGAATAGAGGAGGTGTAAGCAATGGAAAATTTAACAGAAATGCTCAAAGGTTCATTAGAAGGTTGTGTACTGGAAATCATTAGTCGAGGTGATACTTACGGCTATGAAATTACGCGTCTCCTTAATGATCTAGGTTTTACAGAGGTTGTCGAAGGTACGGTCTACACAATTTTGATAAGGCTCGAAAAGAAAGAATTAGTAAATATTGAGAAAAAACGTTCTGAAATGGGTCCACCTCGAAAGTTTTATTCATTAACCGAAGCTGGACTTGAGGAATTACAGCAATTTTGGAAAAAATGGGACTTTGTTTCATCAAAAATAAATATCCTAAAAGGGGAGAAGTAATTATGAAGAAATTTATAGAGCTAATCATTGGCGATTTAGAAAGCAAGAAAGAATATAAAGCATTTATGAAAAAAGTCAATTCTCTACCGAGCGATTACGCTTTTGTGTTTAAAAAGATTCAAAAATACATGTGGAATTTCGGTTATGGATTTGGTGAAGAAATCATCAATTTGTATGAACTGTTTGAAGCAAGTTCAGCAGAAGGCAAGCATGTACTAGATGTTACCGGTGAAGACGTGGCGGCATTTGCTGACGAATTAATGGCTCTTTCAAAATTAGATGGAGAATCAGCGAGTATATTTGGAGGGCAAGTAGATTTGAAAAAAGACATTGAGAGTAGAGTTGAGCAGCAAGTAAAAATTTGGACGAATAAAAAATAAATTAGGGGGCTAAAAATCATGATAAATTTTATCAAAAAGATACTTGATGACAAAAAAGAATACAAAGAAATGATGGCGCGTGTGGAAGCTTTGCCTGAAAACTACTCAGAAGCATACAAAACAATCTGTAACTATATGTGGAGTTTCGCCTCTGGAAGTGGCATGGATATGCTGAGAATCCAATATGATCTCATTGATTTGTTTGAAGATGGTGCGGCAGATGGCAAAGACGTATTGGAATTGACAGGTGAAGACTTGACAGCATTCGCTAATGGGCTTACCGATCAAGCGAAAAGATGGGATGATAAGTTACGCAATAATTTGAACAAAAGCGTTCTAGATCGTGTGGGTAAGAAAAAATAAGCGCTAGATTAATTGTCATTCAATATAGAAAAAACAGTTGCAGGCGCTACTACGCTGTTGAGAACGCGCCTTCAACTTCATATATGGGAGGGAAATAATTATGAATAGTACAGCAATTTCAGTGAAAGGACTGAAAAAATCCTTCAAAGAAATTGAGGTTCTCAAGGGTGTAGATTTTGAAGTGGAAAAAGGCAGTGTTTTCGCTTTACTTGGGTCAAATGGTGCCGGTAAAACAACTATTATAAAAATTTTGACTACACTATCGCAAGCAGATCAGGGTGAAATTGAAGTTTGTAATGCCAACCTTCAAACAAACCCACAACAAGTACGTGAGAAAATCAGCCTAACCGGACAAAACGTTGCAGTAGATGATATTTTGACAGGGCGCGAAAACCTCGAGCTAGTAGCAAAACTTCGCCATTTGCCTAATCGGAAAGAAGCAGTAGAAGAAAGTCTACGTCGCTTTGATTTAGTCGAAGCTGGTAATCGTGCTCTTGCTACTTATTCAGGCGGTATGAAACGACGCTTGGATTTAGCAATGACAGTACTTGGGTCACCTGAACTTGTTTTTCTTGATGAGCCTTCAGTTGGACTTGATCCTGAAGCACGTTTAGCTTTGTGGGAAGTGATTCGTGATATGGCGAAAGCTGGTATTACCGTTTTTCTCACTACTCAATATTTAGAAGAAGCCGAACAACTAGCAGACCGTATTGCGATTTTACATGAAGGAAAGATTCTCGTTCAAGGAACATTGGATGAATTAAAAGCAATTCTTCCACCTAAAAAAGTGGAATACGTAGAAAAGCAACCGAACCTTGAGGAAATTTTCCTCGCTGTTACCGGAAAGAAAGGAGAATAGTAATGAGTGGAAACCATTTTTTCAGCGATACAATTACAATGAGCAGTCGGGTGATGAAGCATTCACTAAGAAGTATTGACACAATTATCACAACAATTCTCATGCCGATTATGCTAATGCTTGCTTTTGTCTATATTTTCGGTAGTGCCATGACAATGGATAAAGTAGATTATGTGAATTTTATCGTTCCAGGTGTGTTGCTTATGTGTATTGGAATGGGGATTTCATATACAGCAGTTCGAGTGAACACAGACATGACTAGAGGTATCTTTGATCGATTTCATTCCATGCCAATCGCTAAATCATCGATATTGGGAGGGCATGTCATCTCAACTTTAATATTAAACATTTTATCAGTTGCTGCCGTGATTCTCATTTCTTTTATCATGGGATTCCGTCCTCACGCTAATTTCGTGGAATGGCTATTAGCAGCTGGTATGATCCTGCTTACCGTATTTTCTTTCACTTGGATAGCAGTAGCATGCGGGCTAATGTCAAAATCGTATGAAGGTGCGAGCGTGTTCTCTTATCTACTAATGGGCTTAATGTTTGTAAGTTCTGCCTTTGTCCCAACAAATAATATGGGTAACAAGCTTCGTGCTTTTGCAGAAAATCAGCCAATGACCCCAATCGCCGAAAGTGTGCGTTCCCTTTTAGCTGGTCAGCCGGATTATGGTACGATTGTAACAGCAGTGTTATGGTTAGTGGGAATTGGGATATTGTTTTATATGATTTCGATGAAGGTATATAAAAAACGAATGAAATAAAAATGGCGTAGTACAGGTTGGGGGATTATTTCAGTCTGTACTTTTTTCTTGGTTTATATTTTCAAAGATATTAAATAAAAAAAGAGAAACCTAAGTTTCTCTTTCGAAAAGGTAAATTTTGGTAAAAAAGTAAATGCTTAATATAATATATTAAAATTGATGAAAATGTATTTAGATTATCGACTATTTTTTAAAATCCCTCTGTAATAAAGATTATTTTTTGCGCTAGTTTTTAAAGTTTAATTAGTCAAAGTTTCATATTCTTCATCTGAAACAGGGGCCAACCACTCTGGTGTACCTGAAGTTATTGCAATGTGTTCAAACCAACTATCCTTTGTAGCACCATGCCTAAAGGGAACTGGAACGATGTATTAAATACTTCGTAATATTGTTAATTCCTTTTTAAAATAAATAATTATAAAATTTTATTTTTTCTAACAAATACAACAATGAAAGCGCTATCTTTGTAAAAATATTTAAATCCCTTTATTGACAATCTGTTTACTAGGATTTATGATTCAGTTAATGAAATTACATAACACAAACTTATCGAGAGTGACCGAGGGATCAGGCCCTATGACGTCCGGCAACCTCCTTATTAAGAAAAGGTGCCACTTCCTGCAGAATGAAATCATTCTGATAGATAAGTCGAAAACAATTGTTTTTGATGCCTCTTTCTGAATGAAAGAGGCTTTTTTTTATTTATTTACGTTGGAGGTTAAACATAACTGAATTATATTAAATATAAACCCAACTTAACCAATGCGAAAACTAGACAATTTTAATGATAAAGGAGAGAATAGAAATGAAATATGGTTTTTGGTTACCGATTTTTGGAGGATGGTTACGTAATGTGGATGACGAAAGAATGCCACCAACATTTGAATATGCTAAAGAGGTCATTCAATCGGCTGAAAAATGGGGATACTCGACTACTTTAATAGCTGAATTATATTTAAACGACATTAAAGGGCCGGAGCATGATTCACTTGAAGCTTGGTCAACAGCAGCGGCACTTGCTGCAGTGACGGAAAAAATCGAAATTATGACTGCGATTCGTCCAGGTTTTCATAATCCTGCAGTAACAGCAAAAATGGCTGCTAATATTGATCAAATCAGTAACGGCCGTTTTACGCTAAACGTCGTTTCTGCATGGTGGGCAGAAGAAGCTCGTCAATATGGCGGTATTTTTACAGAACATGATGAGCGTTATGCTCGGACAGAGGAGTTTATTGATGTTCTTAAAGGCTTATGGACAGAAGAAACGTTCAATTATTCAGGTAAATATTACGACTTAAAGGATACAAAGCTTGCTCCAAAACCAGTTCAAAGACCAAATCCGATTCTATATGCAGGCGGAGAAAGTGAAAAAGGAAAGCAAACGATTGTAGAAAAGTGCGACGCATATGTGATGCACGGTGGAACAGTTGAAGAAATTAATCAGAAAGTAACAGATATGAAGGTGCGTCGTGAACAAACAGGAAATGAACCATTAAGTTCTTTCGGTATGGCCGCTTATATTATTTGTAGAGATACAGAAGAAGAGGCTTTGGCTGAGCTAGAAAATATTACGACTGTGAAAGATTCAAGCGGGTATGCAGGCTTTAAAGACTTCACTACAAAATCACAATTAGAACAACAAATCCAATTACAAGATTACTCAGTTTCAAATCGTGGTCTTAGACCGAATCTAGTAGGAACACCAGAGCAAATTGCAGACCGAATTTTACAATTTGAAGAAGCTGGCCTAGACTTATTATTATTACAATTTTCACCTCAACTTGAGGAAATGGAACGCTTTTCAAAACAAGTTATGCCATTAGTAGAACAAAAACGTAGTTTAGTAAAGAACTAGAAAGGGGATTTAAAGATGAGCAAAGTATACGTAATTCATGAAAATAGTGAGTGGACTGTGCATTTAACAAAAAGATTAGAGGAGCTTGGAGTTCCTTATGAGGAATGGCATTTAGACGAAGGTACGGTAGATTTATCAACTGCACCACCAGAAGGGATCTTTTATAGCCGAATGAGTGCTTCCTCTCATACACGTGATCATCGTTTTGCAGCCGAATTTACTGGTCAAGTATTAGCTTGGCTTGAAGCTCATGGTCGTACGGTGTTGAATGGAACGAATGCCTTGAAGCTAGAAGTTAGTAAGGTTTTACAATATTTAGAGCTAAACAAGTATGGTGTGAAGACTCCTAAAACGATCGCAGCAGTTGGAAAACAAAACATTATTAAGGCAGCTAATATCTTTGCTGGACAGTCATTTATTACGAAACATAATCGTGCTGGTAAAGGATTAGGGGTTCAACTATTCCATAGTATCGAAGCTTTAAAGGCTTATGTGGAAGGATCGACTTTTGAAGAACCCGTTGATGGAATTACACTGATTCAGGAATACATCCAATCACCTGAGAGCTACATCACTCGTTGTGAATTTGTAGGAGGAAACTTTGTTTATGCAGTTAAAGTTGATACTTCGGAAGGTTTTGAACTTTGCCCAGCTGATGCGTGCCAAATTGGTGATTTATTCTGCCCAGTAGGAGAAGAAGTAGAAGAGAAACCTAAGTTCCAAATCATTGAAGGCTTCGAGGACGAAATTATTGATAAATATAAAGAGGTTCTAGCTAAAAATAATGTCCAAGTTGCAGGAATCGAATTTATCAGAAATGCTGAAGGTACAATTTTTACTTATGATATCAATACAAACACCAACTATAACTCAGATGCAGAAGAAAAAGCTGGAAAATTCGGAATGCTCGAATTAGCTTCATTTTTAAAGAAGACTTTGGAAGAAAAATACACTACAGCAGCAAAGTCTTAAGAAAATCTATTTAGAATAACGGTAAAAAGCTCAGACCTACACGTAACAAAGGTTTGGGCTTTTTTGTGTTCAGTTTGTTAAATTTTTTCTTGAACTAAGAGTAATAGGCAATTATTTGAGAGGAATATGCTAACGATTAAAATTAATATATTGATAATATAAGATTGTAAGTTGTTATTAAGTTTTGAGGATATAAAAGGTCAAATGAATTCGAACCACCTGATTTTTAAAATGTACTTTTAAGACTCAAAAAGGGGGATACAAATGAAAAAGACTTTTTATTTAATGAGACATGGGCAAACATTATTTAATAAAAGAAGGAAAATTCAAGGTTGGTGTGACTCACCACTAACAGAATTAGGAATTAAACAGGCAGAGGCTGCTGCAAAGTATTTTAAAGAACAAAATATTATTTTCGATCATGCCTATTGTTCTACATCAGAAAGAGCGAGTGATACGTTAGAAATCGTGACAGAATTACCGTATACAAGATTAAAAGGATTAAAAGAATGGAATTTTGGAACGTTTGAAGGTGAAAGTGAAGATTTAAATCCACCACTACCTTATGGTGACTTTTTTGTTAAGTTTGGCGGAGAAGACCAAAAAGAATTGCAACAACGAATTGCTACTACATGTCAAAAAATAATGGATGAAGATAATGAAGTGGTATTAGCTGTTTCACACGGAGCAGCATTGAGAAATTTTATGAGGTACTGGGAACACAAAAGCTCTATCACACAACAAAATCGAATTGGAAATTGTTGCATTTTGAAGTTTGAATATGAGAAGAGGGAATTTAAATTAGTTGAGATTATCAATCATAATTTTAGTGATGTAGTCCAAGTATAGTTTTATAAGATTAATAGATTACATATTTTTGAAAGTGAGGAAATTAAAATGGAATATACAAAGCTTGGGAATACAGGATTAGAAATATCTAGACTTTGCCTTGGCTGTATGGGATTTGGAGATGCAAAACGTTGGATCCATCCATGGGTAATCGATGAGGAGAGCAGCCGTACAATTATTAAAAAAGCACTAGACCTAGGTATCAACTTTTTTGATACGGCGAATGTCTATTCAGATGGTACTAGTGAAGAATTTGTTGGTAGAGCTTTAAAAGATTATGCCAATCGAGATGAAATAGTACTAGCTACGAAGGTTTATTTCCCTATGCACAAAGGTCCGAACGGTTCCGGACTTTCCCGAAAGCATATTATGAGTGAAATTGATAAAAGTCTTAAGCGCCTTGGAACAGATTATGTGGATTTATATCAAATCCATCGTTGGGATTATAACACACCAATCGAAGAAACAATGGAGGCACTTCATGATTTAGTGAAGGCTGGTAAGGTAAGATATATCGGTGCTTCTGCTATGTATGCTTGGCAGTTTTTGAAGGCTTTACATGTTGCAGAGAAAAATGGATGGACCAAATTTGTCTCAATGCAAAATCATCTCAACCTCATATACCGTGAAGAGGAAAGGGAGATGCTGCCTCTTTGTAAGGAAGAAAAAATCGGCGTAATTCCATATAGCCCACTTGCATCAGGAAGATTGACACGTGATTGGTCAAATACGACGCTAAGATCTGAAACGGATGAAACTCAAAAATCTAAATATGGTGCAACTGAAAATACAGACAGACTTGTTGTGGAGCGAGTTGCAGAGATTGCTGAAAAACATGGAGTAACAAAATCAAACATTGCTCTTGCTTGGTTACTGCAGAAAGAACCAGTTAGTGCGCCTATTATTGGAGCTACTAAAACATCTCATCTTGAAGATTCAGTGGGGGCTTTGTCAGTTAAATTGTCGACTGAAGAAGTTGCGTATTTGGAAGAGCCTTATGTTCCACATCCGGTAGTTGGTGCTTTAGGCGCTAATTAATGTCAATTTTAGTATAATGTGTTGATCCCCTACTTTCCTTAAGTGTGAAAAGGGGGTTTTTTTGGTACTTTCCACTATCAAAAGCTCTAGATTATAAAGTATGACTTAGTATATATATCGTGCATATTGCTTTTCTAAGACTTACTTGTAGTACAATTCATAAATCAACTGTTCAAACTGTACCGTTTCCAACCTTTTAATTGGAAAATGCTTTTGTAAGAGCGCTACACTAAAAAACGATTGAAGTAGGAAATCATCACATGTTTTTTTGTATCATGGTGATATATGTTGCAATATGCCGAAAAATCCTTCATATTTGTTAAAAAGGAGGTCCGTTATGCGAAGTGATATACAACCGAATGAACGAGCTTTTTCTTCCAAGGAAGTCGCAGAAGAACTGGGTATTGCAGCACCTACTGTTCGAAAGTATGGCCAAATCTTAGAGCGAAATGGATATGAGTTCTTGAAAGATGGAGATCGGCGTATATTTGTTCAATCTGATATTAGAGTGCTTATAGCGTTACGCGATTCAGAAAAGCCCCTGGAAGATACTGCAAAAGACCTCGTATTTCAACAAAAAGAAAGATTAGAAGGTTTCGATGAAACACAAATTGCGATATCTGATACATATGAAAATTTTCCACATGACCCAAATCAATTAAAAGAGTTTTTAAGGTTTTTAGTCAGTGAACTCGCAGCTGCACGTGAAATGAATGTTCAACTGAAAAATGATATGTCAGAACTTAAAACGGCAGTTTCAAGGCTTCAACAAGACCATCATGATATAAGTGCAAATATTGGAAATTCATCCAACAAAACTAATACCAAAATTGAAAAATTAGCCGAACAACAAAAAATCCAATACGAGACATTACTGGAACAAGAAAAACAAAAAATGGATTTTTTACAAGAAGAAATACAAAACATCCGAGATGAACAGAGAATAGAGTGGCAATCACAGGATAATTTTAATAAACGTTTAGAAGTTGTGATACAGAAGCCTAAAGAAAAATGGGGATGGCTTTTCTCTTTATTTAGAAAATAAAGGATCTATTAAAATTTTTTTTTGCTAATCTTGTAAAAATTTGATTAAAACTTTTGAAAATGAACACTTTAATAAGTACTTTCAGGCCGATACTTCCACAAGGATGTATCGGCTTTTTTGTTTCGTATCGTTGGCCGATACAAATAGCAATTAATTTAAAAGTTTTTTTAATAGGGAAAATTCGTACGCGATACAAAAAAGTCTCTGAACGATAGATGTCCTTTGAAATAAAAAAAGTAACATATAACTGAACGAATGTATCGCTATGCGATATCCGATCGGTATCGGATTTTTAGAGATATAAGTTAATTGGGTAGTTAGATTATTATGAAAATGAACTCTTACTCACCAGTAGAATGAAAATTCAACTGATATATGTTTATTTCAGCTTAAAATAATACTTTGGATATTGGATTTTATATCAATTTTTTACAAATTCCCGGGAAATATCTACAAATTTCTTGGATATAAGAAATAAATTCTTAGTGTGATACTATGTCCGTTATGACTAGTAGAGATCTATTAATAAAACCTCATCATAACAATGCAAGGAGATAGATTTTTAAAAGGGAATACCAAATCTTTTTGGGATTTTTATTTTTAATAAAAGGAGTAAGAAATTAAATTTAAAGACTATGTTATATTTAATTGTTGATTTTTGAACTAGAAAAGGTTGTCTAAATAGACAACCTCCTAATAAGGATAAGTTTTCCTTCTCATTCCGACATCATTAATTTGAACGTCGACACTTATTGTAACTTTTGCTTTTTTAAATGTATCATTCCAATTACCCTCATATTTTTTATAAATTTTTGGATTAACCATGTATAATTTTTCACCAAATCCAAATGCATCTCCACCGAGTTTTTTTACTTCAGAAATCCCTTTTTCTATTGATTGTTTTATAACATTTTCAGCTGATCTTTCATATTTATTGAGAGTTTTTGCTTTATCGAAATTGGCATTACAAAAAACCTCGTCAATATGGCCAATTGATTTGATATTTATATTTATAATTGGAATATTACCCTTGATTTTAATTTCCGTTTTAGATTTTACCCGAGTAAGCTCCATCGAATCATAATCTTTTTTATTGCATGGTATTTGCACATTCGTTTCTTTGATCAGATTATCAATAATTTGTATTGATTTTGCCGGTGGTCCATCTAGCCAGCCAACTAATTTTCCATCTCTAAAAATCCCTATGCCATTTATCTTATCATAACTAGAATTGACTTTATTAGCATTTTCAAGAGTTTGTGATGTTTCACTTTCATTTTCTAAGCTCACGCCATTTATTACTGGTTCTCTTCCACTACTAGAAATTGCAGAAATTGCCTCACGCATTAATGTTTCTTGATTTTCACCTAAAAGAGCTGATGTATTTTTAATTTTACCTACAATTGATTTTGCAGATATTTTATCAAGTGATGCTAAGTTATCCATTATTTCATCAACACTTTTATTTCTTGCAATAATAACTGGAATATTTACACGAATTTTAGAATCTCTTTCAAATACATCGAAAATATAATTCAATGATTTTTCTTTTGCTAATGTTTCTCCTATTATGACAAGAGCAACATGAGAATATATATTTTGACGAGATCCTTTCTTAGACACATTTCGTACAGCTTCTGAAATGGTTTTACCTTTTTCATCTATCGCAATTACTGGAACAGCTTGCGAACCTGACTGTGTTGCAGTTGCAATTGCACTAGGATTAAAAATTTGAGTGATTACATGATATTTTTTTTCTTTTGGGAAGTAATCAATTCCCATTGCAACGACAATCGATACTTGATTTAATTCTTTATAGTTAGAGCAACCACCTAAAAGCATACTTACAATAAGAAATGAAATAAAAAATTTCTTTTTCACATTTTTTCTCCAATATCTTGGCCTTTTTGTAATTATAAAATTTAAAAAGCAATATTCCACAAAGAGTTCTGTTTCATATTATACTTTTCCATTTTTTTGCAATTCAATGTACCATTTTCCAAAATTCGAAGCATTAAATTTTCCCGTAACTAAATTTTTTTAAAAATTTTCTGCAATCCTGCTGTACTAATTGGATAGAATTTGAGATTGATTATTTAAGTAAATAAAATGATCTTAATGAGAAAAGACCCTTTTTAAAAAATGTAATTGAGTCTAAAATAAATGAATTGAGTAGATTTTAAAATAAATCAGTTGTTTTTAGATTTAAAGAATGGCTAATAGGTTGGTTTATTCGTGTTTTTTTTGTTGGCATGAATTTTGCTTAAGAATAGTGAGAAGAGGAGAAAGTTATTTCCGATTTTAGATGGGCAGAAATAGGAGGTGTTTTAGAAGATTTTAATTTCTTATTCATTTTCACTATTTAGATTGTATGTTGAGTAAGAGCAATCTGTTTAGTTCTGTGGCGATTTTTGAGATTATCAGAAATTGTAAATGTTTATAAAGGTTTATTCTATTTTAGTAGTTCTATTTTTTCTCTTATTACGTTTTGTTTTTTCTGAATATTCTAAAATAAAGGTGGGGCATTTATGGATTCTACTAATGAAAAAGGTCAGTTACAACGTTCCATGAAAAGTCGGCATTTGTTCATGATTTCACTCGGAGGAGTAATCGGTACAGGTTTATTTTTAGGGTCAGGTCTAACGATTAATCAAGCTGGTCCAGGGGGAGCGGTTGTTGCCTATTTATTCGGTGGATTGGTGATGTATCTTGTAATGGTTTGTTTAGGTGAACTATCTATTACAATGCCAGTTACAGGTTCATTTAAGACTTATGCTACAAAGTACATAGGTCCTGGTACTGGGTTTACGATTGGCTGGATGTATTGGCTGAGTTGGGCAACAACAGTTGGATTAGAATTCACTGCGGCCGGAATATTGATGCAAAGATGGTTTCCACATGTACCTGTTTGGATCTGGTGTCTTGTGTTTATCGTTCTGTTGTTAGGTTTAAATATTCTTAGTGTAAAAGGTTATGCAGAGGCAGAGTTTTGGTTTGCGGGAATTAAAGTATTTGCAGTTATAGCTTTTATACTGATTGGAGCAGCAACTATATTTGGGTTTGGTCATAAAGGGAGTTCAGCACCTTTGTTTACTAATTTTACAAAAGATGGTGGGCTTTTCCCGCATGGGTTTTCAGCTATATTTTCAACTATGATGGCAGTAGTATTTGCATTTCAGGGTGCAGAAGTTGTTGGAATTGCAGCTGGTGAAAGTGAAGCACCAGAAAAGACTCTTCCGAAAGCAATAAGAAGTATCATTTTTCGTGTTCTAATTTTTTATGTGTTAGCCATTTTAGTTTTAGCTGCTTTGATTCCGTGGAGACATGCAGGAGTAGTAGAAAGTCCATTTGTTGCAGTATTTGATAGCGTAGGGATTCCGTACGCAGCTGATATTATGAATCTAGTTATTTTAACGGCTTTGCTATCTGTAGGTAATTCGGGATTATATGTATGTTCTCGGATGCTTTGGTCACTTTCCAAAAGCGGAATGGCACCTAAAGCTTTAGGTAAAGTAAATTCTCGTGGTGTCCCGTTTAATGCAGTATTGTTTAGTCTTCTTTTTGCATTAGTATCATTACTTACTAGTGTAGTATCTGCACAAACAGTTTTTGTCGTTCTGCTGTCTGTAACTGGACTAGCTGGTACATTCAGTTGGATGGCAATTGCCTTGTCGCAATATAACTTTAGAAGACAATTTATTAAAAATGGTGGAAATGTTAAGGACTTAAAGTACAAAGTTCCACTATTCCCATTAATACCTATTCTATGTCTTGTTTTATGTGGAATATCCATAGTATTTATGGCTTTTGATCCTACTCAACGCTCTTCCTTAATGGGTGGTTTAGGCTTTATGGGTGTAAGTTATCTTTATTACTTTTTACGTCATGGAAAAAATAAAGGTAAGATTGGCATGAAGAAAAAACACGGAGATATACGGACTCAACAGAGTATTTGATCAGTATACAAACAACTTTTAGATACTAACACAAGTAATCCAATATAAGACATGATCTAAAAAGGAGGCTATTAAGAATGAAAAAACCTTACCTAGTTGTAGAGTGGAATGATAGTGAAACAGATGCAAAAGGGTGGTTAGTGGTACATAACTTTGTCAAAGGGTATGCTGGTGGTGGGACAAGAATGCATCCAACAGTGACAAGGGAAGAAGTAGAACGTTTGGCAGAGGCAATGGCTTATAAATATATGGCTTCAGAAAGTATCACTACAGGTGGATGTAAAGCTGGTATTGCTTATGATTATAAAGCCCCGGATGCATATGACGTATTAAGAAGATTTTTGATTGCGATGATGCCATATGTAGAAGCAGGAGTTTCTTTAGGTAGTGATTTAGGTACGAAGTATGAGGACGTACTAAGAGTATTTGATGAATTCAATGTAGGAATACCTTTAACAAAATCGATGAAGGAGGATGCAAGTGTTCAAAATGGAATAAAAGATTTTAATAATCTGCTTTCTACTAAAATAGATTGTTTCCTTTTAAATGATGCTGTAACAGGCTACGGTGTTGCATTTTGCGCGGATGAAGCATGGAAGTTTAAAGGTGTAAATAAAGAAGCGAAAGTAGTTATCCAAGGATTTGGCTGTGTAGGAGCAAGCTGTGCGTTGAAATTATCACAGTTAGGCTATAAAATCGTCGGCATATCGGATGCAAATCTACTAGTTACGTGTGAAGAGGGGTTAGATGTTCAAAAATTAATTGACCACAAAAATTCACATGGAGAAATGAGTCGGGAGTTTTTTGAACCGAACTATGTGGTAAGAAGTAACACTGAATGGCTTGAGGTAGATTGTGACATCTTGATTCCGGCAGCTTTAGAGGATGTTATTAATGTATCAAACGCTAATCAAGTGAAGGGTAGTTTAATTGTAGAGGCTGCAAATATCCCAATCTCTGCGGAGGGTGACCGGATCATCAAACAAAGAGGGATTGATGTGGTAAATGACTTTGTAGCGAACTTAGGAGCAATTAGATTTTATGATGCAGTTATTTTTGGATTAGTGAAACCTGAACCTCAGGCAGTTATTGATGATATAGAAAGATTAAGCAGAAAGAATACTTTTAACTTGTTTACAGAAGCTAAAAAGCAAAAACGATATCAAAGAGATATTGCTTGTGAACTGTTTGAGCCCACAGTTAGAGATTTGATAGAGTGTTAAAAGAAGTTAAATAATACTTAAAACTCACAAAGATTTCTTTGTGGGTTTTTAACATTTATAAGCTATTTCGATAGCTCTTTTTATTTATGAACTAGATTAATAGATTCACTTTTGTAGCAAATATTTTTATGAGTTAAAAATGACGGTTTTGAGTGGGTTTTACTTTTATTTTTCACTAATTAGATCCGTAAATATAGCAAAGGTTTAATAATAATAGGATTTTCTAAGTTGGCATGAGTTTTGCATTATAAAGAGTATAACGGAAATGAAGGTCAAACATACCTTGAGTTTTCTTATTACATGCAAAAGCACAGTGATAACCATTTTAATTGCCTAATGGAAACTAGTAAATTAGCGAAAGAAAAGCAGATGAAGAGGTGATCAAATTGCCAGGGGCATTACATGGTATCAAAATTATTGATTTAACTCGAGTGCTAGCCGGCCCCTTTTGTACGATGATCCTTGGGGATCTTGGGGCTGAGGTAATCAAAATTGAAAGTATTAGCGGTGGGGATGAGACAAGGGGTTGGGGGCCTCCTTTTGTAGAAGGAGAAAGTGCATATTATTTATGTGCTAATCGAAATAAACAAGGGATTACTTTGAATTTGAAGGATGATAAGGGCAAAGAGGTTTTAAAAAAACTTATTTCAGAAGCGGATGTTGTTGTGCAAAACTTTAAACCAGGAACTTTATCAAAACTAGGTTTTTCCTTTGAAGAAATGAAAGTGATGAAAAAAGATATTATTCTTGCATCAATTAGTGGATTTGGTAGCAAGGGACCTAACTCTTCACTTCCTGGATATGATTATATCATTCAGGCGATGTCTGGTTTAATGAGCATTACTGGAGAGAAGGATGGCGAGCCAACAAAAGTGGGAGTAGCTATTTCAGACGTATTAACAGGGTTATTTACATGTATTGGGATTCTTGCTTCATTACAGCATCGAAATCGTACAGGGGAAGGACAAGAAATTGACATCTCGCTATTTGACTCTCAATTAGCTGCTTTAGTAAATGTGGCTAGCAATTATTTATGTAGTGGTGCTATTCCGGAGAGATTAGGAAATTATCACCCTAATATTGTTCCGTATCAAGTTTTTTCAGCAAGTGATGGTGAGATGGTGATCGCCGTCGGTAATGATCATCAATTTAATCGATTTGCGTTACTTATTGAAGAACCGATTTTATTAGATGAATTATATAGAACGAATGCTGGTCGATTGCAGTATAGAAAAGAGATTGAGGAAATAATCTCAAATAAAATAAAAACAAAAAGTAAAAATGAGTGGAAAGTTCTCTTAGATAAAGTTGGTATTCCAAATGGACCGATTTATAACGTAAGTGAAGCCTTGCAGTCTGAACAAGCTAGATCAAGGGATATGGTGCTAGAAGTAAATCATCCATTCATCAATGATCTAAAGTTAATTGGTTCACCATTAAAATTATCAAAAACTCCAGTTGAAGTAGTAAGACATCCCCCATTGCATGGAGAACATACTGAAGAAGTAATGAGTAAACTTGGTTATTCTCAATTAGAAATAGAAGAAATGAAACGAAATAATACAATTTGAGGAGGAAATAAAATGAATTTTTCATTAACAGAAGAGCAAAAAAGTGTAAGAAAGGTAGTTAGATCATTTGTAGATCGTGAAATTATTCCATTTATTAAGGAATGGGATGAAAAAGGACATTTTGAAGTAAATATTCTAAAACGACTTTCTGAGTTGGAACTAATGGGTGTATGTATTCCTGAACAATATGGTGGAGTTGGAATGGACTATAATACTTTAGCAATCGTATGTGAGGAACTAGAGCGCGGAGATACAGCTTTCCGTACGGCTGTTTCAGTACATACGGGATTAAATAGTATGACATTACTACAATGGGGAACTGAAGAACAAAAGAAAAAGTATCTTGTTCCTCAAGCGCGAGGGAAGAAAATTGGTGCATTCGGATTAACAGAGCCAAATGCAGGATCTGATGTAGTAGCAATGGCGACAACAGCCGTAAAAGATGGTGATAGTTATATCTTAAACGGATCAAAAACATGGATTTCTCTATGTGATGTCGCTGATCATTTCTTAATTTTTGCAAAAACAAATCATGACTTAAAACACCACGGAATTTCTTGTTTTATCGTAGAACGTACTTTTGAAGGAGTTTCTACAAAAGCAATTAAAGGGAAAATGGGAATTAGAGCTGGAAACACTGGTGAAGTATTTTTAGATGATGTAAGAGTATCAGCAGAAAACTTATTAGGCTTTGAAGGTGAAGGGTTTAAAATTGCGATGTCTGCGCTTGATAATGGACGATTTACAGTTGCAGCTGGTGCATGTGGATTAATTCAGGCATCACTTGAAGCAAGCGTAAAATATTGTCATGAGCGAAAAACATTTGGTAAAGAAATCGGAAAACATCAATTAGTACAACAAATGATCGCTAAAATGTCTTCAAATCTAGAAATCTCCCGCCTACTAGTCTATAAAGCTGGCTGGTTAAAAAATAGTGGAAAACGTAACACTAGAGAAACGTCACTAGCAAAATGGATTTCTTGTAATGCAGCAAACGAGGCAGCTAATGATGCTGTACAAATTCATGGTGCATATGGGTTTTCAAATGAGTTCCCAGTAGAGCGTTATTTAAGAAACTCAAAAGCACCAGTCATTTATGAAGGAACAAGAGAGGTTCATACAATTATGCAGGCTGAATATGACCTAGGTTATAGGGAAGATAAAGTTTTAAGAAAAATGCTTCCAGCTTGGCCATTCGAAGAGGTTAACGTAGAAACTGTTAAATCTTAATAAAAAATTTGAGTAGAAAATAGATCACTTGTAAGGGTTTCAATGTAATCGCATAAGAGAAGGGAGTGTTTCGTAATGAAAATTAGCGGTGGAAAAGCAGTCGTTAATGTTATGGCAAAAGAAGGGGTAAATAAAGTTTTTTGTGTACCCGGTGAGAGTTATCTAGGAGTTATGGATGCGTTATATGAACATCCAGAAATTAGTTTGATTTCTGCCCGACATGAAGGTGGAGCTTCATTTATGGCGGAAGGTTATGCAAAAGCATCGGGTGAAGTAGGTGTGTGTATGGCAACTCGTGGTGTTGGAGCTTCAAACTTGGCGATTGGAATTCATACTGCCAGCCAAGATTCCACTCCACTAGTTGCACTTATTGGACAAGTAGAGCGGCCTTTTAAAGAAAAGGAAGCATTTCAAGAGGTTAATCTTGTAGGGATGTTTAGTCATTTATGCAAATGGACAGTGGAGATTGACCGAGTAGAACGAATTCCAGAGCTTTTACATCGTGCATTTCATATTGCCCGTTCAGGTCGTCCTGGTCCTGTGTTAGTTGCATTACCTCATGACATGCTAGAAGATGCAGCCGAAATGGTAGAAATTCCAGTCTATCAGACTCAGCCGGCTCGTCCACATAAAGAGAGCGTTCAGCAAGTAGTAGAAATGATTCAAAATGCCAAACGACCGATTCTTATAGCTGGTGGGGGAGTCATTCGTTCACAAGCTGTTCCTTTATTAGTAAAATTCGCTGAAACAGTTCAAATACCTGTCGTGACTGCATTCCGTCGTTTCGATGCATTTCCAAACTCACATCCTTGTTATGCAGGCTGGCTTGGTTTTGGAACACCAAAGTATTTACTTGAAGCGATCGACAATGCAGACTTAGTGATTGCATTAGGTACAAGATTCTCCCAAGTAGGAACACAAGATTATTCATTGCTTTCAGGAAAAGGAAAACTGATTCACATTGATATTTCGGAGGATGTATTTGGAAAAGTTTATCCACCTTCATTGGCAGTTACAGCAGATGTGAAAGCCTTTTTAGCGGAAGCATTATCAATTGCTTTATCTACGCCATTAAATTCAGATGAACTGCGTGTAGAAAAACTTCATAACGAATACATGGACTTTTCAAAGGTGAAGGAAGATTACTCGGATGAATTTGTAGACATGGATGGTTTTATGCATGATATCGTCTCGCATCTACCAAAAGATACGATTATTACAAATGATGCAGGAAACTTCTTTGGGTGGCTTTCTCGATATTATCGCTTTGAGCATGAAAATACATATGTCGGACCAACATCTGGAGCGATGGGGTATGGGCTACCGGCTGCTATTGGAGCAAAGCTAGCCCAGCCACATAAAACAGTTGTTTCCTTCTCAGGTGATGGAGGCTTCATGATGACGCTTCAGGAAATCGAGACAGCGGTACGTTATAACATTCCTGTCATTTCAATTGTAGTAAACAACAATATGTATGGAACAATTCGAACACATCAAGAAAAGCATTTTCCAGATCGAGTAATCGGTACGGAGCTGTCTAATCCAAACTTTGCTGAGTTAGCAGGCTTATTCGGTGCATACGGTCAGAAGGTCGAAAAAAATACTGATTTTGCTCCAGCACTTGAGAGGGCCTTATCATCAGGGCGTCCAGCTGTTATCGAAGTTGTAACAAATCCACGGATTTTATCTGCTAGTCAAGATAAATCTAAAATGAATCTACTTTATAGCAAATAATGGACTCTTTATTTAATTAGTAAAAAAAATCTAATTGGGGGAAACGATATGCGTTATGCAAACTATATTAATGGACAATGGAAACAACCTACGTTAGGTGAATATCGGGAAAATTACAGTCCACATAATGGAGAGTCTTTAGGAGAGTTTCCTTCAAGTACAGAAGAGGATGCACGACAAGCCATTCTTGCAGCCAAAACAGCCTTTCAATCTTGGAGGAAACTTTCGTACCAACAAAGGGCTTCTTACCTCCAAAAAGCAGCAGATCTATTAAAAGCAAAAGTCCATGAAGTAGGACGTGATTTAACACTAGAAGAAGGGAAAACACTTGCTGAAGGTATTGGAGAAACACAGCGTGCCATCAGTATCCTTGAATACTTTGCTGGAGAAGCAAGACAGCCAGTCGGAGAAGTGATTCCTTCTGGTAATACAAATACATTCTTATATACGACTCGAACGCCAATTGGGCCAATTGGATTAATTACGCCTTGGAATTTTCCAATAGCAATTCCTGTATGGAAAATGGCTCCTGCACTTGTTTACGGAAATACGGTCGTTATTAAACCAGCGGATCTGACTCCAAAATCTGTTTACCATGTTATAAAAGCGCTTGATGAGGCCGGTATTCCGGCAGGGGTTGTAAACTGTGTATTTGGTAGAGGATCTGTCGTTGGAACAGAATTAGTAGAACATCCTTATATTAAAGCTATTTCATTTACAGGATCCAATCAGGTTGGAAATCAGATTCAGCAGAAGGCGACAGCAAAAGGAAAGAAAGTACAAATGGAATTAGGTGGGAAGAATCCACTAATCGTACTTGCTGATGCAGATATAGAAAAAGCAATTGAAATTGCCGTGAGCGGTGCTTTCAGATCTACTGGTCAAAAGTGTACAGCAACGAGCAGGGTAATTGTAGAAGAACCGATTTATGAAGCATTTCGGGACCGACTTGTAGAACGGACAAATACATTAAAAGTCGGAAATCCACTTCATGACGATACATTTGTAGGTCCAGCTGTTTCTCAATCTCAACTCGAAGGTGTACTTGCTATGATTGAAGCTGGAAAGGACGAGGCAACTCTATTATGCGGTGGAGAAGTTCCTGCTGATGAAGAACTAAAAAATGGTTTCTATGTACAACCAACAATCTTTGAAAATGTCTCCCCGGATGCTCGTATTGCCCATGAAGAAATATTCGGACCCGTAATAGCGCTTTTTAAAGTAAAAAACTATGAGGAAGCAGTAGGGATGGCTAATGATACTGAATATGGTTTAAGTGCAGCAATTTGTACAAATAATTTTACAATCGCACAGCGTTTCGTTGAAGACATTGAAGTTGGTCTTGTACATGTAAACAATGAAACAGCAGGATCAGAGCCACAAGTACCATTTGGCGGCATCAAAAACTCAAGTACTGGATCCCGCGAACAAGGAAAGACAGCAATAGATTTTTATACACAAGTCAAAACAGTTTATATGGATCAAATGTAATCAATCAGCTTGAAAATAAAAGAGGCTGCCTCATAAGTCAGGGGAACTGACGAATGGGCGCCTTTTTTGTGAAAATAACTAATTTTATATAAACTATTTGAACCCTTTGTGAGCATTATTGATAAATAGCGAATATGATTGACCACTACTTGCTCATGAACCCGTTATGAGTAAGTTAATTTGAGCGAATCGCATTTTTGCTTACTCATGAACCTCAATGCAAAAATACCCGACTATTCACCGGGTATTTTTATATTTTCACATTTATTTATAGAAGTCTAAATCACTACAATACTTACGAACTAGTCTAGCTGCTTTTGACTGGCTGATTTCTAAGTCATCTGCTACTTTTCTTGTATTCCTATATTTTGTATAGGAATTTATCACTATGTTTTTCTCAACTTCTTCTAGAGAAGCAAGGAGCGAGCAGTCACTTATTTCTTCATTAACTGGACTCTCTTTTTTATTTTCAATTAATAGGTCAGTTAAGTCTTGCACTTTTATAATGCCATCACTTGTGACGACGAGGCTTTCAAGCATATTTTCTAATTGTCTAATATTCCCAGGCCATGAATAGTTATAAAAAGTATTCAAAGCTTCTTCAGAAATGATCGTATTCATTTGGTGTTTTCTATTAAACTCAGAAAGAAAATGGTAGGTTAGTGGAATGATATCTTCTTTTCTTTCCCGTAGTGGTGGTATTTTTAAATTAACTACGTGTAGGCGATAATATAAGTCTTCTCTAAATTCCTTATTCTGTACCATTTCATATAAGTTTCGATTAGTAGCAGAAAGGATACGGATATTTACTTTTTTTGGTTGTTTGCCTCCAACAGGCATAAATTCAAATTCTTGAATTACTTTTAGAAGCTTTGCTTGAACTTTAGGTGATATATCGCCAATCTCATCTAAAAATACCGTTCCTCCGTCTGCAAGCTCTAAAAGTCCTTGTTTGCCACCTTTTGTTGCGCCAGTAAATGCTCCATCTTTGTATCCAAAAAGTTCTGATTCTAGTAGTTCTTCCGGAATCGTTGCACAGTTTAAAGATAAAAAAGGAGCTTTATTTCGGCTGCTTTTCTGATGGATATATTTTGCAATTACTCCTTTTCCTGTGCCGGATTCTCCTTGAATTAATACCGTTGCATCTACTTTAGCAACCTTTTCACAAACTTTAACAATATTACTCATTTCCTTGTTATTCGTAATGATATTATTTTTATAAATTGCAGCTTGATCCGCTTCATTTATTTCCTGTTCATCAGGTATGTATAAGTCTTTATAGCTTGCATCTTGTGAAGTGGTGATAATTAGCTCAATTTCCTGCTGATCATTTAATAACGGAATGGCTGTTGTAATAATTTCCTTTCCAACATAACTTATTTGTTTCATGATGACCGTTTTCTTTTCTTTAAATAAACGTGGAAGAATAAGAGGCTTCCAATATTCTTTTGAAATTAATTCATCGTTTGATTTTCCTACGACATCTTTGAGTTTAATCCCGTAATGTCTTTCACAAGCCTTGTTTATATACACGATTCGGGCATCTCTATCAAGTACATAAAATTCATTAGGAGAATTGTCCAATATTTTTTGTAGAATCTCATTACTGAACTCAAGTTTTAGTTTGTCATTTGTTGTATTTGGCAAAACATAACCCCCTCTTAAAACATTTTTAATCTCGAAAAATAGTAAGTTGAGTTAAAATTGACTGAATTGAGTAAATTATAAGATAATTACTTTGATTTGGAAATAGATAAATAGTGTTATCTCCTTACGGTAAAGCGAAATCTAAAATTGGCATAAATCTTGCATAAGTTAATGAATAAAGGATGGAATTTCGTTTCAAATGAAATCCAAATAAAAGGAGGAATCATTATTATGTCTACAAAGGAAACAGCACAACCTTTACAAACTTCATTGCCGTATAAAACATATGTCAGCCAAGAGATATTCGATACAGAAAGAAAAAAGATTTTTAGTAAAAATTGGATCTTCGTAGGTCATACAAGTCAGGTTAAAAAAGTCGGTGACTTTTTCACTTTTGAGGTTGCTGGTGAATCTATTTTAGTTACGCATGCTAATGATGGTAAAATCCGCGCGTTTTATAATATTTGCCCTCATCGTGGTACAAAAGTGGAGCAAAGTGAAACAGGAAATAAAAAAATCCTACAATGTATTTATCATGGTTGGACTTTTAATTTGGATGGACATGTTAATCGAGCACCAAACTTTAAAAATATTGATTTAGGAGAATATAACTGCTTAAAGTCGGTCCAATTAGAAATACAGCGCTCTATGATTTTTGTAAACTTGGATCGAGAAGCTGCGCCTTTTTCTGTTGAATATGGGGAGTTGGTAAACGAACTAAGCCGTTATTCTTTCCTTGATTCATTACAATTAGTAAAAGAAAACCGTCGTTTAATTAAAGCAAATTGGAAAGCTGTAGTTGATAATTTCTTAGAGTGCGATCATTGTCCAGTTGCGCATCCATCATTCTCGAAAACATTCGATTTATCGAATTACAGCATTGTTCCTTGTGATAAATTCTCTTACCAATGTTCAAATGTTAAAAATCAAGATGATAGCTTAACACGTTTCTACTGGATTTGGCCAAATATGATGATGAGTGTATTTCCTGGAGGAGGAAATATGACGACAACGCAACTGATTCCAATTGATGCCAACCAAACACTAGCAGTCTATCGTTATTTCTTTTTTAATGAAGAAATCTCGAAAGAAGAAGAGGAATTGATTAAATTTGTTGATCAAGTGCGTGAAGAAGATTTTGATTTAGTGGAATTATTGCAATCTGGTTTACATTCAAAAGCATTTGAAAATGGTATTTTTTCTCCAACTGAGAACGCAATGCAACACTTCCACGAAATGATTAAAGAAGTGATCGACTTATAATCTAGTTAATTGAGAATGGTAGAAAAAGACTATGATTTAAAAAGCTAAGTATTTGAATTCATAATGAAAAAATCAAATGGAACATACTTAGCTTTTCTTTTTTATTTTCTATTTTGAAAACGTTTTAATTTTATGGTTTATCTAGTCGTACAAAATAAGGAGGGAATCAAATGAAAAAATTACTGTATGGATTAAGTGCGATCCCAGCTATTGGTTCACTCACAGTTATTAATAAGGTTGAGCCATTTGTACTTGGAATGCCATTTGTATTATTTTGGACGATATTATGGGTTTTTCTTACAGCTATATTTTTATTAATAGTGAATAAACTTGATCCCGCTAATAAAGGGGGCGAGTAATAGTGAATTCAGCTTTAATCGTAATTCTTGGCTTTCTAGCTTTATCAATTTGGTTAGGTTTACAAGCACGTAAAGGTAAAGAGATGACTTTTGAGCAGTGGTCAATTGGTGGACGAGGTTTTGGATCCCTTTTTGTTTTTCTATTGCTAGCAGGAGAAATGTTTACGACATTTACTTTTATGGGGGCATCGGGAAGTGCCTACTCTTTTGGAATGCCAGCAGTATATGCATTTAATGCATTCTATTTTATTGTAGCTTATTGGTTGTTACCTCCTGTTTGGAAGTATGCAAAAGAAAATAATGTTGTATCACAGGCTGATTTTTATACGAAAAAGTATAATAGTTCAGCACTTGGTGTACTTGTTTCAGTTATTAGTATCATTTCAATTATTCCGTATTTAACGATGCAGTTAAAAGGTTTAGGTATTATTGTTTCTGAGGCTTCTTATGGGAAAATCCCACAGAGTATTGCTATTACGATTGCCGTTTTTGCGATAACAATTTATGTAACGGTTTCGGGCATTCATGGTTCAGCTTGGACGGCTGTTATTAAAGACTTTCTAATTTTATTTGTTGTAATCTTCTTAGGAATCTATTTTCCAGTACATTATTATGGTGGTTTCCAGCCGATGTTTGAGGCAATCCAAACTGCTAAACCCGATTTGATGATATTTCCAGAAAAAGGTTTAAGTGTTTCTTGGTTTATTACAACTAGTATCATGTTAGCACTCTCCTTTTATATGTTTCCTCATATGCTTATGGGAGTTTTCTCTTCAAAGAGTGCAAAAGCTCTTCGCCAAAATGCTGCATTTATGCCAATCTATCAAATTATTATCGTCTTTTCTTTATTTGTTGGATTCGCTGCTATTTTAAAAACTCCAACTTTAAAAGGTGGAGATGTAGATTTAGCTTTATTTAAACTCGCAAAGATTTCATTTGATCCTTGGTTTGTTGGAATCATTGGTGCCTCGGGCGCTTTAGCTGCACTTATACCAAGTTCATTAGTGTTAACATCTGCAACTACAATCTTAACTAAGAATGTTTATAAGGTTATGAAGCCAAATACAACAGATGATCAGCTTATAAAATTAACCCGAGTTCTAGTGCCAATTATTGCACTAGTGACACTTTATTTTACTTTAAATGGTGGCGATACAATTATGACACTGTATATTATGGCGTACAGCTTTATGGCACAATTGTTCCCAGCATTGTATTTTAGTCTTTGGAAAAAGAATCCAGTAACAGTTCAAGGTGCGTCAGCCGGAATCATCATTGGTGTAGCGGCTGTTACTTATTCAACAACTACTGGTACAACGTTAGCAACTCTGTTTCCATCGTTTCCTCATGTTATCCAAGATATTGATGTTGGTTTAGTTGTAATGGTTATTAATTTTACTGTAACGCTAGTAGTAAGTAGAGTTACAAGAAAACCTAAAATGATTATCGAAAAGAACGATTGGATGCTTACTAACTTTCGAGAAAATGTATAAAGGTGAAAAACAAATTATTTATTTTAGGAGAAAGGAAGTGGTTCAATTATGACTGACTTTAAACACCTATTCTCAAAAGTAACGATTGGAAATACTGAACTTAAAAATAGAATCTTATCGACAGCACATCAAACAAATTATGTAGAAAATGGCATTCCTACTCCTGAAATGACTGCCTATCATGTTGCACGTGCGAAGGGTGGCGCTGGACTTATTATTCTTGAAGCGGCTGCAGTTCACTCATCTGGCATGCTAACTTCACATACGATTGCAGGATTTGATGAAAAAGTGGTACCAGCATACGCAGAAATTGCAAAACAACTTCATCAATATGGCACGAAAGTTTTTAGTCAATTATTTCACGGAGGTAGAGAGGTTGTTTCTAGCGATTATCGTAATGCTGCTTGGGCACCGTCTTCAGAACCAAGTTTTCGATTTGGAATAATGCCGAGACCGATGAACATCGATGAAATTAAAGATGTTATAGAGGGATATGCTTATTCAGCTTTATTAGCTAAAAAAGCTGGTCTCGACGGAGTAGAAGTTTGTTGCTCCCATGGTTATTTACCAGCTCAATTTTGGTCTAGCCATACGAACCATCGCACGGATGAATACGGTGGTACCTTTGAGAATCGAATGCGTTTTATAGTAGAAATTGTACAACGTATTTGGGAAAAAGTGGGTGAAGATTTTACCGTAGGAATTCGAATGAGTGCAGATGAAATGACAATGGATGGAACGAATGTAACAGATGCGGTGAAAATCGTCGAGCATTTAGTTGAAAAAGTTAGAGTAGATTTTATAAATGTAACATCTGGTGACTCAAGTACATATGCAGGTTCGACTCATATAGTTCCGCCTTCTCCAATTAAGCATTCCTATAATTCTCCACATTCATTTAAAATTCGAATGGCAGGTGCAGTTCCAGTTTTTGTTGGCTCGCGGATCATAGACCCTATGGAAGCGGATCGAATCGTTGGTTCAGGAAAAGCGGATGTTGTTGGTATGACGAGAGCTTTAATCGTTGATCCTGAATTACCGAATAAAGCAACGAGAGGGGATCTACACTCAATTGATGCATGTTTAGGATGTATACAAGCTTGTATAGGTCACTACTCTAAAGGCCTTCCAATTGGATGTGTTCAAAATCCGATGGCTGGTAAAGAAAAAGAATTATTACCGCTTGTCCAGAGTGTAAAAATAAAACAAAAAGTGCTTGTCATAGGTGCAGGTCCAGCTGGATTACATGCTGCTTTAACTGCTGATGGTGAAGGACATGAAGTAATATTAGCTGAACAAAGTAATGAGATTGGCGGATTGTTAAGAAAAATGAGAAAGGCTCCTATGCGACATGAAGTAGCTGAAACAATGTTGGACAATTATACAAGAAAGCTATCAAATAGTAAGATAAATGTCCAACTTGGAAAGAAAATTACCCTTGAGAAAATAGAAGAAATAAAACCTGATGTCATTATTTGTGCAGTTGGATCCAGACCATATTTTCCACATGTAGAGGGCATCGGTGATCCGAGAATCATAACAGTTGATGACCTTTTCAGCGGAAATTCTATCCAAATTGGAAAGCGTGTATTGGTATTTGATTTAATTGGTGATTGGCCAGGAATAGAGGCAGCTATACACTTGAAGGAGAAAAATCACGATGTTTCCTTGTTTTCGGCTAAGGTTCATATTGGAAAGGAACTACATTCATATCTAGTGAATGAATATTTAAAAAGACTCTATCAATTAAAGGTTGATGTTCGCCCGCATTTTGATTTTGGTGGTATTGATAATGATCAAGTTAAATTGAGAAATCTTTTTACGCATGAGACTGAACTGATTAAAGACTGGGATACGATTGTACTTGCAATGGGACGAGTACCTAATTCTGAGCTTTATGAACAAGTGAAAGGTATGGCACCAGTTGTTCGGCAAATCGGGGATTGTTTAGCACCTCGTACAATCGAAGAAGCTACTTATGAAGGTCTAACATCGGCTCTTGAAATAGGAATTACTTCTTCTGCACTTTATGTATAGAGGGATTAGTGTTTTAACTTGATTGTGTTTTGATTTAATAAACTTAAATTGATAGCGTTGTAGAATTTTATATCATTAAAAGCATAAATTCTTATTAAGAGTTTGAACTTTTTCTCTGGATATAAAAACTATGAACAAGTTTATGTATAGTACTTTGCTAATTAATGATAATGCACTGGTTCAAGTCCAGTTGTGATCATAAAAGTGTGAGGCTCAAACCTAAGTATTTCTAGGGTATGGGTCTTTTCTTTGTTTTTTAGTAGTTTCAACTCCTATATGATATCTGTTTAGTTACATAAATTTAAAAATTAGTTTTCATTTATAAATTAGTTTTCATTTATAAATTAATAATATTGAGGATAATCTAAATGAAAATCTATTTTATTAGATTGAATTCTGTACTTCTATTCAATCCAATTCAACTTTCAAAAGTGTCTTTTATATTTTTTTGTCTAATCAAAATTCAACTAAGGGGTTTTTAGATGGAACACGGATTGCTAAGCGTTGCTAATACGATCATAGGTGCATTCTTATTATTACTTTTAATTGGTGTAATATCTTGGTTGATTGCAAATAAGTTCAATAAACCTTATACAATATTTCTTGTAATCATTGGGTTAGTAATTGGTTTATTGAATATTAATTTTTTAAATAAAATTGCAGATCTATTTACCAGTAGCGAGATATTTTCATTGATTGTATTAGGTCTTTTTTTGCCTTCACTTCTAGGGGAGGCTTCGATGAAATTTGAATATAAAGAGATTAAAAAATATAGAAAAGAAATCTTAAGTTTAGCACTTTTAGGTACATTCTTAACATTTGTACTTGTTGCAGTAGCTTTGATTTATATTTGTAAGCTACCAGTTGTAGTATCCTTTACGATTGCTTCACTTATGTGCGCAACTGATCCTATTTCGGTAATGGGAATGTTTAAACGATACAATGTAAAAAAAAGTATTGCAGCTAGTTTAGAAGGCGAAAGCCTGTTTAATGATGGAATAGCAGTTGTCTTTTTTAAAATATCAACCGTATTTTTATTGAGTTATATCAATATGGGATTATCAGGTATTGGAGCTGGCATTTTACTATTCTTGAAAGTTGTCTTTATTGGAACTGTTATTGGGCTTAGTTTAGGGTATGTAGCTTCATACATGATTAGTTTCGTAGATGACTATCCACTTGAAACAATGGTGTCTTTTTTACTTTTTTATGGAAGCTATATAATTTCAGAACATTTTCATGGAAGTGGCGTAATTGCAGTTGTAGTCGGAGGTATCGTCTTTGGAAATTATGGAAAGAAAATCGGGATGAGTACAGTAACCGAAGATTACATTTCAAGTTTTTGGGACATCATTTCGTTTGTTGGAAATACGATTTTATTCATACTAATTGGTTTAGTAGTTTATCGATTAGATGTATTTGCAAATTGGAAAGTTTCTTTATTAACGATCATAATCGTTTTAGTTTCAAGAACAATTGCTGTAAATATTAGTTTATTAAAGATTAAAACTTTTACAAACCATGAAAAGTTTCTTATTAACTGGGGTGGGTTAAAAGGAGCATTGTCAATTGCTCTGGCACTAACTTTGCCAAATGATTTTCCATATAGAGAAAATATTTTATTGATTGTATATGTAAATGTAGTGTTTTCATTATTGATTCAAGGTTTAAGTATCCCTAAAGTAATCATGAATTTAAAAAATAAAGAAAAAGTTAGACAAACTTGAGCAAGTTAATAATCACGTTAAGTTTTTCTAAAAGAAAAGTGATGTTGAAAAAGGCTATGGTAAATAACTACAATCAATTAGTTATTTACTATAGCCTCTTTACTTTTTTCATAAGATTATTTTCTTTATATACTTATACATCTATAGTAATTCCTAGTTTTTTAGCGACATAACCTGTGGTACTAGCTTGTATTAGAATGGTCATTAATATTGCGATAAAGGTGACTGTAGTAATTTCATCTGCATGCTTAACTCCGGCTGCTACGATCATCCCAGATAGAGCTGCAGGGATGACACCTGTTTCACGAACCCAAAACATAAAGATAATTTCTTTCCATTCCCATTTTGCCTTTCGATCAGGTAAAGTACATAAGAGTACAGTAATTGGGCGAGCTATAAACATGAATACAAGAACAATCAATATTGCTTGTACCCAATATTTACTGAATATATGAAAGTTGACTTGTGTACCTAGTAGCATAAAAATCAGTTTCCTCATAATTAATGTGATTGTTTCAGAAAAATGAAAGCTATGCATACTGTTTTCATCTGAAATATGAAGACGAAAAATTTCAGGATTACCTAAAATGAGACCTGCTGTAAAAGTTGCCATAAACCCACTCGACTCGACCGAAACTGCAATTAAATATGAGCTAATGGCCATTACAATACTAATAATTGTACTGTAATTTTTAAAAAAACCTAATTTCTGTTCAGAGGTAAATAAAATACCGAGATATCCTATGATTGCTCCAATTATTATTCCTCCGCCAGCTTCACGAATAAAACTCCAAATACTAGAAGTAATCGATAATTGAGTTGTTCCTAAGATGATTCCAAGTATAGTGAAAGCCAAAATGGAACCAGTGGCATCATTAAATGCGGATTCACTTTCTACAGTTTGTCTTACCTTATTACGAATTTTAACTTGTTTAAAAACCGGAATTAAGGTTGCTGGATCTGTAGATGCAATGACAGAAGCAAGCAATAAAGAATATAAAAAAGGTATATGTAATAAATAAAAGGAAGTAATTGCAACAATTGCTGCTGTTATAATTACACCTGGTATCGATAAGAGAGTTATCGTTATCCATACTTTTTTTAGTATAGAAAAATGAATTGCCTTTCCTCCTTCAAACAAAATTAAGATTGATCCTAATACAATAATAAATTGATTGGCTATTGATTCATTTGGTACTG
Source organism: Gottfriedia sp. S16(2024) (assembly GCF_050473765.1). NCBI lineage: Bacteria > Bacillati > Bacillota > Bacilli > Caryophanales > Bacillaceae > Gottfriedia > Gottfriedia sp. S16(2024). The sequence continues at coordinate 2,659,161 of NZ_JBFLUO010000001.1, forward strand.
AGATTAATTTAAGTCCTGATTGACCAACAATTATTCCTAGAATCATAAATAAGGCCACATCAGGAATTTTAATCCTAGCTGCTAATTTCATTGCTAGTAATCCAATTCCCAAGATGAAAGTTATAATAAATAATTCGTGTTGAACAATTTTCATTACATCTGATTCCATTTTTACTACTCCTTTTTGTACTCTTACTTATCTATAATGACCTTGATGTTTACTAAATATTTAATAATGATAAATCTATCATTAGATATGAGATATTCATATTAACCGATTCAATGGGTACGCTATTCATGAATTATTTAATCTATGGGGGAAGTTGAAGTCTAGTTATTTAAAAAAGTGAGGATGAACATCTTGAAAAATAAACGATTAGTTTCATTAGATCCTTCAAAAATACTAGTAACAGGATTCGCGCTGATAATCGTTTTGGGAGGCTTTCTACTAACACTTCCAATAGCTACAAAAGATGGGGAAGGGCTTAGTTGGTTAAATGCTCTATTCACCTCTACATCAGCAACATGTGTTACAGGGCTTGTCGTAGTTGATACTGGATCGACGTTTACCTTATTTGGTCAATTCGTTATTCTGTCACTTATTCAAGTAGGCGGTTTAGGATTTATGTCGTTTGCTACTTTTTTTGCAGTACTTCTAGGAAAGAGAATAACGCTTAAGGAAAGATTATTATTACAAGAATCTCTAAATAATATGACATTTGCTGGAATAGTTAAGTTAGTAAAAAGGATTTTTATTTTTACAATTCTAATTGAATTAATTGGTTCTGTATTATTGGCAATTCGATTTTCCTTCGACATGCCATTCAAAAGAGCTATTTATTTTGGTATTTTCCACTCAATATCTAATTTTAATAATGCGGGATTCGATTTAATGGGAGAGTTTAGAAGTTTGACGCGTTATGTAGAAGATCCCCTTGTAACGATAGTAGTTTGTATACTAATTACGCTAGGTGGAATTGGATTTATTGTTATGAATGAAATATACGAATACAAACGAATTCGTAGAGTCTCTTTACATACGAAAATCGTTCTTTGGACTAGTGGTTTATTATTGGTTTTAGGGACGATTCTTATTTTTATTTTTGAATTTAATAATCCAAAGACATTACAACCTTTGTCCATGACTGGTAAAATTTTAGGATCATTGTACCAATCAGTAACTCCAAGAACAGCGGGTTCAAATACATTAAATATTCCGGATTTAACACAATCAACACTATTTATTACTGCTATTCTAATGTTTATTGGAGCATCTCCAGGCTCAACTGGAGGGGGAATTAAGACAACAACCTTTGCAACATTATTAGGAGCGGTACGTTCACAAATAAAAGGGAAAGAAGATGTGATTCTTTTTAAAAGACGTATTATGTACGATACGATTTATAAAGCATTAACCGTAATGGTGAGTGGACTTCTTATTGTAGTGGTTGTTACTTTGCTATTAACAATTACTGAACATGGTAAAAACTTCTTAATGATTGTATTTGAAGCAACTTCTGCTTTTGCTACAGTTGGGCTTTCGATGGGGCTGACGCCAGATTTAACTCCAATTGGAAAAATTCTAATTATATTAACAATGTTTGCTGGAAGAGTAGGCCCGTTAACGATTGCGTTTGCTGTTACTTTACGAAGACATTCTGACCCATTTAAGCATCCAAAAGGAAAAATTATGATTGGGTAAATATTAATCATTAATCTCAGGTAGGAGTGATTCAAATATGATTAATCAATATGCTGTAATTGGACTGGGAAGGTTCGGTACGAGCCTTGTGAAGACGTTATTAAATTCAGGTAATGAAGTATTAGTAATTGATCTAAATGAAGAAGTCATAAATGAATTTGCAGATATTGCTACACATGCTGTAGTTGCTGATGCGACAAACAATGAGGCTTTAAAAGCGATCGGGATCGGAAATTTTGACACAGTTATTGTTGCTATTGGTGACGATATGCAATCTAGTATATTAGCTACGTTAGTATTAAAGGAACTAGGCATTCAGAAAATTGTAGTCAAGGCGCTAGATAAACGTCATGGAGAAGTACTTAAAAAAATAGGTGCTGACTGGGTAATTTACCCAGAAAAAGATATGGGTGCAAGAGTTGCTCATCAACTTATGTCACCAAATGTTCTAAACTTTATTGAATTAGCTAAAAATTATAGTATTGAAGAAATTAAAATTCCTTCTTGGATGGTTGGTAAAAATTTAAAAGAATTGAATATACGAGTAAAGTATAATTTAACTGTAATTGCCATTAAAAGTAAAGACATTGTTAATATTTCACCTTCTCCTGAAGAAAAGCTCCTTGAAGGAGACATCTTAGTTGTGATTGGGGAAAATAAAGAATTACATCGTTTTACAAATCTTAAATAGTAAAAAGAGGTTATGGAGTAATCTATGTACTAACCATAACCTCTTTTTAGATTTCTTTTATTTCTCTTCTTGAAAAGAAAACTATACAATCTATTTAGTCTTATACGATTAAAGGTACTTTTAGCACTATCAATCAGCTTTTTAAATTGTATTTTTGATCAGAACTAAAGTAATAGCCATTTCCTATTTAGCTATTGCTTGCTAATTAATATTCCTACGATTAAATTCATTTTTTAACTCATTTATATACATTTTATCTGCTACTGAAAGAAGAGGATACTCATTTCGAACACATCCGACATAAAAAGGACGATGAAATATGTAGATTCTTTGCTGCCATTGATAGAGATTTTGTTTTCGAAACATCAACAATATAGGCTAAAAGATCTAAATTCATTTATGAGTTCATTAAGAAATGGTTAACTTAGTTTAAGTATAATTAAATATATTTTAACTTATTTTAATTTTATAATAGTCTTTGGGTTTGATTTTTAATCACAGCCTAATAAAAGATATAAGGGGAATTTTAATGGGGAGAAAGAATCGTACAATTTCGAAAGCGTTGTCATTTTCATTGGCATTATCTTTAGTAGGTATGTCAGTTGTGAGTACGCAGGCCTATGCAGCACCAAAAGAGGATGTGCCTGTAAACGTACTTGCATCGAATAAGAATAAAGCTGATAAGGATTTAGTGAATTTCCGAATTATGGAAACGACAGATATCCATACAAATTTACTAAACTATGATTACTACAAGGATGCAGCTTATGAAAAAGTTGGGTTAGCTAAGACTGCAACTTTAGTAAAGGAAGCTCGAAAAGAAATTCAAAATAATGTTTTAGTCGATAATGGGGATTTAATACAAGGTACACCACTTGGAACTTATGAAGCAAAAATTGACCCATTAAAAAAAGGAGAAGTTCATCCTGTATTTAAAGCAATGAACATAATGGGTTATGATATTGCAACTTTAGGTAATCATGAATTTAACTATGGATTAGACTTTTTAAACGAAGCATATAATGATGCTGATTTTCCGTACATTAATGCAAACGTTTACGTAGATGATCACGATAAAAATCCTAATAATGATAAGAACAAATTTAATCCTTATAAAATTATTAAGAAAAAAGTGATTGATGAACAAGGAAAGATGCAAGAAATTAAAATCGGCTTTATTGGATTTGTACCACCTCAAATTAGTGAGTGGGACAAGGCAAATCTTGATGGAAAAGTTATCACTAAAAATATAGTAGAAACAGCTAAAAAATTCATACCTGAAATGAGAAAAGACGGTGCAGACGTAATTGTTGCAATGACTCATTCAGGCTTTAATGCGAATAAAGAAAATACAGAAGATGTAATTTATTCATTAAGTGAAGTACCTGGTATTGATGCAATTACGTTTTCTCATACACATAAGGTATTTCCAGCAAAATCAGAAGCTACACTGGATGCATTATTTTTAGGGGCAGATAAAAAGCCATTACCAGGTGTCGATAATTCGAAAGGAACAATTAATGGTGTACCTGCAGTTCAAGCGGGATACGGTGGTGGTTCATTAGGATTAATTGACTTAACACTTAAAAAAGAAAAAGGAAAATGGTCAGTAGTAAATTCCCAGGCTTCAACTAGAGAAATTTGGGCTGATGTGAAGGATCCAACTACTGGTAAAACAATAACAGAAAGTACTGTAGTTGCGGATCAAGATATCGTAAATGCTGTCAAACCAAATCATGATGCAACTGTTAAATATGTAAATACACCAATTGGAACAACTACTGATGATATTCATAGTTATTTTTCATTAATACAAGATGATCCATCGATTCAAGTAGTTACAAATGCACAAAAATGGTTTGTAGAAAAATATATTGCTGAAAAGAAACCAGAATATAAAGAATTACCAATTTTATCTGTAGGAGCTCCATTCAAAGCTGGCCGTAATGGTGTAGCTGAATATACTGAGATTAGAAAAGGCGATCTTACAATTAGAAGTGCAGGCGATCTTTATCTTTATGATAATACGTTAAAAGCAATTAAAGTAAAAGGTTCCGTTGTTAAAGAATGGATTGAAATGACTGCTGGAAAATATAATCAAATTGATCCAAATAAAACAGAAGAACAAGCATTATTAAATCCAGCGTTCCCTGTTTATAACTTTGACGTAATTGACGGAGTTAACTATCAAATTGATGTAACAAAGCCTGCAAAGTATGATCTAAACGGAAATCTTGTTAATCGTAATTCAAGTCGTGTAATCAATTTAACTTATAATGGACAACCAATAGATTTAAATCAAGAATTCATCGTTGTAACAAATAACTACCGTGCTGGTGGCGGTGGTAATTTCCCAGGTGTTAAAGGAAGCGAACTTGTTGTAGATTCTGCTGATGAAAATCGTCAAATCTTAATGGATTACATTTCTGAATCAAAAACAATTACACCAACTGCAGATAATAATTGGTCGATTGCACCAATTAGTGGGAAAGTAAATGTAACGTTTACGTCTTCACCAAGAGCGGAAGAATTTATAGAGCCTAATAGTAATATTGCGTTTACAAATAAAACGGATAATGCAGGCTTTGGAATTTTTAAATTAGATTTAGGCACTGCTCCTAAAGAGAATATTAAAGTTCAATTATTAGGCTTAAATGATCTACATGGTCAGCTTGATACGGATACAAAAGTTATGCTGAATGGACAAGAAGTTTTAGCTGGAAGCATGGAATACACAGCTGCTGCAATGAAACAACATGAAGCAACTAATCCGAATACATTACTAGTTCACGCTGGTGATATGATTGGTGGTAGCCCACTGATTTCTGCGTTGTTCCAGGATGAACCAACAGTTGAAGTGATGGAAGCAATGGGTTTTGATGTAGGAACAGTAGGAAATCACGAGTTTGATGAAGGTATAGCTGAATTAAAGCGTATGATTAATGGTGGAGAACATCCTAAAGGTACAAAAGGCTATGACGGAATGAACTTTCCAGTGATAGCTGCCAATGCATATGATTCTGCAACAGGAGAATTAATTACTCAGCCATACACAATTAAAGAAGTGGGCGGTAAAAAGATTGGTTTCATCGGAGTAGTAACGCAAGAAACTCCTAATATGATTGTTCGAAAAGGAAATGAAACGCTTGAAATTCGTGATGAAGTTGAAGCAATTAACCATTATACGGATATTCTAAAAAAACAAGGAATTAAAGCAATCGTAGTATTAGCACATAACCCTACTCTTCAAACAGGTAAAGCAGATTTATATGATGCAACTGATATTGCTGAAAAAGTTGATGATGAAGTAGATGTTATTTTTGCTGCTCATAATCATGTATTTAATAATAAAGAAGTTGATAATAAATTAATCGTACAAGCTTATTCATATGGTTCTGCATTTTCTGATGTAGATTTAGAATTAGATGCAGTAACTGGTGATGTTGTTAAGAAGGAAGCAGAAGTAGTAACAGTTTATCAAAAAGACTATACACCAGATCCGACAGTTTCAGCGATCATGAAAAAATATGAAGATTTAATTATGCCAATTAAAGCTGAGATTATTGGTGACTCAATGCAATCTTTACCAAAAGGATATCCATCTTCTGATACTTATGGCGATTTTGCACTAGGTAACTTAATTGCAGATGGAATGAAAGCATCAATGAATGCTGACTTCGCAATGATGAACGGTGGCGGAGTTCGATCACAACTTGACGCTGGTCAAGTTACATTTGGTGATTTATTCGCAATTCAGCCCTTTGGTAATGTATTAAATAAAGTAATGCTTAGTGGTCAAGATATTGAAACAGTATTAAATAATCAAATTACCGATAAGGGCTTAGATTTCCACATCGCTGGATTTAAATATACTTGGGATTCATCAACTAGAAAAGTAGTAGACATCCTTTTACCAAACGGTAGTAAAATTGATCCGAACAAAGAATATTCAGTTGTAGTTAACAATTATATGTACGGAAATGTAAAATATGGTATTGGCGAACGTTCGACTGATTTAGAAGTAGGACCAGAAGATTTACAAGCGACTGTAGATTATGTTAAATCACTTCCAAGACCTTTCAATTATGAAGTTGAAGGAAGAATTCAAAAAGTAAATTAACATATCAAGTGACTTATTAAAAAAATCTCATTCTGCTATTAGAATGAGATTTTTTTTAGATTCAATCCACAAAATGCTGTATATATTTTTTTTAGCTAGTAGTACCCTTAAATTAATTTAAGAAAAAGCCAAATGAAAACCTATTTCTAGTAAAAAAGTAAGTGTATCAATATAGTTCACAAGTACCTTTGTTAAAACAGAATATTCATAAAATATTGTCAAAATTAGTTTCGTATATTAATATAAACTGTAAGCGAATACATATGCCGTTGCCAATTCTTTCCTCATCGGTTGGAGTTTTGCACGGAATACCTGTTTTGCGGGAGGAAATAATTTGTACAATAAAGACACTATTTACATTATTGGGGATGCAAAGACTTCATCCAATAATCCGATTATGCAGAAATATAATGCATTTTTTATTGGTTTGGTAGTCGATCGGACAAGTCATTTAATTATTGACGCAGATTGTTCAGCTACAATTTCTTTAACTTCATCCTTTGTAAAGCACTTATTCGTTGGACAATCAATGTCAGACGTGGATGGGGTAATACAAGAAATTAATACACGTTATTTTGGTTCTTCTCAGAAAGCTCTGGCTGTTGCCTTTAAAAATGCACATATAAAATACACTCAAATAATCGAATCTTAAACGCTGCTTTATCTATTTTCGTAGATGAAATCCAGCTATTAGCAGGGATACTCCCTTTCTAATAGCTGGATTTTTTATTTAATACAAGATTTTGAGACACTTAGAGGTCTTGGAACTAACTTTAATCTAATAGGAAAGGACGAAAACGATGATTATTCAATCCATACAAGTGCAAACAGAAGTTTTCCCTTTAAAAAAGCCATTTAAAACAGCTCTTAGGACAGCTACCGAAATAGAGAACATTTTTGTATATGTCCAACTTGAGGATGGAATCGTCGGAGTAGGGGCTGCAGCACCTACATTGGCTATTACAGGAGAATCCAAAGAAAGTATTGAAGCGATTTTAAAGACGGTCCTTAAACCACTGCTATTAGGCAGAGATATTCGAAATATGAATGAACTCTCTCTATTGATTGAACGCTCTTGCGTGGCTAATACAAGTGCGAAGGCAGCTATGGAAATTGCACTGTATGATGCATTATGCCAACATCTTAATCTTCCACTCTATCAATATCTTGGGGGTAAGACAAATCAATTAAAAAACGATATGACCGTTAGTGTAGGAACAGTGGATGAAATGTGTCATGATGCGTTGCAAATAATCAAGGACGGCTTTTCTATTTTGAAAATCAAAGTCGGAAAAGACTGGACAAGGGATATTGAACGAATTATGGCAATACGTGAAAAAGTCGGTAATGATGTCACGATCCGAGTAGATGCCAACCAAGGATGGACGCCAAGACAAGCCGTTGCGATTATCAAAGAATTAGAGCAGTTGAATGCGAAAATAGAGCTAATTGAGCAACCAGTTCCTGCAGGTGATATTGATGGACTGAAATTTGTTAAACAAAACGTAAATACACCAATCATGGCCGATGAAAGTCTTTTTTCTCCGCAAGACGCATTACGACTAATTAAAGAGGATGCAGTTGATCTTTTAAATATTAAATTAATGAAGACAGGGGGAATTAGAAGAGCACTGCAAATTGCAGATATTGCAGAAAGAGCGAATATTCCTTGCATGATTGGTAGTATGATGGAAACTTCGGTCTCAGTACTTGCGGCAGCACATATAGCTACCGCCCATCCGAATATTCAAAAAATCGATTTGGATGCGCCACTTTGGTTGAAGAATCAAGATTTTGATGGAATTGAGTTTAATGGGGATGAAGTACATTTACCGACCCTACCTGGACTAGGGATTCACCGAAGATTATCTAAAAGTCTTCGTTAAAATAGGGAGAGGAGTTTTACAATGAAAAAGACAAAAAATTTAATTTTAAGTTTATGTGTTGCAGGTACATTACTTTCCACAATGACAGGCCAATCTTTTGCAAAATCGCAAGAAGAACTTACTCCAGGTGAGACAGCCTACGTTGATGTGTCTGTTTCAACTCAGTGGACGACAAACGGTAGATTCCAAGTTAGAGATATTGATGCGCCGTCTTTAAGCAATCCAGTTGATCCGCGTCAATGGTCAGCTAATATGGAAGATACTGAAACTCGACGTTGGCTAACAAGTTATCTTGAAACACAAGCCGTATACGGTACAAAAGTAACCATTTTAGAGGAATCTGGTGACTGGGTGAAGGTTGCTGTAGATGGTCAGCCTACACCACGTAATACATTAGGTTATCCTGGTTGGATGCCGAAAAGACAATTAACGACGGATGATCGTTTAGAGAATTATAAGGATACCCCATTTATTATGGTATCTAGCCAAACGGCTTGGTTGTATGATGGAAAAGCCTTAAATCATAAGTTTATGGAGATTAGCTTTAATACGCGATTACCTGTTATTAAAGACTTTGGGGATGTTGTAATGGTTGCAACACCAGATGATGGAAATAAATTTATTAAAAAAGAAGACGTGGCAGTTTATCAAAATGAAAATCAGTTTCCTAAGGCAACTCCAGAAAATTTAATTAATACTGCAAAGAAGTTCCTTGGTTTACGCTACTTATGGGCTGGTGTATCGGGATTTGGATTTGATTGCTCTGGATTTACATATAGCTTATTTAAGTCATATGGTATAACAATTCCCCGAGATTCAGGACCTCAATCTAAGAGCGGTATAGAAGTTAAAAAAGATGAGATTCAACCTGGTGACCTTTTATTCTTTGCGAGTAACAATGGAACTGGATCAGTACATCACGTTGCAATGTATATCGGTGATGGTTTAATGATTCAGGCGCCTAACGCTGCTAGAAATGTTGAAATTATCCCATTAAACACGCCTGGCTATATTGAAGAATTTTCAGGTGCTCGTCGCTATTGGGAAGAATAATTAAATAAATAGTTTTGTATTGATAAAGAAAAGTTGAAAACCATGAACCTTCACTTGTTCATGGTTTTTTTATCATCGCATGTTTCTACTGTTCAATAATAAAAGTCCCGCAATCGTGCAGGGGGAGTATTCTCGCAGTGAAATTTGCTTAAAACTACGAGTTAGTATTAAGTATATTGATATCAATCTTTGGTTTAATGATCATTTTTGGATAATCTTTTCTCCAGTTTAAAGACTCCCAAACTTTTGGATGAAATGCTCTTATTTCATTACCAATACCCAGTACATCTGAATTTGCAGATTGCATAGTTTTAATTATTTCCATTGCATTATTTTCAAAATGTTTACTGAGAACTTTTTCCATATGAACGTAATCTGACTTTTTCTTATGAGTTTCTTTACCAAGTTCAAAAGCACTAACTTGTAATTTTACATTTACCTCGATTTTTGGTAATTTATTTTTCTCATTGGTAACAATTATTTTTGAAAAGTTTCTTTTAACTGTAAATCCGTAATTATTTTTATTCGCAATATCGGGATCTGCTTTTTTACCATTTTTGGCTGATAAATTTCCAGTAAACCTTATCAAGTTACCAGTAAATCTTTGTCTTCCGGTATTTCCACCCTCTAATAACATCATCAGTTTTACTTGATCTCGATCAAGTGTTTTTCCAGTAGGAATACCATTACGATATAATACGGCACCACTTAATTCCAACGCTGAATCTTTTGGACTTAACATAGGTAGCGCTAAATCGCATAACGGATCATCCTTTGATTGAATAAAATTCATCATGGAGACTGTTGGAATAGTTCTGTTCTTCTCCATCGAGATAATAAAGTCATTCAGATCTTTCGAGAACTCTTTTTTTGGATCTGTAGCAGCTTCAAATACTTTCGAGAGATTTCCATTTATTACAACCAAAGGAGTGTTTATAGATGAATAGGGCGCATCAAGTAAGAAATCAAGTTCTGAAACAGAATCATCTAATGCGAAGGTTTTACTGATTAAATAAACTCTAGTACTAATTCCTATAAAAGGATTCTGATTAGTAAATTCCCATTCACCAATTGCTTCTGCTAATGACGGTCCTTTAAGCTCATTTACAACCGAAACAGGCTCCCCAGTACCTTGTCCAGTACTTTTAAGCTTCGTAATGAGAAATAAAGCTCCTACTTCACCGGTTTTTTCATTCAAATCAAAACCGTTTACATCTACTAATTGTAGCTTTTTCAAATCTAGCCGATCCCAACATCCTGTCAATAATGGCAAAAAAAGTAGTAAAATTAAGGCTTTTTTCATTTGCTAGCCACCTTTTGTTTTACAAAAGATATTAGTAGAAGCAGTGTCGGTAATCCAATAACCATAATTCCCGTTGTAATATTGTGATACTCGGCAAAACTGGAAAGGAAATGTCGACTTGAGAAGGAAACTCCGGCTACAAAGCAAACAATGGCGATCATCCATACTAAAAGTGGATGGTTTTGGATTTCTTTTTTACCAAGAAAAGCAAAATAACGCGCAGACAAAAATAAGTAAATATATGCTGTCACTAAGGTCACAGACAACCAGACTGTGATAAATAAAATATCTAGGCTTTGAACGATTGGCCATCTGAATTTACGAAGAATAAAGACCAGCGGTTCGGGAATGAGATTTAATTGTTTTTCACTAAAATTGTATGTTGCTATAAAAGTGATAAAAGTGTAAAAGAAAGTCGTTACACCGTTTGCTACTGACATAGCGATTAAAATATCCTTCTTTTTTTTACACTGTACAAAAGGAAATACGATTAAAAGAAGCTCGTATCCAGCATACGTCCAAAATGCAGGAATCGCTCCTTTAATAATAGGACCAATGCCATGTGTACCAATTGGTAAAAAATGACGTAAATCCCCTTTACCGAAACCACTAATAAATATAATAATAAAACCGACTAGAAACATGCTCATGATCGACTGCGTAATAGTTGCGATTGATCGAAGTGAAGAGGAAGCTATGTAGCCAGATACAATGACCATTAATCCAATAAGCATAAACCAGGGTGTTTCAAATAACAACCAGCGATTTATGACATCTGTATAGGAAACTATAAGCATTAAACAGGATTCTGCACTGTAAACTGCAAATAGTAAGATAATGATTGTTCCTAACGGTTTTCCAATTATTGAGGGAATATACTGTTGAAACGAGCGATCAGGATAAGTTTTTCCTAGGAAGTACACAATCAGGATAGCAAATTGAGCAATAAGACCTCCAAGAATGATGGACATCCATGAGTCATATCCTGCTATTAAAGATTCTGTATGAGGGATCGATAAAATACTGACTCCTACTTGATTCAAAATAACAAGGCAAATAAGTTGATTAATAGAAATCTTCTTTAATTGAATCACTCATTCTCCCCCTTTGGATTACTTATTCTTATTTCATCTTTTGCTAAGCTTTCTATTGGACGTTTTTTCATGTTCCTAATCGGTGCTCTAAAAATCGTATCTTTAATTGTATCGCCGTTAAACCAATTGTAAAAATACGGAATTCCAAATGTATTCATCCGGGATAAATGTGTTAAAACCATTAAATATGATATTTCCAATCCGATTAAGCCAAAAACTGCAGCCATGACGATAAAAGGAAAAGTTAATAAGCGAGCAGTATTACTCATTTCATATGAAGGTATAATGAATGAAGCAATCCCGGTAAGTGCTATAATAATTACCATCATATTTGAAATTAGATTGGATTGAACAACGACTGTTCCAATAACGATACCACCGACGACACCGATCGTCTGACCAATTGGATTGGGTAAACGAACAGTCGCCTCTTTTAAGACCTCAAGTATGGCTAGCATTGTGATTGCTTCTAATACAGGTGGCATAGCGACGTATTGCATAGAGCTTTGTAGGGTTAGTGCAATTTCTAATGGGAGAATTCTAGGATCGAATGTCACAAGTGCAACATAAATTCCAGGCAAACTAATTGCAAAAATAAAACAGAGAATACGGAGAAATCTTAATACGCTACCGAATAACCAACTAACTTGGTAATCATCTGGACTTTGAAAAAATGCCCAAAACGAAATTGGAACAAATGCACATTCTGGCGCACCATCGGTTAAAAAACCAATTTTTCCATCCATTAAGTAAGATGTTACTCGGTCTGGTCTTTCCGTTATGAGCGTTTTTGGAAATAGAGAGAATTTATTATCTTGTATTAGTTCTGGGAAAAATCCTGGCGCTTCAATATAATCTATATCAACATTAGCAATTCTACGTTCAAATTCCTGTAAAACAACATCATTCGCAAGGGATTGTAAATAAAGTATAGCAACTTTTGTATTCGACCTACGTCCAACTTGAAAAGTCTTAACGACAAGATCTGGAGTAGCAACAAGGTTTCGTATAATATTTAAATTCGTATTCAGATTTTCATTGAATGCTTTGTGTGATCCACGTAAAACCCGTTCATTCATTGGAACGTTTACTGAGCGTTCTTTAACTAGCTCGGTTCTAAGTAAATAGAACTTGGATTCCCCATCAATTTGAACGACTGATTTACCTTCAATTAGCGCATTTGAAGCAACGGATAGGAGTTCCGTTTCAATGTAATCGAGAATTGAAACAGCTTCACGTACACTGACATTTGTATTGTTAAGCAAAGGACGAATAATAAATTCTTGCACCGAATTATCATCGATCATAGTATCCAAATAGAATAAACGGTAACGTCGGTCATTGCTTCCGAAATCACTTGATTTAAAGTCAGAACTATTAAATAGCAATTCCCGAAGCGATTTTTCATTTTTATCTAAATCTCGGTCAGCTATCATTGATACTCCTCATTTCTACGTTTGGTAATTTTACCCTATTTTTCCCATTGTTTCCTTTACTATTCTGTCCTTAAAAATGTAGATATTTTCAGTTTTTTTAAAATATTTAGATTTAAATTTGAACAATAGAACGTTCCACTGTACGTTTTTATTAGAATCACATATAATACAAATAGAAGGAGTGTGAGACCATTGGGATTGTCTATAAAATTGGAGAATTAGCAAAAGAAGTCGGAGTGTCTAAGCGCACAATTGATTATTATACAAACCTAGGATTACTTGAACCAAACCGTTCAGAATCTGGGCATCGTTTTTATGATGAAGCTTCTTTAGAAACTTTAAAATTTATTGAGCAATGCAAATCAATGCACTTACCACTCCAAGAAATAAAAGAGATTTTAGATAAGAAAAAAACTTTGATAGAGGACCAGAGTATCTTGCCACTAACTGAAGAAGTAACGATTCATATGAGTCAGCTGAAGACAGAATTGTCACAATTAAAATATTTACTAGAAAATTTAACTGAAGAACAAAAGCTAAATATTATCCGTCAATTAACGTCACAAACATCAGAATTAATTCAGACGTTATTGTCATTTATTCTTTAAAAGGAGAGAATGTAAATGTTTTTTCACCATATGGATTTCCTTATTATTATTGCCTTCGGTTTTTCGATTTGGGCTCAATTTAAAGTGAAATCTAGTTTTAATCACTGGGCTGAAGTACCAGCATCAGGAGGATTAACCGGAGCTGAAGTAGCAAGACACATATTAAACAATAATAATTTACCTAACGTACCGGTGGAAGTAGTGCCTGGGCGATTATCTGATCATTATGATCCGATGGCAAGAACAGTTCGCTTATCTGAGGAAGTATACTATGGTAGATCAATTGCATCTGTATCAGTTGCAGCACACGAAGTAGGTCATGCTATACAACATGATACTTCATATGGATTTTTAACACTTCGTCATCGAATCTTCCCAATCGTTAACATTGCATCGGGTGCAGCACCATTACTACTACTAGCAGGATTTTTACTTCAAGCATTTTCTCTAATTGGAGTAGGGATTTTACTATTTTCTATAGCAGTAGCATTTCAACTGATCACTTTACCAGTTGAGTATAATGCTAGTTCACGAGCAAAGAAATTAATGTTAGCAAGTGGTATCATCCATGATACAGACAGAAAAGGTGTAAATAAAGTATTAGGGGCTGCTGCTCTTACGTATTTAGCGGCAACCTTAATTTCAGTTTTAGAATTAGTAAAATATTTATTTATCTTCTTCCAAGGACAAACTGAAGAAGAGTAAATAATAATCAAACAGATGATTTCGAGTAGCATTCGAAGTCATCTTTTTTTGTTTGAAAAATTAAATTTAAATTGGTTAGTATGTTTAAAATTTCAATGTCTAAAATAGTAAATAGGTTTTAATTTATGGAAGATTTATGTATTTTTGGAACCTTAGCTTTTTTATCATACTAAATGTTGTACAATTAAGTGGTTAAAAAAAATGGGGGAAAATTATGACACTTTCTGCAATTGAACATTTTTTAAATACATACAAAGACTATGCTGCGATACTTAGTATTTTAATTAATGTTCTAATTAGTATTGTTGGTATTATACCAGCTTGGTTTTTGACAGCAATCAATATTAAATTATTCGGTTTTACTGGTGGATTTTTAATCTCTTTCATAGGTGAATTATTAGGTACATTCGTATCTTTCATATTGTATAGAAAGGGTTTACAAAAAAGATTTATTAGTAAATCAACTAAATTTAAAGGTTTAAATAGGTTATTAAGACTAGAAGGAAAAGAAGCTTTTTACGGGGTGTTAGTTCTGCGTTTTATTCCTTTTATTCCATCTAGTTTGATTACTTTGTTTGCAGCCTTTGGAAAAATCACATGGTCAAGTTTTATGTTAGCAAGTTTGATTGGTAAGCTACCCGTCGTATTATTTGAATCGTATTCTGTTAATCAAGTTTTAGAGTTCACTTTATTCGGTAAAGTCATTTTAGCGCTGTTAATTATCGTCTTGTTGATCTATTTTTATAGAAAACGATCTAATGTTTTTGTGAAGAATAAATTTTAGAAAAATGTAAAAAAGCTCAAACCTAATATAAGGGTTTGAGCTTTTTTAGCTTCTAAATCAAAAGCTTTAAAACTCATTAATTAAACACTGACAACCCTTTACATAAACATGTCTAAATTAATTTTTTTAATCATATATTGAAATACCTCAATTTTAGAAAAAGCTTTACCTTTTTAAGAAAGAAAGTAAGTAATTCTTCTTAATTGAAAACGACTTTATTTAAGGGACTACTGATGTATAAGAAAATGAATTGTATAATCCGCTTTCTTAAAAAGTAAATTTGTAGCCTAATAGGAGGGTGTTGTTAGTGAATAGAGTTTCGTTAGAGAATTTATCGAAGAACTTTGAAGAAGTACATCCTGGGTTATCAGAACGAGAAGCATTTGAAGAGGCACATCGATGTCTTTATTGCTATGATGCCCCATGTATTAAAGCATGTCCAACTGGGATTGACATTCCTACGTTTATAAAGAAAATTGGTTCAGGTAATTTAAAAGGATCTGCTAAAACGATTATGTCATCTAATCCTATTGGAGCAAGCTGTGCTAGGGTTTGTCCTACAGAAGAACTGTGCGAAGGTGCATGCGTACTAAATCATTCTACTAAACCGATCATGATTGGCAATTTACAACGATATGCAACTGATTGGGCGATAAAAAATAATCAAGTATTATTTAAGGCTGGAAAAAAGAACGGAAAAACAGTTGCAATCATTGGTAGTGGTCCTTCTGGCTTAGCAGCTGCTCGTGAACTTGCATTGCTTGGCTACGATGTAACGATTTTTGAAGCGGAAAATCATGCAGGAGGATTAAATCGATATGGTATCGTTTCGTTCCGACTACCAAAGAGTATATCAAGCTGGGAAGTCCAACAAATTGAAAAGTTGGATGTCAAAATTCAAACGAATACTAGAGTCGGTTCGGATATTTCTTCAGATGAATTATTAGCAAACTATGACATGGTCGTTCTGGCTATAGGTATGGGAAAAGTTCCGATGCTAGATATTGCGGGAGAGGATTTGGACGGAGTATACGATGCGATTGATTTTGTAAAAGAGACAAAAAAAGGAGAGTTATCAAATCGTTTTATAGGTAAAAACATTGCTGTAATAGGAGCGGGCAATACTGCAATTGATGCTGCGACTTGTTCTGTTCGTTTAGGCGCAGGCAATGTCAAAATATTATATCGTAGGACACAATCAGAAATGAGTGCTTACCAATTTGAATATGATTTTGCCAAGCAAGATGGAGTGGAATTCCGATGGCTGACATTACCAATACGAATAATTGGTGAAAACGGAAAAGTAATTGCACTTGAATGTGTTCGATTAGAATTAGGTGAAGTTGGAAAAGACGGTCGTCGCAGGCCTGTACTTATCCCCGATTCCAATTTCACGATACCGGTAGATGGAGTCATAAAAGCGATTGGGCAAACTCGCTATACAGAATTAATCGAACAATTTGATTTAGAACACAGAGATGGCGTTGTAAAAATTAACCAAGAATCTTTTCAGACGTCTAATCCTAAAGTTTTTGCGTGTGGTGATGTCATTTTTGGAAAAGGGCAAGGTGAAGCAATGGTAGTGACTGCAGCACAACAGGGAAAAGAAGTAGCTTATGCGATTCATAAACAGTTAAACACTTAAAAGGAGGTTTTCTTTCATGGCAGATCTACGAATCAATCTTGCGGGCATACAGTCACCTAACCCATTTTGGCTTGCTTCTGCGCCTCCGACAAATTCGGGTTATCAGGTCCAACGTGCGTTTGAAGCTGGTTGGGGTGGGGCAGTTTGGAAAACATTAGGGGAACCAATAATTAATACCTCCTCACGATTTGCTGCTATTAACTTTAACGGGCAAAGGGTTGCAGGATTTAATAATATTGAATTGATATCTGATCGACCTCTTGAAGTAAATTTAAAAGAAATTTATGAAACGAAAAAAAGATTTCCAGACCGAGCGATAATCGCATCACTAATGGTTGAACCGCATCAATATAAATGGCACGAAATCGTGAAAAGAGTAGAGGATGTTGGAGTTGATGGTTTAGAACTGAATTTTGGCTGCCCCCATGGAATGGCAGAAAGAGGAATGGGGTCTGCATCTGGTCAAGTTCCTGAATTAGTAGAGCAACAAACATTTTGGGTTAAAGAAGTTGCAAAGACACCTGTGATAGTAAAACTAACTCCAAACATTACTGATATTACTGTTACGGCGGAAGCTGCAGTTCGAGGTGGAGCTGACGCAGTCAGTATGATTAATACAATTAACAGTTTAATGGGGGTAGACTTAGATTCTTGGAATACGGTTCCTCATGTTGCCGGGAAGGGAGCACATGGTGGATATTGTGGACCTGCAGTAAAACCAATTGCATTAAATATGGTGGCAGAATGTGCACGTAATCCACAGATATCAGTTCCAATTTCCGGGATTGGTGGAATTTCGAATTGGCAAAATGCAGTAGAGTTTTTATTAATGGGAGCAACTGGAGTTCAAATTTGTACTGCAGCAATGCATCATGGATTCCGCATTGTTGAAGATATGATTGATGGTTTAAATAATTATTTAGATGAAAAAGGTCTTTCTTCAGTATCGGAGCTAGTAGGGAAAGCAGTTCATAAATATTCAGATTGGGGAAATTTAGATTTAAATTATCAAGTAGTTGCTAGGATTGATACTGAAGAATGCATTAACTGCAATAAATGTCATATTGCTTGTGAAGATACATCTCACCAATGTATTGATATGTCCGTAGATGAAAATGGAAAGTCATATTTAAAGGTTCGGGAGGAAGACTGCGTAGGATGTAATTTATGCAAAATCGTCTGTCCGGTGGAAGATGCAATTAAAATGGTAGAGATTCCAAATAAACAGCCTTCGATGACCTGGAATGATCGCCAACAAGCTATAAAGGTATTAGCACGATCTAATCAATATTCAATTTTAAAGGGGGGAAGGAAAAGAAAATGAAGAAAATCATTCGAAATGGAACGATCGTTACTGCAACGGATACGTATAAGGCTGATATTTTAATAGAGGAAAATAAAATTACTGCAATTGGACTAAATTTAGATTGTACAGACGCTGAGATGATTGATGCAACAGATCATTATATTTTTCCAGGTGGAGTAGATCCACATACACATTTAGATATGCCATTTGGTGGGACTGTCACAAAAGATGATTTTGAATCAGGAACGATTGCCGCTGCCTTTGGTGGAACAACAACAATTATTGATTTTTGTTTAACGAATAAAGGAGAACCACTCCAAAAAGCCATCGAAACATGGCATGAAAAATCGAAAAAAGCAGTAATCGATTATAGTTTTCATCTAATGATTGGTGAAATAAATGATGAGGTATTACAAGAGTTACCTAGAGTAATAGAAAAAGAGGGAATTACATCATTTAAAGTATTTATGGCTTATAAAAATGTATTTCAAGCTGATGATGCGACATTGTACCGTACGCTATTAGCAGCAAAAGAATATGGGGCATTAGTAATGGTGCATGCGGAAAATGGAGATGTTGTAGATTATTTAATCAATCAAGCTTTAGCTGAAGGAAAAGTAGAGCCTATTTACCATGCATTGACACGACCTCCAGAAGTAGAGGGTGAAGCGACAGGAAGAGCGGCTACATTAACTGGACTTGCAAATTCACAATTATATGTCGTTCATGTTACTTGTGCAGAGGCCGTTGAAAAAATAACGGAAGCCCGAAATAATGGAATCGATATATGGGGAGAAACATGCCCACAATACTTAGTGCTTGATCAGTCTATGCTAGAAAAACCTGATTTTGAAGGAGCAAAATACGTTTGGTCCCCACCACTTCGCGAAAAATGGAACCAAGATGTTTTATGGAATGCATTAAAAAATGGAAATCTTCAAACTTTAGGATCCGATCAATGTTCTTTTGATTTTAATGGTCAAAAGGATATAGGTCGCGACGATTTTTCTAAAATTCCAAACGGAGGACCGATGATTGAAGATCGAGTAAGCATTTTGTTCTCTGAAGGTGTTAAAAAAGGCAGAATATCATTAAATCAATTCGTTGACATCTCTTCAACTAGAAGTGCAAAATTATTTGGTTTATATCCCGAGAAAGGAACAATTGCAGTTGGTTCAGATGCCGATTTGGTCATTTTTAATCCGAATAGTAAACGAACAATCTCCTCTGAAACTCACCATATGGCAGTAGACTATAACGCATTCGAAGGAATGGAAGTAACGGGAGAGCCAGTGAGTGTCCTAGTTCGTGGAGAGTTTGTCATAAAAGAGAAGCAATTTGTTGGTAATGCAGGTAGTGGACAGTACTTAAAGAGGAAGAAGTATGGTGAAACTAGTTTAATAGAAGATTAGTAAGAAGGGAATGAGTAGCTAATGTCAACATATAAGGAGTTTTTAATCGAGAGAAATCAAATAGATTCCCTTATAAAAAAAGGCTACAAGATTAAAAATGTTAGAGAAACGTTAGACGGTGCTTATGTTGACTTTGAAAATCCAGATGAAGAGGAGAAGTTTATCACTCTGCATATAATGAACGCTGATACACGGAAGTATTTTGGATCGTTGATTATTAAGCAGATTCATTTGTGAGAATCAGTGTATCGCAATTAAATTGGTCGCATCGCAATTAAGGTCTGAGAATCGCAAATAGGACTGACGAACGCAATTAAAATCCGTAAATTGCAAATAAAAAGGCGGAATCACAATTAAATTGGCCGAATCGCAATTAACCTTGAATTTGAGTGTTATAAAAGGTTAAATCATTAAGAGAATAGATGAATTTCACTCAGATTTATAAAAATAAACCAATAATGAATAACAAATCGCATCTAATCCGTAACGACTAACGGAATATGCGATTTTTTCTATTTAAAAAGACTTTCCCATTAGTCAGTTACCTAAACTAATGGAAAAGCCCAATTATATTTATTCAAATCTACTAGTAATCATTTTTTTCCTAGTATAGAACTCGACACCATCTGCACCATTTGCATGAAGGTCACCATAGAAAGAGTTTTTCCAACCAGAGAAAGGGAAGAATGCCATTGGAGCTGGTACACCGATATTTACGCCGAGCATTCCTACTTCAATGTTTTCCCTGAAATATCGAATACTTGCTGCACTGTCGGTGAAAATGCACGCGCCATTTCCGAACTCTGATTTGTTTGTAAGTTCAATCGCTTCCTCTAATGATTCAACTCTAACGATCGAAAGTACTGGTGCAAAAATTTCTTCCTTCCAAATTTTCATTGATGGGTTCACGTTATCAAAGATTGTTGGTCCAATAAAATAACCTTTTTCTTTTCGAATTAAATCATTGCGTCCATCACGCAATAAGGTTGCACCTTCTTGAATCCCACATTCAATATATTTTTCCGTTCTTTCGCGATGTTCCCTGCGGATAACCGGACCTAGGAATACATCATCATCTAGTCCATTTCCAATTGTAATGTTACCTGCTTCTATTTTTAATTTTTCGATTAAAGGATCGGCAATATCGCCAACTGCTACGACTACTGAGCATGCCATACATCGTTCACCTGCTGAACCGTATGCTGCTGTAATGATTTGCTTTACCGATTCATCTAAGTTTGCATCCTGTAAAACGATACTATGGTTTTTAGCACCAGCTAAAGCTTGAACGCGCTTACCATTTGAAGATGCAGTTTTATAAACATATTCTGCCACAGGCTGAGAGCCTACAAATGAAATGGCAGGAACATCTTTGTTTTGAAGTAGCTCGTTTACAATTTCATGTGCCCCATGAACAATATTGAATACACCTATTGGAAGACCTGCTTCGGTAAAGAGTTCTGCTAAACGATTTGCAAGTAATGGTGTACGTTCGGAAGGCTTTAAAATAAACGTGTTTCCACACGCAATCGCTAATGGGAACATCCAGCAAGGGACCATCATTGGAAAATTAAAAGGCGTTATTCCCCCAACAACTCCAACAGGGTATCGATACATCGCCGATTCAATATTTGTCGCAATATCAGGTAATTGTTTACCCATCATTAATGTTGGCGCACCGGCAGCAAATTCTACACATTCAATTCCACGTTGGACTTCTCCGTATGCCTCATTATAGCTTTTACCATTTTCAATCGTTATTAAATTAGCAAGTTCATCCCAATGTTTAATTAGCAATTGTTGATATGAAAATAGTATTCTTGCTCTTTTAGGAACAGGGGTTTTACTCCATGTAATAAAAGCATTTTTAGCAGCTTTTACAGCGGAATCTAAATCTGATTTAGTTGAGAGAGGTACAAATGCTAATATTTCTTCAGTAGCAGGATTTGGAACTGGAATTGTTTTGGCATTTGGTGAAGCTTCAATCCATTCACCATTTATAAAATTCTTTAAAACCTTTATATTAGTTTGTGTAGACAAGAATATCACCCCGTACGATTATAGTTTTGAGAATGCTTTGTTTAAAGTATTTACAATAAAATCAAGCTCTTCATCAGTTGTTGTAAATGGAGGAGAAAGTGTAAGGATATTATTATAGCCTGGAACCGTATCACCGTTTCGACCGATTATTAATCCTTGTGACTTGCATTCAGTTATTATTTTTAACACTAACTCTGGGCTAGCAGGTTTTTTGCTTTTTTTATCTTCAACAAGCTCAATTCCTGCAATAAAACCAAAACTTCGGATGTCTCCAACATTTTTATAAGTTAGTAAACTATCTAATTTTTTACGGAGTTCTTCACCTAGATAGGCAGCACGCTCTATTAAATGTTCTCTTTCAATAATTTCCAAGTTTTTAAGTGCAACTGCACATGAAGCTGGATTTCCTCCAAATGTGTTAACATGACGAAAATGATTATCTGCCCCTGGTTGTTTAAATACTTCATATAGATCGCTACTTACTGCAGTTGCTGAAAGAGGTGAATAGGCACTGGTCATACCTTTAGCCATTGTGACGATATCTGGTTTTATACCGAAGTTTTGATGTCCAAACTGTTTTCCAGAGCGGCCAAAACCACATATTACTTCATCAACAATTAACAAAATACCAAATTTATCACAAATTTCTCGAACTTTTGTTAAGTATTCGGCAGGTGGTACAATAACTCCTCCACCTGTAATAACTGGCTCCATTATGATCCCTGCAATCGTTTCAGCTCCTTCGTAATTAATAACATCTTCTATTGCAGTTGCACATTGGATACCGCAATCTCCATACGTTTTACCAAAAGGGCATCGATAACAATATGGTGGTACTACATGCTGGAAACCTGAAGAAAGCGGTTCATATTTAACTTTACGGTTAGCTTGACCAGTAGCACTTAATGCACCCATCGAATTACCATGATATGCACGGTATCTTGATATAAATTTATATCGTAAAGGTTCTCCGTTTTGTTGATGATATTGTCTAGCAATCTTAAAAGCTACTTCATTTGCGTCAGATCCAGAATTCGAATAAAAAATACGATAGTCTCCACCTAGCCATTCATTTAACTTTTCAGCTAATAAGATGGACGGAACATTGCCTTGGGACATTGGAACATAAGGAATTGCTTGCATTTGTTCGGCAGCTGCTTTGGCTATTTCTTCGCGGCCGTAACCTACATTCACACACCATAATCCTGACATACCGTCTAAATAATTTTTACCATCAATGTCAGTGACTGTACTATTTTTTCCGGATACTAAAACCATCGGATTAGGATTATGAGGCGACATATGATGCCAAACATATTTTTGGTCTAAATCAAGAAGCTCTTCCTTAGATAGAGAGGTAGAATGAGTTACTTTTACAGTTTTATCACTCATGAAAATGTCACCAACTTTCAGTATTCTAGTTTTATAGAAAACTCACTTTATTAATTAATATTACTGAATAGAGCATATTATCCTATTACGATTAGACAAATTGTTAAATCGATAACAGAAACAGGATACACCAAAATAAAAAAGGAGCACTAATGATCTAAGTGCACCTTTAAATTAATGATTGAAAAGCTATTTCTTATCCTTGTGTGGGTAAGTATGCCTACTATTGATTAAATTACGCAAATCTCCACGAAATAAAACATCTTTGAATTCCTTGTATTGGAAAGGAATAAAGGGTGCTAAATAAGGTACTCCAACTGATTTTAGTGATGCCATATATACGATAGTAAGTAGAATCCTATAGACATACCAGTTATTCCGAAAAAATAACCTATAAATAGAAATAAATAACGGAGGAAGCTCATTACACCCCACAGTCCTCCTGCAGTTAGTGACATGCTTGCTAAAAAGTTTATGCCCACAATGATTAAACTTAATGAATGAACTATTTTAGCATCAACAGATATTTGTCCAACTACAATTGCACCGATGAGTGACACTAATAAAACCGTCGATATAGGAATGCGTAATGATGTTTCAGAAAGTAAATCAAAAATAAATTGTAAAAAGATCATTTCTAATGGTAACGGTAATAATGTATTTGATTGTGATAAAAGTTCTTTACTAAACTTATGTGGAAACCAGTCCTGATGAAATTGAACTACTGTTGCGTAAACCCCAAGTAGTCCGATCGAGAGCAACCAAGAGAAAAAACGGATCAATCTAATAATAAAACGTCTACTTTTCATATTGTATTCATCCGGTTGTTGAAAATAATGGATAAATAAGGTCGGTACAATTAAGACGTAAGGGGTACTGTTTATGATAATGGCAACCCTACCTTCATACAATGCTGATATTGTTACTTCAGGTCTTTCACAAGTAAATACTAAGGGAAACAATACTTTTTTTCTTATAAAGCATCTTCTATAACTCTAGCTTCGAGTAAGTAAGTTACATCTATTTCTTTTATCTTTCTTCTAGTTTCCTCAAGTACTTTTTTGTCAACAAATTCATCAATGTAAACGATTGCCACATCAGTCTTTGATTTCTTCCCAAGTGAAAAGTTCTCAACAGCAAAATCCCTAGTTTGAATCATATTCGGAAGAAGATTTACATTTACTTTTAACTGTTCATTAAATCCTACTAATGATCCTTTCCCAATTCTTTGTGTATCTGGTTCGGTTAACGCCCTTTTTTGCCAATCAGCTGAATCGGCTAAAATCCCTTGATCGAACCCATCAATTAAAATAAGAGCTTTCCCTTTTGTTAAGGCTAAATAGATTTGATTCAATTCAGTAACAATAGATGGGGCCTTCGGGTCAGATAAGCTGACTTATTATTTCGTTTCTTTAATAAAAAAGAGCAACTACAAAAAAACTGTAGTTGCTCTTTTCGTAATATGAAAAGCTTTAAATACTTTCACTTTCTGATAATAATTTCTTACTACAATACTCAATTATTTCTCTTCTCTTTACCATGCCAATAAAAACGTCATGATCGTCAATTACTGGAATGAAGTTCTGATTAATTGCTCTTGTAAATAAATCTTCAATTTGTGCATTGATTGAAACTGGTGCATAAACATGATGCAAGGAAATTTCATTTAGATTTATTTTTCCTGTATTAGAAAAAGATAAACTTTCTGTATTTTTTAATTTCCATAATAAATCACCTTCAGTTAGCGTACCAACGTATTTGCCGTTATCATCAACTAAAGGAATTGCAGTAAAACGATGGTGTTCCATTTTTTCAAGTGCTTGACGCATTGTCGAGTTGATATTCATATAAACAAGTTCATTTTTGGGGGTAAAGAAAAACGCAATATTCATTTTTCGTACTCCTTAATTTTTCTAGATATAAAGTTTGATTATTCTATAATGCTGAAGTTTATAACTTCAATTCCGTTTTTTAGTAGCGGTATCTGTTTATCACTGCGATTTGATTAAAACATAAATAATATATGTTTTTCAACAATTACCTCATATTCATTTATTATTATTAAATTTAATAAAATTATAATTAAAACCCTTGACCTAAACTAAGGTTTAGGCTGTAATCTCTGATTTGTAAGCAAGAAATTTATAAATTGGAGGAAATTAAAATGACAAAATATGCTTTAGTAACAGGTGCTAATAAAGGGATTGGATTAGAAGTAGTTCGTCAATTAGCTGAAAAAGATTATCATGTTTTCTTAGGCGCACGAAATGAAGAACTAGGAATGGAAGCAGTGCAGAATTTAGGTTTTTCAAATGTAACGTTTATTCTAGTGGATGTGACTAACTCACAATCTATTCAAGATTCTTTAAATAAAATTTCGAAAGTGACTGACCACTTAGATCTATTAATAAATAATGCAGGGATTGCACCAGATTTTCATATTTTACCAAGTGAAATCAAACTTGAAACTTTACGTCAAGCATTTGAAGTGAATTTCTTCGGCACTTTCCAAATGATTCAAACTTTTTTACCATTGGTTAAAAAATCAGAAGGCGGAAAAATTATTAATGTAACGACAGATATGGCATCGCAAACATTATTTGATCGCGGAGAAACTGCAACAATAAATATTCTAGGATATAATTCCTCGAAAACTGCTAACAATTCATTGACACTTACTTTTGGTAAAGAATTTGGTAGTGATGGTCCAGAAATTTTTGGTGTTACTCCTGGATTTACAACGACTGACCTAAACGGAAATACACCTGGAGGAAAAACAACAGCTGAAGGTGCTACAATTATTACGAACTATGCATTAAGTAATATTAACTACAATGGTAAAATTCTAAATGCAAAAGGAATTATGCCTTGGTAAGGATGAGAGTTCATGAATTATACAATTGGACAAGTAGCAAAGTTGAATAGTTTAACAATTTCTCAATTAAGATATTATGATAAACAAGGCTTGTTACCTTTTCTAAAAAGAACTGAGAGTGGAGACAGAATTTTTGATGAGGACGCACTTAAATTTATTGATATGATTTTGTGTCTAAAAAATACAGGTATGCCAATTAAGAAAATAAAGCAATTTGTTGACTGGTCTATGAACGGGGAAGAAACTTTACAGCAACGTTTAAGCCTGATGATTCAACAAGAAAAAAATGTTTTAGATCAAATCAAAGAAATGGAAGAAAACTTAAATAAAATTCAGCGGAAAATTTCGAAATATGAAGATGAAATAAATGAAAGTAAATAAGAAAAAAGATAAATAAAAATGAATGTGAAACGAGGGGATCCTTAAAGTGGAGACCCTCGTTTTTTTAATAGTAAATAAGAATCGATTTCTAAATAATTTTTTTAATAAAGCTACATTTTATTAAACGGAATGAAAATTATTTCAAAGTATCTTTAATAAAAAGACTGTAATATAATTATTCAGTCTAAACAAAAAACTAGAAAGGCTGTATTGTTAATTGGTTTCAATCATTCTTGCATCATTAATTTTTATCACAACACTTGTTTTAGTAATTTGGCAGCCGAAAAATATTTCTATTGGGTGGATCGCATTTGGAGGAGCGGCCTTATCTTTCATTTTAGGGCTAGTTGATTTCCATGATGTTATCGTAGTAACCGGTATTGTATGGAATGCAACTTTTGCATTAATAGCTGTCATAATCATTTCATTGATATTAGATGAAATTGGTTTTTTTGAGTGGGCTGCTTTACATATGGTCAGTGCTGCAAATGGAAACGGGATAAAGATGTTCGTTTATATAAATGTTCTCGGAGCATTCGTCACTGCTTTTTTTACGAATGATGGTGGAGCATTAATTCTTACCCCAATTATATTAGCGATGCACCATGGACAATTGTAGTGTTTTCAATTGGAATGTATATAATTGTTTATACATTGAAGAATGTTGGTTTAACTGATGTATTAGCCCATTTAATTCATTATGTTGCTAATAAAGGAATACTAATTGCAACTCTAGGAATGGGTTTTATCTCTGCAGTTCTTTCTGCTATTATGAATAATCTTCCTACAGTAATGATTGCATCACTTGCAATTGAACATACACATACGACAGGAATTATAAAAGAAGGACTGATTTATGCGAATGTAATTGGTTCGGACTTAGGACCAAAGATGACACCCATCGGATCTCTAGCTACTTTACTATGGTTACATGTTTTGGCACAAAAAGGGATAAAAATTTCTTATCGAACTTATTTAAAAATCGGAATTATTATAACCATTCCAGTACTTTTCATTACATTATTAGGTTTATATATTAGTCTAAACATACACCAATAAAACATCTTAATTTTACACATTGAGACAACTATTTTTTAGTTGTCTTTTTCAATTATGTTTTCGTCAACTAGCTTTATTTAAAAGTTAATAAATATGTAAACGATTACCAAAAATAAGACATCAAAAAACATTAATTTCAAGTAATCGTTTACAATACTAATTCCAAAAATCACCAATTGACGAGTGGATTTTATCATGATAAAGTTGGTCTTACGTTTAAAAACGAACGTCAAACCACGGCCATTGGTCATGGTTTTTTATATGAAAAAATCACGAAAGGAGTAATCAAAATGAAAAAAGCAATCTTATCTTTAGTAGTTGGATGTGGATTTTCTATTTTACTGACAGGGTACGAAACGAATAAGTCAGAAGTTAATAAAAAGATCTCTATGTTTAATCAAACTGAGGTACAAAACGTGCTAACAAATACTTTAGCAGTTGATAAAGCTCAAGAGATCGTTTGGAATCAAGTGCGATAATTAGTCGCGAAATTTCCGAAGTTGGTCTTACGTTAAAAAACTAACGTCAAACCACGACCATTGGTCATGGTTTTTTTATATTAAAAAATCACGAAAGGAGAAAACAAAAATGAAAAAAATTATTTTATCTTTAGTAGTTGGATGCGGATTTTCTATTTTACTGACAGGGTACGAAACGAATAATTCAGAAGTTAATAAAAAGGTCTCAACTTTTAATCAAACTGAGGTACAAAACGTGTTAACAAATACTTTAACAGTTGATAAAGCACAAGAGATCGTTTGGAATCAAGCGCGATAATTAGTCGCGAATTTTCCGTAGAACTGGTCTTACGTTTAAAAACGAACGTCAAACCACGACCATTGGTCATGGTTTTTTTTTATTTGAAAATAATCGAGGAGGAGAGTACAAAATGAAAAAAGTAATTTTATCTTTAGTAGTTGGATGTGGATTTTCTATTTTATTGACGGGTTACAAAACAAATATGTCAGAAGCTAATAAAAAGATCTCAACGGTTAATCAAACAGAAGTGCAAAACGTATTAACGAACTCTTTAGCTACGGGAAAGTCACAACAAATTGTTTGGAATCAAGTACGCTAATAAGTATAAGATTGGGATTTAACCATACTTGATTCTTAAATTCTTTTATTTTGAGATTTAAATTTTTTTATTGTAAATTTTAAAAAAAGTCTCTTTACAAATTTATCCTGAAGTTATATATTTACATTTAAATTCTATATTTTTCTAATTCATAACCATAGTTGCTTAATCTTAAAAAGAGCGGGGGAACCATTTCTTTATTGGGGTGAATCCTTTTTTGTAAAGGTAGGGGTATTCTTTAATCCCGAATCCGACAGCTAACCTCGTAAGCATTTAAAGAAGGGGGTTTATTTAGTATTGTTTTTAAACACTAAGTAAAGCTTAGTGTTTTTTTGTATGCAAAAAAGTGGAAATTGGTAGTTTTTACCAAGGTATTGTTAGTTTTATTGCTTTTTTAAGAAAAGGGGAGAAATTTATGCATCATCCGTCCGAATATATAGAAATTGGACTATTTATTTTAGCGATTTTTGGGATTTATTATTCGATATCAAATTTTAATAGTGTAAAACGCGTATTTATTGGCAGACCTATGAGAACAGCTGAAATTCATGCACAGCATAATAAGTTGATTTGGTTTATTGCCCTGCCAATTCTAGCAGCCGATTTGTATTCATCTGTATCGTATGGACCAGAGGCGGGAATGACCGAGTTGCTCGGTCTAGGGGTTAAAGCACACTGGTATATCATACCGATTACGATCGCAACTGTTCTTTTATTAGGAATACTTATTCTTTCATATATTATGGGTATTTTAGCTTATCCCAGTGGTGGCGGAGCATATGCAATTGCCAAGGACAATTTCAAACCTCGATGGGTTTCACTCGTCGCTTCAAGCTCACTTTTAGTTGATTATATTTTAACAGTTGCGGTTTCAGTTTCCGCTGCTCTTGAAGCAGTGTCATCTGCATACCCAGCAGTTAAACCTTATGAAACAGTTTTAGCGATATTTTGTGTATTTTTATTATTAGTTGTTAATCTTCGTGGGGTTGCTGAATCAGCTAAAATATTTGCGTGGCCAACATTTGGCTTTATGATCTGTATGTTGCTTTTGATTTTTACCGGATTTTTTGACGAATTCCAAAATGGTTTTGTACAGCACCATACACCTACATTTGGTACAGTTCCACAAGGATTAAGTATTTTACTTGTTTTAAAAGCATTTAGTTCTGCATGTTCTGCTTTAACAGGTATTGAAACCATTTCAAATGCAGTACCAGTTTTTAGAGAACCTCGTCAAAAAAATGCGATTAAAACATATATAGCATTAGGCGTAATTACTTCAATTACACTTTTAGGCTTTGCATATCATTTATATGTAAACGGAATTTCACCTAATCCAAATGATACGATGTTATCTCAATTAATAAAGGTGTATTTTGGTCATGGGATTTTATATCAAGTAATCATTTGGTTTACATTTATCATTTTAATTTTGGCAGCTAACTCGACTTTTACAGGATTTTCACAGTTAGCAGCAATCGTTGCAGCTGATGGTTTTTTACCTAGAGGATTTACAAACAGAGGGGATCGTTTAGGTTACTCAAATGGAATTATTGCACTTGCTGCAGCAGCTAGTATATTAATTATTGCATTCCAAGCTCATACAAATGCGCTGATTCCACTTTACGCAATTGGTGTGTTTTTATCTTTTACAATTGCTCAATTAGGTTTAACAAGAAGGTGGAAGCGAGTAAAAGGTCCGAATTGGCAAGGCAAATTAGCAATCAATATTATTGGTTTAATCGTAACATCTGTTGTAACCGTAATCTTTGCAGTTACAAAATTTGCAGATGGTGCTTGGGTTGTATTAGTTGTCATTCCAACAATAATTCTCTTCTCATTAGCTATTTATAAACATTATCAAAATGTATCAAGCGAATTAAGTATCGATTTAAGTTCTTTTCAACCGGAAGCAAATAAAGTTATTACAGTTGTATTAGTTTCAGGAACTCATCGAGTTGTGCATAATACATTATCATTTGCAAAAGGTATTGCAACAGAACCGATAGCTGTTTATGTTGGATTTGATGATGAATCAATTAAGAGAATGGAAGAAAAATGGGAAGAATGGGGTAATCCATGTCGCTTAGTCGTTCTAAAAAGCCCGTATCGTTCAGTACTTGCACCAATTTCAAGATTCATTAAATTAATTGAAGGAAACGAGCCAGATAGCCACATCCAAATTGTGATTCCACAATTTATACCTAAAAAATGGTGGCATAATCTTCTTCATAATCAAACGGCACTTTTACTTAGACTTTGGTTAATAAGTCAAAAGGATGTAGTTGTTACGACGGTTCCTTATCATTTGAGAAAATAATGTTTTTATTAGTAGAAAACAAAACAATTTGTAAAAAAGAGTCTGCGAAAGACTCTTTTTTTTACGAATTTTTATAATTATTCTAAAAGTAAAATGTATATGTGAAAACATAAACTAATCTTAAATAGGGATATGAAACATACAATATATGAGGTATTAGGTTGGAAATTCTTATTTCAAGAAAAGGGAGGACGTGGAAATTTGAGACTCTCAGACAAAAGGAATAGTTTGAATAGTTAAGAGGCTATATTACTGGCTTAGCTATCAAACGTATTTACTATTCTTTAATGGAACAATTACTTTACCAAAAGGCTACGAGCTAAAATATATTATTCATGCTGATGTAAACGTAGAGAATCCTACAAATGAGGTATTTTGGTTTATTGCTGAATCAAAGGAAAACATCATAATCTCTTTTAGAGGGTACGCTTCTTATCCTGCAGACCTTATTGCAGCGTATGACATTCTTCAAGTTGATTATCTATTTGTTAAAAATAGTGGTAAAACTTCTCGAGGCTTTACATGTATTTATCAATCTACAAGGAACAAATTATTTAAAGAATTAAACAAACTTTCAATGAACAAAAAGCTATTTATTACCGGCCATAACTATGGTGGTGCGTTGGCAATATTAGCAACATTAGATATTATAATGAATTCAAAATTTAAGAATGCTTCAGTATATACTTTTGGTAGTCCGCGTGTAGGTGATCCTGACTTTGTTTATCGATTCAATCAAGAGGTAAAAAATAATAAAAGAATCGTAAATATTCATGATTTATTTGAAACTTTCCCAGAAAAATTTTATCCCCCTCCATTTACAGAAGAAGGATTATATTATTAGAATGTAAACCATAATTATCCAGTATCTTTTCAATTAAATAGTATCGCTCGTAATCATTATATTGGGTGTTATTTTAATACCATTAGTAGACTGGATCCTGTATTTACTAGTGCATTATGTTCTAAAAATCCTGGTTTTTGTCCAAATGTAAAATAAGTACTCCTTACAAAGGAAACTGCGTTGAAAAAAATCAAAGATAATTGAAGGTCTGCTCAAGTCCGTGTAAACCAAAGATTTGAGTTTTTTATAGTCATCTCGTCATCAAAAATTAAGTCTTTATTAATTGTTTTTAATGATTCAACTTATTAATGTAACGATAATATTCCCCAACTTCAAGTGTATTTTAAATATCAAAATCTACAAATTGCGTCAAAAGAATATGGAAGTCTCTTGAAAAATCTACAATAAATATAGTATCGCCTGCTAAAGCTGGCGATACAAATAAAGATAATGTCATTGTTATTTTAGATGCACTAAATATACAATTATATTGGGGAACAAATAAAGTATCTGCTGATTTGAACTTCTATGGTGTTGTAAATAAAAAGGATATGGATTATGTAATTAAAAACTTAGGATTACATAATAGTACAGTTCTAAACCCGCCTAAAGCTAAGACTTCATATAAAGTGTAACACTTGAAGAGGTGTTAACTCAATTAGGTTTAAAATAAGAGTACAATTTTGAAAATGTTATAAAAGGATTAGAAAAATATCAAAAAATTATAGAATCATAAAAAACTATCATTCTTTTTTAACTTTAAGTTTGATAGTTTTTTTTGTATAAATTGGAATTTTAAATTTTAAAAATTTTTTAATAAAAATTCTGAAATTTTACGAAATTCCCCCAAATTTAAAAAATTCAAATTTTTTTTGTTTTAACTTTGTTTTTATACTTTGTTTAGATTTAAAAATTAAGGATTTATTAATCATATTGCCCAAAAATTCTCCTTTTTTACAAAAAAAATTCGTTTTTCTACGTTTACTTATTCAAAAATAAAACAAAAAACGCTAAATTCCCCCAATACAAGACAAATAAATCTTGGAGTAATATTTAATTATTCAATTGTTAAGAATAGTTTTTTTATTCGTGAATTTTCTGTAAAAATATCTAGCAATTGATTTTAAATGGAGTTCGTATCTAATGGGGGGGAAAACATGGAAAAGAGAAAATTATCAAGAAAGAGT
This sequence comes from Gottfriedia sp. S16(2024), assembly GCF_050473765.1. Lineage (NCBI taxonomy): Bacteria > Bacillati > Bacillota > Bacilli > Caryophanales > Bacillaceae > Gottfriedia > Gottfriedia sp. S16(2024). The sequence goes on from NZ_JBFLUO010000001.1 coordinate 2,692,082, forward strand.
ATGAAGCCAACTAAAAAGATGATCTCAGTCTTTGCGTTAAGTTCAATGTTTTTAAACGTTGCGATTCCTCAAAGTTTTGCAAGTACAAATGCTGAGACTAAACTGAATCAGCAAGATGCATCTAGTAATACTTTTGATGCGAAAGAAGTAAACCGTATTCTTGACGGTCTTACTGCTGAACAAAAAGCAAATATTAATAAGTTAACTGGGGCAGATAACGCTCAAAAAATTCATGTGGACAAAAAGGATTTAACTGGTTCAAAAAAGATTAATGTAATTGTTCAATTTAAAGAAGATCCAGCTAAGATCCAAATCATAAAGCAATCTCTAGTTAAAGGGGGAGCAACTGCAAATAGTCAAGCATTTGCAAGTGAATATTCTGATGCACAACAAAGGGTTAAAGACTCTCATGCTAAATTTAAAAGCTTTGTGAATGGACAGCCTAAGACGCAAATAGTTGGCGGTAAGTCTGTCAATACTTCTATGGGGATTACACGTGAATTCACAGATGCATTTAATGGTGTATCATTAACTTTACCTGCAAATCAAGTAGAAAAACTTGCGGAAAATCCAGAAGTTGCTTCTATTTGGTCGGAAGTAGAATATTCTGTTCCAGAAGATAATTCTTCCCAAGCTGTAGCGACAAGTAGAGCTGCAGGGAAGCCAACAGGTGGGCTTTCTTATTTAGGTATTGATAAACTTCAAGCTGAAGGTAATACTGGTATCATTAAATCAGGTCCACGTGCAGGACAAAAGGTTAAGGTTGGTATATTAGATACTGGTATTGATTATAATCACCCAGATTTGAAGGCTGTTTATAAAGGTGGACATGACTTAGTTAATAATGAAGGATTAGATGCAAACGGAAACGTTAAATACGTAGATGACCATGATCCAATGGAAACAACTTATGAGGATTGGTTAGCGGATAGAGCGGATCCCGATGTAATCTCTGGGACACCTCCTGCAGATTATAAGCCATATATTACGTCTCATGGAACTCACGTTGCTGGGACGATTGCAGCGAATACAACGAATAATAATGATGTTTATTCGGCTAATGGGGTAGCTCCAGATGTAGACCTTTATAGCTATCGTGTATTAGGACCGGGTGGACATGGTACAACAGAATCTGTATTAAATGGTATAGACCTGGCAGTAAAAGATCACATGGATGTGATTAATCTTTCTCTTGGTGCAAATATTAATAACCCATATTATCCAACTAGTATTGCTATTAACAATGCTACTTTAGCAGGTGTTGTCTGTGATGTTGCAGCAGGTAACGCTGGTCCTGGACAAGCTACAGTCGGTTCACCAGGGTCTTCAGCATTAGCAATTACTGTTGGCGCAAGTACGATACCTGAACAAATTGCAACAATGACAATTAAGAATGGTCCAGTTTCTTATAAAGCACGTTTATTCGGTAAAGACTTTTCACAATCAGATGATGCTTATAAAGGGCAATCACTACCAATCGTCGATGTTGGTTTAGGAAGTGAAGCAGATTATAGTGGAATTGATGTGAAAGGTAAACTTGTTCTAGTTAAGCGTGGAGTTGACTACTTACAAACAAAAATGTCAAATGCTAAAAATGCTGGAGCAGCGGGTATGATTATCTGGGATAATACGGCCGATCCAGATAGCCAAGGCTATATACCTAACTTCTTAGGTGTCAGTATGGATAATGTTTATTCAGTTTCATTGACACAATCACAAGGACAAGCTCTGTCTGATGCAATTAAAAAAGACCCTAAATCAGCTAACATTACTTTCCCATCTACACTTGATACACCAATTAGTAAGAGTGGAGATGAGTTGGCAAGCTTTAGTTCAACAGGTCCAGTTAAAGATTGGACAATTAAACCTGACGTTGTAGCTCCTGGTGTTGATATTTCTTCAACAGCTCCATACGATATTTGGGAGCCACAAAACGATAAAACTCATGATTATAAACTTGCGTATCAGATCATGTCGGGTACTTCAATGGCAACACCACACGTTGCTGGGATTTCAGCTTTAGTTTTAGCTGCACATCCAGATTATACACCTGCAGATGTTAAGACGGCATTAATGAATACAGCTAAAAGTATTGACACAGATTCAAAGACTTATAGCGTATATCAAGTAGGAGCAGGACGTGTTGATCCGGCTCGTGCAATCGCTGCAGATGTTAAAGTCCAAGTTTTAGATAAAACAGTTACTTTTGACGATCCTTCAGATGCATCAACAGCTCATGAAGTTGATAACTTGACTGGAAGCATGTTCTTTGGTTTCAAAGGTAGAGGAGAAGGTGCAACGAACGGTTCTGATGATGTGGTTTCTTCAAAAGACTTTAATGTTTCAAATCTAGGAACTGGTAGTAAAACATTCAATGTAAGTACTGCATTTATTACATCAAAATTTGCTGGATCGAATAAAGTAGGTCCTGGCACAGGAAATGATGTAAAAATCGATTTTTCTGTCGATGGGAAAAATGTGAACTCTATTAATGTGGGCGGAGGAAGTACTGTTAAAGCAAATGCAAAAATTACAGTTCCCTCAAATTCATTAGATGGTACTTACGAAGGTTATATTAACCTTGTAAACTCAAAGGACCCATCAGAAACTTATCGTATTCCGTTTACGATTACAGTTGCGGAAAAAGGAATTAATAAATTCCAAGTAGCGATAAAAGCGGCGGCAGAAGGAAATCTTACTGCTTATAATTTATCGGTAAATAACGAAATGAAAGACTTATATATTGCCATAAAAGACAAGGATGGAAAATATATCGGTATAGCTAACACGTTATCAACCGGTAGTAATTTGATCCCAGGTGTTCAGTATGGACCACTTATAACACTTTTTAGTGGATGGTATCTTCCATTTACAAAGGCATACGATGGAACATATGACAGTTCTGGCATCTCAAACAAAGTGGAAGTGCTAAAAGAAGGTGCTTACTCACTCGAGTTGATTGCAACTGGTAAAGATGGAAAACGTTACACAGCGGAAGATACGGTCTATGTTGACGGTACACCACCAACAATGAAGATGGATCAAGACTCCAAGGGTGGAATTTATGAAATTGATACTGCAGGGTACTTGCCTGGACAAGAAATAAAAGGATTCCGTGGTACAGTTTATGACTCAAACATAGACGTGATGAAAAACAATGGAGAAACGTCAGTGCCAAGCCCTAAGGATGGCGTAACGCCAGTTCCAGTTGATCAAGCTTTGAACAGTGTTATAGGTTATCAAGATAGTTCGTTCCCAACAGTTTACTTCGATACTGATGCGAAAGGTCGCTTCCATTTTGGGGTGACTGCTGAGGATGTAGCAAATAAAATGGGTAGTGAATTTTATATTGAGCCTCAGGATTATTCAGGTGAAAGTGATGGAGATGTATACGGACAGACTTATTTTTTCATTAAAAAGGGAAATCCGTATGTCACGTTAACTTCATCTAATGGAGTAGACGCAGGACCAGGTAACGAAGATAAAGTAGTCGTTGATAATAATAAACCATTCAAAATGACAATGACAACTAAGTATGGAGTAGGAATGACCGGCGGTAAATTTTTGCTGAATAGTCACAATGTCTATGAATTCAGTAATATTCGCCTTACGGATGAGTATAAAAATTACTTAATCAGTAAAGGTATTGATCCGACTAAAGTTCTTACGGTAGGTCAACCTTATAAACATCCAACTTATGGAGTTGGCTTAACAACAGATGTGACGATTTCAAATATAGGTTCAGCGGGTGCACTTGATCATGATATGCCGATTATAGAAGCAGATGTGACCTATAACAGTCCTGATCCAGTAACAGGGCAATTCGAATATCAATTACTACAAGCGAATTTAACTTTGTCAGGTGAAGATACAAGAGTCCCTTGGTTCCCAACAAATGTACCTTATGTAAGACAGAATATCTCTGTACTTAGAGGGCAAGTGGCAGCGGAATCTTTCGCAAGAAATAATATAAATAACCAATATCCTCAATTTACGGTTGATTCTGGTGCGAAGGTAACTGCTACGGATGATAAAGGGAATAAATTTACAACGGACCAACCAACATCATTTAATAATACAATGGCATATACGTTTATCAACCCATATTATGCTCTGACAATGGGTGTTAGTGATAAACCGTATTCAGTCGAAGCAAGTGTACCAGGACACTTTAAAGGATATGAAAAAACACCTGTAATTGGTGAAAACAAATTCGGTTATCAATCAGGTACTATAAAGGATATTCGAGGTTTATTCCCGATCCTTTTAGGTGGAGACGTAAATGGCGACAATGTCATTGATATGAATGACCTTGTTTCAGAAATCCAAGCATATTTAGATTTTGATTTCCTTAAAGGTGTAGGTGCACCTTCAGCCGAAAAAGCAGCTTTCTTTACTGGATCGACTGATCATAGAAATAATGACATCAGTTATGCATTCTCAGGTCAAAACGCATTTGGTGGTATCTCATTTAGTGACATAAATTACAATGATTTTTACTATATCTTTAAAAACTTTGGGGTGAAAAATGATAGTGCAATTGCTGCAGGTAAAACAGTTGCAGAGCCTCAGAAAAAATTGGCAAATGATATAACGATTACTTCTAATAGAGGAACATATACTGATCCTAAACTTGATTCGAAAGTTAAAACAATTAGTTTAAAAGCTGGCGATGGTATAAATGAAGTAATGAAAGCACTAAATTTTACACCTCCAGCTCAAGCAAATATAACAGCACCAATGTTACAAGACTTGCAAAATGGAGCAACAATTTCGATGTCACCTTCAAGCACGGTGTTCGTTGATGATGTAGTATGGAGAAAATCAATTACACAAATTATGCTAGGTTCAACTGATGTAACGAATTTAGTAACAATCAACCCAGCATATTTATATCTTGATGCAAATGGTGCACAGCAAACTATGCCATCAAAAATTACGTTCCCAGGTTCTTTATTCCCGACGGCAACGAATTACACTGTTACAGTTAAAGCGACAGGCTACCAAGATTTAACGAAGCCTATAACTGTATCAGCAGTACCGATTCCGACGCCTACAATTCCAATTACTACTGATCCAACAGTAGCGCATATTGGAAAGGACTTAACATTAACCTTCCCAGAAGATGCGAAATGGCGAAATGGAATCAATAAAGTGATCGTGACAACTAACAATAAACAGAGCATTGATATTAGTAATTTAATCAATCCCGATACAAATCAAAAATATTACGATATTAGTAAACCAGGTCAAATTACGTTTAATGCGAAAACATTTATGACAGATTCGACTCTTGATCCTAAAAATGGATCAACATATATTAATGCGACTGTCAACCCTGGTGGGAAAAATTATTTGCCACAACTATACAGATTTACAATTGGCTCAGTAGGTGCAGATGGTACGAATTACCCGGATGTCATCGCAGGTTCTGATCCTGTTTACACAGGTCAACAACCAGTTGGATATACTGTTAATTTTAACAGCCAAGGCGGGTCAGCAATCAAACCGATGGCGATAGGTTACAAGGCAGGCAATAGTAGAACGGATGGTCCGAATAGCGATTTATTCTCATACATGAGACCTGCACCAACTAAACCTGGTTATAAATTCCTAGGTTGGTTTAATGAAGCAGAAGGTAAAACACAGTGGGATCCAGTATCATATCCTGCAACCGGAGACACAACCGTTTATGCAAAATGGCAAATGAATACGACTCAAAGTTATTCACCAGTTGATAAAGCGAACCCGAATGGACTAAAATTTGACGGAAGTAGCGGTGCAAGTGGGATAGGATGGGTACTTGGTGAAGGCGATTTAAAAATCAGTATCCCAGATTATTTAACGAATGTTTCTTGGCTAACGAGTAAAGATAAAATTGCAAAAATTGAAGCGAAATTTTATCAGATAAAGAGCGATGGTTCAACGGAAACGACAGCAACACCGTATACATTAGACCCAAGTACTTATAGCTTGTCGTCTAACGGAAGTAATGGAGTTCTATCCTTTACAACAGCTACACATGATCAGGCTGTTAAAGCAGGTCAAACCAAATTAGGAGAAAAGTTTGCATTTAGTGAAATGCCATCGCTAAATTTTAACAAAGGATATGATTTAACTATAACATCGACAACAGGCGAAATTGTTACAATACCAGGTGTACAACTTGGATATAGACGCCATATTGATTTAAACGGTGGTTCGTTAAAGAATGCAAATGATACATTCTTCGCTGATGCATTAGTTAATGGAAAAACAACTGCGCCAACTATGAGTATGGGTTCAGCACATGTAATAAATGGAAATTTAACGATAAGTAATGACCTATATTTGAACGCAGCTGGTACAAGTGATAAGAAATCTGATATTACAACAAATCCTAAAGTACTAACAGATAATTCAACTTTCTATCTATGTTGGATGAAAGTACCACCAACGGTTAATAAAGACGTTGCAGGAAACATTGTAGGTAGTGATATTACATTAACATTTACTGATGACGGCATATGGAAAAACAATATTAAGGCTGTACAAATCGGCGCTAAAACATTAGATCTAAATAAGGATTACACAATCTCAAATAATAATATTACACTTAAAGCAAATCTGTTCTCAGTTGGACAAAAGTTCAATGTAACGATTGTTTCAGAAGGATATAAAGATGTTACAGTGACTGATCAAGTTGTCGGTTATACGGTAACTTTTGCATCAAATGGTGGAGATCCAGTTCCAGCTCAAATCGTAGACAGAAATGCGACAAAACCAGTTGATCCAACAAAAGTTGGCTACAAATTCTATGGTTGGTATACAGATCAAAATCTTACAATGCCATATGATTTTGATACGATCGTAACAAAACCAATCACACTTTATGCGAAATACGCGTTAGCTGGTTCTGTTGTGACAGCAGATACAACGGATAATGTATTAGGTAACGATATCGTGTTAGAGTTTAGTGATAAAGATTGGGCAAATGCGATTACAAACATTAAACTAAACGGTAGTGCAGTAGATGGATCAAAATACAGTGTGGATAAAGTTAATCGTACGATTACGCTAGATAAGAGCTTGTTCACAAGAACGAGAGATTATATGATTACGATTAATGCTACTGATTATGCTGATGTTACAGTAGTTCAAAAAGTAGGAAATGGATATAATGTGCATTTCGTCCTTCCAGGTGACGCACCATCTGAAATAAAAAATGGAACAAAAGATCAAATTGTAGCACGCAGAATTACAGCACCAACAGTTCATGGTTATGAGTTGACTTGGTACGCTGATGCAGATCGTACAATCCCTTGGGATTTCACAAATTCGATTTACTCTGCAAAAACACTTTATGGAACATGGAAACCAGCAAAATACACTGTTATCTATGACACGCAAGATGCTGGACTAGTAGTTTCAGTAAAAGCTGAGTACAATTCATTACTTGATGAAACAAAAGAACCAACAAGAACTGGCTACACATTCGCTGGTTGGTATAAAGATGCAGAATTAAAAACGCCATGGAATTTTGCAACAGACAAAGTATCTGGGGACATGGTTCTATATGCTAAGTGGAATGTTAACTCTTATACAGTACACTTCAATAGCAATGGTGGAAGCCAAGTAGCTGACAAAACTGCAAATTATAACACTGGTATCACTGCACCGACAACAACGAGAACGGGTTACACATTCGTTGGATGGTACGAGGATGCTGCAGGTAATGTAGCTTGGAACTTTGCAAAAGATAAAATTACAAACGACACTACGTTATATGCGAAGTGGAAAATCAATTCTTATAAAGTGAGTTATGTAAGCAATGGTGGTTCTACAGTTCCTGCTCAAACTGCGAATTACAATAGCGTTATTAATTTACCAAAACCAACAAAAACAGGTTATACATTTGCTGGATGGTATAAAGATGCTACACTAAAAACGCCAGTAGGAAATTCTGTCAAACTAGCAGGCAACATCACACTTTATGCAAAATGGAACATTAACACGTATACTGTTAAATTTAACAGTAACGGAGGAAGTTCAGTTACTTCTAAAACAGCAATTTACAATGCAACAATTAGCCAACCGAAGTCACCGACTAGAAAAGGCTATGCATTCATTGGATGGTACAAAGATGCTGCAGGTAAAGTAGCTTGGAACTTCGCAAAAGATCGCGTTACAGCTAACACTACAATTTACGCTAAATGGGTAGCAATTCCTGCTAAACCATCAAATGCGAAATTAACGAAAGCTGGAAAAGATTCTGTTAAATTAACTTGGTCAAAAGTATCAGGTGCAACTGGATATGAAATTGTTAAATCAACATCAAAAACAGGATCATATTCTCACCTAACTAGCGTGACAACAACTAATTACACGAACAAAGGATTAAGTAAAGGTAAAACATACTATTACAAAATCCGTTCTTACAAAATGGTTGGATCGCAAAAAATTTATGGTGATTGGACAAACGTAATGTCTATTAAACTATAAAAAGTGAAATAACAGGCAGTACAATTTACTCTTAAGTAACAAAGTCAAAAAGGGTGTTTTTGAAATTAAGAAGATTGATTAAACACCCTTTTTGAAAGTAATACGATTCGATCATCTTTTTTCAAATACAAACTTTCCCTTAAAAATAATAAAAGACAAGAATACGATTTAGGTAGTATTCTTGTCTTATTTTTTATTGTATATAAAAGGTAAATGTATAAAATATTAGGATTTATTTGGCAAAAGGTCTATAAAAAGTTCCACATGTAGATGGTTAATAAGTTAATAGTAAGAAATAATTGATTTTTTTTAGTGTTATTGTAAAGTTGAAATCCGTAAAAAGAAGTAGATTTAGTTTTTCTAAGGAGAAATTGTAAAAATGAATTTTGATCAATTGGAACATATTGTTTATGCAGCAAAGGAAATGTCAATTACGAAAGCTTCAGAAAAATTATTTATATCTCCTTCTGGAATGAGTCAATCTATTACTCAGTTAGAAAATGAACTTGGAATAAAAATATTTAATCGATCAAAACAAGGTGTAACACCAACTTTTGAAGGGGAAATAGTCATTTCAAAGGCAATGACATTGTTAAGCACGATTAAGGAGCTTAATAAGGAAATATACGATATTAAAAATAGAAGTGAGACTCATTTAAAAATCTTAACTGCACCTACTTTTGCTTATCTACTTCAAGAAACAATGATAAAGTTTAATGATGAACAAAATGATCTTTCATTTGAATTAGTTGAAGAAAATCCAGCTAATATTATTCAACATTTTATTAAACAAGATTATAATTTTGCACTTATTCCTGCTACATACGAAGAGTTAAAAAAAGAAAGATTCATTGAATATGAGCATTTACATAGAGGACATATGTGTATTGCAGTCGGTAAGAAATCACCATTTTACACTTATGATTCTGTATCTCCTAGTGAATTGAAAAATGCCAAAATAGTTATGTACAAAAACTCCGACTATAAAGCACTAGAAAAAATTTCAAAAATGAGTTCAAACAATGTTGTTCTTAAAACAAATAGAAGTAGCTTACTTTTTGAATTAGTAAAAGAGAGCGAAGCAATTTCGTATTTGCATGAATTTACGATTCGAAATCGGCCAATGATTCTAAGTGGAGATATTAAAATCATTCCTTTAAAGGAAAAGACTACTTTCGACGTTGACTTTTGGCTAATTCATTTACAATCGAAAAGATTATCACCATTGGCAAGAGAATTTATTGAGAAATTAAAAAAACAGTTTAATAATAATTTATAAAAAAGATCGTGGAGCAGGATTTTGAACTGACTACACGATCTTTTTTAAATATTAAGAAAGTATAAATTGGTAGCGAGGAAGTTAATTCGTCGTGGAGCCTAATTTTAGGAATAAAGTATTAGTGCACCTACGCCTCTGTCTTCGCCTAAAGGCTCGACAATCGGCGAGTTTTCTTTATTTATTAGAATTTAGTATGTGTGCTTAGAAAAAGATTTGTACATTCTTAAAAAGTACAATTTTTTTAGAGAGTATTGAACTATTAAGATTTTTTACTTACGAAGTATTAAGGAAGCATATAGGATAAATGTAGCATTCTGAAAAAAAATAAAATGAGATATTCATATATTATCTATCTTATTAAATGATATTGTTATTTTTCCCCCAAATACAAGTTTATTTTTGGTTACAAAAATCTACATATTACATTAAAAAAAATTAATAATGCATTAATACAATCAAATTTTTTTACAATAAATGAGAGTATTTGACATTTATTCTGAAAATTAAAAATGTAAATATGACTATTGTAATAAGGAAAAAACTTCTAATTTCCCCAATTTACTTCAAGTCCCCCTTTCTTCAATAATAGTATTAACATAGATAGTTTGTAATGAAATCGTACAAGATTTAATGAGAACTAATGCAGTGCTTCACAATTAAATTATCGTATCGTTATTCATGAACACTAACATATGTAATAAACATAGGTATGGAGGAAGAAAATGGGGAAAAAGTCTTACAATCGTAAAATTGTTAAAAGCTTATCTGTAGTTGCTCTATCATCTAGTTTTATTTTGGGATCTATTGGGCATTTAGATCTTACAAAAGCTGCAGGCTATTCAAAGACTGAAGATATTCTTGCAAACTTAACTCCACAACAAAGAGATGCACTTAACCAGCTTTCAGTTAATGAAGAAACAGGTCTACAAGTTTCGTCTGATATTGATCAAACGTCTACTGAACAAACATCAGTCATCGTACAATTTGCAAATCAGCCTACAAAAGTTGCTCAGCTTCAAGCGAGTCTTGAAGGGCAAACTTTAACGACAGATGAATCTACAAAATTAATTGATCAAGATCACCAAACGTTTAATCAAGATGTAGATCAACTATTAATTGATGACAATAATAAGAAGGTAGATTATAAGATTACACGTTCATATAAAAATGCTTTTAATGGTGTTTCGATGAACCTACCAGCTAATCAAATAAAAAATCTATTAAAATCTAAAGCAGTTAAAACAGTTTGGAGCAATGAAACATTCTCAATTGAACCACCAACTGCAGATGATAACGAACAATTAAAAGCTGATGAAGCAAAAGTTGGAAACTACACGCCTTATGATGGTTTAGATCGCTTACATGCAGAAGGATACACAGGTAAAGGAATTAAAGTAGGTATTTTGGATACAGGAATCGATTATAATCATCCAGATTTAAAGGATGCTTATAAAGGCGGATATGATTTCGTCGACAATGATAATGATCCAATGGAAACAACGTATGCTGATTGGAAGAAATCGGGACAACCAGAAACTAGTGGTGGAGGTACTTATTATACAGAACATGGTACACATGTTGCTGGTATTATCGGTGGGCGTGGTAAAGCGGATAGTGAATACAAAATGCTTGGTGCAGCACCAGATGCGGATCTTTACTCTTACCGCGTTTTAGGTCCATATGGAAGCGGAACAACTGATTCGATTATCGCTGGGATCGATCGAGCAGTGAAGGATGGGATGGATGTTCTTAATCTGTCATTAGGTAACTCGTTAAATGATCCACTTTATGCGACATCAATTGCTTTAAACAATGCTGTTTTAAGCGGTGTGACAACAGTTGTTGCAGCGGGTAATTCTGGAGACCAAATGTATACATTAGGTTCACCAGGTGCATCAGCATTAGCGTTAACAGTTGGTGCTTCATCCATTTCACTTGAAGCTTATCAATATGCAGGTGTGCAAAATGGTGCTAATTACACGTTAAGACAGTTAGCAAGAAATTACTCGGATGATTTAACTCAATTAAAAGGAAAAACATTCAAATTAGTAGATGTAGGTCTAGCTAGAACAACAGCTGATTTTACCGGCAAGGACCTAAATGGAAATATTGCATTCATTAAGCGTGGAACGAATGCATTAATTGATAAAATTAAAAATGCAAAAACGAGAGGCGCAGTCGGAGTCATTATGTATAACGATGAGCTAAACCAAGCTGAAGGGCCAATTAATGCATTTTTAGGTGAATCAGTTGATGCAATTCCATCATTTACAATATCAAACAGTGATGGAAAACAAATTCTAGCAGCGCTTCAAGCGGGTAATACAAACTTCTCGTTTGGGGACTATTCAATAATCCATTCAACTAGCGATGAATTAGCTGCGTTCAGTTCAAGAGGTCCTTCTCGTGTTAACTATGATATTAAACCGGAAGTTACAGCACCTGGTGTTGCGATCATGTCAACTGTTCCGTTTTATGTAAACAATAAAACAGTAGATGGTTCCAAACCAGAAGATTATAAATATGCATATGAACGCTTATCTGGAACTTCAATGGCAACACCTTATGTTGCTGGGGTATCTGCATTGTTATTACAGTCGAACAAAGATTTGCAACCAGCTGATGTAAAATCAATCTTAATGAACACAGCTGATCCATTATCAAAAAATTACAGTGTGTTTGAAATTGGAAGCGGACGAGTTGATGCTTATGAAGCTATCCACTCAAATGTGGAACTACAAGTGAATGATCAAACTCCGACAATAAATGATAAAGGTAAACTAAAAACCATTAAAGAATTAACAGGTGGCATTAGCTTCGGTTCATTTGGATTTAATGACCAAGATATTACTGATGACCGTACTGTTACATTGAAAAATAGAAGTGAAAAAGCGAAAACATTTAATGTAAATGTTAAATTCCAAACTGGTTTAAGAGGATCATTAGATGCTGCTAAAAATAATGTAACATTAACTGGACCAACTTCAGTTAAATTAAATGGAATTAGCACAAAGAATATTAAGTTTAATTTAAATATTCCTAAAACAGCAGAAAAAGGCACATATGAAGGATATATCGTTTTTACAAATGCTGCTGATCCGACTGAAACTTATCAAATTCCATTTGGTGGACGAGTAGTAAATGAAGGTATTGATACTTTTACACTAACGACTAATATGTTTTCAGGTGATACAGCTGTACCAAATAGAGCAATAAGCCAAATTCTATTTAAGATTTCGTTAAAATCACATATGAAAACCCTCGATTTTGTAGTCCAAGATGCAACTACTGGTGAAGATCTAGGTTTACTTGCATCATATGATACACGTGGACTTCCGGAAAATGTTGTTACCGGAGTGCCATCTGGATTTGCTGGGGCTTATTTCCCATTCACTGGTGATCCAAAAAATCCAATAAGTGATTCAATTGTATTAGCAAAAACAGGACATTATAAATTAAGAGCGATTGGTACAAATGATCAAGGTAAAACATTCTCTAAATCAGCTGATTTCATTTATGAAAAAGGCAAACCAAAGATGACTTCAAGTTTTGATTCGTTAGATCAAAAGGTTATTGAATATACAGACAGTCAATTTGATTCAAATGGACAATTTTTATATGACTTTAATATCAATGTTAATGATCCAGAAGTAGCAGATGCAAATAAAGCAGGAATTCCAATTGATCAGTCTAGCAATCAAGTTGTCCCATACAACAATGCTGGTTATCCAGAGCCAGCAATAAACGCGGATAAAGATGGAAATATTAAAGATCAAATACTAGTACAAAAAAAGCAAGTACCATGTAAAGTATCGTTTGTTGCGAATGATGCGGCAAGAAACTTTACTTCAGGTGCTACGGGATTTTTAAAGGTAGTGTTTGTTCCAGAATCGTATCCATATTTTTACTTAAAAGCAAATAAACAAGAAGCTTCATCTGGAGATACAATTAATTATTCTCTACGTTCTAATAATATGAAAAATCTAAAAACTGCGAAAATTACAATTCCAATTGCAGTATCGGAATACAAAGATTACGCAAAAATTGAAAATGTTGTAATAAGTGATGCTGTAAAGCAATACGGTGATGCACAAGTATCTGTATCTTCAACAACTAAACCGAATTACTCAACAACATATACAATAACATTTAACTATTTAGGTAATAAATCTTTACCTGAAGATATACAATTAGTAAATTTCGACTTAGTAACAGCTAAACGTTACACCAACAGGGAGTTCCCTGCAGTTTTGAATCTCATTACTGGAGAAACAACCGATCAATCAAATGTAGTAACAAATAATATTTACAGTTATATGGAATCGTTTGATATAAAACAAACAATGTCTAGATATTCTGGCACAATGAAATTAGAAGGAGCATATGATCCAGCTACTGGTCAGATGAATTATAAGTTAGATCAACAAAATATAGGTGCTAAAGTGACAATTACTTCATATGATGGAAAAAATGTTCAAGATGCAATCTGGACAAGCAAAAATGGAACTTATCTCGTATCAGATAACCTGGATCCTGATACAAAACCATATACAGTTAAGGTAGATGCACCTGGTCACTTTACGTTGTCTAGACAATTAGTTTTATCAGATAATGTTCGCGGAGAAGCGCTTGGAAAATGGTTAGGCTTTAGCTTAGGTCAGGCTGCAGCTGGGGACACAAATAAAGATAATGTTATCGATATTTTAGACGCATTAAATTTACAAACTTATTGGGGTACGAGCCATTCAGGTTCTGATTTAAACTTCGATGGTGTAGTAGACAAAAAGGATATGGATTACGTTGTTAAAAACTTTGGTTTACAAAATACGACAGTACCAAATCCTCCTAAGGCTAGGTCTTCATATAAAGGTGTAAATTTAGATGATGTTTTAACGCAATTAGGATTAAAGTAAGATACTAGAAAGAGAAGCCAATAATTTGGCTTCTCTTTTATACTGTTGAAAAATGCGTTTGTCAATTAGTGCTCAATTAATGGTGGGTGATTTTAACTAAAGCCTGTTATGAATAAGTATTTTTGAAATTTTAGCATATTTATTTATCATGAACCTGTTATGAGTAAGTTGCTTTCAAATTTTAGCTTATTTACTTACTCGTGAAGCTGTTATGAGTTAGTAATTTTCAACAGTTTACATACTTAGGCTTCCGTTTTTCAATGTGTTGAAATATAGAACGGTCAAAAAGGAAAACGTCTATTCAGTGACCATTATTGATGATAAATTTGTCATTTTTTGATGATCTATTAATGGTTTTAAAATGTTTAATATGTTTGAGTAGTCATTATGTTTAGATCGACAAGTTCCTATGATTAGTTTTAAATTTGATGTCGATTTTAATTGACCAACAAACTGACTAATAAATTGTTATTTACTCTAAGTAAAGGATATTAAATTAGGTTTTTATCATAAACTTTTTTTGATGAATTAGTTGATTGGAATGGAGGGGTGCTCGACTCCTATGGGAAATGCGGGAAGGCTGAGACCCCGCAGGAACGAGGAGGCTCAGGTCTCGCCCCATGGAAAGCGAGCATCCTGTAATGGAAATCAACCTCACTTTACTTCTTTACGAAAATTTGGATATTAATTGACAAGATTGTATTTCAACAGCTTGAAAGAGAAGCCAATAATTTGGCTTCTCTTTTAAATTTTTAGTAAACTTAAGTATGTGAGCATAGAACAAGATAATACTAAGAATGATACATTACTTTTGAAAATAATATAAAATCAATAATGATATCTGGTCATACAAAAGAGAGTGGTGAATCATGAATTTCGAACAAATGGAACATATCGTTTATGCAGCAAAGGAAAAGTCAATTACGAAGGCTGCTGAAAAATTATTTATCTCACCTTCTGGCATGAGCCAGTCCATTACTCAGTTAGAAAATGAGCTTGGTATTAAAATTTTTAACCGATCGAAACAAGGTGTTATTCCAACATTTGAAGGGAGAATCGTTATTTCAAAGGCAATTACTTTATTGAGCACAATTAAAGAGCTTAACAAAGAAATTTTTGATATTAAAAATAGAAGTGAAACGCATTTGAAAATAATAACCGCTCCTACTTTTACATATATGCTTCAAGAAACAATGGTAATGTTTAATAAAGAACCATATGAAGTTACATTTGAAGTTGTTGAAGAAAATCCTGCCAGTATTATTCAAAATTTCAGTAATCAGGATTATGATTTTGCACTTATTCCTTCTACAAACGAAGAGTTAAAAAAAGAAAGATTCATTGAATATGAGCACTTACATAGAGGACATATTTGTATTGCAGTCGGTAAAAAATCACCATTTTATACTTATGATTCTGTATCTCCAAATGAATTGAAAAATACCAAAATAGTTATGTATAAAAACTCCGACTATAAAACACTAGAAAAAATTTCAAAATTGAATTCAAACAACGTCGTTCTTAGATCAAATAGAAGTAGCTTACTTTATGAGTTAGTAAAAGAGAGCCAAGCAATTTTGTATTTGCATGAATTTTCGATTCGAAATCAGCCAATGATTCTAAGTGGGGATATTAAAATAATTCCCTTAAAGGAAGAGACTACTTTCGATGTTGACTTTTGGCTAATTCATTTACAATCGAAAAGTTTGTCACCATTAGCAAGAGAATTTATTGAGAAAATAAAAAAACAGTTTAAAAATAGTATATAAAAAAGATCGTGGAGGCAGGATTTGGAACTGACTACACGATCTTTTTACACATTAAGAGTGTATAAATTGGCAACGGAGAAGTAAACTCGAATAGTTTTCAATTTTAGGAATTAATTATAAATGCAATTACACCTCTGTCTTCGCCTAAAAACTCCCCAATCGGCGAGTTTTCTTTATTATATTATTCTTCAAACTGAGTTTCTTTACCAATTGCACCTGTGTCTAATATGGTTACGACTACCTTAGGTTTGATTTTAATTGTTGGATATTCTTTTTCCCAATTAAGTTTTCGCCATTTTTCTGGGTGATGTTCTTTTAAATATCGACCAATCCCTAGTACATCACTATTAGCAAGTTGAATATCTTTAATAACTTCTTGAGCTCTTTTATTTAGATCTTTATTAATAACTGACCACATTTCATCCTCGCCTAAAAATTTCATTGTAGATATTCCATCTATCGATACATTAACTTTAACTGTTAAATTGACCTCTATTTTATCTTTAGAGGTCGAAACTGTTAATTTATTTTTAGGTCGAATAATATTATAAGCAAGTATATTGTATGGCGGTTCATATTTTTTAGAAAGCTTTGTAATAAAATTACCTGTAGAGCCGTATTCACCCATCATCATTAGAAGAAGCGGAGATTGTTCAGAAGAAACGAAACGTCCAGTATAGCTACCATTATGCATTAAACCTGCGCCAGTAACTTCTACTCGATCGGCTGGTGTTACATCTACTACTGGTATTGTAAAGTCTATACCTTCTTCGGAAGTATATGTAAAAATATTAAAAAGCTGTATTTGTTGAGCGATTGAAGTGAATTCAGCATTTTTTATAGTTTGACTCAATATTACCGATAACGGTTTAGTTCCGACTGTTTTTAATTTTAAAACGTTTTTTGCAGGTTGTTTATTTGTTATTGCAACAGATACATTTAGATTTGATAACGTTCTCCTTCTAAAAGTACTTATAATATGAGTAATTTTTGTTTTCGCGAAATCTTCACCAAATAATAAAATTTTAGTTTTGGATGTCGTTATATCTCCAGGTAAAAATGATTGTAAATGCATTGAAGCTTGAGAAACTGAGATGCCTTTAGAATCAACAGTTTCACTCTGGAAATCGAATACGCCAGCTCCCTTACCGATAATATCAAGTATTAGCGCATTGACCTCAATTTTTTTATCTTGATCTAAATCAAAACTAATCCCATTAACTAATGTCTTTTCAGTAATTGCTCTAGTATCCCAACAACCTGTAGCTAATAAAAGAATGGAACATAAACTAATAATTTTATAAGATTTACTCATCAGTTTATTAGCCCCCTAACTTTATTAATTAAGAATAGAAGAAATGGAATGATGATAATAAAGATGGGATCTAAATAAGTGCCAAAATTCGCAAGTGCTTCTCTTTTGATTACCTGTAAAGAAATTAAAGGATAAAAAGCAAATATGATTAAGATGATGAAAAGTAATATACTTTTTCTATTTTTTACGATTAAAGATAGACCCTTATGTACATCTTCACTAACGATATAAATATAGTTAATTACTGTTGCACAAATTACAATGATCCATAGGCTTAAAAACAATGTATCTAGACTATCGATCATTTTTGACTGATAAGTTTTAAATATATAAAGTATGGGGTCAATGATGTAACTATTTTCTTTATTGCTTAATTTGATATAGGACGTGAAAAGAATAAAGGTATACATTAATGTTGTAAAAAAATTTGCGATAGATAAAGTGAATAATTTTTTTTTTGTATTTTGAAAAAATGGCGGTAAAAATAAAAAGATTTCAAAGCCTAACATTTCAATAAAGGATGAATATGCACCAGAGCTGATCTTTGTAATTGGAGATTGACCAATAGGTAATATTCTACCTATATGAACATTTTTATAAGAAACTAGTAGAAATAAAATAAATATCAGAAAGATAAATGTGCAAAGTACATACGTTCTAGCGATTGTTAAGATGTCATTTTTCGCGACAATATAGGCTGTAAATAAAAATAAAATGAGAATAAGCCAAGCAGGGCTTTTTGGAAAAATCCAAATCTTGATAATATCAGAAAATCTAGTAGATATTAAGATCACTACATACAAAAAATAGATGAAATAGCTAATATTAATACAAGTTCCAATGAATGGATTCGTAATTATTTTTGTATAGTCTGTAAAACTTTTATTTGGAAATTTTTTATACAAACTATAATAAAGAAATAGTATAATTTGAACGATTACACCACCAATAAGTGTCGAAATCCAACCATCGTGCCCCGCTTTTTTATAAATATTATTTGGGAGGTTAGTAATGGCAACGCCGAATTGTGAAAATATAATTAAATAAAATAGGTGTTTATTATTGATCATGTTTCTTTTCCCTTTCTATTTTTTAATAAAACAAATTCGGAGAAACCTGGATTCTCTACATATCGATAACTAAACGCTCTAATTTTGGATAGATGAGCAAGCATCATAAAAATACCAAGACTAATACCAATAAATCCAAAAATTGCTGCAAGGATTAAAAGAGGTATGCCCATTACTCTTGAGGCGATAGACATTTCTTTTGATGGTAGTGCAAATGAGGAAACGGCAGTAATTGAGATTACAACAACCATAGAGTTTGAGATTAAATTTGTTTGTACTATAGCTGTCCCAATTACAATAGCCCCAACAGTACCAATAGTTGCACCAACAGGATTTGGAAGTCTCAGAGCTGCTTCTTTCAATAACTCTAAAATAATAATCATTGAAAAAGCTTCGACTATAGGTGGAAGTGGTACATTTTCAATTGATAATTTTAATGTATAAAAAATAGAAGTAGGTAAGATATTCGAATGATAATTTGTAACTGCTATATAAATTGAAGGTAATGTTACTGCAAGCCAAAATGCGAATATTCTTAAACAATAAAAAAATATACCAAAAAGCCATCTAAAATTAAAATCGTCTGCACTACGGAAATAACCATAAATATCATAAGGAAATAATAATGCACTAGGGTCATTATCGAGTATAATTGCAGGTTTTCCTGTTAATAAATGACGAACTGTACGATCAGGTCTTTCAGTGAACATCACTTGTGGAAATGGAGAAGAGGGATATTCTTCTATCATATTTTGAATATGTACAGTTCCGATCATTTGTACAGGTTCAACTTTTCCACTTGTCTCTAGCTTTTTTATTTTCTGTTCAATTGTTTCAATCATTGATTTTGGAGTAATATCGTTTAAATAAAAAATGGAAAGCGTCACAGGATATTTTTTACCAATTGTTATATTTTTGATGATTAATTCTTTCGTACGTAATCTTTTTCGAATTAAAGTTGAGTTGGTTTGAAGACTCTCAACAAAACTGTCATGGGGTCCTAATATTACTGTTTCGGAAATTGATTCTGATATTGAACGATCGCTATTATCAGAAAGTGCAGAATATGACTTCGCTTTACTCCTATTATTATCATTAAAAACAATGACGTTACCAGAAAGAATAAACTGAATACACTCATCAAGTGTATACGCATCTTCAGTATCCAATATAGTTGTTACAATTCGATCTGAGTTATTTTTTGAAAAAATCCGTTCTAGTATATGTGTTTGAATTACTTCTGAATCAATCAAAGTGTCTAAATAACATAAATGTAGAGTTACTTCCTCGATTGAATATTTTTTATATTTAAAATCTGAACTAGATTGAAATGCGCTTTGTACTTCTTCAAGCATGGAGGTTTTTTCGTTTACTTCCATTTAAATCAACTCCTTAAAAACTCCGCTAAGAATATAAGTATTATTCCCTTTGTGAAATTGGATATGTATGGAAATACTTCTTAGGAAAAAAATAGGTCACATACTTAAAATAAAGAAAAAATCTCAATTTTAGTTTTGATTATGAGTTATAAATGGCCTGATTCTCCTATCTGGGCATTTTTTTTGTTTTCAAAACATAAATTTTTATAGTATCTCATATAAAAGAAATTTATGTTAAACGTTTTTTTCGAAAGGGGTTTAGAAAACACGATGCATATAATTGGAAAAGGGATACCCCGAAAAGAGTCTTTTGAAAAAGTTACGGGATATGCTAAATATACAGACGACTTTCAGACAAATGATATGCTTCACGCTCAATTAGTAACAAGTCCATACGCTCATGCGATGATTAAAAGTATAGATGCTACCGATGCTCTAAAAGTACAAGGTGTAAGAAAAATCATATTTGGTGAGAATCTACCTTTAGTAGGAGAAGGAATACTTGACCGCTATCCAATCGCTTTTGACCGTGTTCGATTTTTTGGTGAAGTAGTGGCAATCGTTGTAGCGGACACCCTTTATGAAGCAAATCAAGCTGCTAATTTAGTAAAAGTACAATATGAAATACTTCCAGTTGTAAATTCTCCAACAGAAGCACTTAAACAAGATGCACCACTTATACATCCAAAACTAGGAGAGTATAAAATAACTGAAGGTGTTTATCCAGAGCCAGGTACGAATATTGCTACTAGGATTAAAATTCGTAAAGGAGATTTTAACAAAGGTTGGAGAGAGAGCGAAGTAATGATTGATGAGAATTTTGCATTTAGATCATCTGACCATGTTGCAATGGAGACAAGATGTTCATTTGCTCAAATCCATCATGATGGCTCAATTGAGATTACAACTTCTTCACAATGCCCATTTATGGTTAAGGATTTGATTGGAGATTATTTTGGAGTTAAACCCGGAAAAGTTATTGTAAACACTCCTTTTGTAGGTGGGGGGTATGGTGGAAAAGGAGCAGTCCAGTTAGAACTTTTAGCCTATATTGCTTCACGAGCTGTAAATGGTAGATTAGTAAAAATATATAACACTCGTGAAAATGATATGCTTTCATCTCCGGGACATATTGGTCTTGAGGCGAATGTAAAACTGGGAAGTACAAAAGAAGGAATGCTCAAAGTTGCAGAAATTCACTATTTATGGGATGGCGGAGCATATGCAGATAAATCGATTGACTTAACACGGGCAGGAGCAGTTGATTGCACAGGACCGTATAATATTGAAAATATTTGGTGTGATTCTTTATGCATGTATACGAATCATCCATACCCAGCACCTTTTAGAGGGTTTAGTCATTCAGAAGTACATTTTGCGTTTGAGAGAGCAATGGATATTCTTGCTAGAAAATTAAATATGGATCCTATCGAACTACGAGAAAGAAACGCCATTAAACCAGGTGATACGACTCCTACACAAGTTGTATTAAATTCTAGTACAGTTGGAAATCTCCCAAAATGTATTGAAAAAATGAAAGAATTAATTAATTGGCAGGAAGGTCAAGTTATTGACTTAGGTAATCATAAAGTAAGAGTTAAAGGAATTAGCTGTTCATGGAAGACCTCTACTATTACACCAAATGCAAGCTCAGGCGTAATATTGATCTACAATGCAGATGGAAGTATTAATTTAATGTCCGGTGTTGTAGAACTCGGTCAGGGAACTAAAACGATTCTTGCTCAAATGTTAGCAGAAATCCTGAAAATGGATGTAAACGACATTCATGTTCAAATGAATATCAATACTCTAAATACACCTGAGCATTGGAAAACAGTTGCAAGTAGAGGAACATTCATGGCTGGTAGAGCATTGTTAGCAGCTGCTGAGGATTTAATGAGGCAATTAAAAGATTTAGCTGCATTTATATTGCGTGCTCCTGTTGATGATTTAGAAGTTGGGTATGGAAAAGTGTTTTTAAGAAGTAATCCAGATACAAATATCCCAATTGAAAAAATTGCTTACGGTTATACATTTCCAAATGGAAATTCAATAGGAGGACAAATAATTGGAAGGGGACACTATATTTTAACTGGCTTAACCCGTTTAAATCGAGAAACTGGCGCTGGAAAACCTGGACCAGAGTGGACGGTTTGTGCACATGGTGTAGAAGTAGAAGTCAATCTAAAAACATATGAATATAGGATTCTTAAAGCCGTTACAGCTGTTGATATTGGCAAAGTACT
This sequence comes from Gottfriedia sp. S16(2024), assembly GCF_050473765.1. Lineage (NCBI taxonomy): Bacteria > Bacillati > Bacillota > Bacilli > Caryophanales > Bacillaceae > Gottfriedia > Gottfriedia sp. S16(2024). Next base: position 2,714,534 of record NZ_JBFLUO010000001.1, read on the forward strand.
AAACAGTAAGACTGCAACTGGGCAAGTTAAAGGTGCTATGAGTATGGGCTTATCTTTTGCAGCAAGAGAAACCTTTTATTTCGATGCGAAAGGGAAGGTACTAAATCCTCAATTACGAACTTATCGACCGATTCGGTTTGGTGAGAACCCTAAATATGAAGTAGCCTTTGTTGAAACGCCACAAGTCGATGCTGTTTTTGGTGCAAGAGGTGTAGGGGAACATGGATTATTAGGAATGCCAGCTGCTCTTGGTAACAGTCTTTCTACTGCGCTTTCGGCAAACATTAACAATTTACCAATTATCCCAGAATTATTATGGAAAGTAAAAGAAGGTGGGAACTAGATTGTTATCTTCTAATATAGAATACTATAGACCAATGTCCATTAAAGAAGCATTGGAGACTTTTTATTTTTTAAAAGCTAAAAACAAGAGGCCGATTTATTATGCAGGTGGTACAGAAATTATAACACTTGGTCGGTTAAATCTGGTTGAAACAGATGCCCTGATCGATCTTAAAGATCTAAGTGAGTGCCAATTATTTGAGTTTAATGAAGACTATTTAATATCAGGTGCTGTAATCTCACTAACAGAAATTGAAGAGAAAAACCTTTTTCCATTACTCTCTAAAGCATCTATGGAAATAGCTGATCGTACGGCAAGAAATAAAATAACCTTAGGCGGAAATTTATGTGGTCAAATTTTTTACCGGGAAGCAGTTTTACCATTTCTACTTTGTGATAGCCAAGTAATTGTTGCTGGATTTAATGGAATAGAGGCTTTTCAAATCGAGCAAATCTTCAACCAAAACTTTCAACTCCAAGATGGACAATTTTTGATCCAACTTTTAACGGAAAAGAAGTATATCAATCTACCATATATGAGCATAAAAAAGCGTCAGCAATGGGATACAGGTTATCCATTACTGACGATCGCATCTATTAAATCAGATAATCAATTGCGTTTTGCTTTTAGTGGGCTATGCCCTTTTCCGTTTCGTTCAAAGCAAATGGAAGTTGAGTTAAATAATACTAACTTGAGCATAGAAGAAAGAATTCAAAAAGCATTGCAATTCATTCCAGGAGAAGTGCTTGACGATGTTGAAGGCTCAAAAGAGTACCGACTATTTGTACTAAAAAACACAATAGAAGAGATAATGATTGAAATGGAGGGAAGGTAATGGACCAGTCTCCAATAAAAAAATTAACCGTTTCTTTAAATGTTAATGACGAAATTCGACAAGTGGAGATTCGTCCAGTAGACACTCTCCTTTATGTGTTACGAGCAAAGCTCGGGCTTACTGGCGCAAAACCAGGATGCTTAAATGGAGATTGTGGAGCCTGTTCAGTTGTTATGGAAGGTACAGTGTATAAATCATGTATTATGCTTGCCATCGAGGCAATCGGACAAAAAATAACTACAATTGAAGGTTTAAAAGATTCACCTATACAAAAAGCCTTCGTTGAAAATTTTGCGTTTCAATGTGGTTATTGTACACCTGGATTCATCATGAATTGTCATTCACTTTTAATAAAAAACCCTCATCCAACATATGAAACAATGAAAGAATGGTTATCTTCTAATATTTGTAGATGCACATGCTATGAAGAAATTGAAGAAGCTGTTTTATCAGTTATCGAAAATAGGGAAAAACCAATCAATAATGAGTTAGAAAAAGACGAACAGTGATTTCTTAACTCACCTGTGTCGTTGAAGTCGTTGAATCACTTGACTTTCGTTGTGTAAAGAAGAAAATAAACGAAATGACGGAAATTGCCATAAGAAAAACTTGGGTATCAGTAGGTCTTACAGTAGGGATATCTGTTAAAGCCATAATCACCATTCCTTTATTTACTAAAGATTCTCGGATCAATATCAAAATGTTTCGAAACAATTTTTTTACAAAAGTAATATGTTTTTTTTAGAAAAGGAAGTGTCGGTTCGCTAACTGGCGCACCAAAAATAGGTCCACTCACATTTAGTGAGAATCTACCGGGTCCTATAACGGAGCTTACAACTCGAACTTCATCTATTAATAATAAAATAGCAATAATTATATCGATTACATCAATGAGAGCATTTGTAAATTGATCTCCATATTTACTTTCTACACGTTCTCTACCTAATAAGGGTCCACTTAGAGAAAGACTAAATTCTCCAGACGTTACAAATACACCTATTATCGTAATTTGGCCAGTTAATAATAATGCTGCAGCGGCGACATTTAAATCTCTTTGAAGAGTAGCGATAATACGAAGATCTTCTTTAATCTTATAGTCATTCATTGAATCACACCCTCATGCCTATAGTATTCATTCAGTGCCCAAGTGTGAATGAAAAGGGATGGGGAACAATTATTGACACAAAAAGTTCAATTAAAAGATGCAGCTAAACATAATTGTTTAGCTGCATCTTTATTTTTAGTGTTAGAATTGGTAAAATAAAAAGTGGCGCTTTTCAACATTAAGAATTTGTTAAATGAAAATTCATAATTGAAGAATTTATTAAATAAAAATGAAAAGAGAAGCAACTTTATGAACCACTTCCTTTGGGATGTGGTTATGTTTTTATTATAAAAATTAAGATTTCCATACTACTCAGGCACAATAATATCTAGGTAAGGGGGTTGTGGAATGGAGGTCAGAAAATTTTTTCAAAGTAGTACGTTTAGACGACTAGCAATGATGGCTTGTATCATTCTAGTACTAATCTTAACTCGCAAAATAATAAATTTAGTCTTACTAATTTTCATTTTTACTTATTTAATGGATCGAGTACATAAATTTATTATTAATAGAGTAAACAAGATTTTACCGGTTAATCGGTTAGTAGTTGTCTATTCTTTGTATATCGTTATTGTGGCAGCTTTAGTCGTAGGGATCTATAATTATTTACCTGTTATTACATCTCAAGTTGTCCAACTAATCGTACAAATCAAAACCTTTTATATGAATCCACCAGATGAGAAAATCATCAATTATATTGTAACCGCAATTAAAAAGGTTGAAATATCAGGTTATACTGAGCAAGGATTAGATTTTTTATATAAGTATGCCTCTAATATTAGCCAATGGGGGATTGAAGTATTAATTGCTTTAGTTCTAAGTTTCTTTTTTCTACTTGAAAAGCCTAGGATTATTGCATTTACCAAAAAGTTTGAGAATAGTAAGATATCACTTTTTTATTATGAGATGGCTTATTTTGGAGAAAGATTTTCACGTTCTTTTGGTAAAGTAATTGAAGCCCAGTTTTTAATTGCATTAGTGAATTGTATTTTATCGGTGATCGCATTAAGATTTATGGGATTTCCACAGCTTATCGGTTTAGGCTTCTTGATCTTCTTGCTTGGACTAATCCCGGTTGCTGGAATGTTTATCTCATTAATTCCACTTTGTACGATTGCCTATACAATCGGTGGAATGACACATATCATGTATGTAATTTTGATGATTCTTGTTTTACATGCACTTGAAACTTATTTTTTAAATCCAAAGCTAATATCAGCTAAAACGAACTTACCAGTTTTTTATACTTTTCTAATTCTTGTTTTTTCTGAACGTTTTTTTGGCGTATGGGGTCTTATTATTGGGATACCAGTTTTCATCTTTTTATTAGATGTATTGGGCGTAACAGATCATGAGAAGAAAGAAGTAGAATCAACTGAATAAATCAAAAGATGATATCGTGTGACGATATCATCTTTTTTTTACTTAGCCTTCATATTCATTCATTTCCGATTTAATAAATCTAATGAATTGCTTTTCAACTGGGGATAATAATTTCTTTTTTAAACGTAAAAGACCAAGTGTCACATCTAAAGGTTCATAACTTAGTAAGTCGACTTCAACAACTTTACCTTCCAATAAGGCTGGATTATTTTTTAATACAAAATTGAAACTGAAACCTTCACCCAAATTAACATAAATTGGAATATGCAGGACAAACTAAACCAAAATATGCTTAAGGAGATTTTTTAGTGAATAACACGGAACAGTCAACTTTAGTAGTAAGTTTAGAAAAGAATATTCATTATATAAAAGAAGAGTTTAATAACGGTACTGATTTGAAAGTTAGACTACTAACGGTAAATGATGAAGTCATTCGTGATGCTGCAATTTTGTATATTGATGGGATAACGAATACACAATCTATTCAAGATAATATTCTTAAGCCTTTGCTGAGAATTATTAAATTCGACAGTATTGACGCTGTTATCACCCGTCATCTTTCAATTGCTGATGTGATGAAGGTAAAAGCATATGAAGATATTTTGATTGGACTATCGAAAGGAAAGACACTTATATTAGTTGATGGTTATGAAGAAGGAATTTTAGCAGATACTGTTGATTGGCAAATGCGGTCAATCAATGAGCCTGATACTCAAAGATCATTGAAAGGCTCGTTAATAGGATTTAATGAACAGTTAAAAGTTAATATCAATCTTCTCCGTAATATTATACCGTCAAATAAGTTAAGTATTGAAAATCTAGAGGTAGGCAACGAAGTAAAAACAGATGTTTCGATTATTTATATGGACGGATTTGTTGACAAAAACATATTAGATGAAACAAGGTCAAGAATAAAAAATATAGATGTGACCTATTTATTAGAAGCTAGAGTAATTGAAGACGCTTTAGAAGGGAAAAAAACATTCTTTCCAACCGTTTTTACGTGTGAACGTCCAGATGTCACTGTGTCAGCATTATATGAGGGGCGTGTTGCGATTTTAGTAAATGGTATTCCTTATAGTCTTATCGTTCCTTGTCTTTTTCTTCATTATTTTCATCAACCGGATGAATATAATACTAAATCAGGAAGATATGGATTCAGGTTTTTACGTTTGTTTAGCTGGTTATTTTCAATTATTTTATTGGGCCTTTATGAAACAGTGGTCCGTTTTCATCATGACTGGGTACCGCATAAATTTGCAAAGGTGTTTTTCGCAAAGTCAGATACTATGATACCTATTATCGTTGAGATATTATTTGTCATGATTATTTTCCAGTTACTTACTGAAGCATCGTTGAGAATTCCTAAATCGACTGTCATTATTGTTTCACTCATAGGGGCTATTGTAGTTGGACAAACTTCAGTCACTGCAAAACTGATTCATTCTGCGACGTTAATAATAGTAGGAATTAATTTCCTTTCTAGTATTGCAATTGCTGCAGGAGGACTGTATGGATCGGTTATGGCGTTAAGATTAGTTTTTTTATTTTTAGGATTTTTCTTTGGGTTAAAAGGGATTTTCATCGGATTAATTATTTTGATCGCTTATATGGCATCAATTAGATCAATGGGGGTTCCATATTTAGCACCGTTTATTCCATTTAACTCAAAAGAAATGAAAGATGCTCTAATTAGAGGAGATTTAAGGAAGATTATTAATAGTAAACATACATATCCTCATAAAAAATAAATTGGAACAAAGAGTAACGTATTGAAGAACTAATGTTGCTTTTTGTTCCAATTCTATATGTTGATGACTAGAAGGAGTAGAATCATGTTTGAAACAAAAGGTTTATCATTTTTACTAATAATAACGATTTTTTTTATTACCCCCTTTCCTCAAAACGTATTTTCTCAAGCCATGCCTCCTACTAAAGATACAATTAAAGCAAATGAAAAAATTTATAGTGAATTAAATTTCAATGATAAACAAGATTTTAATGATGCTCATAAGGGGTTCATCGCACCATTAATGCAAGATCAATTAAAAAATTCAAAAGGTGCTGTTATTTGGGATCGCAATCAATATTCAATTATTAATGAAGGGACTGCACCCTTAACAGTAAATCCATCTTTATGGAGACAAGCTCAATTATTAAATACTCCTGGACTTTATAAAGTAGTCGATGGGGTATATCAAATTCGTGGGCAAGATGTATCTGTAATGACAATTGTAGAAGGTAAAACAGGTTTAATTATATTGGATACATTATCAACAATTGAAACTGCTAAAGCAGCAATGGAATTATATTATGAGTATCGCCCTAAAAAGTTAGTTAGTGCAATAGTTATTAGTCATAGTCATGCTGATCATTTTGGAGGGGTAAAAGGAATTGTACAATACGCGATCAATCCAGAAAAGGTACCAATTATTGCACCATTAAACTTTTCTAAGGAAGTAGTAAGTGAGAATATCCTTTTAGGTAATATCATGTCAAGAAGAGCGGGGTATATGTTCGGAAATCTTTTACCCGTAAATAAAAAAGGATATGTAACAAATGGGATTGGTCCTAGAATTAGTACCGGTACAATCAGCTTTCTGCCACCGACAATTGAAATAAAAGATAAAGTACAAACGGTGGAAATAGATGGAGTTAAGTTTAAGTTTTTATTAACCTTAAATACTGAAGCACCATCAGAAATGCATTATTACATAAAAGATTACAAAACTTTAGTAGTGGCTGAAAATACGGGTCATACTATGCATAATTTTTATACCTTAAGAGGAGCAAAGACACGAGATGCTTCTGAGTGGGTAAAAGCTTTGGATGATACAATTAAGTTATTTGGTAAAGAAGAAATCGACACATTAATTACAGCACACAGCTGGCCGTTATGGGGGAAGGTTCGTGTAATAGAGCATCTTACAAAGCAACGAGATTTATATAAGTATATTCATGACCAAACAATTCGCCTAGCCAACCAAGGTTACACTGCAGATGAAATAGCTGAGCAAATAAAATTACCTAGTAGTCTTGATAAATATTGGGCAAATCGAGGATATTATGGTGATTTGAAGCAAAATGCTAAAGCAGTTTACAACTATTATTTAGGATATTTTAATGGTAATCCCTCTGATTTAGATCCACTCCCACAAGTAGAGACTGGAAGGAAATATGTTCAATACATGGGTGGAGAAAAGAAGGTTTTGAAGCTCGCAAAACTAGATTTTGAGAAAGGTGAATATCGCTTTGTTGCTCAAGTTTTGAAAAACGTAGTCATGGCAAATCCGAATAACAAAGAGGCTAAGAACTTACTAGCTAAATCTTACGAGCAATTAGGATACAGGGCCGAATCTGCATCCTGGAGAAATGTTTATTTGACGGGTGCACAGGAATTGAGAAAAGGTATTATGAAGATAGATGATTCACAATCATTAAGTACTGTAGACCAACAATCGATCTTAAACATGAGCGTAAAAGATTTTTTTGATTATATTTCGATCACGCTTAATGGTCCAAAAGCAGAGAATAAGCGTTTTACATTTAACGTGAATTTTACTGATCTGAAAACAAATTACACATTTGAAATAAAGGACGCCGTTTTTAATTATAGTGATGGTTTAACTGCTCCAAGTCCTGATGCCACATTATTTGTAGATAAAGTAACTTTTTATTTAATTATGTACGGGAAACTCGATGTAAATAAGGCAATTGCAAATGGGAAGCTAAGCATTACTGGGAATAAAGAGAAATTTAAAGAGATGGTAAATTTATTTGATCATTTTAATCTGTGGGTTAATATCGTTACCCCATAAGAAATTAAAATTAGGTGAAAAAAACATTCTTTTGGAGATATGAAGAATGTTTTTTTTGAATTTTACGTTTTAAAAATTCAGAAAATTTCCGAGCTGGTTTTATTCATTTTTTTGTATAGAGTCGATGAAATGAAAGATAAAAAAACAGGACATTTCACCTAAAAAAGAGTGATGATTTTCCTATATACAGATACTTTTATTGGGACTGCTTACAAGTCTAGAGCTTTAATAAATAAGGAAAAATAATTTTAAACCATAACAAAGCGCTTTCATTATATAATATTTTCCAATCTAAAAATTAATAGTTGAAGAATGTTAAACTAGGACTTAATATATATTTATTGTTTCAAATAAATATACGATTTTTGAAAATTTAACTATTCTTAAATAACTCTAAATTATCTAAACAATGAAAAAACTCCTTCTATTTTTCGTCATATTATGATAATTTTAATTAAGTACATTTCGATGATGAAAGCAAAAAAAATGAAAACGCTATCAGCATTGAGGGTATAAGATTTGTTCCTTTGTTAAATTCAGAAGGGAGGATTTTCATCTTTACATCGCTCAGTTTCCAGGCTTAGTATTAAAATAGGTAACTTAGTCTGTGATTTGTAATTTTGTACGAAATGACAATGCCAATGGATCGATTGGAATGTGAGCAATTTAAAGATTTGATCAGCCTTTTTCGTATTTAGGGGAATTTCAATTTAAAATAAAGAGGTGTATTCATGCAAAATACAAATCGTAAAACTGATTTCACTATTCAAAGTAACACGCCTAAAAAAGAGCATTTAGAAAGAAAACTAAAAACGAGACATTTAACAATGATCGCTATGGGTGGTACGATTGGTACTGGTCTATTTTTAGCGAGTGGAGCAACAATACATGATGCAGGGCCTGGTGGGGCTCTAGCTGCATATTTAATTGCTGGTATTATGGTTTATTTCCTAATGACTAGCTTAGCAGAAATGGCAACTTTAATTCCGGTTTCGGGTTCTTTTAGCACATATACTTCAAGATTTGTCGACCCAGCTCTTGGTTTTGCTGTTGGTTGGAATTATTGGTATAACAATGCCATCATCCTTGCTTTAGAATTATCAGCTTCGGCTTTAATTATGAAATATTGGTTCCCACATACTCCAGGTATTGTATGGAGTTCTATATTCCTTGTTTTAATTTTTGGTTTAAATGTACTGTCTGTAAAAGGATATGGAGAATCTGAATTTTGGTTTTCAATTATTAAAGTAGCTACAATTATCATTTTCATTGTAATTGGATTATTAATGATTTTCGGTATTATGAAGGGGCACACTGGTGGTTTTGACAATTTCACAAAAGGAGAAGCACCATTTAAAGGTGGTCTCTTATCGATCTTTAGTGTATTTATGATTGTAGGTTTTGCTTTCCAAGGAACTGAAATGGTTGGAGTAACTGCAGGGGAAAGTGAAAATCCTGAAAAGAATATTCCAAAAGCAATCAAGCAAATCTTTTGGCGTATTTTATTATTCTACGTATTAGCGATTTTCGTTATCGGCTGTTTAATAAGCTATACAGATCCAAACTTATTAGGTGGAGACGTTGATAGTGTTGCGATCAGTCCATTTACTTTAGTTTTTAAACATGCAGGACTTGCTTTTGCGGCTGCTGCAATGAATACAGTTATATTAACTTCAGTTTTATCAGCGGGTAATTCAAGTTTATACGTTGGTTCTCGTGTACTATGGGTATTAGCTGAAGAAGGAAAAGCACCAAAGTTCTTAAGAAAAGTAAACAAAGGTGGAGTTCCAGTTAGTGCATTAATTGCGACGACTCTAATTGGTGCACTTTGCTTTTTAACTTCATTATTTGGTGATGGTACAGTATACTCTTGGTTATTAAATGCAGCTGGTTTAGCTGGTTATATTTCTTGGTTAGGTATTTCAATCACGCATTACCGCTTCCGTAAAGCGTATATTGCCCAAGGAAGAAAGTTAAAGGATCTACCTTATTTAGCAAAATGGTTCCCACTAGGTCCAATTTTAGCAACAGTTTTATGTTTAGTTGCAATGCTTGGAACGAATTATGGAGCATTTACTGGAGAAAAAATTGACTGGTATGGTATTGCAGTTTCTTATATTGGACTACCATTATTTATTCTTGGATACCTCGGCTATAAAGTAATTATGAAAACGAAGAAGGTTAAATTAGAAGAAGCTGATTTCAGCAGAGACTAATAATTAAATCTGACAAGTAGTTTAAAGCTCAATCTATGCTTCGGATAGATTGAGCTTTTTTTACGTATTTTTTTACAGGATTTTGGAAAATTAATAATGTCAATGTGTGGACTGTTGAAAAACCTTGTCGATCAATATTTAAATTTAATCAAAATCAGATAAGGGCAGAAGCGCAGGCAGAATTATACAACTTTTTGTTCGAAAGGAGAAATTAAGTAATGAACAATTCATTAACAGAACTTGAGTTAGAAAACCTTCGTCATATTATCGGAGGACATAGTACAATCGCAAATAAATTAGAGGCATATGCTCAGCAATGTTCTGATCCTGAATTTAAAGCTCTTTTAGAAAGAGATGCACAATCAGCAATGGAATCTAAGCAAAAGCTTTTAAACTTTTTAGGATAAGGAGATTTTATTATGTTTCAAGATAAAGATATGGTTAATGATTATTTAGAGGGACTAAACGCTAGTTTAACGGCTTATGCAGGTTTTATTAATGAGTCAGCAAACTCTGACTTAAGACAAACATTAATTCAATTACGCAATCAGGACGAAGCACGTCAACGTACATTGTACAATTATGCGCTTCAAAAAGGGTATTACAAGCCTGCTGCACCAGCATCACCAGATATTGTTCAGCAATTCAAATCTGATTTGACTTCAAATCAGTAAAAATAGTGAAAAAGGCATTCGAAAAATCGAACGCCTTTTTTTATTCATTTTTAAAACCGTACCAAAAATTCCTCCATATATTCGAAATCCTTGGCTTCATCTTTTCAGCTCCATAATAAGATAGTTCAATAAAGATGCCATCAATTAAGCAGTAATAAGACATAACAAAATCTTCTACATTGCCTGTTCGAATTTCTCCACTTTTAATTCCCTTATCAATCACTGATCTTAAAATAGTTGACATTGCTTCTTCCGATTCCATGAACTGAGTATGTAATTGTTCCTTTAATGGTTCTGGAGAAAAAAAGACAGCGCGGTTCACGAAAGTAGATTGCTCCTCGAACTCAATATAGTATTCAAATGTTACGTTTAGAATTTGGTATAGTTGTTCCTTTGCTGACAATTCACGAATTTCTCCCATCAGCTCGTCTACTTTTTTCACATGAAGCCATAAACTATTCTCATAAATGGTAAGAAAGATTTCTTCTTTACTTTTAAAATGGTTATAAATAGATGGTTTTTGAATCCCAACTGCTTTTGCAATTTCAGTTAAACTTGTACCTTCATAGCCATTTTTAGAAAATAAGGCAAGTGCTGCTGCAATAATCTTATCCTTTGTCATCTTCATCCTCCGAAACTAACTCTTGTTAGCTAGATTATAAACTGGAATCTTTGTGAAGTCTAAATATTGTTTATATTTATTGCAAAAAAGCTTTGTTTTAGGAGATAGAGCGTTGTTCATGTTGTTTAAGTACATGGAGTGGTGCATAAAGGTGTCATGAGTAAGTAAAAAGGCAAAAAGCTGATTTATACTTCCTTATAGAGTGTTCATGAGGAAGTAAAAAGTGAAAAAGGTGATTTATACTTCCTCATAAAGGGTACATGAGGAAGTATAAAGAAAAAAAGGTGATTTATACTTCCTCATAGAGTGTTCATGAGGAAGTATAAAAGCAAAAAACTGAAAATAAGTTACTCATAGAGTGTTCATGAGGAAGTAAAAAGAGAAAAAACTGATTTATACTACCTCATAAAGGTGTCATGAGGTAGTAAAAAGAGAAAAAACTGATTTATACTTCCTCATAAAGTGTTCATGAGGAAGTAAAAAGAGAAAAAACTGATTTATACTTCCTCATAGAGTGTTCATGAGGAAGTAAAAAGAGAAAAAGCTGAACTATACTACCTTCAAGCCTTCGAAAAAAGCTCTGTCTAAAAAACAGAGCTTTTTAAATTACTTTGAGTTTTTTTTATTAATTTGTAATGTAGCTAAACTAGCAAATTCATGAACTAGCGTTGCAGCTAGTAGTGATGTGATTTGAGTTGGGTCATAGGATGGGAGTACTTCAACGACATCAAAACCAATAAAATTGAAATCAGTTAATGAGCGAATCATTTTTAATGTTTCCATACTATTGTATCCACCAACTTCAAGTGTCCCAGTTCCTGGTGCACAAGATGGGTCGACAAAATCAATATCAAAAGTTAAGAAACACGGTGTATCTCCAATAACTTCTTTCATTTCTTTTAAAATAGATTCAAAACCACGTTCATAAATTTCAGGAGTAGTAATAACATTGTAACCAAGCTCATGGCTAGCATCTATATCTCCAGGATGATTTAATGTGCCTCGTATACCTATTTGGAAAACCTTATTAGGGATTAGAAGTCCTTCTTCGTGAGCTCGGATAAAAGGTGATCCATGCCAATATTTTTCATCGTAATATGTATCCCAAGTGTCAGTATGCGAATCAAAGTGAATCATCGCAACTGGACCATGTTTTTTAGCCGCAGCTCGTAGGTTTGCTAAAGTAATTGAGTGGTCACCACCTAAACCAATTGGGATAATATTACCATCCATTAATTCAAACATTGCGTCTTCCATTAGTTTATAGCTTCGATGGATATTATGTGGGATCACTGATACATCTCCAATATCGATCGCATTGCTGTCGTCAAATGGATATACCTTATGAATTGGATGATATGGGAATAAAGTCATAGATGCTTGTCGGATTGCTTGAGGAGCAAATCGTGCACCAACACGAAATGAAGCTGCAGTATCAAAAGGCATGCCAACGATTGCTAATTTCGCATTTTCTCTTGCAGAAGGAAGTCGCATAAATGTTCCAGTTGTACAAAACTCAGGTTTTACATCAGGTGAAAGTGGATATTTCACAAAAATCATCTCCTAATTTGTTTTTTCGGTTATTAACTACCGGTAGTTAGTTTAATATGATTATAGAATGTTAAATCTGAATAGTCAAACTATTTTAATGTTTAATTTTTTAATACCTGTAAAAAAAGGAACGATTTTTTTGCTCAGATTCACAGGATATAACGATTTTTATTGTAAATAATATAATTGTTAAGAATAATCTTAGGAGGGATTTTATGCCACAGAATACACAAGGTAAAGGGAATATGGGAACTAATATGAAATCAGGAACGAATCCTCAAAAGGTAAAACAGCAAATTCAAAGTGATGTAAGCCATGGACAGGGAGCAATGACTTCACGTGAGGCAGGGGCAATGCGTGATTAAAAGACCACTTTTTAAGTGACTTTTTTCAGCAGTGAGTGACTATTAATCAAATGAAATGCATTAGTTCAAGTTGTTTAGCATGTTAAAACAAACGGCTCCACTTGAACTGTATAAATGTCATATGTATGTGCAAGCAAATGAAAAAATGCACTGACCATTTACTGGTCGGTGCATTTTTTTACTTTCAATATGAAATCATTTATTAGTAATCGCATTCTGTTCGAATGATTAATCTAATTGCTGTATTCTTGTTCATCATCGTTTTTTTGGAGGTTTTGTATCCAAAATATCGTTTGGATATGTGTTTGTGTAGATCATATCGTTAAATCGATTGTCAAATCTTTCATGTGTGTGGTACATATTGTATCTCCTTTAGTAGAACGAAATTTATAAGTGCGAATTATATAAAGTTTTAAGAATGTTTAAACATGTATATTTATTATAAAACTTTTATAAATATTCAAATAGTGTAATTTTCTCCAATACATGTTGCAAATTTTAGTCTAATACTATTTAATAGACAGTTTGTATTTTTCAATTAAACTTGTTTTTTTACAGAAAATGGTTGAAAAGAATAAAAAAAATCAAATGGGAAAATTTATAAATATGTGTCTTTTGTAGGAGGTATTTTAATGTATGGAAACAATATTGCAGGATATTAAAAACCATTTCGGTAATGATGATGATTTTTTTATAATGAAAGAGCATTTTGTTAATGCTCCTTTTGTCCTGTTAGGGTTTAAGAGTCTAGTTGATTTACCTCAAACATTAAAGACGATTCAAAATAAAATAGAATCTATTTTTCTGACTAATAAGACATTCGATCAAATAATGCGTTAGCTTTGGTTGGTAAAAGAGAAATACTATCCTAATTTAACATTAGATTTTAAAGTTCATGTAGTTGTTCAAAACGGAGGAAATTTAGTAACGCACTAAATATATATTTATCTAATTGTTAAAGCCATCCTTTAGAGAATGGCTTTTTTAGTAGAATTAAAGTTCAAATGGCTAAACTTATTAACCTAAAAAAAGGAGAGATACCAAGTAATCTAGAATAATGAATGTACAATGACAAATTAAAGAGATGGAGTGAGGAAATTAAATTGAATAGTAGGTTTAGTATATGTTGAATAAATTGAAAATTCTGGATTTTACACGTCTTTTACCGGGTCCCTATGCAACTATGATATTAGCGGATTTAGGTGCAGAAATATTACGAATCGAATCTCCATTTCATCCCGACTTATTACAAACTTCACCTCCATTTGATGGGGACCAATCTGCCGCACATCAAACGATTAATCGTTCTAAAAAATCTATTATCCTTGATTTAAAAAGCGACGAAGGTACTGAAATTATCTATAAGCTAGTAAAGGAGTACGATATTCTCATTGAGCAATTTCGACCAGGAGTGTTGGAAAAGCTTGGCTTAAGTTATGAGCAATTAAAGAAAATAAATCCGAAACTAATTTACTGTTCAATTACTGGATATGGGCAATCAGGTCCGTATCGAAATCGAGCAGGGCATGATAACAATTATCTTTCATTAACTGGTGTTTTGAGTTATTCAACAAGAAAGAATGAACGTCCAGTTCCGATGGGAATTCAAGTTGCAGACCAAGTTGGTGGATCATTACACGCAATTATTGGCATTTTATCGGCTGTAATTCATCGCGAGCAAACTGGTGAAGGACAGTGGGTTGATATTAGCATGACAGATTGTACTTTTACGTTGCAATCTTTAATGGGTTCTGGTTGGTTAACTCAAAAAATTAATCCAAAACCTGAGGAACATCTTTTAAATGGAGGCGTGTTTTATGACTATTACGAAACATCAGATGGTCGATTCTTTTCAATCGGCAGTCTTGAACCTTCATTTCGAAAACAATTATGTGAGGCATTAGAAATTATGCCATTTCTTCCTTATTCTTTTAGTGAGGATAAAAATGAGGTGGATTTATTTAAAAATGAAATAAAACGTGCATTTAGTAAGAAAACGTTTAATGAGTTTAAAGAAATTTTTAGTAAATTTGATGCATGTGTTGAGCCAGTGTTAACTTTTGAAGAAGCATGTGAGCATCCGCAAGTAAAAGAAAGGGGGCTTTTAGTAAACGTCCAAAGAAATGACGGTACCAATCAATTACAAATTGCTTCACCTTTTAAATCTTCAGTGTTTAAACCTACTTATCAACATGTTGGAGTAAAACCCGGGACGAATACAAAAGAGGTTTTATTAAATTTAGGATACGATGATCAAACAATTAATCAATTCATTGAAAAAGGAATTATTAGGTCAGTTGATTAAATCTAAATTATTTAATACGGGGGTAAGCAAATGAGTTTTGGAAATGTATTATCGCTAAACGCAAAAAGGCACCCAGATAAATTAGCATTAGTCTATCAAGACCGTACATACACATATATGGAATTCAATAAAGTGGTTAATCGTTTTGCATGGGGATTACAGAAATTAGGTATAAAAAAAGGTGAGAAATTAGCTCTTATGATGGCAAACTCTGACTTATTTGTGATTGGTTATTGTGCTGCTGTAAAAGTAGGAGCTGTTGTCGTTCCAATCAACTTCCGTCTTGTTTCTCGAGAAGTTGAATATATTTTAGAGCAGTCGGATAGTGTACTTGTTATTTGTGATTCAGAACTAGAAAAGGTCGTTTTAGATGCTTCAAAATCCTCATCGAAAGTAAGAAATATCATTACTGCTCCTCTAGCTTCTTCGCCGAATAGTTTAAGCTTCTTTGATGTGTTGTCATCAATTGAAGAAGATCCCCAAGTAGAGATTTCAGGAGACGATGATTTTCATTTACTATATACTTCAGGTACTACTGGACAACCAAAAGGTGCGCTTTTCGACTATAAACGAATTGAAAAGCTCATAAATGGATTGAGTGCGGTAATGGGACAAAGCTGTCAGGATCGGCTTTTACATGTTGCTCCATTATTCCATTGTGCTCAGCTCGTCATCTTTCTATTACCGGGTTTATATTTAGGTATGACAAATGTTATTCATCGAGATTTTAACCCGTTAAATGTGTTAAAGGATATAGAAAAATATAAAATTACTTTATTTTTTGGTGTTCCTACAATGTATAACTATTTACAGCAAGTTCCAAATGCTGACCAATATGATCTTTCTTCAATAAAAAGATGTGCATACGGTGCAGCTCCAATGCCTCCTGAAATCTTAATGAAAAGTATGAAATTATTTAATACAAATCAATTTTTCAGCTTATGTGGATTAACAGAAGGGGGACCTACAGGGTTTTATCTTTCACCAGAAGATCATGAGCTCCATTTTGGAAAAACAGGAAAAACACCTTTACTCTATACAATTATTAAAATAGTTAATCAGCAAGATAAAGAAGTTTTACCTGGTGAAGTTGGTGAATTGATCTTAAAAGGTGAAACAATTATGAAGGAATATTATAAAAAGCCGAAAGAGACAGCAGTTACGATTAAAGATGGTTGGTTATATACGGGAGATTTAGCTGTAGTAGATGAGGAAGGATATATCACGTTAGTTGATCGTAGTAAGGATATGTTAATTTCTGGTGGAGAAAATATTTATTCAGTAGAAATTGAAAATGTTTTGTATGAGCATCATTCAATTTTGGAAGCGGCAGTGATCGGTACGCCTGATGCTAAATGGGGAGAGGTCGTAACCGCAATTGTCGTATTAAAACCAGGGCATCGTCTATCTTTTGAGGAGATTGGATCTTTTTGTCGTGAAAGAATGGCAGGGTATAAGATTCCTAGAATTGTTGAATTTATTGACCAGCTTCCTCGAAACGCATCTGGTAAGGTTCAGAAGTTTATATTACGAGAAATTTATTGTAGCACTAATTCAAAATAGAAACCAAAAAGAGCTCAAACTTAAGTAGTGAAAGTTTGAGCTTTTAAATTTGATTCTTAATAAAGACCAGTTGTATAAAGTGATGTGATTGTTTTGGCAATTTCTTCAATCGTATAATGCTGTTCATTTCGAACGATTTCCCATAAGTACATCTCATTTGTAAAAAACCAAGCACGCGCGACTAGTTCATGATTTAGCTCTTTTCTTGCTAATCCTGTTTCTTGTGCATAAGAAACATCGAGTGATATGCGATCAATAAACTTTTCACGAATTGTTTTCCATTTGTCTGAGATGACGTCAGATACTCCAATAGCCTGTTCAAAAATTTGCATCATATTACGCTCATCTTCTGCCATTTTTAGAAAAGAAGTAGCTTGTTTATAAATAATCGATTCAGCGGATTCTTTCGTTTCTGGAAAAAAGGAAGTTTCGGCAATTTCATAAAACCTTTCCATTACATTTTCCATTAATACAATTAAAAGCTCTTCTTTACCTTTGAAGTGTACATAAGCTGTTCCATAACCAATATCAGCTTTTTTTATCATTTGTGTTATCGTTGCTTTTTGAAATCCTTCTTCAAGAAATACTTCTTTAGCAGCTTCTAGTAGTTTTTGTCTTGTCATTAATGAACGTAATTGACGCTTAGATTCTACTTTGTCATTACTCATACTACGATCCTCCAACATATGCTACTTCTAGCATATAGGTAAATTCATAAAAATGGAAGAAATCACAGAAAACTATGTATGTTTAACATAAAATAATCTCTTTATATCTAAACTTTTGTTATTATCAGAAAATATGACATGATGTCATTGACATGATGTCAGTTATTTTGATATGATTTTTTCACAAATAGATTTAAATAGTAGATTGATAGAGGAGGAATATTATGAATACGAAAGTTACAGAAACAACATTAGAATACGCAGTAAAAATGGACAGTCTCGATTCACTTAGAAAGTTTAGAGATGAGTTTTACTTAAACCCTGGATCAATCTATATGGATGGTAATTCATTAGGACTACTTTCTAAAAGAGCTGAACGTACTTTACTAGAATCATTGGAAGATTGGAAGAATTTTGGAATAGATGGTTGGACAAATGGAAATCACCCATGGTTTTTCATGGCTGAAAAACTAGGAGAAAAATTAGCTCCATTAGTAGGTGCTTCTTCTGAGGAAGTAATTGTAACCGGTTCCACGACCGTTAATTTGCATCAGTTAGTTGGTACTTTTTTTCAACCAAATGGTAGTAGAAAAAAGATATTAGCTGATGAGCTTACATTTCCATCAGATATTTATGCTCTTCAAAGTCAACTTCGTATTCATGGATTAGATCCTGATCAAGACCTAATATGCGTAAAAAGTAAAGATGGACGCTATCTAGAAGAGGACGATATTATTAATGCAATGACAGAAGAAATCGCTTTGATTATTTTACCGACAGTTTTATACCGTAGCGGTCAAATTTTAGATATGAAGCGCTTAACTGAAGAGGCTCATAAACGAGGAATTTTAATTGGTTTTGATGGATGTCATTCTGTTGGATCAATTCCTCATTCGTTTAGTGAGTGGGATGTTGATTTTGCCTATTGGTGTAATTATAAACACTTAAATGGTGGACCAGGTGGTGTAGGTGGATTATTTGTTAATCGTAAACATTTTGGTGCAATGCCAGGACTTGCAGGCTGGTTTAGTTCAAGAAAAGATAAGCAATTTGATATGGAGCACACTCTAACTCCTGCTGAAACTGCTGGAGCTTATCAAATCGGTACTCCACATGTATTAAGCTGTGCACCATTAATAGGATCTTTAGAGATTTTTACAGAAGCTGGAATTGATGCGATTCGAGAAAAATCACTTCGAATAAATCAATATTTAATGGATTGTATTGAACAAGAATTGCCAAACATGGGATTTTTCATTGGATCTCCTAGAGAGGATGCACGACGAGGAGGACATGTAAGTCTAGAACATGAAGAAGCAGCACGTATTTGTAAGTCTCTGAAAGAAAATGGTATTATTCCTGACTTTAGAGCACCAAATATTATTCGACTTGCACCAGTTGCACTTTACACTTCTTATGTGGAAGTTTGGGAAGTTGTACAAAAACTTAAGAAAATCATGACTGAAAAGCAATATGAAAAATTTAAAAATGAACGTGAAGTTGTGGCATAAGTTTAGTTGGCTATCTAAGGGGACAAGGGGATGAGATCATGAAGGAATCCACCACTAATTATAAAATTGAAAACGAGCAAGAAAAGGGCTTAAAAAGGGAGTTGAAAACTAGTCAACTAACGATGATTGCAATGGGGTGTGCGATTGGGACGGGGTTGTTCCTTGGTAGCGGACTAGCAATAAAAACTGCTGGTCCAAGCGTACTTCTTAGTTATGTAGTTGGTGCATTTATCGTTTTACTGCTCATGGGTTGTTTAGCAGAGATGACCGTTGCACATCCTACTAGTGGTTCGTTTGGGACAATTGCCGAAAAATATATTCATCCTATGGCAGGATATCTTGTTCGTTACTCATATTGGGTGGCACAAGTCCTTGCTGTTGGAGTAGAGGTAAGTGCAATTGCAGTCTATATGAAATATTGGTTTCCAACTGTACCAGGAATCGTTTGGATCGCCTTTTTTGCAACAGTATTAATCTATATAAATGCTACTAGTGTTAATACATTTGCAACATTTGAGTATTGGTTTTCAATGATTAAAGTAAGTGCAATTGTTGGGTTTATCCTACTTGGATCGTATGTTTTGTTTGGTTCATCTCACCATTCAAATATCGGTGTAGAGAACTTAACAAATGATGGAGGATTTATGCCATTTGGCTGGTGGGGCATGTGGGTAGCCGTCTTTATATCATTATTTAGTTTTCTAGGAACTGAAATGATTGCGGTTACAGCGGGTGAAGCAAAAGAGCCTGATATTGCTGTTCCAAAAGCCCTTAAAGCAACCGTTTTTCGTTTATCAATTTTTTATGTATTAACGATTGCAATCATGCTGATCATCGTTCCGTGGAAATCGGCAGGGGTTGATGAAAGTCCATTCGTAAAGGTGATGGAAATATTAAATATACCTTTTGCATCAGGACTTATGAACTTTATTATATTAACAGCAGCTTTGTCAGCGATGAATAGCCAATTATATGCTTCAACTCGTATGGTTTATTCACTTTCAAAAACTAATCATGCGCCAAATATTTTAGGAAAAGTAAGTAAAAAAGGTGTTCCAGCAAATGCTCTTGCAGTTTCAACTATTGGTATTGTAGTTGCCGGAATCGTAAATGCAATACTACCAGATTCCTCTTATGCATTTATGATGGGAATCTCAATGTTTGGTGCGATGTTTACTTGGATGACCATCTTTATTTCACATTTATTTTTTAGAAAGAAATGGGAACAATCAGGTGGTCGAAAATTACCAGTGAAAATGATTGGATTCCCTTACTTCACAATTTTAGGTGCAATATTATTGTTGGGACTAACAATTACTTCTTGGTTTACTGGCTTTAAAATTATGCTTCAATTCGGTATACCTTGGTTAATTGTATTATCTGTGGCTTACTTATTTATAAATAAAAATAATGGTCAGAAAATTCAACGAAACGATGCAGTTCATAATCAGAAAGTAGATAAATTTTAATGTCCATCTAATAAATAGGGGTGTCTCTCATTTTTGAGACACTCCTTTTCTATTTAAAGATTATTTAGAGAAAAGAGAGGAGAAAATAATTAAGTGCAGAATTTTGTTCATAAGATTCTTTTAAAATTCTCGAATGGAGTTGAATGATCATTAATAGTAAAGTTGAACTTGAAAATTTATCAATTTCTTATAAGGAACAAGGCAAAGGGAAGCCAATCGTTTTAATTCATGGTTTTATGGGAAGTCATGAATATTGGGAAAAAGTAGTTCCAAAGCTATCTGAAGACTATCGCGTGATCGCAATTGATTTACCAGGACATGGAGACTCTACAGCTATAAAAGAAGAGCATTCAATAGAAGATTATGCAGATGTGTTGAAAGATTTACTTGATCAACTAAACATTAAGCAAATAACATTGTTTGGCCACTCATTAGGAGGCTATATTACACTTGCATTTGCTCAAAGATATTCAAATTACTTAAATGGATTTTCATTAATCCACTCTACTGCTTATCCGGATAGTGAAGAAGCAAAAAAAGGTAGAGTAGCAACTAGTGAAAAAGTAAAAAATGAAGGAGTGAAAAACGTAGTGGACGGATTAATTCCTAAACTTTTCTCTCCAAAAAATATTCAAGTCAATAGTGCAGAAATAGATTTGGCAAAGCAAATTGGGTATAAAACTTCAGTCGATGGCACGGTCAATGCCTTAATAAGCATGAAAAATAGACCCGACCGAAATTATGTCCTTAACGATACAAGTTTACCTGTACTTTTACTTGCAGGTAAAGACGATCAGATTATACCAACTGAAAAGACTTTTTCGGTAAAAAAAGATAATATTAAAACTGCTACTTTAAACAGTGCAGGACATATGAGCATGTATGAGTCACCTGAAGAATTAGTTAATGAAATGAAGGATTTTTTAAGTTCGTTTTAAGTACGGAAAAATTAAAGTAAAAGAAAAATGATTAAAAAGACCTTCTAAAAGAAACCTTTTTAAAAGGAAATGAAAAAGATCTTAGTCAAAAGATCTTTTTTTTTTTTGCACAAGCAATTTCTAAATATCATGGTAATTTATAGTGAGATACTGTTAAGATTAATTATATATAAATTAGCTATATGAAAACTTAATCCCCTATAAAATTAGAGTAATTGGTAGGTGTAATAATGTATCGTATTGGTCTTGTTGGCCCAGAGTGGTCTTTGGAGCGAATATTAAGTTTTACTAAAGAATATGAACATGAATTGGAATTTTTTCCATTTTCATATGATGAACCTGTTGAAACAAAAGAAATTGTAAAAAAACATGACCGAGATGTAGATGTCTGGCTTTTTTCGGGGCAATTGCCATACAATATTGCAAAAAAAATCCTACATTCAAAAGAAAAATTATTATATATTCCTCATACAGAATCTTCGGCTTATAAAAGTTTGTTAAATATCATGTATAGTACTGGTGGGTTAATTAATCAATTAAGCATCGATATGCCAACGTATTCTAATTTGTTAGAAGATGCTTTAGAGCAATTAAATGAGTCATTTGATCAGTTTTATATCAAACAGTTTGAAGAAGAACAGATTGATTTAGAGGAATTATTACAATTTCATATTGAGTTATGGGATTCCGATAAAACAGAAGGTGCATTGACTAATTTTCCATTCATTTATCAGGAATTAAAAAAGCGCGATATTCCAGTCGAATGGATCTCTACTAGTAGTGTTGATATTAAGCATACATTAAGACTCCTAACAGAGAAAGTGAAAGCTCTTTATTTTAAAGACTCTCAAATTGGAGTAGAGTTAATTGAAATTGAAAATTTTGAGAGCATTATACAGAAATCAAAATCACCTTATCATTTACAGCATATCGAACTTCGAATGAAAGATGTACTTTTAACACTTTGCGAACAATTAAATGGCTCACTGATTGAAAAGGGATATGGTAAATATTTGATTTATAGTTCTAGAGGTGCAATTGAACGAGAGATTCATCTGCTAGAAAATACGCTCGAGCAGTTATCGTTAGAATCGGATGCTAAAATTTCTGTAGGTATTGGTTTTGGTGAGACTGTTTATTCTGCAGAGAAAAATGCAATTGAATCAATTCAGCAGTCAAAAGAGATGCATGAACGAAAAATAATAATTGTACAAGAGAATGGCGAAATTATTGAGTCACTTGGTCGTGAAGAAGAGATGACTTATGCATACCGTACAAATGACCAAGAGCTATTGCAAAAGCTTAAATTAGGAAATATTAGTGTAAAGACATATCATAAAATCGAGAACTTAATTAAAAGAATGGCATGGAAGGATTTTACGACAAAAAATCTAGCTGAACAGCTTAAAATGACAGAACGGAATGCTAGACGTATTGTAGCAGATTTATGTGAAGTCGAATTATTAGAATGTATAGGTGAGGAATCTTTATCTTACCGTGGGAGACCCAGTAAAATATATCGTTTTAAATAAGCATTCCAAATTTGGAGTGTTTATTTTTTTTGTGAGCATTAAATATTATTAATATTTTGAATTTTTAACAAAAAGTTATTGAAGAAACCGTTTTCAGATAATAAAATCGATATATAAGGAAAAAGACCGAAAATATTCCTTAAATAAATTTGAATTAATCTCGGAGGTGTAGTGATGATGTATGATGTTTTTTCTGAATTAAAATTAGATGATGTAGTTAGTTCGATTAATGATGAAGTGATTGGGTGGAGAAGATATTTACATGAAAATCCAGAGTTATCATTTCAAGAAGAAAATACTGCTCAATTTGTGTACGATCAACTAAATTCATTTGGAGGCTTAGAAATCTCTAGACCAACAAAGACTAGTGTTGTTGCTAGATTAATAGGGATTCATCCAGGAAAAGTACTTGCAATTCGAGCAGATATGGATGCACTCCCAATACAAGAAGAAACTAAAATTGAATTTAGTTCTAAAAAGGATGGCATAATGCATGCATGTGGTCATGATGGGCATACTGCAATGCTTTTAGGAGCTGCGAAACTACTTTGTAGCTTTAAAAATCAATTAAAAGGTGAGGTTCGTTTTATTTTCCAACATGCTGAAGAATTACCACCTGGTGGTGCAATTGAAATGGTAAATGCAGGTGTACTTGATGGAGTTGATCTGATTATTGGGGCACATTTAGTGAGTAATATGGAAACTGGAAAAATTGGATTAAATTATGGGCCCATTATGGCAGGTGCAGATCAATTTAAAATTACAATAATCGGTGAAGGTGGACACGCTTCACAGCCGAATCAAGTAATTGATCCAATTCTGATTGGAACCCAAGTTGTCACAAATATACAGCATATTGTGTCAAGAAAACTCGATCCAATCGATACAGCTGTCATCTCAGTAACACAATTTAATGGCGGGACAGCAATAAATGTTATCCCTAACAGTGTTAAAATTGGTGGATCAGTTCGGAGCTTCAAACCTGAAGTTCGCAATCAGATACCAATGTTAATCGAGCAAATAGTAAAAGGTATTACAGATGCTCATGGTGCAAAGTATGAGATTGAATACCATCTCGGATACTCACCGGTCATAAATGATAATGAAATAACTAGCTTAATCGATAAAACCGTCTGTGAAATAGTTGGAGAAGAAAATCGTGAATTAATTAAACCAATGATGGGAAGTGAAGATTTTTCAGCATTCCTTAATGAAGTTCCTGGGACTTATTTTTTTGTAGGTGCAAGAAATGAGGAGGAAGGAATAGTGTATCCGCATCATCATCCAAAATTTAATATTGATGAGAGGGCTTTAAAAGATGGAATAAAGATATTTGTTCAAGGAGCTATTAACATATTAAATAATTAAAAATTAAGGAGAGTAGAGGATGAAAAAAATCTATTTACTTGGTTTTATTCCGATTATTGGTTTTGTAATAGGTGCGTTGTTTTCGAATAAAGTTACTCCTTACGTACTTGGTATGCCATTTTTCCATTTCTCAATCGTACTATGGTCATTACTAACCACAGTATGTTTAACTTTAATTTATTTTTTTGATCCTGCGAATAAAGAGGAGGAAATATAATATGAATACTGGAACATTGTTTATATTCTTATTTTTCGCTGTTTCCATCATTATTGGTATATGGTCAAAAAAAGGTAAAGAAATGAACTTAGAACAATGGTCTGTTGGTGGCCGGGGAATGGGAACGCTTTTCATCTTTTTATTATCAGCTGGCGAAATGTATACAACCTTTACCTTTTTAGGTGCAAGTGGCTCAGCATACGGTGAAGGTGGTTCCATATTTAGTATCGTATCTTACGGGTGTATTGCATCAATTATATCTTATTGGGCTTTTCCTGAGATTTGGAAATACTCTAAAAAACATAAACTAATTTCTCAGTCAGATTTTATGGCGAAGAAATACGGTAGTCCGATTCTTGGAGTACTTGTTGCTATAGTTGGAATCGTGGCTTTATTTTGCTACTTAGTATTACAACTTAAAGGCCTAGGCTATATCGTTGAGATTACATCTTATGGAGTTATTTCTTCAAAAATGGCTATTTTATTTGGCGCACTCGGGGTTACTATATTCGTCATGCTATCAGGAATTCATGGTTCAGCATGGACTTCTGTTTTAAAGGATATTTTAATTCTTGCTATCATTTTATTTTTAGGTATTTATTTTCCAGTTCATTTTTATGGCGGTATTAAGCCGATGTATCAGGCTATTGAACAAGCAAAGCCAAACTTTACAATCCTACCAGAACATGGGATGAATTTAACTTGGTATATTTCTACTATTATATTAAGTGGGATTGGGATGTATATGTGGCCTCATTCATTTCCACCTATTTTTGCAGCAAAAAATGCAAAGGTTTTAAGAAAAAACGCAATCATAATGCCTTTGTATCAGTTAATTTTATTATTTGCTTTTTTCGTGGGATTTGCAGCAATCTTACAAATTAAAGGGTTGCAAGGAAGTGATAGTGACAAAATATTATTACTTCTTTCGAAAAAGACTTTTGATCCATGGTTCGTCGGTTTAATAGGTGGAACAGGGGTATTAGCTGCATTAGTACCTGCTTCTTTGATTCTAATGGTAATATCCACATTATTTGTTAAAAATATATACCAAGTAATTGTCCCTACTAAATCAGTAGTACATATTACAAAACTAATAAAATTAATTGTTCCTTTTATTACTTTAATTGGATTATATTTTACTTTTAAAGGTGGTAGTTCTTTATTTAGTATTGCAATTGTGGCGTATAATTTTATAACGCAGCTTGCTCCGCCATTTTTCTTAAGTTTAATGAATAAGAACTTTGTAACAAAGCAGGGCGCTATAACTGGAATTATATTTGGTGGTGTTATTGTTTCAATTTTTGATTTAGGTGAAAAGACTTTTGCTCAAGCTTTTCCTCACCTTCCACAAGTAGTGAAAGACTTAAATGTAGGGATTATTGCACTAATTATTAATGCGCTAGTAATGGTTACTGTTAGTCTTATTACAAGAAATAGTATGTCATCGAATAAGCGAATTGATAAATTAGTTGAGCAATAAGACGTATATAGGAAGAAAAACGTCGGTTCTATTGATCCGACGTTTTCTATTATTCTATAAAGTTGATTATTGAATTTCTAAATCCTTCAAAATGTCATCTTAAGTTTTACCTTTGATTTTCTTTTTAGCTTTTAGAACGACTAATAGAATACCCCCTAAGAAATTTGTACAAGAAAATTAGAAAGCATAATAAAAAATGAACTTTGTTGATTTGAAACGTTTACTAAATTTTAAATAAATAAGGTTATTTTTCACTATATTATACGCTTGTTTAAAAAATTGGTAATAAATAGCATAATTTTTCTACATTTAACAAATTTTAAATAATAATAAATAAATTAATTAGGTGATTGATATGCGATTGGGATATCCAAAGAGAAGTAAACAATCAAAGGAAGTTAAAGCTCCAGTTGTTTTATCATCCGAGTTACAAAAAAATTTAAAAAATATAAATAGTGAATTGCAATATTGTGCTGATTTAATCGTTAGAGAGTTTGAGGTTGGAGAAACCAAAAAAAGAAAAATGGCTTTAATTCATTTGCAAGGTATTTCTAATGGTGACACGATTAGTCAATTTATCGTTGAACCAATTCTTAATAGATGGAAAAACACGAATTTAGACTGTTTAAGTGATCTTAATTTTTTCAATGAAATGAAAGAAAATACGTTTGATGTTCCACAAGTTAAAATTGAAAATGAATGGAATAACATAATGGTGGCGGTGTTAAATGGTGACACAGCGATTTTTATTGATAATCAGCTTAAAGTATTGCTAATTGATACAAAAAGTGGGCAATTCCGTTCAGTCTCAGAATCGACTGCGCAAACAATTATTCGTGGTCCAAAAGATAGTTTTACTGAATCAATCGCAACGAATATGTCGCTACTTCGTTATCGACTTCGAAGTGCTCAATTTAAAATGGAAATGATTAAAGTTGGTGATGTTACGAATACGAGTGTAGTCATTTCTTATATTGATGACAAGGTTGATCAAGATATTTTGCATACTTTAAAAGAAAGATTAAAAAACTCCAAAGTTAATGGTGTTTTAGAATCAATAAATATTGAATATTTAATTGAATCAAAACCCTTTAGTCCATTTCCAACTGTCTTGGACAGTGAAAGACCTGATGTAGTTGCTGCAAATTTATTAGAAGGAAAAATTGGAATTATTGTAGATGGTAGTCCAATGGGGTTAGTACTTCCAGCTACTTTACCAATGTTCTTCCAATCTCCTGATGATTATAATCAACGATATATAGTTGGAACCTTTCTACGATTTTTAAGATTTACAGCTTTTTTTACATCATTATTAGTTTCGGCATTGTATCTTGCGCTAATTACACACCATCGTTCGATGATCCCAACACCATTATTAGTTAGTCTTGCAGCGCAAAGAGAAAGTGTACCATTTCCTGCGATCGTTGAGTTATTACTAATGGAATTCGCTTTTGAAATTATTAGGGAAGCTAGTATTCGTAGCCCAAGAGTACTTGCATCAACCGTAGCAATTGTTGGCGCACTAGTAATAGGTCAAGCTGTTGTACAAGCGGGAATTATATCTACTGCAATGATTATCTTTGTCTCGATAACTGGTATTTCAAGTTTTACTCTTCCTTATTACAGTGTTGCTGCATCTGCACGATTACTCAGATATTTATTTATTTTAAGTGCAGGAGTTGCTGGATTGTATGGAATCGCATTAATGTTTTTATTTTGGCTAGTTCATTTAAATACAATCGATTCATTTGGAGTGCCATACTTAATGCCAATATCTCCATTATCAATTAGAGATAATGAAGATAATTTTATCCGTTTACCTTGGAAAAATTTGAAGACTTCAAGTAAAGATTTTGTTCCAGATTCAACTCGGTCAAAAAAACAACAAAAAACTAAAAACGGTGAAGATAATGAAACGAAATCTTAAAATAAAGTTGTTAATGTCATTTGTATTGTTACTAACAGGATGTAGTAATTATATGGAGTTAAATAAAATTTCATTTATTACAGGATTAGGTGTCGATTGGACTGACGATTCTAATTTTAAGGTTACATTACAAGTTATTAATCCAACTGAATTAGCTACCGGACAAAATGGTGGTGGCAATTCTTCACCGGTGATTCTTTATACAAGTAAAGGGAAAACACTATCAGAAGCAATTCGAGAAGCAGGAAAAAAAATTACGAAGAACAAAGATTTTACGCATGTTGGCCTAACGGTAATAGGGGAGAACGCAGCAAAGCACGGTATAGAAGAAATAGTGGACGCTATTATTCGAGAACCAAGGGTCTCTGCTTTTATGTCTGTTCTTGTAGCTAAAAATTCAACGGCTGAACAAATATTAAATACGATGACACCTATAAATAAAGTTTCTTCAGCAGAAATGGTTTCAAAATTACAGAATGTTAATTTTTCATTAGGAGAAAGTGTAAATCCTAATGTATTTGAATTAGGAGAAGATCTTACCTATTCAGGGAAAGAGATTGCGATTAGTGGAGTTGAAATTGTTAACGAGAATAAAGAAAAAAATACGTTAACAAATTTACAAACGATGGAGCCAGCCCAAACTAAAATTGATGATTTAGCTCTGTTTCGAAATAATAAACTAGCTGGTTGGATCTCCGGACGCGATGTAAGAGGCATCTTAATGGTTTTGGATAAAATTAAACAAACTAATTTTGCAGTGCCATGTGGAAATAATAAATATAGTTCACTTCGTCTACATGCTCAAAAAATAAAAACGAATGTAAAGGTTAAGGGGAATATTCCAATTATTCATATTGATAATACTCTGCTTACATTACTTGATGAAACTGGTTGTTCGGTAAATATTGAAAGTGTTCAAGATTTAATGAAGATTGAAAAACAAGCTGCTAAAGTAGTCAAACAACAGATTGAGCATAGTATTAAATCAGCTCAAAACTATAAAAGTGATGTCTTTGGTTTCGGAGATATGATTCATACAAATGATCCTAAAAAATGGAAACAACTTAAAAACCATTGGGCAGAAGATTTCGCAAAAGCAAAAGTAAATGTGAAAACTACTGTCATTATTAAACGCAGTGGCTTATTAGGGGACCCTGTTATTATGAAGAAGAAATAAGGTGATGCAATGCAGAATATGAAATTTAATTCAGAGCAATTATTTAGTTTATTAGCAATTTACTTAATAGGAAGTGCTGTAGCTGTTGACCCTGCAAAGGATGCTGGAAGAGATGCTTGGTTATCAATCTTGATCAGTCTTTTTTGTGGATTAATCTTATTAAGCTTATATTTAGGGATATATAAAAATAACCCTTCTAATTCACTAATTAAGTGTTTACAAACAGCTTGGGGAAAATACATCGGCAACTTCATTGGGGTGTTATATGTTGTTTATTGTATATATATTGCATCGAGAGTGATGAGAGATTTTGCAGAGCTTATTTTAACGGTTGCATTAGATAATACAGGATTATTTACAATTTCCATGTTAATGATGTTTCTCTTAATTTATACTGTGATGCATGGCTTTACAAGCTTTGCAAGGACTGTTTGGGTTTGTTTTTTATTAAGTGGTATTATGGTTTTTATACTCATTTTCTCACAATTATTAACTGGATTTTTAAATTTTTCCCATTTAAAACCTTTCCTTGAATATGGATGGAAACCAGTTTTAAAATCAGTATTTCCAACTACTATTACTTTTCCATTTGGAGAATCAATCGTATTTTTATTATTGCTGCAACATTATGAACAACCAAAAAATGTACATAAAATGAGCTATTTAGCAATGATTTATGCGGGTCTCTTTCTAATCATATCGACAATCATACATATTGCAAATTTAGGTGAAATTATTTTTAAAGCTTCAACTTACCCAGTCCTTTCTAGTGTATCATTAATTAACATTGGAGACTTTTTTACTAGATTAGAATCACTAGCGGTAATTGTATTTGTAATTTTAGGCTTTATTAAAATATCAATTTTATTTTTTGGGGCAGTTGTAGGGACGATGGAAATATTT
Source organism: Gottfriedia sp. S16(2024) (assembly GCF_050473765.1). NCBI lineage: Bacteria > Bacillati > Bacillota > Bacilli > Caryophanales > Bacillaceae > Gottfriedia > Gottfriedia sp. S16(2024). Next base: position 2,744,507 of record NZ_JBFLUO010000001.1, read on the forward strand.
CGTTTAAAAGAAAACTGGTTAATAACTTTTTTAATCGGAATTATTATTATCTGTTTTAGTATTTTCACTACTGTCTCATATGCACAGCATGTTCACATAGGACTTGATTTAGTCCCTAAATATCTTCATGTGCCATTTCAAATTATTTTGCCATTCATTTTATTCGTGACTTTAAAGATTCAAAAAAAGTTATCTCTTTCTTAGTTTCACTAACATTGTTAAACCAAAATAGAGAATGAAATAAACAAATAAAATTTTATCAAGAGTCATAAAACCAACTTTATTATAAGAAATCGCTAAAATTAAATAATGCAAATCAAATCCTTGCAATAATGTAAGCCCGTAAAATAACAAGAAACAAAAAAATGATAACAAAACAAAAATCAATATTTCTTTCAACCATAACACTCCTTTTTATGAGTATTATTAGAAATTCGAGGTGGTTTTACTCTTATAATTTAAGTGTCATTATGAATAATAAAGTTGTCAATTAAGAAAGTAATCTCTTGTTGTTTTCCACTACAGGATGCCCCATGGAAAGCGAGCGCACTGAAGTGGAAATCAACCCCGTACATCCCCCTTTACGATAATTGGGTATACATGACAATATTACTTTTTATTTGTACACGTGTAATAAGTGCTTAAAAAGCATCAATTATAATCATCAATTATTATTTCAAAAAGCATTTAAACACTTAAGAAAATATTGAATTTTTGTTGTAATTTATTAGGAATTTAAAAGTAAACTGTAATAGAAAGTAACTAATTAAAGATTTAGTAAAGAATGTAAGACTTTATTAGTAGAAAATAATTTACTTCCTAATTTATTTAGTAGATTAGCCGTCTCTAAACATGTACATATTCATAGATTAACAATGGATAAGTATTATTTGGGAGGTATCTTTTTTGGACGCTTTTTTTAGTGATTTAGTAAAAAAAGTAATTGCAAATTACCCTATAGAAGTAAAACATAAATCTTTAGAATACATGGATGAAAAAAAAGCTGAATGGCCCATTGATACAAATATCGGTGAAGTATTATTGAAGAAAGTTTTAATTGAAGAAAGATATTTTGAATTTATGATCTATGCAATCGATTACCTAAGAGATAATGGCGTATTTACACCAGAGGTATTAACAACCAAATTAGGTGACGGTTTTGTAAAAATAAAAGATGAATATTTTATGTTATTTGAAGCTGTTAATGGGAGGAGACCAAATTTTGAAAGTGAAGAAGATCTTATTCTGCTGATGAATGGGATTGCTTCTTTTCATAAAGCTTCAATCGGCATAGAATTAACAAATGAGCAAGTTTCATCCATTCAATCATATTGGAAAAATGATTTACAAACTAAATTTTTAACATTAACAAAATGGAAAGAAGAACGAGCTAAAATAAAGCATCAAAATGAAATCGATAAGCTGTTTTTAAAAAATATAAATTCGGTTTTAATACAATGTGAAAAAGCTTTAGCAATAATTGATAAATATATTGCTGAAGTAGTAGAAGAGACCTCGAAAACATTATGCTATCAGAATTTTGATGTAAACGATCTCGTAATTGGAGAAGACGGGAATTTATATTTCTTAAATATGAGTTCGTTAAAAATCGAATTGCCGATTCATGATATGAGAAGAATTTTAAATATTGTAATGAAAAAAGAAAAAAATTGGAATCCAAAATTAATGAAGAAAATAATCATCGCATATCATGAAAACAATCCGTTAGCATGTTTGCAGTACCAGTTTCTAAAAGCTGATTTATTATTTCCTCATTTATTTTATGACATATTTTCGGCACATTTCGAAAATATAGAAATGACAGGTGTTGATTCTAGTCTAGTTTCAAAAATGAAAAAAATCATTACATTGGAAATAAGTAAGGATAGAGTAATTTCAACTGTCTTCTTACAGACAAATGAAGCACCTTATGGCGATAACCTAAAAAGATAAAGCTCAAATCCTTAATTTATGGATTCGAGCTTTATCTTTTACACATTAAGAAATTATAAATTGGCAGCGGAGAAGGAAACTCGACGTAGTTGCCAATTTTAGGAACTAAGTATAAGTGCAACTACGCCTCTGTCTTCGCATAAAGGCTTGCCAATCGTAGAGTTTTCTTTATTTATTTTTTTTCTTACCAATCATTCCATAGTCTCTGATCGTAATATGAACATCGTAGTTTATTTTAGCTTTACTAAATCGTTCATCCCAATTCTTACTCATTTTTTTCCACTTTTTTGGATATTGAATTCTTACTTCGTTTCCAAATCCAGCAACATCTGTTTTATATTCATTTTGAAGTTTATTTGTTACATTTTCTACTATTTTTGTAACTTCCTGTTCAGTTGCTTTTTCAATGCCTAAAACAACTTTCTCATCAAATAAAGGTCTTAATTTAGGATTCCAATATTCTGAGATTCTGCCTTCTGACTCAATTCTTACATCAAAAGTAATTCTGTCACCTTTTATATGAGGTGTCACCTTACTTTTCATCGATTCAATTTGAAACCAAGTCGGACCATTCGATTTTTTTGTATAAGCCTTAACTGCGCCGCCTTTCCCCCCGGCAGTAATCCAATTAATCCCTTCTACTTCTTGTGTATTTAAGGTACCAATCATTTTATTTTTCTTACCATTAAAAATTGCACCACCTGAAAATTTAACACCTTTATCTGTAGGTTCTAATAATTGTAGGAGAAAGCTAGAACCAGAGTTCATTAATCCACCTATTCTAATTAACGGTGTTTTACTGACAATTTCTGAAGTTGATGCTTCATTAGCAATTTCAACAATTCGTAATGAAGGGATGATATTTTGTTCTTTTGTTTCTAACGCTTGGTTGGCATTGCCTCTTGCTATAAAAATTAACGTACTCCCACGAATATCAATATCGCGAAAATATAAATCAGTAAGCTCACGTAGGTTTATTTCTCTAGCAAGTTCTTCACTAATGACAACACATTTTTGATGCGCTCCAAAAATGTATCCTTCCCTACTTAAAGTTGTTTCCCATCCAGAAGGTTCTAACGAAATGCCTTCTCCGATTACATTTATATAAGGTTTTGTAGGAACTCCTCCACCTGATTTTGTAGTCATTGCCTCAGGGACGGCATATTGTAGGGTGGATTTTATTTTTCCATCATCATCTTTGTCTAAAGAAGATCCGACTATAATATTTAAGTCCTCGATTGTTTTGCTACTCCAGCACCCTGATAATAAAATTAAGAAACTTATATTGAAAATTGAAATGATAAAAATTCTACATTTTCTCATTTAATTTTTTCCTCACAAAAGAAATTACGAGTAAGAGAAGAGGGACGATACCAAATAAATAAAAAGCAGCATTGCCGATTGTATCACCCAGTACAAAAGTTTGATTTATATCTTTAGGAATCATTGCAATAATGTAAATAAATGGTAATGTACCAAAGAGAAACGGTTTAATACTTTTTTTATTAAAAATTTGAGCCATTCCAAGGCTACAAATATAAAATGCAATGATAAATGTACCAAAAATTTGCATAATCCAAATAACTAAAAGTAATGAGTCAAATCTTTCTACAAATAGACCTTGTATATCGTAACTACGAATATAAGTAAGTACTGGCCAAGTTTGCAATAAAACACCGTCTACTGAGAAAGCACCTACTACTGCAACAACCGTAATCGTATAAAAAATAAATGGAATACCTATTCCGAACATAATTGTTCTAGATATTTTCGTTTTATCCTTCATAAACATATAAATAAATAAAATTACTTCAAAACCTGAAAAAGAAAGTGAAGTTGTTTTGAGTCCATTAAGAACAGGCTTAATGCCATTACCTAATACAGGACGTAAGTTATCAATTTCAATAATTCCGATTCCTAAAAAAATAACTAATAGAAAGAAAAATACAGTGATTGGAAAAATAATTTCCAAAATTCTAGCGATTGGGTTAATTCCACCTAGAACTAAATATAAACCAACCCACAAAAATGGAATTAGAATAGCCCAATTAGGAGTACCTTGAAGTAAGAACAATCTAGTCGTTTCTGCCATTACCCGAACCTCTAAAGCTGAAAGACAAATATAATAGATGATGATAAGGATACTTAATGAAATACCTAGCCATTTACCAATTATCTTTTGAGTGAATTGAAAATATGTTTCGTTTGGATATTGTTTACACAGCATAACTAATAAAAAGGCTAAAAGGGTAATAAGTAAGCCGGATATGATAACGGAAATCCAACCGTCTGGAGTTTTTACTTTGTCAGTAACACTTCTTGGTAAAATTAAAATACCTGCACCAAAAATAAAATTTACGATGAGCATTACAGTTTGATTCGTCGATATCTGATCAATAGGTTTTGAAATCATAATCTAGTACTCCTCCTTTCTTATGCTATTTCATCCTTCTAGTTCTCTTAGCTTGAATGCTTTTTGGACGATTTTTCATCATAAATAGTGGAGCTCTTACGACGAAATCTTTCCAATCACTAAATCGAACTGGACCAACGGGACTAAGGTAAGGGACACCAAAGCTTTTGAGTTGAACTAAATGACTACATACTAATAGGAAAAATAATATGACTCCATATAAACCAAAAACACTCGCAAAAAGCATGGATAAAAAACGTAGCAAACGAAGGGCAATTCCTACATTATATTGTGGTAATGTAAATGAGGAGATTGCCGTTACTGCAACGACAATAACCATAATTGTACTGACAATACCTGCTTCAACTGCGGCTTGACCAATAATTAATCCTCCTACAATTCCTAAAGATTGCCCAATCGGTTTTGGTAAACGAAGTCCGGCTTCCCTTAATACTTCGATCGAGATTTCCATTATTAGTGCTTCAATTAACGGAGGAAATGGCACTCCACCTCTAGTGGCTGCTATATGAAATACTAATTTTGTCGGAATTAAGCCTTGATGAAACGAAATAAATGCAATGTATAAAGATGGAGCAAACAATGCAATAAAACAAGCTAAATATCGTAATAATCGAACTAAAGTTGCTGCAAACCATCTTTCATAATAGTCCTCAGGAGATTGTATTAACATCTGAAAAGTTACAGGAGCAATTAGCACAAATGGTGAACCATCTAATATAATGGCAACCCGCCCTTCCATTAATGCACTCATAACTCGATCAGGTCGTTCGGTACTTTGAATCTGAGGAAAAGGGCTTAAATAATCATCTTCTATTAATTGTTCGATATAACCAGAATCGGGAACGCTATCAATTTCAATTCGTTTAATTCTCTTTTTTACTTCTTCAATAATTTTTGAATCCGCAATCGTTGAGATGTATGCTATCACTAATTGTTTCTTTGAAACTTCTCCGACTTCATAGCCTAACATTGTTAAATCTGGATTTTTTCCAGAGCGTCTTAACATGGCTGTATTATCAGCTAAATTTTCAACAAAGCCAAGTCTTGGACCACGAACAAGTGCCTCAGAATCAGGTTCTTTTACTTCTCTAGTTTTCGTTAATGCTTCTCCTATCAAAAAACATTCAGAAATACCATCTATTAACAAAGCAATTGAACCAAATAGAACATCTGATTTTAATTTTTTATAAGTACTGACCTCTTCAATTGTACAAACAGTGAGAGATTGCTCTTTAATAAATCTTTTCATGTCTTTTAGATTTAGAGATTGCCCATTATTTCTTTGATTGATGGCAATGTCAGTAAGTCCCGTCATTAATTCGCCCAGAATATGCACTTGAATTAAGTCGGCATTAGATAAGCCATCAATAAAAATGATTGCTAGTTGAATATCTGTTTCACCTAATAGAAATTCTCTAAATTTAACATCAGAATTTTGTCCAATATCATTAAAAATCCGAGACAGGTTTACTTGGAGTTCATCGGACAAATTCTCATCATTATTTTGAGCTTCATTATTTAGAGAGTCCTCATTTTCCTGATTAATTTTGGATCTCCACCGCTTCATTTAAATCACTCTTTCTCCATATAATGAACCCATTTGAAAAATTTTGATAAACCTACAGGAACGATAAAGGTAACAAAAGCTTGAATGAAAATGGGATACTCAGGTATTAATGAAATAATCTTTTTCAACATTTAATCATCCTCAGGTAAAATTTTAATAAATGATAAAGGTATTATTTCCCATTATAGGAAAAGCATGCAGAAGGGGATAAAACAGCTTTTAAATAATTAATTAATTTTAATTAAATAATTGAATATTTCCTATTTTAAAAAAACTGCAAAATAGTATAATAAACCTATTAGAATATGTGTGATAATACCTAGTTGTCCATTTTTTTATCTAGACAAAAGGTTGGAAACGAAAAATTGAAATAAATTATTACCAAGTATGAGAGGAAAGCCGATGAATCAGATACTTCTATATGATTTTCTTACATTAATGAATGACAAAAATTGGAATAAAGCTGATTTGGCTAAATATTCTGGAATCCATATTAGTGATATTAGTAGAGTATTTAATAATAAAAAACCATTATCTTTGCATTATTTAGATGCAATTACAGAAGCGTTCGGTTTGGCAGAAGGACATTTTTACTCGAGCTATACACAATTATGCTTTAATCAGAATCGATATTTAGATAAACGAAGAAGTGTAGCGTTTATTTATAAATGTGCTATAAAGGGATTTAAAAAAGAGTTAAACTTTATCATTTCTGAAATGTTAGAGGAAAAATCTAAGACAATACGGACGAAAAATTTACAAAATTTATTTGAGATTGCTGAAAAGTTATTTTCTGAAGGGAAGGAGAAAGAGGCATTACCTTTGTATGAAATCATTATTCATGACATGCCAGATCAAACAGCAGAAGAAGTCGCTATTAGTTATTTTAGAAAGTACTATTTAAATAGGTTAACAGAGGAAGGACCAGCTACTCTTGTCCATGTACTAGAATACGTGAGCTATATGCCGGATGATTTTCAGGAATTAACAATCTTATGGATTACGGCTACTTACTATATGTTAAAACAATGGGACAAGGTCCTCCATTATTCAAAACGATTAGAAAAAATGGCAAAGAATCAAAAACATTTTGGATATGCATTAGTATACCAAGGCTTCGCTTTAAATAGGTTAAGTAGTTCAATAGATGAAGTGCTTGAAATAATAAAGAAATATAAAAAGATTAATGATTTTTTTGAAGAGGCTGCGATCGGTAATCGTTATGTTACATTCCTTGATTTTGGTGAGTTACATTATGTTGATGAATACTATGATTGGATAAAAGATCGAGATGATTTATATGTAGGTATTCCGAGAATTATAGAATCCTATGTAAAATTAGGTAGATTAGAAGATGCTTTAGTTTTAATCAATCAAAATGAAAAAGTAATTAATGAAATGGCATATAGTACAAACTTGTATAAACAACAATTGTATTTGGATTTCTGTTACGCACAATCACTTTTAAAATGTGAAAATAAGCAATATATTGAAGGACTAAATGATTTAATAAAGGTAGCTAGAAAAGTTAAAAATGTAGGTATAATTGAAAAATTTAAACAATGCTTATTATCAATTTGGCACTATAGAGAACATTTAACAGATCAATTAAATGAAGATTATATTCAAATGTTAAGTGAGGATCGGAACCAGTCGAATAATTTATATGCAGTGAGCCCTTAAACTGGGCTTCTTTTTTGTCATTAAACAGCAATAGCTGAAAATTATTTTTAGATTAGACAAATAAACCACAAGGAATATTAATCCTTGTGGTTATTTTCATTTGTAACTTTATTTACATAAGTTATTAGTCGATCTTTTTATACTCCTTAAACCATTTAACGAATTTAGCAATACCGTCCTCAATCGAAGTAGTTGGACTATACTGAATGTCATTTACGAGTTGATCAATATCGGCATATGTTTCAAGTACTTCTCCTGTAACCATCGGCAATAATCGGATATTTGCCTTTATGCCAAGTTCCTTTTCTATAACTTCAATAAAATAGTTTAATTTCACTGGGCTATTGTTACCAATATTATAAAGTTTATAAAACGAGGAAGATTCATTTGGTGGTCCATTTTTAATGATTCTTACAATTGATTCAACTACATCATCAATATAAGTAAAATCTCGTTTCATATTTCCATAATTATAAACATCTATTGGTTGTCCGTTAGTAATTGAATTAGCAAATTTATATAATGCCATATCTGGTCTACCCCATGGTCCATAGACCGTAAAAAAACGCAATCCAGTAGTAGGTAGATTAAACGTATGACTATATGAATATGCCATTAATTCATTTGATTTTTTTGTGGCTGCATATAAACTAATTGGTTGGTCAACTCGATCATTAATTGAAGAGGGAGTTTTTTTATTATTTCCATAAACAGAACTAGAAGAGGCATATATGAGGTGTTTAATTTGATGATTTTTACAACTCTCTAATATATTGGCAAAACCTACAAGGTTTGATTGGATATATGACCCTGGATTTTCTAAACTATATCTCACTCCAGCCTGTGCTGCTAGATTAATGACTAGATCGAAATTATATTGTGCGAATAGCTCTTCTAATAGTTCCATTTCATGAATTGAGCCATTTATGAAACTAAAATGCTCGTATTTCTTTAAAAGTTCCAATCTATCATATTTTAGACGTCTGTCATAGTAATCATTAATATTATCAATTCCAATGATCTGAAAACCTTGATCTAATAGGCGCTTGCTTAGATGAAATCCAATAAATCCGGCACATCCGGTAATAAAGATGCGCATAGTATTAGCTTTTTTAATGTTAAAAACCTCCTTATCTAACAAGAGTTGGAATATCATATGTTGGAGAAAACGACAAAGTTCGAATACATTTATAAATATGTATATAACTAGTTTAGGGAAAATACTTTTTTAATAGAATACACATATACCCTCACAATACTTGGACAAAATCATATTATTACATTAGGTCTTAATACACTTAGAGCAATAAGAGTAGATAAGCAATGATTTATTACATTTCATGAAAAAGAAATGTGAATTTTTTTATGGGCTCTAAAAAGTAGGAGGGAGAAATTGAATAATATAATAATTGAGCCATGGATTGTCGATGAGCTTATTCATGATGAATTCTATGTGCCCGAATATATTGAAAAAATTGGGCTTGAAGTACTTAAATTTTATGACCTTCAAGTAAATAGTATGCAAGTAATTACAACAAAAGCTGACAAAGGCGGAGCGATTTGGAAAATTGAAACAAACGATGGTCCAAAAAGTTTTAAGCTTTTACACAGAAGACCTACTAGAAGTATGTTTAGTTTAGGGGCTCAGAAGTATTTAGTTGAGGTTCAACAGGCTAGAGTTCCAAGCATTGTTCGAACTAGAGATGGCGAAGAATATGTAGAAGCTGGTGGAAAGCTATGGTTCGTTGCAGAATGGATTGAAGAGTTGGCTCCAGTTTCTAAAGACTTAGAAGGTGCTAAGCAGTTATGTTATGCGCTTGGTGAGTTTCATCGTTTAAGTAAAGGCTATGTACCACCGATTCAAGCAGAAATTGCTTCAAGACTGCACAAATGGCCTAAAAGTTATGAAAAGGTATATAACAAAATGAATTGGTTTAGAACAATTGCCTTGGCTTATGATGAAATGCCAGCTAGTCAGGATTTATTAAATGTAGTAGATCTATTTCAAGAACAAGCAAGAAAGAGTATGGAAGACCTAAACAATTCGGGTTACTTTAATATGGTGAATGAAGGAAATGCAAGTTGGGGCCTAGTTCACCAAGATTACGGCTGGTCAAATGGTCAAATGGGACCAAATGGAATGTGGGTTATTGATTTAGACGGAGTTGCATATGATTTGCCAATTCGTGATCTTAGAAAACTGATATCTGGTACAATGTCCGATTTATTCGCTTGGGATGCTACATGGGTAAGGGAAATGATTAACGCATATCACGAAGCAAATCCAATTTCTAAAGAATTATATGAAGTATTAATGATTGATTTTACAATGCCAAATGAATTTTATAAAAACATTAAAGAAGTACTTTATGAACCAGAATTATTTTTAGGTGAACCGACTAAACAATTAATTCAATCAATCGTTGACTTAGAGCAGTCAAAGTGGGCAACATTGAATGAGGTTCGCAACGACTGGAGTGGAAAAGAATGAAAATATTAATGGTATGTACAGAAAACCTACCAGTACCTCCAGTTTTAGGTGGTGCGATTCAGACTTATATTGCAGGAAGTTTACCTTATTTAAGTAAAGTACACGATATAACAGTATTAGGTGTTAATGACCCATCATTACCAGATGAAGAAACAATCGACGGTGTACATTATGTACGTGTGCCTGGGAAAGTATTAGAACTGTATCGTGAAGGTGTAGTTGAATATATTAAAGGAAATCAATTTGATTTAATCCACATTTTTAACAGACCACGACTTGTCCTTCCGATTAGAAAAGTAGCACCAAATTCAAAAATCACTTTAAGTATGCATAATGATATGTTTAATATTGGAAAAATAGCTGTTGATGAAGCGAATTTAGTATTAGAAGAAGTTTCAAGTATCGTTACAGTAAGTGATTATGTAGGAAATGTAATTCGTGAACTTTATCCTCAAAGTGCAAATAAAATCAGAACGATCTACTCAGGTGTTGATTCTGACCGTTTCTTACCTGGTAATGATCCTAAAATGATTAGTACAAGAGACACACTTAGAAAAGAATTTGGTTTAGAAAATAAAACGGTTATTTTATTTGCAGGAAGACTTTCAGAAAACAAAGGTGTAGACCGTCTAATAAGAGCATTGCCAACACTTTCAAAAACCTTCAAGGATTTAGCTTTAGTCATCGTAGGAAGCAATTGGTTTAGTCAAAATAATGTTACAGACTATGTAGCATATATTCGTGCAATCGCCAAAAAGCAAGATGTGCCGATTATTACAACAGGGTTTGTATCACCTTTTGAAATTCACAACTGGTTTGCAGTAGCAGATTTATTTGTATGTACTTCATTATGGCAAGAGCCTCTTGCAAGGGTTCACTATGAAGCGATGGCAGCTGGACTTCCAATTGTAACAACTGCTCGAGGTGGTAATCCTGAAGTCATTATACCAGGTGAGAATGGATTAATCGTAGAAAATCCAGTGGATCCAGATGAATTCGCTACCAAAATCACAGAAATATTATCAAACAAAACGCTTATGAAGAATATGGGAATAAAAGGTAGAGAACTTGCAGTTACTAAGTATTTATGGAGTCGTGTAGCAAATGAAATTCTATCTACATGGAGCCAAACTGAATATGCTTCATCTATTTCACCAGAACTATTAGAACAATATGAGCCTCAAAAATTATTTAAAACTGCAGTACAAAATTCACAGTTGAATGTAGCTAATAATAGTGTATCTGAAGTAAACGAACAATCGACGACAGAAATTATTGAAGTAAACGAACAACCGACGACAGAAATCATTGAAGTAATCGAACCAACTGTAGAAATAAAACCAACTACTGAATCAATAGTAGAAGTACCAAAACCAGTAACTCAGTCCGAAATCAATTCTATTGGAGAAATGCTAGAAATCTTAGTAGAGAAAGCAAAATCAGTTCCTAAAGAAAATGTAGTCACAAAAGTAACGGAAGAATTTTCAGTTAATACGAATCCAAGAGTATTAAGACGAATTAGAAGAGTAACTGATCAGGTCGTAAATAATGCAAGCTCATATTCAAACCTAAACGAAAGACCATATGCAAATGAAGTAAGTAGAGTAGAAAATAGGGCTAACAATCTATCTAATAATGTTAAATCAGAACCATTTAGATTAAAGAAAATTCCTAGCGTAACTGAAGTGCATAGAAACAGATATCGATAAAAAATCATATTTTTGAGGAATATGTCTAAATAAAAAGAGGCCGTCTCATCAGTTTAAATACTTTTGAGATAGCCTTTTTTAGTTTGGAAATTATTTATTGATGAGGGGTTTCAGACGAGAGCGGTTTATACTACTAACACTTTGTAATAACACAGCTTAATGAAGGTTAAATTGGCTAAATTAACGCCAAAACGACGTAATGAATGTCTTAAGTGTGTCAATTCCATCAACGACAAAATTGGCCATATTACAGCTAAATATACATCATGGATTCAATCATACAAAACTAGTTCAAATAACACGGAAAGTCTTTCATATAGATTATTTTGGTGCATGAATACCTACAAATATTTCTTTTTAATAGAATGGTTTATTAGTGTTCTAAAATAAATAAATCTGTAGGCTAAAAAAGCTAGTTTTTAAGTCAGAAACTTTCTAAACATAATAGGTATATATGGTGACAAGTCCTCCGTTATTTACATATAAAGTAGAATGAACAAATGTTTGGAGGCAAGTTAAATGAAAATCCGCAAGGCTATAATTCCCGCTGCTGGTCTCGGGACTCGGTTTTTGCCGGCAACAAAAGCGTTGCCAAAAGAAATGTTACCTATAGTTGATAAACCAACTATTCAATATATCGTTGAAGAAGCCGTAGCTTCAGGAATTGAAGAAATTATTATTATTAGTGGTAGAGGTAAACGAGCAATTGAGGATCATTTTGATAAATCATATGAATTAGAAGAATCATTATCTCGAAAAAACAAGCTAACTGTTTTGGAAGAAATGCAGAAAATATCCAATATGGTGAAAATCTTCTATGTGCGTCAAAAGGAACCGAAAGGATTAGGCGATGCAATATTATGTGCTAAGAGTTTTATAGGAGATGAACCATTTGCTGTTTTGTTAGGAGATGACATAGTAATGTCTACAACACCTTGCTTACAGCAAATTATTAATGTTTACGAGAAATATAATGCCCCGGTTATTGCAGTTCAGAATGTTCCTGATGAAGAAGTAAGTAAATATGGCGTTATTAAACAAAAGGACAGTACTTACGATACAAATACAAATCTATTCCAAGTTGAGTGTCTAGTGGAAAAACCAAAATTGAAAGATGCCCCATCAAATTATGCAATTATGGGAAGATACATTCTTACTCCAGAGATTTTTGATGTTTTAGAAACAATTTCTGTGGGACAAGGCTGTGAATTACAATTAACAGATGCGATTAATGAATTAAATAAAAATCAATTTGTCTTAGCATATAATTTCGAAGGTAAACGATATGATATCGGAAATAAAATCGGATTTATAATGGCTACAATTGATTTTGCGATTAATAGAGAAGATATAAAAGATGAGGTAATTGAATTTTTAAATGAGGTCATATCTGAACATGCTCTAAATATGAAGAATCAGGAAGTGGATTGACTTGAAAATTTCGATATTAGGTACGGGCTATGTAGGTTTAACAACAGGAGTCTGTTTAGCAGAGATTGGTCACTCAGTAACTTGTATTGATATAAATGAACTTAAAATAAAAAATTTGTGTGCAGGTATTTCTCCTATTTATGAACCAGGAATTGAAGAGTTAATCACTAATAATATTAAGTTAGGAAAATTATCTTTCACAACCTCTTATGATAGAGGGTTAGAAGATGCTAAGGTTATTATCATTGCAGTAGGTACCCCTCAAAGAGAAGATGGGGCGGCAAATTTATCCTATCTTGAGGGAGCAGCGATTGATATCGCGAAAAATATTAAACAAGACGTAATTATTGCGATAAAAAGTACTGTTCCAGTTGGAACGAATGAAGTAGTAAAGGAAATTATTCAACAAAATTGCAGTAAAGATATTGTAATTGACGTTGTTTCCAATCCAGAGTTTCTAAGACAAGGCTCCGCAATTAAAGATACGATGGAAGCAGATCGAATCATTATCGGTAGCGATCATCAAGAGTCTGCTAGAATTGTTGAAGAACTGTATAAACCATTAAATGTACCAATCTTGATTACTAGTATTCGAAGTGCAGAAATGATTAAATACGCATCCAATGCATTTTTAGCTAGCAAAATCAGTTATATAAACGAAATTGCAAATCTTTGTGAAGCACTCGGTGCAAATGTAGAAGATGTAGCAAAAGGAATGGGCAAAGATAAACGAATCGGTGAAGCGTTTTTATATGCTGGAATAGGTTATGGTGGCTCTTGTTTCCCAAAGGATGTTAAAGCATTATTGCATACAGCTGAGTTAAATGGGATTGAATTTGGTTTTTTAAAGGAAACTATTTCGATTAATAATTTTCAACGTGAATTGCTCGTAAAAAAAGCTATTGAACGATTTGGTATATTAAAAGGGAAAAAGATTGCATGTCTAGGATTATCTTTTAAACCAGATACAGACGATATGAGAGAAGCACCTTCTATTAATATCATAAATTCTCTAACAGAATTAGGGGCAGAGGTCATTGCATATGACCCTGTTGCAATTGAAAACGCAAAAAAAATACTAGGTAGCAATTTAACGTTCGCTAGTTCAATAAATGAATGTGTAACGAATACAGATGCAATTTTTATTGTTACTGAGTGGAGAGAATTTAGAGAACTTGACTTGCCTAGCATTTTAACTAAAATGAAGAATCCAATTATTTTTGACGGAAGAAACTGTCTATTGGAAGACAGAATAAGAGATTGTGAGAAAATAGAATATTACCCAGTTGGTAAACCGTCCATCATTCGATAGCATAATAAAAATAAAAAAACGACTTTCAAACTAATTTGAAGTCGTTTTTATTACTCTACTCATTTTCTTCATGTAATGGACGGTAGATCGTTTTGACGAATTTATGTTTAAGATAAGGGAGAATTTTTTTTCTACGATTTACTAATCTGCCGACAATTGCCTTTTTGTCTTCCTTTGATATTAACCAATCATCAGGAATGACTTCTACAATTTCTTCTAAAAGCAGAACCGGGAATCTTTGGATGATCTGCAGTTGTTCATTAAATTCTTCTTCACTATTTATAAATTTGGACATGAATTGATGAGTGGAGCTTTTCATAATATTTTGAGGCAATGTTTCTAACTCTGAAATTAACCAGCTGTAAGAACCAAATGCTTCAGCATGGTCAATGATCCAAAGTTTAAATTGGTCTAAACTTTCTTCGCGAAGTAAAATGTTTTTTCGAGTCCGATCTCCATTACACAGCCAATAATCGAATAAAATGATGCCAGCAAGCTGATTGTTATTCAAAATATTAGGAACCGATCCGACTTGATGACCATTTAACGTTTCAGGTACATATAAAGAAATAAACTGAAACTTTGAATTCTGAACATCTTCTGGTTCTATATCCGGTATTGTTTTTGAAAATTCTTCAGGAATAGAAACGATTTGAGCAAAAGGAACCGGTAAATCTAAAAATCTAGCAATGCAATAGGCAACCCATTCGTTCGGTAATGTTTTCTCAAATCCGGATCTAAAATATTTCACAACATAATCTCTACCATCACTAAATGTAATTAAATGAGCATTTGATTTTCCTTCTAGTTTTTTAATATAGGAAACTGGTTCAATCATTTTGAATCACATCACTATTTTTGCCTTGACCAAATTTAAGTAGATATTCGCGATATATATCTGCCACTTTATGGATCGCAAAATTTTCTTCAACATGTTTGATAGCATTCTGTGATAGCTTTTCATGAAATTTCTTATTATCTACGATTGAATATATTTTTTTAACAGCATCTTGAACATCATGTCCTCTAAAAAGCATACCTGTTTCACCTTGAAGAACGATTTCTGAAATAGGCACTATATTAGAAGCAACAACTGGAACGCCACATGCCATAGACTCAATAAAGGTATTCCCAAATGATTCTACTTTTGTAGTTGCGATTGTACAACCACCTGATTGAAGTACTTTAGCATATACATGGGGCATTTGTTGATAAGGAATAACCGGAAACCATTTAATCATATCGGTTAGACCTTCTTCCTTCCAAGTTAATGCAAAGTCCTCTCGCTGAACACTTTGAGCTCCTCCAATTAACCAAATTTCAATATCCGACCGTTCACTTTTTATCAATTTTGCAACTTCGATTAACATTGGCCAGTTTTTTCGTTTATCCACTCGACCGATACAGCACACAATTTTTTTATTGTTTGGAAGGATTGGATTATTTTCGTATGCGATTTCATCTTGAGCTAATGGATGGAAAAATGATGTGTCAACACCATTGTAGATTACTTTAATGGGGATATTATCTGTTAAGATGGAAACTAATCTTTTTTGAAAATTTGATGGAACAATAATAGAAACAGGTTCAATGGATCTAAATTTCTTTAAATGAGGTTGTAGTTTAATAAGCTCGGGCGTACGTGCTTCTACAATAACTGGACCTTTATATTGAGCTTTTTGTAACCACTTATACGCTGATCCCGTATCTACTACAATGATTGCGTCATATGCATTGTTTTTAATGATATCAATAATTTCGTTTTCGTCCTTCGTTAAATAGACAGGTGCAATATCTTCCATTATGTGTAATCCACCATGATCTGTTGTGTATAGAAACTCAGTATCAATTCCAAACTTTTTAAAATAAATTGAACGATTCCTCCAGCCAGCATTTACTCCACCAACTGTTAAGAGACGCCAGATGATTAAGACTTTCAAATTTTCCCCTCCTTGGTTTTAGGGTATACAAATAACCTTTTTACTTATTTGAAAACTAATTGTATACACGATTACGGCTTTTGACCGGATTCAAATTTTGAATAGTAGTCCTATTTTAGTTAATTCAAATTGAGGTAAATTGTAAGGGCAATTAACTACAAACTACAAATATTTATATGGTTAAAAGCAAAAAAAATAGTTAGGAAATTACATTATATTTTTTATGGTCTTTTCGTGTTTCTTTACTTCTATTTTTCCTTGCTCCTGATTTAGGGATATGATAATGTATAAGAAAAAGAAGTATTAACTGCAACTTTTAAAATAAGTGAAGGATAAACTTCATCATTGGAAGGATTAAAAATAATGGAGCGACCTAATTTTAAATTGTTAGTTAAGGAAAAATTTTCTCAATTATCACCAGGCCAAAAAAAAGTAGCGACTTATATGATTGAGAATCTTGAAGAGTGTGCCTTTAAAACTGCTTATCAAATTGGAAAAAAAGCTGATGTAAGTGAAACAACGGTCATTCGTCTTTCATATGCACTCGAATTTGAAGGCTTCAGTAATATGCAATTATGTGTTCAAAATGAGTTTCTTCATTTAAATAAAGCCGATTATATAAAAGAAAAAGAAGAGATAAAAAATGTAGAAGGTCAAAATACTTTTACAAAAATTATCGAAAATGAAGTCAATATTTTAAGAAACTTATTACAACCTTCGAATATTAAGGAAATTTCAAAAGCTGTAGAAGCAATTACCTGTGCGGATCAAGTGTTAATTGTTGGTCATCGTGTATCTCATATTGCTGCGTATTGGTTTTCGAATACGTTAAGCTCAATTAGAGGTAATGTAATGTATTGTTCTCCAGCAGGAGACTTTTATGAAAAGTTTTGTAATTTAACAGAAAAATCGGTTGTTGTTGCATTTTCTTTTCCAAGGTATGCAAAGGAAACACTAACAATTGCAGAATGTACGAAAGAAAATGGAGTAAGTTTAATTTCGGTTACTGATCGATTATTATCACCAATTGGTCGAATTGCAGATATTGTTCTAACTACAGAAGAGAACGTGGAAAGTGGTTCTAACTCAATCGCATCAGTTATTAGTCTATTAAATTTTGTGATTGCTGGATTATATGAAAAAGACAAAAAAAGAATTCAGATCTATCAACAAAAATTGGAAAAAATTTATTCAACCTATGAAGTATTTATTGAATAGAAAAAACAGTTAGGAGCATATCTTATGAATCCACAATCTTATCTAGATCAAAACAAAGAAAATATTTTAAACACTTACAGGGATTTACATAAGCTAGCTGAGCCTAGTTGGCAAGAAGAAAAAACAGCAAAGTATTTAAGAGAACGACTGAATGGTGCAGATGTTGAAATTAAAACGTTTAAAAAACATTTTGGCTTTATTGCTGAACTTAAGGGACAAAAAGATACAGTTGTAGCGCTAAGAGCTGATATGGATGCACTAGTTCAAGAAGTTGACGGTGTTGTAATGGCAAATCACTCATGTGGTCATGATGCTCATAGTACGATGGTTTTATATGCAGCGTTGGCCATTTCTGCAAGTGGGATAAAGCCAAAACATACAATTCGATTTATCTTCCAGCCAGCCGAAGAAAAGGGTGAAGGAGCCCTTCAAATGATGGAAGATGGTGCATTAGACAATGTCATTTCATTGTTTGGCGTACACTTAAGACCAGAAAGAGAAGTACCTTTTCAAAAGGCATCTCCTGTGATCATACATGGTTCGGCTGAAACGATTAAAGGGACAATTCGAGGAATTCAAGCACATGCATCAAGGCCACAAGATGGTATTAATGCAATTG
This sequence comes from Gottfriedia sp. S16(2024), assembly GCF_050473765.1. Taxonomy (NCBI): domain Bacteria; kingdom Bacillati; phylum Bacillota; class Bacilli; order Caryophanales; family Bacillaceae; genus Gottfriedia; species Gottfriedia sp. S16(2024). The sequence goes on from NZ_JBFLUO010000001.1 coordinate 2,762,864, forward strand.
AAGTAGCTGCGGAAATAGTAAATAAATTAAAGCAAATCAATTTAAATACAGATATCCCTCATTCAATTAAAATGACTCAAATTCAAACTGAAAATGAAGCATCAAATACGATACCGGAAACAGTAAAATTTTCACTTGATGTTAGAGCGCAAACGAATGACATTATGAATCAATTAAACGCACGTACAGTTGAGGTTTTTGAGGAAACGATGATTGAATCAAAAGCTAAGATTTCGTGGTCTATGGAAGAATTTGTTCCAGCGGCCATACAAAACGAGCAGGCAATAAAAATTACCGAAAGAGCCATTGCTGAAATAATAGGACATGAAAACGTAGTGCCTGAGTGTATATCAAATGGTGGTGAGGACTTCCATTTCTATACAAATAAATATCCTGAAATCGCTGCTACAATGGTCGGTTTAGGTTGTGGATTAACGCCAGGGTTGCATCATCCTCATATGAGTTTTAATTTAGAAGCACTTCATTATGGAGCGAAAATTTTAACTCAAACAGTTTTATTAGCATCAGAACAAGAACAATGAAGAGGTGAATGACATGATGGACAAACTGAATCAATCTGAAGTTAATTCTGGGATTAAAATCCGTTCCCTTCATTCAATAGAAGAAATGGAGCAGGTGCGAAAATTAGAATCTAAAATTTGGGGTTTTGAGGATTCGATTCCTACGCATCAAACAATTACAGCTGCAAAAAATGGTGGCTTAGTTTTAGGTGCATTTTTTGAAGGGAAAATGGTTGGATTTCAATATAGTTTTCCTGGATATGATGGACAAAATGTATATCTTTGTTCACATATGCTTGGAATTGACCAAGAGTTTCGTAATAAAGGGATTGGAAAATTGCTTAAAATTGCCCAGCGAGAAGAAGCTATTAAACTCGGCTATAAATTGATTACTTGGACTTATGATCCATTAGAAACCGCAAATGGCTATTTAAATATTTCTAAGTTAGGTGGAGTTTGTAATACGTATATTGAAAACTGCTATGGAGAAATGGAAGACTTACTAAATAGTGGAATTCCATCAGACCGTTTTCTAGTTGAATGGTATATTGCAAAAGGGGAAAAGGAAAAAGAGAATTTAAGACCATTTGAATTAGATGAAGCAGTTAAAAATTCTCTTATTAAATGGCAAGAAAATAATGACGGAATACCAGTGCCGATTCAAAACGATTCCGCTGTGTTTAACGATTTAGCCTTTGTTGCAGTACCAAAAGATTTCCGAACAATGAGAGAAACGAATATAAAAGTTGCAAGCCAGTGGCGAATGCTTACTAGAGAGTCCTTTAAAAAATTATTTCAAAGCGGATGGAAAGTTATTGGATTTTATAAGAATTCAGAAACGGAAATGCCAGTTCATTTTTATGTACTGAACAAATAGAAAAGTAATAAAGGAGAGTTCGGAAATGAAAATTAATAAAGTAATATTACGCCATATGAAGCTAGATTTATTGCATCCATTTACAACGAGTTTTGGAACTGAATATGACCGTGAGTTCATTCTATTAGAAGCGATAAGCGAAGACGGTATATCAGGTTGGGCTGAATCTGTTGCAATGCTTGATCCACTATATAATGAAGAAACTGTAAAAACAAACTGGCATATTCTAGAAGATTATCTAATTCCAATCGTTTTAAATAATGATATTAACCATCCAGACGAACTTTCCGAAAAGTATTTCTCACATATTCGTGGGAACTATATGGCCAAAGCTGCCATCGAAGGCGCAATTTGGGATCTTTATGCTAAACAAGAAAATATTTCACTTTCAACTGCGTTAGGTGGAACGAAAAAGGAAATCGAAGTAGGAGTAAGCATTGGGATTCAAGATTCAATCGATTCAACAATTAAAATCATCGAAAACCGACTTGAAGAAGGCTATAAAAGATTTAAATTAAAAATTAAACCAGGCTGGGATCTTGAACTGATCGATAAAGTACGAAAAGTTTATCCAACTATTCCTTTAATGGCGGATGCGAACTCAGCATACACATTATCTGATATGGACCAATTAATTGCATTAGATGACTATAATTTAATGATGATCGAACAACCACTTGCATACAACGATATAATCGATCACGCAGATTTACAAGAAAGAATGAAAACTCCAATCTGTTTAGACGAAAGTATTCACTCACTAGAGGATGCTAGAAAAGCACTAAAACTAGGAAGCTGTAAAATTATTAATATTAAAATTGGTCGAGTTGGAGGACTAACTCAATCAAGAAAAATACATGATCTATGCCAAGAAAATGGAATTCCATTATGGTGTGGTGGAATGCTAGAATCAGGAATCGGAAGAGCTCATAATATTGCAATCACATCATTACCTAACTTCATTCTACCTGGAGACACAGCAGCATCTGCATTATACTGGGCTGAAGATATTATCGAACCAGAAGTAACCGTAGAAAACGGAATGATCACCGTACCAACCAAACCAGGCATCGGGTACGACCCACATATGCAAAATATTGAAAAATATACAATCAGTACGAAAGTTTACAATAAGAATTAAATACAAAGAGAAAAAAAACACAAACCTAGTTAAGTGAATGGATTGTGTTTTTTTTTTGGAAATTATGAACATTTAATGAGTTAGTAAATTTCATCATTAAGATTATTTAGTTACTCATGACGCCTTTATGAGTAAGGAGATAGCACCATTTAGCTTTTTTACTTACTCATAATGATGTTCCATATTGATGTAACGGTGAAATTTTGATATAGGGTTCAAATCTATTTAACTTTTACTGGATCATGTTTCGTTTTGAACGATTCTCACTCAATTTATAGTTATTTCTTCTATTTTTTGAATCTGATAAACTATTTCATCATGATGCCAAGCTTTATTTGCAGTTTTCATAGTTTTAATTGCAGTAATGGCAAATTTAATTGCAATTAAACAGATTTATTTGAAGTCTCAACCTTTTGAACAACGTGAAAACCCAAACCTAAGTACAGGGTTTGGGTATCTTATTTATTCTTTATCTTCTTCCTTATTTTTGCTTTTAATCCGATCCTTAATCCTTTTCACTTGTTCTTCGTATTTCTCAATATCCTTTATTTCACCTTTACCATAGCGCACTGAGTTATATGCATTGATTAGTTCATCTTCATACGGTATTTGAATTCGCTCCAACCACTCTTTTAATGTTTCATTTTGGTGTCGACCCATTTTGTATTTAGATGCATATTTTTGAAGTTGGAAGATTAGTTTTCTGATTTGCTCTGTTGGGGCAGAGTGTTTGAAAAATCGTCTTTTTTTCCTCTTGTGTTCTGGTATTGCATAAGATTCAATACTGATTTCATGTTGGACAGTATGTTTTTTATTGCGTATATAAGAAAGCTTTCTTATGATTAGCCAAATTACGATTAAAACGATCATCAGTAATATTAACCATACCCAAGTAGGAGTCGACTCTAAAATATAATGGTGATTACGGATGTTTTGTGGAAGTTTATCTTCTGCACTTAAATTTTGACTTAGCTTATTTTTTTTCTCTTTAATAGTGATGTGATCTACATAGTTAAACAAAGGAGTTCCTAAAATACCAACTGCTCTAAATAAACCGTCTAGTAATTTAAAAATCCCCCACTTTAAGATCGGTAAGATTAACGATATGATTCCAGTAAGTAGGGCTGCTATACTAATAGATCCTATAATTCCTCGATAGTTTTTAATGGTTTGTGTAGTGACTGCTTGTTGAAAGTATCTACCTAAACTAAATAGAATTGTAAAAATGATGATGATCCATAATATCAAGTTCATATAAGAATAATGTGAAGTCCAGCCAAAAAAGAGGACTACCAAACTTGTTAAATAAAAAATAATTTGTAATCTATGTCGTTCTTCGATCCATAACGAAGTGTCTTTAAGAAAAGCCTCAAGTCGAAAATAGATAAAGCTAGCACATAAAATAGATGCAACAGAATTTAAGCCAAGAGTGTAACTGATTCCTCCAGAAATAATGGCTGATAGAAATGGAATAACTCGTGATACTTGAGACTTTCGTATTGAGTAAAGTAAAAATAGATTTCCAATCATAAAAATACAAATGAACGCCAAAGTAGGTGGCAGTTGATTTTTTGATTCATATAAGAATAAAACGATTAAATAGAGTAATAGATATTCTAATGAAAAAAAGTATGTAGAAAGTAAGCGTAAAATCATTGCATGATCCTTTCGACTTAATGTTGTCCAAATGGAACAAGTGTTGGACTTTCTAAATCATCTTGTAGATAATAGATGCTTTGGCCACGTTTTCGCATTTGAGCGAAATATCGATCTCCATGCTTACCGAACGGGCCACATAAAATAACAACAGGAGATTTTCGTTGTTGCTTTTCTACGTAATGCAGTAATCTATCGATCGGCTGTGTCATTCTTGCGCCATTTATTCGAGCAAGAATTTCATAAGTTTTACTTAATTGAGATTTACCACCACCAATAGGTAAATGATAAACAGGAACGCCACTTTCCATGTTCAAATTTAGAAATATTTCATAATTTATATTTTTTATTTCAGCATATTGAACTATATAGGCAATATTACTAGCAATTGATTCGATGTTATCAATTATACTTAATCTAAAATTATCATGATGAGGTTTTCGTAAATTTATAATAAATGTAATTGAATAATCGGCAGTTCGTTCATAAATTTTCGTTTGAAGTACTTGAGTTTTAGCACTAGCCTTCCAATGGATTCGATGAAATGAGTCTGAATACACATAGTCTCTTGTTCCAATCGGAGCTAGAAAATCTTCAAACATACTAGTATTTGTTACAAAGCTGCCATATGAGCTAGTTGAAATTATTTGGTCAATTTGAGGTACAGAAATTAAAGTAGGATAAATAATAATTTCTTTATATAAAAATGGTTTATAGGTTATATAGATATAGCCTAAACTGAAAAAATTTGAAATTTTTAATTCTACTTGTTTAATTCTAGTAACACCACGCTTAGTAGCTGAAAGCGGTAAATTAACCTGGAGCGTTTCGTTACCTTTTAGTTGAATAGGGATCATTATTTCTAAATTTGAATCGTTACTAACAGTTTTAAAATTTATACTATCTACTATTGATTCTAATTTTATTCGAACTGTTGCGTTAATAATTGGTAACCAATGATTCTGCGTTATCTTTATAGGTAAATTAAATTGTTCCCCGACTGTAACTCGAATGGGTTCCTTGTCGTTTTCGATGATCAGGTGATCAGAAATATGTTTTAAATAGTATCGACTCATCAAACTAATGATTATTAAAAATCCCCCTAAAAACATTACTAAATAGGTAGATTGAAAGAAATTAATGATTAAAAATATGACCCCAAAAATAATTAGTATATCAAGTGAATTTTTACCATGTATTTCTTTATTCCAAGTCATTTATTGACCAGCCCCAGCTTCTACAGGAACTTCAACATCATTTAAAACTGATTCAATAATTTGTATAGAGTTTTTCTTTAAGGATGCTTCAAGGGTCAAGACTAATCTGTGTGAGAGGAGATAAATCGCAACATCCTTCACATCTTGTGGGGTGACAAATGACCTATTGTTTATATATGCTTTACCTTGTGAAGCTCTCATTAGTGCCAATGTACCTCGTGGACTAATACCAAGTTGAATATCTTCATGATTTCTCGTTGAATGAATTATATTTAAAATATAATCCTCTACTTCATCCGAAATTGTAACAGTCTTCACCTGTTCTTTCATTTCATCAATTTCTTCTAAAGTTAGTACATTTTTTAAATTCGAAAATGGGGTATTAGAACGATATGACTTCATAATGCTTTTTTCTTCTTCAAATGTAGGGTATTCCAAACTAATTTGCATAAAAAATCGATCCATTTGTGCTTCAGGTAACGGGAACGTACCTTGTTGTGATTCAATTGGATTTTGAGTTGCGATAACAATAAACGGATTTGGAAGAGGAATAGTTTCTCCATCGATTGTTACCTGGCGTTCTTCCATTACTTCTAATAAACTAGCTTGGGTTCTAGGTGTAGCACGATTAATCTCATCTGCTAATAAAATATTCGTCATAACAGGACCAATTCGAAGTTGAAAGTCTTGTTCTTTTGGATGAAAGAATTGAATACCTGTTACATCACTAGGTAATAAATCCGGAGTAAATTGAATTCTTTTAAACGATCCATTAATCGTTTTGGCAAAGCTTTTAGCTAATTGTGTCTTTCCAGTACCAGGGACACTTTCTAATAGAATATGCCCATTATTAATGAGAGCGATGAAAATCATTTCAACGACATCCTCTTTACCAATGATCACGTTACTTATCTCTTTCTTTAATTGTAATAACTTTTCTGATCTATTCATTGTTCTCTCCTTATCTTTCAAAACGTTTTAAGAATTATTAAATATGAATTTGTGTTCTATTTAAAAATCAAAAAATGTTGATCATGCTATTATTTTAATAGTTTAACATTAGTAAAGTCCAATAATTCTCAATTTTTAAAATCTATTAAATTAAACGATTGATATTGATTGATATTTCTAAATAAACACTGTAAAATATATTGCTTGTTTGTTAAAAAATGGAAATAATTTAAAAGGAGTACAGTCGGAAACGTCAGTGATCGACGAAAGTTTTAAGGATCTTAAAGAGTATTAAATGATGATAAGGATTAAAATATAAATAGATAAAGGTTCGGATTGTTTTGTCATTCTCTATGCTATGCATTCCAATGAACCTCCCTTTAACAGGAGAGAAAAAGATGAAAAAATTAATTGTAATATTAGTAACTTGTTTTTTTGCTTTACTTTGTGGGTGTACAAGAAATAATCAAGAGGATCACAATGTAAAAGATAATAAACGAAATACAGAACAGGTTAAAGAGCAGAAAGAACCGATAAAAAAAATAAGTCAGGATGTTTCAAAGGTAACCGTTGGTGCCGTGGGGGACCTATTAATTCATAATGAAGTTTATGAAGATGCTATGCTTCCGAATGGTGTATATAACTTTAATAAAATGTTTGATGAAGTTAGAAAAACGATGGAAAAGCCAGATATTTTAGTAGCGAATCAAGAAACGATGATTGGTGGAAAGCAATTCGGATTATCTACATATCCAGCGTTTAATAGTCCATATGAAGTAGGAGATGCACTCAAAGGGGCTGGGGTGGATTTTGTAACACTGGCCAATAATCATTCGCTTGATCGAGGTGAAAAAATTATACGAAGTGCGATTTCCCATTGGGACGCTATTCATATGCCATATACAGGTGCTTTTATATCACAAGCAGATCATGACCAAATTAGAGTGATAAATAAAAATAATATTCGATTTTCATTTCTTGCTTACACATTTGGTACAAATGGGATTCCCGTCCCTAAAGGAAAAGATTATTTAGTAAATTTGATTGACCTTGGCAAAATACGTGGTGATGTTGAGCGGGCAAAGAAAATATCAGATGTTGTAGTAGTTGCTATGCATTGGGGTGTTGAATATGAAAGAATGCCGAACACTACCCAAAAGAATCTTGCAAAACAATTGGCTGATATGGGAGTTCAAATTATTATTGGAAATCATCCACATGTTCTTCAACCGCCGGCGTGGATCACTGGTAAAATGGGGAATAAAACAATCGTCTTTTACTCATTAGGAAATTACTTATCAGCTCAAGATGAAATTTATGAGTTAATTGGTGGAATGGGTACAATTGATGTGATAAAAACTAGCACTGATCAAAATGTGAAAATTGAATTGGCAAATCCAAGCTTTTTTCCAACGTATAATTACTATCGTGATAATTGTAACTTTAAAATTATGTCTTTGGAAAATATTGATGAAGTCAATCTAAAAAATGGCAAAATGAGATACAACGAAATAATGAACCATATGCGAACAAATATTAAGAATTTAAAAAGTATTCCTGAGGTTCAATAGGTTATGTTTTTAATATTCACTCTTAAAGCTAGGAGACAAATTAAAGAGATATGGGAACCGTGAATGAAAAAAGGGAAGTCATAAATAGAAATGTTAAATCGGTTATCATAACTTTTCACTTCGCTCTGAGTTCGAATATATAACTATTTAAATATTCATCAAACCGGAAAGCTTGTACTCCATATTACAAGCTTTTTTTATTCATTATATAAGTAATTACTCACAAACTATTTAGTTTAATTAAGTCATTTAAACTAATAAAGTTAGCTTAAATGAATTCTTAAAAAAACTTTTTCAAAAAAATTTAATTTTTTGCAGGGTTTATAAAATTATTTTCGTCTAAGTCATGTAAGAGTAAACAAGTAAACATCTATTAATCTAGATTTAAAATTTATAAAAATATCACAATTCGTTAAAAACGAAAATCACTCAGTGTGTTTAAATATACATGAGGTGAGTTATTTGAAATTAAATTCGATAGGTGGTTGTGCCAATAAGATAGGGAGAACTGGACAAACTCTTAAAAACTTGGACAAAACAATGATTTTTGCGAAGAAAGTGAGATTAAGGCCAACTAAAGAACAAGAAATACAATTATGGAAATCAGTAGGAACTGCTAGATGGGCTTATAATTGGGCATTATCAAAACAAGAAGAAAGCTATAAAAACGGTGGGAAATTTATTTCTGAGGGCTTGTTAAGAAAAGAATTAACTGTATTAAAACAAACTGATGAATTATCTTGGTTGTTTGAAGTATCGAATAATATTACAAAGCAAGCGATAAAGGACCTTTGTCGTGCGTATAAAAAGTTTTTTAAAGGATTAGCTGATAAACCACGATTCAAAAGTAGAAAAAAATCGAAACCATCTTTTTATAACGATAATGTGAAGTTGTTAGTAAAAGGAAATAAAGTATTAATTGAAAAAGTAGGATGGGTTGTAGCTTCTGAAATTATACAAGATGAAAAATTCTATAATCCTAGAATTAGTCACGACGGAAAATACTGGTATCTTTCAGTAGGAATAGAAGAATTAAAACCAACAGTTGAACTTACAGATGTCTCACTTGGAATTGATGTTGGAATTAAAGAATTAGCTGTTTGTTCAGATGGCACCAGAAAGAAAAATATTAACAAAACAAGCACTGTTAGAAAATCAGAGAAACGCCTACGTAGGTTGCAGGGTCAAGTTTCTCGCAAATATGAAATGAATAAGGAGGGAAACCGTTTCGTCAAAACAAGCAACATTATAAAAATCGAAAAGAAGATACAGCACATCTACAGAAGATTGTCAAATATCAGACTTAATCATCTTCACCAATCCACTTGCGAGATCGTGAAAACCAAACCTTGTCGTATCGTAATAGAATCGTTAAATATCAAAGGGATGATGAAGAATAAACACCTTTCAAAAGCAATTGCGAAACAGTGTTTATTTGAATTCAAACGCCAGATTCAATATAAATGTGAAAAGTATAATATTGCATTAGTTGAAGCTAATAAATGGTACCCATCTTCTAAAACGTGTTCAAGTTGTGGGAAATTGAAAAAAGATTTAAAACTATCAGACCGATTATACAAATGTGAATGTGGTTATGAAATAGATCGAGATTTAAACGCAGCGATCAACTTGTCACGATATAAATTAGTAATCTGACACATAGACGTCATTACTAATATGTAGGATTCGTTGTATCCGAATTTACGCCCTTGGAGTGTTGGATCAAACGAAAGTAGCCTAACTAGGCAAAATTGGACACGTAGAATAGGGAAATAAACAAAATCTATAAAAACACATTTAATGATTTTTATAATTTTTTGGCAACGGAAAAGAGGTGATGCAATGGAGTCGGATGAACAATTAGTAAGGAATATAATAAAGGGGAATCATCAACTATTTAAGGAATTAATAGTTAGATACCAATCAAAGGTATTTGCAGTAGCACTGAAAGTTTCAAATAACCAAAAGGATGCTGAAGATATTTCGCAAGAAGTCTTTCTCCAATTGTATCGTTCTCTCGAAAACTTTAACGGAGAATCAAGTTTTGCCACATGGGTTTATCGAATTACAATGAATAAAGCAATTGATTTTAAAAGAAAACAAGTAAAACAACAGGAAAATGAAACTAGTGAATTACTTTCTACTTTACAAGAAGAGAATTTATTATCACCTGAAGAAGCTTTAATAAAAACGATTGATAAAGAACTTATTCATTCATATTTAATTGAATTGCCACAGGCATATAGCGATGTACTGAAATTATATTATTTTGAAGAACTTACCTATGGGGAAATTGCTTTGAAATTAAATGTAGCCGTTAAAACAGTAGAATCACGTTTATATCGAGCCAAACGTTTAATTAAAGACAAGCATAAAGGAGGGATCATTTGAAACATTTAACTTCTGACCAACTATTATCGTATCAACAAAAGAAGCTTTCAAATAAAGAATCTCTGTTGCTTGAACAGCATTTAAATGAATGTATCTCATGCCAGGCGGAACTTGAACTTCTTAATGAATTAGACCAGGAATGGATGAATCCATCTGATTTCCAGTTTTCAGATGAGCTAGTGAACGAAATAATGAAACAAACTGAATCCATACAGAATACGGAAAAAGTGAATGAAAAGAAATCTAAAACAAATTCAAAAAAAGTTCGCTTAATCCATTTAGTATTGGCTGCTGCAGCAACATTTTTATTTTTCCAATTTCAATTAACTGAACGGATTACTAATTCAAATCGTCACGTTGTACAAACGATTGATCAGACGTCTTCGTTAATTGAAAAAAGTGAAAAAATTAAACTATCAATTCCAATTCCAAAAATTTTGAAAGGAAATAAAAAATAATGGAGGTACAAACTTTGAAAAAACGTAAAAAATTAGTTTATTTATTATCGATCTTACCTGGTCTTGGCCATTTTTATTTAGGATTAATGAGTCGAGGATTGCAGTTTATGCTGTTATTTTTCGGTACAGTATTTTTAACACATTTAATTTCAAGCTTTGGTTTTTTTATACCGGTCATCGTATTTTATAGCTACTTTGATGCACTTCAATATCATAGTAAATATCGTGAGGACATTGAATTGATAGATGAGCCAATCGTAAAACATCAATTTAAATTTAATAAGTTTTTAATTGGTTGGGTATTAATCGGTTTTGGTTGCTTATCTTTATTAGAGAACGCTTCTGATTATATTTCTAGACATTATAATATCTTTATTGATTATAATTTAGTACAAAATTTATTAATCAGTATTGTTTTTGTCGGACTTGGTATTAAATTATTAACTGGAAAGTCGAAAAAAGAAGCATGAGGAATTGGAAAGTAGGCACGATAACAGCTGGAATTATATTAATCGCAATTGGTTTACTTTGGTTTCTACAGAATTTTATTTCAATCCCTTATTCAAAGATTCTAATTAGTGCATGGCCAGTTGCTTGTATTTTATTAGGGATTGAAATATTACTATTTCATATAGTAAGAAAAGAAGATTCACTTCGTTTTCATGGATTTAGTATTTTTTTACTTATACTAATGATGGCTGTTTCAATCCTATTTAGTATTGGTCAATTGTTTGTCAAAGAAATTGGTTATACATTCAAGTCTAAAAATATTGAAATAAATGATTCGAAAACGATCACTTCATCAATTAATGAAGTTATTATTAAAGCTAATAATAGTGATATTAGTGTAAATGGAACGGATTCTAGTACATTAACCGTAAATGGTAATATAAGAGTTCCGGATCGGGATAAAAAAGACGATGAAAAAATATCAGATTATTACTCAGTAAAAACATTTGGTAATAAAATGATTATTGAGATTCGTAATGAAAACAATCAGATTTTTCACTTTGATAATGACAGTTCACAGCTAAATATTGATTTACCTAAAAGCATTTTAACGAATATAAATGTAAAAAATGGCTCTGTAAATTTATCAAATAGAGACAATAAAACAGTAATAAATTCAAATGATGGTCAAATCAATATTGAAAATGTAACTGGAAACTTAGTTGCAAAAACTAGAAATGGTTCGGTCAGCTTAACGAATGTAAATTTAAAAAGTGATAGTGAAATTGCAACGAATGATGGTGAAATCACAATCAAAAATATTTCTGGTTATTTACATTCCACTACTAGAGATGGTAGCATTTCGATTGAACATGCAAATATAGAAGGAACAAGCGAAATAACGACTTATGATGGAGAAATTAACTTAAGTGATTATAAAGGGAAAATTAATGCAAAAACAAATAATGGTGCAATTAATGTTGAGGATGCATTATTAAATGGTAATAGTAAAATTTCTTCTGATGATGGTGAAATTCAAATCGACCTACTAAAAGATAATAATCTAACGATCAATGCTGAAACATATGATGGTAGCTTTAGTGGTAATATTGGATGGGAAATGAAAAATAAAGATGAAAATCATACAAATAAGGCGATGGTTGGAAATGGCGAACATCAACTTAATTTAAAAACGAGGAATGGATCAATTTACGTAAATAAAGATTAGAAGATTAAGAGCCCCAAGCATTGCATGGGGCTTTTTTTACTTAAGATGCATTAAGATTTTGAAAGTGAGTGAATCGCTGCTTTTTAATCAAAAAAAAACCTTTAAATACATTTTGTATCAAAGGTAATATCCAGCTAAGGTAAGTGGACCGATTTAATATGTCCCAGTTTTAGGTAAACATTTTGTCCACTCGCTACGGAAAGTTCTATTTGATTATTATCTACTTTATTTAAAAGCCCAATCTTCATTGGATCTGTTCCACCATCAAAAATAACAAGCTTTCCAATTTCTTTTCTAAGCTGAATTTCTAAAGATCTGTGTATTGGTGTAGTAGGTGGATGAACTGATAGTGTCTCATTTGTTAAATTATATGGCACCACTCTATGGTTATATGGTGTGATCCATTTTAAATGTGATAAAGAAATATACATTGTATGAAATACAGGTGAGTAAAATACAAGATAATCATTTAATACGTTCATAATATAGCCATGAAAAGTTATATTACCAGTTACATAGATTTCTGAAAATATTCCTTTAGCATTTAGTAAAATTTTACGATAAGAAATTGTCTCCATTTCCTGCGTAATGGATGGTTCATTAGGGTTATTTATTTTTTCTTTTAAATCATTATTTTGATATACCATATGGATATGCATCCAAGGGATATAATAATATTTTATGCCGTTAAAAAGGACTAAAATATCTTGTCCTAAATCAGTAAGAATTCCTTCGAATATGACGTCTCCAGATAATCTTACCGAGACTTGTTCTCCAAGTAATGTAGATACATCACTCACGTAGATCTCCTCCTAGAGGTAAAAGTATTGATTAGTGTGCGAATACTAATTGTACCCAGTAGTATAATAGAAACAATGTAACAACCGTTGTTAATGGGATAACAATTATTGTAACGCCTAAATAATCTTTCCATTTTACTTTAATTTTATTTTGTTTTAATATGTGCATCCAAATTAATGAAGCAAGAGTACCAATTGGTAATAATAATGAACCCATGTCACTTCCGATGATATTTGCAAGATAAATCGTTTTTAAAGTGATTGGGTCAAGACCCATTTCAGTTAGTGTAATTGTTCCAATCATAAGCGCAGGGTGATTATTGAATAGATTTGATAAAACAGTTACTAAACCGCCCATAATAAAGCTCGCTTGGAATAACCCTTGATTAACGATTGGTTCACATTCTTTTACTAAAAACTCCGTTAAACCAGCATTATGAAGCCCATAGATGATTACGTACATTGAAAATGCAAAAATTAATATTTGCCAAGGTGTCTTTTTTAAGATATCTGTAGGAGTTGTTCTTAAGTGGTACCATCTCCATATTAATAAGACTAAGGAGCCAAGTACCGCTACTAATTCAATTGGGATTGAAAAGTAAGATGCAACGAATAACAAACATCTCATTAAGAATACGAAAGCTAGAACTTTTAACATAAAATTTGTACGTTTCTTTTTCGTTTCAACTGAAATTTTTGTTTTTAGTGGATGGAAGTTTTTTATAAAGAACGATTCTTCAATATCGTCTGTTGAAATTGGTAAAGTCTTAGGTAATTTATTTTTTAAAACAACATACATGAGCACCGACATAAACAATAAACCTAATGTTGCAGGGACGAACATCATTGCTGTATGCATATAAAGTGTCATATGCACAATCTTTAACGCGATTAAGTTTACAATATTACTTACTCCGATTGGCGCACTAGATGCTGTCGCAATAAGCGCTCCAGATAATAAATATGGAATTTGTTGGTGTGGTTTTAGACGAAGATTTTTTAATAGAAGGATTAAGATTGGAGTTGTAATTAGAATACTGCCATCATTGTTAAAGAGTAAGGTCATCAAAAAGCATAATAGTTGGATATACCAATATAACCGATACCCAGATCCTTTTGCCAAAGTAACTAGTCGAGCTGCTGACCAATGAAAGAACCCGAAGCTTTCTAAAATAACAGCCATAACAATTGTTGCAATAATTGTAATTGAAGCTCCACCGATTTTCGTTATTATGTCATATAAATCGTGGCGACTAACAATTCCAGTTACTAGAATGATTATTGCTCCAATTGAAGCAGGCCATGCTTCATGAATTCCTTTTGGTCTCCAGAATATGACAGCCATTGTCATAATGAAAACAAATGCTGTCATTGCAATTTCAAAATTCATTTTTATTCACCTTTCCCTAATCGGTAGTATTTTTTTGTGTCCTACTTGTCCGATTAATATACTAATATTCAATTTTACTAATCATGTACTTAGTTAGTTGACCATTTTTTTAAGTTTGTATATTTGTCCACATAGTTGAAATGTCCCGAAATGACATCGTCCTATAGGTACACATGCCCCGGAAATATCGATTTTTACCGAAAAAAAAGGTCAGCCGATTTGCTGACCTAAATTATTTCGAAATATCATTATGAAAATCTATTCCCATTTATATAATAACAATCCTCTTGATATGTAATAAAAGCAATTTCAAATTCAGGAATATTTAATGTGTTAATATGTTTCTCAATTGTAGCTGCGAAACGATCTCTAGTTTCAACTCCACGTTCAAACCACTTCACTTCAATAAATGGAAAACTTTCTACAATTTCGCCATTAAAAATTGAAGTTGAATGAATACAATCAACCGTAAAATTATCAGTTCCACATTCACAAACCACTGCGAGTTCATCGATCAATGGCTTGCTAATTTTGCAAATATCATCAGTCGAAATCCCTTTGATTAATAATTGAGGCATAAATGTCCCACCTTTTTTCTACAATTATAACTTAAATTACGTTGAAAATTAAATGAGTTTAATTTTTCCAAGTAGGTTTTCTATGTTTACATAGAATTCGCTTATCTTTAAAAATAAGGAGTTAAACAATATTAAAACTTCCTATATAGATTGTACAAAAAAAGAAATCAGTAGAGGGTTCAAAGGAAAGAAGTGACAATTCAAAATTTGCAAGCAGGAAAAAACTTAGTATTGAAAAATCCAACTTTGATTGCAAAGTGCTTTATGAACATATTATATTAATCATTTGGTATATAGAATATTTCTGTTTCTAATAAAAAAACCAATAATTGGTATTGATAATCATTTTCAACTATGGTAATCTAAAATTAATAAAAGAAGTTTAAGAAATAAACCATTGTTTTTCTTAGTTCTTCGTTTGTATGCACATTAAAAAGTAAAATGTGGAATGCAACCCTAGAACCCCCCAAAACCCTAAAGAAGAGAAGAACGTGCTAGGACAGTAGTTTTTCTCTTCACCAAATTAATAACCCTGTATTTTGACGCAGATCATTCTGCGTTATTTTTTTGTGTGAAAATACAGATTATTTTGTGAAATTCTAAAAAAAATATTATACTAATTTACTAATATGTATGTTTCAAAAATGTGAAAGAAAAGTTAATCAAAATCTAATATTTGTCTAAAATGTGAACGTTGTGAATAAATGAGCAAACGAGTACAGCCGTTGGTATATATAGGTTTTTAAGAAAAAATCATATTTTCAAATATGTCTAAAATGTGAACACTGTTTTTTTCCTTCCAAAAAGGAAATTAATTGTTTGTTTTTTTAATTAAAGTATCTTACTATAACTGTGGACATTGTTTGTCATTTTAGTGACAATTTATAAAAATACTTATCTAAGAAATAATTCAAAAAAACTATTTTGAACTTTTTACTTACGTTATAGGAAGGAAGAGCGAAATGAAAAAATTTCTAATGGGCATGATGATCATGCTGGTTGCATTAGTAATGGGTGCTTGTGATAAGATTGCAGTTCTTAATCCAAAGGGTCCAGTTGCTAAAACGCAAGCGGATACGATTATCTTCTCAATGTTGATGATGTTAGGAGTTTTACTAGTAGTTTACATTCTTTATATTGTTATTCTATATAAATATCGTGCTAGTAAACTTCCAAAAGATTACGAACCTCCTCACGAAGAGGGAAGTAAAACGCTAGAAATTATTTGGACTGTCATCCCAATAATTATTGTTGCAGTTTTATCTGTAGTAACTGTTAAAACAACTAATGCAGTTGAAACTGTACCAAAAGGTCATGAAAATGATAAACCGCTTGTTATTTACGCAAGTTCTTCAAACTGGAAATGGCATTTCTCTTATCCTGAACAAGGAATTGAAACTGTTAACTATGTAAATATTCCAACGAATAGAAATGTAGAATTCAGACTTTATTCATTCGGTCCGATTACAAGTTTTTGGATTCCACAATTAGGTGGACAAAAATACGCGATGAGTGACATGGTAACTAAATTAAATTTTGTTGCTTCAAATGAAGGTTCTTACATTGGTAAGAACAGTAACTTCAATGGTAAAGGCTTTGCTGGAATGGAATTTGAAGTACTAGCAATGAATAATAAGGATTTTAACGGCTGGGTGAAAGACGTTAAAGGAACAGCTCCTGCTTTAACAGAAACAGAGTTTAATAAATTACTAAAAATTGAACATTTAGGTAGAAAGACATATAGTTCAACTCATTTAGGATTTAGACCAGCTCCAGAAGGTAAAAATGCAGGACATCAACATGGTTCTATGAAGGATTCATCTGATCACCATGACATGGATAATATGGAGGGGATGAAATAATGGGTTTTAAATGGGATCACTTTTTTGTAACAGGTGAACCAATGATCTATGGCGCAATGGTGAGTATCGTTGTTGTAACTCTTGCTATTGTAATTGGTTTAACCAAATTTAAAAAATGGGGTTATTTATGGAAAGAATGGTTAACAACTGTTGACCATAAACGTATCGGTGTAATGTATATTCTGTGTGCATTATTAATGCTATTCCGTGGTGGAGTAGATGCATTATTAATGCGTGCACAGTTAGCAGGACCAGATTTAAAAATATTAGATGCACAGCATTATAATGAAATTTTTACAACACACGGCTTAATTATGATTCTGTTCATGGCGATGCCTTTCATTATTGGATTAATGAACATCGTTATTCCTTTACAAATCGGAGCTCGTGACGTAGCATTCCCTTACTTAAATGCAGTAAGTTTCTGGTTATTCTTTGCAGGTGCAATGCTTTTAAATTTAAGCTTTGTTATCGGTGGATCACCAGATGCTGGTTGGACAGCCTACTTCCCTCTAGCTAGTAAGCAATTCAGCCCAGGAGTTGGGAATAACTATTACGCAATTTCGCTTCAAATTGCTGGTCTAGGTACATTGATGACTGGTATTAACTTTATCGTTACAATTTTAAAAATGCGTGCACCAGGTTTGAAATTAATGAAATTACCAATGTTTACATGGAGTATCTTAATTACAAACGTTATTATCGTATTCGCATTCCCAGTATTAACTGTAGCTTTAGCATTAATGATGTTTGATCGTGAGTTTGGTACTCAATTCTTTACGATGGCACATGGTAATGATATGCTTTGGGCGAACTTATTCTGGATTTGGGGACATCCTGAAGTTTACATCGTTATTCTTCCAGCATTCGGTATATATAGTGAAATTATAGCTACATTCTCAAGAAAGAATTTATACGGATATAAGAGCATGGTTGTCAGTATGATCGCCATTTCTGCTCTAAGTTTCCTTGTATGGGTTCACCATTTCTATACAATGGGTCAAGGCTCTGTTGTAAATGGCTTCTTTAGTATTACAACAATGGCAATTAGTATACCAACCGGTGTTAAAATATTTAACTGGTTGTTTACATTAAGAAAAGGTAAGATCGAATTTACCGTTCCAATGTTGTACTCACTAGCATTTATTCCGATCTTTACAATCGGTGGGGTTACAGGAGTAATGCTAGCTATGGCAAGTGCTGACTACCAATATCATAATACGATGTTCTTAGTTGCTCACTTCCATTATGTATTAATTCCAGGTACTGTTTTTGCGGTAATCGCAGGATTCTACTATTGGTTCCCTAAAGTATTTGGTTTCAAATTAGATGAAAAAATTGGTAAGATTACGTTCTGGACAATTATCGTTAGCTTTAACGTAACATTCTTCCCATTATTCTTATTAGGATTAAAAGGTATGACTCGCCGTACTTATACTTATAGTGCAGAGTCAGGTTTCGGACCTTTAAACTTGATTGCTACAATTGGAGCTGTCGGGTTAGCAGTCGGATTCTGTTTACTTGTTTACAATATTTATTACAGTGTACGTTACGCACCAAGAGAAACAACTGGTGATCCATGGAATGCAAGAACATTAGAGTGGGCAACAAGTAGTCCAATTGCTCCTTATAATTTCGCAGTTATTCCAAAAGTTGATTCTTTAGATCCATTCTGGAAAGCTAAAAAAGAAGGTAAATCTTTACTTGAAGGCGAGATTACAGATATTCATATGCCAAGTAATAGTGGTATACCTTTCATTTTAGGTGCAGCATTTATGGCATTTGGTTTCTTCTTAATATTTGAATGGTGGGTACCAATGATTGTATTTGCAGTTCCTGTCGCACTATGCTTAATTGCACGTTCTTTCCAACGCGATCATGGCTACCATATTCATAAAGAAGAAATTATTGAAACAGAGAAAAAATTACGAGGTGATCATTATGAGCAGCAGGCCTCTGTATAGTCTAGGTGAAGAAAGTTCTAATAAGATTCTAGGCTTCTGGATATTTTTAGGAGCGGAGATTGCTTTATTCGGAACATTGTTCGCAGTTTACTTCACTTTAGCGAATAACACTGGTTCAGCACCTACTCAAAAAGAATTATTTGAGATGAAAGGTGTAATGATAGAAACATTTGCCCTATTAACAAGTAGTTTTACGATTGGTTTAGTCGTGAACGCAATAAAATTAAATCACAAAAAAGCTTTTATAAGCTTCCTTGTTTTAACACTAGCTTTAGGTGCAGTCTTCCTTGGAGTAGAGATTACAGAGTTCTTTACTTATGTTCATGAAGGTGCAACAATCCAAAGTAGTGGAGCACTATCAGCATTATTCGTTTTATTAGGTACTCACGGTGCCCACGTATCATTCGGTATGTTATGGGGTATTGCAATCTTAATTCAAGTTTCTCGTGAGGGAATTACAGAAACTACAGCAAACAAAACATTTATTTATTCATTATACTGGCACTTCTTAGACGTAGTATGGATCTTTATCTTCAGTTTTGTTTACGTGAAAGGACTGATTGGATGAGCGCATTATTCCCTAAGCATCAAGTGGTTGGCTTCATCCAATCACTTGTTCTAACAATCATAGCTTTAAGTGTTTACTATTTAAATTTACCATTTAATGTATCATTTATTATTTTAATTGTAACTGCATTATTACAAGGCGGTCTTCAGTTAATTGTTTTCATGCATATGAATGAAAATGAAAACAAACGTGTATTATATATCAATTTAGGCTACGCAGTATTTATTGCTGTAGCAATTGTCTTCGGTACTCTTTGGACATTAGTTTGGGGTATGTAATATAAAAAAGCTCTTCGATATTCGAAGAGCTTTTTTTTGCATTTTAATATAGATTTTTGCTTAACTTACACATCTTAATGCAATAACGTTTTATTAATAAAAATAAAAAAGTGGTATATCAATAAAATAGCAGGTCGCGAGGTATTAAATGTAGAAGTAAGTATAAAAAAATATTCGAGGCTATGCTTTTGAAAGAAAGTTCTATTTCAGCTAAGGATACAAAAGTTGGACAAAGTATTCCCCTTAAAAGTTAATGTCATCAATTGTTCACAATGTTAAGAATTATATCTTATTTGTGATAGTTATTTCTATTATTATATGTAATAGTTTAATATAATGATTGCATAATAATTAATCATATCTTGTTTAAAAAGTAATACAAGATACATAATTATTTGGGTATTTATTTACTAATAAGGAGGAATACAAGTATGGAAACGAATGACAATTCTAACATTGCAAAGTGCCCGTTTAATCACGGTAGCACTACTACTCCTAAAACTGGTGGTACAGTAAATAAAGACTGGTGGCCAAACCAGTTAAATTTGAACATTCTACACCAGAATGACAGAAAATCTAACCCTATGGATGAAGAATTTAATTATGCAGAAGCATTTAACAAGTTAGACTATCAAGCACTTAAGCAGGATCTTCACACTCTTATGACAAACAGTCAAGATTGGTGGCCTGCTGATTATGGACATTATGGTCCATTCTTTATACGTATGGCTTGGCACTCAGCAGGTACATATCGTACAGGTGATGGCCGTGGTGGAGGAGGAACTGGTACACAGCGTTTTGCTCCACTAAATAGTTGGCCTGATAATGGAAATCTAGATAAAGCCCGTCGCCTGCTTTGGCCGATTAAGCAAAAGTATGGTAACAAGATTTCTTGGGCTGATTTATTTATACTAACAGGTAATGTTGCTATTGAATCAATGGGCGGTAAAACATTTGGTTTTGGAGGCGGTCGCGAAGACGTTTGGCATCCAGAAGAAGACGTCTACTGGGGTAATGAAACGGAATGGCTAGGGGATAAGCGTTACACGGGTGATCGTGACCTTGAGAATCCACTGGCTGCTGTTCAAATGGGTCTTATCTATGTTAACCCCGAAGGACCAAACGGTAATCCAGATCCTATTGCAAGTGGTCGTGACATACGCGAAACCTTTGCTCGTATGGGAATGAATGATGAAGAAACAGTTGCACTAATCGCTGGAGGACATACTTTTGGTAAAGCCCACGGCGCAGGAGATGCTGCTCATGTTGGTCCAGAACCAGAAGCAGCTCCGATTCATTCTCAAGGCTTAGGCTGGCTAAGTACTCATGGCTCTGGTAAAGGTCGTGATACTATTACTAGTGGTATTGAAGGTGCCTGGACTGCAAACCCAACAAAATGGGATAATGGTTACTTTGACTTATTGTTTAAATATCAATGGTGGCTTACTAAGAGTCCAGCAGGTGCATTTCAGTGGCTTGCTGTAAACCCTGAGGAGCAGGATCTTGCTCCAGATGCAGAAGATCCAACCGTTCGTGTTCCTACAATGATGACTACTGCTGATATGTCATTGCGTTTTGATCCAGAATATGAAAAGATAGCTCGTCGTTTCCATGAAAATCCAGAAGATTTTGCCGATGCATTTGCTCGTGCATGGTTTAAACTAACGCACAGAGATATGGGGCCACGTTCAAGATATCTAGGTCCGGAGGTCCCAGAAGAAGTTTTAATATGGCAAGATCCTATACCGGCTTGTGAAAATGAAATAACTGATGCAGAGGTTGAAAAGATCAAATTAATGATCCTTGACACAGGACTTACAATTAGTGAATTGGTAAATACTGCTTGGGCTTCAGCAAGTACTTTCCGTGGCTCAGATATGCGTGGTGGTGCTAATGGAGCTCGAATCCGTCTAGCTCCACAGAAGGATTGGGAAGTAAACCAGCCTGACCAACTTGCAAAAGTACTGAATGCACTAGAGAGTATTCAAAACCATCTACATAAGAAAGTCAGCATGGCTGATTTGATTGTACTTGGTGGTAGTGTCGCAGTAGAGAAAGCTGCACAAGATGCAGGTTTTGATGTAAAAGTTCCTTTTACTCCAGGACGTGGAGATGCAATACAAAAGCAAACAGATTTAGAAAGTTTTGCAGTGCTAGAGCCGATCGCTGATGGTTTCAGAAACTATCAAAAGAAACAATATAGTGTAAATTCAGCAGAGCTATTAGTAGATAAGGCACAACTATTAGGCCTTACCGCACCAGAAATGACTGCACTTATTGGCGGCTTGCGCGTATTAGGTACAAACTATAATGGCACACAACACGGAGTGTTTACTAATCGAGTTGGCACACTTACTAATGACTTCTTCGTAAACTTGCTAGACATGGGAATTGCGTGGACACCTGTTGACGGAGACGTATTTGAAGGACGTGATCGCAAGTCAGGTGAGAAAGTACGTACTGCAACTAGTGTTGATTTAGTGTTCGGTTCAAATTCAGTGCTACGCGCGATAGTAGAAGTGTATGCTCAAGACGATAACAAAGAGAAGTTTGTGCGTGACTTTATCGCTGCATGGGTTAAGGTAATGAATGCAGATCGCTTCGACCTTGCATGAAAAAACATAGATTATGAAAAAACTAAACTTAATAATATAATTTAAAGAAAAATCCTTCCTGACCAATCAGGGAGGATTTTTCTAGGTAAAGGATGAAATTGTTGCTTGCAATCATTCTGAAAAACTAATGTACAGTCTACATACAAAAGGCTGTCATATAGACAGCCTTTTTAGGTTGTAAATTAAGATTTAAAAGAGCTTATAGGAAAATACTTTCTCACTTAAGCTGATTTTTTTCGATCATTTGGTAGCATAAAAGCTACTAAACCTAGTAGTGGTAAGAAGCTACATAAATTCATTACGAATTTTAAGCTAGTAGCATCGGCAATTACACCTAATAATACTGCTCCTAAAGCACCCATTCCAAATGCTAAACCAACTATTAATCCACTTACTAAACCAACTTTTCCAGGAACTAATTCTTGAGCGTAAACAACAATTACACTAAAAGAACTTGAACTAATAATTCCTATTAAAAATAAGATTGGAATAACTGCCAGTAAAGAGATATGAGGTAATAATAAGGCTAATGGAAATGTACCAACTAATGAAAACAAAATCATATTCCGTTTTCCGAAGCGATCAGCTAGCGTTCCACCTATGAAAGTACCTATTACGCCTGCAATCATAAATATAAATAAATATAATTGTGTGCTTTTAATCGATAAACCATAACTTTTAATTAAATAAAACTGATAATAATTTCCTATGCCCGCTGAGTACCAAGAACGTGCAAATGTAATAAATACAAGCAGTATAATAGCAAATTTGACAGCTGATGTAATTTTGATACTTTCACCTGAAGACTGATCTTTACCTTTTAATTTAAACGGGTTTTCTTTTAGTTTATTTCGATACCAAGTGGATACGTATATTAATACACAAATTCCAATGGCAGCTAGGAGTGTAAACCATGCAGCACCTTTTTGTCCTAGAGGTACGAAAATTAGTGCTGTAAAGATTGGAGCCAGTGAGTTCCCTGTATTTCCGCCTACCTGGTAGATAGCTTGCGAGAGTCCTCTTTTTGAACCAGACGCCAAGAAGGCAACTTTTGAGCCCTCTGGATGGAAGATGGCAGAACCTATCCCAATTAATAGAACAGATAATAATACAATAAATAAATTAGGAGCAAATGCTAAGCAAAGCATTCCTAATAAACTGGATGCCATTCCAATAGGTAGGAGAAATGGTGACGGCTTCCGATCGGAAAAGATCCCGAAAACGGGTTGCATTACAGAGGAAGTCATATTTAGCGCAAAGGCTATGAATCCAATTTCTGTATAAGTTAAATTCATGGTCTTTTCTAGAATTGGAAATATGGCTGGTACAACTGCTTGCATAGAATCATTTAATAAATGCCCTAAACTGATTGCAAATAAAATTTGATACATTGTTGACTGATTAATAACCTTTGTATTAACTGCTGGTTGCATAATATCCTCCTTTCTTATTGACGTATCTATCATAAACTAATCTTCGGAAAATTTACACAATTTTGCTCCATACACTTTTCATTAATCTTGATGCTCATTTATAATAGAAGAAATAATAAGTTGCTATGCTAAGCGAATTTTTTAATAAAGATGATCACGATTGTAATCGATAGGGAGTGTAGGATGGACAACTATTCAACAGAACTAATGAGATTTTTTAAAGAGCATAAAAATGATATAAATCGGCTCGCAATGGAAGCATATATGAAAAATAGATTTACATTTTTAGGAATTAAAGCACCAGAACGGAATGCACTGTTGAGAAAGTTTCGAATGAGTAATGGCGAACCACCAAATTTAGAATCAATTATCGATATTTGGAGCTTAGAGGAAAGAGAATTTCAATACATTGCATTGACATATTTGGACCGCCAGTATAAAAAAGCAGAGGTTGAACGGATAAAATTATATGAACAACTAGTAGTCGAAAAGTCTTGGTGGGATACAGTTGATACAATTGCTGGACGATTAATTAGTTATCATTTTTTAATTTATCCAGAATTGATTGATGAGTACGCTAGTAAGTGGATAACTTCGGATAATATGTGGCTGAATAGAGTAGCCTTATTATTTCAAATGAAGTTTAAAGAGAAAACTGATCAAGAGCGTCTATTTCATTATTGCCGACTACTCAAAGAAAGCAAAGAATTTTTCATTCAAAAAGCAATAGGTTGGGCGTTGAGAGAATATTCCTATATCAAGCCTAAAGAGGTTAAATTATTTATCAAACAAACTAATTTATCACCTTTAAGCAAAAGAGAGGGATTAAAATATATTGATAAATTAAAGTAATAAATGTGTCGATTTTCCGGGAAATAACCGATATATTTTATTTTAATTGAAAACTATTGCTAAATTAAAGCTAGTTGAGACATTAGTATGAAAAGGTTATAATAGGTGCATTATTGTTTTTTTAAACCACTCCTCTTTTATAGAGTAGCTTATTTAAATTTGAGTTATGTAAACTGTACGAAATAACTAAATGAAAAAAGTTCAAAGGAGATTTAGTGTTCATGAAATCTACTTTTAATCATATTATAAAATTATGTCTATGTATTAGCTTAATTAGTAGCTTCTTTATTCAAAAAACTGTACACGCAGAAGAAATAAAGCTATTTAGTGATAAAGCAATTTCAATATTGGCTGATAGTGGGGAAGTAATTTATAGTAAGAACGCAGATAAAGTTGATTTCCCAGCTAGCACAACTAAAATAATGACCGCAATGGTTATGATGGATCATTTAAAAGAGAATGATAAAATTCAAATGACTAAAAGAAGTATCCAAGAAGAAAAAAGTAATTCTCAAATCCTTTTTTCTGAAGGAGAAGTTTTAGATCGAAATACAGCATTAAAAACAATGATGATTTTAAGTGCCAATGATTTAGCATATGCTATTGGCGAAAGAGTTGGCGGAAATATGGACAACTTTGTAAAAATGATGAATGAAAAGGCTAAAAAGATTGGCGCAAATCACACAAATTTCATGAATCCAAATGGTCTTCACAATGTAAATCATTATACAACTGCCTATGATTTAGCTTTAATAACAAAGGAAGCTTTAAAATACCCATTAATCATTAAAGCAATGGGTACAAAAGATGCTCGTATTAATACATCTAAGCAAAAGAATGTATATATTTTTAATCGTGGAAAAATGTTTAAAAATCCTTACTTCTTTGCAGGGAAAACTGGATACACTGATTCTGCTAGGAATACATTAATTGAAATAGATAAAAAAGACGGCCAAATGATTATTAATATTTTATTACGTTCATCAAAACCGCAATATCTACAAGATATTAAGTTATTAGATTCCTATGCATTTTCAAGAATCCATAAAAAGACTCTTATAAAACAAAGTGATTGGCAGAAGGAATTAAAAATAAGAGATGATTTAATTCATACAAAAATACCGAACGATTTATCTTTTTTGACGGCATTAGGCGCGAATACAAATTACAATATTAAATTAAAACCCATAAATTCATTAGATAAATCATACAAGGAAAATGGGATTTCTAATAATCAAAAACTTGGGACAGTTGAAGTATGGGCCAATAATGAAAAACTTTTTAGTTCTGAGTTATTAGCTGCTAAATCGTATGACCGTCCGACAATCCTTTCTATGAATACATTTATTATTGCAGGATCGGTAATTTTACTTTTGGTGTTAATATTTTTTATTACAAAACCAAAAAGGAAAAGAGAATATATGTAAATAAAAAAGGCGAATCGTATTTTTTACGTTTCGCCTTTTTATTATTAAAGTAAGATTAATTTTAGAATTTGATAGAAAATTGCTGCTACTGTTGCTGAAATTGGGATTGTAATAATCCAAGTGATTACCATTCGTTTTGCAGTACCCCAGTTTACATCTTTAACACGTTGTGCAGAACCTACCCCCATAATAGAAGATGAAATTACGTGTGTTGTACTTACTGGTAAATGTAAAGCAGTAAAGGTGAAAATAATAGCTGCTGAAGATAAGTCAGCTGCTGCACCGTTAATCGGGCGAATTTTCATGATTTTACCACCAACAGTTTTAATAATTTTCCAACCACCAACTGAAGTACCAATAGCCATTGCCATAGCACAACCGATACGTACCCATAATGGAACGTCCGCACCTGCTGGTTCAATTTTAGCGGCAATTAAAGCGATCATGATAATTCCCATTGCTTTTTGTGCATCATTTGTACCGTGTGTAAATGACTGTAAAGAAGCTGTGAAAATTTGAACTAATCTAAAGCCTTTATTCGTTTTAGATAGGTTAGAACGTCTAAAAATAGTTGCTAAAATCGTCATAACAATAAAACCAAGCGTAATTGCAATGACAGGTGAAATTAATAAAGCTTCGATAATTTTAATAAAACCGTCCGCCTCTAAAACGCCAAATCCTTTTGCTGAGACAGCAGCACCAGCAATTGCACCAATGATTGCATGAGAAGAACTACTTGGAATACCGAAATACCAAGTTAATAAGTTCCAAAAGATACCGCCTAATAAAGCAGCGATTACGACAACTAGTCCGTTTGAGCCTTCAATTGTAATCGGATCAACGATACCAGTCGTAATCGTTTTGGCAACTCCTGTAAATGTGATTGCACCAATGAAATTCATTAGAGCTGCTATTAAAATAGCTGTACGTGGTTTCAATGCCTTTGTTGAAACGGACGTTGCAATTGCATTAGCAGTATCATGAAATCCATTAATAAAATCAAACAAAAATGCAAAAATCACGATTAATATCGTAAGTAAAAATAAATGCTCCATTTTATGACTCCTTACGCATTTCGCATGATAATTTGCTCAAGAGTGTTTGCTACATCCTGTGCACTATCAGCTACAGATTCTAAACCTTCGTAGATTTCTTTATACTGAATAATTTTGATAGGATCTTTTTCATTCATAAATAGTTGCTTAATTGAAGTACGTAATAATTCATCACATTGAGATTCGTAATCTTTAATTTTTATTGCATGAACGCGGATTTCTAATAATTTTTTATTTGAAAGTAATTTAACTGCAAGTAAAATTTCTTCAACAGCTTTTTGAAGAATATCAACGAATTTAACCATATATTCATCAGCAGATGTGATTGAATACATTTCAAATCGAGCTGAACAATGTTCAAATCCATCTAATACATCATCCATTTTCATTGCAAGTTGTAAAATATCTTCTCGCTCAATTGGAGTAATAAAGGTTTTGTTTAATTCAACGATTAAAGAGTGAATAAACTTATCACCTTTTGTTTCATATTCTTTCATTTCTTCTTGAAACTTTTTTAAGTCGCTTGCATTTTTTATTTTAAAATCAACGTAATACTTTGATGAAACGTGCAAGTTTTCAGCTATACTTAAAAGCTTTTCAAAGAATACATCCTTTTTTTGTCCAAAAAACATTATGATTCCTCCAACTAAAACATATAATTTATTATCACCTTCACATTTATCAGTTAATTTTAAAATGTCAGAAACTATGTAAAAATGTCGAAAAAAGTAAAGGCCACGTTAATAATAATAATTGGTTTTTGAAATTAATCAATTAAAAACGTTTAATTAATTTACAAATTTACAATATCTTTACATTCCCTTAACAAAGTTAATATTTCGATTTCTACACTAAGTTAATATTAATAATAGTATTCACAGAATTATTGACTTTATGTGAGATTTTAATTTAGCATTAGATTATACGTTTAAACTATTGGACTAAAAAAGGATGTGATGATTTTGGAAAGTACATACAAAGCATCTGAAATTACACAATTAGTAACTAAGCAAAAAGCATTTTTTCAGACTGGTTCAACTAAAACTTCAAATTTCCGAATTGAACAATTAAAAAAATTATATAAATCTATCGTAGAGAACGAAGATGAAATAAAAATAGCCTTAAAAAAGGATTTAAATAAGTCAGATTTTGAAGCCTATATGACTGAAATAGGATTTACTTTAAAAGAAATATCGGAAGCAATTAAACAGATTAAAAAATGGATGAAGCCTAAAAAAGTTAAAACTCCGATTACGCATATTGGTACAAAAGGATATATTTACAGAGAACCGTATGGAGTAACATTAATTATCTCCCCTTGGAATTATCCATTTCAATTAACGATGGCTCCATTAATTGGTGCAATCATTGGGGGAAATACTGCTATTATTAAACCATCGGAATTATCGCCAAATACATCAATCATTATTAATAAAATAATTAATGAGAATTTTGATAAAGAATATATCGCAGTAGTTGATGGTGGAATTGAAGAAAGCACGATCTTATTACAACAAAAATTTGATTTCATCTTTTTTACTGGCAGTGTTCAAGTTGGAAAAATTGTGATGGAAGCAGCAAGTAAACATTTAACGCCATTAATACTTGAATTAGGTGGGAAAAGCCCAACAATTGTACATAACGATTCGAATATCCAACTAGCTGCGAAAAGAATCGTTTGGGGGAAATTTACGAATGCAGGACAGACTTGTATTGCACCAGATTATATTTATGTCCACAAATCAGTAAAAATGGACTTTATTGAGGCTTTAAAGAATGAAATTGTTCAGTTTTATAGTAATAAACCTTTGTTAAATAATGATTATACAAAGATCATCAGTGATCGCCATTTTAATCGTTTGGTTGGATTTTTGAATAATGGTGAAATCCTACATGGAGGGGAATTTGATCAATTATCTCATAAAATCGAACCGACTTTAATTTCTGATTTATCTTGGGATTCACCAATTATGTCTGAAGAAATATTCGGTCCCATTTTACCAATCCTTACCTATGAAAATATAGATGAAGTAATATATGAAATTAATCAACACCCTAAGCCATTAGCACTATATGTCTTTACAGAAAGTAAACAGATAGCTAATAAAGTAATTGAGAGTGTCCCATTTGGTGGTGGATGTGTAAACGATACTCTTTATCATATGGCGAATCCGAATTTACCTTTTGGTGGGGTAGGAGAAAGTGGTTCAGGAAATTATCATGGGGAGTACAGTTTTGCTGCATTTACACATGAGAAAAGTGTCCTTTTACAAACAACTAAAATTGACTTGAAAATTAGATATCATACAACAAAAAACGCTTTACGGTTTATTCGTAAATTGTTAAAATAAAGGTTAATTGTAACTTAGTTTCTTAGCTCCTTGACAAAAGGGGCTTTTTATATGTTAAAAATAATTTATTCATTTTTACATAATAATAAAATATTAATATAGATGGGACGGGAAAATGAAAAATATAATTGAAATTGAACAAGTCGAGAAAAAATTTAGTGAAAATAATGTGATTTCTCCACTTTCATTAGAAATTTTTTCTGGAGAATTCTTAACAATTTTAGGACCAAGTGGTTGTGGGAAAACGACACTTTTAAGAATGATTGCTGGTTTTGAAGAACCTTCATCAGGTGTGATTAAACTAAATGGAGAAGCAATTAATAGTTTACCTCCATATAAAAGGGATATGAACTTAGTATTCCAACACTATGCATTGTTTCCTCATATGAATGTTGAAAGAAATATTCAATTTGGATTAAAAATGAAAGGTATTTCATTAGAAGAGCAAAAAGTCCGTGCTAACGAAGCGATGAGATTAACTCAATTAACTGAATTTAGAAATCGTAAACCTAGTCAGTTATCTGGTGGACAACAGCAAAGGGTTGCAATTGCTCGTGCAATAGTGAACAATCCAAAAGTCTTATTATTAGATGAACCATTAGGAGCACTTGATTTTAAGCTTCGTAAAGATTTACAAAGAGAACTAAAAAATCTTCAACGCGAATTAGGTATTACTTTTATCTATGTAACCCATGATCAAGAAGAAGCGATGAGTATGAGTGATCGAATTGTCGTTATGAATAATGGGAAAATCGAACAAATCGGGACACCGAAAGAAATTTATCAAGATCCAGCAAGCAAGTTTGTTGCTACATTTATTGGTGAAAATAATTTCTTTGATAAAGGTGTAAAAGAAATTGCTGTTAGACCAGAAAATATTAAAGTTTCTCATGCTACAAATGAAAAAAATACTTATTCAGGCGTAATAAGAGATGTAGAATTTGTTGGTACTTTAAATAAAATCTTTATTGATTTACATAAACACGAACAAACAATCATTGTCTACCAAATGCCAGACCAAACAAGTTTTAATAGAAATGATAAAGTTGAAATTAGTTGGAAGTCAGAAGATGAGGTGATTATGTATTGAGAAATGAAAAGTACATAATTGCACCTACGATTATCTGGTTATTAGTTTTTTTTCTAGTACCTTTATTATTAATTTTTGGTTTCGCATTTATGAAAAATGGAATGTATGGAGAAATAGAAAAAACTTTTACACTAGAAAATATTGTAAAAGTTTTTGACCCACTTTATTTAAAAGTTTTATGGACAACTTTTTGGATTGCTTTAGTAACTACAATAATTACTCTATTGATTGGATATCCTTATGCATATACAGCTACAGTTGTAAATGAAAAATGGCAGAGGATTTTACTATTATTAATCACAATTCCTTTTTGGATAAATTTCTTAGTTAGATCTTATGCTTTAATTGTTATCCTTCGCTCAAAAGGGATTATTAACACATTATTAATCCAACTTGGGATTATAAAAGAACCTTTACAACTGCTTTATAATACGCCATCAGTCATAATGGGAATGGTCTATACATTATTACCATTTATGGTGTTACCGATCTTTGTTGCCATTGAACAATTGGATAACAGAAAATTGGATGCTGCTAACGATTTAGGAGCTACTCCATTTCAAACCTTTCTATATGTAACTCTTCCATTGACGATGAAGGGGATTTTTGCAGGCAGTATTTTAGTTTTTGTTGCTTCATTTGGAATGTTTGTCGTTTCTGATGTAATGGGTGGATCAAAAGTTGCTTTGATCGGAAATGTCATTCAAAATCAATTCTTAGCAGCAAGGAACTGGCCATTTGGTTCTGCACTTTCAATATTCTTAGTCCTTACTTCAATCGGTTTAATAGGACTTTACTATTTAGCAACAAAAAATATTGGTGCTGATAAAAGTAGAGGTGAAAAATAAATGAAAAAACCTATACTTATTGGATTTTCAACAATTATCTTGATTTGCTTATATTTACCAATCTTGATTTTAATCCTATTTTCATTTAATAAATCAAAGATTAATGCACAGTGGTCTGGTTTTACGTTTGACTGGTACATAAATTTATTTCATAACCCGCAAGTCATTGATGCCTTTATGAATAGTCTATTTATTGCAATTGTAACTACAATCCTTTCAACAATTCTTGGTACTATTTGTGCACTAGCCTTACATAAGCATAAATATAAATTTTCAAATTTTATTAGTGGACTAGTTTACTTACCAATTGTCGTTCCAGATATATTAATGGGACTCTCATTACTAATACTATTTACTAATTTCC
This sequence comes from Gottfriedia sp. S16(2024), assembly GCF_050473765.1. Classification (NCBI taxonomy): domain Bacteria; kingdom Bacillati; phylum Bacillota; class Bacilli; order Caryophanales; family Bacillaceae; genus Gottfriedia; species Gottfriedia sp. S16(2024). Next base: position 2,794,800 of record NZ_JBFLUO010000001.1, read on the forward strand.
ATATTGAATTAGGTAGTATCACAATTATTATTGCCCATGTCACTTTTTGTATTTCATATGTAATTATTCTTTTAGCGGCTAGACTGTCAGGAATGTCAACTGATTTAGAAGATGCTGCAAGTGACCTAGGTGCTACACCATGGCAGACATTTAGATTTGTAACTTTACCAGCGCTAATGCCTGGAATTATCGCTTCAGCACTTTTATGTTTTACATTAAGTATTGATGATTTTGTCATAAGCTTTTTTGTTTCAGGACCGAGTTCAACTACATTGCCAATTTATATTTATGGAATGGTTAAAAAAGGTGTAACGCCTGAAATAAATGCAATTTCGACGATTTTAATTGTTACAATTATATTCTTAATGGTAATTTCAGAGGTTTATCGTACAAAAGGTATTAACAATCAAGAAGAATCAGAGAAAAAATCCTATATCGTTTAAAGTATAAGTGTTTTCTAGTGACCTTTTTAGGTAGTTCCACTAAAAAACGAGGTTTCTGGATTAGAAATCAACCAAGGCATACTGGATTTATGTGCCAAAATATAAGGAGGTAGTCAGTAGGCATTATGAGTATATTTAGAAAAACTGCTACAATAATGGTTTCTTTAGGCTTAGTAAGTTTGCTTTTATCTGCTTGTTCAGTTGGAAAAAAAGAATTAAATATTTATAGCTGGGCAGATAATTTTGACGAGAAAGTTTTAGAATCATTTGAAAAGAAATATGATGTTAAAATTAATTATCAAGTTTTTGCAAGTAATGAAGAGTTGTATGCAAAACTAAAAGCTGGTGGTTCAAATTATGATGTAATCCAGCCTTCAGATTATATGGTTAAACTAATGATTCATCAAAATATGTTGGCTAAATTAGATAAAAGTAAGATGCCAAATTTAAATAATATTTCACCACAATATACAAATCAAGAGTTTGATCCAAAGGGTGACTACTCAGTTGTTTATACTGGAGGATTAACAGGGATTGCTTATAATCCAAAATATGTAAAAGAAAATATAGATAGCTGGGATGATCTATGGAATCCAAAATACAAAGGTCATGTTACTTTACTTGATGACAATAGAGAAGTATTTGGAATGGGATTAATTAAAAATGGCTATTCAAATAGTTCAACAAATGAGGACGAATTGCTAAAAGCTTATAACAATTTAAAAACATTAACACCTAACTTATTAGCATTCGATACAGATACAGTAAAACAAAAGTTTATTACCGAAGATGCTTGGATTGGTCAAGTATGGTCCGGAGATGCTGCTTATATTCAAAAAGAGCTTAAAGATGTTAAATGGGTTGTACCAAAAGAAGGTTCTTCAAGATGGGCAGATACTTTGGCAATACCAAAAGATGCTAAACAAAAAGATCTAGCTGAAAAGTTTATAAACTATATATATGATCCAAAAGTAAGTGCACAAAATTATGAGGCGATTGGTTATGCTGATCCAAATAGTAAATCAGGGCCATATCATTCGGCGGAGTATAAACAAAATCCGTATATTAATGTAACAAAAGAACAAACTGATGCAACCAATTGGATTAAGGACGTTGGGGACCAAACAGAATTATATGATAAGTATTGGACAGAATTAAAAACTGGCAAATAATATTTCAATTTAAAAAGGTTATCTCTTAAGAGATAACCTTTTTAGTTTGAGATTAATTTGTTTAATAAAAATCGAAATTGGTCTCTTTCACTATGTGATAGGTTTTCGAATAAAGTTAGCCACAATTCTTGACGGAAATTGAAGTTTTCTTCAATCAAACGCTTTCCTTCATCTGTTAATTCGAGCCAAGTAACTCTTCGATCCCGGCTATCCCTTTTTCGAGAAATTAAATGATTATTAACCAATTTATTGACAGCGGTTGTAATAGAACCTGAAGATAATCCAATTTGTCTTCCAAGTTCAGAAGCAGTAATTTTTTGATTTTTATATATTAAATATAAGAGCAAGTATTTTGGTGGAGTTAAGGAGTTTTTTACTTCTTCATCAGTTTTTTGCCAGTTTTTTCGAACTCGAATCATTAAACTTGTTAAATCATCTAGAAGAAGTTTGTCGTTTTCGGTTAACAAGGCAGAATCCACCTCCTAAATTATGAATTAGTGTTGTAAATAAAGTGGGCATTGTACGTATAGGTTACCAATTATCTAAATCATTTTCAAGAATGAAAGGAATTTAAGCAAGATTTTTAAATTTGTCAAGTTTTGGCTGTATAGTATCTATAGTGTTTTGTAAATAGTATGATAAAAGAGACATTGGTAGGGGTGAAGTTCAATGTTTAAGTATTTTAAGTTTAAAATAAATGATACTGTTCAATTTGTGAAGAACGATGGTCATTTCTATCGAGTGATCGGGTACAGGATCGAAAAAAGTATTTATTTAAATGATGAGTACAATAGCATTATTTACGAACTCTTACGAGAATTTGATGGTCTTCAAGTTGACGCTGAAGAAGAAGAATTAGTAAGCGTATCGAACTTTGATGAATTCTACGGTTCAATGTTTGAAAAACTAGGTACATTTACAATTAAGTTTGCTAAAAAGCAAGAAGAAGTAAAGAAAACAAGCATGGGTGAAGCTTCATCCGTGGACGAGCTATTAGATAAATACAATGATTATCGAAGACTGGCAATACTTTTTAAAGATTGCCTATACGATTTAGCTGCTGAAAATGTTCTAACTGAGCTCACAGATTTTTCTGAATCCAAAAAAGATTACATGCATTAAGCATGTAATCTTTTTTCATTAGTTTTAATTGTAACAGATTTTTTTTGAAATTTACTTTCATAGACAAATTCAGTTACTTTCGCGCAGATTGCAACTGAAAGAATTGTATATCCTACTTGATTCCATGATAGATAAGTTAGTGAACAAAGAAGAATCACAGCGTCAAAAATAAAGTATACTTTACCGATCGATATTTTAGATTTTTTGCTCATTATAATTGTTATTAAATCATCTCCACCAGTTGCACCGCCACTTCTTAGAATTAAACCTAAACCAAGTCCAGCGAAAATTCCACCTAAAATAGCGGGTATCCAAAGATGATTTCCAAAGTTAAATGTAATATTGGATGTTTTTTCAATTAAAGAATAAAAAGCAGAAAATGAGATGGCTCCGATCGTAGTATTGATTAATAACTTTCTACCTAAATACAATCCAGCGATAAGAATAATTGGAATATCGAGTAGCAAAGTTGTAATTGAAGGTGATATATTTAGTGCGTTTTTTACTAATAAAGCAATACCAATAAACCCACCTTCAGCTAAATTATTTTGATAATGAAAATGATAAAGTGTAGTGGCCAAAATAAATGAACCAATTAAAATCATTAAGGTCTCACCCAAACGATTGTTACTCATTGTTATTTCCTCTTTTCGTAGTTAGTAGTTAAAAAGTTCAGCTTTAAACTAACTACGTACATATAGAGCTCGTAGTTAGTTTTTTATCTTTCTAACTACACAGCTATATATCATTGAAGAAATAACATAATCGCCTGTCAACCATAGTTTCGCCTACCTTCAGTTTTATTTTAGAGTTCTTTTGGTTCTCTAAATAAAAACCGCTAAGTGTAGGATAAATCTTTACGTTGCCAAATGCTCCTTCGAGCAATCATGGTTACACGTCCTTTTTTCCAGTTTTGTTAGAAAAATCTAACAGGTGAAAAATAAGTCCTATAAGAACTTATTCTTAATTTTATCATATGCGAAAATATTTGAAAAAAGAAAAGAATTAACAAAAATCTACAAAATGTTTGAAGTAGGGAAGGAATAAGTAGTTTTGAAACATGTTTCGCTATAATAATGTGAAATATTTCACAAATTAGACATAGCATTTTCAATGAAAACGATATATAGTATATTTGTAAACGAAATTGTGAAAAATTTCACAAATATAAATGATAAATGGGACTTAATGAACCTTAAACTAGGATGATTAAAGTCCAATATCAGAGGAGGAGAGCCAAATGGCTGTTCAAGAGAAAACTGTAAATGAAATATCTATCGCTTCTGAAATGGTAAATGAGTTAGTTTTAAAAGGACAAAAAGCATTAAAGGAATTTGAAAGCTTTAATCAAGATCAAATCAATGAAATTGTACATTCGATGGTTCTAGCAGGTTTGGATCAACATATGTCACTTGCAAAAATGGCAGTTGAGGAAACTGGGCGTGGAGTCTATGAAGATAAAATTATTAAAAATATATTTGCTACAGAATATATATGGAATTCAATAAAAGATAATAAAACGGTTGGAATCATAAGTGAAGATCAACAAACAGGAATAACTGAAATAGCTGAACCAGTTGGGGTAATTGCAGGTGTAACGCCAACAACTAATCCGACATCAACGACATTATTCAAAGCAATCATAGCGATAAAAACGAGAAACCCAATTATATTTGCTTTCCACCCTTCGGCACAAAAATGTAGTAGGGAAGCGGCGAGAATCGTTCGTGATGCGGCGGTTAATGCTGGAGCACCTGAAAATTGCGTACAATGGATTGAAGTCCCATCTATTGAAGCAACTAAGTGTTTAATGAATCATGAAGGAGTAGCACTTGTTTTAGCAACAGGTGGTGCTGGAATGGTTAAATCGGCTTATAGTACAGGAAAACCTGCTTTAGGTGTTGGACCTGGTAATGTACCATGCTATATCGAGAAATCTGCTGAAATAAAATGTGCAGTAAATGATCTTATTCTTTCAAAAACATTTGATAATGGAATGATTTGTGCATCTGAACAAGCAGTTATTGTAGATAAAGAAGTTTATGACGATGTGAAATCTGAGTTAATAGCAAATAATTGTTATTTTGCTACAAAAGCAGATAAAAAGAAATTAGAAAAGCTTGTCATAAATGAAGCTACATGTGCTGTAAATGGTGACATTGTTGGTAAATCTGCATATGAAATAGCAACATTAGCTGGCGTAAATGTACCCGTAGATACAAAAATTCTGATCGTTGAATGTGATAGCGTGGGTGCGAATGAACCTTTAACAAGAGAAAAACTAAGTCCGGTTTTAGCTGCAATTAAAGTAAATGGTAAAGAAGAAGGATTTAAACGTTGTGAGGAAATGCTAGAGCTTGGAGGATTAGGACATTCGGCAGTTATTCATAGTAATAATGAAGAAATTCAAAAAGAGTTTGGACTAAGAATGAAAGCGTGTCGTGTAATTGCAAATGCTCCTTCAGCTCATGGTGGAATTGGGGATTTATATAACGCATTTATTCCTTCCTTAACATTAGGCTGTGGATCACACGGTAAAAACTCTGTATCGACTAACGTAACAACTGTTCATTTATTAAATATTAAAAAATTGGGAAGAAGAAATATGAATATGCAATGGGTCAAACTGCCACCAAAAATTTATTTTGAAAAATATTCAACTCAATATTTAGAAAAAATGCCAAAAATTAAAAAAGCATTTATTGTAACAGACGAAGCAATGGTTAAATTAGGTTATGTTGACGTGATTAAATATTATTTAGAAAAAAGACAAGAAAATGTTCAGATTGAAATTTTCTCAGATGTAGAACCAGATCCTTCAGATGTTACGGTTATGAAGGGTGCAGACAGAATGAAATCTTTTGAACCGGATACAATTATTGCTTTCGGTGGTGGATCTGCAATGGATGCAGCCAAGGGTATGTGGATGTTTTATGAATACCCAGAAACTACTCTGGATGGGCCTAAACAAAAATTCTTAGATATTCGAAAAAGAGCATATAAATACCCTAAATTGGGTCGTAAAGCTCAGTTTGTAGCGATTCCAACGACTTCAGGTACTGGTTCAGAAGTCACACCATTTGCTGTAATTACTGATAAAGCTAATAATATTAAATATCCATTAGCTGATTATGAATTAACACCAGATGTTGCAATTATTGACGCTCAATTCGTATCAACTGTTCCTAAAAGCATTACAGCAGATACAGGAATGGATGTATTAACACATGCAATTGAGGCTTATGTAAGTGTATTAGCAAATGATTATACAGATGGATTAGCATTACAAGCTATTAAATTAGTATTTAAATATCTGCCTAAAGCTTATGAAAATGGAAACGATTTTGAAGCACGTGAAAAAATGCATAATGCATCAGCAATCGCAGGTATGGCATTTGCAAATGCATTCTTAGGAATTAACCACAGCTTAGCGCATAAAATTGGAGCGGAATTCCATATCCCTCATGGCAGAGCAAATGCGATTTTAATGCCACATGTAATAAGATATAATGTAAAAAAACCAACTAAATTTACAGCTTTCCCTAAATATAAGCATTTCATTGCAGATGAACGATATGCTGAAATTGCTCGTTTCCTAGGCCTACCAACCTCAACAACTGAGGAGGGTGTTGAAAGTTTAATTGCTGCAGTTATTAAGTTAGGTAAGGGATTAAATATAAATATGAGTATCGAAGCACAAGGGATTACTGAAAAAGAATTTTTAGAAAAAGTATCCTATTTAGCTGATCGTGCTTTTGAAGATCAATGTACTACTGCTAATCCAAAACTACCTCTAGTAAAAGAATTAGAAGAAGTTTATCTGAATGCATTCAAAGGATGTTAATGAATTAAAATAGATTGAAGAAGGAGCACCTAAACAGGTGCTTCTTTTTTTGCTAATTATTTTGATATAATAGTCATATTGAAAGTGGTGATTAAAAATGGAATTAAAGCAACAAAGTCCATGGTTCAAGGTGAAAATAGGAGATGAACATAAAAATCAAACAGTAGAATCGTATTTAAAAAATGTATGGCAGTTTCCTAAGAAATTGTTACATGAATTAAGGATGGCAAAAGGGTTTAAGATAAACGGAGAAGCTAAACCTTGGAATACGATACTTTTAAGTGGTGATCAAGTTGAAATGCTATTGTTCATAGAGGAAGATTATGGTGTAATTCCACAAGAACAATCGAATGAAATCTGTTACGAAGACGAACATTTATTAATTGCTAATAAACCGTTTGGAGTCGACACACATCCGAATGAAAAAGGACAGTTAAATACATTAGCAAATGGGGTAGCATTTCATTTTCAAAAAAATGGATTAAAAACAAAAGTACGCCATATACATCGCCTCGATAAAGACACTACTGGTGGAGTTGTATTTGCTAAACATGCATTAAGTAGTGCAATTCTAGATTCGATGTTAAATCAACGTAAAATAAAACGTACTTATACAGCTATAGTTGAAGGGAATGTGAAATCACCTAAAGGTACAATAAATGAAGCGATTGGAAGAGATCGACATCATCCTACAAGAAGAAGGGTTTCACCAAAAGGCGATCATGCAATTACGCATTATAAAAAAATAAGATACATATCAAACTTGAATGTAACGATTTTAGAATGTCAGTTAGATACTGGTCGTACGCATCAAATTCGAGTTCATTTAAGTTTTTTAGGTCATCCATTAATTGGAGATCTATTATATGGTGGGAAACAGAAATTATTGAAACGTCAAGGATTACACGCTAGTAATGTACAATTTACGCATCCTTTTACGAAAGAAAATGTTTCGATTCATATCCCATTCCCCTCAGACATAAAACAAATACTTAACGAAAAGTGAGATGAATGAAATGTTATTAGAAGTTATTGCCACAACCGTAAAAGATGCATTAGATGCAGAAAGGTTTGGGGCAAATCGAATCGAATTAGTTACTGGAATAAAAGAGGGTGGTTTGACACCAAGTTACGCGACAATAAAGCATGTTGTTCAAAGTGTTTCAATTCCAGTACATGTAATGATTCGCCCACATAGTCGTTCTTTTTTATATGATCAGTATGACCAAGAAGTAATCTTAAACGATATTGATGTTTGTAATGAGCTCGGAGCAGCTGGTATCGTTTTTGGTGCCTTGACTAAGGAGAATACAATTGATGAAGATCTTTTAAAAAAAGTAACAGCTCGAGTAAAAGGTATGAACTTTACGTTTCATAGAGCAATAGATGAATCAAATGATTTGCTAACAGCTATTAATACATTAAAACAATACCCTGAGATTACGCATGTGTTAACATCTGGTGGGGTTGCTAGTGCTATTGATGGAAAAGAAACAATAAAAAATATGATCGAACTTACAAATAAATCCAATATAAAAATTTTAGCTGGAAGCGGATTATCCATAGAAAATGTTTCAGACTTCATTGAATTTACGAATGTAGAAGAAATTCATTTTGGTTCAGGGGTTCGAAAAAATAACTCTGCAATCGAAGAAATTGATTCTTCTTTAATGGAGAGTTTGCGTAGCAGATTAGTAAGAGGATAAATTAATTAATGTATGAATACATCAACATTTTTTTCACATAATAAAAAAGTAGTCCGCAAAAACGGACTACTTATAATACAGCTTTATACAAATTTTATTTATTATTTACCGATAAATTGTTGAGTCCAAGCATTTGATCTTGAGTCATAACCAACACCGATTTGAGTTAAGTTAGGATTTAAGATATTTGCACGGTGACCAGCACTGTTCATCCAAGCAGTAACTACTTCTTCAGGTGTTTTTTGACCTTTAGCAATGTTTTCTGCTGCATAGCTATAAGTGATTCCGAATTGTTTCATCATATCAAATGGTGATCCATAAGTCGGTGAAGTGTGATCAAAGTAATTTTTGTCAGTCATATCTTGTGATTTTAAACGTGCTGTTTTAGATAATGTTGCATTAACAGTAAACGGTTTTAAACCAGCTTTTGTACGTTCAGCATTTGTTAATTCAACTACTTTTGATTCATAAGCTGATAATGATGCTGAATTTGATGTTGTATCTGATGGTGTTGATGGTTTAGATGGTGTTGATGTTGACGGTGTCGTTGGTTTAGATGGTGTAGTTGGTACCGTCGGTTTTGTTGTTGGTGTTGCAGGTTTAGCCGGCGTTGTTGGTGCTGATGGTTGTGTAGTTCCTGAGTTAGCTGGCTTTGATGCTTGTCCTAATTGTTGCTTAATAGCATCTTGAAGTTTATTCATATCCATACCATTGCTATTTAATAATTTACTTAAATCGATTTTAAAAGTACCATTTGAAGTTGTTGAGTTTGGTAGATTAAAATAATTATATAAAGAGTTTAAATTATTTAAGTTGATATGTTGTGTATATGATTTAGTTGTATCCTTAGTAATAGTTGCTGCATTTACGGCACCTACAGGAGCACCTACTAGTAGAGTAGCAGCCACAGTTGATAAAGTAACGATTTTTTTCATGTTCTTTCTCCTCCATTTGGTTGGTTATTGTCTCGCTGTACAAGTAATACTTTAGCATGAAAACGCATGACATAATTATGGGAAATAATGGGGAGCTAAATTTGAGGATTTTTTTGGTAGTACTGTTTTAATACAGAAACAAAAAAAAACGTTGTTACTACAACTATTTTACTAGAATAATATTAAATAAGTATCATATAATTTTGCTTAAAATTTCCATAAAAAAAACTTGAAGTTAAGAAAACGTCATATTTCCACGTTATAATACAGGAAGAAAAATCCAGTTTTGTTGTTATCCAGTTACGATTGTAATCATTCTGTAATGAACGTATTGAGGGTGAATAATTTGAAATTATTTATTGATGATACAAGGCAAGTTCCATACGGATTTATATTGGCTAAATCCGTTGAAGAAGCATTAACACAATGCAAACATCAACAATTCGAGCTAATATCGCTAGATTATAATTTAGGCTTCAGAAAAGAAAATGGATTAGACTTTATTAAGAGGTTTATTAAAGAAGGTCATTATGTACCACACATAAATTTACATAGCGATGACTCATTTGGTGTTTTTAAAATGGAAAATGAAATTAAATCATTAATAATAGAAGAAAAGAAACAAAAGACTAAAAATTACAAAGAAGAGTTATTAATGAAAGGACACTAATTATGATAGTGTCCTTTTCAATTTCCCTTCATATATATAGAAACAAAATTACAAAACCAACATTATTTAATTAACACATGCTTTTCTAATACAGTTTTATTCGCTTTATAATAGTTTGTAATAACAGGGAGTACTTCTTTAAAGTCAGGGCATTTAATATTTGTGTTTTGTAAATCGATTAACGTATTAGTACAATCATATTCAGATTTACAATTAAAATAAGATAAAACTTCTTTTTCAACTTTCAGTAATCGTCTAATGAATGGTATCGAAAGGAGGGGGCTAATAAATTTAATTGGAATAATTCCTACTGTAGTTTTGTTTAAATAATAGGAAAGAAAGTCTTTATAAACATCCTGTACAGGGTAAGGATAGGGATCTGTAATTTGATAAGTTTTGTTAACTCCGATTTCTGCATGACTCAAATAGTAAACAGCATTAATTAAGTAATCGATGGGAATGAAATTGCAATAAGCATCGTTTTTACCAATTCGTGGTATAGGTAAATAGCGAAGATTTGTGAAGAAATTTAAAATGAAATATGGTCCATCAAATTTACTTGTCTCACCAGTTTCTGAATGACCAACTACAATTCCAGGTCTTATAATGGTGATTGGCAGTTGGGTTTTTAGTTTCTCAACTTCTATTTCAGCATAATACTTCGTTTCTTCATAAAAGTTTTTAAAAGTTTGTCCCATTTCTAACTCATGTTCATAAATTCTTCCTTCACGAGTTCCCGAGACATAGCTAGTACTAAAATAAGTGTAACGCTTCAAAGATTTCAATTTAAGCGCGACTTCATTTACGTTTATTGTTCCTTTCACATTTACTTCATATGCAATTTTTTTAGGAACAGCAAGGTCGTATATTGCAGCTAAATGAAATAAATCCGTTATATTATTAATAAGTACATTTAAGGTTTTTAAATTGAGTCCAAAATCTTTCTGTGTAATATCTCCACTTAGTAGTTCTAATTTTGAAAGTGTATAATCAGGATACTTTTGATCTAATGTAAGTAAAAATTCGCGGCATTGTTTTTCGGTATTAGGAAGGATGAGTAAATAAATCTTTTGAAAAGACAGTTCATTATCAAGAATTTTGTGAAGTAAATGTTTTGAAATAAATCCGGGAAAACCAGTAATAAAATATGTTCTTTCCATTCTAACCCCCTACTATATGTAAATTGAATCTCTTTGTTTATTTTATTAAAGAAATATTCATTTAATGTAATATTCGCTTCAATATAATAAAGGTATTTTGATCGTACTTTTTTCACTACTCATGAACCTTTTATGAGTAAGTATTTTTCGATAGATTGCTTATTTGGTTCCTCATGAAGCCCTTATGAGTAAGTAAAATTCATGATTTAGCTAATATAGTTCCTCATGAACCCTTTATGAGTAAGTAAAATTCGATATTTAGGTTATTTGGTTCCTCATGAAGCCCTTATGAGTTAGTATAATTTATGATTTAGCTAAAATAGTTCCTCATGAAGCCCTCTAATGAGTAAAAATAAACAAAAAAAAGCTTGCCCATAAGGACAAGCTTTTAATTTCAATTATTTAACTTCTTTCTTCAAGTCTTCAGCAACAAACTCTACGTTTGTACCTACAACTACTTGTACGTTTTTATCATCTAATTTAATAACTCCACGAGCACCTGCTTTTTTAAGAAGTGCTTCATTTACTTTAGAAGCATCTTTAACTTGTAAGCGTAAGCGAGTTGTACAGTTATCAATATTTGTTAAGTTTTCTTTTCCACCTAAAGCTTGTAGGTATAATGAATCACCAATTTCAGTTGTTACTTCATCAGTTTCAACTTCGTCGTCTTCACGACCTGGTGTTTTAATGTTAAATTTCTTAATTGCAAAGTAGAACACTACAAAGTAAATTACACCAAAGATTAAACCGATTAGGAGTAACAGAATAGGCTTAGTTGCAATATTGTAGTTCAGAATGTAGTCCATAAAACCAGCTGAGAATGTAAAGCCATCTTTAATTCCTAAAGCATTTACGATACCCATTGATAAACCAGTTAAGATTGCATGGAACGTATAAAGTACTGGAGCAATGAACATGAATGCAAATTCGATTGGTTCAGTAATACCTGTTAAGAAAGATGTTAAAGCAAGACCAATAAACATACCTGCAACAGTTTTACGTTTTTCTGGTTTAGCAGCAGCGATCATTGCGAATGCAGCAGCAGGAAGACCAAACATCATAATTGGGAAGAAACCAGTCATGAATGCACCAGCAGATTTGTCACCAGCGAAGAATCTGTTTAAGTCACCGTGAACTAATTTACCAGCAGCATCAGTAAAGTCACCTAAGTTGAACCAGAAAATTGTATTTAATACGTGATGTAATCCTAATGGGATTAAAATACGGTTTAAGAAACCGAATACTGCAGCTCCGATTGGACCGATATCAATAATCCAGTTACCAACTGAGTTAATTGCATCTTGAATTGTTGGCCATACATAACCAAATATTCCTGCTAATACAAGCATAGTAGCAGACGTTATAATTGGAACGAATCGTCGTCCACTAAAGAAACCTAACCATTCAGGTAATTTAATACCACTGAATCGGTTGTAAAGAAGACCAGCTACAACCCCTGTAATAATACCACCAAGGGCAGCCATATTAATATCTTTATTTATAGTAGTTGTTCCCGCAGTTAGTACGAAGTAACCGATTGCACCAGCGAGACCAGCGGCTCCATTTCCATCCTTTGAAATACCGATTGCAACACCGATTGCAAAGATTAATGGAAGATTAGAGAAAATTGCATTACCAGCAGCCGCCATAAACGGAATGTCTAGTAGATCAGGTTGTCCAAAGCGCAGTAAAAGTCCTGCAGCTGGAAGGACAGCGATTGGAAGCATTAATGCTTTACCAATACGTTGTAAGAAACTAAGCATATTATTTTCCCTCCGAAAATTATTATAATGATTACGCTTTCAATATTAACTTAAAAAGCACTACTTGTCTATACAACTAGTTAAGATAAAAATTGCTATTTTCTTCCAAAAAAATTAAAAATAAAAAGGGAAGAATTAATTCTTCCCCTATATTAAGCCATTTTATATAGTTTGTTGTTCTTTAATCATTGACCCTTTAAATGACTTTGCGCTTGAGCAATTAAACGTTTAGTGATTTCGCCACCAACTGATCCGTTTGAACGTGCAGTTGTATCTGATCCTAAAGTTACACCAAATTCGTTAGCGATTTCATATTTAAATTGATCTAGTGCTTGTTCTACACCTGGAACTAATAATTTATTTGTTCTTGTCATGTTGATCTCCCTTTCTGTAAGTAATAGCTTACAATTCTATTTTTTACATTTAGGGTTTTCTCATGCTTGGTAAATACAGTCATATTAGGGTTATGTTAACTTTTTAACCAATGCTGATCCTTCAACGACAAGTACATCTTCTTGATTATATACATTCGTTTGAAGCGTTAATAATTTTTTATCATCTCTTTTACGCACAACACTGACAATCACTTTAATTGTGTCATTTATTTTTACAGGTGCTTTGAAAAATACTTCTTGAGATAAGTAGATGGTGTTTTTGCCGGGTAGTTTTGTACCTAGTACTGAGGAAATAAAGCTGCAAATCAACATGCCATGTGCAATTCTTTCTTTAAAGATGCTTTCTTTTGCAAAATCATCTAATAAGTGAATTGGATTTACATCTGTTGAAATTGCAGCAAATTGTTCAATTAACTCTGCAGTAATTTTAACTTCAAGAGTAGCTTCGTCACCAACTGAAATGGAGTCAAAATGAACTTCCTGTACATTTCTTGCACTTTCGAAAACATTCATTTTGTTTCATCCTCTCCTTGATGAAATGTCTAGCTAATCAAGAAAATTGTTTAATAAATATCGATTATAGTTTTGTGAATGAGAATTCTTGTAAGTTTTTAAACCAATCTTCTTGAGTTTTTTGGAACTGTTGATACATGTTCGTCCAAGCAGTGTAAGGTGTGTTATTTAATGGTTGTTTAAAAAATTGTTGGAAAAATTGTTGTTGTTGATTTGAAAATGTACTCATAGCTTGAAAAAACGATTGGTATGGGTTTTGATTCATATTTGTCCATAAAGATTGAAATGGAGCAAACTGATCAAATAATTTTTTCCAAGTTTTTTCATAAGTCTCTTGATTAATTGTAGGCTTAATTTCATTTAATAACTTAATCATTTCCTGAAACTGCTCGTAAGACTCTTGTTGTTGAACTTGCACTTGCTCGTTTAAAGTTTTCCATTGTTTTGCTTGTTCTTGAAATAAAGACTCTGTCCATTGTTGAATTTGTAATTGATTGTCTAATAAATATTGAAGCATTTTTTGAAAATTCTCAGCTGCAAGTTCAGTTTGTAATTCGATTGTTTTTTCAGTCATTAGTGTTTCCTCCAAAAAAATTTATTATTGAATGCATTGCTGCAATTTCAATCGTCTTTAAAACTTTGATCAGAGTTGCTAAATGGAAAGAATGAATTTGTGTAAATCGAAAAAAATGTTTGGAGCATCTGATTATATTGAGTAAATGAATTATGACAAGTTTTTAGATATTCCTCACCGGCATCTGTAATGGAGTAAATTCGCTTTGCCGGACCTTCAATTCCATATTCCCAACTAGATTTAATATAACTTTCTTTTTCAAGTTGTCTTAAAATCCGATAAACATTACTTGAATCAAGCGTAGTAAAACCTAAATCAAATAATACTTGCATTAATTTATAGCCATGCATATTCCATTGCTTAAGGCTAAGAAGTAGAAAGGGAACCAAGAAGTTTTTAGGCAATGTAATCGATTCAGAGGTTTCGGGTTTATTTTTTTTACTTGTTTCCTTTTCATTTGTTGTCATAAATTTATGTTCCCCCCTATATCGTAGTAATGGAATCATCATCCCTTAGGTGTAATTTACACTTAGTTAAATTTATTGTCAATGTATTTTAAATATAATGAATATTAAAAAACAAATTTCGACAACAGATGTAGAAATATCACGAAAACATTGGATTGTTTTGTCGTTAGCTTGTTTTCTATACTTAAAAGTAGTGAGGGGGATTAACATGTCAGAGCAAAATTATTCAGATCCATTGAAAATGTGGAAGCAAATGTATGATGTAAATGAAAAATACTTTGGAAAAATGATGAACGAATATGTTCAGAAAGAAGAATTTTCCGAGTGGATGGGTTCTGTAATAGATTTTAATCTATTCTGTAAAAAGATGTTGAATGATCAATCCAAAACATTCTTAGAGGCTTCAAATATTGCTTCTAAAGAAGATATTGCAAATGTAGCTAGCTTAGTGATCAATTTAGAATCGAAAGTAGATACATTAGAAGATCAATTATATTTAGATTCCCAACCTGAGTTAGATGTAGCAGCATTGAAAAAAGAGTTAGACATTGTGACAGTTAAACGAGATCTTACAAAATTGAAAGCTGAAACCAAATCAATTCATCAACAAGTTAGTGAATTAAAGTCTTCAATGGAAAACATTGAGCAATTAAAGTCTTCAATGGCTAACATTGAACAACTTTTACAACAATTAACGACTAAACAACCAACAAAACAATAATTAGTTAAAAAAGGAGAAATGATAATGGATTTAGTAAATCGTGTAGCGATCGTAACAGGTGGAGCAAAAGGGATAGGAAAAGGGATAGCATTTGCTTTAGCAGAAAAAGGCGCAAAAGTTGTAATCAATTATAATAATAGTGAAGCACACGCAAAAGCAGTGGTAGATGAACTTTTTGAAAATGGTTATGAAGCGTTAGCAGTGCAAGCTAATGTTGCTGAATTAGATCAAGCGAAAGCATTAATTGATCGCACGGTTGAGCATTTTGGCCGATTAGACATTATTGTAAATAATGCTGGTATTACTAGAGACCGTAGTTTCAAAAAACTAAGTGCAGAAGATTGGCATGAGGTTATTGATGTAAATTTAAGCAGTGTTTATAACACATGTAATTCTGCTTTACCATACTTACTTGAATCTGATAACGCTCGTATCGTTAATATTTCATCAGTTATTGGTCAGGCAGGCGGATTCGGCCAAACAAACTATTCTGCTGCAAAAGCTGGAATGATCGGATTTACTAAATCTTTAGCTCTTGAATTAGCAAAAACAAACGTTACAGTAAATTCTGTATGTCCTGGATTTATTGAAACTGACATGGTAAACGAAATTCCTGAAAATGTAAAAGAGCAAATTAAATCAAGAATACCAAAAAGAAGATTTGGTACTGTAGAAGAGATTGCTAAAGCTGTAATTTACTTATGTGAAGGTGGAGAGTACATTACTGGCCAACAGATTAATGTAAATGGCGGACTTTACGTTTAAGTCTTACTTATAGATGACCTTTTTTCAGATCAAAAGGGGGGAAAAGTGTGTTTAATTCACAAATGTTAGAAGAAGCTACGGAATCGCTTCCGAGCGGATTAAAAGAATCATACAAAAGATTGAAGAAAACCGCAGATATTCTTATAAAAGAGGGAGAACCTTTAGTAGGTCAATCTCCTAAAGAAGTGATTTGGACTAAAAATAAAAGTAAACTATATCATTATATTCCAACAACTAAAAAGGTAAAAAAGACTCCAATCCTTCTTGTTTATGCTCTAATTAATAAACCTTATATTCTTGATCTAACAAAGGGGAACTCTTTTGTTGAGTATCTTGTTAATGAAGGGTTTGATGTTTATTTATTAGATTGGGGAACTTTTGGTCATGAAGATCGTCATTTGAAATTTGACGATATTATTCACGACTATATTGCAAAAGCAGTAAATAAGGTTCTTCGTTTCTCAGGTGCAAAAGAATTATCAATATTAGGCTATTGTATGGGTGGTACTTTAACTAGTATTTACGCATCACTTTATGAAAATGCACCAATTAAAAACTTAATTTTTGTAACTAGTCCATTCGATTTTTCAGATACAGGATTATATGGTGCATTTTTAAATGAAAAATACTTTGCACTTGATAAAGCTGTTGATACATTAGGGAATATTCCTCCTGAAATGATCGATTTTGGTAACAAAATGTTAAAACCAGTTACTAATTTTGTTGGACCTTATGTAACATTACTGGATCGCTCTGATAATACAAAATTTATTAAATCGTGGCAGTTAATGCAAAAATGGGTAACAGATGGTATTCCATTCCCAGGTGAAGCATATCGCCAATGGATTAGAGAATTTTACCAACAAAATAAATTATTAAGCGGTGACTTAGAAATTAGAGGTAGAAAAGTAGATGTTTCTAACATTAAAGCTAATGTTTTAAATATTTCTGCTACGAAAGACCATATTGCGATGCCTTGCCAAGTTGAAGCATTAAATGAGCATATTTCAAGTGTAGATAAGCAGTATGTTTCGATTCCATCGGGCCATGTATCAATCATGTTTGGACCAGTTTCATTAAAAACAACATATCCGACAATTGGTAAATGGTTAGCTGAAAGATCATAATTTCAGTAAATTTCTAGAAAACCTTTAAATAAATATCATTATATTGTACTTAAAAAATCTCACTTTTAAAAAAGTGGGATTTTTTTTATTTAACTGACAAAAACTACCTTAAATATGATCTGTTGAAAGGAGTTTAGAAAGTGAAAAGTATTAGCGGAGTTTTGTATTGGCCAACGACTTACACTAATTCGCAACCCGAACTGGAAAATATAACGCCATTAGACGAAGATCTAGATTGTGATTTTGTCATCATTGGGGGTGGTGAATCAGGAAGTTTATGTGCATATTTCTTAAGTCAAACGGGTGCCAAGGTCGTTTTACTAGATAAACGAAAACAAGTTGTACAAGGTAGTACTAGTGCAAATACGGGACTCTTGCAGTATTCAAATGACAAAACTTTAAATTCATTTATAAATTCATATGGAAAAGAAAAAGCTGTCCGTCATTATCAATTATGTGTAGAGGCAATTAAAGGTCTTGAAGAAATGTCAAAAACAATCGATATTAATCCTGATTTTATAAAAAGAAAAAGTTTATATTATGCTAGTGATTTAGATGGAAAAGAAATGATTGATTTGGAATATAAAGTTTTAAAAGAAAATGGTTTTAATGTTGAACGATTTACAAAATCGCAAATTAAAGAAAAGTTTAATTTTACGAAAGAAGCTGCACTTTACACAGGTGATGACGCCGAAGTAAATCCATATAAATGCGCTCACGGCTTGCTTTTATATGCTCTGAAACGAGGTTTGAAGGTATATTCAGATACAGAAGTAACTCGGATGATCGGTACAGAGCATGGGGTACAATTATTTACTAAAAATAAACATACCATTCGTGCCAAAAAAGTTATTTTTGCTGGGGGCTATGAATCCCAAGAAGTAAAAAGTGAGAAAAATGCTATTTTAACATCAACATTTGCGATTGCAACTCAGCCTTTAATTGAGAAAAACAATGCATGGTATGAGAATTGCTTAATTTGGGAGACAGCTAGGCCATATTTATATCTTCGGACAACGGTTGATGGGAGAATAATTGTCGGTGGACTTGACGAACCTACAATCATACCAGAAAAACGTGAATCCATGTTATTTCATAAAAAAGAACAGCTTATAAAAAATTTAATAGAGTTATTTCCTAATTATAAAGATGCTTATGCAGAATATTATTGGACTGGCACATTTGGCGGAACACATAATGGCTTACCGATGATTAGGCAATATAATGAATATCCAAATTGCCTTTTTTTAATGGCCTATGGTGGCAATGGAACGGTTTATAGTTATATTTTAGCTAAAATATTAAAAGATCTAGTTACGGTCGGGTCTCATCCAGATGCATATCTTTATATGGAAAATTAAAAATTAATTAGAGCAAAGATTAATTGCCAGTTTTATGAATAAAAAGAGTAAAATAGTAAGAAAATTTTAATAGGTAATAAAATTTTAGGAGTGTATCACATGAATTATCTTGAAATGTTTAGTGAGTTGTTTTTCGGATATATAGCTCTTTTTATTGTCGTTAAAATTAATGGAAAAACACAAATCACGCAAATAACGCCATTTGATTTGATTTCATCTCTTGTGCTAGGAAATATACTAGGGGATGGAATATATGATAAAGAAGCGAATCTACCAAAAATTCTTTTTAGTATTTTTGTTTGGGGTGCATTAATATTTTTTACTGAGGTCTGGACACAAAAGTCAATGTGGGCAAGGAAGTTCTTAGAAGGTGATGCTTCGGTCGTTATTAAGCATGGGGCAATCCAGTGGAAAGAATTGAAAAGAAACCGTTTGGATACTGATCAATTGATGCAATTACTAAGAGCTAAGGATACTTTTGCAGTCAGTGAAGTAGCGTATGCTATTTTAGAAAATGACGGTACAATTAGTGTCTTGAAGAAATCAAATTTCGATACGCCTACGAAACAGGATTTAAAAATTCAAATGGAAAAAGAATTTTTACCAGTCGTAGTAATTAGTGATGGAAAAATAATTGAAAGAGCACTTAACTCGCTTAAAAAAGATGAAAAGTGGGTACATAAAAAACTTTCTGAGTCAAATTTATCACTTAAACAAGTATGCTTCGCAGAATGGGATTCGAAGCAATTACATTTACATACGTATTAACTAAAAATTTGAGGATGAGATAAATGAAATATTATATTTATTACTGTTTTGGAGGTACACATTCTTCACCCTTAGCAGCAGCATATCATTTAAAACAATTACCACTTGATCGCCAGCCGACAACTGAAGAAGTAAAAAATACCTACTTATTTAATAAACTAAAACCAAAAGATGGTGGAAAACTATTTTTTCACGGTGAAGACGAAAATGGAGACCAAGTATATACAGTAGCAAAAAGATATACAAAAAATGTGCCTACTGCCATAGAAGGTTTAGGAAAGGTTTTATTAAATGAAGATGATAAAATCATCTTATCAAGTACATCGCCAACTGTACCAATAGCTATGACTTTAGGTGGATTTACATCAAGATTTTTACATATCGATTTTATTGGCGTTCCGTTACTTGTATTAGGTGCAAAGCAAACATATCTGAATTTGATAAAATTAGTTGAAAATACTCAAAGATATCATCACATAGCCGCTGAGAAAGTCACAGACTTATCTAATAAAAACTTCAATAAAGATTAAAAAATGGACGTTATAGAACGTCCATTTTTTAATACGGCATTTTTAAGACATCCATAGCCTTTTTAGCATCGTTTTCGATTAACTTATTAATATTAAATACTGAATATTGACCTTGTTTTGATAAATAGCTAAAAATTTGAACATGTAAATTATTCACCGATACTAGTTGCTTTATAAATAAATTACTTAAGTCAGGAGTAGCGGTTTCTGTAAGTGCATGTGCATACATTTTTGTTAATACTTTTGTTGCTGATAATAAATCTTCAGCACTCATTTCGCTGGCCAATTTATCGCTTGCTGCATCCCGTTCCCCAATCGTAATATTGCTCATAAATTTAAGTAATTCACGTAAGTTATTTTCAAATAATGTAATAGAAGTTTTATATAATTCTTTTAATCCTGAATCTGTTATATTTTTTATATTTGTTTTAAGCTTATATAAATAGTAAGTAGTTGTAGCAATAATTTCATGTAATTCTAAAGTTTCATGCCAAGCTAATGTTCTCATTCAATATCCCTCCTCTATTGTACAAGTCTATTCAATAGGAAAGGGTTATATGACGGATAAAAAATTAGAGGTTAAGTAGGAAGGAGGAAAAGGGAGGAGCTTAGAAATTATGGAGTGATTGATCAAGAATACAAATATTCCGATCCAAAAAATTTTGCCATTCTTTTCCCGCACAATTTATGTATATTGAAAATGTGATTAATCAGTTAAGTATATGTGTAAAGAGTGTTTTAGAAATGATTGATTTAATTAATGAGGAAGATTTAAATTTTCGACCGGTTGATGATAAGAAATCGATCGGGGAGTTAGTGCAGCATCTATGTGAACTTATTGGTGCTGATATGGAAATTATGAGCGGTGCAAGTCAAGAAATGATGGTTAATTACTATACCGTGGTTGAATGTAAATCTTTCGTTGAAATGAAGAGTTTATTACAAAAAAACTTTCAGGATTTAAAGGAATGCTATTTTAATATGAAAGAAAATGATTTAGTTGTAAAAACTACTTCATATTGGGGTCTTCAATATTCTAAATTCGAATGGTTATTAGAGATTTTAGTCCACTTCACACACCACAGAGCGCAATTATATATGTTACTAGTTCAAAAAAAGGGCAATATTAATATCGCACTATTTTAAAAAAAAATAGGGGATAGAAGAAATGATAACTCTTTTCTATCCCCTAAAACTTGCACATAATCAGTCTTTGGTTTCGTGCTGTGGATGCATAAATTGTTTTGCTGGTTGTTCTCGCTTTTTTGATTCTAATAGGTCGGCGTTTTCTGCACTTGCCCAACCAATATCATTTGTTGGATGAACCCATTCGTCGCCCGCCATAACTGATGGATCAACATCGTCAGACCAATTATTTAATGGAGAGTTAGGGGAGCTATACTTACTGTCTCCAATAACTACACCTTTTGAATTTACAAAAGGTTCTTCCATTTTAATGTCTGTTCCTTTAAAAGATGGAAAATTTGAAATATGGGGTAAAGTATCATGCAATACCGGTGAATCGATTTTAGATTTGTCATTTTTTCTCTTCATTATATATCACCTCTACTTACAAATTATTATTTGCTAAATAGTAAAATCAATACAAAAAGGACAATATCCAAAATGAATATTGTCCTCTTGTACCTATACCTCAATTGTAAAAAATGAAGGCGATAATGTTTTTGGTGAGAAATAAACTAGCATTGCATAATTACCGGTTCTATATTCTGCAGTTAGTAAGAAATGTTCGATATCAAATGAAAGTGATTCAATCATTGTGTGTTTATAGATCTCTTTTTCATTTAAATTAAGTGAAATAAAATCGGAACCTAAAAATTCAGGATTTTCGATAATTCGTTTATAAACTTCCTTCGTAAAATCATGGTTTGTTACTTCGTCCCACCATGGTTTACGCGGTTTATATTTATGATTTAAGTAATAATCAATCTTCATAATATCTTTAACAATCGTATCGTTTTTAATTTGATATTGAGTTAAAAACTCATTTAGACGCTTAAATAAATCTTCAAGCTGGTGACCTATTCTTGACCACCCTCTTTCTTCCCAATATGAACCAAATAATTGGAAGAAATCAAATGGACTTTCAAATTCATTTTTAATTAAATATTCAATCGTACTATTTGTACGGTGATCATTCCAATATTTTTCGAGTACGTCTTCAACTTGCTTAATTTTTACTATATCATCGAAAGATAGTACATTATTACTTAATATTTCATACGGAGCATAATCCATATATACGTAATCATGTTCATGTGCTCTTAATCGTACTCCAGTGCCTCTTAGCATTTTTAAGAACCCAAGTTGCAACTCTTCCGGCCTTAAAGCAAAAACGTCATTGAATGTTTGACGGAATGAATTGTAATCCTCTTCTGGTAAACCAGCTATTAAATCTAAATGTTGATCTATTTTTTCTCCATCCCGTACAAGTGTGACAGTTCTGCATAGCTTTTCAAAGTTTTGTCTTCTCATAACTAGTTCGTTTGTAGCATCATTTGTAGATTGAACACCAATTTCAAATCGGAATAAGCCTTTAGGTGCATTTTGATTTAAAAATTCGATGACTTCTGGTCGCATAATATCACCAGTAATTTCAAACTGGAATACTGTTCCTTCGACATGTTCATCAATTAAAAATTGGAACATATCCATTGCATAACTACGACTTATGTTAAAAGTTCTGTCTACGAATTTAAAAACCTTCGCTCCGTTTGCCATAAGGTAACGAATATCATCTTTAATAACCTCTCGATTAAAATATCGAACCCCAACTTCAATAGAAGATAAACAAAACTGGCAATTAAATGGACAACCTCTGCTTGTTTCGATATATTGAATTCTTTTACTTAGAAATGGTAAATCTTCTTTAAAGCGATAAGGGGAAGGAATAGTTGTTAAATCTAATTTTTCGGTTTGTGGTTTAATGATATTTTTTCCTTCATCTCGATAACCAATGCCATTTATGGAAGTGAAATCATTCCCATTTTCAATAGCTTTAATTAATTTCTTAACGGTAATTTCTCCTTCACCGATCGTAATAATGTCAATTTCCTTTACGCGATCTAACCAATAATTCACATCATAGCTTACTTCTGGTCCGCCAACAAAAATAATAACTGAAGGATCAATTTTTTTATACATACGGATTACTTCAATTGTTTGTTCGATATTCCAAATATAGCAGCTAAAGCCAAGAATTTTTGGCTTGCGTTTATATAAGTCAGTGATGATATTAAGGCTTGGGTCTTTAATTGTATATTCTGCAAGCTCAATATCATATTCAGGCTGAGCATACGCTTTAATGTATCGAATACCCAAATTAGTATGGATATATTTTGCATTTAATGTTGCTAAAACAATGTTCATTGATATACCTCGTTCTAAATTATTATCGATTTATTTTATCATAAAATATTGAGATTACTAAATTTTCAAAAGCGAAATAGAAAATGAATGAAAAAAAGAAGCGATCCATCTATCTAATTATTAGGCGAAATCAATTTAGGGTGGATTATTTTGGAGAAGATTCGGACTAAAATCCGCTAATAAAGTAAGCAAAATCTTGCTCTATTTTATAGTAGATTTTCCTCACACTTTTTATAAAAAGACATATGATTTACTAAATACAAAAAAGTTTCCCTAGGGAAAGAAAGGAACAACAAAATGAGTAGGAAAGTATTATTTTTTACGTATTTGTGTAATAAAATAGGAGTGCTGTCAAATCAAGATGTAAAAAAAGTATTAAATCATTAGTTACTATCAAAAATGGAAAAAAGTTGTAGAAAATTGGTGATTGTTCATTTACTTAGAACTATTGACAATGAAGACCGACACATGACATAATTTTATTAAATAGTATGAATAGTTTGAATTTTTACGGTGTCCAAATAGATAGTCTAAATAAGTGGAGGTGTAAATATGAGTTTATTTTTAGAACAATGGAAAAAGCTTGCGAATATTAAATGTGATTTGGCTAAAAGAGATTGGTTTTATGGTACTAGTGGAAACTTGTCAATGAAAATTTCAGACGATCCATTATTGTTTCTTGTAACTGCGGATGAGAAGGATAAGAGAGCGCGCTGTGATGAAGAATTTATTGTAGTTAATAACCTGGGTGAACCAGTATTTGATACGGTATTAAAGCCATCACTTGAAACATTGGTTCATGCAAATATCTACGAAAAAACATCTGCTACTTGTGTGCTCCATGTACATACTGTAGATAATAATGTAATTTCTGAATTATTTGGTGATGAGGGGCAGGTAGAACTTGAAAATAATGAAATGATTCATATATTAACGAGTTCTTATTTTGAAAATAAAATAATAGTTCCAATCATTGAGAATGCACAAGACATGGAAACTTTTAATCGTGCATACACTCCATTTTTAACAAAGGATTTTGGGGCTGTTCTTGTTAGGAATCACGGGATCACTGTTTGGGGAAGAAGCCCACTAGAAACGAAGAAGTGGCTAGAAGGAATAGAATTTCTAATAAGTTATAAAGTAAAATTAATGATGATTCAAGGTCATAAAATAAAAGCAGGCAACTAAATAGAAGTGAAAAAGCTGAAATAGTAGTGGTAAATAAATTCCATTACATTTCAGCTTTTTTATTTTATAATAAAATTATACTATTATTGAATTAGGATCTTTTCTAGTAGCTTATGCTAAATATAAATTTTTTTTAGAGTATACAGTATTTATAGGAATTGAACAATACTATTTGTTCATAGCTACAAATTACTAAACTTTAGATAAAGTTGCCTATAGAATATCACTTAAATCAAAATTAATCATTTTAAGCAGGATTTAATAAAAAGTCGTCTAATTTATAAAGTAAGAACGATAAAAGCGCTATTTCATAAAAAAAATAAACCTACTAGGTAATTTTGCTTAGTAGGTTTCATATTGTATCTATTTTAAATAATTTAGATAGAATGAATAATAGAATTAATTCGAGTTTGAATGAAAAGGTTGTTAAAAAACATCCTGTAGAAGGGAATCTGTCTAATGAATGAATATCAACTCAGCCGTTTATTATTATCTATTTCATTAAAAAGGGAAGAAATGGTATTTTTTGCGGAAACTAAAGGGTTAAACGAACATTTAACCTTAAAGGCCAGTCAAGAATTGGACGAGTTAATTATTTCATACCAAAAAAAATTGCTAACTGAATTAAATAAGTCATTTTCATTGAAATAATCTTAAGATTGATTTATAAGTGTAAAATAATAATATAGAATGAACAATGTAAAAGAAATTGAAGGAGTATTATTATGGAAGAGACAAATAGAAAAGATATAGAGCTTTCTTTAAAGCTATTTATTGTATTATCGCGAGCTCATAGAAAAATAAATGATTCTGCAAATAAATCGATTGCTAGTTTTAATTTAAATCCAACTGAATTTGCAGTTCTTGAGCTGTTGTATCATAAAGGAAACCAACCACTTCAACATATTGGAGAAAAAATATTAATTGCAAGTGGAAGTATTACTTATGTAGTAGATAAACTTGAGAAAAAAGGTCTAGTTTATCGAAATCCTTGTAGTGCAGATCGTCGAGTAATCTATGCTGAAATAACTGAAAGTGGAAATAAACTGATGGAAGAAATTTTTCCGGTGCACGAAGAATTTTTACATGAGCAAATGAGTGATCTATCTAATGAAGAAAAAAATTTCCTAATTCACTTATTGAAGAAAATTGGGTACCATGGGTCTAATTAAAAAAGCTCTCATTTGATGGAGCTTTTTTTATTTTTAAACAATTATCTATTTAAAAATATATTGAATTAACACTTATTTAAGCTGTTAAAAACTATTTCTCTGGAATTAAATTTTATGTTTCTAAGTAAATAATTTTTAAATTTTCAGAAATTTATTTAGATTTAGGTTTTTTTACAAGAAGATTTTTTATATAATAGCAATATCACAAAAAATGGAGGGATTAACATGGGTTTTCAAGATTACCAGTATTCTAGACCAAATATTAAGAACTTTGGGGAACAATTTAAACGTTCATTACAAAATTTTTATGATGCTTCAACGGTCTATGAACAAGAATTAGCAATGAATGAAATCAATGATTTAAGAAATGAATTTTCAACAATGGAAAATTTATGTGCAGTTCGCCATTCAGTTGATACAAACGATCAGTTTTATGAGGATGAGCAAGCGTTTTTTGATGAGAACACTCCAATTGTTCAATCATATGGACAACAATATTATAAAGCATTAATCGGTTCACCATTTAGAGAGCAACTTGAAGAAAAATATGGCCGTCAATTATTTGCTTTAGCTGAATGTGAAGTGAAAATTTTAAGTGAAGAAGTAATTCCAGATTTACAAGAAGAAAATAAACTAACGACTGAATATGCTAAGTTAGTAGCGGCTGCTAAACTTCCGTTTTATGGTGAAGTGAAAACGTTAGCACAAATTTCTGCACATTTCGAGGATAAAGATCGAGAGGTTAGAAAGACAGCTTACGATACATACTTTGGATACTTCTCGGAGAATCAAGATAAATTTGATGAGATTTACGATAAATTAGTAAAAATTCGAACTCGTATAGCAAACAAACTCGGTTTCTCAAACTTTATTGAACTAGGATATGCTCGTATGATGAGGACGGATTACGATGCAAATGATGTTAAGAAGTTTAGAGAACAAGTTCTTGAAACAATTGTTCCAATCGCTACCGAATTAAGAGAACGACAAGCTAATCGAATCGGTGTAGAACAACTTTATTACTATGACGATAAATTCGAATTTGTAACTGGTAATGCGACGCCTAAAGGTAATCCTGAGTGGATTATTGAAAATGGTAAAAAAATGTATGATGAATTATCGAAAGAAACGAGTGAGTTTTTCAATTTTATGTTAAAGGAAAATTTACTAGATCTAGTTGCTAAGGAAGGAAAACAAGGTGGGGGATACTGTACTTATATTCCAAATTATAAAGCTCCTTTTATTTTCTCGAACTTCAACGGAACATCTGGTGACATTGACGTACTAACACATGAAGCTGGGCATGCATTCCAGGTTTATGAAAGTCGTAAATTTGAAACACCTGAGTATAACTGGCCAACTTTTGAGGCGTGTGAGATTCATTCAATGAGTATGGAATTTTTCACATGGCCTTGGCAAGAAGAATTCTTTAAAGAGGATACACAAAAATATTATTTTACACATTTAAGTAGTGCAATTACTTTTATTAGTTATGGTGTGGCAGTAGATGAATTCCAGCATGAAATCTACGCAAATCCTGATTTAACACCTGAGGAACGCCACGGACTTTGGAAGAGCCTAGAAGAAAAATATTTACCTCATCGAGCAAATGACGGAAATAGTTATTTAGAAAAAGGTGGTTTATGGCAAAGACAAGGGCATATTTACCAATCACCATTCTATTATATTGATTATACATTAGCTCAAATTTGTGCATTACAATTCTGGAATAAAATGCATGAAGATCGTAATTCTGCGTGGTCTGATTATGTTGGACTTTGCCAATTAGGAGGAAGTAAATCATTTTTAGGCTTAGTTAAAGAGGCTAAACTTGAATCACCATTTAATGATGGCTGTATTGAGGAAACACTAGAACCTGTTAGAAAATGGCTAGCAGGAGTTAACGATCAAAATTTATAAGGAATTACTCCGACTTTTGAAAAGTCGGAGTTTTTTTATCTAGAAAGTTTAAATAAGAAGAAAGTCAACAAATACTCCTAAGGATGATGAAGTGCAATTAAATTTGATAAAACTGCAATTATAAATATGAAAGTGCAAATAAAGCTTCTAACCATTGAATTAATTGCAAAAATACTAATAAAATTTTGCAGAAAAAATCAAATCAAAAGAAAATCTAGTAGAAATATTTAAAAACACAAAAAAGAGAAAGGATTATTACCTTTCTCTTTTACTGTTTAACAAATTTAATTATTAACTACCTTAGCAGTATCTTCAGACTTAGCATGCTTCTTTGTTTTCTTAGAAAAGAACAGTTCATATACAACCGGAATAAATACTAGCGTTAATAATGTTGATGAAGTTAAACCACCAATTACTGTAATAGCTAATCCTTTCGAAATAAGTGTACCACTTGACTTTGTTAATGCTAAAGGTAGTAAAGCAGCTATTGTAGCAAATGCGGTCATTAATATAGGTCTTAGACGTGTTTTACCTCCCTCGATGATTGCTTGGCGAAGAGGTAATCGTTTTTGTTCTAAATTTTGTCCGATTCGATCGACAAGTACGATTGCATTTGTTGTTACGATTCCAATTAACATTAGTAAACCAATCATTACACTAATTGAGAGCGGTTCGCCAGCTAGGAATAGTGCAACAAATGAACCGATTGGTACAAATACTAATGCAGATAAAATAATAAATGGAATTCGAGCTTTGCCAAAAGTAATTAACATGGTTAAATAAACTAATCCGATTGCAACTCCCATTGCAACACCTAGATCTTTAAATGTTTGAGTAGTATCATCACTACCGCCACCACCTTTTAAAGTTACATCAGTTGGCAAGTCTACATCTTTTTTTACATCATTGATTACTTCATTTGTTACTTTTGCAATGTCTTTTCCTTTTATTTGAGCAGAAACCTTAGCAAATACTTTACCATCTAATTTTTGAATTGCTGAATATGTTTCAACTGCTTTAACTTGGGCTACATCTGATAATTTGATTGGTCCTAATTTACCAAACAATTTAATATTTTTAATATCCTCTACAGATTGGAGTTCTTTATTGTAAGTTAATTGCACATTTTGATCTTTACCATCAATTTTTAATGTTCCCATATTGACTGGATTTGTTTGGTCAGCAACTAAACCTAAGATCATCCCAGCGGAAAGTCCATTTTCAGAAACTTTTTTCTCATCAACTGAAACAATAACTTGTTTTTGTTTTTCTGCGAAATTATTCGTAACATATTTTAGGTGGTCGTTCTTTTTCATATAGTCTTCAACTTTTTTTGCACTTTCTTGTAGTGCAACTAAGTTATTAGAATATAAATTGATGTCCACGTTATTATTTGATGGTGGACCACCAGATGAGTTTTCTTGTAATCCTACTTTAGCACCTTGAACTTCAGATGTTGCTACTTTCTCCATTTTACTTTTTGTATCTTTAATGAATTGATCAACATCTGCACTTTGTTTTAAATTAATAAAATAGCTAGCTTTATTCTCAGTTTTTAGTCCAGTCATAAAGTCACGGCTACCAACGCCAGTAGAAACTTCTTTAACTTGCTTCATATTTAAGAACATCTTTTCCATTTTTAATGAAACTTCATTTGTTTTTTCTAATGATGTTGATGATGGCAGTTCTAATGAAGCAATGATTGATCGTGAAGATTCATTTGGAATAAATGTGAACCCAAGTCTACCTACTAAAGAGAAAGAACCTGCAAGTAATACAATAGCTAGTACAATAACAATCCATTTGCGATTTAATGATTTTTCGATCACATTACCGTACCAAACTTGAATTTTATCTTCTTTTTCTTCAGGTGGCACTTTCTTAAAAGCATAGCGACCTAAAATTGGTACGATTGTAATCGAAACTAACAATGAAGCTAGTAAGGAAAAAACAATTGTTAAAGCAAATGGTAGGAATATTTTACTAGTAAATCCACCGACAACACCTAAAGGTAAGAAAACTACAATAGTAGTAATAGTAGAAGATGTGACTGCTTTTAATATTTCTTTTGTAGAAGATAAAATTAAATGATTTGAAATGCCTTCTTTAGATTTACGTATTCTTCGGAAAATATTTTCAATTACAACGATACTATCGTCAACTACACGTCCTACTGCAACTGCCATACCACCTAGGGTCATAATATTTAGCGTTATATCTAATTTAAGTAAGAAAATCGATGTAATTAATAATGATAAAGGTATTGATATAATAGCAATAAATGTAGCTCTGAAGTTACGTAAGAAAATCAATACTGCTAATGAGGCAAATATTGCGCCTAATAAGCCTTCTTTAATTAAAGATTCAACAGATGACTTTACACCTTCAGCAGAACTATAACCCACTTTATATGAAATTTCATTTTTATGCTTATCTAGTACCTTTATTACTTTGTCAGCTACTTCAACTGTATTTGCATCTTGTTTTTTCGTTATTGCCATTGATATAGCATCATTGTCATTATAACGAATTAATTCATCTTTAGAGTCTACTGATTCAATTTTAGCGATATCTCCCAAAAAAACTTTTGGAGTTTGAGCATTTTGATTTGGTGTAGTAGAAGTAAAAGATGCAGGTTGTAATTCTAAATCCTTTAGTTTCTGAAGTGTATCTAATTTTTCTTCAACACGAATTGGAATTTTAATATCGCCATCATTTATTTTTCCAGCCGGGAAGGATAGGAATTTTGCATTAATTTGATCTTTTATACTTGTTAATGAAAGACCTAAGTTTGCAATTTTTTGCTTATCAACTTCGATTGATAATGAAGTTGATTTTCCTCCACCGATCGAAACGCTGTTTACGCCTTCAATTTTATTTAAAGCTGGTACAATTTCGTCATTTAAAGTTGTTTCGATATTTGAACCATCTTTTGAAAACATTGAAATGTAATAAATAGGGAATGATCCAAACGAAAAACGGTCTACTTTTGTTGATACATTTTCAGGTAATCCAGCATCCTTTAATGTCGTGTTAATTTGTTGTTCAACTTTATCCATATCCGTATTAAATGGAAATTCTACATTAATTACAGAAACGCTTTCGAAAGAAGAACTTGAAATTGTCTTAATTCCTTCAATTGATTTAAATGAATTTTCAAGTTTTGTTGTAATCTGCTCATTTATATCATCTGGTGCTGTACCAGGGTAAACAACTTGAACAGAAATAGCTGGAAATTCGATATTTGGAAGCTCTTCAACTTTTAATTTTGAATACGAATATAGTCCTCCAACTATTAATAAAAACGAAATAATAAAAATTGCTACAGAGTTTTTTAAACTAAACTTTGTTAAAAAGTTCATTTATTACCTTCCTTCCTATGTATAGTGATAAAGTGATAAAAAAATATAATCCGAATTTTCAATCTTTAGACGGCGTTATTTCTCTGGAGAAAAAACATGTTCATTTCAACTCTTTTAAAAAAAAAAGAAAAAGATCTAAACGTTTTATACGATTTTCTTGCTCAATCCTTCTAAAAATAATTAACATAGATTTTCATTTTTTGTGAAATGATAAGATGGCAAGAAATTGATTAATTTTAGGAGGAAAGAAAATGACAAAATCAAAAAAAGAAAAGGAACGATTTTGGAATGAAAGAAAGTCGAACCAACAGCCACATGATAAAGTAAAATCGTTTAAAGAATTGGACAAAGAAACAAAATAGCCATCTCCTTTACTAAAGAGTGAATGGTACTAGATTTTTATCGTGATCATTACTTATCACATTATCATTTGTAATCATAAAAAAAAGTCCCGTGATATACACGGGACCTGAGACTGATTTGGTAAAGAATTCTAATAAAATTTTAATAGAATTGAAATTTATGTAGTTCGAACCTTTTAAAATATGAATATAAGCTGATATTACTATTATTAAACTATTCAGCTGTTTTTAGTATTTTATAATTTTTATGGTTTACGACTGTTAGCGGTTCCATTTCTAAATCTCTGAAGTTTTCCATTATGGATATGTCAACAATGACAGAATTTTTATTTACTTTTTGTACTCTACCTTTCAATCCCTGTTTAAACTCAATGATATTTCCTGCTTCTGCAATTTTCATGAGCATATCTCCTAACAAAGTTTTGACTTGACACCTTCTATAATGCATGAAAACGGTTTAAAGGTAAAGAGAAAATTTAAATTTTTTTACAATTTTGTCTTTTTTCATAAGAAATTATGTTTAAAAACCTTTTGAAAGGCAAAAATGGTTGTAGCACTTTCAGGAGGTTAGTTTGTTGAAAGAATGGTTTGAAGAGTTTGAAGTAGAAATTTCAAATGAAATTAAAAATTTGGTTAGTAGTAATACTCTTATAGGTGATCCGATTTTATATTTTGAAAAAATTATTTTAGTACCATTTTTTGAAATGATTTTAGCGCTAGGTGAAGCACATTCATCATACGAGTTTGCGAGTATCGGAACTGGAGTAGAAGTAATTCCTAAAGCATTCTTAGTTTTAAAAGATGGAAAAAGTGAAGTAATTTTAGTAAATAATAAAAATATGAATTTAGCTGTTACGGAAAAAATCCTTGATGTAACTATTTAGTTTCCATTAAGTACATTCTTTGTTAATGTAAGGTTTGAAGTTTATTTCTTGTGGCGATCAAAATAATAAAGGGTGATAGTATGGAACAAAATGAATTTATCAATTTGATTGATCAGCTAGTAAAAGGTGAGATATCAGAAATTAGTGTTACAAAAGATGATTTTTTAACATTTAGACAAATAATTGTTAATCGAGAGGACTTTAAGCACTTTCGTGGGATTGCACAGCATGGTGGCCATGCAATTTATACTTACTTAGAAGAAGCTAGAAGTTAACAATTTTTGTTAAAATCTAAAGTCAAAATAATATTATTTTAATCGAGTACTCATTAAAAGTTTGCGAAAAAAAAAAGTTTTTTTAGCTTTTTTTCTTATTTCGCAAGGTCTTAATGAGTACTTTTTTTGTGAAAATGTTATGACCTCATTTGACAAAAAAATTGTTTTACACTTTATTGCACTCTTCTCCATAATTTGTTAAATTTCATATATTGTTTTATTTCGAGACATATTGTCGAAATGTTTATTTTCTAAATTCAGTACCTATATGTTGTGTTTGTTCTAAAAAGGTAATACAATATGTAGGTATATAATATAAGTATTTTCAATATTCTTACATATTAACGAGGGTGATAATATGGTGATAGTTTACAGTTCAATGACTGGCAATGTTAAGCGATTTGTCAATAAAGTTAGAATGCCGTCAATCCAAATAAAAGATGGACTAACAATTGAAGTACCGTATATTCTCGTAACCTATACTACAGGATTTGGTAACGTACCTGAAAACGTAAGTACTTTTTTGGAGAGTAATTCAAAGTATTTAAAAGCAGTCAGTGCAAGTGGTAATAAAAACTGGGGAGATTCTTTTGCAGCAAGTGCAGATAAAATAGCATCAGACTATCAAGTTCCAGTGTTATCAAAGTTTGAACTGTCAGGGACAAGTCGAGATGTACAATATTTTATTGAGGGAGTGGAAAAGCTTGAGACATATTGAGCTGAATAATGAATTGACGATTAAAAAAGATGGTTTTTTTGATCTCGCAAAAGATAAAGAAGCGCTTCTTTGTTTCTTGAAAGAAGTTGAAGATAAAAAGATTCAGTTTTCTTCATTAAAAGAACGCTTAAACTATATGATTCAAGAAAACTACTATTATAATGTTGAGATGGATTACTCCTTTGATGAAATAGAAAAATTATATGAGTTAGTATACAATGCAGGATTTACTTTTCAATCATATATGGCCGCATCAAAATTCTTTAAAGATTACGCATTAAAAACAAATGATGGAAAGCATTATTTAGAAGGATATGAGGATCGAATTGCGATCGTTGCACTATATTTAGGAAGAGGTAATATTGAAAAAGCATTGAAATTAGCAAAAATGATGATTCAACAAAACTATCAGCCAGCTACTCCAACTTTCTTAAATGCTGGAAGAAGTAGAAGAGGCGAATTGGTGTCATGTTTCTTATTAGAAATGGACGATAGTTTAAATTCAATAGGATTTCAAATTAATACGGCAATGCAACTGTCAAAAATAGGCGGTGGTGTTGCATTAAATCTATCAAAACTTAGAGCTCGTGGAGAGCAAATTAAGGAAATTGATAACGCTGCAAGTGGTGTTGTTCCTGTTATGAAGCTATTAGAAGATTCATTTTCATATGCTAACCAGCTTGGACAACGTAAAGGTGCTGGTGCAACCTATTTAAATATTTTCCACTGGGACGTAGTTGAATTTCTTGATACAAAAAAAATCAATGCTGATGAGAAAAGTAGAATTCAATCACTATCAATCGGTTTAATAGTTCCAAATAAATTCTTTGAACTAGCAGAAAAAAATGAACCATTCTACGTATTCGCACCATATACAGTGTATAAAGAATATGGAATTCATTTAGATGACTTTGATATAGATGAAAGATATGAAGAGTTAGTAAATAATGAGCGTATTAAAAAGAAAAAGCTAGACTTAAATGCTCGAGATCTTTTAGTAAAAATTGCTGCGATTCAGTTAGAATCTGGTTATCCATATTTGATGTATAAGAGTAATGCTAATCAGCAGCATGCATTGAAGGATATTGGCGAAATTAAAATGTCTAATTTGTGTTAATAGCTAGCACCTTCTAGAAGAAATTCTAGTCGAAAACTCTGTTAAACGGGAGAAGCCTTATAATAGGTAATCTACCGTGCTAAATCTTATCTTAATTCGTTAATCTAAACTATTTAGAGTAAGTGTCTTATAGGTATTAAGTGTTAATTCATTAATCAAAATGTAGCACAATATTTAGGAATGTCTAAAGAAACCCAATCAGGAGACAAGGTCGCAATAAATTTCCTACCTATAAGAGACTTTCTGAAAGATTAAGATAAGTAAATGCCTAACGACTATCGAAAGCATAGCTGGATGAAAAACTCCAGTGAAGAAGCGAGTAGAGTACACTCGAAGCGAGTGGAAAAGCAGAGCACCTTACCAGGTTGAGCTGAAGGTGATGATATAGTCTATCCTGCATGGTGACATGTAGCAGTTCATAAGAGAACGGGTTAGGTTGTAGCGGGCCTGATTGAATATATGAGACAGAAATTTTCCAACTACAAGAAACATCAGTCATCAATAACTATGGTGAAGAAGATGCGATTAAACGTGATGTGAATTGTAATTTAGGATCATTAAATATTGTAAATGTAATGGAAAATAAAGCGATCAGAGAATCTGTACATGTTGGAATTGAGGCATTAACAGCTGTAACAGATATGACGGAAATAGAGAATGCACCTACAGTTAAAAAGGCAAATGAAGAACTTCATTCTGTTGGTCTAGGTGCAATGAATTTGCATGGGTTTTTAGCGAAAAATGGAATTTCATATGAAAGTGTTGAAGCTAAAGATTTTGCGAATACTTTCTTTATGATGGTAAACTTTTATTCTATTGAAAAAAGTATGCTAATTGCTAAAGAAACTGGTAAAACGTTTAAGGATTTTGAAAAGAGTGAATATGCTAAAGGTACTTATTTTGAAAAGTATACTTCAAAATCATTTGAACCTAAAACAGACAAAGTAAAGGAATTATTTAATGGAATCTATATCCCGAATGAATTTGACTGGGTCACATTAAGTAAGCAAGTACAAGCGTATGGATTATATAACAGCTATCGTTTAGCAATCGCACCTACTCAATCAATTAGCTACATTCAAAATGCTACTTCATCGGTTATGCCGATTGTAAATGTTATAGAGTCTAGAACTTACGCAAATTCAACAACTTATTATCCAATGCCATATTTATCAAAAAATAGTTTCTGGTATTATAAATCGGCATATGATATTAACCAATTTAAGTTAATTGACTTAATTGCTGAAATTCAGCAGCATGTCGATCAAGGTATTAGTACAATTTTATATGTAAACAGTGATATCTCAACGCGAGAGCTTGCTAGATACTATATTTATGCTAATAAAAAGGGATTAAAGAGTTTATATTACACACGTACTCGTAAATTGAGTGTAGAAGAATGCATTAGTTGTTCAGTATAAAAAAGTAGTATTGAACTTTAGTATATAAAGAGTTGAATAATCTAAACCTGAATCTAAATAAATTACTTGATGATCTAAAATGAAAAGCTCGAATATAGAATGCTTTATGCATATTGTTCTATATCATCGAGCTTTCTTTATGATTAGGGGGAAATATAAATGAAAGCTGTTAACTGGAATAAAAAAGAAGATGATTTTAGTTTAGTATTTTGGAAGCAAAATCTATCGCAGTTTTGGACTGAAGAAGAGATTGTCGTTTCTTCTGATAAAAATACTTGGAATACATTATCAAAAGAGGAGCAATCGGCATTTAAAAAGGTTTTAGGTGGTCTAACATTATTAGATACTAAGCAAGGCGGAGAAGGTATGCCTTTAATCTTAGTTCATCTTAAAAATTTACAAGCTAAAAGTGTACTAGCATTTATGGGTGCGATGGAAGAAGTACATGCGAAAAGCTATTCGCATATTTTTACAACTCTTGCTACTGAAGATGAAATTGAAGATTTGTTTAAATGGGTAGACGAGCATCCAATTTTAACTAAAAAATCGGAATTAATTTCTTCTTATTATTTAAATCTATTAAAGCGTGATGTTTCGGATGAAGAGTTATATATGGCAATGGTTGCAAGTGTATTTTTAGAAAGTTACTTATTTTATAGTGGATTTTTCTTCCCGTTATACTTAGCTGGTCAAGGTAAAATGACTGCTAGTGGAGAGATTATTAATCTAATTTTACGTGATGAAAGTATTCATGGTGTTTTTGTAGGACTATTAGCGCAACAAATTTATGACCAATTTACTGATGAACAAAAAACTCGACTTTACAATGAAACAATGTCATTATTAGTTCAATTATATGAAATTGAGTTACAATACACAGAAGAAATTTATTCTTCAATTGGTTTAGTAGATGAAGTTAATAAATTTATTCGATATAATGCAAACAAAGCGTTAATGAACTTAGGATTTGATTCTTATTTTGATGAAGAAGATATTAATCCAATTGTATTAAATGGTTTAAAAACGGATACTAAAAATCATGATTTCTTCTCTGTTAAAGGTAATGGGTATGTAAAAGCAGTTACAGTGGAAAAATTAACAGATGAAGATTTTGTCTTTGAATTTTAAATGTAAGGAAGTATGTAAATGAAAGCACTTGTTTTTAGAGAATTTGGTCAATCAGACGTATTAAAATACGAAGAAATAGCAACACCTAAAATTTCAAACGATGAAGTATTAGTTGAAATGAAGGCTGTAGGGGTTAATTTTGCAGATATTTATCGTCGTAAAGGAAATTATCATTTAGCAGGTGAACCTCCATATATTCTAGGTTATGAAGGCTCTGGAATCATTACCGAAGTCGGTTCTGATGTAAAAGACTATAAAGTAGGAGATCGCGTAGCGTTTGCAGATGTTCCTTTTTCGAATGCAGAGTATGTTGCTGCAATGGAATCGCATATTGTACCAATACCAGATGAAATTAACTTTGAAATTGCTGCGTCTATTATGCTACAAGGGTTAACTGCACATTATTTAATTAATGATAGTTATAAAATAAAAGCAGGTGATGTTGCACTTGTTCATGCAGTTGCAGGTGGTGTTGGCCAATTATTGACTCAAATGATTCTTTTAAAAGGTGGAGAGGTAATCGGCTTAACCTCATCACAAGAAAAAAGAGAAAAAGCTTTATCAATCGGTGCGAAAGAAGTATTTTTATATACTGATAATTGGGTTTCACAAATAAAAGAGTTTACAAACGAAAAAAATGGTGTAGATGTTGTATATGAATCAGTGGGCTCTACAATAATGGATAGCTTTGAAGCAACAAAAGTTCACGGTACAGTTGTATTTTATGGAATGGCTGGAGGGGATCCAGTTCATATTGATCCAAGAATGTTAATGGATACTTCAAAAACGCTAACTGGTGGAGACTTGTGGAATGTACTAATTTCGAAAGAAGAGAGACTACGTAGAAGTAGCGAGCTATTTAATTGGATTGCAACGAAACAATTAATCGTACAACAACCTACTGTGTTTCCTTTAAAAGATGGTAAGCTTGCACATGATCTATTAGAAAGTAGAAAATCAACTGGAAAAATCATATTATCTGTTTAATAAAAAAGACCAAAACTTTGATGTTTTGGTCTTTTTTTATGAATAAAGCTATTTAATTGGTAATGTAATCGTAAAAGTAGTTCCATTATTACCGCTTATTGCAGAAATGGTCCCGTTATGATTTTGAATCAGTTTTTTAGTTAGAGATAAACCTAGTCCAGTACCGTCATCTTTAGTTGAGAAAAACGGATCAAATATATATGGTAAATCTGAAGGTGGAATTCCAGATCCATCATCTTTTACTGCAATATAAATAAAATCTTTATCAATATGAGTTGCAATGATAATTTTAAGCTGACCTTCTTTTTTTGCATCTAGTGCATTATGAAATAAATTTAAAATTACTTGGACAAGTTGGTTTTTATCAAAGAAAATATGTGCTCCTATTAATTCCTCAGATAGGTAATATTCAATTTTAACATTATTTAAAACGGTCTCGCTAAATAATAGCTGTTTTATGTGATTTGATAAAAAATCATTAATATTAATTGGCTCTGGTTTATAGTTCGCATTCTTTGTTATCGATAAAAAGTCTGTAATAATTCCATTTGCTCGATCTAATTCTGGAATCAATAAATCATTAAACAATTGCTTATACCTAGGTGGAGCTTCTTCTTGCAAGAATTGCAAATAACCTCTAACAGTTGTAAGTGGATTGCGGACTTCATGTGCTATACCTGCAGCAATTCTACCTGACAATGCTAGCTTTTCAGAATCTCTTGCCTCGTTTAAATTATGAAAAACACCAATTACTCTTGAAATTTCTCCATTTAAATCACGGATGATGTGAGTATTGATAATGCCATAATTAATATTTAAAATTTCCTTATTATAAAATTCTTCGCCTGAATAAAGTGTTTGTAATAAACAAATTTCTTTATCCTCTATTTTTAATAATTCTCTAATATGTCGTCCGATTAATTCGCATTTAGTAATTTTAAAATCAATTGCAACTTGCTGATTGTATAGCGTAATGATACCATCTTTATCTATAAATAATATATGGTGCGGTAATGCATCGTAGATCGATTGCAAAGTTCTTCTACTATTAGATAAAAAGTTAGAAAATTTAGTATGTAATGGAATTGTATCATTATTTGTATGATATAAAGTTGTATTTCTAGTTAAATGATTCGAATTAGATAATTCACGAGTTTCATTTGAAAATATAGATTCGGAAGTTATTGTATTTAAAATTGTTTCATACGATTTTACTTTTTCTTCTAGTTCGGTAATTTTATTTTTTAGTTCTTGTACTGTCCCGTTAATCATTTACACTATACTCCAATTTCTACTAAAATAAGATTATACTGTAGTCATTATATCAAACTAATTCGTTTATTTTAATGAAAATTAGAAATAATTAATTAGTAATGAAAGAACTAATGGGAGAGAAGTATGGAAATTAAAATTGGAGTTACAGGGTGGGGCGATCATGATAGTTTATACCCTGATCGGATTCACTCTTCAAAAAAATTGAGACAATATTGTATGCATTTTCCAATTGTTGAAATTGATTCTTCCTATTATAGTATTATGCCACAATCAAACTATCAAAAATGGGTAAATCAAACAACTGCTGACTTTTCATTTATCGTTAAAGCATATGGTGGAATTACTGGCCATTCAAGGCAAAATTATTCGAAAGAGGAGCAAATTTTACTGTTGACGCCATTTTTGGAATCTATTCAGCCTTTAATTGAAGCGAATAAGTTAAAAGGGATCTTATTTCAGTTTCCACCATGGTTTAATTGTAAAAAAGAAAATGTTGAAATATTAAGAACCTTGAAAAGTAAACTTAAAGGACTTCCTGCAATTTTAGAATTTCGAAATCAGACTTGGTTTTATCCGAGTTTTTATGATCAAACTTTGAAGTTTATGGAGGATGAAGGATGGATTCATTCAATTTGTGATGAGCCACAAGCAGGTAATGGTAGCATACCAATCGTGTTACATCCGACAAATCCGAAATTAACTTTAATCCGGTTCCATGGTCGAAATATATATGGATGGAATCACAATGGACAAGATAATTGGCGTGAAGTACGTTATTTATACCGATATAATGAAGAGGAATTATACGAATGGGTAGAAAGAATTGAGCAGTTATCAAAAAACACAAAAGAAATTTGTATACTGTTTAATAATAATTCTGGTGGAGATGCAGCGGATAATGCAAAACAATTAATGAAGCTGCTAGGTATTGAATTTGGACCATCTTCTACCGAGCAGCTTGAATTATTTTAATTTGATTTTCGTAAAAGAGTTATGCAGCAAATATTAATAAGTAGGAATGCAACAAATGCTAACATTGGAATTGTAATGAATCCAAACCAATTTAAATAATCTCCAGTACAAGGGACCGGACCACACTGCGTTGCTGTTTCCTTCAGTGCGGGAACTTTTTGAATTAAAATATGATAGATTGAAATACACATACCTATTAATGATAAAGGTAAAACATAAATTACATCTTTTATTTTATTTTTATAAAAAGCGATTCCAATAATAAAAACGATCGGGTACATAAAAATTCGCTGATACCAGCATAATGAACATGGTGTCCAATGATTAATAATTGAAAATGATAAACTACCTAGTGTTGCAATAATACTTACAATCCAGGTGAAAAATAAAATTGATTGCTGTTTCTTCATTCCTTACCATCCTTAATTTGATTTTCGATATTGCTATTGTACCTTTGATTGGATGTAAAGTGTTATTAAAACGTCATTAGGTCGCTAATTTTTTAGAAATTTAAATTTTAGTTATCAATATTAATCATGTTAATTAAACCCTTAGACTAAGAATTCAATAAATAGAAGTTCAATTAAAAAAGCAGATCTTTAATAATAATTAGAAATTTGCAAGCAGGACCATTATTCATGAAGAAATAGAGAAAGGTACAACTTACCGATTCAAACAAAACTCAACTTTTTCAATAAATTATTCACTTAGTGTTCTAGTTTTCAAAATTTCCTCATTCATATTTCAACACACTGAAAAAACCTGAGATCAGTATCCCAGGTTTTTTTTTAAGATCTATTAAGAGATTGCTGCATCTAAAGCAATAACAATCATGTCATTGAAAGTAGTTTGTCTTTCTTGAGCAGATGTTTCTTCACCAGTGAAGATATGATCACTTACAGTTAAGACAGTAAGTGCATCTACATTATGTTTCGCTGCGAGTGTATATAATGCAGTAGTTTCCATTTCTACAGCAAGAACTCCGTAATCACCTAACTTTTGATACATGTCCATACTATCTCGGTAGAAAATATCTGAAGTTAAAATATTACCTACTTTAACATTTAACCCTTTATTCACTGCTCCATCATATGCTTTCTTTAATAAATCAAAGCTAGCACATGGAGAATAATCGAAACCAGGGAATGTTTGACGATTCATATTTGAATCTGTACAAGTCGTCATCGCAATAATGACATCACGAAGTTTTACATCCTTTTGAAGTCCACCACATGTACCAACGCGAATCAAAGTTTTTACACCATAACTACTAATCAGTTCATTTACATAAATACCAATTGAAGGTATTCCCATTCCAGTACCTTGAACGGAAATTCTTTGGCCTTTATATGTACCAGTAAAACCAAGCATTCCACGAACATCATTATAGCAAACAACATCCTCTAAAAATGTTTCTGCGATATATTTAGCTCTTAATGGGTCACCAGGTAATAAAATTTTATCAGCAATTGCACCTTGTTCGGCACCAATATGTATACTCATTTAATGATCCTCCTTAAAACTGTAGGTAAATAGCCCATCGATTATCAGTATGATAGTTTCTACATTTAAATAAAAAACATTCTTATTTGTATCGCTACTTAAAGGAAAAAGTAAGATGGACGTAGTACATAATAAATATAGAAATATTCATAGACAAAATTAACCAATACAGATAATTTATGGCGAATTTTAATTATTGCACAGGTGATAAGATAATGAAAGAGTTTACAATTAGAAATTCAGCTTTCTTGAAATAACTAAAAATTATTTAACTATTTAAGGGAGAATGATCTATGAAATTTCGTTTTATTGCAGCTCTATGTATAGCTATATTAATTATTCTATTAATTAGCAATCGCTTAGTTAATCATAGTATATTATCAAGTGGTAGCCAGGTTAGCCACATTAAAGTTGAAAAGGTAAAATGGAATCTTACGACTAAAAAAACCTCACAAGAAGTAATCGTATCTTCTAGAACTTTGAATGTGTTACAACGTGAAAAAATTAGACTATTTATTACGACAGATCAATTAAATTCTTATAAAGTCATTGAACCTGTATATAATGGAGATAATCAATTTACATTCAAGTATTCCTTTAAGAAAGACACTCCATATTATGTTAGTCTATTTTTAAATAATCAAACGCTTGATACAAAGATTTTCCAAAAACAAAAGGACAAAACTGATGAAGTATTTCCGACAGCAATTTTAACGAAAAAGACAGATGATTACAGAGTTTCGCTACTTTATACTTCAATTCTTCCAAAAACTAAGAGTAAAATTACATTTGATTTTGATCAGTTTAAAAAACGTTCCAAATTTACAGATCAGCAATTTTATATTATGAATGAAGAAGGTACATATTTTAAGCTAATTAGTAATCCTAATAATCATTCAAAAGTAAACTATGAACTTGATTTACCTGAAGCAGGTATGTATAAAATATTTTATGAATTTAAATTAAATGATGATCAAAAATCATTTGATTTTATTTTAGACGTAAAAGACAAAGACAGCTAAGGAGTAGGAAATGCACAATTTATTAATGAATTCAAAAGTATTAGTTTTTGATTTAGATGGTACTTTGTATGATGGTACTGAGCACTACGATTACTATGCTAAATTACTAGCTAATGAAATAAGTCCAGAAAAACGTGATTCTTTTTTAAGCGATTA
Source organism: Gottfriedia sp. S16(2024) (assembly GCF_050473765.1). Classification (NCBI taxonomy): domain Bacteria; kingdom Bacillati; phylum Bacillota; class Bacilli; order Caryophanales; family Bacillaceae; genus Gottfriedia; species Gottfriedia sp. S16(2024). The sequence continues at coordinate 2,837,688 of NZ_JBFLUO010000001.1, forward strand.
TAAAAAAATAAAAGATTATGACCATGCATTAACAATTGGAAAAATATATGACTCTGAAAATGATTTAATCATATCATTAGATCCAATTACATTGATGCCGATTCAAATATTCACTTGGGAAGGGCAGCTACTATCTAAAGATGAACTTCCAGCGGATTATATTGAAAAAATTAATTATGAATTACCTTTTATTCCAGTAGGAGATGGTTGGTGGATTCCTTTAGTAGCAAGCTATCACTACGGTGCAAAGGATGTATTTCACTGTTATGATAAAACAAAAGAGTATATGGCAACAAAAGAGTTTAGTATTCCTTATATAAAAGGTTTAAAAGAGGCTTTAGAAAAAGTTAAGGATTCTAAAAAATTAGTATTGTTAACAAACTCTGATCGTGAAGATGTAACTAGATTATTGAAGTTACTTAATTTAAACGAATTATTTCATCTTGAAATTACTGATGGAAAGAAGCCGTTAGAAACCGAAAACCATTTTAAAAGTATAATGAATAAGTTCAATGTTATGCCAAATGAAATTGTGTCGATCGGTGATAATTTTATTAATGAAATTTCTCCTGCTTTAAAATTAGGTATGCACGGAGTATACATTACAAATCAAACGACTATGCAAGTTAGTGATTCCCTATTAGTTGTAAAAAAACTAGAGGAAGTATTTGAGTAAATTTAAAAACTGTAAGCGAAAATTGCTTACAGTTTTTTCTTGTGCATTTTTAATGATAGTGGGCTGATCTTTATCACCGATTTGAATTACAATTCCAATTTGAAGTATACTCTATTTTCCAACTTAATTTTATGGGCATCATACATACTTTTGAATTTGCTATGAGAAAATAATGTTAGGAGGAAGTGGGAATGAACAAAAATCGAAAACGATACTCTCTCATATTTTCTATCTTTATTTTTTTTACTGCTTTTTTTAGTCATAACATAAATAGTGAAGCAAGAACTACAAATTACGGCTATATTACTCACCCATTATTAATTTATTTTTTTGATGTAGGTCAAGGAGATAGCATGGTTATGATTTTACCAAATGGTAAAACAGTACTGATCGATGGAGGAGACGTTGAACATGGTGGAGTCGTTATAAAAAAACTTAGACGACTACATATAAATGCGATCGATCTATTAGTCAGTACACATCCAGATATTGATCATATTGGTGGGTTATTAAAAGTGATGAATAGTGTTAAGATAACAAAAATCCTAGATAGTGGGAAAAAATATAATTCACATTCTTATTATTTATATAAGAAAGAAGCATATCAGAAGAATATTCCAATTAGTATTGCAAAGCTAGATGAAAAAATAATGCTTGACCCCAATGTAGATATCACAGTTTTAAATAGCGGGAAAAAATCGTATACGAATAATAATAGTTCAATCGTATTGAAAGTTAAGTATGCTGACATTTCAATTCTATTAACCGGAGATATTGAAAGAAAAGCCGAACAAAGATTAATTAAAAATGAGAATATCAATGCTCAAGTACTAAAAATTCCGCATCATGGATCATCAACATCAACTTCAGAAGCGTTTTTATTTGCTGTAAATCCTACAGTCGCAATCCTTTCATATGATAAATTTAACTTATTTGGTCATCCACATCGGTCAGTAATGAAGCGGTTAAATCACCTAGGAATTAAACAATTTACAACAGACCAATTCGGAGATATCGAATTAGCAACAAATGGTCATAAATTATATATCGAAAAAGAAGAAGTATTGGTAGATCCATGAAGGACAAGAACCAATACTTCTACTTTTTTAGGGGTATAAGGGATTTAAAGAATATATAATTCCGTCATTATTTGTGACGTTTTTGTTAATTGCTTATAAGTAGTATAGACAACTAGGAGTATATATCATAAAATAGTTATGAAGAAATCAAGGTACTTATAAATGAATGTGAATGATGATTAAGTAAACACTACTTTCTATATTGGAGTATTGGCGAAGACTTCTTAAGCAAAGGAAAGAGGAGAGTAAATGAAATCAATTATTAATGTAAAAATTTACACAGGTACAGAAGTAATTGAAACTGGTTATATTCGATACGATGAAAAAATTTCTTCTGTTGGGCATATGAATAGTTACGAAAATGAAGGTGAAGAAATAATTGATGGAAAAGGAACAGTTATTATTCCTGGAATGATTGATATCCATATACATGGAGCATATGATGTCGATGCAATGGATGCTGATCCAAATTCAATGGTAACTATGAGTAAAGAAATGATGAAGGAAGGGGTAACAACTTTCTTCCCAACTACAATGACACAATCCAAAGAAAATATTAAAAATGCTTTAAAATCTTTAAAAGAGGCTAAAAAGCTCGGTGCTCATTTTGAATATATTCATTTAGAAGGACCGTTTGTTAATAAAAATAAAGCTGGTGCACAACCATTAGAATACATTATTAACCCTGAGGTTGAACTATTTAAAGAATGGCAAGAAGCTTCTGGAGGACTAATCAAATTAGTTACTTATGCGCCAGAGGTTGAAGGTGCAAAAGAATTAGAAAAAGAGCTAGAGCGGACTAATGTAGTTGGTACAGTAGGTCACTCTGATGCGATCAGATCAGATTTTGAAGGTAGAAATATTTTCCACGCTACACATTTGTATAACCAAATGAGACCAATGCATCATCGTGAAGCAGGAACAGTTGGACATGTATTACTTGATGACCGAGTAATGGTCGAAATGATACCTGATGGAATTCATATTCATCCTGATATGGTAAAACTTGCTTATCGCCTAAAAGGTGCTAAAAAAATAAGTGTTATTACTGATGCGATGAGAGCAAAAGGGTTAGAGGACGGCAAATATGAATTAGGTGGACAACCTGTATTTGTAAAAAATAAAAGTGCAAGATTAGAAGACGGAACGCTTGCAGGTAGTATTTTAAAAATGGATGATGCATTCAGAAACATTATGGCATTTACTGGCTGTAGTCCTGAAGAAGCAGTACAAATGACATCAATAAACCAAGCTGAAGAATTTGGTCTTAAACATAAAGGCGCATTAGAAGCAGGTAAAGACGCTGATTTTGTGCAAATGACTCCTGATTTCTTCGTTATTGATACAACTAGACAAGGTAAAAATATAGATGAGGTGACTTTATGAACGTAATCGTAGTAAAAAATGCAGAAGAAATTTCAAAAGTAGCATATGAAAAAATGGTAAAGGCATTTGAAGGGAAAGCAGAATTCACATTAGGATTAGCGACAGGTGGATCTCCCCTAGGTATTTATGAACTTTTCCGTATCCATAAACCAGATGTGTCAAACGTCATTACGGTAAATCTTGATGAATATGTAGGTCTTGCAGAAGATGATCAAACAAGCTACCACACTTATATGGCAGAACAACTTTTTAACCACTTAAATTTTAAAGAAAACCATTTACCAAATGGAAATACAAAAGATTTAGAAGAAGCTTGTAAAAATTATGAAGAATTACTACAAAAGCATCCTGTAGATTTACAATTATTAGGAATAGGTGAGAATGGTCATATTGCTTTTAATGAGCCAGGTACACCATTTGATACACCTACTCATATTGTAGAGCTTACAGAATCAACTCGTAACGCAAATAAAATTTATTTTGATAACGAAGAAGATGTCCCTACACATGCAGTAACTATGGGAATTGGTTCAATTATGAGAGCTAAAGAAATCATTTTAGTAGCTTCAGGCAGCAAAAAGGCTGAAGCAGTTAAAGAAATGTTAAATGGAAAATTAGATATTAACTGTCCTGCTACTGCACTACAAAACCACAATAACGTAACAATTGTTGTTGATGAAGAAGCATGCTCACTTTGTAATAAATAATGTTAAAACTAGATAAAAATTCACCGTTACCGATTTATTTTCAAATACAAGAGATTTTAAAGCTAAAAATTAACTCAGGAGAATGGAAACCTGGTGAGCGAATTCCCTCTGAGCAAACATTGAGTGAGATGTTAAATGTAAGCAGAATGACAATAAGACAAGCATTAAACAATCTTGTAAAAGAATCATTAATAAGTCGGAAACGTGGAATTGGTACATTTGTATCTGTAAAAGATGGAATTGAAGTTGAAGAATCACTAAAATCATTAAGGAGTTTTTCTGAGGATATTACATCTATAGGATTGACCCCTACTAATAAACTACTTGGCTTTTCAACGATCGAAGCTGATGAATATTTAGCGGAAGTATTATCAATTGAAAGTGGATCTGAAATTTTTAAAATTGAAAGATGTCGTTTAGCAAATGATCATCCCATTGCAATCGAAACAACTTATCTACCAAAAAAATTAGTAAATCGAATTGATGAAAAAGCATTGAATCATTCTTTATATGAATATTTTGAAGTTACATTAGGTTATTCAATTCAAAAAGCTACAAAATGGATTAAAGCATCTTTAATGACAGAAAAAGATTCATTAATTCTTGAAGTAGCGGAGGATTCTCCTGCATTAGAACTACATCAAGTAACGTTTATTAATGAGGGTATACCACTTGAATATGTAAGCTGTATTTACCGAGCTGATCGCTATCGTTTTACAATTGATATTGACCGTTAAAAAGGGTGCTTATTTAAGCACTCTTTTTTCAAAGAAAAAGGGTGCCTAAATTAGCACCCATTCATTTTATTTAATTTGTAAAACAATTTTAACTGCTTCGGCTACAGAAGGTACGATATACGAAGCATATTTCTTAACTGCATCGTCAGCATTTTCCATTGCAAAGCTATTAGGAGTTAGTTCAAACATTGAGATATCGTTGTATGCATCACCGATACAAGCAATTTCATCCGGTTTAATTCCTAATTTTTCGATTAGTATTTGAATTGCTGAACCTTTACTTACGTTAACTGGAACGATATCTAAACAATTTTTAGCAGAAATAAAGGAAGTTACAAATTCAGGTAGTTCTTTTTGTAATTCTTTTTGTAGCTCAAGTAAGTCTTCATCTTCACCTAAAACTACATATTTTTTTGGTGTAATCGTTTTACCTAAATCGGTTTTTAGTGTTTTTAATTCAACTGCATTCATGCTAGAGTTCTTTTCAATTTCTCTAACTAAATCGGTTTTCTCTTCGATATAGTATGTTGAATTATCAGCTACGTAGATTAAAAATTTATCGTTTGATATCATTTCGTAAACTTTATCGATTACACTTGGATGGAATGTTGCATCTAACAGTGCTTCGCCATCATTTGAATAAATATAAGTTCCATTCATACTAATACGGTGAAAATTACCTTCTAAGTTTTCCATAATTTTTACGATTTCATAATCTAAACGACCGGAAGCAAAGCATAATAAAACACCGCGATCTAAAAGGTTTTTTAATGCTTCAACATCATGTTCAAATAGTTGACCTTGGTGAAACATTGTCCCATCTAGGTCACTAACAAATAACTTAATCATTTTTCTTAACACCTACTCAATTTATATTTATACTTTTATATTCTATCCTACTATAATAGATTATCAAAAAAATATGATTAATTTATGAAACTTAAACCGTGTTTTAACTTTTTCAGAAAAATTATGTTATGATATAAAAGCGATTTTTTAAACTTGGGGGTGATAAAAAAAATGTCAGAGATGTCAGTATGCTATACAATCAAAAAAGTTCTTAATAATAATGTTTTAATAGCTAAAAATCCCGATCATACCGAAGTAGTTTTGTTGGGTAAGGGCATCGGTTTTAATAAAACTAGAGGAGATTTAATTTCCGAAGGTGTAGTAGAAAAAATGTTCATCTTAAAAGATGAACAAAAACAAAAACAATATAAATCATTAATCAACTTTATGGATGAAAAATTAATGGGTACGCTGCAGCAGGCGATTTATTTAATTTCTGAAAGAACAGGATGTACTTTAAATGAGCAAATTCATATCGGGTTAACAGACCACTTAATATTTGCGATTAAGCGTATTAGAGAAGGCTATAATGTTGATAATCCTTTCTTACAAGAAACGAAAGCAATGTATCCAGAGTATTTTAAAATTGCACAAGAAGTTATTGATTTGATAAATAAAGAAATAGATATAAATTTACCGATCGAAGAAGTAGGGTTTGTAACTCTTCATATCGTTAGTAATTTATCAATGGAAGTTGTATCGGATGTAAATAAGTTCTCTCAGATCATTAAAGATTTAGTCATCTATATAGAAGAATATTTACAAATTAAAATTGATAAAGAAAGTATTCATTATTCAAGATTAGTTCGTCATTTGCGATTTTTAATTGATCGTATATTTCATGGAAATTCATCTGAAGAGTCACCAGCTTTGGGCATAATCTTAAAAAAGGAATACCCTGTATGCTATGATTTAGCATGGAAAATTTTAAAGTCAATCCAAGCTTCATTAAATAAAAAAGCAAGTGAAGCTGAAGTAATATACTTAACCTTACACTTAGAACGACTTGTTCAGAGTAAAATTAATAAATAATTTAAGAAGCCTAAATAGAAATTTGGCGCTTTTTTAACATAATAAATAAAAAAAATTAAAAAATGGGTAATTTGGCTTGAAATTTTTAAATTCTATAGATATAATGAAAGCGAAATCATATAAAAACATAATTGAATATTGTACACATTAAACGTGTTACTGATTCGATCAGGCATGAGTTGAAAAAATGTGAATTATTATACTTGGGTAGGGGAAACTATATCCAGGATACAATAATCTCATTTTTTCTGCTCATGCCTTTTTTGTTTGGATAAAAGGAGGAAGACAATGTTTAAGAAAATCTTTGGAGTGTTACAAAAAGTTGGTAAAGCGCTAATGCTTCCTGTTGCAATTTTACCAGCTGCTGGATTATTACTTGCATTCGGTAATGCATTTCAAAATCCACAAACATTAAAGTATTTACCGTTTCTTGACGCGCACTGGTTCCAACTAGTAGCGAAAGTTATGGAACAATCTGGTGACATCATTTTTAGTAATCTGTCATTATTATTCGCAGTAGGTGTTGCCGTAGGTTTAGCAGGAGGAGAAGGTGTTGCAGGTTTAGCTGCAATCGTTGGATTCCTGATTATGAATAAAACAATGAGTGTGTTCAAAGATGTTGGACAATATGTTGTTTTAGATAAAACATTAAATATTGCCAAATTTGATGATCCATCATTTGCTTATGTATTAGGGATTCCTACACTACAAACTGGTGTATTTGGTGGTATTATAGTCGGTATTTTAGCTGCTTGGGCTTACAATAAATATTATGAAATTGATTTGCCATCATATTTAGGTTTCTTTGCAGGTAAGCGATTTGTACCGATTGCTACAGCGGCGTTTTCAGTTTTACTTGGTATTTTAATGTGCTTTATTTGGCCGCCAATTCAGCACGGTTTAAACTCATTCTCACATAATATGATTGATGCGAATTTAACATTATCCGCATTCGTATTTGGTGTCATTGAGCGTTCATTAATTCCATTTGGTTTACACCATATTTTCTATGCACCTTTCTGGTTTGAGTTTGGTTCATATACTGATAAAACAGGTATGGTTGTACACGGTGACCAAAAAATCTTCTTCGCTCAATTAAAAGATGGAGTAAAATTAACTGCCGGTACATTCATGGTAGGTAAATTCCCATTCATGATGTTTGGTCTACCTGCTGCTGCACTAGCAATGTATCATGAAGCAAAACCTGAAAATAAAAAAATCGCTGGTGGTATTTTAGCATCAGCAGCATTAACTTCATTCTTAACAGGTATTACAGAGCCAATCGAATTCTCATTCTTATTTGTTGCTCCAGTATTATTTGGAATTCACGCAATCTTTGCTGGTTTATCATTTATGATCATGCAATTACTAAATGTTAAAATTGGTATGACTTTCTCAGGTGGTCTAATAGACTACTTATTATTCGGAGTTCTACCGAATAGAACTGGCTGGTGGTGGGTAATCATCGTTGGTCTAGCATTAGCAGTGATCTACTACTTCGGTTTCCGATTTGCAATTAGAAAATGGGATTTAAAAACTCCAGGTCGTGAAGATGCAAAAGCTGAAGATACTACAAGTAATACTCCAGCTAATGAATTACCATATGAAATTTTACAAGCTTTAGGTGGAAAAAGTAATATTTCTTCATTAGATGCATGTATCACACGATTACGTGTACAAGTTAATGCAAAAGATGAAGTAAATAAAGATCGTTTAAAAGCATTAGGTGCCGCTGGAGTTCTTGAAGTTGGAAATAATATTCAAGCAATTTTTGGACCTAAATCAGATACATTAAAATCACAAATTAAAGACATTATGACTGGAAAAACACCAGTTGTTAGTCAAGATGCACATAAAGAAACAGCTTCAGCAGTAGATACTACTATTGAAGAAGCTATTATTAATCCAATTGAAGGGGAAATTATCCCAATTACAGAAGTACCAGATCAGGTATTTTCTGGAAAAATGATGGGTGATGGCTTTGCAATTATTCCTTCAGAAGGTACAGTTGTATCTCCAGTTGATGGAGAAATTGTAAATGTATTCCCAACAAAACATGCGATTGGTATCTTATCAAATGGTGGAAAAGAAATTTTAATCCATATTGGAATCGATACTGTAAAACTAAATGGTGAAGGCTTTGAAGTACTGGTATCACAAGGTGAGAAAGTAACAAAAGGTCAACAATTAGTTAAAATTGATTTACACTTTATTCGTGAAAATGCACCTTCTACAATTACACCTGTTGTATTTACAAACTTAGCTGAAGGACAACAAGTTGTAATCGAAAAACCAGGTAAGCAATCAAAAGGTGAAGTAGGCATCATTAAGATTAAATAATTCTAATTAAATAGACGAAAAATGTTTGTTTTTAAAAGGGGTAGTATAGTTGACACTATGCACCCCTTTTAATAGAATATTTATAGTAGGCCAAACGTCTATACCAAAAATGTAGATTTAATCACAAAGGAGATAAATTATTATGGAAAAGACTTTTAAAGTAACAGCTGATTCTGGAATCCACGCACGTCCAGCAACATTATTAGTAAACGTAGCAGGTAAATTTAATTCTGATATCAATCTTGAGTACAATGGTAAAACAGTTAACTTAAAATCAATCATGGGTGTAATGTCTTTAGGAATTCAACAAGGAACTGAGATCAAAATTAGTGCTAACGGTGAAGATGCAGAGCAAGCTCTAGCTGCAATCGAAGATACAATGAAAAAAGAAGGTTTAGGCGAATAATGTCTTTACATATCAAAGGTATTGCCGCTTCTAGTGGAATTGCAATTGCAAAAGCATTTCGCTTAGAAAATCCTGAATTAAACATTGTTAAAAAACAAATTTCAGATATCGATGCTGAAATTGCTAAACTTGACAATGCAATTCAAGTTTCTAACACTGAATTAGAAAAAATTCGTGATCATGCGAATGCTGAACTTGGTGAAGATAAAGCTGCAATCTTTTCTGCGCACATCTTAGTTTTAAATGATCCAGAGCTAGTTAACCCAGTTAAAGATAAAATTAAGTCTGAAAGTGTAAACGCTGATTTTGCTATGAATGAAGTTGCTTCAATGTTCGTTCAAATGTTTGAAAGCATGGATAATGAATATATGAAGGAACGTGCTGCAGATATCCGCGATGTTACGAAACGTGTAATGGCGCATCTTTTATGTGTTACCATTTCTAACCCTGCCAATATTACTGAAGAAGTAATCATTATTGCAGAAGATTTAACACCATCTGATACAGCGCAATTAAACCGTAAATATGCTTTAGGTTTTACAACTGATATTGGTGGTCGTACATCTCACTCAGCGATCATGGCTCGTTCTCTTGAAATACCTGCTGTTGTAGGGACAAAAGAAGTAACAAGTAAAATCGAAAATGGCGTAATGGTCATTGTAGATGGATTAGATGGTCATGTAATAGTAGATCCTTCTAATGAAGAATTAGAAGAGTATAAAGCTAAAAAAGAAAAATTCGAGCTTCAAAAAGTTGAATGGGCTAAGCTGAAAAATGAGCCAACTGTTACAAAAGATGGACATCATGTTGAGTTAGTAGCTAATATTGGTACACCAAATGATGTAGAAGGCGTTATCAATAATGGTGGTGAAGGTGTTGGCCTTTACCGTACTGAGTTCCTATATATGGGACGCGATAACTTCCCATCAGAAGAAGAGCAGTTTGAATCTTATAAATCAGTTCTTGAAAGTATGGGTGACAAACCGGTAGTAGTAAGAACACTAGATATCGGTGGAGATAAAGAATTATCTTATTTACACTTACCAAAAGAAATGAACCCATTCTTAGGATACAGAGCAATTCGTTTATGTTTAGATCAGAAGGACATATTCCGTACTCAATTACGCGCATTACTTCGTGCTAGTGTTTATGGTAATTTAAAAATTATGTTCCCGATGATTGCAACTTTAGATGAATTTAGAGCTGCAAAGGCTGTTTTATTAGAAGAAAAAGAACAGTTAATAAAAGAAAATGTTCAAGTCTCAGACAATATTGAAATTGGTATGATGGTTGAAATCCCTGCTTCTGCTGTTCTAGCAGATGTATTTGCTAAGGAAGTTGATTTCTTTAGTATTGGGACAAACGATTTAATCCAATATACAATGGCTGCAGACCGTATGAATGAACAGGTTGCATATTTATATCAACCATATAACCCATCTATTTTAAGATTAGTTAAAATGGTAATCGATGCTGCAAATAAAGAAGGTAAATGGGCTGGAATGTGTGGAGAGATGGCTGGAGATGCATTAGCTATTCCTTTACTTGTTGGATTAGGCTTACATGAATTCTCTATGAGTGCTACTTCAATCCTACCTGCTCGTAGTCAAATGGCTAAACTTTCAAAAGCTGAGATGGAATTATTAGCTGAAAAAGCTTTATCTATGTCTACAGCTGAAGAAGTTGTTAATTTAGTAAATAGCATCTAAAATAAAACAACAGGGAAACCTGTTGTTTTATTTTTAGGATTTATATATATATTCAGTAACAAACCGAATCGAAAAGTTCCTACTGTTGACAAATTCGCTTCTTTAATTTAGTGTATGTTTAAATTATTAAACGAATAAGATTATTTTTGGATAATAAAAGTAGGTGGAAGATTTGAGTAAAGAAGCAATTGAAGTATTTAGAGAATGTATTCCCTTGTTCCAAGCGTTAAGCGATCCTTATAGACAGGATATCATTTTAATGTTATCAGAAGGTGCAGCGCTAACTGTTAATGAAATTACAGAAAAAACTTCATTATCTAGACCTGCTATATCACATCATTTAAAGATATTGCGTGATAATCAATTAGTTCAAATTGAGCAAAAAGGCACTCATAGATATTATTCACTAGCAATTGATTCTTCTCTAGAATTACTTAAGAAATTAATCATAACTGTTGAACAACATTGTTAATGAATCGTAATGACATAAAAGGGACTCCGACTATTGTCAGAATCCCTTTTACTTTTCATGTACTATTAAATCCAAATAGACATTTCTTTTGCAGAAAAACGTTTAGTAGGATGTCCAGGTACTTTTTCTTTACCAATGGCAACCAACATCGTTGGAATATAGCGATCATCAGTTAAGAAAGTTTCTTTAAATGCTTGTTCGTTAAATCCACCGATTGCACAAGTGTTCCAACCTTTTGCAGATGCAGCCATTATTAATTGCATACCAGCAAGAGAAGAATTCAAAATCCCTTGTTCGCGATTACGTTGCTCTGTTGCATAAGCATTTTCAACATTGGCTTTTAATTTGTCTTTTGCTTCTTGTTTCATAAAACCAGCTTCCACTGCAGGTCCGAAAACTAAGTCAACATTTTTTGCTGATTGTGTATCGGCTAATACAGCAATTACACATGAAGCATCTTTAATCTGACCTTGGTTATATGCAACAGGTAATAATTTACCTTGTGCGTTTTCACCATGGAATACAACGAATTTCCAATGTTGTAAATTCCAAGCAGATGGTGCAGTCATTGCAGCATCAAGAAGCTCAGTAATTTCACTGCTACTGATTTCAGTAGAAGAGTCGAATACTCGAGTAGAGTTTCGTTCTTTAATCATTTCAAAAAATTGTTCATTTTTCATATGAAATACCTCCAAATATTAGGTGCATTAGTTACATTTTTATGTACTTATTTAATATAGATAGTTCCATTATTAGAGTCAACAAATTAGTGTTGAAATAACCTAAATTTAATTTGAATAAGGTTTAGTTTACTTATTTTTTTATTAGAATAGCTCATGCTTTTTTATTAATAATTTTTATGGTAATTTTATTTGTGGATATTAAATGAGGAGTGTGTAAAATGGAAGCAATTAATTTAAAAGATTTACAAGTTGGATTTATCGGAATTGGCGTTATGGGTAAAAGTATGGCAAAGCATTTAATCAATGCAGGTGCAAAATTACATATTTATAACCGTACAAAAGAAAAAGCAAATGAATTAATTGATTTAGGTGCTACTTGGTATGATACACCTAAAGAATTAGCACCAAATTGTCAGGTTATTTGTACGATGGTCGGTTATCCAAGTGACTTAGAAGAAGTATATTTTGGCGATAATGGGATCATCCAATCGGCTTCAAAAGGGACGACTTTTATCGACTTTACAACTTCGACACCAACTTTAGCAAAAAAAATTGATGAACTAACGAAATCAGTAGGTATGTCATCATTAGATGCACCTGTGTCAGGTGGGGATTTAGGGGCAAGAGAAGCTAGATTAGCGATTATGGTTGGTGGAGAAGAAGAAACTTTTCATAAAATGTCCACATTATTTGATGTTTTAGGAAAAAATATTGCTTATCATGGAAATGCTGGTAGTGGACAACATGTAAAAATGTGTAATCAGATTGCAATAGCTTCAGGTATGTTAGGAGTTTGTGAGGCGCTTGCATATGCTTCATCAGCAGGATTAGACGGTGAAAAAGTATTAGGAAGTATTTCTACTGGTGCAGCAGGTAGTTGGTCATTATCTAATTTAGCACCTCGTGTATTAAGAGGCGATTTCGAGCCAGGATTCTATATTAAACATTTTATAAAAGATATGGGAATCGCAATTGAAGAAGCGGAAAAGATGGAATTAAATCTACCAGGACTTTTACTTGCAAAAAAATGCTACGATGAACTGTCTAAAAATGGTTTAGATGAAAAAGGAACGCAAGCACTTTATACTTTATACGATCCGTCTCACCACATTCAATAATTTAATGAATAGAGGTTAACAAGTGCAGAATTTTCAACTTGCAAAGTTTTATCAACGATTAAGTGCGTTTTTATTCGATACGTTTATTGTTTCAGTAGCCTATGGGATCATTATCGCTATTATTACAATGAATCCTGAGAAGATATTAAGTCGTTTTAATTCTACATCAGGAAATTCAACGGTCGATTTAATCGTTATTTCAATTATTATGATCATATTATTTGTAGTTGTTCCACAATTTAATAAAGGGATGACATTTGGTCAAAGATTTTTAGCTATTAAAATGATAAAAGATAACTATGAAGAAACAACAATGATCCTATTTTTCATTCGTTTTATCTTTATCGCAGCAATATCAGTTCTACTTTTAGGTGTACCATTAATAGTTAATGTCTATTTAATGTTATTTAGAAAAGACCATAAAACAATTCAAGATTTGTTATTCAAAACAAGAGTAATACAAGCTAGATAATTAAAGCAGGGGAAGGATTAAGATATCCACCCCTGCTTTTTTATTTCCGTAATTTAGCTTTTAATTTCTAAGACTAGTTACAAACTCTTCTAATCGATCACACGCAAGTTCTAGTTCCTTCATTGAATAAGCGTAAGATAGTCGAATATATGAATCTCCATATTCAGAAAAAGCTTCTCCTGGAATAACCGCCAGATTATGTTTTTCTACTAGATTTAGTGCGAATTCCATGGAAGGCATATTGAATTCTTTAATTGAAGGGAATAAATAAAATGCACCTTCTGGCTTAATACAAGGTAGCCCCATCTTTTCTAATCGATCAATCATATAATTACGTCTTATTTTATATTCCTTTGCCATTTCGATCGGAGAATCAATGCAATCAGTTAATGCTGTAATTGCTGCATATTGAGAGATTGATGTAGCGCATGATACGTTATACTGATGCACTTTTAAGATTTCCTGAGCTAAATAAGCAGGCGCATAGATAAAACCAATTCTCCAACCAGTCATAGAATGTGATTTACTAAGACCGTTTATGACAATTGTCTTTTCTCTCATTCCAGGGAAACTGGCAATAGAAGTATGAGTAGTATCATATGTCAGTTCACTATAGATTTCATCAGATAAAATGAATAGATCTTTCTGAGATAAATAGTTAGCTAAATTCTCAAGTTCCTCTTTCGTTAATGTGACACCTGTTGGGTTATTTGGATAAGGTAAAACAATACAGCGTGTTTTTTCAGTAATCTGTTCTTCTAATAATTCAGGCGTTATTTTAAAACCACTAGTAGATGTATCTACAAATACTGGTTTTGCACCACATGTTTGAATAATTGGTGCATAGCCAGGATAGATTGGTGCTGGAAGAATAACCTCACAATCATCGTTAAGAATTGTTCTAAATGTAACGTCGAGTGCTTGACTAGCTCCTACTGTAACGATTACTTCGTTCGTTGGATCATAGGATAAAGAATATTTTTTCTGTAAAAAATTAGAAGCAGCATTTCTAAGTGCAGGCAGTCCTGCATTAGGGGTATAAACTGTTTGATTTTGATTAATTGCATGAATAGCAGCTTCTTTAATAGGTGCTGGAGTTGGAAAATCAGGTTGACCCAATGTTAATGCAATGACATTGTCATATTTTTCAATTTTTTGGGCAAATTTTCTAATACCAGAGATTTGAATTTCTTTTACACTTTCGTTTATAAATCTGTTCATTTTATATCCCTCAACTTATTATTTTTATATTAAAATTAAAACTTTTTAATCGAACTATTCAATGAAATTTCCTTCATTTTACCATATAATAAAAAAAGTATTTAGTAGTGAAATAATTTGATTGACTAAAGAAGGTGAGTAAAAACTTGTTACAAGTAATCGGAATAACTAAAAATAAAGTTATCGATCGTAATATAACGATTGCAGATGCTAAATCAAATAATTACCTATGGTACTGGGTAGATATTAATGAACCGACCGAAGATGAGATTCAACTTTTATCAACTGAATTTAATTTTCATCCTTTAGCGATTGAAGATTGTTTGGAATATGTACAACGACCTAAACTTGACTACTATGAAGGATATCATTTTTTAATTTTGCACGAATTAAATAAATTAGACTTAGATGAAACGGAATTGGATATTTTTGTAAGTGATCATTATGTTATCACCTTTCATATACATAAAAGTCCGATTGTACAACTAGTTTTAGATAATATAATGTCAGATCGTCGAGCTTCGAAGAGTCCACTTCATTTAACTCATCGAATTATTGATGAGCTTGTAGATAGTTATTTTCCATTAATTTATCGTTTGGAGGATGAACTATCAGACCTAGAAATTGATCCATTAAGGAAACAAGTAGATAATGCTGTAGAAAGATTATATGATACCAAATCGGATTTATCGAAATTAAGAAGAACGATTTTACCAACGCGTGATTTATTATATCGAATCCTTAACTCGAATCGATTTAAAGATATATCTGAACATCGAATTTATTTTGAAGATATACACGATCATTTAATGAAGCTTTCGGATATGATTGAGACGAATCGAGATTTAGCTTCTGATATTCGAGAAAGCTATTTTTCATTAAGCTCAGAAAAAATGAATAATATTATGAAAACATTAACAATCATATCATCTTTCTTTTTACCACTAACGTTTATCGTAGGTTTATATGGAATGAATTTCCACTATATGCCAGAATTAACATGGAAATATGGTTACTTATTTATCTTAATTTTAATGGGATTTGTTACGATCATAATGTACATATTTTTTAAAAGAAAAGGTTGGTTTTAAGTCGTTAAGCGCTTAAGCTTGACGACTTTTCTTATATTTTAGAATACTTTGTAATAATGTGACGTTCTATGTAGAAATGTTTTTTTCGAATTTTTTGTATTAATAATTAGAAGTTTAAATAACTATGTTATAATTTGTTGAAAGAAGGGGTGGGGGACACTTTAATGCTGCAATTAAAAGATTTATTAATTCAATTTGCAATCATAATCATTCCGGTCTTTTTATACGAAATGTTCTGGCTTAGTAGATACCACAATACAAGCCCGAAACAAAATAGAATATTAGTTGGATTGCTAACTTTTTTTAATATTTTTATTTGCTTGCTTTACCCAATTCACATTAGTAAAAGCATGGCTATTACTTTTAGTATTTTATTAATCTATTCATCTATTTTATATGGTGGAAGATTGATCGGAACGATTATTATTTTAACGAAAGCAGTTTTTGTGTATTTGCTATATGGTTTAGCATCTTTGAAATCTTTTCCTTTTGAATTGATTTCGTGTATTTTACCATTTATTGTTTCACCACATTGGGTTAGTTTTTCTAAACGAAAGAAATTTGCTTTAAGTATACTAATGCCAATTTTATTTTCGTTCAGTATGGTCTGTTTGCTTTATTATGAAGCAACGGTTAATGGTATTAAAGAGTACCAATCAGATCAAACAATTTTTTCGGCGTGCATATTTTTTACTGTTTTAACAATTACAATGCTGTTTCATGTTTATTTACGAGAGTTTCTATTTGAAAATGCTGAAATTCGTGTTCAAATGCAGAAATCGGAGAAATTAAATATGGTGAGTGAACTTGCGGCGAGTGTAGCTCATGAAGTTAGAAATCCATTAACAGTTGTAAGGGGTTTCATTCAGTTGATTGAGAATCAAGAAAGTGGAACGAATAGGGAGTATATGAAACTTGTATTAGCTGAACTAGACCGAGCAGAAAATATCATTTCGGATTATTTAAACTTAGCTAGACCTCAAATTGAAGAAAAGAAAATAATCAATATGACAGAGCAATTGAATGAAGTAACAACATTAATGTCGAGTTACGCCTCACTGCAAGGTGCTTTCTTACAAGTAAATGTAAATGAGGATATGTATACTGTCGGAGATCGAGCTAAGCTTAAACAAGCAATCATTAATGTTCTAAAAAATGGCGTAGAAGCTATAAAGGACACGAAAGGTTATATTAAGATTGAAGCTAATATTGAGAAAGAAAGAGATCGAGAGTACATACGAATTGTTGTTAAAGATAATGGAGTAGGTATGTCAAAAGCACAATTGGACCGGTTAGGACAACCTTTTTATTCTTTAAAAGAAAAAGGAACAGGTCTTGGACTAATGGTTACCTTTAGTATCATTGAAGCCCATAAGGGAACGATTGAGTATTTAAGTGAAGAGGGTAAAGGTACTGAAGTTCATATCGTGTTACCAGCATACCATCAAGAACAGAGTGAAGAGATCCAAATGAAAGAATAAAGAGAAGGGAAATTGGAAATTTCCCTTCTCTTTTTAAACTAATTATATTTAAATTTAATGTTCGTGAATAGTGATAAGTGCTAAATAATAAACAAATTATTTTGCTGACTTAGGTTTAAAAAAGAGTGATTTAATTGCATTCTTCCAGTCTCTTTCTTTTGAGGCAGCTACCATCTTTTTTGTTTCCTGTAATTCTCTAATCATCCTCATTAATTGAGCATCTCGACCAGATTCTTTTGATTTAATTTCTTCAAACATTTGCTCTAATTTTTCATCTTTTTCTTCAATTACTGTTGCTAACCCTTGAAGCTCTTCACTTTTTTCTTCAACTGAATATAATATTTTTTCTAACTTTTGATCCTTCTCCAAGTTTTGATTAATTAATGTTTGATTTTGAGTTAGAATTTGTTCATTTTGATATGCTAGATTCGTAATTTGAGACATAAATTCTTCAAACATAATTTGATTAGAATTTGTCGGTACAAAAGTAGTGACATTTTCTTTTGAAACAATAGGTTCAGTTACTGATCCATTTAACTTCGAAAGAACTACTTCATCAGGTAGTTTTTTATTTTCCTCAAGTACTTGTTCAACAGTCATTTCTTCAAAACGATATTCTTGGACTACTTCAACCTCAGTGTTTTGATCTGTTTGCTCATTTAATGCACCAGATACTGTAACTTGCTCTTCTTTTTGTAAAGATTGATCTGTTACATCTTCTTCTATTATTTCGAATTGTGATACGGACTCTTCAAACTTCTCAGTATCATGTGAAATAGATTGCTCCATTACGATTTCATCAATTGTTTCTAGTTGTGAAAGTGATTTTTCTAAATGATTTGTATCTTGTGAAGTTATTTGGCTTATCTCTGCTACTTCGATTGTTTCTTCTTGGGATACAGACACTTCTAAAGGTGTTTCTTCTTGTAATAGTGAATGATGGATTAATTCCGAATCAATTGTTTCAATTTGGGAAACTGCTACTTCAACTATTTCATTCTTTTCTACTTCAATTAGTTCTGAGTCATACTTCATGTCAAAATTTTTATGTATGTTAATTTCTAGAGGAATATTCGGGGTGTTATTTGGATTGATTTCAGTAATTTTTTCTGTAATTTCATTCTCAATTGAAGGTGTTTCAATTACATGAGCTTCAGATTGACTTTGAACTGATTGGTTATTTAAAGCATATTCAACTGATCGTAGAAGATTTTCATTCTGTTGGTACTCTTTAATAATCATTTGAAATAATTCGAAATCGTTTTGATTATAGATTCTAGTATCTTGGTTCTTTGTAAAATGATATTCTTTCTTTTCTAATTCCTTACTAATCTCTCTTACACGAGATTTACCTATTTTTAATTTCTTTGAAATGTCTTTACTTGTAAAAATTACTGACATTTGATATCCTCCTGAAAAATGTGTGTTTTTAGAACATTCAATACAAAGTTAAAATTTTCCTACCTAATCTTCTTAAAATAATTCTACAATGTATAACAAAGTCCATATGTTTACTACAATTAAAATCAATATATGAGGAAAAATAGTGAAAAATAGAAAATATTACTTAAAAAATAGCATAAATTCGACTCAAAATTAGAGAGTGAAACAATGTTTAATCACTCTCAAACCAAATCTTTAAATTTGTAATCTAATCTATCAAAAAGTAGACATAAAGTAATCTATTGATCTGAATTTGTCTGCTTATTTGTTTTTTCTAATCCTGCTTCTTGAAGTACAGCCTTTTGAGCTTGTCCTTTTTTACCTAAATAATTATGCTTAGCACCGAAGTATAAAATAAAAAGGAATGAAATTATATTAATTACAGCATCAATTTGTTCATTATTTAAGAATTTAAACCCAAAAGAATTTAGTAACAATTGAAGTGCAAATAAGAACCCAGCAACATAACGAATAATATCTTGTAAGTTATTTTTACCGAACAGATCAATCACCCCCTGTTAATAAAGTATGCTTGCTTCATATAATAGGTGTGACAAATCTACTAAAATAAAAGGGGGAAAATATGAATATCCGTACATTCAAATAAAAAAAGGGAAGGATAAAAACCATTTAATTTAAAAGGTTTTTAATCTTCCCATTTAATCTATATTAATGTTATTTTAGTAAGAATTGTTTCAACTTATCTCTCTTGCTTACCTTTATTTTTACGAATTGGTTCACTCGGAAAAGTAAATGTAGAGTTATTTAGAAATGAAGAAGCTCTTAAAAATTGCCCTGGGGTATTTTTTCGGTAGTTAGATCCGTTTTTGAAATGGTTTTCAGATTTAACGTTTTGAATACCTAAGAAATGATGAAGTATTTTTTTTGCATAACTTAATGACATGGATACCTTTGGGTTACGGTGAGTATTTTCTAATATTCCTAAATGCGGGAGAAGTTTAAAGTCTTCTTTTAACGGTGGTATATGAAAGAAAAATTCTCCACAAGCAATCAACACATCAGATTGTTGTTTACTTGACTTGGGGTTATTTGAAAAATGTAATCCAACTTTCTTAGCAATTCCTTTATCAATAAGCTTTAATATAGCTTGTCTTTTTAGTGAATATAGTTCACTTGGTTCAAGTGCTGTTTTAGCATGTTTATTTACAACAAATATTGCCTGAAAAATTTCTTCATTTGTAAAATTTAGTTTATTCAGGCTAGGTTCTTTCGATTTCATGCTTCTTGGTTACCTCCAAAAAATAATAGATATGAGTATATTATATCTTTAGTTTAAATTTTTTCAAATCAAATCTAGAGAAGTGGTTATATAATAAAAAGCTAATCGAAATAATATTCATTAATACGACTAGCTTTTTTCTATTTAGTATGGATAGGGTCCTATATTACCTGGCGAATTTAATCCGGCATTACTAGGTAAAAAAGCACCAGGATTTACAGGTGGGTAAGGTTGTTGGTATCCAGGAAATCCACCGCCGAATCCGCCACCGAATCCACCACCGAACCCACCGCCTAACCCACCACCGTACGGAGGATATGCTGGATATGGTGGGTATGGTCCGTATGGCGGATAATAAGGTGGTCTAAACGCTAGTGCACCTAACGCGAATCCGCCTGCTAATCCCGCTAACCCTCCTATTATTGGCAAAATTGGGAAAAAAGGTAGAAAGCGTTGTTCGTTATGATCATAGTAGTAGGATGGAGCATGATCTTCTCTATAATAATAATGTAAATTAGGGTGATATTGATAATTCATGTATTTAACCTCCTCTCTTGTCTTCAATATTAGTGTATGGGAGTACTAAAATAATTGAGCAAGTACCCATAAAAATAGGTAACCAACCTAGTACGGGTGAGAGCTGTGGGGAATAATAATTCTTGATCATTATTATTTTTTATTTTTGCCTGTGATTTCAATTGATACGATTTCAGGTGGAGTAAATAGGCGAATTGGTAGTTTAGTTGTCCCAATTCCATTTGAAACGACTAAATGACTATTAAATTTACTTGAAAGGGTGTAAACACCTCGGTTGTATTTCTTTGCATATGGAGGCATTATAAAGGACTTATATATAGGTAAATAAATTTGTCCGCCATGGCTATGGCCAGAGAGCTGAAGATTGATCGGATAGTTTTTCGTCATATCAGCAATGTCAGGTTCATGTGCTAGAACAATCGTATAACTATTTTTTTGAATTCGTTCTAAAATATCATTATATTGCTTGTTTCCTAGCATATAATCATCGAGACCGATAAATGATACTTTTTGTTTTTGAACGAAATAAGTTTTTTCTTCGTTTTTTAATAATATAAAATTGCTTTGGGTTAACAGCTCTTCGTATTGTTCAGTAAAATAACCCCCATGATCATGGTTACCATATATTGCAAGTTTTCCAATTTTTGGATTAAGTTCTTTTAAAAGTTGAATAACTTCATGCTTGTAAGAAAACTTTCGTATATCACTAACCAAATCTCCAGTAAATAGAATAAAATCAGGCTTCATTTGGTTTATATTATTTACAACCTTTTTAAATCGCTCTATATCTTTTTTATTATTAAAGTGAGTATCAGAGATTTGTATTAATTTAATAGTAGTATTCGAATGTAATCGATAGTCTGAAAATGTTAAATGCTTAGTTCGAATTGAAGTTGGCTCAACATAGACTGAATAATAGATTGTACAAATTAATAGTAAAAAAAATGATGTTAGTTTAATTTTCAATTGTCCCCCGACCTTTTTAAAGAAATAAATACTGCATACTATATTAAATAGTTTAATTCTTAAAAATATTCTCAAAATAACAAAATGTTGTTAAACTATAGAATACAAAGGGAGTGATACGAGTGAAGGATAAGGTTGTGATCGTTACTGGTGGCTCTAGTGGTATGGGGAAAGCAATGGCTATGCGTTTTGCAAAAGAAGGTGCAAATGTGGTTATTGCCGGAAGAGATTTAGAAAAATTAAATAATGCAAAAGAGGAAATTGAACAATATGATGGTCAAGTATTACCAATTGTTATGGATGTACGGGATCCGGAATTAATTAAAAATATGGTAAATGAAGTTGATCAAACATTTGGAACGATAGACTTCTTAGTAAATAATGCGGCTGGCAATTTTATTTGTGCTGCAGAGGATTTGTCTGTGAACGGTTGGAACACGGTTATAAATATCGTATTAAATGGAACCTTTTATTGTAGTTCTGAAGTTGGACGGTATATGATACAACATAAAATTAAAGGAGCGATTACAAATATAATTGCTACATATGCTTGGGATGCGGGTCCTGGAGTCATTCATTCTGCATCAGCTAAAGCTGGTGTCCTCGCTATGACAAGAACATTAGCCGTTGAGTGGGGTAGAAGATATGGAATTAGAGTCAATGCGATCGCTCCTGGACCTATTGAGCGTACAGGTGGTGCGGCTAAACTATGGCTTTCTGATGAATTAGAAAACCGCACAATACAAAGTGTACCACTAGGCAGGTTAGGCACTCCAGAAGAAATAGCGGGACTTTGTGCATATTTATTTTCAAATGAGGCTGGTTATATTAATGGTTCTTGTTTTACAATGGATGGAGGACAGTCCTTACATCAATACCCATTTTAGAAGGAGGTTCAAAATGGATCCTTTAGACGTAATAAGTAACTTAGATAAAGTCGTACCATATTTTCAACCAATATATGGAGCCGATACACAAAATTGTGTAGGAGTTGAGGTTGTTGGTAGACTTAAACTTGAAAATTTACACAGCCTTGAATTCTTCTTTGCAAATGATTTGGTGCCAGATGACTACTTATTAGAGGTTGACAATCATATTTTAATTCAAGCTCTCGATGAAGTTGTACAATTTAAATTCGATGGTGGTATTTTTATTAATCGTCACCCTTCAGCACTTCTTTCAGATGACCCAGAAAATCTTTTATCGATTTTACAATCATATGAAGAAAAGGGTATACAACTAAATAAAATTGTCATTATTCTTCAACATCAACTTTTTTATGGTTTTGAGAAAGAATTAAAAAATTTAATTACTTATTATCAAACATATGGTATTAAATTTGCGATTAATAGCGTAAATGAGAAGTTAATTAACTTAGAAAAACTACGGTTTTTGTCTCCAGATATCATTAAAATCGATTTTAAAATGGTTCAACAACTACATACATCATCATTTCAAGATTTATTAAATTCCGTAATTTATGTGGCAAGAAAAGTAGGGGCATCGATGTACTACGATGGAATAATCGATTCAATTCAATTAAGAAATGCATGGAAGAATGGTGGAAGATTCTATCAAGGTGCATACTTATTTACACCACAACCATCAATTAGTCAATTAAATCATGAATGTGAGCCACTAAAGAATGATATCTTAAAATATATTCGAGGCGAAAAAAACAAATTAATTGCGCTTAGAGATATGACAAATTTAATACAACAAAAAGTCGAATCGGCAATTAATAAATTTAAATTAGGAGCGGATTTAAATTCATTTTTAATTAATATTTCAAGTGAATTAAATTCATTTTGTTTTAGGATGTATATTTGTGATGAGGACGGTTTTCAGCAATCAGCTAACTTGTTTAAAGTTAATGGCGAGCAGTGGGAGCTTCAGGAAAAGTATAAAGGTAGAAACTGGAGCTGGAGGCCATATTTTTTAGAAACCGTTTTGAAAATGCAATCAAATGATCAGGGACAATTATCAGATATGTACAGAGATATTGAAACCGGTGAAAAGATTCGAACGTTTTCTTATCCAATGAATAATGGAAGCTATTTATATATTGACTTAAGTTATGATTTTTTATTTAAACATAATGAGTTACTTTTTTAGTGATTCTCTTATAAGATTTAATCAGAAAATGACTGTCGTCTCAAAAATGACAGTCATTTTTTATGCTTAGTCTATTTAAAACAAGAAAAAACAAGTACGATTGGTATTCTTTGTCTTCTTAAAAACTCTTCTTTGCTTTTAAAATGTATTTGTTGTGGAGTACCTTCTTTTAATTGATCAATCCGGAATCCAGTCTTTCTTAAAAGAGTAAAATATTGTTCAATTGTGCGATGGTATTTGACTACTATTTCATTTATCCATGGTTCTTTTCTTTCGCCAGTTAGAAAGTAATCGTCTACAATCCAATTTTCGCGTCGATCTCCTGATTGTTTACTTAAAAAGGAGGCAGTAGTTAAAGGATGTTGAACACTAAATACAAAATGGCCGGTTTCTTTTAAGCTGAAGAATATTTTTTGAAATAATAGCTCAATGTTTGAAATATAGTGTAGTACAAATCTAGAAGTGACAAGTTCAAATGAATTCGTAGGAAAATGATAATCCTCGATTGAAGTATGTTGGACGGTACCTACTGTATCCTTTAAAGTAGTCAAGGCTGCTTTAATCATGTGCTCTGATCCCTCTATACCGGTATAGGTTTTAGCTCCATGTAGTAGAAGTTCATTACCAAATGATGCGTCACCACATCCTAAATCTAATATGTTTTTTCGATCAACATTCCCAATTAGTTCATTGATGATTGGTCCTTCAATCGCATTGTTAGGACTATCTTCTCTATTTTTTCGTCGAATATACTCTGAAAAAAAATCATCTTGATTGTAAACCGTAGAACCACGAAACTCCATATTAACACTCCCTAATCGTCCAAAAGTTTTTGAAAATTGAAAAGTTGACACAAATTATCTAACTTTAACATTAAATTTTATTTAGATAAAGGGAGAAATTACCCAGAAAAAATTTTGTTTTGGAACATAGAGGTTTAGTTAATTTTATCAAAAATCGACGAATTCATATATAAAACCTAATTTTAATTAAAAGTAGTGTTTTTCTATGTCAACTAATGTAAAAAAGATAAGAACGATTCGTGTGGTAAATTTCAATATAGAAATGATACGATTAGTAAAAGTTCAGCCCGAGGAGGATTTTATTTGAGAGGACTTATTTCGAAAGTTCTTTTTACATCGTCCGTCTTGTTTTTCGTTTTTCATTTTATTGGAGTTGGGTAATGAGAAACTATATCTGGACAAGTCCTTGAAACGATCTTAAAAACAAATGAAGTATAGAACTATAAAAAACACCTAAATGAATGTAACAGTTCATTTAGGTGTTTTTAATTTGAAAAGGAAACGAATAGATAATGGATTAACGTTTTTGTAATGCAGCTTCAATTTGCTCCATCTGAACGCCTCTAATTACCTCATCATCAATTATTAAAGTAGGTGTTGAGAATGAATCTAACTCAAACAACATTCTTTTTTTAGCACTTTCATCTTTTGAAACGTTATATTCAATATAAGAAACATTCATTTCTTTTAAATAATTTTTCAAAAATTCACAAGGAGGGCATCCATCTTGTGTGAATAATTCGATCTTCATAAACAAACATCCTTTTTTATTTTTTCTTAAAGCAATTGTATAAAACTATTATGACATAGAAAAATATAGTATATAAAGAAATTTGTTTATAGTTGAAACGACTATTTTTCTTGAATTTATCTTGAAATACAAGTATTCTTATTAATGGACACTTACATAGCTGAAATCTATCAGAAGTTTTTTGGATAGAAATTGTAAGAAAGTAAAACCTATATTTAGGGAATGACACATGGTAGAAAGGAGTTCTAATATGTCTTTATTATTAGGAATTTTAGAACGCTTAGAAAGTTTAAAACAACAAGCTACGAACGGTGAGGTTGCTCAAAGATATTTTGAAGTTAACGGTGAAAGAAAGTGTAGCGTAAAGTATTCTGAGAAAAATGAAACATTTGAATTAGAAGTATTTCAACAAGGTGAAAAACCACAAACGTTCCCATTCGATAATATCGATATGGTAGCAATTGAAATATACGAAATTATTTCATAAGAAAAGAAAAAACAAGCATAGCTTGTTTTTTCTTTTTTTTGCCTTTTTTAAAGATTACCCCCTGGAAACTTAGTAAAATATGTATGAGAATAAACATTCGGGGATTACTTGGTAATAAAAGGAGAGTTGAAACTATGGAATTCAATTTAAAAAAATTATCAACTAATGATGGCCAAGAAATTTACGCGATGCTTCAAGAAATTCCTTATAATGAAAATGGGTTCTTAAATGATATGAATGGAGCAACTTTAGAGGAATTTCAGGCGTGGCTGATTAAACGTGATAACGAATCGAAGGGGATTGGAATTGGGGAAGGTAGAGTTCCTCAAGATATTTATTGGCTTTTTGCAAATGGATTTCCAGTAGGTTACGGTAAGATCCGTCACAGATTAACAAAAAAGTTGTTAGATGATGGAGGACATATTGGATATTCAATTCTTCCTTCTGAACGAGGAAAAGACTATGGCAAACTTCAATTAAAGTTATTGCTTGAAAGAGCTAAAGAAATGGGAATTGATAAAGTTTTACTAACGATACATATCAACAATATAAACTCATTAAAGGCTGCAATGAAAAACGGTGGAGTTATTGAAAAACAAGACGAAAACAAATGCTGGGTTTGGATAGAGTGTTAGAAATAATCTTGAAATGGTTTTACCGAATCAAAATGTAAAAGACCGTTCAATTTAAACAGTCTTTTTTATAGTAATTATAAATACTAACTATAGCAGATTTTCTTTAATATTTTATTACAAAATAGTAAGGTCGTGCTAATCCCAATTCTTAATGAATACATTATTATGTATTGTTATGAAAAGGGAGGTCATATACGTGAATAAAGATCAGTATCGATTTTACAATGTAAGTGAGAGAAATATGAGTTTTGATCATGTAGTTGATCGGCTATATCATTTTGTAAAAAATGATCCTAATAAACAATATCGACTTTCCATTGGAACAGATTCTCAAGTTCATAGTAATGGAACTAAGTTTATTACGGCACTTCACTTGCATAGAGTAGGTAATGGCGCTTGGGGATGTTTACATACTTGTTGGCATCACAAGAAAATCCGAAATTTAAAAGAGAAAATATTTCTAGAAACTATGTATAGTCAGGAAATAGCTTTTTTATTATCACCTTTTCATTTAGAAAAAATTTTTAGTCCTCTTCATGAAAATGCTAATTCGAATAATTTTAGTTTTGAAATTCATCTAGACATTGGTACGATGGGGCTAACGAAAGAGTTTATACAAGAAATGACATCTAAAGTATCTGCAATGGGCATCATTCCTAAGATAAAACCTGATTCTTATACAGCATTTAGTTATGCAAATAAATTTACAAAATAAGAAGTTTAAACTAAATAAACATTGATTAGAATGAGGATTAGGAGGGATGATGGATGCTAAGTGAACAAAATTTCACAGAAGATGAACTGTCTTTATTGGTCGACACAGTGATGAAACAAAATTATGCAATTGAACTCATTTCATCACAGATAACGGATATAGAAAATGGATTAATGGATGCAGGCGAGGATCAATATGAAAGATTGATTCATTTATATCAAAAATTAAGGGATTTAGGGCTATGAAGACAAATATAGATGAACGTTTAGATAATAAATTATTTATCTAAACGTTTTTTTGTTTTTTGAATAGTTATAGATAAATAAGTAAATTTTTAAGAAAAGTTAAATTGGAAAGGGGTTACAAATCTGATAATATAGGGATGGGGACATAGTCCTTAATCGAATAAAATAGTGTATAGGATTTTTTCCATACAGATGAATAGCAAAGTTGTATGTGTATTTATTTGATGTTTGTTTATGAATAGATAATTTCTACCATTTTTAAATACTTTTGCTTTTCTATTGGGGGACGATGTTTGTGATTAGTATTGATGGTTCACAATTTTTTGAACATAAAGTAGAAGAAGTAATTATATCAAGTGAAAAAGTAGCTCATGTACAAATTGGTAACAGTTTGGAGCATGCATTATTAGTACTTACAAAATCTGGATACTCTTCAATTCCAGTGTTAAATCCGAAGTTTCAGTTGCTAGGTTTAATTAGTACGTCTATGATATTAGACGGAATACTTGGATTAGAAAGAATTGAATTTGAACGTTTGAGTAATATGAAAGTTGAAGAGGTAATGGGTACTGAGATACCTTTATTAAAAACGACTGATACGCTCGCTAAAGGGCTTGAATCTGTAATTGATCATCCATTTGTATGTGTGGTTGATGCTAATAATACTTTTGAAGGTATATTAACTCGTAGAGCGATTTTAAAACAATTGAATAAAAATGTGAGAAGATATAATAAGCATTAGCGATTAAAAAGTAAGTCATCATCAAATTGACTTACTTTTTTAATGTTGGTTTTCTTGGGAAAAAGAATTTTTGACGAGTCTAATCCAATTTTTATGAATAAAGGCAAGGGGGGATTATGTGCAAATTGATGATATACGTTTAATAATTACTTTGTCTGAAGAGAAGAATATGAGGAAGGCAGCAGAGAGGTTATTTGTTTCTCAACCAGCTTTAAGTCAAAGGCTACAAAATTTAGAGAAGCAGATTGGTAGTGAATTGTTTATTCGTTCTCAAAAAGGATTGATTATTACTGCATCTGGTGAAATCATATTAAATTACGCGAAAAAGATGGAAGAAACATATCAAACAATGTTAGAGCAGTTACAAATTTTAAAATCCGATATTTCGGGTACTTTAAAGATTGCCGTTTCTTCTGTTGTTGCGCAATACTGGTTACCACCAGTTTTAAAAAAATATGTGTCAAGCTATCCTGAAGTACAAGTTTCACTTTTTACAGGTTGGAGTAGTGAAATTACAAATCGCTTATATGAAAATGAAGTTCATCTAGCAATTGTCAGAGGAAACCAAAATTGGTTTGGAGAAAAGGAATTACTATTTTCTGATGAATTATTATTAGTTGATACAAAAAAACATAGTCTTGAGGAATATAAAACAATTCAAAGACCATTTATTCAGTTTAAAAGTAATTCAAATTATTATCAGCTTATCCAGTCATGGTGGTATGAGCATTTTAATTCATTACCAAAACATGAAATTGTAGTCGATCAAATTGAAACATGTAAGCAATTTGTTTTGAATGGTTTAGGCTTTGCGATCTTACCTTCCTCTGTATTACATGATGTTAGTGATGAAAATATTATAAAAACACCTTTAATTACAAAAGAACAATCAGGTTTATATCGCGATACATACTTACTTTATAATCGAGATGCAATGAAATTAAAACAAGTAGAAGGATTTATAGAATCAATTCGAAAAAAAAATAAAGATTAATCGACAAAATGTTGCTAGTTACTTACTAGATTTGATAGAGTATTCTTATTGATAATAATAAAGGGGGCAATTCATTATGAAATTAATGGACGCAAATGAAATTATTGCATTTATTGCAAATAGCACGAAAAAAACACCTGTAAAGGTTTATGTAAAAGGTCAATTAGACAAGCTTACTATTTCTGAATCAGTTCAATCATTTATTTCTCAAAATTCTGGAGTTTTATTTGGTGAGTGGGATGATGTTAAAGTAATCCTTGAAGAGCAAAAAGAATACATAGAAGATTATGTAGTAGAATCAGATCGTCGTAATTCAGCAATTCCACTTTTAGATGCTAAAGGTATTAAAGCTCGTATCGAGCCAGGTGCGTTTATTCGTGATCAAGTTACAATTGGTGACAATTCAGTTATTATGATGGGTGCTGTAATTAATATCGGTGCAGTAATTGGAGAAGGTACAATGATCGATATGAACGCCGTACTTGGTGGTCGTGCTACAACAGGTAAAAACTGTCACGTAGGTGCTGGTGCTGTTCTAGCTGGCGTAATTGAGCCACCTTCAGCAAACCCAGTTATTCTTGAAGACAATGTACTAATTGGTGCAAATGCAGTAGTTTTAGAAGGTATTAGAGTAGGTGAAGGCGCAGTAGTAGCTGCAGGTGCAATTGTTACTGAAGACGTTGCTCCTTATACTGTGGTTGCAGGTGTTCCTGCTAGAAAAATCAAAGATATCGATGATAAAACAATTTCAAAAACTGAAATCATTCAGGCTTTACGTCAACTAAATCAATAATAACAAGAAGTAAGCGTAGAATTTATTTTTCTACGCTTTTTTTGGAGGAGTTAAAATGGATTCATTTATTAAAATTAGAAGGGATTTACATTTAATCCCTGAACTTGGTTTTCAAGAATTCAAAACACAAGCGTATTTACTAGATTATTTATCTAGTTTAAATCAAGAAAGAATGGTAATTGATACATGGAGAACAGGTATTTTCGTTCGAGTAAAAGGGTTAAAATCTACTAGAACGATTGGTTACCGTACAGACATTGATGGATTACCAATGAAAGAAAACACAGGATTAGAGTTTTCATCGATTCATGAAGGCAATATGCATGCCTGTGGCCATGATGTACATATGAGCATTGCGCTTGGTGTTCTGACTAATATTGTTAATGAGCCAATCGATGACGATGTCGTATTTATTTTTCAACCAGCAGAGGAAGGCCCAGGTGGAGCGGAACCCTTACTTAAAAGTGAAGAATTTAAACCATTTAAACCAGATGTAATCTATGGTTTACATATAGCACCTGAATATCCTGTTGGTACAATTGCAACGAAACCTGGTATGTTATTTGCGCATACATCAGAACTTTTTATTGATTTTCATGGCTTAAGCGGTCACGCAGCTTTCCCTCATTTAACGAATGATATGATCGTTGCATCAAGTCATTTTATCACTCAAGTTCAATCAGTAGTATCAAGAAATGTAAATCCATTAGATAGTGCTGTCATTACGATTGGAAAAATAACTGGTGGTACAGTTCAAAATGTTATTGCAGATCATGTTCGAATAGAAGGTACGATGCGAGCGTTAAGTGAAGAAGCAATGCTGAAATTAAAAAATAGAATTGAAAGTCTTGTGAATGGATTTCAAGAGAGTTTTCAGTGTAAAATAGAAGTAGATTTTGGAAGTAATTACTATGGAGTAATAAACGATGAATCGTTGACGAATGAATTTTTTAATTTTGCGAAACAATATGACGGTATTGAGGCCGTGTTTTGCAATGTTGCAATGACAGGTGAAGATTTTGGTTATATGACAAAAGAAATTCCAGGCCTGATGTTTTGGATTGGCGTAAATTCGGAATTCGGACTCCATAATCAAAAATTAAACCCAGATGAAAATGTAATTCCATTAATGATTCGATTTATATCTGACTTTATGAAAAAGCAACAATGAAAATGATTTTCAGTTAATAATAATTATAAATTAATATTGACTTTAAATAAGTAGTTTACTATAATATCACTTGTATGATAAATAGTTACATAAATATTGGAGGTAATAACGATGGCAGAACGTTTAGTAGGAAAACAAGCACCACGCTTTGAAATGGAAGCAGTTTTAGCAAATAAAGAATTTGGTAAAGTAAGCTTAGAAGAAAACATGAAAAACGATAAATGGACAGTATTATACTTCTATCCAATGGACTTCACTTTTGTATGTCCAACTGAAATCGTAGCAATCTCTGATCGTTACGACGAGTTTGAAGATCTTGATGCAGAAGTTGTAGGTGTTTCTACAGATACAATTCACACTCACTTAGCATGGATCAACACTGATCGTAAAGATAATGGCTTAGGTCAATTAAAATATGCATTAGGTGCAGATACAAACCACGCTATTTCTCGTGACTATGGCGTATTAATTGAAGAAGAAGGTATTGCATTACGTGGATTATTCATCATCAGCCCAGAGGGTGAATTAATGTACCAAGTAGTACACCACAACAACATCGGTCGTGAAGTTGATGAAGTTTTACGTGTACTTCAAGCTTTACAAACTGGTGGACTTTGCCCAGCTAACTGGAAACCAGGTCAAGCAACTCTATAATTCTAAACAATTAAGAATTAATGTCAAAGGTCTAACTCATAGTTAGGCCTTTTTAAACACAATTACGAAAAGTGGAAGGCGTTTGTTAAAGACCCGACAAGCATAAGGCAAGGACCGAGAAATGTTGGTTTTTACTTTTATCGGTCATTGACTTATGACCTCGAGGGTCTAACGCCTGGAACTAGACAAAACGAAAAGTAGAACAAGCTCACTTAGAGCTAATGAAACAAGTAGGAGGACTATAAAATGAGACTGCGCTCACCAATGCCTGAATTAGATGGTGCAACAACAGTATTAAATGGAGAAATTCAAAAAGAAAACCTAATCGGTGACAAACCAACATTAATTCATTTTTGGTCTGTTAGTTGCCATTTATGTAAAGTAGCAATGCCAAACATTAATGCTTTCAGAGATGAATATAAAGATCGATTAAATGTAGTAAGTGTTCATATGCCAAGATCTGAAGATGATTTAGATATCGATAAAATTAAAGAAGTTGCTGAAGAACATGGAATTACACAAACAATATTAGTTGATAACCAACATACAATTACAGATGCTTTTGAAAATAAATACGTACCATCATATTACGTATTTGATAAAACAGGTGTATTACGCCACTTCCAAGCTGGAGAAGGCGGAATGCCAATGTTAGAAAAACGTGTTAATCGCGTACTAGATGAAGCGGCAAAAGTAGAATAATTTTCAGATTGCATCATCACTTGGGAGACTTTTTTTAAAAGTCTCTTTTTGTGTTTGAGCAATCTTCATCTTGAAACTAGTAGAAAGTGTATTTTATAGTTATAATGAAAGAAAACTAATCTTTAGTTTAAGGAATTATTCTGTAGGAGGAAAAAAGTTTGGAGATTCAAACAATCGCAATCTTTATCTTATGGTTGTTTTTATATGCCTACATGATTATTGCTTCAATTGATTTTGGTGCAGGATTTTATGCGTTTTATACGATTACAACTAAAGAAGAACCAAAATTAATTGGCTTAATAAATCGACATCTTTCATCTATTTGGGAGCTGGCTACATTATTTTTCATTTTCTTCTTTATAGGAGTAGTTGGTATATTCCCGAGGGTAGCATATTATTATGGTGTTCCACTATTAGTTCCAGGTAGTGTAGCGATGATTTTTTTAGCAATTAGGGGCTCGTTTTATACTTTTCAGCAATACGGCGGAAATAGGAGTAAGTTCTTTTTAATTTTGTATGGGGCGACAAGTCTATTGATACCTGTTACATTATCGACTGTTTTAACAATTTCTGAAGGTGGTTTTATTATCGAGAATGGAACAGATATACGATTTTATCCATTTAAATTAATTACGAATTCATATTCACTATCTGTAATGCTTTTAGCTGTATGTTCAGTTCTATTTATTAGTGCAATGTTTTTAATTTATTCTGCAAATCTTATAAATGATACAGAGTCGGAAATTAAATTAAGAAAGTATGTACTAGTGTGGTCATTACCAACTATTATTTCAAGTATCATCGTATTTTTGTCAATGAAATTACATAATAAAGTTCATTTTGATCGAATGCATAATGTATGGGAATTCTTCCTTCTATCTTTTATTTGCTTTTGTATAGCGATTTATTTTGTGATAAAAAGAAAAAGATATGGTTTAGCGTTTATATTAGTATTATTGCAATATTTCTTCGCATTTTTTGGATATGGAATAAGTCATCTACCATTTATCTTATATCCTTATTTAAGAATCGAAACAAGTTTTGCTAAGAGTAGTTTAGCAATCGTGCTAATTATACTGTTTGTAGTATTTTTTATCTTATTTACTGTGTATTTTATATTTTTAGTTCTTAATAAACCTTTCTTTATGAAAGTGTTTTTAAAAAGTAATGATAAAAATGACTTTCAAGATTAATAAGAAGATAAATATTTATTATTATGGAAAACCACGAATTAATGAATTCTGTGGTTTTTTATTTTTTATAGGCTCTGTGAAAACAGATTGCTGATTTACTTATGCAACTAAGTGGCGGTTTAGTTTCATAAGAAATGGTATTATAAAATTAACAAAAAGACTATTTAGGAGGAATTAATGGGGTTAGAGCATGAATTTTATCTTATTCCAGATACATAATTGAAATCGTTAGAATACATGATGATATTATCCAATATATAATGGACTCTTTAAATTGGATACCTAGTAAAAATCCATCAACTAGTGGGAACATGAATAGAAAAGGACTTAATTATTATGGAGAGACTCTATTTGAACAACAGTCTTCAGAAAAGATAATTGCAATATTTACTTCATGGAAAGACTTATTTAGAAATGGACCCAAAGTGTTAAAACTTAGAGGTAATTTTGTTTATGAGGAAGATGATGAATATGGAGAATATGAAAAGTTATTCATCAATCGAGACGAATTAATTAGCAAAATAGAAAAAATGATAGCAATGGCAGAGAAATTATCAGAAGGTAATTTTTATTTATATCATTTGGGGATTTAAATAGAGCATTCGATTTTTTTATGTAACTAACGCAATGTAATAGTTGTATAAGCTATCTTTTAAAAAGGGAGAGTTTTGTTTGAAATTTATTGAGTTTGGAATCGGTAATACTTGGTTAGTTAGGACAGAAACAGAATTAGAAGATGGGACAGAATTTGAAGAAAAGGGAATTATTGGACCCTTAAAAATTAATTCTTTATATATAAGAATTTGGCTAGCTAGAACAGTTATAATAATTGACTCTAAAGAAGGCTTTAAACGTATAAAAAAGAAACGTAATCATTTTAAATTTATTTTTGGGATTAGTAGTTGTTAATTCATTTATTGAACTAGCGCAGTGCATTAGTGGTATAAGTGTTCCTAAGGTTGTCTAATTAGAAAACCTTATTTTAGTTCAAAAATCAACAATAAATTTAACATTGCATTTTTATAAAAAAAGGGCGGTCTCAAAAGTATTTTGACTTTTGAGATCGCCCTTTTAACATGTCCTAATGATTAAACTTCCATAATAATTGGGAGAATCATTGGTTTACGTTTTGTTTTTTCGTATAAGAAAGGTGATAAAGTATCAGTAATTTCATTTTTTATTTCTGACCATTGAGAAGTTTTACGTTCCATGATTTTGTTTAAATGAGTAGAAATCATTGCTTGTGCTTCGTTTATTAAATCGCCACTTTCTCTCATATAAACGAAACCGCGTGAAATGATATCTGGGCCTGCTGAGATTTTAAATTCCTTCATATCGATGCTTACGACAACGATTACAAGACCTTCTTCAGATAAAATTCTACGGTCTCTTAAAACGATATTACCAATATCCCCGATACCGCTTCCATCAATATAAACATTACCAGAAGGTACTTTTCCTGCAACCATAGCCTCATCGGCACGAAGAGCTAAAACTTCACCATTATCCATGATAAAGCAGTTTTCTTCAGGTACTCCACAGTCCATAGCAAGCTTAGCATGCATGCGCTGCATTCTATAT
The DNA here is from genome assembly GCF_050473765.1 of Gottfriedia sp. S16(2024). Classification (NCBI taxonomy): domain Bacteria; kingdom Bacillati; phylum Bacillota; class Bacilli; order Caryophanales; family Bacillaceae; genus Gottfriedia; species Gottfriedia sp. S16(2024). Next base: position 2,872,914 of record NZ_JBFLUO010000001.1, read on the forward strand.
TCACCGTGAATCGGCATAAAGTATTTAGGTTTCATCAGTCTAAGCATTAATTTTTGCTCTTCTTGACCACCATGACCACTAGTATGAATATCATTTAATGATCCATGAATTACTTCAGCGCCAGCACGATATAGTAAGTTGATTGTACGATTTACGCTCATTGTATTACCTGGAATTGGTGAAGAAGAAAATACTACAGTATCTCCAGGAATAATTTGAATTTGACGATGTGTACCATTTGCTATACGTGATAATGCAGCCATAGGCTCACCTTGACTACCAGTACATAAAATGACTAGTTGATTAGCCGGAATACGATTAATTTGAGATGCATCAATAAATGTATCCTTAGGACATTTGATATAACCTAGGTCATGACCAATCTCAATATTTGCTTCCATACTTCTACCAAAAACAGCAATTTTACGTCCATTTGCAATAGCAGCTTCAACTACTTGCTGAAGACGATGAATGTTTGAAGCAAATGTTGCAAAAATAATTCGACCGTCTACTTTACGGAAAATTTCATTAATCGTGTCTCCAACTTTTCTTTCAGACATTGTAAAATGTGAAACCTCACTATTTGTACTGTCAGAAAGTAGACATAAAACGCCTTCCTTACCAATCTCAGCCATTTTTGTTAAATTAGCTGTTTCTCCAACTGGTGTAAAATCGAATTTAAAGTCACCTGTATGAACGACTTGTCCTTGAGGAGTTTTTACAACAATTCCGTAACAATCTGGAATACTGTGAGTAGTACGATAAAAAGTTACGCTAGTTTTTCTAAATTTAATGATGTCGTCTTCTTTTATTTCAATTAATTTAGCTTTTCTTAAAAGACCGTGCTCTTCTAGCTTATTTTTAATTAAGCCAAGAGCAAGTTTACCACCATAAATTGGAATGTTTAATTCTCTTAATAAATATGGAATACCACCAATGTGGTCTTCATGTCCGTGAGTGATAAATAAACCTTTAATTTTTTCCTCATTTCGAACTAAGTAGGAATAATCAGGTATAACGTAGTCTATCCCTAGTAGCTCATCTTCAGGGAACTTGATTCCGGCATCTATTAATATAATTTCATCTTGATATTGTACTGCGTATGTATTTTTACCAATTTCCCCTAAGCCACCTAGTGCGAATACGGCAGCTTGATCATTTTTAAGAAATTTCATAAATTACGCTAGCTCCAAAATTTTAAAGCTTTCACTTTGTTTTTCGAATTCAAGATGAGCACCGGTTAAAGCTTGAACAAGCTCAATATTATAATTGAAAGGTAATAATTTCGCACGAACTTCTCTTTCACTGTCTGCTTCTACATAAACTGTTTTGGTTTTTTCTCTTACAGGTACCTCTAATGGTAATTCCTGATAGTATACTTTAAAAATCATTTAAATCTCTCCTTGTCAAATCACTATCTTCTCAATATTATAAGTGATTTTCTATATATTTTCATTCTTTTTATTGAAGATTACCTAAAATACGGTCATTTTAAAAAAAAATTTGAAATTATTGAGATATATTTCTTCTTTTTCAAAAATTGTTTTAGCCGTTTTTTTAATTTTTTTCTAAGTTTACGTAACATTAGTTTTACCTCCAAGACATGAAATTAAACTTATATGTAGAGAACACGGACATAGTATATTTAAATGTAGTATTGTTCGAAAAAACATTTTCATTCAATATATTCAGAAAAGCAGTTAAAATAGAGGATATCTTAAAGTTAAGGGGAGAAGAAAGTGAAGAAGTTATATGCAGCCTTGTTTTTATTAAGTATTATTTGGAGTACATCTTTTTTATTTATTAAGCTCCTTTTAAACGATATGGGGCCAGAAGCAATTGTATTTTATCGCTGTTTCTTTGGTGCTATGACATTATTAATTATTATGTTAATTAAAAAGGTAAAGATTGATTATAAAAATTTACCGAAAATGGGATTAATTATTGCGATCTCATTATTTAATCATGCAATACCGTGGCTTTTTTTATCTTTTAGTGAGACCCATCTACAAAGTAATCAAGCGGCAGTATTAAATGCTTTTACGCCAATTGCAACACTTATTATTGGATACTTTTTCTTTTCTCAAAAAATTCATAGAAAACAATGGATTGGACTTATGGTAGGGATCGTTGGAGTTATGATAATGATGAATCTTAATCCATCAACAATTTTCTCCGATAATATAATTTATTCACTATTAATGTTATTTGTTACTTTTTGTTATGGACTTGGTTCACATCTAACTAAAAAGTATTTACAAAAAATTGATGTATTGATTGTTTCATTTTTAACCTTAGGTATTTCTGGTGTAATCGGCTTTATTTATATGGTCGTTTTAGGGAAGGGCACAATAAAACCATTTGTTAATTTTGAAGTTTTTAGTGGTGTGTTTGGACTAGGCGTTATATGTTCGGGGTTGGCATATTTATTATTTTATTATATGGTTAAAGAGGGAAGTGCAGAATTTGCAACAATGGTTACTTATATAGTACCTGTATTTGCTTCTATTTGGGGATTTTTCTTTTTAAACGAACCTTTATCTTTCAAAATGATTTTGGGGCTATTAATCGTACTTCTTGGAGTATTTATTACGAATAGTAAACAGAAGTCAAAAATGAATAATTCAAAAGCAAATGCAGCGTCTTAGTGAGGAGAGAATAATATGACTAAACCAATCGTTTTTTTTGATATTGATGGAACGATTTTAAATCATGATAAAGTAATTCCGGAAAGTACAAAGAATGCAATTTCGGAACTTCAAAATAGAGATATCCACGTAGCGATTGCAACTGGTCGTGCGCCATTCATGTTTAAAGAAATTCGTGAAGAGTTAAATATAAATAGTTTTGTAAGCTTAAATGGGCAATATGCTGAATTTGAAGGTGAAGCTATTCACAAACATGCTCTACATCCAGAACAACTTCACCAATTTACTCAAAAAGCAAAAGAACTAAGTATACCGCTTATTTATTTAAATAATGAGACAATGAGAGCGTCAATTGATTCACATCCTCATATAAAAGAAGCAATGACATCGATTAGAATGCAACATCCTGAAGTTCAGCATGATTTTTATCATAATCGTGAAATTTACCAAGTATTACTTTTCTGCGAGGAGCATCAAGAGCCATCATTAACAAATGGATTTAATGATTTTAATTTTATTCGCTGGCATGAATATTCGTCAGATGTCTTACCAGTTGGAGGTTCTAAAGCGAATGGAATACTTCAAATGGTAAACCATCTTGGATTTGATATGCAAAATGTAATCGCATTTGGTGACGGATTAAATGATTTAGAAATGATCGAAAAAGTAGGTACGGGTATCGCCATGGGGAATGCAGTAGATCCACTTAAAAAATTAGCTAATCATATTACAACGAATGTTGATGAAGATGGAATTTTAAACGGTTTAAAATGGGCCGGACTTCTTTAAGTATGTTAGACAAATTACAAAAACATGAATTTTAGACTGACTGCAAGCGCTTGTCTTTCGAGGCGCGAAGCCTGGTGAGTAGCGGAGTTACTTTTAACGGTAATGAGCCCCCCTCAACAGGCGAAGCAACGAAGAAAGCGAGCGTTTGTCAGCAGTCTAAAAAGAGCGATTGGTTTTCCAATCGCTCTTTTTTAATTCCTCTCTAAAGGTGAAGCTCCTTCTGGAGGAGAAAAAGGGTTTGTTTTATTAATACGATCATAAAACATTACTCCATTTAGATGGTCAATTTCATGCTGGAAGCAAATTGCTGGTAAACCTTTTAAACGGATTTTTACTTCTCCTATTCTCGTATCATAGCCAGTAACTGTTATTCTTGCATAACGTGGAACATATCCAGGAACATCACGATCAACAGATAAGCAGCCTTCACCACCTGATAAATAAACTTCCTCAACAGAATGACTTACAATTTTAGGATTTAATAATGCATAACTAAATAAATTACCTTGTAAGTCAGTAACATGAACTCCTATTGCTCTTTTAAGAATTCCAATTTGTGGTGCGGCTAAGCCGATACCTGATCGTAAACCGTATTCGGCAGTTATTTCTGGATTCTGACTATTTATAACATACTCTAATAATGAATTAGCTAAATTAATATCCTCAGCAGATGGAGGTAAGCTTACTTCACTCGAGATTTCCCTTAATCTAGGGTCGCCTTCTCGAATTATATCTTTCATTGTAATCAAATGAATTTCACTCCTGTCTTAATATTTCCTAAATATAAGTATGTACTATTCACTAGTATTATTAATTTAGTCTAACAAATCTTTTTTAAATTGTCAGTCACAAGTCAATAGAATGGAAAAAGGAGCGATAAAATATCGCCCCTTAAAGTTTGTGGTTATACATTAATAATAGAGGCTTACTAGTGTGAATTATAAAACGAAAGCTGCACCAACGATAATTAATAAAATGAATAGAACAACGATTAATGCGAAACCGCCGTAACCGCAACCGCATCCGCCGCCGTAACCATAACCAGGGTATCCACCTTTTCCACCGTATCCGTAACCGTACATATAATAACCTCCCTTTAAACTGTTTCCGCATATAGCGGATACTACAAATTATGAAAAACTACATAAAGTGTGTGGGTATGTGACCAGATTATTTTTTAGGACGTATAAAAAGTCTGAAAAGATGCAACATGGAAATAATAATGAAAAAAATTGGGTGAAATTATGTATAAAAAATTCAATTCTCTATTGCTAGTAATAAGTATACTCTTTATCTTTTGTTCGGGTTGTACTTCTCAAGCAAAACAAAAGAATTTAGTTATAAATCAACTAGCTGAAATTGCAGAAATGGAACAAAAATTTCAAAAAGCTGGAGAAGGTATTCAAAAACTGGAAGTAAAAGAATTGGAGTATTATGAAAAAATTTATTTATATAAAATCAGCGAAGTAAATAAAAGACAAGAGGCGGCTAAACAAGCAATCAATTTGTTAAATGAACGGAAAGAACGGGTTAACGGGGAGTCAAAATTAATTCACGATATTGACATAAAAATTAAAGAACTTCAAACAATAAATATTGAAACGAAGGATGAACAGTTTCGAAATGAAGTTAATAACTTTATAAAAACATGGAGAGAAAGAACCGACTTATACGATAAATTGAATTCAAAATATAAAGATGCAATGGAAACGGATCTTTCAATTTATAACTTATTATCGCAGAAAAAAGTTGATTTAAAAAATGTAAAGAGTGAGACAAAGGATACAAATCACATTTATAAAGATGTCATTAAATATAATGATCAATTAAATCTTTATACTCAAAAATTAAATAATTTACAAAAAGACATATATGAAAAATATGGTAAATAACACAATAGGACTAGAATTACTAAACAAAAATCGTTGTAGTACAGTTTGGAATGTATGATAAAAAAAATCCGTTTTTAGCTATTTGAGTATAATTTAAAAGAGTTTCTGTTATTGTATAACAGATTGCTGTTTCAAAGGTAGTACAGGGTAGAAATTTTGTGACGAATTTTCCGAAAAATCATGAATAAAATAATACAACAAAATATTTGACGAGTTTATGAACGTGTTATAAACTGTACTAGTGTTCAATGTTGTACTAGTGTAATACACGAATAGTATAAGTACAGATTTTAATTATAAGTACAAGTTGCTTGTAATTACTCTTAAGAAAATACACATGATGGATAAAGAAAATAAATCCTCCATAATTAAAGAAGGGTGTGGGTTTTAGTGGCAACTACTACGAAGAAAGTAGCTGGAAAGGAAACAACAGAAATGAAGAATACACAAACTGTTTCTGAATTAATGGATCAAATGCTTCAATTTGGCGATTCAGTTGGAACTCTTCAAATTTTAAATGAAGAGGGCGAAGTCGTTAATGAAGCAGCGATGCCTGAATTATCAGATGAGCAATTAAAAGAATTAATGAAACGTATGGTATGGACTCGTGTTCTTGACCAACGTTCAATTTCATTAAACAGACAAGGACGTTTAGGTTTCTATGCTCCTACTGCAGGACAAGAAGCTTCTCAATTAGCAAGTCAATTTGCTCTTGAAAAAGAAGACTTTATCTTACCTGGTTACCGTGATGTACCTCAAATGATCTGGCACGGTTTACCATTATATAAAGCATTTTTATGGTCACGTGGACATTTAGTAGGAAGTCAAATTCCTGAAGATGTAAATACAATCTTCCCACAAATTATTATTGGTGCTCAAATTATTCAAGCTGCAGGTGTTGCACTTGGTATGAAGTTGAAAGGCCAAAAATCTGTTGCCATTACATATACAGGTGACGGTGGATCTTCTCAAGGTGATTTCTATGAGGGTATGAACTTTGCTGGTGCTTACAATGCTCCTGCGATTTTCGTTGTTCAAAATAACAGATACGCAATCTCAACTCCAGTTTCTAAGCAATCAAAGGCTAGAACAATTGCTCAAAAAGCAATCGCAGTAGGTATTGCTGGTATTCAAGTTGATGGAATGGATCCATTAGCAGTTTATGCAGCTACATCAGAAGCTCGTAAACGTGCAGTAAATGGCGAAGGTCCAACATTAATTGAAACATTAACATTCCGTTATGGACCACATACAATGGCTGGTGATGACCCAACTCGTTACCGTACAAAAGATACTGAAAATGAGTGGGAAGCAAAAGATCCAATCGTTCGTTTCCGTAAGTTCTTAGAGAAAAAAGGTCTTTGGACTGAAGAAGAAGAAAATGCAATTATCGAAGAAGCAAAAGAAGCAATTAAAGATGCGATCAAACTTGCTGACCAAGAGCCAAAACAAAAAGTTACTGATTTAATGGCTAATATGTTCGAAACTAAAACAAGTAATATAGAAGAGCAATATGCAATTTATAAAGAGAAGGAGTCGAAGTAAGTCATGGCGCAAATGACAATGATTCAAGCTATCACAGATGCATTACGCGTTGAAATGAAGAACGATCCTACTGTAGTAGTATTTGGTGAGGACGTTGGAGTAAACGGTGGTGTATTCCGTGCAACTGAAGGTTTACAAGCAGAATTCGGTGAGCAACGTATATTCGATACACCGCTTGCTGAATCAGGTATCGGTGGATTAGCAATCGGTCTTGGAATTGAAGGTTTCCGTCCAGTAGCAGAAATCCAATTCTTCGGATTCTTATTCGAAATCATGGACTCAATCGCTGGTCAAGCAGCACGTATGCGTTACCGTACAAGCGGTCGTTTTACTTCACCAATTACTTTCCGTTCACCATTTGGTGGTGGTGTTCATACACCAGAAATGCACGCGGATAGTTTAGAAGGATTAATGGCTCAAACTCCTGGTTTAAAAGTAGTTATTCCATCAACACCTAAAGATGCTAAAGGTCTTTTAATTTCATCTATTCGTGATAATGACCCTGTTATCTATTTAGAGCACATGAAATTATACCGTTCATTCCGTGAAGATGTACCTGAAGGCGAGTACACTATCGAATTAGGTAAAGCGGATGTTAAACGCGAAGGTAAAGATGTATCAGTATTTGCTTATGGTGCAATGGTTCACGCTGCATTAAAAGCTGCTGAAGAATTAGAAAAAGACGGAGTATCAGTAGAAGTTGTTGACTTACGTACTGTTCATCCATTAGATACTGCTGCAATCGTTGCATCTGTTGAGAAAACTGGCCGTGCTGTTGTTGTACAAGAAGCACAAAAACAAGCTGGTATTGCTGCAAATATTGTTGCTGAAATTAATGATCGTTGTATCCTTTCATTAGAAGCACCAGTTTTACGTATTACTGCAGCTGATACTGTTTACCCATTCTCAGAAGCGGAAACAGTATGGTTACCAAACCATAAAGATGTAGTTGAAGGTATTCAAAAAGTTTTAAACTTCTAATTTAGTTTATAACAAAAAATAGTGAAAGGTATTTGATGAATTCATCAATACCTTTCTTACATTATAGATAAAATATTTTAAAAAATTAATTTAACTTTGTTCGGAGGTAGAAATCTGTGTCAAACTCAGTGGCAAGTCTATTTGAATTTAGATTACCAGATATCGGTGAAGGTATTCACGAAGGTGAAATTGTAAAATGGTTTATTAAAGCAGGGGACGAAGTAAATGAAGATGATATCATTTGTGAAGTTCAAAATGATAAATCAGTAGTAGAAATTCCATCACCTGTAAAAGGGAAAGTATTAGAAGTATTAGTTTCAGAAGGAACAGTTGCAGTTGTTGGTGACGTATTAGTACGTTTAGATGCACCTGGTTATGAAAACATTAGCTTCAAAGGACAACATGCTGAAGAAGCTCCAACTACTACACCAGTACCAGAAGCTGCTGAAGCAGTACAAGCAAAAGTACAAGAATCTTATGAGCAAAGTGAACCAAAAACAGATGCTGCACCACTATCACCTGTTGCTGCAATTGAACCAAAAGCTCATGTAATTGCAATGCCATCTGTACGTAAATATGCTCGTGAGAAAAACGTAGATTTACGTATTGTACCAGGCTCAGGTAAAAATGGCCGTGTAACAAAACAAGACGTAGATGCTTTCTTATTAGGTGGAGTAGCACCAGCTGCTGCAGCACAAACAGAAGTTGCTGTTGAAGTTGTAACAGAAGCTCCAGCTGCTACACAAGAAGCTCCTAAAGCTATGCCAATTCCAGAAGGAGCATATCCTGAAACTCGTGAAAAAATGAGTGGAATTCGTAAAGCAATCGCTAAAGCAATGGTTAACTCTAAACATACTGCTCCTCACGTAACATTAATGGATGAAGTAGATGTAGCTAAACTAGTTGCTAGCCGTAAAAAATATAAAGATGTTGCAGCTGCACAAGGTATCAAATTAACATTCTTACCTTATGTTGTTAAAGCTTTAACTTCTGCATTACGTAAATTCCCAGCTTTAAATACATCGATCGATGATGCTACTAGCGAAATCGTACACAAACATTACTATAACATTGGTATTGCTGCAGATACTGATAAAGGTTTATTAGTACCAGTTGTTAAAGATGCTGATCGTAAAGCGATCTTCTCAATTTCTGCTGAAATTAATGAATTAGCTACTAAAGCTCGCGATGGTAAATTAGCTCCTGCAGAAATGAAAGGTGCTACATGCACAATCACAAATATCGGTTCAGCTGGTGGACAATGGTTTACTCCAGTAATTAACCACCCTGAAGTAGCTATTTTAGGTATTGGTCGTATTGCTGAAAAACCAGTAGTATTAAATGGAGAAATCGTAGTTGCTCCAGTATTAGCGTTATCTTTAAGCTTTGACCACCGTATTATCGATGGTGCAACTGCTCAAAACGCTTTAAACCATATTAAACGATTATTAAATGATCCAGAATTATTATTAATGGAGGCGTAAGATAAATGGTAGTAGGAGATTTTGCAATTGAACTAGATACGGTCGTTATCGGTGCCGGTCCTGGTGGTTATGTTGCAGCAATTCGTGCAGCACAACTTGGACAAAAAGTTGCTGTTATTGAAAAAGGAAATCTTGGCGGAGTATGTTTAAACGTAGGTTGTATTCCTTCAAAAGCATTAATTACAGCTGGTCACCGTTATGAAACAGCTAAGCATTCTGAAGATATCGGTATTACAGCAGAAAATGTAAAAGTTGATTTTACAAAAGTTCAAGCTTGGAAAAGCAGTGTTGTTAATAAATTAACTGGCGGTGTAGCTGGTTTATTAAAAGGTAACAAAGTTGAAGTTATTAAAGGTGAAGCTTACTTTAATGATGCTAACACTCTTCGTGTAATCACTGAAGAGTCAGCTCAAACTTATACTTTTAACAATGCGATCATCGCAACAGGTTCAACTCCAATCGAAATCCCAGGTTTCAAATGGAGCAACCGTGTAATCGATTCAACAGGAGCATTAAACTTACCTGAAATTCCTAAAAAATTAGTTGTTATTGGTGGCGGCTATATTGGTATGGAATTAGGTACTGCTTATGCTAACTTTGGTACACATGTAACAATTCTTGAAGCTGGTGACGAAATCTTAAATGGTTTCGAAAAATCTATGAGTTCAATTGTTAAACGTGGATTAAAGAAAAAAGGTAATGTTGATATCGTAACGAAAGCGTTCGGTAAAGGCGTTGAAGAAACTGCAGATGGCGTTACAGTTAAATTCGAAACAAATGGCGAAATGAAAGAAATCGAAGCTGATTACGTATTAGTAACAGTTGGACGTTTCCCGAACTCTCGTGACATGGGCTTAGAAAATGTTGGTGTTGAAATTAACGAACGTGGTGTAATTTCTACTGATAAACAAGCTCGTACAACAATTAATAATATTTACGCAATTGGTGACGTAATTGCTGGTCCTCCATTAGCACACAAAGCTTCTTATGAAGGTAAAGTTGCTGCTGAGGCAATCAGTGGTATGTCAAGTCAAATCGAATACTTAGCAATTCCTGCAGTAGTATTTACTGATCCAGAATTAGCAACTGTTGGTTATACTAAAAAACAAGCAGATGAAGAAGGATTAGCTGTTAGTGTAGCAAAATTCCCATTCGGTGGAAATGGTCGCGCATTATCTCTAAATTCAACTGATGGATTCGTACAATTAGTTTCTCGTAAAGAAGATGGAGTACTAGTTGGTGCTCAAGTTGCAGGTGTAAATGCATCAGATATCATTTCTGAGCTTGGTCTTGCAATTGAAGCTTGCATGAGCGTTGAGGATATTGCTCAAACAATTCATGCTCACCCAACATTAGGTGAAATCTCAATGGAAGCTGCAGAATTAGCGATGGGTCATCCAATCCACATTCTTAAATAATTCTTCTTTAAAAAATGATCTAAATAAAGAAGACCTTCATTAAATTGAAGGTCTTTTTATTTTGGAAATGAGCGTATGAATTAAAAAGTAATTTAGTTAAAATCCAATTCTTGTGCGAGATAGTCTCTATATACAAATGAAAAATTTCAAAGTATAGGAAGTTTTTCTGCATTTGATTACTTTAAAATACGCTCCTTACACATTTAATACGCCATATTTAGTTCGTTTTGAGTTAAGTTAACCATTAATACATTCAAAGCTGAGTGCTGGCAAAATAACGAAGAGAAAGATTGTCTGCAACCTCCTATTTGTTAGGAGGTTTTTTTGCATGATTAAAGCATGTCTAGCATAACGTTTAAAAAACAAACTTTCTAGTATTTGATGATTGATTGGTGGGAGTATTGATGCGAAAACAACTAATAGTATTAATGATTCATCAACTATTTTGGGTAGGATTTTCATTTGTTTTATTCTTGTCGAAAAGGGATCAAATATATTCTAAAGTCATATTGTTTCTAGTATTCTTTTACCAGCTTTATCTAATTGCAAAATACGTTGGAAACACAAGAAAAGCAAGTATTATTATTACTTGCTTTTATGCTTCGATATTTTTCTTTTGTCAGGCGATCGTAAATTTATTTTAAATTATCGTTTGTAAAAATACATGATTCGATTGTTAAATAATTCAAGCTTTGCTTCAATTTTTTGAGCTAAATATCGACATAGCTCATTTGCTTTGCCTTTATCACCATAAGTTGAGTTTGGTAAAAGTGTAATCACGATATTTTTATCATCTTGAATTGAAACAACAAAATGTTTATAACGAGAATCATTACTTTGTAAATAAAGTGCATCTTGGTCATCTAACTTTTTATTTGAAATAGTGTAAGGAAAGGAAACCCTTTCATAATTCCAGTCAACTTGTTGACCAATCTTAGTTGAAGATTGTATGTAATCATTTATTAATTTATTTATTAAATCTAAATTTGCTTCTTGGTATTTTGATTTCTCCACTAATTGAATGGTAGCTTGTTGAACCATTTTTAAATTTTCCCCCTAAGATGTTTTTATGAAAAACATCACTTTTAATCTTTTTTTATCATAACATTATTTCAAATTTTTAGACAAGTATTCGGTATGAAATTAAATTTTTCTTCATATGTATTAACTTACAATACTAAAACGGAGGAGTGGGTGAAACAATGTTTGAGAAATTATATGATGATCATGAAAATGTAAGAGTCCGATTTGTTGGCTTCGTTACGAACGATACAAGATACGATATTGGTATTGTATATACGAACATGTTCTTTGGTAAGCCACTCGTCATCTGCATGCAGTCTAGACAATGCATTGTATTAGATCGACAGGATGTTTCATTTCCAAATCAATTGAAATTTTTATGTAAACTAAAAACAGAGGAAGAGGCAATGGAGCTTGCAGAATATTTAGCTGACTGGTTACCATCACCAAGTATAGAAGAGAGTTATGAGTAAAAAATAAATGTGTTATACTAATTGAATAGCGGTCACCATATATAACCCCTTGAATAATCTGGTATTAGAAAATTTAAGTTATACTTATTTACCACTTGTGTAAATAAGTATAACACATTATAATGAAGTTAGTTAATTGATACAACATTATGAAAGGGGTTACAAAGATGGGAACGTTCGTATGTAAATGTTGTGAAAAAACAGTAGGTCATTTCGAGGATGAAAAAGTAACAACTCTTTACGTTAAAAACTGTGAAGATTGTGAACCAACTGAAAATGAAGTTTGTTAATTATAATTTATAAATTAAAATTTAAAGTCTAAGAGAATATCTATAGGCATCTATAAATGAGAAATTCCACAAGGGAATCATTTTTCCTTGTGGTTTTTTATGTTTTTAATAAATGCACAAAAAAAGGGAGACTCAATTAAGAATCACCCACATTTCTCTTTATGCAATTTGAGTTTGATCTCCAATTCTTGCAGTTATAACGTCGGATGAAGCTTCGCTCGTTGTAACTGGTATTAATTTTGAATTATCCTTTAAATATTGAGCCATTTCGTTTGAGTCAATTCTAGTATTTAAATTTGTTAAAAAGGCAGAAACCATCGCAAATGGATATCTATGCATATTTAAATGGAAAATGATTTCTGGTAATGAACGTACTCCGATACCGTGTCCGTAAAAATAATTACTCCCCATATTTACTGTGTTTTCTCCTTGCCATTCTGGAGTCATTGGGTCAACTTGAGGATTTTTGATATAAACAACATCGCCTGGAGCTGAGCGATCAACTTCAGATGTTAAAATGGCTAATTTAGGTTCGTAATTCCAAGTGTATAAGTATATTCCATTATCGAATATTTGATCAAAAATTTCATAGCCGTATAGATCTAGAAGGGCTTTATAAAATAACATTATAATTGCAGTTGCACATTCTGTTGCGTAAAATTGTCCGTTACGAAAAATATCATAAATTCCCATGGAAGGTCTTATGCCTGGCCTAAGTCTAAATCCACCCATTGGTGTACGAATCCAAAACATAGGATTACAATATGCTCTTCTAAAAACCCTAAATTGCATGCCGCTTGTTAATAAATCTTTAGAAGCCTGAAGTATATAAGTTCTAAGTGTCAAATCAAAAGATAATTCACGGTCAGATTTATAAATATGAGACTTTTTACTATTTGTTAGATCAGACAATATTTCTCGATAAAGTTTATTATTTGAATCACCGCTATTTTTTAATGAAGCATGAACAATTTTATTATTCACGACTATCAACGAGTCCACATCCTAACATAAAAACAATTTTTTCGTACGAAATCAATATAATTACCTTACCTATCATATGCCTATATAAATTAGATGTGATTTAGAATACAAAAAAACTAGGATTGATTTCCTAGTTTCAGACTGTTGACAAACGCTCGCTTTCTTCGTTGCTTCGCCTGTCTGTGGTGCTCATTACCGTCTAAGGTAACTCCGCTCCTCACCAGGCTTCGCGCCTCGAAAGTCAAGCGCTTGCAATCAGTCTGAAAGTCAAGTTTTTAATACTTTGTCTACACACTGAAACTAAGATTTATTTCCTAGTTTCTTTTTATAAAACTTTAATTATTTTAATACTTTTAATGTTAATAAATCTTCGTCTTCTGGACCTTGAACAGGTAATCCTGCTTCAATATTCTTTTTAATATAAACAAGATTTTCAAGTGTGATTTCTTCACCAGGTAAAAAGATTGGAATTCCAGGTGGATAAACCATGACAAATTCAGCAATAATTCTACCGACAGAATCCTCAAGTGGAACAGATTCTGTTTCAGAGTAAAATGCATCCCTAGGAGAGACTGCTAAAGTCGGAATCGTTGGGATCTCAACGTTTAAATTCGTATTGCGCTCTGAGATGTCAAATTCAGTTGCTAATACCTCAAGTGCATGAATTAGCTGCTGGATGTCTTCTTCACTATCACCAGGTGTTAAAATGCAAAGAACATTATATAAATCAGACATTTCAACTTCGATATTAAATCGCTCTCTTAACCAAACTTCAACGTCATGGCCCGTTATACCCAGTTTTTTTACACTGATTAATATTTTAGTAGGATCAAAGTTGAATGTAGCCTCTTTACCAACTAAATCATAACCAGGGCAATATAAACCATTGATTGAATTAATTTTATTTCGTGCATTATTTGCTAGTCTAATAGTATTAGTTAGTAATTCTTCACCAACAGTTGCTAATCTCTTTCTTGCAACATCTAGTGAAGCAAGTAATAAATAGGATGTTGAAGTAGTTGTTAGCATACTTAGTACAGATTGTACTCTGTGGACATTCACAATGCCTTCTCTTACATTTAAAATGGAACTTTGAGTCATAGAGCCACCAAGCTTATGAACGCTCGTAGCAGCCATGTCAGCCCCTGCTTGCATCGCAGAGATCGGTAATTCGTTATGGAAATGAATATGTACACCATGCGCTTCGTCAACTAATACGGCTAAGCCATGTGAATGTGCTAATTCAACAATGCTTTTTAAATCTGCTACAAATCCAAAGTATGTAGGATTAATAACTAATACTGCTTTTGCATCAGGATTAGTTAAAATGGCCTCTTTCACTGCATTTGTCGTAATACCGTGTGAAATACCTAATTCACTATCAATTTCAGGATGAACAAAAATTGGTGTCGCGCCTGAGAAAATGATTGCAGATAAAACAGATTTATGAACATTTCTTGGGACGATAATTTTATCGCCAGGTCCACAAACACTCATTACCATTGTCATGATTGCTCCACTTGTGCCTTGAACTGAAAAGAATGTGTGGTCAGCACCAAAAGCTTTTGCTGCAAGATCTTGTGCTTGTTTTATTTTACCTTTTGGATGATGTAGATCATCTAAAGGAGCAATGTTGATTAAATCGATCGATAATGCATTATCACCAATAAACTCTCTAAATGTTGGATCCATTCCATTTCCTTTTTTATGTCCCGGAATATGGAATTGAATAGGGTTCTTCTTTGCATGTTCTAATAAAGAAGAAAATAACGGCGTTTCAATTTGTTTCATTTAACATACACCCCATTTAATGAATAATAGTGTTTTTCGGAAGTGATATGTTTGTAAACAATTCAACTGTTTACTCTCATTAAGTTATAAACTGTCTTACCTTCATTTGAAAAACAAAAAGATTATATCATTCTATGAATTTTCTGTATAGAAAAATATGATAAGTTTATGAAATTTTATTCATCTGAATGAAATTATATCAATTTTTAAAATAAGAATGGAATTTTAAAAATGTGTTAAAATGGAATTAATTAGAAAATAGTAGGAGTGAAGTAAATGGATTACCAATACCCAATTTCATATGATTGGACAACAGATGAGACAATCGAGGTAATACAGTTCTACACATCAGTAGAAAAAGCGTATGAAAAGGGAATAGATCGTGAAGTGTTAATGGCTACATATAAACAGTTTAAATCAATTGTACCTAGTATTGCAGAAGAAAAAAAATTATGTAATGAATTAGAAGAGATATCAGGCTATTCCGCATACAGAGTCATGCAAAAAGCTAAAAATGGCGCTCCTGGTGATAAAATTAAAATGTAGTATTTAATGAGTTAATAAATAGTAAGAAAAATTCTGAAGTGAAAAATAAGAGCCCATTAAAGGATTATTAGCTACCTTCAATGGGCTTTTCATTTGTCTGTATTGATTAAATAATTTAATTTCATATTTCGTCCTGTCGAAAAATGTGTAAAGAATGGGCATAGACTTTTGTTTTTGACATATGTATAATTAAACAACACTTATATTAATTCAGTTTATACTTATTTTGTATAAAGGAATTAAAGTATTATATGTTTCTATAATACGTTGGATTAGATCTTCCTTTGTAAGTGTAATTGCTTCATCTTTTGCAATCGTAATTCCACATAGGTATTCTGCTTTTTTTACATCATGAAATCTTTGGATACCTTTATTGAATTCATCTTTATTCATTTTACTCTTTTGTATCACATCAGGCTTCATATGATCGTATGATACAACAAAATCTTTCGGAATCATTTTGTAAAGTTTAGCTTTATTCTTTTCAAAGTTAATGGCAATCGATTGCTTATTTGGACTTTCGTAAATAATTCCAAAGTAAACAAATAGGTGAGTACCCCAAAGTCCAAATTGGAAATGAGGAAGCATCTTGTATCCACGATTATTTGTTGCAAAAGCAATCCAAGTATCTTTTGGAGCATTCACAGTACGACGAGCATGCTTAGCAATATGGCCAAAGAAGTTTTGATCTGTTTGTACATTTAAAAATGGTAATATTTCTTCTTCAATTTCTTTAAATTTTGGTTGAATTTCATTTTGTATAGCACTCATTCTAGTTTCTAATGTTGAGTCAGTTGTAAATATTTCAAAATCACTTTCTTTAAAAAAAGTTTGAGTCATTTTCGAACCCCCTAGTTGCATTATCTAATTAGTATACCATGTTTGTCCAAAACAAATGGGTAATATGTTTCTTCATAAAATAGTTACATTATAAGCTTAAACAACATATATTAGTAGCAAGATAAAAATCAGAAAATTTTGTTAATTAACTTTTACAATTTGTTTTGCCAACTTATATTCTATGGAGGGATAATGATGAGACAAGTGATTAATGCGTTAAAAAGAACTGATGCAGAAAAGAGAATTCCTGTACTTAGATTAGAATTAGATTACGAACTAGCTACACTATTCGATGCTATGACAGTCAATGATAATGAAGCAATGATTGAATCTAAGAAGAAATTAGAATTATTAAGATTAGAATTAATTCGTCTAGAAGCTTAGCGAGTTTATTTACCGAACCTTTAAATAGGTTCGTTTTTCTGTGCGCTCATCTTCCGCTTATGCCCAATGGTCTATCGTATGCCCACCCTCCAAAATAAGTTCCTCATCATTAAATAAAAATCATTTCATTAGGTTTTTTTAGGTTAAAATTGGTAAACTGATAAACAGGACCATAAAAATATAGTTTTAGCACGAAGAGTTTGGAGTGTTTAATTATGAATGTAGACTGGAAAGAAATTGAACAATTCGCGAGGAATTTGCTTCAAGAGGCAGCTGAAAATATTAAAAGTTCTTTATACGACTCCATAACAATCAATACGAAATCAAACGAAAATGACTTAGTAACAAATAAAGATGAAGAAATCGAAAAATTCTTTTACGAAAAAATAAAAAAGAAATTTCCAAATCATTACTTACTAGGTGAAGAAGGTAAAGGCGATGAATTAGATCAAGTAAATGGAGTAGTATGGATTCTTGATCCGATTGATGGAACGATGAATTTTGTTCATCAAAAACGTAATTTTATGATTTCTTTAGGTATTTATGAAAATGGAATCGGTAAAATGGGATTTATAATGGATGTAATACATAATGAACTATATTTTGCTAAAAAAGGTGAAGGGGCATTTTTAAATGATCTCGAATTAACGCCTTTGAAAAATGTAGTACTAGAAGAGGCTATTGTAGCTGTAAATGCTATTTGGTTAACTAAAAATCGTTATGTAAACCATGAAAAATTAAGTAACCTTATTCGAAGAGTTAGAGGAAGTAGGTCATATGGATCTGCAGCGATGGAAATGGTCTATGTGGCAATGGGACGGGTTGATGCATATATTACCCCAAGATTATCACCTTGGGATTTTGCCGCGGGTAAAATTATTGTTGAAGAACTAGGCGGAATATGTACTACTCTCAAAAATGAAAGCCTTTCAATTCTTAAAAAAAGCTCAGTCGTAGTAAGTAATGCTTCGATTCATAACGAATTACTCACTGATTATATCGAATTTCTACAATAATAAAAAGAAGGCAGGTTTATAACTTGCCTTCTCTTTTTAATTTAGCACGTAATGAAAAACCATAACCAACTAATGAAATGGAAATAATTAGTGAAATGACAGCGCCAATAATACTTAGTTCTGCTAGCATAATCCCAACTAGTATTAAGAAGATTACGGATAAAGTTGCAACGCAGAAAAGTCTAAATTTAGTGTTAGACATGGTGTATCCTCCTGTTCCTAATCTTATTTTACTCTTTGTCTATTCGGATGTAAATTTGAAAAAACTAAATCTTTCCTAAATATTTATTAATAATTTATATTTTTGATTAAACATTTTCTTGATATATTTCCGTGTGCATGTGCTATAATGTTTTAGTTAATAATGAAAATAGATGTGTAGACATTTTAGGAGTGAATATATTTTGAAAAAAAGAGAAGATTTACGCAATATAGCAATCATTGCTCACGTTGACCATGGTAAAACAACGTTAGTTGATGAGTTATTAAAACAATCAGGTACATTCCGTTCAAACGAAAACGTTAATGAACGTGCAATGGACTCTAATGATATAGAACGTGAACGTGGAATTACAATTTTAGCTAAAAATACAGCAATCCAGTATGAAGGTAAACGTATTAACATCATGGATACTCCTGGACACGCCGATTTTGGTGGAGAAGTAGAACGTATCATGAAAATGGTTGATGGTGTTCTTTTAGTAGTAGATGCTTATGAAGGTTGTATGCCACAAACTCGTTTCGTATTGAAAAAAGCTTTAGAACAACATTTAACACCAATCGTAGTAGTAAATAAAATCGACCGTGACTTCGCACGTCCTGATGAAGTAGTTGACGAAGTAATCGATTTATTTATCGAATTAGGTGCAAACGAAGATCAATTAGAATTCCCAGTTGTATTCGCATCAGCGATCAACGGAACTTCTAGCTTAGAATCTGATCCTTCTAAACAAGAATCAAATATGAATGCTTTATTCGATACAATTATTGAGCACATTCCATCTCCAATTGATAATAGTGAAGAGCCTTTACAATTCCAAGTAACATTATTAGACTACAATGACTATGTTGGACGTATCGGTATCGGACGTATTTTCCGTGGAACAATGCAAGTAGGTCAATCAGTTGCTTTAATGAAACTTGATGGAACAGTTAAACAATTCCGTATTACTAAAATGTTTGGATTCATTGGATTAAAACGTATTGAAATCCAAGAAGCAAAAGCTGGTGACTTAGTAGCAGTATCTGGTATGGAAGATATCAACGTTGGTGAAACAGTATGTCCTGCTGAACACCAAGAAGCACTTCCAATCTTACGTATTGATGAGCCAACTCTTCAAATGACATTCTTAGTTAATAACTCACCTTTTGCTGGTCGTGAAGGTAAATTTGTAACTTCTCGTAAAATTGAAGAAAGATTATTACAAGAGCTTCAAACAGACGTAAGTTTACGTGTAGAAAATACAGATTCTCCTGATGTTTGGATCGTTAGTGGACGTGGGGAGCTTCACTTATCAATCCTTATTGAAAACATGCGTCGTGAAGGTTATGAGCTTCAAGTTTCAAAACCAGAAGTTATCATTCGTGAAGTTGATGGTGTAAGATGTGAGCCAGTTGAGCATGTACAAATTGACGTTCCTGAAGAGTATACTGGTTCAATCATGGAATCAATGGGTGCACGTAAAGGTGAAATGAGAGATATGGTGAATAATGGTAACGGCCAAGTTCGTTTAACATTTATGGTACCAGCTCGTGGATTAATTGGTTATACTACTGAATTCTTAACTTTAACTCGTGGTTATGGAATCATTAACCATTCATTCGATAGCTACCAACCAGCAATTCAAGGTCAAGTTGGTGGACGTCGTCAAGGTGTATTAGTATCAATGGAAACTGGTAAAGCTTCAACATACGGAATTATGGGTCTAGAAGACCGCGGTGTAATTTTCCTTGAGCCAGGAACAGATGTTTATGATGGTATGATTGTTGGTGAACACAACCGTGACAATGATTTATCAGTAAACGTTGTTAAAGTTAAACATGCTACTAACATCCGTTCAGCAAATAAAGACCAAACAACAACAATGAAAAAACCACGTATTATGACGCTTGAAGAATCTTTAGAATACTTAAATGATGATGAGTACTGTGAAGTTACACCAACATCAATTCGTTTACGTAAAAAGCTTCTTGATAAAAGTGAGCGCGAGCGTGCAGCGAAAAAGAAAAAATTCGCTGAACAAGAATAATTAAATTTTAAAATAATTATGATATAATGAAACCGACTAGAAAATAGTCGGTTTCATTTTTGTAGACAAAGTAGAAAAAAATGATTTTTTAGACGGTCTAAAAAGAATAGAAGTATTCAGTTTTATTATTTAAATAGGGGGATATGGATTTGGAAAAAGCTCCAAAGGGATTTGAATTTGTCATAACACAGTTAATAAATATAACACATGATATTCATCTTTCAATGTGGATATTATATGGTTTAATTGTTGTATTATGTATTGTGGTATATCATTTAGGTTTCGCAAAAAAATTGAGCATCCTTAAAAGTTTAATCATTTATGTTTTACTTATGATCGGATGTAGTTTCCTTACTTTCTTAGCTTTAAGGATACCAATCGTGGAAGCATTACTTGCAAGTGTTTTCGTGTTAGGTGTATATAAGGTTCGTTTACATCAATCAAAAAAGAATAATGCTACTACATAACGTAACACTTTATAGAGAGTTGGTATTTAGATGAAATCTGTTCAGGACGCATTATATAATTGGTTAACGATCAAAGTGATATATGAAGCAAGACCTTCGGATGAAGCTGCCAAAGAGACGTATGAGATGTTTGATTCGATTTTAAAAGAGGATCACGAAGTATCTAACGTAAAAATAGAAAAAATGGAAGATTTTTATTTAATCACATTTACACAAGCAGAAAAAGAGCGTACGACGCGCTTTCCAATTGAAATGATTGATTGCTTTTTAGATCAAGTAAAAGTAAATCCAGAGAAGTATTAAAAAACCTAGAAAATAATCTAGGTTTTTTTGTTTAAACAATTGGTGGATTTATAAATGCAAATTATATCTAAGACTTGATCGTATTTCCGCAAAAAAAGAAGCCCAATTGGCTTCTTTTTTCATAATTTACCACTCGTCATTGTCCTTAACAGGTTTTAAGAAACGGAAATTTCCTGTTGCGATTCTTTGTTCTGTTTTTATTTTAATTCGATCGTAACATTCAGAGCATGTATATGTATGGATAGGACGATTTCTTAATTTTTTTGCAATAGGTGATTCATCGCTAATAGATTCGCTTTTATCACAAATCATGCATTTAACTCTCATGTGAAATTTCTCTCCTTATATATGGAACTTAAGTTAACATAATTATAACAGGTTTTAGAATATATTTTTAGAAAACAGTGGTTTTAGCAGGAAGTTTTCAATAAACTTTGAATTATATTAGTATACTCTTTATTTGAAGGAGATGAAATAGTGATGGCAAACAGTATTGAGAAAACATTATCACCAAGCTTATTTGAAGATTGTAATAAAGAAAAGATTGTTTTTTTAAGTACTTTTAACTCCGAAAAGAATGCACCAGTTACGAATGCAATTTCTTGGCTTGTTGCTTTAGATGATAAGACAATTCGTTTTGCAGTAGATCAAAGATCAGCAATTATATCTAATATTGAAGAGGTTGAAGGAGTATCACTAAGCTTATTTTCAAATGAAACAGTTTATAGTATTTCAGGAAATGGAAAAATTTTATCGAAGCAAATGCCTGGGATTCCATTAAAATTAGCGTGTATCGAAGTAGAAGTTAATGAAGTGAAAAATATATTGTTTTATGGGTCTAAAATAACAGTCGAACCTGAGTACGCAAAGACTTATGATGAGAGGGCTGCAAAAAAATTAGATGTAGCAGTTTTAAATGGGCTTAGATCTTCCTGAGCTTTAAACAGTAAAAAATATTCTAAACTAGAGAGAATTTCATATAATATATTAACGGTTCGTCCATTCTTTGACTAGTAACCATATGTAAGACCAGTCAATTTAGAATTAAAACTAATTATTCTAATCTGAGTTATTTTTAGTCAGGAGGTTAAGGATTGAGTAAAATATATGTTCTCGACACCAATGTACTACTGCAAGACCCACTAGCAATCTTTTCATTTGAAGATAATGAAGTAGTTGTACCAGCTGTTGTATTAGAGGAAGTAGACTCAAAGAAGAGATATATGGATGAAGTTGGTCGTAATGCTAGGTATGTATCCAAACTAATTGATAGCTTTCGAGAACTAGGGAAATTACATGAAAGTATTCCACTTGAAAATGGTGGTTCGTTTAGAATTGAATTAAATCATCGCTCATTTCAACAATTGCAAGAAATCTTTGTTGAAAAAACGAACGATAATCGCATTTTAGCTGTTGCAAAAAACTTATCACTTGAAGAAGAAGCAAAAGAAAGCGGCAAAACAGTGATATTAGTTAGTAAAGATACATTAGTTCGTGTAAAAGCGGATGCATTAAATTTATTAGCTGAAGATTATTTAAGTGATCGTGTAGTGGAAGTCGATCATATTTATACCGGTTATCTAGAGTATTACATAAATACAGATTTATTAAACAAGTTTTACGAGAAAACTGAACTTCCTGTTTCAGATATAGCAAACCATCCATTTTATCCTAATCAGTTTATCGTTTTAAAGGATGCTCTAGGTGGTAAGAGCTCAGCTCTTGGTGTTGTTGATAAAACGGGTACAAAAATTAAGAAATTTGTTTTCTCAAATGAACATATTTGGGGCATAAGACCAAGAAATGCTCAACAGTCCATGGCTTTAGAATTACTACTTCGAGACGATATACCATTAGTCACATTGATTGGTAAAGCAGGTACCGGAAAAACTTTATTAGCTTTAGCTGCAGGTTTAATGCAAAGTGAAGACCTGCAAAGCTATAAAAAGTTATTAGTTGCTAGACCAATTGTACCAGTTGGAAAGGATCTTGGTTATTTACCTGGTGAAAAGGATGAAAAACTTCGACCTTGGATGCAACCGATTTATGATAATCTAGAATACTTATTTAATACGAAAAAACCGGGTGAACTTGATGCTATCTTAGCTGGAATGGGCTCAATTGAAGTAGAAGCTTTAACTTATATAAGAGGTAGAAGTATCCCAGAGCAATTTATTATTATTGATGAAGCACAAAATCTGACTAGGCATGAAGTAAAAACAATTTTAACTCGCGTTGGCGATAAGAGTAAAATTGTATTAATGGGGGATCCAGAGCAAATTGATCATCCATATTTAGATGAATACAACAATGGATTAACTTATGTAGTTGAAAAATTTAAAGATCAAAAAATAAGTGGACATGTAAAATTAATAAAAGGTGAACGTTCATCAATTGCCCAACTTGCAGCGGATATATTGTAATAATTAAATGCTTACAAAAGCAACATCTTACTACTATAATCAAGCGGTAAGATGTTGCTTTTGTTTTAAACTATAAAATAATTTTCTTGATTGAAGTAATTGGTGTTTCTTTATTTGTACCATCAACAAAATATAAATGAACTGGCCCATCTTCAAGGATTCTCTTGCCATTGTACGAAAATGCTAAATAACTTTCATATACAGTGTCAAAAGGCAATTTAATTAATTCACCTTCAGTTTCAATCGTAACTTCTGAATCGCGATTTTTGGGTTTACTATTGTCTATAAAATAAGAAAATGGCATTGCATAGGATTCTTTAAGCCATTCTTTTTTTTGAGTAGCGAATAAAGGACTATTATCAACCTTAGCACCTTCAACAATTTCACGATCCCAATGCTTTGAAACACTTTTAGTATATTGCTCAAGCTCGTCAACCTTTTTCAACTCACCAGCTAACAAACTCTCTAACTTAACCTTTCTTTCATCAAAAATCCAAACACTTGGATCAATCGTTAACGGAAACTCAACGTTACCTGTTAATTGAAAAACATCACTCATACTAAAACTCCTTCTATGTACAAATTCTATTTATAGTGTACGACTATTTTAAGTAAAAAGACAAACAATTGAACAAAATAAGCGCTTCTCTTTAATTAAGTTTTTTCATGTTTTCACCTTTTTTATAGCGATTACATCAGCGTTCTTTTTTTATAGAAATTAGATTTTTAATTAAATCTATATCCAAACATAAGAAAACTCTAATAAATAAACTGTTGCAAAAATCTAATTTTCTAAAATACATATTTGCAAAACTTATGATTTAAGTTGATTTTTCATAAAAAGAACTATAATATTAAATAGATAGCTTGTACGGAAGCGGAGGGAGAAAATTGAGGTCTGATGCTGTAACAGATTACAAAGATAAAGCATTTGAATTATTAAAAAAAGATGCTGAAAAAATATTAAAATTAATAAATGTGCAACTTGATCATTTAACGATGCCACAATGCCCTCTATATGAAGAGGTTTTAGATACTCAAATGTTTGGATTATCAAGGGAGATTGATTTTGCTTCTCGTTTAGGTTTAATTGAAGTAGAACAAGGTAAAGAACTTCTTTCTGAACTTGAGCGTCAACTATCTGCTCTACATGAAGCGTTTACAGATCAAAAGAATAAATAATTATTAGCAATAAAAGTTCAAACAATAAATGTTTGAGCTTTTTTTTGTGAATTTTTTTAATTGTTATGAGTAATAAATCTATTAATCTATGTTACAATATTTTTATTTAAAAAGGGAATTTAGCAAAATAGTTGAATACATAAAGTATAATTAATCAAAGCAGGGATGATTAAATAATGTTAAAAAAATATTTGAAAAATATTGATTATATGATTTTTGTTCCATTATTAGTGTTGTGTTTATTTGGATTAATTATGGTGTATAGCGCAAGCTCGCCATTACCATCCATTAAATATCAGAGTGAACATTGGCCAAGCGATTATTTCTTTCATAAGCAATTAATTGCTTTTGAAGTAGGGATGTTTGTATTTGTTTTTTTAATGTTTTTACCTGCAACTTTCTTTAGAAAAAGAATTGCCATGTTATTAAATGTAGTTGTAAGTATTGGATTACTTATTGCAGTTTTACTCTTTGGTGAAGTAAGAAATAATGCAAAAAGCTGGGTATTTGGAATTCAACCAGCCGAGTTAATCAAATTAGGATCAATCGTTCTTTTAGCAGGATGGTACTCCAAGAGACAAAAGCGAATTACAAAGAACTGGAAAATGCTATTTGCTCCATGGAGCATAGTAGCTATTTATATCATCCTATTGAGATTACAACCGGATACAGGTACGGCGTTATTAATAATTGGTACTTGTGCTGTAGTTTCGTTTTGTAGTGGTTTTATAGTTAAGAGATTAATTCTCCTATTCGTTGGAGGAATTGTATTACTATATCCATTAATTAGTATTTGTATCAGTTTAGGGATTGGGTTAACAGATGTACAAGTTAATCGATTTTTAGCATTCCGAAATCCTTTTGATTATGCACAAGGAATAGGATTTCAAATCGTAAATTCACTAATCGCATTTGCAAATGGTGGCTTTACTGGAGTTGGATTAGGAAAAAGTATTCAAAAACTAGGTTACTTACCTGAGCCTCATACTGATTTTATTCTAGCAATAATCGGTGAAGAAACGGGTTTAATAGGAGTAATTGTAGTTATTTTATGTATATTCATAATTGTTTGGCGAGGCTTGTTAATAGCTCATCAATCAAAGGATTCTTTTGATTCATTATTAGCTACTGGTATTAGTGCAAGCATCGTCATTCAATCATTTGTAAATATTGGAGGAGTTACTTCACTAATTCCACTTACGGGTGTTCCGTTACCTTTTGTTAGTTATGGAGGAACTTCGTTAATCGTTATGCTTTCTATGGTTGGTATTTTAATGAATATTTCAATACGAAATAAGATTAATAAAGAAACTTTATAAAATCTTCAAAAATGCATTTTGAAAAAGTTTATTCTTAATTTATTGATAATTATCTTTCATAAATACAGGAGGCTTACAAATGACTTACACGAAACAGATTAAAAAAGTTCTTGTTGCTAACCGAGGTGAAATTGCAATTCGAGTATTTCGAGCTTGCACTGAGTTAGGAATTCGAACAGTTGGTATTTATTCTAAAGAAGATGAAGGGTCATATCACCGTTATAAAGCTGACGAAGCATATATAGTTGGAAAAGGTAAAAAGCCAATAGATGCTTATCTAGATATTGAAGGTATTATTGAAATTGCAAAGAAAAACGATGTAGATGCAGTACATCCAGGATATGGATTCTTATCAGAAAATATTAAATTTGCTCAGAGATGTGAAGAAGAGGGCATTATTTTTATCGGTCCATATTCAAGGCACTTAGATATATTCGGAGATAAAATTAAAGCAAAGCAACAAGCTCTTCAAGCTAATTTGCCAATCATTCCAGGAAGCAATGGTCCAGTAAACTCATTGGATGATGTAAGGGAATTTGGTGAAACTTATGGATTCCCGATTATTATTAAAGCTGCTCTTGGTGGTGGCGGTCGCGGAATGAGGATTGTCCGTACGAATGCGGGATTAAAAGATGCATACGAGCGTGCTAAGTCTGAAGCAAAAGCTGCTTTTGGTAATGATGAGGTTTATGTTGAGAAATTTATTGAAAATCCAAAGCATATTGAAGTTCAAATATTAGGGGATCACCAAGGGAATATCATTCATTTATTTGAACGCGATTGTTCAATTCAAAGAAGACATCAAAAATTAGTTGAAGTTGCACCATGTACTTCGATTAGTGATGATTTAAGAAATAGAATTTGTGACGCAGCTGTTAAATTGATGAAAGAAGTAGAATATGTAAATGCTGGAACAGTTGAATTTTTAGTTTCCGGTAATGACTTCTATTTTATTGAAGTAAACCCTCGTGTACAAGTTGAACATACGATTACTGAAATGATTACTGGAATTGATATTGTTCAAACGCAGATCTTAATTGCACAAGGTAATAGTTTACATAGTGATAAAGTAGGGATTCCATTACAAGATGAAATTCCAAGAATTGGTTTTGCGGTTCAAGCACGTGTTACAACGGAGGACCCACTAAATAATTTTATGCCTGATACTGGAAAAATTATGGCTTATCGTTCTGGTGGAGGTTTTGGTGTAAGATTAGACACTGGTAATAGCTTCCAAGGTGCTGTTATTACACCTTACTATGATTCATTATTAGTAAAAGTAACGACTCATGCCTTAACATTCGAAGGCGCAATTGCGAAGTTAAATCGAAATTTAAAAGAGTTCCGTATCCGTGGTATAAAAACAAATATTCCATTTTTAGAAAATGTTACGACACACCCAGATTTCTTGTCTGGTGAGTATAATACTTCATTTGTAGATTCATCTCCGGAATTATTTGTTTTTGCAAAAAGAAGAGACCGTGGAACAAAATTATTAAATTATATCGGTAATGTAACAGTGAATGGATTTCCAGGAATTTCGGTTAAAGAAAAACCAGTTTATGATGATATTATCATTCCAAATGTAAATCATATTAAAAGTGCTGAAAGTGGAACTAAGCAATTATTAGATAAATTAGGTGCGGATGAATTTTCGAAGTGGTTAAAAAATCAACCAAATGTTTTATTTACAGACACAACATTTAGAGATGCTCACCAATCACTGCTTGCAACGAGAATTCGTTCAAAAGACTTAATTACTGTTGCGGAACAAACGTCAAAATTATTACCTAACTTATTCTCTATGGAAATGTGGGGCGGAGCGACTTTTGATGTAGCGTACCGTTTCTTAAATGAAGATCCATGGGAAAGATTATTAAATTTAAGAGAACAAGTTCCAAATGTATTATTCCAAATGCTTTTACGTGGATCAAATGCAGTTGGATATAAAAATTATCCTGATAATCTTGTTAAAAAGTTTATTGAAGCATCGGCTCAGGCAGGAATCGATGTATTTAGAATATTTGATAGTCTAAATTGGATTAAAGGGATGGAAGTTGCAATTGATGCTGTAAGAGAGAGTGGAAAGCTTGCTGAGGCATCGATTTGTTACACAGGAGATATATTAGACCCAACTAGAACAAAATATAATCTGGCGTATTATAAAGAGCTTGCAAAGGATTTAGAATCGGCTGGTGCTCATATTTTAGCTATTAAAGATATGGCAGGTTTATTAAAGCCTCAGGCTGCTTATACGTTAATTAGCGAATTGAAGGATACTGTTGATTTACCAATCCACTTACATACTCATGATACGAGTGGAAATGGTTTATACACATATGTAAAAGCAATAGAAGCGGGCGTAGATGTTGTAGACATCGCAATTGGAAGTATGTCTGGATTAACTTCGCAGCCAAGTGCAAATAGCTTATATTATGCTCTAAAAGGTTCAAATAACGAGACGAACTTAAATATAAACGGTTTAGAACAGTTATCAACCTACTGGGAAGGTGTTCGTAAGTATTATAGTAGTTTTGAAAGTGGTATGGTTTCGCCACATACAGAGGTTTACCAGCATGAAATGCCAGGTGGTCAATATTCTAACTTAAAACAACAAGCTAAAGGTGTTGGTTTAGGAGACCGTTTTGAAGAAGTTAAGGATATGTATGGCAGGGTAAATCAACTATTTGGAGATGTCGTTAAAGTAACACCATCTTCTAAAGTAGTTGGAGATATGGCATTGTTTATGGTTCAAAATAATTTAGACGAAGATTCTGTATATGAAAAAGGAGAAAATATCGATTTTCCTGATTCAGTAATAGAGTTTTTTGAAGGTAAATTAGGACAACCTCATGGAGGATTTCCAAAGAGTTTACAACGGGTCATCTTAAAAGGAAGACAGCCATTAACTGAAAGAGCTGGGGAAACATTAAAGCCAATCGATTTTAAAGATGTTGAGGAGTATTTATTCAAGACGTTAAATCGCCAGGTTACTAATTTTGATATACTAGCTTATTGCTTATATCCTAAAGTATTTATGGATTATCAAAAAAATGTAGAAAGCTATGGAGACTTATCTGTACTTGATACACCTTCTTTCTTCCATGGAATGAGATTAGATGAAGAGATCAAAGTTGATATTGAACGTGGTAAAACACTGATTGTTAAACTTGTTTCGATTGGTCAAGCCCAGCCTGATGGAACAAGAGTTATATACTTTGAATTAAATGGTCAGCCACGAGAAATTGTGGTTAAAGATTACTCTGTCAAATCTACTGTCGTTCAAAAAAGAAAAGGGGACACTAGTAATCCAAACCATATTAACGCAACAATGCCAGGTACTGTTTTAAATGTACTTGTTAAAAAGGGCGATGTAGTTGAAAAAGGTCAAACATTAGCAATCACTGAAGCGATGAAAATGGAAACAACTGTCCAATCTCCATTTACTGGTGTTATAAGAGATATTCTGATTACATCAGGAGAGAGTATTTCTACAGGTGATCTACTAATAGAACTAGAACAAAGATAAAAAATACGATGTTTAGCGAAGATAGAGAAGCCCGCATTAAAAGGGCAACTCTTCTTCGCATTAAATTTAAATATAAAAAAAAGGTATTTCTTCTACAATTAAGTGGAAGAAATACCTTTTTTAAGAGATATTTTTATTTTGAAGTAACTCAGAATTTGAGCTTTTACTTCTTGTACAAACTAAACTTTGGAAACTAAATATTGCAAATAAGCACGAAATTAAAATCGCATGTGTTAATGCAACATAAATATTTAGGTTTGAAATAACAATAACAGCTCCACAAATTACTTGAAGTGTTACAAGAACTAAAGAGACTAACCAACCAAAATAAATGCCACGTTCATTACGATAGTATTTATAAGCATGTACAAATGCAATAATGATCCAAACGAATAAGATAAATGCGGCAAATCGATGTCCCATTTGTATCCATTCATGAAGCTGTGTAGGAATACCGTTGTTTGCTTTACTGCACAGTGGCCAGCTAGGACATGCTAAGCTAGCATTTTCGTGACGAACAAGAGCGCCGGTATAAACTACTAAGTATGAATAAATCCATAAACCGTAAGTATGAAATTTCATTCTTTTTCCGACATAAAAAGAATTTTTTTGATAATTGCGATCGCGTTCAAAAATTAATAATGTTAACATGACTACTGCAGCAAAACAAATTAGAGAAATACCAAAATGAATTGCTTTTACTGCTGGGATTTGACCCCAAACAACTGCAGCTGCTCCGATTAATGCTTGAGCAATTAGAAAAATACAAGAAATGATTGCTAAAAACTTTGTTTCTCTTTTATGAGGAATGACAATCCAAGCAAGCACTGCTAATAATAAAACGAATATCCCGGCAAGGCCTGATGCTGCACGATGAGATAATTCAATGACAGTTTGAATCGTTAGATGATCAGGAATGATTTGACCTTTACAAAGAGGCCAAGATCTTCCACAACCGAGTCCAGAATTAGTCTTTGTTACGAGTGCACCACCTAATAAAACAATTAAAAGAATGAATGAGGTTATTAACGATACCCCTTTTAAAACACGTAGCAAGTACATCCACCCACTTTTATAAAATAATAATAATTTTAAAATTTAATTATTAAAAAAATTATTCTGCTAATAATACTTCTATATCATATAAGATTACGACACAAAATTCAAAGGTAACCTTCATATTTAGACATATTATTTGTTTTTTCTTAACTTTGGATGTATTCATTTTTAAAATATAGAAATAATTAATTTTATAATTAAATAGTATTTAGTATTGAAAAGATAGGCTGTTTACGTTAAAATTTTTTTGAAACGTACACAATTTGTTCACATATTTATCACAAAAATTTCATTGAATTTAGTTTAATAGAAGTATGTCTAAATTAAAAACTCATTATGAACCATTAAAAAATGGGTATGAAAAATGAAATTTTGATAAAAAAGAGGAGGATTGACTTGGAACAATTAGCTAATAATGTTTCTAATAACGAAGAAACTAATCATCCTTCTAGTTCACTAAAGAAAGATTTGCTTTCTTTAATGAAAATAGGGATCGTAAACTCTAATATACTGACAACTTTTACAGGTATCTGGTTAGCAATCCAAATAAATGGATTAGATATATTAGATTATTTACCAAAAGCAATTATTACTGTAATTGGTTCATCACTAATTATTGCGGGATCATGTGTAATCAATAACTATATTGATCGTGATATTGATCCTTACATGGAGAGAACTAAAAACAGACCAACTGTAACAGGTAATATTAAACCAAGTGTTACAATTTCAATTGGTATTCTTTTATTAATTGTGGGCTTTACATTTATGGCTTTCACAACCTTAATGGCTGTTGTATATGCATTTATTGGTGCATTTACATATATCGTACTATACACTCTTTGGACGAAACGTAATTACACGTTAAACACAGTAGTAGGTAGTATATCTGGTGCAGCACCCCCATTAATTGGATGGGCAGCAATCGATGCGAATTTGCATCCAATTGCTTGGATGCTGTTTTTAATCATGTTTATATGGCAACCACCTCATTTCTTAGCACTTGCGATGAGACGTTCTGAAGAATATAAAAGAGCGGGAATTCCAATGCTACCGGTGGTTTACGGATTTGAAATGACGAAACGTCAAGTGATGATCTGGGTATTATGTTTATTACCACTGCCATTTTACATGCAAGCTCTAGGTTTACCATTTATTATTTTTGCAACAATATTGAATATTGGATGGGTTATTTTAGGATTATATTGTTATAAACAAAAGGATGATCAAAAGTTCTCTAAACTGATGTTTATATACTCCATTAACTATTTAACTCTTCTATTTATGTCAATGATTGTGTTTACAATTTCGTTTTAATTAGGGGTATTACGGGGGATTTTTTTATTGTTTGTTTAATCTTATTTTTAAATAAGAATGAAACACTTTAAATTGAAAGAGGGGGAAGTATTCTTATGAAACATTGGCGATTAGTCTCGCTAATTTCCTTGATAGCAGTTATTTTGAGTGCATGTGGACATGCAAATCAATCTACACTGAATCCTCAAGGTGAAGTAGCAAAAATGCAATACGATCTTATGAAGCTAAGTACGTTGATCATGGTATTCGTTGTTGCTGTTGTAACGGTTCTTTTCCTTTACGTAATCGTGAAATATCGTCACCGTAAAGGTCAAGAGAATATTATTCCAAAGCAAGTAGAAGGTAATCATTTCTTAGAGCTTCTTTGGACAATTATTCCTGTTATTTTACTTATTGTTTTAGCAGTACCAACAGTATCACAAACGTTTAAGCTTTCAGATGAGAAGCAAATAGCAAAAGATGAGAAGAAAAAAGATGCAATTGTTATTAATGTAAACGCTCATCTTTTCTGGTGGGAATTTGAGTATCCAAAACAAAAATTCATTACTTCTCAAGACATGTATATCCCAGTAGGTAAAAAAGTTATTTTGAACTTAAAAGGTCAAGATATCAAACACTCATTCTGGGTACCATCATTAGCAGGTAAACTTGATACAAACGTTGAAGGCGAAAACAAAATGTGGCTTTCAGCGGATAAAGAAGGTACATATAATGGATTCTGTGCAGAGTTTTGTGGTCCTTCACATTCATTAATGCAATTTAAAGTTAAAGTTGTAAGTCAAGCCGACTACGATAAGTGGTTAGCTGATATGAAGAATCAAAAAGGTCAAGCTGTAACAGCAGATGCACAAGAAGGTGAAAAAATCTTCAAACAAAGTTGTATTGGTTGTCATGCTGCAGATGCAAATGATACAAGACCACCTGCTGCACGACTTGCTCCAAACTTAGCTAACTTCGGTGATCGTGATATGGTTGCTGGTATTGCTAAAAATAATGAAGCAAACATCAAGAAATGGTTAACAAATCCGGAAGCTATGAAGCCAGGAAACCTTATGTCAGGTAAATATGGTGACTTATCAGCTGATCAGATTGATGCATTAACTGCATACTTAACAAGCTTAAAAATTGCAAAATAAATTAATGGATATGAAGCAAAGGGGGTAATACTGTGAGTTCTGTAGCGAAAAAGAAACCACTATTGTGGGACTACTTAACGACAGTCGACCATAAGAAAATTGCCATCCTGTATTTAATTGCAGGCGGATTCTTTTTCTTAGTTGGTGGGATGGAAGCGTTATTTATTCGTATACAATTAATTAAGCCAGACAACACATTTTTAGTTGGTGATGCTTATAACCAAGTATTAACAATGCATGGTACAACAATGATTTTCTTAGCGGCGATGCCGATGATCTTTGCATTTTTTAACGCGGTAGTACCATTACAAATTGGTGCTCGTGACGTAGCTTTCCCGTTTTTAAATTCTTTAGGTTTCTGGTTATTCTTCGTTGGTGGAGTTTTCTTAAACCTAAGTTGGTTCTTAGGTGGAGCGCCTGACGCAGGTTGGACTTCATATGCGACACTAGCTCTACACAGTAAATCACATGGTGTAGACTTCTACTTATTAGGTCTACAAATTTCAGGTATTGGTACATTAGCAGGTGGTATTAACTTCCTAGCAACGATTATTAACATGCGTGCTCCGGGGTTAACATACATGCGTATGCCACTATTTACTTGGACAGTATTTGTAACATCAGCACTTATTTTATTTGCATTCCCGGCATTAACAATCGGGTTAGCGTTATTAATGTTTGACCGCCTATTTGGAACTGCATTCTTTGATGCATCTTTAGGTGGAAACTCAATGATCTTTGAACATTTATTCTGGATTTTCGGACATCCAGAGGTATACATTCTTATATTACCGGCATTTGGTATCTTCTCAGATATCATTCCAGCTTTCTCTAAGAAACGTCTATTCGGTTACTCTTCAATGGTATTCGCAACAGTTTTAATTGGTTTCTTAGGATTCATGGTATGGGCTCACCACATGTTTACAGACGGTCTTGGTGCAGTAGCAAATGCAATTTTCGCTGTTGCAACTATGGCAATTGCAGTGCCTACAGGGGTTAAAATCTTTAACTGGTTATTAACAATGTGGGGCGGACAAATTCGTTTTACAACACCAATGCTTTGGTCAGTTGCTTTTATTCCATCATTCGTTCTAGGTGGGGTAACTGGTATTATGAACGCTGCAGCTCCTGCTGACTATCAATTCCATGATAGTTATTTCGTAGTAGCTCACTTCCACTACGTAATCGTTGGTGGGGTAGTATTTGGTCTATTTGCCGGTGCACATTACTGGTGGCCAAAAATGTTTGGTAAAATCTTAAATGAAACACTAGGAAAAATTACATTCGGATTATTCTTTATTGGTTTCCATTTAACATTCTTTATCCAACATTTCTTAGGTTTAATGGGTATGCCTCGTCGTTACTTTACATATTTACCAGGACAAGGCTTAGATACTGGTAACATGATCAGCTCAATCGGAGCAATGTTCATGGGTCTAGCTACAATCGTTATGTTAATTAATGTCGTTTACACAGCAATTAAAGGTAAAAAAGCTGCTGGAGATGCATGGGGTGTAGGTCGTACACTTGAGTGGTCAATTCCTTCTCCTGCACCAGAATATAATTTTGCTCAAATTCCATATGTACGTGGATTAGACGCTTTATGGGTAGAAAAAATGGAAGGAGACGGCAAAATGACACCTGCTGAACCACTAGGTGATATTCATATGCCAAACTCATCTATTTTACCATTTGTTATGTCAGTGGGCTTATTTATCGCAGCATTTGGGGCATTGTATAATGACCAACTTAAGAACCACACTGCAGTTGGTGTATTAATTCTTGGTTTAGTTATTACATTCGGTTCAATGTTCTTACGTTCTTGGATTGATGATCATGGATTCCATATCCATAAAGAAGACATAGCTGATGAGGGGGTTGAGGCATAATGGAAATGAATCAAAAATTTACAGCTGAAACGTTTCCTCATAACCCTGAAAAAGCTACAGAAGAAGGTAAAAATAAGTTCTTAGCATTCTGGCTGTTTCTTGGTGGAGAAACTGTATTATTCGCATCATTATTTGGTACTTTCTTAGCATTAAGAAACTCTACTGCTGGTGGAGCAAGTGCTTCTGAAATGTTCGAACCAAAATTAGTATTCATTGCTACAATGTTACTTTTAACATCTTCTCTTACAAGTGTTTATGCAATGTACCACATGAAAAACTTTGAACACAAAAAGATGATGCTTTGGTTAGGAATTACAGTTTTATTAGGTCTAGGATTTTTATTATTAGAAATTTACGAATTTAGACACTATATGCACGAATATCATTTTACAATTAAGAGTAGTGCATTTGGTTCTTCATTCTATACATTAGTAGGTACTCATGGTGCCCACGTATTTGTTGGTTTACTATGGATCACTACTTTAATGCTTCGAAATGGTGGAAGAGGTTTAAATTTATACAACGCTCCGAAGTTCTATGTTGCAAGTTTATACTGGCACTTCATCGACGTAGTATGGATTTTCATCTTTACAGTAGTATACTTAATGGGAATGGTGGGATAAGAAAATGGGTACAAATACAAACTCTCATCAAAGAAATCAAGTTGAAATAAAGTATCACAGACGTAAACATGCAGAAGAAATGAAACAACAATTAATTTCTTTCGCATTAATGATCATTTTAACACTTGCATCATTCGCAGCAGTATTATATAGAGATAAAATGGATAAATACTTTACAGTACCATTTATTTTATTACTTGCTGTAGTACAACTAGTGTTCCAACTTTATTACTTCATGCACATGAAAAATAAAGGTCACAGCACACAAGCTTTCTTCCTATATTCAGGACTAACAGTTGCTGTCATTACACTATTAACATTCTTAACATTAATCTGGTTATGATGAAAAAAGGAAGTGAATTTTATTCACTTCCTTTTTTTTATGCCTGTTTATGTTGATTTTCGATAACTAAAGGATCTGTTCCGTACACAACAATTTGGAACCAATTTTGAGTCCGATGCTACTTTCTGATATTTATGTTGTATAAGAATGATTAGTGGAAGAAAACTATAAAGCCGACAAAATATAATATTTAAATCGGTTTTGAATAATAGTAAAATGGAAAGGATGATTCAACGATGGACGTGGATATTCCTAAAGATGATGATATTGAAATGGAAGAAAAAGTGGAGCTAAGTGGAAGTATAGATAAATTAACAGAGCATCAAATTTGGGGTGCACAAGGTTTTATGGATATTCCAGATCAAGGTAAAACATACAGGAAAAGATATTTAGGAAACCGATATCAATAACTCGAGAAATCGTAGGTCGAGAAACAGATAACAAAGTTTCAAAGTTAGATCGAGGGAAAATATAGCCCTGTATAGGTTATTTATTTATGGGTAAAATTGATTTTTCTTGTTATACCAAGTATTATTGCCATTTCAACCAAGTTTTTCGTTAATACATATGGATACACAACAAGCACAGGCGTTATTAAATGGGTAATAGTGAAGATTATAACTAATCTTTAAGCAATTAGCGCAATGCTTTAATTCAACAATTATTTAGGAGCTGATTGATCAATCAGCTCCTATTTTACAATTTCAAAAAAACGCCTCGATTCAACTAACTCTAAGTGGTTCTTTATTATTAGGAGGCTGGCTAGTTTTTGAGGAAGACTCTTTAGTCAAAGCTAACAATAATATCATTCCAATGATACAAGCTGTACCAAGCCATTGGAAAAAACCAAAAGGTTCTTTTAACCAGAAGATTGTTGTTAATACAGCAGCTAGCGGCTCAATGCTTCCTAGCAGACTTGATTCTTTAGGTGGCAGACTTTGCAAACTTTCTATATAGAACCAAAATGCAATCATCGTACCAAATATGATAATGAAGACCAGATATAAAATGGCTTCAAGCGTTAAGCTTTTATAGTCCATTTGCCAAGGCGGATGGATAAAACTTAATATTAAGCCACCGATAATCATAGCCCATCCGACAATGACAAGTGAGTCGTATTGTTTAAGTAATGGTACGGCATATAAAGTATAAAATGCTAAAGCTACTCCAGATAATCCCCCCCAAGCGATTGCTGGTGCAGGCACAGATAATTGTGAGATTGAGCCGTTTGTTAATAAGAAAAAACTTCCAATTAAAGCTAGTGAAACTGTTAACAAATCTCTTCGTGTTAGAGCGGTTTGTTTACGGAAAATTAAGTATAAGATTATCATTACAGGTGCTAAATACTGTAATAGTGTTGCAACAGCAGCGTTTCCATGTTCGATTGAAGCCATATAGGTGTATTGAACCGCTAACATCCCCAGTACTCCGAAAATAATCAATTGAATTGCAATCCTTCCAGTTTTCCAAACCCCAAGAATCTGAGAACGGTCTTTTCTGAAATACTGAATAGTTAAGAGTAAAAATCCAGCTATTAGCAATCGGATCGTAACAAGCCAATCGACATCGATTTGATATTGTTGAAAAAGTTTTTTTGCGACTGTACCTCCAATCCCCCAAAAAACTGCTCCCGTGATGACAAGAAATATTCCCTTTCGTCTATTCATGATTTTAGTCTCCACCTTCAAATATAAAAATAGTGTTATAATATTTTAAATGATAAGAGGAAAAACGCTAAAATAATACTCAAATTGAATAGAAAAATATAAGGATATTGAGGTGGTTATGAAGGAATGCAATTTAAAAATTTTATGGTAGACCAAAGTTTAAAAGAATTAACTAAACATCATACTGTTGTTTTACCAATTGCTTGCTATGAAACAACGATTAAGCAAAATATAAATGGTTATATACCTCTTCATTGGCATGATGAATTTCAGTTTGTTCACGTTGTTAAAGGAGAAACAATTTTTCAAATAAATGAAGAAAAAATTCTTATATCAGAAGGGGAAGGGCTTTTTATAAATAGTGGCTGCCTACATATGGCAAAAGATCGGAACGATTCAGACTGTGCCTATATTTGTTTAAATGTTTCACCAAGTTTCGTTTTATCTCAAGAACTTTATACAACTTTTGTAAAGCCTTATTATCAGGCGACCAATCTACCTTATTTATTCTTAAATCCAAAGGAGGTATGGGCCAATAGCATTTTAAGCTATATTTTGAAAATCAATCAGATGATCAAACAAAATTCACCATTCTATGAAATCGACATCAGCTTACATCTAACATTAATATGGAAGAATTTAATAATGAACGGAATTGAATTAGAGTATGAACAGTCTGTAGTAGTAAAGAGTAAGCGCATGAAGCAAATGTTAAATTGGATCCACTTACATTATTCTGAGAAAATACGATTAGACGACATTGCAAGAGTTGGTCAATTAAGCCGATCAGAGTGCTGTCGATATTTCAAACGGATGTTAAAAACTACTCCTTTAAACTATGTAACCGATTATCGAATACAAAAAAGTTTAATACTACTACAACAAGCGGAATCGAATGTCACTGATGCTGCCTATCAAGTTGGATTTAACAGCACAAGCTACTTTATTGATAAATTCAGAAAGTCGATGAACTTGACACCATTGGCTTACAAAAAAACAAAAAGTATAATCATGACACAAACTCGTCGGAATGATAGAGTAATATAAAAAAAAGACAATTAGGTGGTGGTATTTTCATGAAACATCTTCTTCCTAGAATAGAAGATTTGTTGCAAACAAATTTTTCTTTGCACTCTGATATGGATGTAGATAATGAAGCAACGTATATATTTAAACAGCATCATAGTGAAGTATGGATGTTAACGATCAATGAATATCTTCATTTTAAGAGCAAGAATATCAATGAACTTTATTGGAAAAAAGCAGGTGTTTCCAATGAAAATGATGTTATTCAAGACGTGATTCAAGAAGTGCAAAAATTAGAAGTTGTAGTCATCACGGATGGAGAAGGAAAAATCAAGGGCTACATCAATTCTGCTATTTTAGTTTCGAAAGTGTTTGAGTCTTATCAATATTTAGAGGCCTATTTTCGAACGATGATTGATACGATGGATGGATCGGTCTCGATTGTAGATGAAGTCGGAAAAACAGTGGTTTGGACTCATGGTGCTGAAAGGATCTTTTCAATTCCTAAAGAAGAAATTATTGGGAATAAAATGGAAGAGTTTTTTCCGAAAGATATGTTATTAAATAAAGTTACGATGGAGACAGGTCAATCTTTTCGTCATAAACACCATAAACCTCGTGAGGATCTCTTTGTCATGATTAATAGCAGTCCAATCTTTATCAATGACCGAATTGTAGGTGCAGTTGCTGCTGAAACAGATATTACGAGTCAAGTAATAATGAATCAAGAACTTATGAATGCTTCCTCCAAAATTCTTCAATTGCAGAAGGAGGTTTCAAGACTACAATTGTCACACGATTCTTTCCAACAAATTAAAGGTTCGAGTCAATTGATGAAAGAAACAATTTCGTTATCGAGGAAAATGTCTGAAACGAGTGCGAATATTTTATTACTTGGTGAAACTGGGGTTGGAAAAGAAGTCTTTGCAAAAGCTATCCATTTTTATCAAGGATCATCTTCTCCATTTATAGCTGTAAACTGTGGTGCGATTACACCATCATTGTTTGAGAGTGAATTTTTTGGCTATGAAAAAGGAGCATTTTCTGGTGCAGATGCAAAAGGTAAAAAAGGAAAACTAGAGTTGGCGCATGGAGGAACACTTTTTCTGGATGAAATTGGTGACTTACCGTTAGATATGCAAGTGAAGTTACTTAGAGTATTGCAAGATAAAACGTATTACCGTGTTGGTGGTACAAAGCAGTTAACAGCGGAGTGCCGAATCATTGCTGCTACAAATAAAGATTTAGAAGCAATGGTTGAAGCTAATACATTTCGAGAAGACCTTTATTATCGTCTTAACATTTTATCTATTACGATTCCACCATTGAGAGAACGAAAAGAAGACGTAATGGAGCTCTTACATCAATTTATCTATGAGTTTTCAATACTATATAATCGAACGATTAAAATCGTTGATCCTCAAGTAACTTCTGCCTTACTACAATACGATTGGCCTGGAAATGTGAGGGAGATGCGAAATGTAATTGAACGGTTAGTATTACTATCAGGAGAAGAAACAATCTCGATCGGAGCCTTACCGCCAAAGATGTTACAATCTACATTATTATCGACTGGATACGATGACTCTTTACAAGATGATCTAAATGACTTTGAAAAAAATAAAATCATTGAAGCCATTCAAACAGAGAAAGGGAACAAGCAAGCAGCAGCAAAAAAACTAGGAATATCTCGAGCTACTTTGTACAATAAAATGAAAAAATTAAAGATTGAGCTTTAAAAACTAAAAGCCTTTACGACTAAATTAGTCCAGACGAGCGAAAGAGACTTCTGGGCTGATTTAGAACCGGCAATCAAAAGTTTACGCAAGTTACCTCCCCTTACTGAAGAATTTCTCCTCAATCCGTAAATAAGCAACCTTTTAATAAAGACTACTAATGACATACTCGACGGTTCTATCAAACTACTAGTGTCTAATTATTTAGACACAAAACACTAAACAGTGTCTAAAAAGATTTACACTATTTCCTAAACAATCTTCTAAATAAAAGATGTTAAAAATGGCACAGAACTTGCATCAATATTTCATGTCTAATTTAAACCATCTATTAAAGGAGAAATGAACATGAATAATCGAATGCAAGAATTACAAACATTTTTACAACAACAAAGTATTCCAGGTGGTTTGATAACATCACGCCAAAATATTTTTTATTTATCGAATTTTGATTACAATCCGCACGAACGATTTGTAGGTATTTTTGTCTTCCCGAACGACGAACCCGTATTTATTACACCAGCGATGGAAGTTCAAATGATAAAGGAAGCAGGCTGGAAGCATCCAATCCTAAGTTACACAGATTCCGATCATCCGTGGTCACTTGTTGGTCACTTGATTGAAAGTAGAAGCGAAATGAAACAATTTGCAGTTGAGAAGCATGATATCTCTTACTTTTACATTGAAAATCTGCAACAGATTTTTGGTGAAGTAGAGTTTGCATCACTAGACTCTATACTTACTGAAATGCGACTAGTAAAAGATGCTGATGAAATTGAAATATTACGTGAAGCCGCCGCTTTTGCTGATTACGGGGTACAAGTGGGTATTGAAGCATTAAAAGAAGGAATTACAGAACTTGAAGTTTTAGGAAAAATTGAATTTGAATTAAAGAAAAAAGGGATTAAAGAAATGTCATTTTCTCCCATTATATTGTTTGGCCAAAATGCAAGTAACCCACATGGTGCTACAGGTGACAATAAGTTAAAAAAAGGAGATACTGCCCTTTTTGATTTAGGTGTGAAATATAAGGGATATTGCTCTGATATCACAAGAACCGTCATTTATGGTCATCCAAATAACGAACTCGTTAAAATCTACAATACAGTTTTACAGGCCAATCTTGCTGGGGTGGAGGCTTCTCAACCTGGAACAAGAATTGGTGATGTTGATCTCTCGGGAAGACGAGTCATTCAATCAGCTGGCTATGGTGAATTTTTTCCTCATCGCATAGGTCATGGTCTAGGAATTGAAATTCACGAGGCACCATCTATAAATGATGTGAATGAAGGGGTACTGAAACCAGGAATGGTCATCACTATTGAACCCGGCATTTATCTTAATGGCCTCGGTGGTGTGCGCATTGAAGACGATGTTGTCATAACAGATAATGGGTATGAAGTATTAACGAAGTTCCCAAAAGAATTAATGATTGTAGGAGATGAACGAAATTGAACCGAATCGAAAAAATACAGAAACAGCTTTTAGAGAACAATGTCGACGCAATATTGATTACAAAAAGTGAAAATCGTAGATATACGACAGGTTTTACAGGATCAGCTGGCATGGTGCTAATTTCAAAAAATGCTGCTACCTTTATCACTGACTTCCGCTACGGGGAACAGGCTCAAAATGAAGTGAAAAACGCTAAGATTATCGTCCATAACGGAAATATTGAAAAAGAAGTTTCAAAAGAAGTCGACTGTCAAGGTCTTAAAAAGGTCGCTGTTGAGGCAAATGCCATGACTTTAAATACGTTCTCAAAACTACAAGAGTATGGAAATGTACAATGGATTCAATTGGAAAATATCGTTGAAAAGGTTAGAGAAATCAAAGAGCCAATAGAATTAGAATTAATGAGAACGGCAGCTAAAATCGCAGATAAGGCGTTTGATTATATTTTGAATATCATTAAACCAGGGGTTACGGAATTAGAAATCCGTAATGAACTGGAATTCTATATGCGAAAGCTTGGTGCAACCGCAGCATCATTTAATACTATAATTGCTTCTGGAAAGAGGGCTGCCCTACCGCATGGAGTGGCTTCCGAAAAAGTGATTGAGCATGGTGACATGGTAACCCTTGATTTTGGTGCATTGTACAATGGTTATTGCTCTGACATTACGAGAACAATCGCCGTTGGGAGTTGTTCGGATGAGTTCCGCAACATT
The DNA here is from genome assembly GCF_050473765.1 of Gottfriedia sp. S16(2024). Classification (NCBI taxonomy): domain Bacteria; kingdom Bacillati; phylum Bacillota; class Bacilli; order Caryophanales; family Bacillaceae; genus Gottfriedia; species Gottfriedia sp. S16(2024). The sequence goes on from NZ_JBFLUO010000001.1 coordinate 2,915,457, forward strand.
TATCACATCGTATTAGAAGCCCTAAAACGTGGGACAGAAGGAATTCAATCAGGTGAAAAAGCGAAAACGATCGACGATTTAACGAGAGACTATATTTCAGAAAAAGGATTCGGAGATCGTTTTGGACATTCAACAGGTCATGGGTTAGGTATGGAGGTTCACGAACCAATCCGGCTTTCTGACAAAAGTGTAGAAATTCTTCAAACTGGAATGGTTGTTACCGTTGAACCAGGAATTTATATCCCAGGATGGGGTGGCTGCCGGATTGAAGATGATATTATAGTAAAAGAGAATGGTTATGAAATCATAACCCATTCTGATAAGCACTTAATTATCTTATAAAAAATATTGAAAAGGTCATCTAATGGATTTTTAAAAAGATGACCTTTCTTTTGAATTGGGGCGTATCTATATGAATGAAATCATCTTATATATCATGACAGGCTTTATGGTCATAGGGGCAATCGATTATCTGATAGGAAATCGGTATGGAGTCGGACAAAAATTTAAGGAAGCCTTTCAAGCCATGGGACCACTTGCTCTTTCAATGGTTGGAATGATCTCACTATCTCCAGTATTAGCTAAGTGGTTAACACCGATTGTATCCCCGGTCTACCAATTTCTTGGAGCAGATCCATCGATGTTTTCATCCACGTTTTTAGCTCTTGACATGGGTGGATACTCATTAGCAAATGAAATGGCTCAATCTAGTGATGCTGCTTTGTTCTCTTGGGTGTTTTTAGGAACAATGATGGGGCCAACTATTGTTTTTACCATTCCGGTTGCTTTAAGCATCATTCATAAAAATGATCACCCCTTTTTTGCTAAAGGAATTTTAATTGGGCTAATGACTATTCCATTTGGATGCTTAGCAGGAGGGTTTGTTGCAGGATTTGGCTTTATATGGATGTTGAAAAATTTGATTCCTTCTATTCTGATTTCTGTCTTGATTGGGATTGGAATGCTATCAGCTCAATCGGTGATGATTCGTGGTTTTAAATGGTTTGGAAAAGCAATTGAAATCGTTATTATCATTGGTCTTGTCTCGATGATTATTAAAACTTTAACAGGTATCGTTATTATCCCAGGTATGATGCCGCTTTCGGAGGGCTTTGTAACAGTTGGAAAAATAACCATCATACTTGCTGGTGCATTTCCTTTTGTTTTTGTGTTGGTAAAAGTATTAAAGAAGCCTTTTGCATTACTCGGAAATAAGCTAGGTATGAATCAACAAGCATTAGGTGGATTCATTGCCTCCTTCGCCCACCACATTCCTATGTTTGCGACACTGCATGAGATGGACGACCGTGGGAAAGTCATAAATACAGCATTTGCCGTAAGTGGCGCATTTGTTTTTGGCAGTCACTTAGGGTTTGTTGCGGGTGTGGAGAAGAATTTTGTCATTCCACTGATTGTTGGCAAACTGACTGCAGGGTTTTTGGCTGCTGCATTGGCTTTGCTAGTGTCAAAACGTGAAACCAGATGAATTATTAATAATAGAGAAGTAGATTGGGATTTTAAGGACTCGCCTCCTATCAGAAAAGCAGGTGCCGTAAGACCCGACAGAAAGTGTGTGCACCCTAGATTATAATTCACTATAAACACCCATATATAAATACCAATCATTTAAAAATGAATAACGTTTTCAAATCGTATTTTAATTTGAATAAACCATTATTACTGTTATATAATTTAGTAGTATAATAGTTTGGATAATTTCATTAAATATTATATGATAGAAGTAATGTTTAAATTTTTTTTGTCTTTGTGAAATTATTTATAGTTCTTAAATCTACAATATATTTACATAGTTCAATATTAATTTAAACATTAGGTAAAAATAATAAGGGTGAATAGAATAATTAAAGGGTGTGCATTCATGATTAGCTTAGGGATGTTCGGGTTTAAAGCACTTTGGAGTCCATATTTATTTGTGTTTCTAGTTTTAGTCATTTTAGGTTATTTTTACATAATTAATAAATATAAAGATGAAAACCATGTTACTGAGACTAAACAAAAAGTGTATTTCGTAATTGGAATTTTGTTAGTTTACACTGCACAAGGCAGTCCAATCGATTTAATTGGTCATATTATTTTTAGTGCACATATGACTGAAATGGCAGTTTTATACTTAGTTGCACCGATCTTTCTTATTAATGGAATTCCAAATTGGTTATGGAGAAACATACTAAAACCAAAATTCGTTAATGCGTTTTTTACTTTTGCAACAAAACCATTAATTGCTTTACTTATTTTTAATGTAGTATTTTCGATTTACCATTACCCATTAGTATTTGATACTGTAAAAACGAATAATATCTATCATTTCTTATTTACAAATATATTATTTTTTATGGCAGTATTTATGTGGTTTCCTGTTATTAATAACTTACCAGAGAGACAAACACTTTCTGATATCCAAAAGATTGGTTATATGTTTGGAAATGGTATTTTATTAACACCAGCATGTGCACTTATTATTTTTGCAGGACATCCATTTTACGCGACTTATAATGATCCAGTGTTGTGGAGTAAAGCAATGGAACTATGCGTATCACCAGATTTATTAAAATCACTAAACATTTCAGGTCCAGAAGTATTTAACTTTATGTCAGCAAGGGAAGATCAACAGGTTGGCGGAGTTATCATGAAAATTATCCAGGAAATAGTTTATGGATCTGTTATTGGTTATAATTTTTTCAAATGGGCTAAAAGAGAACAAAATGGAAATAAAATTGATCCAATCAGTAGTAATCCGTTATTGCTTAAAAAATCGTAGGGGTGGAAATTTTGAATTCGTTACCAATTTTACCAACAATAAGTACAAGCTTTATTGTCATTAGTGCCATATTAGTTGCAATCGGCTGGTATCTTATTGCAAAAAGAAATATAGAGGGACATAAGAAAGTTATGTTCTTTGCTGGAGTCTTTGCTCTCTCATTTTTCATTGTATACGCAACTAGAACAATCTTTATTGGAAATACTTCTTTTGGGGGACCAAAAAGTTTAAAGTTGTATTATCATATATTTTTGTTTTTCCATATCTTCTTAGCTACAACTGGCGGAGTATTTGGTCTAGTATCAATTATTTCAGGATATAAAAACAAATTAAAACTACACAAAAAAATTGGACCGATTACTAGTATTATTTGGTTTTTTACTGCAATTACAGGTGTATTCGTTTATTGTTTATTATACGTTTTCTACAAAGGTGGAGACACTACTTCAGTTATTAAAGCTGTTTTAGGATTTTAAGTGAAAAATAAAAGAGTGAGTAAAAGAAGTTGTACTTCTTTTTACTCACTCTTTTTAATAATTATAGAATAATGAACTTGCTTACTAGAGAAATTTGTTCTTCAGCTTTTTTAAGTAAGTCATTACTTTTATTAACGATGCTTTCAGGGAAGTTTTCGCCTTCTCCGTACTCTACACCGTGAGGATAATAGTATTTACCTAAAAGTGGAGTAAGTAATTGGATTTTACCTTTACTTGACTCTACATGTCCTTCTACTGCGAAACCTTGAACGCGTAAGTAGTAGATTTCATTACGTTGTTCAAATTTATAATCGTAAGTTACTCTTTCGTAATCCCATTGACCAGCAAGGACAAAGCCTAATTCTTCCATGATTTCAGTTAATAAATTTACATTTAATACATGGTTTTCTAAATTTGTATTCTCAAATTTCATGTTATTACCCCCTAAATTACTTAGAAAAAATCCCTATTAATATAATATTATCTATGACAATAATTAGCAATGAAAAGCTGATAAATGTATTTTAACTAATTTATATATTTTTTTGAATAATTTGGCTACAATGGATATATAAACATAGAGTTAACAATTGGGAAGGGAAGATCTAAATGGATAAGCTTATAAAACTTTTCTTTTTTACAATAAGTTTTATAACAGTTTTTATGTTCAGTCCACTTATTAAAGATTGGATCAGTAATATACAAACGTTTAAACCATATGAAAGAGTTGAAAAAGTGAATAAGCCAATGATCGAAAATGCAAGCACTACAAATGCGACATACTCCGTTTCTCAGTATATTGGTAAAAGTGAACAAGAAATTTTAAAAACCTTTGGTAAACCGTCAAGAAAAGTTCCTTCTCAATATGACTATGATTGGCTTGTTTATGATAAGGATGCTACAAAGTATACTCAATTTGGTGTACTAAATGGCAAAGTCGTAACTATTTTTGTTGCTGGTAATAAAGTTGATATCTCTCCATTTGTGATGGGTAGTCACTACGAAGAAACAATGGATAATGTAACTGTACACGATAAAGTTTCATTTTCGATATTACGTAATCAATATACTTTTAAATTATCGACAACAGATTTACATGAACGTCCACTTGTTTCTTTAGATAATTGTTATGCTCAACTTTATTTTGACCGATTTACCGGAAGTTTATTAGGTATTCGATATTTATCACCAGAAACGCTAGTTAAGCAAAAACCGTACGAGCTAATTTATAGTGGAAATTTAATCAATGCAAAAAAAATAAATACATTACAAGAAGCAATTGTTGATCGTGAAGTAGAAAGACAAATCTTTAATTTAACGAATGTATATCGTAAAAGAATGAATTTAAGTACTTTAAATTGGAATGCTGATGCTGCTAAAGTAGCTTTAGGACATAGTAAAGATATGGTTCAAAATAAATATTTTGATCACTATTCTAATTTATATGGTAGTCTAGCTGATCGTTTAAATGATGCAAATGTTCCATACAGAATCGCTGGCGAAAATATTTCGGCTAATTATGTAGATGGTATAGCATCAGTATATGGATGGATTAATAGTAAAGGTCACCGAGTAAATATGTATAAAAAAGAATATACCACACTTGGAGTAGGAGCCTTTAATAAATATTACACCCAAAATTTTATAAAATAATCGCGAAATCAAGCAAAAGCGAAAGTTTGTGCTTGATTTTTTTATTTCCATACAAGCACAAAATTATTCGAAAGACATAATTTTGTAGTAAATGCTTTTAATTGGAGTGATATGAATGGGAAATGAAAATAGTCGTCCATCTATCGAACAATTTAGGCAATTCGTTATGGAACACCCAAAACTTCGAGAGGAAGTAAAAACGGGTAAAAAAACATGGCAACAATATTTTGAAGATTGGTATTACAAAGGTGAAGACCATGAAATGTGGGATGAATACAGAAATGAGAATAATACAAGGTCTCAAAAGAAAACTGCCAAAACAGAACAATCAGAAGAAGGATACGTTGGAAAAGTAATTTCTTTTGTAAAAAATTTAGATCCAGATCAAATTCAAGGCCATTTAACAAATGTAAACTCTACTTTAACCAATATTCAACAGCTTATATCACAATTTAAATCTCCAGCTACTTCAACTAATCAAAGAGAAGAAAAGCCAGCGGCACAACAATTTAATTTTAGACAGGATTGAGGAGATCTAAATTGAGAAAAGATGTTTTGGAATTTCTACAGAGTGAAGAAGATTATTTAAAATTTTTAAGACAACAACCAAAATGGTATCGTAAACTTTCTAGAAATCCTGAGCTTACTGATGAGTTTAGACTGGCTTCCCTTGAGTTTTTTGGTAAAACTATTCCACAACGAGTTGATAAATTGTCAAATCAAGTTCAAATGGCATCGTTTATGATTGACATGTTCCATGTATTAAAAGATCAACAAAGTACCAGTAGTGAAGAATCCTCTGATACTGAATCAAAGGAAGATTAAAAAAAGGATAATAATTTAATCTGTCATAGCTTTTTGCTACAATGAAGAAAGTAATTTTTAAAAAGGAGTAGTAGTTATGACAGAAATTTGTTTAGTAAGACATGGACAAACTGATTGGAATTTTAACAATATAATTCAAGGTAGAGAAGATATTCCTTTAAATACGATTGGTAAACAACAGGCGAATGATAGTGCATTGTTTTTAAGTGATCAAAAGTGGGATCGGATTATTACAAGTCCATTAGTTAGGGCGAGACAAACTGCACAGGCAATTGCAGATTTTTCTAAAATTGATGAGATCCTAGAGGATGAACGATTTCTAGAAAGAGAATTTGGTGAAGCTAGTGGAAAACCTATTTCCGATGTTCATGAAAACATTTATAATAATAATGTAGAAGGTATGGAAACAGATGAAGAATTAATTGATCGAGCTTTTAGTGCATTAAAAGACATTGCTCAAAATTATGAAGGTAAACGAATTGTAATTGTTGCACATTCTCATACGATTAAGGCAATTCTACATGCAATTGATCCTGAGAAAGTTAATTTTAGGACAAAATTAAAAAATGCTTGTGCAAATTTTATTGAATTTAAAGATGGTAAATGGAAGATAAATGAATTTAATATTTCTGATCATATAAAAGCATAGGACAAGTTCTTTTATTTACCGAATTAAATGTGGTATAGTTTATTCTTGGAGGTGTAAGGAAATGTATGCAACAATGGAAACCTTGCAACTTATAACAGTCTCAGAAGAACTTGCTTCAATGATCGTGCAATCAGATGTTGCAGATCAGTATCGAACTTCATATATTGCATTAAATAATGATAAAACTGCTCAAGAAATTATTAGCCGTTTTATGAAGACGAAGGATTTATATGAGGATGTTCAACGATTTGGAAAATATCATCCCGATTATAAAGAAATTCGAAAAAAAATGAGTGAAGTTAAAAGAGAACTTCAATTAAACGATACTATCGCTGCTTTTAAGCAAGCGGAAGATCAGGTCCAATTACTTTTAGATGAGACTAGCTATTTAATTGCTCAAGCTGTTTCACCTTCAGTGAAAGTTCCAGCGGGTAATCCATTCTTCGTAAATACAGGTGGAGGATGTAGTACTGGTGGATGTGGCACAGGTGGAAAGTGTGGATGTAAAACGAGGTAATAGAACATATTGAAAGGCTCATTATTTAATAATGAGTCTTTTTTTAATAAAATTCATTTTCTGAACCTAGTACAGTTAGCGCAATTATTTCCACAACAAAACATTTTTTTATTCGGAACGTAAAATCGATGTTTAAATACGAAATTATTATTTTCACTACGAATAAATTCAACTCGGTAAATTAGTTTAAACTGTTCAGTAATGGTTCTAGAGCAATCAATTAGAAGTTTTTTGATCGCCTCTTCGTTCTGTTGACAATCATCTATCTGAATATATAGAAAATTGGCACCGCAAATTTGTTTGTTTGAAAAATGATTAATTTGTTTATAATTTGAAATACAGTTAAAAAATTGCTCCCAAACATCGTCTAACATAATTTTCAATCCTTTCTAAAAACTATTTATGAAAGTTTCGTTGCAAAAGAAATTTGGGATATGATATTCTATTTCTAACGGATTTTTAAAGGAGAAAGCTATGTTCGTGCAAAGACAAGGTATTATTATTTATTTACAATCATTAAAACAAGCAAAAATGTTACGTAAATTTGGAAATATTCACTTTGTCTCTAAACGTTTGAAATACGTAGTCCTATACTGCAATATGGATGATATAGATCGAACAATAGAGAGATTGAAAAAATTTCATTTTGTAAAACGAATCGAATTGTCATATAAACCTTTTATTAAGACTGAGTACGAAAATGCAAAACCAGACGAAGCAAAGGAATATGATTATCAAGTAGATTAAAAACGATTGAATGGCTAATTAATTTAGAAGGGGTAACCTATCTGAATTAAAAACCGTTCAATCGTTTTTCTTGTGGTATGGTTGAAAGGAAAGGGGATAGGGAAAAACTATCCCTTTGTTTTCTTTTTATTTTATGAGTAAGATTAGGAAATATAGTTATTTCATTGGTGGAATTAAATGATTTAAGCGTAAAATTCCGATTATATATTGGTGAAATAAATCGTTTTCATGAAATGAGCTTGAATGTCTTATTTGCAATGTGATGATTTCTTTGTTTAAAGTTGTAGCTAATTCTTCAAACAACACTTCACGTTTTGTAACTGAATCTTCTTTTAATGTAATGCCTTCTCTACAATAATATATTGGCTGGAATTCACCAATAGAAGTAGGGCTTAATATAACAGCAAAAGAACAGCAGTTTGAGCCTTTATTTTCAGATGTTAATTTTAGTAAAAATTTAACTCTATCTTTTTGCGATTTAGCAATTTCAAATAGTTCATATAAATCTGAGTATCCTTCTCCAATTTCAATCATGCGTTGGATCATGAGTGTTCCCCCTTAAAACGTAAATACTTTACGTGTATTCCAAAAAAAAGTATGGTAATAAATGCAACATTTATTCTACAGGATAAAGGCATAAAAAAAAACCCCGCATTTGCAGGGCCCCTCTTATTAAAGTGTAATCACTTAAAAGAAGGCAAAGGGAGAGGAGAAACCGGAGGAAGAACTTATGGGGAAACGTAAGTCTTCTCCGCGGTTGGCAACAACATCAACTGAGATGTTGTTAAAATTAATTATTTCCAAAGTGGATGATTTTATACATTAGTAGCAGAATATGGAAAGAAATGTTTTTGTTTTAGTGAAATTATGATAGGATATTTTCGTAAATTGAAATATATAGTAGGTGTGAATTAAATGAGAGTAGTATCAGGAAAAAATAAAGGATTAAGTTTAAAGGCAGTACCTGGAATGAGTACTAGACCGACAACTGATAAAGTAAAAGAAGCGATGTTTAATATAATTGGACCATACTTTGAAGGTGGTATTGTATTAGATTTATTCGGTGGTAGTGGTGGACTATCAATTGAGGCTTTAAGTAGAGGGATTGAAAAAGCGATTATTGTAGATCGTGAAATGAAGGCGATTAAGACGATTAAAGAAAACTTAGCAACATGTAATCTAACTGATTGTGCTGAAGTATATCGAAATGACGCTGAGAGGGCTGTTAAAGCGATTATTAAAAGAGAGATCCAATTTGATTTAATTATTTTAGATCCTCCTTATAAAAAACAACAAATCGTATCATTAATTGAAACTTTTGATGAAAAAAATCTACTTGCATCAGATGGAACAATTTTAGTAGAACATGCTACTGATGTCGAATTACCTGAAAAAATAGGGAAATTTGTACGAACAAAAGCAGAAAAATATGGAATTTGTGGCGTATCAGTGTATCATATTTGTATGGAGTAATTTTTAGGGGGTACAAGATGAAACGTATTGCTGTTTGTCCTGGAAGTTTTGATCCAATTACTTTAGGACATTTAGATATTATTAAACGTGGAGCAAGAGTGTTTGATGAGGTAATTGTTGTCGTATTAAATAACTCTGCCAAAAATTCTTTATTTACTTTAGAGGAAAGAAAAGAATTAATTACAGAAGCTACTAGTGCAATTCCAAATGTACGCGTAGATTCATTTAGTGGTCTATTAATGGATTACGCGAAAAAAATTAACGCTTCTGCAATATTAAGAGGCCTAAGAGCAGTATCAGACTTTGAATATGAAATGCAAATTACAGCAATGAACAAAAAATTAGTAGATGAAATTGACACATTTTTTGTTATGACAAATAATCAATATTCATTCTTAAGTTCTTCAATTGTAAAAGAAGTCGCGAAATACGGTGGAAATGTAAAAGATTTAGTACCAGATTGTGTAAATAGCGCATTAACAGAAAAATTTTTGAAACCTCAAGTTTAATTTAAACTGAGGTTTTTTATTGTTGAAAATATAAACAGTCACTTATATTAAGTAAACCATATTGTCATTAGAATTCATTTTTTAATGACCTAATAATGATTTTAAATGTTAATCTATGAACATCAACTAATCACAATAATACTTGGAACTTGTTTTAGAAATTTTTTTATTTAGCTCTTAAATATTTTTTAATTTCTCATGAATAAACAATTACTAGAAATTATTGAAATTATAAAAATTCTTTAATAGTTGACCTACAAATTGATTAACAAGCTTTTATACTACTCTAAGTAAAGGATATTAGATTAGTTTTTTAGTGTAACCCTTTTTGTATGTATAAGTTGATTGGAACGGAGGGGTGCTCGACTCCTATGGGATATGCGGGAAGCCTGAGACCCCGCAGGCTTGCCGAGGAGGCTCAGGTCTCGCCCCATGGAAAGCGAGCATTCCGTAGTGGAAATCAACATCACTATACCCCTTTTACGAAAATTTGAAAATAACAGCAAAAGAAACCTCAAGTCAATTAAAACTGAGGTTTCTTTTTTATATTCGGAAGGTTTAAGAAGATAACTTTTTTATATACAGTTTATAAATTAAGATGATTACATAAATGTAGAGAGAAATTAATGTGATGAAGGAACCTGTTGAAACCAAAGATTCGAGATTAAACTGTTTCTCTGTAAAAATCTTTATGACAGGTAAAGTATTATAAGTAGCATTAGAAGTTAACTGATTAAGATATAGTGGCTTCCAAAAGATAATTGCTAAAATAGGAGCGATTCCAGATTGCAATAAACGACCGATTAAATAAGGTTTAATACTTAATTTCACTTCAGAAATAATACTTGCTACTTGAGCTTGTATTGAAAAACCACCAAATCCTAAAATAAAGCTAGTTAAAGCCACTTGCTGCAATAATGTACTATTGCCTAGTTCACTGACCAATTTAGATCCTAAAGTAATTTCAAATAACCCAGATAAAAAAGGTGTAGATAAATTCTGATTAACACTTAAATTTGAAAAACAATATGCAATTATTTTTCCAACATTAGATATAAATCCAATTTCAATCAAAAGCATATTAAGAACAGAAAAAACGATAATAAATCCACCAATCATTAATAATGTCTGTACGGAAGAAGCTATTGCGTCCCCTAATATTTTTCCAATCGGTCTTCTTTCACTTAATCGTTTTTCATGCATAACTTTAAATGCGTATTTAAAGCGGTTAGAATGGATTCTTTCTCTACGAGAGTAGTTAGGTTGGTTTCTTCCATAAAACCTCATAATGAGGCCTACAATAGCATTAGATAAATAATGACTGAGGGCAAGTACGAGACCGACTTTTGGGTTATGAAAAAAACCAACAGATATTGCAACGAAAATGAACAATGGATTAGACGAATTTGTAAATGAATTAAGTCGTTCGGCTTCTAATTTTGTTAATTCCCCATCTTTATATAGTTTAGCAGAAAGTTTTGCACCTGATGGGAATCCCGATGCCATCCCCATTGCCCAAACGAATGCCCCAACACCCGGAACTCTAAATAAAGGTCGCATAATTGGCTCTAAAAATACACCAATAAATTGAACAATTCCAAAGCAGATTAGAAGTTCACTTAAAATGAAAAAAGGAAGGAGCGAAGGAAATACGATTCCCCACCACATATTTAATCCTCTTATTGAACCTTTAAATGCTACCTCTGGATGCAAAATAATCGTTGATGTCAGAAATATGAGTATTAAAAAAATTAGTAAAGTAATGAAGTAATTTTTTTTCACATATAAACCTCCAAAGATAAACTTAAAAAACATATAGATTTTTGTCTAATTGTAGTAAGACCATTTAGTAGGAAATAAGATAGTAATATATGTATAAAAAAAACTTGTACAATTAAATATACGTTGTTGGAATTCAATTTTAGACCAAAGAGTTTAATTGGAGGGGAAACAACTTGGAACCGAAAATTGGTTTAGCATTAGGTTCAGGAGGTGCAAGAGGATTTGCACATGTTGGTGTAATTTCTGTTTTAAAAAAGCATAATATTTCTATAGATCTGATTGCAGGAAGTAGTATAGGTGCTTTAGTTGCTGTTTTATACGGTGCTGGAGCAGATGTGGATCGTCTATATAAAATTGCAAGAGTATTTCAATCTAAATACTATATTGACTATGTTGTTCCAAAAATGGGTTTGATTTCCGGGAACAGAGTTAAAGAGTTGATTAAAGTACTATCATTTGGTAGAAAGCTTGAAGAATTGGATTTGCCAGTGTCGGTAATTGCTACTGATTTATTAACAGGAGAAAAAATTGTTTTTCAAAAAGGAGATATTGCTACTGCAGTCCGAGCGAGTATTTCAATACCGGGAATTTTTGTACCAGAAACATGGAATGGAAGACTTTTAGTTGATGGTGGAGTCATCGATCGTATCCCTGTATCAGTTGTAAAAGAGATGGGGGCGGATTTTATTATTGGAGTAGATGCCTCTCCGATTCAAGTTAGTGGTGAAGTTTCGACGATCTATGACGTAATTATGCAAAGTATTGAAATAATGCAGCATGAGCTCGTTAGAAATAGAGAAATTGCATCTAATGTTATGATTAGACCTAAATTAGACCATGTTAATTCTAGAAACTTTACTAATCTTGAAAATGTTATCAAAATAGGTGAAGAAGCTACAGAAAAATTAATACCAGAGATTCTTGAAAAGATTGAGCAATGGAAGGAGAAAAATAGTGATAAAAAGGATCAGAATTCTTAATGTACTATTAGTACTTGGTATTACGCTAATTCTTTTATATTTCATTCCATTACCATACTATGTTACAAAACCAGGCTTAGCCGAGCCATTAAGGCCATATGTAAAAGTTGAAGGAGCAAAAAAAGATAAAGGCGAATTTATGCTAACGACCGTAGCAATGGGAAAGGCAAATATCTACTCATATATTGCGACGAAAATTAATGACAATTACCATCTATACAAAATAGATGAAATAAAAGTAAAAGGTGAAAGTGATGAAGATTATCAATTCCGCCAATTAAGATACATGGAAGAATCAAAGCAAGCTGCGATTTTAAACGCATATAAGCAAGCTAAAAAATCTTATAAAGTAACGGAAAATGGAATAGTAGTCGTATCTGTTTTAAAGGATATGCCAGCCCATAACGTATTAATGCTAGGTGACGTCATCACTAAAATCGACGGGAAAGAAATCCGTACATTAAATGATTTTACCAATACAATAAAAAGTAGAAAACCTGGTACAAATTTTAATTTAGAAGTAAGTAGAAAAGGAAAAATTAAAAACTTTAATATTAAAACAAAAGCTTTTAAAGACGAACCTAATCGTGCTGGAATTGGTGTTTCTATTGCAGAAAATTTAGATCTAACTACAAATCCAAAAGTTAAAATAAATTCAGAAGAGATAGGTGGACCTTCAGCGGGGCTTATGTTTGCACTAGAAATTTATGATCAATTAAAAGAAGAAAATTTAGCAAAAGGTCATGAAATAGCTGGTACTGGAACAATTGATATAAATGGAGTCGTTGGTCCGATCGGAGGAATATCTCAAAAAATAATTGCAGCATCTGATTCGGGGGCAGAGATTTTCTTTGCACCAAATGAGAACGGTAAAAAGAATTCAAATTATAATGAGGCTGTAAAAAGTGCGAAAAAACATGACTTGAAAATGAAAATAATACCAATTGATACATATGACCAAGCAATTCATTATCTTGAAAAGTTAAAGACAAAAAAATAAATTTGATTAGAATAAGGTAAATGATAAAAAATGGCAGGAAATAGGGTGAGAATACCTATACCTGCCATTTGTTCTTTCTAATGCTTCTGGAAAATACTTAAGATCTACTAAATTGACTACTCTTTTCATCATAAATAATTGGATAAAGCGAATATTCGGTTTTTATTAACTTTTGTTGATTGTTTAATGAAAGCATCGAAGCATAAGTATGAGTTGCTTTCAAATCAGTACTTAGTTCTTTTTGATTTTGCTGATTAATAGTCGTGTAAATTGGTAATTCAATTAATTTTTTTTTGCTATTTAAATAAGTTTTACCCATTGAACTCATACCAAGTAAACGAATATATGGAACTCGATCTTTCTCTAATATTGCTGACATTTCCTTTTTTGATGTATTTGTTAAGATATGTGTTAGCAATCTTTGAATTCGAGTCCAAGTATATCTCTTTGTTTTTATTGTTGTCATTAACTCTTCAAAATTAAGACAGTTTAACACAGAATGTAAGACTCTTCTTTCTAAACCTTCGACAGCTTCGTAAATTTCTTCCAGTTCTTCTTTAGTTGAAGTCATTAATTTATATTTCAAAAAAGGTAAATATTCATTCCAAGAATGAAGGGTACCATACTCGTTTATGTATTCCTCAATTGAATCTTTCGTAAAACTTGGAACAAAGTCTGAAATCGATTGATTGTCGCCTTTTAAAATTTTTCTAATTGCTGTAGCGCTAGCGATACTTTGATGATTGGTATCTTCATCATGATAATTTGCAGCGATTCGCTGAATCGTTCGACCTTCCATTTTACTATCAAAATGTTCAATAGCTTCTAAATAATGTATTCCTAAAATATTATTTGGAAGTGAAACATCTAGCTTTGATGTTTCAAGATTTTTTTGTAAAGCAGTGCTATATGCAGCAGGATAACTTAGCCCTTCATCAAGAAAAGTACGTATACTTGAATTGATTGAAGAAGTAAGCTGCTTCTTTTGTTTGATTAACTCGTAAAATGTCTCAATTTTACCCTCTTCACTTCCAAAACAAACATAATCACATTTTAAAGAATCTAGGATTGAAATAGCTCCTTTGGCAAAGATGCTTGCGTGTTGAGTCGAATAGCTATAAGGTATTTCAATAACAAGATCTGCACCCGCTTGTAAAGCCAACTTTGTTCGTACGTGCTTTGGAATGACTGCTGGCTCGCCTCTTTGTAAAAATTGACCACTCATTACTGCAATAACAACATCAGCATTTGTACTTATTTTAGAACTAGTTAAGTGAAAAACATGACCATTATGTAATGGGTTATACTCTACTACCACACCAACCGAACGCAGGGAAATGCACCTCCAATATTTACTGATTTCACGAATTTATACATTTAGAATACCAGTATTGAGAAATAATTCGCAACCTAGTGTGAATTGTATTGAATTTTATTGTGGAAAATAATATATTAGATAGGTTACATATAAGAAGCAAGGTCAAGGATTTTAGGGGAAAGCTAGTAACCAAGTCTAAAACTTTTAGTAAATTTTTCGACTTATGCTTGTCGGAAATTACATCGAAGCAGTAGATTATGATGTCTAGTTCCACAAGCTAGCTCTTCGGTAATATTCCATTAATCTTCGAAGTGGAAAGAGCGCCACTTTTTTTAGCTGAATGGAGATATTCCCCAAAAAGAAGCAGAAAAGATGTCTAGCTCCGGCTCCTAACTCCTCGAGGTCATAAGCCAATTTTCGTCTAAGATTAAAGTGCAAATCTTAGCCAAAAATCGTCTTATGCTTGTCGGAAATTAGGTCAAAGAAGTATGTTGTGATGTCTAGTTGCACAAGCTAGCTCTTCGGTAATATTCCATTAATCTTCGAAGTGGAAAGAGCGCCACTTCTTCAGCTGAATGGAGATATTCCCCAAAAAGAAGCAGAAAAGATGTCTAGCTCCGGCTCCTAACTCCTCGAGGTCATAAGCCAATTTTCGTCTAAGATTAAAGTGCAAATCTTAGCCAAAAATCGTCTTATGCTTGTCGGAGCTAAGCAGTCGCCTCCGCTTTTCGGAAGTGTAAAGAAAAAATATTGACAAGTGATTATAAAGAATATATAATTTTCATTGTTGCCTTGAGGTGGTTTATTTATGAAATGGTCAGTGCACCAGTTGCAGAAATTAAGACATAAAGGTTTAAATTTAGATGAGACAATTGATGTAAGTCAAATAAAGGAACGTAATACTGATATTCGAGAGGTTGCTCCAATTCGAGTTACTGGACGAGTTGATTTTGGAACGAACCGATATACGTTTCATTTAACAATAACTGGATATTTAATTTTACCTTGTGTAAGAACATTAGTTGATGTAAAATATCCTTTGTCGATTACCACAACAGAAACATTTTTTACAACATCAGAATGGAAAAGTGAAGATGAGAATTTTCACATCCTAGAGGGTGACGTGTTAGACTTAACCCCAGTGATTGAGGAATGTATTTTAGCTGAGATTCCAATGCAGGTTTATGCAGAGGATATTGAGGGGAAAGAAACAGCTCCAACGTCAGGAACAGATTGGGAAGTTAGGGAACATGTCGAAGTAGAGCAAAAAATTGACCCTCGACTTGCTGGATTAGCAAAATTTTTTGACAAACAAGATAATTGAGAAGTACCGGATAACCGGCTTCATAACAAACACTCACTTTAAGGAGGTGGGATCAATGGCAGTACCTGCAAGAAGAACGTCCAAAACTGTAAAAAGAAAGCGTCGTACGCATTTTAAATTAGCGGTACCTGGAATGGTTGAATGCCCAAACTGTAGCGAATTAACATTAGCACACCGCGTATGTAAATCATGCGGACACTACAAAGGAAAACAAGTACTTAGCAAATAAGCTAGTCTTTGAATGAGCACATAGGAAACTATGTGCTTTTCCTTTTGCCTTTAAACCTCGTTTGTCTGTCTTTATACGATCAAATCCTCTAAAGTCATGCTTCCTCTTACCTCTGCCCATTTCAATTCCTGTATAGTATAATAAAAACTAATAGGAAACTAGGTAAAGAGAGAGGGATTCCAATGTCTGAAGTAATTACTTATCAAAGAGATGAAATAGATTATATATTTTTAAATAGGCCTAATTACGGGAATTGTATTGATGAAAATACTGTAGAAAAACTTTCTGAAATTATCCGAGAAATCCGAATGAAATCCCAAAGTAAACTAGTTGTTTTAACTGGGGAAGGTATGAAATATTTTTGTACCGGTGGGGATTTAAACACAATCTTAAAGTTTAAAAATAATTTAAGTGGATTGGAATCTTTTAATCTAAAAATGTGTGAATTGATATATCAAATAGCGATGTTACCTCAAATTACAATCTGTTTTATTAATGGTTATGCTTTAGGTGGTGGCTGCGAACTCGCTAGTGCATTCGATTTTAGATACGCGAGTCATAATGCAAAAATAGGATTTATTCAAGGTAGAATGGGAATCCCAACTTCATGGGGTGGAGGTACCATACTTCAAGAAAAAATGAGTCATCAAGATTGGATTACTTTACTATCATCCTCTAATATTTACACCGCATTTCAAGCTAAGAAGATCGGCTTTATACATGAACTATCAAAAGATTTAACAAGTTTACATAATGAAAGTTTTATAAGTTTAGCTCGAAGTATTCCAGCACAAATCCATCATCAAAATAAAAAAATACTTATTCGCAAATGGACCGAGCAAAATCTTAAGAGAAGAATGGAAGAAGAAGTTTTTTCAGCTATGCCACTTTGGTTTTCAGATGAACATATAAAAAATATCGAACAATTTACAAAAAAATTGGAAAAGTAATCTTCTACCTTCATTTTTTTGTGCATATGAATTAGTAAAATCTGCTTATTGCATAAGAAAATTGGAGGGGATTGCAAATGGTTGCAAATCGCCAGGATGCATGGACAAAAGATGAAGATAACTACTTAGCTGAAGTAGTTTTAAAAACCATAAATGAAGGGTCAACTCAATTAATGGCATTTAAAGTTGTAGCAAAGAACCTATCAAGGACAGCTGCTGCTTGTGGTTACAGATGGAATTCTTTTGTTAGAAAGTTCTATAAAGAAGAGATTGAAAAAGCAAAAAATAGTAGTAAAAAACAAGCTGTTCCTTCTAATGAAGTAGAACCAACGCGTGATTTGGAAACAATTACGAATCAGACTCATGAAGATGCTACAACAGAAAAAGGAC
This sequence comes from Gottfriedia sp. S16(2024), assembly GCF_050473765.1. Taxonomy (NCBI): domain Bacteria; kingdom Bacillati; phylum Bacillota; class Bacilli; order Caryophanales; family Bacillaceae; genus Gottfriedia; species Gottfriedia sp. S16(2024). The sequence goes on from NZ_JBFLUO010000001.1 coordinate 2,933,058, forward strand.
ATTCCGAAATAACTTTTGAGTCAGTATATAAATTCCTTGAATATTTGAGATTAAAAGTTGATGCCGGTGGACGAATTAAAGATATACAATCTCTAGAAAAAAAGCTATTGAAATATAAGCAAGAAAACGAACAATTGAAAATTGAAAAGCAACAACTAGTTGAAAAACTAAATGAGCTGCAAAATGAATATGAACATTTATTTGATTTTCTAGATCAAAAACGAAAAATTGTAAATGTTAGTTCTAAAAATGACACGAAGGTAAAATAAAAAGAAAAAACTCAACATCTCCAAAAGGGGTGTTGAGTTTTTTGTCTTTATTTATTTTCAGGTTTCCAAATGACGAATTCAGAATCTGCCTCAATGAAACCTTGCTTTTTCCAAAATTCATTTGAATTTGCTCTTGGTATAGTTTTAATTGTTTTCTTAAAGGCTTTAGCGAAATTTACTAATTCTTTTCCGTACCCATTCTTTTGATAATAAGGTAGAACTTCCATCTTATTTATTTCAATTATTTCTTCATTATTTTCACTATGTGTATATAAACTCATTCGGGCAATAAGTGCCTTTCCTAAATATATACCATAGAAAGGAGATTGAAACTCGTTGTCAATTAAATTTGATTCAAGATCTTCAAGCATTGATAGCTCTTGTAAACCGTAACCGGAAAATTGCTGAAATTGTTCAAGTGTTTTAAAATTTATTTGTAAACGTTCTATCTTGATGTTCAAAAAAGCTCCCCCTTAAAAAGAATGTAAATTTTTAATATTTTAAATATAATTATATCGTACAATTAAATTTAAAAAAAGATAGATTAGGTGTAAATTTATTATCAAAAAGATAATAATGGAAAAATAATTTTTCGAATGGAGAAATCAATGAAAATAGGAATAATTGGTGGTGGTGCCGTCGGTCTTCTTACAGCATCGTATTTGTATCAAAATAAACATAATGTTACATTGTTTACGAGAACAGAAGAACAGGCAGATCTTATAAATAACTTAGGTGTTATACTTTCAGTAGATGAAAAAACGAAACAAATGTGTATAACAGCAAAAAAATTATTACCTAAAATAAACACGTTCGATCTCTTAATAGTTTGTGTTAAGCAATATCATTTAAATGAAATCGTAAACACGTTAAATCAATATGAGGGGGAGAATATATTATTTCTCCAAAATGGAATGTCTCATATTGAAATCGTTAAAAATTTACCAATTTCAAATTGCTTTATAGGAATAGTTGAACATGGTGCATTAAAAACTTCTCCAAATGAAATAACACATACAGGTAAAGGTATTATTCGAATTGGACAAATAAAAGGGGAAATAGATGCACTAAATCATTTATCGAGTCTACATACAGTTGAGTTTCCAATCAAAAGCCAAGATGATTGGGAATATATAATAAAACAAAAGTGTTTAATAAATTGTGTTATTAACCCCTTAACGTCTATATTGAACGTTCGAAATGGTGAATTAATCACTAATGAGTATTTTAAACCAATTTGTAAATTATTATTTAATGAGGTTGCAACGATCCTAGATTTAAATAACCAAAGTGAGTGGGATAAAGTAGTAGAAATATGTGAGAAAACTAAAGAGAACTACTCATCAATGAATCGAGATTTATTTCACGGTAGACAAACAGAAATTGAAAGTATGCTAGGATTTGTTAAAAAATTGGCAATTAATAAAAATATAAATGTACCGACAATTGAACTTGTGTACAATAGTATAAAAGGACTTGAGAAGAAAAAGGGGTAATTCTTTTTGGAAAAATTTTTCATTTTCTTTATTTCGCTATTAATTGAATTTCCGATTTTTTCTACAATATTTATCTATATGTTTTTAAAATTATTTTTTAAAAATAACAAGCGTAAACTTTTGCTTTTTACGTTAGATTTATCTACAATTCTATATATTAGTTCATTTTATTTTGTATTAAATATGATTTTTCCAACTGCAACAGGTTGGATATTAATTAATTTATTATTGGTTATCTTATTTATTAGTATTATTCTTCAATGGAAAGCAAAAAGAGATATTCGGTTTACTAAGCTACTAATAGGTTTTTGGAGAATGTCATGTATTCTGTTTATTATTCTTCATTGTATTACTGTATTGGCTGGTTTAGTTTTAAAAATAACTGAGTATAATGCCTAATTGAAGAGCGAGAGAGGAAGTTCGTAATGCAAATTAGTACAGTCCATTTAGACGGGCAAAATAAATTGCTTAATGATTTTGTAAATGGAAATGAAGTAATTTCTTCTTTCTTTGGTGAAAATCCATTAGTAAAGGAAGAAATGGAATATAGAATTAAAAATGTAATGGAGCGTTCTTATAATCGCACAGGATTAGTTAATGCACTCGAGAAGTTTCATCATAAGCATCGTGCAAGTAATGAATCACTAGAAAATGTGAAAAAATTACTTAATAAAGATTCATTTGTTGTAATTGGTGGACAACAAGCTGGCTTATTAACTGGCCCATTGTATTCCATAAATAAAATTATTTCAATTATTCAATTGGCAAAGAAATATGAAAAAGATCATGGTCTAACAGTTGTCCCAGTATTTTGGATTGCTGGTGAAGACCACGATATAGATGAAATAAACCATATTCATACAATTGAGAACAATACAGTGAAAAAACAGACCTTTTATCAAAAAACGACTTATTCTCATGCTGCTTCTAAAACAGAATTAGATCAACAGGAGATGAAAAAGTGGATTGATAAAATCGTTAAAACGTTTGATGAAACGAATTATTCGAAGGAATTACTTGAAGAACTATATTCGATGATTGAGCAATCTACTACTTACGTAGATTTTTTTGCGAAGATTATTTTTAAATTGTTCCAAAAAGAAGGACTTGTCTTAGTTGATGCCGACGATCCGAATGTCCGAGAGTTGGAGTCATCTTTGTTTAGTGAAATGGTTCAAAAGCAAGATATCGTAAGAGGGGTTTTAAAGGATACAAAAAGCAGGTTAATAAAATCTGGGTACCACGAAACACTTCAAATTTCGGAACAGAGCATTCATCTTTTTTACCATAGTAATGAAGGTAGACAGTTACTTGAAGTGTCTGAAAATGAAGAGGTTTTTCAAACGAAAAATAAAAATTATCAATTTTCTAAGCATGAGTTGATCAAAATAGCGAATGAACAGCCAGAGTTATTAAGTAATAATGTTGTTACTAGACCAGTCATGCAAGAGTATTTATTTCCTACGTTAGCATTTGTCGGGGGCCCAGGTGAAATTGCTTATTGGGCGGAGCTAAAGGACATTTTTAATTTATTTGACCTTGAAATGCCACCTGTGTTTTTAAGACATATGTTTACTATTTTTGAAAGAAATATCGTATCAGCTTTAAAAGATTTTTCATTAGATATTAATGATGTACTGAAAACTTCATTAGAAGAAAAGAAGGTTGAATGGATTAAAAATCAAGTGAAACTAGACTATAAAGAAGTGTTTAGTCATGCAAAAAAATCTTTAGAAGAACTGCATAAACCTCTTCAAGATGTAACGAAAAAAGTTATGCCTAATTTAAAGGATTTTTCTATTAAGAATTATATAAAGATAGAAGAACAAATTCTACTTTTAGAACGAAAAATAGAAGAATCAATTTTAAAGCAAAATGAAGAGCAGATCACAAAGTGGAATCGAATCATCTGTTCAATTTCTCCAAATGGGAGACCTCAAGAAAGAACACTAAATATTCTCTACTATATTAATAAATATGGTTTTGATTTTGTTCATGAACTTTGTGATTTAGAACTATCATGGGATTACGCTCATCAAATCGTAAAAATTTAAGCCTATAATCAAAATATTGCTTTTATTAATATAGATAGTTGTTTTTTATAGGGAACAAACATTGAAATAAGCTGAATTTTATAATAAAAATGAAATCCTGCTGCACTGCTAGCAGGATTTTTTCGTTTTTTAAAGAATTTTTTAGAAAAGGTGGTAAGAAGTGGGGGAATGTGGTAAGTTTGTGTTAGAAAGTGGGGGAATAGGATGTTTATCGGTGAATATCAACATAATATCGATGTAAAAGGACGTCTTATTATACCTTCTAAATTTCGAGACAAGCTTGGTGAAAACTTCATTGTTACAAGAGGTTTGGATCAATGCTTATTTGGTTATTCAATGGCCGAATGGAGTTTAATTGAAGACAAACTGCGCACACTACCACTAACTAAAAAAGATGCGAGAGCATTTACCCGTTTTTTCTTCTCAGGGGCAATGGAATGTGAGATGGATAAGATGGGGAGAATTAATATAACACCTAACTTACGCAGTTATGCAAAATTAGAAAAAGAATGTGTAGTAGTTGGTGTTACAAATCGTATTGAGATTTGGGATTTATCAACTTGGAATACATATATGAATGAATCAGAAGAGTCATTTGGTGAGTTAGCCGAAAACTTAATCGGATTTGACTTTTAAAAATTAACAAATTGAAAGTAGTGAAAGCATCATGTTTGAACATATTACGGTTTTATTAAAAGAAACTGTTGATTCTTTAGATATTAAGGAAGACGGCATTTATGTAGATTGTACTCTTGGCGGTGGAGGTCATAGTGAATACTTACTATCTCAACTTTCATCTAAGGGCAAATTAATTGCTTTTGACCAAGATGAAACAGCAATAAGACATGCAAAAGAGCGATTGAATAAATATGAGAATCAATTAACAATTGTAAAAAGTAATTTTAAACATATAAAAGAAGAACTCCATAATTTAGGAATTTATGAAGTTGATGGCATCTTATTTGACTTAGGTGTTTCTTCGCCACAATTAGATGTAGCTGAACGCGGATTTAGTTTTCATCAAGACGCACCTCTTGATATGCGTATGAATCAAGAACAAACATTATCAGCATATGAAGTCGTAAATGACTGGCCATATGAGCAACTTGTGAAAATATTTTTCCGATATGGAGAAGAGAAATTCTCTAAACAAGTTGCTAGAAGGATTGAAGAGTTAAGAGCTAAGAAGCCGATTGAAACCACTTTTGAGTTAGTTGAAATCATTAAAGATGCAATACCTGCACCTGCAAGAAGAACAGGTGGACATCCTGCTAAAAGAATTTTTCAAGCAATTCGTATAGCTGTAAATGATGAACTAGGTGTATTTGAAGAAGCTCTAAAAGATGCAATTACGCTTATAAAACCAAAAGGAAGAATTAGTGTAATAACATTCCATTCATTAGAGGATCGTATTTGTAAAACGATTTTTAAAGAAGCTAGTTCGCTTCCACCGTTACCACCAGGTTTACCAATTATTCCAGATGAGTTTAAGCCTAAGTTAAAACTAGTGACAAGAAAGCCGCTTTTACCAACAGATGAAGAAGTCGAATTTAATAAACGAGCAAGATCTGCAAAGCTAAGGGTTGCAGAAAAATTATAAGGAGGGAAAATAATGAGTAATTTGGCTAGAAAGCTACAACAAACACAAGTTACTGATTTACAACAAAGACCTTCTAACAAGAAAAAACATAAGAAAGTATCAAAAATTACACCTTTTGAAAAAATACTTTACTTAGTATTTCTTTTTGCATGCTTCTTTATGGGGACAAAAATCATTAAAACCCAAGCGGAAATATATGATACAAACTTAAAAATTCAAAATGTGAAAAATGAAATTGCAAATGGAAAACAGCGTAACTCTGAGCTGAAAATGAAGATTGATGAATTAAGCACATATGAGAGAATATGGCAAAAAGCAAAAGAGTTAGGTTTAAATATTGATAGTAATAACGTAAAGTTTACCGACACTAGCAAGTAGGAGATTATGATATGAGTAAGAAAAAAAATAAATACACAAATTATGGTATTCGTTGGTTTTTTATTGCTACTTTAGTCTTTTTTATCTCCCTTGTTGCTAGACTTTCTTATATTCAATTATCAAACACAGTAGAAGGTAAAAATTTAAAAGTATATGCTGATGAGAATTACAATACATCTCAAAAAATTCCTGCTAAAAGAGGAACAATATATGACTCAAATGGGGTTCCACTAGCGGAAGAGGTGACAGCATACACTGTGTCGGCCGTTCTAGATCCAAGTGCATCAAAAAACTCTAAAGTGAAAAGACATGTCGTAGACAAAGAAAAAACCGCAAGTGAATTAGCACCAATTTTAGGTATTGATGAATCGGATCTTTTAGCGAAATTAGGTAAACCAAAATATCAAGTTGAATTAGGACCAGGTGGAAGAAATATTTCTCAAAGCAAAAAAGAACAAATTGAGAAATTAAAGCTACCTGGTATTGTTTTTACTCCTTCACAGCAACGTTATTATCCAAATGGTGTTTTTGCATCCCATACTTTGGGTTACACAAATATAAATGATAATGGCGAATTAATTGGAGAAATGGGATTAGAAAAATCATTAAATACTGAGTTAACTGAACAGGATGGTAAAAGAAGCTTTTTACGTGATCGAAAAGGCAATATATTACCATATGTAAATGAAAAGGTTATTCCTCCGCACAACGGTGATGATGTGTATTTAACAATAGATACAAAGATTCAAAGTTTACTAGAAGACGCAATGACGAGCGTTGAAAAAAAATATGAGCCAGAAAAAATTATGGCAATCGTTTCTGACCCAAAAACAGGTAAAATCCTTGCGATGAGTAATCGTCCTAGCTTCAATCCGAATCTTCATGACATTACAAACTATACGAATGACCCGATTTCATATGCATTTGAAGCAGGTTCTACGATGAAAATATTCACTTTAGGTGCTGCAATGAATGAAGGAGTTTATAATGGAAATGAATATTTCCAATCAGGTCGATATAAAGTACCAGGTGGAGGCACTGTCCATGACGTAAATCGAAACGGATGGGGATCAATTACTTTTGATGAGGGGATTCAAAGGTCTTCAAACGTAGGAATTTCGATTCTACTTAATGAAAAAATAGGTGCAGATCGATTTTTACAATATTATAAAAACTTTGGATTTACACAAAAAACTAATATTAATCTTCCAGGTGAATCAAGTGGTAAATTAGTATTTAATTATCCACTTGAAAAAACTACAACTGCTTTTGGACAAGGATCTACAGTAACTGGAGTTCAAATTATCCAAGCTGCAAGTGCTATTGCTAACAATGGGAAAATGATGAAGCCTTATCTTGTTGACAAAATTGTCGAACATGATACGAATAAAGTTATTAAAGACTATAAATCTCAGGTTGCTGGTAATCCAATTACAGAAGAAACAGCAAAAAGAGAGAGAGCGTTATTAGAAACAGTTATTACTGCGCCACACGGAACAGGGCATAACTATGCGATTGAAGGCTACTCAGTAGCAGGTAAAACTGGTACTGCCCAAGTTGTTGACGATCACGGGAAATATCTTAAAGGACGTGGTCAAAATCTATTTTCATTTATCGGTATGGCACCAGCAGATAATCCTAAATTGGTTGTTTATGTAGCAATGCTTCGTCCAAAACTTGAAGCGACTGAAATCGGTTCAGACGGTGTTTCTGAAATATTTAGAACTGTGACTAAAGGCGCATTAGAGTATATGAAGGTTGAGCCAGTTGAAAATGCAAAGGTAGATAAATTAATCGATAAAGAAAGTATTGAGATTCCGAATTTGAAAGGTCTAACTTTAGATGAAGCAAAATCTTTAGCTGTATCTGAAGGATTGAAACCAGTATTATTAGGTAATGGGTTAGAAGTTACTGGACAATCAATTAAGTCCAAAACTCAAGTTGTTAGAGGTACTAAAATCTATCTCAAGACAAATGGTACAAATACGATGCCGTCAATCGTTGGTTGGTCAAAATCGGATGTTAATCGTTTAGGTAAATTATTTAAGCTGAAAATCTCTTCAAAAGGATCTGGTTTCGTAACGAGTCAGAGTATTAAAGAGGATTCAGAGCTACGGGATAATGATTATTTAACAATTGAATTAGCGAAACCGAATGGATCTACCAAAGAAAATACTGATGTAAAAGATGGCACTGATGTAAATGGAGATGGGCAAGAGTAAAAAGGTTGAAGTAATAATCAATTAAATAAAAATTATAATAGGCCTTCCTAGGACAATACAAAGCTAGGAGGTCTATTGTAATTGGTACAAGCATATATTGAAACGAACATAATGTAGAGGAGTGTTCGTTTCGATGCGAGTATCTAATGTAACAGTTCGAAAACGATTATTTTTTGTATTCATTGGTGGTTTATTAATTTTTTCTATTATTGCAACAAGGCTTGGTTATGTACAATTTGCGATGGGTGATCTTTTAACTGAGCGAGCGAAAAACTCGTGGAGTCGAGACATTCCATTTGAACCGAAGCGTGGTGAAATTTTAGATCGTAATGGTGTTGCTCTTGCTACTAATAAAAGTGCTCCATCTGTATTAGTCGTTCCTAGGCAAATTAAAGATCCTAAAGCAGCGACTGAGAAACTTGCCCCAATTTTAAAAATCTCCGAAGTAAAACTTTATAAGATTTTAACGAAAAGATCTAGTATGGAACACATTCGTACAGAAGGTATTAAAATTACAAATGAGAAAGCTAAACAAATCCGAGATCTTAACATAGCTGGTGTTTACATAGCAGAGGATTCTAAAAGATATTATCCATTTGGTGACTATCTTTCTCATGTTTTAGGTTTTGCAGGAATCGATAATCAAGGTTTAAATGGATTAGAACTTTATTATGACAAGCAATTAAGTGGTGAAAAAGGTAGTGTACAATTTTATTCTGACGCTAAGGGACAAAGAATGCCCAATATTGCAGACGACTATATTCCGCCGATTAATGGTTTAAACTTAAAATTAACTGTAGATTCGCGTATACAAACAATTCTTGAACGAGAAATGAATAATGCGACAGCTCAATATAATCCTGATTCAATGATTGGAATTGCGATGAATCCGAATACGGGAGAAATACTGGCAATGAGTAGTCGTCCAAGCTTCAATCCTACTAATTTTAAAAATGTTTCTCCTGAAGTATATAATCGAAATTTACCTGTTTGGTCAAATTATGAGCCAGGTTCAACCTTTAAGATTATCACACTCGCAGCAGCATTAAATGAAGGGTTAGTAGATTTGAATAAAGACACTTTTTATGATGATGGGGCTGCTGAAGTAGCTGGAGCTCGTTTGCGTTGTCATAAAAGAGGTGGACATGGCTCCCAGACATTCTTAGAGGTAGTTCAAAATTCATGTAATCCAGGATTTGTAGAATTAGGTAATCGCTTAGGAGAAGATCGTCTATTTAAATATATTCGTAATTTTGGTTTCGGCCAAAAAACAGGAATTGATTTACAAGGTGAAGGCTCAGGAATTTTATTCAGTATGGATCGAGTCGGTCCAGTTGAAGCAGCAACAACTGCTTTTGGTCAAGGTGTATCAGTTACACCAATTCAGCAAGTTGCAGCAGTATCAGCTGCTATTAATGGGGGAATTCTTTACCAACCTTATATCGCTAAAGAGTTTGTAGATCCGGTTACAAACGAAGTAGTAAGTCGTAAAACACCAATATCAAAAAGACGAGTGATCTCTCCAGATACATCTAAAAAGGTACGATTAGCTCTAGAAAGTGTTGTTGCACAAGGTACTGGTAAAGGTGCATTTGTGGAAGGGTATCGTGTTGGAGGTAAAACTGGAACAGCTCAAAAAGTTAAAGATGGACGATATGATGATAGTAGCTTTATCGTTTCGTTTGTAGGCTTTGCACCGGCAGACAATCCTCAAATAGTGGTATATATAGCAGTTGATAATCCAAAAGGCACTGTTCAATTTGGGGGAGTTGTAGCTGCTCCAATAGTAGGGAATATTATTCGTGATAGTATGCAAGTTTTAGGCGTACCACCTAGAAAAAATCAAATCCCAAAAAAATTCGTATATGGTGATACACCAACATATGAAGTACCAAATTTAATTGGTTTGGAGAAAAAAGATTTGCAACCTTTGCTAGATACTTTTACTATTGAATATAGTGGCAGTGGAAATATTGTCGTTGACCAAGCACCAAAAGCAGGTGTTAAACTAAAAGAAGGTTCTAAAATTAGAATTTATTTAGGAACGAAAGAAGAAACTAAATCTAAGACTAATGATAAAAAATGATTTAGTGTAAACGAAAGGAATTACTATGAAACTTTATACTTTACTATCAAGATTAAAGCCTTTAGTGAATCTTCCATCTGAAAATCCGGAAATCACTGGGGTTGAAATGGATTCAAGAAATGTAAAACCAGGTTATTTATTTATCTGTATCGAGGGGTATACAGTTGATGGCCACAAGTACGTAAATCAAGCGATTGAAAACGGCGCAGTAGCAATACTTGCACAAAAACCAATTGAATCGAATGTTCCAGTAGCTTATGTGAAAGACACAAATCGTTCGATGGCTGTTATTGGTAATGCCTTTTATGAAAACCCAACTCACAAACTAAATCTAGTTGGTATTACTGGTACGAATGGTAAGACCACAACTTCATATATTATTGAAGAGATTGTTAAACACAATAAGAAAAAAACTGGTGTTATTGGCACAATTGGAATGAAAATTGGAGAAGAGATTTTTGAATCAAAAAATACAACTCCTGATAGTTTAACTTTACAATCAATGTTTGCAAAAATGGTTGATGCAAATGTGGATACTGCAGTTATGGAAGTTTCTTCACATGCATTACATTTAGGGCGTGTTCATGGTTGTGAATATGATATTGCTGTTTTTACAAATCTATCACAAGATCACTTAGATTATCATGGAACGATGGAAGAATATAAAAAAGCTAAAGGTATATTATTCTCTCAATTAGGTAATAGCTTCTCAACGCAAAAACCTAAATTTGCAATCCTAAATAATGATGATCCTGCTTCTGATGAATATATGAAGTTTACGCAAGCAAATTTAATTACTTATGGTTTAAGTCAAGAAGCTGACTTGTTTGCTGATGAAATTGAATTAACGAATGCTGGTACTAGATTCACTTTACATTTCTTAAATAAACAATATGTTGTAGTAATGAATCTAATTGGAACATTTAACGTATATAATGTGTTAGCTTCAATCGGTGCAGGAATCGCATTAAATATCGAAATGGAGACAATCCTAGACGCTGTAGCAACAATTGATGGTGTACCAGGACGTTTCCAAGCAGTTAATGCTGGTCAAGATTTTACAGTTATTGTAGACTATGCCCATACACCAGATAGTTTAGAAAATGTATTAAATACTGTTAAGCAATTTGCAAAAAATGATATATTTACTGTTGTTGGTTGTGGTGGAGATCGTGATCGAACAAAACGACCACTAATGGGTAAGATTGCAGCGGATCTATCAACAAAAGCGATCTTTACATCTGATAACCCAAGAACAGAAGACCCAACCTTAATTTTAGAAGACATGAAACGCGGATTAGAGCATAATAATATTACGGTAATAGAAGATCGTAAAAAAGCTATAACATTTGCGATTCAAAATGCAAAAAAACATGATATTATTGTTATTGCAGGTAAAGGTCATGAGACATATCAGATTGTAGGAACGAATGTTTCACATTTTGATGATGTTGAAGAAGCTAAAGAAGCTATTTTGCAAAGAAGAGGATAGTATCCTCTTCTTTGTAATGTGAAAAATTGATTTCATAATTCTTTTTAAAAGAATTAAACTATTAAGTAAACAACAAAGAAGAGAACTTAGAAAGGAGGGCGTATAATGCTAGAACCGTCAATTTTAGTTGCTATGATTACAGCATTTATCATTGCAGTCATTTTATCGCCTATTTTTATACCGTACTTAAGAAAACTTAAATTTGGACAGAGTATTCGAGACGAAGGTCCACAATCTCATAAAAAGAAATCAGGAACCCCAACAATGGGTGGGATTATCATATTAATTGCTTTAAGTTTATCTGCACTTTTAATTTCTATGTATTTTGATGTTTTATCAACACGTACATATGTATTATTATTTGTCACAATTTGTTTTGGAGTAATTGGATTTTTAGATGACTATATAAAGGTTGTTAAAAAAAGAAACCTAGGACTAACATCTAAACAAAAATTCATTTGCCAAGTTATTGTTTCAATCATTGTCTTTTTTGCAATCCGTGCTATGGGAATCTCTACATCTATTTCTATACCAGGAACAAATTATTCATTTGATTTAGGCTTTATCTATGTTTTATTAATTATCTTTATGCTTGTTGGTACTTCTAACGCTGTAAACTTAACAGATGGATTAGATGGACTTGTGTCAGGTACAGCAGCAATCGCATTTGGTGCATATGCAGTTCTTGCTTATAACCAACACCAGCTTGATGTTGCAATTTTTTCAATCGCAGTTGTAGGAGCTGTATTAGGTTTCTTAGTATTTAATGCACACCCTGCAAAAGTCTTTATGGGAGATACGGGCTCATTAGCATTAGGTGGCGCATTAGCTGCCATTGCAATCGTAACACACCTAGAAATTTTACTTGTTATTATTGGTGGTATATTTGTAATTGAAACATTATCAGTAATGATTCAAGTTGCATCTTTTAAAGCAACAGGTAAAAGGGTATTTAAAATGAGTCCTTTGCACCATCATTATGAATTATCTGGATGGACAGAATGGCGTGTAGTTGTAACATTTTGGTTTGTAGGATTACTTTTTGCATTATTAGGAATCTATATTGAGGTGTGGATGTAATTGAATAACGTATCGAACTTTCAAAATAAAAATGTATTAGTATTAGGAATGGCAAAGAGTGGTTATGCAGCCAGTAAATTATTAAAAAAATTAGGTGCGACTGTAACTGTAAATGATCGAACTCCATTTGAACAAAATGAAATTGCACAAAAGTTGAAAAGTGAAGGTTTTAACGTAGTTTGTGGTGATCATCCACTATCATTATTAGATAATCAACCATTTTGTATCGTTAAAAATCCAGGAATTCCATATACGAATCCTTTATTAATCGAAGCTGTAAAGCGTAATATTCCGATTTATACGGAAATAGAGCTTGCATATTTAATAAGTGAAGCACCATTTATCGGAATTACAGGATCAAATGGGAAAACAACAACCACAACTTTAGCATTAAATATGTTACAAGAAGGTAATAAAAAACCACTTGTTGCAGGAAATATTGGTACTGTTGCATGTGAAGTTGCTGAAAGTGCAAATGAAGAAAATATTATTGTAACTGAACTTTCTTCATTTCAATTGATGGGAATCGAAAGTTTCCGTCCAAAAATTTCATTAATCACAAATATTTTTGAAGCTCATTTAGACTATCACGGTACAAAGGATGAGTATATTAGGGCAAAAGCCAATATATTTAAAAATCAAACAGAAAATGATTTTGCTGTCGTTAATTTTGATGATGAGAATGTAATGGCAATGGCTACTCAAATTAGAGCTAAAATTATTCCATTCTCTACAACTAAAATTGTGCAAGATGGTGCATATGTTCAAAATGGCTTTGTTTACTTTAAAGAGAAAAAAGTTATTGAAGTTGAAAAAATTGTCTTACCGGGTAAACATAACTTAGAAAATATATTAGCAGCAGTAGCGATTTCTAAGCTACTTGATGTTGAAAATGATGCGATTGAAAAGGTATTAACAACTTTCACTGGTGTAGAGCACCGACTTCAGTTTGTTACTGAAATAAATAAAAGAAAGTTTTATAACGATTCAAAAGCTACTAATATTTTAGCGACACAAAAAGCAATTTCTTCTTTCCAAAAACCAGTCATTTTATTAGCTGGTGGATTAGATCGAGGAAATGGCTTTGACGATTTAATTCCTTATTTTAAAAATGTAAAAAAAATGGTCACTTATGGTCAAACAGCAGATAAATTAATTGAATCAGCAGAAAAAGCAGGAATGAAAGCAGTAAAATCGGTAGATAATGTTGAAGATGCTGTAAATGAAGCATTCGCTCATTCAGAAGTTGGAGATATTATTTTATTGTCACCTGCTTGTGCAAGCTGGGATCAATTTAAGACTTTTGAAGAACGTGGTAATAAATTTATACAAGCAGTGCATAAATTAATGTAAGGCTTGTTTAATTCAAAAGTTGAGGTGTATTTAAGTGCCAACAAAGAAAAATAGTCCTGACATGATTCTTGTTCTCGTTACGCTATCATTATTAACAGTAGGTATGATTATGGTTTACAGTGCTAGTGCAATATGGGCATCGTATAAGTTTCATGATTCGTTCTTTTTTGCTAAACGGCAATTATTATTTGCTGGGGTTGGAGTAGTTGGGATGTTTGTAGTTTCAAATATTGACTACTGGCTTTTCAAAACACATGCAAAAAAAATATTAATCGCTTGTTTTATCTTGTTGGTACTTGTACTTGTACCAGGAGTTGGTCTAGTACGAGGGGGTGCACGAAGTTGGATTGGTATCGGTGCATTCTCGATCCAGCCCTCTGAGTTTATGAAACTTGGAATGATGGTATTTCTATCAAAATACTTAGCAGATAATCAGAAAAATATTACGTCTTTTAAAAAGGGTCTGGTACCAACATTAGGTCTTGTCTTTTTGGCATTTGGTTTAATTATGCTTCAACCTGATTTAGGAACAGGTACAGTAATGGTAGGTACTTGTGTAATCATCATATTCGTAGCTGGAGCAAGAATTTCTCATTTTATGGGGTTAGGAATTGTTGGGGTTGCAGGATTTGTTGGCCTAATAGCTTCTGCTCCATACCGAATTAAAAGGATTACATCATTTCTAGATCCATGGTCTGATCCATTAGGAACTGGATTCCAAATTATTCAATCACTCTATGCTATTGGTCCAGGTGGATTATTTGGTTTAGGATTGGGACAAAGTAGACAAAAGTTTATGTATTTGCCGGAACCACAAACTGATTTCATCTTCGCTATTCTTTCAGAAGAACTAGGATTTATTGGCGGAACTTTTGTCATTTTATTATTCTCTTTATTACTTTGGAGAGGAATCCGAATTGCCTTAAGTGCTCCTGATTTATTCGGTACTTTTTTAGCAGTAGGAATTGTCTCAATGATTGCAATACAAGTAATGATTAATATAGGCGTTGTCATAGGCTTAATGCCTGTTACAGGGATTACATTACCATTTTTAAGCTATGGTGGTTCATCTTTAACATTAATGCTATTAGCAGTAGGTGTATTATTAAATATTAGTAGACATGCACGTACATAAAAAGACCGACTCAAATTGAAACAAGTACATGATGTACTTGAATTTTTCAAAGATGAGTCGGTCTTTTTTATATTTTAAGAGAAGAAAACGCGCCCTGGGCTTACCAAAATACTCGCCTCTTGGTAAGTTTTCTTTATTTTTATAGAAAAAACAATTAGAATGATAGTGATAAAATTGGTATAATAACTACTTAAACTGCTTAAAGTTATTTATGTATTGTAATTTAGGAGGATCTTTATGAAAATTTTAGTTAGTGGTGGGGGTACTGGTGGTCATATTTATCCAGCACTTGCGCTAATTAAAGAGTTAAAAAAACAAGATTCCAATGTAGAATGTTTATATGTTGGTACAGAAAATGGATTAGAAAAAGGGATTGTATCTAAAGCAAACATACCTTTTAAATCTATTGTTATTACAGGATTCAAGAGAAGCATATCATTAGAGAATTTTAAAACAGTCTATCGATTCTTAAAGGGTGTATCAGATAGTAAGAAAATAATTCGTGAATTTAAGCCAGATGTAGTCGTTGGAACTGGTGGATATGTTTGTGGCCCTGTTGTTTATGCAGCAGCAAAACTAGGGATTCCGACAGTTATCCATGAACAAAATAGTATACCTGGTCTAACAAATAAGTTCTTAAATCGCTATGTAACAAAAGTTGCAATTTGTTTTGAAGAAGTTGCTGAATATTTTAATAAAGAGAAAGTAGTGTTTACTGGAAACCCGAGGGCTTCTGAAGTACTTGGAGAATCAAATCCAGCCGTATTAGAATCATTAGGATTAAAATCAGGTAAACGCACAGTACTAATTGTTGGTGGTTCAAGGGGAGCAAGACCGATTCATCAAGCCTTTTTAAAAAGTGTCAATCAATTAGGTGAAAAAGATTACCAAATGATTTATGTAACAGGCGAAGTACATTACGATTCTGTTATCGAGGAAATAAATAAAGTCGGTAACCCAGAAAATGTAGTTGTTAAGCCATTTTTACATAATATGCCTGAAGTATTAAGAGAAGTGGATTTAGTTGTATCAAGAGCGGGGGCAACTACATTAGCAGAATTAACTGCATTAGGGAAACCTAGTATTTTAATACCAAGCCCATATGTAACGAATAATCATCAAGAAGTTAATGCTAGATCACTTGAGAAAAATGGTGCGGCAATTGTTATATTGGAAAAAAACTTCAATAGTGAATATTTAGTAACTGAAATTGAAAAAGTATTACTAAATCCTATTAAACTTGAAGAGATGAAAAATGCATCATTAAAAATCGGTGTACCAGATGCTGCAAAAAAACTAGTAAATGTATTAGAGAAAATAAGTAAATGAACTTGCACGAACAAGTTTGAAATAAAATAAAAATGTAATAGAAGATACTATAAGCTAAAGGGGGATATAGATCGAATGTTTGAATCAAAATTAAAGGAAATATTAAATGACTCGAGTCTTCTAATAAATGAGCCTTTAGCAAACCATACGACAATGAAAATTGGAGGACCAGCTGAGTATTTGGTCATTCCTAAAACTGTAAATGAAATTAAAGAGATTATTAACCTTGCAAATGAAAATAACGTAGATGTGACGGTAATCGGAAGAGGGTCAAATTTACTTGTATCGGATCAAGGAATTGAAGGTGTCGTAATTAAAATTAGTGATTGCTTAGATCACATTGAAGTAGAAGGTACTAAAGTAGTTGTAGGTGCAGGTTATTCAGTTATTCGATTAGCTACTCAATTAAGTAGAAAAGGATTATCCGGTCTAGAGTTTGCTAGTGGAATTCCTGGTAGTGTTGGTGGCGGTGTATATATGAATGCGGGTGCCCATCAATCAGATTTTTCAAATATTACTTCTAGAGCACACATTCTATTTCCTGATGGAACAATGGAATGGTTATCAAATGAAGAATTAGATTTTTCTTATCGAACTTCAGTTTTACAACATAAACGTAAAGGATTTGTATTAGAAGCAGAACTTCAGCTTCAAGAGGGATCAAAAGAAGCTTCAACTGCATTAATGCAAAAAAACAAAGATTATCGAAGAGAAACACAACCTTGGAATTATCCATGTGCTGGAAGTATTTTCCGTAATCCATTACCACAGTATGCTGGTAATTTAATTGAACGTGCTGATTTAAAAGGATATCAAATTGGTGGTGCGAAGGTTTCAGAAATGCATGGAAACTTTATTGTAAATGCTGGAAATGCCACTTCAAAAGATGTACTAGACTTAATAGCATTTATAAAGAAAACTATATTAGAAAAATTTAATGTGCAACTTGAAACAGAAGTTGAAATTGTTGGGAAAAAAATGTAAGTTTCTTCTAAACTAACCATATTATATGCTATAATTTACATAGCATATGATGTCCAAGATAGAATGGCATTCATTTGCTATTCTATTTTTTATTATTCTATTATTAAGTCAAGAACACTCGTGATTTAAATTATGAGATGAGTCGACTTCGGATGCAATATAGTATTAAAAAAACGTCATATTATTTTACTATACTAGTATCCGACATGAAGTATAAGATAAAATCATATCGGACACTTGAACTAGAACGAATTCAAGTATGGTGCTTGTTGCGTGAATAGAACTTGTTTGGTGGCTGTCGTTCGCCAATACCTCTCGGAAGTCGCAAAAAGAACAACCGTAATACCCCTCAGTATAAAATCAAGCTGAGTGCGTTTTACCTAGCGTTAGGAAAACTTAACCGTAGGGACTACGGGGATAGCTTGGTAAATAAAAGAAACCTCTGCTAGGAAAGAAATACGCTAGCAAGTATGCTTTGTTCCCAAGTAACTCGTAACTTTAGTCATGAGTAGTTCATTATTCTTAAATTACTTCTTAAGCAAAAGTAAATTAAAAAGGTATTTTTAGTTGAACATTGATAATGGAGGCATATTTATGCAGGAAAATAAGATTATTAGTTTAGAAGACCGTGTACCTGTTTTACGTAATAAAAAACGTAAAAAAACAAATTTGCGGTTACTGGTTACAATTCTTGTGTTTTTTTCTTTGCTTTTATGTGTATTATATTTCCAAACATCAATTGGTTCAAAAATTCACTTAGTAATTAATGGAAACCAACTGTACTCTGATAAAGAAATTCAAAAATTAGCCGGTGTAAACGTTAATAAAAGCTTTTTGACAATAAGGTCAAAAAGGGTAGTAGATCAGCTTGAAAGTCAAAATACAATTCAATCTGCAATCGTACGTAAAAGATTTCCTAATAAAGTAGAAATCGATGTAAAAGAATTTCAGCCTGTTGGACAAGGTTTATTCAGTGGGAAAAAGTATCTATTGTTAGAAAGCGGAGTCCTTATTAAAGAGAAAAAATCACTAGGAAATACTACAGCACCTGATATAATTGGTTGGAAACAAGGAGACGAGTTGCAGGAAATGGCTGCAGAATTGAAAAAAATGCCACAAAGTATATTTCATTCAATTTCTGAAATAGATTATACTCCAAGTAAGGATGATCCTTTGTTAATAACGGTTTATACGAATGAAGGGTATGAAGTAAGGACAACAATTCGAAAATTCTCGAATAAAATGTCAAATTACCCATTAATTTTAAAGTCAATACCTAAAGATCAAAAAGGGGTTATCCATTTAGAAGTTGGTGCGTATTTTTCTCCTTATAGTACGGATACTAAATAGCCGATATACATTAGTAAACAGTACTTTCAAGTCTTTTTTAACTTTACATGTTAGTGTAGACTAGTAGTTAAATAGAAATATTGAAAAAAATTAAAAAGATTATGAAAAATCAAACTTAAAAAAAGAGGAAAAACCCCGTAAATGTTGAATAGTTGTCATATATGATATTTAAGAATGAATTGATGCTCGATTATAATAGATAGAGAAAAAGGAGGTGCCATCATGAACAGCAATGAGATCTATGTGAGTCTTGACGTTGGAACTTCAACAATTAAAGTAATCATAGGAGAACTAGTTAACGACACACTTAACATTATCGGTGTTGGTAATGTTAAATCTTCGGGCTTAAAACGTGGGTCAATAGTTGATATAGATGAAACAGTCAAATCAATCAAAAAAGCAATTGATCAAGCAGAAAGAATGGTTGGCATTCATATTGACAAAGTAATTGTAGGGGTTAGTGCGAATCAAGTGCAATTGATTAGTACGAACGGCGTAGTAGCAGTTTCTAAAGAAAATAAAGAAATTGACAATGAAGATGTTTTAAGGGTAATGGATCAGGCTCAAGTAATTTCTATACCACCGGAAAGAGAAATTATCGATGTTGTTCCACATGAATACATTGTTGATGGCCTTTCTGAGGTAAAAGACCCAAGAGGAATGATTGGTGTACGATTGGAAATGGAAGGTACATTAATCACTGGTTCAAGAACTCTAGTACATAATATACTTCGTTGTGTTGAAAGAGCGGGGTTAGAAGTAACGGATATCTGTCTACAACCTATGGCTGCAAGTACGATAGGACTAAAGCAGGATGAAAAAAACTTAGGTGTAGCACTTGTTGACATGGGTGGAGGCTCAACTACAATTTCTCTTTTTAGAGAGGGTGTACTTATGGCCACTTCAGTCCTACCAGTTGGAGGGGACCATATTACAAAAGACATATCAATTGGACTGAAAACTTCAACAGAAGATGCAGAAAAAATTAAAGTGAAATTTGGACATGCTTTTTATGATACTGCATTACCTGAAGAAGTATTAAGTGTTCCAATAATGGGTAGTGAACAACATCAACAATACAGTCAGCAAGAAATTTCCGATATTATTGAAGCTAGATTAGAAGAAATCTTCATTATGGTTCAAAATGAGCTTGTAAGAATGAGGGGCAGCAATTTGCCAGGTGGATTTGTTCTAACTGGTGGTACAGTAACAATGACTGGTGTAATCGATTTAGCTCAAAGGGTATTTAAAAATAATGTAAGGGTTGCAACACCAGATTATATTGGTGTAAGAGAACCTCAATACATTACTGGTGTAGGTCTAATCAAGTATGCTTTTTATAAATCAAAAATGCGTGGAAAAAAACTTAGCTCTAATATTGCATTCGAGTCAAATGAACGAAAACCTGTGGCTGTTTCAAATTCAAATACAAAACCAAAACCAAAACAGCAGGATGAAGAGCGCGTCATGAGTAAAGTTAAAAGCATTTTTAAATATTTATGGGATTAAATTTGTGATGAATTTGAATAGTAGGGGGATCAATCATGTTAGATTTTGATACAAATGTAGATGCATTAGCGAAGATAAAAGTAATTGGTGTAGGTGGCGGAGGAAATAATGCCGTTAACCGAATGATTGAACATGGAGTACAGGGTGTAGATTTTATTGCTGTGAATACTGATGCACAAGCTCTTAATCTATCAAAAGCAGAAGTTAAAATGCAAATCGGTGGCAAACTAACTCGTGGTTTAGGGGCAGGAGCTAATCCAGAGGTAGGTAAAAAAGCAGCAGAAGAAAGTAGAGAACAATTACAAGAAGCTCTTAAAGGAGCAGACATGGTATTCGTAACTGCTGGAATGGGCGGCGGTACAGGAACAGGTGCAGCTCCAGTAATTGCACAAGTAGCAAAAGAATTAGGTGCATTAACTGTAGGTGTAGTTACTCGTCCATTTACATTTGAAGGTAGGAAGCGTTCAACTCAAGCAGCAACAGGAATCGCTGCAATGAAGGAAAGCGTTGATACTTTAATTGTTATTCCTAATGACCGATTATTAGAAATCGTTGATCGTAATACTCCAATGCTAGAAGCATTCCGCGAAGCAGATAATGTACTTCGTCAAGGGGTTCAAGGTATTTCTGACTTAATCGCTGTTCCGGGATTAATTAATCTTGACTTTGCAGATGTTAAGACAATTATGTCTAATAAAGGTTCTGCATTAATGGGTATTGGTGTTGCTGGTGGAGAAAACCGTGCAGCTGAAGCAGCTAAAAAAGCTATTTCTAGTCCATTATTAGAAACTTCAATTAATGGTGCGCAAGGTGTACTTATGAATATCACTGGTGGAACTAACTTAAGCTTATATGAAGTTCAAGAAGCTGCAGATATCGTATCGACTGCATGTGATGCAGAAGTAAATATGATTTTCGGTTCTGTTATCAATGAAAACTTAAAGGATGAAATTATTGTAACGGTTATTGCGACTGGATTTGAAGGTGTTATTACAGCACCACCTACTCCAAAACCAATGGCAAGACAAACAATTTCAACACCTACTCAAACACCACAACCAACTATTAAACGCGAACCAATTCGCGAAGAAGTTCCGGTTGTAGAAACGACTAAAAATGTAACTAGTCTTGATGACTTAGATATTCCGGCGTTCTTACGTAATCGTAAAAGACGCTAATAAATGTAAAAAAACCAAGATAAGAGAATCTCTTATCTTGGTTTTTTTCATTCTTTCGAATAGTGATTTTGTAAATTAGCTAGATCACTGAAAACACTCTTGAACTTTTCGTTACACCCTTTAGGGAATAATACACCTAACCCATGTGAGTGAGTAAATTCAAAAGATGGGAGTTGTTGTTTAATGCCTTCCCAAAATTTATAAACGCCAAAGTCTTGTATTCTTACTTCAGTATCATGGATTAAAACAATTCCTTCTTTTGATACTTTTGATAGCCAAGTAGTGTAATCATGTAGCACAGCTTCAAAAGTATGAAATCCATCAATATGAAGTATGTCGATCGTATGATCTTCGAAATTCTTAATAGCTTCGTCAAAAGAATTGCGTAACATTTTAGCTTCTTTTTGATAATGTTTTTGAACAACTTCTCGTACCGTATCAAAAACTTCATTACTATACAATCCACTATGCAGATCACCTTGCCAAGTATCAACTGCAAAACATTCACATGACAGATTATGATCTTTCACACTTTGACAAAAACAAAAAAAAGAAAAGCCAAAGTGAGTACCTAATTCTACAATTTTTTTTGGTTTCACGAATTGAACTAAATCATAAGCAAATTTAGCGTGACCTTTCCAGGCAGAGTGTTGTCTTATTGTTGGTTTAGTACCGTCAAACTCAAAAATGGGTGAATGAAATATCCAGTTATCCAAATCCTCACTCCTTATTAGACGGATTTAATAGAAACAAAAGGAAGTTTTCTATTAAATATTGACCTGTCCAATCCATATTTCGAAAATGTATTGTCGAAAAACTCTTCAATAAAGATACCTTTTTTTGACAGACTTCTTACCGTGCTCATCCTATACTTACATATAAATGAATATTCTATAGAGGATGGCGAACAAAATTGGTGATATATGGCGATCTTGTTTGGTTATTAAACTTGTTAATGGACTTCTTGATTATTCAGTTGACAGGCTTAATTCTAAAAAGAAATGTATCTATTTTGCGGTCATTGTTAGGGGCATTATTAGGTTCAATCGTTGTTTTAATGACGTTTACTCCTTATGCATATGTTGTTGGCTCACCCTTTATGAAAATATTATTATCGTTTTTCATCGTATTTTTTGCATTTGGACGTCAACGGATTATCACTTTTTTACAGCTATTAAGTATCTTCTATTTTTCAACATTCGTTTTAGGTGGGGCATTACTAGGCTTACATTATTTATTTGCTACGAATGAATCAAATTTAACGAAATCATCCTTTTATGGGGACCCTGTTAGCTGGTATTTTGTTATTGGAATGCTACCAATCGTTATATTTTACGCTAGAAAATCGATCAATCAGATTTCGTTTACAAAATGGAAATTGAATGAAATGTACGAAATGGAAATTGTGTGGCGAAACACTTCGATTAAAATTAGAGGATTAATGGATAGTGGTAACTCACTTCATGAGCCTCTTTCTAGGAAACCAGTCATTATTTTAGATTGTTCCACTAGTGACTATGGATTACCAATAGAACTAGTAAAGTTAGTAAGGGACTCAGAAAATACATTACATAATACTGAAGCACTCGATGTCTTAAGTTTTTTTCAAGGAACGTATATACCTTATAAAAGTATTGGTCAAAGTAATCAATTCCTCGTCGCAATAAAACCTACTGTAGTTAAATTAAAAATTAATGGGAAATGGTATTCATCGAGTTCGGTTTTAGTTGGATTGAGTCATGTTACTTTGTCTTCAGACAATTTATATGAATGTATCCTTCATCCAAAAATGATGCAGGGAACAATTAATGAAATTGCATAGGAGGTAGAAAATGAATCGATTTTTCTTAAAACTAAAGTTAGGTTTGTATAAGCTATTAGTAAAGCTTGGTTTGAAAGCCGATGAAGTATACTACATTGGGGGAAGTGAAGCATTACCGCCTCCTTTGACAAGGGAAGAAGAAGAAAAGCTTTTACAGAAACTACCAAATGGAGATTTAGGTGCTAGATCGCTATTAATTGAGAGAAATCTACGATTAGTAGTTTATATCGCTAGAAAGTTTGAAAATACGGGGATTAATATTGAAGATCTGATTAGCATTGGTACAATCGGATTGATAAAAGCCGTTAATACCTTTAATCCGGAAAAGAAAATTAAATTGGCTACTTATGCTTCAAGATGTATTGAAAATGAAATACTAATGCATTTACGTAGAAATAATAAAAACCGTTCTGAAGTATCATTCGATGAACCATTAAATATTGATTGGGATGGTAATGAATTATTACTTTCTGATGTATTAGGAACAGAAGACGATATCATTACGAAGGACTTGGAAGCCAATGTCGATAAATCATTATTAACAAAGGCATTAGATCAACTGAACGATCGTGAAAAGCAAATAATGGAACTACGATTTGGACTAGATGGAACTGAAGAAAAAACTCAAAAAGACGTAGCGGATATGCTTGGAATATCGCAATCATATATATCCCGATTAGAAAAACGTATTATTAAAAGACTTCGAAAAGAGTTTAATAAAATGGTTTAAAATATAAGAACCGATTAGATTTGATTTTTTCAAATACTAATCGGTTTTTTCTATGTATAAAGGATATCAACATAATATTTAAAAATATTTTCATAAGACCTACCTGTTAATTTTCATTAATTTTATAAAAAAATCCTTGTTTTTTCTCTATTTGTTAGGCTTTTTTAATCCGGAATTTATTATTTTTGTATATTTTATTTTGTGCATAAATTTTCCACCGAAGGAGATACTTACCTATAGTACAGCAGCTCCAAGTAGGAGGGAACATCATGACACGAAACAAAGTAGAAATATGCGGTGTAGATACATCAAAGCTTCCAGTTTTAAAGAATGATGAGATGCGTAAGTTATTTCATGCAATGCAAAGCGGTGATCGAAGCGCAAGAGAAACAATCGTAAATGGAAATTTGCGACTTGTCCTAAGTGTTATTCAGCGTTTTAATAATCGCGGAGAATTTGTGGATGACTTATTTCAAGTAGGCTGCATAGGCCTTATGAAGTCTATTGATAATTTTGATTTAAGCCAAAATGTAAAATTTTCGACGTATGCTGTACCTATGATTATTGGTGAAATAAGAAGATATTTAAGAGATAATAACCCAATAAGAGTGTCTAGATCATTAAGAGACATTGCTTATAAAGCATTACAAGTTAGAGAGCGATTATTAGCAGAGAATTCAAAAGAACCAACTCCTGTTCAAATCGCAGAAGTATTAGGCGTAACACATGAAGAAATCGTCTTTGCATTAGATGCAATTCAAGACCCAGTTTCGTTATTTGAACCGATATATAATGATGGCGGAGATCCAATTTTTGTAATGGATCAGCTAAGTGATGATAAAAATAAGGACGAGCAATGGGTTGAAGAACTAGCACTACGCGAAGGAATGAAACGATTAAACGACCGAGAAAAAATGATCATAAGCAAACGATTTTTCCAAGGAAAAACACAAATGGAAGTTGCCGAAGAAATCGGAATCTCCCAAGCACAAGTATCAAGACTAGAAAAATCAGCAATAAAACAAATGAACAAAAATATACAGGGCTAGAGAAAAGCGGAGGTGACTGGTCAGCTCCGACAAGCATAAGACGGTTTCCGCTAAAGGTTTGCCTTTTAACCTTTAGCGGAAATTGGCTTATGACCTCGAGGAGCTAGGAGCCGCAGCTAGACATCACGAAATGCGGAGGCGACTGTTCAGCCCCGACAAGCATAAGGCGAAGACCGAGGAAAGTTGCTTTTTACTTTCATTGGGCTTTGACTTATGACCTCGAGGGGCTAGGAGTCGTAGCAAGACATCATACTATTTCTTTCCCTGAATAAAGAGTAATTACTCAAAAGGAAAGTTGCTTATTAACCTTTAGCGGAAATTGGCTTATGACCTCGAGGAGCTAGGAGCCTCAGTTAGAGCTTCAATTCCTGTATAATGAATTCCAAATTATAATGAATGAAATTTATAAAAAAACAAAATCAAAAACTAAATAATCCAATAACTACAAAATAGTTAAACTGGAAGAATGAAAATACGATATTAATGTGTTAGACAATGGATGAACATCGAACAACATTGTCTAACACATTTTTATTTGAATTTTATCATGATGTTTGGCCCTTACTTCATATATTTTATAAAAAGGATGGTGAAGTTAAATGGCCAGAATTTCAGATTTTCAAGTTAAAGATGTTGTAAATGTTGCTGATGGAAAGAAATTAGGAAATATTGTTGATTTAGATATTGATCAATCAAACGGAAAAATCACTTCGATTATTTTAACAAAGCCCGGGAAAGGTTTGAATTTTTTTAGTAAAGAAGAGGAAATGACAATTTATTGGAATGATATTGTGAAAATAGGCGAAGATGTTATTTTGGTAAAATATCGTTCATCTGTGGATTTGGATGAAAATCAAGCAAGTCCAGTAAAATTCACATAATGAAAACTCGCTGACTGACGAGCTTTTTAGGCGAAGTCAAAGGCGTCGTTGTACTTATACTCTATTAATAGAATGCAACCATGTCGAGAAGGATTCCTTGAAACTAATTTATACTTTCGAAAGTGAAAAAAATAATTGTGTTTTGTCAAAAATAATCAAAAATGTGAAATCTATGGTAAAATATAGGAAACCATCAACTGGTTTACATATATTTACTAAATTAGTTTTCTGTGAGGTCTTATAAATATGAAAGAGAGTTTCATTCAATCGACTGAAAGTACTTTTATGATTCAACCTTGGGAAGACTCATACAAACATTTAGTTGCTGGATTTACAACAAAAAATGATGGAGTTAGCCAAGGTTGTTTCACTTCTTTTAATCTTGGATTACATGTAAATGACTCGAAGGATATTGTAGTAGAAAATAGAGAACTCCTTGCGAGTAAACTAGAGTTTTCAAAAACGAAATGGGTTTGTTCAGAACAAGTTCATGGGAATAATGTCGTGAAAGTAACGAAAAAAGATTGTGGCAAAGGTGTTATTGATTATGGAAGTAGCATCGAGACAACAGATGGTTTTTATACGAATGAGGAAGATATATTATTAACTTCTTGTTATGCAGATTGTGTTCCATTGTATTTCCTTGAACCAACAAGTAAATTTATTGGTTTAGCTCATGCAGGTTGGAAAGGTACTGTTCAAAACATTGGCGGACGTCTAATCGAAAAATGGATTACAGAAGAAAACTTACAACTAAAAAATATCCAAGTTGCAATCGGGCCATCCATTGGTGATTGTTGTTATGAAGTGGATGATTTTGTGATGAATAAATTAAATGATGCTTTTGAACACAAAATACCTAATAATATTTTAACCACTTTACATAACGGGAAATTCAAATTGAATTTAAAAGAAGCAAACAAACAATTACTCATTAAATCGGGTATTAGTGAAGAAAATATAATAATGACAAATTATTGTACAAGTTGTAACCCGGACGTATTTTTTTCTCACCGTAGAGATGGCGGAAAAACAGGAAGAATGATGAGTTATATTGGTTGGAGGAATTAGCATCATGACAGTCAAACAAAATTATGAACGTATTAGTGAACAAATTAATGCAGCCAAAGTAAGAGCAAATCGAAATGATGAAGTCACTTTAATAGCTGTTACTAAACAAGTTTCAACAGAAGTGGCAAAAGAAGTTTTAGCTGAAGGTATACAACAATTTGGCGAAAACCGTTTTGAAGGTCTAAAGGAAAAACAAGATCACATCCAAAATGATGTTGTTTGGCATTTTATTGGTTCACTTCAAACTAGAAAAGTAAAAGACGTCATTCATAGAATAGATTACTTACACTCTTTAGATCGACTATCTTTAGCAGAAGAGATACAAAAAAGAGCAACTGAACCATTAAAGTGCTTCCTACAAGTCAATGTATCTGGAGAAGATTCAAAGCATGGCATAAGCCCAAATGATGTAGTCGAATTTGCTAGACAGCTTTCAGAATTTGATAAAGTACAAGTTGTTGGATTAATGACGATGGCACCATTTACAGAGGATGCAAAGATGATCCGAAATAGTTTCAAAGGATTAAAGGAATTACAAGAAAAAGTAAAAGATCTACATATTGCAAATATTCCATGTTCTGAATTATCAATGGGGATGTCTAATGATTTTGAGATAGCAATAGAAGAAGGTGCTACATTCATAAGAATAGGTACTGATTTAGTAGGAAAGGGAAGGTAGAGAAGATGAGTATTATTGGGAAAGTAAGAAACTTTTTTGCAATGGAAGATGAGTATGAAGATGATTATGAATACGAAGAGCAAAAACAGCAACAACAGCAACAACAACAACATCAGCAACAAAAACAATATCAACAACAACAATTTTCTAAACATGCAAATGAAGAAATTAATCATGAGCGAAATGCATCAAAGCAAAAATTAGTAAGTATACCAGGAGGAGCTTCTTTGTCGTCAAAAGTTGTATTAGCGCAGCCGCGTGAATATGCAGAAGCACAGGATGTTGCAGATCATTTAAAATCAAAAAAAGCAGTTGTGATCAATTTACAACAAATGCAAATCGATCAAGCTAAACGCTTTGTTGATTTCTTAAGTGGTACAGTTTATGCAATAAGTGGAGATATAAAAAAAATTGGTACAAATACGTTTATTTGTACACCTGATAATATTGATATTTCTGGAACGATTACAGATATGTTATTTGAGGAAGAAAATTCCGTTAAAAGGTGGTAATTAAATGGGTTTACTTTTATATATTTTATACCAATTAATCAAGTATTATAGATACGTCATCGTAATTCATATCATTTTATCTTGGTTCCCTCAAATAAGACAATCAGGCTTCGGTCGCTTAATTGGTAGGTTATCAGAACCATATTTAGAGCCGTTCCGTCGAATTGTTCCATCAATCGGTATGTTTGATTTTTCACCTATTATTGCATTATTTGCTTTAGAATTTGCTGGATATGGAATAATAAGTATTTCTCATTACTTTTAAAAAGAGAATCTAACAGGTTCTCTTTTTTAATTAATATTGAAAGTTTGATGAAAAAGAGGATTACATCAATGAGTATTTATGATCATTTTCGAAAAGAAGAACATGTTTTCGTAGACAAGGTTATCAGTTGGAAGGAACAAGCAATTGAACGTTATTCTATTAAGTTGACAGATTTTCTTGATTTAAGAGAACAAATGATTATGCAATCAATTATCGGTAATCAAGCGGAGTGTTTTGTCGCTTTTTTTGGTGGTCGTGAAGATTGTGAACGAAAGCGTGCAATTATTTATCCAAGTTTTTATACACCAGTTGAAGAAGACTATTCTTTGGTTGCATTTGACTTAGTTTATGCAACTAAATTTCACACTTTATCACATCGGCAAGTTTTAGGAACTTTAATGTCTTTAGGAATCACTAGAGGAAAATTTGGTGATATTCTACTTAAAAATGATATAATCCAAGTAATTGTTGCTGATGAAGTAGCAAGTTTTGTAGAAAATAACTTAAATTCTGTTGGGAAATCGCCAATTAAATTAAGTAGAATTTCATTTAAAGAATTGATTGAATCAGATGATGTTTGGCAAACTAATAATGGGACTGTGTCATCACTAAGATTAGATGTCTTATTGAGTGAATTCTATAATATATCGAGACAAAAAGCTCAAAGTTTAATAAAGGCCGAACACGTTAAAGTAAATCAGCGAGTTATTGATTCTACTTCGTTTTTATGTGAAGAAGGAGATTTATTCTCTATCAAAGGTTTTGGTAGAGGAATGTTAATGTCAATTGATGGCTTATCAAAAAAAGAAAAATGGCGGATAAACTACGGTGTTAAAAAATAGTCAGAAATTGTAGAAGGAAAAACGTAGAAACTGTCGAAAATTTATTATAACCTATTAATAAAGAACATACATACATGGAGGTGGCTTAATTGCCTTTAACACCACTTGATATTCATAATAAAGAATTTGGTAAAAGTTTTCGTGGCTATGACGAAGATGAGGTTAACGAGTTTTTAGATCAAGTCATTAAAGATTATGAATTAGTTATTCGTGAGAAGAAACAATTAGATGAACAAATTCTTGATATGAAAGAAAGATTAAAGCATTTTTCTACTATAGAAGAAACTTTAAATAAGTCAATTTTGATTGCGCAAGAAGCTGCTGAAGATGTAAAAGGTAGTGCTCAAAAAGAAGCTAAATTGATCATTAAAGAAGCGGAGAAAAATGCTGATCGTATTATCAATGAAGCTTTAATTAAATCTAGAAAAGTTACAATGGAATTTGAAGAGCTTAAGAAGCAATCCAAAGTTTTCCGAACACGTTTAAGAATGGCAATTGAAACTCAATTAGAAATGTTAGGTCATGAAGATTGGGATCATATTTTAGATGATAAAGAAACAGAAGAAATCGCAAACTAGTCGTATAAGCCTTGACGATTTGTAAAGTTTTAAATATAATTTATTAGATATTAATAGTAAATCGGTGACAGGGAAGAGTACTTCTATAAAACTAGGTAGCGAGTCAAGGATAGTGAAAGCTTGATATAGAAAATAGAAGGAAAATCACCCTAGAGTGCTTTTCTGAAAATGAGTAAGAAAAGCCGTTTCATTCACGTTACGAATGCTAAGTGGACAATGATTTCATGAAATTTATTGTCAATTAGGGTGGTACCACGGGAAACCTTTCTCGTCCCTTTTTTGGGATGAGGAAGGTTTTTTGCGTCTTATACGATTTATTATACATAATAGACAACTCCACTAATAAAAGGCTTGTAAGATGGATACAATGCGTTAATGTGGAAATTAAAAAATGTAAAGTAAGCTGGCATAGAGTAGTTGGACTTGCCTGAAACGGCTAGCTTTAGATCAATCTATTAAAAAGTTTAAAAATGGAGGAAAGCAAATGGAGTACAAAGATACGTTACTTATGCCAAAAACTGAATTTCCTATGAGAGGGAATTTACCTCAACGTGAGCCACAAATTCAAGAAGAGTGGAACAAAAAAGATATTTATGCAACTGTTCAAAAACATAACGAAGGAAAACCGTCATTTATTTTACACGATGGACCACCTTATGCAAATGGTGACCTTCATATGGGACATGCACTTAATAAAGTATTAAAGGATTTCATTGTTCGTTTTTATAATATGAATGGATACCGTTCTCCTTACGTTCCAGGTTGGGATACTCACGGTTTACCGATTGAACAAGCATTAGCAAATAAAAAAGTAAATCGTAAAGAAATGTCAGTGGCAGAATTCCGTAAACTATGTGAAGAATATGCTTACGAGCAAGTAGAGCGTCAAAAAGAACAATTTAAACGTTTAGGAATTTTAGGTGATTGGGACCGACCATATATCACACTTGAAAAAGAATATGAGGCTGAACAAATTAAAGTATTCGGTAAAATGGCTACTAAGGGATTAATCTATAAAGGTCTAAAACCAGTATATTGGTCTCCATCAAGTGAATCTGCACTTGCAGAAGCGGAAATTGAATACCAAGATAAGCGTTCTGCATCAATCTATGTTGCATTTGCAGTTGAAAATGGGAAAAATGTTCTAAACGGTGGAGAAAAATTCATTATTTGGACGACAACTCCATGGACAATCCCAGCTAACTTAGCTGTATGTTTACATCCTGATTTAAGCTATGATGTAGTATCTGTAAATGGTGACAAGTTCGTAGTTGCTAGTGAGTTAAGAGATGCAGTAGCAAAAGAATTAGGTTGGGAAGATGCAGTAGTTGAAAAGACTTATAATGGAGCAGAACTTGAAGGAATCATTTGTAAGCATCCTTTATATGATCGCCAGTCAGTCGTTATTTTAGGTGATCATGTTACAACTGACGCTGGAACAGGTTGTGTTCATACTGCACCAGGTCATGGTGAAGATGACTTCCGTGTAGGTCAACAATATGGATTAGAAGTACTTTGTCCAGTAGATGAAAAAGGTGTACTAACGAAAGAAGCTCCTGGATTTGAAGGATTATTCTATGATGAAGCTAATAAAGTAATTACAAAAGCATTAGAAGAAAAAGGTGCTTTATTAAAATTACAATTTATCACACACTCTTATCCACATGACTGGAGAACGAAAAAGCCAATTATCTTCCGAGCAACTGCACAATGGTTTGCTTCAATTGAAGCAATTCGTGAGCAATTAATGCAAGCTGTTCAAGATACTAAGTGGTTCCCAGCTTGGGGAGAAACTCGTCTATTCAACATGGTTCGTGATCGTGGAGATTGGTGTATTTCACGTCAACGTGTATGGGGAGTTCCGATCCCAGTATTCTATGCTGAAGACGGCGAAGCAATTATTACTGAAGAAACAATTGAACATGTTTCGAACTTATTCAAAGAGCATGGTTCAAATATTTGGTTTGAAAAAGAAGCGAAAGAATTATTACCAGAAGGATTTACACATCCTGGTTCACCAAATGGTAACTTCACTAAAGAGAAAGATATCATGGATGTTTGGTTTGATAGTGGTTCTTCACATCAAGCGGTATTAAACACTCGTGAGGAATTATCTTTCCCTGCTGACATTTACTTAGAAGGTTCTGACCAATACCGTGGTTGGTTTAACTCTTCATTAAGTACAAGTGTTGCTGTTACAGGTCAAGCTCCTTATAAAGCTGTAGTAAGCCATGGTTTCGTTTTAGATGGTGAAGGTCGTAAAATGAGTAAATCAATTGGTAACATCGTCCTACCATCAAAAATTATGAATCAATATGGTTCAGATATTTTACGTCTATGGGTAGCTTCAGTAGATTATCAATCAGATGTTCGTATTTCTGACGCTTTAATGAAACAAGTTGCTGAAGTATACCGTAAAATCCGTAATACGTTCCGTTTCTTACTAGGTAACTTAGATGGATTTAATGCAGAACAAGATGCATTAAAATATGAAGAGCTACGCGAATTAGATCAATACATGTTAGTTAAGTTAAACAATGTAGTTAAAACTGTTCGTGAATCATACGAGAAATATGAATTTGCAAATGTTTACCACACAATTCAAAACTTCTGTACAACAGAATTAAGTTCTTTCTATTTTGATTTATCAAAAGATGTTTTATATATTGAGCCAAAAACGAATAAAGATCGTTTAGCAATTCAAACAGTATTACATGAATCATTACAAGCACTAACTCGTTTAGTTGCTCCAATTTTACCTCATACAGCTGAAGAAGTTTGGTCACATATGGCAGGAGCTACAGTTGATAGTATTTTCTTAACTGAAATGCCAGATGTTAAAGATTTCGGCGATACACAAAGCTTAGAAGCTAAGTGGGAAAAATTTATGGATTTACGTGATGACGTATTAAAAGCACTTGAAGTTGCACGTAATGAAAAAGTAATCGGTAAATCTCTAACTGCATCAGTGAAAATCTATCCAAATGCAGAAGTAGCAGAGTTATTAAACTCTATTAATGAAGACTTCAAACAATTATTAATTGTTTCTCAAGTTGAAATTGCAAATAGCAATGAACAAGCTCCTGACACAGCTCAAAAATTTGATACATTAAGTATCGAAGTAACTCCTGCGACAGGTGAAACTTGTGAAAGATGCTGGGTAGTTACTGAAGAAGTAGGAAAAGATGAAGAACACCCTACACTTTGCTTACGTTGTGCAAGTGTTGTAAAAGGTATGTAATTAAAAAGTGTATAAGCACATTAAAGAAGAGTCGAAAGTTTAAACTTTCGGCTCTTTTTGAACGTTTTTGTTATTATCTTTTTCATAAATTGTAAAAAAGTATGTATTGGTGTATGGTATGTGTACAGTACTATAAATAAGATATAAGAGGTTAATACATAATGAATTATGAAAATAATCCAAATTGGGAAAAATTAACTGAATTAATGAAGAAGAGAATAGATTTAAGAGAAAAGGGATATAGTTACCAAGAAATAGCTGACTTAGAGCAGAAAAGTCGTTCAAGTATACAACAAAGTATCAAGCGCTCATATTATCTTTTAGGAATAAAGGAACCAGATATTAAAGGGATCCTCAAAAAAGAAATTGATAAGTCCGTTAGTATTGAAGGAATTAGAAATGAAATGCTCGAAGAAATGAGAAAACAAGGAATTAGAGAATTTGTAAAAGAGTTTATTAAAAGAGATGATGTAAAAGAAATTCTTAAAGAAGAATATAGAAAAGAATTTGAAGGTGAAAAAGGATGATCATTAGTATAATCTTCCTTTTTTTATTTTTGAATTGTATGTATGTATGTGTTGATGTATGATAATTTATGTAAGCGATAACAACTTACAAAAAAACGACTGGGGGAAAACAATTTGAAAAAAACATTCAAAAAAGTAACTCAAACAGTTTTAGGGGTTGCAATCGCAATGCCAATGTTTATAGGATTAGGCGCAACATATGCTGGAGCGACTTCAGGTGCAATAACTGCTACTAAATTGTCAGTTAAAGAAAAGCCGTGGAGTAGTTCTATAACAGTTGGATACCTTGCTAAAAACCAAAAAATTAACTACTCAGGTTACAATAGTACTTTTGTTAAGATCAGCTATAAAGGTAAGACAAGATATATTCTGAAAAAATACGTAAAATATGTTCCGCCAACAAAAACAACAAATCCAGCAACACCATCTAATCCAACAACAACACCATCAAATCCGACTACACCAGCTAGCTCTAATTCCTCGACTCAACAACAAATTTTAGACTTAGTAAATATCGAGCGTGGGAAAGGCGGATTAAAGCCATTAACACTATCTAGCTATTTAAACGGAACGGCTCAAACGTGGTCACAAACAATGAGTAATGCGAACAATATGTATCATTCAACATTAAGTTTTAATGGTGGATATAAAGGTGAAAACATTGCACATGGTCAAACAAACGCAAAAGAAGTAATGACTGATTGGATGAATTCAACAGGTCATAGAGCTAACATCATGAGCCCTAATTTTAAACAACTTGGCGTAGGTAAAGTAGGAACTTACTGGACGCAACAATTTACAGACTAATCATGCTACTTAATGTTTAAATTGAATTTTTGCAATACAGAAGGAAAACCCGCAACAGGTAAATGAACCTATGCGGGTTTTCTTTTTTTATTGAGATCAAACAATTTTAAGAAGCATTCCTTTAGAGCAATAATTACTTTACATCACAATTATGAATGGAAAAATCTTTTGCCATTTCCTTAAAAGGAAAAAGTTTCACCTATTATCGACTTGATATTGAGGGAAAAGTATTTTTACATAAATAAATTGGGAGTGAAGAAGATGAGGAGCAATGAAATTTTCTATATTAAACAAGAGCTCGAACTAATTAAAAATGAATTGCTACATCGTTTATTTTCTGAACCAATAAGTTCTTCTGATATTGAGCAGCATCAATCAATTTTCGAGGAGACAAATAAACATCAAATTCTCGTTGAAGACATGCAAAATGATTTATATGATATTGAGATTGCCCTGCAAAAAATTGATCATGGATTATTTGGTTATTGTGAAGTAACCGGGCAAGCTATTCCAATTGAAAAGTTAAAAGTGCTTCCAACAGGTCGAACATTAGAGGATTTTAGTTTTGTAAGAAATCATTACTAATACTATTCATTGTATAAACGTTTCCCCTATGCTAAAATTTGATGAGATATCTAATAAGGTAGGGGATAAATATGGCATATATTATTGCGGTAATTGTCATTTTAATTGATCAACTGACAAAACTTGCAGTATTAAAAAAGATGTATTTAGGAGAAAATATTGAAATTATTAAAAATATTTTTTACATAACATCACATCGCAATCAAGGAGCGGCTTGGGGAATGCTCCAAGGGAAAATGGTCTTCTTTTATTTAATTACTTTAGTCTTTGTGATAGCAGTGATTTACTTTATCCAAAAGCACGCTAAAGGAGATCGATTCCTTG
Source organism: Gottfriedia sp. S16(2024) (assembly GCF_050473765.1). Taxonomy (NCBI): domain Bacteria; kingdom Bacillati; phylum Bacillota; class Bacilli; order Caryophanales; family Bacillaceae; genus Gottfriedia; species Gottfriedia sp. S16(2024). The sequence continues at coordinate 2,968,486 of NZ_JBFLUO010000001.1, forward strand.
GTCTATCTTTAGGATTAGTTTTAGGTGGTGCAATAGGTAATTTTATTGATCGATTCTTCCGTAAAGAAGTAGTTGATTTTATTCATGTTTATATTTTTAATTATGATTTCCCTGTGTTTAATATCGCGGATTCAGCGCTTTGTGTAGGCGTTATTTTATTATTTATTATTACTTTATTGGAAGATAAAAGAGGAGTTAAGAAATGACAGTTTTTGCTTTTACAGTTCAAGAGGATCAACATTTAGAAAGAATCGATACGTTTATTGCAACTCAAAACGATGAGTGGTCAAGGTCACAAGTACAAGCATGGTTAAAAGAAGATTTTGTATTAGTGAACGGTGAAAAAATTAAACGTAATTATAAAGTGAAACAGGGCGATGAAATATCAGTTTCAGTACCTGATCCAAAGCCATTAGAAGTTAAGCTTGAGAATATTCCACTAGAGGTTTACTATGAGGATGCGGATGTTATTGTAGTAAATAAACCACGTGGTATGGTAGTTCATCCTGCATTAGGTCATGAAACGGGTACTTTAGTGAACGCTTTAATGTATCATTGTAAAGATTTATCTGGCATTAATGGTGTATTAAGACCTGGTATCGTACATCGAATCGATAAGGATACTTCAGGTTTATTAATGGTTGCAAAAAACGATGTAGCACATGAGAAGCTTGCAGAGCAATTACGTCAAAAAACTTCTGTACGTAAGTATATTGCGATTGTACATGGGGTAATTCCGCATGAAGAAGGCACAATTGATGCGCCAATCGGACGAGATAAAAATGATCGTCAAAGTATGACGGTTACTGAAGATAATAGTAAAGAGGCAGTGACTCATTTTAGAGTATTAGATCGATTTGATGAGTTTACTTTAGTTGAATGTCAGCTTGAAACAGGCCGTACACACCAAATTCGTGTTCATATGAAATATATAGGTTACCCGTTAGCTGGTGATCCTAAGTATGGACCTCGTAAAACATTAGATATAGATGGTCAAGCACTACATGCAGCTGTTTTAGGATTTAAACATCCAAGAACAAATGAGTATTTAGAGTTTTCATCACCTATTCCAAAAGTACTAGAAAATATTATTGAACAATTACGCAGATAACTGTTGACAATGATTGAAACATAGGTCATAATGAGGACAGTTGAATGAACCTTTAACACAACCCCGTGAGGTTGAGAAGGAAGCGGAAAAATGAAAAGGGATAATTGTATCCTTTTGCGCTACCCTCTTGTCCATCGGGCAAGAGGGTTTTTTGCTTCTACACTATAAAAGTAGGAGGTAAGGTAAAATGACTGAAAAAGCAATCATCTTAGACGAACTAGCGATCAGACGTGGGTTAACAAGAATTGCACATGAAATGCTAGAAAATAACAAAGGCATTGAAAATGTTGTTTTAGTTGGTATTAAAACAAGAGGTGTTTATCTAGCAAAACGAATTGCAGAAAGAATTAAACAGATTGAAGGTAAAGATGTAATCATGGGCGATTTAGATATTACTCTTTATCGAGATGATTTATCGACAAAGACAGAAAACAAAGAACCACTAGTAAAGGGTTCAAATGTTCCTGTTGACTTAACAAACAAAAAAGTAATTTTAGTTGATGATGTGCTTTACACAGGTAGAACAGTTCGTGCCGCAATGGACGCTGTTATGGACCTAGGTAGACCGGCACAAATACAATTAGCAGTTTTAGTAGATCGAGGACATCGTGAGCTTCCAGTAAGAGCAGACTATGTTGGTAAAAATATTCCAACTTCGAGTAATGAAAAAGTAGTCGTAGCCTTAAAGGAAACAGATGACCACGATAAAGTAAGTATATTTGAAAAATAGAAGTCCCTTTTAAATTTGGTCCAGAGAGGCTAACAAAGGGTCTAGTTAGTTGCTGCCTTCTTAAGCAACGCACTCGGACTCTTTGTGTAAAATCACAAAGAGTTTTTTTATTGGGAAAATTGGAGGAAACAACATGATAAAACAAAAACCTGTCCTAGAGATAAATGAAAAACCGAATTTAGGTCAATGGATTTTCCTAAGTTTACAGCATTTATTCGCAATGTTTGGATCTACAGTGCTAGCTCCAATCTTAATCGGCATAAATCCTTCAATCGCACTAATATCAAGTGGGATTGGAACAATCGTGTTCATACTAATTACAAGAGGTAAAGTACCATCTTACCTTGGATCATCATTCGCCTTTATCGCTCCGATGATTTACGCGAAAACAAATTTAGAACCTGGTGCAGCGTTCGTAGGAGTTTTCATCACAGGTATTATTTATGCAGTAATCGCACTAATCATTAACAAAGTAGGCGTCAAATGGTTATTCAGAGTATTACCACCAATCGTTGTTGGCCCGGTAATCATCGTTATCGGATTAAGCTTATCATCAGTAGCAGTAGGAATGGCAATGAATGGAGCAGATGGAAAATATAGTTCAACATCAATCACTATCGCATTAATTACACTAGCAATCACAATCATAACAGCATTATTTACAAGAGGTTTTTTATCAGTCATACCAATCTTAGTAGGAATTATCGGTGGATATATCACATCAATCTTCTTTGGAGTAGTAGATTTTTCAGGAATAAAAATAGCACATATAATAGAAGTACCTGATTTTTCATTACCATTTGTTCACTACACACCACATGTCACTTTCCAGCTACTGATCATCTTTGTACCTGTAGCAATCGTGACAATCTCAGAACATATTGGACACCAAGTCGTTCTAGGAAGTGTCGTAGAGAAAGATTTAATTAAAGATCCTGGATTAGATAAGTCATTATTCGGAGATGCAGTTTCAACCATGATCGCAGGCTTAATTGGTGGACCTACAACAACAACATACGGTGAAAATATCGGTGTTCTAGCAATCACAAGAGCTTACAGCGTATACGTATTCATAGGTGCAGCAATCTTGGCCACGATATTCGGATTCAGCGGATTAATCTCAGCGGTCATTAGCTCAATCCCCACACCTGTAATGGGTGGGATATCAATCCTACTATTCGGAATCATCGCCTCAAGCGGATTACGAGTACTAGTAGAAAACAAAATCGATTTCGCTAAACAACGTAACTTAGTTATCGCTTCAGTCATTCTAGTACTAGGAATTGGTGGAGCTGCAATACACATTGGTAAACAATTCGCATTAGAAGGAATGGCTTTATCAGCTTTAATCGGAGTTGTACTAAATTTAGTCCTACCAGAAAACATTGGTGGCGATCGTACAATAGAAAATAAGGATGAGAGCTTAACTTCATAATCGACATTTAAATGGGGCATTCTTACAGTGATAAGACTCCAAAAATAAAACAGATGAAGTTCATTTAGGGGGATGACGGATGAATCATTTATTAACCATGTCTGATTTAACAATCGAAGAAATTCAAGATTTGCTAGAACAAGCACAAAGCTTTGCAAATGGAGAAACAAGCAGCCTGAAACGTCAGACATTTGTTGCAAATTTGTTTTTTGAGAATAGTACGAGAACTCGCTTCAGCTTTGAAGTAGCCCAAAAGAAACTTGGACTTGAAGTCATTAACTTAGCTGTTGAAAGCTCAAGTATTCAAAAAGGTGAAACTTTGTATGATACGGTTAAAACACTTCAGGCAATTGGTGTTGAAGCAGTTGTAATCCGTCATACACAAGACGAGTATTTTCAAGAAATAAAGGATGCAGGAATGCCAATCCTGAATGCCGGCGATGGATGTGGAAATCACCCAACACAATGCCTACTTGACTTACTAACGATCAAACAAGAATTTGGAAGCTTTGAAGGATTAAAAGTAGCAATCGTTGGAGATTTAAGACACTCAAGAGTTGCACGCTCTAATGCTGAAGCACTAACTAGATTAGGTGTAAAAGTATACTTCGCAAGTCCTGATGAATGGAAAGATGATAAAAATACTTATGGAACATATAAAAATTTAGATGAATTAGTCGAAGAAGTTGATGTCATGATGCTATTAAGAGTTCAGCATGAAAGACATGACGAAGAGACGAATCACATAATGGAAAATTACTTACAAAACCATGGCCTAACAGTTGAAAGAGCAACAAAAATGAAACCTACAAGCATTATCATGCATCCAGCACCATTTAATCGAGATGTTGAAATTGCAAGTGAACTAGTTGAATGCGAGCGATCAAGAATCTTTAAGCAAATGGAAAACGGAGTATATGTACGAATGGCTGTGTTAAAAAGAGCCTTACCAACAGTATGGGGAGAGATGAAAAATGAAGTACTTGTTTAAAAACGGTGTCATCTTACAAGAAAATGGTGAACTTCTAAATCGAGACGTATTAGTAGTTAATGGGAAAATTTCAGTCATCGCTGCAACAATCGTTGATGAAGATGCGATTCAAATTGAATTAGATGGCAAATTGCTTTCACCAGGTTTAATCGATGTTCATGTGCATCTTCGTGAGCCGGGCGGTGAACATAAAGAGACAATCGAAACAGGTACGAAGGCAGCGGCAAGAGGAGGATTTACAACAATTGCTGCAATGCCAAATACTCGACCAGTACCAGATACACTCGAGCACCTAAGCGCATTAAATAAAAAAGTAGAAGAAACAGCAGTAGTAAACGTATTACCATATGCATCAATTACAATCCGACAAGCTGGTGAAGAGCAAACAGACTTTGAAGTCTTAAAAGAAAATGGAGCTTTTGCATTCACAGATGATGGTGTAGGCGTTCAATCTGCTGAAATGATGTACAAAGCAATGCAAAAAGCAGCTGAACTAAATGTCTCAATCGTTGCACACTGTGAAGAAAACACACTGATTCAAAAAGGTTGTGTCCACGAAGGCAAGTTTTCAAAAGAAAATGGTTTAAATGGAATCCCTTCAATTTGTGAAAGTGTTCAAATTGCTCGAGATGTTCTATTAGCTGAAGCTACAGGGTGTCACTATCATGTTTGCCATATCAGTACAAAAGAATCAGTAAGAGTAGTACGCGATGCAAAACGTGCTGGAATTAAAGTAACGGCTGAGGTTTCACCACACCATTTAATTCTTTGTGAAGATGACATCCCAGGCTTGGACACAAATTTCAAAATGAATCCTCCATTAAGAAGTGCAGTCGATCGAGAAGCATTAATCGAAGGATTACTTGATGGAACAATCGACATGATCGCAACAGATCATGCACCTCATACTGAAGAGGAAAAAGCTCAGGGGATGCAATTAGCACCGTTTGGAATTGTAGGGCTAGAAACTGCTTTTCCATTATTAAACACTCATTTTGTCGAAACGGGTAAAATGACTTTACAACAAGTAATAGACTTTTTAACAACTAAACCTGCTGAAGTTTTTAACTTAAACAGAGGGAAAATTGAAGTTGGAGCGGTAGCAGACCTAACTGTAATCGACTTAGATTTAGAAGAGGAAATCGATTCAACAACATTCCTTTCAAAAGGTAAAAACACACCATTTAATGGTTGGAACTGTAAAGGTTGGCCAGTAATGACAATGGTAAATGGCAAATTAGTATATGAAAGAGAGGAACTAACAGTATGATGCGTCAATTAATATTAGAAGACGGTACAGTTTTTGTAGGAGAAGGATTTGGTAGCGAAGTTGAAACAACAGGAGAAATCGTATTTACAACAGGTATGACAGGATATCAAGAGGTATTAACTGACCCATCTTACTGTGGACAAATCGTAACATTCACTTTCCCTTTAGTAGGGAACTATGGTATTAACTTAGAGGATTTTGAAAGCATCGTACCTGCAGTACATGGCTTAATTGTAAAAGAATATGCTGAGCATCCATCAAATTTCCGAAACAAAATGAGCTTGGATCAATATTGCAAAGATAAAGGAATTCCAGGTTTAGCAGGAATCGATACACGTATGCTAACGAAAAAACTTCGTGAAGTTGGAACGATGAAAGGTAAATTCTGCAGCATGGAAGCAAATGTTGATGAAGTAGTTGCAGAATTAACAAATACACCACTATTCACAAACCATGTTGAACGAGTTTCAACACAAAAACCTTATAGAAGTCCAGGTAGAGGACACCGAGTGGTTTTAGTAGATTTCGGTATGAAACACGGTATTTTAAGAGAATTAACAAATCGTAAATGTGACGTTACAGTTGTGCCTTATAACGTCTCTGCAAAAGAAATATTCTTACTAGCTCCAGATGGAATTATGTTAAGTAATGGACCTGGAGATCCAAAAGATGTTCAAGTAGCAATCGAAATGATTAAAGAAGTAGTAGGTAAAGTACCATTATTCGGAATTTGCTTAGGTCACCAATTATTTGCTCTAGCAAATGGAGGAAATACTTCAAAACTTAAATTCGGACACCGTGGTGCGAACCATCCGGTTAAGCATTTAGAAACAGGAAAAGTAGCAATCACTTCACAAAACCATGGTTATGCTGTAGAAACAGAATCAATTGAAGGAACTGACTTAGAAGTAACACATGTTGCACTAAATGATGGAACAGTTGAAGGACTTAAACACAAGACATACCCAGCATTTACAGTACAATATCACCCAGAGGCTTCACCTGGACCAGAAGATGCAAACTACTTATTTGACGAATTTATTAGCATGATGGAAGCACAGAAACGAGAGGGGAACTTACAATGCCAAAACGCGTAGACATAAAAACAATCTTAGTAATCGGATCAGGACCAATCGTAATCGGTCAAGCAGCAGAATTTGACTATGCTGGAACACAGGCTTGTCAGGCATTGAAAGAAGAAGGATACAAAGTAATTCTTGTAAACTCAAACCCTGCAACAATTATGACAGATGTACAAACAGCAGATAAAGTATACATCGAACCACTAACAGTAGATTTCGTTAGTCGAATCATTCGTAAAGAACGTCCAGATGCTCTTTTACCAACATTAGGAGGTCAAACAGGACTTAACCTAGCGGTAGAATTAGATAAATCTGGCGTATTAAAAGAGTGTGGAGTAAAAATTTTAGGAACAACTTTAGAAGCGATTAACCGTGCAGAAGATCGCGACCTATTCAGAACATTAATGAACGACTTAAGCGAGCCAGTACCAGAAAGTGAAATCATTCATACTTTAGAAGAAGCATATGACTTCGTAGAAGAAATTGGCTACCCAGTTATCGTAAGACCTGCCTTTACTCTTGGAGGAACAGGCGGAGGAATTTGTAATGATGAAGAAGATTTAAAAGAAATCGTAGCAAGCGGATTAAAAAATAGTCCAGTAACACAATGTTTATTAGAGAAAAGTATCGCTGGTTTTAAAGAAATCGAATATGAAGTAATGCGTGATGCAAATGACCATGCGATTGTAGTATGTAACATGGAAAACATCGACCCAGTTGGTGTTCACACAGGAGATTCAATCGTAATCGCTCCTTCTCAAACGTTAAGCGATCGCGAATATCAAATGCTACGAAATGTATCATTAAAAATCATCCGTGCTTTAGGAATTGAAGGTGGATGTAACGTACAGCTTGCACTAGATCCAGATAGCTTCCAATACTATGTAATCGAAGTAAATCCACGTGTATCTCGTTCAAGTGCGTTAGCTTCAAAAGCAACAGGCTACCCGATTGCAAAATTAGCAGCGAAAATCGCAGTAGGCTTAACACTAGATGAAATGATTAACCCAGTTACTAAGAAAACTTATGCTTGCTTCGAGCCAGCATTAGACTATATCGTATCAAAAATTCCACGTTGGCCATTTGATAAGTTTGAAACTGCAAACCGTCAGTTAGGAACTCAAATGAAAGCAACTGGAGAAGTAATGGCGATTGGTAGAACACTTGAAGAGTCATTATTAAAAGCGGTTCGCTCACTAGAATTAGGAGTAAATCACATCGAACTTAACGCAGTAAAAGAACTGTCTAAAGAAGAAATGATTACTCGCATGGCAAAAGCTGACGATGAAAGACTATACATTGTTGCTGAAGCAATGAGAACAGGTATGACGTTAGAAGAAATACACGATATTACAAAAATTGATTTCTTCTTCCTACACAAAATTGAAAACATCATTAAAATGGAAAAACAGATTAAAGAAAACCATTTTGAACTAGATGTACTGTTAAAAGCTAAGAAAATGGGCTTCAGTGATGATTACATCGCATTACATTGGAATGCAACAAATAAAGAAATATACGAATTTAGAAAACAAAATCAAATCATACCAGTATATAAAATGGTTGATACATGTTCGGCTGAGTTTGAATCTACAACACCATACTTCTACGGAACATACGAAATCGAAAATGAATCAATTGTAACAGATAAGAAGAGCGTAGTAGTTCTTGGATCTGGCCCAATTCGAATCGGTCAAGGGATCGAGTTTGACTATGCAACAGTACATTGTGTAAGAGCAATTAAAGAAGCTGGATACGAAGCAATCATTATAAACAACAACCCAGAAACAGTTTCAACTGACTTCAGTATCTCAGACAAACTATATTTCGAGCCATTAACAATTGAAGACGTAATGCACATTATCGATTTAGAAAAACCGATGGGAGTAGTTGTTCAATTCGGTGGTCAAACAGCAATCAACCTTGCAGGTAAATTAGTAGAACGCGGTGTGAAAATTCTTGGAACTTCATTAGAAGATTTAGATCGTGCAGAAGACCGTGACAAGTTTGAAGAAGCACTTCAACAATTAGGTGTACCACAACCTCTTGGTAAAACAGCAATGACACCTGAAGAAGCAGCTGCAATCGCTGATGAAATTGGTTACCCAGTATTAGTAAGACCATCTTATGTACTAGGTGGACGTGCAATGGAGATTGTATACCACCGTGAAGAAATTCTTCACTACATGCAAAATGCAGTTAAAATCAATCCAGAACATCCAGTATTAGTCGACCGTTACTTAACTGGTAAAGAAATTGAAGTAGATGCAATCTCTGACGGAATCGATGTATATATCCCAGGTATTATGGAGCATATCGAACGAGCTGGAGTTCATTCGGGAGATTCAATCGCAGTATATCCAACACAAAATGTATCAGAAGCTGCGAAACAAAAATTAATCGACTATACAATCAAACTAGCAAAAGGCTTAAACATTAAAGGATTACTTAACATCCAGTTTGTTGTAACAGATAAAGATGAAGTATTCGTACTAGAAGTAAACCCAAGATCAAGCCGTACAGTACCTTTCTTAAGTAAAATTACAAATGTACCTATGGCGAATATTGCAACGAAAGTAATCCTTGGTCAAACATTAGCTTCATTCGGATATGCAACAGGCTACCATCCAGAAGGAAATGAAGTATATGTAAAAGCACCAGTGTTCTCATTCGCTAAACTACGCTCAGTAGATATAACATTAGGCCCTGAAATGAAATCAACTGGAGAAGTAATGGGGAAAGATGTAAGTCTTCAAAAAGCATTATACAAAGCACTAATCGCTGCTGGAATGCAAATCCCAACTCACGGTTCAGTGATCATTACAGTAGCTGATAAAGATAAAGAAGAAGTAGTAAATATCGCAAAACGCTTCCATGAAATTGGATTTACAGTATTCGGTACGGAAGGAACTAAAAATCACTTAGAAAACCACGGTGTACCAGTAAAAGCGGTAAACAAAATTAACGAGCATGAAGACAATATGCTAGATATGATCAAGCGTGGAGATGCACAGTTTGTTATCAATACGTTAACAAAAGGTAAAAAACCAGCTCGTGATGGATTCAGAATTCGTCGTGAATCAGTTGAAAACGGAGTAGTTTGCTTAACTTCACTAGATACAGCAACTGCAATATTATCAGTAATTGAAAGCTTAACATTCTCAACTTCTGCACTACCAAACAAAGAAATGAAGGCTGGCGTATTAGTATGATAAAAAAAGAACTCATGACAATTGTCTCAAATAGAGAAATTGCCCATCAAATTGTCGAAATGACATTAAAAGGTGAACTAGTTCAGGAGATGCACTCTCCTGGGCAGTTCGTCCATATAAAAGTGACTGGTGGACTAACGCCACTATTAAGAAGACCAATCAGTATATGTTCGATCGACAAAGAGAAAAGTGAGTTCACGATGATATTCCGCGCAGAAGGTGAAGGAACTAAGCTTTTAAAAGAAGCAAGCGTTGGACAACAAGTTGATGTATTAGGTCCTCTTGGTCAAGGTTATGATGTTGAAACTCTTTCAGAAGGAGATACAGCACTACTAGTTGGTGGTGGAATTGGTGTACCTCCAATGTATGAACTTTCAAAGCAATTTAAAGCTCGTGGTGTAAATGTAATTCATGTATTAGGATTTGCTTCAGGCAATGTAGCTTTTTATGAAAAAGAATTTTCAGAATTAGGACCAACCTTTATGGCAACAGTTGATGGAACTCTAGGTACAAAAGGTTTTGTAACTGATGTAATTCGTGAAAAAGAACTTCAATTTGATCAATACTTTGCATGTGGTCCAACTGTGATGTTAAAGGCTTTACAACAGCAATATAAAGGTATGAAGGATGGCTATATATCACTTGAAGAACGAATGGGCTGTGGAATCGGAGCTTGTTTCGCATGTGTATGCCATACTGAAGACGGGTCATATCGTAAAATTTGTAGCGATGGACCAGTATTCCAAGCTGAGGAGGTAGTACTATGATTTCATTACAAACAAAACTTCCTGGCTTAGATTTAAAAAATCCTATTATGCCAGCTTCTGGTTGCTTCGGTTTTGGTAGAGAGTTCGCAAATCTTTACGATCTAAGTATTCTTGGAGCTATTATGATAAAAGCAACAACAGTTGAAACCAGGTACGGAAATGAAACACCTCGTGTAGCAGAAACTCAGGCGGGGATGTTAAATGCGATTGGACTTCAAAATCCTGGTTTAGAAAAAGTAATAAACGGTGAATTAAAATGGTTATCAAATTATGATGTACCAATCGTTGCAAACATTGCTGGATCAACTATTGATGACTATGTAACAGTCGCAAAAGAGATTTCCAAAGTAAGTAATGTAAAAGCACTAGAATTAAACATTTCTTGTCCAAACGTAAAATGCGGTGGGATTGCATTTGGAACGGATGCTGCAACAGCGGCTGAAGTAACAAAAAAAGTAAAAGAAGTAAGCGAAGTTCCACTTTACGTAAAATTATCTCCAAATGTAACGAATATTGTTGAAATCGCAAAAGCAATTGAAAATGCAGGAGCAGATGGATTAACAATGATTAATACATTACTTGGGATGAGACTTGATTTAAGAACTGGTAAACCAATACTAGCTAATAAAACTGGTGGATTATCAGGTCCTGCAATAAAACCTGTAGCGATTCGTATGATTCATGATGTGAGTCAAGTAGTAAACATCCCAATCATCGGAATGGGTGGGGTTATGAATGCAGAAGATGCACTAGAGTTCTTCCTAGCAGGAGCAAGTGCAATCGGTGTAGGTACGGCAAACTTCGTTGATCCATTTGTTTGTCCAACAATTATAGATGAACTACCTGAAGTACTACACAAATACGGATATCAATCAATTGAAGAATGTATTGGAAGGAGCTGGAAACAACATGTCATCACAAGTGGTCATCGCGCTTGATTTTTCATCAAAAGATGAAGTAATGAATTTTGTAAAAAAATTTCAAAAGTCTCTATATGTAAAGGTAGGGATGGAGCTATTTTACAAAGAGGGTCCAGCGATCATAAAGGAATTAAAAGAATTAGGACATCAAATCTTCCTAGATTTGAAACTTCATGATATTCCAAATACAGTAAAACACGCAATGAAAAATATCGCCTCTCTAGAAGTAGACATGGTTAATGTTCATGCAGCTGGTGGAACGAAAATGATGAAGGCAGCATTAGAAGGTCTAGAAGAAGGCACTCCAGCTGGTAAAAAAAGACCATTACTAATAGCTGTGACACAACTGACAAGTACCTCAGAAGAACAAGTAATCCATGAACAAGGAATATCTTCTTTACAAGATTCGATTAAACTATATGCTGCGATAACAGAAGAAAGCGGTCTTGACGGTGTAGTTTGCTCTCCACTTGATGTAGAGTTAGTGCAAGCAGCAGTTGAAGGTGAGAACTTCCTTACTGTAACACCTGGTATTCGACTAGCAGATAATAGTGTAGATGATCAAGTACGTGTAACAACGCCAGCGAAAGCTAGACAATTTGGAAGTAGCTATATTGTAGTAGGACGCAGTATTACAAAAAGCGAAAATCCAGTAGAAGCATATGAAGAAGTAATTGCACAATGGGAGGGCGTAACAATATGAAAAAGAATATCGCAGCAAACTTATTAAGCATTGGGGCAGTAAGCCTACAACCTGAAACTCCATTTACTTGGGCATCAGGAATCAAATCTCCAATCTATTGTGATAATCGCCTAACTCTTGGCTATCCAGGAATTCGTAAAAACATTGCAAAAGGCTTAGTTGAACTAATCCAAACTAAATTTGGTAACGTAGATGTAATCGCTGGAACTGCAACTGCTGGAATTCCACACGCAGCATGGACAAGTGATTTAATGGAATTACCAATGGTTTATGTACGTAGCTCTGCAAAAGGCCACGGCAAAGGAAACCAAATCGAAGGCCCAATCACAGCCGGACAAAAAGTAGTAGTTGTAGAAGACCTAATCTCAACTGGCGGCAGCGTAATCACATGCGTTGAAGCTCTACGCGAAGCGGGTTGCGAAGTACTAGGAGTAGTCTCAATCTTCACATACAATCTTCCAGCAGCGGTAGAGAAGTTCGATGCAAACGATGTAACATACTATTCTTTAACTGACTACGACACACTAGTTGAAGTAGCAAAAGAACAAGGTTCAATCCAAGCAGAACATGTAGCTAAACTAACTGCATGGAGAAAAAATCCACAAGACGCTAGTTGGATGACTGTTGAAGTTTAATACTTAGAGTAGGAAAGATGACTTTTTTTGAGTCATCTTTTTTTTGTGGAGTGAAGTTATATATTTGGACTGCAGATAATGTGGAAGAAAGTGCATTCTTTCACACCTTAAACCCAAACAAATTATTTGATAAATAATTAATAAGTTTTTAAACTATTCATACAATTGATTGAAAGTAACATTAAAATTGGAGGTTCAAATATGTCAATCGCAAAACAATTTCTTACGAATAGTTTAATGGAATTCAAAGGGATAAAAAAGCTTGGTGACCGTTCGATGGATCAGCTAAATAATGAGGAGTTACACTTGCACCCATCTAGTGAATCGAATAGTATTTCCATAATTGTAAGGCATTTAAGTGGTAATATGATTTCTAGATGGACGGATTTTCTCACGACGGATGGTGAAAAATCATGGAGAAATCGTGACGTTGAATTTGAGGGTATATACCAAACAAAGGATGAGTTGTTAGCAGATTGGAATAAAGGATGGAATGTTGTTTTTCACACATTAGAGAGTCTACAAGAAGATGACGTATTAAAAACGATTAAAATTCGTGGAGAAGACCATACTGTTTTACAAGCAATACATAGACAAATTAGTCATTACGGAAGTCATATTGGTCAAATTGTTTATATAGCTAAGTTAATAAAAAATGATGAGTTTAAGAGTTTGAGTATTCCAAAAGGGAAATCTCAAGAATTCTTAGAGTACAAACTGAATGAATCAAAAAAATCTACGACTTAGGTTGTAGATTTTTTTACGAATTAAGGAAGTATAAGTTGGCAGCAGTGAAGGAAGTTCGACGTAGCAGCAAATTTTAGAAAAAATATAATTGCAACTACACCTCTATCTTAGCTTAAAGGCTCGCTAATCGGCGAGTTTTCTTTCTGTTTATTAAGCCCTTTGTTAAAGGTGAGAAGGAAGTTAGGAAATTTTTTACTTTAAAGATTACTATTTTTATCTTACGCTTTACCCTGTACTATATATCGGAATGGAGTATGTTTATCCACATTTCAAGAAATTAAAAAGTGTCACAAAAGAGACTAAAATTTAGTAAATTTTAGTAAAGTTTTCCATATATAATATTCTTGTATAGAATTGTGATGAATGATTCGACAGTAAAAATAATAAACTTCATATCACTCTCTATTTCAAATATAGAAAATTATTTGTAAAAGGAGATGTTTAAATGAAAAAATTAATCGGAGTAAGTGTCTTATCAGCTAGTTTAGTCCTTTCTATCACACCTACTAGCTATGCTAGTTCAAACGATTTACCTTATGTAAAAGAAATTTTAGTATTACAACCCGATGTTACAGAAAAAGAATTGTTAAAGGACGTAGAATCCATTTCTAAAAACACTGGTGATACGCAAGAAGCTATATTAAAACAACTTTTTAATGAGCTTAAACAAGACGAAGCTCAGGGATTGTCAGAAAAAAAATTGCAAGCTAGAGGAGGCAGTGGTGGTACTGTTAATGTTGGTACAGGAGTAAAAGGCCAGATTTACTATACGGCTTCACAAACTGCTTATTTAAATCATGGACATGTAGGAATGTATTATAGTGCTGAAAAAGTAGTCGAATCTGTTCCAAAAGTGGGAGTTCGTACATTAAATTACCTAGATAGAAAGGTAGACAAAGGAAATGCACAAGTCAAATCCGTTAACACCACAACTGCTAAACGTAATGCAGCTGCCGATTGGGCATACAGTCGAGTAGGTAAAGATGACTACTCTTACAATTTTGCAACTAACCGTAAAACAGACCATTATGGTGATAAAAATTGTGCAAAGTTAGTCTGGTCTGCATATAAGTTAAAAGCGGACTTAGATTTAGATAAAGACAAAGGATCAGGTGTATATCCGAGGGATGTTCGTGATGCAAAAGATACAACGCTAGTCCGTAAAATATAAATTTTATAAGGCGATAAGTTGAAGAGTTTGACTTATTGCCTTTTATTATAGCCTAGGAGAAAAAAATGAAAAGAAAGTATAAATATATCATACTATTTTTAGCTTGTTTCCTTGTTATTTACAGTTGTTATGTTGTTGCTAATAAGATTAGAGTTTCTCCATTTATTGTAAAAGAGGAGACCATTCGAAAGAATAACTTTTTAGATGATAAACAAGCCGTCTTATATTATTCCTCTACAGCGGACCAAGATATGGATGATAGAGGGATTAGTATCGTGATCTTTGTTGATGATAACGGTGTAGCTAGAGGATATAAAATGAAAGGATTAGAACTTGGTAGTGTTGGGTTAGGAGAATCTGGCCTTTTAGTAGAGGATAAGGAAACACTACGTTTAATCGGTAATAAATATAAAGAAGTTAAAATGAAGTATCAACATACAGGGGAAATAACAGGATATTTAAAAAGTTCAAATCTTTATTTTACTATTTTTAATTCAGGTTTTGTAAAAAATGGTTATGCTTCAAATGTATTATTTGGAAATGAACAAGGATTTAAAAAAGGAAATATCCCCCATTATATTAATACATCGGGTGTAGATAAAAATGAAATACTTATTTTAACAGAAGATAATGAGACTTGTTATTTACGTAAAGTTAGTTTCGACGTCAACAAATTAAAGATAACAGATTTAATTCAGCTTAAAAACCGAAATGGATATGATAGCTACGGCCCTAGCTCACAGATTATTAGTGATGAAAATTATTACTACATGGTACTTGAGGAAAGGAAACAAGGTAATTTGAAGGATGCGAATGAAGTACTAGTGCGAATAAATAAGAAAACATTGAAGCAAGATATGATCACACTTGTTACCTATAAAAATAAAACCATCAATCAATTGACCGCAACAATTCCTTACAGTACTGATCATTCGATCTATATTTATGGTAAGGAGCTTTTCTTCTCAAATGGATTAGGTGAAGTTTACACAATGGACACTACTAGTAATCTAGTCAAAAAGAAGTTTACAATTGAAAATCCACGAAAAGGTCCGTATCGCTATGGAGAAAAAACATATTTCAAAAATGATTCAATGTTTGTTGTAAGGTATGATTCAAAAAAGAAAGTTAAATATTATATTGAGCAATATTCTCTAATAACTGGCAAAAAAACAAATGTAGTTCAAATGAAGGGAGTAGATGAAATTTTGTCGTCAATAAAAGGGAAATCTGTTCATTCTTATGATTTTAAAATATTGAAATAAATAAATAATAATTGCCCTTTAGTATAGTCTAGGAGAAAAAATGAAAAGAAAATATAAAACTATCATACTATGTTTAACTTGCTTACTTGTTATTTGCAGTTGTTATTTAATTGTTAATAAAATAAGAGTTTCGCCATTTATTGTAAAGGCTCTTTTCGTAAAATTTGTTGTTTTTTTAATGTATATTTTTATAAATTTACCCTTTTTTGTGTATAAAACACTAAGGGGTAATTTCAAATGAATGGAGGAATGTTTATGAAGAATTTCCTTGCAACAATATTACCAAGTATAGTTTTATTTGCATTTATATGGATAGATTCCATGTTTCCTGAAAGTAAATATATTATTTTAGGAATATATTTACTCTTCCCAATAATATTCATTATTCAGGGTATTATTTATTCAAATTCAAAAGGAAGTATGATAGTTGGCTTCTCGCTATCAACTGTTGCAGTTATTCTACCTATTTCAATATGGTATAATATAGGAAATATAGTTACTCCAGTAATCATATATCTATTATTAGGAATGTTATCATTCTATTTATTCAGGAAAATTAAATATAAGTCAGTCTAAAAAGTTGATATGACAAAAAAGAATTTTACTTTTTGGTATTTCAAATATAACCCATTATAAGTCGTCAATTGAGGACTTTTTCCTTTATGAAAAACCTTTTAAAATGTTGACGGTAGTATAATTGGATTTTTGACACGCTGAAATAAGCATTTGTTCGACTCGATTTTCAAATGCCATATTGTTCCCCAAATCAAGCCAGCGGAACCCGAATAGGTAGTTATCCAAATATTTTGTCGCAACTCCTATAAAACGCTCTATCCACTTTTTCAAGCGATTATGAAAGTTGTTAACGTGTTGAATGTGATAAATTCCCTTCTTTACACGCTGTATTTGTCGCTCAATGACTGTTTCGTGTTGTAATCATTTTATCTTAGCGAACTTTTTATAATTCGTTGCCGTATCAGTGCATAACAAAGACAACTAGTAATAGAGTCAAAAAGAAATTTACAATTGAAAATCCACGAAAAGGTCCTTATCGCTATGGAGAGCAAACATATTTCAAAAATGATTCAATGTTTGTGGTAAGTTATGATTCAAAAAAGAAAGTTAAATATTATATTGAGCAATATTCTCTAATAACTGGCAAAAAAACAAAGGTAGTTCAAATGAAAGGTGTAGAGGAAATTTTGTCATCAATAAAAGGGAAATCAGTTCATTCGTTCGATTTTAAAATATTGAAATAGAAAAAGGAAATATTATTTCATAGGTCTACTTTGTATATATTTTCAATCAAATAAAAAAACTTAAAATCTACGACTTAGGTTGTAGATTTTTTTTATGTCTCTAAAGACTAATAGTGTACGAATGTTCAAACTATTTTATGAAGAAATAGATTAATTGAAAGATTAGAATGTATTTGAGACCAGAGAAAAGGAATAACGAAGAATTTTAGGATAGGGAAGAGGTACTGGGAGAATCATTTTAAACCACATAAAAATAACTCAACGATTCTTTTACACATGCATTACTTTAATCCTGGTAAAAATTTTAATAGTGAAAATAGTTCGAAAATATTGTAAAATGTTACAGGTTAGGGGGATGGCAATAGATGAAAATTTTAATCGAAACAATTAATCATTTTAAACCGTATTGGAAAGTATTTCTAGTTGCTTTTGTATGTTCATTAATTGCTGGTGCATTTGCGATTATTCCGCCGATTTTGACTGGTAAATTGGTCGATGAGATTGTTGGTGGTCCTGATTCAAAAATTATTTTTTATTTAATTTTAGGGATTATGCTCTCATTCTTATTTAAGGTCGGTTTTGAATCATTACAAGAATTTATTCAAGTAAAAATTGGTCTAGATGTAATTACAGATATGCAATTACGTGCATTTACAAAGCTTCAAAAAGCACCAATGACGTTTTTTTCAACAACACCTCGGGGAGATATGTTATATAGGTTAACGCATGATGTAGAATCTGTTCAAAACTTGAATAATACAGTTGTACCACGTTTTATTCAACAAGTAATTGCAGCTATTGCAGCATTTATAGCGGTGTTTCCGTTGTATTGGCCTGCTGCAGTCGTCATGCTAGTTGTATTTGCAATTTATTTAGTTCCTTCTTTTATGATTGGTAAAAAAGTAAGAAAAATGGGAGCTATAGCTCGTGATATGAGTGCTGATTTGTATAATCATACTCAAGAAAGTATTGAGTCAGTTCGTTTAGTGCGAACTTTTCAAACGCAGGATATAGAAAATAAAAAATTAGAAGATAAATTGTCTGTTTGGAAAAGATTTGCTATTCGCTTGGCTTTAATTGGGAAGGTTAATTGGCGTTTAGGAAATGTGATTAATAATGGTGCACCTGGGGTCATTATGTTGATTGGTGGATATTCGATTTGGCAGCATGAAATTACAATTGGTACTTTAATCGCCGTTTTAGGATTTATCCCAACAATGTTTATGCCAGTACGCTCTTTAGCTGAAAATGCGTTAACAATTCAACAAGCAATTCCAGCACTTCAAAGAATTTATGAGTATTTTGATTTGCCTGCAGAACAGCCTGATGATTTACCGAAATTTGGAGAAGTGAAAGGTGATCTATACGTTAAAAATGTTCGTTTTACGTATCCAAATTCAACTGAAGAAGTATTAAAAGATGTTTCGTTCTCAATGAAAGCTGGTCAACATATTGGGATTGTTGGTTCCAGCGGTGGAGGAAAAAGTACTTTAATTCAGTTATTACTCGGATTATACCAGCCTTCTTCAGGTTCAATTTTTGTTGATCGTAAAGATTTATCTTCACATGATTATCAATCATTACGCCAAAATATTGGAGTCGTTTCTCAGGAGACTTTCCTTTTAAATAGTACATTAAAGCAAAATTTACTTTATGCTAAACCGAATGCAACAGATGAAGAACTTAAACTTGCTGTTGAAGCAGCGGACTTATCTGATTTAGTTGAGTCACTACAAGAGGGTTTTGAAACGATTGTTGGTGAAAGAGGGCTAAAATTATCTGGTGGTCAAAGACAACGAGTAGCTCTTGCAAGAGCAATTTTACGTCATCCTCCAGTGTTAATTTTCGATGAGGCTACATCATCATTAGATGGAGAAACAGAGGAAAAGGTACAATCATCGCTTGAAAAGTTAATTCCAGGTCGTACAACAATTACGATCGCACATCGACTTGTAACAGTAAAGGATGCTGATTGTATTTTATTATTAGATAAAGGGCGTATTGCTGAACAAGGAACACATGAAGAATTATTATCATTAAAAGGTCAGTACTATCAATTATATATGGCACAATACAGTGAACTAGAAAAGGAGAATGCTGTATGATGCAGAAAAATACAAAAAAAATAGGTGATGGAAAAAGAGTTATAAACTTTCTCAAGCCTCATAAAAAATGGGTATTTGCAGATTCATTCGTAATTGCTTTAAGTCAAGTTTGTGCAGCATTAATACCTACTCTAGGAACGGGTTGGTTAATTGATCATATAATTCCAAACCATGATAATGCACTATTATGGGGATTAATGTGGTTGCTTTTAATTGCTGCAATTCTTGATTTAATTTTAATGGTCATTGATGAGTATTTTTGCCATCATATTGCTAAATCTGTTACAAACTGGCAAAAACTACGCTTATTTAAGCACTTGCAAATTTTACCTTATTCATATTTTCATCAATCTAAATCTGGTGAATTATTAGCTCGAGTTTCTGATGACCCAGATACACTTCATAACTTTTTAGCTTGGGAAGGCTCTACTTTTATGGCTTCTGTTCAAGGAGTATTTATATATAGTATTGTTTTACTTTGGATTAATCCTTATTTAATGATTACTAGTGTTGTTTTAGGTGTTTTATTTTATTGGACGTCCAATAAAGTCGGAGCTCGTACTAGAATTGCTTCGGCTAAAGCTAGAATGGAAGCGTCACGTTATTTAGAAAGATTACGAGAATCAGTAACGGGGATCCAACTTTCGAGAATTCTTGGTGCAACGGATTATGAAATTCAAAGTGTTGCAGATATTCGTAAATCATTTATTAAAGAATCAATTATCGAATTAAAAGCAAGAATGCAATCAATTGTCGTAATCGGTAGCTATAATGGATTTGCTTTAGCTGCTGTCTATATTATAAGTGTTATACTGATTTCAAATGATCAAATCACAACGGGACAAATGTATACGGCAGGTGGACTTGTGACCATTGCGGCTAATGAAATTCAAAGAATGCTAAGAAACTGGTTATCAGTACGTAGAACTGGTCCTGCATTAGATCGTTCTGAAAAATTATTAGCTGAAGAAGTTTCAGAATTTGAAGTACAAGAAGGTGAAAAATTAAATTCTGTTAATGGGTTAATTGAATTTAAAGATGTTAAATTTGCCTATCCAACGAAGGAAGAATTCGTGTTAAATGGATTGTCATTTCATGTGAAACCAGGGGAAGCAGTGGCTGTAGTAGGACCGAGTGGTGCTGGAAAATCAACAATTGTAGATTTATTATTAGGTTTTTATCCATTAAATAATGGAACAATAGAAGTAGATGGTTTACCAATTGAAAAAGCAAATGCAAAGTGGATCAGGGATGCGATCTCGTTCGTTTCGCAAGATGTACAGTTAAGAAATGGTAGTTTAGCTGATAATATTCGTATAGGAAATGAAATGGTGACAAATGATGAAATGATTCAGGCACTAAAAGATAGTGGATTATCAGACTATCTAAATTCGTTACCAGAAGGGCTAGAATCATCAATTGGTGAACGAGGGGCACTATTATCTGGTGGTCAAAAACAAAGATTATCGTTAGCAAGAGCTTTAGTTAAAAACTCTCCTATACTTATTCTAGATGAAGCAAGTTCGGCTTTAGATCCGATTACAGAGTTACAAATAAATGAAGCAATTCAACAGCGAAAATCAAAACAATCTGTCATCGTAATTTCACATCGACTATCTACCGTATTAACAGCGGACAGAATTGTTGTACTAGAAAATGGGAAAGTAGTCGAAGAAGGTACACATCATTCTTTATTAGAAAAAGATGGCGTATATTCAAGATTATTTAAAAGAGAAGCTGAAACTGGTGAAAATGTCATTAGTGTATCGTAAAAAAATAAAAAGGAGTGTTAGAATGACTAATATTTCAATAAAACTTTACGAAACAAAAGAAGAGTTAAGAAAAGGCTTTGGCGTATTAAAACAACTTCGTACTCACTTAAATTAAGAATCATTTTTTACTTTGTACGAAGAAATGAAACAACAAGGCTATCAATTATTTGGGTTAGAAGATCAAGGAGTGACGGTTGCAGTCGCAGATATTAGTATTTTAACAAATTTCTATAACGGTAGACATGTATTTGTTTACGATTTAGTGACAAATGAAAGTAAACGCTCAAATGGATACGGAAAGAAATTACTAGATTTTATTTCTGATTTTGGAAAAAGAAATGGTTGTCAATTAGTAACGCTACAATCCGGTGTCCAAAGAATTAATGCGCATCGTTTTTATGAACATAAAATGGAGTATAAGAAGCTTTCTTATTCTTTTAGTAAAGATATTGAATAAACTTAAAAACCCTAATGATTTAGGGTTTTTTATTCTATATATAAAATAAACAAGGAACATGTATGATAAAATTAAAATTGTTTTGTTAACTTGAAGTAGGGGGAGTCATCCGTGAATAGAAAAGAGTTTTGGAGTTTAGTTGAAGAGTCTAATAATAAAGAAGATCAAGCTGAATGGTTAATTGAGGCTTTAAGTAAAAAAGACTTAAATGAAATTGTGGATTTCGAATTGCATTTTCAAGGTTTAATGAATGAGAGTTATCAATCAAGATTATGGGCAGCTGCGTATATATTAATGGGTGGATGTTCAGATGATACATTTGATTATTTTAGAGGTTGGCTAATTGGACAAGGTGAAGAAATTTATCACAAAGTAATGGAAAATCATGAGTTTTTGGCAAATTACATAAATGATGAAAATCTTGATGAAGAAGGCTATCCTCAAAATGAAGAATTATTAAATGTAGGACAAGATGCATATACGTTAGTAAAAACAGGTGATATTGAGTGGGACGATGAAAGTTATGATGAGTTGTTAGAAAAACTGGAACAAAAAGGTCTGATGCCTGCAAGCGAGATGGAATTTGATTGGGATGAAGAAGATTCTGATGGTTTAGAAGCGATGTTTCCAAAATTATGGGCAAGATTTGGTGAAAATCCATTAGGATAAAAATTATTGTTTTCTTTTAGGGAAATTATAGATATAACTAAGAGCCCTTTAAAAATTAAGGGCTCTTAAAATTAGAATTCACTATGTATATGTTTTTTTATTAATTCAACAACATCTAAAAGATAATTACTTTCATGTGAAACAAACTGATTTTTATCTACAGATTTTTGAATTTGAATTTTTTCCTCTGTTTCAGTAATTTGAAAACCATCAACTTCAACTGTATCTCTTAATCCATGTGCGAATTGATAAAATTGGTTAAAATCAGCTTTCACGATCCCTGAAACTTCTTCTTTTTGTAGGTTGAAATCAGTAAAAGGTTTATTGCTTTTTAGTAAAAAAACATGACTCAATTCATGATCATTAATCGTTTCTAAAATGATCGAATTTTTAATGATGCCCAGAGGGATTACATCTTCCATTTTTACTTCTATTCCAAGTTCTTCTTTAACTTCTCTTAATCCATCTTGAACTGTTTCAGTAGATAATAAATGACCAGCAGCGGTAATATCAAATAAATTCGGATAATCCTTTTTTTGATGACTACGGATTTGAAAATAAATTGAAGCTTGGTCTTCTACTATACTAAGTAACCAGCAATGAAATGTTTCGTGCCATAATCCTTTTTTATGTACTTCACTTCGAGAGGCTTCGCCTATATGATTACCAGATTCATCAAAAATTTTAAGTAATTCTTCTTTCATTTAACTAACCACCTTGTATTTAATCTATGAACCATGTACTACATTATAAAATAAATTTTGTCGGATTGAAGAATATTTTGATTAATCAAGATAATTCTTTCAATTCCACCTCATTAGAAATAGAGAGATAAATAACGGCGGTATCTTACTTAGTCCGCCGTATCCTATAGGTGATGTTTAGGAATGTTTACTCTTTATCTATTTTTAAACCTACCCTTATTCAATACTGATGCTGCTACTGCTATAAGGAGTATACCCATAAAAGCGGGTGCAGCATGACCGAGTGTTACATAGATTTGACCTCCTATAATCGGCCCAATTATTCTTGCTAAAGCCTGAATAGATTGGCTACCTCCTTGGATTCTGCCTTGTTCACTAGGATCAGCAGTCTTGGAGACCATTCCATTGAATGAAGGCCCAAAGATTGAATCACCAAACCCAAATATAAACATTCCAACAATAAGAAGAGGATAGTATGAAAATAAAGCCGATGCAGCAATAAGACTGTAGCCTATAATTTCTGAAACCATTCCAAGAGTTGCTATTTGTGAATCACTAAATTTAATTAACAGCTTTGGCATGATGAAACCTTGTGAAATGATGTCTTGGACACCCATAATTGAGAACATTAGTCCAATAAGTACAGGCTCCCAATTGAATGTATCGATTGTAAATTGTGAAAAAACTGCCTGTATTGATCCGTTCGGTATCCAAAGTAGGAACGCTGAGATGAGTAGCCATTTTAAGTTTTTTATGGAAAGTATGTTTACAAGCTGGCTGAATGGATTCAGTCTTACAAAGGTAATCTTTTTTAGTCTATTATTTATATCAAGGCTCTCGGGCATATATAAGATTCCAAAAACAAAATTTAGTAAAGTTATGATTGCTCCAAAATACATTGGTACTGAATAGCCAAACTTGGCAAGTAATCCACCAATAGTAGGTCCAATTGCGGCTCCTACACCTGCAACGGCACTTACCCACCCGAAGTATTTGGTTCGCTTTTCACTTGGTGTGATGTCTGCAAAATATGCGAAGATTGTGCTTATGCTCCCGCCAGTTATCCCTTCTATTATACGTCCAGCAAAAAGGACCCAAAGAGCTCCTCCGATGCCAAAAACTAAGTAGCCGATAGCGGAACCTAAAAGGGATATTAAAAGTATTGGACGACGACCAAATCTGTCGCTTAATGCTCCTAGTCCGGGAGCTGCAAAAAACACGCATAAGGCATAAACAGAAGTCAACAACGTAACAACTATGGCTTGATCTACTGGATTGCTGATATAAGGCTGTACTAAGTATGGTATGACCGGTGTGATGATACTAAAGCCTATTCCGCAAAGAAAGACAGACATTAGACCGAAAAGTAAAGCTTTTTTATCTATGGTTTGTTCCAGTTTCTGTTCTTTGAGTGATCTAAATTTGAACAATTATATTCTCCTCTCAATAACGATAATTTTGATTCCTGGGAAACATATTTATCGTACGAAGATATTGTTTCCTTGTCAACAATAATATTAAAATAAAAAACAGCCTATTCTCTCATAGAGTTGGGCTGCTTAGGGATCATCTTTACTATTTAAATTTATTCCGGTTTACGATCGATATCGATTCCTTGTGTCTTTATTTCTGCATCTAAATGATTACAATAATTGTTCACGAAGTTAAGCATACTGTCGAATTGTTCTTCGGTTATTTGATCAAATACAGCTTGATCTCGCTCTCGAAATTTTTTATGTAGTTCTTCATGGATATTGTCTATTACTTTTCCTTGCTCAGTAAGCCTAAAATAGATTTCTTTCTTATTATCTGGTTTCTGGTAGCTTTCAATCAGTCCCTTATTTATAAGCTTCTTTGTTATTTTAGTAATGGCACCTCTTGTCATATATAAGGAATCAGCAAGTTTGGTCACGTTGGAATCTACATTTTTCCCAATGTATTCGATACAATGTACTTCAGAAGATTGATACCCTTTAAGAGCCTCTTCCATCTTAAACTTATTAAGCCAAACCATCTTGTTAAATACGTCCCTAAAACCCATTATAAGCTGTTCTTCTTTGTTCATAGTCAATCCTCCAACCCGTTGGTTCATTAACAATATTATATAAAATATTGTTTCTGTTTCAACAATATTAAAATCATTATTTTAAGAATAGGTGAAAGGAGGGCTAGAAGTATATAAGTGAATAAAGTTGTTCCACAAGTAGTAAATATACACGTAACGAGTTTTTCATCTAAAATAATCATTTTGAATGTTTAGGGAATAGTGAGAAATATAGGTATAGCAAGCTTGACATGAATTGAGAATTTTTCCTTCATGAGTTAACTATTTTCTGAAAAGTTTACATTCATCCGTAATTAGGTTAATTTAGTATTATATATTTGTAAAAGTTTGTCTCTATTGAGTAATGTTATGATTTGTTGACACTTTCACAAATGACTTCATTAAATTAAAATTATTAGGTGAATTGAAATGAGAATAGCTTTTTTTGACTCAGGAATTGGTGGGTTAACTGTCTTAAATGAGGCACTGAAAAAATTACCAAATGAAGATTTTTTATATTTTGCTGATACTCTTCACGTTCCTTATGGCACAAAGTCGAAGGAAGAAGTAAGTGCATTTGTAAAAAAGTCTGTTGAAATGATTATTAAAGAAGATGTAAAAGCATTAGTAATTGCATGTAATACGGCGACTAGTATTGCAGTAAATGAATTGAGAGAAATGTATGATTTTCCGATTATCGGTATGGAACCGGCTGTAAAACCAGCTGTTGAAATGAACAGAACAACTGGTAAGAGAGTATTAGTTTTTGCGACGCCACTAACCTTAAAGCAAACAAAGTATAATGAGCTTATATCTAGGGTGGACGATCTAAGTATTGTAGACTCATTGCCTTTACCAGAGCTTGTTCATTATTGTGAGGAATTAAATTTTGATGAAAACTTTATGATTGATTATTTTAAAAGTAAACTTTCATTATTTAATATTGAGCAATATGGAACAATTGTTTTGGGTTGTACTCATTATCCTTTTTATAAAAACATCTTAAAAAAGATTTTACCTGAAGATGTTCAAATTGTTGATGGAAGTAATGGTACTGTAAAAAGATTATTCCAGTTACTTGGAGAAAATGGCCAATTAAATGAAACTGGTCAGACAAATGTCAAATTTATGTGTTCGAATAATGACATAGAATATATTGAGAAGACAAAACAGGCGTTAAGCTACTTACAAAATGAAAGATAAGAGATAAGCTAGATTTAGCTTATCTCTTTTTATTTTTAAATACAGGACTAATATTGTTTATTATCGAATAGTTGTTAAGGACAATCTTTTTGAAAACTTTTATCTATAAGAGAGGGGAGATTGTATTTAGATGGTAAAAGTAAGGGATGTATTAAAGTATTTCGGAGTCATTACGATGCTATTTTTTGCTGCTTATTTAATCATTAAATATATAAGAGAAGATGAGATTTTCTTGAATTTAATTTTTGGATTTTGCGTAGGACTTGTATTATTTTTAGGATCAATAGTAAGTAGTAAAAATGAAAAAGTTGAAATGAAAAAGTAAATAGGTATGCACAGTAGGACATGAAAAAAATGGTGCCATTTCTATAGGCACCATTTTTTTATTTCTTCAATTTTAAAACAAGTTCTTCATCAGGTGTTACATACACCGTATTGTTTTGTTCGTAAATGACAAAACCTGGTTTGGAACCATTTGGTTTTTTAACATGGCGAATTTCTGTGTAATCGACTGGGACCGAGCTTGATTGACGTGCTTTACTAAAATATGCAGCGATAATAGCTGCTTCTTTAATTGCATTTTCACTAGGATCCTTAGCACGAATGACAACATGGGAGCCCGGGATATCTTTTGTATGAAACCAAAGCTCGTCCCTGCTCGCAAGTTTATTGGTTAGATAATCATTTTGTTTATTATTTTTACCGACTAATAATTGTTCACCAGTAGTAGAGATGTATTCATCTAATGTAACTTTTTGTTTGTTTGACTTTTGGGCTTTTTTCGATTTTTTCTTTCTTATATAACCCGTTTCCGCTAGTTCTTCTCTAATTTCTTCTAAATCACGTGGGGAAGCAGACTCGATTTGTTGAATAACTGTCTCTAAATAATCATTTTCTTCTATCGTTAATTTAATTTGTTCTTTAATATGTGCTACCGAATTTTTAAGCTTAGTATATTTTGTGAAATAAGCTTGTGCATTTTCAGAAGGTGTTTTTAATGGTGATAACGGTATGACCATTGTGGCACCATTTTCGTCATAGTAATTAATTACTTCAATTTCTTTCATACCTTTTTGTAGTGCAAACATATTTGCAGTAAGCAATTCGCCTTGTAACTGAATTTTATCTGCTTTATCAGTATCTTCAAGACTTTTGTGTAATTTTTTAATTTTTTTCTTGTTTTTTGTAAGTTCATTTTGTAACAGTTTTTCTAAATCTCCGCTTTGTTGTTTTACACGGTCACGTTCTGCTTTACCAAAGTAATAAACATCTAAAAGTTCACTTAAGCTAGCGAAAACAGTTTGTTCGGCTTGTAAGTGAGATAAGTTTATGAAATAAAACATTTCTCTCGACTCTAAGCGGAAAAGTGAAGGAGTAAACTTTTTTAATTGTATTTCATTCATGATTGTTTTAAACGAATTATATACATCTTCTTTTCCATTATAGACAATTTCATTTGCGAGTAATGGAGAGATTCCGGAGAACTGCTGAACAATTGCTTCGGATGGTGACACCTCACCTTGGTTTATAATTTGATTAAACTCCTCTACAGAAATAACTTGAAATGGATCATGTTTTTCTTGATTTGGAGGAGAAATATAAGTTGCACCGGGTTGTACAATTCGATGACGATTCACTGCCATCGGTACATGCTTAATACTGTCTAAGATTATTTGTCTTTCTTCATCAATTAAAATGATATTACTATGTCTACCCATTAATTCAATGATCAATGTTCGGTATTGTTCATCACCGATTTCATTTCTACTACGAACTTTAATGTTAACGATTCGCTCGTGTTCTAATTGTGTAATGCTTTCAATGAACCCACCGTTTAAATGTTTTCTTAAAAGCATTGTAAACATTGATGGTTCTGATGGGGTATCGTAGTTTTGATTTGTAAA
Source organism: Gottfriedia sp. S16(2024) (assembly GCF_050473765.1). Taxonomy (NCBI): domain Bacteria; kingdom Bacillati; phylum Bacillota; class Bacilli; order Caryophanales; family Bacillaceae; genus Gottfriedia; species Gottfriedia sp. S16(2024). Next base: position 2,996,642 of record NZ_JBFLUO010000001.1, read on the forward strand.
ATGGAATCTTGCGTAACTAGGGTGAGCACTTAATAATAGTTTGTAATTGGCACCATTTGCTCTCACGGTAAGTAGTACTTCATAGTTACTTGGTTGTACAATTTTTGATATTCTTCCAGTTGTTAGTAGAGCTACTTCGTTTGTCATAGCTCCTGTAAAAAGTCCGTCAAAAGACATATGTATCACGTCCTACTCTTTAAAACACTATTTTTTTATTATTATAATTTTTAATCATTATAAATAAAATGATGAGGTTATTAAATTTGTCCAAATATCAATTAGAATAAGGACGTTGATTTCCACTGCAGGATGCTCGCTTTCCATGGGGCGGAACCTGAGCCTCCTCGTTCCTGCGGGGTCTCAGGCTTTCCGCATTTCCCATAGGAGTCGAGCACCCTTCCGTTCCAATCACTTCTCTAATTGTATTCAATTCTAATTCAATTATAAGTTCAATAAAATGATGGGGATTCAAAGTAACTTAAGTGACTTAATAACCATGAAAAAAGAACGATGTTTTTACTCTGGAATGGACGAATTACTGAAAATCAAATTATATGGAACGGGAAAGATATTAAATTAAAAAATGTAAAAGTCCATACAAACGTATTTCCTGATTTCTTCTCGAACTACACTCAATTTATTTAGTCCCAACATAATTCATAAACTAGGACATATCCATTAAATAAACAATCAAGAAATTTTTCATGGAATTTAATCATACAATATCTTGATTGGTCTTGTCACAGTTCTAGTTGGTTAAAAGTTAGATTTATTTTTATCATTATATCATTTATTTGGACGAGTCTGAATATGCTTTTATGAGAGGTAAGGGGGACAACTTACCTAATGTTTAATTAGGGGTGAACGCGGGTATGAATTTTTATCGGATGAGAGCGGAAGAAGTCGTGCAAGTAACGAATACAAATGTTTCCTCCGGTTTAACTGATGAGGAGGTAAAGCAAAGGCGAGCAACTTTTGGGGCAAATGAATTAAAGGAATCAGAGAAAACTTCCAAACTCGTTTTATTTTTAAATCAGTTTAATGATTTTATGGTATTTGTTCTATTAGGCGCAACGATTATATCAATCTTTTTAAAGGAAGTAGTAGATGCAGTTGCGATTATGGCAATTGTATTAATTAACGGGATTTTAGGATATTTTCAAGAAGCTAAGGCAGAGAGATCATTAGAAGCTTTGAAAGAATTGGCTGCTCCACAAGTAAATGTTTTACGTGACGGGCAGTTTGTTAAGCTCCCTTCAAGAGATTTAGTTGTTGGGGATATTATTAAGTTTTCAAGTGGCGATCGGATTGGTGCTGATATTCGCATAATCGAAGCATCAAGTTTATACATAGAAGAATCAGCGCTAACAGGTGAATCTGTTCCGGTTCAAAAAAGATTTGAATCAATTCAGGCCGATGATATTGGTATTGGTGATCAAGATAATATGGGCTTTATGGGAACACTCGTTACGCGTGGAAATGGTAAAGGAGTTGTTGTTTCCACAGGAATGAAAACAGCAATGGGGCAAATTGCGAATTTACTTCAAAATACAGAAACCATTGTTACACCTTTACAAAGACGATTAGAACAATTAGGTAAAATATTAATTATTCTTGCATTATTTTTAACAGCTTTAGTTGTATTTATCGGTGTATATCAAGGAAATGAATTATATCATATGTTTTTAGCGGGTGTGTCACTTGCAGTTGCTGCGATTCCTGAAGGCTTGCCAGCAATTGTAACGGTTGCTTTATCACTGGGTGTGCAACGAATGATTAAAAAGAAAGCAATCGTTCGAAAGCTTCAAGCGGTTGAAACATTAGGATGTGCTTCAGTCATTTGTTCAGATAAAACAGGGACAATGACGGAAAATAAAATGACAGTTACAAATATTTGGTCGGGTGGGTCTAGTTTTGAAGTAACAGGAAATGGATATGCAATCGATGGAGAATTTACGAATAAAGAGAGAACCATTAATCCAACATTAAATAAACAATTATTTCAAACACTTGTATTCGGTTCTATATGTAGTGATGCACAATTAATTCAAAAGAAAAAAGAAATCGTACTAGATGGTGATCCTACTGAAGGTGCGATTGTTGTTGCAGGTTATAAAGCTGGGATCAACCGAGAATACGTAAATTCTAATTTTACTAGAATACATGAGCTTCCTTTTGATAGTACACGGAAAATGATGTCGGTCGTTGTGAAAAATCGTTCAGGTGAACAGTTTGTAATTACGAAGGGTGCACCAGACGTCTTACTTTCAAAATGTAATTCAATTTTATGGCATGAAAGAGAAGAACAATTAAACACGTTTAGACAAAATGCAGTGGAAAGTACAATTGAAACTTATGCAAATAATGCACTTCGTACGATTGCGATTGCTTTTAAACCTTTAAATCCAAATTCGATCTTAGATGAAAGGGATCTCGAAAGCAATTTAACTTTTATTGGTTTACAAGGGATGATTGACCCACCAAGAGCAGAAGTTGCACAAGCTGTTCAAGAATGTAAAGAAGCTGGTATTAGGACGATTATGATTACTGGGGATCATAAGTTAACTGCTTCTAGTATTGCTAGAAAACTAGGAATCTTAAGAGATAACGGTAGAGTAGTTGAAGGAAAAGAATTAGATGCACTTTCTGTAGAGCAGATTCAGGAATTTGTTGAAGATGCTGCTGTATTTGCCCGAGTTTCACCTGAACATAAATTAAAAATTGTTAAAGCACTACAAGCGAATGGACATATTGTAGCAATGACTGGTGATGGCGTAAATGATGCACCAGCAATTAAAGCATCGGATATTGGAATTTCAATGGGGATTACAGGTACAGACGTAGCAAAGGAAGCTTCAGCATTAGTTTTACTGGATGATAATTTTGCTACGATCAAGTCTGCAATTAAAGAAGGACGCAATATTTATAGTAATATTCGTAAATTTATCCGTTATTTATTAGCTTCAAATGTAGGTGAAATTTTAGTTATGTTGTTTGCGATGTTATTAGCGCTACCTTTACCACTTGTTCCAGTACAAATTCTATGGGTAAATCTAGTGACTGATGGCTTACCTGCAATGGCATTAGGTGTTGATTCAGCTGAAGATGATGTAATGAAAAGAAGTCCTCGTTCATTATCAGAAGGGATATTTGCAAGAGGTTTAGGATGGAAAATTATTTCAAGAGGATTTTTAATTGGATTTGTCACACTATTAGCATTCATTATTTCCTATAATCAGCATCCGAATCAACTTGAATACGCACAAACAGTAGCATTCTCCACATTAGTTTTAGCTCAATTAATTCATGTATTTGATTGTAGAAGTGAACGATCCATTTTTCATCGAAATGTATTTGGAAATTTATATTTAATTGGTGCTGTTATCGTTTCAATGTTATTAATGCTTGTTGTTATTTACTACCCACCATTACAACCTATTTTCAAAACGATTCCGATCGTACCTAGAGATTGGTTCTTAATTGGAGGTCTTTCATCAATTCCAACTTTTATGCTTGCAGGAGCATTATTTACAAAGAAAAAATAATTTGCGAACAAAATGGATAACCAATTTAAAATATGTTATAATTCCTTAAGGTAGTAGAGGTATGCTCTATTACCTTTTCTCTTTTACATATTGAATAAAATTTGGGAAATAAATTAGAGAGAAAATTAGTGTATTGGAAGTGGAACAATGGTCGTAAGTATGACAGGGTATGGTAAAGCCATTTTGTCAAATGAACAGTACAAAATACATATTGAAATGAAAGCAGTGAATCATCGATACTTAGAGACAATCGTTCGAATGCCGAGGCAATTATTAGCATATGAAGATGCAATTAAGAAAATTGTAGCTGAGTATACTAGTCGAGGTCGAGTTGAGGTTTTTGTTACAATTGAGGGCTTATTACAACGTACATTACAAATAGATGAAGGCTTAATTCAACAATATAAAAAAGCGATTGAAAATCTATCAGGTGAAGAGCAAAATAAATCTTCTTATAATCCAATCGATTTATTAAAGCTACCTGAAGTTACTACAGTAAGTGAAGTAGAACAAATCAATGATAATTTTGAAGAATTATTATTAACGACTACTGAAAATGCATGTCAGCAATTTTTTGATGTTAAGTGCAAAGAAGGTGGACAACTTAAAAAAGATTTATTAGAGAGATTAACAGCAATTGAAGAATGTAAAAAACAGATTACAGTGCATTCTCCTCTTGTTTTGAAATCATATCGTGAAAAGCTTCAATCTAAATTAGCGGAAGTTGAATTAACAGCGGTTGATGAGCAAAGATTATTAACAGAAATTATGCTCTTTGCAGATCGATGTGACATATCTGAAGAATTAGTTCGACTAACTAGTCATTTAGAATTGTTTAATGAAACTTTACAAATAAAGGAATCGATTGGGCGGAAACTAGATTTCATCGTACAAGAAATGAATCGAGAAGTGAATACGATTGGTTCTAAAGCAAATTCATTAGATATTTCTAAACAAGTTGTTGAAATTAAAAATAATCTTGAAAAAATTAGAGAGCAAGTTCAAAATATTGAATAATGTAAAAGATTTGTTTATAGTTGCAAAGGTCCGGTAACAATGTGAAATAGAAGACTAATTAATTTTTGATTAATTGACTCTAAACACGCAGATGTAACAATAGATTGACCTTTAATAAATAAAACTGTCTAGAATTAGAAGGGTAGGGTCATAAATGAGGCATGAAAGAGGCTTATTAATCGTACTTTCTGGTCCATCAGGAGTAGGTAAAGGTACGGTGCGTAAAGCTATTTTTGATAATAAGGACTTAGATCTGCAATATAGTATTTCGATGACGACAAGAAATCCTCGTGAAGGTGAAGTACATGGAGTAGATTATTTCTTTACATCAAAAGAAGATTTCAAACAGAAAATAAATGAAAATAAGTTTCTTGAGTGGGCAGAGTTTGTAGGTAATTACTATGGAACACCAATTGATTATGTTGAAAAAACATTAAGCGAAGGAAAAGACATTTTCCTAGAAATTGAAGTTCAAGGTGCCCTGCAAGTAAAAAAAGCTTTTTCTGAAGGGATTTTTATTTTCTTAGCCCCTCCGAGTATGAGAGAATTACAAAATAGAATTGTAACAAGAGGTACAGAAACTGAAGATGTGATTATGAATCGTATGAATGCAGCAAAAGAAGAAATAGAAATGATGGATGCTTACGATTATGTAGTTGAAAATGATCAAGTTGATTTAGCTTGTGACCGTATTAAAGCAATTATTTTAAGTGAACATTTAAAACGTGAACGAGTTGCAAATTATTATAAAAGAATGATGGAGGCCGAATAAACTATGTTATATCCTTCGATTGACCGTTTATTAACAAAATTAGACTCAAAATATACGCTAGTAACAGTTGCTTCAAAGCGTGCTCGCGAAATGCAAGTAAATAAAGATACTCGTGTTGAAAAACCGGTATCTGATAAATTTGTAGGAAAAGCATTAGAAGAAATTAATGCTGGCTTATTATCTTATAGAAAACTTGAAGAAGTTAAAGAAGATTAATATTTAACTGTGTGATGAGGCTGTCCCAAAACATTTGCTAATTTTCCATATGACTAAAAAGGACAACGTGGTGTTTAACACCTCTCCTAAAAGTTTCGTGGTGATTAGAAATGGGGGCAGTCTTATTTTTGTGATAAAATGGCGACGAGCAGTTTTATAAACGAAAAGCGCTGATTTAAGAAAAAGGGATAAGTACAACTAGGCATCTGAGTTAGACGATTAGGAATATTGTGAGTTTTTTTAGAAAAATCCTATAACATTTATTTCAAACATATTTGTGGTATCTTAGACATAGAACATCCAAAAGACCTATTTTTTGACATATTACATAGAAAGAATAAAATTTGAAAGGGTGAAGGTGAGTGGAACAAAAAAAGATTCTCCTATGTGTTTCAGGTGGAATTGCAGTCTATAAAGCAGCAGCACTTACAAGTAAACTAGTACAAGCAGGATATGACGTTAAAGTAATGATGAGCTTATCCGCTACAAAATTTGTGACACCTTTAACGTTTCAAGCTTTATCAAGAAATGATGTTTATATAGATACTTTTGATGAAAAAGATAGTGCAAAAATTGCACATATCAATTTAGGTGATTGGCCTGATTTAATAATCGTTGCTCCAGCGACTGCTAATACAATTGGAAAATTAGCAAATGGTCTTGGAGATGAAATGATTCAGGCAACATTACTAGCTGCAACAAAACCAGTTTGGATCGCACCAGCTATGAATGTTAATATGTATAACCATCCGATTGTTCAAAAGAATATGAACATATTGAAAGAGATTGGTCATCGATTTATTGAGCCAAATGAAGGGTATTTAGCATGTGGCTATGTAGGAAAAGGTAGATTAGCAGAGCCTGAAGAAATTGTTCAATTCGTGAATGAACATTTCCAAAGAGAAGTTGGTTTATTAAAAGGTAAAAAAATTATCATTTCTGCCGGTCCAACAGTTGAAAAAATTGATCCAGTTCGCTTTGTTTCAAATCATTCAACGGGTAAGATGGGCTATAGTATCGCAGAAGTTGCAGTCTCTTTAGGTGCAGACGTAATCCTCGTTTCTGGACCAACCAATTTAACGCCACCTGAAGGCTGTAAATTGATCCAAACTGAGTCTGCGGAGCAAATGTTTGAAGCGATTTGGTCTTATTATAATGAAGCGGATGTTGTCATAAAAACAGCAGCGGTTGCTGATTACACACCTTCAATTACTTATGATTCAAAAGTGAAAAAAGCTGATGGTGATCTTTCAATTGCTTTTAAGCGTACGAAAGATATTCTTCTAACTTTAGGTCAACATAAAACACATCAAATTTTAGTAGGGTTTGCTGCAGAAACTGATCAAGTAGATGAGTATGCAAAAAGTAAACTTTTAAAGAAAAATGCAGATATGATTGTTGCAAATGATGTAACGAAAACAGGGGCTGGTTTTGGATCTGATACGAATATTGTAACCATTTTTAAGCGGAATGGTGAAGTGAAGCCACTTCCTAAAATGAGTAAAAAAGAAGTAGCAGAAGAAATACTACTTGAAGTTCATCACTTATTAAATGAGGTAGAAAGATGACATACGCATCAGTTTTAGTTGATGTATCAGTCAGACAAACAGATCGTCCTTTTGATTATAAAGTACCAACTAGGTGGCAGGAAGCAATACAACCTGGAATGCGTGTAATAGTGCCATTTGGGCCAAGGAAAGTTCAAGGTTTTGTATTGTCTATAAAAGAAACAACTAATTTAGAGAAGGTTAAAGAAATTGAAGAAGTTCTTGATGTCATGCCAGTTTTAACAGAAGAACTTCTTCTTTTAGGTTCTTATTTATCCCAAAAAACACTTTGTTTTTTCATTTCTGCATATCAAGCAATGCTTCCGACAGCTATTAAAGCTGTTTATAAAAAACATGTTCAAGTTACATCTGAAGAAGCTTTAGATCAATTAGTTCCGGAATTAGCAAATCTATTTTCGATCGTGAAAAGAAGAGAATGGACTGAAATAGAAAGTCTTGTTAGTAAAATTTCATTAGTTCAACGAGCTATAAAAGAAGGACTGCTTGAAATTGAATATGAAGTGAAAAATAAAGCAAATAAAAAAACAGAACGTGTAGTTTCTCTATTAAAAGTATTAGATGAAGAATTACCTACGATCTCATCTCCACAACAAAAAGACATTATTGAATACTTACGTATGAACGGTCAAACAAGTGTGAAGGAGTTAAAAGAATGTCTTGGAATCACAGATTCACCTATAAAGACATTGGAGAAAAACGAGGTAATTTCAATTAAAACAGTTGAAGTTTATCGGGATCCTTATGAAGGTAGGGAAATAGAACGATCTAAGCCTTTACCATTAATAGAAGAACAACAGATTGCATTTGAGCAAATCGTTTCTTCATTTCATGAAAGAAAGAATAAGATTCATCTTTTACATGGAGTAACAGGAAGTGGAAAGACCGAAGTTTATTTGCAAACCATTCAAGAGGTCCTATCTGAAGGTAAAGAAGCAATCGTATTAGTACCAGAAATTTCACTTACCCCACAGATAGTAGGTCGTTTTAAAAGTAGATTTGGAAATGATGTTGCAGTTCTCCATAGTGGTTTGTCTATTGGTGAGAAATATGATGAATGGAGAAAGATTCAAAGAAAAGAAGTTAAGGTAGTAGTGGGAGCCCGTTCAGCTATATTTGCACCATTTGAAAACATTGGAATGATCATCATTGATGAAGAACACGAGACAACCTATAAACAAGATGAACATCCAAGATATCATGCAAGAGATATAGCAATTTGGAGAGGAGAATATCATGATTGTCCTATCGTTTTAGGAAGTGCAACTCCTACACTAGAATCATTTGCAAGAGCTGGTAAAGGTGTTTACGAGCTAAATACAATGTCCAAAAGGGTTAATCAAGGCCCATTACCTGAAGTGGAAATAGTCGATATGAGAGAACAGCTAAGAATCGGAAATCGTACGATGTTTTCTACAGCTTTACATGAAAAAATAATTGATCGATTAGAGAAGAAGGAACAAATCATCTTATTTTTAAACCGTCGAGGCTATTCTTCATTTGTAATGTGTAGAGATTGTGGTTACACAATTCAGTGCCCCCATTGCGAGGTTTCCTTAACATATCATAAACATAACCATCATCTAAAATGTCATTATTGCGGCTATGAAACCTATATGCCAAAACAATGCCCATCGTGCCAAAGTGAACATATTCGCTTTTTTGGAACTGGGACGCAAAAGGTAGAGGAAGCTATTACAAAAACGTATCCAGAAGCACGAGTAATTAGGATGGATAATGATACGACTAGTCGTAAAGGTGCCCACGAAAAAATGCTTAAGCAATTTGGTAACGGTGAGGCTGATATATTACTAGGTACACAGATGATTGCAAAAGGACTTGATTTTCCAAATGTTACATTGGTTGGTGTTTTAGCAGCAGATAGTTCACTTCATTTACCAGATTTCAGAGCAAGTGAGCGAACATTTAGCTTATTAACACAAGTAAGTGGAAGAGCTGGTCGTCATGAAAAACCAGGTGAAGTAGTCATACAAACATATTCACCAGAGCATTATAGTATTGAATTAGCTAAAACACAGGACTATGTTGCGTTTTATGAAGAAGAAATGAAAATAAGACGCTCATTTCGCTACCCACCTTTTTATTATTTAGTTTTAATATCAATAGCACATAGTGATTTGATAAAAACAGTAAAAGTAAGTGAACAAATTGCAGGCTATTTAAGAGAGTACTTATCAGAAGGATCAATTGTACTCGGACCAGTAGCATCACCAATCGCAAAAATAAAAGACCATTTCCGTTATCAATGTGTGATAAAATACAAATCTGAACCTGCACTCTACGACGTACTAAACCGAATCCAACAATACTACCAAGACGAAACGGACAAAGGTAAACTACAATTAACAATCGACTTTCAACCTACTATGTTTATGTAACGAAAAGTGGAGGCGACTGGTTAGACCCGACAAGCATAAGACAAAGGCCGATTAAGGTTGGTTTTTACCTTAATTGGACTTTGTCTTATGACCTCGAGGGGCTAGGAGCCGGAACTAGACAAAACGAAAAGCGGAAGGCGTTTGCTCAGCCCCGACACCTCGAGGGGCTAACGCCTTGAACTAGACATTCCGAAAAGTGGGTGTAACTGGGACAAACATAAAACGAAGGTCTTTCTATAGAAATTAAATGAAAACGAACAATCAAGATAGGAGTTGTGAAATTGGCTTTATTAAAAATAGTAGAATTTCCAAATGAAGTACTTGAAACACCTTGTGAAAAAGTGACGTCATTTGATAAAAATTTAGTAAAACTTTTAAATAATATGTATGAGACAATGTTGGCAGCAGATGGTGTTGGTTTAGCAGCCCCACAAGTTGGAATTCTGCAACAAGTAGCTGTTGTTGATGTTGAAGATGAGAATGGAAGAATTGATTTAATTAATCCAATCGTAATGGAAACTAAAGGCGAGCAAACTGATGTTGAAGGTTGTTTAAGTTTCCCTAACTTATATGGTGATGTAACAAGACCTAGCTATGCGAAAATTAAAGCACAAAATAAACGTGGAAAATATTTTATTATAGAAGCTCGTGGATTTTTAGCTCGTGCACTTTTACATGAAATTGATCATTTAAATGGAGTTTTATTCACTTCTAAAGTCTCGAAATACTATGAAGAAAGTGAATTAGAAGGGTAGGCAAAAAAATGACAAAGATTGTTTTTATGGGGACGCCAGATTTTTCTGTTCCTATTTTAAGAAGATTAATCGAAGAAGGATATGATGTAGTTGGTGTAGTAACTCAGCCAGACCGCCCTGTTGGTCGAAAAAGAGTGCTAACTCCACCTCCAGTTAAAGTAGAGGCTTTAAAACATAATATCCCAGTTTTACAACCTGAAAAAATTAGACTTCCAGAAGAAACGGAAAAAGTGTTGGCTTTGAAACCAGATTTAATTGTAACTGCTGCTTTTGGACAAATTCTTCCTACAGATATTCTTGAAGCTCCTAAATTTGGTTGTATAAATGTACATGCATCATTGTTACCAGAATTACGAGGTGGAGCTCCAATACACTATTCGATCATTCAAGGTAAGAGTGAAACTGGTGTAACAATTATGTATATGGTTGAAAAGTTAGATGCTGGTGATATGTTAGCCAAAGTCGTTGTTCCAATTGAAGAAAAAGATCACGTTGGGACGCTACACGATAAATTAAGTATTGCGGGTGCGAATTTACTTTCAGAAACAATCCCACCGTTATTAAAAGGTGAAATTACTGCAGTGAAGCAAGATGAAAGTAAAGTAAGCTTTGCAAAAAATATTAAACGTGAAGAAGAACAAATTAATTGGTCAAAAACTGGTGAAGAGATTTATAATCACGTAAGAGGTTTACACCCTTGGCCAGTAGCTTATACTACATTAAACGGAGAAGTTTTAAAAGTTTGGTGGAGTGAAAAAGTAAATACGAATCAAAATTCTACACCAGGTGAAATAATTGATGTTTTAAATGATGGATTATTAGTGGCAACAGGAAATCATACTGCTATCAAAATTACTGATTTACAGCCTGCTGGTAAAAAGCGAATGGAAGCAAAGCAATACATTAATGGTGCAGGTTCGTTTATTGAACGTGGAATGAAGTTAGGAGAATAACATGAGTAAAAATGTACGAGAGATTGCCTTAGAGGCTCTTCTTTCAGTTTATAAAAATCAATCGTATAGTAATTTGTTAGTAAATAACTATATTCAAAAGAATGACTTATCTTCTGCTGATTCAGGACTATTAACAGAAATAATCTATGGAACAATCCAAAGAGATCAATTATTAGATTTTTATTTAGAACCATTCATTAAAAATCAGAAGAAATTAGAAGAATGGGTTTATATATTAATAAAACTTTCATTATATCAATTGCATTTTTTAGATCGTATACCACCTCACGCAGTTTTAAATGAGGCTGTTAATATTGCTAAAAAACGAGGACATAAAGGAATTGCTTCTTTAGTAAATGGGGTTTTAAGAAATATTCAAAGAAATGGTTTACGATCAATCGATGAAATAAAGGACCCAATCGAAAAGCTTTCAATTGTAACGAATCATCCAAACTGGTTAATTGAACAATGGGTAAAAGAATTCGGAGAAGAAGAAACGAGAAAAATTTGTGAAGAGAATATACTTCCACCGTTTCAAACTGCAAGAGTAAATACAATGAAAGCAACAAGAGAAGAAGTACTTAAAATGCTTGAAGATGAAGGAGTACAGGTCAAGGAAGGAAAACTGTCTCCATTTGCAATAGAAATCCAAAAAGGAAATGTTGCTTATACGAATGCATTTAAAGATGGTTTCCTTTCAATTCAAGATGAAAGCTCGATGTTAGTTGCACAAGCACTTGGAGTTGAAAAAGGTGAAGATATATTAGATACTTGTGCGGCACCTGGAGGGAAATCAACACATATTGCTGAGTTGTTAGGCGGTACTGGTTCAGTCACTTCATTAGATTTACACAAGCATAAAGTAAAGTTAATTAAAGAACAAGCTAATCGTTTAGGGTTAGATAATATAGAAACGAAAGCTCTAGATGCAAGAAAAGCACCTGAAGAGTTTGAAGGAAGATTATTTGACAAAGTATTAGTAGATGCTCCATGTTCTGGTTTAGGGGTTATTCGTCGTAAACCAGATATTTTATTAAAAAAGAATGCTACTGATGTAACAAATTTACAAAGAGTTCAGAAGTCTATTTTAGACGAAGCTTCAAAGTTAGTTAAGCCAGGTGGAACTTTAGTATATAGCACTTGTACAGTTGGACATGAAGAAAATATTGATGTGGTCGAAGCTTTTTTAGAAGAGCATCATGAATATGAATTAGATCACTCATTAATTGATCATGTTCCGGAAAAATTAAATGAAAATAAATCGGTTCAAAAAGGGTATGTACAACTACTACCACATTATTTTGGAACGGATGGATTTTTTATTGCAAGATTAAGGAAGAAGGTGTAACGTTGAAATTAGAAAATACTACAAATTCAGTCAAAATAGAAAAAACTCATAAACCCTCAATTTACTCGTTAAAAGTGAGTGATATAGAGGATTGGTTAAAGGCGCAAAAGCAGCAGGCTTTCCGTGCTAAGCAAATTTATAATTGGCTATACGTACAACGAGTTGAAAGCTTTGAAGAAATGCAAAATATTCCAAAAGATTTACGTATGTTACTTGAAGAGAATTTTACAATAACGACATTAAAAACATTAGTTAAACAAACCTCTTCAGATGGTACTATGAAATTTTTATTTGAATTACATGATGGATATTCGATTGAAACTGTTTTAATGAGACATAATTATGGCAATTCTGTATGTGTAACGACACAAGTAGGTTGTCGAATTGGATGTACTTTTTGTGCATCGACTCTTGGCGGTTTAAAACGAAATCTTGAAGCAGGTGAAATCGTTGCACAAGTTTTAGAAGTACAACGTGCTATTGATGAAGTTGAAGAACGAGTAAGCTCAATCGTAGTTATGGGTATAGGCGAACCATTTGATAACTATAATGGTTTAATGGATTTCTTAAGAATTGTTAATTCTGAAAAAGGCCTTAACATAGGTGCAAGACATATTACAGTATCAACAAGTGGAATCATTCCAAAAATCTATAACTTTGCAGATGAAGGTCTTCAAATTAATTTCGCGATTTCATTACATGCTCCTAACAGTGAGTTACGTTCTAAATTAATGCCAATTAATCGTGCATACAAATTACCGGATTTAATGGACGCTGTTCGTTACTATGTTGAAAAGACTGGTAGACGTGTAACGTTTGAATATGGATTATTCGGTGGTGAAAATGACCAAGTTGAGCATGCGGAAGAACTTTCTAAGTTACTTAAAGGAGTTAAATGTCATGTTAATTTAATTCCGGTTAACTATGTACCTGAAAGAGATTACGTAAGAACTCCTAAGGAACAAATTTTTGCATTTGAAAAAGTACTAAAAAACAATGGAGTTAATGTTACAATTCGTCGTGAACAAGGCCATGATATAGATGCAGCTTGTGGACAGTTGCGTGCAAAGGAGCGTAAAGAGGAGACGAGGTGAAACAATGCAAACTTTTTTTCAAACTGATACGGGGAAAGTTCGAGAGCATAATGAAGATAGCGTAGGTATATTTACGAACGATTCTGGAATCGTATTAGCTGTAGTTGCTGATGGAATGGGTGGCCATTTAGCGGGTGAGGTTGCCAGTATGATGGCCATCAATTTCCTTGAAGCAGAGTGGAAAAATACTAGTAATTTTGAAACACCGATCGAAGCCGAATCATGGCTAAAAAATATTGTAGCGCAATTAAATACAAACTTATTAGTTCATTCAGAGCAAAATGAAGAGTGCAAGGGTATGGGGACAACCCTTGAAGCGATTATTTGTACTCCTTTATTTTTTACGATTGCACATATAGGTGATAGTAGAAGTTATTTGAGGAATGATGAAGGGTTTAAGCAAATAACAGAAGATCATACTTTTGTAGCTGAACTAGTTAAATTTGGGCAAATTTCTATGGAGGATGCAGAAATTCATCCTCGTAAAAATGTTATTACGCGAGCACTTGGTACTGAGGAAACAGTTGATGTTGATATTAAAACTTTAACTTGGGAAGAAGATGATTTAATCATTTTATGTTCAGATGGTTTATCTAATAAAATATCAAATGAACTTTTTAATGAAAAATTAAATGAAAATCTACCAATCGATCTTCTCGGTAACCAGTTGATTTCACTTGCAAATGACTTTGGTGGAGAAGATAACATCACGCTTGCCATTATTAAGTTTGAGCCTAGAAATATAGAGAAAGGGTGATGATGAGCGTGATGATTGGTAGACGCCTAAACGACCGATATAAGATCTTAAAATTAATTGGTGTTGGCGGTATGGCAAACGTTTATTTAGCCCGTGATATGATATTAGATCGAGATGTAGCTGTAAAAATGTTAAAAGCTGATTTTTCGAACGACCCTGACTTCTTAAGAAGATTTCAACGTGAAGCCTATTCAGTTACTTCGCTATCTCATCCAAATATCGTAAGCTCATATGACGTTGGGGAAGAAGATGGATTACAGTATATCGTCATGGAATACGTTGAAGGTGAGACTTTAAAGGAGTATATTCAGCATCATACACCAATAAAGCCAAAAGAAGTATTGAGGATTATGGAACAATTAGCATCAGCATTAGCTCATGCGCATCATTTTCAAATAGTTCATAGAGATGTAAAACCGCAAAATATTTTAATCAATAAAGAAGGAAATGTAAAAATAACTGATTTTGGAATTGCAACAGCTTCGACAGCTGCAACAATTACACAAACAAATTCAGTACTTGGTTCTGTTCATTACCTTTCACCTGAACAAGCAAGAGGTGGAGTTGCGAATAAAAAGTCAGATATTTATTCTTTAGGAATTGTAATGTTTGAGCTTTTAACTGGAAAACTACCATTTTCGGGTGAGAGTGCAGTTGCAATCGCATTAAAACATTTACAAAGCGAAGTTCCACCACCAACAAAATTTAATCCAGAAATACCACAAAGCGTTGAAAATATCGTTTTAAAAGCTACTGCCAAAGATATTTTTTATCGATATGATACTGCAGATGAGATGAAGCTAGATTTACAAACTGCTTTAGATAGTGATCGTTTGAATGAAAAACGTTTTGTGATTCCTACAAATGATGATGAAACGAAGGTAATTCCGATCATAAAGGATATACCTGTATCAACTAATGATGATACTGTTGTCGTACCAACAAAGAAAAAATCAACTAAAGAAAAAGAACCGATTAAAAAAGAAACTGTCAAAAAAGAAACTGTCAAAAAAGAACCTGATAATCTAAAACGGAAGAAGAAGAATTCTTTTGCAAAGTTTATTATAGGTACTTTTATAGCACTTTTAATTGGTGGTTTATTAGCGATAACTTTGATTCCTGCGTTATTTTTGCCTGAAGACGTAGAAATTCCAGATGTTAAAGATATGACATACGAAAGTGCGGTTACGTTGCTTGCATCAAAAGGCTTAAAGATAAGCGATCCTAAAGAAATTTTTGATGATGAAGTTGATGAAGGTAAAGTAGTAAAAACTTCTCCTAATATTGGGGAAACTGTTAAAGAAAATTCATCGATAACGATTTATAAATCAAAAGGTAAAAAAAGTAACGAGATGGAAGATTTAAAAGGATTCCAATACAACACAGTAAAATCTAGATTACAAGACGATTATCGTTCTGTTACAACGCATTTTATCGAAAGTGATGAATCAGAAGGTGAAATAATCGACCAATCTCCAAATGTCGGAGCTGAAGTCGTTCCATCAGAAACAGATTTAAATGTATGGATTAGTAAAGGGGCATCTACGATCACTCTTCGTGACTTAAAAGGATGGTCTAGAAAAGATGTTGAAACCTATGCAGGTGACAATAACTTAAAGCTTAATGTAACGAAAGAAGATTCTGGAACAGTTGCTGAAAATCATGTTATTTCTCAATCTCCATCTGCTAACGTTGCAGTAAAAGAAGGGGATACATTAAATGTTGTTATTTCTTCTGGAAAACAAAAAGAAAAGACGAAAAAAGTAACAATTAATGTACAAGTACCATATACCCCAACAAATCCTAGTGCACCTCAGCTAATCGAGGTATTTATTAGGGATAAAAAAAATAATGGTGAAAAACCTGCAATTTCAAAATCGATCACCGAAACAACTACTATACCGGTAGAAGTGACAATTGATCCTGGACAAACTGCTTCCTATAAAATTGTTAAAGATGGTCAAGTTATTGCAGAAAGAGATGTACCTTATCCATCGAATTAAAGAGCTGTAGGAGTGAGTATATGCCAGAAGGCAAAATCATAAAAGCATTGAGTGGATTCTATTATGTCGAAACAGATGAGACAGTTGTTGCTTGTCGCGGTAGAGGAAATTTTCGTAATAAGAAAATAACACCTTTAGTTGGAGACGAAGTAGAATATCATATCGAAAAAAGTGGAGAAGGTTATCTACTTGAAATTAAAGAGCGAAAGAATGAACTTGTTCGACCTCCTGTTGCAAATGTTGATCAAGCAATATTAGTTTTTTCAGCCGTAGAGCCCGATTTTTCTCCAATATTATTAGATCGATTCCTTGTATTAATTGAGTTTAATGAAATTAAACCGTTAATTGTTATTACAAAGATCGATTTATGTTCTGAAACACAATTAAAATTAGTGTATGAATACGTTTCTTATTATCGCCAAATTGGATATGAAGTATGTTTAACTTCTTCAAAAACTGAGGAAGGATTAGAAAAAGTACTTCCACATTTGTCAAATAAAATATCTGTATTTGCAGGACAATCTGGCGTTGGTAAGTCAACTTTACTAAATGCGATTAATCCGGAGCTAGATTTAAAAACAGGTATTATTTCCTCTCATTTAGGACGAGGAAAACATACAACTAGACATGTTGAATTAATAAAAATTGGACAAGGGCTAGTTGCGGATACTCCTGGTTTTAGTTCATTGGACTTTATGGGAATCGAATCCGAAGATTTATCGTATTGTTTTGTGGAAATGCGTGAAAAAAGTCAAGATTGTAAATTTAGAGGTTGTACCCACTTAAAAGAACCAAAATGCGCTGTAAAAGCTGCGGTTGAAAGTGGGGAAATTTCTCCTAAACGATATGATCATTATGTATCATTCATAGAAGAAATAAGAGATAGAAAGCCGAGGTATTAATCATGGTTAAAATTGCACCATCAATCCTTTCAGCGAATTTCGCTAAACTTGGAGAAGAAATTTTAGATGTAGAACGTGGAGGAGCAGATTATATTCACGTTGATGTAATGGATGGTCATTTTGTTCCAAATATTACAATTGGCCCACTAATTGTAGAAGCAATTAGACCAGTGACGAAGCTCCCACTTGATGTACATTTAATGATTGAAAAACCTGATCAATACATAGAACAATTTGTAAAAGCTGGAGCGGACATTATTACTGTTCATGTTGAAGCGTGTACGCATTTGCACCGCACGATTCAAACGATTAAATCATTTGGTATTAAAGCAGGAGTTGTTCTTAATCCAGCGACTCCAGTTTCATCAATTGAACAGATTATAGATGATGTTGACATGGTCCTTTTAATGACAGTAAATCCAGGCTTTGGAGGACAGAAATTTATTCATTCAGTTGTTCCGAAAATTAAACAAGTTGATAATTTAATTAAAGAACGCAATTTAACAGTTGAAATCGAAATAGACGGTGGCGTTGACGAGCATACGGCTAAACTTTGTATAGAAGCGGGTGCTACCGTATTAGTAGCCGGTTCAGCAGTTTATAATAAGGAAGACAGAAAAGAAGCAATCGCGAAAATTAGAGGATAATGTAATCATCTAAAATTGCATGGAAAATCTAATTATGAAACAAAAAATGCAATCGACATTCGATTGCATTTTTTTTAAAGGTGGAAAAAAGTTGATTATACATATTGTAGGTGCAGGACCGAAATCGAATACAATAACTGAAATTACCCAAAAAGTCGAAAACCAAGTGCTGATTGGTGTAGATAATGGATCTCATTACTTAATAGAAGAAGGATTAATTCCAGAGGCAATATTCGGTGATTTTGATTCATTAAGCGATGAAAATTTAGAAAAGATAAAAAGACTTGTCCCAAATGTTTTTATTTACCCTCCTGAGAAAGATGAAACTGATTTAGAACTTGCTATTCAATGGGCAATTACAAAAAAACCAGAAAAGATATTCGTCCACTGTGTTACTGGAAAACGTTTAGATCATGAATTTGGCAGTATTACATTATTAATAAAATTTATGAATTCAGGTATTCCAATAAAAATCGTTGATGAATATAACGAAATATATGTCATTAAGGAAGGGACCCATTATATTAGTAAGCTACAACAATTTAAATACGTATCCTTTTTTTCATTAGGTGCTAAAGTAGAGAATTTAACTTTAAAGGGGTTTAAATATCCACTAACGAATCATTTATTAGAGATTGGATCATCCCTATGTGTAAGCAATGAACTGCTGGAGAGTGAAGGGTCTATTTCATTTAGCGAAGGCATAGCATTAGTAGTAAGGAGCAAAGATTAACAATTTCATGTCATAGTTTTCGCTCAACGCAAGTAGAATGTAATAGGATTAATCTTTTCCTTAAAAATGCTAGAAAGCTTGTAGGAGGGAAAGCATGAGATTTTATACGATTAAATTACCTAAATTTCTTGGCGGACTTGTTCGCGCCATGCTGAGTACATTTAAAAAAGACGCTTAACTTAGTTGGAGTAGGTTTTTTGGTTAAAAGGCAATAGGAGTCATAAAAAAAGTAAAAAAGCATAGCGGATTGCTATGCTTTTTAGTACGTTAATAAATTAAACGCGCTCAATTTTACCTGATTTTAATGCTCTCGCTGAAACGTAAACACGCTTTGGTTTACCGTTTACTAAAATACGAACTTTTTGAAGGTTAGCACCCCAAGTACGTTTTGAAGCATTCATAGCGTGAGAGCGACTGTTACCAGAACGAGACTTTCTTCCTGTGATTACACAAACACGAGCCATCTATTTCCCTCCTAACAAAAAACGGAATAACATTTCAATGATTATTTTCATTCAAACACTACTATAATTTATCATACCGCTTCGCTGAATGCAACAGTTATTGGTAAGTTGTTCAAGAAAAAAACCTTGACATCGAAATGTATGATATACTAAATATTAAAGAGGGACCTCCTAAGAAATTCATTAATAATTGTATTTTCTATAATTAACCATGAATATTATTGAAATGCTAATAATAGTAGTGAGTCAATAGAATTATTTTGGAAAAAGGTATACAATAATAAGTAAGTAGTATAACTAACTATACTTGGATTATCCAATAAGGGGGACCAAATTATGTCATTAGAAATGAAAACTCAATATGGAACAATCGAGATTGGAACAGATGTGATCGCTACAATTGCTGGTGGAGCTGCCGTTGATTGTTACGGTATTGTTGGAATGGCTTCTAAGAAACAAATTAAGGATGGTCTTACAGAAATCCTAAAAAAAGATAACTTTACAAAAGGTGTTATTGTTCGCCAAGTAGGCGAAGACGTTAATATCGATATGTACATAATTGTAAGCTATGGTACGAAGATTTCTGAAGTTGCTAATAACGTACAAAATAAAGTGAAGTATACTCTTGATCAAACATTAGGCTTGTCAGTTGACTCTGTTAATATTTTTGTTCAAGGTGTGAAAGTAGCAAACCTGTAAAGACGCATTAAGGAGGAGAATTTGTGTCGATAAAACGTATTGACGGTAAATTATTTGCAGATATGGTGATTCAAGGTGCAAATAACTTAACGAAAAATGTAAAATTTGTAGATTCATTAAATGTATTCCCGGTACCAGATGGTGATACTGGAACAAATATGAATCTTTCTATTACTTCTGGATCAAAGGAAGTAAAAGAAAAACCAAATAGTCATGTAGGGAAAGTTGGTCAAAGCTTTGCAAAAGGCTTACTGATGGGTGCGCGTGGTAATTCTGGTGTAATTCTTTCTCAATTATTTAGAGGTTTTTCTAAATCAATTGAAACAAAGGAAACAATTTCAACAACTGATTTTGCTCTAGCTTTAGAAGCAGGGGTAGAAACTGCTTATAAAGCTGTTATGAAGCCTATTGAAGGAACAATCTTAACAGTTGCAAGAGAAACTGCAAAAAAAGCAGTTGTCATAGCAAAAACACATGAAGAATTTATTCCTTTTCTTGAGGAAACAATTATTGAATCAAATGCATCATTAAACCGTACGCCAGACTTACTACCTGTGTTAAAACAAGTTGGTGTAGTCGATAGCGGAGGTCAAGGTTTAGTACTTGTCTATGAAGGATTCTTAGCATCATTAAAAGGTGAAGAAATTTCCCTAGAAGGTGCTGAGGCGGCTCTTTCACTTGAGGAACTAGTTGAAGCAGAACATCGTAATGTACAAAGTATGTTAAATACTGAAGACATTGTTTACGGATACTGTACTGAATTTATGGTGCGATTTGAAAAAGATAAAATAAAAAAACATCCTTTTGACATAGATACTTTCCGTAAAGAGTTAAGTTCATGGGGTGATTCTTTATTAGTAGTTGCTGATGATGAAATTGTAAAAGTTCATATTCACGCTGAGTACCCTGGGGAAGTATTTAATTTAGGTCAACGATTTGGAAGCTTTTTAAAACTAAAAGCTGAAAATATGCGCGAACAACATACTAACTTACTACATGAAGAGGTTTCAAATGAATCTCCTTCTAAAAATGAGTCTATACAATCTGCTGAAAAACAAGAATTTGGTATCGTTACGGTAGCTATGGGATCAGGGATTAAAGCATTATTTGAAAGTATTGGGGCAACTGTTGTAATTGAAGGCGGTCAAACAATGAATCCTAGTACAGAAGACATTGTAAAAGCGATTGAACAATGCAACGCAGAAAATGTTATTGTACTTCCTAACAACGGAAATATTGTGATGGCTGCCGAGCAAGCTGCATCTGTTGCAGAATGTAATGTAGCAGTTGTAACGTCTAAAACAGTACCTCAAGGAATGTCAGCATTATTAGCATTTAATCCTACAGGTTCATTAGATGAAAATAAATCAGGAATGCAAGATGCTTTAAAGACAGTAAAAACAGGTCAAATAACTTATGCGGTTCGAGATACTGAAATTGATGGTGTAGAAATAACAAAAGATCATTTCATGGGAATCCTTGAAAGTAAAATTGTTACTACAGATGCCAATCAATTAGAGGCTGCAAAAAAATTACTACAAGATATGATTGATGAAGATTCTGAAATATTAACAATCTTATATGGTCAAGATGTATCGGATGAAGAACTTTCAAAATTAGTCGAATTTGCCGAAGAGAGCTTTGATCACTTAGAAATTGAAGTTCATAACGGTAAACAGCCTATATATTCATATATTTTTTCGATTGAATAAGATATAATATAGCAAGATAAAAGAGGAAGTGGGATCACTTCTTCTTTTTTTTTTGTAATTTATTTAAAGACTAATGTAAAATAACATAGAACTCTGTAGAATTTCGTATTACACTATAAGATGGACATTGCTTTGTCCGTAATACCAAGTTTTTATATAAATATTTGTTCTAACAAAACAAAAACTAAATAAAATACGCTTTTACAATAACGTATTGGGGGAAACGTGATGAAATATAAAAGTGTTTTTGACATAATTGGTCCAATTATGATTGGTCCTTCTAGTTCACATACAGCGGGAGCGGCAAAAATTGGTCGTGTAGCAAGAAATCTTTATGGAAAAGAACCAAAGAAGATTTTGATTTCATTGTATGGTTCATTTGCTAAGACATATCGTGGACATGGTACAGATGTTGCGCTTATTGGTGGATTATTAGATTTTGATACATTTGATGAGCGTATTCCAGAATCATTAAATATTGCACAAGAAAAAGGGATGTCAGTAGATTTCATTGAGGAAGATGCAGTAACAGAGCATCCAAATACAGTGAAAATTTCTATACTCGATGATGACCAACCATTTGAATTAGTTGGAATTTCAATCGGTGGTGGAAAAATTGAAATTATTGAGTTGAATGGATTTGAACTTAAACTTTCGGGTAATTACCCTGCAATCCTTGTTGTTCATAATGACCGTTTTGGTTCGATTGCTGGTGTAACAAATGTCCTTATGAAATATGCTGTAAATATTGGCCATATGGAAGTTTCACGTAAAGAGGTCGGACAAATTGCTTTGATGGCAATTGAGGTCGACCAAGATCTAGATAATAAAGTTATTAATGAAATTGAATCTTTACCACATATCATTCGTGTTACGAAAATGGTTGATTAAGGAGAGGGGGAACTTATATGTTTAAAAATGTTGCTGAATTAGTTGAATTAGCTGAATCAAAAAATGTTAAAATTTCGGAAATAATGATTCAACAAGAGATGTTATTTACAGGAAGAAGCCGTGAAGAGATTATCGGTAAAATGGAGCAAAATCTTGTTGTTATGGAAAAGGCGGTTGAAAGAGGACTTGCAGGTGTTCACTCGCCAACAGGTTTAACAGGGGGAGACGCTGTATTACTTCAAAATTATATTGCAAAAGGTAATTTCCTTTCAGGCCATTTACTTTTAGATGCTGTTAGTAAAGCGGTTGCGACAAATGAAGTAAATGCTGCAATGGGTACGATTTGTGCAACTCCTACAGCTGGTTCTGCTGGGGTAGTACCTGGAACCCTTTTTGCTGTAAAAGAGAAATTAAATCCAACTCGAATGCAAATGATTGAATTCTTATTTGCATCAGGTGCTTTCGGTTTTGTAGTAGCCAATAATGCGTCAATTTCAGGAGCTGCAGGTGGCTGTCAAGCGGAAGTAGGATCTGCAAGTGGTATGGCAGCAGCAGCAATCGTGGAAATGGCTGGTGGTACTCCAAGTCAAAGTGCTGAAGCATTTGCTATTACATTAAAAAATATGCTTGGTTTAGTATGTGACCCGGTTGCAGGTTTAGTAGAAGTCCCATGTGTTAAGCGAAATGCAATGGGTGCTGCTAACGCAATGGTAGCAGCAGATATGGCATTAGCAGGTATTACAAGTCGTATCCCATGTGACGAAGTAATTGATGCTATGTATCGAATTGGACAAACAATGCCATCTGCGCTAAGAGAAACTGCAGAAGGAGGACTAGCGGCAACGCCAACAGGACGTGAATTAGAAGCAAAAATATTTGGTGTTTCGCTAAAAAAATAGTGAGTATTGAACTTGAACAAAAAGTATCTGTATTAAGTGGTGTTGGCGATGAAACTGAAACACAATTAAATGATTTGGGTATTTTTACTATAAATGACTTAATCGAATATTTACCGTATCGATATGAGGATTTTCGAAATAAGGATTTATCAGAAGTGAAGCATGAAGAGCGCGTGACAGTCGAGGGGATTGTTCATAGCGCTCCTCTTCTTCAATATTTTGGCAAAAATAAATCACGATTAACATTTCGACTTTTAGTTGATCGATACTTAATTACTGTTATTTGTTTTAATCGACCGTATTTTAAAACAAAGTTAAACTTAAATGAGCATGTAACTGTTTCTGGTAAGTGGGATCAACATAAACAAACCATTTCATTATCAGACCTTGTATTTGGTTCTCGTACGAATAGTCATGAAATTGAGCCTGTCTATTCAATTAAGGGCAAAATGTCTGTAAAAACAATGCGTAAATTTGTTGAGCAGTCCTTTAAAAAATTTGGACATTTAATAAATGACTTAGTGCCAAAAGAACTTATTCAAAAATATAAACTTTTAAATCGTTCAGAAACTATGAGATTACTTCACCATCCAATTGATGCGAATAGTTTAAAACAAGCTAGAAGAAGCTTTGTTTATGAAGAGTTTTTTCTTTTCCAACTAAAAATGCAAGCACTTCGAAAAATTCAGCGTAATCAATCAAAAGGTATCCCAAAAACATTAAACATTGAAAAAATTCAACAACTAATCCAATCCTTACCATTTCCTCTGACATCAGCTCAAAATAGAGTTGTACAAGAAATATTCACAGATTTAGAAAGTCCTTATCGAATGAATCGCTTATTACAAGGTGATGTTGGTTCGGGAAAAACAGTTGTCGCTACCATTGCATTGTATGCATGTACACTTAATGGTTACCAAGGGGCATTAATGGTGCCTACAGAAATATTAGCTGAGCAACATTTTGAATCTTTAGCAAAAATGCTACAACATACTGAAGTAAATGTTGAACTTCTTACAAGTTCTGTAAAAGGTAAAAAGCGTCGTGAAATCCTAGAACGATTAAAAAACGGTGAGGTACATATTTTAGTCGGAACTCATGCTTTAATTCAAGATGAGGTTCAATTTAATAAATTAGGCATTGTAATAACAGATGAACAACATCGATTTGGTGTTGGTCAGCGAAGAGTTTTAAGAGAAAAAGGTTATTTCCCTGATGTTTTATTTATGACAGCAACTCCAATCCCAAGAACTTTGGCAATAACGGCATTTGGTGAAATGGATGTCTCGATTATTGATGAATATCCGGCTGGGCGTAAAAAAATAGAAACTTATTGGGTTAAACAAGAAATGTTTGATCGTGTTTTAGATTTTATCAGTAAAGAAATTAAAAATGGACGACAAGCGTATTTAATCTGTCCTCTAATCGAGGAGTCAGAGAAACTAGACCTTCAGAATGCATTGGATTTACATAGTGTTCTATCTTTTCATTATCAAAATATAGCGAAGGTTGGATTGATGCATGGAAAGCTTTCATCAACAGAGAAAGATGACGTAATGAAGGCATTTGCAGCTAATGATGTTCAAATATTAGTATCAACGACAGTTGTAGAAGTGGGTGTAAATGTACCGAATGCAACTGTGATGGTTATTTATGATGCAGACCGATTTGGACTTTCACAATTACATCAACTAAGAGGACGAGTTGGACGAGGTTCAGAACAATCATATTGTATTTTAGTTGGCGATCCAAAAAGTGAGGTAGGAAAAGAAAGACTAACAATCATGACAGAAACAAACGATGGTTTTGAGTTAAGTGAAAAAGATTTAGAACTTAGAGGACCAGGAGATTTCTTTGGAAAACAGCAAAGTGGTGTACCCGAATTTAAAATGGCTGATATGGTACATGACTATCGTGCATTAGAAGTTGCTCGAAATGATGCAACATTACTTGTTAATTCAGATGTATTTTGGAAAGCTAATGAATATCAAGAATTAAGAATGTACTTAGACAGAACGGGAATATTTAATTCAGAAAAATTAGATTAGTACTAGGTATTAAAAGTTTGTCAAAAAACTATTGTAATACGTGGATTTTTAATATAAACTGTATTTAATACCTGGTCACAAATTAGTAGTTGAGGTATGTAATATGAGAAGAAATAAAAAAGATCGTCATGAATTGTTAAAAAAAATTATAAAAGAAAATCCGTTTATTACAGATGAAGATTTAGCTAATCAATTATCTGTGAGCATACAAACTATTCGTCTTGATCGTCTTGAATTATCAATTCCTGAGTTAAGAGAGCGCATCAAAAATGTTGCCACTCAGCAATTAGAAGATGTAAAATCACTACCAGTAGATGAAATAATCGGTGAAGTTATTGATATTCATTTAAACGAAAGTGCCATTTCTATATTTGACGTTAAGGAAGAGCATACTTTTAGTAGAAATGGAATTGCCCGAGGTCATCACTTATTTGCCCAGGCTAATTCTTTAGCAGTTGCAGTTATTCATGATGATTTAGCTCTTACAGCTAAATCCAATTTTGTTTTTATTAAACCTGTAAGAACAAATGACCGAGTAATTGCGAAGGCAAAGGTTTTACCGCAAAAAGGAGATCCGAGGCGTACTACAGTTGATATCAATGGCTATGTTGAAAAAGAACATGTATTCCATGGCTTGTTCGAAATGTACCACCGAAGTATTGAAGAATAGGAAGTGAACAAGATGAAATTAGCGATCGATGCAATGGGTGGAGATCATGCCCCAAAAGCTATCGTTGAAGGTGCGATGCTTGCAGTTGAAAAATTAAATGATATACATATTACTTTAATTGGTGATGAATCAAAAATTAAACCATTCTTAACGAATGATAAAAATATAACGATTATCCATACAGATGAAGTAATTGAAGGAACTGAAGAACCAGTTAGAGCGGTTAGAAGAAAAAAGAATGCTTCTATGGTCTTAATGGCAAACCAAGTAAAAGAAGGCAATGCCGATGCATGTATTTCTGCGGGAAACACTGGAGCATTGATGACAGCGGGCTTATTAGTCGTTGGTCGAATGGAAGGTGTAGAACGACCTGCACTTTCACCTACGATGCCTACTTTAGATGGCAAAGGCTTTGTATTTCTTGATGTAGGTGCTAATGTTGATGCAAAAGCAAACCATTTACTTCAATATGCAATAATGGGATCTGTATATGCCGAAAAGGTTAGAAGTATACATAATCCGACTGTTGGATTACTAAATGTCGGTACGGAAGATAAAAAAGGTAATGAACTTGCTAAACAAACATTCCAATTACTAAAAGAAAGTAATTTGAATTTTATAGGAAATGTTGAAGCTAGAGACTTAATGAACTCAGTAGCAGATGTAGTAGTTACAGACGGGTATACTGGAAATGTAGCTTTAAAAGCTATTGAAGGTACTGCACTTGCAATGTTTTCATTAATTAAAGATGCGATGCTTACTAATTTCACATCAAAGCTTGCAGCAGCTGTATTAAAACCAAACTTAAAAGGTGTAAAAAAGAAAATGGATTACTCTGAGTATGGTGGAGCAGCGTTATTTGGCTTGAAATCACCTGTCATTAAGGCTCATGGAAGTTCTGATGCGATGGGGATTTTTAGTGCAATTAAGCAAACTCAAACGATGGTTGAACATAATGTTGTAAAACTAGTAAGTGATCACATGGAGAAAATCGAATCAAATGCATAAGGGGGTCACTCCAATGGGTAAAGTGGCGTTTATTTTTCCTGGACAAGGATCACAAAAAGTTGGAATGGGTAAAGATTTAGCTGAGAGCTATAATGAATGTGGATCTATTTTTGAAACTGCTAACGAACAAATTGGTTTTAGTCTTTCTGAAATTATTTTCAATGGAACTGATGAAGAGTTAACTGCTACATATCATGCACAGCCAGCAATCTTAACAACTTCAATTGCTATGCTTGAGAAGATTAAAGCAGCTGGAATTAAACCAGACTTTGTCGCTGGTCATAGTTTAGGTGAGTTTACAGCGCTTGTAGCAGCAAACAGCATTTCATTTGAAGACGGTGTTAAATTAGTACATAAACGCGGTCAATTAATGGAGCAAGCAGTACCAGTAGGACAAGGTGCAATGGCAGCTGTATTATTTTTAGCTCCAGAAAAAATTGAAGAAGTTATTTCTGAAGTAAATAAAAATGGTCATTCTGTAGGTATTGCGAACTATAATTCTCCTACACAAGTGGTTATTACTGGAGATGCAGAAGGTGTACAAATTGCTTCTGGCTTACTAAAAGAAGCTGGAGCTAAACGTGTATTACCTTTAAAAGTAAGTGGTCCATTCCACTCATCTTTAATGAAACCTGCAAGCGAAGAATTCCAAAATGAGCTTGGTAAAATTAATGTAAATGATTGTGTAACACCATTAATTTCAAATGTTACTGCTAAAGTTGTTACAGATGCAAATGAAATTAAAGAATTATTAGTTAATCAATTATATTCTCCGGTAAAATGGAACCAATCTATTCAAGAATTAGTTGACCTTGGTGTTGATACATTCGTTGAAATTGGTCCTGGTAAAGTTTTAACTGGATTAGTAAAAGCAATCTCTCCATCATCAAAATTAGTAAATGTTTATGATGTTGAAACATTAAACCAATTTTTAAATGAGTGGGAGGAAATAAAATCATGCTAAATGGTAAAGTTGCATTAGTTACAGGTGGATCTCGCGGTATCGGACGAGCAATCGCATTAACTTTAGCTAAAAATGGTGCGAATGTAGTTGTTAATTATTCTGGGAATGAAGCGGCTGCTCTTAAAGTTGTAGAAGAAATTACAGCTCTTGGAGTTAAAGCGATTTGCTATAAAGCAAATGTATCAAATGGTGAAGAAGTTGCAGCTTTAGTAAAAAATACTGTTGATGAATTTGGTAGTATTGATATACTAGTAAACAACGCAGGTATTACAAGAGATGGTCTTTTATTACGCATGAAAGATGCTGATTGGGATGATGTAATTGATACAAACTTAAAAGGCGTATTCAATTGTATCAAAGCAGCAGCGAAGTTTATGACTCGTCAACGTAATGGCCGCATCATTAATATTAGTTCAGTTGTTGGACAAATTGGTAATCCAGGACAAATGAACTATGTAGCTGCAAAAGCTGGCGTATTAGGTTTAACAAAAACAGCAGCAAAGGAATTAGCTACTAGAAATATTACAGTTAATGCAATTGCGCCTGGTTTTATTGAAACTGATATGACAAATGAATTAAATGAGCAAATTAGAACGCAAATGTTATCTAATATTCCATTGCAATCTTTTGGTCAACCAGAAGATATTGCAAACGCAGTAGTATTCTTAGCAATGGATGCAAGTAGATACATTACTGGACAAACAATCAATGTTGATGGTGGACTTGTAATGAATTAGTTTGGCGTTTGCCAAATTTTTATGTATAATGCATAAGTAGACAATCTTTGGGGGGAGGTGAATAATAATGCAAGATGTATTAGAGCGCGTATCAAAGATTATTGTTGACCGTTTAGGTGTAGAAGAATCTGAGATCCAAATTACAAGCCGTTTCAAAGAAGATTTAGATGCAGACTCATTAGACGTAGTTGAATTAGTAATGCAATTAGAAGATGAGTTTGAATTAGAAATTTCTGACGAAGATGCTGAAAAAATCGTCACAGTTGGTGATGTTGTGAACTACATAGAGAGCAACATGTAATGAGAAAAGTCCCGTATTTTATACGGGACTTCTCATCATTTTCTTGACTAGTAGGTTTAGCAGCATATCAAACTGCTTTTTAGTTGGAGGTAAATATGCCGCATTCAAGAAGAGTAAGAGAATTTAAACTTTCTGATGTTGAAAAAGAGAATTTTGTAAAATTACAAAAACAAATAAATATTATGTTTAATAATGAGGGCTTGCTAATTCAAGCGTTTACACATTCATCCTATGTGAATGAGCATCGTAAAAAACCATATGAAGATAATGAGAGATTAGAATATTTAGGGGATGCTGTTTTAGAGCTTACCGTTTCACAATATTTATTTCAAAAATATATCACAATGAGTGAAGGCGAGTTAACAAAATTACGTGCCGCAATCGTTTGTGAACCATCACTTGTGAAATTTGCGCATGAGTTAGATTTTGGTCGATATATATTACTTGGTCGCGGGGAAGAAATGACAGGTGGTCGAACACGTCCAGCACTACTTGCGGATGTTTTTGAAGCATTCATTGGATCATTATATTTGGACCAAGGATTACAAACAGTTATTAACTTCTTATCTCTTCATATATTCCCAAAAATAAACGATGGTGCTTTTTCGCATGTGATGGATTTTAAAAGTCAGTTACAAGAGTTTGTACAAAGAGACTCCACAGGTTCAATTGAGTATAAAATACTTCAAGAAAAAGGACCAGCTCATAACCGAGAATTTGTTTCAAAAGTATTATTAAATGGTGAAACATTAGGAATCGGTAGTGGTAGATCTAAGAAAGAAGCAGAGCAACAAGCAGCTAAAGAAGCATTATTAAAATTAAAAGAGTCAAGTAAATAGATTAAGTAAAAAATCTAGTAGAAACTTGTCGGATAATCGATAAAAATGACGAATTCCCCCTTTTATGGGGGAGTTTTTGTGTATATAATTAAATCAAAAAAGGGGGAATTCAGTTGTTCCTCAAACGACTAGATATAATTGGATTTAAATCATTCGCTCAGCGAGTTAATATAGATTTTGTAAAAGGTGTTACAGCAGTTGTAGGACCAAATGGAAGCGGTAAAAGTAATATTACTGATGCCATTAGATGGGTACTAGGAGAACAGTCAGTCAAATCACTACGAGGAGCGAAGATGGAGGATATTATTTTTGCTGGTAGTGAAGGAAGAAAACCTTTAAATTATGCAGAAGTTACACTGACATTAGATAATGAAGATCAACAATTACCACTTGAGTATAATGAAGTAAGTGTAACTAGACGTGTTTACCGTTCTGGAGATAGTGATTTTTATATTAATAAACAATCATGTCGGTTAAAAGATATAGTTGATTTATTTATGGATTCTGGACTCGGAAGAGAGGCATTCTCTATTATTTCTCAAGGGAAGGTTGAAGAAATATTAAGCAGTAAGCCAGAAGAACGAAGAGGAATTTTTGAAGAAGCAGCTGGAGTATTAAAGTATAAAAACCGAAAGAAAAAGGCTGAAGCAAAATTATTCGAAACACAAGAAAACTTAAACCGAGTTGATGATATTTTATTTGAACTAAGCTCGCAAATTGAACCATTAAGAATGCAAGCTTCAATTGCAAAGGAATACATAGAACATAGAGATGAGCTAGAAAAGGTTGAGGCAGCTCTATTAGTATACGAAATTGAATCGCTTCACCAGAAATGGGAGGAGCTTAAACAAGAAGTTGCCCAAAACTCTGATTTAGAAATTTCGTTATCGACAGAGATTTCGACTGAAGAATCAAAACAACACGAATTACAAGAGAAATTAAATGCATTAGATGAATCAATTGATCAATTGCAGCAAGTTTTATTAACCGTTACGAAGAACTTGGAAAAATATGAAGGTCAGAAAGAACTAATGAAGGAGCGAAAAAGAAATACTTCAACTCAATCTGAACAATTAAGAAAACAAGTTGATGAAGTTACTGAACAAATAAACGAGACGAATCAATTAATCGAAGCAGAAAAAGAACAAGAAAAATGTTCTCGTCAAAATGTAAACAAAACGAAAACTAATATTGTTGAGATCCAAAATGAGATTATATCTTATGAGGGTGATATTGAAGAACAAATCGAATTAATAAAATCTGATTATATTGAGCTATTAAATAATCAAGCATCGATTAAAAATGAAAAAACGATGCTTGAAAAGCAAAGTCAACAATACTCAGTTAAATCAAGTCGATTAGATTTAGAAAATGAAAAATACATTCGTCAAAGAGAGCAATTACAGAATAGAAAAACTGAATTGCTTAATGAGAAAGAACAATTTGATTTAACATTTAATGAGTTAAATGTTAAATTTGAAACGCTGAATAAGCAGCTTGATGAAACTTCAACAGTTTTAAAGGAAAAAGAAGAATTACTAAATAAAGCTTATCAGTTTATTCAACAAACAAAATCAAGAAAAGAAACACTTGAAGAACTTCAAGAAGATTTTGCTGGTTTTAATCAAGGTGTTAAAGAAATATTGAAAGCAAGAGGCACAAGACTAGAAGGTATTAAAGGTGCAATTGCTGAACTAATTACAACAAACAAACAATACGAAATTGCGATTGAAATTGCACTAGGTGCAGCTACACAACAAATTGTTGTTGAAAATGACGAGCATGCTAGAAGAGCAATTCAATTTTTAAAGCAGCAACGACTAGGCCGAGCTACATTTTTACCTATGAATATTGTTAAAGCTCGTTTTGTACCAGCTAATGTTATTGAAGGATTAAAAAGAAATCCTTCATTTATTGGAGTTGCATCATCCCTTGTTAGTTATTCAAGCGAGTATGAACAAGTGATTCAAAACATACTTGGAACTGTTTTAATCGCACAAGATTTAAAAGGTGCTAATGAACTGGCTAAACTCGTTGGACATCGCTATCGCTTTGTCACGCTTGAAGGTGATGTAGTTAATCCTGGTGGAGCGATGACTGGTGGGGCTGTTCGAACTACGAATTCTTCACTTATTGGAAGACAGCGAGAGTTAGAGGAAATCACTGTAAAGCTAAAAGATATGCAAGAAAAGACTAACTTGCTTGAGAGTGAGGTTCATACTCTTAAAGCGACAAATCTAGAAAGTTCTTCTAAAGCTCAAACAATAAATGAGGAAATTGAAAAGGTTAAGCAAATAATTGTTTCAATTATGGAACAACTAAAAAGTATCGAATTTGAAGAAAAAAATATTAACGATGCTTTAGCAATTTATGATTTAGAAATGGGAAGTTCAGCAAGTGATTTACTAAAGGTTAAAGATCGTCTAGAGGAATTATCGTCGTTAAATGCTAATGTGAAAAATGAGATAATTTCAAAAGAACAGAAGATCAATGAATTAACTGAACGGAAACTAAATCAAAAAGAAATTAAAGATGAATTACAATCGAAGTTAACTAGTCTGAAAATTTCTCTAGCACAAGAAGAGCAAAAGTTAAGTTATAGTAACGAACGAATTCGCCAGTTTGTAGAGAATTCTATAAAACAAAAGCAAATTCTTGAAGAAACGAAGGAAAAAATAATTTTCTTATCAAGTGAACTTATGACGAATGAAAATGGTAAGGAAGAGCTCGAGAAAATAATTTCGGATACTCGAATTGAATTTTCAAAAACGACGGAAATTATTTCTAAACGTCGAGAGCAACGAATTACTTATCAAACGGAGCTCGAAGATTATGCCCAATCATTACGCGAAAAGCAACGTCAATACAAGTCGCTATCTGATTTACTAAAACAACAAGAAGTAAATAGTAATCGACTTGATGTAGAGCTTGAAAATCGTCTAGAACAACTGAATGTGAAGTATATGACTACTTACGAAGCAGCAAAAATGAAATATACTCTAGAAATGACCGTTGATGATGCAAGGAAACGAGTTAAACTATTAAAGCTTTCAATTGAGGAATTAGGAACTGTAAATATTGGTGCAATTGATGAGTATGAACGAGTATCTGAACGTCATGATTTTCTTCAAGAACAAAGAACTGATTTAAATGAAGCAAAAATCACACTTTACAATGTAATTAGTGAGATGGATGAAGAAATGACAAAACGTTTCGAAACGAGTTTTAGTGCAATTCGTGAAAAATTCCAAGTCGTCTTTACTCAGTTGTTTGGTGGAGGAAGAGCTGATTTAGTTCTAACGGATGAGGAAAATTTATTGTTAACAGGTGTCGATATTGTTGCACAGCCACCAGGTAAAAAGCTACAAAATTTAGGCTTATTATCAGGAGGGGAACGTGCGCTTACGGCAATCGCACTACTTTTTGCTATTTTACAAGTACGTCCAGTACCGTTCTGTGTACTTGATGAGGTTGAAGCTGCACTAGATGAGGCCAATGTAGCTCGATTTGCAAAATTCTTAAAATATTTTAGTGAACAAACTCAATTTATTGTTATTACACACCGTAAAGGTACAATGGAAGAATGTGATGTATTATACGGTGTAACAATGCAAGAATATGGAGTTTCTACGCTAGTATCAGTTCGTTTGGATGAAGGCGAAGCATTATTATCGAATGGTAATTAGAAAGGATTGAAATTATGAGCTTTTTTAAGAAATTAAAAGAAACAATCTCAAAACAAACTGAGTCAGTAACTCAAAAATTTAAAACTGGATTAGAGAAATCTAGAAATAACCTTACAGAAGGGTTAAACGATTTATTTGCTAGATACCGTAAAGTAGATGAAGATTTTTTTGAAGAACTTGAAGAAATTCTAATTATGGCTGATGTTGGTGTAAACACAGTAATGGAACTAGTAGAGGACTTGAAATTTGAAGTTAAACGAAAAAATATTCAAGATCCAAAAGGTGTACAAGAAGTTATTTCTGAAAAACTAGTTGATTTGTATAAAGGTGATGATTTAACTGATGATTCATTTGAGTTAAATTTAAATCCTGATGGCTTAACAGTTGTTTTATTCGTTGGAGTTAACGGTGTAGGAAAAACAACTTCAATTGGTAAAATCGCGCATAAACTAAAAACTGAAGGTAAAAAAGTACTACTTGCTGCTGGAGACACATTTAGAGCGGGAGCTATTGATCAATTAGAAGTTTGGGGAGAACGTGTTGGTGTTGATACAATTAAACAAGGTGAAGGTTCAGACCCAGCTGCAGTAATGTTTGATGCGGTTCAAGCTGCAAAAGCTCGTAAAGTAGATGTTTTACTTTGTGACACAGCTGGCCGTCTACAAAATAAAGTAAACTTAATGAAAGAACTTGAAAAAGTACGCAATGTCATTGCTAGAGAAGTACCTGGTGCACCACACGAAGTACTGCTAGTAATTGATGCAACAACTGGCCAAAATGGTCTTGTTCAAGCAAAAACCTTCTCCGAAGCAACAAATGTCTCTGGTATCGTCTTAACGAAACTAGACGGAACGGCTAAAGGTGGTATTGTTTTAGCAATCCGAAATGAACTAAAAGTACCAGTAAAATTCGTCGGCCTTGGAGAAAAAATGGACGACCTACAACCATTCCAAGCAGAACAATTTGTATATGGTCTATTTGGAGATTTAATGAATAAAGAAGCATAATTCAAAAATTATGAAATGACGTGGATATGTTTAAATTGAATGACATATCCACTTTTTTTAAATTGTGCGAAGAAACAACGGTTTAATTTTTATTTTATCGTCAAGTAAAAAACTTGACAGATATTTGTGTATTAGGTAAACTAGCATATGTAAAGGCAATTCACTTAACAAAGGAGTGATAGTTTTGGCAGATCATACAATGTTAGATAAGACGATGAGAATCAATTATCTATATGATTTTTATCATTCTCTTTTAACTCCTAAACAACAAAGCTATATGTCATTATATTATTTGGATGACTATTCTTTAGGTGAGATTGCGGAAGAGTTTAGCATAAGTAGACAGGCGGTTTATGATAATATAAAACGTACTGAAGCTATGTTAGAAGAATATGAAGAGAAATTATTACTTCTAAAAAAATTTCAACAACGAAATGAACTTTTAAATAATTTGAAAACTTATACCAAAACAGGTAAAGTTGTAGATGACGAGTTTCTTCGAGTAATCGATGCGTTAGAGAAATTAGAATAATAAGGAGGACGGTTTTATGGCATTTGAAGGATTAGCCGACCGACTTCAAAAGACATTACAAAAGGTTCGAGGCAAAGGTAAAGTATCTGAATCTGATGTCAAGGAAATGATGAGAGAAGTACGTCTTGCTTTACTTGAGGCGGATGTTAACTTTAAAGTTGTTAAAGATTTTGTGAAACGTGTTTCTGAACGTGCAGTAGGACAAGAAGTATTACAAAGCTTAACGCCTGGTCAACATGTTGTAAAAGTAGTTCAAGAAGAACTAACAGCTTTAATGGGTGGAGAACAAAGCAAAATTGCTGTTGCAAATCGCCCGCCGACTGTTATTATGATGGTTGGTTTACAAGGTGCTGGTAAAACAACAACGACAGGTAAATTAGCGAATTTACTTCGAAAAAAGTACAATCGTAAGCCACTTTTGGTTGCAGCGGATATTTATCGTCCTGCCGCGATTAAACAGCTTCAAACATTAGGTAAACAATTAGATTTGCCTGTATTTGCATTAGGTGATCAAGTAAGTCCTGTTGAAATTGCGAAACAAGCGATTCAACACGCTAAGGATGAGCATCATGATTATGTCCTAATTGATACTGCAGGTCGTTTACATATTGACGAAGGTTTAATGGAAGAACTTGCACAAATTAAAGAACTTTCAAAACCTGAAGAAATCTTCCTTGTTGTTGATGCAATGACAGGACAAGACGCAGTCAATGTGGCACAAAGCTTTAATGATCAATTAGGTTTAACTGGAGTCGTATTGACGAAGCTTGATGGCGATACTCGTGGTGGTGCCGCATTATCAATTCGTGCAGTGACGAATACTCCAATTAAATTTGTTGGACTTGGTGAAAAACTAGATGCAATTGAGCCGTTCCATCCAGAACGAATGGCATCACGTATTCTAGGAATGGGTGATGTGCTTACTTTAATTGAAAAGGCACAAGAAAACGTTGACCAAGAAAAAGCAAAAGAAATGGAACAAAAATTAAGAAATGCATCTTTTACTTTAGATGATTTCTTAGACCAACTTTCTCAAGTTAAAAAAATGGGACCACTTGGTGATATTTTAAAAATGATGCCAGGTGCAAACAAAATTAAAGGATTGAATGATGTGCAAATTGACGATAAACAAATCGCTCATGTAGAGGCAATTATTCAATCAATGACAAAGCAGGAAAAGCTTACACCAGATATTATTAACTCTAGTCGCAGAAAGCGAATAGCTAAGGGTTCTGGTCGCCCTGTACAAGAAATAAACCGTTTATTAAAACAGTTTGAAGAAATGAAAAAAATGATGAAAATGATGGGCGGTATGCAAAAAGGGAAGAAGAAAGGTTTTAAATTTCCGGGCTTATTCTAATCTAATTGTATAATTTTCCAGCATTTAAACATCATTTAATAAAAAATTATGCTGTTAAGAAATTTTACTTTACAAACAGTATTGGTTTTTGATAATATATAAATCGTTGTAAATATTTTCGGAGGTGCTTTAAAAATGGCAGTTAAAATTCGTTTAAAACGTATGGGAGCTAAAAAATCTCCTTTTTACCGTGTAGTAGTAGCAGACGCTCGTTCTCCTCGTGATGGACGTTTCATCGAGGAAATTGGAACTTACAATCCAGTTGCTCAACCAGCTGAAATCAAAATTAACGAAGAAGCAGCATTAAAATGGTTAGGAACAGGTGCTAAACCATCTGATACAGTTCGTAACTTATTCTCTAAAGCTGGTATCTTAGAGAAATTCCACAACGCTCGCAACGGCAAGTAATTATGGAAAAAAAGATGAATACACTCATAAATGCAATTGTTTCAAGTCTTGTAGATCATCCAGAGGATATTTCACTTCAAGTTAAAGAAGATGAGAACAATCTATTCTTTCATTTACAGGTAAACCCTGAAGATGCTGGTAGAGTGATTGGCAAACATGGTAAAATTGCTAAAGCGATTCGTACGGTTGTATATGCAGCGAGTAATGAACACGCAAAACGTATTCACTTAGATATTCAGTAATGTAAAACGGTCCTTGGCTATAGCTAAGGGCCGTTTTCAACATTACAGAGTTTTACTTAGAAAGCCCAAAATAAAGTGATAGCCACTTTTTATGAATTGAACGAGTCGTTTATTCAAGAGGTAGCTTTTGATGCTTTAATGACTTTAAGATATGCTATACTTGGCATTAAGCAATCTGTTTTAACCGTTGAAGTCTCAGGTAGACATATATACAATCTAAATGGTCAAACTAATAATAAATAGAAGAAATTTTAATATAGAGGTAAAAGAATGAAAAAATATTTAAATGTCGGAAAAATTGTAAATACACATGGAGTTCGCGGAGAGGTTCGTGTTATTTCAAGAACTGATTTTCCAGAAAAACGTTACGTAAAAGGTAATACACTATATTTCTTTAAAGAAAATGAAACAACACCAATTGAATTAATCGTAACAAGTCACCGTGTACATAAAAATTTTGATTTACTTACATTTGAAGGGTATGAGTCTTTAAACTCTGTAGAACCACTTAAAAATGGGATTTTAAAGATTACTGAAGATCAATTACACGAGCTAGATAAAAATGAGTACTATTACCATGAAATCATTGGTTGTGTTGTTGAGACAGTTGATGGAGAAGAAATCGGAAAAATAAAAGAAATTTTATCTCCAGGTGCAAATGATGTTTGGGTTATACAAAGAAAAGGTCAAAAAGATGCTCTTATTCCTTATATCGAGCAAATTGTGAAAGAAATAGATGTGGAGAATAAAAAAGTTAAAATCGAATTAATGGAAGGTCTATTATGATGAAATTAGATTTTCTAACTCTTTTTCCAGAAATGTTTGAAGGAGTTTTAAATTCTTCTATTCTAAAAAAAGCACAGGAAAAAGAGGCTGTTAAGTTTCGTTGTGTAAATTTTAGAGATTTCTCTACGAATAAACATTCAAATGTTGATGACTACCCATATGGTGGGGGCGCTGGTATGGTACTAGCCCCACAGCCTATTTTTGATGCTGTTGATGAATTAGTATCAAAAAGTGAAAATAAGCCGAGAGTAGTCCTTCTATGCCCTCAAGGAGAGCGATTTAGTCAACGTAAAGCTGAAGAGCTTGCAAAAGAGGAGCATTTAATCTTTATTTGTGGACATTATGAAGGTTATGATGAACGAATTCGTGAACATGTAGTGACAGATGAAATCTCAATTGGAGATTATGTATTAACAGGTGGAGAACTAGGTGCTATGGTAATTGCTGATAGTGTTGTTCGGTTATTACCTGGTGTACTTGGTAATACAACTTCAAAAATTGAAGATTCATTTAGTACAGGTTTATTAGAGCATCCTCATTACACAAGACCTGCCGATTTTAGAGGCCATAAAGTACCAGATGTTTTATTATCTGGAAATCATGCTCTAATCGAAGAATGGCGAACAAAACAATCTTTTAAGCGAACGATAACGCGTCGTCCAGATTTACTTGAAAACTACGATCTATCTAAAAAAGAGTCACAATGGATGGATCAAGTAAAAGAAGAATTAAAACAAGAAAACTAGTTGCGCGCACTAATAGAATATGTTAATATAACTTGTGGCTTGAGTAATTACTTAAGCCTTTATTCTCGGTGTTCCGCTGCGAGTCACTAAATCTTGTAAGAGCATCGGTTGGAAAAGGAGAGCATAAATTATGCAAAATTTAATCAACGAAATTACAAAAGAACAACTAAGAACTGACTTACCAGCATTCCGTCCTGGTGATACTGTACGAGTTCACGTTAAAGTTGTTGAGGGTACTCGTGAGCGTATCCAATTATTCGAAGGTGTAGTTATTAAACGTCGTGGTGGCGGAATTAGCGAAACTTTCACAGTTCGTAAAATTTCTTACGGAGTTGGTGTTGAACGTACGTTCCCAATTCACACTCCAAAAATTGCTAAATTAGACGTTGTTCGTCGCGGTAAAGTACGTCGTGCTAAACTTTACTACCTACGTGCACTTACTGGTAAAAAAGCAAGAATTAAAGAACTTCGATAGTCTTTTGAAAGGAGCTTGTATAAAACAAGCTCCTTTTTTTCCAATATTTGTAGATTATGGATATAATAAAAAGTAAAATAGAATACATAAATAAAGTTATTAACTTTACTGGTTTAAAAATGCAAAACGTATGGTTATTAAATGGAGGGATTAGGTTGAAAGAAAGCAATAGTGGTGGAATTTGGGAATTAGTTAAAACAATTTTTATTGCGCTTGTACTTGCACTTGGTATTCGAACATTCCTTTTTACACCGGTTTTAGTTGATGGTATCTCAATGATGCCAACACTACAGGATCAAAGTAGAATGATTGTAAATAAAATCGTATACAAACTACATGAACCTAGACGTTTTGATATAGTAGTCTTCCATGCTACAAAGGAAAAAGATTATATTAAACGAGTTATTGGCTTACCAGGTGACACAGTAGAATATAGAAACGATGTCCTATATGTTAACGGTAAACCGTATAAAGAACCATATTTAAACGAATATAAAAAAGAAACAACAGATGGTCCTCTAACTGAAGACTTTAAGTTAGAAGAGATTACTGGTAGAAAAACTGTACCTAAAGGACAAGTATTCGTTTTAGGTGATAATCGTCGATTAAGTAAAGATAGTCGTATTATCGGAACAGTTAGTCAAAAAGAAATTTTAGGCCGAGCAAGTTTTGTTTTTTGGCCGTTATCTGAGGTTGAAATGGCTAAATAAAAGCCGAATTAATCTTGATTATTCAATGTATAAGAAGGTGGCAACATGACGATTCAATGGTTTCCAGGCCATATGGCAAAAGCTAGAAGACAAGTTACAGAAAAACTTTCACTAATTGATGTAGTAATTGAATTAGCGGATGCAAGGGTACCCGCAGCTTCTAGAAATCCAATGATCGATGAAATAATTTCAAATAAACCAAGATTACTTTTGTTAAATAAAGCGGATTTAGCGGATCCAAGAATTACTCAGCAATGGTTAGCGCATTATGAAAAACAAGGCGTAATGGCAATTGCTATCGATGCGGCATCTGGACAAGGGTTAAAAGCAATTATTTCTTCTTGTGAAATACTTGTAAAAGAGAAGTTTGATAAAATGAGATCTAAAGGGATTAAACCTCGCGCAATTCGAGCGTTAATTGTAGGGATCCCGAATGTTGGTAAGTCGACTTTAATCAATAAGCTTGCACGAAAGAATATTGCTAAAACTGGTGACCGTCCAGGCGTAACGCAAGCACAGCAGTGGATAAAAGTAGGGAAAGAAATTGAACTGCTTGATACACCAGGTATATTGTGGCCTAAATTTGAAGACCAACTTGTAGGTCTTCGTTTAGCAACTACAGGAGCAATTAAAGATAGTATCATTAACCTTCAAGAGGTAATGATTTATGCGATTAAATATTTAAGAGAGTTTTATCCAAATGTATTAAAAGAAAGATATGACATGAATGAGGAAGTTTTATTTTCTGAAGAAGTCGTTGATATTTTTGATCATATTGGAAAGAAACGTGGATTACTTATGTCAGGCGGAATTATAGATTATGATAAAACATCTGATTTATTTTTACGTGAGCTAAGAGCGGGAAAATTAGGAAGATTAACTTTCGAAAATCCATCAATGCTTGAAGTGACTGATGAAATATTAGAAGAAAGTGCGCAAGAATAAGCGTACTTTCTTCTTTTTTAATGAAAATTAAGGAGTTCTAGATTATGTCTCTGAAAATAGATGAAATAAAAAATAAACTAAGTGAATTAACTGACCCAACAAATGAACTCTTAAAAGAATTAGAAAGTGATCAAAGAATTGGTGTGCAAAAGCTAATTGCTAAATGGTATAGAGAACAAGAAAAAAAAGATTTAGCTAGAAAGAAATTTCTTAAAATGATGGAATATGAACAGAATCTTTATAGTCAAAATATAAAGTTAATTGCAGGAGTAGATGAAGTTGGTAGAGGTCCATTAGCTGGTCCTGTTGTAGCAGCAGCTGTAATTTTAGCGGAAAATACTCAGCTAATTGGATTAGATGATTCAAAAAAATTATCGAAAGAGAAACGACAGTACTTCGTAAAGCGGATCAAGGAAGAAGCAATTTCTTATGGAGTTGGAATGGCCAGTTCAACTGAAATTGATGAAATCAATATTTATGAAGCAACTAAATTAGCGATGAGACGTGCAATTGAACAACTTACTCATTCGCCTGAACATTTATTAAT
Organism: Gottfriedia sp. S16(2024); assembly: GCF_050473765.1. Classification (NCBI taxonomy): domain Bacteria; kingdom Bacillati; phylum Bacillota; class Bacilli; order Caryophanales; family Bacillaceae; genus Gottfriedia; species Gottfriedia sp. S16(2024). The sequence continues at coordinate 3,038,024 of NZ_JBFLUO010000001.1, forward strand.
TGATGCAATGAAACTCCCGCTAGATATTTCTCAAACATCAATCATTAAGGGCGATGCAACAAGTATCAGTATAGCAGCTGCATCTGTACTTGCAAAAGAAACAAGGGATTCTTTAATGTGCGAACTAAGTTTAAAGCATCCAAACTACGGATTTGAAAAGCATATGGGATATGGAACAAAGGAACATCTAAAAGCGATTGATGAGCATGGAATTATTAATGAACATAGAAGATCCTTTGCACCAATAAAAGATAAAGTTTGAATGTAAAAATAATTGGTAGTTAACATACATCAAATTACTGAAGTGGACTAAAATATATTAGATTAATGACAGTTAAGATTACATAATATTCTAAGTTTATATTAAGTAGATCAATGAATCGAAATGATGTAAACCTAAAATCAAAAATGATTCAAACTGTCGTTAATCTATTTTTTATAGGGTAAGGATATATTATTGGAAAAATAATATTGTAATATGATAAACTACATTGACTATTGTATATGAAAAGGTTTTCTATAAAAAACATAGAATATTTAATTCTTTTCTACTAAAGTATTTACAGTATATTCTGTAAGAGATACAATAGGGATGTGTTTTAATTTGTCTTGTTCTAAAAGGGGAGGATGGATCATGAATATCCATGAGTATCAAGGGAAAGAAATCCTACGAAGCTATGGCGTAAAAGTACCAAACGGTAAAGTTGCATTCACAGTTGAAGAAGCAGTAGAAGCAGCTAAAGAATTAGGTACAGCTGTATGCGTAGTAAAAGCTCAAATTCACGCTGGTGGCCGCGGTAAAGCGGGTGGCGTAAAAGTAGCGAAAAATTTAGATGAAGTAAATACATATGCTAGTGAAATACTAGGTAAAGTATTAGTTACTCATCAAACTGGACCAGAAGGTAAGGAAGTTAAGCGCTTACTTATCGAAGAAGGCTGCGATATTAAAAAAGAATATTATGTTGGTTTAGTTTTAGACCGCGCTACTTCTCAAGTTGTATTAATGGCTTCTGAAGAAGGTGGAACTGAAATTGAAGAAGTAGCAGAAAAAACACCTGAAAAAATCTTTAAAGAGTATATTGATCCAGCAGTAGGTCTACAAGGCTTCCAAGCTCGTCGTATTGCGTTCAATATCAACATTCCAAGCAACTTAGTAAACAAAGCTGTTAAGTTCATGATGGGCTTATATAGTGCGTTTATCGAAAAAGATTGCTCAATCGCTGAAATTAACCCATTAGTAGTTACTGGTGATGGTGAAGTAATGGCATTAGATGCAAAGTTAAACTTTGACTCAAATGCTTTATATCGTCATGCAGACATTTTAGCTTACCGTGACTTAGAAGAAGAAGATCCAAAAGAAATCGAAGCTTCTAAGTATGACTTAAACTATATTTCTTTATACGGAAATATCGGATGTATGGTTAATGGTGCTGGTCTAGCAATGGCTACAATGGATATCATTAAACACTACGGTGGAGACCCGGCTAACTTCCTTGATGTTGGGGGCGGTGCTACAGCTGAGAAAGTTACAGAAGCATTTAAAATCATCCTTTCTGACCAAAATGTTAAAGGTATTTTCGTTAATATCTTCGGTGGCATCATGAAGTGTGATGTTATTGCTGAAGGTGTAATCGAAGCAACTAAACAAGTTGGTTTACACTTACCATTAGTTGTTCGTTTAGAAGGAACGAATGTTGAATTAGGTAAGAAGATTCTTAATGAGTCAGGCTTAAACATTGTTGCAGCAGATTCAATGGCTGATGGCGCTGAAAAAATCGTTGCACTTGTAGGCTAAGAAAGGGAGGATAAAAATGAGCGTATTCATTAATAAAGATACAAAAGTCATTGTACAAGGTATTACTGGTTCACAAGGCTTATTCCATACAACTCAAATGTTAGAGTATGGTACAAAAATCGTTGGTGGTGTAACTCCTGGTAAAGGTGGAACTGACATTGCTGGCGTACCTGTATTCAATACAGTTAAAGATGCAGTTGAAGCTACTGGTGCTAATGCATCTGTAATCTACGTACCACCAGCATTTGCTGCTGATGCAATCATGGAAGCAGTTGATGCAGAATTAGATATCGCTATTTGTATTACAGAAGGTATTCCAGTACTTGATATGGTAAAAGTTAAAAAGTACATGGAAGGCAAAAAGACTAGATTAGTTGGTCCTAACTGTCCTGGTGTTATCACTCCAGATGAGTGTAAAATTGGTATCATGCCTGGTTACATTCACAAAAAAGGTCATGTAGGAATCGTATCACGTTCTGGTACATTAACTTATGAAGCTGTACATCAATTAACTCAAGCTGGTATTGGTCAATCTACAGCTGTAGGTATTGGTGGAGACCCTGTAAATGGAACAAACTTCATCGATGTATTAAAAGCATTCAATGAAGATCCAGAAACTTATGCAGTTATTATGATCGGTGAAATCGGTGGAACTGCAGAAGAAGAAGCTGCTGAGTGGGTACAAGCTAATATGGCGAAACCAGTAGTAGGATTTATTGGCGGTCAAACAGCTCCAGAAGGTAAACGTATGGGACATGCTGGTGCTATCATCGCAGGCGGTAAAGGTACTGCTAAAGAGAAAATGGCTACAATGGAAAGCTGTGGCATTAAAGTTGCACTTACTCCTGCAGTAATGGGCGAAACTTTAATTGGTGCATTAAAAGAGCGTGGCTTATATGAACAATGTAAGACACATGAAGCTTTAGTATAAGAATGATAAATTAAGTAGCCTCCGATAGGAGGCTACTTAATTATTAGACAAAAGTTCGAAAAATATTATTATCAGACTGATTGAAAACGCTTGTCTTTCGAGGCGCGTAGCCTGGTGAGGAGCGGAGTTACCTTGACGGTAATGAGCACCACAGACAGGCGAAGCAACGAAGAAAGAGAGCGTTTGCCAACAGTCTGAGTAGCCTCCGATAGGGGGCTACTTTCTTATAAGAAAGGAGAATACATGGAAAAGAAAATTCGACTTATTCATTTGCATCATTTTTTATTTGAAAACTATCAAGCAATCAAAAAGATACTTCTCTATGATCCACATTTAGAAAACCTCTATCAATACTCACCTTCTACATTTAAAACTACATTTCAAATGACTTCAAACGCCGCTGAAAAATTATATAGTCAACTTCATTCAACTTCCATTTTTGATATTTTAAAAGAAAGCTATAAAAAAAATATTAAAATTATTACAATTTATGATGATTTATATCCGGATTTGTTAAGAGAAATATGTGACCCTCCGTTTGTTTTATATTTAAAAGGAAATCAAAATATCCTTAATGAACAATTTATGTTGAGTATAATTGGAGCTAGAAAACCAACTTTATTTGCGAAAATTATTTGTGATTCGATAATTTTAGGCCTAATAAAAGAAAATTGTGTTATTGTAAGTGGAATGGCATCTGGATGCGATTCAATTGCACATAATTCTGCTATTTTCCACAACGGAACAACGATTGCAGTTGTCGGTTGTGGGTTAGACTATATTTATCCGAAAGAAAACCGTAACTTATTTAATGAAATATCATTAAATCATTTAGTTATTAGCGAATATCCATATTATATTGGACCAGAAAAAAGATATTTTCCTAGAAGAAATAGAATTATTGCTGGGTTATCAAAAGGTTTAATCGTTTTAGAGGCTAAGGAAAAGAGCGGGACGATGATTACTGCAAATTTTGCAATTCAATATAATAGAGAGGTATTTGCAGTGCCAGGTCCGATTATAATGGAAGAATATAAAGGAAATCATCGATTAATTCAGGATGGAGCGAAATTAATTACATGTACAAATGATATTTTAGAGGAATTTTAGGAATATACTAAAAAATAAAAAAATATGTTTATATTACAAAATATTGACAATACTAAGGCGACTTGTGTTATTTTATATCTAAATAAAATTTGACTAATGTATAGAATAAACTATACAATTTGAAATTGTATGAAGGAAAATCAAAAATATAAATTGAACTCTTCTTATTATGAATCTATTTGAGAATACATAAGAATAAAAGAAAGAAATAAGGAATACAGAGAGTAATGAATAGGAAACTCTCGGGAGGCTTAAAAGATGGCAGAAAATTTAGTTATAGTGGAGTCCCCTTCAAAGGCTAAAACAATAGAAAAGTACTTAGGTAAGAAATTCAAAGTAATCGCATCAATGGGACATGTTCGAGATCTACCTAAAAGCCAGATGGGGATTGAAATAGAAAACGATTACAACCCAAAATACATAACAATCCGTGGAAAAGGTCCAGTTTTAAAGGATTTAAGATCTGCTGCGAAAAAAGCAAAAAAAATCTATCTAGCAGCCGATCCAGATCGCGAAGGTGAAGCAATAGCATGGCATATTGCGAATACACTTAATATCGATACATCATCGGATTGTCGTGTAGTGTTTAATGAAATTACTAAAGATGCTATTAAAGAGTCTTTTAAAAAACCTAGACCAATTAATATGAATTTAGTAGACGCTCAGCAAGCAAGACGTGTGCTAGATCGATTAGTAGGGTATAACATAAGCCCATTACTATGGAAGAAAGTGAAAAAGGGCTTAAGTGCAGGTCGAGTTCAATCTGTCGCTCTTAGACTAATCATCGAACGAGAAAAAGAGATTGGAATCTTCCAACCTGAAGAATATTGGACAATTAAAAGTAAGGCTTTAACAAAGAAAGAAACATTTGATACTTCTTTTTACGGAGTTAATGGTAAAAAAGTGGAATTGAATTCTGAAACTGATGTAAAAAATGTTTTATCACAAATTAAAGGTGATCACTTTGAAGTTCTAAGTGTTACTAGAAAAGAACGTAAACGTAATCCAGCAACTGCTTTTACTACTTCCTTACTACAGCAGGAAGCAGCTAGAAAATTAAATATGCGTGCAAAGAAAACGATGATGATTGCACAGCAATTATATGAAGGAATTTCCCTAGGTAGTGGAGGCCAGGTCGGGTTAATCACATATATGAGAACTGATTCAACTAGAATATCCGATGTTGCGGCTGAGGAAGCAAAATCTTATATAATTGATACTTATGGTGCAGATTTTGTTGCTACAAATAAAAAAAGCGAAAAAAAATCAGATAAAGTACAAGATGCACACGAAGCAATTAGACCAACATCAACTTTACGTTCGCCTGATACGATCAAAGCTCATGTTAGCCGCGATCAATATCGACTTTATAAATTAATATGGGAACGATTTGTTGCTAGTCAGATGGCATCTGCAATACTAGATACGGTAAAAGTTGACTTAATTAATAACGATGTAATATTTAGAGCCAATGGGTCAGTAGTTAAATTCCCTGGTTTTATGAAGGTGTATATAGAAAGTAATGATGATGGCACAGAAGAAAAAGACCGTATCCTTCCACCGTTAGCTGAAGGTGAGAAAGTTAAATTAGAAGATCTATTACCTGAACAACATTTTACTCAGCCACCACCACGTTACACGGAAGCTAGATTAGTAAAAACTCTTGAAGAGTTAGGGATTGGTCGTCCATCAACTTATGTACCAACTTTAGAAACGATACAAAAACGTGGATATGTTTCATTAGATAATAAAAGATTTGTCCCTACTGAACTAGGTCAAATAGTATTTGATTTAGTCGTTGAGTTTTTCCCAGAAGTAATTAATATTGAGTTTACGGTTCAAATGGAAGGTGACCTTGATAAAATTGAAGACGGCAATGTGAACTGGATTCAAATCATCGATCAATTTTATAGAGGTTTTGAGAAGCACTTAGAAATAGCTGAAAAAGAAATGCAAAAAGTTGAAATTAGAGATGAACCTGCTGGTGAAGACTGTGAATTATGTGGAAGCCCGATGGTATTTAAAATGGGTAGATACGGTAAGTTCATGGCATGCTCAAACTTTCCAGATTGCAGAAATACAAAAGCAATCGTAAAAGATATTGGTGTCAAATGTCCTACATGTAAAGATGGGAATATAATCGAACGTAAATCGAAAAAGAATCGAATATTCTATGGATGCACGAATTATCCTGAATGTGAATTCTTATCATGGGATAAGCCAATTGCGAGACCATGTCCAAAATGTGAAAACTTATTAGTTGAAAAGAAAATGAAAAAAGGTATTCAAGTTCAATGTGTATCATGTGACTACAAAGAGGATCAACAAGTGTAAGCAATTAATTTTCTTGCACTTAGACTACCAGCAAAAACGCTTGCTATCCTCGTTGACTCGTCGCCTGCCGAGGTGCTTATTACTGTTTAGGTTAACTTTAGTTCCTCATCAGGATTCGCAACTCTAAAGTCAAACGTTTTCAATCAGACTAAAAATTCATATTTACTGAGACTTTGTCCAAATAAAAGTGTGAGCAATTAATTTGCTCACTTTTACTTTTCATATCAACTTTTAATTAAGAAATCTTTAAGAAAAAATTATAAAATATTATTACGTAATTTAGATTGAATCAGCGTAGAAGGAGTTAACAATGAAAGAACAATTTATTAATGTTATTGGAGCAGGTTTAGCAGGAAGCGAGGCCGCTTATCAAATCGCAAAAAGAGGAATTAAAGTTCATTTATACGAGATGAGACCAGTTAGACAAACACCTGCTCATCATACTGACAAGTTTGCTGAATTGGTTTGTAGTAATTCACTAAGAGCGAATACATTAACGAACGCTGTAGGAGTATTAAAAGAGGAAATGAGAAGATTAGATTCAGTTATTATTCGATCTGCTGATGAGTGTGCTGTACCAGCAGGTGGTGCATTAGCTGTAGACCGACATGAGTTTGCTAGCCGAGTAACTGAGTATGTAAAAAATCATCCAAATGTTACTGTGCATAACGAAGAAATGACTAAAATTCCTGAAGGACCAACAGTAATCGCAACAGGTCCTTTAACATCACCTGAGCTATCTCAGCAATTAAAAGAATTAACGGGTGAAGATTATTTCTATTTTTATGATGCAGCGGCTCCAATCGTAGAAAAAGAAAGTATTGATTTAAATAAAGTATATTTAAAATCAAGATATGATAAAGGTGAAGCAGCTTACTTAAATTGCCCAATGACAGAAGAAGAATTTGATCGTTTTTATGAAGCATTAACCACAGCAGAAACAGTTCCTTTAAAAGAATTTGAAAAAGAGATTTTCTTTGAAGGATGTATGCCAGTTGAAGTAATGGCTAAACGTGGAAAGCAAACGTTATTATTTGGTCCAATGAAACCAGTAGGCTTAGAGGATCCAAAGACTGGTAAGACGCCACATGCAGTTGTACAACTACGTCAGGATGACAGTGCTGGAACTTTATATAATATAGTAGGATTCCAAACGCATTTAAAATGGGGCCCTCAAAAAGAAGTATTGCAATTAATACCTGGGCTTGAGAATGCTGAAATTGTACGATATGGTGTAATGCATCGAAATACGTTTATAAATTCGCCGAATCTATTAGAGGCAACCTATCGTTTTAAAGGGCGTCAAGATTTATTCTTTGCAGGTCAAATGACTGGAGTGGAAGGTTATGTAGAATCTGCAGCATCTGGTTTAGTAGCGGGAATAAATGCAGCTAGATACGTAATGGAGAAAGAATTAGTCGTATTCCCAGCAGAAACTGCAATTGGAAGTATGGCTAATTATATTACGACAACAAGTGCAAAACACTTCCAACCTATGAATGCTAACTTCGGTCTATTCCCAAGACTTGATGTAAAAATTAAAAGAAAACAAGAACGATATGAAGCTTATGCAAACCGTGCATTAGAATCAATTATGAATTTTGTAGAATGTTAAGAAAATAAATTGCAAATAGCTACTTAATATGTTAGTATGTAGTGGCTTGTGAGGAGAAATTACCTTGAATATTAAAATATTGTGTCAATTATTCATTCAGTATTTACAATTAGAGAAAAACTCTTCACAATACACATTAAATAGTTATAAAAAAATTGTTGAACAATTTCTAGTTTTTATGGAACAACAATCCATTATTTCATTTTCTTCAGTTACTTATTCTGATGTTCGTCTCTATTTAACAACTTTGCATGACAAACAGCTATCAAGACGTACAGTCTCAAAGCATATTTCTTGTTTAAGAAGTTTCTATCGTTTTCTTATGAGAGAAAATGAAGCAAAAGAGAATCCTTTTGTATTAGCGTCACTTCCTAAAAAAGAAACTATGATACCAAGATTTTTGTACAAGGAAGAACTTGAAAAACTATTTAAGATTAGCAATCTAGATACGGAACTTGGACAAAGAAATCAAGCTCTTTTAGAATTGCTATATGCTACCGGAATCCGAGTAAGCGAATGCTGTAATTTGAAATTAAAAGACATAGATTTTCAAATTGGGACTATTTTAGTAACAGGCAAAGGGAATAAACAGCGGTATATTCCCTTTGGCAGTTATGCAGAAAAAGCTCTTCATACATATATAGAAGATGGCCGAAATAGACTGATAATAGCTAACAAGCAAATGAATGACGATCTTTTTTTGAATCACCGTGGTACAAAACTAACGGCAAGAGGTGTCCGTGGTATTTTAGAAAAAATGATCAAAGATACTTCGTTGACTAATAAAATCTATCCACATATGTTAAGGCACACCTTTGCTACGCATATGCTTGATAACGGTGCTGATATTCGTAGTGTTCAAGAATTACTTGGACATGAGAATTTATCATCTACTCAAATCTATACACATGTAACGAAGGAAAGATTACAAAAAGTATACAATTTACATCATCCTAGAGCATAAACACGCTCAATTTTAGAAATTAATCGACGTTTCTAAGGAGGATTCACATGTCCAATTTTCATGCTACAACGATTTTCGCAATCAGACACGATGGTAAAAGTGCCATGGCTGGTGATGGCCAAGTAACTTTTGGGAATGCAGTAGTAATGAAGCACACTGCAAGAAAAGTTAGAAAGCTTTTTAATGGAAAAGTTTTAGCTGGTTTTGCAGGATCAGTTGCGGATGCATTTACTTTATTCGAACTTTTTGAGGGCAAGTTAGTTGAATATAATGGTAATATTCAACGAGCTGCTGTTGAATTAGCAAAAAAATGGAGAACAGATCGAGTATTACATAAACTTGAAGCATTGCTAATCGTAATGGATCATAATTCATTATTATTAATTTCTGGTACTGGTGAAGTAATTGAGCCTGACGATGGAATTCTTGCAATCGGTTCTGGAGGGAATTACGCTCTAGCAGCAGGTCGTGCATTAAAGGAAAACGCAGGTGAGAATCTTTCGGCAAAACAAATTGCATATGCTAGTTTAAAAACTGCAAGTGATATTTGTGTGTATACGAACGGAAATATAATTTTAGAAGAATTAGAATAGGAGAGTGTATTATGAGTACTTCTTTCACGCCTCGTCAAATTGTTGAAAAACTTGATCAATATATTGTTGGACAGCAACAAGCGAAAAAAGCAGTAGCAATTGCACTCAGAAATCGATATCGTAGAAGTTTACTTGAAGAGTCATTCCGTGATGAAATTTCACCAAAAAATATTTTAATGATTGGACCAACAGGTGTTGGTAAAACTGAAATTGCTAGAAGAATGGCAAAACTAGTTGGTGCGCCATTCATTAAAGTTGAAGCTACTAAATTTACAGAAGTTGGCTATGTTGGAAGAGATGTCGAATCAATGGTTCGCGATTTAGTCCAAACTTCTATTCGAATTGTAAAAGAAGAGCGTATGAGTAAGGTGAAAGATCAAGCTGAAAAAAATGCGAATCAAAGATTAGTAAAACTTCTAGCACCAAGTACGAAAAAACAAGCTTCATTCAAAAACCCACTTGAGATGCTTTTTAATCAAGATTCACAAAACTCGAATGCTGAGCAAGAAGAGAATGATACAGAATTAACATCTAAAAGAAGAAATATAGAATTTCAACTATTATCTGGAAAACTAGAAGAAGATCTTGTGTCTATTGAAGTAGAGCAACAACAAGCTCCAATGCTAGATTTTATGCAAGGAACTGGAATGGAACAAATGGGAATGAACTTCCAAGAGTCATTAGGTAGTCTATTTCCAAAGAAAACTAAAAAAAGAAAGCTTCCTGTTAAAGAAGCTCGTAAGATTTTAACGAATGAAGAAGCTCAGAAATTAATCGATATGGATGAAGTAACACAAGAAGCAGTTTTTAGAGCTGAACAACTAGGGATTATTTTCATTGATGAAATTGATAAGATTGCAAGTAAGCAAAACTCTACTCAAGATGTTTCGAGAGAGGGCGTACAAAGAGATATCTTACCAATCGTTGAGGGAAGTACGGTTGTGACAAAATATGGACCGGTTAAAACGGATCATGTTCTATTTATTGCAGCTGGTGCATTCCATATTTCCAAACCATCAGATTTAATACCTGAATTACAAGGTCGCTTCCCGATTCGTGTAGAATTAGGGAAATTATCTGTTGAAGATTTTGTTGGTATTTTAGTTGAGCCTGATTTTTCAATTATTAAACAATATAAAGCTTTATTGTCTACAGAAGGTATACAAATCGAATTTTCTGACGATGCTATACGTAGAATAGCAGAAATAGCATTTGAAGTTAATCAGACAACAGACAACATAGGCGCAAGAAGATTGCATACTATTATGGAAAAACTTCTTGAAGACCTATCGTTTGAAGCTTCTGAAATTCAAATGGGAACAATTATGATTACACCACAATATGTAAATGAAAAGCTCGCAAATATTGCAAAAGATAAAGATATAAGTCAATTCATTTTATGATTTAGCTAAGAACACTTTTGAATTCAACCATGAGATCACTAAGAGGTTCAAAGGAAACGTACAATTAAATAGGAGGCATTTAGAAAGATGCAATTATTAGAAAAAACAAGAAAGATTAATAAGTTATTACAACAATCTGCAGGGAAGCCAGTTAACTTTAAAGAAATGGCAGATACATTAGAAGAAGTTATTGAATCAAACGTATTTATTTTAAGTCGTAAAGGGAAATTATTAGGTTACGGTCTTCACCAAAAAATTGAAAATGAACGTATGCAAAAAATGTTCAGCGATCGCCAATTCCCTGAAGAATATACACAAAACCTATTTAATATTAATGAAACATCATCAAATATAGACATCAATAGTGAGCACACTGCATTCCCAGTTGAAAATAAAGATTTATTTTCTGGCGGTTTAACAACTATTGTACCGATTATCGGTGGTGGTGAGCGCTTAGGTACTCTTGTTCTAGCTCGAATTAATCATGATTTTGAAAATGATGATTTAATCTTAGCTGAATATGGCGCTACAGTAGTAGGTATGGAAATTCTACGTGAAAAAGCTGAAGAAATTGAAGAAGAAGCTAGAAGTAAAGCTGTTGTACAAATGGCTATTTCATCTCTTTCTTATAGCGAATTAGAAGCAATTGAACATATTTTTGAAGAATTAAATGGCTATGAAGGTTTATTAGTAGCAAGTAAAATCGCTGACCGTGTAGGAATTACAAGATCAGTGATCGTAAATGCACTTCGTAAATTAGAAAGTGCTGGTGTTATCGAGTCTAGATCATTAGGTATGAAAGGTACTTATATTAAAGTACTAAATGATAAATTCTTATTAGAGTTAGAGAAATTAAAATCTAACTAATAATAAAGTCACTGCTTAATGAAGACTAAAAGATAAAATTAAATTTAAACCTTTTCTCAATAAAAATTGGGAAAAGGTTTTTTGTCTTTATTAAATTAAAAAAGGGTTAGAATTGTACAGATTTTTATATTAGAATAAAATGATTAGCTAAATAGAGACTATTTTCCTTTTTTGTCTAAATGAGATATATAGACGAATTGGAAATTATGGTATGATTAAAAAATATTTACTTGATTATAGTGACAAAATATAAACATTATTTTTGTGAGGGATTTAGATAATAGAATTGTGCTGGTGTTTTACTTTTATACTGTTTTCAACTATATTGTTGTTTTTTAGTATATGTCAGTTTATTTCCACTCCAGATACATACTCTCCTTAAGACGAAGGTAAAGAAGTACAATATCAAACAAATAGAGAAAGTTTCTAGATTTAGCCTACTTTCTTTAGTCTTAAGCCTATTTTTATGTCTACCTCGTTAGCTTTAATAAATTTTTGTCATAAACAGTTAATTACTAAACAACAATTAATCAAAAAAGGCTGCTTTTTTAATTGTATAAATCATGATTTTTGTAATCTTTAAATTTGTTCTTTATTAAGTATAACAAAATTCAGGTCATCCTAAAAAATTATCTATTATATTAAAAATAGAATTCTGGAATATAGGTACAATTATTTTGAAAAAATGAAAAAAATTAATGTTTCTTATTGTGCTAAATAAAATTTCACATTATTTTAAAAAACGAGTGGGTAAATTAAAGAATTTTAATAATATAATTTTTAAAAGGAAAGAAAAGTGATCAATTGAGTTTTTGTCGAAACATACATTGTAAAAGCATTTTGAGGCTTAGTATATAAAATTATAAACGTGATGCTTTTGAATGCGAATTGGATTGATTCGTAACGAATATTGAATAAAATTAATAGATTCATATTTATTACTATTTAACCGTTTAATGCTAGGGGAATTGAAAGGCTAAATAGTAATAAAAGAAGGACTAAAAATTATATTTTCACCAAAAACTCACTATTTTAAATCAAATTGTCAATCAAGTATAAAACATAATATGGTAATTCGCTGAGGTGAAAGACGTGTTGCAAGTTCAAAAAAATGTTTCACAAAGTTATTGGAAAAGGTGGATTGAAGATCGTGATTTAGATGCAGGAGATGCGTTAATGCGGATTTATATGCCAATAGTTCATTTCCAGGTAAATAGTATAGCTCAAAGATTACCCTCAAATGTCAGCAGAGATGATTTGCACAGTTTAGCAATGTTGGGGTTATATGACGCATTAGAAAAATTTGATCCGAAAAGAGATTTAAAGTTTGAAACATATGCTTCAATTAGAATAAGTGGTAATATATTGGATGGTCTTCGTAAAGAAGACTGGTTACCTAGATCAATTAGAGATAAGGCAAAAAAAATTGATTTTGCAATTGAAAAGTTAGAACCGGATCTTCAAAGAAAAGCTACACCTGAAGAAATAGCAGAGTATACTGGATATACTTCGATGGAAGTTGTTAATGTCACAAATGATGTGTTTTTCTCTAATCTGTTGTCTATAGATGAACAAATCAAAGATGCAGGAGATGGACAAGTTAATTTTATTCATACAATAAAAGATCATGAAACATTAACACCAGAAGAAATGCTACTGAAAGATGAACAAATAAGGCTACTTGCAAAGACGATTGTTACTGAATTAAATGAGAAAGAACAGCTAGTAATAAGCTTGTATTATCATGAAGAGTTAACATTGACTGAAATTGGAGCAATTATTAATTTATCGACTTCTAGGGTTTCTCAGATTCATGCTAAGTCTATTTTTAAATTAAGGGACCTTTTAAGTAAAAAATAATAGGAGCCTTGTAATTTCTACATTGTAAATTTAGAAATTTTAACAGGCAATTCTATTAGAAATGATCAGTATTAATGATTTTATGTTTTTAATTAGATAAAGGAAATCAGCCTCACATTACTTACTTTATTGACAATTTCTTTTTTTACAATTTAATAAAATATGAAGAAGAATACGATTAAGTTGAATAAATTAACAAAAATTCCCAATACTGATAATGATTCAGTAATTGGGTCAGGTGAATTCTCAATTCACAAATCACTAAATTTATTGCATTCATTTGTTAATCATTTAGTAGGATGAAAATGGAAGATAGAATTATTTAGAGTAAAGGAAAAGCAAACATTGTTGAAACTTCGACAATAATTTCTCGTTTTCTCTTGTAAAATAATGATGTATATGCTATAGTAGTCCATGGTGTTAATACACACGCTTGCCGATTTTCTTATTGGTGCTACCCAGTTTGGGAGTGATAGGAGAAGAAGACGTGAGCGGAGGAAAAAGAACCATTAGGAGGAAATAAAATGTCAGTAATTTCTATGAAGCAATTATTAGAAGCTGGTGTTCACTTCGGTCACCAAACACGCCGTTGGAACCCAAAAATGAAACGTTACATCTTCACTGAGCGTAACGGTATCTACATCATCGACCTACAAAAAACAGTTAAAAAGGTTGAAGAATGTTACAACGTAATGAAAGGTATCGCTGCTGAAGGTGGAAACATCCTTTTCGTTGGTACTAAAAAACAAGCTCAAGAAGCTATTAAAGATGAAGCAATCCGTTCTGGTATGTACTTCATTAACCAACGTTGGTTAGGTGGAACGTTAACAAACTTCCAAACAATCCAAAAACGTGTTAAACGTTTAAAAGATATCGAAAGAATGCAAGAAGATGGCACATTCGAAGTGTTACCTAAGAAAGAAGTTATTCAACTTAAAAAAGAATTAGAACGTCTTGAAAAATTCTTAGGCGGAATCAAAGACATGAAGCAACTTCCTGATGCATTATTCGTTGTTGATCCTCGTAAAGAGCGTATCGCTGTTGCTGAAGCTCGTAAGTTAAACATTCCTATCATCGGTATTGTTGACACTAACTGTGATCCAGATGAAATCGATCACGTTATCCCAGCAAACGACGATGCTATTAGAGCTGTAAAACTTCTTACATCAAAAATGGCAGATGCGATTCTTGAAGCGAAACAAGGCGAAGAAACAACTGCTTAATGAGAAATTGAAAGGTGATAAGAGGTTTTAGCCTTTTATCACCTTTTTTTAAGGTTAAAATAATCGAAAATTGTTTACCTTATAAAACGATTGAATAAAATAAGCTTACATATAGGAGATGAATTATTATGGCAATTACTGCACAAATGGTAAAAGAATTACGTGAAAAAACTGGCGCTGGTATGATGGATTGCAAAAAAGCGTTAACTGAAACTGAAGGTAACATGGACAAAGCAATCGACTACCTACGTGAAAAAGGTATCGCTAAAGCTGCTAAAAAAGGTGACCGTATCGCTGCTGAAGGTTTAACTTTCGTTGAAGTAGCTGGAAACGATGCAGTACTAATCGAAGTAAACTCTGAAACTGATTTCGTTGCTAAAAACGAAGGTTTCAAAGAATTAGGATCTGTTCTTGCAAAACACATCGTTGCTAACAAACCTGCAACTGTTGAAGAAGCTTTAGCACAAACAATGGAAACTGGTGAAACTGTTGAAACTTACATCAACCATGCAATTGCTAAAATCGGAGAAAAAATCTCATTACGTCGTTTTGAATTAGTTTCTAAAACAGATGCTGACGCATTTGGTGCTTACTTACACAGTGGCGGTCGTATCGGTGTTCTTTCAGTTGTAGAAGGAACAACTAAAGAAGATGTTGCTAAAGACGTATCTATGCATATCGCTGCAATCAACCCTAAATATATCTCTCGTGATGCTGTTTCTCAAGAAGAAGTTGAGCATGAGCGTGGAATTTTAACTCAACAAGCATTAAATGAAGGTAAACCTGAAAACATCGTTGCTAAAATGGTAGAAGGACGTATTGGTAAATACTTCGAAGAAATCTGCTTATTAGATCAATCTTTCGTTAAAAACCCAGACGTTAAAGTAGGTCAATTCGTAAAAGCTGCTAACGGAACTGTTAAATCATTCGTTCGTTATGAAGTTGGAGAAGGCTTAGAAAAACGTGAAGATAACTTTGCTGAAGAAGTAATGAATCAAGTAAAAGGTAACTAATTTAGTTACTTTGAATGAAAATAGGGGACACTATGTGTTCCCTATTTTTTAAAGAAACGTAAATACATAGATGTACGTAAATGGAGGGTATTATGAGTAAAGCAAAATATAATCGCGTAGTATTAAAACTTAGTGGTGAAGCACTAGCTGGCGGACAAGGATTTGGAATTAATCCTTCAGTTATTAAATCAATTGCAGAGCAAGTTAAAGAAATTGCAGAACTTGATGTTGAAGTAGCAGTAGTAGTAGGTGCTGGTAACATTTGGCGTGGTAAAACAGGTAGCGAAATGGGTATGGACCGAGCTACAGCAGACTACATGGGCATGTTAGGTACTGTAATGAACTCATTAGCACTTCAAGATAGTCTTGAAACACTTGGTGTACAATCTCGTGTACAATCATCAATTGAAATGCGTCAAGTTGCAGAACCATATATCCGTCGTAAAGCAATTCGTCATTTAGAGAAAAAACGTGTTGTAATTTTTGCTGCTGGTACAGGAAATCCTTATTTCTCAACTGATACTACTGCTGCATTACGTGCTGCTGAAATTGAAGCAGATGTTATTTTAATGGCAAAAAATAATGTAGACGGAGTATATTCAGCTGACCCATCTATCGATAAAACTGCTGTAAAATACGAAACTCTTACATATTTAGACGTATTAAAAGAAGGTTTAGGTGTAATGGATTCAACGGCATCTTCTTTATGTATGGACAATGATATTCCATTAATTGTATTCTCAATTATGGAAGAAGGAAATATTAAACGTGCCGTACTAGGCGAAAATATTGGAACAATAGTAAGGGGGAAATAAAAATGTCTAATCAAATCATTTCTTTAGCAAAAGAAAAAATGACAAAAGCTGTTTCTGCTTTCTCTAGGGAATTAGCAACAGTACGTGCTGGTCGTGCGAACCCAGCTATCTTAGATAGAGTTTTAGTTGAATATTATGGTGCTCCAACGCCAATCAACCAAATGGCAAATATTTCAGTACCAGAAGCAAGATTATTATTAATTACACCTTACGATAAAACAGTAATTAATGATATGGATAAAGCGATTCAAAAAGCTGACTTAGGCTTAAATCCTTCAAATGATGGAACTGTAATCAGAATTAGTTTCCCACCATTAACAGAAGAGCGTCGTCGCGATTTAGTAAAAGTAGTTAAAAAATCTGCTGAAGATGCTAAAGTAGCAGTACGTAACATCCGCCGTGATGCAAATGATGATCTTAAAAAATCAGAAAAAAATGGCGAAATTACTGAAGATGAATTACGTGGTCTTGTAGAAGACATTCAAAAACAAACTGATTCACATATCGAAAAAATCGATGGAATCACAAAAGAAAAAGAAAAAGAGATAATGGAAGTTTAATACTGCATTGCAAGGTATATCTTACTAGCGCTTAGAAAAATAATGAATTTTTCACATTATGCTATTACATAATTTCATTATTGCATTATAATTAAATAAACTAAGCGCTTTGAGTAAAAAGACCCTCTGTTTAAGGGGGTTTTTTTACTCAATGCTTTAATTAGATATACTTAAACGGAGGATTAAAGATGTTTAAATTAATTTCTTTTTTTAAAAGAAATAAAGAAGAGAAAAATGTACCTCCAAGTTCGCAATTAAATGGGGTCGACGGAGTAATTCCTGAGCATGTTGCAATAATAATGGATGGTAATGGTAGATGGGCACAAAAGAGGAATCTACCAAGGGTTAAAGGACACTATGAGGGAATGAAAGTAGTTCGAAAAATAGCAAGAACTGCTAGTAAATTAGGTGTAAAGACTTTAACGTTATATGCTTTTTCAACTGAGAATTGGAAAAGACCTAAAACTGAAGTAGAATTCTTAATGAAGTTACCACAAGAATTTCTAGGGACATTTTTACCTGAATTAATCGAAGAAAATGTGCAGGTAAGGTTAACTGGAAATAAAGAGCAATTACCAAGCTATACAACAGAAGCAGTATTAAGAGCAGTAGAGGAAACAAAAAATAATACGGGTATGGTATTAAATTTTGCTCTAAATTATGGATCTAGAGACGAAATTATTTCTGCTGTTAAAAAGATTTCTTCGGATGTATTGGATAATAAAATAAATAAAGAAGAAATTAATGAAGACTTGTTCAATCGTTATTTAATGACTAGTGATTTTAAAGATCCAGATTTGTTAATTAGAACAAGTGGTGAATTAAGGATTAGTAATTTTATGCTTTGGCAAATTGCTTATTCAGAACTATATTTTACAGATGTATTATGGCCCGATTTTACCGAAGAAAGTTTAATTGATGCTATAAAAGAATATCAAAATCGAGCAAGAAGATATGGTGGTATTTAAGAAAGCGGTGAACGAACTTGAAACAGCGTATTATAACAGGAGTTATAGCTGGAGCTTTATTTTTAGGATTAGTAATATTTGGTAAATGGCCATTCGGGTTACTTGTATTTGCACTTGGCACAATCGGTTATTTTGAATTGATTAGAATGAAAAAGTTTAATTTATTTAGTGCACAAACTGTACTTGGATTAATCTTAACATGGGTAGCAATTACACCAACTGCTTTATCAAATAACCTTTTTCCTATAGAAATCGGTAAAACTGAAATTTCAATTGTACTAATCCTATTACTTTTATCATATACGGTAATTACAAAGAATACATTTACTTTTGAAGATGCTTCTTTTGTAGTGCTAAGTAGTTTATATGTAGGTTACGGATTTCATTATATGTACGAGATGAGAAATATGGGCATTTCATACTTCTTCTTCCCATTATTCGTAATATGGGCAACTGATTCGGGTGCATATTTTATTGGGAAAGCCACAGGTAAAACAAAACTTTGGCCTGATATTAGTCCCAATAAAACGATTGAAGGTTCGATCGGTGGAATTATTTGTGCTGTAGTAGTTGCAGTAATTTTATCGATTATGTTAACTTTAAATCATTCAATACTATATTTAGTACTAGTAGCTGTTCTTGTTTCGATTTTTGGTCAATTAGGTGATCTCGTACAATCTGCATATAAAAGGTACTACGGCGTTAAAGACTCAGGAAATTTATTACCTGGTCATGGTGGGATTTTAGACAGATTTGATAGTATCATTTTCACATTGCCAATAGTCTATTTACTATTTGCGTTATAGTATTAGTTTTTGTATTTAAGGAGACATATGAAAATGAAGAAAATCAGCTTACTCGGGGCAACTGGTTCAATCGGTATACAAACACTCGATATTATTAGAAATCAATCAAATGATTTTGATTTAGTCGCGTGTTCAGCTGGAAGAAATATTGATGAATTATATAAGATTATTTTAGAATTTAAACCAAAACTAGTTTCAGTTGCAGGTAAAGAAGAAGCTGAAAAACTGAAGAGCTTAGGGATCCCTTCGAAAACCAAAGTTTTATATGGTGAAGAAGGTCTTATCGAAGTTGCAGTCCATGAAGACAGTACAATACTTGTAAACGCTGTTGTTGGAAGTGTAGGTTTAGTTCCAACTATGAAAGCAATCCAAAATGGTAAAACAATCGCATTGGCGAATAAAGAGACATTAGTAACAGCAGGTCATATTGTAATGGCTGAAGCAGAAAAATATGGTGTCTCAATTTTACCAGTAGATAGTGAGCATTCAGCAATCTATCAATGTTTAAATGGTGAAAATCATAGTGAAATACATAAATTAATCATCACAGCTTCAGGTGGTAGTTTCAGAGATAAAACAAGGGATCAATTAAAAGATGTTACAATTGAAGATGCCCTAAACCATCCAAATTGGTCAATGGGTGCAAAGATTACAATTGATTCTGCTACAATGATGAATAAAGGATTAGAAGTGATTGAAGCACATTGGCTTTTTAATATGCCATATGAAAAAATTGATGTAGTACTACATAGAGAAAGTGTTATTCACTCTATGATTGAATTCGATGACGGAAGTGTAATTGCACAATTAGGAACACCTGATATGAGAGTACCAATCGCCTATGCACTAAACTATCCTTCAAGAAAACCAATTAATAATCATAAGCCATTAGATTTAATTAAATTTGGGACACTTCATTTCCAAGAGATGGATTTTAACAGGTTTAAATGTTTGGATTATGCTTATCAAGCAGGAAAAGTTGGCGGTAGTTTACCAACTGTATTAAATGCAGCAAATGAGGAAGCGGTAGCTGCTTTTTTACAGAATAAAATATCATTCTTACAAATTGAGAATTTAATAGAAAACGCTCTTGAAAAACACAATGTATTAAGTAAACCTTCATTAGAAGAAATTCGTAACATTGATGAACAAACAAGACAATTCGTTTCATCACTAATAAAGTAAGGGTGGTAATTACATGAATACAGTTATAGCGTTTGTTGTCATTTTTGGCGCACTTGTATTTTTTCATGAACTAGGACATCTATATTTTGCAAAACGTGCTGGTATATTATGTAGAGAATTTGCGATTGGATTTGGACCAAAGGTTTTCTCATTTTTTCGAAATGAAACTACATACACAATAAGATTATTGCCGCTTGGTGGTTATGTTCGTTATGCCGGAGAAGATCCAGAAATGGTACAAGTAAAGCCTGGATCACATATCGGTTTACAATTTAATGCAATCGGAGAAGTTACGAAAATTGCAGTTGATCAGTTTGACCGTTTCCAAGATCTTCGTTTTGTTGAAGTTGATTCAATAGATTTAGAGCATAAGTTAGAAATCATTGGTACCGAAGAAGGAACTGAAGGCGTTTCAAAATTCAATGTAAATGAAAAAGCGTTCATTTATAGTGAAGGACAAGGACACCAGATTGCTCCGTATAACCGACAATTTAATAGTAAATCCGTAGGAAAAAGAGCGATTGCTATTTTTGCAGGCCCAATGATGAATTTTATTCTAGCTTTAGTGATTTTTATCTTATTGGGATTACTTCAAGGAACTCCAGTAAATGATGCTAAAATTGGTGAATTACTTCCAAAAGGTCCAGCACAAACTGCTGGTCTAAAAGAAGGTGACATTGTTTTATCAATTGATAATAAAGATGTTTCAAAATGGGCAGAAGTAGTTAAAATTGTTAGAGAAAGCCCAAGTAAAGAATTATTATTTAAAGTGAAAAGAGATAGCAAAGTTATTTCGATTCCAATCACTCCAAAATCAGAAACAATCGATCATAAAGTTAATGGATTAATTGGTGTTTATGCCCCTGTTGAAAAAAATGTTTTTTCTTCGGTTAAATATGGCATAACTGAAACAATTGGATGGACAAAAGAAATTGTATTAGCAGTTGGTCATTTAGTATCTGGTCAATTCTCAATCAATAATCTTTCTGGTCCAGTTGGTATTTATCAAGTAACTGATCAGGCTGCACAATCAGGTATTTTCTACTTAATGAAATGGGCAGCATTTTTAAGTATCAACCTTGGTATTATGAATTTATTGCCATTACCAGCTCTTGATGGAGGAAGACTAACATTTTTTGCAATAGAAGCATTAAGAGGTCGACCTATTGATCGCCAAAAAGAAGGTGTCGTTCACTTTATTGGTTTTGCGCTTTTAATGTTATTAATGATCATCGTAACTTGGAACGATATTAAAAGATTTTTCTTATAAGAAGCTCTGTTTAATTTAATCGTGTAATTTCATGAATTTTGTTTAAGAATCCGCGACTTACTTGCTTATAAAACGGGCTTAGTGACATATTATTTGTCAATTAGCCCGTTTTAAGTGGGAGCGGATTCTTATCTTACAAAGCTCTTTTTTTAGAATCGTGTATTGTTACATGTGACTTTTAAGTCAACTACGAAATCTATTTTACAAAATATTATTAAAAAGAATATAAGAATAAAAGAAAAATATGAGGTGAACCCTTTTGAAACAAAGTATCGTATATAGTCCAACTCTTCGTGAAGTACCATCAGATGCAGATATAAAAAGCCATCAATTATTATTAAGAGCAGGTTTTATTAGACAAAATGCATCTGGTATATATAGTTTCTTACCTTTAGGAAATAAAGTTCTTCAAAAAGTAGCAAATATCGTTCGAGAAGAAATGAATAATGCCGGTGCGATGGAAATGTTAATGCCATCAATGCAAGCGCAAGAATTATGGGAAGAATCAGGTCGCTGGGATAATTTTGGTCCAGAACTAATGCGTTTACGAGATCGACATGGTAGAGGATTTGCATTAGGGGCAACACATGAAGAAGTTGTAACTTCTATTATTCGCGATGAATTAAAATCATATAAAAAATTACCGATTACACTTTATCAAGTACAATCAAAATTCCGTGATGAAAAACGTCCTCGATTTGGACTACTTCGCGGGCGTGAATTTTTAATGAAAGATGCATATTCTTTCCATGCATCACAAGAAAGCTTGGATGAAGTATATGATCGTTTATTTACGGCCTATAGCAACGTATTTACTCGTTGTGGGTTAAATTTCAGAGCGGTTGTTGCTGATTCAGGAGCGATGGGTGGAAAAGATACGCATGAATTCATGGTGTTATCTGACATTGGTGAAGATACAATCGCATTTTCAAATGAATCTAGCTATGCAGCAAATATTGAAATGGCGCCAGTTGTAACGAATTACGAACCATCTGATGAGAAATTAGAAGAGGTTCAAAAAGTAGAAACGCCAAATCAAAAAACAATCGATGAAGTAATTGAATTCTTAAACTTACCGATTGAAAAAAGCATTAAATCAATTATTTTCAAAGCAGATGAAAGTTTCGTATTAGTGCTTGCTCGTGGTGACCATGAAATTAACGATATTAAATTAAAGAATTATTTAGGTGCACATTCAGTAGAGCTTGCTTCTAAAGAAGAAGTAAAAGAACTAATGAACTGTGAAATCGGATCATTAGGTCCAATTGGAGTAAAATCTGATTTATTAGTATTAGCTGATAATGCAGTTAAAGGTATTGTAAATGGTTGCTGTGGAGCAAATGAAGAAGGCTATCACTACATTAACGTAACTGTAAATAGAGACTATAATGTTAAAGATTTCCTAGACTTAAGATTTATTCAAGAAGGTGACATATCTCCAGACGGTAAAGGAACTATTTCTTTTGCAAAAGGTATTGAAGTAGGTCATGTTTTCAAATTAGGTACAAAATATTCTGAGTCTATGAATGCAACATTCCTTGATGAAAATGGTAAATCAAATCCAATCATTATGGGATGCTATGGAATCGGTGTATCTCGTACATTAGCTGCAATTGTAGAGCAATATAATGATGAAAAAGGTATTGTATGGCCTAAAAATCTAGCTCCTTTTGATGTACATGTTATTACTGTAAATACAAAGAATGAAGAGCAAGTAACTTTAGCAGACGATATTTACAAAACGTTAAAAGAGACTGGACAAGACGTATTATTAGATGACCGAAATGAACGTGTAGGTGTAAAATTTGCAGACGCTGATCTTTTCGGAATACCTGTTCGTGTAGTTGTTGGTAAAAAAGCTGCAGAAGGAATTGTAGAACTTAAAACAAGAGATGGACAAGTTAGTAAAGAAGTAGAAATTTCTAACCTTGTGAATGAAATAAATATGTTAAAATAAAATAAAAGTGGAAGCGACACCTTAAGGGAATCGCACACAAATAAAAAGTACCTCTTATTTTTTTAGAGGTACTTTCGATTTTTTTACACATAAAAAGGTTGGTGAAAAAATGGGACAAACTCGTCAGGAGCGGTTTCAGCTATTATTAGATCAGCTTCAATTTCCCGAAGATATGCGAGACCTGTATTTTAAAAACGGGGAAATCGTAAATCTTGAAGTAAGTAAAAGCGAAAAAAAGTGGCAGTTTACTTTTAAAATAGAAAATGTTTTACCTTTTGCAACGTTTCAAGTATTTGTAACAAGTTTATTAAGAACTTTTAAACATATAGCAGATGTTTCAGTCGTTATTAATACAGAAAATCCAAAAATAGATGAACAAAAAGTAATTGATTATTGGTCATTTATGATTCAATCTGTTGAATCGAAATCACCTATATTACAACATGTTGAATCTGCACTACCTTCAGTTGAAAATAATAAAGTAATGATCAATTTAAATAGTCTAATTGAAGAGAATGCCTTTACAAATCGATATGTTCCTCAGCTGCAAGATTTATATCAAAAAGTAGGTTTTCCTAAGTTGTTTTTTGAGAATACGATTAAAGATAATGTTGAAGAAAAAACTGAGTTTCTTGAGAAAAAAGCTGAAGAAGATCGCAAGCGAGCGATGGAAGTACTTGTTGAATTAGAAAAGAAAGAGGCTGCTGAAGAAGCTGAAGGTGATGAGCCTCAGGGGCCTCTTGTTGTTGGATATTATATTAAGGAAACTGAAATTAATACGATCTCGTCTATCATTGAAGAAGAAAAACGAGTCGTTCTTCAAGGATTTGTATTCGATTCTGAAATTCGTGAACTTAAGAGCGGCCGTGTCTTAATTACCTTTAAAATAACTGATTACACGAGCTCAATACTAGTTAAAATGTTCTCTAGAGATAAAGAAGATATCCCAATGTTAAATAAAATTAAAAAGGGTATGTGGGTAAAAGTTAGAGGATCGGTACAAAACGATACATTTGTACGTGATTTAGTCATGATTGCAAATGATATAAATGAAATTACTCCAGATGAACGCAAGGACGAAGCTCCAGAAGGAGAGCGTAGAATTGAGTTACATGCTCATACACATATGAGCCAAATGGATTCAGTCGTTTCAGCAGGTGATTTAGTCAAACAAGCAAGTAAGTTTGGACATGAAGCAATTGCAATAACGGATCATGCAGTTGTTCAATCCTTCCCAGAGGCATTTGGAGCAGGGAAAAAACATGGTGTTAAAATACTATACGGTGTTGAAATAAATCTAGTAAACGATGGTGTACCAACAGCATATAATCCATCTCATGTCTCTTTAGAAGAAGCAACTTATGTTGTATTTGACGTAGAGACAACAGGTCTTTCTGCAGTTTATGACACGATCATCGAGTTAGCTGCTGTAAAGATTCATAAAGGTGAAATCATTGACCGATTTGAACGATTTGCAAATCCACATCATTCACTATCTGCAACTACGATTGAATTGACGGGAATTACTGACGAAATGGTAAGAGATGCCCCAAATATTGATGTGGTACTTCGTGAGTTTAAAGAGTGGATGGGTGACGATATACTAGTAGCTCATAATGCCTCTTTTGATATGGGCTTTATTCAAATGGGCTTTAAAAAATATGAAATTGGTATTACAAATAACGGTGTAATTGATACGCTTGAGTTAGCTAGAACTTTGTATCCAGATTTTAAAAACTTTCGATTAAATACACTTTGTAAAAAATTCGATATTAACTTAACACAACATCATAGAGCGATTTACGATGCTGAGGCCACTGGCTTCTTACTCCTAAAAATGCTAAAAGATGCTGCAGAGCAGGATATGTATTATCATGATGAGCTAAATAATAACATGGGGAAAGGTGATGCTTATAAACGAGCAAGACCATCACATGCAACACTATTAGCTACGAATGAAACGGGATTAAAAAACTTATTTAAAATTGTTTCTTATTCTCATATCCATTATCATCATCGAGTTGCAAGGGTTCCTAGATCATTATTAGTGAAACATCGCGAAGGAATATTAGTTGGATCTGCATGTGATAAAGGTGAAGTTTTTGAAGCAAGTGTTCAAAAATCTCCTGAAGAAGCAGAAAAGCTAATGGAGTTTTACGATTATATCGAAGTATTGCCGCCAGAGACACTTTTACATTTAGTGGAATTAGAAATTGTTCGAAATGAACAACATTTAAGAGAAGTCATTTCAAAGCTTGTAAAAATGGCTGAAAAGGTAGAAAAAATTGTAGTTGGAACTGGTAACGTTCATCACTTACAAAAAGAAGATCAAATTTATCGAAAAATATTAGTTGGTTCTCAAGGTGGAGCAAATCCATTAAATCGTCATCGATTACCAGATGTTCATTTTAGAACAACAAATGAGATGCTATCTTCATTCGCATTTTTAGGAGAAGAAAAAGCAAAAGAAATAGTCGTTACAAATACTCAAAAAATTGCTAGTTTAATTGAAGATATTAAACCAATTAAGGATGACCTATA
The DNA here is from genome assembly GCF_050473765.1 of Gottfriedia sp. S16(2024). Classification (NCBI taxonomy): domain Bacteria; kingdom Bacillati; phylum Bacillota; class Bacilli; order Caryophanales; family Bacillaceae; genus Gottfriedia; species Gottfriedia sp. S16(2024). The sequence continues at coordinate 3,063,834 of NZ_JBFLUO010000001.1, forward strand.
TACTCCAAAAATTGAAGGCGCTGAAGATGAAGTTCGTGACATGAGCTATGAAATGGCTAGATCTATTTACGGAGAACAATTACCTGAAATTGTAGAAGCCCGTCTTGAAAAAGAGTTAAAAAGTATTATTGGGCATGGTTTTGCCGTAATTTACTTGATTTCGCATAAACTGGTTAAAAAATCATTAGATGATGGATATCTAGTAGGTTCAAGGGGATCTGTAGGTTCATCATTAGTAGCGACCATGACGGAAATAACGGAAGTAAATCCACTTCCACCACATTACGTCTGTCCTAATTGTAAACACTCAGAGTTTTTCAATGATGGATCTGTAGGTTCTGGATTCGATTTACCGAACAAAGATTGTCCAGAATGTGGTACTGCATTTAAAAAAGATGGTCATGATATTCCTTTTGAAACCTTCCTTGGATTTAAAGGTGATAAGGTTCCCGATATCGATTTGAATTTCAGCGGTGAATATCAACCAACTGCTCACAATTATACAAAAGTACTTTTTGGTGAGGACTATGTCTATCGTGCTGGTACAATTGGTACTGTAGCTGATAAGACAGCATACGGTTACGTAAGAGGGTATGCAAATGATCATAATCTAAATTTACGTGGTGCTGAATATGATCGATTAGCTATGGGATGTACGGGTGTTAAAAGAACAACTGGACAACATCCAGGTGGAATTATAGTAGTTCCAGATTATATGGACATTTATGATTTTTCACCAATTCAATTCCCGGCTGATGATGTTAAGTCTGAATGGAAAACGACACATTTTGATTTCCATTCAATCCATGATAATTTATTAAAACTAGATATACTTGGACACGATGATCCTACCGTTATCCGTATGCTTCAAGACTTAAGTGGAATCGATCCAAAAACGATTCCAACTGATGACCCTGAAGTTATGAAAATATTTGCCGGACCAGAACCTTTAGGTGTATCTGAGGAACAAATAGGTTGTAAGACAGGAACTTATGGAATTCCTGAATTCGGAACAAAATTCGTTCGTCAAATGTTAGAAGATACGAAGCCATCTACATTTTCAGAACTAGTTCAAATTTCTGGTTTATCACATGGTACAGATGTATGGCTAGGAAATGCTTCTGAATTAATTAACAGTGGAACTTGTACACTTCCTGAAGTAATTGGTTGTCGTGATGACATCATGGTTTATTTAATATATCAAGGATTAGAGCCTTCATTAGCATTTAAAATAATGGAATCTGTTCGTAAAGGTAAGGGCGTACCAGCAGAGTGGGAAGAAGAAATGAGAAATAATAAAGTACCTGCTTGGTATATTGATTCATGTAAAAAAATTAAGTACATGTTCCCAAAAGCCCACGCTGCTGCATATGTTTTGATGGCAGTACGAATTGCATATTTCAAAGTTCACCATCCAATTCTTTATTATGCTGCATATTTTACAGTAAGAGCTGAAGATTTCGATATTGAAGCTATGATTGCTGGTCCGAGTACGATTAAAGCTAAAATTGAAGAAATTGCGATAAAAGGATTAGATGCATCAGTAAAAGAGCGAAGTTTAATGACTGTCCTAGAGTTAGCATTGGAAATGTGTGAAAGAGGTTTTTCATTTGAAAAAATGGATTTATATCGATCAAGTGCAGATGAATTTTTAGTAAATGGTAACAAATTAATCCCACCATTTAATTCGATTCCTGGATTAGGAACGAATGCGGCTAAAAATATTGTTGCATCTAGAGAAGACGGAGAATTCCTTTCGAAAGAAGACCTACAACAAAGAAGTAAAATTTCAAAAACAGTATTAGAGTATTTAGATAAACAAGGCTGTTTACAAAACTTACCTGATCAAAACCAATTATCACTTTTCGATGGCTTTTAACAGTTTGCAAAACTTGGGAATTATGGTATAGTAGAGACAGATGTAATTTAGCACGGGATTTTTCTTGAAGAGCAGGGGCAACCTGCTCTTTCTTATTACCCTTATGACCCAATTCATCTCTTGCGTAGTTTGAAACTTGAATTTTAAGTTACAATAATTGCGTAAATTGGAAATACTAAAGATAATTTCCCTGCTAAATAGCAGGGAATTTTCATCTTGTAATGTTTGGAAGGAGGATACTTCTTGAGTAAGAAGGTCACAGAGGTTGTATCAGAATTAGCACAACCAATAATTGAACAACTAGGATTAGAGTTAGTTGATGTAGAATACGTAAAAGAAGGAAAAGACTGGTTCCTTCGAGTATTTATAGATAGTGAGTCTGGAATTGATTTGGAGCAATGTGCTGCAGTAAGTGAAAAACTAAGTGAAGTCTTAGATGAAAAAGATCCAATTGAAAACCTATATTTTTTAGATGTTTCATCACCAGGTGCTGAGCGTCCTTTAAAGAAAGAACAAGATTTTATAAAAGCAATTGGAAAACAAGTTTTCATTAAAACTTACGAACCAATCCTTGACGAAAAGAAATTTGAAGGGAAATTAATTTCCTACACGTCAGAGGAAGTTCAGTTAGAGTTAACAATTAAAACAAGAAAAAAAATGATTACAATTCCAACACCAAAAATCGCAAGTGCAAGACTTGCTGTTACGTTTTTCTAAGTAGGGGGTACTTTTAATGAGTTCGGAGTTATTAACAGCATTAGAAATAATTGAAAGAGAAAAAGGAATTAGTAAAGATGTCGTAATTGAAGCGATTGAAGCAGCTTTAATTTCAGCATATAAACGTAATTTTAATCAAGCACAAAATGTTCGAGTTGATTTTAACCTACATAATGGTTCAATTCGTGTTTTTGCAAGAAAAGAAATAGTTAGCAATGTGTTTGATACACGTTTAGAAATTACAGTTGAAGAAGCACAACAACATAATCCAAATTTTATGGTAGGAGATATCATTGAATTAGAAGTAACTCCTAAAGATTTTGGACGAGTTGCTGCAACTACTGCTAAGCAAGTAGTAACACAAAGAGTACGTGAAGCAGAACGCGGTGTAATCTACTCAGAATATATTGACCGCCAAGAAGATATGATGACAGGTACAGTTCAACGTATCGATTCACGCGCAATTTATGTTAACTTAGGTAAAATTGAAGCAGTACTTCCTGTAACTGAACAAATTCCAACTGAGAAATACAGAATCCATGATCGCATTAAAGTATTTGTTACAAAAGTTGAAAAAACTTCAAAAGGTCCACAAATTTTTGTATCACGTACTCACCCTGGATTATTAAAGCGTTTATTTGAAACAGAAGTACCTGAAATTTATGATGGTGTTGTAGAAATTCGTTCAGTAGCGCGAGAAGCGGGTGACCGTTCTAAGATTTCAGTATATACAAGCAACCCTGATTTAGATCCAGTAGGTGCTTGTGTAGGTCAAAAAGGTCAACGTGTGCAATCAATTGTTAATGAATTAAAAGGTGAAAAAATTGATATTGTACGTTGGTCATCAGATCCAGTTGAATTTGTTGCAAATGCATTAAGTCCATCTCAAGTTATTAGAGTTTTAGTAAATGAAGAAGAAAAAGCAACTACAGTTGTAGTACCAGATCACCAATTATCTCTTGCAATTGGAAAAAGAGGTCAAAATGCTAGATTAGCTGCGCGTTTAACTGGTTGGAAAATTGATATTAAATCACAGTCAGATGCAGATAAAATTGGTATTGACTATACATCACCAGCGCAAGAAGTAACTGTATCTAATGATGATTTCGATGCTTACGCTGACGACTTTAATGAGGAGTGAGTAAACTCATGAATCGAAAAATTCCTTTACGTAAGTGTGTTGTAACACAAGAAATGAAACCAAAAAAAGAATTAATCAGAATTGTTCGTTCTAAAGAAGGAGAAGTATCCATTGATCCAAGTGGAAAAAAATCAGGTCGTGGAGCTTACTTAACAAAATCTGTTGAAGTTGTAAAACAAGCGCAGCAAAAAAATACTTTAGAACAGCAATTAAACGCTAAAATTGATGCTAGTTTATATGAAGAACTTTTAGCGTATATTGAAAAGGAAAAAGCATGACAAACAAAGGATTGTCTTTATTAGGACTTGCAGCTAGAGCTCGTAAAGTGGTTTCAGGCGAAGAGTTAGTTGTAAAAGAAGTCCAACAAAAAAGAGCAAAACTAGTTATTTTGTCAAAGGATGCTTCCGATTTAACTGCGAAGAAAATAAAAGACAAGACAACTTTTTACAATACTCCACTTTGTTATGTTGAAAATCGCTTTGAATTAGGGCACGCTATTGGGAAAGACGCTCGAGTGGTCGTTGCAATTACTGATCAAGGATTTGCAACAAAACTTCAGACATTATTAAATTAATGGACTAATCTGGGGGTGAACGTATGACGAAAATTAGAATTTATGAGTATGCTAAAAAGCAAAATGTTTCAAGTAAGGAAATTATTGAAAGACTCAAGGATTTAAAAATCGAAGTAAAGAATCATATGGCCACAATTGCAGAGGATATTGTTGAAAAATTAAATAAAAGTTTTCAACCAAAGTCTGTAGAGATAAAACAACCCCAAAAAGCTGTGTCCAAATCTTCTTTTAAGGTAATTCCTGCATTTAATGTAGAAGCTAGTGAAGAGCTTGATTTTGAAGTAGACTATCAATTAGAAGATACGAAAGAAAAATCAAAAAAGAACAGTAATAAAAAGAAAAAGACTGATAGCCAAAAGCAAAGCAGTCAAAATGAAGATCGACAAACGACAGGGATAAAGAAAGGCAATCAAAATATGAATCATAAAAATAACTCAACCGAGAACACCTCAAATAAAATTATCTTCTCAGGTTCTTTAAAAGTATCTGAGCTTGCAAAAAAATTAGGTAAAGAACCATCAGAATTAATTAAAAAATTATTTATGCTAGGCATTATGGCGACAATTAACCAAGACCTTGATAAAGATACGATCGAATTACTAGCTAGTGATTACGGAGTTGAAGTTGAAGAGGAAGTTATTGTTGATGAAAATGACTTCGAAAGCTTTATTGATGAAGCTGATGATGAAGCTACTCTACAAGAACGTCCACCAGTTGTAACGATTATGGGTCACGTTGACCATGGTAAAACAACTTTACTTGACTATATTCGTAAATCAAAGGTAACTGCTGGAGAAGCAGGTGGAATCACTCAGCATATTGGTGCTTACCAAGTAGAAATCGAAGGAAAGAAAATTACGTTCTTAGATACGCCTGGTCACGCAGCATTTACAACAATGCGTGCACGTGGAGCACAAGTTACTGATATTACGATTATCGTTGTAGCAGCTGATGACGGTGTTATGCCACAAACAGTTGAAGCGATCAATCACGCAAAAGCAGCAGAAGTACCTATTATTATTGCTGTGAATAAAATGGATAAAGAATCTGCAAACCCAGATCGCGTAATGCAGGAATTAACTGAACACGGTATTGTTTCTGAAGCATGGGGTGGAGACACAATCTTTGTTCCTATTTCAGCATTAAACGGTAACGGTGTTGATCAGTTACTTGAAATGATTCTTTTAGTTAGTGAAGTAGAAGAATATAAAGCAAATCCTACCCGTAAAGCACTAGGTACTGTAATTGAAGCTGAATTAGACAAAGGTAAAGGTGCAGTTGCAACTTTATTAGTTCAAAATGGTACATTAAAAGTTGGAGATCCAATTGTAGTTGGTACTTCATTTGGTCGTGTACGTGCGATGGTAAATGACTTAGGTCGTCGAATTAAAGAGGCTGGTCCATCAATGCCAGTTGAAATTACTGGTTTAAATGAAGTTCCTCAAGCAGGTGACCGTTTTATGGTATTTGCTGACGAGAAACGTGCGCGTCAAGTTGGTGAAGCACGTGCTTCACAAGCAGTTCTTCAACAACGTAGTGAAAGCTCTAAATTATCTCTTGAAGATTTATTTGCTCAAATTCAAGAAGGTAATGTAAAAGAAATCAATCTAATTGTTAAAGCTGACGTTCAAGGTTCTGTTGAAGCGATGGCTGCTTCATTACAAAAAATTGAAGTAGAAGGCGTAAAAGTTAAAATCATCCACACAGGCGCTGGTGCAATTACTGAATCTGATGTAATTTTAGCTTCTGCATCTAATGCGATTATTATTGGTTTCAACGTACGTCCTGATGTAAATGCAAAACGTACTGCAGACTTAGAAAATGTAGATATTCGATTACACCGCATTATTTACAAAGCAATTGAGGAAATTGAATCTGCGATGAAAGGTATGTTAGACCCAGAGTTTGAAGAAAAAGTAATCGGTCAAGCAGAAGTTCGTCAAGTATTCAAAGTATCAAAAGTTGGTACAATTGCTGGATGTTATGTAACTGATGGGAAAATCACTCGTGACAGCGGTGTACGTTTAATTCGTGATGGTATCGTTGTATTCGAAGGTCAATTAGACACACTAAAACGTTTCAAAGATGACGTTAAAGAAGTAGCGACAAACTACGAATGTGGTATCACGATCGAGAAATACAATGATATTAAAGAAGGCGACGTAATCGAAGCTTACGTAATGGAAGAAATTAAACGTAAGTAATAACGAAAAGTGGAAAAAGCTTGCCCAGCTCTGAAGGGAATATCTCCGACAACTTGAAGAAGTGGTGGTTTGTCCACTTCGAAAGTAGTTGGAATATTACCGAAGAGCTAGCTTTTGGAACTAGACATTACAATATTTTCTTTTAAAAGATGATATTATAATTGGAAATAAATAATGGACTTATCACAATTGAATAAGTTCAGCATAATAAATAATTATTTATACAATTAGTTAAACTAATCGTATGAAAGCACGAATTGTTTTGCTTTGTAAGATTGAGGTGAAAGTATGAAAGTAAGAGCACATCGTGTTGGGGAACAAATGAAGAAAGAACTTGGTGAGATTATCGGTAGAAAAATTAAAGATCCAAGAATCGGCTTCGTAACAGTTACTGATGTTCAAGTAACAGGTGACCTTCAACAAGCTAAAGTCTATATTTCAGTATTAGGTGACGATGAACAACGTCAAAATACATTAATTGGATTAGCGAAAGCAAAAGGATTTATTCGTTCTGAAATTGGTCAACGTATTCGTTTACGTAAGACGCCAGAATTAATTTTTGAATTTGATGAATCAGTCGATTATGGTAATCGAATTGAGACATTGCTAACTCAAATTAATAAAGAGAATAACTGATAATGAATGGATAGGCGAGTGATTCGTCTATCCATTTTTCATCATGCTAAAAAATAAACAATAGGTGATAAGATGAATGGTGTAATTGCACTGAATAAACCAGCGGGTCTTACCTCTCATGATTGTGTCTTTAAAATAAGAAAGATTTTAAAGACAAAAAAAGTCGGTCATACAGGAACCCTTGATCCAGAAGTAACGGGCGTCTTGCCAATATGTGTAGGTGAAGCTACAAAGCTAATACCATATTTAACCGATGATCGGAAAAAATATATTGGTGAAATTACTTTAGGGTTTTCTACAACAACTGAGGATGCTCATGGTGAAATTATTGATCAAAAGAAGGTTGATCGAGTTATTACTCGTGAAGAAATTTTAAATGTATTAAATCAATTAACAGGAGATATAAGTCAAACTCCTCCTATGTACTCTGCTGTAAAAGTAAATGGCAAAAAGCTATATGAATACGCTAGAGCTGGAATTGTAGTTGAACGTCCAACTAGAACCGTTACAATATTTGAAATTATTTTACTTGATGATCGAGAAGTATTTGAAGGAGATACAATTTCTTTTAAATTTGAAGTTTTCTGTAGTAAAGGTACATATATAAGAACTTTAGCTGTTCAAATAGGTGAAATTTTAGGATTCCCTGCTCACATGTCTTATTTAACTAGAACAAAAGCAGGAGCATTTACGATTGATGATTGCGTTACTTTTGCTGAATTAGAAGAAAATGCTAATGATTTTACTTTAGATCGTGTAATGTTATCGATGGAGCAAGCTCTTGATGAGTATCCACGTCTAACTGTGACTACTGAAGAAGAAGTAAGAGTATTTAATGGTGGATTTTTTCCTAATACGATGAACTGTAAAGAAGGGGAATATATTGCAGTTTACAACGAAAATAATAGAATTATTGCAATGTACACTCCAAACCCTAAAAATAATAATGTAATTAAACCGACAAGAGTATTTCATAACCAATAGAAAAAACTATATAAATTTTATTCATTGTTCTATAATGGGAAAAGAGACTTGATTATAGAAAAGGTGATATATATGACAAAAATAATAAAAATCACCCATCCTCATTCAATAAAAAAAGAAGATTGTAAAGAAACGGTCTTAGCACTTGGCTTTTTTGATGGAGTACATAAAGGTCATCAACAAGTCATAAAAGCTGCCAAAGAAATTGCGGATGAAAAAGGATTATTATTATCAGTGATGACATTCGATCCACATCCATCTGCAATTCTTGGAAATCGTGATGATGCGATTTCCTATTTAACACCTTTGGAGCTAAAAGTGAAGTGGATGGAGAAACTTTGTGTAGACCAATTATTTGTTGTTGAATTTTCAGAGGAATTTGCTTCCCTACTACCACAAGAATTTGTCGATCAATACATTATTTCTTTAAATGCAAAACATGTTGTAGCTGGATTTGATTTTTCATTTGGAAAATATGGTAAAGGGAATATGGAATCATTACCATTTCATTCTAGAGGTGAATTTACACAATCAACCATTTCAAAATTCGTTTTAGACAATGAGAAAGTAAGTTCAACACGAATTAGAGAAGCGATAAAAGCTGGTGAAATGGAAGAAGCAACCCACTTACTTGGCAGACAGTATCAAATTAAAGGGATCGTTGTAGATGGTGACAAACGTGGTCGAACAATTGGATTCCCAACAGCTAATATTTCTGTTTCCATTCCGTATGCATTACCTTCAGTAGGTGTTTATGCTGTAAAATGTATTGTTAATGGTGAATTATATGAAGGTATGTGTAATATTGGATACAAACCAACTTTCTATCATGAGTTCCAAAAACAAACAATTGAAGTAAATATTTTTGATTTTAATGAAGATATTTACGGAAAAGAAGTTGAAATTTTTTGGTATGCTAGAATACGTGATGAAAAGAAGTTTAATGGTATAAATGAACTAATCGATCAATTACAAAAAGATCGTGAAACTGTAAAAAATTATTTCAGAGAATAACTAATTTAGAATACTTGCTTTTATAAATAAAACAATGTAATATTAGTAAAGTACTTGAAAAACCGTTGCTTGGCAAATCGATTCACCGACGACTGCTAGGTGATAGGTGTTCAATAATATTATTATGAGGTGAAAAAACATGGCATTAACTCAAGAACGTAAAAACGAAATTATCAGCACTTACAAAACTCATGCGAACGATACTGGTTCTCCAGAAGTTCAAATCGCAGTTTTAACTGAAAACATTAACTCTTTAAATGGGCACTTACGTACTCACAAAAAAGATCACCACTCTCGTCGTGGTTTATTAAAAATGGTTGGTAAGCGTCGTAACTTACTTAACTACTTACGTAACAAAGACATTACTCGTTACCGTGAATTAATTAACAAATTAGGTTTACGTCGTTAATTTCGAGTATTAATTTGATACTTTAAGAAAAAGCGGGATTCTTCCCGCTTTTTCTTATACATATCGATTTAAAATTACTGATGAATTGTATTTTAAATTTATAAATATTTATTCTCTTTTTCTCGTTAGTTGATTTCTTTACTAAACATAGGAGATAATAGAGAATATACGATTTTTTTACATAATTAGTTTAGACTTTGAATTGTAAATTAGAGAGGGGTATTTATACCATATGGAACAACAAAAGCACGTTTTTTCCACGGAGCTTGCTGGTAAAACTCTTACTGTTGAAGTAGGACAATTAGCAAAGCAAGCAAATGGAGCAGTTTTAGTAAGATACGAAGATACTGTCGTATTAGCAACAGCAACTGCATCAAAGGAACCTAAAAAAGTTAGCTTTTTCCCATTAACAGTAAACTACGAAGAGCGTTTATATGCAGTAGGTAAAATTCCTGGTGGATTTATTAAACGTGAAGGTAGACCAAGTGAAAAAGCAATATTAGCGAGTCGACTAATTGACCGCCCAATTCGACCATTATTTGCAGATGGATTCCGTAATGAAGTACAGGTAATCAGCATGGTAATGAGCGTTGATCAAGATTGTTCATCAGAAATGGCTGCTATGTTTGGTAGTTCTCTAGCTCTATGTGTATCTGACATTCCTTTTAACGGCCCAATTGCTGGTGTTGTAGTTGGTCGTATTAATGGCGAATTTGTTATTAATCCAACTGTTGAGCAAGCTGAAAACAGTGACATTCATTTAACAGTTGCTGGAACGAAAGATGCAATTAACATGGTTGAAGCTGGAGCTAATGAAGTGCCAGAAGAAGTAATGCTTGAAGCAATTATGTTTGGACATGAAGAAATTAAAAAATTAATCGCATTCCAAGAAGAAATAGTAGCACAAATTGGAAAAGAAAAAATGGAAATTAAGCTTCATGAACTTGATGCTGAATTAGAAAAACAAATTCGCGATATTTGTGAAACAGAATTAAATGCAGCTATTCAAGTTCATGAAAAACATGCTCGTGAAGCTGCGATCAATGAAGTAAAAGAACGTGTTGTACTTCAGTTTGAAGAAAATGAAGCGGACGAAGAGATTATTGGACAAGTTAAAGAAATCCTTTCAATGCTAGTAAAAGAAGAAGTGCGTCGTTTAATCACAGTTGAAAAAGTTCGTCCTGATGGAAGAAAATTAGATGAAATCCGTCCATTATCATCACAAGTTGGTTTATTACCACGTACTCATGGTTCTGGATTATTCACTCGTGGACAAACTCAAGCACTAAGCATTTGTACACTAGGTGCACTAGGTGACGTGCAAATTCTTGATGGATTAGGCATAGAAGAATCAAAACGTTTTATGCACCATTATAATTTCCCACAATTTAGTGTTGGTGAAACAGGACCAATTCGTGGACCAGGTCGCCGTGAAATTGGACATGGAGCATTAGGTGAAAGAGCACTTGAGCCAAGTATTCCAGATCAAAAAGATTTCCCATACACAATCCGCCTTGTATCAGAAGTACTTGAATCAAATGGTTCTACTTCACAAGCAAGTATTTGTGCAAGTACTCTAGCAATGATGGATGCTGGTGTACCAATTAAAGCACCAGTTGCAGGTATTGCAATGGGATTAATTAAATCTGGTGAACATTATTCAGTTCTTACAGACATTCAAGGTATGGAAGATCACTTAGGTGATATGGACTTTAAAGTTGCGGGAACAGCTAAAGGTGTAACTGCACTTCAAATGGACATTAAAATTGAAGGTTTATCAGAACAAATCTTAAAAGAAGCATTAGAACAAGCAAAAATCGGTCGTATGCAAATTCTTGATTCAATGCTAGCTACAATTAGCGAACCAAGAACAGCATTATCTGAGTTTGCTCCAAAAATCTTAATGATGACAATTAACCCAGATAAAATTAAAGATGTTATTGGACCAGGTGGAAAACAAATCAATAAAATTATTGAAGAAACTGGCGTAAAAATTGACATCGAACAAGATGGAACAGTATTTATTTCATCTGTAGATCAACCTATGAATGAACGTGCAAAACAAATTATCGAAGACCTTGTTCGTGAAGTAGAAGTAGGTCAATTATACATGGGTAAAGTAAAACGAATTGAAAAATTCGGCGCATTCGTTGAAATCTTTGCAGGTAAAGATGGATTAGTCCATATTTCTGAACTTGCAGAAGAACGCATCGCAAAAGTTGAAGACGTGGTTTCACTTGGAGACGAAATCCTAGTAAAAGTAACTGAAATCGACAAGCAAGGACGAGTAAACCTATCTCGCAAAGCTGTATTAAAAGAACAAAAAGAAAAAGCTGAGCAACAATAAATGTGGAGCAAGCTCGTCCAGGTCTGAATGGAATATTACCGAAGAGCTAGCTTGCGGAACTAGACATCAAGAAAAGCGGAAGGCGTTCGCTCTGCCCCGACAAGCATAAGACAAGGACCAGTGAAGGTTGCTTTTTAACCTTTGCTGGTCCTTGGCTTATGACCTCGAGGGGCAAACGCCTGGAGCTAGACATCACGAAAAGCGGAAGTCACTAGTCTTCCTTAATAAATAAAAAAACAGGTTCATATAAAAATGAACCTGTTTTTTTTATTTATTTTACTTCCACTCCTCTTCTAAACCCACTCTTTTAATTTTCCAGAATTTAATGTGTGTGTAAAAATTTTTTGGTTACAATAAGGAAAGTAGAACTAGAAATGACCAGATCAATTAGTTATTGCTAATTTTTTCGTACATAAGTTGTAGAAGCTTGTTCTATATTATTAAAAAATATCATATTCCTTCTAGTAGGAGGGTGTCAGGAAATGAGTAAAAGTCGGTTTAAAGTCTTAGCAATCGTTATGGCATTGTTTCTAGCAATTTTAGTCGTTAGAAATCAATATACGAATCAATACGTGAGGAACTTATCTTCAAAATCGTCATTTGTAACAACAAAAACAAATGGATTATATGAAGAAATCAAAACAAAAGCGCCAACTTTCGAGATACCTCCAAAAGATGCTTATGTCGACTCGGTTTGGAAAGCAATACCCGGCTATAACGGTTTAGCAGTTGATATTAATGCGTCATATAAGAAAATGAAGACAAAAGGTAAGTTTGATCAGAATAAACTAGTATTTAAAGAAGTTTCTCCAAAAGTTCATTTAAGTGATTTACCACCATCACCAGTGTATAAAGGGAATCCTGAAAAACCAATGGTAGCATTTACAATAAATGTTGCATGGGGGAATGAATTTATTCCAAAAATGTTAGAAGTTTTAAAGAAGCATAATGCAAAAGCAACATTCTTTCTTGAAGGTAGATGGGTAAAAAATAATCCAACTGTCGCTCAACTAATCACTGCTGCAGACCAAGAAGTTGGGAATCATTCTTATACACATCCCGATATGGCAAGATTAGGTAGTCAGCAAATAAGAAATGAAATAACCGAAACAAATTCAGTTATACTAGCTACAACTGATCAAAAAGTTGTATGGTTTGCCCCTCCAAGCGGTAGTTATCGTGATGAAGTAGTTAAAATCGCTTCAAGTTTAGGTATGAAAACAATTATGTGGACAGCAGATACGATTGATTGGCAGAAACCCCCAAGAGAAGTCATTATTAATCGTGTAATGAAAAAAGTAGACAATGGTACAATCGTTCTTATGCATCCAACGAAACCGACAGCTGAGGCACTTGATGAACTTATCACAAAAATAGAGGCATCAGGTAGAAAAGTTGTAAATATTTCAACTTTATTAGATGAAAAACGGTACGATACAATTAAAAAAGTTGAAAACAAATGACAATTACTTTCAGCTTTGTTAAGATGATTGTAAAATATAGTTAAATTTTTCAATCTTATTACAAAAGTGTAAATAGATGGTGTATACATAGGAGGCATTACATGATTGTACGACATACTTGCAAAAATGGAGTCAGAGTAGTAATTGAAAATATTTCAACTGTTCGTTCAGTTGCACTTGGAGTCTGGATTAAAACAGGTTCATGCAATGAAACGGCAGAACTGAATGGTGTTTCACATTTTCTTGAGCATATGTTCTTTAAAGGCACTAAAACACGCAATGCGAAAGAAATCGCTGAAAGTTTCGATTCAATTGGTGGACAAGTAAATGCATTTACATCAAAAGAATATACTTGTTATTACGCTAAAGTGTTAGATACTCATGCTGATTACGCGTTAGAAGTATTAGGAGATATGTTTTTTAATTCTACTTTTGATGAAGGTGAATTAGAAAAAGAAAAAAATGTAGTACTTGAAGAAATCAAAATGTATGACGATACACCAGATGATTTAGTGCATGATTTATTAGGTAAAGTTATGTATGAAAATCATCCATTAGGTTATCCGATTTTAGGTACAGAAGAAACATTAAAATCTTTTAACGGCGATACTTTACGTCAGTACATGAAGGATTTTTACACTCCTGATCAAGTAGTTATTTCAATTGCGGGTAATATAGATGAATCTTTTATTAAACGTGTTGAAGATTTATTTGGAAACTATGAGGGTAAAAAGAAAGATATAAACTTTGGAATCCCTACATTACATTATGGTGAAATTGCTCGCAAAAAAGAAACAGAGCAAGCACATCTTTGTGTTGGCTATAGAGGTCTTGAACTTGGACATAGCGATTTATATCCATTAATTGCTTTAAATAATATACTTGGTGGCAGTATGAGTAGTCGATTATTCCAAGATGTTCGTGAACAAAGAGGTCTTGCATATTCAGTTTTCTCTTATCACTCTGCATATCAAGATAGCGGTACAGTTGCAATTTATGCAGGAACTGGAAAAAGCCAATTAAATCAATTGTTTGAAACAATCCAAGAAACATTAAAAGTATTAAATGCAGATGGAATAACAGAAAAAGAATTAAATAATTGTAAAGAGCAATTAAAAGGTAATTTAATGTTAGGCTTAGAAAGCACAAATAGCAGAATGAGCCGTAATGGTAAAAATGAATTAATGCTAGGTAACCACCGTACTTTAGATGAAGTAATTCAACTAATTGATGGTGTAACAATTGATAAAGTAAATGATATTGCGAGGTTTGTATTTACAGATGATTATGCAATTTCATTAGTAAGTCCTGACGGAGTAATTCCAACAAATATTAAACATTAAGTTGAAAAATTAGAGGATCCTGTATTGGATGCTCTTTTTTATTTTTCAAGTGATCGAGAATAGAAATGGTATCTTTAGTATTAAGAAGAAAAATTTTTATTACTAAGATTTTAATAGTTTTTCATTACTGCACCTTAATTTTAGAAAGAATCTTCACCAATGCAATGGAAGATTCATAAGATATTTAGGAGAAAGATGTTAGGCGGTAGTCCTGCTTACAGAGATTAATTTCCATTTACCATAGTGAAGTAAAGAAGGTGAATGCTGCATGTTAACTGGCTTGCATATTGCTGTTATTGGTGGGGACGCCAGACAGCTGGAAGTTATTCGGAAGTTAACAGAGTTAGACGCAAAGGTAACATTAATAGGCTTTGAACAATTAGATAGTGGCTTTACCAGTGCATCAAAAGAATTAATTGCGGATGCTGATTTTAAAGATCTAGATGCAATCCTTTTACCTGTACCAGGTACGAATAATGAAGGAGTTGTCGATACAATTTTTTCAAATGAGAAAGTCGTGCTGACAAAAGAAATTTTAGACAGTACTCCTTCGCATTGTACGATTTATTCTGGAATAAGTAACTCTTACTTAGATAGTATTGTTACAGCTTCAAATCGAAAGTTAGTAAAATTATTTGAACGAGACGATGTAGCTATTTATAATAGTATTCCGACAGTTGAAGGTACGATCATGATGGTCATACAACATACGGAATACACAATTCATAATTCGAAAGTAGCCGTATTAGGTTTAGGTCGTACAGGAATGAGTGTTGCGAGGACTTTTCATAGTTTGGGTGCAAAAGTAAAAGTAGGGGCTCGTAAATCCGAACATATTGCTAGAATTGTTGAAATGGGCTTAGAAGCTTTTGAATTTAAGAACATTGAAGAGGCCTTAAAAGATGTCGATGTTGTTATTAATACTGTTCCTGTTCAAATCGTTACAGCAAGTGTCATTTCAAGATTACAACCACATGCACTAATCATTGATTTAGCATCTAAACCTGGTGGAACAGATTTCCGTTATGCTGAAAAAAGAGGTATTAAGGCATTATTAGCACCAGGTTTACCAGGAATCGTTGCTCCTAAAACAGCAGGTCAAATAATTGGAAACGTACTAACACAGCTATTAAAAGTAGAATTAGACAAAAGGAAGGAGCAACCAAAATGACGTTGAAAGGTAAGAAAATTGGATTTGGTATTACAGGATCACATTGTACTTATGAAGAGGTAGTACCTCAAATTCAAAAGTTAGTGGATGATGGAGCTGACGTATACCCTGTTGTTACTTTTACTGTAAAAAGCACAACAACACGATTTGGTGTAGGAGAAGACTGGATCGAAAAAATAGAAGAAATTACAGGGCGTAAAACAGTTGATTCAATTGTAGGAGCAGAACCATTTGGTCCAAAAGTACAATTAGATTGTATGGTAATTGCACCGTTAACAGGAAATTCAATGAGTAAGTTTGCTAATGCTCAAACTGATAGCCCTGTTTTAATGGCAGCTAAGGCTACTTTGAGAAATGGAAAACCTGTTGTTTTAGGTATTTCTACAAACGATGCTTTAGGTTTAAATGGAACTAATTTAATGTGACTTAGATGGTAATACCAAATCAGTTAACAAGTTCACCTGGGGAGCTTCGGGTAAAGAATAAGTGTAAAATCATCTAGTTTTTGATGTGGTTCTTTTTGATACTCAACTTTAAATAAAACCGATTTAAGCAGTCGATTTTTGAGTTCTATATCAGTTGTTTTGTAATATAAATCCAAAACTTTTTCAAAGGTTGGAATAAATTGTTCGTTTAGCAACTCTCTATTGTGGTATTTAGCCAGTTCATCCAAAATTAATGTCTTACTATTTGAAAGTTCTTTTAGTTGATTAGAGAGGATTTCAGAACGTTCATTGTAAATCGATTCATCATAAACACCACGTTCTAGTAAATTAAATAAATTATTTTTTTGTTTTGCTAATTCACTTAAATCATTTTCGATTTGTTTAAGTGCTTGCTTTTTTAAATTAATTACTTCAAAATCTTCCTCGACGGTTTGATTGGTAAAACTTATTTTGTACTCTTTTAACCAAATTTCTAACCCTTGTAAGAGTTTCTCTTCAATTAAATGGGTATAGGAAGAGCGGGTATTACAGCGGTTATTTGTACACACAATTTGTCTAGGTTTGCCTTTTGGATAACGCTGCTGTAATTTTGATCCGCATTTACTGCAAAAAATTATTCCAGCTAGCTGATTACTTAATTTACTATTATAAGGAGCATGGTATCGACTACTTAAAATATCTTGTGCCACATTGTATATTTCAAGATCAATGATTGCTTCATGTTTTCCATCAACAATTAACCAGTCAGATTTTGGTTTTCTAATACCCTTACTTGATTTTTTATTCCAAGTGACCTTTCCAATATAAATAGGATTTTTTATCATCTCCAAAATGGTATGGTAACTCCACTTTTTTCCAGTATAGGAAGGGATATTCATTTGATTTAAACGGTTAGCTATTTCATTTGCACCAATCAAATCCTTCGTATACCATTCAAAAATACTTTTTACTACCTTTGCCTGATTGCTATTAATACGTAATGAACGGAATTCCTTCGTTTCATAAATCTCATATCCATAAGGTGCAAAGGTTCCTAAATAATTTCCTCTTTGGACTGATAAAATCCGGCCCCGTTGAAGCCTACGAGTAATTATTTTTAATTCTTTTCGCGCCATAAATGCCTCAAATTCACTGTATTCCTCATCAAACTCATCATGAAGGTCATAGGTCTTTCTTGGTGTAATAATTTTTGTTCTAGATGATTTAAACGTCTCTAAAATAATACCCTGTTCCTTCATATTACCACGTCCAAGACGATCCATATCCATTACTAACACACCATCATATTTAAATTCTTCAACTTCTTGTAAAAGCTTTAACATTTCTGGCCGGTAAACAAGTGATTCACCAGATGCAATTTCCTGTCGGATACAAATGATCTTTAAATCATTTTCCTTAGCGAATTTTAAAAGCTGCTCCTTATGCTTTGATAAGGTCTCACCTTCACCTCTAGCCTCTGCATCTATATCTGCTCGACTTTTACGTAAGTACAATGCAACCCGTTCCATTTAATCACCTCATAGACTATATATATGTCTAATTAAGGAATTAATTAATTTTTGAATCAATAGAAAACAAAAGGTTGGTTAGTCCGTAATAAAACTAAACATACAATGAATTATGGGGGTGGTGATACTGAGTAAACAAACAGAATTTACTGCTACCTATCAATTTGGAAAAACAAAAGTAAATATAATTGCGCCAAATGATGTTACAGAAGAAACTAGAAAGAAAATTATTGAAGAAATTCATACGATTGGCTGGAAGATTGTTAAAGAAGAATTGTATAAGAAAAATGATCAGTAAGATGAATTTAGAAAGCACCTAAAAAAGGGGTGCTTTTTTATTTATTATCTTGATCAATGAAGATTTAGCTATTATACCAAGTGTCTAAATTGCTTAGGTTAACAATTTTTTGTACTTTTATAACGGTAAAAAACTAAATATGCAATTAATTTATCTGCAGATATAATAAGGACCATAATCAAGTTGAATCATGTATTTCAGAAAAATTCTGAGACAGATTATTCAAAAATCTGTCATTTTTTTTGCATAACGCTCGTAATTATAGTGATAGTGATTCTAAATATTCATCATGGAGAGGGATGTTGGTTATTATCGAATATCATTTAAAAAAACAATTTTTTACAATGGAAAAATTGATCGAACGTAAACTAGCTGATCAATTAATATTAAATGTAAGAATAAAAGATGTCTTAGAACTAGCTTATAATAACTGGGCTTTAGATTATGCTAAAGGTGTAGTTGCTTTTAATCTTACAAATGGTGAATTAATAGGCTATTCACTTAAAGATAAAAATAATAGAACTAGAAACGAATATGAGATTATTATTTTTGAACTAGATGCAAATGTTGACGTGGAGGATGTAACTGTTTTGATGGGAAATATTGGCATTCGAGCTGTACGGAAATTTTTTGAAATCGACGATGAAACTTTTTCAAAGAATATGGTGTTTTGGACAGAAACCTATTTGCGTTTTCATAATTTGACGATTAAATCAATTAGAGATCGGTTTTTAAAGGTGTTATTTACTGATTATAAACAAACCTTTTATCATACTTGCATTAAAAAACAACTTGATACTGCTTACGCTAAATATAGCGTTCATTACAATCATTAGGGTGAGATATTACAAATTATTTTCCAAAGCTTAATTTTTTGTTTCAATCCCCTATTAAATCCTTTAATCGACTCCTTTTAAAGTCAATTATTATGTGTCCCAAACCAAAGATATTCCATTTAGATCGGTATTATCCTCTAAGTCATAATTTAATGCGTTTAATGAGTACAAAACATATCTATTTTATTCCCTTTGGTCAAGATGATCCAATAAAAAAACCGAATTCATTAGTGGCAAGAATGGATTCATTACTAGATACGGTGAAATCTTCTATTGAAGGCAAACAACTTCAACCTGTTTTAGTTGAAAAATATCGCGATCTACAATAAATATTTTAGAAAAAATAGGACTGAATTATTTTTTCTATGTTAGAATGAAGAAAATTGAGTATGTGTCATTAGGATACATACTCGTTACTATGAAAAGAATTATTCAAGCGAAAACCTTTGAATATAAACTTCATTTGACGTAAACTATTTAATAAAAGTGAAAACAGGGATGGTGCAAAAAAAGTGGGGAATAAACAAAGTTATGTAGTAGCTGTAGTAGGTGCAACTGGAGCAGTTGGACAACAAATGATTGCAACATTAGAGAAAAGAAATTTTCCAATAAAAGAAATTAAATATTTATCTTCAAAACGTTCTGCAGGAACAAAATTAACATATAAAGGTGAAGAAGTAATCGTTCAAGAAGCTACTCCTGAAGCTTTTGAAGGTGTAGATATTGCTTTATTTAGTGCTGGTGGCTCAGTATCAAAAGAACTTGCTCCTGAAGCAGTTAAAAGAGGGGCAGTAGTAGTAGATAACACTAGTGCATTTAGAATGGCTGAAGATGTACCTTTAGTTGTACCTGAAGTAAATGACAAAGATTTATTTAATCATAAAGGTATTATTGCAAATCCTAACTGTTCAACAATCCAAATGGTTGTTGCCCTAGAACCAATTCGTCAATCAATTGGTTTAAATAAAGTTGTAGTTTCAACTTACCAAGCCGTTTCTGGTGCTGGAGTAACAGCAATTGAAGCCTTAAAGGAACAAGCGCAAGCATTCTTAAATGGTGAAGAAGCAACTCCATCAGTATTACCGGTAAAAAGTGGTGAGAAACATTATCAAATTGCTTTTAACGCAATTCCACAAATCGATGTATTTACTGAGAATGGATATACTTATGAAGAAATGAAAATGATCAATGAAACTAAAAAAATCATGCATTTACCTGAATTACAAATTAGTGCAACTTGTGTAAGACTTCCTGTAATTTCTGGTCACTCAGAATCAGTTTATATTGAAGTTGATAAAGAAGTATCGGTAGCTGAACTTAAATCACTTTTAAGTGATGCACCTGGAATCGTTTTACAAGATGATCCAGACCAACAACTATATCCAATGCCATTTTACAGTATTGGACGTAATGAAGTATTTGTAGGACGTATCCGTAAAGACCTAGATAATCCTTTTGGATTCCATTTATGGATCGTTTCAGATAATCTATTAAAAGGTGCTGCTTGGAATTCAGTGCAAATTGCTGAAAGATTAATTGAGTTAAGCATCATTTAGTGAAAACTGCTAGAGAGGTGCAAGAATGAAAATATTAGTCCAAAAATTTGGAGGGACTTCAGTACGTGACGAAAATGGTAGAAAGCACGCACTTAAGCATATAAAAGAAGCATTAGAAAAAGGCTATAAATTAGTGGTAGTAGTATCTGCTATGGGACGAAAAGGTGAGCCATATGCAACAGATACACTTTTAAATTTAGTTGGCGCAAAAAAAAGTAAGGTTACACAAAGAGAACTTGATTTATTAATGTCATGTGGTGAAACAATTTCTTCAATTGTTTTTTCAAATTTATTGAATGAAAACGGTATTCATGCCATGGCAATGACAGGTGCATCAGCAGGTTTCCGAACAAATGATGAATTTGGAAATGCAAAAATTCTTGATATGAAATGTAGCCGTCTAATTAAAGAGCTAGAAAACTATGATGTTGTAGTTGTCGCAGGATTCCAAGGATCAACATCTAATGGTGATATCACGACATTAGGTAGAGGTGGAAGTGATACTTCAGCTTCTGCACTTGGGGTTGCTGTTAGCGCAGAAACAATCGAAATCTTCACTGACGTTGAAGGCGTAATGACAGCAGATCCAAGGATCGTAAAAGAAGCAAGACCTTTATCAGTAGTTACTTATGCAGAAATTTGTAATATGGCATATCAAGGAGCGAAAGTAATTCATCCTAGGGCTGTAGAAATCGCGATGCAAGGAAAAGTACCTATTCGAATTCGTTCAACTTATTCAAATAGTTTAGGTACACTAGTAACATCTAATCCTACACAACGAATTATTGGTGACAATATTCATGATCGTTTAATTACAGGGATCGCACATGTACCGAATGTTACACAAATTAGAGTAACATCTAAGGAACATACTTTTGATTTACATTCTCAAGTATTTAAAGCAATGGCAAATAAAGGAATAAGCGTAGACTTTATTAATATCTCACCTAATGGTGTAGTATACACTGTAAGTGATGAAGTTGCTTCAAAAGCGATTGAGGTATTAAAAGGAATTGGCTATGAGCCTTCATACACAACTGGATGTGCAAAAGTATCAATAGTTGGTGCTGCAATTGCCGGAGTACCTGGAGTAACTTCAAAAATTGTAACTGCACTAGCTGAAAAAGGTATTCAAATTTTACAATCAGCTGACAGTCACACAACTATTTGGGTGCTTGTCAAAAATGAAGATATGGTCGAAGCGGTTACTGCACTTCATGATGCATTTGAACTTAGTTCAGTTAAAATGGATTAATATTTGATCGGAGTGGAACAATGAGTAGATTTGGTAAAATTTCAACAGCGATGGTAACACCTTTTGATTCAAAAGGAAATATTGATTTTGCAAAAACAACAAAACTTGTGAACTACTTAATTGAGAATGGAACGGATTCAATCGTAGTTTGTGGAACAACTGGAGAATCTCCAACATTAACTTCTGAAGAAAAATTAGCATTAATTAGTCATGTTGTTTCAGCTGCAGATGGAAGAGTACCTGTAATCGCGGGTACTGGAAGTAATAATACTCGTGAAACAGTTGAATTAACGAAAAAGGTATCTGCTTTAGGAGTAGATGCAATTATGGTTGTTGTACCTTATTACAATAAACCAAACCAAGAAGGACTATATCAACACTTTAAAGCAGCGGCTGAAAGTACTGAACTACCTGTTATGTTATATAATGTACCAGGCAGAACAATTGCCAGCCTTACTGTAGATACAGTTGTAAGATTAGCAGAAATTCAAAATGTTGTTGCAATTAAAGATGCAACTGGTAACTTAGGCATAATGACAGAAATTATTGACCGTACTCCTGAAGATTTTGAATTATATTGTGGTGACGACGGCCTAACGCTTCCTGCATTTGCAATTGGTTCAAAGGGAACGGTTTCAGTTGCTTCACACGTGTTAGGAAATGAAATGCAGCAATTAGCTGAAAGCTTCTTCACAGGAGATATGGCGAAAGCGCAATTCTTACACCGTAAACTATTACCATTATTTGACGGATTCTTCATGGCGCCAAGTCCAAGTCCAATTAAAACAGCTTTACAAATGAAAGGTTTAGATGTTGGTGGAGTTCGTTTACCGCTTGTACCACTTTCAGAAGCTGAACGTACAACTTTAAGTATTTTAATAAATAAATTAGACGAAGCATTACAAAATAATTAATAACAAAACCACTTACGTACAGTCCAATTTTGGATGGCGTAAGTGGTTTTTTATTAATGGATGGAATCAACCACAAAAAATCCGAATGCTACTATTGAATCACTAAAAATGGTCTCATCATTTCATAGTCCTCGTGTTCCAACATATGACAGTGCCAAACATATAATCCGGTGAATGGCCCAAACCTCATGATTATTCTAGTTACTTGGTTTGGATTAGCTTGAACAGTGTCCTTCCATCCATTTTCTTGTGGTTCAGGTGGAGTCGGTGGATCTGTGTAATGAATGATCCTTTCTTTTTTATACTTTTCTACATCAAAGTTTCTTCGATCTAAGATTTGGAAATCAATTAAGTGAAGATGTATAGGATGAGAATCTGGCGTTAAGTTAATTAAATACCATATTTCGATCGTTCCTAATTTCGGATTTTCTGAAATGGGAGCATCCCAATGTTTGTTATCTAATAACATAATTTCTCGTCCAAACTGATCAATCTTATGATCTAAGGTTAAGTATCGCTTCATTGAAGCAGACAGTTCATTTATTTTTGGAACGGGCACCATATAAGCTGGTATCATACTCGTATCCACGTTGGATAATGGCAAATTAACTTTAAATTGCATCACAGTTCCCGTATTTTCATCCACAGGAATACCAGAGGGAAATGGGGTGGGAGCATCATTCTTCATAGTAATCTTCTTACCTTCAAGATTAGTAAAATCGATAATTACTTCTGCTCGTTCTGCAGGTGATAACATAATCTCATTTATTCCAATCGGATGTTGCATGAATCCACGCTCTGTTGCGATTTGATACATAAGTTGACCAGAATCAAGCGTAATTCGAAAAAAGCGTGTGTTAGAACCGTTTAATAACCTAAATCGATATTTTCTTGGTTCCACTTGTAAATAAGGATGTACTTTACCATTCACAATGACTGTATCACCAACAAATTCAGGGATTATAGACGTTTGTAGTTCTTTGATTGGCTGATCTGGTTGTTTTGGATAATAAAGTGAACCATCATGATTAAAACTTTTATCTTGTATCAATAGCGGGATATCATATTTCCCATTCGGTAAATTTAATGAACTTTCCTTTTGATCACTAATGAGATAGAATCCTGCTAAACCAGCATAAATATTAAGCCTTGTAATGCCAAGTGCATGATCATGGTACCAAAGCGTAGAAGCGCAATCACAATTATCATATCGATATACTTTCTTACTAAAATAACGTCCAACTTGTTTATAATCTTTTGTAAACCAAGCTTCAGGATAGCCATCGCTTTCAGGCTCAACACAAGCACCATGTACATGCACTACCGTTCTGACTTGAGGGACATCTTTATTTGCACCATGAACAGTATAGTCGATCGGAAATAAGTGTTTATCAGGGAGATCATTGATCCATTTAATAAACACGGTTTCACCTTTTTCTACTTTAATTGTAGGTCCAGGATAACTTCCTTCATACCCCCAAACAGTCGAGTCATTTAACTCACTATGGAGCGATTGCTTAAACTCCGTCATCGTAACTTCATAATAAGTATAGAAATGATCTTTCCAACATGGTTTTAAAATTGGTGGAATGGGTAGTTCATCTACGAATTTAGAAAGATTCATTTTTAAAGGCTCTCTGTCATTAAAATTCATCTAGATCCTCCTTTTCTAAAATATTCATATTCCTGTAATAAGAAATAATTGACCAATCAATCACTACAAAAAAAGAATTTAGCTATTAAAATGTGACACTTTTTGAAAAACTCGCCTAAATGGAACTGACTTTGCAATTTTCTTATCATAAAGAGCAGTCAAAAGGTACCCTATATTTGTATCGCTTAATTCATATTTCCTTGCTCCTATACATAACAAGGAATGCTGAGGTGGAAACAATCATTTTTATTTTCAATGTTAGCTATAGTCGTATGAGCGTTAAAAATGATTAAAAATACATACCCAAAGTAATCCGATTTTCCTATTTAAGGAAGAATGTATCTTGTTTTACCTGTTCCGACTAGGATATAATGTTTGTAAGATTTTGAACGGTCTGTAAATTTAAAGAATTAACTAGGAGGAACAGGTTGTGGTGAAGGAAATGAAAGAACAAGTAAAAGTTTTTGCCCTTGGTGGGGTAGGTGAAATCGGAAAAAACATGTATATAGTCGAAGTTGGTGAATTGATTTACGTGTTAGATGCAGGTTTAAAATTTCCTGACCAAGAAATGTACGGAATAGATCATGTCATACCTGATGTAAGTTATTTAGAGAAAAACGCACATAAAGTAGTAGGTGTTTTTATTACACATGGGCATGAAGATCATATTGGTGCGATTCCATATATTATGAATAAACTTCCACAAGTAAAGTTTTACACGAATAAATTAGCTTATTTATTTATTAGAGAAAAATTAAGTGAAAAGGGCATTAAAAACCTTGAGCAATTTGAACTATATGACGAAACCACTTTATTAACATTTGAAAATAGTTCAATTAGTTTTTTTAGGACTACTCATAGTATTCCAGATTCATTTGGATTTTGTGTAAATACACCACAAGGTGCGGTCGTTTTTACTGGAGACTTCAAATTTGATCAATCGAAAAGTCCTTATCCAGGTGCTGATTTAGGTAAACTAGCACTAATTGGAGATAAAGGTGTTTTATGTTTGCTTTCTGATAGCACAAACGCAGAAAGACAAGGGTTTTCGGGGTCTGAGAAGAAAGTATCAGAAGAAATTAAAAAAGAAATAATGAATGCAAAAGGAAGAGTTTTAGTAACTTGCTTTTCTTCAAATATATATCGCATCCAACAGGTTATTAATGCAAGTGTAGCGGCTGGTAGAAAACTAGCAGTAGTCGGAAGCAGTATGATGAAATCGATTGAAATAGCCAAGGAATTAGATTATTTATCGATTCCCGATGATTTAATGATTTCAGTTGTGGATACAGATAATTATAAAGAAAGAGATATTGTCATCCTAACAACTGGTACACAAGGAGAACCGATGGCAGCCCTTTCAAAAATTGCTAAAGGTACGCATAAACAAGTTTCAATCCGAAAAGGTGATACTGTACTAATGTCAGCAACAGCTATTCCAGGAAATGAAATGTTAGTTGCATCTTCTGTTAATCTATTATTTAGAGCTGGCGCAAATGTTATTTATGGCTATAAAAAGGTACACGTATCTGGTCATGGCTATGAAGAAGAATTAAAATTAATGCTTGAATTAATGAAGCCAAAATATTTCATACCAGTTCATGGTGAATATCGAATGCAAAAAGCACATTCACATATTGCGGAAGAAGTCGGAATGGCAAAAGAAGATATTTTTATTGTTGAAAAAGGGGACATCGTTTCGTTTAAAGATGGTCAAGCTTCTCGTACTGAAAAAGTCGATGTTGGCAACGTTTTAATTGACGGAATTGGTGTAGGTGATGTTGGAAATATCGTATTACGTGATCGTAAGCTACTGTCTCAAGATGGAATACTAATTGTTGTGGTAACATTTAACAAGCAAAAGAAAGCAATCATATCCGGCCCAGAAATTATAACTCGTGGCTTTGTGTATGTTCGTGAATCTGAAAAATTAATAACTAGATCAACTGAAATTGTAAAAGACATAACAGAAAAAATGTTACAGAACGATCAAATTGAATGGACACTATTAAAAAATTCAATTAGAGATGGATTAAGCGCTTACTTATATGAAGAAACAAAAAGAAGACCAATGATACTTCCAATACTAATGGAAGTATAGTTTTAAATTGTGAGTTACTTCTTATTCTGAGATGGGTATGATTTCCTTATTATTTTCACATACTAACTTGTATGAAAAATGATAGGGGGAACCATTTTGACAAATTCAAATAATGAAACACCTATTCCAAACGAAGAAGCACCTCCAAAGCCAAATGATCAAAAGGATATGAGCATTGTTGAAAAAATTCAACAGCTAGGACAAACAAATGTTCCAGCAAGCAATGATTCAAAAATTCATTGTCTAACGATAATTGGGCAAATTGAAGGGCATGTAGCATTACCACCTCAAAATAAGACAACTAAATATGAACATTTAATCCCGCAATTAGTTGCAATTGAACAAAATCCTAAGATTGAAGGATTATTAATTGTTCTAAATACTGTCGGTGGAGATGTGGAAGCTGGTCTTGCGATCTCAGAAATGATTGCAACATTAACGAAACCTACTGTATCAATCGTTTTAGGCGGTGGACATAGTATCGGAGTACCGATAGCAGTAAGTACTGACTTTTCATATATTGCTGAAACGGCAACAATGACGATCCATCCAATTCGTTTAACTGGTTTAGTAATTGGTGTACCTCAAACGTTTGAATATCTTGATAAAATGCAAGAAAGAGTAACTCGTTTTGTTACAAAGCATTCAAATATTACAGAAGAACGTTTCAAGGAATTAATGTTTACAAAAGGTAATTTAACGAGAGATATTGGCTCAAATGTAGTTGGTGGAGATGCAGTAAAATATGGACTAATTGATGATGTAGGTGGCATTGGGCAAGCATTAAGTAAATTGCAGGAATTAATTGACGAACGGAAAGAAAAGTCAAATAAAGAGGAGAATGAATTTTGATTCTTTATACAATTATGCCAATTGAATCAATTTTTCCTGTTGATCAACAAGAATACACATCACAGCAGTTTATGGAATACAATGGTGTTCCAATGTTGGTTGATAGTGTTGGGGGTACAGCTTTTGAAATTAAAAGAATTGTCAGTACCGATCCGCAGCATTTTATGCAATATTCACCTGGTCAAAGAATTTTAGTTCTTCCAACTTGAGGTAATTATTAACAATACATGGTAAACATATGTTCTGATATGTTATAATAAATTCAATTTAAGGAAGCAGCCAAAAGGCTGCTTTCTTTGGCGAATCTGCAAATTTTGATGGGGGTGAATTACATGGCAAAGCAGAAGCAGCAAAAATCAAAAGCTCGAAAATCAGTAAGTGGCAATGGTTCAATATGGTATGAAATTAGTGGATTAATATTTTTAGCCCTATCAATCGTAACAATTTTAAAACTTGGTATTGTAGGTAAAGCTTTTGTATTATTCTTGAGATTCTTCTTTGGGGAATGGTACATGCTTAGCTTTCTTTTTATAATCGGTTTATCTGCATATAGCATAATTTATCGAAAAAGACCTCCATTTGTTTCGAGTATTACGATTGGTGGATTGTTAATCTTCTTTAGTATATTGATGTTTAGTCATGTTACTCTATTTGATTTATTAGCAAAAAATAATCAATTTCCTGATCAATCTGTCATAAAAAGTACGCTAGATTTATTCTTAATTGAAGCCAAGGGTAAAATTAGTACGGTGGATCTTGGTGGAGGTATGATTGGAGCGATACTTTTTGCAGTTTTATATTTCTTATTTGATCGAACCGGTGCGATTCTATTCGGAATCATTGCAATAGTCGCGGGAGTTTTATTTATTACTGGTAAGCCACTTGGCGGTTATTTGTATCAATATATAATGCCAAAAGTAAGAAATTTAATTTCAGATACATGGAAGGATTTTACAAATTTCTGGAAACGTGGTCGTGAACAAAAAACTACTAGTAGACGAGCTGAGGCTAAACAAAAGAGAAAAGCAAGGAAAGATTCATATGAAGACAATGATCATGATGAAGAAGTGTCAAATGGTAATAGCTTAAATTATCAAGTTAAAAATTCATATGAAAATGAGAACATCGAGCCGAAAAAAGAAATTCAAATCGAATATTCTCCTACATATCAGGCACCTAAGGAACCAGAATTGATAATTGCAAATAATTCAAATCAAATCCAGGCTCATTTTGCAGAGGAAGACGATCAGTCAATCGAATTGCCAGTTGCAGAAGTAGGAATTGATGATAAGGTAGATTACGTATTGCCATCAATGGATTTATTAGCCTATCCAAAGGGTGCTAAAAAACGTGAAAATGAGTCTAAGCTTAAGGAAAATGCGGACAAGCTTGAAAGAACATTTCAAAGTTTCGGTGTAAAGGCTACAGTAACAAAAGTACATCATGGACCTGCGGTAACAAAATATGAAGTATACCCTGAAGCAGGGGTAAAAGTTAGTCGTATTGTAAATCTTAGTGATGATTTAGCACTTGCACTTGCAGCCAAAGACATTCGAATTGAAGCCCCAATTCCAGGTAAATCTGCGGTTGGTATTGAAGTACCTAATACGAATATAACGACTGTATTACTTAGAGAAGTTCTCGAAGCAAAAAATCCGAAATTACAAAATCCATTAGCTGTATCGTTAGGAAAAGATATTGCCGGTGATGCTGTATTTGCAGAGCTTAATAAAATGCCGCATTTACTAGTAGCTGGGGCGACAGGTAGTGGGAAAAGTGTATGTATAAATGGAATCATTGTTAGTATCCTAATGAATGCAAAACCATCTGAAGTAAAGTTAATGTTAATCGATCCGAAGATGGTTGAATTGAATGTTTATAATGGTATTCCACATTTGCTAACTCCTGTTGTAACAAATCCTAAAAAGGCTTCACAAGCGTTACGAAAAGTTGTTAGTGAAATGGAAAGAAGATATGAGCTTTTTTCTCATTCAGGTACTAGAAATATCGAAGGTTATAACGAATTAACTAAACAAAATAATACGATGACTGATTCAAAACAACCTTTATTACCATTTATCGTCGTGATTGTTGATGAGTTAGCAGACTTAATGATGGTAGCTTCGAGTGATGTGGAAGATTCAATCACTAGATTAGCTCAAATGGCACGTGCAGCGGGTATCCATTTAATTATTGCTACACAAAGACCGTCTGTTGACGTTATCACGGGTGTCATTAAAGCAAATATACCTTCTCGAATTGCTTTTAGTGTATCTTCTCAAACAGATTCTCGTACAATACTTGATACTGGTGGAGCAGAAAAACTATTAGGAAGAGGAGATATGTTATATCAACCAATCGGTGCATCTAAACCAATCCGAGTACAAGGAGCATTTTTATCTGATGATGAAGTTGAACGAGTAGTCGAGTTTTCAATCTCTCAACAAAAGGCTCAATACCAAGAAGAAATGATGGTAAAAGAGGAAAAAGATGGGAAATCTGAAGTGAATGATGATCTTTATAATGAAGCTGTTGAGTTAGTATCAAATATGCAATCAGCCTCGGTATCACTACTACAAAGAAGATTTAGAATTGGTTATACAAGAGCTGCAAGATTAATTGATGCTATGGAAGATAATGGTATAGTTGGTCCGTATGAAGGTAGTAAACCTAGGGAAGTATTAATTAGTAAACCAGTGGAAGATGAGCAAGCCTTGTCTTAACAAAAAAGAAAAAATTGTCGAAACATTATTGACATTTTTAGACATAGAATGATATTATTTCTTCAGATAAATTGATAGTCCTCATATAATATCGACATGATGGGTCGGAAGTTTCTACATTGCAACCAATATTTGCAATACTATGGGGAAAAAGCATTATTATGGAGAAATGGTTTATATTTACGAAATCAAAAACTCTTATAATCTAGCTTTTTCACTAAGTGGAACTGTAGATTATAAGAGTTTTTTTATGTTAAATATGAACAAATGATTCATTAACGTAATAAAAAATAAAGCGTTTTCAAAAAAGTGTTGAAATGAGTAAAAAATAACAGTATAGTAAAGAAGGATTATACGACAGATGTCTAACAACTGATGTCTGAAATCCGAAGTTTGGGGGATGGGAAATGAAGATTAAAACAGACACCAGATTACTTTATCTCCAAGTGATGGATCGAATCAAACAAGATATTGAGAACGGTATTTACCTGCCACATCATAAGTTACCATCAGAGTATGAGTTATCTAAAATATTTGGAGTATCAAGAGCAACATTAAGAGAAGCATTAAGAGTTTTAGAAGAAGAAAATATCTTAGTTAGAAGACACGGGGTCGGCACATTTGTAAAACCGAAACCAATTTTTAGGACAGGCATTGAACAATTAAGTAGTGTCTCAGAAATGATTATTGATGCAGGTAAAGAACCTGGTACAATCTTCCTATCTTCTAAACTATTAGTTCCTACGAAAGAAGATTTAAAAAGCTTTACAATCACAGAAGATGATCGTATGCACGTTGTAGAAAGAATTCGAACAGCAAATGGTGAACCTGTAGTTTATTGCATTGATAAATTACCAACTAATTATTTTAAACAGGTTCCATCATATGAAGATCATTCGTTCTTTACTTTCATCAAAAAAGAAACTGGACGTAATATCGAATATTCAAGTGCAAGAATTGAACCAATAGGTTACCACGATAAAGTTTCTCCTTTATTACAGTGTGAACCAGATGTTTCATTATTATTAATCGAACAGTTACATTTTGACGATTTAAACCGAGCAGTATTACATTCTTATAATTACTTCAGAGCGGATCAGTTCAGTTTTAATGTTTTAAGAAAAAGAAATTAAAATTGTATAGCCAAATTAATATTTACGAAAAATAAGTTTTGGCTGGTTTTTCAAATATTGTTTACTGAAATTTCATTAAATTATTAGGGAGGTGGATCGTTAAGTTAACGATTATATACCAAGCTAGTACAAAAGTAAATAAAAATTTAAGGGGGCAAAATTTTTATGAAGATGAAAAAAGCTGGTCTTGTTCTTTCAATGGCCTTAGCAGCAGGTACAATGTTAGGTGCTTGTGGTAAAGGTGGAGATACAAATGACGCAAAAGGTGCATTTAAAGTAGGTATGGTAACTGACTCAGGTACAATTGATGATAAGTCATTTAACCAAGGTACTTGGGAAGGGATCCAAGCAGGAGCTAAAGAATTAGGTTTCAATCTTAAGAATGATACTAAATACTTAAAACCTGCTGGCGAAACTGAAGCTGATTATTTAAAAGAAATTGGTAACTTAAATGATGCGGACTTTAAATTTATCGTTACTCCAGGTTTTAAATTTGAAACAGCAATTTATAAAGCGCAAGATAAATATAAAGATGACAAATTTGTAATTATCGATGGTACACCACATTCTGCTAAAGATTATACGCCAGATGTAAAGAAAAACACTGTTTCAATTTTCTTCTCTGAACATGAAGCTGGTTACCTAGCTGGTATTGCTACAGCAGTTCAATTAAAAACTGGTGATGTTGGATTTATCGGTGGTATGGAAATTCCAGCAGTTCAAAAATACAACTGGGGATTCCAACAAGGTATTAAGTATGCAAACGAAAACCTTGGAACAAGCATTTCTTTAAAAGCTAATAACGTAGTATATTCTGGAAGCTTTACAGACAAAGCAGCAGGTCAGCAAATTGCAGCTCAAATGTATGACCGTGGAGTTAAAGCAATTTTCTCTGCAGCAGGTGGAGTAGGACAAGGTGCTATTACTGAAGCTAAAAACAGAGTAGCTAGTGGTAAAGTAGCATGGGTTGTTGGTGTTGACGTAGATCAGTACTCTGATGGTGTTTATAAAGATAACAAATCAGTAATCTTAACTTCAGCTATGAAAGGTGTAGCTAAAGCAGCATCTGATATGGTAAAAGCTGAAAAAGATAAAAAATTCCCTGGTGGACAAACTTTAACTTACGATGCAAAAAATGATGGTATTGGTTTACCAAAAGAAAATCCAAACTTAAGTTCTGAAACTTTAACAAAAGTTCAAGATGTATTTAACAAAATTAAGTCTGGTGAAATTGTAGTAGCAAGTGAAAGAGGAAATTTAATTAAGTAATTAAATTTCTAATGAATAAATGATAGAAGAAGCATAGGAAAGGAGACCCTTTTATATGCTTCTTCTACCCTATAAATAATTTTGACTTTTCATGCTTTAATCAATTGTAAGCACTTATATTGGTAAAGCTTCCAATTGATTAGGGCATGACTATCGGGTGAGAGAGTAAACCCCTCCCTAAATAAAAAATATAGAAAAATATTTCGAAATCAAGTAAAACTTTAAAAATAAATGACTTCGTAATATACAAGGAGGAAAATTATGGAATATGTAGTGGAGATGCTAAATATAACAAAAGAGTTTCCTGGCATTATAGCGAATGACAATATTACACTACGATTAAAAAAAGGGGAAGTTCATGCTTTATTAGGTGAAAACGGAGCAGGGAAATCAACTTTAATGTCCGTCCTTTTTGGAATGTACACACCTGAAAAAGGAATTATAAAAGTAAAAGGTAAAGAAGTTAAAATTTCAAATCCCAATGTTGCAAATGAATTAGGAATCGGAATGGTTCACCAACATTTTAAATTAGTTTCAAATTTTACAGTCACAGAAAATATTATTCTAGGTCTTGAACCTAAAAAAGGTCTAGTAGTAGATATCAAGACTGCAGCAAAACGTATTGAAGAGCTTTCTAAAACTTACGGTTTAAACGTAGATCCTTATGCAAAGATTGAAGATATTACAGTAGGGATGCAACAAAGAGTCGAAATTTTAAAAACTTTATATCGTAATGCTGAAGTACTAATCCTAGATGAGCCAACAGCAGTACTTACTCCACAAGAGATACAAGATTTAATGAAGATTATTAAAAACTTGATTAATGAAGGCAAGTCAATCATTATCATTACACATAAGTTAAAAGAAATTAAAGCTGTTGCAGATCAATGTACAGTCATTCGTCACGGAAAATACATCGGTACTGTTGATGTAAAACAAACTTCTGAATCTGAAATGGCATCTATGATGGTCGGACGTCAGGTGTCTTTCAAGGTAGATAAAGTAGAATCAAAACCTGGCGAAGTTGTACTAGATGTAAATAATTTAAGTGTCAAAAATAATAAAAAAGTTTTAGGTTTAAAAAATGCTACTCTTCAAGTTCGAGCAGGTGAAATCGTTGGGATTGCCGGAGTTGAAGGGAATGGACAATCTGAACTTGTTGAAGCAATTACAGGTTTAAGACCGATTGAAGAAGGTTCTATTTTATTAAAAAATCAAGATATTACAAAACACAGTATCC
The DNA here is from genome assembly GCF_050473765.1 of Gottfriedia sp. S16(2024). NCBI lineage: Bacteria > Bacillati > Bacillota > Bacilli > Caryophanales > Bacillaceae > Gottfriedia > Gottfriedia sp. S16(2024). Next base: position 3,097,501 of record NZ_JBFLUO010000001.1, read on the forward strand.
GTGAGCGAATTAAAAGCGGTATTGCTCATATTCCAGAGGATCGTCAAAAAAGAGGACTTGTACTTGAATATACAATTGAAGAAAACGTTGTTCTAGAAATTTATAATCAAGAACCATTCTCTAAATATGGTGTTTTAGATAAAGCTGCGATTGCCAAACATGCAAAGAAAATCATTGAAGAATTCGATGTACGCTCTGGTGAAGGTGCGAAAACAGTCGTTGAATCCATGTCTGGAGGAAACCAGCAAAAAGCAATCATCGGTCGCGAAATCGAACTTAAGCCTGAGTTATTAATTGCATGTCAGCCAACACGTGGATTAGACGTTGGTTCGATTGAGTATATTCATAAGAGATTAATAGAGCAAAGAGATAGTGGAAAAGCTGTTCTACTAATCTCGTTAGAACTAGACGAAGTTCTTAATTTATCTGACCGCATTGCAATCGTAAATGCAGGAGAAATCATTGATATCGTTAATGCCAAAGACACAAATGAAGATGAATTAGGATTAATGATGGCTGGTATAAGGAGAGGTGAAGGGGCATGAAAAAGGGAGGAATTATTTCTTTAATTGCCGTAGTATTAGGTTTACTGGCTGGAGCATTATTAATTTTTGTAACAGGTAATGATCCGATTGAAGGGTTTAATTATTTATTCCAAGGTGGATTAAAAGATCCGGAGCGTATTGGTAATACACTTGCTACTGCTACTCCGTTAATTTTAACAGGACTTTCTGTTGCGTTTGCATTCAGAACAGGTTTATTTAATATCGGTGCAGCTGGCCAAATGCTTTTTGCAGGGTTTTGTGCTTCAGCAGTTGGTTTAACAGTAGATTTACCAACGTTGATCTTAGTTCCGTTTATGGTAATTGTTGCTTTTATTGCAGGAGCAGCTTGGGCATTTATTCCTGGACTACTAAAAGCTAGGTTTAATGTTCACGAAGTAGTTTCTACGATCATGATGAACTGGATTGCTTACTGGACAGTTTATTATTTAGTACCACAATATTTTAAAGGTAGTACTGAAACAGAGTCAAAAATGCTTGCAGATGCTGCAACATTAAAAATGCCATTTTTATCAAATTTATTTGGTGGTTCATATATTAACTTCGGTTTATTTATCGCAGTTATTATGGTAATCGTTGTTTCATTCATTATTAATCGTACAGTATTGGGTTATGAATTAAAGGCTGTAGGTTACAACCGTAGTGCTGCTGAATACGCGGGTATTTCAGTAAATAGAAATGTTATTTTGTCAATGATGATTTCAGGTGGACTTGCTGGACTAGCGGGTGTTGTTCAATTCGCTGGTAATGCATCACTAATTCAAATTGGGGTTTTACCTACAGAAGGATTCGACGGAATTGCCGTGGCACTTTTAGGAATGAATACACCAATTGGCGTATTTTTCTCAGCTATTTTCTTTGGACTATTATATTCTGGTAAAGGATTTATGAGTGCAATGACTTCAATTCCACCAGATATTGCTGATGTTATCATTGCAATCATTATCTATTTCTCTGCAACTAGTATTTTAATTAAAAAAGTTATCGATCGAGTATCCAAATCACGCAAATATAAAAACAGCAATGTAGGAGAGAAGGTGAAATAAGGCATGGATTTAATTATACAAATTTTCCCATATGCAATTGCCTATACGATTCCATTATTAATCGTAGCATTAGGTGGTTTATTTTCTGAGCGAAGCGGTGTCGTAAATATTGGTTTAGAAGGTTTAATGGTTGTCGGTGGTTTCGCTAGTGCCTTAACAATTTCAAAACTTCAAGTAAATCATCAAGGTGAAGTTTGGGTAATCTGGGTAGGAATTCTTGTTGCAGTTCTTGCAGGTGCTTTATTTTCTTTACTACATGCGTTTGCAAGTATAAATTTACACGCAGATCAAGTAATAAGTGGTATCGCAATTAATATGATTGCAGGTGCTTTAACAATCTTCTTAGCAAGAAATATTACTGGTTCAGGAAACATCAGTATTAACGGTATTACACGTACTGATATCCCAGTCTTAAAGAACATTCCGATACTTGGGGATTTATTCTTTAAAAACACGTATACTACAACATGGTTAGTAATTGCCATTTTACTCGTTAGTACATTTGTACTTTATAAAACTCGTTTAGGCTTACGTCTACGTGCATGTGGTGAATACCCACAAGCAGCTGATGCAGCAGGTATTAATGTATACCGTATTCGTTACCTTGGCGTTATTATTTCTGGGGCATTTTCTGGATTAGGTGGAGCAATTATTTTAGTAACTTACTCAGGCGAATTTACAGGAAGTGTTGCAGGTCTTGGTTTCTTAGCAATTGCAGCATTAATTTTTGGACAGTGGAAACCACTTGGAATTTTAGCTGCGACATTATTCTTTGGTGTAGCTACAACAATTGCCAACGTATCGCAAGTTATTCCAAGTTTAGCTCATATACCACCATTAGCACTAAAGTTATTCCCATACGTAGTAACTTTAATTGCATTAGTTATATTCTCAAAAACATCTCAAGCACCAAAATCAGTTGGTGTTGCATATGAAAAAGGTAAACGATAAATAATTGTTTTTGAAGCTTCCTATTTAATTAGGAGGCTTTTTTTTTATTCTTTTAAAAATGTGTTGTCAATTAATTACGAATAATATCGTTTTTAAGAAAGTTAAATTATAATTCGTTTTTTCAAAATTGATTAATATATATACAACACATCCATATAAGAATTTGATAAATTGGATGCTTTTTAGAATAAACGATAAGTCGGTCTAATAAGCGATATTATTTAAATCAATAAAAAAATGTTTAAAGATTATTGGTTTTGATTTTACATTTATTTTTTGGAAAATGATTGGAACGTAAGGTGCGCGACTCCTGTGGGAAAAGAGGGAAGGGTGAGACCTCGCAGGCGCGCCGAGGAGGCTCACCTCTCTCCCCACGGAAAGGGAGCATCCTGGAGTGGAAATCAACGAAGTACTTATTTTAGAAGAACAGATTACGGAAATCAACCTCGCACAACTTACTTTATTAAGAAAAATCTTGATATTTAAATGACTGTTCCTTTTGCAGCAGTAGGATGAAGCTTCCTTTATAAAATCCGAAGCTTCTTTTTATTTGAAATAATTATTTTGGGTAAACTAAGCAGTAGGTTTTATTTTTGGTAAAATTAGAGATACAATGAAGATATTGGAAATAAATATGAGTAAATAGTATTTGTCTAAGGAGGGTTCAATTTGAATTTGTTACAGTACAAAAATAGTGATATTAACGGTATTAAACTACATGTGGTAACAACTGAAAAATTTAAAACAAATTCGATTACATTAAAAGTACGTGGAAAACTTGAAGAAGATACAGTATCTTATCGAGGAATTTTACCTTATGTATTGCAAAGTGGAACAAAAGATCTTCCTACTAATGGTGAAATTAGAAGAAAATTAGAAGATTTATATGGGGCGACCTTCTTTGTAGACGTATCAAAAAAAGGTGATTATCATGTTATGTCATTTACAATTGACATTGCAAATGAAAAATACCTTTCAAATCAAGGTTCATTATTAAATGAAGCGCTTTCGCTTATTGCTTCTATTTGGCAAAATCCATTTTTAGAAAATGGGGTATTTTCAGCTAAGCATGTTGAAACTCAAAAAAGAACTCAAGTACAACGAATTCAGTCCATTAATGATGATAAATTGAAATATGCAAATCAACGACTAGTGGAAGAAATGTTTAAGGGTGAACCTTATGCATTACTTGCAAATGGGAGAACAGAAGATGTTAATTCAATCACGGCTGAATCATTATATAAATATTATGAAAAAGCCCTGCAGGAGGATTTAATTGATCTTTATATAGTTGGTGATGTCGCTTTTGACCAATGTAAACAATTAGTGGAAGAAAACTTTAGAAATACAACAAGTGAACAACTTAGAGTTGAGACGGCAAAAGCAACGCCGACTGATACTCCAAATGAAGTTATTGAAGAGCAAAAATTAAATCAGGCTAAGTTACACATCGGTTATACTACTGATATTTCGATTAAAGACCCAGATTATTTTGCCCTTCAAGTGTTTAATGGACTTTATGGTGGATTTTCACATTCAAAATTATTTATCAATGTTCGAGAAAAAAATAGCTTAGCATACTATGCTGCTTCTCGTTTTGAAAGTCATAAATCAATTTTAATGGTCATGTCTGGTATAGCAAGTGAAAATTATGAAAAAGCAACAACAATCATTGCTGAACAACTTGAAGAGATGAAAAAGGGAAATTTCACTGAAGAGGAAATTGATCAAACAAAATTAGTGATCAAAAACAGTCTATTAGAAAGTATGGACACAGCTTATGGAATCATTGAAACATTATTCAATGACCAAGCTGCGGGAAATGAACGTCCAATCGAGGATTGGTTTCCTGAAATCGAAAAAGTTACAAAAGATGAAATTGTATCTGTAGCTAATAAAATAAAACTTCACACAACTTATTTCTTAAAAGGTCAGGAGGGAGCATAATGGAAAAAAAGTATTTTGAACAATTGAATGAAACGCTTTATTTCGAGGAGCTTGAAAACGGATTAAAAGTATATATTCTTCCTAAACAAGGCTACAACAAAACATATGCGACCTTTACAACTAAATACGGTTCGATTGATTCTGAATTTATTCCTTTAGGAAAAGATGAAAAATTAATTGTACCAGATGGGATTGCTCATTTTTTAGAGCACAAATTGTTTGAAAAGAAAGATGGAGATGTATTCCAGGTTTTTAGTAAACAAGGAGCTTCTTCTAATGCGTTTACAAGTTTTACACGAACTGCTTATTTATTTTCAGCAACGAATAATGTAGAACAAAATTTAATGACTCTAATTGACTTTGTTCAGGATCCATATTTTTCTGATCAAAGTGTTGAAAAAGAAAAAGGGATCATTGGTCAAGAAATTAAAATGTACGAAGATAACCCTGATTGGAGACAATATTTTGGGATGATTGCAAATTTATATGGTAAACATCCTGTTAGAACAGATATTGCTGGTACGGTTGAATCAATTTCAAAAATTACAAAAGAATTACTTTATACTTGTTATGAAACTTTTTATCACCCAAGTAATATGTTGTTTTTTGTTGTAGGTCCAGTAGACCCTGATCAAACAATGAATTTAATTAGAGATAACCAAAGTAAAAAAACTTTTAAAGATGCAAATGAAATAAAGAGATTTTTCCCTGAAGAAACGCCTGAATCTGCAGAAAAGAAAAAAGTGTTACATATGAATGTCCAATCATCGAAAGTACTCGTTGGGGTAAAGGATTTCTCTGCACCTAAAGGTGGTAGCGAATTACTAAAGCATGAATTATCAATTTCCGTATTACTTGATTATTTATTTGGCAAAGCCTCAAATACGTATCAACAAATGTATGAAGATGGTTTAATCGATGATACATTCTCATATGATTACTCTGCAGAAAATGGTTTTGCTTTTGCAATCATCGGAGGAGATTCTACTTCACCTGAAAAACTTTCTGAAAAAATAAAAGAAGTATTATTAGACTCAAAAAATCATCAGTGGGAAAAAGAAATTGTCGATCGCGTAGTTAAAAAGAAAATCGGCGGATTTTTACGCTCATTAAATTCACCAGAATATATTGCTAATCAATTTACACGATACGCGTTCTTAGATATGCATTTATTTGACATCGTATCTGTGTTACAATCTATTTCTGTAGAGGATCTAAAAGAAAGTGCTAGTCATCTAATAAATGAAGACTATATGAGTGAATTTTTTGTTCTTCCTCATTGAATAAATTAAAAGCATCCTTTTTAGGATGCTTTTTGAAATTTAAAGAAAATATTTAAGGGTTCATACAGAAACTAAGTGTAATATTGAATTTTTAAGAGTTTTCCTCGCATCTTTTTACCTTTATATTTCTTAATACTCTTTAAACCTGCATTAAAACCACGAATAAATGGAGAATATAATAAATGAGAAAAAGAATTCTAGTAATTGGAGCTAGTGGTGACATTGGCTTAGCAATTTCGAAAAAATTAATCAATGAAAAATATGATTTAGTTGTCCACTATAATAGTAAGAAAGAGCCACTTAATGAACTGATCGAATTGGCTAATGAGATTGAGGTAAATTGCCAATTCGTACAAGCGGACTTATCAGTTGAAAATGGAGTTGAAATTTTAACATCACAAATAATTGATAAAATAGATTCAATTGTATATGCATCTGGTTTTTCTATCTTTGGTTTGATTAACGATGTAAGTGATGAAGAGATTGATCGAATGACTCAATTACATATTAAAAGTTTGATCAAAGTAGTCAATCATTTTCTTCCTAACATGGTGGCTAAAAAATCTGGCAGTATCGTCGTTATTTCGTCTATATGGGGACAAATTGGTGCATCATGTGAGGTATTATATTCAACTACAAAAGGTGCTCAAAATGCCTATGTAATGGCATTAGCTAAAGAGTTAGGGCCAAGTGGAATAAAAGTTAATGCTGTTGCTCCAGGTGCCGTAAAAACGAATATGTTAAATTCCTTTAGTGAAGAAGATTTAAAAGAAATTGCAAATGAAATTCCAATGAATCGTTTAGCTCTTCCAAATGAAATTGCGAATACTGTAAATTACCTAATTTCCGAACAATCTTCTTATATAACTGGCCAAATTCTTGGAGTAAACGGCGGTTGGCATACTTCATAGTAAAATTTCACGTCGAAAGTTATTTATTTCACATATTTTACCTTTTATATTATGGCGAAATCGTTTATTATTAAATGTAGAGTTAAGTAGTTAACAAATAGGGGGTATAGGTATGGAGTTAATCGAATGGTATTTTGAGTATGAAATACATAAGAATCGCCCTGGACTACTTGGAGATATTGCATCACTAATCGGTATGCTAGGGATTAATATTTTAACAATCAATGGTGTCGACACAATGAGACGCGGCATGTTACTTGGTTGCGATAATGATGATCAAATTACTAGATTTGAATCAATTTTAAATACTATGGACAATATAACAATAATTAAACTTAGAAAGCCAACTCTAAGAGATCGTTTAGCTGTAAGACATGGTACTTATATTCAACGTGATGTAGATGATAAAAAGACTTTTCGTTTTGTCCGCGATGACTTAGGTATGCTTGTTGATTTTATGGCAGAGTTATTTAAAATGCCAGGCCATAAGCTAATCGGAATTAGAGGGATGCCTCGTGTTGGTAAAACTGAATCAGTTGTAGCAGCAAGTGTATGTGCAAATAAACGCTGGTTATTTGTTTCATCAACATTAATTAAACAAACATTAAGAAGTCAATTAATAGAAGACGAATATAATTCAGATAATGTATTTATTATTGATGGTATTCTTTCTCATAGAAGAGCAAATGAGCAGCATTGGCAATTGGTTCGCGAAATTATGGCAATGTCTTCTGTGAAAGTAGTGGAGCATCCTGATGTATTTGTACAGCAAACTGAATACTCTTTAGAAGATTTTGATTACATAATTGAATTAAGAAATGATGAAAATGAAGAAATTAAATATGAACTTGTAGACCAAATGGATAAAAATGGACACAACTCGTTCTCAATGTTTGATTTTTAAAGTAAGTTGGGGTGTAACTTGTGACAGAATTAGGAAAATATTTAAGAGAAGCAAGAGAAGCGAAAGGCTTATCAATTGACGATGTACAAGAGTTAACGAAGATTCAGAAACGTTATCTTGAAGCAATTGAAGAAGGTAATTATGAAATATTGCCAGGGCAATTTTATGTTCGTGCTTTTATAAGACAATATGCAGAAACAATTGGTGTTGACGTTTCTGGATTTCTAACTGAAAAGCCAGCGGTAGAGGAATCAACTGTGGTAAATACAGTAGAAGAAGTAAAGCATGAAGAAATCCCTAGTAGAGCATCGAAGCTTAAAGAACCATTAAACAATGTTAAGTCATCAAGAATAATGGATTATTTACCAAGGATACTAGTAGCGATTCTGATCCTTGGAATCTGCATTGCTATTTATATGATGTTCCCATCAAAAAATGATGGAAAATCTGCGGATACGAATCAATCTCAAACTAACTCTAATTCTGAAATTGAAAAACCAAAAAATAATGCGTTAGATCAGGCTAAAACTAATAATACGAAAAAAACAGAGAAACCGAAAAATGATGTGACTGAGCAACCGCCAGCACAAAAAATTACTGTTGACTCTGCAGCAGGTAAACGAACTACTATTTCTTTATCTGGTACTGATGTATTTAAATTAGAAGTAGTTGCAAATGGTGAAAGTTATGTGGATTTAAAAAATGCTGATGGAAAAATGTTCTATAGCGGAATTTTAAAACAAGGACAAACTCAGAACTACGACTTAACACAAGAAAATGAAGTAACAGTAAATATTGGTGCTTCTAATAATGTTGAGCTACGAATTAACGATGAGGTATTTAAATATCCAGTTAGTCCAACAAATGCTGTTCACCAAAAGATTACGATTAAAAATTTAAAAATGAATCAATAGTCATCTTTAAGATGGCTTTTATTCATTTATTATAAATGCTTCATTTTTAGAAAGTTTTGGAGGGTTTTACCATGAATTTACCAAATAAAATCACAGTGTCAAGGGTTTGTCTAATTCCATTATTTATGATTGCCGTTTTAATCGATTTTGGATGGGGAAATGTTACATTAATGGGTGATTCGATACCAGTTAATCATTTAGTAGGAGCTGCAATTTTTATTATTGCCTCTGTTACTGATTTTATTGATGGATATTACGCAAGAAAATATAATTTAGTTACTAATTTTGGTAAGTTTCTAGATCCACTTGCTGATAAATTACTTGTTTCTTCAGCGTTAATTATCTTAACTGATTTTCATTATGTTCCTGCGTGGATTACGATTGTCATTATAAGTAGGGAGTTTGCTGTAACCGGTTTACGAATGATTTTAGCTGGTTCTGGAGAAGTACATGCTGCTGCAATGCTAGGTAAAATTAAGACTTGGGCTCAAATAGTTGCGATTTCAGCATATTTCTTACATGACTTCCCATTGAATTTCTTACCATTTTCGATTGCGGATGTATCACTTTGGGTCGCATTATTCTTTACAGTATATTCTGGTTGGGATTATTTTTATAAAAATAGAGATGTTCTACTTAAATCAATGTAATTAATAATATAGGGGGAAATGATATGAAGCGTGCTGAAATCATCGCAGTAGGTACTGAGCTACTTTTAGGCCAAATTGCAAATACGAATGCTCAATTTTTAGCTAAACATTTATCTGCATTAGGATATCACCATCATTTCCAAACAGTTGTAGGAGACAATTCCGATCGACTTAAAAGTGCATTAGAAATTGCTTCATCAAGAAGTGATTTAATCATCTTAACTGGTGGACTTGGACCAACAAAAGATGATTTAACGAAAGAAGTTGTCTCTGAATATGTTCAAGAGTCACTTGTTTACCATGATCAATCACTAGAATATATTGAACAATATTTTATTAAAGTAAATCGCCCAATGACTGAGAATAATAAAAAACAAGCATTAGTCATTAATAATGCACATGTTTTATTGAATAAAAACGGTATGGCACCTGGAATGGTTTATGAAGCGAAAGAAAAACAATTTGTATTATTACCAGGACCACCGAAAGAAATGATTCCGATGGTTGAGAAAGAACTTATTCCTTATTTTTTAAAAGGAAAGGAAGCAAGTACGATTATTTCGAAAGAGCTTAAGTTTTTTGGTATCGGTGAATCAATTTTAGAAACTGAAATTCTTGATTTACTTGATAATCAATCAAATCCAACAATTGCTCCTTTAGCGAGTGAGGGAGAAGTAATGCTTCGAGTTACTGCAAGTGCTAGTAATGAGCAAGAGGCAGTTAAACTAATTGGACAAGCTGAAGAAAAAATACGTGAGCGTGTTGGGCAGTTTATATATGGTACAAATAATGAAAACTTATTTACAGTTTTATCAAGAAAGTTAAAAGATTTTAAACTGACCATTTCTGCTGCTGAAAGTTTAACAGGAGGTCTATTCAGTAAAAGAATGACAGATATTCCTGGGAACTCGTCCATTTTTAAAGGTAGTGTTGTTTGTTATTCTAACGAAATGAAACAAAACCTTTTAAATGTGCCGTCAGATATTCTTAATAAAAATGGTGCAGTCAGTTCAGAGTGTGCAAAATCACTAGTTGAAAATATTCAAAGATTAACAGGAAGTAATATTTCAATTAGTTTTACTGGTGAAGCAGGACCGTCTACATTAGAAGATGTGCCGGTAGGAAAAGTATTTATCGGTATTAAAATTGGTGATTCTGATTCAATTGTAAAAGAGTTTCAATTTAGTGGCACTAGAGAACAAATAAGGTTATCAAGTGTTAAAAATGGCGCGAACATGTTGATAAAATTAATTAATTCAAGTTTTGAAAGTCAAGACTTATAAAATGAAATAGAATATTTTATAATAAAAAAGCTCGGTTAATATAGCCGAGTTTTTTAATTTTATAGTTACGATATTAATAAAAATCTAGTTTTATAGACCGAAAAATACGAAACAAGCGTTTCTATTCTTAAAAAAATAAGTTTAAATACGAAAAATATCGAATAAACGTTCTATTTTTTTGTTGGCAAACGAACAAAAAACAGTTATTATATAGTTAAGAGATAAATGAGTCCTGAAGGAGGAATTTAAATGAGTGATCGTCAAGCTGCATTAGATATGGCTTTAAAACAAATCGAAAAACAATTCGGTAAAGGTTCAATTATGAAACTTGGGGAACAAACTGACCGCCAAATTTCAACTATTTCTAGTGGATCGTTAGCACTAGATGTAGCGTTAGGTGTAGGTGGATATCCGAGAGGAAGAATTATCGAAGTATACGGTCCTGAAAGTTCAGGTAAAACAACTGTAGCATTACATGCAATCGCTGAAGTTCAAGCAAATGGAGGACAAGCGGCGTTTATAGATGCTGAGCATGCATTAGATCCGGTTTATGCTCAAAAATTAGGTGTAAATATTGATGAGTTATTATTATCTCAACCAGATACAGGTGAACAAGCACTTGAAATCGCTGAAGCATTAGTACGTAGTGGTGCAATTGATATTATCGTAATTGACTCAGTAGCTGCATTAGTTCCAAAGGCGGAAATTGAAGGTGAGATGGGTGATGCTCACGTAGGTCTACAAGCTCGATTAATGTCACAAGCATTACGTAAACTTTCAGGTGCAATTAACAAGTCAAAAACGATTGCATTCTTCATTAACCAAATTCGTGAAAAAGTTGGGGTTATGTTCGGTAATCCTGAAACAACTCCAGGTGGACGTGCGTTAAAATTCTACTCTACAATTCGTTTAGAGGTACGTCGTGCTGAGCAATTAAAACAAGGTAATGATATTGTAGGTAACAAAACAAAGATTAAAGTTGTTAAAAATAAAGTAGCACCACCATTTAGACAAGCAGAAGTTGACATTATGTACGGAGAAGGTATTTCTAAAGAAGGCGAAATTCTTGATATTGGATCTGATCTAGATATCGTTCTTAAGAGTGGAGCATGGTATTCTTACAATGAAGAGCGTCTTGGACAAGGACGTGAAAATGCTAAGCAATTCTTAAAAGAAAATAAAGAAATTCGTAATACGATTAAAGAATCGATCCGTCTTCACCACGGTTTAGATAACCCTGTTACTATAACTGAAACAGATGACGAAGAACAATTCTCTTTATTAAATGATAAATGAGTAATCATAAGTTAGTTTAAAACAGCACAAAATGCGGGCGCTTATTAAAAGTGCCTGCATTTTTTTATATTATTAATTTCTTTGATTATCTAAAAAGCAGTATTTATTGAGAAGTAAAAGTTTTTAATTGAAATATAGATAATAATTTCACGAATATGAAATAGCTATTCAAACGGAAGGATTCACTGTCCTATAGTCAATGCGTAGTGTCACCATAAGGAGCGACTATGAAGATGGAAATTAATTCACACATGGTAAGTAAGGTGTTCTGCATTGGAATTAGGCATATTTTTATAATCTGGCCTTATAAAAAAACAGACAATATTTAATTTCTTTTATATTTATAAGCAGTACTTTATATATGAAAAATTCTATCAATTCACTTACTAATTAGAACTTAATAAAAAATTTAATGAATAAAATTTAGATTCTCATGTATGAAATCTAGTAAAAATGTAATAAATATTGATAAATCAAGTAAGTAAGCGAGTTACAAGGCTTGACATCATTTGGTAAGAGATTTAATATTTAAGTGTATATTCTAAAAAAATATTACTATTTTGTAAAAAATTGAATTGAAGTGTGCTGTATGTTGATGCAATTATTTATACAATATAACAGCCGACAAAAATGAAACTAACTAAATAGCAAGAGGAGGTGAAATCATGGGTGCAAATACTATAATTTTGATCATCTTCGCATTGCTTGCCACATTCGGAGTCGGTTATGCTGTCGGATTTTTTGTCCGTAAGTCCATTGCAGAAGCTAAAATAAATGGCGCAACTAATCATGCAAATCAAATTATTGAAGATGCAAAACGTGATTCAGAAACAATTAAAAAAGAAGCTTTATTGGAAGCAAAGGACGAAATTTTCAATATTCGTACAGATGCAGAGAACGAAATTCGAGACCGTCGTAGTGAACTACAAAAGTCAGAAAATCGTTTGATGCAAAAAGAAGAGAACTTAGATCGTAAAGATGATGGACTTTCAAAACGTGAGTCTGTTCTTGAAAGAAAAGAGGAATCTCTTGTTTTAAAACAACAGCAGATAGAAGAAATGGAAAGCAAGATAGAAGCATTAATTGCTGCTCAACAAGAAGAGTTAGAAAGAATTTCTAGCTTAAATCGTGAAGAAGCAAGACAATTAATACTTACTAAAGTCGAAAATGAATTATCCCATGAAACAGCAATACTAGTAAAAGAAACAGAAGCTCGAGCAAAAGAAGAAGCAGATAAGAAAGCAAAAGATATTTTATCATTAGCAATCCAGCGATGTGCTGCAGATCATGTTGCTGAAACAACTGTATCAGTTGTAAATCTTCCAAATGATGAAATGAAAGGTCGTATTATTGGCCGTGAAGGACGAAATATACGTACTTTAGAAACGTTAACTGGTATAGATTTAATTATTGATGATACGCCTGAAGCTGTAATATTATCAGGTTTTGATCCAATTCGTCGTGAAACTGCACGAATTGCACTAGATAAATTAGTACAAGATGGTCGAATCCATCCTGCACGAATTGAAGAAATGGTTGAAAAATCAAGACGAGAAGTAGATGAGTACATACGAGAAGTCGGTGAACAAACTACTTTTGAAGTTGGTGTTCATGGAATTCACCCTGACTTAATTAAAATATTAGGTCGTCTGAAATTTAGAACTAGTTATGGTCAAAATGTGTTAAAGCATTCGATGGAAGTAGCGAACCTAGCTGGACTTATGGCTGCTGAACTTGGTGAGGATGCAAAACTTGCAAAACGTGCAGGTTTACTTCACGATATTGGTAAAGCAATTGACCATGAGGTAGAAGGTAGTCACGTTGAAATCGGTGTCGAATTAGCAACGAAATATAAAGAACATCCAGTAGTTATCAATAGTATTGCATCTCATCATGGAGATGCTGCGCCAACTTCGATTATTGCGGTTCTTGTAGCTGCTGCAGATGCATTATCTGCTGCTAGACCAGGAGCACGTAGCGAAACATTAGAAAACTATATCCGTCGTTTAGAAAAACTTGAAGAGATTTCTGAATCATACGAAGGTGTAGAAAAATCATTCGCTATTCAAGCAGGTCGTGAAGTACGCATTATGGTAAAACCAGATACAATTGATGATTTACAAGCTCATAGATTAGCGAGAGATATTAGAAAACGTATTGAAGATGAACTGGATTATCCAGGTCATATAAAAGTTACGGTTATTCGTGAAACTCGAGCTGTCGAGTATGCAAAATAAAGTGGTATATGCCACTTTATTTTCTTTTTTGTAACAAAATAAAGTATTTTTAAAAATAGCTCCAACTAATACAAATCTGAAATGAATCTTAGTTGAATGGCATAGATGAAAGATTCAGATTGTGCTAGTAATGGGGCTTTTCGTATTTTTGGGTAATCTAAAAGTAAAATCAGTGCTGTTTATTTACAGTGGCAAGTTGGAAGGATGTAACGAAATGAGAATAATGTTTATAGGCGATGTAGTTGGTTCAAATGGTAGGGCAATGGTAAAGGCAAATATTCAAGCTTTAAAAAGGAAATACAATCCTTCAGTAACAATCATAAATGGTGAAAATGCAGCGCATGGTAAAGGAATAACGGAAAAAATTTACCGAGAATTTTTAGAATTAGGTGCTCAAGCAGTAACACTTGGTAACCATGCATGGGATAAAAAGGATATTTTTGAATTTATTGATCAAGCAAAATACTTAGTTAGACCAGCTAATTTCCCTGAAGGTACACCTGGTAATGGATTAGTATTTTTAAATTTTAATGATGTTGAAATAGCTGTTATAAATTTACAAGGTAGAACATTTTTACCACCACTTGATTGTCCTTTTAAAAAAGCTGATGAGCTAATAAAAATCGCTAAAAAACGAACAAACATCATTTTTGTTGATTTTCATGCTGAAGCAACAAGTGAAAAAATTGCTATGGGCTGGTATTTGGATGGAAGAGCAACAGCGGTTGTTGGTACACATACACATGTTCAAACGGCTGATGAGCGAGTTTTACCTGCTGGTACAGCGTTTATTACGGATGTTGGAATGACTGGTCCATATGATGGGATTCTAGGCGTTACAAAAGAAGCCGTTATTAAAAAATTCTTAACGAACTTACCAGTGAGATTCGAAGTAGATGAAGGTAGAGGTCAGCTAAGTGGTGTAATCATCGAATTAGACAAACAAAGTGGTCTAGCAAAATCGATAAAAAGAATACAAATAAATGATGATCATCAAGAGCTATAAGATTAATTAAAAGAATTGTGAAAATTTTTAAAAAACTTTTAAATATTTGCAGGAATAACTTCTTGTTATCGAGAATAGTTTTTATTGTACACAATAATAGCTTTGTAAGTACAAGGAGGATCAGGAATGGAAATATTAAAAGTTTCAGCAAAGTCAAACCCTAATTCTGTAGCAGGAGCACTTGCAGGTGTATTGAGAGAGCGTGGTTCAGCAGAAATTCAAGCAATTGGTGCTGGCGCGTTAAACCAAGCTGTAAAAGCAGTTGCAATTGCAAGAGGATTCGTTGCACCAAGTGGTGTAGACCTTATTTGTATCCCTGCATTTACAGATATTCAAATCGATGGGGAAGAGCGTACAGCGATTAAATTAATCGTAGAGCCTCGTTAATAATAACAACCTGTTAGCCAAAAGCGACAGGTTGTTTTATTTTTAATTAAAGAAAGATTAAGTAATAACGAGTAAGATTACGCAAATTTGTAATTAAAAAGTGGAGCTAACACTTTAGCTCCGACTTAAAGCTCGTCAGTCGACGAGTTTTTTTGTGTATAAATATTCCTTTTATTATTGAATTTATTAATATGATACACTAGTTTCAATAATCGAAAAAATGGAAGGGTGTTAATTTATGAAAGTTTTTGATGCTCATTGTGATGTATTGATGAAATTACTAGAAAAGCCATCGATCAATTTTGAAAATGATGATTCACTACAAGTTTCAGTTAATCGATTAAAACAAGGGAATAGTAAAATACAATGTTATGCTATTTATATTCCAGAAAATGTACATAAACTAATCAAATTTGATGCTGCTCTTCAATGTGTCACTCTTTTTTATGAAAAAGTAGCAACAGAAAATAATAATATTAAAGTTATCCGAACAAAAGAAGATGAAGTTGGATTAAAAAATCACGAAATGGGTGCTATTTTGACGCTAGAGGGGTGTGACGCACTTTTAGGTGATATTAATCGTCTAAAGATATTACATCGTCTAGGCGTACGTAGTGTCGGTTTAGTATGGAATTATGCAAATGAAGCTGCAGATGGAATTCTTGAAGAAAGAAATGGGGGTTTAACTAATTTTGGAAGAAGTGTAGTTCATTACTTAAATGAGCATAATATGTGGTGTGATCTTTCTCATTGTACTGAAGCTGCGTTTTGGGATGCATTTGAACAAGCAAAATATCCAACTGCGACTCATTCAAATGCTAAAGCGATTTGTAAACATCCAAGAAATTTAAATGATGAACAACTAAAAGCAATGTTTAATAGAGGAGCTATCGTAGGGATTAATTTCTATCCTACTTTTTTAGTCGATGAAGGTGTTGCAACGATTTCAGATATACTTAGACATATCGATTATATGTGCTCTTTAGGAGGAGAAAATTTTATCGCGATGGGATCAGATTTTGATGGAATAGATACTCATCCAACAAATTTACATCACGTAGGTCTTTATCAAAATTTAACAAATGAATTGCTTAAACACTATACAGAACAGCAGGTTAAAGGCTTTATGTATGAGAATTATTCATCATATATCCATTACAAATAACACGTTACTTGTTCAGAATAATAAAAATATAAAAATTAAAGGAATAATTTCTTTCAAAATCATTGATTTTTTTGGTTAATAGGTCTATAGTTGAAAGCGAATTAACTCATATCAAAAGATATGTTTTAAATCGCTTTCATTCTTTTATAATAAAATGAATGATATGCAAAAAAATTATCCATTTATAATTTAATTTATTACTGAATGAGGGCATTCAAAGGGGTGTAGGAAATGATTGAACAACTTTCGTGGAAAGTTGGAGGACAACAGGGTGAAGGTATCGAAAGTACAGGTGAGATTTTTGCAATTGCGTTAAACCGTTTAGGTTACTACTTATACGGATATCGTCATTTCTCTTCTCGTATTAAAGGTGGTCACACTAATAATAAAATTCGTGTAAGTACAACTGAAGTTCGTGCAATTTCAGATGACTTAGATATTTTAGTAGCATTTGACCAAGAAACAATCGATGTAAACTTTTATGAATTACGCAAAGGCGGTATTGTAATCGCTGATGCTAAATTTAATCCGACAATTCCAGATTCAACTGACGTAACACTTTATTCAATTCCATTTACAGAATTAGCTACTGAACTAGGTACTTCATTAATGAAAAACATGGTTGCAGTTGGAGCTTCAAGTGCAATTTTAGGTCTATCTATTGAAGTTTTCAGAGAAGTTGTAGATGAAATTTTTGGTAAAAAAGGTCAACAAATTGTTGAGAAAAACATAGAAGCAATCGCACGTGGAGCAGAAGAAATGAGAGAAATGCTTGGCGTGAATGTAAATAAAATGCAATTATCAGAAGCTGATGGTAAAAAACGTATGTTCTTAATCGGTAACGATGCAATCGCAATGGGTGCATTAGCTGGTGGTTCTCGTTTTATGGCAGCGTATCCAATTACGCCAGCATCTGAAATTATGGAATACTTAATTAAAAAATTACCTCAGTATGGTGGAGCAGTTATTCAAACTGAAGACGAAATTGCTGCATGTACAATGGCAATCGGTGCTAACTATGCTGGTGTTCGTACATTAACATCATCTGCAGGTCCTGGTCTTTCATTAATGATGGAAGCAATCGGTCTTTCTGGTATGACTGAAGTTCCTTTAGTAATCGTTGATACTCAACGTGGTGGTCCAAGTACTGGTCTTCCAACTAAACAAGAGCAGTCAGACTTAATGGCTATGATCTACGGGACTCATGGTGAAATTCCGAAAGTAGTAATCGCTCCAAGTACAGTAGAAGAAGGATTCTACGATATGGTGGAAGCGTTTAATGTAGCTGAAGAATTCCAAGTACCTGTTATCGTAATTACTGACTTACAACTTTCTTTAGGTAAACAAACTGTTGAGCCACTTCAATTCGATAAAGTTCAAATTCGCCGTGGTAAGTTTGATTACAAACAAGAATTACCAGTATCTGAAAACAAAGAGTACTTCAAACGTTATGAAGTGACTGAAGATGGAGTTTCTCCTCGTGTAGTACCAGGTATGAAAGGTGGAATTCACCACGTAACTGGTGTTGAGCATGATGAAATGGGTAAACCATCAGAATCACCAATTAACCGTAATCAACAAATGGATAAACGTATGCGTAAGTTAAATAACCTAAAATTCCCTAACCCAGTGTTAGTGAACTCTAAACACGACGATGCTGATGTATTACTAGTTGGTTTCAACTCAACTCGTGGTGCGATTGAAGAAGCAATGGTTCGTTTAGAGCAAGATGGTATCAAAGTTAACCATGCTCATATCCGTCTAATTCACCCATTCCCAACAAACGAATTAATGCCTGAGCTTAAAAAAGCTAAACGTGTAATCGTTGTTGAAAATAATGCTACTGGTCAATTAGCAAGCATTATTAAAATGAACTGTGGTCATGCAGAAAAGATTTCAAGCTTACTAAAATATGATGGAAATCCTTTCTTACCAAAAGAAATTTACAATACTTGCAAGGAAGGAGTTGTTCTAAATGGCAACATTTAAAGAATTTCGTAATAATATCAAACCAAACTGGTGCCCAGGATGTGGAGACTTCTCTGTACAAGCATCTATTCAACGTGCAGCAGCAAATGTTGGTTTAGAACCTGATAACCTTGCAGTAATTTCTGGTATTGGATGTTCTGGTCGTATTTCTGGATATATTAACTCATACGGTTTACATGGTATCCATGGTCGTTCACTTCCAATTGCACAAGGTGTAAAAATGGCTAACCGTGATCTAACTGTTATCGCTTCTGGTGGTGACGGTGATGGATTCGCTATCGGTTTAGGTCATACAATCCATGCAATTCGTCGTAACATCGACGTTACGTATATCGTAATGGATAACCAAATCTATGGTCTTACAAAAGGTCAAACATCACCGCGTAGTGATGTAGGATTCAAAACTAAGAGTACGCCACACGGTTCTGTTGAATCTGCACTTTCAGTAATGGAAATGGCATTAACAGCTGGTGGAACATTCGTAGCACAAAGTTTCTCAAGTGATTTAAAAGAATTAACTTCATTAATTGAGCAAGGTATTAACCACAAAGGTTTCTCTTTAATTAACGTATTCAGCCCATGTGTAACTTACAATAAAGTAAACACATATGACTGGTTTAAAGAAAATCTTGTTAAACTTTCTGATGTTGAAGGATATGATCCATCAAACAAAGAAATGGCTATGCAAACATTAATGCAAAATAAAGGTTTAGTAACTGGTCTTATTTACCAAAACAAAGATCAAAAATCATACCAACAATTAATCTCTGGATACAGTGAAGAACCATTAGTTGAATCAGAACTACAATTAGAAAAAGCACAATTCGACAAATTAGTTGCTGAATTCATGTAATAATAAAAACTCCTCATTTTTGAGGAGTTTTTTTATTTTATATCTTAAATATATTTATTATGAAGGATACTCCCAATTTATGTTGAAGTAATTTGTAGTTAGGAGTGTTTTTGATGATGAATATTAAAATAAGAAGACCGAAAAAAGAGGACATTAAAGAGTTAAATCAATTTTTTAAAATAGTAATTACTGACACTTTTTCAAAAGAAGGTATTAGCAATCAGGTTGAAAGTATGAATGATGAAATCGAAACAAAAGGAAAATATTTAGAAAATGATCTTGAAAGTAATGGTGAGGAACGATTTTTTTTGATTGCTCTAGATAACGAAATGATTATTGGTTCGATTGAATTCGGTCCAGCTAGTGATCTTATATTAAATTGTACAAACCATGCATTAAAAGGGCTACTTGAGATCGGCACTGTATTTGTACATCCAGACTATCAAAAAAATGGAATAGGAAATTTATTATTAAATAAAATGTACGTTACTTTAAAGAATAAAGGGATAAAAGAGTTTTGTTTAGATAGTGGCTATACTAATGCCCAAAAAATCTGGAAAAAGAAATTTGGGGAACCTGATTATTTATTAAATGATTATTGGGAAAAAGGATATGATCATATGATTTGGAAAATTAAAATCAGTGATATATTAAAATAGTAAAATTAAGGAGAAAAAATGAGGTTTCACATTTTATAACGTTCTCAACTATGGCGATATAAGAAGTGGAAGGTATTTCAACTTAAGTTTTCATTTGTATTTGATTTAATTGTTCTTTTTAATAGAAAAGTAACAAATTTTTATTCGATTTAGTAAACATAAGAGCAATTTTATTTGTTTTTAATTTAAAAGATTTAAATTATTAGGACATTATACCTTAACGGGTATAGGTAATTTTTAAGTTTAATTGCAGTTCTATCAAATTTATTTGCAGTTTTGCGATTTTTAATTGCAGTTTTGCCAACATACTTAACGATTCTCTAAGAATATTTCCCACAATAAAAAATGTAGGGTTCCTATTTGGGTTACACTCCTTTTTTAATTAAAGAGTAAAACATAAATAATTTCTTAAATTTAAAAAGTAGGGAAATAAAGGAAATCGTTTGATAGTATCGAATTTCTTAATTAAAAATAATTGAAGGGAGAAAAATCTTGTTATTCTCACTCGTACCTGCTTTATTAACTTTTATATTGGTAAGTATTCTTTCACCCTTTTTAATTGCTACGTTAAGAAGATTGAAGTTGACACAGCCTATAAGAGCGGAATTACCAGCTGAGCACCATAATAAAAAGGGGACTCCTTTAATGCTAGGAAGTATATTTCTGATTGGTATTTTAGTAGCTTTCCTTAATTATTCTAGTCCACTAATGCTTTTTTTAGTTGGAACTTTTATTTTATTCAGTGTTGTTGGTTTTCTTGATGACTTTTGGAAAGCATCAAAACAGGATCCAGGGGGAATATCAGCTAGAACAAAACTAGTTTTTCAATTTTCTTTTACTATTTTTTTACTTATAGTATTAATTAATTATTTTAAATTAGACACAGCCTTTCGTATTTCGGATTCTATAAGTATTTTTTTACCATTATGGGTATATTTGGCTCTAATCACTTTATTTATTGTAGGGTCAGCTAATGCTATTAATTTTACTGACGGGATGGACGGACTCCTTGGTATGGTATCAATCCCTACCTTCTTTTTCTTTTTTCTGATTTCAGATCATATTGAAGTGAAAATTTTTAGTTTAATAATGATCGCTAGTTTAGCTGGTTTTTTAATTTATAACTTATATCCAGCTAAAGCATTTATGGGCGATACCGGTTCAATGGCAATTGGTGGTTCTTTATCTTTTTTAGCGATAATAGAAAAAGTAGAAATCTTGATTCCTATGTTGTTTTTTATTTATTTAGCTGAACAGTTTTCCGTTATTTTTCAAGTTTTTTACTTTAAAAAAACTAGAAAAAGGCTATTTCTTATGGCCCCTATACATTTTCACTATGGAATTAAATATGGTTGGTCAGAAAATATCATTGTCATGAATTTTACGATTGTTTCCTGGACAGGTTGTTTTTTAAGTTATTTATATTTTTATTTTTTTATGTAAGCTGAGGACCCATATCATACTGAGAATTTTTAATTTAAGAGGATCCTTTGATGGATTCTCTTTTTATGTTGCAAAAAAGTACTATTAAAACACGAGGGTCACGGGTCACGTTCCAAGTGTGAGTACCTTATATTGGAAATCAATATTCTTCTATAAATAATTAAAGCGCTTTATTATTTAAAGAATTGTTTTTTAAATAATGAATAAAATTATTCAAATATACTAGTATTATCAGCTTTCTTTTTTGCGTAAGTCACATTGTATATTGTAGAATAACGTTATATACTTAAGTAATGTGTAGACGCTCGAGAAGAAAGGAGATTGTTTCATGAACGAACAACAACGCCTTCAAGGCACTAATATAAATAATACAAAAGATAAAAATGATAAAGATTACAGTAAATATTTTGAAAAAGTTTACCAAGCTCCATCTTTAGCTGATGCGAAGCGTCGAGGTAAAGAAGAAGTTACGTATGATCGTGGTTTCGAAATACCTGAAGAAATGAGAAATTCAGGTGTAGGTAAGAAATTCCTAATCCGTACTTATGGCTGTCAAATGAATGAGCATGACACTGAAGTTATGGCAGGTATTTTAACGACGATGGGTTATGAAATCGCTACATCAGTTGAAGATGCTGATATTATTCTATTAAACACATGTGCAATTCGAGAAAATGCTGAAAATAAAGTGTTTGGTGAAATTGGTCACTTAAAACCGTTAAAACTTCAAAGACCAGATCTATTAATCGGTATTTGTGGTTGTATGTCTCAAGAAGAAGCAGTTGTTAATCGAATCTTACAAAAACATGCATTTATTGATATGGTATTTGGTACACACAATATTCATAGATTACCATTTATTATTCAAGAAGCGATGTTTAGTAAAGAAATGGTTATTGAAGTATGGTCAAAAGAAGGGGATGTAATCGAGAACCTTCCAAAAGTGCGTCGTGGCGAAATTAAAGCTTGGGTTAATATTATGTATGGCTGTGATAAATTCTGTACGTACTGTATTGTTCCTTACACTCGTGGTAAAGAACGTAGTCGTCAACCAGAGGATATCATCAATGAAGTACGTGAATTAGCTAGACTAGGCTATAAAGAAGTTACATTATTAGGTCAAAATGTTAATGCTTACGGTAAAGACTTAGATGATGGTAAATATGGTTTAGGTCATTTAATGGATGAAATCCGTAAAATTGGCATTCCACGTGTTCGCTTTACAACAAGTCATCCACGTGATTTTGATGATCATTTAATAGAAGTTTTAGCAAAAGGTGGCAACTTAATGCCACATATTCATTTACCAGTTCAATCTGGTAGCTCTGAAGTTCTAAAACTAATGTCACGTAAATATGATCGTGAACAATACTTAGAACTTGTAAGAAAATTAAAAACAGCAATGCCACAAATTTCATTTACTACAGATATTATTGTTGGTTTCCCAAATGAAACGGATGAGCAATTCGAAGAAACGATGACATTATATGAAGAAGTTGGTTTTGATTTAGCATTTACATTCATTTATTCACCACGTGAAGGTACACCAGCTGCAAAAATGGTAGATAATGTATCAGAGAGTGTGAAAAAAGAAAGATTACAACGTCTTAACAATGTTGTAAATGAAAAAGCTGCTGAATTTAATAAACGTTTTGAAGGTCAAATACTTGATGTATTAGTAGAAGGAGAAAGTAAGAAAAACCCTGATGTACTTGCTGGGTATACTCCTTATAATAAACTTGTAAACTTTAGAGGTCCTAAATCAATCGTTGGTCAAATTGTAAAAGTTAAAGTTACAAAAGCTAAAACATGGTCATTAGATGGAGAATTAGTAGAAGAAACTGTAGAGGTGCTATAATGGGAAAATATACAAAAACTGATATCGTTGAACGTGCAAAAGAATTAGCAGTAATGATTTCTGAAACAGAAGAAGTAGACTTTTTTAAACGTGCTGAAGCGCAAATTAATGAGAGTGAAACTGTAAGAACTTATATTGAAGAAATTAAGTCATTACAAAAACAAGCTGTTAATTTAGAGCACTGGGGTAAGAAAGAAGCACTTAAAAAGGTTGAACAAGAGCTTGATGAATTAAACGTAAAACTAGAAACAATTCCAGTTGTACAAGAATTCCAATCTTCTCAAGTAGAAGTTAATGATTTACTTCAATTAATCGCTCACACGATCTCAAATGGTGTGACAGACGAAATCATTAAATCAACAGGTGGTAACTTATTAAGCGGTGAGACAGGTTCAAAAGTAGCACATGGACCTGATGCTTGCAAAACAGATAGTTGCAGCCATTAATAAAAAAAGACTCAAGAAAGCAATTAATTTTGCTGCCTGAGTCTTTTTTTTATGTATAGCTAATAAAGTAATTACTAAATAGCCTAAATATCATATTTTTCATGTTTATTTTTTAAATTCTTCAATTTAGAGTCAACTTTATTAGGCTGTCGTCATACAATTTATCATCACATGTTTTTTTAACTTGTATAAAAGAATTTTCATGTCATTAACACATTCCGCATATGTCACGCATAGAATGAAATGAAAATGGAACGAGGAGGGTCACACCTATGTCTGAACGCGAACATAGAGAGATTATAACGAAGGCAGTCGTAGGAAGAGGCAAGAAATATAACAAAGTCACACATACAATCACACCAAATCATACTCCATCAAGTATTTTAGGCTGCTGGGTTATAAACCATGTATATGATGCAAAAAAATGTAAAGATGGAGTAGAAGTATCTGGTAAATATGATATTAATATTTGGTACTCCTATGGTGACAATACGAAAACAGAAGTAGTTCCAGAGTCTGTTAAGTATACTGAAGTAGTAAAGTTGAGACACAGAGATGAAAACTTTACTGGCGAAGATTGTGAAGTGATTGCTAGATCATTAAAACATCCAAATTGTTTAGATGCAATTATTTCTCCAAATGGAAATCGATTTATTGTAACTGTAGAGAAAGAAGTTTTAGTTGAAGTTGTAGGTGAAACGAAAATAGTCGTACTGGTTGCACCACATGGTGTACACGACGATGACGATTTCTTTGATGTAGATGATGAGTTTGAAGATTTAGATCCAGATTTTGTTTTAGAAGGCGAAGAAGAGTAAGCTAGGCTAGGAAGGTGATACTTCCTAGCTTTTTTAATTTATAAAGATTTTGCATTTCCAAACAGAAATCAATCGAAAGTTTTCTTTTTCTTAACTTTCTAAGCCTTTTCGCAAAATGTGATATAATATGCGAAGAATGTTTTTTGATGGAGAGGATAGTATGGCAACATATACGCCAATGATTGAGCAATATTTAAATATAAAGAAAAATTACCAAGATGCATTTTTGTTTTTTAGACTTGGTGATTTTTATGAAATGTTTTTTGAAGATGCAATTAAGGCATCTCAAGTTTTAGAAATTACTTTAACCGGACGAGCAGGAGGAACTGAAGAACGAATTCCGATGTGCGGAGTACCATTCCATTCTGCTGCTGGATATATAGAACAATTAGTTGAAAAAGGATATAAAGTAGCTATTTGTGAACAAGTCGAAGATCCAACTGTTGCAAAAGGAGTAGTTCGAAGAGAAGTTGTTCAGTTGATTACTCCTGGGACGCAAATGGAAGGTAGATCGATTGATGAAAAGCAAAATCATTATATCTCAACATTATCAGAAGTAACACCAAGTTCATATGCTTTAGCTTGGATTGATTTGACGACTGGTGAGGGCAATGCTTTATTACTTAGTGGATCAATTGAAGAAGCAGTTTTAAAAATTGCAGCAACTGGTACGAAAGAAGTAGTCGTAAATGAAGATTTTTCTTCTAAAGCGATTCAAACACTTGAAAAAAGCTTTTCAATTACCGTTTCATTTGAAGAGAACGATCGTTTATCAGAGGAGTTTACAAATGTTGTAAAGTCAATTGATCAAACTAGTTTAAAAGCTACTGCTGCAAGATTATTAAATTATTTATCGAGAACACAAAAACGAACACTTTCTCATCTTCAAGAAATAATAGTCATTCATCAACATGATTTTTTAAACATGGACATGTATTCGATGAGAAATCTTGAATTAGTTGAAACACAACGTTCAAAAAACAAACAAGGTTCTTTGAATTGGTTATTAGATGAAACGAAAACAGCGATGGGTGGAAGATTACTAAAAAAATGGATTCAACGTCCACTAGTAAGTACTAAACAAATCGAGCATCGTTTGACGATTGTGGAATTGCTAATGGAAAACTATTTTATTCGTGAAGACCTGAAAGAATTATTAAAAGATGTATATGATTTAGAGCGATTAGCTGGTAAAGTCTCATTTGGTAATGTAAATGCAAGAGACTTATTACAATTAAAACGTTCACTTCAAACAGTACCTTCAATTATTCATGCTTTAAAATCAATTAGTCATGAAACGATCGATGAGCTAATTAATCAGATCGATCCATGTGAAGAGCTTCAAATGCTTTTAGAGAATGCAATTATTGAAGATGCACCTTTATCAATTAAAGAAGGAAACATTATTAAAGATGGCTTTCATAAAACATTAGATGAATATCGATTCGTTAGTAAGAACGGTAAAAGTTGGCTAATGGAATTAGAGCAAAGAGAAAGAGAAATTACGGGGATTAAGTCTTTAAAAATTGGATATAATCGAATCTTCGGCTACTATATCGAGGTAACTAGATCAAATATTAGTCAAATACCAGAAGGTCGTTACGAACGTAAACAAACGCTAGCGAATGCAGAACGCTTTATTACTGAAGAGCTAAAAGAAAAAGAAACGATGATTCTTGAAGCTGAAGAAAAAATGATTGGATTGGAATATGAGTTATTTATTTCAATACGAGAGCAAGTAAAACAATATTTATCTAGACTTCAAACATTAGGACAAGTAATTAGTCAAATTGACGTTTTACAAAGTTTTTCTGTAGTAAGTGAAAAAAATGGATATATTAGACCAGCATTCACCGACGAAAGAGAATATATCGTGAAGAATGGAAGACATCCAGTAGTTGAAAAGGTACTTCTAGGTTCAGAATATATTCCGAATGATACAAATTTTGATGTTGATACTCATCAATTTTTAATTACAGGACCTAATATGGCTGGTAAAAGTACGTATATGAAACAAGTTGCGTTAATAAGTATATTGGCTCAAATTGGATGCTATGTACCTGCTGAATATGCGAAATTACCTATTTTTGATCAAATATTTACTAGAATTGGTGCTGCAGATGATTTAATTTCTGGACAGAGTACATTTATGGTCGAAATGTTAGAAGCTAATTATGCAATCACGAATGCAACAGATAAAAGTTTAATCTTATTTGATGAAATTGGTAGAGGAACATCAACATATGATGGAATGGCTTTAGCACAATCGATGATCGAATATATACATGATCATATCGGAGCAAAAACGCTTTTTTCTACTCACTATCATGAATTGACGGTATTAGCTAATCAACTTAAGTTTTTGAAAAATATTCACGTAGCAGCAAAAGAGCAAGATGGAAAAGTATTATTCCTTCATAAAATCTTTGAAGGTGCAGCGGATCAAAGCTACGGTATCCACGTTGCCGAATTAGCAAATCTACCAAAAGATGTAATCATTCGAGCAAAGGAACTATTAAATGATTTAGAATCAAATAATCATTCTTTTGTTAAAGAAGAAATCATAAACAAAGAACAAGTTATGATAAATAAACAAGAAACTAAAAAAGAAATTGATCAAACAGCTGACAAAGAAGATATTGGATCTCAATTAAGCTTATTTGACGATAATCAACCAAAGGTTAAAGAAGTGATTAAAAACCACCCAGTGATTGATCAATTAAAAGGTATCAATATACTAGAGCTAAATCCAATGGAAGCATTTAATTTATTATATGAACTACAAAAGCAAGTTAAAAAATAAAAGAGGGCCAATTGGCCTTTCTTTTTGTTAATAGTTAAAATTATGATAACTGCATAATGTACTATACCTTTTTTTAATGTAAGGTTCATTTATCTAGAGAGGAGGTTCACTTATGTCAAAGATACAGAAGTTAGATGAAATTTTAGCCAATCAGATAGCCGCAGGTGAAGTTGTAGAACGTCCTGCATCAGTAGTTAAGGAATTACTTGAGAATGCAATTGATGCAGTTAGTACACGTATTACAGTTGAAATTAACGACGGTGGACTCTCACGAATTTTTGTAAGTGATAATGGCGAAGGGATGACAAAGGAAGATAGTATCCTTGCATTCGAGCGACATGCAACTAGTAAAATAAAAGATGAAAATGACTTGTTTCGAATACGTACATTAGGCTTCCGAGGTGAAGCATTACCGAGTATTGCATCTGTTAGTTATGTTACAGTAAAAACATCAACCGAAGACGGACCTGGAATTGAAACAATTTTAAAAGGTGGCGTTTTGCAATCTCAAAAAGAAATTGCTAAATCAAAAGGGACAAGTATTGAAGTTTCAAATTTATTTTTTAATACACCAGCTAGATTAAAATATATGAGAACGGTTCAAACAGAATTAAGTAATGTAACGGACGTTGTCTATCGATTAGCATTAGCAAATCCACAAATCGCTTTTGATTTGAAACATAATGATAAATTAATGTTCCGTAGTAATGGAAATGGCGACGCAAGACAAATTCTTGCTTCATTATACGGTCTACAAATTGCAAAAAACATGGTTCATTTTAAAGGTGAGTCATTAGATTTTCAAATTGAAGGCTATTTATCTATGCCAGAATATACACGAGCAACTAGAAACTATATATCACTATATGTAAATGGAAGATATGTAAAACACTATGGCGTAAATAAATCAATTAGTGAAGGCTATCATACTTTGCTACCAATTGGCCGTTTTCCAATCGTTTCGTTATTTATTAAAATGGACCCTCAATTAGTCGATGTAAATGTACATCCAACAAAACAAGAAGTTCGTTTTAGTAAAGAGGATCAATTATTTACATTAATTACTGAAAGTATAAAAAAAGTTTTTAGAGGCCGTTCCCTTATTCCAGAGATAAAGTCAACAGTACCAAAGGAAAAAGTATTTAGTGAACAATCTACATTTTCGTTTGAACATTCTTCTATAAAAGAAGACGTAGAAAAGAAATTACCGTTCTCGCTTCAAGACCGTTATAATACTAATTCGAATTATTCAGATGAAACTAATGAAACGGTCAATGTAGAAAATTCAACTGAATTCGATTCAATTACTCAAATTGATTCATCAACCCCAACCGATTATGAGAGTCTTTATTTTGAAAAGCATGAATCGAATAAAGATGTAAGGTATTCAAATTTTGTAAATGAAGACGACCAATCAAATAAAGAAGAAACAGTTATTGTTAACGAAGATGTATATGATGAGCAAAATATAGACCAATTACCTCCTTTATATCCAATCGGGCAAATGCACGGAACATATATAATTGCTCAAAATGAAAAAGGCTTATATTTAATTGATCAACATGCCGCACAGGAACGTGTTTACTATGAATATTTTAAGGAAAAAATAGGGGAAGTTGCATCAGAACTACAAACTTTATTAATTCCAATCACATTTGATGTTTCACCAGAGCAAGCTATTTTATTAGACCAATACCATGATGAACTCCAAGAAGTTGGACTTTTTATCGAGAAGTTCGGATCGAATAGTTATGTCATTCGTGAACATCCAAATTGGTTTCCAGAAGGGCAAGAGGATACATTAATCGATGAAATGATTCAAGAACTATTAAAACGCGGAACAATTAATATCAAAAAACTGCGTGAAGAAAAAGCCATCATGATGAGCTGTAAAGCGTCAATAAAAGCAAATCAATATATAACAAACGATGAAATTTTTAATCTATTAGAATCGTTGAGAAAATCAAGCAATCCATTTACATGCCCACATGGACGTCCAATCGTGATTCATTTTAGTTCATATGAACTTGAGAAAATGTTTAAGCGCGTTATGTAATATTATATTTTTAAAGTGCTGTTGTCCCATAAATCAGGTTAACTGAATATGGGACAACAGCACTTTTTTATATGCGGGAGGTATTTTTTGCTGGACCATCTATTTGAAGTCGATTCTTTTTATAAAACTTAGCAGATTTTTATCTGTTTTTTATTCGATTTAGTAAGAAGAGCTTATTTGCAAATGTTCCAATTGTAAGTAGCCAGTTTCGGTTCGTAATACCTTAACTGGTATGGGTAATGTTTTACTTTATGCGATTCTTCGAGATTTAATTGCAGTCTTACTAATTTTATTTGCGGTTATCAGATTTTAATTGCGGTTTTGCTATATTTATTTGTGATTTTCAGATTTTAATTGTATTTAGTTGATTATTTGATACAAAAGTTTAAAAAAGGGTATTCTTAATAATGTTGCCTACTACTTATGGGCGGAATAAGTCTATTCTTTTTTGTAAACTTTCTAAGACTTCTTCTGGAATTTTCCTTATCTTAATATCTTCACCTAAATAAAGTAGCCAATTTGTAAACTCGGTTAATTCTCCAGAATTTTTAACATTTATATAGGTTCTTAGAATGGCTGTGGATTGGTAAGGATTTGTATAAGAAATTGAGACTTTTAAAGGATGGTACTTTTTAAACTGAGCAATCGCCATCGGGCCAAGTTCAAATATAAGATTAATTTCTTCTTCTTGCTTACTTAGTATTTCTA
Organism: Gottfriedia sp. S16(2024); assembly: GCF_050473765.1. Lineage (NCBI taxonomy): Bacteria > Bacillati > Bacillota > Bacilli > Caryophanales > Bacillaceae > Gottfriedia > Gottfriedia sp. S16(2024). Next base: position 3,127,677 of record NZ_JBFLUO010000001.1, read on the forward strand.
AAATTCTTTTTTTACTTAATCTTTTTTTTGTATGGTGTGGTATGACATCGATGAGATTGTCGACAGGGAAAATCTTTTTCTTTTCATCCAATAAGTCAAAGCCTTCAATTAGCCAAAAGCCTTTTTCATGATATAGATGCAAAAGATAAATCGGATAAGAAATTAATTCAGACTCTTCTTTGATGGTAATCAATAAACAAGTATCCAATAGAAGGATTTGGATGAGTTTTTCTAACATTGGATGAGGTAAATCTGATAGATCAAGTAAGTCGGGATTTTTTGGATTAGTCCCTTCAAAAAGCAATATTTGATTTAAATGAACAAGTTCATCTTGTTGGTTTTCTGTGATGAGACCAAGTAATTTTTCTGTTAAAGATTGACGACTTTTTAGATAAGGGAGTTGTTTATTTCTTGTGGCCATAAATGCAATAAATAGAGCTTTTATCTCATTATCTGTAAAGCGAACAGTTGGAAGGACAGAGTTGTTCATTACAAAATAACCACCATCTCTTCCAACTTCAGCGACAAGAGGCATACCCATCGCTTCAATTTCTTTGACATCTCTTAGAGCAGTTGAACGGGAGATGTTAAATTCTCGCATGATTTCTGAAATTGTGAATTTTGCTCGATTGTTTATATATCGCATGATGATATTAATACGTTCAACTTTTTTCATCGGTATCTCCTAAACAGTATCATTTTTTGACATGATTTAAGTTTATTATAAACTTATCAGCTGATGAAATAAATCGCTTGATAAATTTAAAAAAAGGAAGGTTTTGAATATGACAAGTTATAAATTAGAAGAAAAAGACAGTTTTAGAGTTTTAGGTATTGGTATTGAACTTAAAAGCGATTATACAGATTATGCAGGGATCAACAAAGAAAAGGAAAACTTCTGGGGTGCGATTAAAGAAGATGGTAGATTGAAGGCTTTAAAAGCCATTGCTACAAATGACTATATTTTTTCTGTAAACGAAGCTGTGAATAACAAGATGATGCATTATGCTGGAGTCATGACAGAAGCAACAGTACCTGAGGAATCTAGAGATATCCAATTCCCAAAAGGAGTATACCTAGTTGTAGAAGGAGAAGGGAATACAGCTGATGAATTGTGTAATAACCTTGCTGGCATCGCCTTTGGTCAAGTATTACCAGAAGTAAGGGATTTTGCATATGTTGGTGGGCCAAATGCAGCGGTTATTATGGGAAATCGAAACGGCTTAGTCTTTGGAGAAATGTGGATTCCTGTTGTAAAGAAATAATGAATTAAAGGGGAATATTAAATGGGTAAAATCTCTGGTGAAGAATACAATCGTATATTGAGATTATTCCGTTTAAATAGTAAAGAAGTATGGACGGTTACTACATTTGTTCATACTTCTTTTTTATGCTTGTTTAGCACCCTACGCTAGATCTAAATAGCCCCAACTGTCTCTACAAAAAAGTAAACTTTTGAGCACCCTCTTATAAAATGCTACTTAACAATGCTACTTAACAACTCCAATCACAAAACCATCAAATCCTTTTAATCCAACTGTCTGAATTGCAGTTGAGTCAATACGTTGGTCAGAAGCTAATAGATCCATTAATTTTCGTACACCTTTGACACTTGCATCTTGATTTGTTTGATAAATCACTTCACCGTTTCTAACAACATTATCTACAATTATTAATGCCCCAGAGGTTGCTAATTTTAATGCCCAATTTAAATAGTGGGGATTATTTGGTTTATCGGCATCAATAAATATGAAATCAAAAATTGAATTTGATTCTTTTAGAGATGGTAGTGTATCTAATGCTTTTCCGATTATAATTTCCACTTTATTTTGCAATTTTGCTTCTATGATATTTTTTTCGGCTACTTTTGCATGCTCATGGTTAATTTCTAAGGTTGTTAATTTTCCATCTTCGGGAAGTGCACGAGCTAACCAAATACTACTATATCCACCTAAAGTACCGATTTCTAAAATGTTTTTAGCGCCTTTAATTTTTGCTAATAGATAAAGTAATTTACCTTGAGTAGGAGACACATCTATACTAGGTAGACCGGCATGATAATTTGCAAGTAATACATTTTCTAAAATAGAATCATTCGGAATTAGTTTTTCTATGAAATATTCATCAACATCGTTCCAAATTACGTTATTAGGCAAGATTATTTCCTCCTTACATTGTACTGTTTAAAAAAAAGTATATGGGATTGTTTCATAAAAATGCTTCTACAGGAAAAAAGTCATATACAATAAAATTATATTAACTAGTACTTAATCGGTTTGTTTTATAAAATTGTGTTTGCTAAAATAGATAGGTAGTAAAATTAACCAGTAGAGGAGATTTTTACATGATTAATAAAATCGGTAAAGTTACTGTTTATGTAGAAAATCAAGAGCAAGCAAAAGATTTTTGGATTAATAAAATGGGGTTTGTTTTAAAAATAGAAATGCCAATGGGACCAGATGCGAAATGGATTGAAGTAGGTCCAAGCGAAAGCGAATTTACTACTTTAGTTCTTTACTCTAAATCTTCTATGGAACAATTTAAACCAGATAAAATAGCTCATCCATCTGTACTTTTTAGTACAACGGATATTGAAGCAGCTTATGAAAAAATGAAACAAAACGGCGTAAAAGTTGATGATTTGATGAAAATGCCATACGGTTCAATGTTTAATTTCTACGATCAAGATGGTAATGATTATTTATTAAGAGAAGACAAATAATACATAATAAAAAGAGTTGTATCCAATTAGGGAAACAACTCTTTTTTACTTAAATAAGATGTTCGAATTTAACTCGTTTATTTAAATAGTACATAATCGGTATACCAACAACCATCACTACAAATTCACCAATGGCTGTAGTTAAATAAGTCATTGGGAAAGGTAAATGAAATGCTAGCTTTAATTCGATTGCGATTAAGAACATAGTAATCGTAAAGACAACAGTGTTAACAATCATTCTCGGAATAATACCTTTTATAAATTTTGATGTAGCAATTGTAATTAATAAAGAAATAATCGATTGGCCAACACCAAAGACTAAATCATATGCCATTATTGGAGAAAAGAAAAAATTAGCTAGTATAACTCCTAAAACTACTCCATATATGTACTTTTTATTAAAAACGACTAAGTGATTAAATATTTCGGATACACGAAACTGTACGTTCGTAAACCCGAACGGTTGAATAAAGTACGTTACTGCAATATATAGTGCAGCAAATACTCCATTAACAGTAATTGTCTTTAACTTCATTTTGTTTCTCCTTAGTTTTTTTTCGTGGGAGGTTTTCGAACCACGTAAAAAATATTTTTTTAAACGTAAGAATAAATATTATACTTAAAAATATTTTTAGTCAATAATAAAAAAGAAATTAATTATGAAAATAAGTTAAAAAAAATACTTTATTAAGAATATATTATACTGGTATAATTAGTGAATCAAAACAATTTATTTTTCTTTCAGTTTAAAGTGAAAGGACTGACAAAATGACAATTCCTTCTAATCCATATATATTAGTATTTGGTGTTTCTATATGTGATATTATCGGATTTACGAAAAAAAATTATCGTCCATATGATTCAAATCCAGGCAGTGTAAAAGTATCGTTTGGTGGTGTTTGCCGTAATATTGCAGAAAATATGGCAAAGATTAACATAAACACAAAGTTTATTTCAGTCATCGGTGATGATATCAATGGAATCAACATGTTAAATCACGCAAAAAACTTGAACATAGATATGGAAGATACATTAATTATTAAAGGTGAATCTACCCCAACCTATTTAGCTATTTTAAATGAAAGCGGAGAAATGGTCTCTGCAGTAGTAGATTTAGATATCACAAACAATTTTACAATGGAGTTTATTGACTCCAAAGCAGAAGTTATTCGAAATGCTGAATATATGGTAGTTGACGCGGATAATCCAAGTATTTTGGCTTATTTATTAACAAATTTCCATAAGGATACAAAATTTATTTTAGATCCAGTTTCTGCTTCAAAAGCTTCAAAAATAAGAGATTATATTCAATATTTTCATACGATTAAACCAAATCGCCATGAAGCTGAAGTATTATGTGGATTTGAAATTACTTCTGTTGAAGATGTACGAAAAGCTGGCAGATATTTTAGAGAATTAGGCGTAACAAATGTTTTCATTAGTTTAGATGCAGAAGGAATTTATTATAATGATGGAGTAGAAGAAGGAATTATCCAAGCAGATGGAGTTTCTGTTGTGAATGTAACAGGAGCGGGAGATGCTTTAGTTGCTGGGATCGGATATGGCTATATGAATAATATGAGCATTATCGAAACCGTTAAATATTCTGTTTCAATGTCTTCTATTACAATCTCACATGTCGATACGATTAACCCGAATATGTGTTGTAACGTTGTAGATCACCATATTAATGAACTTAATTGGGTAGAAATGCAATTTTAGTTGAGAACCTTTTAGTGGGTTCTTTTTTTGTTTTTGATTAGAAAAGGTGCTAGTATTTTAAGGTTAATAGCAGTTAAATTTAAATCTGCAATTAAAATTAGTAAATCAGCAAATATAATAAGTGAAACTGCAAATAAAATTGATGAATTCGCAAATAAAATGATCTAACTGCAAATAAGGCCACAAACAACCTTTAAATAATATAAAAAGGCTGATTTTTTTAAAAAAATGATAATTTTATTAAATCAACAACATAAGAAAAGAACCTCGCTTTATGCAAGGTTCTTTTCCTCATTAAAGAGAGCGTACTAAAATATCTCTAGCACTTTCCTTATCTAAAATTTTGTAACCACCAACTACTGGTTTTACGAAGGATTTTTCTACTAATTCGTCTAAACGTGAGTCGTCAATTTGGTAATCTGCTAATCGGTTTGGTGCACCGATTGAGTTCCAAAAACTTCTTAGTGCTTGGATTCCTTCTTCTGCAACTTGCTTTGTTGTTTTTCCTTCTTCTGAAATTCCAAAAACATTTGTTGCTAGCATTTTAATTCTGCTTGGATCATAGTCTAAGCAGTGGCTTAACCAGTTAGGGAATAGGATTGCTAATCCACCGCCGTGTGGAATATCGTAAATGGCAGATACTGCGTGTTCAATTTGATGTGATGCCCAGTCGCCGCCATCTGTACCATTTAATAATGTATCATTAAAGGCTGTCGTTCCAGCGTACATAATTGTTTCACGTAAATCATAGTTTTCTAAATCCTTAACAAGCTTTCCTCCAGCTTCGATTACAGTAATTAATAAACTTTCGATAAAGCGATCAATCATAGGTGTATTGCTAACACGGTGGAAATATTGCTCTAATGCATGTGACATAATGTCGACAATTCCATAGATTGTTTGATCGATTGGAACCGAGAATGTATAAGAAGGGTCTAATATTGAAAATTTAGGAAAAACGAGTGGATTACTCCATCCTCTTTTTTCATTTACATCCATATTTGATATAACTGATGTGCAGTTCATTTCTGAACCAGTTGCAGCTAAAGTTAAAACAGTACCAAAAGGAGTTGCACTTGTTGGTTGAGATTTTCTAGTAATAACATCCCACACATCTCCTTCATATGGAACGCCTATTGCAATAGCTTTAACACAGTCGATTACACTACCGCCGCCTACAGCTAAAATAAAATCAATTTTTTCATCTCTACAGATTTGAATACCTTTATTCACCGTTGTTATTCTCGGATTTGGTTCAACTCCAGAAAGTTCAAAAATCGTTTTACTACTTAATTGGTTCATAACGTCATCATATACGCCATTTTTTTTAATACTGCCGCCACCATAAACAATCAGGATACGGTTATAATCTTGTACTTCATTTGATAATTGTTCAATTTGATTTTTCCCAAACCATAATTTAGTTGGGTTATGTTGTAAAAATGGAATCAAGGTCTTGCTCCTTCTAGTTGTACTTACTTATTTTTTAGTGTTGTATTTAGCAATTCAGCTTGTTGAATGGCTAATTGATCTTCTACTATTGCTCCAGGTGAATTTCCTGTTCCAATAATATATCCTTCAAGTTTTGCTCCAACAAATTCGAATATATGTTTAAATTGTAAAATTAATGGTAGTGCTTTAATTTTTGGCTGATCGCCACCAACAATTACGACATACATTTTTTTGTTTTTCATTTTTTCAGCGAATTGGAGATCTTTATTACGAAGACTTTGAGACCAACGATCAATAAAGTTTTTCATGTAACCACTCATACCATACCAATATAAAGGTGTTGAAAAAATAATCGTATCATGCTGTAGCATTTCTTTAATAATTTCTTCGTAATCATCATCAATTGGTTGGAAGCCATTGGGCTCGTGTCTTTGGTCGTTAATCGCCTTAATATTTTTATGACGTAATTGCACTTCCGTTTTGGCAACATCTTTTGTAATGAGATTTGTTAGCTGCTCTGTATTTCCGTTTTCCCTAGAACTACCATGAATGATAAACATATTGTTTCCACTCCTTTTTGAGTAAATTATGATTGTAATTATGAATGATTACGATCCTAAAATAAAGTACGTACTAAAAAGTGCCTATAAAACTATTTGGAAAATCTAAGTCTATAGGACTAAGTTTGTTTTTTTTATAACTGATAAATATTTGAACTATAATTTATTTGTATGCTATATTTTATGAACCTTTACTGTTGACTGCAAAATCATTGATAGGACAATAGTTATAATATCCACAAAATATGGTGATTTTGTAGTTTTCATTTGTACTAAAAAAATTGACTAAAATTATCTTAATTTTAATTAAATAGTAATTAGCAATGATGGAGGATATATGAAAGAATATAATATGCCGATTGAAGCAGCGATTGAGGTAATAGGTGGTAAGTGGAAGTGTATTATTCTTTGCCATTTAGAAACAGGTAAAAAAAGAACGAATGAGCTTAGAAAACTGATGCCTAAAATAACTCAAAAAATGTTAACACAGCAATTAAGAGAGTTAGAAGCGGATGGACTAATTAATCGTATTGCTTATGATCAAATTCCGCCTAAAGTGGAATACGAATTAAATGAATACGGTAAATCAATGAAACCAATTTTGGATCTTTTATGTGCATGGGGCGGAAATCATATAAAGAAAAGTAATACGAATTAATCCTAAAAGTTAAAAAATTAAGAAACGACAAAAAATTTATTTAATTGAAAATTTTTTGAAGGAATTTAAAAAGAAGTGTAGAAATATATATTTTAAAGACTACTATATAAATGTAAAATCGGCTCATAAAACGATCATTACATTAATATAGTAGTAAAGGTTGTGTGTTCGTTAGGGAATTTCCCATATATTTCTAAATGGTATTCTTGGCGAATTGTCATCCTTGTTAAGAATTTTTTTTATGCGGTTATTTGTTTTGTAAGCGTTTACTTAACGCTCTTACATAGTTTTTTCTTTTCTTTACAAAAATCGTAATTTATAGGGGGAAATTAAAATGAAACAAGATGAATTAAAACAAACAAATACTAACTATGATGTTTTTCCAGTATCAGATGTTCATCATTTAGAACTATATGTAGGGAACGCGAAACAAACAGCTTATTTCTTCGCAAACACTTTTGGATTTACACCAGTAGCATACTCTGGTTTAGAAACAAAAGTACGTGATAAAGTTTCTTACGTATTAAAAAATGGTACAATTCGTCTAGTTATTACTGGATCTTTAAAAGAAGATACTAAAATTGCTGAGTTTATTAAAAAACATGGCGATGGTGTTAAAGATATCGCTTTATTAGTTGATGATATCGAAGCAGCGTATCAAGGTGCAGTAAGCCGTGGAGCGATTAAAATTTTACCTCCAACTGAAGTTAGTGATGAATATGGTACAGTTAAAAAAGCTGTAATCGGAACTTATGGTGATACAATTCACACATTAATCGAAAAAGGCGACTACAATGGTCCTTTCTTACCAGGATATAAAGATCGTGCTTTCACAATTCCAGTAAATGAAACAGGTTTAATCGCATTAGACCATGTAGTTGGTAACGTTGAAAGAATGGAAGAATGGGTTTCTTATTATGAAAACGTAATGGGATTCCAATCAATGATCCATTTTGACGATGACGATATTAGCACTGAGTATTCTGCATTAATGTCAAAAGTTATGACAAATGGTAGCAGAATTAAATTCCCAATTAATGAACCAGCTGAAGGTAAAAAGAAATCACAAATTCAAGAGTACTTAGACTATAACAATGGACCAGGCGTACAACATATTGCTTTATTAACTGAAGATATCGTTGATACAGTTACTAAGCTTAGAGCTCTAGGTGTAGAATTCTTAAAAACACCAGATACGTATTATGATATGTTAACAGAGCGCGTTGGAAAAATTGATGAAGATATTGAGAAATTAAGAGAATTAAAGATTTTAGTTGACCGTGATGATGAAGGGTATTTATTACAAATCTTTACTCGTCCAATCGTTGACCGTCCAACTTTATTTATTGAAATTATTCAACGTAAAGGTGCTAGAGGATTCGGTGATGGTAACTTTAAAGCATTATTCGAATCAATCGAGCGTGAGCAAGAACTTCGAGGAAATCTATAAGGAGTTGTAACAATGGAAATTAGACCGGATACTTTACCATGGCAAGATGCTTATAAGCTGTTAATTGGTTCAGTGTTGCCTCGTCCGATTGCATTTGTTTCAACTGTAAACTTAGAAGGTGTAGCGAATGTTGCACCTTTTAGTTTCTTTACAGCGATTTGTGCTGACCCGATGTTAGTGTGCTTTGCACCTATGATTAGAGGTACAGACGGCGAGAAAAAAGACACATTAAAAAATATTGAACTGACGAAACGATTCATTATTAATATTGTAAGTGAAGAAATTTGCGAACAAGTTAATAATGCTGCTGCAGATTTTCCGTATGGAGTAGATGAATTTGAACAAGTTGGCCTTACAAAAGTCGATGGGACAACTGTACAAGTTCCTCGAGTAAAAGAAAGTTTAGTAGGACTAGAATGTGAGCTTCATGAGCTATTACATTTTGGTGAGAACAAAGGTGCTGGAAGTTTAGTAATTGGTAAAGTCGTTAATGTTCATATAAATGATGAATTATATGCAGATGGCAAAATCAATACTGAAAAGCTAAATCCAGTTGGCCGCCTTGCTGGACATTCTTACACACGTGCTATTTCTGATACTTTTGCAATTGAAAGAAAAAGGTGAAGGTATGAAATTTATAACTTTTCAATATGATGGTAATGAGCGTGCAGGTTTATTAGTTGAAGATCAAGTAATCGACCTTAATAAAGCTAGTAATGGCCGAATTCCAGCAGATTTACTAACGATTCTAGAAAACTATGATTTATATAAAAATGAAATAGCAGAAATATCAGGAGAAGGTATTCCACTTTCTTCTGTTCAATTGCGAGCACCATTACCAAGACCACAAAGTATCCGTGATTTTTATGCCTTTGAGGAGCATGTAAAAACTGCTCGCGGCAGAAGAGGTCTAGAGATGATACCTGAGTGGTATGACGTACCAGTTTTCTATTTTACGAATCATCGAGCGGTTATTGGACCTGAAGATTATGTAAGCATTCCAACTAATTGCAAAAAGATGGATTTTGAATTAGAAATCGCTTGTATTATCGGTAAAGAAGGTAAAGATATCCCTGTTGAAGAAGCCGATGATTATATTCTTGGCTATACAATTTTGAATGACTGGAGTGCTAGAGATATTCAAGCACATGAAGTAAAAGTTGGCTTAGGTCCATCAAAAGGTAAGGATTTTGCTACTTCTCTAGGACCTTGTATTGTAACAAAAGATGAAATTGAGAAATTCAGAACAGGTAAAAGCTATGATTTGAAGATGACAGCTGCAGTTAATGGAAAAATCATTTCTAGTGGCAATTTTTCTACAATTTATTATTCCGTTCCAGAATTAATTTCTCATGCATCAAAAAATGTAACGCTATATCCAGGTGATGTAATTGGCTCCGGAACGGTTGGAACAGGTTGTATCTTAGAACTTGGTGAAGAAAAACATCGCTGGTTAGAAGATGGAGACGTTGTTGAGTTAAGCATTACTGGTTTAGGTACATTACGAAATACTGTAAGAAAGTGAGGGGAAGCGTGTGTATTATCGTAGTCTAGGTAAGATTCCAAAGAAAAGACATATTCAATTTCGAAAAGAAGATGGGTCATTATACAGAGAGCAGGTAATGGGTACAAAAGGATTTTCAGGCACTCAATCTATTTTATATCATAACCATATGCCTACTTCAGTTAGTGAAACATCATTTTATAAATCACTTCAAATCGAATTTGAAGAACAGACATCATTACAACACCGCCATATTCGTACAAACAATTTAGAGCGTACAGGCGATGCTTTAGAAGGAAGAGTATACGTTTTAGGTAACTCTGATCTATTAATTGCAGTTGCAAACGTAACAGAGGAAAGCAAACATTTTTATCGAAATGGTGAAGGAGATGAAATGTTCTTTGTCCATTACGGTTCAGGTGAAATCCAAACAATGTTCGGAACAATCACGTACCGTAAAGGCGATTATATCATGATCCCTATTGGAACAATTTACAAAGTAGTTCCAAATGATGATACGAAGTTTTTAATTGTTGAGTCTAATAGCCAATTAACAACTCCAAGACGTTATCGAAATGAATATGGCCAAATGCTTGAGCATAGCCCATTTTGCGAACGTGATTTTAGAGGACCAGAAACGTTAGAGACATATGATGAAAAAGGTGAATTTACTGTTTTAACTAGAGCAAGAGGAAACCTTTATAAACATGTCTTAACTCATCATCCATTTGATGTAGTAGGATGGGATGGGTATTTATATCCATGGGCATTTAATATTGAAGATTTCGAACCGATTACAGGAAGAATTCATCAGCCACCACCAGTACATCAAACATTCGAAGGACATAATTTTGTAGTGTGCTCATTTGTTCCAAGGATGTATGATTATCATCCTGAAGCAATTCCGGCACCTTATGTTCACAGTAATGTAAACAGTGATGAAGTCCTTTACTATGTAGAAGGAAACTTTATGAGTAGAAAAGGAATCGAACAAGAGTCTATTACATTACATCCATCAGGTATTCCACATGGACCACATCCAGGTAAAACTGAAGGTAGTATTGGAAAGAAAGAAACATTAGAACTAGCAGTTATGATTGATACATTCAGACCACTTTACGTAGTAAAAGAAGCACATCAATATGAAGATCCGGCTTATATGGGTAGTTGGCTTGAAAAGTAGAGTCTTATGATTCTACTTTTTATTTGAATTTGAAACAAGCTATTTTCAAAATAACGCAGGCAATATGGAACTAGATAATTTGAAATATTCTTGAAAATAGGACTAGATTAACAGCTTAATAATATGATAAACTGACAACATTATACAAAACTTTGAATAAAAGGAGAAATAAGCATGTACGTGAAACCACAAATTTTGACTCTTCAAGCATACACACCAGGAAAGCCAAGTGAAGTAGTCATGCGTGAATATGGTCTAGACAAAGTTGTAAAACTTGCATCAAATGAAAACCCATTCGGATGTTCTCCTAAAGTTTTTGAAGAACTACGTAATGTAGTAAGTAAGTTTGCGATTTATCCAGATGGTGCGACAGAAGAAATTAGTAAGAAACTAGCGAATTTCTTAAATATACAGCCAGATCAATTAATATTCGGAAGTGGTGCTGACGAAGTTATTCAAATGATTAGTCGAGCGTTGCTAACGAAAGAACATAATATTGTACAAGCATCTCAAACTTTTTCACAATATGCTCATCACGCAGTTATAGAAGGTGCTGAAGTAAGACCAGTTCCTTTAGTTAAAGGTGTACACGATTTAGATTCTATGCTTGCACAAGTAGATGCGAATACTAAAATTGTTTGGATTTGTAATCCAAATAACCCAACAGGTACATATATTGGAAGCCGCAAATTAGTCGAGTTTTTAGAAAAAGTACCAAGCACTACTTTTGTAGTTGTTGACGAAGCTTATGTTGAATATGTATCAGCATCAGATTTCCCTGATACAATCTCATTACTAAATAAATTTGAAAATCTAATCGTTTTAAGAACTTTTTCAAAAGCATACGGCCTAGCATCATTCCGAATCGGCTATGGTATCGCAAATAGCAAATTAATTCAAGAATTAAATATTGCTAGACTTCCATTCAACACTTCAATGCTATCTCAAGTAGCAGCAATAGCAGCACTTGAAGACCAAGTCTTTATTAAAAACTGTGTTGAACAAAATAAAAAAGGCATGGATCAATACGAAGAGTTTTTCAACAGTTATGGTATCGAATACTATCCATCTCAAGCAAACTTTATATTTGTGCCACTTGAAAACAGCCAGGAAATCTTTAAGGATTTAGAATCAAAAGGATACATTATCCGTTCTTTCCCTAATGGAATCAGAATTACAATCGGAACTGCTGCTGAAAATGAAGGATTAATCTTACATTTGAAGCCAGCATTAACGAAAAATACTTCTACAATCTAATGAATAAGTAAATCGTCAAAGATGGGGTCTAATACCCTACTATATAGCTAATATAATCACACGAAAAATCCGCTACAAAAAATGGAGCGGATTTTTCTTTTTTATAAAATAGTTGATGTGAGAAAGTAAAATCTCCTTTCCCATTTTATAAACAGCTACTTAAACGAAGAAATAGAGGATAAATACTAACTTATCCTCTATTACTATATTTAATAATTTAGTTATTATACAGTTAAAACTTGAAATGCTTGTCTTAATGCTTCCAATCCATCTTTATAAATCCCATGGAATAGATTGATTACTTCCTCATCAGTTACATCCACAGGAGTAAAACTACCAGACCACTCAACAATTGATTTATTTCGATCTGAATGCTCTTGAACACGTATTGTCGATTGATAGTTTGTAACTGGGAATGGTGCTTTCATTATTGAGTACGTATAAAAACGCTCTTTATCATTGAATGCTTCAAGGTGTTCAACAATTGCATCGCCATCCGGATTTGCCAAACTACGAACACGTCCACCTTCTAATAATTCACTACTTGGGATATATGGTAACCAATCTGGTAGCGAATTGAAACCGCCAATTAATTGCCATACTTTTTCAGGATTTGCTGGAATTTCCATTGTAACGATTGTGTTAGCCATTTTATATCGCTCCTATCATATAGTTATTATTTAATGTCGATTGGTAGTGGTGCATTTTCTGATACTAGTTTTTGTTCTCTCATTTCATGCCAGAATGTAGCTGGAATTACTTCATTTAATGCTGCTTGGTCTTCGGCAATTCGCTCTGGTTTACTTGCACCTGGAATGACTGTTGCAACTGCTGGATTTGCTAATGAGAATTGAAGAGCTGCAGCTTTCACACTGATACCATGTCGATTTGCAATTCCTTTGATTTTCTCAACTTTCGAGATAATTTCAGGTGATGCTTTTTGATACTCGAAGTGAGTTCCACCAGCTAGAATACCTGAGCTATATGGTCCACCAACGATAATATCAACATTTTGTTTAGCAGCTTCAGGCATTAATCGTTGAAGCGCACGATCGTGATCCAAAAGTGTATAACGACCAGCTAATAAACTAACATCGGGTTTGTATTCACCTAATTCTAATGCGATTTCGATTGGTTCTACTTTATTAACACCAAGTCCCCAAGATTTAATAACACCTTCATCTCGTAATTGAGAAAGTACGCGGAAAGCTCCAGTGCGAGCAATTTCAAACTGTGCAATCCAATCGTCACCATAAAAGTCTTGTGCAATATCATGAACATAGACAATGTCTAAACGATCTGTTTTCAAACGATTTAAACTTTGTTCGATTGAACGTAAAGTTGCGTCAGCACTATAATCGTTCACAAGCTTATTCTTACGTCCAAATTCAAAAACTCCACCTTTTTCACCTAAGTCTCGTGCAGAAACGTCTTCTAGTTCATCTAAAATTAAACGTCCCACTTTTGTACTTAAAACATAATCATCACGATTGTATCTTGATAATACTTCTCCAAGGCGGATTTCAGCTAGACCTGCACCATATAGTGGCGCTGTATCAAAGTAGCGAATGCCATTATCCCAAGCTGCTACAACAGTTGCGTATGCTTCCTCATCAGGGATGTTACGGAACATATTTCCGAGTGGGGCAGTTCCAAAACCTAATTTTCCTTGAAATAAGTTATTCTCTTTCATATAAATCCTCCTATATATATTAATCTTCATGTAAAATATGAAGTTAAGTTAAATTTTAGTTAGAGAATAGAAATTAGATGATTAAAGATGACCTCTAAGGAATCTATTCTCTACAGTTGTTATTATGGAATAAATTTATAAAGAAAAAAAGAACGTACTTTAAAGTGCGATAGTAACTTGTATGTTCTATAGGCACATTTTGGTTACATAAGAACTTAGTAGTAATTGTTCATAATTACAATTTGTGACCTGATGGATTAGAACAGATTAAAATCAAAAATGTCATCGTCTGCAATGGACATTAAATGAAATGACTCCGGTTGAGTACCGGAGTCATTTCAAGAAATCTCTTTTTAAGTTTACTCTTTATAGGGAGCAATACATTTTTAAAAACACATGTATTAACTAGGAAATTTTATACCTAATAATTTTTCAATGATTTCCCATATACATTGCTAACTAATATAAATTGGTAGGTGAATAAGGTGGAATATACGTTTCTTGGATTATTGTTAATCATTGTTTTTGTTCTGATTACAACAGTTATTGATAAACTTAATAAATTAGAGAATCGAATGAAAAATATAAAGATTACTTTAGATCAGATTGCTACGGTAATAGAAGTACCCAAACATCCAATTAATAATGAATTGCGAAAACTCATAAATGAAGGAAAAGAAATTCAAGCAATTAGAGAAGTTCGAACTGTTTTAGGACTTTCATTATTAGAAGCTAAACAGTATGTAGATGCTTTAAAAATGTGATTTCTTTTCCTACATATAACGAATAAAAGCAAATAAATTACGAATTGTATTTAGCGAAATCAGAATAGAGTCTGGCATTATTCAATATTTGGTAAAATTTGATTTCGTTCTAGTAAAATCCATAATTGTTCCGTGATTTCTTCTGCGGTAATTGGCATTGATTGAGTGATCCACCATTCAATCACCCCAATTGTTGCAGAAGACCAAAACTGAATAAGGAACTCTTTGTTCATATTTTGATTCAATTCATTTAAATTCAATTGATCTCTCATTCCATCTTTCATTACACTTAATAATTGATTTCTGAATGTGGGAACCCCAGTATTCGTTAACAAAGTATGGTAAAAGAAAGAGTTTTTCTCTAAATAGATAAACGTCCTTAGTAAAGGTGTTTTAGATGGAAAACTTCCGGAGCCTTCAGGCAAACAAGATATTAATAATTCTTTTATCTCTCTTTCTATACATTGCTCTAATAAATCGAATTTGTCTTTGTAATGCAAATAAATTGTCCCTCTATTGACGTCCGCTTTTTCTGCAATTGAATTAATGGTGATACTTTCAAAATCATTCTCCGCCATTAAACTAATTAGTGCATCCTCAATCGCTTTTTTAGATTTTCTGATTCTCTTATCCATAAAATACTCCTTCATTTATCATTTCATATAAGAATTGCTTTAGTAGATTAATTATAATGAACAACTGTCTAAAAAGAAACAAATGTACTTTATTAAACTTTTGTTGAACAAATAGATTTAATTTGTTCATTATTAAACAAAATCAGCTTGATTAACCATTGATACAGCGATCGTCTGTTGCTAAACTTCTAGATATTAGACGTTTGTTCAATAAAAAACAAATGTCCAGTATTATTTCCGTAAATCTTTAGCGATTAAGATTCGATAGAATAGGAGTACTATGATGAAAGTATTAATTTTTGGTGCTGGCGTTTTGGGAAGTTATCTTGCTCACTCTTTAGTAAAAGGAGGGAATGATGTAACTGTTTTAGCTAGAAGTAAAAGATATGAACAATTGAAACAAGATGGACTTGTTATTCGTCATTATTTCCAACGAAAAAATACCGTTGATTCAGTTAACATTATTGATAAACTTGAACAAGACGACTACTACGATCTTATATTTGTCGTAATGAAATATAATCAATTTCCTTCTGTCCTACCGGTATTAGCACAAAATATAAGTAAAAACATCGTGCTTGTTGGGAATAATGCTGATTCGGCAAATATGCAAAGATTCCTAAATGAAAATAGCAACGTCAAAAAGAATATAGCCTTTGGTTTTCAACTTAGTGGAGGGAAACGTGAAGAAAGTGGGCGTATCATTTCGATTCGTGGTGGGGGGCAAATGGTAATCGGTAGTTTGGAAGTTGACATACCTTTTAAAGCAACTTTAGAGAAAGCTTTTAAAGAAGTAAAGTATAAATTAACATATCATGATCATATTGATGGCTGGCTTAAAAGTCACCTCATACCAATTGTTGCGATGAACTCAATCCATTATCTAAATAACTTTGACTTTAAAAAAATAGCAAATGATAAGAATGCATTACTACAGATGATTTCTGCAATGGATGAGGGCTTTATGGTGTTAGAAAAATTGGGATACAAAATTGATCCAGCTTTTCAAGTGAAATTGGTACGTAAATATCGAAATATTGCATACCATGGATTGAAAATATTTCATAAACTTCCAATGAATAATATGATTGAAGGATCCTTTAGTGAGATTGAAGCCATTTATAGAACATTCGATCAGTTACAAAAGGAAGCGAATATTTCAACACCAATTTGGGATGACCTTAAAAAGCAATCGATTGATCAGTATAGAGATGAATTTATACACTAAGGTTTACTTCAGTAATAAGGTATATTATATTTATTGAATAGATTCTCTTTAAAGACAACAAAAGTAGGTGAACAAAGTGGGAAAATATCAATTGGATACGAAAGGTCAGCAAGCTGTTGCAAAGTTTCATGAAAAACAGACGCCTGCCAAATTTGATAAAAAGCAGCAACTTGAAAAAATGCGTGCGGAGTATTTGAAAAATAAGCAAAAAAAAACAGATAAATAATGTGAATGAAGACATAGGAAGACTAAATTCTCCCTATGTTTTTTTATTTGAAGTTTTTTAAAAATTGATAAATGAGTTTATTATTCTCATAAATTTCAGATTCGGCGACAAAAAACTTGTCATCACATATTCATACTCCACTCAATAGAGCAGTAGTTATTTTGGATAAACCAGTAATCTCTAACAGAAATTTTTAAAACATTTGGATACTCACTTAGCGGGATTTAGAGTGTATAATGAAAATATTATCGTAAAATTTGCTAATACACTTATTAGGCAGAATGTGATTTTAAAATACACCAAAACAGTATTGGAGCATTTATGAATAAACTTAAAGAATTTTATTGGGATATGTTATATAGGTTGTTTGGAATTCAGCCTAAAAATGCAGGTTGGACATCATTTTCACCATTGAAAATTGTACCTGAATATACAGTTAACTTGGAAAAAGGTCAAGTTACGGGAGAAGTAAAATATAATGAAAAGTTATACTTGACTGTTATTGTAGATGTTCAAAATGAGAGAACAGTGGTAAAAGGAGGGCTTAGAAGAATTCTTAAACATACAAAACCATTTAAGAAGCATAATTACATAGAAATTATTAAAAATGAGGCTGAATATTTTATTAATAACAAAATAGCTAATCCAAAGAAACACTATGATAAGCTATTCTAATAAGGCATGTGTTAATTGAACAACTCTTAAATTTAATTAAAAGAGATAAAAGCATCATATTTAAAATAGTATAGAAATGCCTCAAATAAATCTAATTCGGAACATTCTGCTCTTTGCTGCTTTACATTGTCTACAATATCCTGAATATCCGCCATATTTAAAACATAACAATAATTATTTTGAACAGCAAATTTAGGTATATCTTCATTGTCATCCAATTCATCTAGATCAATTAAATAACAAGAAGAATTCAAACCCCAATTCTCTCCATTTGGTAAAAATAGAGAGACGTTCCATTGGTAGTCACTTGCATTAATCAATAAATCTCTTAATACCACTAAATTTTTCATGTTTTTTTACCTCGTCAGTTGACCCTTTAATAAAATTATAACATTTCTTAATCCAACTGCTAATTAGTTCAATAATTCGGCGAATAAATATAATCGGTATCGGTATCAATAACAAAATCGATTTCAATTTCATCATTGAAAGGGAACTGTTCAAAACGGAATAAACGACAAAACACATCTGGTAGTTCTCTAATGTCATTTATTATACTTAAAGCCTGTAAATATTTTTGCTTCAATTCTTTTTTAGAACACTTCCTACCTGTAAGTAATGCTTGTGTAAAGTATCCATCAATTTCTACAATCATAATAGTCACGACTGATTGCTAATCAATCAATATAGCTTAAATTTTTAATAGTATTTCCTTCATTTTGTCATATTCTCTTATGCTACTAACCTGCCATTTACTTGAATAGTAAAAAGCTACCGAAGCAGCTTAAAGGTTATTCAACTATTGTATGGGTTAGTTGCATAAGAACAACTAATTAAATATTAATTATCGATAAAA
The DNA here is from genome assembly GCF_050473765.1 of Gottfriedia sp. S16(2024). NCBI lineage: Bacteria > Bacillati > Bacillota > Bacilli > Caryophanales > Bacillaceae > Gottfriedia > Gottfriedia sp. S16(2024). Next base: position 3,146,262 of record NZ_JBFLUO010000001.1, read on the forward strand.
GTTCTTCTTGTGCAATTAGATAATCTTCACCTGATTCTTCATCTAAAACATAGAAACGAATACTTCCATCATCATCTATAAGAGCAAGTGAAAGATCAATTACTAAACATTTGCAATATGGATTTTCAGAATCATTAAGTTCATAACCTGACTTGAATTCAAAAATATACCTTTGATCTTCTTCAATAATATATTCTTTATTTTCAATTGTTAGTTTCAATGTCATCTTTCTCATTATTATGTTCTCCTCTGCTTTTAAGAAGAAATTGGATATTCATTGCTATACTATTGAATTATAAAACGTGTAAATTTGTGATTGAAAATGATAAAACGTTATCTGATTGGTCGATTATTGCTTCACATGACAATGTTAAGTCACTTTCCTCATTATCTATCCAAAGATCCAATTCCATTGCATAACCTTCGCCATAATTGTACTCAATATAGTTAATATTCTTGTAAGCTAAATCAGGTGGAATTGTAAGTGTCCCCCAATAATTTAGTTCTTCTTTAATGTCCTCGATTGCAAGTTCTTTGATTAGTTTGGAACTAATTTTTACAAAATCTTTATTTACTAAATCAAAAACAGTTTCTTTAAGTAATAAACTCAATTTTTCTTTTAAATTCATAATTCCACCACCTATTATGAATTTAATTATACAGTATCTTATTGCACAAAACTGCCATTTACTTTAATAAAAAAGAACAGTCTTTGGCTGCTCTTGATCTTCAACTAATGCACTGCGTTAGTTGAAGTTCTGTTCCTTTTAAGTGGATTGGCTTGAGTTACTCTGTTCTATTTTGAATATAGGTAAAGTCCAAAATCTTGCATAACGGAGGTGTGCCCCATTTGCCGCAACATGGTAGCTATATTGCCACGGTGATATGATCCGTGAGTGACAACGTGAAGTACCGATTCAGATGTAGATGTTTCAAGCAACCCAGCATATGGGTTATCCACCACGATCAACTTTTCATTATCTTCTTGACTGTTCAAAAGTGCTTTGTTTCGTTCTGATAAGTCTAGAAATATTATTTGCATTTCCTCAATACCTTTCGTTTCCACCTGTTCTCTTAATTGATTCGTGAACGCCATTGCTTCATTCATACTTTTACCTGAGAGAATGTCAAACCATGCATAATCTGTGAGATAAATGTGAGACAACACCTTTGATACCGAAGAAAAACCACTCTGAATTTCCTTATGATAAATTTCCTTTGGAAGTTCTTTTAAACGATCAATTATAACTCCATTTGCCCATACGTGGTAGTTGTACATTTTTAATGCTGGGTTCATCATATTAAATCCCCTCCATTTTCACTTGTCTTTTTCCATAATATGTTAATTTTGATACATAAATGATAATTCCTTCACTAGCCACTACCGAAGATATTAAATTAATCCTTATAGAACTATCCTGTCATTTTGCTGAATAAGAAAAAGCGATCTTCTATTGAAGAATCGCAATGCGATAGTTACATAATTAAACAAATGTATTTTTCTGTATTTTTATCAAATATTAACTATACATGTTAATTATAGGAGGGAATTATATTGAAAAACGCTTTTTTAATGATTTTCGCTACAATAACTCTAACAATTTTTAGTTCTAATTCCGCATGTGCTTTATCGTTAAATCAACTTCCCACAGCAAGAAACTCTGACCACTGGAAGGTTACCTTTGATAAGCCAGATATTAATGACGTAAAGCAAAAAAAAGACGTATTCAACGTTTATAGTTTAGACATAAAAAACATTGGAGAGAAAGTTTATGACCCACAAATTGAAGTTTACAGGGATGAACCAAATACAAGCACTATGTATTGGTTATTTACTAGTGGAGTATCTCCCCTAAAACAAGATTTACATCATCAAAACATGCCAGTATCTTCCAATGCTAAAAATATCGAGGTAGTTATTACATGGAGAGAACAACCTTATGAAAAAATGACAACGGGGGAAAAGTACCCAGCAAGAAAATATAAGCAAACATTTGTATTTAAACAAAAATAATTAAAATCATTATTTCTTAACAAAAGGACCAAGTGAAAGGTCCTTTTATTTCGTAAAATACATAAGAAAAAGAACTACTAAATAACACATGATATTGAACTAACGCATCAGTTCGTATTATAAGGTCAACCAGTTAAATTTTCTGGTTGACCATTTTTTATATGGTTTTATGATTAAAGTAGTCGGGGCAGAACGAAGCATCAGTGGGGCTTAGACCCCGTCAACTAAACAGTTCACCCCCTACTTATAGAAACATGCTTTGGGCTGGTTGGGACAAAGATCCCGAATAACAAGCGAACCTATGACACTATAAGGGAGTATTAGGGGAACCGATAAATTTAATAGCTTTAGGAGGAGATAGTTTATGAATCCAGTAGTTGGTCTGGATGTCGCAAAAGGAGAAAGTCAAATACAAGCTTTTTTAGATAGAAAGACTCCTTTTAAAAAAAGTTTTAAGATTTCACATACAGTTGAAGGGTTTAAGCAGCTACATCAATTCTTACAGAGTATTGAAGAAAAAGCCAATACAAAACCAGTATTAATAATGGAATCGACAGGACATTACCATTCTCCAGTTATGCAGTTCTTAGATAGCTTAAATTATATTTACATCGTTATTAATCCATTAATCTCTTATCGAGCTAAAAGTTCGAGTTTAAGAAAGGTTAAGACTGATGTCATCGATGCGTACCACCTCTGCGAGCTGTATTACAAAGAAGAGTTAGAGCCACATAAAAAACGTGGTGCACAGTTACTGAACCTACGAAATTTAACGAGACAGCACGATCATTTAACGGGAATTAGTTCACAGACAAAACTACACTTTTTAGCGATTCTAGATCAAGTGTTTCCTGAATATCGAGGTGTTTTTGGCGACTTGTATTCTAATGTTTCGCTCTTAACTCTACTAGAGTTTCCTTCATCTGAAGCTGTGTTACAAGCAGGTGAAGAACAGCTAGCTAAACGAATCGCATCTTTATGTACTAGTCGTTCTAAACAATGGGCAAAGGAAAGATCTAAGCTTTTAATGACTGCGGCTGAAAAAAATCCGTTTCAAGTAAATCTTTATAGAAGCCTTATTATTTCGCTTGAGATGCATATTAAAATGGTTCTTCAATACAAAGAACATCTATCCAATTTAAAAGCAGAGATAGATGTCCTCGTAAAAGAAATTGAAGAATATACTATCATCCAATCGATTCCAGGTATCGGAAAAAAAATCGCGGCAACGATTATCTCTGAAATTGGTGAAATTGATCGGTTTGATAATCCTAAAAAACTTGTGGCTTACACTGGTGTTGACCCAAGTGTCTTTGAATCTGGTAAATTCACAGCCAGTAGAAACCGAATTACAAAACGTGGTTCTAGTCGATTGAGACATGCGTTATTTATGGCTGTTCGGTGTGCAATTCGTGATAATCGTAAGAGTAAGACAACAGACGAAATCATCCCACGAAATAAGCGAATGCGACAATTTTATGATAAAAAGCGTGAAGAAGGAAAACCATTTAGAGTAACAGTTATTGCTTGTGTGAACAAACTATTACATTGGATTTATGCCCTGTTAAAAAGCAAAACGACTTTCCAAGACCTAGCTTAAAATCTGAATCAGCTCAATTACCATAATCTTCCAATTTTTGAATAAGTGGAAGATTATTTGGCATGTCAAAAATAGTATAACATGAGTCACATATTTTTTTTATTGAAAATTATTGACAAACTATTAGCTGGTTTAGTTACCTAAGATTACATCTTGCTAAGTTCGAACCATTTTTCATATTAGTGATGTTTTTTTGCAAAAAATGATTTTTTCACAGAAATTGTGTAGAACAAAATGAAAAAGGTAAAAATCATATTTCCAATGTAAGGTTGTTGATTATGTTGTATGGATAAATTCAAACTTATACTTCCGAAAAGTAAAGAATACGAAATCATAAACCAAAATCCCCATTTTTTTAGCCTAATATAACCAAATATCATCATCAAAGTTATAAAAGCTACTATCACTCTAAATAATGGTTCAGATACATTTGAAACTCCAAACCTTTCAGCTATGCCAATCGAGTCAGTAGATGTATTATAAAAAACGGAACTAATTATTAGAACTATGGCACCAAAAATATAAAAATAGCTAATCACTGAAATACCTAAAGGTTTTTTCAATAATTCCGCCTCCTAATATTATTTATAACTATTATAATCCATATAATGGTAAATTTGTGAAAAGCCTTATTGAACGATACTTCGAAATATAAAAAAGTACTGATCACTCAGCACTTTTTTGTTAAACTAATCTATTGCGCAAGTTGCATAATAAGTTGGTACTTTTACGTAAATACCTATTTCTTAGTAGAGGTATTCTTTCTAAATATACCATAAAGAAAAAGTGCGACTCCTCCTCCAAAAGCGCCAGCAAAATGAGAACTTCTTAAAGTATCATTCAAAATAAACGCTGTCACTAAAAAAGCAAGTACAAACGAAATACTCAATAAAAAATTTGTTAAATAATATTTACTTGAAAGCATGATTTACTCCAATCTTTTTATTCTCTCTAAATAAGTTCCATATTTTTACAGCAAGTCCTTCTTCAACTAAAGCAATGCGTCAGTTGAAATAGGAAACAGTATAATAATCCTTCATATAATTACCGATTTAATAAATAATCTCCTATTCGAACTAAATATAATTTAAAATCTTGTGGTATAACATAACAAAAATGATTTACCAAACTTATTAAGAGTTATTTACTAATGAAGGAGATATTGATGGTAGTTCCTATCACCATGCAAACTTTCCAATATCGGTAAAAGCTAAAGTATTTAAAGTGGACATTACTTGGGAAAAAACAATAAAAGGAAATCAAACTAGACATTTTAAAGAAACATTTGTTTTTCATCAAAAATAATTTATACAAAAAGAGGAAAATCATAGGATCTTCCTCTTTTTGTAGTTTAACTTATGCAATGCGATTGTTGAATAAGAAATCAAGTATGTTCTTAATACAAATTCGTTTTATTGCGTGTTAAATTTGTTTAAACATTTTTATGTTGTTAAAAGATTGAGCATTCCAATCTTTTGCCCACCAACCAATTTGATAAGTATCTCCAGCTTTGAAATTTTTGATTCCAAATGATTTAATTTGCTCATCTGTAAGACGTAACATAGAATTTTTGAGGTTAATTGCTCTGAAATATACCCAACCATCTTTGGTTGAACTTACTTCAAATTTTTCATAGACGATGTTATGACCATCTCCAATTTCTTTCATTTTTATAGGAGCCCCATTTTCACTAGGTTTTAGTTGTGTAGGGCTAACATCGTTCTGTTTATTTGAAACTTGTGGTTTCTTAACAACTACATCTTTCTTTTCTTCATTTGAACAACCACCAGCTAAAATTGCAGTGATTGATAATACTAATACTAATTTCTTCATATGTATTCCCCTTTATATCTAGTAATATAAATATTTTACCATTAAATCCCATATTCTAATTCTACTATCCTGCCATTTTGTTGATAAGAAAAGTAAGATTTAAAAGAAAATTGCTAGAAACAAGCCCGGATAAGTTACTGATAGATCTCAATTACGAGCGAGCTAAACCTTGAGTCAAATGAAGAAATCAAATAAGTAAAACTAAACACAGGTGTCAAATCCAAATGGGAATTTATGGTATAATTAATAAAAAAGGTGTGCCTATATGACAACAGTAATTGTATTTATTTATATAACTGCAATACTTGTATCAATCTTTTTTGTTGGTCCTTTTGCACCATTAGTGGGCCTTGCGATTGGAATTCCTATACATATACTTATTTTACTTGTTAAAATCCATAAAAAACTAAATGAGATAGAGAGTAAACTAGAATAAGAATGAACTGATACATGCTTAAGTTGTACAAGACCTGACAGCTTTGTATACAGAGTGTAAGCTTACAGTATTCTTTAACTAATTCAACTAAAAAAAATATAAGAAATGAAATGAATAATAATAATTTAAAGATAGTTGGCTTTATAAGAAATTAAAGGTTCAAGATATAGATAAATAATTTAATAGAAAGAAGGAATAAAATATTATGATGAGTTCTCTGATTGGATTTGTAATTTTTATTGGTATTTTTTTAGTATTTGATGCTGTTAGAAAATTGAATAACAATGTCATTGCACAGACCGAAGAAATAAAAAAATTACATGAACGTTTAAAATAAGAGATCCTATTGTGTTAATTGAACTTTATGCTTAACCAACCCAAACATACGTTAATTCAAGATTACTAATATATTATTTTTAATCAAAATGAGAGGTGGAGGAGTTTGTTTGTATAACGATTTGACACTACGAATTAGACCTATTAATGAAGAAGATTTATTTTCACTTTGGACTATAACGTATAAAGAAAGTTCACCAGAGTGGAAGAAATGGGATGCTCCATATTTTGAACACAAAGCTGTTACTTTTGAAGACTCTTTAAAAAATAAGAATACTATTGTAAACCAAGAGGATAAATGGATTATTGAGGTAGATGGAAATGTCATTGGAACGGTGAGCTACTATTGGGAACATAAACCATCTAATTGGCTTGAGATGGGAATTGGTATTTATGATCCAAAATATTGGAGTGGAGGTTTTGGTACTAGAGCTCTAAAACTTTGGATTAGCCATCTATTTAATACATTGCCACTTGTGCGTGTAGGTTACACTACATGGTCTGGAAATCATCGTATGATTACGGTTGGAGAAAAATTAGGAATGACGATGGAAGCACGATTAAGAAAATGTCGTTTCTATGATGGAACATATTATGACTCGATTCGTATGGGGTTATTACGGGAAGAGTGGAATGATTTCATAGAAAAAGATAGATTAATTGAAGTTCAGGAAAAATGATGTTTACATGAAAATGAAATTTCTTTTTCAACTAAAACATGCACTTGTTAAAGAATAGGATTTAAAATTTTTTATTTCCTTTTAAAATATTAAGAATGAAGTCAGATTCCTAACAATTTGGAATCTGACTTTTTTATTTAATTCTTTACTATATTTCCGAACGAAAAGTTTTACCTAACTTATTTCCGAGACAGAAATAATGACGGAAATTATATATTAGTGGACTCCATTTATCTGGATCAATATGATTTTCTTCAATGATGATTTCATTATGGGCATGTACATGTAAAACTTGTGTTTCAACAATTGCAAATTCAGGTGAATGTTCAGGGATACGAATGTGTTTTACAATTGCCTCGATTTGAATTGGGCATTCCGTTATTCGTGTAGGTTTTACGGTTTGTGACTCTGTAGCAGTTAATTTACTGATATTGTATTTTTCTTTTTCATATGTAAATCCAATATCTTTCTTAGCATCAGGAACGGGATTTTTTCCCGTATAAGGGGCTAAAAATTCAACATTCTCCCATAATATAGGGTTAGGTACATTGATTACACATTCAGGATGTCGCTGTAAATTTTCAATAGCTTTTCCTCCAAGTCCAATTCCTAATATTATGCAATCTCCTAAAGCCCATGAAGAAGACATAGGGCTAATATTGACTGTTCCATCCTCATTCAATGTATTTAGTAAAATCACAGGTGTTCCATAGTATAGAATTTTGGGTCTAATCAACTTTGTATTTGTAAAATGATTCATTTTTTTCCTCCTAATAATTATGTAATTCAAAATTTATTGTAGAATATAAATAGTTCAATTATCATCGAAATATGGATTACATAACGGGAGGAGAATAAAAATGAATGCAAATCCTAATGTAGCAGTGGTTGCTACACTTGTAAGTGAAACTTCACGTGCAGCAATATTAACTGTCCTTTTAGATGGTAGATTTCATCCTGCTAGCGAACTGGCATATATGGCTGGAATAAAGCCACAAACGGCTAGTTTTCATTTAGCAAAATTAGTCGATGCGAAATTAGTTAGCGTAGAAAAACAAGGGAGACATCGTTACTACGGTATTCGAAATCAGGAAGTTGCTCATATATTGGAGACATTATTATCAATAGCCCCTCCAATTGAAATTAGGTCTTTAAAACAAGCTTCAGAAAATACAGCAATTCGTTTTGCAAGAACTTGTTACGATCATCCTGCTGGTAAGTTTGGGGTGCTATTAACTGATTCTTTAATTAACTTGGGCGTTATAAATGAAGAAAGCCAAGGATTTATTGTTACGGAAAAAGGTGAGAGATTCTTTACTGATTTTCAAATTGATCTTGAAAAAATTAAGAAGAAGCGTCGATCATTTTCACATAAATGTTTAGATTGGAGTGAAAGACGTTACCACATTGGTGGAGCATTGGGAAATGCGCTTCTTGAAAGATTTTTAGAATTAAATTGGATTCAACGTATGCCAAAAACAAGAGCCATAAAAATAACTTTTGAAGGAAAGAAGGGTTTTAACGAAATCTTTTCTTTTGATATTTAAATTAACTATTTTTGAAAATCAACCTGAAAAAGCTAGATACACTGATAATATAAACGGATGTCGTAATACAATTACAGAATATTAATACCTGAAGAGAATAAACTTTTCACTGAAGAATAAATATTAACAAATGAAAATATAGGTTCAGTGGAAATGGGGTTTGAGGTATGAAAGAAAGGGCAGAAAAAAGACATAATGTTCCAGTTGGTTCAAAAAGTGTTATTACTTTCGGTTCTGCTTTAGCCATTACAATATCTTGGAGTATTCATAAATCAGTTCTATGGGCAATAATTCACGGTTTTTTTAGTTGGTTTTATGTTATTTATTATCTTTTTACTAAGTAAAGTTTTAACTCGATAGTTTACTAGATCAGAGACGCTTGTTATTAGAATAAATCTCATTTTAGTTTAATAGTTTCAAAAAATTAAAAAATCCTAATGTAAACCCTTTCAAAATTTTTATTTTTCAAAAGGGATTGACAACTTATATCAAATTCATTAAGATGAATAAAAATAAAACGAAAAAGGAGACATGAACATGTTTTTCGCACGCACGAATAATGGGCTACAACATCATCATCCACCCAGGGTTTGAATCTATGGACAAAAATTGACCGTAGATGCAAGCCCTCTTCGTGTTACGAAAAAGGTGCTTGTGTCGTGCCAGAAGGCCATACAGGCATTTAACCTGTATGGCCTTTTTGTTTTTTCTAGAAGGGGGAATGTTCAATTGGATGGGAAATTAAAACAGTCATTAGTCAATTATCGATATAAAAGAAAAATGGAAGATTATGCACTAGAGCGAGGATATATCCCGTTTCATCCTCAGCTATTTGAAGAGTATGATTCATTTTCGAGTCGAAACCCAAGATTAGCTAGAGAAGACTTAGTTGTTGTTTTAACACGTTTACAGCAAATTTTATTGTTAAGACCTGATTTAACAAGTGCATTGATGAAAGAAATTTATCCAATCGCGCTGAAGGAAGAGAAATGTAAAGTATTTTATCAATCAACAATCTATCGAAATAATGGGATAGAACTTGAAGAAATTAATCAATTTGGGATTGAAAGTTTAGGTCGAATTTCTGAAGCATCTGAAATAGAAGTAGTTATAATGGCAATTGATTTATTAAGCAATGTTCCTTTTATATTAGAAATCGGCCATACAGGGTTTATCGAAGGATTATTTAAAGAATGTAATTTAACCGAGTCGCAAAAAAACAAATTGAAAAAGCTAATTTATTTAAAAAACATAGATGAATTAGAACGATTTATTCAGTCAATTAGCTTACCGTTTCAAGCTAGAAATGTTTTTGAACAGTTATTTAGTTTACAAGGTAAAGGAGAAAAACTTCATTCATTACTTAGAAGCTTAGTATTAAATAATGAAATGGCAAATGCTGTTGAAAAGGTAATTAAATTTCAAGAAATTAGTCCAAATATTCTTCTTGATTTATCAATCGTAAATGAATTTGATTATTATGACGGAATTGTTTTTAAAGGGTATTATGATCAGTTAAATAAAGAGGTTTTAAGTGGAGGGCGCTATCTTCTGGTGTCTGAAGATTCGGAAAACAGTATAGATGCAATCGGATTTTCGATTGATACAAATGCTTGGATAACATGTCAAATGAGGGATGTAAAGTGAGTTGGCTAACAGTTGCAGTTGCAAAAGGAAGGCTTGAAGAAGAGGTTATTAAAATATTAAGTCAGTCAGGTTACCGAAAAGTAATTGATTCTAAAACAAGAAAACTAATTTTTGAAGATGAAGTACATAAAATTAAATATTTAGTAGTGAAACCCGTGGATGTCGCTACATATGTTGAACGAGGAGTTTGTGACCTTGGTTTTGTAGGAAAAGACATTCTGCTAGAACAAGAGAAAGATGTATATGAGTTGATGGATTTAGAACTTGGAAAATGCATTTTTGCAGCAGCGGGTTTTCCAGGAACGTTAATTGATCGAGGTGATGAAACGTTAAGAGTTGCGACAAAATATCCAAATATTACTTCGAAGTATTTCCAGTTTAGGCAAAATATTGAACTGATTTATTTAAATGGTTCTGTTGAATTAGCACCTATTGTAGGAATGTCAGACATTATTGTTGATTTAGTAGAAACAGGAAGTACTTTAAAAGCCAATGGATTAGTCATCTTAGAAGAAATGATTCCAATCAGTGCTAGAGTGATTTCAAATCGGGTTAGTTATCGATTTAACTATTTTCGTATTACTGAATTTATTGAAAAAATAAAGAAGGGTAGGAACATATATGCTGGAAATTTTATCGATTAACCAAAAAAGCGAAAAACTTGAAAGTATTATAAACCGAACGAATTTACCTACTGTTGAGATCACAAAAAGCGTAGAAAAAATTTTATTAAATGTGAAAGAAAATGGAGATGAAGCAATTCGCAGGTATTCTTTAATTTATGATGAGGTCAAACTAAAAAGCTTTGAAGTAAGTGAAGATGAGTTTAATGAAGCTCTAGAACAGACTGATAAAAGTTTAGTAAATGCATTGATTGAAGCTAAGAAAAATATAGAGGCATATCATGAAAAGCAACTGCAAGATGGTTATAAAATAAATGATAAAAATTCATATGTTCAACAATTAATTAATCCGATTGAAAGAGTTGGTGTGTATATCCCAGGTGGAAAAGCAGCATACCCATCAACAGTTTTAATGAATGTGATTCCTGCAAAAATAGCAGGCGTGAATGAAATTGTCATTGTAACACCACCAAATAAAGAAGGGAAAATTAAGCCCTCAATTTTAGTAGCTGCGAAATTAGCTGGTGTTACAAAAGTATTAAAAATTGGTGGAGCGCAAGCAATTGGGGCACTGGCTTATGGTACTGAATCAATTGAAAAAGTAGATAAAATAGTTGGCCCTGGCAATATTTACGTGGCGCTTGCTAAGAAAAGTGTTTCAGGAATAGTTGGAATTGATATGGTTGCAGGCCCAACTGAGGTTGTCATATTAGCAGATGAAACAGCCAATCCAAGATTTATTGCTGCTGACTTGATGGCACAGGCAGAGCATGATGAAATGGCATCAAGTATTGTTATTACAAATTCAGAAGAGTTTGCACAAAAAATACAGCAAGAAATACCAAACTTATTAGAAGAACAACCAAGAAAAGAAATTATTAAAAGCTCTTTCGAAAATTATGGAGCCATTATCGTCGTTAAAACGATCGAGGAAGGAATAGAGCTTGTTAATAAGCTAGCACCTGAACATCTTGAGTTAATGATAAAAAATCCAGAGTCGATCGTTCATAAAGTTAAAAATGCTGGTGCTATTTTTTTAGGAGACTATACGCCAGAGCCTGTGGGTGATTACTTTGCCGGAACAAATCATACATTACCGACTAGTGGAACTGCAAGATTTACCTCACCCTTAAATGTAAATGATTTTCAAAAGAAAACATCTGTTGTTTATTACAATAAGGCTGCCTTAAGTGAAGCTAGAAAACATATTGAAGTAATCGCAGAAGAAGAAGGACTATTTGGTCACGGTAAAGCAATTAGTATTCGATTTGAGGAGGATTCCAAGTGAGAACTGCAATGATAACAAGACAAACAAATGAAACAAATATTCGTTTGAAATTAAATTTAGATGGCGATGGAGAAAGTACGATTCAAACTGGCATTGGTTTTTTAGATCATATGTTAACGTTATTTTCATTCCATAGCGGAGTAAACTTAGAAGTATTTTGTGAAGGTGATCTTGAAGTAGATGATCATCACACTACAGAAGATGTTGGTATCGCGTTAGGAAAAGCGCTATTAATAGCGTTAGACGAAAAAATTGGCATTAATCGTTACGGTTCTTTCTATATTCCAATGGATGAAACGTTAGCAAGAGTTGTCGTCGATTTTAGTGGGAGGCCATATCTTGTTTATAATGATCGAACGGTAAGAGAACGAATAGGGAATATTGATACACAAAATTTCAAAGAATTTTTTAAATCATTAAGCTCTGAAGCTAGAATGAATTGTCATATGGAAGTTTTATATGGGGAAAATGATCATCACAAAATTGAAGCTTTATTTAAAGCATTTGGCAGAGCAGTAAAACAAGCAGTTGAAGTAACTTCGACTAAGTTACCTTCCACGAAAGGAATGTTATAAGTGAATATTATTATTGATTATGGTGTAGGTAATTTAGATTCATTAAAAAGAGCATATGAAGAAATTGATTTTCCTGTAGTCATTACGAATGAAATTGAGGTGATTGAGCAAGCTTCTTCTATTATTCTACCTGGAGTTGGGGCATATGAAGCAGCGATGAACGAATTAAATCGACTTAATTTAGTAGATTGTATAAAGTCTAAGGCAAAAAGCGGTACACCGATTTTAGGAATTTGCCTAGGAATGCAATTACTATATGAATTTAGTGAAGAGAACTTCGGGGCAAAGGGGCTTGGGTTAATTAAAGGTAAGGTAAAACGTATACCTGACATTGTAAAAGTGCCACATATGGGCTGGAACAAATTGAATTTTACTAAACAGGAATCATTATTAAAATATATAAATGAAGGTGAGTATGTCTATTTTGTACACTCATTTTATATTAGTTCAACAAATGATGAACTTTTAGCTTATTCCGAATATGGAGTTAAGATCCCAGCAATAATTAAATCCGATAATATTTACGGAATGCAATTTCATCCTGAAAAAAGTGCAGAAACAGGTCTAAATTTATTAAAAGCATTTAAGGAGATGTGTTTATATGATTCTATATCCAGCAATTGATTTAAAGGACGGTAATTGTGTTCGCCTTGAGCAAGGAGATTTTGATAAGAAAGTAATTTATAAGAGTTCACCACTTGAAGTTGCGTTAGATTTTGAAAAAGCAGGTGCAAAAGTATTACATATTGTTGATTTGGATGGAGCAAGAACTGGAGAACGGAAAAATGCTTCTATTATAAAAGAAATCGTTCAAAAAACGAATTTAAACATTCAGTTAGGTGGAGGAATAAGAACACTTGATTCGATTTCATTCTGGTTAGAATTAGGTGTTGAAAAAGTTATTATAGGTACAGCGGCAATTAATAATAGACAACTTTTAGAACAAGCTGTTTTAAAATACGGTGATCGAGTCATTGTAGGAGTAGATGCAAAAAACAGTCTTGTAGCCATAAATGGATGGGAAGAGTCGACAAATCAAGATAGCTTTGAATTTTGTAAACAGCTAGAGCAACTCGGAGTGAAAACAGTTGTATACACTGATATTTCTAAGGACGGCATGTTAAGTGGACCTAATCTAGAAGCATATAAAAGATTATCCGACGAAACAAATTTAAATATTATCGCTTCAGGTGGAGTGAGCTCGATCAATGACCTGATGTCACTTCGAAAGTTAAAGATTTATGGTGCGATTTCTGGTAAAGCATTATATGAAGGAAAATTTACAGTTGAGGAGGCACTTAAATGCTTGCAAGAAGAATTATACCGTGCTTAGATGTTCGTAATGGACGAGTCGTGAAAGGAAAACAGTTTTCAAGTATTCAAGATGTTGACTCACCTATAAAACTAGGAAAATATTATAGTGAGAATGGTGCTGACGAGCTAGTATTTTATGATATTACGGCTTCAAATGAAGAAAGAGATATATCATTGAAATTTGTTTCAGAAGTAGCGAAGGAATTGCGTATTCCTTTCAGTGTTGGTGGTGGAGTGCGTTCGATTGATGATTTTACAAAACTATTAAGAAATGGTGCCGATAAAGTATCGATCAATTCTGCCGCAATTTTAAATCCGAATTTAATTAAAGAAGCATCTGAACGTTTTGGATCGCAATGTGTTGTGCTTTCAATTGATGCAAAGTTAAATAAAGATGGCAATTATAAAGTGTTTATAAATGGTGGTCGGAAAGAGACTGAATGGGATGCGATTGAATGGGCTAAAAAAGGTGTGGAACTTGGAGCGGGTGAAATTGTCTTAAATAGTATTGATGAAGATGGCATGAAAAGAGGATTTGATATCAGGTTGCTGCAAAAAATTACAAGTGCAGTTAATGTACCTGTTATCGCATCTGGTGGGGCTGGCAAAGTAGAACACTTTTATGATGCGATTGAATATGCAAACGTTGATGGGGTTTTAGCTGCTTCAGTATTCCATTTTGGAGAAATCAAAATTAGTGAATTAAAAGACTATTTAAATGAAAAAAATATTCCAGTTCGACTATAGGAGGAGAAAACATGTTTTTTGATATTGAAAAAATTCGCTTTAATGAACAAGGTTTAGTACCAGCAATTGTGCAAGATATTGATACGAAAGAAGTATTAATGTTGGCATATATGAATAATGAATCAATTAAACTCACAATCGATTCTGGATTTGCGACATTTTATAGTAGAAGTCGCCAATCAATTTGGAAAAAAGGAGAAACATCTGGGAATCTTCAATATGTCAAATTGATTTCTTATGATTGTGACCAAGATTCAGTTTTACTCCAGGTTGAACAAGTAGGTGTAGCTTGCCACACAGGAAGTTACAGTTGTTTTTCCGAAAAATTAACTTTAAAACAAGAAAAGAATATTGTTCAGAATGAATCATTAAGTTATCTACCGAATCTCTATGAAACGATACTAGATCGAAAAAAGAATCCGATTGAAGGATCTTATACTACATATTTATTTAATCAGGGGATAGATAAGATATTGAAAAAAGTAGGGGAAGAGACAAGTGAAGTAATTATTGGAGCTAAAAATGAAGGAACTGAAGAATTAATTTATGAAATTAGTGATCTTGTCTATCACACAATTGTCTTAATGGTGGAAAAAGGAATAAAACTTGAAGAGATAAACAATTGCTTAATAAATAGGAAGGAGAAAGTAAAATCTTGAAAATTGATGGGCACACTCATACACAATATTGTCCGCATGGAAGTGGTGATGACGTACAATTAATGATCGAAAAAGCGATTGAACTTGGGTTTGATGAATACCATATTACTGAGCACACACCAGTACCATCATCATTTCAAAACTGCTTAAAGCCAAATGAAGCAGTTGCATCACTTACGATGTCTGAAAATGAGGTAGACGAATATATTAACGAAATGTATAAAGTAAGAGATCAGTATAAGGATCGAATTCGTATAAAAATTGGCTTTGAATACGATTATTTACCGAGTGAATCAGTATGGTTTAAAGACTTTTTAAAAGAATACGGTAAATATTGTGACACAGGACTTTTGTCAGTTCATTACTTAGAAGGAATAAATGGCTGGCATTGTATAGATTATAAAGCTGAAGATACTCTTTCTGGTTTAGTAAATTACTATGGTAGTGCTGAAGCGTTTCAACTTGCTTATTACGATGTAGTAAAACAATCAATCATTGATGATTTTGGTCCATTTAAACCAAAACGAATAGGACATATGACTTTATGTAATAAATTTAAGCAATTTTTGAAATGTGAGGATACGGAAAAAATACTAAATAAACAAATTGAAATATTAAAGCTAGTAAAAGAAAAAAATTATATTTTAGACTATAATACTGCAGGATTATTTAAAGAGTATTGTGGTGAAACCTATCCACCAAACCATGTCGTTGAAATTGCGAAGTCCTTAAATATAGAGTTAATGTATGGATCAGATTCTCATAGTGTAAAAGATGTTGGAAGAGGATATGATGTTTATTTTTCATATAGTAAAAAATCTTGCTGACGATTAAGTGATATTAAAAAGAGAAAACTGATTTGATAGGTCATCATGAGTAAGTAATTTACACCAACTTGCTATTTAACTTACTCATGAAGCTCTTATGAGTAACCAATTTTAATTACTTTATGTTTTTACTAGTAGGGGAAGAAATGCAACAAATATAAAGAACACCTAACTGCTTGGTGACTAGTTATCGAGATGCCTAAAGTTAAAAAACAAAATTAACTCAAATTAAGTTACTAATAGATATCAATTTAAGAGTTGTAATCGGTGTTCCCAGATCAAAATTATTACTGCTCAATTTGCTTATGATTGGCCTACTACTGGAGAAAAACAAAAGGTGTCGCATATTCAATTCGAAAAAGCAATTAAAATGTATAAGAAATATCAAGAGTGAAATTTACTTAGATTGGGAAATTTTTTCGCCAGCATTTAATATACTGATAAAAATGGAATATTGCATGAGGTATGGTTTGAAGATTCTAAAAGTTTACTAGCAATAATTTACCTTTTAAAAGAATATGCTTTAAGTCAACAGCCATTTATTTTGTCTATTTACGTAAACATAGTTTACTAAAATACATAATTCATCGATTTTTAGATCGGAGTCTCGATTCTAGGGTTAATAAATGGTAGATCCTATCCCTAAGATTGTGACTAAAAAGCGTCGACTAGCGGTAGAATCTACTGTACCACTTTATTGCCATTATTATCGTTCTTGTGCCTGCAATCTATTCTAGGTAGTTAATTTAGTTAGAGTATCTTTTATATCTATAGGTAAAGGTTGATTTAATAATATATTTATAATATTATTATCAGCCCCATTTTCTTTTAAAAAATTATACAATAAGTTCGCTTTTTCTTCACGATTCATTAATTTATAAGCAACATACCAAGATTCTGCGCTACCAATGGCTATTCCTCTCCACTCAGAAGTAATAACCGAAGGAATATTACAGATACCTAAAGAAGAATGAATAGAGAAATTTCCTATGATTTCTATCTCTTGATTATTTTCTATGAAGGTCAATTTATAATCACTAGCAAAAGGAAATTTCCCTGAAGTTATTTCCTCTATTTTAAATAAAGATAAAGCTCCTATTATATCCTTTTTAAACTCATCAGTAGTAATATCCCAATCATTTACGTAGTTCACTAACCCTAAAGCATATAACAGTCCGCTTCCACCTAAAGCATATTTGATATTTTTTCTTTTTAATTGGTTGGTAATCGTCATTAGATTATTAATTTTTTGTTCCATCTATGCTGCAGTCCCTTCATTTACATAGCTTATGGTTAGTATTATACCTTATGTAGACTGTTTATGTTAAATATAGAAACTTTATAAACTGATAGGACAAAACTGTCAAACCACAAAACCAAAAAGATTTTAATATATGGATTTTTGATTTTTTAGACAAACCTAAATTAAGACTACCAACCTAGAATTCATAAATTAGATTTTCTAAGTCTGTGAATGACAACTCCATAATAGTAGATAATTTTAGTTTCTAAAGATAAGTTAATGTCTTAAAAGCTTGGCACGGAGGAAAATAAATTAACAGTGATTTATAGTCTGATATGCGTGGGTTTTGTTACCAAATTTCATTTAATCCGTTACGGAACTATTAACAGAGCCCTGTGTTTTAAAAGTATCTTTTGCGAATTTATAAAAGGTTGATCCCAAAGTTCAATTGTTATAAATAAGTTAAAAAATAAAAGGTAAATATAGCCATTTGTTGAATAAATAAACAATGGTGACCTCAAGTTGAGTCAATTGTTAAAATTTAGTTCAAATATAGTTGAATTTAGTCCTACTTTTTTAATGACAGTTTAATGGTTATGAGGAGACTTTACAGAAGTAATTTCTAAAAATTATTAGAGTTAAAAAAAGGAGGGAATTTTTTTGAATCGAACAGAAATGTTTTTAAACGTATTAGACAAAACATATGATAAGGAAAGTTGGTTTGCGCCACTAAAAGATGCAATTGAAGGAATTACAGTTGAACAAGCTGGTTGGAGACCATCGGGGGAAGCAACCAAATCAATTTGGGAAAACGTTAATCATCTTCTTTATTACAAAGAGAGGCTTGTAGCAAATCTAGAAGGTAGAGAGTGGACACAAAATCTAGACGGTGACCAAACCTTTTTTCTTACTGAACAATCGAATGAAGAAAACGGATGGAAGAAAGTAGTTGAACGCTTGGAAAAGTCCTCTGTTACTTTAAGACAGCTAGTGAGTAATATGACAGATGAGGAACTGCTGAGAGATTCTTTTGAAGTTAAACTAATGGATCTATTACTACATGACGCTTACCATACCGGACAAATTATTCAAAATAGAAAAATGCAAGGATCGTGGCCATCACATCGTTGATATAATCTACCTGAGGCAGCTCAAAGCTGTCTTTTTTTGTTTAAAAACACACGGAGGTACTTAATCGATTATCTTGTTATTTCAATAGAGGATTTACCGAATGAAAAGGTTAATTCATATATTGACCGAGATTTATTTCATGAAAAAGAAGTCGGCAATTAAGTTGAATAAAACTATATTTAATAGGAGAAATGATCATGTTTAGTTATAAAATTGAAGAAAACTTGCAATTAAAGCTATTAACTCTACAAGATGCAGAAGAGTTATACAAATTAACAATCAATTCAATGGAACATTTAAAAGAGTGGTTACCATTAATAGCATATAATAAAAAACTTGAGGATACAGAGAATTTTATTAAATCGACGATGAAACAATTTGCTGAAAACAATGGATTTCAAGCTGGTATTTGGTCAAATGAAAAACTTGTTGGCGTAATCGGATTTCATAAAATTGATTGGTCAAATAGGTCGACAAGTATTGGTTATTGGTTAGGAAAAGGGTTTGAAGGATCAGGCATAATGACAAAAGCATGTCATGCATTTGTTAATCATGCATTAACAGCTCTATTGCTAAATCGGGTCGAGATTCGTGCAGCTGTTGAAAATACAAAAAGCCGTGCTATACCTGAGAAGTTAGGATTCGTTCAAGAAGGTCGGATCAGGAATGCTGAATGGTTGTATGATCATTATGTAGATCACATCGTTTATGGTATGTTAGCGGAAGATTGGGTTTCTTTAAAGAAATAATGTTAATTTCATATCAATGAACTTTTTTTCTTGCATGAAAAGTATTAATACTTCAAATACTTCATTTGAAAGGATTTACTAATTATTTGGTAAAAATATTAATAACTACTTTGTTAAATGAAGAGAAAGTAGAGTTAGTGGGCGGTCATTAAGATAATGACTTGTCTAGCGTGATGCTATAAACTGCATGTAAGAAAAGGAGAATATCAATGCATTGGTATGAAAAACTAAATCAGTATTTTCCAGTTGAAGAAATGAAATCAAGGGAACATATGGAAACATTATTGAAAGAGCGGCCAGATATTTACCATAAAGATGAAGGTCCACATCATGTTTTAATGTATGCGGAACTTGATGATTTTGTATTTATCGATTACTTGTTCGTTTCAAAAGATGCCCGTGGGCAGGGGTTAGGGTATAAACTACTTGATAAGCTAAAGAAAAAAGGTAAACCGATTATTTTAGAGGTTGAACCAGTTAATTATGAAGATACAGATACTGAAAAACGGCTTCGATTTTATAAAAGAGAAGGTTTTGAGCATGCTCAGTCGATTGGATATAGCAGACGCTCACTAGCAACTCAAGAAATAAACCCTATGGAGATTTTGTACTGGTCTCCAAATAATGAGGGTGAAGAAATGATTTTTAAAGCGATGAAAAAAACATATAATATGATCCATACATATAAGGATACACATTTTTACGGTGAATCTTATCAGCCAGTAGAGGAAGTTTTAACCTTTGGTGAAAATAATAGCAATCAAAATCTTTTAGAAGACATATAAAAATGCGAAATCAAAAACGACTGATTACCTCAGTCGTTTTTTCTAACTACACACCCATACGTTTGCGTTGATTGTTCGGCTTTTTAGAAATTTGATTCTTTTTCGTCATATCTTTAACAGCATTTACTCCATTATTTTGATTAGAATTTTGCTGTTTTTTGCTAGCCAACTTTTGTTTCATAAGTTCCTGAAGACTAACTTTTTTTGGTTCATTGTTATTTTCGCTCATAAATTTAATTTCCTCCAATTTTATCATACTTTTATAATGACTTGTTGAAGGAAAATTAGCAAGTACATTTAAAAGAATTAAAAGTTCTATTAACTTTCTTTTTCTGTATTTTTCTTATGAAACTCTTCCATTTTTTTACTCTTCGAATATGCAGATTCCTCTGAATGTCCAAATTGATCTACAGAACTTTTCTGTGGACCTTTGTTTGTATGTCCTTTTGCCATGTTTAACCCTCCTTTTTTATTAGTATGTGCTTAAATTCCTTGAATAATCTCTTATTTAAAATGGGAATCTATTCATGATTAATGTTATGAGGAGGAAGAAGTATGACTAGTAAAAATGGCAGTAAAGGAAGCAAAAACCAAAATGCACCAGAACTTCATGGACAAGCACCATCTAGTGGTGACAACACAAAAGGGAACGTCTATCGCTCTAAAAAAGGCAGTAAATCACAAACGGAATTACACTAATATAACCAAATAAAAAAGAGCTTGGATTTCCCAAGCTCTAATTTATTCTAATTATTCTCAGTCTTGAACATCAAAACCTTCTTCATCTAAATATTCACAAGCTTCACCGTAGCTATTGAATGTACCATCAAGATTTTCTCCTGCGTAAACATTCCACATGTCCATTTCTGAAACAAGTTTAAGAATTTGTCCGTTAGCATTAACCCAGATTTCTTCTACTTCTTCATCTTCTTCTTCAAAAATCGGTTCGATTGATAGGCTTTCGATTGACTTAGTTAAGATTGTGCGAAGTTCGTCTTCAGTAAATTCTCTTATATTTACCATACCTTTTTCGTTTGTTTTGTATCCCTTAATACCTTCAGCGTATACAAAGCCGTTCCCATTAGGGTGTAAATGATAAACAACATTCATTTTTTCTTTTAAACTTTCTTCATATTGAAAATTTGTACGCCCAAGTGAGACTGGCTTTTTAGTTAATTCTGGAAATGATTCAATGATTGTTAGTTTTTCTTCGTAAGTTAGCATAATGCCTCCAAATAAATATTCTTTTACCTATGTTTTGTATGTAACGTAACAAATATAACAAAAATCTTTTGAAAATGACATAGAATTGTCACAATTTCGGTTACTCTAATTTGGTAAAATGATAATGCTGTATAAATTTAACATATTCCTTTTGGCATATTTTTGGACTTAATTTGATTTTATTATACATAGTAGGTGATTACATGACAGTTAAAGAGAAAGTGAAACAAGAATTTATAAAAAAACAATTTTATAAATCGTATTTAAATGAAAATGAAAACAATATCCATCCGATTGCAGTTTTAGCTGACCTTTACAACGAACAAAATGATGATATGGATCTTTCATCTATCCGATTTGCACAAGGTGAAGTTTATTTTGAAAATAAAGATTTTGAATCTGCAGTTTTCAAATGGGAAAAAGTCGGAAATCAGTTAAGTGATTGGGCAAAGAAAAACATTGCTGATTCTTATTATGAAATTGGTGCATTTGAAACAGCAGAAAAGCTATATAAAGAAGTTAAAACAGATAGTAGTACTTTAACATCTGAAATATTCTTAAATTTATTCTCACTTTATATCGATGTTTCGAAATACGAGGAAGCAGACCGTATTATTAAAGAAGCAGTTAAATATAATCCTGATTATCCAAATGTAACAAGAATTGCACGTAATTTTTATGAAAAACATCACGATTGGAATAGTGCTGTAGCTCTAGCTTCAGATGAATCAATTCGTACAGAAGATTTAAAATGGTTTGTTGTATTAAGAGAATACATTATAAATGGTGTAACAAAAGAAATGGCACCAAGTTATTTTGTGCAACCGTTACTATCATTGGCTAATGTTGATCTTGAGCACTTTGAATTAATGGTAGAAGCACTTTGGAATAGTTACAGAGAACAATCAGTTTATGTAAATTGGTTGCAAACATTCAATGATATGTTATTCCAAATTAACGTTGAGACAGGTGTAAAGTGGAATCGTTTGCCATCGATCTATTCAATGACTTACGAAGAATTAGTTGAAGGTGACTATTTTGTAGCTCAGCTTGAAGAAATGATGCCAAGCTTCTTAACAAATTGGTTACGTATTACAGATATTAGGGGTGCAGTTTTAGCAACAACTGCAACACTTGCATGGGATCGTTTATTCCCAGGCCGTATCGATTATCAAATTGTTGCTGATGCAGAAAGAGCATTTGAACAGTTAATGAAAACGCCTGATTGCTTCGAAATTGGCAAAGAATTATTTGAAAACATCTTACAATGGTCTGTTTTAAATGAAATAGAAGTTGGTGACCGTTTTGAATGGTGGACAAGTAAAATAACTCAATTTGAAAATACAACAATGCTTGTTGCAGGTACATCAGGTAACGGTAAATCTTCATTTGTTAACTCACTTTTAGGTGAGAAAATGATGGGTTCTTCTACTTCAATGCCAGTATTATTTGAACAAGATAATGAATCGAATATTATCGTATTTTCGAAGGAAGGAAATACACAGCTTCCTGAATTTGCAGATTTTTATGATTTAACAACAGTTGAAAATAATCTGCTAAAAGGTGATGAATTAGTATACTATAAATTACCAAATTCATTTTTAGAAAAGCACCGCTTATCAATCATTGATACTCCTGGAATTGATGGAAACCAGGTTAATACAAAAGCATTATTACAATCTGTAAAACTTGCAGATCGTCTTGTTTATGTTTTAAATGCTACTGCACCATATACAGAAAACGAACGCTCTTTACTAGTTAAAATTCAAAAGGAATTACCAACTCTTCCGATTCACTTTATTTTAAATAAGATGGATTCAATTTATAGTAAAGAAGAAATTGATCGAGTTCGTGCTGAAATCCAAGCGAAAGTTCGTGTAGATTTCCCTAGCGCTAAAGTATTACCTTATTCTTCAATTTATAGTAATCAAGATCAATTTAAAGATTTAGAATTATTTATAGAGAATAATGTTCTATCAACTGATGCTAATTCTAAACAAACAGAGAAATTATTATTAGCTATTCGCAAATTAATTAATTTCCTATTAGAAAAACGAGTTGAGAAAGAAAACGAACTACGTGCTAATGTTGAATGGAATGAAGTTCTTGATGACAAATTAAATGGTCTATTACATTCTTTAAAAGATAAAGAAATGGAGCATTTAAATACAATTAAAAGCTCGTATCGTGAATTAAAAGACGAATTAAAATATGACCTGAAGCTAAGTATTCCTGGTCTACTAAAAGAATGTAAAGAGTTAATCAAAGAAGATAGTGATTTTGGTACAATTCTTGAAACGATAAACGAAGAGATGAATCTTCGAATTGGTGAGTATGTAAGAGAGAATACTTTACCAAAACTAAATGAAGCTCTTCAAAACTGGATTAAAGAATCAGGTATTTTATTAGAAGGTACTCAAAGCTATTTAACTGAAATGAGTGATTCTTTAAATGATTACATTGGAAATGAATATTTAAATCTCGAGTGTGATTTTAAAGTATTAGATGACTGGCGCCGTGATGCTGATCGCATGACTAGTATGACTCAGTTAGATGACATGAATATTTTATTAAATTCTTCACCATCTCAATTCATCTTAAAGAGCTCAGGAATCTTATTAGGTTTACTGCCACAAAATAAATCAAAGCTTGTTGCTCAATATCAAAAGTATGTTGATAATGTTAACTATGATGATGTAACATCAGAATTATCAACGAAGTTTTTCCTACAATTTGAAATGTTTGAAAAAACTTTACCAAGAGATTTATCAATGTTCTTACATGCTCCATTTGAGCAAATCCATGAACTAGTTGATGAAACAAGAGTAGCAATTGCTAACTATAATCAAACAATAGAAGATATGAAATCAAATCCAAGTATTTACTTTGATCCGATCACATTCTTCACAGTAAGATTAAGACAATTAGAATTTTTAACATTACGTAAATAATAGGAAAAGAGTGTGCTAAATGGCACACTCTTTTTTCTTATTGATTTATGCAATTATTTATAAAGCTTACATTCAACTATTCCTCTGTTTCTTCTTCAAACGGAATATGTACAACGATTGTTTGGTAACCTTCTTTAATTTTTACATAACCACCCCATGGGATTTGGAGTATTAAAAAGGCTCCTTTCGTATCAATTGAAAAATGTGCAATTTTTTCATGTTCTTCATCGAGTAAAAGCACTTCCCGCTCATTCCCAACTGTTCTAATACCAGGATGGCAATGAATTTGTATTTTCCAGTTGCCAAGTCTACTTAATAAGAAATGACTCATAAAATAGATCACCTTCTATCGTTTAGTTTCTTCAAAACGAACTAATGAAACATATTGGGAGAACAGTACGAAAAAACAGATGAGGCTATCTTTAAATTAATTCTATTCTAAAGAATGGTAACTTAAAACTATTTAGGATTATTCGAAAAATATTTCTTACTCATAATGAAATTGATGTGTGAGAAATAAAGTGGAAAATTTGGGTTAGAAGAATTCATGAGTATGTAAAAATGCAAAAGTTTGAAAAACAACAATACGCTTTTTGAAGAAAGTATCTCCGAGAATTTAGGATAGAGGCTGAGGAGATAAAAAAACAGATTGATAAGAAAAGTTTAAAAGAGTTGCTAAAATAACTCTTCTTTTCTTTGTTCTTCAACGATCTGGGAGTTTAGTTACTTTAAGATTCTTTAAGATTCTTTAGAATTCAATTAAAAAAAATGTATAATGCAGGAGATTCTAATTTTTACGTCAAACTCAAATCATAAGCATTTACATAGCAAAATATATGCTATATGGAAAGTTGTAGTATTGAAAGAAGGTGATACATAACCCAAAGCCGATCGCCAAAAGAAATGACTGGAAAATTTAAAATCTTGGTAGTCGGGTAGCCTCAGGAGCGTCTTTTGATTTCTAGATTGTTGGTAAAATCTTATTTAGGAACTAAGGAGAGGTGTAAGGATGAAAAAAAGAAACCGAAAATTAATAGTACCGACTGTTGCTTCATTGTTAACATTATCGTTGTATTTCCCAGGAGGCTCAACTTTTGCCGCAGCTTCCAAACATGTACAACTTATTCAGGCAACTCCAACCGCTGCAAATCACGGCACTTCCATTGGTCATAAAAACCGCAACTCCAAAGCTTCGATAACTATTGCCCTTCAGCTAAGAAACAGCGATCAACTGGATAATTATATTGCCAGCCTTAAAAACCCTAACTCAAACAACTACAAGAAATACTTAACTCCCGACGAATTTAAAAATCAATATGGCCCAACTGATACAACTGTTGCTAATGTTAAAAGCTATTTGACAAGTCAAGGCTTTAAAGTCGAAAATGTTTCTTCCAATAACGCCTTTATTACCGTCAGTGGCACCATTGGTCAAATGGAGGATACTTTTGGTGTAACTATAAATAATTATAAAGATTCAAATGGCCAAACCTATTACGCCAATGATCAAGCTCCTTCCATTCCCGCTGAATTTTCTGGGGTGATTACGAATGTTGAAGGTTTGAATAATGAACCACATTATACACATTCGAAAATTAGTAGTTCATCTATGCAAGTCTCAGGGCAGAACATAGCAGTGACACCGAAAGTGGGGAGTGGTCCAGCTGGCGGTTATACACCGGCTGAATTAAAAGGTGCTTACGATATCAACCCTCTGGCTTCTACTGGATATACTGGATCTGGCCAAACTGTAGCAGTCATGGAGTTGGACGGATATAAAGCAACGAACATTAGTACCTATAACAACTACTATGGCCTAGGAAGCCCTGCACCAACAAATGTATATATTGATGGTTATAGTGGTGCTGCCGGTCAAGGTGCAATCGAAGTTGAACTTGATATTGAGGTAATCAATGCAATTGCGCCAAAAGCACAGGTGGTTGTATACGAAGGGCCAAATAGCGCCCAAGGCTTAATTGATACTTATCAAAAAATTGCCTCTGATAATAAGGCAAAATCAATTTCTGTTAGCTGGGGGATCGGTGAGCAGCATGAAGCAAGTGCAACCATGAATAGTTTACATACCATATTCCAACAATTTGCAGCTCAAGGACAAAGTATTTTTGCTGCCTCTGGAGACAATGGTGCCTACGATTCAGGAGGTAGAACTTTAGAAGTCGATAGTCCCGCAAATGACCCGTATGTGACTGGTGTTGGTGGAACACACCTGAATTTAAGCGGTACTTCTTACAGTTCAGAATCCGTTTGGAGTAACAAAACAAACAAATCAGGTGACGGAGGAGGATTATCTAAAGTTTATGCTATGCCGTCATTCCAGTCAGGTCCTGGAGTCCAAAACAGTTATTCGAATGGTAAAAGGGAGGTTCCTGATGTATCAGCAGCTGCCGACCCTAACACCGGATATTCAATCTATACTGGAGGAGCATGGCATGTAGTCGGTGGAACATCAGCTGCCGCACCATTATGGGCTGGAATCGCTGCACTCAATAATCAATTTGCATCAGCAAATGGTAAGGGAAACCTTGGTCAAGCAAATCCAACTCTTTACCAAGTCTTTAATACAACTCAAAAATATGCAGCATATCATGATATTACGTCTGGAACAAACTTGTACTATCCGGCTACATATGGCTATGATATGGCTTCAGGTATTGGGACACCAGATGCGTATAATTTAATTCGCGATATAAATGGGTTTTAAAGTAGTAAAAAGACAGTCTCCAAATATTGGAGGCTGTCTTTTTTGTTAATGAGAGAAATTAAGAGTGATTTTAAATTCAACCTTTTTCTGTAAAAAAAAAACGAACTAGTGAATACTAAATGAAAATCAATCTATGAAAATATAAGCTACTAACTTCAAATAAATCATAGATATATTTGGTTGCATAAGAAAAATTAGATTTGCTAATGTCTGAAGAATGTTTTATGTATGTCGTTGTTACTATGTTTTGCAATTGGACGATTAAATTTGATTTTGGTAATACTTTACAATTACATACAAAAAATGTATTATACATACATATAAATGTATGTAAGGAGAATATCATTTTGCCTAGAAATAAATATCCAGAAATAACAGAAAAAAAAATTTTGGATACAGCAACTAAGTTATTTTTAGAAAAGGGATGGGAACAAACTACTATTCAGGATATTGTAGATGAAATTGGTGATTTAACTCGAGGGGCATTTTACCATCATTTTAAATCAAAAGAGGATATTATCGAAGCTGTTCTCAATCGTCTTGCAACTGAAAACGACCCATTTATAGAAGCTAAAAATATTACTGGATTAAACGGACTGGAAAAGTTGAGAATGGCATTTTTATTGTCATTTGAAAATATTGGTCAATTAGAAGCCATTAAAACGATACCAAAGATCCTAAACAATCCTAAAATGATTGCCAAGCAATTAATTGAGTGTGTCAATTCAGGGGCTCCTGATATTCTTGCCTTTATCGAAGAAGGGGTAATAGATGGGTCTATTTCTGTCCAATATCCTAAGCAGACAGCTGAAACTTTTATGTTGTTGACCAATATATGGTTAAGTCCTATTATCTTTTCAGTAGACACTGAAGAATATCTATTAAAAGCAAAACACTTACAAGCTTTATTTAATAGTATTGGACTTCCAGTAATTGATGACCAAATAATTGATACCCTTGTAATGGTTCATAAAACGTTAATAAATATCTAAGGTGACTGCCATTTGGCAGTTTACTTTTATATAAATACATACATATATATGTATGTAAAAAGGGGAGATATAGATATGGATTATGAATACGCTGTAAAAATTTCGAGGCTAGTAAAGACCTTTAATAAAAAAGAGGTTATTAGAAATTGTAATATGGCCGTTCCAAAAGGAAGAGTTTACGGACTATTGGGTGTAAATGGAGCTGGAAAAACTACAATTTTAAAAATGCTTATAGGGTTACTTCACCCAACTGCCGGACACATTAAAATTTTTGGTAAGGATATTCACGAGAATAAAAAATACATATTAAGGAACGTAGGAAGCATTATAGAGACTCCAATTTTCTATGAACATTTATCCGCCACAGAAAATTTAGAAATTCATCTTTCCTATATGGGGATTCAAGATATTGATATAAAAAAAACATTAGAAATAGTTGGGTTAAATGAAATAGGTAATCAACCTGTTTCTCAATTTTCTTTAGGTATGCGTCAGCGATTAGGGATAGCAAGAGCTATTATCCATCGCCCAAAACTTTTAATTTTAGATGAACCAATCAATGGGCTAGATCCAGTTGGGATACGTGAAATTAGGGAGCTTTTTCTATATCTTGTAAAGGAATATGGTATGACGATCATTGTTTCTAGCCATATATTAAGTGAAATTGAACAGATCTCAGATGTGGTAGGAATTATCGCAGATGGAAGTGTTATTAAAGAAATAGAGTTGTCTACTAACAAAAATGAAATAGCAGATGGATTAGAAGAATATTTTGTTAATATTGTCAAAGGAGGGATGAAACAAAATGTTTAATTTAATGAAACTTGAATTAAAAAAAGTAAATATTCGTTCCTATATTTATTCTGCCTTTATCATTGGAATCTGTATGTTAGGAATAATCTATCTATTCGCTTTTGCGCCAAAGATTGAACCAACAGACCCGGACATGAAAATTTTTGCAGGATATGAAAGAATCATTCCATTATTTAGTACAGTATGTATGTTTGCCTTTAGCTTGTTATCTTCTGCAATGTTTTCAAAAATTGTAATTGAAGAATATTCAGGTAAACGGACAATACTACTCTTCTCATACCCAAATAGTAGAAGCAAAGTTTTTTTTGCGAAGATCACATTCGTTTCACTTTTTGTAGCAACTGCAATGATCGTAACGAGTATATGTATATACATAATTTTCGGTATTAGTGAATCTATTCATCAATTGGTTGAAGGAAACATAACTTTTGAACTAATAAAAAGGGGACTTAAACTCACATTTTATATGTCAATTTCTGCCGTAAGTGTTGGTATCATTTCCATGGCAATCGGCTTTATAAAGAAGTCTATAACAACTACGATTATATCCTCAGTCTTGCTTTGCTCATTGCTTAGTAACATAGTGGCAGGCTTTATATCTTCAGATCGTCCAATCATAATTTTTACAATAATACTTGTATTGCTATGTGTTTTCGTCATGAACATAATCTCAAATAGAATCAACACAATGGAGGTGTAAGAATTTAGCGACCGACTGCTTTTACAGTTTTTTATAAACTTATTACTAGTAAATGAATCAAATGTTTCTACTGGTACGAAAAATAATAAAAATATTATAAAAAGAACATGAGGTTTCTATTTTCATGTTCTTTTTTATTTTTACCTTTAAAAGGACTAGATACGCTTTTTGGTTATAAATATTTTGATGTTATAGGAATCCTATCTTGTGATTAGTCCCAAAAAATTACTAGAAATTCTTTATTAGGGGAGCGACGTATTAAACAAACTTGTTGTAATAAATTGTTCATGTTATTGAAAATCTATTACAAAGTAGAGTGATTTGAAGTAAAAGCGCTTGCATTTTTTTAATTATGTTTTTATAATACTTGTATACAAGTATACTCGTATGGAAATGAAGGTGAACTAATGTCAGAATTAAAGCAATATCTTTATCCGGAAAAATGGCTTTCAAAAGCTTCAGCTGGTGATCGTGTAACATATGAATTAAGGATGCAGATAATTTCTGGACTAATTGAAAGCGGTACCAAGTTATCAGAAAATAAATTGGCTGCCGATTTTAATGTAAGTCGTTCTCCTATTAGAGAGGCATTAAAAACACTAGCATCTGAAAATCTAATTCGTTTAGAAAGAATGGGTGCTGTTGTTATTGGATTAACTGATAAAGAAATAGAAGAAATATATGATGTGCGATTACTGATCGAAACATTTGTATTTGAACGGTTGGTAAAATTGGACACGAAAGAATTGGTTCTGGAACTGAGTAAAATTCTTGAAATGATGAAAATTGCAATTAAATATCAAGATGCCGATGAATTTTCATTTCAAGATGTATTATTCCATGAAACGATTATTCGAGCGATTGATCATTCATACATTTTGATGATCTGGAATAATGCTAAACCAGTAATGGAAGCGTTTATACTTTTATCAATGAGAGTACGGTTTAAGGAAAATTACGAAGACTTTGAACGAATAGTCGAAAATCACCAATTATATATTGATGCAATTAGTACAAAGAATAGAGATCTTATGATTCAATCTTTACATCAAAACTTTGATGATGTTCAAGGAAAAGTAGAAGATCTTTGGAGATCTCAACAAATGTTTTCAAAAGGAGTAGAACAAGAATAATGACAAACTATATGTTAGGGTTAGACATCGGTACCACAAGCACAAAAGCCGTTTTATTTACTGAAACAGGTGAAGTCATCCAACAAGAGAATATCGGATACCCACTCTATACACCTGATATTTCTACAGCTGAACAAGACCCAGAAGAAATCTTTACAGCTTTAGTACAAGCAATATCTAAAATAATGAAACAACATCCTCAAAAAGAGATATTATTTATTTCTTTTAGTAGTGCAATGCATAGTTTAATTGTCATGGATGAAAATGATCAACCATTAACGCCTTGTATTACATGGGCAGATAATCGAAGTGAGGCTTGGACTCATAAAATTAAAGATGAATTAAATGGTCACGAAATATATAAACGAACAGGAACTCCTATTCATCCAATGTCTCCTTTAAGTAAGATTACATGGATTGTAAATGAACGACCAGAAATCGCTCAAAAAGCGAATAAATATATTGGGATTAAAGAATATATATTTAAAAAATTCTTTGACCAATATGTTGTCGATCATTCACTTGCTTCAGCCATGGGTATGATGAATCTTAAAGCATTAGATTGGGATGAGGAAGCTTTACAAATTGCAGGGATTACAACTGATCAACTATCTAGACTAGTACCTACTACGGAGATTTTTACAAACTGTAATCTTGATTTAGCTAGACAAATGGGAATTGATCCAAAAACTCCTTTTGTAATTGGTGCAAGTGATGGCGTACTTTCCAATCTTGGTGTGAATGCCATTCGAAAAGGAGAAATTGCAGTAACAATCGGGACAAGTGGTGCAATTAGAACCATTATTGACAAACCACAAACTGATGAAAAAGGACGAATATTTTGTTACGCATTAACGGAAAAACATTGGGTCATCGGTGGACCAGTGAACAATGGCGGTATGATTTTTCGCTGGATTCGTGATGAATTTGCGGCTTCGGAGGTTGAAACTGCAAAAAGATTAGGTATTGATCCATATGAGGTTTTAACAAAGATTGCCGAAGGAGTAAAACCTGGGGCAGATGGCTTGTTATTCCATCCTTATTTAGCAGGTGAACGTGCACCATTATGGAACCCTGATGTTCGAGGATCCTTCTTCGGCTTAACGATGGCACATAAGAAGGAGCATATGATTCGCTCTGCACTTGAAGGCGTTATATACAACTTATACACAGTATTTTTAGCTTTAATTGAATGTATGGATGGACCAGTATCCAAAATCCAAGCAACTGGTGGGTTCGCAAGATCAAATGTATGGCGTCAGATGATGTCCGATATTTTTGATTTAGATGTAGTTGTACCAGAAAGCTATGAAAGTTCTTGTCTTGGTGCTTGTATTTTAGGTCTTTATGCAACAGGAAAAATAGAATCCTTTGAAGTAGTATCTGAAATGGTCGGTAATACGCACAAACATACTCCTAATGAAGATGCAGTAAAAGAATATCGAGAGTTATTGCCAATCTTTATTA
Source organism: Gottfriedia sp. S16(2024) (assembly GCF_050473765.1). Lineage (NCBI taxonomy): Bacteria > Bacillati > Bacillota > Bacilli > Caryophanales > Bacillaceae > Gottfriedia > Gottfriedia sp. S16(2024). The sequence goes on from NZ_JBFLUO010000001.1 coordinate 3,178,298, forward strand.
GCTTATCGAGAGTGTTAGAAAAAGATTATAAACGGATTGCTAATTATCAAAGAGGATTAATTAACAAAAATAAATAGAATTTCGGGGGGGATTTCCATGCCACTAGTTATAGTAGCAATCGGAATAGTAGCATTACTTGTTTTAATCATGAAGTTTAAATTAAATACTTTCCTTTCATTAATTATTGTTTCATTTGGAGTTGCTTTAGCACTTGGAATGAAACCAGATAATATTGGCACAACCATTGAAGCTGGATTAGGCGGAACACTTGGTCATTTAGCATTAATCTTCGGACTTGGTGCAATGCTTGGTAAATTGATCGCAGATTCTGGTGGCGCTCAACGTATTGCGATGACTCTTGTAAACAAATTCGGTGAAAAGAACATTCAATGGGCAGTAGTTGCTGCTTCATTCATTATCGGTGTCGCTTTATTCTTCGAAGTAGGATTAGTATTATTGATCCCGATTGTATTTGCCATATCAAAACAATTAAAAGTTTCTATTTTATATTTAGGTATTCCAATGGCGGCTGCTTTATCTGTTACACATGGTTTCTTACCACCGCATCCAGGTCCGACTGTAATCGCTGGTGAATACCATGCAAATATTGGTGAAGTATTACTTTACGGATTTATTATTGCTTTACCAACTGTTTTTATCGCAGGTCCTTTATTTACAAAGCTTGCTAAAAAACTAGTACCTGAATCCTTCACAAAAACGGGTAATATTGCATCTTTAGGTGAACAAAAAACATTTAACCTTGAAGAAACTCCTGGTTTTGGAATCAGTGTATTTACAGCTTTACTTCCTGTTATTTTAATGTCATTTGCAACAATTGTTAATTTACTACAAAAAACAATTGGATTTGCTGATAATAGCCTACTTGTAGCGATCCGCTTTATTGGTAATGCTGGTACTGCGATGGTGATTTCATTATTAGTTGCGATTTATACAATGGGATTAGCTAGAAAAATACCAATTAAAGAAGTTATGAATTCTTGTACAACTGCAATTACACATATTGGAATGATGCTCTTAATCATCGGAGGAGGCGGTGCCTTCAAACAAGTGTTAATTGATGGCGGTGTTGGTGATTATGTAGCTGAGTTATTCAAAGGAACTTCAATGTCACCGATTTTACTTGCTTGGATTATTGCAGCGATCCTACGAATTTCCCTAGGTTCTGCTACTGTTGCAGCTTTAACCACTTCTGGTTTAGTTATTCCAATGTTAGGTCATTCTGACGCTAACTTAGCTTTAGTCGTTCTAGCAACTGGAGCTGGTAGTTTAATCGCATCACACGTTAATGATGCAGGTTTCTGGATGTTTAAAGAATATTTTGGGTTAAGTATGAAAGAAACTTTCTTAACTTGGACATTATTAGAATCAATTATTTCCGTTTGCGGATTGGTCTTCATTCTTTTACTAAGTTTATTCGTATAATGGAAAAAACCAGCGGGGGTGTCTTACTTTTCACCCACTGTTGGTTAATTAATCATAAAGGGCAGTATCCTCACTATAATACTTAGAATCCTCATGTATTATAGAAGTGGATTACTGCTCTTTATTTAATTATCGTTTTGCCAGTTTTCGAGAACCAACCGACCTCTTGGAAGAACATGACAATTTCAACTAGGTAATCTATTGGGTAATAATAACCTATTACTAATAGAAAGTTATAGTTCTACAAGATTATATGTTTAAGTCTTAGTTCATATTGATGTTTTGGTTAAATAGCCTTAATTTAGAGCTTGCAAATTGTATTAGTTCTTTCTATTATTAATAAATTTGGACTAGCTAAAACATCTGACAAATGACATGATCAAATCTTTTAATGGGGTTAAAAAAAGATTGTAAAGTTTACAATCTAATTGTTAGAATTCTATCTTTTTAATTGACATAGAACGCCCACGGAGTTATATTAGTTTCAGACAGTTAGAATTCTAATTATTCGGAGGTGAACGATTTGATTGATACACCTTATACGAGACTTCTTAGTACCATTATGCATAAGGTACGGGATCAATTGTCGTATCGTACGAAAGAACTTGAAGTAAATCCACAACAAGGTAGGATGATCAGTTATATCGCTGAGCATCAGGATCGAGGTATAATTCAAAAGGATTTAGCAGATGCATTTAATAGAAGAGGTGCAAGTATAACAAGCATGCTTCAAGGGCTTGAAAAGAATGGGTATATTGGAAGAAAAATCCAAGCTGATAACGAACGCCAGAAACAAATTTTCGTATTAGAAAAAGGTAGAGAAATCGTTAATCAGATTGATGATATGTTTTTGGCAATGGAATCACGTTTAACAGAGTCATTAACTGAAGAAGAAAAAAATGAATTTTTACGCCTATTGAAAAAAATTGAATCAAACCTTTGAGTGACTACGGCCATTAAGGTCGTATCGGTAAATGGTTAGAAACCTAAAAGTTAGAATTCTAATTATATATAAACAAAAATTATGATCAAAAACCAAAATAAAAAAGATAAGATTCGGGAGGATGGAATATAATGGAAGGATTTGAAGTAGATCAATCTAATATTTATTATTTAAAAGAAGCACCGATACGAAAAGCGTTAGCTCGTTTATGTATTCCAATGATGATTGGGATTTCTGCTGGTACAATCTATAACTTAATAAATGTATTTTTTATCGGTTTAGTACATGATACTGCGATGTTAAGCGCCATTACATTAGGTTTACCAATCTTTACAGTGCTAATGGCGATTGGGAATGTATTTGGGGTTGGTGCAGGAACTTTTGTTACTCGTCTCTTAGGTGAAGGGAATCTTCATAAAGGGAAATCAGTAGCAGGCTATGCTTTTTATATGAGTATTATATGTGGATTGATTATTGCAGTAATTGCCTTATTATTTGTTAATCCAATTGTTCATTTGTTAGGAGCAGATGCTTCAACATTGCTTTATACTAAGCAATATACGATCACCCTTTTTATTGGTGGCTTTGCATTTATTTTGAACTTTGCATTAGAACAAATTGTGCGTTCTGAGGGTGCTGCAAAAGAATCGATGTATGGAATGTTTATTAGTGTAATTTTTAGCATCATATTTGATGTGTTATTCATTTTAGTTTTAAACCTTCATGTAATGGGGGCTGCCCTTTCAATGGTTTTTGCAAATATCGCCGCAAGCATATATTACATTTGGTTTTTAGAGAGAAAAAGTGAAACTTTAAAAGGTTTCTTAAAGCATTGGAAAGTATCGATGACCGATCAATTAGAAATCTATAAAGTCGGTGTTCCAGAGTTATTTAAAATGTCATTTATGATTGTTACAACTCTACTATTAAATAATTATGCAATTGAATACGGCGAGCATGTTGTAGCAAGCTTCGGGATCGCTGTAAGGATTGCACAACTTCCAGAGTTTATTACGATGGGCTTATTTATAGGAGCCATTTCTTTAATTGCTTATAATTTTGGTGGGAAAAATAAACCGCGTCTAACTGAAACATTAAAAGAGTTAACTCTATGGATTGGCGGAATCTCAATTGTATTTGGTGGAATTGTATATATATTTAAAATTCAAGTACTCGGTTTATTTACAAGCGATTCAGCCGTGCTTAGTATAGGAGCACTAATCTTAACAGCTCAACTTATTTCATCTGTTTTTAACGGATTCACAGGTTTATTCACTAGTATCTTCCAAGCGTCTGGTGAAGGGCTTGCTACAGGGATCATGTCAATTACACAAGGTGTGCTTTTCATTCCAGTTGTCATCATCTTACATCATTTTTATGGATTAAATGGCATAATTTGGTCTTTAACACTTACTGAGGGGATTACATTCGTTATGGGGGCTATTTTAATGATTCCTTACTTAAGAAAACTTAAGAAAATGCCAGATAACAGCCTAGCTCATTAAAATCACTAAAATTGTGAATACCATCCCATAGACTGGAAATAAAGCATAAGTACATTAAAATACTTATGCTTTCAGACTGTTGTCAAACGCTCGCTTTCTTCGTTGCTTCGCCTGTTGAGCGTGCTCATTACCGTCTAGGGTAACTCCGCTCCTCACCAGACTTCGCGCCTCGAAAGACAAGCGCTTGCAATCAGTCTGAAACACAAGTTTTTTGTACTCCGTATTGGCGTATTATCATTCCATGAAAAAAGCTTTTCGCTCAGTTGTAATCCATTTCTCTAAATTGTCTTGGCTACGTCGAACAAGTCTATTCACTAGTACATCGTGCCATATATAATCTTCTAATAAGTAAATATGAACTGGATCATTTGTATAAAAAGCAACACTACGCTCCTCAATTGATGGTCCATAAATCATCTCTTTAGAATCAATCGACAAAATAAACCAATGATCTGTAGACTTGGTCTCTGTAAATGGCGTAATGCGATGACTTTCTAGATTCCCAATAGGATTTTCGACGTGTAGCGTAATTCCTTGAATAGTTGCTTTTTCAGTCGCATGGACCAGTTCTTTTTTCAAAACCTCATACATTTCGTCCCACATGGAAATTACAATCCGTTTTTCTGCTTTTTTTATTAGCGTCTCACAATAGTTAATAATCGTTTTATAATCTTTTAAAGTAATTACCCGGTTGTCCACTTTTTCACCAAATGATTCTAAATCTTTTAAAGAGTCACTTACTACAGAATAAGTTGATTGCCACTCCGATTGGGCCTTCTGTAAAAAGATATCAACGGGCAGAGGTGAATACCGAGCCACGTCATTTATTTCCTCTTTCAAGACAATTCCCTTTTCAACAAGATTACCTAGCACATCATAAATACGTGCTCTTGGTATACCTGAGTCCTTGCTAACTTGGTAGGCTGTAACAGGACCTTGTTTAACGAGTGATACATAAGATTTAGCTTCATATTCGTTAAAACCTAATTTTTTGAACTGTTGCACTAGATCTTCCATTTTTTTGCACTCCTATTTTTGTTTATGTAATAAATTTACAATAACTATTTACAGATAGCAATTTGTTAGTTACTATTTCAGTAGTGACTACATAGGAAGGTTGATAGAAATGCATCTAGACTCATCTTTATTAATTATTTTAATTTGTTTTGGATTTTTAGCTTCATTTATTGATTCTGTTGTTGGGGGAGGTGGGTTGATTACACTACCTGCATTATTATTCACGGGGCTTAATCCTGCCGCGGCAGTAGCTACCAATAAATTAGCAGCGACAATTGGCTCTCTAACAAGTACATTAATGTTTTATCGTTCAGGTAAAATCGAATTAAAATCAGTTCTTAAATTTTTTCCACTCTCATTTATTGGCTCATTATTGGGTGCATACACTGTACATTTGCTAAACCCTGAAATGCTTAAGCCATTGATGTTAATTATGCTCGGAGCAGTAGCAATTTTTACTATTTTCAAGAAAGAATGGGGAAGTAATTCAACACAAAAAAAATTATCCATTTATCAATTCATTATTTTTTTAGTTACGATCTTTGCAATTGGCTTCTATGATGGGTTCATTGGACCTGGAACTGGATCATTTTTAATTTTTGCTTTTTTGATGATTGGGTTTGATTTTTTAAAGTCTGCAGGCAATGCAAAATTTTTAAACTTTAGTAGCAATATTGCTGGATTGTTAATGTTTATGTTTTTAGGTCAAGTAAACTACACCTATGGAATAATAATGGGAATTGCACAAATTGCTGGTGCGATTTGTGGGTCGAAATTTGCAATAAAAAAAGGAAGTGGTTATGTACGTGCGCTATTTATAGCAGTGACCTGTTTATTATTAGTGAAGAATATTTATGATTATATTCAATAACTAGTAAAATACAGTTCTTCCTACAAGGACACAGTGAAAGTGGTACTTGAAATAACCATTGATAACTTAAAAATGTAGGAAATAGAACAGGATTCAAAAAAACACTCCAGCTTTTCGACTGGGGTGCTTGCAGAATGTTGAAATATAAAATGGACAGACGTAATTTAAGGGAATCTTCTTATAATATTATTCATTTTTTGATGATCTAATAATGATTTTAATATGTTTGAGCAGGTTTATAATATCAACAAACTCTAGTTATTGTTTACTCTTGAAAAGTGAAAAATATTTAAGAACTAATTTTTAGAAAAATAAATTCAAATGATTATTATTATAAGTTATGTTTGAAAATTATTGATCTACAATCTGTTACGCTAATCTAAGTAAAGGATATTAAATTAGGTTTTTAGTGTAATCATTTTTTTTGAGAAAAAGTTGATTGGAGCGGAGGGGTGCTCGACTCCTTTGGGATATGCGGGAAGGTGAAGACCCCGCAGGCGCGCCGAGGAGGCTAAAGAATCTCGCCCCATGGAAAGCGAGCACCCCGTAGTGGAAATCAACCTCACTAAACTCCTTTACGAAAATTTGGGAATTAATTGTCAAGGTAATTTTTTCCACATTATGAAAGCACCCCAGTTTATCGACTGGGGTGCTTTTTTGTGACGAAATCCAAACTTAACTGTCCTATAAGCAACAAATCTATAGAGAATCCATTGAATTAGGTTTATAGATTTGAAAAAATTGTGACAAAATATAATCATACACAGAAAGAATAACTTATTATAATATAATTTTATTGAATTTGATGAAAATGTGAGGTAAGATTGTTTGGTCTGAAAATTAGTCCAATTGGGAACTTTATACAAATTAATAATCGGAGTTGTTGTTTATGTCACCAAGAGTACCTAATACTTTTATAATCATTTTAGGTTTTATGTTATTTGCACTGTTTTTTGGAGCAGGAAATCTAATTTTTCCACCCATACTTGGACAGTTAGCCGGAAAAAACTTATGGATAGCCAATGCAGGTTTTTTAGTTACTGGAGTTGGATTACCATTGTTAGGCGTTACAGCTTTTGTTTTTTCAGGTGAAAAAAATTTGCAATCTTTAGCTAGACGGGTACATCCGTTGTTTGGTATTGTATTTACTACGGTTCTCTATCTAGCAATTGGTCCTTTTTTTGCTATCCCTAGATCAGGGAATGTATCGTTTGAAATTGGCGTTAAACCTTTTTTATCAAATGATGCAAATCCTGGTGCATTAATCATATTTACAATCTTATTTTTCACAGTTACATGCTTGTTATCACTTAATCCTACAAAGATTATTGATGTAGTAGGAAAATTTCTAACTCCTATTAAATTAACGTTTATCGGATTGCTTGTTGTTATCGCTATTGTTCATCCAATTGGAAAATTTCAAGAGCCATTTAAAGGATATACAACAAATGTGTTTTTTAAAGGTTTCCAAGAAGGCTATTTAACAATGGATGCTCTTGTAGCTTTTGTTTTTGGAATTATTATTGTAAACGCAATTAAAGGAAAAGGAGTTACGACTAAAAAACAGCTTATGATCGTTTGTGGAAAGTCAACAGCAATAGCTGCTTCACTTTTAGCAATAATCTATACTGCTCTTACTTATATGGGCGCTTCAAGTGTTGAGAAACTTGGTCGATTAGATAATGGTGCTGAAGTTTTAGCGAAAGTTTCAGACTATTATTTTGGTTCCTATGGAGCAATATTATTAGGTTTAATGATTACAGTGGCATGTTTGACTACTAGTGTTGGACTGATCACTGCTTGTTCTACTTTTTTTCATGAAATGTTTCCAGCCATTTCTTACAAAAAAATTGCGATCATTCTGACTGTGTTTAGTACTCTTATAGCAAATATAGGTTTAACACAGCTAATTAAAGTTTCAATTCCTGTATTAATGACACTATATCCTATCGCTATATCCTTAATTTTCTTAACATTCTTACACTATACATTCCAAGGTAGGTCAGAAGTGTATCAAGGCAGTTTGATCTTAACTTTTATTGTGAGTCTATTTGATGGGTTAAACTCAGCTGGAATACAAATTGAAGTAATTCATCATTTTTTCACTAAGTACCTCCCTTTGTATAGTTTAGGTTTAGGTTGGATTGTGCCAGCTATTGTTGGTGGTTTTATTGGTTATTTTATTAGTATTTTACGCAAGAAAAATAAGAAAAATATTCCAAGTTCAATTCGAAAGATCAGTTAATTATAGGAAAATAAAGAAGCTTTTTAACTGTAAAAATTCTTAATAAGTTAGTAATGGTTTTAGGGGAGAAGTTTTTAAGATTGATTCAAAAAGTGACACTTGTTTCATCAGGAAGGGGAGGAAATAGAATGGCACAAAAGGAATTGAAAAAAGGATTGAAAGCGCGCCATATTCAGATGATTGCATTAGGCGGTACAATCGGTGTAGGATTATTTATGGGTTCAACGAGTACAATTCATTGGACAGGCCCATCAGTAATGCTTGCTTATGCAATTTCGGGGATTTTTATCTTCTTCATTATGCGTGCAATGGGGGAAATGCTTTACCTAGAGCCAAGTACAGGTTCATTTGCGACATTTGGCCATAAATATATCCACCCTTTAGCTGGGTATATGACTGCATGGAGTAACTGGTTCCAGTGGGTTATTGTTGGAATGTCAGAAATTATTGCAGTTGGGGCATATATGAAGTATTGGTTTCCAGACCTACCTGCTTGGATACCAGGAATTATTGCAATTGTGATTCTTGGTGCAGCAAATTTAATTTCCGTTAAATCATTTGGTGAATTTGAATTTTGGTTTGCAATGATTAAAGTCGTTACAATTTTATTGATGATTGTTGCAGGGTTTGGTCTAATTTTCTTCGGTTTAGGAAACGGAGGAAATGCGATTGGAATATCTAACCTTTGGAAAAATGGCGGCTTCTTTACAGGTGGTTGGTCAGGTTTCTTCTTTGCACTTTCACTAGTTGTTGGAGCTTATCAAGGCGTTGAATTAATTGGTATTACAGCTGGAGAAGCAGAAAATCCGAAAAAGACATTAAAAGAAGCGATTCAAAGTCTTATTTGGCGTATTTTAATCTTCTATATTGGTGCTATTTTTGTAATAGTAACGGTTTTCCCTTGGGACCAACTAAATTCGATTGGTAGCCCGTTTGTTGTAACTTTTGCAAAAGTTGGTATTACAGCAGCTGCTGGAATTATTAACTTTGTAGTAATCACTGCTGCAATGTCTGGTTGTAACAGTGGTATTTATAGCGCAGGACGCATGCTATATACATTAGGTGTAAATGGACAAGCTCCAAAATATTTTACAAAAGTCTCAAATAACGGAGTGCCTTTATTCGGTACGATTGGTGTACTAATTGGTTTAGTAATCGGCGTTATTTTAAATTTTATTGCACCAAAAAACTTATTCGTGTATGTATACAGTGCAAGCGTACTTCCTGGGATGATCCCGTGGTTTGTCATTCTAATTAGTCATATTCGTTTCAGAAAAGTAAAGGGAGATGAAATTAAGAATCATCCTTTTAAAATGCCTTTTGCACCATTTACTAACTACTTAACATTAGCTTATTTAGTTTTGGTCCTAATCGGTATGTGGTTTAATGATGACACGCGTATATCACTTATTGTGGGAATTATTTTCTTGGCAATCCTTGTCATTTGTTTTTATGCTTTCGGTATCGGAAAACGTGTACCATTAGATGCTCAAACAGATGAAAAGGTAGCTAACTGATCAATCACTTAGTTTGATAATAAGAGGTACTATAGTTATACAATAAAAAAATAAATTTTTTTAACAATCAATGCGTTCGTATTATAAAATCAACCAGTAATTAAGATGGATGAGATTATCATGCGAGTGCATTTTTTTATTGTCTGTATAATGAATCAGCAGTATCTATTTAACCTAAAATAAAAATTTTTTTAAAATTTATACGGAAAATAAAAAATAAATATTTTGACTATTTTTGCATTTTATGACAAAATGATGAAAACTAAATAGTAGGGAATAGGTGTAAATGAAGATCATAGTTTGAAATCATTTACTTAAAAGGGAAGTTTGGTTTAATTCCAACACGGTCCCGCCACTGTAATAGAGGAGTAAATAAGAAGATGCCACTTATTAATTTAGGGAAGGCTTTTATTTACAAAGATTCTTAAGTCAGGAGACCTGCCTATTCTAACGACGCTGTTTGACCTACGAGAGATAGGGAGGTGCCTTATGGAAAGAAAGCTTAAGTTAACGTATTCTAATTATTTATGTTTTCCAACTTAAAGGCATTTTTGTCTCTTATGAGATAAAAATGCTTTTTTATTTTAGATAAAAGGAGAGGGAAAAAATGGTAAAAATAAGTAATTTAGGATATCCGAGAATTGGTGAAAATCGTGAATGGAAAAAAACGTTAGAGAGCTTTTGGCAAAAGAAAATTAATGAAGAAGAATTTGAAAAAGAAATGAAATCATTGAGAATAAGCTCAATAAAGAAACAGCACGATTTAGGTGTGGAGCTAGTCCCTGTAAATGATTTTACGTTTTATGATCATGTGTTAGATATTGCTACTATGTTTGGTTGGATTCCTAGTCGATTTGGTGAAATAAATGAAAAACCTAGTCTAGAGACATATTTTGCATTAGCAAGGGGTAGTAAAAACATTGTAGCTTGTGAAATGACGAAGTGGTTTAATACAAATTATCACTATATCGTACCTGAATATCAAAAGGACAAGCAATCTAGATTACTATACAATAAGCCGTTAGAAGCATACAAAGAGGCATTACTTGAGCTTGGTATAAAAACGAAACCTGTCATTCTAGGAATCTATACATTTGTACAGTTAGCAAAAGGTTACCAAGAAGAAGAAAAACGAAACATAATTAATAATCTAGTAAGCCTATATATTCAAATGCTTAAAGAGCTTGAGAATGAAGGTGTTGAGTGGGTACAAATTGATGAACCATGTTTTGTGTTAGAAGAATCAAGCGAAGATATTCGGTTTATGAAAGAAGTTTATGCTCAAATCGCAAAAGCTGTCCCTTCATTATCAATAATGCTACAAACTTACTTTGAAGCAGTTGAACAATATGAAGAACTAATTTCATTCCCTGTAGATGGCATTGGACTTGATTTTGTACACGGTAAAGATGGAAATTTACAGTCAATACTCGAGCACGGATTTCCAAATGACAAAGTACTAGGTGTAGGAATAGTTAATGGGCGTAATATTTGGAGAAATGATTTAAATGATTGCATTAAGTTTTTGAATTCTCTCAAAGAAGAAATAAGTCCCAAAGATTGGTGGATTCAACCATCTTGTAGTTTGCTTCACGTACCAGTTACAAAAACTGAAGAGAATTTATTAAATGAAACATTATTTGATGCATTAGCGTTTGCCGATGAAAAATTGGAAGAGTTAGTTATATTAAAAAGTTTATTAATTAACAAAGCGAGCATGTTTGATAATGAAGTTAAATATGCAAGTAATTGTTTAGAAAATTTAAAACAACTTAGTGAAAAAAATCAATCAACTCGTAATGAATTAGAATCCATTAATGAAGAAGATTTTAGAAGACCAGTACCATTTCATTTAAGATATCCTTTACAAAATAAAGTAATGAATTTACCGATTTTACCAACGACTACTATTGGAAGTTTTCCTCAAACGAAGGAAATTAAACAAGTAAGACAGCAATGGCGAAAAGGAAATATCGATGAATCGGAATATATGAATCAAATTAAATTGAAAATTAATGAGTGGATTGAAATTCAAGAAAATATTGATATGGATGTATTAGTACATGGCGAGTATGAGCGTACGGATATGGTTGAATATTTTGGTGAGAAACTAGAGGGATTTGCCTTCACGAAAAAAGCATGGGTTCAATCTTATGGATCGCGCTGTGTAAAACCGCCAATTATTTTTAGTAAAGTCGAATTTACAAAGCCAATTACTGTAAATGAAACTGAGTATGCACAAAGTATAACAACTAAACCAGTCAAAGGGATGTTAACAGGTCCTGTTACAATATTAAATTGGTCGTTTGTTCGTGAGGATCGTACAAGAGAGGAAATAGCAAATGAAATTGCGTTAGCTTTACGTAAAGAAGTAAAAGCACTAGAAGCTGCTGGTATTTCAATTATTCAAGTTGATGAACCTGCAATTCGAGAAGGTTTACCTTTGAAGCAAAAAGATTGGAATCAATATTTAAATTGGGTAACGAGAGCATTTCGTTTAGCTACTTCAAGCGTCCGAAATGAAACGCAAATACATACACATATGTGTTATAGCAATTTTAGCGATATTATGAACACAATTATTGAATTAGATGCAGATGTTATTTCAATTGAACATGCAAGAAGTCATCAAGAATTTTCTACTTATTTATCTGAGTCTCCTTATCCATTTGGAATTGGTTTAGGCGTGTATGATATTCATAGTCCAAGGGTACCATCGGTTGAGGAAATGGAAGAGAATATTTTAAGTTCTTTAAAAGTGTGTGATGCAAATAGATTTTGGGTTAATCCAGACTGTGGTTTAAAGACACGAAATGAATCTGAGGTAATAGATGCCTTATCAAATATGGTAAAATCTGCAAAAAAAGTTCGAGAAAAATATTATTCAATTATTTAATGATAGGGTGAAATCGATGAGTGGTAGATACGTAAAAGAATCTAGAGTATTTGATAGTAGTAGAATATTTCCATCTGACTTAAATAACCATGGTACATTATTCGGAGGAAAAATGCTTGCCGCAATGGACTTAATTGCCTCCATTTCAGCTACAAAGCATTCGAGAATGGAATGTGTAACCGCATCGATGGATTCAGTAGAGTTCCTATGTCCAGTTCGAGAAAGTGACTGCATATATTATGAATCGTTCGTGATCTTAACAGGCTCAAGCTCAATGGAAGTATTTGTTCGAGCTACTGCCGAAGATCTACTTTCAGGTGAAAAAAGAGTTGCTGCAACATGTTTTGTTACATTTGTTGCACTTAAAGATGGTAAACCACATAAAGTAGTAGAGGCAATACCAGAAACTGATGAAGAAATTAAATTACAGCAATTAGCATTTAAACGTTTAGAAAGTCGCCAATTAAGAAAAAAATTAAGTAAGGAATTGGCATTAATTTGGAAAGAATAAAAAGAAAGCATTGAAAACATACTAAAAGTAAGCTAAGATTAAATTAATATTTTTAAGGAGGCATCAAATTTAGACACTATGTACAATATCCGATAACTTTTTAAGCTAACGAATTTTATAGCAAAAAAGTACTCTGCCTGAAATCAGAGAAATTGGATAACTATGTCTATTTATGAGCCTATACTAATATTAAATTAATCCATTGTTTTTAATACATGGTTTATTTATTATTATATTTCATTTGAAATATCATCTAACGTATATATTTATATATATACACGGCTTATTAAATCACATCCAATTTACACACAGGCAGATACTGCTTGTGTGTTTTTTATTTTCTCTCGTTAAAGATTGTATTTTTGCGCAGAGTGATATTTTAAAATCGGATGGAGTGAAGTATATGTTTATTATAAAAACATCGAATATAGAAATAGAGTTAAATGGAAAAACAATTTTTAAAAATGGAAACTTAGACATAAAAGATGGTGAAAGGGTAGCATTAATTGGTGAAAATGGAGTTGGAAAATCCACATTTATTAATGCCATTTTAGGTAATATTCCATTGAAAAAAGGAATGCTACAAATTCACTATTCAAAAGATGAAATTGGATGGCTTTTAACCGATGAAGAGAATCTAGAAAACTTTTCAGCAAGGGAAGTGATCGAGTCATTTGATCAAGAGCGATATTTCATCAAAAAGAATTTAGAAAAGTATATGCTTGATCTGTCTAATGAACAGAATCTAGCTAAATATAACGAGAGTTTAAGTAAATATTTAGAATTAGATGGTTATGATTGGGAAACGAAAATAGATCAAGTTTTGAAGAAATTTCAATTACCACAAGAGTTATGGAATATCCCATTCAGTCATTTAAGTGGTGGACAAAAAACAAAAGTTAAATTAGCCAAGATAATGATGAAGCAACCAAAGCTATTAATTTTAGATGAACCAACAAATCATTTAGACACTGAGTCAATCCAATGGTTAACGGAATGGTTACAAAATTTTAAAGGTAGTGTACTTTTTATTTCTCATGAACGACAATTCATTGATGATGTTGCGACAGTTACTGTTGAATTAACGGAAAATGGTACTTTTAAGTATAATGGTGGTTATTCAACATATAAAATACAAAAAGAACATGAGCAAAAAACGCAGCAAGCACAATATAATAAACAAGAAGCGGAAAAGAAAAAGCTCATTGAAACAATTAATCAATATAAACAATGGTTTACAAGCTCGCATAATGCAGCTAGTGAACGTGATCCTTTTGCAAAGAAAAAAGCGGCTAAAAACGCATTAAGATTTAAATCAAAAGAAAAGGATTTAGAACGATTAGAGAAAAGAAAAGTAGATAAACCAAAAGAAGTTAAAACAATTTCAGCCAGCTTTGAAAATGATTCATTTTCAGCAAAACAAATGATTACATTTGAAAAAGTTGATTTTTCATATGATGAAAAAGCGTTATTTAATCAAGTTGATTTTAGTTTAAATCGAGAAGATCGATTAGCTGTAATTGGAAAAAATGGATCTGGAAAATCAACATTTTTAAAATTATTAACAGGATTAATGATTCCTAATAGTGGATCTGTAAAACAGAATCCTCAATTAAAAATAGGGTATTTTATGCAAGAGCTTGAAGCGTTAAATGAGGATTCAACAATTTTAAATGAAATTTTATCACTTCCAAATATGACTGAAACTGAAGCAAGAACAATTTTAGCATGTTTCCTTTTTAGAAGAGAGGATGTTTACAAAAATATTGCCCAACTAAGCATGGGAGAGAAATGTAGAGTCGCTTTCGTAAAATTATACTTTTCTGATTCAAACCTACTAGTGCTTGATGAGCCAACAAACTATTTAGATATTCACACGCGAGAAAGAATTGAGGAAGCATTAGCTGCATATCCTGGAGCAGTCGTTGTAGTGTCACATGATCCTTATTTACTAAAAAAGGTCTCAAATCGCGTAATTCATATTGAAAATGGAAATCTTTATGAATTCAAAGGATCTTTTGCAGAATGGAACGGAAGACAGAACATCTCAAACGATCAGCAAACTTTATTAAATGAACGAATTAAATTACAACTAGAAATAGCTGCAATGAATGCAGAGGAAAAAGATACGGATGAAGAAAAGAAAGCTCAAATTTCAAAAATCGTCAAGCTACAAAAAGAACTTGATGGAATAAATGAAAGGTTATTGACTGAGAGAAGGGAAAAGAAAGGCTGAGCGCTTAAAAATAAAAAACAAATCACTTAAGTTGGATTACTTATGGTGATTTGTTTTTTATTATAGATCCGAGTTGTACTAAACTATTTACCCTGCTTTTAGTACATCATTTACATCATGTATAACGACGAATGCTTTTGGATCAATTGTGTGAATTATTTTTTTAAGTTCAAATAGTTCTTTATTATTAAGAATAATGTATAAGGACTCTTTTCGTAGGCCAGAGAAGTGGCCTTTTGCAGGATAAATCGTTACTCCTCGATTCATTTCATTTGATACGATTTGTGCAATTTCATTCGCCTGATCGGAAATAATCGTAATCGCTTTTTTAGGATTTAATCCTTCCATAATAAAATCCAAAACTTTAATACCGATATAAATAGAAATTACAGTATATAATGTTTTCTCAAAGCCGATTACAAAATAACCACCTAAAACAACAATTAGATCAAATAATAGTAAAGATTTACTAATACTCCACCCGAAGGATTGATGAACCATTTGAGCTAGAACCGTGGAACCGCCTGTTGTACCACCCGCACGAAAGACAATTCCTAACCCTAGTCCGATTAAAACACCAGCAAAAATAGTACCTAGTAAAGTTTCGCTTGTTGGTACGCCATAACCGTCTGTCATACGTAAGAAAAAAGAAATGGCTACAATGGAAATAACTGTATATATTATTAGTTGTTTCTTTAAATATTTATATCCAATTATTAACAAGGAAGCATTTAAAACAAAATATACGACATCAGGTGACCAGTTAAATAGATAATAAGTAATCATCGTAATGCCGGTAAAGCCACCCTCAGCTAATTTATTCGGTATTGCAAAGAAGTTAACACCGACTGCAAATATAGCTGAACCAACAAGGAGATATAAAATATCTACGAATTTTTTACGCACAGTTACCCCTCATTTTCTAACAGATTTTTTTCACTTCTATCATTCTACCTAATAATGAGTTTTGAATCAAAAAATTTCTATTAAACAAAATATCTATTATTTGTCATAGTTATTAACGCGCTTTCATAGGTTTATAAAGAGACAAGCTATTAAGGGGGAATCATTATGGTATTTGCAACACCTGGAAAATCTGGTTCATTAATTACGTTTAAAAATCGTTATGACAATTTTATTGGTGGCGAATGGGTAAGACCAGTAAGGGAACAGTATTTTGGAAATGTATCGCCAGTAACTGGACAAGTCTTTTGTGAGGTGGCAAGATCGACTTCAGAAGACATCGAAAAAGCACTTGATGCAGCACACGGTGCAAAAGGTAAATGGGGAAGAATGTCAGTAACTGAGAGGGCAAATATTTTACATAAGATTGCTGATCGTATGGAAGCAAATAAAGAATATCTCGCTGTCGCTGAAACTTGGGAGAATGGTAAACCTGTACGTGAAACTTTAGCTGCAGATATTCCTTTAGCTATTGACCATTTCCGTTATTTTGCCGGCTGTATCAGATCGCAAGAAGGATCACTCGGTGAACTTGATGGTGATACAGTTGCCTATCATTATAAAGAGCCATTAGGGGTTGTCGGACAAATTATTCCATGGAACTTCCCAATATTAATGGCTGTTTGGAAGCTTGCTCCAGCCCTTGCTGCAGGGAATTGTGTTGTTCTAAAACCGGCTGAGCAAACGCCAACTTCTGTATTAGTTTTAATGGAACTAATTCAAGATTTATTGCCACCTGGGGTTGTTAACGTTGTAAACGGATTTGGACTTGAAGCAGGTAAACCATTAGCTTCAAGTGATCGAATTGCGAAAATTGCATTTACTGGTGAAACTTCAACTGGGCGACTAATTATGGAATATGCTTCAAAGAATTTAATTCCTGTTACATTAGAATTAGGTGGTAAATCTCCTAATATATTCTTTGAAGATGTAGTAGACAATGAAGAGTTTTTCGATAAAGCACTTGAAGGCTTTACGATGTTTGCTTTAAATCAGGGAGAAGTTTGTACATGTCCTTCAAGAGCACTTATTCATGAATCAATCTATGAGGAATTTATGGATCGAGCGGTAAAACGTGTTAAAGCGATTAAACAAGGAAACCCATTGGATCCTCAAACAATGATCGGTTCTCAAGCTTCGCACGAGCAATTGAATAAGATTTTATCTTATTTTGAAATTGGAAAGAATGAAGGTGCCGAAGTTTTAGTTGGTGGTAGTCGTAATGTTCTTGATGGAGAATTGAAAGATGGTTTTTATGTAAATCCTACAATTTTCAAAGGGAACAATAAAATGAGAGTATTCCAGGAAGAAATTTTTGGTCCTGTTGTTTCGGTTACTACATTTAAAACAAAAGAAGAGGCATTGGAAATCGCTAATGATACATTATATGGATTAGGAGCGGGTGTTTGGACTCGTGATATGGATACTGCTTATCGATTCGGACGCAACATCGAAGCAGGTCGAGTTTGGGTAAACTGCTATCACGCATATCCTGCACATGCAGCTTTTGGTGGGTATAAAAATTCAGGAGTAGGTCGTGAAACACATAAAATGATGTTGGACCACTATCAAAATACAAAGAATCTGCTAGTTAGTTATTCTCCGAGCAAACTAGGATTCTTTTAAAACTTTTACACTCCAGTATTGATTTACTGGAGTGTTTTGATTTTCAAAGAAAGAATACATTAAAATAATAATTTTCTTAAATCCATACATAAAAACTAGTAGGAATTTAATATGTTTAATAAAAAAGTATAAATTGGAGGGACTAAATATGTTATATCTAGTAATCTATGTCATTATCCTGATCATACTGTATAGTTTCATTCAATTATATTTAAATCGAAAGTGGAAGTTAATCTATACTACGCATGGCTATCAAAACTATTTTATGATTATTGGTAAATTGAAGAAGAATGGAATTGAGTATAAGACGAAAGTACCGATGAATTTTAGTGGTAGGAGATTTAATGAGAATACTCAATATGATATATATGTAAAAAAAGATTTAGAACATTTGGCATTACAGTCCTTATATCATAATTAATAGAGTGATATTGATTTATGCCAAACGTGTCAACTGTAGGATGTTCGGAATCGCAGACTTTGGCCCTTGTGGAGTTAGTTAAAGAGACATGGGGTCTAAGTCTTATGTATCTCCAATAGGAGCCGGGTATCCTTCATTCCAATTAATTATTTAACGAATTAGTTGCTTGGAGAGAAGAATGCTGATTTCCGAATTCATTTTCTTAATTTAGGAAGGTTATAATATTACTCCTGTGAAGCTCCCACTTAATACTTGTTTTTTATTCTGATTTGTACATATAAAGGAAGACATGATTGATATTCTATTCTCTTTTTTTTCATATTTCTCGATAGTAACTTCACAGGTTATTGTATTTCCTGAGTAAACTGGTCTTAAAAATTGGAAATTTACTGTTCGTGCTAGTACGTTGTGATCTCCACCTATTTTAGTAGGTAAAGTTGCAGTCAATAATCCCTGAATGACTAGTCTTCCTTGTTCATCAGGCGTGATATGGTGTGCGCTTTGCATCACCAGAAACCTTCGTAAACAATTCAACGTCTTCTACCGTAAAAGTTCGTTCAAATGTAATAATATCGCCCATTTGTAACAACTAATTTTTCCCTCCTTAATAAAATAAGCATTAATTCTCCTAGTTAAAGAGTTCAATTCCTTATAGTACTATCCTTCAAAATGTTAAATAAAAAATCGGCTAAATAGCCGATTTGCTGTTTCATATCATTACGAAAGGGTATTAATTACGAGGCGCCCATAAAATAACTGACACACCAATTAAACAGATTGCTGCACCAATCCAATCATATAAATCAGGTGATTTTTTATCAACACCCCAGCCCCATAAAATTGAAAGAACGATAAATACACCTCCATAGGCAGCATAAACTCTACCAAATGATGGGAAAATTTGGAACGTTGCAATGACACCATAAATTGCCAAAATAATGCCCCCGATTAATCCTAAATACGCAGAGTGTCCTTCTCTTAGCCATAACCAAATAAGGTATCCTCCTCCAATTTCAGCTAAACCGGCTAATAAAAAAATAAATATTGCAGTGATCAAGTAACTTCTTCCTTTCTATTAAAAAGACATATTGGTAAGAAATATGTACAGGTATATGCCCTTTATTTTAACAATAAAGACTAAAAGAAACTATCATTCTATTTGAATCATTAAAAGTCTTTCAACGTACTATTAGAAAAGAATTTCGGTACTAATAGAGCTATTCCCATCATAATTTTATAGAAGAAAATAATATGAAGGAGGTGTATTGATCGTTGTTAAAAGTCAATTTACGTCCCGTTGTTAGTAAGATTAATTTACCAACTGTTATGAAAACAACTATTCTTCCCGGTGATTCAGTTGAAAGACTATTTATTGCAACACAAGTAGGAGAGATCTTTTACATAGGAAATGGAGAGGTCAGAACATTTTTAGATATACGCCCTCGAGTATTAAAATTAGGTGAGTCTGGTGGCTATGATGAACGCGGATTGCTTGGGCTAGCATTTCATCCTAATTTTTATCATAATGGATTGTTTTATCTTTATTATTCAGTTGCTGGTTCCGGGGGTCCAGGTGCGCTTTCTAAACCATTTAATCCAAACCCGTGTGATCCAAAAACATTAAACTTAAAATGGATTAATAGGGAAACTCAATACGAACATATTAATACAGTTGAAGAATGGGTTCTCCAATCAAATGGTCAGCCTCAAAAACGACGGACTTTACTTAATATTAAAAGACCATTCATGAATCATAATGGTCTTAATACTTTAAACTTTTCACCTGAAACAGGAAAACTTATTTTAACTACTGGAGATGGTGGATCAGGCTATGATCCATTTAACTTAAGCCAAGACAATTTGGAAATCGCGGGTAAAATAATTGAAATTGATGTAGGAAAAGATACATTCATCAACGATTCCCCTATTGTCACACGTTTTAATGAACTTCCAACATCGATTCAGGAAACGCTCACGGTAATGGCTAAAGGGGTTCGCAATATTGCGGGTATTTCATATCAAAGATTTTATAGTCAATATATTAAATATATTGGAAATGTCGGGCAAGACTTGGTCGAATCGCTTTTTGCATTTGGTTATTATAAACCATTACCAGTTTCCCAGTTAGTCCAAAGTTCGATCAATAATTCTGAACTTGACATGGAAGGATTTATTAACTTCGGCTGGCGAGGTTGGGAAGGTGCATTTCCTACTTCGACAATAAGACCCTGCACTGAAAATTCCGACTTAGAAGAGAAAACAATAGCTTATTACAATGAATCAGTAACACTTTCAGCGAGCCGTTTACAACCTTTAACTAGCTATTTTCATAAAGATCCAAGACCCGATAAATTTTCAGGGACTGCACTTACAGGTGTCCAGGCATATTTGGGGAATGATATACCTAGTTTAACTGGGAGCGTTTTGTTCACAGATATGCTAAGAAAGGGATCACAAGGACAGCCTAAAGGAGTTTTAGGTTATACGAAAGTAAGACCGGATGGTAAACAAAGTGATTTCGGTGAGATTCAAACAGAATATGACTTTGGATCTCAACCTGCCTATTATGTAGGTTTGGGTACGAATTTAAATCAAACAAAAATGTATTTAGGAGTTTATGGATCTATGAAAGTGACTGATTTAAACATGGGAACGATTTTTGAAATTGTACCGTGACGTTTAATCGGTTTGCTTTTATGAGTTTATTAACAACCACGGAGGAAAGACACTCCAGTGGTTTTTTTTTAGGTGATAATTATTGTTTTATTTCAAAGGAATAAAGTCCTTGCTTAAACAAAAAAGATTGTTTGCCAAAGTTAGTATTCTTAGCATACAGCTATTTCTTTTAAGTAATTGTCAGATAAGTGGAATAAAATAGAATTGTTTGATACAGTTGAATTAAACATAATCATCGTATATTGGGGAGAAAATCAATGGGCTATATTATGGACTTAAGAAAAATTGTAGGAAGCCGACCTATTTTAATGGCTGGCGCAAATGTTATCCTACTAGATTCACAAAAGAGGGTATTATTACAATTAAGAAAAGATAATAAGACCTGGGGATTACCTGGTGGAGCATTAGAGTTGGGAGAGAACCTAGAAGAAGTGGCTAAAAGAGAATTGAAAGAAGAAACTGGTTTAACAGCATTAAACCTTGAGTTTTTTAACATTTTTTCTGGAAAAGAATTTTATTATAAATATCCTCATGGAGATGAGGTATATAATGTAATTACGACTTATATATGTACTGAATATACAGGTCAATTAGAGAAAGAAGAAAGCGAAGTTCTAGAGCTATGCTTTTTTAGTTTTGATGACCTTCCATCAGAAATTAGTCCACCCGAACTTCCTATTTTAAATGCATTTAAGAATTCTAACTATTGACCATCAGAATATAGTATGTGAAAGTTTGACCGAATAAAGATAAAAAAGGATCTTCTTGTAAGATCCTTTTATCATTTTATATTAACTGATATTTTGTTAAACCTTTAAAAATTAAGTATTTTTTAGGTATGGTCTTGATAATGAAATTGGCGTGTTGTATTTGCTATATGTTATTTTGCAGTTGAAGTTGCTGCTTCGTTTTTGCAGTTTTCGCAAGTTGAATAGATTTTCACAACTTTTTTATACTCCGCGTACTCAATAGTTTCTTCGCATTCTTTACAGATTAAAATTTGCATTAGAAACACCTCCTAAACCCACTATACTACGTTCGTTCCATCATTTCACCAGGGACTTTACCTACCCTGTGGACGTGAAGTGTCCCAGTTGAAAAAACGTTGAAATAGCAAGGTTTTCAAGTAGGAATTGTCTTAAAAAATTTTTTTCTTGTTTTTAGAAAAGCGAAAAATAGAAGTCTTTTGAATATGTTTCTGGTATCAATTTCATCTATGAGAAACTACAAAGAATTTTTATATTATTTAAGCAGACGATTATAATATATCTTCATTAAAAGAAATTTTAATTGAAAATGAGATCAACTGAAAATGACCTCTCAACAAGCGATGAGAGGTCTTCTTCAAATTAGTTATCAGGCATACCCCAAGATTCTTGCAATTTTTTAAGGCCGGATGGATTTGTTACCTTTAGAGTGATTTGCTTGTTGGTGACTTTTTTCTCCATCAAACTATAAAAATCTCCGTCCCGCAAACCTGGCCAATAAACACTTCCTGTTCCAATCGTATTAATTTTTTTGCTCATTGCACGTACGTAGTTAATTTCATTCTTGCTCTTTTTTAGCGAATAATCCAAGCCGCTTTTCATTGGTGCTCCCCATTCGGTAATGATGGCACGATCGGAGTATTTTCCAATTTCGATTGTTAAAATATTGGACCATCCAGTTTCTGTGAGGGAATTAATATGTACATATCCCGCATAAAACGCATAGCAGTGTACGGCAAGCATTGTACCGTCAAGTCGTTTATCATCTCCTAATGGATTAATATAAAGTGCGGCCAAACCAATTCCATCAAGAATTACATTCTTCTTCGGAACATTGAAACTTGTTAGCCAATCATTATAGAGATTACGTAAATCTTTAGTATTATAGCCGTAGGGCTCATTAATCGGTTCAAAATAAATGTTTGGGTTATTTCCGTATTTTTTGATAACAGTACTCCACATGCTATAAAATTTTTTGAGATCTTCAGGTTTTCCATTTTTCGGTGGCCAATAGCAAAAAATCACTTTACCTCTCTCTAACGCCGCATCAATGGCCCCGGTATAAGTACCCCAATAATTTGCGACAGTAGCTTCATTAATAGGAAGTCTGACTGTGTTAGCACCAGTTTTATCGAACATCTGCCCAATAATTTGCCGGCCTACTACTTTGGCAGAATCGTATGAATCATTTTTGGTCAGTCCACTTACATAAATGACTCCATCAACAAAATTGTCGCGCTCATCCGCCCAATTCACACCCCTTATTCCAGCTGACAGCGGTGAAGTCGGTTTATTAACGTTGATTTTAACAAGATTTAAAAATGCAAAAGAAGAGGCAAAAAGTAAAATAATGGATCCTAAAATGCAAACTACTATTAAAGTTGTTCTTTTTACTATTTTCAAAATTTCCACCCTCATCTAATTAATCTTTTGTAAAATTATTTTTAGAACTTTAATATTATTTATTCTATGATTTATTGAAAAAGAATTAATATAGTCATAGATTTTTAAAGGTTCACCAGATTGAAAGAAAGCTTGCTTCCGGTTAATCGAAACATGATTAAAGGGTTCTTTTTATGCAATAAAAGACAGGAGAGTTGAATAAAGAATGTTATAATTTAATGAAATAGAAATGGCGAAAATTTCTAATTTTAATCATTAGGGGGAAACATGAAAAAAATCTTAATTGTAATAGCGATTTTAATAACTGGGATTGTAGGGATAAAAGGTTATTTTCTTTTTCATAGTGGATTTGATATTAAAATAAAAAATCAAACAAATAGAAATATAACAGGAATATATTTGACCTATAATAATCTAAAATCTGATATAAAGATACCTAAAATTGCTTCAAATAAGGACTATAAACTAAACGTAAATCCATCTAAGAATGTTGGAGAGAGCTCAATGAATCTTCATTATAAAGACAATAAAGGTAAATTACATACAAAATCAGTTATTGGGTATTTTGAAGGTGGCTATTCAGGTGATCTTTTAATTACTATAAAATCTGTTGATGAAGAGGGAATACTTAAATTTAAAATAAAGGAGGATATTTCTTTATATTAAAATTAAGCAGTTTTTTTAGATTACATATGTTTTTTCGGAGGAATATTAATGCAAATATCATCTAGATTTTCGATTCCAAATTATCGTTTTTTGTTCTTTATAGCATCCCTTTTTTATTAAGCGTTCTCTTGATATTTCTTACAGATCCTTTAAAGGTTGTTGATTTGTTCTATCAAACTTTATTTTTATCAATTTTCTACGTAGGAATACCTATAGGAATTGTATTTTTACCTTATTATGGATATTTTTATTTGCTTCAGAAATATTTTAGAGTGAATTATGTAGTATCAGTAACTGCCTTAATTACAACAATAATCGCACTAATTTTAGTGTTTATAGTCATTCAAAATACATATAAATCATATGAAACTCGAAGCTACTTTACAAAAGAAACGACAAGTCAGTTGTCAAAAAAGTCTATTGAATTATTTGAAAAAGAAACAGGTGTTAAAGGAAAAGTAAAAAAAGTTAAGATGGTTAGCAGATATAACGATGCCGATAATGGGAACTTTACACTAATTCGAAAAAGATATTATGACATTGAAGTTGTCACGAAAAATTCATCAGATTTACAAAAAATTCCAAGGCACTATAAAAATATTAGTGTTGATGGGAAATGGATTTTAAAAATGAAAAATGAAGAATATATTTTTGATTAAACAAACGTATTAAAAATTAGTAAACGAACTGAACTTGTTTTAGTTGAATCAAAAGAATTTCAATTCCAAGCTGAAATAGTAAAGTATGTATTAGAAGCAGAATTTAATTAATTAAATAAGGGCAGTTTTGATATTAATTAAACGTAGCAACGCTCAGAATATACTCTGAGCGTTGTTATTTTATTGAACTTACTAACTCATGATTTATATTAATAAAATAGTTTAATAATCTTTCAGTTCTATTTCGTTGGCAGCTTTTGCAATCATTCTCGTAATCATTTTAAACATTCCATTCATTAAGATGGGAATACGTAACATGGCATTGCGTAATAAAATTTTGAAGTTTGATTTTTCGATCATACCTCCAGCAGATAAAAGCCCTATTTTTTGATTTTTTTCAACAAAATTTCTCATCTCTTTTTCATAGGAAATGAAGGCTTTTTTGTAATCACCATTATTAGCTTTTAGTTCTCCTGCAAGTACATATGCGCCGACAAGAGCCAGGCTAGTACCTTGACCTGAAAGAGGGGATGGACAATAAGCAGCATCACCTACTAAAGTAATCCGACCATTTGACCATGTCGGCATGTGAATCTGACAAATTTCATCAAAATAAAAGTCTGTAGATGTAATCAATTTTTGAAGCAAGTTTGGTGTTTCCCAACCCTCTAGTTCCTCGAAAGCATTTTTAATTAGATTTTTTTGTTCTTCCGTATTGTAACGGTCGTAATTCAGTGGCTCGGATTGGAACAATAACATGCCCTTTGCTTCCTTGTTGTCATTTGCGCTATACATTCCAACGGTTTTCCCTGGAACCGTATAAAGAATTTGAGAGTGGTTGAGATTAAGATAATTCTCAAATTCAAAAATTGAGATATAACAACCGAGAGTACGTTTAAATTGATCTTCGTCACCAAATTTTAACGTACGCACGTTGGAATGGATACCATCAGCCCCTATTACTAGATCGAATGTATCTGGTTTCCCGTAAGTATATTGAACTTCTACCCCTGATATAGATTCATGAATAGATGAAATTGAATCGCCCCAAATATATGTAACTTTATCCTTGGTCAGATCGAACAAAATATTACTAAGATTCTCACGCATAATTTCGATATCCATCCCGTGCTGATTACCCATACTTGCTTCACTAATTTTACCTTTAATTTTACCTTTGTCATTCACGAAGTAAACTCCAGTCAAATGAGTATCTAGTGCACGAACTTGATCAAGAATACCCATTCGATCAAGAACAGAAATTGCTGCGCCACGGATATCGACAGCAAATCCCCCTTTGCGTAACGTTGGAGCTCTTTCGACTACAGTCACCTCGAAACCAAAGCGATGAAGCCAGTAAGCAAGTGCTGGCCCTGCAATGCTTGCACCCGAAATAAGGACACGCATATTTTGCTTCATAATTACTTAATCACTCCTAATCAAAATAAATTTAAACGACATAACAACAATATATTCAAAGGTTTTTTAGTTATGAACTGTCGTAACATTGCTCTTAATTTATAAATGAAAGAAAAAAATGGGAACAGCACTACCTAACTAAAAGGTGCTGTTTCCATTTTTTTACTACAACAAACAGTCAGTTAAGTTGCATAGTAATGTTAAAATTTGATTGAAAAAAAGGCAAATTACCCCAAGTTACAGAATATGTATAGACAGATATAATTATTTTAATAGTAAAAACAGATTTCATAGTAAACTTGTTACGTTTTAGGGGGAGTCAATGTTGGAATTTAAATATGCAGGATTTTGGATTAGATTATGCGCATATATAATTGATTATTGTATCATTATTTTATTAGGTTTCATTTTAAGTCCGTTGCTTCTTAATTTCTTTACTAACACAAATATTACATACAACCTACTCATTGATCTCATCGGTATTATTTACTTGATGCTTTTGCCAGCTACAAAATTGCAAGGTACGATCGGAAAGGTCACAGTTGGCATTAAAGTAATCAATAAAGATGGTAGTAAGTTATCCGTATTTGATGCAATTAGTCGTTGGTTAGCTCAAGTTGTATCCGCTTTCATTTTATTAATTGGCTATATAATGATTGCTTTTTCAAATAGGAAAACAGCATTACATGATAAATTAGCTAATACTTATGTAGTATATAAATAACAACATATTTAAAATATGTACAATTGAATAAACTGATCAACCTATGATAATCTGAATGGAGCTTTTTAAAGCTCCAATTTTTTATTTTAGAGAGTTTTTTAGAAGGAAAGGGCATTCATATATATAACTAACAAGTATAATTATTTGGGTAATACAACTAATTTGTCTAATCTAAAATAGAGAGGGGATTCTACATGACAAATAAAGTAAAGATAAAAGATATCATTGAAGAAATGGAAATGCAATTTGAAGGTTATCGTTCATTTGTTAAGATAAGAACAGGTGAAGTTTTTTCGGTTTCTGAAGACGATCTTATAGATGCCGAAGATGAAAAAACTATGGATGATTTACAAGATTGGCAGATAGAAAATTTAGAAATCGCAAATGAAATTGTGGAAAATTATGAGGACTATAAGGAATTGCCTTCAAAATATGAAATTGATGAATATAAAATGGTTAAAGACTTTTGTTTAACTGTTAAAGATGTGAAAGTACAAAAAATATTACTTATAGCAATCGAAGGTAAAGGCGCATTTAGAAAATTTAAAGATACAGTTATAGAATTTAATATTGAAATGGATTGGTATAGCTATCGTGACAGACGCTATAAAGACTTAGCGATCGCATGGTGTCAAAATAATGATATCGAGTACATAGATTAGAAAGATAAAAAATAAGTGTAGAGCCATTTGTGGTGTTTGACCTACAGGCAGCAGCTTAAGCCGAATCAAAAATAAAATGAATCCCTTCAATTTTAGCTGAAGGGATTTTTAACGTTTTCTTATGTAATTAGTTTGAACCAAATGCCAGTTTAGTTTAACAACTTGCCAATTTGTCTAATTAGATAGTTGTTAATTCAACGGAGCCAATCTTTTAAAAATAATTAAAGTAATTTCAACCCATAACCAGCAATAAAGAAATGAAAATAAAAAAATAATTAGAACGGTATAGATTGAAAAAGAATCAGAAAATCCCGGACCTAAGACCGGAAAGTGGAAAAGAAATAATAGACTCATAATACCTAACATTAAAAGTGTCGCTCCAGTTGCAATGATTGATAATCTCTTTTTAAAAAAGTGAAAAGCCAAGCCTATACCAAATCCCAATAATCCTGTTGTAAAAGGAAAGACAATAAGTTCAGTTGGCTGTAAGATGAATAACAACATGATAGTTAGAAAATAGGTCTTAATTCCATCTGTAATGGAAAACATGGAACATAATAGAATAGGTGCAGTGGCGATTGGACTTAAAAATAATCCAATACCTGGTAATAGGCCACCTGCAGCTTGAAAAAGTGCAGCAATACAAGCAAAAATAGAGGCTAATATAAATTTCTTGGTTTTATTTTGTTTAGTGAATTTTAGTTGAAACAATCGGACCTCTTCAGTAATCGGTTTGAAAAAATACACATTTTCACCTCATTTAAAATACGATATACATCATCTATATGAGAATAATCAAAGTGCAATACGCCAAACATGTTAAAGCAGGATTATGTATTATTGATAACAAACACAAATAACTGTATGATAAATACGTTGAGAATTGCATGAAAATTTCAAAATTGAAGGGGAAAATCTATGAATATTAAAATTGACAAAGAATATGTGCTACAAACCGCTAAACAATTACTAGAGTTTAATAGCCCAAGTGGTTTTTGCTTTGAAATTATGGAATTAATTCAGTCTTGGACAAATAGTTTAGGGTATGAATTTGAAACAACTAATAAAGGTTGTGGCGTGATCACAATTCCTGGTAAAAGCAATGAGCAAGTCATCGGATTATCAGCACATGTTGATACATTAGGGGCAATGGTCCGATCAATTACTAGCAAAGGTACTTTAAAATTTACAATTATTGGTGGACCAATCGTACCAACACTTGATAGTGAATATTGCCAAATTAGAACGCGTGAAGGAAAAATTTATACAGGAACATTTTTATCTACAAGTCCATCAATTCATGTTTTCGAAGACAGTAAAACAAAAAAACGCGACCCAGAAAACATGGAAGTTCGAATTGATGAATGCGTTAAGTCAAAAGAAGATGTATTAAATCTTGGAATTAGCCCAGGAGACTTTATATTCTTCGACCCGAAAACGACAATTACTGAAAGCGGATTTATAAAATCAAGATTTATTGATGATAAAGCAAGTGTGGCATGTTTAATTGGTTTACTTGAATTATTTAAAAGGGAAAAAATTGTACCTACATATACAACAAAATTATTTATTTCAACGTATGAAGAAGTTGGACATGGCTCTTCTTATATCCCATCTGATATTACTGAATTAATTTCAGTAGACATGGGTTGTATTGGAGATGATTTAAGCTGTACTGAATATGATGTCTCAATATGTGCAAAAGACTCTGGTGGACCATATGATTACAATATGACAACTGATTTAGTCAACTTAGCAAAAGAAAATGAGCTTAGCTATGCAGTAGATATCTATCCGATGTACGGTTCTGATACAGTTGCTGCTTTACGCGGGGGACAAGATATTCGTGGAGCGCTAATTGGACCAGGGGTACATGCATCTCATGGTATGGAAAGAACGCATTATAATGCAATGGAAAATACGATGAAATTATTGTACTTATATTTAACTAAGTAAAAAGTAAAAGGGGCTGTCTCATGGGACACCCCTTTTTGTACGTTGTATTTCAAAGGTGATTTTATTTTTAAGTTGATAAAATGGCTCTTTATCATATAAAAATAGTAAATTTTTATTCTAAGAGCGAGCATATTTGCTAGTTTTCCATTAGAAAGGATCTGCTATTGTACAAGTATTAGGTCATAATACCTTAACTGGTATAGGTGATTTTTATATTTATTTGCGATATTTCATCCTTATTTGGATAAATGAACTCCTTATTTGTAGCTAAGATTTATTTCATATCATATTTCCATTATAAAAAAACAAGGGTTCCATTAAAAAGTTAGACTTCTGGACACCCTCTAATCGTTTAATAATTTAATTTTTGAACCCCATTTAATTGACTATCAAATCGGTCTTCACCATTCGTTTTTACATTTTTCTTTAATGTAAATGTATAAAAATAAGCCGAGACTGACTCACGTTTATTTTCTTGGAGTTTGTCTAATAATAATTTTTTTGTACCAGCACCAACAACTCCATCACTAGTTAATCCATTATCTTGTTGAAATGCTCTTACTGCCTGATCTGTGCCTTCAGCAAAGTAGCCATCGACCCCATTTGTAGAGTAGCCTAATTTTGTTAATGTATCCTGCAGCCATTCAACCTCTGATCCTACACTTCCAAGTTGTAAACTAGTAGGAATATCCGTTGGTTTTGTTACAACAACCGTTCCTGAATCATCATCAAATAAATGATTTGAAACTGCGATGTCTTGAAATGACATGTTTGATGAAGTGATTAAAACAGTCGTATTTTTCTGTACACGATCAAATAACCATTCTACTTCTTCATCATACATTCGTACACAACCATGACTAGCATAAGTTCCAATAGAACTTGGATTATTATTACCGTGGATTGCATAGGTTGTACCCCATGTCCCTCTAGCATTTAAACCGAGCCACCTATTACCAAGTGGATTCCTCGGATCACCACCAGGAATATTCTCTTTATAATAAGGTCGATTAACAATTTTAACGACGATTTTAAACTTGCCTTCAGGAGTTAAATCCTGGCTCTTACCGGTTGCAACTTTAAAAACTTTTACCAATTTACCATTCTCATAAAAAGCTAATCTATTAATCGACTTATTAATAATGATAAATTGTGAAACAGGTTTTGTTTCTGCGGCGATAGACTGAATAAAAGAAGTGCTCAAAAATAATAGAAGTACTATGAAAAAAATAAAACAGCGCTTTAACAAAGTTTGCCCGTTGCCAAAAATTATAAAAACCAATAATTATCAATTATTTTTATAGATTTTGTTTTCTTCCCCGTTCTACGTGTCCGATTTTACGAGTTAGGCTACTTTCGTTTGATATACACTCCAAGGGCGTAAATTCGGATACAACGAATCCTACATATTAGTAGTGACCTCTAGGTGTCAGATTACTAATTTATAACGTGACAAGTTAATTGCTGCGTTAAAATCTCGATCTACTTCATGACCGCATTCACATTGGTATAATCGGTCTGATAGTTTTAAATCTTTTTTCAACTTTCCACAACTTGAACACGTTTTAGAAGATGGGTACCATTTATCAGCTTCAACAAATTCAATGCCATATTTTTCAGATTTATATTGAATTTGACGTTTGAATTTATATAGACACTGCTTTGCAATTGCTTTTGACAGGTGTTTATTCTTCATCATGCCTTTAATATTTAGAATTTCCATTACTATACGATATGGATTGGTTTTCACAATCTCGCTAGTAGATTGATGAAGATGATTAAGTCTGATATTTGTCAACCTTCTATGGAGGTGTTGTATCTTCTTATCGATTTTTATAATGTTGCTTGTTTTGACGAAACGGTTTCCCTCCTTATTCATTTCAAATTTGCGAGAAACTTGACGTTGCAACCTACGTAGGCGTTTCTCTGTCCTCATAACAGTTTGGATTTTGTTAATATTTTTCTTCTTAGTGCCATCTGAACAAACAGCTAATTCTTTTATTCCTACGTCTATACCAAGTGAAATATCTGTCAGTTCAACCTTTGACTTTGATTCTTCAGTTCCTACAGAAAGATACCAGTATTTTCCGTCATGACTAATTCTAGGATTATAGTATTTTTCATTTGGTATAAATTCAGAGGCTACAACCCAACCGACCTTCTCAATCAATAATTTTTTTCCTTTTACTTTCAACTTCATATTATCGTTATAAAAAGATGATTTTGATTTTCTTCTAATTTTGAATTTTGGCTTATCAGATAACCCTTTAAAGAACTTTCTATACGCTTCACAAAGATCTTTAATCGCTTGTTTTGTAATATTATTAGAAACTTCATACAACCAAGAAAATTCATCAGTTTGTTTTAATACAGTTAATTCTTTTCTTAACATGCCATCAGAAATAAATTTCCCACCTGTTTTATAATTTTCTTCCTGTCTAGCCAATGCCCAATTATATGCCCACCGAGCTGTACCAACTGATTTCCATAATTGTATTTCTTGTTTTTTAGTTGGCCTTAATCTGACTCTCCTTCCACGTATAATTGTTTTGTTAATAGTAAGAAGAGTTTGCTCAGTTCTTCCTATCTTTTTCGCATATCCATTTATCGTATCTAATTTCATATTACTCACCTCATGCATATTTAAACACAAAGGGTGACTCTCAATTAGAACGAATTGTGATATTTTAATAAATTTTAATTTTTTGAAATTAGGAGTTGTAAACCACTTACATAATTTAGAAAATACATAGCCTTATATATTATGAAGAGATTGCTTGTCCTATCTAATAAAAATAGGAAAAAAATAGTTTTATTTTAATTAAGTCAAAGTCTGATATTGAATTAAAGCTAGATTAACTTTTAAACATTATTAATATAGAAAAATGTAAATGTTTGCATTAATGAACAATCTTGTTAAAATAGAAAATGTAAGCGGTTAAACAGGGTATGTGAAGAAAAAACAAGGACACTTTTACTGCTAAAATATGCACACGATTGCACGATTTTAACAAAAGGCTTTGGATGGTTTGAAATTTCACATACCATATTATTTTATTTAGAAGAAATCACAATTAAATTTTTTAGTTTTTAAGGTTTATACATAATCTAGGAGGCAATTCAAATGGAGAAAAAATGGTGGCATAATAGTGTAGTTTATCAAATATATCCTAGAAGTTTTATGGATAGTAACGCTGATGGAATCGGTGATTTAAAAGGCATAATCGAAAAGCTTGATTATTTAAAGCTTTTAGGAATAGATGTTATTTGGTTAAGTCCTGTATATAAATCTCCTAATGATGATAATGGTTACGATATTAGTGATTATTGTGACATTATGGAAGAGTTTGGTACGATGAATGATATGGATAAATTAATTTCTGAAGCGAATAATCGAGGGATTAAAATTGTAATGGATTTAGTTGTGAACCATACATCTGATGAGCATCCGTGGTTTATAGAATCTCGAAAGAGCAAAGATAACCCATTTAGAGACTATTATGTTTGGAGAAATCCTGTAAATGGAAGTGAACCAAATGACATTCCTTCTGTATTCAGTGGCAGTGCTTGGGAATATGATAAACAAACTGGACAATACTTCTTGCATTTATTTAGTAAAAGGCAGCCAGATTTAAACTGGGAGAATCCAAAAGTCCACGAAGAAGTATATAATATGATGAACTTTTGGCTTGATAAAGGAATTGGTGGGTTCCGAATGGATGTAATTGATTTAATTGGAAAGATTCCTGATCAAGAGATTACAGCAAATGGTCCAAAGCTACATGAATACTTACAAGAGATGAATAAAATGACTTTTGGTAATCATGATGTACTAACTGTTGGTGAAACTTGGGGGGCAACTCCAGAAATTGCAAAGCTTTATTCAGATCCTGCTCGAAATGAATTAAGTATGATCTTTCAATTTGAGCATATCGGTCTTGATCAACAAGAAGGTAAAGAAAAATGGGATTTAAAGCCATTAAATTTGTTGGATCTAAAAGAAGTTTTTAATAAGTGGCAAACTCAGCTCGATGGAAAGGCTTGGAATAGCTTGTTCTGGAACAATCATGATTTACCACGAATTGTTTCTAGATGGGGTAATGATCAGGAATACCGTATTGAAAGTGCGAAAATGCTTGCTACAATCCTTCATTTAATGCAAGGTACACCTTATATTTATCAAGGTGAAGAAATTGGGATGACAAATATTCGATTTGAAAGCATTGATGAATATGACGATATTGAAACGAAAAATATGTATAATGACCGTATTTCAAAAGGATATAAGCATGAAGACATAATGGAGTCGATTTATACAAAAGGTAGAGACAATGCACGTACTCCAATGCAATGGAATGCAGAAAAGTATGGAGGTTTTACAAAAGGAAACCCTTGGTTAACAGTAAATCCAAATTTTACTAAAATAAATGTTGAACAATCGATAAACGATCCAGATTCAATTTTTCATCATTATCGCCAGTTAATCCAATTGCGAAAAGAAAATCCTGCTATTGTTTATGGTTCTTTTGAAATGCTTGCTGAAAAGGATGAAAAAGTATTTGCTTATATAAGACAGTATAATGATGAGAAATTATTAATTGTAGCTAACTTTACAAATGAGGAATCAAAATTTAGTCATAGTGAGCACTATGATGAAGTAAGTATACTTTTAAGTAATTATAAAGATTCAAGTTTAACAGGTGTGAATAGCAACTTAAGACCGTATGAAGCAATTGTTTATAAAGTTAAATAATTTAATTTATTAAAAATAGTTTGACATTTTATTGTACACTCGTATATGATAAGAATATCAAATAAGAAGGAGGTAGGTTAACATGATGATTGAAAGAAAATTAAACTCAAAAGCATCACAAAATTTCATAATGATTATGAACCCTATCTCTACGCAGGACGGACCACGTTGAAACTTAGATTTCAATTGACGATCTAGCCATGGGTTTATATTACCCATGGCTTTTTTGTGCCAAAAATAAACGATTCTTTTATGTTTGTTTTTGGGCGAAACGTTTCTTTATGGCCATGGGGTATGGAAAATATTCCCATGGTCTTTTTGTTGTCAAAAAAAGTGGAGGGTTGCGTAGAGTTAGGTTAATTGATACAAGGGAGGTATAATTTTGTCTCGAATTTTAAAATATGTCTTTAGACATAAGCTTTCATTTATCATTGGTTCAATTTCAATGGTTTTAGTAATAGGTGTGGATCATTTAATTCCTTATTTACAAATGATTCTAATCGATGACGGTATTACGAAAGGAAAAGCATCAGTCGTAGTTCCAGTTATTTGCGGTATTATAGGTGTCACAATCATTAAATCAATTTTTGGATATGTAAAAGAATATTTATATGACTTAGTAAGTTCAAAGGTACATGAGGATATTAAAAATGATATGTTCAAGCATATTCAAAGTTTTGAGTTTAAGTATTTTGACTCGATGAACACGGGTGAATTACTTTCGAGAATTAACGAAGATGTGGAAAACATCTGGCAAACAATTGCGTTTGGACTAAGATTATTTGTTGAAAATATTATTTATTTTACTCTTAGTACAGTTATCTTATTTGTAATTAATTGGAAGTTGGCATTAATCTGTTTAGCAATTATGATCCCAATTGGATATATGGGGACGCGTTTAAATCGCTTACTTAATAAAGGTTACGGAAAAATAAGTGACCATACAGCTGAAATAAATACAACAGCTCAACAAAATATTGCGGGTGTAAGATTAGTTAAAGCATTTGCTAGGGAAAAGCATGAGACGTTGAAATTTTTGAAAATGAATCGTGGATATTATGATTTAAATATGGCTCAAGCTAAAACAATGCGTAAATATTTTCCTAATATTGAATTTTTAACAAATATTGCGCTTGTAGCAATGATTATTATCGGTGGATATTTCGTTTTAAAAAATAATATGACACTCGGTGAACTAGTTGCATTTAGTGGATATATTTGGAACTTAATTTGGCCGATGAGAATGTTAGGCTGGTTAACAGATGTACTTTCTAAAAACCAAGCTTCTGCGAAGAAGATTTTTGAAATTTTAGATCGTAAAACTCAAATTGAAAACAAAGAAGGAGCATATACACCTAATCTTGTTGACGGTTCAGTGGAATATAAAAATGTAAGCTTTAAATACAATGATGAAATTGTCTTAAAAGATATTAATCTATATATTCCAAGCGGTAGTAAAGTAGCCATTATGGGAACGACGGGTGCCGGAAAATCCTCAATTCTTCATTTAATTGGTCGCTCATACGATGTGGCTGAGGGAGAAGTACTAGTAGATGGCGTTAATGTTAAAGATTTTAATTTAACATCTTTACGTAAAAATATGTCTCTAGTTTCTCAGGATACATTCCTTTTCTCAGATACGATTGAAAATAATGTAAAACTAGGAAACCCAGATGCTACTATGGATGAAATCCGTGAGGCTTGCCGTATTGCATGTTGTCTAGACTTTATTGAAGAGCTAGAAGAAGGATTCAACACGGAAATTGGTGAACGAGGAATTGGTTTATCTGGTGGCCAAAAACAACGTATATCAATTGCCCGCGCATTATTAAGAAATGCTCCAATCTTAATTTTAGATGATGCAACTTCTGCATTAGATATGGAAACGGAGTATGAATTATTACACAATTTAAATAAACGTTTCTCACATAGTACAACATTTATCATTGCACACCGTATTTCAGCAGTAAAAAATGCCGATGTCATTCTATTTGTTGAAAATGGAGAAATAGTTGAAAAAGGAAATCATAAACAATTACTAGATAAAAAGGGTAGATACTTTGAAGTCTACGAAGAACAATTCAAAGATTTTGAAACAGTAGAAAGCGGGGTGGTCTAATGGCACAAAATACGATTAATCGTGATGAAGACCAACTAAATAGGAGTAAAACCGAGCTTATTCTTAGGCTCGGGACTTATTTAAAACCTTATAAATTAAAAACATTTACCGTTATTTGTTTAATGTTATTTGTAATGGTAATTGGGATATTAAACCCATATTTATTAAAGGTAGCGATTGATACAAATATTAAGAATCACGATGTAAAAGGGCTCATCATAATTGGAGCTGTATTATTAGCACTAAATTTCTTAGCAATGATTGCTTCAAAAACACGTTGGACGATGATTAGCTCCGTTACGAATAATATTTTAGTAAATATTCGTCATGAGCTTTACACACATATTCAAAAACTATCATTTACGTTTTTTGATAATCGTCCAGTAGGAAAAATTTTAGCTCGTGTAATGGGGGATATTAGTGCTCTCCAAAATTTATTCAACCAAAGTATTCAAACATTAATTCCGGAATTACTAAGCTTAGTTTGCGTTACAGTTGTAATGTTTATCTTAAATGTTAAACTTGCAATCGCATCAGTATCAATTCTTCCATTTTTAGCAGCTGCAATGTTTTATATTGAAACACGTGCACGTAAAAGATGGGATGATTACCGAAAGAAACGTTCAAATTTAATCGCGTTTATACATGAAGATTTTTCAGGAATAAAAGTAGTTCAATCCTTTGCGAAAGAAAAAGATAAAGAAAAAGATTTCAAAGAAAAGGTATCTGAATTAATGGGATCATTCATGAAAGCAGTAAAAATGAATGACTTCTTTTGGCCATTAGTTGAGCTTTCTTGGGGTGTTGGTACTGTAATTGTATTTTATGTTGGATATAAGCTTGTAACTAGTCAAGAAATTGAAGTTGGAACATTAATCGCATTTTCAATGTATATTGGGATGTTCTGGCGTCCAATTATGAACTTATCAAACTTCTATAATACATTAATATCAAACTTCTCGGCAGCTGATCGTATTTTTGACATTATGGATATTGATCCAGAAATTATTAGTGAAGAAAATGCACCACCAATTGGACGAATCAATGGTGAAGTTCAATTTAGAAATGTAACTTTTGGTTATGATGAAAACTCTACAGTATTAAAAAATATAAATTTCACAATAAATCCAGGTGAAAAAATTGCATTAGTAGGTGCAACAGGTGCAGGGAAAACGACGATTGTTTCACTTTTAAGCAGATTCTATGATCCTTTAAAAGGTGAAATTTTAGTTGATGGAAATGATATTAAAAAAGTAGATTTAGAATCTTTTAGAAGTCAAATGGGAATTATGCTACAAGATACTTTCCTATTCTCAACATCGATTATGGAAAATATTCGATACGGTAAATTAAATGCTACAGATGAAGAAGTAATTGCCG
The DNA here is from genome assembly GCF_050473765.1 of Gottfriedia sp. S16(2024). Classification (NCBI taxonomy): domain Bacteria; kingdom Bacillati; phylum Bacillota; class Bacilli; order Caryophanales; family Bacillaceae; genus Gottfriedia; species Gottfriedia sp. S16(2024). The sequence continues at coordinate 3,215,896 of NZ_JBFLUO010000001.1, forward strand.
CAGCTAAAGCAGTTCATGCTCATGACTTTATCATTAAAATGGAGGATGGGTATAATACAGATGTAAACGAGAGGGGATCAAGACTTTCATTAGGTCAAAGACAATTAATCTCGTTTGCTCGAGCTCTACTAGCTGATCCTAGAATTTTGATTTTAGATGAAGCTACTTCGAATATCGATACTCATACTGAGAAGCTTGTCCAAAATGGTATTGAAAAGCTATTAGAAGGTCGTACTTCATTTGTTATTGCCCACCGATTATCGACAATTCGTGACTGCGACAAAATTATGGTAATTGGAAACGGAAATGTCGAGGAAAGCGGTACACATGAAGAATTATTAGCTTTAAAAGGACATTATTATAAGCTATACATGGCGCAATATAGCTTCATTAATGATGGAGCATAATTGATCTGTGTTGTTTAGATTGGGGCTGCCTCAAAAGTCAGGTTAACTGACGAATGAGCGGTCCTTTTTTTATTGAAAAATGTACTTGTGCTAAGGATGGGGGTATTTAAACGGCTTTTTTTCGTTTGCAATTGATCTAATTGAACTTTATTAGATATTTCTGCAGGCTCTTATCAAGTTTTTATTAGATACAAGCCATATTGCAAGTTTTTCATTTGAAATGATCTGCTTTTGTATGTTTTTTTAGGTGATAATACCTTAACTGGTATGGGTACTTTTTAAATTAAATTGCGATTCTTAGGGGTTTAATTGCCGTTTCGCCAATTTTAATTGCGATACTCAGATTTTATTTGCAGTCCACTGTTTAATTGCAAGATTTCTACATTTAATTGCGACTCTCTATGACTTATTTGCAGCCGAGCTTATTTGTCACAATTTTTGTGATTTACAGTTAGGACAACCATTTTTATGCAGAAAATTTTAAATTAGAACTTTAGAAATGAATTATTACGAATTCTTAATATAAGAATTAATTCTATGAATCTTGAAAAGTCAACTTAATATAAGTAGATAAAATATCTTCATTTTCTAATTTTTTCTAATGTTAAAATAATAGTGAATTAATATTTTTGTGAAAATGGAGGTTAAGTATGAAACTTAGTTATGAAATTAATTTGGATGATTATATTGAATTTAATTTACATCATTTAAAACACTCAAAAACTGTTCAAAAGTCGTTAATAAATCAACGAATTGCTGTGAGTTTAATCTATTTAGTAATACCATTTTTAATTTCCTTTCTTTTCAAACAACCACTATTTGGTTATTTACTTGCCTTTTCGTTAGCAGCCATTGCTTGGTTCATTTATTTTCCAAAGTATTTCTACCGTTCATCAAAAAACAAAATAATTAAGCATTTAACTGAAAAGAACGATGAATCAATTTTCGGGGAACATTCTCTAAAAGTAGATGAGAATGGGATCAAAGAAATTACACAATCAAGTGTTCATGAAATAAAGTGGGATGATATAGTTGAAATAAAAAGCACGAAGAATTACTTTTACATTTACTTAACAAGTATGCAAGCCATTGTAGTGCCACTAGAAGCAATAAAGGATGACGTGGAGAGATTATTACAATTTTACAGAAAATATAATATTCAAGTTTTATATTGCTAGTTAAATAGTGCATCCTGATCTCTAAAAGTTCAAGTTAGTTTAACTTGAACTTTTTTATTGTTACCGTTCATTCTTAATCAAGAAAGAAGAATTATGATAAAATGTAAAAAAAGGAGGGTACTCACTTGGAGAATTGTATAAAGGTATCAGTTCGAACGCTAGTTGAGTATGCTCATACAGCGGGAAGTATCAATGTAACATATAAAAGTTCGGTTTCATTAATTGAAGGAACAAAGGCACACCAAAAAATCCAAAGAGAATATGGTGAACAGGATGTAAAAGAACGATCTATATCCGGCAACATTACATTGGATCAGTTGGTGTTTCAGATAGAAGGCCGTTGTGATGGATTATTATTTAATGATGGTCAATATATAATAGAAGAAATTAAATCAACAATGAAGGATTTAAATGAAATAAATGAAAATTCATATCCTGTTCATTGGGCTCAAGCAAAAGTTTATGGATATTTTATTTGTGAAGAATTACAACTTGAAAAAATTACACTTAGACTTACATATATTAATATTTTAACCGAGCAAAAAATAAGCTTCGACCTCTTATTTACAAAAGATGAATTAACAAATTACTTATACAAAATGCTGGAAATTTATTATCCTTTTGCAAAATGGAAATACGATCATATTGAAACAAGGAATCAGACAATAAAAGAATTAAATTTTCCCTTTCCTTCTTTTAGAAAAGGTCAAAGAAAGTTAGCAGGTGCGGTATATCAAACAATTCAAGAAGGTAATAATTTATTTGCGGTAGCCCCAACCGGAATTGGCAAAACGGTTTCGACTATTTTTCCGACAGTTAAAAGTATTGGTGAGAATAATATAAATCGAATGTTTTACTTAACTTCTAAGACGATTACTAGGACTGTTGCTGAAGAAGCATTTAAGCTAATGACAGATCAAGGACTTTGTATAAAGTGTACGACGATTACAGCAAAAGATAAAATCTGTTTTAAAGAAGAGACGATGTGTCAAAAGGATTATTGTGAATTTGCTAATGGTTATTATGACCGAATAAATGATGCTGTTCTTGATATTCTTTCATCGGAAAAATCGTTAACTAGGGAGAAAATAGAAGAATATGCCCGCAAACATACAGTATGTCCATTTGAATACTCTTTAGATTTATTAAATTCTTCCGATGCGATTATTTGCGATGTAAATTATATTTTTGATCCTAGAGTTTCGTTAAAACGATTATTTGATGAACATAAACGAAGTTCGGTTTTATTAATTGATGAAGCTCATAATCTTGTTGATCGTGCAAGAGAAATGTATTCTGCGAGCTTATTCAAATCTAAATTTTTAGAGTTGAAAAATAGATATAAAAATTTAAAAGATGAACTTTATGCCATAATAAATGAAATAAATAAGCGATTTATTGAATTAAGAAAAAAATGGAAGGACGTTGTAACCCCAGTTTCAAAGGAAATAGATGGTGATTTACTAGAACTTCTACATACATTCAATGAAATCGTAGAAATAAAATTACAGGAAATGGAAGAGGACGAAAATAAACAACTTCTACTTGATACATATTTTGAGTCACTCAACTTCGTCAAAATTGCGGAGTTTTTTGATGAAAATTATGTATGCTACTATGAACTATATAAAAGTGAAGTACATTTAAAGTTATTTTGCCTTGATCCTTCTAAAGTAGTGAATGACGTCATAAAAAGATTTCGCTCTACAATTTATTTTTCGGCTACTTTAACGCCAATACAATATTTTCAAGATATGCTTGGTGATCAAAGTCGAGATTATACAATTTCAATCGATTCTCCTTTTCATAGAGAACAACTGGAAGTAACAATTGATCCTCTTTCAACTCGATACCAAGATCGTGAAAGAAATTTAGAAAGATTAATTGATTCTGTCTATAAAGAAATTACGAAAAGAAAAGGTAATTATTTAGTTTTTTATCCGTCATATCAATATTTAATTCAAAGTGTTGATTTATTTAAAGAGAAAAACCCTAACATAAAGACAATCGTTCAAGAAAATGGTATGTCTGAAATTGAACGAGAGGAGTTCCTTTTACAGTTTGATAGTCTAAATGAGGAAACTTTGGTTGGGTTTGCTGTATTAGGTGGAATATTCTCTGAAGGGATCGATTTAAAGGGGGATCGCTTAAACGGTGTCGTAGTAGTTGGTGTAGGATTGCCACAGATTTGTTTAGAAAGAAATATTTTAAAGGAGCATTTTAATTCTGTTGGAAAAAATGGGTATTATTATGCATATGTCTTTCCAGGTATGAATAAAGTAATGCAAGCGGGTGGAAGAGTTATCCGTTCTGAATCAGATGAAGGGACTTTATTACTAATTGATGATCGATATAAGAGTTCACTTTATCAAAGTTTATTACCTGAAGAATGGAAGTAAGAGTTAATTATTAAATAATTCAAAAAAAACGATTGATAATTATCAGAGTTTTTAATATACTAACAATATAATTTAATAATCTTATCAAGAGCGGTGGAGGGACTGGCCCGACGAAACCCGGCAACTCTAGTAAATACTAGAAAGTGCTAAATCCTGCAGGTGAAAAACCTGGAAGATAAGAGCGATATGTTTATTTTACAGACATAACCACTTCTTATTTTTTAGGAAGTGGTTTTTTTATTTGACTAAAATGGGGGATTTATAATGACTAACACAAAAGAGGCTTTAAACACGAATAAAAAATCGATTGAAACGGTAGCTGTTCATGGTAGCAAAGGGTATGATCCATTAACTGGTGCAATTAGTTATCCAATTTATCAATCAGCTACATTTAAGCATGCAGGTCTACATCAGTCAACTGGATATGATTATGCAAGATTACAAAATCCAACACGAGAAGAAGTCGAAAATACTGTTGCAAAATTAGAAAGTGCAAATTATGGCGTTGCATTCGCAACAGGAAATGCAGCAGTTACTGCAGTATTAAGCTTATTTAAAAAGGGTGATCACCTAATTGTTTCAGATGATTTATACGGTGGTACATATCGCTTATTCGAAGAAATTTATTCGCCATATGGACTTGAGCATAATTTTGTTGATACGACTGAAATTGAACATATTCTTGATGCACTTAAACCGAACACAAAAGGAATTTTTATTGAGACACCTTCAAATCCAATGATGAAAGTAACTGATTTAAAAAGAGTAGTAGAGATTGCAAAAAAACGAGATATTATTGTAATTGTCGATAATACATTTTTAACTCCTTATTTCTTTAGACCAATTGAATTAGGGGCAGATGTAGTTGTTCATAGTGGAACAAAGTATTTAGGTGGCCATAATGATACACTAGCTGGCTTCGTCGTAACGAATTCAGAATATACAAATGAACGAATTCGCTATTATCAAAAATCAACAGGTGCAACATTAGCTCCATTTGACTCTTGGTTAATCTTAAGAGGAATTAAAACATTGCATTTACGCATGGAATACAGTCAAAAAAATGCGATTGTACTTGCGAAGTTTTTAGAAAATCATCCAAATGTTACTGAAGTATATTATGTAGGATTACCAACGCATAAAGGGTATTCAATTATTAAAGAACAGGCAACTGGATTTGGTGCAATGATTTCATTTAAAGTGAAGGATTTAAGTTTAGTAGAACAGGTTTTAGGAAGCGTAAAAGTCATTACATTCGCAGAAAGTTTAGGTGGAGTCGAATCGTTAATTACGTATCCACATACACAAACTCATTCAGAGATGCCAGAAGAATTTAAAAGAAAGCTTGGTCTAGATGACCATACATTACGTTTATCAGTGGGAATTGAACATATTGATGATTTATTAAATGACTTAGAAAATGCATTGGGGTGATGAGCATGCAATTTGGAACGAAACTAATTCATAACGGAAATGAAATTGATCAGGCAACAGGTGCATTAAGTATACCAATTTATCAGACATCAACGTTTCATCAATTTGATATTGAGAATTTTGGGAAGTACGACTATGCGAGAAGTGGAAATCCAACAAGAGAAGCGTTAGAAAATACAATTGCAAAATTAGAAAATGGTGTACGTGGCTTTGCGTTTTCATCAGGAATGGCCGCAATCTCATCTGTATTATCTTTGTTTTCAGCAGGAGATCATATTGTCATTTGTGAAGATGTTTATGGGGGAACATTTAGAATAGCAACAAAAGTTTTAAATCGTTTCGGAATCGATTTTTCTTTCGTCGACGCATCTAATTTAGAAGAGATTAAAGCCGGAATAAAGCCAAATACAAAAGGACTTTATTTAGAAACACCGTCTAATCCTCTTTTGAAAATTACTGATTTAAGTAGTGCTATTAAAATAGCAAAAGAAAATGACATCCTTGTCATTGTAGATAATAGTTTTTTATCACCATATTTACAAAGACCATTAGACTTAGGAGCTGATATTGTCGTTCATAGTGCAACAAAGTTTATTGCAGGTCATAGCGATGTAATTGGAGGATTAGCGGTCGTAAATTCAGAAGAACTTGCAAGTGATTTATACACAATCCAAAATTCATTCGGAGCTATTTTAGGTCCACAAGACTGTTGGCTAACATTAAGAGGATTAAAGACCCTAAAAGTTCGTATGGATGCATATGAACAAACTGCATCAAAATTAGCAAACTGGCTTTTAGAACAAGAAGAAGTTGAGGATGTTTATTACCCAGGACTAAAAGATCATCCTGGTCACGATGTTCATTTTGAGCAGGCTACTGGAGGAGGAGCAGTCCTTTCATTTACACTAAAAACGATTGAACAAACGACAAGTTTCCTTCAATCAGTCGAAAACGTTGCAGTTGCAGTTTCACTTGGTGGAGTTGAGACGATTGTTTCATATCCTGTAAAGATGTCCCATGCTGCAATACCGCTCGATGTTCGTGAACGATTAGGGGTTAAAGATACATTAATAAGGGTATCCGTTGGTTTAGAAGATATAGAAGACTTGATTGCAAGCTTCCAAAAAGCATTAAAAGCAGGTGCAAGAGTATAGTGAAAGGAATAGGGAAATTGAATAAATAAAATTGGGTTTGGCCGAATAGAATTGAAAAACGAACAATAATTAGATGCAAACGGTAGAATGTCCGTTCAATTCGAGAAAAGCATAAATCCCACAATGGAAGCATATTTCCTTGTGGGATTAATTTATTTTATATTTTTTGATTTTGCTTACTTTTTTATTTAGTGTAGAAGACTAAGAAAGGAATATTTCCCCATCACCAATTTCCTCTTGAATTACCTCAGCTGCACCAATAAGTGCCAATGCGTTCCCAACTATTTGAACTGAATCAGAAAGAACAATTCTTCTTTGTAACTCAAGTAAATCTATTTTTTCTGAAGTGAACAATTGCTTAGAAACGAAAAAAGCTACGGATAATTGACCGGCAGTACCAATCCACATTCCCGATATGATATCTCTTTTCCCTTGAAAGATTGGATCTTTGTCGATGGAATATAATTTTGATAATGTAATCGTTTCGTATAATTGTGCAACTGCCTTAACCCATGATGCGGCAACAATTTGTCTTTCAAGACTTGCTGATAAACTGTCATGTTCTATATTAATTTTCTTATTTTGATCTTGACCTTCCTTTTCCTTCAAATTTTCTTCTAGCATCTTTTCCAACTCCAATATAGAAAAACTGTTATTTATATAACTATTCAAGTTGGTGTGATTGTGTTTCTATCTAATAGGGGATTTTGGTGATTCAATAATTAACTTTTCGTTAAATTAGGATGAATGTCAATTTAATTAATATGTAAGTTTGAATTGTCTGATATTTAATAAAAAATCTAATTGACAGATGTTTATTTCTAATGTAAAGGTTTCACTTTGGTTATAAACGAATATTTTTTTAAAAAAGTACAAAAAATGTTCGTGTTTTTACTTGAAACGCAATCATATTGATGGTATTCTAGTTTAGGTTGATCAAATGAAATAATTTAAACCTTATTTGGAGGTATATATAGATGTATGATGTTATCGTTGTTGGAGCAGGACCTGCTGGAATCTTTACTTGTTATGAATTAACTTTAAAAATGCCTAATGCTAAAGTACTACTTGTTGATAAAGGACATGATATATTCGCAAGACATTGCCCAATTTTACAAAAGAAAATTGAAAAATGTCCGCCTGCTGCAGGTAAAAAAGATTTTTCAGGTTGCTTACCAGCTTGCTCAATTACAAATGGTTTTGGTGGTGCTGGAGCATATTCAGATGGAAAATTTAATATTACAAGCGAATTTGGTGGATGGATGACAGATTACTTATCAGATTCACAAGTAGTTGAATTAATCAAATACGTTGATGAAATTAATTTAGAACATGGTGCAACTGAATCAATTACTGATCCTTTAACAGAAGAAGTTAGAGATATTGAACGTCGTGGATACGCAGCTGGACTTAAATTATTACGTGCACAAGTTCGTCACTTAGGAACGGAACAAAATTTAGAAATTCTAAAAAGCATTTATGAGTATTTAAAAACAAAAATAGATATGAAGTATAAAACTGAAGTAGAGGACTTAATAACTGAAAAGGTTGAAGGTACTCATATTATAAAAGGAATTAAATTAAAAAAAGGTGAAGAATTACATGCTGAGAAAGTTGTAATTGTACCTGGTCGTGATGGCTCAAAATGGTTAACTGATGTTATGAAAAAACGTCGTTTAAAAATGTCAACGAATCAAGTTGATATTGGTGTTCGTGTTGAGACTTCAAACGTAGTAATGGAAGAAATTAATAAGCATTTATACGAAGGGAAATTCGTATTTAATACTAGCGTGGGTACAAAAGTCAGAACATTCTGTAGTAATCCATCTGGGCACGTAGTAGTTGAAAATCATTCAGGAATTATGACTGCTAATGGACATGCTTATAAAGATCCTAAATTAGGAAGTCCAAATACAAACTTTGCCTTATTAGTATCGCATCAATTCGCAGAACCTTTTGACAAACCAAATGAATATGCACATGAGGTTTCACGCCTTGCAAACATGCTTTCACACGGTGGAGTAATCGTGCAAAAATACGGAGATATTTTAAGAGGTCGTCGTTCAACTGAAAAACGTATTAAAGAAGGCTTTTTAGAACCAACTTTAAAAGAAGCAGTACCAGGTGACTTAGGATTAGTTTTACCATACAATACAATGAAAAGTTTAATTGAAATGGTAGAAGCTTTAAACCATGTGACTCCAGGTATCGCTGCAGAACATACACTTTTCTATGGTGTAGAAGCAAAATTCTATTCAGCTCGACCAAAGCTAAATGAACACTTTGAAAGCGAAATCTCTGGATTATATCTAGGTGGAGATGGAGCAGGAGTTACTCGCGGTTTAGCTCAAGCAAGCGCATGTGGCGTATGGATCGCGCGTGATATCGTTAAAAAAATCGGAAATAAAGAAAAAGAATTAGTTACTGTTTAATACTTAATTAACAAACCTCTAGTGCATTGGATAGCATTAGAGGTTTGTTTTGTTAGAATAGATATTTTTTGCCTTTTAGCTGAATTTGGAATTAACGGTACTTTTTTGAGGATGTATAATTTAATTAAAAGATTACTGGTGGAAACTTATTGGAGGAAAAATGTCAGATCAAATTTGTCTAGACTTTAAAAAAATTAAAGAGATTTCGGAAGCTAAAATTAAAAAATTCGGAGGTGAAATTAACAAAGATTTACCGCTCCTTGAATATGCCGGAATAAGAAATAGTAGTGAATTAATATACAGAGCAACAATCATGTCAGGGATGATTTATATTGCATTTGAGGCTCCAACGAAAGATATTGGAGATTGGATTAAAGAACAAGGTCTCTATGAATACGTATCAGAATGGGAAAAAAGTATTCTAAACAAAAATGAAGCATATTTAACTAAAGTTGAGAAACTTCATTTAAATTGGTATGTTGAAAGTCTTTGGATGCTTGTATGGGTTTTAGGGATCAACAATGAATTTAAGTTCATAGAATCTGTTGGTGATAACTTAATAAATATGGTTCCAGATATCAAAAAGAATCAAAATTTTACTTATTTAGAGAAATCGTTAAAGCTAAAACCTAAAACAGAAATTTATAATATAGCAGATTTATATTATAGAACACATTGGTTCGTAGTTGATTCACGACTAAAAGGAAAAATATTAAATTCATTTAATGAGTGTTTAGTCATAGAGAGAAGGAAAGTTTTAGAATGGGTTATTAATCCCTCTGTAGATTGGGATGATATTGACTTAAGTACATAAATTGTTCGTGATTTATTTTGATTGGATATAAAAATAGATTATTTAAGGATGGCTGATATCTTGAAATTAAAAGCAAAATAAGATTTTACCAAAAGAGTATGGTTGAGAAAGAAGGTTTAGCAAAATTTAGATCGAAGTGATTTATAAAATAAACTACATATAAGTTAGGAGCTTTAATATGGAAGCCAAAGAGAAAATTTATTATCAGCGTGGCACAGAAGGATTAAAAATGAAAAATATACGAGCCCATAAACTTGTTCGAGAGTTTAATAATATAGACGTGGAATCGTTCGAAAGAAAAGAAGAAATATTGAAAGAGCTGTTTGGGTCAGTAGGGGTAAATCCAAGTATTGAGCATAATTTTCATTGTGATTTAGGTTATAACATACATGTAGGGGATCATTTCTATGCAGGATATAATTGTACAATCTTAGATATGGCAGAAGTGAAAATAGGAAAAAACTGTATGATTGGTCCGAATGTAGGGATTTATACAGCTGGTCATTCGATCGAACCAAAGGATCGAAATAAGAGCGGATATGCGATTCCAATCCATATTGGAGACGATGTGTGGATTGGTGGTAGTTGTACTATTTTACCTGGCATTACGATTGGAGATAACTCAATTATAGCTGCGGGTTCTATCGTTACGAAAGATGTTCCAACTAATACAGTAGTGGCAGGTAATCCTGCGAAAGTTATTAAAAGTATTTAAAATGAAATTTATAGCGAATTAGATGAAATTATAAATATAATACAAATCTATATGAGGTGAAAACAATGGATAATGGAGCAGATGTTTTGATTGTTATCGATTTGCAAAATGGTGTATGTTACAGCGGTGAGCACTTATTTGAATTACAAAATTTAATCAGTAAAGTAAATAAAAGAATCTCATTATATAGAGAATTAAGTAAACCAATTATTTTTGTTCAACATTGTGATGAAGAATTAGTACCTGGAGAAGAAATTTGGGCTATTAACGCTGATTTAGATGTTCAAAAACAAGATTATTTTATTAACAAAATACATGCAAATTCATTTTTCAAAACGAACTTAAAAAATCTTTTAGATCAATTAGCAGTAAATAGATTAGAATTTTGCGGTGCTCAAACTGAATACTGTATGGATGCTACAATTAAATTTGCACATGGATTAGGTTACGAAAACTTCATGGTAAACGGTGCTACCTCTACATTAAATAATTCATTTATGTCAGCAAAAGAGACAATTGATTTCTATGAAAAAATGTGGAATCGTAGATTTTTAAATTTTATAGAAGATGATCTCAGAATAGAAGTAAAATAAAAAGGTTTCTACGGCAAAAAAATTAACAACTCAAGATTAATGAGGCAGATGAGAAATACTCTCAAGGACTATTTAAAAATCTAGTGAATATAATTTAGTAGATTTGAATAGAAGTGGGGGATATAAATGAAAAGAATTGCATTTTGCATTGTCTGTTTCTTTTTGTTGTTTTTATCTAACGTATCAACCTCAAATGCATCATCGCGCTATTTAGATCAAATAGATAAAAATAATCGTAAGGAAGTTCATTATTATGTTAAGAAATCAACGAAGATTGTCGATCAAAAAGAATTTAGTTTAACGAATAAGGAAAAAAATGCAAACGAAAATGTAGTCGCAATTGCTGTAAAATACGATACAGTTAGAGATCGTTTCTTTAAAACAGCGAATTATGATACGTATTTATTGGATGAACAAACAGGAGAATTACTGGATCCAGGAAAATTTGTTTCATCGAAAATATATGATCAATTCTTAAATCAACATAAAAATGATGGGGAAAATGATTTTAGATGGAAAAATTCATTAATTGTTTTGGCATTAATATTTATTACAATCATTATCATTCCAATTTTTGCTTCAAAATTAAATGAGTAATACGAAGACTGTTTAGGCAGTCTTTTTATTATGCTAAAAATAGCAGATTGATTGAAAAAGAAATATGATTAGATTGAAATATAGCTCAATTAATAGTACTTATAATAGAAAACATGTTAGGAGATAAGAAGATGATCCAGTCAATCGTTCATATAGCTTTAGTCGTAAAGGATTATGATGAAGCTATAGAGTTTTATACGAAGAAACTTCACTTTAATTTAATTGAAGATACATATCAGCCTGAACAGGATAAGAGATGGGTAGTTATAAGTCCTCCTAGTTCATCTGGAACGACTATTCTACTTGCAAAGGCATCGAAACAAGAACAAGAGCCATTTATTGGTAATCAAGCTGGTGGGAGAGTTTTTCTATTTTTAGGAACGGATGATTTCTGGAGAGATTACGATGAAATGATTTCAAAAGGAATTGAGTTTGTAAGAGAACCGAAAGAACAAGATTATGGAACAGTTGCAGTATTTAAGGACTTATACGGAAATTTATGGGACTTAATACAATTCAGTGACAATCATCCACTTGCAAAAAGAATAAAATAAAAATTTACTCGATTAAAAAACATGAGAATTTGTCAGTTGGTTTAATAAAAGTTTGAATAAACAGATAATTACCCATTACAAAAAATATCTCAGTTGATATCATTATTTTACATAAGATTATAGGCTTTATGAAGGTTTCTAGTTAAAAGGTATTCAAATTAAAAGTAAAGACAGTATTCCAAAAATATAACGGTTTACACTATCAGTTAGTTCCTTCTTAAGAACAAAGATGGGTTTAAGCCTGTTTAGGAGGCTGAGACGGGAAAGGTTATTATTTTACATTTGAATATATTTTGAGCGAATGAAGCACTATTATTAAAATATTTTGAATGGGATTGTTAAATGGGGAGAATGATTGAATGTTAATGTTATTCGTTGGAATTGGCTGTGTTACATTTATTATCATTTGTGGTTGGATAATTAAACAACTGGATAAATAAAATTTTAACTTCAGTTTTTAATTATTAAAGACAGATTAATATATAAAGTTAAATTGGAGTTTAATTAAACTCCAATTTTTTTTTGTATAGGATTACTTTAATAAGTAATTAGGGGAACCTTTTTTTTTGAGGTTCCCTAATCTACATAACTAATTTCTCAAACATTATAAATGGAATAAGTGCATAAATAAAAATACAACAGGAGGAATGAATAATGATGGTAGAAGATTTAAAGTATTACATTTCTTAATCCCCAATATACTTAAGCCTGACGCTATAATTAATATACCTCCTACAATCGTCACTTCATTTAGAAGATCATTACTTAATGAATTTTTCATAAGTATTGCAATTAAATAGATGGAACCTTGCCATGTAAATAAAGCAACGCCAGCAAATATTATTCCAATCCCAAAAGTGGATGCTAAAACAATCGAAGTAATGCCATCCAACGTACCATTTGCAAGGAGGTATGTATAGTCTCCTTTTAACGCTGCTTCTACTGGTCCTAAAATCGATAATGTTCCAATACAAAATAATAAAATAGCGGTTGATAATCCTTCAGCCAAATTACCTTTAGAATATTTATTAACTAAACTATTAAATCTTGTTTCCAACTTAAGTTTTTGCCCAATTAATCCACCTATGGCTAAACTTACAATAAAAAGCACTGGATATTTGCTGGAAGGTAAATGTTGTACTAGTGAGTTGATCCCTAAGCCCAAAGCTACTAATCCCATCGCCTGCATAAGGATTTCATGATATTCTTCTTTTATTCCTTTTTTAAAGATACTTCCAATCACACTCCCGGCTATAATCATCAATGTGTTAAAAATCGTGCCAAACATAATTCCATTTCTCCTTTTATTAATAGTATATTAATAAAAAATAAACCCTCTAGTAACTAGAGGGTCAAGTGAGTTTTTATGATTATGTTTACTTGTAAGGTAATAAAATTTCTGTGACATACTTTTCTTTATCGTTGGTGAGGCCATAATCAATAAGTGTAATTTCAAAGGAGTCGTCTAACAGTTCATAATTGTGCTTTTTCATATAGGTCAACAATAGTTTATAATAATCAACTGCATCAATATGTGTACCTTTAAATCGAACTTTCAGATAGTCTCTTGATGGAATAACAATGGAAGTTGGAGGTATCTGATCACCATCTTCTAGTATCATGAAAATACTAGAATATTTATCAAAAACATTATTATTCAAATTTGAAACTGAGATCGAGATGCCAATTTTCCCTAAAAAAATTTCCTCCTTTATTCCAAAACTGTTCCTTAATTCAGTAATAGGTAATTCAATATCATCTCCTATAACGTAGTCATGGCGTAAATATGCTACATGCATTTCGGGAAGAGTTATTTCAGAAATCTGATCTAAAGGTGCACTAACAGCATCTTCAATTTGCAATAGGCGGCGTGATATTTTTGTTTCAATAATCTCCAATTCTTTCTTTTTTTTGGCAACTTCATCTTTTTGTTTTTTTAACATGTCAACAAGAGCATCGATTTCCCGATAATTAAAAAAATCTATAATTTCGTTTATTGGTAAATCTAGAGCCCTCAAATATTTTATTGAATTTAATCTTTCAAACTGCTGTGTTGAATAATATCTATAGTTGGTCTTTTCATCGATAAATTCTGGACGTAAGAGCCCAATCTGATCATAATACCTTAGAGTCGCAATTTTGACTTGGAATAATTTTGATACTTCACCAATTGTAAAATACTCTTTCATTTCTTAAAAACTCCTCTATTTACCATGAAAATGATATTTCCCATAATAATTACCTTCTGGATGATTGTTGTCATTAAAATAATACATTCAATTCAGATTGTCATCAATAATATACATTTAGGTTTAAAAGAAATGGACGAAAAATAGAATATTCAATTATCAAATATAGAATGGTTAATGATAATATAAGAAAATAGAGAGAAAAATTGTTAATTTAATAGAATAATAGAAAATAGGAGCAGAAAAAAATGGAAAAAGAGATTTATATAATTCGACATTGTGAAGCTGTAGGACAGCCATATGAGGCGAATCTAACTAAGCGTGGATTACATCAGGCTAATCATCTGGCTGATTTTTTCTCAAAGATTAAAATTGACCAAATTATTTCAAGCCCTTTTTTACGTGCATTTCAATCAATTGAACCGACAAGTAATGAAAAGAAAATTGACATTGTTCTTGATGATCGACTATCTGAACGTATGTTAAGCTCGATTGATTTACCGGACTGGCTTGATAAATTAGAAGCTACATTTGAAGATATGGAATTGAAATTCGATGGTGGCGAATCAAGCCAAGAAGCTACTAATCGTGCAATAAGCGTAATAGATGAAATCATCAAAAGTGAAAATAAATCTACAATCGTTGTAACCCATGGAAATTTGATGTCATTAATTTTAAAACAGTTTAACGAAGAATTTGGTTTTGAGAATTGGAAAAAATTAAGCAATCCTGATATTTATCTTTTGAAGTTTAAAAATAATGAGTTTGATTGTGAACGTTTGTGGCAAGTTGATTAAGAAATTTGATAACAAAAAAATATAATTCAGCTATGCAAACAAATTATTTAAATTAAGGGCTCTGTTAAAGCAGATTGTTAAGTTTCTTATTCTAGTAAATGGCTGTAGTGTAAAAGATAATTTTTTTGTAGCAAAAAGGAATATAGTGAATAATGTCGAAAATGTAATAAATAAACTATATGGCAATATATGGAAAGGGAGCATAAGACAGTGGATAAATTATGGATCAACTCTTCAAAATAATTAATTTTGAGGAGGAAAAATGAATGACGATAAATTTTAATAATAGTAAAAAGATAAATAATGAACAATTAGAAAGTTTATATAATGATGTAGAATGGTATGCATATACCCAAGATTTAAAAGTTCTTCAACAGGCAATAGAACAGTCATTAGAAGTTGTATCTGCTTGGGACGGTGAAGAATTAGTTGGGTTAATCCGTATTGTTGGTGATGGATTAACAATTATCTATATTCAAGATATTCTTGTGTTAAATGGTTATCAAAATCAAGGAATTGCTACTCAACTGATGCAACAGGTTCTGAATAAATATAAAAATGTTCGTCAAAAAGTTTTATTAACTGAAGAAGCACCTGATGTTAGACATTTTTATGAAAAGAATGGTTTTCAATCTTGCGATAAGGGTTCTTTGGTAGCATTTGCTAAATTAAGTTAGAGAGATTCATACAATGATTTGATAAATAACATACGCGTTGCACCTATAAATTAGGTGCAACATTTTTTCTTATAATGCATTTAGTATTTTAAATAAAGAACAATCTGAAAGTTTTTAAAAATATATACTTAAAGTAACTTGGGTGATAGATGAACAACTGGGAACTATTTTGGTAGTTCCCTTTTTATTGTACTAATTGGCAGGATAGTTCCAGAAGAAAATTGAAATAAGTCCTAGAAAATATAATTTAAACTAGTACTCATTTTGAAATGAAAGGAGTTAATAGTCATGGAATTGACTAATGCACAGCTATCGGCAATAGAATACATTTCTAATTATTCTAGGAACTTTAAAAGTGATGCTAAAGCAACAATTAAGCACATTCTTCAAATGTCTAATATCTCAAGTAATTTATATGAAAATGCAGTTGAAAAGCTAAAGGCTCATGCTAAGGTTGCTCTTCATTTTCACCCAGATAGACCAGTTTCCAATATGAAAAATGTTTCTGAAGCGCTTCTTCAGCAAGGAGTTTATAAAAGTCAATTTGAAACATTTATATCTAATGGTAGCGTGTCCGCCTATCCTGGAGGTGAACGTGATCTATGGGAGAAAAAGATTTTTGGAGGAGCATATCAACTGAAAGGAGTAACAAATACCCAGCGCCCCAAATATGGGGCATTAAATTTAATGCTACACCCCGATGGTCCTTCACCTCGTTTTGGTTCTTGTTATTTACTCCTAACACCAGAGGCATCACATCGTTGCACATTTACGTATTTGGATTCACACCAAGATCCAAAGGAAAAAGGCACATATAAAGAGTTTGATCTTATTATGGCAGCTCTTTTGGAAGAGGTTTACATAAGAGATTTTGGAATAGGTGAAACAAATCTAACCCCTTCAAAATTAATTAATCATTTGCTAGTTAATCTTGAAAAGCCGTTCTTGGACCCTAGAAACATGGAAGCAAACCGTAATCTTAATCACTATATTGAAGCTCAAGTTCATGGAGATATTTCGCTTAATGAGGACGTGGAAATGCTTGTTGCAGATCCATCATTCAAGAATACACCTGTAGGTATTTGCTTAGAACAAATATGCTATAAATATTCAATTGAACTTTATTGGCATATGGGGTTTGTACTTACAGTCGACGAGGTTCCCGTTGACTTTAGAGGTCTTTCGATGCCCTCCTTAGCAAAACGTATTGCATGTAATAACATTATCGATGCAAATGTGATTGGTTCTGCGGTAATGAGCTTAGAACGCAATCCTTTATCTTGGAGCGATCGAGGAACATATAAAGAAATACTTCAAGAGCTAAAGCTATTGTGGCATGTTCTAGTAAGATATGGGAAGCCATTTCGAGACTTTTCATAATATTGATTACCTGGAATACTTAGTTTTGTGCAACTAACGCATGCATGTGTTGAATAGAAGCTGCCAATTCGGGTGGCTTTTTTTGTTCGAGGAGTAAAACATGTTACCAAGTAAATCTTTATTTATAAATTTTTTACTGAGTATTTCATTTGTAATCGTCTTTTTAGTGACAACATATATAATGAATGATACTTTAAGAAGTTCAAATTTTGCCGTTGCTTTAGGAGGAGGAGCTGCGCTTTTTCTCTATTGTACATTTAAAAAGAACACTTCCTCTAAGCAATAGGAATATATGGAAAAATATAAACTTCTTATTCACCTAACGCATTGCTTTAGTTAAGGAAAGGAATAAATTCATGGGAAAAATTTTTTCACGCTTGATACCCCTATTTATAATGATTATTGTAACAATACCTAATTTCAATTCTAAAGATTATGTTTCAGCTGGACTTTGTTTCTTGATTGTAATTTGGTTAATATATTATTTTATTGTTGAGGAGAAGAAAGAAAATTAGTAAATTTAATATATCTTTCTATTAAAAACGGTTCATACTTTAAGCAGGAAGTTGTTATTTTTGGTCGAATGAATGAGAGATTCATTAAATGATAGTAGTATGAAAGGAATGAATTTCATGTTTTTTCTTCAAATGGCAGGTTTCCCAGGTTCAGGTAAGTCAACATTATCTAGAATGATAGCAAAAAATACAGGTGCGATTGTTATAGATCATGATATTGTAAAATCCCCATTATTAGAATCATTGGGACCTACTGTAGATCCAAAGGAAGTCGGTAAAATATCATATGACATCGAATGGTCGTTAATCGATTTTTATCTTTCTTTAGGACAAAATGTTATTTTTGATAGCCCTTGTTTCTATATAGAAATGGTAGAAAAGGGGACCTTACTTACAAAAAAACATAATGCAAAATACAAATATGTTGAGTGTTATCTCAATAATTTTAATGAAATTAATGATAGATTGAAAAAGCGAGAGCGAATGATCAGTCAAATACATGAAGTTAAAAATGAAGAAGCATTTCATGAATGGGTTAACAATTCAAGAAGACCTACACATGATTATCTTATTGTCGAAACAGCAAATCCAATAGACAGTTATTACAATAAAGTAATAAAATACCTAAACATTTAGGTATTCTAAAAACTCACATAGTTAAGCCTCTAGAAGTTAAATGTATTGAAATCTAAATGGATATAAAAAAGAAAAGAGATAAATGAGTATGCCTACTCATTTATCTCTTTTTTAAAATTAATGATACATGCACTTATTTTGATTCAATGGAAGTAGATGGTAATTTATCAAGCTCGAGATGATTTCTCAAACTACTTGTTATATTATTTACGCTAGTTTGATCAGGCATATAATAGTAAATCTTGTTTATATAATCATCTTTTCCGTCCAATTTTAATGTTGTGATGTTTTTAGTAGGATTAGCACCCTTCATATCATTAAATAAATATAATCCTTGAGATAAGCTCATATTTGTTTTGACATTTTTACTAAATACACTTGCATAATTATCTATTTTAAATAATGTTTCGGGAGACTTTAATTTATCGATAATTGCTAGCATAGCTTGTTGTTGACGTTCTTCACGTCCAAAGTCACCACGTGGATCGCGCTTTCTCATTCGAGCATAGGCTAAAGCTTCTGTACCATTTAGATGTTGTTTTCCTTTTTTAAAGTAAACCTTATAACGTGGTTTAGTATCAGTATATTGCCAAAAATCAAATGGAACATCAACATCAATTCCACCAATCTCATCAACAATATTTTTAAAACCACCAAAGTCTACAGTAACATAATAGTCAATTGGGACATGTAAAAAGTTTTCTACTGTATTTACAGTTGATTGAAGACCACTGTTATATGCACCATTAATTTTAGATTTTCTATTTTGATCTGGAATTTCCACGTACGTATCACGAGGAATGCTCATTTTTTGTATTGTTTTATCTTTGGGATTAACAGTTGCTAAAATGATGGTATCAGTTCTACCACCTGCACCCTTTGTTGCGTAATTTTCAATTCCAAGAAATAAAATGGAAAACGGTTGGGTATTCTTTATTTCTTGTTTACGCATACTTGAGTGAATAGCTTCACCCTGAGTAGCATTCTGTAATTTATAGTATGTTTTTATTCCCTTATATCCAATAAATGCTATAAGAATTAGAACGATCACAAGCAATATTTTAAGAGGCTTTCTTTTTGTTTTTCTGATTTTTTTACGCGTTTCTTCCATTTGCTTAGTAAGAGCTCCTTTTGAGATTTTTGTATGGACTTTAATTTGATTCAGAATATTTAAGATAAAAATGACTAGTATAATTTAAACATTTATGTCGTTATTCTACAATACAGAATTTGTTAAATTTTTTTAATGATAAACCAAAAAGAAATATTTAAGTGCAATTTAAGCAACTTTGTTAGAAAATCTTTTAGGAAAGGTGTATTAAAACGGCTTTATTTCTAATTACACTAATAAGTCACATAGCTATCTATTGATATTCTTAGTAAATATTTGAACTATTATTATTGCCTATATCTGGAGAAATGACTATGAGTTATTCAAGATATTTAGTATTTCAAGGCAAAATGGATTATTTTTTATCCAAATTGTTAGCGGCATTAGGGGCAATTATAGGGATTAGCTTGTCATATTAGAGTTCCTAATGTTATTTAATTAGACAACATTTTTTAGTTCAAAATTCAACATTTAAATTTAACAGAGTCAAATAAAAAAGAACACTACTTAGTTATTCAAAAACTGTAGTGTTCTTTTATTTAAAAATTTTCAAGGCATATTTTATTTTTTGAAGTTAATGTTTATTCTTTGATAACAAGGGTTTCCCGACCAGCATATTTACTGACTTTTATCTCTTCACACGAATTTCTAATTCCTCGAGCTTAAGTGATAATTTATCTTCATCAATATTAATTTTTAAATCTTCAAATGTATATTCAGCAAAATGGGGTATATCAATTGTTATTGCAGAAAGCTCTTTACTAATAAAAGTAGAGTCCTTCCCAGCTTCTAATTTCTTTTTGTAGCGATTAAATTTAGAATCAAGATTTTCCATATTTTCGTACAATTCTTCAACTGAGTTATAAAGTTGAATTAATGGAATAGCCGATTTTTCTCCTACTCCAGGGCAACCAGGTATATTATCACTAGAATCACCTAATAAAGCTTTTACATCAACCCATTGTTTCGGATGGATCCCATAATCATTACTGAAGTGCTCTAGGGAGTATACAATTTCACCAGTTTTTTGAGCAATGATTTGAGACGTATGCTCGTTTATTAATTGTAATAAGTCTCGATCATTACTATAAATATAGCATTTATTTTTAACTGAATTAGACCAATTATTTGATAAAGTTCCCATTAAATCATCTGCTTCATACGGTGCCATTTCTAGTTGAGCAATGCCGATTTCTTCTAATGCTGTTTTTAAAGTGAAAAATTGTTCGATAAGTGGCGTTGGTAGTTCTCCACGAGTAGCTTTATAAAAATCATATTTATTTCGACGATCAGTTTCTTCACGTTTAACATCCCAAGTAATTGCGAGGTGGGTAATGTCATGCTCTTTAATTAAGTTAAAAAGCTTTGGAATAAATACTCTTAATGCATTTATATATACGCCATCTTTCGTCTTTGAAAGTTGTTCATCACTTCTACCATAAGAAGTTGCAAAATAACCTCTACTTAATAAGTTAAAGCCATCGATTAATAATAAAGATTGATTTTCCATTTTATAAATCACCTAATATCTATTTATTTAATATGAAAATGATAGCATATCCTACTGAAAATGATAACTAGTGTATTACTGCCAATTAGATTGGAAGTTACAATTTTAGGCATATTTTATTTCAATCAAGTAAAATGACATAAAACTTTCATTAGAAAATTGAATTTTCTGTTTATTAATTAGTTAACTTTTACTATAATGGAATTTATATAAAAAAATGCAAAGGGTAGGTAGTTATATGGAGAAAGTAAAAAGTACTGTTAAGATTGAGGATATTTTAGTTGCCTATAATACGTTAAAAGAAGTTACGAATAAAACACCTTTGCAGATTAGTACAATGCTTAGTGAAAAATATGATTGTAACGTATTTTTAAAGCGAGAGGATTTACAAATAATCCGCTCATTTAAGCTTAGAGGAGCATATTACAAAATTAGCAATTTGTCTTATGAAGATAGACAAAAAGGGGTTGTTTGTGCAAGTGCAGGCAATCATGCTCAAGGCGTAGCGTATACATGTAATCAATTGCAGGTGTATGCGAAAATATTTATGCCATCAACAACACCGAATCAAAAAGTATCTCAGGTGAAATTTTTTGGTGGACCATTTGTTGAAGTTATCTTAATTGGTGACACCTTTGATATTGCTTATCAAAATGCGCAAGCTTATTGCAATGAAAATCAAATGACATTTATTCATCCATTTGATGATCCTGATGTAATTGCAGGGCAGGGCACAGTAGCAGTTGAAATATTAAATGAAATTGACCGTCCAGTAGATTATCTATTCGTAGCAATCGGCGGGGGTGGATTAAGCTCTGGAGTTGGAACATACATAAAAGGAATTAGTCCTACAACTAAGGTGATCGGAGTAGAGCCGATGGGTGCTGCCTCAATGGCCGAATCGATTGCAAATGGTAGAGTTGTAACCTTACCTTTTATTGAGAAATTTGTTGATGGAGCAGCGGTTGGCCAAGTAGGTTATTTAACATATGAAATCTGTAGAGATGTGCTTGACCAAGTTGTCGCTATTCCAGAAGGCGAGATTTGTACAACTATTTTAGAGCTTTATAATAAAAATGCAATAATTGCAGAGCCCGCAGGAGCTATGTCTGTATCAGCTTTAGAATTATTTAAAGATGAAATAAAAGGTAAGAATGTCGTTTGTATCGTATCTGGTGGAAATAATGATATAGACCGACTTCAAGAAATAAAAGAAAGATCTTTAATTCATGAAGGTCTAAAACATTATTTCATCATCAACTTCCCACAACGATCTGGCGCATTACGTGAATTTCTTGATAAAGTATTAGGACCAAATGATGACATAACGAGATTTGAATACACAAAGAAAAACAATAAGGACAATGGGCCAGCACTAGTGGGGATTGAATTGGCCAATAAATCCGATTATAATGCATTGATTGAACGAATGAATTGTCATGAAATTCAATTTATGGAAATAAACAATAACCCAACTTTATTTAATCTACTCATTTAGACTAACGGGTTGATCTCATCAAGTATTTTAGTGCAAAAACTTACAAGGTAATTAATTCCTTGTGGGTTTTTGTTTTTTTTGCAAAAATATTAACAATTCATTGCTCTGCAATTAGCCAAATTTTTTTCTTGAATTTATGAATCATGTCTCTTGACAACATAAATTAGTTAAAATACAATATTTCTAGAAATACTGAAATAAGCGCTGGTCTTTGAGAGGAGGTTAAAGTGGTGAACGATGATATTGCAGTAAAGATTTATAAGGCATTAGGAGAATCCACCCGTTTACAAATTGTTAAAGTACTTGCTAAGCAATCTGAATTAGCTTGTTTAGAAATGAAAAATCAAATAAAGGTATCGGCCAATTCTACATTGACACATCATTTAAAACCATTACTTGATTGCGGCTTGCTAACAGTTCGCAAAGAAGGAACCTTCAGATACTATAGTTTACAACGAGAAGTCTTGGAAAAATATGCACCCGCTTTACTTTAAAAATAAAGCGGTAAATTTTTACTTTATATTTCAGTATTTATAGAAATACCGAATAATAAAAGGGGGAATTGAATATGAGTTTAGTAAGCAACGAAGAAACTAGTTGGGGAAAATTAGAAAAGGGTTTAGAAAGTAAACTTTTTGAGCCAGTAAAAATAGGTGCTTGGAATTTACGTAGTCGTACTGCAATGGCTCCATTAACAAGAAGTTTTGCAGATGATCAAACAGGTGTAGTTGGAGAAGATATAGTGGAATATTATCGTAAACGAGCTGCAGATGGCGTAGGTTTGATTATTTCTGAAGGAACAGTCATTAGTGCACGTGGAAAAGGTTACCCAGGTATTCCAGGTATTTATTCTGAGGATCAAATTAAAGCTTGGAAAAAAGTAACTGATGCCGTACATAAAGAGGGGGGCACAATGATTTCTCAAATATGGCATGTAGGACGATTATCTCATCACGAGCTTGCTGGGAATATGCCACCTCAAGCACCTTCAGCGATTCCTGCAGAAGGATTAGTTTCTCGTTTTCGTAAGCCGTATGATATGCCTGAAGAAATGACTATTCAGGATATTAGAGAAGCAACCAATCAATATGCTCAAGCAGCTAAAAATGCGATTGAAGCTGGTTTTGATGGAGTTGAAATTCATGCTGCACATGGTTATTTAATTGATCAATTTAATTCAGATGTTACAAATCATCGTACAGATCAATACGGTGGTGATCTTCCACAACGATTAACTTTCATGAAGGAAGTAATAAAAGCAGTAATCGAAGCAATTGGTACTGAAAGAACGATGATTCGATTTTCTGCTCATAAAGCTGATATTCCGGGCTATATGTGGGAGGATCCAGATTACGCAATTCGTACATTTATTGAAGCATTCAAAGAAGTTGGCGCAACTTTATTGCACCCTTCAATTATGCAATTTGATCGTATACTTGCAGATGGTAAAACGATGCATCAGCTTGTAAGAAAGTACTGGGATGGCATTATTGTTGGGGTAGGAACGTTAAATCCTGAAATGGCAGAAAAAGCGATCGTTGAAGGAACAATTGATGTTGCTGCGTTCGGGCGTCCTCTAATTTCGAATCCAGATCTTATACATCGTTTGAAAAATGGTGAAGCAATTGAAGAATATGACGTTAAAAAACATTTAAACGTTCTAATCTAAGACTTGATTTTGAACAAATAGTGAAAGGAAGCTAATCAAGTAGCTTCCTTTTCTAAAGATTAATATTTCGGTATTTGTAGAAATATAAAATTATGTGAGAGGAATTAATTTATGACGAATAAAGGGAAAATTTATATTTTAGCAATGATTAGTTTTTTAGTTGGTACTTCACAATATGTTATTTCTGGAATCTTAGACAAAATGGCCGATGAATTAGGGATTTCGATTGAAGCTGCAGGGCAACTAATTACGGTGTATTCATTGATCTATGCGATCGGTACACCGATTTTAATGGCCGTATTAGCTAAAATGGAACGCCGAAAGTTACTTCTATTTTCTTTAAGCGTATTTATTTTAGGTAATTTATTAGCAGTAATTGCACCTGGTTACGGTTTGTTTATGGTTGCACGAATTATAATGGCGTTAAGTGCAGGCGTTACTGTTGTTACGGTACTTAGCTTGGCTGCAAAGATTGCTCCAGCAGATAAAAAGGCAAGTTCAATTGCCACTGTTGTCATGGGATTTACTGCTTCATTGATTATAGGGGTCCCGATTGGAAGATTTATAGCAGCTGCCTATGATTGGAGATTCGTTTTTCTTGGAGTTGCCATATTGGTGTTAATCGCTTTAGCAATTATCGTTAAAACAATTCCACAAACCCATGGTGATCAACCGATTCCATTATTGCAGCAAATCGCATTAATTAAACAACCAAAAATTGCATTAGCTTTATCTATTACTTTTTTCTTAATGAGCGGGTATGGAATCATATTTACTTATTTATCACCGTATCTTATTCAAACTACAAAGATGAGCGATCACGTTTTAAGTTTTGCTTTATTAATACTTGGAATAGCGAGTCTAATTGGATCTAAATTCGGAGGATTCAGTGCAGACAAGTGGGGAATTTCGCTTACTTTAAAACGTGGATTAGTACTTAATATTTTATCGATCTTATTATTATCTCTCATCTCTAGTTCAATTAATACAGTGATTATTATCCTTACATTATGGTCATTTTCTGGTTGGTCATCTGGTGCGACACAACAATTTAACTTAGCAACAATTTCTCCAAAATCTTCCGATGTTTTATTAGGATTAAATCAGTCAATGATGCAATTAGGCTTCGCATTTGGTGCAGCAATTGGAGGGCTTGCAGTCAGTCAATTGTCCATCCGTTCTATTACATGGATGGGTTCAATTCCTGTTATAGTTTCTTTAATCGTAACATTTGGATTATCACGTTATTTAATGATTGAAAAGAAAGTCAGACAAGGCGTTGGCACACAAATAAGAGCCTAAATGGATTTGTGAAAAAATAATTTATACTTTATGGGGGGTGCATATATGTCGTTTTAATTGACATATATGTGCCCTCTTTTAGTTTATAAATCGCTCTTTTTTAGAGAAAAAAAGTAATTTCTAATTGGATTAAGTAACAATGAGAGCATATTTGCTTATTTTCCATTTGAAAGGTATTTAACTGCTCAGATTTTAAGTCAAAATACCATTACCAGTATGGGTAATTTATTATTTTATTTGCGATTCTATAAGATTTAATTGCAGTTCACTGTTTATTGCAGCATTTCATCATTTATTTGCACCTCAAACTTAAATCCACATATTACTCCTCTTACCCATTTTTAACCACCAGATGTTTTACTAAAAAAACAAATTGAATAATATTAGAATTATATGAATTTTTATAATAAATTAAATTCAACCTTTTTCGAATAAATTTTGAATAAAAGTATTCCTAATGCAATGTAACCGATTTATAATTGAATTCGGAAAGCCTCAAAATAAGTATATTGTAATCAATACATAAAAAATTTTCTCTTACAAAAATGGAAAATAATAAAACGATAATTTTTTATATTTATTTAATAATAAATAATAGATATAAAATGGGGGCTTACTCCTTTTAGATAAATAAACTTAATTAAGGAGCTGGTATTTATGTCAAGCAAGACATTAGAAGCATTTTTAACTCCACAATTAGCTGAGTTAAAAGAGAAAGGGCTCTATAATGAGATTAACTCTTTAGAAGGTTCTAACGAAGCTACTATTCAAATTAGTGGTAAACAATTTATAAATTTATCTTCAAACAACTATCTTGGTTTAGCGACTCATCCTCGTTTAAAACAAGCTGCTTTTGAAGCGACTGAAAAATATGGTGTTGGTGCAGGAGCGGTACGTACGATTAATGGTACGATGGATATCCACGATCAACTTGAAAAAGCGATTGCTGAATTTAAACATACAGAGGCTGCTATTGCATTCCAATCTGGTTTTAACTGTAATATGGGTGCTATTTCAGCAGTAATGACAAAGAAAGATGCAATTCTATCTGATGAATTAAACCATGCTTCAATTATCGATGGTTGCAGACTTTCTGGGGCAAAAATTATTCGAGTAAAACACCAAGATATGGATGATTTACGTGAAAAAGCAAAAGAAGCTACAACTTGTGGTTTATATGAGAAAGTTATGTACATTGCAGATGGTGTCTTTTCAATGGATGGAGATGTAGCAAATATTCCTGATATCGTAAAAATTGCTGAAGAATTCGGCTTAATTACATATATCGATGATGCTCATGGTTCTGGCGTTATGGGTAAAGGGGCTGGAACAGTTAAGCATTTCGGATTATCAGATAAAATTGATTTCCAAATTGGGACACTTTCTAAAGCTGTTGGAGTTGTAGGCGGATATGTAGCTGGTTCACAACAATTAATCGATTGGTTAAAAGTCCGTGCACGTCCTTTCTTATTCTCAACTTCTTTAACACCAGCAAGTGCTGCTGCATGTATTGAAGCAATTCGTATTATGTCTGAAGAACCGGAAAAAATCGAAAAGCTTTGGGAAAATGGAGATTATTTAAAAGCTGGTTTATCAAAACTTGGATTTAATATTGGTGAGTCTGAAACACCAATTACACCATGTATTATCGGTGACGAAAATCTTACACAAGAATTTTCAAAACGTTTATACGAAGAGGGAGTTTATGCGAAATCAATCGTATTCCCAACAGTACCACTTGGAACTGGTCGTATTCGTAATATGCCAACAGCTGCGCATACTAAAGAAATGCTAGATGAAGTTTTAGCTATTTATGAAAAAGTTGGTCGCGAATTAAACGTTATTAAATAATTTTAAAAATTAATTTCGATATTTTATTACTATAAGGTGGACTAAGGAATGAAGAAAATATTAATTACTGGTTGTTTTGGACAAATCGGTTCAGAATTAACTATGCGTCTTAGAAATGAATACGGTATTGAAAATGTTGTTGCGACAGATATTCGCCGTCTTGAAGGAAGTCCAATTTTAGAAACTGGTCATTTTGAAATTCTAGATGTAATGGATAAAGAAAAAATGTTAGAGATCGCTAAAAAGTATGACATTGATACTTTCATTCACTTAGCTGCTCTATTATCAGCAGTTGCTGAAGCAAAACCTACATTAGCTTGGGACTTAAATATGGGTGGATTAGTGAATGCTCTTGAAGTAGCGAGAGAATTAAGCTTAAAATTCTTTACTCCAAGTTCAATTGGTGCATTTGGACCAGCAACACCAAAAGACAATACACCACAAGATACAATCCAACGTCCAACTACAATGTATGGTGTTACAAAAGTTGCTGGTGAATTATTATGTGATTATTATTTTGAAAAATTTGGCGTAGATACTCGTGGTGTACGTTTCCCTGGCTTAATCTCTTATGATACAGTACCAGGTGGAGGTACTACTGATTATGCTGTTGATATTTATTACGAAGCATTAAAAAATAAGAAATATACTTCATTTATTGGTGAAGGAACATATATGGATATGATGTATATGCCTGATGCGATTGATGCAATTATTAAGTTAATGGAAGCAGATCCATCAAAACTTAAACATCGTAATGCATTTAATATCTCAGCGATGTCATTTGAACCTACTCAAATAGCGGCATCAATTCGTAAATTCATCCCTGAATTTACATTAGATTTCGACATTGACCCTATTCGTCAAGGAATTGCAAATTCATGGCCAAATTCAATTGACAGCTCTGCTGCAAAAGAAGAGTGGGGCTTCGATCCAAAATTTGATTTAGATCGTATGTCTGAAGATATGTTAAATAAATTAGCTGCAAAGTTAAACGTAACTCAAGCTTAATTAAAAAAGAAGGAGACAGATGTCTCCTTCTTTTTATTTTACCTTCTGTTTCCTAATCCCTGTTTTTGGTATTTTGTTTAGTACTTTGACACAAACTTATCATGTATCAAGAATGTAAATAAAAATGCTGATAAAAAAGGAAGTTAGAAGATGAATAATTTAGACCATAAGGGATTACCCTTAACGATTAAAGATATTAAAATTGCATATGAACTTTTAGAGGGGAAAGTTCGAAAAACACCATTAGTAAAATCATTTTATTTAACTTCAAAGTCGGACGGAGAAGTTTATTTAAAGCTTGAAAATATGCAATTAACAGGCTCATTTAAATTTCGTGGTGCATTTAATAAAATTTCTCATCTTACTGAGGAAGAAAGAAGTAAAGGAATTATCGCATGTTCAGCTGGTAATCATGCACAAGGTGTCGCATTATCGTCAAAGCTATTGCATATTAAGAGTAAAATCATCATGCCATCAACTGCACCAAAAGCAAAGGTTGAAGCAACAGAAGGGTACGGGTCAAATATCATTTTGTACGGTGATACATTTGATGATGCGAAAGATTATTGTGCTAAAGTACGAGAGGAAACTGGTGAAACATTTATCCATCCTTACGATGATATCTACATTATGGCTGGTCAAGGGACTATTGGTATTGAAATTTTAGATGATCTTTGGGATGTGGATACAATAATTGTTCCAATTGGCGGTGGTGGACTCATTTCTGGAATTGCAGTTGCTTTGAAATCATTTAATCCTACAATAGACATTCTTGGCGTTCAAGCAGAGAATGTACATGGTATGAAAGCATCAGTAGACGCTGGAGAAATAGTGAGTAACTATACTGCTCCTACAATAGCTGATGGTTGTTCTGTTAAGGTTCCAGGGAAATTAACATATGAAATTGTCAAAGAATTAGTAACCGAAATAATTCTTGTAAGTGAGGAAGAAATAGAAGTAGCAATGAAGGATTTACTACAGCGTGGTAAAGCAGTTGTGGAAGGGTCAGGAGCCTTAGCGACTGCTGTAATTTTATCAGGTAAAGCTTCAAAATATATTAAAGATAAAAAAGTAGTCGCAATCATATCGGGTGGAAATGTTGACCTAGAAAGAATCTCCAGTGTTTGTGAACATTTCTTTGGAAATGAAGTAAAGTGATGAAGAATGGGTGATTCTATTGTCGGAAAATAAACTAAGAAGAGAAATGGGATTTATTGCAGCATTAACTACTGTAATTGGTACTGTAATTGGTGGTGGAGTTTTCTTTAAAGCCACAGCTGTATATGGCGCGACTGGATCTGCAAGTTTAGGCTTATTAGCATGGATTATTGGTGGCATCATTACAATTTGTGCTGGTTTATCGGGTGCTGAGCTTGCCGCAGCAATACCAAAAACAGGAGGAATGGTTGCTTATTTAAAACACACATATGGTGATCTGACTGCCTATTTGCTTGGGTGGGCACAAACAATCATCTATTTTCCAGCCAATATTGCAGCACTATCAATCATATTTGGTACACAAGCAGTTTCCATTTTTGGAGTCCCTGCCAATTCTAATCAATTCATTGTCACGATGATTGCTGTAGTTACTGCAATTTTTATCACATTAATGAATTTCTTAGGAGCAAAAACTGCTGGTAGTATTCAATCATTTTTTACCTTTTGTAAACTTATACCTCTGGCGATTTTGATCATATTTGGATTATTACATGAAGGAAATGTGACTTTTCAGCTTTTTCCAGTTGAGGTCGGAAGTGATCGAAGTTTTTTGCCAGCACTTGGTTCAGCTTTGCTTGCTACGATGTTTGCATATGATGGTTGGATACTCGTAGGAAATATAGCCGGAGAAATGAAAAATCCTAAAAATGATTTGCCAAAAGCAATTGTATTTGGTTTAGCTGCTGTAATGGCAGTGTATCTTTTGATTAACATTTCCTTTTTATTTGTATTAACCGCAGAGCAATTAGCTAGTACAGCTACACCTGCTACTGAAGTTTCGAAAGTTTTATTCGGTAATTTTGGAGGGAAACTTGTCTCGATAGGAATTTTAATTTCTGTATTTGGTACAATTAATGGCTATACAATGACAGGTATGAGGGTTCCATATGTAATGGCTAGAGAACAAAAACTTCCTTTTAGTAGTTGGTTTGGTAAATCATCTAAAACTGGAATTCCATATAATGCTGGTCTATTTATCTTAATTGTTGCCATATTTATGATGTTTATAGGTGGATTTGACTTATTGACGGACATGTTAGTATTTGTCATTTGGATTTTCTATACACTAACATTTTTTGCGGTTTATATTTTACGAAAACGGGAACCGGATCTAAAAAGGCCATATAGAGTACCTTTTTTACCATTAGTTCTCTCAATCGCAATAATTGGGGGAATCTTTATCGTCGTTAATACACTAATGACGCAAACTATTTTAGCTTTTTGGGGAATTGGTTTAACGTTAATTGGACTTCCTGTTTATTACATGTTACGGAAAAAACATGTAATAGTAGAGGATGAATAAGAAAGTCTTCTTTTGGACGGATGACTAAAAACCTTCCTCAGGGGTTCATGAGGAAGTAATTAAGCTAAATCATGAATTATACTTCCTCATAGAGGGTAAGAAGTTTTAAAGGAACTACACACATCTTTCATTGAAAGATACAACTTCTAAAATTCTAACTTATTGTGACCATAACTTATTTATTAACATAAGTTTAATATAGGTAATACAAAAAAAGACCATGCTCTCAATTATCACGGTCCAATCAATCTGCAATTATGATTAATCCATTCAAGTGGGGAAACTGAATGGATTATTTTTTTTGATTAGTCATGAAGTACCCCATTCATTTAATCAATGCTTACCGTAATGGTAATAAAGTTACTTAACCGTAAATTAGGTGAATCCAAGCGTAACATAATACTATGGTTGCAATTACGGTCGGAGGAATGACGAGGGTTGTTACACGGAGGTATTGGCCCCAACTAATGTGCACTTTATATTGCTTTAATACGAACATCCAAATCAGAGTCGCTAAAAGACCAATCGGCATAAGCAATGAACCAATATCGCTTCCAATGATATTTCCAAGGTAAGCAACATGTACTGCCATTAGGCTCAGATGCATTGATGTTAGATTTAGGGTACCAATCATTAAGGCAGGGTGATTATTAAACAAGTCGGACATTAAACTTACAGTAATTCCCGTGGCTGCTATAGAACTAAACCAGCCTCTTTCAATAAACGGTTGAAGTTGATGTACAAGCCATTCTATTTTCAATTTCTCCTTCAAAATTTTTCTATTTGACAACTTCTTCGTGATAACCTAATTAAAAACATTATTGATCTTGTCCATTTGTTATATTGATATTCTAAAATACTATTCGTGCTTTGGATTATATCATT
This sequence comes from Gottfriedia sp. S16(2024), assembly GCF_050473765.1. Lineage (NCBI taxonomy): Bacteria > Bacillati > Bacillota > Bacilli > Caryophanales > Bacillaceae > Gottfriedia > Gottfriedia sp. S16(2024). The sequence continues at coordinate 3,247,725 of NZ_JBFLUO010000001.1, forward strand.
ATCTTTTAGAAGATAGGTATTTTACCTAAGTAATACAAGTGCCCCCTAAAGATAAATAACCATCTTGACAAAAGTACAATTGAGTATGGTAAAAGAAAAAAATACTAAAAACAACATCTTTCCTATTTAGATTAGACCTAATTGCCAAACTAATCCATTTTAATTAAGACCAAGGCAAAGTAGCCATCGATAACTATTCTTAAAAAACAATTCTTAATAACTCGCTTTCTATAAGGTAGAAACTGACTTTTTTATAAATAATAAAATAACCCCTTATTCATAAATGAATAGGGGTTATTAGAATCATGTTTCTAGATAAGATAACAAGATTTGTATTTTCCTAAAATTTATTTAACTCAAGATTTATATTATTACTAGTTCTTTTCTTAGTAAAATTCAAAAATTTATAAGTTGTAGAGACTCCAATCAATAAAAACAAACTTGCAATGATTGGTGGTAATAGATGATAAAAATCTGTATACCCAATCATAAAGTGGACTGCAAACGCAGTTATAAACGCAGGAAAGCTCCCAAACACTAATGTCCACCAAATCCATTTTTGATTTTGCCTGAACCCCCATAAAGAAATCATGAGTACTAGTAAGCCAACACTTACTAACCCACCTCCAAAACCGGCGCGATCATGTGAGATAACAGGTATTAGTTGTTGATTAAACGCATTCAACCCTGAAGGTGACATGCATAAATAATTTAAATCTGTTTTAACAAAGGTAGTAGTGACGCCTACAAAGGAAATAATACAACCTCCGATTATAATCGAAAATCCTAGTATGATAAAAAATAATTGACCGATTAAACTCATCTTCCAAACGCTATTATTTGTTAAATTTTCTGATTCTGGACTTCGATTGATACCTCTTGTTTTAAAAAGACCAATTAAGAATGGTATTAATAGAACTATCCAAAATAAAGCGTGTAACCAGTCAAAGTATCCATATCCTATAAATAAGAATATCGCTAAAAAACCTACGAACGCACTAGTGTCAGTTGCTTTCTTTGCCCAATGATAATGATGTTTAATACCATTTCTGGCTAATGACATGAACAATATTCCACCTGACATAATCGTCCCAGAAAGTGTCATCCGATCATGTGACATAAAGGGGAGAATTCGATCATTAAACTGTAAAATTAACTGACGATTAATCGTTAAAAAGTGCTCATCATATGGAAGGAGAATGGAAGTTAAACTAATAAATAATGCAAGTAATCCTCCTAAAAACATGAAAAGTCCAAATAAAAAGTACCAAATCCATCCTTCATTTAAACTAGTCATCGCTTTTTTTCTTCTATGCAATACTGCTTCATTGATCCGTTTTGGTAAACCAGGACCACTAAGCACATATCCATGAGTCAAAAATACTAATGATGCTCCGCTATCGATTAATTCAATTGCATCGATCGGTTCAACCACTCCGCCTTTTGTAAAAATTGGTTTCTCAAACTGATTTGATTTTAATTTATGTATTGTATTTATTAAGTTGTTTTTTTGCTCTAAATCAGTAGCAATTGGAAGTTCTTCAATCAATATTGAATCGAATGGATAATTTTCTTGTAAAAGAAAAACATCTGTTTCATCTGAATAAATTGATAGACAAATAGGTTTTGTAGAAACCCAGTTATTTTTTACTAAATCTCCGGACAAAGTAAGATCAATGATGAATAGATCAACAAAATCTGAAAGCCTTGATTCAATCATTTTAAATTCATCAAAACTCCCAACTATTCTCGCAAAAATGGGAAGCTTTTTATGTATTTTTGAAAGTTTATTAACTGTTTGTACTAGTGTTAATACTTTATTTTCTTCTGTTCCGATTAATTGATTAGATTTCAAGTCAATGAGCGGACTTTTGCTTGTAGTAGTGTCGTGTATAGAGATCGGTCCAATTTCAATCACACCAAAACCTAAATTCATAAAAGCATTTGTGCCAGATAGATAGGGGTCAATCTTAGAGGCTAATCCAATTTGGTTTTTAATTTTCAAATTATGAATCTCGTTTTCAAGGGAACTGCCAGAATTTAAATGACCAAGAAATTCGATTAGATTCGGACCAAATGGCATAGTTGAAATTATATTCATGCTACTATGAATGAATTCTCTTGAAACTTTAGAAGGAAGCTTTGAGAGCATTGGTTTAAAAATTGTATGATAAGACCAATCAGGCATAGTATAACCTCGTTTTTCTTCAGATTACTTATAGTTTACTTTGACAAATTTAAAATGAAAACACTTTCTTTTAAATTTGTATTAACCAAGTGACGCCTAAAAAAAGGGCATCTGCTTGGGAAAGCAGATGCATTTTTCATAAGGTGGGAATATATTATCATTCATCAAATATCCTCCAAAGCCTTCAAAGTCTTATCCCTAATCTGAAGCCGATTCATATAGTCTTTTGACACAAGTTCGGTGTATATTAAATCAAAAAGCAGAAAAAGCGGCAGGGTGGGCGAGATGTTCTGTCCCATATGCATACTGCTTTTACTCATGACTAGAAGGGGTACATCTGCTATCTGGTAAAGTTCAGAAGTTTTATCACTTGTAATTGCGAGAATCGCCGCTCCCTGATTTTTGGCAATTTTAATCGCGTTGATGACTTCTTTCGTTTTGCCTGAAACAGAAATGCCAATGACGAGACTCTTGTCTGTACTTAATGCTGCATCCATCAATGCTTGATGTGGATCTGTAATTGACTCAACATGAATGCCAATCCGAAAAAACTTCCATTTAAACTCTTGAGCTGCAATCCCTGAGTTGCCAATCCCGTAAACATGAACTCTTTGAGCATTATTTAAAAGAATAACGGCTTGCTGAATATCAAAATAATTCATTTTCTGAAAGGTTGTTTCGATGATTTCTAAATGATTTTGATAGAGATTAGAAAAATAATCAATCTCCTTAATGTCACTAGCCTTTGATGGTTTATCTTTTAAATCGATATATCGTTTTAATTCATGTTTAAATTGATTAAATCCTGTAAAAGAAATCTTTTGACAAAAACGGGTAATTGTAGCCGGCGAAATATGAATTTTTTTCGCAATTTGACTAATTGATAATTGACTGATTTCATGAGGATTTTTGATAATATATTTTGCTAATTCGGCTTCAGATGTTGTGAATTTATCCATAGTACAGGTTATACCATGAAGAAGGTTCTCGCCTAGATACTCCATATGCTTTCTCCTCTTAATCGTTTGTTCATAATAACAATTATAACCTTATTTTAAGTTACATTGTTCGAGAGTATGAAAAATTCTTAACTAAACTAACCTCTAATAAAAACAAATAGCTAAAAATAACCCAGGGAAAGCGCCTGAGTTATTTTTAGCTTATCTTATTTTTGTATTGCATCCACAAATCTTTGTGTGATGATCTGTGGTCTTGTAATCGCACCGCCTACAACGACCGAGTGAACATTTATATCAAGCACAGAGCGGGCAATTTCTGGTGTTGATACATTACCTTCTGCTATAATCTTTGCGTTTTTCACTTTTTTGACGATTTGTTTAATGACTGCATAGTCATGATCATCGATTTTTAAGCCATCTGTCTCTTCTGTATATCCGTATAATGTCGGTGCCACAATATCAAACCCTAACTCATCGGCAAAAATAGCTTCTTCAACCGAAGAGACGTCAGCCATCAGGAGAATGTGAGGATACTTTGTTCTTACTTCTTGATAAAACGATTCTAAATCACTGCCATCAGGTCGGAGTCGATTCGTTGCATCTGTCGCTATGATTTCGGCACCCGTTTGAGCTATGGCATCAATCTCTTTCATCGTTGGCGTAATAAAGACAGGAAAATTACTGTATACTTGCTTGATGATGCCAATGACAGGAAGATCTACTTGTTTTTTTATTTCTACAATATCTGAGACGGAGTTGGCCCGAATGCCAACGGCGCCTCCCTCCTTTGCAGCTAATGCCATACGTCCCATAATGAATGAACTATGCAGCGGTTCCCCATCTAAAGCTTGGCAGGAAACGATTAATCCGTTTTTGATCTGTTCTAACACTTTATGCATTCAAAGCACGTCCTTATTATTTATTAATGACCTAGAAATTCTTCTACTTCGTTTTTTACAATGGTAACTTGAGGTCCGTAAATAATTTGTACACCCGTACCCTTTTTCACAATCCCTTTTGATCCAGTTTTTTTAATGACATCGTCATTTACCAAGGATTCATCCTTAATGGTTACGCGCAGTCGAGTCGCACAACAATCGACAACATCAATATTATTCGTTCCTCCTAATCCTACTACAATCGTTTTAGCACGCTCTGTAGCTGAAACTTGCTCTGTAGCCTGTTCCTCGTCTTCGCGTCCAATAACTTTGAAGTTCTTTTTTCTAATTAAAAATTTAAAAGTATAGTAGTATAAGAAGAACCATGGTATCCCAATAATTGGAACCATTATCCAGTTTGTTTTGTCGTTACCTTGTAAAATACCAAATAGAATATAATCAATAAACCCGCCTGAAAAGGTTTGTCCTATAGTAATATTGAAAATATCTGCCATCATAAAAGCTAAACCATCGAAAATAGCATGTACTAAATAAAGAAGCGGTGCCACGAACAAGAAACTAAATTCAAGTGGCTCTGTGATTCCAGTTAAGAAAGACGTTAACGCTGCTGATAACAAAATTCCCGCTACTACTTTTCTATTTTTCTTTTTAGAGCAATGATAGATGGCCAGTGCGGCACCTGGTAAACCAAACATCATTGTAATAAAACGGCCAGACATGAATCTTGATATCCCTTCGTAATAGTGTTTCGTAGAAGGGTCACCTAACTGGGCGAAAAAGATATTTTGCGTACCGCTGACTATTTTTCCTCCAATCTCAAGCGTACCGCCAAGAGCAGTTTGCCAGAATGGAAGATAGAAAATATGGTGCAAGCCAAGCGGTCCAAGCATACGTAAAATAAATCCATAGAAAAAGGTTCCGATTAACCCAGTGCTTGTAACAATCGAACCGAGCTGATTGATTAAATCTTGGAAGTAAGGCCAGATCACAAATAGAATGCCTCCTACAAACATCGAAACAAACGAAACTATGATAGGAATAAAGCGTGAGCCACCAAAGAATCCTAAAACTTGAGGCAACTGAATTTTATTGTATTTATTGTGCAACGAAGCTGCCACAATCCCAATGATAATACCGCCAAATACACCGGTTTCTATTGTCTGAATCCCGACGGCCATCCCTTGCCCAGCTCCTGCCAAATTATCTTTCGCCAGGTCTCCGGTTATAGAAAGTAACGCATGGATGGTATTATTCATAACAAAGTATCCAATCATAGCAGCTAATCCCGCAGTTCCTTTATCTGAACGGGCTAAACCAACAGCTACCCCAACGGCAAATATAATGGGCAAGTTAGCAAACACAATAGTGCCGGCTGCACTCATGATGGTAAAGATATTCTGCAGCCATGTGATATCTAAAAATGGATAGGCTGAAACCGTATTAGGGTTTGACAGTGCACCCCCGATTCCCAGTAACAAACCAGCAGCAGGTAAAACGGCAATAGGAAGCATAAACGATTTACCGAATTGCTGAGCTTTTTCAAAAGCTTTTTTCATTTGTGATGACCCCCTTAAGTTGTAATGAATGAAGTAAGTTAAACTTATATGGGTATCATATAGGCATAATGAACGCTATTCAATAGAGTTGAATGCGTTTTCATAGGTTTTCATTAATCAGCTCTCTTTTATGAAAATCTTTTCATTCGTGAAGATGAAGAATTCTATAAATATTTCTTCTTTACACATATATTTGGTAGTATTACAAAAAGACTGATAGAATGGAGACTTTATCCCATTTTAACAGTATTTTATGAAGCGGTATGTACAAGTTGTAATTGTCATTATTCAAATGAAAACACTTTCTTTCAAATTTGTGAATTGATTCACATCGCATTGGAATTTTTGTATAAATATGGTATAAATAAAAAGAGTTAACTACTTTCAAAATTAGTAAGACAAGTAAGGAAAAAGGTTGTATAGAAAGGCGTATATGTGATTACAATGGTAAATATGCAAAAAGTGATAGTCATCGTTGGTCCTACAGCAGTAGGGAAAACAAAACTAAGTATTGAACTTGCAAAAGCTGTTGATGGAGAAATCATTAATGGCGATGCAACTCAAGTTTATAAAGAATTAAATATTGGAGCAGCTAAAGTTACAGAAGAAGAAAAAGAAGGGATTACTCATCATTTAATTGATTTCCTTGACCCAAAAGATTCTTTTACAGTTGCTGATTTTCAAACTTTAGCTAGAGAAAAAATTAATGAAATAGCTAATCGAGGTAAAATTCCAATTATTGTTGGTGGTACTGGATTATACATCCAAAGTGTATTAACTAAATATGAATTTGCTGAGCAAGAAGGTGATGAGCTTTTAAGAAACCAATTAGAGGGCTTTGCAATGGCCTTTGGGAATAAAGCATTACATGATCAATTAACAGAAATTGATCCAGAAAGTGCAAAGCAAATACATATGAATAATGTCAGAAGAGTAATCCGTGCAATAGAAGTTTTCAAACTGACAGGACAAAAATTTTCAGAGACCGCATTTAAAAAAGAGCCAGAGTATTTATATGATGCAGAAATAATCGGATTATCGATGGATCGAGAGCTACTATACAATCGAATTAATTTACGAGTTGATCTAATGTTGGAAGAAGGACTAGTAGATGAAGCAAAAATGCTCTACGACAAAGGTATTCGAAATTGTCAATCTGTACAAGCGATTGGCTATAAAGAGCTTTACGATTATTTTGATGGTATCTTAACAAAAGAGGAAGCAATCGATTTAATTAAACAAAGCTCAAGAAGATATGCAAAAAGGCAAATGACGTGGTTTAGAAATAAAATGAGCATCCATTGGTTTGATATGGATGGACACAATTTTGATATAAAAAAACTGGAAATTTTAGCTCTACTTGAAGGAAAGGGCTATTTCATCTCGAATAAATATATGTAGAGGTAGAAGAGGAGGAAAAGGACATGAAAACATCAATCAACATTCAAGATCAGTTCTTAAACCAATTACGTAAAGACAATCTAGCGGTTACAGTATTTTTACTAAATGGATTTCAAATCAAAGGTAAAGTAAAAAGCTTTGATAACTTTACGGTATTGTTAGATGTTGAAGGTAAACAACAATTAATATATAAACATGCAATTTCAACGTTTGTACCATCTAAAAATGTACAAATTGAAATGTAAAATAAATTGAAAAAAGAGCATTGATCTTATGGTCAATGTTCTTTTTTAATTATACTAGATAATTTATTATAGATAATTATATTATGTAAACTAAAGAGAGGGATTAATGTATGTTCGAAAAGAATTTAGAGAATCAAATTTTAATCAATTAATAGCTGAAATGAAGAAAAATAGCTTCGGGATATTATTATCAAATAATGATGAGACAAAAATAGAAGCAACTCATTTACCATTTATCATTCAAGAAGCGCAAGAGAATTTAGTGATGATTACCATGGAGCTAAGCCAAATCCTCAATCGAAAACGATGAATGGAAAGGACTGTTTAATAATCTTTCCAGGTCCACATGCATATGTATCTGCTTCATGGTATGAAGAAAAAAATATAGTTTCAATTTGGAACTATACAGCAATCCATGATTATGGAAAAGTAACAACAATTGAAAATAAGGATGAAATGAGACAAATCGGTTTAAAAACATCCGACTATTTTGAAAAAAGACAATCAAAACCATGGAAATACGAAGATCACACAGAGTATGGTGAAAAATTACTTTCAGGAATTGTTTGATTAAAAATTGAAGTAACAGAGTTAATAGGTAAAAAGAAATTAAGTCAAAATCATACGTTTTAGAGAAGAGAAAAAGTGATTGCAGCTTGCAAAATGAAGAAAAATATTCCTCGAAAGAAATCGCAGAACTGATGAAAGCTAAACTAAATACAAGTTCTTAAAAGGAAGGAGTTATGATGATCGAAATCATAACTCCTTTTTATTTGAGCGTTCATTTTCTTGAAAATATTGAAAATATCGTTTTAAAGAAACTGAGGTCTTCAATCCAACTAATTGCTGAATATCTTCCACTAATAATCCCTCTTTTATTTTTCGTAGAATAAAAGTGTTTCTTAAATGTTGGGAGCAAAGTCCTTTTCTAAGCCCGGCTCTTTTAACTTCTAACCTAAGCATTTTTTGAAATGCAATTTCAGTTAGTGCTTTCGGTGAATCGGTATCGTAAACCCAATGGAATGTCATGCGGTTAAAATCAAATGCAACAAAAAGCGGATGAGTTGAATGATAGTGAGGTCTTACAGGCTCGGGTATCGTGACAAAATAATTATATAATAGTATTCGATCTTCTTTTGTGAGAATAATTGTTCTTTTTATACCTTCCTTGCTATGGACAACAAGTTCATTTAAAGCGAAGTTAATGTCTCTCATTTGTAAATCAATTAATTCCTTTAAAGTTAGTCCATAAAAAAGCATAAAACGTATCATAATTTCGTTACGATCCATTAAAAATGATCTAGCTTTTAATTGTTTTTCTGACAAATCGGTCGTGGATTGAACAATTGATAGTAATTTTTTTTCTTCTTCTTCTGAGATAAAATCGTCCGTTGAAAGAGCGCGTGAAGGACCAGCTAAATAGTTAGTGAATGGAATGATATTTTCGATTGATGAATTATTAGAATGTAAAAATTTATAAAATTGATTTAGAACGACATAAATTCGATGCATCGTTTTCTCATTATATCCACGTTCAGATGTTAAATAATAGAAATAATCATTAAAATTTTGAACTTGTAATGTACTAAAACTGTCATTAACTTTTTTAAAGTAACGGAAGCATTCTTCTAAATCATAGCAATAGCGCTTAATAGTCGATTCTTTTCTTCCCTTACTATTTAAATGAGAGGCAAATTGCAAGATGACATCAGGTAAAGTAGCAGTTGTTAAGTTTGGGATCGTCATTTTTATCAACTCTTCTCTTTTTCTCTCATTATATCAAATTAGTTAATAGAATTTAGTAAAATTTAGCAATCTTATCCAATTTAAAGTTAGTCTATAGAATAAATGTTTTGAAATTAATTGTTCGTACATATAATAGTAAAAACTTAATTTAGTAAAATATTTTCAAAAGCGCATAATACGAACAGTAACGAGGTTTCAGGTTTCTCGTGGTGTGCTTTCTATAGATATTAAAAAATGTTCGACAGAATAAAGAGAGGTGTCATGTTTGGAGCAACCAATTCGTTTAAAAGATAACGGCCAAATAAATGTTGTACTTAATACAGTGAAAAGGGGAGAGGTTTCTCCAAATCCAAGTATCGAAACAGTGAAACAGCCTAAACATGAGTTATTAATTGAAATAGAAGATCAATTAAGGCATTTAATAGGTATGGACGAAATAAAAAAAATGATTCATGAAATTTATGCTTGGATATTTATTAATAAAAAAAGAGAAGAATTAAACTTAAAAGCCGAAAAACAAGTACTGCATATGTTGTTTAAAGGGAATCCAGGAACTGGAAAAACGACTGTTGCAAGAATTATTGGTCAATTATTTTTAAAAATGGGAGTATTGTCAAAGGGCCACCTAATCGAAGCAGAAAGAGCTGATTTAGTCGGAGAATACATTGGTCACACTGCTCAAAAAACTAGAGATTTAGTAAAAAAAGCAAATGGAGGCATTCTTTTTATTGATGAGGCTTATTCACTAGGCCGTGGTGGGGAAAAAGATTTCGGAAAAGAAGCGATTGATACACTTGTTAAACATATGGAAGATAAACATGGCGACTTTGTTCTGATATTAGCCGGCTATTCTTCGGAAATGGATTATTTCTTAAGCTTGAATCCTGGACTAAAATCAAGATTTCCATTTATTTTAGAATTCCAGGATTATTCTGTAATGGAGCTTCTAGATATATCAAAAAAAATGTTTGTTGACCGAGAATATATTCTATCTCGGGAAGCTGAATACCGATTAAGAGACTTTATCCAAAAGGCAAAACTTGAAAATCGTGCTCATTTTAGCAATGGGCGATTTGTTCGTAATATAGTTGAAAAATCGATTAGGACTCAAGCTACAAGATTAGTATCTGAGACCGAATTTAATCGAGAAATATTAATGAGAATCGAAGAAAAAGACTTATTTACTTCAGACAAAATCGACTCGATTAATTGATTGATTAGCTATTTTATTTGGTGTTTTCGACCCCACCAACCTTTAATGTTAAAATAAATTGAAATAATGACCCCAATTAAAATATTGAGGACAATACAATATAAATAACCATATTTCCATTTTAACTCAGGCATAGTTACAAAATTCATGCCATAAAAACCTGCGATAAAAGACATCGGTAAAAAAATAGCACTTATGAGTGTTAAAGTTTTCATAATATCATTTGTACGGTCAGATTTTAAAGACATTTGCAGCTCTATAATGCCTGCCATACTTTCTTTAAAATTATCAAGGGCATTAATAATACGTTCATAATTCTCTTTCAATTCACTAAAATAAAAACCTGCATCCTGGCTTAAGAACGGAAAATCTGCTTCAACAATTTGGTTAATGACATTTACTTGCGGTTCTACAAGCTGTCTTAAATCTTGAAGTTGAACTTTCCAATTGAAAATTTTCTGATCTAAATCCTTTCGAAATGGATCATTAAATAAGTCTCGTTCAATTTCTTCAATGTCATTTGCAAATCGATCAATTGAAATAAGGAACTTCTCAATAACTTCATGGAAAATTTGATATAAAACATGACCAGCATGGTCTACTTTAATATAATTTTGATCGAATTCTTGCGTTACATATTTGAATAGATCTATTTCGTGATTTTCTATATATGAAATAATTAAATTACTGCAAACTAGAATATTTATTTTTGTTGGTTTAAATAACTTAGTTAAGGCATATAAGGAAAGTATTGCCTCGTTTTTAAAAACATTTATTCTTGGCTTATGATCACTATGTAGAAGTTTCTTCTTTGCTAAAGGATGAATATTTAAACCTTGAATTACCGTAGTTAACTCATCTAAAGATTTATTATTGAAGTGATACCAAAGAATTTCATCATTAGTTGGAAGCAAAAATTCATCTATTGTTTCGACTGAATGGGTTGTTATATTATATCTCTTCAAATGAAATTCCTCCTTTAAATAAATTTCTAAAATAGTGTTGGCAAGTATAGGTAAATTATGTGAACAAATCAAACGCTTTTTTTGGTTTGTTTTTTCATGTTAATGAAATATGTGATTAACAACGTAAATTGTTTGTCAACTAATTTACAAAGATATTAAAGGGGAGAGGATTTATAGTTAATTGGAAGATTTGTATCATTTAAATGATTTGAATTACAGTAAGCTTTTTTTTGCACCAAATTAGAATGATACTTTACCCAATCATAAGTGTGCTAAAACAAAGTCACATTCTATTTAAAATAAAAAAACAAACCATCATTTTAAAAGGTTTGTTTTTATTGGACTTATTTATTTAATTTAAATTTTGAGTGTTTGATTCGTTTAAACTAACTGTAGAGCCTTTAAATGATCTTTTTGGTAGACTCCAATTATAATGTACAGATAATAGTCTAAGAAGAACAATAACAATGAATAATAGTAATAGTTCAAAATTTGTATCAACAAATTTATTACCAATTAAAACGCCTACAAGTATTGCCCAAAAGGCATATACTTCTGAATGTAATACCATTGGTTTTCTTTTTGCTAGTAAATCTCGTACGATTCCGCCACCAATTCCAGTTAAGACAGATGCTACAATAACAGCGCTAACAGGTAATTTTAATTCCATGGCATAATTTGCACCGAGAATTGCAAATGCGGATAAACCGATTGAATCGAATAAAATATCTAACTTTTTAAATGGTTTATTTGATATTTGCGGAAAGAAAAAAATAATTGTCATTGCAACTAACGCAATTGTAAAATTTGTTGTTTGATTCCATAAATAGTTAATTGGATAACCTATTAATAAATTACGTAATGCACCGCCACCAAAGGCTGTAGCAAAGCCTAGTATATAGACACCAAATAAATCATAGTCTTCTTCCATAGCAACTACCGCACCACTTAATGCAAAGGAAATAGTACCAATAATGCTAAATAACTCCCATGTTTCCAAAAAGCAATTCCCCCGCCCTGAATAAAAAGATGAAAAATAGTCCAGATATCATTATAATAAAGAGACAGTTAAGAGTAAAGAAGATTTAATTACTTAGAATTGGTTAAAGAAAAGGTGGAATTTTGTGTCGAATGAATTGAGAGAAAAAGCCATTTTAGTTGGATGTCAGCTTCAGAATGTAGATGATGATCGTTTTAATTATTCAATGGACGAATTAGCATCACTAACGAAAACGGCAAATGGAGAGGTAGTTTTAATTACTACACAAAAAAGAACTAAATATCATCCAGCGTTATACATAGGGACAGGTAAATTAGAAGAGTTAGAGGCAGCAATTGCAGAGTTAGAACCAGATGTTGTTATTTTTAATAATGAACTGACTCCGTCTCAAATACGTAATTTATCTGCAAGATTAGAAAAAAGAGTTATTGACCGTACGCAATTAATTTTAGACATATTTGCACAACGAGCGAAAACAAAAGAAGGTAAATTGCAGGTTGAATTAGCTCAATTACAATATTTAATGCCAAGACTAGTTGGTCAAGGTACAGAGTTATCAAGACTTGGTGGAGGTATTGGTACAAGAGGACCTGGTGAAACAAAACTAGAATCTGATCGTCGTCATATCCGAAAACGAATTGATGATATTAAACAGCAATTGAACATTGTCGTTGAGCATCGTAAGCGTTATCGAGAGCGACGTAAGAAAAATGAAATGTTTCATATTTCATTAGTAGGTTATACAAACGCAGGAAAATCAACATTATTTAACCGACTAACTAAATCTGATGTGTATGAACAAGACTTACTGTTTGCGACATTAGATCCAACAACAAGAAAATTTGTTTTATCAAATGGTATGACAACTTTATTAACAGATACAGTAGGTTTTATTCAAGATTTACCAACTGCACTAATTGCAGCATTCCGTTCAACGTTAGAAGAAGCTACAGAAGCAGATTTCATTCTTCATGTTGTCGATGCATCTCATGAAAATTATAAAAGCCATGAAGTTACAGTTTCCAAATTATTGAATGATTTAGATGTTAAAAATATTCCAATTTTAACTGTCTATAATAAAATAGATCAAGTTCATGAGGACTTTGTACCGTCCCCATCTGAAGGTTTTATTGAAATGAGTGCTTTAAATGAAGATGATTTAAGTAAATTACGTTATAGAATTGAATTTGAATGTAAGCAGTATATGGAACATTTTGAAGCGTTTGTACCAGCATACGAGGGTAAATTGATTCATGAAATCAAAAAATTAACGATGATTGAATCAATCAATTTTAATGAAGATGCAGAAATCTATCAAATTTCTGGGTATGTTTTCAAGGAACATTCAATTTATGATACAGTTAAAAGATATAGAATATATAAGGAGCAATAATCAATGCTAGAATTTTTATCAAACGGGGAAAAAATTGCACCATTAGTGGAAGATGTTGAAAAATTAATTTCAGAAGCCCATAAAGAAATTGACGAAGTGATTGAATATAACCAATTCAAAGTTTTACAAAGCTTTCGAAAGCATAAAGTGAGTGATAGTCATTTTATCCCAACAACTGGTTATGGTTATGATGATATTGGAAGAGATACATTAGAGGAAATTTTTGCTGATGTTTTAGGTGGAGAAGCTGGTTTAGTGAGACCACAAATCATTTCTGGAACTCATGCAATTTCAACTGCTTTATTTGGCGTACTAAGACCAGGGGATGAGCTTTTATATATTACCGGGAAGCCATACGATACTTTAGAGGAAATCGTAGGAATTCGTGGTGAAAGTGGAAATGGCTCATTAAAAGACTTTGGGATTGGATATGAATCAATCGAATTAGTAAATAACGAACGGATTAATTATGAAAAAGTAGCAAATAAAATGACAAGTAATACGAAAGTAATCGGTATTCAGCGTTCAAAAGGTTACGGAACAAGACCTTCATATACAATTGAACAAATTAAAGAGATGATTGATTTTGTAAAAGAAATTGATCCAAATATCATTGTTTTTGTAGATAATTGTTATGGAGAGTTTGTTGAAAAACTAGAGCCATGCCATGTAGGAGCAGATTTAATGGCAGGTTCATTAATCAAAAATCCTGGTGGTGGACTTGCAAAAACAGGTGGTTATATTGTAGGACGTAAAGATTTAGTCGAAAAATGTGGCTACCGCTTAACATCTCCAGGGATTGGACGTGAAGCTGGAGCTTCTCTTTATGCGTTACAAGATATGTATCATGGATTTTTTATGGCGCCACATATTACTGGTCAAGCTTTAAAAGGTGCATTATTTACTGCAGCGTTTTTAGAAAAGCTTGGAATGAACACAAACCCTTCATGGGATGCAGTAAGAACAGATCTAATACAATCTGTTCAATTTGATGATAAAGAAAAAATGATTGCATTTTGTCAGGCAATTCAAGCGGCTTCGCCAATCAATGCTCATTTTACGCCAACAGCAAATTATATGCCTGGATACGAAGATGATGTAATTATGGCAGCGGGAACATTTATCCAAGGTGCAAGTATTGAATTAACAGCAGACGGTCCGATAAGAGCTCCATATGTTGCATATGTTCAAGGTGGTTTAACTTATGCCCATGTGAAAATCGCAATTTGTTCGGCAGTTAATTCTTTAATTGAAAAAAATCTATTAGAAATTTAAAACAAAATAGCTCATGACCACAAGTCATGAGCTATTTTATATATGAAAATAATTGGGGACTTACTTTCATATTAAAGAAGGTTCTATCTATATTTATATCATACAGGTCAATTCTTAAATTAACCTTAACACTATCATTAAAATTTGATAATAATAATCTAATCTTGTATTAAGGATAGGAGTATGCGACTATATAGAAGTTGTGAAAATAGTATAGATTCAGTAATGAGCGGAGGAAAAACAATGGAAAATCTACCTAATTGTCCTAAATGTAATTCAGCATATACATATGAAGATGGAAATCTTTTAATTTGTCCAGAATGTGGTTATGAATGGACAATGGAAACAGAAAATACAAATGACGAAACAAAAGTAGTGAAAGATGCGAACGGTAATATTTTAAATGATGGAGATTCAGTTACTGTTATAAAGGATTTAAAAGTAAAGGGCACATCACTTGTCGTTAAAATTGGTACAAAAGTGAAAAGTATTCGATTAGTCGAAGGCGATCACGATATCGATTGTAAAATAGAAGGTTTTGGTGCCATGAAGTTGAAGTCTGAATTTGTTAAAAAAGCGTAGAATCGTTACTTATTCATTCTATTAAAAGAACAAATGCATCAAGTCAAAAGGCTCGATGCATTTGTTTTATCTGTTAATTTGAAGTCTATGATGATCAATTGAAAGGAAATAAGTATGAATTCGTTGTAGATCCAGAGAATGATGTGTATAAGTTATATAGGAGAGGGAAATATGAAGCTTTTTCAAAGTAAAAATACATATGCTCAAGCAAACATCTGTTACAAAGAAATCTTAACACCGCTTGGTCTAGTTTTGTTGGAACTAAATATTGACGATAAACGGTACAATAACTTAACTGAAATTTCGGAATGTTTTACGCTCTATAATGGTGGCACTTTACTTTGTTATAACCATCAACATTTTATTGCCGAATTAGTAATTTGCGAACCTGATTATAAAATCCCTAATCATATGAAAGTTGAAAAAGTTATTGCTGGAATTTGGAGGATTAAACCATTAGTCAAAAGTTTAAAATGTAAGTTCGATACAAAATTAATACCGATCAATTTAAAAGAAACTGTTTGTGGTTCTAATAGTGGAGAAAATCTAGATGCCATAACATTTGAGTATAAAGAATTTAATATGACTATCGGAACACAAGACGGAAATAAATTACTAAATCGATTCCATGAAAAAGACATGATGGCGAATAAATTTAATCGATTGGAACAAGAAATTCCAGACAATATAATTCAGTACAACAAAGACTATACTGGACTTTCTGTGCCACTTACATCACTTGAAATAAATGAGGTAACTCAAATTCATTTTGTTATTGCTTGGAATTATGCATTAGATGAATTTGATTGTTCAACATGGTTTGCTGTTGATCTGTCCAGTGAAGAAATTCTATCTATTGAAGATTTGATTTAAATTTACGAAAGAAAATAAAAATAATAGTTTGATATAAATTGATTTTTGTTAAAATAAAAGAGAACGTTTACATTCATTAGCAATCATATTTAAATAATCGCACGAGATAGAAGAAGGTGTATAAATGAATAATCGAGCCCATAATTTTGCAATGGATTATGTGAATTCAGAGGAAAAACAAAAAATGCTATATAAACGGACACTCTTGATGGTTAGCATTTCGCAAATTTTTGGTGGAGCAGGTTTAGCTGCTGGGGTTACAGTGGGTGCACTACTAGCACAACAAATGCTTGGTACAGATGCTTTTACTGGTCTTCCTGCATCCCTGTTTACACTAGGTTCGGCAGGAGCGGCATTAATTGTCGGTAGGCTTTCTCAAAAGTTTGGTCGACGAATAGGGCTTGCTGGGGGATTTTTTACAGGTGGACTTGGTGCAATCGGTGTAGTAATTGCAGCGATGACAAACAGTATTATCCTTTTATTTGCCTCACTTTTGATTTACGGTGCAGGAACAGCAACCAATTTGCAGGCTAGATATGCGGGAACTGATTTAGCAAATAATAAACAACGTGCTAAAGCGATTAGTATTGCAATGGTTTCTACAACTTTTGGTGCTGTTGCAGGTCCTAACTTAATCGGACCAATGGGGAAATTTGCAACTTCCATTGGCGTACCAGCACTTGCAGGTCCGTTCATCTTATCTGCAACTGCTTTCATTTTGGCTGGTCTTTTTCTTTTCATTATGCTTAATCCAGACCCATTAATTATCGCAAAAATGATCGAGTCAAATAAAACAAAACAAGTTAATGTGGAAAATACATCACCTGTAGAAAGTATTAAAAACAACAGGGGAATTGCTGTTGGAGCCGCAACTATGGTACTGACACAAATTGTAATGGTTGCTATTATGACAATGACACCTATTCATATGGAACATCACGGTCATGGACTAAATGAAGTAGGGATCGTGATTGCATTTCATATTGGATCGATGTATCTTCCTTCATTAATTACAGGAATTCTAGTTGATAAAGTCGGTCGAACTGCCATGTCGATTGCGTCTGGGGCGACTCTACTCTTAGCAGGATTGACCGCTGCATTAGCACCTAGTGATTCAATGATTCTTCTAGTAGTTGCGCTTTCATTACTAGGATTAGGTTGGAACTTTGGACTAATCAGTGGGACTGCTCAAATTGTTGATTCAACAGATTCATCTACACGTGCCAAAACTCAAGGGACTGTTGATGTACTTATTGCACTAGCAGGAGCATCTGGAGGAGCTTTGTCTGGAATGATTGTAGCTAATTCAAGCTATGCAACATTATCATTAGCTGGAGGAGCTTTGTCTTTAATCCTTATTCCAGTCGTGATTTGGTCACGTGGAGGAAAAAAAGAACGTGAACAAGGGCTTCAAATGTAAAAATCAAATTTAATTTATAATTAAGATGAAATAGGAGCTGATTAATCAGCTCCTATTTAACAATTTGCATGCTTGATAAAAAGTTTAATCAATTTCTTAGTAAAATCGTATATTTAATTGTGCTCACTAATTGAATTCGTGCTCAATTACAAAGGGGGAAATATGAAAAAATTTTTAGCTTATTTCATACTAATAATGTTATTGATCAGTTTAACCAGCTGTTCTTTAAGCAAAAACACAAGTAAGGATATTTTTCATTATAAAAATTCTTATGTCGGTAATAACAGTGCTGTAGGAAATATTATAAAACAATTACCGAATCATAAAGAATTCACCCAAGTGTCACTCCAAACAAAAAAGAAGCCTTATGGTATAACGATTGAATATAAGAATTTACCCGCAAATACTAAAAATATCGTAATAAATAACGCAACTTACTTATTTGCATTGATCAAAAATGTAGAATGGATTGTTTTTGATTTTGCTGATCAAAATTATACTGTAAAAAGACAACATCTGGATGAATGGTATGGAAAAGATTTAAGTTCTTACACAAATGAAAAGGAACTAGAGGAACTAATCCACACTAATTTAAAAGAGAAAAATAAAGTAAATCAGTTATTTAAGAAATAAAGTCTTATATAATGATAGATTTAATAACTTAAGCCTTGAAATGATCCTAATCAAGGAGTGCTTAAAATGAAGAAGCATTTGGCTAGAGGAGAACGACTTATATCAATTAGAACCAATAACGCGCGAGATGATAAAAAAGGCAGAAAAAAAAGTTTAACATTAAATTACCTAATAAATACATAGAGATTCTTAAACAACAAAACGGGGGAATGATTAAATATAATTCATTTCGTACTGAAATTCCAACTTCATGGGCTGATGACCATATTAATGTAGATCATATTTTATAAATTGGTGAGGAAACTGGGATTTTAGAAAGTGAGTATCTTATAAAAGAATGGGCTTGCCACTTAATATTGTTCTAATTTAAGGTGATGGACATTCTTAGATTGCTGATGGATTATAGGAAGACAAAAGAAGAGGCACCAGTTATATATATTGACGTGGATGAAGATCAAATAATCAATATAGCTCCTAATTTTGAAGCATTATTAACAGGTTTAACGAATTGGTAAATTTTTTAATAGGCTAATTGATTGAGAGATAATAGGAAACAGATATAAAGGGGTAAACGAATGTCTATTTTAATAAATCAATCAGAATTTAAGATTCTAATTGAAAATGAATTAATTACGAATGTAAACCTCAAGAGTGAACGCCCAAATGACCCAATAGTAGTTAAGAATATACCTGAAGGCTGGAAATGCATTGGATCAGGTAATTATGCTGCTGTTTTTATTCACCATTCTGAACCAAATGTAGTCGTTAAAGTGTATGGAAAAGACCTAGATGGTTTAGAAAAAGAAGTTCAAGTCTATAAACAATTGGGAGAACATCCAGCTTATTCGAAATTGATACAATACGGTGAAAAATATCTAGTCTTAAAAAGATTAGAAGGAATTACCCTATACAACGCCCTTGCGAATGGTGATCGAATACCTGAGAGTGTGATTAAAGATGTAAATATTGCGCTTAAGTATGCGATTAGTCGTGGGTTAAATCCATACGACGTTCACGGAAAAAATGTGATGATGAAAGATGGTAGAGGATACGTTGTAGATATATCTGACTTTTACAAAAAAGGCAAGGATGAAAAGTGGGAAGATTTAGTCAAAGCTTACTATAAACTATATAAAAAAACTTTGTATAAAGTACCTATTAAAATCCCATTGAAATTCTTGGATTTTACTAGACACTCATACAGATTTTACAAAAAATTGAAGAGAAAGATTTAGATAGACACGGTGGGAAATGATACGACAAGTGCAATAGGCTATATAATTGAACATTTCATGTGACTGCAATGGATACTAAACAAGAGATAGCGGTTTATACTTTAATCATTTCAAGAAGACTAGCATAGGGGCTGGTCTTCTTGAGTTTGCAGCTATTCATTTAGTTTGTTTGTGTTTAGGATAAATCGCTCTTCATTTTGTACTCTTTTTTCATTAAGATTATATCTATAAAGAAATATCTTTGTTATTATCAAAATTTAACAATTGTTTATGATTATAAAACTTCTCAAAAATGATTCCCATTAAATAGTAAAATACTAAGCCAAAACATATATGAATCAGTGTAAATTTTATACCAAATGAAGCAAATTCATATATAACGACAGGTAGTTTAGCCGTTGTCCAAACTCCTAAAAAGAAAACAACATAGCGAATACTTGCTCCTTTTTTCAATAAAAGTACCGCGATTGGAAAAGCTAGGTATAGTGGACCAGCTGCAATACCACCAAGTAAGAGAGCAAACAAAACACCGTAAATACCGGATTTATCCCCCATATATTTAATAAGGGTTTCTTTTTCAACCCATTTGTCAAGTAAGCCAACAAATATTAAAACAGGTGGAAGGAGAAATAACATATTTAAAATACTATTTCCAGTTAATTGAAATGCTTTCATTCCAAGTGAGTGGTTTATTAATGTTAGAACGATGAACGACCCAAATAATATAAAAAAGAAACGATATTTTCTTAATTGTCTCATACCATCACCAACCAAATAATATATGCAAATAAAAGAGACATTAAAAGTCCACTTGCATTACGTGCATATGCAAAACTTCTTCCAAATAATTTTTGTTCCATAGGTAAAGTAACAATTCCTACAGACATTAATGTAGACATTAACACTGCTACTTGTGGGAGTCCAGCACCATTTTGGACTAATGTTTCTCCAAGAGGAAAAACGATAAAACTAGGAATTAGTCCAACTGACCCAATTAATGTAGATAGTATAATTCCTTTTATTCCAGATTGTTCCCCAATAATCGAAGAAACGAGTGAGGGCGTTAATAACGATAAGGATAGTCCTACAAAAAACATAATAGTTAAAATTTCAGGTAAAATATTACAAAACATCTTCCATGATTTTAATAGAGCCTCTTTCGTTTTTTCTCGATCTTTTATAAAAGAAATAATAGTAAGAATGATGGCTAAACTGTATAGGATCAAAGCATTAATCATGATTCTTCACCTTCCATACATTGTATCTGCTTAGGAAAAATGTTAAATTCTTAAGTTTTTCTTCAATATTTATTTGAAATTCTTCTAATTTTTCTTTTCCAACTTCAGTAATTTTGTACATCTTGATCGGTTTATCTTGCTCGGATGTACCTAAATAAGACTCAACATCACCTTCAGTCTCTAATTGCTTTAGAGTTCGATATAATATGGAACTGTCAATTGGATTGATTGGAAGTTCTTCCTCACACTTCTGTAAAAGCTTCCCTCCATAACTGTCCCCTTCTGTTAAAAACAATAAAAGAAATGCACCTGTATGTCGGCCTGTATGTTTCATAAATTGTAAACCTCCTAAATTCGTAAATTTCCTCACAAAAAATAATTTCATACTGTTAATAACAATATACTGTTAAAAACAGTAATATGTTACTCACAGTAAAAATTAATCTGTTAATTTATTTCAACTCTAACATTTTTAAAAATTTTCTCTTTATGAGGAGAGATCGATGATTAAGTTTTTACGAGCATTTCTTTAGGTGAGAAATGCTTTTTTACTATTTATAAAATGTAAGGATATTTTTATAACAATAATAATATAATAAAAAACAACAATAATTTATTGTAAAACGATAAATTGTATGGTAAATTCAAATTGAAAATAATTTAGTGAGGTGCTTTTATGAAACGAGGATCAACTCTCTTTTTAAAAATAGTAGTGATTCTTATTGGGCTACCAGTTCTTGCATTGTGTATAATTGTGGTTCCTAAGATTGCAGAATTTACAGCTGAGCTGTATCCGAATATTGCATTAATGAAATATTTTATTTTTATAGATCTTTATGCAGCTGCGATTCCTTTCTATTTTGCTCTTTATCAAGCATTTAAGCTTTTAAGCTATATTGATAAAAACAAAGCTTTCTCGGAATTATCGGTTAATGCTTTAAAGAAAATAAAATTTAGTGCAATAGCAATTAGTGTTTTGTATGTATTAGGGTTGCCACTTTTTTATTTAATTGCAGATATGGATGATGCTCCAGGAATTATTGTTATTGGCATGATTTTGATTTTTGCTTCATTGGTAATTGCAGTCTTTACAGCCGTTCTCGAAAAGCTTTTGAAAGAGGCGATTGATATAAAATCAGAAAATGATTTAACGGTCTGAGGTGAAGAACATGGCAATTATTATCAATATTGATGTAATGTTAGCAAAAAGGAAAATGAGTGTAACCGAGCTTTCGGAAAAGGTTGGGATTACGATGGCGAATCTATCTATATTGAAAAACGGCAAAGCAAAAGCCATTCGTTTTGCAACTTTAGAAGCGATTTGTAAGGCCCTAGAGTGTCAACCTGGAGATATTTTAGAGTACCAAAATGATGAAGACAACAAGTAAATCGATAAGATTGATATAAATTTATGAAGGAGAGCTAATTGTGAATTTAATACTTCAAAAGACTGAGTCACATTTTATAAGAGCGATCAAACAACTTGTTCGATTTGGTTTGGAGCAGGCTTTATCTTGTATTTTTCCTGTAGTGATTTTTGCCTCGTTAGCTTTTACTAAAATTGTACCACTTCCATTTCTGCCTCGATATGATTGGTTACTTTTGATCTGTATTTTGATGCAGTGGTTAATGGTGCGTACCGGACTTGAAACATTGGATGAATTAAAAGTCATCACATTGTTTCACCTAATAGGACTTGCGCTTGAACTTTTTAAAGTACATATGGGCTCTTGGGCATATCCAGGGGAAGGATACTCAAAACTATTTGGAGTGCCACTATATAGTGGATTTATGTACGCAAGTGTTGCAAGTTATTTATGTCAAGCGTGGAGAAGGTTGAAGGTTGAACTAATTAATTGGCCACCATTTTTTGTAGTTGCTTCACTTGCAGCAGCAATTTATTTGAATTTCTTTACCCACCATTTTTGGATGGACGTTCGTTGGTGGTTATCAGGGCTTGTCATAATTGTTTTTTGGAAATCTTGGGTCACTTATGAAGTCAATGGGACCAGATACCGAATGCCAATTGCACTTTCTTTCGTCCTAATCGGATTTTTTATATGGATTGCCGAAAATATTGCAACGTTTTTTGGAGCATGGCAATATCCTAATCAGTCGGTTGCTTGGAGTTTAGTTCATTTAGGAAAAGTAAGTTCATGGCTCTTATTAGTAATTGTAAGCTTTCTGATCGTAGCTACCTTAAAGCGAGTTAAGGGAAATAATTCAATTAGAAGGAAAGAACACTAGAAATATTTTTGGCATTATAAAAAATAACCTGTATCTTAGATTAACTAGTAATCAGATACAGGTTTATTTAATGATTTGTTTCGTTAGTATATTTTAAAAAAGATTCCTAAACCTAATATTCTACCTACTTACCGATAAGATTCATAAAAGCTTTATATATTAGGAAAAGGGAGAAAATTAAAATAGCTAAAATACCAATTAAATCAGTTAATGGCTGTACACTTGATAAGAATGTGCCTGCTAAAGGCATTTTGATTAAAGCAAAACCAGCTATAATACTAGCTAACATTAAAAAAATTCTTTCCATTCACTCATCCCTCCATTCAATAATATTTTATGTTCAATTAAAATGTAAGTGCTTTCAAAGACAACTTTTTATAAAAAATGTGCTTTTGTCACGATTAATTAGTGGGCGTAAAACACAATAAATTCGCTATATTATTTCATATGAATTTGGAGCATCTATTGAGATTAAGAGGAGTAAGGATAGGGGGAGTCAACAAGATTTCTTTCCTATCACTTAAGTGTAATTTTAATATAATTGTTGTTTCGCATACTATTCTATTTCATCTACTAGTAGAGATTTAAAATAATAGGAGTGAAGAATAATTGAGTTCAAGGTGTAAACGTGATGGGGCATTTCATTAAAGAAATTGAATACTATGTAAAAAAGACTATTTTTAAGGAGGTTTTAATGAAAAAGGTTAATCTGTTCAAGCTTTCGTTTATAATATTGCCTTTACTACTTGTAGCTTGTCGATTTACCACTTCAGAAAGTCAATCACCGATCGATTGGGTAGACTTTGTTAGATGGAATGGGGTTGAGTACTATGGCATAGAATCAGGCGTTTTAACTAATGAAAAATTTATTGATGAAAAAGTAGGGGAAGTAAAATTCAAAGTAGCAGATCATGTTACAAATCCAAGTTATAAAATAAAAGATGGAGATGCAGCATTCCGTGAGAAAGGAACGGAAATTTATTCAATAAAGGGTAATCCTGAATTAATTGCCTTAAAAGACAAAACTGCAATAAATGGATATAGCATCTATTATGCAAAAGGAACTACAGATTATAAGTGGTATTTTAAAGATGTACCAATCGAAAAGGTAGATAAGATTGAAATCTATCAATCTTATTCCCCTAACGCGAAAAAGATATCTGTTATTAATGACAAAGAAAAAATAGATAGCTTTCTGGATATTTTAAAGAATAGTAAAGAAGATTCAAATTTCCAGCCAAATAATGATAATACAGATTCTACTCATTATGAAATTGTATTGTTTATAGATGAACCAATTGCCTATAAATATAATATTGAATTTGACGGTGCAACCTACTATTGGTATCCGTGGGATACTTCAATTTTGTCAAATGAGATTGGAAAATTTTTGTCAAATTAATGATTTATATAAATATACACCTCTATTTAAATACAAAAATTAACTCGCTAATTATTTTAGCGAGTTTTTTACTTTACATAATAATTCCTATCTATCTAAATTCAGTATATGGACAAAACTCAAAGATAATCTGCGCTCCAACTGAAATCTAGTAATCGAAAAACAACAAGTAAAATATGTGAAAGATAGATGAAACTAGAACAATTCTTATATTAAACTACTTTTAAAAATGGTAAAATATGGTTATATAGAGATAGGAAGCGGATCTATTTTACGGAGGGGCTATAGTTGAGAAGGCCATATATATTTTTGATATGCATAGCAATCATAGGATTATGCTTAGGTGGACTTTATTTTGAAAATATGAAGTTTACTAAGGCAAAAAATGAAATATGGATTGGTTATAACTACACAAAGTTCGG
This sequence comes from Gottfriedia sp. S16(2024), assembly GCF_050473765.1. NCBI lineage: Bacteria > Bacillati > Bacillota > Bacilli > Caryophanales > Bacillaceae > Gottfriedia > Gottfriedia sp. S16(2024). The sequence continues at coordinate 3,272,617 of NZ_JBFLUO010000001.1, forward strand.
GAAAAATGTAATCGAATTTAAACCAATAAATGTAGAAAAACAAGCAAAATTAAATCAATTAGAAGAAATATTTTTATTTAGTAAAAAAATAGAAAATCCAATTGTTGATTTAGCAAAATACGATGTTCAGTTAACATTCAGAAGTCCAATAGATAAAACAGTTGAATATAGTTCATTACTTTGGTTCACAAAAAGTGGTGCAATTATAAAAATCAATGGTTTTAACGGATATAGAAGTGTTAGTATAGACAATGCCAAATCAATAAAAAATATAATAAATTATATAGAGTTGTAATGATTAAATAATTTTTAAGATAATGAGTTGTCATGGCAACTTATTTTTTTTTGATGTTATAGGGAAGAATTGATTGGATATTTAGTTGCGGCGGTTTAGTAGTAGAAGAAATGATATAATATTGTGGTGGTTAATAAAGCAAACAGATAAATTAATCTTTAAGTTGGTGATTGAATGTTTCGTTTTTTAAAATCTAAAAAGAAGGTAAGTTTCCATGAACAATTATTTGAATTGCAAAAGATAGGGATAGAATTAAATCCAATTTTAAATGAAGAATTAATTTTTGCTGAGTATAGTAAAGAGGAATTTGAGCAAGAACCTTACCTGCATTTAATAATCGCTTTAGGAAGTGAATTGGAATTAAACGGAAATTATATTAACTGTTCAAATGAAATATGGTATCTGGATACGGAATGTATTGAGGACACAGGAGATTATGTTCTAATTGCAGAAAGAATTAAAGACTTATCAAAAAATTATTTAGATCTTAAAAATATTAAAGATATTGTAGATATAGAAAATCAAGTAGCATCAATTTCATTTACTTTAGATGAAAGAGATTATTGTTGGAAGTTAGAAGTAAATGATGACTGGATCGATGAGAAAATTATTGTTATGTTTAATGATTTATTAGAAATAAAAAATACGGATAAGCAAGTTTATATTCTAGACTTAGGAGGACAAGATTGTTTAATTGGTATTTTTTCCAAGGCACAAGTAAAGCAGTTAAATCACTTACTCAATGGATATAAATTTGAATGATTATAAAACAGCAAAACTTAATTTTTAACAATGTGGTTCAACTATTTTGCTAATTTAGTTGCTTGATAAAAGTTTTGAATAAAAGGAAACAATGGAGATGGAATAGATAGAAAGGAAGTGTAAAAAAGTGGAATTGGAAACGGTTATGCAGGAGCTAGAAGCACTTGGTAAGGAACGGACAAAAAAGACATACATAAGTAATGGTGCACATGAGCCACTATTTGGAGTGGCAACAGGGGCAATGAAGCCGATCGCTAAGAAAATTAAAATGGATCAGCAATTAGCGAATCAATTATATGCAACAGGTAATTACGATGCGATGTATTTTGCGGGGATTATTGCAGATCCTTTGAAAATGACTGAAGAAGACTTTGAGAGTTGGATTGATGGAGCTTATTTCTATATGCTTTCAGACTATGTAGTTGCAGTTACTTTAGCTGAAGCCGATATAGCGCAAGAGGTAGCCGACAAATGGATTGCAAGCGGAGATGAACTTAAAATGTCTGCTGGTTGGAGCTGTTACTGCTGGCTTTTGGGGAATCGTTCAGATACTGAATTTAATGCGGATAAGATTTCAAATTTGCTTGACCAGGTGAAAGATGCAATCCATGATTCTCCTGAACGAACTAAATCTGCAATGAATAATTTTGTTTATACAGTAGCAATTTCATATTTACCTCAACATGAAAAAGCAATTGAAACTGCTAAAGTAATTGGACCAGTCGAAATGAAAAAGGAAAAGAAAAAAAGCACAATTTTACTTTGCTCTGAAAAAATTCAAAAAGATTTAGATAAAGGTCTTTTAGGATTTAAGCGTAAACATGTAAGGTGTTAATGTAATAGATGTGATAGAGGAAAAGGGCGTTAAAAAGTGGAAATCATTTTTTAAAAGTCGTTCAAGAAAAAGCTGAATCAATTATTTCGATTCAGCTTTTTCTTGACTTTTAATATGACTTTTTTTATTTTTAAAAAAATAGCTTCAGAAGAGAATGAGAATTAAACCTAAACTAATAATGGCTCCATTCTTATAGTTGCGTGAAGAATATCTACCCCGAATGTAAAGACCTATGTAAATTTTCTATTTATTTATAAATAAAATGGAAAATCTCATTAACAGCCTGGTTATACCCTCCCGCTTCTTGAAAAGATTTCTTTATGCTGTCGATTACTTTAATGTAAGAAGACCTATTACTTAACACATCTTCTGCGGCTTCACGCAGTTGTATAGGTGTCAAATTTTGTGTTTGCAATTGCAAACCTGCTCCAATCTTGTCTATTTGCTCTGCAATTATTGGCTGATCAGCGCTTTGAGGGATTACGATTAATGGAACTCCGTAATAGAGACCCTCACTTGTGCTGTTCATTCCACCATGCGTTATAAATAATTTAGTAAATTTTAGAACTTCTGTCTGTGGAACATATTGTTTTACAATAAAGTTTTGAGGAATAATCCCTAAATCATCTAGATTAGTTTGTTTACCTATCGACAGTACGACTGAGTGTTCACTATGACCAAATGCTTCAAAACATAGCTTATAAAAATCAATAGAGTGGTTAAAAACAGTTCCCAGAGAAATATATATAGGACTTTTACTTTTAATAGTAGAAAGGTCAAATGTTTCCTGTTGTAATCGTGAACCGATAGAAGGGCCGACAAATTTGTATGTATTATTAAAGGACTCTCCACCAGGTTGAAAGGCTCTAGTAGTGTATACGATTGTTAATGGAGCAGGATTACAAAATACTTCATAAGATGAATTGATCTCTACACCATATTTTTTCTTAATATTTAATGACAGTCTATTAAATTCATCATTAATCGGTTTAATTATTTCTTCAGGAATATTCTTTAATTGCTTTTCCATCATTTTATCGAATGTTTCTTCTGTCTGTGCAAAAGTAGTACAGGAATTGATTGCGGGAAGTTTAAGAATTTGAGCAATTAAACGTCCACAACCAAACATAGAATCATGTATGATGTAATCAAAATGCTCTCCTTTAATCTGTTCAAGAACACTAGGTATAACGATTTCTGCTGTATGTAATAGACCATTAATTCTTTCTAGTAAATGAGTTCGACCACCTAAGAGAAAGGCTTTAATAAATTTTTGTTCATCAATTGTTCGCACTGTAGCTCCAGTCTTTTCAATTCGATCTCGAAAAGACTCTATCGAAAAGTAGACAACCTCTTCACCGCGTGAAACTAGCTCTTTTACAACTCCTAAAGTAGGATTGATATGCCCTTCTGAGCCTCCATTAATAAATAAAACACGTGCCATTCCAAACACTCCTTGGTTCAATTTATTCTTCTTTATAAGAAAATGATTAAGCTTAACTATTAAATAACATTGTATAATGCTAAACTAAAAAATAAAAATAATTGAGATGATTTTGCGATGGAGAATAAATAATGAAGAAAGAAGATATCACCGCAATTATATAGATGAGCAAGAAAGAATTAGTTTAAAATTACTAGATTTTGATAATGGGGAATAAATATAGTTTATCTATTATTTTTTCTGTAAAACAAATGGCTTACTTTTATAAATAGTTAATTTTTAAAAATTTAGCTCTGTTAAAGTAAATTGTTGATAGTTAAACTAATAAAACAAACCATCAAATTGACAGTTTGCTTCGTTTTTTTTCATAATGGGTACTAATTATTTCACCTGAATGGTACTGTGCTATTTTGTTCTCCCACTCATTATCTTTTCTTGTTCTTCTTCAAGATTTTTTAAGAAAATCTGATATTACATTTGGTTCAAACATTTATAAAACACCCCACTTTTAAACTCTTAAATCATATACGAATTTACCAATTCATACGCTCTTTCTTTGGTTAATCTTGCAAGTGAATTCATATATTGTACATTTTCAAAAGTTCCGCCTTTGTACTCTGCAGCTTCATTTGTAGCAATACGTTCTTTTTCTTTAACCCATGCCCTTTCTTCAACCTTTAGTTTAGAAGCTTCAGAAGATGGCAGTTCTCGCATTAAAACCTGATAAATTTCATTTAATGCCGTATCCCATCGATTTAATTTTTCTCCTTCAGCTTCTACCATATCTTTGGTTATGCCGCTTTTATATAGACTATCCAAATCAGTCATACTTGCTTCAATGTCATTTAATTTTGTTAGATATGTTTGTTGAAGATTTAGTTTGTTATTTTCAACTTCGCCCGTCTCAGTGCTATTTTGCTCATTCGTTTGAACAAGTTGAGTTGTATCAGTAGAACCATTTGAGTCGTCTGTATGTGAGGAAGTTTCATCAGTAGTTGTACTTGCTACCGTTTTAGACTCGTCCACCTTATCAGTAGCATTATTAACCATCGCTGTTAACTCAGTTTTTAAGTAATTTGGTAAAGATTTTTTGTTTAATAATTCATTACCTTCTTTAATTGTTTTATCCCAATTTTGTTGTTTGAATAAATCTTTCACTTTATTAAATTTCACCAGTTTTACGTATATTCCTTTTGTTTTAGCATCATCTGGTTTTTCTTCTAAAGCTAATTCATAAGCTACTTGAGCTTTGTCATACTCGCCATCTAATAAAGCGTCATTTGCCTTCTTCATCGCATTATCATACGCATTGTTACTACACCCAACAAGTAAGAATGTTGCTAGGACTAAACTTAGTTTTTTCATTTTTGTACTCCTTTGTATCGTTCATTGATTTGGTTATTGAAATATTAGATTATATTTACCTAATGAACCAAATATTGTTAATCAACAATCATTATACGGTTAAATAATCCAGTTGAGAATAGGAATTTTCGCCTTGAATTTCTTACACTATTTACAACATAAAAAAATAAAACTTAGAATCAAAATAAAAAGACAACTAAAAATTGAATAGATGGTTTGTAAATAAAGAATTTAAAATCTATTACTAAACACAATGTAAGAAAGTTAATTTTGAAAGTGAATAGTTTATTAAAAAAATACTAAATTAGTCAAAGTTCTTAACCGGTGTAAATAAAAATTTTAATTTTCATTATATTAATTATACTAATCTAGTTAAATATTCTATTAACTGATCTATTAATTTACTTCAGAGATTTTATATTACTAGGTAAAGAGAATTCAAAAAAGTTAAGATAATTGTGTTCATTATAGAATAGTGTATGATTACAACGAAAGGCTGCTTAGGTAGTCTTTTTTTTATGGGAACGAGTGTTTACACTCAAAGAAACGTTGATAAATTTTTACATTTAGAGAATTTATTAAATCTTATATTAGACGTTTAGACTGATGAACTAACCAAAAAATGAAAAAATACATATCTTAAGTTGTAAGTAACTAGGAATATATCACCCGAGGACTAGCCTAAAAGATATTGAAATAGGTGATTTTTTGGGTAAAGAAGATAAAAAAAATGTGATTGCCATTGTAATGATTACCACAAATGCAAAAAGTGTTGTTGTTGCAATGGTTCAAAAGATCATTTAAAAAAAGAAGAGAAAGAGAAAAAGAAAAAATGTGATTGTAAGAAGTGTAAAAATGATTGTGATTGTTGTAAAAAATGTTGTTGCTGTTGTTGTCGAGGTCCAAGAGGTCCAAGGGGGCCTAGAGGTGAGGAAGGAAAGAGAGGAAAAAAAGGTAATACAGGAGCAACAGGAGTAACAGGAGTAACAGGCCCAACAGGAGCAACTGGCATAACGGGAGCAACTGGAACGGGAACAACCGGGGCAACGGGAGCAACAGGAGTAACAGGCCCAACGGGAGCAACCGGCCCAACAGGAGCAACTGGGGCAACGGGAGCAACGGGAGTAACAGGCCCAACAGGTCGAACAGGTGCAACTGGCACAACCGGAGCAACCGGGATTTCAGGATCTAATTCGAAAGCGATTATATTTGGTGGTACTAACGCAGGATTTCAACGAATTGCTGGATCTCCTGGTGCAGATTCTATTACTATTCCATATGTAACTGCAGGTACAGGTAGTATTGTTGGTCTTTCAAGCTCTATAAATGTAAATAATCTAGCAGTGGGAACTTATAATATTCAAGTTTGTAATAATGTTCCTATTAATCTTTCAGCACCAGCTGCAGGTCAAATAGTGTCTACTATTACTTTAAATGTCCCAAATACCTTAACTGGAACAATTATATTTTCTATCACACCAAATGATGTAGGTGCACAGCCTGTAATTATTTTCAATCCTAATCCAGTTACATCAACAGCTACTGTCACTTGGACTAGTACGATTGCTGGAAACCCAGTTGCCAGAAATAATGTAATTTCATTGTATATTACACCTCAAATTACTCAAAGTGTAATTTACACAGTATTTATTTCGACTACAATTTGATTAAGGTAATATTACAATTAGCTTTCCTATTAAGGATCTTCTTTCATTAGAAGATCTTTTTACTAATAAAAATAAAAGATACATTTGTATTTTTGGGGCAAAAAAGCTATTCAGATTTTTTAAGTGGTAATATAGTTGATAGATAAAAATATATTATTCTATTATTAGTATTATTTTGTAAACAATCTCTTAAACAGTTTGCACCTAATTATGTACATGTTATAAAATCTATTAATATTGAAGAAAATATAACAACTATATTTGAAAGTTTAACTTCTTCTACGACAAAGGAGAATAAACTATATTCATTGAAGTTAATAGATAATATTGTAAATTGGGTAAAGGTGAACAAAGCTTGAAAACTAAAAGATATGTATAAAAAAAAATAGAGGAATATCCTCTATTAAAAAGCCGAGCTTATAATCCACCAAGTGCTTTAATCGTAGCAGGTCCTACAATACCATCTACTGTTAAATGCCGGTCTTTTTGAAATTTGCGCACGGCTTGGTCTGTGTTGTTCCCAAAGATACCATCGATCCCTTTTGTACTATAGCCGAGAGCTGTTAGCTTTTGTTGAAGTTTTTTAACTGTAGTACCACTATTTCCCTTTTTTAATACAGTTCCACTTGGGATAACAGCGTTTGAACCACCATTACTACTTGTTACCTTATACCCGTTTGCAATTGCTATTGAGTCAAAGGATTTACTTGAAGAAGTAATGACTACAGGTGTACTTAATTTAACCTTATTAAAAAGCCATTCGACTTCATTATTGTACATTCTAATACATCCATGACTTACATACTTTCCAATCGAACTTGTATTGTTATTACCGTGGATAGCATATGTCGTTCCCCATGTACCACGGGCATTTAATCCAAGCCAACGTTTTCCGAGTGGATTTCTTGGATCACCGCCAGGGATGTGACCTTTATAGTAAGGTCTATTTACAATCTTATTTACAATTTTAAACTTTCCTTCTGGCGTAAGAGATTGACTTTTACCAGTAGCTACCTTAAAAACTTTGTAAAGTTTACCATTTTCATAGTAAGCTAATTGGTTTGTTGATTTATTAATAATAATGAATTGACTTGTAGCTGCCTGGGTAGGTTTTATACCAATACCAACAATCATAAGACAGGTTAAAATTAAAACAGTAAGCCATTTTCTTAGCAAATCCTTCCCTCCCAAATCATATTTTCAAAGTCTTAATCAATTAATCCTATGATTGCAGAAGTTGTCCATTTGTCATTTTTTTCAAATATGCTTAAAATAAATAAAGAAGATGACATTTATAATGGATTTTCATAGTTCTTTTGGTTTGTATGATGGGACGGAATATTTTCTAAGTAGTGCTAATGGCTTGTAAATGAAAAATAGTATATTTAAATAGTGGAGGTGAATAGATGAAAATTAATAATTATATGCTTCAACTATCATTACTAATCATCATCATTTTTGGCGGGACTTTTATCATTCATTTAATTAAAACGGGTGAGCTTTTATTAGATCAAATAATTGGATTTTCAGTAGGGATTTTAATCCTATTCTTTACTTTAATTTGGAGAAAATCTTACAAACTTTCTTAAGTCATAAAATTTGAGAAATCTAAGATAACAAATTTTGAATTATATAGTAGAATGAATGAATATAAGTTTAAGAAATTAATTGTGTTCTTGGATTGTATAAGAAATTAGACTCTATATTTAAGAATAAAAGTTAAATATAAGGGTCTTTCCAGTATTTAGTTGGGGAGGAACGATTTTGTTTAAACGTATTTCTTTCTTTATTTTTGTTAATATTTTAGTTTTAATTACAATTACTACGATTACAACTTTATTAGGTGTACCTCGCTATATTGGTAATGGGGGATACTGGACACTGCTTGCATTTAGTGTAATTGCAGGATTTAGTGGAGCGATTATTTCATTGTTATTCTCTCGTATAATGGCTAAATGGGTTATGGGTGTAAAATTAATTGATCCTCGTTCTCCACAAAATGAACGATTTAATTTTGTGCTAGAGGAGACATATGGTTTAGCAAAACTTGCTGGTTTAAAAAAGATGCCACAAGTAGGGGTTTATGATTCAGTAGAGGTTAATGCTTTTGCTACAGGACCTAGTAAAAGACGATCTTTAGTAGCTGTTTCAAGTGGAATGATTGAGACTATGGATCGTCCAGCAATTAGTGGTGTTTTAGCACATGAAATTGCCCATATAAAAAATGGAGATATGGTTACTACAACATTATTACAAGGTGTAATTAATACTTTTGTCATTTTCTTCTCACGTTTAGTGGCAAAAATTGTTTCTAATTTTGTAAGAGAAGAGTTATCTTATGTTGTTTATTTTCTTTGTTCAGTAGTATTTGAGATCGTATTCAGTATTTTAAGTAGTCCAATTATTTTCTGGCATTCAAGAAAAAGAGAGTTTAAGGCAGACAGGTATGCGGCAGAACTTGGTGGAAAAGATAATATGATTTATGCTTTAGAATCATTAAGTCGAAATATTAGATTAGTTGATGATCGTCAAAAATCGATTGCTGCTTTTAAAATTAGTGGTAAAGAGAAATTCGCAAGATTATTCTCAACGCATCCACCTTTAGAAAAACGAATCGAACGTTTAAAATCATTATAAAAGGTAAAGGCTTTTTACATTTAACGATGTAAAAGGCCTTTATTTTTATTAGAATTATTCATTTTCTAAAGTAGATTAAGGTAATAGCAAGAAGGATTTCATTTTAATTTAGGGAATATAGATAATAAAAAGATGAGGTGTAGTTTATTGGAGAAAGAAAAAATTGAAAAATTGAAAACTTCAGTAATTATCTTAGCTACGTTTATCTTCACCCTCGGAATAATCATATCTATTTCTATTATTAATTTTAATCACGCTAAAGCACATCCCAATATTATCAAAATTCCTAAATCAAAAAGTATAATTACACTAGTTAATAAACAAGAATTAATTAACGTAGATTCAAATTTAAAAACTCGTGTTTGCGAAGTTGTAGACATTGCAAAAACAAATAATAAAAGTCAGTATCAAATAGTTTGTGATGATTCTGAGAAATACGGATTTACGGAAAAAGAAATAGTAGACAATAAAACTAACTCTTCATTGAAACTTGGTGACACTGTTTACTTAACTATTTATGAAGATGGTAAATTAATGGTAAAAATTGAAAATGAATAAGCAGTTATTAGTCTAACTAAAAAATTTAAAAGTAAAGAGTCTCATCTAACTTAAATATAAAAGAAAGGAACTTCAAATTTGCTGAAGTTCCTTTTTTAAAATTATAGTTCTACTCCATTTGAAGCAATTACGTCTTTGTACCAGAAGAATGATTTTTTCTTTTTTCGTTCTAATGTTCCACTACCGTCGTCATGTTTATCAACATAAATGAAACCATAACGTTTTGAGAACTCACCTGATGATGCACTAACAAGATCTATGCAACCCCAGCTAGTGTAACCCATCAATTTAACGCCATCTTGAATTGCTTCTCCCATCGCATTAATGTGCTCACGTAAATAATCAATTCGATAATAATCATTAATTGTTCCATCATCTTCTACTTTGTCATATGCCCCTAGGCCATTTTCTACAACAAATAGTGGTACTTGGTAACGGTCATACAATTGATTTAAACTAATTCGTAAACCTACTGGATCGATTTCCCAGCCCCAGTCACTTGCTTTTAGGAAAGGATTTTTAACTCCTCCAATTAGATTTCCTTGTGAGCTTTCTAAGTCAGATTTTTCCTTTTTCTCGGTTCTAGACATATAATAACTGAACCCAATATAGTCAACAGTACCTTCTTTAATTAATTCTGTATCCCCATCATGCATTTCAATATTAATATTGTTTTCTTTAAAGAAGCGATGTATAAATGACGGATATTCCCCACGAACCTGAACGTCTGCACAGAAGTAATTAAAAAAGCGTTCTTCTTCAAGGGCATACATTACGTTGTTAGGATTCGAATCAAAAGAATAAACTGGAGCATATAAAATCATACATCCAATTTGAGAATTTGGAATAATCTCATGACAAGCTTTGACAGCAATACTACTTGCAACAAATTGATGATGAAACGCCTGAAATGTTGGTTGGTATTTATCTTTTTCTTCTTTTATGGAAAAACCAAGCCCCATAATTGGCATAATTAATCCACTATTAATTTCATTAAAAGTCATCCAATATTTTACTTTGTCTTTATAACGATTGAAGATTGCGTTTACGTATCTTTCAAAAAATGTTACTACTTCTCGGTTTCGCCAACCACCATATTGTTTTACAAGATTTACTGGCATTTCATAGTGTGAAATTGTCACAACAGGTTCAATGCCATATTTGTGAAGCTCGTCAAAAACACGGTCATAGAAAGCCAATCCATCTTCATTTGCTACTAATTCATTTCCATTTGGAAAGATTCTTGTCCAAGCAATTGACATTCGGAAAACTTTAAAACCCATTTCCGCAAATAAAGCAATATCTTCTTTATATCGGTGATAGAAGTCTATTCCTTCGTGGTTTGGATAATCATACTTTGAACGATCAATCTCGAAATTGAATCCGGGTGACTGTAAAATATTCAGTCTTTCCTTCCCTCCAGGAAGAACATCGGCTATATTTAAACCTTTATCCCCTTCATAAAATCCACCTTCCATTTGATTGGCAGCCGTAGCGCCACCCCATAAAAAATCTTTAGGAAATTTAAATTGTTTCATTTTTTTACCTCCTAATTTCTTTTTAGTTGTTTACATAAAACCAAATTTTTAATTAATGAGAATATAAACGAATCATAACGTTAACGGAGATGTTAGTAAATAAGTGAATGGAATCTAGTTTTTATTCACAAAAGTAAATAATTGTTTCATACATGTAACGCTGTGTTTTTTATTTTATATGTTAAGATAAAATAGATTAACTATATTTGGTACCTAGTAATAAAAGGAGAACGAACTAAAATGTTTTCAATTGATCAAATCACGTCTTTTAATGAGTTAGAGTTATCATTATATAATTACATTTCACAAAATATGGAAAAAGTCGCATATATGCGTATACGTGAAATTGCAGATGAAACCCATGTTTCAACTTCAACAATTTTACGTTTTTGTAGGAAACTAAATTGCGACGGTTTTTCTGAATTTAAAGTAAAGTTAAAAATGTATTTGGAAGAGGAGAAACGGACCTTCGTAAAAAGTGCACAACATTCGCTAGTGGAATTTTTTGAGAGATCTTTAAAAGGGGATTTAGAAGATAAAGTTAAAGAGGCTGCTATTGAAATAAACAAAGCTGAAAATGTAATTTTTATTGGAATAGGTAGCTCAGGTATTCTTGCTGAATATGGTTCGAGGTACTTTTCAAGTTTAGGAAAATTCTCCCTTTATATAAAAGACCCTCATTTCCCGATTCACTCTAAATTAACAAAAAATAGTATAGCAATAGCCTTGTCAGTCTCTGGTGAAACTATTTTCACAGTAAATCATCTGAATTTACTTAAACAAGAAGGTTGTAAAATAATAAGCATTACGAACAACAAATTATCAACAATAGCCAAAATTTCTGATCTAAATATTCCCTATTATGTAACAGAAGAGTATTTTGAAAAAGCAAATATAACTACTCAAGTTCCAGTGGTCTATATAATTGAATCGATCGCTCGCGAAATCTACAGAATTAATCAATAAGTCAAATGGATTAGGGTATATACCTTATGTTAGAAGGAATTTCTCATTAAGTGATGAATAGTAATTATTCTGATTATGAGTAAAGGAGAATTTATATTTATGAAATTAATAGATCCTACATTACATAAAGATTGGGTAACACCTCATTCAACAAAATGGTACGAACAAATAGGTAAAATATATGGGGAATACACATATCCTTGGAATTCAACAATTACAGAGCCGAATGGGGAGTTAGTTTTTAACAATGAAGTATTTGAAATGATTAATAATCAAATTGTATTAGATGTAGGGTGTGGACATGGAGATTTCACCATTAAATGTAGTGAAAAAGCAAAAAAGATTGTAGGATTTGATCTTACAAATGATTTTATAAAAAGTGGAAATGAAGCAAAAAAACAAAATGTGTCCTTTATTGTTGGTAGCACAAAAAATAAGTTGCCTTTTGAAACCGGACAATTTGACTGTGCGTATAATCGAAAAGGACCTACATCAGCCTATCTAGAACTTAAAAGAGTAGTAAAAAAAGGAGGGGAAATCCTTGGACTTCATCCTGGTGATGATTTTGGAATTGAATTACCTAGGTTATTTCCTAATCTTTTTAAATCAATTAATAATGACAAACCAATTTTAAAAACGATAAAACAAAGACTTGGGCAAAGTAGGTTTAAAGATGTAGAAATACAAGTTGTTAATAGTATTGAATTTTTACATACACCCATTGATGTTTTAAAACTAAGATGCTTCGGCCAAACGCAATCTCTATTAAAGGAGCAAACAGAAAATAATTTATCGGAAGTAAAACGAATATTTGAACAAAATGCTCAGAAAAATGGATTGCCAATAACTTATTCACGTTACATCGTTAGAGCAAGGGATTAATTTTGATTGGAGGATGATAAAACATCCTCTTTCTTTATTTTAGTCTTGAAGAATACATATTCATTTTTCAATTCGTAATTGTAAAAAAATACCAGATATTTTTTTGGTCATATATAATAATCAAATTTTAATATAGGTACATAGAATTATATTGGTATGAAAAATGGACAAGATTTTTTGCCAAAATGGTTTTCTAGTTGGAAAAGGTGATAATTTGGGGAAAGAGAATAAAGAAAATAGAAAATCTTGTAATTGTAAGAATTGTAAGAATTGTAAGTGTAAAGATTGTAAGGGATACAAATGTAAGAATTGTAAGTGTAAAGATTGTAAGGAATGCAAATATAAGAACTGTAAGTGTAAAGATTGTAAGGAATGCAAATGCAAGAATTGTAAGAGTAAGACTTGTAAGGAATGCAAATGTAAAGATTCAAAGGAATGTTACTGTTGTGATAAATGTTGTAGAGGACCTAGAGGTAAAAGAGGTAAAACTGGACCTCAAGGGCCGACTGGAGTAACGGGGGCTACAGGAGCAACTGGCATTGGGTTAACCGGAACAACTGGTCCTACTGGTGAAAGAGGAGAAACAGGTTCGACTGGCTTGACTGGAGCAACTGGCGAAAGAGGAATAACGGGAATGACAGGGGTAACCGGAGCAACAGGCCCAACCGGAGCAGCTGGTGTAACTGGGACAACAGGAACTACAGGCCCAACGGGAGTAACCGGAGCGACAGGAACGACGGGTGAAACCGGCCCAACAGGAACTACGGGGTTAACCGGGGCGACTGGTGAAACAGGATCAACCGGCCCGACCGGAGTAACAGGAACTACAGGCCCAACTGGAATTACGGGCTCAACTGGAGCGACTGGTGAAACAGGATCAACGGGAACGACCGGGGCAACTGGTGAAACAGGGTCAATCGGCCCGGATGGAGCAACGGGATCAACAGGAGTAACAGGCCCAACCGGGTCAACCGGCCCGACTGGTGAAACAGGATCAACGGGAGTAACAGGAACGACAGGCCCAACAGGAACTACGGGCTCAACGGGAGCGACTGGTGAAACAGGCTCAACGGGAGCAACAGGCCCAACCGGAGCAGCTGGTGTAACTGGGACAACAGGCCCAACTGGAGTAACCGGAGCGACGGGTGAAACCGGCCCAACAGGAACTACGGGGTCAACCGGGGCGACTGGCGAAACAGGATCAACCGGCCCGACCGGAACGACAGGAGTAATAGGCCCAACAGGAGCAACGGGAACGACCGGGTCAACCGGGTCAATCGGCCCGGATGGAGCAACCGGATCAACGGGAGCGACAGGAGTAACAGGCCCAACCGGGTCAACTGGAACGACTGGTGAAACAGGATCAACTGGAGTAACAGGAACGACAGGCCCAACAGGAGTAACGGGAACGACTGGCGCAACCGGGTCAACTGGAACGTTAGGCCCAACAGGAACTACGGGGTCAACTGGAGCGACTGGTGAAACAGGATCAACCGGCCCGACAGGGGCCACTGGAGAGACAGGAATAACAGGAACGACAGGCCCAACCGGATCAACGGGAGTGACAGGAGTAACAGGAACGACAGGCCCAACCGGAGTAACAGGAACAACAGGGCCAACCGGAACGACTGGTGAAACAGGATCAACCGGAGCAACCGGAGCAACCGGGTCAACCGGAGTAACAGGAACAACAGGGCCAACCGGAACGACTGGTGAAACAGGCTCAACCGGAGCAACCGGATCAACAGGAGCAACAGGAGCAACAGGAACAACAGGGGCAACAGGAACAACAGGGGCGACCGGAACAACAGGGGCTACCGGAACAACGGGAGTGACAGGCTCAACAGGAGCAACGGGCCCAATCGGAGTAACTGGGGCTACAGGCCCAAATGGAGTGACAGGCCCAACCGGAGCAACTGGAACAACCGGGGCAAATGGAGTGACAGGCCCAACAGGAGCAACTGGAACAACCGGGGCAACTGGGTCAACCGGAGCGACAGGGTCAACGGGAACGACTGGAGCAACCGGGTCAACCGGAGCAACTGGGTCGACCGGAACAATTGGGTCGACCGGTCCAACAGGAGTGACAGGCCCAATAGGAGCAACGGGCCCAACCGGGTCAACCGGAGTAACAGGAACAACAGGGTCAACGGGAGTAACAGGAGTAACAGGAGTAACAGGAATAACAGGAATAACAGGAGCGACAGGCCCAACCGGAGTAACAGGAACAACAGGCCCAACCGGAGTAACAGGAACAACAGGGCCAACCGGAACGACTGGTGAAACAGGCTCAACCGGAGCAACCGGGTCAACCGGGTCAACAGGAGCAACCGGAGCAACAGGGGCGACCGGAACAACTGGAGTGACAGGCTCAACAGGAGCAACGGGCCCAACCGGGTCAACCGGAGTAACAGGAACAACCGGGTCAACGGGAGCAACAGGAACAACAGGGTCAACGGGAGTAACAGGAGTAACAGGAATAACAGGAATAACAGGAGCGACAGGCCCAACCGGAGTAACAGGCCCAACAGGGCCAACCGGAACGACTGGTGAAACAGGCTCAACCGGAGCAACCGGGTCAACCGGGTCAACAGGAGCAACCGGAGCAACCGGGTCAACCGGGTCAACAGGAGCAACCGGAGCAACAGGGGCGACCGGAACAACTGGAGTGACAGGCTCAACAGGAGCAACGGGCCCAACCGGAGTAACTGGGGCTACAGGCCCAACCGGAGTGACAGGCCCAACCGGAGCAACTGGAACGACAGGGGCAACTGGGTCAACCGGAGCGACTGGAGCAACCGGAGCAACCGGTTCAACTGGGTCGACCGGAACAACTGGAGTGACAGGCTCAACAGGAGCAACGGGCCCAACCGGAGTAACCGGGGCTACAGGCCCAACAGGAGTGACAGGCCCAACCGGAGCAACGGGCCCAACCGGGTCAACCGGAGTAACAGGAACAACCGGGTCAACGGGAGCAACAGGAACAACAGGGTCAACGGGAGTAACAGGAGTAACAGGAATAACAGGAATAACAGGAATAACAGGAATAACAGGAGCGACAGGCCCAACCGGAGTAACAGGAACAACAGGGCCAACCGGAACGACAGGCCCAACCGGAGTAACAGGAACAACAGGGCCAACCGGAACGACTGGTGAAACAGGCTCAACCGGAGCAACCGGGTCAACCGGGTCAACAGGAGCAACCGGAGCAACAGGGGCGACCGGAACAACTGGAGTGACAGGCTCAACAGGAGCAACGGGCCCAACCGGAGCTACAGGCCCAACCGGAGTGACAGGCCCAACCGGAGCAACGGGAACGACAGGGGCAACTGGGTCAACCGGAGCGACTGGAGCAACAGGAGCAACCGGTTCAACTGGGTCGACCGGAACAACAGGAGTGACAGGCTCAACCGGAGCAACGGGCCCAACCGGAGTAACCGGGGCTACAGGCCCAACAGGAGTGACAGGCCCAACCGGAGCAACTGGAACGACAGGGTCAACTGGGTCAACCGGAGCGACAGGATCAACTGGAACGACCGGTTCAACTGGGTCGACCGGCCCAACCGGAGTGACAGGCTCAACAGGAGCAACGGGCCCAACCGGAGTAACCGGGGCTACAGGCCCAACCGGAGTGACAGGCACAACCGGAGCAACGGGAACGACCGGGTCAACCGGAGTAACAGGAACAACCGGGTCAACGGGAGCAACAGGAACAACAGGGTCAACGGGAGTAACAGGAGTAACAGGAATAACAGGAGCGACAGGCCCAACCGGAGTAACAGGAACAACAGGGCCAACCGGAACGACAGGCCCAACCGGAGCAACTGGGTCAACCGGAGCGACTGGAGCAACAGGAGCAACCGGTTCAACTGGGTCGACAGGCCCAACCGGAGTGACAGGCTCAACCGGAGCAACTGGCCCAACCGGAGTAACCGGGGCTACAGGCCCAACCGGAGTGACAGGCCCAACCGGAGCAACGGGAACGACCGGGTCAACTGGCCCAACCGGAACAACAGGAGTGACAGGCCCAACCGGAGCAACGGGCCCAACCGGAGTAACTGGGTCAACCGGGGTAACAGGAGCAACCGGAGTAACGGGTCCAACAGGTCAAAGACCAACTCTAACATTTGCAGAAAATGCAGGATCGATTGCGGTATTCCCGCCACTCAATACTGAAGTAACAATTGTAAGTATTACTCAAGGTGTACTTGCTAATCAGCAGCTTAAAATTGACTATGCAACAGCGATTGAACTAGTTGTTACTGCAAACTGGTCAGTTACATTTGAATTGCGGCTATACAGGGATGCAACTTTAATAGATACTAGAATATTTAATAGTAGCCAGCCTACAGCAGGTACTCATCGATATCAATTTGCGAGTACTCAAGTTAATGTTGCACCTGCGAATGCAACATCAACGTATAGTCTTAGAGTAATTTTTACCGCTACGTCGAATATTACTTCAGCATCGGCAATTAATAGAGATATGAATATTATCACATTTACACCGTAAGTTTGTGTGAATAGATTTTTAGAATAATAACCCCCATATGATTGACAGTTAGAATAGATTTTACTGTTAATAATATGGGGATTCTTTATTTAAAGAAAATATATAAATATAGATAAAGATAATATGTGCAAGTTTAATCTTCAACCAAAAACATTTTATTTATTTTCACATACTTTAATAAAAACAGGTAATTAAGGAAGTGAAAAATTTGAATCGCTTTAATGGCCGTAAAGTCGAGCAGTTACAATTCGATATTGAATACAGAACCCAATTTACTTTTATAGTAAATGATGAAACTTTAAGTTGTGTTTTAAAAGAAATTGCTAACGCTTCAGTAAATATTGTTGGAGTTTTACTGACAAAAAGTAGTGAAAATAATAATTTCGTGAGACTTGTGCCTGGTACAACCGAATCGCAGAAAAAGCAAGATTTAAAAATAGTTAGAGAAGTACTTGAATCATCTCATGTGAAATTTAAAGAAGAAGCAATTTTCGCTATATTAAATATTCCCCCTGGTATTCCAGGAGTATTTAGTAAAATTTACGGTAGTTTATGGTGTAAGGTTGGTGTGAAATCATTCTATATAGGAGAAAAAGATAGTATTTTTTTAACCGTATCAAATATTAAGAAAGCAACGGACATTTTAAAGAATGATTACTTGATACAATGCGATAATCATTGTGAATAGCTTTGATCTAGTTTTCTGCAGCTTTTAGGTTACTGAAATAAAGCTTATGAAACCCTTATTTCAGGCATAAAAGAGGAATATGATTTAGCTAACTTATATAAAAACGAGTAAGTTGGGATAAGAAAAAATATCAAGGGTAATAGGTGAGTTGAATTATAAAGTAGCAGCTCAAATAGTTGAAAACTAGCAGCTGTTAAAGCATTTCAAGAAAAAATGGTTTAATTGTAGATAGAATTGTTGGAGAAAAGACTTTGGCTAATTGTTATAAACATAAGAAAAGAGTTTCATAAAGTATTAGAAACTCTTTTTTTGCTTTATTTTCTTATGTTTAATTTTAAAATTTTGAACGTATATTATCAAAAAATTTAAATACAATAAAAAGTATAAAAATAATAAATATTAAACTAAGAATAATAAACATTAGATTTTTTTTCATATTAGCCGTGAAATAATTAAAACTAATCGATAATATTACTAAAATAACTATTTCAAAAAAACGACTTTTTAATAGTTTTTTTATCATCATTAAAAATCAATGTAACCATTATTGGGTTTAGTGTCATATTTATCGATAAGTTTTGCAATATTTGTACCAATGTCAGCGTAATTTAACGCAGTAGTCACTACCAAACCTACAGTTGTAGCTAATTTTTTAGCTCCCCATGCATTTAACTTAGAAGTTATTGTTTTAGTAAATAACTTTGCTGCAGATGCTTTACCTTTTTTTATTATGTAAGCTTGAACGGCTCCAACTCCACCTCCCACAGCAAATCCAATGGCTGTATTAAAAATAGCACCTGCTAGTTTGTTGGATATTCTCATACCCAGAGCTCGCCCGCTTATTAACTCTTGTGCAGTGTCATCTTCAAAGCTGTTTATTAATTCTTCCCTAAACTCTTCAGGATTTTCTCCTTCAAAATTTTCTACTTCGATATTTACTAAAGAATTAAAAAGCTCTCTTTGCTCTTCAGTCATTTCAGGGAGAGTGGGAATGTTCGTAAAATTTTGTTCATCTTCAAGTGTAATTGGTTCAAGAAATGTAGGAGATGCAGCGTATGATATTGGACTAGCACCATCTTCATAAACAGCTGTCACTCGAACATAGTAAACAGTACTATCAGTGTAATTTAAAGTACTACCATTCACTTCATATGCCTTAGAATATAGGTTATATGGATCAGTAGCAAATTCTCCACCAGAACCATCACGTAGAAAGTTTATTTTACCTGCTTCAATTTGTTCATTTGTAGGAAACATACCCTTTCCTTTCGTTGTCCAAGATGTCCCATTTGCAGGAACATCCCAGTAACTATGTATAGAGCCATTGAATAGTAAAATTTGGTAGTTTTTAACACCTTCAACAGGTTCCCATGAGACGTCAAGATATCCTGTACCGTCTTCATTAGAAATTGTCTCAACAGTTGGCATTGGCATTTGAGGGTACTTATCATTTACCGCTCTTCCTTGTAAAATAGGTGGTGCTGGTAAACTAGTTTGCGTGTTTTTCATGTACTACCTCCAATTTGTATTATTTTTAAACATATTATCCATTGAAAGAATACTATATTAATAGAGGATGGGTGATTCCTTATTTGAAATCACTTGTTTCAATTAAAAACAGAACATATTGATTATCACATGTTATTATTAAAGTGATATTGTAGGGTTTTTTAATAAGATTCATTAAAACTCCAAGAAAAAAAGACCTTTCCAGTAAAGTTCTGGGATGGTCCTTTTTTCATTTGTTTAGAATTGGAATATATCGTTTTAAAAAGCGTCCGTCCATTGAATATAAATAATATCACCCAAAACCTCCTCTAATTTGTGGTGGTATGTTGTCTTTTCTTGACAAATCTTAAAATTATTAAAACCTCTAGAAACCCTATTGTATAAGTGTTTTCAGAGGTTTTTTGTAAAAATTACATCGGTATAAATATTCACAATTATAAGGTTTACTCTTATTTCAAATTAAAAAACTATAAATTTGTACACATAATGCGAAAAATGTAATTTGGTCATTTAATCATTTATAATACTCATTCGATCTCTATGACCACAAACGGGACATGTAACTAGCCGCTCATTTACTTTGCCGGTTTTAAATGCTAAAGCAAAATTTAATTTCGATAATTTAAAGCGACTGCTACAACGAGGACAAACAAAATGAGTCGTTCTTGTGCGAATATCTGAATATTTATAGATAAACACGAAGGCTAAAATTAATATAAGAATCGATTGAATTATCCCTGTAATAAATTGATTCAATTGTTATCCCACTTTTCTTTTTATTGATTTTAATATTATTTTTTATGTTTGCTATTTATAGAATGATACCTTTGAAGTTTTTGATTTCAGATCGTAACTAAAATTTACAATCGAAAATAAAAAGGTAAAAAAGAAAAATAAAAATGAGGGAAATACCAAAAATAGGAAACAATAGAAACTAAGTACTAAAATACATAAATAAAGATTGAACTACATACGAAAGGAGAATTTTATGAATATAAAATTTTTGTTTATATTAAATGATTATATACCTACGGAACCGGCTTATGTTGCAAATACTGGGAAATATATAGATGGGTCATTAAATATCTATTTAAATGATTCATTATTTTTTCATGATCCGAATTTAAATCTTACGGAGTTTGCGAGTCAATTGAGTGAATGGGTTCAAAATGTACAAAATGGTTTAAAGGAAAATATGAATTATGAATCGATTAATCGAAATGAAGATCTTATGAATTTCCTATATAAAGGAGATGACAAGTGGGGAATTTATTCGGTGTGGCAAATGTTTGAACCTACGGAATACGTTAAAACAGAAACATTAGTTGAGGGTGTAAATAGGTTTCTTACTGCGTTAAATGATGGACTTATTGAAATCAATTATGATTTTACGCTTGATAAATTTAATCAGTAATTTTTATTATAAATTTATGTTGTTTTACTAAAAAGAGTTGCAAGAGTAACTCTTTTTTTTTGCATTTTGGTAGGAAAATTTTACTAAATAAAATTGCATATCATATGCTTAATATATCTTTTTAATTATTATTTAATGGTTTAAAAGGAGTAATGAGTAAGACGTTGAATTTTATTGGGAAATCGAAAAAAATTTGGAGGATTAATGAGAAAACTTCTAATTGTTTTAAGTGGTATATTCCTTTTATTTGGCTGTTCTATGAAATCAAGTACAGAGAGTAAAACTAGTAAAGTTGTTGGTATCATTGGTGTTACTTCCGTAGATACAATTATTTATTCGGCGGATAAAGATCATGATTTAATTAATAAAATCGAAAAAGGTTTTAAATTAAAAAAGATCGAGAATCAACAAATTGAATCCACTGATTTAAGGTTAGCTTTTATTGAGAAAGATGGTAAAAAAGAGGAATTTGAAGTAAATTACAAGCAAAGTATGTTTTGGCAAAATGGAAACGGATATAAACTTGATTCAAAGTTAACAAAACTATTAAAGGAGCAGTTTAGGAATTAAAGGAGTTCAAAAAATTATCTAGAAATGAATAGTATTCAAATTTTTATTACTAACACTTCTATTTTCTAACTGGGATGGTCAGAATTATTGTTATGAACTAATTACTAATTATTTTAAGGAGAGAATGAAATGATTAATATGCTTGGTCAAGTAATGGTATATGTTAACAATCAAGAGGAAGCAGTGAACTTTTGGACTGAGAAAGTAGGCTTTACTGTGATTTCTGATAATAATAATGGTCAAGGAATGAGATGGATTGAAGTTGCACCTTCAAAAAATGCTGAAACAAGTATTATACTTCATAATAAAGAGTTAATTTCTAAAATGCAGCCATCTCTTAATCTAGGTACACCTTCTTTAATGTTTTTTACAAATAAACTTGATGAATTGTATAGTGATTTAACAAACAAAAAGGTTACTGTTGGTGAAATTGTTGAAATGCCAAATGGAAGAGTGTTTAACTTTGCTGATGATGAACAAAATTATTTTGCTGTAATGGAAAAAAAGTAAAAGAATTAAGTAATCAAATAAGTGGATGAAGTTTAAAAGCACAGGGTAAAATTTTACCTTGTGTTTTTTTATAAATTTTAAATAAAAATCACTTTTACCATGAAGATAAAAGTGAAGTGTACCTGTTTGCCAATGCCACCAAGAAAACAAGGTTTATATAAGGTATGTAAGGGAATAGGAATAGTTCTTTTTTCTCTTGTGGTAATAAATTCCAAGTCGATTAATTATTAAACCGGTAAATACTTTTTAGTTTGAGGATTAATCGTGGGCTGTATTTGAGAACATTTTTTATCAAGTAAGTATCAAATTTTCAAAGTAATCTGTTAAAATAATTCGTAAGATTGATCATAAAGGAGAAATCAACTTATGATGAAAGTATTTTCTAAAAAAATCGTACTTTTAGTCACTTCATTGATGATATTACTAATGATAAGTGGAGCGTTAATTTCATTAACTTATATCCCTTTAAAAGTTAAAGAAAATCAAGAGAAAATAAAATTAACAGAAAGTCATTGAAAGATCTTAAAAGAAGACAACTCTTTTTGTACTAAAAAGCTCTGAATAAGGGCTTTTTGTCCTTTAGAAATTAAAATCACTTAATTAATCGCTACAACTCTTTTTGAATAGGAAGCTGGGGGGAATTTATAATGAGTCAGAAAAGAATAAGAGATTATGGTGTTAATATTGGGTACCTAGAAACGGGGGAACTAAATTCCATTACGGATGTTGAAGGAGTTACTGTAGGTCATGTAACGATCAGTGATCATGACATCCAAACTGGCGTTACAGCAATATTTCCTCATCAAGGAAATCTATTTAAAGATAAGTTAATCGCGTCATCTCATGTTATTAATGGGTTTGGTAAGTCGATGGGAACGATTCAGATTAATGAGTTAGGAACGATCGAAACGCCGATTATTTTAACAAATACACTAAGTATTGGAACAGCCGCAGACGCTTTAATAGAATATATGTTAGATCATAATCCTGAAATAGGTCGTACGACAGGAACTGTTAACCCAGTAATATGCGAATGCAATGATATGCTTTTAAATGATGTGCGAGCAAGATATATTACGAAAGACCATGTTTTTCAAGCATTAAGTAACGCTTCTTCAGATGTGAAAGAAGGAACTGTTGGAGCAGGAACGGGGATGCTTTGTTATTCACTAAAAGGTGGGATTGGTACAGCTTCCCGAGTTATGAAAATGGAACATGGTACTTATACAATGGGTGTTTTAGTCTTATCTAACTTTGGGATATTAAGCGATTTAAAAGTAAATGGAAAGCCTGTTGGAGCAGAATTGCGTGATTTTATCTTAAAGGAACGAGACGAACAAGATAAAGGGTCAATCATTATGATTGTTGCAACGGACCTTCCCGTATCTGAAAGGCAGCTAAATCGTATAATAAAAAGAACAGTTACGGGTTTATCAAGAACAGGCTCAATTATTACAACGGGAAGTGGTGAAGTCGTAATTGGCTTTTCAACTGCAACAAAAATACCTCATGAAAAAACATCGGATTGCGTTACAGTACCGACTATACATGAAGAAGATATTGATCTAGCATTTAGAGCAATAGGAGAAGCAACAGAAGAAGCAGTTTTAAACTCTTTAGTAACAGCAACACATATCGTTGGAAGAGATGGGAATGAAAGACCAGCTTTTAAAGATTTAATAGAAAAATACAATATTAAATTAATATAGACAACTGAATTCAAAAATCAAAATAGAAAGAATAGAAGTTCTAATAACGTAATCACTTACATAAACTAATCTTAAACTTAAAGCTGGACAAGCACTGAGTTGGGGGGCTAATATGAAAAAATTTGTATTTTTTGTTTGTATATTTGTCATTTGTTTAGGTGCTAGTTTTTTAGCTTTTGATCAAATTGGTTTAAAAAAGACTAATGTAAAAGAACGCATTCAGATTAAAAATCAAAATGAAGAAATTGCCGATAAAAATATAAATATATTGAAACTACCTTTGCCAAATGCAGATCAAAGAAAATATAGTGTAAAAAAATTACCGACTAAAGTTAGTCAAATAGAAATTCAAAAATTAGATAATAAATCACTTAATTGACAATCGAATATAAATAAAGAATGATTGGACTATTAGTAAAGAAGCATTGATAATTAGATCAATGCTTTTTTGTATATTTTATTCTATCAATATTGTTTTTTCTTCCAGTCTTAAATATGAAAGTATTCGATTACCTATTTTTATTAAAAAAAGGTAGGATTATAACAAAACAAATAGAATAATTATTTAAAAGGAATATAAAGTGTCATGGAGGGTAAATAATGAAAATTGCTTTTCTTATTATTGATATGCAAAAAATATTTTTAGAGGATAAAAAAGAATCATTGAATGTCGAAGGTGCATGTGAATATATAAATTATGTTGCTGACTGTATCCGTTCTAAAAATCACATAGTTATACATGTCCAAGATATTGAAGGAGCAGAGGAAATAAACTCTGAATTACTATCTTTTATCCCTGAAATTAAAGTAGAAGAACAAGATATTTGTGTTTCAAAAGAACATTCAAATGCATTTTGGAATACTGAATTAGAGCAGATTTTGAAAGGAAATGACGTTGAGCTAGTTATAATAGCTGGATTTGCAGCAGAACATTGTGTTCTATTTACTTATAATGGAGCTAGCGAAAGGGGATTTAAACCAGTCTTATTGCAAAATGGAATACTTAGTACAAAAAGTGATGTAATAATTCAAACGTATCGTGATCGAAACATTATTTCATACAATGTTGTCCCATACATTATTTAGTATAAAAGTAGATTGATAACATAAAAAAGTGCTCTTATAAGTCATGGTAATTTTAGCATTATTTTTATTTGGAGAATAAACAAAGAACCACAAGGTAAAATGTGGTTCTAATTTTATTTATTGGAAATTAATAGATACGGATTAATTCATAAATATCAGAGTCAAATCGAACTCTTGTAGCTTTTATTCAATTCGTTCAATTTCTTGTATTTCTTCTCGTATTTCTCCATACCACTAAAATTTAAAGTTGAGTTTCCCATATTTCCTAAAAGTTAAAGAAATATGGCAAAGATTTGATGGATAAAAAAAGTGCAAATTACTATTTTAGTAATTTGCACTTTTTAATTACCAAGAATATGTTTTTACTAATTTAAAACCATTATCATTTAGGTTTTGTGTTGATAAATAATCATATGGCTGAATCATACTTGGATTCGATTTTACAACACCTCCAGTTTTTGTAAGTAATACCAGGACCATAATAATATGATTGCCACACAATTTCAGAACAATATAGATCTTTTCTATCTTTTGGGTTATTAGTAATAGCATATGGTTTGTCTTTAAAAATTCCATAACTATAATTATTTTCTGCGGTTTTTGCAGCAGTCACTGCTTTAGCAGAATCTTTATATCTAATTACTTTTGTATTAGAAAACCTATTTATTTCTACTCCATAAGTATTTAAATTATAATAAAACTGTAATTTAAAATTTAAGGGACATATTTATATCGTATGAATATAACGTTCCCAATACCTTAACAAAAACAACATATGAAAAAATACCTTTACCGTATACTGTGCCACCTTTTTTTGAAGAATTCAAATTAGCGTATGCTTAATTTTCTTTCCATGACTGCATAAAGGTTTAATTTAGCTGCAGAATGCCATTTACTATATTTATATGACTTTGTTGCTGCTGAAGCAGTTTTCGAGCCAAATAAAAATGCTAATGGACTTTCTTCTTTAACTTCTTCATTAAATTTAATTGGATTCCTTGTATCTTTTAAAAACGTTTCAAATTCATCAATACTTTTAAAATTAACAACAGGAGTTTCAGGAGAAAGTTCCGTTGTTAATGGTTGTAGATTGTATTGCCTAAACAAATTGTTAATTCTTTCTTCTTCTTGGTTAGTTACAGATACAACTTTAGCTTCTTCTAATGTTGTAACCTCATACTTCGCTTCAGTAACCCCATCCAGTATTTGCGGTTCTTCTGCTTTAAATGGGGATACAACAAATAAAAATACTAAACAAAAAGCAATACAAAATGAAATCTAATATTTTTTCATAATATTAGATCCTTTAGTTAATATATATTTTTTTCTTTCTTTTTACGATATTAACAAATAAACCCACAGTCGCAATAAGTCCCGCAAAATTTAAAAATTGCCAAAGTATATCGAACATATAATCACTTCTTCGTATAGATTTATAAATATTGTAAACTACCATCTACCAGAGAAGACTAATATTTTATGCATTTTCATATATCCGACTGGTGTTAGTTAATATCGTAACAATATTAATCGAAGCGCTTCTATATAAAACTATATCTGTTAATCCTACGCAAGTCGATTCCTTATTTGTGATAAAAACAGTCAATATTGGAATGTTATTACATGGGGATATTTGGTATAATTAAAACCTATCGTTTATAATTATTGGATAGATAGGGTTAGAACTGTTACGCCTTTAGGTCAAAAAATCCTAAAGATCGTTTGATAATTAAAGGACATTTAATTAATGTTTTGGATTTGAAAACCCACTTTTTTTATTTTGAACATATTACTTTTTAGAGAGGTACAATATGAAGAATACATTAAAATTTATATTAAGTGCTGTTTTTACTTTTCTTATCTTCACTTTAAATTACAGTGATTTAAATATATATATAAAAATTATATATTTTGTAATAACAACTTTTCTAATTTTATATTTGATACATCGTATTAATCGATATTATAAAAATTAGATTCAACTACTCTATATTTATCTTTTAGATTTAGTTGTTATTGTTTTAGTAGATTCTAATTTTGTTCTACCTTTATCTTTATAAGTATATACCTTCAATTTGTAATAATTGTTAACGGCATCATGATCGGTATATAAAACTGATTTAAAATAATAAAGTTTAGGATTAGCATATAAACCTATATAAGCTGATAGTCCTCCAGCAAATGATTGTTGAGCTATTGTAGGTAAATATGGTGTTCCAAACGCTAATAAAGCTTGTATAGGACCCTTAATTGTATGCTCTAAATATGTATCAGTATATTTGGTATTTACATATTTCCAATCATAACCACCAGTATTAATAACTACTCTAGGCGCTATAATGTTTTCACTTACTTCTGGTTGAACTTTTACACTATAATCTCCTGCTATCGTTCCATCTTCATTATATATTACTGTCTCCGAGGACAGCAATTCAACACCATCCTCAAGTTCAATAGGTTGGGTATATATTGTTTCACTTTTCTCTATACCATGTTCTAAAGCAAAATTAATGTCACTTTCAATTTGCCTAAATACATCTACTAAAGCTTCTTCTCCTTTAATATCTTTTGAGCTTTCCTCTGCATTTGCTGTGAAAGGAATTAAACCAATGAATAAAGCTGTTAATACTGCAATTAATTTTTTTTTCATAACTATCTCCTTTGTAAATTTTTATAAAAAAGACTTCCACAAATGACTGTGAAAGTCTTTTTTTATGGGTTAAGGTTACTTATAGTCATCAAATCGTTATTTATAATAATCATAACTGTAATAACCCTGTTAGTGATAGTTCTTAATTGTAACAAAGACATTCAATATTGGAATGTTGTTAAATGACAATATTTGGTATAATTAAAACCTGTCGTTTATAATTATTGGAAAGACAGGTTTAGAATTGTTCCATTGGGAAGTGGCTCAGAAAATAAAAAAACTGCTAAGTTAGTCCTTAGCAGCTACTTTGTTAAACATTTAATTCTCTTGTTTTTCCGTTAGCGACAGCATCACTTAATCCACTTAACTCTCCACCAACTGTTCTATTTATAATTAAATTTGGATTAAAGAAGTTAATGGAATTATTCTCAAACTCATAAAGGGAATGAGTTTTGAAAGCATTCAATCTAGTCATATCTAACGCACTAAAACTATCTACTGACAACATAGAATTTTCTTTATTTCCGAATATTAAACGGTCAAATTCTTTTTGGGTACTCCAATGTGACATAACACGTTTTTTCATATTCGTACTTTGTCCGATATAAACTTGATTATACTCATCAAATATCATCATGTAATATCCTGAAACTTTTTCTATATCATTTAAATTAGTAACTTTAACAAACGGTTTATCATCTATCAGAAAATCATCAATTTCTTTATTAAAATCTTTCATTATTTAATGAGTTAAAAAACTTCATATTCAAATCAAAATTATACAAGCAGTTTTCAGTATGGTTTTAACAAATGAATCATCATAGACTTTACCTTTAATAAACGAGCTTTTATTACTTACCTTTATGTAGTTATCTCTTGTTAGTTTTAGTTCATCTGCTTTCACCCTAATGTTTACTCATTGCCATTCTTAAACCCTCATCTCTATTTTATAATTACATTTATGTATTTTTTACGTTCTGCACCATTTGTTATATAGTTAGTCTACTCTCAATGCCTTAATCTTCTTCCTCTTGAGCTACAGATATAGAGATATCATCACGTACAACAGACAGTTTCTTCTTTTCACCATTTGGATACACAATACTCCAAAACATATATCCATTGTAACGGTCTGTGTAATTTTCACCCTGAATGTAATTTACTGCGGCAATAGCAGCAGCCGAAGGACTACTGTATTCTTCTCCTTCAAAAAGGATCCTACCACTTGTTAGGTCGATTTCAGCCTTTGTTACGGTATTTCCATAAGTAGACTCTAGATTTTTTTCGTCTTCATTTAGTCGTGAATATATCTCTTTCCAAGAAATATTTGATTTACGAATTGGATCAGACGTTTTGACCTTCCTCTTTTCAGGTGTCTCATTTTTAACCGCATCGAATATTTCATCTAATACATCTTTGTACTTATCATATATAGCTACACACAACTCATCATTTACTCTTGCCATCGGCTTATTTACTCCTTTATAGACCATACGAAGATTATGGATATATTCCTCTAAAATATTTTTATTTGCAGTTGTAATTTTGGGATGATTCAAGCTAGGTACAATAACAAAATCATATAGACCTTGATAATCAATTTGAATAAACTCAGGACATTTTGGTTTTACTGTGCCATCTGGAGATAAAAAGACCTTTAATTCATATTGATACGAGTCATCTAAATGTTTTAAGATTTTCGTATAAGTTTCCGTCTGATCTTTGTTTTCTCTTGCCAACACCTTATTCTCCACAATAATTCTCACCAAATCATTCACCAAATACAAATCAAATCGAGCCCGTAATTCCTGATTTGTCTCTGGAACCACCACAGACTCTGCTACCTCAGTTGCAACTTCCATTTCCTCTAGTTGAAGTGAGTCCGATTCAATTAAATCAAAATCAATAACAGTTTTCTCATTTGATAAATTTTCCTCACAAATATAGTAGAGAAAACGCTTTAGTGGAAACGTACCTAAACTTAACGAAGACGTTGGTGAAAGCAACCAACTGATAAAAGAACTATGCATTGTTTCTCGGTGTCCAAACCCCAATAATTGAAATAAACTCTCTTTTTCAAAAGATTCTTGTAAACGCAAGAAATTAGGATCGCTAATCAACTGATTCAACTTGGTTTTTAACTCTTGCTCATTTTTTATCATCTTCTAACCTCTCATTCTAGTTCTTTACCCCCTAATTATATCGTAATCCCTTTGAGTTATTTAATAATTGATTAATTTATAAAATGCGGTATTACTAACGAATTTGCGGGCATTTTTTATATCAAATTAAATATTGACAGATTCGTCACAAATAGGTTCAGCGTTGAGGTTGAAGCGCGAGGATTAATTTATAAGCTTCATAGATTAGATATAAAAATATTTTTGTCCAACTTTCAGATTGAATTTGCATTCTTTATATGAATAAAATGTGTTCGAAATTCAATTTTTTCGAGGCATTACTAGTAGAGGGATAACGTTTAGTGTCACAGTGAGATCTCTAAGTACGAGAGTAGCAAACCAAAACGTTCCTTTGAGGTACCATTCTGGTTGGTGAAAGGAGTTTTTACAAGGGTTGTTTTCTGGTGGATCGTACATAATGTACCTTTACCTCCTATGCATTTGCCGTTTTAAGGAAAGACTCCTTTGTTCCTTTATAATGAACAGGGTCATAACTAAAGTTTTGACACCATTCATTATAATAATCAAAAAGCCGACTTCCGAGTTTGGAGAAGGGAGCGGTGAATCTATTAATTTCCAACTGTATTAGAATTAATTTTAAATAAAGTTGAATTTATTTAAAGGAAAATTATGGATGGGTATAGAATAGTAAACTATACCTCAAAGATTTATCCTTTATGAATAAATCCCAAAAAGGAGTTGGTAGGCATGTCTAAATTTAGATTAATTCCTTACAAGCTGGAAGAAGTTAAAGGTAGTACAAATGAAGTACCACCTGGTGTTAGTTTAATAGAAGCTAAATCTATTTGGGAAAAAGGGTTTCAAGGGGAAGATGTGGTCGTAGCAGTTATTGATACAGGCTGTCAGACAGACCACCCTGATTTACAAGAGCGAATTATTGGTGGATATAATTTTACTGAAGATTACGGTGGGGACCCTAACGTATTCTTAGATAATAACGGTCACGGTACACATGTTTGTGGAACGATTGCAGCTTCTGAAAATGGAGAAGGGGTAGTTGGAGTAGCTCCAAAAGCAAAACTTCTCGTTTTAAAAGTATTAACTGGTGCTGGTGAAGGAAGCATTGAATCAATTGTACAGGCTATTGATTATGCGACGAATTGGAAAGGCTCTAATGGAGAAACTGTTCGAGTGATTTCAATGTCATTAGGTGGTCCAGGGGATGATTCTTCGTTACATGAAGCGATTCAAAGAGCGGTTGAACAAAATATAGCCGTTGTATGTGCAGCTGGTAATGAAGGTGATGGGGATGGTTCAACCAATGAATATAGCTATCCAGGTGCCTACGATGAAGTTATAGAAGTAGGTTCCGTAAGTCTTCAAAAACGATTATCCGATTTTAGTAATACAAATGATGAAATTGATTTAGTTGCACCAGGAGAAAAGATTCTTTCAACGTATCCGACAAATCAATTTGCTGTTCTTTCTGGTACATCAATGGCAACACCACATGTATCAGGGGCTATTGCATTGTTAATTCAACAGTTTGAGTCTGAGAATAATGAGAAAATTACTGAACCAGATTTGTTCGAACTACTAATAAGTCATACAGTACCAATCGGATACAGTAAGTTTGAGGAAGGCCATGGATTTTTAAACCTAGGCGTAAATGTACCCTCAAAATCTCCCAATGTATTAAAATAATAGGTAAAGTCCCGGGTAGTGTTGCTAGACTATTCGGGACTTTTTTGGTGAGTAAAAAAAAGTTAAAATTAATAGAGGTGAAATGAATGTTTAAAAATAAAATAACTGAACTTTTAAAGATAGAATATCCAATTATTCAAGCTCCGATGGCTGGGGGAATTACAACTTCAAATTTTGTAGCTGAAGTATCAAATTGTGGAGCTTTAGGTACAATTGGAGCAGGGTATATGACTCCATCACAAATCAGTGAACAAATTAGAGAAATAAAAAAGTTAACTAATAATAACTTCGGAATTAATTTATTTGTCCCAAATGAATTTATTGTTAACGAGAATGAAATGTCTAAATCTATGGATTTATTACAATCTTTTAATGAAGAATTAAATATAAAACAAAATGATCGCATACAAGTTCAAAATTTTAATCGGTATAATGAAACATTTCATGAACAAATAAAAGCGATTATTGAAGAAGGTGTTCCTATTTGTTCGTTTACATTTGGCATACCTTCAATGGAAATAATAAACGAGTTAAAGCTCCATAATATTATTTTGATTGGAACAGCAACTACTGTAAATGAAGCGATTGAAATTGAGAAATCAGGAATGGATCTTGTTGTCGTTCAAGGTAGTGAAGCAGGTGGACATCGAGGTAATTTCTTAAACGATAATGAGGAAAGTTTAATTGGATTAATGTCGTTAATTCCACAAGTAATTGATCATGTTCGTATTCCTGTAATTGCAGCAGGAGGAATTATGGACGGAAGAGGTTTAATGGCGTCCCTTTGTTTAGGGGCGAAAGCTGTTCAAATGGGTACCGCTTTTTTAACCAGCATTGAAAGTGGGGCTCATGAGGTACATAAAAATACGATTCTAAATTCTAACGAAGACCAGTTAGTTTTGACTCGTGCATTTTCAGGGAAATGGGCAAGAGGAATCGAAAATAAATTTATTACCGAAATGAAAAAATACGAAGCTGATTTACCACAGTTTCCCGTTCAAAATACGATTACCCAAACAATGAGAAAAGCATCCTCGGTACAAAATAATAAAGAGTTTATGTCACTTTGGTCGGGACAAAGTCCTAGATTATCTAAAAAGGACTCGGTAGAAAACTTAATAAATGAAATGATGGATGAAGCTAAAAAACTAATTCAAGGTATAGAAAAATATTGAGTTAAATGCTATGAATATAGGTTGGTACTAATATTTTTGATTAGGAGGCTTTATCATTATTCGACAGAAGACTCCTTCCTCAAATACGTGAAGGTGTGATAACACCAGTAATAGGTGGGAGATGAATGTCGGTTAGGCGGGGTATGTCTAAAGGCTTTTTTGTTGTCTGCTTCATAACTCAATGATATGCTCAGGCTTAAGTAAAAGAAAGGCTGATATTAAAGTGAAATTAGAAATCAATAATCATGATCAAACGTACCTTTCTACAAATTAGAAAAGTGCTATCGGAAGAAATGTTTTGATCAAGAAGTTTCTGCTTACTAACTACTGGTGGTTCTCCCATCAATATAGTTAAGAAATAAATTAAAAATTAAGGAATGAAGTGAGGTGAAAACAATGCTAGTCAATAAAGCATATAAATTCCGTATCTATCCAACTAAAGAACAGGAAACACTAATCGCCAAAACGATTGGATGTAGTCGTTTTGTATTCAATCACTTTTTAGGACAATGGAACGACACATACAAAGAAACTGGCAAAGGATTAACATACAATTCTTGTTCTGCTGAATTAACAAAGTTGAAAAAAGAATTAGTATGGCTCAAAGAAGTTGTTAGTATTGCTCTTCAATCCTCACTGAAAAACCTCGCAGATTCGTATTCACGATTCTTCAAAATGCAGAATAACGCACCACGCTTTAAATCTAAAAAGAATCGCGTTCAATCCTATACAACAAAAGAAACAAACGGAAATATTGCCGTTGTCGGAAACAAAATGAAACTGCCTAAACTTGGTCTTGTTCGCTTTGCTAAAAGTCGCGAAGTACATGGTCGTGTTTTGAATGCAACCGTTAGACGAACTCCAAGTGGTAAATACTTTGTATCCATTCTTGCAGAAGTAGACGTACTACCACTAGAGAAAGCTGAATCATCGATTGGTATCGACTTAGGCATCACTGATTTTGCCATTTTTTCTGACGGAAGCAAAATTGACAACAATAAATTTACTGCCAAAATGGAAAAGAAACTAAAACGTGAACAGCGAAAACTTTCAAGACGTGCGTTACATGCTAAAAAGAATGGGATTAACCTTCTTGATGCAAAAAACTATCAGAAACAAAAACGAAAAGTCGCTAGATTACACGAAAGAGTAATGAATCAACGTGATGATTTCCTTAACAAGTTGAGTACAGAAATAATCAAAAACCACGATCTAATCTGTATCGAAAACCTGAATACGAAAGGAATGTTACGTAATCACAAATTAGCCAAATCGATTTCTGATGTATCATGGTCTGCATTTGTATCTAAATTAGAATACAAAGCTAAATGGTATGGTAAAACAATCATGAAAGTAAGTAAATGGTTTCCATCCAGCCAAATATGTTCTGATTGTGGGCACCAAGATTGCAAGAAATCTCTTGCAATCAGGGAATGGACCTGTCCAAATTGCCATCAACATCACGATCGAGATCTAAATGCTAGTAAAAATATTCTAGCTGAAGGCTTACGAACATTGGCTTTGGTCTAAATAATCATAGAACCGTAGGAATCTACGGGGATAGCTTGGTAAATAAGAGAAACCTCTGCTGGCAAAGAAATAACACTAGCAAGTATGCTTTGTTCCCAAGAATCTCCCACTTCAAACAACCAGTAAGGGTGTTAAGTAGTGAGTAGTTCAAGAATTATTGTGAAGGTATTAGAGAAAAGATCGGAATTGCTCCTTTAATGATTGTTCGTCCAAGCGTTGCTATCCTAAATGCTGTAGGTGAAATCTTATTTTATCAAAACGGAGGAGGTAATTGGGGTATACCAGGTGGGATTTTACAATTAAATGAATCTGTTGAAGAATGTATTAAGCGATCTGTTCTCGAATATATTGGTCTTAAGTTAAATTCTTTAACATTAATTGGAGTATATCCCGGAGCAGAATTTATAAATAAAGTTGAGGGAAGCGGAGATGAATATCATACAGTAGCAATTGGGTATATTTGTACAGATTTCGAAAATGAAATTTGTCCAGATCAAAATCAATCAATTGAAGTCCAATTCTTTCATTTAAGTCAATTGCCTGATGAGATTGATCCGTTTATTAAAAGTCAGTTGGAAAAATTAAAATTTTAGACAAGTAAAAAAGGTTCTAATAGGTTTTTTTCGAAGAACCTATATTTAGAACCTTTTTTGTATTTTTTATCAGTTACTTTAGAAGCATACGATCAATATAAGATTTTATTGCTTCAATTTTACCAGATACTTGTTCTTCTCTTTGTTCATCTTTTTTAATTTTATCTAAAGATTTCTCCAAAATCGTTTTTGCTTCCGCTTGAGGGATTACAACTACACCATCTGCATCACCAACAATAATATCGCCTGGGTTAACTGATGTACCTCCACAGGAAATTGGAATATTAATATCGCCTACACCAATTTTTCCACTTGCAGCTACAGCTGTTCCTTTGCAAAATACTGGGAAATTTAATTTTTTAATACCGCTGATATCTCGGATTACCCCATCAACAACTATTGCACTAACACCCATTGTTTGTGCCATTCCAACAACAAAGTCTCCTGCAATTGCCCGGTATCGATCCCCTTTTGCATCGATTACGATGACATCTCCTGGATTTGCTTCACGAATTGCCTTCAATACAGCCAAATTATCACCAACAGGGATTTTAACAGTCAGTGCTCTTCCAGCAAATCTATATTCTTCTTTTAAAGGCTTTATTGACGGATCCATATTATTCAGTCCATCCATTACATCTGAAATACAAGTTGTTGGTATATTTTTAAATTGATTAATAATAGAAATCACTCCCTTATAAATCATTTAGTTTATAAAATTATATAAATAATTTGATCTCGTGAGCAATTCGAAAAAATTATTAAGCTTGATAAAAAATAATTATCGAATTAAGAAAGGTTGCAATAGATTAATATCGAATAAAATAAGTTGATAATAAAAAATAAAATCGTTAATCAGTTAATAAATATAGAAATGTTTGATGTTGAATTCAAAATACTTTCTTAAATAGTTCCTATAAACAATGAATACGATTGATTATAAAACATTATTAATAATATTTTACATTAAACTATAAATAGAACATTCTTGTTTCATTTAATTGAGGTTGTTGAGAATGGAATGTAACGTGATTGACTTCATTATTTAATATATAGATTTAACCTTGTATAGTAACATTTAATTAAGGAGTTGAGGTGCTTGAGAAACAAAACTAAATACGTTTATTTAACACACAAGGTTAAAATAGAATCCACTGAAAAACTGGAAAAGCTATCCCAACTTACAGGGAAAACTAGTGCAGAATTAATTGAAAAAATGATAGAAGAAATGTATGACCTCCATATAAATTCAAAAGAAAATGAAGAAGATCTTATTGAAGTTCTTGATGACGAAAATTTATTTGATGAAATTACAGATCAAGAAATTAGAGATGCCGAGCTAAGATGGAGAAACTCAAAACAAGGGGTTAAAGATTTTAGTCAAAGAATGGAAGATTGGAAGAAAGAAGAAAAAAGGAAAAATGCCGAGAAAGCAAAAGAATATAAAAAGAAAATAGTTGATTGGGCAAGAGTCTGGGAAGAGTATTTAAGAAATTACTCTACTTCAATCAAGAAAAATAAAAAACATAATTTCAAGTATTTCGATCCGAATGATAGTGCTGAAGTTTGGAAGAAACAAATGAGGGAATATACTAAGCTTTGGCACCCTGATTATGCACCGGACCATGGAAATCCTCAAAAATTTGGTGAAATGAAGGCTGAATATGATATTTTAAGAGGTAAAATTCCAACTGAAGAATATAGTTTATAAATTAATCGGTAATACATAATCTATGGTTTCGATTTATTAAAATAGTAAAAAGTAGTGGAACTAATATCGTTCCACTACTCATTAAACCTACTCTATTTAATCTTCTTCTTTAGCACTATCCTCAGCAATTACTCTTAGTTCTTGATAAAAAAGATCATGATTACATTCTGGATTTTCAGCTTGTTTATATTTGTCTACAATTTCAAGTAATTCGCCAGTATCACCTTTTGCATTGATAATTTCTAAAATTTGATTCATATCATCAGTATATTCATCATCTTTTTTCATTACAGACCCTCCATTCACATTTTGATGTTAATTATTATTTGCTATCATCATGAAAAAAATAGATCGATTTTTGAAAAATATAGACACCTAATTAAATATTGCTAGATTTTCATACAAACTCCACCAATTGTTGGTCTTGGCCAGACAGTTCATACTTCACTTTTTTTAAATTAATATTAAAATTTGAATTTTCTAGCGGAATAGTATAATTTGGATAGTAATTATGATTACGAAAATACTATTGATTAACTATATATTGGAATAAAGTAGTAAAATCTTAATCATAAATGATCGAAAATGGTGGGGGATAAGAAATGAACTTTAACTTTAATGAAGAACATAATAGAAAAAATACAAATAGTACAAAGTGGGATTCAGTTGATCGAGTATTTGGATGTACGGAAGTACTACCTTTATGGGTTGCCGATATGGATTTTGCTTGTGCACCCGGGATTGTAGAGGCTATGACGAAACGAGCTCAACATCCTATATATGGTTATGGACATATACCAGAAGAATTTTTTGAATCAGCAATGAATTGGGCAAGTAAACGTTATAATACATCGATAAAAAGAGAATGGTTAACAAATATACCTGGTGTAGTTCCAGCATTAAATTTAGCCATTGATGCTTTCACAAAACCTGGTGATGAAATCATCATTCAGCCACCAGTTTACTTTCCATTTTTCAGTACTATTAGAAATAATGGAAGAAACATAGTTGAAAATTCTTTAATTGAAGAAGATGGTTATTATTATATGGATTTAGAAGATCTAGAAAATAAAATTACTTCTAAAACTAAAATGATTATTTTATGTAGCCCTGCAAATCCTGTTGGAAGAGTCTGGACAAAAGAGGAATTATCAGGTTTGTTTGAAATATGTAAAAAGAATAAAATTGTTGTAATAGCAGATGAAATTCATGCTGACTTAGTCTATAAGAAAGGTAGTCACACACCTTTTTATTCATTAAGTGAAGATGCAGCAAATATGAGTATTACATTTATGTCGCCAAGTAAAACATTCAATATTGCAGGCTTATTTTCGTCACTTGCTGTTATTCCAAATCAAGAATTATTTACTGAATTTTCTCATGCAATTGCTCGTTCAAGTTTAGAAAACTTAAATATTTTTGGAATTGAAGCAGTGATCGCTGCTTATAACGAAGGTGAAAAGTGGCTTGATGAATTATTGATTTATTTAAAAGGAAATGCGGAGTTTATACATAATTACTTAAAAACAAATATTCCGGGTGTAAAAATGAGAGTTACAGAAGCAACTTACTTAGGTTGGCTTGATTTTAGAGGTTTAGGCCTAAGAGGTGACCAATTAAACGAATTTATGATTAATGATGCTAAATTAGGTTTAAATGAAGGTCGCGGTTTCGGAATAAATGGAGATGGTTTTATGAGATTGAATTACGCTTGTACACGTAAAACATTAGAAGAAGCCATGACACGATTAGAGAAAGCTGTAAAAGCTAAGATGAAATAGATAGGGAGATGGCATTTATGACGTTAAAAATTACACCATGTATTGTAATGAGTGGTAACGCTAAAGAAGCAGTTCATTTTTATGAAAGAGAACTTGAAGCAGAGGTTCTTACTATGCAAACATACGGAGAAATGCCAATTCCGTGTCCAGAAGCATTAAAGAATAGTGTTGCAAATGCCATTTTAAAAATCGGTGAAAGTGACCTTATGTTATTCGATGCCCCGATTCAATCGAATCCAGTTATGGACAAAGAATCTAAACAAAATACACCTAATTATGAAAATAAAAAAGTAGAAGTCACGATTAATCTTTCGATTGATAGCGTAGAAAAAACAAAGCGAATTTTTAATTCATTACAACAAGATGGGCACGTCATTGCCCCGCTAGAAGCAGTACCATTTAGTCCCGCATTCGGTACAGTTATAGACAAGTTCGGCGTTACATTTATATTGATAACTCAAAAATAAAATATAAATAATTTATTAGTTTGAAATAGGGAGAATAGATGGACAACATAAATGTTGAATTAGTAAAACAATTAATTAAAGAACAATTTCCAATTTGGTCTCACTTAGAAATAAAGCCTGTAGAATTAAGTGGCAACGATAACAGAACGTTCCATTTAGGGGATCATATGAGTGTAAGATTACCAAGCGCAGAATGCTATGTTCCTCAAGTTGAAAAAGAGCATAAGTGGTTACCTATTTTAGCGAATAAACTAAGATTACCAGTTTCTAAACCGTTAGCAAAAGGAAGTCCTAGTAAATACTATCCTTGGCCATGGACCATCAATGAATGGATTGATGGAGAAACTTCTAGTAAAGAAAATATAATTGATTTAAGTCAATTTGCAAGAGATTTAGGGCGATTTTTAAAAGAATTCCAGTCAATTGATGCTCATGGAGGGCCGATTGCAGGAACGCATAATTTCTTTAGAGGTGGAAACTTAGCTGTATACGACCAAGAAACTAGAGATTCAATAGATCAAACTCAAGAGTTTTTTAACAAAGATTTACTAACAGAAATTTGGGAAACAGCTCTTAGTTCCAAATGGGAGCGAGAACAAGTATGGGTACATGGCGACATTGCGCCAGGAAACCTTCTTGTTAAAAATGGCAAGCTATGTGCAGTCATTGATTTTGGAATACTAGGTGTAGGTGATCCATCATGTGATGCCGCAATGGCATGGACATTTTTCGATACTCGCAGTAGAAATGTTTTTAAAAACGTTTTGAACTTTGATGACAATACTTGGAATAGAGCAAGAGGATGGGCTCTCTGGAAGGCTTTAATTACATTTAATGCGAATAAAGAGAATACTACATCAATTAGAGAAGAATCATTTAATACGATAAATGTAATTATGAACGATTTCAAATCTTGATAGAAAATATACGAGTTGCCTAAAAGCAACTCGTTTTTTTTATCTTAGAATTTCTGTTATAGCTCAAATAAAAAAGTTGAAGCTGCAATTAAATCTTGTAAGTGCAAATAAAATAGCTGAGCTACAATTTAAACTCTGAAAGTGTAAATAAAATTGTCAAATCTGCAAATAAAATTTTGTGAACTGCAAATAAGTTACCAATTTTGAATAAATAGAATGAAAACTACAAAAATTAATAGAAATCATAATTAAAAAGACTTTAAAATCGATAAAAAACAATCAAATATACCGTGAAAATTGCTTAGAGAAGACTAAAAATTCTTCTCTATTTTTATGTAGATAAAAAAGTAACGGAATATAAGCGGATATGTGAAAGATTTACAAGGAAAAAACATGAAAGTATTGATTCTTGTTCATACTAACGTTGGGAGGAATCCGACTATGTTGCAAAAATTACTAGCTAGTTTATTATTAATGACGCAATCAGTTGAACTACCTGACAGCTTAACTGTTATTCAACAGGGGCATCCGATTGCCGTAGTTAATCGTGAAGATTTTACAATGTCACTTCCAGGTACACCAGTGATAAACGATAAAAAGTTTACTCAATTTATGGAAAAACTTGATCAAGAAATTTACCGTAACCCTATAAATGCGACAATTAATGAACAAGGTAGAATCGTACCAGGTCAGGTAGGATACAGGCTTTATAAAAAAGAGTTCAAGGATAAATTTACTGCATATTTTTATAGTAAAGGACCATCTAAAATTGAAGTACCAGAGTTAGATATTTATCCTAAAGTTGATAGTGAATTATTAGCTCATATTAGAATTCAACAAATTGGACAATATGTAACCTACTTTAATTCGAATAATAAAAGTCGAGTACATAATATTTCACTGGCAGCAAAAGCGATTGATAATTACGTAGTTTTTCCTAATGAAGTTTTTTCTTTTAATAAAGTAGTAGGAGAAAGAAGTGGAGCAAAGGGATACAAACGTGCGCCAGTCATTGTAAGGGGGGAATTGTCTGAAGGAGTTGGAGGAGGAATATGTCAAGTGTCTTCTACCCTGTTTAATGCAGTAGATCGCGCTGGACTAAAAATTATTGAAAGATATTCCCATAGTAGACGAGTACATTATGTACCAGCAGGCCGTGATGCTACAGTTAGTTGGTATGGTCCAGACTTCCGTTTTCAAAATAAATATAATCAGCCTATTTTAATTCGGGCAAAACAATATGGTGGAAGTATGATTGTTACGCTTCATTCTTCCGATGTTATCAATTATGAAATAAGAAATGTACCTATAGCTCCAAAGCGTTTACCAGAAGAAATAAATACTGAAAATGACAAACATTCTTCAAATCCTTCTAGAAAAGGAAAAATAATTCCACCGCATAAGTCTGTAGGGGATTAAAGAGTAATACATACAAAGTAAACCCCACAAGGGAAAGTAATGATCCTTGTGGGTTTTTGTGTTTTGTTAATATATTG
Source organism: Gottfriedia sp. S16(2024) (assembly GCF_050473765.1). Classification (NCBI taxonomy): domain Bacteria; kingdom Bacillati; phylum Bacillota; class Bacilli; order Caryophanales; family Bacillaceae; genus Gottfriedia; species Gottfriedia sp. S16(2024). The sequence continues at coordinate 3,313,730 of NZ_JBFLUO010000001.1, forward strand.
TTTGCAATTTTGGGGACAGCGGTCTATTCATCAAACTTGTTCTTAATAAAAATAATGAAAGTCTAATCCTTTCAACACTAGACTTATAGAAACTAAGGATTTAGAATTATAAGAAAGATTGGAAAACAAAGGAGAATTGCATGACAAAAATAAATGTATTATTTGATTCGAAGGATATGGAACGAAATACATTACCTTATTACTACGATTACGGAAAGATCATTTCAACTATTCAAAGTCAGCTATTTGATACATTTGGGGTAGATTTCCAAATGTATTCAGATGAGGATACAACAAATGAAATCTGGGAAATTCTTGAAGAAGATCTTAAAGAGGAATCGAGTGAAGTTCAATTAATCAGCCATATTTATAATGAGCTTGAAACAAAAACTATTTCTTCGAATCACACTGATAAAAAGATGGAACTCATCATTAAACCAAGGGTCGAAAATGGATTATATTATTATCCGAATTACGGAGTAGCTTTATCTAAAGCGATGATCTTTGAAGCGGATAATCAATACAATAGAGATCTAATTTTTGCTAAAAATGATTCATGTCTTTCATCCTTTTTTCAATACGTACTTAAAAGAAAACGAGATTATATTAAAAATTATGTAACAGTCTACACAGATACAGATGACGGTGTCGAAACGTCAATTGAAAATATAACAAAAATGGTTAGAAGAGAAGATGTATTTTTAGAAGAACCATTAAAACGAGAAATTTATCGATCAATTGACCATTTCTTTAATGAAGGTCGAGATTTCTTTAAAACATATGATATCCCCTATAAACGAGGATTTTTATTATATGGAAATCCTGGAAATGGAAAAACAACATTAGTAAAATCTATTGCAAGTAGTATTAACGCACCGGTTGCATATTGGCAAATTACTGAATATACATCAAGTTACACAATTAAAGAAGTCTTTAGTTCAGTGTTAAAATTAACACCAATGGTACTAGTAATCGAGGATATTGACAGTATGCCTGCTTCGGTTCGATCGGTATTCTTAAACACAATCGATGGTGCAACTTCTAAAGAAGGTTTATTTTTAATTGGAACGACTAACTATCCTGAAAGAATCGATCCAGCTTTAATGAATCGCTCTGGAAGATTTGATCGTGCATATGAAATTAAACAACCAACAAAAGAAATGCGTTCTGACTATTTACAAAAGAAAAATTTAAATCGAATATTAAATAATGAAGAATTACAGCAACTAATCGATTTAACGAATGACTTTTCTTATGCTCAATTAAACGAGTTATATATTTCAATCATAATTGAATGGGACTGTGAACAAAAAGTAGATATCATTCGACTATGCAACGAAATGAGAACAATTTTGCGCAAACAAAAAAAGCAAAATTGGGAAAAGAATCAAACTGTAGGTTTTTCTTTTGAATAAGTGAGCAAAAAATAAATTAGGGGCAGTCATGACTATCATGACTGCCCCTAATGATTAAATGGATAGAATCCTACTCGATGCTTTTATTGATTATAAAGTTAGCCCGCCATCTACAAGAACAATTGAACCAGTCATATAGCTTGCTTTATCTGATGCTAAGAAAGCAACCATTTCAGCGAGTTCTTTTGGATCAGCATAACGACCCATTCTCATATTTGGAAGGTCTTCTGGAACATAACCACCTGTTGCAAACTGAGCTTCAACACTTGTTGTTAATGCTGTTTTCACACCTCCTGGACAAAGTGCATTAATTCGAATTCCTTTTTTCGCATATTCTAATGCAGCGCCCTTCGTTAAGCCTACAACCGCATGTTTGCTTGCAGAATATACTGCTACACTGTGTTCAGGACGAACCCCTGCAGTAGAAGCAGTATTAATAATAGAGCCACTTCCTTGCTCCTCCATCACCTTTAACACATATTTCATTCCAAGGAAAACCCCTTTTACATTGATCGACATAATGCGGTCAAATTCGGATTCTTCTACTGAAGTGAAAGGTGCGAACTTTTGGATAATACCTGCATTGTTGAAAAATATATCAATACGTCCAAATGTTTCGACTGCTTTATTTACATAATTTTGCACATCCTCAGTTTTCGAGACATCTGCTTGGATGAAGATACCTTCTCCACCTTGTTCTTTCACAAGTTTTAACGTTTCTTCTCCTGTTTCCTGATTGAAATCGACTAATACTACTGTTGCACCGTTACTAGCAAGTTTCAAACTGCTTGCTCTTCCGATTCCACTACCTGCACCAGTTATGACAGCAATTTTATTTGATAATTCCATGTCTAATTCCTCCTTGCTTATACTTCTTACAAGAATCATTATATTGCTTGTTTAAAAATGCTTATTGTATTATTTTACGATTAATAGTATTTATTAAATATAGTTTTTAAAAATGGACTGAATTAAAAAGATATTGAAGGGAGAGTATAGAATCAATGGAAATAGACATACAAGATTTACAATATATATGTGAGCTTATTTATAAAGTTCATAAGATACCTGTTTATTATGTCAATCAATTTGGTGAGATTGAATACGATTTTTCAAGTAAAGAACTACGTAATCATCCATACAACAGCCCGTTCAAAGAGCAGATTAGTGTGTATACTTATGAAGATAATCCAAAGGATTTTCCTATATTCTTCTCTAATTCAAATTTGAACTTTTTCTTTGTCAATCTTAAAAAAACGAATCTATTTTTAGGTACCATTGTTTTAGGTCCTACGCTTGATTCAGAAATATCTGGTGAAATGATAAGCAAGATCATAGATGCTTTTAATGGAAATCTAAATAAAAGGAAACTCATTGAATACTATTATTCAATCCCAATTATTGATAGTCAACAATTCCTAACGATCAGTCTATTGGTTTATTATTTGATGTATCATAAAAAGCTTGATCAAACGATGGTCATTCAAAATAATGAAGAGTTGAACCTTGATATGATTGTATTAGAAAATCCGGAACTTGAGCTTTCAAAAGGGAGAAGGAATTTTATTTTTCATTCCAATCTTTCATATGAACGGGTTTTGCTTGATTATGTCAAAAACGGAAGGATAGATAAATTAAAGGATATCTTCGATTACTCTATAATCGGTGAGGCGGAATTAGGATTATTGTCGAAACGAAATCGCCTAAGAAGTGAAAAAAATTTAATGATAACTGGGATTGCTCTTGTTTGCAGAGCGGCTATTGAAGGTGGTTTAAATGATGAAACTGCCTTTACCTTAAGTGATTTCTATATTCAACAACTCGAGGAATTAGGAAGCTTAAAAGCAATATTAATATTAACGGAAGAAGCGATAATGGATTTTACCAAACGTGTGCATCAATTAAATGAAGAAAGATATTCTCCAACAATTACTGCTTGTCAACATTATATTTATGACCATCTTTATGACGATATCACCCTTGATCACCTTGCACAAATGTGTCGTTTAAGCCCAAATTATTTATCATCATTTTTTAAAAAAGAAGTTGGTATACCAATAAGTGAATACATTCAAAGGCAACGAATTGACGAAGCAAAAAAGCTATTACAATTAACAAATTATTCGATTTCAGACATCGGCTCATCGTTAAATTTTAACGACCAAAGTTACTTTATAAAAATCTTTAAAAAATACACAGGTTTAACTCCCAAGCGGTTTAGAAATGATCATTTTTCCGATCATACATCGTCATAATTAATTATCAATGAACATTTGAGCAACAGATCAAATAAGTTTACCAGCATTCATAACATATACTTATTTAGTTTTTAGTCGTAATGATGGATCTATTCTTTTATACCGTTTCTATTTATAAGTAGAGTTTGGTTAAACCTAATAGTTGATTTTGCTTAAGCTAAAGGGGATATTACTTCCAATATATGTTATCGTATAATTGTGTGAAAAGTGAGAATAACAGTGCAAATGGAATCTGAGTTTGTATAGGAGGTTAAAAATGATAGAACAAATTAAAGTTGTGGCAAACGCCGACTATCCGTTGGAAGGGATATTGACGTTGCCAGATTCTCATACTGAAAAAGTCCCTGCAGTTGTATTTGTACACGGTTCAGGTGCCTTAGATAAAGATGAAACCATTGGTGCAAACAAGTTTTTTCGAGACCTTGCTGATGGACTTGCAAATCAAGGGATTGCATCGCTTCGGTATGACAAGAGAACATTCGCTTTTGGTAAGCAGATGGTTCAAGAACTCGGCGGTAAGCTTTCAGTCAAAGAAGAGGTCTTAGAGGACGCTATTATGGCTGTTGAAATGCTAAAAAAAGATCCCCGTGTGGATGCAAATCGCATTTTCATAATTGGACATAGTTTAGGCGGGACGCTTGCTCCAAGAATCGATGCAGAAGGCGGAGATGTGGCAGGCTTAATAATCTTAGCCGGCACTCCTCGAACACTTGAAGAAGTTATCCTAAACCAAAATGAAGATTCCATAAAACAGCTTGAAGCATCTCAACAAGAGATAGCCTTAAAGCAAGTAAAAGAACTGCAAGACAAGTTTGATGCCATATCCGACATGACGGTTGAGATGGCGGAGCAGACCATTTTGTTCGGTTCTGTTTATGCTTGGTATTTTAAAGAAATGAATCAACATCCTACAAAGGATTATCTATCGCAAAATAAAAAAGCGATTTTCGTCGTACAGGGTGATAAAGATGTACAGGTTTCCGTTGAAAAAGATTTCAATCGATACCGTGAAATGTTAAAAGACCACCCCGATGTCACATTCAAGCTCTATCCAGGTTTGAACCACATGTTTATGAAAGCAGTATTTGGTACGTTGAAAGACATTTGGAATGAATATAATATTCCACAATCCGTGGATAGGAATGTTTTAGAAGATATAGCAAAATGGATATTGTCGAAATAAGTCAAATCAAGTTTGTGTGATTACACCTCCTTTGCGACGTACAAGGTACCATTTCTTATGATTGAACTAACCGGGTACGATAGTTCATTTAACCACCTCAAGATGAAGTGCACCCCAAATGTTAGACACGACTAACATTTGGAGGTGCATTTTTTATGACTAAATTTACTACTGAACATAAATTAGCGGTAGTTATGCGTTATTTAGAAGGTAAGGAAAGTTTTCGTTCTATTGGTAAGTTATTTGGAACGTCCCATGCTGAAGTGAGAAACTGGGTAGCTCAATATAAGGAAAATGGGATTAATGGATTGCTTAAAAAGTCATATACAAGTTATTCGGTACAGTTTAAACTAAACGTATTAAAGTATATGAATGACCACGGGACGTCACCTAATGAAGCAGCTGCAATTTTCAGTATTCCTTCCCCTAGAACGATTCGAAAATGGAGGACTCAATTTGAAACACAAGGACAAGACGCCCTAGAATCAAAGAAAAAGGGGCGACTTTCCATGAAAAAAGAAACAAAGAAAACTACACCTGTTGTAGGATCAATTGAAGAACTTCAAGCTGAGATAGAACGTTTACGCATGGAAAATGCATATCTAAAAAAGTTGAATGCCTTAGTTCAAAACAAGGAAAAATCACGAAACAAGACAAAGTAAAAGTTGTCTATGAATTAAGGCATGAGTTTTCGTTAAAAGAACTTCTACTGCTAGCCAGTATTCCGCGTAGTACGTTTTATTATTGGATGAAAAATCTAGAACGTCCTGATCCAGACGCAGAGTTAAAAGTGCTGATAAAAGAAATTTATGAGGAACACGAATTTCGTTATGGCTATCGTAAAATTCGAGACGAGCTTACGAATCGTGGTTATAAAGTAAATCATAAAAAAGTTCAACGACTTATGAAAGAACTAGGGATAAAATCACTTGTGAAGGTAAAGAAATATCGCTCTTACAAAGGTGAAGTAGGTAAGATTGCACCCAATATTTTAAATCGAAATTTTCAAGCTGAAAAACCAAATGAGAAATGGGTTACAGATATAACTGAATTTAAATTATTTGGAGAAAAGCTATACTTTTCACCTATGTTGGACTTATATAATGGAGAAATAATTGCTTATACAATTGGTTCACGTCCAACTTATTCACTTGTATCAAATATGTTAGAACAATCTCTTGAACGTTTAACAGATTCCGATACACTACTAATTCATTCAGACCAAGGGTGGCACTATCAAATGAAAAAATATCGTAGTGCTCTTATTAAACGTGGAATCACTCAGAGTATGTCACGAAAAGGAAACTGTTACGATAACGCAGTAATTGAAAGTTTCTTTAGTATCATGAAATCTGAACTACTCTATCTTAAAGAATTTAACAGTGTCGAACACTTTAAACAAGAACTAGCTAAATATATAGATTACTACAATAACAAACGAATTAAGGCAAAATTAAAAGGCATGAGCCCAGTAAAATACCGAGTTCATGCCCAACAGGCTGCCTAATTGAAGTAACCAGTCTAACTTTATGGGGTCACTACAAGACAGGGTGGTTTTCTTTTGCTCGAAAATCAACATTCAATGATAAGATCGCTAAAAATATAAAAATCAACGATACAGTCGTCAAGTTGTACAAGATGTGTTGTTTAGGTAGTTCTATTTTTAATCAATTAATGGCAGTTTGTTGAATTAGAATTTTTTATAGAGAAGAAGATGATTGGTGGTAGGAATAAGCTAGAAATCAAGGAATTGCAGGGATTTAATTGAGAAATTGGAAGATCTTGTAAAAGAAAATGAAATAGTAGGAATCACTTTAACATGTAAACAAGAATTAGTTCTTTATTATGAAAAGTATGGCTTTGTTAACCATGGTATATCTGAATCTAAACATGGTGGGGAAATCTGGTTTAACTTAGTTAAATTGCGAGAAGGATTTTAAAATATATGTAAATAACAGAAACATTAGTTGAATTAAAAAGACTAGCGCTTCTACTAAAAAGGACCCTATAGAATAGACAATTAAAAAGTCTATTCTATAGGGTCCTTTTGTTTATTATTTGAAAAACCGGAATCGTGGAAATTTGAGATGAGTAAAAAAAGCAGTTAGTTCAAAAGGTATCATTTATATTGAATTTAAGCGTAATTGTGGTCCTTTTCTATAGCTCAAAAATCAAGTTTTAAATTTAACAAAGACTTTATTTAAAATAAAACTTTTTCTTTTCCCAATAATTTACTAGATTAGTATGCATTTCCTTTGGTTTTTCAATTTCAAACCATTCAATACTCCCACTATATCTCCAAAAAATATTTTTTAAGGGAAGTTTATGTCTTAAACGAACTAGCTCTTCTTTCGAATAATGAACACGAACAAAGGTAGTTCTGGAAGATTTTGTTTTAATAAATTCAATATTTTCAATTTCATCCCAAAATATTTTATTACCAACGAAGTCTACAACTACACCTTCCTCGTCCCAGTATATCCCGATCCCTTTTTTACGATAATTCCAAAATTTTATTGAATCCCCAAAAAGTAAAAAGATAAATATCAATAAGCCAATAAATACAAATATTTTTGAAATTGAGAAATGTTTGGTACTTGTTATTACCATCAAAAGTATACAAAGAAATAGTATACCAAATATGGCAAAAATGAATATTGTTAAAATCTTTGGTTTGTAAACTTTCACTTTTCTATACACGTCTCCTTATCTACATCTATCTCTAATTTTACTAAAGAATATTTTGAATATGTGTAGGAAAATAAAGTAATTTGCGTTTTCGTTACATAAGAAATTTATTTAACAGTCCCATTTGGTATACGGAAAATGAGTTAAAGAAAATTAGCAATCTAAAATAATAATACTTTTAATTCCATTTTTGAATAAAGTTAAACGAGGAATATAGCAAATTTTCAGAAAAAGTAATTGAAAAACGACATCAGTGTCGTTATAATTAAATAAAAACGACATGCGTGTCGGTTTCGAGGGGGCTAAGCAAGATGAAGGGTCTAATGAATAATAAAGGTTTCTTAACATTAATGGTTGCTCAAGCGATTTCAAATATTGGTGATTGGTTAAGTATTGTCGCAATCATTACGCTTGTAGGGTTAAAATGGAATGCTTCACCAATTGAAGTATCATTTATTATTTTATGTCTCGCTGTTCCGATGGCGTTATTAGGACCTGTTGCGGGAACGATAGCAGATCGTTTTAGTAGAAAGCAATTAATGGTTTTATCTGACATTGTCCGTGCTGGTTTATTTGTTTTACTGGCATTAGCAAATACTTTGTGGATGGTCTATATTTGTTTGTTTATCATCGGATTGTTTTCAGCTGTTTTTAATCCTGCGAAAAATGGTAAGTTAAAAGAACTAGTTCCGAATGATGAAATAAAGAGCGCAATGTCAATTACAACTATGATTGACTCAGCTACAAAAATTTTTGGACCGATTTTGAGTGGGATACTCGTATCGGCAGCTGGAACAACGCCAGTATTTTATATTAATTCAGTATCATTTATTATCTCTGCGATCTTAATTTTCATGCTTCCAAAAGTTGCCCAGCAGATTAAAGAAGAAAAAGTGAAAGATCAAACTAAATCTTCCTATAAATCTGAATTTATGGAGGGCGTTACATTTATTAAATCAAATACTCAGATTTTAGTAGGTATGCTATTTTTAGGTTTTAGTCTCTTAATCTTGCAGTTATCTGATTCGCAAATTATAGTTTTAATTAGGGAACTTAAACATGCGTCGCCAGGTTTATTCGGCTATTTAGTAACAGGATCTGGAGTAGGAATGTTTTTTTCTAGTTTAATTTTAGCGAAAAAAACAAATTATCGTGCCTATAATTTAATGCTAATTGGGGTTTGTGGAATGGGACTTGGTTTTGGTATGATGGCTTTATTCACTCATTTTAATCTCAATTTTTCAATTATTTGGGCACCATTATTAGGTTTGTTTGCAGGATTTGCAGCTTGCTTAGTATTTGTTCCATTCCAAGCATCTGTTCAAGTCGATACCCCTGTTGAGTTAACTGGTAGAGTATTTGGCGTAATAGGAAGTGTTACTACAACAGCAACTATTATCGGACCTTTATTAGGTGGATGGCTATCAACAGTATTAGGTGTCATTCCAACATTTATTATAACTGCATCACTTTTAGTATTTGTCTCGTTAATAGGATTCTTAACGAAAAATAGAGTAGAGCGGGGGAAGAAAGATGTCTCCGAAAGTCAGCAAGGAGCACCAACAGCAACGTCGAACTAAAATATTAGAAGCTGCAAAACAAGTGTTTATTGAAAATGGGTATGAAAGAACGACTATGAAGCATGTGATGGACGCATCAAATGTTAGTAGAGGTGGGTTATATCAATATTTTGCTAATAAAGAAGAAGTGTTTGAATCACTTTTATATGAGTCACTATTGAGAGTGTCTGAAGAGACAAGTGAATTATTGAATCAAAATGTAGATTCATATTGGGAATTACTTTTATTAAGAATGTTCGGTAAAAGCAGAGTGCCAAATGATCGAATGGATCCCTTGGCACCAGTTACTTTAGAGTTTTTCATAACTGGGAGAAATGATGAACGAAGAAAAAGGTATGGTCAAGAACGATACTTTTATGGTACTAAAATCTTTTCTGATGTCATAAAAGAAGGTCAAAAAAACAAAGAATTTAGTAACAAGTATGATAGTGAAGTTTTAGCAAGAATGATTGTTTCATTTATTGATGGACTTGCACTAGACTATGCAATACTCTCAGCGGAAGAAATAATGATGGAAGAACAATCGATTTTGTTTGTTCAATTTTTAAAATTTGCTCTTGATATAGAATGAATAATCGTTTCCGAGCCTGAATTAAGCGAATATGAATGGGGAGTTTGGAAGGAGTTCTCAGTACAAGACTTTGACGGATATGTAATTGGATTCAGAACAGGGCATAAAATTGAAAACTAAGAAAATGGCTATACTAATCGTGACTAAAGGAGTGATTAGATGAATTTTAGATCAAAGGAACAAATTTTAACTGAACAGCCATCAATTGAAAGAAAAATTGAATTCAGAGGTAATAAATACAAATTAGTTGATACAGTTCATGATGTTTCACACGGTGGGTTTGGGGATCTTACATGTTATACATACCGCAATGAAACAGATAACGCAGAAATATTGCTATATGTGCAAAAAGGTAAAATCGTAATTGTTGAACCTTAAAAGTAGGTTTTAAGGCTGCCTCGTATACTTCAGGCAGTTTTTATTTATTTTAAGACTAATATGACGATATTAAGAGATATTAAGTAGAAAAATGAAACAATAGATTTGGAAAAGAAGGGGTAAGTGGATTGAAAAAATTTAGTTTTTTATTCTTAATTCTTCTGTTAACTGCTTGTTCGCATGGCAACGGTGCAGTTGAATCATTAAAAAAAGAATATCCTAAAACTGTAAAGCAAGTAGTTAATCAATTACCTAAAGATGTACAAAAAGAACTAGTTGTACCAGAATGGATACCGTTTAGAGCAAAGGATGTCACAATGGATGTACAAAAAAATGGAGCTATTAACGCTACCTCCTTTAATTACTCAAATGAAGAAGTAGAGGTCACAATGTTTGTCATTACTTATCATAATAAAAAACCATCTTTCCCAGATGAACAACAACCTTTAAAAACAACAAAATTAAAAGATGGAACAAAAGTTTTGATTGTTGCTGATGATGATAATACAAAAACAATTCGTTGGAAGAAAGACGGGCTTTATCATTCAATTTCACTTCTTTTTTCAGAGGAAACTGGTAAACAATACACTATTCGAGATTTAGTAAAAACTGCTAATTCAATGAGTAAATAATTAAAAGAGACCGCCAAAAAAATGACGGTCATTTTTTTTACAATTTAAGAAAGTATAAATTGGCAAACAGGGAAGAAAAATCGACGTAGAGCCATTTTTAGGTATAGGTATAAATGCATCTATGCCTCTGAATTCTCCTAACAGCTCGCCAATCGTCTTTATGAATTTTTCACTTCATTAAGAGCTTCAGTATTTGATTTACTTGGAGCAAAATAACCTTCTGAATTAACTGCAGCTGGTGTAGGTTGCCCTTTATCTTTGTTCTTCTTTTTTACATGTGGATTTTGATTGTGACCCATGAATATCACCTCCAAATTTAGTATGTGCTATATTTCCTACTTACTTTCGGAATTGTTATTAACAATAAGTGGGAAGATTGCTATGCAATTTTCTTCTCTTTTTGGGTATGTTTTCTTGAACGGTTAAGAATTAGTAAAGCCAAAATTGAAAAGAAAATTGGTCCTGCAATCATCCAGATTGTTGAGTTGAAATCACCTTCAATAGCCGGTTGAATAATCGTAAAAAAGTTTGCAAATCCAACGACCAAAATAACGAGAATGCTCGCAAATAAAGAAGATGAATTTGATTTTAAAATTTGAAATGGCTTGTCGATTTGTTCATTTCTTTTAAACATTGGATACGCAATACCTAAAAATATATAAGGTAAAGTCATTGAAACATTTGTCATTAAAGTTATTTTATTAAAAAATGCTGATGCTCCTTGGCCACCAAAGGAAGTAAGGACAATAATGATTGAAACAATTGAAAATTGTACCCACATTGCATTGACAGGCATACCTTTTTCATTTGTGTCAGAGAATTTTGTCGGCCATAAGTATTTTGGTGTGCCTTTAATGATTGTTTTTAACGGTGCATAAATTAATGTGAAAAATGCTCCGGTATATGCAAGAAACATTGATAAACCAGTAATTCTTGCAAACCAAATACCAATTTGATCGGCAGTATGTGATGATAAAGTAAAAGCTTTTCCAAGTTCTAATCCTAAATTGTACATAAGTACATATGTTATGTTCCCTAAATTCGTAGTGCTAGCACTTAAATCATTTGACCAGTTTATAAAGATTCCTACTAAAAAAATGCCTAACGAATATCCTACGGAAATAATAATTGCTGAAATGGTAATCCCTTTTGGAAAGTTCCGTTCAGCGTTCTCCGTCTGATCAACTAAACTACCGATTGCTTCTAGCCCACCATATGCAAAAATCGCAAATACAACAAATGATAGTATCGCAAGAGTTGAAAGATAGTTTGGATTTGGTGAGTGAGCAAATGCTGATGAGAAACTTTTAATCGGTTGAGCAAATTTGCCGCCATTTAATACCAAAATAATGATACTTGTAATTAACAGCACTATATTTAAAGAGAAAACTGTAATACCACCAATTGTTGTAACTTTACTAATGCTTTCAATTCCTTTCGAAGCAAAAAATGTCACAACTAACATCCAAAGTAATGCTAATAATCCGATAGATTGAGTAGAAGTAAGTCCAAATAATGAAAGTGATTGCGTTTTGTCACTACCAAAAATGAACGTTGATAGTGGAATCCAAACCTTTGAGGAGACACTTACCATATAAATTACATAAGAGGAGAACCACATAAAGGTACCTATAAAAGCGAATCTAGGTCCAACCGAATCAGCCATCCATGTATAAATTCCACCTTCTGAATGCTTATATGCAGCTCCGAACTCAGCCATCATAAATGCAAAAGGAATAAAAAACGTTATAGCAGAGAGTAAGTACCATGGAATTGCACTATATCCCATTAAATAAAAAGCGGTTGGTATATTTCCAAAACCATATACAGTGGTAAATACCATTAATATTAAGCCAACAAGTGAAAGTTTTTTACTCAAGATCTCACCCCAATAAATAGTCGATTATAAATGAATAGTCATATTTTCTTCAATAATCGGTAATTTATGAGGACATACACACAGTTAGGTTTTAACTTATTTTTTAGAAATAATAAAGAATAGTTTCGTTCTATTTTTCAAACGCTAAGTTGATTAATAAATACTTAAAATGGTTTTTTGAAAGAGAAAGGATGAAATAAATGAGCTTTAATGAAGTAGTATTTAGGGTCATATGCTCATTTTTTGTTTTATTTATTTTAACGAGATTAATGGGGAAAAAGGAAATTAGTCAATTAGATGTATTTACATTTATAACAGCCATTACAATAGGGAATGTAGCAGCATCTATAACGACATCTAAAACATTAGATATTGAAGATGGGATCATTGGATTAGTTGGCTGGGCAGTTTTGACGATCATCATGGGGTATTTAAGTTTAAAATCTAAATCTTTACGTCGGATGATTCTTGGGGAACCAATTATTTTAATTAGACAAGGAAAAATAATGGAAAATGCATTAAAAAAAGCTAGATTAGATACAGAGCAATTTCAAGGAATGCTTCGTAATGAGAATATTTATTCGTTGAAAGATGTAGAGTACGCTATATTTGAAATTGATGGCAGTCTATCAATTATGAAAACAAAAGATGTTAAAAAGAAAAAAAATAAAACATGGAAAAAAACTTTGTTATTTCCAACGTCAACAGCAGTGGTATCTGACGGGGAAGTAAACGAAGATGCATTATCAAATTTAAACTTGGATAAAAAATGGTTAATAGCTCAACTTGAAAGGGTAGGCATAAAATCAATTTCAGATGTGTTTTTTGTTGAAGTACAAACAGATGGTTCGTTATATATCGACTACCGAGAAGATCATTTCAATGAAGAAGAAAATTAATTGACTCACATCCTAAAGAGGATATGAGTCAATTTAGTTTTTATAAAAATTATTCGTAAATAGGTACCCAACCTTCAGTCGTAACAAATAATCGAACAGCTACTACTTTACGATCCTCTGCTAAAGTGAAGTAGTGGCGTACATTTGGTGGTACAGAAATTAAATCTCCAGGATTCAAATTAACATGGAAAAAGCCTTCATTTCCCTCGATAATAAACGTACCGTGACCGCTAACGATGAAGCGAACTTCGTCATCCGTATGATGATGCTCACGATTGAAGTTTTTAAGTAATTCATCAAGATTTGGAGTTGCTTCTGAAAGAGTAATAATATCACTGGCTAAATAGCCACGTCTTGATGAAATACTGTCGATTTCAGCTTTAAATGTTTCAAGAATCGCTGCTTTTTCATCATCTGATAAAATAAATTTTTCTTGTAACGAACTATGTAATTGTTCGATATTCCAATTTTCGTAAATTACACCTTGTTCTTCTAAATAAGCTTTTACTTCAACATCACTTGTAATATGATAATCTTTTTTTTCTACCCAAATTGTTGCCATTCTTCATTCCTCCAAATTAATTCTTTATAAATGTATTTTTTTGAATACCTTGTAATGCATATTGGAATAGAAACTCATAAGCTTCTAAATGCTTTTTAGCTTCAAATGCTGATTCGGCCCAAACTGTTATCCCATGATTATGAATTAATACAGCACCATGATCATTCTTTATATGTGGAAGAAATTCATTTGCAAGAGTAGGGATATGCGCATGATTTTTTATGATTGGAATTGTAATTTCTGCATCTTCTTCCCATAATCCTAATGCTTTAATAATTTCGATACCAGAAAAAGATAACTCATCTTGATATGGAAAATCCTTTGTTATAAAGTTATTTGCTAAAGTGTGTACATGAAGTACGCATTTTGCATTTGTATGTTGATAAATTAGCCGATGTAAAATGGCTTCAGCTGATGGTTTTTTTGATTCATCCCAAACAGATTGGTCAAATTCATTAACGAGTAAAAAATCGTCATAAGTATGTCTAGTTTTATCTTTACCACTAGTTGTCACTAAAAAGTTTAAAGGTTCGTCATTTACTTTAATTGATAAATTCCCGCTAGTTCCTAAAAACCAATCTCGATCAGCTAGTACTTTTTTTACTTCACGGATTTCATCATAATGTTTGAAAAATTCCTTCATACTAGCACCTCCTTCTCTAATGAAGCTCGAATATCATAGAAATTTTCAAAAGGAATGAAAGGTAAAGATAGTTCTTCACATTTATCTTTTAAGAAATCTCGAGCAAAAATTAAATTGGCTTCTTTTGCAATTTGTAAGTCAGTAATTGAATCGCCAATGACAATGATAAAATCATTTGATTCACTAAATTTTCTTTTAACAGATGGTTTACACATTCCACAATCATTCGTACAGTTTTCATCACAAGAATGATCCCATTGAATTTTTACAGTTTGGCCCGTAAAGTCAGTACGATTACATAAAATATCCGAAGGTGGAAGGTAATCCGCTAATATAGGATGAACAAAAAAATCTAGCCCGCCACTTACAACTTTTAACGCATATTGTTGAACGCTTACAAATTGAATAAAATCGCTAAAACCATCTCGAATGATAGTACGATCGATTACAAAATCAGTCATTTCTTGTTTTTTCGTTGAAGGAATCGTAGCAAACATTTTCTCTACGCCTTCTCGAATCGATAGATTGCCATTTAATACTTCACTTGTTAATTCACTTACTGAAGGAGGAGCAAATTCTTTAATTAAATTAACGATATTGTCTCCCTCAGTAATTGTTCCATCAAAATCACAAAAAATCTTTATTGCCATTGTTGTTTACCCCCAAAGTTGTAATGCTTTTTGTAGTGATGTATTTGGAAGTGCGTATTCTTTTAGCCCAACTCCAGACAGTGTTGCTGAAATTGCTTCTCTAAATGCATTACCTCCACCAATCGGACCATCCGGATGACCATGAACACCGCCACCAGCGTTGATGACTTGCTCAATTCCAAAATCTTGAATTAATTGAGGCACTAGCGCAGGGTGAATTCCAGCAGAAGGTACTGGGAATGTCTCCTTTAATCCATTTGATACAGTTAAATTTTCAGCGATTTTTAAAGCTGTCTCTTTTTGTAATGCAACTGAACCATATGGCGAAGGGAATAGACTAAAATCTGCACCTGCAATTCGTAAAAGTTTCCCTAGTAATAATCCTGCGTCAATTCCATAAATTGGTGATGCTGTAAACGCACCCGAAACAGCAGGATGGGCCATAATTGGAACATTAATTGATGGATCCTCTGCCAAACCTTGAAGTACATCAATTCCATACGAGAATACATTTAATAAAAATACATCCGCACCAGCTTCTGCAGCACGTAATGCTTTTTCTTTTAACTCATATGTACGGCCAGTTAAATTCACCGCGTATAATGTTTTGTGTCCTGTTTTTTCATAAACTTGGTTCAAAATATTTTTTCCGTGAGTGACGCGATCTGTTATAGATGTATTCGTGTCAAAAAGTATCTCGTCGTCTTTAATTAAATCAACGCCGCCTAAAGCTTGCTTTTTTAATTCCTCTGAAATGTATTGAATGTCTCTGCCGATTATTGATTTGAAAATGCTCATTAATAAAGGTCGATCATATACATCCAATTTTTCTCGAATGCCTTTAATACCAAATTTTGGACCCGGAAATAAATTTAAAATGTCATCAGTAAAATTTAAATCTATTAGTTTAATTTCGCCATCAAGGGATAGCTTACCGAAAACTGTTGTTAAAATAGCTGGAAGATCAGCTGAAAAATTTAAGCTAGGATAATAAATTTCAATAATCCCTTTTGTTGGTTTATATCCTAAAAAGTTAACGATATTTTCTTCGCATTCTATATCACGAACTGAAAGAACTTTACCTTTATGCTTTTGTAATTGAATTTGATCATTTTGAGGTAATGACGTCCAAGAACCAACCGTTAAACCTAGCGCGATTGACTCTGCCTTTTTTTCTAAATGATGATTTTTATCATAAACTTGGTAAGTTGCTATTACTCCACTCATTTCAAAACCTCCAAAAAGTTTTAATCAAACAAAAAACCTCTCCACTAAGGAGAGGTTTACCTACACCTTATCTGTCAGCAAATGCTGCGAGAATTAGCACCGTACTAGTTAACTAGCCGGTTGCCGGGTTTCGTCGGGCTCGGTCCCTCCACCTACTCTGAATAAAGTTAATATTTAATTTTGAATTATTAATCTAATCGCATTATTTCATGAACAATCATAATTGTCAAACATTAAATTTTGAAAATATTTCAATTTCTTTTAATCTAGCAACTGCTTCCTTCAGTCTATCAGTATCTGATAGTAGGCCGACTCTTACATACCCTTCACCATATTCTCCAAATCCATTTCCTGGAGCGACTGCAATATGAGCCTTTTCAAGTAATAGATCAGCAAATTCCTGTGATGTAAAACCTGCTGGAATTTTTAGCCATGCAAAAAAGGACCCTGCTGGTGCAGTTACTTCCCATCCAATTTCGTGACAACCGCTAATAAATACATTTCTACGCTCTTCATAAAGTGCTAATAGTTGTTTTACACTTTCTTGAGATTCTGTAAGCGCAACAGCGGCAGCTTCTTGAACAGCAGGGAAGATGCTAACGTAAAGATGATCCTGTAATAGATTAATTGCTGAAATAACCTCTTTATTTCCAACTGCAAAACCGATTCTCCAACCAGCCATATTATAAGTTTTAGAGAGGGTATAAATTTCAATCCCGCATTCCTTTGCTCCTGGCGTTTGAAGATAACTTAAAGGTTTTTTGCCGTCAAAACCAAATGCGCCATAAGCAAAATCATGACAAACTGTAATTTGATTATTTCTTGCAAGCTCAACTGTTTCTTTAAAAAATTCTTCTGTTGCGATAGCGCCAGTGGGATTATTTGGATAATTGATAAATAATATTTTACTAGCATCCAAAACATCCTGAGGAATTAATTTATAATCTGGTAAAAATTGATTTTGTTCAAGTAATGGAAGCATGTATGGTACTGTTTTTGAAAGAGATATACCAGATAAATAGTCTGGATAGCCTGGATCTGGAACTAAAATTGTATCTCCAGCGTCACATAAACAAAGTGGTAGCTCAACTAATCCAGCTTTTCCACCGAATAATATGGCTACTTCTTCCTCTGGGTCTAAATCAACATCATACTCTCGTTTATAAAATTCTACAACAGCATTTTTTAAAGATCTCATCCCTCTAAACGGAGAATAACGATGAGTTAAAGGGTTTTCAACAGACTTTTGTAATGCTTTTATAATATAGTCAGGTGTTGGCTGATCTGGATTTCCTTGACCAAGATTAATGACATCATGACCATTACCTATTGACTGATTCACTTTTTGGACTAGTGAAGCAAAAAATTGTTTTGGTAAATTGTTTAATAGTTTACTATGATTCAAGTTAATCACTCCAAAAATATAATAAAATTAATTTGAATAGATCGTTACTTAATCGACTGATTTTCATGAACGACTGTTGCAATAACTTTCACCATCATATATGCTCGATTTAAAAATGTCTATAAAATTTAGAATAGGGTGAATAAATTGTGATTAAAATTGCGTGTATTCAATCTGACGTTATTTTAGGTAAATCAAAGTCTAATTTAGAGAAAATGAAAACTCAAATAAACGAAGCTGTTAAAGAAAATGTTCAGGTTATCGTATTACCAGAGTTATGGACAACAGGCTATTGTTTGGAAGAGATTGGCTTGCACACAGGTGAACAAGAAGCGATTATTTCTGAACTTCAGTCGATTGCAAAATCAAATAATGTAATATTGATTGCTGGTTCGTTCCCAATTGCAAGAGAAAATGGTGTAACGAATACGTTAATTGTTATTAGCAATACTGGTGAATTAGTAAAATCTTATGATAAAGTTCATTTGTTCCAGTTAATGAACGAGCATCACTATCTTCAATCAGGGGAAACAGACGGTCTTTTTGAAATCGATGGATTAACAGCTGCAGGTTTTGTTTGCTATGATTTGCGTTTTCCTGAATGGATTGGAGCTCATTCTCAAAAAGGTGCAAAAGTTTTATTTTTTGTCGCTGAATGGCCAATTCAAAGAATGAATCATTGGGAAATCTTGTTAAAAGCAAGAGCAATTGAAAATCAGTGTTATGTTGTTGCTTGTAATCGAGTAGGAAAAGATTTAGCAAATACATTTGGCGGAGGATCAATGATCATTGACCCTTGGGGAGAAGTAATTTCCAAAGGTAGCACGAATGAAGAAATCGTATTCGGTGAAATTGATCCGAAAAAAGTCGATGAAATACGCGGTACAATCCCTATTTTTGAAGACAGAAAAGAAGAAATTTACAAAAAAATTTAAAAAAGTGATTGACAAATTAAAAATTTATAAACTAAAATACGATTATAAAATCAAATATGCGAACTCTTATTTCGAGTAGGCGGAGGGATTTGGCCCGACGATGCCCAGCAACCGACCGTAATACCATTGTGAAATGGGGCGTATTGTATACGCCTGAGCTTAAATGCTCAGTAAGGCACGGTGCTAATTCCAACAGAAAAGAAATTTTCTGGTAGATAAGAGACGAAAGCCAATTAGTATTGCCTCTTTTCGTCTCGGAAAAGAGGCTTTTTATTTTGCAAAATTCAAGGGGGATGAATTTAGTGACTGTCATTGAACGAAAAGAATATAGACCTTTAACAGAAGCAACTGCAATTACTTATTTACAAAAACTTGGCTATTTTAAAAATGAACTATGTGAAAGTATAGAAATCGGGGATGGGAATCTAAATTTAGTGTTTAAAGTTAATCCCGTAGGAAGCGAGAAAGGGTTAATTATAAAACAGGCTCTACCATACGCAAAAGTCGTTGGAGAAAGCTGGCCACTTACATTAAAGCGAGCGACGATCGAGAGTAATGCGACAAAAATATACAATGAGCTAATCCCATTACATGCACCAAAAATTTTAGAACATGACGAAGATCAAGCTGTAACTGTAATGGAGGATCTATCTCACTTGCAAATTTTACGGAAAGGTTTCATTGAGAAAAAAAGCTATCCGTTTTTAGCTGAACATATTGGAGAATTTTTAGCTAAATCATTATTCTTCACTTCAGACTTTGGAACTTCACCGGCTAAGAAAAAAGAGTTAGAGTATCTTTTTAATAATCCTGACTTATGTGATATAACAGAAAATCTTGTTTACACGGACCCATTTTTTAACAGTGAAACAAATAGTTTTGAAGAAGAATTAACAGATGAAATTCAAAATCTATGGAATGATGAAGATCTACAAATTGAGGTTGCGAAACTAAAATTAGATTTCTTATCGAAAAAAGAAGCTTTATTACATGGTGATTTACATACGGGAAGCATTTTCGTATCTGAAACAGAAACAAAAATAATTGACCCGGAATTTGCATTTGTCGGACCAATCGGATTTGATTTAGGGCAAATTCAGGCAAATTTACTTTTTCAACTTTTCAGTCGTACTGAACTAAAGGACGAAATTATTGAACACATTTTAAACATTGAAAAAGTTTTTAATGAAACATTTATTCGCCTATGGGAAGAGCATAGTGTTAGACCGTTTAACCAAAAAGCTTTAATTAAAGAAAAACTAGAAGGATATTGGGTGGATGCAATTGGGGTTATTGGATGTGAATTAATCCGAAGAAGTATCGGTCTTGCTCATGTTGAAGATATTGATGCACTGGAACATAATCAAAAAATTGAAGCAAAGAAAAAAGTCTTAAAATTCGGAGTTTATTGTATAAAAAATAGATTCACTATTAGAAATATTGGAAATTTACTTAATGGATTGGAGTAATAATCGATGACTACATTACAGCAAATACCTGAATCATTACAATGGAACGGTGAAAGCTTAAAAATTTTAGACCAAACAAAATTACCAACTGAAATATACTATTTTGATGCAACAACATTATTAGATGTACGTGAAGCAATCGTAAAATTACAAGTAAGAGGAGCACCAGCGATCGGTTTAGCAGCTGCGTATGGACTTTATTTAGGTGTTCGAGAAATTGAAACTGAACAAATTGAAGAATTTCATCAACAAGCAAGATTATTAGCGGATGAACTAATTAGTGCTAGACCAACTGCAGTAAATTTAGCATGGGCAGTTGAAAAACTAATTGGTTCTAGTAAAGAAGCAGTTACTGTATCAGAAGCTAAATTAATCATCATGGAAGAAGCGATAAAATTACATTTAGCAGATGAGGCAACTTGCAAGGAAATCGGTGAAAACGCTTTAACATTATTACATGACGGTGCAGCGGTATTAACTCATTGCAACGCAGGAAGTATTGCGACAAGTCGCTACGGAACAGCTTTAGCTCCACTTCACTTAGCAAAAGAAAAAGGTTGGGAAATTTCAGCCTATGCAACAGAAACTAGACCAGTATTTCAAGGGGCAAGACTGACATCTTGGGAATTGAACCAAAGTGGTATCCCAGTTACATTATTGACAGATAATATGGTCGGCTACTTATTACAAAATAAAAAAGTTGATGTAGTTATGGTTGGAGCTGATCGCATTACTGCTAATGGGGACACTGCAAATAAAATTGGAACATTACAATTAGCGATTTTAGCAAACTTTTACCAAATCCCATTTTATGTAGCAGCTCCTTTATCAACAATTGATTTATCAATCGAATCAGGGAGCGAAATTGTAATTGAACAACGCGATCGTACTGAAGTAACACATATCGGAAATGTTCAAATAGCACCAGATGGAATCGATGTATTAAACCCAGCGTTTGACGTGACGCCGAATGAATTAATTACGGCGATTATTACAGAAAAAGGAATTGTTTCTAGCGATTATAAGGAAACTTTTAAAAGTTGGGAGCAAGAGTAATTTATTGATTGCATTTAATAGAGAAAAACGATTACCATTTATTCGTTAACTTCTTCCCTAGGAAATAGTTAAAAAGAGCAATTTTTTCTGATTTTTATAAAATTTTAACACTTTATCAATATAAGATTTGGTGGGCGAATATAACAATTTAAGTTGTTATTAAAAAATATAATAAGCCCTATTATCTAGATTTTGAGTTTCGAAATATTCGTATTTGTGAATCGGGAAATTCTATTAATATAGAAAAAATAAAAATGAATTAATTGTCATTACTTTAAATGGAAAATATTTGTAGAAATAACATTATTGTAAAAATGAATTACTATATAGGAAGAAACTCATATTGCTAAAGTAGCAATAATTCAAAAACAAATGATTTAACACTTTCCGAGAATCTTAACGGATTGGTCAATTTTGTTCGATTAAATGGGGGTTCGAATCAACTGAATTTTTTCAGACAGTTTAACATATTTTCGTTTGATGTTTATTCTAGTTATAAGTTAAATTCATTATTAATGTATTATTTATATAAAAATAAGAGAAAACTCAAAAAAGCCAATTCCTAATTGTAGAAGGGATTGGCTTTTTGTTGACTATCATTAAGAATCATTATGTAATTAGGATAAATTGTTCCAAATGGAAGCGATATGGTGAAGCTGTTCCGTACAAAAATTAAATGACCGTACTGAACAAGAAGGGGAAATTGGAGAAGGTTTTCCTTAAAAACAAATTGAAGAGAGGTTGGAACATGAAAAAGCATTGTTTAAGGGGTTTGCAGTTTATAAAGAAGAGAAGTACGCTATCTTGGGAGGGTGCTGAATAATATAGAAAGCGAAGAGGGGAAAGAAGAGTTTAAAAGAAGAATTGAAGCAGTAAAAAATTAATAGTTATATAGGAAGACAAAATATCTCGTCAGTAGTACATAAATAATATAAACATTAATTGATGGAATTAGAAATTAAATTTAATTAAAGTCACTTTTGAACTAGATCAAATCATAAATCCCATAGAATATTTAGAGGATGTGCAACGATCTCTACAATTGAAAAAAGATGACTAATTAGAGAAATACTCTGACACTAAAAGATTACTTTTATATGATATGCGCAGAAGAGTTTCTACAATCTTCTGCTAAAAAGTCCGCTAAAAATTGTAATTAAGATTGTTAATTGAGGAGGGTATATAATGGCAATTAAGCTCTGTCCCATGTGTGGTAATGAGAATAAGTGCTCAAGTGGGAAGACTTGTTGGTGTAATGATGAGTATTTCCCAAGAGAGATATTTAATCAGATACCACAAGAAGAGGTAAGAAGATCTTGTATATGTAAGTCGTGTTTAGATAAGTATAAAGAAGATAACAAAATAGAAGATCTAAAGCCTTCTGATATCGGACCAAAAGTATTTAGTCGGAAGAGTGGAGTTGAACAGGACGATGAAGTGTGTTACTGCTATGAAAAGTTTAAAGATAATCTTAAGCCAGGAACAGTAACCAAGTGTTTCAAAGAGAAATGTGCTAATTACCTAAGTTGCACAGAAGAACGTAATAAAGGAGTTTGACTAGGGAGGTAGTCAAGAACACGCCGTTCTTTCATTTAGGTTGTATTCTTGTATAACTAAACCAACTAATAGTTTGTCAAAAATTTTCAATTATCCAGACAAAATGTGAATCTTTTTATTGGAAAATTGGCAGGTTTGCTATAAAGAGTAAACCTGCCAATTTTGCGTAATAAATAAAAATTGTATGCAAAAAGCTACATCCTATTTAGAATGTGCTTGTCTAACTTAATTATCTTTCTTTTACTTTGTTGGTATAAAAATCATATAACTTTTCAATGGATGAATTGGACAAAAGAGGTATCGCTCTCTTAACTAATTCTCTATCCCAATCAAACCAACGCATTTCCATTAGTTTATTAATCTCTGAATCTGTGAAGCGTTTCTTTATTTCTTTTGCAGGATTTCCACCAACTATTGTATATGGAGGTACGTTTTTAGATACCACAGAACCTGCTGCAACGATTGCGCCTTCACCAATTGTAACACCAGGCATTATAATAGCGTTCATGCCAATCCAGGCATCGCTTTTAATAACTGTGTTACCTTTTGGTTCATAAGATTGTCCTATTTGTTCAACAAATGGATAAACAGTGATCCATTCTGAATGGTGGTTATGATTACCACCCATTAAAATGATAACTCCACTTGCAATACAAACATAATTTCCAATAATGAGTTTATCTAGATGCCAACCAAACTGTTCAATTGGATTGAAAAGTTCTTGAGATTTAGCATCACCCCATAAATATCTTACACAGCCATCTTCAAAATTTTGATTACCATAATACCCTGAATAATAGGAATACTCCCCTACTTCAATGAGTGGATTTGTCACTATATCTTTTAAATACTTTGTTTCAGACCAATGATTAAATAATGGATGATTCATAATTATCTTCCTCGCTTCTAAGTATTGTAGATTCTAGAACTTACTTAGAAGCTTAATACCACAGCGACATTTTTAAACTTTTTTAAACGACAAATCATTATCCTCAGCCTTTCTATAAAAGTAAAAAAATCATAACTTAATAAATTACTATAGTCAAATTGTAGAAATATGTACTGAAACTATTCGTGCGTTAGTTGAAGATTAACTGCCAATATGAGTCTTTTTATTAAAGTAAATGGATAGTTAAACTGCAATATTTACGAAGGGAAAAGGGAGAATATGGTAAAATTTAATATGCTACCACTGTTAAATCTTCTTAGCGAAAATAATTATGTAATATTTACTTAATAATCGAATGAAACAGAATAGGAGAAAAGGTGAAATGGATCTACATATAACGAAAGATTTAAATGAGAAAGATAAAAATTATATTAATAGGAGTTTGTATGAATTTAATTTAAAACATTTTCCTGAAGATTTAAGGGGTAGATATCAAGAGATTAATTTATTTCTAAAGGATGAAAATGGTAAAGTACGTGGCGGGATAATAGGTGAAATTTGCTGGAATTGGTTAGAAATTCATACTTTTATGATTGATGAAGATATTCGTAAACATGGATATGGAACCAAATTGTTACTTGAAGTTGAAGAAATTGCACTTGAAAAGAATTGTGATTTCATAAAGGTAGATACTTTGAGCTTTCAGGCTTTAGATTTTTATAAAAAGTTCGGCTATCATGTTTATGGAAGCCTTGATAAAGTGGGAAGAGATTATGAGCATTTCTTCTTAAAAAAAGATTTATCATTTTAAAGTACTTAGTGAATATCATATCAGTTAAATTTGAGGACATTCAAATGAAACCAAGATTAAATACGTTCAACAAATAAACGTATTTAATCATATATGAAGAGAATACAAATCGTTATAATCTCCAAACTAATGGAGATTATTTTTTTTAATTAAATAGTAGAATTTTAACTAATATTGCATAGAATAAAAAACAAATAATTTCATGTTAGGTTTTCTAACATTGTATTGACAGATTATCTAACATGAAATAAAATACTTATAGATGAACGAAAGGAGCATTGCTATGAATGATCAAGTAAGACGCTCAACGCCACTTTTCCCAATCGGAATAGTCATTTCGTTAACTGAATTATCCGCAAGACAAATTCGATATTATGAAGAGCATGATTTAATACGTCCAGCTCGTACTGAAGGTAATCGTAGATTATTTTCTTTCAATGATGTCGATCGATTATTAGAGATAAAAACCTTTATAGAACAAGGCTTAAATTTAGCAGGAATTAAAGAAGTACTCAATTTAAAATCGTCAGAAAAATCCAAAGAAACAGTGGTTCAACAAGTCATTGTTGAAAAATCAATATCAGATGAACAGCTTCGAAAAATGCTTCGTCAAGAGTTATATCAAAATGGTAAATTAGGTAGAACTTCTTTACGACAAGGAGATATGTCTCGATTCTTTCATTAAGTTATTGATTAAATCCGGATTATTCTAGCTTTTATATTTATATGGGGGGAAATATAAATGAAAAAGGAAACGATTTTAAATAGTGTTGAAGAACACAGTCTTGAATTTGTACAGTTATTTTTTACAGATGTAGAAGGGGTATTCAAACAATTAGAACTACCAATCACACAAATTGAAAAAATACTTAATAATGAAACTATGTTTGATGGCTCTAGTATTAACGGATTCACAAAAATTGAAGCAAGTGATATGATGCTTTTCCCAGATTTGAATACTTGGAAAGTCGATACTATTGAAAAAGTTGGACTCTTCATTTGTGATGTTCATTATCCGAATGGTACACCTTTTGAAGGTGATCCAAGAAATGTGCTTAAACGAGCAATTGAAAAAGCGACTGACAAGGGATTTACTTCTTTTAATGTAGGACCTGAACCTGAGTTCTTCTTATTTAATAAGGAAGGAAATCAGTTAGTTCCAAATGACAATGGTGGATATTTTGATGTAGCCCCCCTAGATAAAACAGTTACAATACGACGTGAAATTACGAAAGCCCTGCAGGCGTTAGGGTTAGAAGTTGAGGCTTTACATCACGAAGTTGCAATCGGTCAACATGAGATCGATTGGAAATACGCACCAGGATTACAAACAGCTGATAATATTCAATTATTTAAATATACAGTTAAAACAATTGCTGAGAAAAATGGTTTAGTTGCTACATTCATGCCAAAACCAATTTTTGGAGAAAATGGCTCAGGTATGCATTGTCATATGAGTCTAGGAAATGATAATGGTAATGCCTTTTATGATCAGCATGATTCAATTGGATTATCTGAAACAGCGCGACAATTTATTGCAGGTGTATTAACACATGCTCGTGCAAATGCTTCAGTTACAAATCCAACAGTTAATTCATATAAGCGTTTAGTTCCAGGCTATGAAGCACCAGTTTATGTAGCTTGGTCACAAAGTAATCGTACATGTACAATTCGTATACCAGCTGCAAGAGGTGCAGGTACTAGAATCGAAGTGCGAAATCCAGACCCATCTGCAAATCCTTATTTAGCTTTAGCTGTTTTATTATCAGCCGGCTTGGATGGTATTGAAAGAAAGTTAACACCTCCAGTCGAGCGTAGTGAAAACCTGTATTTGATGGATGATGTAACTAGAAAAGCAGAAGGTATTGAAACATTGCCTGGAAGCTTACTTGAAGCAGTTACTGAACTAGAAAACAGTGAATTCCTACAGCAAGTTTTAGGGAAACATGTATTTTATTCATTCCTTCAAAACAAAAAAGATGAATGGGATGCATATCGATTACGTGTATCGGAATGGGAAAAAGAAACATATTTAAACTGCTAATCACTAAACTTAAAATAAAAAAATAGAAAAGTGGAAGTAGCATATCTCTACTTTTCTATTTTAAAGTGTGTTAGACTAATTTTGTTTGTTGCATACGAAAGGGGAACTTTTATAATGGCTAAGTTTACAAAAGAAGATATTTTCCGTATTTCAAAAGAACAAAACGTAAAGTACATACGTCTACAATTTACGGATTTACTAGGGATTATCAAAAACGTTGAAATACCAGTAAGTCAGCTTGAAAAAGCTTTAGACAATAAAATGATGTTTGACGGTTCTTCAATCGAAGGATTCGTTCGTATCGAAGAATCAGATATGTATTTATTCCCTGATTTAGACACTTGGGTAGTTTTCCCATGGACTGCTGAAAAAGGAAAAGTAGCTCGTTTAATCTGTGATATTTACAATGCAGATGGCACTCCATTTGAAGGAGATCCTCGTAATAACTTAAAACGTATGTTAAAAGAAATGGAAGCTTTAGGCTTCACAGATTTCAATTTAGGGCCTGAGCCAGAATTCTTCTTATTTAAATTAGATGAAAAAGGTGAACCTACTCTTGAGTTAAATGATAAAGGTGGTTACTTCGACTTAGCACCAACTGATTTAGGTGAAAACTGCCGTCGTGATATCGTTCTTGAACTTGAAGAAATGGGCTTTGAAATCGAAGCATCTCACCACGAAGTAGCTCCAGGACAACATGAAATTGATTTCAAATATGCTGGTGCAATTAAAGCTTGTGATGACATTCAAACATTTAAATTAGTTGTAAAAACAATCGCACGTAAACACGGTTTACACGCGACATTCATGCCAAAACCATTATTTGGTGTAAACGGATCAGGTATGCACTGTAACTTATCATTATTTACAAATGGCAAAAACGCATTTTACGATGAGACTGGTGAATTAGGTTTAAGTGAAACTGCACGTCACTTCATCGCAGGGATCTTAAAACATGCTCCAAACTTTACAGCTGTTACAAACCCAACTGTAAACTCATACAAACGTTTAGTACCTGGCTATGAAGCTCCATGTTACGTTGCTTGGTCTGCAAGAAACCGTAGTCCACTAATTCGTATTCCTGCATCTCGTGGCTTAAGCACACGTGTAGAAGTACGTTCAGTTGACCCAGCTGCAAACCCATACTTAGCATTATCAGTATTATTAGCAGCAGGTTTAGACGGAATCAAAAATAAATTAGAAGCTCCAGCTCCAGTAGACCGTAACATCTACGTTATGTCTAAAGAAGAGCGCGAAGAAGTTGGAATCATCGACTTACCAGCAACTTTAGCAGCTGCATTAGATCTATTAAAAACTGACGAAGTAATCGTTGGTGCATTAGGATCACACTTATTCGAACACTTTGTAGAAGCAAAAGAAATCGAATGGGATATCTTCCGTACTCAAGTTCACCCTTGGGAAAGAGATCAATACATGTCAGTATATTAATCAAATCAACCCTTGACGCTATTGGCGTTAAGGGTTTTTATTTATGGGCAGTTTGTTGGTTTCATATCAATTAATTAGGTTACCCATAAATCGCCCACAAAAGAATATATACGAAATCAACTACAAGATGGGCGGAAAAGTTAAGCATGATGGAATACATAGATCTATTTACTGATTAAGAGATACAGAAAAAGAAAAGAAAGTAAGCAGAAGGCCTTTGAGGTCTGGCCAGTAAAAGTAGTACTTCAGGCGAACTGTTCAGTAGACCTTTAGGATTTACTCAGTAATAAAGGCTTTCAGCCGCAGAGCAAACCACCCGTTATATCACGGGTGGTTATGTTTGGATACGTTGAACGATAAATTGAATGTTCACATTTATTTCTTAATAATTAACTTTTAAGTATATATAATTATGATAAACTATTAAAAAATATTAATAAAGATTTTTAATACGTAGTATTTAGAAGATATAACAAAATTGTGAACACTATAAGAATTGGGACTTGGAATGATTAAGGAAGTGCGCTTACGCGATATCTAACTCGAATGATCTATCAAACTAAAATTAGAATATGATATACAGACTAGTTCGAATAAAGTGATGAGATATAACCAAATTTTAGGCGTGATAGTGGATATAATAATCATTGAAGTTTATCAACGGAAAAAATGTTATTAGAGTTCTGGAGGAGTAGTAACAAAAGATGTTCAAGTAAATATGAATGAGGTTGTGCTATTGAAAGGGCTATTAAAGCAATTTATATATAATACTACGAAAAAGAAAGTAATAGAAAGAAGTGAACAATTTGATTCTAGTCACAGGTGCAAAAGGTACTGTAGGTAAAGAAGTTGTGAGAGAACTGGTAAAGCTACATGCTAATTTTAAAATATCCACAAGTAAAAAAAATACTAGTGATGTTTATTTAAACTTTGAAGATCCCAAATCTATTAGACCTGCTTTTCAAGGGATCACAAAGCTTTTTTTAATACGTCCTCCACATCTTGCTGATAAGAAATATTTTGAACCAGTTATTGAAATTGCAAAAGAAGTGGGGATTGAACAAATTGTATTTTTGTCTTTATTAGGTGCTGATAAAAATAAGGTAGTTCCGCATTCCAAGATAGAGGAATTAATCATCAACTCAGGGATCCCTTATACATTTTTACGACCAAGTTTTTTCATGCAGAATTTATTAAATCAACATGTAGAAGAACTGATAAAGGAAAATATTATATTTGTACCAGCGGGTAAAGGGAAAACGAGTTTTATCGATACAAGAGATATCGGTGTTGTGGCCGCAAAAGCACTAACCGAAAATGGTCATAGGTTCAAAGCTTATTCGTTAACTGGAAATGAAGCAATTAGTTATTTTGAAGTGGCTGAGATCTTATCAAAGCACCTACAAAAAGACATAACATATACAAATCCAAGTATTTTAACCTTTTGGAGAAAAATGAGAAAAAAAGGGTTAGCTCGCGATTTTATTATAGTTATGATCGGTATATACACAACCGCAAAATTAGGACTTGCCAAAAATATAACAACAGATTTAGAGGATTTATTAGGGAGGGACCCAATTAAGTTTGAACAATTTGTTATAGACTATTCAGACTTGCTTAAATGATGAATTGTATTCAAACTAATACACAAATTTTTTAATTTGGTAGAAGTTAATTTCAAAGTATTTAATCTACCGGTTCTATTTATACTTAATATAGTAGTTTCGTTAAGTTGCTTGAAAGTTGGTAACTCTCAAATTTGCGATAACCTGATTTATTTTACATAGTTTAAAAATAAAATAGAAGTTTAGTGCACTTCGTCATATAGATGAAACCCGCAAATAGAAGAGCTTATTCTTATACCAAAGGAATAAGTTTTTTTGTATGAGTATTAAAGGTATCCATTACTGTAGAATGTTCGAAAATAGAAAATTTGAAGTTCGTGAATTAGAGTCTGCTAGTTCTTTTTGTTCGAAACAAAACAGCTTAACTGAAGAACTCGATATTAGTGAAGATAAGTATTTATTCTAACGAAAAGGTAAGGAATATAAAGTTAATGATAAAGCATGGGAGAATATAAGAGACCAACTTGTGGTTAGTCGGTAAATGGAGGATTTACATATGGAATATTTATTTTTATAAAGAAAATAATAAAATTATCATTCACAACATTATGTTGTTTTTATGTCAAATATACAGGCTGCTTTCTTTTACTTACTTAGGTATATCTGGTCTTTATTTATTGAATAATATAACCATTAAACATTTCAGTCTATTTAAAGAATAAAATACATCTTTGCTTGCGCAGAATAATAGTTTAGCCTAAGGAGAATTTAATGAGCACTATTTCTAGAATTAAGTATTCAAATTGGAGATATGTAAGATTATGTCTGCAATTGATTGTAAGTTTTATTCCAATTTTAATCTTAGTATGTTCTTTAAAAACTTTACTTTATGAATTTAGAATGGTTGGCATTTTTTTATCATTTATCATTGTGATATTTGCAATAACAGCATTTTTTAACAAGAGTGAAGAATTTCTAAAGTTAACTCGAATTCTAGTTTTTTATAACTTTGGCGTAGTAATTGTCATTTTTTTAATTTATTACATATCTAATATTATGGTTATAACTAATTATTATGGTTTTGAAGGACTGTTTAGAAAAAATATAAAAATTGCTAAGTTTATCTATTTTTTAATCTGTTTTTTCCACCCAATTGCTTTGCCGATTCCAGAAGCAGTCACTGTCTTAGCTGCAAGTACAGTGTTTGGTTCTTTTTATGGTTTTATTATTGATTTTGTAGGTATAGTTTTAGGGAATATTACTATGTTTTTTTTAGCAAGATATGGAGGATTAAAGGTAGTTAATCGATTTATTAAAACAAAGCACCTTACAAAATATAATGAAATGGTTAAAAAAAATGAAACGCTATTTATTACAATTTTGTTGATTGTTCCTGTTTTGCCAGATGAAATTGTCAGTGTTGGAGCAGGAATTACTAATGTTTCCACTAAAAAATATATAATAATCGTATGTATTTCTAAATTAATAACATCTTCACTACTCGCTTACTCAATAAAATTAACTAAGATATTATCTTTATCAACAAACCAAATAATAATATTAATTTCAATTGTAGTCCTAGTATTCTTTTTTCTTACTACATTTATAAAAAAGAAAAAACTTAAAAAGATTTAAACTTAAAAAAGGAGCCTAAAGCTCCTTAATTAATTCCTATATTAAATTCTCTTGTAAATATATAATGCACTTATCTTTAGCCAGATTACAATAAAGGTGAAAATAAGCGAGTTAGTGACTCAATTAACTTTTTAAATAAACTACGTTCTATAAATTGCTTACGATCTAATTGAGTAGAAACAGAAAGATCATTTAAAAAGGATTGGTTCACTTGAACAACAGCATCTGATTCATATAAAAACGAAGTTAACTCATAATTTAAATGCAAACTTCTTACATCTAAATTAGCAGTACCAACTGAAGCGATTTCATTATCGATTAAAATAACCTTTGAGTGAAGGAAATTCTTTTGATATGTATAAATTTTCACGCCACTTTCTAATAGGGGAGCGAAATATGACTTAGATGCTGAATCACTCAAAATACTATCGCTTTTTCCTGGATAGATTATTCGTACATCTAATCCAGACATTGCTTTAAGTTTTAAAATCGTGAAAATTTCTTGGTCTGGAACGAAATAAGGAGTGGCAATCCAGATACTGTTTTCAGCGATTGTAAGCAGAGTATGAAAAGCATTCCTCATGGTTGGTTCCTTCGTGTCGGGTCCACTTCCAAAAATTTGAACAGCACCTTTTACCTTATTACTTTCATCTTGAAGAAATTGATCATAACTTTTTGTATGATTATAATTTAATCTGTTAATTTGAATTTTTTCACAAGAATGATCAGATGTAGAATAATGCCAGTCTTGCAAAAATATGTTTTGAAGCTCCTCAACGGCACTTCCTTCTATGAATAAATGGGTATCCCTCCAAAATCCAATTTTTGATCTACCTAAATATTCATCACCTACATTTAGACCTCCAGTGAAACCTTTAATCCCATCTATCACAACAATTTTTCTATGGTTTCGATAATTTATTGTACCCATTGACCAAGGAGAAATCGGATCAAATATTGATACTTTAACACCAGCAGTCCTCAATTTTTTTAACAATTTCTTCTTTAAACTTTTACTTCCTAAACCATCAACTAATAAGCGAACTACAACACCTTCATTCACTTTCATCCTTAAGATGTCAAGTAATTCGCTACCGATTGTATCTGCTCGAAAGATATAGTACTGAATATAGATATAGTTTTTTGCATCTAGGAGAGCTTCTTTGAGTTTTGAAAACATTTCATCACCATTAATTAATAATGAAGCACTTGAATTGCTGTTGATGGAAACCCCTGTAAACTTTTCAATGATGGTACTCAATTTTTGCGATTTTATTGAGAGAGTATTACATTTAATATCATTCTTTTCACTCAAAACTTGAGGTGTTATAAACTTTGAATGAAGGATTAATTTTTTTCGCCGCCTCTTTAACCGACCAAATAGAACGTATAATAAAACGCCGAAAGTAGGTGCTACGGAGAATAATAATAACCAGGAAATCGTACTTTGAGGATTCCGATTTTCTAAAAATAAATTACATGAAATTCCAATTACACTTATGATGATCATCCAATGCATTGTTTGATAGAGTTCTTGTGACTGACTCATTAAAAGTTCCCAAAAAATCAGTAAGAATAAAGCGATTAAAGTTTTAGTGATATTTGTGCTAATTATAAAACACCTACAATCTACTTATTACTTTGTAGTACTTATATTAATTTTTCCATTCTTAAATTTGATATTCATAATCAAAACACGCAAAAAATTTAAAAGTTCTTTATGATTTCTTAAGAATTACTAATAAAAACGTGGAGGGAAATTTAATAAGTTTAGACGAAAATATGAATGCTTAATTATTAAACTATGAAATGAGGAAAGAAAGTGAAATATCGTGTAATCACTTTATTAGCTAGTTGGAGTATTCTTTTAGTTTGTATGTATGCATTCGGGATAATACCATTTTCTAAGAATGAATTAATTCAATTTATAACAGATCGACAGGACTATGCTCTTTTATTATACTTTGTTATTTTTTCATTAAGATTTGTATTAATGATACCAAGTTCTTTGTTTTTACTGACTGGGATTTTTCTTTTTAATCCGTGGATTGTCTTATTATTTTCACTGGGATCTATGTTTATTACTGAAAGTATCATTTTCATCATTGGTAAAAAAATAAATAAATCACTATGGTATAAAAACTTCCTAAACAAACATCCAAAAATAGGACAAAGAATAAAGAAAAATCAATATTGGATGCTCTTTATTCTAGGTGCAGTTCCAACATGCCCAACTGATGCTGCCTGTTTAATTTCATCTGCATCGGGAATGAGGTATAGACCATACATTATGATCGTTTTGTTAAGTAACACTTTTTATGCTTTATGGTATGTATTATTGGGAACATATGTCCACTTATAATCATTAAGTTTGAATTTAGGCCTCTTTAAAATTCTTAAGAAATTTAGTGACTTTTTCTTCAGATATTTATTTTATTATGATTTCAGCATAATAAGTTAAATATTTGGAGGTTAAAATTATGAAAAAGTTTTTATTTCTAATTCAATATATATTAAGACCTAGAACTGTTGGCGCATTAATGCCAAGTTCATCGTTTTTGGCTGAAAAAATGTTAGATGATATTAATTTTAAGACAGCTAAAACAATTATTGAATACGGTCCAGGTACAGGAGTTTTTACTGAAAAATTACTTGAGCTTAAATTGCCAACTACAAAAATTATTTTAGTAGAAAAAAATCATGAGTTTTATAACCATTTAATTAGAAAGTTTGGAGATAATCATAATGTAACGATTATTAATGATAGTGCAGAAAGTATTATGAAGTATTTAGAAGAGTTTGGAATAGACAATGTCGATTATGTCATTTCTGGTCTGCCATTTACTAGTTTACCCTTAAACGTATCAAAAACTATTTTATTTAACACCAAAAAGATACTCGCAGATCAAGGTAGATTTGTTACATTCCAATATACTCAAAGAAAAATGAAATTTATTAATACCTACTTTGAAAATATAGATATTAAAAGAGAATATAGAAATTTCCCACCAGCATATGTATTAAGTTGCAATAATTAGATATGAGTACTGTTTAGAAAGGAATAGGGAAACTTGATAAGTAAAATATTAGTTGTAGATGATGATGAAAAAATAAAAAAATTAATTTCAATTTATCTTGAAAATGAAGGGTTTTCGACTACTTTAGCAGAAGATGCAGAGGAAGCTCTTGAACTTTTAAAAGATGAAGATTTTGATTTAATTATATTAGATATTATGCTCCCAAAAATAAATGGAATAGAAGCCTGCATAATGATTCGAGAGGAAAGGACACTACCGATCATTATGCTTTCGGCAAAATCTGAAGATCTAGACAAAATACAAGGATTAAGCTCAGGTGCAGATGATTATTTAACTAAACCATTTAATCCACTTGAGTTGATTGCTAGAGTAAAATCTCAGCTAAGAAGATATAAAAAATATAACAATATACAAAAGAATGATGAAGTAGTATTAGTATTTGGTGACTTGCAAGTAAATACAGAGACAAGGCAAGTTTGGATACGAAAGAACGAAAAAAGACTAACACCAAAAGAGTTTGATATATTAGAATTACTAGTCCGAAATAAAGGAATCGTACTAAGTGTTAGTAAGATTTATGAAGCAATTTGGAAAGAAGACTTTTTAAAATCAGATAATACCGTAATGGTCCATATAACAAATATTAGAGAAAAAATTGAAGATGATCCTAAACATCCTATTTATATTAAAACAGTTTGGGGAATTGGATACAAAGTATGAAGAATTTAATTCATAACTGGCAAAGAATTAGTATTCAGTTATTAGTAGCAATCACAATTAGTTTCGGTGTTTCTTTAATTGTTACGATTTTTATTTCACAAATTTTTATAGGACCTTATTTTGTTTCTCATCAAAATAAGGTAAGTCCATTACAATATAATCTCATTATTATTCCAACTTTTGTAATTATCATATTAAGTTTCATTGTTAGTTTTCTGTTACTAATTAGAAAAAAGATTCTTTATTTAAAAGAAATTTCAAGTACTGTTCAAATAATTTCGCAAGGTAAACTTGGAGCTGTGATTGAGGTAAAAGGGCGAGACGAATTGACACAGTTGAGTATGAATATTAATACAATGTCGAAGGAGTTAGAGCGGAAATTTAAAAATGAACGTCAAATTGAAAATATCAAAAATGAATTGATAACTAGTGTTTCGCATGATCTAAGAACACCACTAACCTCAATATTAGGGTATAGTAATTTGTTGAAGAATAGAGAATACAAGAATGAAAATGAATTAGTCGAATACTTGAATACAATCTATACAAAATCGAATGATTTAAAGAATTTAATCAATGAACTTTTTGAATTTACGAGGTTATCTAGTCCAGATATTATCCTATCAAAACAAAAGGTTGATTTTAGTCAGTTGATTGAACAAATAATAGGTGAGAATATACCTATTTTTCAAAAAGAAGGATTAAAAATTAAAAAGGAGTCGATTGCGGAAGATATAGAAATTAATATTGATGTCGAAAAAATGGTTAGAGTTTTTGATAACCTATTTATGAATGCAATGAAATATAGTGTTAAACCTTCAACTATAAAAGTAAATCTAACTCAAAGATCTAATGAAGTATTACTTTCGATATCGAATCACGGAATAAATGTAAACCCAGAAAGTCTTGAACGGTTTTTTGAAAAATTTTATCGTGAAGATTCATCAAGAAAGAGTGAAGGTAGTGCTGGATTAGGACTTGCTATATCTAAACGAATAGTTGAACTACATAAAGGAAGTATTTGGGTCGAACTTAAAGATGATTGGATAACTTTTTTTGTGAAGTTAAATAAAAAAGTGTTATAACTTTTAAGAAGTGATTCCAAGTTCCATCCTATTACGTTTTTACATAGTAAAATGAGTCGTTTTTAATAAAAACGACTCATTGTTTCATACAAAATGCTAATTTAACTTAACGCATCCATTTTATTCCAGTATTTGGATTCATCCCCTGTACTCTAACCACTTCAATCCAAATCATAGCAAAAGGCTCTAAATATCTTGAGAAATAAAGTTTACCAACTATTGATGGATCAAAACCAATTTCTTCAAAGAGTTGTGACACTTTTAAATTAGCATCTTCGTGATCCCCTGCAATAAGCATCGTTATCTTTTCTCCATTTACCGTTGGGTCAATCATTTTTTCTAGTCCAACCGTATTTAATGTTTTAACGATTTTTGCTGTTGGTATTATTTTTTGTATTTCTTCGGCATTTGAAGTAGTAGTACCTCTTGTTAACTTTAAGCCTTCACCAATGGGGTTAGTTAAATCAATTACTATTTTCCCATCTATTTCTATGATGTTTTTAACGGCACTTTCTACAGCATTACCTGGAGCAGCAAGAATGATTAGATCATTATTAATTGCAATATCTTTCGTTTCCACATAACTAAACGGAGGATTACAGTTTGATTACTTTTCTAAATTTACTCCAAATGTAATTTCATGATTGTACTTTATCAATCTATTTGCAATAACATTCCTGATTTGACCATTCGAATAGTATAACCTGTATAGAGATGCAGATCGAAAATAAGTTTTTTCCTTAATTGAAGAGAAGTCCGAACAATTAATTCATTTCAGTTGGAAATGCTTAGATGATTAAAAAAGAAGATTTACGTTGCGTAAATCTTCTTTTTGTTACTTTAAAGTTAGTAACTTACATTCAGTACAACATTACTAACTGTATATTTACTATTGCTATAGTATCCTTTTGTGTTTGCGTCTTTAATAAACTTTAATGTAAATTTAGGGCCTGATTCGTAACTATCACCATATAAATAAGAAACATTTGTATCGACCAATCTTGTAATTGTCGTAGTTGTTTCATACGCTGCAAAGATATCCGAAGAATCTCGAATCGTCGAATAGTATGGTGTTGTAATTAATGATTTAGATGATGTGATTGATTTCGTGCTTGTATTATAAGTATCACCAGATGTTAAATAACTTACTTTTACATTATTTGCCGTAAACGATGAAGCTGTTCCGTAAGTTGCATTTGTTGAGTCTACTATGAAAACACCGTGTTCACCATACACTTTTCCAGTAGTACCGTTCAAATAAAGTGCTGTGTTTTCGTCAATTCCAAAGCCTACTTTTTGACCTAAGTCTCTTTCAGCTAAAAGAATACGACCTATGCGACCTCTTGCATCGAAATGTGTATCAATTGCAGCATTTACAAAACCGAAACCTGTTGTATATCCACCATTATCTGGATATTGAGAATCAGCTAGTGAGATGTCACTGATTTTCTTAGACAATAAACGATTGTAATATAAGTATCCGTAACTTACACCTTCACCGTAAGTTTTCGGACTTTGGACAGCAGTCCCAGCACTTGTACCAGAAATAATAGCTCCAGCTGCTGCTCTTTGTTGGATTGCTGCAAAAAGTGGGGTAGGCGTTCCATCGTCTTTTAATAAACTTCTTACGTGACGAGACTGATCTCCACCGTTTAAGAATATAACGTCTGCTGAGTTAATTAGATCAATATTACTTTGCTTATAAGCTTCTATTGTATAGTTATCAACTGCCACAGGGATAAATACAGGTTTAAAACCATAACTAGTAAACAAATTTTTATATGATAAGTGACCTGTTATATCATTTGTGTATGCGTCTAACGCAGTTGCGTAGTCAGCAGCTGCACTACATACAATTGCAACTACTGGATTGCTTTTGCCAGTAGCGGCTTTTAGCGCATTGTAAATTTCGGCATTACTATCATCAATTGCACCACCCATTAAAAAGATTTTAGGTGCAGCTGCAGCTTCAACACTTTTTTCAGCTCGTAAGAAAGAAGTTCCAAAAACTAACGAAAATACTAAAACGAATGACAATACGATTGAAATCTTAAACTTGTTCATCTTCATTATTAATACCTCCTGAAATTTGTTATTCAAAAGTGCCTTTTACAATCGGAATACCTTCTTCAACCATTTTTTTCCCAAGTGCAAATACTGTTTCAATTTCTAAAGTATCTTGATTTAACATGACAATATCAGCATCGTTGCCAGGTTTTAAGTTACCTTTGTGTGATAGTTTTAGCACGTGTGCAGGGTTTGAAGTAATGACTTGTAATGCTACTTCTAATGGAATTCCTTCATCAATTACTCCATCTCTTACTTCTTGATATAAAGATGTAATTTTTCCTATTTGAAGTCCTAAATAGTCTCCATTCGTATCAAAAAAGGGAAGACTTGCCTGACCATCAGATGAAAAAGTTATGTTCTCAATCTGAACTCCTTCTTCAAGCATAACTCGTAATCCCTTGCTACACTTTACTTCGCCTTCATCTAAAAACTGAGGAATTGTGCTTGTAGTAAAATCTACAAATCCACCTTTAAGTGCATAATCAATACCGGCTTTAAACAATTCTTCATTCCGATTAATATGAGTCGGGTGAAACTGACGAATTGGAATATTCGTCTGTTCAACTAGTTGATGTAGAAGTGAGAGTTTATCTTTGCCATCACCGACATGAATTTCTAAGATGCCAGCCTTTCCAGATAAAATTCCTCCATTACGTGCAGCAGATGCGATTTTTGCAAGTTCTTCAATAGTTGGTTCTGAGGAACGATGGTCTGCAATAGCAATTTCACCAACACCAATAATCTTATCAATTAAAATAATATCACTTTGAATTGATTCTGTTAGTGTCTTTACAGGGATTTGATAAGAACCAGTGTGAATATAACAAGTAATCCCTTCTTCTTCTAAACCACGTGCTTTTGCAAGCAAATTCTCCATTGTTCTTGTTGTACCGTCTGTACCTAATACACCAACTACTGTCGTAACACCAGCAGAAGTAACATTAGTAAGCATTAGTTCTGGAGTGCGTGTTTTATATCCGCCTTCACCACCACCTCCAATGATATGTACATGTGAATCAATAAAACCTGGTACAACTAAAGAGTTGGAGGCATCTATGACATCGCAAGAAGGAAAGTCAGGTGGAATGGTGATATGATCGGCTATCATTTCAATTTTTCCTCCTGCTATAAGTAGATCTTTTCTGCCAATAGATTGTGGTGTGTATACTTGACCGTTTTTTATTAAGGTTAACAACTTTTTTCTCCTCCTATTTCCTTTATTAAAAAGGACCGTAGTTCATTATGTGTGCGATTACAACAGCGATTAAACCAATTAAATATTGAATGAATACTAATGGGAAAATCCATTTGGCCCATTTTGTCCAAGGTATACCTGCTATTGCTAATCCTGCCATTAAAGTTCCGGCAGTTGGGAAAATAATATTACCGATTCCATCAGCAAAAGAGAATGATAGAACAGCAGTTTGTCGTGTAATTCCTAGTAGATCAGCAAGCGGAGCCATAATTGGCATTGTTAACATGGCATGACCGCTACCAGAAGCTAAAATAAAGTGAATTGCTGCTTGGAAATTATACATTCCAATTACACTTAAAGAAGCAGGGATATGTTTAATGACTTCAGATACTCCGTGGAGCATTGGATCAACAATATGTCCTTGATTTAAAACAACTAGAATTGCACGGGAAACACCTATAATAAGAGCACCACTAATTAAAGAAGCAGATCCTTGTGTAAATGATTTAACTACGTCATCGATTGATAATCTACCAATTATTCCAATTGCAATCGTTAAGATGATAAACAGAGAAGCAATTTCAGCAATATACCATTGATATTTAATAACTCCAAAAGCTAAAACAATATAGTTGATAAGAAACGCAAATAATATCCATTTATGTCTAGAAGATAATTTAGCTTTAGAAGATAATAGATCATTGGTTTGTTCAATTGAATATTTTCCATAGAATCCTATGTTAGGATTTTTCTTTACTTTCATGGCATATCGATAAATAAAAATAACAGATATTAGATAGACAATTACAAACAACACAAGTCGAAATCCCATACCAGAAAATGTAGGAAGTTCTGCGATTCCTTGAGCTATACCAACTGTAAACGGATTCATAATCGCTGTTGTAAAACCTGCTGACGCTCCAACTAATACGATTGCAGTACCCGTCATTGTGTCAAATCCTAAAGCAAGTGCTAACGGAATCAGAAGTGGAATATAAGCTAAAGTTTCTTCAGCCATTCCCATTAAGGAACCTCCAATTGCAAAGAAAAGCATCATAATAGGAATTAATAACTTTTCTCGAGTAGCAAGTTTTCTAGCCATTGTTGAGATTAACACTTCAATAGTGCCAGTAGCACTTAATACACCGAAAAATCCACCAATTATTAGAACAAAGAAAATGATATTACCTGCTTCTACCATGCCCGAATGAATTGCTTTCACCATATCGAAGAGCCCAACTGGTGTAGCAGCGATTGATTTAAATGAATTCGGATCTATTGATGAATGTCCGCCAACGTCGATATGGGCATATTCACCTGTAGGTAATAGATAAGTAAGAATTGTCGTGATTAATAGAATTACTAAGAGTAATGCAAAGACATTAATTTTACGTTCTTTCATAACTTTTGTCTTAGGTGTCATTTTATTAGCGTGAATTTGTGACATAGGTCCATCTCCTTTTAATGAAAGTAGCTAATTAATAATAATAGAATTTGATAAATAAGACGCTTTCGTGCATTCCCTCCCATATTTTGTATTCTCAAAATCTATTAAAATGGCTATAACATTCTATTAGCAAGGAGTGTGCCAATTTTTAATGTCTTATTTTTAAGGAAATTTGATAGATTCTTTAGTTTAATTGGTTCTTTTTGGTTTATTTGGTGTTATAATAAACCCAATTTTATCAAATAGGGTGGGAAATTAAAGGTGAAAAATTCATTAACATTGATAACAGGCAGTTCAAAAACAAGACAAGCTTTGTCTAATCAACTAGTTCAATTGCTAGAAGAATACATAACGATTAACTCTTATGCAATTGACGAGGGAGAACTTAAAGAATTTAAGGATGAAATTATACTTTTTTCGTCAGCTGAAGCAAAAGTTGAAACTGAAAAATTTGCGCAGATAAGTGCTAAAAAAATCATAGTTGGGAAAAGAACACTTAATCATGAAAATGTAGACAAATTATTGAGAATTGAGGAGGGGACAAAAGTTCTTGTAGTTAATGATGATTTTCATTCGACAGTCGAACTTATTCAGTCCTTGTACCAATTAGGGATTAATCATTTGGAGTATTTTCCATTTAAAAGTGATCAATTCTATTACCCAGATATTAATCTAGCGGTGTCACCAGGGGAAACTCATTTAAGTCCGTCATATATAAAACGTGTATTGGATATAGGCGTAAGACTTATTGATATCTCTACAATTTTACAAATTATAGAATATTTTCAATTTAACGATAATATAGCTACATTAATTTCAGAAAAGTATTTACGTAATATTATTGAATTACATAGAGAACTTTTAAATGCAGAGCAAAGTGCAAAGAAAGTAAATAGACATATTCAAAGTGTTGTGAATGCAGTTGATGATGGAATATTAGCTATTGATGGATATAAAAGAATAACTGTGTTAAACGAACGAATAATCGACCTGTTTAAATTATCAAATAATAGTTATGAAGGTAGTTATCTAGAAGATATTATTAAGCAACAAAATATTAGAGAATTTATTTTAAATGGAACGGAAGAATCTAAATTTTTTTCGATTGGTAATATTGATATAGTAATCTATCGAACGATTAGTCATGAAGATGACAGAATCGTTGTTACTTTTAAAAGTGTTAATCAAGCTTTTGAAATAGAAAAAACAGCGCAGCGAGAGTTTAGAAAGCAAGGCTTTTATGCAAGATATGACTTTGCGGATATTATTGGTGAGGATTACACAATTTTAGAATGTAAACGTATAGCAACAAAACTTGCAAAAGCAGAGCATCCTATTTTAATTCAAGGTGAGACGGGTACAGGTAAAGAACTTTTTGCACACGCAATCCATAAACAATCAAATAGGAAAAACGGCCCTTTTTTAGCCATTAATTGTAGTGCTTTTACTGAAAGTTTACTAGAAAGTGAACTATTTGGTTATGAAGATGGTACGTTTACTGGGGCAAAAAAAGGTGGGAAAAAAGGTCTTTTTGAAATTGCAGATGGAGGAACGATTTTCTTAGATGAAATAGGTGACATCAGTTTAAATGTTCAATCACATTTACTTCGTGTTCTTCAAGAACAAGAAATTCGTAGAATAGGTGGCAGAAAAATAATTCCTATTAATGTTCGCATCATTGCTGCAACTAACAAAGATATCCATCATAAAATCTCAGACGGCTCATTCCGTTCCGATTTGTATTATAGATTAAATGTCTTAAATCTCATCATTCCACCGTTACGCTTAAGAAGAACAGACATACCCTTGCTTGTTCAACACTTTATCTCTAAAAGTGGAAAAGGGGTTTCGATTGAGGAAGAAGCTTTAAAGGAATTAATGGGTTTAAATTGGTTTGGGAATATTAGGGAATTGAAATCAGTAATCGATTATATGCTTACTGTTTGTGAGGGAAATACGATTTCTCAAAATGACTTTCCTCATTATAACTATACAGTGAACAGTGAACACCCAAAAAGTGATCAAAATCAATTTGAACTTCCTACAAGTGTTCTTGAAATTGAAGAATCTGTTACAATTCTTGAAACAATAAAGAAATGTAATGATTTAGGTAAAGCAGCAAGTAGAGACCTTATTTCTAGCTCGAGTGAGGAAAAAGGTAGATACTTATCTCCACAGCAAATTAGACTTCGATTAGAAATTATGGGGAATAAAGGCTTGATAACAAAAGGGAGAGGAAGAGCAGGTACGAAGATTACTACTAATGGAATTGAATACTTGCATTTTCTAAAAGCTAACATACAAAATAAACTTCTTTAAGATTTCTAAATAGTTCATATCCTATTTGGTTAGAATTGGTTGTAATCATTCACCAAAAACTAGTTTTTAAATGGAATAAATAGTATTGAAACCTTGATTAGTCAATCTACTTATTTTTGGTATAAAACTTGCTTATATTCAGAAGTAAGCTAAAAAATAAGTAAAGGGGTTACGAAATGAGAAAAAAATTTATTGCATTTTTAATTAGCTTTATTTTAACGTTTTCAGTTTCAGGGTT
Source organism: Gottfriedia sp. S16(2024) (assembly GCF_050473765.1). NCBI lineage: Bacteria > Bacillati > Bacillota > Bacilli > Caryophanales > Bacillaceae > Gottfriedia > Gottfriedia sp. S16(2024). Next base: position 3,357,222 of record NZ_JBFLUO010000001.1, read on the forward strand.
ATCGTATGTAAGGGCTCAAAGTTCACAAGAAGATATTCAAGGAAACCTTGTCATTGTTGGCGGGGGGTTAGGTTCTTCGAATAAAGGAGTGTATGAAAGATTTATTGAATTAGCCGGATCTAAAAAGGCGAAAATTGGCATTATTCCTGCTGCTAGCGGTAAATTAAAATCTTCTTTAGATTTTAAACAAGATTTAATAAATTATGGTGTAAGTCCAGAATCAGTAGAGATTTTACCTTTATCAAATCATGATTTTTCTGATACAGATGAAAATGAGTCTAATTGGAAAAATCAAGCTAATAGTTTAGAAATTGCAAAGCAAATAAGAGGGCTGACTGCTATTTGGTTCGTAGGTGGAGACCAACAACGTATTGTTGATACACTACGTAGGGAAGGTAAAGATTCAATAGTCTTAAAAGAAATTTGGGATATCTATCGAAATGGTGCAGTTATTGGTGGGACAAGCGCTGGAGCTGCAATAATGAGCAACACGATGATTACAGGTGGAGATAGCCTTGGTGCATTAAAAGGATATTATGAAAAAAATCAAAACCAAGGGGTAGGTAAAGAGTATGAACCTCTGTCAGTTGAAAAAGGACTAGGTTTCTTTCAAAATGGTATAGTTGATCAGCATATGGATGAAAGAGCTCGTTATGCTAGATTAGCAATTACAGCAATCCAGTATGAAAATAATGGGAATCTTGCTTATGGAATTGACGAAGACACTGCAATGGTTGTTAGCAACAAAGAAAAAACCATAGAAGTAATAGGTCGCAGTGGTGTATCTGTTATTGATGTAAATGAAGCAAAAAGAAATGGAAATTTAGAAAATATTAAAATTAACTACTTAGCTCAAGGTGACAAGATCCATTTTGATACTAATTCGATTGATTTTTCAAAAAATAAATATGAAACAAAAGGATATGAGTATTACTCTTTTAAAACATTACCAAATACAGGGCTTTTAACACCTTATGGAAAGTTAAAAGATTATTTAGCCTACTCGCTTGTTGATAACGAATCGTCACAGGAAGTAAAATCATATTTATATGGTAAAGAAGGCAGAGGGTACGAAATCGTTTTCCGAAAATCAAAGGATACAAATGGTTACTGGAATTATACTGATGGACAAAAAGATGATTATTCGATTCAAAATGTAACAATGGATATTTATCCTAAAAAATTAGTATTTAACGAACAAGATTCGGCAATTGACTATAAGAAGTCAGATTTTACTGTATCCAATTATACTAGAGAAGAACCTATAAAAGGGAATTTAGTCATTGTCGGTGGAGCGTTGGGAAGCAGTAATAGTGCAGTTTATAATAAATTGATTGAACTTGCAGGAGGACCTGAAAATGCAAAAGTAGGAATCATCCCTGCGGCGAGTACTAAACTGACTTCTTCGAATGATTTTACAAAAGATTTAATTAATTACGGAGTTAAAAAAGATTCTATTGAGATTCTACCAATATCTAGTCATGATTTTAAAGGTACTCCAGAAGACGAGAAGCAATGGATTAACAATATGAACGATGACCAGTTAGTTAAAAAAATTAGTAAATTAAATTGTATTTGGTTTGTTGGTGGGGACCAGACATTAATTACTTCATCATTATTAAACGAAAATGGTTCAAATTCAAAAGTTTTAGATGCCATCTGGAAGATTTATGAAAATGGTGCTGTTATAGGTGGAACAAGTGCAGGAGCAGCTATTATGAGCAATACGATGATCGCTGGCGGTGACAGTTATGGGGCTTTAAGATATGGATTTACAAAGTCATATAATGATATGGAACAACAGGAAGGTGGACCAGTCTACTTAGAAAAAGGATTGAATTTCTTTCAAGATGGAATTGTCGATCAGCATTTTGATAAGAAAGCTAGGTTAGGACGTTTAATTGTTACAGCAAATGAAAAAGGAAAGAAAAATCAATTGGCATTTGGGGTTGATGAAGACACGGCTATGATTGTTAATAACAAAAAACATCAAGTCGATGTAGTTGGTCGTGGAGGATTAACTGTGATTGATTTATCGAAAATCAAAACAAGTAAAAATATGCCAAATAAGTATAAAAATGTGATTGTTTCAGTTGTTTCACCTGGAGATCATGTTAATTTATTAACGAATGAGGTAAGCCTAAGTAACTTAAAGTCATCAACAAAAGGATTTGAATATTATGATTCAAAAGTAGCCCCTTACACAGGAGTTTTTTCTCCGCATGGGTTGTTAAAAAATTTCTTAGCATATAATTTAGTTGATAATGATCAAACAAAAGAAGTACATAGCTATAGTTTTAATGATGCTAAAGGATTTGAACTAACATTTAGAAAAACAGCTGAAACGAATGGTTACTGGACATACAAGGATGGTCAAAAAGATGATTATAGTGTGGTAAATGTTTCGTTAGATATTAAACCGATAAATGTAGTCATACGATAAGAAATAATGAACGTATAAATTGAAAATAATATTGTAGTGCCTAAAAAAGAGTATTTAATAAAGTACTCTTTTTTTCATACTAAAAAATAAAATTAAACATATAAATTGGTATAGTACAAGTATAGGGAGGTACGAATGTGAGTTCAATTCTTACGTTTATTTTCGCGTTAATGTTATTTTCATTGTCTGGGATCTTATTTCCAATAGATATTAAATGGTATAGCAAGTTGAAAAAACCTGTATGGACTCCACCTAGTAAATTATTTGGAATCGTATGGGGAGTGCTCTATGTATTAATTGCACTTTCACTCGCTATAGTAGAGTGCAAAGTTGGTCTAAAAAATACTTCAGTTCCTTATTTGCTTATCTGGATCATAAATTATATAAGTAACCAGGCATTTAGTTATTTTCAATTTAAATTAAAGAGACTTGATTTAGCAGCATTAGATTGTTTAATTGTAGCAGTTACAGCGGTTTTATTAGTTATTTTAACGATACCCTATTCGATGTTAGCCGCTGTATTATTAATTCCTTATGCTATATGGACTATATTTGCAACCTATTTATCATTTACTCTGTATTATTTAAATAAATAACCAATTTATCAAATAATTAATTTATATAAAAAAAACAAAACGTAAGAATGTTGATTTAACAGCATTCTTGCGTTTTTAATTTAATGTTTTTTTAATTAAAACAGTGCTTAATAAGATAGCACCTTAAACATACTGAATCAAAAAGAATGTCATAATCCTCAAATATTCAAAGCTAAAGTGAAAAATATAACTTTCATGTAAAATATTCCAATTTTGCATTCGGGAAAAATTTTTCCAAATAGCTATAAAGTTTAGATTTTAATTCTTCTTCTTCTTCTTTTTGATAGATGTATTTTCCAATGCCATATTTACCCCACTTGTACCGTCTTTTTTCTTCATCTAATTCTAATTTTGTCATAGGGTAGTTTTTTTCAATAACTTTTTTTGCTGGCTTTGTAAAACGATGTTGAATAAACTCAAAAGTTAAATCTTTTTTGGCCTCCTGAGGCAGTTCCGCTTCCAACCTTTCAAACATATGAAGATATCCTTCCTCCCATCCTTCGTGCAGATAAATTGGTGCTACTATAAAACCAAGCGGATAACCAGCTCTTGCTACTTTTCCTGCTGCCTCAATTCTTTTTTCCAATGGTGAAGTTCCTGGTTCAAAGTTCTTGATCACATAATCAGCGTTAACGCTAAATCGAAATCGAGTTTTCCCATTATGTTTTGCATCGAGTAAGTGATCCACATGATGAAATTTCGTAACAAATCTCAATTTTCCATACTCAGATTCACCAAAATGTTCTATCGCCCTTTTTAATGTATGTGTCAAATGATCAATTCCAACAATATCGGATGTACAAGATGCTTCAAACCTTGTCATTGAAGGGGCACGCTCCATCATGTATTTGTCAGCAGTTTCCAAAATTTCATCCACGTTTACATATGTACGAATATACGGCTTGCTCCCCATAGTAGTTTGTAAATAGCAATAATGACAATGTCCCATGCAGCCTGTTGCAAAAGGAATGGCATATTCTGCTGATGGTTTTGAAGTATCAAATTTAAGTGTTTTTCTAACCCCGACAACAAGTGTTGACTTGGCTACCCTGTATCTTTGAAGATCGTTGTCGCCTGGGAGATTTCTTACTTGGTTATGAGAAGTGGTATGGCGAATTTCGACCCCCATCTTTTCAAACTTTGTCTGTAGTTCTCTTCCTAATGGATAATCTAACGCACTTGGTTCGAAATATACTAGCTTTGGTGTAAAAGGTTTATTCATTCAAATTTCTCCTCTGTAGCTTCTCCAAAATAGTAATTATATGCTTGGTTAGCCTCTTCTTCAGTAGAATAAACTGCCATCTCATTTGAGAGAGGGTAATAAGTTTCATATAAAAATAAGGCTAATTCATTGGAGTTTTCTGGATTGTTTACAACTGCTGCAGCTTGAATATTTGCCACATTCTGTGTATGGGGGTTTCGGTAAAAAACATAGACAATATCACCAGGTTGATAAGTCGGATTATCGTTGTAAAGTTCCATTTCATCACCTTTCTTCCTGTAATTAAATATTTAATATTTACTAGGTTTTATGTTTTCCATAGTTAGTAAATTTATGTTTATATGATTATGAAAGTTTTTAAAGACTTAAACAACTATAGCTTACTTATTACATGAAAAATTCCAGATTACATGTTCAATCGCTAAACGCAATTTTCAACATTATTGCATAACTGTAGTCATATTTTTAATATATTGAACAAAATTGTCAGTAACTAGATGAAATCTTCCATTTTTGGAAAATATATACATTAGTTATCCTTTTTAAGTAAAAAAGTCCCATCATTTTTTGACATGAAACCTCTGCTAAGGGACAGATGCAAAGTGTCTAATTCCAAAAAAGAAATGTAATTGAATCATCTGAAATTTTTAAAAACATAAATTTTAATTTTGTACTTGATTCATGTAGGACTAAGGTGTATATTAATTGACATATCAATAGTTGACCCATCAATTATTGATAGGTCAAAAATTAGTAACCATTAATAAAATTTCATCAAATCTTTTTGGAGGTAGCGCGTGCCTAATACAAAAGAAACAAAAGTACTATCACTATTAAAAGAATTAAAAGTTCAAATTGAAACAACATTTGAAAAATGTATGGGTATTAGTCAGTCACGATTAGAAATTTTGAATCAATTGTTTGAGTACGGTGAAATTAGTCAATCTCAGCTTCAAAAAAATTTAAAGATTGATAGTGCTGCAATTACTAGACATTTAAAACAACTTGAGTTAAATGGAAAGATCACTAGAAGAAAGTGTAAGACTGATAACAGAATAACCTTAGTTAGATTAACACAAATGGGACAAGATCAAATGTCTAGTTTATGGAAGGAAAAAGTAGAGTTTGTAGAGAACATGCTTATTGGATTTTCAGAAGAAGAAATTGACTTAACACTTGAATATTTAAACCGTATACAAATAAATATGAACCAAATTAATTCAAATCGCGATAATCTAAATAATACTTAAAAATTAGTAAAGAGGAGAATACAACAATGACTACGACAACATTAACTAATAATTTTAATGAAATTCTAAAAGGAAGACGCTCAATCCGCAAATATGATTCAAATGTTAAAATCCCAGTGGAGGAAATGCATGAAATAATAGAAACGGCAACTTTAGCTCCTTCTTCAGTAAACATGCAACCGTGGAGATTCTTAGTAATTGAAAGTGATGAAGCAAAAGCTACATTAGCTCCATTAGCCCGATTCAATCAATCACAAGTTGAAACTTCTTCTGCGATGATTGCACTATTTGGGGACTTAAATAATTTTGACTATGCTGAAGAAATATATGGTCGTGCAGTTGAATTAGGTTATATGCCAAAAGATGTAAAAGAGAAGCAACTAGAAACACTTAGTGGTTTCTTTGCAAACAGTACTGCAGAGCAAATGAAAGATACTGTTTTAATTGATGGTGGATTAGTAGCAATGCAATTTATGCTAACGGCTCGTGCTTATGGTTATGACACTTGTCCAATTGGTGGCTTCGAAAAAGACAAAATTGCAGAAGCATTCGGTATGGATAAAGACAGATATGTTCCTGTTATGTTGATTTCAATAGGTAAAGCTGTGGATGCAGGATATCAATCTGTACGTTTACCAGTTGAACGTGTAGCAGAGTGGAAATAAAAAATAAAAAATAATATAAAAAAAATAATGAAAAGAAGGTAAATATAATGATTATTATTCATGCGAAAATGACAATTGATTCAGCAAAAGAAACGATGTTTTTAGAGGAAATGACTTCGCTTTTAGAATTATCAAGAGCAGAAGAAGGTAATATTTCATACGATTTGACAAAACAAACGGATAGGGTAAATGAATACATCATGGTCGAAACTTGGCAAGATTTAAATGCTGTAGCCACACATAATACAAGTGCTCATTTTACAGCGTTTGCTGAAAAAGCCAAAGATTACCTTACAGCGCCTATTCAAATAAATCTTTATGAAGCAAATAAAATAAAGTAATTTATTAAAAATGGAATAGTGTTTAGAAAATATACCTACCTTGACAATAAAATCATGTTTGAAACATATAAAAATTATTCTATAAGAGCCAGTAATGAATTAGGTTCATACTGTAAATTAAACCTATCTTAATCCTTGTGGTAAGATAGGTTTTTTTCTTCTCAAAATTAAAACTTTTTAAGATTCTTCATTAGTGACTTCAATTTCATAAGATTACCTAGTTGGACTTAGATTCATGTTGCTTTTTGAATACTTACATACATAGAATTATTATAGCCGATACTAAAATTATGGTGTAAATTACATCATAAACTTCGATGTGGAGGTAAACTTATATGAATATTCGTGAAGGTTTAATCCCAACAGTTTTAGGTTCTGCTGTAACTGCTACTGGTTATGCATTAAAACAAAAAAGAGGAACGAATAAAATGATCGCCAATACAGTTTTTGGTTTTGGTTTAGCTCATATTGTATTAGGTGCCATTGACTTAGTTGAACATCGAAGATAGATTGAAAGAAGAGAGTGTCATACAAACACTCTCTTTTTTAATCTTTATTTAACAGCATGTTCAACTAGCCCAGTGTTTTAGTTTAATAAGGAAGAAAGCTTCGCTAACGTGAATTTTTTTTCTTGAATTTTGAATCGTTTTATTGAATATGAAAATGAAAAAACTATTACTATTTTCCTTTGAAACTTCAAAGAGTTAAAAATAAAGAGGGTGCCCTTTTAAGACATCCTCCTATCTCTTTTTAGTAATTTGTAGTTTTAGCTACTTCTGTATTTTGGGGTTCAGAAACACGAGTTAAAAAGAAAATACCAATTACAAATAGAATAATTAGACTAAATACCCCCATATTAGAACGTCCTGTGATTTGAGCTGTCAGGCCGACTATTAATGGTCCCATAATCGATGCGAATTTACCGAAAATATTATAGAAGCCAAAAAACTCATTTGATTTTTCTTTAGGTACAAGTTTTGCGTAATATGAACGACTTAAAGCTTGAATTCCACCTTGAGACGTGGCAACAAGCATCGCTAAAATCCAAAAGTCTAAAGTAGAATTTAAAAAGTAAGCATATATACAAACAAACATATAAATAATGATTCCAACATAAAGCATCATTTTACCGGAAAACTTATCTGCAAGCTTTCCATAAATAATTGCAAATGGAGCAGCAACAACCTGTGTGACAAACAAAATAATTAATAGATTTGTTGAACTGATTCCAAGGTCAGTTCCATATGCTGTCGACATGGTAATAATCGTTCCAACGCCATCGATATAAAAGAAATAAGCTATTAAAAATATAAATAAGGCACGATATTGTCGGATATTTTTAAATGTTTTTCCTAGCCTCTTAAAGCTATTAAATACAGGATTTTGTTCAGGTTCAATAAAATAATTTTGACGAACGTTTCGTAACAAAGGAATTGCAAAAATGCCCCACCAGACTGCAGTAATGAGAAAGGCAATTTGACTTGCTAAAGTTGTTGAAATTGAAAGGATCTCTTTCTGAGCTAATACAATTATAGCAATACTAATGATAAATGGAATTGTACTACCTATATATCCTAAACCAAAGCCTCGAGCGGATATCTTATTCATACGAACTTCTGAAGTTACATCTACTAAAAAAGCGTCATAAAATACATTAGCGCCAGCAAAGCCAATAGCTGTAATCGTATAACATATCAATAGTAAAAGCCAGTTATCATTAGGAATAAAAGTAAGTACTGCAGTAAAAGAAACACCGAGAGTAAAAAAGAAAGTAAAGAGCTTCTTTTTAAATCCTTTATAGTCGGCGATTGTTCCAAGAATTGGACCTAACATAGCTAAGATGAATGTAGAAATAGCAATCGTATAACCTAAATAAGCAGTAGAATCAGAAGCACTTATTCCAGCTTTTGAAGCGGAAGCTTTATAAAAAAGAGGGAATACGGCAGTGCTAATAATAATAGAATAAGCTGAATTGGCCCAATCATAGAAAATCCAACTATTTTCTTGCTTCGTAAAACTCTTCATGAGTTTTTTCCTCCCAATGATTAGTAACTGCTATTTTTATAATAGGTTATAGATTAGATACTACTAATATTTTATTTCTCCTCTACAGTTTTCAGTATATTATCTAAAAATTCCCTATATAAGCAGAGGAAAAGAGGAGAATTCTTAAAATTTCGGGGGTTGGCTAAAGAAAAGCGCGAAAAAGGTAAAAAAGTCGTAGATGTTAATACATTATTTCCCACTTCTATGTTATCTTAGTTATATAACAATTCTTGGAGGTTACGAGTAATGAAATCTACTTTAAATGATACTACAAATGAGCAGCTCCCATATTCAAGGACCAATCCATTTCAAGCGAAGGTTCTTAAAAATATTAATTTAAATGGAACAGACTCAAATAAGGAAACAAGGCATATTGAATTATCATTGAAAGGTTCAGGATTTACTTATGTCCCAGGTGCTGCACTTGGCGTGGTTCCTTCAAATGATCCAGAGCTAGTTGCTGCTCTTATAAATGAAATGAAATGGGATGAAGAAGCAGTTGTTACTGTTGGTAAGCAGGGTGAAACACTATCTTTAAAAGAAGCGCTTACATCCTACTTTGAAATTACACTAATAACGAAGAAGATATTACAACAGGCAACTGCATTTACAGAAAACGAAGAGCTAAAAAACCTTGTGTTGGTTGAAAATGCAACTCAACTTAAGGAATATTGCTATGGGCGAGATTTACTTGATATGTTACGTGATTTTGGTCCATGGAGTGCTTCTGCTCAAGAGATCGTTTCATTATTAAGAAAAATGACTCCTCGTCTATATTCAATCGCAAGTAGTATTGCTGCAAATCCAGATGAAGTTCATCTAACAATCGGTGCTGTACGCTACACTGCGCATGGACGCGATCGAAAAGGTGTTTGTTCTGTTTTATGTTCAGAACGTATTAAAGAAGGAGATACTCTTCCAGTCTATGTTCAAGCAAATAAACACTTCTATCTGCCAGAGTCTCAAGACGTAGATATTATTATGGTTGGACCTGGTACGGGTATTGCACCATTCCGTTCGTTTATCCAGGAACGAGCAGTCAATAAAGTCGCTGGCCGTTCATGGTTATTTTTTGGAGATCAGCATGAAGCGTCAGATTTCCTTTATAAAAGCGAGTTAGAAAAATATCAACAAGATGGGGTATTAACAAAAATTGATACTGCATTCTCTCGTGATACAGATCAAAAAGTTTATGTACAGCATAAAATGCTTGAAAATAGCAAAGAAATGTTTGAATGGATCGAAAAAGGAGCTTATTTCTACGTTTGTGGCGATAAGGAATATATGGCTAAAGACGTCAACGAAGCGCTTATTACGATTCTTGAAAAAGAAGGTGCGATGGATCGCGAGGCAGCTGAAGCACATCTTAAAGATATGCAGAAGCAAGGGCGTTATCAACGTGATGTGTATTAATATAAAAAGAGATTAAGAATACAGGTATTTTGTAACAAAAAGTAACCCTTCGTTCCGGTTGGTACGAAGGGTTACTTTTTTTGTTGTCATTAAGGTCAATATTTTTCTCTAACGTCTACATTGAATGAGAGATTCAGTAATTAATGAAGGGATTTCATTAGAAATCGCATTACAAGTAATTACTTCAAATCCTGCACAAGTGCTAAAACTATCACAAAAAGATAACTTAAAACCTGGGTGCGACGCTGATATTGTTTTATTAAATCAAGAAACTTAGAATTTGAAACAGTATATGCACTTGGAAGATATTGCTTTCCAAAGTTGATGGGGTAATTTTATGTCTAATTCAATTGTCGCACTGAATTAGTTGAATAAGATTATATTTATTAACCAAAAATTTTTTTGATTAACGAAAATGATAATACCGAATATTTTGGAAGAGCTAAGAAACCAAAACTCAACGCCACTAATTTTCCAATAGAAGATAGACCCTTGTTTTGTTCAACTTTTAATTTATTAAGTTTTTCATTTTTCGTCATACATCCAATAATCATAAAGGTGAGGAATATGTACTTATACAATATGGTACACTAATATTCGACCTTACGGGTGAGAGATTTTAATTAAGTCTAAATGTGACTTTTAAATTCCACTCAAAAAAGAACATATGAGTAAAACTATATGACGAGGTGTTGTTATGGATCACAAAGTTCTGCCAAGAAAAGAATGGCTTGAATCGAGGAAAGAACTTTTACAAAAAGAAAAAGATTTCACCAAGTTAAGGGATGAACTTACACAGAAGAGAAGAGATTTGCCGTGGGAAGCCGTTAGCAAGTCTTATCTATTTGACGGTCCGAACGGTACGGTATCATTAGCAGATCTATTTAATGGAAAAAGTCAATTGATTGTATACCATTTCATGTTCAGTCCAAATTGGAATCAAGGCTGCAAACATTGTTCTTTTTGGGCCGACCACTACAGCGGAATGGTTCCTCACTTAAATCACCGAGATGTCAGCTTTGTTTGTATTTCCCGTGGACCATTAGAAAAGTTGGAGGCATTTAAAAAACGTATGGGTTGGACATTTCCCTGGTATTCATCAGGACACACGGATTTTAATTATGATTTTCAAGCATCTTTTATAGAAGACGAAGTAGAAAATAAATTAGCATATTATAACTATACTATGCAAAATCCAATGAGTTCCGACAGAGAAGGCGCGAGTGTTTTTTATAAAGATGATGAGGAAAATATATTTCATACATACTCCACTTACGCACGTGGCATTGACATGATGAATATCACATACCAGTTTCTCGATTTGGTCCCGAAAGGTAGGCAGGACGATCGTGGACTGCTTCATAGTGATCAATATGTACCAAAAGTATAAATTTTTTCATATTAAAAGGACTGCAAAAATGAACTGCAGTCCTTTCTGTTATGCAACTAACGTTTGCGTGTGTGGGGATAAATGCAGTTATGAATGTTAGAACCAAACTTAGAATAACGGTTAGATTTTTTTCAATTTATTCCACCTTTAAGATAATTATATCAACTTAACGACCTTTGTAATTTGGGGGAATTCAGTATTTTGTTAAATAAATTTCAATTCTTCCTTATTCAACTAATCTTCCATTATGTTGGATAAGAATTTTTTCAGCAATTGATTTATTTCTAACTATTTACGATAAAAAACCAGAAAAGCCTTCTAACAGGTTTTCTGGATTTTCACTTTTTTACTGAATATTAGTTTACCTGTACAGGATAAACCCGTTGATATGACTTTTTTTATTCAGTCATATTAATCTAATTTTTAGCCTATCGGTCTATTCAAATACTTGGCGAAGTTCAATCTGTCCTTCACCAAGACCATGTGGATCTGGTGCGCGCATCGCCCATTCAATTGCTTCCTCGCGAGATTTCACATCTATGAACCAGTATCCTGCAATCAACTCATTGACTTCAGCGAAAGGTCCCTCTGTAATGATCGGCGGTTCTCCAGGAACAGGGTATGTTATACGAATACCGTTGGAGCTTGGATGGAGTCCACCGACTGACACCAGAACTCCAGCTTTCTTCAGTTCTTCATTATATTTCTTCATCTCAGCAAACATCAGATCCATCTGCTCACTTGGCATTGTCCCTGCTTCAGAATCCTTTGAGGCCTTCACAACCATCATAAATTTCATTAGTAACTCCTCCTCTGGCCTAGCTCAATAAAAGAATCGACTTTTCAACCGACTAACTTATGCAACAAACGCATGCGTTTGTTGCATAAGTTTATATATTATCTAAATAAAAGCATTTCTTCTAAAGACATAAAAAACTGCTGAGCCTAATGCGGCACCGAATGAAACCACAGTTAAAAAAATGATGTCTGAAGAACTTGCATAGTTTGGCTCGTAGAAAATACGTGCATATATAATTCCACCGTATACCAAACTTAACAATATAAAATGATAAAGTTTAGCTGGTTTCACTCGAATACGGAACAATCCTTCTCCCAACGCACATCCTACTAATATGAATAAGGCTCCAAGTACGGATACACTTAAAAATCAGTTAATTCTGAGGCGGTGTAATGTCTACCATTTAAAATATAAAATAATACGATTGCTAAGTTAATAAGAATAAAGGAAAAAAACGATGCTAGAAATGAAAATAAAAAGTTTTTCATTTAATCCTTCTCTCTTGAAAATCATTATTTTTAGATTTAATTCGACATAAATTACTGAAATCCTTGTTCAACTAAACTGCCATTTATTTCAATAAAAAGACCGCCCTAGCATACGTTCGATATTCAACTAAAGCACTGTGTTAGTTACATAAGTTCTCTAATTCACGATAACTCTTCGATCATATCTTTTAACCTATTTTTCGTTTCTATAAATTTAGCCTTTTCTTTGATATTATCCTTTTGTTCCTCAAAGTAAAATGGTTCTCCTTCAAACCTCGGTATGACGTGCATATGATAATGCGTCAAGTCGTTGAATTTTCCACCGTTTTGACAAATAGTAATACCATCAGGATGAAATAATTTTTTTAGTGCCTTTGAAATGGTCATTGATGCTATCATAATAGCATTTGCTGTTTCAACATCTAACTCTTCGGTATCTAAATAATGTTTTTTCGGAAGAATTAAGGTATGTCCCTCATTAAAAGGATCGATGTCCAATATGCAACAAACATACTCATTTTCATATACAATATTCACAGTTTCAAGTTGGTTAGCTAGTCTGCAACCTAAACATTCTGAGTTTAAAATCATAAGTATCTCCTTTGGTAATTATTCAATAAATAGTTTACCAAAAATATCCACTTTCTTAATATTCCTTGTTCAACTAAACTGCCATTAACTTAAATAAATAAAGCCACATATTAGCAGCTCTTGATCTTCAACTATTATTTGCGTTAGTTGTATTAGACTAATCCGTTCTATTTTTTAAAGAATAGTCTCCTTACTACATAATAAGTAATCCCAGTGGCGAACAAAGGGATTAAAAATTTTAATGAAAATGCCTCTTTTTTATTTATCATCCAATCCAATATAATGAATACGGTAATAAATAACACAGTATCTATTAAAATTGTAAATGTCTTTTTTTCTTTCAAATTCATTTCACCTCAATTAATAAGATTCTATTCCCATCTTTTTCAATGTCATCGCCCCGTTTGTATTATTCATTTTCATAACTACTTAAATGGATAATTAAATTTTAGCATATTTTGGAATTTGTAATACTTTTTTGAAGTGCTTATCAAACTGAACTGCCATTCTGTTCAATAAAAATAGACCGACAAATCGTCGATCATGTTTCACGTTGTATAACTAAAGCATGTGTTAGTTACACAAGTATATGAGTCATAATTGTGATGCAATCGAACTTTTTTAGTAAAAACAGTCAAGGAATGTTAATGTTATTATTATTCGTGGGATTAGTTGATTGTCGCCCAATTTCTTCATTCATTGATTGATTACCACTTTTATTGGGAGGACCAGTTCCAAACTTCTTTTCCATAAAAAATGCAAATGCAATCACAGCAATAATAATCTACTTTAAAGCAGCCAAAAAAATAAAGTAAGATCGAGTGAGCGATTCCATTCCAAAGTAAAAATTAAATGTTTTTTCACATATTCAATCAACTAATCACATTTTTTTGATGCATATCTTAAATATTAAAAGAATAAAAGTAAAACTGTAGAAATAAATAAATGTACGATTTAGGCAGAACATTATTTACTTTTTATAAGAAGAGAACGTTTTTATTTTAAATTATAAAGGGGGGAGAAAAGGTGAGTTATATAGATTCATTGCTAGATCGACAAGTATTTGTACTTCTATCTGGAGATATAGGTTTTGAAGGTATTTTAACAGATGCAGGACAAGACATACTTGTATTATATAATGGTCAAAAATATTATTATATCCCTTGGATTCATGTTCATCGAGTACATTTATGTCAGCATATTAAAGATCAGATAGATACTCCTAACGAGCCTTCAATTGCAAATGAAATTGAATCAATTTCTTACAGGAAAGTTTTAACAAATGCGAGAGGGATCTTCTCGGAAATATATGTTACGGGGAATTTGACGTTTCATGGCTATATTACAAGCGTTTTAAGTGACTATATCGTTTTTTATTCACCAGTATTTAAAATGATGTATATTTCATTATCTCATCTAAAGTGGCTCTCACCTTATCATCAAAATGTAACACCTTATTCAATTGATAATGCAAACTTTCCGATTAATCCATCGAATATCTCCCCTGTGCGCTCATTTGAATCTCAATTAAAAAAAGAAGAAGGAAAACTAGTTATTTTTGATGGTGGGAATGATCCTATGAAAATTGGTTTGCTGAATACGATTGAAAATAGTGTAATTGAACTATCGGTCGCAAGTGGGGAAGTAGTTTATTTAAGACTTAACCATATTAAGTCAGTGCATTTGCCTTAAATAAATTTTAGTTTTTGGTTTATTATTAAACCGACAGATAAACAATTGTGGTGTGCTTTTGTTAATTGAGAAGCTCTTATTCTAGAGCTTCTCTTTTTTTATTTGTTTCTCTTATTATAATTAATCCGAATAAAAGATAATTTCTAGACTATATGATTAGAAAAATATAAATCGGATGAGATCATCCACAAAATGTGATTTTCATTGTACTCTTTCTAAAGGCACCATTGGACAATTGTTACTATAGTTATTTATCTTTAAGGGACATTTGCATTATTTAGGTAAAACAACCATCTTCCATAAAATAATGAAATCATCTAAAACATCATTACTATATTTGAATAATAATATATTAAATGGACAAGTTTCATTGGAAAATATTTTATAAGAAGGTGAGTTTTATGAATTTCGAAATTCTAATGAGTGCTTCTGTATTTCTATTAACGATGGCAGTCATATTTTGGAGACCAAAAGGAATAAATGAAGCGTGGCCTGCTGCATTTGGGGCAGTAATTATTTTAGTGACTGGGATCGTAACAAAAAGTAATTTAATCGATATTGTACACAAAATTGGTGAAGCTTCTATTACAATTATCGCAACGATTGTAATGGCGATTATTTTAGAAAGTTTTGGATTTTTCCATTGGTCTGCTGCTAGACTTGCAAGCTTAGCAAAAGGGTCAGGACGCAGATTATACTGGTATATCCAGCTTTTATGCTTTTTAATGACATTACTCTTTAATAATGATGGCAGCATCTTAATTACAACTCCGATTTTAATTCTCCTATTAAAAAACCTACGTTTAAAACCACATCAACAAATTCCATATCTTCTTAGCGGAGCATTAATTGCCACGGCTTCAAGTGCACCAATCGGTGTAAGTAATATCGTAAATCTAATCGCATTAAAAATTGTTCATATGACTCTTTATATGCACACAGCTATGATGTTTGTCCCTGCAAGTACAGGATTGCTATTTATGTCATGGCTAATGTACATGGTATTAAGAAATAAATTACCAAAACAATTGCCGGTGTCTACCGATGATATTGAAGAGTCATTTTTTATGAAAAATTTTCATCCTTTAAAAGGGAAAATGTCAGTAGAAACAAAACAAAAAAGAACAAAATTTATGTTAAAGGTATTGGGATTTGTTTTTCTAATGCGCTGCTTATTATTCGTCGCTTCTTTTTTAGGAATACCGATTCAATATGTAGCAGTTTTAGGTTCTCTCGTCTTGTTAACTTGGAGATGGTATCACTTACGGACAAGCCCTGTTGATATCTTAAAAAAGACACCTTGGCATATTTTAGTCTTTGCTTTTTCGATGTATGTGATTATTTATGGTCTCCATAATGCTGGTTTAACTGCAGCTTTAGTAAAATTCTGTGAACCAATCGTAAACCAAGGCTTATTTCAAGCAAGCTTTATTATGGGAGGATTAGTTTCAATCCTATCTAATCTCTTTAATAATCATCCAGCTTTAATGGTTGGAACCATTACACTGACAGAAATGGGACTTGATCCGATTACATTAAAGACAATTTATCTAGCTAATATAATCGGTAGTGACATTGGATCGTTATTACTTCCAGTAGGTACTTTAGCATCCTTAATTTGGATGCACATCTTAAAACAAAATAAAATTAAAGTTAAATGGAAGGATTATCTAAATGTATCATTAATTGTCATTCCATTAACAACAATCGTTACACTGTTTCTACTATACTATTGGGTACAATTAGTTTTCGCCTAATTAACAATTTCAATCTATTAGAAAGAGGAGATGCAAGTGAGTGATGTACAATCATTAGTTGGAGAAAAAATTTATGTACAATTATCAGGTGGTAATTATTTTGAAGGAATACTAACAGATTATGGAAGAGATGTCCTTGTATTGTACAATGGGGAAAAATACTATTATATTCCATGGATTCACGTTCACAGGGTAAGTCTTAGTAACAACTTTAAAGACAAAATAGATAAACCTACTGGACCTTCAATAGCAGAAGATATTGGAACGATCTCTTATCGTAAAATATTATCAAATGCAAAAGGAATATTTGCAGAGATTTATGTCACAGGTAATATCACATTTCATGGAAATATTATAAACGTTCTAAGTGACTATATCGTGTTTTATTCACCAGTATTTAAAATGCTGTATGTCCCTTTATCACATTTAAAATGGCTAACACCATACAATTATAATGCCAATCCTTATAACTCAAAAATCAATCTATTACCTGAAAATGCAAATATGTCATTTTCACGCTTATTTGATACACAATTAAAAAAAGAAGAAGGAAAATTTGTCGTATTTGATGGGGCGATTGACCCAATGAAAATTGGAATACTCAAGAGTGTAGAGGAAGGTGTTATTGAATTAATTGTAGCAAGTGGAGAGGTCACTTTATTGAGGCTTAATCATATTAAGTCGTATCACTTACCTTAGTTGACATGTACTGAGAAAGATTTTTTGAGCTCGGGTTCACCCTTAAGAGCGTGAGCATTACATTTCAGTATTTTTATTAAATCGACCCTTGACGTTGTATGCGTTGAGGGTTTTTCTATTATCGGTCATGATTCTAATTAAGTTAAAAAAATTAAAGTAAAAATTGCACGGTATGCTATTCTTGATACAAGAAGAAATGATCTATTTGTAGCAAAAAAACTTTAAACGAAAATTATGAATGAAGGCTGGGCAGGTTATTGGCATATAAAAATTATGCGAGAATTAAATGTTGATTCAAATGAAGCTATTTAAAACACAAAGCTAAATCGAAGTAGTTGTTATCTGAAATCTTTATCAACGGTTTATTTGTAATTTCAAAAATTATTTTCAGAATTTTTCCTCACTACCAAAATATAAATTAAAAGTATATTAAATTTGTCTAAGGTAAAGGAGGAATAGTTATGTTTTGTAAAAGATGTGGCAACTCATTAGTAGAAAATGACCGTTTTTGTGGGAATTGCGGAACAAAAGTTATTTTTTTGAAAAATGAAGAGGTAATTTCAACAAATCAAGATCAGATTAATGAGGATATTTCATTAGGTGAATCGGTTTCAAAAGTAGTTACACCTAAGACAGAACGATCGAAACAAAATTCCTCAGCAATTGTACATAACGGGCTCTTATCACAAACAGTAACTGAACCAGGTGCAAATAGCCAAGTTATGAATCATGTGAATTCAGAGCAACTTAATCAATTTAAATCAACAATGTTAAACTTTTGGAGTTTCTTTAAATTAGCTATTAAAAATCCCTATGGTGTTGCACAAGGTGTTACAGAAAAACATTTTTTAAAAGGGATTATTATTTTAATTTTATATTCGCTATTAATTCCAGCAACTTTCTATAATGTATTAAAGATTGGGATTAAATCAACAGAGAGTGTTATAGGAGATTATACTAACTTCAGTAACCAATTAAGTTTTAGTACCTTGGTTATTAGCCCATTTGTTATGATATTAATTGTTCATTTAGTAACAGTCATTACATCTTACATTTTTTTAAAAGGTAAAAAAACAAATCTTCAATTAAAAGAAGTTATTGCGAGATATGGAACTATCTATTCTATTAGTTTAGCTTTAGTTTGCTTTGCATTTATTTTAAGTTATGTCTCGATAACACTTTGTCTAATATTTATCTTAGTATCGGTATTTATGAGTATTAGTGTAGTACCATTGGTGATCAGTTCGTTCCAAAATACTAAAACAAAAGGAATCGATAGTTTATATATCATTTCAATAGTTTATATAGTAATGGCAATCACTCAAATGATTTTATTACGAACAATGATCATAAATACGATTCATAGAATTAGTGACTTGCTATTAGGAAAACTATTTTAATTAATATGGAATAAAGATTAATAGTAGGTAAAAAAAGCCACTTAATAGATAGGACAAAAAATTAGAAACTATATTTAAGATTTACTATATGATCCCATTCATGTAGAAAGTGAAAAGACATCACCATTTAATTTGTGGATGTTACTCTTTTACTTGGAGGGGACCTTTTTCTGAATATAAATGGACAAGCATTCCGAACTATGTTCAGATAGGAATAAAAGGTATTTCGTGCTTTAAAAAATGGGGCACAAAGTTGTAACCTTCTTTCTTAAATTCTAATTTCACTCTGTAAAAATCTAACTTTATCTATATCAGAAATAGACCCATCAATAAAAAAATAAACGTGCAAGGCATCCAACGATCCCAATACACGTTTAGAAATACAAAATAAGAAGTGCGGGATCTTAGCAGTAAATATGTTATTTACCTATATCTACTTTGACCCATCGTCAATAACTTCTGAACTATATCGATCGATCCCATCTGCTATCTTCATCAACAAACTTGTTAAATAATGTGGATCCGATAGTTTTCGATCTTCTTCGGGATTTGTCATAAATCCAAGTTCAATTAATGTAACAGGAACCTTTGACCAATTAAATCCTGAGAGATCGTCACGATAGGAAATCCCTTTTACTTTTGTATATTGGTCTTTTTTTACTTCCTCAACAATATTCTGTGAAATTAATAAACTATCTTTATAAAGTGAAGAAATATAAGGATTTTCTTTAGACGGAGTTAAGACAGAAAATCCTTTTGTAGAATGATCATTCGAACCGTCAGCGTGGATTCTTATAAATAAATCAGCATTGATTTTGTTGGCTATTTCTGCTCTTTCTTTATTGCTTAAATTTACATTATTTGTTGTACGAGTGAAGATGACATTGTAACCTCTCTTTTTAAGGATTTCACCTAATTTAAGTGATGCCTCTAAGCTTAAAACATACTCGGGCTTCTTTGTCACTACTCCTGTTGTACCGCCAGCCACTTTAATCTTCATTTCACTAGAGCCCGGACCTAATGGTTCAAGCGCTGTATTTGCTTTACTTTGGTGACCTGGATCAATACAAATTACAAGTGGCTTTTTGGAGTTCTTCTTTTCATTTGTTTGAATGACTTTATTTGATTTTTCTTTAAAGTTTTCTATTTTAGGCTGCTGACTTAGTGATGTTTTGTGCGGTTTATTATCAGAATGATCTTTTGGATAAAATAAAAAACTTAAAATACAGATTATAAAGATCATAAAAAAAATAATGATCTTTTTATTAACTACCAACTTCAATTAAGGAACTCCTCCCTAGCTTTGATTAGTTTTACATTATAAGTTTCAATCGCACTTAAAGTACCATTATAATTCACATTTGGACTATACCATGATTGAGCTAAAAAATAGTTGCGCATTTCATCCGTTTTAAAAATGTATCCATGACGTGCATAAATTTCGTTTCTAGCTTTGCGCAACTCATCTTTCGTCAAATAATCTAGATCATCTTGAGTTAGTTTTCTTATATTACTCATTGGCAAGATAAACTTATTTGCAGTAGACACGTCACCATACACCATTGTATGGATTACGATAGCTAAATCATTTTTCGAATTTCCTTCCAATACAGGTATTGAAACACCGCAAGAGCCTGAATAATACATTAAATCATCGTTAGATAACGTTTGTGGATACTGTGCAACACATTGATCACCTACATAAATATACCATGATGTATTTTTAGACATTGCTACTTCATCTGCAATATTTGCTACTTTAATCGCCCAATCTCTTATTGGAGAAATATTTCCACTATCATATAAATTAAATATTGATTGAAGATTTTGTGGAGAAATATTATTAGCTGTTAAATGTATTACACCATCAATTTGTGTTATGTCCCAACTACCAACAGAAAGACTTCTACTACCAGCGTAAATTTTTAATTGTTCTAATTGAGCTTTATAAGAAGGGATCGTTTGAGTATTAGGTGGATTATTTGCAGAATCTCCCACTGCCTCTTGCTCATTATCATTATGTTGTACATGATTCGATACATGTTGAGAGTGTTTATTTTTATTTGTAAGTTTTGGATAAATTAAATAAATTGCGACAGCCAATATAATTAATACGGCAATTGAAATCAATATACCTTTTAATCTACTATACTTATTTTTATAATTACTTTCATGTGAATTCCGATTTTCCGAACGAGTTTCGACCTGATTAGTCACTTCTGGAATACTAGTTTTTTCACCACAATTTGTACAAAATATTGCCCCTTGCTCTAAGTTTCCACCGCATTTAGTACAGTAAGCCAAATTGTCTCACTCCCTTTTTAATAGCTAAAATTATTCTAATGTTGACTTTAAGAAAAAATGCATTTTATTTTTTATGGGAAAGAATGCGATAAGGTGGCTGAGTTGCAATGTAGGAAAGTCTGTTGGAAAGAAATGGCATGTAGAATTGATAAATATAAAAAAGACGATTAATCCACAAGAAAATCATTGGATTAAAAAACGACTAAGAGGATTCTCTTTAGTCGCTTTGTAAAAAAAAATGAATTTTACACAATAATAAATATATGATTGATCTCTATTTCAAAGCACAAAAATTTAATTTACTTCCTATAATGCATACAAAAAAATCTTAAAAAACGGTGAATTCCCCCAATTATAAAATTCAACTAATTAAATATAATCATTAGAGTGATTTTTCTATCTATAAAAAATAAGTGGGGCAGGGCTGAGAAGTGGATTTTAAACTAAGGTTTTTTCTTTTAAATACCAACACGAATATACTCTCGAAATAAACCAACCTAATAATATACCACTAACGTTTAAGATTACATCATCAATATCCATCACTTTATTAGGATATCCAGTTATATAATTGATTCCAAGCTGAATTATTTCAATTGAGAAAGACAGAAAAAGACCAAATAAAAAAAAATTATGAAACCGCAGAATTTTTCTTTTTAGTACTACATAGAGAACTGGTATTGGAAGCAACAAAAGAATATTACCAATTACTTGTATCCATAGATCATGTTCAATCGACTTAAGAATTGTATTAAAAGGTGAAAATTGATAATAGAGCTTACTAGTTATTTCAGGATTTTTTTTATAGAAATACGTAATTGGAAAGAAAACAACTTTTACTAAAGATAAGTAGTAAAAAAACCATAATGTAAAATGAACGAATTTTTGTTTTGTAATTGATTTACTAATCCATTTTATCTTAATGAAATATACTATTAATCCTAGCAAAAATACAAATAAAAATTCAATAGGATCTAATGATATTGAATAGCCGAACATGTTAGTATTTCCAAGATATAGATGTTTTTCCTTCCATTTGAAGGCCTGTGTAGTTACGGTAATAAATATAATATTTACCCTTTGTCTTATTTGTAAATGTTTTGTTTCCACCAGTTACTGATGGTACATTTGTTACATCTATTATCGGATCTAAGCCAAAAGCATCCATTTTAAATTGTAGTTCTATATTAGCTTGTTTTGTTTTCTTAGTATCTACCCAAATACCCTTGGTAGGATTACTACCAACATCAAGTCTTTTACTTTCGACGCCACCTGTCATGCTATATGTAGTAGAGTATTTACCACTTGCTGCAAAAGCTGTTCCACATATTAGTAACATTGAAGATACTATACAAATAGCTAAACCTTTTTTAATTCTAATCATTGTATTTCCTCCTTAAATTTAGTAATGGGAAAGTCTCTTAACTATTAAATCGGAGGATACTAAAAGTAAATAAAGTAATCTATGTGAAAAAAAATTGAACTTTAATTTAATATAATGGTGGGGTAGTTAATTTCGCCAAAAAAGGAAATATTTACGATTGTGACGAAATAATATAAAACACTACCTGAAAGGCTGGTCTAAAATGCTTAATATCGTTTTTCCTGGTTTAGTCTTAATTATTTTAATTGCAGTATTTGTACTATTTAATAGAATCATTAAGAAATCTAAAAGATCATAGTTTGAGAGCGAAAAGAATCTACAATTTGATTCTTTTTTTATTTGGATTCGATAAATAAACTAGAAATTAAAACATTAAACAAGGATTAAATTTAAAAATTGAAAGAACTACATTGACAAAAGTTACAAAATATTCATACAAATTTATACCATATTTACAGTATCTATACAGTTCCTAAATACGCTTCCTTTATATTGAAATTAAGAAAATATTCAGGTAGGGAGTGTTATTAATGGGGAAAAAGAAAACGATAATCAGTGCTGCTTTAACAATTGCAACTGCAACAACATTGGGATTTAATCATTTCGTCGATGCAAAAGAATCCGATAATAGTCACAAACAAGGAAAGGCTAAAAATGTGATTGTTTTTGTTGGAGATGGAATGGGGGCTGCACACCGTGAAGCGATCCGACTGGCTACTGTTGGACAAACTGGTAAACTAGCAATGGATGATATGCCTTATGCTGGATTGGTACATACTAGCTCAACTACTGCTATAACAGATTCAGCAGCTGCGGCTACTGCTATGGCGTCAGGGGTAAAAACGTATAATGGGGCAATTGGTGTTGATGCAAACAAGAAGTCAGTAAAAACAGTCTTGGAAATGGCGAAAGAAGCTGGGAAATCAACTGGTTTAGTCACAACAAGCCAGATTACGGATGCAACTCCAGCAGCATTTGGTGCCCATGTAACAGATCGTTCAAAACAAAGTGACATTGCTAAGCAGTATCTTGAAAACAGCAAAGTCGATGTTCTACTAGGTGGAGGAGAGGACTTTTGGTATCCTGCAGGAAATGCTGGAAGCTACGAAGACCACCCAGTAAAGGACCCTTCTGAACAAAGTAAAGGAACACAAGGAAATCTTGTAGATGAAGCGAAAAAGCTTGGCTACAATTACGTAACGAATGCTAATGAGCTACAAAAAGCGAAAAATGGTAAGTTGTTAGGTCTTTTTGCAAACGAAGAAATGTTTGAACAAAGAGAAGAGGGAAAAGGTGATCTTTATGATCCAGTAGTATCTCTTCCTGACATGACTAAAAAAGCAATCGATACTTTATCAGATAATAAAAAAGGTTTCTTCTTAATGGTAGAAGAAGAGGGAACAGACGAAATGTCTCATGAGAACAATGCTGAAAAAATGATTAAGGCTGGTCAAGAACTAGATAAATCAGTATCTGTAGCTAAGGAATATGCTAAGAACCACCCTGACACTCTTGTTCTAGTAGTAGCAGACCATGAATGTGGTGGCTTATCAATTGAAGATGTTGACATCAAAGATGAGTCAGGCGATGGAATTTCTAAAGAAGACGGACCATTTAATGTGGCAAACAGTAGCAATCAATTCATGATTGACTGGACAACAAGTGGACACGGTGGCGTATCTGTTCCATTAACAGCAATTGGTGCTGGAGCAGAGCTATTATCAGGAACATATGAAAACACTTATATCTATGAGGCTATTAAACAAGCAATGGGTTTAAAAGAATAATTTTGTTGAAAAACATTCCATTTATCTAATGGGATGTTTTTTTCTTATGGGCCCGACAAACTTAACAACAAAAAGAAGATCATCATTATTAATGAATTGAAAGAAATAAATCAAAGAAGGGTAATTACATATACAAAGAGAATTAATGTTTTAAGGAAAAATACAGAATAAATAACTAGATTATGTTAAAACTTTAATTTCATTGAAATAAGAAAATAATTAAATAAAGGTAGTGTTATATTGAGAAAATGGGTTATAGTACTTTTTTTAATCTGTTTTGTTTTAATTGCTTGTATACAGATTAATAAAAAAAATCTAAATACGTTTAAATTATTTAATTTCAATTCGCAAACAGAATCAGGAATTCCAAAAATTGATCACATTGTAATAGTAATTGAGGAGAATCATGCGAAACAGCAAATTATGGGGAATCATTCTGCACCTTATATTAATTCACTAATGAACCTAGGTGCCAACTTAACTAACTATCATGCAATTGAACATCCTAGCCAGCCGAATTATTTGGACCTGTTCTCTGGATCAAATCAAGGTGTCACAGACGATGCTTTACCAAAAACAAAATTCTCAACAGATAATTTAGCAAGTGAGCTTATTGAAAAAAAATTAACATTTGCCGGTTATTCTGAAGATTTGCCTTCAATTGGTTTTAATGGAGAATACAACAAAAATTATGCACGTAGGCACAATCCTTGGGCTAATTTTACAAATGTCCCTAAAAAAGCAAATCAGCCATTAGAAAATTTCCCAACAAATTTTAGTAAACTTCCAACTGTTTCGTTTATAATCCCTAATCTCCAAAATGACATGCACGATGGAACAATTAAACAAGGAGATCAGTGGTTAAAAAAACAAATTGGTGCTTATGTCAAATGGGCAAAAACGAATAATAGTTTGCTAATTGTAACGTGGGATGAAGATGACCTTTCACATAATAACAAAATTCCCACCGTTTTTGTTGGACCCATGGTAAAAAAAGGACAATTTAACGAAAATTTAAACCATTTTGATCTTTTACATACAATAGAGGATATTTACGGATTAAAACATGCAGGGACAAATAAATCTGTTAGATCGATTGAAAATATATGGAAATAATTGGTCGATTAAGAAGTAGACAACAAAGTTGAGTCTAGCGATGTGATCTCATAGAAGACAGTTTATTTAATATGTAAAACAGTGGTAATCAATTTAGGATTGACTCGACAACAATTGGTGATTTTAAGAAACATTCCATTTTTAATTATGGAATGTTTTTTTGTGCTAAAAATTAATAGAAATATTCATTGTAAAAATATTGACATAATTTTTAAAAAGGGATTTGTAGAAAAATGTAGAATTTTATATTCATAAACATAAAGGAGGTGTTTTCATGTACATAGATGAAATACGCTCAAGAGCAAGGGATACACTGAGAGGGAATTGGAAAAAGTTTATTGGGTATACGATCATAGTACATCTTTTAACTACATTAGTTGAAAATCGACTTACTGTATACTTCCCGAATCCCATTAAAAATGAATTGACGAAATATATATCCTTTGTAATTAGCTGGGATGACTACATAACGTTTATTTATAGTTTATTTATTACGGCAATTATTACGATCGGGAGTACACGACTCTTTACATTTGCGACAAAGGAAGATGAGCAACCTTATTCCTTACAAACAATCTTTTATTATTTTACAAACTTGAATTTATATTTAAATGCATTTTTACTAAATTTCTTAACTTATTTATATACTACACTTTGGACATTGCTTTTGATTGTTCCTGGCATTATAAAATCATATTCATATAGAATGGCGCCATACATATTTATTGAAGAACCACATTTGTCTCCAAATGATGCGATAACAAAGAGTAGAAGAATGATGGATGGATATAAGTGGAAATTGTTTTGTTTAGACCTTTCTTTTCTTGGTTGGATCTTATTATGCATTTTAACAGTTGGCATTGGTTTTTTATGGTTGTTTCCTTATATGAATGCAAGTGAGGCACATTTTTATCATGAATTAAAAAATAATGAAAATGATTCTAAAATTTGAGTATAAGGTTAATGGATTTAAAAATTAAAAACGGCTGTCCTAATCAAAACGATAAAGGAGAGACGTTTTTTTTTTACTTATTAACAACAATGAAGTTTAAATTTCAATGAAATAAGCAATTTCCCCCAAATTACAAAGTTCATTTGATACTGTATAATAATTTGAAAATTAGATAAATAGAGAAGTGATGAGTAAAGTGAGGGCGATAAATGAGAAATTTAAATAAACAAAAAGAAAAATGGAACACAATAAGATCCAAGGGCAAGAAAAGATATGTATTAAACATAGTATTTTTTTATACTGGTTCTTGGTTACTATTTACCACATTTAATTTGTTTGTACTTAATAGAGTAGTTCTAACCTATATTCCTTATGTTATTTTTGAATATTTAATAGCAATAATATTCTCCACTTTAATGGGATTATGGATTGGGAATAAAACTTGGAATGTGAATGAGAAAAAATTTAAACAGTAAAAATGGCCATAAAAGGAAAGTGTAAATTTAATAGCGAATATCTATCATAAAGAGGTGCTGGCAAAATGTCGTTATTAAAGAGATATGGGAAATGGCTTTTCAAATTTGACAATAGAAGGCATGATCTAGCTGAATTCATTTTAGAGATAATTTTTTTACCTTCGCTTTTTATTGGAACCAAATTTCTTCTTAAGAATTATTCTTTTATTATTACTTTATTAGTTGTGTTTTTGGCTATAAATCTCTATTCCCTCTTGGATGGCTTATTGAGAAAAACTTTAAATGAATTTAATTTCAACATACCAAAATTGAACAGTATTATTCCGACTACTTCTATCATTGCTTATATAATTTTTATAGATATATATAATTGATTTCTAAAAATATATAGTGGTTGGGATCTAATAACTAAGAAGGAAGTGATCTATTGTCAGAAGAAAGTATGGAATGTGAACCAATTGTATCAAAAAAGAAAATCTTTGCTTCTCTTCTATTTATTCCAGGTTTTTATCTTATGGTTTTATTTACAACCGCATTAATCGTATTTGTTGGTAGCGGGTTAATCTTTATTATTCATTATTTTGTAGGTGAATTTTTAGGTGAATTAGGATTTGCATATTTTGGATTAATATTAATCGATGCTCTACCTTTTTTTGGTATGATATTTGGGGTAGTGAGTTGTTTTATTGCAATTATTTCTATGTTTTTTAAAAATAAACAATTTGAGCCGGCTATATTAATTAATCCTCATGATCATCCAAAACTTCGCGATTTGATTTCTGAACTTTCTGAAAAAATGAATACACAAATGCCAGACTCGATCATTTTGCATGTGAAATCAAACTTTTTTGTATCTGAAGGCAAAATTATTGTGTTTAATGGAATTGCAAAAGGTAGAATACTAGCAATTAGTTATCCTTTACTTCACATATTATCAGTAAATGAACTGCGTGCGATTATTGCCCATGAACTGTCGCATTTTACGGGTAGAGATTTAGTTTTCAATCGGTTCGTTTCTCCTGTCTATAAAGGTGCAAATAAGTATTTAGACTATATTACATCCTTGTTTAATCACAATGGTCGTCGTCGTCCAATATTTATATCAATTCCAATGATTTTACCAAATTTGCTTATGAAATATTATCTTAAAATTTTTCACAAATTTAATATGAAAATTTCTAGAGAAATGGAGTACAGAGCCGATTTTATTGCATCAAAAATGTGTGGAAATGAAAATTTTAAAGAGGCATTGTCTAAGTTAATAAGCCATGGTAATGTTTTTAATCGTTTAATTGATGAACAAATGACCGAAAAAATTGTTCATGGATTTCAATTTGAAAATTACTTTAGCTATTACCGTGAAAATGTTGAAAGTTACAAGAAGCAAATTGAGGAGTCATTAGGTAAAGCTTTAAGCAATTCTGAAGCTGAATACGCTACACATCCTACTTTGAAAAATAGAATAATCAATTTACCGAATGTTGATACAAAATATGATGACAATGAAAAAGCATTGGAGTTAATAAATTCGTTTGATTATTTAGAAGTAAGTATGACAAAACACTATAATTATTATTTGAATAACAATTCTATGCATTTCTGATGATTTATAGTCGAATTTGAAAAAAATTAGGTATACAATAAAAGTGATAACATATTAGTAATTGATGTTAGGAGTTTACTTGTGATTGATTAAAGACTTTCAAAAGTTATTGACCATGAAATAAATGAAGCACTTAATGACATGACAGATACATCTATCTTACTTAATTTTCAAAAAGGGATTGTCGGTTTATACCCAAGTTTAATACCAATTCATGCATTTGCATTGAAAAGGAGCTAAAAAATAGCTCCTTTTTTCTTTATAGTAAAATGATAATGAAGGATTAAACTTCTTTTAAATGGAATAGTTTAATGGTTAACAAATATGAGTAGTTCGCTTTAACAATTTCAATATAAATAAATGTTTGCTAGTATATAGGGTATAGATAATTTGGGTCTTTTAGTAAAATGCAAATGTTAGAGAAGAGGAGGAAGCATGCATCATGACAAAAATAGCAGTTATTTCAGATATTCACGGAAATAAAACGGCATTAGAAGCAGTTTTAAAAGACATTCGTTCTAGAGAAATTGAAAGAATTTTTTGCTTAGGTGATATAATTGGTAAGGGGCCTCAAGGCTCAGCGTGTATAGAGCTTATTCAAAAAAATTGTGAAAAAGTGGTCCGTGGCAATTGGGATGTATTTATTCAGTCACCTGCAGAAAATGATTTTATTCAATGGTTTAGAGACCGATTAACAGATAATGACTATCAATTTCTATCTTCATTACCATTTCATATTGACCTTGAATTAAATGGACAATTAATCAGATTTTTTCACGCTTCACCAAGGAGTGAGTTTGAGAGGATTTTACCATTTCATCCAATTGAAAAACGGTTAAGTATGTTTGAAAATAGTGAGATAACAAATTCAAACAAAAACGAAAAGACCCCAGATATCGTCTTTTATGGAGATATACATACTACCTTTTTGGAAACTTTCAAAAACGGAATTCTATGCAATGTAGGAAGTGTTGGAAATTCTCTTGATTTAACTTCAGCATCGTATGCGATTCTTGATGGTTCTTATTCATCTAATTCGATCCAATTTGTAAGGGTAGAATATGATAAAGAAGCTGAAATTATGATTGCCGAAAATTTAAAATTACCGGATCTAGATAAATATCATGATGAATTAATGTTTGCTAAGTATAGAAATTCATAATCTAAAATTAAAAACAGTGGGAAATTGCACATTCCCACTGTTTATTTTATTATTTAGCTGTTTTTTCAAAAATGGTTTAGACAGTCTCCATGAATGATTTTCACTTGCAAATGTGGAACTTAATAGCAATGCCCCACCAATCATTTGAATAATTGTCATTTTCTATTGTAAGAAAACAGTTGAAATCACTAAAGTAGTGATTGGATCAACATAACTTAATGCTGCTATGCTTTGCCCGTTTAATTTCTGCATTCCTGAAAAGAATAACAAGAATCCAATGCCCGTGTGAATCATTCCTAAGATTAATATAAATGGCATTGAAGAAACTGATATTTCCAAAATCCAGAATCCCTCAGTATTGAATACATATGGCATGAGAAGTAATGAGCAAAACAAACATCAAAAAAAAGATTGGAGATTTACATGGAAAAACATCGTAAAATTATATTATATATTGGTACTTCAATTGATGGTTATATAGCAAACAATGATGGTACGTTAGAATGGCTAGAAACAACAGAAGTAGAAGGAGATTCTGGCTATAATACTCTTTTAGAGAGAATTGACACTGTAGTGATGGGAAAAGGAACGTATGACGTCGTTCGCGGATTTGATATGGATTATCCTTATCGTACATACAAAAACTATGTGTTTTCAAAATCTGCAACTGGTTCAGATGAATATGCTACTTTTATAGACGGAGATATTAAAGCTTTTATACAAGAATTAAAACAACAACCTGGTAAGGATATTTGGTTTATTGGTGGAGGGAATCTAGCCCGAGAATTTTTTAAAGAAAATTTGATTGATGAATTTCAACTAGCGATCGCTCCAATTGTATTAGGAAAAGGTATCTCTCTTTATACTGGTGATGATATTACCCAAAAATACACTTTGACCAAAGTAGAAAAATTAAGTCAACTTGCAATGCTTCATTATGTTAAGAAATGATTTTATGGATTTTCCCATTTAGTAGAGAAGATTATTACTTTTTTAAAACTTACAAATAAAATATACAATTTTCTTTAAAAGTGGTCTGCGGTAGCAAATCTTTTTATTTGCTTAATTTAAGTGTTAAAAAAATTTAAAATTATTGGCTAGGTATAGCTGGAGGAGAAGTTCAATTTAGATTCTACTAAATATACATTAGCTAATTCCAGGAGAAGATCGACTTTTGTCGGTCTTCCTATTTTTGTAACAATTGATTGAATAAATAGCAAGGGAGGTTGAAAATTTTGTCGAATATTAAAATTAGATTAAAAAACTCGTGGTATAAGGAGACGACTAATGAGTAGTAATTTTAAGTTCGGTATAAAAACGATACTGGTTCTTATAGGATAATGAAAGATGAGAATGGAGAACTTCCTAGTATTGAAAATGTGAGGAATATTGCAAGAACATTAGAAAATTTTTAATATTAATTTGTACTTAAAAATATAGTGGAAAAATCATTAAGATAAGGGAGTAAGTTGTGAATGGTAGAAACAGTAAACTGGAAAAATAATGCAGTTGGTCGTAAATTTATAACTTCTTTTAGCGGAGGGAAAGATAGTGTACTAGCCTTATATAAAGCTATGAAAATAGGGGAAGCGGTTGGATTGATCGTTATGCTTGAGGAAGAAGGAAAACGTTCTAGATCCCATGGAATGCCTCCTGAATTAGTACACGCTCAAGCAGAATCAATAGGCTTACCTGTTTATACAGGGGTGGCAAATTGGCAGGAATATGAAAAAGTATTTACACAGCTATTAGAAAATGCAAAAAATCAAGGAACAGAAGTATTAGTAACGGGAGACATAGATATGCCTGCACAAGATTGTTGGCATGATAAGGTTACTAAAAATGTTGGATTAAAGCTTGGTATGCCATTATGGGAAATGAATCACCGTGAAGCTGTCGATGAGTTTATCAATAGGGGGTTTCAAACAATTGTTGTATCGGTCAACTTATCATTAAGAATGCGAGAAGAAGATTTAGGACGAACATTAACTCATGAATATGTGAAGGAGCTTGAAAGTCGAGGCATTGATCCATGTGGAGAAAGTGGGGAGTTCCATACTACCGTGATAGATGGACCGATTTTTAAGTATCCGATTTCAGTTAAAAAATGTGAGATTATTAGGGATGGAGAATATGCTTATTTACCTTTAGAACTTGCATAAATAAAACGGAGAAGTAAGAATGTTAAAAAATACTCATTTAATTATGGTGAAATTCAGATAACATTCTTAAGCAAAAGGGAATTAGTAGAAAATAATGGTGTTTAAGTTTTTATAAACCAATTTAAAGCAATTATAATTTCAGTAAATAGATTGAAATTTCATTGGGTACAAAAAAGGAGATCGTAATTTGTCTACTAAAATACTAGAAAATAAAAAAAGTTGGCAGAAAAGAAGACGACAAACATTTAAAATATTAATTTCTGTAAGCGTATTTTTTTTGGTGATTATCGGGTATGGGGTATACTGGGCATTTTTTGATATGAATAGATTACCAAAAGGAGAATATCTTACAGAAGAAGAATCTCCAAACGGAAATTATACTTTAAAAGCATATGTAACAAGTGGAGGAGCAACAACTGAAAATACTGTAAGAGGAGAATTAGTATTTAACAAGGAAAAGAAGAGTAAAACTGTATACTGGAATTATCGTGAGAGCGCAGCAGATATTGAATGGATTGATAGTGATACAGTTGTTATTAACGGTCACACTCTGAATGTCCCTGATGATAAATTTGATTTTCGACATTAAATATAGTCTTTTGTGGATAAGAAAAACTAGGGAAGGAAGAATTCCTTTGAAATTGTTAATATCAATCATATTAGCAACCGTATTAGGTATATTTCTTTCGATGATAGGAGAAGTTGGTATCATTATAGGGTTCGGAATTTTAGCTGGCATTTTGTTTAGAGGGGTATATCTTTTAAACGATCTAAGCAAAAGACTTTCAAAAGTAGCACCAGCTTTGCCAATATCCGATAAGGTAAAAAAAGCATATGAAGATTATTTGAGAGAAAAAGAAATAAACAGTTAAGGATGGAAATTAATTTCTATCCTATTTTTTATTTTATACGCCTTAAATGGTTCTTACTTTTTATAAAGAAATGCTGAAATTAACCCAAATTACAAATAGGAGTTGTTAGTGTAATATTATAATAGAATTATATATAATAGTGTAATTATACATTTTTTTAGAATTAATTCATATTTTTAAATTCATGGGGGTTTTGATGTGGTTACAACGAATAGTAAATCTATTTCTTCATTAACTTTAGGCGTATTATCGATAATCATTCCTTATATTGGGTTCATACTTGGTATAATAGGTCTTTTTATTTCTAGAAAAAGTATTGCCGAAATTAATCATTCGAATGAAAAAGGGAAAGGCCTAGCAATTTCGGGAAAGGTTTGCAGTATTGTTGGGATATGCATACAGACAATTTTGATTATCATTTTAGTTTTAGGAATTATAACTTTTTTTTCAATGAATGATAATATGACTTTTTAATAAGATCATAGTAGAACAAGGGTTTTTGAAGTAGAGAAATCTAATAATGATAAAACTTTGAAGTGATTTTTGACTGTTTTGGATTATATGTATATAGTTTAAATTAAAGTCTTACATACTTAAATAATTTTTGATTGAGGAGGGACCGACATGGTAGTTTTTGCAGAATATTTAGCAGGTATTGATCATCCAGACCACCGTGAACGAACTGCTGAAATTTTGGATTGGATTTCGAATAAATTTCCTAGCCTAGAGCCGCAAATTAAGTGGAATACGCCTATGTTTTCCAATCATGGTACATTTATCATTGGCATTTCGACTGCGAAGCAACATATGAGTGTATCACCAGAAGAAAAAGGTATTGAGCACTTTGCCGATGAAATTGCTGAGGCTGGCTATAGTGCTACAAAAGGTTTGTTTCGTATTCCTTGGAAAGTCCCAGTCAATTATGAATTGCTTCAGAAAATGATTGAGTTCAATATTCAAGATAAATCTGAATTAACGACTTTTTGGCGTAAATAATGAACATTGTTTAGTAACTAGTTAAAGATTAAATTTAATAGCGGAACGATTAAATAAAAATAGGAACTGATTCATTCAGCTCCTATTTTTTATTTAAGTTTAAACAAGGTCATTTTAAGTACTTAATCGAATAATATAGAATCGATGTTTTAAGATAAGTGGTGATTTAAGTGAGAAATAACATACCAAAGAAAATACATATCATTGGTTCAGTTGGAAGTGGTAAGACGACATTAGCCAGGAAAATGTCCAAAAAGCTAAATATACCTTATTATGAGTTAGATAATGTTGTATGGAAAAGGCAAAAAGGTCATAAAGATATTAGTCGTTCAAATCAAGAAAGAGAATGCTATTTAAATACACTCATTCGTTCGGATACGTGGATTATTGAAGGTGTTCATAATGAAGATTGGGTAGGTAATAGTTTTAAAAATGCAGAGTTGATTATTTTTTTAGATACTAGCTATTCTGTTAGAACCTATCGAATCATTAAAAGGTATTTCTTACAAAAACTTAGATTAGAGAAGTCAAATTATAAACCGACACTTAAAATATTCTTCAAAATGTTTAAATGGAATAAGTATTTTGAAGAAGTGGGGAAACCAAAATTCTTTAAAAAGTTTAAAGATTACAATGATAAAATATTGGTCGTTAATAATATTAACGAGGTTGAGGATTACTTTAAGGAATACAGATCAAAAAATATAGGAATCGCAAAATAGCGGTTCCTAATTTTTTCTTAATGTAATGGGATTGGCAAGTTTTCTACTAATTCTGATAAAAATACAAAATTAGCTTCTTCTTTAATTTTGGGTATATATTCCTTTATTAAATTTGAAGTAATTTCGCCTGGTTCTCCCACATGTCCAATCGCAATCATAGTTGGTTCTACTCTTACTTTTTCTAATAGTAGTCGAGTCTGCTTTTCTATATGCTTATATGTGTATAAATCATCGAAAAATAACTTGTTTTCAATGACCGGCACGCCTATTTCATCTGCAATTTTAGTAACTACGCTTCGATAATTCGTTTTACTATCGAAAAAAAATAGGCCCCTTTCTTTACAAGCAGTTAAGACAATGCGCATTACTCTCTCATCGGAAGTTGCTTTTGAACCCATATGGTTATTTACTCCGATTGCGTATGGGACGTCATCAATAGCGGCGAGGACTCTTCTTCGAATTTCTTCATCACTTAAGTTGGTCTTAATTGCATTAGGTCCTAACCAACTTGCTTTCCCTTTCCTTGGTTCCATTGGTAAATGAACAATGACTTCATATCCTTTAGAATGAGCAACAGTTGCATCCTTTTTAGTAGATGGTAAAAAAGGCATCACGGCAACTGTTAATGGGATCGGTAGTGAAAGCATTTGGTCCGTTCCTTTCATGTTATTACCAAAATCATCAATCACTATTGCAAGCTTATGATTAGGTTCAGCATATACTGAAGAGCAGGTAGTAGATAGAGCTACTAATATAGAGAAAATAGAAGTAATCCAAAGCTTCATCGGTAAATCTCCTTTTCCATTAATTACTATGCTCTACTATTTTCTGTGTTTATGAAGAAATTAACCGTAAAATATTGAAAAGATACTCAAATGTATAAATACAAAAGTAAATGAGATTTTGTACTCAATTAATAAATTGAAAATTCAATTAAAATTAGAGGTAGAAAGTAATAAGGGTAACCTGTTGCTACTCATTTTTTTAATTCAATTGAAGATTTGCTCGATAAATAAGAACTTTAATTCTATTGGGAAATGTAATTAATTCAAAGTTTTGTTTTCATTTTAGGAGGTCCTATGAAAGATTTCCGTTGCTGTGCAACGTGTCAGCATTTTAAAGCAGAGAAACAAGTGAAAGGTATGAAATATTATTGTAGTAGGTTGGGATTTGAAACGATGACGAACTATAAATTTAATTGTTGGAGTCCGAATGAGAATGTGAAGAAGTTGATAAATAAATGAGTAATATGCTCAAATGAACTTGTTTTTTAAAATTTAGATGGTAAAAATGAATTTTAAAAGAGGGAAATCATGAATAGAAATAGACTATATAAATCGAATACAGATTATGTATTTTTAGGTGTATGTGGAGGTATTGCAGAAGCTCTTTTGATTCCATCAATTCTTGTAAGATTGGTATTCTTATTTTTGCCAGTATCTCTTTTAGTCTATCTAGTTTTAGGAGCGCTGATGGGAAATGATGATTTTTACTATGTTGAAAATGTTAGAAAGAAGAGTCGATTTAAAACTGTGATACTTGCTTTTGTATTTACAGTAATTGTATTCGTAATTTTATCAAACTTGGGTTATTTATGAACTAACTCAAAAAATATTCATCTACAAAAACTAAAATGACCTTACTCAAAGGTCATTTTTAATTTTCTAAATAACGATATAGCGTAGATTTACTAATCCAATTTTCCCGTTTAATATCCTCAAGTGTATTGGTTATTTGGGGGAATGGCTGGATGTGCAATGATTGGACAATCTGTTATTAATGTTAAATCATAATTTTTTAGCCATTGGTGTTATTATTGGAATTTTATTAAGTGCTGTTTTCTTTGCAGCGAAAATCTCGAAAGTAAAAGTAACTTCTCAACTTGAGGAAAATAAGCGAGTGTATAAAGTAGAAGGTCAACTGTTCTTTGCATCTGTCACAGATTTTGTTGAAGCTTTTAATTTTAAAGATGAAGTAAAAACAGTCGAGATTGATTTATCAAAAGCTCATATATGGGACGAATCTGGTGTATCAGCTATTGATAAAATTGTGATTAAATTTCATGAAAATGAAATAAAAACTACCATCATTGGTTTAAATGCAGCAAGCGAATCTATAGTTGATTCAATAGCTGTATTTAATAAACCAAATGGCATAAACCAAAATATTGGACATTAAGTAAAGGCTTCTTCGATTGAAGAAGCTTTTTTAATTTGGAATTTGTTTACACACTGGTTATTTTAAGTTCTAGAAGGTGCCAAAACCAACGAAGAAGAAACTAATAAATAGTACATATAAAAGGTGTGGTGAAATTGGACAATTCCAATAAGGTTGAGAAACAGTTAAAGATCCTCAGTGATATAAATACTATTTGTTTAAATCTAAAATTTCATATCTGGCTACGGGGAGGGTGGGCAATTGATTTTCTGCTTGGAAAAGTGACTCGCGAACACTCGGATATTGATTTAGTCTCTTTAATTCAATACAGGGATGAGTTAGAAAAGGCAATGGTTAAAGCTGGTTTTAAGAAAATTCCAGTCAGTATGCTCCAAACAGATTTCATAAAAGACGAAATCGATGTGAGTTTTGTATTTGTTAAAATTTCAGAAGAAGGTAAAATCATAGCGAATGGTTTTCCAGACTGGGAATGGAGAAATGATGCATTGCCAATTCAAAAATATAATTTAAAAGGTATATCAATTAATGTCCTAAACCCATACCAATTACTTGAAGAAAAAAAGGTTTATGAAAAAGGTACGGGACGAAAGCTTCGTTCAAAGGACATTGAGAGTATGAAAGTAATTCAAGGAATTATTGATGCAATAAGTTAAATGAACTTCTTAATAGGTAGTAGTTTTAAAAGAAAAGGAGAGAAGAGAAATGAATACATCGAAAATTTCTATGAAAAGTCCTACACCTATTCTACGTATGTTTGATGAAGATAAGGCAAAAGAATTCTACATAACATTTTTAGAATTTAAGATTGATTGGGAGCATCGATTTGAAGACGATTTACCTTTGTATATGCAAATTTCTTATAACAATTGTGTAATTCATCTTTCTGAACACCATGGGGATTGTAGCCCAGGTGCAGCTATTAGAATTGAAGTAGAAAATTTAGAGTTACTTCATTCAAAGCTACTGGCAAAGAAATATAAATATGCTCGACCTGGAATTGAAGAAACTCCTTGGAAAACACGAGAGGTTCGGATTGGAGATCCGTTTGGTAATAGAATTGTCTTCTATGAGAACATGAGAGACTGAATTTTTATTGTGCAGTATCGTGAAAGAATAATCTGAAAAATAAAGAGGATTGAAATAAGTAGTATTCTTAATTAATCCTCTTAAAAATTGAAAATAAACAAATCAGGATAGTGTTTGTACTATTTCAATTCTTTTTTCTTGAGATGAGAGAAGACCAAATGACCTGTATTAATCCAGCAGTCAAGACACCTACAAGCGTATCCCTCATTCGATCCATCGCATAATCCTTTGATTGGTGTTCAAATGCAAATACAAATAGAATTGTGAGAGCGACCTGGTGAAGTACTTTTTTGTCTAATTTTAAAAATTTAGCAATATATGTACCAAACAGAATTAAAAGTCCTAAGTTCCATCCAGTGACTTTTAGATAACTCGCGATTATTACAGTAATACCGATTCCAATCATTGTTCCAATTACTCGCTTGATTGATAAATTAATTGTTTTGTCCATTGTCGATTGAATAGTAAGTATAAGAGAAACTGGACCTAAGTATGGATGTGAGGAACCAAAAAAATTTGAGATTTCCCATGCTAATGTAGAACCTATTGATAGTTTCCAAATAAGACTAGTAATATTTTCAGATGAGTTCAGTGATTGTGTTTCTTCCATAAGCACCTCTTATAGAAATTTCTATTTTTTATATTATCCTCTCAAATTAAATCTTATATGTATGAGTGGTTGGTAAGAATAATTAAGAAATTGAATACTTATAATAGTGTTTAGCTAATGGACAACTAATAATAGAAATGGGTTGAAACAATGATTACCGTCTTATTTGAATATAAGTTTGAAAAGAAGTTTTTAGAGGATTTTAAATCAAGATTAAAAAAGTCAGCACATTCAAAATTTCATTCAGAGCCATCAAATATTGGAATGAATTTTATGCAAAGAGAAGATGAGCAATATTATTACATCAATTTATTTATTAAATATAGAAGTATAGAAGAATATGAAGAACGAACGAGGTTTGAAAGAAGCCAGGTTGAATGGAATGAAACTTGGTTTAGTAATGACATTACCCATGAACTATTATCAGTAACAATCTGGAAGGATTTTAGTCCAATGTCCTAATATCTTCATTGCAACGTGATTTGTATACGTGGAAAAACTATGTGAACTTCGTTGACTAATTATTGATAAAGAATATCTCTAATGTACCCGCAAGGAATTCATATTTCCTTGCGGGTTTTATTATTTACTTTTTAAAGTGAAAACTGAAATTTCTGGAACACTAAAAAATCGAAACGGAAGCCTTGTTGTTCCTATACCCCGATTAACGTATAAGTTCAAAGGTTTTTTATGATCACTTATTTTATATAAACCTTCAGTATAAATGGTTGCTAATGGTGGGGTATAAATTGCTTCGTGAAATGGAAGTTTTACTTGTCCACCATGACTATGGCCAGAAAGTTGTAAGTCAATCGGATACTCTTTAAGGCGTGTTGCCACATCGGGTTCATGTACTAGTAAGAGATTAAAAGCGTTTTTTTGTATATTTTTAAATGCTTCAGCCGGATTTGGTCTTCCTAAGAGATAGTCATCCAAACCAATAATATTTAGTTTGCTATGATCTTTTAAGTCGATTACTTTCTGTTCATTTTCTAAAACTGTAAAACCAGATTTTATGAAAACAGATGATGAGATTTTCTTGCCTGCTCCACCAACATCATGATTACCGTAAATAGCATATTTACCATATTTTGCTTTTAATTGTTGAAGTACTGCAGGGATTTGATCTAATTTATTGTATAAAGCGCTATTATCAATTAAATCACCAGTAAACACAATTAAATCAGGGGTTTGTTTATTAATTTGATCGACAACTTTATTTAATTGCTTTAATGTATAATGAGCACCTAGATGGCTATCACTAAATTGAACAATTTTCAATCCTTCCATCTGCTTTGAAACGGAATTTGATGTGATCGTTATTTGATTTACATCCAACATTTTTGGTTCGATACTTTTTGAATAACTATATAAAATAATAGGGAAAATTAATAATATCAAAGTAAAAACTAGTAATCTTCTAACGATCCTTCTAAATATGGTATATTTCATGTCTATAACCTGCCTTTTATGAATGAATTGATACAATTAAGATTGCAAATAAAATAAATAGCGCACTGATTAAAATTTCAATGATCCTCATGTTATCACTCCTCGAAAACAGTTTAAGCTACCTTTGTTACATGAACGTGACAAAATAACATAATTGAACGGAGGAATTAAAAATCAATATTCTAATCGCTGATGATGAAAAAGATATGTTAAAGATCTTACAGGCCTATTTCAAAAAGGAAGGATATACCGTTTTCTTAGCAGAAGACGGAGAACGAGCGATCGAAATCTTTTATAGCGAAAAAATTGATTTAGCTATTTTAGATTGGATGATGCCTTATAGTAGTGGGATTGATGTGTGTAAAGAAATAAAGAAAAACGGTGAAACAAAAGTATTAATGCTTACAGCTAAAAGTGAAGATGAGGACGAACTACAAGCTCTAAAACTTGGGGCTGACGATTATGTAAGAAAGCCATTCCATCCGGGGGTCCTGATTACTAGAGCTAAAAAATTACTAAAAGAGGAACATCTTATTATAATTGATCATATAAAAGTAGATTTTAAAGGTAAAATTGCATTTAAAAACGAAGAAAATTTAAATTTAACGAAAAAAGAAATTGATTTATTAAGCTGTTTTGTTCGTAATCGAGGAAACATCTTGTCACGTGAGGATTTGTTAGTCAATGTATGGGGTATTGATTACGATGGAGATGATCGAACCGTTGATACACATATAAGGAGATTAAGAGAAAAAATAGGAGAAGATCTTATTCAAACACATCGAGGTTTAGGATACAGTCTTAGAAAAGAAAAATGAATCGATTAGGAAGAAAAATATCGATAGCAATTACCGTATGTATTCTTTTTGTTTTTATTTTTTATCTAATAATCAATTCGTATTTATTACCTAAATATTATTTATTTCAGATGAAAAATAGAGTACATGACATTTCAACATCAATAAACAAGATGCCAATGGCTGAGTTTAAACAGTCAATTAATCAATTGGAACAAAAAAATAATGTAACAATCGCTTATGAACCAATACAATCTAATTTAGACGAGTTTAATGGATTATTACGAGATAATTTATATCAAAAAAGAGTAACGTTAAATAAATTTTGGGTTACAGAAGAGACATTAAACCAAGTTAAAAGTGGTAAAAGAATTAGTAAAATCTATGATCAAGGTAAGTTGAAATCTAGTTTTTTAGTCGATTTTATTCAAAAGGATAATGTATTTATTGTAGTTGGTGTCTCGATTGTTTATTTAAGTGATGCTGTTCAAATCGTAAATAAGTTTACCATTTATATTATGATTTTCTTGATTTTAATGCTGATTTTAATGGTTTGGATTTGGTCAAAAAAAATAACAGATCCATTGAAAGAGTTAAAAGATATTTCTAAAGAAATCGCTCAATTAGAATTTAAAAAGGCAAAAATTTCAACAAATGATGAAATCGAAGAACTTGCTAAAAGTATAAACGAAATGAGTGACAAATTGAGGATTGCCCATGATGATTTAAATCAACGGAATGCAAATTTAAAAACGTTCATTTCAGATATTTCTCATGAACTTAAAACTCCGCTTGCTTTAATCAAAGCTTATTCGGCAGGAATTAAGGACGGAATAGATGACGGAACCTATGTTGATACAATCATTAAACAAACAGATCAAATAAACCGTTTAATCGATAAATTATTAGAGTTATCAAGAATTGAACGTGAAAGATTACATATAGAACAATTTGACTTAATTCAGCTTTTGGATTCTAGCTTGGAAAACTTCGAAATCGAATTAAATCAAAATAATATAATCATAAAAAAAGAATATATTAAAACGAATCAAATTAATATTGAAGTAGATCGTGACCAAATTGAGAAAGTATTTAATAATTTAATTAGTAATGCAATTAAATATACAAAAAATCCGGTAATTAACATTAAGATTTACGAGGAAAATGAGGAAATTGTATTCATCATTAAAAATGAAACAAATCTTAAAAATTCCACTCAAATTAAGCAAATCTGGGAACCGTTTTATGTTATGGAGGCTTCCCGAAATAAACATTTAACAGGAACAGGCTTAGGTCTAGCGATTGTAAAATCGATTTTAAACCGTCATCAGTTAAAACATGATGTGAAATTAATAGATGGAACTATTCAATTTTCAATTCATTTTCCAAAACCCTTACAGTAGAGTAAGGGTTTTTAATTTTCTTCTTAGTTGTAACATGGAAGCCATAAACCATTTTTAAGAGAATGGAAATTTATTTTAATAGAAGTGCCGCTTAATCTATGAAAACTTACAAGATAAGAACTTCTCGTGGTTTTTTCATTTATTGATGAATAACGACACCTGTGCCTATTGGAACCATCGAAGATAATTCAAGTACATCCTTATTGAACATTCGAATACAACCATGTGAAACAAAGTGACCAATTGTTGCAGGATTATCAGTTCCATGAATTCCGTAATGTGGAGCGGAAAGT
Source organism: Gottfriedia sp. S16(2024) (assembly GCF_050473765.1). Lineage (NCBI taxonomy): Bacteria > Bacillati > Bacillota > Bacilli > Caryophanales > Bacillaceae > Gottfriedia > Gottfriedia sp. S16(2024). The sequence continues at coordinate 3,399,369 of NZ_JBFLUO010000001.1, forward strand.
CCCATCCATAGTACCCCAAAAGGTCCACCAGGATTTGGATCTTTATTAATAATTGTATAAGTTCCTGTAGGAGTAGGAGTAAGCATTTTTCCTACACCAATTGGGTAAGTTTTAAGCAGAGTGTTTCCGTCGAAAAGTTTTAGCTGGCGGTTTGATGTAGAAATGTAGATCCAATTAGTCATTTTATCAACTCCAGTTTTTAACTATCGTATGAAGAAACTTTAATAGTTGTTAAATACAAGAAGGGTAATAGAATATATGAATTTTTAAATAGAAAAAATAGACAGATTCGATTACTTTTCTACTAATTCCTTAGTACCAAGATTGGAGCATATGAATACTCTATAGGACAAGCATTTTAAGGAGAGGATTAGTCTATAGTGTCTAATACAATTAAATATTTTCAATATGCCCAAGAAGTTTCAAAAAAAATTGGCTGGTTAACTGAAGTGATTTATACTCAATGGCAAGTAGAAACAGCACATTTTACGTCTAAAAATTTTAAGAAAAATAACAATATTGCAGGTCAAACGTGGTATCCAGGTTTACCACTTAGTAGTAGAGGAACTGCTAGACCTAAAAATGAAGGTGGATATTATATAAAATATAATGATCCAGTTCAGGGCTATGTTGATTTTATTTTAAGTAATCCACGATACAGTGAAGTGAAAACTTACAAAACTGCTAATGAGCAATTTAAAGCAATTGCTGCAGCAGGATGGGCTGTAGATACTAATTATGCAGATGTGCTCATCTCGGTAAATAATGCAAATATTAAAAATGGATTATATAAAAGGATCATTCAAATTGAGTTATATCCTTATAACGGAATCTTAAAAAAAGGTTCGAGGGGAGTGCAAGTAAAGAAAATTCAAGAAAAAATAGGCGTTAAAGTGGATGGGATATTCGGAAACCTAACTGAAAATGCAGTTAAAGAATTTCAAAGAAAAAATGATTTAGTAGTTGATGGAATTGTTGGGATAAAAACATGGGGGAAAATTTTCAATCCAACAAATCTATAAAATATTGAATTGTTTATTAAGTGAACCTGTATGATTTTAAATACAGGTTTATTAACATTAAACATAATACATAAAAGGGTTTGAAAGTATTTTATAGAAAAGGTTAACTATAACTATCTTTAGAAAAGGAGAACGAAAGTGGGAATTAGAAATGCGGATCTGAATGATTGTGAATCAATCGTAATTCTGGATTCACAAATTATTGGAAGCCGAATGAGGAAAAATCAAATTAAACTATCGATTGAAGAAAATCGATGTACAGTTTGTGAATTGAATGGAAGTTTAGTAGGTTTTATGATTTATCATAAATTTTTCTTTGGCCATTTATTTATTGATTTAATAATTGTTTCACCAAACATGAGGAGGCTTGGTATAGCAAAAAATCTCATGAAATATGTTGAAGTTTTTTCAGAAAAGAAATTATTTTCATCTACAAATAAATCAAATATCCAAATGCAAAAAGTATTTCAATCTTTAGGATATATTGAAAGTGGACTTATCGATAATTTGGATGAAGGGGATCCTGAAATTATTTATGTTAAATTAATAGATTAAACGATATTTTCGGCATTAATTTTTTAAACAAGAATAAAAATAATTTTATTACCCCAAATATCATTAACCACTTCCAATTACCCATCTTCAATTCAAATGTAATCTCATCTGATTCTCAATCTTATAATCATTTCATAGATTAATTTAAAAAGTGTAATATTATTTACAATAATTAAGAAAAAGTGTGTAAGAAGTCCTGACAGAATAATTAGTCTGTTACTTTAGGCTAATCAATTTAAAAAAAATTTAAATACATTCTTCCTGTTATTCTATTTTTCAATGCATGATGAATAGTAATAATATATAAATGCTCCAATTATATCATTACAAGGAGTGGAAATATGGATTTTAAAAGGGAATTCATCTTAAAAACAAAAGCAATATATAAAGAAACTGTTACAGAAAATATGGCATACAGTAAGATGTGTGAAAAATTTGAATCTTATTTTGCAGATTTAAAGGAGTCTTTAAAAAAGGAAATTGAAGTTTCGAATGGTGAATTTGATATTATGATTGATAAAGATAGTTTGATTGAGGTCTTATTAAATCAAAGAGAGTTATTAATTACGATTGATGACTCTGGAGTAGTAGTTAGTATTAAATATTTTGATGAAGTGCAAAATGAACAGGTTGAAAATAAGATTGATATAATTGAATATGATGGTGGGGCATATAAGAGTCAAGTATTTCAATCACCTATTACTAGAAATATAATCGATAATTATTTAGCAATTGCATTTAGAGATGATTTAGAGAAGTGTTTTGAAAGTTATAGTGAATGATAAACTGCTTAATTTAAAAGTGATATGTTACAGGTAACTAATTGTAAGTCTAGAGCTTGGAAAATCCAAGCTCTTTTAGTTTTGTCTATCGTTCTTCCACTTGAAACCTTAAAACAGTTTTCAATTTATCAGGTTGAGTTTTTCTTGCATCAGAAATATAGATTTCCTTATGTGTTTTTTGAACTCTTTGTAGATTATTCTCCGTGCAGAACTCTTCCATTAATTTAAAAGTTCGTGGTTCGTCATCATAACTTCCGATATGCATGGTTTGAACACATAAGCCTTCAGTAATCGATTCGAGTTTTACGTTTGCTAACAGTGGATTTTTCTTTTTTTGTTTAAGTTGATCTAAAATGATGTATGTTAAATCTTCTGAAACAAAGTCAGGTTGTCTAATCATTAATTTATATAGAAGATGTTCTTTGTTTAAATAGTCTAGTTTTCGGCCTTCTTCATCTAAATCCCATACTCCTTCAAGAGGGAAGACTGTGTAATCAAAGTAACCTTCTTGAACTATCCCTTTTTTAGGCAACATTTTAATTGCATATGCTAAAGTATAAAGTGCTTCTACATTTTCTTTAAATAATTCATTATTTGGATTCCCTTTGCCTTCAATCGTTATATATTTAAAGGCTGGTATATTAATTTTACTAGGCTTACTTTTTGGTAAATAAATTTCTTTTAAACTTTTTCTCCACTCGAGTTTACTCACTAAAAAAACTCCCTTAAATTATAAGTTAGTGTAGTTTGAATATGCTTATTAAAAATAAAAAGCAATCACATAAATATGTCATTGCTCTTAAAAGGTTTAATGATATGTACGATAAACTCCTATTACTTTTCCTAAAATTGATACTTGTTTTAATAAAATTGGAAACAGAGCATCATTTTCGGGTTGAAGTCTAAAATGGTCGCTTTCTTTATAGAAGCGCTTTACGGTAGCTTCACTATCTTCAGTCATGGCAACTACAATTTCTCCATTTTCAGCAGTGAATTGTTTTTTTACGATTACAAGATCGCCATTCATAATACCAGCATTGATCATACTATCTCCTTCTACACGTAACATAAAAACTTGTTCGTTAGATGGAGCAACAGAAGTCGGTAAAGGGAAATATTCTTCTACGTTTTCGACTGCAGTAATTGGAATCCCGGCAGTTACTTTACCGATTACAGGAATGTTAATAATATCGTTATAGATTTCAGAGTATGATGCTTGTACTTCATTCACAACCGTAGTTGTATCGCCAAGAATCTCGATTGCACGCGGTTTCGTAGGGTCTCTTCGAATATAGCCTTTTTGTTCTAGTCTCTCTAAATGACCATGCACTGTAGAGCTTGAAGCTAAACCAACAGCCTCAGCAATCTCTCGAACTGAAGGTGGATAACCTTTAATTTTTACTTCGTCTTTAATATAAGCTAAAATTTCTGCTTGCCTTTTCGATAGTTTGTTCATTTGAATTTCCCCCTTGCCTATAAAGTAGATAATACGTTCCTCTTTATTTTTTTCATTATATCATGATAGGATATGATATACAAACGTTAGTTCTATTTTTTATTAAAGTAGTTTTCATGTTCGTATGGAGGGAACAGTTAATGAATGCAATAATTTACGCGAGAGTAAGTACAGCAAAGGATTCACAAGAAACATCACTACAAAGACAAATGAGTGAACTAACCGAATTAGGTGAGCGGATGGGAATGTGTATTCTAGAAACAATAGGCGAACAGGCCAGTGGTTATGAAGTAGAAAGAGAAGGACTTTTCCAACTATTTCAAATTATAAAAGAGCACCAAGTTGATGCTTTATTAATACAAGATGAAACACGATTAGGCAGAGGTCATGCAAGAATCGCTTTATTACATTTTTTAAAAAGGGAAGGGATAAAATTATTTACTTCTTCTCAAAATGGACAATTTCAATTAAGTGAAAGCGATGAAATGGTTTTAGAAATTTTAAGTATTGTAGAGGAATATCAACGGAAAATTCATAATATGAAAATAAAAAGAGGTATGAGAAAGGCGGTTGAAAACGGGTATAAGCCTCAAAAAAACTTAGAAGGTAGTGTAAACGCAGGTGGTAGAGATAAGTTGGAATTACCGATTTCCGAAATTGTAAGATTACGTCAAAACGACCTAACATTTGAAGAAATTGCAGCTACCTTAAAAGGATTTGGATATAACGTTTCAAAAGCAACTGTCAATAGAAGGTATAATGAACATGTGAAAGAAATCTCCAATATTGAAAGCTAATGCAATTTATTGTAAGATGAGATACATTGAATAGAATATCAGACTCTAACGAACGATCGATTTCTTCGATGCATAGCCTGCTAAGGGAGTGCTCTTTACTCCGCTTTTCGTCAGACTTTTTGTCAAGAAAGACATCTATTTAATCGTCTGATTATAAAAGTGATGGAACTAACAATGAATAGATAAGATATAAATAAAGGAGAGGTTACTAATGGTTACTAAAAAAACTTTAGATAGAATAAATGAATTATCAAAAAAAGCAAAAGAAGCAGGGTTAAATCCTGAAGAGAAAGCTGAACAAGATCAATTAAGAAAAGAATATTTAGCAGATTTCCGTTCTCGAATGATGGATGAATTAACTTCACTTAAAATTGTTGATGAAAAAGGGAATGATATTACTCCTGCAAAGTTAAAATATGAAAAAGCAATGCGTAAAAGAAATTTACATTAAAAAAGATTTAACAATATAAAATTTCATATTTTGTAAATAATAACAAATAAAAGCAGTAGAATATTCTGCTTTTTTCTATTTCTTGGAAAGAATTTGTTAAAAATGTCAAAACTAAGTGTTAGTTATTGTAATAAATCATGGTAAATTATATGATAATATCTATGAATAAGCTAAAGGAGCGAAATTTATGTCTAATAATATTGAACAATTAGCAATTAATACGATTCGTACATTATCAATTGATGCAATCGAGAAATCAAATTCTGGTCACCCAGGAATGCCAATGGGCGCTGCACCGATGGCATATGCATTGTTTGCAAAATTTATGAATCATAACCCAAAAAATTCAAAATGGTTTAACAGAGACCGATTTGTGTTATCAGCAGGCCATGGTTCAATGTTACTATATAGTATGTTACATTTATCAGGCTACGAAGTTTCGATTGAAGATATTAAAAACTTCCGTCAATGGGGTAGCAACACTCCAGGACATCCTGAATATGGACATACACATGGTGTTGAAGCTACAACAGGTCCATTAGGACAAGGTATTGCGATGGCTGTTGGGATGGCTTTAGCAGAGCGTCATTTAGCAGGTACATATAATAAAGAAGACTTAAATGTAGTTGACCACTTTACATACTCAATTTGTGGTGATGGAGATTTAATGGAAGGTGTTTCAGCAGAGGCAGCTTCATTAGCGGGACATTTACAATTAGGACGCTTAGTAGTTCTTTATGATTCAAATGATATTTCATTAGACGGAGAATTAAATCGCTCATTCTCTGAAAGCGTAGAAGACCGCTTTAAAGCTTATGGATGGCAAGTTATTCGAGTAGAAGATGGAAATAACTTAGATGAAATTACTGCAGCGATCCAAAAAGCACAAGAAGAATTATCAAAACCAACTCTAATTGAAGTGAAAACAACAATCGGTTACGGTTCTCCGAATAAATCTGGTAAATCAAAATCTCACGGTGAGCCATTAGGAAAAGAAGAAACGATTTTAACGAAACAAGCGTATGCTTGGGGTTATGAAAATGCATTCTACGTACCAGAAGAAGTGTATGCACATTTTAATAAAGTAATTGTTGAAGCTGGGGAAAAGAAAGAAGCTGAGTGGAATGCTACTTTTGCTAAATACGAAGAAAAATATCCTGAATTAGCAGCTCAATTAAAGAATGCGATTGAAGGTAAGATTACTGTAGATTTAGAAACAGCATTACCTAAATATGAAGTAGGTAAAAAAATTGCGTCTCGTTCATCTTCAGGTGAAGCAATTAACGCTATCGCAAACGTATTACCTAGTTTCTTTGGTGGGTCTGCAGACTTAGCTGGATCTAATAAAACGTATATGAATGGTAAAGGTGACTTTACGAGAGAAAGCTACGATGGACGAAATATTTGGTTCGGTGTACGTGAATTTGCAATGGGTGCAGCATTAAATGGTATGGCTCTACATGGTGGAGTTCATGCGTTTGGCGCAACATTCTTTGTTTTCTCTGATTACTTAAAACCAGCAATTCGCTTAGCTGCTTTAATGAATTTACCTGTTACTTATGTATTTACACATGATAGTATCGCAGTTGGTGAAGACGGACCTACTCATGAACCAGTTGAGCAACTAGCAGCATTCAGATCAATGCCTAATCTTAATGTAATTCGTCCAGCAGACGGAAATGAAAGTTCTGCAGCATGGAAAGTGGCAGTAGAAGCTAAAGATGCTCCTACAATGTTAGTATTGTCTCGTCAAGATTTACCTACTTTAGAGGGTACTACTACTGATATTTATAATAAAGTTTCAAAAGGAGCTTACGTTCTTTCTCCTGCGAAACAAGATAAAATCGATGTTGTATTAATTGCAGCAGGTAGTGAAGTACAATTAGCAGTTGGAGCACAAGAAAAATTAGCGGCAGAAGGAATTTCTGCATCGGTTGTTTCGATGCCTTCAATGGACTTATTTGAAAAGCAATCTGCAGAATATAAACAATCAGTATTACCAAAAGAAGTTACGAAAAGAGTAGCAGTAGAAATGGGTTCTTCATTCGGCTGGCATAAATATGTAGGATTCGATGGAGAAGTAATTTCAATCGATACATTTGGTGCATCTGCTCCAGGTAACTTATTAATGGAAAAATTCGGATTTACTGTTGATCATGTCGTTTCAGCAGCAAAAAAAGTATTACAATAAAGGTAAAGATGGGAAAAGTAGGGAAAGAATTTTAAATTCTTTTCCTATTTCCTAAACCTTTTTTCAATATAATGCTTTATTAAAGATTTTTCGACAAAACTAGTTGATTTTCACTCCTTAAAAATGACAAATATTTTGAATGGAATTTTATATAATCTTCCTTACAGATAGTTGTTGGGAGTGGACAAGATATGAGGGAATATAAAATTTTTTTAATTCGAGAACCACTGTCTATAGAATTTTATGGAAAAGAGCATAAAATATATCAACTAGTATATGAGTATTATTATTCATCGATTGAACTAAGGAAAATAATCGAAAAACAATTAGAATATATAACAGAACCAATACCATTATTCGAGCTACATACATTTATTCGCAAATTTGATTCTCAACAGATCTACTTTTATGAGGAAACTGGAGAGTATCTTCTCGAACTTGTTGATGGTGCAAAAGCTCAGCTAAAACTTTATCCTCACGAACTTATTTTATATGCAGAAGGATCATTAGAGGCAGAAACAATATTCTTTGAGCTATTAAGAAAATTTCGTTCAACATTCATTGCAATAGATGTGAAGGATCAGCGATTTGGCTGGCTAAGACCTATCGCCTATCAAAAGTATATTTAAAACGATTAAATTGCAGTTTGCTCTTGTATAAACTGGTTAGTTTTAGTAAAATTGTTTCTAGATGATTTTAAGGAGGAAGCAATAAAATGTGGGTATACTTTCTAGTCGGCATCTTAGCATTAATTGCAGGTGTTGCGATTGGATTTTTCATAGCTCGTCAATATACAATGAACTACTTAAAGAAAAATCCACCAATTAATGAACAAATGTTAAAAGTAATGATGGCTCAAATGGGACAAAAACCTTCACAAAAGAAAATTAACCAAATGATGAAGGCTATGAACAACCAAACAAAATAATAAATCCTTTTAAAATATAAGGCTTTATAGCTTGTTTTGAAATAAATATTGAACATATTCTTTCTGGAAGCAGTTCTTTTAAGTGAATCCTACACCAAGAATTTGTAATTATTTAAATCATGAATCATTATACAATCTAAAACCACTTATTCTGTTGGAATTAACCAATGGGCAAGTGGTTTTTTATGTTTTTAGAGAAAATTTTTGTGATTACCAAAAGAAGTTAAAGGGAAAAATTAAAATTTAAAAACACCGGCTTTCGCGAAAAGTTGGTGTTTTTTTATATCTTTTTCTTAAATTTTGTATTTAGAAGAATTCTGTTTATCTTGCAATTCTTTAATCATTAATACATTCGTATGTTTTTTTAGAACAAATATTTTTATACAGAACATGTCAAAATCCATAAACAGTTGACAAATACTTCGAAATAAAATTGTTTAATACGTCGATTTCTAACTATTTAACAAGTTATATGAAAGAGAAAGTCGATAAAAAAGTTTGCGGTATTTTCAAAATTTGTCAAAATACTCATTATTAAAAGCTTAGAATTGTTAATAAATTATTAAATATTTTATAGTTTTTTATCATTTTATAAATTCTCGTAAACTAGCAATGAATTCTATTAATTAGTAAATTGCATGAAAGGGGGATACAAGTAGGCTTTTAGCTTGATTCAGGAGGTGACGATATAGAAGCAAAAAAAAGAAATGATAACTTTACATAATCGATAGGGCAAATTCAAAAACGAAAGCTACATAAATTATAGTGTACAAATGAGAGGAGAATCATTTTGAAGCGTAGAAATAAGATTGCTGCATTATCGACCACTTTAATGATTTCGATGTATTCAACATCCGCATTCGCTGCTGAGCCAGGGCTTGATAAAATGCCCGGACCAGTGGATCCTCAGTCATGGGTGAATCCAGACGATATGACCTGGAATGATTATAAACCAGTCCCTGGTGTAAATTGGAGTACTGATAAGAGTATTCAACCGGAATCAAACCTTAAAGGAGCTTTGATCTTGGTCGATTTTCCAGGTCAGGATTTTATTTTGACCTTGCCTAAGGGGAAAGATCCTATCGGTAATCCTCAAGTCAATGCCGTTCCTCGCGAAAAACTCGGGGAATTTTGGACAAATTACTTGAATGTTCCAAGTGAGCTAAATCATTATCAGACAATCGATGGCTTTTGGAAAGAGAACTCATATGGAAAATGGGGCGTAACCCTTGATTCTTACGGTCCTTATCGCTTGGATAAATACGAATTTCAATATGGTCTTGACAGTTTTAATCCTGGTTCACTGCCAGGTAATTATAAAACAGGGAATCTCTTCCAGGATGGTATAAATGCAGCAACAGCAGACATAGTCGCATCAGGAAAAAACTATGACTTTGCGTTCATTGTACATGCTGGCTATGATGAATCAACCGTTTGGCAAGAACTGGGAGAAATGAAGTTTATGAATCAGAACTCGGTGCCTGCTGAATTTGGGCCACCGAAGAATTTAACTGGATTTGAGAATATGCTAAACTGGGCAAAAACTCGTTATGTACCTTGGACTTCATGGTTTGCAGCAAAATCTATTTGGTCTGCTGCATCGAGTGCAACATTAAATGGCAAATCGATTCGTGTTTCGATTCAAGGTGAAAGTGATGGCATGTCAACATTTGCTCATGAATTTGGTCACCTTAAGGGACTGGGCGATAACTATAATAATGCAGCTCTAGACCCTCGAACCTACTCGGGTTATTGGGAAACGATGAGTCGTGGGTCATTTAATGGTCCAGGTGGAACGCATACACGCTGGATGATTCCGGCAACCCTTGGATCTTCGTTACCAGCACCACATACGCTTCGAAATAAAATGAAACAGGGATTCCTATCCAATGATGAAGTCCTGCAGCTCAACCGTGATGAATTAAAAGAATCTGGACCTGTGTTTGCGGATATTATCGCACGCGAAGTACCAATTGGCAGTAAATTTGGTCGAACTGGACTTCACGGAATCAACATCAGTATGAGCGATTTAACACCAAGCAATTACCTAAGCGGTGATTGGCGTAACGATATGATCGGTAACGTAAACAACGCTAAGTACAATAACTACACTCTAGAAGTTGTAGACCGAGTTGGTGCGGATTCCTTTGCGGCCGATTCAGGTGTATTGATTTCAAAAACGAAAAATGCAGAAACTGCACCGTTCATTTGGCCAGTTGATTCACATCCAGAAGATATCAGACTGAAGGACTTTACAAAGCCTGACGGTACAACAGTATCGGTTACAAAAGGTGACCCACGTCAAGCCCTGGATTCTTTATTCCATGCAGGGAATGGGGCAAGTTTGGTTGGCGGTAAATTCGATGGTTCTATTAGCCAAGACGATGTTGTCAGTGAGTACATCGATCCATACAATAAACTACAATTCTATATTTTAGGGAAGTACAAAGGCAATGACGGTGTACTACATTACCAGGTTGCCGTACGTAACACGGAGGGCTCAGGTGCCTATAAACGCGGGGTAAATGTAAGCGCTGGCACTTTACAACCGGCTGTAGCGGGCAAAGTGGCAGTTTATCATTTTAATGTTACTAATACTGGTGAAGCAAAGGATCTTATTCGTGTTAACGCTTCTGCAGGTGATAATTGGACAGTTCAACTTGAAAACAAAGTTGTAGCAGTTGAACCGGGTAAAACAGTTGATGTACCTGTTTATGTGAAAATCCCTAAAGGTATGACAGCTCCAGCCAATATTAACTTTACGGCAACTTCAGAAACAGACTCAAATAAAAGCGCTACCGATAACAATCTTGTGCTGAACAATCTAAATGCAACAAGTGTAAGTTCTATGATCGATAGCTTTGAAAATGCGGGAGCTTTCAAAGCAGGATCTGCGCAAGCATTGAAGGCACATTTGAATTCAGTAGAACAATTTGAAAAGAAAGGCTCTGCGGATAAGGTTGTCAAACATATTAAAGATTTTAAAGGTTTTCTAGATAATGAAAATGCTTCGAAAAAGGTTTCTGCAAAAGCGTACAATAATTTAAAAGCGAACACCGATGCAATGATTGAGGTTTGGCAATAGATTTGATTTATTGTTCAGGGGAGATTAACTGTGCCAGAGAATGGAAGAACACTAAAGTATGAATCCTTCATAAAAAATGTGAAAACATTTAGTTCATAAAATAATAAGTAAAAGTGAAACCACTTTCTATTGGATAATGAAACAATGGAAAGTGGTTTTTGTGTGTTAAATTAACATAATTAAAAGGCTCCCATTAATGATCGAAGCCTTTAATGAATACGAACTATTTAGAACTCTAGAGAGAACAACCATTAATTGTTTTTTTAAAATTTATCAATTTCATCCTTTATTTTTCTATTCAAGTTCTGTAATAAACTATTTTCTTTAGAACGTTTTGATTATTATGTATACTTATTTCAATTTTCATTCCGGTTAATCTTTATTGAGTTGCATAACTTTGGGATATACCGAAAATTAACAACCTTTTTAAATGAGCAAATTATTAAAAAACATTTAAACTTTATGTTATAATGAACATTGTTTTGAGTTTTCTAAATATTTTAAAATTAGTTAATCAGCATTGCGGGGGTGAAGGAATGTCAGTTTTTAAAGATTTGTTTTGGTTTTTCAAACAAGAAAAAAGAAGCTATGTATGGGGAATATCTCTTTTAGTAATCGTTGCAATTTTAGAGCTACTACCTCCGAAAGTTATTGGTTATGTAATTGATGAAATGATAAAAAACTCACTTAATAGTAAAAACTTACTTTTTTGGGTAGGTTTAATTTTTATTAATGGGTTACTTCTTTATGCATTTCGATATTGGTGGAGGAGATTAATATTTGGTTCTTCTTTAAAATTAGCTAGACAGCTTAGGGATGATTTATATAATCATTTTTCAAAAATGTCTCCATCGTTTTATCAAAAAAATAGAATTGGAGATTTAATGGCTCACGCAACAAACGATGTTCAAGCAGTACGCGAGACAGCAGGGGCAGGTATCTTAACTTTTGTTGATTCTATTATTTTAGGTGGATCGGTATTAATTATGATGGCAGTATCAATAAGTTGGAAGTTAACGCTTATTAGTCTATTGCCATTACCTGTTATGGCCATTTTGACTCAGTATTATGGTAAATTATTACATCAACGTTTTCATTTAGCACAAGAATCATTTTCAGAATTAAATAATAAAGTTCAAGAAAGTATGAGTGGTTTAAAGGTTATCAGAAGTTTAGGGCAAACAAAAGAAGATGTAACCGCTTTTAAAAATCAAGCAGATTTAGTAGTGAAATACAATATGAGAGTTGCTAGAATTGATGCACTTTTTGATCCAACAATCATGTTGGTCGTTTCGATTTGCTATATTATTGCGGTTGTTTATGGTTCTCGATTAGTTATTGCAGATGATATTACTGTTGGGCAATTAATTACATTTGTTACTTATTTAGGAATATTAATATGGCCAATGCTTGCAATTGGATGGTTATTCAATATTGTCGAAAGAGGCCGCGCTTCTTATGATCGAATACGTTCTTTATTGAGTGTTGAACCTGAAATTCAAAATAAAAAAAATGCATTAGAAAAACTTCCGATGGGTGAAATAACTTATTCAATTGATTCATTTAAGTTTAATCAAGAATCAAATTTTGAATTAAAGGACATTTATTTTAATGTTCAAGAAGGTCAAACAATTGGAATAGTTGGTAAAACTGGTCAAGGAAAAACAACTCTTTTAAAACTTTTATTGAGAGAATATGAAGTAGTTAACGGGAGTATTTCAGTTGGCGATTTAGATATTAAAGATACAACTTTATTATCTCTAAGATCACATATTGGTTATGTACCTCAAGAACATTTCTTATTTTCTTCATCAGTTAAGGAAAATATTGCATTTAGTCAAATTGATTCTTCAATCGAAACAGTATATAAAGCTGCCGAGATTGCTAATATTCATGCAGATATTTTAGAATTCCCGTTAGGCTACGACACGATTGTAGGAGAAAGAGGAGTCTCATTATCCGGTGGTCAGAAACAAAGAATTTCAATCGCTAGATCTTTAATTAAAAACCCTAATATTTTAATATTAGACGACTGTTTATCTGCAGTGGATGCGAAAACAGAGGAAAAAATATTACACTCTTTAAAGGATGAAAGAAGTGGGAAAACAACATTTATTACTTCTCATCGTATGAGTGCAGTCATGCATAGTGATTTAATCATCGTTTTAGACGAAGGAAGAATTATTCAACGAGGTAAACATGACGAATTAGTTCAAATTGATGGTTGGTACAAAGAAATGTTTGAAAGACAACAACTAGAAGAACTAGTAGAGCAAGGAGGGAGATAAAATGAATCAGGAGATTGAAATCGATGCTTCAAGGCAGAAAAAAGATTTAATACGTCTTCTTTCATTTCTAAAAAAATATAAAGTTTTACTGACTTTTGCATTTATTTTCTTATTCCTTGCAACAGCATGTGAAATGTATGGTCCAATTTTAGTTAAAAGATTTCTAGATGATCATTTAATGAAGAGGTATTTTCCAAAAGATACAATCATAACGTTATTTTCTATTTACGTTGCAATAACACTCGGAAAAATTGTTTTATCATATTTACAGCTTTTAATGTTTCAACAAATTGCTTTTAAAGTTGTTCAAGATATAAGAATGAAAGTTTATGAGCATGTACATTCATTAGCATTTTCGTTTTTTGATAAAACGCCAATTGGAAGTATTGTATCAAGAATTACAAATGATACAGAAGCTATAAAAGATTTTTATGTTAGTGTGCTGGCAACTTTTATCCAGCAAATTGTCTTTTTAGTGGGAATCATTATTGCGATGTACTCATTAGACGCTAAATTAGCAACGATTTGTGTAGGGTTAGTTGTAATTGTTTATTTTATTATATTAACCTATCGAAAAAAGAGTTTTCCATTTTTTATGGAAACTAGAGGGCAGTTAAGTAATTTAAATGCTAAATTGAACGAACACTTACAAGGTATGTCGATCATACAAGCATTTAACCAACAAAAAAGATTACAAAATGAATTTGAGGGAGTTAATAAATCTCACTATAATGCAGGTGTAAAAACTATACGATTAGATTCTCTGTTTTTAAGACCAGCAACAGATTTAATTTATACAATTGGTATAATGTTTGTTCTTAGCTTCTTTGGAATTACTTCTTTTAGTAATCCAGTCGAGATTGGTACAGTCTATGCATTTGTAAGTTATTTAGAAAGATTTTTTGAACCAATCACGCAAATGATGATGAAATTATCTTTATTACAGCAAGCTGTCGTATCTTCATCTAGAGTATTTGACTTAATGGATGAAGAACAAAAAGCTCCTACTAAAGTAGGAACTGACTTACCAAAAGTAAAAGAAGGAAGTATTGATTTTAAAAATGTTACATTTGCATATGACGGGGTGCATAATGTAATTCATGATATTTCATTTTCAGTTAAACCTGGTCAATCGGTGGCCTTTGTTGGTCATACAGGAAGTGGTAAGTCAACAATCATGAATTTATTATTACGTTTTTACGATGTGAAAGACGGAGAAATTCAGATTGATGAACAAAAACTATCAACATTTGAAGAAAGTGAATTACGTTCTAATATCGGATTAGTTTTACAAGATCCTTATTTATTTGTTGGAGATATAAAAGGGAATATATCTATGTATAATAACAAAATAACTGAGAGCGAAATTAAAGAAGCATCCGAATTAGTAAGAGCGAATGAATTTATTGAAAAATTACCAAATGGTTATGATGAGGCAGTTGTTGAAAGAGGTTCAACATTATCAAGTGGTCAGCGCCAATTAATCACGTTTGCTAGAACGATCGCAGCTAAACCTACTATTCTTATTTTAGATGAAGCAACTGCAAATATTGATAGTGAAACAGAAGAAGCAATTCAAGAAGCTTTAACTGAGATGAGAAAAGGTAGAACTACGGTTATCATCGCTCATCGTTTATCAACAATTCAAGATGTTGATTGCATATATGTATTGCACAAAGGAAAAATCGTAGAAGAAGGTAACCATCAACAGCTTCTTGCAAAACAAGGATTATACTATAATATGTATCTATTACAAAATAAAGGGTCGTTATTATTGGCCGAGTAATGAAAAAGTAGCTGGATTTTCTAGCTACTTTTTTATTTGGAACTATATTCAAAAGGATATTAATAAAAATTAACCCATAATTAATAAAACCATAAAGTACTGATTAATAGATCAAATGCGATTGTCATTAGTTTGATGCCTAAAATTATTCTAGTAATCACTGATTAACATATGTATTTTAGAATGCACTAGCGTTTTAGTGTTTAAGTGGGGAATTTTACTGAAATATACTAAAAAATTTAAAAATAATTATTTTATAATAATTAAAATTTGATTAGATGAAATAATTAATATTAAAAACTTAATAAACTTTTTCTAATTTGGTTTAATTAAAGTAAATTTAAAAAAGGAAAATATTACTAAAAATATTACGATATTTGTTGTAATTGTTCGAAAAATGGTAGTTTTTAGCTATTTGTATCGAATAATATTTCTTTTGTTAGATTATTTCGAGAATTATAATCGATAACAGAGAATAGATTTAGTATTTTTGAATTT
This sequence comes from Gottfriedia sp. S16(2024), assembly GCF_050473765.1. Taxonomy (NCBI): domain Bacteria; kingdom Bacillati; phylum Bacillota; class Bacilli; order Caryophanales; family Bacillaceae; genus Gottfriedia; species Gottfriedia sp. S16(2024). The sequence goes on from NZ_JBFLUO010000001.1 coordinate 3,415,208, forward strand.
AAATAAAAAATTAAAGGATATTAAATTGTTATTCTACTATACTAGTCTTTCGATATTGAAGTTAGACGTACTCAACAAGGAGGAATATGCTTTGAAAAACTGGAAAAAACCATTAATGACAGTAGCAGCGGCAAGTTCTTTATTATTAGTTAATGCACCAACCTTTAAAGTAGCTGCACAAGTAAATAAGGAAGTAGCCCAAGGGACAGGGGCTGCTGTACTAGACGGAACTAACTATTTTGGAGACATGGATCCTAATACTACTTTATCAATCGATTTTGTTTTGAAACTTCAAAACAAAGATGCGTTAGAAAAATATATAAAAGAAACAGTTACACCATATTCTCCTCATTATCGTAAATATTTAAGTGTTGATGAATTCAAAGCTAAATATGCACCAAATCCAGCTTATATCCATTCCGTTACGTCTTACCTGCAATCATATGGTATTAAAGCTGATGTACATGCAAATAATTTAACAATTACAGCAACAGGAACAGTAGCTCAATTAAACAAAGCATTAAATGTAGAATTAGAAAATGCTAGTTATAAAGGAAAAAAAATTCACTCTACTAAAAAGAAGCCAACTTTACCAAAAGTAATTTCAGATAATATTTTATGTATTTTAGGTTTAAATAATTATTCAAATTTAGAATCAAGAGCTGTTAAACAACCAACAATTATTGATAATAAGGATGTACCAACTGGTCCTCTTAGTTTAACACCACAGGATTTACAAAGTCATTACAATGTTAATCCACTTTATAAAAAGGGCGCAGATGGTGCTGGCCAAACAATCGGTATTGTAACCTTAGCAGAATTTAATACAGATGATGCTTATAAATTCTGGGATAATATGGGGATTCAAACAAAGCCTAACCGTATTAAAGTAACTGAAGTAGATGGCGGTTCTGGATGGGATGGCTATGAAGAAACTACTTTAGATGTTCAGCAATCAGGTGCAATTGCTCCTAATGCAAATATGAATGTGTATGTAGGTCCAAACTCAGATACTGGATTTGTAGATGCATTTTCAAATGCAATTAATGATAATGTAGCAAAACAAATTTCAGTAAGTTGGGGTTCAAGTGAATTGAGTATTGATTCATACGTACAGCAACAAATGGAAGCACCAGAGTACGAAGATACATTTAATCAACTATTTATGCAAGCAGCAGCACAAGGTATTTCGATGTTTGCAGCAGCTGGTGATGCAGGTGCTTATGATGAAACTAGAGGTACAGATAAAGTATTTAAACTGACAGCTGATTTCCCAGCAGCAAGTCCTTACATCACTGTAGCAGGTGGTACGACATTACCTTTCCAATTCCACTCTAGCTCAACAGGTGTTGATGTTAAAGTAGGTGAAGAACGTGCTTGGGGATGGGATTATTTACATGATTATTACAAAGCTAGAAAACTACCAGATGCTAACTTAGTGAATGGCGGTGGTGGAGGTTTCAGTACTCATTTTGAAACTCCAGACTATCAAAAAGGAGTTAGTGGAGTTAACAGTTTTACTGCAGTAGATGAGTTTACTATTTCACCAGATTTATCAAATGTCACATACAAACAACCTACTGTTATTTCTGGACAAGGTACAGGCCGTAACCTTCCAGATTTATCAATGGCTGCAGATCCATACACTGGATACTATGTGTATTTAAGTGATCCAGGTAAACCAGGTTCAAATTCTGGATATGCTGTATTTGGCGGAACTAGTTTCGTATCACCTCAACTGAATGGTTTATCGGCGCTAATTAATAGTGCAGATCACACTCAAGTTGGTTTCTGGAATCCGCAAATTTACCGCTTCGCACAACAAAGCTCATCGCCTTTCACACCATTAAACAAATCAGGTGCTGAAAACGATAATCTATTCTATTCTGGTACACCAGGCACGCTTTATAACCAAGCTACTGGACTTGGAATACCTGATGTAGCAAAATTAGCTGATAAATTTAGTACTTCAGATAAATAAATTTAAAAAGAAAAAGTCGCATATTATTGCGACTTTTTTTGAGTATGGAAATATAAAATGGTCAATAGGGAAAATAGAGATTATCTGAACATTTATTTAATGATGAAATTATCATTTTTTTGGATGATCTATTAATGGTTTTAAATGTTAATATGTTTGAGAAATTCATGTTCCAATAGTCACTAGTAATGAATTTTTTCGGTAGTTAAAAATATTATGAGCTATATTTTAGAAAAACAAATTAGTTGATTAGTTTAATTAATGTTCGATATTAATTGACCTACAAGCAGATTAATATACAACAGTTAGGATACTCTAAGTAAAGGCTATTTGATAAGGTTTTATTGCAGTTTGTATTTTGATGAATACCCCGCAGGCTTGCCGAGGAGGCTCAGGTCTCTCCCCATGGAAAGCGAGCATCCTGTAGTGGAAGTCAACATCATTCGACTCCTTTTACGAAAATTTGGTAATTTAATCGACAAGGTTGTTTTTCTTCACGCTGTTTATTATTTAGACTAGCTTATGAATAGATAATAACTAAATAAAATAAAGTTTCATCACTAAAACCGTTCCTATTGCTCCAAAAACAACGAAAATGATATGTAATCTAAGTAATGATAAGATAATTGCAACTAATCCACCAATCAGTCCGACACTCATATTTCCTTTTTGAACACTTAATATTCCTGGGAAAATTAATGCACCCAATGCAGCATATGGAACGCCTTTTAACCAAGAGGATACCCAGTTTGGAAATTGAATCCGATCAACTATAAATACTGGAATAATACGGGGAATCATAGTCACTAAGCACATTCCTATAACAAGTAAAAAGACAATCATTCTTTGTGATCTCCTTTCATTAATACAATTGCAAGTAAACTAGCAAGAATAGAAGACAAAATTAATGACCAGCCTTGACTTAAAAAAGAAGAAAGGATGAAATTTAGAAGCATACTTACTAATACGATTAAACACGCTCTCCAATTTGTACGAATGGCTGGGGTTAGTAACCCGATAAACATTGCGTATAAAGATATTCCCATGCTTTCACTAATAATCTTTGGAATAAATTTAGAAAAAACAACCCCTAAAATAGTACCGCTTATCCATGTACAATAAGCAATTGTATGTAATGTAATCAAATAAGTGGATGAATAACCTGCTGAATTGCTTTTTTTACCTAAAGTAGTAACAGCAAAATTTTCATCTGTAAGTGTGATAGATAAGTAGACTCTATGCCAAAATGGTAGGGTTTTAAATTGATGATTAAATGATAGACTCATAACAAAGTTTCTAAAATTTAAAATAAATGTAGCAATATAGATCTGGAAAAAAGTAACTCCTGCCAAATACATGGATAATCCCATAAACTGACTAGCTCCAGCATAAACAAGCGCACTAAATGAAAGAGTATTTAGTACATCAATGTCAGCTTGCTTTGCAATTAATCCGAATGTAAAAGCAACTGGTAAATAGCCAATAATTAAAGGAACAGACGCTAAAAATCCGTCCTTCATTTCCTTACTACGATTCGCTTTTGTGTGTGTAGTTATTGATTGTTGCAAAACAGTAGACATGTTAAGTTATAAACTCCCTTCAATTAAAATATCCTTTAGTAAAATTAGAACGTTGAGATGACAGCTTTTGAAAATCATTCCTTTACCTTATATTTCCGTATACATGCTTATGTATTGTTGAAAATTGGTTGGCCATCAAAGAGTGTCATATGATTATACTATAAAAATGAGGAAATTTTCATAATAGTAAAAATATATTTTTTTTTTATTTAAGCACTTTTTTAATTTTAAAATTAAAGTGCATTTGAAGTTAAAAAAAAGAGGAGTTTTTTGAAATGCTATAAAAAATTTTTGACTTATTCATGAAATTTATAAATTATAGGTAATATTTTCCAATAATAAATGATAAGGATTAATAATAAAAACATACTTGGCCATATTTTTTTAAACATTTTTCCACCTTAATAATAATTTAGTTTATTAACAAGTGTGCCGAAACTTAAGAGAAAATATTCCATTTTAATCACTATTCTACAATTTTTGGTAATTAATGAATTATTAGAGGTTCTTAAAATATGTGTACGATACGGTCTATTAACTACTTTTAATACTAAATAAAAAGCAATTCTGTTATAATGTTAACTAGAATGTAAAGATGGGAAGGGATGTAAGTTAATGGGGGATTTAAATATTGGTATTGCATTTGGAGCGGGATTTCTCTCCTTTATTTCTCCATGTTGTCTACCGATTTATCCAGCGTTTTTATCGTATATTACAGGGGTATCTTTAAGTGATTTACAAAATGAAAAAAGAATACATAAAAGTAAAATCTTACTACATACTTTGTTCTTTTTATTAGGTTTTACAATAATTTTTATCGTTTTAGGTTTTAGTACTTCCATAATTGGCTCTTTTTTTATGCGTTATCAAGACTTTATTCGTCAAGTTGGTGCGATTTTAATTGTATTTTTAGGATTAGTCGTAACGGGTATATTTCAGCCGAAGTTTTTAATGAATGATCGTAGATTTCAATTTTCAAAACGTCCTTCAGGATTTTTAGGTTCTACTTTAATTGGATTAGCATTTGCGGCAGGTTGGACACCTTGTACTGGACCAATTCTAACTTCAGTATTTGCCCTTGCAGTTAGTAATCCAGGTTCAAGTTTATTCTATATGTTAGCATACACATTTGGATTTTCTATTCCATTTTTTGTTTTATCCTTTTATTTAGGCTCGCTAGGTTGGATTAAAAAGTATTCACATAAAATCGTCGTTTTTGGTGGATATCTCATGATCATAATGGGAATTATGTTATATTTTGATTGGTTAACTAAAATTACAATTTATTTTACTAGATTTTTTGGTGGATTTACTGGATTTTAAACATTATTTTTCCAATGTAAAAAAATGCAGGATTTGAAGTAATTGGATTTGCAATCGATGTGGTAGAAGCAGTATTATATAATAATTAAAGAACAAAGGTTGCAAAGATTGAGTGCTTTTTATTCACAAAACTGTATTAATAAGTTTCAGCATATAAGTATTATTATTCTTTAAGAATGAGAAAAAGGTAGTGAAAAAAATGAGTAAAGATATGAGTATAATTTTTAGCACAGTTTTAGCAACTTGTATGGCTTTAGGTGTAATTGTCGTTAGACTAAAAGCTGCTAAAAAGCCAACAAATTTAAAAAAAATAATTTTACCTCCATTTTTTATGAGTAGTGGAGCTTTAATGTACTTAGTACCTGAGTTTAGATTAACTGGTTCTGAAGTATTAGAAGCTGTTTGTATGGGAGTATTCTTTTCGTTATTTTTAATTAAAACGTCTAAATTTGAAATTGTAGATAATGAAATTTATTTAAAAAGATCAAAAGCATTTGTCTTTATCTTACTTGGTTTATTAGTAGTTCGAATCGTGATGAAGTTATATTTAAGTTCATCAATCGATGTAGGCCAATTAAGTGGTATGTTCTTCTTATTAGCATTTTCAATGATTGTTCCTTGGCGCTTAGCAATGTACAAATCATATCAAAAAATGAGAAGACAGCTTCCATCAAATACAATTATTACATGAAAAAACGTGTACCTTATCGGTACACGTTTTTATTTTGCAAGTAAATGCTTATAATCAGTAAAATCAATTTCTTTTTTCTTCAATGTTTTAACTAAAAATGCATGATCACGTTTAGGGGTTGCTTTAATATAACCTTCAATAATTAAACCTTGTGTAATTTGCGGAGCGTTAGCTATTAGAGCTAACTCACCAATTTTTCCTGCTATTTTATCTCGAGCTATATCTCTAAATAAAGTTGGAACAGGTTTTACTAATTCTTCAAGTAATTCTTTCTGTTCAGTTGACCATAAATGTCTTGTTTGTTGTAAATATTCTTCCTGCCAATCTAAAATCGATTTCCCATCCTCTTTAGGTAATCTTTTTAAAAACTTTCTGAACATAAAGTATCCGCCGATTGACATCATTCCTAACAAGAAAATTGTCCATAAGACAATCATAATTTGAGAAAAGAACGAAAACATATGTATCCTCCTTGTATTAGGTAAACATACCACTATTATAGTAAGAAAATATGACAAGTATCAAGCAAGTACATATGTTTTTTGTCAAAAAATGACCATTTATTTTTAAGTACTAGTTTCATTTTAAGTATTTGAATCATATAGTAGAAAAAATAAAGAAAAAAGTCGTAGAGGAGGCGAAAGAATGTGAAACAAACTAAATTCTCTTCTCACTTTACTTTTCTGAGTGTTTTATTTTATTTGGCCGCAAGCTCAATATTCCTAGTCATTCTGTACAAGTTAATATCAATGCTAGTAGGAAATGGAAATGAAATTAAGACTTATTTGCAAATCGCTGTAGTCGTTATTGTTTTAAGTATTACAGCTTTCCGCCTAATTCGAAGTGATATTGTCTTAATCCAGGATGAAATTATTATTCATAAAGGCATTCTAACAGTTAAACTGAAGGTCAATGATATTACAGAAATAAAGCAACTAGTCGAAGTTTTTGGAAAAAATAAAGAAATAATAACCTTATTAATTCATATTAACGAGTCAGTACAACCAATTATGTTAACCCTCGAAAATCCAAAAGCCTTTATAAGTGAACTTTTAAATTTAAATTCTGACATAATATTTGATGAAGAATTGATTATTTTAGTAAATAAAAATAATTAATAAATGAAAGCCAAGTTTATTTAAATGTAGACTTGGCTTTTTGTTTTGTAAAATAGTGAAGTCTTTATTAAGTGAAACCAGATTTAATAACATATTTAGACTATGATTATAAAAAAAGTTTATGTAAGTCGAGATTTCATGCTTCCTGTAGATCATACAGGAGACGATCAACATTCAGATGAAAAAAGCGACATTCTTTATTCTCAAGTTTAGATTGGTTGTGCTTTTGGTGATTTGGTATTTGTTCATTTAAGGAACACCTTGGATTTGATGTAGGATAACCTTTTAATGAATCCAAACAGTATGGTGTTTCCTACACATTTTTTTGGGAAAACGAAAGAGTAAAATCACATCAAATATGCGGCTATTTTTAATGTGGTATAAGTCAGATTATTTGCATAATAATAGTATCTAAAGTAGTTTTTCTACTGAAAACACTGCTATATAAGCCTGAATGTATAGCTAATCCCCACCTTTTGAAAAAACATAATAAAGGAGGAGTGTTATGCTTAAATCAAAAAAAGGCATCATTTTTTTAGCTGTGTTAATACTTTTTGCACTATGCTTTTTCATAAGAACTTCTTTTCAAAAGAATGGAAATAATGAAAAAAATATTGTAAAAAGTATTCAATCAATTAAAGGTAATGAAAGTAAAGATACAATTGAAATCCTAAAAATTTTTGATTCTAATAATGGCAATGACCGAACCGTTGCATTCCTATATAATAATTCTCCAGGATATATACATTTCTTTAAAAATAAAGATGGAAACTATAAAATGACATATAGTGAAAGTCGTACAAATGCTTCTCATGCGTTGTTTTTTATTAAATTAGGAAAAGTCATGAAAATGGATCACGTACTTATCGTTACAAACGTAGATACAACTCTTACAACAATGAAATTAACAGTTATTGGTGAATCAACAAAAAAATTTGTATTTAACTTACATCCAAAATCTGCCTCATTAATTAAATTAGAAAATATGCCTAAGCCCCTAAATGGCCATGATTTTAGGTTTGAATATGAGTATTTTGAAAAAAATGGTAAGCAGGTTAAATAAGATAACTTATCGATTTAACGCATGCAATAGTTGAAGAACCTTTAAGCTGCTTCGGTAGCTTTTTTTTTCGAGGAAATGGCAGGATAGTTGCATAGGAAACAAATGATTATATGTTATATTAATTAATAAAACGTCCATCTGGGGGAGAACTTTTGGCTAAGAAATATAGATACATAACGATTGGATTAATAATAATTTTATTACCTGTTCTAATTTGGATTTCATACCATATTTATATGACATTCTTCGCACCACCTACTTTAAGCTATATTCCAAAAGGTAAATTAATCGAACAAATTAAGTCTCCAAATCAAGATTATACTTTAAAAGCGTACGTATCGAGCGGAGGAGCAACAACAGACTATGCTATTAGGGGAGAATTAATCTTTAACAAAAAAGATATTAAACCTAAAAACATTTATTGGAATTATCATGAAGAGAAAGCAAATATAAAATGGATAAAGAATAACACTGTGATAATAAATGGTCATAAACTAATTGTTCCAAATCAAACTTACGATTTTCGTAATGAGTAAAACACGATTGAACGAAAGCATTCAACACTTGAAGTTCGCGAGCCGCTAAAATGCGGTGCAAAGAATGATTCAATCGAATCATTAAGAATAACCAATATATACTTATTAAACTTAAAAGGGGTCAAATATTTATGACTGAATCGCAAATTATTATTGGAATTCCTGGTATTTGGAAAAATAGAACTGAATTAATACAGACCGTTGCTACTAAAAGTGAAGGTTATTTGATGGCTGGAAATATCATACATAACGCACAAAAAAACATTGGATTTCAAGTTGAAGTCTATGATCATGAACCAAATCTAAAGGAATCATTCATTTATGCATGCAGAGATTCCTTTCAACAATCATTACTAGATAACAAACTTATACCATATATATAATTGCAGATGTAGGAAATATAGAAGATGTAAAAGAAGTTGTAGATGTAGGGGATGCCTTATTAAAAGCAGGAGGATTAGCCATTAAAATTGAATCTTCTGGTGTTGCTTATACAAAAAAGGAGTGGAACGAACTTAATTCGAATAATGAGATATTTCCTCTCTATTCACATTTTGTCACTCTAATTGGAGGAGAGGAGTGTTATTTCTCATGTGGTATGAAGGCATTTTGTCTGCCAGACGTTGTAACTCCGTCTACAATTGACCCTATAGAAGCAGCTGACATTTTAAATAATTTTAATTTCTAAAATATAATTGAGAACCCAACTTTTAATAATGGTGAAAAATTTAGTATCAGCGAAGACGGCCATGTATTAAAGATAACTGCAATTAATGATGATAGATATGATCAAGAGGATTTGTATTTTAACCCATTTGGATTGCTAGAATTAAAACAAATATAAAAAATATTTAACGTATTTCTTATGCAACTAATTCAGTGCAATTGTTCCTTTAGAGTTACTAAAAGTTGTTTACTTTGACTGCCTTTTTTTAACTTCTAATTGCAATATCTTAATTTACTAATGGACATTAATAAGTATTTAAAACTTTAATTAAGAATAATTTTCAATTACAAGTGTTATGAATAGTTAGGTTACTTTAGTTTATGTTACAATGATGTACAGTACATAATTGTAGGGGGAATATAGCACTAATGAGTAAAAAGAAAAAATCTAATGGTAATCAAACGTTTGCTATTTCTGTATTTGTTGGAATAGTTGTTTTAGTTGGAGCATTATTTTTAGTTTCAAAATTGCAAGATAAAAAGACTGAAGAAGTTTATCCAGCAATTGCAGGAGTAAATCAAGTAAAAGTTGATGGGTTTGACACGAAGGATCAACCAACATTTAGCAATAAAAATGCAAAAGTTGAAGTAGTTGAATTTGGTGATTATAAATGTCCAATTTGTGCTCAATGGAATAAAGTAGTTTTTCCTCAACTTAAAGCCGATTATATTGATAATGGTTTAATCAATTTTTCATTTATTAACTATCCGTTTATTTCGAAAGATTCAAATTTAGCTGCACTTGCATCAGAAGTAGTTTATAAAACTCATAAAGATTCATTTTGGAAGTTTCAAGAGCAAATCTATTTAAAACAAGAAGATGAAACAACTACTTGGGCTACACCTGATAAACTTGCAAGTATTGCGAAATCTGTTATTCCGAATTTAGATGAAAAACAATTTAAAAAAGATTTATACAAAAAAGATGCAATGAAACAAGTTGCAAACGACGTTGCAATTGCAAACCATTATGGTGTTAACGGAACACCTACAATATTTGTAAATGGTAAAGCAGTGGACAACCCTAGCTTAGAATCAATTAAAGCAGCTATTGACGCTGAAATAAACAAATAATTAAGAAAGGTATGCGGAATTATCGCATACCTTTTTTGTATAGCAAATTACATTTTTTTCTTTACACGTGCATCTGCTTGAGCTGAACGCTCTTGAGCCTCTATATCCTCATGATCTGCTAATTCCGCTGAATACTCAACATCGAGTCCATCAGGCTTTACATTCTTATTAAAATTAGAATTGAAAGTACTTTGCTTATTCTTCAAATTAAACCCTCCATTATAACTAACTAATTTAAATTACATGTCGTGGCTACTATGTTTTTTCTGTCTTGTATGATTTTGGTTCTTTACTTTATGAGAACCGCTTAATGGTTTTGGTTGTCCACTTTCATGATCAATAGGGCTATTTCTTTTTGATGATTTGTTTGTCATTCTTGTCACCTTCCTTTAAGAATAGCTTTAGTCGTAAGCGAAAAAATATGCCGAAAAGAAATATTTACTAATTTATAATTGAAAGCGTTTTAATCATTTTTTTCTAATAATTTTCGATAACCATTTTCCATATATATAAATAAATTAATGAAAGGGAGGTATTTCTAATGATTTAATTCATCTAATATTAATACTAAAAATTGAATGTTGAGAAAATTATTTTTCATAATAAAAAACGACAAACAACAATTAAATCTAAGAAATTAATAGAGTAAAAGTTAATTTTTTTTAGTTTGTCTGACTCTTTTGATGTATGAAACAAGTAATTTGACCAATACTAGTAATAGTCAAAATGAAAGAGGAGACTGATACTGATTATGCAAGTACTAACAGTTTGTCTTATATATTCGGGTGTGATCTTACTCTATCTCTTGTTCAAGAAAGTTCAATATAATAAGAGACAAAAAAATGTGATTAATTTTTTCCTATACTATAATCGTAGAAAAAGCAATGTTAATAGAGATACGAAAAGAACAGGAGATATTATTTATTTAATGCCTCAATCGACATTGAACAAAGGTATTTTACGAAAGCGAAAAGATGATTTTGAGTAATGATCAAAAAATATTAAAAAATAGCAAGCAATTCTTATAAATTGCTTGCTATTTTTTTATTGTCTTTTTTTCGTCTTTTTATTGTTTAACTTATAATCTGCTGAAAGTGGCTCTTGTGCAGTTTCTTCATTAAAACCAGCAGCTTTTCCTTGCTCGATTGAAGCTGACATTCCGCTGGCAGAATTATTTTTACGTCTAGACATGATATTCCTCCTTCTATAAGGCCATTTTCGTAAACATATTTTTGGAATAGGTTTGAAAATTACCTTTTATAATCGATATTCTTTCCTATATTTTTTATAGTACCCTAAAAATTTTTTTGGTAATTAATGTGAGACGTAATGATAAATTGTTCAATGTCAGCACCTTATAATAGGTGTTTTTTTATGTTTGTCGTTGCTGGAATTGACGAGATTGAACAAGAAATAAAAAACTAACAGGATTAAAGACATGTCCAGGAGAAAAAAACGATATCTTTTAGACTATTTATTCAAACCGTATTTCAATTTTGTGAATATATTGGCTTATGTGTATGTTTGATTGTTTATTAAAAGCAAGCGAAGTTATTTTACGGGATAAGTCTTCCTAAGTAGGTTGGCTTTTTAAATTTATTTAAAAGGGGAAATCATAAATGACAAATCCAACTTATCACGAAAGAAATTTATCAAATATAAATAAGTTAGCTCCAAATACAAAGCAAGCAGCATTAAAGTGGTACAATTATTGTATAAAAAATAATATCGATGTTTTAATTTACGAAACGACTCGAACAAGAGAACGACAAGAAGAACTAGTTGATAATGGCAAGTCCCAAACTAGAAAGTCATATCATATTGTAGGTCAAGCATTAGACTTTGTTCCGATTGTAAATGGTAAAGAAGGGTGGAACTCATACAATTCTGAACCGTTTAAATCGGCTATTAATTATGCAAAATCCATTGGCTTCACATGGGGTGGGGACTGGAGTAGCTTTGTAGATGAGCCACATTTACAATTTGAATACAAAGGATATGGTACTGATAAAGCATTGGAAGCTAAACCACCTGCATATCCAGGAACGATCATAAAATCAGGTTCAAAAGGAAATAGTGTTAAATTAGTTCAAAAAGAATTAGGAATTACAGCAGACGGTATATTCGGTCCTATTACGGATCGGGCGGTAAGGAATTTTCAAAAGAAAAATGGCCTGACCGTAGATGGAAAAGTTGGCCCAAAAACTTGGGCAAAATTATTTGTTTAAGAAAAGGTAAAATCTTATTACTAAATTTAGTAAAATAACATTCAAAGTTTCAAATTGTAAAAATAAAATCTAGTTCAAACCCTGTATAAGTATTGTACAGGGTTTGTTTTAATATGCGACTAATCAAATCATATTGGCATAACGTTACATATAGCTTACATTACGAAAAAGGCAGTTTTTAACGAATGGAGTATAAAAAAAATATAAGATTGTAAAAATTCAAATCCTCCAATATGATGTTTATTGGACAAATACTTATTATTGGTGCTTGAAGCATTTCAGGAGGATACAGATGAAAAGATTTATCGAAATAGACATTGCAAGGGGGATCACTATATTTCTGGTAGTAATGGGACATACGGCTATTCCAATCTGGTTAAATAACATATTAAGAGATTTTAGAATGCCATTGTTTTTTTTAGTATCAGGGTATCTTTTTAGTAGTCAGAAGTACTTAAATGATACGCGTCTATTATGGATCAACAAATTTTATGCTTTACTTGTACCTTATTTTACTGTAGGGATATTATCTTATTTTTACTGGTTAATTTTAAAAATTGCAGATCCTTTAAGAACTGAATTTATATGGTATAAGCCTCTTGTTGGCATTTTATATGGAAATGGAGCTAATGGATGGTTAAGCTTAAATGTACCGTTATGGTTTTTAGTTTGTTTATTTTGTGTTCAATTACTCTATTGTTACTCACAAAAAATAATTGGTGATTTTAATGTTTACACCCAAATAGGTTTTTACTTAATTATTGGATTTATTGGCTATGGTATAAGTCGTTTTGTTTTTTTACCATGGGGTTTAGATATCGCTTTAGTAGCTCTTCTTTTCATGTATTTAGGGAATAAATTTAAGGAATATCAGTTATTAAATAAAATAAAACCAATTGGAATTGTATCAATTTTATCTTTAATAATATTCGGAATTGCTACTTATATCAACGATGCAGATATGAACAATAGGATTTATAATAACTTTTTTATATTTTATACAGCAGGCATTTCCGGAAGCATTGCAACATTATCGTTTGCAAAATTGTTGTCAAAAATGAAATTACCGACAAAGTTTTTTACTTTTTTAGGTAGAGAATCCTTAATAATTTTAATTTTCCATGTTGGATTTGCTATCGCAACATTGAAATTTATAGATAAACTTTATGTTGTAGGAACGATACATTGGTCCATATACTTTGCATTTGGATTAATAATCCCTATCTCACTATCGTTTTTCATTAAAAAGATCCCAATTTTAAACAGATTACTAAATGGGAAAGGAAAGCCAGTCGTTACAGAAAATACAATCAGTCAATTAAAGGTGTCATAATAAAGAGTGTAAGTTGAAGCTAAATTTGCATTATAAATAAGCCCTGTGTCCATTTCGGATACAGGGTATTTTTGTAATATAAATCATAATTTAGATTCTAAATGGTAAAAATAAACATGCATTAAAAAAGAATATAGAGGAAGTAAGTATTATGAAGGTACTGTAATGAATCGTAAATTGAAAGTAAGTGGTTTTCAATTATTATGTATGATTTTTATGTTTATTAATGGTACATCGCCACCAATTGAAATCTATTCTTTAGCCAAGCAAGATGCATGGATGAGTTTATTAATAGGACTTACTATGGGGTGTCTATTATTTTTTGTATATATAAAGTTATATTCATTTTTTCCTGATGTACCATTTACAAAATATATACAAAATATTTTAGGTAAATATGTTGGAAAATTGTTAGCACTAATCTATATAATATATTTTATTTATATAGGTGCACGAGTTTTGCGTAATTTTGAGGAGTTAATGGTTATTACTCTTTATAATGCTTCATCACGTATTTCGATTGGAATATTAATGATGATTGTAGTCATATATGCAAGTCATAAAGGAATTGAAACATTTGCACGTGCAAATGAATTTATTTTTTTATTTATAATGTTTATTACTTTTATAATTATTGGATTAGAAATTATTTCTGGCTTAATCAATATTAATAATCTAAGACCTGTATTAGAAAGTGGATGGAAACCGGTGTTAAAGGCAACTCCGATATTAATTTCAAATCCTTTTGGTGAGATATTTACCTTTACAATGATTTTGCCATATTTAAATAAACAAAAGAAAGTAGTAAAGGTAGGAATAGCATCCTATCTATTTTCTGGGCTTATATTGACTTTATCTTCAATGTTAAATACTTCCATAATGGGCGTTTCTGACATAGAAAGAAGCATATATCCACTTCTTACAGCTGTTAGTTATATTAGTATTGCTGATTTTGTTCAAAGATTGGATACCTTTATTATAGTAGTTTCGGTATGTAATTATTTCGTGAAGATTACTATTTATTTCTATTGTGCGGTGTCAGGAACAGCAGATTTATTTGGCATTAAGGAAAGTAAGCAATTAGTTTATCCTACTTCCGTTATTATGTTAGTTTGTTCAATGTGGATGACAACGAATTATCTTGCATTACGTAATGAAGCAAGTGATGTTGTCCCCTTTTTACTACAGATACCTCTTCAAATTATTATCCCAATATGTTTATTACTAATAGTGCTAATAAAAAGGAAACTAAAATACCCAGCCTTATAAAGAAATTCTCTGGATTTTGTAGTGCATCCCAAAAGAAAAAATAGCTAGGAGACTACATTTTTGTGGTCTTTTTCTTTTGCTCAAAATCAATATGGATAGACCTCGGACATAAAGCACTAAAGCAATTAAAAGCGATGTCTGGTAATACTCACTTCAAATTGATGAATCAATTGAAAATTTTAGATCCCGATGACATTGAAATTTACATGTATTGCGGACTAATGAGTTATGCAACGAGTATAGGTAAAGAATTAACACTAGAAAAATTTGAAGATATTCTGGATTAGGCTGCTAACTAGAAAAACAATATTATAAAATTAATACTTTCCTACAAGTGATTTTATTTTAATCTGCAAACGATTTAATGAAAAATTTTGCATAAGGATAAAATATTCTTTTTAATTTATTGGGTGTATTCAGAGTGAAATATCAAGAAGGTGTTATAATAAATATATAAATATAAGACTCCTAGACAGATTTAGGAGTCTTTATATTGGTTCACATATTTTGAAGTCTCACGTAAACAAAAATCACATTATGTTCACATCTTGTTCACGAACTTTTAAAAACTCAATTAAAATCTATGGATTTAATTGATGATATAATTGAGTTAAAGATTATTAAATGAACTAATTGTTTTAAAGGTCATAAGTAATACTTATTGCAAATGATAAGTTACTTCTTATTTACTTATGATATACATTGTAATAATATATTATTGTAAGGTATTGAAAAGTTTGGATATAAAATATATTCAGACATTTTTTGCTTAATAGGGGGAAGAACACATGGGGAAAAATGACGTTTTCCAATCTCGTTCGACATTTACTGCGAACGATAAAACTTATCATTATTATCGCTTAAAAGCAATTGAGGAAGCTGGAGTAGCTAAAATCGGTAAATTACCTTATTCGATTAAAGTGTTACTAGAGTCAGTTCTTCGTCAAGTAGATGGAAGAGTAATTACAAAAGATCATGTTGAAAATTTAGCAAAATGGGGAACAAGCGAGCTACAAGATGTAGATGTTCCGTTTAAACCTTCTCGTGTTATTTTACAAGACTTCACAGGTGTTCCAGCTGTAGTTGACTTAGCTTCATTACGTAAGGCAATGGCTGATATGGGTGGAGACCCTGAAGTAATTAATCCAGAAATTCCAGTAGATCTAGTAATTGATCACTCTGTAATGGTTGATAAAGCTGGTTCAGTGGATGCATTAGATTTCAATATGGATTTAGAATTTTCTCGTAACGAAGAGCGTTACCAATTCTTAAGCTGGGCTCAAAAAGCATTTAATAACTATCGTGCAGTTCCACCAGCAACTGGTATCGTACACCAAGTTAACTTAGAATACTTAGCAAATGTAGTACATGCAATTGCAAATGAAGATGGTGAAGTTGTTGCATTCCCTGATACATTAGTGGGTACTGACTCACATACTACTATGATTAATGGTATTGGTGTATTAGGTTGGGGTGTAGGTGGTATTGAAGCTGAAGCAGGTATGCTTGGTCAACCATCATATTTCCCAGTTCCAGAAGTTATCGGTGTTAAATTAATCGGTGCTTTACCAAGTGGAACAACTGCAACTGATGTAGCGTTAAAAGTTACTGAAGTTTTACGTAAAAAAGGTGTAGTAAATAAATTTGTTGAGTTCTTTGGACCAGGTTTGCAAAGCATGCCTTTAGCAGACCGTGCTACAATTGCAAACATGGCTCCTGAATACGGTGCAACATGTGGATTCTTCCCAGTTGATGCTGAGGCACTTAACTACTTACGTTTAACAGGTCGTTCTGAAGAGCAAATTCAATTAGTTGAAGCTTATTGCAAAGCTAATGATTTATTCTATACAGCTGACTTAGAAGATCCTACATTTACTGATTTAGTAGAAATCAATCTTTCAGAAATTGAATCAAATCTATCTGGTCCAAAACGTCCACAAGATTTAATCCCATTATCTGAAATGAAAAAAGCATTCCAAGCAGCAGTTTCTGCTCCAATGGGTAATGCAGGATTCGGTTTAACTGATGAAACATTAAATAAAGAAGTAAACGTTAAATTTGAAAACGGTACTGAAACAACTTTTAAAACTGGTGCAGTAGCAATCGCAGCAATCACAAGTTGTACAAATACTTCAAACCCATACGTTATGTTAGGTGCTGGTTTAGTAGCTAAAAAAGCTGTTGAAAAAGGTTTAACAGTACCTGCTTATGTAAAAACTTCATTAGCTCCAGGATCTAAAGTTGTTAGTGGATATTTACAAGAAGCTGGCTTAATTCCTTTCTTAAATCAATTAGGATTTAACATCGTTGGTTATGGATGTACTACATGTATCGGTAACTCAGGTCCATTAGCACCTGAAATGGAAACAGCTATTGCTGAAAATGATATGTTAGTAACTTCTGTACTTTCTGGTAACCGTAACTTCGAAGGACGTATTCATCCTCAAGTTAAAGGTAACTACTTAGCATCACCACCATTAGTAGTTGCTTACGCGTTAGCAGGTAATGTAAATATCGACTTCTCAGTTGAGCCAATCGGTCAAGATAAAGATGGAAACGATGTATTCTTAAAAGATATTTGGCCAACATCTGCAGAAGTTCAAGAAGTAGTTGCATCTACAGTTACTCCTGAATTATTCAAAAAAGAATACGAAAGAGTATTTGAAGATAACAAACGTTGGAACGAAATTCAAACAACTGATGATTCATTATACAAATGGGATAGCGAATCAACTTATATTGCAAATCCTCCATTCTTTGAAGGATTATCAAAAGAGCCAGGCGTAGTTAAACCATTAGCTGGTTTAAAAATCGTTGGTAAATTCGGTGATTCAGTAACAACTGACCACATTTCACCAGCTGGTTCAATTGGTAAAACAACTCCTGCAGGACTTTACCTACAAAGTAAAGGTGTTAAACCTGTAGACTTCAACTCATACGGTTCTCGTCGTGGTAACCACGATGTAATGATGCGTGGTACATTTGCTAATATCCGTATCCGTAACCAAATCGCTCCAGGTACAGAAGGTGGATACACTACTTACTGGCCAACTGGCGAAGTAATGTCAATTTATGATGCAGCAATGCGTTATAAAGAAGATGGTACTGGATTAATGATTTTAGCTGGAAATGACTACGGTATGGGAAGTTCTCGTGACTGGGCTGCTAAAGGAACAAATCTTTTAGGTATAAAAACAGTTCTTGCTGAAAGCTTCGAACGTATTCACAGAAGTAACTTAGTATTAATGGGTGTTTTACCTCTTCAATTTAAAGATGGTGAAAATGCTGAAACATTTGGATTAAATGGTAAAGAAGTATTTGCTGTTAATGTAGATGAGAATGTTAAACCACGTGATCTTGTAAAAGTAACTGCAACAAAAGAAGACGGTACAACTGTTGAATTTGAAGTAGTTGCTCGTTTCGACAGCGAAGTTGAAATTGACTACTACCGTCATGGTGGTATCTTACAAATGGTATTACGTGATAAATTAAATAATTCTAAAGTAACTCATTAATTTGTATAGAAAACACGGTCTTTATTGGACCGTGTTTTTTTTGTTTGGGTAAGTGGATAGCGATTAAAATCTTTGAATCGCTATTAAAAAGATGGCATCGCAATTAAAAACGTTGAATCGCAATTAAAAGATGGCATCACAAATAAAAATCAGAAACCGCAATTAAATCTGTAGAATCGCAAATAAAAACCAGAAACCGCAATTAAATCTGTAGAATCCCAAATAAAAACCAAAAATCACAATTAAAAACTGCATATCAGTAATTAAACAAACAGAAACGATTAACCCTACACAAAAATGTACTAAATGGATAAAAAAATTACGAATTAATAGAGCATTCATGTAAAAAATATAATAAAAGTGGATCTATATTAAGATAATTTGAATGGAATAAGTATATACAAGCTAATCACAAGAGATATTGTCTAAGAACATAGGCGAGCTTGTTCCACTTTTGTATTTATTATGGTTAAATAGAGATAGTTCATTAAAAGGGTGATTTGTATGAAAAAAGTAATTCCTGTGCTGATACTTTTAGTTGCGTTGGGATATTCAATTTTTCAATTATATGAGAAAAAAGAAGAAGAGAAAAAAGTCAGTAATAATAATGATGCCTATATTGCTTCAATTCAAAAATTAGGTGTTCAAGTTGGACAGCAGGCACCTGATATACAATTGATGACTTTAGATGAAAATAAGGTTAATTTATCTTCATTTAAAGGTAAGAAAGTAATCTTAAACTTTTGGGCTACTTGGTGCCCTCCTTGTCAGGATGAGATACCAGCTTTAGAGAAATTCCATCAAGAGCATAAGGATATTGAAATGATCGGTGTTGCAGATTATATTGGTGAGAAAAAGGATTTAAGTTTTATCAAGAACTTTGTTAATAAAAATAGTATGAATTATAGAATTTTAATTGATGAAAACGGTGATAATTTTCGTAAATATGGTGTGATTTCTATACCAACTACATACTTTATTAACCCGAATGGAGAAGTAGTTTTTAAGCAAATTGGGCCATTAACTGAAAAACAATTAAATGCATTTTTAAAATAAGAAAAAATTTACTAAAATGTAAGAAAACTCTTTTTTTTGGCAATACTAACAACATAAAAAGAAGAGGTGATTGTTTTGAGAAAGAAAAGACATAAATCGTTTCAAGAATTAATTCTTGAAAATAAAAATTCACTATTAAATGATGAAGAAGCTTTGAATAAAATATATGATCGACTAGAAGAACGTTTAGAAAGAAAAGCTAAAGCGGAGTAAATTAGTCATTTTCGAAAATTGAATTTTATTTATAGACAATGAGAAGGGAATTATTTCCTTCTTTTAGTTTGTAGACAAAATACTAAAAGCTTGATTTTCTGACTGATTGTAAGCGTTTGTCTTTCGAGGCACGAAGCCAAGTGAGGAGCGGAACCCTAGACGGTAATGAGCACCGCATACAGGCGAAGTAACGAAGAAAGCGAGCGTTTGGCGGGCAGTCTGAGAGAAGGGAATTATTTCCTTCTTTTTTTGTTGTCAAAATTGGTCATTTTTTAATTTCCTTTTACATATTTACAGCAACAAAACTCATACTATCGCTAGGGGGCGATAAAATGGGAAATCCAAAAAAACATCCTAAAGATTTTGTACCAAATCATATAGGTACTCAAAACAAAGCAGCTGGTGGGAATAAGGGTAAACAAATGCAGTATAAAGATCCTACTGGCAAACAACCAATTGTAGATAACGGGTAAAATCCATAACACAAATTTTAAATTGGAGTGATTTATGATGGAATATACAAATACACCGAAGCCAGATGATCGTAGTGATAATGCAAAAAAAATTCAAGATAATATAAACAACACGAGGGAAAATATTAACGAAGCAGAAGCTTCAATGAAATTCGGAAATGAACAAGATCGTCAAAATGCATTAGCTAAAAATCAACGTCGCGAAGAATCTATCGCAGCACTAGAAAGTGAACTAAAAGACGAACAAGCATTTAATAATACGAATGACTGATTAAAAAAATAAGCTAGGTATTTAGAGTTAGCCTCATAAATACCTAGCTTTTCTTATGCTCTCTTAACTATATTAAAATTAGCTTCAAGAAGCTCCCAATTTTGAATAAATGGTAATCCTAATTTCCAATATGATATACCACGTATATTCTCTTCTTTTATTAAGTTAAACTTAGCTTGAATTGATCTTGCATCTTCGAACCAAACTTCATGTTTTTGACCGTTTGATTCTGTATATCGGAAATGAGGTGCTCTAGCTTTGTTATCGAAAAGAATTTCGTTTGTCATTTGAATTGCTAAATTTGTAGCAGCTTCAGCACTTAATGCTTTAGCCATAGTACCTTGTTTAAATGGAACTTTCCAATCAAATCCATATAAATTTTGGCCCATTACAATTTTTGGTACAGGAATTACCGTCTTTGCATAGTTGATTACTTTACGAACTTGATCAATCGGTGATACGGCCATTGGTGGCCCGCCTTGCCAACCCCAATCATATGTCATGATTACAACGAAGTCCACAACTTTACCTATGTTAGCATAATCATGCGCTTCGTAAAATCTACCTTTTTGGTGTGAACTTGTTTTTGGTATTAAAGTAGCACTCAATATGAATCCTTGTGGTAGCCTTGATTTTACTTTATTTAAAAAATTAATATAAGCTACACGATCAGTTGAAGCAACGTCTTCAAAGTCTATATTTACTTCTCTAAATCCGTATTTATTAGCAGTAGTTATAATTGTATTTATCAGTTTATCTTGAACTGCTGGACTTTGTAATATATCAGTTGCTAGTGATGTTGAAAACTGTCCATTTTCAAGATTTGAGACAACCATCATATAGATACAGCGATTATCCTTTGCGATTTGAGGAATGTTTCCAAGCGGCGGTTCTGATAGTGTACCATCTCTTTTTGCATCAAAGCTAAAATGTGCTAAATACGTTAAATACTTAGCTTCTGTTCGAGCTGATTCTTCAAGTGCTGGTTTTATTGGGTTTGAAGTAGGTTGTAAATAACCAATTGATTCGATATTTCTTTTTTTCCGTGGTGGAAGATGCAGCTTTTGGCCGACATTTAATGAAGCATACGGACTAATTCCACTTAAAGTTGCAATTTGACTTGATGTTACACCATAGGTTAAAGCAAGATCATATAAATTATCACCGGGTTGAACAAAATATTCGTTTCCTGTAGTTGGTACAACAAGCGATTGACCTTTTATTATTTTATAAGGAGCTACAAGAGCATTTGAATTAATGAGTGCTTGGCGTTCAACTCCATAAAAATCTGCAATACTCATTACTGTTTCTCCACTTTTTACAACATGAATTTGCATCAAGTTTATCTCCTTCCATTAAACGTAGATATTCGTCTCTATTAAATATATGCCAAAGAGTTTGGATTAGAAGAGAATAGGTGGAAAAGCAAATTGATTTTGAAAATAAAAAACCTAGCTTTCAGACTGTTGACAAACGCTCGCTTTCTTCGTCTGCCTGCGGTGCTCATTACCGTCAAAGGCAACTCCGCTCCTCATCAGTCTTCGTGCCTCGAAAGACAAGCGCTCGCAATCAGTCTGAAAATCAAGTTTTTGGGATTTCGTATACAAACCGAAACCTAGCCAAAAGCTAGGTTTTTAGGAGAAATATTTATTTTTTTGATTCTTTATCACTATTTGGATCAAGTGGGAATTGAATGATATTTGAGTTGCTGCCTGAGACAGCAGGGAGTTTTCCATCCCATTTTTCTGCTTTTTTGTATTCAATTAATTCATTGGTTAATGTTTTTTGGATTACTTGGTTCGCTTTTGCTTGACCTTGTGCTCGGATTAGTTGTGAATCGGCATCAGCCTTTGCTTCTACTTTTTTCTTTTCTGCCTCTATTTTAGCCGTTTCAAGTTCAATTTTTTTACGATCATTTTCTTGGGCAGCCTGAACACGTGCATCAATTGCATCCTGTGTTTTTGCGTCTGGTTTAGGCGTTCCTAGTGTTAAATTTTCAACAAAGAAACCAAGTACTTTTACATCGTCTTTATAGATTGTTTCTATATCAGCTGAGGCATTACTTGATTTCTCGCCGTATAATTGTAAAACTGTGTATTTTGATACGGCTATTCGGGCTGCATCTTGTAAACGTTTCTTTAAATATGTATCCTCAATTTCTTCGATTGACACAGGTCCAAACTCGTTAAACATTGATACTACTTTAGAAGGATCAATTTTATATGTATATGATAAATCCATTTCAATCCTTTTACCGTCTGAAGTAGCTAATGCAACGTCTTTATATTCTACAGTACGAAGTCGGACTGGATATTCAGTAACTTTATCGAATAAACCTACAAAATTCCAACCTTGTGATAAGGTGTTTTTCTGAATACCTCCATTTGGTGAATAGACAACCCCTACATAACCAGGTGTAATTTTTTCAATAAATAAAGTTGGAATTGCTACAATTAAGATCAGTGCAATACCTGCAATGATTCCTCCAATTAGTTTACGGCTAAAAAATGATTTCCTTTTTTCATTTGGACGAATTTCCATTATGTTTGTCCCCCTTATCTTTTAAAATATTTTTTACTTTAGCTGATTTCTCACCAATTTTTTCAAATGTAGGAGAAAGAAGAAGCCATACCCCGAATAAAAAAAGAAGGATGATTAAGATTGAGCCCACTAGAACCTTCAAGAAGATCGACCTCCAAATTTCTATTGTTAGAAAATTATTAATTTATTATAAGAAAATTATAACATTTAGGATAAGTTAAAAAATAGAACAATTATTAATTTTTTGGTAAAGTATTCTGTAGAAGAATAAGAGGTGAATATATGTTAATTTCAGAAAAATTAGTTGAAGTAAGATATGCAGAAACAGATGCAATGGGTGTTGTTTACCATGCAAACTACTTAGTATGGTTTGAAATTGGACGAACTCAATTAATAAAAGATTTGGGCTTTAATTATGCAGAAATGGAATCACAAGGTGTTATTTCTCCAGTGATTGATTTGAATGTTTCATACAAGAAAAGTCTACGATATGGACAGTCTGCTAAAGTAAAAACAAAAATAAAATCACTTACACCACTTAAAGTGATCTATGAATATGAAATCGTTAATGAAGAAGGCGATATTTGCTGTATAGGAAATTCAACTCATGTCCTTGTTCATAAAGAAACTTTTAGACCGATTAAATTTAAGAAAATGTTCCCTGACTGGTATGAAGCATACGAGAAGGCGATGGGACAGGAATAAGCGATAGAAGAAGCAAAAACAGCATGAATGAAAAAAAGATTAGAGACGAAAAGAACATTAATCTTCAATCTCTAATCTTGCTTTTAAAATTTTACTTTTGGTTCTGTTTTTTCTTTAATTCTTTTTATATTTGGACGATGTTTATATACGACAAAGATTGTAAGTACAATCAAAATATAAGTTATTATATACCCATTGTCTTTAATTAGTCCTGTGTATTCCATTATAAAAGCTAAAATTGTACCTATAAAAGCTGTTAACATTGACGAAAGTGAAACGTACTTTGTTGTTTTTAAACTAATTGCGAAGATAATAATTAAGCAGATAAAAAGTAGTGGCGATGCATATAACAAGATCCCTGCAGAGGTTGCTACCGCTTTACCACCTCTAAAACCAGCAAATATTGGGTACATATGACCAACAACAGCAACTAGGCCGATAATTAAAGGGTGAATTCCATGATAATGGAATAATACAGGTAGAGAAGCTGCTAGTGTTCCTTTTAAAATATCTCCAAGCGTTACAATAATGCCTGCTTTTTTACCTAATGTGCGGAATGTATTTGTCGCACCAAGATTTCCACTACCGTGTTGACGAATATCTACTCCGTAAAATATTTTTCCAACTACTAAACCGAATGGTACAGATCCGATTAAATAGGCTAGTACAATAATGACCAAACTCATTTTCTAGCTCCTTTTCAAACAATAATAAATTAGTGCAGTATCATATGATTTTATCACAATTTTAAGCGAATATATAGATAGTTGCTTTAGAATATTAATTCAAATGAGGAAATAAAGGACATTTTATTTTAGGTAAAATTACTTATATATACCAATGTTAACGGAAGGAAAAAAATATGAACCCGACAGTTTTAATCATTGAAGATGAAAAAAGATTAAGAGAAATCGTAAAAGAGTATTTCGAAAACGATCAATTTACAGTGATCGAAGCAGAAGATGGAGAACAGGGCATAAAAAAATTTAACGAAAATCAAGTTGATTTAATTATTTTAGATTTAATGCTACCGAAATTAGATGGATGGGAAGTTTGTAAGTTAATTAGGGAGCAATCAAGTATTCCTATCATCATGATCACTGCTCGCTCAGAAGAAGAAGATCAATTACTTGGGTTTGATCTTGGTACAGATGAATATGTGACAAAGCCATTTAGTCCTAAAATTCTAGTAGCAAAAGCAAAGAGTGTACTAAGAAGAACAGCTGATCTAAAAGAAGAAGATAAAGATTCTAAAACGATTTGTGGAATTACGATCAATACGTCATCAAGGACAGCTTCAATTAATAATGAAATATTACAACTTACGAATAAAGAGTTCGAATTATTATGTTATTTAATTGATAATAAAGGCATCGTTTTATCAAGAGATCAATTATTGAATAATATTTGGGGCTTTGATTATTTTGGTGATGGAAGAACAGTTGATACACATATAAAAAAACTTAGACATAAATTGGGAGACAAAGCAAAGCATATAGCAACAGTTATTAGAGTTGGCTATAAGTTTGAGGAGTAAGAAGATGAAAAATAGTATAGTCCGTAAACTTTTTTTATCAATAACGTTATTATTGGTTATTTTTTTATTAATTGTATTTGTTGGTCAATCAATCTTTATGCAATCTTTTTACACGAATAAGAAAGTAAATATTGTAACAGAGGAACTAACACAATTTGCTAAAGGGTATAAAGCAGGTAAATTTAACAGTAATCAGTTTCAACAAGAATTATCAAAACTATATTCGAAATACAATACAACTTTAGCGGTTTTAGATAAAAGAGGGGTACTAAAAGCTGAGAATAATTTTGATTTAACTGTTCTTACAAATGAAGGGAAAAAGGTATATGTACCTTTAAATAATTTATTATATTCGGATCAAATAGATCGTATTTTAGGTCTTAATATTAAAGAAAATTCGAAGATTACAATCCGAGGTTATGTTCAAGATGATTACTTTATTCCACTTTATATAAAAACGAATATAGGTGTGTGGCAAGAGGAAAATCAACCTTCTAACCCTATTCAATTGTCAACTAAAGATAGTCTTCAGGAAATGGTGAATATTGAAATTAAAGGGAAAGTTGTTAATTTACATTTACCAATTGCAAATCAATATTCATACTCAGCTCAAATGAACTCATTAATGGGTGCGATAACTGATTGGACAAAGAGCAATGAAGATTTTTCTAAATATACTCAAGAGGATTTTCCATTAATTTATCGCTATTTAGACCGAGTAAATGGATTAGAAAATAAAGTTTTTATTTACCCAATTAATACTAGTAAAGGTTCAAAAGAAGTTATTTTTGCGATTACATCGCTACAACCAGTAAATGAAGCAATGTACGTTTTAAAAGATTTTTATATTTACGCATTTATAATTGCTTTATTATTGATTGTGATCGTTTCTTTTTACTATTCGAAATTGATTACGAAGCCATTATTGAAAATGAACTCTGTAACAGATCAATTAGCAAAGTTAAATTTTAACGAGAAAATTGATATTCAATCAGATGATGAAATTGGACAATTATCAAAATCAATTAATTCATTATCTGAGAATTTAGCTAGTACGATTGAAAATTTACAGCAGGCAAATGTTAAATTAATGAAGGATATTGAAAAAGAAAAGCAGTTAGAACAAACAAGAAAAGAGTTTATTAGTGGAGTTTCCCATGAGCTGAAAACGCCACTGAGTATTGTGCAAAGTTATGCAGAAGGTTTAAAAGATGGATTAAATATTGAAAAAAATGGTTATTATGCAGATGTAATCCTTGAAGAAGTTGATCGGATGAACGGCTTAGTTGTCGATATGCTAGAACTTTCCAAACTTCAATCGGGTACATACACACTTAAAAGTGAACCTTTCTTAATTGTGGATTGCATCGAAAATGTGATTATTCGCATGTTTGAAAATAGTAGTAATCATTGTAATTTCAATTTTAATCTAGATGAAGATACACTCGTAATTGGTGAAAAAAGAAAAGTAGAACAAGTGATCATTAATATCCTTTCAAATGCAATCCATTATGGTAACCCAGGTAGTGAGATAAAAATGAATTTATTAGATGAAGGGGAATATGTAAATATCTCTATTTTTAATGAAGGTAATCCAATTCCTGCTGACAAAATTGATAAAATTTGGGATCGATTCTATCGAATTGATGAATCTAGAAATAGACAAAATGGTGGAACAGGTTTAGGTTTAGCAATCGTAAAAACAATCCTTGACTTACATCATTCAACTATAAAAGTTCATAATAAGAAAGATGGAGTTGAATTTATTTTTAATTTGAAAAAATATTTGAATTAAATCAAAAAGTTCACAGCAAATACACATGCGTGGGTTAAATTAATATCAATTAAAGATACCTACATATTGGAGGAATGAATTATGGGATATTATGATGAAACAGATTTAAACGATGAAAATAATCATAAAAGACAAAAGAGAAGCAGACGTGGAGGGTATCCTCTTGTTACAGGCTTTATTGGAGCGATAATTGGAGCTGTTACAATCTCAATCGTATCCCCAGATATTTTTAACTTAACAAATAAACCTGCAAATTTATCAAATGATACGAATACCGTACCTACACAAGTTATTAATGTAACAAGGGAAGATTTAACAACTACGATTCAAAATGCTCGTAAATTTGTAGTAGGCGTTAATAATTATCAATCATCAAATCCATTTTCAATGGAAACTGAAGAAGCTGGATCTGGTTCAGGTGTTGTCTATAAAAAAGTCGGAAATAAAGCTTTAGTAGCTACAAATAACCACGTTGTTGCTGGTGCAAAACAATTAAAAGTAAAAATGGCAGATGGTCAATTAATTGATGCTAAACTTGTTGGAACAGATGAATTATTAGATTTAGCTGTTGTAGCAATTGATGCAAAATATGTTACAAATATCGCAAAATTAGGTGATTCAGAAAAAATTAACGTAGGTGAAACTGCTATTGCAATTGGAAACCCACTTGGATTTTTAGAAAGTACTGTAACAGAAGGAATTGTAAGTAGTAAAGCTCGTGAAATACCACAAGATATCGATGGAGATGGAGTTGCAGATTACCAAACTCAAGTAATTCAAACGGATGCTGCGATTAATCCTGGTAATAGTGGTGGCGCTTTAATCAATGCAAAAGGTGAAGTAATAGGGATTAATTCAAGTAAAATTGCCGAACAAGCTGTTGAAGGTATTGGATTTGCAATCCCAATGAATATTGCAAAACCAGCTTTAGATCAAATCGAAAAATTCGGTGAAGTGACTCGACCTGTAATGGGTGTAGGCTTAAAATCACTTGATGAAATACCACAATTTAATATCGAAGAAACATTAAAATTACCTCGTTCAGTGACTAAAGGTGCAGTTGTTACACATGTTGATCCAAATACTCCTGCTGCGAAAGTTGGAATGAAACAATTAGACGTTATTGTTGCACTTGATGACAAACCAGTAAGTGACGTAATTACTGTGAGAGAATACCTATACTCACACAAAAAAGTTGGAGATAAATTAAAGATTACTTATTACCGTAATGGTAAATTAACGAATTCAACATTAACATTAGCTTCTAGTCAATGATTGACAGGCAATTGACTTAAGAAATATGATAAAAGAATAAAAAATAAGCGAAAAGTTTATCTTTTCGCTTATTTATGCAAACAGAAAGGGTGATTAGCGAATGAGTAAATACCCATCAAGAGAAGAAATTGGCAAAATTTTAAAATCAAGTAAAGTAATTGCAGTTGTTGGATTATCAGGAGACCCGTCTAAAACGTCTTATATGGTAAGTAAGGCAATGCAAGATGCTGGTTATAAAATTATTCCAGTAAACCCAACGGTTGATACTGTATTAGGTGAAAAAGCGGTAGCGAGTTTAACAGAAATAAATAAAAAAGTTGATATTGTAAATGTATTTAGAAGACCTGAACACCTATTACCTGTAGCACAAGAGTTTCTTAAAATTGATTGTGATGTTTTCTTTGCACAGCTTGGAATCGAAAACGAAGAAGCATATCAATTGTTAAAAGAAAATGGTAAAACAGTCATTATGGATCGTTGTATTAAAGTAGAGCATGCAATGACTAGATAGGCCGTTAAAAAAGCTCACTGTTTCAGACTTGCCGCCAAACGCTCTCGTTTCATGTAACACGGCTTCTCACTAGCCTTCGCGCCTGCAAGCAGTCTGAAAATCAAATTTTTTTTGTTTTAAAATTTGGCTCACTGTTAATCAGTGAGTTTTTTTAACGGAAGATCGAGTAGGAATTAAGAAAATTAGGAAATACCGAGATATTGAGTAGACAAACTTCAAATTATATAAGCAATTAAAGTGCCAGTTTAAATTTGAATTTTGTTAGCTAATTTATCAATTTTCAACTTTAAACCTGTATTTTCTTGATTCTAAAATCCAGCTTTTTATGAACTTGCCCTATTTTTTTTTTCATGTTCGACTTGTAAGTTAGGAAAAAAACCATTAACATGAACGATTAGAAGAAACATTTTATTTATAATATGATATAATGGAACAGATGTTCTTATGTAAGTGTTTAGTTAGAAAGGAGAAATGGTGTTGGCAAAGAATGAAACAACATATAACGAAGATGCGATACAGGTACTAGAAGGTTTAGAAGCTGTACGTAAACGACCTGGAATGTATATTGGCAGCACAGATAGTAGAGGTCTGCACCATTTAGTTTATGAAATCGTAGATAACTCTGTAGATGAAGCATTAGCTGGTCACGGGACACAAATAGATGTGATTATTCATAAAGATAATAGCTTAAGCGTAAAAGACCATGGTCGTGGGATGCCTACTGGAATGCACAAAATGGGAAAACCGACTCCAGAAATTATTTTAACTGTATTACACGCAGGTGGTAAGTTTGGACAAGGCGGCTACAAAACAAGTGGTGGTCTACATGGTGTTGGTGCATCAGTAGTTAATGCTTTATCAGAATGGTTAACAGTTGAAATTCACCGTGAGGGAGCAATTTACAAGCAACGTTTTGAAAATGGAGGTAAAGCAGTAACTTCATTAGAAGTCGTTGGTAAGACAAAACGAACTGGTACGACGATTCACTTTAAACCAGATCCGACTATTTTTAGTACAACAAATTTCAACTTTGATACTTTATGTGAAAGACTTAGAGAGTCAGCTTTTTTATTAAAAGGTTTAAAAATTACAATTAAAGATGAACGACATGATGCGTTCGAAGAGTTTTATTATGAAAACGGTATCGAAGCATTCGTATCGTATTTAAACGAAGAAAAAGAAGCATTACATCCTGTTGTTTTCTTTGAAGGATTACAAAATAAAATAGAAGTTGAATTTTCGTTCCAATTTAACGATGGGTATTCAGAAACGATGCTTTCATTCGTAAACAATGTTCGTACAAAAGATGGTGGTACGCACGAAGTTGGTGCAAAAACCGCATTAACAAGAGCATTTAATGAATATGCAAGAAAAGTGAGCCTTTTAAAAGAAAAAGATAAAAATCTAGATGGAGCGGATATTCGTGAGGGATTAGCTGCAATTGTATCTGTAAGAATTCCTGAAGAGCTGCTTCAATTTGAGGGACAAACAAAAGGTAAATTAGGTACTAGTGAAGCAAGATCAGCTGTTGATTCAGTTGTTTCAGATCAATTAGCGTATTTCCTGGAGGAAAATCCAGACATTGCAACTTCATTAGTAAAAAAATCGATAAAAGCTTACCAAGCAAGAGAAGCTGCAAGAAAAGCACGAGAAGAAGCTAGAAGTGGTAAAAAGAGAAAGCGTTCAGAAACTTCTTTAAGCGGTAAGCTCACACCTGCACAGTCACGTAATCCACAGAAAAATGAATTATACCTAGTAGAGGGTGATTCAGCCGGTGGTAGTGCTAAACAAGGTCGTGATCGACGTTTTCAAGCAATCTTGCCTTTACGTGGTAAGGTAATCAATACCGAGAAGGCAAAACTAGCGGACATAATGAAAAATGAAGAGATTAATACAATTATTCATGCGATTGGTGCAGGAGTAGGTAGTGATTTTGACATTGAAGATGTTAACTATGACAAAATTGTTATTATGACCGATGCTGATACAGATGGAGCGCATATTCAAGTACTTTTATTAACTTTCTTTTACCGTTATATGAAGCCATTAGTAGAGGCTGGTAAAGTGTATATTGCCTTACCTCCTTTATACAAAGTAAGTAAAGGTACTGGAAAAAAAGAAGTAATTGAATATGCTTGGTCAGAGGTAGACCTACAAGATGCAATCAAAAAAGTTGGTAAAGGGTATATGATTCAGCGTTATAAAGGACTAGGTGAGATGAATGCTGACCAACTTTGGGACACAACGATGGATCCAGAAACTAGAACGCTTATTCGTGTGAAAATTGATGATGCCGCTAGAGCGGATCGTCGTGTAACTACTTTAATGGGCGACAAAGTTGAACCTAGACGTAAGTGGATTGAATCAAATGTAGTATTTGATTTAGATGAAGAAGATAAAATTTTAAACAATGAGCAAGTTGAAGTAGAATCAGAAGGGAGCAATGTCTGATGCAATCATCGGAAAAATTATATAATATCCCTTTAGAAGATATAATAGGTGACCGTTTTGGTCGATATAGTAAATATATTATTCAAGAACGAGCATTACCGGATGCTCGTGACGGATTAAAGCCAGTTCAACGTCGTATTTTGTATTCAATGCACGTTGAAGGAAACACGCAAGACAAGCCTTACCGTAAATCTGCTAAAACAGTCGGAAACGTAATTGGTAATTACCATCCTCATGGTGATACTTCTGTTTATGATGCGATGGTACGTCTAAGTCAAGATTGGAAATTACGAAATGTATTAGTTCAAATGCATGGGAATAACGGTAGTATTGATGGAGACCCGCCAGCAGCTATGCGTTATACGGAAGCTAGGTTATCATCTATAGCAAGTGAACTATTGAGAGATATTGATAAAGAAACAGTTGATTTTGTGCCCAACTTTGATGATACAAGTATGGAACCAGTGGTTTTACCATCAATGTTTCCAAATTTATTGGTTAATGGTAGCACGGGAATCTCTGCTGGATATGCAACAGAAATACCTTCGCACCACCTTGGAGAAGTTATCGATGCGACGATTATGCGCATTGAAAATAAAAACTGTACAGTAGATGAATTAATGACTGTAATTCACGGTCCTGATTTTGCTACTGGAGGGATTATTCAAGGTGTAGATGGAATAAAAAAAGCTTATGAAACAGGAAAAGGAAAAATCATTATTCGAAGTCGTGTTCATACCGAGGATTTACGCGGTGGAAAACAGGCATTAATCATTACAGAAATTCCTTCAGAAGTGAATAAAGCGAATTTAGTAAAGAAAATGGATGAGGTTCGTCTTGATCGAAAAGTTGATGGAATTACGGAAGTACGTGATGAAACAGATCGTACTGGACTACGTATTGTCATTGAACTGAAAAAAGATGCAAATAATGAAGCAATTTTAAATTATTTATATAAAAATACTGAGCTTCAAATACCTTATAACTTCAATATGGTTGCGATTTATAATCGTACACCAAAACAGATGTCATTACCTGCAATTCTTGATGCTTATATTGAACATCAAAAAGAAGTTATTACAAATCGTTCAAACTTTGATTTAAGAAAAGCAAAAGCTCGCCAACATGTTGTAGAAGGCTTAATGAAGGCTTTATCGATTTTAGATGAAGTGATTACAACAATCCGTTCTGCAAATGATAAACGCGATGCAAAAGATAAGTTAATCGCTCAATTTGAGTTTACTGAACAACAAGCTGAAGCGATTGTAATGTTACAGTTATATCGTTTAACAAATACTGATATTACTGCATTACAAGAAGAAGCAGATGAGTTAGATAAAAAGATTAAACAGCTTGAAGCAATTTTAAACAGTGAAGCAAAATTATTGTCAGTTATAAAAACAGACTTAAAGAAAATTAAGTTAAAATATGCAGACGACAGACGTTCGACAATTCAAGAAGAGATTGAAGAAATTAAAATTGCTAGAGAAGATATAATTGCTCAAGAAGACGTGATTGTCACTGTTACAAGTGAAGGATACGTTAAACGAACAAGTCCAAGATCTTTTTCAGCTTCAAATGGTAAAGATTACGGTATGAAAGAAGGCGACCGTTTAATTTACCAAATAGAAAGTACAACGACAGATACACTAATTTTATTTACGTCAAAAGGTAACTATTTATATTTACCAATTCATGAAATGCAGGATATCAGATGGAAAGATATGGGGCAACATGTTGCTAATATTATTCCTATTGAGCGTGATGAAGCAATTCTTTCTGCTACAGTCGTAAATAATTTTGAAGAAAATAAAGATTTTATTTTATTTGTCACTAAAAATGGTGTTGTAAAACGTACAAGTATACAGCAATTAAAAGTACAACGATATTCTAAACCACTTGTCGGTATGTCAATTAAGTCTGATGATTCCTTAATTTTTGCTGGTGTCATTTCAGAAACTGATCAAGTGTTGTTGGCTACAAGTTCAGGATACACATTGATATTTAATGCAGAAGAGATTAGTATTCAAGGCTTAAGAGCTGGTGGAGTTAAAGGGATTAACTTAAAGGATAATGATTTTGTTGTTTCTGCAGACAAGATTAGTAATGAAGTGAAAGAAATATTCTGTGCAACACATCGAGGGGCAATTAAAAAGATGAAACTCGATACGATTCCTCAAAGTTCTAGAGGTACACGTGGTGTTAAAGTACTTCGAGATTTAAAAAATAATCCTCATATGTTAATTGGGGTATATGCAATAAATGAAAATGATATGTTTGCTTTATTAAGTAAATCCGGACAATTTGAGACAGTTGACCCAACTGATTTAAGAAATAGTGATCAGTATAGTAATGGTTCATTTGTTATGGATACAGATGATTCTGGTGAAATAAAGACAATCATTCGATATAAAAAAGAAGAAAATAATTAAAAAAAAGACCTATTCCAAGCTATTTGGAATAGGTTTTTTTGTCGAATTTGTCGAAAAAAGTAAAATGATACTAGTAAAATGATTTTTTAGGAATAAACCAAAGAAAACACATTAGAATCTATTAATTTTATATTTCGAAAATAAGGAAAAAAGTTTTTTATTGATTATTTAATGGTAATAATTGCCTATAATAACAGAGAATCGACAGAATTGTCGAAATATTTTGAATCAAAAGAACTTGTCTAACGAAAAAATATAGCTTACTATTTTCTTAAGAATTTTAAATTTTCAAAAAAATAGGTTGTTAAGGGGGCGTACATATGGTTTTTAAAAAGGGATTTGCAATTTTAGCATCAGTATCGTTAACTGCGGGTATTTTAGCAGGCTGTGGTACTAGTAGTTCAAAGGATGGAAACCAAGTCATTAAAATTGCTACAAATACTCCATTATCTGGTAATAATGCAATTTTAGGTGAATCCATTAAACTTGGAGCTCAGCTTGCATTAGAGGATCAAAAAGCAGCTTTCAAAAAATTAGGCTTTGATTTAAAGATTGTACCTTATGATGACCAAGGGGATCCGAAAAAAGGTGTAGCAAATGCTGAGCAATTAGCTGCAGACAATAAAATCCTTGGTGTTGTAGGACACTTAAACTCTGGTGTAGCAATTCCTTCTTCTGTTAAGTATGAGAAAGACCATATCGTAATGGTATCACCTTCAAATACTGCAAATGAAGTAACTGATCGTGGATTAGGGGTAGTTAACCGAATTTGTGCTCGTGATGACTTCCAAGGTCCTGCAGGTGCAAATTTCGCTGTTAAAACTTTAAAAGCTAAAAATATTTTTATCATACAAGATAAAACACCTTACGGAACTGGTTTAGCAAATGAATTCAAAGCTGCTGCGGTGAAATTAGGCGTTAAAATTGTAGGTGAAGAAGGGATCTCAGTCGGTGATAAAGACTTTAGTGGTGTATTAAATAATGCGATTGCGAAAAAGCCTGATTTAGTATTCTTTGGTGGACTTTATGCTGAAGGAGGAATTTTATTAAAGCAAGCTCGTGAAAAAGGATTGAACATCCCATTCATGGGTGGAGATGGAATGGATTCTTCAGGTTTAGTTGACATCGCAGGAGATGCTGTTAAAAACTTCTACTATACTTCAGTAGCTGGTGACACGTTAAAAACAGATAAAGGTAAAGCTTTTGCTGATGCATACAAATCGAAATTTAATAAAAACATCGAATCGTTCTCATCTTACGGATATGATTCTGCTGGCGTTTTATTAGAAGGATTAAAAAATGCGATTAACGATAACAAAGGAAAAACGCCAACTCGTGAACAAGTTGAAAAAGCAGTACGTGCAGTCCAAGATTATGATGGTGTAGTAACTAAGGTTGGTTTCGACGATAAAGGTGACAACAAATACGCGAAAGTATTTATTTATACGTTTAAAGAAGCTAAATATCCTGGTACTCAAGAAGGGGAAGTTACTAAACCATAATTAGAAACAAACCCTACCAGTCAAAAAAAGAGTATCCCGTAAAACGTGATACTCTTTTTCTCTAATTAAGGTGAGAAAATTGTAAAATTTTGGAAGTTGAAATAAACTATATTATTTATAGGAGGTCTAATACATGAATGAAGTAATCCAAACTCTACCTCAAGTACTAATAGACGGTCTTGTTTTAGGAGCAGTATATGCAATCGTAGCACTCGGTTACACGATGGTTTATGGGATATTGGAACTAATTAACTTTGCACATGGTGAAATATTCATGGCGGGTGCGTTTATTGGTACTGCAGTATTAATTACATTTACTGGGTTAGGTTTATTAAGTAGTTTACCTGCAATTATCGTGTTAGCAATTGTTTTAATTATCGCTTCATTAGCAACTGGGTTCCTTGGAATGGGGATCGAAAGAGTAGCGTATCGCCCATTACGAAAAGCACCAAAATTAATTACATTAATTACAGCAATCGGTATTTCATTTTTACTACAAGATATCGTCCGTTTTATTGCTGAATTAAAAGAAGGAAATTACATTATTACTGGCCCATCACTATTTTCAGGACAACACCAAATTAAAACTAGCTCAATTCTTTCTTCATTTGGAAATGCACAAATTAAATCAGCATCAATTATTATTTTAGTCGTTGCAGTTGTAATGATGATTTCATTAGATTACTTCATCAATAAAACAAAATGGGGTACAGCAA
This sequence comes from Gottfriedia sp. S16(2024), assembly GCF_050473765.1. NCBI lineage: Bacteria > Bacillati > Bacillota > Bacilli > Caryophanales > Bacillaceae > Gottfriedia > Gottfriedia sp. S16(2024). The sequence goes on from NZ_JBFLUO010000001.1 coordinate 3,451,123, forward strand.
TGCGTGCAGTTGCACAGGATCGTGAAACTGCATCATTAATGTCTGTAAACGTTAACAAAGTCATCTCATTAACATTCTTTTTAGGTTCTGGATTAGGTGGTGCAACTGGTGTCCTATTTGCATTACAGTACAACACAATTGATCCGTACATCGGTTTTATTTTAGGCCTAAAAGCATTTACAGCTGCAGTATTAGGTGGAATCGGAAATATCCGTGGCGCGATGTTTGGCGGTTTATTAATCGGTGTAATTGAGGTGTTTGCAGCAACAAATTTATCAACTTTAACACATGGCATTTTCCCGTCAGAATATAAAGATGTAGTTGCATTTGGAATTTTAATTCTAGTTCTAATATTCAAGCCAGAAGGTTTATTAGGTAAACCTGTAGCTGAGAAAGTGTAGGTGAATTAGATGAAGAGCTTATTAAGTGGGTTGAAACAATCAAACAAACTTCAAGGAATTTTCTTAGGAGCGTATATCGTTGTTACATCATTAGGATTATACCTATTGCAAGAATCTGTAACGGCATTTCTATTAATCTTGTTCTCACTTTACTTATTATATAAAACTAATTTTCCAGTCAAATTAAAATGGAGCATTGGAATACTAGTTTTAACGGTGATCATGCCGTATGTTGCATCACAAGGTACAGCTTTTGAATCATATATGGGTGTAGCTACTTTAGTTGGAATTTATGTAGCAATGGCACTTGGATTAAATGTAGTAGTTGGTTTAGCGGGTCTACTTGATTTAGGATTCGTTGCCTTCTTTGCAATCGGTTCATATACTTATGCAATTTTTTCGACTAAACAAGTTACGAATTTCTTACATTTTGATTTCCTTCCTTTTTCAGGAAACTCATTCTGGGTATTTATAATAATCGGTGGAATTATCGCTGCAATTGCAGGTGTATTATTAGGTATTCCAGTACTTCGTGTAAAAGGTGATTATTTAGCAATTGTAACACTTGGATTTGGAGAAATTATACGAATTGTATTTAATAACTTAGATAAACCGGTAAATATTACTGGAGGAGCACAAGGGATTTCTTCTATTCCAGCTCCAACTATTTTTGGATTAGAGATTGATAGTTCTGGTCAATTTTATTATGTCGTTTTAGTTGTTTTAGCAATCGTCATTTTAGCTGTTACTAGATTACAAGATTCTAAACTTGGACGTTCTTGGAAGGCGGTACGTGAGAATGAAATCGCTGCACAAGCATCAGGTATTCACTTAGTACGTACGAAATTAATTGCATTTGCAATCGGTGCGTCTTTCTCAGGAATGATGGGAGTAGTATTCTCTGCAAAGCAAATGTTCATTGACCCAACAAGCTTTACGTTACTTGAATCGATTACGATCTTGGTAATGGTTATTTTAGGCGGAATGGGTAGTGTTCCAGGTGTCATCCTTGGAGCAGCACTTGTAACGATCTTAAATCTACAAGTATTAACAGAAGTAACAAACTATTTAAACCAATTAACATTAGATGGAGTCATTAATTTACCACCGGCTCTATCGCCTTCTAAAATGCAGCGTATGATTTTTGGGCTTATTTTAGTACTTGCAGCAATTTTCAGGCCAAAAGGATTATTGCCTGCCAAAAATAAGGTTGTTCCAAAAGAAGACGTCGTAGATCAAACTGTAGTCGAAGAAAAAACACGCACAGTTTCATTATAAGAAAGGAGGTTATTAAATGTTAAAAACAACGAATTTAACGAAAAACTTTGGCGGTTTAACAGCTGTTAATAATGTAAATATTGACATTAAAGAAGGCTCAATTACAGCGGTAATTGGACCGAATGGAGCTGGGAAAACAACATTTTTTAATATGATTACAGGTGTTTATACTCCTAGTAGTGGTGAGATTTTGCTAGGCAATGAGAGTTTAGTTGGGCTAAAGCCACATACAGTTAATAAAAAAGGGATCGCGCGTACATTCCAAAATATTCGTTTATTTAGTAGTATGACTGCACTAGAAAATGTCATGGTAGGAATGCATCAGCATATAAAGTATGGTGTTTTTTCAACAATATTCCATTTACCTAGATTTAAAAAAGCAGAAAAATCGGCGATGAAAGAAGCATATAAATGGTTAGAATACGTAGGCTTGGCTGATGTATATAATGAGGAAGCATCGAGTCTATCATACGGTGCACAAAGACGACTTGAAATCGCTCGTGCATTAGCATCTCAACCAAGAATTTTACTTTTAGATGAACCAGCCGCAGGGATGAATCCGAAAGAAACGAAAGAATTGACAGATTTAATCTATCAAATGAGAGATGACCTTAACTTAACGATCGTCTTAATCGAGCATGATATGAAGCTTGTTATGGAAATATCCGAGTATCTATTTGTACTTGATCATGGCGAAAAAATTGCAGAAGGAAAACCACTCGAAATTCGAAATAATCAAAAAGTAATTGAAGCATATTTAGGAAAAAGTGCAGTGACTACTGCATAGTGAAAGGAGTACGAAAAGATGACGCTATTACAATTAAAAGATATTAACTCTTTTTACGGTGGTATTCAAGCACTGAAAAATATTAACATAGAAGTAAATGAAGGTGAAATTGTAACCCTAATTGGAAGTAACGGTGCTGGAAAATCTACTACTCTAAAAACGATTTGTGGCCAAGTTAAACCAAAATCTGGAACGCTGATTTACAAAGGTGAAGAAATTATAAAGCTACAAGCACATGAAATTGCCTTAAAGGGAATCGCACATGTACCTGAAGGAAGAAGGATCTTTTCTAAATTAAGTGTAAAAGAAAATTTAGAGATGGGTGCTTTCTCAGTTAAAGATAAAAAACTAATCGCAGCACGTATGGAAATGGTATTTGATTATTTTCCAAGACTAAAAGAGCGTTTAAACCAAAAAGGCGGTACGATGAGTGGAGGAGAACAACAAATGCTAGCGATTGGCAGAGGACTGATGATGGGACCATCATTGCTAATGCTAGACGAACCATCCATGGGTCTTGCGCCAATTATCGTTGAACAAATATTTGAAATCATTGAGCAACTAAACAAACAAGGAATGACAATCTTATTAGTCGAACAAAACGCATACCAAGCATTACAAATCGCTCACCGTGGCTATGTAATTCAAACTGGTGAGATTCAAATGGTTGGTGAAGGTAAGACATTAATGAATAATGAAGAAGTGAAAAAAGCATATTTAGCATAATGAATCTGCAATTAATCAATACGAACTATCAAAAATAGATTAAGTAAAATAGGGGGTGTTTCATAAGTCAGGTCAACTGACAAGTGAACATCCCTTTTTTGATGTAAATCGATGTAGATAAGTCACTTATTTGCTGCTCCCTAAGGTTTATTTGCAGTTCGATCGGTTGGATTTTAACTACGATTTTCTCAACACTAATAAAAAGAGGGAACCCCTTAAGGATTCCCTCATTAATATGAAATTATTATTTATTAGAAATAAATTCCGAAACTTTTAATTGTTCTTCACTTGAAGCATTGTTAATTGAAGTTTGAAGTGATTCCTCTAGTAAACTACGATTCTTGTAAAAATCTTCATGTTTACTATTATAATAGTACTTCACTGCTTCTAAATCTGAGAAAAACTCTTTTCCAAGCTTTAGAAGAAATGTTACTGGAAGTCCTTCGATCACTACTGTATTTACATTTACATTTTTAGAAATTTCATTTACCGTACTGTTTGAAGTTGAAATCATTTCCTCGTTTAATTCTCTAACAAGTAATTGTTCGAACCCTTTTATTTTATTGTTTCTTTTGTTCACGATTCGCTTTTTGTTTGTCTTTAATAAACGAATGGAATGATGTTTATCAAGCAATACTGCTGAACGTTTCTTTTTCTTTAAAAAAATGCTGCTACTCAAAACTAGCACTCCCTTCTGATAGTATAGGTATATAAATAAAACAACTTTTCTATCATACCAATTAATGCTCATACTGTAAAGGTTTTATCTTTACATGTTTGCTTTCCAAAAATATTCAAAAAATTCACCGTATTTTTTTATCATAAATGTTCATAATAATATTTGACTTAATCAATGTCACTTTGTTAAAATAACAACATATTATTTATTACATATAACGTTGACGGAAAGAAGTACCTAAAGATTATTTTGTATAGCGAATTGAGGATGGTGTGAGCTCAATCAAAACCTTTAGCGAAAGGCATTCCTGAGTTAATTCTTAAAGTGGACAATTTTTTTAATTGTCAACTAGGGTGGAACCGCGGGTGCATATACAGCTCTCGTCCCTAGGCAGAAAATGCCTAAGGATGAGAGCTTTTTTATTTCATTCTTGCATTTTCAAAAAACAATTGAAAATTGGAGGCAAATGAAATGTCAGAAAAATCGATGGATGTCGTAGTAAGTCATGCTAAACACAGAGGATTTGTATTCCCAGGTTCTGAAATTTACGGTGGTTTAGCAAATACGTGGGATTATGGTCCACTAGGTGTTGAATTAAAAAATAATGTGAAAAAAGCTTGGTGGAAAAAGTTTGTTCAACAAAGTCCATATAATGTTGGATTAGATGCAGCAATCTTAATGAATCCACGTACATGGGAAGCTTCAGGTCATATTGGTAACTTCAATGATCCAATGATCGATTGCAAAAATTGTAAAGCTCGTCATCGTGCAGATAAATTAATTGAAAATGCACTTGAAGAAAAAGGTATGGAAATTATCGTTGATGGTCTTCCATTTTCAGAAATGGCTAAATTAATTGAAGAACATAAAATTGCTTGTCCTGATTGTGGTAGCCATGATTTTACAGATATTCGTCAATTTAACCTAATGTTTAAAACATTCCAAGGTGTTACAGAGTCAAGTACGAATGAAATTTTCTTACGTCCTGAAACAGCACAAGGTATCTTCGTAAACTTTAAAAATGTTCAACGTACAATGAGAAAGAAAGTTCCATTTGGTATCGCTCAAATCGGTAAAAGCTTCCGTAACGAAATTACTCCAGGAAATTTCACGTTCCGTACTCGTGAATTTGAACAAATGGAGCTTGAATTCTTCTGTAAACCTGGTGAAGAGATAGAGTGGTATAATTACTGGAAAGAAACTGCTAATAAATGGCTTTTAGCTTTGGGTATGAATGAAGAAAATCTTCGTCTACGTGAACATAGTGCAGATGAATTATCACACTATAGTAACGCGACAACTGACTTTGAATATAAATTCCCATTTGGTTGGGGCGAATTATGGGGCATTGCGTCTCGTACAGATTATGATTTAAAACAACATATGGAATATTCAACAGAAGATTTCACATATCATGATCCAATTACAAATGAAAAATACGTACCATATTGTATCGAGCCATCATTAGGTGCAGATCGTGTTACATTAGCATTTTTAATTGATGCTTATGAAGAAGAGGCTTTAGAAGATGGTACTTCACGTACAGTAATGCGTCTACATCCTGCATTAGCACCATATAAAGCAGCAATTTTACCTTTATCAAAAAAATTATCAGAAAATGCACAAGAAGTATTTGCTTCTTTAGCAGAAGATTTCAATGTTGATTTTGATGAAACTGGTTCAATTGGTAAACGTTATAGACGTCAAGATGAAATCGGTACTCCTTTCTGTATCACATACGACTTCGATTCAATTGAAGACGGAAAAGTAACAGTTCGTGACCGTGACACAATGGAGCAAACTCGTGTTGCAATAAGCGAATTACAATCATTTTTAGCAAATAAAATTAAATTTTAATTTAGTTTTTTGAAATAAGGTGTCCTTTTGGACATCTTTTTTCATATATTTTACTAAAGCTTGTTTAAAGTTTAAGAAATTTACTAAAAATGGTAAAATAAAGGTATAAAATAAAGGAGGAGTTTAAATGAGAAGTTCAAATCCTATCTTAAATTCTGAACAATTAGCGAAATCAAGACATTCTGCTAAAGCGATGACGATGGGCGGGACAATTGGTAAAACAATAATCGCATTAATCTTACTAATCGCAACAGCAGGATACTCATATTATTTAACGGCTACTGGAACACTTAATTCTAAAGTGTTTATTGGATGTTTAATTGTTGCATTCATTATTGGGTTAGTAACATCTTTTTCTCCTAGAATTGCGCCGATTACTACACCTATTTATGCAGCAGTTGAAGGGATTCTAATTGGAAATATTTCAGCTGTTTACGAAGCGTCATATGGAATGATTGTCCTACAAGCAGTGTTATTAACAATTGCAATTATTGCAGGAACATTAATTTGTTATGCTACGGGACTTGTAAAAGTAACGCACCGTTTTAGATCAATTGTTTTCGGCTTAACAATCGGTGTATTTTTATTTTATTTATTAACGATGGTCCTTCAACTTTTCCATGTTCCAATTCCATACATCCATCAATCTGGTCCAATAGGAATATTTGTTAGTTTAGCGATTCTAGTAATTGCTTCATTAAATCTATTCTTGGATTTTGATTTAATTACGAAGAGTGTTAGACAAGGTGCGCCAAAAGAATTCGAATGGTATTGTGCTTTTGGTTTATTAGTAACAGTCATATGGGTTTATATTGAAGCACTTCGATTCCTTTCGAGGCTTCGCGATTAAATAATTTTAGTCAGTCAGACCTTACTCTCAAATGAAAGTAAGGTTTTTTACTATATTTTGATATGAATTCGATCATGATTAGATAGAATTACAAAAGTGGAAAGTAGGGAAATAGATGAGTAAGAAAAAATTTGAGGTGTTTGAAAACGAAACGATTAATGAATGTTTAGAAAGAATGGAAAGAGAAGGCTATACACCAGTAAAAAGAATGGAAGTACCAATATTTTCAGAGCAAATGGTTAATGGAAAGGTAGAAATTGAACCGACTGGAAGAAAGATCGTTTTTGAAGGAAGATTAAATACGAATTAATATGAATAAAGATAATAATTTAATGGAATAGTAACCTTATATGAATAAAATGAGGTGAAAATATGCATAAATTAGCATGTCCACGCTGTAAAACAAACAAAAGTAGATTTTATTTAATCGAACAAAACCCAAAAGCAGTTAAATTAAATGTTCAAAGTGGTGATGTTGAAAGAGAAGAATATGTTTCAAGTGGGCTAGATCCATTTTTTGTTCCATATAAAGGTCCTGAATATTTAGTTCAATGTGGAGCTTGTGGTTTAATCGATCAAAGTGTAATGTTTGAAAAAACAGCGGAATCAATGTAATTTTAAAATAACAAAACTAAGTGTGAATATATAATTAGGTACCAACAAAAATAAGATGACCTTGTACAGAGGTCATTTTATTTTTGTTGGATAACTTTATTAAAAGTGCCAATTGTAAAGGGAACAATTTAGAAGTAGATTGATTTTTCTTTTGATTCTAGAACCAATCTTTTTTCTTGAACCACATCACTAATCCAATAATAATGATTAGCATGATTGCCCAACAGTAATAATAACCATACTTTAATTGAAGTTCAGGCATGTGAACAAAATTCATTCCGTATACTCCGACGATGAAGGTTAATGGCATGAACACAATTGAGACTGATGTTAACATTTTCATCGTTTTATTCATTTTATGTGAGTTCGTTGAAATATAACTTTCTCTAATGTCATTTGCCATTTCTCTGTTGTCTGCAATGTCATCTAATAATTTTACTAAGTGTTCGTAGACGATTCTTAATCTCTTTGTCGTTTCTTTGTCAATTTCAACATGTGTTGAATTTAATATACGATAAATTAAATCTTTTGTTGGTTTCACTGCTTTTCTTACTTTTGATAACTTGCTTAGTTGTGTTTTAATTCCATCGATCATGCTTAGATCGGAATTTGACCCTAATTCATCAATCTCTTCAATATCATCTTCAATTGTTTGGACGATTGGAAAGAATTTGTCGACAATTTCATCACAAATATGATACAGGATTCGTTCTGGTTTCATTCCTTTTGTACTCTTTAATCCTTTTAGTTTGTTCCACACGATTTGGATCGCATTAGACTTCTCCCAACAAAATGAAACGATGTACTTGTGGGATAAAAAGAGATCGATTTCAGCTTGTTCCATATTCTCCTGCAATGATTGTAGAATGATAAAACGATAGCCTTCGTAATAATCCATTTTCGGTCTTTCTTTATAGCTTACACAATGCTTAATTGCTATTTCATCAAAGTGGAATTGAGTACGTAATAAATCAATTTCTTCTTTTTTAGGTTTTTCAAAATCGACCCAAACCCAATCAATTAGTTCGGAATTTAATTCTTCAATTGATACATCAAATGCATGGGTTCCGTCTTTGTATATAGCCATCGTTTTGATCATTTTTGCTCACCACTTTTCTCGTTAATTTTCTCCAAAATCAGTTTATCACAATACTCGAATCAAAATAATTAAATTTGAATTAAGAAAAAATGTTTAAGAAAACTTTGACTTTTTAATACTAGATGGATATAATAAATAACAATTAAAGCACACAAATGAATTCAATGACGAGAAAAGTAATTTTCGATACTGTTCTACAGAGAGCCGGGGGAAGCTGAAATCCGGTGAATAGTACTTAAATGAAGATCCTCTCCGAGAAGTCAAACTGAAAACATAAGTAGGTTTGAACGGGTGTCTACCGTTAAAAGGAACGCGTATGATTGTACGTGGCTAAGTGCTATTGAAGAACGGACTTTTTTCAATAGAATTAGGGTGGTATCGCGGTTAAACCCGTCCCTTATCATAGGGGCGGGTTTTTGTGTGCTTTAAAAAAATAAGAGAGGCGATATCATATGGAAAAAGAAAATACAAAAGCAACAGTTCAGCAACGCGAAAAAAAGATTAGTGAACTTTGGTCTAAAAATAATACCTTTATTAAGTCAATTGAACAAAGAGAAAATAAACAAACTTTTGTTTTTTATGAAGGTCCCCCAACTGCAAATGGCTTGCCACATGTTGGTCACGCATTAGGTCGTACAATTAAAGATGTGGTAGCAAGATATAAAACAATGGCAGGTTTTCAAGTTGTTCGTAAAGCTGGATGGGATACTCATGGTTTACCTGTTGAACTAGGTGTTGAGAAGATGTTAGGCATTTCAGGTAAGGCAGAAATTGAACGTTATGGTGTAAAAGCTTTTCTTGAGAAATGTAAAGAAAGTGTTTTTACTTACGAGAAACAATGGCGAGATTTTACTCAGCAGTTAGGCTATTGGGTTGATATGGATGATCCATATGTAACATTGGATAATTCCTATATCGAAAGTGTATGGAATATCCTTGGGACAATTCATGAAAATGGTTTACTAGTAAAAGGTCATCGTGTTTCGCCTTATTGCCCTAGCTGTCAAACATCATTAAGCTCACATGAAGTAGCGCAAGGATATAAAGATGTTAAGGATTTATCTGCAACGGTTAAGTTTAAATTGCAAGATGAAGAAAATGTCTATTTCCTTGGATGGACGACAACTCCGTGGACCCTTCCAGCTAATGTAGCGTTAGCTGTAAATCCAACAATGGAATATGTTCGTGCTAAAAAAGGTGAGGACGTATATATTCTTGCTAAGGCTCTATTAGAAAAAGTATTAAAAGCTGATTACGTCATTTTATCAGAATTTCTTGGGGCCGATCTAATCGGTATTAGCTATCTAGCACCATTTAATTTCGTAAATGTTGAAGTTGGACATAAAGTTGTGAAAGCTGATTTTGTGACAGAAAGTAGTGGAACTGGAATTGTCCATATCGCACCAGCATACGGAGAAGATGACTATAAGGTTGTTCAAGAAAATGGTTTATCTTTTGTAAATGTAGTGAATGAAAAGGGTCAATATACTGATGAAGTACCTAATTTTAAAGGTCGTTTTGTTAAAGAGTGTGATGTAGATATAGTGAGGTATTTAGCTGAAAATGAATTATTATTTAGTAAAGAAAAATATGAGCACAGCTATCCTCATTGTTGGCGTTGTGATTCACCCCTTCTCTATTATGCGAATGAAAGTTGGTTTATCAAAACGACAGCATTAAAGGAACAGTTTATTAAAAATAATGAAGAAGTAACATGGCATCCAGATCATATAAAACACGGTCGATTCGGTAATTTTTTAGAACAAATGGTAGATTGGAATATTAGCCGAAAAAGATATTGGGGCACCCCATTAAATGTTTGGGAATGTGATTCATGTAATCATCAATTAGCACCAAAAAGTATAAATGAATTATGTAACTATTCAGTTGAAGAAATTGACGACTCAATTGAATTGCATAAACCATTTGTTGATGAAATCACTTTTAATTGTCCAAATTGTAGCGGGGATATGAAAAGAACTCCTGAAGTAATTGATGTCTGGTTCGATAGCGGTTCGATGCCATTTGCCCAATATCATTATCCATTTGAAAATAAAGAGAAATTCGCAAAACAATTCCCTGCAGATGTTGTCATTGAAGGGATTGATCAAACGAGAGGCTGGTTCTATAGTTTGCTTGCAGTATCTACTTTATTTACTGGGAAAGTACCGTATAAACGAGTATTATCACTAGGCCATGTTTTAGATGAAAATGGTCAAAAAATGTCTAAGAGTAAAGGTAATGCACTTGATCCAGTAGAATTAATCCATAAATATGGAGCAGATTCATTAAGATGGGCTTTATTAGTAGATAGTGCGCCTTGGAACCCGAAACGTTTTTCAGAAAGAGTTGTTCAAGAGGCTAAATCGAAACTCATTGATACATTCGACAATGTTTATAGTTTTTACAGTTTATATGCCAATTTAGATGGATTTAATTCAAACAAACAATATGAGTATCAATCAAGTACATTGGATAATTGGATCATTTCACGTATGCATAGCACAATCAAAAATGTAACGAAAAATTTAGAGGATTATCAATTTACAAATGCTGCAAGAGACATTGCTAAATTAGTAGATGAGGTCAGCAATTGGTATGTAAGAAGATCTAGAGAACGATTTTGGTCAAATGGAATGAATAAAGAGAAGGCAGCGGCTTACTATACACTGTTTGAAGTATTAACAAAAGTAAGTCAATTATTAGCTCCGTTTACACCATTCTTAGCGGAAGATGTATATCTTAATTTAACAAAACAAAGTGTCCATTTGTCTGACTTTCCAGTTTGCGATGAAACACTAATCGATTATCAGCTTGAAAAGGAAATGGATGCAGTTCTAAAAGTTGTGGAACTTGGAAGAAGCATTCGAAATGCAAATTCATTAAAGATTAAACAGCCACTAGCTAGTTTAACTTTAGTTAGCAACAATGAGGACATCGATTGGGATTTATATAAAGAAATTGTTTTAGATGAGTTAAACGTAAAAAAATTCCAACAAGTAAACAATGAAAATGAGTTTTCAAACTTAAAAATGAAATTGGATTTTAAAAAATCAGGAGCAAAATTTGGAAAGCTTTCAAATTTAGTCAATAAATCACTTCAAACATTAACAAATGAAGAAGCAAAAGAAGTGATTGAGAGCGGGTACGTTAATGTAGTCATTGAAACAGGAGAAACTGTTAAAGTCGATGCACAAGATATTTTAGTTGAAAAAAGTGCAAAAGAAGGATATGCATCTGCGACGTATGGTGATTATACAGTGACACTCGACACATTACTAACAGAAGAGCTTATCCAAGAAGGTACTGTAAGAGAACTAATTAGGTCTATTCAAGAATACCGAAAAGAATTGAATCTACCAATTAATATGCGTGTAGATATTGGAATAACAGCTAATCTAGAGTTTATTGAAATCATTGAAAAGTTTAAAGGAATGCTTGAGGAAAACTTATTAATGAGAAAACTAGTGGTTAAGAACCATGTAAACGGAAAAGAAATTAAAGTTGGTGATTATCAATCTGAAATTGAATTAGTTGCTTCTAATTAATTGAATCGTTAAAGTGAAATGACAGACTAAAACAATATTTTAGTCTGTCATTTTTTTAGGCAAACTACAAAAAAATTGGGCTATAGATTATAAGAGTTTTATTGGAATATCGATAGATGGATATGTAGAAACAAAAAGAAACTTATTATCATAACAATCATTAAATGCTTTAATTTTGATACTAATTTATTTTTTTAAAGGGGGAAAGAAAATCACCAAAACAATTGTATATTTTTTTGCAATATGCAATGAAAAATTAAATTAAAAGACTAAAATATTATAGTGTGGCAGTTGAATTATTGTTAGTTGATTCATTTGTTGCATCATGATTCTCATTCGAATTTGTGATCCGTATGGCAATGATTAATAAAACGAACAAGTCTCTTATTATTCGATCGTTAGTTATTGTTCTTAGTAGGATTGCAAAAGCGAAAGTCTCAGCTAGATTACCACTAGGTAATAAATTTGAAATTTCTTTGAGAAGAATAATAATAAAATTTTCATTTAAATCCATATTATTGCCCCCTTACTTTATTTAGTAAAATATTAAAAAGACATAAAAAAGTGAGTGGTGACGAACTTTAAATTCGCAATTTCACCTCCAATGGGGGAGCACTTTTTTAGCTGACATAAAATAAATGAAAAAACCGCCCGTAAGCGGTAATGGATAATTGGATTATTTATTCGAGTTGAAGATTGGTTTTTTCATAATGAATCGTCTGTCAATACAGAAAGCTACTAACAAAGATAGTAGAACGGTTAGAAGTAAATGGCCGTAAGTTTTAAGCGGATATGGATTGCCCTCAAGATGGATACCATGCGCACGATATTCGAAACGTTTAATAGCGTGTTTGGCAGTTAACAGATCTTCTTGTTTAGCTAAGTCTTCTAATGGTGCTTCGAATAGATATCTGTTTGGTGAGTCACTATGGATAAGGAGAGTCTCTTTAGCATTACCTTTTTCATCCCAAAGCTTTATATCTTTTCCAGCAAGTGATTTTGCGTCGCCACCTGGTATGATCATTTTGTCTAATTTCGGAGCATTAGCTATTTGATGCCTAGCCAGAATATTAAGATGATGTTTCGTATTTATTGGAGCATCTGAACTTGACACAGTCAAGATTTGTGTAGTTCCGGTATCTCCATAAGAATCAAATATAGAAGATAAAGCTATTTCATCCATATCTTTATACAGAAGAACCCCGTTTTGGTTCTTATCCCAATTGAATCCAAGATTTAGTAAATATGTTGTAAATTCTAAATTCATCTTAAAAGGTTCTACTTTTGGATTTTGAACGAAATGGTACGTAGGATAATTAATTTCCTTAGCTATTTTTGCAGCCACAGGTTCCCCTAGTTTCTGAGAAATCAGATGAAGTACTCCATCGATCCCTGCGCTTTGACCGGCTGTAGTTAAGGTGTTTCCATCATGAACAAACCGCACATCCTCTTTCCATTGTGTTTCAGTATATTTCTTGATTAATAGAGGTAAAGCTTGCCAGTGTGAAGTGGCGGATTTTCCTTTTAATAAACCTGCATCAGCAAGATTCTCTGATCCACCACAAATACTTAAAAACGTCGTCGTTTTACTGTTGGAATGTTTTTGAATCCATTCGCGAGTTGGTTTGTATTTCTTTTCATCTGTCATCTTCATATAAGGAACAACAATGATATCTGGACTTTTATTTAATAGATAATCCAGTTCTTTATAAGAGTAATGTGGGATTACATCCAAACCACCTGATAATGACTTGATGTTTTTTTCCGGTGCAACAGCATATACATTGTAAGCATCCGTCATAGAAAACAGTGTGTATGGAATGAGAAAATCGAAATCTTCAGTTGGTATTGATGAATCCGCCATCACAACTGCCACAGTAGGTTTATTTGGGTCAAACTGGGGAACTTTCACTCCTTGTAGTGAAGGAACTGGCTCATGGCGAACGTTTAAGTAAAAATCTTTTTGATGACGATTAAAGCCATAAAGCTCAAGTCCCCCGACAAACACAACTAAAATTAATAAATAAACAGCTAAACGTATGACTAATCTTTTCATGTTATAATCCTCCTTCGGAAACAAATGTATTGACTATCATAATAATCGCACCCTTTTGGGTATTAATATAATATCTTGAAGTACCCCCGCAGGGTATTTGTTTTATCTTGATTTCATATTACGTTTTTTCTAAACCTTTGGTAATCGTGCTAGAGCTTGATTTTTATTTCAGACTTCAGACTTAACTGGTTTCAGACCCTCGAAAAAGAAAGAGACCGAAATAGTCTCTCCTTGCATGTGCTAAAAAGCCGTTTCAATTTAAAAGAAGTAGACTGTAACTTGAACAATAAATAGAGGTTGATTACATAAAGGGACTGCTGACAAATTAGTATTTAATTTGACAGCAGCCCCTTTTGTATTCCTACAAATTTTCCTAAAAATAATTATTAAATTTTCTTTTTAAAACATATGGTAAAATATGGATATATTAAATCGGGAATTACTAATTGTTTATTGATAATAAAAATTATGTACACATGGAGGATTACATGGTGACACAACTTCTAATGTTATTACTGATCATTTCAATATTATCTGTAAATTTAATCGCATTTTTTTATTATCGAAAAACGAAAAATATATACTTCTCTGCATTTATTATCCTGATCTCTGCAGGAGTTTTAGGAATTGTTGAGGGATTCATCGCAATGATTATTCTTAAAGATGCTTTTGGATTCTTCTTCGGATTAAATCTTGTGGGATGCTATCTATTAATAAATAGTTTAATAGTTTTCCTGATTGCAATAATTGTAAGTATAATAAAGTTTTTTAAACGCTTGCAGAAGTAAAGAGATAGAAACATTATGTAGAAATTAAATCTATTAAAATTGGAAGAGTGATAGGGATCATATTTTGTTCGATTAACATGAATTAGAAATGAATTTTGATTGAACAAAATATTGAGGTGCTTTCTTTATAGAAAAAATCTACAATAATTAACCTTTCTATTTGAGGAAAGTATCGACTAGTTGATTAAAAGAAATATAGATTCAACTAACTTAATAACTAAAAAAACTTGATTGTTAAGAATCATGTAAAGTGAAGTGACAGACTAATAAAATTTTAGTCTGTCATTTTTCTACTTAATAACTATTTTTTTACTAAACCTACTGTAAAAAGATAAATTTAAAAACACTTATTCAATTACCCTAAGATTATGTAAAACTATTAATATAGGATGATCATTATTCGAGTATCCTCTAAAATACATTAAGTTAAACCAATTAAAAGATAAATGGAGGTTCCCAAAATAAATATGGCGGAGCATTTGTTGAATATGTTCATTAAACCTCCTGTGCTGTCTATCTTCTTCATGATTGAGCCGGCGACCGTTAATCCCAAAAACCAAATCCAAGATACTGCAATACATGCGATCGTAAAGAGAACTTGTTCCTTTCCGACATATTTTAATGCACTTGTTCCAATCACACCTACTGTATCTAAGATTGCATGAGGGTTTAATAAGGATACTGATAAAGCAAAAATGATTTGCTGACGGCTAGGTAATGCTCTGTTCGATTCACTTGTTGTTGGTTTAGAACGCCAAATAACATAGCCCATGTAAACTAAAAACAAAATACCAGAAATCATCAGACTAATTCTTAGCCATTCAAATTGTAGAACGATCGTGGAAAGTCCAAAAACAGCTAAAAGAATTAAAAAAGTATCACATAGCGCAGCAGTAAAAGTCGCTGGAAGCGCTCGAATTAGTTTTGATTGAGTAGCACCTTGTGAAAATACAAATACATTCTGTACCCCTAAAGGTAAAATAAGTCCGAATGCTAAGACTAGACCATGAATAATAGCTTCCATCTAATCAACTCCCTTTCAATTACTATCGTACTATGATAAAACTAAAAGAAAACAACCAATTGGATGGTTTTATATCCATCCAATTTAGGGGGAGTTAGATGAAATGGAAACCAAATCGTGATTCTCATTTGACTGTTCAAGATCAAATTGTAGATTGGATAAAATCTCGTATTGAACGAGGTGATTGGTCTGTTGGCACAAAGATTCCAACACAGCGCCAACTAGCAACGCAATTTAATGTGAACCGCAGTACCGTTCAACTTGCACTTGATGAATTAAGGGCAGATGGTTTGATCGAATCAAAAGTGGGTTCAGGGGTATTTGTGGCTAACAATTCCTGGAACGTACTTTTGAGCAAATATCAACCAAATTGGCAGAGACATATTGAGTCAAGTATTCATAAACCAAACTACCATACGATTCAACTCATAAATGAATATGAGCAAATGGATCATATCATACGTCTTGGAACAGGTGAATTATCACCTGATTTACTACCAACTAAACAAATAGAAGATTCGTTAAAAAAGATTTCACTTGATTCTAAAGCAATTGGCTATTCATCTCCGCAAGGAAGTGAAAAGCTCAGAGGAATTTTATGTAATTATTTAAAAAAACGCGGTATTGAATCAGCACCAGAGAACATTTTAATTGTTTCAGGTGCACTTCAAGCACTTCAATTAATTGCAGTTGGATTATTAGAAGAGGGATCTATTTTATTTCAAGAACAATTTTCGTATTTAAATTCAGTACATCCCTTTCAATCTAATGGAATGCGAATGATTTCAGTTTCAAGGGAACATCTATTACCAGATAACATACGTGCACTTAAAGGGAAGAGGCAATCTTTATTCTACTGTGTTCCAACACTAAACAATCCAACAGGCTATAATTGGTCGTTGAAAGAAAAACAAAATCTATTTAATACTTGCAAAGAGCTACAAATTCCGATTATTGAAGATGATGTTTATCACGAATTGCTATTTGAATCATCTTCACCGGCTATAAAATCGCTTGATACATCAGGGCAAGTTCTTTATATAGGGAGTGTATCCAAAACACTAAGTCCGGGATTAAGAATTGGTTGGGTTGTTGCACCTTCACCTGTAATTGAACGATTGGCTGATATTAAAATGCAAACAGATTATGGTTCAAGTGGCTTTTCGCAAGAAATCGTATCATACTGGATCTCAAATGGTCTATACGAAAAGCATCTTATTAACCTTCGTGAACAATTGCAAAGAAGAGCTAAATACGTAGAAGAAATTTTAGAAAAGGAATTTAAAAAAATAGCTTCATGGAAAAAGCCTGAAGGTGGTTTCTACATATGGCTCAGGTTTCATAATCCAATTGTAAATAAGACTTTATTTCTAAAATTACTTAAACAAAATATATTGATAAATCCAGGTTATATTTACGATCCAAGAGATTTACACCATATTCGTCTTTCATATGCATACGCGTCTTTGGAAGACTTAAAAAAAGGGTTAAATATTTTACAACAAATAATCCAGCAACTGTGATTTTATTTCATTTTTTTGAGAGTGTTGATAATAAGAAACCGATTTTGAACAGTTAAAAGAGCACCGAGATCTCGATGCTCTTTTATGTTTATTTATTGTGTTATTTTTATTACTGCACCTTAGTCTTTTATTGAATACTTGCTTGAATTTTTAAATTTTCAAACCCACGAAAAGCAACATTTTTACGGCGAGTCGGCTCCTCAATTAGAACTGGATTAACTAAATGTCTTATTAGTTTTTCTATTGCAATTTGTCCTTCTAATCTAGCAAGAGGTGCACCTAAGCAGAAATGCGGGCCGGATGAAAAGGATAAATGTTTTATATTTTTTCGAGTGATATCAAATGTTTCAGGATTATTTGTGATTTTTGGATCGTAATTGGCTCCACCTAATGAAACCATAAAGTAATCGCCTTTTTTAATCGAATTTCCAGCGAATTCAAAGTCTTCTCTAGCCCATCTAGATGTAAAAATAACGGGTGATTCGTATCTTAATATTTCTTCTATTGCAGAAGGAATTAACGTTAAATCATTTTTTAATAGCTCAAATTGCTCAGGATGTTTTAATAATAAATAATAGCCATTCGTTATTAAATTAACCGTCGTTTCATGACCAGCAATTAATAATAGAAGAAAACTTGCGATCATTTCATCCTCATTTAATTTGTCTCCAGATTCCTCTGCTACGATTAAATTACTGATTAAATCCTCTTTAGGTTCTAATCTTCTTTCAGAAATAAGATGTCTGAAATAATTAGAAGCATCAAGAATATGCTTTGATACTAATTCTAAATCCTCTATAGTCGTATTAAAATCAATAAATTTAATAAATGCATCAGACCAATTGCGAAATAAATCTCGATCTTCTTTTGGAACACCTAAAAGGTCAGTTATGACAAATACAGGTAATAAATATGAAAAATCACGTATTAGCTCGTGTGTAAATTTCCCCTTCATATTTGCGATTAAATGATCAGCAATTTCATTTACAGAAGCTCGTAAATTTTCAACCATTCTTGGAGAAAAGGCTTTGTTCACGAGATTTCTCAATCTCGTATGATCAGGAGCATCTCGAAATAACATCATTTTTTGATTTATTGCAATTGCAGGCATAACACTTTCAGGTAATTGTTCAGGTGGAGTGACTTTGGATGCTTCTTTTATAAAACGAGGGTCTTTTAGCAAGATTTCTGCTTCTCTATAGCCTGTTACTAGCCAACCAGTTCTCTGAAATAGCTCTGTGTAAAGCATAGGACTTATTTTTCTCGCGCTACTAAAATACGAATATGGATCTTTGTAAAAATGCTGTGGATTCACTTTTAATTGATTGTTCATGTACCTGTTCTCCCTTATGAATGAAATGAGTCTATTTATTTCTATTTCTGTGAAAATGGATTATTCCCAAATTTTGGATAACACAAAAAAAGGATACTTTTGTACAGAATGATTTTCATGAGGAATTAGGTATAAATGAATAATAAATAAATCATATGAAATTTAAGAAAATTAAATCATGATTTATGGTAAAATAAGGTATTTCAAATGAAAAACTGATTTTTATGAAATAATTCGATGGTTGTGAAAGGGGTAATATGATGGATTTTCCAGTTCTAGAAACAGAGAGATTATCTTTAGTACAAATTACACAAAAAAATGTAGATGAGATATTTTCCATCTTTTCAAATGAAGAGGTAATTAAATACTATGGTATGGAACCTTTTACAGAAAAAGATCAAGCGGTTAAAATGATCGATTCTTTTCAAACTAGATTTGAAAATCAACAAGGAATACGCTTTGGAATCGTAGAAAAAGAATCAAAAAAATTAATCGGAACAATTGGACTAAATAATTTAGTTTTACACGCTAGAAGAACTGAAATTGGATATGATTTATTACCTGAATATTGGAGAAAAGGATTTATGTCAGAAGCAATTAAGGAAATTACATCATATTGCTTTGATAATCTAGGACTATATCGAATTGGAGCTAATATTTTCCCAGATAATACAGCCTCAGCTACCTTAGTTGAGAATATAGGCTTTCAAAAGGAAGGATTATTGAGAGGCTATTTAGTTCAAGGGGATCAGTCTCATGATTTAAACGTATTTTCTCTCATTAAACCTGATTGGCTAAAGTGAACTATTAAACTTAGATATTATATTTATATTTTTTGTTGCTCTAGAAAAATGATAAACTGAAATAATCATAATATAGTAAAATGGTCCAACTAAGGAAAAGGAGAAATGGAATGATTAAAGCTGTAATATTTGATTTTGATGGTCTAATTGTCGATACTGAGTCTGTTTGGTTCGAAGCATATAAGGAAGTACTACATCGGTATGAAGTGGAGTTAACTCTTCAAAAGTTTTCAGAGGTTGTGGGAACAAGTGATGAGATTTTATTCGATTTTATTAATTCAAATTTAAAAGAACCAATTGAAAAAGAACTAATCGAACAAATGGCTAAAGAGCTAGTTGATGAGAAACTACTCGAGCCTTCTTTAAGAGAAAGTGTAGAAGACTATTTAATTTCAGCAAAAAATGCGGGATTAAAAATAGCTTTAGCTTCTAGCTCATCAAAAGAATGGGTAGAAAGTTTCTTAAAAAAATTAAATATTTATAAATACTTTTCAGTAATTAAGACAAAAGATGATGTAAAGAAAGTTAAACCAGATCCAGAGTTATATTTAAAAGCAATTGAGGAAATTGGAGTTCAAGTATCAGAGGCTATTGCATTTGAAGATTCGTTGAACGGATTAATTGCTGCAACGAAAGCAGGATTACACTGTGTAATTGTTCCTAATCAGGTTACCTCACATTTAGAGTTTGAGAATCATAGTTTACGATTATCATCTATGGCAGAAAAATCTTTAGAAGATGTAATTAAGCATATAACTGGAAAGTAAAGTAGAAACCCTTCCCAAAAAGGTCAATGGATTCGGTTATTTGGATGAAAACAATAAAAAGCATATACATTGGAGATACAATTCACAACTGAATTTGTATCTCTTTTTTTATTGTGATATCAGTGTCAATTAGAAATTACTTCACTTTTTAATTCTTACTTTAAGTATTTTAGGGCAATTTAAAAATGTTTTAAAAGGAACGACTGCTTCGATGGTCTTTTTTATTGCACCAAATAGCAGATTAGTTGAAGAAGGATAGTATGTGATTTATGTAGAATTGGTATTAAAAAATGAAAATAGGTGAAATTTAATGAGCAAAATAATAAGCTACTATAATCAATTTGATGAGTGGGAAAGGCTTGAACGCGAACCAATTGAGTTCCAAGTGAATTGGCAATTTATAAAGAAATATTTGCCTGAAACAGGATATATACTTGATAATGGAGCTGGACCTGGAAAATACTCAATGGAGCTTGCTAAAGATGGATATAGAGTAACATTAACTGATTTAACACCTAAATTAGTTGAGATTGCTAAAACTAAAGCTCAAGACTTTCAAATAGAAGGGCAATTCGATGGTTTTTATACTGCTGATGCGAGAGAGCTTAATATGCTCAATGATGAACAGTTTGATGCATCATTAATGCTTGGTCCAATGTATCATTTACAGGAAGAAAATGACCGTATAATGGCTGTTCAAGAGTTAAATAGAGTAACTAAAAAGAACGGACTAGTATTTGTTGCTTTTATGCCTAGGATTAGGCATATATTTACATCGCTCTTATCTCCAAATAATTGGAAGCCAAACGATAATATGGACACTATTCATCAGTTTTCACAAACTGGTTGTTTCAATCATTCAGATGAGGGGCGTTTTACAGGCGCATATTATTTTAATATTGAGGACATCAATCCTTTTATGGAAACTCATGGATTTGAAACTTTGGAGTTAATTGGTTCAAATGTAGGAGCTATTTTAAACAATGATAATTGGAATTACTGGAGAGACAAAGGTGAAGCAGAGGTAGAAAAAATTATAAATTTAATTAAAGAAAAAGCAACAGACCCTTATATTCTTGGAAATTCCTCTCACCTGCTATACATTGGTAAGAAAAACTAATATTAATACTGAATTTAAAGGAAAGAGCCTGCTAAACCGGTTTTGTGGGTGCTGGGATACAAAGATGTAATAAGATATAGGGAAAATAAAGATTTTAATCTATTCACTTATACAACTAATGCATTTGTTAGTAAAAGATCACAAGGGCTGTATAAACAGCCCTATTTATTTTGTTATTTTAGAAGTTTAGTAAAAAAGGAATTTAATAAAAACTTGGGAATATTAAATAGCATTAGATTTAAATTCATCATATATCCGAGTCATCACAAGCATGGATCTTTTTTTGAAGAAACAGTCTAATATAAGGAAGGAAATTATTAATGATTAAAATCATCGGATTGATTGCTGCTGTATTAACGACAGCTTCCTTTTTACCACAAGCAATTAAAACAATAAAAACAAAAGACACGTCAGGCATTTCACTAATTATGTATATTTTATTTAGTGCAGGTGTTTTTCTTTGGTTAATTTACGGAATATTTATTCATGATTTTGCAGTTATTTCGGCTAATTCAGTAACGTTTGTGTTTGCAGCAATTATTTTATTTTATAAGTTAAAAAGTCTCCGTTCATAAAAAGGTATATTTGAACTAAAGGGTGAAAGTTCCGAACTTAGAAAATATGATTAGCGGCTAAAAGTTGTTTGAGGTGACAAATCTCAAGTCCAATGGAGGATCAATGATGATTTGTCCGTCCACTATTAGCAAATTATCAACAACAAAAGGCATTGCATGAGCAATGCCTCAGAATATTCTTTAAAATGATAACTCAATTGTTTAAAAATCACTATTTTTTAAATGCTTTTTCCGTCAACTGAAGCAGTATTACAAAATGGAATGGTGTACTAAATTAAATAGAATTTACTTCTTTTACTTCACTTGATTCATCTTTCTTTATTAAAATTTCCTTTTTCAGTCCCCAACAAATTAAAAATGTTAAAATGGAAAGCACGAAAGATACCCAATATAAATCCTGGAATGCATGAGTGAAGACTGTTTTTACTTTTTCTAGTAAATTAGAATCAAGATTTGTTGGAATCATACCATTTTCTACATTTTTTAATTGTAGTAATTGATCCACAGTAAGACTTCCAGCTAGTGATTTCATCCCTGATGTAATTTTAGAGGCTAATAATGAACCAAATAAACTAAAGCCAATCGTCATACCAATGGATTGAAATAACATAACGGCAGATTGAGCAATCCCTACATTTTCTTTTTCAACTGATTCTTGAACAATTAATGCATTGTTAAATAGTGCACCGAATCCAAGTCCAAGAATAATGAAATAAAAAACGAATGTAATAATTGAAGTGTGAGCCGTGATACCTGTAAGTAAATAGAAACCGATCATAGGAATAATAAATGAAACACCGTAAATATTTCGATAGGAGAATTTATTCATTACTCGACCAGCAACTACACTTGCCCCCATTGCCCCAACCATAATTGGTACATTTAAATAGCCAGATTCAGTAGGTGTTAAACCGAGTACATTTTGCGAGAAGAATGGGAAAGATGAAAGTGAACCCATTATCGCAAGAACAAATACAAATACAAGAGCCGAAATGACAACAAAGTTTCTATTTTTAAATAAATGCAATGGGATAATTGGTTCTTTTGCTTTTGACTCGACAAAAATAAATAGGCCAAGTAAAATGGTTCCTAAAATTAGTAAACCAATCATTTTAGGTTCACTCCATGCATATCCTTCTGTTTGATGAAGTACAGGAGTGAGAAGATAACTGATTAAAGTGGTGACTAGTAAGATTCCGCCAAACCAGTCGATATTTATTTTTTTGTCTACTTTCGTTTCGTTTAATCCTAAAGCTAATAAAATTGCAGCTAAAACTCCAACTGGAATATTTACTAAAAAGATCCAGTGCCATGAAATATGTTGTACAAAATATCCTCCAATGAGCGGTCCAAGTAGTTGAGGTATAAACATGACAGCTCCGAAAATACCTTGTAGCTTAGCACGCTGTTCAACTGGGAAGCTGTCTCCGAAAATGACCATCGCGAGTGGCATTAATCCGCCGGCACCAATACCTTGGATCCCACGTCCAATTAAAAGGACTTCCATTGATTGGGCTGTTCCACTAATTATTGATCCAGCTATGAATAATCCCATACTAAATAAATATATTTTTTTTCGTCCATATAAATCCGCAAGTTTGCCGAGTATTGCCATAAAAGATGTCATCGAAAGCATGTAAACTCCACCAACCCAGCCGTAAAGCGCTAGACCACCTAAATCTCTAATAATTGTAGGCATAGCTGTTGAAACGACTGTCTCATCAAGCTCTGAGAAAATGACTCCAATCATTAGTCCTATTAAAATAAGAGTCTTGTTATTTTCTTTCATCCTTTACCTCCCTATGACCTTTCAAAATTATTCAATTGATTCATTGAATACCTAAAAAATGAGTGAAGCTTTTAGTATGAGTATCTGTAACAAGCATATTGATTATTTATTTGATTAATGTGATCGTTATTGTTCATTTTTAATTATGTATCCCTAAATTTAAAGCTGAAATCGAAATTTCAAGTAAAAAAGTCAATTTTATTTATCTACTATCTAATTTATTCTTTACTACGTTTAAAAATCCTTTAGGTAGTAACTCTTATATTTGTGGTTGTATGAAGTATAGTAATAAGTATTCTTGAACGGTTAAATAGGATTTGAAATTGCAATAGTAGGTTTGATCAGTATATTTGGATAGGATTTTATCATCGACTATACCTTTTTCACTTGTTTTTACTTTTTCCGATTTACCTTTACTGAAGAAAAAATAAAATAACTTCTTATGTAACTACCGTATTGATTTAGTTGAACAGTACTTTGGCTAAAAATCGATTTTTTCTGATGAAATGCATTTAAGGGTAAAAGGAAAATTGTTTTTTTATGGAAAAAGTGGGAATTTCCCCAAAATAATAATTATGAC
The DNA here is from genome assembly GCF_050473765.1 of Gottfriedia sp. S16(2024). NCBI lineage: Bacteria > Bacillati > Bacillota > Bacilli > Caryophanales > Bacillaceae > Gottfriedia > Gottfriedia sp. S16(2024). The sequence goes on from NZ_JBFLUO010000001.1 coordinate 3,475,321, forward strand.
TTTATTGTATAATATAATAGTATTAAATTTTGTTAGTTTATTAGAGTGTCAATCTTTGGTGTTAATTAAAAATTAAATGACATGTTTGCTGAAAAAGGATATCAAATTCAAATGACAAGTTAGATAGTTAGCAAGGAGATAATAGTCAGCTGAATGAAAACATATATTTTGGAAAGATTTAAACACATATGGATTTGGCTTATATGCGGTGCTGTATTGGGTTATTTAGTTCACTATTTGAGAACTAGACAATTGACATTTACTTCAGATAACATATTTTTCTTAAAGATGATATTGATTGGTTTTGTAGCTGCTGAAGTAATAAATTTAATACGTTGGTTATTTAATCGAATAAAGCAAAATAACCTGTGAGATATATTAAAAATTGAGAATTACAGTACTTAAACTAAAGTATGTAAATCGTACGAAGGGAATAATTCGAATGCTAAAAATTTTAAGAATGATATTTATATTGATTGTCTTAATATTATCTATTTTTGGCTTAATAACACATAAGTTAGGATTACTCCCTTATATGCACTTTTTCTTAGCAGCATTGTTTTTATTGGCATGTATACCAGAATTTAAACAAAAACAAAAAAAGTTGGGTTATATTTATTTCATAGTATCCTTGCTTGGTTTCATTGTATCAATGCAAGAATTTTTATATAACTAGCGAATCCTAAACTGCTTAATTGCAGTTTTTTTATTGCAGTAAATGGCAGGATCGTTTAATCATTAAAGGAATTTTTAAACTTAAATGGAATTATAAGAATGACCAAAGGGGCTTTATTTTATAGGGATTAAATTGGAGGGAATAGAAAATGGATGTATAAACACTTTGAACTAAAGAGTCTAGAGATGCACGACGCATATCATTTTAGTAAATTGTATTAATGATTAAATGCGAGTTTGAAAAGGAGAGTGCAAAATGGATAATTTTAGTTTAATCATTACGTTATTTCAATTGATCATTTTAATTGTAGTAGTGTATGTAGTGTTTAAAATTGTAAAAAAAGTAAGGTTATTTGCAACAAAGAATTTGTATATTTCTTATAAAAAAATTGAAGAATTAGAGCAAAGAATAAGTAATTTAGAGAAAAAATAGTGACACCTATTATTAAATAAAGCAAAGGGTTAGTTACATAATATCGGACTTATGATTAGCCATATTTCTTTGTTCATTCGCTATTTTTGATGGAAATTTGATTAATTGAAATTATATTGTTAAAATTGTTATATTACAATGTGTGTAAGCCACACTGGGAGGTAACAAAAATGGAAAATGGTAAAGTAAAATGGTTTAATGCAGAAAAAGGATTTGGATTTATTGAGCGTGAAAATGGTGATGATGTATTCGTACATTTCTCAGCAATTCAAACTGATGGATTTAAATCTTTAGACGAAGGTCAAGCTGTTACATTTGAAGTAGAACAAGGTCAACGCGGACCACAAGCAACTAATGTTAAAAAGGCTTAATTGACCAAAAAGAGTCGGATTCTATATAGTAGGATCTGACTCTTTTTATGTCTTATAAATTTGTCTTATAAATTAAAAACCCCTATTCGAAAAAGAATAAGGGTAAAATCTAACGCGATTATGAATTAAATTTTATAGCCTATATAAAATGAAGATAAAATTAATCATTTAATACAATTAGACATTTGAATTATTAGTTGTTTTGGAACTGCCCTTTTTAGTACCTTTGCTAACATACGGCTTCGCGTTCTTTGCTTTTTTTGCGCTAGCTTGCCATCTATTCCAACCCTTTTTATCTGTACCTCGACCTGTACCGCCCTTAGCTTTAGCTTTACTCATTTAAACACCTCATACTTATTATACACTAAATATCATACAGTTTTTTAGTAATTTCCAATTAACTTATGAGTTAAACAAGAATTGAGCAATAAATATATTCAAAAAATGAGCAGATTTATATATTACTTTATTGCAATTGAACTAAAGTATACGTCTGTTTCATAAAATGATCTGCATAGTCAATCTATGATAGAGGGCAATAAGGTCTCTATAAATCTTATAATTTTTTAGGTTGATAGTTTTTAAGTAGCATGTTTTTGTGGGATAAGAAATTCCCAAAAAATAAACATAAATATTCCAAGATATGGTAAAGTTAAATGGACTAATAAAAGTGAATCATCTTGAGGAAATATGAAAACACAGAGAATTATATTTTGTTATATACCTTATTGATCTAACAAAACTTTAGTTTTTTGAACACTAACTGCTTAATTGCAATTTTTATATAGTATTTCCGAGTATTGTACTTTAAAATTAATAGAAAGATATATGATATTATTCATATAAAATAGTAAATAAGGAATGGATTATCGTGCACTTTAAATTGGTTTTAAGTATTATTAAATATTCAATATTTTGGACTATCCTTTTATTAATAACTGCAATGTATTTACCAGATTCATTAAATATAAGTGAAAGAGTCTCTTTATGGTTATTAGAAATAGTATCCATATTAGTATTTATTCTTAATTATGAAAAGTGGAAGCGATTGTTAATTTCGCTACCTATTGGGATGGTATTAGTAATACTATTGATTGTATTATTCGATTGAGAAGTTGCCTAAATCATATTTTGTTATTGATACTGATACAGCACGAATCGAAATTATAAAAAAAGTGATACCAAGTATGCATCTAACACATTGCATTAGTTGAACAACATGATCGGCTATTTAGTCGATTTTTTTTATTTAGCTTAATGGCGGGTTAGTTGGATAAGTAATGAAACAATTAAATGATTGAACAAAATAAAAAGCTACTATCTATATTTAGAAGCGTTGTCTGAGGAAGACAATATTAGTGATAGGAAGTGAAAAAATGCTCATTTATTATGTATTGCTCATTCTCGGAGTTGGATTTTTAATAGCAGCAGTATTTCTCTTTATTGCAATGGATGGCTTTAAAGACTATAAAATATTAATTGGAGGTATTGGATTCCTTTTAATTGGTGTTTTATTTTTAATAGCAACTCTCCCTAGCCTAAAATATATTGTATTCAAAAAATATGATGTCGTCAGTGGAAAATGTGTTATCGAAATAGATTCATCAGGTCGTTCTTCTGAAGCTGACTTTGATATTCTCGATACAGATGAGATGTTTTCCTTCAGAGGTATTCCAGCACTAGATGCTTATGGGAAGTCAATTCCTTATTTTTGTAAGGTGACAACTACAAAAGACCATAAGTATGGTATTAGTTATAAAATATATGATGGTAAACTCGAAAGTTAATATTAACAGGAAAATAGTTCTTTGATTATAGGTAGGGTTAAAGATCCATTTATCTCTTTTGGTATTTATCGTTAGTTCAGTTTGTATATATCGCTTGTTCAACTAAATAATGCAATAGTTACATATTACAAGTATTTATAAGAAGGGGGAAATTTGAATTAACGCATTGTGTTAGTTAAATAGAATTAGGAGCTGTTAATCCGCTCCCTTTTTAAAATTTAGCGGGTTAGTTAAAATTTGGAGAATGTCTTAATTATAAATGTTTGATTAAATAGATGGAGGATTTATATGGACGACATTAGGAAAGTTATAAGAAAAATTAAAACACTTAATGGACCCTTTCCTGCGTTTAATTTTAACAATACGTCAGAATTTCCAAATGAACTTTTTTTAGAATGGTTCCAAGAAGCAATTGATTATGGCATACACGAACCACATTCAATGACTCTTTCAACAATTGATCATAATGGATTTCCCGATGCTAGGGTTCTAATTATTAAAGATGTGGATCAATATGGGTGGTATTTTGCATCAAGTTCACAAAGTGAAAAAGGTAAACAGATAGATTTTAATCCCAATGTTGCTATGACTTTTTATTGGGCACTAATTGGTAGACAAGTCAGAATACGTGGGACTGCAATTAAAATGGAAAATGAATTAAGTGTTAAAGATTTTTTAGCTAGAGGAACTGTAGCCCGTGCAATAGCTTTGATTGGCAAACAAAGTTCAATCTTAAAAGAACATTCTGAGTTAGATGAGGCACTAAACAAACAAATTGAAATTTTACAACATAATCCAAATTTAGTGTTTCCTTCGTGGACTTTGTTTCGATTAGTTGCTAAAGAAGTGGAGTTCTGGCAGGCTGACGAAGATCGTAGGCATATACGATTAAGATATAGCTTCGAGGGTGATAGATGGTTAAAAAAACTATTATGGCCATAGTTTAATTTTAGATCGTCGTTGTTCAACTTAACCAGCTAATCGTTCTATTTTAGAGCCGAGATAGGCTCATTTTTATTCAACAAAAATGGCAGATAAAATAATGTACTAACTGACAGTATTGATCAATTTAGAAATGGGAAAATTATCAAAGATTTGACGTTGAAAACCAGATTTTAAAGGGATTTTTTTTCAAGTGAAGAATATAAGAAAAGGGAAGGAATAAGAAAAATATCTTATAAACCATAAAAACAGTTAGTAGTTTCTCGTTTATATAAACATAAGAAAAAACATAACTTAGTAAATAGGAGGATTTTATGAGAAATGTCATTTTATTTTTACATTCTTCTTTAGATGGTTTTGTAGAAGGGCCAAACGGTGCAATGGATATCGGGTGGGTATCTTACAATGAAGAATTAGAAAAACATGCTAGAGAAATTTTAAGTACTGTAGATACAGTATTATGGGGAAGAGGTACATACCAAATGATGGAAAATTATTGGACTTCTGTACCTTCTAACCCTGAAGCATCAGAATATGAAATTGAACATGCTAAATGGATAGAAGAGACATCAAAGGTTGTTTTTTCTACAACTCTTGAAAAAGCTGAATGGAATAATTCAAGATTAATAAAAGAAAATATTGAGGAAGAAATTAAGAACATAAAAAAACAACCTGGTAAAGATATTATTATTTTAGGTAGTCCAAGATTTGCACATTATCTTATGGAACTTGATTTAGTTGATGTAATTAAAATTACAATTTCACCAGTTATTATAGGAAGTGGTCTACCTTTATTTAAGGGCTCAGAAAATAAACGCAACCTCTCACTTGTTGAAAACAAAACATTTAATTCCGGTGCAATTGGCCTTACGTATAATATTGTAAAATCGTAACTAAAAAATTAGCCGTCCAAATAAAAAATTGGTGGGTTCTAATACATGAAGGATACATACATAGGTTCTTATTTTAGTGTGTTTACACTAACTAAGTATTCAAAGAATTGATGAGTTAAATTAGAAAAGTAAAGACTACTCTTCTAATACAACTTACGCAGTGCATTATCTGTACAACATGCTCGACTTTATAGTCGATTTTTTTGTTGAACTAAATGGCAGGATAGTCGAACAAGGAAAAACAATATAAAATATAGAATTTAATAATCGGAACTTAAAAATTTAGTTGGTGTGAGCTAGTAAAAATTAGACAAAGTAATAGACGCAGATGCACAAGTAATTTTTGATATGTAAGTGAATGCCTTTATGCCATTGTTAGATAAATATAAAGATGCCGTAACAAATCCAGCAAACGAACCGTTTGATAATGTAATTAAGAGAAATAATTATTCTTTTGGTGGATTTTATAAAATTTTGCATGATGATGTTCTTGTAGGGGCAATTTGTATCTATTGGAAAGAGGAAACTTAGTTTTGGATCAGTCCAATATTCATTTTGCCAGAATACCAGGGGATGGGAATTGCACTAAAATCTATCCAGTTAATTGAGAAACAATTTTCAGAAGCAACTACTTGGGAATTAAGAACAATTTTAGAAGAAAAAAGTAAAAATCATTACACAGCATAAAAAACAGCCAATCATTTAAAAATTGGCTGTTAATTTTTTAATTAATTTTAAATTCATTAAGTAATAATTGTTCAGTCTGAGGCATTGTAATACCTAGATGCCAACACCCCAATCCGCCTAAAGCATATTCTTTTACAAGGTGAAATTTTGCTAGTAAACTTCGAGGATCTTCAAACCAAACGTCATGGATAATTCCATCTTTGTCAGTGTAACGAAATGCAGGTGATAAAGTTTCTCGATCGAAATAGACTTCACTTTCATATTTCTTATACATTTTAATAGCATTTTGAGTGGAATATGCGCTTCCTTTTCGTTTCTCACCAGTAATAGGCCAATCGTAGGCATACTGAGGAATTCCTAATAATAATTTTGATTTTGGTACAACGGATACAGCATAATTTAACGTTTTTCTCACTTCATTTAATGGAGCTATCGGGCCTGAGGGACTGTTCGGCCAATGCCAGTTATATGTCATTAAAAACATCTTATCAACATATTTACCAAGGGTATAATAATCATAAGCATCATAAAATTGAGGAATATGATCTGCTTCCTTTGGAGGCATCGCCATTAAAACTTCCATTTTTGAACGATGAAGTTTCTCAGATAATGCTTTTATAAATAAATTAAGGCTATTCCTATCTTCAGGGTTTAGTGATTCAAAATCTATCATTATTCCTTTATAATCATTTTTGTCTAAAAGAGTATAGATGTTATTTACCAACTTTTTTCGCATTGATGTTTTACTAAGTAATGAATGCACTAGCTTTGGATCGAAACCATTTTTACTAATATTAGTTAATGTAGCGTACGGAAAAATGTGATTTTTCCAAGCTATCCGATTAGACTGATTTTCTTTTACTTTAATTATATTCCCTTGAGAAGTAGGGTGAAATTCAAATATAAAAATACTTGTAAGTGACTTTTTATAATAATCAATCATCCATGTATTAGTTTTTTTATTTTTAGGAATTAAATAAGAACCAGTCCAAATAGTGATTTTAGGAGATGAAGGAATAATTAATTTTTGGCCTGGAATTACTACATCGCTAGTAATATTATTTTTACTTTTCAAATAATTAATGTCAATTGAATGTCGAAATGCAATATCCCATAAAGTTTCTCCTTGTCTCACATAGTAAGTAGACCCAGGAATTATCATAGATTGTCCAATCACAAGATTATCATACCGATCTAATCCATTTAAATTTGCAAAGCTTTTTTCATTCAATTTATATTGTTTCGATATATTTTTCAAAGTATCTCCCGGTTTTACTTCATATACAATCAAAGCATTAGCACTTAAAACTGGAGAAAATAAAAAAAATAATAAAGTAAATATGAATATTAATAAACGCTTAGCCAAACACAATACCTCCTTAGATAGGTAGTATTTTTAATTTTAACTACTCATTAAGTATCCTTTACTTAATAAGAAAATTTTACTTATATGAGTAAGCAAATGATTATGAGAAAAAGAATTAGGAGTAAGATTGTAAAAAGTTTTTCCGTATTAGCGTTATCATCAAGTTTTTTCTTGGTTCCCAAACTCATGTAACAAACTCAACAAAGGCAGCTAGTTATTCGAAAGTAGATGAAATGCTAGCAAATTTATCACCAGCCGAGAGAGCAGCACTTCATCAACTTTCAACGAGTAATGAGACAGGGCTTCGAGTTAATCCTGATATCGATTTAGAATCTACTAACCAAACGAGTGTAATTGTTGAATTTAATAATAAGCCAGCAAAAGTCGCTCAACTTGAATCAAGTTTAAAAGGTCAACAGCTAACAGAGACTGAGGCAACTAGCTTAGTTGATCAAGATCATGCAGCTTTTTCAAAAGATTTAGGACAAGTATTAACTGAAGACAAAAATAAAAGGTAAAGTCCAGAAAAGGGAATAGTTTGGATAATGCTTGTATAGAGAGTTTTTAACCATGTAAAAACGGAGTGTTTTTTCTGAAATCGAAAAGAAATTAAAACAACCTTAGTCCCTACTGAATATTGGGATAAGGTTGTTTAATTTGCGTACCTTTTATTTATTGTCTACTTGACAGGGATATAACAAAATGGGAAATCCTTTTTCTTATCGTGAAACTGCTTTAAGGATGAAATTTCCCACTAAACTAGCTCTCATATCCGTCTACAACTATATCCAATTTTCCTGTTTCTGGATCTATTACAAGTCCATGAACACTGATGTTTTTCGGAAACATTGGGTGATTTTTGACCATCTTAACACTTTGTTCAACGCTTTCTTCAACTGTTTGAAATCCTGTTAACCAACTTTTAATATCAATACCTGCGTTTGTTAACGTATTTATGATTTCTTTATCTAACCCAGCTTGTTCACATTTTTCTATAAAAGAATCAGATTCTAGCCCTTTCATGCCGCAACCATGATGTCCAACGATAGCTACCTCTTTTGCGCCAAGCTCAATAATTGCAACTAGTATGCTTCGCATCACACTGCCAAATGGGTGCGAAACGATTGCTCCAGCATTTTTTATAATTTTGATATCACCATTTTTAAAGTTCATCGCTTGTGGTAATAATTCAACAAGTCGTGTATCCATACATGTAAGAATCACCATTTTTTTTTTGGGAAATTTAGTCGTTATGTATTTTTCATATTCTTTATTTTCAACGAATTGTTGATTGTATTCTAGAATTTCTGAAATTAATGTCATTTTATCCCTCCTGATAGTAAATAAATTATTTCATATTTTTCAAAGTTATTCAATCTACTTACAAGTATTCTAGTAGTTAAACTAATTGTAATTTACAAATCTATTTGCGAATTTTCTTTCATTTAAAAGGAAATTATAACAAAGTATTTCCATTTTAAGGAGGGATATTTTTTATATATTAAGTCCAGAAAAGATAAAAATTATTAAGTCAACAGTGCCAGTATTAGAGATTCATGGTGAAGCAATTACAACTCGTTTTTATGAATTGTTATTTCAGAAACACCCTGAACTCCTTAATGTATTTAACGAAGCAAATCAAAAAAGAGGAAGACAACAAACTGCTTTAGCAAATGCAGTTTATGCAGCGGCGCTACATATTGAAAATTTAGGCGAAATATTAAAAGAAGTAAATCTAATTGCACATAAACATAGAAGCTTAGGAATTAAACCTGAACATTATCCTATTGTTGGAGAAAATTTATTAGCTGCAATTAAAGATGTAAAGTACTCATAAAAAAGTAGAATACTAAAAAAATGGAGGTGCTAAAAGGGAGAAAATTGGATGAGTTTATTAGGGCGTGAACATAATGATATTTGGAAAATGGATTGGAAAATCTGAGACGTGAGTTATTCACGTCTCTTTTTACTTATTTATTCTTGGTTGGCTAGTTGAACGTCGAACAATCAAATTGGGTGTGATTGTAGTTGTTGTAGGATCAATTTGTTTCTCCTTATTTTCAATCATATTAATTAGATGTTCCATAGCTAGATTTCCTAGAGATTGACTTAAATGAGTTCCCACTGTAGTTAATTGTATAGATGCATGGGCAGAAAACTCTATATTGTCAATTGCACCAATACTGATATCTTCTGGTATTTTAAAGCCTTTATTAAGTAGGAAATCCAAGCATATTAATGCAATAGCATCCGTTGCAGCGACAATGGCTGTTGGAAATTCAATACCTGAAAATAACTCTTTACATGCTTTGACGATGGATTCTACACTTGTATCGGTTGATTTTATCCAATCTTCGTGAATTTCTATTTTTTGTCTATTAGCCTCGGTTTTATACCCTTCTAATCGACCGTAAAAAGTAGAAGCTTGTAGCGGGCCACCTATAAAGGCTAGATTTTTATGACCTAGCTCTATCATATGATTTGTAATTAGTTCACCAGCTTTTATGTTATCAATCTCAAAATAGTTTTTCCCAAACGAATGCTTACGATTGAAAGTCACATACGGTTTGCCTTCCATACTTTCTAATAAAGGAAAAATAGGATCATCCATTAAAATAGAGGACATTATGATTCCATCAACAGGTGCACTTAAAACTTGGTTGTAAAGCATGTTATCGTTATCTGATTTATGAAAATATACGAGAACATTATATCCTTTTTTTGCTGCGATGGTTACAATTCCACGCGTAGATTCTTCATAAAATGGATCTTGAATATGTCCTGTGATTAATGCAATCATGTTGGTTTTTCTCTTCACGAGATTTCTAGCAATCATATTCGGACGATAATTTAATTCTTTTATGGCTCTCTCTACTTTCGATACTGTAGTTTGTTTAATATTTTTAGATCCATTTAGTACGCGAGAAACAGTAGATTGAGAGACACCAGCTAACCTCGCAACATCGTGTGAAGAAACCAAATAAATCACTCCAAGCTCATAGTATATTAATTTAAAATAATAGTGAATTAATTTTAAAAATGCAATGAATAAGGCAGGCTCCAAAACTACTTTAATTTCCATAAACAACATAATCTTTAGAAATTTTATGAGATTATTCTTAATTATAACAAATAAAAAAGAATTTGATTAAGACTTTTACGGAAATAATTGAAAATTTTGGATACGTATTCATAAAACTAGAATGAATGACTATTGATCATGTAGATTGGAACGCCGAGATTGTTTAAAAAAATGTGCTTAATCGAGAGTGTTCTAACCGAAATTAACGTAATTTTGAAGTAGAATCTCACTAAACTGAGAAAACGGGTACGGTTTTAGGAAAAAAATGAATATTTTAAAAATGCTAAAAAATAAAAATTATTTGACACTTATTCCTGCTGACGTTTATCATTAATACGTATTCATAAATTATGGAGGGGAAACCATGAAACAGAATCTTTGGATAAACGGACTACATGTAGAAACAGAACATTTTTCAGAATTGCTTTCTCCCTATTCACGAGAAAAGATTGCAGACATTTCAATAGCTAATAAAGAGCAAACGCAAATAGCGATTCAAGCTGCTTATGATGTTAAAGAAGTAATGGCTAAAATGCCTGCTCATCAACGAGCAACGATTTTAGAGAAAGTTTCACAGCTTCTTGAAGAAAATTTTGAAGAAGCTGCGAAAGTGATTGCTCTCGAGTCAGCTAAGCCACTTATATTCGCCAAAGCAGAAGTAATAAGAACCATTGAAACTTATAAATTTGCATCAGAAGAAGCAAAACGAATCCATGGAGAGACGATCCCATTTGATGCGGCAGTTGGAGGAGTTGGAAAAATAGGCTACACCGTTCGAAATCCAATTGGAGTTATTGGAGCAATTACTCCGTTTAATTTTCCTATGAATCTAGTTGCACATAAAGTTGGTCCTGCTATTGCTTCAGGCAATACCGTTGTATTGAAGCCAGCTTCACAAACACCACTTTCTGCATTTTTTATAGCTGACTTGTTCAAAAAAGCAGGACTACCGGACGGGGCATTAAATGTTGTAACGGGTCCAGGCGGAGTCGTAGGTGACACTATTGTAGAAAGTGATCTAGTTAGTATGGTGACTTTTACAGGAAGTACCTCTGTTGGAATTTCACTTCGAGCGAAGGCAGGGCTTAAGAAAACAACTCTTGAACTTGGTTCAAATGCTGCATTAATCATTGACGAAGACATCGACGTAAAAAAGGTCATCGATCGTTGCTTAATGGGTGCATTTTCAAACCAAGGACAAGTATGTATCTCTTTACAACGTATTTACATACACGAAAAAATCTACGATGTGTTTGTTTCGCAGTTTGCAGATGCGGCTAGCAAACTTAAACTAGGTGACCCTCTAAATCCTGAAACGTATGTTTCATCTCTAATTTCACCTAATGATTTAGATCGTGCTTTAAGCTGGATCGAAGAAGCAAAATCTCATGGTGCGACAATTGCTTCAGGTGGTAAAACGCAAGGTAACATTCTCGAACCAACAGTTATTTTAGGTGTAACGCGTAACATGAAAGTATCGTGTAACGAAGTTTTTGCTCCTATTGTTTCAATTTGTAAAGTATCTTCAGTTGACGAAGCAATCGATGCTGTGAATGATTCCTGTTATGGGTTGCAAGCTGGAATTTACACAAATAGTGTTTCGAATGCACTGAAAGCAGCGGACGAGCTGCATGTTGGTGGAGTTGTTATTAATGATGTCCCTACGTTCCGTGTTGATCAAATGCCATATGGTGGCGTAAAAGAAAGTGGAACAGGACGTGAAGGATTGAAATATGCAATTGAAGAGATGACTGAAATGAAACTAGTTATTTGGCATAAAGGATAAATTGCATATATCGCCTAAAAATAATTTTTCAAGTTTACCTTCTAGCTTTATTGGCTTTATAGATGGTATACGTTTTTATATTTATAGTTTCTCATACTGGTAATTGAAGTGAGGAAATTTGCAGTTATAAATAATAGCTATGGTTACTCCCTAATTAAAAGATGCAGTTATTGAAAAGTCGAACATCGAATCATTATAAAAATGGAGGAATGAAATTATGGGTAAGCAACTATCAACAAAAGAATGGCAAGAAAAACGGGATAAATACGTAGTAAAAGGCGTTAGTAATGGAAACCGAGCAATTGCTGTAGAGGGTAAAGGAGCGACACTATACGATATAGAAGGTAAGAAGTTTATTGACTTTGGTGCAGCGATCGGAACAATCAACGTCGGGCACTCACATCCAAAAGTAGTAGCAGCTATACAAAAGCAAGCAGAAAAGGTCATTCATCCTGGATTCAATGTCATTATGTACCCGTCATACATTGAAATTTGTGAAAAATTGTGTGAAGTAACGCCAGGAGATTTTGCGAAAAAAGCAATTTTACTAAACAGCGGTGCTGAAGCTGTTGAGAATGCTGTAAAAATCGCAAGAAAATATACAAAGCGTCAAGGAGTTGTGACATTTACTCGTGGATTCCACGGTCGTACATTAATGACGATGACAATGACAAGTAAAGTGAAACCATACAAACTTGGTTTTGGTCCTTTTGCACCTGAAGTATATCAAGCACCATATCCGTATATGTATCGTAAGCCAGAGGGGATGACTGATGAGCAATACGAAGCAGATGTTATTGCACAGTTTGATCAATTTTTTGTAGCAACAGTAGCACCAGAGACTGTTGCATGTATTGTCATGGAGCCGATTCAAGGAGAAGGTGGATTTGTTATACCGCCAAAATCATTTGTAAAACATGTTCGTGAATTTTGTACAAAACATGGTATTTTGATGGTTGCAGATGAAATTCAAACTGGATTCGCAAGAACAGGAAAATTGTTTGCGATGGAGCATTTCGAAATTGCAGCTGATCTTATGACTGCTTCTAAATCGATCGCAGGTGGTATGCCATTAAGTGCTGTTATAGGAAAGGCGGAAATAATGGATACGGCAGATCCAGGTGAATTAGGTGGAACTTATTGTGGAAATCCACTTGCTTGTGAAGCTGCATTAGCAGTATTAGAAGTCATTGACGAAGAACAATTATGTGAAAGAGCACAATGGATTGGAGAAGTGCTTGAGAGCCAAGTGAAAGAATGGCAAGAAAAGTACAACTGTTTTGGAGAATTCCGTCGTCTAGGAGCAATGTGTGCAGTAGAAATTGTGACGGATCAAACATCAAAAACACCTAATAAAGATCTTACAACAAAAATTGCAAAAGCAGCTAATGAAGCTGGACTATTATTACTTACTGCAGGTCTAGATGGAAATATCATTCGATTTTTAAGTCCACTAGTGATTACAGATGAGGAACTTAGCGAAGGGCTTGCAATTTTAGAAAACGTACTATCTGATTGTCAAATTTCAACTAAACAGTTCGTTTAATCATTTTCATATGTCTAAATTTTTTTAATGTAACCTCCGAATGTGGAGTTGAATTGGAAATGCTCGAGTCTTTTAATGCAAGGTTTTTATAAAGGGTTTTATATTAACGTTAAAAAGAATAGGGTGAATATGTGAGTATGGAGAAACATAACAAAGGTTTACAACAAAATTTAAAGAACCGTCATATTCAGATGATTTCAATTGGTGGTATCATTGGGGCAGGTTTATTTGTAGGTAGTGGAAATGTAATTCATAGTGCAGGTCCATCAGCAATTGTTGCCTATTTAATAGCTGGAATATTAGTTGCTCTTCTTATGAGAATGTTAGGAGAAATGGCAGCTGAAAATCCAGATAGTGGATCGTTTTCAACGTATGCAAAAGAGTCGATTGGCCCTTGGGCAGGATACACGATTGGCTGGTTGTATTGGTTTTTCTGGCTTATTACAATCGCAATCGAGGCGATTGCAGGTGCAAATATTATGAATTCATGGTTTCCAAGTATTCCATTATGGGGCTGGGCTTTAATCCTTACCTTTGTACTTACACTTTCTAATATTTTATCAGTGAAAACATTTGGAGAGTTTGAATATTGGTTTGCCATTACAAAGGTAGTGGCGATCTCAGCGTTTATGTTAGTAGGGCTTGCGATTTTATTTAAATTCTTCCCTAACATTCAATCTCCGGGATTATCAAATTTGACACAGCATGGCGGATTTTTCCCGAAAGGTATAAGTGCGATATTAGGTGGATTTATGACTGTAATGTTTGCTTTCTTTGGATCTGAAATTGCTGCAATTGCTGCAGGTGAATCTAAAGACCCTCAAAAATCTGTTGTAACGGCTATTAATTCAGTTGTTTGGCGTGTAGCATTGTTCTACATCGGATCAGTTGCTATTTTAGTTTTATTAATGCCTTGGAATGACGCAAAATCGTTAAGTAGCCCATATGTAACTTTACTTACAAATCTAGGAATTCCTGGGGCTGCAACAATCATGAAAGTAGTTGTACTTCTGTCAGTACTTTCTTGTCTGAATTCAGCACTTTATACGAATTCTCGTATGCTATATTCGTTAGCGAAGCAAGGGAATGCTCCGAAAATTTTTACAAAAGTAAACAAAGGTGGGTCACCATATTGGGGAGTTTGGGCAAGTTCAGCTTTTGCATTCTTGGCTGCAGTATTTAATTTTATTTCACCAGATAAACTTTTTTCATTTCTTTTAAATGCATCAGGGTCAATTGCCCTTCTAGTTTATATTGTTATTGCAGTATCACATGTAATAAAGCGCAAACAAGCTGAGAAAAACGGAAAAGTGTTACGTTTAAAAATGTGGGGTTTTCCATTTTTAACCTACATTACGATTATAGCAATGGTCGTAATTTATTTCTCGATGTACTTTATGGATGGTCTTCGCTCACAGTTCTTTTTAACATCATTAATTACAGTTTTAGTAATTTCATCGTTTTTTATTTTTAAAATTGGAAAGAAAGAGAAAGTCGAATCAAAACATGAAACAACAGCGAGTTGAAATAGGCAACGTTCCACTTTCATAATGATGTTTATCAATGCAAAAATGAAACAAATAGAGAATATGAGATGAAAGCGTTGTCGGAGAAAAAATGCTTTTAGTACTACCTTATTAAGTTAGAAGCCAGAAAAACCTATGAGATGGTTTTTCTGGCTTTTTTTCTATTAGTCCTAATTATTAATTAATAGTCATGACTCCTTAGACTTAAAATAAGTTTCTGATACAACAACACATACATAAGTTCAATAAGGGTTTATAAAGGTTTCTAACTAGACAACCTTTTTTTGTGTCGTGAAATTATAGAATAAACTTGCAATAATATACTATATAGCATTTAAATTTAAGCTGTAAGATGAAATGAGAATAACGTGAAAGGAGTTACCTCATGAATTTTACATCTTTTATTTTATATTGTTTTATTGTTACTTTTACACCAGGACCTACTAATATCGTAATATTATCGACAGTGCATAATACTGGGACAAAAAAGGCATTGGAATATACATATGGTGCAACGCTTGCTTTTGGTTTATTACTTTTAATTTCTGCTATGCTAAACACAATGCTGATAGGGATTATCCCAAAAATTTTAAATCTTATGCAGGTTATAGGAAGCTTTTATATGATCTATCTTGCTTATCAGATTTACAAAATGGATTCATCAAAATCATCCGAGAAACAATCAGGTACCTTTATGTCAGGATTTCTGATGCAGTTTTTAAATCCAAAGGTGGTACTGTTTACAATGACAGTTATTCCTAGCTATATATTGCCTTATCATGTCAAAATGTCTACTGTTACAATTAGTGTTATCGTGATCACAATCATTGGATTCTTAGCATTTATTACATGGGTTCTTTTCGGTTCAATCTTCAAAGTTTTTTTACAGAAACAAAAAAAAACTGTTAATATCGTGATGGCATTTTGCTTAGTTTACGCAGCAGTCATGATCTGGATATAAGTAAGCTGTTAAAGAGGTGAGTTTAATGGAGAAATTTATCTACAAAAAATCATCAGGTATTACGGCGCTCTCAGCAAGTATGACTGATTTTAAGTATAAAAAACACTCTCACAAAGAGTATGCCATAGGTGTTACATTACGTGGTATACAACAATATAATCTGGATGGAAGTTTACAGTTATCACATCAAAATGGTGTCATGCTTTTTAATCCAGAACAAGCACATGACGGAATGGCATATGATGAGTCTGGTATTGATTATGTCATGCTATATTTAGATCCACAATTGCTGTTAGAAGTAAATGAGAACAAGGACTTAGTACGTTTTTCGAACCCTATTGTGTATGATCATCAACTTGAACAAAAAATAGTAAGTCTTTCTAATGCTATATTAAGTGAAAAAGATGAGGCATTTTGTAGTGAATTACTAGTATCTCTAGCAGATCGTCTTATTAGAACTAATCTTTCAAGAGATTATAAGAAAGATAACGCGCTAATGAAAAAAGCGAAGAATTTGATTCATTCCAATTTGGAAAAAGTTCTTAAGCTTGATGAGATATGTAATGAACTTAATTTATCCAAATTCAAGTTTATTAGATACTTTAAGACTCATACGGGCATATCACCATATCAATACTTTCTTAACTGTAAGATTGAACGCGCAAAGCAGTTGATCGAAAAAAATAGAGATATATATTCAGCGGTATCGGAATGTGGCTTTGTAGATTTAACCCATTTAAATAAACATTTTAAAAGTGTATATGGAACTACAGCATATGAGTATATGTCTTATTTAGATTAAGGGGAGTATTTGTTCTACGAAAATAGATAAATCCAGAAAGTGAAATGATCATTAAAGAGTGAAGTCTAGATCTATTTAAGAAAACAAGATTAATATAAAATGCCTGTATCTAAGATTACCAAGTAATCGTTGATACAGGCTATTTTAATAATTATTATTCAGCTAACGAATATTCGGCAGAAGAAAATTCTTCTCAACATGAAGACTTTAAGCTGGAGATTTCATAGATTTCTTTACAATCCGATTGTTTTTAGACATTCCATTTGTTTTAAAGTAAGTGAACAAGAAACTACCTAGTATTACGATAATGCTCCCAAGTCCTTGAACCCATGTCATTTTTTCATTTAATAAGAAAAACGCTAAAATGGCTGTGAAAATCGGATTGAAGTTTAGGAAAATACCTGCTGAAGTTGCTCCAATTTTTTGGACACCAATATTCCAAAAGAGCATACATAAGACAGTCGAAATAATACCAGTATATAAAATTGAGAAAATAAATGAGCTATTCATTTTTACAAGCGTAAAATCTGAGAGATTAAAAGGGATGATTACAACGAGTCCAAATATCCCTGAATATAGTGTAGACAACATAGGTGATATAAGCCTTGTTGCCCATCTACTACAAACCGAATAGATTCCCCATATGCAGACGGCAATGACCATCCATAAATCTCCTAAATTAAACTTCATTGAGAATAATAGATTAAGATCTCCCTTAGAAAGTACAAGTATAACCCCTAAGAACGAAATAAACATTGAAAATATTTGTAAAAAGTTCATTCTTTCTTTTAAAAATAAAGATGAAAATAAAGCAATGGAAATTGTATTTAGGGTCGAAATTAAACCGACATTTGTTGCAGATGTCT
Organism: Gottfriedia sp. S16(2024); assembly: GCF_050473765.1. Classification (NCBI taxonomy): domain Bacteria; kingdom Bacillati; phylum Bacillota; class Bacilli; order Caryophanales; family Bacillaceae; genus Gottfriedia; species Gottfriedia sp. S16(2024). The sequence goes on from NZ_JBFLUO010000001.1 coordinate 3,493,044, forward strand.
TTTCTAATGCCATAAATTGAAAGAGATTAAAAAGAACAACACCTGTAACTCCCATCATGATTAATGGTAGAATAGCTTTACGTGGAGGTAAAATCTTCTTTTCTTTCCACCATACGATTGGTAATAATACGATAATTGCAATTCCCCATCTTAGCGTCGTCAAGGTCATTGGAGAAGCGTGACCAACAAGGGATTTTCCAACGACAAAATTTCCTCCCCATAACAAACTTGTTAATAATAACAACAGTATATATAAGATTGGCATATCTAAACCCCCAAATTCACTGTTTTAATGTTTAAAAAAGACCTTACACAGTGATTTCTTACTATTTTTTTAATAGTTTAACATAATTGTTCATTTCACCGTAGATTATTTTGTATAATGATATAAATACGAAATAATCTTAATCAAAAGCGTTATTTTGGGAAATATAATTCGTTTTAAGTGTTGAATCGAAACTATTTTCCGAATAAATGAAAGGGAGTAGATAGAAGTGGAACACCAAGGAAATAAAGTATTAGATGAAGTAGATCTTAAAATTTTAGATAAGTTACAAAAGGAAAGCCAAATTAGCAATACGGAACTAGCGCGACATGTGAATTTGTCACCACCAGCTACACATGCGAGAGTTAAACGATTAGAAAATGAGGGATATATCGATCGACAAGTTGCGATCTTAAATCAAGAAAAGCTGGGATTTGACTTGCTTTGTTTTATTTTTATCAATACAAATATCCATCAAGCCGATAAATTAGAAGTGTTAGAGAAAGCGTTACAATCTATGCCTGAAGTTTTAGAGTGCCACTTATTAACAGGGGAGTATGACTATTTATTAAAAGTTGCCAACAGAGAACGAAAAGAATTGGAGAACTTTATTCGTAAGTTAAATCAACTCGGAATTACAAGAATTCAAACAAGTTTAGCTTTAAGAGAAATCAAATATTCTACCGTTTTGCCGTTATGTGAAAAAGAAGAATAAGATTTATAAAGTTTTACAACATAAATCTTAGCCCTTTGGTATAAATATGAAATTAACTTTCAAATGTAAAAGTATGTGTTTTACTCTCAATCTCTAATTTTGATTACTGGATAAAAGTTTAGTTTTTTAATAAAGGGAAAGTGTGCTGATATTGAATTAAATGAACAGAGGTGAACATATGAAAAATTATATTATAGCTATATCAATATTTCTTTTAGGGATATGTATCGTGATTGGAAGTTGGATGATTTCTAATGGAATGGGAACAAAAGTTTCAACGAGTCTTTCTGTACAGCATCAACATCAACTATTAACACAGTCAGAGTTAGTTGATTATTTAGGATTAAGTAAGGAAGAAATTCAAAAATTAACAGAGTTAGATGATGGTGAAGGTAGTTATTCGAGTGAACTTCCTCATTTAAAAATTGGATCTGAGTTTTACTATCCTAAATCAGCAATCGATAAATGGTTAGTAAATGTAGAATTAACTACGATCCCTTAATTAGTAATGATAATATTTTAATTGTAGATTGGAGAAGAAATTTTCAATAAATAATCTAATTTTTATTGAATTACCATACAATAGTAGTAGAGTATAAGCTGCATAATTGCGGCTTTTTCTATTGCATTAAAGTTAAATGGCTAAAGAAATGATTGATTTTATAGTGCAAATATCAGTAAGGGTGTATGTCATTTTTTTGCTTTTGTGTATGTACTCTCAATTGGGAGATGATCGTAAGCAAAACAAATGAGAGGATGTGTGGAATGAAAAAAAAAGCATTCATAACCATTCCGTTTTGTATCTTGTTAGCAATCCTTATCGCTACAACGTTTGTGCTCACTTCGACTAAACCTTCAACCCCTGACTTACTCAAACCTCAACAATTAGCTGAAACCACAAAGCCCGCAGTTGTTCGAATTGTTGATTATGCGATTGTGAAATGGACGATTAATTTAGATGATGAACGCGTGACGAGTGTGCTGAAGAAATGGGATTATAAAACCGAACTTGACGGTTTTGGATCTGGAGCTATCATTAATTCGGACGGCTATATTGTAACAAACGCTCATGTTCTCATTTATTCTCATCAATTGTCCGATCATGATATTCTTTCTCAAGCATTTTCAATTCTTGTGGATGATGTTGCTACGGAAAATAATTGGACGCACAAATTCACAGATGCATACTTGAAACAGTATACTAGTTACGAAATCTTCCAAAAAGGCGTCGACTTATACTTGCCGACAGTAGATGATCCTATTAGCGCAGTCGTCAAAAGCTATCAACAACCTACCGATCATGGCAAAGATGTGGCCCTCTTAAAAATAGACGGCTCCCACTATCCTACAATTCCACTTGGAAACAGTGACTCCATTCAAGATCAAGACAATATTTGGGTGATTGGCTACCCAGCTGCGGCAGATTCTGAATTGCTATCGATGCATAGTTATGTGATCCCCACGATGAATAAAGGGCAAATCTCAGCTATCTCAAAAACTACATTAGCTGGTAGCCCAGTCCTTCAAATCAATGCAGCATCTACCCATGGAAATAGTGGAGGACCCATCATTAATAACAAAGGACAATTGATTGGCTTACTCACCTTCCGAGGAGATACGGTGAATGACCAAGAAGTGCAAGGATTTCATTTTGCGGTACCTGTGAACACATTGAAAAAGGTTGTCAAGAAAGCGGACGTTCATGTCACTGAAAGCAAAACTGATAAATTGTTCAAAGAAGGGTTAACTTTCTACTGGGCCGGCTATTACAAAAATGCACTGACAAAATTTGAAGCAGTCCAAAAAATCTATCCGAACCACCCAGAAGTAAAACACTATATTCATGAATCGAAACAAAAAATGAGCTCAAGCAAAACACTTTGGGCAGATTACAAAACCAGTTTTTACATTCAAGATACTGTCGCAAGTATACTGATCCTCATTCTTCTTCTATACACTTTCACGTTTAACAGCAAAAGTAAATCAAATACCACATCGAATCCACCATCAACCGATTATGAATCCGACTAAACTAGAAACTCACATAGATCTTGAAAAATCTACACCTAATCAGCAGTGTAGACATCATAAATTATGAAAAATGTATTTGAATCTATTTATTGAGCAAATGCTTGAGGGATGATTGCATAAAACTATATTTATCTTGGTAAAAAACGAAACGGCTCCATTTTGCTGAACGTAGGTTGCAATTGGAACGAATGAGATGGATAAATCCTACCCAAACCAATTGCAGAGCTACAAACAAAAGGAGCCGTATAAATGAAGGATGATCAAAAATCTATTGGTTTAAACGTTTTAAAAGATTTTTTTACTGTTGGAACCTATTTAAATGGGTTATTTGAAAAAGGTATATCCTAACTCAAACTAAAATAGTAAGCAAATAATCTAGTAAATGTGAATATGGATAAAAAGTAACATAAAAAAAAATAACAACATTTAATATTGAATATTCAGAATTTATCTTGTATTATCTAATTAACAAACATACCGACTGGTTAGTATCTAAAAGTTTGTTTTAGAATGAAGCGAAAGTATTGAGCAAAAATTGGGGCTTTATAAAATAAATACTAATTTTAGGAGGATTTGAAATGCACGTAAAAGAGTTATTTGATTTAACTGGGAAAGTAGCTATTGTAACTGGTGGAGGACGAGGTCTTGGTGAACAAATTGCAAAAGGATTCGCTGAAGCAGGTGCAAATGTTGTACTTTGTTCTCGAAATGTAGAAGCATGCCAGGAAATTAGTGAAGAATTGAAAAGTTTAGGTGTAGAATCTTTCGCATTGAAGTGTGATGTAACAAACAAAGAAGATGTGCAAAGAGTAGTTGAAGAAACGAAAGAGAAATTTGGGCGAATTGATATATTAGTAAACAATAGTGGTGCGTCTTGGGGAGCACCTGCTGAAGACATGCCATTAGAGGCATGGAATAAAGTAATGAATGTTAATGTAACCGGTACTTTTTTAATGTCCCAAGCAGTTGGGAAAATCATGTTAGAACAAAAATCTGGAAAAATTATCAATATTGCTTCTATTGCTGGCTTAGTGGGAACGAATCCGAAAGTAATGAATGCGGTTGGTTATAGTGCAAGTAAAGGTGCAGTGATCAGTTTTACAAAAGATTTAGCTGCTAAATGGGGTCCTACTGGCATTCATGTAAATGCATTAGCTCCTGGTTTTTTCCCAACAAAAATGTCTAAAGATGTTATTTCCCACGGAACAGATGAAATAATAGAATCTATACCACTTAAGAAATTTGGAAATGAAGACGAATTAAAAGGTGCAGCTTTATTTTTAGCAACGCCAGCTTCGAATTATGTGACTGGATCTGTTCTAGTTGTTGATGGTGGAGCATCAATTGTGTAATGTTTGAAACATCATAATCAAAAAGGAGTTTTGTTAATGGGCAAACTTCATCTTTTGATGAAAAAAGAAGACATTGATTTTCAAAAAATAAACGATGAAAAGATAGTAGTCGTTTTTGATGTGTTACTTGCTACTTCAACAATTACAGCGACATTAGCCTTTGGTGCTAAAGAGGTTATACCTGTTAAGAATGGACAAGAGGCAGTTCGTTTCACAAATAAAAATTTGAACAAAGAATATCTATTAATAGGAGAATACGAAGGGAATACAATAGAAGGTTTTCTATCTCCTAATCCATTAACTTTAAAGAAAGTTGTTGCTGAACAGTCAATCGTGTTATCAACAACGAATGGAACTGTGGCATTAAAAAATTCTCAAAATGCAAAGAGGGTATACGCTGCATCCATTTTGAATGCAAATGCAGTTGCAAATCATTTAATACAATCCTATAAAGATGAGTCTGTTATTTTAGTATGTTCGGGGTCGTCAGGACAATTTAATATGGAAGACTTTTATGGAGCAGGTTATTTTATTGATTGCTTAGTAAATGAATCATGTCATTTAGATTTATCCGATGCAGCTAAATCTGCTCATTATTTTTACTTAGGGTTGAAAGAAAAATGTGATGAGATTTTAGCGGAATCAAATGTTGGTAAAATGTTAATTCGCTATGGATTTGAAGAGGAATTAAAATTTGTTTGTAGTAAAAGTATTTTTAATGTTGTTCCGGTATTTGCAGATGGTATAAGCGTAGTAAATGTCAATTTTTCAAAGGAAACTATTTAAATACTGATCTATTAATCACTGTAACTTCTTGTTAGTCAAAAACGATATGTGAAAGGGATGATTGAATGGATTTTTTATATTCGCAAAAAAGTAAAGAGCTTCAATTAAAATTAAAAAATTTTATGGAAACTTATGTTTATCCTAACGAGCGAATATATGAGCAACAGTTAAATGCACAAGAAACTAGGTGGAGTGATGTACCTCCGATTATGGAAGAATTAAAACAAAAAGCAAAACAAGCAGGATTATGGAATTTATTTTTACCTGAAAGTGACCTTGGAGCAGGGTTAACGAATTTAGAATACGCCCCATTATGCGAAATTATGGGACGATCTATGATTGGACCAGAAGTGTTTAATTGTAGTGCACCAGATACTGGGAATATGGAAGTTTTAGAAAGGTATGGAACGAAAGAGCAAAAGGAAAAATGGTTGGTACCACTTTTAAATGGTGAAATTCGCTCATGCTTTTCAATGACGGAGCCTGAGGTTGCTTCTTCTGATGCAACAAATATTGAAGCGAGTATCAAAAAAGATGGTGATTATTATATCATCAATGGTCGAAAATGGTGGTCATCAGGAGCGGGGGATCCTAGATGCAAAATTGCAATATTTATGGGGAAAACGAATCCGGATGCACCTAAGTATGAACAGCAATCTATGATTCTAGTCCCATTAAATACACTTGGCGTAAAAATCGAAAGGGTATTACCAGTATTCGGTTATGATCATGCACCGCATGGACACGCAGAAATTACGTTTACAAATGTAAAAGTTCCTGCAAGCAATATTTTATGGGGAGAAGGGAAAGGATTTGCGATTGCACAAGGTAGACTTGGTCCAGGTCGGATCCACCATTGTATGAGATTAATTGGTGCTGCAGAACGGGCACTCGAAGAAATGTGTAAGCGTGTTCAAAATCGAGCAGCATTTGGTAAACCGATTGCAAATCAAGGCGTTATTCAAGAATGGATTGCTAATTCAAGAATAGAAATTGAACAAGCTAGATTACTAACATTAAAGGCTGCATATATGATGGACACAGTTGGGAATAAAGAGGCGAAAGCAGAAATTGCAATGATAAAAGTCGTCGCGCCTTCAATGGCCCTGCGAGTAATTGACCGCGCTATTCAAGCCTTTGGAGCTGCAGGTGTATCTGATGATTATACATTAGCTGCTCAATGGGCAAATGCCAGAACGTTAAGATTAGCTGATGGTCCAGATGAAGTACATCGAGCGCAATTAGCAAGATTAGAATTAAAAAAACATGCTGCAGAAAATAACTTCTCAACAATAAAGAATTAATTCATATTAAATGACAGATTGAGAGAGGGTCGAAATGAGACTAAAAGATAAAGTCGCAGTTATTACAGGCGGAGGTAGTGGTATCGGGCATGCTACAGCTATCCGCTTCGCAAAAGAAGGTTAACAACTCTTAATTTAAATTTTTAAAAGTTTTTAAAAATATCACAATTTGTTCTAAATGCAAATCACTCATTGTGTTTATATAGAACATGAGGTGAGTAATTTGAAAGTTGATTCGATCGGTGGAACTGAACAAACTCTTAATAATATGAATAAAACATTGATACTTGCAAAAAGAGTAAGATTAAGACCAACTAAAGAACAAGAAACACAATTATGGAAATCAGTGGGAACTGCCAGATGGGCTTATAACTGGGCATTGTCCAAACAGAAAGAAACCTATAAAAACAGTGGGAAGTTTATTTCTGATGGCCTATTAAGAAAAGAATTGACTGGTTTAAAACAAATTGATGAATTTTCTTGGTTGTATGAAGTATCGAATAATATTACAAAACAAGCGATAAAAGATCTTTGTCATGCGTATGAAAAGTTCTTTAAAGGGTTAGCAGGTCAACCACGATTCAAAAGTAAAAGAAAATCAAAACCATCTTTTTATAACGATAATGTGAAGTTGAAAGTAAAAGGAAAGAAAGTGTTGATTGAAAAAGTCGGTTGGGTTGTAGTTTCTGAATATATACCAGATAAAAAATACTATAACCCTAGAATTAGTAATGATGGAAAATACTGGTATCTTTCTGTAGGGATTGAAGAATCTAAATCAATTGTTGAACTGACAGACATTTCACTTGGTATTGATGTTGGGGTAAAAGAATTAGCCGTTTGTTCAGATGGCACTAGGAAGAAAAATATAAACAAAACAAGAACTGTTAGAAGGGCAGAGAAACGCCTACGTAGGTTTCAACGTCAAGTCTCTCGTAAATACGAAATGAATAAGGAGGGAAACCGTTTCGTCAAAACAAGCAATATACTAAGAATTGAAAAGAAAATACAAAACCTCTATAGAAGGTTGACGAATATCAGACTAAACCATCTTCATCAATCCACGAGCGAAATCGTGAAAACCAAACCTTATCGCATCGTAATGGAGGTTATAAATATTAAGGGAATGATGAAGAATAAGCACCTTTCAAAAGCAATCGCGAAACAGTGTTTATATAAATTCAAACGCCAGATTCAATATAAATGTGAAAAATATGGCATTGAATTTGTTGAAGCTGATCAATGGTACCCATCTTCTAAAACGTGTTCAAGTTGTAGAAATAAGAAAAATGATTTAAAACTATCAGACCGACTATACAAATGTGAATGTGGTCATGAAATCGATCGAGATTTAAACGCAGCAATCAACTTGTCACGATATAAATTAGTAAACTGATACTTAGACGTCATTACTGATATGTAGGATTCGTTGTATCCGAATTTACGCCCTTGGAGTATTAGACCAAACGAAAGTAGCCTAACTAGGCAAAATCGGACACGTAGAAAAGGGAAATAAACGAAAACTATAAAAATAAAAGTTTTATATTGATTTTTATAAGTTTTTGGCAACGGAGCAAAAATTGTTATAGCAGACATTAATGAAGTTACTGGTGAAGAAACGCTAGGTATCATAAAAGAACAATATCCAGAAGCTATTTTCGTTAAAACGAATGTTGCCGAAAGTAAGAGCATTCAAAATTTAATGATGCGGGCTGTTGAACATTTTGGTAGAATTGATATTTTGTTTAACAATGCTGGAATAGGGAACTCCGAAGTAAGAAGTGTAGACTTAGCAGAGGAGGAATGGGATCAGGTAATTGATATTAATCTAAAAAGTGTATTTTTAGGCATAAAATATGCAATTCCTGAGCTGAAAAAATCTGGCAGTGGTGTGATTATAAATACAGCTAGTTTACTAGGCTTAAAAGGTAGGAAATATGTAAGTGCTTACAATGCTTCTAAGGGTGGAGTAGTCTTATTAACACAAAATGCAGCATTGGAGTAAATAAAATATAATATTCGAGTAAATGCAATTGCTCCTGGAATAATCGATACAAATATTATTAAGGAATGGAAAAATGATGAAAGAAAGTGGCCGATTTTATCCCGTGCAAATGCACTTGGTAGAATAGGGACTCCTGATGAAGTCGCATCTGCTGCACTATTTTTAGCATCCGATGAAGCATCGTTCGTGACTGGAGCAACGTTATCAGTTGATGGTGGAGGATTAATATTCTAATCTATTAGATTTGAAAAGTTGTTTAAAACAATATTCATAATCAGAAATGGAGAGTTATGTATGTCAACAAATAAAGTTTGGTTAGCTCACTATCCTGAATATATTGCAAAAGAACTATCAATTCCAACAAAATCAATTCCAGAAATGTTTAATGAAACTGTCGATCACTATCCTAATCATTCTTGTTTATCATTTTATGGTAAAAAAAATACTTATAAAGAAGTACAGTCGGCAGTTAATAGATTTGCTTCTGCTTTACAAAAAAATGGCATTCAAAAAGGTGACCGTGTAGCAATCATGCTTCCAAATTGTCCACAATATGTTATTTCATATTATGGAATTCTTACTGTAGGTGGTATCGTAACCCAAATAAATCCAATGTCGGTCGAAAGAGAATTAAAGGAATTATTAAATGACTCAGGAACTGAAACGATTGTTGTATTAAATAGTTTGTACCAAACCGTCAAACCGTTAATTGAAGAAACGAACTTACGGAAAATTATCGTAGTAAATTTAACTGGTACAGAAGAGTATTATGGCGAAGGCGTTCCATTTGGAACATTTTTGCAAAGCGGAGATCAAGAACTGAAACCAGTTACAATCGATTCTCATGAAGATGTTGCAATTCTTCAATATACGGGTGGAACAACTGGACGTTCAAAAGGAGTCATGCTAACCCACCGAAATCTCTACGCAAATATAATGCAGCAAAGCGAATTTTTTAATGGCGCATTTGATCCGGGTCGTGAGCGGGTTTTATCCATCATACCGTTTTTCCATGTTTATGGAATGACAGTATGCATTAATTTAAGTGTTTTTATGGCAAATGAAATGATTATCCTTCCACGTTTTGAAATTGAAGAAGTTTTAAATACGATAAAAAATGAACAACCTACGCTATTTCCAGGTGTTCCAACTATGTATATTGCATTAATTAATCATCCTGAGTCTGAAAAATACGGGATAGATGCGATAAAGCTTTGTAATAGTGGAAGTGCACCGATGCCAGTAGAACTAATGAAGCAATTCGAAAAAAAGACAGGTGCTACTATTTTAGAAGGCTATGGATTATCTGAAGCATCGCCAACGACTCATAGTAATCCTGCATTTGCAACAAGAAAGCCTGGTACTGTGGGAATCCCATATCCATCAACTGATTCAAAAATTGTTGATATAGCTAGCGGATTAGACGAAGTTCCAGTTGGTGAAATTGGTGAATTAATTATTAAAGGTCCTCAAGTGATGAAAGGCTATTGGAATTTGCCAGAAGAAACTGCAAATACAATTAGAGATGGATGGTTATATACTGGTGATATTGCGAGCGTCGATGAAGATGGATACGTCTCAATTTTAGATCGAAAAAAAGATATGATTATAGCAAGTGGCTTTAATGTGTATCCACGTGAAATCGAAGAAGTAATTTATGAGCATCCTTTCGTAAAAGAAGCTGTAGTAATAGGTGTACCCGACTCTTATAGAGGTGAGACAGTTAAAGCAGTGATTGTACTTAAAGAAGATAAACATCTTACCTTAGAGGAAATGAAGGAATACTGCAAAAATCATTTAGCGACATATAAAGTTCCAAGAGTGATCGAATTCCGAAATGAACTACCAAAAACGAATGTTGGCAAAATATTAAGAAGAGCTATTAGAGAAGAAGAAAGCTCGATCAGGCAAGTATAAGGAAAGAATGTATTTATGGTATTACTTTTGATACTGCATTTCATTAATACTATGCATAAGTAAAAATAATAAGTATCTTTCACAAGGAACATCTATAAATATAGTAAGATGTGATGTCCTTCTATTTAATTATTTAGATTATGATAAAACCTTCCTTGTACTATGATATAATTCTATTGAATTTTTAAGATTGCGAGGACATCTAATGAAACAAAAAATAAAGGAACACTCTATACAGCTATTTGATAAAAAAGGATTTACGAGTACATCCATTCAAGATATCGTCGAATCGATCGGAGTTACAAAAGGAACTTTTTACTATTATTATACAAGCAAAGAACAGCTTCTTATGGAAATTCACCTTCAATTTATTGATGAAGTATTAAATGAACAAGAAGAAGTTATTAATGATGCAAAGAAAAGCTTTTCAGATAAGCTATTTGAAGTCATTTATTTAAGCTTAATGGACATTAAAAAACAAGGCCCAAGCGCAAAAGTGTTTTATCGTGAAATGAGACATTTAAATCCTGAAAGTTTAACAGAAATTAAGGCTAAAAGGGATTTATATCGATTTAATATTGAGAAACTTCTGAATGAAGGAATTAAAAATGGTGATTTAAGATCAGATTTAGATGTACCAATCGTTTCATTCGGTATTTTAGGTGTTATGAACTGGAGTTATGAATGGTATAACGCAGAAGGACAAAAAAATGCATTTGAAATCGCGAAGTCATTCCAAGAAATGATCTTAAAAGGGATTAAAGTAGGGGAGTAGTTTCTCCTTCTACTTTACATACCGACTAGTTAGTATTGGTAAATACAAAATAATTGATAAAGGTAGGTTGTTTTATGGAAAAATTCACCGTAACCCCTAGATTTTGTGAAACGGATGCATTAGGTCATATTAACAATACTAGTTACTTTATTTATTTAGAAGAAGCGCGAATTAAATTCTTCCAATCTCTTGGCTATTCAATGAATCTAGATGATTGGAAGTTTATTCTAGCGTCTACAAAATGCGATTTTGTAAATCAAGGTCACTTTAATCAAAAATTGTCAGTATCAACTTATATTTCAAAAATAGGAAATAAAAGCTTTCATCTCGAACATGAAATTTGTTGTGAAGAGACAAATCAAATGATTGCTACAGGTAATGCGATCATCGTATTTTTTAACTTTAAAGAGCAACGTAGTGAAGTACTTCCAGAAGTTTTTAGAGAGAAGTTAGATAGGCATTTAGTTGTGAAATAAACTGGATTTTCTAAAGCGAAGGAGGGGTAATATGGCTGAAAAGGTTGAATTAGAAACGATTCAAGTTCGTAAAGGTGAAGAGTTAAATCCTCATGTTCTACATAAATTTTTAGAAAAAAATATTGATGGTCTTCCAGATGGAGAATTAACAATTCGTCAGTTCTCAGCGGGTCATTCAAACTTAACTTATTTACTAAAAATTCGAGAATGGGAGGTTGTGTTAAGACGGCCACCACTTGGCCCAGTTGCCCCAAAGGCACATGATATGAAAAGAGAATTTCGGATTTTATCAGAAATACATCCCCACTTTTCGGCTGCACCTAAGCCGATTTTATATTCAGAAAACGAAGTAATCGTAGGTAGTCCATTTTTCATAATGGAAAGAAAAAATGGTGAAGTATTTGACTCATCATTTCCTCCACATTTAAACGTAACGATTGAAGATCGTAAAAGATTATCTACTGTAATGGTAAATAAGCTGGTAGAGTTACACTCCATAGACTATACAAAAACAAAACTCCTAGAAATAACGAAACCTGAGAATTTTATGGAAAGACAAGTTAACGGCTGGATTGGACGTTATAACAGAGCAAAGACTAGTGAAATTGCCGAGGTTGATCGACTAATGAGTTGGTTAATCAATAATGTACCAAAAAATCATCACTCATCAATTATTCATTATGATTTTAAATTGAATAATTCAATGTTTAGTCACGATTTAAAGGAAATGATTGGACTATTTGATTGGGAAATGGCAACAATTGGTGATCCCTTAGCTGATTTAGGTGTAGCTTTATGCTATTGGATTCAAAATGATGATCCAGATTTATTAAAATTTGGATTAGGTAAACCACCTGTTACGATTCAAGAAGGATTTATTACAAGAGATGAATTTATTGAAGCATATTCAAAGAAAAGTGGTAGAGATTTATCAAACATACATTACTACATGGCTTTTGCTTATTTTAAATTAGCAGTAATTGTTCAACAAATCTTCTATCGATTTAAAGCAGGGCAAACAAGTGACCAGCGTTTTGCAAAGTTTGACCAATTCGCAGAAAATTTGATTAGGATTGCCAATGATCTAGCAGTTAAATAGATTCATATAAAGGGAGTGTAATAAATGAGTAATCAACATTTATTAGTAGAAGTTAAAGCGCGGATATTAACTTTAACGTTAAATAGGCCAGAAAGTCTAAATTCTTTTAGTTATGAAATGTTGAATAGTATGACTGAAGCGCTTAATCAAGCAAATTTGAATCCGGAAATTAAAGCAATTGTACTAAAAGGTGCAGGTCGTTCATTTTCAGCAGGTGGAGATGTTAAAACGATGGGAAACGTTACTCCAAATGCAGTATATGAGCATATAGGAATCTTAAATACAGTTATTAAAACGATTCGTGAAATCGAAAAACCTGTTATTGCTTCAGTTCATGGTTTTGCAGCTGGTGCTGGTTTTAACTTGGCTTTAGCATGTGATTTAATCATCGCAGCAGACGATAGTAAATTTGCTTTAAGCTTTTCTCAAGTAGGATTAATTTCAGATGGAGGCGGTTCTTATTTCCTACCAAGGTTAATCGGTCCATATTTAGCAAAACAGTTTTTCTTTACTGCAGAGCCAGTTCCTGCTGAAAGATTGTATCAGCTAGGTATGATTAACACACTCGTACCACCTGAAAATTTAGCTGTGGAAACAGTAAAATTTGCAAATAAAATAGCCGCTGGACCTGGAAAAGCAAATGGTATGATGAAAAAATTAATTAATCAATCTTTTACATCAACATTAGATGAAATGCTAGAACTTGAAAGAATTACTCAGCCATTAATGGTAGCAACTGAAGATCATCAAGAAGGTGTTGCTGCATTTAAAGAAAAAAGAAAAGCGATTTTTACTGGAAAATAAAAAACTGAGAGGAAGTTTACAATGCAATCAATTCAATTTAAACAATTTGGTGGCCCTGAGGTATTAGAAAAAGTCGAACTTGCAAGACCAGTACCAAAGGGAAAAGAAGTATTAATTGAAGTGCATGCAGCAGGTGTCAATTATGCTGATACAGCGCGAAGAGAAAATCAATATGTAGTTAAGACCACTTTGCCATATGTACCTGGTGCTGAAGTTGCTGGAGTCGTAGTGGAAATTGGAGATGAGGTTAGTTCAGTTAAAATTGGTGATCGAGTTGTTTCAATGTTGGAATGTGGTGGATACTCAGATTTTGCCTTGACTGATGAGCGTTCGGTAATTCCTTTACCGAACGAAATGGATTTTAAAATAGCCGCTGCATTACCCGTCCAAGGATTAAGTGCCTACCATATCTTAAAAACAATGGGGATGCTAGAACCGGGAGAAACCGTTTTAGTTCATGCGGCAGCTGGTGGTCTAGGTACTTTAGCAGTGCAATTAGCGAAGCTTTTTGGAGCTGGCAAAGTAATCGCAACAGCAAGTACATCCGAAAAATTACAGCTAGCAAAAGAGATGGGCGCTGATGTATTAATCAATTATACCGAAGAAGGTTGGGAACAAAAAGTACTTGAAGCTACAAACGGAAAAGGTGTAGATGTTGCCTTAGAGATGGCAGGTGGGGATGTTTTTTATAAAACATTAGACTGCTTAGCTTATTTCGGAAGATTAGTTATTTATGGTGTAGCAAGTGGCCAGCAAAGTAAGTTTTACCCGTCCTCTTTAATGGCAAAAAATCAATCAGTCATCGGGTTTTTCTTACCACCTCTTTTGAGAAAAAAGGCATTAATAAAACAAAGCTTAGAAGAGTTATTTACATATTTAGCTGAAGGAAAATTAAAGATCACGATTGGAGAAGTATTTCCATTAAGTGAAGCAGCCAATGTCCATACGATATTGCAATCTAGAAAAACAGTAGGAAAAGTGATTTTAGAGCCGAAAAAATAATGAATTTTTGATATGAAAAACTTTGATCAGATCGAAACGGGGGAAATTTAAATGCATTTACGCCTGACTGACGAACAAAAAATGATTCAAAAAACAATTCGAAAATTTGTTGAAAAAGAATTAATCCCTTTAGAAAATGAAGTACTTAGAAATGAGCGTGAAGGTAGACCAAGCTTAGATCCGGTAGTTGAAAAGGAACTTCAATTAAAAGCGAAAAAAGCTGGTTTCTGGGGAATTAATACACCTACTGAATATGGTGGTGCTGATTTAGGCCAAATGATGTTAGCAATTATTTATATGGAAATTTCAAAAACATTCGTTCCTTTTAAATTCGGTGGTTATGCGGATAATATTTTATTTTATTGTAACGAGGAACAAAAAAAGAACTACCTTATCCCTACAATAAATGGCGATAAAAAATCATGCTTTGCGATGACGGAGCCTAATGCGGGTTCTGATACTCAAAACATTAAAATGACCGCTATTAAGGATGGGAATGAATGGGTATTAAACGGTGAGAAAACATTTATTACAGGTGGAAACGAAGCAGATTTTGTAATGGTCATTGCAATTACGGATAAAGAAAGACATCAAAAAACTGGTGGAAGAGATGGTGTAACTTGTTTTATAGTAGACCGGGACATGGGTTGGAGATCTGAATTTATTCATACAATGGGCGAATGGGGACCAGCTGGTTTAGTATTTGAGAATGTCCGTGTGCCTGAAGAAAATATTTTAGGTGAATTAAATGGTGGATATAATTTAGGACTTGAATGGATCGGATTTGCAAGATGGATTGTAGGGGCTACAGCTGTTGGTGCCGCTGAGCGTTTATTACAAATGGCCATTGACTATTCAAAAGAAAGAGAAACTTTCGGAAAACCAATTGCCGAACGACAAGCTATCCAATGGCAAATAGCGGATTCTGCTGTTGAAATAGAAGCTGCTAAATGGCTTGTATTAAATGCAGCATATACACTCGATCAAGGAGAAGACAATAGGCATTTAGCTTCAATGGCAAAACTTTATGGTTCGAATATGGGAAATCGAGTTGTTGACCGTGTACTTCAAATTCATGGTGGAATCGGTTATACAAAAGAACTTCCAATTGAAAGATGGTACCGTGAAGCAAGATTATGGAGAATTTACGACGGTACTGATGAAATTCAACGATTAATCATTTCACGTAATTTACTAAAAGGACATGTCAAATTAGGACAATACGTTTAAAAGATAAGGAGTGAGGAAAATGGGAGGAAGATTCGAAGGTAGAGTAGCCTTTATTACAGGTGGTAGTAGAGGGATTGGTAAAGGTATTGTAGAATTATTTGCAAAAGAAGGTGCAAAAGTAGCCATTATTGATGTAAATGAAGAAGCACTATCACAAACTGCTTCAGAATTTAAGCAGTATGAACTATTCACTAAAGTTGCAAACGTTACAAACTCCAATGAAGTTGAAACTGCTATGAAAGAAGTATATGATACATTCGGTTCAATAGATATTGTAGTCAATAATGCAGGTGTTATTCGCGATAATTTATTATTTAAAATGACAGACTCAGATTGGGATACTGTTATGGATGTACACTTGAAAGGTTCATTTAATGTTGTACGTGCTGCACAAGTCTATATGGTTAAACAAAAATATGGAAGAATCATTAATATTTCTTCAACATCTGCACTTGGTAACCGTGGACAATCAAACTATGCAACTGCAAAGGCTGGTTTACAAGGTCTAACGAAAACACTTGCAATTGAACTTGGGAAATATGGAATCACATCTAACGCTGTGGCACCAGGATTTATCGAAACTGAAATGACGAAAGAAACGGCAAATCGAATCGGTATTACTTTTGAACAACTAGTTGAGGCAAGTTTAAGCCAAATTCCAGCCGGAAGAACAGGTAAACCAGAAGATATTGCAAATGCAGTTGCTTTCTTTGCCGATGAAAAGTCTTCTTATGTAAATGGTCAAGTTTTATATGTTGCAGGTGGACCTAAAGCTTAAAAAAATTGAGGTGAATATAAATGTTTAAATCGTTTATCGGTAAACGCTCTAAATCAGTTAAAAATACAGTAGAACGTGGTGCAGTGAAAAAATTTGCTGAAGCAATTGGGGATTTACATCCAATCTATGTTGACGAAGAATACGGAAAACAATCAAGGTATAGACAAAATATTGCTCCGACGACTTTTCCAAGAGTATTTGACTATGGGAAAATAGACAATTTTAACCTACCTAATGTCGGTCTAATTCATGGTGAGCAAACATTTGAATATAAAAGACCACTTTTAGTTGGTGAAACCATTAATTGTTATACAGAGATTAATGATTATTATGAAAAACGTGGTGGGCATGGGTTTATGGGTTTTCTAGTACTGTCAGATAACGGAGAAGATCAAGCAGGCAATATGATATTTACTACTAAATCAGTTGTTATCATAACTGAAGAGGTTAGGAAGGTGCTTTCGGTATGACGACAGTATTAGATTTGCAAATTGGCGACTCATTAAAACCAGTCCTACTAGAACCAGTATCTCGAATTGATTTAATAAAATACGCAGGAGCTTCGGGGGATTTTAATCCTATTCATACAATTGATGAAGAAGCAAAGAAAGCTGGTTTACCTGGAATTATTGCACATGGCATGTGGACAATGGGAAATTTAGCGAAGCTTTTTTCAGATTATTTAGAAGTTGGCTTTATTGAAAATTACTCCATAAGATTTAAGAATATGGTATTTTTAAATGATGTAATCACATTAAATTCAACACTTGAAAAAGTTGATGAAAACAACCTATATTTTAAAGTAAACGCAAAGAACCAGAACGATGTAACTGTTATTACTGGTAAAATTTTATTTAAATTATATGAATGATACTGCATCAAATTGGGACTTCTAAAAGGAGTCCCTTTTGTATTTTACAATTTCGATTTCATTAATGTTAATTTTACAATAAATAGGATTTGGATACAGTGGATTTACACATAATATTAAAAAACGAAATAGGTGAGAAAAATGGATCTTTCATTTGATAAATTATTAGAGCAATTTGATTTGAAAAAAAATGAACACCAAAAAAATTTGCATAAGGTTAACAAAAGAATAGATGAAATAGAGTCTCATATGGAAGAAATTAAAAAGCAATTACATAATTTTGACCATCAAATTGTTAATATAGAAAAAGATTTAAAAAGTACTCTATCAATGATTAACAGTGAAAATGAATCAAGTTCACACCACAATATAGATCATAACGAAGGACATTACGAACAAAATGATCATCAAGATCATCAAGATCATCACAAACATCAAGATCATCACAATCAGCATGAGCAGAACGAACATCACAAGCATCACAAAGGTCACGAACACCATCCTGATCATCCTAATTGGGCTGAAAATCTTATACATAATGTGGAGGAATTTTCAGCAAGTATATTTGAACCTAATCATGAAGGTCATAAAGAGCATAAAGAGCATAAAGAGCATAAAGAGCATCAAGGACATCAAGAACATCAAGAACATAATCAACAGCATGAGCATGAACAACATAAACAAGAGGATCAAGAGCATCATGAACATCAAGAACATGAACATTTCGAGGAAAAGCAACATAACTCAAGAGTTGCAAATAGGAGAAAGTATAATAATCAAAATATAGAAGATATTAACCAGTACTCTGCAAGTACGATGGACGAAATTGAATTGAGCGGGATAACATCTGAATTAACGAGTTTTAATCAAAAAAATTATTCGGAATTATCGTCTTCTTATACAAATCATAATGAAGAAGAACACCAAAATCACAATCATGCTCACAATCAAGATAATGACTCTGGTCAAAAGAAGACATCCGAACAATTATTAGAAACCGATTTTTCAGATTTATCAATTGATGATTGGGAGGATTCTACTACGAACTTATCGATGTCAGAATGGTTTGAAGTAGATCCTAATGATAAAAGATAAAATCGCTTGATCTGATTAAATGATTTTGGAGCGAAGTGGTTATCCATTTGATCTATTAGCCAAATCAGTAGTGAGATTCAACAACATAGAGTTAGTTACAAACATATTTGCAACTGAACAAATGCATTACTTCTAAAAAGTGAAGTAATGCATTTTTGCTTTATAGAGGAAATACACTCTGATTTGGTGAATTTATCAAGAGTATACTTTGCCTAATTATGCATTTTTTAGCTATGAAGGTTCATAAAGATATAAAATTGAGAATAAATAGAGAGTTAATATGTGGGGGCGATAAAGATATTCCAGTCCCAGTATGGGCTTTGTGAAAATTTTTGATTTGAATAAGAAAATAGATTGGAGATAATATGTCTAAGAAAAAGATTGTATTTACCGGTGGTGGTTCTGCGGGGCATGTAACACCAAATATCGCCATTATAAATGAGTTGAATAAAAATGATTGGGATATCCATTATATTGGATCTAAAAAAGGAATTGAAAAGGAACTAATAAATAAAATTGATATACCTTATTATGGGATCTCAAGCGGAAAATTAAGACGATATATAGATTTTGAAAATATTATTGATATGTTTCGGGTAATAAAAGGCTGTCTTGACGCTAGAAAAGCATTAAGAAAAATTAAGCCGAGTTTAGTTTTTTCAAAGGGTGGCTTTGTTTCTGTACCAGTAATTATTGCTGCTAGCACATTGAAAATTCCAATATTTATACATGAAAGTGATATGACACCAGGACTTGCAAATAAAATTTCTCAGCGATTTGCTACAAAAATTTTCACGTCTTTTGAAGAAGCAAAAAATTATTTTCCAAAAAATAAAACAACTGTTATTGGTTCTCCAATTAGAAAGGAACTATTAAATGGTTCAAGACAAAAGGGCTTAGACTATCTTCATTTTAAAAGCTATATACCAATATTAACAATTATGGGTGGTAGCTTAGGCGCAAAGAAAATCAATGAAACGGTTAGAGAATCATTACCGGATCTAACGAAAAAGTATCAGATTGTCCACTTATGTGGTAAAGGAAATGTTGATGAAAGTTTAAAAAATATTGAAGGATATAAGCAATTTGAATATGTTCATGACGAGCTAGCTGATGTATTGGCCGCATCTCAAATGATTATCACAAGAGGTGGGTCAAATGCAATATTTGAATTTTTAGCGTTACATAAACCGATGTTAATTATCCCACTTACGAAAAATCAAAGTAGGGGAGACCAAATATTAAATGCAAATTCTTTTAAAGAAAAAGGCTTTGCATTAATGATGGAAGAAGAGGAATTAACGAACAAATCACTACAAGAATCAATTGAAGAACTTCAAACTAAAAAAGACATTTTCATTACAAATATGAAATCATCGAATCAAAGTAATGCACTAAATGTACTTCTTGAGGAAATAAATAGAAATTGATTCTATTAAAGCATTCTTCTAAATAAAGGAAGAGATGCTTTTTTGTTGAATAACTCTAAAGTGACTAAAAGAAATAGTGTAAGAAGAAGGTGGAAAAATTGATTACAGAAAAACAATTAAACGAAATCAACATATTACAAGAAACATGCGAGAAATTTGATGAAATAACTTTAAAGTTAAACTGGGAAATGTTAAGAAATCGAAGAAATGATGTTAAAGAAGATTTCTTTTACTATGAAGAAGATCAACTAGTAGGATTTTTAGCAACTTACTATTTTGGAGAAAAAGTTGAAATCTGTGGTATGGTTCATCCAGGTTTTCGCCAAAAAGGTATTTTTTCTAGCTTGTTAAATGAAGCGCTAAATGCATTATCTCAAGTTACTACGATTTTATTAAATGCTCCTGAAGCTTCAACATCAGCGAAGGAATTTATTAGAAATCAAAAAAATTGTTCTTATTCTTTTTCAGAATATCAAATGGCTTGGAAAAACCAAGAAGTAAAAGAATTTACACCAATCGTTAAATTCACGAAAGCAGAGCAATTAGATTTCTCTTTTATTTCAAATTTAGATGTTGTATGTTTTGGATTTGAAAAAACTGATGCCGAGAAGTACAATCAACGCATCATAGATGAACCAGATCGTGATTTATTTATTATAGAAGTAAATGATGAAAAAATTGGTAAAATGAGTTTACTACGTGAAAATAATGAAAGTTGGATTTATGGTTTTGCGATACTTCCAGAATACCAAGGTAAGGGATATGGGAAAAATGCATTACTCCAAACCATTCAAAAAGAAAATGAGATTGGGAACGAAATTCATCTAGAAGTTGCTCTAGAAAATAGTAACGCGAAGAAATTATATTTAGATTGTGGATTTAGACAATACAACACTCAAGATTATTATAAAATTAGCCAATAATTTATAGTAAGAGGTCGTCTGTTTGTTCAGACAGCCTCTTTTTTAACTTACTATAATAATTTTATCATTATGAAAATTTCTATGTTACACTAGAAAAGGATTAAATGGTAAAGGGTGAAAGATTTGGAAAAAATAAGAGGATTTGAAGTAGCAAAAGGATTTGAAAACTGTGGAGTGAATCTTCCTAAAAGAGCAACTACTCATGCAGCTGGTTATGATATCGAAAGTATTGAAGAGACGATTATTAATCCAAACGAGATCAAACTTGTTGGTACAGGATTAAAAGCGTATATGCAAAAAGACGAATTTTTAGCATTATTTGTACGCTCGTCTACACCGTTAAAGAAAGGTTTAATGAAAGGAAATGGGGTAGGGGTTATTGATTCAGACTACTACAGCAATCCTTCAAACGATGGCCATATTATGATGCAATTAATAAATGTATCAAAGGAGCCTGTTATCATTCAAAAAGGTGAGAGAATTGGACAAGCTGTTTTCCAAAAGTTTTTATTAGCTGATGAAGATTTTGCAGGGGAAGAACGAGTAAGTGGATTTGGAAGTACAGGCAAATAATATAGAAATAAAAAAAGAACTCGATTGCTCGAGTTCTTTTAATTTTGTAATTAGTCTAACATTCTTGCAAGTTTTGGTGATAAAGCAAGTAAGATTAAGCCTGCTACGATTGCTGCTCCACCTACCACTAAGAATACTTGTAACATTCCAAGAGTTGTTGTAAATGCAGCTAATTGACCACCAACTAAGTTTGCAATGAAACTTGATGATAACCATACACCCATTAATAATGAAGCAAGTTTAGCAGGTGCATAACGAGATACTGCAGATAAACCAACTGGTGAAAGTACTAATTCAGCAATTGTATGGAAGAAATATGTCATAATCATGAATAACATGTTTGCTTTTACAGTAATATGATTTGGATCAGAACCTGTTTTCATAACCGCCATAATCGTAAATGCGAAACCAATACCTAATAGGATAAGACCCATTGCCATTTTCGCAGGAACACTAATGTTTTTACCATTTCTTGCCATTTTAATCCAGATCATAGAAAGAACTGGAGCGAAAAGCATAATGAATAATGGGTTAACAGATTGGAACCATGCAGATGGTACATTGAAGCTTCCAACTTTAAGATCTAAGAAACGTTCAGTATAAAGCGTTAATGATGAACCAGCTTGTTCAAATCCAGCCCAGAAAAATACTACGAATGCAGCTAAGATAAAGATAACTGTAGTACGTTGTTTTTCCTTCTTAGTAAGAGGAACATCCTTAACTGATTTGTTGTTACCCTCTTTTACAACTTTAGCGTTAGGTTTAGTACCTAAATCACCTAAATATTTTTGAGCTAATACGTTGAAAATAATTTGACCAATAATCATACCGATCGCAGATGCTAAGAAACCATAACGGTAACCGAATAAATCATCACCAGCAGCATTTTTTGACATAAATAAAGTTTGTGCTAAATAACCAGTAACAAGTGGAGCAAAGAATGCACCTAAGTTGATACCCATGTAGAAGATTGTGAATGCACCATCACGACGTGGGTCATCTCCTTCATAAAGTTCACCAACAATAGTTGAAATGTTTGGCTTGAAGAAACCATTACCGATAATCATTAAAATTAATCCAAGATATAAACCAGTTGAAGAATGAATACCGAATAATGCGATATTACCAGCCGCCATAATAATACCACCAATTGTGATAGCAGCACGTTTTGCAAGGAAATTATCTGTAATCCAACCACCAATGATTGGAGTGAAATATACAAGTCCAGTAAATAATCCATAAAGTTGTAGTGCCCAAGCATCTTTAAATCCTAGTCCACCTTGAACTACTGAAGTTGTTAAGTAAAGAACTAAAAGTGCACGCATTCCATAATAACTAAAGCGCTCCCAAGCCTCAGTTGCAAAAAGTAAGTAAAGGCCAGGTGGGTGTTTCGTTTTTTGATTTTGCTCGTTTGATGAAACGTTTTGTTTTGCTGCTACGCTCATTCAAATTCCTCCCTCATAAGTGCTATTCTGTGTATTTTTCTGAATGAATATTTATTGTCGTCAATTCATATACTATTCTGTCAATTTAATGTAAAAAATAATTTCCGAATTCAACAAATTTCGACAATTTGAGTTAAAAAAAATTTCTAACTATTTTCATCAGAACAATGCTACTAAATATTTATTTAGATCCGCTAAAAATAACTTGGGACCAATTTACTATTTTAGTATAACACATAATAACGTATCTCTGTAAAGTTTTTTATATTGTCAGACAAATCTTGCAATACTGATTTTTCGTATTAAATTAGTATTTTTAGACTTTGTCGATTGACCTGTATTAGTACAGCCTGAACAAAAAGACCTATATCTAAATAATAATAAATTTTTTAAATATTTCAAGGGTTTTTATTATTTTTTACTTTAATATTATAAAAGTTTAATTAAACAAAAAAGTGGGAATTGTCAAAATTTGTCGAAATAATAATAGAATGTTTTGTCCTTTTTTAATATTCAATTAATTCGTATGGACGATTTTCTAAAATTTGGATATACTAAAAGTACTATATATGAAACGGAGTGATGAATATGGGAAAGTTAATTAATTTAGTTCAGAAGAAGGTAAATATTAGAGGACAAAAAATGGAGTAAATCTTCATTATTGTCCTTATACATTGGAGGACAAAATGAATTTAAAACAATTAGGTTGGAACGAAGCGTTCGGAGAAAAGGATCAAAATACTATAGTTGCGAGAGTAATATCTGAACAAAGACAAATTTATAAATTGCATGATGGTGAAAATGAACTAACTGGTGAAGTTTCTGGTAAATTTCAATTCCAAGCAAAAGTGAAAAGTGATTATCCATCTGTTGGTGATTGGGTTGTAATTGAACCGTTAAAAGGTGAAAACAAAGCAATTATTCAAAAGGTATTGCCAAGAATTAGTCAATTCTCAAGGCAATCTGCAGGAGAAAAAATAGAAGAACAAATAGTAGCTGCTAATATAGATTACGTGTTTTTAGTAATGGCATTAAATAACGATTTTAATATAAGAAGATTAGAACGTTATTTACTTGTTGCTTATGATAGTGGAGCTAGTCCAATTATTATTTTAACAAAAAAAGATTTATGCACTGACCTACCAACCAAAATTGCAGCAGTTGAAGAGATTGCATTTGGTGTACCGATTTATTCTGTAAACAGTACAAATGGAGAAGGTATTGAAGAGTTGAAACAGCTCATAACATCCGGGAAAACTGTTTCCTTACTTGGTTCTTCAGGTGTTGGTAAATCTACATTATTAAACGCGTTAATCGGTGAATTAATTCAAATAACACAGGACGTACGTGAAGGTGACGATCGCGGTAAACACACAACTACACACCGCGAACTATTTTTCCTACCATCTGGCGGAATGGTCATCGATACACCTGGTATGCGAGAATTACAGCTTTGGGGTGGAGAAGAGCATATAAGCTCGACATTTACAGATGTCGAAGAATTAGCTAAATCATGTAAATTCTCAGACTGTACACATGAAAACGAACCAGGATGTGCAGTCAACCGAGCAATCGAAAACGGCGAACTAGATCAACAAAGACTCACAAGCTATCGTAAATTAATGAGAGAACTAGCGTATGCAGAACGTAAACAAGACGCATCATTAGCTAGACAAGAAAGAGATAAATGGAAAAAAATTAGTAAAATGATGAATACTAAGTCTTATAAATAAGAGAGAAGAGTATTTATACTCTTCTTTTTCTTTTGAAATTTAATAGTTCATATGTTTTTCTTAAGATATGTAACATGGCTAGATGTCTGAAATTCGTAACACTTAGGGGTTCATGAGTAAGTAAAAAGACAAAAAGCGACGATTTAGTAACTCATAAAGGGTTCATGAGTAAGTAAAAAGGAAAGAAAACGAAAAATACTAACTCATAAGTGGTTCATGAGGAAGTAAGCAGGCAAAAAAACGATAAATACAAACTCATACGGGGCTCAAGAATAAGTAAAAAGTCATAAAAACGAAATTAACTTACCCAATAGAAGTCCAAGGGTAATTACTTTAAAAAATCTCAGTCCTAAGACCGAGATAAGACAATACTTAAGTTTGTATCAAAACAAACAAGAAATAGATAAACTACATAGTAGGATAGTTAATAACAAAAGCTTTCAATTGCTATTAACAAGCTAGTTTAGTGAATAGAGGAGAGCTATATGAAGCGATTTAGACGATTGTCTAGCAATGAATTAACCGGATTATTATTCATAATTGCAGGCATAGGATTATTATTTGATCTATTTTTAAATCCTTTTGCAATAATCGCAGCTGGAGTAGGTATTTATTTATTTCAGTATGGGGCGAAAAAAAGAAAAGTTTACCCATCTACATCTGCGAATATCGCGTTTTTTGGGGGAATTATTTTATTCATCAGTAATGTATTCCAATTGAAATCGATCCTAGGAGTATTATCATTTATCGTGATCTATGTGGGATATTTAATATTTGTTAATTCGAAATTTAATGAAAGAGTCATTGTACCAAACATGGTTAAAACAACAAATACAGGTGTCTTTGAAACAAAATCTCTCATTTCAAATCGTTTTTTTACAAATATCCATTTAAAGAATGATTCATTTGAATTAGACGATGTAGATTATTATTTTGGAATAGGAGATGTCATAATCGATCTATCAGAGTCATTTATTCCTGAAGGAGAGACAGTGTTGGTATTAAATGGAATCATCGGTAATATTACTTTATATGTGCCGTATGATTTAGAAGTTTCGATCCAGCATTCTACTTTATTTGGCAAAGTTAATATCCTTAAAAATAAATTGAATGGGTTTAACAAGAATTGTAAGTTCACTTCGAATGATTATAAAGAAGCTTCAAGAAAGTTAAAAATTGTCACTTCTTTAGCAATCGGAAATATTGAGGTGACAAACAAATGAAGATCGATAAGGGTATCTTTTTATCAATATGGCTTGCTGCATTTACATCAAGTATTTTAATTTGTGGAGTTGTTTATTATTTCATAGATCATACTTTCCTTGATAAATTGTTTCTGTATAAAATTGGAAATTTTTCTTTACTATTAATATTATTTGTAGCAATCATAATTATATCAATTGTTTATAGTACAGCGGTTTTGAGCACGATTCGTCATAATGAAAAAGCTTTATTAGAAGGTATAGAAAAGGCAGAAAAAGGAATTTATCATAAAGAATCAGAACATTCAATTCGGTCAATTGATAACGAAATCGAAGTAAAACTTCAAAAAATATCTAAACAAATTGAAGATTCAAGGAAGACTGTTCAAAAATTAGTCGATGAAAAAAAATTAATTGAATCTCAGACAATTGAAGATGTCGTAACAAAAGAGCGTCATAGACTAGCAAGGGAATTACATGACTCAGTTAGCCAACAATTATTTGCGATTTCGATGATGATCTCTGCGATCAATGAACTTGGTGAAACGACGTTTAAAGAACAATTACAATATATTGAAAAAATGGCGATTAATGCTCAATCAGAAATGCGTGCACTTTTATTACATTTAAGACCAGTTCAGTTAGAAGGTAAAAGCTTAAAAGAAGGTGTAGAAAAGCTTCTAACTGAATTAACAAATCGTCAAGCACTTCATTTAAAATGGAAAATCGATGATATTTCATTATCAAAAGGTGTAGAGGATCATTTATTTAGGATTATTCAAGAAGCATTATCGAATACTTTAAGGCATGCAAATGCAAAAACTTTTGAAATACGAATTAGAAAAATTGAAGATTTTGTATTAGTTCGAATGATTGATGATGGAATCGGATTTGAAGTCGAGAACCGAAAAACGGGTTCGTATGGATTGCAATCAATAAGTGAACGTTCTTCTGAAATTGGAGGAACGGCAAAAATAGTAAGTATACCAAATAGAGGAACACAGATTGAGGTAAAAGTTCCAGTAATTGAATAGAGGTGGGAAATTTGATCAAAGTCGTGTTAGTTGATGATCATGAGATGGTAAGAATGGGTGTTTCTACATATTTAAGTACTCAATCTGATATTGAAGTGGTTGGTCAAGCAAGTAATGGAAAAGAAGGCGTAGAACTTGTATTAGAAAAACGTCCTGATATTGTATTAATGGACTTAATTATGGATGTTATGGATGGAATTGAAGCGACAAAACAAATTATTTCAAAATGGCCAGAAGCAAAAATCATTATTGTTACAAGCTTTATTGATGATGAAAATGTATATCCAGCAATTGATGCAGGTGCAATTAGTTATATGTTAAAAACATCGAGAGCTAGTGATATTGCTAATGCTATACGAACAACTCATAAAGGTGGCTCAGTTTTAGAACCAGTTGTTACTGGGAAAATGATGAATAGAATGAGAAAATCTACTCAACGTGAATTACATGATGATTTAACGGCTAGAGAGCAAGAAGTACTTCATTTAATGACTGAAGGTAAATCAAATCAAGAAATCGCCGATACTTTGTTTGTTTCATTAAAAACGGTTAAAACGCATGTAAGTAATATTTTAACGAAATTAGAAGTCGTTGATCGAACTCAGGCTGTAATTTATGCTTTTAGACATGGAATTGTAGAACAAAAATAAATTCATTTGCAAAAAGAAGTCAAAAATGGCTTCTTTTTTTCTATTTTTATAAGATTTGAAGCAATACTTTAGATAAATAAATAATTAATGGTAAGATAGTTATATTCGTTTTATTTATTTTGGAAGGAGCAGTTAATTGAAGATAAAATTAAATAGTAAAATCATAAAAGAACGCTGCGGTACAGTCTCCTTCAAAAGGGGTGACTCTTTTTATCGCGCAAATAAAGTAAAAATCGAAAAATATAAAAATGATGCTTGTACAGCTACAGTTATAGGAAATGAAGATTTTACCGTTAATGTCATAAAAGAAGAAAATGATGATTTTTATTGTAAGTGCACTTGTCCAAAACTAGCTTCAATTAAAACGGATTGTCAACATATAGCTGCCGTTTTAATTTCGATTTTTGAACGTCAGAAAAAAGAGGAAAATCATACAGAAATAGATTTTTTTATAGAAAACACCGATTTAAATAGGTCAAATGGTATTTTAGAACTTTTTCATGATCAAACGTTACGTAAAAGCGAACAATTAAGACATTTTGACAATAGGAAAGTAATTGATTTTGAGTTTATTTGCGAAGTCGTTGAAATGAGTGAAGCCTATAAAATCCTTGGAATAGCTATGGCATTTGGAAAAAAGAAAGTAGAAAATCTACGTAATTTTTTAAGGGATGTTAAAGAGGGGAAACCAAGTGAAATTTCGGCTGATCTTATTTTTGACTCTAATTTACATTGTGTTCAAAATGAAGTTAATCGTATTTGGGAACTTTTAATAAAGTTGTTAGATGATGAAAAAATGTTTAATGATCCTCTAACTATGAAAAATGAATACATTTTCATTTCTCCGACAATTTGGAGCCAATTCATTAATTTATTAACAGTTACAGAAAACGTTACGATAATTGAAAACGGAATATCATTTAATGGAATTTCATTTACCGAAGATAAATTACCATTGGAATTTGAAATTGAGCAAGTAGATGATCAATACTTTTTAACATCAGCAGGAATTGAGAAATTAACGATAATGGAGGCCTATACAACAGTCTTATATCGTGGAAGAATCTATAATCTTAAAGTAGAGGAATTT
Source organism: Gottfriedia sp. S16(2024) (assembly GCF_050473765.1). Lineage (NCBI taxonomy): Bacteria > Bacillati > Bacillota > Bacilli > Caryophanales > Bacillaceae > Gottfriedia > Gottfriedia sp. S16(2024). Next base: position 3,521,629 of record NZ_JBFLUO010000001.1, read on the forward strand.
AATCGACTTGTTGAATTAAAGCAAATATTTAAAAACACAGGACATGAAAAAATAAATATACCAACAGACCAAATTCATCTTTATGTTGAGAAAGTAATTCCAGGACTTATAAAGCTTGGTAAGGTGCAAATACCTACATCATTATCAAACCAATATTCAAATACCCCGTTAAGAGCAAAGCTATATTTAGATCGTATAAAAAATAAATTACTTGCTGGGCTTGAATTTCATTATGATCGCATAGTGATTAATCCGCTAGATAAAAGAGAAATCCAACTTAGTAAAACGTTAGTTAGAGATGAAGAGAATGAATTAGAAATATTACAATTAATGGAAGATAGTTCTTTTTCGAAAACAGAAGGTGGCTATTTCTTACAAAATGAAGAACTTGAATACGAGTTTTTAAGAAATAGATTACCGAAACTTGAAAAGCTTACTGAAATTTATGCTACGACCGCAGTTCGAAATAGAATTTTTAAAGAAAATAAGAAACCTCAAATACGTGTCAATTTAAAAAGTGAACGAACGAATTGGTTGGAATTTAAATTTGAACTAGATATTCCTGAGAAACAAATCAAAGAAGTATTATTAGCACTAAAAGAGAAACGGAAATATTATCGATTACATGATGGTACATTATACTCGCTTGAAACGAGAGAATTACAAGAAATCAGGCGATTTTTAAATGCAGTACCTGAGCAAGAATTTGATTATGAAAGTGTATTAAACTTACCGATAAAGAATGGACTATATTTATTAGATTCTGCGGAAGAAACTAGCTTATTTAAAATTGAAGATCGTTTGCATCATTTTTATGAGAGTTTAATCAATCCAAATGAAGTAGTAGAAGAAGTACCCAATACATTGAAAAATCTTTTAAGAGATTACCAAATTTTTGGATACAAATGGATGAAGAATTTAGCTAAATTTGGATTTGGAGGAATTTTAGCGGATGATATGGGATTAGGTAAAACAATTCAAAGTCTTACTTATATTCAATCTGTTTTAAACGAAATCCGTTCATTGAATGCACCAATTCTAATCGTTTGTCCTACCGCATTAACGTATAACTGGTTGAGTGAAGTATTCAAATTTGTACCAGAAATTCAAGCCCTTGTCATTGATGGAAATAAAAATGAGAGGCTGAAAATACAAAAAGAACTAGTCAATATTGATGTATTAATTACTTCTTATTCGTTGTTAAGAAATGATATAAAGTGGTACGAAAAGCAAAAGTTTCATACAGTATTTTTTGATGAGGCTCAGAATTTTAAAAATCCTTTTACTCAAACAGCTAAAGTCGTAAAAAAGCTAAATGCTGATCAAAGGTTTGCATTAACAGGTACTCCAATTGAAAATTCACTCGAAGAACTTTGGGCAATTTATCATGTTGTTTTTCCTGAATTATTTGGAGGGTTAAAGGAATTTAGCAATTTGACTAAGAAAACAATCTCTAAAAGAGTTCGACCTTTCTTATTAAGAAGATTAAAAGAGGATGTACTTAAGGAACTTCCAGAGAAAATCGAATCGAAGGAGTCTGTTGAATTGTTACCAGACCAAAAAAAATTATATGCAGCATACTTAGCAAAACTACGACACGATACACTAAAGCATTTAGCCGTGGATAAATTTACATTAGGCAAAAATCATATAAAAATATTAGCCGGTTTAACGCGTTTAAGACAAATTTGTTGCCATCCTGCCTTGTTTATCGATGGTTATGAAGGTAGTTCAGCTAAGTTTGAACAGCTATTTCAAATAATTGAGGCATCAAAAATAGCCGGTAGGAGAGTATTGATATTCTCTCAATTTACGAAAATGTTAGGTTTAATTGGTAGGGAACTATCAATAATGGGAGAGCAATTTTTTTATCTAGATGGACAAACTCCGTCAGAAGAACGTCTATCGATCTGCAATCGATTTAATGCTGGTGAACATAACTTCTTCTTAATTTCATTAAAGGCAGGAGGAGTGGGGCTCAATTTAACTGGAGCTGATACAGTTATTCTTTATGATAATTGGTGGAATCCTGCGGTTGAAAACCAGGCAACAGATCGAGCATACCGTTTCGGTCAATTGAATGATGTTCAAGTGATCAAGCTAGTTGCTAAAGGAACGATTGAAGATAAAATGAATGAATTACAAGAGAAGAAAAAGCAATTAATAGGAGAAATTATTGAAACGAATGGAAAAGCTTCATTTAATTTAACAGAAGAAGATATTCGTGAACTATTAATGTTTTAAAATAAATTGCCGCTCGCCTGAGTGGCTTTTCCCTTTCCCTCGAAAAAGCTCTTGGCCTCATTTTATTTCATTCTTAAATGTTTGAAAGCGAGTATATTAATAATGAAGCTAATAAATTAATAAATTCATAGATTGAAAATGAAATTATTTATATGAGAGGGAGAGTTAGCATGAGCAATAATCGAAAATTTGTTAATGTCTCAGCAGGAGTTCCAGGACCAAAAGGTAAAGAACTTATCGATTTACGTAGCGAGTTTGTTCCAAATGGTGTTGGAAATAATACACCTGTTTTTGTAGAAAAAGCACACGGTACGATCGTTGAGGATGTTGATGGAAATAAATTTTTAGATTTTGCTGGAGCGATTGGTACTTTAAATGTAGGACATACTCCAAAGAATGTTGTACAAGCGATTAAAAATCAATCAGAGCGATTAATCCACTCTTGCTTTCATGTAGGAATGTATAAGTCTTATATTGATTTAGCTAAAAAATTAACTGAAATAACGCCTGGGGATTTTTCTAAAAAAACCATTCTATTAAATAGCGGTGCTGAAGCAGTAGAAAATGCTGTTAAAATTGCGAGGAAGTACACAGGTCGTTCAGGAATTATTTCGTTTACTCGAGGATTTCATGGGCGGACTTTATTAGGGATGTCTTTAACAAGTAAAGTAAAGCCATATAAATATAAAATGGGACCATTTGCTCCTGCTACATATAAAGCTAAATTCCCTTATTTATCAAATAAACCAAAAGAGTTATCTGAAGAAGAATATATTAATTTTTGTATTTCTCAATTTAAGGATTTTCTTTTAACAGATGTGTCACCAGAAGAAGTTGCTGCAGTAATTATGGAGCCCGTACAAGGGGAAGGGGGATTTATTGTTCCTCCAAAAAAATTTGTAAAAGAAGTATATAATATTTGTAAGTCACATGGAATTTTGTTTATAGCAGATGAAATTCAGACAGGATTTGGGCGAACGGGTGAATTATTTGCATCAACGATTTTTGAAATTGAACCAGATTTAATCACAATGTCAAAATCAATCGCAGCGGGTGTACCAATTAGTGCAGTCACAGGTCGTACTGAAATAATGGATGCTGCATCACCTGGTGAACTAGGTGGAACTTATGGTGGCAGTCCATTAGGTTGTGTAGCAGCACTCGAGGTGATTGAAAAAATTGAAAGTGAAAAATTATGGATTCGAGCTAGAGAGATTGGCGAAAAAATTAAATCATTTTTTGAACAATTGAAAAATGATTTTCCAATTATTTATGACATTAGAGGACTAGGAGCGATGGTAGGTATTGAATTTGTAGATCCTACTACTGATCAACCAGCAAAAGAATTTGTTGCAGCATTAACAAAAAAATGTTGTGAAAATGGAGTCATTATTCTTAGCGCAGGTGTTCATAGTAATGTTCTTCGTTTCTTAACGCCTTTAATTATTTCTGACGAGGAATTAGTTGAAGGTCTAGATATTATAAAACAATCAATACATCAAGTTGCTAGTCAACTTGTATCTGAGGTGAAATAGAATGCAAAAACAATTTTATATAGATGGAAGATGGGTTGAAGGGAAAAAACATGAAAATCTTGTTGCCCCTCATTCTGGTGAAGTTTTAGCTGAAATACCAATCGCAACGATAGAGAATTTGGAAGAAGCGATCAGAGCGGCTAATAACGCGAAATCTCAAATGGAAAAGCTCAGCTCATATGAGAGAAGTGTCATTTTAGAGCAATTAGTTGAACAGTTTAAAGAAAATCGGTCAAAACTTGCTGAGATTTTAGCATTAGAGGCATCCAAACCTCTAAAGGCTGCTCTAGGTGAAATTGATCGAACGATTGCAACTTATAAAATAGCCGCTGAAGAAGCAAAAAGAATATATGGGGAAACAATCCCTCTTGATGCAGTAGCAGGAGGTGAAGGTCGAGTCACTTATACAGTCAGAGAGCCAGTTGGGGTAATTGGTGCAATTACTCCGTTTAATTTCCCGTTTAATTTAGTTGCACATAAAGTAGGTCCAGCAATTGCTGCAGGAAATACAATTGTTTTAAAACCAGCTAGTCAAACCCCACTCTCTGCGATTGCATTAGCTGAAATGATTGATAAAACGGATTTACCTAAGGGTGCGTTTAACTTAATTACTGGAAAAGGCTCCGAAATCGGCGATGCTCTAGTAAAACATCCTGATGTGAATGCAATTACATTTACTGGCAGTCCTGAAGTAGGCATTTCATTAAAAAACAAAGCAGGATTAAAAAAAGTAACATTAGAACTAGGTTCAAACTCAGCGTTGATCATCGATGAAGATGTCAAGCTAACTGATGAATTAATCAATCGTTGTGTATGGGGAGCCTTTATTTATAACGGCCAAGTATGTATTTCATTACAAAGAATTTTTGTACACCATACACTTTATAATGAATTCTTATTGAAGATGAAAAATGCTTCCGAATTATTAAACTTAGGTTCGCCATTAGACCTTCAAACAGATATAAGTGCCCTTATTTCTAAAAAAGATGTTGCTAGAATAGATGAATGGGTTAAGCAATCAATTAAAGATGGAGCTGATCTAGTAACTGGTGGGGATATAATAGAAGACCGTCTTTATAAACCAACTATTTTAACAAACGTAAAGAATAGCAGTGATGTATCATGTAAGGAAATCTTTGGTCCTGTTGTAGTCATCAATTCATATGAACATTTTGATGAAGCAATAACTGAAGTAAACAATAGTCGATTTGGATTACAAGCTGGTGTATATACAAATAACTTACAAAGAGCATTATATGCTACTAAAAAACTACATGTAGGTGGCGTGCTAGTAAACGATGTCCCTACATTTAGAGTTGATTTAATGCCTTACGGTGGAGTAAAAGAAAGCGGTTATGGAAGAGAAGGCATAAAGTATGCAATACAAGAGATGACTGAAATGAAACTAGTCTCTATTAAACTTTAAGACTGATGACAAATGCTCGCTTTCTTCGTTGCTTCGCCTGCCTACGCGGTGCTCATTACTGTCTAGGTTAACTTCGCTCCTCGAAAGACGAAAGCTTGCAATCAGTCTGATCAATGGAGTTTGGAATTTGTCTTCAAAATGAAAGGACTGATCATGTATTAATTTGATCAGTCCTTTTTGTATTCTAAAACTTCAGAATTATATGTTATATTTGTATGAGACGAAGTAAGATGATACTGGTTTAAGTGAATTGTAAAAGTGTTATTAAAAATTAAGTACTTCTATGAGCTTCGAAGGGAGATTAAGTATGGAAATTCGAAAATTAACAATTGAAGATTTACCTGAGTTTATTCGTTTGAGAAGTGAAGGGTTAACATTATCACCAGAAGCATTCGGAGAAAGCTTAACTGAATATAAGGAAAAATCAATTGAACAGCACACAAATAATTTCCCTAAGACTTTCGATAATTTTATTATTGGTGCATTCGACAAAGACGTACTTGTTGGGGTTGCTGGCTTCTACCAAAAAAGATCTGATAAAATGAAACATAAGGGAACAATTTGGGGAATGTATGTTACACCTGATTATCGTGGTAAGGGTGTAGGGAAAAAAGTTTTAAGTGAAGCGATTCAGAATGCTATGGAGATTGAAGAAATTTTACAAATTGAATTGGCAGTCATTTCATCAAATGAATCTGCAAAAAGACTTTATGAATCTGTAGGATTTGAAAGCTTTGGGACAGAAAAAAGAGCATTATTTGTTAATGGTGAATTTTACGATGAGGATCATATGGCTAAGATTATTAAATAAGAAGAAAGAGATGATCCAATGGGTGATTTGATCATCTTTTTTTGTTCTATTTAAACTTAATTGTTGATTTTCTAATTAAGTTAAATTGCAGGATAGTTTCTAAGGTGTATTAATGATAAATTAAAGAACCACATACTATATACGTAGGTTTTGATATAGGTAATTAAGTAGGCTGGTGACTTCAAAAATAATAATAATATTCCAAAAGGATATACTATCTTGGTAACGAATTTGCTTTTAAGGAGGAATGCACATGAAAAACCAAACTATCAACTTACTTCAAATGTCATTTATCTTAATTGGTAGTACTGGACTTATTAATCATGTCATTATCATTCCTATGGTTTTGGACGTTTCGGGTCGTGATTCTTGGATTACCATTTTGCTCTCAAGCGGTTCTTTACTATTCTTGATACCGATTCTCTACTTTATCCAAAAACGTATGAATGGAGAACAGTTGTTTCAATGGCTTAAGGGGAATTTTGGGAGATTTATTTCTTATCCATTAATAGCTATGATCCTCCTATACTTATTTTCCTCGGGTGTCGTCCTTTTAAAGGAAACGTTAACCTTTTTATCGTTTTATTTACCGATGACACCTAGAGTATTATTAGGCGCTACTTTTTCTATTATCTGTTTTTATAATGCAAAGCACGGAATTCAATCCATAGGGTTAACGGCGGGAATCCTTCTCCCAATAGTTATTTTTTTAGGTTTTTTTGTCATGACTGCGAATTTTCCGCATAAAGACTACACATTTTTAAAACCATTTATCGAACACGGTACTACTCCTGTTATAAAAGGCATGATCTATCCAATATCAGGATTTATAGAGGTTGCTTTTATCCTATTTTTTCATCATCACTTAAATGAAAAAATAAAGGTTACTACTTTGATTTGGATTGGAATCACTTTTGTAATCCTTACTCTTGGACCAACGATCGGGGCCATTACAGAGTTTGGTCCATTCGTGGCTGCTAAACAACGATACCCAGCCTTTGAAGAATGGAGGCTGGTATCAATTGGTCGTTATATTGAACATGTCGACTTTTTATCAGTTTATCAATGGTTCGTTGGAGCTTTCATCCGCTTGTCTCTTCTAACATTTTTAGCCTCAGATATTCTTCAGGTTAAGAATAAGAAGGTAAATAGTGGAGTGAAACTTTTTTTCCTTGGGTGGGTGACTCTGATTTCCATTTTGTCCATTAATGACACGTCTTTTTATTTGTTTTTATCCCGACAATTTTTACCGGGTACTTTTGTATTCATACTCTTGATTCTTATACTTTTAGCCATCCTCTCCATGTTTGTGAATAAAGAGAATGGAGGAGGTAACACCAATGAAGCGTAATAATCAACCTGATCAAGATAACATGAAGGTCAAGTGGAATGAAGAAATTTTAAGGGGCTGGTTTGAAGGAGAGCAAGATGTCCTCTTCCAAAAACATCAAATCGATAGTGGCAAACGTTATTTTTCTATTTTATCTATATATTGTCAAAATCTCATTGACATAAAAGAATTGAGAAAAACAATAATGCCTCATCTTCATGAAGTGTTGGAAAATGGATTTTCCGGTGATGGAAAGGATTTGGAGTCAAAACTTGATTTCCCTATCACTTTCGTTAAATCAGACTTTTCACAGGAAGACCTCGCCCAAAAAATTTATGAAGGAGAAGTTCTCTTTTTCCTCACTGCGTCTAGGCTGGTTTTTTCCATGAAACTAGCGATGATACCAGCAAGATCTGTAGAATCACCTAGTACGGAAGTGACACTAAGAGGTGGAAGGGACGGTTTTGTAGAAGAAATTCAAACCAATATTGGATTAATACGAAAAAGATTGAAAACAAGCTCCCTTACTTATGAAGAATTTGTTATTGGAACTAGAAGTAAAACCAGGGTTGCAGTTCTTTTTTTGAAAGATGTTATTTCACAGGATGTTTTAGAACAAGTACGATCCAAATTAAATAATATTAAAGTCGATGGGATTGTTTCATCTGATCAAATTGAAGAACTTATTACAGACCGGCCTTTCAGTCTCTTCCCGTTATTAGAATATACGGGACGACCTGATTATGCTGTAAATTGCCTACTTTATGGACGTTTTGTTTTATTAGTGGAAGGCTCTCCAACTGCATCTATTGGACCAGTTACTCTTGTGTTTTTCGTTAATAATGCAGAGGACCAGCATTCGTCAGCCCCTTTTGCAAGCTTAGGAAGAGTACTAAGGATCTTCAGCTTAATTATAGCTGTTTTTCTACCAGGATTTTGGATTGCTTTAGTCGCTTATCATCCGGATCAAATACCCTACACATTGTTGGCAACACTAGCTTTGTCAAGAGAGGGAGTTCCATTCCCTACTACATTAGAGGGATTTTTAATGATTTTTTTATTTGAGTTACTGAGAGAGGCAGGTCTTAGAATCCCTACTACTGTTGGTCAGACGTTATCCGTAGTAGGTGGGTTAATTATTGGGCAAGCTGCCATCAGCGCAGGATTGGCTTCTCCTGGTATTGTCGTAATGATGGCTATTTCTGTGGTTTCGACATTTACTTTGATTAACCAGTCGCTTTCGGGAACATTAAGTATTCTCCGATATTTTGTCTATCTACTATCAAGCTTACTTGGAATAACAGGGCTTATATTTTCTGTTTTTATTATTTGTATTCATCTTGTGAATTTACGCTCTTTCGGGGTTCCATTTATGGCTCCCTACTCTCCATTTGTACCAACTAGTTTGATCCCTGCAACAATCCGAATTCGTTTTAGAAATATGATCAGGAGACCGAAAGAGATTCATACGAACGATAGCACGAAACAAAAGGATGAGGAAAAAGGATGAGGAAAAAATTTTTTCAAAAAAAACTTCTTATATTATTTCCATCTATTTTTCTGTTAACAGGCTGTTGGGACACAAGAGAAGTTGAGCATGTATGGTACATAAATGCCTTAGGAGTTGACTTTAAAAATAATCAATACGTGCTCTATCCTCAATTTATCAATTTTTCTACTTTTGCAAAACAAGAAACCACTATGCGGACACCACAGCCAATTTTTATTGGAAAAGGAACAGGGGAGATTTTAGACCATTCAGCGTTCGATTTTTATAAATCGACTCAACAAAGGGTCTCTTGGGAACACATTAATACAGTCGTATTCTCTGAGAATATATTAAAACATGGAGATATTCGACAAATTGATGAATTCTTTGCTCGTTTCTTTCAGTTTAGGAATACAATGTGGGTATTTGGAACAAAGGAACCAATTGAGGATGTTTTGGCAACTGGAACAATTTTAAATCTTTCACCCCTTTATACGGTGAGGGATATCCCAAATGAAATGACAAAAAACTATTCTCTTTTTAGTCCCTTGATATTTTACAAATTTCGTGCTTATTTTTATGAGCCTGCGATGACCACACAAATACCATTCTTATCGATCACAAAAAAATGGAAATCAGACAAAGATGATTTCCCATTATTAAAATATAGCGGGTCGGCTTTTGTAGCTTCAAAGCGCTACCAAGGGTATTTGTCTGAGAAAGACTTATCAGGTTTAAAATGGACGGGCAAGACCTTCACCCGAGCACCGATCCTATTAAAAAAAGATGGGGAGCCCGTTACAGAAATCGTATTGAAAAAACCAAAAATCAAAACAGTAGCCTACATAAAAAACCACGAACCGCATTTTCGAATGCAGATTCGCGTAGAAGGAGATATTTTTCAGGTAGTAAAATATTTGCCTATGAAAACAGTAAAACAAATAGCTGAAAATACATTTAAAAAGGAAGTTGAAGAAACATACAAAAATGGGATTAATAAAGGAATTGATGTTTATCAGCTTTCACAAACACTTTATCGAAATAATTTAAAAGACTGGAAAAAATTTGAAAAAAACGGAGTTATCCCGCTTTCGTCGTCATCCTTAGATGTTGAGGTAAAGGTGCAAATTTTGACAAGCGGCCAATGGAAGTCCACCAATTTACAGAAGCCATACTCACGAGAAGAATAATTGGGCTAATTAATTTGATGTTACATTTATCCATTTTGAAAATCGAATAATAAATTTAAACTTACATGAATCATAGATTCATGGTTGACTAACGCACGCTTTAGATGAACAGGAAGATCGACATAAAAGTCGATTTTTTTGTTGAGCTAAATGGCAGTTAAGGGTGATACTTTGGTAGCAGCCTCTCCTCCATCGGCATTACTACTCGACTAGTTGCATAAGAAGCCGAGCATTTTTGTGGCTTATAAATTTCCAATCACAAACACTTTACGAAGTATCCTTTACCCTTTAATTATTTAACAACTCTATCTATTCTAATTTTTCTTACAATAATTACCATTTTGGTTTAAAATTATGTTAATTAGATTTTAAACTTGAAGGGATGATGAAATTGAAAAAGCTTATTTTTGCAATCATTACACTAGGATTTCTGTTTGGACTTACATGGATTGTTTCAGATTTTATGCATGGTAAAATGATTGACTATGCGTTTTTTGTTGGATTGGTAGTAACGATCATTATCCGATTTTTCACGAGTAGCGGCGGATATGCATCCAATAGTCTTAATTTAAGTACTCAAACACAGACGGGTATTAAAGTAACGGGTGAGAATGCAAGTCCTTTTACAGTTTTTCAAAAATCATTTTCATTACTGGTGTCTTTTACTTTTACAATCGTTTCTTTACTCATTACACTAGCTTATTACTGGAAAGAATTTTGAAATAAAGGAGTGAGATTAAGTTCAAATGAGCATACGCTTTTATCTAAGGAAAAAATTCTACCAATTACTATTTACAATCATTTTGATGGGAATCATTGTAGCATTTTCAGCTAGCTTACATACGTCAAAAGATGAACTATTCCATTCGGTTCTAGAACAAATTAAAATCTTTGGTCATAACTTTCTTCATTTAAACGAAATGACGATACAAGTGGGTATATCCTCAACAGAAGCACCATTATGGGGCTATCTAAAACAACCGTATGTCTATTCGTTTATCATTCTATCAACTTCTTTTATCTGTATATTTACGCTAGGAATCTTGTTTTCGTATGGAACATATCTGTTATCACCACAGATGCGAAAAGTCGTCAAAGAATGCTTATTTCTCTTACAAAGTATTCCAGATGTAATGTTTATTTTCGCAGTTCAATTATTCATCATTTGGTTGTATAAAAAAACGAATATCCTAATAGTCGATCCCGTTGCTGGTTTTGAGAACATTTATGTATTACCGATACTTGTCGTGTCCGTTTTACCTGGAATTATGTTATTTCAAATGACGTTTTTAGCTATCGAGGAAGAAAGTAAAAAGACATATGTCGAATTTGCAAAAGCAAAAGGGTTATCCAATGGGTGGATTCTCTTGAGGCATATTCTACGAAATGTAGTTGTAACGCTATTTTCCAATTCACACTTTTTATTTTGGATACTCATTTCAAATTTATTAGTTGTTGAATTATTATTTAATATCCATGGTTACTTTAAATTACTATATACTGTATCAAATACGCCTGATGTATTTTTCGTCTGCTTAATCGTTTTATTTCTGCCATTCTTCTTTATTGAAGCGGTTTTTAATCTTGTCGCAATAAAAGTAACTGGAAAGGAGCAATCTCAATGAATAAGAGTTGGAAAAGGCTACCATTCCTTTTTTCATTACTTTTTCTAGTCGGTTTGGTTATTTTCAGCTTTCTTTATACACTTGTATTGAAAGATCACATAAAAGATCCACCAGTCCTTTTGTATGATGGAAATGGGAATATTACAAAGGCTCGACCATTTCCTCCTAGTTTTGATTTTCCATTTGGTGTCGATCGTTTTGGTCATAATCTATTTTGGTCAGTAATAGACGGTGCTAAATATACAATATTAATTGGGTTGAGTGTAAGTTTACTACGTGTTGGTTTAAGTGTTTGTTTTGGAATTATTTATGGTATCTATTTGCAAAAAATGCGACAATTTTTCACAACATTTGAACGTGCATTCCGATTTATACCAGCTATTCTACTGGTCTTGTTGTTCTTTGATGTAAATTTATTTGGTAATTCGACAAAAGGTTTTTCCTATATTGCTTCAATCGTCATTTGGTTGACAATTGTTGCATTGCCATCACTCGTCCATGTAGTACGAAATGAAGTCATTCACTTTAACAGGGAAGATTTCATTACAGCGTCTAGAGCCATAGGTGCGACCAAATTTCGAATTATTCGAAAACATGTAATGCCATTTCTACGTACTAGAGCATTACTCATGATTGTTCAGCAAATGATAAGTGTATTGCTATTACTTGTTCATTTGGGAATAGTCCGAGTATTTGTAGGTGGTAGGCATATAATTCAGATCGACTCTGTTAGGACAGTTATTTTTCCTGCCACATACGAATGGTCTGCGTTAATTGGTGTTTCCTACCAAGAGTTAATGCTCGATCAATGGATTGTCTTTGGACCGAGCATCGCATTTATTCTGACATTGTTGGCTTGTAATGTGATGAAAAGGATGTTGGAGGGTACTGAAGAAAAGGTTGTGGTCCCAATAGTTGGCAAAACACACAAAAAAGAAATTAAACAGCTAAAGAAATCGAACTTTACTTTTGCTGAAGCCGTGGTAATTAATAAGGACATTAAAGAGTTTCAGTAAAAAATAAAAGGAACTTCGACCGAAGTTCCTTTTCAATTTGTGAATTATTCCTTTATGCTGAAAATTAGTAATTGTTCTCTTTAGATTACTAACTTTGATTGGCGAATTTGTTGGTTTGTTGAATAGTGTTCGCAAAAGACTGGTACTGACAAATACTTCTTTTACATTCGAAGTTGTTGAGTCTAATCCCACAATGTCGCTACACCTTTAAAGCAAAATTTCGACCTAAGGAACACGAACTTCATATCTTCAACTGGTTGTTTGATATGATCAGGAACAAACAAGTATTCTATGGAGTACGATGTAGTATTCGATATTAGGGAGGAATACTCATTGAGTAATACGAATGTACATGCATTACTTAGATGGAAGAAAGAATTAAACGCGGAAATCAAAAGACTAGATAAAGAATTATTCGATTTAACAAAAGAAATAGATAAAGTTCGGACAAGATATTCAGTAGCCGAGAAAGCGTTTATACAATATCGTAACGAAACAATCTCACAAGATTTTGTTACACCATTAAGTGAACAACTTAATGAATTAAATAATAAATACGATGTTTTATTAGTAGTGAATAAACAAAAAAAAACAGCTATTACTTCAATTTTAGAAACTGTGGATTCAATTATAAACGGATATTAGACAAACTAAAGGGGTTTTCAATTTTGAGGAGATCCCTAGCCGGTAGGCAAGTCAAAACTAAGGTTTTGACAATATTAAGAGCATGTGGGTTTGGGTTCTTATTCAACTAAACACTGCTTAAAAAATTGGGTAAGAGTTCCTAAAGGTTGTCTAATTAGACAACTTTTTTTAGTTCAAAAATCAAAATTAACAGAGCTTTTATTTAAAAAAACAAACAAATAACCCAAAAAGAACCAAAGTAGATAACAGATTAGTTTGGATTGTAATTGTTGGATATTGTTCACATTTATATACATACTAACTGTGTTATGATGATTACGATAAGCCCAGTAATAGTAGTAGGAGAACTAGTTTGAAATCTAAACAAAAAATAATTCCATCATTATCATCAAATTCAGTCTATCTTGGATTATTGTTAGCTTTAGTAGGTGGATTTTTAGATGGGTATACGTTTATAAGTAGAGATGGTGTATTTGCCAATGCGCAAACGGGAAATCTTGTTCTATTGGCAATAAATCTATCATTTGGAAATTGGAAAAACTCTGTGGATTATATTCTACCTATTATAGCCTTTATTCTAGGTGTATTAGTTGCTGAATCCGTTAAACATCCACGTTTAAAGGAACTTTTATATAGCTACAGACGGTCGATTCTTATATTAGAATGTATCGTATTAATAATTGTAGGTGTATTACCTAGTAGTGTACCTAATTTGGTTGTAACAGTTTGCATTTCCTTTGTCTCATCATTACAAATTTCAACGTTCACTCATTTAGATAAATGGACATACAATTCAACTATGACAACAGGTAATATTAGAATTGCTTCACAGGCAGCATATACAGCTTTTGTAAATCGTGACAAAGAAGCAAAAACAAAATTTAAAGAGTTTTTAGTTATTATTCTTTCCTTTTCATTTGGGGCATTGTTTGGAAGTCTTTCTACAAAGTATATTGGGAACCAAGCTGTTTGGATTGCTGCAGGTGTATTATTAATCGCATTGATCCTATACCATAAAGACAAAGGTTATTTTAGAAGGAAACTACATTAATTTAGATTAAAAAAATGAGCCCTCTTTTGGGGCTCATTTTAGTTTATTTAAAAAATTGAATGAAACAAACAAAAATAAGTGCAAATATAATAGAAGGTAACATATTTCCGATTTTTATTTTTACTAAACCTAATGAATTCAAACCAAGAGCAATTAATAAAATTCCCCCTGTACCTGAGATTTCAGCAATGATTGAATCTAATAAATGTTGTGTAACTAGATTCGGTACAAATGATGCAAAAATGGCAATGAATCCTTGATAGATTAAGACTGGGACAGCAGAGAATAATACGCCAATTCCAAGAGTTGAAGTTAATATAATGGATAAAAAACCGTCCATCATTGATTTAGTATATAAAATTTCATGATTATGACGAAGACCGCTATCTAGAGCTCCAAGAATGGCCATCGCACCAACACAGAATAATAAAGTCGAAGTAACAAATCCTTTGGAAATAGAACCTTCGTTTTTAGAATGAAATTTACTTTCGATAAATAGACCTAGTTTATCTAATTTAGCTTCGATATCTAACCATTCTCCTACAACTGCACCTAATGATAAGCTGAAAACGACGATCAGGATTTGATTTGTTTTCATAGCTAAAGTAAATCCTATGACAATAATTACGAGAGAAATTGACTGAGTTACTAGGTTTTTCATTCGTTCTGGAATTCTTTTAATAAACAAACCTAGTAAAGAGCCAAAAATAATAGCTGCTGCATTAACAATTGAACCGAGTAGTACCATGATTATCCCCTTTAACTTGCATATAATTAATCTATTTTTAAGACTATTTTTCCGATATTTAAATTGTTCTCCATTCGAGAATGAGCTTCATTCACTTCATGCCAACTATATATTGAATCGATAATTGGTTTTATTTTCTTATTCATAAAAAGCGGTAATACATATTTTTTGAATTGATTCGTTAAGTAGATTTTTTGCTCAAGTGTTTGTGATCGCAAAGTACTCCCTATAATTGAAATTCTCTTTGTCAAAAGTGGTAATAAGTTCAGGTCGTCCACTTTAACTCCACCCATTGTACCGATCAAAATGAGCCTACCATTATTATTTAATGATTGTAAGTTTTGATGGAAATAGGATGCACCAATAAAATCTAAAATGACGTCAACCCCTACATGATTAGTAACTTCTTCGACTACAGTTTTAAAATCTTCATCTTTATAGTTAATCACATGATTTGCACCTAAATCAGTACAAGCTGCAAGTTTCATTTCATTTCCAGCAGTAACGATTGAACTCGTACCAAATTCTCTTGCAAGCTGAATTGCAGCGGTCCCAACGCCACTAGCTCCGGCATGAATTAAAACAGTTTCATTTTCTTTTAATCTACCTAATTCAAATAAATTTAAGTAAGCTGTCAAAAACACTTCAGGAATAGCCGCAGCCTCTTCGAACGAAAAATGATCTGGAATATAAATTGCCAAATCAGAAGGAATGGAAACATACTGTGCATAACCTCCGCCAGGCAGTAAGCTACAAACACGATCTCCAATTTTCCAATTTGTAACATTAGCCCCAACTTGTTCAACAATCCCGGCCATCTCTAAACCTAAAATTGGAGATGCGCCATTAGGGACGGGGTACTTACCATGTTTTTGAAGTAAGTCAGCTCGATTAATAGCCGTAGCATGAACTCTAACAAGAAGTTCATTCTCACCTAAAACAGGCATTTGATAATCGTCAATAAATAAATGCTTTGATTCATCAATTTGAACTGCCTTCATTCTAAAAACCTACCTTTAATTAAGTTAATTCTTATCATACTATATAACTAATCGAAAGAATATTTTAAAAACTCGGATTGATGAAATTTGTATTTTTTCTTAACACATTTCCATACACATTCTTTTTCAAGTAATTTTAAGGAAAAAATTTAAAAAAACTCCGAACTATAAACTGATTTCAAGTGTATATAGGGTAAGTGGTGAAAGGAGGAGAACTAGTGTCTGAAAATATTAACAAAGATTGTTTAGAAGAATTGTTTAATAATCACTCGTCACTGGTGTATCGTACTGCTTACTTTTTAACCAAATCAAAAGTAATGGCAGATGATATTACGCAAGAGACGTTCATTCGTATCATAAAAAAATTCCATCTGTTTGATCAAACAAAGCCAATAGAACCTTGGATGTATCGAATGACAGTAAATATCACCCGCAATATGATACGCAAACAAAAAATTAAGAAACTATTCGGAATTAATCATGATGTTCTAACTGAAAATGACGTTGAACAATCGATTTTAAAAAATGAAATGGAAGATCAACTATGGAAAGAGATAAACTTATTACCGCAAAAGAGTAAAGAAGTAATTGTTCTTCATTATTATGTAGAACTCAAATTAGATGAAGTGGCGGAATCTTTAAATATTCCAATCGGTACATGTAAATCAAGGCTTAATTACGCGCTGACAAAATTAAGATATCGTTTATCGAAAAACGAACTGTTTAAAGTAGAACAAAAACTGAAAGGGGGTGAACTAAATGGTGGAAAACAATCCTATTTCTGAGATTAAACACACACTTCAGAAGAAATTAAATCAACATAATCCTTCCGTCACATATGATCAAATATGGAATAAAGCCAATTTCAATTTGGGGCATAATCGAATTCGAAAACCGATTGTTTCAGTTGGGATTCTTTTGATTCTGGTATTTACCATTTATATAAATTCACCTATTCAACACGCACTAAAAGAAGACATAGGTATTACAAGTGAATCTAAAAGTATTTCTGCAGATGCCAGTATTGGACTATTAGTTGTAAACGGGGCTCAATATCGGTTTGAAGGGATTATACATAATACGGAATTTGAACTTAAAGACCAAATTGGTGTAGTCCAAGAAGTTGTTAAAGATCATATGAATCCGAAAGTGAATTTTTCGTCTAATATGTTAAAGGTTGGAGATAAAATTTATGTAACGAATGAGGACCAAAAAGTCATTATTGTAAAACAAGAGGACGGTACAATCTTAAAGTTTTTAAAAACTGAAAAATGATTGAAATTGGTGTCATAAATAAAGAAATTAAAATTCCAATTTGAAAATAGGGAGTGTCCAAAATGTCAAAATGGCTAAGTGTAACTGTACTTTTTTTCATTCTTATTCTCACTGGATGTTCAGCAAATAATGGTATGAAAGGTAATAAGCCTCCAAAAACAATGGTTCAAGTAGAGAATCAGACATATGATACTAGGTTAGGTACTTATTGTTGGCAATCGAAAGGACAGGGGGAATGCGTTGATACGGCTGGACCTGTCCTACTATTAGAGGGGAAAAAGCCGATTGAAGTAAAACCTGGCGAAAACGTTAAAATTATAATGAATTTTAATCCTAAACCAAGTGAAATCCACTTAACTCAATTTAATAATAATAAGGAAAGTGAAATAGTAGTTGTGAAGAATCAATTTTCAGCACCTATGAATAAAGGGGTATATTATTACTCATATGCAGTATATTGGATGGATAAAAAAGATAAGCATTTATCACATGGTGATGCTTTTTATGCTTTTGCTTTAGAGGTGAAATAGAACGTTTTTCGTTATAATAAGAAAGGGTATGTTTTGAAAAATATTGATCAAAACATACTCTTAATAGATTACTAATTTATTCTTCTGTAGGATTCTTTGGTCCATCAAGTTCTAATTGATAAAATGACAAGTCGAGCCATCTATTAAATTTATAACCTGCCTTTTTAATAGTGCCTGAATAGATAAATCCGAAGTTTTTATGCATGGCAATACTTTTTTCATTGTCTGCATCAATTCCAGCAATTAAAGTCATATACGCTCTTTCTTTGGCAATAGAGATTAATTCTTTCATTAATGAAGTGGCAATACCCCTCTTTCTGTATTCACTATTTACATAAACTGAATGCTCAATCGAATATTTATAGGCCGGCCAAGCTCTAAAAGGACCGAATGTAGCAAATCCGACGACTTTTTGATCAAATTCGAAGACTAGAATAGGAAACCCTTCATCCATCTTTTGTTCAAACCAAATTTGTCTGCTTTCAAGCGTTTGTGGTTGATATGTATAAACAGCAGTTGTATTAAGAATGGCATCGTTATAAATCTCCAAAATGTCCATTAAATCCTTTTGAGAAGCTTCTCTGATCATTTTTTCTTTCCCCCAAATTTAATTTGTTATCACTTTATATTTTAGAACTTTTTAGACAAATCGTAAAATTTAAATTTATATCAATTTGATCATAATTTTAAATCCCAATTTAATTGTTCATAGCGAACTTTATAAACATTGTTCCCTATAGTAATCGATCCTTCCATATTGTGAAATAATGGATAATCATTAATCGATTATTCTCTATTTCATTATTTGACATGATTGTTCAAGAAGGAATCTACTCTATTTTCGTTGAATTAATTACAAATTGATTTTTCAGACCAATCTGGTAACTAGTGGGAAGAACAAATTAGTTTGTCAGATAGTTAGAATGTAAGTCTAATTGACTTAGGATTAAATAAAGAAATTAGAACAGAGAAGTATAAAAAGTTATTGAAGAGCTCTCTTCTAAGTGTGATTTATAAAAGGTAAGTTCAAAGGAGCGAGGAAGTTAAAATGAATCAATCCTATTTTTATTTAAAACTAGAAACACATCAATTACATATGTCTTATAAAAATGAAAAACGTCGCGTGCGTGTTTTATTGCCGAAAAATTATGATAAAGATGAGGATAAAAATTATCCAGTTGTCTATATGCATGATGGTCAAAATATTTTCTATAGTAGTGAATCTTATAGCGGGTATTCATGGAAAGTGATTCCGGCTATTAAATTAAACCCCGATTTACCGAAGATGATTGTTGTTGGGATCGATAACGGTGGACAAGACCGAATTAATGAATATACGCCTTGGAAAATTACTGAAAGCCCACTTCCTGAAGATTATGAACTAGGTGGGAAAGGGGTGGAGTTTGCTGAGTTTGTCATGGCAGTCGTGAAGCCGTTTATCGATAAGCAATATCGAACTATACCAGATAAATATCATACAGCGGTGATAGGTAGTTCACTTGGAGGAAATATTTCGGCTTTTATGGGTGTTGAATATAAAAATCAAATTGGTGGTTTAGGTATTTTTTCTTTAGCCAATTGGATTACAAGTAATGCATTTGATAGTTATATTGCTAGTGAAGAGTTGGATCCTGAACAACGAGTGTATATTCAAGTTGGTACCCAGGAAGGCGATGATACCGATCGGCAATTTATGTATGGAAATATGAAGCAAGCATATATCGATTGCTCGCTTAAGTATTATAAACAACTGATAAAAGGCTCTGTTCCAATTGATAGCATTCATTTAAATATTTATGCGGATGAAGTACATGATGAAAAAGCTTGGGCAAAGCACCTACCAGAATGTTTACGTTTCTTAAGTGAGAAGTGGTCTTAAATGAACTGTTTAATGATATTTGACTTAAATTAGATAACTATTACTTTTTATAAAGGAGCAATTTTATGAATTATATTTTGATCTCTCCATATTATCCAGAGAATTTTCAGGCATTTGCTCATCGTTTAAAAGCCGCTGGTATTAATGTATTAGGTATTGGCGAAGAGCCATATGACCAATTAGGTTCAAAATTACAAAACTCATTAACAGAATATTATCGTGTGAATAATTTAGAAGATCTAGATGAAGTGAAGCGTGCTGTTGCATTTTTATTTTATAAACATGGTCCGATTGAGCGTATTGAATCTAATAACGAATACTGGTTAGAACTTGATGCGCAGTTGCGTGAACAATTTAATGTATATGGAAATAAACCGAGTGACTTGAAAAAAGTTAAATACAAATCTGAAATGAAAAAGCTGTTTAAAAAAGCAGGTGTGCCTGTTGTAGATGGAAAAGTCGTTAAAACTAAAAAAGAGTTAACTAAAGCCATTGATGAATTAGGACTGCCAGTTATTGCTAAACCGGATAATGGTGTTGGTTCAGCTGCAACCTTTAAATTATGTTCAGAAGAGGCTGTACGACATTTTGAAGAAGTATGGGATGAAACACAAGTGTACTTCATTGAACCATATGTCGAAGGAGGCGTGCTTTGTACATTTGATGGTTTAGTTGATCAAAAAGGGAATATTGTTTTCCAAACAAGCTTTACATATAATGTGCCTACTCTGGAACTTGTTAAAGGTCAGTTGGATTTAGCTTATATTATTCAAAAAGAAATTGATCCAAAGCTTGAATACTATGGTAAATCAATTGTAAAAGCTTTTGGAATGAAGGAACGCTTTTTCCATATTGAGTTTTTTAAATTAGAAGATGGGGATTATGTTGCACTTGAATATAATAACCGCCTAGCTGGTGGCTTTACGATTGATATGTACAATTTCGCGTACTCCATTGATTTATTTGATCAGTATGCTTCTATTGTAAAAGGTGGAGAAATTAAGGAGTCCGATGCCAAAAACCAGTATTGTGTCGGTATAACACAGCGTGATGCGTATGAGTATAACCACGATACGAATGCAATTTATGATCGATTTGGCGATCGTGTGAAGTTTGAAAAGCGTATTCCAGATGCGTTTGCGGAACTCCAAGGAAATCAATTTTATGCCATTAATGCAGATTCACAGGAAGAAGTCGATGAAATCATTAGTTTTGTACATGAACGAAAAAATTGCAGCGTTGTAAACGTATAAGGATAGGAGATTTTTCTATGAATATAGAACATTTAAGCCATTGGAGCGGAGAATTAGGACGCGAAATGCAGTTGAACAGATATGGACACAGTGGCATGCCAATCCTAGTTTTTCCTTCATCTGGGGGGACGCATTTTGAATACAATAATTTTGGAATGATTGATGTGTGTCATGACTTTATTGAATCCGGAAAAGTTCAGTTTTTTACACTGTCTACCATAGATAGCGAAAGTTGGCTACACGACTCAAAATCGTTACATGACCGTGCATTAGCGCATGAGGCATATGATCGTTATGTAATTTCAGAAGCTATTCCATTTATTAAACATAAAACTGGTTGGTTTGATCCAATGATGACAACGGGTTGTAGTATGGGAGCATATCATGCGTTGAACTTTTTCTTGAGACATCCAGATGTCTTCCAAACAACAGTTGCACTTAGCGGCGTGTACGATGTGCGTTTCTTTTTTGGGGATTATGGAAATGATCCTCTTGTATACGAAAATTCACCAAGTGATTACATATGGAATCAAAATGACGGATGGTTCATTGATCGATACCGTTCAGCAGATATTATAATTTGTACCGGGCTAGGTGATTGGGAACAAGACGGGCTGCCTTCATATTTTACATTAAAAGAAGCCTTTGAAGAAAAACAAATTAAAGCATGGTTTGATGAGTGGGGCGAAGATGTTTCGCATGACTGGGTTTGGTGGCGACGCCAAATGCCGTATTATTTAGAAGAATTATTTAAATAAAAAATCATAAAAACTTCAATACAGTAGAATGATATGTTTTTTTAAATTTTATCTTAAAAGTAACAATATATGTGGCAATAAACACAAAATACTTTTTTAGGGCTACTTACACTAAAGCATGTTAGACTTGAACATCATAACGAGGTGGTAATGAAAATGAAAATTTTGTTTGATGAAACTTATACTTCAAATGACGGAAAGAGAACAAGTAGGAATATTTGGTATGGAGATGCTGATTTAACTGTTGAAGGAAAATTTGGAAAAAACATGAATCTTAATGAAGATTTTATGGATAATTTATGCGAAATAATAAAAAATGACTTATCTAAAAATGCAGCAAATAAGGCTTCTGAAACTAACTGGTATATTTATGGAAGTGGTGTAACTCAGGAGGCTATTGGAGACAATATCCGTCCGACAATTATGGTTCGTGAGAGGTCTGACGAATTTATAACTAATTTTAATATCAGTGACCACGATTTTGCAGTAAATATCGATGCTATTCTGCTGTTTAAGGCGGATTTTGAAAAACGTTTAGCTAGCCATTGAAGAGTTATTTTATTAAAAGAATTTTCATACTATTCGAGGGGAATGATTTCATATTGAAGTCATTCTCCTTTTTCATCTGGTGGGAGTCATTTTTGTGGAGAAAAAAACATTTAATAGGTACAAATATGAATAATTACACTTAAATTCAATAAAAAAATCAACAAAATTTAACTGATTAGATAGGTTGTAATAATTTAATAAACTGAATGAACTAGTGTATGATTAGTAAATTACTATTAAAGATTAACTTTCTATAGTGGTCAATAAGGAACGTTTTGTTTGTTAAAATGATGTCTAAAATTTAAGGTAACTCAATAACGAAAAGTAGACGACTATAGAGAAATCTTTAAATATCAATTTCAAAATTAATAAGGTGAAATAAATGATTGTAAATACACTAAATGACGTAAATAAGTTAATTACAGAATGGCAGTCTGCAATTGAAGCAGAACGAAATTATTTAAAATTTCACGGTGGGAGAAGTTTTACACTTTCTAAGGGTACTCCATTGTACCAAATCGGACAAAGTACGGTGATCTTGTTTACGATTTATGCAGAAATTTTTGTGCCAGAAGGAACGCCGGTTCGAATAAAAATAGAAAATCAAGAGTATCAAGGTGAATTATTATCGTTTAAAGGCTCTCAAGTTGAAATTAAAATTAATGAAAGAATTACTTCGATGATTCCATATGCTGAACTATTTAATGAACCATGGGAGCTACTAGATCAATTAATTGAAAGACTTGAGGAAATAAAAGATTATCGTAGTAAACAAAAAAGAATTATGAAACTAATGAATGCTGATTCAACTGCTAAACATTTAAGTAAAATGAAGAAAGAAAGTTCGACAAAGCAGGAGTTGATTTATCGTTCGTTTTATAACGCAACAACATATATATGGGGACCGCCTGGTACTGGGAAATCTTATAATTTAACAAATATTATTTTAAAACATTACGAAAAAAATAAGTCAGTTTTAGTAATTGCTCATTCTAATGCTGCAGTAGATGTTTTAATGAAAAATGTAATTCATGAATTAGAACAAAAAGATAAATGGAAGAGTGGAGAGATTGTCCGCTATGGTTATACAAAAGATGAAGTGTTATTACAACATGAAGATATCCTTTCCTCAAAGCTTGTTGAGGTAATTGGAACTATTAATCATTATGAATTGGAAAATTTAGATGAACGAAAGCATTCAATGCTAAGGAAAGCTAGAAGAGGTGCAGCTTCAAAAAGAGAATTAGATGATTTAAGTAAAATTCAAAATAAGTTAAATAAAATTCGAGGGGAAATTCGTGAAAAGGAAAAAGAATTGATTGATCAAGCAAAAGTGATTGGAACTACATTATCCAAATGTTCAATTGATCCTTTAATCTATTTACGCCAGTTCGATTTAGTTATTGTGGATGAAATTAGTATGGCGTATATACCGCAAATCGCCTTTGCTTCTACATTAGGGAAACGAATAGTTGTTTGCGGAGATTTTAAACAATTACCGCCAATTGCATCATGTTTTCATAATGAATATGTGAAAAAGTGGCTACAGGAAGATTTATTTCATCATACTGGTATAGTCCAAAAAATAGAAAAAGGTGAACCATTAATTAATTTAGTTTTATTGAATCAGCAAAGGAGAATGCATCCGGCCATATCTGGATTTACGAATAACGAAATCTATCATTCGTTAGTGTTTGATCATCCATCTGTCAAAAAAAGACAGGAAATCGCTAAACATAGACCATTTCCAATGAAAGCGAATAGTTTAATAAATTCGCAATTTCTAAAAACCTATGCTTTAAAAGATTCAAATACGAATTCTAGATATAATTTAGGGTCTGCGATTATTGCAATTCAATGTATACTTTCAAGTGTAGTAGATGGGGTCAAGTCTATTGGAATTGTTACGCCATATAGAGCACAGGCAAAGTTACTTACGGCACTCCATAAAGAGATTATCGGAAAAACAAAATATCGAGAATTACCAATACAAATCGCAACAGTTCACCGATTTCAAGGAGCGGAGTGCGACGTAATCATTTTTGATTCAGTAGATACGAAACCACAATATTCACCTGGTTTGCTACTAACAGATCAAAACAGTGAAAGATTAATTAATGTTGCTTTGACTAGAGCTCGAGGTAAATTTATTCATATTGCTGATATTCCATTTATAAAAAGTAAAACAAATTCAAAAAAAACGATTAATAAGTTAATTCATTATCAAATGGATAAGGAATACAAGGTGAGTAAAGAGGAGTTTGAAAAGGTTTTTTCAAAGAGTATATCAAAGAGGTTAAGACTGTTTTTAAATGATTCAATTGATCTGAAAAATGAATTAGTAAATGATCTAAAAAATGCTAATAAAAAAATAATCGTCTCGATGCCAAATTTATCTGAAATGTCTTTGGAAATTCGAAAAATTATAAATGATGTTGAGGTACCCATTCTCTTTATTAGTGAACTTCACTATGAAAATCAAAAAAATAGAAGTTTTATTAAAAAAGAGCAAGTTCAACCTTTTATTATGATAGATAACGAAATTTTATGGTTTGGAATTCCTTTGTCAAATGTAAGTTTAAACCAATCAAATAACTCGGCAAGATTGAATTGTCCTTTAACTTGTCAAATAGTAAAAGGATTTATCGATTTTTAAAAGTTACATAGAAAGTATTCTATGTAATTTTTTTTATTCTTATTAATTAATTTTCCGCATAAAATAAAAATAAAATGCTACGGGATAGGTGAATAAATGGTCGATCGATCGGTTTTTTCTAAGTTGTCTATGCCATGTGCTTTTTTAGATTGGGATGCTTTTGTTCAAAATGTGGATGATATTGCCACTAAATCAAACGGTAAGAAAATACGAATTGCTACAAAATCAATTCGTAGTGTACAAGTTTTAAAATATATTTTAGAGAGCAATGATTGTTATGAGGGGCTAATGTGTTATAACCCTCATGAAGCAGATTTTCTTGCTGAAAATGGTTTTGATAATTTATTAATTGGTTATCCTACAGTTGATCTCTTAGGATTAAATAAAATTGCATTACAAATAAAAAAGGGTAAAAAAATCATTTGTATGGTGGATCAGATTGAACAGATCAGTTTGATTGAAAAGATCGCAGTAAAAAATGAGATTGTTATTCCACTTTGTATCGACGTAGACATGAGTACTTCATATTTAGGATTTCATTTTGGAGTAAGAAGGTCACCAATTAAAGAAGCTAGGGATTTAGTACCGTTACTAACACATATATTGCAATCCTTGAATGTGCGCTTGGAAGGAATTATGGGATATGAGGCACAAATTGCAGGGGTTGGAGATGATGCAAAAAATAGGTTTTTGAAAAATAAAATAATCCAGTTTTTAAAGAAGAAATCATTAGGTGAAATTGCGAAAAAAAGAAGAGAAATTGTTAAATACATTGAAAAAGATGGCTACCACCTTGAATTTGTAAATGGTGGAGGTACTGGAAGTCTTTACTCGACATCAAAGGAAAAAGTGGTAACGGAAGTAACAGTAGGATCAGGATTTTACGCTCCAACATTATTTGATGAATACAGAAGTTTTCAATATCAACCGTCAATTGGCTTTGCTTTACCAATCATTCGAAAACCAGCAGATAAGATTTTTACATGCACAAGTGGAGGTTTTATTGCTTCAGGTGCTGTAGGAAAAGAAAAATTACCAACTCCATATTCCCCAGAACATTGTACTTTATTGCCACTAGAAGGTGCTGGTGAAGTTCAAACCCCAGTTTTTTATTCAGGTCATGAAGATTTAAAAATAGGAGAAGCTATTTTATTTAGACCAAGCAAGTCTGGAGAAATTGCTGAGCGTTTTTCTCATTTATATGTAGTCAGTAAAAATAAGATCATCGACCAGTTCACAACATACAGAGGAGATAGGGGGTGCTTCCTATGAAAAGTATGTTATGGAAAAACTGGTCTGGAAGTGTAAAATTTATCCCGAATCAAGTATTTTACCCATCATCGATTGAAGAAGTAGTTAGCCTCGTTAAAAGAGCTAGCTCGGAAAATAAGAAAATAAGAGTAGTAGGTTCAAGTCACTCTTTTACGCCACTAATTTCAACAAACGACTATTTAATTTCACTAGATAATTTAAATGGAGTTATTTCAATTAATAAAGAGGAACAAATTGCCGAAGTTTGGGCTGGAACTAAGCTTGAGCAATTAGGAAATGAATTATACGAATCAGGTTATTCACAAGAGAATTTAGGTGATATAAATGTTCAATCAATTGCAGGAGCATTTTTAACGGGTACACATGGCACAGGTATTGAACATGGAATTTTATCTACACAAATCGAAGAGATGACAGTAGTATTACCATCAGGTGATCTACTAGATTGTTCAAAGACAAAAAATACAGATATTTATAGGGCACTTGGCGTATCGTTAGGTTTGCTAGGCATCGTTGTTAAATTTAAAATTAGAATTAAACCTGCAAATACGTATCGTTATGAAAGTAAAAAAGTAATGATTGATGAAGTTTATAGTAATCTATTAAATTTGAAAAAAGAAAATGAACATTTTGAGTTTTACTTATTTCCCTATTCTGAGAATGTTCAAGTAAAGGTAATGAATGAAACTAGAACAAAGAAACATTCATTTAAATTTGAGAAATGGAAAGTAGCAACGATTGAAAATAAAGCATTCTGGTTATTAAGTGAGTTTAGTAGAAACTTTCCAAAAAGTAGTTATCAAATTAGTAAAATAAGTGGCAGTAGTGTTCCAAATTCGAGAATGGTCGGACCGAGTCATGAATTATTTTCAACAACTCGAAATGTGAAATTTAACGAAATGGAATATAGTATTCCAGCACAATATATGAATGATGCGACTTTAGAAATACAAGAAGAGATTAAAAATAAACGATTTAACGTCCATTTCCCAATCGAATGTCGATTCGTAAAATCTGACAACTTTTTAATAAGTCCTGCTTCGATGCGAGATTCAGCATATATCGCAATCCATATGTATAAAGGAATGCCTCATCAAGAATATTTTAATAGGATAGAAGAAATTCTTCAAAGCTATAATGGTAGACCACATTGGGGAAAAATGCATTCAATGAATATAGAAAAACTAAATCATTCTTATCCATCATTATCTAACTTTCTTACGATTCGAAGTCAATTAGATAAGAATAATATTTTTGTGAATGCTTATTTAGAGAAATTATTTAAGATTGAATAATAGTTGTTGATTATATGTCTTGCTTTATAATGGATTAATAGTTTTAGTCATTTATATCTTTATTATAAAAGAGTTAATAATAAAAAATACGAACATTAAGTGAAATTAATTAGAAAACTTGGTCTAAATAATAGGTACATTACTAAATAGCTTTAAATGACTGAACAGGCTTCAGTCATTTTTTATGAAAATCTAATTGAAAATATTTATCAATTGTATTATGATAAGTAATGAGAAAAGTTATCAATATCAATTACATATATTAATTTAGATTTTTCGGGGGTATTTTCATGAAGAAGCAAACTACAATGATCGCAATTTCTCTTGCTACAAGCTTAATGATGGCAGGTTGTGCACAAAAAAGTGAAGAAGCTAGTAATGTAAAAAAAGATTCAAAAGTAGAACAAACAGTAAATTTAGATAAAGAGATTAATAATTATAGAGATTTTGTTGTTTCTCAAACTGAAGAGTTCGTAGCAAATACACAAAAGTTTGTTAATGCAATTAATGAAGGAAACATGGCAGAAGCAAAACGTTTATATCCAATTAGTCGTTCATATTACGAAAGAATTGAACCAGTAGCAGAATCATTCGGTGATTTAGATCCAAAAATCGATGCACGTGAAGGTGATGTACCTGCTAATGAGTGGACTGGTTTCCACAAAATTGAGCAAGTTCTTTGGGTTCAAAATACAACAAAAGGTCTTGAAAAATATACAGAACAACTTATGAAGGATGCTAACTACTTAAGAGCAAAAGTAGAAACAGCTGAAATTGATCCTGTATTATTTGTAACTGGTCCTGTAGAATTACTAAATGAAGTATCATCTTCGAAGGTTACTGGTGAAGAAGAACGTTATTCTCATACAGATTTAGCTGATTTTGCAGCTAACGTGGAAGGGTCAGATAAAATCGTTCAATTATTATCTGATAAATTAAAAGCAAAAGATGCTGATTTAGCTTCAACAATTGAAACTAGATTCAATGATTTAATGACAACTTTAAATACTTATAAAAAAGGTGATCAATACGTTGATTACAAACAGTTAAAAGAAGATGAAGTAAAAAAATTGGCTCAACAAGTAGATGCATTAGCAGAACCGATTTCTCAAGTTGGGGCAACATTAGGGGTTAAATAATATGAAAAAATTAGAAACGAATAAAGTTTCTAGAAGAGATGCACTAAAACTTCTTGGAGTTGGCGGAGCTGGCTTACTGATCGGTGCGACTGGAATTGAAGTAGCAACTGAAAAGGTAACTAATTTCTTTTCACCAGCAAAAGCGGATGCAAAGGAGATTCTGCCATTTTATGGAAAGTACCAACAAGGAATTATTACTCCTGCTCAAGATTTTATGTATTTGGCGTCATTTCAACTAGAAACTACTTCAAAAGCAGATGTCAAAACACTGTTTAAAAAATGGACGGAAGCATCAGCATTAATGAGTGAAGGAAAAGAATTAGGAGATTCTGAATTTCCTTCATCTCCACCGGTTGATACTGGTGAGGCAACAGGTCTCCAACCGATGAAACTTACATTTACATTTGGAGTTGGATCTACATTTTTTGAACGATTATCGATTCAAGCAAGTAAACCATCGGGGTTAAAAGATTTACCGCATTTCCCTGGTGATAACTTAAGAGAAGAATGGAATGGTGGAGACATCGTAGTTCAAGTTTGTGCAAACGATCAACAAGTTGCATTTCATGGTATAAGAAACTTGATTCGTATTGGACGTGGAACTGTTAGCTTAAAATGGATGCAGCACGGCTTCCAACGTTCATCTGGAGCGGATCCTTCTGGTAGTACACCTAGAAACTTAATGGGTTTCAAAGACGGTACTGGAAATCCAAATACAAAAGATGAAAATGAAATGAATTCTCATATTTGGGTACAAAACGGCGATGGGCCAGCTTGGTTAACTGGTGGTTCTTATTTAGTTGCAAGACGTATTCGTATACGTGTTGAGGAATGGGATCGTAGTTCTTTAATAGATCAAGAACAAACATTTGGACGTCATAGAGCAACTGGTGCACCAATTGGTGAAAGAGATGAATTTTCTAAAATAGATTTAAAGAAAACAGATGATAATGGTAAATTATTAATTCCTGCAGATTCACATGTTGCTTTAGCAAGAGGAAATGGAAAAATAAAAATTTTAAGAAGATCATATTCTTATACTGACGGACTAGATATCCAAACGGGAAAATTAGATGCAGGCTTACTATTTGTTAGTTTCCAAAGAGACTTAGAAAAACAATTTATACCAATGCAAGATAAATTAGCAAAAATGGATTTATTGAATGAATACATTCAGCATAATGGTAGTGCTGTTTTTGCATGCTTCCCAGGTGTTAAGAATGGAAGATATATTGGTGAAGGATTACTCTAGGTGAATGTCATGAAAAAAAATATACTTATAATAGCTAGTTTACTATTTTTTAGTTTAATAATTAGTCCGTTTCATAAAACATTTGCTGAAACTGATATTCAAGAACAAGTACTTTCACATATTGGTAACTCGTTAACAGAAGTTAAAAATGGTGAAAAAGATAAAATAAAATCAGATTTATTAGCGATTAAAGATTTAATTAAAAATGAGAAAAAAACGTCAAAATTAAATAAGCTTGTTGACCAAGCGATTAAAGATATTGACCAAAATGATCTTGCAACAGTAAAAGATGATATTCGCGGGGTTGCTTTTGAAACCGAAAAGTGGATAGAAAATACAAATGATAAAAAAGATCTTTCTCAAATTAATCTTACTAAACTAGTATCTCATTTAAATAATGTTAAAACTTTATCAAATGAATCGAATTGGGCAAAAGCACAATCTGAATATAAGCTTTTTGAAATAGAATGGTCAAAAGTAGAAAATGATGTAAGAAAAGCAAACAGTGGATTTTATGGTTCAATCGAAGCAAATATGATTACTTCAAGGTCAACTTTGTTTACTGAAAATCCTTCAATTGCTAAAGTAAATGATTCTTTTACTAAATTAATTGATGTTTTGAATAATCCAAGTAGTGACTCAACAAAAGAAGTAAGTATTGAGAAAGCAATTAAACTACTAAATCAAACAATCAATTATGTAGAATCAAATGATACAGGAAAAGCGCAAACTACATTTAATGAATTTATACAAGATTGGCCTTATGTTGAAGTAATGGTTCAATCAAATTCAATGGAATTATATAAGAAAATTGAAAATGATACATCCATTGCACTAACCAGGTTAACAGAAAAGCCTAAATCTGCTACAACTATGAAAACATTAAAAGAAATTCAAAACAATTTAAACTTAGCTACAAAGAAAACATCTTATACGATGTTTGATGCAGGGACAATTGTATTTCGTGAAGGTTTAGAGGCTTTAATTATTATTTCTGCTTTACTAGCATTAGTTTCAAAAGGTAATCAAGAATCAGCACGTAAGTGGATCTTTGTAGGTGGTGGTTTTGGTATTCTAGCTAGTTTAGTAGCCGGTTTATTATTCCAGTTCTTATTATCAAAAATCTCAGCTGGAATTAGCAATCAATTAATTGAAGGAATCTCTGGTCTTATTGCTGTTCTTTTCATGTTGACAGTTGGGTTATGGTTGCATAAACAATCTCGTCAACAAGAATATGGTAGTAAGATGAAAGAAAAAGCAAAAGCTGCAATTGCGGGCGGAGGAATACTTTCATTAAGCTTACTTTCATTTTTTGCTGTATTTAGAGAAGGTGCCGAAACTGTCGTATTTTATATCGGTATGAGTTCTTCAATTACAGTGAAAGAATTGATTACTGGTTTTGCAGGTGGAATCATTTTACTTGTTATTATTGGAATCTTTATCTTAAAAGGAAGTAAATTCATTCCGTTAAAACCGTTTTTTACAATTGCAAGTTTATGTATTTATTACTTGACGTTTAAATTCATTGGTCAAAGTATTCATGCATTACAAGGAATTGGCTACTTGCCTGACCATATGAGTACTATTTTTCCAACAATACCTAAATTAGGGATTTATCCTTCCTTAGAAAGTATCATTCCACAACTAATTTTATTACTATTTGTCATTTGGTTGTTTGTTGGAACAAGAATCAAAAACAATAATAAATCAATTGCTGCTTAATTTACGTTAAGAAAACAGACATGATTGTCATTAATATAGACAATTAATGTCTGTTTTTTATCGTCTATTCTGCGTATTTATAATCTAATCAGATTTACAGAATAGATATAATAAAAAATTGGTAAATTATGAGCTAAAATATTTAAAAATTCTTTTAAAAGAGATAAGATAAGATTAAAGAAATATGAAGGTTTCATATAATGATATTATGTAAACTAGGTAATGTAAGGAGGATTTAAAATGATTCAAAAAGCTACTTTTGCAGGTGGTTGTTTTTGGTGTATGGTAACACCGTTTGAGGATTTACCTGGTATACATGGTATTGTTTCAGGTTATATGGGTGGGGAACTAGAAAACCCTACGTATGAAGAGGTTAAAAAGGGGACTACTGGTCATTATGAAGTGGTTCAAATTACGTTTGATGATGAATTATTTTCATACAAAAAACTATTAGAATTATTTTGGCCGCAAATTGATCCAACAGATCCAGATGGTCAATTCCAAGATAGAGGTTCACAATACCGTGCCGCAATCTTTGTTCATAATGATTCACAGCTTAAGGAAGCAATGGAATCAAAAGAAAAATTAATTGGAAGTAATATTTTTAAGAAACCGATTGTAACCGAAATATTACAAGCAACTACTTTTTATGAGGCTGAAGAATATCACCAGGACTACCATAAAAAAAATCCAAAACACTATAAAGAAGACAGAGCGATGTCTGGAAGAGACGAATTTATTGAATCAAATTGGAAAAAGTAGGCAAGGAAATAATAGAAGCTCCATTAGAGCTTCTATTATTTTTAAGAAAGCATAGGAATATTTATCTATTCTAATAAAATTCAATCCTTAAATCTGCTCTCGAATGGAGGTATACTATGGAAACAAATCGGAAGTTAGTGACAATCGGTTTGTTGGTAGCTGTTACATTGTCTGCGATTGAAGGGACGATTATAACTACTGCCACACCTACGATCACTACGGAATTATCTGGTGTTAAGTTGATGAGTTGGATTTTTGCAGCATATATGTTGGCAATGACTGTAACGACACCGATTTATGGAAAGCTATCGGATTTATTTGGTCGTAAAAACTTATTAATGTTTGGCATCATTTTATTTATTTTAGGTTCAGTTTTATGTGGTTTTTCACAAAATATGGGTCAATTAATATTATTTCGTACAATTCAAGGGCTAGGTGCTGGAGCTGCATTACCCTTAACAATGACGGTAATAAGTGATCTGTATCCTTACCAAGAAAGAGCTAAAGTGCAAGGGTATATTAGTGCGGTATGGGCAGTTTCAAGTGTAATTGGTCCATTAGTTGGAGGGTTTTTTGTAGACTTTATTTCGTGGCGTTATATCTTTTTTATTAATTTTCCATTTGGAATCATTTCTATTATTCTATTTTGGAAATATTATCATCAAAAAATTGACCGTAAAAAAACAATTTCAATTGATTATTTAGGGTCCATTCTTTTTATATTAAGTACTTTATCTGCTTTATATGCTTTAGTAGTAGGAGGAGAGCAACATAACTGGACTTCTCCAAATTTATTATTCCTTTTTGCATTTGCAATCATTTTATTTGGGTTATTTCTTTTTATTGAAACAAGAGCAAAGGAACCATTATTACCACTATCTTTATTCAAAATCCGTCATTTAGTCGTAACATATGCAGCAATGTTTATCGCACATGCACTTCTAATATCGATTGAGGTATATTTACCTGTTTATAATCAAAGTGTGTTTGGTTTAAGTCCGACACAGTCAGGTTTAATGTTAATTCCTCTTTCATTTGCTTGGACATTAGGTTCGTTTCTATCTGGTCGATTCATTAAGAAAATGAAGGCAAAAAACATTATCCTAATAGGAGCTTTCTTATGTATTATAGGTGCATTAGGGATGAACTTTTTCCATGATTCGAAACTATTAATTTATCCATTTAATGCATTTTTAGGACTTGGCTTTGGGTTATCTTTTCCAATTTATATGATCCTTATTTCATCAGCTGTAGGAATGAACCAACGGGGTATTGCAATTGCCGCAAATTCCTTTTTAAATACTTTTTCCCAAACAATTACAGTTGCTGTGTTAGGAACCATTTTTACGATTAAGGCATCCGAAGTTTTGAATGGTCATAAATTAGTTCTTAATGCTCAAAATCAAATCAATCATCTTTCGACAGTAAAAGCTGTAACGGCTGGTTTTGAAATCATCACTTTATTTATGGCGGTATTTAGTATTATTACGTTTATTTTCGTCTTATTTTTACCGTCTGAACAATCTGAAGAAAAAAACGTTGAAATAGCACACTAATATAGAAAAAGAAAGCTGGGAGAGAATGAACAACACACTTAAAGGGATTTTGTACGGTGTTCTCGCGTATGTGGTATGGGGTGTCTTACCAATTTATTGGAAACTAATTCAAGATATTTCTCCTTTTGAAATATTAACACATCGTATTATTTGGTCTTTTGTAACGTTAATACTTTTCATTCTTCTTACAAAAAAATTAAAGCAATTTAAAATAACTTGGAAGCAGATTGTAAGTAATAAAAAAGTATTTGTCTCAATGATTGCTATTTCACTATTAATTAGTACCAATTGGCTAATCTATATTTGGGCAGTCAATTCAAATCATATTCTTGATGCAAGTTTAGGCTATTATATTAATCCATTAGTTAGTATTATACTTGGTGTGATCGTATTGAAAGAGTCATTGTCAATTTGGCAAATCGTTTCAGTTTGTTTAGCAACAATAGGTGTAGGATATTTAACAATCATGTCAGGTACATTACCAATCGTAGCAATATTATTATCTTTAACATTTGCCTTTTACGGATTATTGAAAAAGATTTTAAATATCGATTCTTTTTTAAGCCTTACAATAGAGACATTATTAATTTTTCCAGTAGCCTTACTTTATTTTGGTTTCCTAGCTTATAAAGGCCAAGCAGGACTTGTACAAAGTGCACCAATTGAGCAATTATTAATAGTAGGTGCTGGCTTAGTAACAATTATTCCTTTATTATTTTTCGGTAAAGCAGCACAATTAATACCGTATACTTATGTTGGTTTTTTACAATTTATTTCACCAACAATTAGTTTATTAATAGGGATTTTATTATACGATGAAAGTTTTTCAAAGAAAGACTTTATCTCATTTTCATTTATTTGGTTAGCATGTGTCGTATTTGCGATCTCAACTACACCGTTTATGAAATCAATTGAACAAAAACTTAAAAATCGAAATAAGAAGCAATCAATATCTGCCTAAAAATATATTATTTTTGTAGCATTGAAAGGAGTAAAAATGGCTGTTAGTAAAACGAATGCAATGAGAATGTTAGATTCAAAAAATGTTAGCTACACAACCTTAAATTATGAGTCGAATGATGGGAAAATTGATGGGGTTTCTGTAGCAAAAAAAATAAATAAAGCTCCCGAATTTGTTTATAAAACACTTGTATCAATCAGTCAATCCAAGGCGATTTATGTATTTGTCATACCAGTTGAAAAAGAATTAGATTTAAAATTAGCCGCAAAAGCTGCTGGAGAAAAGAAAGTAGAATTATTACCAGTGAAAGACCTTTTAGCAAGTACTGGATATGTTCGAGGTGGCTGTTCACCGATTGGAATGAAAAAGCAATACCCTACTTTCATTGAAGAATCTGTTAATGATATAGAAGAGATTATTGTTAGCGGTGGAAAAATAGGTATACAACTTCAATTGAATGCAGAAGATTTAATACAAACAACTCGAAGCAAAATAGCAAAAATTTCAAAATAAACGAGTCTTATGAGGGATCTAAATGGTAGGGTATTTTATGTTTTATCTAGTAATCATAAACATTATTTCATTTGCAATTATGGGAATTGATAAGTCACGTGCAAAAAGAAAAGCATGGAGAATTCCTGAACGCATATTATTTTTATTTGCAATTATCGGAGGTTCGATTGGTTCAATTTTAGGAATGTATTATTTTAGACATAAAACAAAGCATCCAAAATTTGTTTTTGGTTATTGGATCATCCTATTTATCCAATTTGTAGTCTATTTTTTCTTCCTGTAATTTAGTGGGATAGTCTTACCTTAATTGTATAAAATATTTTTATGACAAATTAAGGAGGCGAAAGAAATGGGACGTGGAAATGGTGGAAGAAAAAATAACGGCGGTCAAAAACAACCAAACTACGAAGATAAATCAAATTTATCTGAATCAAAAAAAGCACAAAAGTAAAAAAGTTAGCCTGTGATCACTTGGTTGATGCAGGCTTTCTTATTGGAAATGGGGAATAACAAATGCAAAACGAATGGTTTACAAGAATTAAAGGAATAGATATAGATGAAGTCTCAAATGAAAATATGACAATCTATTTTATAAAAGAAGAAGATTTAAATGAGGCTAAAAAGGACTTAAGTAAAAAAATACAATGGCCAGAAAATTGGTTAATAATTGGCTTCGATGACGAAACGGATGATGTTATTTTTATCAACGAGGAATCAGGGGAAGTATGCACTACTTATGAATTTGAACGAAAATGGGAAGTCGTAACACTGTATTCAAGTTTGAATGAATTTTTAGCTGCATATGGATATTGAGTTTTTATAAAAACTAAGGGTGTTCCAAAGCTGAAATATGGATGGGACCCCTGTATTTTATGGGTAGTTAAGTGTAATTTGCAAATAAGTAATCTATCTGTGCAAATAAATGATGAAAAGCTGCAAAAAAACAGTGAACTGCAAATAAAAATTCGAAAATCGCAAATAAAAAAAATAATTACCTATACCAGTTAGGGTATTATGTCCTTATATTTTTAAAATAGTTGATATGAATAAGAAACTAGTAAAAAAGTTTGAATTCTTACTAAATCTAATAAAAATCTATTCATTCTTTTAAAAAAAGATCGAATAAATCACCTACAAACGAAAAGCGGTGTTGAGATACCCCTAATTACTTCTATTAAGTAAAAGTTTGCTTTAGTTATAGTTAAAATGGAACAAAAAAGCCATATCATTGATATGGCTTAAAACTTAAGTTTTCGACCTTTTATGAAAATCAAAACTTTATATTTAATTGATTTTTTAAATAAGTAAGTAATTCTGGATGTTTTTCCTTTGACCAATACATCATTTCTTGCCCTTGGCCATTAGAAGTTACTTTCTTTCCATTTGGCTTTTGAAAAATTATCCTTCCATCTTTAAAAAAATTCATTATATATACTTTATTGTCCATTGATTCCTTATCCGACAATACAAAGAAGTAATTCCCCTTGTTATTTAATTCTTTGTTTTTCTTCATTAATTCTTCTTTTGAAGGCTGAACTACTTCCATTTTGTTTACTTTTTCGATAAACGCTTCAATTTTTTTATTATCCTTTATAGTCATTGATGTTTTCTCAGAGGATACTCCTTTATTAACACCTTGAACCATTAAAATAACATATTCACTTGAATTTGGAATTTCTAAAATTTTATCATCAGACTTTGATTGGCACGCACATAATAAAATTGTAATTAATATAATTACAGAAACTTTTTGTATATATTTCATTTGATATCATCTCCCCTATGTACATATACGACATTAATGATTAATTTCCTTTTTTTACCATTACAATAGGAGTTTTAATAAAAAAAAGAGGTGCCCCAGTGTCAGCTAACCTGACTTCTGAGACAGCCTCTTTAATTACATTGATAAGTTTTGATTTTCGTTCACTAACTCTACTTTAGATTTTTTATCTTTATACAATAATCTAGCAAGAATTAAGAGCGAAACCGTTCCAAATATTAAAACCATATATTGTAAACCAATTGTATCTAAAAATAATCCTGTACTTAATAGTACGATTTGAAATGTTACACGGTCATACATACTTCTAAATGAGAAAAGTCGACCATGATAAGATTTGTCAATTGAAGTTTGGAAAACAGTTGAACAAACAGGAAAGAAGCAACCAACTGAAAATCCGAAAATTGCAAATGAGATAAGTGTCATCCAATGGTGATCTGCAAAGAAAAGTGATAGCTGAGCAAAAGCTACTAAAAAAGTTGAAAAGTATAGTAATTGTTTATTCGTATACTTTATTGTTAATCGTTTAATGACAAATGCTCCAATCATGAATGAGATACCTTCACTTGTATAAATAAGGCCTTTGATTGAAGGATCATGTTGAATATCACTTATTTCGATTACCATTAAATTAAATCCACCAAGGAATAGTACCGGGACTAAGTTCAAGATAAATAAATTTAAGATTGTTGGACTTTTTCTAATAAGTGCAAATATTTCAGCAAATCCTTTGTCAGTTTTAGATTTATTTGTTTTTTCTACATTCATTGGTTTGATCGATGGTTCTTCAATTCGTAAAAAGAACGTCATTAAAAATAAAAATGCATATGCTAACATACTCATTCCGTATACATTTGTGAGACTAGTTGATACAACTAAAATACCACCAATTGAAGTTCCGGCAATTCTTGATATTGTAGAAATATTCATATGAATACCGTTTAAAGTTAATAACTGTTCGTTTTTCACAATCATTGGTATGACAACTTGAAGCGCTGGAAAGTAAAATGCAGCAGAAATTTGTAGCATAACTAAAAATAAGACCATGAAAATAATACTTCCGTATTGTATTGCGAAAAACATAAGAATCACACTTAACGTACGACCTAAACCACTAATTAATAAAATCTTTTTCTTTGAATATTGATCAATTAACCTCCCAGCTAACGGACCAAAAATAACTCCTGCTAATAAACCGATAAAAAGAATTAACGATTTAAAGAAATCAGAAGGTATATGTTTTTGCATAAATTCTAAATTTCCGATAATTCCGAACCAAAGACCTATACCGGCTCCAAATTCACCGAACAACACGATCCAAACGTTTCGGTTTTTCCACATAAAAATTTCTCCCCATTTAACCTAATATAATTCGACAAAATTTATTATCTCATCAATAGTTAAAAAAGACTATGTAAAATCGAAATAAAAATAGAAAAAGTAGTTTATAGGTATCGATTAATTGGGGTGTCGTAGTGCTTAATCAGCTAAATGGTAGGTTAGTGACTCAAGAAAAGGATTAAATAGAAATAGATTAGTGAAATAAGAAGGGTATTGTTGAATTTGAATTAATAAATTAAAATTTTCATAAAGTTAATTATTACATAGGGGATAAAAATGAATAATACTTATAAAAACTTATTTGATGAATATGTAAAAGAACTAGATAAAGCTGTCTCATTTGAAGAAGATAAATTGGATTTTATTAGAGAAAAAATGTTAATTGAAGGAAAATCAGAGGTAGAAATTGAGAATTATATTATTGGGAATTTTGACCCTATATGTTGTTCAGGAAGAGTTATTGCAGTGTTTAGGAAATATTGGTTAAAATGCAATGACTTAAATGTTAATTACAAAAATAATGGTTCTGATGAATATATTAACCCTAAGGTCTTTACTATTGACTGGCTTTCAAATGATGGAGACCCTTATGAATTAGTTGAATTAATGAATGGTATGCCTTACTTTCCAATTGGAATAGATGAAAATGGCGATTATTGTTAAATTTCCATTATTTTATAAATAATAGTTTCGCAAGTTCATTTTGGACATTTCTAAAGGCTGATTTAACTAACGTATTGTATTTTTCCCACCATTTGGAGATTATTTTTTGAGGAGAAAAAAATGAAGAATAATAAAGAGAAAATCGATACTTTAATGATTGAATTAGGATTTGAAAAAATAAAAGTGAACAATGTCTTAAACTATTTTTTAAAAGGAGCTTATTATAAAGTAAACTATTGTGATGAACTAAAATCATATATCATTGAAACTGCAAGTAGTTTAACTGAAGCAGAAAATAATGTGTATGAATATTCTGATGTATATCCAAACTCACTTGGAGAAAAGAAAATTCTTGAAGAACTTCGCAAAGACTTAATTTGGTTTTACATTAGTGATTAAAGAACTTATGCAACTAATGAGATGCGATAGTTGAAGATTAAGTTGGTAATCTTATATCATATAACTTATTTAATCCAACAAAAAGAAACATAATTCCTGCTAACATACAGGCATCCAAATTATGGGTTCCTTTCTTTTATCATATAGGTATTAAGAGTATCCTTCAAGAGAAAAATAAAGGAAGAAATTACAAAGGAGATACCAAAAAGTTGAACATAAAATACTTAGATTTACTGGCTCATAAATATGATAGTGAAGAAAAAGTTGTAACTGAGATTATTAATCTTGAAGCCACTCTCAATCTGCCAAAGGGAACAGAGCATTTTGTTAGTGACTTACACGGTGAATATCAAGCTTTTCAACATGTGTTAAGAAATGGTTCGGGTAGAGTGAAAGAGAAAATAAGGGACCTATTTCAAGATGAACTATCTGATATGGAAATAAATGAATTTGCAACGTTAGTTTATTATCCTGAAGAAAAATTAAAGTTAATTAGAAATAAGTGTGTAAATAAACAAGAGTTACAACAGTGGTACACAGAAACCATTGACCGTATGATCAAGCTAATTTCTTATTCCTCAACTAAATATACACGCTCAAAATTACATAAAGCATTGCCTCAAGAGTTTGTTTATATAATAGAAGAGCTACTTTACAAAATAGATGAATCGATCGATAAGAAACAATATTATTCAAAAATAGTCCAGCAAATTATTTCTCTTGGTCAAGCAGATAAGCTCATTACAGGTCTGGCCTATTCTACTCAGCGGTTAGTAGTTGACCATCTTCATGTCGTGGGTGATATTTATGATCGCGGACCTGAACCTGATAAAATTATGGACACTTTAATTAATTATCATTCTGTTGATAT
The DNA here is from genome assembly GCF_050473765.1 of Gottfriedia sp. S16(2024). Taxonomy (NCBI): domain Bacteria; kingdom Bacillati; phylum Bacillota; class Bacilli; order Caryophanales; family Bacillaceae; genus Gottfriedia; species Gottfriedia sp. S16(2024). The sequence continues at coordinate 3,562,169 of NZ_JBFLUO010000001.1, forward strand.
TCAATGGGGAAATCATGATGTCTTATGGATCGGTGCCTTTGCTGGATCAAAGGTATGTCTAGCTAATATTATTCGAATCTGTGCTCGATACGACAATTTAAATATAATAGAAGATGTGTATGGAATAAATCTTATACCACTTTTAAATCTTGCAGAAAAGTACTATGTGGACAATCTAGCGTTTAGACCAAAGAGCAATTCGGATAAAAAAAAGTCTGATCATGAAATTTTGCAAATCACTAAAATCCATCAAGCGATTGCAATTATTCAATTTAAGCTTGAAATGCCAATCATAAAGCGACGCCCGTATTTTAATATGTCAGAAAGGACTTTACTTGAGAAAATTAATTATGACCAAAATGAAATAACAATTAATGGGGAAACTTATCCATTAGAAAATACTTGCTTTGCAACTATAAATCCAGATAATCCTAGTGAATTATTAAAGGAAGAAGAGCAAGTTTTGGACAGACTATTGTTTTTTGTCCAGCATTCAGAAAAGTTGGCCAGACATATGAATTTTCTCATGAAGAAAGGCAGTCTTTATTTGAAGTATAATGGGAACTTATTAATACATGGATGCATCCCAATCGATGAAAATGGTAATATGGAAAAAATGGTAATTGAAAATTATACTTATGCAGGTCGTGATTTACTTGATATTTTTGAACATTATTTACGACATGCTTTTGCACATCCTGAAGAGACGGATGATCTCGCAACAGATATGGTCTGGTATTTATGGACAGGAGAATATTCATCATTATTTGGAAAAAGAGCAATGACGACCTTTGAAAGGTATTTTATAAAAGACAAACAAACACATAAAGAGATTAAGAATCCCTATTACCATTTACGAGAAAAAGAGGAAATCTGCAGTAAAATTCTAGCAGAAATGGATCTTAATCCAAAAGTTGGTCATATAATAAACGGCCATACACCTGTTAAAGAAATAAAAGGAGAAAATCCAATTAAAGCAAACGGAAAGTTGATAGTCATTGATGGAGGATTTTCCAAGGCTTATCAATCTACAACTGGTATTGCTGGATACACTCTATTATATAATTCCTGTGGTATACAACTTGTTGCACATGAAAAATTTAATTCAAAAAAAGATGTTCTACTTAAAGGATCAGATGTTTTATCCGTCAAAAGGTTGGTGGGAAAAGAACTCGAGAGAAAAAAGGTTCTAGAAACTAATGAGGGAGAGCGATTATTACAGGAAATATCCGTTTTAAAAAGTCTGTTGGAAAATCGCTATAGGAGTTTAGATCACTCATTACAATCTAACGATTAAAGACTTTTATAAGCATAAAAGCACCATGAACTTTATTAAATCATAGTTAAGCAGCGGAAATACTGAATGTGGTAGTCAAATTAATCTCAATGTTAAACATTTAGTAAGAAGATCATTTTATTGATGGTCTTGTTTTTAGTACAAGTAGAAAATACACATTATATTTAAACTTTAAAAAATAAAGTTGACACTCTTAACTGTTAAACTCCATGAGGGAACTTGTGAATGGTGTTAAGTATGATCTTGAATGATCATAGACGAGATTCTACTTCGTTGAAGAATGCTATTTTCAAATGCTCCAAAAATAATAATGTTTTGATAAAATATCCTAAACACATGTTTTAGTTTAAGAACACGAGTTGCTTGCAGCTCGTTTTTTTTTTGAAGTAGATGGCTGTTTGGTTACATATGAAAGGGAATACGATTACCTTTATAGAATTATCATTATTAATCCATTACATAAGGCGGGAAATAAATGAACATTAGAGAAATCAAACTAGACGATGCAGAAAATTTTGTACAACTCATTAAAGAAGTTGAAAAACAGGCTGATTTCATGCTGTATGGAGCTAGAGAAAGAAATATTACAGCCGAGAAACAACGTAAACAGTTAGAAGTTATTGAGAAATCACCGAATTCAACCATATTTGTTGCAGAAGATTCTTCTGGAATATTAGTCGGTTATGCGTTTGCGATTGGGAGTAGTGCGATAAGAAAAAAACATTCGGTCTATCTTGCCATTGGAATCTTAGAGGAATACACAGGTAAAGGTATTGGTACTAAATTATTTCAAAACATAGAAGAATGGGCAATTAAACATAGTATTTCAAGATTAGAACTGACCGTTGTAAAACAAAACGAAGCAGGTGTAGGTTTATATAAAAAGATGGGGTATGAAATTGAAGGAACAAAAAGGAACTCACTAATAATAGACGGTACTAGTTTTGATGAATACTACATGGCCAAATTATTATCTTGAGTTCATATGTAACTAAAACATGCAATAGTTGAATAACACTGAGGTGATAGACGATTAGTTCCTTTTTCACTTTCTTGAAGTAAAGATTAATAAAAGGACTCTTAAAATAATATTGATTAACTTATGAAAAGGGGATTAAATATGATATTGGAAGCCGTTATGCTACAAGTGAAGCAAGGTATGGAAGAGGAGTATGAAGAAGCATTTCGTGGTGCATCACAAATAATTTCTTCAATGAAAGGCTACATATCTCACGAATTACAACGTTGTATAGAAGTAAAGGGGAAATATTTACTACTAGTTCAATGGGAAACATTAGAAGACCATACAGTTGGTTTTAGACAATCTAACGAGTATCAAGAATGGAAAAAGCAATTACATCATTTTTATGATCCATTTCCGACTGTTGAACATTATAATTGGGTTAAACTTTAGTAAATCTTATTCAGCTACTTGGATGTACGATCTAAACGTCGATTCACTGTGTTGAATTTGAGGATTCGTGGTTGGCCAAGGAATGCGATAGTTGAACAGGAATTGACTGCTTCGGTATTTTTTAAAATTAAAGTAAATGTCAGTTTAGTTGAAGATGGATTTTCTAAAATTCTATTAATTATGCAAAAATACCCCAAGTTACAGAAGTCAATCTTAGCTGTATAATTAGCCTATTATTAAACATGAGACTAGATAAACTATCAGGAGGATTATTGGGGGGATCAACAGGATACTTCGATTAGGACTGATAATTACAGGTGGTCTTCTATTCATACAAGGAATGATCACAAATGAAAAAAATAAAGAAAACTTATGGAATGCTACAGATATAACTGTATACGCAAATGAGTTTTTAGGCTGTATCGGGTTTATAATTACATTTTTTCTTGGAGGTTTTTTAAAATTTTTGCCTGTTTGGTTAGTAAAATCACTATGGTTTTCATTAGGAATTGGATTTATAATTCTTGGATTACTTTCAAATTTAGAATTTCTTTTAAATTATTGATCTAAAGAGGAATCCAAGAATTAAAACGATTAATTTCATTCCTTATTAGAATAGTATCTTTTAAATTTATAAGAGGAGAAAAATATGAAAAAAGAAGCATTTCGAATTAACGGCTACATCGTGTTGGTATTAATAATAGGATTATTATTGTTTGGAGGGATAATTTCTTTAACTAGTGGTAATGCATTTTTCATGATTGCTTCATTTTTATTCGTTTGTTTGATTTCATCTGGATTTGTAATTAACCAACCTAAAGTAGCAGTTGCTATGGTATTTATGGGGAAATATTTAGGGACAATCTACGAGGATGGATTCTATTGTACTATTCCATTTACAAGTAAATCAAAAGTTAATCTAAAGGCTGTTAACTTCAATAGCGATGTATTGAAAGTAAATGACATCGATGGGAATCCAATCGAGATTGCAGCGGTTGTAGTATATAGTGTAGTTGATGTTGAAAAAGCATTGTTTGATGTTGCAGATTATCAAAAATTTGTAATGATTCAAAGTGAGACAGCAATTCGTCATATTGCAACGAAATATGCTTATGACACGACAAATAAAGAAGAATATTCTTTAAGAGGGAATGCAGAAGAGATTGCAGTAGAATTACAAAATGAGTTACAAGAAAGACTTCAAAAAAGCGGAGTAAAAGTTCAAGAAGCTCGATTAAGTCATCTTGCTTATGCTCCTGAGATAGCAAGTAGTATGCTACAAAGACAACAAGCGAAAGCTGTTGTTCAAGCTAAAAGAGAAATAGTAGAAGGCGCTGTTGGTATGGTGGAAGATGCCTTGAAAATGCTTGAAGAAAAAGGATTATTAACTGCAACAGACGGTCAAAAAGCCGATATGGTTACTAGTCTACTTGTAACAATTATTTCCGAAAAAGGTGCACAACCTGTTTTAAGTACAATGAAAAAATAGAAACCACAAAAAAGTGTGGATTCTATTTTAAGTTCAAATATACATATATCTAACTCATTGCTTTAGTTGTAGAAAAATAGGCTACTTCAGTAGTCTTTTTTTTATATTACAAAATGTAAGTATTGTTAAATTAGAAAATACTAAATTGTGCTATGATTTAAATGAAATGTAAATACTAGATAACTTAAACAAAAGGAGATCATAATGAGATTATGGAATTTTATATTAATGGGATTGTTATTTCGCTATTCTCTTTTTAAAAAGAAATGCCTTAAGCAACTAAAGCATTGCGTTAGTTTAACAATGATGGACTACCTAGGTAGTTTTTTTTATTGGACTAATTTCATTATCTTAATAATGGCATTTCTTCTTATTTTTTCTCCTATAAAAACAGGAGCAGTTACTGTAGAAAATAATCCGCTTGTTTAATTAATTGACACGATGTACATAACTTCACATTTTCTAGTGTTTAATGTATAATATGAATATCCTAGGTAAACTTAAATGTTTTTGTAAACACTATTTTTTTAATAAATGAGATAGATATTCAATCTTTTTGAGAGGATGATTATGATGGGACGTTTAACAGGTAAAGTAGCAATTATCACTGGTGCAGCTCTTGGAATGGGGGCATCAGAAGCAAAGCTTTTTGCTAAAGAAGGAGCAAAAGTAATCGCAACAGATATTAAAGAAGATGCGTTAAATGAGTTAATAAATGAAATTAAAGCAGATGGTGGGGATGCAATCGGTTTAAAGCATAATGTTACATCTGAGAAAGAATGGAAAATTGTAATCCAAGAAGCAATAAATCATTACGGTAAGATAGACGTATTAGTGAATAATGCTGGTGTAGCTAGTCCAAAAACGATGACTCAAATGGAAATGGATGAATGGAATAAAGTAATGGATATTAATTTAAATGGCTGTGTTCTTGGAATGAAACATGTCATTCCAGAGATGCAAAAAGTCGGTGGTGGTTCTTTGATTAATATTTCATCTATTGGTGGGATAGTAGGTATGGCTGGATCAAGCCCATATACTGCTGCAAAAGGGGCATTACGTTCTTTATCAAAATCAGCTGCTGTAGAATATGGAAAAGATAAAATTAGAGTGAATTCCGTTCACCCTGGTATTATTGAGACACCAATGACAGCTGAATCGTTTAAAGAGGCTTTACCATACTATCAAACGTTTACTCAACTTCCTTATTTCGGAAAACCTGAAGATGTTGCGTATGGAGTACTATTCCTTGCATCTGATGAATCACGCTTTATGACCGGAGCTGAGCTTGTTATTGATGGTGGTTGGACAGCCCTATAATTTATTGCGATTACGGATAGAATGACGGCTGTGCTAGAAAGAATTTATAGAAAACATGACTTGTTTTATAAATTTCAATCCAAATAAAAAGTCGATCATTAGTTGATCGGCTTTTTATTTGCATTATTTTCAGCAGATAAACTTCTGTATTTCAGAGGATTATTTTTGTAAGGCCCTTTAATAGACAAAGTCATTAATTGAAAAGCCATTTCATGTTCAGAATAATGCATGTTATTTTCAATCCACCAAATAATAACTTCTAAAAAGGCAGATTCCACATATTTGATGATTAAATCTCTTTTAGCAATAAGGTTTTGATCACTAGGTTCTATTTGGTTAATCCCCTCGGAAACAAACTCATGAATAATTTCTAAAAGTCCCGAAGTTAAATAAGGAATACGGTTAGTAACAAGTAAAGCTCTATAAAACGCGAAATTTTCCGCAATCTGGTGAAATAATTGAACAAAACTTGGATGAGGTTGTTGGTCTAAATAATCGAAGTTGTCTAAAAATGATATTTGGACATTTACTTTTTCACGCAAATCTTTTAAAGTTTCGTCAATATATTGAATCATAAGTTCATTCTTATCTTTATAGTGAAGATAAAATGTAGCACGTTTCACAGTTGCTTGATCAGAAATATCCTGTACAGTAATTTCATCAAAAGCTCGTACTTCCATGAGGTCAATAAAGGCCTGCTTTAATAACCTTCTAGTTCTAATTACACGTGGATCAATTTTTTGTTTTGTCATAAATTCTATTCCTTTTCAATGAAATAATATTCGTTTTGATAATCAACTAAATAAGATGCTTGAAAAAACAGATTTTTAGAGCTGTTAAATATCATATTACCAATATTGTAATGGCACCCTTAATTCACCTCATAAATTGTATTCTTCAATATCTTACTATACTTATAAGATTTGATACACAATCACTTTTTAATATCAACCATAAAATGCTGCTTTCTTAATTTTAGGATGATAAACTGGAACAAAATTGCGTTAACTTTACTTTTTTATTCAGGAAACAATTTATTGTTGATGATACTAATTTGATAAAAGGCTATGAGGTCTTAGGCTATGAAACTAATACGTTCCATTCTTATTTGTGTAACGGATTAGAAAAAGAGTTTAAAAATCAGTTTGATTTTTCATTGAATGAAAATGGTTTTATTAAATCTCTTGCTGAAGCAGAGAAAGGATGTGACATTGCAAATGACAAAAACCTTGAACAGAACCAGTTTTTTGGCTTCCTTGGGCTATTTTTGAATACAATTCTTATTGAACTACGCATTGCAATACTTACATAAATATATGCCTATATCCAACTTATTCTCTATTTTCAGGTGAATTATTAACCTCTTTATCGATAATAAATTTGTTTAGAATTTAAGAACATTAAGATTAATATTTGTTTAGAGTTTTCTGGGGAAAATGCATTTCTAACTTTACAAAATGGACATTATCGAAAATTTAAAAAGGAACTGCAGTTTGCAATTCCTAAACTAAAGTCTTTTATTTATTAGCAGCGTTTATTACACTAAGTGAATTATTTATTGCCGTTTTGCATTTACTTACATCAGGTTTTGATGAACGAACTGTTGCTAATACAACGTCAATTGTTCCGTCAATTTTTGTCCATGTTGTTCCATCTATTTTTCTAAGTTTAGCCTCTGATGAATCCCATTGATGTTCCAAATTATCAGCATTTTTATAAGCTGAAGTAAAGTTCTTTGAGTTCACATCTGTTAGAATTTGATTTTCAATATTTACAAAATCCGTTAATTGACCAGATAATGTAGTTTGAGTAGAAGCAGTTTGTGATGATAATTTTACATAACCGCCAATACCTACTGCTAAGAAAATAAACAATACTAAAATTGTTTGTGCCATAACATTTTTTTTACTACTATTTATTTCTTTTGTTTCACTTCTTGCGGAAATATCAATTTTTGTGACAGCTAGGAAAATGATGATAGCTAAAATTGCGGTTAGAAAAATTACACTTGTAACTGTTGTACCTAAGCCTAACCCGCCATTTACTTTTGGCTGAGATAAGTAATCGCCTAATGAAGCGCCGAGTGGTCGAGTAAGAATATACACTATCCAAAAAGCTAACATTCCATCAAGCTTTAAAAACTTCCATGCTAAAAATACACAAAGTATGATACCAATTACTGTTACTCCGGTCTTAAAATACCCAAGTCCAAGTTGTTCTGAATACAAATCTCCTACTGCAGTTCCTAGAGCAAATGTGAAAAGAATGGAAAACCAATAGAAAACTTCTCTTTTTCTTGTGAAAATTGAGTGTATAGAAAGTGTTTTTTCACTAAGATACCAAAAAAGGAAAGTTAATCCTAGTAGTATTGAGAAAACAATTGTACTTGTCTCAAGAGGTACTCCCATTGCGTCAGTCAAATTATCTGTTACCAAAGTACCGAATACACTTATTAACACAACAGTTATCCAATAATAACTAGGAACATATTTTTTTGCTCTGAATTGAAAAAATAATGAGATAAAAAATGCTAAACCCATAATGATCGTAGTAAGTCCTAATCCAAGACCAAGGTTAAAATTCAGGAAATCAGCAAATGTTTCACCAACGGTTGTACATAAAACTTTGATAATCCAGAAATAGATTGTAACTTCTGGTACCTTGTTAAGTAAAGCTTTCATTTTATTTTGGGTTGTTTCCATAAATAAATTCCTTTCATTTGATTTAAATATATTTTTATAGTTACCAATAGTTATGAAAAAAATGAACAAATAGGTAAATTGAATAATTTTTTTCAAACTTCTTAAATTTTTTATTGTGCTATTTTATTTTTTCGGATTTAACAACATATTTGCAACAAACGCATGCGATAGTTGAATTAGATGTGACTTTTAAATATGGGGAAAAATGGAAAGGCAATGATGAACTATTATCAATCACAAATATTTAAACCCTTATTCAACTATCATATTGCGCTAGTTGAACAACCTTAAAGTTGCCTCGGTAGCTTTTTTTATTAAGTAAATGGTAGTTTAGTTGAAATAAAATGGGCTTTTTCAAGCATTTGAACGCGCTTGCCGATTTGTTCCAGCGGTTTTTCTAGTATTCTTGTTTTTTAATGTAAATTTTATCAATCCAACTAGCAATGGATTGTCGTTGTTAATTTCACAAATAATTTTATTAACAGTTGTTGCACTACCACCTTTGACAAGTGTGATTGGAAATGAAGTGAATTTTTATCAAAAAAATGAGTTTATCACTTCAACTAGGATCATGGGAGGTAGTAATTTTTGGGTGATTAAAAAACATATTATTCCGTTTTTACGTTCTAGAATCATTCTTATATTCGTTCAACAAATTATTCAAGTTCTTCTATTAATGGTTCATTTAGGCGTTTTTAATTTGGTGATTGGAGACAGTCAGATTATTAATACAGGTGAAAGAGAGGTTACCGTTTCTTTATCAAATGAATGGTCAGGATTAATTGGCTTATCGTACGCTGAATTAATGTTGGATAAATGGATTGTAATTGGTCCAAGTATTGGATTCATATTAACCATCCTAGCCTTTACTCTAATTAAAAAAGGAATTGAAAGTCGAATAGTAGGAAATAAGGAGAAAGTAAAACAACGTAAACGCTCGTCAAAGAAAGTAAAACATGATTTAATGATGGATTTTTCATTTGTCAATGAAGAGAGATAAAAATTCGAAACTATTCATATTTGCTTTCTATAATCAACTTGTCGGATTTTACTTATATAAATAAGGTGTGCGTTAGTTATATATTATTATGGAGCCGTGATTGGCTCATTTTTTTATGCAACAAAATGGCAGATTAGTTGAATAAGGATTACTGATAAAATCATGTGGAAAAGGAGTTAGTTAATGGAATACGTACTCTCTAGTAGAAAAAGAAGGTTTTTTGCGTCCTTGATTGATGGAATTATTAGTGGAGGATTAGCTTTTTTAACGTTTTTTATTTTAAGTTTAACGCATGCTAAATTCTTAGAAATAAGTATGCGTGAAATGTTTGACAAACATATTGTATATTCGATAATTTACATTCTTATTACATTAATGCCAATAATTGTATTTGAAATTATCATACCAACTTATATTTGGAGTGGGCAAACAATTGCTAAGAAGTTGTTAGGCATTAAAGTGATAAAAGATACTGAAGAAGTTGTTACGATTAAGACAATGACATTACGTTCAAGCTTAACTTTATTGGCAGGAATAAATATTCCAGTCTTTAGCCAAATAATGAGTGTTGTAGGTTTAATAGATTCATTATTTATTTTTAATGATGATAAAAAGACACTGCATGACATAATCGCAAAAACTAAAGTTATATATTGTTAAAGTGATGGTATCGTTTCGGTCTTTGGGAGCTTATAGCAAAATTCAAAAGACTAATATAATAAAAAACTTATGTAACTAACGCATAGCAATTGTTGCACATCATGATCGGCTGTTTAGTCGATTTTTTAATTGAAGTAAAAAGAGGGGGAGTTAAATAAGGAATTATAAAATATGTTACTATTATGAAAGTAATTAACGCACTTATTAAAAAGTTCGAAAGAGGTTGTTTTAGTGAAAAAAGCTATTTATTTAATTTATTTATTACCGATTCCTTTTTTTACCACATGGTTTGACTTGAACCGAGTACCATATACATCTTATTTTTTATTTTTTGCAACATTTATTATGGGGTTATTATTAGTTCAATTAAAAATGAATCACGTTCTCATAGTAAATGTACTCGTACTTTTATTATCTATTATTTTAGTGAAAATTTTTATACCAGAAAATGGTCCATATAAGTTAATTGAAAGAAATATTTCTTCAATTTTCTATTTTATATTATATTTTCTAGGTCAATTAATCATTAGATTTATACTCCACGTTGTAGCTATTAATAAATCAGTGTCAAAAGTGGAGTAAAAGTTTATATTCCCAAGCTAAAAAAACTTAGAAATTAAAACAATGGGTTTGTTGTTATGCAAGTAACTCATTCGTTAGTTCTATAAGGAATTAACAACTACTCAACCCAAAAATAAATTTAAAATGATTACGTTTCTTTTTTATTTGTTTAAAGCCTTCTTTAGAGTCAATTATAATAACTGTTTTAGCTAGCCAAATTCTTATATAGTATTGGTTCCGGTTAAATAAAAGCCTTTGACAAAGGAAAAAACACCCCCAAAGTCGTATAAATAATTATCGACATTTTGGAGGTGTTTTTTTTAGGTTAGAGGTCAAATAATAAATGAGTGTGCTTGTTTAAAATTGGTTTGCTTAAAAATAGGAGAAAATATACAAAATGAGAAGGGATTATGAAATGAATAAAGAAGACCTACTAAGTAAAGGATATCGGAAATATTCAGGAGAAGAGATTGAAGTTTATTTCAGCAAAGAGATCTGTACACATTCAGGTAATTGTGTAAGGACTTTGCCGAAAGTGTTTGATACAAAAAGAAAGCCGTGGATTCTTGCTGATAATGGAGAAGCAGATTCAGCTATGAAAACGATCGATTTATGTCCAAGTGGTGCACTACAATATATTTATAAAAAGGATGAAAAATAATATGAATATTGAAAAGGCAGATAAAAAACACTTCATTGAGAATGAAGAAGGGAAAATCGTCGCTGAAATTACATTTGTACAAGCTGGAGCATCAAAAGTGATCATTGATCATACTTTTGTCGAAGAATCCTTGCGAGGACAAAATATTGCCAGTAAACTTGTTGCTTCTGTTGTAGAAGAGATGAGAGAACAAGACAAAAAGATTGTGCCACTGTGTCCATTTGCTAAGGCTGAATTTGAACGCAAAAAGGAATATCAAGATATGCTTGCGTAAATATACACATTGTTAAATGATGTCAACAATCGTCCTTTTTTACATTTTTTTCTATCCATCATGTTAAAGTATCTCAATATTGAATAAAGAGGTAATAGTATCTCAAAGATTAGTAGTTAAATTGAAAAAAAGTAAGATCTAAATATATTAAAGGCGGTGTAAATTTATGAACAACAGCCCAATTGTGAAAGAATACTCAAATGATTATCAAGCTCAAGTAGTTGATTTAATTCTTGCTATTCAGCAAAAAGAATACAGTATAAAGATTACCAAGGATGATCAGCCTGATTTGTTTACGATAGAAGAATTTTATCAGAATGGAAACGGGAACTTTTGGGTGGCTCTTTCTGGCGATAAAGTAGTTGGTACAATCAGTCTTTTAGACATAGGAAATGAGCAGGTTGCGTTAAGAAAGATGTTTGTAGATAAGGATTACAGAGGTGCTAAATATAATACTGCAAGTCTCTTATTAAATAATGCTATTGAATGGGCGAAAGAAATGTCAATAAAAGCAATTTATCTTGGAACAACCCCTCAATTTTTAGCCGCTCATCGATTTTATGAAAAAAATGGATTTACAAGTGTAGAGGGTAATGATTTACCTGAGAATTTTCCAGTAATGAAGGTCGATAAAAAATTCTATAAGTATTCGGTAGAATAGATTTAAATGATTTTAATTATTTAGCACAAAACAAGAAAAGAACAACTGTGGACCTGAGAAGTCCGTCGTTGTTCTTTTTTCATCTAAATATAATGTTTATACATTTACCTGAGGAAGCAAAATATGTTTTAAAGTATTTTCAGCTTCGTTTAATCGGCTTGAAGTTTCAAATGTCGCTTGTGCTTGCCCTGCACCGCCGCCACCTTTTCCTTCAACCTGTTTTAGTAAATTTTTAATTAGTTCCCCACAATTTACATCATTTTTAAGTTGATTAATTAGCAATAATTTTTGCTCTTTTACACTTGAAAATACAAGTAAAGAAGGTTTTTTAGTCTGTATTGATTTTGCGAGTAACTGTAAGTCTTTAACTGATTCTTCTTCAAATGTTTTAATAATGATATCATTTGTTGCATTTAATAATAACTCATTAGAAATTGAGTTAAAGATCGTTTCTTTCATTTTCTCGATTTCTTTTTGCGCTTCTTTTAATTCATTAATTGTCAATTCGACTTTATTTTTAACTTGATCAGTATGTGTATTAAATAATTGATTAATAGTTGATAATGTTTTACTAGTTTTTTGAATTTCCTCAAGTGCTCTATAGCCACATTTAAAATGAAGTCTAGTAGTTTGTCTTACTTTTTCAGTTTTAATTAATTTGATAAATCCAATTTCACCCGTTTGTTTTACATGAGTACCACAACAAGCAGATAAATCAGTATGTAAAATCTCAACAATTCTTATATTGTCTTCAACTTTTGGTAATTTGCGAAGTTGAAGTGCATTTAATTCTTCTTTATTTACGAAGTAGGTTTTAATTTCAATATTAGCAAGAATCTTTTCATATACTGCTCTTTCAATTTGATTTAATTGTTCAGCTGAAAGAGAAGGGGTATCTAGGTCAATCGTAACTGTCTCTTTTCCTAAATGAAAACTTACAGTAGGTAGATCAAATAGTTCAATAATGGTTGCTGAAAGTAAATGTTGGCCGCTATGATGTTGCATATGATCAATTCTACGGTCCCAATTTATTTCACATGTTGCTTCCAATGTTTCCGGTTTTGCATTTAAGACATGGATTACTTCTTCATCATCCTCTATTAAATCAACAATTTCGATTCCATTAATTGTACCGAAATCAGATGGCTGCCCGCCACCTTCAGGATAAAAAGCAGAATCTTCAAGTTTGATATGAAATAATGAATCAACTTCTTTAATTTCAGTAATTTTAGTAAACCATTTTTTTAATGAGGGGTGTTCAAAATATAGTTTATTTGCCATGATATTACCTCTAATCTTTTAATTTCCTAAATTTGATGTTTAATTTAAATTATATAGAAACGAAATAAAAACTTAAAATAATATAAATCTAATCTTAGCATAATTGACTATTACACAAATAGATTTTAGTATTTAGTTAATTAACTAAATACTAAATCTTAGGGGTGTGAAAGGTGAATGAACTATTTAAAGCATTATCGGATCCAACTAGAAGGAAAATTTTAGATTTATTAAAAGAGAAAGATTTAACTGCTGGGGAAATTTCAGAACAATTCGATATGTCAAAACCTAGTATTTCTCAACATCTTAAAATATTAAAGTCAGCCAAGTTAATTCAAGATGAAAAGAAGGGGCAATTTATTATTTATTCTTTAAATATGACGGTTTTTCAAGAAATTATCAGTTGGGCATATAGTTTTAAAGAAAATAACCTGAGAGGAGACTTAGATTGAAAAAGCATATTATTGCAATTTTACTATTTATTTGTTCATTAGTATTTTGGATTATTAACTTTCATGATTTACCAAGTCAATTACCTGTTCATTGGGATTTTTCAGGACAAGTTAATAATTACGATTCAAAAATGCAAACGTTTATCGAGCTACATGCGATCATGCTTTTCGTTTATATATTGCCAATTGTTACTCCGAAGATTTATCCAAGAAAAGAGAATTATAAGTTATTCCAGAGAAGCTTATACTTTATGGTAACAGGGATTTTATTTATTTTCTTTTTAATTAATATGAGTGTTTTATTTTATGGATTAGGTTATGACGTTCATATCGGCTCAATGAGTTTTCTTTTTATTGGCCTTTTGTTTATGTTTCTTGGAAATTATATGCCTCATATTCGTTCGAATTATTTTATCGGGGTCCGTACCCCTTGGACATTAAGTAATGAAAATGTTTGGAAAAAAACACATCGTGTTAGCGGTAGAGTATTTATGATCATTGGTTTATGTTTTTTATTGCTTTATTTTATACCAATGAGTGATAAGGGAATAATTGTCATTCCATTGATTATATTATTAATTGGATTCCCAACTATATACTCATATATTGCCTTTAAAAAGGAAATGAAAAACTAAATTAAGCTGTTTTTTTACAAAATTTGGAGATTGTTTTTGAATTTATTTTAGAAAAAATTTAATTTCCTTTTAAAATATGGTATTGTAAAGAGTAGAGCAAAAGAGTTGGAGGAATATAATTAAAATGATTACAGTTTCTAATGTTAGTTTGCGTTTTGCGGACAGAAAATTATTTGATGATGTTAATATAAAGTTTACACCAGGTAACTGTTACGGTTTAATTGGTGCGAATGGTGCGGGTAAATCTACTTTTATTAAAATTTTATCTGGTGATATCGAGCCTTCTACAGGTGATGTAATTGTAACACCAGGTGAGCGTCTTGCAGTATTAAAACAAAACCAGTTTGAGTATGAAGAGTTTGAAGTTCTTCAAACTGTAATTATGGGTCATACTCGTCTTTTCGAAGTAATGAAAGAAAAAGATGCAATCTACATGAAAGAAGATTTCACTGAAGAAGATGGCATGAAAGCTGCAGAACTTGAAGGTGAGTTTGCAGAGTTAAATGGTTGGGAAGCAGAATCAGAAGCTGCGATTTTATTAAAAGGTCTTGGCATTACAGAAGACTTACATTATAAAAAAATGGCTGAATTACAAGCAGGCGAGAAAGTAAAAGTTTTACTTGCTCAAGCATTATTTGGTCAACCAGATATTCTTTTACTAGATGAGCCAACGAATAACTTAGATCTTAAGGCTGTTCAATGGTTAGAAAACTTCTTAATTAACTTTGAAAACACAGTTATCGTTGTATCACATGACCGTCACTTCTTAAATCAAGTATGTACGCATATGGCTGATTTAGATTTTGGTAAAATTCAACTTTATGTTGGTAACTATGATTTCTGGTATGAATCAAGTCAATTAGCTCAAAGATTAATGTCTGATGCTAATAAGAAAAAAGAAGAGAAAATTAAAGAACTACAAGGATTTATTGCTCGATTTAGCTCAAATGCTTCAAAAGCGAAACAAGCTACTTCACGTAAAAAACTTTTAGATAAAATTACACTTGATGATATTAGACCATCTTCTCGTCGTTATCCATTCGTTGGATTTACGCCAGAGAGAGAAGTTGGAAATGATTTATTAACTGTAGATGGAATTTCAAAAACAATCGATGGTGAAAAAGTACTAGATAACGTACGTTTTACTGTAAACAAAGGCGATAAAATTGCGTTTGTTGGTAAAAATGACGTTGCGATTTCAACTTTATTTAAAATTTTAATGGGTGAAATGGAGCCAGATACAGGTTCATTTAAATGGGGTGTAACAACTTCTCAAGCATTTTTCCCTAAAGATAACTCAGAGTTCTTTGAAAAAAGTGATA
The DNA here is from genome assembly GCF_050473765.1 of Gottfriedia sp. S16(2024). NCBI lineage: Bacteria > Bacillati > Bacillota > Bacilli > Caryophanales > Bacillaceae > Gottfriedia > Gottfriedia sp. S16(2024). Next base: position 3,577,898 of record NZ_JBFLUO010000001.1, read on the forward strand.
TGAACTTAATCGAATGGTTACGTCAGTTCTCTCCACAAGATGAGTCTGAAAGCTTCCTACGTGGTTTCTTAGGACGTATGCTATTCTCAGGAGAGGAAGTAATGAAAAAAGCTTCTGTTCTATCTGGAGGAGAAAAAGTTCGTTGTATGCTTTCAAAAATGATGTTAAGTGGAGCAAACGTATTAGTATTAGATGATCCTACTAACCACTTAGACTTAGAGTCAATTACAGCATTAAATAATGGTTTAATTGCATTCAAGGGTACTGCATTATTTACATCTCATGACCATCAGTTCATTCAAACAATTGCAAACCGTGTCATTGAAGTGACACCAAACGGTTTAGTTGATAAAGAGTGTACTTATGATGAGTTCTTAGAGAACAAGGATTTACAAAAGCAAGTAGAAGAGTTATATAAAAAATAATTCTATACACAAACCTTTGACATTGAAGGTTAATATTTGTGAAAAAAGTGAAACCACTAATCAATTGATTAGTGGTTTTTCGTACTTTCATCTTGTTTTCATATTTGATAAACTATAAAAAAGGGAGGAGAAAAAATGTCTGAGTTAAATGAAAATAAGTTTTTTAAAAAGTATTTAAAGAAAGCTTCTTCCTATTTAGGAAATAAAGAAAAATCAACGAATTTATTGAAAAAAGCAGCTAAGCTCGCACCGAATAAAAAAGGAGCGTTAGGTGAAGCTTGGGAAAAAGTAAATTTATTTATAGATCTATTTAAATCATATATTAATGGCAGTTATAGAGATATTTCCACAAAATCAATTTTGACTGTAATTGGGGCATTAATTTATTTTGTCAGTCCAATCGATGCAATACCAGATTTTATCGTAGGCTTAGGCTTTTTAGATGATGCAACGATTTTAGCGTATACATTTAAACAGATTAACAAAGATATTGAAAAGTATAAAATTTGGAAAGAAATGAATAACGAAAAAGATGAACCTTCAAATTTAGTGGAAATTGAAGTGTCAGAACAGGATCATGAGCTAAAAGATTAATATTTCTAAAAAAAGGTTGCCCATTAGTTATTAATGAGCAACCTTTTTTATATTGATTAATAATGAACATGACTTTCTTCTTTTGACCAAACAATGAAAGGGTTTTCAATATCTTTGACTTTAATCATAATTTGTTCACTTGGTATCGTTCGATCTTCATAGGGCAATGAAAGTTCATCATAGATATGTGCATCATCAAAACCAATTTTTGCAGCATCATCTTTTGTGAAAAAATAATATATTTTTGAAATTCTAGACCAATAGGCGGCACTTAGACACATCGGGCATGGTTCACAACTTGTGTATAAGACAGCATCCTTTAATAAATATGTACCTAAATTTTGACATGCGTTTCGAATTGCTTGGACCTCTGCATGTGCAGTTGGATCATTTAATGTTGTGACACCATTTACTCCGGCACCAATTACTTTTCCATCTTTGACAATAACTGCCCCAAATGGTCCACCATTTTTATTTAATAAGTTTTCGTAAGCAAGTCTTACACTTAATTTAATCCAATCAGAGTGATTCAAACTAACACCACCTTTATAGTAATAAGGGCGAAAGGTATTTACATTTATTTAGTTTCTTAAATTAATATAAATAAACATTCAATCAAATTGGTTAACCAAATCGATTTACTATTCTTTCAATCAACCATTAATATTAAAAAGGGTATCTTACTTATTTGTACACTCTCTTACAGTATTTAAGAACAAAAAATAGAGTAATATTATACAATTAAATATTTTTAATATAAAATTAAGTCCTTAATGAGAAAGGAAAACTTATAAATATTAAAAATGTCGAATAATTTATTCAGAAATTTAAAGGAGTTATTTGAACCGAATTAGAATATGTAAACGGTTACAACTTTTTTAAGGATGTGTTTGGAATGAAGAATTTCGGGAATTCTATTCAATTGCAAGTGTATAGTACCGGGAAAAAAAGTGAGATTCCTGTTAGATTTGAGGATTTAGAAAAGTTAGCACAAGATCAATTAGAAGAGGGACCTTTTTATTATATAGCAGGTGGCGCAGGTAGTGAGCGCTCGATGAATGAAAACCGATTAGCCTTTGACAAATGGAAAATTGTACCGCGAATGTTACGTAATGTGGCTGAGCGTGATATTAGTATAAAATTATTTGGCAAAACATATAATTCACCAGTTTTATTTGCACCAATCGGTGTCCAGTCGATTGCACACCCAGAAGGGGAACTTGAAACTGCTAAAGCAGCAGCAGAATTGAATATTCCATACATTACTAGTACTGCATCAACTTACTCATTGGAAAAGGTTTCAAGTGTTCTAGGAAATTCTCCTAAATGGTTTCAATTATATTGTAGTAGTGATATGGAAATAGCAGCAAGTATGATTAAACGTGCTGAAGCAAATGGCTATGAAGCAATTGTTATTACACTTGATACTTCGATAATGGGCTGGAGAGAAAAAGATATTGAAAATGCATATTTGCCATTCTTACAAGGACAAGGTATCGGGAACTATTTAGAGGATCCAGTGTTTTGCTCAAGATTAAATAATTCACCAAAAGAAGATCCACAGTCAGCAATTCTATTATGGACAAGACTCTTTGGCAATCCTGCATTAACGTGGGAAGATTTAGCATTTTTGCGAAATCAAACTAAATTACCAATTTTATTAAAGGGCATTTTACATAAGGACGATGCGATGCTTGCACTTGAATATGGAATGGATGGCATCATCGTTTCAAATCATGGTGGTAGACAAGTTGATGGAACAATTAGTACTTTAGATGCATTAGAGAGCATTTGTAGTGAATTAAAAGGTGAATTACCAATTTTAATGGATAGTGGTATTAGAAGGGGAGCGGATCTATATAAAGCATTAGCAATCGGTGCTGATGCAGTATTAATTGGTCGACCGTATATGTATGGACTAGCTCTTGGTGGTAAAAACGGAGTAATCCAAGTAATGAAAAATATTTTAGCTGATTTTGATTTAACGATGGCTTTATCCGGACAAAAAAGTATTAGTGAATTAAAGCCATCTTTGTTAGTAAAAGAAAACCTTAGTAAACATTTCTAAAAATTAAAAAGAGCGACCTCAGTAAGTGCTTAGACTAATGAGCCGCTCTTAATTTTTGAAAATTAAATTATGCTGCGTTTTTTACTTCGGTATATTCTTTAACGAAAAACTTCTCCATCATACACCCAATTACAAAACCAAGTAAAGCGGGTATTACCCAACCGAATCCTTTACTTTGCATTGGAACAATCGATAATAATTCATTAAGTCCATTATTTAGAAATGATGAATTGATAATCTCAATTAGGCTATAAATTCCAACAAACAAAATTGTTAATAAATAAACAGGTCTACCTTTAAATGGTAATTGATCGTGTAAAAGTGCTAGAACAATGAGTGCAATTGCCATTGGATATAAAAGACCTAATATTGGAACGGAAACTTTTAATATTTGAGTAAGTCCTAAATTTGCTACGAATCCACTTATAAAACATAATAAGATTGCCCATTTTTTATAAGATAGTTTAGGGAAAATACTATTAAAATACTGAGAACATGATGTGATCAAACCAATACAAACACTTAAACATGCAAGTGTAAAAATAAGTCCTAAAACAATCGTTCCACCATTACCAAATAATTGATGCATTACAGTCGTTAAGACGATTGCTCCATTGTCAATTTGTCCAGTAATCGTTGCTGAAGCACCTAAGTAGCCAATTATAAAATAAGTTAACGATAATAATAATGCACAAATTAAACCGAAAATCATTAAATATTTAATTTGTAATTTTTGATTTGTAACATTTAATCTTTGAAAAATATTGATGAAAACAATCCCGTAGATTAATGCACAAATCCCATCCATTGTTTGATAGCCATCTAAAATTCCTTGTGAGACAGGATTAGATTTATAAGTTAAGGATGCATCCTTAAAACTAGATAAGTCTGTAAACATTGCTTTCATAAAAACAATTAAAATTAAGATTAGTAAAGCTGGAGTTAAAATTTTACCGAATCTGTCAACTAATTTTGAAGGTGATTTAGCAAACCAATAAACGATACTAAAAAACACAATCGTATAAACTAATAGTCCTATTGGAGAAACAGCTAAACCTGCAGGCAAAAATGGTTTAACTCCCATTTCATATGCCAGACTACTAGCTCGTGGAATTGCAAGCCCAGGTCCGATCGACAAGTAGATTGCCATCGGGAAGAGAAGCGCAAAAATAGGATGTACTCTCTTTACAAGCGTATCAAAATTACCGGATTTAGCTATTGCTATAAATGCTAAAATCGCAATACCTGCATCTGAAATAATAAATCCAATTATTGCTTGCCATACATTCTCTCCAGCTGCTTGTCCAATGTATGCTGGAAAAATTAAATTACCAGCTCCAAATAACATAGAAAATAACATAAATCCAATAAACATAATTTCTTTTTTTGTTAAAGTATTCAAATAATTCCCCTCAATCATCGTTGCAATTTAAAAATGATTTTCTCATTCTACCAAAAATTAGCTCTATTTACTACAAAATCTATTAATATTCTTACGATTTTCACAAATGATGAAAAAAAATTTCTTTTGTCCTAATTTTAATTACTTAAAGCATAAGAAAACTTGTCCTCTAACTATATATACTTATAGGCTTTTTTAAGGGAGGACTAGAATGATCCAATTTCAAGATATATCTTTTAAGTTTTCAAATGGAAAAAGTGCAGTTCAGGATTTATCTTTTTCAATTCAAACAGGTGAATGTTTTGTTTTAATTGGCCCAAGTGGCTGTGGAAAAACAACAACAATTAAATTAATAAATAGATTAATTAAACCGACTGATGGTGAAATTTTTTATCATGATAAAAACATTAAAGAGTATGATGAACATAAGCTGAGGAGAGAGTTTGGATATGTACTTCAACAAATTGCATTATTTCCCCATTTGAATGTTGAAGAAAATATTTCAATCGTACCAGAATTAAAAAAATGGAACAAAGCACAAATAAAAGAGCGCACTAAAGAATTATTAGAATTAGTAAAATTAAATCCTTTGGAATTTAGTAAAAGACCGATTTCAGAGTTATCTGGGGGTCAACAACAGCGGGTAGGTGTAGCGAGAGCTTTAGCAGGGGATCCGGACTTATTACTAATGGACGAACCATTCAGTGCATTAGATCCGATTACAAGATTACAATTACAAAAGGATCTTAAGCAATTAAAAACAAAAATTAATAAAACGATCCTTTTCGTCACTCATGATTTAGACGAGGCATTTTATTTAGGAGACCGGATCGGGATTATGCACAATGGTGAACTAGTTCAAGTAGGTACGAAAGACGAAATTTTAAATAATCCTGTTAATCCTTTTGTTGAACAATTTATAGATCATTATCGAGGTAAGGCTGTTGTAAAGGAGGGAATATAAGATGATTCTAACTTCATTTACGACGACACTTGCAAATAGAAAAGAACAATTATTAACTGCTTTGTTAGAGCATATTCAAATTTCAGTATTTGCACTTATTATTGCAATAATTCTAGCTGTCCCGATTGGAATTTACTTAACGAAGAAGAAAGTACTCCCTGAGTTTGTAATTGGAACAACAGCAGTTATTCAAACCATACCTTCATTGGCGCTGTTAGGGATTTTAATACCATTAGTCGGTATTGGAAAGATTCCAGCGGTAATTGCGTTAAGTGTATATGCATTATTGCCGATCTTGCGAAATACATATACCGGAATTAAGGAGATTGATCCGATCCTATTAGAGGCAGCAACCGGTTTAGGAATGAACGGTAGACAAAGGCTTTTTAAGGTTGAATTACCATTAGCATTACCAGTTATGATGGCGGGAATCCGAACTGCGATGGTCATAATTGTTGGAACTGCAACAATCGCTGCTTTAATAGGAGCTGGTGGATTAGGTAGTTTAATTTTATTAGGCATCGACCGAAACGATATGAATTTAATCATAATAGGGGCAATACCATCAGCGCTTTTAGCAGTTATATTTGATTTAATTTTAAGATTAATAGAGAAGAAGAGTTTTAAGAGTTTTTCATTAAGGATCATAACGGCTAGTTTTATTTTATTAGCATTATTATTTTCTCCCTTAACAATTAAATCTTGGAATAAAACAGATCTTGTCATTGCTGGAAAACTAGGTGCTGAACCAGAAATAATAATGAATATGTATAAATTATTGATTGAGGATGAAACAAATCTAAATGTTGAAGTTAAGCCTAATTTTGGTAAAACGACATTTGTGTTTAATGCATTAAAAAAAGGTGATATTGATATTTATCCAGAATATACAGGTACAGTCGTTTCTACTTTTTTGAAAGAAAAGGCTGTTAGTAATGATGCAAAAGCTGTATATAAACAAGCTGCTGACGGTTTAGCAAAAAAATATAATTTGAGCTATTTGGAACCTATGAAATTTAATGACACTTATGCATTAGCTGTTCCAGATCACATTTCAAAACAATTTGGAATCGAAACGATTTCAGATGCAACTAAAGTAGCAAACCAGTTAAAAGCAGGTTTCACTTTAGAATTTACTGATCGTGATGACGGATATTTAGGATTGCAAAAATTATATGGTTTGAAATTTCAAGATTTAAAAACGATGGAGCCAAAATTGAGGTATGACGCAATTCAATCGGGGGATCTCTCAATAATTGATGCATATTCAACTGATAGCGAGCTCCAAAGTTATAACATGAAAGTGTTAGTCGATGATAAACATTTATTCCCACCATATCAATGTGCACCACTTCTAAGAAAAGAGACACTTAAAAAGTATCCTGAAGTTAAAAATATTTTAAACAAATTAGAAAATAAAATAACAGATGATGAAATGCGACAAATGAATTATAAAGTAAATGTTGGTGGAAAATCTGCCGAAAGTGTTGCTAGAGAGTTTTTGAAGGATGAAGCATTGCTAAAATAAACGAATTGGACTGTCTGGTCAGGGAAACTGATCTAAGCAGTCCTTTTTTATTGCAAACATCGTAAAGTTTCTGTGCATACACAGTTAATATTTAGCAGATTCGTAGTGACCTTTAATTCGATTCAGCTAGAATTAGTGGGAAATTGCTAATTTCTTATTGAGAGTATTAACATTTGAACAGTTTTTGAAGTGAAATACCTTAGCTGGTATGGGTAATATTATGGCTTAATTGCACTTTTAATAGGTTTAATTGCAGATTCGCTAATTTTAATTGCAGTTTTCCCAAATTTAATTGCAGATTCGCTTATTTTAATTGCAGATTCACTAATTTTATTTGCACTTAGCCGTTTATTTGCATCTTTCCATCGTTTATTTGCATCTTTCCATCGTTTATTTGCACAGACAGATATTTATTTGCAGTACCCAACGGCTTATTTGCAGGTCATCCCAACAAATAAAAAAGAGGGTTGCCTAAAAAATAGGCTACCCTCGTCTTTATTATCACACGATAAGAATTTTAGTTTTTAATCATTATAGGCTCCAGTTAACATCTCACTTACGAAAGAATCATTTTCCCATTCTTCATAAGAGAAATCTACTGAATACTCCTGATCGGATTTTTCGTCTTTAATCTGAATGTCAAAATGATTACTCATTACTTTCAACACTTCATTGATTTCGTTAACAGTCCCATTAATTTGTAAAGTAGCCATTTTTACTCGCCTCCGATTTTAATTTACAGAAAATTCTGTTTAAATTAACCATATGATAATCCTTTTAAAAACATTTTTCAAGAGTAAAATTTTGTCGAAAAAATATTTTGAAAAAATGTAAAGGTTTTCATTGTTGATTTACCAATATTTATACGATTTTTGAATAAAATATGAATTTTAAATTTTCTAAAAACTTGTTGATTTATTTAGTAGATTGGAATAAAGTAAGTACAAATATTTTAACTCTTGAGGAGGATTAACCGTGACAGAGCAACAGATTTTTTTAAATGGTGAATTCGTTCAAAAACAAGATGCAAAAGTTTCTGTATATGATCATGGATATCTATATGGAGATGGAGTATTCGAAGGGATTCGCGTATATGATGGCAATGTATTTCGCTTAAAAGAACATCTCATTCGATTATATGAATCAGCAAAATCAATTTTATTAACAATTCCTTATTCATTAGAAGAGTTAACACAAATTGTAGTTGATACAGTAAATCGAAATAATTTACATAGTGGTTATATTCGACTCGTCGTCTCAAGAGGTGAAGGAAATCTTGGATTAGATCCAACTTCTTGTCCAAGAGCAAATGTAGTTGTCATTGCTGAACAACTAGCACTTTTTCCACAAGAACTATACGAAAATGGTATGGAAATTGTAACTGTAGCAACGAGAAGAAATCGAAGTGATGTATTAAATCCACAAATTAAATCTTTAAATTATTTAAATAACATATTAGTAAAAATTGAAGCGAAACTAGCTGGTGTTCAAGAAGCACTCATGCTAAATGATCAAGGCTTTGTAGCTGAAGGTTCAGGAGATAATGTCTTCTTAGTAAAAGGGAATAAGTTAATTACTCCACCGAGTTCAGCAGGTGCATTAGAAGGAATTACTCGAAATGCAATTATGGAATTAGGTGACACATTAGGTTACGAAGTTGAGGAAAAATTGTTCACAAGGCATGATGTTTATATCGCCGATGAGGTTTTCTTAACAGGAACAGCAGCTGAAGTAATTGGCGTATCTAAGGTAGATGGACGAGTGATTGGTGATGGAAAACCAGGACCAAATACACAAAGATTATTAAACGCATTTCGTCAATTAGTAGTAGAAGATGGAGAAAAAATTTACGTAAAACAAGGGTGATAAATTGTGCGAAGTGACATGATAAAAAAAGGTATCGACCGTGCGCCGCATCGTAGCTTATTATTAGCGGCAGGTGTTAAAGAGGAAGATTTTAATAAACCATTTATAGCGATTTGTAATTCATATATTGATATTGTTCCAGGTCATATTCATTTAAGGGAAATGGCTGATGTTGTAAAACAAGCGATTCGAGATGCTGGTGGAGTTCCATTTGAGTTTAATACGATTGGTGTCGATGATGGAATCGCAATGGGACATATCGGAATGAGGTATTCTTTACCAAGTAGGGAAATCATTGCCGATGCAGCCGAAACTGTAATTAATGCACATTGGTTTGATGGAGTATTTTATATGCCAAACTGCGATAAAATCACACCTGGAATGCTAATGGCAGCTGTTCGTACAAATGTACCGGCAGTGTTTGTATCAGGTGGACCAATGGCAGGTGGACTATCTAAAGATGGAAAGGCTCTATCTCTTGCTTCAGTATTTGAAGGTGTAGGTGCTTTTAAATCAGGAAAAATGAGTGTAGAAGAATTACTCGATATTGAAAAGTCAGCATGTCCAACATGTGGATCATGTTCTGGAATGTTCACAGCAAATTCAATGAATTGCATTATGGAAATGCTTGGTGTAGCACTACCATATAACGGGACAATACTTGCAACTAGTAAAGACAGACATCAATTAATCCGTGATGCAGCTTTCCATCTAATGGATTGCATTGAAAATGATATAAAACCAAGAGACATTATTACAAAAGAGGCAATTGATGATGCATTTGCACTGGATATGGCAATGGGTGGATCAACAAATACTGTTTTACACTTAATGGCCATCGCAAATGAAGCAGGAGTGGATTACGACTTAAAGGATATAAATGACGTAGCTAGAAGAGTACCTTATTTATCAAAAATTAGTCCCGCTTCTCACTATTCAATGCATGATGTTCATTTAGCAGGTGGTGTTCCAGCCATTATTAAAGAACTGACTACCATTCCCGGGGCAATTAATAGTGACCGCATTACAATTACGGGAAAAACTTTATTCGAGAATGTGCAAGAAGCCACAATCTCCAATAGTGAAGTGATTCGTAAAAAAGAAAATCCTTATTCACAAACTGGCGGATTATCGATCTTACATGGGAATCTAGCCCCAGATGGAGGAGTTATTAAAGTAGGTGGCGTTGACCCTTCAATTCAAACATTTATTGGTGAAGCAATTTGTTTTGACTCACACGATGAAGCGGTTGAAGCGATTGACAAAGGTCTCGTCAAAGAGGGTCATGTAGTTGTCATTCGATATGAGGGTCCAAAAGGTGGACCTGGAATGCCAGAAATGCTTGCACCAACTTCATCAATTGTTGGAAGAGGTTTAGGAACAAAAGTTGCGTTAATTACAGATGGCCGTTTTTCAGGTGCTACTAGAGGAATTGCAATTGGACATATTTCTCCAGAAGCGGCTGAAGGTGGACCAATTGCATATATTGAAGATGGCGATGAAATCATCATCGATCTTTTATCAAGAAGTATTACTTTATCAATTTCAAACGAAACGTTAGAATCTCGTAAAACATCTTATAAATTACATGAACCAAAAGTTAAAACGGGTTATTTAGCAAGATATGCAAAGTTAGTTACTTCTGCTAATACAGGCGGAATTTTAAAAATATGAAAAAGCATTGAAAGAGAAAAGTAGTTATGAAAAGGATCTTCAGAGAGTCGGTGGCTGGTGTGAACCGATGACCTTGATTAATGAAACTCACTCTTGAGTGTCAAGCTGAATTATTTTGTAAGGTAAGCTTGAACGTTGGTCACGTTATAACCAGATTTTGGTTAGCCAAAATCCCAAAGTTAGGTTATTAACCTAAGAAGAAGGGTGGTACCGCGAAAAGTCTTTCGCCCCTTCAGCATCTGCTGAAGTGTGGAGTTATGGCTTTTTTTATTGCGAATAAATGGGTAAATTTTATCCGAAAATGGAGGGGAAAGTAGAAATGAGTCATCATTCGATGAGAACTCTGTCAAAAGAATTGTCAGGTGCAAATTTACTAATTGATGCTTTGAAAAATGAAAATGTTGAAATGATTTTTGGTTACCCTGGAGGGGCAGTATTACCATTATATGATGCACTTTATGATGCTGATATTCCTCACATTCTAGCAAGACATGAACAAGGGGCAATCCACGCTGCAGAAGGTTATGCACGAGTAACTGGTCGTCCAGGGGTTGTTATCGCAACAAGTGGTCCAGGGGCAACAAACGTAGTAACTGGTTTAGCAGATGCGATGATGGATTCATTACCACTAGTTGTTTTTACTGGTCAGGTTGCTACAAATGTAATCGGAACGGATGCCTTTCAAGAAGCAGATGTTATTGGAATTACAATGCCAGTTACAAAACATAACTATCAAGTGCGTAATGTTGAAGATGTTCCACAAATCGTAAAAGAAGCATTCCATATTGCTTCAACAGGCCGTCCAGGTCCAGTCGTTATCGATCTACCAAAAAATATGATGGTTGAAAAAGGAGTGAAAAAAGACGAGATAGAGGTTAAATTACCAGGCTATCAACCGACATATGAACCAAATTATATTCAAATAACAAAGTTAATAGGAGCAATTGAAAAAGCTAAAAAACCAGTCGTATTAGCTGGAGCAGGTATATTACATGCAAAAGCAGCTGATGAGTTTACTGAATTTATAAAAAAGTTCAATATCCCAGTTGTCAATACGCTTTTAGGGCTAGGTGGATTTCCAGCAAATGAGGAATTATTCCTTGGAATGGGGGGGATGCACGGAACTTATACAGCAAATATGGCAATGTATGAAAGTGATTTACTAATTAACATCGGAGCACGATTTGATGATAGGTTAACGGGTAATTTAGCACACTTTGCTAAAAATGCGATTGTAGCACATATCGATATAGATCCTGCTGAAATTAACAAAGTTATTCCTACAAATATTCCAATCGTTGGATGTGCTAAGGAAGTTCTGAAAGTTCTATTAAAACAAAAAGTAGATAAACAAAATCACAGTGAATGGTTAGAGCTACTTAAAAGTCGTAAAGAAGCCTTTCCACTACAGTACGAAGCGAGTAGAGAAGTCATTAAACCACAAACTGTCTTAACTTTACTCCATTCGATTACAAATGGGAAAGCGACGATTTCGACGGATGTTGGTCAACATCAAATGTGGGCAGCTCAGTATTATCCTTTTGAAGAACCCCATAAATGGATTACTTCAGGTGGACTCGGGACGATGGGATTTGGATTACCAGCTGCAATAGGAGCACAATTTGCTAAGCCTGATGAATTAGTTGTAGCCGTCGTTGGGGATGCCGGATTCCAAATGACATTGCAAGAATTGAGCATGATCAAGGAACATAATTTGCAAGTGAAAATTTTAATTTTAAATAACGCAGCCCTAGGAATGGTAAGACAGTGGCAATCAGCATTTTATAATGAACGCTTTTCTAGTTCTCTATTAGACTGCCAACCTAGTTTTACGAAACTTGCTGAAGCTTATGGGATTAAAGGGATAACAATTTCAGATCCAAATTTAGTTGAAAGTCAATTAAGAGAAGCAATTGAGTTTGATGGGCCAGTTTTAATTGATTGTCGAGTTCATCAAGCTGAAATCGTTACACCAATGGTTCCACCTGGTAAAGGAATTCATGAAATGGAAGGGGTGAAATAATGAAACGGGTCATTACATCGACTGTATTAAATAACAGTGGCGTACTTAACCGAATTACAGGAGTGATCTCTAGAAGACGATTTAATATTGAAAGTATTTCTGTAGGACATACGGAACAAGATCATATTTCAAGAATTACGTTTGTCGTTCACGTAGAGGATTTACAACAGGTTGAACAATTGATTAAACAGCTTCACAAGCAAATTGATGTGATAAAAGTAGCAGATATAACAGAAGAATCAGTTATTGCTAGAGAACTGGCCTTAATAAAGGTGAGTACAAATGCAGCTACAAGAAATGAAATTTATAGTCTAATTGAACCATTTAGAGCCTCGGTTATTGATGTAAGCCGTGATCAGATTGTCGTTCAAGTAACTGGTACTTCTGATAAGGTAGAGGCTTTGATTGAATTATTAAGACCTTTCGAACTAAAAGAAATAGCTCGAACTGGTGTAACCGCATTTACTAGATCTGCTAAACATAAGGAGCATGCTCAAAAGCTACTCTCTTATTAAATAAAAATATAAAAATATAAAACAAAAAAATTGGAGGAATTTGAAAATGGCTAAAGTATATTATGGTACAGACGTGAAGGAAAATGTATTAGTAGGGAAAACGATTGCGGTAATTGGTTATGGATCACAAGGTCACGCACATGCTTTAAATTTACATGAAAATGGTCATAAGGTAGTTGTTGGTTGTCGTCCAGGTAAATCATGGGACGCTGCAGCAAATGATGGACTACATGTAACTACGGTTGCAGAGGCTTCAAAGGCAGCTGATGTAGTAATGATTCTATTACCAGACGAGCATCAACCAACTGTTTATAAAAATGAAATTGAACCGCATCTAGAAAATGGTAATGCGCTTGCGTTTGCACACGGATTTAATGTTCATTTTGACCAAATTGTTCCTCCTGCAAATGTTGATGTATTTTTAGTAGCGCCAAAAGGGCCAGGACATCTTGTTCGACGTACTTTTGTCGATGGAGCAGCGGTACCAGCATTATTCGCTGTTTACCAAGATGTAACAGGTGAAGCAAAAAATGTAGCACTTTCTTACGCTGATGGAATTGGTGCTACTAGAGCGGGTGTACTTGAAACAACATTTAAAGAGGAAACTGAAACAGATCTATTCGGAGAACAAGCGGTACTATGTGGTGGTGTAACTTCATTAGTAAAATCAGGATTTGAAACATTAGTAGAAGCAGGTTATCAGCCAGAAGTAGCATACTTTGAGTGTTTACATGAGTTGAAACTAATCGTTGATTTAATGTACGAAGGCGGAATGAGCTATATGAGATACTCAATCTCTGATACTGCTCAGTGGGGAGATTTTGTATCTGGTCCTAGAGTAGTTGCGAATGAGTCAAAATTAGCAATGAAAGATATTTTAGCAGAAATTCAAGATGGTACGTTTGCTAAGGGCTGGATTAACGAAAATAAAAATGGTCGTCCAGTATATAACGAAATTAATGAAAGTGAAAAGCAACATCAGTTAGAAGAGGTTGGAGAAAAACTTCGTGCAATGATGCCATTTATCCAAAGAAAAGAAAAGGTCGAGGTGAAATAAAAAATGAGTAAAATTCAGTTTCTTGATACAACATTACGTGATGGCGAACAATCTCCTGGGGTTAATTTAAATCGATTTGAAAAGCTCGAAATTGCAAGACAACTAGAAGCTTTAGGTGTTGATATCATTGAGGCTGGTTTTGCCGCTTCCTCGGAAGGTGACTTTTTAGGTATTCAAGAGATTGCGAGACAGATTCGTTCTGTCTCTGTCTCTAGCCTTTCTCGCGCAAAAGATTCAGATATTAAGACAGCATGGGATGCGTTAAAAAATGCTGCGGAACCGAGACTGCATATATTTCTAGCAACAAGTGACATTCATATGAAATATAAATTAAACATGACGAGATTAGAAGTTTTGGAAACTGCTAAACATTGTGTGCAGCTTGCAAAATCCTTTTTTCCAAAAGTCCAAATTTCAGCTGAGGATGCATGTCGTACTGATCGAGTATTTCTTGCCGAATTTGCAGAGACTGCTATTAAAGCAGGTGCAGATGTGATTAATATTCCAGATACTGTCGGCTACACAAGTCCTTCAGAATACTACGATCTATTTAAATATTTACAAGAAAATGTACCGTCTTATCATAAAGCAATTTTTTCTTGTCACTGTCATGATGACCTAGGAATGGCAGTAGCGAATTCATTAGCTGCTATACAGGCTGGAGCAACCCAAGTTGAATGCACAGTCAATGGAATTGGGGAAAGAGCAGGAAATGCTGCACTAGAAGAAATAGCAGTTGCACTACATATTAGGGAAGATATTTACCGGAAAAATACTAATTTACGATTACATGAAATTACGAAGACAAGTGAACTTGTTAGTCGTCTTACAGGTATGGTTGTCCAGAAGAATAAAGCAATTGTTGGTACAAATGCATTTGCTCATGAATCGGGTATTCATCAAGATGGAGTACTAAAAGAACCAACAACATATGAAATTATACCCCCTTCATTAATTGGACTTTCTACAAATTCATTAGTATTAGGGAAACATTCAGGCCGTCATGCTTTTACTGACAAATTAAAAGAACTTGGATTCAACTTTTCAACTGAAATTATTAACGAAGCGTTTGTTCAATTTAAAGCTTTAACAGATTCAAAGAAAGAAATTACAGATGCAGATTTATTAAACATTATTAGTAAGTGGAGCAAAAAGGAGGTTCTAAAATGAAATTAAAGATCGCATGTCTTCCAGGAGACGGAATCGGACCAGAAATTATGAGTTCAGCTGTACAGGTTTTAGAACAAATTGCAAAATCTTATCAACATGATTTTACTTTTTCAACAAATTTATTCGGAGGTCACGCGATTGATGAAACAGGTACTTCTTTACCGAAAGAAACATTAGATAATTGTTTAAATTCAGATGCCGTATTATTGGCGGCAGTAGGTGGACCAAAATGGGATCAAGGTGTTGAACGGCCAGAAAGTGGCTTATTAAGGTTAAGAAAATCACTTAATTTATACGCAAACATTCGACCAGTCGATGTTTACGATGAACTTGTAAATCATTCTCCTTTAAAATCTGAACAAGTAAGAAATGTAAGCTTTGTCGTCGTTCGAGAATTAACAGGCGGAATTTATTTTTCCGAACCTCGATTCCATAATGAAAATGAAGCAACCGATACGCTTTCCTATACTAGAGAAGAAATAGAACGAATTGTAACGTATGGATTTGAGTTAGCAAAAACTAGAAAAGGCAAACTTACATCAGTTGATAAAGCAAATGTATTAGAATCTAGTAAACTTTGGAGAAAAATTGTAAATGAATTAAGTTCTAACTATCCAGAAGTAGAAGTTGAGCATATTCTTGTTGATGCAGCCGCGATGGAGTTAATTCGAAACCCAAGAAGATTTGATGTAATCGTTACTGAAAATTTATTTGGAGATATTTTAAGCGATGAAGCTTCGATGATTACTGGTTCATTAGGAATGCTACCTTCTGCAAGTAGATCTGGTAAGGGTCCTTCATTATATGAACCAATTCACGGTTCAGCACCAGATATAGCTGGACAAAATAAGGCTAACCCGATTGCAATTTTAAGGTCAGTGGCGATGATGCTTCGTGATTTTAACTTAGTTGATGAAGCAAACTCAATTGAAAACGCGATTGTTAATTCAATAAATAATGGCTATTTAACTGGTGACCTAGGTGGCAAAAGTTCAACGATTGAATTTACTGAGCAAGTAGTAAAGGAATTACAATTTCAAACAGTTGGAGGAACAATTCGATGAAACAAACATTGTTTGATAAACTTTGGCAAAATCATGTTGTAACTGGTGAAGTAGGGAAACCCCAGCTATTGTATATCGATTTACACTTAGTTCATGAGGTAACTTCACCGCAAGCTTTCGAAGGATTGAGATTATCTAATCGAAAAGTAAGAAGACCAGAATTAACCTTTGCGACAATGGATCATAATGTACCAACACAAAATCAATTAGTCATCACTGACTTAATTGCTAAACAACAAATGGATACATTAAGAAATAATTGTCAGGAGTTCAATATACCTTTAGCAGATATTACAGATGAAGACCAAGGTATTGTTCACGTAATTGGACCAGAGCTTGGATTAACTCAGCCAGGGAAAACAATTGTATGTGGAGATAGTCATACATCTACTCACGGTGCATTTGGTGCTTTAGCTTTTGGGATTGGAACAAGCGAAGTCGAACATGTGTTAGCAACACAAACTTTATGGCAAGTTAAGCCGAAATCAATGGGTGTGAAACTTGAAGGAAAGCTTCCAAAAGGTGTATATGCTAAAGATATCATTCTTCATTTGCTAGCAACTTATGGTGTATCAATGGGAACTGGCTATGTCATTGAGTTTTATGGTGAAGCCATTACAAATATGTCAATGGAAGAGCGTATGACTCTATGTAATATGGCGATTGAAGGAGGAGCAAAAGCAGGATTAGTTGCTCCAGATCAAAAAACTTTCGAGTATTTAAAAGGTCGAAAATATACTATCAATTCATATGATAAAAAATTAGTAGAATGGAAGAAATTATATACAGAAGAGGGAGCAACATTTGATAAAACAATCGAAGTCGATGTAGCAACCCTTGCACCATATGTAACTTGGGGAACAAATCCTGGAATGGGCGTAAGAATTGATGAAGTGCTTCCAAAAGCCAAGGATGAGAACTACGAACGAGCTTATGAATATATGGGATTAAAGCCAGAAATCACACCGAAAGAAATTCCTGTTCAGCATGTATTCATCGGTTCATGTACAAACTCTAGATTGTCAGATTTAGAGGAAGCGGCAAATTATCTTAAAGGAAAGAAAGTAAAATCTGATGTGCGTGCATTAGTTGTTCCAGGATCAAAAAAGGTTCGAAATGCAGCGATGGCAAAAGGACTACATAAAGTCTTTATAGAAGCAGGATTTGAGTGGAGGGAAGCTGGTTGTTCGATGTGTCTAGCAATGAACCCAGACCAAGTGCCAGCTGGCGAACATTGTGCATCTACTTCCAACCGAAACTTTGAAGGAAGACAAGGAAAGGGAGCAAGAACACACTTAGTAAGTCCAGTAATGGCAGCGGCTGCTGCAGTACATGGTCATTTTATTGATATTCGAAAGGAGCAAGCAAATGAAACCGTTACGTACGCATAAAGGCACAACTGTATCAATTATGTTAGATAATATCGACACAGACCAAATTATTCCAAAACAATATTTAAAGCGAATAGAACGAACTGGCTTTGGAGAATTTTTATTTGATGAATGGCGATATCATGATGATCGCTCACCTAATAAATCATTTATATTAAATGATGATGATCGAAAAAATGCTTCAATCTTAATAAGCGCAAATAATTTTGGTTGCGGTTCATCTAGAGAACATGCACCTTGGGCATTAAATGATTATGGATTTACAATTATTATTGCCGGTAGTTTCGCAGATATTTTCTACAATAACTGTATAAAAAATGGTATGCTGCCGATTGTCTTAAATGATGAGATTCGTTCAAAATTATCTACATTAAATGGAAATCAAGAAATTGAAGTGGATTTGGAAACACAAGTCGTAAAAACAATATTTGGGAACTTTGAATTTTCAATTGATCCTGTTTGGAAAGAAAAATTACTAAATGGCTTAGATGATATTGCGATTACGATGAAATATGAAAATGATATTGAAAAATATGAAAAATTACACGCATAACTAAAAAAGGAAGTGTCTTATAAGACACTTCTTTTTTATCTGGTTTCGTGTGAAAGCATGGGTATAAATAGGACGGTAAGTTAAGTCGAATATTGAATTTTGAATTTTAAAGAGCACTTTCTAATTTGACTGTATTTATAATAACGCGTTAGTTACATATAAAATTACAATGCCAATCAGGAAATTCCTGGTTATGTTCAAGAAGGTACTCGATCATAATTTTTGAATCTTCTGGTAGTTTTCGCTCTAATTCTGACCAACCAATAAATTGAAGTTTCTTAGGTAACTCAACTTGGCATGCAATTATAGCCCAAAAGTCATCCCAATCTTCACTATAAGTATCTGGAAATGATAGTTTTTCTTTCAATACTTGATGCAATTCGTGACTGTTGTTGATTAACGATACATCAATCGTTATACTTTTTTCTTCTGATCTGCTAAATTCTTTTAGAAAATCAGTAAAAAACTTTCTAATGACAAATCGATATCGATAAACTAAATATCCTAACACATTAAAGAAAGCAAATAGAATAATCCATCCAATATTTATTCTTTTATGTTGGTATGTATTTTTCGTTGTCCATATAGTAAATAAGGTTAAATAGATTAATAAGCCTACTAATAAAACAAATCCTGCAAATGTACTAAAACTCCTATGTTTCATCTCAATATACCATTCACGTTCTCCTTCTCCACTATGGAAAAATTTAGGAACTAACCATTTAGGGGACCATACAATTCTTTTAAATTGAAAATCTGGCTCCATGTTTTCAGTATGATAAGAAGTCAAATTTATTCCTTCATTCCAAATTTTCATCGAATTGAATACTCTAACTTCAGAAATATGATCGGTACTTTCTATTAAGCTTTCTATGTTTTTGATCAATTCTGGAGTAATTAATTCCTTGTTTTTTAATTCATCAGCTATTTGCGTAAAAATAATTGATTGTTCTTGAGAATTTTGTTCTTCGTTTATCCAAACGAAAGTAAAAATTGATAAAGATAATATAAGTACTGTAAACGCAATGTAAAGAATCCCTTTTGCACATATTTTTTGTTCATTAAACAATTGGTTATTGATCAATCGCATTTCCTTTTCTGAGCCATAAAGCTCGAAATCAAACTTAACCGGTACTTTCTCTGATTTTACTTCTGCATTTAATTCCACTAGATACCTCCGAAAATTCCATATAATTCCATTTTACCATAAAATTAAAAGCGAAATAATTCATAATTTTAGAAATGCTAATCAATTTTTTAAATTATTTTATTGGAATTCGCTTTTTATACATCGAATTTCTGACATTCTTATTCAATTAAACTACCATGTTGTAGAACAAGTGAATTTTCAATGTACTTTTCGTAAAATTAATTTTATTTTTGTCGATAAAATTAACTTAAAAGAAAAATGGTTGTTTGAATATTTAGATTGTTGTTTAATAAGATTAAAAATACATTATTTTTGTAAAAAGAGGTGATTAAGTTGAACCTAAAAATAATTGTGGATAGCTCTTCTGATCTTCCAACTGAGATATTGAAGAAATACGATATTTCAGTCATACCATTAAGAGTCTACGACCAATCAGATAAAGAGTATCTTGATGGAGTCAATTTAAAATCACATGAGCTAATGCAAAGAATGAAAAATGGAGAGAACTTTACTTCATCTTTACCTTCTTACGATGCAATTTATCAAACTTTAGTCTCATGTAGTGCTAATCAAAATTGTATCTATCTTACTTGTTCCGGTGATTTATCTGGTACGTATAATTTTGCACAATTAGTAAAACTAGATATTTTAGAAAACAATCCAAATGCCTCTATTCATATAATTGATACTCGTTCAGTATCACTTGGAATTTGTGTACTAGTGATGGAGTTAATCGAAGGCTTAAATAATGATGAATCATTTGAAAATCTAATCAAAAGATTACATCACAATATAAATAAGATCCAACATATTTTTACGATAGAAGATCTCCAATATTTAATACGAGGCGGTCGTGTTGGTAAGTTTGCAGGATTTTTAGGAGGCATGCTAAATATAAATCCGATTATGGAAGTTAGCGAAGGGAAATTTAAACCACTTGAAAAGGTACGAGGTCGAAAAAAAGCATTAAATCGCATGCTTGAACTAATGAAGATTCGAAAAGATGAACTTAGTAAAAATGTTGCAGTTGTATACGGGGTAAAAGATGATTCTACCGAACAATTTATTAAACAATTAAAGGATTTAATTGGTATTGAACAGATTATAGAAAACTCAGTTGGTTCAGCAGTCGGCGTCCACACGGGGCCAAGTGCAATAGGAATCTTTTTTCTATCAAATTAAGAAAATTCATTTCGACTCTCAAAGTGGTGAGAGTTTTTTTGTTTTAGTAAAACTTTTAAAATAAAAAATATATAGATATAATAAATAATAGTTTAGTAGGAAATAAGAATACATTCCTGTATGTTATAAAGAGACAGATTTATTAATAATAAAACAGGTTTTGACAAAGTGGAGTGTAGAAAAGTTAGAAAGTTTGTAATATTGAAATATATAAATTCTTATATTTTGAATTCAGTAGATTATTCCTGTGGAAATTAATTTTAGTAGGATAGAAGTTTGAGTTGCCATTATTTCAATAGGAAAGAACGCTTGAAAAACTAGGTTGATAATATTATTGAATTAAGGACTATTGGTGGATTGTTGTTTCTAATAACTGCAAATTAAAACGTCAAAAGTGCAAACAAAATATCCCAAGCTGCAAATAAGATGTTCCAATCCGTATGTAACCTACAAAAATTAACTTGAAATCTAGAAGATCTTTTATAAAAAAGTTTCAAATAGCACAAAAATAGAAGAATTTTGCAAATAAATGACTAGTTTATCATGAATCAATCAATTTTAGATTCACACAATATCAAGGGTATTAAATGGAATTTCACGTACCGAATTAGTTTGAATAAATATAAAACCACATAATTAATAGGTAAAGCAAATCTAAAATCCTTCCCTAAAACTCATAAACTATAGCACATATATCCCAGAATCCATCTCATAATATCCCCCACAAACTTTCCACCCTAATCATTTTACTAAACCGTATTTAACTTTTTTGGTAAAATAAAAATGAGTAAGATTTGTCTTTTTACATATTTAAATTCTTTCATGAATAGGAGAGGTGTAATTGAAAGCTTATATTTTAAGAGACACTAAAGGGCCAGAGTCACTAAAATTGGAAAATGTTGAGATTGGTACTGTTCATTCGACTGAAGTAGTAATTAAGCTAAAGGCAGCATCATTAAATAGACGTGACTTTTTTATAACTCACGGCATGTATCCAGGAATGAAGCTAGATGGAATTTTAGGATCTGACGGTGCAGGAGTTATTGAGGCTATTGGAGATGAAGTAACAGGGTTTACTGTAGGTGATGAAGTGATAATGAACCCGAGTTTAAACTGGGGAGATCGTGACGATATCAATTCTGATGAATTCACTGTACTTGGTATGCCTTCTAATGGCACGTTTGCTGAATTTATTAAACTACCAGTTGAAAATGTTTATAAAAAACCTGAGTACTTGTCATGGGAAGAGGCTGCTGCAATTCCATTAGCTGCACTTACTGCATATAGAGCATTAATTACACGCGGTCAATTACAAAAGAATGATACAGTATTGATTCCAGGTATTGGTAGTGGAGTAGCATTGTATGCATTGCAAATTGCTGTAGCATTCGGGGCAAAAGTACTAGTTACATCTAGTAGCAATGAAAAAATTGAAAAGGCAATTGAAATAGGTGCGACTGCTGGTTTTAATTATCGAGAAAATGATTGGTATAAAAAACTTCGTAAAGAATATGGATTTGTTAATCTTACGATCGATGGAGTTGGTGGAGAATCATTTAATCGATTAATAGATTTGACAGCTCAAGGTGGAAGAATCGTATCATTCGGTGCGACAAATGGACCAGTTCCTCAAACTGTTTTGCCAAAAGTATTCTTTAAAAATATGGACATTCGAGGGACAACGATGGGAAGTCCAAGAGAGTTTGAACAAATGTTAGCATTTTTTGAAGAACATAAAATTAAACCAATTATAGATGAATCATTTGAATTTACCGATGTGCTTAGTGCATTACAACGTATGGGTGAAGGAAATAATTTTGGTAAAATTACAATTAAAATTGGTTAATTTGTCTTATTTTTCTGAGGTTTGTCTTCAATCAAAAGAACTGAACTATTCAGTTCTTTTTTTTTTGCTCCTTGATAAATTACAATTAACATCATATGATTATTACAAATGTAATATTTAAAAAATTTAGTATTTTGAGTATTGTAAGCGTTTTAACGAAATGATTAATTATTTTGGGGGGCTTATTATGAAACATTCTTACTTAACTAGAGAACATGAAATCTTCCGCACGGCTCTTAGAAAGTTTTTACAAAAAGAAGCTGTACCATTCTATGAAGAGTGGGAACAAAACAAAATGATACCTAGAGCATTCTGGGATAAATTAGGAAATGAAGGATTTTTATGTCCTTACGTTGACGAAAAATATGGTGGGTTAGGTGTAGATTTTGGCTATTCAGTCATTATTATAGAGGAACTTGAGAAAGTTGGTTCAAGTTTAGTTGGTGTAGCATTGCACAATGATATTGTTGTACCTTATTTGACTGCTTATGCAAATGAAGAGCAAAAAATGGAATGGTTGCCTAAATGTATTTCAGGTGAATATATTAGTGCTGTTGCGATGACTGAACCAGGTGCTGGATCGGATTTAGCAAATATTAAAACAACTGCGGTAAAAGAAGGGGATTACTATATCGTTAATGGTGAGAAAACGTTTATTACGAATGGTATTCATTCAGACCTAATTATCATTGCAGTTAAAACTGATACGACAATTCGACCTGCTCATAAAGGAATAAGCTTGCTAGTTGTCGAAAAAGATACAGTTGGGTTTTCTAGAGGAAAGAAATTGAATAAAGTAGGACTTCATAGCCAAGATACGGCTGAATTAATTTTCCAAGATGCTAAAGTACCTGTAAAGAATTTATTAGGTGAAGAAGGAAAAGGCTTCTATTACTTAATGGAAAAATTACAGCAAGAAAGATTAGTAGTTGCATTAGAAGCATTAGTTTCAGCTGAACAAATGTTGAAAGTTACAACTGAGTATGTAAAAAGTAGAAAAGCATTTGGAAAATCAATTGCTGGGTTCCAAAATACTCAATTTAAACTTGTAGAATTGGCTACTGAAATTGAAATTGGTCGTACTTTCATTGAGGACTTAATTTATAAGCACATAGAAGGCGTGAATGTTGTTAAGCAAGTATCGATGGCAAAATGGTGGATTACAGATTTAGGCAAAAAAGTTGCTTCAGAGTGCCTCCAATTGCATGGTGGATATGGATATATGGAAGAATACGAGATTGCTAGACGTTTCAGAGATATTCAGATCATGTCAATTTACGCAGGTACAAATGAAATCATGAAGACGATTATTGCAAAACAAATGGGATTAAATTAATCCAGACTTAAAAATGGAGGATCAAATTTATGAGAGAAGTAGTTATTGTTGATGCTTTAAGAACACCTATTGGTAAAAGAGGCGGCAGCTTTAGCGAAACAAGACCTGATGACTTAGCTGCAATAGTACTAAAGGAATTAGTAAGTCGAAATGAATTTGATCCAAAAGAAATAGATGATGTGATTATGGGCTGTGTTACTCAAATTGGAGAACAGGCTGGTGATATTGGTAGAGTTGCCGCTTTATTAGCAGGTCTACCAATTGAAGTGCCTGGTGTTACGATTGACCGTCAATGCGGGTCAAGTCAGCAATCTGTCCATTTTGCATCACAAGCCATTTTAAGTGGAGATATGGACATTGTCATTGCAGCTGGTGTTGAAAGCATGACACGTGTACCAATGTTTTCGAATTTAAAAGGATCAAAATGGAATGAAAAACTAACAAATAGGTTTGGTGACTTTAACCAAGGGATCTCAGCAGAACGCATAAATGAGAAGTGGAATATCAGTCGAAGTGAGCAAGATGAATTTGCTTATAATAGCCATCAAAAAGCATTAAAAGCAATGAAACAAGGCTATTTTGAAGACGAAATTGTTGCAGTTTCTGTTTCGAATCAAGAAGGTGAACTTGTTAAAGTTGCAAAAGATGAAGGACCTAGAGAAAACTCTTCTATTGAGAAATTAGCAACTTTAAAACCAGCATTTACTGAAACTGGTTCGGTTACCGCTGGAAATGCAAGCCAAATAAGTGATGGTGCTGCAGGCTTACTTTTAATGAGTAAAGAGAAGGCTCATCAATTAGGATTTAAACCAAAGTTTCGAATTATCGGGAGAACAGTAGTAGGATCTGACCCTCAGTTAATGTTAACAGGACCAATTCAAGCTACTCAAAAAGTTCTACATAAATGTGGTTTAACAATCGATCAAATCGATTTATTTGAAATAAATGAAGCATTTGCTGCAGTTCCTTTAGCATGGCAAAAAGAATTAAATGTACCATTTGAAAAATTAAATATATTCGGTGGTGCGATCGCATTAGGTCACCCACTAGGAGCTAGTGGAGCAAGGGTTATGGTTACATTATGTAATGCTTTAGAGAAAACAGGCTCACGTTTTGGATTACAAGCGATCTGTGAAGGCCATGGTATGGCAAATGCAACGATTATTGAGAGATTAAATTAATAAACAACAACAAATTGGGGGATTTAAAAAATGAACATTCGTGATAGCATAGCAATCGTTACAGGTGGAGCATCAGGACTAGGTGCAGGTACAGTTAGAATGATCGTAGAAAATGGTGGAAAGGCTGCTATCTTCGATTTAAATGAAGAAAGAGCTACTAGTTTAATTGCTGAATTAGGTGAAGACAATGTTTGTTTCGAAAAAACAGATGTTTCTTCAGAAGAAAGTGTAAAAAATTCAATTGCAAATGTTTTAACGAAATATGGTTCAATCAATACAGTAGTAAACTGTGCGGGTATTGTTTTAGCCGAAAAAGTAATTAAAAGAGACGGAATTCATTCATTAGAATCTTTCCAAAAAATCATTAATGTAAACTTAGTTGGTACGTTTAACGTTATTCGTTTAGCAGCTGAACAAATGATTAACAATGAACCAAATGAATTTGGTGAAAGAGGTGTTATTATTAACACCGCTTCAGTAGCAGCATTTGATGGCCAAATGGGGCAAGCAGCTTACGGTGCATCAAAAAGCGCAGTAGCTGGAATGACATTACCAATTGCTAGGGATTTATCAAGATACGGCATCAGAGTGATGAGTATTGCTCCTGGTATATTTGAAACACCAATGTTTGATGTATTACCAGAAAAAGCTAGAGAATCATTAGGAAACATGGTTCCATTCCCATCACGTCTTGGTAAGCCATCAGAATACGCACACTTAGCGAAGAGCATTGTTGAAAATCCAATGTTAAATGGTGAAGTGATCCGTTTAGATGGTGCAATTCGTATGCAACCAAAATAAGAGTGACTACAAATGCAGGAAGAGCAGGGTATTAACTTGTTCTCCTGCTTTTTTTATGTTTGGAATTAGTAGTTGTTTTAAGTGGAGATCGTTTTAAAGAAGATTATTGATATTCTTATTTAGCTAACTTGGAAGATTAGTTGAATAAGAATTTTCAAAAAAACAACCAAAAAATTTCCAATATATGGTAAAATGTATCAGTGCAGTAATTAATTTTTAGGAGTGTTCTAACTATGAAAAATAAATACACAGTATTATTTTTACTTTTGTTTATTGCTTCAATTACAGGTGGATTAGCGCTTAAAAATGTACTTGAGTTTTCAATTATATATGGTGTAGGATTAGGTCTTATATTTTTAGCTTGCTCTATCTATTTTGTAATAAAAAGTGAGAAGAAAACTGGTGTACGCTAAATTTACTATTACTATGAAACTACCGAAATTTCATTATACGGACCAAATTATTTTAAAAGAGTAGAGCAGGGTTTCGACATAATAGGATATGTTGATAAAAAGAATAATAGATTAATTGAATTTTGGTTGGGGGATAAAGTAATGGAAAGTCGTTTAGAGGATATAAACATGGATTAAGTTCAATAATAAAGAATTAGATATACTTGGATATTAATTTTTATAGGGGAATTTTAAATTATGATTAAACGGAAAGTAGTCATATACACTATTATTGTAATTTCTATATACATTGGTGCTTTTTATTTTTTTAGTACTAATCAGACAAACGCCATTACAGCATTGGAGGATGTCAATGTTAATAATCTTGATGAAATAAAACAACTTGAATCTCCTGACAAGAAACATAAACTAACGATTTATTTAAATGGTGGAGTATTTATGAAGTCAGATTATAGTTATATTGGTCAGTTGAGTTCCAAAGATAAGAAGGAAAAAGAAAAATTTATATTATGGCTGCCAGGTGAACCTTTTAATATTCAATGGGTAAATAATAAAGAAATATTAGTGAATCAGAAACAAATTAACATCAGCAGTGAAAACTATGATTTCAGAAATATGTAAAGTCTTATACAATTAACAACAGCATATTACCTTGTTGTAGTAAACGAAGCGTCAATTATTGAAAATAGGGGGATATAATGAAAAAATTTTCTCAGACAGGAAAAACGTTAATTGTTATTGGAACGATTTTATTTGTTTGGGGATTTGGTTTGATTACAAATACTATTTCCTTTGGACTAATAAATACAACTATTTCATTTAGTGTACTTATTGTTGGAATAGTTTGTTGCCTTGCATCTAACTTTTATAAACTAGCTAAAAGTTAATAAGTAGATTCAATAAACTATTATCAAAGTATTGAATATAAGAAAATAAATAATTTGTATACATTTATGAGAAACGAAAAAAATGAATAGATAGAACGTTTTTTTGAAATCGTATACAATGTAGTTAGCCACAAATTTTGATTATTTTAAAAAATATTGGTATCAAGAGAGGCGGTATTAAAATGGAAACATCTAAACAAGTTACAGTAAAAGCAACTATTAATGCATCAATCGAAAAAGTATGGGAATTTTGGACAGAACCTGAACATATTAAAAAATGGAACAGTGCTTCAGACGACTGGCACACACCAATTGCAGAAAATGACTTGCGTGTTGGTGGAGAATTCCGTTCAAGAATGGAAGCAAAAGATGGCAGTTTTGGTTTCGACTTTGGTGGGATTTATGATGAAGTAAAAAAATATGAGGTTATTGCTTATACTCTAGGTGATGGAAGAAAGGTTAATATCACATTTAGTGGTAAAGAAAACGAAACGGAAGTAATTGAAACATTCGATCCTGAAACAACTAATCCTGTTGAGTTTCAACAACAAGGATGGCAAGCAATTCTAGACAATTTTAAAAAATATGCAGAACAAACAAACATTTAAGTAGATATAAAGAGAATGATGTTATTGAATCATTCTCTTTTTTTTGCTTAGAATGCATATTTTCATACCAAATCGATATATGTGGCCTTTTATTTAAGGTTTTTGGCTGATTAGTTGGTCAAGACTAAACAAGTTAATCATGGTATTCTATTTATAAATATAAAATGTAATAATTTACCAAAAAAAGAATTTAAGGAGGTATTTAAATGAAAAGGAAAACTTTCTGGATTCCAACAATTGTATTCATTGTTACAACTTTTGTATTGTACTTGTGTGGTTATTTATTTAACATCGAATATTTAAAATGGTTCAATTTTGAGGAAACTTCAAATGGAGGATTTTCCTTTGGTGGTTCATTGAATCCAATTATCTTTGGTTTTGTTATTGGAAAAGTTGTGGAATGGATATATAAAAGCAGGGAAAAAAACAACATAGCTTAGTAAATTACTAGGAGTTAACTTAAGGGAAAAAAGGAGCGGAATAAATGGAAGTTATTGTCCGAAAGTATAGAACAATTTTCTTTTTACTAATAATAATTGTAAATATAATTTATATGACTTTAGACAATAAAAAAATAGAATTAATGACATCAATCGTAACTGTAACGATTGCCTCAATATTGTACATTTTAAAATTGAGATATGATAATAAGGGCAAAAAGAACAATTAGAACCACGTTGATTTTAAACGGTAGTTGAAAATATGATTTGTAATAAAATTAAGGCAGCTCATTTTTAATGGGAAAATGATGAAAGTTTAATAAGTTTTAAGAGATTATTAAATTCAAAAATGAAAAATCGCTTAAAAGGGAGTAGTAATATTGACTATATCAAATACTAAACTCACTGATCGAATTCAAAGAATTATAAGAAACGCAGAATGCGAAGTTAAATCTTCAAAAAATGAGGTCTTAAGACCAGAACACTTACTATTAGCATGTTTTCAGGAAAATACTGGTACGCTTGGCGAAATTACATTGAAATGTAATATTGATTTAAACTCTTTAAGAAATTTGATTGATCAATCGGATATTGTTCCAGTTCAAAATTTGGTGAGTGAATTTTTTAATGTATCTGTATCCAGTGAAGTATTGGCAGTAATGGTACTTGCTACTGAATATATGAAAAAATACAATCAAGTATATCTCAATGTAGGTCATTTATTAAAGGCATTAATTAATAAAAATGTAGTTGAAAACTTTCTCACAGAAGAGCAAAAACAAATTATTTTAGAACTTGGTACTACTTCTCGTGATATGATCACTCATCTTGATCATTACATATTTCCAGATACTACTAAGCAAATAATAGTTCGAAAAATAAATAGAAATGATTATATCAATCTATTTAATTTTGTAAATCATAACTTTTCAAGTGATTGGATCCAAACAATAAAAGATGCGTTCTTACTAATTGAGCCTTCGATATTTATTGCTTTAGATAAAGATGGAGAAATTGTCGGATTCGCTTGTTATGATGTATATAAAAATAAAAAATGTTATTTTGGACCAATGGGAGTCTCGTTAACTAAGAGGATTAACGGAATTGGATTTTCTTTACTTCATCACTGTTTAAAAGATATGAATGAAATTGGTTATGAGTATGCAATAATCGGTGGAGCGGGACCAATAGAATTTTATGAAAAAACATGCAATGCAGTTGTAATTCCTAGAGCATAGATTGTGGTTTGTTATTGAACTAAAGCATTGCCATAATTGAATGAAAAGACGTTTTTTCATATCATTACGGTAATAATAGGTCTATCCATTTTAACTTTAGTTGAATTATTAAGGAAAAAACAAAATATTAAGGTCATTAGCTAAAATGAATAAATTAAAGCGGTTTTCAATATTTTAGGAATATACAAAAGTTGAGATTTGAAAGGATTTCATTTGCAATTGTGCAAGACATTAGGTGTAAAGAAGGGCTACTATGGTAGCCCTTTTTAATGTTAATGACGGATCAAGAAATGATATAACTGAAAAACACAGAAAACCTGACCCCTTGTAATTAGATAGCTAGTTAATGCTTGAAAGCAAAGGATCGATATTCACTTTCCATGGAGAAATAGGAGACGTTCTCACCAATGAAAAAGAAAGTTTCTTTCTAATCCGGCCTATATCTTTTATAAAAAGATTAACCTCAACTGGGATTTCAGTTGCAATAGAGTTTGCTCTTAATTCCTTGGTTTGGGGCAAAGTCCACTGAATCGCATCAATTTTTTCTAATTTCTTAAGTTCTTTTTTCATATTTTTTTGATTACTTATGGCAATATTTTTAACCAAGCCTTTATCTCTGTTTTTAATCGTAACAAATAATACATTTAGCAGTTGGGACGGTGGAAGGTTACTCATATATTCATTTATCCTCCCAGCAGCTTTAAGGATCATCACATGATGAGATAAGTCTGCCTTACCTGTCCGATGTGTCGTACTTCCCATAAAATGAATACAAAAATGACCACAGAAACCGTTTGGAAGCGAACCTGCACCATGTGGCATTCCGTGCATGGAGGCAGGGATTAGGTTGTCATCAGCTAAAATTAATACAGCCCTTCTTCGCCAACTCCAGTTCCCTCCGTATATTTCTTTCATTATCCTAGTATCTTCTCTTGTTAAAGGCTGCACATCTGCATGCCTACTACCAGCTCTTCTTTGTACATTAAAGCTCTTGCCACTTTCAACATCGATTACAGTGAACAATGAGTATTTTGGGATTATTTTGTTTACAGCTTCCCAATCCTGAATTTCTATTTGAAAGCTAATTGGGGTAAGTACTGGTTCGTCTGTTATAGCGTAAGTAAAATCTGTAAAGCTAATTAATGAAAGGGACAGGATTA
The DNA here is from genome assembly GCF_050473765.1 of Gottfriedia sp. S16(2024). Taxonomy (NCBI): domain Bacteria; kingdom Bacillati; phylum Bacillota; class Bacilli; order Caryophanales; family Bacillaceae; genus Gottfriedia; species Gottfriedia sp. S16(2024). The sequence goes on from NZ_JBFLUO010000001.1 coordinate 3,608,434, forward strand.
CAATAAATAAAACTTTTTTCACAACTATAAGTCAACTCCGATGTTTAGAATACATCTATTTTGTGTTATTTTTTAGAAAAAATTGCTATTAAAAATTTGGAAATATAAGGCATCCTTCTTAAAAAGGAAAATGAGATTAGTCTTTGGGGCTTTACTCATACTTAACTAAATAATTTATTAATAAATCTTATAAAACTAACAACTGCTGAGCTGCACAAATTGACGACTGTTTAGTGGAATTTTTTTGAACAAAATAGCGGGGAAGTTGAAAAAACAAACATATTTGGATTAATAAATAAATAGTTTAAGGTAGATATGGTGATTAAATGAAAAATGGAAGTTCTCTAAGTTTTTTATATGTTTTAGTAGAATTGACAGAGCAAGATGCATAATATATTATGAGTGAGTAACTCACTCACTATTTGACATTAGAAAGGAAAGACTCTAAATGACAAAATCCAATATTTTACCTGATATCTTTTTTCGTAAATTTAATCAAAGGAAAAATGAAAAGAAGTTAGAAATTAATTCTGAATATATGATTAATGAAGAAAAGTATGTAACGATTGGGGGGATTGATCAATGGATTACAATCCGAGGAGAAGATAGAAGAAACCCTGTTCTTTTATTGGTTCATGGTGGCCCTGCCTCAACTTATACTGTTTTTAGTTCTTTAATATGTTCTTGGGAAAAGCATTTTACGATTGTTCAATGGGATCAGCGTGGTGCAGGAAAAACTTTTAAAAGGAATGGTAAAGAAGGCTGTGGTAAAATTACATTAAACCAGTTGGTAGAAGATGGAATTGATTTATGTAGTCTAATTTGTAATGAACTTGAAAAAGATAAAATTATTTTGGTTGGAAGTTCCGTCGGTAGTCTTATAGCCACATTATTAATAAAGGAAAGGCCAAATCTCTTTTATGCGTATGTAGGAACTGATCAAAACTGTTTTGATTATGAAAATATCACATACCAATTGGCGATTGATGCTTTGACTGATGCAGGGAATACGAGGGGACTAAAGTTTTTAAAAGATTTAGGACCAGATCAATCAAAATGGACACAAAAAGAGTTTGATAAAAGAAATCAGATATTAGTAAAATCTACCAAAAATGTTCCTAATATGGTAATGGACCTTATATTGCCTTCTATGCTTTCATCACCTCAACATAATGTAAGCGATCTATTCGATATATTTAAAGGGATGAAATTTTCGGGAAATCAATTGTTTAATGAACTGATAAACTTTAATTATTGCCGGCTAGGAACGGTATTTTCAATTCCTTTCTTTATTTTTCAAGGAGACCATGATATTATTACGCCTACCGAAAATGCAAAACGGTTTTTGCAAGAAATCGAAGCACCTTTAAAAGAGTTTATTTATATAAATAACGCCGGACACTTAGCTTGCTTTGCAAGACCTGAGCAGTTTTTACAAGAATTAATAAATAGAGTAAGGCCATTAGCAATTAATTAAAAAAATAAATAAGTAAGAATGTATAAATTGGAGTGAGTAAGTTGTTACCAAAAGATCATAATCAACAAACTGATAGAAAGGTGCTTATAAAACAATCTGCCTTGAAAATATTCGCATTGAATGGTTATAAAAATACGAAAACAAGTGTAATTGCAACTGAGGCAAAAGTTAGTGAAGGTTTAATATTCCGTCACTTTCAATCAAAGGCAGAACTGTTTTTTCAAATTATCGAAGGTTTAATGCTTGAGTCTGAAAGAGAGCTAAGTTCATTGCAATTTTTTCAAGGAACTCCATACCAACTACTAAAATTATTAACTGAAAAAATGTTAGACGAAAACCATAAATATGCATTTATGATTGTCCAACAAGCGAGGAAAAAAACAGAAGTACCAGAAAAAGTGACTGAATTATTATCTAAATATTCGCCTGATTATTTAATTGATTTACTAGTACCAATATTTATAAAAGGTCAAGAAAGTGGTGAATTTTTAAAAGAAGATCCACGAAAAATATTAGTATGGTATATCAATGTGATAAATAGCTTAACCATTCAAGATCTTGTGGATGATAAATTTGGCTTACCTACTTCTGATTTTTTGATGAAAATGTTAAGGGCTTAAAAGGTACGCTGATTGAAATAAAAATTCTTAGTAATAAAAGTCCTTAAGGGTTGTCTAGTTAGACAGCCTTTTATTTTCCATAATTAAAATAAATATGGATATTTAAGACATTTTATTCAAAAAATACTCTTATGCCAAACCTATGTAAGAGGAATCTATGAAAAAAATATTAAAATTCATCTTTAAAACTTTAGTTCTTCTATTTTCACTTTTAGTTATTTTATTTGCTTTAAATGAGATTGAAATGGAAAAAGCTCAAAAAAAGAATGTTTTTGCTGAAAAGCCAATAACTTATCCAATTGGACATAGTGATTTGTCGATTTATATGAACGGAAAGAAATTAAATAACCAATTATTTAATGATATTAGGAATGCAAAAAAGGAAGTCCATATCTACTTTTTTTCAGTTTCTAATGATCGTGTATCTCATGAATTTTTAGATGTCTTAAAAAAGAAGAGTGATGAAGGAATTCCAGTTTATTATGCAGTTGATCGTCTGGGTGGAATTTTATTAGAGCGAAAAGAAAGAAAATCTTTAATCGATCATGGAGTACATTTTACATATTTTAATAAACCGCAATTATCTTATTTTTTTGCATCGTTAAACAACAGAAATCATCGTCGAATGACGATTATTGATGGAGAAATTGGCTATATTGGTGGGTTCAATATAGGTAAAAAGTATATAGATGAAAAAAAAGGATTAAAACCTTGGGAAGATGTTCAACTTAGGTTAGTAGGTAGCGGTGTTGAAGGCTTAGAAAAACAATTTGTACATGATTGGAGAAAAAATTCAGACCAAAAAATTACACAGATGGCCATCAGTAAAAAAATTGGGAAAAGCCAGCATCAATTTGTTTCTTATACTAAAATAGGGATTGAGCAAGAATATAGTAAATTGTTTAAACAAGCAAAACATTCGATTACAATTTATTCTCCTTATTTTATACCGAATAATAAAGTAATATGGGATTCATTATTAGATGCAGCAAATAGAGGAATTGAAGTAAAAGTATTATATTCTCATAAGTCAGATGCACTTTTAGTACAACAAGCAGCATTTCCATATATAAAGCAAGCTTGGAAAAATAACATAAAAGTTTATGGGTTTAAAAAAGGTATTTTTCACGGTAAAGTAATTAAAATTGATGATAAAGTTCTAATGATTGGCACAACCAATTTTGATTCCAGGTCATTTCATTTAACGGATGAATTGAATTGTTATATATATGATCAACAGTTTATCAAACAGGTAGAACCAGAATTAGCCAATGTATTCAATCAATCATTTGAAATTACGCCTACTTATATTAAAAATTTACCTTTTAAAGAACGAATAAAAGAAAAAATTGCTAAAGTATTTGAATTTTATTTATAGGGCAAACAACTAGTTGTACTGTATTTTAATTTAAGGAATACAATGAAAAAATAATGAAAGATTAATCAAGAAAATTGGTTAATCTTTTTTTATTTTCAAATATTTATAAAAATACAATTGATTTTATATTTATTCATAATTATAATGAAGAATATAATTTTATAAAAGGGGATGTAAAAATGAAAGTCGGTATTATAGGGGCAACCGGATATGGTGGTCTGGAACTTGTAAGATTCCTATCAATGCATCCGGAAATAAGCGGTATGAATTTTTATTCAACATCAGATTATAAGGAAGATTTGTCTACTTATTATCCACATTTAGCTAATCGTTCTAGTGGGCCAATAAAAAAGTGGAATAAAAATAAATCTGTTTCCGAAAATGATATTTTGTTTTTTGCTACACCACATGGAGTTAGCAGTGAGTTAATGGAAGAAATCGATTTTTCGAAAACAAAATTGATTGATCTATCAGGGGATTTTCGATTAAACAAAGAAGAAACATATCAAAAATGGTATAAACATACGCATCCTTGTTTTTCAAAAACAAACGAATTTACATACGGACTATCTGAACTTAATCGAGAAGCGATCAAACAATCTAACCAAATAGCTAATCCAGGATGTTATCCAACAGCAACGATACTTGGAGTCGCACCATTATTAAAGGCAGGAATTGTAGGGAAAAATTCAATAATAGTAGATGCTAAATCTGGAATTTCTGGAGCTGGAAAAACAGCAAATGAAACGACTCAATTTATGAATCGAAATGAAAATTTATCAGCCTATAAAATTACTGAACATCAACATATACCTGAAATTGAACAATTTATTGAATCAATTGATTCAAAACAGGATTTCATAACTTTTACACCACATTTAGTTCCAATGACAAGAGGAATTTTGTCAACAATTTATGTTACTTCAACACGTGAAATTAGTAACGATGAATTAAAAGAAATCTATAATCAAAGTTATGAAGATTCCTATTTTGTGAGAGTAAGAGATAGTGTACCTTGTACAAAAGATGTTTATGGTTCAAATTTTTGTGATTTATACGCAACTTACGACGATCGTACAAATCGAATCACAATCGTTTCTGTCATTGATAACCTTGTTAAGGGAGCGGCAGGTCAGGCGATTCAAAATATGAATTTAATGTTAGGTTTACCAGATGAAACAGGTTTACAATTTACACCAATATTTCCATAAGGAGAGATAAAAGTTGATAACAAAAGAAAAGAATATAAAAAAAATAAATGGAACAATTACATCACCAAATGGTTTTTATGCAAGTGGAGTTCATGCTGGACTACGTTATAAACGTAAAGATTTAGGATTAATTTATTCCGAGAAGCCAGCATCAGTTGCGGCAGTTTATACATTAAATTTATTTCCAGCAGCACCAATTGCAATTACAAAAAAGAGTATTTCATATAGTAATAAGCTTCAAGCAGTTTTAGTAAATAGTGGTTGTGCAAATGCATGTACAGGTAAAAAAGGAGAAGATGATGCCTATTTAATGAGATCATGGTGTGCTGAGCACCTTAATCTGCCAGAACACTTAGTCGCAATCGCATCAACGGGCGTAATCGGTGAATATTTAAAAATGGATCGATTAAAAGGTGGAATTGACAAGTTAACTCTCGGGAATAAGTTAGAAGATGGAGAAGATTTTGGCCATGCAATATTAACGACAGATACAGTTATAAAAACTACTTGTTATGAAGTATTGATCGATGGAAAGCTTGTAACGATTGCTGGGTCTGCTAAAGGTTCTGGAATGATTCATCCAAATATGGCAACTATGCTTGGTTTTGTGACAACTGATGCGACGATCAGTTCTTGTCAGTTACAAACTTTATTAAAAGAAGTGACAGATAAGACATTTAACCAAATTACAGTTGATGGAGATACTTCAACAAATGATATGGTTTTAGTTATGGCAAATGGAGCTGTTGAACATGAGGAATTAACTGAAAGTCATCCAGATTGGGCTAACTTTGTAGCCGCATTTCAATTAGTTTGTGAAGACTTGGCTAAAAAGATTGCTAGAGATGGTGAAGGGGCAACTAAGTTAATTGAAGTAAATGTAAATGGAGCTTCAAGCCAAAAAAATGCAAATCAAATTGCTAAATCAATCGTTGGATCAAATTTAGTAAAAACAGCTGTTTATGGTGAAGACGCTAACTGGGGGAGAATTATTGGTGCCATTGGATATAGTGGGGTCGAAGGTAATTTTAATCAAATCGACATCGCCATTAATGGTGTAACAGTTCTATTTGGTAGTAAACCAGTTGAGTTTAATGAAGAAGAGGCTAAAGTTGCTTTGAAAAATGAGATTATTTATATAGATGTCCATTTACACGAAGGAGATGAGCTTGGTACTGCTTGGGGCTGCGATTTAACTTATGATTATGTGAAAATAAATGCAAGCTATCGCACATAAGGGGGAATTAAACATTGGAAACAGTAGTCATTAAACTTGGTGGTAGTTTAATCCATAACTTATCAAATACATTCTTTGAAAATATAAACCAATTAAAAATGAGCGGTAAAAAGGTCATCCTTGTTCATGGAGGGGGACCACTTATAAATAACTTATTAGTAAAGTTTTCAATTCCAGTAGAAATGGAAGATGGCATTCGTAAGACTTCATCTGAAGTTCTAGAAATTGTAGAATATGTACTAAATGGAAAAATCAATAAAGATTTAACGATTATTTGTAATCAATATAATATTAAAGCTATTGGTCTATCAGGATGTGACAATCTATTACTTGAAGCTTCACTTTTTAATAAGGGAAAATTAGGTTGGGTTGGAGAAATTGAGGATGTAAATACGAATCTATTAGATTTACTACTTAACAATGATTATGTACCAGTACTTTCACCTGTCGGGGTGGATAAAATAGGCCAAAAATATAATATTAATGCAGACGAAGCGGCAAAAAGTATCGCCAAGGCAATGAATGCGGAATTACTCTGCTTTATAACAAACACAAATGGTGTTTTAGATCTTGAACATAAATTAATTGAAAAGATTACACCTAGTGAAGTTAACAAATTAATTGATGAAAAAACAATTTATGGTGGCATGATTCCTAAAGTTACAAGTGCCTTAAATGCATTAAATGTTGTAAATTCAGTGGCTATTGTAGGTGAGAATTTCTTAAATGAAAATGGAACGATTAACGGGACAGTATTTTCAAAAGGAGTTGTGTTAAGTGAGTAATTTATTCCCAACATATAATAAAAAAACAATTAATTTTCAAAATGGAAAAGGTACTTACTTATATGATGACGAAAATAACAAGTACCTAGATTTTTTAAGTGGAATTGCTGTTTGTAACTTAGGTCATTGTCATCCAAACGTTGTAAATGCACTAAAAGAACAAGTAGAATCGATTTGGCATGTATCAAATTTATTTACAATTAAAAAACAAGAAGAGCTAGCTAAAATTTTAGTAAAAAGCTTTAAGGATGGATTAGTATTTTTCTGTAACAGTGGTACAGAAGCGAATGAAGCAGCTATAAAATTAGCAAGAAAACATTCAAGTAAATCTCAAATTATTAGTTTTAAACAAAGCTTTCATGGCCGTACGTTTGGATCAATGGCTGCGACAGGTCAGTCTAAAATTCATGAAGGATACGGCGAAATGTTAAGTGGTTTTACATATGTACCTTATAATGATTTAAATGCTTTACAAAATGAAATTAATGAAAATACTGGAGCAATTATTTTGGAGGTAATCCAAGGTGAAGGTGGTGTAATCGTTGGTAATAATGATTTTTTTGAAGGGGTTCAAGCTCTTTGTAAAAAACATGAATTATTACTCATTGTTGATGAAGTACAAACCGGAGTGGGCAGAACAGGAACAATGTTTGCCTATGAACAAACTCCACTAGATCCAGATATTATTACGCTAGCAAAAGGTTTAGGGAATGGTTTTCCAGTTGGGGCAATGCTCGGTAAGAACAAACTAGCAAATACATTCTCGTTAGGTGCGCACGGTTCAACCTTTGGTGGAAATTATTTAGCAATGGCTGCTGCATTTGAAACAATCAATATTATTAATGATTTGCCATTCTTAAATAGTGTAAAAGATAAAGGACAGTATTTATTTGATAAATTAGCCGAAATAAAAGAAGAGTTTCCACAAATAGTAGAAATACGCGGTAAAGGATTAATGGTTGGTATCGAATTAAATCTTTCTGTGGATCAATTAGTGGAGCAATTTTTAAAGAATGGTTTAATCGTTGGTACTGCTGGCCCTAATGTATTAAGACTATTACCGCCAATCAATTTATCATACGAGGAAATAGATGAAGCAATCCAAATTATGAAACAAGTACTTTCTAATTATTTTTTAAATAGCCAAGTTAAATAGTGAATAGTATTTTTTGACTAGAAGGCATTCATGGACCTATACCATGATGCCTTTTTATTATTTAGGTCTTTCTACTTGATTAGTAGAAATAGATTGAAAGTTGAATTTATTTTTTAGATAATGGAATAATCACTTTTATTAGGGGAGGAGCGCTAGGTTATGTATCATATTCGCGTAAGAGCATGTGCTTTAATTATTGAAAATGATTCAGTGTTATTAATTCAATTTACAGATGAGGACGGAATTCATTATAATTTACCAGCTGGTGGTACCGAACCTGGTGAGACAATTATTGAAGCTGTAAAAAGAGAAGCATTTGAAGAAGCAGGTGTAGATGTTGAGGTAGGTGAACTAGTATTTGTTTCAGAAAATGCACCTCATATGACCGGTCATAAAATACATGGATTAAGTTTAATGTTTCGCTGTCATATTAAAGAAGACTCAATTCCAACAATGCCACTAAATCCAGATCCAAACCAAACTGGCGTAAAATGGGTACCAATCAATGAATTAGACAAGATCATCTTATTTCCAAATATTAAAGCTCAAATTATTAAATATGCAAAAGGTAAACATCAAAATAATCGATTAATTGAAGAGTTCAAATTAAAAGAACAACTAATTTGATTATACACTCCATCTTTCATTTAATGAGAGTGGAGTTTCTCTATGTAATTTTTGAGGGACTCAACTTTTCTACTTTTCCAAAGCGCAATTATACGTTAGTTCATCTATCAAAAACGATTCTTTATAGAACAGGGTGATTAAATGATAGCTCTTCCAGATCAGTTTATAAAAACCATTAAAGATATCCATAAAGAAAAAGGAGAATTATGGCTCGAGAATTTTGAAGACTTGTGTAAAAGATGTGAAATTCGATGGAATATGAAAATATTATCTCCATTTGAATTATCATATAATTTTGTTGCGCCAATTTTAATAGATGGTCAGAAAAACGCAGTTATTAAATTAGCAGTCCCTAATGAGGAATTTAATAGTGAGGTTGAAGCTTTAAAGGAGTTTAAAGAGAATGATTTCGTTAAAGTTATTGACTACGATCTTAATGAAGGAATCCTAATTCTAGAACAACTACTGCCTGGTGAAACTCTGGCTACAATTGAAAATGAAGAAGAGGCAATGCACATAGCTGTCACAGTGATGAAAAACTTATGGATAGCTGCACCTAAATCTACTAAAATACCTTCCATATTAAGTAGAGAAAATAGCTTAAGACGAATTGTTGAAAAATTTCCTAATGGCTTAGACCCTATATCAAAAGAAATGCTATTAGATGCATTTACTATTTTTAAGGAAATGAATCGTACACAAACTACAAAATACTTACTTCACGGGGACTTACATCATTATAATATATTAAAAGCTGGAGAAAACACATGGAAAGTTATTGATCCAAAAGGATTAATAGGTGAAAGAGAATATGACATCATCCAGTTTCTTTTGAACAAATTAGAGGGGAAAAATATTACTACAACTCTAGAAAATCGAATTGATCAACTAGTAATAGAATTGAATCTAAATAAAGAAAGAGTACTACTGTGGGGTTATTCGCATGCTGTATTATCAACATGTTGGAGTTTAGAAGATGAAGGAACTTATAATGAATACTTTTTTAAAGCGATAAATGTTTTTAAAGATTTACATAAAAAATATTATCAGTAAAATTTTTTTGGTTGTTTTATCTAAATATAAGGTTTAAGATAGTTGAATTTCTTATGGAACAAAATGGCAATAGTTGCATAAGAAAGAGCTAGGCAATTTGTTTTAATTAATGAGAATCTAGTGCAAGTTATTTAAATTTAATGATAAAATGGGAATATTCTTACATTTATCAATTCTTTTATCCCTGAAACTAGCGAGGTTTAGCAAAATGAAAAGATTTATTAAGATTTTCGGTATCACTTTATCTTCCATAATACTTGTTTTATTTTTATTTGTCATTGGTGTGGGAGTATATTTTCACAAAGCTTTAGAGAACAAAACTAACGAAAAATTACCTTATCTCCAATCAATTAAAATGATTCTGACTGCGAATTTTGAGGGGAAAGCCGAAAGAGACCTAAAAGAAACTAGATTAAAAGATAAATTTCATAATGTTACTATTTACTATCCAAATGATTTTTCAGAACTTATTCCAATTACGAAGGAAACGTTAGATTGGGCGATTAATAAAAATAAAAAGGTCTTTGGAACAGTTAAAGTAAAGCCTGTTGATCTAATCGTATTTAAAGATAAGAAAGAGATGCAGGAGTTAAGTGGTCTTATTGATGTGTCTGGGTTTTATTCGGATTTTGATAAACTAATAGCAATAAAGTACGAAGATAAAGAATCGATTTTAGAAAAAAAGGAAACATCACTATATTTCTTTCAAAAATCTATTTTACATGAGTACACCCATTATATATTTAGTCAAATGGTAGCAAGTACAAAAGGTGGTGCTTCAGCTTATCCATTATGGTTTAACGAAGGTATATCTGAATATATTGGAAATGATAAAACAATAGTAGAGCCTATAAATTTCAAAGTAGTACCTTTTGATCAATTAAATGATGGGAAGCAGTGGCAAACCGCAAGATTTCAAGAGGATACAAATGTATATATGGAAAGTTACTTCGCGATAAAATACCTTGTGGATAACTATGGAGAAGGAGTTTTAAAAGAAATAATCAATTCAACAAACTCAACAGGGAAATTTGAGGAAAGTTTCGAAAAAATAACAGGAATAACTCTTTATGATTTGGAAGATAAATTTATGGTTTCCTACAAATGAAAAATAAATCATTAAAAATGGTCAACCAGAAATCTAGCTGGTTGACCTTGTAATATGTTAGAAAGTTGGTTTCGTTTTTTATTTTATTCCGCCTTGAAATATTGTTAAGTTTATAATATCAACTTAACAAACTTTTAAACATTGAAAAAGGCATCGTAAAAATAATACAAAATTATGATCATACCCACTGAGAATAATAAACTTCTAATCAAAGTGGTTTTCTTACTGCTTTTTGTTTCAGTTTTTCTTTTCTTAAGTTCTTCAACTAATTCATAAATGATCGGAAGTGTACCAAGCGAAAAATAACCGAGTTTTAACATTATTTCCATTTCTTTTCCCCCTAATGTTGTTATTTCTTTCTTTTAATTCTCAACATTATCTTCATCATTTTTTCAGCCATTTAAACAATTCTTCTAAATTAAAATGTCTAACTAGAAAATTCGAAAAATCAAATTTGGATATAGTTCAATAATAATTTAAGCTAGTATAAAATAATTTTTAACAATTTTAAAAATGAAAATGACTATAAAACCAATAATTGCAGCAATTAGACTATGTCTAGTAATAGTAAAAGTATCTTTTTAAATAGTACCTTCTTTTTCATATTGTCTATCAAATAAATGATGGAATAAATTCACTCCAATAAAAAGAAAAAATAGTTGAAGAAAATTATAGATATTTATTGTACCCACGCCATTTTAATATGCTTTAAGTAAATTATACCTATTAAACGGGTATTTGTAATTTGGGGGAATTTCGCATTTTTTCTACTAAAATTAAATTTTTCTTGTTCAAGTGAATGGCAGTTTAGTTGCTTAAGAATGTTATACTAAAAGTAGTTATTTAAATGAATTGAGGTATATGTTTATTGAAAAAGACATCACATTTCAAGAAGATTATCATATTAATTACTTTATTACTTTTATCCTGTTTATTACTGGTAAAGTGCAATATACCTGATAACGAGAGGGATCAAATTTCTATTAAAAAGCTAAACCTAAAGTATGTTAAAGAAAATGATCCTGATTTTTTTATTGAATCAATACGAGTGAATAGTAATGACAAACGTTTAGGTAATCAAGTTGAATTAAAAAGTGCAGATTACGGATGGATGCTAGATTTATTGTTAGAAAATAAGAAAGAAATTTACAATGAAAGAAAACCGAATACATACAAAGTAAAGCTAACTTTTATGGAATATGGTTGGACATTTGAACACGATACGAGCCCGTATGACGGTAAACAATCTACATTTTATATTAGTCAAAAATTGCAAAAACAGTTTATCCAACAGTACTTAGCTTCGTATCCTAGAAATATTATTTTAACTAAAAAGAAATACAATTGGGATGAAAATATCGAAGGAAAAATAAGCATTGCAAAATACACTTCGCTTGATCAGGGCTTAATTCTAGCAATAAGTGGTAATGACGTTGGTGATGATTCAGAATTTCCTATTAAAATAGCTGATTTATTTCCTGAAAATACAAAATCAAATAATGAAGTAATAACGATTCCATTTAGTTTTAAGTTATTTGATTATCGAAAGAAATTGAGAGATAGTAATCAAGTTTATATTGAACTAATAAGTACTGACGGTACGCTGATCTATGTTGATGACAAGATACATTTAAGAACAAAATAATATAATCTTAAGCAACTAACTCAATGGTTGAAAAAAACAATCGGCTGAATAGTCAATTGTTTTTTTTGAGCTTAATGGTAGTTTAGTTCCATAAAAAAACGAAATGATATATTTTCGCAAAATTAGAATCATGTCAATTTACCCCTAAGCCCCTCTCATGCTTCGTTTTGTCTCGACTACTTTATTTATAAAACCACATAATATGAAGGAATGCATTAATTACTTACACATTATCGAAGAAATTCACTCAAAACCAGTTCTTTTTCAATTTTTGTATTCCTTTAGCCTATCAAAAATTTGATAGAACCCATTGATTATATATTTTCTATAATATCTCTATAATATTTTCGTAAAGCTTCCTTTAAATTAGTGGGCTCTATGATTTTTACTGTTGGCCCTAATCTGGCGAGATATTTAATGATAAAACCAAGTTCATTTGGCTCATATGTACCAATAATATATGAATTTTCAAACTCGTAGATTAATTCCATAGATGGATAATGTTCCTGTTGAAATAATTCTATTCCTGCTTGGTTTATCAACCATTTAAACTTTATTGCTTTTTCTGATGGATTCCAAAGTGAATGCGAATTTTGCTTAGTTATTTCTTTTAATTCTTCCAAAGGTTGAATGGTTGTTATTTCAGCTGAAGAAATACGATCACAGCGAAAAACACGGTAAGCCGTTTTATCCATATCATATGCTTGACAATACCAATATCCCTTCATTACGTATATTGCAATAGGGTGAATAGTACGAAGGCTGTTTTGATAGGTTATTTTTAGTACGATATTTTGAACAGCTGCCATTAATAATATTTCTAAATGTATGCTTTCTTTGTTTTGTACAGTATGTTGAAAGGATACGCGATTTTGCATCCTCTCTATATCTTGTTTTTGAGATTCCGACAGTTCGTTAATGAATTTTTCATGAATTGTACGATAGGATACTTGAAAAGGTAAATTTGAAAAGCTTCGAAGTGCCTGCATTGCAAAGTAAAGCGCTAGGATTTCTTGATTATTAAAATAGATAGGTGGAAGCTTCATTTGATTAAGTAAACGATATCCCCCATAACGACCGTATTCTGCATAGATTGGAGCGCCAATTTCTTCTAATGAAGCCACATCTCTAAGTGCTGTCCTTTTTGAAATCTGAAATTCCTGCATTAAATCTTGAAGTGTAAAATGCTGTTTTTGATTGATGAAGCGAAGTATTTGATTAATTCGTTCTGATTTTTTCATAAAAACACCTCTTAATGGTGCCTAGATTTGTCACCTTTAGGCACTACACTAGTAAGTGTAATCAATATTGATGTAGGAAACAATACAATCACGTTGATATATTGGATTACTAACCTGACCAATGATTTAACATTACACTGAAATTTAAAGGAGTTGTATTACTTTGACAGTACAATTGAATTCATTTTTGATGATGGATGGAAATGCAAAGGAAGCTATTGAATTTTACAAGGAATCACTCGATGCAAATCTTTTATTTTGCCAAACATTCGCGGATGCACCAGAAGATCCTAAATCCCCTCTACCAGAAAAATTGAAGGATTTAGTAGCACACGCAATTATAAAAATCGGCGAGACCAATATCATGATTGCAGATATGTTTCCAGGTATACAATATCGAAACGGGAACAATGTTAACATCTGTATTACTACTAATGAAATAGAGAAAACAAATAAGTTTTACGAAATGTTAAAACAAGAAGGTCAAGTGGTGATGCCACTGAAACAAGTTCATTTTAGTCCTGCCTACGCCATTGTAACCGACAAATTCGGTATTACCTTTCAAATTTTTACTGCACTATCAGAAGAGGCTGTAAAAAGAGGTCATCAAAAAGAAAATTGATCGTTTTGAATTTCTTGCACAAATCTATTTAACACTTAATTTTAATGTAGGCTTTTCTTGCTATTTGCACAAAGTGCGGTCTATACCATAATAAGAAATTATTTAACTAATACTAGCGTATGTTGAATAAAAAATCGGCTAAATAGTCGATTTTTTTATTGTCTTAAATTGCAGTTTAGTTCAATAAGGTAAGCGGTATTATTTAATCAATTTTCAAAAATTGACTCTATCTTTTAGGAATCCATTATAATAAGTCCTAAGAAAGGGTGTATTTATGAAAAAGATATTTCTAGCAATTATTGTTTCTATCTTTCTAATTGATATTGTTCATATATTAATTTTTCCAGAATTTCGAAGTGAACAAAACTTAGCATATGCAAATGGTATGGGTTATTTGTTTATTTCATTAATGTTCTTTATTGTATACGTGGTTATTGGGATACCTGTAACTCTAATAATAGATTACATAATAAAAAGAACTCCCCCTAAAAAGCAAATATATGACTATTTGATACAATTAATCTTGTACTCATTTCCAGTGATTTTTGCTCCAGGTTTAGGCATCTTTGTCTATCTATATTTTCATATACTTTTCTTTTTTAGAGTTATGAAAGCTAAGAAAACACAAATTATAGAATAATTTTGTAATCAACCCCACGCATACGTTAGTTCAATAACAATTTGGAGCTGTGATCGGCTCTTTTTTTATGCAAAAAATGGTAGATTAGTTGAATAAGGAATATAATAAAATTGGTAAATTATGTTATATTTGGTGAGTGGTTAATAATTATTAGGAGTCGTAGAAATCTATGAAATTATTTATGAAAATTGTCTTAACCTTAGCATTTTGTCTATATCTTGTCGTCCTTACAAATCAAATACTATTTAAATATGTTTCTCCATCAGAAATAATCAGTCATTTTAATTTTAACAATAATGATGATCGTTGGCATGGACATAATTTTATTCCTTTAAAAACTATTATTTATTATTTATTTTTAGCTGACATAAATCTAAATATTAGGATTACAAACATAGTTGGAAACATTATAGGTTTTGTACCTTTTGGTTTCATCCTTCCAATATTATTGAAAAGGTTTAAAAATTTTAATGTTATCTTAATTACAACTTTTAGTTTAAGTTTAACTTACGAATTAATTCAGCTATTATTTGACTTAGGAAGTTTTGACATTGATGATTTAATTTTAAATACTCTTGGAGGGTTATTAGGTTATGTACCAATTAAACTCATTCAATTAATCTATAATAGGAAAAACCATCTAAAAATAACCACTGATTTATAACAAAAATATGACTAAACTATTCAACTATCGCAGTGCATTAGTTGTAGTTCATGAAGAGCAATGGATTCTCTTTTCTTTATAAGTAATTTCTAAATTATTTTGAGAGGAATGAAATTTGAAAGGTCAGATTAAAGTGGAGTTTCTTTCAAAAAAAACTAACATTAGGGAATGTTGAGGAGATTATAAACGAACTTTTTACTGAAATTCAGTTCGCGTACGAACAACCAGAGCAGTTAACAGCAAAGATAATTATAAGAGTAAAAAAAGAGAAAGATAAAGTTATGTATCTATAAATATGAAAAAGCTGATTTCTATTAAAATAATTAGAAATCAGTTTTTTTGTGCAAAAAGTGTTCCATTTTTTCCCACTATATCCTAGAGAATCTTTCTATTAAAATATATTTTGGTATTCTATTTGTTTTAATATAGGGAGGATTTATTTTGTTGAGTTTAAATAATAAATTGAGGACAACCTTCCTCATTCTTGTTTGTTTTTTGGTTGGATTATTTGGTTTATATCTTCCAAAAGAAGTTTATGCAACAGCAACAGATAATATTGAGATTACAAAAACTGAACATGAAATTTCTTTTAATTGGTTAGAGAAACCTAATCAAGAAGGTTTAAGTTATGAATTACAACGTGATAATGAAGTAATTGGTACAATAGATTATGGAATGTCTTTTAGATTGGATGATAGACGCTTAGTTTCTAATACAACGTATAACTATAAAATTTATGAAATAACTGCTGATGGAAGAAGTCTAATCTATAATACTGACATTTCAACAGAAAAAGACACTACGCCACCATCAATAACTTTGGAATCAACAGTTAACCCTTCTGTACTAAATTTTAATGGAAACGGTTTATTATATAAAGATGGTGTAGCTAAGCAAGTTTTCACAAATGATTTAATTAATGAAGATGGATTGTATACTTTAGTTGTAAGAAATGATAATGGCGAAGAAGTAAGTAAAAATTTTATTATTGATTATACGCCTCCCGGACACGCTGAACTCATTAAAGTTAATGAAAAGGGGGATTATGCTTACTTAACAGTCAAGCGTCCAAGTGACCCTGATTTTGAAAAAATGGAGATCTATAGTGGTGGAATAAAGACAATACCAAATCTTTTGAAGGTAATTACAAAAGATGAGTTTAATCCAGACGGAACTTATACATACCTCCAGAATTTTTATAACCTTACAAAAGGACCAGAAACATTAAATATAATGTCATACGACACTTATGGAAATCGTGATTTCTCAAGCACACCAAATTGGCAAGGGGGTCCAGATTTAAATCTTCCTGGAGCATTTTTTGAAATCAAACAAAGCAGTCCTATTTTTTTTACAAGTCCTAAAATAAAATCTGTACAGCAAGTAGAAGGTGGATTTTCAATTACACTTGAAATTCCGGCAGGTACAAGTTGGGGCTATCTAAGAAGTAACAAAGGATATACAGATTTTACATTTAATAAGATACCAACTAAAACAACGACTCAGGTTGTGAAGTTTCCAATAAAAAATCCAGAAACAAATACTATCACCCCAATCGGTGAGAAAGAAATTGTAAAATATGAGATTGCATTAAGCGGATTTGTTAATGATCCAGTTTATACTCAAGTGAAATCAAATACAGTATATGGATCTTTTAACTATATTGAAAATAACTACCGTTTAATATCACCTAAGTTTTTAGACGTTACCAAAACAAATGGAGCAGCCCTTTATAGTGACAAGTATTTGAAGAAGTATGAAAAAAGAGCACCTAAAAATATGCGTTTTATTGTAATTCGTGAAGATAAAACTTATGTAAAGATTGCCAACGGAGCAAATGTATATTATGTGAAGAAGTCAGAGGTAAAGATTACAAACGGTATTAATCAGAAAAAAACTACTACTGCTGCAATTCCATTAAAATTAACGAAAAGTACATCGTCTCGTTCAATAAAAGTTATTAGTAAAAACAAGCAGGTCATTGTACTTCAGAAATTTACTGGATGGAATTATGTGAATGTTGATGGGAATTTAGGATATGTGGTAAGTAAGTACTTGAAATAAATTAATAATAATTTAATTTTGAACCTATCAATTTGGATAGGTTTTTTTTTATATCCTTATGTAACTACTATGGAAGTGCGACATAGACTTCCTTTTATACAGAAATTATTTTCATAGTACACAAAAAATAACCCAATTGACGATTACTGACACATAATAGATAATTTTCTTATCAACATTTTAGTTAAAATAACAGGTTGAAATAACCAATAAAAAGGAGTAATTATGAATAGGTATGAAAGGATTGAATTAATAATTATTGGAATTGTTTTTATGATATTTTATACAATTATAAAAATGAAAATTTCGATTAGCATTGTGTTAGTTTTATTGGTTCTTTTTCTTGTTTTCTTATTCTACACTCAACATTTGATTAAAAAGAAAATGAAAGAACACGGTTTGAATCGTGGGTTTACTTCAAAGTGGTATTTTATTGTAATCTGCTTCATATTTATTTTTCTTTATAATGGGCTATTAAATATAGCATTTTTTGAACGCTCATTTTTAAAAGGTTCATCAACACTACTTTTTGGAGGAATAGGGGCTTTAATTGGTTCATTTGTGAACTTTAAAAAATAAAAGACAATCTTATTCAACAAACGCATTGTTTTAGTTACATTAATAATATTGAGGCGAACTATACCATAAGTAAATGAGTTTTATAGTCTTAGATATTGATATTATTAGCTTAGGGCTATATTTTACTAAAAAAGTTGTTTCTTAAACTAAATCACTTTAACGAAAAAATACGGAAAAAATATGTGGAGGTAAAAATGGGACTGTTTGATATTTTTAAAAAAAATAATAATTATCATTTAACATTACAACTTAATGCACGGGTACTACCTATTGATCGTGGCGAGTTATTCGAGGAACCTATAAACGAAGCTTTAGAGGCTAGTAAATGCGGAACCATAGACGGTGGCGGAACGATGCAACAGGCAACCGGCGAAATAGAGTTTTGTGATATAGAAATATTACTTAAAGATAACAAAATGGAAAACGTTGATAAACTACTACAAATTATTGATAGAATTGGTGTACCAAAGGGGTCCTTTCTGAGAGGCGATGGGCTCGAACAATCTGTTGGAACTCTTGAAGGACTTGCACTATATTTAAATGGTACAGAATTGTCTGAAGAAGTGTATCAGAACTGTGATATAAACTATGTGATCGAAAAAATTGATGAAGAACTTGATGGTTGTGGACGATTTTATAGCTATTGGGAAGGTTCTGAAAATACAGCTTTATATTATTACGGTATTTCATTTGGCGAAATGAAACAGAGAATGACTTCTTTTTTATCTGAATAACCACTTTGCCAAAAGTGTAAAATAGAACAAATTGCATAGTACATAAAATCGTAAATTAATTCAGTAAGAATATGCTGACTTGAAAGAAATTTGTTCAACTAACTCATTGCAATAGTTAAATAGGTAGCTTTATTTATATAAGCAAATGGCAGATTAGTTGAAGAAGGATATTTTCTGTTTTAAGGGAATTAGAATATCAAACAAACCTTAAACTCACAGAAATTGAAAATAACAGGAACATAGGAGGTTGAGATATGAAGATCAATAGAATAGATCATGTGAGTATAAACGTAAATGATCTTTCAGCGGCTAAAGCGTTTTTTCTTGATTTAGGACTTGAAGTGCACGCGGAATGGGAATTGGATGGAGAACAGTTAGACAAAATAGTTGGGCTTAAAGATGTTAAAACGGCATGTGTAGGATTAGGGATGCCAGATGGTCAGACATGGATAGAACTAGTCAAATTTTATTCGCCGTCAGATGAAACAGATATTCAGAAACCTTTTGCAAATACGCTAGGTATCCGACACATTTGCTTTGCTGTTGAAGATATCGAAGCTATTGTTGCAAAATTGAAAGAGAAAGACATGGAAATCTTTAGTGAGATACAGCAATATGAAGAAAGTTATAAGTTATGCTACGTTCGTGGTCCAGAGGGAATTATTTTAGAGTTGGCGGAGAAAATCAGTTAAATATTGAATGGTAGATCTCCAACTTTAAAGATTTCTTCTTAAACTATCGTGTACATTGGATGAACAACATGATCGGCTATTTAGTCGATTTTTTTATGGAAGTAAACGGCAGGATAGTTATTTAAGGAATGTTATAATTAGTTTAATAGTAGTACAGTAAAAACCATAAAAGAAAGGATAAAGTATATGAGAACATTAGAGTATGATTTATTCCCAGAAGCATATGGTTCAAATAACAAGTTTGTTACTAAAGAAGGCACCATTACAGATTTGATAATTGATACCGGTATGTTTTTAACTTCAGATTATGATAAGGTAATCCCCATTAAAATCACTTAACCTATTATTTTTAAAAGGTTTTTATCCTCGTTCTGGTGAATGGATTCCAATCGAGATAGACGAAGAAGAATACGATGAATTAATTAAAGATTAACTTCAATCCCGTCTCCAAGACCATACAGAACTAAAGAAAATACATAATAATTTTATACATGTAAGAAAGAATATTATTGAATTAAAGTATGATTTACTTGATTAAGATTTTCTTCAAGGGTATCAAATTAGACAATCTTTTTTAAGTTCAAAAATCAATCTTTAAATTCAACGGAGCCGAATATAAAAAAAGGCTGTCTAGATAGATAGCCTTTAGTTGAGAATGAAGCATGAGTTAGTAGAACAAAAATTTATTATTTTTTATACAAAACTCGGATTATTTAAATCATTATTATTAATAATTACATCGGCATTAAGCTGAGGTGAGTGTTGCTCCAAATAGAGTTTCGAAGCTGCATGATACCTTTTAATAAACATTTCTTCTGCTTTTTCAAGGCTTCCGAATGCTCGTTCTTCTCGGATTGCTCCTCTTTTTCTTGCAATATCAAATTCGGTATGTACGAATATTTTAAAATCGTACAGGTTACACAAATCCTTCTTAAATAAAAATGTTCCATCTATCATAAAGATCATATCATTGGTTGCAACTTTTAAATCTGCATTAATATACTCATCTTTAAGCAAGTCGAAGGAAGTTGTTTGATAATGTAGGTTGCCATTTGGTCCTAAAGGAATTAAAAGTTTTTGCTTAAAAGACTCGTAATCATGGGCAAACTCATAATATCCTAAAGCAGATTCCTTCCCGAGTTTGTAGCGAATCTCTCTCGGGTTATGAAAATTATCTATACTAGTTCTAATCACGTTCTTTTTCCTGTGTTTAAGTTCCTCAGCAATTTCATTTGCAATTGTTGTCTTACCAGATGCTGTGATCCCACTAATACCCACTCGAATTGGATGATCTATTTTTAAGCACAATATTTTATTTACTAAATCAGAAATTAGTTTGCTCCTTAACATATTTCCCCCTGTTTAGCGAAGAACTTTTTAGTATGGTCCATTAATATTATTCGAATTATTAGGATTGGTTGATTCTCTCCCTATTTCTTCATTTAATGTTTGATTATCGCTTTTATTTGGAGAGCCAGTTCCAAACTTCTTTTCCATAAAGAAGCCAAATGCAATTATTAAAATAACAATTCCCAAAATTACATATCCAAACATTGTAGTATACCTCCTGCCTTTTTTAAATGTAATATAAACAAAACTCAAATTTACGCAAAAAAGTATGTAAAATAAAATTCAGTTCAGTTCTATCTCCTTTAAAGATATTCCATATTTTGCCACAAAATTCCTCTACCTTTTTTTAAACTAAACTATTATTTAGCTCTAACAAATGCATATTATTAATGGTTTCCTTAGCCCTATACTTTTCTTCAACACCCCCGTAGTAAATAAAAACAGTAAGAATATCAAGGGGCATACATAAAAGGGACATAATATTAAACGATTAAAAGAAAAGAACCTATTTTGAATAGTATTTTCAAAATAGGTTCTTTTTCACTTATCTACCTAAAACATGTTCAATTAAACCAAAACTCCAAAATCCAAGTAAAGCTAAACTACTCGCTAAAATGATATAAGCAATAAAAATTTGCCATTTTTTACGATTACTAGAAACATAGTAAGTTTCTAATGTTTCCTGTTGTTTCAGTAAAGGTGCCACCTTTTTATGCTTAATTTCTTGAATCTTTTCATCAATATAAGTTCGCCAATCTAATTCTGGTTCATGGAGGCGTGCTCGAACAGTTCGAATTAGATAGTTTATTTCAAGACGTTCCTTATGAATTTCGAATTCTAGTTTCTTATTATCTTCAAAAAATGGGATAAAGAAACGTTTTACAATCGTACGATCAGAATAGTCATTAAAAATCCCAAATTGAAATTGTTTAATTGTATGTTCATATAGTTTTATTTTTTCTTTAATTACCTTTAACTGGTAAGCTTCTCGAATTCGTTTAATGAATGTAGTAATACCTAAAATAATAATATAAAATGCGATAAAGTTAGGTTGATAAAATAAATATACTAGCATCATCATAATACCGATAAACCAAAAAATTGGAGGTAAAACACTTAAAATTCTCCCTCCATCTAAAGGAGAAATCGGAATTAAGTTAAACAAATTAAGGATACAGCCTAAAGCAATTACTAATCCGAAAAATTCATTATGCGTGTAATGATAGAGAGGAATTGCTGGTAAAACTGAAATTAAGCCTAAAAACGGACCACCAAACGCTACATAAGATTCCGTTACAGCATCTTTTGGCATTTCTTTAAGTGAAATAACTGCCCCGACAAAAGGAATAAAAAATGCTGGTGAAGTTGGTAGACCCTTTTGTTTCGCAGCAATTAAATGCCCGCCTTCATGACAAATTAATAAGTAAACGAGTGCGAAAGCAAAATACCATCCAAATGTAAATCCGTATACAAATAAATACAAGATCATGCTTAAGAAAGATAAAAATTTTGCAGCTTTTAATAACGGTAATATTAGCTTTAATTTAGTACCTATTATTGCGATTACTACACCAATTCTTGTTAACGATTTTTTTGTTTTACTGTTGATTATTGGTTGTGCCATTCATTTCACCTGCTCGCTAATTATGATATGATTATGTAGTATTAAAATTATACCATTATAGACTAATAGAAAATAAGGACTAAAGTCGGTACTTTTATTGAATTTGAAATAAAAATTAAGATTAAAGTGTGAATATAGAATAGTCAAATTGATTGTTAGAAAGGTCTCTTTCTAACTTTTGTGTTTTCAAGAATAATTAATTGTATGAAATACTAACAACGAAATTAACTAAGGATTGATAAAGTAATGAACATATATGGAATCATCAAAGAAGTAGCGGAAAATAAAAGGAAAAACATAGCATATAAATACAATGGAAATAAAACAAATTATGAAGAACTCATTTCATCTTGTGAATACCTGGCTCAAATTTTAGTCGAAAATAAGATTGAAAAAGGAGATAAAATTGCGATTTTATTAGGAAATTCTCCTGAGTTTATTCAAACTTATTTAGCAATATTAAGACTTGGTGCAATTGTAATTCCTTTAAATCCGGCTTTTACGGAGAGTGAACTTAGCTATATTTTAAATGACTCTTCTACAAAACTTGTTATTTCAACTAGTGAACAGGAAAAAAAACTTAAAAGTGTTAAAAAACAGTGTCCTACATTATTAAATATTATTTTAATAGATGAAATACAACCGATAGTGAAAATAAAAAATCAATTAGAAGAAATTGAAACCCGACAGGATGATACGGCTGTCATTCTGTATACATCGGGAACAACTGGTAATCCTAAAGGTGCAATGTTGTCCCATTTTAATTTAATTGAAAATGCAAATGATTTTTCTAAGTTAATCGAATTAAGCGAAAATGATCAAATGATTGCCGTCCTTCCTATGTTTCATTCATTTTGCTTAACATTATGTGTAAATATGATTTTGTTAAATGGAGCATCAACGATCATCATTCCTAAATTTAATCCAGCTGAATTAGTTGACGTAATAAAAAAAGAAAAAGCTACTTTAATTGCAGCAGTCCCGACGATTTATAATTATTTATATCAATTAAAAAGCGCGACAGCAAACGATTTTAGTAGTTTGAGAGCATGTATTTCTGGTGGGGCATCTATACCAATCGAATTATTACAGTCGATTCAAGAAAAATACAGTGTGTCAATTGTGGAAGGCTATGGATTATCTGAAACAACTCCAGTACTTACTTTTAATCCATATCGTGGTATTTGTAAACCGGGATCGGTTGGTCTAGATCTACCTAGTGTTGAGACAAAAATAGTAAATGAATATGGTGAAGAAGTTCCAGTTGGTGAAGTAGGAGAAGTTGTTGCGATTGGTCCAAATGTAATGAGTGGTTATTTAAATAATATAGAAGAAACTGAAAAAGCATTTTTAAACGGTTGGTTTAAAACAGGTGATCTCGGTAAAAAGGATGAAGATGGGTATTTATTTTTATTAGATCGAAAAAAAGATGTTATTATAACGAACGGATATAATGTTTACCCTAGAGAAATAGAAGAGCGCCTTTATCAGCATCCTAATATTATTGAAGCAGCAGTTGTCGGAAAATCGAATCAATTAATAGGTGAGAGTGTATGTGCTTATTTAGTCGTTTCAAATGACTCACTTTTAGAAAGTGAAATCATTGATTTTTGCAAAAAAGCACTTGTTTATTATAAAGTTCCAAAGGAAATTTATTTTGTAAAAGAACTACCTAAAAATAGTACTGGGAAAATTTTAAAAAGAAATCTTAAATAATTTTAGAGACCAATCATTTGAATGGTCTTTTTTTTTTGCTATTTTGTAGATTTTTATTATAAAACAATGCTAATAAATCTTTTACTAACCTTTGTTTAAATTTTTGTTCGATAGTAAAAATAGATAAATTCTCCTTTTCTTATTATAGGTATTAATTCTTAAATCACACTAAAGTATCTCTATGAAAAATTATTCCTTTAGTAAACTGGTTTTCGAAGTTGTTGAATCCGTTAAATTTAGATTGTTTTTATAGGTATATTCTAATTGAGTGGAATAATTATCACATAATTAATCTGGTAAATAGTCCTGCTAAATTAAGAGGTTGGTATAGTCTGAAATTCTTATTATAGACACATTACTACAAACAAATAAATGCTAAATTTTGGTAAGATTTAATAGAATTCATTTTGTTGTTTACCATCTCAATTGATCTCAACAGCAAAAATGAGTTTAAAAAAATTATTTGTGGAGGGTTTTATGAAAAGATTTATAAAAAAAGCCTTATTGTTAGGAATAATGTTTGTTTTTATGATTCCAATTAACGCAAAAACTTATACCACTTATAAAGGCCATAAGATGTCTTCTGGAATTGGAAACTACGGAAAAAGTACAAAATTTTATTGGGTAGACTCATCGGCAAGTACGTTTTCTACTAAAATAGCAAATGCATTTGACCGGTGGACTTATTCAACAAAATACACTGGTATTACGACACCAATTTCATATAGAAAAACAACAAATAAAAGTGCTAGTACAGTTGATATTTACAAGGTCCAATCAATTGGAATAGGTATTGTAGGACAAACTATGTTTTTTGTAAATCAAACAAAAGTGGATCCGTCTGTACAAAATTGGTATTGGTCAAAAATTGAATTATCCGAAAGTTTATTGTCAAAATTTCCTCAATATCAACAAGTAACTATTAGTCATGAAATTGGACATGCATTTGGGCTAAATCATACTGCAAAGGAGTTAATGGATCCTGGAGCAGACATAGCTTATTCTATTGGAATCCAATTTCCTAGAAAAGATGAATTCAATGGGATAAATTATCTTTATTAATAAAGGTGGATTAAAAATGTATAAGAAGATGAGATCACTATTTTTTATTATATTATCGCTTTCCTTTTTAACTGCATGTAATGATCAAACTCAAAGTGATAAAGAAGAAGCTACTACTTCAATAGCAAAAGTCATTAAGACTGATAATTCTACTAAAAAAGAACTTATTAATGAGAACGGTCAAAACTTTACAGAAAATGCAAAAGTTGTAAATAAAGAACTTGCTTTTGCAGTTACGTACAATGATGTTAACCAACTAATGAAAGACTCTCAATTAGCTGTTGAGGGAGTAGTATTGTCTACTGAGAATTATGTAAACATGGATAAAGCAACTGGTATTGGTAATCCATTAACGAAATTATCCTTTAAAGTTAATAATGTATTAAAAGGAGATTCATCTTTAGAAGGAAAGATTATAACAATATTAGAGCAAGGTGGATATATTTCTGCAAAACAAATCGGAATGAAAGATAAATTTCCAAATTTAACAAAAAAAGGAGTTAGACGAAACATATTTGATCATACCAGACGGTCATAGACCATCTGTAAAAGGTGATGAATTTGTTGCCTTTTTATCTAGCGATTCTTATTTTAATACAGGATTTGATTTTTACGAATTTATAGCCGTTTATCAATCAAAATTTAAATATAATAAAATTAATAAAAAATTTATTAGACCCTCTGATAATTTTACTGAAATGTTAAAAGAAGCAGATACTCTTGATGAAAAAAAGATAATTAAAGAAGAGATAAAAATTGAAAAAGAAATTAATGATCATGTAACCGATTTGGTGGAAGAAACGGTGAGGTAAAAAAGATTATAATAATTATGCTTTCCAACTCTTTGTAATTATGTGACTATTAAGTTAGTCATTAAACAAAGGGGATCGAAAATGAGAATGAAAATGTTTATTGTGTGTGCAAGTTTAATGTTAGTATTAATGTCGAGTTGTACAATGAAATCATCTAATGGTAACTCGTTTGAATTGGATGATTATGATAAAATAACTTCGTTTAGTGCACATAAAGGGGACGTGTACTATCTTGATTATTCATTTGTTGTCAATAAAGGTTATGTAGATTTAATGATCTATAATAAAAAAACGAGAGATATTGTTTTCACAACATCGATTAAAAAGAAGGCAAAATATCAAGGTTCTTTTAATATACAAAGAGGTGGTATTTATGTTGTCGAAATGGATGGTTATAAAGCATCTGGTGAATATAAATTCAAACTTAATAATGAATCGGTTGCAAAAAAAGAATCAACTATTGAACACATGGATGAAATGTTGTTAACGAATACAAAAAATCACGATTTTGAAATAGAGAGATGGAAAGATAAAAAAAATACTTATTACAATGTTACTTTCAAAACAGATTATACTGGAGTTGAGCTGTGTACGTTTGACGGTATAAATAATGAAAACAGTGGAATAATAGCAGGAAATTACGATCGGCAGGATGATCTTGTTGCATTACCAACAACAATTGATGTGTGGAAAAGTGCAAAAACGATGATTCATTTTGATATTCCAAATGAAAAAACAATAGGTGGTATGGTAATTTGCTATATTCCTATTGAAAAAGATGGGGAAACACTTAGTAAGGAAATCAAATATGATCGAATTCTTTTTCATAAATAAATGATCATGCAATGCATCTCTTTAATAGAGGTGTATTTTTTTATTGGAAGCTCTACTTCAAAACGGAGTATAGCTTTTTTCTTTAGTAAAAACAATATTTCAACTATATAATTCTTGTAATTTAAAAATGAATTCCTACAAATCCCACAATTTTTAATGAAAAATATCTTACAAAAAACAACAAAAATCATCTTTTTTGATTATTTTTTAGTGTTTATTTCCATAAAAAATGTCAATTAGAATATAATTTAAGCATAGACAAGTATTAAGAACATGCTTAATAAATTAGTAAAAATAGTCAGTCATCGGTGGCAAAGATGGAAAACGTTATGATGCAACCATTAACAGTGCTGCTAGATTCTCAGTACCTAATCTCCCATACTAGATCAATCTTATGAAATCGTTATCAAAATAACTGGTCATTTCGAAAGACATGTAAAGGTTGATGAAATGGTAGATTCATGCGATAAAATGGTTGCTGGAAAATTAAAATATTTTTACTATGCTACAATGAAAGCTGGAGATGTTAACAATGATAACGTTGTAGATATACTTGATGCAATCTACATCACTAGCAAACTAAATACAAATGTTCGAAATGCAGATATCAATTTCGACGGAAAAGTTGAAGATCTTGATTATGTTAAGAGAAACTATCTAATGCAAAACCCTGACGTATCTGGAAAAATCAAACCAGTTACAAAATATAAAGGGAAAACGCTTGACGATTATATTAAACCATTGGGTTAAGTTAATTATGGCGACCAGCGCAATGCTGGTGGTATTTTTTTAGGATTTTTAGCGGATGAGAAATTTGTTAGATTTTTAGGAGATTATTAGTAAGTAAGAAGGCATGAAGAATATTGTTGTTTAGACTTATTTCACACAAATTTTATACTTTTTTAAGATTTATATGATATAGTTCACTTAATTTCAATAGAAAATGGTCATTTATTTTTGAATGTGTAGTTTACGAAAGGAGATTACATGCTAACAATAAAAAATGATTTGATTAAAATCTAAAAACTGAGTGAGTGAAAGAAATGTCAATTAAAATGAGGTTTCTGTTGTCATATATTGGGGTGATTCTTTTTTCAATCACATTACTATTGGCAGCGGGTTTTTTAATTATTTTTGCTATAACAGGAGATGTAAAGTCAGTTGAAAATCTTTACAAAAAAACTTATGTTCAAAAACCTTTGACTACCGTCGAAGAAAGTGTGTTTCTTGATCTGAAGCTACTTGCTAAACATAATCCAAATCTATTACTAAATAAGCAGGAGATTAAAAGGATTGAGCAAAAAAATATCGGTATTGTAGTTAGAAAAGGAAAAAATGTTGAGTACGCTTCACCGTCGCTTAATAAAAAAGCATTGATACATACTCTTCCTGGGTTTGAGGCGACGAATATTAATACTCGAGATACGATTAAAATAAATGATTTGTTTTTTACGTATGTGAAATTTGATTTTTATTTTCCAGATCAAAGCCAAGGTAGTATTTTTGTCTTAAAGAAAGCAAGCTCATATACTGAGGTTATTCGTAATCTGTTTCCAATCTTGCTGGGATTATTGCTTTTTTTATTTATCGTGATTATTGGTATGCTAAATTATTTAGTTTCACGTAGCATCAGTAAGCCAATTTCTAAACTTAAAAAAGGTGCGGAAAAAATAAAAATTGGTGATTTGAATTTCGAGATTGATACGAATTCAAAGGATGAAATTGGTGAATTAAATAAGGCATTTGAGGAAATGAGAATAAAATTAAAAGAATCGGTAAATCTCCAGATTCAATATGAAGAAAATCGTAAAGAGCTTTTGTCTAATATTTCACATGATCTAAAAACACCGATTACTTCAATCATTGGATATGTGGAAGGGATAAAAGATGGTGTAGCAAATACACCTGAAAAAATGGAAAAATATTTATCGACCGTTTATTCTAAAGCAAAGGACATGGATTTATTAATTGATGAACTCTTCTTATTCTCCAAGCTTGATTTAAAAAAAGAACCATTTCATTTTGAAACAGTCGATATTAATAAGTATATTGAGTCTTACGTCGAAGAAATTTATTTGGATTTACTTCAACAAGGCATAAATATAGAGGTAAATCTATTGAATCAATCAATCAATGTGAATGCTGATCGAGAAAAATTAAAAAGAGTTTTGTCAAACTTAGTCAGCAATTGTGTGAAATATATGAACAAAGAAGAAAAGAAAATTTCGTTTTCATTACATGAGCGATTAAATGAATTAATTGTACAAGTAACAGATAATGGGCAAGGTATCGATCCTGAAGCACTCCCTTTCATTTTTGAACGTTTTTACCGTGCAGAACAATCTAGAAATTCTCAAACTGGCGGTAGCGGGTTAGGACTTTCAATCGCAAAGCAAATTATTGAAGAACACGGTGGGAAAATCTGGGCATCTAGTGAGATTGGTAAAGGGACAAGTATATTCTTTTCCTTAAAGAAAGGTGAAAAAATTGAAAGAAATATTACTGATTGAAGATGATATAAGCATAGCAGAATTACAAAGAGATTATTTAGAAATAAATGATTTTCGTGTTGATATTCAACATAATGGCGATGAAGGACTTCAACATGCACTAAAAGGCAATTATGATTTAATCATTTTGGATATCATGCTGCCAGGAAAAAATGGTTTTGAAATTTGTAAAGAACTACGTGCAGTCAAAAACATTCCTATTTTATTTGTATCTGCTAAAAAAGAGGATATTGATAAAATTAGAGGCCTTGGTTTAGGTGCGGACGATTACATTACAAAACCATTTAGTCCAAGTGAACTAGTTGCAAGAGTAAAGGCACATTTATCTCGATATGAAAGACTAGCAGGGAACAATACCGTTTCAAAAATAATCTTCGTACATGGAATATCAATCGATCGTTCAGCTCGTAAAGTATTTATTAACGACAAAGAAGTACCATTTACCACAAAAGAATTTGATTTGATAGTGTTTTTTGTTATGAATCCAAACCAAGTATTAAGTAAAGAACAGATCTATGAAAAGGTTTGGGGTCTCGAATCAGCTGCAGACGTTTCAACTGTAACTGTCCATATTAGTAGATTACGTGAAAAAATAGAAAGAGACCCTACAAATCCTAAGTTCTTGGAAACAGTTTGGGGAGCGGGATATCGATTTAATGTATAAATAGCGTTTAAAACCGTCCAATTGTGACGGTTTTTTTGAATTATTGCATAGTTTAGCAACGAAAAAAAGAAAAGAGTTATAGTTTTCACACATAAACAAAACCTAAAAATTTAAAGCTGATATTCCTAAACATAAGGAAAATCAGCTTTTTTAAAAGATAAATATAAAATTTTATTCTACCAAAGTCCACTCACGCGAAAAAACAATTCAATGAATTAGGTTCGGTTGTGCTAATTCTCCTCAGCATATCGAGCTAAGTTTGATACTGTTTCGAATAGTTCCACTTGATTAAACGCCATCTCTTGAGCGAGTCGATCAGAATCTGGACCTTCGATTTCGATGGTGTGTGTGATCTGGGTGCCATTTGGAAGTGGGATTAACTCATGGCGACCGATAATTGCATGATTTGGTCCAATAGGTGTTCGATCAACAAAGCTATGTCCCTCCTTGACTAGAATGAGCATAAAAGGGAGTTCTGGCCCTCCCACAGGTTGCAATTTTCCGGAAGTGCCTGTAACGAAAGGGCCATCCGGCTGGTACTGAACGAGTCCATAATCCCAACGAGGCCAATTGGCGAAATCGCAATAGATTGACCAAACACTTGAGGCAGTGGCACTTGTGCGTGCAGATGCAGAAATAGTCCACATAAAAGTATGTTCCTCCTTTTAAAAACTAACTTCTCTCAAAAACTAACTTCTCTCAAAAACATTTCCACTAAGTTATGAAATTTTTTTACAGTCCTTATAGTCAAGGTAAGAAACTTCAATTAAAGAAACATTTAATGTTAGGTTCAGCTAGACTAAATATATGAATCATTTATGGTAAAATATTCCATTTTTGAACTCATTGATATATGAAAAAACAAACGATTATTTTGCTAATTTTTACGATTGTGACTGTCTTTTTGGCAGTCATTTTTTAGTTTAAAAATACTTTATAGGACGAATCTATAAAGAAATATTATTAAAAATTTTATACTTTTTTAATAATTTGTTTAGAAGGAGTTTTCATTTAAGGATTAACATAGATTTCAGACGAACTAGGGTCTAACTAATGAAAAAGATTGGAGGAAAATTTCCCAGGAATAAAATGATATTTTCATGTTGATTTGAAATGGAAAAGGAGGACGTTTTACTTTATGTGGAAGTTACTTGCAGTAATAATCAGCTGCATACTTTTGCTAAATGGATGTTCCTCATTTGCTAAGGGGGAAGAAAAAGTGAACGAACAGTTATTTCAAGCAGTTAAACAAGGAGACACTACTCTCGTAAAGAAGTTAATTGAGAATGGTGCGAATATTAATGCACAGAATTCTAATGGACAAACTGCCACGATGATTGCAACTTATCATAACGATGTCAAAACTGCAAAAGTACTGATTGAAGCTGGTGCGGATGTCAATATTCGAGATCATATGAAAAACAATCCCTTTTTATATGCTGGTGCTGAGGGCTTTATTGATATTCTAAAACTTACAATAAAAGCTGGTGCTGATCCAACAATTACGAACAGGTATGGAGGAACAGCATTGATTCCCGCTTCAGAACATGGATATGTAGATGTTGTGAATGAACTTCTTACTAATACAAAGATTGATGTTAATCATATTAATAATTTAGGATGGACGGCCCTTTTAGAAGCAATATTTTTAAACGATGGAAATGAAAAACAACAACAAACAGTCCAATTGCTTATTGATAATGGAGCAGATGTTAATTTGTCTGATCGTGAAAATGTTAGCCCTTTACAGCATGCACGTGAGCGAGGTTTTAAAGAGATTGAAGCGATTTTGCTAAAAGCAGGTGCTAGATAATTAAAGTTCATGACCAATTGTATGAATAATTGGAGATTATATAAATAACGAATAAAAAATTTGAGGAGACATTTAAAATGATTAAAAAAACAAAAACAATTTCATCAATTTTACTCGGAGTATCTCTAGTCGTAACAGGTTATAATACTGTTGCTAACGCACAAGTAGAGCATGGTAAACAAAAGCAAGAAAGAGTATACAAAGCTCCAAAAAAAGTTAAGAACAAGTTAACAAAAGGGCAGGAAATGGCTAAAATTTTAAGTAGTACTAATTGGCAAGGTACAAGAGTGTATGATAAAAATCATCATGACTTAACAAAAGAAAATGCTAATTTTATTGGTCTTGCTAAATATGATGAAAAATCGGGTAGATACGAATTTTTTGATGCAAAAACAGGTCAAAGTCGTGGGGATAAAGGAACATTTTTCATTACAAATGATGGTAAAAAACGAATTTTAATTTCTGAATCAATGAATTATCAAGCTGTAGTCGATATGACAAAAATAAATAAAAACGTATTTACTTATAAAAGAATGGGAAAAGATGCAAAAGGTAACGATGTAGAAGTGTTTGTAGAACATGTTCCTTATAAAGCAAAAGAGCTTTCTTTTACAGAACCTGATAAAAAATTAGATTCTAAAACAGGCGAAATTGTAAAAAACGTTGATGGTGATAAAATTTTAGGTAAAACACTTTGGAATGGTACAAAAGTACTGGATGAACAAGGGAATGACGTAACGAAATATAACACGAATTTTATTAGTCTTGCAAAATTTGATGGAATCACTAATAAATATGAGTTTTTCAATCTTCAAACAGGTCAAAGTCGTGGTGACTATGGATATTTCGATATTGCCCACGAAAATAAAATTAGAGCACATGTATCAATCGGAACAAATAAGTATGGTGCTGTCCTTGAACTGACTGAGCTTAATAATAATAAATTTACTTATAAAAGAACAGGTAAAGACAAAGATGGTAAGGATATAACTGTATTTGTTGAGCATGAACCTTATAAAGGTGATTTTAAACCAGTTTTTAGTTTCTAATAACGAATATTCAAAAGAAGAATGGAGGAATCCATTCTT
The DNA here is from genome assembly GCF_050473765.1 of Gottfriedia sp. S16(2024). Taxonomy (NCBI): domain Bacteria; kingdom Bacillati; phylum Bacillota; class Bacilli; order Caryophanales; family Bacillaceae; genus Gottfriedia; species Gottfriedia sp. S16(2024). The sequence continues at coordinate 3,641,440 of NZ_JBFLUO010000001.1, forward strand.
TTTTTAAAGGGCATTATGAATAATCTTAGTAATATTTTAAAATGTTACTAAGATTAATTGTTATTTTAATAACACTTTTTTGTGTTTTTTATAAAATTCCCCCAATAAAGTTTTATTGAATTTATTGGACTTCCCACCTAAAATCAACCAAAATTTGGTTGTTTTAGAATTCTTTTCAAGATAAAAATAGTTAAATTCCCCCAATAGTAATTAAAGGTATTATCTTGTTTAATTAAAATGTGGATAGATTTAAGCAGAATACATAATTAAGTCTTACTAACTTCTAATCTATTATTTGAAAAGGGGAATTAACATGGAAAATAATTCTACATATTACGATGGTAGTGTACCGGTATATGAAGTACCATTAGAAACAGGAAAACCAAAAAATCAAACTAGTGATGATCTGGATGAAGAAAAACATAAAATAACTGATGTAATGAGAAAAAACATCAGTGGTAATCCATATATTTTCGACTGAAAAATAAATTGTTAAAGCTTGTAGACGAAAGGGAGTTTCCCTAAGTATACAGGCTTTTTTGTCCCATCGAAAAGAGTACATAAACTGAATATTTTCTTGATTCATTATTCACAGAAATAGGTCTTAAAACATACAATAAATGGGCACAAATACAATATTTTTGGTCTTAAAAGGATGTGAGGAAGATTTATCCATTAAATAATTATAACTTAACAAGTATGCGATATGATTATTCAAGCCCTCAATATCATAGTGCTTTCCAATCACGCAATGTGAATAGTAATTATACGATCAAAGCCACAGGAAAAGGAGAAGTATTTGTGAAGCCCGACCAGTCGTTTGTATTATTAGGATCAGTAGTAGAAGATATGAAAGTTCAAACAGCTCAGACAGAGAATGCAATCATTTCGAATAAAATTATTGAAGCATTAAAAGCTATAGGAATTAAACAAGACGAAATTGAAACGAATTCATATACAATCGATCGAATTGTTGATTACCAAGATTCACAGCAAATTTTTAAGGGATATCGTGTGAGTCATATTTTTAAAGTAATCGTAAAGGATCTTGCAAATGTAGGGAAAGTGATTGATGTTGCAGTTGAAAATGGGGCAAATGAAGTACGGAATCTTACTTTTGAAGTATCAAATCCCGATCCGTATTACGGAGAAGCACTACAAAAGGCTACTTTAAATGCAAAATTGAATGCAGAAAACATCGCAAAATCACTAGGTTTATCGATTAATAACATACCAATCTGGTTGGCTGAAGAAAGTATCCAAATTGTTCGTCCAATGTCTTCGTTAACAATGACTGCAGCAGCATTCAGCGGTCCAACAACACCAATTCAAGATGGACAAATAAAAATAACTGCTTCAGTACAGGCATTGTTTAATTATGTAAGCTATTAGATGTATAAAATATGGTTTGGAAGTAAAATTATAAATAGATGACAAGATTAAATAAATGTGTTGGATAAATAAAAATAAAGATTAATAAATTTAATGTAACCATTTACAAAAAATCGGAAAAATGGGATAATATAGAAAATTTCGAAGGAGGAAAGTAAGTTTATGATGCCAACTAATTGCTGATATTAATTTAATTTAAATTAATATGTTTTCCAAATGAGTTGAAAATTGCCTAATGTATAGGCCTATTTGTTATGCTCTTATGGAATTAAGGCAAATTAGAAGGTAACTTACTTTACTGATAACGAGATGATTATTTATTGAGTACGAGATATTTTTTTAGTATTCCATCAGATCTTTGTTTTAGCTGATGGGGCTTTGATTATATAGCTCTAGATAAATGATAAATCACCAAGTTTATTAGACTGTGAGAAGATACTTTCTTCTTATGGTCTTTTTTATTTGGTTCCATAAATCTTAACAAACTTAAAAATAATGAGTCTTAACTAAATAATTAAATCGTATCAAAGTTCACTTCTTTACCTTGTCCATATATGCATAACGAAATTTATGGATGAAAGAAGGAAATTTTATGTTCGAATTAAAAATAAATGGTCTTAAAAAATATATGGATGCAACTTTAGTGCTTAAAAATATAACATTTGAAGCTTATGAGGGGGATAAAATCGGTATTATTGGAATCAATGGGAGTGGTAAAAGTACCATTCTTAAAATAATAGCAGGAATTGTGCCGATGAATTATTACCCAGGTTATCCTCAAACCTCAAGTTATGGTTATGATGAAGGATTAATTAATTTCGTACCTAAAGGTCTCACTACTGCATATTTGGAACAAACGCCAGTTTATCCTAAAGGCTTAAAAGTAATTGATGTTTTAAATATGGCTTTTGATGAAATTGTTCAAATAGAAAATCAAATGCGTGAGTTAGAAGATCAAATGAAAGATATAGAAAATAATGCCCTAGAAAGAGCTATGAAAAGGTATAGTGATTTAGTCCAATTATTTGAAGTAAATGGCGGATATCAACGGGAAGAAAAGTTAGGTAAGGTATGTACCGGATTTAAATTTGAAGAAAGTTTTTTAAACAGAGATTTTGATTTATTAAGTGGTGGTGAAAAAACGACTGTATTACTTGGTAAACTTTTAATCAATAGCCCCGATATTCTATTGCTTGATGAACCTACAAATCATTTAGATATGGATTCAGTAGAATGGTTAGAAGAATTTCTTGAAAATTATAAAGGAATTGTATTGATTGTTTCGCATGATCGATACTTTTTAGATAATGTCGTAACAAAAATTGTAGAAGTTGAAGAATTAGAATCAATTACGTATAAGGGCAACTATTCATTTTTTGTTGAGCAAAAAGAAAAAAACATACAGATCCAATTTGAGCATTTTAAAGAACAACAAAAAAAGATAAAAGCGATGGAAAATACCGTAACCAATTTAAGAGACTGGGCGATGCGTGCTGATAATAACAAATTTTTTAAAAGGGCTGCAAGTATACAGAAAAAACTTGATAAATTGAATAGAATTGAAAAACCAGTTTTTGAAAAAGAAAATATGAAATTAGATTTAAAAGGATCCAAACGATCAGGAAATGACACAATTAAAGCAATTGAGCTTTCGAAATCTTATGAAGAAAAAGTACTATTCAAAGATACGAGTTTATTGATTAATTACGGGGAAAGAGTTGGGCTTGTCGGTCCTAATGGAAGCGGAAAAACTACTTTCTTAAAGATGCTTTTAGGTGAAGAAAAATCAGATAATGGCGTGGTACAACTAGGAGCAAATGTGCTGACCGCATATTTACCTCAGAAAATAAGTTTTAATAACGAAGAAATAACAGTGCTTGAATGTTTTAGAGAGGATATCTCAATACCTGAAGGGAAAGCAAGGGAATATCTTTCAAAATTTATGTTTTATAAACAAAGTGTCTTTAAAAAAGTTAAATTTTTGTCAGGTGGAGAGAGAATAAGGCTGAAATTAGCTATGTTATTATTCAAAGATATCAATTTGTTAATCCTTGATGAACCTACAAATCATCTTGATATAGATTCAATCGAAACGCTTGAAGAAGCACTTGATGAATTTAAAGGGACAATTTTCTTTATTTCACATGACAGATATTTTATTAATAAAATGAGTCAACGAGTGATCGCAATTGAGGATTATGAATTAAAAAGCTATCTTGGCAATTATGATGATTATAAAAGCATAAAAGAAAAGATTAGTTTTAAAGAAACGAAAGATCCGGTTGAAAAAAAAGGCATTCGAAAAAAAGTTAATAAAAAAGATGATAATAACCAAGAAAAAATGAAAGCTGAAGCCCTAGTAAAAATTGAACGATTTGAAAAAGAAATAAATGAGATTGATCTTGCGATGAATAGTGAGGAAGATTATCATAAGCTCAATGATTTATATTGTAGGAAAATTGAATTAAGTAAAGACTTAGAATCGGTAATGGAATTGTGGTTAGCGTTGTAAGATCTAAGGAAAATCATCAATATGTAGAAATAGATAAAATTAACTTTTTGATTGTTTATTTAAACATATAGGGATATAATAAATCCGGATGATATGGAAGCATGATAATGTATTTGTTGTGGATCTATTACATTCATTTAACTTAAATTGGATTGGTATTTTAGTAAATTTTTTGCTAATTAACTATTCCACCAAGATGACAGAAAGCCTCTGAATGGGCTAATTGTCTTCCTGGTGGAATTTTTTTTTTCTAAAAGGTAGGAAGTGAAGTGAATTTGTGGGAAATGTGATCGAAACTTAGACAATATTTCTCAGTCTGTGTAAATAGGTTAAAGGGTACAGTGCAAAGATATGTAATAACATTTAAAAAATTGAAATTGAGGCGAATAAGTAATGTCAAAAAAAATACATGAATTTAATGATATGATGAGAAAACTTCGGAAAGATTTGTTTGGAAAGGGTCCGGAGCGGATTCATACAGTGTTTGTTGAAAACATGGCCGTTTCAACATTATATGGTAATTTGACACCAACTGAAAAATTTATTTCCGGAACAATGAATGGGGCAGAAATGGTTCATACTGCACGAACAAAAATGATTCAAGAATTGTACTTAAATAACCCTCCAGAAGGTTTAGAAGAACTTGTTGGCGCAAAATTAGTCCATCTATTTTCAGATATGAAAGTTGAAGAAAATATAGGCATTTCAGTTTTTGTATTCGATCGAAACATTGTATAGAGAAGCGAAAATGCTTAATGTTAAACTTTTATGTCAACAAAATCAAATAAAGAATCTTTTTATAGGGGAAAAAATGGAGGAGACAAATGTTTGGAACGAGTTGGTTTAAAAACCGAAAAATGCTGATCAAGCTTTATCAAACTTTATTAAATATATCTTTATTTTTACTGAGTTTGATTCTTGCGTATTTCCTTTTTAGAGAACTTTATAATATTTTTAACGATATTTTATTAGGAAATAAAAATGTTCATCAGATTTTTAGCAAAGTTTTAATATTTTTCTTATATTTTGGATTTATATCAATTATTGTTCAATATTTCAAAGAAAATTATCATTTTCCAATACGCTATCTTCTATATATCGGGATTACAGCGACTATTCGTTTTATTATTGTAAATGGAGAATCGGCCCATAATCTTTGGTTAGCAATTATTATTTTAGTACTAACAATTAGTTATATTATTTTACCTTTTGGGGAATCGAGAAATGGTTAAATTGTCCCTATAAAGTAGCAGAAAAATTTTTACTAAAAATAAAGCAGTTTAACCCAACCTTAAGGTTGAGTTAATTTAATTATACTTTGACGACAATATCCATAGATTAACTTGAACAACCAGAACTTGAACAACTCGAACTAGAACACGAAGAGTGAGAACCACTAGAACATGAAGAATGTGATGAACTAGAGCATGAAGAGTGCAAGTTATGATGATGACTATCATTCTTGCTTGAACAATCATTTGAACTTTCATTTAATGCAAAAAAAGAATTCGTAGCTAAAAATGTTGAGTTAATATGGCCATCATCTGATTTTTTGCTAGAAGATGGACGTTTAGATAAATTTGGGTAAGATTTTTGTGATTGGTCTTTTGTTCTTGCTTCTTCATTTTCTTTTTCTACTAAATTTTTTTGAATTCTAGCAAACTCGTTTAAAAAATTATTTTTAGTATGTGAGTTTAAATGTGAAACGAAACTTTTTGTTTGAATTGTTTTGCTCGATAAATATTCTTGAACTTTAGTATTTTTATAATTAACAACTAAACTTCCTAAGACATTGGTATTTACAGATGTCGTTTCAAACAAAGTATTATATAACAAATTGTAAACAGCCCTAGCATCGCTTCGATCGGTTATAGTTACATCATCTTTATGAATATTTGGTTCATGGTGTATCATTTCACCACAAAAAGCCTTGCAGAAGTTATGATAACTTTTCGTAAATAAAATCATTTCGTGCCAGATTTTATCAACTTCTTGACTATACATTGGTACGTTTTCAAAGATTGCAGCCATTAAGAAAAAGCGCTTTAATTCACTTTCAATAAAGGAATATTTTTCTTTGCTCCAACCTTCTTTTTCAATAATTCTTTCTTTAACATTAGCTAGGAAATCCATTTTCCATGCGTTTTCTAGTCTAGAAACGAACGATAAATTAACGAAGTTAGAATTTACTTTTAAGTCGTTTGTATTAAACTGATTGTAAAGATTGTTATAAAATGCATTATCATTTTTTATTTTCTTTTTTAAAAATCTTCCGAAAAATTTTTTCATATAAACCTCCTTTTATTTATTGTATTACAATTATATAATTAAAAAATAAACAAAAGAAGAAAATTGTTAAGATAAGGAAATACTTAGAGATCGAATAGGCAATTGGATAAACCAATAATAATATGCACATCCACATTATTTACTTCGTATTTATTCAATTAACTGCGAAGTTTTTTGCTGTGTAAAAATATGGTACAATCTATCTGATATTTACATTTTTAAAGGGGAAATATCAAGTAGAATTAATGAACTAGAATTGGTTTGTTTTTTAAGTTCTAAAACGAGGTAATTACAATTTGTTGGAGGGTTTCAAAGATGACACAAGAACAAGTAATACCGGTTGTATCAGGGCAAAGGATTACTCCATTTCTTACGTTTAGTGGGAATGCGGAGGAAGCAATGAATTATTATGTTCGTACTTTTCCGAATTCAAAACTCGTTTCTCTTCGAAGATATACGAAAGATGACCGAGGTGTTGAAGGGAAAATTCTAAATGGCATTATTGAAATTTTAGGACAGTCTTTTATGGTATTGGATATGGAAAAAGAACATTGTCCTGAATTTACTTGGGCTGTTTCATTTTACTTAGAATGCAATGACGATGCGGAGTTTGATTTAATTTTTGGCGGATTAAAGGTTGATGGGAAAGTACTTATGGGGCCAGTAGAAATGAATGATTTTAGTAAGGTTACATGGGTTACTGATTGTTTTGGCGTTACTTGGCAGCTAGTGTTAAGAAAAAGATCTTAACAATCGGCGAATTATTCCTTTTTCTGTTATTCAACAAGTTATTAAAAGATGACAAATGGACAAGTTTTCTTAAATAATAATTTATTGATAAATATTTTGAATATTCCTACAAGTTTTAATAAAAAAATATTTTTTAAAAATAATAATCTGAAAATATTGAAGTTTACTAATTGTTGGCATATAATGTAATCAGATACTAGTTTATTAGAGAAAGTAAGTAAGAGGTATTAGCGATATGGCAGAGCAAAGTCAACGAATAGGTCGAACAGCTATGATGCTTGCTTTGACTGATCAAGAAGAAGAATTAATGAAAAATGAAAACGTTGTATGGTGTGTAGGTAAGGTCGGCACAATGGATGCTCAAAAGGTCGTTGCTGCGATTGAAACCGCTGCCAAACAAAATGGTGTAATCAATGGAGCTCTATATAGAGAAGTTCATTCATTATATCATGCAACACTTGAAGCGATTCAAGGCGTAACAAGAGGTCATGTTCAATTAGGTGATGTTCTTAGAACAGTAGGACTTAGATTTGCTGTTGTTAGAGGTAAACCTTATAAAAACGTAAACGAGGGTGACTGGATTGCAGTTGCACTATACGGAACGATTGGTGCTCCAATTAAAGGATCGGAGCATGAATCAGCAGGACTCGGCATTAATCACATATAATCGCCCATAGTTTATTAGATGATAGGGGGCTATGATTCGTAAGTTACTATTTACGTCTCATAGCCTCTTTCTGTGTTTTTTTTGACAAAATTCGGAGGTGTTTTTTAATGGTAACTTTAACTGGTAATAGCTTAACAATGGAACAAATGAAAAGTATTTTATTCGAAATGGCGTATGTAAAAGCGAGTGAAGATAGCTTAGTAGCGGTAAAAGCATGTAGAGAAAAGGTTGAAGAAATCGTAAATAATGGCAAAGTCGTTTATGGTATCACAACAGGTTTCGGAAAATTTAGTGATGTATTAATTGAAAAAGAAAATGTTTCAACACTTCAATATAACTTAATAGCTTCTCATGCATGTGGAGTTGGTGAACCGTTCCCTGAATTAGTTTCAAGAGCGATGTTAGTACTTCGTGCAAATACAATGTTAAAAGGTCACTCTGGTGTACGTTTAGTAGTAGTTGAAAAATTACTTTCATTAATTAATGCTCAAATTCACCCAGTTATCCCATCTCAAGGATCATTAGGTGCAAGCGGAGATTTAGCTCCTTTATCTCACTTAGCTTTAGTTTTACTTGGTGAAGGTGAAGTTTTCTATAAAGGAAAACGTATGGAAACAGCAGAAGCTTTAGCTAAAGAAGGAATTTTACCAATTACTCTAGAAGCTAAAGAAGGTTTAGCTTTAATTAATGGTACACAAGCAATGACAGCAATGGGTATTCTTACTTATCTTGAAGGTGAAGAATTAGCTTATCAAAGTGAATTAATTTCTTCTATTACATTTGAAGCATTAAATGGTATTACAGATGTTTTTGATGAAAGAATTCATATTGCTCGTGGATATAAAGAACAAATTGAAGTAGCAGAACGTTACCGCAATATTTTAGCAACAAGCCAATTAACGACTAGACAAGGTGAAATCCGAGTTCAAGATGCTTATACATTAAGATGTATTCCTCAAGTTCATGGAGCAAGCTGGCAAGTACTGAACTATGCAAAAGAGAAGTTAGAAATCGAAATGAATGCAGCTACTGATAATCCATTATTATTCGGAGATGATGTATTCTCTGGTGGAAATTTCCATGGTCAACCAATCGCATTTGCAATGGACTTCTTTAAATTAGGCGTTGCTGAGTTAGCAAATATTTCTGAAAGACGTATTGAACGTTTAGTTAACCCACAATTAAATGATTTACCACCATTTTTAAGTCCAGAACCAGGATTACAATCTGGTGCAATGATTATGCAATACGTTGCGGCTGCTTTAGTTTCTGAAAATAAAACATTAGCACATCCAGCAAGTGTTGACTCAATTCCTTCTTCAGCTAACCAAGAAGATCATGTAAGTATGGGGACAATCGGTGCACGTCATGCTTACCAAATTTTACAAAACGCTAGAAGAGTTTTAGCAATCGAATGTATTTGTGCAATGCAAGGTGTTGAATATAAAGGGATTGAAAAAATGTCTGAGACAACTAGAAAGTTTATGGAAGATGCTCGTAAAACAGTTCCATCAATTACTAGAGATCGCGTATTCTCAAAAGACATTGAAAAATTAACAACTTATTTAAAAGAAAATTTCATAGCAAAAAACTATACAAAACAAACACAAATATAAGAAGAGGTGGAATTAAAATGGAAATCACAAAAGGATCTTTAAAAGCGCCAAGAGGTACTGAATTAAACACTAAAGGTTGGGTTCAAGAAGCAGCACTTCGTATGCTATTAAACAACTTAGACGAAGAAGTAGCAGAAAGACCAGAAGATTTAGTTGTATACGGTGGAATCGGTAAAGCTGCAAGAAACTGGGAGAGTTTTGATGCAATTATTGAATCATTAAAGAAATTAGAGAGCGATGAAACATTATTAGTTCAATCAGGTAAACCAGTTGCAGTATTCAAATCTCATGAAGATGCACCACGAGTTTTACTAGCTAACTCAAACTTAGTTCCAAAATGGGCAACTTGGGAACACTTCCGTGAATTAGATGAAAAAGGATTAATGATGTATGGTCAAATGACTGCTGGTAGCTGGATTTACATCGGTACTCAAGGTATTTTACAAGGTACTTATGAAACATTTGGAGAAGCTGCTAAACAACATTTCGGTGGTAGCTTAAAAGGTACAATTACAATTACAGCAGGACTTGGCGGTATGGGTGGAGCTCAACCTCTAGCTGTAACAATGAATGGTGGAGTTGTAATCGGTATTGATGTTGACGAAACTAGAATTCAACGTCGTATTGACACTAGATATTGTGACGTGTTAACACACGATTTAGAGGAAGCATTACAACTTGCTACTGAAGCTAAAAACGAAGGAAGAGCTTTAGCAATCGGATTAGTAGGTAATGCTGCTGAAATTTTACCTCAATTAGTTGAACGTAATTTTGTACCAGATTTAATTACTGACCAAACTTCTGCACATGATCCATTAAATGGTTATTTACCGATCGGAATGTCTATGGAAGAAGGAAAGAAACTTCGTGCCCAAAATCCAGATGAAGTAATTAAACGTGCAAAACATAGTATGGCAGTTCATGTTGAAGCAATTTTAGCGATGCAACAACGTGGCGCTCTTGCATTTGATTACGGTAACAACATTCGTCAAGTTGCTTTAGATGAAGGCGTTAAAAATGCATTTGATTTCCCTGGTTTCGTACCTGCATTTATTCGTCCATTATTCTGTGAAGGTAAAGGTCCTTTCCGTTGGGTAGCACTTTCTGGTGATCCAGAAGATATTTACAAAACAGACGAAGTTATTTTACGTGAATTTGCTGATAACGAGCATTTATGTAACTGGATCCGTATGGCTCGTGAAAAGGTTGCATTCCAAGGTTTACCATCACGTATTTGTTGGTTAGGCTACGGTGAGCGTGCTAAATTCGGTAAAATCATTAACGAAATGGTTAAAAATGGCGAATTAAAAGCGCCAATCGTAATCGGTCGTGACCATTTAGATTGTGGTTCAGTAGCATCTCCAAATCGTGAAACAGAAAGCATGAAAGATGGTAGTGACGCAGTAGCTGACTGGCCAATCCTAAATGCACTTATTAATGGTGTAAATGGCGCAAGCTGGGTAAGTGTACACCACGGTGGTGGAGTAGGTATGGGTTATTCTTTACATGCTGGTATGGTAATCGTTGCTGACGGTACGGATGCAGCTGCAAAACGTATCGAAAGAGTATTAACTTCAGATCCAGGAATGGGTGTAGTTCGTCACGTTGATGCAGGTTATGATTTAGCTGTTGAAACTGCAAAAGCAAAAGGCGTAAACATCCCAATGATGAAGTAGGTGTTAGAATTGAAAGCAGATATTCTATTAACAAATATTGGTCAATTATTAACGATGGATCATGGTAATGGTCCAATTCATGGAAAAGACATGAGTAACCTACCTGTACTAGAAAATGCAGAAATTGCATGGAAAGATGGGGAAATTATTTATATCGGTCAAATGAACGAACAGAAAATTGATGCAAAAGAAGTAATTGATTGCCAGGGAAAACTAGTCACTCCAGGATTAGTTGACCCTCATACTCACGTGGTCTTTGGAGGATCACGTGAGCATGAAGTTAGTTTGAAATTACAAGGTGCTTCTTATTTAGAAATATTAGAAATGGGTGGCGGGATCCATTCTACTGTAGGTCAAACTAAATTAGCTTCACATGAGGATTTAAAAAAGAAAACAATTCATCACCTAAACAGAATGCTTTCATTCGGTGTAACAACAGTTGAAGCAAAAAGTGGTTATGGACTTGATGAAGAAACTGAATTAAAACAACTTCGAGTTGCTAAAGAATTACAAACTGAGCATGATATTGATTTAGTTTCAACTTTCTTAGGTGCGCATGCAATACCTAAGGAGTATAAGGGAAATGAAGAAGCTTTCTTAGAAAAAATGCTATCTTTATTAGATGTTATTAAAGAGGAAGAACTTGCTGAATTTGTAGATGTATTCGCTGAAACTGGTGTATTTTCAGTAGAACAATCAAGAGGATTTTTACTAAAAGCAAAAGAACAAGGCTTTAATGTTAAAATTCATGCCGATGAAATCGATCCTCTAGGTGGTACTGAAATGGCAGCTGAAATTGGCGCTATTTCCGCTGATCATCTATGTGGAGCATCTGAAAAAGGTGTTGAAATGCTTGGTAAGAGCAATACAATCGGTGTCATTTTACCGGGAACTACTTTCTATTTGAATAAACCAGAATTTGCACCTGCAAGAGCGATGATTGAAAATAACGTAGCAGTTTCATTAGCAACTGATTTCAACCCAGGAAGCTGCCCGACTGAAAATTTACAATTAATCATGACAATTGCAATGCTTAAACTAAAAATGACGCCTGAAGAAATTTGGAATGCAGTTACGATTAACTCATCACACGCGATTAATCGTGGAGACCAAGCTGGTAAGCTAAAAATTGGACGTAAGGCAGATGTCGTTATTTGGAATGTACCAAACTATACTTATGTACCTTACCATTTTGGTGTAAATCATGTAGAATCAGTATTTAAGAATGGTAAATTAGTAGTAAGTAGGGGTGAACACGATGTCGCTATCACATCTTAAAAAAGCAGGAGATGCAAATTTCATTGATTCAAAAGTAACAAAAGCAAATGAAATCATCTCTGCATGGAATGGAACAGAAGCATCCAATTTCTCAATTATAGGTGTACCATTGTCTAAAACATCAATTAGTCATTCAGGCGCAAGCTTTGCACCTGCTTCAATTCGAAAAATGCTAAGTAGCTACAGTACTTATCATATCGAAGACCAAATTGATTTAAAGGATTTCAATGTAACTGATTTTGGTGATATTACGATGCATGTGACTGATTTTGAAGAGTCAAGAAATCGTATTAGATCTACAATCTCTGAATTGCTAGGTCAATATAAAGAAACGATGCCAATCATTTTAGGTGGGGATCACGGAATTAGTTTTCCAAGCATTTCAGCTTTTGCAAAAGAACGAGGAACAGTAGGAGTTATCCAATTTGATGCTCATCATGACTTAAGAAATACTGAAGATGGTGGACGTTCAAACGGTACACCTTTCCGTAGCTTGATTGACGAAGGCATTCTAAAAGGTGAACATTTAGTTCAAATTGGAATCCGAAATTTTTCAAATAGTGCTCCATACACTGAATTCGGTGTAAATAATGGTGTAACAATCTACTCAATGCGTGATGTTCGCGAATTAGGTATCTCAAAAATTATTAAAGAGAGCATCAACCATTTAGTAGACAAAGTAGATGCAATTTACATTAGCCTAGATATGGACGTACTAGACCAAGCATTTGCTCCTGGTTGCCCAGCAATTGGACCTGGAGGAATGGACAGTCAAACTCTATTAGATGGTATCTGTTATCTAGCATCACATCCAAAAGTTACTGGAATGGATATTGTTGAGCTTGACCCAACAATCGATTTCCGTGACATGACAAGCAGAATCGCAGCACATGTTATCTTAAACTTTCTTGTTGAGAAGGTTAAACTGTTAAATAAGTAAAATGAGAAACTCGTAAACTTCTTTGTTTACGGGTTTTTTTTTGTTTTGTTTTGGGTGGGGGTGTTAAAAAAATTTGTAGAAGTGCAAATAAGAGATGTGAGACTGCAATTAAATTTGGTAATAGTGCAAATAAGAGCTACTGAGGTGCAAATAGGGGTCGAGGTGCAAATAAGAGATGTGAAGCTGCAATTAATATGTATAACAGTGCAAATAAGAGATGTGAGACTGCAATTAAAATTTGTTACAGTGCAAACAAGAGCTTGCGAGCTGCAAATAAAGGTCGAAGTGCAAATAAAAATATAGAAACGGCAATTAAAATTGGCAAAAGTGCAATTAAAATTGGCAAAAGTGCAATTAAAAATAATAAAACTACAATTAAAATTAGGATAAGTGCAAATAAAAATTTCAAAACTGCAAATAAAATTAACAATAGTGCAAATAATCATGGATTACATGTTCTAAAAAAGCAAATCATGTGGTTTTTAGTACTTTTAAACCGAAATAGCGATATTTGATAGCACCAAGCATGCTTGTTATAATCAAAATAAGAACAAATATTCGTTATTAGTGAGAAGTACCAGTTTGAAAAATGTCTAAACGAATTAGGAGGAAGAGTTTTGGAAAATAGCATAAAACAAAGAAAAATAATTTTAGATCTAGCGGTAACATTAGATGGTTTTATAGAAGGGAAAAACGGAGAAGTTGATTGGTGCATATTGGATCCTGAAATGGAATTCACAAATTTCCTCAATCAAATAGATACTATTTTATATGGTCGAAAAAGTTATGATTTGTGGGGGAATTATATTCCATGTATAGATGACTCTGAATCTGATATAGAAATGTGGAATTTAGTTCATAGCAAGGAAAAATATGTGTTTTCCAGAACTCAAACAAAAGATGAAAATAATGCAACATTTATAAATGAAAATATAATTGAAGAAGTAAATAAATTAAAGGAAAGGCCCGGCAAAGACATCTGGTTGTATGGCGGATCAAGCCTTATTACATCATTTATAAATTTAGGGCTAGTAGATGAATTTAGACTATCAATTCATCCTGTTATATTGGGTGAAGGAAAACCTTTGTTTGTTGACATAAAACAGAGAAAGAATTTAATTATGATGAATACAAGAACGTTTTCATCTGGAGTTGTGCAGGTAACTTATCATTTGAAAGAAGAATAAGTTTTTTAAGAGCATTAAATTTGGGGATATAAAGTAATTATTTTAATTATATCCAGTGGAAAATTATGGTGGTAACTATGAAACTTCTTAATGGTATAACTGGCTTCTATGAAAAACAAAATGTACCTCCCAAAACTGATGGTAAGCAGTTTGAAAAATTGTGTTTCAGTATTATAAACCAATATAAAGGAACAATTTTGAACTTTCAAGAACCACAAGTTGCAACAAATTTTTTTGCAATGGAAGTGAATGTTTCCAATAAACATTCTTACATTCTTTTGAATGCTCATTATCCATTTTCAGCTTTTGCTTCAGCAGTTAATTTTGGTGAAATAAATTTTATAGATGTTCCTCAAATAAAAGAAGAGTTAAGCCCATATTATAAAGTTTTGTGTACAAAGGAACTGAATGAACCACTCTTATTTAACAGTTCGAATGAATTAAATAGGGCAGAATTAAATCAAATAGCTTACTGGAAACCAGAAAGAATAGGTGAAGTATTATTTAATCATTGGGATTAATCTTGATGATAATGAAAAGGGAGTAGTATTTTATAATTTATTAGATTTGTGAAGGCGGTTGGTAATTAAATGTTACAAGAGCAAATAGAAGTATTAGAAAAATTACTTGAAGAAAAAATTGTTGAAGATAAAAAAGAAGATATGGAAAATTTTAAGTTGATTAAAGGTGTATCTAATGAAGAATTAGACAAATTTGAAGCGAAATACGGGATAACCTTACCAAAAGATTTTAGGGAATTCTATCAATACAAAAACGGAAGTGGTTACCATTTTCATATTTTATATCCTAAGTGTGAAAATGATAATATTGAACCTTTTTACTTGTTTTCATTAGATGAAATTATAGATGAAAAAGAAGCTTACTTTAGTGAAAATGAATTAATGAGTGACTATTACGAAGAAGATGAAATTAATAATTTAGATAAGAGAATTAAACCTTATTTAAAGAATAAAAAATGGATACCTTTCGCAACCTTAGCTGGCGGAGATTTATATTTAATTCTTGACTTTAACCCTACAAACAATGGAACTGAAGGGCAAATAATCTCGTATATACATGACCCTGATTTTGTTTATTTTGTTGCAGACAATTTTACGAATTTACTTAAAAAATCAAATGAAAATTTGAAAAATATTTGGGGAGAAATTGATTATTAAAATTAACTCATTATAAAACGACAGTACTATACTGGCGTTTTTATTTTTTAGTATTTTAATTAGCAATGGAGATAACCAGATCATAATTTTTATTTGGTTCACTGAAGCAGGATGAGATTTACACTGTTATTTACTGCTCTTTTACTTAGAAAACCGTATTATAACAATAAAAATACAGAGGGAATTTTAGAACGAATTGCTCTGCTATTATAATTGTTTTTAATTTTAAGAGTAAAATAGGGACACTTTGCAAAATAGCATATATAATTAGAAAAGCCGAATCAAAAGGCATACAATTGATGTGAAAATTAATTACAATACGGTTCAGTTGGAAAGTGAGATAAATTATTATGAAATATGATTTAATTTTTGATTTAGATGATACATTAATTCAAACCCAAGCCGCATTTCGGCATAATGTAGATTTATGTGCAAATTTAGTGCAGCAAGCGCTAGATGAAAAAGTATTTATAAATGACATTAAAGAGGTTTTCAATAAAATCGATCTGGAACTAATAAAAGATATGGGTTTCAGTAAAGAGCGATATCCTTATGCATGGGATTCAACTTTAGATTTATTGGCAACACGAAATAATTTAGAGATATCAAGTATTGTTATTGATCAATTACAATCTTTAGCAAAAACGATATTTAAAGTAAATATTCCACTGCAAAATGACACATTTATAATAGAAGAATTATCAAATCATAAAGATGTAGCAAGTATGACTATATTGACTTTAGGTGAAAAAGACGTACAATCAAAGCGCGTGATAGATACTGGCTTAGTGCAACATTTTGATAACGTATTTATTACTAGTAAAAAAGATATAAATACCTATCTTGAGTTAAATGAAAAATTAAGTAATCCAGTAATGATCGGGAACTCTCTTAGAAGTGACATTGTACCTGCTTTAGAAGCAGGGATGAAAGCAATTCATATTATTAGAGATTCATGGTTTTATGACGAAATTGAGCATAAACATACAATAGAAAGTATTAAGTCATTAGTCGAAATAAAATTACTTTTATTTGGTAATTTGGTAAATCTTTAAGGGCTGTTTTTTATTCTACTTTATTTATCGATAGTTCAATTACACCTCTTTGGTATACTCAATCATGTTGTTGGACTACGCAAGTATTAGTTCAACAACAAATGGAGGATGATCATTAATAGATCATCCTTTATTTTACTTATAGGTGATAACTAAACTAGGGAGAAATTAAATCTATTTTAAATAGTATTAAAATAGCGAGAATAAAGAAGGAGTTTTTTTGAGCTTTTTTTTAAAAAAATTAATTGCGGAGGATAAATATGAATTTTGAACAAATGGAACATATTGTCACTGTCGAAATTGAAAAGTCGATTACAAAAGCAGCAGAAAAACTATTTATATCTACTCCAGGTTTGAGTCAATCTATTACCCAACTTGAAAACGAGCTTGGAATAAAAATTTTTAATCGATCCAAAAAAAGTATTACGCCAACTTTTGAAGGTGAAATAGTGATTTCAACAGCAAATTCAGTTCTAAAAACTATAAATGAAATGAATAAAAAACTGAGCGTATATAAGAATAATTATCAAAGGCATTTAAAAGTAAAAATTGCACCTGCTTTTTTTTATATACTTCAAGAATTTTTGGTAAAGCTTAATCTAGAAAATGAAAATTTAACCTTTGAATTAATCGAACAAAATCCTACAAAGATTATTGAGAATTTTAATCAGGAAGATTATGATTTTGCGCTTATTTCTGCATCCGTTGATGAGTTGAAAAAAGCTAAAAATATTTCTTATAAGCACATATACAAAGGACATATATGTATAGCAGTTGGAAGAAACTCGCCCTTTTATACATTTGACTTTGTAACTCCAAATGATCTAAAAAATACTAAATTAGTAACTTATGAAACTTCTGATTATAACCAGATTTTAAAATTTACGAAAATAAATCCAGAGCAAGTAATAATAAATTCAAATAGGACTAGCATGCTTTTTAAGCTAGTAAAAGAAAGTAATGCAATTATATATCTTCACGATTTTACACTAAAGAATTCTCCAATGGTAGTAAATGGAGAATTGAAAATAATCCCACTGAAGGATAAACAGATGCAATTATTTGAACTTGATTTTTGGCTAATCTATTTAGAAACAAGAGGTTTATCGAATTTGTATAATGAGTTTCTTGAAGATTTTATAGAACATTTTAAAGAAGTATAAATAATAAAAGAAAGTAATCGCCGGTTGCACTTCAAGAACGGCTCATTAAAGCTAGTAACCCATTAAATGTATATGCGCCTGCTGTTGATTATTTTTTAACTAATGGGAATTTCTACGTAAAGGATATGAAAAGTTCTTTTTTTACTTTTCGTTGGTTTATCAAAGCATTCAAAAAATTGGTAATCAGGTAATTTCATACATATAGAAGGTTATACAATACTGAATTATAAAAATAACAATAACAATATGAAACAGTACATAGATACAACTAAATATATTACTTTTGAAGGACTAATTTGTTATACATCCTCCATCAATGGCAAAACTAATAATAAAAGGAGGAGATATAAAAGTGACCCAAGATCGATTTGAAGAAGCATATGAAATGTATAGAAATCAAAGTGATGAAGAACAAATGATAGAGGAATCAGTAAATCAAGACAAGGAACATATTGTTGCTGTTCGTAAAAATGAAGATGGTGATTTAATTGGTTTCAGAACGAGTTTAAATCGTGAACTAGATTATCTTCAAGCTTTACAAGAAGCAAAAAGTGGAAATTTAGCTCATGTGGATGTAATCCATAAGTATGGTCGTGACATCCTTAGAAGTGAACCGGATGGTATTGCAGAAAATAATTTAAGTAATTTACCGGAATTTTAAGACAGAAAAGCTTATAAAAATGAAGTAAACCCACTAGGAATATTCCTCGTGGGTTATTTATTAGATATACACATTTGTCTTCAATTGATGTCAAATGTAAGAGAGTGAACATAAATTGCATCAGATTTCAATCTCAACATTCACAATCAAGATGTGACATGTTCTATTTAAATTTTAGAAGAGCTTGTCCATGCTTTAAGATTTGAAAATAATGTGATGAGTCATCTAGCAACCGGAATTCGGTTATTCAGTTGTTCTGTTAAGTCTATTTAAACTTGGTAATTGGAATTGTTCAACGTCTTGGTCTTCAGTTACTGCTCCTTCGTTGTGAGAGGAATCTGTTCTGATTTTGCTTCTTTTGATTTTGCTGTCTCTGATTTTAATTCCTTGCTGTCCGCCTAATTCATCATTATCTCTTCCAGCAATACCACTTCTACCATTTCCATCTGCAAATTGTGAACGATCATTTGCTGTTTGGCTATTGTCTCTAGCATTTTGTCCGCCTTGATTTGCGTTCATACCAACATTTCGATTAATTTGTCCTCCGCCTTCAGCTCTTTGTTCGACTTGGATGCGATTTTCTTTAATTTCAATGTTAATAAAATTAAAATTGATTGCACCATCTGCATTAGCTGCTGCAAGTACCTCTTGAATTTCTTCTTTTATATCTTTGAATTCTTCAAACTCTGCTGCCATAGTAAAAAACACTCCTTTTCTATTATCCTTTCACTATATTCATTTTTAATAGATTCTGATTAGACAATTAATAGATTATTTAACTTTTTAAATAATTTAAAGAAAAAAGTACTCTATTTTTAAAAAGTAAATTTTTTATTTTCTTGAAATGCCCACCATAAATTGTTGTTTTTTCCAAGTATCTGGTACTAATTGCTCGGAATAATTCATTATTTCACATTTAAATCATAGATTAATAATGGAGTGTGATCTAATTGAATCCTTTATTAATAAAAATAGTAAAATCATTTTGCGGTGTAATTGTGATCGACCTGCTATTACTTACTTTTTGCTTGTTACTAGGTAGCTATTTTCATATTTTACATTCGTTTACTTGGTTCGGATTTAAAATAATGGTTTTACCTTTTAGCCTTTTAGCATTTATTATTTCAATTGTTTATTTTAGTAAAAAAATAGAAATCGAAGTATCAGAGGAAATTGATGATCTTGAAGAAATTGAAATTGAGCATTCAACAAGAATGGAAAAATACCATCAGCCTTAAAAAAAATTGAACTGAGGTGGTAAAATGGACCTCGAAAATATTGTTTTACGAAATATTGAAGAGCGGATTAAACGTCTAAGGACGAAACAAGATGAAGAAGGTTCTTGGGAATATTGTTTTGAAGGTTCATTAATAACGGATAGTTTTATGATTTTATTAATGAATGATCTTGAATACAAAAATCAAAAAATATTTGATGGGATTATTGATCGTATCATCAATCTTCAACATCCGAATGGAGCTTGGAAATTATACGAGGATGAGAAAGAGGGAAACTTAAATGCAACAGTACAAGCTTACATAGCTTTATTAATCTCAAAAAAGTATACAAAAGAACATTCAAGTATGAAAAAAGCTGAAAAATTTATTCGTGAAAACGGTGGGATTAAAAAAACACATTTTATGTTAAAGATGATTCTAGCTACTCATGGTTTAATTGATTATCCTAAATTATTTTACTTTCCTATGAGCTATTTTTTACTACCAGATAAAATGCCGTTAAGTTTATTTGATTTAAGTAATTATGCTAGAGTTCATTTAGTTCCTATGATTCTTTGTATTAATAAGCGATTTAAAGTGAAATTGGATGATGATTTAACGATTGATTATCTTTTTGAAACTAGTGAGGTAGAATGGTTTTACGAAGAGCGAGGGAGTTTTTATCAATTTTTACTTGAAGAAGGTAAAAAGCTAGCTTCATATCCTCTCTATTTTCACCAGAAAGGATATGAAAAGGCTGAAAGATTTATATTAGATCGTATTGAAACAAATGGAACCTTTTATAGTTATGGCAGTTCTACATTTTATATGATTTATGCTTTAATGGCTTTAGGTTATGAAGCTACTTCATCCGTCATTCAAAATGCGCTACAAGGACTTCTTTCATATGCAGCCGATACAGAAGCGGGCCTTCATATTCAAAATTCGCCATCAAAAGTTTGGGATACTGCATTATTGTCATATGCAATTCAAGAAGTTGGTTATCAAGTAAATGAACCGATTGTTTCGAAATCGATTAACTACTTAATCAAAAAACAACAAAATATGAATGGTGACTGGAAGGTTCATGCTAAAAATTTAAGTCCTGGCGGTTGGGGCTTTTCTGACGTTAATTCTTTTATTCCAGATAATGATGATACTGGAGCAGTCTTAAGGGCGCTTGCAAGAAGTTCTTTGGAACAACCAACTATAAGTGAAAGTTGGTTGAGGGGAGTTCATTTTTTACTTGGACTTCAAAATGACGATGGTGGTTGGGGAGCATTCGAAAAAAATGTTTCGAATAAATGGTTAACATTTTTACCAATTGAAAATGCAAAAGATGCTATCATCGATCCTTCTACTGCAGATTTAACTGGACGTATATTGGAATTTATTGGACATTATACGACGATTTCAAACGATGATCCAATTGTGAAAAAGGCAGTTGATTGGCTTTTAAAGAACCAAAAATCAAATGGTAGTTGGTATGGTAGATGGGGAATTTGTTATATTTATGGAACTTGGGCAGCGATTACTGGCTTAAGAGCCGTGGGAATTCCTAAAAATCATGAGGCAATTAAAAAAGCTGAGAAATGGTTAGTTAGTATTCAAAATAAAGACGGAGGTTGGGGAGAATCAGGTCTTTCGCCTGTTAAATATAAATATGTTCCTTTAAAATATAGTACGCCTAGTCAAACAGCGTGGGCAGTCGATACTTTGCTTTCGATTCGGAATAAAGAGGATGAAGTAATTAGAAAAGGGATTAAATTTTTAACTACTCAAAGTGAATTGCCTAATAAAGCATTAACTTATCCAACAGGATTAGGATTACCTGGTCAGTTTTACATTCATTACCATAGCTATAATGAAATTTATCCGCTATTAGCACTAGCACACTATAAAAATAGTTAAATAATACTATTATGTAAACAAAATAAATTTATTTTTGGAAATCTTTCCATAAATGTCTTTTCTTTATCATATAAATATAGTAAACTGTTTTATATTGAATATAACTAAATAATCCTTATCGAGAGTGGTGGAGGGACTGGCCCTTTGAAACCCGGCAACTTTAGCGAAAGCTAAAAAGTGCTAAATCCAGCATGTTTAAAACATGAGAGATAAGGCGTGATCTGTACTTAAACGTCATTCTCTCATTTTTTTGAGGGAATGGCGTTTTTTTATTTTATATAAATGGGAAGTGATTGTATGGGCTTATTGGAAAAGTTAAAAGATGGAATTGTTTTAGGTGACGGTGCAATGGGAACGCTTTTGTATTCTGGCGGACTTCACAGCTGTTTTGAAGAACTTAATATTACTGAGCGTGATCGAATCATTCATATACATGAACAATATATAGATGCTGGCGCAGAAGTGATCCAAACAAATTCGTACGGTGCCAATGCTGGAAAACTGAGACAATATGGTTTGGAAAAGCTGGTTAAGCAAATTAATCAAATGGCTGTTAGAAATGCTAGAGAGGCTTCAAAAGGAAGAGCTTTAGTAATTGGTGGTATAGGTGGAATGAAATATGTAGGTTCTACTTTTACTACAGCTTTGGAACGAGAGATGATGCTACTTGAGCAGGCTTCGGCGTTACTAGAAGAAGGCGTAGATGGAATCATGCTTGAAACATTTTATGATGAAAATGAATTATATGATGCTGTAAATCTATTAAGAGGAAGAACGGATTTACCGATCATTGCACAAGTGACACTACAAGAAATTGGCGTCATGCAAAGTGGTCAATATATTGAAAAGATTCTTCCTAATTTAATTGATTTAGGTGCAGATGTAGTCGGAATCAATTGTCATCTTGGACCACTTCATATGCTGGAATCATTAAATACTGTTTCATTACCAACGAATGGTTATTTATCGGCATTTCCAAATTCAGGATTACCTTTATACAATGAGGGAAAATACGTATACAAATCGAATCCAGAATATTTTGAAGATATGGCAAAACCATTTATTGAGCAAGGTGTAAGACTAATCGGTGGATGCTGTGGTACAACACCAGCACATATCGCTGCTTTACGAAGTAAGATTGATACTTTACAACCTGTTACAAAAAAAGAAGTGAAAAACAGAACAATTAAAATTACAATCCCTAAACAAGAAGAGCAAAAGAATGAAACTTTAGCAGAAAAGGCAAAAAAGAGAACGACGATCATTGCAGAGCTAGATCCGCCAAAAACTTTACAAACGAGAAAGTTTTTTGAAGGAGCGAAAGCATTACATAGCGCAGGGGCTGATGCAATTACGTTAGCAGATAATCCATTAGCTTCACCTAGAATTTCGAATGTGGCGATGGCATCACTGCTTCAGAGATTGGATGTACCAGTCTTGACGCATTTAACTTGTAGAGATCGTAATATGATCGGACTTCAATCGCATTTAATGGGGCTATCAACATTAGGATTAAATGAAGTTCTTGCTATAACTGGTGATCCAGCAAGGGTAGGAGATTTTCCAGGTGCAACTTCAGTTTACGATGTAGCATCACTTGAACTTATTCGAATGATTAAGGAAATGAACGATGGTAGGCTTTATTCCGGTAAAAGCTTAGGAAATGGAACGAGGTTTTCTGTTGCTGCTGCTTTTAACCCGAATGTTCGAAAGTTTGATGCCGCAATTAAAAGGCTTGAGAAAAAGGTTGAGGCGGGAGCAGATTATTTTTTAACGCAGCCAATATATGATTTTGAAACGATTGATAAGTTATATGAGTCAACACGTCATATTAAACAGCCAATTTTTATTGGAATTATGCCGCTAGTTAGTAAGAAAAATGCTGATTTTATCCATTATGAAGTTCCAGGAATTACTTTATCTGAAGAGGTAAGAAATAGAATTTCATCAGTTGAACCCGAGAGAGCAGTTGATGAAGGTAAAAAAATTGCAAAAGAGCTTATTGATTATGTTAAGGATAAATTTAACGGGATTTATTTTATCACTCCATTTTTGAAGTATGAAATTACAGAGGACTTAATTCAATTTACTAAAAGCAGCAATAAAGAGGAGATTCAACTATGAAAACTTTAGACGTAGCATTAAAAGAAAAAATATTACTTCTTGATGGAGCAATGGGAACGATGATCCAGCAAAG
Organism: Gottfriedia sp. S16(2024); assembly: GCF_050473765.1. Taxonomy (NCBI): domain Bacteria; kingdom Bacillati; phylum Bacillota; class Bacilli; order Caryophanales; family Bacillaceae; genus Gottfriedia; species Gottfriedia sp. S16(2024). The sequence goes on from NZ_JBFLUO010000001.1 coordinate 3,665,129, forward strand.
AGATTTAACAGTAGAAGACTTTGGTGGAGAAGAATATGAAGGTTGTAATGAATATTTAGTTGTTACAAGACCAGATGTTATTCAAGAAATTCATGAGGAGTATATAGATGCAGGGTCTGACATTATCGAAACGAACACATTTGGAGCTACAAATATTGTTTTATCCGATTACAATTTACAGCATTTAGATATTGAACTAAATGAAATTGCAGCAAGGATTGCAAAGCAAGCAGTTGTGGCATCGGGTAAAGAGGTATATGTAGCGGGTGCAATGGGGCCAACAACAAAAGCAATCAGTGTTACAGGTGGTGTGACTTTTGATGAATTAATTACTGCATATAATCGACAAGCAACTGGATTAATAAATGGTGGAGTAGATGTTTTATTAGTTGAAACTTGTCAAGATATGAGAAATGTTAAAGCTGCCTGTATTGGGATTAGTAATGCATTTAATGAGCTAAATATAAAATTACCAGTTATGATTTCTGGAACGATTGAACCAATGGGGACAACATTAGCAGGTCAAACAATTGATGCTTTTTATTTAGCCATTGAACATATTTCGCCTATATCAGTTGGATTAAACTGTGCAACTGGACCTGAGTTTATGAGAGATCATGTTCGTTCATTGTCAGAGCTATCTGAGACATATGTATCTTGTTATCCAAATGCTGGCTTACCTGATGAAGATGGCCATTATCATGAATCACCAGAATCATTAGCGCACAAAGTACGTGATTTTGCTGAACAAGGTTGGATTAATATTATAGGTGGTTGTTGCGGAACAACGCCTGAACATATTCGAGCAATGAAAGAAGCGATAAATGGAATTACACCTCGTCAACCTAAAAAAAGGGAGGATCATGCTGTTAGTGGTTTAGAATCACTTCGCTATGATGATAGTATGAGACCACTTTTCGTCGGTGAAAGAACAAACGTTATTGGATCTCGTAAATTTAAAAATTTAATAGCTGACGGAAAATTTGAAGAAGCTTCAGAGATTGCTAGAGCTCAAGTGAAAAAAGGTGCCCATGTCATCGACGTATGTATGGCAGATCCAGATCGTGATGAAGTTGAAGATATGGAAAATTTCATAAAGCAATTAGTTAATAAAGTAAAAGTTCCAATCATGATTGATTCAACTGATGAAAATGTAATTGAATTAGCACTTACTTATATTCAAGGTAAAGCGATTATTAATTCGATTAATCTTGAAGATGGGGAAGAGCGATTTGAGAAGATTTTACCTTTCATTCATAAATATGGTGCTGCAGTAGTTGTTGGTACGATTGATGAAGATGGTATGGCTGTATCAGCAGAAAGAAAATTGGAAATTGCAAAAAGAAGTTATCAACTATTAACTGAAAAATATAAAATTCGTGCGACAGATATCATCTTTGATCCACTTGTTTTCCCTGTTGGAACAGGTGATACGCAATATATCGGTTCTGCAAAAGCGACAATTGATGGAATTAAATTAATTAAAGATGAATTTCCAGAGTGTTTAACAATTTTAGGTTTAAGTAATATTTCATTCGGATTACCAAATGCTGGTCGTGAAGTGTTAAATGCGGTTTTCTTATATCATTCTACAAAAGCTGGTCTTGATTATGCGATTGTAAATACTGAGAAACTAGAACGATTCGCTTCAATTCCTGCAGAAGAACGTGAGCTTGCTGAGAATTTATTATTCCATACGTCCCAAGAAACATTAGATAAATTTGTTGAGCATTTTAGAAATTCAGTAAAGAAAGAAGAAAAACCAAAAGAACAGCTTCCTATTGAAGAAAGATTAGCGGCGTGTGTCATTGAAGGATCAAAGCAAGGATTAATAGAAGATCTGCAAGCCTGTCTTGACCGTGGTGACATACCGTTAAATATTATTAATGGTCCACTAATGACTGGTATGGATGAAGTAGGAAGACTTTTCAATAATAATGAATTAATCGTAGCTGAAGTATTACAAAGTGCCGAAGTAATGAAGGCATCTGTAAACTTTTTAGAGCAATTTATGGAGAAAACTGAAAGCTCTAGAAAAGGGAAAGTTATTTTAGCGACAGTTAAAGGTGATGTTCATGATATCGGAAAGAACCTAGTTGATATTATTTTGACGAATAACGGATTTGATGTTGTCAATTTAGGCATTAATATTCGTCCAGATGATTTAATTACAAAGATTCGTGAAAACAAACCAGACATTATTGGATTATCAGGCTTATTAGTAAAATCTGCTCAACAAATGGTTATTACTGCTGGTGACTTAAAAAGTGCAGGGATTGACACCCCAATATTAGTTGGTGGTGCTGCATTAACTAGAAAATTTACCGAAAACCGTATTCAACCCATTTACGATGGATTAGTAGTTTACTCAAATGACGCGATGACTGGTTTAGACTTAGCAAATAAAATTGTTAATCCAGATGAATTAAAAGCATTAGAAGAAAAGAAAAAAGCAATTAAAAAAATAGACAATATTATTGAATTGCCAGTTCCTGAAGTTAGTACAAAGAGATCAGCAATACAAAAGTCAGATTGCTTAGTTCCTTCATCATTAAGCAAAACGGTCATAAAAAATATTCCAGTAGCTCAAGTGGCACCTTTTATTAATTACCAAATGTTAATAGGACATCATTTAGGGGTTAAAGGTAAATGGGAAAATCAAGAACGTGGTCAAGAATTATACGATTTAGTTCAAGAATTCTTAAAAGATGGAAATGAATATTTTGATTGCCAAGTAATCTATCAATTTTTCCCTGCTCAAAGTGAGGGAAATGATGTCATTATCTATGACTCTGAAACGAAAAAACCAATTGAACGTTTCCAATTTCCGAGACAAAGAAAAGAACCAAATCTTTGTATCAGCGACTTTTTAAATCCTGTTGGTGAAGAGATGGATTATGTTGGATTCTTTTCTGTAACATCGGGACCACGAGTAAGAAATATTGCCGAAAGATTGAAACAAGAAGGAGAGTATTTAAAGAGTCATGTTTTATTCTCATTAGCTTTAGAATTAGCAGAAGGTTTAGCTGAAAAAACTCATATGCTAATGAGAGAAAAATGGGGATTCCCAGATCGTCCAGATTTCACAATGTCTGAGCGTTTTAAAGCAAGATATCAAGGAATCAGGGTTTCATTTGGTTACCCTGCGTGTCCAAATCTTGAGGATCAAGAAAAGCTATTTAAGTTAATTAATCCAAATGAAATTGGGATTAATCTGACAGAAGGATTTATGATGCTACCAGAAGCATCTGTAACTGCAATGGTATTCTCGCATAAAGATGGAAGATATTTTTCAGTTTAAAAAGAGAGAATAATTATTCATTTAATTCAATAAAACCAAAATTTAGTATAAATAGTTAAATAGGTAGTAGAAATAGTTCATGCATCATTCTACTGCCTTTTTCCTAAGAAAAAAGAGGAGTGGAAAAAATGCCTGTAATTATCAACAAAGATCTACCTGCAACGGAAATACTAACGAAAGAAAATGTTTTCTATATGACCAAAGAGCGAGCGGAGTCGCAAGATATAAGACCGCTTCAAATAGGCATTTTAAATTTAATGCCAACTAAAATTGAAACCGAAACACAATTATTACGTTTAATTGCAAATTCACCTATACAAGTAGATATCGATTTAATCGGTACTGAATCATATAAGCCAAAAAACGTTTCAGAAGAGCATGTTTCAAGCTTTTATAAAACAATTTCACAAATTCAAAATACAAAATATGATGGCTTTATTATTACTGGTGCTCCAGTTGAGACACTTGAGTTTGAGGAAGTCGAATATTGGTCGGAGCTTAAAGAAATCATGGATTTCACAAAAGAAAATGTAACTTCTACATTGCATATATGTTGGGGTGCACAAGCGGGTCTTTATCATCACTACGGTGTTCCTAAATATACATTAGATAAAAAAATGTTTGGTGTTTTCCCACATACAGTAGAGGATCGCTTTGTGAAACTAGTACGTGGCTTTGATGACGAGTATTATGTACCGCATTCAAGACACACTGAAGTTAAGAAGGAAGACATCGATAAAATAGGAGAATTGAAGATTTTAAGTCTATCAGAAGATGCAGGTGTCCATCTTGTTACTAGTGAGGACGGAAAGCAAATTTTCGCAACTGGACATCATGAATATTGTATAAATACTTTAAAATCAGAATATGAAAGAGATGTACAAAGAGGAGCGGAAATTACTATTCCAAAAAACTATTTTCAAAATGATAATCCGGAAAAACCACCGATTGTACGTTGGAGAAGCCATGCTAATCTACTTTTCTCAAATTGGTTAAATTATTACGTTTATCAAGAAACCCCTTACAATTTATGATTTTAAAATTTAGGTTTCATAATTTCGTCAAATGTTAAATAAAAATAATTGGAAAATTTAAAAAAGTGTTTGCTATTTTCATAAAACATTCCCATAATGTAAATAATATCAAATTTTAACGGAGGAGATCATATGAAGGACTGTATATCTATTGGACTATTAGGACTTGGAACTGTTGGAAGTGGTGTTGTAAAAATTGTTGAAAATCATCAGGACAGATTAGCTCATCAAATCGGTTGTTCTGTACAAGTAAAAAAGGTTCTTGTTAAGGACCCTGATAAAGAACGATCAATTTCAATTCAGAAGGAATTATTAACGACAAATGCTTATGAAATTTTAGATGATGCTGATATAGATGTTGTTGTAGAGGTAATGGGTGGAATTGAAGATGCTAGACAATACATACTTCATGCTCTTAGAAATAAAAAACATGTAGTTACAGCTAATAAAGATTTAATGGCTTTATATGGTACTGAATTACTCCGTGTAGCAAATGAAAATAAATGCGATTTATTCTATGAAGCTAGCGTTGCTGGTGGTATTCCTATTATTCGTAGTTTAGTAGATGGTCTTGCTTCAGACCGTGTAACTAAGCTAATGGGAATTGTAAATGGAACGACAAATTTTATTCTTACAAAGATGAGCAACGAAGGTAAGGCCTATGACGATGTATTAAAAGAAGCTCAGGAACTCGGCTTTGCAGAAGCAGATCCAACATCTGATGTTGAAGGTTTAGATGCTGCGAGAAAAATGACGATTTTAGCTAAATTAGGTTTTTCAATGGATGTTGAACTAGAAGATGTGCAAGTACGTGGAATTAGTTCAGTATCTTCAGAAGACATTGATTTTGCTAGATACTTTGGTTATACAATGAAATTAATCGGTTATGCGAAAAGAAACGATAATCGAATTGAAGTTAGTGTTGGACCAACTTTAATTACACATAATCATCCATTGGCATCTGTTAGCAATGAATTTAATGCAGTTTATGTATATGGTGAAGCTGTAGGAGAAACGATGTTCTATGGACCTGGTGCAGGTAGTTTACCAACAGCAACTGCAATCGTATCAGACTTAGTTGCAGTAATGAAAAATATGAGATTAGGTGTTAACGGTACAAGTGCTGTTTTACCACAATATCCAAAAGAATTAAAAGAAGATCATGAGATTTGTTTTAAATCTTTCTTCCGCTTTACAGTAAAAGATCAATTAGGTTCGTTCGCAAAAATTACTTCAATTTTTACAGAATCTGATATAAGCTTTGAGAAAATCATTCAAGTTCCATTAAAGCATAAAGGTCTTGCTGAAATTATTTTAGTAACACACCATGCTTCATATTCAGCATACAAAAAGGTAATTGAAAATTTAGAGACATCTGATGTAGTCGATGAAGTACGTAGCTATTATCGAATTGCAGGTGAAGATCGTGATGTATAAAGGATTAATTGAAAAATATTCAAGTTTCTTACCTATAAATGAAGAAACACCAAAATTAACTTTAAATGAAGGAAATACGCCATTACTATTTTTACCTCGCTTATCAGAAGAGTGGGGAATTGAATTATTTGTTAAATTAGAAGGGCTAAACCCAACTGGTTCATTTAAAGATCGTGGGATGGTAATGGCAGTTGCTAAGGCAAAGGAAGCAGGAAGTTCAGCAATTATTTGTGCATCGACTGGTAACACATCTGCCGCCGCTGCAGCGTATGCGGCAAGAGCTGGTATGAAATGTTTTGTTATTATTCCTAATGGCAAAATTGCATATGGTAAACTTGCGCAGGCTGTCATGTATGGAGCACATATAATTAGTATTGATGGAAATTTCGATCACGCATTACAAATGGTAAGAAAAATTAGTGAGACTGAACCAATCACACTAGTAAATTCCGTAAATCCATATCGAATAGAAGGGCAGAAAACAGCTGCTTTCGAAATTTGTGAGCAATTGGAAGCAACTCCAGATATTTTAGCCATTCCAGTCGGAAATGCAGGGAATATTACAGCTTACTGGAAAGGATTTAACGAATACAACCGTTCAAAAGGTTATCAATTACCTAAAATGCATGGTTTTCAAGCAGAAGGTGCAGCACCAATTGTTAATAATAAAAAGGTTGAAAATCCCGAAACAATTGCAACAGCTATTCGAATTGGCAACCCGGCAAGCTGGGAGCACGCAGTAAATGCAATTGGGCAATCAAACGGTGCAATTGATAGTGTTTCAGATGAGGAAATCTTACAAGCGTATAAATGGATTGCATCAAAAGAAGGCGTATTTGCAGAACCAGGTTCATGTGCAAGTATTGCTGGTGTATTTAAACAAGTACAGTCTGGTGTAATCAAAAAAGGCTCAAAAGTAGTAGCCATTTTAACAGGTAATGGATTAAAGGATCCAGATATCGCAATTCAAACAAGTAAAATTGAACCAATTTTGTTACCGAATGAAGAAAAAATTGTATTAGAACATTTACAAGGTGTGGTTTCGATATGAAAAAACTTTTCCAAATAACAGTTCCTGCAAGCACTGCAAATGTAGGACCTGGTTTTGATTCGATTGGTATCGCTTTAGATCGATACTTAACAATTGATGTATATGATCACGATCAATATAGTTGTGAAGGATTTAGTGAATATTTGAAAGATATTCCACTTGATCAGACTAATTTAATCTTAAAAACTGCAATTGATGTTGCAAAAGCAAATCATAAATCTTTGCCAACATGTCATTTAAAGCTTGAAAGTAATATTCCGTTAACAAGAGGTTTAGGAAGTAGTGCCTCAGCAATAGTAGGTGGCATTATTTTAGCGAATGAACTTTGTAATCTTCAATTATCTATAGAAGAACAGCTTAGAATTGCAACTTCAATTGAAGGTCATATGGATAATGTCGGTGCTTCACTTTATGGCGGCTTAGTTATTGGGACTTTTATAGATGGAAAAGCTTATATCCAACACTCGAAATTAAATAGAGTAGCAGTAGTAGCAATTATTCCAAAATACGAATTAGAAACTGTCCATGCAAGAAATATATTACCTTCAACGATTCCTTATAAGGATGCTATCCAATCTAGCAGCTATAGTAATATATTAGTTTTAGCACTATTAACGGAAAATTGGCCATTAGCAGGCGATATGATGAAACGAGATCTATTTCACGAACCATATCGATGCAAAATTGTAAAAGAGCTAGACACTCTAAAACAAATCGAATTACCTGAATATGTGCATGGATTTGTATTAAGTGGTGCCGGTCCGACAGTACTAGCATTTGTTTCAATCGAAGGCTGTACTGAAGCAATCAACTATTTTACACGTTTATTTCCAAATTGTGATGTAAGTGAAATAAAAGTAGAAAACAATGGTGCAACAGTTAAACATTCAATCCACTCGAATTAAAAGAAACCACTCAACTATGAAGTGCACCCCAAATGTTAGACACGACTAACATTTGGAGGTGCATTTTTTATGACTAAATTTACTACTGAACATAAATTAGCGGTAGTTATGCGTTATTTAGAAGGTAAGGAAAGTTTTCGTTCTATTGGTAAGTTATTTGGAACGTCCCATGCTGAAGTGAGAAACTGGGTAGCTCAATATAAGGAAAATGGGATTAATGGCTTGCTTAAAAAGTCATATACAAGTTATTCGGTACAGTTTAAACTAAACGTATTAAAGTATATGAATGACCACGGGACGTCACCGAATGAAGCAGCTGCAATTTTCAATATTCCTTCCCCTAGAACGATTCGAAAATGGAGGACTCAATTTGAAACACAAGGACAAGACGCCCTAGAATCAAAGAAAAAGGGGCGATCTTCCATGAAAAAAGAAACAAAGAAAACAACTCCACTTAAAGGATCAGTAGAAGAGCTTCAAGCTGAAATAGAACGTTTGCGCATGGAAAATGCGTATCTAAAAAAGTTGAATGCCTTAGTTCAAAACAAGGAAAAATCACGAAACAAGACAAAGTAAAAGTTGTCTGTGAATTAAGGCATGAGTTTTCGTTAAAAGAACTTCTACTGCTCGCCAGTATTCCGCGTAGTACGTACTATTATTGGATGAAAAATCTAGAACGTCCTGATCCAGACACTGAGATAAAAGTAATGATAAAAGAAATTTATGAGGAACATGAAGGTCGTTATGGCTATCGTAAAATTCGAGACGAGCTTACGAATCGTGGTTATAAAATAAATCATAAAAAAGTTCAACGACTCATGAAAGTACTAGGGATAAAATCACTTGTAAAGGTAAAGAAATATCGCTCTTACAAAGGTGAAGTGGGTAAGGTTGCGCCTAATATTTTAGATAGAAATTTCCAAGCAGATAAACCAAATGAGAAATGGGTTACAGATATTACTGAATTTAAATTATTTGGAGAAAAGCTATATTTTTCACCTATGTTGGACTTATATAACGGTGAAATAATTGCTTATACAATTGGTTCACGTCCAACTTATTCACTTGTATCAACTATGTTAGAACAGTCTCTTGAACGTTTAACAGATTCCGATATACTACTAATTCATTCAGACCAAGGCTGGCACTATCAAATGGAAAAATATCGTACTACCTTAATTAAACGTGGTATCACGCAGAGTATGTCACGAAAAGGAAACTGTTACGATAACGCAGTAATAGAAAGTTTCTTTAGTATCATGAAATCTGAACTACTTTATCTAAAAGAATTTAACAGTGTTGAACACTTTAAACAAGAACTAGCTAAATATATAGATTACTACAATAACAAACGAATTAAGGCAAAATTAAAAGGCATGAGCCCAGTAAAATACCGAGTTCATGCCCAACAAGCTGCCTAATTGAAGTAACCAGTCTAACTTTATGGGGTCACTACAATGGATAGTTGGGTGGTTTCTTTTTGAGATCTATTTGAGGTGCAATTAAAAATTGTGAAACTGCAAATAAAAAGATGGAACTGCAATTGAAATCTGTGAAAGTTCAAATAAAAAGGTGGAACTGCAATAAAAAGTTGGGAACTGCAATTAAATCTAAAGTGCAAATAAAAAAGGTAAATCGCAAATAAAATCACTAAAACAGCAAATAAGAAATGATCTGTAAATAAATTACGTGAAAATCAAGAGATAACAATAAATAAGAATAAGGTATGACTAATTCTTTATTTTTCCCGTTCTTTCATATATTTTTCTGCAAGTAATTGTTTAACCTGATTATAAGTCAAACCAGACTTTGCATTTTTTCTTTTCACTTCGTTAATGTCGGTCCCAGTTATCGTAAAGCGTTTATCTTCCATTAGGTTTCATCTCCAAAACAAAATATTTAATTTTATTATTTATATCTAAAACGGAAAATATGCTTTTAAAAATTATGTAATTAAATCGTTATTTTTAATGTACTAAAGAAATGATAAAATTATTGGTAATATAAGGAATAGGGGATAAAACGATGCACGAGGTTGTATTGAAAATTTTGTTTTTTATTTTTCGAATATTATTTCAATTAATCTTTCAAATAGTTGTTGAGTGGATCTTTGATTATTTGCCAAAAAAGTTTTTTGGTTATCCTTTTCATGAGAAAGATGATGAATTAATACAAGGGAAAATTTACTTATTAGAAAAGGAACTTTGGTTTGAGCCATACAAAATCTATACATTGGAAATGTTTCAAAGAAAAAGTATTCGAAAATTAATCGTAAAATTAAAGATGTTAGAGATTCAATCGAATGAGGAAAAGAGAAATGAATTCTTATCTGAATTAGATCGGCGATTATTTGACTTAAATCCAATTGGAATTAGAAATAGAAAAACGAGCCCGAATTAACGGCTCGTTTTTTATTTTTTATAAACTTTTACTGTAACTGTTTTAACTCCCCATTTTTGGGCATTTTTCTGACTTGGGATAAATACATCAATTTTATTTCCTTTTAGTGAACCGCCAGTATCACCAGCAATTGCATAGCCATAACCTTCGACATATACTTTAGAACCTAGTGGAATTACTTTTGGATCCACAGAAATAACTTTTGCTTTTGGATTCTTTTTTAAATCTATTCCAGTAGCAGTTTTACCACTGCATCCTTTACAGCTACCAGTGTAAGCTGTAGCTTTCATTTTAATTACTTTATAAGGTGTAGCAGCTTTAGCTGTTGTTTTTTTAGTCGTTGTTTTCTTAGTTGCAGGTTTAATTTGCAATACTTGATTTACTTTAATAAGGTCTGATTTTAAATGGTTCCAAGATTTAATCTGAGAAACTGTTACCTTTTGTTTTTTAGCGATAGCAGATAAAGTATCACCAGATTTAACTTTGTAAGTTGCTGCGTATGTATTTGTCGTAAATCCCATTGTTAGAAAAACAGTAGTAACAAAACATGTCATCAATTTTTTCATATTTCCCGCTCCTGTCGTCTTCTATGTATAATACTTTACCATGGAAATGTGACAGTAAGATTTCAGTAGTTTTATTTTATATTACAAATATATTACCTTTTTTTATAATATTCTATAAATTCTGCATAATAGTTACAGCTTATTTCGACACAATTCCAATTTAAGATTGTTTATCGCTAATTTTTGAGCTTAGATGCTTGATTTTAAAGGACTTTTGAGCCGAAATTAAATGGTAATAGGGAGAAGGTTAAACAGTAAAAACTCTTCAAAAAGGTATGAAATTGACTAGAAAAATAAACTTTTTTATCACAAATAAGATCGGTTTTATTAATTTAGAATTAAAAACTATGTAACAAATCGAGAGGTTTTGTAACATTTGCGTATAATTTAATGTGTTACAAATCCTGAATTTAAGTACAAAAACCTACTAAAATTTACTAAAAACTACCTTCAAATGGAAACATTTTAACATTTCATATTTTCATAAATAGACAAAATGTATGAGTAAACCAAAATTCAACAAACTTGTGTAGGATTTAAAATTGGTAAAAAGTAGTATGATTAGACTAAATATTTTGAATAATGTATAATAACAAATGTACTTATAAAACCAAAAGGTGGGGTCGTATGTCAACCAATACATATTCACTTACATGGGATTTAGATGTTTTCTTTAAAGGAGGCAGTGAATCTCCTGCATTTGCAACATACATAAAAGAAATTACTAATTTAGTAGAAGGAATAGAGAGACAGGTTTCTTTGTTTTCTGCTCCTAAAAGTAGTGATGAGGTCGAGGAATTAGCTGATATCATAGGTAATATTGAAGTAATAGGAAAGAAATTATCGCAAGCTGGTGGATTTGTTGGCTGTTTACAAGCTCAAAATATGGGAGATCAAAAAGCTAATTTATTAGAAGGAACATTAACACAGCTTTATGCAACATTCTCTACTTGTTTAACAAAATTCCATAGTCAATTAACAAAAATTGAAGATTCTGTTTGGAAAAATATTTTAGAAACTGATGAGTTTAAGGAAATTTCTTTCGCATTAAATGAGCGTCGTCAACATGCTAGTGAATTATTATCAGTTGAACAAGAGGCATTAATTACTGCCCTTTCAGTTGACGGATATCACGGATGGGGCCAAATGTACGACACTGTTGTTGGAAAAATGCAGATCGAACATGATGATAAACTTTTATCTATTGGTCAAGCATCAAATCTATTTTCTTCTAAGGAACGCGATGTTCGTAAAGAGATTTTCGAAAAATGGGAAGAAACATGGAGTGATGAGTCAGATTACTTCGCTAAAATATTAAACCATCTTGCAGGTTTCCGTTTAAGTGTATATGGACAACGTGGATGGAATAATGTATTAAAAGAACCATTATCGATCAATCGTATGAGTCAAGAAACACTTGATTCAATGTGGGGCGCGATAATCGACAATAAAGCTCCATTTGTTGAATATTTAGAAAGAAAAGCTAAATTACTAGGCGTTGAGAAATTAAGTTGGTATGATTTAGATGCGCCTGTTGCTGATATTGATTCTTCCGTTTCATATTCTGAAGGTGCAGAATTTATATTAGATCAATTTGGTAAATTTGGTGATGAATTAACTAGTTTTACAAAGATGGCGTACGAAGACTCTTGGATTGAAGCAGAAGATCGCGCAGGTAAACGTCCTGGAGGTTTCTGTACAGGATTCCCTGAGAGCAGTCAATCTCGTATTTTTATGACATATTCAGGAACACCTTCAAATGTTTCAACATTAGCACATGAATTAGGTCATGCTTTCCATTCATTTGCGATGAAAGACGTCCATACGCTTAATAAATATTATGCAATGAATGTTGCTGAAACAGCTTCTACATTTGCAGAAATGATCGTAGCTGATGCAGCTGTTAAAAATGCGAGTTCAGATCAAGAACGTTTAGCTCTATTAGAAGATAAAATCCAACGTAGTGTTGCATTTTATATGAATATTCATGCTCGCTTCTTGTTTGAAACGCGTTTTTACGAAGAGCGTAAAAATGGTGTTGTAAGTAAACATAAAATAAATGAACTGATGGAAGAAGCTCAAAAAGAAGCGTATTGTGGGGCTTTAGAAGAGTATCATCCACATTTCTGGGCATCAAAACTACACTTTTATATTACAGATGTGCCGTTCTACAACTTCCCTTACACTTTTGGATACTTATTCTCATTAGGAATCTATGCAAAAGCATTGGAAGAAGGCAAGAGCTATGAACAGAAATATATTGCCCTTCTAAAAGATACAGCTTCTATGACAGTTGAAGAATTAGCTCAAAAACATTTAGGTGTAGATTTAACAAAACGTGATTTTTGGGAGAAGGCAGTAAAACTATCTCTTAAAGACGTTGAAGAATTTTTATCGATCACTGAATGATAACTTTTTATGAGGAGGACTCGTTTAATTACGAGTTCTTTTCCTGTTTTAAATACTTTTATTAAGTTTTTTGTAGTTTTATTAAAAAAAGATAAGAAAATACGGAGGGGTTTTTAATCATTACCTCTTTAGTAGGGGAGTGACTAGAGTGAATAGTTTTAAATTTCTAAAACCATATAAAATAACAATTGTCGCAGCAATCGTCTTTTTACTTTTGGAATTAGTCGTTGAATTATTTCAACCATATATTTTATCTAATATCATTAACAATGGAATAGTTCACAAGGACATGGCTTATGTTACAAAATGGGGAATCGTCATGATCGTGTTATCGATCGTTGCATTTATTGGAGGAGTATTAAATACTTTTTATGCTACTCATATTGCTCAAAGCTATTCATTTACGTTAAGGAAAACACTATTTGAGAAAGTACAAACTTTTTCATTTACGACGTTTAGTTATTTACCAACTTCATCAATCATTACAAGATTGACAAATGACGTTTCACAATTACAAAGTGCAGTATTTATGAGTTTAAGAATTATTTTGAGAGCGCCATTGATTGTAACTGGTAGTGTCGTAATGGCATTAATTTTGAATTGGAAGCTTTCATTTATTTTATTTTTAATTTTGCCTTTCTTATTTATGTTCCTAAATTGGATGGTTAAAAAAGGTAGAAGACTATTTAAGAATGTTCAAGATAATGTGGATATTGTAAATAGTGTTCTTAGGGAAAATTTAGTTGGAATGAAATTAATTAAAGCCTTTGTACGTAATGACCATGAAAATAATCGATTTCAACATATAAATCAAAATTTAAAACAAAAAACTTCTGTTGCATTACGAACAATGGAAATTACGATGCCAGTTATGCTTCTATTTATGAATGCTTCTATTTTGATTGTATTGTGGTTTGGAAATAGTAAAGTTCATTCACACGAAACAAATATTGGAGATATTGTTGCAATCGTAAATTATATTTCTCGTATTACTTCATCATTTACTGTTTTTTCATTTATCATTAGTGCGTTTTCAAGAATGAGAGCTTCTGCTGAACGAATCGATGAAATATTAACGATTGAAGAAGACTTTGTAGAAAAGAATGAAGGAAACCAACTAGCCAATCGATTGGAAGGAAAAATTCAATTCCATCAAGTTTCTTTCAGTTATCCTAATTCTGAAAAAGAAGTGCTAAAAAATATATCATTTGTTGCATACCCAGAACAAACTATTGCAATATTGGGTTCAACAGGTTCAGGAAAAACTTCTTTATTCCAATTAATCCCTCGCTTATACGATGTTAATTCTGGAACAATTTTAATTGATGATCAAGATATACGTAAAATAAACAGTAAACAACTAAGAGGACAAATTGGATATGTACCACAAGAAGCTCTACTATTTACCGGAACAATAAAAGAAAATTTACTAATGGGTAGAGAAAGTGCATCAGATGAAGAAGTTTATTTAGCTGCTAAACATGCGCAAATTCACGATTCAATTTTAACTTTCCCAAATGGATATGAAAGTTTAATTGGTCAAAAAGGTGTTAACCTTTCAGGTGGGCAAAAACAAAGACTTTCTATTGCAAGAGCAATCCTTAGAAAACCTAGTATCTTATTACTTGATGATAGTACAAGTGCATTAGATTTAAAAACCGAAGCTAGTTTAATAGAAGCTTTAAAAAATTACGAATGTACTACATTAATCATCACTCAAAAAATCAGCACTGCTAAAAATGCAGATAAAATATTAATTATTGATGAAGGTGAACTTGTAGAAGAGGGTACACACGAATCTTTATTAAAGAGTTCAAAACTATATAAAGCAATCTACTATTCACAATATGGAAAGGAGGAAATTCATAATGTTAAAGGAGCTAACTAAACCTTTCCAATATAAACAATTACAATTATCGAAGGATAAGAAGAAAAAGGAAGCTTCTCGAGCAGATAACGTTTCCTCAACATTGAAAAGGATATGGTCTTACCTAGCACTAATGAAAGGTAAACTAGCTGTCGTACTGATCATGGTTTTAGCAAGTTCGGTACTTGGTTTACTTGGGCCTGTATTAGTTGGATATTCAATCGACCATTATATTCTAAAATATAATTTAAGTGGTTTAAGTTGGTTAATCCTTGCTTTAGTGTTTATTTACTTAGGTTATTCAGCATCCTTGTTTTTGCAAAATTTTTGGATGATCGATATTGCTCAAAACACTGTAACAAAAATGAGAACAGAATTATTTAATATGTTTCATAAATTGCCAATGTCATTTTTTGAAAAAAGACAACACGGTGAGTTAATGAGTCGTGTAACAAATGACTTGGAAAATGTAAGTTCGACTTTAAATACTTCAGTAATCCAAGTATTTTCAAGTGTTATAACTTTAGTTGGTACTGTTTCAGTTATGCTTTGGTATAGTCCAATCTTAACTTTATTGACTTTATCAATTGTTCCTGTGTTAATAATTGGTATAAAATGGATTACGCATCGTACTGGCCAACTTTATAAAATCCAGCAACGGAACTTAGGTGAGTTAAATGGATTTATAGAAGAAACAGTGTCCGGACAAAGAATCATCAAGACTTTTTCTCAAGAAGATAAAATGATTCGAGACTTTTTAAATAAAAATGAAAAATTGAAAAACTCGGGATTTTGGGCATTTATCTTTGCCGGATTTATTCCTAAATTCATGAATGTATTAAACAATGTAAGCTTTGCGATCATTGCAGGTATTGGTGGTTACTTTGCCTATAAAGGACATATCTCAATTGGGACAATTGTTGTATTTACTGAGTATTCAAGGCAATTTACTCGTCCTCTAAACGATTTATCAAATCAGTTTAATACATTACTTTCTGCGATTGCTGGAGCTGAAAGGGTATTCTCAATCATTGATGAAGATATTGAAGCGATTGATGAATCTCACATTATTAATGACCAAAAAGTTATTCAAGGTGAAGTTGAATATAAAAATGTTAATTTTTCTTATGGGAAGGATTCAAATACATTAACAAATGTTTCATTCAAAGTAACAAAAGGGGAGACAATCGCATTAATCGGACCAACTGGTGCGGGTAAAACGACTGTAGTAAATTTACTTTCACGCTTTTATCAAATCAATAGTGGTGATATACTCATAGATGGTGTAAGTATTGGTCAATATTCTAGGAAAAACTTGAGACAACAAATGGCATTTGTTTTACAAGATTCATTTTTATTTAAAGGAACAATTCGAGAAAATATTCGATATGGTCGTTTAGATGCAACGGATGAAGAAGTAGAAGAGGCAGCAAAGCTTGCGAATGCACATAGTTTTATTATGAAATCTTCAAAAGGATATGATACAATTTTACAACAAGATGATCAGCAAATTAGTCAAGGTCAAAAGCAACTTCTCTCAATTGCTCGAGCTATTCTAGCAAATCCTGCAATTTTAATTTTAGATGAAGCAACAAGTAGTATTGATACAATTACTGAAATTAAAATTCAAGAAGCTTTACAAAGACTAATGCAAGGCCGAACAAGCTTTGTCATTGCTCATCGACTAAATACAATTAAAAATGCTAATCAAATACTTGTTTTGAAAAATGGAATGTGTATAGAGAGAGGTTCACATGAAGAATTAATTGATAAACAAGGCTTTTACTATGAATTAGTAAAACATCAAGGGATGAATGAAGATCAGCATATACAATAAAGGGTGGAAGCATGGATTACAATTCGTTTAAAGAAATTATTCACGGAAGAAGAAGTATTCGAAAATTTACTGATCAAGCTGTTTCAAATGAAATAATTGAAGAAATTATTGACTGCGCACGTTATGCTCCAAGTGATACAAACTCACAAACTTGGGAGTTTATCATTATTAAAAACACTGACAAAATTAAAAAAATTGAAGAGATGACATGGGATTCTCTACATGAAGTTGCTGAAAAAGCAAAAGAAAAAGGATTAGAAAAAGAAGGTAAACTTTTAGTTCGATCTTTTGGTCCTTATGCAACAGCATTTAGAGAAGCTCCGGTTTTAATAATTTGTTTAGCAACACCTTATGAATCAAAATTCAGAACAAAAATATTTGATCCAATTGGCTTTGTTGAAAATGAAGTTTGGAAAGAAGAAGGAATTAAAAGTAGCTGCTTAGCATCTCAAAACTTAATGTTAGCTGCACATGCATTAGGCTTAGGAACATGTCCAATGACAGGTCCGGTCCTATTAGCTCAAGATAAACTTAGAACGTATTTAGAGATCGAGGATAACCGTGAAATTAACATGGTTATTTCACTTGGATATCCATCTGAACCTGCGAAAAAACTTGCACGTAAAGAAGTTGCAGAGATTATTCGTTACGTTGATTAATCAAATAAGTAGCCCGCGAGGAAATCACTCGTGGGTTTTTTATGTTTTTACAAAAGATTCAACTAAGATTTTGACAAGAAGTTCTATTCGATTAACGAAGTTCAAAACTTTATCAATAACTCATGATTTAAAGATGAAATTTTACATCAATTCAAAATATTATTCTAGTATAAAATAACGTTTGAATTTATATTAATATATCTGTATAATTACTCAAGTGATTAATAAGTAGAAGATTTTTTTATATTGAAAGGTGTAGTATCATCATGGATTCGACTAAAAAATTAGGTGTAATGGGTTTATCATTTTTAAGTATAAATGCAATATTAGGATTACGTAATATTGCTTTTGCTTCAACAATTGGTCCTTCAGCTTTATTTTATTGGATTATTGCAGCATTAATCTATTTTATTCCAATTGGATTAATTGTAGCTGAGTTATCTACAACCTATCCAAATCAAGGCGGTATGGGTGTCTGGGTTCGAAAGGCTTTTGGAGAAAAAGCTTCATTTTTATGTTCGTGGTTTTTTTGGATTGCTAATTTTACATATTATCCGTCGCTATTATTAACAACTACAATTGCGATCGCATATGGAATTAACCAGCCACAAATGGCAAGTCATCCTATGAAAACAGCTATTATATCCAGTATTATCTTTTGGGTCGTTACATTACTTACATTAAAAGGTACTAAAATGAGCGGAAGGCTTGCGTCGATTGGGGCGCCACTTGGGGTGTTAGTTCCTGCAATTTTAATTTTTGGTTTCGGATTTTATAGTATGTTTAGCGGTCAACCAAGCGCTACTCATTTTACTCAAAGTACAATCATGCCAAATAATTTATCCTTTGGCACGATTATGTTTTTATCAACATTAATGTTTGGTTTTTCAGGTGCAGAAATGTTAGGAACGATTGCGGGGAATGTAAGAAACCCACAAAAAACATTTCCGAGGGCAATCTTTATCACATCAATCATAATTGCATTAGTCTATATACTTGCAACAGTTGCATTTCAGTTTGTGATTACAATTTCATCTGACCAAACTGCGACAGCACTATACTTATTTGCAGATAAAATAACTACTCAATTTGGACTGAATTTCTCACTCTCTCAAATTTTAGGTATCTGCTTTGTATTAGCATTTGTAGGATCTCTTTCATTTTTAATTTTGAATCCTAGTGTGATGATTGCTGAAAGTGCAAAAGAGGTTCTTCCTAAAAATTTATTAAAAGAAAATAAAGATGGTATGCCATCGATTTTAGTATTAGGTCAAGCAGTTGCAGTTACTTTCATTTTAATTCTTTCTGCTTTTGTACCAAGTGTTTCAAAGGCATTAAATATGTTAATTTTAATGTCAACATTGGCATTTTTTATCCCTTATGTATTTTTAATTAGTGCTTATATTAAACTTCGTATGACTGATAAAAAGATAAACAGACCGTTTAAAATTAAAAACAATTCACTAGCTATATTCGTTGCACTAATTGGAATGGTTTCAGTAGTTGGAACAATCGGACTAACACTTATTCCAGCTCCAGATACTACAGTATTAGAATATTTACCAATCGTACTTGGACCGATTTTATTCGGATGTATTGGTTTTATTCTTTATAGTAATGGAACAAAAGGGAAGAAGAAACAAATGAAAAACTAATAAAAACACCTAAATTATTTATATTAAAATAATTTAGGTGTTTTTTGATTTTTTTAGAAAAGTGACTCTAATTCTGTCACTAATGAACCAACATACTCAACAGCTTCTTTAATCGGTGCACTTGTTGTTAGATCAACACCAGCCATTTTTAAAAGTTCAACAGGTTTTTTCGATCCACCTGTTTTTAATACTTCAATCCAAGCATCAATAACAGGTTTGCCTTCTGATTCAATTCTTCTTGAAATAGCAGTTGATGCAGTCAATCCAGCAGAATAAGTATATGGATATAGTCCCATATAATAATGAGGCTGGCGCATCCATGTTAAACTTGCACCTTCATCGATTTCAACAGAATCGCCCCAAAATTCTTTCAGAACATTACCTTTAACTTCACAGAATGTTGACGCAGTAAGTGGTGTACCTTTTTCAGCTAGTTCATAAACTCTTCTTTGGAACTCACCTTCAAGTAAATGAGTTACAAAGTTATGATAATAAGTACCTAGTAATTGAAGGATGACCCAACGCTTCATCTGAGGATCATTCGTTTGTTTTAATAAATATTGGCCTAATAACATCTCGTTAAATGTCGAAGGTGCTTCAACGAAATACATAGAAGGACGAGTATTTACAACACGTTGATATTTGTTTGCATAATAGAAATGACCAGCATGTCCAAGCTCATGAGTAAGTACAAATGCATTTCTCATCGTATCCTGCCAGCTAATTAAAATGTATGGATGCACTCCATATGGACTAGAACAAAATGCACCTGTTGATTTTCCAACATTATCGGAATAATCAATCCAGCGCTCATCAAACGCTTTTTCCATAATCGAAATATAGTCAGGTCCCATAATCTCAAGTGATTTTAAGATTGTTTCTTTTGCTTCTTCATAAGTAGTACTTGGGTTGAAATCAGGATCTAGTGGTGCTTTTAAATCATAGAAATGAATCGTTTCAAGTCCAAGTTGTTTTTTCTTTAAGTTAGCTAGTCTACGCATATGTGGAGCTAGTTCCTTAAAGATGATATTTAATTGATTATGATACATTTCTAAAGATACTTTGTGGTCTTCAAGTAACATTTGCGTAACTGAATCATAATTTCGTAATTTACTTAAAGCGACTTCCTTTTTTACTTGAGTAGCATAGATTGAAGCATATGTATTTTTGTATTGGGTAAGAGTTTTAGTAAAAGATTCATATGCTTGTTTACGAACTGTATGATTCGGAGAGAATTCATATAAGTTTTCAAACATGGCAAACGAGTTTTCTAATTCTTTTCCATTTTCATCTTCAAAGGAATCGAATTCTAGATCAGCGGCCTTACTAGTTTGGTAAATTCGATATGGGGCAGAGGTAACTTCACCAAGTGCAGCTAAAGCCTCTTCAGTTTCAGGGAGTAATCTATGTTTTTTAGATGCAATAATTTCTTCTAATAATAATTTAAAAACCTCAATTTCATTTTCTTCCTTAATAAAGGCCTCTAACATTTCATTATTTAAATGTAAAAGCTCTGACTGAATAAACGTTAAAGTAGTATTTGCTTTTGTACTTAAGCTTGAAAATTGTAAACTATCAGATTGATTTTGAGAATCTGAACCATCTCCAGACTGAAGTAAGCTTACATATGTACCACAACGAATTAATTGAAGCATAATAGATTCATAAGTTAATAATGCCTTTTTTAAAGATTCAGCAGATTTTAGGACAGAACCTTTCAACGATTTTGCCTTTATTAAATCATTTTCAATTAGTTCTAAAGCAACTAGCCACTCTGCACGAGTTGGATATAAGTCCTCTAATTTCCATGTCATTTCTGTTGGAACCTCAGCACGAGTTAAACGTTTTACTAACATTTTTTCCATCAAATTGCCTCCTTTAGTAGTAGTTGGTACGAGTCTATTATACTGTATAAAAACATTTTAATGGTGGAATTATTCGATAAAATTGAAAATTATAACAATTTTACTGCACAAGCCGTCATTATTTTGATAAAATTAATTGAATTTGGTTAAAAATTTTAACTTTTAGAAATAATTTTGGAAATAAATTTTATTACCTAGAAAGGAGTTTTTTAAGAACGAATGAAAAAACTTAAAATGATCTGTTTACTAACTTTGGCAACTGTTGCACTATCAGCATGTACAATTAAAAAACCTCCACAAAATTTAGCTATTAAACCACAAGGTACTTATGATTTAAAAAATGTTGGGATTAAAGTGGAATCATCACTTCCTAAAAATGCTAAATTTAATCTTCTGTTTAAAGATGATGATACAAAAAAAGTAATCTACGAAACTACTATTAAAACAGATGAAAATGGTACTGCAAATAAGAAAATTTTATTAGATACAAAAAATAAAAACTTAACCGGTTTATTATTTTTTAGGCCTGAAGAGCAACCAAAAAACATTCAAGACAAATTTGGCAAATATGGTGAAAACATTCGCTCCACTACAGAAGGTTATAGAGTTGGGAAAAAGAATAACCAAAAATATATGTATATTAAACAGTTTGGGACATTTTGGAAAATCGGTAAATTAAGTGATGGCGGTTTTCTAGTATTTGGTAAAGATAAGATAAAGCAAGAAAAGGAGGGGGAATAATACACAATTAGATGAACAAGATTGTGTATAAAACATGATACAAACAAGTAGAACTATATCAAAATATCTTCTTCAGTTTTGTTTAACTATATTTGGAATTGGTTTAATTACGGCTACTTCTTTTACGTTATTTTTACCAAAAGGAGAGCGACTAGCAGAGTTTTGGAATCAGATACAAATCTTTTTTTGGAGTTTTTTTTACTTCGATAATTTAGAAGTTTACTTAAAAGAATATCAATATGTTCCTTTTTCTTCTGTATTTTTAGAGCCATATGTTTATTCTTTTACGATCCTTTTTTCAGCGTTTTTGCTTTCAATTTTCGTCGCATTATTTATTGCTTATATAGTAAATTTAGGTCCAAAATCATTTAGAAAAATAATGAATAGCATCCTATTTTTCCTACAATCTATACCAGACGTCGTAATGATTTGCGCATTTCAAATTTTCTTTTTTTGGATTTTTAATAAAACAGGCGTTAAAATTGTGGATCCAATAAGTGGCTTTGAATCGAAAGCTTACGCATTACCGATTATCCTTGTTTCGATTATTCCTACGATTCAACTTTTCCAGATGTTATTTCTAGCAATACAGGAAGAAAGAATTAGAGACTATGTAGAATACGCAAAAGCAAAGGGACTTTCTAATTCTTGGATTATTATCCGTCATATATTTCGTAATGTAACGATTACTTTATTAAGTAATAGTAAGCTAATATTTTGGATGATGATTTCAAATCTATTAATAGTAGAAAAGTTCTTTAATATGAAGGGCTATTTTTCATTTCTATTTAATAACAGCAGATCACCTGAAATCTTTTTTATGGCGCTAGTTTTACTATTTATCCCATTCTTTTTGCTAGAAATTATATTTAAACAAATTGTTATTAGAATGAAAGGGGGACAAGCTGTATGATAAAAGCTAAAAAGTATTCACCAATCATAATAGGTAGCTTTATCATACTTGGCTTAATCACCTTTAGTTTTATTTATACTTACTTTATAAAGGATTCGATAAAACCAGCCCCTGCTTTGTTATACAATGCAGAAGGTAAATTAGTAGACACATATGGTTATCCTCCAAGTTGGAAATATCTTTTTGGTGTCGACCGATTTGGAAGAGATGTATTTTGGATGGTAATTGATGGTGCTAAATACACTTTATCCATTGCCATCGTTGTAGGACTAATGAGAGTCATATTTGGCGGTTTATTAGGCACATTTTTTGGATTCATGAATCAAAAATTATTAAAAATGATTGAACCAATTTTGAATGCATTTCGATTTGTGCCAGCTGTTATCATTATATTTCCATTTTTTGAGAGATTAAATGACGTTCCAGAAGCAGCTAAAGAAAAAACGATTGCAATTCAAATATCATTACTAATCATTATTTCGATACCTGTATTGATGAATTCAATCGGTGAAGAGGTTAGAGATTTTTTGAAAAATGATTTCATTACTAGCTCTAAAGTCATAGGTGCACGAAATGGCTGGATCCGTCGAAAACATGTAATACCATATTTACGAAGCCGTATTCTTTTATTATTTGTACAACAAACTATTCAAACTTTATTTTTACTAACCCAATTAGGCGTTTTTAAACTTTTTATTGGTGGTGTAAAAGTACTTTACTTAGATCTTGGGGTCGATCGACCGATGTCACAAGCTAATGAATGGTCTGCAATGATTGGTGCAAATTATATCGAGTTATCTATTGATTCATGGGTAATCATTGGACCAAGTATAGCTTTTATTGTTTCGATATTTGCTTTTAATCTAATTAAATTGGGCATTGAGCGTTTAATGGAAAACCAAACTGGTCTTCAAAAGAAACAACCTATGAAAAATGAAGGTTTATACCATGGATTAAATGATTTTGATTTTGTGAATAAGGAAAAGTTATATGAAGTTAGCAGGATCGTAGAAGACGAACCTAAAACGAGTGGACAGCTAGTAACTAGATAATAATGTAATAGAAAACCTTTGTTCTAAATAGTGAATAAAGGTTTTTGTTTTTGAATATAGAGGTAACCTCAAAATTCGCATAGAAGTATAATAAAAATTATACAAAAAGATGGAGCAGAGACATTGAACATTAATTTAGTGGAAAAAGACGAAATTCCCCCAAATTACAGGAGGGGATCTTGAATGTATAATTACTTTTGTGGAGTTACTAACAAATCAACTATTTACATAACAGGAGTCTAATTTTATGAAAAAAATAATTCCAGTTTTACTACTAATATTAGTCATATTTACTGGTTGTAATTCTGATACGATTTATACACCTCTTTATAATGGGAAAAAATTAATTGTTGGTGTGATCGGTAATTTTCCGAAAGTAAGAGAAGAGAATTTGAAATTCAAACATATTAATTTGGATAAAATTGAAGAAAGTAAAAATCTTTCGTCGGAATTTGATGCCGTATTGATAAAGAAGGAGCATCTTTCTGAAGCTGCCAATCATAAATATCTGGCTATATATCAACATTCTGGTCTTCCATTTTTCTTTATAGATTCAAAAAAATCATTTGTATTAATTATTAATGGTCAAATATCCTACAAAGATGCACCTGATATGGTTGAACAATCCTATGCTGAGGGTATTTTAGATGAAAATCATTTCTGTGGATATGGACTATACAATGACAAAGTAAACGATGGTAACATTAAGGATGTATACACACAAATTTTTAAGACAATTGAGTCTGGCAAATGCTTCAACGATTAATAAATATAATTTTTGAGTTTGTAGGAGTTTTACTGAAATAGCTGCAGTGAAAGATAATGTTAAGTGAATTATGCATTTAGCAGTATATGAAAAGAGTGAAAAAACCAAATCCTAATTGTTCTGATTCTTTCACTTTTTTTGAATTTCTTATTCCATATAATGGCTGTTAAGTTAATTATTTAATGATTGGATGTCTTTTATCTTCTGCCCAATCATTTATAAATGGTTTTTGGCGTGGATTTAAGTTAGCAGGAAGGTCTGTCTTACTAAAAAAACGATGTTCTCTGCTTTCAATATCCTTTTGTTTTAATTCTCCTGTATATTGTTTAGATCTAAAAATTATTTGAACACTGAATGCTTTATCTCCATTAGGGTACTGAACAAAACATTTTTCACCTGAGTAAATACCAAACAACTCTAATCTCGTTACAGTAAGTCCCGTTTCTTCAAGGGATTCCCTTTTTGCTGCCTCTTCAAAAGTTTCTCCAATTTCCATAATGCCACCTGGAATGCACCAATTGTCTTCATCTGTTCTGTGTTGCAATAATATTTGTTCATTATCCTCAATAATGATCCCACAACCTACAGTGAAAAGGGTTTCGTTACCAATATATTTCCTCATATTTTTAATATAATCCATTTGAAAATCTCCTTCATCGTACTAATCCTTCAAAATTCGACAGAAGGGATAAATTATCCTTCTTTTTTAACTGACTGTCTATTGAACGGAATAATTGATATTTTCATCCATAGAGATCTTTTACTTTAAAAAGTTGTGTTTAGTTTAGCAAGAAAGGACTCTCTAAGTATTAATAGAATATATAAAAAGTATTATTTAAGTGTTTAAAGTAGAAAGGGGTATTCTTATGTTATCTAAGGACAAAAATACAGAAAATATTTTTTTGCCACCTAAACATATTATTTCAGCTGCGACAATTGTAATTAATGAGCAAAATGAGATTTTATTAATTAAAGGTCCGCTTAGAGGTTGGGAAATGCCAGGTGGGCAAGTTGAAGAGGGCGAATCATTAAAAGAAGCTGCAATTAGGGAAACAAAAGAGGAAAGTGGGATTAATATTGAAGTTTTGAAATTTTGTGGAGTATTTCAAAATGTTAGTGCTTCGATTTGTAACACTTTGTTTTTAGCTAAACCAATTGGGGGAAAGTTGACAACTTCATCAGAAAGTTTAGAAGTGGGATATTTTCCAATTGAGAAAGCTTTAACGATGGTAACTTGGAAAAACTTCAAGCAGAGAATTGAATATTGTTTGAATGAAAACATGCATCCCTTTTATATAGAGTTTTAATATTCAACTAACAAATTTTCGATATTTTAGCATACATAAAATATGACAATATCATTTTCAAAAATAAATCTTTCTCCTAATATTTGAATTTCCAAAAGCATTTCTCAATTTCGTTTTCACTTCTTATCTCTTTATCTGGGGAATATACATTAAGATGTTTAATGTTTTTCAACTCTTAAAATATTATAATTTCGGGGGAATATATGAACGCTTCTTCTTTTTACATGATTGTTATTGTGGTTGCTGCTTTGGTATTATGGCTAAGAACGAGAGCTATGTATCACCCTATTAAAGGAAGAGGAGTTCGCCTTCTTCTCCCAATGCTATATTTGCTGATCCCTAGTATTCCTATTGTTTTGAATCCGAAGGCTCAAGCAACTAGCTGGGAATGGATTTGTGCACTTCTCTTTGGATTTATTTTATCTATTCCACTTATTTGGACGACTAACTATGAACTTCGATCCGATCAACAAATCTACGCTACAAAGAACAGAAGTTTCATCATCGTCTTTGTTATAATTTTTATTATCCGATTCCTACTTCGCGATTATTTAAAGTGGCTCGGCAATGAGACTGAGGCAGCACTTTTTATGACTGTCGCAATCGGATATATTTGCCCTTGGAGAATTGTTTCATTTCTCAAGTTTCGGCGAATATATAATAAAAGAAACTATAATAATAAAGAATCCCTTCAGAAAAATATCTGAAGGGTATTTTCGTTTCTAAAATAGATTCACACCATTACGAAAAATACATCTGACTCCGACGTACCTTAGTTTAAATATTTTTTTACAAATGTATAAACTGAATCAGCAAATGTTTTTTTGCGCTCTTTCAAATAGTTAAAAAGTGCTACTTTGTCTTCGTATGAAACATTCCAGTCTTCTGGGATATCCTGAATTACTTCATCAATTGAGGCTTCTGATAATGCTAGGATTTTTTCAATATAAGACGTTATGATGTTTAAGTCATTTAACATGTCTACCGTCCAAATATGAACGATTGAATCCTTTTTAAACTTTTTGGATTTTTGAAGAGTTTCTGCATTCCATTTGTAACCTCCTGGAAAACATTTTCCATGATCAATCATATGAATGTCATACCGTTCATCTGGGACTCGTTTTAAAAGTATATTGCTTTTAGTGCGATCTGCATCATGCACCCAATAATCGAAAACGAGAATTCCAGCTAAAACATGGGGATTATTAACTTCATGTATTGCAGGGCGCGGAGGTTTTTTCGCAAGGCCAGTACAGTTATCAATAAAAAGGCTAGCAAACTGTTTGCCTGGTTGGTATTGAGAAGAAAATTTTTTGGGTATTTGCTGAATTTGCTTTTCAGACATATTTACAATTTCAAATGGTACAACAGGCAAATTCAACAGTTGACCCAATCTAGCGACAACGTATTCGTTTACAAGTTCCCTTGTTCCATGGAAATTATTTTTACATTTAACTGCATAATGATTACCATCACTAAACAAAAATAAATGTGCAGCATTTCCTGGCAGCGTTTCTATATAACTTATCGGTACAATCATTGTTATAACTCATCCTCCTTATTAGGTAGAACATATTACTCTATTCTATATAAGTAGAAGGTTATTGGACAAAAGAATTAATGAACTAGAAGAATTTGTTGCTTTTCACTAATATCATATTCGGTCGATTTATATGCTCTGAATTTAATTTTTGTAAGAAAAGGACTTTGAATAAAGGATAGAGAATAAAGGACTTGATTACTACTTAGGAGTTGAGAAAATGAAAATTTTAATTAAAGAACTACCTGAATATGAGGTTGCGTTTTTCAGGCGCGTTGGTTCATACATTGAAGAAAATGAGGAACATTGGGATAAGCTATTAAATTGGGCAATAAATAATGGACTTTTTCCACCTCAGCAATCTTTCATAGGAATTTCTTTAGATAATCCAAATCTAGTAGAAAGTCATAATTGTCGTCATGATGCATGTGTAACCATACCTGATAATTTTAATAAAGAGAAACATGAAAATATGCAATTTAGAAAATTAGATGGTGGGCAGTACGCTTTGTATCAATATTACGATTCTCCTAATATGTTAAATAGTGGTTATAAATTTATGTATGAAGAATGGTTACCAAATAGTGAGTTTGAACCTGATTACGACCGCTTTAACTTAGAATTTAGTATGAATAATCCTGCAGAAGACCCAGAGGGAAAAGCTAAAGTTCATTTATTTGTGCCGGTTAAAAATCGTACACTTTAACTTACTTGTTACTTTAATAAATGTTATAAAGTATAGTAAATAATTAAAATGATTATCTACTAACCTAAACATCTTCTTTCAAAATGATGTAAGTATTGTTATTTCTTGGTAATAATAATATAATTAAACAGAATTTAAATTAAAATTATATCCTTTGTGAAAGGGTGTTAGACTATGAATTTCACTATTTATTTTGGAAATCATGAAGATAAAGAAGTACATACAATGGATTGTTATGTAGACATTGAGGAAGAAACTGTTTCTTAAGCTACCGATCTTAATAAGAATTATTTCAAGGATGCGAAAAATTTTCGTATCCTTTTTTCATTTTTGAGATTTACATTTTAAAATATATTGTGTATGATTAAAATATAAAAAGCGAACTAATGTTCTATATATAGATTTTAGAAGGAAAGGAACTTGCATGATGAAAAGAAATGGAGCCACTAAAAGGAATTCAAAAACACCTATTATATCCAATACAGGTTTTATCGGAGCAAGTTTCATTGATATGGAAGAATTGCAAGAAAATCAATATTATTTCACAAGGAAGCAACCTTTAATTATACATGAAGTATTAAATGGTCTATTACAAGCTGCATCTGCATTATTTCAGAAACAAAATATTCCAGCATATATCGCATGTGAATATTTACGTGAAGAAAAGAAAATAGGCTTAATTTTATCAAAAAAGCCATTCGAAAAAGAAGAAGGAATTCGTTATTTTATAGAATATCTTCGTGAGATTGGTCACTTAAATAATGAAAAAACAATAAGGGCTGAAATTTCAAATACAGGATTTATTGGCGTCATTTTTGTGGATTTATCCTATATTACAAGGTTTACATTCGAAACTGAAATGAAGTTACTTTCTGCTTTCGCTATTAATTTCATGGAACCCTTAAAAGAAATTTATCATCAAAATAAAATTCATTTATATATGTCAGGTGTTGAACTTCAAAAAGAAGATAAGTTAGGGTTTGTACTTTCTAAGAATCCTTATGATGAGCGAAAAGAAGCGAACTTGTATTTTAAGGAATATTTGAGAGAAAGAGGCTTGTTAAAAAATTATAAAGAGAATGTGTTTATTCAAAGACATCGAGCATAGATTTTTTCATTAAATCTAATATAACGATGAATTTTGGTTTAAAAAATACATATTAAATCCAAGAGGAACTAGATTAATCAGTTTCTCTTTTTGTTTATTCAAAAAAAGTTCATTATTTGTACAAAGTTAGAAACTAACTTAAAGCATTCGTTTGCATAATTTATAGAAAGGAAATAGTTAAAAAGTAACGAATACTAAATATAAGACTTACCAAAAAGGTGGCTAAAACGATGACGAATAATGGAAAATATGTAGATTGGTTAAGTGAAATTGTAAAGCGTCATGAAAAAGAAGGTGGATTTGAAGATTTACCTGGATTAGGTAAACCATTACCTAAGGAGCTCTTAAAAGATGATCTATTAACAACTGTTGTTAAGAAGTCGGGTTATAAACCAGATTGGGTTATACAACAAAAGAAAATATTTAAGAAACTTGAAACGATTTTGATGAAAATCAATTCTGATGAAAATAGTAAAGAAATAGCTAAAATGATCACGGAAGTAAATGATGAAATTAAGAAATATAACTTAGGCTGTCCTTTTCCAATGCAAAGAAATTATGTTAATAAGGAAAACCTTGAGAATCAAATGATTTATTGGAAATAAGTTTGTGAAAAAATGAACGTTTTCATTATATTGATGTTTATACTTTTTTAGACGGTATAAGCATCTTTTTATTTTCCAGCTTAAAAATAGTAAATCTATGAAAAAATCTATAATTAATGTTAATGTAAAATAAATACATAGTAAGTATAGTTGTACAGGGGGAATTAGAAATGAGCGCCACTCTTGAAGTAAGGAGATTAGATCGAAATTTTCCATTTTGTTTATTTTCAAATGATGGATTGACGTTAGTTGGTCATCATTGGCATAAACTCGTAGAAATCATTTATGTACAAAAAGGCACTTTAAAGATTGGTGTAAATGATGAATTACTTCATTTAGAAGAAGGAGAATTTTATATCATTAATAGTGGTGACATACATTATTTTTTATCTTCACCAAATAGTATGAGATTGGTCGTGCAATTTGATTTTACTATTTTCGAAGATGTACAGTTTTTGAAAAAAAATAATATGGAACTAATCGAATTGTTTAATTGTATTCAAAAATCTAGTGTTTATTGGATTAAAGAAGTTAAACAGAAGATGATTAGCTATTTAAAAGAACTTGAAAGTGAATTTATCGATAAAAAAGAAGGATACGAATTGGCAATTAGAGCTAGACTATATGATATGTTACTACTAATCTATCGAGATCTACCTCATACAGAAAATAATAAGCTTAACTATCCGAATAGGAAGGCTAGTCTTTTAAAATTAGAAAAAATATTTCATTATATAGAAGAGAATTATATGAATGATATTACATTAAATGATGTTGCGAATTATATCGGCTTTACGAATTCATATTTTGCAAAGTTTTTTAAAAAATACACTGGTTCAACATTTTGTCATTTTGTAAATCAATATAGAATAACGAAGGCTCAATGGTATCTATTTAATGAAGATTTACCAATTACAGAAATTGCTTATAATGTTGGTTTCATCAATGTGAAAACGTTTAATCGATTATTTAAAAACGAGGTTGGTTTATCCCCCACCCAATATAAAAAAGACAATATTTGAGAAGTTTTAGGCAAGGTGTAAGGAAGACTGAATTGGAATTTTTCTATAAACTGGGAATGTAAATAACATTTCCGGAGGTTATCATAATGAAATTAAAAGTAGGAATAATCGGTTGTGGCGGAATAGCTAATGGTAAACATATGCCAAGTTTAGCAGCATTAGATCATGTAGAAATGGTAGCTTTTTGTGACATTATTGAAGAACGCGCTTTTAAAGCTAAGGCACAATTTGGTGTTGAGGAAGCAAAGACATATACAGATTATAAGGAATTATTAGCTGATGAATCAATTGATGTAATTCACGTTTGTACACCAAATAAATCTCATTCATTTATTACGATTGATTCTTTGGAAGCAGGTAAACACGTTATGTGTGAGAAGCCTATGGCAAAAACTTCAGCTGAAGCAAAAGCAATGGTAGAAGCTTCTAAACGTACAGGAAAAAAATTAACGATCGGATATCAAAATCGTTTTCGAAACGATTCACAATATTTAAGCGAAGTTTGTAAAAATAATGAACTTGGTGAAATTTATTTTGCAAAAGCTCATGCGATTAGAAGAAGAGCGGTACCTACTTGGGGCGTATTTTTAAATGAAGAAGAGCAATGTGGCGGACCATTAATTGATATTGGTACTCATGCTTTGGATTTAACATTATGGCTAATGGATAATTATAAACCTAAATTTGTAGTTGGAAACGTTTACCACGAATTATCACATAAAGAAAAGGCTGCAAATGCTTTTGGACCATGGGATCCAAATGAATTTAAAGTGGAAGACTCTGCATTTGGTTTTATTACAATGGAAAATGGTGCAACCGTTATCCTAGAATCGAGCTGGGCTTTAAATACTCTTGAAATAGGAGAAGCTCAAACTACACTTTGTGGTACTGAAGGTGGAGCTGATATGAGAGATGGCCTCCGAATTAATGGGGAAGCATATGGGCGACTTTACGATAAAACAATTGATATTCAAACTGGTGGCGTAGCTTTTTATGAAAGTGCAACCGATTCCGCTGAAGTGTTAGAAGCGAGACAATGGATTGACAGTATTATTAATGATACAGAACCAACCGTTAAACCTGAGCAAGCATTAGTTGTAACTCAAATTTTAGAGGCAATCTATGAATCTTCAAAATCAAAGAAACCGGTATATTTTAACTAAAAAATATAGGGAATGAACTAAATGACACTACCAATCGCCTTACAATTATGGAGTGTAAAAGAGGACGCAGCAATCGACTTTTTCGGTACTTTAGAAAAAGTAGCACAAATGGGTTATGACGGTGTCGAGTTCGCTGGATACTATGGTAAAAATGCTTCGGAAATAAAAGTTGTTTTAAACAAACTAGGATTAAAGATAGCTGGAGCCCATGTAAGTGCAGATCAAATTATTCATCATATTGATGACGTAATAGCTTTCGAAAAAGAATTAGGAAACAAATATGTTGTATGTCCTTGGGCAAATTTTACTAGTATAGAAGAATGGAAAGAATTCGCGGAACATTTACAACAATCTGCAAACAAGTTAGCTGAAGCGGGAATTTCTTTAGTTTATCATAATCATGCTCATGAATTAGTCAGATTAGAAAGCGAATATATACTAGATATTTTATTAAACTCAGTTCCAACTAATCTCTTAAAAGCAGAGTTGGATACTTATTGGTTAGAATTTGCTGGTGTAGATGCTGTTGAATTCATGAATAAGTATAAAGGAAGAACTCCATTAATTCATGTGAAGGATATGGCTCCATCCAAAGATGAAAGTACCGAAGTAGGAAATGGAATTATGAATATTAAAGGAAT
Organism: Gottfriedia sp. S16(2024); assembly: GCF_050473765.1. NCBI lineage: Bacteria > Bacillati > Bacillota > Bacilli > Caryophanales > Bacillaceae > Gottfriedia > Gottfriedia sp. S16(2024). Next base: position 3,697,679 of record NZ_JBFLUO010000001.1, read on the forward strand.
TGTACAACAAGCAAAACTAAATTCAGCCGAATGGTTAATTGTCGAGCAAGAGGCTTTTACTAAACCACAATTAGAAAGTGTTGAAATTGGATTGAATAACTTAAGATTGATTTTAGCTGAAGCTTAAGACGCAAAAATTTAAGTAAAAAAATAGAGATGGGTGAGTTATATGGTAAAAGTAACGATTTGGAATGAAAATCGACATGAACAAATTAATCCAGCTGTAAAAAGCATCTATCCAAGCGGAATACATACAACCATTGCTACTTTCTTAAATGAAGCAGGTTACGATACTACGACGGCTACATTAGAGCAGGCCGAACATGGATTGACGAATGAAGTACTAGAAAATACTGATGTATTAATTTGGTGGGGACATATTGCTCATAATGACGTGGAAGATCAAATTGTTCAAAAAGTTTATGAAAAAGTATTGCAAGGAATGGGGTTAATTGTCCTACATTCTGGACATTTTTCTAAGATTTTTAAAAAATTAATGGGGACTAGCTGCGATTTAAAATGGCGTGAAGCAGCGGAAACGGAAAGACTTTGGGTTGTTGATCCGTCTCACCCAATAGTAGATGGTATTGGCGAATATATTGAGATTGATCAAGAGGAAATGTATGGTGAACATTTTGATATTCCTACTCCAGATGAGCTAGTTTTAGTTAGTTGGTTTAAAGGTGGAGAGGTATTTAGAAGTGGTTGTACATTTAAAAGAGGGAATGGGAAAATCTTTTATTTCAGACCAGGTCATGAAACTTATCCAACTTATCATCATAAAGAAGTTCAAAAAATCATCATTAATGCAGTAAATTGGGCGAATAAATCAAAAAGAAAATATCCTTCATATGGACATAAAGAGGCCATAGAGGCACTAACGTAAATAATAGATTGGAGCGAGAAAATGATGAAATTAGGAGTATTTACGGTATTATTTGCGGATCAATCATTTGAAGAAATGCTTGATAAAGTTGCAGACTCCGGACTAAAGGCTGTTGAAATAGGAACTGGTTGTTACCCTGGTAATGCTCATTGTCCGTTAGATCGTTTATTAGAAAGTGAGCAACTCAGAAGAGAGTATATTGAAAAAGTTGAGAAACGTGGATTAACGATTAGCGCTTTTAGTTGTCATGGTAATCCAATATCTCCTGATAAAGAGTTTGCGAAGGAATCTCATGATGTACTTGCAAAAACGATTAAACTGGCTTCGTTATTAAGGGTACCAGTTGTAAATTGTTTTTCTGGAACAAGTGGTGACCATGAAGAAGCAAAATACCCAAGTTGGCCTGTAACCGCTTGGCCAAATGAGTATAGAGATATACTAAATTGGCAATGGGAAGAAAAGCTAATTCCTTATTGGAAAGAAATGGGCAAATTTGCGGAAGATCATCAAGTGAAAATTGGGTTAGAACTACATGGTGGCTTTTTAATTCATACTCCATATACATTATTAAAGTTACGCAAAGAAACTAGTGAGGCAATTGGTGCTAACTTGGATCCAAGTCATCTATGGTGGCAAGGGATTGATCCTGTAGCAGCAATTAAAATACTTGGAAAAGAAAATGCGATTCATCATTTCCATGCAAAAGATACTTATATCGATCAAGATAATGTAAATATGTATGGTTTAACTGATATGCAACCATATGGTGAAGTTCAAACAAGAGCTTGGACATTCCGATCAGTAGGCTGTGGACATAGTTTAAAAGATTGGTCAGATATGATGAGTGCACTACGTACGTTTGGATATGACTATGTAGTTAGTATTGAACATGAAGACCCAATCATGTCGATAGAAGAAGGTTTTTCACGTGCCGTTAAAAATTTACAGTCTGTATTAATAAATGAAGAGCCATCACAAATGTGGTGGACTTGATCTAAATAGGAAACTAATCCAATAAAAGATGGTGAAATAATGGAAAAATTAAGAGTTGCGATTATTGGTTGTGGAAATATTTTTCTAATGCATGCGCAACCTGCTTTTATTAGAGATAATGTAGAATTAGTAGCGGTTTGTGATAATAAAGAAGAGCGAGCAAAAGAGAAAGCTGAACAATTCAATTGTAATTATTATACAAATTATCTAGAGCTTTTTGAGAAAGAGAGTTTAGATGTTATCCATATTTGCTTACCGCATTATTTACATGCGCCGGTTGCAATTGAAGCCGCGAAGCGAAAAATACATGTTCTTACTGAAAAGCCAATGTCTATCCATTATTCTGATGCACAAGAAATGGTAGAAACAGCAAAAAATAATGGAGTAACATTAGGTGTCATTTTTCAAAATAGATATAATCCAGGATCAGTTCTCATTAAAGAAATGTTACAAAATGGTACTTTAGGAAAAATAAAATCTGGAAAACTATCAGTAACATGGGACCGTTCTGACCAGTACTATTTGAATAGTGATTGGAAAGGGACTTGGGAAAAAGAAGGTGGAGGGGTAGTCATTGACCAAGCTATTCATACGATGGATTTAATGCGATGGTTTGTTGATGATGAGATTGAATATATCGACGCAACAATTAGTAATAGGGCACATGAAATTATTGAAGTTGAGGACTGTGCAGAAGGAGTTATCAAGTATAGAAACGGAGTAGTTACGGCATTTCATACGATAAACTATTATTCATATGATGCACCAGTTACGATTGAACTGCATTGTGAAAATGGAATTGCGAAAATAGTTGCTGACCGTGGAGTTGTCTCTTTAAAAGATGGAAGAGAATTCGCCTCTGATAACAATCCAAATGAAACATTTGACTACGGCAATGGTGCGAAAGGATACTGGGGCGTTAGTCATGTAAAACAGATTAATAATTTTTATGAATCATTGGAACATCATTCTCAGTTACATATTACTGGTGAAGAAGCAATGAAAACTCAAAAAATGATTTGTGCAATCTATGAATCAGGTAAGAAAAAAGAGAGGATCTATTTATAAACAATTAAATACCCCAAAAATTAATTGTTAGACCGAGAAAAAGCAAATGATGTGGACTGTTTCGTTCATGTTAATTGTTTAGCCATTAAAAGGATTTAGTGATTACCTTTTAATAACAAAGGATTTTAATATTTTAAATGAAGAAATTTCATTTACCGAAAGTAGTTCATTTAATTTAACTAAAACAAAAAATGCTTACTAGAACATACAAAGAACGCAAAAGAGGATATATGTAGTAGAAAAATAGGATAGAAATAGTAGATATCATATCTGCTTTTCTATCCTTCATTTTTATGTGTGACACTAAATATAAACAATTAAATATTAGTACATTTACACAATTGTTTGAAATCAATTAAAACCAATAGGCATTAACCTATTCAATCATAAAGTCTCTACCAAAGATAGTGATTTCAATATGGACTGAATATGAACCGCCATAAAAATAACGGTACGGAAGTGTAATAGGACTTGAGTAAAATATCATATATGATATTTTACTTACGAGATAATTCTATTTGATTCTTAATACTCTCAGTTAAAAGGAACTCGGTGTTTTGCCAGTCCGGATACAGTTGCATCATTTTCTGTTTTGCCTCTTCCTCCGAGTCAGATGTTTGGACTGCATTCAATAAATCATCCATGTACTTCTTATCGATTTCAAAAATTGAAACATCCGTCGGGTCACCATGTCCAGGATAGATCGTCGGTTCGAGTGGTCCGTATTTCTCTTTAAGTAGTACTAACTGTTCCTGCCAGTTTTTGATATGCTCACGCTCAACCCCAACACCTAGCCAAATATGAACTTTATTGTAAGAAAGATCTGAACTGATTAGCGCATTTAGGTCACGAGAGTAAAGAGTTGTCACATGGGCACTCTCTGTTGGTGGATAATCTGCTTTGACTTCGAGTACGCTTCCTCCAGGAAGAACTATTTCATTTGTTTGTAATACTTCCAATCGCATATTATAATCAAATCCATCTGGAGATTGTTCGGATTTTGGTTTCATTTGCGGTTCACCCTCAAGCCAATTAACAGAATCCATCCATTCTGTAAAATTGATGATATCATCTTTTACTTCTTGGGAAGCAACGACAATTTTAAGATCAGGAAATTCCTGTAACATAGCCCCCATACCGAGATAATGATCCGGATGTCCGTGTGTAATTAGCATTGTCTTTGGTATTGAACCTTTTGACAGTGCAAGTGCCGCAACTTTTCGTGCCTCCTCGCTGTTTCGTGTGCAGTCTACAATAAAGGTACCTTTATTATCTGAAAAAATATAAGCATTTACATTAGCTTCTTCTGCATGGTAAACATCAATAGTAAGTTTTTCTTTCATTTTTCAATTCCTCACCTTTATCAAAAATAGTATTTATAGATATCATTATCCTAATTTAATTTTCCTTCGAACATTATTGCCTTTTTCTAATTGGTTTAATAATACATACGTAATTTCATAAACTTACTTTTACAGCAAACTAATTAAAAAAAGCAATATAAAGGTAAGTCAGATTTATTATACATTTACCAATATTATAGGTATATATGGTACTTTTTTGTGCTTATGGTACTTCAAAGTTCCTATTCATTTCTGATTAACAATGTGAATTTAAAAATATCTAACTATTGGAGATGCAGTATCTTAATGGCTAAGTTTCCTTTACCATCTTCAGTACACTTTTAAAGATGTATAAAACAAAAAAAGAACCACTTAGAAAGGTTCTGCGTCGAATATACACTTCAAAGCGATCTTTGAATATGATGGGTATATATGGAAAATAATGCTTGATGCAGAAATGAGGTATATTATGAATCATTTATCGAGGATGCCAGTTCAACAAAATGACACAGGGGCGTCTGATCGTGTTATAAGTATGGAAATTCAACAGATGAATGAAAATCCGACGGTTCATGAATTTCGATCCCTTGATGAGTTTGAAAGTATGTTGCGAAATAATATCACTTTAAGTGCGAGAGCTATGTTTCAAAGTAGATTGAGCTTTGCCGTATTTGAAAGATCGCGATGTAATCCAATGTACTGGCAATTAATGAGATCAGGAGCATTCCAATTAAGGCCAGGTGTAAAACCTTCTGACGCGATTAATGATATTTACTTTAATAGTTCACTCTACGCGTTTGAATGTGCAACGGCAATGGTCATTATTTATTACCATGCGGTTTTAAATCTGATTGGTGAAAACTTATTTAATCAAATTTTTCAAAATATCTATTTATACGGCTGGCATGCTAATCCTGACTTAGGAATAGGTGCCCAGTATTCTGATCGAATTTTACCTGGTGATATCGTTTATTTTAATAATCCAGAATTTAGTCCACTAACCCCTGAGTGGAGAGGAGAAAATGCCGTTGTTCTAGGAGATGGTACGTATTTTGGACATGGATTAGGAATAATGACGGCTGAACAAATGATTTTTAACCTAAATAGAATGAGATGGCCAGGAGCATATCGTTCTGCCTACCTCACTAATTCAGTTACAAGGCCGAATTTTAAACAATTGGCGGGATTATCGAATTGGCAACGAGACTATTCAATTAATAATAATAGGAATATTGTCTTACATCATAACCAAAGTTCGATTTCATTTGATTTTTATATGTATTTGTTAAATTTCTTTTCGTGATATTCAATAGTTATAAATATTACTTAACTGTTGGTGGTTCTTCTTAAGGTAAGAGGTTAAATTTGAGTCTTAGGTTTCTCTTTAAATAAAGAGAAATTTAAGCTCTTTTTTTAACAGTAAAAAAGGGATTTCTAAATAATGTCCAAAATATACAAATCGATAATAGGGAATTATAAACCTATACTAGTATAAGGGGACATATTTAATGAAGAAAATAATACAATTTACCTTACTATTCGTGGCACTTAATCTATCACCGATATTTGTTCTTGCTGACGAACAACCAAATAAAGAGCTAATGAAGATTGTTAAAGAGTTTACTCCGTCGAACGCTTTACTTGTAACTCCTAAAAAACCTTTGTACGCATCATCAATTCAACCCTATGACTTTAACCAGGATGGGCAGAAAGAATTAATCGTAACATTTAAAATTAAAGCAAAAGTACAACCTTCTCCTTCCCTATATGGAGTAATGGTATTTAAGAAGATTAATAATGAGTGGGAAAAGGTTTGGGAGACAAAAATTCAAGGAGTAGATTTAGATTTTTCGGGATTAGCTGATATTACTGGTGATGGTGTAAAAGAATATTTATTTGGTGTTACAATTGGGGCAGCAGCAGGAAGCAACCTTGAAATTTTTCAGTGGATTGATAACTCATTTAAAAATATCGCAGAAGTTCCTTATCATGAAGTCGACCTTTTGAATGGAAATCAAAAAGAAGGTTTGGCAGTTTGGCGATCGTATATTGCTGATAGTTATTTAGTAGATGTATTAAAATGGAATAGTGAAAAATTAGTTTATGATAAAGAATTATATTCTAAATACTATCCTTTCATTGAAAAGTTTTATCGTGATAAAATTTCAAAAATGAATGCGTGGTTTTACTGGTATTGTCTTGCAGATGCTCAAATTAAATCAAATTTATTCGAAGAAGCATCTAAATCAATTGAAAAAGGGAGTTTGTTAGCAAAAAAATTATCAATGCCTGAGGTAGTTCAGAACTTTAACAAATTAAGTGACAGATTGGAAGAAAAGAAAAATAGCTTGTTGAATTAACCCATTGCTTTAGTTTAACAAGACAGTCGGCTGAAAAGTCGATTTTTTTTATGGAGCAAAATAGCAGTTTAGTTGAAAAAGAAAATATATAAATAATGTTTATAGTTCGCTCAAATTATAAAAATCAATAAACTTTTTGAAGCAAATTCAAAATGGGATTACACCTGGATTGAATCTTTTTCATAAGATTTTATAGAAAGTAGATAGAAATTGTGTAACAGACTATGCTGTGTTTCTCCAAATTAGAGGGTAGTTCAATTTGTAGATGATGTAGAAATTAATAAAATCATCATTAAGAATATCTTAATAGTATTTATTGGTTAACATAAAAAGTATGTTTCCTTTATATATGTTTAACAATTAAACTGTATAATTAATGGTTAATTTTAAGTAATTTAGTTAACAGTTCTTTAAATCTTGAAGGATCCGTAATATATAATAAACCTGAAAAAAAGCTAGCAGACACGACTGAAAATTCATCTATATAAGTTCAATTACGTAAATGTTTTTGAACTTTTTTTGTGTTTATTCGAAAATTGAATAACCATTCTGGCTTAAGGATATGGAAATGGGAGGAATAGATACTTGATGTTAAGTTAGTTTTGTACTTCATATTTATATTACCTCCTGCAGGAAATCACTTAAAAGGAAAAATTGTAAATTTAAATATTATCTAAGTGTGTGTTCCAAATATCATTACGGATTACTTAACACAATGATTTCAAGAATAATTGTTTAATATAAAATTAATGTTTAATTTACATAGTGAAAATATAATTGTCCGTGTAATACTCTGCACCTTCTCACTGAAAAAAGTGAAATTAAGATTTTAAAGGGTAGTTGAATTCACTAGGTGAAGAAGTCGTAAGGAAAGTTAGGGATCATTTTGAAAAAGGAGGAACGATATTTAACTGATATTTAATTAATCTTCACAGTGTATTAATTGTTGTAGTCTGATTTATTACATTAAATTTACTTAGTATTCTGCTTGAGAAAGGGATTTTTTTTATGGTTAATTTAACGAGGTTTAACAAATCATTACTTTCTTTAATATTGATCGTTTCATACATACTCGGAAATTTTGTTGGCTATATTCCGGTGAATGCAGCTACTGATGGGTATAGTCAGATTGAAGCAGAAAATTTTAGTTCCAAGTCAGGTTCATATCTTAAAGTTGAATCTTGTCCAGATGGTGGACAAAGCATTGGAGGAACTAATGATAACCAGTATTTAGAATACACCAATATTGATTTTGGCAGCGGGATCAATGGTGCTACAAATTTCAGTGCAAGAGTCTCAGTTAAGGGTTCGAATGCCGGTGGGGATATTGAAATATGGATTGATGGTCCTAATAGTACAAATGGAAACAAAGTAGGTACACTTTCAACTACTGCTACTGCAACAGACAACTGGAATGTTTATAAAACAATGTCAACTGAAATTACTCAGGTTACTGGAGTTCATAAAGTATACCTTGTATTAAAAGTTAATCCTGGAAAAACATATGTAGCCAACATTAACTGGTTTCAGTTTTCGAAAACGTTGAACAGCATCTCTCTTACGAAACTACCAACGAAAACTACATACCGAATTGGTGAAAGCCTTGATCTCACAGGCATAGTAGTCACTGGTACATATATTGATGGTACTACACGTGTAGAAGAAATTAGAGCATCTGATCTAAGTGGTTTTAACAGTTCTTCGCCAACACAAAGCCAGCCTTTAACTGTAACAGTACTTGGTAAGAAAGTTACTTTCATAGTAGAAATAAAGCCCAAAATTCTAGAAAGCATTATAGCACCTAAATCGATTACAGGTGTGGAAAACGGTACAGCACCAACTAATGTTGCCTTAGGCTTACCTAGTAATTTAGTTCTAGTTACGGATGGTGGAAATGTTAATGCTCCTGTGAAATGGAATATTGACTCTTCAGGTTATGATCCATCCAATAGAAATGAACAGATTTTTACAGTAACGGGAACAGCTATTCCTCCTGTAGAGGTTACAAATCCGAATAATGTAGCCTTATCAAAACAAATCAACGTAACAGTACTTGCTTCAAATACACCAGAGAAGGATACTAGCTATAAATTCAGTTTTATGGCAATATCTGATACACATGCTAATGCAAAAGGAGATACCAATGATATTATCCTAAATGAGGCGATGCAAGATGCGGTAAGTAATAATGTGAAATCAGTTAGTGTTGGTGGGGATCTTACTGATTATGGAACAGATACACAATATGACACTTTTATGACAACTATGAATAAATATCCCCAATTAGACCGCAACTATGTATTTGGGAACCACGATGTAAGATGGATGACTGGATTTGATACTGCAAAAGATAGATTTCTATCCCATACAGGCATGCCAGCGGTGTACTTTGATAAATGGATTAGTGGATATCATTTTATCTATTTAGCAACTGAGACGGATGATAAGGACAGTGCTTATCTTTCGGATCTTCAACTTAACTGGTTGAAAGTAAAATTGGCCGAGGGTGCAAATAAACCAAAACCAATCTTTTTATTCATTCACCAACCATTAGGGAATACAGTGTCAATGACAAAGTCTGAGGACGGCTATCAAAGCGATGAGGTACAGGATCAAAAATTTAAGGATATTGTAGGTGAATATCCTCAAAGCGTATTAGTAACAGGACATGTGCATGATGATATAAGATTGCCAGGGACTTTATTTAACAAACAGTATTTTTCAATGATAAGAGATGGTGCAATAAAGTATTTTCCTTCTTATACTAAAGAGCCAGGTGCTCAAGGGTTGATTTTTGATATTTATGCCGATCGGATTGTAATAAACGGAAGAGACTTCGCTACAAAGAGTACGATCGCAACTTGGACTATAAATAATTATACACCGGATGCACTTCTTGCAGATAAACAAGCACCTACTGTACCGGTCAATGTTAACACAAATTTAGTAACAGACAAGATGGCAATGCTATCATGGGATGGATCATCAGATAATTTTAAAGGTAATGTAGGCGTTACAGGCTATGAAATATATAACGGTGATACATTAATTGGCTCGACAACAGGACGAACTAACTTTAAAGTAACGGGATTAAAACCTAAGACCACATACCAGTTTAGGGTTAAAGCACAGGATGCAGCAGGTAATGTATCAGAGGAAAGTAGTGCTCTTAAAGTTACAACCTTAGCATTTGATCCAGCTCCGATCAATTTGACTTTGAACAAAACAGCTACAGCTAATGGAAGTTTAGTAGGATATGAACCTTCAAAGGCAGTAGATGGTTCTACTGAGATTAGTAGAAAGTGGTCCTCAGATACGACTGGGGAGAAATGGTTGATGGTTGATCTTGGACAAAACTATGATATTAGCAGATGGATTGTGAAGCACTCTGGAGAAGGTGGAGAGAGTTTATCTCTTAATACAAAAAATTATAAGCTTCAGGGCAGTCTCGATGGGACGACTTGGAGGGATTTGGACTCGGTTGCAGGAAACGTATCGAATAGCACAGACAGGTATTTTAACAAAACCAATGTAAGGTATGTAAGGCTTTATATTACGACGCCTCAAAATTATGCTGAAACAGGAACTGCAAATATTTATGAATTTGAAGTATATGGACGAAGCATTGATGTTGAGCCTCCTTTGACTACGGCAATAACAGATGGGGTTATCGGTGATGAGGTGTGGAATACAAGGAATGTGAATGTGAAGTTCAATGCTGTGGACAATTCAACTGGTACTGGTGTCGATCGTATCGAGACTAGAATAGACGATGGCGAATGGGTAAACCAAAGCGAATTAACTTTGACAACTGAAGGTATACATACAATTGAGTATCGTGCTATCGATAATGTAGGTAATGAGGAGGTTTCAAAGCAACTTTCTATTAGAATTGATAAGACAGGACCAACAATTGCAGAATCTGTCCCATTGAATGGAAGTGTTTATGAAAATGATGGCGAAATAACTCCTGAGTTTACACTAACAGACAACTTTTCAGGTGTTGATAACAATAAAACGATGGTAACACTTGAGGATTATCCATACAAAACTGGAGCATCAATTCCATTTTATACGTTACCACTTGGTAATCATCTCCTAGTCATAAACGCGGTTGATAAAGCGGGGAATCTTGAGACCAAAACAATCCAGTTTACAACAATTGCAAGTAACGATTCTTTAAAAGGATTAGTAAGACGCTTTGCTAATACTGAATGGATTGATAATGCTGGAATAGCAAATAGCCTTCAAGTAAAATTAGCACAAAATAATTTGAAAAGCTTTATGAATGAAGTTAAGGCACAAAGCGGTAAACACATAACAAATAAGGCCACAGAGTATTTACTTCGAGATGCTCAATATTTGTTATCGCAACAATAATTTGTTTAAAAAGAAAGAATGATTGAAATGTTAAGTTATAACAATTCAATCACTCCCATTCTCAAAAATTTTAATGTAACACGTTTTCAAGATCCTCAACAATTCTTTTGGTTGAGGATTTTTTTGCTCTAAATTCTATCATTCTTCGACTATCGGTATTAGATAGCGAATAAGTTACCCGTTTTCTTTGTTTATTATTGTTATTTAATTAGAGAATTCCATTAATATTAGTGACAAAAAACGCCAAGTGAGAAATATAACAAAAAATATAACAAAATTTCACATACCGTAATATATTAGAAAAAACGAAAATATTAAGTTATTAAGAGTCAAAGAGTTGCCAAAAAACATATTTTAGTAGAAAAACCAACCCTAAATACAGTCTATATTAAATTAAGAAAGTAGTTCCATTTTTGAAAGAGAACAAGTCATACATAGGACCTAAACTTTTTATATTAAAAGGATATCAACTTGATTTTGTAGAAGTATTCTACTATATAAATTTTACTAAAGGACTGAGAGCACTTGAATACATTATTGTTAACAGGTTTTGAACCTTTTTTGAACTTTTCAATTAATCCTACAGAAGAAATAGTAAAAGAATTAAACGATCAGGTCGTCGGTTCTTATCAAATTATCGGCAAAGTTTTACCTGTTGATTTTAATACAGCGGGTAATGAATTACTAAATTTATTCCATACTTATAATCCTTCCGCAGTGATTTCACTAGGATTAGCTGGTGGAAGATATAAAATAACGCCAGAACGGATTGCCATAAATTGCAATGATGGAGCTGCGGATAATAAAGGGAATAAATTTGATGGAGCTAAAATTGATGCTGAAGGCCCTGATGGACTATTTTCAACACTGCCAATTCAGAAAGTTGTTAATGAATTAAACAATCATAAATTTCCAGCTGAAATATCCGATTCTGCAGGTACTTATTTGTGTAATAACGTTATGTATCAAATGCTTAATGAATTAAAAAAAATAAACAAGCAAATTCCAAGTGGCTTTATTCATATTCCAGCTTCACATGAAATGGCCGTAATAGATCGGAAGTTGCCAAGTTGGTCGCAATCAGATTTGATGAATGCTATAAAACTTGTAATTGAAGTGATTAGTCTAAATGACTAGCACCAAATTGGATATTTTTCCATTAGGTTGCTCAGGCTTAGTATGTTATTTAGGTGATTCGATCTCAATGGAAACAAATAATCTAGTACATGCTTTCTCAGACTATCTCAAAATTAAATTAATGACTAAAATAACAGCAGTCGTACCGTCTTATCATTCCATTACGATTTTTTATGATTCTTTTAACTTTTCATATGCAGAAATAATCCAAGAAATAAAGTGTCATTTTAATCATTATAATGGTTCAAAAATAAAGCGAGTGCATGCAATTTATGAAATTCCTATTTGTTTTAGTTCCACTTTCGGGACAGAACTTCAAAAAGTAGCAGAACATAATAAACTAAAAACTGATGACGTAATTCGTCTTTATTTAGAAAAAACATATCCTATTTATATGATTGGTTTTATACCTGGATTTCCATATCTGGGCGGGTTAACCCCTAAACTATCAACTCCGAGACTAACAAAGCCAAAAACAGTCTTAAAAGGTTCAGTTGGAATTGCGGGAAATCAAACAGGGATTTATCCTTTTGAATCTCCTGGTGGGTGGAATATTATTGGACGTACTCCAATTTCCATATTTTCAACGAAAAATAATGGCACAGAAAACTTTAAACCTGGAGATCTAGTCAAATTTTTGGAGATTAATATCGAAGAATTTAATCAGATTGAACAGTTAGTGAAAGAGGACAACTATTCAATTAAAAAGGAAGTGCGTTTTATTGATTCAAATTGATTTAAATTGTGATTTAGGTGAAAGTTTTGGGAATTACAAAATAAATGATGAACAGATTATGCCACATATTACTTCAGCCAATATCGCTTGCGGATATCATGCAGGAGATCCGTTTGTCATTTATGAAACAGTAAAATTAGCAAAACAGTATAATTTATCAATTGGAGCACATCCAAGTTTTCCTGATTTACTTGGTTTTGGTAGAAGAGAAATGAATTTCAGTGATGAAGAAATATATAAATTAGTTCTCTATCAGATTGGAGCACTTTATTCGATATGCAAAGTAAACCGAGTTGAACTTCGTCATTTAAAACCTCATGGTGCACTTTATAATATGGCAGCTACAAATTTGAAACTCGCTTTAGCGATTACAAAAGCAATGAAAGACTTCGATTCTTCACTAACCTTATATGGACTTGCAAATAGCAAATTAATAGAAGCAGCGATCGAAATGAATATTCCTTTTTCTTCGGAAGTATTTGCAGATCGAGCATATGGTGAAGATGGTTTATTAGTACCTCGTAATCAATTAAACTCGGTTCATCACAATACGAAAGATGCCATTAATCAGGCACTTCAAATTGTAACAACCAAAACCGTATCTACAATTTCTGGTAAAGATATTCCAATTCAAGCTGATACCATTTGTATACATAGTGATTCAGACATTTCAATTAAATTAGCGATGGAATTACGTAACGTATTTAGTGAAAATAATATACTTGTTAAGTCTATAGGAGCGTAATACTTTGAAAGAGTTTTTTGAAGTATTACAAAAAGGTGTTTCTATTTCCATTCAAGATAATGGTAGGAATGGATTTAGACATTTAGGTATACCTGTTTCTGGTGCTATGGACAAATTAGCTTATCAAATTGGAAATCTAATAATAGGAAATAAATTAAACGCCGCTAGTATCGAAATTGCGATTGGTGGTACTGTCCTAAAAGCATTAAATCAATTCTCAATCATCATTACAGGTGGAAATTTGAAACCTGCAATTAACGGTAAATTAGTTGAGATGAATAAAATAATTGACATAGCAAAGGGAGAGATTTTAACTTTTAACGGGGGAAATACTGGTGTTTATTCATATATATCAGTACCAGACGGAATTACTAGTGAATGTCATTTCGAAAGTCAGTCATCGTATGAGTCTGCTTCTCTTGGATTAATTGTTAAAAAAGGTACAATAATTTATGGTTCAAGCCCATCTTATAAACTGGTGAAAAATGGACTAAAACATGAGTATATTCCAGTTTATCCAACGCATAATTTGGTTCATTTTATAAAAAGTAGTCATTTTGAGAAAATACCAAACCATATAAAATCACAAATATTATCTGAACCACTTACAATTGGTACGTTTAATAGAATGGGGATGTATTTGAGTTCAAAAAATGCTAATTTAGAACCGTTTGATTCAAATATTCTATCAGAAGGCACTACTTTTGGAACGATTCAAGTACTACCAACTGGTCAACCAATTATCTTACTAGCAGACTCTCAAACTACAGGGGGATATGCATCAATTGGTACAGTAATTTATTCTGACCTTTGGAAACTTGTACAAATGCAACGAGGAACTACAATTCAATTAATACCTGTAGAGATAAATGAGGCGAGTCATTTAAATAAAAAGCTTCATTTATTTTTAAAGCATTTACAAATTGAATGTAGAAATAAGGAGAGATAACGATGGAGAATTTACTTGCAAAATTATTTGATTCGACGGAAAAAGGTGAAAATGAAATTGTAATTGAAATAATAAGTGAACAGCCAGATTTGATACATGAAGAAAATGAGCATGGGTTAACATTACTTGGTATCGCAGCACATTACGGTCAATATGAGGTTGTAAAAACTTTAGTAAAAAATGGTGCCCAGGTCAATGCACTTTCTCACTCAAAGCTGTCATTCATTCCACAAAACACAGCTCTACATGCAGCAATTGCAGGTGCTAAGTCTTTAGAAGTGATCGATTTTCTTTTAACAAATGGAGCAGATCCTAATATTAGCGACAGTGAAGGTCACACTTCATTACATATCGCAGCATTTGAAGGAAATATGACGATAGCTGAACGTTTGTTTAAAAACGGTGCTGAAATTAAAACGAATAATTCTGGTAAAACGCCAATTGAAATTGCTGAAGAACGTGGAAATTCAGAGTTTATCAAATTTATAAAAGAAGTGACTCTATAATTAACCCGAAGTGTTGTGATGACTGTTATGTCACAGCACTTTTTGTTATGATAAAAGAAAGACTAGTAAAAGAGGAATAAGTTTTGAGAATTAATGTTTATATTAGCGCATCAGGGTATTGTTCTAGAAGGGCGGCGGAACGACTAGTTGCTTCGGGACAAGTTAAAATTAACGGACTTACTGCTGAAAAAAACAGCATAGTAGAAGTAGATGATCTTGTACAAGTAAATGATGAAGTTATTTACTTAACGAGTGAAAAGGACTATATCATCCTTAATAAACCAGTAGGAATTACTTGTACAGGATTACAAACTGTCGAAGGAAATATAATTGATTTTGTCAATTATCCAAGGAGAGTTTTTCCTATAGGTAGATTAGATAAAGATTCTGAAGGATTAATCATTCTTACAAATGATGGGCCAATTGCACATAAAATTTTACATAGTGAACATGGACATGAAAAGGAGTATATTGTCACAGTCGATCAGCCAATAGATGTTGATTTTATTAATGGCATGTCAAATGGTGTTCTTATTGGAAATGTTTTAACTAAAAAATGTAAAGTAGAAAAAATAGATGAATATACATTTCGAATTATTTTAACGCAGGGCTTAAATCGTCAAATTCGGAAAATGGCAAAAAGTTTTGGATTTAAAGTGATTAAATTAAAGAGAATTCGAATTATGAATATCCATATGGAAAATCTAGAAATAGGTAAATGGAGAAAATTAACAGATAACGAATTATTTAATTTAAAAGAACAATTGAAAGAGGAAGAATCAAATGAAAATTTTAATTGATGCAGATGGCTGTCCAGTAGTTTCAGAAACAATTAAAATTGCAGCAGAATTTAAGATCAACGTTCTTTTATTATGTGATACTGCCCATATAATGCAAAGAGAGGGCGCTGAAACGATCGTTGTTTCACAAGGTGCAGATGCAGTTGATTTTGCTTTAGTAAATCGAGTTGTAAACGGAGATCTCGTCATTACTCAAGATTATGGTCTTGCTGCAATGGTTTTATCAAAGCAAGCTTATGTATTAAATCAAAACGGTTTTCAATATACAAATGAAAATATTGACTCACTTTTACATACTCGATATGTTTCAAAGAAAATTCGAAATGCAGGTGGACGAGTGAAGGGACCAAAAAAACGTCAGAAGCTTGATAATGCAAATTTCGAAAACGGCTTAAGAAAATTACTTTCTTCAATTTCTTTATAGTAAAATAGAATTGTACAAATAAAATAAAAAAGGAGGCAAGCATGTTAACACTTGCAAGAGAAAACTTAAAAAAATATTTTGGATATGAAAATTTTAGACCTGGACAAGAACAAATTATTGAACGAGTTTTATCAGGAAAGCATACAGCTGGTATCATGCCTACAGGTGGTGGAAAGTCGATCTGTTATCAAATTCCAGCGACAATTCTCCAAGGAGTTACCCTCGTCATTTCTCCTTTAATCTCTTTAATGAAAGACCAGGTAGATGCATTGCATCAAGTAGGTATCCCTTCCACATTTATTAATAGTTCACTTTCTTATAATGAAGTAAATGAAAGAATGATGGATTTAAGCTATGGTGAATACAAAATTCTATATGTTGCACCTGAACGATTAGAATCAGAAAGCTTTATTAATGAATTAAAAAGATTGCCGATCTTACTAGTAGCAGTAGATGAAGCACACTGTATATCCTCATGGGGACATGATTTTAGACCAAGTTACTTACGTATAAAAAACTTAATACAAGAATTGCCTACTAACCCAACAATATTGGCACTTACTGCAACAGCAACTCCACAAGTTAAATCTGATATATGTCATCAACTAGGAATAGTTGAGGAAACGACAATCATTACAGGCTTTGAAAGAGAGAATTTATCTTTTAAAGTCATTAGAGGTCAAAACCGATTTGATTATATTTGTAATTACATAAATCAAAATAAAAACGAATCAGGTATTATATACGCCGCAACTAGAAAAGAAGTAGATAATGTTACGAATAAATTAAAAAAGCTTGGCATTTCTGTCGGTAAATATCATGCAGGCTTAAGCGATGCAGAACGTTCAAAACAACAGGATGCATTTTTACAAGATAATATTAACGTTATGGTCGCTACAAATGCATTTGGTATGGGAATTGACAAGAGTAATGTTAGATATGTAATCCATTACCAAATGCCTAAAAATATGGAAAGCTATTATCAAGAGGCTGGGAGAGCAGGTCGAGATGGATTAGAAAGTGAATGTATTTTACTTTTTACTGCACAAGATGTTCAAATACAAAGATTTTTAATTGAGCAATCTACATTCGAACCTAATCGACTAAAACAAGAAATCTCAAAACTACAATCTATGAAAGATTACAGTTATTGCGAAACATGTTTACAAGCATTTATTTTAAAATACTTCGGTGATGAAAGTGACCATGCTTGTGGTAAGTGTAGTAATTGTATTGACAAGCGGACTGCAATAGACATTACAATTGATGCTCAAATCGTTTTATCTTGCATTATCCGAATGGGCGAAAGATTTGGTAAAACGATGGTTGCATCCGTACTAACAGGATCAATGAATAAAAAATTAATAGACTTAAATTTTCATACTTTAACGACATACGGTTTATTTAAAAATCGTACATTAAAAAGTGTCGGTGATTTAATTGATTATTTAACATCGGAACAATTTATTGGCGTTACAAGCGGTAAATTCCCACTGTTAACTGTTACAAATAGGGGAAGAGAAGTATTATTAAATAAAATAAACGTAATGAAAAAAGAAGAAATCCAAGTTACTGAAATGACAAACGTAGATAATAATTTATTTGATCAACTACGAAGTTTACGTAAAGAAATTGCTACAGAACTTGGAGTTCCGCCATTTGTCGTATTTGCAGATAGTACTTTAAGAGATTTAAGTAAATTACTCCCTACAACTGATGAAGAGTTTCTACAAGCAAAAGGTGTCGGATTACAAAAACAACAAAAATTTGGTACGCAATTTATAGAGGTGATCAAGAAATATAAAGAAGAGAACGAAATTGAAGTAGAAACTACGAGACCAAAAGCGACTACAATTAATAAAGTACCTTCACACAAAATATCATATGAATCTTATCAAAACGGACTTACTATTTCTGAAATTGCAAATGAGAGAGGATTAAATACGACTACCGTTGAAAACCATATTCTGCAAAGTGCAATGGAAGATGATCATTTTGATTGGGATGAAATAGTGCCTTTTGATATTGAAAAACAAATTAAAGAAGTGATTAATACAGTTGGAAGTGAAAAACTTCGACCTATTAAAGATGAATTACCAACTGAAATTAGTTATTTTATGATAAAAGCAGTGATTATGAAATCTGCAACATAGCACTAAAAGTATAAAGAGCTTCCTATATTGAATTGGAAGCTCTTTATTATACCTATTTCTTACTAGCTTTAACCTTTATTTGACTACTTTCTTTACTTTCATTATGAAGTCGATCGACAGCAGTTATTTCATATGTGTAGTCTTTATCTATATTTGCTGTTGAATCGAGATATGTTGTTTTGCCATTATCTGATTTACGAACGGTAGTTAAGATGTTTCTTGGATCATCTATGCTATCTTTTTGTAATCCATCAAAACGGTATACAACATAATAGGAAACATCTTGATCATTAGGGTGAGTATTCAAAGTGAGTTGGATTCCATCTTTTGTACGAAGAGCGTTTTCGAATTTTGGTTTCTTTGGAGCCTGGTCATCTAACCATGGCATTGAAGGAATTAATGCTTTTGTTTTATATAAGTCCTGGCTTAAACGTTCCTTAATACCAAGTGGATTACGATTTAAGTCTTTAATTGAAAAATGCATACTACCTTTGATTTCAGGAATTGTACGATTTAAGGCAATTTGTTTTGGTAATTCATCAGGTAAAGCCCAAGCTGCATTGTTATCGTTAATTTTGTAATCAGCTTGTCCAATATATAAATCAATATTCTTACCTTTTACTTCCTTCGTCCACCAATTCGCAAGTATATCATACGCAGCTGGTTCAAATCCTATATTCCAATAGATTTGCGGAGTAATATAATCTAGATAATCTTTATTAATCCATTCCCTTGTGTCTGCAAATAAATCATCATAATTTGTTTGTCCAGCAGTAGTATTTGAACCAGTAGGGTCTTTTGCGATGTTTCTCCAGACTCCAAAAGGACTAATCCCAAACTTCACATAAGATTTTTCATCTTTTATTGAATTGTGAAGAATTTTGACGAACTCATTTACATTGTCTCGTCGCCAATCATCAATATTAGCAAACTTTTGTTTACCATATTTTTCGTACGAGGATTGATCTGGAAATTCTTGACCTGCGATGCGATATGGATAAAAATAATCATCCAAATGGACTGCATCAATATCATATTTTTTTACAACTTCCATAATCCCATCAATAATAAATTGACGTGCATCAGGATTACCCGGATCAAAATATAATTGCTTTCCATATGGGATTACCCACTCAGGATGTTTTCTTGCAGGATGGTTTTCTGCTAAAGTATTTAAATCCTCTAAAGTCGCATCTCCTGGTGTAGTTCGTGGCATTGTAATACGATACGGATTAAACCAGGCATGAAATTCAATATTACGTTTATGTGCTTCTTCAACCATAAATGCAAGTGGATCGTAGCCTGGATCCTTACCTTGTGTACCTGTTAAGTATTTTGACCATGGACCATAATTAGATGGATAAAAAGCATCTGCAGTCGGCTTAATTTGGACGACAACTGAATTCATTCCCATCTTTTCCACATCATCTAGTAGTTTAATAAACTCCGATTTTTGTTGCATTTCAGATAAGCCTGTAGCTGATGGCCAATCTATGTTTACTACTGAAGCAATCCAAGCTGCTCGCAGCTCATGCTTAGGCGGGATTGGGGACTGTGAAGTAGTTTCAGCATGAACATTTTGAATTTGTTGAAATAATAGAGATGCGCCTACTGTAGCAGCAATCGCATATTTACCTAGTTTTCTTTTCTTCATAAGTGTTCCACCTTACTTTCTATTAAATTAGTAGCGCTTACATAATATAAAACTACCAAAAATGGAAAGTATTGTCTATGGTTTTTGAAATAAAATTTCAAAAAAATCTAAAAAATTAAGAAATTAAATTTCGGTTTGTTTGATATTTTTGTGAAATCCCTCAAATATAAATCATATTATCATTCACGATCTATAGCTTGGATTGTCTTAAATTGATAAAATATTGATTGTAAGTATAATTGCAGAAATTAAAGGTCATATAAGGAAAGAGCATACATAATTTATTCAAATTTTACGAGATAAGAGAGGATAAGAATTTGAAGATAAGTCAATTAATTGCAAATAATATTAATAAATTAGATGCAATTTTACCTGAGAACCAATCATTGGGAATTGCAGGATTATCTGGTTCTGGTAAAACAACTTTTTGTCAAACAATTGGTGAGGAGTCAAAGAAACGACTAGTGTCTTTACTTCCAAAGGCTGAATATCAATATTTATTTCCAAACATAATGGAAACAAATTTTAGTGCGATTAAAATGGAAGAAATGCCATTAGTACTATTCCTTGGCAAATCATCCATTTCTACGAATCCACGTTCAACACTTGGAACACATACTGGTGTTTTTAAGGACATTCGTGATTGTCTTGCAGAAAAGTTTAATCTTTCTCCAGAAGTTTTTTCATTTAATAATGAATTAGGCTGGTGCCCGGATTGTAAAGGCCGCGGAATTACAAAAAATATTGAATGTAATAAGTGTAAAGGAAACCGATATAATCAAAAAATTGAAGAATATACAATTGAGTTATTTGATCGTCCACATACTATTTCAGATATTAATAACTTAAGTGTAGAAACAATCTTATCATTAGCTGAAGAATTACAAATTAGTGAAGCTAAACAGCATTTACTCAACAATATAATCAAAATGAATATTGGCTATTTATCCTTAAATCGAATAACAGGTACATTATCCGGTGGAGAAATAACTCGACTTTATTTAGCCGAATTTATGGCAACTAGTGAAAATACTGTTATTATCATCGATGAAATTTCGGTTGGTCTTGACCATGATACTTTAAATAAAATATTAGACGAGATAAAAGAATTAGGATTTAAAAATCAAATATGGTTAATTGACCATTCCGACAATGTGTTAGATGCAACAGATGATCAAGTATTTTTCGGACCTGGAAGTGGTAAATACGGTGGGAAAATTGTAGAAGAATCACCACGACCTAAACCGATTCTTTGGGAAAGAAACGAGATTTTGCCAAATGAGTTCTATGAGTTTAAAGATCTTCATTGTCGTAATATCCAAATTCAAGAAATACAAATCCCTCAAAATAGACTAGTAACATTTACTGGCGAATCTGGATGTGGTAAATCTACTTTAGTAAATGAATGTATGGCAAAAGACTTTTTAAAACGATATCCAAAAGATAAATTAGTGATGGTAGGTCAAGATCGAAACCAATCGATTACGAGTCGATCAACAGTTGCTACATTCCTAGATATAAAAAGAAAGTTAACAAAATATAGTGAAGAAATAGATGATATTTTCCTGCGTTCAATCGAGGATATCATTGATGAACTACCGAACGAAGACATTGCTCATAAACGATTAAGCTTATTAATTAAACTTGGTCTTGGCTATCTTACTCTTGAAAGAAAAACACAAACACTATCAACCGGTGAATTTCAATGTGTACATTTAGTTTCTGAACTATTTACTAATTCAAGAAATCCTCATACACTATTCATTTTTGATGAACCTTCAAAAGGATTATCACAAAATATATTAAATCAATTTATAGATAGTGTTCGAGAAATTCTAAAAGATGAATCAATTTCTATTATGATGATTGAACATAATGCATACATGTTAGACAGTTCGGATTATATTGTTGATTTTGGGAAAAGAAAGATTACCCCTGTTGAACATCTTGAAGTTGTAAGTCATGATGATTATTTTAATCACATAAAACAGGATTCTGAAAAGCCTCATGCGCAAATCTCTTCAGCACTAAAAGTACAAAAGGGAGTTCAATATTTACAAGAAAATAATATAAATTATTTCAAAAATGCAGAAAACATTTATAAAGGTGGTATATTAAAAAGTTTATCATCGATGGCACGACTTATTTATGGAGAATATGAATCTGATGCTATTCTTCCTGTAATTGCAATTGATTTAGAAAGACATTTATATAGTCAATATACATTTTTATTTGAAATCGGCGGACTTATTAATCAGGTCGTTGCTTCACATCCGACTAATAAAGACACAAGAAGTTTTGACTTTTATAACCAAGAAAATCATTGTCCATCCTGCTCTGGCCGTAGAGTAATTGAAAAGTTTGATATTGATGTAGTCATACAAGATAAAATAGTACCTTTTTGGGAAGGTTTATTACATTCAGATGTAATGGAAGTTTTAAAATATTACCAATATCCTAAATTACAATTCCTATTTGATGAAATAAAAAATGAACTTGGACAAGACATTAGTAAAAGTTTTAATGAAATGTCAGAAGCAGAAAAGCATACTTTTTTATATGGATACTATGAAAAAACTTTTTACGATAAAGCTGGAAAGACGCAAAGATTATGGGAAGGTTTTAATACGATTATTGGACGGTATATGTCAATTTCAAAATCTCCTATTAAAGAACAAATGAAGGTTTCCAAAGAGCAAATTATATGCCCTATTTGCGAAGGTACAGTATTAAACCACCACAAAAAATTAATGTTTGGCAAATTTGATATTCGTGAAATCATCAATCAACCTGTAGATCAAGTAATTAAAACAGTTGGCCAGCTACCAGTCCTAGAGGAAATAAAATCAATTGTTGGTGGAGAAACAACATTAACAGTAGAAGTTTCTTTACTATCCCGAGAGCAACAAGTTGCTTTAAAAATGCTAGAAATAAAACAAGCAAGCTTCGTTGGATATGAAGTAGTATTACAAAATGCATTACCGTTTTGGGATCGTGTTGAGTCAAATATAGAAGACGTAAGTAATAAAAACTTAGTAACGATAACTGATTTTAAAAATATATTTGAGACTAGAGAAGACATTATTGACAAATATTTTACAAATGGTAAATTCAAAAAACTAACATATGTTTATGAAGCATTTGGCTATAAAAAAATCGTTACACTAATTAATAAAGTAAAAGCGAGTAACCCTTGTCCGTTCTGTAAGGGAAAGAAAGTAATTTCTGAAGATAATCTACATGACGGAGTATATAAATTAACAATACCTTGTGTTAGCTGTTTAGCTAGTGGAATCAATGAGAGTGGACGTCAACAGCTTGTTGAGGGCATTGCGGTTCAAACATGGCTCACTGGTAAAGTAAGTGAAATAGTTCCTGAAAACCTACTAACCGAGGAAGTTAAAGATATACCGATATTTAATCGCATAAGAGAACTCAATAAACGTGATATGATGGCAGTTTATCAATGTTTGATTCAAAATAATTAACAATAAAAAAACTCATTTTCGAAGATTGTTTTGAAATGAGTTTTTTATTTTGGAGCATTTATATACGTGTCAATATAGCAGCTAAAATTGTTAAAAAATTTTCATAGAATAATGTTCACACTTTATACATGGTAATAAAACAGTATACTTAGTATGATTATTCTGTAGGGAAAAACGAATTTTCTAAAAATATATTATTAATAGATAATATTTCAACCAATATTTTAATTGAAAGTAGGAGATATGATGAATCATTTAAACTTAGGTAGAAACTTAAAAATATCAGCGGGTTTAACAGTATTTGTAATATTCTTGATGACATATCTTTTAAACTAAAATATTGTATTTTGCATAATAATTTGATTTGAAAACTCATTTGTAAAAATACAAATGAGTTTTTTATTATATTTCTTTTAAAAATAAAGAAACTATTAGATCATTTCATTCGTATAAAAATAGAACTGTAAATTAGAACAATGTATCAAGATTATATAAAGATAACATACATACAAATGTACGTTACTTTTAATAAATTATCCTAGTAGAAATTAAATAGAGAATCACAATTAAGTTGTGGTCCTCTTCTCTAAAAGTTCATTTATTTGCTTATCAAAACTTCCTCTTTCAATAAACTCTGGTGCTAAATTCGGTAAACCTTTTGCAATGCAAAAAGGAGATAGCATGCCAGTATAGAATATAAGCATTGTAAGGAGTGTGAGGGGTATGATAGACGGAGATGTAATATTAACTAGTACTCAAATAAGAGAGCAGTTGGAGTTGAAACCAAGCACCTTCAGAAAATATCAGGACATCTTAGAGAATGTTGGTTATACAATCAAGAAGAATAGTAGAGGACATCGACAATATTCAAATTATGATGTCTTGATCTTCGAAAAACTAATTGAATTAAGTAAGCATGATGGTATGACGTTAGAGAAGTCTGCGAGAATGATAAAAGAGCAAACCAATAGATTAATACCTCATACTGACATGATAGTCGAAGAAAAGTCTTTAAACTTAACAGAGCACCTAATACAGATAAACAATGAACACCAGTTGCAAACAATTGAAAAACTAATGAATGAAATGGAAGAAAGACTTTCTAAAAAGATGGAACGACAACATAAAGAAGTATTAAAGCAACGAGAAAAGCAGACTAGCTTACTGTTAGAAGAATGGAGAGAACAAAGAAAACAAGATCAACAACTGTTATTAGAAACGGCAGCCACCCAAGAAAAGAATTCATTACGAAAGAAAGTAAGTGAAAAAATAGAAGAATTTAAAAAATGGTATTTCGAAATTTGAGCTAATATTACATTTTAGCGATTTCGCATTGCTTTTGTCGTTGGAATGATAATAGCCAACTTATATGGAATTTTACACTTAATAATAATTAATAGCAGAAATTAGGGAGCACTTAAAACAAGTGTTCTTTTTATTAAACTGAAATTATTATGTAAAATTGTTTCTTATTGATCGTTCTTCAGGAATGAAGGTTTTTCATTAATCCATTATTCTAGTATCCTTATTATGTTCAAAAAATGCTGTTGAGGTATGGTTAATCTTCATAAATTGACGAAATGGGTTGTAATCAAATATCACAAAAACAGAACATACATTCTGGTATTTTGAATATACTTATGGTAAAATTAGGTAGAGTAGAGTTGTGGTAGGTGCCTTTCTTCGTAAAGAAGGGAGGTGAGAATGTGACTGGTTATGAGATTGCAAATTTAATTATTCAAAGTGTTGGGATAACTGCAACTGTAATCTTAAGCATAATCGGTATAATCATTTCTATTAGCAAAAAAAAATAACCACCCTACCCCTCGAAAAGGTTGTGGTGATTATTTCTTCACTGGATCCGAGGAAAGCAACTTTACCAATTACTACTCGGAAGGGGTGTGTTCGCAGCACATCCCTTTTTAGTATATTCTTTATGACTTTATTATAGTCCTTTTAGTATAGTTTGACAATGAAGTTAAAGTTCTTTTTAACTGAATAAACGTTAATTTGCAATTTTTTCATTTGAATTTTGCGATACCTTTTTTGGTGAATTCAGGAGCAAAATTAAAGCGATACCTAAAAATGTCATAAAAATTCCAATAACTTGGGTTGGTGTTGGTTTAAAACCTGTTATGACTGTATCTAACACAATTGCAACTGCAGGATCTAAAAATGTTAATACAGCAATCATATTAGAAGGTAAAAATCGAATATTACCAAAGAATAATGCATAAATAACGCCTGTATGAACAAATCCAATAATCAAAATAAAAGACCAGTTTTCTAAATGCAAGTTTTGAAAAGAATCAAATTTAACAAAAGGAATTAAAAGCAGAAACCCTAATGTTGTCTGAAGTAAAGTCGTAAAATATGAACTTGTTTGTGTAATCCCTTTATTCACAATCATTAATAATCCATAAAAGATTGCAGCAAGAAATGCCCAAATGACCCCAGACGAAAGGAATTTATCAAGTGTAAAATCAGAATTAATCCCAGATAAAAGGATCGATCCGATAAAACTACTTAAAACACCAAGTAATGGAACTAGCGTAATTTTTTCTTTATAAATTAAACTACCTAATAAGAATAAAATAACGGGAGCTAAGTAATAAATTGAAACTGAAATTGTAACTGATAAATTTTCAAATGATTTAAATAAAAATACCCAATTTAAAACTAATAAAATTCCACTAAATAATGAAAGAGATATATCTTTTTTATTAAATATTTCTTTTTTAGCTAACCCTGAAAAATACCAAACAGACAATAAAAATATACTCGCAAAAACACATCTAATAAAAACTAAATCAATGGCTTTTAAGCCCGTTTTAGGAGCGACGAAACCTACTGTTCCAAAAGTAGCCATTGCAATAATGATACTAATTGTCGCCTTTTTATTTACTGCCAAATTCCCCAATATGTATCACATCCATTCCAAGTGTAATTTCAATATTCTGTCAAATAAGTATATACTAAACTTTAGTGTTATATCAATCGAATAGTTTATGTATAAGGAATAACCTTACTCATTGATGTTTCTTGGGTTGAGATTAACTTCCTCATAAGGTGTTCATAAGGAGCAAAAAAATCAAGAAGATGAGAATCTCTTACTCATAAGTTCAAAATAAATATATTTTCCACGACTTTTAAGATTAATACAATCGAAGTTTTCATTAAATTCAGTTTAAATTAATAGGCAAATAAATAGTTTTCATTTATACTATATTTTGTAGTTTTAAAGTATTTTTAGTTAAAATTTGTCAATTAGTTGGCAACTATTTTAAATTGTGAGGGGAATTTTAATGAATATCGTCGTAGTAAATGGTTCACCTAGAGCAAATGGTCGAACTAGATTCTTAGCAAAACAAATCGCGGAATCTAATAATTATACAAATTTAGATTTAGCATTTGAACAAATTCCTCTTTATAATGGGGAAGCTGAACAAAAAGAAATAGAAGCAGTTAAAGCAGTTAGAGAATTACTAATTAAAGCAGATGGAATCGTTATTTGTACGCCGGAGTACAATAATGCGATGAGTGGAGCTTTAAAAAACCTAGTTGAACTATTAGGTTCTGAGCCATTCAAGAAAAAGCCAATTTCTTTATTAGCAGTAGCTGGTGGAGGAAAAGGTGGTATTAATGCTTTAAATAGTTTGAGAACAGTAATTCGTGGTGTTTATGGAAATGCATTACCAAAACAACTAGTTTTAGACCCTGTTGATTTTGAAAATGATACAATTGTGAAGCCTGAAGCTTTTGCAAAAGTAACTGAAGTAATTGATGAATTAAAAGAATATGTAAAAAAAGAAATTTTATATAAAGAATACATAGAATCAAATAGTGTTTCTAAGTAATAAAAATGGTCCTAATCAATTATTGGTTAGGACCATTAAAAATAGCTTAACATATTTGTTAAGCTTAAAGTAAAAACGATTTATCATTAACATTTCTAATAGGAAAGTTTACTTTATATCGTACAGCAATAATTCTAATTGCTGTTGTAATTAGAAAACAAATATACAAAGATTGCAGTTTAGTAAATTCGCCATGTGTAAACAAAATTGTTACAGAGCCAATAATTGCTGCAATTGCATAAATTTCTTTTCGGAATACAAATGGAATTTCTCTTGCGAATACATCTCGCATAATTCCACCACCAATTCCAGTGATTAAACCCATCGAAATAATTAAAAAAGAACCTTTTAAACCGTGATCAATTGCCGAATATGAACCAACTGCAGTAAAAACACCAAGACCAATTGCATCAGTAATGATTAAAGTTGATTGGAACTGCATTGTTCGTTGATAAAATAACCATGTTACAATTGAAACGACTGTACTTACGATAAAGTATTGAGGTTTTGCAAAAGCATTCGGTACCGTTTGACCTAAAATAATATCACGAATTAACCCTCCGCCAAGCGCAGTACAAGCTGCTAAAAAAACAACACCAAATAAGTCCAATTTCTTTTGAATACCAACCAAAGTACCAGAAATGCTAGCAGCTATAATTCCTGCATAAACAAAAACCTCGATCAAAATCATCCATTCTATCCCCTTAATTCCATTTTCTATGATTCATTTTAGCAACAGGTAGTGAGTATTACAATATTAAAATAACTTTGAAAACGCTTCATTTAAAAAAATTTTTTTACATAAAAAATTTACAGTATTTTACATAAATTTCACTTGAAATTTATAGATTGGAGAGGTTAAAATGCTAAACAATATGAAACAACAAAAAAATGAAGTGGTATCGGGAGAAATTCAATTAATAATGGACAAATTTAATATTGTCGGGTGTCAAGCAGCAGTCGTTATAAAAGATAAACTGATTTGGTCTGATGCGTATGGTTTTCGTAATTTAGAAACAAGAGACTTAGTTACGGAAAATACAATGTTTCGAATTGCTTCTATTTCAAAACTTTTTACTGCTACAGCAATCATGCAATTAGTTGAAAGAAAAATAATAGATTTAGATCAAGATATTAGTCATTATTTAGGATTTAAAATAAGAAATCCTAAATTCCCAAAATCTCATATTACGTTGAGACAAATTTTAACTCATACATCTTCACTTAACTCAGACGATGCATCAAATAGTGTGTATGCAAAATTTATTAGAGATGGACATTCTAATTTTTCTTTACAACTTACAGAATTATTTGATGAAAATGGAAAGTATTTTACGAAAGAAATATGGGGGGATTGGAAACCAGGAGATCATTGGATGTATTCAAATATAGGTGCGATCATATGCGGTGCAATTATTGAAAAAGTCACTAATTTACGCTTTGACGAGTATATCAATCAAAATATATTTGAACCTCTAGAAATGAAGAATGTAGCTTTTTCCTATTCAAATATTAATAAAAGCCATGAATTAGCAAACTTATATGAAAAAAATAAAGATACGAACGAATATAAAGTAACAATTGAGGATGTTAGGCAAAGTGAATATTCGGAAACTCATTGGGATCAATACATCATCGGAAACCATGGAGGATTATTTGAACCTCAAGGTGGACTAAGGACAACTGCCGTTGAATTAAGTAAGTTTTTACGAGCACATATGTTAAACGGGAGTCTAAATGGGCACCAAATTCTTGAACAAAAAACGTCAAAATTAATGAAATCAATTCAATGGTCTAGAGAAGAAAATAATCATTTCTTTAGTAAAATGGCTCTTGGTTTTCATATTAGCCACGACTTTTTACCTGGCTACAAAGAAATGATTGGACATGCTGGTGAAGCATACGGATTAATCAGTAATTTATATTGGCATGAAGAAAAACAATTTGGCATGATCTTTATCTTGAACGGAAGTCAGTTTGATTTATTAAAAAATTCTAGATTCGAAGTAGAAAAAGAATTAGCAGACGTAATTTTTAAACATGTACTTGGTGAACGTGTATTAAAACTTATTTAAGGTAAATAATGAAAAAACAGTGAATCTAAACTATACACTTTTTAATCACCCACATACTTAAATTGTTTGAATATCTGTAGTCTAAGAAAAAAGGATCTATTTTATAATAGGTCTTTTTTTATTAGAAAAACATATTTCCAATCAAAATTTTCATCAAATTTTCATAAAACTTTTATATAATAATTTCCGATCAAAAAAATGGAGGAAATTTTAATGAACTACTCAATATTTAAATTAATAAATAATTTTGCTGGAAAATGGCCGACATTAGATAATGTAATGATTTATTTATCTAAAACTGCCATTTTAATCGTAATAGCACTTTTATGTTTTTTATGGATTCAAAAAGGTACCGAGCGTAAGTATACAGCTTTTTATATCGCTTTAACACTTATTTTAGCACTAGGCGGTAACTTTATAATCCATCAATTTTATTATCACGCACGACCATTTGTGAATCACCATGTGACGAAACTGATTTCACATTCATCGGATTCATCTTTTGTAAGTGATCATGGAACATTAGTATTTTCTACAGCTCTTATTTTATTGCTTAGAAAAGATCGTTTAGGTATGGTTTCACTTGTGTGGGCGATTTTAGTTGGTATTTCGCGTATCTTTGTTGGGGTACATTATCCATTTGATATAATTGGTGCATTTATTTTGGCTAGTATAGTAGCGATTATTGTTTTAAAAACATCATCATTAACGGAACCATTAATGAAAATATTATTGAAAATATACGAAAGAATAATAAACAAGTTACCATCTAATATGAAAAAGAAATTAAGTGCCTGATTAAGAACTTAATAGAGGAGACTTCTTTTGAAAATTTTATTTGCTGAAGACGATCAAAAACTTGGAAAAATGACAACCCATTTGTTAAAAACACAAACTCCATTTCAAATCGAATGGACTACTAATGGAAAACAGGCATTGGATTTAGCTACTCACTATGATTTTGATTTACTTATTTTGGACTGGATGTTACCTGAAATAAGTGGTTTAGAAATATGCAAAAAGCTAAGAAGAGGTGGATTTAAAGGACCTATCTTAATGTTAACAGCGAGAGACAGTATTAATAATCGTGTTGAAGGGTTAGAAGCTGGAGCGGATGACTATTTAATTAAACCATTCGATTTTAGTGAACTTGCCGCAAGAATTAAAGTACTCAATCGAAGAAATTTTGCGCCACTTCAAGATGAATTAATCACGATTGAAGACTTAACATATAATCGGACAAATTTTAGTTTAAGTAGAGGTAATGAACAAATAATTTTGACTCAAAGAGAATTGCAATTATTTGATTTATTAGTAAAAAATAGAGGGATTGTGCTTACTAGGGAAGTTATTTTTGAAAGAGTTTGGGGAATTGAATCTGAGGTAACAAGTAATGCTGTTGAAGCGTATGTAAAAAATCTAAGAAAAAAAATTGATCTACCATATCAAAAAACCTATATAAAGAGTGTTAGAGGTGTTGGATATACAATCGAAAAATGAAATCTCATTATTTCATCAAATTAGCAAGCGATTAACATTTTTCAATCTTAGAATTTTAATGATTTTCATTATTTTATTTAATATTTCAGTAGGAAGTGTATTGTCGTTTTATATTTATTTAGATCAAAAGAGTGATCTAATTACAGTATTAAAGGAAGAAATAAAAGAAGTAAAAATGAATGCTGCATCTCTAGGTCCAAATGATGATATTACTCAAAGAAAACATAAACGCAAAAATGTTTATTTTAATTATTTTTTAAATAAAAAGAACGGATTTGAAATCTATGATGAAACATCACCAGGGTATACAAAAGATATAGAAAAAGTTTTAAAACAGATTAATCCTAATCATAATAAAGTATTTATTAAACGAATTAGTCCTCATGATAAAGAAGAACTAAATTTAATGATTGCTGCAGAAAAGGTATATGATTCATCCAATCATTACCTCGGTACAATTTATAGTGGTAAAGATTTATCGTCAGTTATTTATTTAATAAAGCAGTTTATCAGTATCTCATTTCTACTCTCAATTATCTTTTGTTTTATGGCGTACTACTTCGGCAAGAAAATTACAAATCAGGCAATGGAACCAATTATTTCATCTTATAAAGAACAACAAGAATTTGTGGAAAATGCTTCACACGAACTTAGAACACCGTTATCTGTATTACAAGCTGGTATAGATGTATTAAGCGTTGAGCAAGATCGCTTATCTGATTTCGGTAAGGAAACCTTAACCGATTTAAAAAAGGAATTAAGTGATACGCGTAATCTTGTCCATCAATTACTGTTTCTTGCAAGACTTGACCAGAAACAAATCGCCAAAGTTAATATTGAAGAATTTAGAATTGATGTCTTTTCGGAACAAATTCAAAAAGCATGGCAATATAAAGCATCAGAAAAAAATCAAATAATACAGCTATTAAATGAACAAAAATTTATTGTTAAAACAAATCAAGAAAGTCTAAAACAATTGATTAATATCTTTGTTGATAATGCGATTAAATACTCACATGAGGACCGTACAATTTCGTTAAATTACTACGTGAGATCAGAAAAAAAAACAAACTATTTCTATTATGAAATAAAAGATAATGGTATTGGAATTGCAAAAGAACTACAAGACAAAATATTTAATCGGTTTTATCGAATAGAAGAGCATAGATCAAGAGATGAAGGTAATACAGGACTCGGGTTATCGATCGCAAAAACGATTATTGAGTCTTTAAATGGAGAAATTATTGTTAATAGCGAATTCGGAAAGGGTAGCAGTTTTAAAATTAAAATTCCGATTTCAAATTTGTTTCAAATTAAGAAAAACATATAGAGAAAATTTTAAGGGAGTTAGAGTATATGGAGATAATAAAAAATTTTATTGATCTCATATTGCACTTAGATCAACATTTATTAACTTTTGTGCACAACTATGGGGCATTAACATATATCATCTTATTTTTCATTATTTTATTGGAAACGGGACTTGTTGTGACACCATTTTTACCAGGAGATTCATTAATTTTTACAGCAGGTGCACTTGCATCCTTACATTTATTAAACTTTTTTGGATTATTAATCCTTTTCATAATCGCAGCTAGTTTAGGTGATTCTTTAAATTATTTTATAGGTAATAAATTCGGAAGTAAATTAAGTAAGAGTAATAAAATAAATACAAAATACATTCATGAAACTGAAAACTTTTACAAACAAAAAGGGCCTAAATTTATTGTACTAGCAAGGTTTATTCCGATTGTTAGGACATTTGCTCCATTTGTAGCAGGAATCGGTGAAATGAACTATACAAAATTTATTTCATATAACATTTTCGGAGCAACACTATGGGTTGGACTGATGGTTTCGATTGGTTTCTTTTTTGGTAATATTCCAATTGTTAAAAATCATTTTGGGATCTTAACGATTGGAATCATTCTTGTTTCAATTATACCAATCATTATCGATGTTCTTAAAAAATTAAGTAAGAAAAGTAAATTGTCACAAAATTAATCAATTTTACCAAAACATAATGCAATTTTCATTAAATTTTCACTTTTATTTTGTACATTAGTTATATAAAAAAGGGGAAATTCAAAAAATAGATAGTGCTATCTTCAATTTTCCTTTAATACTTGAAAGGAACGAATCAAAATGATTAGTAATTGGATAAAAAATAAATATGAGAGAAAATTAATTTATATAGCATTAGTAATTTCGATTATTCTTTTTATCATTGCAGGGTCGAAAGTCTCGCATCGAACTGAATTATTAACGAATTTGGGACCTCATATACAAAATGGCATACAACATGGTTTTCATAAAATTAATCCTTTAAAAATGTATGCGAAAGATAAGGGATCCCTTGGTAGAATAGGTGTATTTGCGGGATTTATTCTCTTTCCACTTTATTTTTTAATTAGATTTAAAAAATTAAATGACAAAAAGCAATTTAAGAAATACTTAGGTAAATTATTGAAATGGTGCAAGTTAATACATGTCCCAATCTCGTTAATTACTTTTGCTTTAATTACGGTACACTCTGTGATTATGACTTTTTTTGAATGGAAAACAGATGCTGTTTATATTTCAGGCGTAATAACTTATTTGCTCTTAGTCCCACTGGGGATATTTGGTTTTTTAAGATATAAACGTAAAGATAAAAACTGGCATTACTATCTTTCATTTGCAGTAGTAATCTCAATGTTAATTCATACATTCGTTTAATTAATTTGTCTATTCAAAAGAGGTTGATTAGTATGGTATTGCAGCCTAAAATACTTGTCGTTACATCGAGTTTTGGAAATGGGCATAAAGAAGTATCAAAAGCGTTAAAAAGTGAGTTTGAACATATTAACCTTAACGATGTAACAATTATTGATATATATGAAGAAGCATATCCAACAATAAATGTATTTGCAAAAAGTATTCATTTGCAATTATTCCAACATGCCCAAACAATTTATAAATGGTTCTTCTATGGAACTGAGAAATTATTCAGTACAGTCATTTTTGACAGGCTTTTAGAATTATGCGGTAAGAATATAAAAAGTATTCTTCAAAAAGAGAAGCCTGATATTATCATTACTACATTTCCAGTTGGATCAGTAGCAAAATGGAAAAAATATTCATCACATCCTTGTAAATTATATACAGTTGTTACCGACTATTATATTCACCGTTCATGGATTCATAATGAAATCGATCGCTATTATATAGCAACGGAAGGATTAATCCATCAAATGGTGAATTTAGGCGTTTCATTATCGAAAATATTTGTAAGTGGTATACCTCTTCGCCAAGAATTTAAAGAAATAGATTTCTTGAATGAAGGTACAAGTAAATCGAAATCAAACGATCAAATCTTGATAGTTGCTGGGGCAGTTGGATTATTAAAGGACGTAGAAAAAATGGCCAAGCAGTTACTTACTGAAACAAAGCTTAATGTAGCTGTGGTATGTGGCTATAATCGCATACTTTATAATAAATTAAGTAAATTAAATGAAGAATACGAAGACCGACTACAAGTATTTGGATACGTAAATAATATACGAAATTTGTATAAAAAATCTGATCTCTTAATTACGAAGCCGGGTGGTATTACATTATCAGAATGTATTGCATGTAATTTACCGACAATTCTATATAAACCGACACCAGGCCAAGAAAAAGAGAATTCCCGAATATTTGAAAATGCTGGTGCTTCAGTTACAGTAAAGTCGTTAAATGAATTAACTTTTTATATAAATCGAATTCTTTTCAAATCAAATCATTTAGAACAAATGAAATCATCTTTAACTGCATTAAATAAAGGATTTAGTTCACAATTAATTGTCAATGATATTTTTAGTTCAATTTCTTAGAAGATTTATGACTAAAAACTTTATAAATACTTAAAAACACCACAAGGTAATGAGTTCCTTGTGGTGTTTGGTTTTGAATGAATAAATAACTAATGATCAATCCTAACAAATTGATATTGGTTTTGTAAACAATGTTCAATAAATTTTTCTAATGCTTTTATTGTATGAATAGGCGCATCTTCATCTGCACCTAATGTATCCCCATTATCATGTAATAAAATAATTGATCCTGGTTTCGTTTGATTTAACAAACGAGTATAAATGCCATCACTACCTTCTTTACTACTCCAATCATTTGCCATTACCGACCATAAAATAATTTTAAGCTTTTTTTGAAATAGGAGAGGTAGTGAAACTAACCCCCAAGGCGGTCGATAATAAAGTGGATCACTGTTCGTTATTTTCTTAATAATACTTGCAGTCTTTTCGATTTGATTTTTTATGTATTTTGGACTTAGAAACCAATTACATTTATGTTTATAATTGTGTATTCCGATTAAGTGACCATCTTCATGTATTCTTTTAATGATCGTAGGATACTTTTCTGCCGCTGAACCTAATACAAAAAAAGTTGCTTTAATTGAATGACTTTGGAGTAAGTCTAAAAGTAAATTCGTATAAACTGGATGTGGACCATCATCAAAAGTTAAAGCAATCCGTTTCTGACTTATAGAAGAAACTTGATGGATAGAAAAGAATTTAAATAAACGTGTTAGTAAACTCGGGATTGGTCCATATAGAATAAATACTAATAATAGTAACCCCCCGATTATGATGAAAATTCTAAGCATATATTCTCCTTAACTAACTATAAATAAAATGATAATATAATTTTATTATAGTCCAATTTACTAATTGTTGGTAATTAAAAGAAGAAAATATTATGATGAAATAAGAATATACTAGCGAAAAGTGAGTACGGGATAATATGAGAAAGATTATATCGATCCAAGGCCCAATGGCTGGCGGAAAAACAACACTTGCGAAAAGATTAGAAAATATATTAAAAAGTTTTCGTGTAATCTATGAAAATCCTTATCCAATTGTTCAAAGTAGGAATGATTTAAAACTTGATTTACATACATTAGAGGGGTTTATTAAAAATCAGCATTTATTATTGATGTAAATGAAAAGCCATCATTTGAAGTAGAAAAATCGGTCTTCAAGTAATAACTTATAATAATTTTTTAAGTAATTGAATTTCACTTTAGTAAAAAGGGTTTAAACCTATTACATAGAATTAATACAATATAAGTTTCAAATTTTCCATTTTTAACTAATGATGTTTAAAAATGGTATTGAAATAAAGACACAAAATTAAATCAATCTATTTGTGTAAAGAATAAAAATTTTGAGGTGAACAATATGATCGTAGTTACAACTGAAAATATTGAAGGGTATAAACTAGTTGAAGTAAAAGGACCTGTATTTGGAGTAATTGTACGTAGTAGAGGACTAGGTGGCGATATTTTAGCTGGTCTAAAAAGTCTTGTTGGTGGAGAAATCAAACAATACACTGCAATGCTTGAGGATGCGAGAAAAGAAGCGATGGATCGAATGACTAAAAATGCTAGTGAAATGGATGCAAATGCAATTATCATGATGCGCTTTGATTCAGGTGAAATTGGGCAAAACATGAGTGAAATTGTAGCTTATGGAACGGCTGTTGTAGTCGAGAAAATATAATTAAAAAACCTTGTCTTTTCAAGGTTTTTTTTATTTCAATTTTTATAGAATTAAATATAAATAAAAAAAGTGCGGACATGTTTACAAGTAAACCGTACGAAAAATCCCCATTAAGAAACGCTTTTCGTATCTAGTAAAAAAAACTGGCATCTTTTAGGATGCCGGACATTTTACTTTGTAAAAAAATACTTGTGCATCTAGAGGACACTAATTTCTCGTTGGATAAGGTATCTCAGGAAAAGAAAGTCGTATTAAATGTAGACGATAGAGCAAAGGATCTTGCTTAACGAGTGTTTTCCTTCAATCAAAAAATTAGCAATGATTTACAACTAACGCATTGCTTTAGTTGAAGATGATTAAGAACTGTTTTACATTCTTTCGTTGTGTTGACATTAGGTATTGTTGGAAGAAGGTCTATTTAATATTTATTATCAAACTTTTCTTTTTAATATGAGGTGGAGTAATGAGGATAAGAAATGTGACTTTTGTAGATGATGCAAGTGGAACTTCGGAAATACCTGCTCCAATTGTTATCGATTGGATAAGTCTCATTTTTTGGGTATTAATGTTTTCTGGATTAGTTCTATGTGCATGGGGTCTTTGGAAAAAATTTTGGAAATCATTACTAATAAGTGGAATTGTATTATTACTTCCAACTCTGTATTTTTTTATTGCATCAGAGAATTGGTTTAGATTAATTGTGCTAGTACCTCTGATTCCTTTCGTACTTACTTATTTCACAAAAAAAGAAAAATAAGTGCAAACCCAGAACTGTGTATGGCTCATCGGGTGAAATTTAGCTTTAATTTTAATTGTAATTGTTAGAACCCCCTCCAATCACGGTTAATTAAATTGCACAGAAATATTAGAAATAATAGATTCTTTGTGAAATAAATAAGACTAATCCCTAGAATTATCAGACAAAATGGACATAAAATCAGATGTCTAATTCAAAACTGTTTTTGCTATTTAAAATAAACATTTTCTAGTCCGACCTTGATTTCGTAAAAAATATTTTTGCGATTTAGGGGTCTTTTTTATGTTAAACCGTTGTCAATCTAGTGATTTCTATTCAGTCTTTTGAGCCAAATTATATTGACTCAATCTTAGTACTACAATTATAAAGAAATGCCCTAACTTGTTCAGCGCTTATTCCTATTTCGATGCATTCTAATAACAAATCTATCCAGTTTAAATCCGTTGAAATTTTTTCTTGTTCTGATTGCATAGTAAAGCCCCCCTTAAATAATGAATGTATTAATGGTGTATTAAATCTTTAATATGAATGTTTCCTCCGTCTATCTTCTTTAACTAGTAGGTTCTTTATTTTTGATAGCATCTTGATCCTTCGACTTTACCGTCATTTTACTTTTGTTCTTTTTTGTCGAAAATTTTCTTTCTAATATTACGATTTTTTGTAATAATCGTAATATTAATTCCTTCTTTTTATAATACTGTCACGGAAATACTTTGTATATTGGGGGAATATTGATAAAATTAGTTTTTTTTGCATTCGATATAAATCGATAAATTTGATTATCGAAGACGTTATATATACAAAAAATAGAGGAGATTTTAGATTTTTCACTAAAAAAGTACTAATTTTTAACCATATATTATTTTTTTTGATTAAAAACATTCTAATAATATTGGGCAATTTAGTAAGAATTTCTAATAATTTTTTAATTTTTTTCAAAAAAATGCAATTTCCAAAATTTACATATTATTCAAAGACGATTCAGTGAAATTTATTTATTTAGAAATGATCGCCACAAAAGTATTTGACGGCTATGCTCCTGGTGATAATTTGAAAATAAGTGAACACGGGTACATAAATGATTGGATTGATCAATAATGAAACACAGGGTAGAAATGTATTAGTTGGAAAAGGTTGAAGCAATTGTCTTATACAGTCGAAAGTTATAAAATCTTATTTTCAATTAAGAGTGCTACAGAAACAAATGAGAGGGCCGTTTTCAAAACACTCCAATATAAATACATAGTTGGAAGTTAAGGTGTTCACTTCGTTGTAGATTTTTTGCTTCATGCAATTGATTCAATCATCAAGAAATTAGTCTATTTGGTATACCTTGAATGTATTCTTTTTAAAGAAGGAATATAATTACGAAGTTCATATCACGAAAAAAGGAGTGTGTTAGAATGCCTAAACCTTACTTGCGTTTTTTAGCTATTTGTAGCGTAATAGGAAGTGTTCTTCAAATTCTGTCGCTTATGGTCTCTAATATATCTATAAAAAACAACATGATGTTTGAAGTGGGAGTCGGAACCACATTGGCGGAATTGGCTGGGGATATACTGATTTTACTGAGTTTCTTTAGTGTTCTTCTTTACGCATACAGTAAGAAACCAAGTAGGAACATGGCCATTTCTCATTTGTTCTTTTTTATCGGACTATTACTTAACCTGTGTTATTCCGGAAATTCTTTCTTCAACGAAATGGATTTTTGGAACGCTATTCATAATTCCTCACAAAGTGAGATAATGAGTTTTATATCAGTCCCTTTGGTGGTATCTTACTTTCATCATTCATCTTTATCAGCGGGTAGCATCATGTTTATCATAATGAACTTCTTTTTCCTCTATTATGGAATCAGTAACCTTATCGAACGTGTATTGCCTCTTTTTAGCATGATCCTCTTGATAGCCGTGGCTCTTGCGCCTTTCTTCACTATAAGAGCAGATTTCCTCCAGTTCATTTGGGACCTTGCTTTTATTTGGATTGGAAGAGAGATTTATTCTGACAATTCTTCAAAAAAAATTAGAAAAAGTAATAGTTTAGAAACAATTTGATTTAATTAAAAAAGAAGATGTAGGATTTAAATCAAGATTAGAATATAAGGGAATGGATAGTTGTTAAGTAATAATATCTACTGACATCTATCCTTTTTTGTACTTTATATTACCTCATTAACAACACTTTTGTTCTTGAATGAAAGATTTACTTTTGAACTATCTTAATATATTTTTCGTTTTCTTTCTTTTACTGATAATGAAATAATCAATAAAATTAAGTCGATATTTGTTCAAATTACAAAAATATTATCAGTCTGAAATAAAATTTGAATATTCAGAAACTTATTTTGTAAGGTCTTATTATTAAGATTACGGATATATTTCTAATAAGCAGGTGAACAATTTTTTTAATGAGAAACTTTCGTTATGGTGTGTAGTAGTAGATGAGCCAAGTAGGTTATATGGAAAATATGCTGATGAAAGTAGCCTGGTACTACTATAAAGAGAGCTTAACTCAAAATAAATATTTATGGTTGGCCTAGTTTGGAGAAGAGCTGTTTCCAGAACGATTGAATACTTGAAAATGGAACCCTTTAGTCATATTTCAGTTGTAATCTTAAATGGGGTAGTTCTTACTATCTCCATAATCGCCGTCAAAAAAAGGGCGGTTTGGAAAAATTTCAGGATATACATATAATTCCTGCTCCATTTTTGGCTTCAACCGAAGAAATGACAGGAAAATTTTTATCTAAACTTTCAATAAAAGACATTCCGAGGTGGCTAAATCCACAATATAAATCATTGTTGGTATTGTCGGTATTTATCCTGATGCCACGATTATTCAGGAAGAAAAAATGACCATGAACGAACTGACATTTATTAAACAACCGAATGAAGCCAGCGATATTTTAGGTCAATTTTACGATCAAAATGGTAAAATTATTGATTTGACACACCCAAAAAGGCTAATCGGAACGGACTTGAAGAGTCTAAGAGTTTTAAATGTTATAGCCGTGGCTGACGGAGAGAAAAAAATTGAGGCCATATACAGAGCTATAAAAGGAAAGTATATTACGTTGTTGATTACAGATGAAGCTACAGCTATTTCATTACTCAATATGGAGGTGAAATAAATTAATGGCGTACATTCTGGCATTTGATGCTGGTACTGGTAGTATTCGCGCTGTTTTGTTTGATCAATTAGGAAATCAAGTTGGGTTTTCACAAATAGAATGGAACCATTTATCAAATGATAAGTATCCAGGATCTATGGATTTTGATTGGGAAACAAACTGGAAGTTAGTCGTTCAGTGTGTAAAGTCTGTTATTGAAGAAACAGGAGTAGACGGTAAAAAAATAAAAGCGATAAGTGCAACGAGTATGAGGGAAGGAATTGTCCTTTATGATGAAACGGGTAAGGAGATTTGGGCTTGTGCAAATGTAGATGCTCGAGCTTCGGATGAAGTCAAAGCATTAAAGGAATTAGATCCTGAATTAGAATACAAGATTTATAGGTTAACAGGTCAAATGTTTGCATTAGGGGCACTGCCAAGGCTTTTGTGGATAAAAAATCATTTACCAGGCATTTATGAAAAAGCCACTGACATGACAATGATTAATGATTGGATTCTTTATAAATTGTCAGGGAAACTTCAAGTGGATCCTTCAAATGGGTGTACTACAGGGATATTTGATATTGAGAAAAGGAATTGGGAAAGTGATGTAGTAAAAATGTGCGGACTAAAAAATAATTTATTTCCTCCGGTAAATGAAGCTGGTACCGTTATCGGTTACGTGACGGATGTAGTAGCAGCGTACACAGGTTTGAATTCAGGAACTCCGGTTATTTGTGGAGGCGGAGATGCTCAAATGGCTTCTGTTGGTGTTGGTGCGGTAAAAGCGGGGCAAGCTGTTGTATCAGGTGGATCATTTTGGCAACAGGAAGTCAATGTGAAACAGCCTTTAGTTGACAAAAGTGGCCGTATACGGGTTAACTGCCATGCAGTGCCTGAATTATGGCAGCTAGAAACCATTGCTTTTTTCCCCGGGCTTGTAATGAGATGGTTTCGTGATGCATTTTGTGATTTGGAAAAAACAGAAGCAAAAATGACCGGTCGAGACCCGTATGAAATTTTAGAAGAAAAGTCAAAAAATGTTCCAATTGGGGCAAATGGGATTATTCCTATATTTTCAGATACGATGAATTATAGCGCTTGGCGTCATGCATCTCCATCATTTATTAATCTCACTCTAGATCCTCTAAAGACTGGTAAAAAAGAAATGTTTAAATCGATTCAAGAAAATGCTGCGCTTATCACACTAGGAAACTTAAAGATTATAGAAGAAGAAACTGATTATTATCCAAGTGAAGTTATTTTTACTGGTGGTGCTTCGAAAGGAAAACTTTGGAGCCAAACCCTAGCAGATGTCCTTGGAGTACCAGTGAAAGTACCTGTAGTTAAAGAAACAGCAGCACTTGGCACCGCATTATTTGCGGGGATTGGCATAGGAATTTATGAGAATATCCATCAAGCAGTTAAACAAGTTGTAAAGTGGGAGAGGACGCATATACCTAACAATGAAAATCATAAACAATACCTAAAAATCTATGAAAAGTGGAGAAGTGTATATTTAGAACAGCTTCAACTTGCTGATCGTGGTTTAACCACGCATATGTGGAAGGCACCTGGTCTGGAATAATGTGAAAGGGTGTGAAGGGATGAAGAAAGTTCACGAAAATGACTTCGATTATCGGTTTGGCGACAACGGGCCGAAATATTTAACAAAAGGTCCAAATATAGATATTGGTGTGGTTGTATTGAAACCAGGTCAAGACTTCCAAAACCATTATCATACAGTTTGCGAAGAAATTTTCTATATCCTAGAAGGGCAGATAGATTTCTATATTAATGGTAATAAAGTTCCTACAATACCAGGTGATATGATTCAATGCCGACCAGGAGATGCACATTACCTTATCAATCAAACTGACAAAATCTTTAAAGCCCTCTTCATTAAATCTCCGCATATTTTGGAAAGAGATGTTGTGAATATAAAGAATCCAGAAATCAAGTTAAGGAGTGAATAGATAGTGAGCTGGGGATTTCAAAATCGATTAAACAAAATCTTACCAAATAAGAGGGCTGTAATGCTTGCGATAGATCATGGCTATTTCTTAGGGCCAATAAGAGGTTTAGAAAAGCCTGAAGAAACTGTCAGAGACTTACTTCCATACACGGATTCACTATATTTAACAAGAGGTACACTTGCAGCATGTATTCCGAAAAATACGGAAAAACCAATGGTTCTTCGTGTTTCGGGCGGTCCTACAACGTTAGGGAAGGATCTAGCGAATGAAACGATTGTTACTTCAATAAAAGAAGCAATTCGCCATAATGTTGTTGGTGTAGGGGTTTCGGTTTTTATTGGATCTGACTATGAAACTCAAACAGTAACAAATCTAGCTCAAGTTGTAACTGATGCTCATGATTACGGAATACCTGTACTTGGAATTACTGCAGTTGGAAAAGAGCTTGAAAAACGGGATGCCAGGTTCTTAGCATTAGCTTCAAGAGTTCTTGCTGAAATGGGAACCGATATTGTTAAGACTTATTACTGCGACGACTTTGAACAGGTAACAAGTAAGTGCCCGGTTCCAATAGTTATTGCAGGTGGCCCCAAATTTGATACAATTCGTGAAGCACTAGAAATTACGTATAATGCTATGGAGCAAGGTGCAGCTGGTGTGGATATGGGAAGAAATATTTGGCAATCTCAACATCCACTTGCAATGATCCAAGCGATACATTCCATCGTTCATAAAGGATTCACAGTAAATGAAGCGGTAGATTTATATGAATCTTCTTCAAAAGTAAAAGCTTAATATGTGTAAAAAAAGGAAACCTTTTACAATACCACCATAATGCTACGAACACAGTATCAACAGAAGTGATTAGTAAACAAGGCTTAAAGTTACGACAAGTCCAAAAACAATAACTGTGTCACAAAAATAATTAATCAATTAAGAAAAGTGTAGGGATGTAAAAATTTCTTACACTTTTTTAATGGTTTAAAAAATGTTACTAACGGACTATTTTTATTAGTTGTATAAGGTGATGATTCTAAACTAGTTGATACTTTGGTGATACGGTCAAACAAATGAACTAACTGACGTTTAGCAAAAATGGTGGAGCTAAAATTCCATCTTTTATATGCCCATTCTAACGAATTAATATTTAATTTTAGATACAGGTATTAGTTGATCAATGTTTTAAATGGTAATTAGCTTAAAATATCGTAGAATATTTTGTTTAATCTCCTTTACCTTTCGCTTGAAGTCAATTTTATAATAACCATATCGATGTCTTTAAACGCTCCTAAAATTTCAGTATTCAAAAAAAATACTATATTTATATCTAAAGTTTTGGTAATATAATAAAAAAGTAGTTTGAAAAAAAAAGTAA
This sequence comes from Gottfriedia sp. S16(2024), assembly GCF_050473765.1. NCBI lineage: Bacteria > Bacillati > Bacillota > Bacilli > Caryophanales > Bacillaceae > Gottfriedia > Gottfriedia sp. S16(2024). The sequence goes on from NZ_JBFLUO010000001.1 coordinate 3,741,490, forward strand.
TTAAAATCATTCTTCTTAATTTTTCATCATTGTATGAAACGAATAAAAAAATGTCCACTAGGTTATTTGTATAAGTTAGAATTACAAAAAGGATTTAGTCGTATTATCATTTAAGCTAGCTAACTTGGTACGAACTAATGTTCATCTACATATTGATGAAGGCGTTTTCAATTGTGAATAAGAAAAATCAAAATATAGCAATGAAGTGAAACTAAGAAAAATAATGATGATGATTGGGGAGAAGAAGATGAAATTCAAGGCAAAAAATATAGCTGAATTAGGGGAACATGTCTTTTTTAAGAATGGAATTAAAGGGATTGTTGAAAAGGTCAATGAAAATACAGTTATTGTAAATATAATCGATAATAAAACGGAATTGCTGTTTGAAGGAAACAGAACAGTTGTATCACACAAAAATTATCAAGTATTTGATGATGTATGAAGGAAAAAGGAAAGTCAGTTATACATGAGTTATAAAATATTTTAAACGAAAATTCTAAATATTGAAAATGTAAGCGTTTTCTGATATACTGAATAGTAGGTTGGATGGCATGTGTGGCCATCATCGTATTTGGCGTAGGTGGGGCCAGTACTCGGGACGGATTAGATAGGTTTTGTGATGTGAAAATGTAACGGGTTGATAAGATGTAATAGAGTAACAATGAAATTGTTGCTTATGGAACGGCTGTAGTAGTCGAGAAAATATAATTAAAAAACCTTGTAATTACAAGGTTTTTTTATTTTAATTTTTATAGAATTAAATAAAAAATAAAAAAAGTGCGGACAATTTCACGCACAAATTTACAAGAAAACCACACGAAGAGTTCTCTTTTTACTTGTCCTTAAATAACAATAAGTTTTAAAAAAAGAAATGTCGATATTTAATTTCTGCTATTTCTATATTAATTCAATTACTTAAACAGGATGAAGTTATTGGCGGTTAGCGTTTTCTTAAAAGAAGTCTAAAAACTCTTGAAATATTAAATCTGATAGACTAGTATATTAATATATAATAAATTAAATATTAATTTGTTAACAATTAGTTAAGATGCCTTAGGGCTTAATAGGGAATCTGGAGCATTACCAGAACTGTCCCCGCAACTGTAAGTGTGGACGAAATAGACAAACCACTGAAACGTTTATATGGACGTTACGGGAAGGGTCTAAAGTAGGAAGATACACAAGTCAGGAGACCTGTCTTAGCTTTTAAAGTTTCGAGTTCTTCGGGGGTTGAGAAGATGAAACGTTTGGACAAAAAGGATTATTTATTAACTTTCTTTGTGCTGGCGTTTTATCCGTTCAACTTATGTTGAACGGATTTTTTCGTTTTAATGATTCTAAATCATTTTTTTATGCCTCTAGAAGAAACAAGTCTTTTTAAAAATTGAATAGATTAGGATTGGTGCACAATGAAAATTGTGCTTAATAGGGAAGTACGGTTTAAATCCGTCACGGTACCCGCCACTGTAAGGGGAGTTCATTGCAGATGTCACTGAAGGAATTTGGGAAGACGCAATAGAATGATGAACCTAAGTCAGGAGACCTGCCTTTACCTAATAGCTTCAATCAACCTACGGGAACATAGGTAGAAGTGCTGAACTTACATCGCTATTTTTTGTGTGTATATATTCTGCACCCCTATGTTCATAGGGGTGCTTTTTTTATGAAAAAACGAAAGGGAGTGTGTGACATGACTACTTGGAATTTACAAGGAACGAAACACCATGTTTTCATTTGTAACGGCAGCAGCTGTATGAGAAAGGGTGGGGAGGAAGCGACACAAGCAATACGGAATGAAATCACCAATTTAAGCTTAGATTCAATCATACATACTACAAGAACGAGATGCAATGGGAGATGTAAGGATGCACCCGTTGCCATCGTCTATCCTTCAGGGACTTGGTATAAAAACGTAACCCCAGAAGTGGGAACTACGATTGTAAAGCGTCATCTGGCGGAAGGTCATTGCCTTCAGGAGCATTCGATCTATCAATATTCCGAAGCTGGATTCATACATCCAGAAGGGTCGGAATGCATCGAAGGAATACAAAAAGCGGTTAAAGAAAAGATTTAACAGCGGATAGTAGCTGGATTCTAGTTTGAAATTGTGAAAGGTGGCGTAATAGTGTGAAAGGCAAATTATTGGTAATTGGTTTTGGCCCTGGTGATGAAAAACATATTACCGGACGGGCAAAGGAAGCCATCCAAGAAAGTGATATCATCATCGGATACAAAACCTACGTTGATTTAATCAAGGGATTAATAGCTGGAAAGCAAATCATCAGCACAGGAATGACAGAAGAAGTGAGCCGTGCCCAAGAGGCTGTGAAACAAGCTGAGCTCGGTTACACGGTAGCTGTCATTTCGAGCGGTGATGCCGGTGTATATGGAATGGCAGGACTTGTTTACGAAGTGCTAATTGAAAAAGGCTGGAAAAAAGACTCAGGGGTAAAAGTAGAGGTGGTTCCTGGCATTTCTGCCATCAACTCCTGTGCTGCTTTATTAGGCGCGCCGGTCATGCATGATGCCTGTACGATTAGCTTAAGTGACCATTTAACACCTTGGAGTTTGATCGAGAAACGAATCGAAGCGGCAGCTCAAGCTGATTTTGTCATTGCCCTATACAATCCAAAAAGCGGGAGAAGAACACGGCAGATCATGGAAGCACAAAAAATTCTATTAAAATATCGCTCGCCAGACACCCCTGTAGGATTGGTAAAGAGCGCCTTCCGTGATAGTCAAAAGATCGTCTTAACCAATTTACAAGAGATGTTAGATCATGAAATTGGCATGTTAACCACCGTTTTAATAGGCAACTCTTCAACATTTTTCTACGATGAATTAATGATCACTCCGCGTGGTTATCAGCGGAAGTATACATTAAATCAGGCAATTCAGCCTTTGAAACCGCATCAGCGACTGCAAAAGGAAGCCGAACCATGGGCACTGGAGCAAATGGAAGATGTAATGCCGATAAACAAGAAATCAGTCACCCCAACCTCAGTGAAAGAGTCGCCAAGAGAGTTGGCTGAGGAAGCCTTGCAAATGAACCTTGGTGAGACCTATGGACGAAACCAAGATTTAATTGTGAAGCAAGACTTTCAATCTATTTTTGAGGTAGCGGTCAGCCCTGGTGTCGTCAATAAAAAATTTACCGCGCATCAGATGGTTATTCTTTCCGAAATTGTCGGAGAAGAAGGAGTCATGGAATACACACAAGACCATTTTATGAAGCTGCAAATTTTAACCTCTAAGCCTGATGAGATTATTAAAAAACTAACTACAGCCAACTTTTTAATTGCTCCTGTTGGCGACGTATTAACCGTAAAAGCATGTGATTTTTGTGACGGAGAAAAGAAGGATTCCATTCCTTATGCCGATGAGCTACAAGAAAGGCTTGGTGGCATAGAACTCCCAAAAGAACTGAAGCTTGGTGTGAATGGCTGCGGCATGGCCTGTTATGGAGCCGTAAAAGAAGATATTGGCATTGTCTACCGTAAAGGAGCGTTTGATTTGTTTTTAGGAGCCAAGACAGCAGGAAGAACCGCTCATACTGGCCAAATCGTAGCTGAAGGAATTGCACCGGACAAAATTGTGGGAATCATAGAGGGGATTGTTCAAGAGTACCAACAAAAGGCCTATCCAAATGAACGTTTCTATAAATTTTTTAAACGGGTCAAAGAGGTTCAAGGTTTTGTGTATCAGGATATCACACCAAACCTTAAAATCGAAGCGGCTGTTTGCGGGGAATAAAGGAGAGAAGACTAGCGGTAATTGGAAGGTAAGGCATTTAAAAAACAAAGGGGAGGAAATATTTTGAGAGCAATTTTATTTGTGGGGCATGGAAGTAAAGATCAAGAGGGAAATCAGCAGGTTCGTGAGTTCATCCGTGAGATGAGTAAGACTTGGGAAGGTTCTTTTCTGGTCGAGACGTGTTTTTTAGAATTTGAACGACCAACAGTGAATCAGGGCATCGATCTATGTGTAGAGAAAGGGGCCGACCATATTGTCGTGATTCCGATCATGCTCTTACAGGCAGGACACTCCAAAATTCATATTCCAGCAGCTATTGATGAGGCAAAGAATAAATATCCGCTTGTTCAATTTACTTATGGTCGGCCAATTGGTGTTCATGAGGAAACATTTGAAATTCTAAAAACTAGATTAATGGAAATTGGCGAGAATGTAGAAACCATCGAAGACGATACGGCTGTCCTTTTGTTAGGACGTGGCGGAAGTGATCCCGATGCGAATAGTGATTTATATAAAATTGCTAGATTACTATGGGAAAAAACAAACTATAAAATCGTCGAACCTGCTTTTATGGGGGTGACCAATCCCTTAGTGAACGAAGGGATTGAGCGCTGTATTAAACTTGGAGCAAAAAAAGTAGTAATCCTGCCTTACTTTCTATTCACTGGCATCCTGATTAAACGCTTAGAAGATATGATGGTACCTATTCAAAATCAATATCCCGCTGTCGAAATTCGGTTGGCTGACTATTTTGGTTATCATCCAAAATTACAGAGGATTTTAATAGATCGGGTGGAAGAAGCTCTCCGTGATGAGGTGAAGATGAACTGCGATACTTGCCAATATCGTCTTAATGTGATGGAACATATCGATCATCACCACCACCATGATCATGACCACGATCATCATCACGGCCATGACCATCACCATCATGACCATCACCATGATCACGAACATGCGGTGCAAAAGGCTGGAGATAGAGGATGATCTTCGTGTTAGCCGGAACAAGTGATGCAAGAGCCCTTGCTTTAGAAATAAAAAAGGAAGGCTTCGATTTCCTTGCCTCAGTAGTCACAGAAAATGCAGCAGTTGAATTAAGGGAGTCAGGGATACGTGTTCAAGTAGGAAGATTAACGGATACAGACATGGTGAGGTTGATTGACACAAAAGGGATTCTAGCGGTTGTCGATGCCAGTCATCCGTTTGCTGAAGAAGCTTCCAAAAACGCAATCAAGGCGGCCGAAACGGCGGGAATCCCCTATGTTCGGTATGAACGGGAGTCACAAAAATTCCAATATGACAAAATGAAAGTCGTCGAAAGCTACGAGGAAGCTGCCGAGCTTGCATTGGCCAATAAAGGCGTGGTAATGCTGACGACAGGCAGCAAGACGCTTCAAATTTTCACAGAAAAACTATTAGGTAACCCGGACATTCGCTTGATCGCCAGGATGCTGCCTCGTATGGATAATATGGAAAAATGTGAGCAACTAGGACTGCCGCAGAAAAATATTATTGCGATCCAGGGCCCATTTTCAAAAGAGTTCGACAAAGCCCTATATAAGCAATATGGCGTGAACTTAATGGTCACTAAAGAGAGTGGGAAAGTCGGATCGGTCGATGAAAAGGTGGAAGCAGCCAAGGAACTGGGGATTGAGGTTATCCTTATTGGCCGCCCGAAACTGAATTATGGCACCGTCTATACTAATTTTATCGATGTCATCGCAGAATTACATAAAAAGATTGGTTCCACACCAAGGTTACAACAGAACAATCATTTTAATACAGGAGTGAGATAAATGGATTTTCGTACCGAATTTAAACCCTTAACCGTCCAGCCGGAACAGATTGAAGGTAGAAGTTTTGAAATGATTAATGAAGAAATTGGTGAGCATCCTTTTACCGAGGAACAGTATCCAATTGTCCAGCGTATCATCCATGCATCCGCTGATTTTGAACTCGGGCAAAGCGTCCTCTTCCATCCTGACGCTATTCAGTCCGGTATTCGGGCTATTCGGAGCGGAAAAATGGTAGTTGCAGATGTTCAAATGATTCAAAGTGGGGCAAATAAAGCGCGAATTCAAAAATTCGGTGGAGAAATCAAAGTCTATATTTCCGACCCAGATGTCATCCAGGAAGCCAAACGGCTGAATACAACAAGGGCGATTATTTCGATGCGAAAGGCGATCAAAGAAGCAGATGGCGGTATTTTTGCCATTGGGAATGCCCCAACCGCCTTACTCGAACTTATCCGCCTAATTAAAGAAGGAGAAGCAAAACCTGGTCTTGTCATTGGATTGCCTGTTGGGTTTGTTTCTGCGGCTGAGTCAAAGGAAGAACTAGCTAAGCTCGATATCCCATTCATCACCAATATTGGCCGTAAAGGTGGCAGTACCGTGACCGTTGCCGCATTAAATGCCATTTCCATTATGGCTGAACTCGGATAACCCATGCAGGAAGTACCAAAAGGTAAGCTGCGGGAAGGATATACGACTGGGGCCTGCGCAACAGCAACCACCAAAGCAGCGCTGACGGCATTAATTACCGGTGAACAGCAAACAGAATCAACGATATACTTGCCCGTTAAGCGGTTTGCAACCTTTCAGGTAGAAAACTGTGAAGTAACGGAACAAACGGCTACAGCCAGTACGATAAAAGACGCGGGGGATGACCCAGATGCCACCCATGGGGCCTTGATTGTTTCTACTGTGTCATGGCTCGATGAACCAGGCATTGTGCTTGATGGGGGAATTGGTGTTGGCCGCGTTACAAAGGACGGCTTGCCCGTTCCTGTCGGCGAGGCCGCGATTAACCCCGTTCCCCGCAGGATGATCTGCGAGACAGCAGAAGGGGTATTAAAAGAATTCGGGATTACAAGAGGCATTAAAATCGTCATTTCCGTACCAGCCGGTGAAGAGATCGCCAAAAAAACACTCAATGGACGCTTAGGGATCATTGGCGGGATTTCTATTCTCGGAACCCGCGGGATTGTCGTTCCTTTTTCCACAGCCGCTTATAAAGCTAGTATCATCCAGGCAATTAGTGTTGCCCGAGCAAGTGGCTGCGAGCACGTTGTCATTACAACAGGCGGGCGGAGCGAGAAAAATGCCATGAAGCAATTTCCTGAGCTGTCTGAAGAAGCTTTTATCGAAATGGGTGACTTTGTCGGGTTTACTCTTAAACAATGCAAGAAGCAAGAGGTAAAGAGAGTTTCGATGGTCGGCATGATGGGGAAATTCTCAAAAGTGGCAATGGGGATCATGATGGTTCACTCAAAAAGTGCCCCTATAGATTTTGATTTTTTAGCTGAGGTGGCAAGCCGTACCGGTGCTGATGCTACACTGGTCGAGGAAATTCGAACTGCCAATACGGCATCACAGGTTGGTGATTTGATGACAGCACAGGGCCACCTATCCTTTTTCGAAATGCTTAGCGACTATTGCTGCGTCGCTGCGTTAAAAGAAGTCGATGGTGGGATCGACATAGATACGACCCTATATACCATGAAGGGGCAATTGTTAGGAAAGGCGGTGCGAAAGAGTGCCATCAATTAAAATGATCGGCATTGGGGACGAAGGGAAAGTCAGCCTACTCCCAATGTACGAAAAGTGGATTAATGAAAGTGAACTCTTAATAGGAGGAAAAAGACAGCTTGCTTTTTTTTCTGAATTCGCCGGCGAAAAAATGGCGATTGAAGGCGGGCTTTATTCTCTAGTGGAACGGTTGCAGTCGGAGACTAGAAAGGTAGTCATTCTAGCTTCAGGAGACCCGTTATTCTATGGAATTGGAAGCTATTTATCTTCTAAAATCGATTTGGATATTTATCCATATATAAGTTCAATCCAGCTTGCTTTTGCCAGAATGAAAGAAAGATGGCAGGATGCTTATTTTACTAGTGTTCACGGCAGGAGTATAAAAGGGTTGGCACAGCGGGTGGATGGAAAAAAAACAGTCGCAATCTTAACCGACACAGAAAATTCCCCAAATAAAATCGCTCAATATTTACTTTCCTTTGGCATGACTGAATATGAGGCGTTTGTGGGCGAGAACCTAGGCAGTGACAAGGAACGATGCCGCTGGTTTACCCTTTCTGAAATGAAGGATGAAGAGTTTTCACCGCTCAATGTAGTAATTCTTAAGAAAAAAGGGGAAAGCCCACATTGGCCGATAGGCATTGACGATTCGGAATTTTTACAGCGTAAACCAGATAAGGGCTTAATTACAAAAAAGGAAATTCGCACACTAAGCATTAGTGGCCTAAGGTTAAAAGAAGATAGCACGGTTTGGGATATTGGGACATGCACAGGTTCTGTTGCGATTGAGGCTGCGAAAATCGCCAGGGAAGGACAATTGTTTGCCATCGAAAAGAACGAGGGCGACTTAGAAAACTGTAAGCAAAATTTAGTAAAGTTTCGTGTGGATGCAACACTCGTCCATGGGAAAGCACCAGAGGGACTAGAAACCTTCGCGGATCCGGATGCGGTATTTATTGGCGGGACGGCAGGTGGGATGGAGGACATTTTGGATATTTGCTGTAGCCGCTTGAAAGCGTGTGGACGCATTGTCTTAAATGCCGTCACAATTGAAAATCTATCAGAAGCGATGCTTGTGTTTAAAGAGCGAGGATATGAGACGAACATTACTCTTGCTCAAATATCCAGAAGTAAGCCCATTTTAAATTTAACAAGATTTGATGCATTAAATCCGATTTACATAATCGAAGCTTGGCGCAAGGAAGGGGAGTAAACATGTTAGGTACATTATACGGCCTTGGGGTTGGCCCAGGAGATCCAGAGCTTATTACCGTTAAGGCGTTTCGTAAATTAAAGGAATCACCAGTGATTGCCTATCCGAAAAAACAAAAGGGCAGCAAAAGTTATGCCCATCGAATCATTGATGTCTATTTTCAGTCGAACGAAAAAGAAATGCTGGGCCTTGTCTTTCCAATGACAAAGGATCCAGCCACATTAGAAAGAAAATGGACGGAAACCGTGGAAAATGTATGGGCCAAGCTGCAGGAGGGAAAGGATGTTGCTTTTGTAACTGAAGGGGACCCTCTTTTATACAGCACGTTTATTCATATGATGCGTTTGATGCAGCAGAAGTATCCGCAAGTTCCGATTGAAGTTGTTCCGGGGATTTCGTCCATCAATGGGGCGGCTTCTAGGCTGGGAATTCCATTGGCAGATGGGGATGAGCATGTTGCGATTGTTCCAGCACGGGATGACTATGAAACCATGAAAAAAGTCATTCAAGACAATGATTGTGTCATTTTTATAAAAGTAGCGAAAGTGATTGATTTAATGCTAGAAGTATTACGAGATTTAGATTTGCTTGACAAGGCTTCAGTCGTTACAAAGGTAACATCGGATGAAGAAATTATTTGGAGGGCAGATGAGCTCGAAGGAGCTGAGCTTGAATATTTAACATTAATGGTGGTGAGAAAATGAAGCTTTATATCATTGGTGCCGGACCGGGCGATCCTGATTTAATCACGGTAAAAGGCCTTCAGTATCTTCAGGAGGCAGATGTTATTCTATATGCGGATTCTCTTGTAAACGAAGACTTAATTGCAAAAGCAAAACCTTCCGCCGAAATATTGAAAACTGCTGGGATGCACTTAGAAGAAATGGTTGACGTCATGGCTGACCGAATTCTGCAAGGGAAAAAGGTTGTTCGTGTACACACGGGCGATCCGGCTGTCTATGGGGCGATTATGGAACAAATCGTCTTGTTAAAGAAGAGAGGAATCGAAATAGAAATTGTTCCAGGTGTGAGTTCTGTGTTTGCGGCCGCCGCGGCCGCTCAAGCTGAGCTGACGATTCCTGATTTAACCCAAACCGTGATCCTTACAAGAGCCGAGGGTAGGACACCTGTGCCAGAATTTGAAAAGCTGGCGGATTTAGCAAAACATAATTGCACGATTGCGCTTTTCTTAAGTGCGACGTTAACGAAGAAACTTGTCAAGGAATTGACCGGGGCAGGATGGAGCAAGGATACTCCTGTTGCGGTTGTTTATAAAGCGTCGTGGCCAGATCAAAAAATTGTCCGGACCACACTGGAACGCTTAGACGAGGATATGCGGATTAATGGGATTCGTAAACAGGCGATGATTTTAGCAGGATGGGCACTGGATGAAAACATCCACGAACAAGATTATCGTTCCAAGCTGTATGACAAACAGTTTACACACGGATTCCGTAGGGGGGTGGAATCGTAATGATCGAGCTCCAAGAAGCGCAAAGGGCGGTCATCCAGCAGAAGGGGGACTATGCGGTTGTCGCCATTACAAAGCATGGGGTCGAACTGGCCCGCAAGCTGGGACATTCGTTTCAAAATGCCGATGTGTACTATATGGCGAAGTTTGAAAAAGGAGATGAGAGGAACAAGGACATCCAGTTATTTACCGGGAGCGTTCGACTTCTTCTGCCCGCTCTTTTCGAGGCCTACAATGGGCTTATTATCATCATTTCCCTTGGAGCCGTGGTACGAATGATTGCACCTATTTTAAAGGATAAAAAAACAGATCCTGCGGTTGTCGTTATCGATGATAAGGGTGAACATGTGATCAGCGTGCTGTCAGGCCATATCGGCGGTGCAAATGAACTAACGAAAGAAGTGGCGGCCACTCTACAGGCCCGTCCAATTATTACCACAGCTTCAGACGTACAGGAAACGATTGCGGTTGATTTGTTCGGGAAACGATTTGGCTGGATTTGGGACTCGGCTGATAAGCTGACGCCCGTTAGCGCTTCGGTTGTAAACGAAGAAAAAATCGCCGTGGTTCAGGAGTCAGGTGAAAAAGACTGGTGGTCATATGACCGGCCGCTACCAGGAAATATTCAGCCGTATTCATCGATTCAAGAAGCGCTGGCCGCAAAGCCAGATGCTGCCTTAGTAGTAACCCATCGGAATTTATCCGAAGATGAAACGGAGATTTTACATAATGGAGTTTTATATCGACCAAAGGTGATCGCCCTTGGATTGGGTTGCAACCGTGGGACAACTGCAGCGGAAATCGAAGCAGTAATCGACGAAACACTTAAGGAATTAAAGTTTTCAAAAAAAAGTGTCAAAGCGGTTTGCACGATAGATCTAAAAAAGGATGAAGCAGGACTGCTTGAAGTGGCGAAAAAAAACGGCTGGGAGTTTATTTATTACACCCCAGTTGAATTGAATTCGATTAAACTTCAGAACCCTTCTGAAACAGTCTTTAAATTTACCGGTGCATACGGTGTCAGTGAGCCGGCTGCTTTATTGTACAGCGCAGCGGAACATCTAACGTTGATAAAGAAGAAATCAGGTAATGTCACCATATCAGTAGCGGTGATTCCCTATTGAGAGAGGAGGGAAATAGAATGTCTACTCGTAGACTTGTGATTGCAGGGACAGGCAGCGGTGTCGGAAAAACGACGCTGACAATCGGGCTGATGTCTGCTTTAAGGAAAAAGGGCTATACCGTCCAGGGCTTTAAATGCGGTCCAGATTATATCGATCCGACCTATCATACGGCGGTCACGGGGAGAACGTCAAGAAACATTGACAGCTGGATGCTCAACCACGAGATGGTCAAAGAAATTGTTAACCTCGCAAGTAATGGGGCGGATATTTCCGTCATCGAGGGGGTCATGGGATTCTTTGATGGGAAAAATCCTCTAAATAATACGGGATCAACTGCCGAAATCAGTCTCGTCACCGAAAGTCCGGTCATTTTGGTCGTGAATTGTGCCAGTATGGCCCGTAGTGCGGCAGCCATTGTAAAGGGATTTCAAACGTTTTTGAAGGAAGCCAATATAGTCGGGGTGATCGCCAATCGGGTGGGTAGCGAAGGGCATTTTAAAATCGTTCAAACCGCGATTGAGCAAGAATGCGGTATTCCCGTCCTTGGCTATTTGAAAAGAAACGAGGAACTCTCGATACCGGAACGGCATTTAGGGTTGATACCCTCCGTTGAACGGGGAGAATTGGATCCATTTTTTGAGCAACTAGGTAAATTGGTCCTTGAAACAGTTGATGTAGATTCTATATATGACTTGGCACAAGCCCCTCTATTAAAGATAAAAGAATCCCAGTTTAAAAGAGCGGAGCAGGCAACTGTAAAAATTGCAGTCGCACGAGATGCCGCTTTCAATTTTTACTATCAGGAAAATCTCGACATGTTAGCAGCCGCAGGAGCCGAGCTAATCGAGTTCTCTCCATTAAAAGGTGAATGCCTGCCGGAACATGTCCATGGCTTATATATCGGTGGCGGTTTCCCAGAGGAATTTGCGGAGGAGCTGACCAAACAGACAGAGGTAAAAAACTCGATTCGAACGGCCATTGAAAAAGGAATGCCAACCTTGGCAGAATGCGGCGGGTTTATGTACTTAACTGAATCGTTGGAAACAACGGATGAAACGAGTTACAACATGGTAGGGATCATTCCTGGAAAGGTGAAAATGCAGACAAAACTAGCTGCTTTGGGATACCGAGAAATCACTGCAGAAGAAGAAAATTTCTTGTTAGCGGGAAATCTGAGTGCAAGAGGCCATGAATTTCACTACTCCACCTTTCATCCGAGAACGGTTTTTGAACCGGCCTACCAAACGAAAGGGATGCGTGGGTTTAAGCAGGAGGGCTATAGGAAAGGGAATTTAATTGCAGGTTATACCCATTTTCATTTTGGCTCATGCCCTGAGCTTGTCGAAAATTGGGTGAAGAAATGTAAGGAGTTCAAACAAAATGACTAAAGCTCTCCCACTTATGTTTCAAGGTACCAATTCGGATGTTGGCAAAAGTGTTGTCGTGACCGCCTTTTGCCGGATATTCGCCCAGGACGGATATAAAACGGTTCCATTTAAATCACAAAATATGGCGTTAAATTCCTATATCACAGTGGATGGAAAAGAAATCGGCAGAGCACAAGGTGTTCAGGCCGAAGCCGCATGTATTCAGGCAACCACCGATATGAACCCGATTCTACTAAAGCCGAACCGGGATAACCAATCCCAAATTGTCGTCCATGGTAAACCATATAAAAATATGGAAGCAGGAAGGTACCGCCGGGAATTCTTTCAAACGGGATTGGAACTTATTCAACAATCACTGTCCACTCTGTCCCAAAATTATGAACGAATTGTCATTGAAGGGGCTGGTAGTCCGGCCGAGATTAATCTGAATGACCGGGAACTAGTTAATATGCGGGTCGCCAAAATGGCGGATGCCCCTGTGATTTTAATTGGGGATATCGAAAAAGGCGGAGTGTTTGCTAGTTTAGTAGGAACCCTTCAGCTAATGGAACCAGAGGACCGCGATCGAGTAATTGGTGTAATCATCAATAAATTCCGCGGTGATCTCAGCCTGCTAGAATCTGGATTAACGTGGTTTGAGGAGTATACAGGAAAACCCATTCTCGGCGTGATTCCTTACTTGCAGAATCTAAATATTGATGCCGAGGATTCCGTGATTTTAAATCAATATACATCTACTCAAAATACTGAAAAAGAATTGGATATCGCGGTGATTCAGTATCCGAAAATCTCAAATTTCACCGATGTCGACCCGTTTTTTGCTGAGCCGGATTGTCATGTTCGTTTTATAACGAGAGCGGATCAATTACTAAATCCAGATTTAGTCATTCTCCCGGGCAGCAAGAATACGATTGAAGATTTACTTTTTTTACGAAAGAGCGGCATCGCTCAAAAAATAGCAGAACTACATAAAAAGAAACACTCCGTACTTTTCGGGATCTGTGGTGGCTATCAATTGCTCGGTGATAAAATTGAGGATCCGTTGGCGATCGAGTCTCTTCATAAAGAAATCGAAGGCCTTCAGTTACTGCCAATTGAAACTACCATTACGAAAGATAAGACGACGATCCTATCAAATGGGGAGTTGCATCTTTTCGGAAAAAAATTTCATGTGACAGGTTACGAGATTCATATGGGTGAAACCGTGGCGACAGGATCGTCCCAAGGGCTTATTTTTACAAATGAAAAATGGGATGGTTGTCATTCCCTAGACGAAACCGTCATAGGCACTTATTTTCATGGGATATTCCATAATGATGAATTTCGTGAGGAATTACTTAATCAGCTCCGCCGTAAAAAGGGATTGGAGCCCATCCACATGCGCCAATCTTTTAACGAATTGCGGGAAGAAGCGTTTGACCGGCTGGCAGAACATGTAAGGGCACACGTTAAACTGAATGTCATTGAACATTTAATGAAGGATTATCAAAAAAGGAGATCACCCAATGAATAGCGTAATAACAGGAATCCAGCCACTTGATAGAGAAATGGGACAGCAAGTTCGTGAGTATATCGATACGTTAACCAAACCTCCGGGCAGTTTGGGGAAATTAGAGGAATTAGCCATTCATCTGTCGGAAATGACATCTGTATCATTCCCAGTCGTATCACCGCCCGGTGTTATAGTTTTTGCCGCTGATCATGGTGTAGTCGAAGAAGGGGTGTCCGCTTTCCCTCAGGAAGTTACCGTGCAAATGGTCAAAAACTTTTTAAACAGCGGTGCGGCCATCAATGTTTTTAGCCGGCAAATCGGAGCCATGTTTGAAGTCGTCGATATCGGTGTGGCAGCAGATATTGATGCTAACGGGTTTGTGAATCGAAAAATTCGCTATGGAACCAACAATTTTTGCCAACAAGATGCAATAACAAGAGCAGAGGCCGAACAAGCCATTACAGTTGGCTATGAACGGGCGGAACAGATGATTAAACAGGGAATCAAATGCCTAATTGTTGGTGAAATGGGGATTGGTAATACGACGTCAAGCAGTGCGATTGCAGCGGTTTTAAGCGGACAGGACATCGATGTACTCGTCGGCCGAGGAACAGGGATTGCACGAGAAAAAATTCGTCATAAAAAAGAGGTCATCACAAGGGCGATAAAGGAAAGGAACCCTGACCGGAAGGATCCCATCGATATCTTAGCAAAAATTGGCGGTTTGGAAATTGCCGGAATGACAGGTGCAATGCTCTCCGCCGCTCAAAACCGAATTCCGATATTAATAGATGGGTTTATTTGCACGATTGCAGCTCTTTTGGCAAGGGAAATCTGTCAGACAGCAGCGGAGTATATGATTGTCGGCCATCGTTCCGTCGAGCCTGGACATGAAATTGCGCTGCAGTTATTAGGCAAAAAGCCACTTCTTGATTTAGATTTGCGGCTAGGAGAAGGAAGTGGGGCAGCAGTGGCCTTTCCAATCTTACAATCAGCAACCTTAATGTTAAAAGAAATGGCCACTTTTGCATCGGCTGGAATTTCAAATGAGTAATTTAGGAAGGAGCTAGAAGATGATAAATGGAAAAGTGTATCTTGTTGGTGCTGGACCGGGAGACCCTAAACTAATCACGGTTTACGGGATGGAGTGTATCCAACAGGCGGATGTGATTTTATATGACCGTTTAGTAAATGAGGAACTGCTCAAGTATGCAAAGACGGAGGCAGAGTTGATATTTTGTGGAAAACTACCAGGGAAACATCATCTCATTCAAGATCAAATCCATCAGTTGTTAATTGAAAAAGCCAGTCAAGGCAAAACTGTCACCAGATTAAAAGGAGGCGATCCTTGCATTTTCGGCCGTGTCGGTGAAGAAGCGGAAATTCTTGCAGAACATGGTGTTCATTATGAAATAGTACCGGGGATTACAGCTGGTATTGCAGCGCCTGCTTATGCTGGAATTCCGGTTACTCACCGCGATTATGCTTCCACCTTCGCGATCGTCACAGGCCACGGCCGTGCGGAAAAAAGTGCGGATCAATTAAATTGGTCAGCTCTCGCTCAAGGAATCGATACAATTGCCTTTTATATGGGAATTGGGAATTTACCTTATATTGTTTCGAAATTAATAGAGAACGGAAAAAGCCCTGATACGAAAGCAGCCATTATCCAATGGGGGACCACGACCAAGCAGAAAACGGTGACAGGGAGTTTAAAGGATATCGAAGTCCGGGTTCTAGAAGTCGGGATTACTCATCCTGCGATTGTTCTCGTGGGTGATGTGGTCGGTCTTCGCGAGAAATTACGCTGGTTTCAAGAAGCAGATGAAAAACAATTAGTTGGAATTGGGAGGGGCTAAGATGTCGATTTTAGCTGAAATCAAAACCCGAAGAGCAATCCGTGATTATGCGGCTCAAGAGGTAGAGGAAGAAAAGATTCACACCTTATTAGAAGCAGCGACATGGGCACCGAATGACCGGATGCGTGAACCATGGAGCTTTTATGTGATTAAAGGCGAAGCAAAAAAACGCTATGAAGCGTTGGCCTATGAATATCTACAGGAACGCTTTCCAACCAAGCCAAATTTAATCGAAAGCTCCTTAAAGGTACTAAAAACAACACCGGTCCATATTGTCGTTACCGCTGACATCGTTGCAGACGATGAAGAGGCATCTGCCGATAATGAATATGCCGTATGCTGTGCGATCCATTCGATGTGGCTTTCCGCCAAAGAATTAGGATTAGGTCTGGTTTGGCGGACAAGGGGAGTCGGACTTGTTCGTGACCATCGAATGTATGAGTTTATTGGCTCACCCGAAAACAAGAAAATCATCGGAAATTTGTTTATCGGTTATCCCGATTCAGAAGTATTAAAAAAGGCGAAAGTTCCGGCTAGGACATCCTTTGAAGAAAAGACAGTCTGGTTGTAATGAGGAGGGAAGCGTATGGAAGAGGTAACTGAAAACAAAGCAAAGCGCGGTCTTACACTAGTTTACACCGGTGATGGAAAAGGGAAGACGACAGCAGCCCTTGGGCTCGCAGTTCGTGCCGCGGGTCGGGGAAAACGAGTGCTTATGATTCAATTTATTAAATCGCCTGATCGAACGTACGGGGAAAAAATTACGTTCGAAAAATTAGGGATTGAAATCGTGCAGACAGGAATCGGCTTTACGTGGACGAAAACACCAGAGGAACATCGGGTAGCCCTAAAAACCGCTTGGTCTTTTACAAAAGAAAAGGTCCAGTTTGGCAGCTATGATGTTGTCATTTTAGATGAACTAAATAATGCGCTCGCAATTGATAAATTTCCGATTGACGATGTCCTTCCGTTAACAGAAGTTATTGAGTTGATTCAGAAGCGCCCTAAGGGGATGCATTTGGTGATTACCGGACGGTCAGCCAAAGAGGAAATCATCGCTTGTGCGGATTTAGTAACCGAAATGAAGCCAGTTAAGCATTATTATAACGAAGGAATTCCTGCCGTGAAGGGAATTGAGTTTTAATGGTCTATATTGAAAAATTTGGTCATGGTGGCGATTTACTGACGGCCCAACAATTGTTTGGTAAAGATTCATCGCAGCTGTTAGATTTTAGTGCGAATATCAATCCACTTGGTCCACCTGCTAGTGTAATTGAGTTGATAAAGGAGCAACTGGAGTCGATCGTCCATTATCCCGATCCCGCCCATCGTGTTCTTAAACAAAAGCTGGCGGAAAAACACTCCGTTTCACCAGAACAGATTTTGATAGGAAATGGAGCAGCAGAGTGTATCGCCCTTACGATTTTAGGATTGCAACCTGAAACAGTGGGGGTTGTATATCCTTGCTTCTCGGAATACGAAGAGCTTGCTAGAGCTTATGGTGCTACCATCAATTCATTGGTCGGCAGGGTAGAAAATGATTTTAAGCCTGATCAATCGGAATTCCTTCAATTAATAGCGAAAACCGATCTTGTATTTGTAGGACATCCCAACAATCCCACTGGTGTAACATATTCGAAGGAAGAACTTGTCGAGATGGCAGAACAGGCAAAGAAGACAAATACATATTTGATAATAGACGAGGCATTTATTGATTTTCTTCCAATCGAAACACGAGTCACGCTGCTTGAGGAATTGCAACGTTGGAAACAAGTAATCCTAGTTCGCTCGATGACAAAGTTCTATGCGATTCCTGGTCTCCGGCTGGGGTATATGGTGGCCGATCCAAGCCTGATATTAAAGTTTCAGGCGAAACAAGTAACTTGGAGTGTCAACCAAATGGCACTATTGGTTGGTGAAGCGGTCCTAAACGAAAAGGTATACGAGGGAGAAACGATTACCCTAATTCAGGAGCAAAGAAGCCTTGTCAAACTAGCCATTGAAGAAAAACTTGGGTGGAAGGTTTTTCCCGGTCAAGCCAATTTTCTGTTAGTTAGGATAACAGCTGGCATCACGGCGGTTGAATTACAGTGGCGCATGGGTCATAAAGGAATCTTAATACGCTCCTGTACCATGTATCCGGGGCTAACGGATCAGGATTTTCGGATTGCGATTCGAACCGAAGAAGAAAATCAATGCTTAATCCAAGCCTTAATTGAAGTAAGTAAAGAGGTGAATCCATCATGACCTTAACCTATGTAACTGGAGGAATTCGCTCCGGGAAGAGTGAATTTGCGGAACGCTTGGCTTTCAGTCATACAGGTAGAGTCCTTTATGTTGCATTCGGAGTCCAAGCCGATCAAGAAATGGTGAAAAGAATTGATAGCCATAAGAAGCGGCGCCCAAGTGAATGGGACTTATTAGAAGAACCGAACGAACTAACTTCTGTTCAAACCGTCTATCAAAGCTACGATGTTATTTTAGTTGATTGTATTTCTTCGTGGCTGTCCAATCATTGTATGTGGTTAACAGATCAGGAACTCAAGGAAGAAAACAAGATAACCAGTTTAATAGAGGAAGTGGATCGTTGGATTAAGGTGATACAAGAAAATCATCAGCATGTGATTGTTGTTTCTAATGAGGTAGGTCTAGGTGGTGTCGCGTTATCGTCGTTGGGGCGTTTTTTTCAGGATGTTCTAGGAAAAATCAATCAATTATTGGCAGCCGAAGCAGATGAAGCATACACCGTTTTTTCCGGTCTGCAACTAAGGCTAAAATAATGAACCTGGCTACCAGTCAAGTAAACTATCTTCCAACCCCTTTTTTTGCAGGCACCGCCACCTCCATTGGGAATACAATTGGCTGCCTTGTTTATGAGGCCACATGTGAAGTAGTAATGAGTCAGGAGGGCTGAGAATTCGATGTTAGTTCATGCCATTAATATTGTTATTGCTTATTTTATTGATCGAATCATTGGTGACCCCCAAAAGCTGCTACATCCGGTGGTCATCATTGGGAAGTCTATTAGTCGTTTGGAAAAAGCGATTCGTTTTTTCATCGTAAAGGAAAGGTATTTGAAACTGGCAGGACTCTTATTTCCTATTTTGATTGCTGGCGGCAGCTATTTAATCGTTGCTTTGCTGCTTTGCGGCCTCAATCAGGTGAATCACGTTCTTGCTGTCATTGCGGAAATCTGGTTAATTTCAACGACCATCGCGACAAAAGGATTGGCTGATGCAGGGTTGGAAGTATTCCAACACTTGAAAAATCAGGATTTAAGGGCTGCACGTAAAAGTCTGGGAATGATTGTCGGAAGAGATACAGAAAACCTCGAGGAAAGTGAAATTTCGCGGGGGGCAGTGGAAACCGTAGCCGAAAACATTGTCGATGCCATTATATCACCGTTATGCTTTGCCCTTATCGGGGGTGCCCCGCTTGCAATGTTGTACCGAGCGGTTAATACGTTAGATTCGATGGTAGGATATAAGAATGAAAAATATCAAAACCTAGGCTGGGCCTCGGCCCGACTAGATGATCTATTAAACTATTTGCCTGCCCGGTTAACGTTTGGAATGATGCTGCTTGCTTGTTCGATTAAACGTCTCAATATACTAGGCGCTTGGAAAATGATGAAACGGGATGCTAAACTTCATCCGAGTCCAAATAGCGGTATTCCAGAAGCGACAATCGCAGGAGCGCTTCAGATACAACTTGGAGGAACGAATTATTATTTCGGTAAAGTCTCTGAACGGGCAAAGATGGGCGAACCATTACGGAAGATCAAAGCAGATGATATTTTACTTACAGTAACAGTTATGAAAACTACCTCCATTATCTGTGTCGTATTATTTATGGTACTTGCGATATTAGTGGAGCTGGGCATGAAGTAAGGGGATAGGAGCCTGAACAATGAAACTAGGAAGAGGAAGCTGCAATGGCACATTTGGGGAATTGGTCCAAGGTATCATGAAAGAGCGTCCGTTTTTAATCACTTTGCCTATCCGGAGTTTACGAAGTGAGGCTAGATTTGTTCCAGACACAAACGTTTCCCGGATAAGGGTTGTAAATTCCAAAATGAAAGCGAAGAAAGCGGGTGAATCATTACTCCAACTTTTTGGGATAAGAGGAGGTGGGTATCTTGAAATCCATTCCAATATCCCAACCGGCAAGGGGATGGCTAGTAGTTCAGCGGATATTGTTGCTTCATTAAGAGCAATTGCTGACAGCTATAGTATTCCGCTCACAAATGAAATGATCTCGATGATTGCCGCAAAAGTGGAACCTACCGATGGGGTAATGTATGAGGAAGTCGTGGTATATGAATATATTCACGGGCAACTGATTGCAAGCTTTGGGACCTTACCCCCATTCATTCTCGTTGGTATCGATCTTGGGGGGATGATCAAAACAATAGAATTTAATGAAGTGCCGAAAGTATACAGCCAGGACGATCAACAGCAATTAATTAAAGCTTTTGATCTAGTTTCAAAAGGGTTTAAGGAAAAAAATATAACTTATATTGGGGAGGCGGCAACCCTCAGTGCAAGGGTGAATCAAAAAATATTGCCAAAGCCTGTTTTTCCTCTATTAGTTCAGTTGGCCGATCGCTACCAGGGCGGAATCGTTGTCGCCCACAGTGGAACGGTCGCGGGTATTTTACTAGATGGAAATCTTACAAACAGTGAATTGGTGGTTTCACATTTAATTAGGGAAATGTCACTCGCTTACAAGGGTGTACCTTTAAATTTATTTCATTATGAAAGTAAGGAATAGATAATGATTTGAATGATTCACAAAGTTTGATTACAAAAGGGTGGTAACATGTTTAGTCAAGAGGAACGAGAAGTGATTTACGTTTTCATTAATAAAAGGAGGTTTGGCCGCACTTTTCTCCCGGATGTCCTCTAAAATCCTCAATCTGTCAAAGGTTTAGGATTGATTTTTTATGTTGCAACTGTTTAAAAAAGGGAGGAATTTTTTAATGGAAACAGTATCAATGTTTTTCCTTGTTTTTGTATTGGGGCTTCGGCATGGGTTGGATGCTGATCATCTTGCTTTTATTGATGGACAAACCCGTTTTAATTGGAAAATGGGCAGTTCGTTCGCACGTTGGGTGGGGACATTATTTTCATTGGGTCACGGAGGAATGGTAGCATTAACAGCAGGTATTTTAGGAATGGTGATAAAGAATTTTTCATTCCCAGCTTATTTTGATAATATTGCATCATGGGTGTCGATTTTTTCTTTATTCCTTATTGGAACGTTAAATACGTATAATCTATTACGCACTAGAAACAATCACGAAGAGTTTCAACTTAGCGGACTAAAGGGAAAGTTTATCCCAAAAATTGCGAAGGGGACTACAAATCCTTTTCTTATTATTTTAGTAGGGGCTTTGTTTGCCTTGGCTGCTGAGACAGTAAGTCAAACCGCCGTCTGGTCTTTGGCGGCTGGAAGTGTAAGTAAATATACCCCTTTATTTTTAGGGCTAGTTTTTATGTTTGGGATGATGATTACGGATACAATTGATTCGATGATTGTCTATAAAATGGTGAACCAGTCCAGCAAAATCGGTCAAGCTGCGTCAAGACTAATGGGTTGGGTGATTGTCGTCTTGGCATACGGAGTTTCCTTCTATCTGGCATTTACTTTTTTTAACCCTTGGGCAGAACTAGATTTCGAAATTGTGGGAGTCATTCTTTTCATTTTCTTAGTCGCATCATTTATCTTTATAAGCGTTTACTCCAAAAAACAGAATCACGAAATAAATACTACGAATTAATTAGATAAGCTCTGACAATTTTATAGTGTCAGAGCTCTTTTAATCTCTATAGTAATCGTCCATAAAATTGCGTAAAATATGAATCTATTGGGATAAGATTAAGGAGATGTACCGTGAAATTGTTGCTTATGGAACGGCTGTAGTAGTCGAGAAAATATAAAAAAAAAACCTTGTCATTTCAAGGTTTTTTTATTTCACTTTTTATAGAATTAAATATAAATAAAAAAAGTGCGGACAAATTTTCGGACACAAACCAGACTGTTCCAATAATGGAACCAGATAGCTTATACAATTTAACTAATGTAGATTCACAATATATCGAAGGAATGAGCAAAGGGATTGTAGCATTCAGAATAAACATCTCAAAAATTGAAGCGAAAGCTAAATTAAGCCAAAATCATCCCGTGGAACGACAAGAGTTAATCATTAGGCAACTAGAAACCAGTTCCCAACTAGATAATATTCAGGTAGCATCACTAATGAAGAAAAATCTACAGAGATAGCGGCAGCATTAAAAGATGTTATTAATCTAGATAGGATGTAGAGTGAAGAAATAAAAAGAACCCTTGAGCCAGGGTTCTTTTTAGATTGACATCACGATAATAGATATAAGAAATAACATCATATGAATAACGGAGTATCTAAACATCCATTTCGCCCAATGTGCTTCGTTTTGTGTAGCAAATCCGCTGATCGATAAAATTATCCATCCAATATTTAAAATTGTCATAAATCCGATGAAAAACAAACCAAGGGATTTCATGAAGAATGGCATTGGAATTAAACAGATAAGATAAAATAGTAGATGGATTTTTGTTTTCTTGACGCCTGATACAACAGGTAACATGGCGAATCCTGCCCGTTTGTAATCATCAAATCTTCGTATAGCGATGGAATAAGTATGAGGCATTTGCCAAATGAATACGATGAGTGCCATCATCATAGGAATAAGTTGAAAGCTACTAGATAACACTGACCAACCGATTAACGGTGTTACACATCCTGATACGGCACCAATAATCGTGTTCCATGAGTATTTTTGTTTACTCCAAAAAGTGTACAAGACCACATAAAAAAACCAACCAACGAATGAAAATAGTAACACTTCGGCATTAGTAAAAAACAATATAAAAAATCCCATTATGCTTGTTGTAACTCCTAATGTTAAAACAAACTTCTTGCTGAACTCTCCAGTAGCACTCGGTCTATTTTTAGTTCGCTCCATTTGTTTATCTAAATCGGCTTCGTACCAATTATTCAACATTAAAGCACCAGCAATGACAAAGGCACTTCCTATTAATGTAACAAAGAAAGAGGCAATATGTGCAGCAAGTGGAATATGATTGATATGCGAAGATAAAAAATATCCTGCCAACACAGGAAGCACATTGATAACAAAGACTTTCCCTTTAATGAGGCTGATTAGGTTTTTAAAGAAATTTTTAGATGATTTTGTTTGAATTTGATTCATATATATTCCTCTCTTTTTTTATCCAAAAGACTATTCATTCTAGCACAAATATTCTCCAAAAGCTCATGGTTTATTTTTGAATTTCTAATACCACCGCCTGAAACATGTTTATACAAGTAGGGGGGTGAACAGTTTAGTTGACTGAATCGAGTTCCACGGATGTGACATTCTACCCCGACTAATGTAAATAATAAGACCTTAAAGCATTCATGTCACAATATTTGCCTATTCAACCACTTTGACTACCATTTTGGGATCTTATTTGGATTATTAATTATCTCGATTGCACATAGGAGAAGTGTAGGGGATTAAAGATGTGGTCTACATAATTATTTAAGATTTTGTCTTATTCAGTCGCTCCAAGGAATAAGCAAAAGATGTAATGATGCATAAAGCAATTTCAAATTATTTTTAATTCCAATACATGAGTGCATAGACCTCTCAAAAAAAAATTGTTATAATCAAATTCATAAGGGAACTGGTAATTAATTCTGTAGTAAGCTAATCAAACTAATATTTTATTTTTTTGGTTTGTTATTAAAATTATGAATATGAACATCTAAATGCTTCTTTCCTGTTTTTTTAGTTAATAGTTATTTAGCTATCTAACGGACAAAATGACGGACATAATTTTGTGAGTAGCTTGTTTAGTATTGTAATACCAATACTTTTAGGGGGTCTGTCTACATGAAGTACAATATGAGTGGAATTGTAGCATATGGAACGGCTGTAGTAGTCGAGAAAATATAATGGAAAAATTTATTTTCGGTTTTTATGGTCTCCAAATTTTATTTCTCATTATTTGTTTATTGCTAGGTTACTTTATTTACGATAAACGATTTAATCGAAATCATGGAAATCAGATACCAGAAGGATTTCAACGAACTAGCGAAGTGAATATTGATCCTGTAACAGGGGAGAAAACAAGAGTTTACTATAATCCAGATACAGGTGAACGATTTTATAAAAAAGAAAAGTGATATTTAAAAACGCCCTTTTGGGGCGTTTTAGTGTGTAGACATAGTACAAAAAACTTGGGTTTCAGACTGATTGCAAGCGCTTGTCTTTCGAGGCGTGAAGTCTGGTGAGGAGCGGAGTTACCTTAGACGGTAATGAGCACCGCAGACAGGCGAAGCAACGAAGAAAGCGAGCGTTTGTCAACAGTCTGAAACGCCCTTTTGGGGCGTTTTTGTTTTGAAGATCAAGTTATTTGATAGTCGAGTTAATCAATTCAAACATATCATCAAAATCAAATGGAGATTTTGATTTTACGGTCTCAGCAAATTGAGATACAAGTTTTAATGTTTCAATGCTTTCGATTGGATGGTGGCCAGCAGCACTTTCAGCGGATAGCATGACTGCATTCGTCCCATCCATCACAGCTTGAAATACATCAGTTACTTCAGCTCGTGTTGGAATTGAATTTTCTACCATTGATTGAAGCATCTGAGTTGCTGTGATCACATATGTACCATTTGAATTACACTCATGAATCATTGCTCTTTGTAAGAGAGGAATCCATTGATAAGGTAATTCAACACCTAAATCACCACGAGCAATCATAATTGCATCAGTTTCTTTATTAATTTCTTGGAAATTTTTTATTGCTTCGATCGTTTCAATTTTTGCGATTAACTGAGGTGTTTTACCACTTTTTGAATTCATAAAACTTCTAATTTCTTGTAAATGTGATGCACGACGAATAAATGAGCATGCAATATAGTCTAAACCTTCTTGCAAAATGAATTCGATGTCTTTTCGGTCTTTTTCAGTAATAGCAGGTAAACTTGTAACGACTCCTGGTAAATTAACCCCTTTATGCGAAGAAATTTCGCCACCAGTTTTTACAGAAGTGACAATCTTATTTTGTTCTATCTTATCAACTAATAACTCCACTGCACCATCATTAATTAATATACGATCTCCTTGTTTAACATCATTTATTAAACCTTTATAATCTACACTTGCTTGATTACGATCACCTGTAATTTCATCAATTAAGAGTGTAAAAGCTTGATTAGGTTCAAGATTGATTTTTTCCCCTTCAATTTTTCCTAAACGAATTTTTGGACCTTGGAGGTCTCCTAAAATCTTGATATCTTTTCCTGTCTCTTTTCTGATTGATTTTAATAGTTCGATGACATTGTGATGACTTTCATGTGTTCCGTGTGAAAAATTGAGTCTTGCGATCGTCATGCCATGCTCAATCAATTCAGACAATATTTTTTTATCAAAACTAGCTGGTCCAATCGTACAAATTCGATCAATGATCATTTGATATCGCCTCCATATACTGGAATTATTATACCCAAGATTAAGTAGAAGAAATCTAACTGATTTTTAAAGTGATAGATAAAAGACTATGAGTTATATGAAAGGATGTCAGAATGATTAACAATTCTGCTACTCAAAAATTTGAAACAAACCGATTAATTCTTAGAAATGAGTCATAGTAACAGTAATTAAAGGTGTGCATAAATCAGTTGAAGAAACGATTGAACAGTTTCAAAAAAGAATATCTTAAATAATCTACATTTCTAAATTTTGACATTTTTCTACGTTATGTAGAAGGAATTCATGTAACTTTTGTAGAACACTACTATTCGATCAAAATTTAAGATGAGGTGAATCTACTGATGATTAAACAAGATGAAATAAAAATTGTAATTGGAGCAGGTGAATATAACAATAATCCAACATGGATTCAAACTCAGGAAGAAGAACTTAATTTATTAGTTAGGTCGACTTGGGAAAATAAATTTGAGAAAAATTCGGTTTCAGCTATTTTAGCTGAACATGTTTGGGAACACCTTACATATGATGAAGGTTTAGAAGCTGCTAAAATTTGTTATGAATATTTAAAACAATCAGGCTATATTCGTTGTGCTGTACCAGATGGATTTTTTCAAGACGAAACATATCAAAGTATTGTTAAAGTGGGAGGACCTGGACCAAAAGATCATCCTGCTGCAAGTCATAAAATAGTATATAACTATAAAACACTAATTAACATGTTTGAAACAGCGGGTTTTGAAGTTAAACTACTAGAATATTGTGATGAAGAAGGAAATTTTCAGTTTAATGAATGGAATGGTAAGGAAGGTGTTATTTTCCGTTCAAAAAAATATGATCCTAGAAACCACGGGGAAAAAATCCTGTTTCCTTCAATCATTGTAGATGCAGTAAAACGATAATTTAACAAAAAATCATATTATTAAATACAAAGAACTGAAGGATTACTTCAGTTCTTTAAAATAGACTATATTAGTAGATCATTATATCTCTGATTTCTTTCGTTATTCTTTCGATTTGACCTTGAAACATCATAGAAGGGATGAAAATCGAATCTTCAGGATGGTTTATTACTAGATAAGCACTATGTGATGGTGTTTCTTTATAGCGGTATTGTAAATTAACACGTGTAATATGATGAGCAGGAATCGTTCGCTTAAATCCCCAATGTTCGTATGTAACTCCGTGATCATTTATTCTAATAACCATACTACGAATATAACCGATATAAGCTAGAAAGATTAAACTTACCATCGTCATGATCATATATGACTTAATAGTATTAGGAAATCCATGCCTTTGTACATAAAAGATGAAAGTGACCATACAAATCGCAAACAATATCGAAACTAAAAAATTAGAAAGCCTTCCACTACTTCTAAATTCCACTTTTGATACACCTCTTTCATATTAATATAGTTTGGTCTAAAAACTTTTAATATTAACAATTAGGATGATCTCTTTTAGTATGAATCAATAATCATTTTTATTAATGAGTCTTATCCACTCTAATAGAAGTAGTAATCAAACAATCTTTCTTTTCTATTAAAATAAAGAATACAAGTGTAAGGAGTATAGGATGAAAATACAACCTCAGAAATTTACGGAAAATGGCCTTCAATATATTATTAGACATGCAGTACTTACAGATGCTAAACAATTATCTAGTTTGAGAGTACAGATTGATGGAGAGACAGAAAATTTAGATAGAGAAGCAGGAGAAGCATTTATTGATCCAAAAGGCTTTGAACAATTAATTATCTCAGATACAGAATCTATTAAAAATTTATTTTTAGTAGCTGAAGTTCAAGATAAAATAATAGGTTTTTCTAGATGTGAAGGTAATCAATTAAAAAGACTTTCCCATAAAGTAGAGTTCGGAGTTTGCGTTTTAAAAGAATTTTGGGGACACAGGATCGGTAAAAATCTTTTAAAACAATCAATTTCTTGGGCAGATACTAATAATCTTCATAAAATAAATCTAAGTGTATTAGAAACGAATGCAAAAGCAATTAATCTATATGAAAAGTTAGGCTTTGAAGTTGAAGGAGTATTAAAAAATGATAAGGTACTATCTGATGGTAAATTTTATAATACGATCTTAATGGGTAGAATTAAGGAATGAATGCTAAAAAGAGTCGATTAATGGGCTCTATTTTGCAACAACCTGATTAATTAAATTAATTTATAAGTATTATAAGAGAGGTAATTTAAAAAATACATTTTTAATATTATAAAATGAATTTTCTGAAAAATCTAGAGTTTGTTGCGTTTACTAGGATTTATGTTTGAAATAAATTAAAAAGATTAAATAAAAGTGCTCTATTAAAATGAGATTTGTGATTTTTCTAAATTAAGCTACATTTAAATTTGAAGGAATGAAAGACTTGAAGTAGAAAATATTAAAAGGGAACTTAATCGTGACCATCTTGTGAAGCTAAATCAGATTGACATCAAGAGGTAAAAAGAAGAAGAGATTAGATCAAAATATAAGAAGAGGTGTTTCTATTGATTTTAGGTATCAACCCTTTTTTAATATAAAATGGAAATGGACAAGAAGCTGTTACATTTTACAAAGATGCTTTCAATACAAAGACCCTTACTCTTCAAAGATTTGGCGACATGCCAGGGGAAGAAAATACAAATCTAACTGATGAAGAAAAAAATCGTATCTTACATGCACATCTCAAAGTAGGTTCAACAGATATAATGATTTCAGATACTTTTACAGGTCTACCTTATCAAATTGGCGACCAAACCACCTTAGCTATTTTAATTAATGATGTTGAAACAACAAAAGAAGTATTTGGTAAATTACAAGATAGAGGAAAAGTAATCATATCGTTACACGAAACATTTTGGAGTCCTTTATACGGACAAGTAACCGATAAATTCGGTGTTACATGGCAAGTTTCAACACAGTCAGCTCAATAGTTGAATGATACTTTCTGTAAAACTACAGCGTTCGATACTGTTCCAAACTGACGCGCTACGATACATAGAGAGAAGCGTTAGAGTTGGAAAAGATAGATCCTTATTTGGAAGATAAAAACGGGGGATATGAATTAGCATTGTAAAGGAACTGAAGAGCATTCAGCTCCTTTTTCACTATCATGCGTTAGTTGAATAGTAAGTTACTT
Organism: Gottfriedia sp. S16(2024); assembly: GCF_050473765.1. Classification (NCBI taxonomy): domain Bacteria; kingdom Bacillati; phylum Bacillota; class Bacilli; order Caryophanales; family Bacillaceae; genus Gottfriedia; species Gottfriedia sp. S16(2024). Next base: position 3,770,005 of record NZ_JBFLUO010000001.1, read on the forward strand.
TTTTTCATTTGAAGTGGCTTTGGCTGAACCTGTGAATGGATTAATTTCATAAGAAAGATCTCTACCAGCCTCTTTTTCTTCTTGGTGAATTCTCTTTCCTAAAGATGCATAATACCAAATCCATGCACCCAACGCTAAAATACCACCAATTGTTGTAATCCAAAAAGCCATTTAATTTCCCTCCAAAAAGTTCCAAATGAGAAACACGTATGTGTTTATTCTCTAAAAAGAATATTATTTTTATGCTTAAAAAATCCGAGAATAAAAGATGAACATTACATTTCAGGTGGGATTTTATATGTAACTTTTCCTTCTCCGTCTAAAAATTCCATACGAGGAATATCATTTTCGTCTACTACCATTCTAATTCGAGGTTTTCCTTTGCTATCTGATAGTTGAACTGTTACTTCTCCTTTGGAATTCTTCCCCATAAAGGCTCGAGGCGTATTTCCTTCCCAAATATTTTCTAACTCTTTATCAATTTCCTTTTCCGTAAGTGCAGAGTTTTGTATACTATGCGTTCTTTCTAAAAGATCTGGTAAAGGTGTATTAGGTCTATCATAAATTGAAAGTCCATAATTTCTTTGATCATTCACATCAATATAATGCATTTGTACAACTTGATCTTGTTTATATTGATCAAAAGTTAATGATGCGTATGATTCATAGTTTCCTATTTCATCTTTTTTACTTCCAAATATAAGTCCTCCACACTCATCACCTTCTCCGTTATAAAACATTAATCCAGCAATAGGATCTTTTTGCCTGTGACCTGGAAGAATATCTTTTCCATCCATAATTGCAGTTGGGATGTTATCATTATTAAAAATTCTCATTCTTACAGTTCCATCTTTATCGACAATATTTATATTTTCAACATTAATGCTTTTGAAATCAGACATAAAAATTCCTCCTATCTATCCGTATATAGGAGTTTCTATATATACCCATTATTTTCCTTTTTTTCGAACTTCATAATAAAATCCTTATATACCACTAAAATGCCAATTAATAGAATAAGAAAATCAACAATCGCCTTTAACAAAGCCTAATATTTTAAAAAAAGCCGTTTTGTCTTGCGTTTTTCAAGTATAATGAATCATACTCAATAAATGAATATGATTTTTCTAAGAGAGAATTCTATACATATATCGAAAAAAACATAAAAACGAGGTTAAGAAATGACTAAAAGAAGTTATGCGGATTATCATCTAAGTGAGGAAATTAAAAGAGCACTTGCTGTTTTAAAATACGAAACTCCAACTGAAGTTCAGAGTGAAGTGATTCCATTAGCAATGGAAAATCAAGATTTAATCGTAAAATCTCAAACAGGAAGCGGCAAGACTGCCTCTTATAGTATTCCTGTTTGCGAAATGATTGAATGGGAGGAAAAAAAACCACAAGTTTTAATTCTAACTCCAACTAGGGAACTTGCAGCTCAAGTCCGCGAAGATGTTACGAATATTGGCAGATTTAAACGGATAAAAGCGGTGGCCGTCTATGGTAAAGAACCGTTTAGTAAACAAAAGGTAGAATTGGAACAAAAAACACATGTAGTAGTTGGTACGCCTGGAAGGGTCATGGACCATCTTGAAAGAGGAACCCTTGATATAGATCAAATAAAATATTTAATCATCGATGAAGCTGACGAGATGCTTAATCGAGGCTTTATAGATGAAGTAGAAGCAATCATTGATCAGTTACCTTTAAACCGTGTTACGATGGTTTTTTCTGCTACCTTACCTAAAGATGTTGAAAATCTCTGCCATAAATATATGAAAGAACCTACTCATATAGAAATTGAATCAACTGGTGTAACTGCAAATACAATTGAACATTTTTTAATTGAAGTGAAAGAAGAAGAAAAGATTTCACTTCTTAAAGACGTCACTGTTGTAGAAAACCCAGACAGCTGCCTAATTTTCTGCCGGACTAAAGAAAACGTTGATGCAGTATATAGTGAATTGGAAAAAGCTAATTATTCATGTGAAAGACTACATGGAGGACTGGAACAAGAAGACAGGTTTGCTGTAATGGATGGATTTAAAATAGGGAACTTCCGCTATCTAGTAGCAACCGATGTAGCTGCTAGAGGTATTGATATTGATAATGTAACGTTAGTCATCAACTATGACGTTCCTATGGAAAAAGAGAGCTATGTACACCGTACTGGTAGAACTGGTCGTGCCGGAAATAAAGGAAAAGCAATTACGTTTTCGACAAAGTTTGAAGGAAAGTTCGTTAAAGCAATTGAAAATTACATCGGTTTTGAGATACCTACTATAGAAGCTCCTAGTCATCAAGAGGTGATTAGTCGAAAAGCAATCTTTGAAGAAAAACTTAACAGCAGGCGAGTGGTAAGAAATAATAAAACAGCTCGAATTAACCAAGATATTATGAAACTCCATTTCAGCGGCGGAAAAAAGAAGAAAATTCGTGCTGTTGATTTTGTTGGAACAATTGCAAAAATCCCTGGAGTTACAGTAGAGGATATCGGTATTATTTCTATTCATGATCAAATGTCATATGTTGATATTCTGAATGGAAAAGGGTCATTAGTTTTACAAGCCATGGAGAATGCGACGATTAAAGGAAAAAAATTAAAAGTGAGTAAAGCTATTAAATAAAGAAGTAAAGTTTATGGACTTAATCATTCAAACATAAAAATTATTCAATTCTTGAATTAAATTACAAAAAAAGTCGATTTTCCCAATTTGAATTGTTAACGGAAATCGACTTTTTGTTTTTCATTAATATGCGCTATTTTAAATCAATTTTATTTTACAAACAAGCTTCTAATGCAAGTTTCATCATTTTATCGAATGAAGTTTGTCTAGCCTCAGCACTAATCTCTTCATGAGTAACTAAAGAATCTGAAATAGTAAGTAAACAAGCTGCTTTCTTTCCTAAAACTTTCGCATTATGGAAAAGTGCAAAACTTTCCATTTCTGTACAAATACAATTATGCTCTTTATAAAAATTAACAAAATTTGGAACTGAACTTTCATAATAAAAGACATCGCTAGAATGTATTCTTCCTTTAACGATCGGAGTATTGATTTGTTTTGCTGTATCTTCAATTTTGTTTGTTAGTGTTTCACATGGATACTGAATGTCACTTTCAACACCTGCTTGAGTCTTTGCAAATGTAGATTGACTCCAAGCACTATCTACAAGCACAATATCGTGAATGTTTAGTTTATCTGTATAAGCTCCTGCACTACCAACTCGGATAATATTTTCTACATCATAAAATTTATATAATTCGTATGAGTAAATTCCTATACTTGGCATGCCCATACCAGATCCCATTACTGATACTTGTTTTCCTTTATATGTTCCTGTATAGCCAAACATATTACGTACAGTATTAAATTGCACTGGGTTTTCTAGATATGTTTCTGCAATATATTTTGCACGTAGTGGATCCCCAGGCATTAAAACTGTTTTTGCAATTTCTCCTGATTTTTTGGCTGTATTATGTGGCGTTGTCATATTATTTTCTCTCCATTTCTATTCTTTTAATTTTCTTAACTAAATCCAATACAACTACTATTCTTACTCATTTCACCCATGTTAATTTATCTTTAGGTTAACATTCTTTCCTAAAATGTTTCCGTTTACAAAATAAAGCAAAACAAATGTTCAAAAAATGAATATTAATACTACGAAGTATAGTTGTATATATAGTTGTCTATTTAGTTTCAACTAAATTATATTTCAATAAAATATAGAAAGCAATAGCAACTTAAACTCACTCAATCATTTATCCTAATAAATCAACGTTATTTTAAAGAATAATGATCTTGTTTACCTTTACGATCAAACACAAATTTGCGAATAATTCATAACTCGATATAATATTTATAAGGAGTGTTGTTATGTCCGTTGAAAATAAAAAAAAATTACCTCTATATGTAGGGGTTTATGAAAAATTATTTAAATTAATTAATGAGGGAGTCTATCCGATTGGAAGTAAGCTTCCTTCTGAACCAGAACTTTCTAAGATGATGAATGTTAGCAGAATGACATTAAGACAAGGGTTGAGTTTACTAAAAGAGGACGGTTATCTTGAAACAATCCATGGACAAGGTAATTTTATAAAACAAAATGTAAATTTAAGAAGTGTTGGCTTAGAAAAAATTGATAACTCAGTTTTTCAATGCTGTACAGAAACAATTGATGATGTAGATGCTTATTTAGAAGTTAGTCTTTCGGATGACTATGAATACGTTAAAAAGATTTTTAATAAAGATTCTGCAGTGATGGTCAGGTTTAATAGATGGTACAAATCTAAAAATAAAATTGTCGCCCATGCTTATACTATGTTCCCAAGTGAGACAGCTTCCCAATATCAAATAAACCTAGGCGATCAGCAGAGTTTACTAAAAATACTTGAAGAAGATATTTATAAGTTAATCCATTCATCAACAATCGAAATAAAATATACAGAATCAGTCCTTCCTTCATCAAACTATGAATTACGTTCAACTAATAATTTATTCGTTTTACTTGTTGAAAATCTATATGACTCAATGGGGAATATTGTACTTAAAAATAAGATTTATATCCCAATCGAACTTAGCTCAATTAAAATAAATCGAATAAATAAATAGTTGAAAATGTAGCGTATCTAAAAATGAAATATGCAAACTAGATGAAGTATGACAGTTTTTAGTTGAGAAATTTAATTACATAACATTTTGCACATCCAATCAGTTGTGAATCAAATTAAGAACATTTCAGCAAACTAAATCATATTTAATTGATTTTAAAGGAGAGCAATATGATTAAACTTGTATTAATCAGACATGGGCAAAGTTTATGGAATGTTGAAAATCGGTTCACAGGCTGGACAGATGTTGATTTAACGAAGAGCGGTCTTTCCGAGGCAAGAGAAGCTGGTATCATTTTAAGGAAAAACGGATTTACATTTGATGTTGCCTATACATCAGTACTTAAACGAGCAATCCGAACATTATGGATTATTTTAAATGAAATAGATATGATGTGGATTCCTGTTTATAAGACATGGAGATTGAATGAACGTCATTACGGTTCACTTCAGGGGTTGAATAAATCCGAAACAGCCCAAAAATATGGGGAAGAACAGGTTAATATTTGGAGAAGATCTATGAATGTTAGACCACCAGCTCTAAAACCGGATGATCCAAGATATGAAATAAATGAACCTCGTTATAAAACCTTGTTAAAAGATGAATTCCCGCTTACTGAAAATTTGGAGGATACAGAAAAAAGAGTCTTAAAATATTGGGATGAAGATATTGCTCCAGCTTTGAAAACAGGCAAAAAGGTTATTATATCTGCACATGGAAATACGTTGAGGGGAATCGTTCAATATTTAGATCAAGTCTCAGCTGACGGGATTGCTTCACTTAATATTCCAACAAGTATTCCTTTAGTTTATGAATTAACTGACGAACTAAAGCCAATTCGACATTACTATTTAGGTATGGAAGGTGAACTTCCATCTGATGTAATCCCAAAACATATCCCTAGCGAATTACTTGACCAATTTGATGATGATCATCCAAATATAACAATACAAGATGATTAAAATACAAAAAAGGATGGGTGAGCAATTGTGCTTCCCATCCTTTTCATTATGCTTCAGATAACTTTAGTTTTTTTATTTGTAGTTGTACTAATCGGAAAGATAATGTTAGTGCTGACACACCTAAACCGACGATTAATCCAACCCAATATCCTTTTGCACCAAGATTTGTATTAGATAGTGCGTACCCTACTGGTAATGCTATTACCCAATAAGCTAAAATCATCATAATTAACGTTGCATTTACATCTTTATAACCTCTTAATGCACCTTGGATTGGCGCTGCAATTGCATCAAATAGTTGGAACATGACTGCAAAGATTAAGAATCCGCCTGCCAAAATTTGTACAGATGGATCATTTGTATACCATCCGGCTACATCATAACGGAATAAATAGATGATGATCCCGAAAAATGAAGCAATTGAAACTGCCATTACTAAACCAATTTTGCTATATTCTTTTGCATTTTGAAATTCTTTCGCACCAACTTCATAGCCGACAGCAATTGTTAAAGCCATCGAAATACTTAATGGAACCATATAAAGAAGACTCGCAAAATTCATTGCCACTGTATGTGCAGCAATCGTTTCGGTATCAAACTCACTTAATAATAATGTTACGACTGAGAATACACTTACTTCAAAAAAGATACTAAGACCAATTGGAACTCCTAATTTTAAAATACTTTTCCAAGTTTCAAATGAAATTGGAGGAATTTTTTTAAATAGATTGAATGTGCTAAATGGCTTTTTAGTTTTAATAATGTAAAAAGCAATTCCAAAAATAATCCAATACGTTATTGCAGACGCTACTCCAGAACCTACGCCACCTAAGCGTGGGAGACCAGCTTTACCGAATATAAGGAAATAGTTCAAAATTACGTTAACTGGTACTGAAATAACTGTAATAACCATAGTAGTTCTTGTTTTACCTAAACCATCAATAAACTGACGAATGACTGTATATAGAAATAAAGGTAAAATTCCAAATGATAATGCGAATAAGAAATGAAGAGCAACACGATGAACTTTCGGATCAAGATTCATATGATTCAAGATTGGATGAATTGAAAATATACCAATAATAATAATGACAATTGCAATTATCCCAGCCAAATAAATTGCCTGCATAACAAGTGGCGTTATTTTTTCATCCTGTTTTGCACCATTTAAATTGGCAACCATTGTCGTAAGTGCGACTAAAATGCCAGTTAACCCCGTACTGATTGGAGTCCAAATACTAACACCTATCGCAACCCCTGCTAAGTCCCCTGGACTACTATTACCAGACATGATTGTATCAAAAAATGACATCGAAAATAATGTCACTTGAGTGATTAAAATCGGAAGTAGTAATTTAAAAAAGCGTGATATTTTATCCGTTTTAGTAGTATTCAATTTATCGACCTCCTAAACAAACACTTTTACAATTGTATCATGTTTTGGTTTAATAGCTATAATGAAATTATTCGGATAAATATTTTATAAAGAAAGTTGGTCTTAGATTGGGAAATCAAGTTGTTATTATCACAGGCGCAGGAAGTGGATTAGGAGCGTCATTAGCTAAAAAATATTCTGAAAATGGAGCTCACATTTGTTTGTTAGGAAGAACTGAAAATAAACTTAGAGAAATTGGAAAACAATTACCTAACAATTATTCAATACATACTGTTGATGTTTCAGAATATGAAGATGTAAAAAGAGTCTTCGATACAATTATTCAAACATATGGAAAAGTTGATTTATTATTTAATAATGCAGGTGTTGGAATATTTGAGCTTGCAGAAGAATTAAATGAAGAAGCAGTACATAATATGATTGATATTAACTTAAAGGGAACCATTTTCTGCTCACAAGAAGTTTTAAAACAAATGAAAAAACAAAATAGTGGAACGATCGTCAATATTGTTTCTACCGCAGGTCTAATTGGAAAAGCAACAGAATCAGTTTATTGCGCAAGTAAGTTTGGAGTTAAAGGCTTTACCGAAAGTTTGGTTGTTGAATTAACAGGAACGCCAATTTCGGTGTTTGCAGCATATATGGGCGGAATGAATACAGACTTTTGGTCAGGTATTTTTGATGAAGATAAAACTTCAAAAATGATGAATCCAGAGGATATCGCTGAAATTATTATTGAAAATATAAAACCACGTAAAAATATATCGATACCCGAAATTATTATAAAAAACATAAAATAAGTATTATCCAAGCTAACTTTTACACAAACTATATCCAAATCATGAAGGATTAAGTGAGGTAAAAAAGATGAGCAAATCGAAAAAGAACAAATCAATTGATTCAAATCAAAATAATTTTGACGAATTATTACTTGAAGATCTTAATACTGCAGATGATATTCCTATCGATTGGTTACCTAAAAGTGAACCGATTACGGAAACAATGTCATATAAACAGGCTGAAGATTAATTAGACTATAGATTGGTTTTTGTTTCTATAGGATGAGTAGGCTTAGTGACCTGGAAATTAAGCGTTTTCAATTAGTCTGATTGGCATGTTTTTTTGACTTTGTCTTCAAACTGTAAAGAATAGCCATTTTGGCTATTTTTTTTTATATTGATATGGTATTATTATTGAAGCGTTTTATATTAAAGCCAATTCTTGGCATTAAAATACATAAAAAAATGAAAAACAAGATATAGTTAGGAGAATTTTTGATGGAAAAAGTACTAGTTTTTGGACATAAGAACCCAGATACAGATACAATTTGCTCTGCAATTGCATATGCAGAATTAAAAAAGGCATTAGGTGAAAATGCTGAAGCAATTCGTTTAGGTGAAGTAAGTGCAGAAACGCAATTTGCACTTGATACGTTTAAATCTGAAGCACCACGTTTAGTAGAAAAAGTTGCTTCTGAAACAAATAATGTCATTTTAGTTGACCATAATGAGCGTCAACAAAGTGCTGATGATATCGAACAAGTTCGCGTACTTGAAGTTATTGATCATCACCGTATTGCTAATTTTGAAACTAGCGATCCTTTATACTATCGTTGTGAGCCAGTTGGATGCACAGCTACAATTTTAAACAAATTGTATAAAGAAAATAATATCGAAATTAAGAAGGAAGTTGCTGGTCTAATGCTTTCAGCAATTATTTCTGATACATTATTATTTAAATCTCCAACATGTACTGATCAAGATGTTGCTGCTGCAAAAGAACTTGCAGAAATCTCAGGTGTAAATGCAGAAGAATATGGTCTAGAAATGTTAAAAGCGGGTGCAAATCTAGCTGATAAATCGATTGAGTCTTTAGTTTCACTTGATGCGAAAGAATTCCAAATGGGTAACTATAAAGTAGAAATCGCACAAGTAAACGCAGTTGATACAAATGACGTACTTTCTCGTCAAGCTGAATTAGAAAATGTACTTGAAGGTATTGTTGCTAATAAAGGATTAGACTTATTCTTATTCGTTGTAACAGATATTTTAACGAATGATTCGATCGCTGTTGCAAAAGGAAATTCGACTAATGCAGTTGAAAAAGCATACAATGTAACTTTAGAAAACAACACTGCTTTATTAAAAGGTGTTGTATCTCGTAAAAAACAAATCGTTCCAGTATTAACTGAAACATTTAATACACTTTAATTCGTAATTTAACAACAAAGTCTTTTGAAAGGCTTTGTTGTTTTTTTATAATAGCTAATAAATGGGGGATTTGAAATGGAAAATTTAAAGTATCCGATTGGCAGATTTAATGTACCATCTAGCTTCACTCATCAACAACGGAAAGAATTTATAAAAGTACTAAAAGATGCTCCAATTAAATATAAAGAGGCAATCACGTCACTTACTAACGAACAATTAAACACACCTTATCGTGAAGGTGGTTGGACACCAAAACAAGTTATTCATCATGTTGCTGATAGCCATTTGAATAGCCTTATTAGAGTTAAATTAGCTTTAACTGAAGAAAATCCTACTATCAAAGCCTATGATGAAAATGCATGGATTTCATTAAGTGATTCGAATTTTGATTTTCATAGTTCTTTAAAAATAATCGAAGGTATTCACGAACGTTACGTAGTTTTACTTGAATCACTAACAGAGGAAGAGTTTAATCGAACTTGTTATCACCCTGAGCTTAAAATTAATATAAGTATAGATTTCATCTTAGCTTTATACGCTTGGCATAGTGAACATCACTTGGCTCATATTTATTTAGTGAAAAACAATTAATAGTAAGGTGTGAAGAAAAATTAAATTATTATTCATTTGTAGCAAAAATCAATGGAGAAGTCCTACAGCGGAAAAAATTTTCCACTTATCTAATGGCTACGAAGCGAGATCAGCAGGAACAGAAGCTGGTGCCAGGATTAAAGTGACAGAGGGACATATTGGTTGGGCAGATATTATTTTTGTAATGGAGAAAAAACATTTAAGAAGAATTCGCGATAAATTCGGTGATTTACTTAATGAAAAAAAGATTGTCAATCTAGATATAGCTGATGACTATCAGTTTATGGACGAAGAATTAATTGAAATTCTCCAAAATAGAGTATCTGAAATAATTTAAGGTTAATAGGTAGGAAGCGTAAAAAATTTAATAATTTATTAAATGAACCCACTCAGCTATAAGAGTGGGTTTAGTTCTTTTTACCTTTATGAAAAGTTAGATTCTAAGTACTTCCTCACGAATATAAAAATTTCCAAAAAAACCCAATTACGATCAGTGTCAAAGTCCATGTTGAACACATAAAAATAAAAATAGAAGAAAATAAGAAAAAGGTGTGAGCATGTACTACAAATTATTAAAGCAATATATTAAAAACTCAAATTTAAGTTTGACTGATATAGCCAAAGAATTAAATAAGTTGGGCTTTTCAAAAGACAAGAGCTATTTAAGCAAATTACAAAATGCGAAATTAACTCCACCTGAAGAAAAATTAACTAGAGCGATTGCAAAAGTGACAGGTGGAAATGCTGAAGAATTAATTTGGTGTGCTTATATTATTAATGCCCCTGAAAGATTGAAAACTCCTTTACGAAACATTTCAGAAGAAGTTTTCAATCTCACAAAGAATGAAATCAATGGCAATCTAAAATTTGATGTCGTCTATAAGGAACAAAATGTTGAGGATCGTTCAAAAAAATTTGCTGAATTTATTAGACAGACACGATTACAAAATAACCTATCAATAAAGTGCCTTGCAACAAAAGCAAATGTATCCCATTCATATATTTCACAAATTGAAAATGGCAAAAGAGGTATTCCATCAACAGAAATTTTACGAAAGTTGGCAGAACCACTCGGCGTTCCTGTTATTCAGTTATATCAATTAGCTGGGTATGTACCAATTGAAGAAAACGATTGGATAGAAGGTATGAACCTCATACGTAAAGCGAATTTAATGCTAAATAATGAAGAAAAAGAGAAATTATTGAGGTTAATTGAAGCTTTTCTAAAATTGTCTTCTTTACACTTTTTCTAATAATGTAGAAAAAAATAAAAATGCAGGATTCAGGTTTTCACCTTTAAACTGCATTTTTCTGTCCAGCTATTATGCCTTTAATTAGAGACATTCTGTACCCTTAAAGGAAGAATTAATCCAAAAGATAATAAAGTAGCGTGTAATATAGTTTGAAACATAGAACCACCTAACTAATCAATATTATTTACAATTCAATTCTTTTTTACGAATCTTGACTAAATTTGTAAATTTTAGGAAAGGATAATAAGAAACTGTAAAAGGAAGTGAAGAGTATGTCACAACAATTTGACAATTTACCTGATTATGAATTATTAGCGAATAATCCAGCATTATCTTTACATGAACTGTCATATCACTATGATATGAGTTTTAATGATATTGCTGAAATTAGAGGAATCTCTGTAGAAGATTTAGTAAATTACTATCAAACAAATACTTCTCACGATTCATTATTTTATTTTGAATAAAATATACATAAAGCTGAGCCAATATATATTGGAATCGGCTTTTTTTCGTAAACAATTCATTTACTAATTGTATTTAAAAATTTGTAGCAATACTAGAATTTTAGACAGATTTAACATGCCGGATTGAGAATTAAGAAAAAAAGAAAGCTAAGCCACTTTAAGACTTAACTTCATTTTTTCTTTATTGTCCTTAGTCGCCAATTATTACACACCATAAAATTACCAATTGGATATTCAAAATTACATTTTTTAATAAACTTGAAATTTAATTTTTCACATATTTTATTAGACGGAATGTTATTAGTGGCAGGAAAAGCGTGAATGTACTTATGCTTTGATTCTTTTTGAGCCTTCTTAATAGCTTTTTTCACTGCGATTGTTGCAATCCCTTTTCGTTGAAATTGTGGTAAAATGCTCCAACCAATTTCATAAACAAGTTTACCATCCCATATCCGATCCCAATAACCAACAGTCCCTATTTTTGTACTGTACGGAAGCAAAATGATTACAAACATTTGTCCTGTACCGATTCTACTCATTTCAAGATAATGCTTGTGCCGACTCATAATTTGATTCAAACTTTCTAATCCTCCAAGATATTTCATCATACTATTCGTATTTGATGTCAGAAGTAAATTAAGATCTGCTTCGTTCCAAGGCTCGATAAGAATGGTTGATTCATCTATTTTTGACAATTAATTCACTCCAAATTTATTTTAAAAAGAATCATAATAAAATAGTATTCTGAAGTGAAGATGATATTTCTAATTAATAAACACAAATTAAATAGGTGAGATTCTTATCGCGAAATTGTTAATAAAGAGAAAAATTTAAACGATAAAAGTAGTAACGATTCATTATGATAAAAAAATAAAGTAAATAAGGGCTGTTTGAAGTTAGAAAAACTTCGGACAGTCCTTTTACTGACCAAGATTAAATTTAATAATGAGTAATAAATAAGGTTTATATTTTCATCTGATAAGCTTTGACGATAATCCCATCATTTGCTGGTTCAAAGTCAAACTTTGGTAAACGTTTAAATCCGATTCTTTCATATAAACTTATGGCATTTTTCATAAATTCACCAGTATGTAATCCGATTGCATCGAATCCTTTTTCCTTCGTACGATTAATGCATTCTGAAATTAGCGCAGAAGCAATTCCTTGTCCGCGATAGTCTGACTCGACAGCAAGCATTCGAATCTCTGGGTAATCAAGCTCGTCGATTAAATCTCCATAGGCATTTATTTTAGCTGGAAATAAAGCGACGCTTCCGACAATTTTTCCTAAAACCGTCGCAACAATGATTTCCACACCTTCTTGCTCATCAACATTCGATGAGAGGGACTTCTTTAAAGCATTCCAATGTTTTTCTGGTAACAAGTTGCCGTATTCATAATAAGCGTTAATTCTTTGTTCTCGAATTGACTGAAACATCTCTTTTTCAGCATTACAAAGTTCTATTTTTACCATATATATTGCATCTCCTTTTGCCTTAATGAATGAGGAACTTTTCTTTTTGTCTACTTAAATCTTCACGATTGTGCTTCGAATTCCAAATCGTAAGTTCAGGACCTTTTGGTAGGACTTTTGGTTCTTTCTTATCGGGCGAAATAGTAATCGATAAATGGTAATGTCGCTTAATCGCATCAAAATCAGTCGTATCGCCAAACCCTGGTGTTTGATATAAATCCCGTGCATAGCCCCATAAGTTTTTATACTCGCGTATTAAATTTCGATTCGTATTAAAGGCTGTAAAGTAAGCAGCATCGAACCGTACAAGTGTTGTAAATAACCTAACATCAGTATCAGTAATTTTATCACCAAATAAAAAACGTTGTTTAGATAAGCGATGCTCTAGCTCATCTAATCTATTAAATAATGTTTCATAAGCATCTTCATAAGCCTTCTGAGATTGTGCAAAACCACATTTGTATACGCCATTGTTTACATCAGTGAAAATGATTTCATTTAAGGCATCAATTTCTTGGCGGATGGATTCTGGGTATAAATCTGGTGCATTCTTTTTGTGATAAGGCTTCCAAACAGTTTCGAAATAATTTGTTAGTCTAAAATAATCATTATTAACTACCTTACCAGAACTAATATCGATCATTGCAGGCACTGTCGGACGTCCGGTGTAGTTTTGATCAGATTTATGATAAATTTCACTCATGTATCGAACGCCTAATATTGGATCGAGTCGTCCTGTATCCAAAGAAAATTCCCAATCCACGTGAGGTAATCTTGGACGCATTGGACTGACGGTTCCTAAGCTTATCGAATTTTCTAAACCTAAAACTTTTCGTACAATAACAGAGCGATGGGCCCATGGACATGCAGCTGACCAAATAAGTCGATATCGACCTGCTTCAACAGTGAGTTCTTCTGGCTTATTTCCAAATGGTGTAGAAAAACGATTTAACTGACGTTTAAAGAAACCATCAACTGATATTTCAGTTGGTTTAGTTTGATTCATACTTAAACTTCCTCTCTCACTAATTTGGATAATATTTCTTTTGCTCAGAATTTTTGAAGGGGTACATAGAAGTGATTCTAATATTCTATTATACTCTAAATATTCAGAAAATGTATTTTTCTGGAAATAGAAATGATGATAATACTATATCTTTAACTGCTGTTATACTACTTTGTTAGAATTTATCTCGAATTTGAGGTATATTTAAATTGATTAATAAATATAGGAATAGAACTTTGTAAGTCTATTCAAAATTCACTTCAAAAATGACAGAAATTCGGAGGAGTAGCTTAATGGAAATAGGAATCAGTACTTTTGTTGAAACAACACCTGATGCAAAGACAGGTGAAGTAATAAGTCATGCGGAACGATTACGTGATGTTGTGGAGGAAATTGTTCTTGCAGATCAAGTTGGATTGGATGTATTTGGAGTAGGGGAACATCATCGTAATGATTTTGCAGCATCATCGCCAGCAGTCGTACTTGCAGCGGCTGCATCACAAACAAATCGAATTCGGTTAACAAGTGCCGTAACTGTACTTTCATCGGCAGATCCAGTACGAGTATTTCAAGATTTTGCTACGCTTGATGGTATTTCAAATGGACGAGCTGAAATCATGGCGGGACGTGGTTCTTTCATCGAATCATTTCCTTTATTCGGCTATAATTTAAACGACTATGATGAACTGTTTGAAGAAAAACTGGATTTACTGTTAACCTTGCAAAAATCCGAATTTGTAACATGGAGTGGAAAACATCGACCAGCCATTAATAATATAGGAATCTATCCACGTCCAGTTCAGGAGCCCCTGCCAATTTGGATTGGAAGTGGTGGAAACAGTGAGTCAGTCGTTCGAGCTGGACTTTTAGGACTTCCACTAGTACTTGCTATTATAGGTGGACGCCCAATTCAGTTCGCACCACTTGTTGAGCTTTATAAAAAAGCTGCTGCTCATGCTGGTCATGATGTAAACAAACTACAAATTGCATCCCATTCACATGGCTTCATTGCAGAGGATACAATGACAGCAGCTGATAAATTTTTCCCATCAACACAGCAAGTCATGAATAAACTTGGAAAAGAACGAGGTTGGGGAAATTATGACCGAGCTGCATTCGATGCGGCAAGAAGCGTTGAAGGTGCACTTTATGTTGGGGATTCTGAAACTGTAGCACAAAAAATTATCCATCTTCGAAAAAATGTAGGTATTACAAGATTTATGCTTCATGTACCAGTTGGTTCAATGCCACATGCAGACGTAATGAAAGCAATTGAACTATTAGGTAAAGAAGTTGCACCAATCGTTCGTGAAGAAATCTCTAAGTGGGAAGCAAATCAATAAGTTGAAATAAATGAAAAACTGTTTTCTATAAAAGAAGACAGTTTTTTTATACTTAAAAAAAATCGTGATAATATTCCATCAAATGGAAAAGAATAGAGCGTAGGAAAGGAGGGTATGCGAGTGTTAAGAAGAAATTGGTTATCAGGACTAATTGTTATTTTGGCAACGATTGTATTAATAGCAACACCAGGTAATTTTAAAGCTTTTGCTGAATCTGAGGTATCAGATGCAAATGATCGCGCACAAACAATCGTAGTAGAATTGAATGATGATTACTTTAATCCGAAAAACATCACGATTCCAAATGGGACAAAAACAACTTTATTATTGAAAAATAAAGGGAGTAAATCACATACTTTTACTGTGAAAATGCTCAATATTGATGTAGAACTTCAACCTGGAAAAGAAACATCCATTGCCGTTCAACCAAAACAAGCAAATACATATGATCTTACTTGTAAATACCATTTCAATGTTGGAATGGTAGGAAAAGTAATCGTTAAATAAAAGCAAGGCCACAGGGCCTTGCTTTTATTTATGTATTGATAATTTACCACAATATAGAAATGTCATTTGAATTTCTAACTGGAACATTACTTTTTAACAAAATCTCCTCATACAATTAAAATGAGGAGGGATATGGATGGAGAATATCGATTTTCATATACTTCAATGGTTTTTCGGTAGTACACCGATTCTTGGTTTAACATTAATGATGTTTATTGCTTCATCGCTTGGGAAACGCCCTACTATACCAATTATTACACTTATTGTAACTTCATGCTTGTGGTTTATTTGGAAAACGCTCCCAAACGTTATATGGCATCATATGGGTGCAGGTGATAATGTAGGTCTGTACCAACATATAACATTTGCGCTAATCCTTGGTTTTGCCACATCGAGCATTCTTGGATTGTTTCAAAAAACTCGTCAAGCTTAATAAGATTACCATTAGATATATGAACATTTAAAAGGCTTTTAATGTTTTTATATAGATTAGAATACTATGTACTAAAAAATATGAGCTTCTCTAAATAGAGGCTCTTTTTTTATTTTATAGACTTGGAAGCGAATTCATAAAAAAGAATCAAAAATAATAAAAAAACCGATTGACTCTCCCCTCGGAGGAGGCTTTACATTATGTTTTGTAGAGTTTTAAAAGGAGTTGAGGTAAAAATGAAAAAACAAAACATAATGTTATCTTTAGTATTAATGAATTTATTCATTATTTTTTTAGGAATTGGATTAGTAATTCCAGTAACACCATCAATTATGAATGAGTTAAATATATCGGGTACTATTGTGGGTTATATGGTAGCTGCATTTGCTATTACACAATTATTTTTTTCACCAATTGCAGGTCGCTGGGTAGACCAGTTCGGACGAAAAAAAATGATTATAATTGGTTTATTAATCTTTAGTATCTCAGAGTTTTTATTCGGAATGGGTAAAACGATTGAGGTTCTTTTTATTTCACGTATGTTAGGCGGAATAAGTGCGGCATTTATTATGCCAGCTGTAACAGCATTTATAGCAGATGTTACAACGGTCGACACAAGAGCAAAGGCACTTGGCTATATGTCGGCTGCAATTTCAACAGGTTTTATTGTTGGACCAGGTGTTGGAGGATTTTTAGCAGAATATGGTCCACGCATACCATTTTTCTTTGCAGCAGGATTGGCAATTTTTGCAGGGATATTATCTATTACAGTCCTACCAGAGCCTGAACGAAATCAAGAAAGTATTGAAGAAAAACGACAAAAGCCAGGATTTAAACGTGTTTTTGCACCGATGTACTTTATTTCGTTTATGGTCATATTAATCTCACAATTTGGTTTGTCAGCTTTTGAATCATTATTTTCATTGTTCACTAATCATAAATTTGGATTTACACCCAAAGACATAGCAATCATGATTACTGGTGGTGGGATTGTTGGTGCGATTGCTCAAATTGCATTATTTGATCGATTAACAAAATGGATGGGAGAAATTCGATTAATTCGATATAGTTTAATCCTTTCTACAATACTAGTGTTTATGATGACAATTGTTAACTCATATTTTATGATTTTACTAGTGACGATTACAGTATTTTTAGGCTTTGATTTAATGCGTCCGGCTGTAACTACTTATTTATCTAAGATTGCTGGAAATGAACAAGGCTTTGTAGGTGGAATGAATTCAATGTTTACTAGTTTTGGGAATGTAATAGGACCTATCATCGGTGGAATCCTATTTGATATAGACTTAAACTATCCATTTTATTTTGCAACAGTCTTATTAGCGAGTGGCGTTGGTTTAACAATTGCTTGGAAAATGCCAGTGTATCGAACAGCATAATTAAATGAAAAGCGTATTCTATATTTACGAATAAAGAATACGCTACTTTTGCTAAAATAAGATTAGGAGGTGATAGAAGTGAAGGAAAAACTATATACAATAGGTGAGGTCTCCAAATTAGTTAATATTTCGATTAAAGCACTCCGATATTATGATAAAATCAATTTATTTAAACCAGCGTATGTCGATCCAGATACGAATTATCGATATTACAAAGACTCACAAATTCATCTTCTCGATTTAATCAAATCACTCAAATATATTGGTACTCCATTAGAAGAGATGAAAGAAGTACAGGGGCTACAGAGAGATGAATTTTTCTCCTTTTTAACAGAACAAGAAAAAATTGTAAGAGAAAAAATAGATTCATTAATGGAAATTGAAAAAATCATCGCAAATGCAAAAAAGGGATTACAAAAACAAAAGGATTATCCACAATTTGGTGAAGTGTTTTTTTCTTATGAAGAAGAAATGCAAATCATTCAGACGAAAGCTAAAGGGATTGACCCGAAAAATATTTTAAATGCTTCATACAGTAAATTGAAGAAATTTGCCGCATCTACAGAAGGTTTTAGGAACAATGGTTATGGAGCCATTGTGCCATATAAGTCTTATACACATGTTAGTGAAGTAACATATCAATATTTATTTACACCAGTTTTAACAAAAAAACAAACTACACTACTATTACCGGGTACCGAGCTTTCAACCATCCCCGAAGGAAATTACATATGCATTACTTATAATAGCGTATCATCTGATGATTATTTTACAAACTTACAAAGACTTATTAACTATATAGACAAACATCAAATAACGATTAAAAGTGATATATATGAGTCATTAATACATAATAATTATTCACCGAATCAAAGAGAAGAATTTTTGGTTGAAATGAGAGTATTGGTCGAAGATGAAAATGAATTGATAGAATAAAAAATGATTCCTAAAAGCTTTTAGATTAATACGAGACCTTATTAAAGTTTTTTAGACAGACTCCTTAAAGAGTCTTTTTTTTTAGTTCTATGATCCAAGAATAAATTTATTTAATATACAAATTAAATTATTGAATAAAAAGGTATAGATTTATAGATAAATTGAATTTACACGTACGACGAATCAAATTATTTAATGTGAAACTTTAATTATTTAATTTATGTATAAGTTTTTATAAATATTTTTAAATTTTTGTTTGAAAAATTAAATATATAGTGTATGATATGATTAAATAAAAGAAAGGAGAACAGTATGTCGTATCCTTTACTCACAAATTGTCCTGTTTGCAGCAAGTCACTTAAAATTACTAAACTACATTGTAACCATTGTCAGACAACAATTGAAAATGAATTTGAAGTATCTAGATTAGCGGCTCTTGGTCAAGAACAACTTCAATTTATTGAGATTTTTCTTAAATGTCGTGGAAATATCAAAGAGGTCGAAAAAGAACTAGGAATTTCTTATCCGACCGTCAGAGGAAAATTAGATGAAATTATCTCTACCCTTGGATATTCCACTCAAAAGAAACCAGAAATAGATAAATCAAAAATTGTAACATTATTGGAAAAAGGCGAAATTACTGCTGAAAAAGCCATTCAATTATTAAAAGAGGGGGACTTATAATGAAAGACGAGATTTCAAGAATCTTAACGTTGATGGAAGAAGGAAAGATTGATAAAGATAAGGCAAGTGAATTAATTAATATTTTACAAGATAAAGATACGCCGGAACGCGTATCTTTGAAAAAAGAATCATATGGAAATAAAATCTTAAAGATTCGGGTGAACTCTGAAGTAGGAGATAATGTTAATGTTAATGTACCGATAAATCTTGTAAAAGCAGTTTTAAAAGTAGGGACAAATATTGCTGAAAAAATTCCTGAGGCAGAAAAATATGTAAAAGATATTAATGTCGATCTGCTAATCGAAGCAATCGAAAACGAAATGGTCGGACAAATCGTTGACATCACTTCATCAAACGGTGATAAAGTTTTTGTTGTGATTGAGTAGATTATGATAGGGGTCAAGTTGAAAATAGAAGGAAAGCGATTCTCCATTCCCGTTCCTTATGCAATTTTAGATTTAGCTAGTTTGATCATCACATCAAAATTACTTAATCGTATAATAAATAAAGCAATTAAAAAAAATGGCAGTAAATTTAATTTGCCTGAAATTGATAGAAAGGATTTGAAGCCGTTAATAAAGGGACTTTCAAAAAACAGTGGACTAATCCTTGTTGATACGAAATTAAAAGATGGAACTGAGGTAGTAGTAAAGCTTTAAGGTTCAGTCTTTTGATCACTAAAATAAATTTTCTTATTTATTCAATTGATTTTCTAATAATATTATTATGTAAACTAAGAGTATTAAAAAGAAACCCCTTTTTTGAAAAAAGGGGTTTCTTTTTAATACTCTTCATCATCCCAAACATTACTTGCATTTTGAGTTCGATTCATCATTTTTGCTAAATAAATTTCCGTCGTTTGAATACTTTCATGACCTAAACTTCGACTAACTTGATAGATGCTCGCACCTTTTTCAATTGAACGACAAGCGTAATGATGTCGAAAGAAGTGAGGACTAATATTGTTCGTTCGATTATGATCTTTTACAAACGTTAACTCAGAATCTTTTATCATTTCAATTACATATTTTGATAAATATTTAAACGAATAATGTTGTTTCAGTTTATTTGGAAAGAATGGACTTGAATCAGTTTTTGCAATTTGATTTGATAGACCACGTCGACTCCTTAGTTTACATAAATCTATAAATACATGATTTAATAATTTAACTTCACGTTTTTTATTTCCTTTTCCAACAATTTCAAGCCAATAAGCGTTTGAATCCTTTGTAACTTTACCCCAATTTGCCTCAGCTAGTTCTCGAATTCGCATACCAGTTGTAGCTAATAGTTTGATTATAGTCGTTTTTAAAATATTACCATTATAAAAATTCAATAATGCTTTAACTTCACTTTCTTCCAAATCACGATTTGGTAAGTCATCCTTTGTTATTTTTGCATTCAATATTCGAGTATATAAAGGCACTTGAACGTAATGACTATCAAATAAAAACTTAAAAAAACTCTTTAAAATCACAAGTTTTCTTGAAAGAGTTGTAACACGATATAGTTGTTTGTTCGGACCGTATTGATAAGTAGACAGCCATTGTTGATA
Source organism: Gottfriedia sp. S16(2024) (assembly GCF_050473765.1). NCBI lineage: Bacteria > Bacillati > Bacillota > Bacilli > Caryophanales > Bacillaceae > Gottfriedia > Gottfriedia sp. S16(2024). Next base: position 3,790,837 of record NZ_JBFLUO010000001.1, read on the forward strand.
TGAATCGATATGTCTTTGTTTTAAATTTTTGAAAAGGGAAGTTTCTATATAAGATGCTACATCCTGACGCAAAAATTCTTCACTCTTTAATAAGTATCGATAAAACTGCAGTAATTCTCGTATGTACTCCATCTTTGTACTTTCTTTTCGCTGTTTTGATTTTTGAATATCTTTTCTTTGATGAACAAAATAGTAAATCATATCTAAATCTGTAAAACCTTCATAAATCATACGATGATTTTTTTCATTTTCAAACTTTGTTTGTAAAAGAGTAGGGAAGTATGTTTCATTTATTAAATATTCAATTATGTTGGATTCATTAAGATTCGTTGCTGGTAAATGTATTGAATTTGTAATAAGTAGATTGGATTTTACTAGCATATTACTCACCTCATAATCTATTATACATAAATCATTGTATTTATAGTATTAATTTGAATAGTTTTTTCAGTTAAATAGTTTACTTCTATATTTTATAAATATTGAAATGCGATAAATGATTAAGGTAGAAAAATACACTATTATTCAACCTTTAACAAATCTTGTATAATTTATTATTTATAAATAAATTGATTTACTTGTATCTGTTTAATTACTTTTTAACAATTTGTTGGAAATAATTATGATATAATTAGTCTATAAAACAATGAAAAAGGAAGAATTCAAATGTTAGAACATGATCAAAAAATGAAAGAGGTTGTTACAACAAATGAGGCTGTAGAACTGTTAGGTGTATCGAAACAAACGATTTACAATTATGTAAAGGCAGGGAAACTTAACCTTGTTTATGAAGATTGGCAAATCGATGGGACAATGAGGTTTTACCTAGAGGATCTTAATCAGTTAAAATCTCAAACTGTAAAACCAGTAGGACTTACTGTTCTTGAAACAGCTAATTTATTAGGAGTATCAAAAGCAACTATCCATCAATATATAAAAGCTGGGAAAATAAACGCAACTAAAGTAAATTTTAAAGGTAGACAAACTATTTTTATTCCAGAAGAAGAAATTGAAAATCTAAAATTCTCACAAAAAAACGCAACAAGAAAAAAGTCTTTTTTTACAAAAGACTTAGAATTTTACTTATTCGGATTGTATGAAATTCCAAACTCGAACGAAAAAGCTCGAATCATAGAGCTTACTGAGACTGCTGAAATTGTAGCAAAAACGAATATGGGTGAACTTTTAAATAAAGAAGAACTCACTAGCCGTGGTTTTAGAAAAGCCTATGAAATGAAGAAGGCTAATCATAGTACTAAAAGAGGCATGATCTCGTTTCAATTTCCAATACCTCAGTCAATTAGTGCTCCGATTTTTGGCATTATCGATTCATTTTATAAACAGATTGGACATCAAAATTTGAATCTATATATATTGAACAACTCAATTAAGGTTGAAATAAAACCAATTAAATTACCATATCTTGATGCCCAAATTGAACAAGATTTTGAAATTTTACAAAACTGTTTAATTGATGGTAAGCTTTCTACTAGACCAGGTTTTATTGTATTTACGAGTAATCAAGAACAGCTAACTATTTTTGTGAAAGATTCAATAAAAGAAAAGATTAAACAAATTGCACTAGATCATCACACTGGAATTGAGGATATTACTGAGAAGCTTTTGCTTTTGGGTTTAAAGGAATTTGAAAAAAACAACTCATTTAATGTCTAAATTCACCCTCCAATTTCCGACAATGAGATGGGTACTTGTATTGGAAGTCAAATCTCGATGCTTCTACCAAACCAGTTTAGATAATTCTGAAAATAGAAAAAAAGGGGAATGTGAAAATGAAGTTTATCGATTTAAGAAGTGACACTGTAACAAATCCTACAGATGAAATGAGACAAGCAATGTTTTTAGCCGAAGTTGGCGATGATGTATATGGAGATGATCCAACTGTACATAAATTAGAAAATCTAGCTGCTTCTTTGATTGGGAAAGAAGCTGCTTTATTTGTACCAAGTGGAACATTTGGTAATCAGCTAGCATTGTTTACACATTGCAATCGTGGTACTGAAGTAATTCTTGGGGAGGATTGTCATATATTCGAACATGAAGTAGGCGCAGCCTCAATCATTGCCGGGGTTCACTTAAGAACATTACAAACAACTCATGGCATGATGGATACTAAACGAATTAAACAATCGATCCGACCTGATGATATCCATTATCCAGAAACTTCATTAATTTGTTTAGAAAATGCCTATTCAAATGGATCTGTAGTTGATATCGATTATATGAAGCAAGTTTATAGCATTGCGAAAGATGCAAAAATCCCTGTTCATTTAGATGGTGCAAGAATTTTTAACGCTGCTACTTATTTAAAAACGGATGTCAAAGAACTATCTCGATATAGTGATTCGGTAATGTTTTGTTTATCAAAAGGACTTTGTGCTCCAGTAGGTTCAATACTTGCTGGTAGCAAAGAATTTATTGAAAAAGCGAAAAAGAAACGTAAATTGTTAGGCGGGGGCTGGAGACAATCTGGATTTTTAGCAGCTGCTGGTATAATCGCATTAGAAAAAATGACGAAACGTTTGCATGAAGATCATGAAAATGCGCTATATTTAGCTAATAAACTAAGTGATATCCCAGGAATTAATGTTGACACATCTCAACTTCATATCAATTTAGTATTCTTCCAAATGACTGATATGAGAAGAAGTCCTGAGGAAATTGAACAAATTTTTAAAGAGAACGGAATGATCATTTTTGCGCCGGATGAAGATGGCATGATGCGTTTTGCTACACATTACTGGATTACGAAAAATGATATTGATAAAGTAATTGATGTGATGAAGACAATATAAATTTTTGCTGTGAAATTACAAAAGAGGAAAATTCCTCTTTTTTGTTTTTGAGGACTTTTAGAGTAGAATGATATAATTTATTAAATAAATGTAATAACTGGATGTGTCAAAATGAATAAATGGAAATTTGATAATGGATCTAAAAAGAAAATTAGGGGTATTAGACGAAGATATAAATCGTTAGAAAAAGAATTAATAACGTTAACAGATAACATGCCAAATCCTTATGAAAGTTCTCTTGGATATTGGCATCTACACTTGCCATTTTCACAGGAATATATAGATTCAAAAAAAACACCGAATTGCATAAGACGTAAGTTGATCCAACTTTTAATTAACAGAGTTGAACATTTAAAGAATATAAAAACGAAGGAAAACTCACGATTTCGTATATATTCAATCATTTCTTTACCCCATTTATTCGACTCTCAAATTGTTGTTATACCTGATAGTTATTTATTTGAAGGATTTTTTGACAGAAATACTGATGAACAAAAATGGATTCAACTTGATACTCAAAAAAACATTATTGATGAATGGGATCTTGAATTACCAGAAGGATTAACGTTTAAAGGATTTAAAGAGTTTATTAATGAAGAAGATTACAGTTATCAAGGTGAGATTTGGTTTATTGGTGAGTTGGAATAAATAATAAAGATATATTTACCAATGTAATCAATGCTGGATTTAGTTTTTTAAGATGAAGTAGAACGGGGCTTATAAATGAAAATCGAAGAAAAAGATGACTTTGTCATAATAAATGGATTTGAAATAGATGGTTTTATAGATAAGATTCAACTTTGCTCCAAATGTAGAAATAACTTAATTTATTATGAAGATTTTGATGCATATTTCTGTCCAAATTGTAATACCTGGACCGAGGATAAATGTAAAGATTCTAGTTGTTTTTACTGTCCAAATCGTCCAGAAAGGCCACTACCATTTTAAATAGTTTTGTTCAACTAACGCATTTTGATCGGCAGTATAGTCGGTTTTTTTTTATATATTAGGATAGTAAAATAAGGAGTATTAGTTTTAAAATTTATAAACAAATATAAATGTCAGAGGAGTTTCGACAAATGAAAAATACAGAAGATTTATATTTAGAGATATCCGATAAAATTATAGAAAAAGAAAGTAAAAATGGAGTTGAGGCTCTAAGTGAAAATGAAAGAAATTTTTATTTAATCGATAGTCTCTTAATGGAATTGAATAATGGTGGTTTTGATCAATATTTCTTAAATTGGACTGGTGAACATTGGCAAGAAACTGTTTCGATCTTAGATAATTTAGGGATCAGTTTCTTATCTAATTTAGTTAAAAAGGCTAGTGAAATCTATCGAAGTGATAAAGCAGAAGATGATATTCTTGATGAACTTAATGAATTGGATAATGTGTTTTATAATCATTTGAACTATGAAGATACATATGAAAAAGTAATGAAATCGTTCATTTAACTTATGTAATTATTTGAGCAAACTATTCTATTTTTAACGTTAAGATGTTTTTACACTAGTAGTACTACTTCTGAACTATTTTTTATTATTTTAGTAAATTACTTGTATACTTAGAAAATATTACCCTACTATAAAAGCATAGTTAATATTAACGGAATTGTCAGGAAACTATTGTGCATTAAGATGACCTTGTATATATTTATAGTACAATATGACCGAACGATTGCTCATATTACGTTGAATTTTACTTAATAAGGTATTAAGGAGGATGAATGATGGAAGAAATAATTGAAAAAGCAATACAAGATATTTACCCTGATGATTTCGCTTGGTGTTATGGATGTGGTCGATTAAATAAAGATGGTCATCATCTTCGAACTAGTTGGCAAGGTGATAAAACTGTTACGATTTTTACACCTGAATCAAAGTACATGGGAATTCCAGGTTTTATTTATGGTGGACTAATTGCTTCCTTAATTGATTGTCACGGGACAGGTTCTGCCTCACTTGCTTTACACCGTAAGAATGGGAACGAAATTGGAGATGGGTCAGTGCCACCTAGGTTTGTAACCGCTGCTCTTAATGTGGAATATCTTAAACCAACCCCACAAGATGTGCCATTAAAAGCAGTTGGAACTGTAGAAGAAATCCATCCTAAAAAATGGAAAGTTCATACAGAATTATTCGCTAATGATATTCTTTGTGCCCGAGGAGAGGTAGTTCTAGTTGTAATGCCTAGCACATTTTTAAAATAAAAACTTTAAATAAATATCTACTTCGTTTCAGATCTAAGAGAAAATTTCTTAGCCATTTAGAGTAGGTGATTAAATGTGTAAAGAAATAATGAAGGATATTGAAATAACTGCCGAATTGATTTTACTCAAAGTACAGATTAAGATCGCAAAATGAAGGGAACTCGCCGAAATTGTAGCGAGTTTCCTTCATTTTTATATGCCAATTGCTATGTCAAAACGGGCTTTAAATATCTGAAGCGAACTTCAAAAAAGAAACCTTATGTCTCGACATATTTTATCAACAGACTCTTTTATTTAGGCTCTTTAAGTATTTTGCTAATTACGCTTTTTGTAGGTTTATCAACCAGCGTACTAAAGGAACTGCAACCAGCAACATGATAAAAAGACGGAATGATTGCATCTCGAATATTAAAGTTGTATCGGCTCCTGTACCAAAGGCGATGGCCATCACAGCATTAATGCCACCTGGTGTTGTAGCTAAATATCCAGAAAGTAAGTTAAGATGAACAAACTTCGCTAGAACCAAACCGAAAGCTCCACAGCCGATTATAAGTATGAGAACAAAACCGGTAATTGCTGGTAACAATCGTCGAGCTAGTCGTAAGGCTTCTCTATCAAAACGTAATCCAATTTGCAGACCAATTAAAGTAAATGCTGGCTCACGTATCAATTCGGGTGGGGTAAGCCCTTGAAATGGTTTCAATGTACTCAAAACTGCCCCAAGTATCAATGGTACGATCAAAGCCCCTGCAGGAATATGAAAGCGCTTCCCTAACCATGCTCCCACTATAGCAATACATAATGTGAAGATACACCCCGCGAAAATTGGACCTGTGGCCTCAATTTCTGCTGGCCTAGCATATTCATAGTTACCAGTAGGTAACAAGACTAGTCTGACAAGAAGGGGAGTGATAAATACTACTAAGAAGAGGCGAACAAATTGCATGAAGGCTACAAGTCGACCGTCAGCGTTAAGATCATCACTCGTAGCGATGACTCCTGCCGAACCACCTGCAATCATCCCCAAGGTGGAAGTTGCTAAATCCGTCTTGGTCACTCGAGCAAAAACAAGTCCAGTAAGGACACTTAGCACTAAAGTGGCTCCTGTAACAAGAAGCACGATCGGCCAATCATTTCCTAGAGAGGCAATCGATGATGGGTTAAAGTAAGTACCTAAAAGTACACCTGTAATCGCCTGAGCTACTGTAAATATACCAGATGGAATTATTTTACTATAATGATTAAATGACGTGAACGCCACTATTATTCCAACAAGAAGTGCAGCAAATAAATGGGGGGAAGGAAACCCCTGGTCTTCTAGCAAAGTGCCGATAAGTAATGTACCTGCAATAATGCCAAACCAAATTATCAATATTCCTATCCAACGACGATCTTTCATAACGATCTTTCATTCCTTTCATCCTTTAGTTTTTTTCTCAAGGTAATTAGGCTTGTACACCGGTATTTCTGCTCTTGCAAATTCATTTGAATAATTACCCGAAGTTGTCCAACCGCCGTAAAAATCTTAACAAAGAAGAACTCTATCATAAACAACGTTATCCAATATTAATCATGCTTATTCAGATTAAGAAAATATAAATAAGAATCAAATTATTTACATATAAGTTTAATTTTATTTTCATTTTACTTTAAGCCATCTAAGCTATAATTCTCTTTTATAGGGCAAAGAAAAAAGGGGAAGAGGATTTAATCATTGAATTCCGATTTAATTTGTCCAATAAAAATAGGGTGTGATTGTATTAAAAAAATAATAGACGCGATTAATTATTGGGCAGGTAAATCACCTAATACAGTCGATGAATCAACGCCAATTGATCGTCTAAAGCAAAAAGTTGATTACTCTTATGCTCAAAAGGTAGTGATTCTTAATCCCGAAATAAACTTGAATACGGTGATGCCCAGGTTATAAATATTGATCAACTCCAGTAGAAAATATAAAAAAATAAGGGGAATATAATGAAAAATATTCGAGCACAAGTATTAGCTATTTTGACTGATTTATGTAATACAGAAGAAATAGTAGAAAATCCGGAAGTACTTTTATTTGAAGAAGGTTTGTTAGATTCATTTGGAACTGTTAGCTTACTTGTTGAGATAGAAGAAAAATTAGGAATCGATGTAACAATTTCTGATTTCGATCGAGATGAGTGGTCTACACCAAATAAAATTATAACAATTTTAGAAAATATGGCTGCTTAAAATAAAGAATTTTAGAAAAAGCTTCCGAACACTCAAATTTTGTGTTCGAAAGCTTTTTTCTTTGGCCTATATTCAATTTCATATGCATATTTTGTTCAGTTTCAATCAGTTAATCACTAAGTTTTGAGATTTATTCTTAACTTTTTCTTTATTGTGCAAGAAAGATTCCATTGCTTGATCCACATAAACCCATCCCTTTAAACTTAAATGAAGCGAATCTCTGAAAAAATATTTATCATATTCATGGTTTGATAAGTCTTCAACTTCGAATCCAGCATCACGAATTTCTTTAGATACTTTTTTATAATACAAAGTACGCTCTTCTTTTTTAAAACCAATGTAATCATAAAAGTACCCATTTACTGGAACAGATATGAAAAGTGGTTTTGCGCCAGCACTTTTTAATAAATCTAATTCCAGTTGTAGGTCCTTATATTCAGGTGATTCTTTATAGGAAAGTGTAGACTTAGAGTTTTTTAATTGATTAATTTTATTTGCAAAATGCAATGTATAAATACTGTTTCTAATATAAAATGGATTATTAGTTGCTGTTTTCTTTCCTTCTTTCTCTGCAATTGCTATCAGTTCTTTATATGATTTATTTTTTGAAGTTGAGTAATAATTACTTTCAAAATTACTGATAAAATTAAATTTTGATGTAAGAACATCTTGTTTATTAATAATTGATAAATAAGGATTGACTAAATTCTGAGTAATTAATTTATTAGATAGTTTTTCTGGTTTCATTCCAAGTGCCTGCCTCATCAAAGTCGCAAGCATTTTATCATTTCTTACTATTGAATAATCAAGTAATCGATTAATTGCTCTTTCTTTTATATCCATAGGGATATTATTATTTTTTGCAAATTCAATTGCTTGTAACTTTGAAAAATTTGGGTCAAAACGTTGTTCATCTAATCCTCTTTTATTAAACCATTGAGGTGAAATTATAAAAATTATTTGTTTCCCTTTTAAACTTGAATAGTTAGCAGATAAACTAAGGAAATGTATTAATGATTGAGTTCCACCTCTTCCAATTAGGAAAGGTGTATATTTTGGATCATATACCTTAAAAAAATTTGAAGGATGAAACTCATCAAATCTTGAAAGTTCAGACGAACCATAGATTGGTATAATGGTAGGATCTTTCATAACTTGTCTTTGTACTGTAATACCTTGGAAGATAGCAGGACTAAGTGAGCTAGATTGATGCCTAGCTGTTCGATTTGTAACTAGTGGAGTTAACCATTGATTTGGAATGGTAATTATTAATATAGCAACTATAACAGCCAAAAACATTGGACCGAAAGTAGTTTTTTTCATATCTAATCCCTCATTTGATGTCTAATTATTTGTTTTAGAATAATGTTCCTGAAAAAATTAAAAAACCAAAACAAATAAAGTGAAATGTTATAATGATTGAAAGTATATCAGTGAATTTTGTTCGCGGAATTAATTTCTTTTCTTTGTTTTTCCTTTCAAATAGATCGTAGCAAATAATTAAAAGAGCATGGTAAATACCATAAACAATGAAATGCAACGCTAGTCCATGCCAAAGACCCATTAAAAAAAATAAGGTAAAGTAAGAAATATACGAGATAACATATCGGTTTTTTATTATTTTCTTTTTTTGTAAGTAAAAAACTAGCCTCATATAAACATAATCTCTAAACCAAAACGACAACGTCATATGCCAACGATTCCAAAAATCTTTAATATTTCTACTTAAAAATGGTTTATTAAAGTTCTGTGGTGTTTGAACACCTAATAAATAGCTAACTCCGACTGCAAAAGCACTATAACCTGCAAAATCAAAGAACAAATAAAAGCTGTATGCATACATGTATAGCAGTTTTAAGACAAATAGGTCTTCATGTAAATAGACATTTGAAATAATATACAAATTGATAGCATGGGCAATAATATACTTATAAAGAAACCCTCGAAAAATTAAGTTTATACCATTAAATAAAAGAACTTTATATTCCCCAGGTTCAAAGCTATTCTTGAAATCCTTCTCAAACCTTCGAAATCGATCAATCGGACCAGACGTAAAAGTTGGGAAGAATAAAAAGAACTGTAGAAACTCAAATACTGTTAACGATTTGATTAATCCATCCCTTATTTCGATTAGTAATTGGATTGATTTGAAAGTTACATAGGAAATACCCAAAAATCCAATTATTGAATTTGGAATAAAAAGTGGCTGAACCTTAGTTAAAATTAACGGAAATATCGTTAATACTATTAAAAAATAAAAAACTCGAGGATTATTGTATTTCTCACGATATTTTCTATAGTTAATGACCAATACTGTTTGGAAAATAGTAAAACATATAAAAAATAACAACTGTTTTATATCGTCTTTAAAAATAAGTAAAATAAGTGTCCAGCCAACAAGCGTATTGTAAAATGTTATCTTTTTTCCTCTTAACCCATATATAACAATTGGTAAGAATAATAACATCAATAATAAAAAATATAGTAAATTTGCGTATGGTGTCATTTGAATACCTCTATAAATATTAGTTAATAAGATTAAAATTCATTATAAATAAATGTTGATGAGCCAGAGGAATTACAAATGTAAAAATATATTAGCAATATGATGATCATTAAATAATAACTAGTTTTTAAAAACCATTGAAAAATCATTGCATTTTTATAAACTAGATTTGTTTTCTTTTCTTTCATAGTTAATTCTCCCTTTAATTTCTAAGTTTAAAATTGAATGTTTAAATTGTTTATAAGTACTGAAATGTATAGCATTGCTATATAATAGCACAGTAAAAAAGCAAAAAAGATTATATTTTTTTAATCAATTTCACTATAATTTAATGATTGGCTATAAAATTCATTATTGTTTTTTTTTAGGCATTTTTTTATATGTATAAGTGTTTAATAATTAAATTATTCTAATGAAATTTATAGTGAATATTCATAATAGAATCTGCGAAATTTAATTTATGAAATAGAAAAAAGAGAGAGTAACGGTGATATTATCCCCTTCAGGTAGACAGTAAAAAAAGAGAACATGATATGATGTTCTTAACTGTTTAACTGAGAGGGGATTTTTTTATGGCTAAAAAAGGACAAACATTTTCAACTTATTCTGAAGAAGTAAAGCGAGAAGTCGTTCGTTTGAAAGTGGATGAAGGATGGTCATATCGTATGCTTCGTGAAAAGTTTGGAATTAAAAGTGATTCCCAAATAGCTCAGTGGGTACGTAAGGTTAAAAATGGGGAAACCTTTGATGATCAGCGTGGAATATGGAGTAAAAAAAACTTTACTAGTATTGAAGAAGAAGTTAATTACCTGAAAGCGCAGGTAGAATACTTAAAAAAGCGCAATCCAAATCTTCACGGAAAGGAATGGTCTTAAAGGCGGCACGTTTTGAGATAATTAATCAACTTCGAAATTTTCATCCTTTAAAGTGGTTACTAAAAATAGGTGAAGTATCAAAAGCTGGCTTCTATAAGTGGCGAAAAAGTCTTTCTAAACGCTCGGTTAAAGTGGATGAAGAATTATTATTAAAAGAGCATATCTTAGCTATTTATAAAATACACCCTTATTTTGGGTATAAACGAATGACAAAAGCCTTAAAACGAGAAGGCATTCTAGTCAATCATAAACGAGTACGACGCATGATGAGAAATTTAGGAATTCGTTCAGTTATTCGAAAAAAGCGTCCTTTCTATGGTAAACGTGGTTCGGTCGTTTTTCCAAATATCCTTAACCGCAAATTTTCTGCAGAAAAGCCATACCAAAAGCTAGTAACAGATATTACTTATGTGCGAACTGGGGATACATTTGTCTATTTATCAACAGTTTTAGACCTTTATAATAATGAAATTGTAGCCTGGAAACTTTCAGAAAGAAATGACCTAGAATTAGTGTTGAACACTCTCGATCAATTGGAAAACAAGCCCTTCACAAAAGATGCATTAATCCATTCAGATCAAGGTTTTCAGTACACATCACCAGCTTATAAGAAGCAAGTTACAGAGAAAATAAAGATTCAAGGAAGTCATTCTAGGAAAGGTAACTGTTACGATAATGCCTGTATCGAAAGCTTCTTTTCTCATTTAAAAACGGAAAAGTTGTATTTAGTGAACCCGAAAAGCAAGCCAGAAGCAGCAAAGGCAATTCACGAATATATTTATTTTTACAACAATGATCGATTCCAAGAAAAATTAAACGACCTTTCCCCGATAGAATATCGTGAAAAGGTCGCAGCTTAATATACTCTTTTTTTCATTGTCTACTTGACAGGGTTATGTGCACGGGACTCTCTCTTTTTCGTTTGGATAATGAAAGGATTCCATCATCAATCCGAACAAATTTAAAATTCTTTTTTTTACAAAATAAGTAATAAAACCTTCAAGCGCATTGTTTTCGTTCATACTGCTTTTCTTTATAACGCTGATAATACCAGATAGCAGTACTAATCCAAAATCCTCCAATAAAGTAACCAGCAATTACATCGCTTGGAAAATGAACACCTAAATAAATTCTGCTTATGCCAATTAAAAGAACCATTATTAAACTTATCATTATTAATAGAGAACGCCCAAATTTTGTCCGAATATTTCTCCACAATATAAATGCTAAGATTCCATAAACTGTCATAGCGTTAGTTGCATGCCCACTCGGAAAACTATATCCACTTATTTCAATTAAACGGTGTAAATCAGGTCTCGCCCTATGAAAGAAGAGTTTTAATAAAAAACAAAGAATATTTGAGCCAATAAGAGCAGCAATAAATAATATTAATTCAGAACGGTGATCTAAAACTTTATAAAGAAAATATAGAATACTAATAGAAAGTACAATAATAAATACGCTTGAACCTAAAAAAGTTATCAATTTCATAAAAGATGTCATGAAGGGTGATTCAAGTCCTTGTATAAAGTTAATAACCGTGCTATCAAAATGATATATACTATGATTGCTCACTAGTAATGCCATGAGTCCGAAACCAAAAAGAGACAAAAGACTAATTAAAAAAGCAATCCACAAAAAATACTTTAAATTCATTTAAAAATACCTCAAATTTACAAAGTTGTTTTTGGACCTTGCTAACTAACATTTAAATCATATTCTTTAAGAGTTAAGATACTACCTTTTCCATTCCGTTTCACTTATATGTCATAATTTTACTTTTTCATTGATTTTAAATAGCTACATGGTAGGTTTGTTTGGAAATGTCTTATATTGTTGTATGAGACGAAGTATTTCAAGTAGTAATAAGTTTAAAAATAACCATGCTGCTCCATATGTGTATCCTGCTATAATGTCACTTGGAATTTGAATTGAGAAATATATATTTGCTACTCCAATTAATAATAAAAGAAATAAAACTAGAATTGGAGTGATCAATTTGATTCGAGTAAAGAGATCGTTTTTTAAATGGCGTATCAATACAAAAACAAAATAACCATAGACGACAATTGACATAAAAGATTGTTCATTTGGAAACTCAAAATGTAATAAAGAGCCTGCATTAGGTTTTAAATAATGAAATACATCCGTAATTATTTCTTTGAATATCACACCACCAACAATCGATGTTATAAAAAATAAGAATTCCAAAATTAAATTTCTCTTATTAACAAATAGTAAAATTAAAGAAACCATTGAAATAATAAGCAAAATTAAAGGTATTTGAAGAACAAGTAATCTCTTCATTATGAAACTCCAGTTGTCTCCAAAGAGTTCGTTTATGATATATATACTAACTTCATTTAACTCTTTAAACTCATTGTGTAAATATTGTTCACTCAATCCTAAAGTAAAAATAAGCATACTTAAAAACAAAACAGCAAGGCAAATAATAAAAATTTTAATTCTATTTAATGATAAAAAAAAACGAGTTGAAAATGAAGTTATATTATTATTTAAAAAGTATTTTAAAGATGTTTTGTATCTCCTTAACAAGAATAAAATTACAATAAAACTTAAAAGACCAACTATTCCTATTCCAAGGTATTTACTTGCAGAATGATGAAATTTCTGCCACTGAGGACCAAGAACCTTACCAAGAGTGACAAAGGTAATAGACCAAAGAAACGCACCAATATATGCATTTCGTGCAAATATTTTATAAGGTAAGCGGGAAATCCCACTAAAATACCCAGTAAAATGGCGAATTCCAGGTATAAAAAAAGCAAATACCAAGAGTTTATTACCATACTGATCAAACCATTTTGCCGTTTTATTATATCGATCGGGACCAAAGTGTATATATTTTCCGTACTTTAGAATAAGATTATAACCGAATCGATTACCAATTAAATAAGATACAGTAATTCCAATAATAGCCCCTAATGTTGCCAAGAAAATAGTAATTATATAACTCATTTTACCTTGGTATATTAGATACCCCGAATAACTCATAGTGATTTCTCCTGAAATAGGTAAAGCAATAAGTTCAAGGAGATTCACTGAAAATAACAAAAGATAACGATGGTGTTTTATTAATGTAAGGAGTATGGACAAAGTATTTTTCCTTTCTAATTACTTTAGTATTTATTTAAATTCGTTGCTATATAGAAGTTCTTGATTATTAGAAACTATACAAATATTAGAAATGAAAACTATAATAAAAATCAATTCAGTGATAAAAAATCTATTTTGACCTTATATTGTAAGAAAAATAATACCAAATCGAATTAAATTTAACATTTGTTTCGTTTTGATATTGGCTGATACAATTATTTTGTATTATTCCCTGATAGAAGGAATCTAATTTAGAGTAAGACATTTAGTACAAAAAACATTCTGAAATTAAAATATAAATGTTATTTATGTACCAATTCTTTTATTTTCATAGGTTTTATGGATAATACTTTGGATTATTGATTTATATGGGGATAAATATTTATTAAGTTGGAAATGAAGGGGCGAATGATTACAAATCATTTTCAATTGTTTTAATCAAGTGTATATGGTAAATTAAGGTCATCAACTTATTAAAGCTGTTTAATAAGTTTTTTAAGGCGGTGAATTTAGTGAATGAATTTTTAGCAACTCCAAGCAATATGAAGAAAATGGTTCTTCGTGGTATTCGTACAACGCTCTTAAAATTAGGTAGTGCAACTAAAGTTGAATTAAGTCAAAGACTAGAAATTAGTTTTCCGACAATTAGTAAGTTTCTAACAGAAATGGAAAAAGAAGGAGAAGTTCTTTTAGTCGGATTAGATCATTCTAGTGGTGGTAGAAGGGCAAAAAGATACTCTTACAATCCTGAACATATGCTAGGTTTAGTAATATTTTTAGAGGGAACTGAAACGAACTATATCATTTTTAATTGTGTTGGTGAAGTAAAGGAACAAGGCAAAGCACCAAGTGCATTAATAGATAATAGTTTGCATTTTTTAACGATGACCATTGAAAAGATCATAACTAAAAATCCAAAAATCAGTTCAATGTCGATTGGAGTACCAGCGGCGGTTGATAATGGAAAAATCTTTTATATCCCAGGATACGAACAGTTTCAAAACATTAATTTAAAAGAATATTATGAAGAACAGTTTTCGATTCCTGTCATAGTAGAGAACGATATGAATGCAGCTGTTTTAGGTTTTCACAATAATAGAGGAATAAAAGATAAACAATCCCTTGTTTATTTGTATTCAGGTCAAAATGGTCCGGGTGCGGGAATTATGGTAAACGGTGATGTTGTAAGAGGAAGTACATTTTTCTCAGGTGAGGTTTCATTCGTACCTCAATATGATGAAAGAAATTTTGGGCAGGCATTAGAAAATAGAAGAGGACTTAAAAACCTAATAATAAGTGGGGACTATGAAATTGATGCAATCAGCAGATTAGTCGCCTCATTTATAGCGATCATTAATCCTCATATCATCATTTTTTGTAAAGATGAAGTTGAAAACGAAATATTAGATAAAATTAGAATTGCTAGCTCAAATTATATTCCGTCCGAACATCTTCCTTTGCTTACGACGAGTGATTGGAAACAAGATTATTTATTTGGATTACAAAGTCTTTGTCTTAAACTTATGATTGATTGAATATTTAAAAGGTAGTCATATAAGGTGGTGAGTCTCGTTTAAGACTAATATTTAAAAAAAATAATATTGGGGAGTTAAAATAAATGAAAATTGAACATGTCGCTATATGGGTTAAGGATTTGGAAGGGATGAGAGAGTTTTATGAAACTTTTTTTAATTGTAAGTCTAACAATAAATATCAAAATAGCGAAAAGAAATTTGAATCTTATTTTCTTACCTTTGAATCTGGCGCACGATTAGAAATTATGCGTAAAGAGGGAATTGTTAAGACTAATCCCGGTGATCAAATTGGTTGGGCTCATATTGCAATCTCCTTAGGAAGTGAAGACGCTGTCAAACAGATGAGTACCAAAATTAAAAATAGTGGTTATTCCCTCGTTAATGGTCCTCGTTTGACTGGTGATGGGTACTATGAGAGTGTTATAAAAGACCCTGAAGGAAACTTGATTGAGTTGACTGTATAATTAATACTAATAGGTAAGTGATTCGATACTTATTAAACAGGTTTAATAAGTTTGTCTTACTATACTTTTTAAACACATTTAAAAAGTTTTGAAACTAAAAATAGGAGGTCAAGTATGCACTATTCATTAACTAGCCGTCAAATTCAACTATGGCGGGTCGCCATTTATTTCATTTTTGCACTGACCGGATTTGCATTCGCATCATGGGTATCTCGTACACCTGCAATTAGGGATGCACTAGGATCTACAACAGCAGAGATGGGTGTAATCATATTTGGGCTTTCCGTAGGATCAATAATCGGACTGATAAGTGCTAGTATGCTTATTGCTCAAAGGGGCGGACGTTTTGTGATGGTTTTTGGGCTATCTGTGGTTTCTATTGGACTTCTAATTGTTGGAATCAGTGGTTCATGGCTCACAAATAGCACTGTGGTATTTTTAGGGCTTGTCATTTTTGGTTTTGGGCAAGGAATATGTGATGTAGCGATGAATGTAGAGGGAACCGCAGTTGAGAGAGCAGCAAAAAAGTCACTCTTAACCGGTTTTCATGCAGCGTTCAGTTTGGGTACGCTTCTTGGAGCATTGGTTGGTTCGACAATGACTAAGTTGGGAATCTCTGTACCTATTCACTTGTCACTTACAGCCTTGGTTATCGTTGTGACTGTTTTGTCTTTTTACCGTTTCATACCTGCTGACACAGGTAAAGAAGTTGCTAGTGACGCTGTTAAAGTAAATAGAATGAGGGAATATATGGCTGTATGGAAAGAGCGACGCACAATCATGATTGGTATCATTGTTCTTGGAATGGCTTTCGTTGAAGGATCAGCAAATGACTGGTTACCACTTATTATGGTTGATGGCTATCATGTTGCACCAGCTATGGGTTCCATTGCATATGGGATATTTGTCGGTTCAATGACTATTGGACGTGCAATAGGAGATAAAATATTAGACCGTTTCGGTAGAGTGATTATTTTGCGTTCATCCGCACTTTTGGCTTTTGTAGGACTGATTATTGTTATATTGAGCCAAAGTTTTGAGATAGCAACTATTGGTATTGTATTTTGGGGACTTGGAGCAGCATTTGGTTTTCCAGTCGGACTTTCCGCTGCAGGAGACGATCCAAACAGAGTAGCTGCAAGAGTAAGTGCAGTATCCACGGCCGGTTATCTAGCATTCCTAGTAGGACCACCATTTTTAGGAATTATCGGTGAACATATAGGGTTACTTCGTGCTCTAATTTTCGTACTTATTGCTGTATCAATCTCTGGACTGCTTTCAAAAGCTGCGAAACCTATAGGAAAACAAAATAATTTGGAAATGGAATCGAACATATCTAATTCCGTAAAACTGTAGTTTGAAAATATTGATCCGGCAGTCTGAACATAATTAATATAACAACGAATAGAGGATAATCATTTATCGATATCCTCTATTTCATTTATTGGATTAAGAAATATTTTTTTCAACTTAATCTCTAAGAACCCAAAATTTCACCCAATCATTTTTTGAAATAGTGACCCATTTCAAGATCCGAAATCAAACTTGCCTGTGCTGGGTGCCATCCTAATAGTTCTTGAGTCTGTACGCTTGACCTTGGGATGTCTTGCGAAGCGATGTTACCTAGAAAACCAAAGTGCTCGAATGCTTTTTCTTGAGAAATGCTAACAATAGGCAGATTAAGTTGCTTACCGATGACACTTGCTATGTCACGAAATGGCACTGCTTCATCTGCAACTCCATTTAGATATGAACCAGCGGGAGCTTTTTCCAAAGCAAGGCGATATAGTTTTGCGGCGTCGAGTCGGTGTATAGCCGTCCAGCAGTTAGTACCTTCATCGATATAAGCAGAAAAACCTTTATCACGTGCAATTTTTATAAGTCCTGGAACAAAGCCCTTATCACCAGGTCCGTGCACTGATGGAGCAAGCGACACAACTGAACTTCGAACCCCATGGTTCCCCAGTGCAATCACTGCGTTATCAGATGCTGTTCCGTTGTAGTGAGCCGTGGTCACAAATGGCTTACCAGTTCCTTCCAAAGCTCTACCAATCGTCTCTATGACGTTTAAATCGGTTTTTAATGAGTTCGCAAAATCAGAGAAATCATTATTAAACGCTAGATGGATTACACCGTCAGCAGCCTTGGCACCATTATAAATGCTCTCAAGGTCGTTAAGATCTCCTGGATGTACTAAAGCCCCGGCTTCTCTTAGTTTGGCAGCACCACTGTCTGAACGAGTAAGCCCGACGACATTATGACCTATATTAATGAGTTCTTGTACCACTGCAGTACCGATGTATCCTGTTGCTCCTGTCACAAATACTCGCATAATTATATCCTCCTAAAACTGTTTTGTTGTATAGTTGCTTGAACAAATGTAGTATAAACTATAGAGTTGACTCTAAGGCAAGGCGTTTTAGGAGGAATTTTTTGAAGATAAATGAGTTAGCGAAAAAAATGGGTTTATCAGTTCACACTATTCGGTTTTATGAAAAAGAAGGCTTGTTGGACAGTCGTCATGTTCAAAGAGAGGAAAATAACTATCGTAACTATTCAGACGAAGCGGTTAAACGCCTGAAACTCATCAAAAAATTTCAGGGTATAGGATGTTCATTAATTGAACTAAAAGAAATCTTAGAGGACAAAGATTAAAATACACGATCTAATCAACAGGTAATTGAATGGATTTCTCAAAAAATTATTGAAATCGAACGAATGAGAAATGAATATGATCAAATGCTTGTTACGCTTAATATCATGTTAGAATACAGGAAGACATTAGATAATGATTTAAAAAATGAATAAACTTATTAGTTTACGAACGATTTTCTTTTAGTAGAAATTTGTATATCCATTTTTTATAGGCTATAATACTTTAAACCATTTCTTTACCTGAGTTCCACGTTTAAATTTCCCCCTATTCTTAAATGAATAGGGGGTTTTTATTTTTATTAGATAAAAAAAGTCAGATTCTATTATTAGAATCCGACTTTTTAATTTTTTAATTATGCTTTTTTAACGTTAGTTGCTTGTGGTCCGCGTTGTCCTTGTTCTACATCAAATGTAACTGCTTGACCTTCATCTAATGATTTAAATCCGTCAGTTTGAATTGCTGAGAAGTGAACGAATACATCATCACCATTTTCACGCTCGATGAATCCAAAACCTTTTTCTGCATTAAACCATTTTACTTTACCATGTTCCATTTTTGTTTCCTCCTAGTGCGCTTTACACACGTTGTAATAATTCAATCTTAACATTAAATGTAAAGATAATCAAATTCAACTATATATTGGTGAAATTACATATTTTTTATGATCAATTATTACTTAATTCTTAGTTTTTAATTTAAAAATAAAAACACTAACTAAAAAAACAA
The DNA here is from genome assembly GCF_050473765.1 of Gottfriedia sp. S16(2024). Classification (NCBI taxonomy): domain Bacteria; kingdom Bacillati; phylum Bacillota; class Bacilli; order Caryophanales; family Bacillaceae; genus Gottfriedia; species Gottfriedia sp. S16(2024). The sequence goes on from NZ_JBFLUO010000001.1 coordinate 3,809,961, forward strand.
TTACTTATTGACATGTCTTATTTATTACTGGTAAAATATTTATTTTGACAAAAAAACAATAAATGTTATGCTTATATAGGTTCATAATTTAAATGGGGGTGTAGATAATGTTTGAGGTTGGTGATAACATCTTTTATCCAATGCAAGGAGCAGGTATAATTGAATCTATTCAAGAAAAAGAAGTACAAGGTGAAATACAGCAGTATTTTATTATAAGATTACTAATTAAAAAGATGGAAGTAATGATTCCAATTTCTAAAATGAGTAATTCAAGAATTCGAATGGTCGTTGATTCAAATACACTCGACAATATATTAATTAATTTTCATAATGGAGAATCTGATCGTTCTCTATCATACAAACAAAGATTTAAGCTAAATACTGAGAAAATGAAAACAGGTAATATTGAAGATGGCGCAGAAGTAGTACGTGATTTAATGCGTATAGATAAAGAAAAATCTCTTAATTCAAGTGAAAAACAAATGTTAGGTAACGCAAGTAAAATTTTTATAAGCGAACTTGAATTAGTTAAAGGGATATCAGAAAGTCAAGCCAAAGAACTAATATTCGGGTAATAAATCTTTAACTCAACTTACAAAGGAAATTACAGTATTTCAAATTTTCAAATCGTGTATGAAACGAAACCCCTTATACAAAACATTAGCCCCGTTCAATTTATGCTAGTGTTCCTACTTTTAAATTCCATTTAGAATATAATGTTGCTAATTTAAAAATTAATCCATTATATATTGAATAACTTATTTCGAGTATCTATTTCATATTTAACTTGGTCAACGTAAAAAAAACATCCAATTTATTTGGATGCATATTTAAGAATTCCGCTTAAAAAGAGTGAATCTTCTAACTGTGTGCACTCTTTTAGTTTGATTAATCCATCTAGTTCTAGATCCTTAGCTAGTTTTTCAATCATATTTGTATCATTTTCCAATGAATTTTTAATGTCGATTATAAAGAAATTTCCTCTTGTTGCAAGTCGAAGGTTCTTTAATAGATTTTCCTTACTCATTTTCACATCTCCCTTCTAAAATTATATAATTCGACAGAGAAGAGGTCTTATCCTGTAAATTCAATTAAGTAACAAATTTATCTTCAGAGTATAACATTAATAATTCATATACTCGTTCAATAGACAAAAACGCATAGTATTGTGAATAATATTAACTTAATAAAGGGTATAAAATGAATGTTGTGTATTCATTTTTTATAGGCTATAATACTTTAAACCATTTCTTTACCCGAGCTCCACGTTTAAAATACCCCCTATTCTTTAATGAATAGGGGGTATTTATTTTTAACAGATAAAAAAAAGCCAGATTCTACAAATAGAATCCGACTTTTTTAATTATGCTTTTTTAACGTTAGTTGCTTGTGGTCCGCGTTGTCCTTGTTCTACATCAAATGTAACAGCTTGACCTTCGTCTAATGATTTGAATCCTTCAGATTGAATTGCTGAGAAATGAACGAATACATCATCACCATTTTCACGCTCGATGAATCCAAAACCTTTTTCTGCATTAAACCATTTTACTTTACCATGTTCCATTCTTGTTTCCTCCTTATGTGCTTGAACACATTTAATGTTTATATAATAACAATTTAAAGTTAGATAATCAAATTGTCTTGCAAAAAAAACAGGACTTTTCACTTATTTAATTGGAAATTAAAGGATTTTCTTTAATTTTTTATTAGAAAACGTTGGACATTAATAGCTATTAACGATGATTAATTAAGGTTGAAAATAGGCACTCGCCCTTCATTTTCTTCATATGATACTCAGTAAAAAATAATAAGTATGAAGAGAGTGATGGATGATGAATATGTCAACATGCCAATGACTTGCGTAAATGATTGGTGGAGAAGTTGTTCAAGCAACACCTGTATGCGTTATTATGCGTCTTCGCGATATTAATGCAACTATTTTAGGGCGTTGGACTCGTTCTCCTTTAGCACTTCCATTCATGTTATCTTTTGAAGATAATGGTTTAAACCTTGGCGAATCTGTAATCCGTCAAAAAGAAATTAATCCATTAATGACAGCTTTACGAAAAAGAGGAATAATCGTGACAGCAGTTCATAACCATTGGTTGCTTGATAAACCACGTTTAATGTATATGCATTGGGAGAATGTTAATTTGGATCCGGTTGAATTTACAAGAGTTAGTTTTGAGGCAGCAAAGGAAGCAGGTCTTTTTTAAACATACTTACTTGAAATTGAGTGACTAAAATTGCATAGTTTAAAAAACAATAAATCAAATAAAAAAGCAAATGGACATCTCACTTCTGATCCGTTTGCTTTTTTTATTTCTTATTAAGTTAAATCAAAGTAACTGAATAATTTAGGAAATGCAGTAGAAAGTATCCTATTGTATTTTTTATTAATAATTTTTAATTGTACAAATGAACAATAAAGTTTTATGATTAGTTTACAATGTAAACAGTTTACAAAGTAAACTAATGGATCGAGGTGATATGGTGTCAGATTTACAACAAGCAATTGATTTAACAAATTCGTTTGTTTCAATTGCGCGCCAGCTGAAAAAAATAAGCTTACAAACCGCAACTAAACTTGGTCTCACATTCCAACAATTAATTATCCTAAATTCAATTCGAAATAACGAAGGACTAACACAAAAAGAACTAACTGAACGCTTAAGAACTGCTAAAAGCAGAGTTAGCCTTAGTATTGATGAGTTAGAGAAAAAACATTATGTAAAAAGAGAGACGTCAGCTAATGATCGTCGCGAAACTCAATTGTTTTTAACACTCGATGGTGAACGATTATGTCAACGCTATCGTGAAGAATCAGAAGCTTATAAGAGTTTAGCAAATTCACTGGAACAATTTTCACAGGATGAGCTTAATATACTTATAGACATGCAAAAAAAAATTTTAACTGATTTATCAAATGAACAAACTAATTGTTCGAAATAAGGAGGACGTTTAATTATGTCAGGATGGGGTGGTGGACCTCCAATGGGTCCCCATGGTTTTGGGCGAATGAAATACGATAAAAACGCACAAAAACCAAATATATCAAAGGCAATACTACTTAGAATTGCAAAATATTTTATACCGTATTGGAAGCAAACAACACTTGTCGTGCTTATTTTATTAGTTACTTCAGTATTAGGCATTTTACCGCCTATTATCATTCAACATATTGTTGATACAGCCTTACCAAATAAAGATTTAAGTCTCCTAATCTATCTCGTACTTGCCTCACTTAGTACTACGATTATTTCAGAGTTATTGGGTGTTTGGCAAAATTATTTAAATGCATATGTTGCCCAAAAAATTATTTACGATATGAGAAACCAAATGTATCTTCATTTACAACAAATGCCATACCAATTTTATTCGAACGTTAAGCAAGGTGAAGTGATCACCCGAATGACGGCTGATATTTCTGGTGTTAAAGCTGTTTTTGATAGTACGATTGTGAGTTTTGCTAATAATCTATTCATTCTTATTTCTACCGCTACTACATTGTTAATAGTGAACTGGAGGCTTGGATTACTAGGATTAATCATTGTACCATTATTTATTCTACCGACTCGTAAAATGGGGAGTGTTCGTTGGAGTATTGCAAAACAGACACAGGAAAAAACAAGTGAGCAAAATCATATTATACAAGAAACATTAAATATTAGTGGTTATTTATTAATGAAGCTTTTTACAAAGGAACAAAAGGAATTTAAAAATTTTGATGAGATTAATGTACAGGCTACTAATCTTAAAATAAAGGAATCTATGGCAGGCCGCTGGTTTATGATGATTTTATCAACCTTTACTAGCATCGGCCCAATGCTCATCTATTTATATGGTGGATATTTATTTATTCACGGTCAGATTACGATTGGAGCTATTATCAGCTTTGTTGCTTTACTTGGTCGTTTATACGGGCCAGTTGGACAATTAACAAATCTATATGTAAATATTACAAGTTCGATCGCTTTATTCGAACGTATTTTTGAATATTTTGATATGAAATTAACGATTAAAGATCGTGATGATGCGACTGAAATGAAAGTTACTCATTTAGATATCGAATTTAAAGATGTATCATTTTCTTATCAGCAAGATAAAACGGCTTTGAAAAATATTTCCTTTATAGCTCCTTCTGGTACAATGACTGCTTTAGTTGGACCGAGTGGTGCTGGTAAAACAACCATTACTAATTTAATTCCTCGTTTGTATGACTTCACATCAGGTTCAATCAAAATTGGCGGTCGTGATATTAGAGAATTCACGCTAGAATCATTACGCTCTCATATTGGACTTGTTACACAAGATAGTTATTTATTTAATGGAACGATTAAAGAAAATTTATTATATGCAAGCCCTGATTCATCAGATGAAGAAATTACGAATGCTTGTAAGGCTGCATATATTCATGATTTCATAATGGATTTACCAAATGGTTATGAGACAGTTGTTGGAAATCGAGGAATCAAACTTTCAGGTGGAGAAAAACAAAGAATTTCAATTGCTCGTGTATTATTAAAAGATCCTGAAATCATTATTCTTGATGAAGCAACTTCTTCATTAGATACTTTATCTGAATTTTATATTCAAAGTGCAATCCAAGGATTATTAAAAAATAAAACATCTATTGTAATTGCACACCGACTTTCAACCATTATGGCCGCGGATCACATTATTGTTTTACAAGATGGTCAAATTGTTGAAGAAGGCAAAAATGAAGAATTGTTAATGCAAAATGGATTATATAAAGAATTATATAATAAGCAATTTGGTAGAAAAGCAATTGCATCTATTGAATAGATAGTTAAAAAGCACAGATTAATTTCTGTGCTTTTTTCATTATGTATGGTAGAAAATTGATTTACTAATTTTTTACGAACTCTTCCTACTTTAATTATACCATAAAAGAAATGGCCAAAATAGACTTTATATTCCTATTTTCAACTGATAAAATCAATAGACATTACAGGTTAGGAGAGATGTTGAATGAATTCTTTAGTTCTCGATTTCCATGAGATTGATAAAAACCAACTTTTACTTGTTGGCGGAAAAGGGTTAAATTTAGGTGAATTATCAAAAATTCCCGATATAAAAGTACCTGAAGGATTTTGTATTACAACTGTGGGCTTTCAAAATGCTATCGAACAAAACGAATCCTATCATGCTTTGTTGGATCAACTAAAAACGCTAAATGTAAAAGATCGTGATCAAATTAGTGAGATTAGCAAAAAGATTCGAGACATTATTTTGGAAGTAGCAATCCCTTCTGAGGTTGTAAATGCAGTTTCTAACTATCTCTCCAAATTCGGCGAGGAACTTGCATACGCGGTGCGTTCTAGTGCGACTGCTGAAGATTTGCCACATGCCTCTTTTGCTGGCCAACAAGACACTTATTTAAATATTATTGGTAAAGAAAATATCTTGCAACATATTAGTAAATGTTGGGCTTCTTTATTTACAGATCGCGCAGTTATTTACCGTATGCAAAATGATTTTGACCACACTCAAGTATATTTATCCGTTGTTATTCAGAAAATGGTTTTCACACAAGCTTCAGGTATATTATTTACGGCTGATCCTGTTACTTCCAATCGAAAGGTCCTATCAATCGATGCAAGTTTTGGACTTGGAGAAGCGCTAGTTTCTGGTTTAGTATCGGCCGATTGTTATAAGGTACAAAATGATGAAATCATCGATAAGAGAATCGCAACAAAAAAAATGGCGATCTATGGGCGAAAAGAAGGCGGAACAGAGTCACAGCAACTTGATCCCAAAAAACAAATCACTCAAACACTTAACGAACAACAAATTTTACAGCTAGCACAAATTGGTAGACAAATAGAAGCTTATTTCGCTTGTCCACAAGATATCGAATGGTGTTTAGTAGAAGATACATTTTATATTGTCCAAAGTCGTCCAATCACAACTTTATTTCCGATTCCTGAAGTAGATGATCAAGAAAAACACGTCTATCTATCTGTTGGTCATCAACAAATGATGACCGATCCAATAAAACCATTGGGATTGTCCTTTTGGATGTTAACCTCTAGGGCACCTATGCGTAAAGCTGGAGGTAGATTATTTGTTGATATCTCACAACATCTTGCTTCACCTGACAGAAGAACAGTGTTTATAGAGGCCATAGGAAAATCCGATCCGCTTTTAAAAGATGCTCTTTTAAAGGTTGTAGAAGGAGAAGATTATATAGAATCATCAACTGAGAATAAAGCACCAACCCCCACTAAAAATGTTCAAGAACAATCGTCGTCGAGTTTTAAAGCACTAATCGAAAACGATCCAACAATAGTAACTGAATTGATTAAGAAAAGCCAAAAATCAATCGAAGAGTTAAAACAAAACATACAAATGAAATCAGGATCAGAATTAATGGATTTTATTTTAGAAGATCTTCAGAAATTACGCGAGTTATTATTTGATCCACGAAGTTCGGCAGTGTTTATGTCTGCTATGAATGCTACAGAATGGATCAATGAAAAAATATACGAGTGGTTAGGTGAAAAGAATGTAGGAGATATACTTTCGCAATCTGTACCAAATAATATTACTTCTGAAATGGGTCTAGAACTAATGGATGTCGCTGATGTAATTCGTCCTTATCCAGAAGTAATTGAATATTTAAAGCAAGTAGAAGATGATAACTTTTTGGATGAATTGATTAAATTTGAGGGTGGACAGGAAACGAAAGATGCAATCGATGATTATCTAAGAAAATATGGAATGCGATGTACTGGTGAAATTGATCTAACTAGAACTCGTTGGAGCGAAAAACCATCTACACTCTTACCAATGATCCTTAGTAACATCAAAAACTTTCAGCCGCATGAAAGTAGACGGAAATTTGAGCAAGGGCTAGAAAAAGCATTGCAAAAAGAACAAGAGCTTGTAGAACGATTATTGGAATTACCAGATGGTAAACAAAAAGCGGAAGAGATAAAGGAAGTAATTAGTCTAATCAGGAATTTCATTGGATATCGTGAATATCCAAAGTATGGAATGATTAGTCGCTATTATGTGTATAAGCTAGCTTTATTGAAAGAAGGCGAACAACTCGTTGAAACGAATGTTATTTCTGAAGTGGAAGATCTATTCTATCTCACATTTGAAGAACTTCAAGAAGTCGTTCGCACAAAAAAACTAGATTTCCAAATCATCAACAAACGAAAAGATGCGTACAAATTATATAATAAACTAACTCCTCCTCGAGTTATCACATCTGATGGTGAAATTATTGTAGGTGAATACAAACGGGAAAATCTACCACCTGAAGCGATTGTAGGTTTAGCTGTTTCTTCAGGTGTAATCGAAGGAAGAGCACGTGTTATATTAAATATGGAAGATGCAAATCTAGAAGAAGGAGACATATTAGTTACTTCATTTACTGACCCAAGCTGGACACCATTATTTGTTGCAATAAAAGGACTAGTTACTGAAGTTGGTGGATTGATGACACACGGAGCGGTCATCGCGCGAGAATATGGTTTACCAGCAGTTGTCGGAGTAGAGAATGCTACCAAATTGATAAAAGACGGACAAAGAATTCGTGTACACGGTACCGATGGGTATATTGAAATATTATAATTGATGAGTGCATAGGCCGTTTTTCCAAATGTGGAAAACGGCTTATTTTTTATTGAAATATATAACTGTTTAGGCAATTACTGCAAAATAATGTTGTATAATAGTCTAAATATAAAGTAACGAGAGAGGAGATAAACATCATGCTTTCATTTATTTTAGTTGTATTAACACTTTTTCTAATTCCAGGACCCGCTGTGCTTTTAACATTATCCCAAACAATGAAAGGCGGGAAATGGAATGGCATCTTAACAGGCGTTGGTATTGCTGTCGGTGATTTAATTCACACATGTGCATCTGTATTTGGACTATCTGCAATTTTAATGACTTCAGCATTTGCTTTTGAAATCGTTAAATATTTAGGTGCAGCTTATTTATTTTATTTAGGAATCATGGCAATCATTAAAAAATCAAAAAACAGTAAAAAATCAAATGAACAAAAGGAAGTAAATACAAAACTTTCTTTTCGTCAAGCAGTTCTTATTGAAGTATTAAACCCTAAAACGGCACTCTTTTTCTTAGCCCTTTTACCTCAATTTGTTCAACATAATGGACATCCGGTATTCTACCAACTTTTAACGCTTGGGTTGACTTTTGTATTACTTAGTATTTTGTACACAACTTTACTTGTGCTTTTATCAAGTGTAATCGGCAAAAAAATCTTTAGCAAGAAAACCAAAGGACCAAAATGGATGGGGAAAGCGATCGGTTTAGTTTATATTGGGTTAGGTTTAAGAGTCGCTCTTCAAACACAATCATAACAGTTTAATACTATGCAATTTAAAAAAGGAGGCCGACTGGCTTCCTTTTTTGCATAGAAATTTAATCAATTCGTTAAAAATATCATTTTAAAATACCGTACTAAAAAAGAATGGAAAGAAAGAAGAAAAGTCCGATAAGATAACAGAAGAAGAAGCAACAATGGTTAAAGAAATAAACTAAAATAGCTAGAATTTACATTAAACTTAAAAAAAGGAGCTGTACACTCAGCTCCTATTACATATTTACTTAAAATACAAATGGTAATGGTTTTTACACCCTGGATTAAAATCGGATTCACATTTCGGACATTTGTAGTGACAATCTTGATATTCTTGAATTGTTAATTCCTCATGACAGTTACCACAAAGAATTGCTTTTGTTTGCCATTCATCTTTGCCCCAGACTTTTGGTTCATGGTTTGTACTTTCCTCATGGCAAAAATAACATCCAAAGTATGTATCACAGCACTTGAATTTGATGGCAATGATATCTCTTGCTGTATGGTAATGTATACAGCGTGTATGCAGGTCGATTGAACCGATTACTTTCATATTTTTACCTCTCTTTATACTTCTTACTACAATATGATTTGTTAATTTTGTTTTACGATTTCGAATAAGACAGCTAATCCAATTCCACCACCACTTCCTATTGCAGCCAATACATAATTTGATTCTAAGTTTTTTCTTCTTTGAACTTCATAAAAAAGTCTAGTGACCATGATGCTTCCAGATACTCCATACGGATGGCCGATCGTTAATGCTCCACCACAATTATTTAACTTGGAAGTAGGAATGGAAAGCTCCTTAGAACAGGCTAGTACTTTTGAAGAAAAAGCCTCATTTATTTCAAAAAGTTCAATATCTGCAACTGCTAGATTGTTTCTAATTAGTAATTCTTGTATAGCAGGGATAGGTGCTGCACCTGGAAAATTAGGATGAACACCAGAAACTTGACTATCCACAAATCGTAAAACTGGTTTAAAACCGTTTTTTATCGCTTCATTTTCTTCCATGATGAGAACAGCGGAGGCTCCATCATGAATTCCACAACTATTTGCAGCTGTGACTGTACCGTTCTTTTTAAATACAGGTTTTGCTCTTTTTAAAAGTTCTTCCATTTTTCTTTTTTTGAAAAATACTTCATCTTGGTCGAAATTTCCAACTGGAATAATCTCTTCATTGAAGTATCCATTATGATAAGATTCCCAGCTTCGTGTATAACTTAATAATGCATATTGATCTTGAGCTTCTTTTGAGATACCGTATTTTTCAGCTACATTTTCCGCTGCAACCCCCATATCTGGATCACCAATTTTGTCAGGAGCAAATCTCGCTCTTGCAGGAAATGGGGAGGTACTAGTACTCTCAACGCCTCCAGCGAGATAGCAATTCCCAGCACCACCCTGGACTAGGTAACAAGCCATTCGAATCGCTTCTAATCCAGCGCTACATTGTCGATCAATTGTGATACCTGGGACTGTGAGAGGAAGATCCGCTTCTAATGCAGAAACTCGAGCGACATTTCCACCTGGTCCTACAACATTTCCTAAAATGATGTCCTTAATTTTGTCTTCTAACCCAATTGCCAAATGCTTGAGCAATGGGGCAGCAAGCTCATTTGGTTGAATGTCTCGTAATATTCCACCTTTTTTTCCGATAGGTGTTCGCTTTGCTTTGACAATGACAGCTCGTTTAATTGTTAGTCACCTGCATTTCGATTTGTTTAATTAACTCTGCGCGTGCGATCTTTCCGCTCGTCGTATACGGCATTTCATTTTGAAAAAACCATTTACGAGGTATTTTAAAAGCTGATAAGTGTGTCTTACAAAATCTTTTTAGCTCAAAAGAATTACTATTTCCTTTGATAACTGCAGCAACAATCTGACCCCAATACGGATTTGAAAGACCAACTACTGCAACTTCCTCGACATCCGGATGAAGAGATATAACCTTTTCGATTTCTTCAGGAAATATATTAATCCCTCCGTATAGAATCATATTTTTTTCACGACCGTTTATTGTTAAAAACCCGTCTTCATCAATATAGCCCATATCATGTACAGTAGCCCAACCGTCATTATCTTGAATTGAATGAATAGTTCTTTGATTTTCTTCAAAATATCCATCTATTAAATACTTACTTTTCACATATATTTTTCCAGTTTCATTCGGTTTAGCTAACTCTTGGTCTGGTCTGCGAATTTGTAACTCGACACCATAACAAGGTTTCCCAACAGTTTTTGCCTTATGGTCACCGTCTCGATCAGACAAAACGGTAATAAAGCTTAATTCACTAGCGCCAAAAAATTCGTAAATCGTCATAGCAGGAAACAAATGTCGAAATTCGATTTTGGATTTTTCGGTCCACTTAGCACCGGACGAAAGGATTTTCATCGATTGATCGACTTGAATACCTTCTTTTATTAATGCTTCAATCATTGTCGGAACAACATAAATTGTAGTAATCGGAAAAGAATTGATTCGTGATATTACGTTTAAAGGAGAAAATTTTTCTAAAAGAATAACTGTTCCTCCTAAATATAAGGTACTAATCGCACCATATAGAAAATGTGAATGGATTAAAGCTCCAGGTATAAGAGTTTGATCCGATTCATCTAATCCAAAGTCAAAGCGATTGCAATCAAAACTAGAAACCCATGAATCTTGTGAACGAATAAATGCTTTCGGGCTACCGGTTGTACCTGAAGTAAATCCCACATAGAAAGGTAGGTTCTCATTTATTTCGATTGAAGATAAGGAATCAAATTTAGCAATTTCTAGTAAGATATCATCTAAAACCTTAACATTTGGAATGATCGGATTTATCTTATTGTACATTTCTTTTGTTGTAACAATGATAGAAGGATTCGAAAGCTTTACCCTTTTTTCTAAATCCGCTAGATTCCATTTCATATCATACGGAACAGCGATCCAACCCGCTTTAGAAGCTCCTGCAAACATCTGCAAAAACGGGATACCATTTGGTAAAAGGATACCTATTGTTTTAGATTGGTGAGAGTGAAGCCAATTAGCTGTTTGATTAATTAATTGATTCCATTCCTTATAACTGATTTGTTGATTACTCGTATGTATCGCAATTTTGTCAGGCGACAATATAGCGTTTTTTTGATATGATTCTGTAATATTTGCCATTTAAAATCACCCCTATAAAAAAGAGACACAACAAGAGTGTCCCAAAAGATTTACATATTTTTAGCTGATTGATTTGAATAGTTTTTTGTCAATGAGCTTGAAAAAACTGGTTGCTGTCTTAGTTTGAATACTAAAATTGAAGCAAGAATAGCTTTTAAAATATCTCCTGGAATATAAACTAAACTTAATTTAACCGCTGTCATAACTGGAATTCCCATAATAACCGCTTGAATTGGGATACCGATTAAATAGATTAATAGAATTCCAACAGTCAAGTTAATCAATAAGACATGCTTTAATTTTAACGTTTTAAATCGAGATAATAAATACCCAATTACAAAAGCCGTAATTGGCCATGAAATTAAATAACCAACACTTGGTCCCGCAAATACACTAAAACCACCACGACCACCGGATAGAAGCGGCATTCCTACTGCAACTAGTAATAAAAAGATGGTTTGGCTTAGTGCACCTAATCTAGCACCTAAAACACCACCAGTTAAAATAACGCCAAGTGTTTGTAATGTAATAGGAACTGGTGTAAAGGATAACATAATCGGAGGAACTTGTCCAAGGACACCCATAACTGCTGCAAACATTGCTACAAATGTAATTTCTTTGATTTTCATTTTAATTCTCCTACTGTCAATTTTCTGATAACTATTATCATATTAATGAAACTTAAATTATATGTCAACTAAATATTTATTTTAGTTAACATATATTATATTAAGATAAAAAACTAAAAAAATCTAATAAGAGGAAAGATTTAAAGACAATAGTAGGAATAGTAAGATTTTATAAATTGGTGGCCTAGGTTTAATTTTAAAAAATTAAAAGTTAATGATAGAGGGAAATCATGAGGATAATCGTAGTATAGGTACAGGTGGAGCATCATGTTTTTAAACGATGTATTCAATATAGGAACCATGACAGACCGGATATGAGAGAAGGATGCGAAAATAGATTTGAATTAAACGATTTTTAGAGGAAAGTAGATAATTAACGTAATGATGATTATGGGGCGCATTTGTGGCTCACTATTTATTTTAGTAAGGACATGCATAATAGTTTATCAACAAATCACAATATAACTTTTACAAATTTTCTACAATTCATATAAAAATATTCCAAATTTGTAATAAAATGTTAAAATTTGAAGTGTTAAGTTATATAAACAAAATGATAGGTTATTTGGCATTCTAAAAAATAATTATATATATTTATAAACGTTCAAAAAAATACCGTTTGATTTGAAGGAGATACACTTATATGGAAAAGGCATTTTTTTTTAATGGTTGGATTATGTATGGATTCATAATTATATTTTTAATGATATTATTTGTTTTAAAGATAAAATTCAAAAAGGATATTGTATATTTACTTTTTTTCTCTATTATGTATATTTATTTATGTACTGTTTTAAACTATACTCAATTTCCAATCTATGTATCTCAAACTTATAAAGATATCATCGGATTACATTTATCGATTAATCTAGTTCCTCTTATAAATCTTACAATGGAGGATTTTGAGACTTCTTTACTAAATGTTTTGATGACAATACCATTTGGTTTTGGACTTCCTTTTATTACAAAAAGTACATTTAAAAAAATAGTCCTATCTGGATTATTAATAGGAGTCACAATTGAGTCTTTACAAGGAATTATTGGACTACTTAATGGTTTCACTTTTAGAGTTGTTGATATTAATGACGTCCTATTTAATTTTACAGGAACGTTAATTGGATATAGTATATTTAAATTGTTTTCTTATTTATTTAAGTTATCAATTAAAAAAGCTAATGTAAAAGTAAACTCACTATTAAAACATATATATGATGCTTAAGAAATGATTTAATTTGAAGACCGCCAAGAATGTTTTTACTAAGATTCTAAGTCGTTTATTTTAAATGTCGACTCTCTAAAGAAATTTAGATGAAATCAAAAAGACAGTTAGCTAGTAATAGCCAACTGTCTTTTAATTTTTTATTACATTCATTATTTTTTAATTGAGTTATTCGATCGGTCAATATCCTGGAATATTTACTTTCTGACCAATTCGCTCAATTACATCATCCAATTCGTCCGGCTTCAGAAACTCAATCGGAGAAAATCCCTTCTCAAATTGCAATGTATCTGCTTCTAAAATAACGACATATCGACCGTTTACTTTCGCTATATGGAGGTTATCACCAAAATCAGCTAGTAATCCTTTAACAGAAAAGTGATCCGCTTTAAATGATAATTCAATTTCTGGTGTATGTTCCACGATTTGTGCCGCTGCTTCGATTACTTCATTGGGTGTAAAATGCTCTTGAATTTCACGTTTAGGACTTGCTGCCCAAACTTCCATTGCTGCATCGAATTGTTGTCTTTCAACACTTTCCTCTTCAAAAACGTCCTCAATTTTGTCGTAAACCATTTCCATTACTTGAGATTTTACAATTGTAGGCATTGATTCGGAATAGGAAACAAATTTTAAAAAGTCTTCAAAATATCTTGCGTGAGATGCTTGGTGTATTTTCAATTCACTCTCTGAGATCATCCCTAATTCTTCCATATAAGGGTATTGAATCGATTTCATATTTTTCGTTGTAATCGCCATTTCAACTGTTTTAATGAGAGTAGATTCATCTGCAATGGATGCAACTTTCGGTTCAAAATCACATTTTAGTACAAATAAGAATGGATCATCAAAATATTTTCTTAGCTTTGCCTGAATCACTAAAAATGCTCCTCCGCGAACTGCACTTGTATCAATGTAATTTATGACTAAAGTCTCATTTTCTGCTTTAAAATCTTCAATCGATTTAGCATCACGTATTCGCTGGAATAAATTATAATTTGGATTTGAATCTAAAGAGTGGCCTTCTTCGACGATAAAATGACCTAACTTTGTTGGTACAGAATCAGATTTTGGATGTCTTTCAACTTTTCGATTTACAATTCGTTCAAGTTCCCCTTCTAAAAAGCCTTTCAATGCGCTTTCTTCAAACATTGATTCATCTAATGTTTGGAAATGTTTATATCGTTTATCGGATTGTTCACCTTTACCTTCAACAGTAACAACATAAAACGATAAATATGTAATTTCAAAATCCATCCAATCACCTTTTCCTATTTTTCTGTATTTAAGTATATGGATGAGGATTCGTTGAGTCAATCATAAACAAATCAAGTTTTGGACAAAATTTCCATTAAAACTATCATAAGATAGAGAAATTTTACAGTTATAAGACAAATTCATTACACACTATGATAAAATAAAAATATAATTTAATGTGGAACCTATAAAATTTAAAGTACTTGGATGTGTGAATATCACATCTTTTTTTAGGTTAAGTGGGAATAAATTGGCAACAATGAAGTGATTTCAAAGTAGTTGTCAATTAAACTCGTCAATCAACGAGTTTTCTTTACTTCCAATTTTATGGTACCAACTATATGGAGAGGGGATGAGAGACCTGAGAATAGATAGAATAGCTACCATCTCATTAATTATCGTAACATTACTTTGGGGCACAACATTTGTAGTAGTCCAAAATGCGATTGCATACGTTGAACCGTTTGCATTTAACGCATTTCGATTTATCCTCGCAACTTTAGTCCTTTTACCATTTCTAGTAAAAAGAAAACAAAAAACTAAAGTAACGGTAAAGCAAATCGTTATTACTAGTGGTATTGGATTCATGTTGTTTTTAGGATATTTACTTCAAACATTTGGATTGAAGTATACAACTTCATCAAAATCAGGTTTTATTACTGGTCTATGTGTTGTATTAGTACCTGTTCTTTTATATTTAGTCTATAAAGAACGGTCAAACTGGTCTACTGTCATTGCATGTTTAATTGCATTACTAGGACTAAGTTTCTTAACTTTAGGTGATTCATTCTCTATTAATCTTGGAGATGTACTAACACTAATTGGGTCGATTGCGTTTGCATTCCATATTATTTTATCAGGTAAATATACGAAGCAAATGGATCCGCTCACCTTTACAACGATTCAACTAGCAACAGTTGGCATTAGTAGTACGATTTTCTCTCTAATTTTTGAAGATACTTCCGTTTCTTTTTCAAAAGAACTTTGGGTCAATCCGACATTCATCTTTGCAGTGGTTGTCACTGCAATCTTCTGTACGAGTATCGCGTTTTGGGTTCAAATGTTTGCTCAGCAACATATTTCTTCTACGAAAGCAGCACTAATTTTTATTTTCGAACCTGTTTTTGCAGCATTTACAGCAGTACTTTTTGCCAATGAAACATTATCGATCCAAACAATTATCGGTGGGACTTTTATTGTAGGCGGGATGCTGTTATCTGAAGTTCCCTTACCCAAGAAACGAACAAAAGAAGTAAAAAATGAGGCAATATAGTAAGAAATGTAAGAAATTTTAAAAAAATGGGCATAATACACATTGACAGATATAATTTGTTCACGTATTATAACTTTAAATTAATAAACGACTTAGAAAAGGAATAGTAAGTTTATAAGCTTTTTAGAGAGGGAATGGTCGCTGCAAATTCCTAAAGCAAGTATTCTGAACCAGCCTTGGAGTCTCTGTACCGAAATAAAAGTAGGCTACAGCGGTTTTCCCGTTAAAGATGTTAAGAGATTATGTAGAGCTTTTACATAATAAGTAGGGTGGTAACGCCATGAATGGTCCCTTTTGATCATTCATGGCGTTTTTTGTTTATCATTCGCTTATTTCGTATTTTCTATATAGTAATTAGGGTGGTAACGCCGAGAATGGTCCCTTCTAGATTATTCTCGCGCGTTTTTTATTTTCTAAAAAATGATTAGGAGTAGAGAAAATGACTACAAAAAAATTTGTTGAAGCAATTACAGATATGGATGTTGATTTTGCACAATGGTACACAGATATCGTAAAAAAAGCAGAATTAGTCGATTACTCAAGTGTTAAAGGCTGTATGATTATAAGACCTTATGGTTATGCATTATGGGAAAATATCCAAAAAGAATTAGATTTTCAATTTAAACAAACAGATCATGAAAATGTATATATGCCATTATTTATCCCTAAATCTTTATTACAAAAAGAAGCTGATCATGTAGAAGGATTTGCACCTGAAGTGGCTTGGGTAACGCACGGTGGTCACGATGAATTAGCTGAACCATTAGCAGTTCGTCCTACATCAGAAACACTATTTTGTGAGCATTTTTCAAAAACAGTTGAAAGCTATAATGACTTACCAAAATTATATAATCAATGGTGCTCAGTTGTACGTTGGGAAAAAACAACAAGACCATTTTTAAGAACGACTGAATTCTTATGGCAAGAAGGTCATACAGCACATGCAACCGCTGAAGAAGCACAAGCAGAAACAATCCAAATGCTAAATGTTTATGCTAATTTCTTAGAAGACTTCTTAGCAATTCCTGTTATTAAAGGTCAAAAAACAGAAAAAGAAAAATTCGCTGGTGCAAAAGCTACTTATACAATTGAAAGCTTAATGCACGATGGGAAAGCATTACAAAGTGGTACATCTCATAACTTTGGAGATGGATTTGCAAAAGCATTTGATATTCAATACACAGATAAAAACTCTAAAAGACAATATGTACACCAAACTTCTTGGGGTATGACAACAAGAGTAATCGGCGCATTAATTATGGTTCACGGTGATAACAGCGGATTAGTATTACCTCCAAAAGTTGCTCCAACTCAAGTAATGGTCATTCCAATTGCTCAACATAAAGAAGGCGTTATTGAAAAAGCAACTGAATTAAAAAACCGTATTTCAAAAATTGCTCGAGTAAAAATTGATACTTCTGATAAGATGCCAGGCTGGAAATTTAACGAATATGAAATGAAAGGAATTCCAGTTCGTGTTGAAATTGGCCCAAAAGATATCGAAAAGAATCAAGCAGTTTTAGTAAGACGTGACACGCGAGAAAAAACGATCGTTTCATTAGACGCTTTAGAAGAAAATATTACAAAATTACTTGAAGAAATCCAAATAGCTCTATACGAAAAAGCATTAAACAACCGTACAGAAAAAACATTTGAAGCTACATCTATGGATGAGTTAAAACAAATCAGTGAAGAAAAACAAGGCTTTATTAAGGCAATGTGGTGCGGGGATCTTGCATGTGAAGAACAAATTAAAGAAGAAGCTGGGTTAACATCTAGATGTATACCATTTGAACAAGAACAAATTTCTGATACATGTGTATGCTGTGCAAAGAAAACGGATGTAATGGTTTATTGGGGTAAAGCTTACTAATTAAAAATCAATCTATATAAAACGAAGAAGGTGAATGAATGATGGAAGGTTTACATTTTTTAAAAGAGCATCTATGTATGTTAGAAGAAAAATTGCTTAAACCAGAGATTCGCACTTCACAAACTGAATTAAAAAATTTACTAGCTGATGAATTTTTTGAATTCGGGAGTTCAGGAAGAGTTTTATATAAAGATGATCAATTAGAAAATGGCATTGGAATCGTAAAAATGACATTAAGTGATTTTGAAATTCATCCATTATCAGAAGAAATTACCTTAGTGACTTATCGAATATTTAATGAAGTAAAAAAACAACATTCCTTACGTAATTCAATTTGGAAGTTTAAAGATGGTCAATGGAAGATGTATTTCCATCAGGGTACACCAACAGAGTTTTAGGTAAATTTATAAGTAAAATAATCAAAAGAGCACGAATCCTTCGATTTGTGTTCTTTTTGTTAGATAGATCATTTAATTTTCTCTAATTTCTCAATATCAAATTATTTCCAAGTTTGTGGTAAGATAATGTAAGAATGATTAGGTAAGGAGAACAAAATGTATTTAACAATTAAAGAAACAGCGGAATACTTAGATCTTGAAGAATCCTATATAAACCAATTAATTCAAGAACGAAAAATAAGAGCAGTCCATGATGGTGAGCAATATTTAATCTACAAAGA
This sequence comes from Gottfriedia sp. S16(2024), assembly GCF_050473765.1. Taxonomy (NCBI): domain Bacteria; kingdom Bacillati; phylum Bacillota; class Bacilli; order Caryophanales; family Bacillaceae; genus Gottfriedia; species Gottfriedia sp. S16(2024). The sequence continues at coordinate 3,828,410 of NZ_JBFLUO010000001.1, forward strand.
GCAATTTAATAATCATTTAGAACAAATGGAAAAAGCAAAAAAAATGATTGCTGATTACTATAACGAACCAATTCCTGAAGACCCAGACGTAAAAGACGAAGACTAACATAAATTCAGATTGTAAGAGGGTTGCTATTACAAGTTACTTTTTTCGATCTGATTTTTTGTCGTTTTTATGTTTTAATTGAAATTCAACAAAAAATTAATAACTGGAAATAGTTCACAATTGATTAATTCATACAAATTGTATACATTATTATCATAAGTATTTTTTAAAACTTTCTGACTTATATTTAATGAAAAATTCAAAAGTTACTTTAAGGAGTGTTATACAGTGAAAAAGGGAGTAATGATGATTGTCCCCATCCTTATAACAATATCGATCGGTTTAAGTATGAATAATGCTTATCACGAAATGATCTATTCAGGAGTAGGAGAAGGTTTTACTGATTTTGTTAAATATTTAGTACATGGACTTTTCTAGTAGTTATTCTATATTGATTTTAGTAAATAAATTCCCTGTCTCCATAATGGATACAGGGATATTTTTTTGTATTTAGTTGTTCTAAATTTGTAACATTTATAGACGTCCAAAAAAATAAATCAATGTTATTATACAAATGAAAGGACCTCGTTCAAGTCTTTTCCCTTTTGTTTAGCCCTATTGTACTTGCTCGTATCTATTAGTGCGCTTTTTTCTCATTATTTTATTTTTCCTTAATAAAAAAAATTTTATTAAAAAAGTGTTGTAAAATTAAATGTATCATGAAGCGAGTTTTAATAATTAAGTATAGAACTTTTTATTTGTTGGACAAAATTCAACCTAAGATTTTAAAAAGTTGTCACAAATTACTTTTTAACATTGTGTACAATAAATACACGATACCCTTATGCACTACATAGCTGAACTCTTTATTCAGAAATAAAAGGAGTGTTTAATATGTCCAATCTGTTTGACGATTTTTTTAGAGGTGGTTTTAAAGAGAGTGATTTTGGCAATATATTTTCAAAAGTTATGATACTTGAAGATGTTCATCAAAATTCAGAAGATGAGGATCTCTTCAAATTAAATAACTACGTAGATAAATCTCTTTTTACTCAAGAAGTCTATGACAAGTTGAATCATAACGAAGTAGAATGTAAACCTATAGACCTTTCTCCAAGATTTGGAAAAGATCTTATTTGGGCAAAATGGCTATTGAGAAAGTTAAGGGAAATAAATCAAAAAGAGTATAAGAATATTTAATACTAATGCCCCTGAATTCATAATTGGATCAGGGGCATTTTCATTTAAGCGATTAAACAACAATAAGCTTACTAGTTTTGACCAAATTACATGTGAGAAAGTAATTAAAGTGTATTTACAAACTTAAAAATTTGTTATTCAACTGTCGCATGCATTATTTCAACAAGAAATAGCTTAGAGTGATGAATTTCGAGATACTTAAAAAGCAGTGTGAATTCGTATTTGAATTCCACTGCTTATTTTATAGGTAGAAAACAGCTACATCAAGCTTTAGAATTATTTGCTTCTATGTACAGAAAATGATTTACCAACTGCTTCAAGAAGTTAGTATAAGAATGTCTTCAGGAAGTGAAAAAACTGGGTTTAATTCAATCAATGTCTAGACGTGGAAACTGTTGGGATAACGCACCACAAGAATCATTCTTTGGCCATTTTAAAGATGAAGCCCCTATTAAGTCATGTCAAAATTTTGACGAGCTCAATAAAGAAATAAAACATTATATGAAGTATTACAATCACTATAGATATCAGTGGAAATTAAAGAAGATCACCCCTGTACAATACAGAAATCATCTCCTAAAAACAGCATAGACTTTTTTTCAATGTCCTTTACAAAGGGTACATTTTAAAATTTAGATATCCTTTATTTATAGTGATGAATTATTTTTGGACTTTACATCAACGTTTATTCAAATTCTCCTGAGCCATCCTAACTAATTCCTTCACCATACTCCCACCAATACGCCCGCCAACTTTACCATTTTCATGAGACGTTAAATTACCATTATATCCTTTCGTTAAAGGAACCCCTACTTCTTCAGCAGCTTCGAACTTAGCATCTTCAGGATTAGATGTATGCATCACTTTAGCTTTTAAAGCATCTAATGCTTTTCTAGATTCAGGAACTAAAATTTTATTTTTTCTACTCATCAAACCCACTCCTTTTAGTTGTAGATTTCCCGTTTATTGATTTTTTTAATTATGGAAATAATTGCTATAAAATAGGGAATGTTACATAATGAAGACATGCGTTGATTAATCGATCTAAAAGGAGAATGATGATGAAATCTTTTAATGTAACTTTTCACAAAGAAGATAATGTAGATAATATGTTAATCCAAAAATTGAATGACGAGGAATACCATAAGTCTACTGAAGGTGGAACTAGACATTTATTCGAAATCGATACGAATATAGGCTTTTTTGTGTTTCTAGATTCAGAGGATAATGAAGGAAATGTATCTCATTTAGTCCTTCAATATAATGAAGAAGATGAAGAACCAGTTGCTTGCTATTCTTTTGCGATGAAAGATTTTTATGAATTCATGGCTTTATATTTAAATGATTTAGAATTCGTTGATGAAACTTCTGAAGAAGAAGAAGTTGAACTGGATGCTTCTAGTTCAATTCATCATTTAGTTCATCTTTTATTCCATGTAATTGAAGAAGGCGAAGATTTAGAAGTATAAACTTCCAAATAAATGTATATTCTTCCAAAAAATACCGTGTTTGTATATTTGTAATTGAGTATTTATGCAAAAGATGGAAGTTTCACGATTTTCAATTGGTTATTAATTTAAGACAATCGTTTTAACAAAAAGCTCTTGATATTTTTATCAAGAGCTTTTTTTATTTTAAAGATTCTACTCAATCTATCATAAATAACTTTCGACTCAAGTAGAATTTATACAAGGATATTTACAGAGGAACTTGTTTAAAAAATAAAAAGTAGAATAGGAGTCGATCATATTGAACCTACCACAGTCTGTATTTATAAAAGAAATTGGACCTCGTATTAATTTTCAATATGGATCACGATTATCTATTGACCAAAAATTACAATGGATTAATTATCTTATTGATAGTGGATTAAATCACATCGAAGTATCCACTCTAATGAATTTTCCGAATAAACAACAGTTTAGTGAAGCTACCGAATTAGTATTGAAGCTAAAAAGAGATCATCATATTACATATGGAGTATTAGTACCAAATAAAAGAAGTTTAATGAGAGCATTTGTAGTAGATGCAGATGAAATAAACTTTTTTATATCAACAAGTGAAACATATAATGTTAAAATTAAAAACTGCTCGATCAATCAATCACTGAAAGATATAAAAGAGATGACTAAAGTAACAAAAGATTATGAAAAGCTTACTCGAGCTTATATTACAACGGTATTTGGCTATCACGATGAAAAAGTAAGTCATCAAAAAGCAATCGACTTGGCATTGCAATTATTAGATGATGGAGTGGAAATGATATCGTTTGTTGATACTGCAGGCAAAGCAACACCTCTTCAAGTTAAGTTGTTTTTGGAGGATTTATTAATAAAAATACCGAAAGATCGTTGTTCGATGCAATTTTATAATACTTTTGGGAATGGCATTTCTAACATCTATACTTCTCTTTCATATGGGATTCAGCGGTTTGAATCAGCAAATGGAGGGTTCGGAGGGTGTTTTCCATCTAATGAACAAAATAGAATGATTGAAACGGAAGATTTAATATCATTTTTACATCGAGTTGAGATAACGACTGATGTTGACGAAGTAAAACTATTAGACGCTACAAACTATATTTCAAACGAATTAAAAGAAGAGCCTACTAGTAAGTTATTTTCAAGATTACCATCCAAAAAGCATCTAACATGATGCTTTTTTATTTTGTTTTTAATAATTAGGACAAGAATTGAAATTTTTTCGCATATAATTTACTAATTTGAATGAAAGGAGAATTGATTATGTCTAACATTGAAGCAATTATATTAGGCATCATTCAAGGGCTAACTGAATTTCTCCCGATCAGTAGTACAGGTCATTTATATATTGGTAGACATTTATTCGGGTTAGATGAGGCGGGCTTATTATTAGATACGCTAATGCATATTGGTACTTTATTAGCGGTGTTTGTTTTTTACAGTAAAGAATGGAAAGGTTTGATAAAAAAACCTTTTTCAAAATTAACTTTATTACTTTTTGTAGGAACATTACCCGCTGTAATTGTAGGCTTATTATTTAAAGATTTTTTTGATGAAATATCTGTTTCAGGTAAAACGATCGGGTGGGAGTTCATTTTTACTGGTATTATCTTGTTTATTGCTGATAAAAGGAGAAAAGGGAAGAAAACAATGGAGGAGTTAACATGGGTTGATGCCTTATTCATCGGTTCATTTCAAGCACTTGCTATTTTCCCAGCGGTTTCTCGTTCAGGATTAACAATTGCTGCTGCATTATTTAAAGGAATGGAACGTAAAAGCGCTGCTTATTTTTCGTTCTTACTATCTACCCCTGCAATCTTAGGTGGAATCATCTTCCAAGGAAAAGATCTACTTGGCGGAAACGCGGAGCAAATTCCGTTTTTCCCTCTATTTCTTGGAACATTGGCTGCCGCTATATTCGGTTATTTAGCAATCAGTTGGATGATCAATTTATTAAAAAAACAATCACTGAATATTTTTGGCTATTATGTTATTTTTTTAGGGGTTAGTATTGTAGTGCTTCAGTATTTGAAGATATTTTAATACAAGTTATTGATACATAAAAGAGCAGAATCTTCTGCTTTTTTTTATTAAATTTGTGCCTTATTTATTCTGTTTATATTATTGGATACTTTTAATAATTATTAGATTTCAAGTTACCAACTATTCGACTAAAATTAAAGTATCACCTTATAGGAGAAAAGACATATGCAGATTTTTATTACTTTAAAAAGTTTATCTAGACGAAAAGGATTTTTAGAAAAAACACCATTTGAAATTGAAAATAAACCAATAAACCTAGAAAAATTACTTGAGGAACTAATCTCAATTAATGTAAATTCATTTAATCAAAAAGAAATTGGAATTCCTTTTCTTCCTTATCTAACTGAGGACGAAATTAATTTGAAATCAATAGTAGGTAAGATTGGATTTAATACGATCAATAATGATACGAATGCGAATGTCATTGAAGCAATTTCTACTGCATTACTAGCATTCCAAGACGGCCTATTTAAAGTATTCTTAAATGATAAAGAAATAGAAAGTCTTCAAGAAAACATTGACTTACATGAAAATGACGAGTTTACATTTATAAAACTAACGATGCTGTCAGGCCGTATGTGGTAGAAAGGAATTTAACATGAATCAATATAAAGAATATTATCAAAGATTAGAAGAAAAATTACATTTACTTGATGAAGATCATTTGAAAATTGCTAGATTAATGGTTAATGGTGCAAAAAATAGTTCTTATTACAATCGTGATTATGTTAGACCAATCGAAAAACTGATTTCCGCAAATCCAAACTTAACTAATAATCAATGCTTTGAACCGATTCGATTCATTATAAAATCCTTATTAGGTGAACAAGAATTAAACAAATTTGATTATATTCTAGCTCATGTAATTGATTATCCATATTCAGAAAGTTACTATAGAAGACCTTTTCGAACGAAGGATCTGACAGTACATACGAAAAGAGTGATCGAAAAATCATTTGAATTAGTACGATGGAATGAGCACGATGTGACTTTAAAAACGCTTCTAACCTCATCATCTGAACTTAAAGAAGACTATGATTACCATTCTATATTAAGTGATTTGATTGCTTATGAACTTGACCATGAAAATGAAGAAATAAAAAATACACTAAAAGAAATTATATACGGTGAAAATAATACAGCTTTGCTAAGTAGATGGATGATTAAAGGGATGTTTAAATCTCATAAACAGGAAAGCTATGAAGATTTGGGTAAACTGCTTTTAGCTGCGGGTCTGCAAGAAGGCTTAAGACAAAATATAGTTGAAACAATGGATGAAGGTACCATCGATGGAATGAAGTTTTTGCTTCAAATAATCATAGAGAATAATTTAACACGTTTTAGTTCGATTGTAAGAGCACTAGGTGTTTGGACCGGTGTTGAATTGGAGTCGAATAATAAAAGAATCGTGAATCAAATTATTACCTACACCTCTTTAGCATTAAATAACGAAGATTTACGAAATGATTGGACTTCTCAAAATAATGTAGATAAGCTGTATATTTCTTTATGGGCTAAAGGTGTATATGAGGAAGCTGATTTAATCAATGAAATTAGTCTTATTTTAACGAATGGCTTACATTATCAAAAAGTAGTTGTACATTATTTAATTGGCCAATTAGAAAATAAACCACTTATTTATTCTCTACTATCTAATCATTTCGAACAGACAGATATAGAATTGCAAGCCTGGACGATTAAAAATTATCCCTATCATTGTTCAACAAGTTATAACATTTTAAGTGAGAAAGAAAATAAATTTTCATATTATAAAGAACCGCTTTTACAAGATAAAGATGTCCGAAAAAAGCAATTCATTTATTTTAGTAATATGCTAGAACATGGTCCTAAGACAAATAAAGTGATAAATTCCAACGTTTTTAAACAAATGGAAATAACTTATTCACCTGATACGATTATTCAAATTTTAATCTATTTAACAGCGTATGATTTAGATCATAATTGGATTGCTCAACTAATGGAGTACAAAAAATATATGACCGCTGAAACTAGGTCTCAGTTTTTAGAATATTTTATCGTAAATATTGATGAACCAACTCAGAAGGAATATCTTTTTAATGCGTTGGCAGATAGAAGTGTATTAATTAGAGAAGAAGCTATAGCTAAAATAAAAAAAATAACTTCTTTAAACGACTCTGATATTCCACGAATTGAGGCATTGCTTACGCTTAAAACACCATTAATTAGACAAGAAGCAATCCATTTACTTTTAAAGCTTAAGCACGAACAGTTAACGGAATCGCTAAAACGATTATTGAGTAGTAAGAAAGCTCAACAACGACTTGGGGCATTGGATATTGTAAACCAAACGAAAGAACATAAAGTACATAAATCCAACTTTGATCAATATATGGAATTACTCCATTTAATCTCTAATCCTACGGAAAATGAGCGGTTGCAGATTGATAAATTAACAAAGCAAGAGTGGAATGAAAAAAATGGATTTGGTTTATATGACCCTAGTAAAATTAGGCCAGTTCGTAAACTTGAAATTGAAAAATCTTACCAACAAAAAGAATGGTTTACACTTAACAAGGCTAAAATTTCAGCTTTTTTAAATGGTTTATCTGAACTAGTACATGAAAATAAAGATTATGAATTTGAAATAGAATACTGGAATGGAGAGAAAGAATCTGTTTTATTAGGTAGTCAGATAGAAATGATAAGGCATTATAAATCAGATGACTTAAAGATGGTTGACCAATTACCTTTACCAGATGTTTGGAAAAACTATTTAATTTCTAGTGGGCTTCAGACGAACCAAATAATTGAATTATGGTTTTATTTGAATAGCTACTACTTAGTAAATTACTACGAAAATACAATTAGTCCTTGGGATTATAAGTATCGAAATTATGATTTAACTGATGAAGAAAGTCTTACTTCATTAAATGACTGTCAGAAAGACTTACTCATTTCATTTTTCGCAATCTCAAGCCTAAAAGAAGTAAGCAAAATGATAGTTGACCAGAAGTATAAACAGCAAATTAGAAGTATCATCGAAGCATATTTTGATGATCTTCCAAAAGAAGATAAATTCCATTATCTATTAAATCAATTAAAGTCGTTTTCAATACTCATTGCGGATGGATCAAATTGGCTTAAGATTTATGTTTATTTGTCGGAGACTTTAATTGAATGGTTAGAACAATCAATCTATGACGATGAATCATTTATCGAGTACTTTGAATATAAAAATTATCTTTATCATTACTGTACAAAGCGCTTGTTTAAACACTCACCAGAGGAATTAATACGTGCTTACACGTTAAATGTAATAGATGAAAATGAGCTTCTTAAAGAAACTCTGAGTGATTCAAAACGAAATAAATTCTTTAGAGAACTCTATATTGAAAACAGTGAATTAGTAAAGGAATACCCTGAAATTACTCAAATAGCACAAAAAATACTAGACAGGGTTTTAGAAATTGAATTAAAGCGTGGAGATTTACCTACAAATGTATCTAATTTTGCTAGTGGGATTAATTATTTTGAAGGTACTTCTTACTTTGTTCAAATTCTTGAGAGAATTGGCGATGAAGGGTTTATTCGTGGATATTTTTACGCAAGTGGAGAAGATATTTCAAAGAAAGAATCGTTTAGTTCATTGTTAAAAGCCTGTTATCCGAATGAAAATGATCATGTTAAAATCTTATCTAACTTATTAAATGAAAAAGAGATATCAGAAAAGCGTTTACTTGAAGCTGCAATGTATGCTCCGCAATGGCTTGATCTTGTTTCTGATTATTTAAATTGGAGCGGGTTAAAAAGTGCTGCATGGTATTTCCATGCACATATTAACGAGGATTTTGAGGATAAAAAGGCTGCGATCGTCGCACATTACTCTCCAATTGAGCCGAATCAATTTAATGATGGTGCATTTGATATTAATTGGTTTACAGAGGCGTATAAAGAGCTAGGATCAGAACGGTTTGAGATCCTTTACGAATGTGCCAAATATATTTCAGGTGGAGCAAACCACCGTAGATCACAATTATTTGCTGATGCTGTATTAGGCAAGTTGAAAATAGATAATCTGAAGAGCTCTGTAGTCGATAAGCGAAATAAAGAGCATTTATTATGCTATAGTTTAGTTCCTTTAGATCATTCAACTAAGAAAGACTTAGTAACTCGCTATGAATTTATTCAGCAATTTTTAAAGGAAAGCACACAGTATGGAGCCCAAAGAAGAGCAAGTGAAGCGAAAGTAGTCGAAATTGCATTAGGAAATCTAGCTAGAAATGCAGGCTATTCAGATACGATTCGAATGACATGGGATTTGGAATCTAAAAAGGCAGAGGAATTTAACACTTATTTTGAGCTCAAAATGATTGATGATCTAATGATTAGACTTGAATTAAATGAAAAAGGAACAGTTCATTTCCTCATTCATAAAAATGACAAAGTTTTAAAATCCGTTCCAACTAGGTATAAAAAGAATGAGTATATTTTGAAATTGACTGAAGTAAAAAAAGAAATTAAAAATCAATTAAGAAGAGCAAGAATAGAGTTAGAAAAATCGATGGTTTCAGAAACGGTATTTACAGTTAAAGAGATAGACAATTTGACTAAAAATATGATCGTAAATCAACTACTCAGTAAGCTTTTATTTGTTTCTGAAAATAAAGTTGGATTTTTTGAAGATAACAAGCTGATTAGTCCGAATGGTCAAGAATATCAACTAAATGATTCAGACCTCTTAAAAATTGCACATCCTACACACTTATATGAGAGTGGTACGTGGAGTGAATGTCAAAGATTTATTTTTGAAAATAAAATCATTCAACCTTTTAAACAAGTTTTTCGAGAATTATATTTACCAAATATTGATGAATTAGCAAATGGAAAAATTTCTAGAAGATATGAAGGGCATCAGGTACAACCAAGAAAAACCGTGTCGTTATTAAAGAGCCGTTTATGGACAGCAAGTTACGAAGAGGGATTACAGAAGGTTTATTATAATGAGAATATTATTGTTAAGATTTATGCTGCAGCGGATTGGTTTTCGCCATCTGATGTTGAAGCACCTACTTTAGAGACTATTGAATTTATTAATCGTAAAACATATGAAAACATTTCAATTGAGCAAATACCACCTATTATTTACTCTGAGGTCATGAGGGATGTTGATTTGGTTGTAAGTATAGCGCATGTTGGAGGAGTCGATCCTGAGGCAAGTTTATCAACTATTGAGATGCGAAAAGCAATCATTCACGAGTCAATTAGATTAATGAAAATCTCTAATGTTGATTTCTCTCAAAATCATGCAAAAATTTATGGGAAACTCGGTGAATATAACGTACATCTTGGAAGTGGAAACACTTATAAGAATGCGAAGGGAGCATTACATATTATCCCAGTTCATTCACAGCATAGAGGGAAAATCTTTTTACCGTTTATTGATGAAGATCCAAAAACAGCAGAAATTTTATCAAAAATTGTTTTATTAGCTCAAGATCAAAAAATTAAAGATCCGAACATATTAATGCAATTACATTAAATCGTTTTTAACACAAAAAAGCACAGGAAGTAATAAACCTGTGCTTTTTATGCTATTACTTAAAGTTTTTTAACTTTTTCTTCATCACCAGTCGTTGCATTTATAAAGATATCATATGTATCGTGATTATATGTACCTAAAAATTCATAAGTGAGAACTTCTTTATTAAAATCATTTAAGATGACAGCTAATCGTTCTTCTTCTACTTTAACATTTTTATTAAGCTTTGCTTTTGCTTGCTCAAGTGTCAGCTTTGGAGTAGGGACTTTACGTACATGGTTAGATGTAATATAGTTTTTAGCATTAAATCCGATTATTTGACCGTTATCTAATGCAACCTTTAACTGAATTGCTTCTGGATAGATGCGCACGTCATCAATTGCTTTTACCATTTGAAGTACACCAATCGTATCGTATTGTGAACTATCATATAATTCCATGTTCTTATAGTTTTTTGAATTTAAATAACTTAACCCTTTTTTCACTGCATCGTCTAAACTGATTTGCTGTTTAGCTATGGGTCTATTTGTAATAAAGAAGATCGGCAAACCTGCAGTTTCTGTTACTTCCATATACGTATCAGCTGTTGGGTTAGTGTGTGCCATTGTAACTGAGTAAAAAGGTTCAAATCGATCATTATCGCTTTTACTTCTAGTAACTGTTATTTTAGTAACATTTTTGAGCGGTACAGCGTCTTCAGCTATTTTTTTTGCTTCATTTTGATCAATTTTTTTACCAGTTAGCTTCTTTAAGCCTTTAGATTCTTCTTGGCCATTCGAAAACGTAGGACCAAAATCATTGTCTGTAGTTGCTTTTACTTGTTCAATATGTTTAAAACCATCCACGATACTATTGTCTCGTGGTGCTTTTTTTTCTTCGGACATTTGGCCAACATCCATCCAAGTTAAGTTTTTATTCATGATGTTTGTTTGTACATTCCGTAGTCCATCTTGAATTTTTTCAGCAGTTGAATACATATTGCGTAAATTACTATATTCCTTTGCAGTTAGTGGTTCTTTATTTAAATCCCGAACCGCTGTTTTATAGCTAAAGTTTCCAACTCCAGTTAAAAAGGCCTGCGTTTTATCAAATGGCACAAATTTTAATGGAAGCTGTGCAATATCCGATTTAGATTGAATCGAAAGACGCCATACATCTGCTAAAGCAGGGGAGAGAGACGTTCTTGAATTCATTGCTAAAGTCGTACCGATTTTATCGTGTAATAAATCCATATCAAATGTTAGTTCATTAAAAGCTCTTTGATAATTATTTTCGGCTTTTAAATTCATTTCTTTCAGATCGCGATTTTGCGTATATCCCCAATAACCAGTACCGATTAGAGCGGCTGTTAAAGCACCTACAACAATCCAACTACCTTTCATCATTACACCTCACTACAATTATTTACAAAAAATATGTTGTCCTATTGTAAGAATAATAGGGCGGCCACGAATCCATTGGTTTGTTGCTGTTTTAGGATTGTAGTAATAAATACATCCTGTGGTTGGATCCCAGCCGTTTATTGCATCAATTACTGCTTTTTTAGCCTGAGCATTTGGTGTTAAATTAATTTGACCGTCAGCTACTGCCGTAAAAGCACCTGGTTGATATATGACACCAGCTATTGAATTTGGAAAAGATGCATTTGTTAAACGGTTTAAAATAACGGCAGCAACTGCAACTTGCCCAATATATGGCTCACCACGTGATTCTCCATATACTGCATTTGCCATTAATTTAATGTCATTATCTGTATAACCATTTGGTGCGTTTGCAATTGGTTTATTATTTGGTTTTGAATTCGAATTATTAGGTTTATTTGTATCCGGTTTAGCCGGCGTATTGTTTGAAGTATTATTATTTGCTGTACTACCTTTATAATTCTTAGTTGCTTTTGTCAACTTTTCCTTTAATTTTGTTCCTGCGATACCATCAACCTTCATACCAAATTCCTTTTGAAAATTACGAAGAGCCCAGTATGTATTCCAGCCAAAGACTCCATCAGCTTTGTCGTCAAGAAACCCTATAAATATAAGGCGCTCTTGAAGCTCCTTAACATCATCGCCCGTTGAACCACGGCTGAGTACTTGACTACTAAAGGCATCAACTTCTTTTTTAGGTAAGTTGATATTTAAAGTAATTAGTGAAATACATATTATGCATAAGATAATAAATGCAGTTTTAAAATGAAAATTTTTTTGCAAAATAAATCCTCCTTAATCAAATACATATAGGATTACTATTTGTAAAAAATTTCTTTTTATTAGTAAAAAGCGTAAAAACTGATATAAATTGCACAAACAAGTAACGGATAGATAGAGTAGAGGGGTCGAATAGTAAGGATAGAAGCAAAAAGGAGGAGGTATTATGAAAAGAACATTCAGAGCAATTTTCATTTTCTCATTCTTATTTTGTATTTTTTGCAAAGTAAACCCAACTGCTGCAAAACCAGTTTATGAGCCTCCATATGCTAAATGGGGGAAAATTGCAGTTGAAAAAACAATCCAAAGATACCCACAATCGGATGTTATAGATTACTTACACATTGGGAGAGAACAAAAAACACCAACAGTCTCAGTAGAAAAATTCAAGTTATGGTTAAGATTAAAAGATGGAAGTAAGGAATTCGGGGTATTTGTAAATGTAGAATTTGATCCAAGAACAGAAAGATACTTAGGAATGACCTTTACTGAGACGGATCGATAATAAATAACTTTAAAAAACATCGCTTAAATTGTGATGTTTTTTATTGAAACACATATTGTGAGGGAAATCACATGAAAAAATTTTAAAAGAAAGTATTAGTTTAAATAAGGGATTTATGATTTTTAAAATAGAGAAAATTGATTATTTCAAAATTGATTTTTAATGTTGGAATGGTAATTGAACTCAAATAAAAAACTAAACACAATCAATGAGTGCAAATAAACAATAAACAGATTGAATTGTTGTATAAATTAAAATTACTAACAATTTAAGATTTTATTTTTTATTGAAGAATTTTTTATTAATTTTTTTACTCAAGTTTTAAATGATTAAATTACTATGTAAATTTGAGTTTTAATAAATTAGTTGGTTTTACATGAATTGGTTTATTTGATCTGATTAACTAAATTGATGATTTTTTCTGTTTCATCTCAAAACACTAAGAATACTTTTCAATTGAGATGGATTATAGTGTTTTTACCTCAACTTCCTATAATATATATTATGTAAACTAGCAGAAAAATCAATAACAAGGATGACAATTTTTTCTAACCTACTTTTTAAAGAAAACACTTTGTTTACTTCTATAACTTCAATTGATTACCTGAAAATATTAAACCTCAAAAATAAGATTACTTTAAAGATAACTTCGACACGCATATATATCCTCTCTAGGTTTTTACGACACGAATTTAATTACTTCACTAGTTTAGTACTTCAATTGATGATATAATTCTCAAATCATGAAAAAAGCTCCCAAAATTGGGAGCTTTACTAAACAACAAAAATCTTTCACGTCAACTTTACAAACAACACAAGCCAAAGCATTAATTCTCTTCAGCCAAATAAAAATACTCCCGATCTAGCACTTTAAAATAAATCCAATAAGGAATCTGCCGATGCCCTGGAAGCAATGCATCTACCGCCTGCTGCTGTGTTTTGTATCCCTTTGCTAACTTATCTATCTGCTTACCATATGCTTTAACAATCACAGCATTAGTTGGTTCCGGTGGACTTTGATTCTCCCTAAGCGGATATTTTTCCTGAAGTTTCTTTCCAAACTTCAAAATACCATCCCAGACTTTCGGGGGCAGTGTCACCATGTATAATCTTTTAGCAGAAAAAGACGAATCGTCCTTATGCTCACGAAACACTTCTCGAACTATTTTTGCAGCAAAAATATGATCTGGGTGCCCATAATATCCCACAACATCATCGTAAGTGAGAATCGTCGTCGGTTTATATTTTTTTATTTGTTGATAAATGTAGTTTTTCAACTCAATTGGATTGACTTCAGAAAGCTTGGAATCTGGGAAAGTTGCTTGAACAGGTGTTACGCCTAGCGTTTTTGCTGCAAACTCCCCTTCTTTCTCGCGTGCTTTTCCGAGCTCATCTTTCGAGACTACACCACCTGTTTTTCCCGCTTCTCCTTCCGTCAAAACAACCATCGTTACCTTGGCGTTTTCTTCGTGAATCTCACGAAAAACTTCTCCAGAAACGGTAATCTCGTCATCTGGATGCGGAAAGATCAGCATCATTCGTTTTGGTGAATCTTTCGGAAGCAGAGAATTTGTCACAACTGAATTTTTATCTAAAATTAGGTTATGTACGAACCCGAGTCCGACAGTCAGTATTATTAAAATAGTGAACAACACAATCAAAATACGTCCAATGAATTTTTTTAGCATATAACTGTTACCTTTCTTTCGACTTTGAAACATTAATTCAGCGCACTTTTCCATAGAAATAAGCGAATCGTCTAGCTTGATTCGCCTAATTCATAAAAATTTTTAATCATAGTATTCTGAATGATTTTACGTTTTGCTAACTTTTTGACGTTTCTTTGTTTTTTCAAATACCCACTCGTTTTGAATTTTGAAACTACTGAAAGAAAGCAATAAGTCCACAACTATTTTTAATATACTCGCTCCCCCGTGGAAGGCATTTTGTAGGAAAGTAACTCCATACGCTGAAACGATCATTTGAATCCCTGATAAAATATAATAGCGTACGACAGACCTTGCAGAAGAATGTTTAAAAACTGTTTTTGCATTTAATATGTAATTAACGATTGATGAAATGACACGTGAGATAATGCCAGCCCATAACACAGCTGCATTTGTGCCAATCCTATGTTCTAATAAAAAAATAAATAGCACAAATAACCCATAGTCAACGACAAAAGAAATAAGAGATGATGATAAAAACTTAAAGAACACAAAATAAATTTTAATAGAATCCACTAGAGGATTAAAGTGTGAACTGCTGTTTTTATCTAAATAGATTGTTTCAATCATTGTCTCCTTGATGTCAATCCCCTGCTGTTTACAGGCCAGGAGCATATTCAACTCATATTCAAACCGCGCACCAGACAAATTAAGTAAAAATTTCATATATGAAACGGGAATTCCACGTAAGCCCGTTTGTGTATCCGTAATAGACAAACCTGTTAGATATTTAAAAATTGAGCGGGTTAATGTGTTTCCAAATCGACTACGGAATGGTATGTTTTCTTCAGAAAAATTTCGCACCCCTAAGATTAAATTATCTGGCGATGCCATCAAAGCTCTTGCCACTTGATCAATATCCTTCGGTGTATGCTGTCCGTCACAGTCTGCTGTCACAAGACCAGCCGAATTCGAGAAATTTTTTAAAAAATATGAAATCCCTGTCTTGAGCGCCATCCCTTTTCCTAAATTGTGAGGGTGGTCAAGAACGGTACATTGGTCTATTTGACGTAAATTCTGAAAAATTCCATTGTACTGTGGATCGCTACCATCGTTAACGACTATAATATGTGGATTAAATTTAGACTTCAATTCCTTAACCAAATGGATCAATCGTTCATCTGGACTAAGTGCTGGTATTAAAATAACAGGAAAGTGATACTGCATTGATTCGCGTCCTCTCAATCATTTCCATTAGTAATTCTAGTATCTCACACATTTATACTGAATTGAACATTAATTTTATATTGTAAATAAGTTTAACCAATCGCAAAACATATAATTAAAAATTTAATGGGTATAAATAGCAAATTTGTGTCTCACTTTTATCGATTAAACACATTTTTGTCACAAATCAATGACAAAAATATGTTACCATCCCTTGTCATATCAACGTTATTAGATAATTAAGAGTAAATAGAAATATGAGGATGGACATTTATGCGATAAACATCACACACATATCTTTCCAAAATCAATGGCAAAAATATGTTACCACCCCTTGATATATCAACGTTATTAGATAATTAAGATAAATAGAAATGTGTGGATGGACATTTATGCGATAAACATCACACACATATCTTTCCAAAATCAAAAACAGCCTATCTTAAAATAGGCTGTTAATAGATTGTTGAAATATTGATGAATCACTACATAAAAATAAGGTTGGTTTGTGACCTTGGCTTTATAAGAGATAAATGTGGTTCGATTTGTGTTATAAAAGCTTAAAAGTTGATATACTTTGCTGGATTAACTGCGTTTGATTTTGCTTGATTCCATTGTCCATCATGCAATTCAAAGTGAAGATGCTTACCAAAAGAATGCCCCGTATTTCCCATCATTCCAATTTTTTGTCCTTTTGAAACAGTTTGCCCTGCTGAGACTTGATAATTTTGCATATGAGCATAAACTGATGTAAATACTTTTCCATTAATATTATGTGTAATAAAGACAACATTACCATAACTAGATGAATGGTAAGCTCGTATTACAACGCCATTTGCTACTGAGACAATCGGTGTAGTTCCTTTTTTAGCAATATCTACGCCATAATGCGTTTCATGATCAAATGATCGATAGCCAAAACCTGAAGATACATACCCTTCCGCTGGTCGAGTAAATTTACCACCTGAAATACTTGAAGCGACTTTTATAGCTTTTTCCTGTTCTTTTAATAGTTCTTCCTGTTCTTTTAAACTCAAAATATCCTGTTCCTTATCAGAAACATCATCCTTAAGTTTGCTTAGAATAGCATTCATTTGAGTTTCTTGATTAACAAGTGAACCTTCTAAATTTTGAAGTTCTTTTTTATCATTTTCCAACTTATATTGAGTTGTCATTATGTCTTTCTTTTTAAATTCAACTTTTACAATATCGTTCTGTTGTTCCTTAACTATGTCTTGATCAGTATTCATAAATTTACCAATAGCGTTTATTCGTTGTACTAAATCACCAATACCTTTTGCATCAAAAATAACGTCTAAATATGAATTATTTCCACCCGATTTTTGTATTGTAATTAAACGATTATTTATGATTACTTGACGTTGATCTAAACGTTTTTGAAATTCTTCTATTTCAGCTTGTAAATTTTCTATTTCTTTTTGGCCATTTATTAATTCTGCCTCTTTTTGGCTCTTCTTTATTTTTGTATTCTCAATTGATGTGTTAATTGTATCTAAAGAATTTAATAACAATTTTTTCTGATCTTTTAATTGATCCATCTCATTTTTTGCTTTTTGTGTTTCTTCTTGAACTTTTACTCGTTTATCTTGTATACTCTTAATCTTTGAATTTCCTATATTCTCTGCAAATACACCATTTGGAAGTATAGTAAATGATAAACCTGCAGCTACTAATATTAATTTATGAATAATTCGTTTCATCGTTATCTCCCTAAGTTTGACATATACTTATATATGTTAACTTAGAAATGTAACAATTTTATGCAAATTAGACTACACTCTTTTTACAAGTTTTTTACAAGATCTTTGCAA
Source organism: Gottfriedia sp. S16(2024) (assembly GCF_050473765.1). Taxonomy (NCBI): domain Bacteria; kingdom Bacillati; phylum Bacillota; class Bacilli; order Caryophanales; family Bacillaceae; genus Gottfriedia; species Gottfriedia sp. S16(2024). The sequence goes on from NZ_JBFLUO010000001.1 coordinate 3,846,133, forward strand.
CACTATAAAAAATAAGCAGTAAACTAATACTTATTTAACTTTTGATTTGATTGTGTTTTATGAATATGCTTTTGCTTTCATGTAGGTTTACTTCTTATAATTTATAAAAAATTTCACAATTTATTTGCTGGAAAATGAGGTATTACCTCTTCTCCCAATTCTTGAATGACTTCATCAGCAGGTCTTATACTATCAAATAAAGCAAAAAACAAATGATTGACACCTGCTTCTTTATAAATATTTAGTAATTGAATTAGATAGTTTCTTCCTAGTCTAAACCCTAATCGAATAGGTTTTGGCATTTCATTTGGATCATCGGATAAATCTAAATGCATTGGTTGACTAAATGGTTTAAAAACACCAGGATGATGAATAGCGACCATTTCTCTCCATCTTTTTATCGTTTCTTCTTGATCATGTGGATGACGTGGATAATACATCCATCCATCACCATTCTTAGCAAACCATTCCATATCTTGCTGTGCATACCCGGTAATGAAGGTTGGAATATGTTTAGTTGGTTTTGGAACTAAATTTGCACCAGATATAATACCGTTTGAAGATTTAATTATAGGAAAATCTTCATATAAAACTTTATTTAAAAATTCGAATGCTTCAACAAATGCTTTCCCTCTATTTGGATGAGAAATATTTAATCCATCAAAATCAGCTAGACGATCCCCTGAAGAAACCCCTAATAAAAGACGCTCAGGAAACAATTGATCAATAGTTGCTATTTCTTTGGCTAATTGTAATGGATGTCTTAAAGGTAAAACTGCTGCAGCTGTACCCAAACCAATTTCTTTGGTTTGGCTCGCTAAATATGTTAAGTAAATCATCATGTCATATATTTGCCCTACCGCTGGATCACCAAAATTTGGATCCTCTAAAATTACATCTCTTAACCAAAGTGCTGTAAATCCATAGTTTTCAGCCATTTGCGATAGTTCAACTTGTTTTTTCATTGTCGGTGAATCGAATTGAAAATTCTCAAGAGGAATATGAAGACCTAATGTCATCTCGCCATCTTTGTAAACACGATTGTATGTTTTATGATTATTAAAATTGTTCATATGATTTAATTCCCTCCCTTAGACAAACTAAAATTACCATTGATTTTTTACTTGTTCTTGCGCTAACTTTAAAATTTGAATTTTTGGTGTGCCCTTTTGAACAATAACATTTGTTAAATAGTGTTTACCTTTATAATTAATGTTCACTGTGACCTCAAGCATGTTTTGCTCTCCCTCTTTTGCAAATAATTAAATGCTAGTAATTTTATACTAAAATATTTCTAATTCAAGATATTTTACAGATAACATAGTGACTATCATCAGTTCTCATAACTAAATTATTGTCCTCTTCAGATAGAAGAAAAGTTAACGAATAAATAGTGTTGTCCCCAAATTTTATATAGTCCTTTTTTTGGAAATGAAATCATAAACTTCGCATCAGGACCTGTAATATTTTCTTCCATAGGATGAACATGTAAATAGACGTAAATGTCATAGTGGTCTCATTATTTTCAATTAACAATTTCGCAAATTCTGAGTTTAGTATTGCGGTGGAATTTAAGAATTTATGAATGTATACGTACTATCCTTGGCTACCATTTTTAATATTATTTGGTGAATCGCTAACTTAGCTGATAAATTATCCCTTGATTTCCCATCGGAATAGTATGATAATTAATTTGTCATACTAGTTTCATAATTTTTCTTTGTTTTCTTTAAAGCTAATGCAAAGAAAGATTTCATCTAGTCAATATACACAAAGGGGAATGTGAAGATGAATCAAAAAGTAGGATATACGGCCTTATCTGTACTACTAACTACCAGCTTATTTACTACAGCATGCAGCAACAAAACGGAAGAAACGCAAACAGCTGCTTTATCAAAAGCATCGAAACAGATTGTAAATGTAACTCAAACAGCGGAAATTTCCACTTTAGACTCTACGTTAGCAACAGATTCTGTATCGATTTCTGCAATGAATAACGTATTCGAGGGCTTGTATCGCGTGGACAAGAATAATCGACCGGAACCAGCCTTAGCAAAGTCCTATACTCTTGCCCCAGATAAAAAGACCTATACTTTTAAACTTCAGGATGCAAAGTGGTCCAATGGCGATCCGATTACTGCCGAAGATTTTGTTTACGCTTGGAAGCGTGCTGTAAATCCAGAAACAGGTGCAGAATACGCATATTTACTAGATGATGTGAAAAATGCGAAAAAAATTAACGAAAATCAGCTGTCTGTTGATGAACTAGGTGTCAAAGCAATTGATGATCATACATTTCAAGTTGAGTTGGAGAATCCTGTTCCATATTTTATTGATTTAGTTTCTTCTTCAACTTTCTTTCCATTGAACCAAAAGTTCGTTGAAGGACAAGGGAAAAAATATGGTTTAGAAGCAAATGCTGTATTATATGATGGACCATTTATCATCAAAAAATGGACTCATGAACAGAAGCTTCAACTTGTAAAAAATCCTAATTATTGGGATAAAGATAAAGTGAAACTGCAGGAAGTTAATATTAATGTCGTAAAAGATGCTTCCACCGCTCTAAACTTATACACAACAAAGCAAATTGACCGTGTGGACTTAACTGGTGAATTTGTGAATAAATATAAAAATGATGCAACCCTGAAAACTTATTTGAATGGCAGAACAAACTTCTTACGTTTGAATGAAAAAAATAAATTGTTAGCAAATCCTAATGCCAGAAAAGCAATTAGCTTAAGCATCGACAAAAAAGGAATTGCAGATGAAATTCTTAACAACGGCTCTGTACCTGCTGATTACTTAGTCCCTAAGGAGTTAGCTTTCGGTCCAAACGGAAAAGATTTCCAAGAATCAACTTCTACATATGAACATCTTGATCTAAAAAAAGCAAAAGATTATTGGGAAAAAGCAAAAAAGGAACTTGGTGTCACAAATGTACCGTTAGAGATGTTAAATTACGATGATGACAGCTCTAAACTGATTGCAGAATATTTAAAAGAGCAACTCGAGAAAAACTTAAGTGGATTAACGATTAATATTAAACAACAACCTAATGCTCAAAAATTGAAGCTAGAATCGGCTATGGATTATGATATCTCTCTTTCCAGTTGGGGAGCGGATTACCCAGATCCTATGACTTACTTGGATATGTTCCTTACAAACGGTGCATTTAATCAAACTGGATTCTCCAATCCAAAATATGATGATTTAATTAAACACGCTAAAACAGATTTGCTATATAATTTACCAAAACGTTGGGAAGCGTTGAAAGAAGCCGAGAGAATCTTGTTGAATGATGCTGCAGTTGTACCTCTATATCAAAAAGGGACTTCTTATCTTCAACGTCCATATTTAAAAGACTTCTATGTCTACGGTCCTAACACTTTTAAATATGCCTATATTAAAAAATAATTTCATCTGATGCCAGAAAGAAAATCGAAACAGTAAATAATGACCACCCCTCGTTTAAAAAAAGAAACTTACTCGCGTAAGCTTCTTTTTATTATGAGGTCACTAATTAATTGTGATAACTTCGATCCTCTTTTGACATCCCTATTTTTTTGGCGCATCTCCCACAAATTTTTTCCATTGAGACACCACCTACTCTATTAATAACGAAAATATCCTTTAATTTCATGCTATTCTATTTTGCGCCTTAATTCTAAGGTTACATTTTATAGTTCGGAATCTCGACAAAAGTTTTTTCTTTTTCGTAGACTTTCTTCTTATATAGTCTCTCCCTAATATTCTTTTAGCACTTTTCACTACAATACTTTTTGTGGAACTTATGTATAACTTCTTCCCTTCTTCCCGCACTCCATACAAGTTAATTTTATACGAATTAGAAGTCATATGTTAATAGTTACATTTATCTCTGTCAGAGTTTCATTTATAACAGGAAAATTCCGAAAGTAGTTAATGTGAATATGATGTAACGTTGAAAATAATAGTTAAAAATTCATATTCATCGTTTAAAAATCATATTTAGTAATGATTGATGGAAAAAAATTTTGGAGGCCATGATAATGAATGAAAAAGATTCAAAACATAGGCGAACTTTATCAGATAGAGACTATTATGAAAGAAAAAATTTAGATAGAGCCCTCTCCAAATGGACTAATGTTGAATCAGCTAAACTTCATTCACAAACAGTAGGCCCTAGTGGACCTGTACTGGAACAAGATAGTGTACTTCATGAGTCCTTACAAGAGTTTATTCATGAGAAAATATTAGAAAGACCGGTTCATGTGAAAGGATATGGTGCATTTGGTTATTTCCAAACGATCCATTCCATGACAGAATTCACAATACTGAACTTTTTACAAAATCCTGGTCATAAGATACCTGTTATGGTTCGCTTTTCATTGGCTGTCGGTACGAAAGGAACACCTGATACTTCCAGAAACGTACGTGGTTTCGCTACAAAATTTTATACAGAAGAAGGTGTTTTTGATCTTTTATGTAATCACATCCCTATCTTTTCTGTTCGTGATGCGATGCGTTTCCCAGAATTTATTAAAGCATTATCACCTTCACCAAAAAATAACTTAATTGACCCTGATCTATTTTGGAGCTTCGTAGCAAGAGCACCTGAATCTATTCATTTTGTTGTACGTCTATACTCAGACGAAGGTACAGTAAAAAGTCTTCGTCACATTCTAGGTCATAGTGTTAGTACATATGTTTGGAGAAATGCTCAAGGTATTAGAAAGTATGTTAAGTACCTTTGGTATCCATTAGAGGGTGTACAATACATTGGTAGCGAGGAAGCAAATAGACTTGCAGCTGAAAACCCTGATTATGCTGGTAAAGATCTATTCGATGCTATTGAGGGTGGTAAACCAGTAGAATATGGCTTATATGTTCAGCTCATGGATCCTGCAGACGGAGTACATCTTCCTTATGATCCATTAGACGATACAAAAGTATGGGATGAGAAAGAATATCCTTTTATACCAGTAGGTAAGATGGTATTAAATACGAATCCTGATAATTATATGGAACAAGTAGAAAAAGTCGCCTTCTCTCCTTCAAATTTACTTGATGGTGCAGAATTATCGAATGATAAAATACTGCAGGGCCGAGCCAATATTTATTACGATTCTCAAAGAAGAAGACTTGGGCCAGGATTTCGTAAAGTTCCTATCAATCAACAGCAAAACTGGACTCCAGCTAACCAAATTACAAGTGGTGATGGAAGTTATGCTGAAGGACAACTCGAAAGAACTTCAATAACAAAACATGATGATTTTGTGCAGGCTAGTGAATTCTATATGAACTTAACTCCTTTAGAAAAAGAACATCTAGTAGAAAATTTAAGTAGCGACTTGATCGTCATATCCCAAGATATAAGAATGAAAGTTATGGAGTATTTAAATAAGGTATCATCTGACTTGGCAAAAAGAATAGAGATCCAACTAAAAAAACAATAAAGATATAATAATCAAAAGCATAAAAAGGTCTAAAGTATAATCTATAAATTGTAAAAAGGGTGAAATCTTTTCTACTTGCTAAAGAACATGTAGAAGATTTTTCACCCATTATCAGTATCCTATTTAATTTGAGACATTCCTTAGGGAAATATTTCAAATACTCTCCAAGGATCAATGTAATCTAATAGTTTCAACTCATTTTCCGGTATCCTGCCAACTATATTTTTACGACCATCATTTGGCATGTCCTTTAAAATAATATGGAGTTCACCTTTATAACGACCATATTCATTATTAATAATAACGATGTCGCCACGTTTTAACTCATGAGTATGATGAGGTTCTATGTTTGCATCTTTATATGAAATACGTGGCATCGTTGATCTTGCCATGTATTCACTCATGTCTCCACGAACAAAATGAGGGAAATTAAAAATAATTTCTTTTTCCACATCGGTCACTTTTTCCGTTAAATCGATCTTGAAAGATAACTTCGCTGGATTGATCTTACTAAGTGATTTTAGTTCTTCTTCGCTTGCATAGGCATTTGCTACGATCACATCATCTACCAAACCAGTTGCGAATAGGTGACGTGTAGCTACATTAATTGGAAGAAAACGATGCTCCTCTAACGTACAAAGTCCCTCATTCACTGGCCAAGGTCCAAATGTTGAATCACTCTGACTAGAAACAAACACAGCAACCTTTAAACCGAGCTCTTTTACATCCTTACTACATTTTTCAAAATGCTTGAAGCTTAATCCTGAATACATTTGGGGGTAAAAATTATGACAAGTAATAATATTATCTTTATTTGCATTAAAACTTAAAATATTATCGATATATTTCGTACCAAGACTGGCATTAATTTCAATTTTAAGATTATATGGGTTAAACGTCATGAATGCTTCTTTTGCACCGTCAAAACCTTCATCCAATCGAATACCTGCAGCACCTAGTTCAGCAAAGAAACTTAAGTCTTCGTAAGTGATTCCAAGGTTCGAAAAAATACTCGGTGCGACATCTAAAATAACTTCCATGCCTAATGAATTCGCATGACTAATGATTTCTTTGAATTCTTCTTTAATTTCGTCTACATTTTTCCCTTCAACACTTAACAAACAAGTAAACACTCGTTTAAACCCATATTTTGCAGCAAGCGATAAATACGCCAGATCTTTTTCTTTTGTGGAGTGTTCTGGATAAATTGAGACACCTAATCTTGGCATCATATCACCTCTCTTTGACTGGATAGGTTTTCGTTTTTGATTACTTCTTCGAGATAAACGAATTGCTTTCGCATATTCTTTTTGCTTTTTCGAGCAAAAAAAATGGAGGCTAAAATGTAATTCCAATTTTGTAGTGCTGTTGCAGCCTGGTAGCCTTCTTTATAATGGATTTCAACGCCATTTTCATTATCGGTTAAAGTATATGCCATTGTATTGATTCCTTTTAAATGTTCAATCGTAGCTCGATATTCTTTCGATGGAATCAGCTCATCGATGTGAACTTTCACTGGTGTATCATAACCCATGCGGTTTTTGATATTCTTTTGATAGGAAAAATCTTTCGCTAATTGTTCTTTTGAAATCGTCTGGCCTGTACTCTGTTTGAAATCTTGTATAATGGAACGAAGCAATTGCTCGAAAACCTCTTCTGCGCGAACTTGCAACTGTACGTTTAATTCCATTAGTTTGCACACTCAAAAGCAGCTAGTTTCTTATATAAACCAATAAACTCTTCTGCCATAATTTTGATCGTCTCTGCGCTCATCATTTGATCTTCAGCGTGAACCAACAGTAAGTTAATGTCTGTTTTTTCACCACTTGCTTCTTGTTGGATTAATTTTGCGTGATAGTGATGTCCATTTTTAAACAGATCGAGTCCTTCTTCTATTAAGGAAGCAGCTTTTTCAAAATCGCCATTTTTTGCTTCGACCATCGCTTCTAAATACATGGATTTAGCAGAACCAACTGCTGAAATGATTTGAAAACAAATTAATTCGTTATTTTCCATTTTCAATTCCCCCTACTTGTTTTTTAACAAATAGAGAAAAGAAGGCTTTCTTCTTTTCTCTATTATAGTTTGTTATGAAACTTATTTTGCTTCGTGACGGTTTGCTAATTTAATGAATGGGTAATAAATGACAACCGCAATCGCTAAGTTGACAATCGCCACTAAAGCGGCTTTGATGTCTCCGGATGTTGATAAGAATGCACTTAGACCAACTGGTGTTACCCAAGGTACAACAACGTTCGTATACCCAATGAAACCTGATACAGTCGCTACATAAGCTGTAAGGGTTAGGACAACTGGCACGATCATGAATGGAATGATTAGAATCGGACTTAAAACGACTGGTAATCCAAACATGATTGGTTCGTTAATTTGGAAAAGTGAGGCCGCTCCACCAATTTTCGAAATTTCTCGATAATCTTTACGCTTAGAAGCGATAAAAATTGCGATAACAAGCGATAATGTCGCACCTGCACCGCCTAAGTGAACAAATGAATCAAAGAAAACAGATGTGAAGACGTTGTGTCCCCCGCTTGCATTGGCTGCAACTTGTGGCAGATAAATCGCGTTTGTAATCGCGCCCATCATGTTACCGCCATGTAAACCGAAGAACCATAGTACTTGAATCATTAAGACGTAGATAATAGCTGAGAATGGATTTTGTGATAAATGCATGAATGGATCAGTGATGAATTTTGTGATTAAGTCAAATAGATTTGTTTCAACTAAGATTTTTGCTTCATTTAAGATTGAGAATAAAACTGGTACAAGCGCACCAACGAGAATCGCTACTAAACCAGGGATGATTGCCGCGAATGCACGTCCAACTGCTGGTGGTACATTATCTGGTAATTTAATTGTTAGATTTTTCTTCATTAAAAAGATAAATATTTGTGTGATGACTAATGTGACGATGATCGCTGTTAATAAAGCTCCGAAGTTAAAGTATTGCCAACCAAAGTTCCCCCATGTTCCTTGTGTCGTTTTGCCATCTGCTAAAGTAACCGTTACTCCTTGGGGAGTTAATGCCAGAAAACCTGCTACAGCAACGACGGCAGCTGATAAAGGGTTCACTTCGTACGATTTTGCTAAACTATAAGCGACTGTAAATACTAATACTAGTGCTAGTACGGCGAATGTTCCCCACCAAATATTTCCCATCAGAGGCTGAAGGTATTTTGTTGTAAATTGCAGATATCCACTTGTTTCTGGTTTTAAGTTAAACCAGTCTGCCATCAATGAAGCTGGTGTAAAGAAAACGTTGTTTAATAAGACTGCTAATGATCCTGCCATGACTAGTGGCATTAATGCAACGAATCCATCGCGGATTGCGACTAAATGACGCTGTCCACCAATTTTAGCGGCAATTGGTACAAAGTGCTCTTCCATCCATTTAATGAAACGATTCATTTATTGAATCCTCCCTCATTTGTTTTTTCTTTTTACACGAAACTATTAGCCTAATCGAGCAAGTGCATCCTCTAAAACTTTTTTTCCATTCATAGTGCCATAAGACATCATATCGATTACTGATACGGGAATTTTGTGTTGAACCATTTCGTTGATTTTTCCTTCAAGGTATTTCACTTGTGGTCCAAGAAGAATAATATCTGCTTTCTCCCAAACGGATTTTGCTTCAGCTTCCGCATTTGCCCAGATATTTACTTCGATTCCTTCCTTAGCTGCATGATCCTTCATTTTGTTTACCAGTAAACTCGTTGACATACCTGCTGAACAAACTAACATGATATTCACCATTCTTTATCTCCTCCTAATGATTTTATAAATTAACACTCGAATTTGGGCTCAAACTGACCGAAAACAGTATTAGCTTTTCCCCTCCTTTTTGTGAAGCGCTTTCTTATAGGACAAATATACTATATTAACTAGCAGGTAGGCCTAAAGAAATATGTACACTTTGTGTACAATTTCACAAAAGAATCCAAATCATGTTTTTTGAACTTCTCGATCACTTGCTAAATGTCAAAAAACACCCTGCTCCACTCGAACAAGGTGTTTTTCATTTTACTAAACTGTCAGTCGAATTCTATTTTTAAGTACCGAAAATTTCATACACGTACTGTTATCGTTCCATGTCCACCATCTCCAAAGAGCAGGAAATACGTCATAGAAAGAAATAAATTACAGAGACGACGAGGTTTGGCAATGCGAGAATCGCAAACATTTTCGTCACGATTTTGTTTCAATTATGTCCAAAAATTCGTTTTCATTTGGACTCCATTGACGGTGGATGCGTGGAAGATCATTGATAAAATTTAGCACCACCATATTTGACGCTTTATTCAAAAATAAATATGCAATGGGCTAACCTTTGATTATATTATTGGAACTTCCAATAGCCATCAAACATTTCAAAAAATTGACTCTGATTCGTGTCAGTAAGGTTAACTAAAAAAGGAGTCTCACCTTTTTCTTTTAATATGGTAGCAGCGGGACCATCTCCCATTGGTGTACAAAATAATAAATTAGTTCCGTTTAATTTTAATATTTCACACCGAGCATTGATTTGCGTATCAATATACTGCTCGCTTTGTTTAAGTCCAAATAAATTCTTCCAAATTTCTAATGTCTCAACCAAATTATTTACCACAATCCCTACACTTTCCAATTTTGGTACACCTATTATATGTGATCCTATAAGTCCTTGGTCTTCCAGTTGCGAATACCTTTCTTCATCTGATTTTTCCCATTCAATAAAAAATGGTAAAATAACCTTTTTTTCCGGGTATTTAGGGAATAGCAATGACCACCTGATTAATTGACCATCAGCACGAACTCTCTCCCCACTAAGAGGTCCATATACTGTCAGCCCTTCTGCTTTAAGTTTTACTGCTAGTTCTTTAATTTGATTAGTTCGAATCGCTACTGTCGCAGGACCTTCCCGACTTTCTTTTGCTAGTTGTTCAACGATTTGCGTAATCAATCGATTTTCATCATGTTTTTCAGCTATTAATAAATTTTCAATTCCTAAAAATTCAATATAACTTAAGCCGAAATAGGATAGGGTATTATATGTTCCCCAAGACTCATGTCGGCCTCCATTAACAACATGAATTCCTCTTTGTTTTAAGGGTAAAATTGCTTCCTCTGGTTTCTTAAAGAACCATACAAGATGATCAAAGAATAAATCCATTATCGTACTCCTTTCACTCGATATTATGTATTTCTTGAAGAGATTATTAAGCCACTTAAACCCGCACCTACAATGCTTACAGGATTGTTCATATTTTGTTCTCCATCTGAACGTATCTATGTTGTATACCTGAATCATAAAAGAGTAAATGCTTTTTCTAATTCACTATGCAATACTTCCCCCATAATCTTCATACCTTTATGAATTTGTTCTTTAGACATATTTGAGTAATTTAAACGTAAAGTATTTTTCTTTGTTCCATTTGGAAAAAATGGGGCACCAGGAACAAAAGCAACATTATTTTCCAAACATTTAGAGAATAATTCCCCGGACTCAACAAACTCAGGTAGCTCAATCCAAATAAATAATCCACCTTCTGGCAAACTATAGTTTATATTTTTTGGGAAAAATTCTTTGATACAAGATAACATAGTTGTGCATCTTTCTTTATATACAGCTTTTATTTTATTAATGTGTTCATCGATATTGTAAAGTTCCAAATACTTAGCAGTAATTCTTTGAGCAAAGCTATCAGTATGTAAATCGGCAGTTTGCTTAAAAGCAACGTACTTTTCAATGAAAGATTCGTCTGCACAAATCCAGCCAAGACGCAGACCTGGAGTAAAAATCTTAGAAAAGGTACTTATATAAATAACTCTACCTTCTGTGTCAAAATGTTTCACAGGAGGTAGTGCGTCTCCAGCAAATCTTATAGCTCCATATGGATTATCCTCTACAATTAATACATCGTATTGAGTAGCAAGCTCAATCATTCTCTTTCGTCTTTCGAGCTTTAATGTACGCCCTGTAGGATTTTGGAAATCTGGAATAGTATAGATAAATTTCGTGTTTGGATTCTCTTGCAGTTTTTTCTCTAGCTGCTCCATAACCATTCCTTCATCATCCATAGCTACTTCAACAAATTTGGGATTGTATGACATAAATGCATTAATTGCCGCAAGATAGGTTGGGCTTTCGCAAATAATAGTGTCTCCCTCATTGATGAATAATCTTCCAGTGAGGTCGATTGCTTGTTGGGATCCTGATGTGATAAGAACATTTTCAATATTAGAGTTTATTCCTATTAATTCCATCCTTTGACAAATAGCATGTCTTAAAGGAATGTATCCTTCGGTCGTACTATATTGAAGAGAAGCTGCACCTTGTTCATTCAATACTGTATTGCATGCATCCTTAAGAGCTTCCACAGGAAATAACTCTGGCGCTGGTAGGCCTCCCGCAAAAGAGATGATTTCTGGTCTTTCTGTTACTTTCAATATTTCACGTGTCTCAGAAGATTTCACTAAATGAGTTCTATCAGAAAATCTATTTTTCAAAATAAAACCCTCCCTTTTTTTATAGTAATTGATTCATAGTTTTCAAACATCTTAACACGCACAAAAAAACCATACAACGTTATAATTGTGTGGCAAACAATTTTATAAGTGTATGGTAAATAATATTATTAAAGATTTTTTAGTAAACTTTTTAGGATCATCAATCCCTGCTCGAGCTCTTCAATCGTTTCTGGAGCACAGACAGAAACCCTAACAGCTCGCTCTGGAGCACTTTTTCCAACCACAAAACGTTCCGCTGCCTTTTTTCACACAATTATATAATTGTGTGGTTTATTAAACAAATATATATTCGATCGACTAAAGTAACAAATTTTTAAGTCGTCTTAAAAAAGGTTCTATTCGTAAAGTTTGTGGCTTTAAAAAATTGAATAATAGCAAAGGAAAATTATTACTTTTTGTAGTACATTAATAACAAAGATTGTTTAACTAATGGTACATGCCTATTGAACAAGAATAGAGAACTTTAGATATAGAAAAATTTTGGAGGTTTATGATGTATAGATGGAAAACTCTAAGTTCAGAGTATTTACATAAAAGTCCATTCGGAAATATCAGAAAAGATAGCTGTGAACTGCCTAATGGAATAGTAATTGATGATTATTATTTCAATGAATATTCTGATTGGGTAAATGCTGTTGTAATAACAAAAGAAAACAAGATTGTATTAGTTGAACAATATCGTTATGCAGGTGAAGATTTTTTCTTGGAAGTGCCTGCTGGCAAAAAGGAAAGTAATGAAACACATGAGGAAGGATTAATTAGAGAAGTTATGGAAGAGACAGGTTACACTTCTTTAAGAAAGCCCTTTTTTTTAGGTGAATTTATGGTCAATCCTGCAACACAAAATAACAAAGTAAAAACCTTTCTGATATTGGAAGCATTTAAAGCAAATGAACAAGACTTAGATGAAACGGAAGATATTAAAATTAAATTGTTTGATTTTGATAGTTTTGCTGATCAATTAACCACAACTAAAATAAAAACTCAGATATTTACTGTAAGTGCTTACTTTATGGCGAAAAATTTTATCGCAGAAAACCTGAATAATTAACACTTTATTCTGCTAAATGTAAGCTTTAGTGGAAGAAATAAACTAGTATAATCAGACATATGAATTGACCATCATAAAAACTCCTCAATAAGGCAAGGAGTTTTTTCTTCATTTATTTCGTTCCAGAAAATCCTTAACACCTTCGAAATGATTCTTCATTTTTCCATCGATTTTTTCAAAGATATAATGACCGTCTTTTGCAAACGAACTATTTGGTGTTGGGTGTGGATCAATCGAAGCAATATAGTGTCCCGAACTGAAATTCGTTGATGATACGTAGTGAATATGTTGCGTAATAAAATGATGCACCCAATCAATTGCATGATAATAAGCTTTCCCGATTATCATGTGTTCTGGATACAGGAAAAGTTTACTCGTTGGAATCATTAATCCGACTACACCTACTCCTAATCCGACAAGTACCATTTTCTTTCCTATTTCTTTGGAACGTAGATTTTTCGTTTCCTCCTGAATGTGTTTGAAATCACCTTCGATTAATAATTTTTTTTCAGATGGATAATACGTTGCAAATCGTTTCATCATCCTGCATCCTCTCTCCCATATGACACTATTATTCATCACGTGTCCGTCTATTAAACGATATGAGACAACTGGTAAAGTATTCTAACAAATAGATGTACAATCATTATTAAAAAACATGATCCTCAACAATCACCACATGATTCCGCTGATTCTACTAATTGAGACGCTCCTCACTCGTTTAAATTCAACTACGAGAAAGGATGTTCCGCTGCTGCTTCAAAACCCGAATTTCCTCTAGCAAACTCATTACTTTATATGTTTTTAAATAAATAAATAAATGAACAAATTCTAATACTAACCTCAAGAGGTGATATTAATGACTAAATGGAATGAACAAGCCGCAGCAAATAATAATTTGCCATCTAGCACAATTCGTACATCTGAGCTTATGTTAGGTAAAAAAGCCGACCATGAATTTTCAGAAGATCTTTCTGATGGCGGAGAAAGAAATAAAAATATTGAGACGCTAAATAAAAATAGTAAGCAGTAATTGTTAGTATCCCTTAATTAACAAAAAAGAGCTAATCGAATACTTGTCGATTAGCTCTTTACATTTTAGAAGTAATATTTAGTTGATAAATTGTCGCTTTAATTAGTTTTTAATATTGTTTGGATTATAAATTGAATAATGGTCTAAAATTAAATTTTTATTCTTTAAAGGAAAAACAAGTTTAAGCTTATTTGATCCAATTGAATAAGTTACTATTTTTTCATTATTTGAGGTAGTAACTTCTGAGCTAGGAGTTCCAAAATAATTTTTTATATTATTAATAGTTAAAGATTTTAATTGAGGATCAAAAGAGCGTAATTCAAATATTAAATGGCTTTTTTGATAGCCAACTACTACGTTTCTCACTGAGTATGTGTTATATGTTCCTTTAGCAGCGGCCACATATACACTACTGTCTTCTTTACCCCATTTTCCCTTTATAGAGTCAATTGTCGAATTCAATACATTAAATTCTGCATTGATTATTTTTCCTTCATTTGCTTTTGTTGAGATATTTTTTAAAAGTAAGTACTGTTTATTACTAGTTACATTGTTATAAGTAACAGCTTTCTTAATTTGTTGATTTAAATTTGTAACATTTACAGGTTGAACTTTATTATTGTTAAGTTTATATTTTTGTTTTAAAGAAAGTATCTTATAAACACTTTTATTTATTGTGTCTTCTGATATTTTGTGATTTTGAACGGCTGTGTATATGCTATTGTAAATGGTTTTAACATTTTCATTTCCATGTCCTATCAAAATAATATTACTTCCGGCATTAATAGAGGTAACTGCTGCATTACTTAAGTTATAGTGTTTAGCTATAGCTCCCATTGACATATCATCAGTTATGACAACTCCATTATAGCCATATTGTTTTCGCAACAGGTCAGTTATCACCGCTTTTGACATAGAAGCTGGATACTTAGAATCTACTTTTTTTACTAATATATGAGCTACCATCATCATATCCGCATGATTTTTAATTGCATTATTAAATGGAACTAACTCAAATTTTTTTAAACTCGATAGGTCTTTATTCACTATAGGAAGTTCTAAATGAGAATCTACTGAAGTATCTCCATGACCTGGAAAATGTTTAATAACAGGAATTGTGTTTCCTTTATGAATTCCATCCATCATTCCCACACCAATATTTGAAACGATACTTGCATTTGTACCAAATGAACGATCTCCAATTACCGTATTTTTAGGATTACTTTGTATATCGAATACTGGCGAAAAATCAGTATTGAATCCAAAGGATGATAGCTCTTTTGAAATCATATTACCTATATTATAAGCGTATTGCATATTATTTTTATTTCCAATTGCTCTGGCAGAAGGTGTATTTAAAACCGCTGATGGCATTCTATTTACTCTACCGCCTTCTTGATCAACAGAGATAAACAAAGGTACCTTGTTATTTTTATTGTATGTTTTTATGTCATTTGTTAAATTTACTAATTGACTTGGACTTTTTATATTTGTTCCAAAGAGTATTACGCCGCCTAATTTATAATTTTTTAAAAGAGTATCTGCATTACTTGATGTTGTTCCATCAAAACCTGCGATAATCATTTGCCCAATTTTTTCTTTAAGCGTTAGTTTATTTAGTTCAACAAGGATTGGGTCAGTTTTTGAAACACTTTCATTTTTCTGAGCCTTTGCTTCTATACAACCAGTTAATAATATGAAACTACTAATTGCAATCATTGATAATTTTTTAATATTGCTTTTCATATTTTCACCTCTAAATTCAATATGATGTATAAGTCATTATTGACCTATATCAAATCATAGCAAATAAATGTTTCTAAATTATAAATTTTATGTAACAAATAAACGATTTAATTAAAATATAATCTTTGCTCTTGAAATGTTGTAAAAAAGTTTCACCACTTCAACACCATTAACTGTAGTTATTTGAAAAAAGTCTATTCTAAGCCTAGAAAATCCCACTAACTCTCTACAAAAAAATCTCTATTTTTTCTATATGCTATAAACAAGTACAATTATTCCGTACTTATGAATCTCTACAAATTATTTACTCTTACAATAGTATAATTTCTTTATTTTTGACTCAATAACAAATTGATAACAAAACTCTAACAGATTAATTTAATGTTTATTTAGTAATGAATTTGAATTACTCTTTATTTTTTTAAAGTTACTAATCTAGTTCCTGCTTTTTCCCTTATTAGAAGACACAATAAATAATCAATTATCTTTACAAATTAGTTGCATATGATATACTCGTTTTTGGTTTAACTAGATTAGTTTTCAAAGGAGTAACTTCATGAGTATTCAAAACGTGTATCTTTCTATAAAACAAGGAGAAATAGCCACAAATCAGAATAGATTTCCTATTACCTTTAATGAAACATTGCTAGGACGTACGTGGGGGGATGATTTCCCAGATATTCCTTTTACAAGTCAATATATTTCAAGAAAACATGCTTTAATTAGCTTCGATAAAGAAGGAAATTACACCATCGTTGATCTCATGAGTAAACATGGAACACAAGTAAATCATATTTTAATAGAAAAAAATAAACCATTTTTCCTTCGTGATGGCGATTGTATAAGTCTTGCAAGTGGTGCCGCTGTACTTATTTTTCATAATCTATCAGAGCAGAATCTCGGAGACACACTTGATATGCCATTGGTTTTAGATAAATACATAAACGATCTCAATGGTCTAACTGTGAATGTAGTTAAGAGAGAAATTTTAATTGATGGTGTAAGAATCCATCTAACTAGTAAAGATACAGAATTATTTTTGTTGTTATATCAAAGAGCCAATAGCGCAGTTAGCTATAGCGAAATTAAAATAAATGTTTGGCCGGAACGAATTACTAAAGATATTGAGCAGCCTGATGTCGGACGGGAAGAAATTAATACCCTATTATATAGATTACGTAAGAAATTAGGTAAATACGGTCATAAGATTGTTTCTGTTCCTCGATATGGATATATGTTTGATCTAGATGATATGTAAATGAAAAAGAGTGTAGAATTTTTTAGAAATTCTACACTCTTTTTTGCAAATAATTATATTTCCTTTTTAGTTAAAATCATTAACTAAAAACATTTATTTTTCTATTAATTATATAGCTTATAATAAATTGGCTCTTACTTTTTTCTCTAAAATAGTTAATTCAATATAAATTGCAACAAAAGAACCCAATGAAACCACAAAAAGAATTATTGCGCATACATACACAGGTAGAATAAATAGAATGCACCCTAATATAGTTCCAACAACTAATAATAAATAAAACATTACAATTCACCCTTTTTCACATTAATCAAATTAAATCAAAGTCGTCTATAAAAAATTTATGTACTCATGTAAAGGTATAACTTAATGCTTTCTTACTCAATATCACATTGGTAACAAAACACTAACATTTAAAACCGAATCATTAATTCTTTCTATATTGCAAATTGATCTCTAAAATCTAAAAAACATATTTAAAAGCAAATAAAATAGCAGAGCAATTCACATATGAATTAGCTCTGCTATTTTATTTGATCAGCTTTTTTAAAGACTTGAAAAATGAGAACAATCAAAAACAATATTGGTATGTAAAAATAAAGAAAACTAGAAGTGACATATGTCATGAAAGTCCCTATTTTCTCCACATCCAATTTACTTTTGACACTGATCACCATGAGATGAACAAAAATGATTGAGAACCATAACGACTTTTTAGTTTTAAATTTAAACGATTCTTTTAAAATTCGGTACGATCCCCACAATGCCATACAGCAAGGAGGAAGTATTACTAAGAGCCATAAAAATATATATACATATTCAAATCTTTCTATAAAAGGATATCGAATAATTTTTGACATCATAAGGGTTGGCCAAGTTATATGTCTAAGTTGTCCATGACTAAAATAAGCAAATGAAACGAATGTAATAAATAAGTATAAAATGATTGTATACGCTTGAGAAATATGTGCCCATTTTTGAGATTTTTGATTATTTTTAATAAATGGAAAGTAAATAAGCAAAAATTCTGGTCCAGAGTACATCAGAATACAATTCTTTGCTGAAACATAATAGTCACCTATACTATGATTAAAAACTGGTAATAAATTCGTCCAATAAGCATATTTCATTGGAAAGTAAAATGTTAACAATAACATAGAAGGAATGATTACTCCCCAAAAACAGATTCCTGTAATGACTCTAAATCCCCCAACGACCAAATATGTGATAACAAAAAGCATAATAAGTGATAAGAGCCAAATTGGAAAATATGGAAAAACCCAAGTAATAATAACTGCTATATAGGATCTAATGATCGTAGTTATGACTAAAAGCATGTAAAGATAAAAAAATATATTTAGTAAATTTCCTATCCATTTCCCAAATAATTGTTGGTGCAATGACATAATATCTCCATTATTAGATTTCTTTAACAAGTAATACATTAACCAAATAATGATATGTAAGGAGATACCAACTACTAAAATCGAAACCCATGCATCTTGTCCGGCTCCTTTTACGATATTACTTTGAAAATTCAGCAAGCCAACACCTGTTTGAGTACTATGAATAAGAAATAATAAAAAAAAGGGAGATACAGTCAGACTTTCTTTTAATTGTTTACTCATAGACGATCTCCTTCACTTTTTACTCACCAATCCCAGATTGAAATAGTACTACTTTTACATTCACATCATATTCAATAGCTGGATACACGTTTTCATAAAATTCTTTTTCGTTCCATTTTTTTGAATGTGCTCTTACTAAATCACCAATACCTATAGGATCGACTTGATTTTTTTGAAAGGTTATTAACAGTTTTTCAAAATCTTTTTTCATCTGGTTTTCCAATTGCTTGTTTAAAAATAGATTATTTTTTCTTTTAATTAAATCTAGCCAAACTGGATAATCTTTTACCATCCCATTTAGAGTAATATCAAATGTCACTTTTGTTTTTCCTTTTTTAGTTTTAATTAATTTTTTTTCTTCCCCATTTAAAATCGTTAATATTGCAGAATCAATTTTTTGCCCCTTCTTTATATTAAATTCTGTTTGTCCTCTAATTACTCTTCCTCTTAATATTTTATATAGTAAGCTTTCTTTTGGATTTAAGATAAGAGCAAGTTTATCTTTCTTAAATACAGCTAGCCCGCTTACTTCAATATTCTTGTTTTGATTTATCTTAATATATGGTATTGAAGCATCTCTACCTTCTCCATAGTAATCAAATAAAAAACTATGAAAAGTTGGAAGCGGTACAAATTGGTTCTTAAAATTTTGTTCAATTAATTTATAGATATAGTTGCTGTCTTTCTCTTTGTTTTTTATTAACAAATCTCCTGCTGGTTCTTCTGAAACAGCCAATAGTGCATTGCTTCCAATCAATGGATCCCTACAAACCGCCTTAACAAAATACGATACTCCATTTTCAGCTAGTTCTTTTCCAAAAATTAGAAGGTTTAACTTTCCAATTTCTATTGGTTTTGGGGATTGTTCATTTAAAGCTTGTTTAATTAATAAGGATTTCTTACCACTCCCCTGTAGGATAGAGCTCCCTTTGTTTGATACATCGGTAAAATCAGAATAAAGTGCGGTTCCAACAAAATGATTATCAACCTTATCAAAACCGTATACTGATAGAATTTGCACTTCATCAATAATTTTTTGTCGAGGTAAAGAGCAACCTGATAGGAACAAGGATAATAGAAAAAAAGCACAAAAAGAGCATATATTTTTTCGATTTATACTATTCATCTTCATTATTACGATCATCCTTAACTTGATTAGGATTATATCTTTTTAGTGAAAGTGGTCTTAAAAATCTACTTCGAGTCGTTGTAAACTGATAGGATGAACGAATAAAACTATCGCTAAAGCTTTTTATTCTAAAAGGATACAAAGGAACCATATATGGATTTCCCAATGATTTGAGTTTTAATAAATGCCCTAATAGAAGAACAAATCCTATTATTATTCCAAAACCGCCTATAAATGCTGAAAGCAAAATTAGTGGAAACCGCAAAAGTCGAATTGCATTTGACATTTTAAAAATAGGTGTTGTGAAAGAAGCAAGTGCAGACAGTGATACTATGATAAGTAAAATATTGCTTGTTAGTGCTGCTTGGACAGATGCCTGTCCGATTACAATACCGCCTACAATACCTAGTGTTTGTCCAATTTTTGTAGGTAAGCGCGCTCCCGCTTCTCTTAACAATTCAATTGTAGTTTCCAAAAAAATGGCTTCCCATATCGGGGGAAATGGAACATGAGCTCTTGAACTAATAAGGGGTTGCAATAAATCATCAGGTAAAACTTCATAATGAAATGTTAGTATTGCTACATATATTGGTGTAGCAAACAATGAGAAAATTACACTTATAATGCGAATGATTCGAAAAAACGATCCAAGTACCCAATTTAGATAATAATCTTCAGGAGAAATGAAAAAATCTAATATAGTAGTTGGTCCAGTAATAATATAAGGCGATCCATTCGAAAGTATAGCAACTTGCCCATTAACCATTGCATATACAACCCGATCAGTCCGTTCAGTAGATAAAAAAATTGGAAAAGGCGTATTTGAGTTATCTGAAATAATTTGATCAATTTGAGAATTATCAAAAATAACATCGAAGTCGATATCTTCTAAACGTTGACGAACAGTTTGAACATATTCTGGATTCGTAATTCCATCCAAATATGCAATAACTACTTCAGTTTTAGACATTGAACCTATTTTGATTTCCTCAAAAACTAACTCAGGTACTGCTATTTGTTTTCGAAGTAAATGAAGATTAGTACTTAGGTTTTCAACAAATCCAACTTTTGGACCAATAACACTAAATTCATTTTCTGTATCATTATTCTCGCGATAACCAAGATTTGTATTTTCTACACTTATCGTCAAAAAGCGCTTGAAATACTTGAATTCAAGAATAACGTATCCTTTTATTAATCTTTTTTCGATATCTAGTGGGTCATTTGTAAATTGAACATCTTCAAAAGGAATGGACTTCTTCACATCATTAATTGTACTAATTTTCTTAATATGCTCTTGTAATGCCGGAAGTAAAAGGTTATTTATTTTATCCGCATCTACCATACTTTTAAAGTAACTAATGGTTATATCCTGCTCTTCAGAAAATGAAAATTGGTAGAAATCACTCGATTTAGCAGCCTGTTGAAAGATGGACGTTATTGACTTCGTTTCTTTCTCGGACTTTTGTTCATTAGATTTTAAACGCATTTAGACCACCCAATAGATTGTATTATTTTGATTTTACTTTGAGTTCTCTATAAGAGTGAGGCATTGCCAAATATATTTAAAATATATTCTGCCTAGAATTTCCATCTGTTCTCTTACTTTATTTTTGCGTTCTTACCAATTTATATACAATAAAAGTATTCAATTTATATTTTAATAAATTCTCTAAGACATCCTTCCTATGCTTTAAACCATAAATTCCATAGATTTTTGAATAAATACAATTATTTATATAAATTCCCTCTAGTAAATCAGATTGAATTGCAAAGAATTGTTTTTCAATTTATTGATTACTTTTTTTATAACTGTAATCACAATTACAGTTATTCCTTTCTTTTCCCAACTACTCATCATTCTTCAAGAAATCTATACACTGAGTTTACTAGGTTTTAATATTCAGGTGATATGATGGGATTAACTTCAAATGAGGGGGCAGAATAAATGAATATACGTGCAGTATTTATTGATATGGATGGTACACTCCTTACAGTCTCAAACTACATTTCACGTCGAAATATGGAAGCTCTTAATAAGCTCATTGATCAAGGGGTTATGGTTTTTCTAGCAACTGGTCGACATTATGAAGTAACCGCTCCCTACCATAAAGAAATTGGATTCCAAACTCCGATGATCTGTTTGAACGGTGCCGCCATTCATGATGGAGAAACAGGAAGAATGATGCAAATGGAAACAGTCAGAGTGAACGAAGGATTACTTCATCATCTAACTGCTGAAAACTCTTGGAATGTTATTATCCATACAGCTAATGGACTTTACTGTAAGGAAACTAATGAAGAAATTGATTATTGGACAAAGGTTGGGCAAATTTCACCACGATACATTGGTGACTTAAGACAGACTAATTATAATGATGTTCTTAAATATAGTGTTCGAACTGGTACACAAAATACTGAATTATCTGCTTTGTTTAAAAAGGAAGCTGAAGTCATAGATTGGAATGACGGTTTTGAAATGGTTGCTCCTAATGTTTCAAAATGGTCTGCTATCAAAAAAATACTTCATGCATATCGAATTAATCCAAATGAAGTTGTAGCTATAGGAGACGGACCAAATGATATTGAAATGCTTCGTCAAGTTGGTACAGGTGTCGCTATGGGGAACGCTAGCGAAGAAGTTAAAGCAGCATCTGACTTTGTAACAGGACATCATGAAAATGATGGATTAGCTGAATTTATCGAACGTTATCTTCTTAAATCAAAAGAAACATTTGCGATTTAATGCTTTTTGAAAATGTAATTCTAACAAGTTCAGTGAATTGGCGTAAATCCTAAAAAGGCTCAGAAAAAAATCTGTGCCTTTTTTGCTTTGGTGTAGAATTTTATTAAATTAGTATTTTCTAAATTTCAATTTGCCGTTTTAGCGTTCTCCATAACTCTCCATTACTACTATCTAAAAGCTTTTTACTGTTTTTGAACGAAAAGTTCTTCTCTTATCTTCAATTTAATAAAAATTTTATTGTATCCAAAATTCATTTAATAATATTTCTTCTGTTTGTGGCATCGTGATCCCGATATGCCAGCACCCCAATCCAGCTAATTTAAATTCTTTTGCTAAATGAAATTTTGCAATTAAACTTCGAGGGTCTTCAAACCATACTTCATGCTGTGTTCCTTTTTTATCTATATAACGAAACGCTGGTGCTGACGCCTCTTGATCATAGTTAACTTGGCTTTCATTTTTCTGATATATATTTATCGCGTTTTGTGTAGAAATAGCGCTCCCTGTTCGGATATCACCCGTTATTGGCCAATCATATGCATATTGAGGACGATTTCAAAAAAAGATTCGGTTGACATCCCCTGATATTTTTTTTTTTGCAATGAGAAAACTAACAAATATCATTTTTTACTAAAATCATACATTATGAAAGGATTGATTCCTTTGTTTGACTTTTTGAATTGAAGGTTTTGATTTCAATAAATTAAATAAATTGCCGACCATCAAGCCTGTAAATAAATAGGTTAAACCTCCAAATAAAGTATAAATTGTCACTCCTATTAGTGCACAAATAAAACCGAAAATAACTTGTTGTTTGTCTTTGGCTGGTGATGTAGGAGGATCAGTGAGCATAAAAAATGCAAAGAAAAGAGAAGCATTTATAAATGGACTACGAAAAGCATCTGATGCATCTCCAATATTAAAAAATTCAGTCAGTAATAAAAGAATAAAATAGGTTCCTAAAAATGAAAATACCATTGGAAATTTATTTACACGACTTACAACTACATACCCAGCGATTAATAAAAATATATTTGTCCAACCTTGAAGATCTCCAAATGCTCCCCACCAACTTTGTTCAGTATGAAAAAGAATGATAGATATTAATAGACCAAAAACTGCTGGATTAAATATTTGTTTCTTTTTAAAAACAATTAAATATTTTGATAAAATTGAAATGATTGTAGTGAAAACAATCACATACCATGATGTGGATGTACTTAAAATCATCGCGACAATAATTCCAGTTATAACTGCTCCGTATGGCTTAATATTTTTCCTTTTTAAAATTAACATACATAATATATCTGTGATTGTTGCCACAAAAACGGCAATCAAACAGTTAATTGTTCCATTACTAGTTTGATAATCAATTGTAGCAATTAAAAGTAAACTTATTAAGGACAGAATCACATATCCTTTTGGTGATTTCATCCAATTTTTAATAGTCAATATTATCAACTCCTTTATGATAAATTTGTAAATCGGATGAAATTAAAATGCTCTCTAATCCAACTTCTTCTAATAGAGCTAGTCCCTTTTTTCTACCCATTAAAAAACATGTAGTTGAAAATGCGTCCGCCATCATTGCATACGGTGCGATGATGCTACAACTTATCAACTCAGTTGGTGATTTTTTATTTTTTGGATTAATAATATGATGAATTCCTGGGTTTAAATCACTTTTACGTTCATAACTTCCAGAAGTACAAATAGCCATATTAGATATTTCTATTGTGTGAATGATTTCTTCTTTATTTTGTGGGTGTTGAATTCCTATTTTCCATTTATCCCCTAAATTATCTAATCCACCTGCATAAAGATCCCCACCTGCATTAACAATGAATCCTTCAAATTGTCTCAATTCATTTACAGCAAGATCAATGGCAAAACCTTTGGCAACTGCACCTAAATCAATCACTAATGGCTTTTTTAATAACAATGTTTTATCTTCTTCATTTAAGAAAATATCAGAGTAAGTAACTATTTCAGATGTATTATTTTGTAGGAACTCTTCTGTTAAATAATGTTGATTGAAACCAGCATTTTCCATTATTTGGCCAACCGTTGGATCAAATATTCCATTTGTCCATTTAGCCACCTCTAACGCGAATTTTAATGGTTCAAATAATAATGGACTAACAGTTACTGGTGTATTAGTTTGTTTACACGCCTTCATTAATTCACTTTCCAAACTAAATCGGCTACATGTCTTTTCAACTTCTCGGAAAAAACCAAATGCACGATTAATTGAAGCTTCCGTTTCATCATACGATTTTGACGTGACTACCTTAATATCAACAACTGTATCCATGAATAATTTCGTTTTTCTTATGATTTTCTTCATTATATGTTCCTTGCCTTTAATAGAGCATCTTGAATAGCATCTTTAAAGGCCTGTGTACTATATGTCGCTCCTGATACGTTCCGAACTTGTGAACTTTGAACATTTACTACTTCATTTGGTAAATTCACTATGTCATCCTCAGAATAATGCATACCATAATTACTTATCTCTACATCTTTAATTTTATCTTCATTTATCTTTAAGGCAATTTGAATCGATCCGCGACGATTAGACCCCATCCCATAAAAAGTTCCATTTTTATAAAAACTTTTTTTTACAATATTATTTTTATTTAAAGTAACATTGACCTGTTCAGTTTTTGGCGATACTGCATTCGAATCTTGAATATCAGTTGTAAAATAGCCAGTAGCATAAACCGCTCCAATGGCAGTTGAACAGATAGTGACCCATTTTTTACTCATTTTGCCCATTTATATTCCTCCAGTTCTTATTATCCCTTGTATTATAATAAGTAAATCTTAAAATTCTTTTAATTGTTTAGCATATATAATCAAAAATTTTAGAGTTTTTTTGAACACATTTCTTTTCAGAGAGTTTCGTTTTTATTAGCTCAATAAGATAAATTTAGATTACTCTTTTCTTATATTCAAAGTTCCTTTTTTATAAATTGGTACCAATTTAAATTTTGTTTCTATTAAAAACTACACCTTAAAGGTGAAAACTTAATGAAAATTATCTACTTTTTTTATTAAATTGCAGAAAATTTGTATACAAGTTGGGAAGATTTTAATAAATGCTATTTATTTAAATAAGTAGCAAATTGTCTTTATTAAATTTAACTTCTAAATTGAACAAACTAATTTGCTATGCAACTCAATTTATTTAGCAATTTAATCCTCTTTAATTACGAGATTACATAAATACTTTATTGTTAATAATAACTAAAAATAAATTAAGGTTAATGGTAAAAGGAGAAATTGCCCATGCCTGAACATTTTGAAATTATTACAAGAACAATGCTAGCGTTCTTGATATTGTTCATCGGTGCTAAACTATTAGGAAAACAAATCATTGCTGAGATGAATACCTTTGATTTTATTGGAGCTATTTCAATAGGAAGCATTATTGCTAATTTAGCTTTCAATTTAAATATAAAAATCCACCATGCAGTATTAGCTTTTTTAATTTTGGTTATAGTCATTTTACTCGTTAGTTATATTTCCTTAAAAAGTAGAATAGGGAGAAATTTACTTGCAGGGAATCCAACTGTCATAGTTGAAGATGGAAAAATATTAGAGGCCAATATGAGAAAAATGCGCTATTCTCTGGACTATTTAAATCAACAACTAAGGGAAAAAGGAATTTTTAACATAGAAGAAGTTCTCTATGTAGTAGTTGAAACAAATGGTAGAGTATCTTTTTTACAAAAACCTCAATACCGAAACGTAACAAAACAAGATTTAAATATACCGACAATACAGGAAAGTAAATTACCTATTGAGTTAATTATGGATGGGGAAATTATCTCAAAAAATTTAAGAGAAAATAATCTATCAGAATTAAGGGTACAAGAAGAGCTAAAAAAACGTAATCTTCAAACGAAAGAAGTAGTATATGCTGTGCTGGCAGCAAATGGAAATATTTATATCGATACCTACAAAGATCAGATTGCTTCTCCAATTGATCAAGAATGAGCTATTTATTTTTTTGATACGATTATTGAATAGAGTTCAAATAAAAAAGAGCCAATTTAGGCTCATATATTATAAAGTCATCATTTAAATATTCAACCAGCATAACTGGTGCAGTAGTAGGTCGCCTTTGCACTAGTTCCTGATCATACCTACCACCAATTTTAATCGATTAACAATTGTTTTTCTTATTCATTTTGTACCACGTTAAAAATTAAGAGGTAATATTATTTAGGAGGATTTACTAATTTATTATGAACTTTAACATTGATACCATCAGTATAAACCATTTTCCCACCATAATATCCTACTGTTAATACTAGAATAAGTGAAGCCAGTGAAAAGATTAAATATAAAAACTTAAGCTTATTAAATAGTTCTTTTTTCTTGAAATAAGTAGAATAAATCCGAAATGCTGCGACAATTGTCACAAACCAACTTGTAAGTATTGCTAATTGATCGTGTATATGCAAGAAAGTAGTATTCCCTTTAGCCATCTCTTCTGGCCCAGTGGAAACAGAAAGCTAAGTGCTGCAAAAATCCAAAGCCACATACCATGATCTGCTTGAAAGTTAACTTTCTTGAAAAATGCACTCCAAAAATCTTTTAAAACTGCTAAAGTAATAAATGCAATTGGGAAATGAACAAGAATAGGATGAAGATGAGAAGTTACTTCGTTAATCATGTGAAATCCTCCCATTTAAAAAAGTTGTGTATTCCCTTTACGATTACTTTTAGTGAGTTTGATAAAGTGTAAACAATAATTATGAAAATAATATGAAAAATAAATTAAATTTCCCGAAAAAATATTCCAGTGATTATTGCAATTTTTAGGAGGAGAGAATCACTTATTCCAAAAAATTATTTATTTTTGACCTTGCTCATTAATAGATGGCTGTTCATTTAATCATATAGAACTCCATTCAATATTTATTTAGGAGGTTTCTTCAAAAAATTGTCTAATGCATTTATGGAATAAAATGATAAAGATCTTCTAAAATTTAGAAGATCTTCCTTTTGTATTTTCATTTAAATCCATGTTGCTAAAATAGTAATCCAAATCTTTAAAGCTGTTATCCCAATTAATATAGCAAGAATTAGTTGCAACATTTTTACATTCAGTTTTTTTCCAATTTTTGCTCCAAGAGGAGAAGCAACAATACTTGCAATCACAACTATAATCGTTGGGATTATATCTACCTGACCTGTTGTGACCTTACCAATCGTTACTCCTATTGATGAAATTAACGTAATCGCAAGTGATGATGCGATTGTTACACGAGTTGGAATTTTTAATATGGTCAACATAATTGGAACTAATAAGAATGCTCCTCCAGCACCAACAACACCAGCACTTCCTCCAACAATGAATGCTAGTGAAGCTGCAATCCATTTATTAAAAGTAAGATCTTTTTCAATATTTATGTTAATTTCCTTTTTTGGTACAAACATCAATACAACAGCAATCAATGCTAGAAAACCATAAACTAAATTAATCCCTTCTTCAGAAAGTAGGTTTGATCCAAATCCTCCTATAAAACTTCCGACTAATACACTAATTCCCATATATAAAATAATTGTTTTATTTAGATATCCACTTTTACGATAACTTAAAACGCCACCAATCGTAGCAAAAAAAACTTGAATAGCAACAATTCCTGATACTTGATGCGCTGTAAAGGGTGAAAAACCTAATATTGACGGAACATATAATAGCATAGGGAAGTTTATTATGGCTCCTCCAATTCCAACCATCCCCGAAATGAAAGATCCGATAAAGCCAATGAGTAATAATAAA
Source organism: Gottfriedia sp. S16(2024) (assembly GCF_050473765.1). NCBI lineage: Bacteria > Bacillati > Bacillota > Bacilli > Caryophanales > Bacillaceae > Gottfriedia > Gottfriedia sp. S16(2024). The sequence goes on from NZ_JBFLUO010000001.1 coordinate 3,874,487, forward strand.
AGAACAAAAGTCCACTCCATTTTTTAACCTCCCTTAATAAAGAATAAAGGCGCCTTTATCTCTGCGCCTTTTTCATTATTTTAATTAAAACTTTTTAATCCAAAATTTAAAAATATCATTATCTTCTTCATATTTAAGCAACTCATGACCTCCAGATTTTGCCCATGCTGAAAGATCATTTTTCGCTCCTTTATCCGTAGCATGAATTTCTATTACCTCACCAGATTCAATTACATTAATCGCCTTTTTTGTTTTTACGATTGGCATAGGACATGCTAAGCCTTTTGCATCTAATACTTTTGTAATTTTCATTTTCTATATCCTCCTAAAAAATATTATTATCGAACTGCGCAACGATTTGGTCCAATTTCCATTTCACGTTGTTTCTCAACATCTGGAGTAATTTTCCCCATATTCGTTTCACGAATTTCTTGATATGCATTTGGTTGTGGTGGTAAGTTTTCAGTTACAATTTTTCTAAATTCATTTTCATCTGCAATGTTTAAACCGTGATTTTTTGCAAACAAATTACCTAATTTTTCTGAAATACTTCCATCGTCATTTAGCTCATCAATAATCATAAAGTGAGCAGGAAGTACAATTAATTCCTCTGATAATTCTCTATAACGTGTATATAAGCTTTCTCTTAAATCACCAACCCAATCTTCAGCCATACCAGCTAAATCAGGGCGTCCAATTGAATCAATGAATAAAATATCTCCAGATAATAAGAACTTTTCATCTACTACAAATGAAGTTGACCCAATAGTATGACCTGGTGAGTAGATTGCATGGATGTTAATTGATGTATTACCTATCATCACATTGTTACCACCTTCTAATGGTGAGTATTCGAATGTAACTTCTGTTGCATCTTTTGGCGGTAACCAATATGTTGCATTCGTTTTTTCTGCAATAACACGTCCACCTGAGATGTGATCCGCATGTAGATGAGTATCAAATACATGTGTAATTTTTACACCTTTGTTTTCAGCAAAATTTAGATAAACATCAGCCATTCTTGTTGAGTCAATAATAGCTGCCTCTCCATTTGAGACAACCATATAAGAAAGACATCCTTTACCGATTCGAACAAACTGATATATTTCACCACCATCATTTAAGTTCCCAATTTTTACAGGCTCTAAATACTCACTCCACTCTTTCATGCCACCTTTTAAATATGAAACAGTTAAACCTGCATCTGATAGCATATCTGCAACCATAATTGATGAACCTTCTTTTGCGCATACAACTAAAACATTTTTATTAGAAGGAATTTTATTCAAAATTTCTTCAACACCATCTAGTAAATCAAAATATGGTACATTTAAATGGTCAAAATTCTCTCCTTCAATTTTCCAGTCATGAAAATCTGTTTCATTTCGCACATCAAGAATAAATAGTTCTTCCTTATTAAAAACTTTTTTCGTTACTTCTTTTGCTGTCATTGTATTTACAGTCACTTCATTACCCCCTACGGTATATTTTAATTTAAAAAAATATAACAAATCTTCATTGTCTAAATAATAATTAGTTTGTGATTGAATTTGTCTCACCAGTCCACTGACTCATACCTGGTAATACATTCGATACATTTGAAAAACCATTTTCTGTTAACTTTTGTGCTGCTAGATCACTCCTACTTCCAGTTCGACAAATAACATAAATTTCAGTTTCTTTCTTTAATTCATGTAATCTTTCCTCTAATTCACCTAATGGAATTGAAATAGCATTATGAATATGATTAAAAGCATATTCCGCTGTTTCTCTTACATCTAAAATGATCATGTTTTCATTACTTTTTAATCTCTTATCTAATTCTTCATTCGTTACAACAATTGGATGCTTTTTTTCAATTGTTTCAGTACTTGATAACTTTCTTAAATAATGTTTTAGAACTTCTCCTTCTTCAATTGTACCTAGATATTGATGTCCTGCACTTTCCGCCCATGCTTTTAAATCAGCCTTTGATCCTTTATCCGTTGCCTGAATTTCTAACACTAAACCTTCCTCAAGCTCTTTCATCGCTTTCTTTGTCTTAACGATTGGCATAGGACATGCCAATCCCTTTGCATCTAATAACATATTCACTCTAATATTCATCGTTTAATCTCCTCAATTTAATAAAATTATAATGAAATCTTTTATTTCCAAAGACTCATGCCGCCTTTTACATTTGTAACTTGATTAAATCCTTGTTTCTTAAGCTTTTTACTTGCCTTACTACTTCTCATACCACTTTGACAGATCAATACAACTTCTTTTTCTTTTGAAAGTTGATTTAGTTTTTCATCTAATACATGCAGGGGTATGTTTTTAAATCCACGAATACTTTTCGCACGATACTCAGCAGGTGTTCGTACATCGATAAATTGTTTATTTTTATCATTTAATTCTTTTCTTAACTCAGTTGTAGAAATTTGTCTAACTCCTTTTACCGATAGAAAACTTCTAACGATCAATACAATTAGAAGACTTGGGATGATATATTTTAAATATTCCATCTAACTCCCCCTTTTTAAATAAATAAATTGACATTTCCTTCTTCTGCATCAGCCAAATAAGCTGCTACACCTGCATACTCAATATGATCTAATAGTTCTTTTTGTTGTAGCCCTAACAAATCCATTGTCATCGTACAAGCTACAAGCTTTACATCTTGTTCTTGTGCCATTTCAATTAGCTGAGGAAGAGATAGGGCATTATGTTTTTTCATTACATTTTTTATTAGCTTTGGACCGATTCCAGAAAAATGCATTTTAGAAAGTCCCATTTTATCTGCACCTTTTGGCATCATTTTACTGAACAATTTTTCCATAAATCCTTTTTCTACTGCAATATTTTCATCCTTTCGCAAAGCATTTAATCCCCAAAAGGTATGGAAAATCGTTACCTCATGGTCATAAGCAGCTGCTCCATTTGCAATAATATAAGCTGCCATTGCTTTATCGTAATCTCCACTGAATAATACAATTGTTGTTCTTTTCTTTGCTGACATTTGATTACCTCCAAAAATATTTATATACCCATAGGGGTATTAAATTAAACAAAAAAATATACCATATACCCCTATAGGTATAATATAAGCTAAAAAAATTTAAAGTCAATAATTATTTTTTATCTACTTTTTACTAGCATGTTGACTGCATCTTTAATAACTTCTTTCGTCTTAACCCCATTTTTTTCTGCGACTAACATACATTCAACCAAGTTAGAACTTACTAATACTCCAACCGTACGATCGACTGCTGAGCGAACAGCTGATAATTGAGTTACGACTTCATTACAGTCTTTATTTTCTTCTATCATCCTCAATATTCCTCGTATTTGTCCTTCAATTCGCTTAATTCTATTTTTCATCTTATCGTCATATCTCATATATTTCCTCCTTCCTAACATTTTATATTACTTACAATCACATGTAGTCAATGAATACCCTATAATTTTAAATCCTTTTTTTCTAAGAAATCGAATACTTATATTTTTTTCAAGTTTATTTGAAGCGACAATATGAATTTCATTAATTGAAATATCTACATATGATCTTTTTAAATATCCGATAGGAATATTCAATGCATTAATAATAGGCATTTTATTAGATTCATTATAATCTCTTACATCTATAATTTGAGTTGATTTTTTACTTATAATAGAAGATAAATTTGTACATTTAATATGCCAAATTGGAAAATACCTAATATACAGTTTTCTTATGATTAGACCAATTATTAATGTAAAAATAACAATCAATTTGATACCTCATTTTCAAAAAAAATATATTACAAAAATGATTATATACCCCGTAGGGTATTAAATTAATTATTTATTATTAAACATAAAAAAAATCTTTTTTAAAGTAAGCATCGCACAATAAAAACGAAACTTCATGACGCTCCTTTTTAATTCTAATTGTGATTTTTTTTACTTATCCTTTTTTATCATTAAGTCCAGAAGAGAAACAATTCAATATTCTCAAACGCTTTTAAGAATCACTAAAACATATTCTGCAAAAATTAGGCAAACTTATAAAATGAAGCAAAAACTTATTAGGAGAATGTTTATGAAAGCATATGAAATAATGATTGAAGATGTTTTTAAAGTAAACGGAAATGACACGGTTAGATCAATCATTGAAATATTTATTAACAACCGGATTAGCGGCCTTCCTGTAGTCAATGATCGGAACGAAATTATAGGGTATGTAAGTGATGGTGATATACTTAGATATATTGGAAAGCATGAGGATCGTATTATTAATGTTTTCGCCTACATGGCATATGTTCAAGGAGATAATGAGGAATTTGAGGATAGAATACAAACATTGTTAAATATGAACGTTCTTGAAATCGCTAAAAGAAAGGTTATCAAAGTTTCATGGGACGAAGAAATAGAAAATATTGCGGCTATTTTGGGAGAAAAACGAATAAAAAAATTGCCCGTAGAACGTAATGGACTTTTAATCGGGATTATTAGCCGTGGAGATGTTATTAGGCATTCATTCAAATCACTTATGTAACATTCATTTCAGAAAAAGAAACAACGAAAAATCTATTTACATAGTTTTTGCATTAAAAGGAAGGTTAGTATTACAAATGTAGGAGTTGATGCTGACTGACATGCATCAGCGGCCTCTCAGTAAGCTCAATCCCTACTTTCTTCATAGAAAATTGTGTTCTTATCTACCCAAATTTCCAAATAAAATAAAAGGGGAAATCCTCCCCTTTTTTTCACCTATTTTTTCAATTATAATGCCTGATCCTTTACTCCTCTAATATCTTGAGTGATTTTTCTACTCTTCTTCCCTACCCACCTATAAGAAACAAAACTACTAATTAGTAATACGAATGCTCCAAACAGATAAGGAAGATTGATATGTATATCGAATAAAAAACCGGCAAGAATTGGCCCGAAAATTTGACCGAGACTCATATAGGCATTGTTTAATCCTGCTACAAATCCTTGTTCATTTCCAGCTTCTCTAGAGAGCAATGTGTTAATCGTTGGACGTAAAATGTTATTAAATGTGAAATACAACATTGTTATGACCATTACATAAAAGAAATTTCCCGAAAATAGCAAGCATACAAGTGAAATGCCCGATAACATGAGCATGCTGCTAATAATCGGCTTTTCTCCAAATCTTTTTGAAAGACGGTTCGTCAATACTAATTGGTTGAATGTACCAATCAATGAACAAACCATAAACAAGATAGATATTTCTCTAGTCGAAAATCCATAGCTTTGAGTTACGAACAATGGATAGATTGCTTCAAAGTGAGTTAGTCCGAAACTAAGTGCGAATATCAATAACAATAAGATAAAATAACGAGATTTAACGGATTGTGCAAGTTGACGAAAAATATTTTCTTTCTTCGGTTTTGATTTTAAATGCACAAGACGTTCCTCTGCAGTTTTGGATTCGGATAATAATCGTAAGCAGCTAATTACCGCTAAAGAACCAATCGTTGCAGACGCGAAGAAAGGAGTCCTCGTACCAAACTCAGCTAGTAATCCTCCTAAACCCGGACCAACAATAAAACCAGACGACATGGAAGCACCCAAAAATGACATTGCTCTTGGCCTCTGCTCTTCTGTCGTGATATCAACGACATAAGCCATGATGGATGGAATCAATGCAGCAGCGCCCATCCCTCCTATTAATCTTGAAACAAGAAAAATTGAAAAATGATCTGCAGTAGCGGCCAATATATTTGAAATAACGAATAGACATAGTCCAACGACAATCATCGGCTTACGTCCGTATTTGTCCGAGAAATCGCCAGCAATTGGCGAGAACAAAAACTGTGTTAAGCCAAAGGCAGATACTAAGTATCCTGCTGCTTTTCCGCCTGCTCCAAAATCTATTAGAAGCTCAGGTAGGATTGGAATGACAAGACCAATCCCAAGCATTGCAAGAAACATATAAGTTAGCAAAAACGGTAACGCAGATTTTGTTGACATGGTTTTTTCCCTCTTTTACTTGTATTACTAAAAAAAACAAATGTAATTGTCTTTGTCTTTGTGAAGAACTCCGAATTCAGCTACATTTGGTTTGACCTAATTAATTTGAAACCGAAATATCGGCTTTTGCATAATGTAAAACCGCTTCTTCTAAAACATCGATACCAATTAAAATATCATCAATATCAGTAAATTCGTCAGGATGATGGCTTAGACCATCCTCAGATGGAACAAAAATGAGACCAACTGGGGCAAGTCTAGTCATATTCATTGCATCATGTCCTGCACCGCTTTGCATCACTTGAAAAGGAAGATCCTTTTTAACACAAATGGATTGTAGACCATCAATCAGTTCAGGCGAAAGCAAGACAGGCTCTTCAGAACTAATAATGTTCTTTTCTATTTCTAACATTCTATTTTTTTCAACATTTTCGATTGTTTTTAATAAATGATCCAAAACGAACTTTCTTGATTGTACTGAGGAAGATCGAATGTCGATTTTCATTAGTACTTCTCCTGGAACTACATTCATTGCACCAGAATGGATATCCAAAACACCAACTGTAGCAACAGTACCATGTTCTTGTTCATGAATTGCAACTTTCTCAAGCTCTAATGCAATTTCAGAAGCACCAAGAAGAGCATCTTTTCTCATATTCATTGGAGTCGTACCAGAATGAGACGCTTTTCCGTTTATGTTTACTAGTAATCTAATAGGTGCTGCAATTCCAGTAACAACCCCAATTTTTTTATGATTATTGATTAATATTGGACCTTGCTCAACATGAAGTTCAAAAAACGCCTTAAATTCTTCATTTACTCTGCTTGCTTCATCAATACTATTAAAGTCAAGGGCACAGTGAGCAAATGCTTTTTCCATTGTAATACCATTACGATCTTCTAAATGACGGTACTTCTCTTTTTCAATAAGCCCCGCCATCGCTTTACTCCCTACAGTTGATACCCCAAAACGAGATGATTCTTCACAAGCAAATGAGATAATTTCAATTGGATGATCAGTCACAATATTTTTTTCATTTAATCGACTAATAACTTCGAGTGCCGCAATGACGCCTACTACTCCGTCATATTTCCCACCTTCGTAAACTGAATCTAGATGAGACCCTATAGCAACCGGAGCTAGACCCTCTACTTTACCTTCTCTTCTTGCTATAACATTTCCACATTGATCCATTCGGATATCTAATTTTTCTGCTTTACACATACGAATAAATGCGTGTGTACAAGTTTGTTCCATATTCGAATAAGCCAGTCTTGTAATTCCTTTTTCCCCAGTGTTATATTGACTAATTTTATTAAAAAGTGTTAAATATCTTTCTTTACGATCCATGAGATATCTCCTGTCCTGTTATTTATCTTTTTTCCTTCACTTAACGGGAAGTAACCCTCCACAAATAGAAATTTCATTTTATTAAAGGGATATTGGTTGCAAGATGTCCCTCATGAAAAGTTTAATTTTGAAATGTTAAAATCCGACTCCAATATCGAAAGAGCCGGACCGTGGTTTTTTTTGTAAATGAACCAGTAGTAAAGCTCTCATAATGCCAGCTTTACTTAAACAGGTAGTGTATAAAAAGATTATTTATTTATTTTGTGAAAATGTTCAAATAAATTATCACATTCTTCTCTCTTCTCAACTTTAATCATGTCAAGAACGCTTTTATCTTCACCAGTTAAATATTTGCGAAGATGTAAATCAGAGAAGCCGTGAACATCAGCATCTTCTGAAGTGTTGCAATAGTATACTTTCTTAATGCCAGACCAAATAATTGCAGCTACACACATTGGGCATGGCTCACATGTTGCATAAATTTCACAATCAGATAAGTCCATCGTATCTAACTTCTTGCAAGCTTCTCTGATTGCAACCATTTCTGCGTGTGCAGATGGGTCAGTATCTCTCATCATTGTGTTACTAACAACTGCGATAATTTCATCGCCTCTAACAATTGTTGCGCCAAAAGGTCCTCCAACTTTATTATTCATTCCTTCGATTGTTGCTTCTGCTGCCATTTTCATGTAATCCATTAGTAAATTCCTCCTATTATAAATGGATATAGATGTGTCATTTGTTGCCTATCAACCTATGAATCTATACTACTCAACTATTTCAATTTGTTCTTTTTTCCAACTATCGAATATAAAATAAACGAGACAATTAATCCACTAAAGAAAGCGAATTCGTTCATTTTCACTAAAAAAGGAACATTCTTAAGAAAAGCACCTGACATTGGAAGGATAAAACTAATGGCCAAAACAATCATCGCACTAGTATTGTAACCATTCTTATATTCCCCATTACTGCCATTTGGTATATAAATATGATCTAGATTCATCTTTCTTTTTCGGTGAATATAGAAGTTTGAAAGCATAATACCTGTTATAGGTCCGAAGATCGAACCAATAAAGCTATAAAAGTAAAATAATGTCGTTGGGCTAGATACGAGCTTCCAAGGTAAAATTAGTGTTCCAATAATAGCTGTTAAAATTCCCGCTGATTTTACTGTAAACACTTTTGGGAAAAGCGCTGTCATTTGTAAACCAGATGGTAAAAGGTTAGCAAACACAACAAACGCTATAGCACCAACGTTTAATGCTAATATTAAAACAAGCACAGAGAAAGTATTTTCAATTTTATCAATCGCATGAACAATATTGAAAATTGGTTCACCAAAAGCAATTTCAGTTCCTGCAATTAATGAAACACAAGTGATGGCAAAAAGAATATAGGATAATATAAATCCTAATGGTAGTCCAATAATGAAATCCTTTGGACTTTTCGCTCGATGGGTAAAATCTGAAATATTTACGATCGGACCCGCCCAGTTAGATACTAAGGCACTCACACAGGCAATAAATACTAATGGGCTACTTGTTGGGTGCTTTTGAACATAATCAAAAATTGGTCCAAATCCCCCAGCCATATTAATCGCCCAAACAGCTGCACCAATGATAAAGATGTAAACAATAGGTGAAGACCAGCTACCAAATTTGTTAAGAACATTCATCCCACCTAAGAAAAGCAGAACCGTAACTGTCCATAATATTACGTATGAAATCATCGTTGGAACCGTTAATCCAAGTAGATTAAAGTCTCCACCTATCGTCATATAGTTTGGGGAAAATCTTGCAAAAATGACATTCAATGATTCCGCTCCGACAACGGTTGTCGTACCAAAAAATACGATCCCCGCGATCAGACCACGACATAATGCTGGGATTATAGCTCCTTTTTCCCCAAACGTTTCTCGAAGTAACATTGTAAATGGCATGCCATACTTGGATGCAGCATAACCATTAAGACAATATAATGTTGCAACAATAATCGCTGATAATAAAACAGCTGATATAACTTGCTTGGTATTCAAGCCGAGAACAAAAAATCCTGCTACTGTCATATATGACATAATATTATGAACTGCACCCATCCAAACGGTTATATAGTTGGACATTCCCCAATCTCTTTGATTTGGCAATTTAGGTAACAGTTCTTCAGAATATCCATAAGATTTATAGATTTCATGATCACTGGTTGCTAATTTAGCTTCTTCCATCATTAACACCCCTAATTCACAATATGTGTACCTGCTTGCTCATTCATTGCTTCTTTCAAGCTTTCAGGATTCGTAATAATTACTCTTTTTCCATTATTTTGTAAGAAACTTAAACTAGCCTCAATTTTTGGTAACATACTTCCTGGGGGAAAATGATTTTCAAGGACATATTGTTTTGTCTCTTCTACTGTAATTTTTTCAAGTGCTTTTTGATTTGGTTTACCAAAATTGATACATACCCTTGGAACTCCAGTTGTGACAATTAACGTCTCCGCATGAATTTGTTCTGCTAAAAGGCTTGTAGCAAAATCTTTATCAATTACTGCGTCAATACCTTCGTATGTTTTATCATCTTTTTTCACGACCGGTATTCCACCGCCACCTACTGCAATTACCACGTAACCATCTTCAATTAATGAATAAATTACCTCTTTTTCAACGATATCAGTTGGTCTCGGTGATGGAACTACTCTTCTATATCCGCGTCCAGAATCTTCAACAAAAACCCAGTTTGGATGATCCTTTTTCATTTCTTCAGATTGTTCTAGTGTAAAGAATGAGCCAACAGGTTTCGTAGGATTTTTGAAATTAGGATCATCTGCACTTACTTCAACTTGTGTTATAACAGTAGCTACTTTCTTATTGATCCCTCTTTTTGCGAATTCGTTCGTTAACGCCTGTTGTATTTGGTATCCAATACCACCTTGTGTATCTGCTACGTTGTTAACAAGAGGAACCGTCGGCATACCTGCTACCTCACTAGCAATCTCAGATCTTTGTAAAGCAAATCCAACTTGTGGACCATTACCATGAGTTACGACAATTTCATAGCCTTCTTCTACCATATCTGCGATGTTGACAACCGTTTCTTGAACGGCTTCATATTGGTCTTGGGTTGTGTTGCGGCCATTTTCTCTAACTAGAGCATTGCCTCCGATCGCAACGATCACTAATTTCCCCATTATTTACCCCCTAAATGTTTAAATTCTTTAATACTTAGCAAATTGAGAGATTGCTCTTTATGAAGATGATATAAAGAATTAGTTGGATCATTTTCAATAGCATTTTCAATTGCTTCTACAGCTTCTTCATGTCTCTCTAGCGATCTAAGACTATTCGCTTTATGAAACGAAAAATCATATCGATTTGGTTGAAGTGTAAGAAGTTTATTCATTGCTTGTACAGCTTCTTCATGTCTTCCAAGTTCTCTTAAATAATTTGATTTATGGTAAAGATAGAAAGTTTCGCTAGGATCGAGTTGGACAGCTTTATCATATTCGCCTAAAGCTTCATCCGGTTTATTCATTAATCTTAAGCAATTTGCAGTGTAAAAATAAAAATCAAGATTTTTTGGATCAAGAGCTAGGACATTGTTGTATTGTTCAAGTGCTTCTTCGTATCGTTTTAATTCTTGTAAGAAATACCCTTTGTAGTAGAGTAAATCAAAGTTTTTACTGTCTAATTCAAGCGCACTATTTATTTCTAAAATGGCTTCCTCATATCGATTTGCCTTTGCCAGTACTTTTGCTTTCTTAATCGACTCATTCGTTTCGACGTATTCTTTATTAAGAATTTTTACAACCTTTTGCTGATTCAGGTCAATAGCATGTTGTAAAGATGATTTTCCGTCTCGATCTGCTAAGTTACAATCTGCACCAGCATCAACAAGTAATTCGATTACGTCAGAATATAAACGGCCTCCATTACCTAAAATAACTGCCTCAAGTAATGCCGACCAGCCTAATTTATTGGCATGATTAACAGGAACTCCTGCATCTAAACAAATTTGTACAGTCTTTAAGTAGCCTTTTTCACTGGATGGTAATAAAGCAGTTCCACCAAATCGATTTACGCTATTTAAATCTGCCCCATACTTTAACATCATGCTTACTATTTCATGGAATCCATTTGCTCCAGAACAAATAAAAGGTGTTAATTGGGTGATATCTCTCGTATTAACGTCACTACCAGCTTCCAATAACCGTTTTACAATTTCGATCTGATTTTTTTGGGTAGCCGCCATTAATGCTGTACGACCATCAGAATCCTTATACTCAACACTTACTCCTTTTGATAAAAGCAGTTCGACTGCCTCTAAATCTCCTCGTTGACTTGCGAGAATTAATTCTGAATTTAAGGATTGATTTTCCATAACATTTCTCTCCCTCTGTTGTTTTTTATATGAAATGGCTGGCAACATTTAAAATCCAAGGATTGAATTTTAGGGCCAGACACTTATCTTTTTGGTCAGACCCTAAGAATTAACTAAGACAATCTGCATGGACTACTCCCCTACAAAGACAACAGTTGGAGAGTTGTTTTAAATTCGAATGATTCAAAGTACGTTTTCGTAAAATCACTCGAATTACAGGTTATTATTGGATGTTTTCACTTAAAGTTAATAAAGCCTTTTCAAACGCTTCAACTGGTGGATACGTGATCCCTGCACCAATCATGCCAATACCTGCTTCTTTATGAGCAATAGCCGTGTTAATGACTGGCATGATACCTGTTTGAATTACTTTTCTTACATCAATACCTGTTGAGATCCCCATGAAATCTAATAAAGGAATCGTTACATTTGGATTTTCATCCGTTGTGATTTCTTTCATTTTTGTAGAAAAGCCAATTGCTTCATCAACTGTTCCACCTACTAGTGCGACAATCGCAGGAGCGGTTGCCATTGCAAATCCACCAATGCCGTATGTTTCTGTAATCGCACTATCTCCAATATCTAAACCTGAATCTTCTGGTTTGTATCCTGCAAACATTGGTCCTACAACCTTTTGTGCTGGTCCAGTAAACCAAGTGTTTCCAGACATACCACTTACACGAATACCGAATTCTACCCCATTACGTGCCATCGTTGTGACAATCGTACTATTTTCAATACCATGAGCAGCATCAAGAGCACATTTACAAAGCGCCATCCAAGTTGGACCTGAGAAATAATCACTGCTAGCAACGAAATCAAATACTTCACGCTTTTGTTCTGTTTTAAAATCTGTTTCCAAAATATATGGCGTCAAAGCTTGAATTAACAAAGCTGTACCTGCATTGTTTCGATTATGACACTCATCTCCCATATGAAGAGCTTGTGCAAGCATTAATCGTAAATCAATTCCATTTTTATTTAATTTCATCGCATCTCTTAAAATAGGTCCAAATACATCGCGCATCCAGATTAAACGATCAACAACACTTTGATCATTTGCACCCATTCTTAAGATTTTTGCCATCTGTTCACTTAAGTTTGTATAAGCGATATTTCCGTATGTTTTATTCTCAACAATGTGCATGAACATGGAAGCGGATGTTACACCGGCCATAGAACCTACACAATTGTGTTCATGGCATGGTGAGAAAGTAATTGCACCTGAAGCTGCAACTTCGTAAGCTTCCTCTAAATCTTTTGCTAATCCTTCATACACAATTGCTCCTGTAACCGCCCCTTTCATCGGGCCGCTCATCTTATCCCAAGTAATTGGTGGACCAGCATGAAGAATCGTATGCTTTGTCATTCCTGGAACACAATTAATTGCTTGGTCGAAGCCAATTAATACTGGTTGTGAATTAATAATACGTTCTACTGCTAATTTATTTGCTGCTTCAATTTTTTCCATTACGCTTGGATCTTCTAATTTATCTAAAGCTGCAATTAGTTGAGGGTTTCCTCCACCTGGTGGTGTCCATTCTAAATGAGTTGCACTAGCATTTTGCTTTAAAATATCATCTTTAAAAAATTCAATTCCAACGTTTATAGCAGAAATTTTACTATTAAAAAGTTCGTTAATTTTATTCATGACTATTCTCCTTTCACTACGAATTCTCTTGCTAACAACCCAGCGTTAGTACTGCTACTAGCGTGTGTAACCCCTGCAACTAATAACTTGTTCACTTGTTCATCGAAGTTTTGAGGGTCTAAATCTGTTCCAAGTACGTATCCAATAATCTCTAAGTGTCTACCTTCTTTTTCAGCTAAGTCCTTCGCTTCGATTATTGCAGGAAGCATTACGCCAACTGGATCCTCGTGAGAACCATAGCCTAAAACAAAGTCCATTACGATAACACCAACTGATGGATCCTTCGCTTCTTGTAAAAATCTAGCGATACGAGTGGACGGATCAATCATTGGATGAGGTTTTCCTTGTGTAAAATCATCATCACCTAAGTCAATAAAAGTATGTTCCTGACTAACATTAATGTCTTTTAAAAGGTAATCAGGATTTTTTTGGATATTGCTATATACATTGTCAAATTTATCAATCGCTGCATACATCGCTTCGTCACATAATGTACCGCCACAAAATAATCCACGAATATATTTTTGTTCTGGCGTTAATTTTGCACGAACCTCTTCAATTAGAGGAATATTTAAAGCACGTTTGTTCAAACTGCTTTCATCAGCTCCAGCTAAAAGTACTGCCTTAAGCGCTGCTTCTTTAGACATTTTCGCAAAATGTCCTCCAGCTTGAACTACTTTTTCTTCATCTCCACCAATGAACCAAACGACAACTGGCTTTTTGCATTGCTTAATTTGGGCTAACACTTTCTCTTCTACACTTGGTGCTGGTGGCTTAGAAACTAGTACGATTACTTTAGTAGACTCATCTTCGTCTAACGCTTTAATCGCATCTAACATCATAATTCCGCCAACTTCTTCGCTTAAATCACGACCACCAGTTCCAATTAACTGGGTAATTCCACCACCGAAATCATGGATTCGAACACTAACCTCTTGACTACCAGTTCCAGATGCACCGACGATTCCGATATTTCCTTTTCTTACAGCATTAGAGAATGCTAATCCCACATTACTAATAATCGCTGTTCCACAATCAGGACCCATCATTAATAAACCTTTTTCATGAGCAAGCTTTTTCAATTCGATTTCTTCTTCAACGCTTACATTATCGCTAAATAGCATGACATGTAGATCATTTTCAAGTGCTTTTCTTGCTTCTCTAGCAGCAAATGCACCATTAACAGAAATCACTGCTAGATTTGCTTCGGGAATACTTGTTGCAGCAGAAGTAATCGTTGAATAAATGATCTCGCTTTTCGATTTTGATGTATTTTTTTTCGTTAATAATTCTTCAATTTCCACGAAAGCGTTTTCACACAATTCGTCAGTTTCAGCTTTTACAACAATGATCAAATCACTGTTTTTTGCTTCTTCAACTTCAGGAGTATTCAGACCTACATTTTTAATTACTCCTTTATTCATTTCAGTACCCATCGCAATGATCGCTTGGTCAATACCTTCTATTTGGTTCGCTTTCGTTGATAAAGACATTAAAGATACTGAATCAAAAAATGTATTTGGCTTTACCACAACTTGTACAGTCATACTCTACCTCCAACTTTCATTTTTGCTTCTAACCCACAGATAAGTCCTAAGGCTATATCTGTTCCGGATGAAGACCCGATATTTAATACTTTAGTTAATGCGAGAATCAAATCTCTTTCTGTTCCGTTTAGTAAGGAATGAATTAAAAGAATAATAGACTCTCTCACTTTACCGATTGATGCTTTTTTAATAGCCATATAACTTATTTCATTTGTTAAGCTTTTCGCTTTTTTAACCACTTCTTCACAAAATGCTTTATGTGAAAAGCAAGGGCTCGTATTAAAAATGGTTAATAATCCAACTAGAAAATCATCACCAGATGGAGTTAAGCCAGGACCGAGGCCAATTAGTGAAACGGCATGCTGTAAGGTACTAGTCGTCTGGTTGTTTACTAAATCATTCATTAGCAAACCTGTTCTTTCTTGAAGCAGTTTCGACATTTGCTTTTCAAAAGAAGTCTGAAAAATAGATGCTTCTTTTATTCCGCCGCTTTTACCATGGTGGTCGATGAAATTCTTCATGAATTCGAAATTACCTTTCAAACCTTCGATATTATCTGGTAATAACGGAAGGATGCTCTCCCATTGTTCAACATTCACAATGTGGATCGATAATTTATTAGCGATGTGTAGAATTTGATTTTCTACATAAACAGTGTCGTTTATTTCTAAATCCAGCTTGTCAAAACATTCGACATCAATAACTAGTGTATTTGGCCCGTTATCAATTTCGTTGCATGCGACGGTGTACAATTCACCATCTTCTATGCATTGAAAATTGAATGTCCGTTTAAATAAACTGTGAACAAAACCACTCATATTTGAATTTTTAATTTTTTGGATAAAATCGACATCGCCAGATTTTGCTGTAAATATCATTGAAGTCACCCCATCATTCTGGAAGAAATCTTATTTTCAAACCTGTACACCACTCTTCATTTCTTGTAAAATCCATAAGCGGCTTGCATATGATAAAATTCGCTAAATTGTTACAAAATAAGCTAGAAAAAAACATCTTTTAGTCAATTTGTAGTAATTTGATTATTAAACTTCTTTGCTTTTTAGTAAAAAAAACAAAGATTTTCTACAAAATAATTGACGATTAGCTAACCTTACGTGATTATTTTAGTATGCAAACCTCATATCGTCATCGTTTAGAAAAACCAAAAAACAAGGATGTCATTTAGGCATATTGCACAAATATATGTGAGTAAATTTTGTCGAAGGAGTTGAAAAAAGATGTTGACAATAAAAAATCTATTAGAGATAAAAGCACTTGCTGGAATTAAAATTGTTGGAGGAGAAATGGGCATTAATAACGTTATTTCTCTCGTTAATATTATGGAAAACCCTGATGCGTTTGACTGGTTGTCGTCGAATGAATTACTTCTATCAACTGGTTATATATTTAAAGATCAGGAAGAACTTCAAAATAAAATTATTAAAGAGTTATCAGAAATAAACTGTTCTGGGCTCATTATTAAAATGAAACGATACTTTGATCAAATTCCCCAAAATATGATTGATCAAGCAAATAAGTATGGTTTACCTCTTTTAGAGCTACCATTCGAATATACATTATCAAATGTAATATCGATTATTAATGAAAAAGCATCAGGTAGATATGATTTGTTGAATCGAAAAACGTTAGACATGCATAATACACTCTTTAGTATTGCGTTAGAAGGTGGAGGAATTAACAGAATTGCTTCTACATTGTCTGAAACTGTAAACAATCCAATTCTGATTGTAGACGAAAATTGGGATTTGATTCACTCCTCAGAACACAAAGATAATCCGATCTATTTAGACTATTGTCTTAATCTCGTAAAAGATCGCCAAGTGTTCCATAAAGAGTTTATCGATTCAATTCCGCATAGTATTAGTCAAATGAAAAAGCTAATAAAGCGGATCTATTATCTAGAGGATTTAGAAATTAAATGTAGAATCCTGCCTATTGGGGTTGCTAATGATATTTTTGGATATATCGTTGTTTGGCAAACTGTACATGAATTAACAGAATTTGACTATATTGCTTTAGAGCAGGCATCTACGATTATAGCGCTTGAGATGATCAAGCAAAGAGAAATAGAAGGTGTGAAACAAAAAATTAGAAATGATTTCTTTGATGATTTATTAAATGGAAAAATAACATCAAAAGAATCGATTAAAACTCTTAGCGACTTACATGGACTAAATCCAAACTATATGTATTACTGTATGGTAATTAATATAGAATCTGATGAACTCACAAAAATTGAAGACATGGTTGACAGAAGATATAAACTAGAAAATACAGCAAGAAAATGTGTGGATCTTGTTTATGAGAATTCGAGTCTTACAAATGGAGAAATTACATGCTTTCATCGAAATAACCGAATCATTATTTTGATTGGACAAAGCGAATACAAACCTTCTATTTCCTTAAATGAAGCAAAATTATATGCTAATTCTATTCTGGAAGTCCTTCATAAAAACATTAACAAAACGACTTTTTTAATTGGAATAGGTCGCCAGTTTAAGACGATTAGTTCACTTCACAAAAGTTTTTCCGAAGCTCATGAAGCCATTAGACTAATGCAAAAATTTGATAAAAATGAAGGAATATCCCATTTTGAGGATTATGCTGTTTATCACTTTCTAGATTCAAATATAAAAGATTTGCAGTTAGAAAATTTTTTTATGAAATCACTGGGAAAGGTTCTAGAACATGATAATCTTCACGAAACTGGTTATATTCAAACTCTAGAAAACTATTTCAATCACAACCAAAATTTAAGTGAAACAGCAAAGGCAATGTTTTTGCATAGAAACACTCTTATTTACAGAATTGAAAAAATCAAGGAAATCTTAAATACAGATTTAAAGAATCCAGATGATTTGCTTCAAATACAGTTAGCTTTAAAAATTTATCAACTTTTACAAAAAAATCTTCCACATATTAACAATGACATATAATTTATTTTAAAACTTTTAGTTGGACGTGAACGTATGAAAAAAACAGTTATTTACAAAAAAAATGATCAATTTTCACTTAAGGCAGACTTTTATGAAACGAATCGTGAAAACGCTCCTGTGGTTATTTATATCCATGGAGGCGGCCTTATTTGGGGAACGAGAGAAGACATTGCAAATGAAATGATACAGCTATACACAAGCAACGGGTTTTCGGTGTTTTCGATTGATTATAGGCTTGCACCGGAATCTAAACTACCAGACATACTTGAAGATATTCAAGATGCACTGCTTTGGATTGTAACTGAAGGACCAAATCATTTTTCGATCGATCCAAAAAAAATCGCTGTAATAGGAGGTTCTGCTGGTGGTTTTCTTGCCCTTTGCACTGGAACATTTAAACTTAAGCCGCGTGCAATCGTTTCCTTCTATGGGTATGGAGATATTAGTGCTAGTTGGGCGACAAATCCAAGCTCTCATTATTTGCAATATGATTTAGTTCCGAATGACATTGCTGCAATGTTTCAATCTAATAGGGTCATCTCAGAAGGTTCGATTGAAAAGCGCTTTTTAATCTATTTACATGCAAGACAACAAGGAGTTTGGGTTCAAAAATTAACAGCGGTTGATCTAAATACATATAGAAATCAACTTCTTAATTTTTGTCCCATTAATCACATCACAAAAGATTACCCACCTACTTTATTTTTACACGGCACGAATGATAAAGATGTTCCGTACGAACAATCTGTATTCATGAGAGGTGCCCTTTTAAAAAATGGAGTGAAAACAAAGCTCATTACTATTCCAAACGGAGAACACGTATTTGAAAAAGATTTCCATCTCCCAATCGTTCAAGATGCATTAAAACAGATGATTGAATTTCTCAAACTGACTTTACTAGAAAAAGCTCAATAAGAGTCCTAAGTTTACTTTCGGGCATTAAAACGTAAAAAGGATGTCTCATTGTCAAAAAATTCGACTATGAGGCACCTCTTTTCTTTACTCATGCGATTGAAATTCCATAAGAACGGGCAATTTTCCCATTCGAAATTGGAGAATTTGCAATAATGACTGTTGTCCCTACGTTAACTTGTTCAAAAAGCCATTGGATTTCACTATTATGCATTCGAACACAGCCTGAACTTACTGATTGTCCAATTGAAGTTTCTTTATTGTTTCCGTGAATACCATATGCAGCACCAACGCTTAATCCTAGCCAGCGGTTACCAAGTGGATTCCTAGGATCGCCTCCAGGGATATTTCCCTTGTACCATGGGCGGTTTTTCACTTTGTTTGAGATTACAAATTTCCCAGTAGGTGTAGGTGTTGATGACTTACCTGTTGCAACAGTAAAGGTTTTTACAAGGTTACCATTACGATAGAAAGTTAGTTTATTCGTCTTTGAATTGATAATAATCAATTGGCCAGTTGATAACGATGGATTATTTTTAATCGTACTTACCTCTGGTGTAATATAATGTGATACGCGCAAAGTAAATGGTTTACTCTGATTTCTTACTTTGATCCAAAACGATTACCTTGAGAATTGAATTTGCTTTTTGTTTACTAATTTTAACAGTGAACTTTCCAGTTGAGCTAACTGTATTATTACCGATTAGATTTTCATTCATATATACTTTAACAGTTGCGAAAGGCTCAGATCTTCCAGTTACATTCTGTGATTGATCAGTTATAGTAGAAAGAGAAGTAATGGATGGTGCAATCGAATCTTTTACAATTACAGTAATTGGTTTACTTTTTATTCCTTCACTAACCCCAATGATGCTTATTTTAGTAAATTCTTTCAATGGTTTTATAGCATCATTAAATTCACCTTTATCATTTGTTATCACGGTGTTAATTAATCTAGAATCATCATATATTTCAACCTGACTATTCGAAAGAAATAACCCCTTTATAGTTGTTGATTGATTTGTTACTTGATCAATAGTTGGTGTCGGTAAATCTAAAATTGTGAAACTGATTTTTTTATCAGGCATTACTAGATTTTGATGGTCAAATCTAATTGAATCAAGTTTATATTCCCCTCTTATAAATGAACTTGTAATCTTAATTTTTCCAGAAAAAGAGTTCTTAGATGTTTTTATTAAAGAAATATCTTTTCGATTTGTACCATTTAAAAATGATAATGAAACTTTTTCACCTCTTTTTTTCGTTGTTAAACCAATCTCAATTGTCTGACCATATGTAGACTTTGTCGTGCTTAAGTTCACATGATCTATATAATTAGAGAACTCATTATTGTTAAAATTAAGCTTAAATGTAGTGGCATTCGCTTTCGGTATGAGGATGAGAATTAATAACATTCCCAGAAGCATCCATATAATTTTGTTAGGCATTAGCTCTCTCCTTATTTATATTAAATTACTTAACTAAAAGCATTTTAAGATTCCAAAATTCACTTTTGTTAAGTGTAGAAACGTAAAATTTCAGCAATTTATATTTTCATGTATCACACTGCTGAAAACTTATATATGTATCATAGTTTTTAAATGTATCAATTTTTGTCATCGGTTGTTTCAAAGTTGTAAACATTTCGCTTTTGGCTTAAAAGAAAATTAAAAATAAAAAAGCCCAGAAAAGATTCTTGGCTTTTTTATTGACGTATTCTTTTTTGGGGGCATATGTAAAAAAGAAACATTATTAAGTCTTTTCTTTTTTTACAAGTTACTTACTATAAATGGGATCGTGATTACTGTTATTAACATTAAAATCCAATTGTGTTTTTTAAGTTTATCTTCAAATTTTTGCATCTCATCTGCTGAAATTGTTTTAATGGGCTTCAATTAATCCGCCTTCTTTCTGTTTAATTAATATTTAAGGATAAAGTGATTATAATCTATTGATGTGAACTTAATGTGAATTTGTGATAATTTTTTTAATATTAATTTACTTCTTTTATCTGTTCCCACATAAAGAATGTGAGGAATGATAAAAAACCTGTTGCCTCTTTAGTGGGCATCAGGTTTTTTGATTCTATATAATGATCAATCTCTGACTAAATCATATTTTCTGGTTTTATCATTCGATCGAATTCTTCTTCCGATAAATAACCGGTTTTTAATGCAGCTTCTTTAAGTGTCAAATTTTCGTTATATGCTAACTTCGCTATTGTTGCTGCTTTTTCATAACCAATATGAGGATTTAATGCAGTTACGAGCATAAGTGATCGATTTAGATTTTGTTCAATCACTTCTATATTTGCTTCTATGCCTTTTGCACAATGATCGTCAAATGAACTGATTACGTCTGAAAGTAATTTAACTGACTGTAGAAAATTATAAATAATGACTGGTTTGAACACATTCAATTCAAAGTTTCCTTGACTAGCAGCAAAGCTTATTGTCACATCATTTCCCATAATTTGAGTTACAACCATTGTTAGCGCTTCAGATTGGGTTGGATTTACTTTTCCTGGCATAATTGAACTTCCAGGTTCGTTTGATGGAATAGTTATTTCACCTATACCACTTCTAGGACCGCTTGCCATCCAGCGGACATCATTCGCAATTTTCATTAAATCTGCCGCCAATGCTTTTAAAGCACCATGAGTATAAACGATTTCATCATGACTAGTTAATGCTTGGAATTTATTTTCAGCAGAAATAAAATGAATTCCAGTTAGCGAACTAATTTCCTCAGCCATCATCTTTCCAAAATCCGGATGAGCATTGATTCCTGTACCAACAGCAGTCCCACCAATAGCTAACTCTGCAATAAATTTCAAACTATCTACGATCATTTTTTCACTTTTTTCAAGCATACGATACCAACCACTTATTTCTTGACCTAGAGTTATTGGTGTTGCATCTTGCAAATGTGTTCGGCCTATTTTAATAATCTGTTTAAATTTATTCATCTTTTCATTAAATGTAATTTGTAAGTTTTTTAATGCAGGAAGCAACTGTTCATTTACTGCAAGTGCACTTGAAATATGCATTGCTGTAGGGAAGGTATCATTCGAACTTTGAGACAGATTAACATCATCATTTGGATGAATATTTTTATTGTTTCCTTTTTCTGCTAAAAGCTCGTTCCCACGGTGAGCGATCACTTCATTAACATTCATATTTGTTTGTGTACCACTTCCCGTTTGCCAAACAACAAGTGGAAAATGATTGTCAAGCTTACCTTTTAATATGTCATCTGCGGCACCAATGATTGCATCTGCTTTTTCACTATCCAATTTTCCTAGTTTTTTATTTGTAATTGCTGCACTCTTTTTAATTAGAGCTAAAGCATAAATTAATTGAATAGGCATTTTTTCAGTACCAATTTTAAAATTCTCAAAACTTCGCTGCGTTTGAGCTCCCCATAGTTTATTTACGGGTACTTTTATTTCACCAATTGAATCTTTTTCAATTCGATAATCCAATTTTTTACCTCCTAGTTTATAATCAGTAAATCATATGTAAAAAGATGGATTCCAAGTAATCATTTTGACAATGGTTACAGTAATGTTATGTAAGAATCGAATGATTTTTACTATTATTCGAAAGTATTAAGATGTATAGTGACTTCAATTTTAAAATTTAGCTTTTAAATTTTAGTGAATTTAAAACTATAATTAACTATATAAATTATGTATTTCAAAATATAAGTAAAAGCTAATCGAAAAAATCTCGATTAGCTTACTCATATTTATTGATTTGCTTTTTTTACCATTTCAGCTATTGTAACTGTACGTTTTGCCTGATGTTTTACAGCGGCTTCTACATTCTCAATCATTTTTCCATCTTGACCAACAGTAACACTAGTTCCATATGGATTTCCACCTGCTCCAAATGTTACTGGATCTGTATATCCAGGAGTAGCTACAATTGCACCCCAATGATACATAGTTGTATAAATCGATAGAATTGTTGCTTCTTGGCCTCCATGAGGATTTTGAGCAGAAGTCATTGCACTAACCACTTTATTTACAAGTTTTCCATTAAACCATAGACCACCAGTTGTGTCTAAAAACTGTTTCATTTGTGCTGGCATACCACCAAATCGTGTAGGTACACTAAAAATAATTGCATCTGCCCATTCTAAATCTGCTAATGTAACTTCCGGAACTTCCTTTGTAGCTTCTAAGTGTCCTTTCCAAACCGGATTACCTTCGATCACTGATTGTGGGGCAAGTTCTGGTACTTTAAGCACCTTTACTTCTGCTCCAAGTTCTTTCGCTCCATCTTCAGCCCATTTTGAAAGCTGATAATTAGTTCCACCCATACTATAATAAATCACAGCTAATTTCACATTTGTCATCTTTTCTGTCTCCTTACTAAATAATTTGGATAAAAACCCCATTTACTACACCACCTATTATTACTCTTTTGTATAATCTAGATTCATTTTTAAATAACACATATAAATTAATTTGAATTTTTTTGTAAAATCAATGTTGCTACTGAGTTAAATTAGAATAAAAATGCATCTAAAGCATATTTACCAGGACCGATTAAAGCTATACCAATCGCAACTGATAGCAATGTTAAGTTGTATTCATATCCGTTATCTGTTACCCATAAACCATTTGGCCCATGAACTTTAATAATTGCCATCACCATTGTTCCAGCAATCATGATTCCTGCAAGTGGCGTTAATAACCCTAAAGCCAACAATAATCCCCCAATTAATTCTGCTAAACCTGCGAAAAGTGCAACAACTACCCCCGGTTTCATGCCAATTGATTCAAACCATCCTCCTGTACCTTTTAAACCATGACCACCGAACCAACCAAATAATTTTTGAGCACCATGACCCACAAAAAGTAAACCGATTACTAAACGAATAATTAATAAACCAATATTTATCATATTAAAATCCTCCTATCTATATCTCTAATTCGAGATATTATATTAAAAAAAATGATAGCTTAAACACATTATTACTTACTTTTTTAAGTTGCACTATCTTTAGCTCATCAGAATAAATGAATCAAAAAATTTTTGAGTAGACTCATCCTATATTCAATAAAATCCCTTAAACTGTTAATGTCACATGTATTACACAATTGACTTTAAGAACAGTAATTACTTATAATAAACCTCTTTGTCTTTATTATTTATGTGCACCTCCTGAAATTTGTTTCGAATTAAAATATCTTGAATCTGAGATAATGATAATACGTATAAACTTGATTGTCAATATGATTAATCTAATTTGAACTATATAAAATTATTTATTTTATGAAATGAACTCAAGTTTACCTATTTTTAGTTTTCTTATTTCATTTCTTAATACAATGAACTGATACATATTAAGGAAATTACTTTGTACTCCCCTTTTCTATAAATAACTATTTTTGTACAAGTTTAGAGTGATCATTCTAGGTTCTTTCTAAAATTTTTTTGAATAAATCATTAATAGGTGTTGATTACTTGATGTTTTTAGTTTGATCGCTTAATGATACGTTTTTTGCCGGACGAATTACAATTAAAAGTAATGGGGGTAAATCGCGTTGAAAACAAGTGTATTTTACTACATGAAGGATAGTATAGTTCAATGACCTTTCAAATGTGGAGTCCATTCCATTTTTTATTTATGGCAAGTCCATTTCTATTTGTCACTTTGTTTTATTTTCTATTTAGGCTCTGTAACCATCAGACGTTACGTTTGATTGGGATGGGGTTCTCTTTTATTGGGATCGCTCTTTTAGTTGGTCGGAATATAGAAATTTATCACAAAATGAATCAGATCTCACCTGAAGAAATCCCATTACAAATTTGTCATTTCGCTAATTTTATTTTATTTTTTGCTTTTTTATTTGAAAGTGAATTGCTATTTTCAATTGCATTTTGTTTCAACTTTCCCGCTGCTTTAGTAAGCATTATATTTGCTAACGGTCTTTCAAACTATCATACTCTCCTTACATGGCAAGGAATGGCGTATCTTTGGGGGCATATGCTAATCGTAGGAATTGTTTTGTGGGCGTTCTTCAATAATATGGTTGTAATTAATTTGAAAATTTTGCGAAAAACAATGACGCTCATCATTGTATTGTACATTTTATCAATCTTTGTAAATAATTTGTTTATGAAATGGATGGAGCCTTTTACATCTAATTACTTTTATACAATCGCTCCTGAAAAAGGAACACCATTAGAATATTTTTACAATCTAGGTAAAGAAACAACAACTTTCGGACTTCACTATAACCTAGTGTATTTATTGCTCCTACTTCTAGTTGGGCTTTTTGTTGTTTTTTTCTTTTATTTAAACTATCTATTTTTGAATTTATTAAAAAACAGTAAAATGAAGAATCTTAATGAGCAGCATTATATGAAGTAGGCATAGAATTATGGTCAATTAAAAAAGCAAAAATTTAGTGTTGGAGTTTTACAATAATATAAAGCCTCTTAATTAAAAGAGGCTTTTAGACTGTTGATAAATAGAAACTACAATTTAACTTAAACGTACTTTTTCAATACAATGGCAGAATTATGACCACCGAAGCCGAATGAGTTTGAAATACCAATGTTTAATTCTTTTTTCCTTGGCCCTTTTGATACATAGTCTAAATCACAAACAGGATCTGGCTGGGTTAAGTTGATTGTAGGAGGAATAATCCCTTCTTGAATACTTTTTACTAAAGCTATTGCCTCTACTCCTCCTGCTGCGCCAAGCATATGTCCTAGCATTGATTTATTTGCTGTAACTGGAATATTATAAGCATGTTCGCCAAACAGTTTTTTTATTGCCAGCGTTTCAGAATGATCACCGAGTGGGGTACTTGTTGCATGTGCACTAATGACATCCACATCTTGTAATGCTATTTCCGCTCTATTTAAAGCATTTCTCATCGCTAAAAACGCTCCTCGACCTTCTGGGTGAGTTGCAACCATATGATATGCATCTGAACTTGCTCCATAACCAATTACCTCACATAAGATTGGAGCATTTCTATTTACTGCGTGTTCCAATGATTCTAACACTAAAACCCCCGCACCTTCACTCATTACAAATCCATCTCTATTGGCATCAAAAGGTCGACTTGATGAAGCAAGTTCTGTATTAGTTGATAATGCCTTAGCGTTTCCAAAACTAGCTAAAGATAATTGAGTTATAGCAGCTTCTGTACCACCCGCAAAAATAACATCTGCTTCTCCGTTACGAATTGTATTGAATGCTTCTCCAATTGATGAATTTCCTATAGAACATGCAGTTACTGGTGATAAAGATGGACCAAGTGCACCTAATCTTATACTTATTTGAGCTGCTGCCGCGTTTGATATCATCATCGGTACTAAACTTGGACTAACTCTCCCTGGTCCTCTCTCATTTAATAAATTTACATTTTCGATAAAGGTATTAATCCCACCAATTCCGGATCCTACATATACTCCTAAACGTTCAAGGTCCATTTTTTCTAATTGTAATTGTGAACTTTCCAAAGCTTGTTCAGCGGCTGCTAAGGCAAATTGACAAAAACGATCTAATTTTCTTGCTTCCTTTCTTCCCCATCTTTCTTCAGCATCAAAGTCACGGACAATACCTGCTACTTTCGTTTTAATATTTGATACATCAATCGTATCAATCGTAGTGATACCTGATTTTCTGTTAATTAAGTTATTCCAAACTGTATCTACATCATTTCCTAGAGGAGAGATAACACCCATACCTGTAATAACAATTCTTCTCATCATAAGTTCTCCAATCGTTTTTTCTTTATTTTAACGTGTATTTATCCTATTACAAGTTGTAGTTTATCCTAGTATAATTTATACTACGTTCAGAAAGGAGTTATGAAATGAATCGAGAAACACGACTTGAAGCACTGTCAGAATTTCTAAAAACTCAGCGTTCAAAATTAAATCCGCAAATGGTAGGATTACCAGTTGGAACTCGCAGAAGAACCCCTGGTCTTCGTAGAGAAGAGGTTGCCGGGTTAGCAGGAGTAAGTACCACATGGTATACATGGCTAGAACAAGGAAGAGATATAACAGTATCTAATTCCGTATTAGACGCCATTTCTGATGCATTACAATTAAATAAAGATGAACGAAATTATTTATATGCACTTGCATTACCTGAAGCTGAAAAACGCTCATTTTCAAATGAAGAAGATACAGCCATTAGTCCAGCTTTGACTAAAATATTAAATGAGCTTCGGAACTGTCCGATCATTATTTCAGATCGAAGGTGCCATATTGTTGGTTGGAATCCAGCAGCTGCTCACGTATTTTTAGACTTCGAACAAATTCCAAAAGAGGAACGAAATCTTATTCAATTGCTCTTCTACAGAAAAGAATTTAAAAGTTTAGCAGTGAATTGGGAGCATTTTGTGAAAGGCTTTTTAGCAATTTTCCGCACTTATTACGGACAATATGTAGGGGATCAATGGTACACTTCCTTTATTAATGAAATGGAACAAAATTTCCCAGAATTTCATGAACTCTGGAATGAGAGCGAAGTAAGTTCGGCGCCAGATGTATTAATTGAGTTTCGGCACGCAAAAGCTGGAAAAATGCTTTTTAACTTAACATCCTTACAAGTTCAAGGAAACATTGATTTAAGATGTAGTGTTTATACTCCTGTTGAAGATACAAATACAGAATCTAAGTTAAGAAAACTAATGAGTAATGAGTAGATTTTTAATGTACAAGAGTTTTGGAGATTTCCAATGTCTTTTTTACTTACTCATGAAGGCCTTATGAGTCACTTTATTTCATATTTTTGTCTTTTTACTTACTCATGAAGCTCTTATGAGTTACTACTTTTAAATTTTTTGCCTTTTTACTTACTTATAAAGGCCTTATGAGTCACTTTATTTCATCATTTGCCTTGTCACTACAAATCAGTTTTAAAAAAATAGTAATAAAGATCATATAAAAACAAAAAAAAAGGGTAACTAATTTTAGTCACCCTTTTGCTTTAATATGCATTCATTTGATCTGGAGTTCCGTATTCTGCTTTACGACGAAGAACAACAATTGCTCTTTCAGTTTTACCATTAAAATCAGCAAGTCCTTTTTGGCCAATACCTTTTTCAACTTTTGGATAGAAATCTTTTTTGGATTCCTTTTTAGCATCATTTAAGTTTATATACCTAGTCATACAGAAACACCTCCAAAAAGTTCGTTTATTGTTTTCATTAATCTTTTATTTCTTCCTAATAGGAAGTCTTTTTCATCTTCAGTTAGATCGATTGCTTCATACTCTTCACTTGAAAAAGTGACAGTTAGTACCATACTATTTTCAATAGGATAGCATATTAAGTATGTATTGTAAAATTCACTTTTTTTAATAAAAATAATTTCGCTATTTAGATAACTATCGATCACAAAGATTCGATCATCAACAATATCTTCATTGACATCAAAATGATAAAAATCGATTCTGGATTTTTTACCAGCAACATGTTTTAAACCGTCAGACCCTTCTACTTTCCATACACCTACATCAGCAATTTCATAACCTTCGGGTACACTATGCGCCCTTTTCAAATTATCTGATAAGAAGATCGCAACTTTATTTCGGTCTGATTTTAAAAGTTCTAATGTTAGAAGTGTACTAAATTTAGCAACAACTTCACTTTCTTTTTTTTGTACGATTAAATCATCAATTTTATTTTGAAGATCAGGAAATATGCCTTTTTCTCTAATCTTTCTCTTTATTTTAATACAAGCTCCAGCCACTTCTTGAACTATATCCTTATCATCACGTATATCATATTTTAATGAATTAAGACCGGTTAAATCCGAAAGCAAATGATAGTTTAGCGGTTCTATAGAGTTTTTATGTACTATGCCTTTAGTATCGTTTGGCATAATGTAAAAAACCCGTCCTCTTTTTAAACGCCCCCAAAAAAGTCCCATTTCAAACATTGTATTATCTCTTGTTGCTAAATATTTCTCATTTCGAATTTCCATAATATCGTCTGGAGTAAATATGAATACTGCAAAGTCATTTGTATCTAGTTGCTTTTCTAAATCATCCATTGTGTACTCTAGTTCTTCAAAAGCATTCATCCACATTGTGACTTCCGTATCTCTTTTTAGTCCTTCAAATACGGCTTCAACATACTGAATAGCTTCAGCTGAAGAACCAATAAACACTCTTGGTTTCCTCACCATAAATACTAGATCCTCCACTTTTCAATCACTAATTATTACATAATAAATAGGTTGGCCAACGAAATGACCAACTTATTTTTGTTTAATTTTACCAAATTAATAGATAAAACGTCTATATTATTCAAAATATTTCACAATATTTGTTGCCTTTTTCCCTTAGTAATGATAATTAAACAAATCTAAGTTCAAAAAAAATCCCGATATACTCAAAAGAGCAATCAGGATTTTTGTTTTGCTAAAGATTATTATTTAACTAAAGAAAACTGAGTTAATTTAAATGAATCTACATTTATTAACTTGTTTGTTGCAGCTTTAGATTTTGTACCAGTAGCAACGATTTTAATTGTGTGAGCTTTATTTGCTAGATTTTGTAGATTAAAAACATTTACTTTATATTTACGGCTAGAAGAGTAAAGGTCAATTTGCTTTATTTTTTTACCATCAATATAAATATCAGCTTTACCCATATTCTTATCTTTTAAAGCGAATACAGTAATACCTGTACCACTAAAATTGTATTGAAGCGATCCAGTAGATCCTTTTGTTTGATTAATAGAGCCGCCAGAAGCGCTCTTATAATTTAACTTACTCCAAGTTCCAGAGTATTTTACATTAGAATCATTGTTTTCTACTGATTTCGTTGTTTGCACTGAAATATTTATACTATATTGGCCAGAGCCTGTTATAGCAGAAGGAACGATATAGTACATTCCAGTTTTTGTTGGTTTAAAGACAATTTTTTCAGTAGACGTGCTACTAGCAGACTTTTTCAATTCTTTCGTACCATAAATAGTTGATGTTCCAATGTTGTATAATGAAAGATCAAAGTTTGCATTAGTAGGGCCTGTTAACGTAATTTCATATGTTTTGCCCGCGACTAAGTTTTTAGCCCAAACATCTTTAAAGTCGTTTGCGGCAGTATTAAGACTTCCTTTTGCAGTACCTGTTATATATTGTCTTCCATTAATATCATCATCGTAAACGTACGAAATTGGTGATGAAAAAGGTGTTTCTTTATTATTTGTATTAATAGTTACGACATAGTCGTATTTTCTGCCTGGTTTTGCAGTCTTATCCATATAAGGTGCTGTCTTGGTGTTATTTATTTTTGTATAGTTTTTTTCCGTAGACTCTTTGCGGTAAATATTATATGAGTCAGCCCAGCTCTTAGCTGTCCATGAAATAACAGGATATTTCATTTTAGTGTCAAAAGATGTTTTCAATGTAATAGGATTTTCTTTTACAACAAATTTATCCAAATTGATCCCAGTAGCTGATTTTCTTGCCGCTGGATCACTTTTTCCAGTCCACACTATTCTTATAGAGTGATTGCCAAAAGTATTAAATTCATACTTCAATAAACTTTGCTTCGATTTGAAGGTGCTATCATAAAGCGATTTTGATGCAAACTTATTGCCGTCTATATATACATCGGCAATTCCTTGGGAAGGATCTTTAAAACCTTGCCATTCAATGCTAGACCCGACAAAAGAAAACCTAACTTCTCCTTTAGAATTAAGTACCCCTGCCATTTCTTCTGAGAATTGTGGATTCATTTTTGGCATCCAATCTCCATCTAAAGTCACAAAGCTAGAATCATCTTCATACGATCCATCGAAATTACCAGTGTAAAGTTTATAGTTTCCTGTACCTTTGTAATCGTGGACATTTAGAAAATAAATTCCAGTTCTAGGAGCTATAAAGTTTATCTTTTCATTCGATGAATTGACGTTCTCTGAGTATGCAACCATTCCATTTTTATTATTTACGCTAGTTGTGGATTCATTGTAAACATACAAATCAAAATCGGTTCCTGCTTCACCATTTAATGAGAATGTGATTCCTTGTCCTTCTTTTAATGACAATGCATAAACATCGTCTTTATCACCAGCGTTATTAGGTGTTTTTTCTTCTAATCTGCCATCTTTAACAAATTTATCTAATTGAACACCTGGTGTATCATTGTCATCAAATTTATCAAGATCCGATGCTCTAATAATATTTCCAGTACCTACAAGTCCTTTTAGGTTTTCTAGCTTCTTTCCTTTTGCACTAGTATATAGTTTAAGCATCTCTGGTGACATGTTCGGATTTAAACCTAATAAAATAGCAGCAGCACCCGTAGTATGTGGAGTTGCCATAGATGTTCCACTATAATAATCATATGCTTGTGAATAATCAGAAACATATTCTGAATTTATGACTGCCTTTGAATTATTAGATTGAAGAAAATCAGCGAAATAGTATGGAAAATCATACCTATTTACATTTAAATTAGTATTTTTATAGATTCCACCAGATAATCCTTTTACATTCAAACTTGGACCCATATCTGGGTATACATTTAAACCTAAAGTATCCTTAACAAATGGTGATTTTTCTTGTCCTGATAAGGCGTTAACACCTGATAATAATAATTTACCACCATTTGAAAGATAATTTTTTAACATGTCTGTATCAGATTTAGTTAAAGTTGTACCTTCATCAGATATTATTCCAAGCCCGTTACCAGTATACCAAACTACAGCTTCGTAGGAGGATAACTCGGTACTGCTCTTGTAATCTGAAAGAGAGGATTCAGAACTTATTGTTACCTTATCCACGTTAGGCAACAGTTCATTATATATTGGTGAATAGTCTTTAAATATCTTTGAAAGTTCTGGTTCATTGAATAATTGAGCAAGATCATGTTCATCATCTTGAACAAGTAAAATTTTCTTTTTATCCGTTATATCTAAATAACTTAAAGCTTTGTCAAAAGCAGCTTGTCTTTCTGAGTCTGTAGTTTCTTCGGACCCTATTTTTTCGTAGCCTATTCCATCAAATATTGCCTTGTAATTATCTCCAGAAATTTGTGCCGATGCTCCAGCTCCACCTTTAATATTCAATTTTGCTATAATTTCATCGATTGGGTATTTAGGAACTGAGCTTAAAATGTCAACTCCAGGAGCAGCAACATCAACAGATTCCGCACCATAATTTGAGAAAGGTGCTAAGTTACCTTTGTTATCAACAGCAGCTACAGATAAGATATTAGAACTTTCATAGCTTGCAGGATAAGCTCCCTCTTCATCATTATCCATTCCATCATTACCTGCAGCAGCTACAAATAAGCTATTGGAATTTTCAATTGCTTCTTCAAGTAATGGATCGTATTCTCCGCCACCCCAGCTGTTATTTGTGATTTTAACTCCCATATTCTTAGCATATTCGATCGCATCAATAGCATCTGCCGTTGTTCCACCATCAGGACCAATGAACTTTAATGGTACTATTTTTACGTTTGGAGCTACACCAACGATCCCTTTATTATCTTTTGTTAATTCTGCAGCAATTGTACCTGAAACATGTGTACCATGCTCATCACCATCAAGTGCATCATAAACAGAATTATCGTCGTGATAAAAATCCCAGCCATTTACATCATCAACATAACCGTTATGGTCATCATCAATACCATTACCAGGAATTTCCTTTGTGTTTGTCCAAATTTTTCCTTTTAAATCTGGGTGGTTAATATCCACGCCCGTATCAATTACACCTACTAATACTTCCGGTAACTTAGAACCATATTGTTTCCAGCTTTCAGGTGCGTTTACATCAATATCCTTTATTCCTTTGCTGCCATTAATCGTCTGTTCGTGATTATCCAGTCCCCATAATTTACCTTCTTCATAATAGTTAACCGTATCTTTAAAGTCAGAAGCATAATATTTGTAGTTCGGTTGTACAGATTCAACGTTTGGATCCTTTTTTAGTTTAGTTATGTAATCACTAGTGCTTTCACCAGTTGGAATATTTACTACTTCAGCGTTTAAATTCTTTAATTTCTTTGAAGACTTTAAAGAATACTTTTTCTGAAGTGAAGTGATTTCACTTGAAGTCACTTTCTTTTTATATTTAACAATTAATTCACCTGGTTGTACATTATGTTTATTTACTGACGATTTTTTTAATTTATCTCTTAATTTTGTTTCAATTTTAGATTCTGCCTTCTTAGGGAGTACCTTACCACTTGCTTTTGGTACTTCTTTCATTTGGCTTTTTCTAAGGTTTTTACCAGAGTTTACCTGATTAGTAACTGTACTATTAGCTCCTGTTACTGAAGCAGCTTGAACTGTTCCAGAATAAATACTTGAAAATAAAAGAATTGTTGATACAGGTAAAGCTAAATAATTTTTTTTCTTCATTGTTGAGCCCCTTTATTTAATAGATTCAAAGAAAATAAACTATACACACATCTGTAACTATTAAACATTAATCCATTCGATTAAATGATGGATTTAATTTTATATGTAGTTACATCAGTTCCAAATCAAAACGATCAACCCCCTCCTTTCTCTTGGAATTATTTTCTAGTAATCACTTAATAATACCTTTTTGTTTATTGAAAAATAGAACTTTTGAATTTGATAATTGATGTTTTTGGGAATTTTCAAGGTCTAATTACCTGTTAATTAATTAACGTAGCAAGCGTTTTTACTCACTATTAATAGAATAAGAGATATAATTGTAACAAACTCTTATTAATTGTAAGTTATTTAAAATAAAACTAACATATAATTAATTATTTTTATATATAAATAGGAAAATTTTCCTTAACATTTTTTACCTTAATTGTGGAAATAAGAAAATCCGGGGTAAAAATAAGAACCCACTTAATTTTAACCCACAGTAAATTACCTTCTACTTATTTATTAAACTCAATATAGGTTGTTGAATTTACATCAATTTTAACTTTACCGTATCCTTCTAAATTATAAGTCCCTACTGAAACGGTTTGTGTATATGTATTGCCGTAATAGAATGATAGTTGTGTTGGTGTAATTTCGTTTACAAGATATATTTAGGAAATTAGCTTAAATACAAATTAAAAAGAGTCTCCTAAAAATGGAGACTCTCGCTTTTTAATATTGATCACTAAAAATTTTTTGGTCCAAGATGGAATGAAAAAACGATTCAATTTCTTTAATGTCTTCAGCTGCAATTCCCAGCTTTTGGTCCCAGTGTTCTGGATGGTCAATATCTTCTCTGCAAAGTAATACCATTCTTCCACTTTGAATAGAGACAACCATTGCTTTCCCTAGAAACTTTTCCGAAAAGATAACAGCAAAGTCGTAGCGATGGCTACCTGCAGCGATACAGTAATAATGAATGTTTTGGTTTTCTTTCTCTTCCGATATAATGTAGAAATTCATCCCTACCACTCCTTTTTTTTTCACTATAGTTTTTACTTTGAGCATCTTACAATTAAATCGATCTACTAAATCGATTTTTTAAAAGAAAAGAGAATAAAAACTCTCTTTCTTAATTAATTAGATAAAATTTGCCAATTTCCCTTTATTTTTATTGAAAAAATTTATGACAAAGTAAAAATTATGTCATAAATGCTTCTAAATTATTTTCAAACCAGAGTAAAATTGATCTTTATTATAGAATTATTTTTCAAAAAAAAGATAAACAGTAAACTGTCTATCTTAAATTAAACAAAATATTAATTTAACAAATTAATTTTGCACAACCTTCTCTGCAAATTCTTCTTCTAAAATTGCCAAACAAACATGATCATACCACTGATCTCTAATCTTTAAGTTTTTTCGATAGTATCCTTCCTTCACAAATCCAACTTTCTCAAGGACGCGTAAAGACCCTAAATTTTCAGGATTAACTTCTGAAGTCACTCGATGGAATTTCAAATCATCAAATGCAATTTTTAAAGCAATTTTCAAAGCTTTCGTCATATATCCATGGCCATTAAATTTTTCTCCAATTTGGTAACCAACCATACAACTTTGTTTAGGTCCTCGTGTAACAAAAATGAACTGTACTTCTCCTATTAAAGTTAAATTATCGTCTTCTTTAACAAAGATCGCAAAATCATATCTACTATCTTCTGCACTTTTTTCCATATACTCTTTTATACTATTCATTTGTCCTTCAACAGTGTAAAAGTCCTCTTTCCTTAACGTAGGAGACCATTTTTCAAAATGTTCTTTATTTTCTACATGTAATTGTAACTTAGCCTCTGCATCCTCAAATATATATGGGCGTACGATAATTTCTTTCAAAAAAACCCCTCCAATAAACTATTCTATATCTACTGTTAGTAATCCATCTACTCTTGTTATAAAGGGAATATTTAATTATGAAAATTTTTAATAATTAAATTTTACCATAAAATTTTATAAAAATGTTATTTCTTAAACATTAATGGACAAATTAAAAAGGGGTGATACCATGGAAACTAAACCACTTTTAGAAGTTGAAAAATTGGCTTTAAAGAAATTAAAAATATTTGAACAAAGCCATCTCCGCTACGTATTAAGAAGTATGCTTGCAAGTATGTTTATAGGATTCGGTGTAATGGTAGCTTTCAAGACAGGAAACGGCTTTTTCTTAGTTAATTCTCCTGTTGCTTACCCAATCGCAGCATTAACATTTGGTTCAGCAATTGTGTTAATTTGGTATGGTGGTGGAGATCTCTTCACCGGGAATACATTTTATTACACATATGCTGCATTGAGAGATAAAATGAAGTGGCCTAAAGTTTTAGAATTATTGATATATAGTTATGTAGGAAATGTTTTGGGGGCTTGTCTTTTTGCTTTTATCATTTATACTACTGGACTTTTTGATGCTCCTGACTCAAGTGCATTTCTATTATCAGTTGTCGAACATAAAATAGATAATTCAATTTTTCATTTATTCGCAAGGGGCATCTTGTGTAATTGGCTCGTGTGTCTTGCCTTTTTCATCCCAATGTCTTTTGGTGAAACTGAAAATCTAACAAAAATTACTGCGATGATGTTATTTGTTTTTTGTTTTTTTATGTCCGGTTATGAGCATAGTATTGCCAATATGTGCTCCTTTGCAATAGCACTTGTAATTGATCATCCTTCCACTATTTCTTTTTCAGGTATGATTCGAAATCTAATTCCTGTTACGATTGGAAATCTAATTGGTGGAGAATTTATGATGGCAGTTATGTATTATTTTGCTAACAAACCATTTTTTGATGAAGTAAATTCAAAATAAGTTTTTTAATGATCTAAATTTAGAACTTTGTCTAAATATCTAAAAACTAACCAAGTTTTATAGCTTCATTAAATCAAAAAGTACGCTGGTCAATCAGCGTACTTTTCATATTTTATTCTTAATATGCTCTTTCATAAGGTTTTGGAGTCAAAGGTTTCCCTTCAAGAAGGATAGAAGCTTCATTTGCCCAATAAGGATTGCTTAACATCCCACGACCAACAGCGATTAAATCCGCTTCTTCATTTCCAAGTATAGATTCTGCAAGATTTGCATCATCTAATTTACCTACTGCAATTACAGGGATTTCTACTTCTTTTTTAATCTGTTCAGCCAATTTGACTTGATATCCAGGATGAGATCCAGGTCTACCTCCTGAACCGATTGGCCCTTCACCACCAGATGAAACGTGGAATAGATCGACACCTGCATCACGGAATGCCTTAGCCATTTCGACAGAATAATCTAGTCCATAGCCTCCATCCACGTATTCTAACGCAGAAATTCGCATAATAAGTGGCATGTCAGCTGGCATTACACTTTTAGCTGCTTTAATGACTTCTTTTCCAAATAAAAATTTATCTTGACCATATTCATCTGTTCTTTGATTCGTATATGCAGATGCAAATTGATGGATAAGATATCCATGTGCTCCGTGAAGCTCAATCGTATCAACCCCTGCAAGAACCGCGCGCTCTACACCTTTTTTGAACTTTTCAACCATTTCTTTCACTTCTAGAGTTGTTAACTCATGTGGAGTTTTTGATTTCTCGTTAAAAGGTTTTGGTGAAGAGGACACTGGAATTGGAGCATCTTCTGCTTTACGTCCTGCATGAGCAATTTGAATCGCAACTTTTGCACCATATTTATGACATTCATCGATAATGCGCTTAAATGCTGGTATATGATCATCACTCCAAATTCCTAGGCAATAATCTGAAATGCGCCCTCGATCTTCAACATTTGTCATTTCGATAATGATTAAACCCGTACCTCCGATTGCACGACTAGTATAGTGAACGAAATGCCAATCTGTTGGAATCCCATCTTTTAAATGGACAGAATATTGACACATAGGTGGCATTACAACACGATTTTTTAATTCTAATCCTTTGTATTTGAATGGTTTGAATAAATTAGACATAGTCAACGTCCTCTCACATACTTTTTATTTAAGCTACAATCCCATATTATCCCAATCAATTCAAAAGTTCTATTTAATTGCTCAACTCATTCATTTATCTTACCCAAGAAATATAAAATAAAAGGTAGAAACCCGAAGTACCTTCTATTATTTAGTATTGGTTGAATTATTATAAAAGAAATTGACAAAAAAGAGGATTAAGTCCTAAATACTATAGGATTCAATCCTCAACTTTTATTTTTAAAAATCTTTTACTTTTTGATTACTATTAATATAGTTTATATACTTCAATTGATCTTAAAAGAAAGTGGCTTTGATTTGTTTCCAGCGAGATCTTTTGCTATTATGGTAACGATTTGTCCTTTCTTTTGTGGAGGAATGTATAAATCAAACCCTGCATCTCTAACACTTGACCAATTGTGTGCAATTAATTTTGTACCTTTTCTCACTTCAATTTCCACATGGTGTTGCGTTTTTCCTGAAAGCATATACCATTTTTTTGTTTTTACAATTTTTTTACTCATTGTAAAAGTTGGAGGTGTTTTATCGATCACGGTCAGATATGTTTGACCCGAATAATTTCCGCCTTTATCTTTAAATTTCACATACAGTTCTGTCCCTGCTTTTTGCTTCGGAATGTGAATTATAAAACTACCGTCCGATGAGACAGTGCCTGAGCCAATTAGTTTACTAGG
Source organism: Gottfriedia sp. S16(2024) (assembly GCF_050473765.1). Lineage (NCBI taxonomy): Bacteria > Bacillati > Bacillota > Bacilli > Caryophanales > Bacillaceae > Gottfriedia > Gottfriedia sp. S16(2024). Next base: position 3,912,288 of record NZ_JBFLUO010000001.1, read on the forward strand.
ATGCATCGAGTAAACAAGAACTGCAACCCCTGGTTCTCCTTTTCCAGTTACTTTCCCTTCATAATCAGTTGCATAAGGTTTTAATGGATTCGCAGGAGGTGTTTTATCTTTCACAGTTAATTTAATTGGTGGCGAAACATTCCCACTATGATCCTTCGCCTGAATAGAGACTATTGTCCCCGCTTTTTGTATCGGATAATTGATAAAATATGTTCCATCTTCTTTAACGGTCGTTGTGGCGATGATTTTACTATTTGCCGTAAATGTAATGGTTGAATAAGGTTCTCCTTTTCCAAGCATCCCATTTGTTCGGTCTGACATTTCTTCTACCTCTTTGATTGTTGGAATTGTAACGTCTTTAATAGGGATAAATAGTTCGTTTTCACCAGTATTACCATTTAGCACTTGTAATTCATCTATTCGCATCCTGAGATAGGTGCTGTACACATGCCCCTGTATTGGGACAGAGAAATGCCCGTTTTCGTCACTTTCACCAACTCCAGCAAGTTTCTCTTGGGCTTCAAGTGGATTAAACGTATAAAAATGAATATGAACGTTTGGTAGAGTCTGCCCACTTACTGTTTTTCCATTATTGTATATCTGATCAACCGTTGCATAAGGTTGAAAGGTTGCTTTTAAATTATAGTCTTTATCACGACCATACTCTCCGTTTGGCGATTGAACGGTCAACTTATACGGATAGATATTTTCATTAATCAAATAGGTATAAACAGTCTCGTCCCCTTCTTCTCTCACAAACGTTGGTTGTAAATAATAAGTCATTCGAAGATCAAGTTGTTCATTAAAATTAGAACGAAATTGTAGTTGAAGAATCCCTTTTCGATCAACTTTAGGAATCGAATAAAAATCAAGATCATGTAAATAGTCCATTTTCCCGTCATATACTTGATCAAAATTAATAATTGAAGGATTTTTTCCATTCGTCCACTCGTCTGACTCTGGGACATCAGTTCGTCGAATCGTATACATCCCGTTTTTCATTGAATCGTTTTTTCTTTTGACTTTCACATAATACGTTCCCGGCAATAAATAACCATCGTACGGATAGTTTTCATCCGTCGATACACTAGAATAAAAATTTGAATCGACGATTTCGACATCCGCACTCTGAGTGTCTAAAACGACTCGAGTACGTTCAGGTACACTCACTTTGTACCAGTCAACGTCAAATGAATTGGTAAAGGATGCGTGATACTCAACATCCGCTAATAATTCAGTTGCTTGCTGTCTTATATTATTTGGTTCACCCTCGGCGTCTTGAGAAAATTCATCATTTGTCGGAAACGAGACTTCTAGCTTGTAGTCAACATCTTTTGAATGATTGGTATTCGGTGGTGTAACGGTTATATAATATGTACCTGGTTCAACGAGTTCATCGATTGAATTACCATAAGTCGTTTGGTCATCTAAATACCACTTGCTTCCATCTTCATTTTCCAACCAGATTCCATAATCGAGTGTCTGTGAAACACCGGATATTGCAGCGAATAATTCACCTGATTTTTCTACTGTTATTTTATACACATCACGATCGTAAGCGTCTTCGATATAGCCTGAAATGGTTTCTCCGCTTTGAAGCGGATAAGCAAGGCCTTTTACATCATTTGGTTCGTAGACTTGATTCCAAGTCGGTTGATCAGTAGGTAGAATGATTTTATACTGATACGAAATCGGATAATCGATATTGATAGGACCACGGATTTCTAACGCATACGTTTTTCCCTTTGAGACCTTAAAAACGGACGGATTTCGAACCGCATCAACAAGTTTGCCATTTTCATCGTAAAAGTACGCACTAGTCTTCGCTATCGGTGAAATAGAATAAACTGCTATTTCACCAGAGGCATCCGGTGTAATCTCATACCGATGAATCTCATTGAATGAATTAAGTTGTCCATCTATTTCATTTGTGTCACTTCCCGTGTAAACGTAAACTTTTTTGTCCACCGCTTCAGCTACAGCATTGTTTGGTAATTGTGCTACAAATAATATAATCAGGACGAATAAGTAAAATCGAGTTTTCATGTTTGCTCAGCTCCCCATTTCATAGTATAGCAATAAATTTGACTGAATTATATAACTTCTAGAATCCAATGGTAAAAAGTAATTATTTATTTAAAACGTGAAATTATCTTTATTTCTTTAGAAGTAAACTCGTTAAATATGGAGTTTTCCAAGATGATTTACTCACTCTTCTCATTAGGCTCACTTGAATTAAAGTTCATAGTTTGAAAATTAAAAAGGACTGTCAATTTTGTAATAATCCCCTTATAGTAGACAGTTAAAAGAAAGGTGCTGTACTGTCTATTATAGGGGGAATTTTTTATGGGGAAAATTAGAAAGACATATGATAAAGAATTTAAGCTTCAAGCGATTAAGCTGTATTATGAAGAAGGAATGGGCTCTAATAGTATTGGTAAGGAATTAGGGATTGGTATTTCAATCGTTAAACGATGGATTAATCATTATAAAAGAGAAGGTATCCAAGGACTTGAAGAAAAACGAGGCAAGGCAACAGGATTTAATAAAGGCAGACCTAGGATTGAACCATTAAGTGATACAGAGAAGATCCAAAGATTAGAAGCTGAGAACGCATATTTAAAAAAGCTCTTAGCCTTGAAAAAGGAGATGATACAAAAAAGAAAGCCTTAGAATTTAGTGTTATTTATGAGCTGAAAACAAGTTATCCTGTTGTCCTACTTTGTAAGATTGCAGGGGTTTCTAAAAGTGGATTTTATAAATGGGCTAGAAAAAAAGAGTGTCCTTCAACAAAGCAAATGGAAGATCAATTTATAGTTTCTAAAATCAAAGAATGCCACCAAGATCCAGACATAAATGAGAGCTTTGGGTATGTACGAGTTAAAACATGGTTGAAGAAAGTTCACGGCTTGGTAGTAAACCATAAGCGAGTATACAGACTTATGAAGGAAAATGGAATTCAAGCTAAAATCCGTGTGAAAAAATGGAAGCATTTTGGACGAAAGGAAAAATATGTTATCTCTAATAATTATTTAAATCGAGAGTTCAACACAAAAGATCCGAATAAGAAATGGGTAACTGATATAACTTACCTTATATTTAACGGGAAACGATTATATCTTTCCGTTATTCAAGATCTGTATAATAATGAAATCGTTTCTTACCAAATCAGCGAAAGAAATGATTTAAAGCTAGTTTTAGATACAGTAAAAAAAGCACGAAAAAAAAGAGATGTACGCGGACTCCTATTACATAGTGATCAAGGATTCCAATACACCTCAAAAAGATATAACCTAACACTTAAAAGATACAATATAAACGCAAGTATGTCTAGAAAAGGAAATTGTCTGGATAATGCATGCATTGAAAGCTTCTTCAGTCATTTTAAAACCGAGTGTTTTTACCGCTATCAGTTTAATGATCAAAACCAGGTTGAACATGCGGTAAAGCGATATATTTGGTACTACAACAATAAAAGATTTCAAAAGAAATTAAATAACCTTAGCCCTATTGAATACAGGGCTAAGGCTGCTTAAAATACCTTTTTTATTAGTGTCTACTTGACAGGGGTAAGTCCATTTTTTTAACAGTCCTTTTTATATTATTAGATTGATTGATAAGTTCTTCTTAAATAGTTCCATAATAATTAAGAACTGCATAAAAAAAGAATTACTTTTTCATTACATTTTTACTGTTCAAATAACTCACATTTAATTGAACAAAAAAAGCTAAATTAGTAACAATAATTACTATTAATCTTTAATTTCTTTGTTTCAAAAATTCCAAATCGTTTTATAAGCATGTTTCCATGAAAAGAACGTCACAATAATTAACAATACTAAATAAATCAATACACCAAATGGAATAAACGTTATTCCCCAGTGAATTAAGGCCAAAATCCCCCCTAAAACTAAGGCAATCATTATTTTAATACCAGAATTTTGTTGAGCATCCTCAAACGACTCTGAAAATGGGAGTGATCCTTTAAGATAATTTGAGCAAATAACGGTATATAAAATTGAGCTTACAAAAACAACTAATATATCAGGAATTATTTTAATACCAAAGATTCCAATAAAAATTATACTTAAAATAAAATAGACAGGAAAATATAGATTTGCGATAAATACTTTTATAGTTGCACTATATAATGGTGCGAGGTTTGATACTGGCGCTGTTTTATAGATCCAAGCTCCTTTATATTTCCCGGAATATTTTAGCATGGCGATTGCATTCGGAATGATTAAGCAAGACATATAAATCGTTAAATAACTCTTGCTTAATACTAAATGATGATAAGAATAAATTTGTAGTTGATTAAATAAGAAAACGAATGGGAGAACGATTGATAATCCTAATGATGGATAAACCTTTAGTCTAAATTCTCTTTCATTTCGCATCATATTATCTGCGAATTTAAAAAATACCTTTTCCTCATTATTACTACAAATTACTCTAGACAGCCAATTCTTCCACTTACTGTCTTTTTTACGATTAATGCCACTATTATTTGTTAATTTTTGAAGATTTTTCTCAAAGGATGGGATCAATAAACTATAGAACATGATCGCAATAATAGGGATTATAACTGCTAAAATAGAAAATCCAATAAGATATGTACTCGTGTTACGATTTAAAATTAACTCAAATGGCGCGCCAAACCAAATAGGGGGAATAAGAAAATGATACCAAGTTGGCGAAAATGACATATCTAGATTTACAAAGCTAAATGCTCTACCAACAAGTTGATAACCTACAGCAATTGAAATTGATAGTCCGATTTGGACGTAATTGATAATATCTTTTAACTTTTCACCATCAAAAAATCTTAATATGAAATAATAGATAATCGACGTTAAGACAACTATAAATAAATTGACGAGAAGAAGCTCTACGATTGCTAAAAACAAGAATAATAATCCGTGTCTAAATGTCCCAACTATTACTGGCAAAGCTGTAATTGATGTTGTTATTAATATAAGATAGATTGATATATGTACCATTTTTGCAGCAGTAATCGTCTTTTTTCCAATTGGTTTTGTATGTAGAATTCCCTTATCTTTCACATCAAGTAAGACATTTGAGAAATCCGAGATCATTGATGTCATGATGAGGAACATAATAATGCCAAAAAAAGCGCTCATTTCATATACATAACTTTTTCCAAGAAGCACTAAAGGAATGAGCATCAAACTAAGTAAAGCATACACTCCTAATGATTTTATGATTCCATTTTCTTCGTCTTTCTTTGTTTTCTTGTTGTTTTGATTAAAAATGGTCGGTGTCCTACGACTATCCATTGTTAATTTTACCGCTAAAATTTTACGCATGATTGGATACTCAACACCAAACAATTCAAATAGCGGTCGAAAAAAGTCTAAGATTTTTAACATAGGGAAATCCTTCATCGTTATCCCCCCTTAACAATGGATACGAATTCCTCAGCTAAAGCTTGATGTTCATTAAATCCTGTAAGCTGATTAAAAATCTGTTCCAATGATCCTTCTTCATTTTGCTCCTTTAATTCTTTAAAACTACCATCTGCTACGATTTTTCCATCATTGATCAATATAATTCGATTACTTATTTTCTCTACTACATCCATAATATGTGATGAATAAAAAATCGTTTTTCCATTAGCAGCTAGAATGTCTAGAATTTCTTTAAATACCATTACACTATTTGCATCAAGCCCACTAAGTGGCTCATCCAAAAATAATAGGTCAGGATTATGTATTAAACTTGAAATGATTAGGACTTTTTGCCTCATCCCCTTTGAAAAAGAAGCAATTCGCGATAAGTAAACTTCCTCCAAACCAAATACCTTCATTAACTTCATAGCCTTCTCATCAGCTTCGTCAAAATCCATCCCGTATAACTCGCCAACGAATGTTAAATACTCTCTAGCTGTAAGATTATCGTATAGTTCAGCAATTTCTGGAACATAACCAATTCTCTTCTTATATTCAACATGCTGATCCGAAATTTCCTCCCCAAAAATCTCAACCTTTCCAGAGTAATTCCCTTCTAGTCCTAATAAAATTTTAATAGTCGTACTTTTTCCTGCTCCGTTTGGCCCGATATAGCCAATAATTTGTCCTCGATGAACAGTTAAATCAATTCCTTTTAATATTGTTTTTGCACCATAGTCCTTCTTTAGATCCTTTAAGCATAATACGACTTCTTGTTTTGTATCGATGATGGTCACCTACTTTTTATTTAATACTTCCATATTAATAGACTACTAATCTTATTGAAAAGAGTAGGATTTACCATATTTTAGGAGATTTATTACAATAATAGAAGAATTATATGTCTGTTTTAAGGAAATTGAAAATGATTCAATAGTTTTAGAAAATTCATTTGAGTCAATATAAAAAAGCACCGATCTGCAAAATCGATGCCCTTTTAATATTGTATTAAATAATTGAAAATGCTGTTTAATTTTAGCGCTTAGTTAAAATAATGAGTATTGTAATTAAACAGTCTGAATTGGTGATTTTTCAATTAATGGAGATTTGTTTCCAGAATATAATACAGTCAAATTGTGAAGTGCTCGAGTACATCCAACATAAAGTAACTTAGCGTCTTGTTTCGTTTCTTCATAATGCACGTCATCTACATCGACAAGTAGTACCGCATCAAATTCAAGTCCTTTAGAAAGATACACCGGTACTACCGAAATTCCACCTTCGTATTTTCTCTGTTTTGAATGGATAAAGGATATTTCTTCTCCAGCTACGGATAATTCACTATGTAAAATTGCACACTCATCTTCAGTACGGCCAATAATTGCAATTGTATCCATTTTATCCTTTTTTAATTGTTGGATAGAATTAATTATGACTTGAATCCGATTTGTATGATCTACTTCTTGTATTTTAACTTTTTCTCCACTTCGAAATACTGGATTTGCTAAGCTAACAGGAATATTTGCTTTTTTTATAATCTCATTCGCAAAATGAATGATTTCCATTGTTGAACGATAGCTTCTATTTAACTCGTAATAGGTTACTTCTTTTTCATTGAATACATCTAAAAATTCATCCCAAGTATTGATCCCTTGGTACTCGTGAATGGCTTGGGATAAATCGCCTAGGATGGTGAACGAATTCCCAATTGTCATCTGCTTTAATAATGCAATTTGAAACGGTGAAAAATCCTGCGCTTCGTCTACGATTACATGATGAAACTTTTGATTTGACTCAATTCCAAACAGTCGATTGTGAATATATACTAGTGGAGCCAAATCCTCCTGATCCATCTCTTTCTTTTTACAATTTAAAGATGTAGATTTAATAATATCTGCCGGTATTTCGTCTACAATCGAAGCATCCTTTGTTGTAGTGAATAGAGATTTATAGAAAGTAAGTGCAGTATGCTTTGGCCATTGTTTCATATAAGAATTTAAATATTGAGTAGTTTTTTTCTTTTTTTCTTTTCTTATGTTAGTTTCTTCAATAACCTTTAGCTCATTATCTATCCATTTCTTAAGCCTTGCAACAATCCGTTCTCTCCGTTTAGCAAGTGGATAATGTTTATATTCAATACTAAACCAATGTTTAAGTGTTTCTTTATCAATCATTCTTTTTTTCCATGGTTTGAAATCTTTTTCAGGAACAGCTGAGGATTCATATCTATCCATACATTGATCAATATATGACATAAAATGCGTTGAGCCTTTCCATTTACCTGGACTATTATGGTTATTTTCAAGGCGGTTCGCACCAGTTGCGAACCATTTGTTTAGGTTTTCTGATGAATCCTTTTGTTTTACTTCATGGTCGAGAGTATTTAATGCCCAATCAGAAAAAGTTGTTTGTTGAATGCCACCTACTCCTAACTCTGGAAGAACGTTTGAAATATAATCTAGAAACATATTATTAGGTGCAAAAATAATCATTTTATCTGCCTTTAATGTTTCACGGTATTGGTAGATCAGAAATGCAAGTCGATGAAGAGCAACAGTTGTTTTTCCACTTCCTGCTACTCCTTGAATGACTAAAGGTGTATTTTTGGATGAACGGATAATATCATTTTGTTCAGATTGAATAGTAGATACAATATCCTTTAAGCGATTATCTTTGTTTTCACTTAATCGATATAGAAGAAAATCATCAGTAGTTGATACATCTTGATCGCCTTTTACATATGTATCTACAACGCGTTGGAGATTTTTTTTGCGGATTACTATATTTCGTTTTAAATAGATTATACCTTCGATAATTCCTTCAGGAGATTCATAATAAGCAAGTTCGTCTCCTCCTGTAAATGAATAAAACATACTTGCAATTGGAGCACGCCAATCAATTATCAATGGATTTTCTGTCGCTTGTTCTGAAATCCCTACTTTTCCTATGTAAACTGGTACCGACTCTTTATGCTCCTCTTGAAAATCCATTCGACCAAAATAAGGTTCGTTTTTTGCTAAGCGAAGATTTCTTCGATTTGTTTCTCGAATTCCTTCAAGCACTTGTTCGGTTACATCACTTCCAGTGTAAACGGGAATCCCTTCAAGTTTTGTAAGCTGCCGTTCCATTTCAGATAAAATTGTGTTTAAATACTGAAGTTCTTCATTATATTGTTGTGTAGACATTTTTCTACCCCCTTTATGTAAATAAATAGCCGAATTTTCAGACGGAAAGCTATTGTATCAAGAAGTATATTAAAAAGTAAAGAGATTTAAAAAATAAAATATTTGTTTATCATTTGGTTTTACTTCAAAAAATTTACAAAAGCTCATATACGTAAGCAGTGTAAAATAAAAAAGATGAACCTGTAGTAAACAGAAATCATCTTTTTTCTGAAACTTAACGTTTTCTTAGGTTCTTCTCTAAAGGGCATATTCCACAATCGAGACTTTTTTTATTTTTAATAGCCAAAATATCATGTTTTATTTATCTTATTCCTCATCAAATGAATTTTTCATATTTCAATCTTTAATTCCTTTACATTGATAACCCTTTATCAACCAAAATAATTTTAACCTTAACCTTAATTTTTGATTGTTGAAATGCACCAACCCAATTATCTTCTACTTTTTTCCATTCTGAGTATTTAAATGATCTAGCAAAAAGACCGAGGCCAATTGGGTCCAACTTGTCATTTTGGAAGGATTTAACAAGTTGATTTAGTTCTTTTTGTAATTCATTTTCTATTTCCTTTTTTAACTTTCCTTGCGAATTGTCATTTAATTTTATTGGAGATTCTGTTATTGCTACCGGTAATTTGAGATTTATAGTAAATTGGTATTTACCACCATCATATTTTTTTTTTACATTCCTTTTTATATCAGTAATATAAAAACTGATTCTGCTATTCGGGATTGTATTTTCATTTTTGTTGTGTTGTTTTGCATTTAACCACATTGCTAATTGTCCTTCATTTTTACCCTGTAAAATTGTTAATAACATTGTTTCCTTTAATGATAGAGTTCTTCGATATTCGTTTTGATTGTTTAATAATATAGTTCCACTGACTTCCAAAATGTTATCTTTTAAAGTTAATTCAGGTGCATAAGGAGTAATACCTTTTTCATAATTCAATTTGTAATAATATCGCAATGGAGTTCGCACAGAGACGTTTCTATAAGTTGCTGTTTTTATTAACTGTGGAATAAATATTGATAACCTTGGTTTATTTTTCGGACGAAATTCAAAAATATCTGAAACAGCACCGTTAACTACTACTAGATCCGCATTAAGACGCATCTTTGGATCTCGGTAAAATAAATCTAATAACGAATACCAATTTTTTTGTTCAATTACTTTTCTACCGATTAATACAGTTTGTACCTTTCCACCAGCTGTGATTCCAGTTGATCTTGAATCTATAATATCTCTAGCTTCTCTAAATGATAAGCTTTTAACTTTAAATTGTTCGTTTTTTTCTTTAACATCTTTACTAAAAACAGGACTTGCCATATAAATATTAACATCACCTTGCTGATCTATATCAATCCCCCATAAAAGTGCTATTGTAATGTCTTCAATATTAATTTTATCTTTACAACCTGTTAATCCAATTAATAACATAACAATTAACAAACATTTGGCAATCTTTTTCACTTTGTTGTCACCCTAAACTTATCTTTTTTTACTATTCCACCTATCCATAAAATTAAAGGTAACCCTAAAATAACGATAAGTCCTGTGTAAGAAAGAATTTTTAATTGAAGATGAATTCCTTTAAAGGTTGGAATGAATAGATATGAACAAATGGTGATTATGATAAAAATAGTTAAAACAAAGAGTGGAAATTTTTTTATTTTAAATATCTCATTAAATCCGTCCAATCCGGCCCAAAAATAAGTAACCCATGTTTTTGAAATGACCATAAATAATAATGATAATAAAATTACATCCATTCGCTCTAAAAATTGAAATTCTATAGCACTTAACATTGCAATAACTGGTGTAAAAATATCTAATATTTCATATGGACTAGCATTCACAAAACTAATTATTGTTACAAATAAATATGTAAACGTACTCATCGCATTAGCGATCATTACGCCATTCATTGCTTTTTCCTTTTTATCTAAATATGGATAGATTATGAATGTTATTTCTATTCCTAAAAATGACATTGTCGTTGTAGGTACAGCTTTTAAAATAGGAAGCCAACCTTCTTTTATAATAGGAAATAGATTTTTAAAGTTTGGCTCTTTTAATGTTAAAAATAGCATAAGTAAGAAAAAAATAACTAGTGGAAAGATCGTTTCAATATATTTCGCAATTAAAGGAATACCGCCTGTTATTAATTGATAAGTCGGGATCAGAAATAAGAACAATATTACATAAGCACCCGTATGTTGAAGTAAATATGCTTGTACAAATAATACAGATAACATTAAAACTAAATAACCAGCATATAAGAAATAAATTAATAGTATTAATAGACATATTTTTCCAAGGAATTTTCCTAAATAAATAGTAATTAAGGACGAAAAATTTTCGTGTGGAACTTTTTGGCTTAATTTTATATAAAACATACTAAGTAATGTAGAGATTAAACCTCCGAATAAGATTGAAATCCAACTGCTTGTTCCTGCTATTTCAGCTAAATTATGTGGTAGAGATAACATTCCAATTCCTATTTGTACTCCAAATATCATAAGAACAAATTGATAGTATGAAATATTCAATTTGGTTCCATTCATTTACTAATCACATCCAATATTCACTTAACCCTTTTTAATGTTTTTATTTTGATTTTTCCAAAGATAGTTTAATGGCATTCGTATAAATGTATCCTTTAATTGAGTAAATATAGTCGGTGATAATGGTGCAGTATACGAAGTATTGAAACTCTTTAATGATAATCCGTGTACAATTAAGATCATCGTGCTTATTATAAGTCCAAAAAAGCCAAATAATGATGCCATTACCATAATTGGAAATCTTAATATACGCAAACTTGATGCCATTTCGTATTTAGGAATGATAAATGAAGAAATAGCTGTCAATGCTACTACGATAACCATAATATTACTTACAATACCTGCTTGAACCGCAGCTTGGCCAATTACAATTCCTCCAACCACTCCTACTGTTGTACTAATTGGTGCAGGTAATCTTATCCCAGCTTCTCTAAGCATTTCTAATGTAATTTCCATAATAATTGCTTCAAATAGAGGATCAAAAGGGACCTGTGCACGTGATTCTCCAATTGAAAAAAGTAATTTTAATGGAATAACTTCATAGTTGAAAGATACGATTGCAATATAAAGTCCAGGTAAATAGAGTGTTATAATGAATGCCACAATTCTAAGTAGACGATTAAAGGAAGCTACTAAAGTTCTAGAAGAATAATCGTCAATACTTGTAAAAAAAGATATGAACTCAGAAGGTAAAATAATGACTTCAGATGAACGATCTAAAATTAGAACGACTTTTCCTTTTAATATAGCTGATGCCGCTTCATCTGGTCTTTCTGTCGTTAATATTTGCGGAAATGGTGAAAATTGATTTCTCTCCATTAATTGAGCCAGTTGATTTGCATTTAACACTGAATCTACTTTTATTTCTGAAATTCTATTTTCTACAGATAATAGGAGATTCTCATCAACTACACGATCTAAATAAGCAATTGACACAATGCTTCTATTCTCATTTCCAATTTCAGTTTGTTTTGTTCGAAAATCTTTATTTTGAATAAATCTACGGAGCAAGGCAATGTTAGCTTGATATGTTTCAACAAAAGAAATTCTTGAACCTTTCAGCGAATTATCGATATTTGGTGGCATGAATGTTCTATGAGGTGGATTCTCTGTAGAATAAATAAAAGCAGATGAGATGCCGTCTAAAAATAAAATGCTCTTACCATCTAATATAGATTTTTCGATTTTAGGAATTCGAATCGTACTTTCCGTATTATTATTTACGAATATCTCGAAATCTTTTTTTTGCGAAATAATATTATTAATAAATGAATCAATTTTTTGGTCATTTACTAGTCCAGATAAATAAATTAAAAGTGCAGGCTTTTCATCAATCATTAGAATTTTTTTTACAAGGTCAGATGTAGGGAAAATTGATTCAATGATTTCCAAGTTTTCATTAATATTTCCTTTGGGATTTATTGTGAAATTATGGATATTATTTTTCTTATTTTTTTCGTTTCTTCCATTTAAATGATCCACTTAATATTTCATCCCTTTACTAAAAACTAGAACTATTTTAGATAAATCAATCTGTCAATTACGACTCTATATTTATCCTAATTAGTATGCGCATCTTTGCTGCATTTCATGATTGAGAGTTTAAATAATGTGTATAAAGAAATTTTTATTAAATTGTTTGTGAAATAAATACTAATTTAACGATAAGAATTCGATGGTTTTGTACGATAAATTAGAATTAGATCATAAACCTCAAACAAATAAAAAGGCATGAATCAGATTAATTTTCGGATTCATGCCTAAGATACTGCAATATATTATATTTTTTTATTAAAGTTAGTTGCCTCAAATTATTTTTTGTGAAGTTTCCCTTTTTGTTGGAGAAACTAGAATTTCTTTATTTTTCACATCATATAATCCACTCGGAGTTAATCGAATAAATGGTAAATGGGTTGCAGAAAAGAATAATAGCGTAAAAGCAGGATCATCGTATTTATATCCTTTTTCTTTTAACAATTCAATCATTTTTTTCTCAATTTGGATTAAGCTGTCCATTTCTAATTCAGACATGCTACCTTTTAAAGCTAAAGCTATTTCATGAACAACTTTGTCCTCTTCTACAAGTACCATACCACCACCTATTTCTTTCATTCTTTCAAAAGCTTTCAACATATCTGATTTTCTTTTGCCTAAAATTAAAATGTCTCCAGTACCAGAATAAGAACTTGCAAATCCACCCAAATGTTGAGCAAATCCTTTCACTAGCGAGTTTAATCTCCAAGAACCATCTCTTCCAACCATTAAAAGAAAACATTCATCATGTTCATATGATAATTCATCACTTTCTACATCAATCATACTTTCATATGGTTTTGTAATGACATTATTTATCAAGTTTATACCATATGAGTTTGAAGGACCCAGATCTTCTTTTTGTATAGTCCATTTTAAATCTAGTTTAGAGAATTGATATTTCTCCCAATCGATCGGTAAATATTGATTGATAGGGTTCCCATCTTTCTTGACCCATTGACCTTTTGCTAAAACACTTCGAGGTGTTGGGTTTTCTTTACTGTCTAGTAGATTAATATTTGCAATTCTTCCTGTGGCGATTGAACCATGTAAATGTTCCATATTATAATAGCAAGCTACATTATAACTTGCCATATTATATGCATCAATTAATGGTATTTCGTGACGTATTGCTATTTTGATTAATTCATCAGTCATCCCCTTTTCATAGAAATAAGGATGTGAACCGTCAGTCGTAAAGAAAAAACGATCAAATTTTTGAATACCAAGCTCTTTAATTTCCTTTAAAAGCACTTCTAAATCAGGTCGTATCGAGGAATGTCTTAATGAAACCATATAGCCCTGCATTAACCGCGAAAGTACTTCTTTTCCTGTCATTGCTTCATGATCGCAATCTGCACCTAATAACATTAATTTAGCTAAAGTGCGTTCTGAAGCTCCAGGAAAATGTCCTTCGACTTTCTTATTTAATTTTTTAGTCTCCTGTATCCAGGTTAGCATCTGATCGTCACCATTTAGGAGCTTTGGCCACGCAGTTAGCTCTCCACCTTGTAAAACTAATTCATTTTCGAGCCAAGTCATCACATCTTGCGAATTAAATAGCTCATCATTTTTCAGTAATTCAGTTTGTGCGTCGAAACGGCACCACCAATACATGCTTGTTGGTATATTTTTAAAATCATTCAATAATTCAAAAGCAGCTTGACTAGGCAATTCTAGGAAAAATTTCAGATTATCGTTTATTAATGTTGTTGTACCGAATTGTCCAGCATGTTTTGCTAATGTTAGAGGATTATAGAGTTGATATGGATGAGCATGAGGTTCAATATATCCTGGCACTAAATATTGCCCTTCACAATCTACCACTTCAATTTCATCTAAATTTTCTGGAAGATTTTCTCCAACATAAACAATCCGATCTTGATAAACCCATATATTCGCATGTAACCATTGGTTCAAATATGAATTTAAATACGTTGCATTTTTTAAGACGATCTGCGGATTAATTACTCCATCAAGAACATTTACTTGGTTTCTAATTTGCTCATTACTCCATCTATAATTTTTCATCATTTCACCCCAATTTTGTTAAAAAACTAATTGTACAAGAATCATATAAACAATCGTACCACCTGCGATCGAAAGAAGCATCATTCTCTTCCATAAATGGAGAATCGCAACAACAAATACTGAAATAAACTCTGGAATACCGTGTGTACCTGAAAATACATTTACATTCTTAAAACAATAGATGACCAATAGTCCAATTACCGCAGACGGTAGAACTTTACCTAGATACTGTACATACTTCGGTGTAGCTTTCCCCGGTGGAAAAATGATAAATGGCAGAAATCTTGTAAGCATTGTACCTAAAACAACCATTGATACTGTGATAATTTGCTGTGTTATATTCATCGTCATACGGATACCTCGACTTTCTTAGATGGTTTAGATGGTTTTCTAAGCACACTAAGTGTAATAAGAATTGAAAGCATCGCAGGAATAATGAAGTTATTTCCACCAAAAATAATAAGACAAATGGTTGAAAGACCAACTCCTGTTATTGCACTAATGTGTTTTGTCTCTTTTTTCCATTGCTCAATGAAAATAACAACAAAAAGGGCAGTCATTACAAATTCAAGACCTTTAGTATTGAATTTTACAAGTGATCCAAAAATTCCTCCAATTGCTGCGCCAATTACCCAATATAAATGATTAAGGAATGTAACAAAAAACTTAAACCAATTCTTATCCACGTTATCTGGTATATCAGCGGTATAATTTATCGAAAAAGTCTCATCGCAAAGTCCGAAAATTAAATAGATTTTTTTCTTACCAGTGCCTTTATATTTATCTAACATTGAGATTCCATAAAACAAATGTCGCGCGTTTACCATTAAAGTTAGTAATAGTGCGTTAAGTGGATTAAAGCTCATCAGTAATAAGTTTGCTGCAATAAATTCCATGGATCCTGCAAAAATTGTTAGCCCCATCAATATCGGATAAATCGCACTGAATCCTAATGAATTCATAAAAATCCCATATGCGATACCTAAAAATAAAAATCCTGCAAAAATGGGAATAGTGTGTGGAAAAGCAGAGCGAAATGCCATCCAAAGTTTGTTTCCTTTTTTCATACTTTCACATCCTGTATCGTTAAATTTATTATAATTTAACATACAGAATCCATACAAAAAATGAAATAATTGTATGGATTACAATTTTCTAAAAATTAAATCAAGTACAAATTAAAGAGTATTTACCAACTATCTGCTCAGTTATGAATAGATTTGTATTTTTAGATTTCCATACAAAAATGATATAATTGTATGGAATTAAAGATTAGAGGTGAACTATGCTAGTATGCCAGTAAATTCATTTGATAATTACCCAATGTCTTGGAAACCCGACAAAATGACTTTAAAACGTCCTTTTTATAATTCCATTGCGCTACAACTTGAACAAGATATTCTTAATGGCTTTCTAGCTCCCGGTACAAAGTTACCACCGCAACGAGAATTAGCGGATTTTCTTGACTTAAATTTTACGACAATTACTAGGGCCTATAAAATATGTGAAATAAAAGGTTTAATCTATGCGATTACAGGAAGTGGAACTTTTGTTGCTCCAAATGCTGCCCATTCAATAACCATTTCAACAGATAAAACAGCAAATAGTATTGATCTTGGCTTTGTGGCTTCTTTTGAACAAACGAATAGTATTGTGACTGAAGCAATTCAGAAAGTAGTCAGTAAAAGTTATTTAGATCAATTATTAAATTACAATGATCCTACCGGAATCCCACATCACAAGGCAGCTGCACTAAACTGGATGGAAGCTTTCGGCATTAAAGCTGCTCAAGATAATTTAGCGATTGTATCTGGTACTCAAAACGCTTTGGTCATTGCTTTAGCTAGTTTATTTGAGCCAGGTAATCGTATTGCAACAGACTTTTACACCTTTTCGAATTTTATAGAGTTAGCAAAAACGCTTCACATTCAATTAATCCCTATTCATTCCGACCAATTTGGTATGTTGCCAGATGAACTTGAAAAGCAATGTAGCCAATTAAATATACATGGCATATTCCTAATGCCTTCTTGTAGTAACCCAACCACTATAATGATATCTGACTTTCGAAAACTTGAATTAGCTTCTGTAATAAGGAAGCATCGTTTAATTTTAATCGAAGATGATATACATGCATTTATCACTGCGGGAGTAATATCTAATTACAAACAACCAATGTATAACCTACTTCCTGAACAAAGCGTATATATTTGTGGTACATCAAAGTCCATCTGTTCTGGATTAAGAGTTGCTTACATGGTTTTTGGGGATACATTACGTGAAAAAATTCTAAAAGCTATTTTTAATCTTAACGTAAAAACATCATCTCTTGATGTTGAAGTAATTACTGAACTGATCTTATCAGGAAAAGCGCATGAAATCGTTCAACAAAAGAAACAGTTAGCTGAAACTGTAAACAAAATTTATACATCCTATTTCCCTGTAAATAAGTTTGGTCATCCGCTTAGTTTTTACCGTTGGCTTCCTATTCATGGAAATAGTAATGGGGTAAACTTAGAAGCGGATTTAAAAAAACTAGGTGTACGTGTATTTCATTCTGATCGTTTTCTAAGTGGACAATCTTCTTCTGAAAAGTATTTACGTATTGCACTTTCATCTACCCATTCATTAGATCATTTAGATTCTGGATTGAATGTTCTAGCTCAATATCTCGATAAACAGATGAAATAATTGCGATACAACAAATGCGTTTGAAAAAAAGGAGCTGAATGACAATCAGCTCCTTTCAGACTATTAATTTATACTTTTATATTTATTTAAAGCGAGAAGAACTAACCTTTAAGTTATAATCAGTAATCTCAAATCCAAGTTGTTGATAGAGGTTCAATGCTCCTTGATTATGACCAAAAACGTGTAGACATACGTCATCTACTCCTAATTCATTAATTTCTTTTATACACTTACTCATCGATTCTTTACCGAATCCCTGACCTCTATATTCTGGATAAATAAGAATTTCATATAAATAAGCATAATTTGCCTCTTGTTTTAAATTAATAGAATACCAAATATAGCCAATCGTTTCTTCGTTTAAAACGATGTTTTTCAAATAGTTATTTTCAGTATTTTCACCTTCTGGCAATAAAGATTGAAAAGCTGCCTTAGATTGTCCTAAAGCTGTTTCTTCTTTCCAACTTCCATTTTTCACTTTATCATTCGCAAAATTCACGGTTGCTATTTCTAGGAACCTCTGAAAATCTTGATTATTCATAAGTGTTAAATTTAAAGTCAAATTAGATCATCCTTTTCATTTGAATAATTTTTAAGCTTAAAGTCCCCATTAAGTATTCAATTTCATATCAGAAATATCCTTTTTTGATCGTCAGACTATGAAAATAGGACGATACTTTTGTTGCACAATTAGAAAACGCATTTAGATGAAATGAAATAAGCTGGAATAAATTTTTCTCACTAAGTTCCATTCTTTTATCAAGGTTCTGTTAAAGTAAAATCTTGAAATTTAATATTTGAAAAAGGACTGTCTAAATTTTGACAGTCCTTTTACGATCTTATTGAAATAATGCTAGCGTTAGCTCGATAAGAAAAGCTATGTTTGAACACTGAGAAATACCTATTCTAGTATAAATTAATTAAGAAAAGATGGTAATAAAATCACCTCATTAAACAAAAACGAATACAAATTAATTGTAAAAAACAGGGGGAACTCGATCACTAGTTTTATTATTTAATAGATTGTTACTGGTATATGATCTCTTGCTACACATTCACCATTTTTTACAATATAGCACTCTACATAATGATCACAATGAAATTCATGCAAGTTTGTTGTTGTTGTGAATTCAGCCAACTTCGCTTTAAATTATGAACGCTTTATTTTTTTATTATTTCTGTTTTTTCTTGTTTACTTTAGATAATCTTCCTAATGTAAAGGCACCGACCGCTAAGCCAATCATGGTGTTGTTTTTTTTATTAAAGACCTGTTTTGCTACAAGGTTTAAGTTTTGAGGTCTTTCCGCAAGCCGACGCATAAAGTAACCGTACCAATCTTTTCCAAATGGCACATAAGTGCAGAAATTGCAGCCTTCACTTGCTAGTTTCAACTGAAGGTCTTTTCTGAAGCCGTACAGCATTTGGATTTCAAATTTATCGTTCGGAATATTATTTCTTTTTACAAAATCTTTAACATGTTGGATGATTTTGTGGTCATGTGTTGCAATAGAAGTGAATTTTCCATTTAACAAGTGCCATTCTATCAACTTTATAAAGTTTTTATCAATATCTTTCTTGTCCTGGTACGCATATTCCTCAGGCTCTTTATATGCACCTTTTACAATACGAAGGCGAAAATCTTTATACTTTTCGAGATTTTCTTGTGATTGATAGAAGTATGCCTGGATAACGGTCCCTACATTATCATACTCCAAAGAAAGCTCATCTAAAAGATCAAACGAAGGCTTTAAGTGTCCATAATCTTCCATATCAATATTAACAAAAATCCCATATTGATGTGCCTGGTGAACAATTTCCTTTAAATTACTCAAACAAAAAGAGTACTCAATGTCCAAGCCCAATTGAGTCGGTTTTAACGAGATATGTGCATCTACTTTATTCTTATGAATAGCTTCGATGACTTTCAGAATTTGTTCTCTAGCCTGAATTGCTTCTTCCTTTTTAAAGACAAATTCCCCTAAGTTATCGACCGTACATGAGATCCCATGTTTATTTAGCTCTTTAATGCTTTTAATTACTTCTTCAATATTTGTACCAGCTACAACACTTTGCGCCCCCATTTTTAAACCATACTTTTTAGCGGCACTGTTAAGAATTTGGTTTTGTGATAGAGCCATAAAAAAATCTTTCAATATCATATTGATTCCTCCTATATTTTCCTGCTACCTAAATCTTTATTAGCAGGGTTAAATGATGTTATTTTGTGATCCGTTATAATTTTTTCCCCGCCAATTATTAGGGGATATTCTTTCCTAAGCTGTGAGTTTACAAGATTTAATGCTTGATTAAACGCGTTTATATTCTCCTCTTTTGAAAAGTCTGTAAAAGGTTCGTGTTTATAAGATAGCATGTTTTTCCCCCCTCAAATCCTTTGTTGCTTTATTTAAATGCAATTTTTGTGCCAACTTAAAAAACTACTTTATACTTGATTTTTTCGAAAATTGTGTAAACCAAATGTTTACAAAAGTGTAAACAGAGTGTAAAATATAAACACTTTTGTAAACCATTAAACAATGATAAGGTGATTGGTTATGTTAAAAGAAAAAGTTTCACTTCTGTCCATCTCCCTTCCTTTAGACGCGGAGATTCATACAGAAAAAATAAAACAATTCTCTGTCGACACCTTGCTCTCAGAGGTTGAAGAAATAGTTCTAGACCAAGATATTGTTCTTGTTGATGAAGCTGGAAGGCAAGTGCGCAGGGTCCCCTTTACTACATTAATAAATGCTATTTTTCAAGAGTGGCAAAAGCTTTCAGGTGTTTATCAGACGCTTCTGCGTGCGGTAGATAATGCCATTACAATAGTAGACAGCGATGGAAAAGTTGTTGCATGGAATCCTAAGGCAGAAGATTTGTACAAAACTTCTGCTGAAGAAATGATTGGCTCTAAAATTACGAATCGCTTTAAAGAGGATTCTGTAGTTTTAATGTCCACAATGAAGGAAGGAAAAGGGGTTATTCGGCATTATAACCAGCCGCAGGAAGATGTCCATGTATTAATTAACACCTTACCAATATTCATCAGGGATAAGGTGGTAGGGGGGATTTCCGTTGAAAGTGATATTACAGAAATTGTAAAACTAAATAATGAACTTACATCTACTACTGCGTATATTCAAGATTTGGAAAATCAGATTGGGTACAAGGATATTATCGATCCTTTCCACAAAATAAAGGGAAGAAGCCAAGCGATAAAAACTTCCATCTCTTTGTCCAAGAAAGTCGCCCATACAGATGCAACCGTCGTGATTACTGGTGAGAGCGGTGTTGGTAAGGAATTGTTTGCACAGGCTATTCACAAAGCAAGTCCCCGTTCAAATGGACCATTTGTTGATCTTAACTGCGGGGCCATTCCCTCGGCGCTTTTTGAAAGTGAATTATTTGGTTATGAAAAAGGTGCATTTACAGGGGCAATAAAAGAAGGGAAGCTAGGAAAAATAGGGACAGCAAAGGGTGGAACATTATTTCTCGATGAAATTGGAGAAATGCCATTAGAGCTTCAAGTAAAATTGCTGCGTGTCTTGCAGGAGAAACAATACTATCGAGTTGGCGGAAACCAACCTATTCCAATAGATGTACGAATTCTTTCAGCAACTAACCGGAATTTGGAGAAAATGGTGGAAGAAGGTTTATTTCGTGAAGATTTATATTATCGGTTAAATGTGGTTACGATCCCTATCCCGCCCCTCAGAGACAGAAAGGAAGACCTTCCCGAACTTGTCCAATTATTTTTAAAAGAGTTTTCCATCAAATACCGGAAGCCGGTTCCAGTCATTTCTCCGGAAGTGATGGTAACATTCATGCATTTTCCTTGGAACGGCAATATCAGGCAGCTAAGAAATATAATTGAGCGAGTAATGATATTTACAGATGATAATATAATCAAATCTGAACAATTGCCAAATGAATTTTTTAAAAGACACATAAATTCTCAATCGCCTATTCTCGGAGAAGTAGAATTACACGAAGGGGATGAAAAGTCACTAATAATACATGCCCTAAAAGTAACATATGGAAATAAATCAGCTGCTGCAAAAATGCTTGGTATTTCCAGGGTGACACTTTATAACAAAATGAAGAAATATGGGCAGTTATAATGAGATGTAATTTTTAACAACAAAAGTGATCGCCCAATAGAAATTTAGCGATCACTTTTTTCAAACAGTGACGTAGCACTTCCACCTCTACCCTATTAAATTGAAGATCCTTTAAATCACTATGCTATCTTTTTGTACAAATTATTGTTGTGATAACAAATATTGAGCGTCTCTAAGTAAATATTCTGCAGACTCAGTTATGATGTGTTTACCACTTTGAGCCCTAACTTCATTCAAGAAGCCTTTCAAATTGTTATTTCCTAACTTTTCCTGTATCATCTTAATTCTTTTTGCCAAAATAGAAAAAAACGAGCTACAGTAATAGCTCGTTTTTGCACGCGTTAATACACAAACTTTTATATATTTTGTGAACTCTTCAACTACACAGACTGACTTTGACTTGTCGCTATTTCCATTTCCACATTGTTTTTTGATTTCCATAATATAAAAAGTGAACAAATTACAAACAATATACAAAGTAAATAAACATTTCGAAACCCTGCTAATTGTGCAAACAGACCTCCGCCTAAATTTCCTACTAAACTTCCGATCGTCGAGCAATTCGCATAAATCGATGCAGAAAAGCCGGGTGAATTAGGTAGTAGGTCGTTAAAATAGCTTATACCATTACCCATAACAATCGCAATGTATGTTGCTTGTAGAAGCTGTGCAACGATTAACTCCCAAGTATGAGTTGATATGCTTAAGATTAAATAATAGAGTAACCCAATAAAGCAACCGTAGATCATCAAAGCATGATTCGATATTTTTTTAGAAAGTACACCCAACACTAACATGATTGGAATTTCCAAGCCTGCACATATACTTACGACTAATCCAACATCAGTATTAGTACCATGTAGCTCATTGACGATAAAAAGAGGTGTGTTGATCCAATTAATCGAACTAACTGCAAATAATAAGATAAAAGCAATAACTGGTAGTCTAAGCTGTTTACGTTTAGCTGATGTGACTTTAGTTTTACTTTTCTTTTTTAGATTGTTCTGAACTGGCTTTCTCTTTTCTAAAAAGAAGAATACTAGAATTGTAATCATTACATAAATGCTAGATGTTCCCCAAAAAAGTCCATGATAACCTTTTGCTCTTAGAATTATTGTTCCTATTAATGGTCCAATTAAAAATCCTAAAGAAACGAGCGAGCGTAAAGTTGATAAGGCTAAAGTCTTATCCTTAGATAAACTTGCATTTGCTGATTCCTGTGCGGATGCAAAAATTTGTGGCATGGCCGCTGCGCCTAATCCATTAAATAAAGCAACGAAAACTAATAATAAAAAGTAGTTATGAAATATTAAATAAGATGCATAACCTATTGCTGATGAAATCATCGCAATCATTATAATCCATTTTCTGTCAATCCCTCGATCAGAACGTTCAGCAATAAATGTATTTACTAAAACACCACTTAATGAAATCACTGCCATGAAGATACCAAATGCTCCAGAACTCATCCCGATATATTTTGTACTATACAGTGATAAATAAGGAGTTGTTATTGAAAGTCCAATCCCTACAAATAATAAACATATGACAAACAAACTATACCCTTTAATAGCAAATAGATCTTTTATCCGTCTAACCAATATTCACTCCCCCTTACCATTCTATATTTTAATCGATTAGTTAAAATAGACAAATAAAAACACCCTTGGATAAATTAAGATGCACCATTAATTTAACCAAGGAAAACGTTGCTTATTTGGATGTATTAAGATTCCTTAACTATTATAGTACATTCGACTTATTAAAAATATATTTTTCGAATGCATATGCAACACCATTTTCATCATTGCTTAATGTGACAAGATCACATGCGAGCTTTACTTCTTCTTCAGCATTCCCCATGGCTATTGATAAGCCGGCTATATTAAACATCGGTAGATCATTTTTTTCATCTCCAATAGCTACTGTATTCTCTAATGGTATCTGAAAATAGGATGCCATTGCTTTTAAACCATACCCTTTATTTCCATTCATATGTGTAATCTCGAGATTAAAAGGAGAAGAACTAGTAACAAAAGTCTCATCTATGAATCTTAATTTTTTTTCAATTCGCTCCATTTGTTTTGGATCAAGGTTTAAAATAAGAAACTTTTGAATCGTATAATCCTCATTATCAATTATTTCTTGAACTTTGTTAAAAAACGAATGTCCATATACATTTGGTGGTGTGGTAAACATTTTGTAGTGTCTATTTGTGAAGTAATCTTTAGGAACTCGCCCGGATGAAACAACTTGTTCAAATCGTTTATCCCAATTACTTGGGGCAAATATTCACTTATTTGTAGAAACATTGTACGGTAATTCTTCTCTCTCAACTTCTAAGGCAATTTTTTGTATTTGAGATTTCCCAATTGAATTTAGTTCAATTAATTCTCCGTTCACATATAATGCCGTCCCGTTATGCCCCCCAACTGGACAATTTAAGCCATACTTTGAAAGCTCATCGCTTACTGAACTTGGTGAACGACCTGATAAAATCATAACGATATGTCCTGCTGCCTCAGCTCTTTTAATCGCGCTTAACGTTTCCTCACTTATTATTTTATTTGAGTTGAGTGTAGTACCATCCAAATCTAAAGCAATTAGTTTCATATGAATCTCTCCCTTTATGGGTTCTATATTTTGATATTGTTATAGTTTTGATGATATGTTTGATATAATTAAGTATGCATTAAAATAAGCAGAGTTCGTTAACTCATTCCTCCTAAATGATTGCCTAATCCTCTCACTTTTACATATCCTATGGAAAATTTTTATGTTTTTTTAATATAAAATCAGCAAGGAGGACTATATGTCTGAAATTAATGTTTCTTATCTAAGCGAACTAATCCAAATTATTGATCGCAATACTAGTCGTGAAGGTGTTAATGAGACCTCAATTAACTCGTTATTTTTCATACGAGAGTCAAATATTACTGATCCAAAATACAGGGTCTATAAGCCATCTCTCTGTATTGTTGTTTCTGGTGTAAAGGAATTGTTACTAGGAAATGAAAGTTTTAAGTATGGCCCTGGAAATTTTTTAGTTGCATCCGTTGATTTACCTGTTACAGGCCAAGTTATTGAAGCTACACCAACCACTCCATATCTAGCTTTAAAAATTGAATTTAATCCAAATCAAATTTTAGAAATTTTAACTGATACAGAAATCCCCACTAATTCAAAGGAAAATGCAAAACGAGCGATATTTGTCAATGAATTAGAGGGTTCGATCCTAGAGGCAGTGATTAGATTGGCCCGTTTAATAGATTCGCCTGAAGATATTCCAATACTTGCACCTATTTTTACAAAAGAAATTCTATATAGAGTATTGCGTGGACACAATGGGAGTATATTGCAACAAATCGCCATCGAAGGTAGCACTACTAATCGAATAAGGGAAGTTATTGAACAAATTAAAGCGAATTTTTACAAGTCTTTACGAATTGAAGAACTTGCAGAAATAGCAAATATGAGTGTTTCTTCCCTACATAGACACTTTAAAGATGTAACTGCAATGAGTCCTCTACAATTTCAGAAACACTTAAGATTGCAGGAAGCAAGACTATTATTACTGTCCGAGTCTTCAGATGCAGCAGAAGTAGCATACCGAGTGGGGTACGAGAGTCCTTCCCAGTTTAGTAGAGAATACTCCCGTTTATTTGGTTTGCCTCCAAAAGAAGATCTTAAACGCCTGAGAGCGAAATAATTGATTCATATTTTTACAATTTTATAAAGATCTTCTGTAATTCTAAAAAATGTAAAAGCCTGCGTTTTTATTAACGTAGGCTTTTTTAATACACTAATCATTATTCATAAAATTGTATTGGTCTTGCCGTTCGTTGTTCTCCGTTTATATCATTTCCTACATATCTTTTTCCAGTATCTTCTATAAACCGATTCGATCCCCTTTTTCAAGTCTTTGAATCTGCTTAGAACCGACTTCGGCTAATTCTTGAAATTGTAGGATTGTTTGACGCATTTTTGGCAAAGCTTCTTGTTTAAATGTACTAATTGATTCAAATGCGGATATGACGTTAGTGAAAGAGGTTTTTAGTGTTTCAACAGAAACCGCTGACTCCATCGCTTGCTTTTGGATTGCAACTCCTTGTTCCTTTAATAATCGAGAAGTACCTTCAATAATAGTATTTGTTGTTTGATTTAAAGCAGTGATTTTTTGCAAAACAATTTTTTGATTATATAGAGCACTTGCTACAGTTACTGCTGTATTCAGTGCTGAAATCGTTACCGTTTTTGCACGTTCCACACCTCGAATTAATTCACGATTATTCCGAATCACAACCTCATAAGACATATCTCCTTGGTGATTGACGACTAACATTTGCTGTAGGTCCATGACTCGTTGTCTTAACGGATAAAGAACTTCCTCTGAGATGAATTTAATTTTTTCTTGATCTTCCCCTTCGACTTTTGCTTTTTCAATTTGATTTTCAATTGACTCATCCATTAATGTTCCAAGTTGGATTTCCTTTTCTAGCGTTTTTGAAAGCATACGAAGTGATAGTTGTTCATGCTCTAATGTCGTGTTATCATTTTCAAGAATTTTTTTCCCCTTATCAAGTGAATTTACGATATCTGCGATTGCTACATCTGCTTTTTCAAATCTCTGAAAATATGAACGAATCGGATTAAATAACTTACCTAAAAAACCAGACTTTGTAAAATTAATTACACTTGGATCTAAATCCTTTAGTTGAACTTGAAGGTCTGCTAATCCTTTTGCAACTTGCCCTCCTTCGTCTCCACTTTTAGCAAGTTGACCAAGTGAAACTTTTAGAAGCGAATTTTTATTCGAAGAAGATTTCATCGTCTGTAATCCAAATGATTCAATTGATTGGAGAATTTCCTTTCGTTTTTCGTACGTTTCCTTTGAAACAGTGTCTAACTCCATAATCATCGCTACATTTGCATCCGCTGTTGCCTTTAATTTGATTAATTCCTCAGGTACAGGCTTTACTTGCTCTTCTATTACTGCCTTAATTTCCTCTTCATTTACAACTTGCATAGAAAATGACATTCTTAAATCCTCCTACTAATTAAAGTTGAACATTAAATAGATTACGAATTTTATAGATTACATCATCTGAATCTGCATTAATATTTGCAGCTTCGTTTATATTCGAAATACTTTCAAGCGCTTTAATATTAGCGTTATAACCAATCGTATAAATTGGAATTTTATATGCTTTTATGATTCCTTTTACATTCTTCAATGAATTCCCATGATTGGTCTCACCATCGGTAAGGACAAAAATGAGCGGTCTTACATTTGGATTTTTTTTCATTTCTTCTTTTAGCATATTTATTGCAACAAGGATTCCATCATTTGTTGCTGTATCTCCGCTTGCATCGAGGCTAGATACCGCACCAACAAATTTTGACTGTTGATTTGCATCATATTTCGCTATTGGAAGATTGATCGTCACATCCGCAGAGTATGAGATTAAGCCAATACTATTATCTCTTCCTAAATATTTTTGACCTTTAAGTAATGATTCTTTTAGCTCATTTAAAGGTTTACCATCCATACTACCTGAAACATCTGCAACAAAAACCGCAGCAATTGGATTTGAAGTATTTTTCTTTCCTTTCCAAAGTTTCTGTGCAGCAGTTAAAGTATCCCCATCAATCGTTTTAAGCTCTGATTTGTAATTGTTCAACCCATTAAACCCATCCTGTTTCGCAAGTGATTGAAGGTTATTTTGACCAGTAAATTCAGCAAATTTTTTCAAAATATCCATTTTCTCTTTTGATAAATTCCCTAAAGCATAAAGTGGACTGTCGTGGCGCACCCCAAATGGAATAAATTCATAACTATTTTTTAAATCAGGTGAATTAACAAAGGTTTGATATTCAAGGACAAAGGCATCTAGTACGCCAGATTCCGCTGCATCACTCATTTGTAGAGTCGTAGATGCTGTGAACGGTACATTTGCTTGAAAGCTTTCAAATCCTTTTACAGCAGTAGCACTAAGTACATCATTTGAATCAAATGAATTTAAAGTCGTTACTAAAAAATTTAATCCAGTTGAACTCGTAAATGGGTCAGTATATCCCATTGATAGTTCATTTTTTGTCATTGCTTCAATAACGGTTTTCGGATCGACTTTACTATACTTTTTCATTAACTCATTATATTTTGACCGTGAAATGACAATTCCAGGAACATTTCCAACTAATCGCGACGATACCGTTTCTGTTTTAACACCACTTGCTGTAATCATTTGACCCCAAAGTTCATTTGAAGGTGTAAAGGCATCAGGAACATATTTACCAGATTTAATAAAATCCGTTGCAGTACCAGATGCAATGTTTCTAATTTTGACAGATACTTTCTGACCATTTAGATTGAATTTTGCATCATTAAACTTATTTGCAACTTCGTTTAACCAACCATTTTTCCCGTCACTTGATTTTTCAGTAGATGAAAAAATTTCAACAAAACGATCAGTCGTATTGTCTACAGATACAGGAAATTTAGAAATATCAGGGAGTTCACTTGCGACATCAGCGGTACTTAAGTCAATTTGACCTTTAATTGGTTTTGCTTTTGATATATTTATTTTTGAAATCATTTTAGCTAATTGCTGATTTTTATTTTTATCAGTAATTTTCACAACTTTATGCCCTGAAGTCATATTGATTCCAATATAGACAAGAAGAAAAACTACAACAATTACTGCAATAGATGCAAAAAGAAACTTCCTCATTTTTATCATCCTTTCATTCATTGCCTATAATATTTTGTCTGTTGAATTAACGTATCGATTTCTTTCATACATTCCATTTTTTCAATATCATCGATTCCTATTTCATCTAGTCTTGAAATTTCTAAAATTAATTTATCAATATTGACAAGAATCTCTTCATTCATTTCAATTGCTCTTTTTATGAATTTGAAATATTCATTATAAAGATTTGTTTTCTCTTGAATTAATGACTTAGAGTATCGTGATCCGTCTTTCCCCTTTATTTTTTTATAATCAAATTCATCAAAAGTACTGATTTTGTTTATGATGTTTCTTATTCTTAAATAAAATAATGTTTCAACCTCGTCCACAACAGATGCAAACTTGTTGTATGTAATTTCTGTTGGAGAAAATCGATCTGTTAATAAGTTATAAAATACGCCTTTTTTCTTTTTCATTCTCTCGATTTGCTCAATTGAAGTAATAATATCTTCTTTTAGTACTTTACTATTTTTATATCGACTTAAAGCAAAAACGAAATCTTCATTTGTTTTTAGCTGCTTAATTGACTTTTCTTTAACTGGCTTGAAATAAAGTTGAAACAGATTAAATAGAAGTACTAACAAACTCGCTATTATGAACGATACCCCAAATGCAGTTTGAAATGCACTCGCATTAATTAATTGAATTCCGATTAAACCTGGAGAGAATAAAATCACATTTAAAATCGCAATAAAAGCGACTAGCCCCACTAATTTTAATCCTTTTGTCATTCTTCACTCCTCCGCTATACTCTATTTATGCTCTATTACTCATTTATATTTATCATTCTGATTTTTTAGTTTATAAAATTGCAGAAATAATGACTTGACTTAATATTTTTACTTATGATACTTTTCAACAAACAAAAAAAGACCGCTAAACGGTCTTTTTGATCGATTAATAAAGTTAAACACCTTTTCTCTTCATTTCTCCCCAACCTTTTTTTTGCCCTAAGAATATGCTGATTATTGCTACTACACGCCAATAGGTCAAAATTGGACGATACCAAATTGCTTCTGTCAACGAATAGAAAAATAAACGGTTTAACTCACTAATTTTTTTATATTTTTCTAAGCGCCATTCTTCTAATAAAACTGCACTAACGGAGAAGAATGAGCCATAGATGATCATGAGGATTAAAAACGCAAAGGAGTACAAAATATTTATATTGTGCATAGTGATGTTTATGATTAATGAAACATAACCTAAAAACTCAATAATTGGGCCTAAAAATTCAACGAAGAAAAAATATGGCATTGCAATAAATCCGATTGAACGGTAATTTTTATTAAAAATCATTTTACGATGAGCCCACAAACTTTCAAATAATCCACGGTGCCATCTTACTCTTTGGTTTTTTAAATATTTGAATGAATCTGGTGCTTCAGTATAACAAACTGGATCGGCTACATACTCGATTTTTGCTCCCCAATTTCCTTCAATGTTTTTACGGTGAAGACGAACTACGAGTTCCATATCTTCACCAATCGTATTCGTTAAATAGCCTCCTACTTGAATGACTCTTGACTTTTTAAATACACCAAATGCTCCAGATATTATCAATAATAAATTCTTATTACTAAGTCCAATTCGTCCAATTAAAAAAGCTCTCATATATTCGATAACCTGCATTACTACAAGTGGATTTTTCGATAGAAGCATTTCATTTACTTTTCCAAGCGAGGTTTTACTTCCATTTGCAATTAACACGTTCCCACCAGTAGCAAGTATTTCGTCATCTGTATTTTCAATAATCGGTTTCATAATTTTAATGAATGAGTCAGAATCAAGGATTGTATCGCCATCAATAGAAGCAAAATAAGGATACTTACTAAAATTAATTCCAGCATTTAATGCATCAGCTTTTCCACCATTTTCTTTATCAATTAGAAATACGAAGGGATAAATTTCTGATTGATATACATTTTTAATCGGTTTCGTTTCAATCCCTTTATGTTTATGAAATACTTTGTTTTTTACCACTTTCATCTCGAATCGCTCGATCGTTTTTTGAAGAGTAGAATCTTTTGATCCATCATTAATGACGATTACTTCAAATTCTGGATAATCTAACCTACCACTTCCTGTCACTAAGGATAAAATCGTATTAATTACCCCTACTTCTTCATTATAGGCAGGGACTAGTATCGAAATTGGTGCAGTAAAGGCAGAATCTTTTAATCTTTTATATTGTTCAATTTGATGTAGACCTTTTTCTCTCTTTAATCGCATAAATGCTAATAAAAATAGGATTAAATAAGTTGAACAAAGGAGCAACACGTAAATGATAATCACTTTATTAAGAATTAAAAAGAATATATTAATCATATTCCGGAGTCCTCTCCAACCATTCTTTTGCTATATTTCTTGCATATGCATCGGTATGCTCTTCGATAATTTTATTAAGAATTTCCATACCATTCTTATATTTTTTAATCGATTTAGCAGCTTCAGACCTTATCATATAAGCCTTATCTGAAATTAACTCATTTAAATAAGACAAAAATAAATCATTGCGAATACTTCCCATTAATCGCACAATCATTAACTTTTCCTCATTGCTTAGTTGATTCTCTTTCCCATTTGATTCCAAAAGTTGAACAATTAAATTTGGTGAAGAAATATATCCTAAAGATGCGATTGTTTTCGAGGACCGTATTCTTAATTCCATATTTTCTGAAGTAATTAATTTCTCAAGAAATAAATGGATTTTATCAGATCGCAAATTTTTAATTCGGATCAAATCCAAAATAGGGTTTTTAAAATGCTCCGGTAAATTATCAAAATCTATTAGTAATTCATGAATATTCTCTTCATTAACATGTCGATACAATATTTCCGTTAGTAAAAATGAAGGTATTTTTTTCTGTTCTACTAACAACTGCATTAATTTCTCATATTTAAAACTCCCCAAAATAAGAAAAATATTAAATTTTTCTTCGAGTGAGCATTGTTTTTTTGATAAATGTTGAATTAAATCGTCTTGCATCATTTTTATTTTAAATTGATTGATAAATAATAAAGAATTAATGCGTTCTCTCCAATTACCATGTTTAAGTTTATCTTTATATCTAGGGATAAAATACAAATTTACAATTGGCCTAATTGGATCAAATCCTTCTTCAAATTTGATAATATTTATAAAACTGCTGAATATATTTTCTAACGCTTCAAACTCAATTTCCTTTCTTGGAAGAAACGAAGCAGATAATTTTCCTTTTATTAAATAATTTTCAATAGATAAGATATTTTTATTTAACCATTCTTCTTTTTGCTTATTTTTTTGTTGTCTAATGATTTTCCTAAAAACTAAATAAATATAGATAAAAAGTATTAATAGAAAAAATATTCCTGTTATATAAGAGATAATAAATATGTTCATTTTGCAGTAATTCCTAACATTCGATTTAAACGAAGACGAAGTTCTTTCAAGCTAAACGGTTTTTCCAAGTAATCATTCGCTCCGCTTAGTAATGCGATTGCTACGTCATTATCAGAGCTTTTACTACCAATCATTAAGCATAAATATTTTCTACGATCGTAGTTAGTACGCATTTTTCGTATGATTTCAAAGCCACCCATTTTAGGTAAAATACGGTCGATTATTAAAAGATATCTTTCATTCTGCTTGTGCCAAGGATCATTTAAAAATTCTTCTCCATCTACAAACACTTTTATTTCAACGTCATATAATTTTCCACCTAAATCTGACAATTGATGTTTTAACATTTCACGTATAAGGCGATCTTCATTGATTACCGCTACTTTTAGCCTACGAATCATATTTTCATTCTTACTTGCAGAAGAATCAAATTGATTCATTGAATCCATTTCATTAGAAGTGAGTAGTGTTAAACATTCGTCAGCGCTAATACTTGGATCAGGAAATTCAAGTAAATTAAAATGAAATGACGCATAGTGAATGCGATTATCAAAAGAGATAGGTAGCTCCGAAAATGATATGGATAAACGATTCATTAATTTAATGCCATCTTCTTTAACAGTTTTTGGCAGCAATAGTGCAAATCCATTATTCTTATAATGAGCTAGCAAATCGGACGATCTTAAACTTCTTTTTAAAAATTGAATAAAACTTTTTTCGGTTAAATTATTCAAAGAATAATCTTGTTTTTGGTCAATTTTTACGTATACCATCGAAAATGATTCGTAGCTACGTTTTAAATCCTCTAATTGTTTTGTTACCTTATTTTTTAAATATCTAAAATTGTAAACACCACTAATTGGATCAATTAAAACTTGTTCCTGTATTTGATTTCTACGCTGAAGGAATTTGTTAATATATTTTTGAAGTTCAATACTAGCAACTGATTCACTAAGTACTACATCAGGCATTAGTGCACTCATAGTCATTTGATCAGCTGTAATACATATACATATTGTTGAAATATATCTTCTTTCACAAAAGTCTCTTAATTGATTGAATCTCTCTATATTAATTGTGTTTAGTATTTCTTCGATAAAAATAATTAGTACATCAGGATTAAATAAATCTATTTCTTCAAACAAACCTAAAATATTCTGATTGGGCTTAACTAATTTATATTGATAGTTATTTACATCACAAAAGTTTTGATAATTAAATTTCTCTTCACTACCTATAAACATTACTGTTGGATATTCAGTTTGAATATCAATCACGTCTATCACCCGCTCGCTTTAATCTAGTTGGTTTTAATCGGTGAACATTAAAATACTTTTTTATGACTTAACTTGATAAACTTCAAACTAAACGTTAAAAATTAAAATAAACTCCAAAATCAAGTTTACTTTATCTAATATTAACTTTGAATTAACATACAATCAACGTTATCTTTATTGGTAATTTAAGTCATCATTTCCAATATCAAATAACTGCCAAATATAAAACAAAAACCGCAATTCGTCTATTTTCGAATTGCGGTTTTATATTTTTAAATTTAACTCTAAACAAACCTTTCTTAACTTCAACAAAATGATCCTAAATGTCGTCATCATTAGTTAAATCATTACATCTTTTCAATTAATTTATCTACGATTGTGGTTATTCTCTTATTTTGTTCCTCAATCATTGTTTGCTGTTTTTTTAAAGTTTCTCTATTCTCGTCAATTTTCTTCCTATTTTCATCTATTTTTTCTAGTGCATGATTCAAAAGCTCAGTTCTTATATCTAAAATTTCAAATAAACGGTCCAAACTAGTTTTGATATCATGTAGTAATTGTACTTCAACTGGCTGTGATAATGCTGTATTTCCATTCATTCCTCTACTTTTTTGGAATTTATAAATCGAAGCAGACACATTTACTTCTTTGTTTTCTTCAATTACATTGCTTTCTAACCATTGAAGTTTAATCATTATTACACCATCTTTTAAATAGCGATCTAATACCTTAAATTTCCCACTAGCAGTCTCGTGTACAGTACCATTAGCATATTTCCTTGAAGGTTTGATTCCATCATTACTATTCATCATTTTTTCCTCTCATTATTAAAAAGATAACGATTTTCATTAAAACCATTTTTCTTAACGTTAATTTAACCGTATTTTACTTTTTTAACTAGCATTTGTTATAAATACATAGTTTATTTTTAATAATAATTTCGTTCTTAATTTGAACTATTCAATCATTCTAACTGAATTGAACTTAATTCACTCCTAACGAATATAGGAAATTACCTTACAGCATACTAAATGAATAAGTTTTAAATGTTTTGGAGGATCTAAATGATGAAGGAAAATAAAAAACTGATAATTTTACTGATGCTTTGTCTAATGATTGGTGTGGCATTTATAATATTCCATCAGACAAAGACTAGTAAAGTAAAAGTAATTAGGAAAGTTAACACTTACACATATAAAACAAATAACATTACAATTCCAGCTCAAATCGGTAAAAATTATTTTCAACTTTTTGATAAAACAAAAACACCACACGATCTCTTACTAAAAGGTGTAAATCTTGGAATTGCCAATCCAGGACATTTTCCAGGCGAAACAGCTATCACAAAAGCCGAATATTTAAGATGGTTCAAATCGATTGGAAAGATGCATTCAAATGTTATTCGAGTATATACCCTTCATCCTCCTGCTTTTTATGATGCACTTTTTGAGTACAATCAAAAAGCTAAACAGCCACTCTATTTAATTCACGGTGTTTGGGTTAACGAGGAAAAAATGAATTCATTAGGGGATATTTACAATGAGAGCCTAACTAAAGAGTTTAAAAATGATATAAGGCAAACTGTTGATGTAATTCATGGGAAAGCTAAAATCCCTCATAAACTAGGTCACGCTTCCGGTCAATATCATTCAAATATTTCAGAATACGTTATTGGATGGATTTTAGGTATTGAGTGGGACCCAAATATGATGAAATCAACAAATGATAAACATAAAGATAATGTTGACTTTAATGGCCAGTACTTTCAAACAAATAATGCGACTCCATTTGAAGTTTGGCTTGCAGGTATATTAGATGATACCGTGAAATATGAAACAGAAAAATATGCATGGCAACGTCCAATTAGTTTTGCGAATTGGGTAACTACCGATCCAATTCATCATCCAAATGAACCAATGGAAAATGAAGATATGGTTTCATTAGATCCGAATCATGTCATTCCAAAGTCAACATTATATCCTGGATATTTTGCTTCATATCATGTATACCCATATTACCCGGAATTTTTAAATTATGAACTAGCTTATACGAATTATATTGATTCCCGAGGTAAGAAGAATAGTTATGCTGGATATTTAAATAATCTAAGGAAAGTACATACTATGCCAGTTTTAATTTCAGAATTTGGGGTACCATCTTCTAGAGGTATGACTCATCGAAATCGTTATGGATGGAACCAAGGGTTTCATAATGAAACAGAGCAAGGACAAATTACTGCTAATCTTTTCGAAGATATTCAATTTGAGGGAATGGCAGGTGGAATTGTATTTTCGTGGCAAGATGAATGGTTTAAACGAACATGGAATAATATGGAATTAGATGATCCTGAACGCCGACCATTTTGGTCAAATGTACAAACAAGCGAACAGCAATTTGGTTTACTATCTTTTGATCCTAACAGTTCAAAACATGTCATTTCTGTAGATGGTGACTCTAGTGATTGGAAAAAAAATAAAATCAAATCAGCTAATATGAAAAATGCTAATTTTATTAATACTTTTGATCAAAACGACAACGAACGGAAATTAAAGAATTGGTCAATGTCTAGCGACGAGCGATCAATTAATTTCCTCTTAAATTTTGAAAAAACTAAACAACCTTTTGATTGGTCTAAAACAGGAGTTATGCTTTTACTTGATACTATTCAAGGACAAGGTCAACATCAACTTCCAAATAACAAGTCTGTTAAAACCGAAAATGGAATTGATTTTGTAATTGACTTAAATGGACCTAATGATTCTCGTGTTCTTGTGGATAGCTATTATGATCCATTTTATTATGAATACGCCAATCTTTTACATTACGAGCCAATTGAACCGAATGTAAATGTGAAAGATAATGGCCTCTATCATAAAGTCATGCTTGGATTAAATCGACCACTTGTTATTCCAAATTTAAACGGGAAATCTGTAAATTTGCCTTTGGAGTTTTATGAAACAGGTAAATTAATGTTCGGAGATGGAAACCCACTTCATAAAGATTTTAACTCTTTAACTGATGTATCCCTCAACAAGAAAGATCATGTATTAGAAATCCGTATCCCTTGGCAATTATTAAATGTAAGAGATCCAAGTACACGTGAAATAATGGGGGATATATGGAAAGGTGGATTAGAAAGCAAGAAAAACACAAAAAAAATTCAAGTAGCTATTGTTACTTATCGTCCAACTGAATCAAATAAGGAACTATCCTATTCAACTGTTAGACAAAAAAATGGAAAACTTTTAATGGATGATTTTTATTCTTATACTTGGAAAAAATGGGATAAGCCTAGATATCATGAACGTCTAAAAAAATCATACTTCATCTTGAAAGATACTTTTCTAAAAGTAGATCCAATTAAATAACCAAATCAAATTAATGCCCCCGATTTTTTTTCGGGGGCATTAGCATTCTTATTTTTTGTAAATATTTGCTTGAAGAATGTTCTTACATTTTTTAATCTTTTGTTTGATTTGCAAGTTTTCAAAGAAATATACTTCTGTACCTGACCAAATAAAAACCCAACATACAATGCTTAATATTCCTCCAATATAGGCATGACTTTTTTGAAGCTTTAAGTAGAACAATCCAATGATAATACCAAGCACAAATAAAATAATGGACTTTTTAATATTTCTAGCATAAATCCGTTCATCAGTTTTCATAAGATTAGTAAAAGAGTTCACAGTCGCTGTTTTTAAGACATTTTCATCAAATTCAGTTTGACCATCAAATAGTAGCTCGATATTTTTTCTTTTAGCATTATGTAATTTAGATAATATAAAATCTTCTAATTCAGAGCTTAAGTGTAAATAGTCATGGCTATAATAACTTGCAAATGGATTATCCGACTCTTTTAAAAAAATATTAATACTTAATTTATCTTCCATTTTAAAACTCCTTTAACACTATTCACTTGAAAAAACGCATTGATCCATTCTCAATGCGTTTTAAATTTAAATTTAATGTGGATTAGTTGGATTAGGAACAATTGGATTAACAGTATTATCTCCACTTTCGTTTCCTGTACCCGGCGTTTGTTCACCTGGCTTCGTACCTTCTCCTGTACCTGTCCCGGTTCCAGTTCCATTCCCTTGCTCATTTCCAGTTCCCTGTCCATTTCCTGTTCCAGTGCCAGTTCCTTGTCCACCTTCATTTGCTGGTGGTATCGTTGGTTGTTCAGTTGAAGATAAATCAACGGTAACTGTAACAGGTCCACTCTTACCTTCAGCATTCGCAGCAATAATTGTTATTTTCACAATATCTCCAGGGACAATTCCATTAATACTTGTTGCTGTACCCTGAATTTTTTGAGTTTGTCCCGCTGCTCCATTTACAGTATAACTTACTTCAAAAGACGTTTTTTGAAGCAGATTTGCTGGATACGTCCAATTTAATGAGATATTACTTGTAACTGGGTCATAGTTTGCCTTAACATTTTTTGCAGACTCAATCACAATATCTTTAGGAATATCATCTACTTTTTCTCCACGAATGTATAATTCATTTCGAATTTCTTCAACTGATGAAGGCTTTCTAAATATTGCGTTTCGATCTCCATTAGCAGCTAACATATCCCTTGCAATGAATTTTGCAATATTCGTTGAACCTTTACCAAGAAAATTATTCTTTTTATTTTTTTCATACCCTGTCCAAACAGCCATTGTAACATCAGAAGAATATCCTATAAACCAACTATCACGAGTTGCGTTATCCGGAAATCCGTATTTTTGTTTTACTTCATCAGAGTAGTTTGTCGTACCTGTTTTACCTGCCATATCAAGTCCTGGTACATTAGCTCTTTTACCAGTACCAAGTGGTGTTTTTACTACATCTCGAAGCATATCTGTTATCATATATGCAGTATAATCACTCATTACTTGTTTAGGCTCAGTTGAAAATACTTTTTCAGTATTATCAGGGTAAATAATTTTCTTAACGGAGTGAGGCTTATTATAGATTCCACCATTACCAAAAGCAGCATATGCTCCTGCCATCTCCATCGCTGATACACCTGTGAATCCACCTATCGAATAAGATTCATAATATGTATTTTTCGAAAAATTAAACCCTAAACCATTCCCAAATTCTCTAGAACGATCGGCTCCTACTGCCTGGAAAGTCTTTAATGCAGGAATATTTCGTGAATCAACTAATGCTAATCGAATTGAAATATCACCTTTATATTTTCGATCCCAGTTTCTAATAGGCGTACCATTCGAATAACTATAAGGCTCGTCAAGAATTTGATGATAAGTTGACCATTTTAAATATTGAATAGCTGGGCCGTAATCAAGTACAGGTTTAATTGAAGATCCCGGCTGTCTTTTTATATCAGTAGCGAAGTTTAAACCACCAGTACTTGTATTTCTACCAGCACCGACTGCTCGAATTTCACCGGTTTTCGTATCTAATAATACAAACCCAGTTTGAAATTCATCACTAGGATAGAAGCTTTTTCCTCTACTTAATATTTCATCTGCTGTATCTTGGGCTTTAGGATCTAATGTTGTTTCAATTGTTAGTCCATCAGTATAAACATTTGCATCACTGTTTTTTTCTACTTCATTTACGACTACATCAATAAATGAATTGTATTTTGTACCACCAGATTCATGAACTTTTACTAATGATTTCATTGAAATTGCTTTTGCATTTGTATATTGTGCCTCTGTAATATAACCATATTTTTTCATTTGACTTAAAACAGTATTTCTACGGTTTTGTGACTCAATAGGGTGCCTTGCAGGATTATAGTTATTTGGACTTTTCACCATACCTGCTAATGTAGCTGCTTCTGGTAGTGTAATTTTAGATAAATCTTTACTAAAATAAGTTTCACAAGCTTTGGCTACACCATAAACCCCTCGCCCTTTTAGACCATTCGAAAAGTATACTTTATTTAAATACATTTCTAATATTTGATGTTTTGAGTATCTTTGTTCTAATTTAAAAGCCAAGTACATTTCTTGAACTTTCCGCTTTATGGTTTTTTGAGAAGATAAAAATGAGTTTTTTACTACTTGCTGGGTGATTGTACTTCCACCTTGCGAGCCAAAACCTCCAGTTATATTCGCTAAAACAGCACCGAATACCCGTCGGATGTCAACTCCTTTATGCTTATAAAACCGCACATCTTCAGTAGCAATAAATGCGTCTTCTACAACCTTAGGAATTTCATTATAGGACACCTTTGTTCGTTGTTCTCTACCTAATTCGGCTACAACTTTACCATCTTTATCAACAATAGTAGAAGATAACGGTACTTTGAGTTTTGATTCATCTAGAGCAGGTGCTCCACTAACTAAATATGAAAATATTCCTACACCAATCAGTATGAAAACAATTACGATTGATAATAATGTTACAGTAATTTTTTTCCACAAGCCTTCAGACTTATCGGAAATTTTTGAAGGCTTTTCCAGCCGTTTACGTTCCTCTCGCGAACGGTATTCATCTGCCATCTTAGTTCGCCTGCCTTTTTAGTAAAATAGAGCTTTTTAGGGCAAAAATTATACTTTTTATTTAAATCATTTTATAAATAGTAGTATTTTCTACACGCTCAACTTTCATGTACTGAAGAATATCTTTCTAAATAAAAAAACAGATAAACCGCTTTTTAAGGTTCATCTGTTTCGTAAAATCTAATTAATTATTCAACTTCCATTAGACGAAAACGTCTTTTCAATAAAATCAATTACTTTCTTAGTATATGGTTCCGGTTCTTCAATAAATGTTGTAATATGTCCATGTTCTGTCAGCCATAATGTTTTTTCATTTTCATTAGGGATTTGATCATAGATCATTTCACTACTACTAAATGGTACTTTCAAATCATTCTTTCCATGAATTAATAAATAATTTGTTGAATTTCCTTTTTGAACTGAAATGACCGGAGACACTTCTTTTGGGTCAATCTTTAATAAATGTTTCATCGAACGTAAAATGATTGAAGTAAAAGGTTTTTTAGGTAATTTAGACCAGACACTTAAATTATCTTCCAAATAAGTCTGTAAATCATGGAATGGACTGTCTGCTATAACTCCTTTAATTTGCGGATGAAGGCTACCAACGAGTAAACATGTCGCCCCTCCCATACTCCATCCAAGCAAAACAATTTCTTGTTGATTTCGTTCGTTAATCACATATTCTACTGCCGATGATAAATCATGCTGTTCATAATAGCCAATTCCAGTTGTTCGTCCACCTGATTTTCCACTATTACGGAAATCAAACATCAATACATTATACCCACGATCATGAATTGATTGCACAATTCGGAGACCGTTAATCTTTTTTTGACTTCGTTCATCTGTGTACCCGTGTGCAGTTATGACAGTTTTACCTGTAGGATTTTTTGCTGGTATCCACCATCCTCTTATCACAACTTGATCTAGATTACTCTTAAATTCAACCTCTTCAAATTGCAAATTGTAATCGGCAGGTGTTTGTTCAGTTTTTCGTCTAAATGGATGCGTTAAGATTAAACCGACTAGTATCGGTATGAGGAAGAACAAAACCGGAGACAAAATTACCATCCAAATTAAAAGCTTATTTATTTTTTTCCGTTCCATCTTGCACACTCCTTTTGTCTGTTAGCCAAATAGAAGTTCTTCTATTTAAATTATGAAATATGTTAGACTTTGTTAGTCTTAATGAACTCTTATTTATGTATTTATTGTATCTTGTTAAGTTCCTGCTTATCAATAGATACGATAAGGGGTGCCAAAATTTCAGTTTAACCGAATTTTTAGGCACCCCAAATAAAGAACTCTATATTTTTAAAATTTACTTATGTGCTAATTTTGTGATTTCTTCCATTATACAATCTTGTAGTTCTTGTTTACATGTTAATATAACTAATGTTGTGATAGCGACTAAATAAATTTAAAGTAACATATAAGGTTTAGAGTAAATTCTCGATATTATGTATTTTTTGTGATTAAATTCACAATAATAGGTTTTGAGAAACTTTGTTTTAAGTTATTAAAACGAGCCTTCCTATTTCTTTTTATCAGTTCGGACAATCAAACCATTACTAGTCATAATTTTGATATTAATATGGAAAATCCAATTAGTTTACTGCTAGAAAGTGT
This sequence comes from Gottfriedia sp. S16(2024), assembly GCF_050473765.1. NCBI lineage: Bacteria > Bacillati > Bacillota > Bacilli > Caryophanales > Bacillaceae > Gottfriedia > Gottfriedia sp. S16(2024). The sequence goes on from NZ_JBFLUO010000001.1 coordinate 3,953,332, forward strand.
AATAGCAACGATCGCGCTAATTAGCTTAATCGTTGCCATCATCAACATTACTTCTAATAAGAAGTAATCGTCCTTCCCCAAGGACATAGTTGTCAACCGTATCACTACGGATGTAGTACTTAAGTTTGGTGTTACCAGCACCAAACTCTTTTTTATTATACCCATATTACATCATAATTTATAATCAATTCTAAGAACTTATTAAGCAATCGCATAGCAAATTGCTAATCCTAATCCAGTTCCATTTTCTTTTGATGTCTCATTTCCCCTATGAACTATAGGATAAATATAGAAGGACATAGTTTTATCTTTTATAATTTACTCATACTTATATATTTAATGATTAATTCATTTGATACCTACTCACTAATATTTTTTGAACAGTACATGATCTACACCTGCCGATTTCACAAAATTAACAACTCCTTTTCTAATTTCCAAATTGTTCATTTTCCTTCGCTACTTCATACGCTTCTTTTGTATCGATATCGAAAAAGTCCCACTTATTCTCAAATTCCACTAATAAACCTTCTAAGTTAGCATGATTCCGAATAATAGCTCTTGCCCCTTCATCTCCATTTAACATGAATAGATCAGTTAGCGTATTAGGTGACAGTATGATTGGAGGTCTAGGAACACCTCGGAAGCTCGCTGCTAAAAAAGGAATTGTTGAATTATCACTTACACGCTTTAAATAATTTTGATGCAATATATTAATAGTTTGAATCGATAAAAAAGGTTGATCAGCAAGGAGGATCATTATCCCTAAAGGCTTTGTTTTTAGAGCTTGAGTTAAACCACATTTCAAAGAGTATGATTGTCCCTTGTTAGCACTGGTACATGGTACATGCGTCCAAAAATTTTTATTGGGTTTTTTAAAAAGATCTTTGCTAATCCAATTTAGTGAATCATTTTCTTTTGTAACGACAAAAACATGGTCAATATTAGAATTGATAAATTTACGCAAACCAAAACTCCCAATTGTAGAATTACCTAATGGAAGAGAAATTTTATTCTGCCCCATTCTTTTACTACTACCTGCAGCAAGTAAAATTGCAATGATCCTACTATTGTTCATGCTTAGTCTTCTTTATTCTTTGTCTCTGAATTAATTCACTAACAATACTGATTGCAATCTCTTCTGGGCCCTCAGCACCAATTTTTAGTCCAGCTGGACTATTTATTTCTGAATCTACTTGTTTACCATCTAAAAGTCGTTGTATTCTTTTTTTTCCACCAAGAACTCCTAAATACTTAAGATTAATATTTAAAATATGATTTAATATTTCTTTGTCTTTTTGGAATTGATGGGTAATGATTATGGCAGAATCTGATGTAGACAATTGAAGTCTCGGTATAATTTCGCTCGGAAAGCCCACAAGTATTTGATCTGCGTCTGGAAAGTATTCTTTAGAACATTGATCAGCTCGCCAATCGGTTATAGTGACAAAGAATCCAGCTAATGTTGCAAGTTTTACTAAAGGAATCGCATCCTTACCAGCTCCAAACACAAATAAGCGGGGCTTAGGATGAAAAGTATGTAAATACACATTTGTTTCAAGCGGTTCGATCGTTTGGAGTCCACTTTTTTGATTAGTATCATGTAATTCATTTAGTACACTTATAAGCTGAACTGTATTTTGCTCATTACAATTGCCAAAAAAGGTTTTTTCATCCACTAGGAACAAAGTTTCAACGTTATTATTATCATCCGATAAAATTTTCATCATCGACACACTCGTACCATTTAATAGGAAAGTTTTTAATTCAATAAGTAAATTAAACATCCTTTCATCAATTGGCTCTATAAGCACAGTTATAATACCGTTACATCCTGCTCCGTTTCCCCAAGATAAATCATCCTCTGCACTCATATCATAAGTAACAGTTTGAGGTGTTTTTCTTACTCTTGTTTCTTGAACTCGATATGACAAATCTGCTTCAAGGCAACCGGCACTTAGTAAGCCAACCTCTTTCCCATTTCCTTTAAATAACATGGAAGTTCCTTCTTTCCGGTATGCTGAGCCTTCTACATGAATAATTGTAGCTAATACATCACCCTCTTTAGATGATGTAATCTCATTTAGTATCTCATGGATACTTTCCATTAGATCCCTCCTAAATAAAATCACGATACAGGCATTTTTAGTAAATATTAATATATAGTTCTATGATGAAAGGGTTATGTCTAGATTCAAATTTAATTAACATAAGAAATAACTACAAAAAAAGATTAACCATAATCTATGGTTAACCGATTATTTAAGTTAAAGTGAAAACTAAAACTTAATACAATATTTTTTATTGTTTTATACCTAGTGCATTCATTCCAATAGTAGCTAGTACAGTTTGTCCATCAATAGTTGGATGTATATCTCCCTTTCTTACATAAGTTGCTTGTTTCTCATCAAATGCAGAAAAAGCATCAGCTATTTTTACATTCTTGTATTTACCTGCAATGCTCGAAATTTTTGGATTAATAATGAGCGATAATAACTGATTTGATAAGTTATGCATCGGTTGATTACTTACTTGAAATGGATTATAAAAATTGTACAAAACAATCTGAGCATCACTAAGTCCACGAATTTCCTTAATTATTTCATTTAAATTATCTGCTAACTTTGGCATCATCGTAGCAATTTTTCCAGTAAGTTGTTCTATATTATTACTTTTTTTCAATGTATGTAATAAATCATTATTTCCTATATCTAAAGTAATATAGTCTGCATGTTTAACTGATTGTCTGAAATTGGTATCATATTTTATTGCTTGCAAAAGATTATCTGTTGTCCAACCTGGTACGCCTAAATCACGTACTTCAAGGTTTGCGTTTTCACCAATAAGAAAAGGGAACGCATAATTTGATGGTATATTATTAGTAGTTCCTAAATTGAAACCAAATGTTATGGAGTCTCCAAGACCTACAAGTTCAATCTTTTCAAAAGTATAAACATTATTATCATTATACTCTTTTGCAAGTGCAGTAGTTGAAAATAAAGAACTTGCTAAAGCAAGAGTAAGAAACGTTATACCAATTTTTCTTCTTCTCAACATATACGCCCCCTTAAATAAGTGTAATAAGTAGACTCTTATTACCTTTTTTATAGATAGTATGTTTTATTAAATTATTTGTCTAAAAGTACAAAATCATGTAACCATTTCCTTAGATTTGATAATAATGGAAGGATTTGAGAAATAAAAAAAGCTAACTGTATTAGTTAGCCTTTTTTTTGATTTAGCTTGACCCATTATAAATTAATTTAAAACTTCTTTTCTCGAACTAAATTTAAATCTCAGCAACCTTTGAAGGGTTATTTAATTTATATTTAACCTCTTTGTTTAATTTCTTATCAACTACTTTACCATCAAATTGATATGATTTACCTACCTCTAACTCGGCTGCCTTTAGAGTTTTACTTAATGAACACCAAGCATTTCCAATTAATAGATCTTGATCTCCTTTGACAGCCACATTTTCCCATATAACAATCTCTTCTTCGCTATCATTAAAATGATTATATTTAGTGCTAAATTCTTTAACCGTGCCATTAAAATGTGACTTATCAGTTGGTAATGTGATTAAAACTTCCTCTTTCTTTTCTTCTTTTTTCTTTGTAGTAGCTTTGGAAGTACTTTCTTTTGACTTTGTTTCTGTTTTCTTCTCCTCACTGTTTTTCGTATCATTTTCACCAACAGTGTAGACTTTCTTAAAGCTTGGGGACTGCATTTCTTTTAAATAAGCAGGATGAATACATGATAAATTGCCATCTTCAAATTCAATGATAATTGTATGATACTCATCCGTAACCCCATAAGTTTCATAGCCAACAAGCTTTACATTTACTTGAAAATCTTGACCTTTGAATAAAAAATCATGTTTTGGATTTTTATTAAATAAGCCCCATGAACGTCCTTTTTCTAAATAATCCTCATCTGACAAAAATTTTGTAAATTCTCCTTTTGGAGGTATGTATTTTATTAACTCAGTCTTCTCATTTTGAACTATATTTTCTGTCATTTTATTTACTCCTTTGGTGAATCTTTTTTATTTCCATTATTTAGTAGTAGTTTTATTAGTTATATGTAGAAATTATAGTTTAGTTTGGAACTTCTTGTCCATCTTATCGTCTAAAGAATTAAATTTTTGATATATATTACGGTACGTGAAATTATTAAAATTGAATTGCTGTTTATTAAGAATATTGATTTTTAAAATATAAAATGTTTTGACTATAAATTACGGTAAGTGAAATTTCTTTTTTAAACTACATTACTCTCAAGTAACTAAAATACAAAAAACGCCGATTTTTTAACCGGCGTTTTTAAAAACTAAAATTCCACCTTATCGAAATGATAACAATTTGTTAAATAGGACGATTTTGAGTTTACGACTAACTTTTGGCAATAATCTTCTAAAACTTTTGGTCCTGTAACAAATTTACTCATCGCAAATGTACCTTTTCGATATTGGTCTGTTCGATCCCTTGAACTATCAAATCGATAATAAATTAGTTTTCCATTATATTGATATTCGGTAATCACTGGATCACCTTTTGTAGTAAATTCAACAAATCGAATAAAGTCAGGCTTCTTTTTTTTCACATTATTAATAAATTTTTGTATCCGTTCATTATGATTAGTCGTTCTTCCTATTATTAATATATCTCCATTTTTTAGCGCTTCTTCTTTACTATAGGATGCCGGGATTTTGTTAGTTGCTTTTTCTCCATAATTCTCGATTTCTTTTTTTAACATTTCTTTCGTATATACACTAGCCTCTGCTACCATGAAATGATCAAAGGAAAAACCAAGAAATATTAAAAGCATAAACGATATGATTGATTTATACATTTTGCCCTCCAATATTACAATTAATAATATTGGTTAGTTTTTCCATTCTATTATAACTTATGCAATTGGCAAAAAAGTCCACCTTTCGTATAAAGGTGGTATTTTTTTTATGAAGAGTATGAGCTATAAGAACTTGAATGTCTACGATGGTGACGTCTGGATGATGAAGAGTGTCTGTAATGATGCCTTGAAGATGAGTGATCATGACGTCTTTTATGTTTTCGATGACGGCGATGAGAACTTCCAAACAATGATTTAAAAAATCCTAACTGGAGAGTTTCTTCTTCAAGTGAAAATCGACCGACGTCAACAATTCGAACTTCACCATCATTCGATAACATTAAATTATGATTATGCAAGTCGAATGCATTTAAACCAGCGTTTTGAGCATCAAAGATCGCTTGATTAATTTCTATTTCATATTGTATACGTAAATTTTTACTGTGGCCATCTAATTGATAAAAAGTTTCACCAAATACTCGATCACTTACCATAAAATCATTCGTAAATGCATGAACTTTTGGATAGTATATACTTCGCTCTAGAAGGTGAAGTTTCATTCCGTCATCTCGACTTTTTCCATCTTCCTTAAATACTTTTATTACATAATTGTCTCTAGTGTAAACATCTCCATCTTTTCCACTTGCTAAGTATTCAAAGTGATCTGCATATTCACCGAATAAAGTAAAATCATGAATTTCTTGTAGAAGTGATTGTTTCATTCATAAGCCCCTTTCAGCTTGTATATATTCTAAAAGTTAAGTCATCAAGATTAGAATTTTCTATACAAATATATTCTTTAAAAACATTCTTTTTACCTACCAACCATTTGATTTATAAAAAAAGTTTTCTTTAATGTAGTAATTTGTATTAGCTATGATTTTTGGGGATAATACCCTATTAACAGAGAAGATGGCTATACGTAAATACAAAAAAAGTGTTTTAGCAAAAGGGGTTAGTAAATATGCATGAAATAATTATGAGCTTAATCGCAGGTTTAATTGTTGGAGTTGTATTTACACTCATTAAATTACCAATTCCAGCACCACCTGTATTTTCATCAATTTGTGGAATTATAGGTGTATGGGGTGGGATGAAGTTAGTTCAGCTATTTATATAAATAAACCTTTCTTTATTTAATGATATTTTTAAACTGATTGGAAACAATAAGATTGCAAATTAGAAATTATTCTACGTTTTTGTAGTTTGGAGGAAAATAAATGTCATATATTTTCGCAATCATTGGCATTATCTTGATATTTGCTATTTGTTGGTTAATGTCTAATGATAAAAAGAACATTAATTATAAAGCTGTTGCAATTATGTTAGTAGTTCAATTGATTTTAGCTTGGTTTATGCTAAAAACCTCAATTGGAAGAACAGTTTTACAAAAGATCGTCTCATTCTTTAATAAAGTTTTATCTTTTGGTAACGAAGGTATTTCATTTGTATTCGGCGATTTATCGACAAAGGGTTATTTCTGGATTAACGTTTTAATGATGATCATATTCGTATCTTCATTATTATCAATTTTGACTTACACAAGAATACTACCTTTAGCAATTAAATATATCGGTGGTGCCGTTGCAAAAGTTACGGGATTACCAAAGATTGAGTCATTCGTTGCTGTAAATAGTATGGTATTCGGTGATACAACAGCAATTCTTTCTGTTAAAACGGAATTACATAAACTTACACCTAACCGATTATTTGTTGTTGTTACATCTTCGTTAGTAGCGGTATCATGTTCGATCTTAGGTGCATATATGCAAATGATTCCTCCTGAATATGTACTAGTTGCACTCCCTATCAACGTGTTCTCTGGTTTAATTCTTTCTTCAATGGCATGTCCTGTTACATCAGAACAAGATGAAGATATTAACGTCAAAGAAATGATTAAAGAAAAGTCATTATTTGAAGCCATCGGTAACGGTGCACTTGATGGTGGTAAAGTTGCCTTAATTGTAGGGGCAATGTTAATTACTTACATTGGATTACTTGCAATGATTAATTTCGTATTCAATTCGATTATCGGAATGACATTTACTGAAATTTTAGGATATGTTTTTGCACCTGTTGCTTTCATTATGGGTATCCCAACAGATGAATTAGTACGTTCAGGATCAATTATGGGTACAAAAGTTGCTGCAAATGAGTTTGTTGCGATGCTTGATTTCCAAAAAATCATTCCTAATTTATCAACAAAAACGGTTGCAATCGTGTCATCATTCTTAGTATCATTTGCTAACTTTTCATCAATTGGAATTATCTATGGTGCAATTGCTGCGATTGATAAAAAGCAATCAGAGCTTTTTGCTAAATTTGGTTTAAAAGTATTATTAGTTGCTACACTAGGTTCAGTTTTAACAGGAACGATTGTAGGATTATTTGTTAGATAATACTTTAGTTCATTAAAAATTTTAAAAAACACAACAGCCGAATCTATTTATTAAGTTTTCGGCTGTTTTATTTTATTTCATCTTTTTAACTTCACGAATTGTAATTGGATACACAAAACAATTACCTTACCAATCGAATTATTAAAAAATACTTTATTAAAGATACATTTCTTGGTAGAGCCCATTCTATTGATCCGCTTCCCCCTTCTGATAAATATCCGTTGTTTTCTATAATGGCAGAGTAATTCCTGCAGAATAACGGTTATTGTTGCAGATTTGATTAACGTTCAAATATTGTTTTCAATCATCCAAGCTTAATAAAAGTAGATTTTTTATCCATTTAAAAAAGCGCAATGTTTTTTGTCACTCAATTTAAGGAAATACATTTACATTATCTTCATATCATAATTCCCCCTAGAGAATAGTGTTTTTACCTTTCTTTTTCTTAATAAGTAAACAAAGTTTTTTTAAAAAAATTATATTACGGTACGTGAAATTTCTAAAATACGAAGACATTTTAATATTTGTATTGTTAGTATTCATTTTGAAATAAATTGTTCAAAGAATAACATATTAAACAACCTAAAATCTCGTTAATATAATCTTATGTTTATTTAGTAAAAATCTATATTTGTACTGATTGATTATTGTCTTTCATACTTAGATATTGAAAGTACTTAACCATACCAGTTTTAAGGAGCTTTTTAATTATGCAATTTGTTACAATTCTCACCCTTTTCTTATGTACCTTTTTCCCACTCTTACATATGATAAATGCACTTCCAATATTTTCCAATCGAAAGAAACGAAAACAAAGCCTATTACGAACAAATAAAAGTATCAGCATACTTATACCATGCTATAACGAGGAAAGTATTATCGAAACAGCTATAAAAGGTATAAATAGATTAGATTACTCAACAAAAGAAGTTATTTATATTAATGATGGATCACAAGATGGAACCATGAAAGTTTTACATAAACTCCTTGGTCTTACACCGGAAAATCGAAAAATAGCAAATCAGTTAAATAGTAATAAAATCAAAAACTTTTATAAATCGACTATTTACCCTAATGTATTCGTAATAGACAAAGAGAATGGTGGAAAACATGATGCCTTAAACGCTGGAATCGAATACTCAAAAAATGAATTAGTCGTAACTTTAGATGCAGATAGTATTCTTGCAAACGACGCATTGCATATTCTAAATGAAGTTTTTCAAGATCCTGATGTATTAGCAGCAGGCGGAATGGTACACCCCCTTCAAGGTGTCCAGTTTAATCAAAAAAATATCGAGCGTACTTTATCCGTAAAGCATGTCATTCGATTTCAAATTTTTGAATTTATAAAAGGATTCTATATTAATAGAGTATCTCTTGCGAAATTCGATGCACTCTCCGTTATTTCTGGGGCATTCGGGGTTTTTAATAAAGAAATTTTATTTAAAGTTGGTGGATACAGAAAGACTTTAGGAGAAGATATCGACATTACATTAAAATTCCAGCAATACATTTTAAAAAATCCTGGTAAAAAAATGGTTTTTGTCCCAAATGCTGTATGTTATACAGAGTGTCCGGAAACCTGGAAGGATTTATTTAAGCAAAGAATTCGTTGGCAAAAGGCCTTTATTGATTGTGTCATTTATTATTTTCCGATGCTTATAAAGACATTTTTATTTCGCACTGTTTCCTTCTTTATGCTAGTTGATTCTTTTATTTTAGGTACTGTTGCTATTTATTTTACAATCTTTAATTTTGGCTATATGTTGTTTACAAATATAGGACATGCTCAAAATCTACTATTATTCTATTTGCTTGGTGTCGTATCTTTAAATTTAGTCTATAGTATATTTGCTATGTATTTGGCTAATTATTATGGCGTTAAATTTAAAGGCAAAGAAAAGATAAGATTATCGGTCACTATTATTTTAGACTTATTTGTCTATCGTTTTGTAACATTATTTTTTGTACTAATTGGAACTGTTTCCTATTTTATAAATCGTAATGATTGGAACAAAGTTTCACGATCTGGAAGAATTTATGAGTTAGATAAGGATAAAGGAATGATGAACGTTGGATAAAAAACTTGTTATTGTATATGCTGTTCTAATTTCATCATTTTTGATAGCATATCCGTTTATGAGAAGTAGTGCATCTTATTTGTCAGTGCCTAAACCACAAAATGATTTGATGCAAACTACAAATTGTAAAACTTTGCAAAGTAAAGTACAAATACCACAAGAAATTAAAAAAAACCAAAATAAAGCAAACATTATTTTTACAATGGATGATGGATGGGAAACGCAATTTACGAAAGGTTTTCAAATCTTAAAAGATAATGATATAAAAGGAAGCATTGCTGTCATACCTTCAAAAATAGGTACTGAAGGGTATATGTCATTACGTCAATTAAATACTTTATATCGTTCTGGTTGGGATTTGATGAATCATACAAAAACACATCGACATTTAGCAAGCTTAAATAAACAAGAGCAAAAAAGTGAATTAAACGATGCACGCCAATGGCTAGATCAACGCTGTTTTACAAGAGCAAGTAATATCGCTGTTTATCCATATGGGTCTTATAATCAAGATACATTGAAAATCTTACAGGAAGAACATTATCGAAGTGCTCGTACCATAAAGGACGGAATACAAACAAACAATATTAAAAAATATGAAGTTCGTACGGTAAATTTACTTCCTAGTACTGACATTTCATGGGTCAAAGATCAAATTGACTTAGCAATTAAGACGAAACAATCAATTGTATTTACAAACCATCGATTTGAAAAAAAAGCCGATAAAGCTCAAATGAATTTTGATCCAGAAAAATATAAAACGATTGTTAATTATGTCGTAAGTAAAAAAGATGAATTAAACATTTTGACCTATTCTGAATGGCTAGATTTAAAAGAAATCAATTAACTTTGTCTCTTTTTACTGGAACAAACAAAAAAAAGCTGCATTGCAGCTTTTTTTCTTATAAATAATAATAAAATAGGAGAGTGGGAATCAGTTAACTTACTTTCCTCCCTCTCTCCTATTAATAAACCTGAATGATTTTAACTTACTTGAATATCTGATTCATCCATTTTCATTTTATTTAATTTTGATTTATTTATGATATACTCGATGATTATACAAACTATAAGAACACCTAATAAAATTGCAGATGCGATTTGTGTTCCATTCGCTAATCCTAATCCGCCTTTTTCTTGAGGTTTAATTAGGAAATCTCCGAATGTTGCTCCGAACGGTCGTGTCAGTACGAACGCTGCCCAAAATAAAAATACTCTATTTAAATTTGTAAATCTGTATGCTAAAAGAATTAATAAAATTAATCCGCCTGTAAGCATAGCCCCTTGTGCAATAGTTAGGCCTAATCCTTGTTCTAGGTAATTGCCACCACTTGCTAATGTACCTACACCTTCTGATTTATGAGATAAAAAATCGCCTGCTGCAGTCCCTAATGTATTAGATACGAGAATGGCAATCCAATATAATACCTCTACCCTTTTCGTCGCAATATATTTCACGTTTAACGTTGGCTCTGTAAAATACCAAAAAATAAAAATGATAGCAAGTATACTTATTAGTATAAGTGAGCCCTTCATATAACCTAATCCTAATGAACGATCCATATAATCAGAAAACGCTGTTCCCGCAAGACTAGTAGATAGTATAACGGTCCAATAGACTGATGGTACATATCTCTTAACAAACAATTGAATTGTTAAAAAGACTGCGAATACACCTACGAAGAACAAAAAAGGAGTTAAATAATTATCTTCCGTTCCAGGAACAGTTACTAAATCACTCCCCGTTTCTCCTAGCGTTGTCGCTGCAATCTTCATGATCCAAAACAATAGTGTCAATTGAGGAATTTTACTAACAGACGATTTTACAATTTTTTTTGCAGATGACATTTAAATATCATTTCCCTTCATATGTAATTTTAAAGACAGTTTATAATCCCATACAATTATGAAAGGTAAATGAAAATATAGTATATTTTTTTAAAATTTTCCCAAGATTTTTTTACTGTTTTTTAATAAAAAAATTCAAAGTCTATCCAGCAATACCTCAAACAATCCCAATAACTTTTAAGGCAAATCCACGCTTTTCTTCATTATAGTCTCTTTCTAGAACTACAACTATGCAAATCGCAAACAGTCCTAAAAAATTGGGTAAAGCGTCCTTTTAAGTTCTTATTCTACTAAAATAGAAGTAATTATAATACCTTAGCCATATAATACTCATCGAAGCTTTTACCATCTATTAGTAAGGAACTTCTTTTTGTTCCTTCAATTTCATACCCCATTTTTTTATATAAACCTACTCCCGCTTCATTCTGCTTTACAACAGTTAATTCGAATCTGAATATACTATGATTAATTGCCCATTCCTCTAATGCTTGAAATAATTTTGTCCCTATTCCCTTACCTGTATATTCCTCTAAAATTCCAACGACAAGATAGACGGAATGTTTCTTTCTTTTTGCGGTACTACCAATTGCAAACGCATAACCAACTAATATTCCAGAAGTCTCTTCCGCTACAAATATCGTAGAATTTGGTGATTTTTCAATAACTTCTAACTGTTTTCGTTGTTTTTCAGTTGTTAAATTCCTTTCTCCTGCTCCATAAAGCATAAAATCCTCCTGGTTTTCAACTTCTATAATTAGTTTTGCAAAACTTTCTGCATCCTCTACTTTGATTTCTCTAATTTTCACTGTTTACCCACCTTATGTATTGATTTTTTTCACAATTAAATTGCGATTGTACGATTAAGAAAGTGAAGATTCTAATGATCTTTGATAGACGAATATCTTCGTTTGTTATAGGATTCTCGTAAAGTTTTGTTCGTACGAATAGCTCTTTAATATTCGATATGTTGGCATTGAATCCCTTTATTTCAAGAAACTGAAACCTTACCAATTCGTGTTGATCGTGACCCATTTAAAAATGGCTTTGTTAAATAGTATTATAGTTTTTCAGGCAAAAAAAATGGGAACGTCTGATTTGGACGTTCCCCGTTCTTATTTCCGTAAAGCACCCGATCATGAAATAAGGTAATTTATTTATTATAACCTTACCAGTGTACTTGAAGTTTATTACCATTTGGGTCATAAAAGTGGAAAAAGGCGTGACCATTATCTTCTTTTATATCCTCGACCTTAACTTGATGATCAATTAAGTGTTGATGAAATTTAGTTAATTCTGGACTTGTAAAGCCAATGCTAAATTCTTGTTTATTATCAATTGTAAAATGTGCAAATGTTTTATCTTCAGTAGGAACTAAGATAAGTAAGAAAGGTCCTTCATTTACTTTTAAAATCGCAAGTTTCTCAGTATTATTTAATAGCTGGAGCCCTAATACATCTCTATACCATTGAGCAGAAAGTTCTAAATCATTTACAGGAATTCTTATATAATGTACTTGTTCAATAAATGATTTACTCATAGCCTTGTCTCCTTTATTTAATCTGACATATCAAATAATTCCCTTTCTATCTACCTTTTTCCTCCCGTTAATTGAATTAACCTGCTATTGATTTGGTAAATTATGTCATTAAAACTAACTCGCTCTCAGTAAATTTTACAACTGTGCAAGCAAAACAAATAACACATTATTCTTTAATTATGCTTTAAAATTAAATCCTTTTATTTAGGAATTTGGCTAATGCCTCAACTATCAAGTTATGATCATCCTCCTGAGCTAAACCCGAAACTGTAATAACACCAATTACGCCCGATCCTACAATTTTAATAGGAAATGCCCCACCATGTGCAGCAAACTCATATGGACTGGCTGCGTAAAATTCATTATATGATCTATTTTTCATTTCGTTGTAAAGTCTCATATAATAAGAACTGCAATGATGACGGAGAACAATATTAGATTTTCGCTTGATCCATAAATCTTGGTCTGGCGATGTATGATCCATTGCAAAATGGAATATACTTTGACAATTTTTCAAGATATTTATAGCAACTGGTTTATCAAACCTTTTAGCTGCTTCAATAATTAACAAACCAATTTCTAAAGCATCTTTATTTGAAAAACTTTTAAATAGTAGATTTTCTTCTTGTTTCCTTACCTCTTCAAGTTTTTGTTGAATTGTTTTCTCTTCCATACAAACTCCAATTATAGATCGATCACTTTCTTTTCTTCACTACTTTTAAGTGCTGCTTCAATGATTTTAATAACAGATAAGCCTTCTACACCTGTAACGGGAGGATTTGAACCATTTAAAATACTTTCAGCAATTTTCTTGTAATAAGTTGTATATGAGCCCAGTATTGTTTCAATCGTTTCTTCCACTTCTTTTTCACCGTCAATAGAATAGAGCTTTCCATAGAATTGTGCTTCATCAGTTCCCCATGTTTGTTCAGTTGGTTTTTTACCTTCTTTTAGTGCAGCTTCTTGTCCATCTATTCCATACTTAATAAAGCTACCTTTGTTTCCATGTACTTGAAAACGTGGTCCATTACTTGGGATGATGGAACCAGAATGTAAGATTACACGTAGCTTGTCATATCCTAAAATAATATGGAAATAATCATCTATTTCTGCATTTTCTCTTTGTGCAAATACATCCGCAAAAATGGATTGAGGCTGTCCAAAAAGGGTTAAAGCTTGATCAATTAAATGTGAACCTAAATCATATAACATGCCAGAACCAGGACCTTGCTTTTCTCTCCATCTATTTCTTACTTCCGGTCTATAACGGTCAAAATGAACTTGATAAGTATTGATTTCTCCTAGCACACCTTCATTTATTAACTTTTTAACTGTTAAAAAGTCGTTATCCCATCTTCTGTTATGATAAACGCTTAGTACTCGATTCTTTTCTTCAGCAATCTTAATTAGCTCTTCTGCTTCCCATGTTTCCACTACCATCGGTTTTTCTAAAATGACATGTTTACCCGCTTCTAAACTTTGTTTTGCCATTTTATAATGCATACCACTTGGCGTAGTAATGACAACTAAGTCAATCAATTCATCATTTAGAACCTCATCTAAACTGCTTACTACCTCTACATCTCCTAAATCTTTTTGGACATCTTCCTTTTTTGAACTAACAACTTTTATCAATTCAAATTCTTCTAATTCACTAATAAATGGTGCATGGAACGTAGCTCCGGAAAAACCATATCCAACTAAACCAACCTTAATTTTTTTCATCCGAAATCCTCTCTCTTTCCTCTTCTTCTAAACTAATTAAATGAATATTGTATTCGGTTATTTTTCTTTTAAATTCTTCATCTGGATCTTTGTCTGTAATAATGATGTCTATCCCCTTAATATCACATACTTTGTGCAGAAAGACTTTTTCAAACTTTGTATGATCTGCCAATAAAACTACTTGTTTTGCACAACTAATCATTTTTTTCTTTAAAAACGCTTCCTCTTCATCAGGTGAAGTTAGTCCGTCAGTGCTAATTCCACAAGCACCAAGAAATAGCTGATCAACTTTGTAGTCATTAAGTGTCTCAATTGTTCTAGGGCCAACTAAATTTCTATTTTTCCGATTAAATTTTCCTGGTAGCATAAAGGTTTGAATTTCTTCATACTCACCTAATAAATCAACTATATCAATTGAATTTGTAATCACATTTACTTGTTTACCCGACATAAATTTAGAAATGAGTGCACAAGTTGATGAAGTATCCATCAATAAGTCACTAGTTTCACGAATAAGTAATGCGGCTCTTTGCGCAATTTTCTCCTTGTCCTCTGTTGTATTTCGTTCTTTATATTCGATTAAATTTCGATTAGAGGTTGGAAGTGTTGCTCCACCCTTTATTCTCAGAATTTCCCCGCGTTCTTCTAGTTTGACGAGATCTCTTCTTGCTGTATCCCTTGAAACGCTAAGCATTTCACATATTTCTTCTAAAGTAATCTCACCATTTGAAGCCAAATACTTTATTATCAAAGCTAATCTTTGTTCTTGATACATAGTTTAAAGCCCCTTTGTGTATGTCCTTAAGTTTGAATTCTAAAGATATTATATATAATTATTTTAAGTATTTCCATAAAAAAACTTAAAAAACTTAATTTAATTACGTTATATAAGTTTTCAAGGATTATATGTACATAAAAAAAGACGGTAATGAAACTTACCGTCTTTAAAAACTAATTATAAAAATTTAATTTGGTGGAATAGATGATTTTTGCCATTCCATTCGATGATAAATTCTTCAATCCCTAAAACTGCAGTTTCTGGTTTTGACACTTGATGATCAATCCATTTCTTAAGTTTAGGTAATACATCATTATGAAATTGAGATTTCGCCTTCTCTGGATAAATAGTTTGTGAGATTGGATAGAAATAAATTCTAATATCCTTATCTCTATTACAAGTAACCGATGCAACAACAGTACCGCTGATTTGTGGCGGTCTTGCACAACGATTATCAAATTCGAATTTTCTTGTCAGGCCAAATATAACACTGGCCTCATCTTTACTAGGAAGATTTAACTTTATTTGTTTTCTATTTGCAGCATACGTTTCAATTTTATTGAGATTTCTAAAAAAAACGATCTTCAATTTCGCACCTCCTAATAATGGTCGCAACAATATAATTTCTACTTCATTTAATTTATGCCCCTACTAATAATCATATTGACCTACTTTGAAATAATCACAATAAAAAAAATCGACAAAAATGTCGATTATGATAAAAGCTATTAAACTATTTGAGTTATGATTGCATTTAGTCATAAAAAAATTAATTAATATAGTATACTAGTCCTCCGATACAAATAAAAAAAATACCAATAACTCCTGACCATAATGAGAATAGATCCTTATTTAAGTGTCCTAACTTAAAAAAATCATCTTTCACAACTCTTTGTTGTTCTGGAGTTTGAAATGCACCTATGAGTATTCCAGAAATGAATATAAAAATTGCACCAATAATAAAACAAATTTTCACCAAATTTATTCCACTCTCCTTTAAGAGTTATATTCTAAGGAGAATTAGTAAATCCCTTTATTATTTGATCCACTTATATAATCGAGTTAACGATTAAACTCCAAAGAAAATTTCCAACTAACAACGATATTCCAATATATAGAACAAAAATGAGAAGTACTACTAAGAACCTTTTAAACTTATTCAACATAGTATTCCCCCCATTATGTAATAAGATTAGGTGTCAATATAAGACAATTAATATAATTGTATACTGAGAATGTGGAGAAAGAACTTAAGTGGTTAATTTTTCCTTTTCAATTACTATAGACGTCATATCTTTCTGTTAGCTAAGTGTCCTAATGTATTTTCTTTGTCAGATTGTTTTCTGATTTTGGGTGAAATTTACAATCAAATTGTTTAAAATTTGTTTTAGTATTAATTCGTATGTTTTGAAATCGTGAAATAACCTCTCTAAACAGAGAGGTTATTTGTCGGCTTTTAGATTGTATACCGGTTTCATAAAGAAATCGATGTCAATTTGTTCAGTAATATTTTCTAATATTAATTTTGGTTTTTTATATACCATTGGTGATTCATCGACTGTATGTTTGTTGACTGAAGTTGTAAATACGCCTTTCATTGCTTTTTGATAAACATCTAAATCGACTTTATATGCTGCGTCAGTTCGACTCATAATTCGTCCTGCTCCATGTGGTGCTGAATAATTGTAGTCTCCTGAACTTTTACCTTTTCCTACAACACATCCATATGCCATATTAAATGGGATGATTATCTCTTCACCTTCACTAGCTGAAATTGCGCCTTTTCTTAGAATATTGTTTTGAAGGTCGATATAATTATGTACCGATTCAATTTTTTTAATTGATTCAATATCGAGTTTAAAATATTTTTCAATGATGATTTTAGCAATCATTTCTCTATTTAGCGAAGCGAAATGCTGAGCAATTGATAGATCTCTTAAATATGCATCTTTGTCTTCCTGTTTAGATAAATATTCGTATCCTTTATAATTTTCTCCGAATAATTGTTTCATATTTTCTTTAGCGACATTCATATGATGTTTTGCTATTTCAAATCCAAAATTTCTTGAACCCGTGTGGATTACAAGCCAAAAGTGGTTATTCTCATCTTTATCAATTTCAATAAAATGATTTCCCGAACCTAGCGTTGCAATACTGTTCATTACATACATGTAGTTAAGATTAAGTCTTTCAATCGCTTCAGCAATCTCTACCGGTTCGATTACTGGTTCCTCGTGAATATTTGAACCAATCGGGATATTTTTTCGGATGAACTTATCAAGTTTTTCACTCTTAACTGTTTTCATTCTCCCTAGATGGTATGCGCTGACTCCACATCCAATATCTACACCGACGATCGAAGGAATAATAAAGTCATTCAATGTCATCGTAAAACCTACCATGACGCCTCCACTAGATATATGGCAGTCTGGCATGACAACAATATTTGAATTTGCAAAGCATTCTGTATCCAAAATTGTTTTTAACTGTGTAATAACATTTGTATCAACATAATCAAGTAGTATTTTCCCATTATTGTGTTTTCCGTTAAATTCGATCATTTATGTCCTCACTTGTATTTTTCTAAAACAAATCTACTTTTTCATTCAGTCACGTCCAATAACCATTAAGTAGAAATAACTTATAAATATTATACCATCTCTTATTCTATGATTCTGCAATTTCTACCATATTCAAATACAACATGTATTAGAAGATAACAAAAAAAGAAATTTCGAAATTGAAATTCCTTTTAATTAGAAAATTCTTTTTTTCTATCTACGCGAATGGACTATTTCATTAACGCCATATTCTATTCACTTCAATTAATGCCTCACCTTCAAAAGTTAATTTATAAATATCTGGCATCGCAAGCTCGTTCCAAAAATTAAAATCGTATTTTTCATCAAAAAAATTCATAATTAGTACCATCATATTGCCATGTGTACCAATAGCAATGTTTTTACCAGAATAATTTTTTAATAGATTATTTATTGCTTTTATTCCTCTTTTTTGAGCTGTATAATTTGATTCTCCACCATTCCATGATCGATTAAAGTCCATCCATACTTCTCTTATTGCATCATCAAAATTCACAACAGGCTCTTGTGATAGAATTCGCTCTTTAAAATTTTCTTCAATCATTATTTCTAAATTTAATGATTTGGCGAACTCTTCAACTGTTTGAATTGCACGTTTAAAAGGACTTGAAATAACGTAATCGATTTTTTCGTTTAATAGTAATTCAGTAACAATCTTTGTATCAGAAAATCCTCTATTAGATAATGGCCGGCCCAATTCATCAGGCGTATAAGATGAATGCGCATGTCTTACTAAGTATAAGTTTGTTATCATTAGAGTGCTCCCTTTTTATCTATTATTCTATTAATAATTTTAATTGAACAGAAATATTCATATCTTCTCCTAGCAATAAAATATAACAATTATCTTTTATAGTTATCCGACTTCGAATATTTTTTAAAGTATAGTTTTGAATAATTCAACTCAAACTAAATGAAAAATGATTATACAAGGTTTGGTGTAAATGGATGAAAAAAATTCGCATGACTACTTTCTTAATTATTTTCATTTTTTTTAGCTCTTCACAGTTAGCGCTATCAGAAAAGTTGAATGAAGTTTCTGCAATACTTACAGTTCAAGTAGGTCCCACAGCAGACTCCTCAGGAGAATCTGGTCAACCTATTAAAGGTGCTAGGGTTATTGTAATCAATTCATTCGGAAAAATTTTAGGTACTGAATTAACAGATTCAAAAGGAATTGCAAAAATAAATGTAATAGTAAACAAGAATCCTCTTTTTCCGAAAAAACAAATGGGTGAGGTTACGATTATTACTGTAGCAAACGGATATAATGAACAGATTGACTTTAGTGTACCAATCAATGAATTCAATGACCATACTGCTAAAGATTCGGTGTCACTGTTGATTGTGGATCCAAAAAGAAGAAATGAACCACGATTTATCAATGGTTCTTATCATCGGTTAACCGTATATGAAATGTTAGATGGTTATGCAAAGCAAGTCGGATTAACGAAACAAAATATTACGATGGATGCAGGGGCAGAGCCGCCTTGGGGACCAAATTTGAAAAAACAGCAAGATTGAACAATTCAAAGTGATTTACAGTTCGTTATAAAACCACAAAATAGACTGTTGCAAATTAACAGTCTATTTCAGGTATAACTCAACATTCTCGAATGTTATAAAACTTCATTCAAGAACTAAATCTGTATAACAGAATCTAGTTTCTCCTGTATAAACATCTGCAGTTAGCTTCTTTTCTCCAATACTAAACTGAATTGGCTGATTAAAAATAGGACCATCAAATACAAATGAATGGTATTCTCCATTCTCACCGCAAGGATCAACCTCTTTTGGAAGTTCGTTGATTAAATGATAATCTATTTTTTTACCAGAAAATTCTTCTGTTAATCTAGTTAAATCAACACAAGTAATAATCGTTTTATAGCCTAAGGAAATAAAGCGTTCAATCACATTTGTCGTACCTTCACCCCATAAAGGAAAAATTGCATTAATTCCTAATGGTTTAAGCATTTCCTCTCGATACTTTCGTACGTCTTCAAGAAATAAATCTCCAAATGCAATATATTCAATCCCTTGTTCCTTTAACTCTAAATTAACCTTTGTCATAATTTCTTGATATTTTTGATTAGAACAATTTTCTGGAATCCAAATTTTCTTTAATGGTAGACCGATTGAGTTTGCTTGTGCCTCCAATAATTCAACCCTAACCCCATGAATGCTTGTACGATTAAATCCTTCAGTTACTGATGCGATTAGTACCTCTACTTCATATTCATCTGAATGCAAAAGATCATGCAATGCCAAAGTTGAATCTTTACCACTAAAAGATACTGCTATTTTTTTCTTATTAATTGCGATTACCACCTTTTTTATATACTTTTCTAATAAAAATTTTAAGTCTCCTATTTGACATAGGTTCCATCATCTTCCATAAAAAATTATAGCATTTTTCAATTAATTAATATCATTTAAATAACATAAGGGCGGTAAAATGATTAATCTTCATAAATAGATAATAAATTTTTATAAAATAGCTAATAAATAACGAAGTGTGACTAACAGAAAAATAAAATTGACATACAACCATAAGGTGTTATAATTTAAATAACACCTTATGGTTGTATAAATACTATTTAGGAGGCAACAAGAATGGACAAGCAAGGTCAAGAAATGTTTTTAAATTTTATTTTACAAAGAGTTCAAGAAGGTAAAGAAGATGAAGCAAGGGAAATTCTTTTAGAAAACTTCAGAAAACAAGATGAAGGTACATTTTCATTAGAAGAAGTTCAACAATTTGTTCCTAAGATGATTTCTTTATTAAAGCCTGAGAAACTTGAAGAAGTTAAAGCAGTTGTAATGCAATTTTCTGGAAATTTTGGTAAATAACATGAAAAAAAACTCTGTCTATCAGAGTTTTTTACTTTATATTACATTTTTTAAAACTCCCTACCGAAATTCAACGCTCTATACGCTTCTAATAAATCGATTAGCATTTTCACCTTCGATCAATCTTTCTACTTCTCTAAATGTCTTTCAAAAATAAAAAATGAGTATAGTCTATACATTATTGCGATCAGCGCTAAAATTAACAAATAGATCATCGAATGGTCATCAATAAAAAATGTCGCGATACAAATCGCAAATGCTAAAAATGATAAAAAGTTCCCAGAAAAACCATTAATAGGTTGATTGTTTAGAAAAAGTGTTTTAACACCCTTTAGATCTTTTGCGTAACAATCTTCATGATAAGGAACGACTTGAAAAAACATCGTAGCAGTAACGAGATCTCCTCTAATCCTTATTTCCTTTAAACACCGATCGCAATAGACAGTTTTAGCCAATTAACACACCCCATTCTTTTTAATTCAACTTAATCATTCTTTCTATTTTTTTTAATCAATTCCTAGTAAACTATGAAAATTTTTTATATTTACTAACCGATCTAATTTGAATTCCCCCTTCTTGTTTTACTAGCAATTTGACATTCGATCATTCATACCCCAATTCCGGGTAAAATTTTGTTAAAAATTCATTTAAAATAACCTTGTGACTTTTAACAATATTATTTGGTAGTTCATTTGGATAAAAGAACTCAAATTTAATCGATTCCGAATCATTAACACTTAATTCCCCTTTATATTCTTTTGTATAATAAGCAACTGTAACAACAAAAAATTCATCTCCGTTTTCAGCTTTAACGAAGTTTTGTGGTCCTGAATAGACATTTATTAAGTTCAAGTGATCTACAATAAGTCCCGTTTCTTCAAAAACTTCTCTCTTGGCAACATCTTCAGTAGATTCCCCTAACTCCATCAGTCCCCCTGGTATTCCCCAATATCCATTTGGAAATTTCCTAAGTTGTAATAATAATCTACCGGATTGGTTAACGATGATTGTAACTGAGCCTACAAATATTAATGGTCTATGTCCAACAATTCCCCTTAAATCTTCAATATATCCCATTTTTACGCCCCCTCTTTATTACTATATTTTACCAGAAACCCTCTAATCTTGATTCCCTAATTGCTGTTTACTAATTTTCTTTTCATTTCCATGAATAGAAATTATTGGAAAAAAACAAACTAACTTTTAGTCTATATATTGAAATTGGAGGGATTAAATTGTCTTCAAAAAAAACTGAGCGAGAACAAGATCATGATTTAAATGGAACTTTCATCAGTGTCTTTATACTTGGAGTTTTCATTTTAATCTTATGGTTTAGCTTCTATGCTTTTTATTTACATCGCTAGTTAGGAGATTGTTCATGCATCTACATAAATTTGAAAAAATATGGTTAACATTTGGAATGATTTCATTAATTGTTTTCCTAGTAATTATCGGAATTACTGCCTTTCGTTCACATCTTCAGCCAGCAGGCGGAATGAACACGGTAAATCCTCAAACAGTTGAAAAAGCTGCTCCATTTAATCATCCAGGTGTGTACCAAAAAGATGATGGTACATACGAAGTCGTAATACTAGCAAAAACATTTGCTTATGCACCGAGTAAATTAAAGGTACCAGTTGGTAAGAAGGTGCGATTTGTTTTGACTAGTACCGATGTGACACACAGTTTTTCAATAGTAAATACAAATGTCAATATGATGGCTGTTCCAGGTCAAATTAATACGAAGGAGTATTCGTTTAAAAAGTCAGGAAATTATTTAATTTTATGTAATGAATATTGTGGAACGGGTCATTCATTTATGCAAACTACTATCGAGGCGGTGAAATAATGAATGAAATGATAGGAAGACCAGATCGTAAACTAGCATTAACACATATTGTAGTGGCATATCTTGCTTTTTTAATCGGTACATTTACTGGGCTTATGCAGGTTTTTGTGCGAAATAATGCACTTGAACTTCCAAAGTGGCTTGATTACTATCAAATTCTTACAGCTCATGGAGTGCTGCTTGCGCTTGTTTTTACTACATATTTTATATTTGGTTTCTTAATTACAGGAATGAGTAAAACATTAGGGGATTTTGGTTCGAAAGTACAGACATTTATTTGGCTAGGCTTTATTGTAATGACAATCGGAACAATACTTGCAGTGCTAGAAATATTATCAGGTCAAGCCTCTGTTTTATATACCTTCTATGCACCATTGCAGGCTAATGCTTGGTTTTATGTTGCCTTAGCACTTTTTGTAGTTGGTACATGGATCAGTGGATTTGCATTAGTTGGACATTATGTTGCTTGGAAAAAGAATAATAAAGGTAAAATAAGTCCTCTAATCTCTTTTATGACTGTAGCAACAATCGTATTATGGGTTATTGCCAGTCTCGGTGTAGCTGCAACAGTTCTGTTTCAATTCATTCCGTGGTCATTTGGATGGGTGGACACAATCAATGTGGAATTAAGTCGATCGCTTTTTTGGTTTTTCGGTCACCCACTTGTTTATTTTTGGCTACTCCCTGCTTATATAGGCTGGTATGCAATTATGCCAAAAATAGTTGGTGGTGAAGTATTTAGTGACTCTCTTGCACGACTCGCTTTTATCTTATTTCTTTTGTTCTCTATACCAGTAGGATTTCATCATCAACTTCAAGAACCAGGAATTTCAACCTTTTGGAAATTCTTACAGACTGTATTAACTTTTATGGTCATTATACCATCTTTAATGACAGCTTTCTCTATGTTTGCTGTGTTTGAGATTTCTGGAAGAAAAAAAGGTGCGAAAGGTTTATTTGGTTGGATTTTTAAATTACCATGGACGGATGTTCGGTTTACATCACTTTTCATTGCCATGTTATTTTTCGCGCCAGGTGGTGCAGGTGGAATCATCAATGCAAGCTATCAATTAGATGAAATTGTTCATAATACACTTTGGATTGTTGGTCATTTCCATATTACAGTTGGTACGCCTGTTGCAATGACATTTTTCGGATTAACCTTTTGGCTTATTCCTTATTTAACAGGGAAAAAACTTACAAAAGCATTCCAAAAATTAGCGTTTATACAGATTTTCACATGGGCTATCGGGATGTTTTTAATGTCAACTACAATGCATATTCTCGGAATTTATGGTGCTCCTAGACGGACTTCATATACAGATTATATGGGGCATCCTGCAGCAGCTAAGTGGTTTACTGGTTTATTCACAAATCATGTAACAGTTGCGGTTGGTGGATCTATTTTGTTTTTATCTGCTTTATTATTAATTTTTATTGTCCTACAAGCGTTATTCACTTTACCAACTGCGAATTCGAAAGAAGAAACAGTTGAATTCCCAGTTGCCGAAAGTAATACTGAAAACACACCTCGTATATTGGAAAACTGGTGGCTATGGATTGGCGTTTCCATTGTATTAATTGCAATTGCTTATACAATTCCTTTATCACATATGATGCATCAACATCATCCGACTGGCTCGGAAGGTTTCAAAACTTGGTAGGAGTGAATAAATTTGTTCATATTTACATTTTCATTAATTCTAGTATGTGTCATTGGTATCGTTATTCTTGTTGATTTAACAACAAAAGAGGAATAAAAAAGAGGTTCTCTCTTTATAAATTAAAAAGAAACAACCTAATGAGCTCAGGTTGTTTCTTTTTGTTTTTATTTTTATCAAAGTAAATTAAGATGCAATTTTATTTTCATTAATTTTAACGTTTGAATGTTTTTTATTTTTTGCTTCTGAACTAGAAATCCAGTAAGCTGCTCCAACAAATAAACTACCGCCAAGAATATTTCCAAGTGTAACCGGTACAAGATTTGAAATCATTCCAGCAAGGGTTACTGTTTCTGGGTGTTTAATAAGTAATGAGATTGATAATAATGTCATGTTTGCAACACTATGCTCAAATCCTGAAGTAATAAATGCAAACAAACACCAAAATACCATAATTAATTTTCCTGTTTCCGATTTCATTTTAAATGAACACCACAGTGCTAAACAAACAAGTATATTACAAAGAATTCCACGAACTAGTAATTCCATAAATGGTGCATTCATTTTTGCAGTAGCTGCATTATTAATAAAATCTGCTACGCCACCATTTGCCAATCCTGAGTAAGCAAATAATAACGCAACTAATACTGAGCCAAGAAAATTTCCTACATAGCTATAGCCCCATACTTTAAAAGTATCAAGCCAATTAACCTTTTTATCTAACATACCAATAGACATGATCATATTGTTTCCAGTAAATAAATCCGCTCCAGCCATTATGACTAAACTTAAGGCAATTCCGAAAGAAACACCCATAATAATTTTCGTACCCGCAAAACCAGTAGGTGCGAGTAGTCCACCGATCGTAAAGATTAATATTATTCCTAATCCTACAAAAAATCCTGCCATCATTGTAGGGACCATATATTTTGATTTACTTGCTTTGATTTGGTTTGACTTCGAAATAGCTACATTCCCAATTGAATTTATAACTTCTTTCATATTCATCACCCTATATTTAGATTTTAAACTTTTCTTGAATACGTTCTATCAGAGCTTGACTCATGAGCTCATCAAATTGTAAATTCCCACAAAGATAAAATTTTTCATTTTCAATGGAAATTCGTCTCTTAATTTTTTCAAGAAGTAATCCTGTAAATAATAAATACGGCATAATATAAATACTTTCAAATTCTTTACTCATTTTACTAATCATATCTTCTAACCTAGGTTTACCCGCTGTTAAAAAAGCTGTGCGAACCGGAACTTTCATTTGAGCTTCTACTGCATTTCCAATTTGCTCGAGCATTTCAATCGGCTCGGGGTCACTGCTTCCGCGTCCGACTAATAAAATTGCCGAGTTACTAGTTCCGTACGCTGACTGGGCACGCTTTTCTACAAGTTGGATCATTTTTTCATGAATACCAAATGGCTCAGATGTCGTAACTTTCACATGTGGAAATCGTTTTAAAATAATATTCAATTCGTCCGGAATATCGCGTTTATAGTGTCCTGCTGCAAATAATAATACTGGCACTACTAATATATGCCTAGCACCTTCTAAAATAATTTTTTCTAAAGTTTGTTGAATTGTTGGAGCAACTAATTCTAAAAATGCATACTCTTGATTTTGAATAGGAATCTCTTTGATTACAGATTGAATAAAGTGAATAAATTGCTCATTACCTTCTTGTTTGCGACTTCCGTGTCCAATATATACTACAGCATCAAACATGATTTCACTTCCAATCACCAAGCATTAATTCCTTTTGTAATTCTTCGTCAATTTTAGTAAATCCGCATTGTATTGCATATTCCTTAACCGATTCACCAATATATGCAAATGGTAAATTCAGTAAATGACTTTCATTCGTTTTCTTTAATTCTTTTATAAACCAATCAACTGATGATTGATTTGGAAAAATAATTGATTCCCATTTTGTTTCTTCAAGCATTCTTTGATTTATTACATCAAATCGTGAATCTGCAATATTTTCATGTGTGGCTATAAATTGTGAGCTTGATGGTAATTTCGTATCTTTGTCTACCGACCCTACAAATACTGAGTGGTTCTTATCTCCACTGTCCTTCTCAGCTAAAATTCCATACTTCTCAAGTTCCTTGCTTGTTTTCGGCGATATATACTCGATTTTATTAGGAAGTTTACGAACATCGAATTTTGATTGATACATTTTAGTAAAAAATAATTTCACACTTTCTGGCGAACAAAAGACGATTCTTTCTTTGCTTAGTGCATCCGCTACCTGATCATGTTGAATTGAAAGTTGAACTGATTTAAGCGTAGGAAATGCGTAAACTTCAGCACCGTTTTCTGATAAAAACGATTCTAATCCATTCTTTTCTACTGTTGCTGTTCCCTTAGCTAATAAAATTTTCCGACCGAAATACTTTTTCTTTTCAAACCAAGATATCTTTGAGCGTAATTTAACAACATCTCCAATAATTGTCATTGCAGGATTTGTAATTTCTTCTTTCTCAATAATTGATACGATTGAATCAATTGTTCCCTCAACAACTCTTTGTTTTCCAATTGTTCCCCACTGAATAACAGCTACAGGAGTATCCTTGGATTTACCATTCTTTATTAGGTGCGTACATATTTTAGGAAGATTACTTACCCCCATATAATAAGCAAGTGTGTCCCCTAACTGATCAGAACAATTCGATTCAATAAGATCTTCATTCTCCATACATTTATGGCCTGTTCTTAAGGTAAAACTTGTACTATATTCTCTATGTGTAACTGGGATTCCAGCATATGCTGCTGCAGCAATGCTAGAAGTAATTCCCGGAATAATTTCAAAAGGTATATCATGCTTTGAAGCTTCCTCTGCTTCTTCACCTACTCGTCCAAAAACGGAAGGGTCTCCGCCTTTTAATCGAACGACATATTTCCCATCTAGGGCGAATGTTACTAAAGTTTGATTAATCATTTCTTGACGCATAATATGTCTGTTAGGGAGCTTCCCACAGTAAATGAACTCACAATTTTCATTCGCTTCACGAAGTAGCCTTGGATTAGCAAGTCGATCATATAAAATGACTTCAGCAACTCGAATACATTTCAATCCTTTTTCTGTTATTAATCCTAAATCCCCAGGTCCTGCACCTACAAATGAAATAAATCCTGATTTTTTTTTCATAAGTTACACCGTAATATAAACATAACTGTCGATTACTTCGGTTTTATATGTTTTTACAGTTCCATCATCTGGTTTTTGAACTTCACCAGTTATTAATGAAATTTTCCAGTCACGAAGGGGGCAGTACACATATTCACCTGAAACAATCCCTTCAGCAAGTGGTCCATTTGTCCCTGGACAAATACCTTCGATTGCTCGAACATCTTCATTTGATAAACGGAATAAAGCAATTGATTCCCCTTTTATCACTACTTCTTTTCCAATTTGAATTGGTAAAGAAGCTAAATCTATAATTTTTATCTTCTCTTGTGTAGTGATCATTTTTTTGCTCCTCTCATGTTTGCAATTACTTTCTAATAACCTCATATAGATCTAATTGATTAGTAAGCGCTTGGCCCCATGCTTCTTCGTATGTTGATTTTGCTTGATCAAATTTCTCTACTAGAGCATTTTCTTGTTCTTTGTTTAACAATACTTCTTTAATGATTTCCACTCCGATTCGCTCTACCCAAGGAGCAGTTCGTTCTCCGTAAACTCCTGTTTCGCGATAGTATTGAACATAAGCTTTTGCCATGTGAACGACTTCTTCTTCTGTAGTTACAGTAGTTAACAAATCACATTCTCTAACTTCTGTTCCACCATTACCGCCAAAGTAAAGCTGGAACCCATTTTCCACACAGATTACTCCAAAGTCCTTAGTAAGCACTTCGGCGCAATTTCGAGGACATCCTGTAACACCCATTTTCATCTTATGTGGCGTATCAACCATTTCGATTGCTTTTTCTAATTGGATACCTAATCCTAATGAATCTTGTGTTCCAAATCGGCAAAATCGATTACCGACGCATGATTTAACATTTCTAAGAGACTTAGAGTAAGCATATCCTGAACGCATTCCTAATTCTTCCCAAACTTTAGGTACATCTTCTTTTTTAACACCATATAAACCAACACGGCTCGCACCTGTAACTTTTACTAAAGGTACGTTGAATTTATTTGCTACTTCACCAAGTTTAATTAATTCATCACCTGTCGTTACTCCCCCATACATTCGCGGTACGATTGAGAATGACCCATCTTTTTGAATATTTCCTTCCATTCTTTCATTAACGAAGCGTGATGATTTATCATCAAGATAATCATTTGGATACATCATTCTTAAATAATAATTTAGAGCTGGACGGCATTTTGAACATCCTTCTTCATTTTCAAACCCTAATACAATGCGAACCTCTCTAGGAGTTTGTAATCCTTTTTCTTTGATTTCATTTATAACTTCATCACGAGATAATGTTGTACATCCACACATACCAGGTTTTGCAGCATTAGGATCAAATGTAGCACCTAATGTAGCTGCTAAAATACTTTCAACCATTCCTTTACATTTTCCACATGATGCACCAGCCTTTGTGCAACTTTTCACATCTTCAAACGTAGTAAGTTCTTGTTCTAAAATTGATTGAACAATTGTACCTTTCGTGACCCCATTACATCCACAAACTGTATCATTTGCACTCATTGTAAGAACAAAATCTTCACCAGAGTCCTCACCTGATTTATGGAGAATAGAAGCACTTGTGTATTCTCTTATATTTGTTTCATTTTTCAACATGTTGAATAATCGATTTCCATCCGATGCGTCACCATATAAAACTACTCCAACAACTTTTTCATCTTTCACTATTACTTTTTTGTAAAGTCCAGCAAATTGGTCATTTACTATGATCGCCTGCATATCTTCTTCTTCATGGATAAATCCCCCAGAGAATAAATCACAACCAGATACTTTTAACTGAGTTGATAAAATGCTTCCTTTATATCCGTTTGTTAAATTACCAGTCATATGATCAGCAAGCACAATCCCTTGTTCATACAACGGTGCTACTAACCCATAAGTAGTTCCGTTATGCTCAGCACATTCACCCACTGCATAAATGGATGGTTCAGATGTTTGCATAAAATCGTTTACAACTATTGCACGGTTTGCATCGATTCCTGCTTCTTTTGCTAAAGAAATATTAGGTCTAATTCCAACTGCCATAACGACTAAATCACAATCTAATGAAGTTCCATCCGAAAAACTAATCCCTTCTACACGATTCGTTCCATTTATTGAAATCGTTTGTTTTTCCATTAAGAAGTTCATTCCTTGTGCTTCTAAATCTTTTTTTAGCATTTTCGCAGCAGTTTCATCTAATTGTTGTTCCATTAATGTAGGTAGTAAATGAACAACATAAACTTCCATTCCTCGATCAATTAAGCCTCTTGCTGCTTCTAAGCCTAATAGGCCTCCCCCAATTACTACTGCTTTTTTATATTTTTTTGCATAATCAATCATTAATTCAGTATCTTGAATTGTACGGAAACCGATTACACCTTGCAGATCATTTCCTGGAATAGGGAGTATAAAGGCACTAGATCCAGTAGCTAAAATAAGTTCATCATATAAAAGCGTTTTCCCTTTTTCTGTTTCAACTTTTTTTTCTGTTGTACATATTTTTGACACTTTTTCATTTGTGAGTAATGTAATTTGATTCTCTCTATACCAATTCCAATCATTAATATTGATTTCATCGAAGTTTGTTTTTCCTTGTAATACATTTGATAACATGATTCGGTTATAGTTTGGATAAGGTTCATCACCTATTATCGTAATTTCAAATAAATCTTTATTTCTTTTTAAAATCTCTTCTATACATCGAACTCCTGCCATACCATTACCAATCATCAATAATTTTCTTTTCATCTTTTCTAGCCCCCAAGTATACTTTGTGAAATTGTTCACAAGTTTTACTAAAAAAAATCAACTTCATCATTTATTAATTGTTTTTCCTATCTAAATACAAGTTTAGTATAACGGATAAAGTAATGTTTTAACGAAAATTATATGTCAAAATTTTGAACAAAAGCTTCAGCCTTTTTTCCAAAAAACCTCCAAAGCTAAAAATAGCTTTAGAGGTCCCGAACTTATTTTTTCTTTTTTAATTTCTCTTCTGCTTTTTTAATATCCTCAACTTCTCTATACTTTACAATCTTTTTTATTAGATCAAATGGAAGTGGATCGTTTAACGGAAATTGTACAGATCCTTTAGCACCTTTATAAACTGATAATTCTTGTTTAAATGCTGCAATACCACTTGCTCCAGGGTAAAATCCAATATGATGTTTAAATGCAGCAAAATGTACTAAATTTTTATTAAGCGCAAATGTAGGCATTTGGTAACTAATTCTCTCTACAGCATTTGGCACAACTTCTTTTACAGTTTTTCTTAAGGCTTGTAACTTTTCCTGAACATCTGGCTGAAATTGTAAAATATATTCATCAATCGTTTCAGAGGTTTTTTTAGTATTTTCCATAAAATCTCCTTTAGCAAATTATCCTGCTTTTTCTGTTTTCTCTCCAAAAAGTGAATTAATTCTTCTAAGTGAAGGGAATAAATACATCCAAAGTCCTGCAACTAATATCGTTCCAAGTCCACCCACAAATACAGCTGGTACCGCACCAATTAATCCAGCCATCGTTCCAGATTCAAATTCCCCGAGCTGATTTGAAGTTCCAATAAATAGAGAATTTACAGCATTTACTCTGCCTCTCATATCATCCGGTGTCTGTAGCTGAACTAGCGAAGAACGTATTACTACGCTGACTACATCCGAGGCTCCGATGATAAATAATGCAATTAATGAGATGACTAAGTTTGTTGAGATTGCAAATAGCATAGTTGCCAGCCCAAAAATACCTAACGCTCCAAATAATATTGGACCATATGATCTTTTAAGTGGAAAATAAGCTAAAATTAAAGACATGATTAATGCTCCAACAGCTGGTGCAGTACGCATTAGCCCTAAGCCCCAAGCACCTGTATGTAAAATATCTTGCGCATAAATTGGTAAAAGTGCTGTAGCTCCTCCGAGTAAAACGGCAAATAAATCAAGTGATATCGTTCCTAAAATGATTGGGTGCTTATAGACAAATTCTAACCCCATAAGCATTGTACGTAAAGTTACTGGTTCTGATTTTCGAATAAATTGACTGTCTAATTTTATAAAAAATGTTAGGATTGATGAAAGTAATAAAGCAATTGCTGACGTTGCATATACGTATGCTGGTCCTACCGAAAATAATACCCCACCAAGAGATGGCCCTAGTATTTGTGCTGTTTGACCTGCAGATGTACTCCAAGAAATGGCTTGCTGTAAAATAGACTTTGGCACAACTTGAGGTAATAATGCAGAAGAAGCAGGTCCTTCAAAAGTACGGCATGCACCGAGTATAAAAGCAGCAATTAATATTTCCTCTTTGCCAAGCCAATTAGCAAAATTACCATATAATAGAAGCCCTGCTATTATAGCTTCTACCATTTGGCATATGAGAACAATCTTCCGACGATCAACCCTGTCAGCAACTTGACCAACTACTAAAGTAAGTAAGACCATTGGAATAAATTGCGCCAAACCAACTAGCCCCAGACTAAACGCGTCATGTGTCAAATCATACATTTGCCATCCAATTGCCACCGATAGCATCTGAAATGAAGTCGAAGTAAACATACGAGAGACCCAAAAATTCGTAAATGAGGTCCCTTTAAAGATAGATTTTTTTGATGCAGACAAATTAAAACTCTCCCCTTTTTAACTCTAACAAATAGCAAATTGAATATTTATACTATTAATGAAATTTAAATACATATCATTATACTATTTTTACTCTGAATTTGTGGATTAATTCAACTTTCATTAAATGAATTTTAATACTTGGAGAGATCTGTTCTATTTACACTCCAACTAATTGTAAGTAAGCTATATTCATCTTTTCGCTGTTTTACTTACTCATGAACCACTTATGAAGTACTAAACTTTAAGCACATTGAAAAACACTTCTCTATAAAAAGAAGTGTTTTTCAATGTGTTGTATTCTAATTAATGAACTGCTGTTGAGGTTAATACAAAACCTTCATATCCATTTGTTGC
The DNA here is from genome assembly GCF_050473765.1 of Gottfriedia sp. S16(2024). Classification (NCBI taxonomy): domain Bacteria; kingdom Bacillati; phylum Bacillota; class Bacilli; order Caryophanales; family Bacillaceae; genus Gottfriedia; species Gottfriedia sp. S16(2024). The sequence continues at coordinate 3,985,649 of NZ_JBFLUO010000001.1, forward strand.
TATTTCATCACATTTTTTACGATATGCTCCTACACCACCAAGGTAAATTTGAAATCCTCGTGGTTTTCCTTTAATATTTGCCCCGGTGTACCATGAATCTGTTTTTGTAAATAGCGTTGCTTCTGCAACTTCCCTACAATGTTGGCTCCATTCATTCTCTGCATCAACATTAGCTTCAATAATATCAATTTCTTTCGTACGTAAGAACTGAATACAATCAGCGATCCATTCTACGTGTTGCTCAATTGAAACTGGCATGTTGCTAAGTACTGAAGGACTTTCAGGCCCAGTAATCATAAACATATTAGGGAAACCTGCATTAGCAATTCCAAGATATGTTCTCGTTTGTGCTCCTCCGTCCCATTTTTCTTTCAAACTAATTCCATCTTTTCCTTTAATATCAATCTTCATTAATGGTCCAGTCATTCCATCATACCCAGTAGCAAATACAATCACATCTAATTCATATTCATTGTTGATTGTTTTCAACCCATTAGGTGTAATTGATTCAATTGAATCGTTCTTCACATCAACTAAAGATACGTTTCCACGATTATAGGTTTCGTAGTAATTTGTATCAATAATTGGACGTTTTGTCCCATAGTAATAGTATGGCATTAATTTTTTGGCAACTTCTGAATCATGTACAATTTCACTAATTTTTGATCTTATAAATTCAGCAACTGTCTCATTTGCTCTTTCATCAATTGTGAGATCAGTGAAAGCCCCAAAGAGTCCAAGTCCACCATTTTTCCAACTATCTTCATATATTTTGTTTCTTTCTATTGGATTGACCTCTAAAGCTGATTGTGTAGGTGGTACAACCGGTTGGCCGCCAGTCGATTCTCTCATTTGTTTTTTAATTTTTTTAAAGTTTGCTTTAGATTTTCGTATATATTCCGGGTCATAAAGATGGTTTCTTGCTGGTGCACTATATTGAGGTGTACGCTGGAATACAGTTAGATGACCTGCCTGTTCTGCAATAACTGGAATAGCTTGTACCCCGCTCGAACCAGTTCCAATAATTCCAACACGTTTACCTTTAAAATCAACTACCTTATTTCTTGGCCAGTGACCCGTATGGTACCATTCACCTTTGAATGATTCGATTCCTTTGAAATTAGGTACATTTGCCGCTGATAAACACCCCACACCAGTAATAAAATATTTAGCCGTTACATTCGTATGATCATCTAAATTGATCGTCCATCTATTATTTTTCTCATCATAATGAGCTGATTGAACCCTTGTATTAAATTGAATATCTGAGCGCAAATCAAATTTATCTGCCACAAAATTTAAATATCTTAAAATTTCAGGTTGCTCTGGATACCTAGACGTCCAAGTCCATTCTTTATATAACTCTTCTGAAAAAGTATAATTATAGTAAACACTTTCTGAATCACATCTTGCGCCTGGATAACGATTCCAAAACCACGTTCCTCCTACACCTTCACCTGCTTCATATACACGAACTGAGAGTCCATCCTCTCGTAAGCGGTGAAGCATATATAGCCCCGAAAAACCAGCACCAATTACAATTGCATCAAAGTGTTGAATGTTAGTTTTCATTTGGTATCCTCCTTTTATAAATAGATTTATTTTTATTTTTTTCAGACTTAAATTTACCTTTTATTTAATACTGTTTGATCCACTTTATTTAAAAACTCATCAATTCGATTGATTGACTCTTCAATTCGCTCAGGAAACACTGCCATATTTGTAAAGTATCCATGAACTAGTCCTTGTTCACAATGCAGCTCTACATTTACTCCAGCCTCTTTTAAACGTTTACCATATTCAATTCCTTCATCTCGAAGTACATCATTTTCCGCTGTAATAATAAGAGCAGGGGGTAGGTTCGTTAAATCTTCAGCTACAAGTGGTGAAACATACTTATTTCTAGCATCTTCTTTGGAATTTATATAATGATTTCCAAACCAAATCATTAAATCTCGATCAAGTCCATAGCCTTCTTGGAAATCTAAATAAGATTTTGAATCATAAGTTAATGCAGTAACAGGATAAACCAGCACTTGTGCGACAACTTTTGGTCCGTTTTGATCTTTGGCAGCTTGTGAAACTACCGCAGCAAGATTCCCTCCAGCACTATCACCGCCTACAACGATATTGGAAGCGTTTCCATTAAATTCTTTAGCATGTTCACTCACCCAATTTAATGCAGCAAACGAATCTTCAAATGGGATTGGAAACTTGTATTCCGGAGCAAGTCGATAATCTACTGAAACAACGATTCTTTTCGTACGGTTAGCAAGCATTCTACAACTTGCATCCGATGTTTCTAAATCACCAATAACCCAACCGCCACCATGGTAATACACAAATACTGGTAAAGGACCTTCACCTTTAGGAGTGTAAATTCTGATTTTAATTGTTTCACCTTGTCCCACTTGAATTAATTTATCTTCAACTTTCGCTAATGAAGCAAGTTCTACTTCAACTGGTGGAGCATCTGCAAACATTTCTCTTACAGCTTCCGGTTCCATTTTGTGAATTGCTGGCATTTGATTAAACATCTCCACATATGCTTTTGCTTTTGGATCTAAATTAGCCAATTTACATCTTCCTTTCAGATTGGATTTTAATTTACTTTCGAGATCCTATATCTCAAAAAGCCTATCTAAAGGGTATAACTTTTAGTATAATTAGAATATTCCTAATTTTGAATATATAATATCCCTAAAAAGGAGATGATAACGTGGTATCTGACTATACCATTCAAGAACATATTCGAAAACTTGAAGTTAGTACAAGTCATGAAGAACATATGTACAATATTCTTGATATCTATATGAATCTTTTCCCCGTTCGAAATGCTTATTTATTTAGATATTCTCCTTTTGGATTTTTAGGTGAAGGCATTATTTTGATTTCAAATGATGGATTATCACATATACGAGAGATAAGAGATGATATTCGTTCGCTCCCAATCATCTTTTCAGCAATTTGTGAGCGAAAAGCAAAGTTTTGTTCAGGGATTGAATACTTAAAACAAACGAGTAGTAAATATATCTTCCCTTCTAGTGTTAACTCTATGATTGCTGTGCCAATCTGTTTCGGTTCAGTAGTTGTTGGATATATTTGTTCAACGGAATTTAAAGATGATTTTATTAATATGGATGATAAACTACTCTCTTCATTTACATACTATGGTAAGTTAATTGGTAAATTTTTAGAAAATACAACTGGGGCTTATCATTCAATCATTTTAAGTAAAAGAGAATTAGAGGTAATGAAACGCATTGCTTGGGGAGAAAGCACAAAAGAGATGGCAGATTCCATGAATATTAGTGAACTTACAGTAAAACAATATGTGAAATCTGCTATTAAAAAACTTGGTGCTAACAATCGCTCTCATGCTGTTGGTGAATTAATTCGAAAAGGAATTATTTCTTAAATTTTGAAAGCGCTTTAAAAATAAAAAAAGCACTAATCCTTTTATGCAGGAGATTAGTGTCAGACTGTTGAAGTATAAAAGGTCTATAAGGAAAACAAAATTTAGGGGAATTGAATTGATGTTAAAATTCATTTTTTTATATTTAGTAACGATTTTAAATGTTAAAGTGTTTCAACAATTTTAATATACCAACAAACTATAGTAATTGTTTTTTCAAATTTTAGATATATCGTTTTAAATGATTAGTTTATTAGTTAATGTTCGATCCCAATTTACCTAAAAATTGATTATTAAACTGCTACACTAAGTAAAGGATACTTAATTAGTATTTTTTCCGTAAACTTTTATTGATGGATTAGTTGATTGGAATGGAGGGATGCTCGACTCCTATGGGATATGCGGGAAGGCTGAGACCCCGCAGGCGCGCCGAGGAGGCTCAGGTCTCGCCCCATGGAAAGCGAGAGTCCTGTAATCGAAATCAACAACACTCTACTTCTTTTACGAAAATTTGATAATTATAATTTACAAGATGGTTTTACAAAAGCGTGACACTAATCCTTTTATGTAAAAGAATAGTGTCATTTTTTTCTTAATCAAGCGAAATCCAATTATTTTTCATTGCAAAAATCACAGCGTTTAGTCTGTCAGATACTTGTAATTTTTGGATTATATTTGAAACATGGTTTTTAACAGTTTTACTCGAAATAAATAATTCAGATCCTATTTGGATATTAGAATATCCTTGAGCTAGAAGTTGTAAAATTTCTATTTCTCTTTTTGTTAAAAGACTATTCATAGCCTCTGAATCTAGTTCTTTCTTTTTCTTTCCATTCTCAAGAAGTCGTGTATTTTCTTCAATAATTAAATTTGTTAATCGAGAATCTAAGAAAAATTGGCCATTTTGAACTTGTTTTACAATATAAAGTAAATATTCTTCATCAATGTCAGTTAAGCAAATTCCATTTACCCCAATTTCTAGTAAACTCTTTATTTCTTTATAATCTATATTATTTTTTATGATTATTATATTAATGTTCTTATCAATTAACTTTAAAAGCTGAGATTTTACTCCCATCTCTTCATTTTTCACATGACAAATAAAAAATGTTTCATTTAAATCACTTGTATTAATTTCATGGAAATCTATTTTTCTAGCATCTAGATTATGATGTATTAAAATTGTACATATACCAGATACGAAAAGAGTATTTTCAACAAAAATAAATGTTTTATTTTCGTGGTGATTAAACTCATTGTTAGTAAACATTTTTATTCCCAACTTTCAACAGTAATTAGACTCAATTACTGATATTTCATTACTTAATCCTAATTAATCCTATAAAATTAAATGGAATTAAGTAGTATTTTACATCGTTTACGGAAGAAATTATATTTCATATATGTTAAGCTATAGTTAAGTAATACTTAACAATGTAAAACACTTAAATATATTAAACTATTGATAGGATAAGTTAGTTTTTATATTAGGAGGATAAAATGAACTTTGAACAACTAGAATATGTTGTAAGTATCGCAAAAGAGAAGTCGATTTCAAGGGCAGCGAAAAAATTGCATATTTCTCCTTCTGGGGTTAGTCAAGCCATAACTCAACTTGAAAGAGAATTAGAAATAAATATATTTAATCGTTCTAGAGGCGGAATTACGTTAACTTTTGAGGGAGAGTTAGTATTATCTAGGTCAATTGATATTTTAAATAATTTAAAAGAATTAAAAGATCAACTTTCGACTTTTAAGGAAACTAGAGTAAAACATATGAAAATTGCATGTGCACCTACGTTCACTTTTACAATTCACGATGTTTTAAAAAAATACTCTGGGAAAAACAATGGCGCTACAATTGAATTAATTGAACAAGGTTCACCTCAGATCATTAACAATTTAACAAAAGAGGACTATGATTTAGCGTTAGTTGTTTCTTCAAAACCGGAATTAGAAAAGGAAAATAATATTAATTTCGAATTTTTAAGTAAAGGAAATGTTTGTATTATAGTAGGTAAAAATTCTCCTTTATATGATTTAGATTTTGTTACAGCTGAAGAACTACTTTATCAAAAAGTTGTAATGTATAATTTTTCAAATAAACATTTTCTGCAATTAGTTAAAAAATTTAAAAATGAGATTGTTCTTAAATCAAATCGGACGATGACACTAATTGAAATTATTAAAGAAGGAAGCGTATTTACATTTGTGCATAATACAACTTTAAAATATTTTCCTGATGTATTAAATGGCGAATTAAAAGTAATTCCCATTAAAGAAACAGATTATGTTTATGAGGACTTTTGGGTGATCTCTCCAAATACTAAAGAAAATACAAGTGACAAAAATGAATTTATTAAGTGTGTAAGAGATCTTTTAAATGGTATTTCTTAATAAAAAACGCTAAATGATACAAAACAAACTTGTATAATTAGCGTTTTTTATTTTTATTTAAGCATTAGGAAAAATCTTTTTTAAAGATTCCTTCATATCAGGATTCGATTTAATTGTTGGACGTATTGATCTAGCCATTTTTTCAGCTTCTTCAATTGTTTCTGCTTTGTTTAGTGCAATTAATGCTCCTATTGCCACTGTACCTGCACGAGTATTCCCCCCACCACAATGGAAATACACTTTTTGATCATTTTGATAAGCTTCTACGACATGATCAATCGCTTTTTTAAGTGTTTCTGCTTGTTCTTCTTTATCATCAACAATCGGACTATGTACACGGTTAATTTGAGGGTCAACCTCATAATTTTTTACCCTTAAATCAAAAACAATATCTGCATTTTCGTTTTCCATCATGTCTTTAACGTCATCTGCCCCACCGAAAAAGACACGATCTTTTATTAATTCTTGATAATTCTTGTTGCTCATCTTTTTGCCTCCAAAACGTTTCTTTACTATTTTTATTGAATGATTTCACTTAATCTTTCTTTTACATTCCCCTCAAATAATCCACCATGATAACAGATTACTTTTTCAATATCGAATGATAATATAGCCTCAAGTGATTTGATTGATTGTTCAATATCATAAGTGTACCCCGGGTTTGAAGGGTTTAATTGACCATTTTCAATCATTAGTGCATCTCCTGCAACTAATGTTTTCGACTCTTTATGATAAAAGCTTATATGTCCTGGTGTATGTCCAGCAGTGTCAATTACAGTAATACCACCACAAATTGCCAAATCATTTCCTGGTGTAACAATATGGTCAACTTTACCTTTTGGGGGATTTTCTAATCTGTTTTTAAATGCTTTTCGGAATTCATCTGTTGTATCTGCTGGCAATGCCGCTACAGCATTCGCAATTTTTTCTGGCGTAATTTTAATAAGTAACTTTTCACCTTGAATATAAGGTTTTTCTATTTCACTCGCATAGACTTCAATTTTATTAGTAGACTCTTCTACGATTACAGAAAGACTGCCAATATGATCAATATCTTGATGTGTAATCAGTATTTTATTAAGTTTTTCAAATGGTACTCCTACAGTTTCAAAGCAATTTTGAAATTCGTTTAATTGTCCTGGATAGCCTGTATCAATTAAAACCACATCTTCGTCATCCCAAATTAGCGTTGGATGAATTGTATTTGTCATTCCATTTGAATTCATCGTAATGTTTAACATTTGAATCTTACTACTACCAAGCATAAAATCACTCCCGAACTATATTGTGAATCATTTCCAAGTACTATCGTAACGATTAAAGCCCACAGAGTCAACACGAAAATATTTTATTATAACATAAAAATTTTTATTTGTCAAAATATCAATTAATTTAATAAAATGTAATTTTCAACATTTTCTCACAAAAAAACTAGATATACTAATCTTGAAGTATATCTAGTCACTTTAGTTTTATTAAGGACATGTTAAATCTACCAAAATTTTCACAGTAGAGGTAGTTTAGTGAGGATTATTTCCATACCTAATATACTCCTCAATTCCCTAATCTTTAAAGCGGTATATTTCCATGTTTCTTGTTAGGTCTTGTTTCACTTTTTGTTCTTAACATTTCTAAGGATTGTTTTAAGACTTTACGTGTTTCTCGTGGATCAATAACATCATCGACCATACCATGAGAAGCTGCAACATATGGGTTTGCAAACATTTCTCTGTATTCTGAAATTTTTTCAGCACGAGTTGCAATTGGGTCGATACTTTGATTGATTTCTTTTGCAAAGATAATATTCGCTGCTCCTTCTGGTCCCATTACGGCGATTTCTGCATTTGGCCAAGCGTATACTACATCTGCACCAATTGCTTTTGAATTCATTGCTACGTATGCACCGCCATATGCTTTTCTTAAGATTACAGTAATTTTTGGAACTGTAGCTTCTGAATATGCATATAAAATTTTAGCTCCGTGACGGATAATTCCACCATGCTCCTGGTTTACTCCTGGGAAGAAACCTGTTACATCTTCAAATGTAATTAAAGGTATATTAAATGAATCACAGAAACGGATAAATCTTGATAGTTTATCAGATGAATTAATGTCAAGACCGCCTGCCATTACTTTTGGCTGATTTGCTATGATTCCTACGCTTTGTCCATCAATTCGACCAAAACCGATCACAATATTTTTTGCAAAGTTTGGTTGAACCTCCATGAAATCTCCAGAATCAAGTATTTGCTCAATGACTTTTCTTACATCGTAAACTTTCGTAGATTCAATTGGAACTAAGTCAATTAACTCTTCTCTCCAATCATCATTTTCAAAGAAAGGAACGCCTTCTGGTTTTTCATTATTATTTTGAGGTAAAAAGCTAATAAGTCTACGCACCTGCTCTAAAATTTCAGGTTCTGATTCTTCAGTGAAATGTGCTACACCGCTAATCGAAGAATGAACTTTTGCTCCTCCTAGATTTTCTGAAGTAATTTTTTCACCAGTTATTGTCTCAATTACTTTTGGACCAGTAATAAACATTTGGCTCGTCTTCTCAACCATAAAAACAAAATCAGTAATTGCTGGTGAATAGACTGCTCCTCCTGCACATGGGCCCATTATGACAGAAATTTGTGGTATAACGCCTGAATAAATCGAATTGCGATAAAATACATGACCGTAACCGTCTAAAGAAACTACTCCTTCTTGTATTCTTGCACCGCCCGAATCATTTAACCCTATAATCGGAGCGCCAACTTTTGCTGCTAAGTCCATAACTTTCGCAATTTTTAAAGCGTGCATTTCACCTAATGCTCCACCAAAAACTGTAAAGTCTTGCGCAAATACATAAATTAGACGTCCATGTACTTTACCGTAACCAGTGACAACGCCTTCACCCGGACTATCCATTTTATCCATTCCAAAATTCGTAGCGCGATGTTTAATAAAGGGATTTAATTCGACAAAAGTATCTTCATCTAATAAAAGATTTATACGTTCTCTAGCAGTTAATTTTCCTCTATTATGCTGTGAATCTATTCGTTCGTCTCCACCGCCCAATTCAATTACTCTCTTTCGATCCATTAATTCATTAATTTTCTCATAAGCTGTTGTCATGACTTTATTCAACTTCCTTTCTGGTTAAACTAGATGATGGTTGGCATAGCTCGAACAATACTTTATTCGTTGAATTTGGATGAAGGAAAGCAACTAGGCTATCGTGCGCACCCTTTTTTGGAACTTCATTAATTAGTTTAATTCCGTGTTCTTTCACAACTTCAAGCTGTTTCTCACAGTTTTCTGTTTCTAAAGCAATATGATGAATTCCTTCGCCTTTTTTCTCAATAAACTTTGCAATTGGGCTTTCTGGACTAGTTGCTTCTAAAAGCTCAATTTTCACTTCACCGATTTCGATAAATGCTACTCGTACTTTTTCACTTTCAACAGTTTCAATTCCTTTAAGTTTTAAACCAAGCACATTCGTATACAATTGAATAGAAGTCTCTAAATCTCTTACTGCAATTCCAATATGATTAATTTTTTTAGGACTAGTCTCTTGCATTACAATGTCTCCTTCCTATTGCCTTCAAAAATGGATAATAAATAGTTTGCAGCTGAAGTTGCTGTTAATTCTCCATTTACAATTGAACTTTCAATCGTTTTTAAATTTAGTTTCACACTTTCATGATTCATAAAACTTAGTTTCAACTGTTCAAAAACCATGTTGTACATCCAATCAATCATTTGTTTTTGACGTCGCAAAGAAAAATAGCCTGACTCAGTTGTTAGATCTTTAAAAGCATTAATTTCATTCCATATTTCTTCAATACCTTCACCAAGTAACGCAGAAGCGGTATATGCTTTACTTGTCCAGCCAGGAGTTGAAGGCTGTAATAAGTGAAGTATTCGATTAAATTCAGCCTTAGCCGCATTAGCTTTTAATTTGTTTTGTCCATCAGCTTTATTGATGATAATTGAATCTGCAAGTTCCATGATGCCTTTTTTAATTCCTTGTAGCTCATCTCCTGCTCCAGTTAGCATGACTAAAAGAAAAAAATCTACCATTGAACGAACCTGTACTTCACTTTGTCCAACACCGACAGTTTCGATTAAAATCACATCATAGCCTGCTGCCTCGCATACTAGCATTGATTCCCTTGTTTTACGTGCAATCCCACCAAGAGAACCACCTGATGCAGAAGGTCTAATAAATGCATTCGGATTCTTTGAAAGTGAATCCATTCTTGTTTTGTCTCCTAAAATACTACCTTTTGTAATTGTGCTACTTGGATCGATTGTTAAAACGGCTACTTTATGCCCTTGTTCACACAAATAAGTTCCAAAGCTTTCTATTAAACTACTTTTACCGGCTCCTGGAACCCCAGTTATTCCAATCCGGATCGAACGACCTGAATGAGGAAGTAACCTCGTCAACACATTTTGTGCAGAATACATATGTGCTGACGAATTACTTTCTATAAGGGTAATTGTTTGGGCTAAAATAGTTCGATTGCCTTCAAGTACTCCATTTACATAGTCGTCTTCAGAAAGCTTTTTCTTTCTCTTGTTTTCTTGATCCATTTAAATCGAATCCTCAAGTCGGCGATTAATTTCTTCAATAACCTTTTGTGCCGCAACTGGGATAACAGTACCTGGTCCGAAGATTGCTGCTGCTCCGTTTTTCAATAAAAACTCATAATCCCCTGCTGGTATTACCCCTCCAGCTACAAGAACAATGTCCTGTCGACCTAGTTTTTTTAACTCTTCCATCAATTGTGGAAGTAGCGTTTTGTGACCACCTGCTAAAGAGCTCATTCCGATAACATGAACATCATTTTCAACTGCTTGAAGTGCCGTTTCCGCTGGTGTTTGGAATAAAGGACCGATATCTACATCAAATCCTAAATCCGCAAATGCTGTTGCGATTACTTTCGCTCCACGATCATGACCATCTTGTCCGAGTTTAGCTATCATAATTCGAGGACGACGACCTTCTTTCTCTTCAAAATCATCAGCCATTTTACGTACAATCTCTATTTCATCTTTTTCACCGTATTCCGCACTGTAAACACCCATAATTGAACGAATAACAGCTTTATGTCTACCTACTACTTTTTCATAGGCATCCGAAATTTCACCTAATGTTGCACGAGCTCTAGCAGCCTCGATTGCAAGCGCTAACAAATTACCTTCCCCAGACTCCGCAGCCTCAGTAATCGCGGTTAATGCTGCCTGCACTTTAGCTTCATCTCTAGATGCTCGAAGCTCTTGTAATCGCATAATTTGCGCTTCACGAACTGCAGTATTGTCGACTTCTAAAACATCTAATGGATCTTCTTTTTCAAGGCGATATTTATTAACGCCAATAATTGTTTCTTTACCTGAATCGATGTGAGCTTGACGTCTTGCCGCAGCTTCTTCGATTCTCATCTTTGGTAAACCAGTTTCAATCGCTTTTGCCATACCACCTAATGATTCAACCTCTTGAATATGTGCCCATGCTTTTTGTACTAATTCATTTGTTAACGATTCAACGTAATATGAACCTCCCCAAGGGTCCACTACATTACAAATTCCAGTTTCTTCTTGTAAATAAAGCTGCGTATTACGGGCAATACGAGCAGAGAAATCCGTTGGTAATGCAATTGCTTCATCTAAAGCATTCGTATGAAGTGATTGAGTATGCCCTAACACAGCGGCCATCGCTTCAATACAAGTACGAGTCACATTATTAAATGGATCTTGTTCTGTTAAACTCCAACCAGATGTTTGTGAATGCGTTCTAAGCGCCATCGATTTTTCTTTCTTTGGATCAAATGATTTTATCAATTTAGCCCAAAGCATGCGTCCTGCTCTCATTTTTGCGATTTCCATGAAATAGTTCATTCCGATTCCCCAGAAAAATGATAAACGAGGAGCAAACGAGTCAATATCGATTCCCGCTTTTAAACCAGTTCGAACATATTCCAATCCATTTGCTAAAGTATAGCCTAACTCGATATCAGCAGTTGCCCCTGCTTCTTGCATATGGTAACCAGATATACTAATACTGTTGAATTTAGGCATATTTTGTGAAGTATAAGAAAAAATATCAGCAATAATACGCATTGATGCTTCTGGTGGGTAAATATAAGTATTTCTCACCATATATTCTTTCAAAATATCGTTTTGAATCGTTCCTGTAAGCTGTGATTGATGTACGCCTTGTTCTTCAGCAGCAACAATATAAAATGCTAAAACCGGAAGTACAGCACCATTCATTGTCATTGAAACTGACATTTTATCTAACGGAATACCATCAAATAAAATTTTCATATCAAGGATTGAATCAATTGCAACCCCTGCTTTTCCAACATCCCCTTCAACACGAGGATGATCCGAATCATACCCACGGTGAGTAGCTAAATCAAAAGCAATCGATAAACCTTTTTGACCAGCAGCTAAATTTCTTCGATAAAATGCATTACTCTCTTCCGCTGTTGAAAAGCCTGCGTATTGGCGAATTGTCCAAGGTTTGTTAATATACATCGCAGGGTAAGGTCCACGTAAAAACGGAGCAATTCCAGAAACATATCCTAAGTGTTCCATCTGATTAAGATCAGTCGAATCATATAATGGTTTTACATCTATTTGTTCTAAAGTTTTCCAATCATCTTGATTAACTTGCATCTGTTTAGGAGGTGCTATATTTGGTGCTGAAAATGTTGTATTAAATGGCATCTTTGTAAAGTCTGTTAGTTTGTTCATTTCAAAATCCCTCCATCCTTTTGAAGATTTTCTAACTTCTCAAAATTATTTACATTGATATGAATGAAATCATCAATTCCAACTTGTTTGTATAAATTCATATCATCTAATGACGGCTTTCCTGCTAAAAGTACTTTGGCATTCGGATTAATTGTTTTAATCTGATTTGTTATAGAAGGTACAACTTCTGAATATTGATCATCAGTTGAACAAATGACAACAATAGTCGATTCTGATTTTTTAAATGATTCGATTACTTCATCAATGGATGTAAAGCCTTTATTTTGTAGCACCTTAAATCCTCCAACTTCAAAGAAATCAGTAACAAAGTCAGTTCGTGGCTTATATGCTGCAACTTGTCCAAAATTTGCTACAAATATAGTTGGGAATTCACCAGTACTATTTTTATAGCTTTGAGAATTTTGGCGTAATGATTCATAAGGTTGTGCACCACGATGTATGTCTAATTGATTAATTCTAGGAAGTTCTGAATCTATTAAATTCATTGCATTTAAAATATTCGAAATTATTGCACCATTATTTGCTGCATCAATTATATCTTCAATTGAACAACCAGTTTGTAATACTAAATGTTCGGAAGTGTCCTCGAAGTTTTCTTTAGTCACTTCAACTTCTGCACGATCCAATTCTTTTTTCTCTATTCTTGTTTCATTCAGATTCGGATAAATATTAGTCCCAATAAATTTAGCTTTTCTATTTTTTATGTTGTTCGATTTTTCTTCTGCAACCTGTCTAACTAATGCTTGAGGAAAACCTTCTTGTATTGCCTTAACCATTCCACCTTTTTCTTCAATCTTTTGGAATAGTTCCCATGCCTTTTCAGCCAAAGAGTAAGTAAGTGATTCAATATACCAAGAACCACCAGCTGGATCAGAGACTTTTGATAAATTTGATTCTTTTTCAAGAATTAAATGTGTATTTCTCGCAATACGTCTAGAAAACTCATCAGATGATTTTATCGATTCATCGAATGGCGAAACATGAAGTGAGTCAGATCCTCCAATTACTCCTGCAAAAGCTTCAACAGTTCCTCTAAGTATATTTACATAAGGATCATAAATCGTTTTTGTCCATGCAGATGTACGTGAATGAATGTTCATTTTTTGTGCAGCTTCTTTGCCACCTAATTCTTTTATAATTCTTGCCCAAATCATTCTAGCTGCTCTTAATTTTGCGATTTCCATAAAGAAGTTCGATCCGACAGAAAACGAGAATAGTATTTTAGCCGCTGCATCATCAAGCGGGATTTGTCGATTATCCATTTCACGTAGATACTCTAATCCAGTTGAAATAGCAAATGCTAATTCTTGAACTGCATTTCCTCCTGCATCGTGATAAGGATGTGACTGTACTAAAATATTTCTTAAATTTGCTGTATGATTAACTGACCATTTTGTGATCTCTGCCATCATTTTGTAAGCATTTTCAAGAGAATACGGAAGTGTCCCTTCTTTCACTAAATTACTGATCGGATCCATTCCAATAAAGCCATTTATTTTATTAAAATCGTAATTTTGTTGTTGTAAATATGCGATAAATGAACCAAAAAATGCTTGCCCACCGTTAACTGTTTCAATATATAAAGGAACTTCCTCTAAATTTATATTTTGAAAGGCTATTCTAAAATCATTAATAGATGTTAAAATTAACCCTTTATTTGAATTATTATTTTGACTAGTTGTTTCTAAAGATTCGTTTAGTTGAATCTTTAACATCGTTTGACCTTTGTCTAAATCATGTTTTGCAACACGGTTGAACTCTATTGGAGAAGAACAATCTAGTTCCTGACTAATTTCCCATGGCTTTTCTAGATAACCTTGTTCACTTGTTCCTCTAACGAAAGGAAATTCTCCTGGTTGTGCGTTTAGATAAGGATAGTTAGCGATATCTTCTTCCCCATACATCGGCTTCAAAATTATTTCTTCATATGTTTTTGTTACAAGCTTTTCCTCAATAGTGGCTCCTTTTAAGGATTTTTCAACAACATCTCTCCACTCTTGTACAGTAGGCTTTGGAAATTCAGCAAATAAATTCTCTTCCAAGTTAAGGTTCGAAGTTTTAGTATTTTCTGACATGTATAAAGCCACTCCTTTCTTTATCTCTTAATTTAATAAGATGTAAATATAAATTGGATCGTCGAATTTACCTATGTAATAAACTCGATTTTTCTTTTCATTAAGAATATAAATGCAAAGAATAATTAAAATTTCGACAAAGACTTTCAAAAATCCTCCAAAATTATGAAAATTACGTATTTTTTAAATGCTCTTATTTATAAATATATTTCGACATTAGTTTTTTTAATAAACCTCTGTTAAATTTGAACTAAAAAAGGCTGTCTAATTAGACAACCTTTATGAACCCTTATGTAACTAACGCATGTCCATTAATTTAGCAATAAAACAAGTCTTTTTGTATGGCTGTTTTCGCATAGATTGTTGCTATTTTGACCATACTCCTTAAGGGTGCAGCGAAGGTCTTGGTTGTGTTCATTGTGGAAGTATAAAGGTTAAGCGAAACGGAAAATATCGTGGAAGACAGCGTTACTTCTGTCATGATTGCTCCAAGTCTTTTAATGACTTAACAAATACCCCAATTTCAGGTTCGCGATATCTTGGAAAATGGGCTAAATATTTTCGTATGATGATTGAAGGCTACACCTTACCCAAAATTGTTGAAGAGCTTAAAATTCACATTTCAACTTGTTTCTATTGGAGGCACAAGATTTTATTTGCATTGCGTTCATTAGGATTTCAAGGTTTAAAGGGAATCGTTGAAAGTGACGAGACCTTTTTTAAAGAGTCCTTTAATGGACGTAAAGTAGAAGGCAGAGACCCCAAAGAACGTGGTGGAAGAGACCCAAAAAGAGGTATAAGTAGTCTAAAAATTGCAGTTGTAGTTGCACAAGACCTAATGATCAAGTAGTTGTTAGAAAAGCAGGTCGTGGTCGTGTCCGAGCAGAAGAAATCGATGCGGTAATTGGGGAGTATATAGACCCCTCTGCTTTGTTATGCACAGATACTGCAACGAACTATAAAAAGTTTGCATTGGATAAAGGTCTAAAACACGAAACAATTAATGTCAGTAAAGAAGGTTATGTGAAAAAAGGCATATACCATGTTCAGCATGTCAACAGCTTTCATAAACGCCTTGGAGATTGGATGGATAGATTTCAAGGAGTGGCTACTAAATATCTCGACAACTACCTATACTGGTTCAAATTCTTACAACAAAATAATAAGTTAGCTACTAATGACAGAGTAAAGGATATGATGTTAGGTCCTGTCAAATTCCTAATTACATTACAGTTAAATATTTACGAGAAGTATAAATATAGTTGAATTAAAAAAGCCATATCAATGATATGACTTTTAATGGCTTCCTGCTTATTAATTAATCACCTAATGAAATGATTAATTAATTTTGTTCAAGCGCTTCTAAGCACAATACCTTTAGTTCATTTGCAAATTTTCTAATTTCCTTTTCTGTACGGTCATATTCAGCTATGTATTTAGTTAACATGTAATCGCACAAATTTAGCAATTCCTTAATTTCTTTTTCTCTAAATAAAGTATCAGCATATTGGTCCAAATAAGTAAGCAACCGCATACTTGCATTATTTCTTTCCTGATTAGAAAGATACACATGAATTTTTTCATCAAAAGATACGTGTTGTCTATCTAACCAGTCTCGTTTCTTTTTCCCTTTTGCTAATATAAAATCAAAGTGATGGCATTTTGCGTACTCCTCGAAATAACTATTTTCTTTAATTATACATGATTTTCTGAACAACCAATCTACCATTTTAGTTGAATAACGATTAATGATAATTGTTCAGATTTCTATTGATTTACTTTCTAATGATATGCCTTCTTCGTTAGAAAGAGGAAAGGTTGCTGTAGTAATTTCACCTGTACGCCAATTGCTTGGTAATTCCAAATCAACTATTAGGCGCCCTCCTGGCATTAGATGATTATAAAAACATTTCAGTGCATCTTTAGCATCCGTTAAATTGTCTATCAAGCAAAAGGAGCCAGTAGGTATAACGACAGCTTCATATTTTGATTCCAAAGAAAAACCACGTAAGTTACCTTCATAAAGCTTCGGATTTAAGCCTCTTTCTTCGCATCGTTTTTGACAAGAATCTAACATTTCAGTTGAATAATCTATGCCATCAACAATAAATCCATTTTCAAGTAAGGGAATTAAGAATCGGCCAGAACCGACAGCTGCTTCAAGTATTTTCCCTTTAGTCCCTTTTAGTCTTTCAAGATAATATTCAATATCACCATCAATTGAATACCCCACTGGTTTGGTAAAATCATATACTTCCGTACTTAATGCACCATAATAACTAAACATTTCATTTCCTCCAATATTATATGCGGAAGAATTTTAATTGAAATATGAAAACTTCTGCACCTCAAGTTTGTTAGATGTAGGTAAAGAGCTGACTATCATATTAAATCACTCACTTTCTATAATATTGTTACAATTATACATTTTTTGTAGAATCAATCCAGTTATTTCAATCATATTTCCACTCCCGCTTTAATGCTGGTACCATTAAAATAGTCGCATCTAGTACTTTTGATTTTACTAGATTGTGATTGAATAAAGGTAAATGAGCTGAATAAAATGGTTAAAACACTTAAGTTCTGCACGCCTTCCAACTAAACTGTAGTAAAAAATAAATAAAATGTGGTGATTAAATGAATCAGAGAATAAACAAATACAACCAGCCAATTGGTGAGGAGTTGTCCAATTGGGAGATAAGAGAATTCCCTTCTGATATGTATTATGTTGGAAAACATACTATTGTCACTAGATTATCTCGTACTCATACTAAAGATCTCTATAATGCATTTAAAATTTCTAATCCTAGTAATTGGACTTATTTAACCGACGAACCACCTCTCAACTATGAAAATTTTGAACAAACATTACTAGAAAAAATAGAAAGTAGCACTCAGATCTATTATGCTGTGATAAATAAAGAGACTAATAAACCACTTGGAATATTTAGTTTAATGAGGATTGATCAGACAAATGGGGTAATTGAAGTTGGAAGTATAAATTTTTCGGATGCTTTAAGAAGAACAATAATCTCGACCGAAGCACACTATTTATTAGCTAAGTATGTTTTCGAAGAACTCCAATACCGACGTTATGAATGGAAATGTGATTCTCTTAATGCTCCCTCCATTAAAACAGCAAAACGTTTAGGATTTAGTTATGAAGGCACCTTTAGAAATAACGTTATCTATAAAAACCGATCACGAAGCACCACCTGGTTTTCAATGCTAATAGAAGAATGGCCCCTACATAAACAGGCATTAACTCAATGGTTGGCAGAGGAGAACTTTGATGAAGAAGGAATTCAAATTCAAAAATTAGAATCATTTAAGCAATAAGAACAAAAAAATATGCTTCATCATCAGCTTTTAGAAAATCAACTTTACACTCTAACAGAGACTTCTAAAAAAAGCATAAAAATAAAACAGCTAGTCTATCAATTAAATAGGTTAGCTGTTTTAATAAAATCGAACCCTATATTTCTAGGATTATTTGATTTGATTTTGCCCTAGAAACACAAGTTAAAATCATATTATTACTTTTTCTTTGATCCTCGTCCAATAAAAAGTCGAGATGCTCAATTTGGCCATCGATTACGTTTACCTCACATGTCCCACATCTTCCAACTCTACAGGAATATGGTACTTTTATGCCCTCGTCGAGTAAAACATCTAATAAAGTTTTATCAACGGGAACTTGTTTTGTAGTTCCATTCGCCAGTCTAACCTCAAATGGTCTTGAATTAGCCAATATTTGTGGTGTGAAAATCTCAATATGGACACTTGATTTTGGATAGCCAAATGCAAATGCCGATTCATTAAATTGAGAAATAAACCGATTAGGACCACAAAAATAGACATGAGTTCCGATTGAATGGTCTAAAAGAGTTTCAACTTTTATTCGACTAGAATTATGCTCTTTCGTAAAGTAAAAAGTAGTCACTTCCTTATAATATTCATTTAAAAAGTCATAATATGCACTACTTGATTTAGTTGCCGAAGTATAATGAAGTTCAAAAGATTTATTTTTACTTTTTAATTCTTTCATCATCGATAAAAATGGCGTTATGCCAATACCCGCTGCATAAAACACATGATGTTTTGCTCTCGAACTTAATGGAAAATGATTTTTTGGATAGCTAATCCGTAGTCGATCACCTACTTTAATTCGTTCATGCCAATATTCTGAACCGCCCTTTGATTCCGAATTTAAATGAATGGCAATTTTATAAGTGTTATCAATAAGTGAATGATGAACTAATGAATAAGGTCTGCAAATAATCTCATTTTCTGCAGCAACATATGTATTAATATGAGAACCTCCACTAAAAGTTGGAAGATTAAATTCATCAATTGGAATAAAACTAAATTCTTTAACCTGTTGTGTTATTTGCTTTATTTCATTAACACGAACTAGTATCGTATTCTCAATCAATACATCCACTCCCATCTACAATTTAGCGATGTTTCCTAAATATGCGTCATAATGGACCGAATAATGGTCAGAAACTGAAAGTAATAAATGACAGTTTTGACACTGAATTTCTTTACCAATTTCTAAATTTTTTAATTCAGTTAAACTATGACAACGACAACAAAAAACGTTCGAATTCAGTTCACCATACCCAACATATTGTACTTCATCTTCAAAAAATCCAACATCCTCTATAATTGACCGTAAATTTTTAAGTTCTTCTTTACTAAGTGCTATATATAAATAGCTACCCATTTTCTGGCTTTGCAACCAAGTTTTAATATTATTTTGCAATTGTTCTGGACTTGAATCAAATCCGATGAATACAAAATCAAAAGAATAATTTTTCTCAAGTAACTTTTCTAAGATTGGCTGAATTAGCGGCCTACCTCTATGATTCGAACAGATTAAATATTTTCTTTTTCCATCTATAAAACTAGCTTCTTCTACTATTAATTTATTCATCACATTCTACCTAACTTCATCAAGTTTATTTTTTAAATATGTTATTACTTCTTTTTTATATGAAGAGATTCCTTTATAATCTGAAATAAAATCCGGCAATTCACTTAGAATTTTATAAAATTGCTCTAACCATTCCTTATTTAAAATTAATTGCTCTAGTGGTAATAAGTGAGTATGAATCGTAAATAGGAGCCCATTACTAGCAGCCAACCTAAATAACTTTTGAACTTCAACACGTAAGTGAACGAATTTCCCGACATTATCTGTAGTAACTTTTTTTCTATCTTTACCCCATTGATCAAATGTTTCTAATGAAGTATCTAGTCTTTTTCCTGCCATTAATGACCAATTTTTACGAGCCCAAGGTGTTCCTTGTTCAATATTTTTTAAGAAACGAAGAATTCGATCATCCAATGATTTTTCACTAAACATAGGGATTGGCTGATGAATCTCTTTAAATCTCATTCCTAGTTTAAAAGTAAGTGACCAATTTGAAGGAAAACAAAGATGTCCAGCATCTAAAAATAAATCGCCATCTCGTTGACTCATATAAATTAAATCCTCTTGTACATGTCTACCTATGAAATTCAATGGCTTTCCTAAAACAGATGTTAGATCCCTAAAACTAAATTGTTCCTCCTCCATTAGAAGCTTATTAAATATAGTCCAATATTCATGACCCTTATGAACTTCAAAATAATTTGGATAATACTTTATTAAATGATCTAAAACTAATTCTACAATTTCCCATTGACCTTCTAAACTAGTAGGAAGTGCTTGATAACAATGGCTAGGTGTCTTGTGTAACAAGCTTCTTTTTAATTTTATTTCATTCTCATATTTAGGTGTAATCTCGATGCTTGCAGGTGGATCTAATAGAATAGAATTATTTGAGTAACGATAAATCTCATCTTTAAACGGATACGGAAAACATTCTAATTCATTAACTTGATTCATCTGAACACCCTTTATAGTAGATTAAAAGTAAACCGTACAAATTAGTTAAACTAGATAAAGATAAACTCATTACTAATTTCTGTGTTTTTGTTACATTAGATTTTAATTAATTATAAGAATATTCTGTTTTTTATGTCAATAGTTAGTCCGATTTATTGTGCATTTTAATTGAATGTTTACAAAAGAATTATATATGAGTAGGTTATTTTCATTTTTTGCTTTTTAACTTACTTATGAACCATTTATATAGTACTAAAACTGAGTTTTTTGCCTTTTTACTTACTCATGAACACCTTATGAGGTACTAAATCTCAGCTTCTTTCTATTTTACTTCCTCATGAACCCTTTATGAGGTATTATATTTCAGCCTTTTGACTTTTTACTTACTCATGAACTCTTTATGAGGTACTAATTTACAGCTTTTTGACTTTTTACTTCCTCATGAACCATTTATGAGGTACTATATCTCAGCTTTTTGACTTTTTACTTCCTCATGAACAACTTTTAAGGTACTAAATCTCATCTTCTAGCTTTTTTTACTTACTCATGATCCCTTTTTTTCTGTTTTCTCTACTAATAAACCTGAAAATATTGTGACCTTTCAATACATAAAAAAATTGCTTATATTCTTTTATAAGCAATTTTGGCATTTTGTTTATTCAATTTCGCCTGTCCATGCAAGCATACCGCCAGACATATTCACAACATTGAATCCATGACTTTCTAAAAACTGTACTGCTCGGCTACTTCTGCCGCCAGCATGACAAACAACGATGTATTCATTATTTTTATCTAGATCAGCCATGCGAAATTCGATTAAACCAAGTGGAATATGCGTCGCACCCGGGATTATTCCGTTTGCTACTTCATCAGCCTCGCGAACATCAATAATATTAAGTTTATCTCCGTTTTTTAGTAGATCTTCAAGTTTTTCTGCTGTAATTTCTCTCATTCATTATTCTCCTTTATTAAGACCAAGTACTCATTCCGCCTTTTACATTTGTAATATTGGTATAGCCCATTTTTTTAAGAACTTTACATGCTTTTTTACTTCTCATTCCACTTTGGCAAATAATAATTGTTTCTTGATCTTTTGATAGATGATTTATATTTTGTTTTAACAAATGTAATGGAATATTTTTGAATTCTTTAATATGTCTTCCTTTATATTCTGCAGAAGTTCTAACATCAATGAATTGTTTTCCCTTACTTTTCAATTCATTTTTTAATTCATTTGTTGAAATTTGCTTAACTCCTTTAATTGGAAGAAAAGTTTGTACTAGAAAATAAGCAATTAATACGATGATTAGAATATTTAACATTTCCAATTAGTCTCACTTTCAAGAAGTTGATGTTCAGTAATATTTGGCCAATGATAGGGTTTTACAAATGTTTATTATCTACTTTTTACTAATAAGTTAACTGCTTCTTTTACAAGCTCTTCTGCACTTTCTCCATTTTCATCAGCTAGTCTTACACATTCAATTAGATTCGTACTTACGATGACTCCAATTGTACGATCCATTGCCGCTCTTACTGCCGATAATTGAGTTATAACTTCTTTACATCCTTTATCCTCATCCATCATTTTTAAAATGCCTCTAAGCTGCCCTTCAATTCTTTTTACTCTATTTTTTATTTGATCATCATAAGACATAGAAATCCTTCCTTTCTAAGTAAAATTTTTACATTAGTTAAAATGAACTATATACCCAGATAGGTATGAAGTCAAATAAATTGTTGTCCTTTTTAGATTTATAGAAGAAGTAGAGCTAATGGCATATACGAGTTAAAAAAACACGAAACTACCTATTTAATAGACAATTTCTTTTTAAACAGCATAAAAGCCTGGTATCTAACTATTCCAGGCTTTACTACTTTACATATTTATTACTAAGAAAGGTATGGTGATGATCGCTATGATCATTAATAACCAATTGTTCTTCTTAATTTGAGTAATTTCTTCCTCTAATAAAAGTTCTTCACTTTTTTTCATTATATATTCCTACTTTCAGTTTTTATTAATTTATTCTTATATTTAAGATTTATTGCCTTAAATACAGCTTAAAATACCTGTAAGTATCAATTTTATTGCTTTTTTACTTTATATAATGAAAATGAAAATTTAATGAAAAATCTTTTACTAATTTTTTATACTATTTAATCCATTTTACTTTTCCTTTTAGTGTATTATTCTTACTCGATCAAACGGAAAAAAAACTCCTTCAACTTTGCCGACTATTTCAGACTGCTTTATATACCCTAAACCATTTCTACTATCTTTACTATTCAAACGATTATCTCCCATTACTAAATATGACCCGTTAGGTACTTTCACTTGATTAAATTGGAGAAATTCTCTATAGACATTTTTCAAATGGTCATTTAAATAGTTTTCAGATATATGTTTTCCATTAATATAAAGGCGTCCATTCGTTAAATTAACATAGTCACTTGGCAAACCAATTATTCTTTTGACATAATACTTAGGGTCATTTTCTTTTTTTATAATGACAACTTCGCCTCTATTTATTGATGAAATATGAAATGAGGCTTTGTTAACAAACAAATAATCATGATTATGTAGGGTCGGTTGCATCGAAGCACCTTCAACAATAAAGGGAGAAAAAATAAAAATCTTAACAATTAATGCGATCGTAAAAGAATAGACTATTAGTTTAAAAGTTTGCCTTGTAGATTCCTTTTTTCGTATTTTCAACTTTTTATCCCCTTTAAGTGTTTTGTGTCCACATTTTAACATAATAGGATTAAATGTTTTCTTTATAAATATTTAATTAAAAAATAGCAATGTTTTCTGTTTCACTTTGCTATTTCTTTAATGATTAAACCAGATCGATTAAACTTGTTTTTGAGCAGTTTCTATAGCTTGCTCTCTAAGTCGGAATTTCTGTATTTTTCCCGAGGCAGTCATCGGGTACGCTTCTACAAATTCTATATATCGTGGAATTTTATGTTTTGAGATTTTTCCTTTACAGTACAATCGAATATCCTCTGGTGTAATTTTTATACCTTCTTTAAGAATAATCCAAGCCATTACTTCTTCCCCATACACATCATCTGGTACTCCAACAACTTGTACATCTAACACATCTGGGTGAGTATATAAAAATTCTTCTATTTCACGAGGATAAATATTTTCCCCACCACGGATAATCATGTCTTTTAGCCTACCAGTAACTTTGCAATACCCATTTTCATCCATGATTGCTAAATCCCCAGTATGTAACCACTCATCTTCGTCAATTGCAACACGAGTAGCTTCTTCATTTTTGTAGTAGCCCTTCATGACATGATAACCTCTAGTACAAAGTTCTCCTTGTACTCCACGAGGTACTTCAATAGATGTGCCTGGTTCTACAATTTTCACTTCAACATTTGGTAATGCCTTACCAACCGTTTCAACTCGTACCTCAATTGGGTCATTCGTTCTAGTTTGTGTAATAACTGGAGAAGACTCCGTTTGACCATATGCAATTGTAATCTCTGTAATTCCCATTTTTTCGATTACGGCCTTCATAACTTCAATTGGACAATTTGACCCTGCCATAATTCCAGTTCGTAAAGTTGATAAATCATATTTAGAAAATTCAGGTTCATTTAATTCAGCGATAAACATTGTCGGAACTCCATGTAATCCCGTACATTTTTCATCTTGTACTGTTTGAAGTACTCTTTTTGGACTAAAGTCTTGTACAGGTACGATCGTTGCTCCAACAGTAACACAAGCCATGGTTCCTAAAACACATCCAAAGCAATGGAAAAATGGCACAGGAATGCATAAACGATCAGCCTTTGTTAATTCCATACAATTCGCGATATTAAATCCATTATTGACGATATTTGAGTGTGTAAGCATTACCCCTTTTGGGAAACCAGTCGTTCCAGATGTATATTGCATATTTATAACATCATACGGACTCATTGATGCAATTCGCTTATCCAACTCTAAGTCTGATGTATTTTTTGCCATGGAAATAAGCTCATCCCATGAGAATGTTCCAGGGTATTTTTTCTCACCAAGAACAATTACGTTCCGTAAAAATGGCAGTCGACTACTATGAAGTTCTCCAGGAACAGCATCCTTTAATTCTGGAATAATTTCATAAAGCATTTCAATATATGAAGAATCTTTATACTGATCCATTAAAATAATTGTTGTTGAATCAGATTGCTTTAACAAATATTCTAGCTCAGCTGTACGATAATTTGTATTTACTGTAACAAGAACTCCACCCATTTTGCCCGTTGCAAATTGTGACGTAAGCCATTCAGGTGTATTTGAAGACCATATTGCAATATGATCACCTTTTTGAATTCTTAGACTCATCAAACCTTTTGCTACTTCTCTACAGTGTTTTTCAAATTGTTCGTAATTCATCCTTAAACCTCGATCCGCATAGACAACAGCCTCATGAGTAGGATGTAATTTCGCTTTTTCTTCTAATAGTTTCCCTATCGTAATATCTAGTAAATTTGTCATCTTATCCTCCTTAATTGGTTCCCTTCCAAAAGGACGCGTTATTAAAAATTAAACCAAACATAATTAAGAATATTCTATGTTTTTAGACTTTTCCCTTTAAAAAAACTTCTGTAAAATAAGAAAAGCCACAAGGAAATTCTTATTCCTTGTGGCTACTCTTTTAGATAATTCATTTGAGAGTCAAAATTAAACTATTTTTTCTATATTATACGTTACATAGCAACGTTATTATCATTCTTCACCACTTCTGGTTTAAAAGCACCTTCCCATTTAGCAATTACAACTGCTGCTAAAGAGTTACCTACTACGTTTACTGCAGTTCTAGCCATATCTAGAATACGGTCAATACCAGCAATAAATGCTAAACCTTCAACTGGAATACCTGCAGTACCTAATGTTGCTAATAATACAACAAACGAAACGCCTGGTACACCTGCGATACCTTTTGAAGTGACCATTAGAACTAACATTAGTGAAATTTGAGCAGTGATTGATAAATGAATACCATACATTTGAGCGATGAAAATTGCTGCTAATGCTTGATATAAAGTTGATCCATCAAGATTGAATGAGTAACCAGTCGGAATAACGAATGAAGAAATTGATCTTGGTACTCCGAATTTTTCTACTTTTTCCATAATTCTTGGTAAAACTGTTTCAGAACTCGCAGTAGAATATGCCAAGATTAATTCATCTTTAATTAATTTAATAAACTTAAAGATATTAACTCCTACCATTTTAGCTACTAAACCTAATACTACAACGATAAAGAATGCCATTGTTAAATACACAGTTATGACTAATTTTCCTAATGGAATTAAAGATTCTAATCCAAATTTTGAAACTGTAACACCGATTAATGCAAAAACACCAAATGGAGCAAATTTCATAATTTGATTTGTAATGTAAAACATTGTATCAGCTGTTCCTTGGAAAAATGCTAATACAGGCTTTCCTCTTTCTCCCACAGCTGTAATACCAAGACCAAATAGCACTGAGAAAAAGATAATTGCTAACATATTTCCTTCAACAAACGCTGAAAAAATATTCGGCGGTACGATATTTACAAATGTATCTGCAAAACCATGACTTTTCACTTCTTTAGCTGTTTCAACATAAGTATTTATATCAGTTTTGTGAAGAATACTCATATCTACACCAGCGCCTGGTTTAACGATATTCGCTACTAGTAATCCGATTAAAATCGCAACTGTTGTAATAATCTCAAAGTAAAGAATCGTTTTCCCGCCTAAACGGCCAAGTTTTTTCGTGTCACCAACACTAGCAACACCTACAATGATACTTGAAACAACGATTGGTATTACAATCATTTTAATCAGACGTAAAAAGATATCTCCAATTGGTTGTAAATAATCTGCAACCTTTGGATTACCATAAAAAATTGCGCCTACAATGATCCCGATCACAAGACCAATTAATATTTGCCAAGCTAAGCCAATTTTTTTCATAATAAAAGTCCCCCTTGTAGTTGAATTTTGCCAAGTTTTTTAATTTACTAAAAATAACAAAACCATTTAAATTTTTATTAAATGGTTTTAAGCACTACTTGGCTTATTAAGATATCGATGGAACTCTCATAAATTACCCATCATTTCCATAATTTAGTTTTTGATTATATTCAGAATTTACAATCAAAAAAAGTTATAAAAACAGTATAACAGAAATCATTACGATTTCAATTTTACTATATTTTCCAAATGTCGATAAAGGTACATTACAATTCTACTAAAAAACTGAGATTTTGACAAATTCTCCTTGCTGTTTTTTAATTATTTTTTAATTTTTAACCAAATAATTACATATTACTATTTAAAAGAAGAAAAATGTTGCATTATCTATTTCATTTAAAACCTCTTTGTTTACAGGGAATAAGAAGAAAAAAGTTAAATATTATCATGACACTTATTTACGAATCTGTTCGTTTTGTTTATGATATAAGATGAATAATTTGGAAATTTAACTTATTTTTTAATAATTAATGAAAATGCTTTCAAAATATTTTTTTGAAAGTGACTTTACATAATTTGTATAATCAGCCTTGATTATTACTAAAATAAGTTAGAATTTATGTTTAAGAAGTGAGGTAAATTAATTGAAAACTAAAGTAAACCCAAAAGCAGTTATTGTCATTTTTGGAGCAACGGGAGACCTAGCAAAAAGAAAGCTTTTTATTTCAATATATAGATTATTTTTAAGTAAAAAAATTGATGAAGGATTTGCGGTTGTAGGTGTTGGTAGAAGACCTTGGTCAAACGACGAGTTTCGTGAAACAGTTAAAAAATCAATACAATCTATTGCTTCATCTGACTCTGAAATTGAAAGCTTTTTATCTCATTTTTACTACCATCAATTTGAAGTATTAGAACCGTCTTCATATATAGAATTAGGAAATTTACTAACAAACTTGGATAACCATTATTTAATTCCTGGTAACCGTGTTTTCTTCCTAGCTATGGCACCAGAATTTTTCGGAACAATTGCTAAGCAGTTAAAACAGAATGGTTTGGCTGATACAGAAGGTTGGAGCCGAATTGTAATTGAAAAACCATTTGGACATGATCTACCGAGTGCAATTGAATTAAATGATGAAATTCGTGAAGCATTTTCAGAAAGTCAAATCTACCGTATCGACCATTACTTAGGTAAAGAAATGGTTCAAAATATTGAAGTGATCCGTTTTGCGAATGCAATGTTTGAACCACTTTGGAATAATCGATTTATTTCGAATATCCAAATTACATCTAGTGAAATTCTTGGTGTTGAAGACCGTGGTAAGTACTATGAGAATTCTGGAGCTTTAAAGGATATGGTTCAGAATCATATCCTTCAAGTGGCGGCACTACTTGCTATGGAGCCTCCGATTAAATTAACAACTGAAGAAATTCGTAGTGAAAAAGTTAAAGTATTTAAAGCTCTTCGTAAAATTGATGAAAACGAAGTAAAAGATTATTTTGTTCGCGGACAATATGATGCTGGTGTAATTAACGGTGAAGAAGTTCCAGCATATAGAAATGAAAACAATGTTGACCCTGAGTCTCAAACTGAAACATTTGTTGCTGGGAAACTTTTTATCGATAATTTTAGATGGGCTGGTGTACCATTCTATATTCGAACTGGAAAAAGAATGGCTACAAAGTCTACTAAGATTATTGTTCAGTTTTCAGATATACCAATGAACCTTTATTACAATACAAAAGAGACAATGTCTCCAAATTTATTAATTATCCATATTCAACCCGATGAAGGTATTACATTACAATTAAATGCAAAAAGATCTGGCTCAGAAGATGGCTACACAAAGCCAATTCAACTAACATTTAATAATAATTGCGTTGATTGTATTAATACACCAGAAGCATACGAGCGATTAATTTATGATTGTATGTTAGGTGATGGAACAAACTTTACGCATTGGGATGAAGTTAAATATTCTTGGAGCTTTGTAGATGTCATTTCAAAAGCTTGGGATCAAAAATTAGCACCACTCACAAATTATGATTCTGGCTCGATGGGACCAAGTGAGGCTGATACTTTATTGACAGTTGATGGTCATAAATGGTGGCCTGTTTCTGAACGATTAAATGAACATTAAGAACGTTTATATAAAAAAGTTACCCCCACATAATCGAGGGGGTAACTTTTTTATTTTTCGAAAATAAAATTATGTCCACTGAGTATGGAACTTACCTTCTTTATCAATTCGTTCATAAGTATGTGCACCAAAATAATCTCTTTGTGCTTGAATTAAATTAGCAGGAAGTGTTTCAGTACGATAGCTATCAAAATAAGCTAAAGCTGCAGAGAAACATGGAATTGGTACACCAGCTTCAATTGCTACAACGCTAATTTTTCTTAATGCACCTTGATAACTTTCTACGATTTCTTTGAAATATGGATCAAGTAATAAGTTAGAAAGATTAGCATCTAGATCGTAAGCTTCTTTAATTTTTTGTAAGAAAGCCGCGCGAATAATACATCCGCCTCTGAAGATCATAGCAATATCTCCGTATTGTAAATCCCAATTATACTCATCAGATGCAGCTCTTAATTGAGCAAATCCTTGAGCATATGAACAAATTTTGCTCATATAAAGGGCTTTACGCACATCTTCAATAAGTTGCTCTTTATCACCATTATATGTACTTGTTGACGGACCAGTTAATAATTTACTTGCTTTTACTCTCTCATCCTTCATTGCCGAAATGAAACGTGCAAATACAGACTCAGTAATAATAGAAGTTGGAACACCTAAATCTAGTGTGCTTTGACTAGTCCATTTTCCAGTACCTTTTTGTCCTGCTTTATCTAAAATAACATCTACAAGTGGTTTACCTGTTTCTTCGTCTGTTTTAGTGAAGATATCAGCTGTTATTTCAATTAAATAGCTATCAAGCTCGCCCTTATTCCAATCACTAAATACACGGTGCAATTCGTCAGCACTTAAGCCAAGTACATTTTTTAATAAAAAGTATGCTTCTGAGATTAATTGCATATCACCATATTCAATTCCGTTATGGACCATTTTTACGTAATGACCAGCACCATCTGGGCCAATATATGTTGTACAAGGCTCATTATTTACTTTTGCAGCAATCGCTTCAAAAATAGGTTTTACTAGTTCAAATGCTTCTTTTTGACCACCAGGCATAATTGAAGGACCTTTTAAAGCTCCCTCTTCTCCACCTGAAACACCTGTTCCAATAAAATGAATTCCGCTATCAGATAACATTTTGTTTCGTCTTTGCGTGTCTTTATAGTATGTATTTCCACCATCAATTAAAATATCACCTTTATCAAGATGAGGTAATAATTGTTCAATTGTTGAATCAGTTGGTGCTCCTGCTTTTACCATAATCAATATTTTTCTAGGTGTTTCAAGAGAATTTACAAATTCTTCAATTGAAAATGTTCCAACTACATTTTTACCTTCTGCTTCTTTTAAAAATTCTTCTGTTTTTTCAACTGATCGGTTATATACAGAAATTGAGAAACCTCTACTTTCAATATTTAAAGCTAGGTTTTTTCCCATTACTGCTAAACCAATTACGCCTATTTGTTGTTTAGCCAATTCAATTAGTCCTTTCTAATTAAAATTTGCAAGGGTTTTCAAATTAAAAATTGTAAAATATTTACTATCTTTAATATATCCTCTGATTAGTTTTGCTATCCTGTTAAATATTCTAAAGACTAACCGAGCAAAATCCTTGCATACCATAAACTTAAGGTCAATAATGATATTAACATAACGAGCACGATGAATAAATGTAAACATGACCTATATATTAAAATTTTATAATTTGAAAAGAAGTGAAACGATGGTAATAAATTACAAAGATAATAAATGGACTCAGCTTTTATTTACTTTAATTATTGCAATTATTGGTGGATTTTTATTTCAATTATTTAAACTACCAATACCTTGGCTCCTTGGACCAATGTTTTTTGTCCTTATACTTTCTAAAAT
This sequence comes from Gottfriedia sp. S16(2024), assembly GCF_050473765.1. NCBI lineage: Bacteria > Bacillati > Bacillota > Bacilli > Caryophanales > Bacillaceae > Gottfriedia > Gottfriedia sp. S16(2024). The sequence goes on from NZ_JBFLUO010000001.1 coordinate 4,016,189, forward strand.
TAAGGGGGTTAAACTGTATTGGCCAAGTAAAATTCGAGATACAGCCATGATCATAATCGGCTACACAATTGGGCTATCATTTACATCTTCTACGTTTATTCAAATCGGACATCAATTAACTTCTATGATTTTGATGACCTTTCTACTCATCCTTTTTACAATTTCAATTTCAATCATAATTTCTAAAGTATTTAAAATACATTATCCAACTGTTTTATTAGGTAGTATTCCCGGTGGACTAAGTCAAATGATTGCTCTGGCTGAAGAGATTAAAGATATTGACTTTACAATTGTCACTTTCTTACAAATTTCCAGGCTTATGATGATTATTTTTATGGTCCCATTATTAATTTTCAGTCCATTTTTTAATGTACATAAAAGTTCGATTTCAGAAGCTATTCACCATTCTTCGGCAAGCTGGCATGGCTTATTTCCAAACATCATTATTTTTGCTATTTTCTGTACACTACTTGGTGTTTTAGGGAAGAAAATAAATTTTCCAACAGCATTACTTTTAGGTCCAATGATCGCTACAATCATCCTTAATTTATCAGGACTACATGGACCTGCCTTACCTTCTATTATCTTAAACTGTTCCCAGTTAATGATGGGAAGTTACATTGGCTTATTATTAAAACCAGAAAACTTAAATAACAAATTAAAAATTGTTTTAGTTTCAGTCTTAAGTGGAGTTGTTTTATTAACCTTTTCGCTTTTATCAAGTATATTTTTAACACATATTCACACCATTGATCATATCAGTGCCTTATTAAGTTTAGCCCCTGGTGGAATGGATCAAATGGCCTTAATTGCTAAAGAAGTAGACGCAGATATAACTGTCATTATGTGTTACCAACTATTTAGAACGCTATTTATATTTATTGTTGTACCATATTTATTAAGATATATTTTTAGAGCAAGAATACAAGAAAGTAAGGTTAAGCGAGTAAGTAATGAATAAGAAAAGGAAAACCTTTCCTTGCTTTAGTCTGTAGACAAAATACAAAAAACTTGAGTATCAGACTGATTGCAAGCGCTTGTCTTTCGAGGCGCGAAGCCTGGTGAGGAGCGGAGTTACCCTAGATGGTAATGAGCACCGCAGACAGGCGAAGCAACGAAGAAAGCGAGCGTTTGTCAACAGTCTGAAGCAAGGAAAATAAGCTTTCCTTGCTTTTCTATTCTTCATAGATCATTTTTCTAGTCATTCCACCATCAATTATGATATTTTGACCATTAATAAAGTTATTTTCTGGATCAGCTAAATAAATACAAGCTTTAGCTATATCTTCAGGCTTGCCTACTCGATTTGACCAATGTTGAAGATGATCAGTTTCTTTTAATTCTTCTTTCTGGTCAACATGTATCCATCCAGGGCTAATGCAGTTTACTGTTATACCATTTGGCTGAAGCGATGCTGCTAATGAATGGGTAATTGATACACTTCCACCCTTTGAAGCTGCATACGCTTCTGAATTCGGCTCCGACATGATCGCTCTAGTTGATGCCATATTTATTATTCTTCCATTATTATTCATGACTTTAGCAGCTTCTCTTGATGAAATAAAAACGCTTCTCAAATTAGTATTTATTACTTGATCCCATTCATCTGTTGATAAACTTAAAAATGGCTTAAAAGCGGAAATTCCAGCATTATTTATTAAAATATCAAGTCTACCAATTTTGTCAAAGACGGTGCGAATAAGATTTATGATGTCTTCCTCTTTACTAACATCAGTCTTATAGAATATTGCTCTTCCACCATTTTCCTCAATTTGCTTTACAACTCTATTACCTTTTTGTTCATTGATATCAGCTATAAAAACAATTGCTCCTAATTTTCCAAATGCAATTGCAATACCCTCTCCAATTCCATTCGCACCACCTGTAATAATAATTGATTTCCCTTTAAACTTTTCTTCCATATTTTTATACCTCTTCTTACAATTAGTCTATTTTTATTATTTCCAGCCTTAACAAAAAAAGCCGTCAAATGACAGCTTTTAATTCGAATTAAGTTATCTCAATCTTGAGGTTGATTTTTGCTTAATCCTATCTTTTTTAATAAATAGATTAACATATCTTTTTCAGCTGAATTTAGTTGAGAAAATAAGCTATGAATCATTTCGCTATGAGCTGGAAAGATGCAACTAATTACTCTTCTCCCCTCTTCAGTCAAAGCTGCATAGATAACTCGTCGATCTTTTGGACAATGAATGCGTTTAATATATCGCCTTGCCTCTAATTTATCTAATACATACGTCATATTTCCGCTTGAGATTAATATCCTTTTTCCAATTTGTTGGATTGGCTGATCTCCTTTATGATAAAGCAATTCTAAGACTGCAAATTCAGTTAAATTCAAACCAAAACATTTAATATTATTAATAGAAGCATCATTCAAAAATCGATTTGCTTTACAAATTTCAGAAAATAATTGGAGCGAATTAGTTGAAACTTCATTTTGATTCATTTCATTTCAACTCCTTTCAACTATCTTGAATTAAAGATAATTTTAAAGTATTTTTTGAATGTAGTCAATGTCCTAAAATGTGATTAAATACATAATGAAGATTTGTGAGTGTTTTCAGTTTACATAATATTATTATAAAATACAGGTTTAATTCCTTATGAATCTCTTATGAGTAACTACATTTCAGATTCTCACCGTTTTACTTCCTCATGAACCTCTTATGAGTAACTACATTTCAGTTTCTCACCGTTTTACTTCCTCATGAACCTTTTATGAGTAACTACATTTCAGATTCTCACCGTTTTACTTCCTCATGAACCTCTTATGAGTAACTACATTTCAGTTTCTCACCGTTTTACTTCCTCATGAACCTCTTATGAGTAACTACATTTCAGATTCTCACCGTTTTACTTCCTCATGAATCTCTTATGAGTAACTACATTTCAGATTCTCGCTGTTTTACTTCCTCATGAACCTCTTATGAGTAACTATATTTCAGTTTCCCGCTGTTTTATTTCCGCATGAACCTCTTATGAGTAACTACATTTCAGATTCTCACCGTTTTAATTCCTCATGAACCTCTTATGAGTAACTACATTTCAGATTCTCACCGTTTTACTTCCTCTTGAACCTCTTATGAGTAACTATATTTCACGTTTTTGTTTATTTACTTACTCATACCTTTCCAGTTACTAAGAAGAAAAAAGTAATTCGATCGCTCCATACAAAAGGAATACAAATAAAAAGGACATTTTGATTAAAAAATGTCCTTTCTACCTCTATCTTTTACCGATCAATCTCTCAGATTTTACTTTGATTAGCAAGGGCCATTTCTTGACAGGGATAAGACTAAATATGGCTTTTTTTATTTTCATAAAATCTGTTGTAAATAGAAATCTCTTTTTTAGATCATATTGAAAAGGTAAATTGTGGGTATCCTAACTATAAGAATCGGAAATGCCATAGACCTTTTATGCTGGACCCTTAGTAAGTGAGACATTTATATTTAGGACGTGAGATTATGTCAGAGACAGATATGTCAAAATACGAAAAGAAAATTGAAGTTCGAAATATACGTATGGAAGATATTAGTGAAATTATGAAGTTATCAAACCGTTGTTTTCCTGGCATGGAAGGATGGAAACGCGAACAGTTAGAAAGTCATATTCGCATTTTTCCTGAAGGTCAGTTTTGCGTTGAGTATGAGGATAAAATTATTGGTTCTTGTTCAAGTTTAATGGTTGATTTTGACGAATATGATGATCAGCACACTTGGAACGTCATAACTGATAATGGTTATATTACAAATCATGATCCGAATGGGTTTAATTTATATGGAATTGAAGTAATGGTTGATCCTGAATACCGTCGTATGAAAATTGGCCATCGTCTTTACGAAGCACGAAAGGAATTGGCTCGACAGCTAAATCTTCAAAGCATTATCATTGGTGGTCGAATCCCAAATTATCATAAACATAGAGATGAAATGTCACCACGTGAGTATGTATCAGCAGTAGAGAAACATAGTATTTATGATCCTGTTTTGTCATTCCAGTTGATGGAAGGTTTTACAATTAAACGAATTAATACACGGTACCTTCCGGATGATAAAGCGTCAGATTCCTTTGCCACTTTGATGGAATGGAGTAATATTGACTATCTGCCAAAATCTAAACGTGTTTATCGAGCTTCATTCCCAGTTCGCATATGCGCAATTCAATACATGATGAAAAAAATCGATTCATTCTCTGATTTTACAAAGCAAATCGAGTATTATGTTGACGTCGCCGCTGACTTCGGTTCGGACTTTGCTGTTTTCCCAGAGTTGTTTACAACACAATTGATGTCCTTTCTAGAAGAAAAACGCCCCGATCAGGCTGTTCGTAGGCTTGCAACATATACTGAGCAATACATCGAACTTTTTACAGAACTTGCTGTACGTTACAATGTCAATATTATCGGGGGATCTCATTTCGTTGAGGAAGATGGCAATATCTACAATGTTGCGTATTTATTTAGACGCGATGGTACGATTGAAAAGCAATTAAAAATTCACGCAACTCCTAATGAGCGAAAATGGTGGGGAATTTCAGAAGGTAACGAAATCCATGTATTTGATACAGATTGTGGAAAAATCGCTATTCAAATATGCTATGATATCGAGTTTCCAGAACTTGCTCGTATTGCCGTTGATCAAGGAGCAAATATTATTTTCGTTCCATTTTGTACGGATGATCGTCAAGGGTATCTTCGTGTTCGTTATTGTGCTCAAGCAAGAGCGATTGAGAACCAAGTATATACTTGTATCGCAGGAACAGTTGGAAACTTAACACATGTAGAGAACATGGACATTCAATATGCACAATCTGGTATTTTCTCCCCTTCTGATTTTGGGTTTGCAAGAGATGGTATTGTTGGTGAATGTGATGCAAATGTTGATACTGTCGTAGTCGGAGATGTAGACCTTGAAAAATTAAGACGTTCTCGAAATACGGGATCAGTTCGTCAATTACGCGATCGACGTCGTGATTTATATCGAATTGAATTTAAGAATTTAAAGTTAGAATAATGAACTTAGTTGATAATTAACACTAAAAACTAAAAAAAAGAAAATTAAGCTCAGTCTAAAATAGGATGCTGAGCTTAATTTATTTTCTATTTTATTAAATTTATATGTGTTAGAAATAGGCTACAAATTGTAAAGATTGATGAAATGTAAAACGAAAATGGAACTTTAAAATATTTCCGTTTCTACTATATTCTACCAATTTTGTTAGATTCATTTATTTTTAACAACTACTACTCTGTAATTTTTTGACATTTTTAGACAATATACTATTCTAAAATAATATTAAACTGAGTAATTTTCCCTAAAATTTATTGAAAAGTACAAATTTGTGTACGGTAACGTTTTTTTATGATATGTTTACTTTATAATTTGATTATTCAGAAATAATTACAAATTTAAATAATATGTCGACTTTTGTATATTTCTTATTATTTCTAATGAAATCTTTTTAATATGAGGAGTGAAAGTTTTGGAATTTAACGATGTTTTACACGGGCACAGATCAATTCGAGAATACGAGGATAAGGAAGTAAGTCAAGAACTGCTAGATCAAATATTAGATGCAGGTATTCGTGCTTCATCAAGTGGCAATATGCAATCTTATTCGATTATTGTCACAAAAGACAAAGAGATTAGAAAAAAATTATATTCTGCTCATATGGAGCAATCAATGGTTATTGATGCCCCTATTCTTTTAACTTTTTGTGTGGATTTTAATCGAATGAGAAAATGGCTTACGCTTAATGATGCACCTGTACATTTTGATAATTTTATGAGCTTTATGATTGGTGCCATTGATGCTACATTGGCATCACAAAACTGTGCATTAGCAGCTGAGAATGCTGGCCTTGGTCTATGTTATATGGGCTCTACACTTGCAAATTGTAATCAAATTGGAGAGATTCTTAACTTACCACCAAATGTCGTTCCAATTGTAGGTTATTCATTAGGCTATCCTAAAGAAAACCCTGCATTACGTGACCGACTTCCAAGAAATGGTCTAGTTCATTATGAACAATATAATGATTATTCAGATGAAGATATTCTTGAAATCTATAAAGAAAGAAATGAAAAAGGTTGGCAACGTTATATGGACGTTCCAAAGCTTAAAGAAATGACTGAAAAACTAGGATTAAAGAATTTAGCTCAAATTTATACAATCGCAAAGTATACACAAGAATCTCACCATGAATATTCTCAAACAGTTCTAGAATATTTAGAGAAACAAAATTTTATGAATAATAAATGATTATTAACAATAAAAAAGTCGATTTCCTTTGAGGAATCGACTTTTTATATTGTTCTAAGATTAAGTTAATAATTGATCCTTTATTGGTTGTAATCTTTTGAATTTTTTATTGTAAGATTGTCTCTCTAACAATTCCTCAACTAATTTTATGGCATCTTCTTTTCGGTTTGCTTTTACATAACATTCAATTATTACTTTATATTGTTCATCATAAGGAATTTTCTCTTGTTTAACTAGCTCAAAAGCTTGATCGAAGCTGTTGGTAGCATTTTTATAATCATTTAAATAAGAATAAGTTCCACCATTACCCACAAGTAATTCTGCACGTTGTAAATCAGTTAGTGATTGTAAATTCAGACCTTCTGTTCTTACTTGAAGAGCTTTTTCATATTCTTTTCTTTCATCATAATTAAAAGCCTCGTTATGGAAGTGCTCAAATTTTGTTAATTTTTTTCTAGACTTTTTTATTTTTAGTATAATCACAATTATAAATAAATCGATGAATATTTAAATAGAATCAAAAACTAGATTTTGTAGTGTATACGTTCCCCAAGCCTTATATACTAAATGAATGAGATCCCATATTAGCTTGAAATACAAAATATATAGAAGAAATTTTCTCAAACAGGTCCCAACTTTCTATAATTATCTATATTTATTATAACAATCTAGAATTTAAATGGGGAATTTTAACAAAAATTCTTCAACTTACATGCCAAAATATTCTTTAAGATTAATAGTCTTGAAACTCGAATACTTATATAATTCAATTAATAAACATTATCATTTATAAAGATAAACATATAAACTGATACCTTCTTGCTTAATGTTATAATTCTTAAATTCAGTTTCATTTATTAACATCTCAAAATTTTCTTTTGTATACGCACCTTTTTTCAAGAAAGTTTTAAATGCAAATTTTACATAATACTTATCAAAACCATTCATTTCAGTTTTTCTTATTTCACCTTCAATATCTTCAGCAGTTGCATTATAATTCATATCGATAATAAGCGACGTTCCACCCGGTTTTAATACCCTATACATTTCTGATAGTGCTTTGACTGGATCCATAAAGTTCTTAAATGCTGCACTGCAAACAATAAAATCAAATGTGTTATCATCACAAGGTAGATTTGATGCATTACCTTCTTTAAAATCTACTAAAACATTTGCTTCCTTCGCATTATTTTTTTCGATGCTAACAAAATCTGGACTTAACTCTACTCCTGTAACATCAAAGCCCATTTTCGCTAGTTCAATAGACAAATATCCTGGTCCAGGTGCTACTTCTAAAATTCTTGCTCCCTCTTTAACTAAAGATTTAATTTCGTTTGCGTATTCTTGCATTTGTGTCAAACGACTTTTTCGTGAGTTTTTGTCATACCATTTTGCTGTATATCCGTAAATTCCAATATCTTTTTTCTTACGCATATTTTTCATCATCATATCCACCCGATCTCTTTTTTTATATTATCACTCATTGTTCAAGTCTTATATTTAAATTTATTTGATTTAACTAGTAGGTAATTTGTTTGAACTTTAAACTAATTTATATTTTTAGTACAATAAGAGAACAAAACGTCTAACAACGTTAGTTATCTAACATCGTTAGATTAACATCTAACACTGTTAGAGTCAATGGCAATTATTAAATTTTTGGAGAGATTTTATGGCTATAACGAAAGAAGCAATTGTAAAAGCATCCCTTGATATTTTAAATCGTGACGGAATCAGTAATTTATCGATGCGCACATTGGCAAAGGAACTTGAGATCAAAGCCGCATCCTTATATTGGCATATTAAAGATAAACAAGCTTTGTATGATTTAATTGCTGAGCACTTAAATAATGAAATTGTCCTACCTGAAGGATTGGATGATGCTAAGGAAGCTTTAACAGCTCTAGCATTTGAAGTTCGAAGAGTTCTATTAAAGACACGAGATGCAGTAGATGTTTTTGCGCAGTCTATGCCAACTACACCAAGCAGATTAAAAGCAGTCAAATTCACTTTAGAGAATTTGACTAAATACGGGGTATCTGATCAAAACTGTCTTGTTGCGGGTAACCTATTTAACAATTATGTATTATCTTTTGTAGCAGACGAACATCGTGCAAAACAGTTCACATACACTCATGAAGAAATAACTGCATTTACTTCATTTTTTGGTGAACAGTATCATTATAGTTTTGACTTTGAAGAACAATTTCTATATGGATTAAAGGTAATATTCGCTGGATTACATACTGAATAAATTCAAAAAATCACATCATACTTTCGATGTGACTTTTTGAAATAGTATTTAGAATTGACATCAAATTTTAATACGATAACTTTCTTTGAAAACGTTGGTTTATAAAATAATATGCACTCCTCTGAAATGAAAAAGAGCTGATTCATAATCAGCTCTTACTCCTTTTCGCTCTTTTCCTTTATAACCGGTTGCCCGTCCTTATCCAATAATGGAGTGAGCCCTCCAGCATAGCCATGCCAACTAAATAAATATTGTATTCCTGTCTCTTTATCTTCTATTATTTTTACGCCAGAGGTCATTTTCGCTTCTTTATAAGTTACATTAAATCTAGTATCCAAATCTTTTTCGGACATATGTATTCCTCCTTAATCAAAGCGTACTGTATCAAAACCATCCATTATATCTTCTAATTCAGTTAAAAAATTTAATTGGACTGGACCAGGAATTTGTTCCAACCACTTTTTAACTTCAGGTAACTCTTCTGCATCTTCAATATTTGTTGGTTTTGGATCAAGCGTTTCCCACCATTTCTTCAATTCATCAATAAATTCATAGAAATAGCGTTCAAATCTTTCTGCCCATTCTGCTCCTTCATCATCAGTCGTTTTTTGCATCATGCTCCAAGCTTCCATTGCTGTTTCAAAGTATTCATCAATCTTTTTCATGCTATTTTCCTTTCTTGGTAAAAATACTACTTTCTCTATTATATTAACTTTTTCAAGCTTTAACTTCATTTGGAAATAGAATTAATTGGGTGTATTTTTTTTCCATACAACAACCACACTTGTGATTTAAAATCTTGGTCGATCATTGTTATGTGTCTGTCTAGTAATTTCTTCATGCAATTTTTGACTTTCCGTTTTATCTGGTGCTTTAGTTCCGAATTTTTTTTGCATAAAGAAACCAAATGCAATTGCGACAACTATAAATCCCCAAAATAAATAACCAAAAAGTGTCAATTCAACCCCTCCAATAATTTAAAGATATTTTCTTCTACTTTCTTGGTAATTTACTCATGAACCATTTTTTAATTAGATCTTTTATCTTCTTGATTTTTAAATAAAAAAATCGACGAGAAGTCGATCTTTTTATATAGCTAATCAAATAATTTTGTTTCTGATTATTTTACAAACCTATTAAATAATTCAATTAATCCAGGAAGTAACATCAATACTATTGAGCAATAAACTAAAAGTCCAGTGACTTTATTCGTTAATTTCTCCTTACCTTTCCCATTGTACCATCCACTGAATTGGAATTTGTTTCGATATAAGACAAATATTAAAATAAGGATTCCAAACGAACTCCACCATCCCGAATTAGATAGATTCACACCTATTTCTGTGTATACTACTGATAAAACTGTTGAAAATAAAGCACCTAATACCCCAAAGATTACTATAATTCTAATCAATTCTAATATTAATCCCATTGAAGCTGATATTGTTTTCATTTAAAGCCTCCATAAATGATTTAATTGCTTTTTAGAATAGTTCCCATCTAATAAATATTCGATATTTGGTAATTTTCACCTTTTTTATTCTATTTATGAGACCAATATCTTAACGTTTTCGGTAAAAATTAAATGTAACATACGAAGTATACCCGAATAATAACTCCATTTTAGCATTAGCTTTAAATTTTCAAAACTTGCAATATGAATTTTCAGCGGAAATTAATGAGTGGAAATTTACTAAAGGACGTTTTAATACCATCCTTTTTATTTGTACGCACTTTTCAAATCACTAGGTTAATGCTTCTTTTAAGGAATAAAGTGTAAATAGATAGAAAATACTATTGAAAGGTTTTTAATGTTCTGGGGTGATTCTTTGTTTAGTCAGGTCGTAAAATCTATACCTAATTTACTTACAATCGGAAATTTATTATGCGGTGTTCTCTCGATTACGTTTAATATGAGTGGTTTAATAATGATTTCTTCAATTTTTATTTTCATTGCTGCTTTTTTTGATCTTCTTGACGGAAGAGTTGCAAGGAAATTAAAAGTGAATAGTGAATTCGGGGTAGAATTAGATTCTTTAGCGGATATAGTAAGTTTCGGAGTTGCCCCTGCTCTTTTGTTTCATTCCATTTCGGCACCATCCATCTTAACATCACTTGCATTTATCCTTTTTCCTACAATAGGGGCATTAAGATTAGCAAAATTTAGTGCTAAACCAACGATAGGTTATTTTAAGGGCTTGCCGATCCCTGCCGCTGGATTACCACTAGCTGGTATGGGAATGTTTTTTTATAGTAATGCATGGATTACTTTAATCCTTGCATTCTTAATGGTTAGTCCAATCAGGTTTAAAAAGCTTTAATAACTTCAATATAAAATGCTATTACCTTTTGTAAAGGAAATAGCATTTTTAATTTTTAATGAAATATTTTTGTCGCATAAATTATTTATTATTAAATGAAATGATTGAATTTTTTAAAGTGTAGAGTTTTGCTGTGAAAATATAAAGTTCATTATAATTATTTTCCACATATTCATCAATAACGCTTATTCCTTTTATAAAGTTCTCGATCAATAAATATGTATATTTTCCATCCCATGCGAACCGATTAATTCTGAATAGTTCATCTGCCAATACTTGGAATCTAAATTCTTCAATTAATAGTTTTATTTGATATATTTTGTCTTTATTATTTGTAGATGTGTATTTACTATTTTCATAACTATTATGTACTAATTTGACAAAATCATTTATATCTTCAGCCAACATATTCGCTTTTTGCATTTCAAATTTCATTTCTCCATCCCCTAAAGTGTTAAAAATATACATCACTAGAGTGTATGTTTTTATTTTAAATCATATCACAAACAATCCAATTAATCCTGTATCCTACACCTTAATGGAAAAAGCATTTCAAATAAAATAAGGTCCACTATTGTAACTCTTTAGTCCACCCGCCAAACGCTCGTTTCGTTACTTCACCTGCCTTCGCATTGCTTATTACCCTTTATAGAAACTTCGCGCCTCTAAAAAATCATTTTTTTGAGTGGAAGAGTTACTTACTTTTAAGTCTACTCTTTACCATATATTCTTCGTATGCTTCATCTATTTTCTTTTTACAAATCTCACTCCACATTGTTTTAAGATCTTTAACTTTTTCTTCACTAGCATGTTCTGGCTCCATCTCACCGCCAAAACCTATATGCGAATCAACATCCGCAACTAGACCCAATTCATCTGTATAGGCAATCTCATTTGGAACATATGTTAAGCCTTTATGTTGACAATTATATTCGATACAATGAAAACCTGGTTTTTTAACTTGTTTACAAAATCCTGGAATTATTGAACTTTCTTCATTTTTACTACTATGTAAACAATAGATTTCTACTAATAATTGGTTATAAGAAATAATAATATACTCCTTTCATCGTTCCTAATCTATTAATTAATCAATCTGTTTTCCATGTTCATCATAATACCGATTTTCTATACTAAATGCATTTGATGCTTTGTACAAAGTAATGATTTTAGCACTCGGTCTACCAACTTTTATCTCAACTATTTCAGTGCTTCCAGTAGCATTCACAAGGCAAACACTCAATTTAGAGACAGTATTATAATGATTTGAAATGACTAGTATTTTCAATGGTAAAGACTTGTCATCTTTATATTTGATAGGCAAAGCAAAGTCTTGTAAGTTTGAATTTACTGTATTTTCATTATTACTGTCACCTTCATAGTTCGATTCATATTCAGCATTTAGAAATCTATAGTTTCCTATTTTGTCTTTTTTAAAGTGAATGTATGACGGAGTATCGTTTTGCAAATAGGCGACATATCGATCATTTCCAAAATCAAAAGTTTTAATAATATCAATAGTCTTTACCCCATTGGATACTGAATGGATTGTTGATATGATATTTTTTTTATTGTTTCCATTCATTTGAATAGTAGGCTTAAGGATATTGCAACTGATGAAGACAAAACTCAACAAAAGCAATAGTTTGTATTTTATTTTCTGATTGAAAACAGTCGACCTCCATTGACTTTTTTTTGCTTCTATTGTTCTTAATTATCCAATACACATAATTTTCCGTCAATTGGGTTATTTTTTACTTCTAACTATATTTATTCCACTCTTCTGTTCATATAAAAAACTAACCAACAAATTTTGTTACAAATACCTCATCTCGAAATATGGTAATTCGTTCAAATTAATGGAAATTTTACTATCAGCAGCTTTCATTTGAATATATAATATAAAGTGCGGAAGTGTTCAATTTAAACTTTCGCTCCATCAAATCGTAATACCTTACTGTTCTGCCTTTTTGAAAAGGGAGGAAGTAAAATGCAAAAATTGATTTATATGATTGGAATTCCTGGTAGTGGAAAAAGTGAAATGGCTAAACAAATCGCCAAAAAAGAAAAAGCTATTATTTTATCCACCGATGAGTTACGTCAAACACTATTCTTTAATGTGAATAAGCAAAAAAGAACGAATCTTTTGTATATTGAATTATACAAAAGAGCCAATCATTTACTTGATGAAGGGAAAAGTGTTCTCATTGATGCAACAAATATTGAACGTGAAAGACGAATGAAAGCATTAAATAAATTTGTTAACGTTCACAAAGAGTGTTATTACATGGATGTGCCGTATGAGGTTTGTGTAGATCGTAATAACAAGAGAAAACGAGTAGTAGAAGATCGAATACTTGTTAAGATGAGGAAGAACCTAGATTTTCCTTTAAAGAATGAAGGCTGGGATGTCATCCACACAATTCATGAGCCATTTTCTTATGAAATGACGAAAGAAGAATTAACAAATCTATTAGTAAGTGAAGTTTCATACGAAGAGTTATTCGAAAAGCTCAAAACTGTACCGTTTTTTAAAGCAATGAAGGGTTTTGACCAAGAGAATCCTTTTCATTCAATGACGTTATGTCAACACACATACGGACTCATTGAGTACATTAATGAAATGTACGAAGAGAAAGATAAACTCCTTCTGCAAATGGCGGCCCTGTTTCATGATGTTGGGAAGGTATTTTGTAAGACGTATAAAGTTACCAAAGGGTATTATTCTTACTTTGGTCATGAAAAAGTTTCTTCACAAATTGCATTTCATTTTTTAACAGAGCTAGGTTTTGAAGATGAGATGATTCAAGCTGTTGTTGGGATCATCGAAATGCACATGTTAATTAACTACGGTGGGAACGCGGGAGCGACTGAAATTTATCATTTACTTGGGGATGAATTACTCGCAAAACTTTATTTCTTTCGTGAAGCAGATACGTTTGCGAAGTGAGGTATTAGAATATGAAAATTAAGTATCCAAAGACATTTCACTTACCTTGGTCAGAATCTAAAACTTTTGATGATAAAACACTTCATAATGTTGACCATTTTATTGGAAAAGAAGTTGTTGTAACGGAAAAAATAGATGGTGAAAATTGCTCGATTTATCGAGATTCGATTCATGCAAGGTCAACTGATAGCCTAGACCATCCATCCAGGCATTGGGTTAAAATGCTACAAGCTACGATTGGTTATCAAATCCCTGAAAATTGGCGAGTTTGTGGGGAAAATGTATTTGCAATGCATTCGATCCTTTATGAGGAACTAGAAAGTTATTTTTATGTCTTTTCGATATGGGACGAACAAAATAAGTGTCTATCCTGGGAAGATACCATTATATGGTCCGAATTATTAGGACTAAAAACGGCACCGGTTTTATACAAGGATGTATTTAATGAAGAAGCTATAAAAGCTTGCTATACAAAGAAGTCTAATTTAGGCGGAGAACAAGAAGGATACGTTATACGATTAGTTGATGGATTTCAATACAATGATTTTAAACATTCGGTTGCAAAGTTTGTTCGAGAAAATCATGTTCAGACAGATAAACACTGGATGACCAAACAGATTCAAGCAAATCGACTTAAACAAGAATAGAAGCGAATATTTTTCACTTTAAAAACAATAAGTTAAGAGAAAGGAATGAGAACAATGTAATTTGCTAATTGTATTAAAAAAAATGATGTAAAGCCATAAGTATTCAATGTTAAAGAGTTGATTTATCTATGTAAGGGTAGTTTAACGGTAGAACAACCAATTTAAATTGGCAGGAATGGGTTCGACTCCCAACCATTACACCAACATTTGTATTTGCAATTACCCCCTCTCTTTTTTTTTGATTCTAAAATAGACATAATCATTAAAAAGAGACGCTAATCCATCAAAGAATCGCATCTCAAAAAATATTCTTCTTTTGTAATCATTCAAGATCCTTATTTAATCTTAAACCTACTTAATATAAGTTAATCCGATTCGATTATTAAAAATTTGATTCCGATTTTTGAAAACAAATGATCCATCAACATAATCAATTACTAGTTGGTCTTCATATACATCTTCAAAATTTTTATTTACCATAAATTCAAATTGGTCTCCAATTATCATTTTTTCATTAGGACCACATTCTCTTTTATCAATAACTTTTATCTCATAAATGTTATTAACGACATCACAGCTCCCACGGTCAAATTCTAATTGAAGTATTTTATTTTGATCTACTGCACCAAGTATTTCTTTGGCTGCATCAGTTATTTTAAAATCCATCTTAAAAGTCTCCTAATTTAGATTATGCGTTTAAAAATTTCACACATACTGCTTCTGGTACTTGTACGTCTGATTGAACCACTGTTAATTTTCCAGTCGTTTTATTTCTTGTATATAAAACTAAATTCCCTGACATTTCATTTGAACCAACTAAATAGTTCTCAGATGGATCTAAAACGAAATCTCTTGGCCAATTACCTTCACTTGAAGTGATTTCCACTAATTCAAGCTTACCAGTATCTTGATTTACACTAAATACTGCGATACTGTTATGACCACGATTTCCTGCGTAGACGAATTGACCGTCTTTTGAAATATGGATGGCGCTACCTTGATTGTTTTCAGTAAAATCACTAGGAATTGTAGAAATGTACTGTAAATCTGTAAAGCTTCCGTCCTCATTTAATTGAAGAGCAATTACTTCTGAACTAAGTTCAGTCATTATATAAGCGAACTTTCCACTTGGATGGAATGTGATATGGCGTGGCCCACTTCCAGGTTTAACAGAAAGACTGCTTACTTCAATTAAAGAATTATTTTCGATTTTATATGTAATTAATTGATCGATTCCTAAATCAATTGCAACTACATATTTTTCATTTAGTGTATAGCCAGAATAATGGGCATGAGGTTTTTCTTGGCGCTCTTTATTTGGACCAGTACCTTCATGTTGCATAATTGATTTAACCTCACTAGCAAAACCATTTTCTTGATTAATTTTATATAATTCGATTGTACCTTTATGATAATTTGCTGTAACAATATTTTGCTTTCCTGTATCAATGCTAATATGACAAGGTGAAGCGCCTTCATTAAGCTGTTCATTTAATTTTTTAAGCTCACCACTGTTTTCATCAATCACATAAACAGCAATTCCACCTAAGTTTCCTTCTTTTGCAACAGCATATAGATTCTTATTGTCTTCACTAATTGTTAAATAAGTAGGATTTCCTAGTTCAGCAACCGCTTTAACATCAGTTATTCTTTGTTTTTCTGTATCAAGCGTAAATTGATAAATACCTTTACTTTCACTTTTTGTATATGTACCTACATAACCAAAAAATTTCTGATTCGAATTCATTCCTATTTCCTCCTCTATTCCTTGTTTTTATGTAAATACCCCCATTTCATAGCTACAAACCTAGGTTTCAATGAAGATGGGGGCTTTATACTTATTTAATTTAAAGTTTCTTACAAATTATAATGAAGTTTTTGCCCAGTCAGCAGCAAATTTTTCAATACCTTGATCTGTTAATGGGTGTTTAGATAATTGCTCAATAACACTGTAAGGAATTGTTGCGATATGAGCTCCAGCTAATGCTACACGAGTAACATGGTCTGGGTGACGAACTGACGCTGCAATAATTTGAGCATCCATATTATGAACTTTGAATAATTCAGCAATTTTAGCAACTAATAATACGCCATCTTCAGAAATATCGTCTAAACGACCTAAGAATGGAGATACATAAGTAGCACCGGCTCTAGCTGCTAATAATGCTTGGTTAACGGTAAAGATTAATGTTACGTTTGTTTTAACACCTTTTTTCGTTAAGTAGCGGCAAGCTTCTAAACCAGCAAGTGTCATTGGTAATTTAATCGTAATATTTTTATCTCCACCGTTTATTTTAATTAGCTCGTCCGCTTCAGCGATCATTTCTTCAGCAGAAACAGCGTTTGGCGTTACTTCTGCAGATACTGATTCTACTTCAGGAACTAATTTTAAAATTTCTTCAATACGGTCTTCGAATTTAACGCCTTCTTTAGCTACTAAAGATGGATTTGTTGTTACTCCAGATAATACGCCCATTTTATAAGCTTTTTGGATGTCTTCTACATTAGCTGTGTCAATAAAAAATTTCATTTTTAAATTCCTCCATTTTTTAGGGATATTTCCTATTTTATACTTTATTTATTTCTTTTCAACTGCATGTCCACCAAATTCATTACGAAGAGCCGCAACAACTTTACCAGTGAACGTGTCGTTATCTAATGAACGGTAACGCATTAATAATGACATTGCAATAACTGGTGTAGCAGCTTGAAGGTCTAGAGCTGTTTCAATTGTCCATTTTCCTTCACCAGATGAATGCATTACGCCTCTAATTTCATCAAGCTTAGCATCTTTTGAGAATGCATTTTCAGTTAATTCCATTAACCAAGAACGAATTACAGAACCATTATTCCATACTTTCGCAACTTTTTCATAATCATAATCAAAGTCACTTTTTTCTAATACTTCAAATCCTTCACCAATTGCAGCCATCATACCATATTCGATTCCATTATGAACCATTTTTAGGAAATGTCCACTACCAATTTTTCCAGCGTATAGGAAACCATTTTCAACTGAAGTATCTTTAAAGATTGGTTCAACGATTTCCCAAGCTTCTTGGTCTCCACCAACCATATAACAAGCACCATTACGAGCGCCTTCCATACCGCCTGAAGTACCAGCATCCATGAAGCGGATACCATGTTCTTTTAATTCATCATAACGTCTAATAGACTCTTTATAATGTGAGTTTCCTGCTTCAATGATAATATCCCCTTCTGATAAGAATGGTTTTACTTCACTAATAACAGAATCAACTACACCATGTGGTACCATAATCCAAAGAACTCTTGGAGTATTAAGATTTTTAACTAATTCTTCTAAGCTTGAAGTACCAATAGCACCTAAGCCTTTCATTTCTTCAACTGCAGCAGTATTTAAATCAAATGCTACTACTTCGTGATTATGATCCATTAAATTTTGACCTAAGTTTAGTCCCATTTTTCCTAATCCAATTAAACCAACTTTCATTACGTTATCCTCCCATATTATCTACATATTAATGTTTTTCTCTAAGTAAAAATTTTTATGATAAAAAAATAAATTAAATATTATTTAATCAAGAATTTAATAAAGTTTTACTTACGTTTACTACATTTTCAGTACTAAAACCAAATAATTCCATTACTTCATTACCTGTTCCAGATGCTCCAAAAGTCTCAATTGAGATTTTTTTACCTTTGAAACCAACAAAGCGTTCCCATCCAAGTGAAATCCCCATTTCAATTGAAACACGGTTTAATATATGTGATGGTAAAACAGACTCTTTATATTCATCTGATTGCTTATCAAATAATTCCCAACTTGGCATTGCTACTACACGAACAGATAAGTTTTCTTTTTCTAACTCATTTTTACTGTTCACTGCAAGCGATACTTCTGAACCAGTAGCGATTAAAATTAAGTCTGGTTGATCGTTCGTTTCAGTTAAAACATATCCACCTTTTGAAAGATTATCTATTCTAGATGCTGTTTCTTCAAATACTGGTAAATTTTGACGACTTAATACTAAAGCGATTGGTCCATTTGTATTTTGTAACGCATATGCCCAAGCGTTAGCTGTTTCATTTGCGTCTGATGGACGAATAACTGTTAAACCAGGGATCGCACGTAAAGCAGCTAAATGTTCAACTGGCTCATGTGTAGGACCGTCTTCACCTACTGCAATTGAGTCATGTGTGAATACATATGTTACTGGTAATTTTTGTAATGCTGCTAATCGAATTGATGGACGTAAATAATCATTAAATACGAAGAATGTACTTACGAAAGGCTTAACTCCACCATGTAATGCCATACCATTTGCAGCAGCACCCATAGCATGCTCACGTACACCAAAATAAATATTACGTCCAGCAAATGATTCTACAGCAAATTTACTTTCATCTTTAATATCTGTCATTGTTGAATGAGATAAATCTGCGCTTCCACCGAAAATTTCAGGAACTGTTTTAATGTAGTGATTAATTGCTTCTCCACTTGCAACACGTGTAGAAATTGTTTTATTTTCGTCAAAAGTTAATAATTCTTCAGTTTCGATTAAAACTTCACCTTTAATTGCTTTTTCAAGCTGAGCTGCTAATTCTGGGAAAGCTTCACGGTAAGCATTAAATAATTGGTTCCACTCAGCTTCTTTTTCACTGCCTTTTTCTTGTATATCTTTGAAATGTAACTTAACTTCTTCTGGCACAAAGAAATCTTCTTCGTAGTTCCAAGCATATGCTTTTTTCGTTTCTTTTGCTTCTTCAAGACCTAGTGGATTACCATGGGCTTTATTAGTACCAGCCACTTTTGGACTTCCGTATCCAATAATTGTTCTAACTTCAATAATTGTCGGTTGGTCTGTATTTTGTTTAGCTAATTCGATCGCTTTAGAAATTTCTACATGATCGTTTCCATCTTCAACTCTTAAATATTGCCAGTTAAATGATTCAGCTCTCTTTTTCATATCTTCTGAATAAGAAAGATTTAATGTTCCATCTAATGAAATATCGTTTGAATCGTATAATACAACTAACTTTCCAAGTTTCATATGGCCAGCAAGTGACATAGCTTCGTATGCAACACCTTCCATTAAATCGCCATCACCTACTAATGCATAAGTAAAGTGATCAATAATAGAAAGGTTATCTTTGTTAAATTTACCTGCTAAATGAGCTTCAGCCATTGCCATACCAACAGCAGTAGCAATACCTTGACCTAATGGGCCAGTCGTAGCTTCAACACCATCAGTGTGGCCAAATTCAGGATGTCCAGGTGTTTTACTATTTAGTTTACGGAAATCTTTAAGGTCTTCGATTGAAACATCGTAGCCTGCAAGGTGTAGTAAACTATATAACATACTTGAACCATGACCAGCTGATAAAACAAAACGGTCACGGTCAAACCATTTTGAACTTTTTGGATTATGCTTTAAATGATCTGCCCATAATGCATATGCCATTGGCGCTGCACCCATCGGTAAACCAGGATGACCAGAATTAGCCTTATTTATAGCATCAATAGAAAGTGTACGGATTGTATTAATTGATAATGTAGAAATCGAACTCATAATTTAAATACTCCTTTTTAGATCTGTTTTGTTGTTTTCATTTTCTTGTACAAATTCTGTATCTAACCACCATTTGAAACCATCTTCTGCTAATAATTGATCAGCAGCTTCTGGACCAAATGAACCGGATTTATAAGTGTGAAGTGGTACTAAATTTTCTTCAAATGCTTCTAAAATTGGTTGAACCCATTGCCATGACAATTCTACTTCATTCCAATGAGCAAAAAATTTCGAATCGCCTCGTAAAGCATCGTATACTAATAACTCATACGCTTCTGGACGATCTTCTTTATTTGCGAAATACTCAGCTTGTACAGGTTCAATATTGCCATCTACGTTTTTGCTATTTAAATAGAAAGAAACTCTTTCATTAGGATTAATTTCAATAACCAATAAATTTGGTCCATTATTTGTACTGTTCTTTGTTGAAAGGTTTTGAATCGGGCTTTTAAATTCAAATACGATTCGAGTCGATTTTTCTTTCATTCTTTTACCTGTACGGATATAGAATGGAATTCCCTTCCAAAAATCATTTTCGATTAAAACTCTAGCTGCTACATAAGTATCATTTTGTGATGAAAACTCAATTCCTGGTTCTTGTCTATATGCAACTACTTTCTTACCATTTTGTTCACCAGAACCATATTGACCTCGAATAACATGAGAAACTACTTCTTCTTTTGATAATGGTCGAAGAGATTCAAGAACCTTTTTCTTCTCAGCTCTAACATCACTTGCAGAATTTTGGTTAGTTAAATGCATAGCTGACATCATTAGCATTTGTAACATATGATTTTGGAACATATCTCGGATAGCTCCAGATTTATCGTAATAACCCGCTCGTTCTTCAACGCCGACTGTTTCACTTGCCGTAATTTGAACATTTGCGATATATTGATTGTTCCATAATGCTTGTAAAACTGGATTAGCAAACTCTAAAGCTTCTAAGTTTTGAACCATTGGTTTACCTAAGTAATGATCAATTCGGAAGATCTCATCTTCTTTAAAAGACTTACTTAATTTTTCATTTAAATCTCTAGCAGTCTTTAAGTCACGTCCAAAAGGTTTTTCAATGATTAGACGCTTCCAACCTTTTGTCGTACCTAGTCCACTTTCTTTAATATTTGATGCAATAACTTCAAAAAATTCTGGTGCTACTGATAAATAAAATAATCTGTTTTCAGGAATCTGTAATTCTTGTTCTCTTTCTTTAACTAAATCTAATAAATCAACGAATCCTTCTTTATTCGTGATATCTAGCTGTTGATAACGAATTGAATCTAGAAATTCTTGGACCATTTTTTGATCTTCTAAAGAACTTCTTGAAAAAGTAATTAGTGATTGCATTACTTGATTCTGAAATTCGTCATTTGAAAAATCTTTTCTACCAATTCCAATGATTGAAAAAGACTCAGGCATCTTTTGGTCAATATATAAATTATATAAAGCAGGAAAGATTTTTCGTTTTGCTAAATCGCCTGTGGCTCCGAACAAAACAAATGACATAGAATCCATTAACTTAACCTCCTCTTAGTCGAGCTTTTAAATAGTTGTTAATAAAAAATATATTTTCAAACGATCTTTAATTTTTATTTAGAGCTATAGTTAGTTCAAATAATTCATTCCAATTATTCATTCGGAAAATATTTTTTACCCAAACCTATAATACATGAAAAAAATTTTTCTTTCCAATAAAATGCTTATGTTTCTATTTATTGGATTTTTTTAAATGATTGGCGAGACCTCAGCCGAAGACAGAAAAGTAGTTGCACTTATAATTAATTCCAAAAGTTGGAAACTACGTCGTTTTTTCTTCCCTGCTGCCAATTTATCCTTTTATAATGTGAAAAAAACCTTAATTAACTTTTTACGTTAATTAAGGCTTTTGTAGGAAGTATGTTTAAATATTATGTAAAAATTAATCTTAGACTTGTCAGTACTAAACCAATAATAAATCCACAAACAGCTCCATTGACACGAATCCAAGTAATATCCTTACCAATTTTATTCTCCAATAGATCAGTTATTTCTTCAGTAGATAATTTTTCAATATTGTATCTTACTAAATCACTAATTTTATGATGATATTTTTCAACTGTATTTGTTAATAATTTCTTAAAACTTTGCTCAACAGTATCAATCCAATTAGAATTTTTAATGAAGCTGATTATTTTTTGAATTGCATTAAAAATAAACTCTTCATCATTAATTTTTGTTCTAAACATTTTAATGGCCTGATCTACAATATATTCATAGCCTTTATTTTTCCATTCATCTAATTGACGAATAATATTTTCATTCGATTTATTTTTTTCAGCTTCCAATCGAATAAACGATAAAATGAAATTCCTCCTGTCACTATTCGGGTGTTTTAATTCCGATAGTAAATCGATTAATCCGCTATGTATAAATTCTGTTATTTTCTCTTCTCCAATCATTGGGAGAAAAGCTTTAATCATAAAAAACTTTCGCTCGATAAACTGAATTACCTCTTTCCCGATTAATTCCTTAATATGTGGTAAGCTAACAGTTTCTTCGATTTTATTAATTAAAAATTCATAGGTCTTTGCATCCCATTCTTTTTCAATAACCGTATCGACAGCCTTACTTAATAAGTTCTGAGATGAAATGGACTCAATTGTCGGCTTGAAAGTTTTTAATAAATAGTTTTTGATTGTATCATCCTCAATAGATGCACCAAATTGCTTGATTGAATAAACCATTTTATTTCTTGATTCTTCATTTTCAAGCATTTTTTCAAAAGAATTTATACCTTGATTAATCCAATCACGTTCTTCTACCTTTTCAATTAAACTTTCCTTACTTAACCATTGATTATTAAGTGTAGTTAAAATCCCCTCAGTAATCTTCTTTCTATTTTTAGGCAATAAAGCTGTATGTGGGATCGGTATGCCAAGAGGATGACGAAACATTGCAGTGACAGCAAACCAATCCGCAAGACCCCCTACTAAAGCTGCCTCAAATCCACCAGAAAGGATTTGAAATAATTTAGATTGAAACGGCATTGTTGCAGCGAAACCACAAGTTGCCACTATTAGTGAAATATTGGCTAGCCGTTTTGAATTCTTTTCTTTCATTTACTAAAAGCCTCCTGTATCTATTTGAAAATAGTATATCATTCCTTTAATCTATTTCTGAAATCAAATTTAGTAAAATCTGTTTTTTTATTGGTTTACAACTCTGGCGTTTTAATACATATTTTTACAGTGGTTTTAAACTTACGAACAAAAAAAAGACTGTTTTCACAGCCTCGTATCAATTCGATCACAATGATTATTTAAAAATTCAATTGAAAATGGTGACAAGTAATAATTAACCTATTTTTAAGATAAAACCTATGAGCATCGTAACGTTGTACCCCTGAATCTAAATGGAATTGTTCACAATTATTTTGTTTTGCTTCTTTTATTAACCAATTCCACAAAAGTTGTGCATAGCCTTTTTTTCGATGATTTTCACTTGTTATTAAATCATCAACATAAAAATATTTTCCCCATGCTAATGATTCTGTTATACGATAACCTGCAACGGCTGTTACTTCTTCATTTTCGATCACAGCCACAAGATGATAATTATTTGTGTTGATTAATCTTTTAATCGTGTTAACAAATTCATCTTCACTTAAATGAGGGCGTAATTGACTTACTGTTTGAAACGTTTTCAAAATATCTGAATTACTTTCCATTGTTTTTACTTCTGCCATCTTTTATCTCTCCATTCACAAAAAACGTTCTACTATAAAAATACCATAATTTTCTATCATTTTTTATGAATCGATATTTTTAATTTTTAGTTTATGGTTCGAAACCTTTTTGACTAATGAAAAGCTGGTCATCTGAAAAATATTTTTTAAACCGTTGATAAACTAATTGATAAGCTTCTGGGCCATACCATTCTTCTAAACCTAGTTCGGTATATTTTTTTTCAATACCAAGACGCCCTGTTCGTTTCCCTCCGCTTCCATCACCCATGAAAAAATCATCGATACAGATTCTATCGACAATTTCCGATAGCTTTTTTGGGAAATCCTCGCTACTAGGCAAAATAGGAGCAATTGTAGCTTGGGCTGGTATACCCGCTTCTACAAGGTCTTTTAACGTTTTAAGTCGAGCATTAATAGGAGGTGCAATTGGTGAGAAAGCATTTCTTATTTCATCCAAGTCGGTTTCAATCGTCATGCTTACACGTACTTTCTCTTTAAATTGCTTTAAAAGATCGATATCTCTTTTTACTAGCGGACTCCGAGTTTGAACAAATAAAAAATCAGGCTGATCATGAACCATGACTTCTAATAAACTTCTAGTCAATCTTTCTTTAAATTCAATCGGTTGATATGGATCTGTGCTAGATGACATAAAAATGGTCACTTTATCTTTACTTTTTGCCCTTTTCAATTCTTTCTCTAGTATTGTAGGTGCACTTTGTTTAATATCAACCCAACTACCCCATTCTTTTTTCCGAAAAAGTGAAACAGGCATTTGTCTTACATAGCAATATGAACAGGCAAATGTGCAACCAGTATATGGATTTAAAGAGTGAGTATATCCAGATAGATAACCTGTACCTTTATTTAGAATGGTTTTTGGATTTTTATAAACTATTTCACTTTTCATCCAAACACCTCCTAATTAATATCTTCATCTTTAGTTTCTAGTTTCAATTTTTAAAAGACTTTTCTTCATATCTAATCCACCACGATAGCCAGTTAATGATCCATTCTTTCCAATTACTCGGTGACAAGGAATTATGATCAATATTGGATTTGCACCTATTGCTCTCGCAACTGCTCGAACAGATTTTGGCTTATTTAAGTGAATCGCCATGTCGGAATAAGTTTTAGTTTCTCCATAATCAATCGAGCATAGTGCATTCCAAACTGAATTTTGAAAATCAGTACCACGAAAATCAAGACTACTATTAAAATTAGTCCGCTCGCCCTCTAAAAATTCAATAATCTCTTTTTTATAATCTTCTAATATTGTTGCATCTTCTTCCATTTCAAGTCCAGGAAAGTATTTATCCTTAAATAAAAGTAATTCTTGAATGGTTCCACACTGTGAGCCTACGAAACATAGCCCTTTTATTGTTGCAGAAATATGAATCTTCCAGTCTTTATGTTCAATTAAAGTCCAATATAATGTTTCAGTTGAATGCAATTTAAATCACCCTTTGCCACTAATTTCTTCTTAGTCATATTTTAATACTATTATAGACTTAAATAAGAAAAATGGACTGTTATGAGAATGAAAGAGCAAGAATTTAAAATTATTTAAGGATGCACTATTAATATGTCCCCGAGAACTGCAAATAGATGAGTCTATTTATGCAAATAAAAGTTTTCTGCGAATAAAATCTAAAAAACTGCAATTAAAATTAGAGATTAACAAATAATACTAGCAAAAACACAATTAAATTTCAGAGAATCGCAATCAGCTAATAACTTGTAAGGAAGAGAGCAGGTTAATCAATAATCCCCTAATACCTACCTCATACAATCTATTAAACATCAGAGGGGCCAATTTATATCATTTGACCGTACAAATGAAACGGCCCCTCACTCATCGACAACGTTCAAAGATTAATTTTATTTCTGCTTCTCAATCATTTCCATTACTAATTTTTCAGCTGCATTTTTATATAAATTACTCATATTAACGAAAGAAGTAATTAAGAGCAATTGTTCAATATATTCTTTACTTTCATCATCTAACTGATTAATTTCTTTGTTTACTGTTTCACCAGATTGTTGAAGATCAGTTTTAAACTTTTCGAGGTTTAGTTCATTTAAATGTAAAAAACTTGAATAAATATCATCAATATTTATTTCATAGTTTTCAAGGATTCTTTGATTTAGTCCATTTAAAGTTTCTTTTATATCATTAATCGAAAGTGCACCTTTTAAATGATAAATTAAACTGATTAAAATGATATGATTCTTTGTGTATTTCTTATTTTTGATTGGGAAAAGCAATTTAGCTTTAGCATAATTATTAATCATTGTTTTTGTCATGACTTTTTCATTCGAATTCGATTTTGCAAATTTATTATCAAATAGTTGGATTACCTGATCCATATATAGATCAAGATTAGGAATATCATCTAATACTATTTTTTTATCTAAATCGATTTGTTCAATTAATTCATTAATCTTTTTCATTTTTCGTCCTCTTTATATAAAATTTACAGACTAATTTTATCATAAAAAAATTGTTCTTAAAACACTTGACTATATAACGTCGTTGGTGATAACTTTATATGTAGTTATCAAAACTACATAACATAGTTGGAGGAGATTATAATGGGGAACTTAATGCGTGAGCCTATTAATTCCATGACACATTTAGTTGGAGCGGTATTATCACTATTTGGGTTAATAGCAATGGTTTTTAAATCTACTTTTTCTGGTGGAAGTATCTTACAAACATCTGCAGTTATTGCATTCGGTGTAAGTATGATTCTTCTCTATTCAGCTTCAACTACCTATCATATGGCAAAAGCTAGCGATAAAATAATCGCTTTTTTAAGACGGATGGATCATTCAATGATATTTGTCTTAATCGCTGGTACATATACTCCTTTTTGTATCATTAGTCTAAAAGGTACATTAGGATGGATTATCTTTTCTATTGTTTCTTTTATTGCATTTTGTGGTGTTTTGTTCAAATTGATTTGGTTTAGTTGTCCAAGATGGTTATCTACAGCCCTTTATATAGCTTTAGGATGGGTCATTATACTTGCTTCGGCACCTTTATCTGATGCGATTAGTATGAAAGGAATGTCCGCACTAATCTTAGGTGGAATTTTCTACACAGTTGGTGGCGTGATTTATGGAATTAAGCCTAAATTTTTATCTTTTAAAAATTGGGGTTTCCATGAAATTTTTCATATTTTTATCATGCTTGGAACACTTTGTCATTTCTTCTGCGTCTATTACTTTGTAATTTAAAATACAAAAAAAACTTGTAGACAAGTAGAGAAATACCACTTTGTCTACAAACTAAAAACCATCCTCAAGTGGATGGTTTTTTATTATTTTAAGATACCTGTTCCGACAATATTTACTTCAACTTTTGGTTTAATTGTAATTTTAGCGTAGTCTTTGTTCCAATCCAGTTTTTTCCACACATCTGGATGAAATGAAATTAACTGTCTTCCTATTCCTAAAGCATCACAATTTGATTCTCGGACTGTTTTAATGATTTTTTCAGCTTTTATTGTTAATTGCTTCGAAAGTTTTTTATTTAACTTATCAATTTCTTTTTGGGAAGCTAATTCATCATGCGCGTACTCAAGTGTATCAACGTCCAGTTTTAGATTTAAATTTACGGTTATTTTATTGTCTTTAGAAACTTTAATATCCATTTTTGGCTTATTTTTTTTCACTTGAATCGTTATATACCGTTCCCTAATATCTTTTTCTTTTGGACTAACTTCTACATTAAATCTTGCATACTTCTTCATTTGATCTTTAAATAAAAGTAACATAGTAGGTTCATCACCTAAAAGATTATACCCTGTATAATTGTGGTTGTTAAATAATGCTACTCCAGAAATATCAATCAAATTATCATCATCTTTTTCAATTAGCGGTAAAAAAATATCTTCACCTGGGTCGAACATAATTGTACAAATCGTTTGGACATTTTCAATAGGAATCATCGTATGGCTTTCTGCGTTAGTTATTAGATCTAAAATTTCTTCACTTACAAGGGTTTCCTCTACTTTGCTTAATTTTAACACATCTACCGCTCGGCCCTTAGTAATAATAACTTTTGCCCCTAATGAACTTCTTGGGTCTCTATATATAACATCGAATATAGGATAAATATCCTGTTTAGACAATTCATCTCCAAGTAATAAAACCCTTGTTTTATTAGTAGCATAATCTCCCGCTACTTTTCGAGTAAATTTTATTCTTGAAGCACTTGTTGTTTTTCCGGTAGCAGTAATAATGACATTTGTTGTTTTAACTTGTGTAGGATCACTTCCACCTTGGCTATTTGTTTTAATAACTGCAGTTACTAGCATATTATTATCCTCAACTAAATCAAATCCAGCACTATAAACTAGCTTAGACTCCTTCAGTAATCTTTGATCCCAACAACTAGTTAAAGGCAAAATACAAATTAAAGAGATCAATACCATTTTATATTTCATATGAATTACCGAGTTCTTTCTTTTTTCTAATAAGCGAAACAATTAATAAAAATAAAGGTAATACAAAGATAAAAACATAACTTGTAAAATTAAGAATTGTCCCAAATTTCATTATAAATTCTTCACTATTTGGTAAAAAAGTACAGATAATCGCGATGACAATTCCTATAAAAATAGTTGATTTACTATGGCTTTTTAACTTTAAGAGTTTGCTGATTCCGAAACTAGTTAAATATAAGTAGGTCACAAATGAAGTTAAGATTGGTACAACCCAAATAGATAGAAAGACAAGGTCTAATCTTTCAATCACTTCATATGATAATGATTTTAGTAAATATAAGATTGGCTCAGGTATGATTTCAATTTCTACTTTGCTAAAACTCATATAACTTGTAATTAAAAAAAATGTATATAAAAGGCTAACAAAACTAATTGCGATCGTTCCAGCTTTTAATATTTTATTTGGCTTTCCTTTTACATACGGAAATAATACTAAAATAAATTCAAATCCCATCATGGAGATTAGTGCATCATGTGCTCCAAGAAGGATGTTTTTAACACCCGCCTGTCCAATTGGAAATAAATAGCGGTAATTTACATTATTGTAAGAACAAAATTCAAAGAAAATCAAAAATAAAATTAAAATACAAACGAAAGTAAAAAATCGTGCGATTACTTTCATATTTTCTTTTGCTAAATAAATCCCTGTACCAACTATAAATAGGATTAATACAAAAGGTGGAGTAAATGTAAGAATCCATTTTTTAAGTACAGAAATGGTGATAATCACACAAAAAATCGCAACAATAAAGAAAAATAAAATATAAAGATACGAAATTACAGTCCCAATATATTTACCAACTATTTTCGTTGTATATTCATAGATCGTATCTTTTGGAAATCTCGTACCAAGTAACCACATTATTAGTAAAAGTAAAAACACTCCTACCCCAGCAACTAATGTTGAAAACCAACCGTCGTGCCCTGCATGTTTATGGACTACATAAGGTAGTGAAAGTAATCCCACACCAATTTGAGCTTGAATGATGACGAATGTGAATTGCGTTATTGAAAGCATCTTTTCATTTTTCATCATTTTTCCATCCTCTAGAATTATTTTCTCGTTTAAAATTCTTTGGTAAAGGTGCAAACGGTCGTTTTTTCATTTTCCATGATGGCGCACGAACAACTGTATCTTTTAGGTCTGATTTTCTAAATGGAGCAAATGGCGCAAAATATGGAGACCCAAACGATTCAAGTTTACATAGATGGATTAGGATAAAACTGAGTCCAAAAACAATTCCTATTAATCCAATTAACGATGCTGCAAACATTAGTGGAAATCCAAGCAATCGGACAGAGGTTCCCATTTCATTGTCCGGTACAACAAATGATGCAATTGCAGTAAGTGAAATAACGACAATCATCGTATTTGAAACTAAATTTGCCTGTACAACAGCAGTTCCAATAACTAAACCTCCTACAACACCTATTGTTTGTGCAATTGGATTAGGTAACCGTATTGCTGATTCTCTAAGCAATTCTAACGTTATTTGCATTCCTAGAGCTTCAATTAACGGTGGGTATGGAACGTTTTCTAATGAACTTTTTACATTAAATACTAAATCTATTGGAATAATTTCAAAGTGAAAAGAAACTAATGCAATATATAAAGCAGGCAATGATATAGAAATTAAAAAACTAACCAATCTTAAAATACGTGCAAATGAAGCGACCATCCATCGGCTATTATAGTCATCTGGTGATTGATAAAAAGTGAAAAAAGTAATTGGTAAAACAAGTGCTGAAGGGCTACCATCTGTTAGGATGGCAATCTTTCCTTCCATTAAATTACCAGCTATTCGGTCAGATCTCTCAGTTGTTAATACTTGCGGAAAAGGTGAATATGGGTCATCTTCAATAAATTCCTCAAGATTACCCGGTGAATATACATAATCAACATTTATATATGAAAGTCTTCTATGGACTTCCTTAACTAACTCCTCATTTGCAATTGTATCAATATATAAGACTGCTAATCGTGTGTCAGATTCTACACCTAATGATAAAGTTTTAACAACAAGATTAGGACTACTGATTCTTCGTCTTATTTGATTAATATTTGTCAGTATACATTCTACTAATCCGTCGTGGGAGCCCCTGATTGTTTGTTCACTACTAGGCTGTTGAATTGATCTATTTTGAAATGAAGTCGTTTCTAAAATAAATACATTTTTTTCAAATTCTGTGAAAATGAGCGTGTAGCCTTTTACAATACTGAGAATACATTCATCAAATGAATCCGAACTTTTAACATCATTAATTGATACTGTATTTGGAATCGTATCTTTTGGATTATTAATAATTTGTTGAATGATTTGGACTTCAAGAGCTTCTCTACCTACAATTGTACTAATATAGACAACTACAATCTTTTTATTTTGAAACATTAAATGTCTAACCGTTAAATCACTCGTATTTATTAATGATTTCTTTACATACTCTACATTACGATCCAAATCACCACTAATTTCAATTT
The DNA here is from genome assembly GCF_050473765.1 of Gottfriedia sp. S16(2024). Classification (NCBI taxonomy): domain Bacteria; kingdom Bacillati; phylum Bacillota; class Bacilli; order Caryophanales; family Bacillaceae; genus Gottfriedia; species Gottfriedia sp. S16(2024). The sequence continues at coordinate 4,046,918 of NZ_JBFLUO010000001.1, forward strand.
TTGAATTCTGATTACTTTGGGTATGTTTATTTGAACGCATTATGCATTTCACCTAATTTCCAAACTCATACAATAAATTAGATTTATTTTGTGTTAAATTAGGGTTATTATTCATTGCGAAATTCCAGTATTTGTATAAATGTTAACATTCGAATAAAAAAAGGCGAACCTAGAAGTCAAAATGTTGACTAATAGGTCGCCTTTTTATTGTTCTTGATTATTCATTTACTCTCTTTTTCCAAATTCCAAGCATGATCGCTGTAATGAATGCGCCAATTAATATTGCTAGTAAATACAATATCGGTTTATTTACTAACGGAATAACAAATATTCCACCATGCGGTGCTGGTAATGTAATACCAAATGCCATTGCAAGTCCACCTGCGATTGAAGAACCTACAACAGAACTTACAATTACCCTTACTGGGTCTGCAGCAGCAAATGGTATCGCTCCTTCTGTTATAAAAGAAATCCCCATAACATAGTTTGTAATACCTGATTTACGTTCCATTTCAGTAAACTTTGACTTGAATAGTGTAGTAGCTAATGCAATACCTAATGGAGGGACCATTCCACCTGCCATTACCGCTGCATGTGGTGCAAAATTATTTGCTGCAATTGCTGCTATACCAAATGTGAATGCAGCTTTATTTATAGGTCCACCCATATCTACTGCCATCATTCCACCAAGAATGATTCCTAATAATATAGCGTTTCCACCACTTAAACTACTTAACCAATGTGTTAAAGCTGAATTCAAATAAGTTACAGGAGGATTTACGACTACTTCCATTAAAATACCAGTAATTAATAATCCAAATACAGGATATAAGAGAACCGGCTTAATACCTTCTAATGATTTAGGTAACTTAGAAAACACTTTCTTTAATCCAAGTACAACATAACCAGCTAAGAAACCGGCAATTAAACCACCTAAGAATCCCGCGCCAGCACTTGAAGCTAAAAATCCACCAACTACCCCGGGTACAAATCCAGGTCGATCTGCAATCGAACTTGCAATAAAACCGGCTAATATCGGAACTAAATAACTAAAAGCACCAGTTCCACCAATTTTCATTAGTAATTCAGCTACTGGACCTTTTGTATGAATTCCTCCAAAAGCAAATGCTAACGCAATTAGAATTCCTCCACCTACTACAAAAGGTAACATATTACTAACACCGTTCATTAAGTGCTTGTATATACCAGATCCTTGATTAGTTGAAGAACTTCCGCCACCATTATGATTAGCATGAAAAATTGGTGCCTCTTGTTTAACGGCTCTTTCAAGTAATTCTTTTGACTTACGAATTCCATCTGCTACTGGTACTTGGATGACATGTTTTCCATCAAAACGATTTACTTCTACTTGTTTATCCGCTGCTACGATAATAGCTGATGCTCTACTAATCTCGTCTTTTGTTAATTCATTTTTTATCCCTGTTGATCCATTTGTTTCAACTTTTAAATCAATATTTAATTCCCTTGCTTTTGCTTTTAAAGCATCTGCCGCCATATAAGTATGAGCGATACCTGTTGGACATGCAGTTACTGCAAGGACTAGTGGACGTGAAGAATCTGCTATCACTGTTTCTTCATTTTCATCATTTAACGATTTTTCTTTTTGATCGATTAATTGAATAATTTCATTTGCATCTTTTGCACTTAATAAAGAGGCACGGAATTCTTCATCCATTAATAATGAAGATAATCTAGATAATGTTTCTAAATGCGCATTATTTGCTCCCTCACTAGCTGCAATCATAAAAAATAAATGAGCCGGTTGACCATCAAGTGATTCATAATCAATCCCATCTTTTGATCGACCAAATGCAATTGCAGGAGTCTTAACAGCTGCAGTCTTAGCATGTGGAATTGCAATACCTTCTCCAATTCCTGTTGTACTTTGACCTTCACGTGTTAAAATCGCTTCTTTAAATTGTTGTTTATCGTTTAATTTCCCTGCATGATCTAAAACTTGTATTAATTCATCAATTACTGACATTTTTGATGATGAATTCAAATCAATGAGAACTGTATCTATTTTTAATAATTCTGTGATTCTCATAATTCGCCCCCCTAATCCTTTACAATCTTTACTTGATTAAGTAATTCTTCAATTTTCTCTCTTTTTGTTAAATCCTCTGAAAAAGCGGTAGCACTACCTGATGCTACACCTACTTTAAAGGCAGTTTCGATATTATTTGTTTTTACATAAGTACCAATAAAACCAGCCACAAGCGAATCACCTGCACCGACTGAATTAATTACTTCTCCCTTTGGAACATTTGAAACATAAACAGAATTCTCAGTTATTAGAATCGCTCCATCTCCTGCAAACGATATTCCTACATTTTGAGCACCCATTTCAACTAACTTTTTACCGTACGGGATTGCTTGTTCAATTGATGTAATTTTGACATCAAATAAGTCACCTAATTCATGATGATTTGGTTTGATAAAAAATGGGCGATGTTTAACTACATCTAAAAGTACTTTACCACTTGCATCTACAATGATATGAATCCCATTTTCTTGTCCCCATAACGTCAATTGTTCATATAAATCAGAAGGTAATGTATTAGGGATATTACCAGCTAATACAACATAATCACCTTTTTTAATTTGTTTTAGTTTATAAAAAAATTGATCTAGTTTTTCTTCGGAAATAGCAGGGCCTTGTCCGTTTATTTCAGTTTCTAATTGAGATTTTAATTTTATGTTAATTCGTGAATCGCCTTCCACTTGAACAAAGTCAGATGACACTCTTTCATTACCCAAGACATTTTTAATAAAATCTCCAGTAAACCCTCCGACAAAACCAAGTGCTATGCTTTCAACATCTAATCTTTTTAAAACCCTAGAAACATTAATTCCTTTACCGCCAGGAAATTTATTTTCCCTTTTCATTCGATTAATTTTTCCTAACCCTATATCATCTACTTCAACGATGTAATCGATTGAAGGATTAAGTGTTACTGTATAAATCATGATTTCACTACCTTTATCAAAGATGTTTTTTCCTCAAATTGTTTAGCTAGCACATCATCTATTTCGTCCGTTAAAATAATCGCATCTTCAATTTCACCAATCTTTGCAAAACTTGTTTCGCCAAATTTACTATAATCAGCAATTATAAATACTTTCTCTGAAATAGAGATTGCTGTTTTCTTTACAAACGCCTCTTCAGGATCTGGCGTAGTATAGCCAAATTGAGGATGGATTCCATTCGCTCCAATAAAACATTTATCAAACCGATAATTCTTTAAACTTTCTGAAGCCATACTCCCAATCAACGCTTTTGTATGCCCTTTCATTTTTCCACCTATAAGATATGCGGACACTTCATTTTCGAAAAGTGCTTCAACATGCATTAATCCATTCGTAACGACTGTTACATCTAATCCCTTTAATAAAGGAATCATTTCGAAAGTAGTACTACCAGCATCTAAATATATACAATCGCCTTCATTAATTTGAGTTACTGCAAGCCCAGCGATTAATTTTTTACTTTGAACGTTTTTGGATGTTTTTTCAGTCATACTTAATTCAGTGGCTTTGCTATTGATTGAAGCTGCTCCACCATGAACTCTTTTTAAGAGATTAAGAGACTCAAGCTCAACTAAATCACGACGGATTGTTGACTCAGAAGTATTTGTAGCTTCTACGATATCCCTTAATTTCACAATACCCATTCTTTTGATCATATCGATAATGAATTGTTGTCTTTCCGGAGTTAACATAAAATTCATCCCCTTCATAAAACCAAGTATAAGACACAAAAAATAAAAAATCAATCATTTTCTTCCAAAAACATTCAAAAACAATCTTAACCATTCAAAACCGTTCAAACCCATTCAAATTTGTAAAAATTCACACCGTACATTAAACTAAAAATAAGAATTTATATTTGTTTTTTTATAGTATTTCTTATGATTACCCATAATATTTATCTAAATAAGTTGAACTCATTTAGATTCATAGAGTTGGTAAAAAGAGTTTTGGTTTACAATTATTAAATTAGAAATGGGGAATATCTTTTGAAAGAGAATATCCAAATTCGTGAAGAACTCATGGAAGTTATTGATTCATTAACAGATGAACAGTTAAATAAGAAGGTAAATAAAGAAAAATGGTCTATTATGCAAGTACTTGAACATTTATACTTAATGGAATCTAAATTAGTAAAGCTAATGACTCGTACATTTAATGAAGCACCAAGTGAAGTTATCCAAGATAAACCAATACATCTAGCAACTGATCGTACTAAAAAAGTAACCTCTCCACCTCATTTTGAACCAACTGATCAATTCATTACTAAAGTGGAAATGACTGAAAAATTGAATCAATCTAGAAAATCTTTAATTCATTTTGTTGAACTAACAAAAGGGCAAAATTTAGAAGAAAAAGGCATGCCACATCCATTATTCGGACAAATCAATTTAAAACAGTGGATCCCTTTTATTGGTATACATGAAAAACGTCATATTGAACAAATTAGAGAATTAAAAAACGAATTATGAAATATTTAACTCAATATAGAAATTTTGAAATTTTGGAATATGTATTCGATTTCCTTTTATTTTGTACAAATTGTTTTTTGATTATATTGTTTTCTGTTAAAATCTTTTTGGTTTTACTAAAAACCTCTCAACAATATAAAAAAGAGCTTACAAATTGTAAGCTCTTTTTTATATTGAAGAAATTGCCTCTAGTTCTTTTTTGTAAAGGCTTAGTATTTGATCTTTATGTACTTCTAACTGATTTGACACTTGAGTAATTGAATAGCCGATAAATAATGGAGATACAACAAACCTTGGAATAACTTTACAAATAATTTTCCCCTTCCATTTATAAAAGAATAAATTATAGCTTTGAAGTCCTTTATAAAAATGGTTAAGTAAATAATGTGTAACCGTTTGTAAGTAAACGGCCATTTCTGGAATAAATTTCTGATCATCAATTAGAATATTGAATTCTCTAAATCCCATAATTGGATGAGTAGATATGTTTAATTCATAACCATGACCCGACGAAATCGTAATCCCCTCGAAATATACATCTGTTACCTTTTTGTTGTAATCAATATTTTTTAAGCCAACTATTTGCATATGTGGATGGCTGAGTGTTCCCCCTGATAATGGGCCATGATTTTTATATAAAATAACAGATTTGAATTCCCCTGTCGATTCCATTTCATTACATTTATCAATTGCAAAGGCTAATAATTCACTCAGATGCGTTAAAGAATATTTTGAAGGGTCTCCTTCACAATCATCGCTTTCAATAATAACAGTTTGAAAAGTATCTTCTAATGTTGGAAATTTATTTTTCAAATAAATGATTGAGCCAGATGTATCAATAATATCAGTTAAGTTTTCTCGATCACAGAATGGGCATTTAACTTCTTTATTTTTAATACTATCAGGTTTTTTAACGCCAATATCCATTTTAAATTGTAAAACCTCATTTTGAATATCCATCACGGTTTCCCCTTTGAATAAAGTATATTAACAATGTCTTTAAATTAATAACGCCTCTAATTCTTTCCCTCTTTTTAAATAATAATCTAAATGGGGTTTTAAATTATTTTCATTTGTTTTGATTAAATTTGAAGTTTTTCGATAGAATCCCCAATTTATGCAACCAGATAGCCAAAGTAATGAAGAAAGTCGTTCAATATGCTCTGTTCCAATCTGAAAATGGTCACAATATTTATTCATAAATTTTTCCACTAACTGCTTTGACATGGAGATTGATGTATTCTCGCTTGTTTTTGAATACCATTTAATTAACCAAGCTAACCCCTCAATTCGATCAACATAAGTAATCGATTCAAAATCAACGATTCCTTTTATAGATAGATCCTCATTATCCCAAATAATATTTAGCGGATTCAAATCTGACTGAATGATAAATTCAAACTGTTCTGTTTGTGCATTGTTTATATGCAGTTTAGACAATTCTAAGTAATCACTTAGTAATGATTTATTTTCTTTCAAAATATCTTTTGAATTTAATTCATTAATAAGCCTATTCACAAAACCTTCGTAAGCAATTAAATGTGATTTTTTAGGAAAAGAATTACATTCAAACCCAGCAGCAGTCTCATGAAAGCTAGCAGCCATCATTCCAACTTTTTCGATTATCAAATGATTAAATTTAGTAATATGTACTCCATCTATCCATTTAAATAATATAAAACGATACGATTGATTTTCAATTAAAACGCTCAAAAAACGTTCATTCTTTCTAGATTTAACAACCTGCATAAATGGAATTCTATTTTCGACTAAAAACTCTGTGAATTTTATTTGCTCTTCAATTATTTCATCTGAAAGCTCACCAAAAAATTCATTATTTGAGCGATGGGTACTAATAAATCTAGCTGAATAAGGACAGTTGTTAACTAAAATTTTAAAGTGCTGATCGTTATGCCAATTTTGTGTGTTCAAGTCTTTTATAATTTCAATTGATTTAACTGATAATGGATATTGTTTTAGTAAATTTTTTAATAATTTTTCCATTTTTAAAATCCTTTCAATTCAAAAATGTTTATTTTGAACTTAAAAGAATTCAATAAAATATATACAAATCCTTCAAAAAATTAACTATTTTAAAATTTATTGTTTTACTATTAACAATGGTATCTTAAATAAACAATCCCTAAGTTTCAAAATACTAAATCGAAATTTAATTTAATGTTTTTAAATAGTATCTTTTTCAACTTATTTTCAAATACTAACTACGATATTCAATTGAATATCTAAAATATCCTATAAATATCTAAGAGGTGAATCAAACATGAACTCCAAAAATCATTTAGATCCACATTCTCAGAAATTTGTTCATAATTGGACAAGGGCTAAGCGTTCAGCGTCTCAAGTGAACGGTAATACGATGATGTCTCAGCCAAACCTTATCTTGAAAACTAACACAAAGGCCCACAGTCTGTAACTGAAAGGATATATTAAAATATAAGAAAGAAGACATTGTGTCTTCTTTCTTATTTAATTTTGCTGATTTAATTTATTAATGACAATAATTATATTTTATAATTTGAGCATCGTTATTATTTTTAAATAGCATTTTAAATGAACGCAAATTATTTATTATATTTAATATATTAAAAAAAGCCATGACTATAGCCACGGCTTCATGCTTTTTTAAATTTTATTTATTTGTTCCATGCTGTTTAGTAGGTAATTTTTCGTTTGGTGTTCCATTACCTTGATGTTCTTTATTTTTTTGGTCTTTTCTTTGTTTTTCGTGTAATTTTTCGACAAATTCATGTGTATCTTCCATTTTTTAATCCTCCTTAGTAAAGAATCTAAATGTTACTTTAACCAACTAGAGAGGAAAAAATTCATAATAGCAGATATAGAATTTACATAAGAATTTTTATCAAAAATAGAACAGACTTTACAATCAATATTGTTTGAGCAATTCCAAATAAGAATCCTGTTATGAAACGGAATAAATTATTACTTTCTCTCCATTTCCATTTCTGTGTATACCCATCAATTAATAACGGAATCATTAAAATCGGAATATACCACCAAAATATAAATGATGAGATCAAAAATACAAATGGAAGAAACAAATAACCCGTAAGTATGGCTGTACATCTTGCACAAAGTGGGAAAGTATAAGAGCCTATATGAAATGACCTTTCTTCCTTACGATGACATGGAATCCAATTTAAAATCAAATATAATCCCCCTGTTAGCTTGGACAATCTGGGCTACAATCACAATCTGGTGTGCAATCAGGCATGTGATGATGACAATCAGGGAGATCACAATCTGGTATAAAACCAAAATCACCGCAATCACACCAATCGAATCCCCTATTCTGTCTTCTCCGCTCATAGTAAATAATCATTATAATTCCAAAAACGATACTTGCACTAATCAATATTAGTCCTTTTACTAAAAAACCCTTTATAATTAAAACAATTCCTAGAATAAGAAGTATAAAAAAACCACTGATTAAGAAAAAGACCAATTTTACCACTCTTTCTTAAAAATAATGAAAAACTAACCTAAAGTTAGTCTTGTGCTTTTCAAAAACATAAACTTAAAAATCTGTCTGTTTTGAACGTTGTGTCGCCGCACCAATTAAAATAAAGATGGCTGATAGAATATGCATAATCATACCTAATATAGGAATCCATGCAAGACAAGAAGTAACAATCCCAAAAATATTTCCACTAGCAGAGACACCAGCTTTTTTCGCTAAAACGAGCGTAATGATATGGAGGATTAAAGCTATAAATAATGGCGTATAACCAAAGCCAATAACGATCGAACCACCTAAAACAGGTATACCGAGTAATGCTTCAAAACCACCCGAAATCCATTTCATATTTTTAACGTTAGATCCCATAAAATCTCCTTTTCAACATTAAAATGTTAATTTTTTCTAATAAATACTATTGTATTCGATATATTCTTTTACGGATAGTTTTTATTAAAAATTACAATTAAATTCAGTCTAAAGGATGAGAATTTCGGATAGTGTAAAATTTAAATAGGAAGAGACAAGAACTCTCACTTACATTTTATCAATTATATTGTTGTAAAAACGCTCTAACCGAATTTGCAATTGATTGCGCATCTTTAAGTTGCTCATTTTTAAAGCTAAGTGATGTTTTCTTTTCATCTAGTCCTAATGATTCTTGTAGTAAACCGCTTAAACCACGATGGGAACCAGCTTTATCGACTGCTACCACCATAAACAAACCATCTTTATTCGGTTCAATCATACATTCAATTTCATCAAATCGCCATTCTCTTTTAGAGCTTGGGACAAACTCCCACTCTTGATAGAATCGACCATTTTGAGCTTCTACCTCAACTTGGCGTAAACGGAAACCAAGAATTTTAAATGCTTCTACAAAGTTTGCTAATTCTTCATGTGCATGAACCTTTAAAAAATCAGTATCTGTTGGGTCTATACTTAAATCGATATCTAAATCAGTCTCAATCCAAACCTGGCCATGTCTTATTGTAATCGGTGTGTAAAATGGCAATTGGAACGAAAAAGGAATTACTTTTTGTTCATTTGCTTCAATTTTCATTTTGCCGGATACACGTTCTTCATGTAATTGGATTTTAACGTTTACTTCATCGTCTCCACTTTTCTTTTTAGCATAAGACTTCAATTTAAGCCCAATATGATTAATTTCTTGTGCAACTGAACCACCCTTAATTTCAACTACACCTTCAACAATTTTTCCTGGATATAAATCTTTAGTATGAATAATTGTATCTACCGAAGCTGCTCCAATTCCTAGTCTAGCTAGTACTTTTTTAAACATCAGATCCCCTCCAAAAAATTACTACTTTTCCATTATATGGTAGATTATCAGTCTTGAATAATCTAAATTTAGTAATTATTCCCTTCTATACATTATGAATAAAAGAAATAATTATGTAACTAGTGAAAGTTGAATTAGTAGACAAGTTATTAATAGGATAAGCATATTTTATAATATGAAATTAATTTTGGAGGTGTCTTATGCACTTTATTTTTATTAAGAAAAAATGGTTATTAATTTGCTTTCTCCTTGTTGTTATTGGATTAAGTGGTTGGTATTACTTAACACCAAATTCAGTTCAAACTGCAGTAGAGCAGCAACACGTAAAAACAATAGACATCGATATGATTACAGCAGAATTTAGTACAAAGTTAGATGATGGAACGGAAATTGAAGCCTATAGATGGGATCCAGGTACGATCGTTATTGAAAAAAACCAAAAAGTAAATTTAAAAATTCATGGAATAAACGGGAAAGAACATAGTTTTCATATCGAAGGAACGAATATCTCGGGTGTAGTGGCCAAAGGTAAAACTACTGAAGTACCTTTATTCTTTAAAAAAGAAGGTACATACCGATTAATTTGTGATACTCATTCACATGATGGAGCACCAATGATTGGTTATATTGTTGTAGATTAATTATTTAATAACTGAAGTAGATAAACAAAACTGACCTAGATGAAAAACCAATTAATTGTATGGCATGAAAAAGATAGTAAAAATAGTCTAGTTTACTAAATTTACTATCTTTTTTCTTATTCATCTTTATCTAATTGATACTTTACGTTCATTTTTACCCTTTTTTAAAGTAATTTGTTTACTCCAAGTACCTTCCATTGGGAGTTCTAAGCTCACTTCATATATACCTGTATTTATTTTCTTCATACTCGCTTCAACATGATGATTCATACTTTTCATTTCCATTTTAAAATTAACCGAATCCACATCGACTTCTTTTCCATCTGAATTTACTAAATTAACTTGATACACATGAGTCTGGTCTTTATTTGTTAATTTTTTTTCGTTAATTGATAATTGAATTTGATCTAAAAAAGGGCTCGATTTAAATTCAGCCTTCTTTCCACAGCCAGAACAAACTAGTAAAATACATAACATGGTTATGAATATGTATCGTAATTTCTTCAATAACATCACTCCTATTCAGATAAATCCTCACCCTAACTTTACTAAAAAAGGTTACATTAAATTTGTGATATAAATGATAAAACATAAATAAAAATAAATTTATTCTTATCTCATTCATACATGCTAGATTATTAAACATATAATTGAACGTTATAACTCAACATCAATGGTTCCAACATAGGGAGGAGTTTAACTTAATGTTTTTAGAATGGGCTAGCATTGTATTAACTGTTCTACTTTCATCATATGTCATCCTAATCGCAAATAGAAAAAAAGAAAAACTTTCTTGTACAGTCGGAAAAATGATCAGTATGACAAATTCAATGATGACAAGTGTCACTGTGGGTACTATCTTTGGTATTTTATTTCGGAATACAGATTTAGCGATTCCTACAATTATTTCAATGACTGTAGGCATATTAATAGGATACTTAACAGGTAAACCTTTATCATTAATGGCTATATTAGAAGGAATAACTGCGGGAATTATGGGTGGAATGATGGGAGCAATGCTTGGCATTATGCTACAGGAAACTTATTTAAACATATTAATCTATTATATTGACGTTGTTTTTGTATTAGTTACAATCCTATTAATTAAGGTGATTGATCAAGAAGTTAACAAATTCAATAAAAATGAAAAATCTTTACAATCAATTTGATCAGTAAAATGGCCTACCTATTTTAAATTAGGTAGGCTATCATATTTTAGTAAAAACATTAAATACGATCTAAATGAGTTGTATCGCAAAGTACTTTGAATTCCAACTCTTTATCTTCTTCAAAATTAATAATTGTTAAACTTGTTCCATGGACATATGGTAAATCCCATAATTTTTCATTTGGAGATTGCTTTAAATGAGCTACAATTGTTGCCAATACAACTGCATGTGTAACAATTAATATATTTCCTTCTTCATTTGAATTTAAAATATTTTGGATTACATTACCTACTCTTTCTCTTAAGTCTAGTAAACTCTCACCTTGATGTGGACTATGATCGTATAAATGTGGTGTTTTCCAAAGCGATTCGAATTCATTTTCAAAGCCCTCATCAATTTCTTGTTTCGTTTTCCCTTCCCAATCACCAAAATTAATCTCTTTTAAATCATCTTCTTCAATAATTGGAATGGCGGGATTGTTTTTTAAAATATTTGCAGTTGTTACTGCACGTTTACTCGAACTAGTATATATTTTACTAAAACTCACTTTTGCTAATTTTTCACTTAATAATTTAGCATCGCTAATCCCACTAGCAGTAAGTTCGGAATCTTTTGAGCCTTGTAATCGATTTTCGATATTCCACACCGTTTCACCATGTCTTGTTAAATAAATTGTTAACAACTTTAGTCCTCCAGCTTTTGTAAATTATTCATTAACTTGTTTTTCTTCTCTTCGTTCATATAATATACCTGCGATTAAGGCTAATAAAACATTTGTTATTAACAATGGGCTAAACCCAGCACCACAGACAAATGATAGAAATAACGCAATAATAGCGAAAAGGATTGGTAAATTCATTTTGTATTCTCCTTAAATATGAAGTTAATGATTTTTAAATACAAATATTAATAATTTATATTAAAAATCATTAAACAAGGGTTTTATTCGTAAATTGTTTTACTTCCTTATAAAACAATTCCTTCTCTTCTAAAAATGGATAATGGTTACTTTCATTTAAAATGACTAATTTTGAATTTTCAATTCCTTCAGCCATTTCTTCTGAATATTCGATTGGGCATTGTACATCATGTTTGCCACAAATGATTAAAGTTGGACAGCTTATTAATGCTAACTTTTTTGTTACATCGTAAATTTGATATTCCCTATTAAAATAATTTAGTCGAATTGCTGACATTTTTTTAGAGATAGGTAAATTAAAATATTCATGATAACGTTCAGGCTTATGTAAAGATAACTTTGTCCGCTCAATTGATAGAGCTTCTCTTTCTTCATTAGACAATGCAGTACCTTTTAGTTTTTCAATTAATTCTTGCATGTTATTAAATTGTGGATGAGCTCTGTTATAAATACAGTCTTTTGAAAATGTTGAATAGTCTCTCGCTGCAGCCCCAACAATAATATTATGATTTAAAGAATTTGAAAAATAGATCCCATAAATAATTCCAAGCATTCCACCGGTAGAATGACCAGCAAAATTCCAGGATGAATAACCAAATGTTTTCCTAATTTCTTCTAAATCAAAAATTGTTTCTAACATACTCAATTCATATGGAAAATGTGCTTTTTCAGAATTACCCGTTTCTCTTAAGTTTATTAAATATACTTTAAATAATTTAGTAAATGAATTTGCAAAATAATCTCCTGTATCATTAAACTCAGAGTAATTATGTGTGACACATAAAGGATCTCCTTCACCTTTACAAAATACTTCAAACGTACCTCGTTTTGTATTAATTAGTTTTCGTTCCCATTTCTCCATAGCGTTTAAACCCCTACTTTTTGACATACCCTACTATTTCTTGAATATAGGTACTAATTCCTATCATCTTAAAAATTGTTCACATATTATTCATACTTTAATAATACATAAAATTCAGTTATCTCTTAACGATATAATACCAAACTTCTTCTTCTCCAAAGTAGTTACCAGTCGGATTAAATTCGGATTGCTTGTATAAATTCATAGCTAATTTATTATCTTTATGAACTGTTAATCGAATCTCATTGCATTGCTGAAATTTATTTGTAATCCATTTTATCATTTCAGCAAATGCTAATTTACCATAACCTTGACCTTGAAACCGTTTATCAATTAAAAACCCATTGATCCAATAACTATTTGTCGTATGTTCTTCAAAAGCATGCATTATAAATCCGACCATTGTCTGATCATCATAAATTGCAAATGGGATATATTCCACATTTTCGCCATCTGGTTTTATATATACTTTTGCAATGGATACTGCAACAGAAGGAACAAAATGCAATTGTTCTTTATCTACTTCAAGTTTAATAGCTTCTTCCCAATTTTCTCTCGTAACGATTTTTAATTGAATAGTCATCGATAGCCTCCCTTTGCCCCTAAATTTTAATCTCTTATATCATATCACTTTCTTTACTAATTTCAGAAATTTCCGATATTTCGGTAAATGAAATTTTTAATCGAATGCGAATATTTTTTAGTCTTTAGGTAATAACAACCTTGAAAAGCAATTTTTCATATTTACTAACTAATTTTTATTTAGCTAGTACATTTAATAAATATGAAAGGAAAATATTATGAAAAAAATTGTTATTATTCTCTCTATCTTATTTGCATTTGCTTTTGGTTCCTTAGCTGGCATTGGTTTTAGTAAAGCTGAATTTGCAAGAAGCACACAAGAACATAATGTTATGTCTACTAATTGGTTTCAATCCTCTGCGGAAAACAAGGCTTTGCAAATTCAAATTTATAATCAGGCAAAAGAAGAACTTGCCGAAACAATGGTAAAAAAGAAAGCAAGTGATAAATTAAATAATAAAGCAAAACCAGCCGCAGTTGTTTTAGACATTGATGAAACTATTCTAGATAATTCCCCAGATACAGCTTGGTCAATTAAAAATAATACTTCCTACCCACAAGGCTGGGATGAATGGATCCATATGGCAAAAGCTGATTTAATCCCTGGTGCAAAAGATTTCTTGTTAGCAGCGAAAAAAATGAATGTTGATGTTTTTTATCTTACAAATCGTCCCGAAAAAACACGAGATGATACAATTAAAAATTTGAATTTACATGGATTACCGAATGTTGACTCAAAACATTTATATTTAAAAACAGATACATCTCAAAAAGGACAAAGACAAGCAGAGATCGCAAAAACTCATGAAATTGTTATGTTAATAGGTGATAATTCAAACGATTTATCAGATATTTTTTATAAAGCTGATCTGAAAACTCGAAAAGATAATGTCGATAAAATTGCAAAAGATCTAGGTATAAAGTATATCCAATTACCTAATCCAATGTATGGAGATTGGGAAGATGCAATCTATCATTACAAAATGTCAAAAACTGCTGATGAAAAAGCAGTCGATCGATATAAGGCTTTACATCCAATGAAATAGATACTAAGGTTAGATGAGTTAATTTTGACTTATCTGACCTTTTTATTTTATAAGTTGATTTGAAAAAATTGGCCATCTAATTAGCATCCCTTGAACATATTCTATAAATTATTAGTAATATTTAAGTTAAATTTCTTCATTATAAAGGTTTAAATCCTTCCACCCTTCAAATGCATTTCTAAATATTCTCGAAATATTTTCATCTTTACTAATTAATAAATTATAGGATGAGTCCCAAAATACTATTTCAAATAAAGCCTTTGGATGTTGCGTTTTCGGATTTGGTACCCAAAAACTTGGGTTACCATCTGCAAATGGAATGATTTCTAAATTACTTAGTTCAATCTTTTCATTTTTAGGGAAAGCTGAAAATACACCCCAAGATAAACTAAAATATTTATGTTCAGTAATCTTTGAAATGTTTTTATGTGGTATCCAATATATTTCTAAAATGTCATTGTCACTATTTTTTATTCGATAGTTCTCAATAGTTTCACTAAATTCTTCAAAATAAAAATCTGTATCAGATATTAGCCAGTTATATTCATTGTGAAGTCCACTGAGTGCTTGAAAAACTTCGAATGGAGAATAAAACACTTCTGTTATTGTATTCATTTATTTCCCCCGTATAGTATGTTTAATTAGCTTTATCCTGTTAGTATTTATGCAAGTTTAAGTCATTAAAACTGAATATCCGATTTTAGTTAACTTTACTAAATCTACAACATTTGATTTGCGATATTAATGATATATTGTTTATTCTTTTCAGTGTTTTCAATAGTTGAAACATAATTAAGTTCATAATAAATACCTTTTTTATTGAAAACAAGCGTATTTTCTTCTGTATTAAAATCTTCTTTATTGTTATCAAGTTTATATGATACACCTACAGTAGAATTTCCTGTATAAGTTCCACGTACCCCACCCTTCAATTCAACTATTTCATTCGATTCATTTTCTTCTATTTCAAGTTCAGGTTTATAATTATGAACTGTAACAATTACTATAAATAGGGTCGACTTATCAATATGAGAAAGACTATATCGTACATCTAATTTCTTTCCTTTATGATCGATATCATTTATAGATAATGTTTTAATAGGATCGACTTCAAGTGGTAAATTATTAGGAATCTTCAATTTAAAAGGAAGTGCATCTAAACCTTCTTCGATCGAAGAGGATTCATAAGTAATTGGTAATATTTTTCTTTGTTCTTTTGTAAGTTCTGGTTGTTCAAACTTTTTTAATTTTGAAGTATCTAGCGATGGATTTTTTTCATTTTCACAACCAAATGGTATTAATAATGACGTTAGACCAATTAATAATATTTTTTTCATTTTCATGCTCCATTAGATAAGTTTAATAGGATAATATTTTCATATTATTAAATTATATCATTTCTAGTTTTATTTAACTTAAACATCTCCTCCTTATTATCCATCCGATGGGTTTTCAACACATGAAAATCGTCAAAACTCCCGATTTACCACTATTTAAATGCTCTAAAATTTATTTTCGAAATTTTCTTTAAACATTGGTCTGATAGGCATTGATTTATGCAGGAAAATGACTTCACAATGAGGAATTTATTCTAAAAACAAATTTTTTGTCTTCGGGTATTGTAGCCTTGACTTAAAAAATATAATTTTCAGGTGTTTCTTTTCTACAAAAATGATTTTACGAAATTTATTCAAATCAATGATCTCACCAATTTTTCCTAGGGTTTGTATTAATGAATATACAAGGAGATGTGACAAAATGTTAGAAGTAGGAAATTTAAAGGAAACTGAACAAACCATTTTTAATCACACTGGTCCGTTTATCCAAACTATTGATCGCGATATTGAGATTCTAACTCGACAAGAGGAACCATTAGTTGTCTTACTGGATAATGTTTTAAGTGATGATGAATGTGACGAGCTAATAACCCATGCGAAATTGCGCATGAAACGATCAAAAATTGGGTTATCTCGTGAAGAAAATGAGATGCGAACAAGTAGTGGTATGTTTTTTGAGGAAAGTGAAACGGAGCTTATCAAACGTATTGAAAAACGAATCGAAACGATCATGAATATTCCAATCGAACATGCAGAACCATTACAAGTTCTTCATTACGAGCCAGGACAGCAGTATAAACCGCATTTTGATTACTTTTCCAATCACCGGACAAATAATAATAGGATTAGTACACTCATTCTCTATTTAAATGATGTAGAAGAAGGCGGCGAAACGATTTTCCCTACACTTAATTACTCTTTTGCCGCCAAAAAAGGTACTGGTTTATACTTTGAATATTTTTATCAGGATGAAGCAATCAATGAATTAACGATTCATGCAGGTAGCCCTGTAATTAGCGGAGAAAAATGGGTTGCGACGCAGTGGATGAGACGACAACGTATTCGGTAGTATTCAACGAAATAAAAATATATTTAATATAATATTTTGCATAATTAGGACTAAATATTTCAGATAATTCCAATAATATTTGGTCCCATTTTATTTAAGATGGTTTCATTATTGCTTTTTAAGTTACTCATGAACCCTTTATGTATGTCTAAATCTCTCTTTTTTCCTTTATTCCTTACTCATGGACCCCCTAAGAGTAACCAAATCTTACTCTTTTCCTTTTTAACTTACTCATGAACCCTCTATGAGTTACCAAATCTCTCTTTTTTCCTTTTTAACTTACTCATGAACACCATATGAGTTACTACAATTCTATTTTTTCCTTTTTAACTTACTCATGAACCCTCTATGAGTTACCAAATCTCTCTTTTTTCCTTTTTAACTTACTCATGAACCCTCTATGAGTTACTACAAATCTATTTTTTCCTTTTTAACTTACTCATGAACACCCTATAAGTTACTAAAACTCATTCCCCCCCTAATTCCCTTCCTCATAAACCCTCAACGAAATCCATCATCAAAAAAAAACGCAAGGTAACAACCTTGCGCTTCACAATTTAATAGTTTATTCAACTTCCTTCAAAAAGCTTTCCACCACTCGTATATACTCTTCTGGCTCTTCTATGTACGGCATATGTGCGCTTTGCTCAAATACGTGGAATTTTCCATTAGGTGTTAGCTCGCTGAAATATTCTGTTGATTTAGGTGTTGCTTCATCATATCGACCGCAAGTATACATTGTAGGGACTTGGATGTCTTTTAATTTTGAAGTGCAGTCAAAATCCTTTAAGTTTCCTGTTACATGAAACTCGGAAGGTCCCCACATAATATTGTATACTTCTGGATTTCTGTTATGTTTACCTTTTTTTAGGAATTCTGGATATGGGTCTAATCTGCAAACAAAATGGTTGTTAAATACAGCGTTTGCATTTTTGTATTCCTCTGAATCTGTTGTTCCATTTTCCTCGCATTTTATTAATGTTTCTTGGACATCAAGCGGGAGTAGTTTTCGATTTCGATCTTGATCCTCAGCCCATAATGGAGCGCTTAAACAAGGACTTGAAAAGATTATACTCTTCACTCCAACTGGTCTCGATAAATAATAAGCTGCAGCAAGTGTTGTTCCCCATGAGTGACCTAGAATGTGAAACTCATCAAGCGAAAGCGCCTCTCGGATTTGTGCTAATTCTTCAACAAATCGATCAATATTCCATAAAGTGGTATTTGTTGGACGGTCTGACTTTCCACAGCCTAACTGATCATAAAAAATAACTGGACGATCTTCAGCTAATACGTGAAGACCTTGCATGGAATAATGCGATGATCCAGGTCCTCCATGTAAAACAATAACAGGGATTTTAGATGAATTCTTATTATGGACTTGATACCACACCTTACCGCCTGTTACTTCAATAAATCCCTCAATCACATTCATTTATTTCTCTCCTTTTCATTCAAGAACAGTATATTTTTAAGAAAATAACTAACAATCATACATTGGTTTTTTTGATGAAATAAGCTAGTACAAAAGGAATCGTTGGTAGAAAAACAACCAATTTAATCCAGCTCTCTGCACCACCAAAATATAGTGTTGGTATTATTAATGCAACTCCGCTCACTATTAATGTTTTCCATGATTTTTTCCATTGACCCCAAACTAATAGAATGAATCCAGAACAAATTAACAACCAAAAAATTAACCCTATCCAATAGAATCCAGCATCTTCCATTAATTCACACCTTAGTCAGATTTATGTATTACAGGAAATCTCTTCAGTTAACAATCCTTCAATAAACGATAGGTCTTCTTTATTTCTTTTGTATGCTTGGATAATTTCTATATTTATCTGAATTTTACCACATTTTTATTTTAAATAGAAAAACATTATGAATTTACAAGATAATCCTTACCTCTACAGTTTCATTCTATGATTGTAAGTTAAGTCAGGTATTTTTCTTAAACAGCTTTATTCAAAGAAGTTGTGAATAGTCATGAATTATTATGAGATGAAATAATATAGGAAAGAAAGACATTTAAAAGCCAATGGGGGCGATTAAATTGGCATATGTAGAACTTGATTCTCATACAAAGCTCTATTATGAGGATCACGGAGAAGGTCAAACAGTTATTTTTGTTCATGGAGTTATGATGAGTAGTAGGTTTTTTCATAAACAAGTTCCGTATTTTAGTAAAAATTATCGTGTTATTACTTTAGACTTACGAGCACATGGAAAGTCCTCAAAAGTTCAATCTGGGCATACTATAGCACAGTACGCTCGTGATTTAAAATGCTTTATAGAAAAATTAGATTTAAAGGATGTAATTTTAGTAGGCTGGTCAATGGGAGCTTTTGTATTGTGGGATTATGTTAATCAATTTGGCAGTAAAAATATTAAGGCGCTAACAGTTGTTGATCAATCTGCATCCGATTATATATGGCCAGATTGGGAGTTTGGAGCATTTGATTTTACGATTTTAAAAAATGTAATGCAGTCTATCCAAGAAGATCAAAACAAATTTAATAGCGATTTTATATATGGTATGTATATGGATCAACCAGATCCAAAAGAACATAAATGGATTTTAAAAGAAATGAATAAGTTACCTGCAGCGATTGCAAGTACAATAGTATTTAATCAAACTGCTGTAGATTATCGGGATACTCTTTGTAATGTCGATATTCCAACATTAATTTGTTTTGGTAGCCATGGATTTTTTCCATTAGCTGCTGGTGAGTTTATTCAAAAAAATATAAAAGGTTCAAAATTTGTTCCATTTTATAATAGTAGTCATCTTTTGTTTTTGGAAGAAACAGATAAGTTCAATCAGGAGTTAGACGAATTTTTTAAAGAAGTACAAAAATCCAGAAAAGGAAAAACAAAATCTAGAAAAAAAGAAAAAAGAAAAGCGGGAAACTAAATGGTGAACAAGGATTGCAGGATTTAGGTGTTAAAGGATTGAAAAACTTTGTTTTCAACTCTTGCACTACCTGCTTTTCTTGTTTTCATGCTTCCTGCCATTAACCTCACTTAAACCAACCTTTTTCTTTTGATTGTTTTATAGCTTCGATTCTATTTTTAACTTCTAATTTGTCCAAAATCATAGATATATAATTTCTCACTGTTCCTGTTTTTAGACTCAATTCATCCGCAATTTCTTGTGTGTTCTTACCATCGGCTACTAGCTCTAAAACTTCTTTTTCTCGGTCAGTTAATGGATTTTCCTCGGCGTATACATCATCCATTAGTTCCGGAGCATAGATTCTCTTCCCGGCAATAATACTTCTTATTGAGCTTGCTAACTCATCACTTGGGCTATCCTTTAATAAATATCCTTTTACACCAGCTTTTAATGCTCTTTGAAAATATCCAGATCTAGCGAAAGTTGTTAAAATAATCACTTTACAATCGAAAGCCTTTAGTTCTTCTGCAGCCTCAAGTCCAGTTTTACCAGGCATTTCAATATCCATTATACAAATGTCAGGTTGTAATTGCTTGACTAGTTTAACTGCTTCTTCTCCGTTTGATGCTTGACCAACAACTTCCATATCATCTTCTAGATTAAGCAAAGAACCAAGAGCACCTAATAGCATTCGTTGGTCTTCAGCAATTACGATCCTAATCATACTAGTTCCTCCACTTCAATTTGTTTTACATCGATTGGAACTTTCATAATTAAAGTCATTCCATGTTCACAGTTTACCTCTAACGTTCCATTCACAAATTCGAGTCGTTCCTTCATGCCAATTAACCCATAACCGGTTGTGAATTTTTCCAAATTACAACCAACTCCATTATCGATAACCGAAAAAAATATTTCATTTTTCATTTGTTTAATTGATATTCTACATAAAGTGGCATTACTATGTTTTACAACATTTGTTACGGCTTCCTTTAAACACATACTCACAATATTTTCTGTCAGTAAGGATACATTTGTAAGTTGAAAGTTATCGTTACAATCGACTGTAATTTCAGCCGCATGCAAAATTTGCTTGATTCTTATTAGTTCATCTTTAATTCGAATCCCTCTCATTTGAGAAACTATTTTTCGAACCTCATTTAAAGCTGTTCTGGCCGTTTGTTGTACATCTTTTAATTCATTTTGAGCAAGATCTGGATCCTTTGTGATTAACTTTCTAGCTAAATCACTTTTTAAGCCAATCAGTGAAAGTTTTTGACCGAGCGTATCATGTAAATCACGAGCAATTCGTTGACGCTCTTCTAGTTTTACAAGATCCGAAATACGTTTATTAGCATCTACTAGCTTTTCTTCTAATTGCCCTCTTTCATTTCGACTGTAAAGACTAAATGGTAACAAAATAACGCTAATCCAAGTAATGATAATAAATGGAAGCTGCCTAATGATTAATTCTTCTTGAAGGATAATCGTGATGTTGATTGAAATTGTAGTAATAACTAAATGAAGGATATATAAAGTTAAAAATGTAACTCGATTTTTTCTCTTTCCAATCATATAGGCTATAAAAAAAGCAAAATATACATAACTAAAAAGTATATTCATTGAAGTAGAAATGATGATTAATATGGATGACCATAGAAAAATTGACCATCCTTTTGATATGTACGCCAATCGATAGATTATAAAAAATGATATTGTTAGTAAAATTCCTATTATGATTCTTAAAGTGGAGTGTGCAGAAAGAAAAATAAAATAAAATGGCGAAATTCCTAAAACTGTCCAAATATATGGAGAGATTCCTGTACTTTTTAGGAAACCTAAATATCTTTTAAACATAAATTTACCTCATTATTCAAACATTTTGTGACCTTCTTTAACAATCTTATCATATTTTAGCAAAGTTATTCTTTATAAAATACATCGAAAGTTCAGACAGTGTCTGAACTTTCGCGATTTACTTTATAGATTGATTTTATATCTTTAAATCCTACAAATTGCTTTGTTTCTTCATCCCATAATTTGAATTTTAAAGATGTTAAACTTGTTTTTAGTGTAATCGTTGGTACATTTTGTAATGGAAGCGTATTATTATGAACAGACTCTAAATTATAATTCGGTACCCTTGGACTTAAATGATGAACATGGTGGTATCCAATATTACCTGTTATCCATTGCAATAATTTTGGAAGTTTATAAAAAGAGCTTCCTTCAACCGCTGCTTTTACATATTCCCAATTCGTATCTTCTTCAAAATAAGTGTCTTCAAATTGATGCTGTACATAGAACAGCCAAATTCCTAATACTGCCGAAATGAAAAAGATCGGACCTTCTACTAATAAATATTTTTCCCAACCTATTGTGTAGCAAAATAAAGCTGAAACCCCAACAATTAAAAGATTAGTTAAATAAGTGTTTAATCTTTCTTTTAATTTTGCATTTTTCGTATTGAATCGATTTGAAATTAACACGATATAAATTGGTCCTAAACCAAACATGATTAATGGATTACGGTATAGACGATATTGTACTTTTGTCCAGAACGGTGCTGCAACGTACTCTTCAACAGTTAAAACCCACATATCTCCAATTCCGCGCTTATCTAAGTTACCACTTGTCGCATGGTGGATTGAATGACTGTGCTTCCACTGGCTGAATGGGAATAAAGTAACAACGCCTGTAATTGTCCCAAGAACTTTATTTGCTGTTTTATTCTTAAAAAATGATTGATGACAACAATCATGGAAGATGATAAATATCCTTATTAAGAATAGTGCTGCAACAATATCAATAAAGATCGTTAATACTACTGAAATAGAACTACTTTTATAGGCTAAATACCACAAAAAGATAAATGGGATAAACGTATTGATCATTTGCCAAATACTAGCTTTTAAATTTGATTTTTCATAAGGAATAATTTGCTTTCGTAAACTCTTTTGATTTTCTTTTGACATTTAGAAGTTCCTTCCTAATGTTGTAACATTTCATTGTTATATTATCCTAATTATATAAGTTAATTTTCACTGTGGTAGTAGCAGGCGTCATATGAAAAAGATGACAAATGTCATATTAAATAAAACGTTTACTTTAATCATTGAATCTATAAAAACACATTTATTAGAATGTTTAATTTTTTGGTAAATATGAAAGTTTTTTCATAAAAAAAAAGTAATACTCAAATAGTATTACTTCTTATCAGTTAGAACTCCATAATTTTAATGATTTTTATCGTGTTGCTACTTTTTTATTCTTTTTTATTTTACCAAAAGGTTTAAAATACGTAATGAATGTCATGAATGCTAAGCAACTTAAGTTAAATATTCCAGTTATAATAATTGAAAGCCAAGTTGATTCAAATTTATTTTCATTAAGTGCACTTACCCCTAATCCTTCAGCGGTTTTTACTAAATACGCGAACCAATCATTAATCAAAATGATTCCAATCAAAATAATTAAAACTGTTAGTACGAGTTTAATAACAACCCAATAATACTTTACTAATCCCCACTGAGTCCAAATTGAAAGTAAAATTCCTGTAATTAAAGTTGCAAGTGCAGGATATTTTAGTAAATTTTCATCAATGATATGCATACTCGATAATGTATAAATAAGCTGCTCTGAGTTTTGCGCATTTTTCAAATATAATCCTAATATTATTAAACTTAATGTACCTCCGAACCAAGCACATACTGCTAAAACATGTACACTAACTAATATATTTTTTTTCGTTAAATTTATTTTCTTTTTAGCCACAATTCTATTCCCTCCGTTTTTATGAATTTCATACGTTTCATCATAGTGGCTAGATATAAATCTACTATTATCAATTTCTTAAATAATTCTTAAATTATCTCTGCGATTAATTGCTTGTTGATTTACGGCCAGGTTCTTTTCTTTGCTTCTTTGTTCAATCAAACTTACCTGTTCCTTATAAAGATGATACAATTTATACATTAATTAACAGAAACAACAAGATAAGGAAAGGATTTGTATGAATATGAGGATAACTGACAAATTTCTGTTTTTTTAGGGTAACGATGATATTTACTCAAACTTTTATTACTTCCCTTTAAAAACATCAAGGAATAGAATTCAAATGGTCAGAACAAGCAATTATGTATCGAAAAGCAAATTTATTTGGTGCTAATAATATAGCTGATCGAATACTAAAAGCCCAGACACCTAAGCAATGTAAAGATTTAGGGAGAAGCAACGAAATACCGTTCGATGAAAAAGTTTGGATAGCAAATCGTGAAATAATTTATGGGGACGTTTTATTTGATAAATTTTCTAACACCTTACTAAAATCTGAATTACTAGCGACGAGTGATAAAATTTTAGTTGAAGCTAGTCCTTTTGATAAGATTTGGGGTATTGGTATAGGCGAAAATGATAAACGTGCAGAAAATCCTAAACAGTGGAAAGGGCTAAATCTACTTGGGAAAGTTTTAATGGAAGTACAAAGCAAATTAAAATAATGTAACAAAATTCAATTATAAACCGTGATAAACCATCTAATTTGATGGTTTATTATTTTTTGTCTAATGGCTTTAAAATGCAATAACTCAATTAAATAAAAAAGAGCCATCCATTAAGTCAGCACAACTAACTTACTAGATCACCCTTAAATTAATTAATGATTGAGTTTAATCTTTAAACCGATATCCCACTCCCCATATTGTCTCAATATAATTTGGGTTGGATGGGTCAACTTCTATTTTTTCACGGATTTTACGGATATGAACTGTTACAGTAGAAATATCTCCGACAGTTTCAAATCCCCAAATACGATCAAATAATAATTCTTTACTAAATACTTTATTTGGATTTGAAGCAAGAAAGGAAAGTAAGTTAAACTCCTTCGCTGTGAATATTTTTTCTTCACCATTAACAAGTACTTTTCTAGAGTCCTTTTGAATCGTAAGTCCCCTTACTTGAAGTTCTTCTTCATTTATTTGATTTTTACTTGCTAAACGTTGATACCTTGAAAGATGAGCTTTGACTCTAGCGATTAATTCACTTGGGCTAAATGGTTTCATGATATAATCATCTGCCCCTAGACCAAATCCTCTAATTTTATCAATATCTTCTGTTTTAGCTGAAACAATTAAGATTGGAATGTCTTTACTCTCTCGAATTTTTTTACATATTTCAAAACCATTTAATTCTGGCAACATTAAGTCGAGTATGATTAAGTCATATTCCTTTGATAAAGCTTTTTGAAGTCCGCTTTTTCCATTAGATTCTATTTCAACTTCAAAATCATTTATTTCTAAATAATCTCTTTGTAATAATGCGATACTTTGATCATCTTCAATAATTAAAACCTTTTTCATTTCGTCACCTTTGTTATTGATATCTTATTTAATGAAAGGAAAATGTTTGTATATTCACCAATTTGACTTTCTGCCCACACTTCTCCATCGTGCTCTTCTATAATTCTTTTTGCAATTGCCAGTCCTAAACCTGACCCA
Organism: Gottfriedia sp. S16(2024); assembly: GCF_050473765.1. NCBI lineage: Bacteria > Bacillati > Bacillota > Bacilli > Caryophanales > Bacillaceae > Gottfriedia > Gottfriedia sp. S16(2024). The sequence goes on from NZ_JBFLUO010000001.1 coordinate 4,072,262, forward strand.
CCTGTTGATACATTTCTTGATGGATCAGCCCGGTAAAAACGATCAAAAATAAACGGAAGCGCCTCTCTGGAAATTCCCTTACCGTTATCATGAAATTTTATCGTTATGTTTTCTTTGTCATCTATTAATTTTATGCTAATTCGTTTTTCAGCTTTATCCATGTATTTCAAACTATTTTGGATGATATTTGTCATTACACGTTTGAATTGTTCCCGGTCTATCAGAACAATACTATTTTCGCGATTCACATTCTCACTATAAGTAATACTTACATTTATCGGTTCTAAATCAAATTTTAACTCCTCGATACGATCGACTAAATAATCATGAATATTTACTTCTTCAAAATGAAAAGGTACACGTTTTAAATCTAACTTCGAATAAAGGAATAGTTCATTAATCAATTGATCCATATCCAAGGTTTTCAGATAAATTGTTTCAATATACCGATCCATTTTTTCAGGTGTATTCGCTACGCCATCTTTAATTCCTTCAATATAGCCCTTTATTGATGTAATTGGTGTCTTCAAATCATGTGAAATATTCGCAATTAATTCCTTACGATTTTCTTCGTATTTTTTCTGTATTTCAGCTGACTCTTTTAAATTTCTCCTCATTAATTCAAAGCTAATCGCTAATTGACCAAGTTCATCTTTGTTTATTGGTTTAACTTCAAAATCTAAATTTCCTTCACTGATATGTTTAGCAGCATTTGATAGATTTTTTACCGGCCTTAGTATGCTTCTTGAAACAAAATATGATAGCACCCCATTTGTAATTGCAAAAATAGGTACAATGATTCCGAAACGGAAAAAATAAAATGAATGTGGTGGATGACCATTAAATTTAGGTTCAAAAACTTTATAGTAAAACACACCGAGCATAATCTCAATAAGGATAAAAGAAATGATTGGAATAACAATCATAGCAATATTAGATAAGATTAATCGTTTTCGAATCGACAAAATATATTCCAACTTTCAGGCGAATGATGAACAATTACTTTATTACATTTTAGTTATTTGTTTGTGGGAAAGTATAATTCAGAAATATTAATTACCTATTATTAAATTCTTAAATAATCCTTAAATTTTATACTAACATCTTCGAAGAAAACAATATTTAAGTAAAATATAAAAAAAGTGTGACACATCCAAGCGTCACACTCTTCATTATACAGATGTTTTACTTTTCTACAGGCTACCAATAAAATTCATTTTATCTACTTCCATCGTATCGAAAGCACCATCGATTAGTTTTCGAACATCTTGTAGGGTATTTTGTAATTTAACAGATGCCCCTGGACCTGTGAATTCTTCTGCTACGAAAAATGGTTGAGTTAAATATGCTTCTAATAATTCACCACGTTTATATGTCAATTTTTCAGTTTCAGGTAATGAATCAATTCCATGTACTGCTACTAGTGACCTTAACTCTCGATATCTACGTAGTAATTTCTGAGCTGCTTTTTGTACTTGGTTGTGGGTTTGGTCTGGTTGATTATCTTCTAAAACTGTAGATGTTGAATGAATAGGATTAATTGCAGGATATTTATGTCTGAAAGCTAAGTCTGCATCAAATTGCCATAATGTTTCTAATGGTCCGTAAGGGAAATCTTCGTCAACCGCTTCTCCTTTTAAATCAACTAAAAAAGTTGTTACATCTTCAATACCGATATCTGCTAATTTTTGTTGGAGACGGTTAATATCACCGGTAATGACGTTTGAACGATCCGCTGCAAAAGCAAACTCTACGTTTTTTCCTGCTTTTGCGATTGCTTCATATACTTCATCAATCGAATGACATACTAAATTTACATCAGCTAAAATATCATCGATTTCTGGATGCTCACCTTCTGGTTTTAATAAAATCGTAAAATATGAATCATTCTTTAATTTATAGAACATTTCTGCTAATACTACTAGTTGACCCATGCCTGGTCTTGCAACCAAGCCAACTGTACCACCTTTTACTAATGGAGCAAATAAATCAAGCGTTTTTATTCCTGTTTCAATCATCTCAATCTTCTCCCCTCTAATGATCAGTTCATCCAATGTACATTCTGCTAATGCAGCTAATGCGACTAGTGTTCTTACTTCTGAGCGACCAATTGGAATTTTTCCAGTACATAAGTTTGAAACAGTTGCTGGTCGAAGTCCAACAGTTTTCGCAGAAGTAGTCAAATTCGGTACTCTACGACGTAATAATGCGACATTCAAGCGTAAATTTTCCATCTTTCTCCTCCTTTAAGTTTAATTTATTCGAATTTACAGAATTAAGCAAGTATTTTTTACTTTTAAAAGTAATTTTTTTACCCTATAAAGTAAAAATAGGCATTTTTCACTAAAAATGTTTTCGTTCCAGAAAAATCACCAGACATTTTTAACGATTAGGATAAGTAGAATTCCCTAACGATGAACATAAAAAAAAGAGAAGTGGCTCAGTCTTCTCTTTTTTTTTATGTTCATACTCAAAACCTACATAATAATAATCTTATTTCCATACTGCAAACACCCCTAGTCTGTATGGATATTTAACTAACAGCCCAAACAAAAAACATACATTTTCATACTTTAATAAGGATTAAACTAAAAAGGAGTTGATAAAATGAACTTTTTCCCTCAATATCGGACATTTCCAGGATTTCCAGGACAACCAGGCGGATTCCCAGGGCAACCAGGTGGATTTCCAGGATTTCCGGGACAACCGGGTGGCGGAGGTCAAGGTCAATCTCAAGGTCAACCGACTGCACCACCACCTTCATTCACACCACAAATGTCGCAAGCTACTGCATTTGCAGTAGATCCAGGTGCAATCGCTGGTTGTCGATTTAGAAATACTTATGTATGGTTGAATAATGGCGAACAATTTTGGTACTTTCCTACTTTCGTCGGCAGAACCTCAGTTGCAGGTTGGAGATGGATTGGCTGGAGATGGATATTTTTTGGAATCGATACCCATCGAATTAGATCGTTTACGTGCTTCTAAAAACTATAGTAAAAAAGCCTTGTGATTAGATATCACAAGGCTTTTTTAACATAAGACATTTCCAAATTACTAAATATACGTTTACTTGATTTCTACCATTCATTTTAGCCAAGTACAGAGCTTTGTCTGCAAAATTTAAGCCATCTACTAGGTTAGTTGATTCAATTGGCACGAAATTTAAACTTGATATTTTCAGTTCTATTTAATAAATAAGCCCATCATTAAAGTATTACAGTATTTTCCATCTATATAAGTATCTTCTTTCATTACCCCTTCAATTTCAAATCCTAAATTTTTATACAATTGAATGGCTTTAAGATTATCTTCATTCGTAACTAATTGAATTTTTCTAGTTAGATCATTTTGTTTAGCCCAATCAATTAATGATTGCATCAATAACTTCCCTAAACTTAATCCCCAATATTCTTTTTTAATTACAATGCCAAGCGTACCAACATGCTTTGTACGTTCCTTTTGACTGGAATTGATCGAACCGATACTTATTATTTGATCATTGATCGTACCTAATAATATAACTGAATTTTTTTCATTGAAGGTATCTTCTAAAAATGTCTGGTATTCTGCTTCATTTCTTTTGAACTCGTTTCCTCCAAATGATAAAAAGTTCGTTTCCCCACCTACGATGTTATAAAAATCTATAATTGATTTAGCATCAGTTCCAATTGCTTGACGAACTTTTACTATTTCTCCATTTTTTAATTTTAATTCAAACATTCTATTACTCCTTTACAAATTAAAAATAGCTGCATAAGCAGCCATTTCAGACTGTTGCCAAACGCTCGCTTTCTTCGTTGCTTCGCCTGTTGAGCGGTGCTCATTACCGTCTAAGGTAACTCCGCGCCTCGAAAGACAAGCGCTTGCAATCAGTCTGAAACCCAAGTTTTTTGTACTTTGTCTACACACTGAAATAGCTGCATAAGCAGCTATTTTTACATTTAAATATTATTAAACTAATATGCTAGATACATTTTATCATATAACATTTAAAAATCCATTTTATTCTCAACAATCTTTCTTTTCACACTAGTAAGAACAACTAAAAGCGCTCCACCTAGAACAATAGTCCCACCTACCACTTGAAGTAAGCTCATATTTTCATGAAATAGAATGGTTGAAAATGTGATTGTCACTACTGGCTCAACCATACTTAGTACTGCCCCTTTTGTCGGTCCTATTCGTTTTACGCCAGCAAAAAATGCACCCATCGATATAACACTTGATATAATTGAAATACCCAAAATTGAAATCCAACCAATCAATTTAAAATGAATGTGAATCGTGCTTGTCGATACGCCAACTAGTAAAAATGAAATGCTTGCAAATAATGAAATATATGCACTTGTTACTAATGGAGGAACATGCATCGAAACTCTCCCACCAACAATTATGTATATTGAGTAAACGATTGCTGCTGCTAAAGCTAATATGATTCCGAATGGATTTATATTTGCTGCAGGAGCCCCCAACACGAGTACTATTCCGATCAACGATAATAATATTGATATCGTTATATTTTTTGTTAATTGCTCTTTGTTTACTAAAAATGATAGAATTGCTACAAAAATGGGATATAAATATAGAATTAATGCTGCTAATGAAGCAGGAATGTATTTTACTGAGCTGAAATAAAAACTTGATTGAAGCATATACAATACTCCACCTAGTAAAACAAACAATACTAATTGTTTTTTCGAAATTTTAACTAATTTTTTACTAACCACTAAGTAACTAAAAAACATAATTGTCGCAAATGTAAATCTTAAAAATAATAATGTATTAACACTTACATTTTGATCATAAGCATAAAGCGCAAAAATAGGCATTAATCCAAAGGCCATTGCAGATATTAAAATTAATATGTAACCGAAATACAAACTATTTTCCCCCTTTCTATTTTACTTGTCAGAATATTATAATTTATTATTAGATAACAGTTTAACATAAAACTCTACCTCAATCTCTAACCATTTTCAATGTGTACATATTAATTATGAAGTTTAATTGCTTCATTAATAATTTTAAAGGAGTGATGAAAGTGGAATTATTGGGAATTCATCATGTTTCACTACTAACTACAAAAGCTGAAAAAAATTACGAGTTTTACACGAAGGTTTTAGGAATGAGACTTGTTAAGAAAACTGTTAATCAAGATAACACTTCCAGTTATCACTTATTTTATGGTGATGCAAAAGCAAATCCTGGTACAGAAATTACATTTTTCGATATCCCTAATCTTGGAAATACATACCCGGGTCACTCGATCATATCTTCGACTTCCTTAAGAGTGGCCTCAACTGAGTCACTACATTATTGGAAGAATCGCTTTAAAGAACTTAATATTTCACATGATGACATACTTAAAAGAGCAAATCGAGATACTCTCGCTTTTCAAGATTATGAAGGTACAAGATTAATTTTAGTAGCTGATAATGGAGAAATAGGTGTTTCACCGGGTACGCCTTGGAATAAATCAGATATCCCAACCGAACATGGAATTCTTGGCTTAGGTCCAGTGACTCTAACTGTAAAAGATTCGATTCCTACTAGTAAAACTTTAACGGATGTTTTAGGTTTTAGACTTGTTGGCACTTACCCTTCTACAGCAGGAGATTTTGCAAGTATAGAAGTTTATGAAACCGGATTAGGTGGTGCTGGAGCAGAAGTTCACTTAGAAGTAAGACCAGACTTACCGAGAGCTAGACCTGGACGAGGAAGTGTACACCATGTTGCTTTTAGAGTACCAAACGAAGAAGAATATAATAAATGGGCCGACAAAATAAATTCACTTGGGATTACGAATTCAGGAAAAGTAGAACGGTACTATTTTAAAGCGCTCTATTTTAGAGAACCAAATCATATTTTATTCGAATTATCAACTGATACCCCTGGATTTGATGTTGATGAAAATATTGATAAACTAGGTGAACGTTTAGCACTACCTCCATTTTTAGAGCCTAAACGTGCTGAAATCGAAGCAAGTTTACGTCCATTAGACTTTAATGAAAATTAATTTGATACATTGGCTTAATTATTTTATATAAGTACTTAAATTAGGTGGGTTTCCCCGCAATGATATTATCCCCTTATAGTAGACAGTTAAAAGAAAGGTGTTTGTACTGTCTACTATAGGGGGAATTTTTTATGGGGAAAATTAGAAAGACATATGATAATCTGGATAATGCATGCATTGTAAGCTTCTTCAGTCATTTTTAAACCGAGTGTTTTTACCGCTATCAGTTTAATGATCAGAACCAAGTTGAACATGCGGTAAAGCGATATATATATGGTATTACAAAAATAAAAGATTTCAAGAGAAATTAAAAACCTTACCCCTATTGAATACAGGGCTAGGGCTGCTTAAAATACCTTTTTTTTAGTGTCTACTTGACAAGGATAAGTCTATTACTGGAAAGGTCCTTTTTACTTGGAGTTTTCATGAATCATATTCAAAAAGCACTGCAACAACACTTAATTCTATCATGTATTAAACAAAAAAGACTTTCCTTATTTGAAATATCGTATTTCAAATAAGGACTAACACTTAACTCTACTAATATAGTAAAATTTCATTGGATTATATATCCAATAAATATTACAAGGCGGAGGTATTACATGAAAAATTATTTAAACAAACTACTGTTACTGCAAAAGTAAACACTCAATCTAGTTTCCCTGCACCTCCCATTATTCAAGGTAGAGCAGTAAATGATAAGTATCCCCAAATGCCAGCACCAACAGTTGAGGCATTTTCTAATGATGATGGCACTGATACAGGTTACATAGACGTTTCTTGGGAGCCGGTTGAGGATGTAATTAAATATCAAGTAATTTTATTTAACGGTTCTATCCATAGCTACTGGGATTTCCCAGCAGAAGAAACCTCTTGGACAACTAAAGACAAGGGTATGTTCCCTACAATTGAACAAATAGAAAATGGTCAAGTTAATTTTAGAAGAGATGGGAAAGCAACTGATTTTCCCATTGATCCAACAACACTTTATAAAAAAGCAAATGAGGTTAATAGTAGTAGTCTAAATTATTCTGAGAGTCTTGATTATTATGTTCGTGTAACAGCTGTTTTTGATGATGGTTCCAGTCCGATTTCATATTCAGCTATTACCCAGATTCCATTAGAGTCATTACCGCAGTTTTCAAAAGATGAGATAGAGCTTATTGAATCAGAGTTAATAGAAAGCAATATCTCTGAAGATATTATTTTTAATAATATTTATCAAGAATTGTTAACTTTACCTGAATTTCAAAATTACTTAAATGCCCCTTCAACAGACGGGGCAAAGTCAAAAGCTGCAAAAATAGCAGCACAACAAATGTTAAAGACTTTAAAAAGAATAGGGCAAGTTTCTTGGGATAGGAGTATCTCTACTGCTATCAACAAACTACCTATTACATCAAACGCAAAAACTTTAATTAAGAAATATTTAAAATATCAAGCAGTAATGTCAACATTGAATATAGTAATAGATTTTAGTGGTACAATCGAAGATGGATTAACTTCTGCGTTCAAGAAGATGGGTTTATCAGCAGCATTAAGTGGAATAGCTGCTAGAGCTGTTATATTTGTTCTTATATAAATTTTAAGGTTGGATGTATAATGAGTACTTTAATTCCTTGGTATCTTCGTGATAAATTTATATGGGCTGTTTGTATAATATTACCGCCCCTTGCTTATATAATTTTACTACTTAATAAAAAAAAGTTAAATCATAAAAAGTATGTAGAAAACTTAACAATAGCGACAATAATTGTTGGTATTTGGGTTTTAAAATTTTTACCTGGTAAACTTTATCCATCGTTTATCTTTACAGTATTAATCGGATATTATTTACGAAAATATTTTTATAAGTAAAAGAAATAGAGAATCTATGTACGTAAATAAATAATAAGCTACTAGTTTAGTAGCTTATTATTTTTAACTTAATACATCTTACTCCAATTCTTCTCTTCGACCACCTTTTTTATTTTCTACATCTCTATAAATACTCTCACCAATTCCTGTGATTTTAAAATTCTTAGGATTTCGAATACTATGTGTACCATCTTTTCTCCACAATAAGTGATCCTCTTTTTATAACGGTAAATAAGAGTGGAAGGTGAAATACTGGAAAAGAAGAGTGGACTGCAAATAAAATTAGCAAATCTGCATTTAAATATCGAGAATCGCAAATAAAACTTCCAAAACTGCAATTAAATTCAAGTGTATCGTAAATAAAATTGATAATTACCTATACCAGTAAGGGTATTTAAAGCTAAAAATTGTACAATTGTAGAAAATGAAATTGAAAATATACATACAAAATCGTATAAAAATATTCTAATAATCATAAATAAAGACCAATTATATTAACTACAGATGAAGATACTATTGAGATACCTCCACTATTTAGATCAAAATAGCCCCTCAGGTATAAATCTTTGATGTTCCCTAATCGGTCGTATAACAAATAAAAAAAGAGGCGCCTTTCATGTCAGTTGCCTGAGTTTTGAAACAGCCTCTTCCTTTATTCTTAAATAAAAATATCTAATACTAATGTAAGTCCAAACGCTACAAACGACAGAAGCGTTTCCATTACTGTCCATGTTTTGAATGTTTCCTTAACTGTTAATCCTAGGTATTCTTTTACTAACCAGAAACCTGCATCATTTACATGTGAAAACATTAGTGAACCTGCGCCAGTCGCAATAACAAGTAATTCTAGGTTTACACCTGTCATATGTGCCACTACTGGAGAAACAATTCCAGCTGCTGTTGTTAAAGCAACTGTAGCTGAACCAGTAGCTATTCTTATTAAACCTGCTACTAAGAATGCAAGCACAATCGGTGATAGTGACATTTGCTCAGCCATTGTTGCAATAGCAGTACCTACACCGCTTTCAATTAGGATTTGCTTAAATGCTCCACCTGCACCAATGATTAATATAATTGAAGCTAAAGGTGTTAAACATTCATCAGTTAATTTTTTAATTAAAGTTTTGTCCATTCCTTGGCGATACCCTAATAAATAATAAGCTGCAAAACAAGAGATTAATAGAGCAATTACAGGGCTACCGATTAAAATTAAGAATTTAGCAATTGCACTTGGTAGAGATAAGTATGGTGTAATTACCGTTAACACCATTAGTAAAACTGGAAGTAAAATGATGAAAAATGATACACCCGTACTTGGTAAAGCATTTGACTTCGTTTCAACTCGAATTAACTCTGGTTCACCAATTGGTGTTACACGTTTGTGAATCCATTTTGAAAAGATCGGACCTGCAATGATTGCAGTTGGAAAAGCAATGATTAATGAATAAAGTAGGACTCGTCCTAAGTTTGCATTATAAATACCAATCGCTGTCATTGCCCCAGGATGTGGTGGCACTAAACCATGTACAATCGATAAACCGGCAAGTACTGGGATACCAATTAATAGAATATTTGAATTGGTAGATTTACGAATTGATATAACAAGAGGTAACAAGATTACTAGACCGACCTCGAAAAAAACTGGAATTCCAATAATAAAACCTGAAAGCAACATTGCCCATGGTAGGTTTTTTACGCCGAATTTTTTAATAAAGAAATCGGCTACTTGCATCCCTGCACCAGAATCTGACATCATTTTTCCTAAAATCGTACCTAAAGCTAAAATCCCAACAAGATGACCGAGAACGGCGCCGACTCCTGTTTCATAAGCAGTTACAATTTTATCCATTGATACGCCAGAAAAAACGGCTAGGAAAAGGCCAGCTACAGATAAACTGATAAATGCATGCCATTTCCACCACGATACTCCTAAAATAACGATAACGATTGCTACTAATGTAATTCCTATCAAATATAAATCCATTATTGCACACTCTCCCTTAGTAATCGCTTACATTTTATACAATGAAGATACATTACTGCGTTGAATCATTGTAGGTTACAACGTAATTTTGTTTGGCCGTATTATAGTAACCTTCACTGATTTCTAGAATATTTCCATCTTCATCACTAGAACGACGTATTCTTTTTAATGTGGTTGTGCCTTTTTCTAAATTTAAAATCTCACAAACATGATCCGGAGCAACAGCTACTGCAAATTCATCTCGGAAAGATTCTAATCGAATATTATTTTCTTCTAAGAAACGATATAGGGAACTGATCTGTATGTCTTCTATCTCTTCTTCTGTTACTTCAATTGAAATATAGTGTGTAAAGTGAATATACGGTTCATTTTCCAGTAAATAAATTCGCTCAATTTGGACATATTTATCACCAAATACAGAATAAGGGATAGAATCCGCTGTTACTTCTGGCTTTTTTATGCTCAGCACTTTTTTAGTAATATGACGTCCTTCTTCAACTAATATTTCTGTAAAACGCTTCCCTTTTGAAAGTTTTGCGCTCGTAACATTCGCAATAACCTTTGTTCCTTTACCACTTTTCTTTTCTAAGTATCCTTCTTGAACAAGTTCTTTTATGGCATTTCTAATCGTAATTTTACTCACACTAAACTCTTCTTCTAATTGAGGTTCGGAGGGAATATTTGTGTGAATTGGATAAACTCCATGTAAAATTCGATCCTTTATCATCTCTTTAATTTGTAAATACAACGGTCCTTTTTTACGATTCACACTCATTCCCTTACCTCTCCTTTTTTAGCGCTTAATATCATCAATTGTTCCAGCCATAGCTGATAAAATTTCTGCCTCTGTTGACATCGGAGTATCTCCAACGATCGTACATGCTAACATTCCCGCTGTTTGAGCAAAGAGAACAGTTTTTTCTGGTGAAAAATCAGTTATCACCCCATGTAGGATACCGCTAGTATAAGCATCTCCAGCGCCAATTCGATCGTATACGGAAAAAGAAGTATTTTCCGAAAAGTGAAACTCTCCATTTGTGAATAGATATCCACGTAATGAATGTGAATTGTCACTATTAATTGCTCGGTGCGTTCCAGCAACAGTTTGTATGTTATATTGCTTTGCAACTTTAGGAATCAGGTCTTTCAGTTGTGCTTCCCTAGAAGTCCCTTCTGTCTCCATTCCTAAAACATACATCGCATCTTTCTCGTTCATCATGACGATATCAGCTAATGCTAGCATATCTTCATAATGAGGTTTTGCTTTACTATATCCTCCCTCCCATAAAGAAGGTCGGTAATTACAATCAAAACAAACTAATCCACCATTTTGTTTTACTTTTTTCGCAAGAATTTTCATTGTTTCTCTAACATCATCTGTCATCGCTAGTGTAATACCGCAAAAATGGATAACATCTGCTTGTTTTGCAATTTGATCAAGATCATAATCGCTATAAGATGCCGTATTAAAGCTACTTTCTAAACGATTAGTATATGTCACACGACTAGAGCGCTGTCCAAAACCATTTTCTAAAAAATACAGTCCAAGATATTTTCCGCCTCTAGTTATATAATTTCGATTAATTCCTAGTCGTTGCAAGAAAGCAATCGCAGCATCTCCTAATGGATTGTTCGGCAATTTTGATACTAGAAAGCCATCATGACCAAGCTTAGTCATCGCGGACGCAACGTTTACACCAGTTCCTGAGAAAGAATATTGTAATGCGTTTGCTTGTGCCAGTAGTTCATACCCTGGCACTTGCAATCGCATCATTACTTCTCCGAAAGCAACAATTTGTTTACGCATATTTTTCAACCAAACTTTTTGTGATTGCTAATAATTTTCTTACATCTTCAGGATTAGTTTTTCCAGTTTCTTCATTAATAATTGAAGAATATACGTGTGGGATAATTTTAGGTACTTTTTCTTCCAATGCAATTTCTAAAATCTCTTCAAAATTCTCTAAATCAATACCACCAGTAGGTTCTAAAGCAAAACCTTCTTCACCACATGCTTTTGCTACAGCACGAAACTCTTCAACGTGTTTTAGCCCTTTCATTGGGAAGTATTTTAATGCATTTCCACCCATATCACGAACTAACGCAATTGCAGATTTGATTGGTACAATCGCTGTTTCACTAGCTGCACTTACAGGTCCAGTAGAGATATTTACATAGCCAACTTTTCCAGTTGGAGATACTAGAGAATTGATCCAGCTATCTTTTTCACCTAAGTTAGCGCGTGTTGCACCTACTGCAGGAAATACTTGATTGATATGACTTCCTGGATAATGTTTGGCGATTTCTGCTACAACTGCTGCTTGTCTATTATCACCAGCACCAAGACCAATCGATACCGCTTCATCAATTGCTGCACCGTATTCTTTCATAGCTGATACAGCAGCCTCTACAGTTGGGTAGTCTTTTGAAAGAACACCTACTAATACATGACCTTCTGCAGCTTCAAAAACTTCAACTGCATTTTCAATACTATTTGCTAAAACATTTAATGCTACTCGGTTGTTATAAAAACGTTTTTCAATATTTGTCATTGTTCAGTTCCTCCTAATATTGCTCGCACTTGAGCTTCAATTACGTAAATATCATCTGATTGTAGTGGTCGTGGATCAATATCGAAAAAGCCTTGACGAACACCGTAATCACGAGTGTAGATCGCAATATCACCATTCTTTAATTGATCATTTACATCCTTCGCCGTCGTTTTCGTTACAACAGGATCAATTTGGATTCGCGCTCTAAAAATAGCTCGTCCCGCTTCATCTTGTACGATTGTTACTTTTATACCATCGATTGAATCTAGTGATTTTAAAACTTCTAAACTAGCTTTTTCATTTTCACTATTGTCTTTCTTGACAAAATATTCATCCAAAGCTTGCAACAGGCCAAAAGTGGTTTCTTTACCAACTTTCATACTTCTACCGATACAATGTAATTGTACTTTTAACCAATCGATATATTTTTGCTTGCCGGCAACAATACCTGAAGTAGGTCCTTCAATCGCTTTCGAACCACTATATATTGCTAAATCTGAGACTTTGACATATTTTTGTAAATCTTCTTCAGCGGCAGCATCGATAATTAAAGGTACATTATTTGCTTGAGCTACTTCCCAAGCTTCTTCAACTGAAATCATATTTTTTTGAACAGCATGATGAGATTTTACATATAAAATTGCTGCTGTTTTTTCACTAATCGCATCTGCAATATGTTCTACTTTCCCTTCATTTGCATAACCGACTTCGACTAATTTACCTCCACCAAGGAAAATCATCGTTTCTACTGGAGCACCATACTGTACGTTGTGTCCCTTTAACATAATGATTTCATTTTTTTGGATTGATTCTTGGTGTAATCTTTCGCTTTTACGTCTGTTTCCTTCAGTCACAATTGCAGCTACTGAAAGGGCAATTCCACTTGAAGCTGAGTTAACAACTACAGCCGCCTCTGATTGAAGAAGACCCGCAATATGATTTCCAGCCTTATCAACTAAGTCCGAAATTTCAACATAATTTTGACCACCAATTTTCATTGCTTCCATGACAGTGTCCGTTGGAGCGGAAACACCTAATATACTCATTCTACCGCTTGCGTTAATTACTCTTTTCAAACCATATTTAGCATTCAATGTGTTCTCCATTAATAACCACTCCTTTTACTACGATTTTTTGTTCAGCTTTACGCTCGTCCCCTTCAGAGTCTAGTAAGGTTGTCGCTTCATCTTCAACAGTAAATAAAGTGAGGTTTGCAAAATCTCCTACCGAAATTCTTCCAAGTTCTGGTTTATTAAGCCACTTAGCCGCATTAACTGTAACAGCATCAATAATTACTTCTAGTGAATAACCTAAGTATAAAAATTTTGATAAAACATGAGACATACTATATACTGGGCCATTCAATCGATTTTTCCGATAAATATCAGTGCTAATCGTATCAAATTTAATTCCATGTTCTTTAGCTTGCAAAGCTGTTTTGAACGAAAAACTTGCATTTCCGTGCCCAACATCTAAATGAACACCTCGATTAATTGCCTCTAGAAATTTTGGAAGAGGTCTTCCCATCTCATCAAATAAATTATTTGCTTTACCATTTAAGTAGTGCGTAATTATATCTTTATTTTCAAGTAAGTCTAGAACGTCATTAATATCTGGCGGTCCTGAACCAATATGAACCATAAGTGGTAAGTCGGTTTCGTTTGAGAACTTACGAGCTATTTTTAAAGGTTCTACCCCATTTTCACCTACTACACTTTTGCTAATCCTTGCCTTCAGTCCGATAATAAAATCTTTATGTTCTGCAATTGTATTTTTGAGTTGCTCCTCGTCTAACCAAGATAAATCAGATAACTCGTCAATTCGTTTTAAACCAATTCGCGAAATATTTAAAAATGCGAAAACATTTGTTTTTGATTTTTTACAGCTACTTACCAATTTGGACATGTTATCGGCGCCAGTGCTACCCGCATCAACAATTGTAGTAACACCTGTTTTATAACCAATCTCGTCGACATCATCACCATATGGCTCAAATTCTGCATATGCATGGACATGCAGATCAATCCAACCACTAGAAACAAATACATTGTGCTTGTAATCTACCTTTTGCTCACCATTACCGGTTCCAGCAGCTACAATGTCTTTAATCTTTTTATTTTCTACTATGATATCAACAGAACTTCCGTCTATCATTTTTACATTCTGTAGTACGAAATGATCCTTCATTTCCCCTCATCCTTTTCAGTAAATCATCTAAATTGATTAATGTATTCGTTTACATCTTCTTGTTTATTATTCCAATGTAGAATAACATCTAATTTCTCATTAGTCAATATAACGTTATAATGTTTAAATATTTTTTTATTATATTCCCATAAACCTTTTACGAATAAAAGGCGTCAGATGGTTCTAATCTTGACTTACACCCTACTTTATATTTGCCTTTTAAATTTTTTTATTATACAAAAAAAGCTTGTAAACATGGAGGAAACTCCAATTGTCTACAAGCTAAATGGAAAGTGAACTTACCGCATAAGTGGCATAAGCATTAAATATTATCTTTTAGTTTACAATTAATTCTTTCTTAAATACTTTTTGTGCTTTTGTGTTTTCGAAACCAATCTTTTTATAAAAAATAAGTGTCTCTACTCTAGTTTCATTTGTCCGTACCCTTATTTCTTTAAATCCCAATAATTGTGACCATTCTTCGCATCTTTCCACTAGAAACTTACCAATTTTTTGCCCCCTATATGTACTGTCAACAATCAAAACACCAATTTCAACATATGGCGGAGACTCAATCAAATATCGTCCGTGAGCATGAATCCAACCAATAAGTTTACCTTCAATTTCTGCTACAAATACAACATGATCTTTCTGATCTACTATTTTATTTAATCGTTCAATAACTTGATTTTTTTCGACATTGTAACCCAATTGACCCGATAATCTAGCAATTTCTGAACTATCAGTTGTTGAGGCAATTCTATATCTAATATCCATCCTACACCTCACATTTAAACTTGTATTTACAAATTGTTACTTGTACTTCATTTACTAGGAATGTGTTGATTGAATAATCATACTATTAATTACCAACTATAAAAAAGAGTAGAATGATACAAATTTACCTACTCTTTACTTTTTTAAGTAAAAATTATAATTTTACCCTTTTAACGTCTAATATTTAGCAATTACATTTCCATTTTCATCATACGCTGTTCCAGACATATCCCAATCTTGATATACTGTCGTTTCCTTCTCAAAGAATGACTTATCCGGATATCCAATAAACATATTATTTTTTACTGGTATATCCACTTTAATCTGTTCATTTGGGGATTTAATATTTTTGTATATAACAGTTACTTTCGTTATTTTTTTATCTGTTTTTAATGCTCCCCAGATTACATTTCCTACATTTTCAACATCAATTGTCCGAATTAAGAATGGAATTCCTGCCTCCGAATCAAAAGTAACTCCATCTTCGTATTTTGTTGAATAGTTGAACTTACCATTCTTTTTCTGAAAAGTACTAAATACATACTGTTTATCCTTTTTACCTTCTGTAAAAATCAAAGTTTGTTTCTTGTTTTCTACATATCCGATTTTAACTGTGTCGTTATTTTTATGTTTTGAGTGGACCGCCTCAGTCAAAGTATTATACGAACAACCTGTAAGTAGTATAACTATACTTATAAACAACAGTAGATATCTCACTTTATCCTTCTCCCTTATACACCGTAGAATATAAGTACTATTTTACTAATTATTTCTCCTGCAAAACTAGGTTTAGCAATTCTCCCAAATCATCAATTGACTGTTCAATTGTATATGGCTCACTCCAAAATGGATCTTTTTTCCATACAGCATTCATTCCAACATTTTGAGCACCAATTACATCATTTTCTGGATGATCTCCTACATATAAACTTTCTTCTGGATTAACGCCTAATTTCTCTAATGCCCTTAAAAATATTTCGGCATGAGGCTTTTTAATCCCTTCTTGCTCTGATATTAATATGGTATCTATGTAGTTATGAATTCCTAATGCTTTTAGATTTAGAGATTGTAATATAGTAAATCCGTTGGTAATCATACCTAATCGTATTCCTCTGTTTTTAAGTTCTTTTAGTACATACTCCATATTTTGAAAAGGGATACAGCTATACTGGAATGAATTTATGTAATCTTCTAGTAGCTGTTCCCAAGTTAAACTAGAAATAGAGAATTCTTGAAGTAATTGTTGATATACCTTATCTTTCCAAACATATCCCTTATTATCTAATTCAATGAAACGTTCGATATAATGCTTCTCAGGTATATGTTTTAATTCGCGAAAGTACTTTTTATACTGAGTTTTAATAAATAGCTTCAAGGATCTATCCCGATCTAATAAAGTTCCATCTAAATCAAAAATGACAGCTTTAATCATATCACATTCTCCTTTTTCCAGTTTTACTGTAAAAAAGTTTATACTCTCTAATAAATTCGACAAAATATACATAACTCCTATTTAAGAATAGGTCATAAGAATATCAACACAAAAAACCTATCCAATTGGATAGGTTCAAAAATTTAATTGATGCCTAAAGACTTCTTAATGGAATCAATTGTTTTTCCATTATACTCTTTAACAGCAGTAGGAGTATCTAATAAATAATCATTCTCTTTTAAATAATTAGCTTCTAGTAACTTGAAATCCAATGAGTCTACTTTACCATCAAAATTAATATCAGCATTACGGTTATTCGTTCCCCAATTTTGTTCGAGAAGTATGACATCATAAATATCAATTACATTATCTTTATTCAGATCTCCAGCATTTTCTCTTACAGTAGGATAAGTAATATTTTCACCTATAAAAACATCCCGATTATTTCGGCCAATTTCCATTGGTGTGTATGTGGTAAAATGACCTGGAATATCTATGATGACTGTATATAATTGTTCTGTAATAGGAAGTTTATTGAATACGATATTTCCATTTTTTTGAATTTCACCATTATAAATTTGACCTTTGGAGTCTTTCGCTTTTGCTTGTGCACCTATTGTTGTGTAGTCTATTCCAAAATTAAAACTGCCATTTGCATTTAACAATCCAGCAGCGTTGATTTTTGCTGTTGCAGTTGAGTAGGCTGGATAGCTAGGTAAATAACCGACCTGAGTATATGGGTTTACAGTTTTACCATTAAGATCTTTATAACTGGATGAATTGATATAGAAAAATGTAGTATTAGGATTAACAAATTCATTTGCGTTCGTTTCTACTTGTATATCAAATAAAGGTAGATCCCCTGTTAAACCATCTCCTGGTACTTTTATATTAATTGTATTTGATTTGCTAGAAGTTCCCGTTGAAGTAACTGTAAATTGAGTATCATCAGATAAAGCCTTATTTTTATTAAATTCTACTGAATTAAAAAATCTTGATGTGTAATCAAATTTAAGTGTTAGATCTTTTGCATTTTGCAAACCATGAGCATAGAACGTATAAGTTAATTGATCACCCATTGTAAATGATTCTTTATTTGGTTTGGCATAAATATATTGCGCCCCTGGTTTCATATAGTACACGACTTTTGCCATTGTTGAATTACCAGCTCTGTCCGACGCTACAAATTGGAGCATATTCACTGGATTTGAAGAATCAACAGATATTTCTTTCGTAAACTTGCCATTCGCATCAGCAGCAATACCAATGGCTGGAGAGTTAGGACCATACCAGGCATTATTATTTGCTTGTGTTACATTCATCCCGCTATTTTCCATTACCTTTGCTTCATCATCTATAATGCTACCAGATAAAGTAACTGTTTTTTGCCCAGGTGCTAATTCAACAAATGGCAGATCACCTTTAGGTATTGCGTTTGTGTCATCTAGTATGAATGTTGGACGGTTATTATCAATATATACTTGGTCTGTCTTTGTATACTGTTTGCCGCCTAAATTTGTACCAATAACTTTCATTTTGTATAATCCTGGTGTTGCTAGGATCGATGTGTAGCCAACCGGTTTCTTCGCATTACCCGTAAATGGAAAATATCTACCTGTAAATGCTTTTTGAATGTAGAGATCCTTATCAACTCCTGCACTTGAAACATCAATCGTACCGATTAATCCTAAATCTTTATTTGTTTTTGAATCTACTAAAATAAAATCTAATGTTTTCATTGGCGAATTTAATTTAAAATCTAAATCAGACGCCTTAACACTATATGGTGCAGTTTCACGAGTTGTAGAGATACTTGGAGAATGAACCTTGAAATATTCAAAGCCTTCTTCTACTAAACGGAAGCCAAATGGAATTTGATAATGATCATCTGGATCTTTATCATTCACAACATGAATATAACCTTCATATGTTCCTTTACTAGCAGTTGTTGGTATTGTAAGTGTTGCAGGAATCATCTCCTGGCTATTCTTTTTCATTTTCAAGTCATTAGGTACTGTTATTTTAACACCGTTTGCTTTTGCATCTAAAGATCCACGAGTGCCGATATTATACTCAACAGAAATATTATATTTTTGCATTTTATCAGTATGATTAGTGATTAATATATTTGTATTTTTCGAAATAGCATTTTTGTCTACTGAAATAAAACCATAGCTTAGTCCACCAGTTTGCTCATCAATATTTACTTTTTCATTATTTTTAATAAACGGCGTAGTATCCTGAACTCCTAGTTCGATGCGTGAATAAATCGCTTCATAAGGATCTACTCTTCCTGCTCCAACTTCAAACACACTGTATTTGCTTCTTAAAGGATCAGCTGTATTCATTAATACAGTTTTTATATCCGCAGGAGTATAATTAGGATGCGCTTGTAAAAGTAATGCAGTAATCCCAGTGACATGTGGTGTCGCCATTGAAGTTCCAGACATTCGCATATATGCAGATGAATAATCTGTTGCGTCATTTTTATTATTGATATATGCAGGAACAGTTGATAAAACATCTACACCCGGAGCTGTAACCTCAGGTTTAATATCATATAGCGTTCCTGATGGACCTCTAGAACTAAAGCTAGCTAGATCATCACCAGGAATGTCAGACACACCAGTTTTCCCTAGTGTTACTGAAGGAATTCCCTTGCTAAATAGATCATTTACCGCTAAACCATCTTTATTCGTCATTGAAAATACCGGTATATTATTATTGCTTTCTCCCAAATAATACGGAATTTGTCCTTCTGTTGCATTATTGTTATAAATAATTACTCCAATAGCTCCATTTTGTTTTGCATAGTTCATTTTATCAACAAGTGCATATGTACCACGTGCAACAAATGCAATTTTACCTTGAACATTTTTTCCTGAATAATCTGCTGCTCCACCTTCTCCAACATATACAATCTCAAAAGTTTTTCCTGACAAATTAGTAAAATCATCTGTCCACTTTTTAGTCATCAATTGTAAAGTACTATCCGTACCTTGACCGTTTACTAAAAATTTACTTCCGAAAGTAGTAACTTTAGTAGGAACAGAACTCGCACCAACTGTTAATGCAAGTGCCGCTGCACCTGGAGAGCCTAATGTGTACATACTATCTCCAGAATTTCCTGCTGCAACGACAGCGGTAACTCCATTTAAAACAGCATTATCAATTGCTAAGCTAGTTGCTTCTAGTGGATCGTTTATCGAGGATCCTAGCGATAGATTAATTACATTCATTCCATCGGCAACCGAACGGTCAATACCTGCAATTACTGCAGAGTTCGAACCCGAACCATAAGGCCCCAATACGCGGTATACATATAAATCTGAATCAGGCGCTACTCCAGTTACTTTATAATCAGAGTTATTTTTCCCTCGACCAGCAATCGTACCAGAAACATGCGTACCGTGATCAGTATAATATGAGCTCCCATTTAGAAATTCTGTTTTTTTAGAAGCTTTCCATTGATCATATGTAGTTTCCATCGGGTCATTATCATTATCTACGAAATCATAACCACCTTTATATGCATCTTTCAAATCAGGATGGTTATAGTCAATTCCAGTATCAATTACACCTATTTTAATATTTTTACCTGTAAAACCTTCCTCATGTAATTTATCAATCTTTAAAAATGGTAAACTATCAACCTTAGTTTGATCCTTCTCTTGGACTGGTTCAACAGGTGGCTTAATTTGAATTGTTGAATCACTATACACTGCTTTAACTGTATCCAAATCTAATAAATCTTTAATTTGATTTGCTGGAAGTGACAATGAAACCCCGTTAAACGCATTCTGATATGTATATTTAATTTGAACTTCTTCATTACTAGATTTCTCTTTCTTAGCTATTTTTTCTTGTAATTCTTGTTTAAAGTGTGCATGAGACTTTGTTACATTTTCTTTCGCCTTTTCTAATGAAATAGACTCACCTTCTGCAGCTTTCTCTAACTGTGCTACTTTAGCTGGAAGTTCTTTAAACTCAACAATTACCGATACTTCTTTATCACTCGATAAGTCGATATCATCAGATAATTGCAAACCAGTTTTTGAACCTGCAACTTCTAATTGACTCAAAGCCTCCCTTTGTTCCGGTGTAAGTGATTGAAGAATGCTTTCTACGTTATTTGAGTTCGCATAAGCCGGCTTTTTAATCATCATAGTCGATCCCAAAATTGTACTGCTAGCTAAAACAAGTACAGATGTGGTTTGAAAAAATTTACTACTTAACCCCTTCATTCTAATTACCTCCAACTTTTTCTAAAAATAAAGATTGTACAACAAGCAATAACATGTGATTTTTCAGAAAAATCACTTAACTTAAATTATAGCTAGAGTTTTTCTTTAAAAGTATTGGGGGAATTTTCATTAAACGAGAACTTTATAAATCAAATTAAATGTCGGTTTAAGTAAAAGTGAGTAAAAAGATAAGGTATTTTATTTACTTGAATGTAGATTTTTGTAATTTGATGTAAAATTTTATAAAATAATTTGGGGGAATTTCACTTTATTTACCTTTTATAATTGTTCTAACTAAGTTTAAAATTAAAAATTTTTAATTATTTGTAGAATTTAAGCTGGATCATGGCATGGGCGAATTGAGTGGCATCTCAACAATTGCTTTAATAATGAAATAACCAAAATTCAATTTAGCTGTTAATAATATAAAAGAAAAAAAGAGTTTCCCAAATAAAACATTTGAGACAACTCTTTTTTTATTTTTAAACCTTTATCACCAATATTTTTCCATCAAAGCCTTTGACCATTCTGCTTGCTTGATCTCCCCTTTGGGAAGAAATTCTTTCATAATTGGTTTAATATCGATGACTGGTGTACCATCGATCGCATCTAACCCTTTAACTGTAAGACTACGGCCACTGTGATTTACAAGTTCTACAGTTGTTAACCCTAATTTATTTGGCCGGTTTTTACCTCTTTGAGCAAAAATTCCAACCTTAGGATAATCAATATTATTTCTAGGATATCTAGCACTATATTGGATCATTTCATCAGTCACTTTATCAAAATAAAAAATAATCTCTAGATGTGAAAAATCACTTATGCCACTTAATGCTTCTTCATTGAACTCCTCTACTAACTCGATTTCAGAGATAATCGAACCCCAGTGATCGTCTTTCATTTCTTTTCTTGAATTTTTAACAAAAGCAATCGGATTAATTGTAAATGGCATCATTTAATCTCCTAACTTATTGTATTTTATCTATATTATACAGAATTTTTTATTATAAAATAAAAGAAAAAGTATGCAATAAATCCACATACTTTTTCTCGAATCGTTTTTAATTTCTACCTTTCATTTTTAAAGGTGCATTTAGCATCATCGGAAATGTTAATAATTGAAGTACGATTCCGATCAATCCAATTAAAGTAAACAAATTGAGCGGTTTACTATTTAAAATAAAAGAAAATAAGTCTGAACTTATACCATTTATAGATAAAAAAGTCATTAAAATACTAACTAAAACTAGTGTCATTAGAAAATAAAGTATCCCCAATCTTCTAACTAATATAGCAATAAAAGAAGAAAGTCCTAGGATCATAAATCCAACCATTAGGTCGACCCAATAATACGTAAAGAAATGATATTCAGATGAGACTAACTGAGCAGGATGGTAAAAGTGAAAACTATTTATTCCTTTGTCTAATAATATATTCATAATGTAATAAAGAATATTTAAGTAAGTTATACTTGTAATTACCATTAATAATGACATCACAATATACGATTTTAAAAACTGTCTTCTTGTACTACCTAATCCAATTGCAACTTGAAAAGGAATCACCAATCCTGCAACCGCAAATGTACTAATCCCACCATAAGTCGGCCCAAACAGAGCTGCACCACTTTGTAAAGGAATTTTAAATATTATACTAACCAGTACATACACAACAGATAATAACAAAGTAATTAAAGAAAATATTTTGAAATACCATTTTAATTCATCAAAAACTAGTTGATAAGTGCCTCTTATAGAGTTCATCTTTTCACCTCTTTATTTTTTGTTTTATTTATTAAATAGTCTTGTAGAGTTGCTTTTTCAATTGTAAGATGATGTTCTTCTGCGATTTTTTTCCAATCATTTGAATATAATTCATCGAGCATTACTTTTTGTGTCGAACTGATTTTGGAGGATTCAAGTATAGAAATATTTTTAGTTACTTCTTCGATTGAATCTATATTTCCAGAAAGAATAACTCCTTTCTCTCGCATTACTTCCATTTGTTCATGAAATAGTACTTTTCCATCATTTACTACAACAATCGTTTCACATAATGGTTGAATTTCTTCGATATGATGTGTTGAAAGTAAAATGAGTCTTGGATTTTCTTCGTAACTTTCCATTAAGGCATCGTAAAACTGTTTTCTTTTAACTGCATCTAACCCATTAGTAGGCTCATCGAGAACTGTTATTTTTGCGTTGCTAGCTAATCCTAATATGATTTGCACTGCCGTTTTCATACCTTTTGAAAACTTAGTGATTTTTTTATTCTTTGGCAATTCAAAAACTTGAACTAAATGTTCTGCAAATTGTTGATCCCAGTTAGGATGAAAGTACCTTCCGTATTTTAACAAGTCATTTATTCTCCAATTATGACCAAAAGGATGGTTTTCTTGGATATAACAAATATTCTCTAGTACATTTAAATTATTATAAGGTTCTTCTCCTAAGACTTTTATTGAACCTTCGTTTGGTTTATAATGGCCAGCAACTAAACTCATCAAAGTTGTTTTACCTGTACCATTTCTCCCCCATAATGCAATAATACTCGGTTCTGTTTCAATTAAATTGAAATCAGTTAAAACTGGTGTATGCTTATAGCCATATGTCAAATTTTTAATTTCGATCAATTTATACCCCTCCTAATTAGAGTCGTTTTTTCTCTTTATTAATTCAATTACCATTTCTTCATCTAAATGAATTCTCTTTGCTTCTTTAAGTAATGGTGCAACATAATCCACATAAAACTGCTGTTTACGCTCTAAAAGCAACTTATCTTTCGCACCCGTTGAAACAAACATACCTACACCTCTTTGTTTAAAAATTATTTCCTTATCAACTAAAGCTTGAAGACCTTTCCTTGCAGTTGCTGGATTAATATTAAAAAAGCGAGATAATTCATTTGTCGAAGGCACTTGTTCACCCTCTTTAATTCTTCCATCTATAATTTCGTCCATAATCATAACCGCAATTTGTTGAAAAATTGGCTGTGATTCATCTAATGTCGGTTTCATTAGCACCTTCCTCTCTTAGTTAGTTATTTAGTTAGTTACTCATGTAACTAACCATACTACTCTTTAAATCATATGTAAAGTGTTTTATTTAAGTACGCCTATTTTTAAGGAAATAAAAAAAAGCTTAATGCGATTATGCAATAAGCTCCTGTTTTTATAGTATGTGTTTATTATTTATCAATAATTTTACCAGCAATACAATATTTACCTTCTAAATAGATTGGAGTTTGACCTGATTGTAGTATGGTCACAGATTTTATATTTTGACTAGTATAACTACTCGTATTGCCTGGCAACACGGTAATTATATGACAATTATTGCTATTTACTTCGATTGATATCGGTCCAGTACTACTCTCGCTATTGTAGACTGAAATCGTTGCATAAGCAGTTACATTTTCACCTAAACTCCATATTTCAACTGGTTTTTCAAGATTATCTTGAATCAAAATATTTCCACATAGATCAATGGGAATACAAGGATCACATTTTGTTGTAGTTTGTATTGGTGTTGGTGGGGTAGGTGGTGTTGGCGGAGGTACTGGTGGTAAAAGAGTTGGAGAAGAAACTGGTAATTTAATACTTGGTAAGTTTGGTATATCCGGTCTTTTTTGTTTCAATTTTTATCCCTCACTTATAAGAATTAATTTCCTATGTATTAAAAATACTGAAAAGCTATTATTTTTAGTATTATATAAATCTTAAAAAGAAAAGTGACCACTATTAATCTTACTCATATAACTTGTAGTCACTTGTTGAATTAAAATAATATTAATTAACCTACTCTAACAATCGAAATTGTCGCAGCGGTCGTACCTGCTGCTAACGATACTGTAGCCGCTAATGTAGCAGACACCATCACTTGAATCGTGTCACCTGCATTTATATTAATAATCACTTGATTGCTGACTAAACTTAATCCTATTGCAGCAGAAATATTTGTGCCTGCAACTCCAGCCCCAGTACGAAATAACTGAAAAGTCGTTAATAAAGATAGTGTAGGATACACTTGATAAGTTATTAAATATCTACCACTTGTATTAATTGTAAAAATGGTGGCTGTTGGGTTGTTCACTGTTATATCTGCTGATAAATTTTGTGCGTTCGGAAACGGTATTGGTGAAGGACCTAAAAGTGTAATCGCAATTGTTGCGCCAGAAGTATTTGCTGCCGAGCCTGAAGTATTAAAACTTGCGCCGGTTGGGCCGGTTATTCCTGTTGATCCGGTTGATCCCGTTATTCCTGTTGACCCTGTTACTCCAGTCGTTCCCGTTATTCCTGTTGGACCTGTTATTCCTGTTGATCCCGTTATTCCGGTTATTCCTGTTGCTCCGGTAGCTCCTGTTATTCCGGTTACTCCGGTCGTTCCCGTTGGACCTGTTGATCCCGTTGCTCCGGTCGTTCCTGTTATTCCGGTTTGGCCAGTTACCCCGGTCGTCCCCGTTGTTCCAGTTTGACCGGTTGATCCGGTTGGGCCAGTTACTCCTGTTAATCCCGTTTGGCCAGTTACACCGGTCGTTCCCGTTATTCCTGTTTCCCCAGTAATTCCCGTCGCTCCAGTAGGACCTGTTGCTCCAGTTATCCCAGTTACACCTGTTGGTCCAATTTTTTTAACTCCATTACAAGAAAAACTATTACAACAACTACATTTATTCGGATTGGAATCTATCCCTTTTACGTAAGGAATTGTTTTCCCATTCTCATCTTTATTATTCAAAAAGGAACACATAATCCTTCCTCATTTCATTACATAGGGTTGTTCAAAAAAAGATTAAGAACTACACTATTTAGATAAAATGATCTATTACATTGAATATCGGACAGTTATACAAAACTCACCTTCAACTACCCCAGTTAAACCA
Organism: Gottfriedia sp. S16(2024); assembly: GCF_050473765.1. Taxonomy (NCBI): domain Bacteria; kingdom Bacillati; phylum Bacillota; class Bacilli; order Caryophanales; family Bacillaceae; genus Gottfriedia; species Gottfriedia sp. S16(2024). The sequence goes on from NZ_JBFLUO010000001.1 coordinate 4,098,192, forward strand.
GTAGTATCAATTTGAATTCCATCGAATAACTTTTCTGAGAAAGCAACACTACTTTGAGGTGGGACAGTTAGAGTATCAATTACATTTCCTCCCCTTAAAAAATTAACTACGATATTATCAGTTCCAGTATCATTTTTAACATAGCCTGTTGCAGAAATAATCGGAGCGATATTATTTGTAAAGATTGTGATAATACCAGGTGTATTCACTTGCCAGCTTGTACAAACCTTATCTTGAAATATATTTTTGGTTGAACAACAACTTAAACCATTATTCATTTGCTTTTCCCCTCATTTTCTTCAATTAAACAGAATATCGTGTCGTAATACAGAACTCACCTTGAAATAATATACCTGCTCCAATAGGTATAACAGCTTGTATTACATCAAATCTTCTAATTGTAAATGCTAAACTCGAACCTAATGTTACGACCTCAGAATTGATTGTGCCTCCTGCAGAGTTAAAAAATTCAATTTGTATCGGTGCTGTAGAAGAACCTACTTCATACTTAACAAAACCAGTTCCTATAATACTTTGGTTAAAATTATTTTGAAAAAGTGGAATTGTTATAGTAGTTGTATCTCCAACTGCTTGCCATGGTGTACAAACTTGGTCCTGAACAAAAATTTTTTCGGGACAACAAGTTAATGCTGATGTTGAACAATTACATGATGCCATTTATGGTTACTTCCTTTCTATAAAAGAAAATGAATCATTATCTACATATAGTAATCAAAGTGTCATGTATATGCTTGTACATTTGTCATAAATAAAAGAATCTATCACGCATAACTGAGTGATAGATTCGCTTTTAAAATATTAATTTTTAATACTTCATAAATATTACATGTTGAAAAATTAGTGAATGATTTATGTAAAATTACAAAATAAACGATAAAAAAGGAAATTCTTATTTCATAACTTGGAAATACTTTGTATATAACTTAATTACTAAATGTTTCATCAAACGCTGAATTCTAGTATAATAGATAAGATGTGAAAATTTGATTATGATCTTTGATTTAGAAAGGACTTTATAATAGATGGCAAATAAAGAATTAATGAATCAAGTTGCTAAACGCCGTATCTTTGGGATTATCTCTCACCCGGATGCTGGTAAAACAACTTTAACTGAAAAATTACTACTTCATGGTGGAGCTATTCGTGAAGCTGGTACTGTAAAAGCTCAAAAAAATTCTAAATATGCAAAATCTGACTGGATGGAAATCGAGAAGCAACGTGGAATTTCTGTTACTTCTTCTGTTATGCAGTTTGAATATGATGAAAAAATGGTATCAATTATGGATACTCCTGGTCATAATGATTTTGGTGAAGATACATATCGTGTACTAACTTCTGTTGACTCTGCAGTCATGGTAATTGATGCTGCAAAAGGTATTGAAGCACAAACTAAGAAACTTTTCCAAGTTTGTCGTTTACGTGGTATCCCTATTTTTACCTTTATGAATAAATTAGATCGCCAAGCTAAAGATCCATTAGAACTAATGGAAGAATTAGAAGAAGTTCTTGGTATGCCTTCTGTTGCAGTTACTTGGCCAATCGGTAGTGGAATGCAATTTGAAGGGGTTTATGATCGATTAGAAAATGAAGTTCATCTTTTCCGTAAAGATGAAGTGATTAAACTTGGTCAAGATGGTGTACACGGTCCTGAATTAGAAGGACATTTAGAAGCTTCAAATTTAGAAAATTTACGTGATGAAGTTGATCTTTTAGAAGGAGCAGGAAATGAATTCAATTTAGACTTAGTTCAAGCCGGTGAACTTACTCCTGTTTTCTTCGGAACAGCATTAGTTGATTTTGGTGTAACACCATTTTTAAATCATTTCTTAGATATGTCGCCTGCACCAGGGCCTCGTAAAACAATTAATGGTGAAGTTAATCCTACTGATGAAGTATTTAGTGGTTTTATATTTAAGATTCAAGCTAATATGAATCCTGCTCACCGTGACCGTATTGCATTCTTGCGAATTTGTTCTGGCGTATTTGAACGAGGAATGAACGTAATGCTTTCTCGTACAGGTAAACAAATTAAATTAAGTCAATCGACTCAATTGATGGCTAATGAACGTGAAACGATTGACCGAGCATATGCTGGTGACGTAATTGGTATTTACGATTCAGGTACTTATCAAATCGGAGATACGATTACATCTAGCAAACAAAAATTATTCTTTGAACCATTACCAACTTTCCCACCTGAGTTATTCTTGCGAGTAAGCCCAGTTAACTCATTGAAATCTAAGCATTTCCATAAAGGTGTTGAGCAATTAGCTCAAGAAGGTGCAATTCAAGTTTATAAAAATGAATTTAATGAGGTCATTTTAGGTGCTGTAGGTCAACTTCAATTTGAAGTATTTGAATACCGCTTAAAAAATGAATATGGATCTGATATCCGTAAAGATCATGTTGATTACAATATTGCTAGATGGGTTAAAACAGATGATGTAAAAGGACTTAAGAAATATCAAGATATGCGTAATATGCTAGTATATGACCGTTTCGAACGACCGTTGTTCTTATTTGCAAATGAATTTACTTTCAACCGTTTTAAAGAACGTCATGAGGAATTAGAATTAGTTGAAGCTCTTGATGTGAATAATGAAATACAAGTTGATTAATTTTCGTAGGAGACCGATTTTTTCGGTCTTTTTTTGTTGTTTTTTGACGAGGTTCTTCTCGATTATTTTATCAGAATATGCTTCGCGGAAATTATACAAGGATAGCCCGGTGAATGCTAGTATATTTACCGCCATATTTACGGAGAAACCGCACCATTAAAACAAAAAAAGAGACGCTACCAGTTAAGGTGACGCAAATTATCCCTCGATTGATTTCGGAAGTTTTTTTAATTCCGCTTGAACCTCATCATCGCTCAAATACGTAGAAATTCGACGAACTTCAGTCGTTTCAGTCTTCGTAACTTTGCGTCCTATAAGTCGAGCCCTTTCGTATAGCCCTTCTCGATTAACTCGATAAGTATTTTATCAACCTTACTTCGGTAAGATTTAGATGCATTTATACCACCTCCGATAAGTTTAACAATTGATTATCGTTTGATTAGCGAGATTAGCAATTGCAGAAACTACTATACTAACGTCCGACAAATTTCTTGCCTGTACTTCCAAAAATTTTTAAAGGGATTCAAAAAGATTTGAAAAATTTATATATTGAGGTGAGAATTTTGAAGAATAAACTAAAGATAATTTTCGCAGAAAGAAAGATAAAACAAACTGAATTCGCCGAAAAAGTTGGCATTAATAATAGTACTTTGAGTTTAATTATTTCTAAAGACGATCATTCGCCAACGTTAAAAGTAGCGATGAGAATAGCAAGAACTTTGAATTTAAAAGTCGAAGATATATGGGAATTGGACGACGAAAATTAAGTTGGACCTGCATTTTTTCGCGAAACGGCGCATATTCTGTTAGTGTGAACACGGTAACAGTACTTGTCCTATTACTGCGGAGGTGTGCTGGATGCAAGATCGGGTAAATTACTATATCAAACGATTAGAAAGAATTCATCGGGAGGTTTACGATGAAGAGCGTAAAATGGTAGAACTTCAAAAGGAATTAACTTTATTGAAAGTCGCTAATGAAATGCGTATAAGTGAATTATTTATGACCGGAAAGATTGACGGCAGTAACGAGCAAATGAGAAAAGCTCAAGTAATAAACCATACGCAAGAAATGCACGGAGATATCGCTATTTACGAAAATTTGTACGCTGAGCAACGAGCAATTTATAACGCTAAAAAACGGGAAGCTGACGATTTACAATTTATCGTAAGATTAATAGAAACTACGAGCCGACAATGAGATCGGTTCTTTTTTATTTTATGGCTCTGTTAATATAAATGTTGATTTTTATACTAATAAAGAGGTTGTCTAATTAGTAGACAACCTCTAGTAACTCTTATCAACTAACGCATACGTTAATTCAACAGGAACCCCTTTATTGATGCACTAAACAAAAATAAGGAAACAATAAAGTTAGAATAAGCAGTTCCTTTTCGTTTTAATTGAAATTCTGTGATTCCTATAACTACAAACATTGCGCCTAATAAAAATATCATATATGGCATTATCACAAATCTACCAGTAATTAGAGCATATACTGCTATACCTATTGAAAGTAGACCAAAAACACTCTTTAATATTTTTAACAAAGAACTACCTCCCTTACTAATAACTAATATGTAATCTCTAAAATTCTACCATATTATTCCATGTAATTGCATTTATCCTTTAATATTGTGCAATAAAAAAAAGACTGCCGAAGCTTTTGTTCTTTGTGCAAAATCAACAATCTACTTTAACAGTGCCTATATTTAAATGAGCTTTACTTCTGTACATAAAAACATAAAAAAGACTGTTATCAAATTTGATAACAGTCTTTTCGTATTTGTTATTTAATTTTTATAAGATACGATGGAAGAAAAGTAACTATATATTTTTTGTCCGTTAACTGTACGGTAAGTTCGAACCTTGTAATAATAAGTTTTTCCTTTTAATAATGATTTGTTTGTAATGCTAGATGAATTTCCATTTGTTACAGTACCTGTTAAACTATAGGTTCCTGTTTTTGAAGTCGAGCGGTATACTTGGTATCCGGTTCCTCCTTCAACTTTTACCCAAGATAAAGTCATTGATGATGAGTTTATCTTTTTGGTAACAAGACCAGTAGGAGTTGCTGGGATAGGTTTAGCACTCGTATTTTTTGTAAATGAAGTATAGATATACGTTCCGTTTACTATACGATAAGCTTTTACCTTATAATAATACATCTTACCAGTAGTTAAACCGCTGTTTGTAAAATTTAAAGTATTTCCATTTTGAATGTTTCCAACCCAACTGTATATACCTGTACTTGAAGTGCTTTGGAATATTTCATAACCACTCGCTCCTGGTACATTGTTCCAACTTACTTTTATTTTATTGTAGGAACTAGATACTGCATTAATAGTGGAATCAATGACCTTTGTAGATTTCGTTGCACTTGTATTACCAGTGGAATTAACAGTATATACATTGATAACCGTTCCTACTTTTTGAGGTGGTATGGTGATGTTATACTTTCCATTTTTTGCAACAGTTTCTCCAATTTTTTTAGTTCCTACCCATGCAAATACTTTTGTATCAGATGGAGCTTCTCCTTTTACTACCGTATCAATATCTAAAACTGATTCCACACTAGGTGTAAAATCGGAAAAAGTTGCCTTTACTCGATAAGAGGAACTTGTTAATCCTTCATATTTACCTGTAACAATACGAAGGTAGTAAGTACCTTTAGGTAGGTTTATGTTAAGGGTTATCTTATCACCAGATTTTTCAGTGTACCCATGCGCAGAGGAAAATGGAAACCCACGGCTATCATAGAGCCACATTGCAAATTGACCAACTGTGTTATCCAGTACAACATTTACATTTCCATCTTTACTTGTAGTAAGCTGATAAAAATCCCTATCTATCAGTGTATAACAATCTGATGAATAATATTGATTCGATATCATTGGTACACTTGTGTCATCTGTATCGTTTGGTTCAAGAGTTGTTTTATCTCTTGTAAATGCAGATGAAAAAGTTGCCTTTATTCGATACGAAGCAGTTTTTACTTCAGGTGAATAGTATGGCTGAACTATAAGATAGTAGGTCCCTTTCGGAAGTTTTTCAGTTTCTATAAAAGCTAGACCTTCAGGAGCAGCTCGGTGAGGGTGGTCTACATAGTTGCCGGAACTATCATACAGATAAAAGTTAAAATTACCAACGATTTTATCAATCACGATATAAGAATCGCCTACTTTATCTGTAGTAAATTGATAGACATCTCTATCTTGGTAATGGTCTGCAGTTGATGTAATAAATTCACCGTTTTTCAGTGGCATGCTTGTTTGCATCGTGTCATTCGGTTCATAGGTGGTTAAATTTCTTGTGAAACTTGAAGCGTATGTTGCTTTTAATCTATATGAACCAGTTTGAATATGGTCACCTGAATCCATTAATTCAACTTGAATAGAATAGCTACCTTTCTGGATTTTTCCATATAAACTTCCAATTGAATTTGTTGAAGGTCTATATCCTGTAGTAATTTCTTTTCCGTTAGCGTCAAAAAGGGTGATTTTATAATTACCAATTGCGTTATCGAGTGTAACATATACTTCGCCATCATCGGTTGTCGTAAATGTGTATATATTTTTTTCTCCTTCTGTTATCTGAGCGGAAATTGGGATACCATTTTGGATGTTCGAATCTTCCGCGAAACTATGTCCGCTTAATGGGATGGTCATCATCATAAACATCAAACACAAACTAAAAATACTAAAAACTTTTTTCACTCGCTATTTGCACTCCTTTGTTAAAAATAGTTATGTACTTCATCTGTTAATTATAGCATGGACTACTGAGCTAGGAATCTTGTTAATTTAGTAAGATTACTTATACTCATTGATTTTTAGTTGATTTAAAATTTATAGGTTAAAAAAAGGTGCAATTCACACCTTTTTCTACCTTACTCAGTCTCTTTTTTAACGAATTTATAAATTAAGCAATGTTTTTTTTCGCATACTAATTCCTTTGGTAATTCAAAGTAATCTAACTCGCACTTATCTAAAACGTAAGATGCTAGTAATTGACCGTTTCGAACGTCCACTATTCTTATTTGCAAATGAATTTACTTTCAACCGTTTTAAAGAACGTCATGAGGAATTAGAATTAGTTGAAGCCCTTGATGTGAATAATGAAATACAAGTTGATTAATAAAAAAGTGGATGTTTTTAGCATCCACTTTTTTTGCGCAATTAATGGTAATTTATTTTTGGAGCAAGTTTCACTGTTTTCATGCAAAGCTCCTATGATTAGTTTTATCGTTTCACCTTAAAAATTCTATTAAAAATAATATTCAAGTAAGTAAAGTTTTTTCTCCTTTGGATTTAGAATAAAAATTGCATATTGATCTTGTTTTTCTTTATCGCGTTTTACGTAGTAATAGCAATTATCGTTAAAAACAACAGGATTTTCCAATAGGTTTTGTCTACTTTTCATTGAATGTACTGGATATTTCAAAATTGAATTATTATATTCAGTTACTTTTTGAGTGAGATTTTTAATATTATTGTTTGATATTTTAATCCAATACTCTTTCTTTTTTAGTTTTTTTATTGTTTTTTTATTGTATGTAAATTGGGTATATACTGGTCCATCAACACTCATAGGAGCTGTTTCATCTAAAATTATTTTTGAATGCGTAGGTTGTTCAATATCAACATGCCAATTAAATCGAACAATCCCCCGATCGCTAAAATAATGTTGAAAGATTTCATACCAGCCTGCAAAGCCAATTATGATTGAAAATATGATTAAAAAAGGGAAGTAAAATTTTCTACTAATTTGATTTCTCATTAATACACAACCTTACAACCTAAACCATCTTTAAAACATGATTCACGAATGGCTTCATAAGTAGATTCAAGTGGGCTTGACGAATCAGGATAAAGTTTATCTTTTAAAGAGTAAAGTAGTTTTTCTTGTTCTTTTAGAGATAATTTCGTAATGTCTTTTAAATTGTCATTCATATAAAAGCTCCTTCGAACAGATTCTATTTATCTATTATACATTTTTTTCCAAAAGGGAAACAATGAATACGAAAAAAGCAAAAAAAAGCCGAACCTACTATTATTTGGATAGCAGGTCGGCACTTTTCAATTCAATCTATTATTCTATTAAATTACATGTTTTTCTGTATCAACATTAGCTCCCTTGTTTCTTGAAAATAAATTAGCTAATGCTTCTGGCAACGCAATCATTGCTGGTAAAAAGATTGGCAGTAATATAAAGCAAAGTACTACTAGACCAGTAATTACCGCAATTGCTAATTCAAACAATAAAAGGATTCCAGATGGCATGAGTGTAGCAAATGTACCTCCAAGTATGATTACCGCTGAAATAATTACTCCACCAGTATGCTTAGAAGCTAATACGATCGCCTCTTTCGGTGACAAATGAGTATATTCCTTAAATCTCATCATTAGGAAAATACTATAATCTACTCCTAAAGCTACTATAATTATGAAAGAGAAGAATGGAACAAAGGATGAAATTCCTTCATATCCAAGCAAATCTATGAAAATATAGTTAATCATAAACATTGCACAGTAGTATGCTCCTAAAAGTGATGCAGTGATAAATACTGGTGTCCAGAATGATCTTATCACTAGGAATAATACAAGTAATACCCCAATTATAACGATTGTTGTTGTTTTATTTAAGTCACTACTCAAAATATTGTTCATATCATTTGTTGTAGCACTTGGACCCGAAACACCTGACTTTGCATTTGAAAGTTCTGTGCCTTTAAGTCCATTTTTAACAGCTGAATTTATTTTATTGATTGTATTTAAAGATTCTTTTGAATATGGATCATTCGCCAAAACAATTGTTAGTTTTGTAATCTTTTTATCTTTTGACATAAACATGTCTATTGATTTTTTAAAGTTCTCATCAGCCAACGCTTCTTTTGGAATAAAGAAAGTTTTATTAGAATTAAACTGAGTTAAGAAATCATTTGTTTTTCCTAAACCGTCAGAAATTTTCTCTAAACCACCGTTTACATCAGAAAGCTTTTCCCCGAAAGTACTAAATCCATTAATGCCAGCTACTAACTGTTGCTGACCTGTTTTCATTTGACCAAGTCCATCTGATACTTTATTCATATTTGTTACAATTTTTCCAATTCCTGACGATGCTTGGTTTAAACCACTTTCAAGTTTTTTCAATCCATCTGCCATTTGATTTAAACCATTACTCATACTAGATAGATTACTGTTTGCGGTAGCAAAACCTGCAGTTACAGCATTATAATTAGCATTTAAAGTCTTGATTCCTTCTGGAGTAATTTGATTTAAAGAAGCAACTGTTTGATCAATTGTTTGCTTTAATGATTGGTAATTCACATCATCTTTTGAATTCGTATAACTACTACCTAGTGCTGTCACCATTGATTGCATTTGATAAATTGCACCTTTAAGGCCAAGCAGCGCTTGTGCTGATTCTTGGTAATGAGTTCCTAATTCTTTATAACCCGATTGCATTTTCTCATAATTTTTTGATAATAATGATACACCACTACTCATTTTTCTTAGATTCGTTTCGATGGTTGCTATACCACTAGAGATCGTTTGAGAATTACTAGAACCATTACCAATTCCTGCTTGAATTTGTTTTAAACCACCACTTAACGCTGTTACACCATTTTTTAAATCTGTTGTTCCATCTACCATTTGGCTAACTTTTGAAAAATCCGCTGATCCTAGTTTATCTTGGGCTAAACTTAATCCGTCATGTATTTCGTTAACACCATCCTGTGTTTTTGAAATACCATCAGTTACTGTACCCATTTGGCTATCAACATAAAAACTTTCAATTTGTTTACTTTCAGGTTGTGTTACTGAAGATACTTGCTTAACACCCTTTATCATCTTAAGTCTTTCAGTAACATTATCAATTACTGCTAGTGATTGATTATTATCAAGCGCTTTGTCATTTTCAATAACGACTGTTGCAGGCATTGCCTGACCTTTACCAAAATGATCTGAAACGATATTAAAACCTTTTGATGAAGGATATTTATTTCCAAGTTCACCAATTGTATCAAAGTTCAGCTTCTCTTGATGGAAATACACCATTGGAGATAAAATCAATAAGATGACAACAATTGTGATGATTGGTTTTTTGATCGCAAAAGCTGACGAACTACCAAAAAACTTGTTTTCTTTGTGTCCACCAACATTTTTAGATGGCCAGAAAAGTTTTTTCCCTAAAACTTTCATAATAAACGGTGTTAACGTTAATATTTCAAGTAATAATATACATACCCCAATAACAACAACTACACCTGATTTATAAATTGGAGATTCAGCAAATACAAGTGCAAGGAACGCAATAAACACAGTTAAAATACTATAGGCAATTGTTTTACCAGCTGTTTTATATGTGTTTACAATTGATTCATCAACTGAATGTCCAAGTGAAAGTTCCTCTTTGAAACGATTAAAAAGGAGTATATTATAATCTGTACCAATCCCAAAAAGAATAAGAATTAGTAGCATTTGAGTAAGACTAGTAATCGGAAATCCAGCTTTATCGATTAATTGAGCAGCTATTCCCATTGAACAGAGATAAGAAAATGCAACCGCAATCAATGATATAAATGGTGTAACGATTGACCTAAACGCAATAATAAGCACTACTAAAATAAAAATAACTGTCAGCGCAGCACTTTTTTCGACTCCCGCTTGCGAAGCCTTTAAATAATCGTTATTGATAAAATCTTCTCCACTTAAATAATATTTAACTGGTACTTTACTTAGCTTATTATCAATTTGTTTTTTAATATCATCTATTTCTCTTCCGTTCTTATCTAACTTATAACTCACCATTAGTGTAGTGCCGTCTTTTGATACTAATGAACTTTTTGCATTTGGAATACTAAAAGGATCAATAATTTCCGAAATTCTAAGTTCTTTACTGCTATCACGAATTCCTTTAACAGCATCACCAATTTTGTCCATTTCATCATTCGAAATTTTGTTTTTATCATAAAAAACAATCAGATTATTCGTTCCTTTAGCAGTATCCATTTTTTTGAGGATATGGTCTGCCATTACAGAAGGTGAATCGCTATTCGCTCCTTCCTGCCCCTTATTCCGCAGAATTGCATTTATGTCAGGCTGAAGAACAGTTAACAATACTGTTGCAACTAGCCAAATTGAAAATATAATCCAACGGCCCTTAATGATTTTGTTCACTTAATCCCCTCCTCGTTAATTTATTTTTCTTTTTTTCCTTTTTCTTCAAGAAAATACAATACATCAAAGAATTCATAATTATCCATTCCATCTGTCTCCATCTTCTTCTTTACAGCTGTAACTAATAATCTCATTCCTTGTTCTACAATCTCCTGTTCATGTGAATCTAAAAAAGTTAACGCACTATTTAATGATTTATTTGCAATTTCAGTAATGCTACCATTTATTTCATCCGAAATATTTTCTGGTAATGAAATTTCCACGAATCGTTTATCTTTAGGGCTAGGTGTTTTCAACAAAAGCCCCTTTGTAGTAAGACGCTCAACGATATCTGATACGGTACTTTGCGTCATTTTTAGATTTTTAGAAAGTTGTTTTATGCTCATTGTTTTATGTGCATACACTTCTCCAATCACTCTTGCTTGTGGAATTGTTACGCCATGTTCTTCTGAATGCTTTTGAAGACTTTTCATTAAAAATCGTTGTAAAAAATCGATTGATTCACTTATAAATTCGGCTCGTTCTACCATTTAATCCCTCCGACACACAATACTTCCTGTACGATACATCTTATACGATGTATCGTACAAGATTTATAATATTTGTCTGAACTGCATTTGTCAATTTAAATAATAAATCCCTAAAAAATTAGTTACTCCTATTGTTAAAATTCAACTATTTAGGAAAAATATCCAATAAAAAAAGCAGTTGATACTTCAACCACTTTTTTGTAAATTATGCTTTTTTTGAGTTATATTGGTACATTGTTTTTTGCTTCGGTTCTTTTAACGATAAATACACAGCTACAACAATTAGAATACTTCCTATGAAAAAAGAAGGATTAATTTCTTCATTTAATAAAAAATACCCAAATATCGTACCAATTAATGGCTGTAAAAAGAAAAATAAAGACCCTGTGGAAGTATCGATATATTCAAATCCTTTGTTCCAAAGATAAAACGCTCCTGCTGTTGAAATCGTGCCTAAAAATATGACTCCTATCCAAATCCAACTATTTGATGGTAAGTCAGTTATGTGATTACTTTGTTCTATTATAGTAAATGGTAATGTAAAAATTACACCAAATACTGTTGCCCAAGTCGTTACGGTTAATGATGAGTATTTATTAGTCTGAACTTTACTTAGAACTGTATACAATGCCCAAGTTATTGCAGCACCTACTAAAATGAGATTTCCAAAATACGCTCCTAAATTTGATCCACCTTTTGGAAATCCAATTACAACAATTACTCCAATAGTAGCTAAAATTAACGATACAATTTTACGGTTATTAATCTTTTCTTTTAAAATTAAAAATGCAAATAATGAAATTAACGCCGGAGAAGCTGAAGTAATTAAAGAACCCATTGCTGCTCCTGAAAGCTTCGTACCAATAAATTGAAAACCAATTGAGCCAGTATAGCCTACTAAAGCTATTAGCGCGATTGGAAATAAATCTTTCTTACTAATTTTCCAGCTTTTTTGGAAGAAACAAATGATCCCTAAAGTTAGTAATGCTAAAAGAAATCTCATTTCAAGTAATAACCATGGAGAAATACTATCTAATACTACTTTACTAACAACATAGGTCATCCCCCAAATGCTAGCGGCCAACGATAAACACAATGCTCCTTTAAAGAAATTCATTTAAAACTCATCCCCTACTTTTTATTCCAATCCTTTTTCGAAAGTTCAAACATAATTTCGGTTACATATTGGTTTTTAAAATAAGAATTTTCTATTATTTTTATCTGTTGAAATCCTAACTTCCTTAATAATTTAATTGAGGATGAATTTTGCTCATCGGCAATTGCGCTTATTTTTTCTTTGTTTAATTCATTGAATAAATACTCAAAAATTCCTTGTAATGCTTCAAAAGCAAATCCTTTATTTTGATACAATGGTTCCAATGTAAAGCCGACTTCAACTTGATTTGCAGGATCTAATAAGGTATGTACGCCTATATCCCCTATTAGTTGACCATCCATTTTATGTTCAATCGCTACTTGAACCCATGAATCAGGAATATTCATTTCAGCTGTTTTTTGTTTTTCTATAAAATTAATCGCTTGTTCGTATGTATAATTCTCCCAACCTTGATAAATCGCTACATCTGGATTTGAACGATATTTATAAAAGTTGCTAACATCTTCATCTTTAAACCTTCGAAGTTTTAATCGACTAGTCTCTATTTCAAAAAATTCTAGTTTGCTCATATTCCACCTCTAAAATTTCACTTTATATCGTAATTGTACATTCTATTATACTTAGAAATTTCAAAATATACATAACTTTTTGCACTTTGCTGTTTTAATCCGAACTTTCTTAAATCCATAGTAGAATTCTTTTTAGAATTTCGTACAAGAATTAAACGCACCACATAATTTAAACTCTAAAAATATAGTTGACACTTTTAACTGTAAATAATAAAATTACAGTATACTCATTTAAATCGAGTATGGTAGTCAACCTAATTTATTTTCTTAGATACTATATTAGTACTCGATTTTTATCCCAACTGTAATATTTTTTATTACATTTAAAATATAAGGAGTGTAAATGAATGGTGAATCTATATGTAACATCAAGTTGTACATCTTGTCGCAAAGCAAAAGCTTGGCTAGAGGAACATGATATAGACTATAATGTGAAAAATATTATGAATGAATCACTTACACTTGAAGAGATTAAATCTATACTTCGCATGACAGAAACTGGTACTGAAGAGATTATATCGAAAAAATCAAAAACGTTTCAGGAATTAAATATAAATATTGATTCGCTCCCATTAAATGAATTATATAAATTAATTATAAATAATCCCAAAATGTTGCGCCTACCAATAATCCTAGACGAAAAAAGATTACAGGTTGGTTATAACGAAGAAGAAATTCGTAGTTTTCTTCCTCGTAAGCTACGAACATTCTCATACATTAAATCACAAAAAGTAGCTAATTAATAATAAAAAATTTCAATTTTCAACACATTTTATTACAGTACTAAATTAAATCTCGGAATATATAAAGAAATTAACGATTTTTAGGAGGCAGACCATGAATAGTGATTTCACTCTTGCCATTCATAGTTTAACTTATCTTGCGCTGCAGCCGGATCGGATGTCTACAAGTGATGCAATATCAGAGAGTGCCTGTGTCCATCCAGTTCGTATTCGTAAAGTGCTTAGTTTGTTAAAAAAGCATGGATTTATAAAATCGAAGGAAGGAACTGGTGGTGGATTTATTTTTGCTATAGATTTAAATGAAGTTAATTTATGGGATATTTATAGGATCACCTCTGAGGGGGCATTGCAGCCTAAGTGCCCAGAATCAAATGAAAAGTGTGTTGTTGGGGCAAATATGCAAAATGTTCTTTTTAATATTTTCTGTGGTGCCGAAAAACATCTTGGAGGATATTTAAAGCAATATACGATTAAGGACATTGTCGATCATATCAGATGATAAGTAAACAGCTACTAAAGTGAAGGCTATGCCTTCTTTTATCTGAAATGTAATAAAAAAAGTTACAGTTCATACTAAGTACTGTTACGATCACAAATTTTTAAATTGCAACTCTAAATAAGAAGGTGGAAAAAAAATGAACACAAATAATAATTCTATTTTAAAAACAGGTGACTGGGTTAAAGGTATATCAATGGGTGGTGAATTAGTTATAGGTTATGTTGAATCATTTAAAATTCATGATGAAATAGTAACTGTAAATGTAATAACTTCAGATAACAAAACGACTGTTGGGAAAACCATTCACATGCTAAATAAAAACGTTATGAAAATGCCCGATTCAAAAGTGACAAACAAAGAACAGATTCGCTTTCTAATTGACGTAGCCCTCTCAACGGGGGATGAGGTTTGGTTTAATGAGCTATCTTCACAGTTAAACTCTATGAGAGAACTTGTTAATGGCGTAAAATAAAGTTTTATTATACTAAAGTAAGGTTTAAATTAATAAGCATTTCTAAAGGTTGTCTATTTAGACAGCCTTTTTTTAGTTCAAAAATCAACATTTTAATTTAACAAAACCTTTAATTAACTTAAAAAACTTCCGATTTGACAGCCTTTCATTTATTAGAGACAAGCACCTTTTACAAGTTTTAAACATAAAAAAACTGATCAAATCATCGACCAGTTTCAAATCATATTAATATTGAGTTAATTTATTCAATGGTGTTTGAATAATTAATGGTTTTTTTGCAGGATCTAACCATTTTAAAATGGATACTACATTTGTTTTAGATGTAGCCGTGCAGCCTGCAGTATATCCTGAAGTTCCAGCTATGTGAAAAAATATTGCACTACCTTTACCTGGGGTTCTCACAGTATTATAGTTAATAACAAATCCATAATCATATTGAGAAATATTCATTTTTTCAGCAGTTTTCCATCTACCGTTATTTTCTGATGCCAATTGCCAAGTATTATATAATTTACTATTTGAATCATCTACAAAAACATCATTTGAAGTAATTTTACGATATGACATTTTCGTACCTGGATTTGAATATCTACCGAAAGCTGTTGTAATTGTATATTTCCCTTCAGGTGTTTCATAATCACCTTCATGTTTACTACTAATCATGCCGTTTTTACCGATCACGCCTGAATATGTATGAAGTTTTTTCCAACTAGTACCGCTTTTTTCAAATGTTTCAATTAAAACATTTCTTGTACTTTCATTTTCTGCTGACACAATGATTAATTGCTTTGAAGTACCTAAAGTTTTCATTTTATTTACGGTCGTTGCAGACACTGTAGTTGGGGCTTTTTTTATATATTTAGTAGAAACCCATCCAGTTTTTGTTCCACTTTTTATTTTATACCAAGATCCACTTGTGCTTGTAATCGTAACTTTCGCACCCTTTTTAAGTGTCCCAACTACTTTATAACTAGTACTAGGACCACTTCTTACATTTAAAACGGATGCAGTTACTGTACCACTTATCGTTGCAGCTTCCACAGTCTTAATTGAACTCGGAGTAGTATTTCCATAGAATAAACCTCCAGTTAAAATTGATAGTGCTAAAGTCGTTTTGCAAATACTTTTAATCATTAAATCAGCTCCATTGTAAAGTAAAACTATATTCGAGCCTTAATTATACATAACTAACCTTACATAATAAGGACATTTTTATTACAATTCAATTAGTTTTATAACATTTTTCTTAAAATTATAGAAATTATTAAAATTTTTTCGATACTATTTAAATTATAATCAATAATGACAAAAAAAGAAGCCAATTTTGAATTTGGCTTCTTTTTTATCTATTAATGTCCTACCATCATTGAAGATTTTGACTCGTCAAGATCTGCTTTTGAGGCATCTGTATTTTGCACTTTTGGTTTACGTAAGATAATTGCTAACAACGCTCCTACTAATGCGATTCCTGCTGCTAGTAAGAAAGTATCACCAAATGCTGAAATCATAGCATTTAATGGATTCGTTGTTTTTGTCATATAATCCTTTGTACTTGAAGTTAAAAATCCAGCCATACCTGCTACTGCAAATGATACCATTACTTGCTGTGCAGCTGCAGTTAAAGGAGTTACACGACTTACTAAATGTCTTGGTGCAGATTGTAATACATGTGTATTAATCGGCATCATTGATAATCCCATTCCAGCACCCATCATAGCAAGTGTTAACATAATAAATGTATTTGATGAGTCTACTGAGATTTTAGAGAAAATGAAAAGTGCAGATGTGATAATTGTTAAACCAACTAACGCCATCGGTCTAGCACCAACTTTATCATACATTTTACCACCAATTGGCATCATTAAAGCCGATGCTAATGCTTGAGGTAACATAATTAAGCCCGTTTCAAATGCCCCATATTGTTTAACTGTTTGTAAAAATAATGGAACAATTAGGAAAGAACCGAATAAAGCAATTTGCATAATCCATGTAATTAAAATACTTCTAACAAAATCAGATGATTTAAATACTCGTAACTCAAGTAAAGGTTGCTTTTGGCGAAGTTCAACAAAGATGAAGAGTAATAATGCTACTCCACCAACAATTAAGCCTGTTAATGTTCCTTTTGAAGTCCAGCTTGTTGAACTTTGACTAACACCGTATGCTAACATTGAAAAAGCAATTGGAGCAATAATAATTCCTAATCCATCTAAAGCAGGAACTGATTTTGTTTCGAAATTAGGTAAGAATTTAGCGCCAATTATCATTGCAATAATACCGATTGGTAAATTAATTAGGAAGATCCAATGCCAAGTAGAATACTCTACAAACCATCCTGAAATAACTGGTCCTAATGCAGGTGCTAGTAACATTGGAATTCCAAGCATCCCCATAATTGACCCGATTTTTTCTGGTGGAGCTAATCTAAAGATAATCGCCATACCGATTGGTGCAACCATTCCTCCACCAACCCCTTGAATTACACGGAATAAAATTAATTGTTCAGGTGTTTGTGCAACTGAACAAAGCACTGAGCCGATTGTGAAAAACAAAATCGTAAATAAGAAAATTCTTTTTGCACCAAATCGATCAGACATCCAACCTGCAAGTGGTATTACAGCTGATAATGCTAATGTATATCCTGTAATCGTCCACTGCATTTTTGTTAAATCAGATTTAAAATATTCGGTAATGCCCGGTAATGCTACGTTTACTACCGTACTATCTAAAATAACCATGATCATACCTACGATTACTGCCATCATTGGACCAATAATCGTTTTTACGCTAAACGGCGTTTCAGCCGAATTTTGCTGATTATTCATATATTATCCCCATTCTTCTATATATTTTTTAAAAGCTGTATTGAAATTCGTTCAAATATTCTATTCTATTTATTAGTGCAAAAATCCATTTTATGATAAAAGTGAAATTTGAACAGAAAGTCTATCATACAAAAAAACAAATAAAATGTAAATAGTAATTGTCCTTATTCCAAAAACAGTACTCACAATAAGTACAGTATATGTGAATTATATGTCCATTTCAAGTTTAATTTTTATTATTTTTATTGAATTTTTTGTAAACCCATTTTGTTTTCTACAACCAGAAAGTTTAAGTTTTCATTCTTTAAATTAAACAAATTAAAAATAGCCCTTATGATTCTATTCACAGGGCTATTTTTTAATCACATTATTTTAATTATTTATTTTTAACATACTTCATCATTAGATGTGCAATTGTATGTTGCTCTTGTTCATCTGCAACTTCCCAAAGGTCTTTTAAAATTTGTTCTTCTGCATTTTTTGGTTCAACTTCATTTGCTAGATAATTACCTAAGCGATATGCCATTTCAGAAATAGCACCTTCACCAACACCTTTTTCACCTGTTGCATCTAAACGATCACCTAAAAAATCTTTCCATTGATCCCAGTTATCTAAAATTGACATCGTTTTCACCTCATAAAATTAATTGTTGAAGATTACATAAATACTATTTGCATTTTATGAAGTAATTATGTATGAATTATTATCCGGGTAATATTATCAGAAAATTAAAATAAAAGAGCTGATTTCATTTTGTGAAATTAGCCCTTTTATTTATTTTATTTTTTATTATCGTTCATAAAAAATATCGCTAAAGTACCAGGTCCTGCATGAGCACCTATAGCAGACCCAATTGAATTAATGACAAATTCCTTACATCCAAATGTCTCTGCCAAAGCATTTTTAATTTCGATTGCTTTATCTAGATCGTCACCGTGAGAAATACCAATTAATTGAGTTGATAAATTTGTCCCACGAGATTCCATAATTTCAAGAATTCTTTTTATCAATTTTTTAGAACCTCTTATTTTTTCAAGTGGAATTAACTTTCCATCTTCAACGTGTAATATAGGTTTAATATTTAATAAATTGCCTACAAAACCAGCCACTTTACTCAAGCGACCTCCACGCACCAAATATTGAAGGTCATCTACTGTAAAAATATGTTCAATATGTTGAATGCTATGTATTATCTTATTAACAACCTCTTCTTTTGTAACTCCATTCATCGCAAGTTTTGCAGCATTAACAGCTATTAGCCCTTGTCCGATTGATGCACTTTTTGTATCAAATATCTCTAAATCAAAATCAGGAAATTCCTCGTCAAACTCATTTTTTACCATTACTGCTGATTGATATGTACCTGAAAGTTCAGAAGAAAAAGCAATATAAATACATGGTATATTTTCCTTTGCATATTTAACGAAAGTATTATAAATATACTCATACGAAGGAAGAGACGTTTTAAATACTTTTCCATTACGCATTTCATTAAATAACGTCTTTGAATCCAATGTTAAACCATCAAAATATTCTTTTTCATCTTCTGAATAAACTCGTAATGGAATGACATCAATATTATATTGTTCAATAATATCTTTTGGTAAATCTGCCGCACTATCAGTAATTATTTTTAAATTCATCTAATCATACCTCTATTTCAAAAAATTGGTTTATTCTATTTAAATTGATAAACTCTATTTTCTCACAAAATGCTTAACAAAAAAAACAAAATGTTTTAATTTAATTTTAATAATAATATTTGCCATTAACAAATTTATACCTTCTTTTTTTCGTATTCTTCACAAAAAATTAGTAATTTACCATTCGAACTTTTTATTTGGATAATAGCCATATCGATATTCTAACTGTTCTTTTTCATATTCGCTTCTTTTATTGCGCAGTGCATAAATAATTAAAATTGCTCCGAATACTTGCACCCAGCTACCAACAAGTAATAAATCTTCACCTAAAATAATTTTATCACGTAGTAATGCCGCATTTGCAATGCCGTCTATTAACGCGCCTAAACCGATTAATTGATTGCCATATGCCTCAATTTTATCTAGTTGCGTCCCCTCGCTATATGCTGCAGTTGTTTCAATTTGAGCACCAATTGATTGAATGACACCTCCGAGAGCGTTTAATCTAAAACCTTCTCTTTCCATTCCTTCAATTTCTAAATGTGTTGCAAATGTATTTGTACCATTTCCAATTGCTTGAATCCAAGCACCAATCATCATCATTAATTCAAATTCTATTTCTTTTTCATTTTCATTTTCTTCTTTTGCTCTCTTATATAATTTTTCTCTTCCAATAGCTTGAATGGAGTTCCCAAATGCTTCGATTGCATTACCTTTAGCGAATAAACTTCTACCAAAGTTTTCACTTACGATTTTTGTACTTGAAATACCAACAGCCGCCGTTGATGTACCAAATAATAAAAAATAAGCACCGATTAGGGGTAAATCATCAACTATATCCCTCAATTTGGCACCTCCATTCAAACAGTATTTAAATTAGTTTATTCAACTTTTGATTTAATTGACAATTAATATTGTTTTGATTAATATAATAACAATTAATATTTCGAAATTTAAAAGCTATGAAGAGAAAAGTAGTAAAGCTAAAATTATTTACAGAGAGCTCCTGAATGCTGAAAAAGGAGTAATAATCAACTTTATGAAAAAAGACTTGGAGCTTCGTATGGAACTAAAGTTCACTTTAGAGATGGTACGACGGGTTCTCCCGTTATAGAGATAGGGTATAAGCATTCGTGCCGTACCTAAATAAGGTTGGTATGGTAACATATCAATAAACTGGGGTGGTACCACGAAGTTAACAAACTCTCGTCCTCAAGATGATTAAATCTTGGGGGTGGGAGTTTTTTTATTTGTAATTAAAAGGTTAAAAAACAAATAATTTCGAGGTGATAACATGCATTGGGCATATAAAATCGCAAATCAATTAATTGAAAAATATCCAAATAAAGAAACTTATGTATGTGCATCTGGTATAAGCCCATCTGGGTCTGTTCATATTGGAAATTTTCGTGAGATCATTACAACTTATTTTGTTGTAAAAGCTTTAAATAATTTAGGTAAAAAAACAAGATTTATCTTTTCTTGGGATGATTTTGATCGTTTTAGGAAGGTCCCGAATAATATCGATCCAACTTTTCATCATTTTATTGGTAAAGCCTATTCAAATATCCCTGACCCATTTGGCTGTCACTCAACATTCGCTGAACACTTTGAAAAGGAATTTGAACATTCCTTATCTGAACTAGGAATTGAAGTTGAGTTTATTTATCAAAGTCAAGAATACAAATCAGGTAGATACAATGTTGACATTATACACGCTCTTGAAAAAAGAAAAGAAATTTATGATATTTTAATTAAGTTCAAAACAAGTGTTCCAAATGAACGAGAACGTAATGATTTTTACCCGATTACTCTATATTGTGAAAGCTGCAAAAAAGATGATACTACAATTACCCGCTACAATGAGGAACTAAAAATTTTAGATTATCAATGTAAATGTGGATTTTCAAATCAATTATCTGTAGAAGTTGCAAACAATATTAAACTAAACTGGAAGATTGATTGGGCTATGAGATGGATGAAAGAAGACGTTGTATTTGAACCTGGTGGAAGAGATCATTCATCTGAAACAGGAAGTTACAATGTTTCAAAAGAAATTGCTAAGGCCATATTTGACTATGACGCACCTCATTATACACCTTATGAGTTTATAGGAATAAAAGGTCAAAATCAAAAAATGTCTAGCTCCTCTGGAAATTTAATAACCCCAGCTGAGTTATTAGAAATCTATTTACCAGAAGTTATTCTCTTTATGTTTGCTAAATATAAACCAACTGCAGCATTTAATATTGGTCTAGATGAAGATGTGATTAAAAACTATTCAGAATTTGAACGGTATCAATCAAATTATATTGACAAATCTTTACAAGATCTAGATATTTGTCAATCGGTCGAATTTGCACATTTTGGCATAATTAATAAAAAACATCCAAAGTTTAATCATGTTGCTAGCATACTACCACTCGTTAATTACAATGTAGATCTATTACAAGACATATTTGTTCATAATGGAGAAAACTACTCAGCAAAAGAAATAGAGAAAATTAGTCAGATGGCTGAATACTGGATTAAAAATTACTATCCACAAAAAAATATCATTGTAAACGACAAACAAGCTATTGAGTTTTATCATTCTTTAACTGAAGAACAGCAATATTGGTTGAAAAATTTATGTGACTATCTATTAAATAACAAGCACCAAGATCAAACTGAATTAATGACAGAATTATATTCGATTTGTTATCATGACGACAAAAAAGTGATGAAAGCAAACCAAAAAACTTTTTTCACAATGATCTATCAGCTCGTTTTAAATAGAACAAGTGGACCACCTATTCCATTGTTGTTTCAAGCAGTGAATAAAATTCAACTAATCAACTTATTAAACTTCAACGAAGGTTAATCTATAAGGTAGTAAAAATAAAAATGGACTCAGGTATATACAATCTGAGTCCCATTTTAATAAATTATTATTGAATGCGATTTTTAAATGCTTCTTCTGTCACAATATAATCTTCTTCTCGATCTTCATGTTTACGGTCTTCAGGGGCGACTAGTGATCCTTTTGGATGAGTTGGTTCATGACCTTTTTTCTTATGATTAAAGCTTTTACCTCTTGCCATTATAAAAACCTCCTTAGTTAAATCATCATTAATAATATGAGTATTTCAACTTTAACTTATAGATGGTAGATTATTACAAGGAAGAATTTTATTAAGTTGTTTTTTGATGATATGATAATAAAAAGGACTTAATAAGTTGAGGTAAATGATGAAAAAAGAAATTGCAATCAGTATTTCAAATCAGATTAAAAATTGGATGGTTTCAAATAATTCTTTATTTAATATTGAGGAAATACCAACAACTTTAAATACGTTACAAAATTTTCAACAATGGACAAACGGTAAACCTATTGTTTTTGCCTTTCACTTAAGTAAAGTAGAAGAAGAAAGCTATTATTTACTATTAATCGACTGGCATCGCAATGAAAATTTTTATTTAGTCATATATGTTGAAAATAAATCTACAACCGCTGCAGAAATAAGAGAAATTCGTGAGCAAGATGGTCAATTATTTTTAGTTTGGAAATACAATCCATTAAAACGGGATGGTAAAAACGCTGAACGAAAAGCTTATTTTAAACAAGTATTTGGTTCACTTCAAGTAGAAATACCAATTCCGAGTACTTCTGTTGAAGTTGAACGATTTTTTAATGATCTCTACAAATTATGTAGAAACCGTCAAACAGCTGACCGAATTATCGATCTATATGATTTTTAAATTAAAATTTTGATTTTTGAACTAAAAAATGAGGTTGTCTAATTAGACAACCTTTAAGAAACTTATTCAACTCGGATTTCAGTACTATATAAAGAAAAAGCCCCTGATTTCCAAAATTGATAGATAGAGTCCCTAACTTCCTGTTCCTCTACAACTTGAGAATCCTTTTAAAATTTTCCGTCCAGATACATATAATCTAAATATTGTTCAGTTGTCCCTTCTTTCATATGTAAGATTATATCGTCCACTAGTCATTTAAAACTCTTGTTTCACTAACTCTAATTTTTTCTTTCTTTCATTAATGATGCGAAAAGTATAGATCAAGCTAAATACAATTAATAAGATTACTACTACTGCTATAAAAAAATATAAATTCTTCATCTCTATTCCCTTTGTATTGGCTGATGATTTTGAAGTATTTTTATTAATTATACATATGTGGTTAATCTTTGTAACTTGGTGGAATTTGCACTTTTTATTTTGGAACCCAGACAATCTCAACGTCAAAAAAATGGAAATTAAGTATAACTAACGTTCATTCTCAACCGAAAGATAACCAAAACAACCCTAGTCCAATTTGAACTAGGTTTGTTTTGAAAATATTATATCGTTATAACAAAATTATTTTTTTCTCTTATATGTACTCTAAACATTAACGGAGTTTTGAAACCTAGCACCTTTTTTTAATAAAAGAGGAGTTATCATAAAACCGATAATCATACCTGCCAGGTGACCAGTCAAACTTGTCGACGGGATAATTAACGAAGATAGTAATCCAATTCCTAAAAATGTTATGACAAACTTACGATCATCTGAAAAGAGCATCTTTTTTCTAAATAATGTAATAAACAAATACATTCCTAAAAAAGCATAGCCAACACCTGATGCACCTGTCTCAACTGTATTAGGTGTATAGTTAAAATTAATAATAAGGCCTGTAAGAATAACCGATAATAAATAAAATAGTAAAAATTTAACTGAACCTAACGCTCTTTCTAATGGTCTTCCTAAAATAATCATAAAGGTCATATTCATAAAAAAATGAGCGTAGCTTCCGTGCATAAATGCATAAGTAAAAAGTCTCCATATTTCACCTTGTTTTACTAGTTCGTGCTCATACCCACCTAAATTGATGATATTTTCGATTGTATATCCACCTAAAAATGTCGTAATGATCGCTAATATAGTACATAAACCAACCATAATAGTTGTGATTGGATATTTCCTAATAAACGTTTTGAAGTCTTCTGTCACCAAAAACATCAATCTTCATCCCTTCTTGGAGCTATTATCAAGTTGTTATTTATATTTTCTATTACTTAATTCGACATTTTTCTGTAAATTCCTATTCTCAAATTAAAAAAACATACAAAATTTAGAGAATAGAAATTACAGGATAAAGGTTTGATCTTTTCGGCCCTATTCATTTGTTAATATTAAAGGAAGGTATTTTTGAATGATTTTTAATGGGGTAGAAGTATTAATATATTTTGCACTTGTAAAAACTGCTACTAATTGATTTTTTGGCGAAATAATGATAAATTGCCCTCCATAACCCATGGCAAAATAAATCGTTGAATCAAGTTCCATTAACTCTTTATTTTCAAGCACCCACCAATGGTATGCATATGAACCAACATGCGGATATGTATGGTACTTCGCTTTTGTTGATTTTTCAATCCACTCACTTGAAATAATCTGTCTATTATTCCATTTTCCTTTTTGCATCATTAAAATCCCAAGCTTTAGTAGATCATCTGTCGTTAAACTTAAACCAAATCCACCAATATTTATTCCTTTTGAATCTTCATGCCAAATAAACTCTTTTATTCCTAACGGATCAAATAACATACTTTTTGCGAAAGAAGATAGTTTTTCATTTGTTACCAACTGAATAATTGCACTTAATACTTGTGATGCTCCAGAATCATAAATCATTTTTTCACCTGGATTATTAACCATTTCTTTTTCAAGTACATATTGTATCCAGTCTTTACTATTAATCATTGGAAATGGACGCCCACCCCATTCGCCCCACTCTTGCCAATCATATCCAGGTGTCATTGTTAGCAAATGTTCGATCGTAATTTCTCGTTTTTTCTCTTCGATATTTGGAAAGTATTTAGAAATTGGTACATCTACACTTTCTATAAATCCTTTATCTATTGCAATTCCTATTAACATCGATAAAACACTTTTCGTAACGGAATTAATTTTGAATAATTTTGTTTCGCTTTTTAAATTTTTATAAAAATGATATTTAATTTCTCCATTTTGATAAATAAGGCAAGTAGAAATGCGTTCTTTTGTTAATTCATTTTCGAATTTTACATAATTCATAGAATTTGTTTTCAAATCATTTCTCCTTTAAAATTGATTTATTAATTTCCTTCTATTTTAATCATTAATTCTAAATATGTATATTTTTCATAACTTCAATTCAATTTTATAAACTTAGTACCCTTTAAAACAAAATCGAGCTGCGATCGCAACTCTGAAATGATTTATTTAATATCTTTTATATTTTCTTTTTAATTGATCTTTAATCAAAACATGTTTCTTTTTTAGGATTTTGATAATATTCAAACATTAATTCTAATTGAGCAGCAGTATTTCGATTGAGGGAAAGGTCTGGTAAGTACTCTTGATCAAAGAAACCAATATCACTTGTTTCTGTTCCAGTAGAGGCATTACCCCCAACAATTTCACATTGTATAAATAATTTGTAGTAGTGATATGAATGTGGTGGATGGTCATGCTTTGTCATGTCTAAAACTGCTAGTAGTTTCTTCACTTTAACCTCATAGCCTGATTCTTCATAAATTTCTTTAACTACATTTTCCGAAGCTGATAATCCAACGTCACAAAAACCACCTGGTAAAGACCATTTATTTTCTAGCTTTTCTTTTACTAATAATATTTTGCCATTTTTAAATACGACACCTCTAACATCAAGCTTTGGTGTTGGATACCCCCGTTCATTACGAAACAATCCCTCGATTTCTTCAATTTGTAATTCTGAATAATGATTTAAAATATCAGCACTTATATGTCTTAGTTCTTCATACCTTTCTTTATCAAAAACATCTTTCGTAAAGGTCAATCCTGCTTGAGAAATTGCTTGGATTCTCTGTGCCCATTCTAGCCATTTTATACTAATAGGAATCCACTTCCTTTTCTACTAATAGGTAGTCTTATTAACAATCTATACTTTGTCCTAACTTTAGTTTACGCATAATTGCTTCTCTTTGACTTACTAAATGCCTATATAAAAAAAGAAAGCTCTAAAACCTTAGAGCTTTCAGACTGCCCGCCAAACGTTCGCTTTCTTCGTTGCTTCTACTGTTAAGCGGTGCTCAATACCGCAAAGTGTAACTCCGCTCCTCACCAGGCTTCGCGCCTCGAAAGACAAGCGCTTGCAATCAGTCTGAAAATCAAATTTTTGTACTTTGTCTATATTTAAATGATTGAATCTTCCATCGTTAAAACAACGGGACAATGGTCACTACCCATAATGTGGGAGTGAATTTCTGAATTTATTAGCTCATTTTGAAGTCTATTTGAAATAATAAAATAATCAATACGCCATCCAATATTTCGTTCACGGACTTTTGCCATATAAGACCACCAACTATATGAACCTTCTTTAGTTGGATTTAAAAATCGAAAGCTGTCAGTAAAGCCACTTTCTAATATTGCTGTCATTTTACCACGTTCTTCTTCCGTAAAGCCAGAATTCGTACGATTTGATTTTGGATTTGCCAAATCGATTTCATTATGTGCGACATTTAAGTCCCCGCATAAAATGACAGGTTTTTGTTCATCGAGCTTATTTAAGTAGTTTTTAAAATCATCTTCCCATTTTAATCTTATTGGTAATCTGGCTAAATCTCGCTGAGAATTAGGCGTATAAACATTTACCATATAAAATTTCTCGAATTCTAAGGTTAATACCCTTCCTTCTTGATCTTCTTCTTTACCGTTAAATCCAAAACTTACATTTAAAGGTTTATGTTTCGTAAAAATTGCAGTACCTGAATAACCCTTTCGTACTGCAGAATGCCAAAATTGATAATAACCCGCTAATTCCAACGTTATTTGATCTTCTTGGCACTTCGTTTCTTGTATACAAAATAGATCCGCTTTTTGTTCATTAAAATAATCTAAAAATCCCTTTTGCACACATGCTCTTATTCCGTTTACATTCCAAGATATTAATTTCATACTTTTTTCTCCAATTTAGGTTTAGGTTTCGGTTTTACTAATGACGGCAACTAAAAAAGCAATAACAAATCACAACTTGTCTATCATATTTTTATATTCATCCGATACTGATTTAAAATTATCCATTATATCAAGCAATGCATCTTTAACGGATGTTTTGCTTAGGTAGTAATTTATCGAAGTTGAATTCAATATCTAAATCCTCATTGTCAATCTTGATAAATTCAACAAACGATAATACATCTTCAATACTAAATACTTCCTGATTAGACGATTTATTAATATGATTAATTGTTTCAATTAGTTTACTAATCTCTGCTTTAATCTTCACAACGTCATATGAAAGTAAATCTGTTTCAAGCTTACTGCGTTCGTCTTCTAGTTGTTCAATCTTCCTTGAGATAACCTTCTTGACCTGTTCTGACGATTCAAAAAGTTGTTGGATAAGTGTATCCACATTCGCCTCTATCTCAGTTATTCGAGTTCTCAAATCCTGTTTATTTTTATCTAATCGATTTAACCTGTCCTCTAGTAGACTAATAGAATAACCAATCCATTTGATTAAATCGGTTTTCCTACTATTAAGTATTTTATGCAGTTCTCCTTCACAATACAATACCTTTTATGTAGATCATTCCAATATTGAAACGCGAAGTTTTTTTTTAGAAACCCTACCACTTTTTTATTTGTTATACACTCTAATTATAGTAAATAATACCATAATAATTTTTTGGAGGCATACACATGAAAAAGTTATTTGTTACTTTGCTCTCGTTATCACTTGTGATAACAATTTTCATTCCATTTTTACACAATACAAATAAGCAGGTTTCTGCTGAAGAAAATAACACTTCAATTAAAACGGAAACTCTCCCAGCACAAGAGTTATTTACTGATGAAGAGGCTTTGAAGTCAGTTAATGAAGGATTGGTAAATAAGGTTACTTTTGAAATTGGCAGCGAAGTCATAGTTTCAAAAGAAGAGCCTGGAGTTGAAATTGGGGTTACAGAGATTGGTGACTTACAAATTAATGTTTCAAACGAAGAAGTTTTAAATGATTTAATCGAAAATGGTGCTATCGAACCAGTAGAAGGTGAAAATGTCCTTGGTTATACAGTTGTTATTAAAGAAGACCAAATTGACGCCTATCTCGATCAGGAAGTGGCTCCTATTGTAATTAAACCTATGTGGGGAAATGGGCTTTACGTTAAAAGCAAAGGAACTTCTTACGGTAATGGAGAAATCATACGAATGAGTACTTACAAAGGTAAGAGTAAAGCTACAATGACTATCTCTGAGTCTCGGGATGTTGAAGTTTCTGGAACTGCGGGTTTACCTATCAAAACTATTGCTACTGAATTAGGAATTACATATAAAAAAAGCTATACTATTTCTGACTCTTACGAAATAAACGTACCATCAGGTAAAACTTATCGTATCACTGCTAAAGACTATTTGAAAATATATTCATTTGAAGTCTGAAATGATCCTTGGATTGGGTATGACACAAAAGAATCCAGTGGTAAATATAAGCGACCAGTTGGGATTTCTTTTACCTATTCTAGTATTTAAAAAATAATAAAACTAATTCTGTTCCCAATTAAGGATGGATATAGGGTTAGTTTTATATTATTAAAAATTGTATATTATTTCGTAGAGTGCAGTAATAAAAAAGACAGAAAAGGAATTCAATCCTAATCTGTCTTTATTTTTGTTTTTTTATTGCTTTTCTTCGGTTTCACTAATGATGAACGATAATCAAACTGGTGTATTTGCCCATGATAAATTGAAGTTTTCTCATATAACTCTTCAAATGATGAGATCTCATATTCATTCGTTAAATGAAGAAATATTTTCGCACACGCTTCAGCATCCGCTAATGCATGGTGATGATGGTCTAATAAAACACCGAATTGAGTTGATAAAGTATCTAATGAATATCGGGATTGTTTTGGTAATACCTTCTTTGCAAGCTGCAGTGAACATAGTAAATTATTTAAAGCTGAAGGTATACCATATCTTGATAAATTATCTTTTAATGCATATCCATCAAATGGTAGATTATGTGCTACTAATGTTTTCCCTTCAATTTTATCTTTAATCGTTTCATAAAATTCTGGGAAAAGAGGTGCATCTTGTACATCTCTTGGTCTAATTCCGTGAACAGAAATATTCATCGAATAAAATTCTTCTTCGGGATTAATTAAAGAGTAAACTTGGTCAACAATTACTCCCTCTTCAACAAATACAAAACCGGCAGCACAAATGCTATGTCGATTATAATTTGCCGTTTCAAAATCAAACGCTACAAATGATTTCATATTATATAACTTCCTCTATTTAATGATAAATCTATTATAAGCTTTTTTATAAAAAGATGCATTTTTATAATAACGAGAAAAGTTCACATTTTCGCCATAATTTATTGTACAATAATAAGATTAATAGTCTATTAGTTAGTAAGAATCAAAGGGTGTTGAAAATGAATTTTGTAAAATTGATAGTTCAAATAAGCTTTCTTTACTTATTATTTTTTATTGGAAATATAATTCAGCAACAATTTCATCTGATTATTCCGGGAAGTATTATTGGTATGTCGTTATTATTTTGCTTACTTTTTATACCAGTCTTTAACGAAAAATGGATTCGAAATGGTAGTAATTTTTTAAGTAAACACTTAACGCTTTTGTTTATTCCAGCTACTGTAGGAATAATGAATTATTCTTCCATATTAAATTTTCACGGTTTAATTTCTATTATAATTGTATTAATTAGTACAGCAGTTGTATTTACTATTACTGCAAGCATTAGTTCGTATCTTACTTCGAGAGCCCATAAAAAACAAACAAATGATTTATTAATTGGGAGGGATACGAATGAAGGACATTAAAAGTTTGCTATTTATCCTCTTAACCATTTTATGTTATATTCTTGCAAAAAAAATGTACGCTAAATTCACTTACTCGTTAATGATTCCAATCGTTACCTCTACTACAGTTATTATCATCATTCTTGTAAATCTTCATATTACTTATGAATCGTATATGCTTGGAGGAAAATGGATTAATTTACTTTTAGGCCCTGCTGTTGTTTCTTTTGCCTATCCACTATACGAGCATCGGTCAACATTAAAGAAACATTGTCTTTCAATAATAGTTAGTGTATTTGCAGGAACAGTTGTCGGTCTACTTTCAGGTGTATACTTTTCACTATGGCTCGGATTAAAAAAGATCATCCTGCTTTCTTTGGCAGCAAAATCAGTTACTACTCCTTTAGCAATGGGGATTACTTCAATTATTGGTGGGATTCCTTCTTTAACTGTAGTCTATGTAATGGTTGCTGGTATTTCAGGATCGATGTTTGGCCCTTTTATTCTATCAAAGCTTAAAATAGATCACCCTGTTGCGATTGGAGCTTCATATGGAATCGCATCGCACGGAGTAGGTACAGCCAAAGCATCAGAATATGGTAAAATTGAACAAGCAATAAGTTCAATTGCAATGACGCTTAGTGCGATATTCGCCTCTATTCTTATTCCATTTTTCATAAAATTAATACTAAAATAAGACTTCCCACAAGGTATTATTTTCCTTGTGGGATATTTTTTGATTTTTACAGAAAAGTATTTTTCAAAACAAAAAAGTGTCTCAAAAGTACGATAACTTATGAGACACCTAATTCAATAGTTTTTTAATTTACCAAGGTCTTCCCCAACCCCATGGACGGCCCCAGCCCCACGGACGATGAAACCCCCATGGTCTTCCCCATCCCCACGGACGTCCCCAACCCCATGGTCTTCCCCATCCCCATGGGCCAAATGCTGCTGCACCAAATAAAAACGGAAAAAAGAATGGGAAAAACCTTTCATCCTCTTGTTGCGGTACTCCGGAATATGGATAATATGGTTGCTCAATTTGCTGACGATAATCATACATTCTATATCACCTCCATACTATCTAATGTACGGAGATTAGCTCATTTAGGAGCAAGGTCATGTATATAGGCAAAAGTACAAAATTCTCAAGTGATGAGTACTGTCACTCTTTCCTTCTTATCCTAGATCATTTTGTACATTTCATATTGAGCAATTTTTTCTTTCTTAAAATCTAGTTTTTGCAAGAAACCTTCAAGGCTATTGTTATTTGGTATGGATGTTGAGAAAGATTTTAAATTTAGTTCATTAGCCGCAGATTTTAATAAGGTAGTTGCTATTTTTCGATTACGGTAAACTTTATCAGTGATCAGGATGCTTATTCTACCATTTTCATTCACTGCTAAACCACTTACATTTTCATCGTTAACACTTGCTAGATAATAACTAAAATTAGTTAGTTTTTCTAAATAATCAATGTCATTTTGCCAGTTTATATGAAAATCCCAATTTGTAATTGTTTCTTTGAAAGTATTAAATTCAACTTTATTTACTTCTGTACTAGATTCTAATTGTATTTTTTGTAAACTTGTTAAATCTGATTTAGAAAAATAAGAAAGGTCATAAATCTTTTCATATCCTAGTTTCTTATAAAAATTAATTGCTCGATCATTTCCAACAATTACTTCAAGGAATAGTTGTTTACATCCGTTTTTCTCTGCTTCTTCTTTATGCAGTTCAAATAATTTTTGGCTAACACCTAATCCCCTATAATCTGGACTAATAGCCAAAGTTCCACATCGCATTGTTTTAATTGTTTCATACATTTTAATACCGCCTAAAATCACACCTACCGCTTCATTTTCATAAATTGCCACGAAAGAATGCTCAGGTTTGTTACCTTCTGGACCAAAAAACAAATTGACAAACTGCTCCTTAGAATAATTGAATTTAACGATATAATCTGAAAAACCGATTGAAAATGCTTGATAAGCTAATTCAACGTCTACTTCGCTACATCTGAAATAATTTATTTTTTCAACTTCTATACTTTTTTTCAATTTTGATTCCATAAATTCACGTCCTTTTTTATTTAGAAATGATGAGTTCATTTTCATTTTGTTGATTTTGATCATAGTTAAAAGTAATTTTTTTGTTAAATAGTAAGTAGCTTGTTACACATAAAATCATAATGATTAGACTTCCATGAAACAACCAAACAAGATGTGGCATTGATAAAAATGATAATAATGGTGATGCAGCTACAAAACCAATCGTAAAACCAACCCTATTTAACAAATTTGCGACTCCGAAGATTCTACCTCTTATGGAATTATCGGTTTTTTGAATCATTGTTGAAAAATAAGTACCTGCAGCATTATCAAAAAAGCCTGTAAAAAATGCAAAGAAGAATACTACCCATAAAATGTGATTCGATAAAAATAAAATGAAGCCGATTGATGTTAAAACTGAAGTTCCGTAATACATAAATAGATAATGTTGTTTTAACCAAGAGACCTTCGGAATTAACCAAGTTGAAAGGATTCCGCCAATACCCCAAGTTCCCCAAATGAGCCCTTGATAAAATGTTGCATGTTCCGAGCTAATTTTTTCTGCTAATATTGGTACTCCGACATTATGAGAGCTTGCTGAGAATGTTTGAAATAGAAATATAATGAATACAAATACTAATAGAGGTTTGATAAGCACATACGTTTTTACTTCTTTTAAATCATAAAATAATTGTTTCCATTGATTGTTAACACCTTTTTTAACCGTATTTTCCCATTTATAAAAGATTAGGACATATGCAGATAAGAAATAGGAAAGAGCATCTATTCCAATGATTACTCGAAAATCTACAATGGTTGATAAAAATGCTGAACCTAAAAATCCAATAACCATACTAATTGCAGCAAGTCGCGAAATAAAAGCATTTATTTTTAAAATATTTTCTTCTCCAAATATTTGGGGTAAATCCGCACTAAAACTAACTGAAAAAAAGCTTCCTAATGCGCCAATGATAAATGCTACAATCGCAAACATTAAAGGTGAAGGGAAAATACATAAAAGTAGTATACTCAATCCTCTAGTAAAATCGCTGAATATCATTAGCTTTCTTCGATTATATCGATCTGCAATTACACCAGAAAATAAACTTGTTAAAATCCCTCCACAAACGCGAAGGGCTAAAACCGCTGCCAGCCATGATGTACTTTTCGTCATCGAGTAGATGACCGCATTCATAACAACCAATTCCATCATACTACCTATATCCGAGAACGCCTTTGTATATAAAAAATAGACTTTCTTTCCCATTAAAATCCCTTCATTCTACCAAAATTAAAAACTACACCCCTATTAATACATAGACAAACAAATAATTCTAATTTGGACTGAATTCATCGTAATTCCTCCTTTCCAATTAAAACTGACTATTAAGTTTATTTTATTCTATGATTAGTGTATGTTGTTTGCATTATTTTTAACATAAAAAATTTTCTGAATTTAAATTTTAGGTAGAAAAGTATTTACCCTCTCTACCCAAAATTTTAATTTTCAATGACTATATAAGACATAATCATTTCTTCGGCGGCTTTAAATTGTGCTTTGTAAATTTCATCTTCTTCTACAACTGAATAATGTAAGCAAATTCCATCGATATTAGCCCAAAACAAACTAGAAATAATATCAGGATCGATTGTTTTCTTAAATTCACCAGATTCGATTCCTTGTTTAATAATTTCACTTAAAAATAAACGATATTGATTTTTATACCTTTCGATCATTATGGCTTGTAGATTTTCATGCCTTGCTGAATTAATCCAAAACTCCATATGCACTCTAATCATATTTCGCCATAATTCTGTTAAAGAAATTTCACTATACATTTGAAATAACTCTTTTAACTTATCTTTTGATGAACTAAAGTTTTGAAAACGTTGATTAATTTTTTCAAATGTTTGAACTGTTCTTTCTTGCATTAAAGTTAAATAAAGTTCTTCCTTACTTTTAAAATAATTATAAATTAGGCCTTTACTCGTTTTGGAATATGCAACAATATCATCCATTGTTGTCGTATGATATCCTTTTTCTCCAAAACATTTTAAAGCACTTTCAAGAAGACTCTCCCTTTTGCGTTCTTTGTAATCATCTGAGACTTTTGGCATTGAACACATTCCTTTACTCATTAAATATATTTAAACTGACTGTTTAGTTTAGTTTATCAACTAAACTATGGAATTTCAATAAAACATTCAAAATAATCACACGATTTTTTTAAAATTTATAGGCTCTATTAAAGTAGAGTGTTGATTTTCTTATTCAACAAAATGGCAGTTTAATTGAATAAGGATGAACCGAAATTCTTTGAACAAAAAGGTTAAATTCCCCCAAATTATCTAAGTCGAATGAAGTGTATAATTAACTAAGGAATTATAAAAATGGAGGAATTGTAGTGCGTTGGGTAATAAATATTTTATTTGTTTTATTACTGTGTGGTTATTTTATATTAGATAAGAAAGGTGTCCGACAAAATAAAAAGTTAACCAGAGTCATTTGGATATTAATAGCACATATTTCAATCGCCCTATTGGTGATTAATAATCTAGATTACTAAAACAAATTATATTGAACTTTCAGGTACACCAAAGGCAAATCCTTCATCTACTTCCGAAGGCTCCAAATATTTAACCCAACCTTCATATAGGTATGAAATAAAGTTTGACAAAAATCCCTTTCAAATCCTCATATTAGTCAAAATAAGAGAATCCATTTCGAAAAATGATTGATCAAAATGGATTCTTCTCTAACAAATTTCAATTTCGTTTTTATAAAAAAGTTTGATCATTTTTTTCCAATGTTGTTCAACAATCGGTTTTGGTTGAAGACTCGATTTCAATATAATTTTATTATTATTCGAGCGATACGGCAACGATTTCTGTTTTATGGGGCCATTTTAAACCAGCCGATAATACTTCAAAAGCTTCTTAATGAATCAATGCCATACCAGGAAAAACGATGTTATCACCGGAGAAATGTTATCGGCACATTCGGCTACAATAGTCATTTACTTTACGAATCGTTGCCACTCCCCAAATTGAGGCCACACTCACTTCAACAGTCCGTCAACCCCTACCGCTAAACCGTTTGATCGCTTCCTCGGTCACCGGCTCGAAGAGGTTAACTAGGTTGCCATCGGGATCACGGAACAGCATTGCACGGTTCCCCCACGGCATCGTGGTCGGTTCTTTTACCCACTCGTCGACAAACGGCTTCAAGCGCTCGTATTTTGCATCGACATCGTGGACGCGGAACTCGATGATGACAGTGTGATTATCGGCTGCCACTGCGGAACCAGTGCCGAACAGTGGCACCGTCTGGGTGTGGCCGATCGCCAGGGTACACGAAGGCACAACGAGTTCGGCAAAAACAGGTGCGAGGCGTTCCGCCGAAACCTCCAAGACTTTCTCATAGAACTCGACGAGGCGATCCACGTCGTCAGTAATGATGCGTACAGAAGCAAAATTCATAAGATATCATCCTTCCTAAAATAAATCTGATTTAATCAGTAACTGAACCATTTGGTCCAACGGTCATCCTCCACGCCTGATTGCTGCTCGATTGATCCATAGTGTCCTCCAACCGATGCAAGACAACCTTCGCATTAATCTCTCACTCCTTTACGTTTACTTACTCTGATTATAAGAAAACGCTACTGACAACAGTATGTCAGTAGCGTTTTAACGTTTTTTCGGCTTCCTCACGAATCCGATTTCGGAATGATTCAGGCTCCAATACAATCACACCCGCTCCCCAGCCAAGCACCCATTGAAGCAATTCTTCCAGTTGACGAACACGTAACACCACGTACAATCCATCTTGATGTTCTTCCATATCCTCTATGTAATGATAGTTCGATTCCTTCACCCTATCTGAGATGTCAGGGTTAAATTGAAGGCGAACTTGTAAGTGTCGATCATCCGGAGGGGTATAATCCCTTAAATTAAAATATGCCGGCAGTTCAAATCGTTCTTCCAGATCAATAAGTTTCGTCATTCGGGACAAGCGAAAATGGCGAATGTCTTGACGCAGATCACAGCGGGCCACGAGCATCCACGATCCTTGAATGAGCACCAATCCATAGGGAGCAACGGTGCGAACACTATGGCGATTCCCTTCAAAATCTGCCAGTCTTTTTGCATAATGAAAGCCGATTTTTCGCTCGTTTAATATCGCTCGACGGATCGTTTCTAGATATTTCTTTTCTTTTGACGGCTTGACCTGTTTATCAGAAATGAGCAAACGCATAGACTTGCGTGTACGAGATGCTTCGTTGCGAACGCTCTCCGATAGAATGGCCTCGATTTTACCGCGAGCGGCTTGAGCCCTGACACGATAATCATCATCAAATTGTTGTTCGATAAAGTCTGTTCCAATCAACAAGCTCACGGCTTCTTGTACATTGAAACTGATCGGCGGCAGGAAATAGCCTTCCATCAAGGAATATCCTGTCCCAGGGGCTCCTATGATCGGCACGCCCGCTTCACTCAGCGCCTGTATGTCGCGATAGATGGTCCGTACGCTAGTTTCAAATAGGGTCGCCAAATCTTCGGCCCGTACTATTTCTTTACGTTCTAGCTCCAGCACGATGGCTAACAAACGGTCTGTTTTGTTCATTGGTTGCCCCCTTGAAAGTTTATTACAAAAGTAATAGTATCACATCTTAATGGAGAAGATGATTTAACGAATCTGGATAAAAGAGGTATTTAAATGTCTGTCTCAAATTTATCTTAACCAAGGTACTCATCCTTTTTTTGTTGTTAATTACAACAACGATTGTATCATTATTTATAAAACTCGAATACCAACAATAGTAGGATTTACTAATGCAACTATCCTCCAAATACATAAATAAAAAAGCAGCCAATGGCTGCTTTTAATCTTCAACTATTGCATGCGTTAGTTCAATAACGATCGGCTGCTTCGGCGGTCGTTTTTTTTATTCAACAAAATGGAAGTATAGTTCAATAAGAAAAGGAATATATGAGTGGAAAATTGAATTAATATAGTATTGTTTGAGAGGTAAATTAGGAGGAACATTTTGTGAGAAGATTATTCTTGTCCATTTGTTTATTAGTTATTGTAGTAGTTTTAACATCCTGTCAAAAAAAAGAAGACGGAATGACTTTTGAGTCTATTTATACAGATAAAGAAATAACTAAAATCGTATACGGAAAAAATGGGAACTTTAAAGAATTAACTGACCTTGAGAATATTAATATGTGGGTGAATAATGTCAGGAAGATTAAGTTTATTCGTGACGAAAATCAAGAAGACCGCGCTGTCCTTTTACTATTTGACGACGGATACTCAGTAAAGGCTTATCATAAAGATAAAGAAATTGGAGACTTTAAACTACTAAAATTAAAGGGCGAATACTACAAGAGAAATACTCAATTTAATGAACAAGTAAAAACTTTATGCAAATAGAATTTTGAACTTCCTTATGTAACTAAACGCTAGCGTTAGTTCTATAACAGAATTAGAAGAATAAAGAGTAATTAGAGTATTTACAAGTTGGATTTTTGGAGGTTGCTATGAAAATTAAAAAGAATCCAGTTGAAAACCTCAATGATGCAGTTAACAATTCAATGTCTGGTGACTTAAATGGAATATCAAAAATAGGATGCTTTCCTATGATTATATTAGTGGTTATTCTATTCTTTATATACCTTTTGATAAGATTAACAGGTAATTAATAACCATTTATTCTTTATTTAACTAACGCAGCGTTAGTTAAATAAGAAACTCTAAAGGCTGCCTAAACAGACAACCTATTCATAAAAAAAGTGACTAAAAAGTCGTTAAACTCTAGTCACTTTATAAAGCATAATTAGTTTTGTTCAAGTTTTGCTTGAACAGAAGCTAACTTACCTTCCATTGTGCTTTTCTTGTCTCGACGATCATCAATTCGAATAGTCGTTGCAACTCTTGAAATGCCATTTTCAAATGGTACCTCATGCATTTCTTGTACAACTTTTAATAATAACGGTAATTCGCCTTCAATAATTGTATTCATAGGTGTAAGCTGGAATTTTACTTCGCCATTATACTTTTCTAAAACTTTATGTATATTTGCTACATACGCACTCACACTAGGTGTATCTGTGCCAATTGGTACGATTGAAACGTCAATAATTGCCATTTTTTGTATTCTCCTTTTATATCAATTTGTTACATGTATATCCTAACATGTTTATGATAATAAAGAAAACTCGACGATTGGCGAGCTTTAAGGCGAAGACAGAGGCGTAGTTGCACTTATACTTAATTCCTAAAATTTGCAGGCAACGTCGAGTCCCCTTCATAGCTGCAAATTGATAATTTCTTAATGTGAAATGAAAAATTTAACGATCATTTATCTGCTGGCAAACATTAAACAAAAAATAGCTTTATACATCAAAAAATTAATACCCCTTTTCAATCTTCACTATATTTCTTAGTTTTTCGTTATTTTCTAATGTTGAAAGTGTATTGACAAAACACTTAACACCATCATTTGGTAAAGTAACTGCCGAAATATGTGGTGTTATTTTTACATTAGGCATTTGCCATAATTCAGAATCGGCTGGAAGTGGTTCAACAGCAAAAACATCTAAAATAGCTTTTCTAATATACCCATTTTTCAAAGCTTCCTTTAAAGAGTCCTCA
Source organism: Gottfriedia sp. S16(2024) (assembly GCF_050473765.1). Lineage (NCBI taxonomy): Bacteria > Bacillati > Bacillota > Bacilli > Caryophanales > Bacillaceae > Gottfriedia > Gottfriedia sp. S16(2024). Next base: position 4,136,962 of record NZ_JBFLUO010000001.1, read on the forward strand.
CATACAGTTGCTCCTCTCCCAACATTTATAAAACCTACATTATTTAAATGTTTAAATGTATTCATATCTATTATATTTATCGTTTCATTCGTAGATGGAAGAACACTAATAATCCAATCTGCATGATCTAAAATTGTAGATGCTTCTTCGAACGGAACTACTTTTTCAAAATTTGGTTTTTGACTACCACTCATAGAAACTCCATATACTTTCATTCCTAAGCTTGATAAAACCTTTCCGATATAGCCTCCAATTTCACCTGTACCATAAATGACTACTTTTTGGTCTTCTAAAGATTTTGGGATATGAAACTCCCACTTATTTTCATTCTGTAAATTTGAAAATTGTTCATGTAATTGTGAATCCTGGAGAATGTAACTTAAACAATATTGACTCATTTTCGAACCAAAAACATCGATTGTTCGCGTTAAAAGTACGTCATTCTTCCATTTAATTTTCATAAAACTATCTACGCCCGCTGCTAATGAATGAACCCACTTTATGTTTCCAAATTCAAAATTTGGTGTTGGACGAAAACCAACATATGTATCAGCCCACTCATAATCCTCTTTTGTTACTTCATCTTCAGGTAAAAAACGAAACTCTTTTGATAGATTATATGATTCAATTATATCCTTAAGCTTATGTTGAATTCGGCTAGTTACTAATACTCTTTGAATTTCCATGTCCTACACTCCTTTTTTTGTCTTAAATAAATTTTAGCATAATATTTCGAAAAGAATGAAAAGAAAACACTTCGCTTATAAAATAGGAGTCACGACCCTTTCGTTCCATTCGATCGGGGGTATCTCTACAGTGCATAGCTTTTTTAGATGACCTATTGAATCTTTTCAATTGGTCATTAGCTGATTTAAATCAACTTTTTAAGGGATATTGAAAGAATAAGAGCATATTTGCTAGTTTTCCATTTAAAATGTCTACTATTGTATAGTTTTTTATGTCATAATACCCTAACTGGTAAGGGTAATTTTTAATCTTATTTGCGATCCTTAAGGATTTAATTGCCGTTTTGCTGATTTTAATTGCTGTTTTGTCATTTTTATTTACGATTCTCAAAATTTATTTGCAGTTAGTCCTTATTTTGCAACTTTTTATCTTTTATTTGCACTGATGTACTCCTTATTTGCGATTCACATAGAATTAATTGCAGCTCAGTCTTAATTTCACTAGATTCATTTTTGTTTAATTTTCAAATCTTATTTTACAAAAAAAAGAGGTTCCCTAAAAAAATTGGGGCACCCTCATCTGTTTAATATCTTCCTTATAATACTTTACTTAAGAAGCTTTTCGTGCGCTCGTGTTTTGGGAAATCAAATATTTGCACTGGACTGTTTTCTTCTACTATGAAGCCTTGATCCATAAAAATTACGCGATCACCAACTTCACGAGCAAAGCCCATTTCATGTGTAACAATGACCATTGTCATTCCTTCTTTAGCTAGTTGCTTCATAACTTCTAAAACTTCTCCGACCATTTCAGGATCTAGAGCGGAAGTAGGTTCGTCGAATAACATAATTTTTGGTTCCATTGCAAGTGCTCTTGCGATCGCAACACGTTGTTTTTGTCCACCAGATAGCGAGTCAGGATATACATTAGCTTTATCTGAAAGCCCAACTTTTTTTAATAGTTCAAGTGCTTTCGTTTTAGCAAAGTCATTCGGTCGATTTCTTACTTTTTTAGGTGCTAGAGTAATATTTTCTAAAACTGTTAAATGTGGAAATAGATTAAAATGTTGGAATACCATACCTACTTCAGTACGAATTTTATTTATATTTGTTTTTTTATCTGTAAGATCGACGTTTTCGATATAAACTTTTCCAGCTGTAATTGTTTCTAACATATTTAAACATCGAAGTAAGGTTGATTTACCTGAACCAGAAGGACCGATCACAACGCATACTTCACGTGGTTGAATTGTAATGTTGATATCTTTTAATACTTCTAGTGAACCAAATGATTTTTTTAGTTTTTCTACTTTAATCATCCCGTAGTCAACCTTCTTTCAATGCGATTTAAAACAAAGCTTAATGTTAAAGTTAGGACTAGATAGATTACCGCTGCAGAAATATACGGCTCCCACACTTTATAATATTGCCCTTGCATTGCTCTACTCCAATACATAAGTTCAGGTGCAGCAATAATAGCTGCAATTGAAGATTCCTTTATTAAGACAATAAATTCATTTCCAAGTGGAGGGATCATACGTTTAATAGCTTGAGGTAAAATAACATGTTTCATAGCTTGTACATGCGTCATTCCTAAGGAGCGAGAAGCCTCCATTTGCCCCTTATCAATTGATTGAATTCCAGCACGAAAGATTTCAGCAATATATGCTGCTGCATTTAATGATAGTGCAATGATTGCTGCTGCTATTGCATTTGTTTCTCCTATAAAATACGGAACTACCCCAAAGTGAATTAATAAAATTTGTACAAATAACGGTGTTCCTCTAAAGAAATTGATGTACCAAACAAAAGGTAGAGCTAACCATTTATTTGATTGCATTTTACCTAATCCAATAAATAATCCGATTATTGTCCCTAAGAAAATTCCTGCTAAAGATAAGCCAATTGTTAATCCAGTTCCTTTAAGGAAAAACGGTATGTATTCTTTTATAATTCCAAAATCAAATCCCATTTCTTTTCCCCCATTTAGATAAAATTGCGTAACACAAGTGCCCTGTTACGCAATTTTTAATTTCCTATTTATTTTCTTCTGCTTTTAATGTTTCAAGATCTGGCTCTGATCCAAAATGCTCTTTATAAATTTTTTCATAAGTACCATTGTTTACTACTTCTTTAATTGCTTTATCAAGTTTACCTTTTAATTTACTTCCATCTTGAAGTAATAGACCGTAATATTCAGGTTCAAAGCTATCTTTATCATCAATAACAACTAGCTTTTTATCTGGATTATTTTTTGCATACGCTTCAAGAACACCATTGTCCGCAACTACTGCATCCGCTCCTCCACTAAGAAGCTCTAAAATTGCTAAATTGTTATTTTCGAATTTTTTAAGATTTTTATTGTTTTTACCAAACATTTTTTCAACAGCTTCTTGACCTGTTGTACCATTTTGCACCGCTACAACTTTACCCTTCAAATCTGCGGCCGATTTAATACTACTACCTTCTGGAACTAGAATTTTATTAATCGATAGAAAATAAGGTGTGGTAAAATCATATGTTTTCTCACGATCTGCATTGATTGAAATTGAAGACATACCAATATCAGCAGTTTTACCACCAATTTCAGCAAATAATGGGTCCCATCCAGTATTCACAATTTTGATTTTTACCCCAGCTTCTTTCGCAACTGCATTAGTAAAATCAACATCGAATCCTACTATTTTACCGTTATCAAGATATTCAAATGGTGCATAGGCAGCATCAGTAACAACTCTTAACGGTTTATCTGCTGATCCGCTTGTTTTCGCATCCTTACCACACCCCGATAAAATTAGAGCTGTCGTTACAGCAAATGCAAACGATAGTTTTTTAACCTTTTTCATTTCAATACCCCCAATTATTTTTGATTTATGTAAGTAAATTTCTGATTAGAATAAATTTATTGAAAATTTGGTATATTTAGATTTTTAATTATTATATCTATTCTTGTTTAAATATGCAATACTATGTCAATTATTGCCAAATCCCTCCATTAAGCAGGTTGATTGAAAGGATTTATAAAAGTAAATTTTTATATTACTAATGTATCTATAGATAAATATATTTCATTCAAAAAATTCTAGTCAAAATCTTTTTAGTAAAAATAAAAAACCGGAAACTTTCGCTTAGTTTCCGGCACACTTTCATCTTTATTTAATTAAAATTGATAACTCAGAATATCCCTTGTTTGTTTTATGAACTTCAATTACTGCAGGCATTGCATCCTTCACATCTTGCACATGTGAAATAACGCCAATTAAACGGCCAGATTTTTGAAGCTGAATAAGGGTATCAATTGCTTTTGATAACAACTCATCATCTAACGATCCAAATCCCTCATCTATAAACAACGTATCAATTGATACACCACCTTTATGTGCTTGAATAATATCTGCCATACCTAGCGCTAAGCAAAGTGATGCATTAAACTGCTCTCCACCAGATAATGTTTTTACATCCCTAGCAAGACCTGTATAGGAGTCATAAACTTCCAATCCTAAACCACTTTGTTTCCTTCCTTTTTCAACTGCATCTTTCCGTTGCAATTGAAATTGACCATTTGATAAATGATCAAGTCGAATATTTGCCGATTCAATAATTTGTTCAAAATAATCCAATAAGACATATCGCTCAAACGAAATCATTTTATCATTATCGCCTTTTGTAACTTTATATAAATCCGTTAATCCTGCTAACTTTTGTTCAGCTTTTACAAATTCCTCTTGATAATTTTGCAGATCAATTTTCAATTGACTTAATCGTTTAATTAATTCTTGGATCCGAATCATCTCGTTAACAATAGCGTCTAACTGCTGAGTAATTTCTTGTACCTTCATTTTAAGTTCACTTACATCAATTTTTTTCATCGATTGAACTTGTTTTTCAAGCAACTCTTTTTCAGTACTTAATCTTTGAAGATTCTCTTCGAACAATGATAAATCATTTCGATATTGATCAACCATTCGTATATGATCAATTGTACTAATAAACTCAGATTCTCCATTAAACTCGTACTCGGATAATTTATCATGATAAAGAATCGTTGTTTTTCGAATCTCTTCATTTAATTTTATAACTTCATTCTCAAGATGAGTGCGAGTAGTTTCTTTAATCGTCTTCTGTTCAGTTAGGCTTCTAAATTCTTCTTCAATTTTTGAAATTTTAGCTTTTAATATTGAAATACTTTTTTCAATTTCATTTTTTTCCATTTGCCATTTTTCAAGAGTTCTTAAAGGTTCTGGTAATTTTGATTCAATTTGTACGATCTGAATTTTTAATTCATTTAGTTCATTCGTAAACTTATTCATTGCCTCAGTCTTCTCAGTAACTTTTAAACTTATGTCCCTAATTAATTCTTCTTTTGTTTTTATTAAATGATTAATTTTTTCGAAAGCAGCTTTCTTCTCAGTCAGATTAGTTAAGTTTGATTTATTCTCATTAAACTCATCAGCTAGAGCTTTAAGCCCTTCATTTGTAAAATCAAATTGTCCATGCTCATCAAAAAATGATTCTTCATCAATTTTTAATGAGTTTTCTTTACTTTTAATTTCACCCTGAATTGTTGCTAGTTCAGTCTGAAATTGATTTACTTGCATTTTTAATTTTTCTGCTACTTCTTCATTGACAGTCCCATTAAATTTAGCAAGCGATGGGTGATGGGTACTTCCACAAACTGGACATTGCTCTTGATCTTTTAAATCTTTCGCTAAAAAAGCAGCTTTTTGCTGATGCATTTCAATTTCAATTCTATCCAATTCATTTTTTAATTTTAGATGATCTAAATTTTTTAGTTGATATTCATTTAGTTTTTGCTCTAATTCTTTTTTTGCAAAAAAGATTCGTTTAGCAAACCCACCTTTTAATGAGATTTCCTTGTTTAATAAGGACAATTTCGCCCATTGATCATGAATACCTTCTAAGTCATGTAGTTGCTGCTTTAATTGAATTAATTCTTCGTTCTCTTTCTTTAAACCATCTTGTAATGTCTTTTCTTCATTTTCGTATAATAGAATCTGTTTCGATTTATTATGAAACGCTACCTTATGATTTTGAAAATGTTCTACATCTTCTTTTAAAGCTAATAAATTACTCAATTGGCTTTCTAGGCTACCTAATTTTTTTTGCTCCTCAGGTAAAGTAGCAACTTCCGCAGAAATTTTTTCAATTTTAATAAGTGTTTCTTTTAAACTCTCTATTTCGAATAATAATTTATCGTTTGTAACTTGTAGTGAATTTTTTAGTTTCTCAAGTTCAGTTTTTATAGGCAATACTTTTTCAGCATTTGTGGCTAATTTTATTTTTATTTTTTTATCTTCTATTTCTAACTCTTGACCTTTTAACATCGTTAATAATTCAATTACTTCATTTAATCGATCAATATTTTTATTATGAGCTTCTGCTGAAAATAACTTTTGCTGGCTAGTTTCTAATTGTGATTTTTGTATTTTCTCATTTTCTTCAAGTCTTTTTAAATCTTCTATTATACTTGATATATGTTCAGTCAATATCTCATTAACAAGATGAAGATTAATTTGAGAATCGTCGGAAATTTGAATTCCTTTTTCGCTTAACAATTTTTCAATTACTTCTAATTTAATAACGATTTTCTGCTTTAAATTAGTAAATTTACTTTCCATGGTTCTTCTAGCTAAATTCAGAGTTTCAGTTACTTTTTCAAATAGTTCAGTTCTGAAAATTTTTCGCAAAATTTCTTCCTTTTCCTTTGTATCCGAAACTAATAATTTTCTAAATTCACCTTGAGGAAGTAATACGATTTGTTTAAATTGATCTGCATTGATCCCTAATAATTCTTCTACTTTTTTATTGACGATTGAAGTTTTATTAAATTCCTGACAATAAGGTACTTTTTCCTCATTCTCAATTTTATAAAACTCTATTTTATCGCCTGTAATACTTTTATTTTGTTTCTTTTGATGTCCTTTTTGTCTAAAAATATTATAATGGTTTCCTTTTAATTCAAATGTCAATTCAACACTGGTATATAGATCATCATCTGCAAAATGACTTCGAAGTAATGTTTGGTCATTCCTATTTTCACCGCTCGCTTCTCCAAAAAGAGCAAAACAAATTCCATCAAATATTGTTGTTTTACCTGCACCAGTTGGACCAGTTATTGCAAATAATCCTTTTTCATTTAGTCGACTAAAGTCAACATGTACCTTATCCTTATAAGGTCCAAATGCATGAAGTACTACTTTTAACGGCTTCAAATCTATTCCTCCCTTACAAAGATTTCGTGAATAATCTCTTTCATATATTGTTCATCTTCAATTTTCAAATCTTCATTCTTCATTTCTTTATAAAAAGATTGGAACAACTCAAGTTGATTTTTTGATTGTTTTTCCACTAAACTCAGTTGATTTGTTTGTTCTGTTTGTAATGTCGTTCGCTTTCGACTAACATGCATTGCATTTGGATAAACTGTTCTGATTTGTTCCATCGGATGTACTACCATATGCTCATCAGTTAATTTAACAAATACATAATCATCATTCACAGAATGCTGTCTGATTTCCTCAATCGTTCCTTCGATCGATCTTAAATCTCGATTTGGATGAAAATCTTTTTTAACTATTGATAGCTCACCGTCAGCTTTTAATTCAACAATTAAGCAACCTTTTTTATGGTTTTCTTCAGAAAGTGAGTATTTTAATGGTGATCCAGAATATCGAATTGATTGATTTCCTACAAAATGTGCCCGATGTAAATGTCCTAGGGCTGTATAGTTAAAATGTTTAAAATTATGATGTGATACGTATTCAGCACCACCAATAGAGAGTGTTCGTTCTCCCTCTGTCTCTTCATCTGAAGGCTCACCATTATTTGTAACGAATGCATGTCCAACAAATACATTTCGGACTGTTGGGTCTAATTCTTCATCTCTTATTTTATTGATGATTGCTTTCATAGCGTCATCATGTGAATGAATATCATCGTTTTGTAAGATATAACGTACAATACTTGGTTCGGCATACGGAATTAAATAAAAATGAACTTCACCCTCATCATCATTTAAAATTACTTTCTTAAATGGAGTTTGAAATTTCCCTACTAAATATAAGCCTTCTTTTTCCATAAAACGGCTACCAAATTCAATGCGTTCAGCGCTATCATGATTTCCAGCAATCGCAAGAATAGGCGTATTGCATTCAATTACAATTTTATGGAATACTTCATTTAATAGTTCAATCGCCTCAGTTGGAGAGATACTTTTATCATATAAATCGCCTGCTATAACAACTGCATCTGGCTTTTCTTGTTTAATTATTGAAATGAATTCATCTAATAATAAATATCGTTGGTCTTCTGTCATATGTACACCATGTACAATTTTACCAAGGTGCCAATCTGCTGTATGAATAAACTTCATTAAATACACCTCATCATTTTATTTACTATCATTGTTACTAATTTTTAGTACAACTTTTCTATCTTATATTTTACATCAACATACGAACATTTGTATCCTTTTTAATCACATTAATTCTAAAAATGCATTATTAAGTTAAAATAATTGAAATACTAATAAATATGATTCAAAATAAACTTATCAAAGCTTTAGGAGGCAATTATGGAAAGAATAGAAGAAGTAAAAAAATATGAGGAAATAATTAAAAGTGAAAAGCCAATCGTGGTGAAATTTTATGCAACTTGGTGTCCTGATTGTACACGTTTAGATGCTTTTATCGGAGACGTTATTGAAGAGCACCCATCATTTACTTGGTACACAATGGATCGCGATGAATTCCCAGAAATCGCTAGTGAACAACAAGTAATGGGAATTCCGAGTTTACTTGTATTTAAAGATGGCGAAAAAATTGGCCACTTACATAGCGCAAATGCAAAAACGCCAGAATCAGTTGAAGAATTTTTATCAACTTTTGAATAATATAAACTTAGTTAAATCTTGATGTGAATGGGAATATCCCTAAACTCTAAATAAAATAAATTAAACCACAAGGTAATCCTTGTGGTTTTTCGTATGGTTTAACTTTTTTGTACATACCTTTTTTCCTGGCCTACATGACTTTAACAATTACTTGATTTAAATCATATACATCTCATGAGGTAATTTATTGTGCTTAATTTAATTGAAGATGTTGTTCGCTTTCCTTAAAGCACTAACAGGTGGAAGAACGGTTTCACGATTATTTAGAACATATCCTTTTAAAGTGTTACATGCAAGTAGTGTTTTAAATGGAATCGATTATGGTTTTTCTGATCAAGAAGGTATGTTTTTTAGAACAACGATTGATACAAGTACTAAAATCATTTCCCCTTATGAAGTAGTTGTCAATATAACATATGGCTTTCGCTCTAGAGAATTCGATAAACGTACTGATGCTACAATAAAATATACATTATTTTTATATCAAGTGTATTGGCCTTAATTTCTCTCGTAACAAATAGTACTCAAAAAGAACACCTATATCATCTCGATTATAGGTGTAATTTTTTCCTATTAAATTAAAGCTGTTTTCTTTCATGTAAATTAATAAATACATTTTTACAAATACTGTACCATGCATATCCTACTAACCATCCTGCAATAATATCTGAGAAATGATGTACATGCAGGTAAATTCTGCTCATTGATATTAAAAATATCATGAAAAGAACGATAAATTGAATCAATTTTTTGTGTTTCATCATTGCAGGTTGAATGACTATTAAAATAAAGCCTAATGTTAGAAAGAAGGATGTTGCCATAACTGCATGTCCACTCGGGAAACTAAATCCACTTTCCACATAGTACATTGAACTTGGTCGTGGTCTTTCATATAGATCTTTTAAAAATGAAACAACCACTCTAGCTGTCAATAAAGTAATAATTAATGATATACCAGTCCAAATACGCTTACGTATAATTGCATAAACTAAAACAATGACTGCAAATGTTAAATACATTTTTGAAGATCCAAAATCTCTTAAAAAATAACAAAATGAATCTAGTGCATCTGTTCGAATGAATTCAAAGAATTTAAACGCTGAATTGTCCAAACTCCGAATTATGTTCGAATCATAAATAAGTCCTAAAATAACAAATAGAAAAATAGAAGTAAAAATTAGTATCCAATTATTTTTTTTCATATAATCCTCCAATATAAATTCCAGATCATGCAGTTAAATGCTTGTACTTTCGATACACAAAAGAAAAACGACGAGAGCTCCCGTCGCCACTTTCATGACTATTCTTCTTCCTCATCAATTTCATCAATCATACATTTTTCCAGTAAGTACTCAAAAGTAATATCCGCTAGTTCTTCAATTTCCTCTTCCTCAGGAACATATCCTCGCTGAATGAGCTGTTGATAGAAAAATTCTGCTATTTCTTCCGTATCAATAACTACCTCAATTTCTTTCACTAGCATCACCCCTTACTAGTTAATATGTGAAAAATGAGAAAATATGAAAAAAACCTTACTAAGCACAAAAAAATATTAATATGTAACCTTTAGCATAATACAACATTGACAAGCATATATTCAATTAAAACATGTTAAAGGAGCGAGATTCCAATGATAAAAATGGACAAGCTAGCTAATTTAAAAGAAATTATGGTTAATGATGAAAAGTTTGAAGAAGCCGTTGAAAAACTGACGACAATTGCATTTTTTATTTTAATAGGGATAGGCATACCTTTTATGATTCATATAATTCTACAATTATTGTAGAATATCCTCTCTCTCAATTTGTTTTCTTCTCTGAGAATTTATTTAAATTTTTAAGCACTAGATCCATCACAATTTTATATTCTTCGTCTTGGAAGATTGAATATAAAACAGCGTAATCATTATATATATCTAATAAACCGTCAATTATTTCTTGTTTTGTTGTTTTATTTCTGTTTTTATTAAAATCATTCATTGAGCGAAGTTTTTCTAAATCTAATTTTGTAATGCCATTTTTATCATTTCTTAGTTTTTTTAGAATTGCATTTGCAGTTTGCGCTGATGCAATAAGAGTTAAATCTGTTTCATCGGCTTCTAACCATTCTCCATCAGTAATACGCGCTAGTTCGTAAATTGTATCTTCCCACGCGTCATTTTTATATCGCCAAACCTCAGTTCGGTACCCAACAATTCTAAAAATTTCTTTTTCATAACCATTTACTTGAACAAGATCCCCGAAAGAAAATGAATAATTTACTTCTATCCATTCTTTTTCAAGTTTTTTCCCATCATATTCGTTGAGAAGCTGAAGAGTATTCTCAACATAAAGTCCGTCATGATTATTGACTTCATAAACAAAAACGCCATCCATCAGTTTAATATTTATTAACTTTCTATTTTTATTGGCTAATAAGACAAAAATACCACTCAAGTTTAAGTGAGTGGCTTATCAGATGTCTTTATTTTTATCTCGTCATTTTTTATTTTTAAAGTTAATTTTAGTAATGCTTCTGCAGCTAGCTTTGCATTTAATGTTCCAATTTCTTCATATTTAAACTGATCCATGAAGAAACACCCCTCTATAGACTATTCAAAGGTCTAGTCTATAGTTCTCTTAAGTAGGAATTGTAATCTATAAGAAAATCAGAAAAGACATAAAAAAAACAACTCTTCTGATTTAAATGAGTTGTTTTGAGTGTGAAGACAAAGACTGTTTATCATTAGCTAATTGCATTTTTCCTTATTTATTAACAGATGTAAACATTTTAAAGCTATCCTCAATACGATGGTTAAAGCTTGTATGTGCTGTTCTTAAATATTCCAAGTAATGTTCATTTAATGATGACCATACTCGATTTCTTTCCTTTAAACTCTCTATGTAGTATTTTCCAGTTTGTTCATATTGTTCTTCTAGCTTTTCCATTAACTCAACTGAGGCTTTGTACGGTGTAAATAGGAACTCACCAAATTTATTTACCGTTTCTTCAAATAGATTCACACTTGATTGAATTTCTTGGGCTGCATTTGGATTTGCAATTTTAATATTTGATGAATTTACTCTTAAATGATTATTAAAGGACTTTACTTCTCCAAATAAACCATTTACTGCATTACGATATTCCTCATTAAATTTCCTTGTTTCTTTTAACACTTTAACAAACGAATTTAACTTTTGTTCTCTACTGTCTCTTAGATGAATCAAACTACTTTCATATTGATCCCAAAGTGTATTAAAAAAAGGATCCATAAAATATTTTTCTACTTTCTCATCTTCAATTTTTTGAACTTCCACCTTTGATTTTGAAGCTTTCTGTATCGTCAAACTTCTTCCTCCTCTTTTGGTATCGATTTTTTCTCTATTTTATCCTCTCTTTGTAATGGAGGAATGTAGAGTTCTAGAAAACTAGTGTACATTTTGAAAAATTGATCAAGCATTGATTGATAAAGTTCGAGTTGTCTTGCGTTACCTGTTAAGTATGCCTTCCCAGCTTCAGTAATTGAATAGCAGCGCTTTGCAGGTCCGCTTCCTTTCGTATCCCATTCCGATTGTACAAGATTTTCTTTCTCTAGTTGTCTTAGTAATCGATATAAATTTCCTTGGTCAAGTGTTTGAAACCCGAATGCGTGGAGCTTTTGAATTAGATCATATCCATGAAGTGTCATCCGACTTAGGAGTAGAAGAATAAAAGGCATTATAAAATTCTTTGATGGAGTAATATTTTTATCTTTATCATTGTTCATTGGTAACACCTCTATAAAAAATCTATAGGTGTATTTTACACATATATGAATATAGCGTCAATACAGTCAATATAATTTATTATAAATTTTCAAAAAACTTCAAACATAGCGTTTATTCGTTAAATATTTTAGTAAAAAAGTTACAAAGGAGTGATAAAATTGTACGTTATAAAAACGGAAAGTATCAAACTGTATTATGACCGGTTAGGTACTGGAGAACCTCTCGTATTAATTCATGGTCTTGGAGAAGTTAAAGAAAGCTGGTTTAAGCAATATGAACTAGCGAATGAATTCGATTTAATTATTCCTGATTTGAGAGGTCATGGAGAAAATGATTTAACTGAAGGGATCTCAATTAAGAATTTTGCAAAAGATGTACTTGATTTAATGGATGAGTTAGGAATTGAAAGTGCGCATATATTAGGCTTATCTATGGGTGGGATTGTTGCCCAAGAGATGTACCGCCAAGCACCTACTAGATGTCGCTCTTTAATTCTAGTTAGTACATTTCATTTTGCTCCAAGATTACTAGGATTATGGTTTATTCAATATAAAGAGCTTCGTTCAAAAATTTTTACTCCACAACAGTTAAAAGAGATGACAGCAAGAACATGCCTTTTTTCATGGGAAAAAGAGTCATTACAACAATTCAAACAATATTATCGCCCAAATCCAGAAGGTTATGACAAGTCAATGAAAGCCTGTTTTAAGGTCGATAACAGAGAATTGTTACCAAATATAAAAGTGCCAACGCTTATTATTGGTGGTCAGTATGATCCGATTACTCCAGTATGGCTTCAATTAATAATGCATAATAGTATTCCAAATTCTAAATTAGTTATTTTCAAAAATACTGGCCATGTATCCAAAATGGAAGCTGCAGAAAAATTTAATCAAACGATTCGCTCTTTTTTAAATAAACAAATACCTGTTAAGATTTAAGATTAATTTCGAACAAATTAGATCAACCTATTTCAGCTTTCTTTTACCTAATAAAGTTTTTTATAAATACGTAAAAAATGACCTTTATAAACGTATTGCATCTAATAGTACTATTCTAAAAAAAGCCTCCATATAGTTTAACAAAAACAGGAGGCTACCAAATATGTACGAAAATTGGCTGGATACATTATCATCTAATGATTTATTTCTGACCTTTCTATCAATCTTAATTGGTGCAATAGGTGGTTATGCCAATATATTATTAGCAAATGAAGGCTACATTAGAAGTTATCGTTTTAAAGATTCTGATGGTAGAGAAAGATATTCACTAGGTTCTAAGCGAGAAATAATTCTTGGAGCTATGGCAGGTTGTATATCTTACCTTATTGCTGTTCTAACGACAGATGATCAAACTCCTGTATCTATTATCATTTATGCTTTTATTTGTGGAGTTAGCGGCGGTGCATATTTAGAAAAATTGGTTGATAAAAACGTTAATAACAAAATCATTGATTTTAGTTCAACTCTTGAAGAAATGGAAAAAGAGAAAAATAATAACAAAAAGACAAGTGCCCCTTCGACTACCATGGGAAATATGCATCAAACTGATACTGGAGTTGTCGATGGAATAGAACTAAATAATGAAGATGACAGCACGAATGATGCAACGAATGAAGAAGTTGATTTTCATTACAATATTTTAATGAAAAGGTTAAAATGTGCAAGAAGTACTAAGGAAGCTGAAAAATATTTTAATGAATTAGTTAGATTGATCAATAGCAGATAAATAAAAAAAAGTTCAGTTCAATCTTTTCGAAGATGGTAAACTGAACTTTTTATTTTAACTTTGAGATTCTCAAAAAGTAATAACCGAGTGGCAGATTTCTAGAGGGAATCGTTTCATTGAAGATAATTAATGTGTTAGATCCATTCTATTTTAATAGTGGCAATTTCCTTACTTCGAGTAGTATCATGACTTGAATTCATATTACTACTAAACCATATTTTATTAATAAATACTTTTAAAAATTGATTACATAGTTCAGGATCAATTCCTTCTAAATCGTCCAGAGTTTCAATGATCTTCTCTATTTTTTGACGATCTTCTTTTTTGTTTCTTAAATTCTCTATTTGAGTCTGATAGAGTTCAATTTGCTCATTCATTTGATTCATTTGAACGATTAGTTCATTTTTTAATTCTTCAAATTCATTTTTAGTAATTTCTCCATCCATTCTCATTTCTCTAACATTATTATGTCTTTTTTGAATTTTATCCTTCTGTTTGATTAACGAAACGAGTTCAGTCGTTAATCTTTCTTCTAGTTCGATTGTTTTCTGAGAATCTAGTATTTTTAACGCATTCTCTAGCTCTGATTTTTTTTCTTTAATACTCTTTAAAACAAATTCTTCAACTAATTGATATTTATAGCCCCGATCATTACATTGATTGTTTGATATTTTATTTGAACATGATTTTATAAAATCAATATTTGAACGATCTTTTTGAATATATCGCTTCCGCCCACAGCAATTACAGTATATTAAATTTTGTAACCTACGAATTGATTTTCGGTTTGGAAAATAAACATTTTTATTATTTTCTAATATAGTTTGGACGGCAAAAAATTGCTCCTTTGTTATGATTGCCTCATGCGCATTTTCAATAAAAACTTCATCAATAATTTTATTATGAATACGCCTTCTAGCCTGAATTGCTCCATAATATACAGGATTCGTACGTAGCTGGCTAATATGTGATGTAGTAAGGATTTTACCTTGCCTACTTCGCCAATTTAACCTATTTAATTGTCGGGCTATTTCATTTACTGAAACACGTTCTAACGATTTATCGAATATTAGTCGAATGATTTTCGCTTCGTCTTCAATTATTTCTAATTTTTTTTCCGAATTTTTACGATATCCAAGTGGGGTCTTATTACTCATTACCCATTTTCCTTGCTCCGCTGCTGCTAATCTACCTCTTGATAACCGCTTCTTTATCTGTTTATATTCAAAATTAGCCAATACTGCTTGAAATGAAAATAACATTTCATTCGTTTCCTGGGATAAATCTATTTTACCTTGTGGGGTTAATATTTTAATATCATTTAAGATTAATACTTGCTTAATTTGTTCCGCATGAGCATTATCACGTGAAAGACGATCTATATCCATAATAATTAAATAATCAAATTCATGTATTTTCTTAAGCAATAAATTTAATTGTTCCCGCTCTGTATTGACACCGCTCGAAATTTCCTGATAAATGATATATTTTAAACTATGTTGATTGGCAAGCTTGATCAAAGCGTTTTTATGATTAAGTAAAACTTCTTCGACTTCTTTTTGTTCTTCGTTTCTTGAGAGTCTGAGATAAATAGCTGCTAACATAAAATCACCTTAGTATTATGCATTTTACTTAAGTGATGAATTCCCAATAAAAATAGAAAGTTTATATTTGTTATCTTACCGACAGTACCATATAACGTAATCACGACAATATCATCTACGTTATATTTGGGTTGTTTTTTCTTCGTCATACTTCTTACCTCCTTCTCCATACGTCGTGACTAATTCGTTTTTACTGTATACTATGCAACCAATAGATAATTGTCTGTCATTTTCATAGTAAATAAAAAAAGGGAATAGCCTATTTTGTAGGTAAGAAATTAATAGCTAGTTTCAAAAATGGTAGAATCAATAAATAAAGGGGAGATTATTAAAGGAGGTTTCAAAAAAAAGATGCAACTTAGTTAACCTAAGTCACATCTTATTGATCTTCTAAATATAAGTTCCATGCTTCATCAAAAACGCTCATCGATTGATGGAAAGTTCCATCAAACTCTAAATACGAGCTAATTTCGTCATAGCTTGAAGAATGTTTTGGAAATGAGTGATCATTAAAAAGATGATCTGCCAATATTCCAATTTCATTAGGAATTTTATAGTTTCTATGCTTCATCATATAATGGTAAAATGACTTTCTCATGATTCTCCCTCAGTTTTATTATTTATTTTGTCTCTTTTTCTAAAAATATTGTTACTTTTTAAATATACTTTAAACAATAACAGAGTTATTTTATATTTTAAAAATACTCGTTCTATGACGAGAAGTCAAAATAATTTCTTTTTAATAATCTAGGCTGCTTCATTAATTCATCAAATGTAACTGAAACTGGAAGTAATTTTGTTGAAATAAGAAACAACTGATCTTCTATTGATTTGACCATATCTTCCTTCTGATAGGTAAATTTGCACTGATCACAATGAAATGATGGTACACCAGTAATTGTGATTGCTCTGGAACCATCCGGTAATTCCCAATGTACAACTGCTTTTGTTTCCTGTACATTCTCCTCACCGCACCAATCACATTTTAATGTATTATTCATCTTTCTTTACACTTCCATCCATTTTTTGAATTTGTGATTGAAACTTTTTCTCCTTTAATTCATCTCGTTTTTCGCGTTTATTTTTTAATGAACTATGTGCTGGATCCGTTTGATATTGTTCTCTCTTTTTCATTCTTTCTAAATCTGAAGGAATAAGACTTTGCACTTGATCATTCATGATACTAGCAATACCAACCTTAGCTGCCTTATTTAAATAATCAGGGTAAACTAATGAAAAATAATCTTCTGCAGTATCCTCTTTATAGTTTTCAGGCTCTGGATAAGATGTGATGACACCCTCAAAATTTCTTAGTACTGTTTTTTTACTACTTTGAGAGACGATATAGTTTGGTTGAAGTGAGATTTTACCTCCTCCGCCTGGTGCATCTACTACGAATGTAGGTACTAAATTTTTTAAATAATGTACTTTAAGAATGGTACTACATCAAATAAATTTATTTTAGCTTAACCTCCTTTACTTAATCCAGAAAAGAGTTCAGAAATAAAAAAAACGGACTACTTTTTTACTGTAGTACCGTTTTTGAAGGCTATCATAACACTTTTTGCTATTAAATTAATATTTGGTTTATTTCGTAGAATAACTGTGCCAACGGGTTTTATAGGAGCTGATGTAGCACTGTTATTCTTTGAATCATCATTTACCATGCTACCCCGCCCTTTCCCTTTTGTATATGCCGAACTGTTGCTATACAGGGCGGTTAAGTGCTTATGCACATACCGTATTAAATTATATGTGTCGTATGCTTGCCTGTGTGCCTATGTACATGTAAATAAAAAAATAGAATGAAAAACGTTTAATTTCGTGTGATTAAAGCAAGGTGTGTTGTTACTCTGAACAGTCATGTAATAAGAAAAAGGATTAGCAAATATGCCAATCCCTTCAACCTAATTATTCTCTGCTAGCCAATTTTCAACCTTTTTGTTCATCTCTAATTGTAATTTTTCAATGTAAACGTCACCATATCCCCATTGTTTTACATACCTTCGCGGAAACATTCAATTTAAAGATACCCTAGGATTGTTTTCTTCTGGCTCTTTATATTCTACAACTGAATATGAGGATCCTTGTCTATTCAATTTAATCAAAAATGTTCCTTAATATTATATTAGTGAACCCTTTATTTATTAACTCCAAACAGTATATACACTAGTTTTTGAGTACCTATATCATTCTTGAATAAAAATAAAATGTTTTTATTTAAGAATAAACTCATTTCATGTCGTACATTCTATACATATGAAAGTTAAATTCGGAGGTACTTTATGAACTGGAATAAAATTAAACCGATTGAAGATGAAACAGAATTTGCAATGATTCGCTACCTCTCATCACAATATTGTCTTTATCCAACCATTATCCAACATTTATTTCATTTAGGGATAAATACATCTAAAAAACTGGGAGACTTTCTCATTCCCTCACTTAATTCGATGCATCATCCATTTTTACTAGATGAAATGAGTATGGCAGTCCCCCGAATCTTACAAGCTATTTCTCGGCAAGAACAAATTCTAGTATTTGGAGACTATGATTGCGATGGGATGACTTCTTCGACTATATTAAGCCAGGCTTTAATTGAATTGGGTGGTCATGTAGACACACGATTGCCTTTAAGAACAGAAGGTTACGGATTATCAAAGGAAATCGTTAACAGTCTATCAAAATCTTATTCACTGATTATTACAGTTGATAATGGGTCTAGTGCACATGACGCTTTACAAGCAGCGAAAATAAAAGGAATTGATGTGATTGTCACTGATCATCACGAGGTATTGAATGGGCGACCTGATTGTTTGGCTTTTATCAATCCAAAACGAAAAGACAACAACTATCCGAATGCAAACTTATGTGGAGCAGGCGTTGCATTAAAACTAGTACAAGCTATTTATCATAAGTTAAATCGAGAATGGATTGGTGAATCTTTTAAATTTTTTGACTTAGCAACCCTAGGAACAATCGCTGATGTTGTACCATTAATTGGAGAAAATCGAATAATCTGTTGGCATGGATTAAGAAAAATAAAAAATCATCCCCATCCTGCATTCAAAAAAATAATGGAAAAATTAAGGATTAGAACAGTTGATAGTTCAACATTTGGCTTTACGTTGGGTCCAATTTTTAATGCGTGCGGACGAATTGGAGACCCAAATTTCGCTGCTGCCATTCTTCGTTCTACTGATCCAACTAATGAAGAAATTGATCAACTCATTTCATTAAATGACAAACGAAAAAAAGTAACAGCAGAACAATTCTTGACGATTCAAGAAAAAATACAGAGTGAAAATTTACTAAACGATGACGTTTTAGTGATAAACGGGGATTTTCACAAAGGGATTATTGGGATTCTCGCATCCAGAGTTTCAAACTATTATAAAAAACCGACAATTGTTATCTCTAGTGACGGAACAGGTTCAGCAAGAAGTTTACAAGGAAGTCAATTTTCCATTATTAATTGTATATCTGGGTGTGAGGATTTATTGAAGAAATTCGGGGGTCATCCAATGGCAGCAGGTTTTTCGATCAATCTAACCGAAAACCAGGTTAATTTATTCCGATCTAACATACAAAAAGAAGCATTAAAACAGCACATCAGTTCACCACAACAATTTTATATTAGTAACATTCCAATTCAATCATTTCCAAGAGAATTGATGACTGATTTGCCTATATTGGAACCTTATGGAATGGGAATGCCAAAGCCAATTTTTAAAAGTAATGCAACCAAAATAGCATTATCTCAATACTTTGGAAAAGAGAAAGAACATTTAAAATTACTAATTAAAGATAAAAATGTTTTAGGTTTTTCACAAGCACATTTATTTCATAAACTAGAGGATCCATCAGTGTTAGATTTATTTTATTCAGTTAATTGTCATAAAAAAGAAGACTTCTTTTTACACGATTTGATGGAAATAAAAGAAAGAATCGATTAAATTTTTTAGTTTGGTTTAGTTCTTTTCATATATGATAGAAATTAATTTGGGGGCATTAGTAATTTAATATACCTATACCCTCTACAAAAATGTGTTAATGATTTCCTAAATTATTTCTTTTGAAGTTATTATCCATTAACGAATAAATGATCATTAATAACTTAATTAGATTAATTGCGAGATTATAAGAAACACATCACCAAGCTTCTATCTAGTTAGATTTTTCATATTTACCTAAAAACACTTAAGTGTCTGGATGAAATTGAAGATTTAATTATATTACGGAAAAAAATTTAATTTCAATCCTTTTTGGAATTCTACTAGCATAGATTTGAATTAATACTAATATAAAAAATGAATTAGAGAGGAATATATATGGAGAATAATTGGAAGTTTTTGTCAAACAGTGATAAAGATTTATTAATTGCAAAAGAAGTACTCGTTTTTAAATGCTTTCAGAAAGAAGGAGGATTCAATTGGTATAATGAACAGTATTCATTAGGGCATTGGAGATATAGTACTAACTTAGAAGACGCCCTTGATATGTACAATCGTCTTATTGGTGATGGAGAAGTACATATTGTTATGGGAAAAGATTTTTTTGCATGTGATGAAATTTCTAATGGAATAGAAAAAAAACCAGTCAATTTCAGGAGTACTACTCTGCCCGATTTATTGTGTAAAATTGCTATTTACTTAAAAAAATAGAAAAATAAATTATAAAAAACGTGTCAGAAATGACACGTTTTTTTATACTAATACAGTAGCATCACCATAACCTGTAAAATGAATATGAGTGTAATTAACTCCGAAACTTTTCATTTTATGTGTGATTAATCTTTCTAAATTTTCATCGCAAGTTGTAAAAAATAATTGGTCGATAAACCTATTGTTTTTGTTTGTCACTGCAAGCTCTGTACGAAGCAAATCAATGAACGATAGTATATTTAAATCATCCATTGTCTGGATCGGATCATCTAAAAAGAAACATTTAAAAGTATTCTCTTTCTGCCCCATAGAAATGGTCAGAAAGATTGCTAATGCCATTACAGAAAGTTGCCCAGCACTTAGGATATTTGTAGCGGCTACTTCTTCATTATTCACATTTGCATTTAAACTTGCTAACGGATTAGTTTTTCCTTGGACCAATAAATTTATATCCTGAATGTTCGTGTGTCGGTTAATTCTTCGATAAATTTGTTGAAGTGGAATCTTTAAGTTTTCCACCATTTTTTTATCCCACTGATTTCTTACGTTCTTTAGTTCTTTAAGGATTTCTTTCAGTTTTTCTAATTCTTTTATTTTTTTTATATAAGCCTCTTCACTCGCTCGATAACTACTCTTTAAATTAAGTACTTTTTTTTGTTTTAATGTTAACTCTTCATCAGTTTCAAGATGTATTATTAATTGATCAAGAAGTGCGATTTTACTTTCTAAATCTACAGGATTGACTTTATCTACTTCCATAATCAAAGGAAAAGCTTCTTTAATATTTTGATATTCTTTTATAAACAGTTGTATTGCATTAATTTTTCCATTTGTATCTAATAATTGAAAAACCGTTGTACTCATTCTATTACCATTTGTATCTAACATGCCAAAAAGTACTTCATTATCTCCGATTAAGCCTTTTATAATCATCTCTTCAAGTGATTGAATTTTTTTATCATCTGGTAATTCATTTTCAAGATTATGTTTCTTCTGATTGATTGTTACTTCACTAAGTTCGTCTAAATTTAAATTGAATAAATTACAGTAGTTTGCAAACTCATTCAACATGTTAAAGTTGCTCAATAAATTTTTTTGGTTTTTCAATCTAATATTAATGATCGTATCGAGGTATTCATAAAAAGATTGATAGATGATATTTACTTCTTTTTGATAATCAGTAAGCTTTTGTTGAAGTTCGTTTCGTTTTGTATCAATTTCTCCCAAAATGTTTTTTGCAATTGATGCGATTAAAATATTTTGATTAGCAAAATTCTCTTCACTACCACAAAGGGGACACTTTTTATGTCCATTACTACGATGAATTTCAAAGCCAGATTTATGATCAACGAGTAATCTCATGGCATTTAATTCATCATCTGCTGAATTAAAACCTTTTAATTCAGCTTCAATATTTTGATATTCCACAAGTTTAGAATCAATCGTCTTAAATTGTTCGATCTGTACCACATTTATGTTTTTCAGTTTTGTACTAAGATCTTTTAATATCTTGACTCCTTCTAAGGATGGTTTCGAAGATTTTAAAAGATCTTTATGGTAAAGACGGTACATTTGATTCACTTCAGTAATCGCCTGAATTGTTTTACCTTGAATACTGGTTATTTCTTCTTTAAGTTCAGCATAAGGATGATATATCCTCTTGATAAATTCGTCGTAATATCTCCTTTTTTCTAGATCCGCTTTAAATTGAGTAGAATAATGATATGAAATGGCTTTATCCTGTATGATTTTTATATTTTTTAAATAGTTTCTTTGCTTTTTTAAATGGATAACTTTTTCATCCATGTTTCCTTTTGAATCAAGAATAGACTCAGGAACTTCTTCTTCATTAAAAAGAAGTTGTTTAGGATAAATTAGCGTACTCATGTCCTCAATTTCATTATTTTGTTTTGCCTTTAACAAGCTATTTAGTTCCTCAACTGTCTCCTCATATTTTTCTTTTTTCTTATCAAAATCCAGTTTGATTTCTGTTTTAATCTTTAAATCTAATTGGTCAATTATTCCTCTTTTATTCTTATCTTTCTTGTCACCATCTAAATTCGTTATGATTGTTTCGATTTCTTTTGTCCCACCAAAAAATGAGGAGAACATATCATAAATATTTTCTCTGCTTTTTTCATAAACCCTTAAATTTTTCTCATAAGAACAAGTATACCGCTCATAAAAATCTTTCGAGATAGGCTCATCTAACACGTAGTCTATTGTTTTTTGTTCTAAAATATTATTTCCATTCACAAAAAACTGACTATAATCTGGCGCAAATGCAAGACTTTCATCTGCCCCATTAAAAACCCTTCTAATCGTTACATCATTCAGTTTATATACTGCATTTACTTCAACGATAACATCTTCATTTCTTCCATTATGCCGTATGAGACACTTTTTCAAATTTTTATTCTTTTTTTCTTTTCTTGCAATATAATCCTCTTTTAATCGTTGGACTGTACCAGTAAAACACCATTCAATTGCGTCGAGTAAGGAAGTCTTTCCGTACCCATTTGAGCCACTAAGTAAGATTAACCCCCGATTTTCTTCTTGTCTTTCAAAAAATGCGAATGTCTTTTCCTCGTATCCTCTAAAGTTTTTTATGTATATATTTCTAATTAAGAACCCGTTACTCATTTGAAATCCCCTTTTGAGTCTAATGACATCAGTATTTCGTTAAGGGCAAGATCATCAACTTCCCTTACCAAGAGATTAAATAAATTATCATTCATAACATCTTTTATTTCTTTAGTCAGACTATCAACCTGAACATTTTTTAATGCGACTTGTACATCTAATGCAAATGAGGGTAATATCGACATCTCCTGATTAAAATCATTACTAGAGGCATCTAAAAATATCTTTCTGCAATTATACTTACTTCTTTCAAAACTAATCATTTTATGAAATTCTTTTTGATTTTTTCTTGTATTAAATGGACATACTAATACTAGATTTATATTGTATTTAATTACATCTTTATTAGATAAAAATTGAATAAAAGTAAGGATTAAATTATCGAATTTTTCAAGTTCTGCTGGAGTAAACAAGCTCTCTTTTTCTTCTACTATATAAACCTCATTTTGATTTTGACTTATAAAAATTTGATTAAAAGGAAGAATATTTACTTCTTTCTTGTCTCTTCTCCCTTCACTATTAAGAAATGTACTATTTCTTAGAAAAGTTTTCTCAGTATAACCATTGGTACGTAAATAGTCGCAAACCTCTTCTATTTTCACGCTTCTTCTCCCCTAACTTTGCATTTATCCAAAAAAATATTCCCAATACGTCTACAATTTGATAGATCCGTAATTGCTAAGCAACCTAAACACTGTATATGATAATGATCTTCAGAAGGCTGCGCATATAAATGTTGTTCTACATCCTCTGATGGAGATGTAAAATCTAGCTCATAAGAGAGTCGATGCGAAGCATTAAACATTTCATCGTCATGTTTTACATACCAGACCTCTGGACGTAGTTCTTTATCTTTTAACCTAGGAAGCATATAGTTCAAGGATATGGAAAGATCGCCATAAAAATTTCCAATTAGCACACCCTTTCCTCTTTCTTCTGAAGGATAGGTGAATAACCAGCCTTTTTCATTTATTTCAAACCATTCGTCTAAGTAAATTTCTCCTTCTTCCATCTTATAATTAAATACTATTTTAGCTAGATTTGTTAAAATTTGCTTAATCGAATCACTTGCCTCTAAAAATGCTTTATATTCAGATAGTTTATTTAATTGGATTTCTTCTGTAAACTCCTTTGGAGTAATTGTTTGTAAAAACGAATACCTGTACTCAGCTTTTTGAAATTTCACTTTGAAAAAGGGACCAATGATTTCTGTATAGATTTTGGTGTAGATTTCTTTAACTTCATCTGAATATCCACGAATTTTATTATTAATAATTTCATTTATACTCGTATCAATAATCCCCATTACATAATCAATAATCTTAAGCATATAAAAATCTTTTTTTACAGTTACTTCTTCCTTAAATAAATTATTTAATTTCTCTAAAGTAAATCCCAACCCATTCGTGCTATCAGCAATTAGTTTACTAACTGCCGAAGCATATAGATGCTCTGGTGCATGACTAGGTTGAAGGTCTCCATATCTAATAGTCAGTTCATCTTTAAGTTGTTCAGTGATCGATGGATAATTGGGTGTTTTAACAAACTTTGTTCCAGATGAAAAACTTCCTCTATTTGAAGCGGAATCTAATCCAGTATGCTTTATCGCTTGAATAATACTTTGTAACTTTTTGGCTTCGGATTTTAAAGCATCACTTAATACATCCTGAGCATTCTTAACATCTGACTTATCATAATAAAAAATACTTGCCAGAAATTCTACATCTGTTACATTTCTTTCGATAAATTTTAAATAAGTAAAATATAGGCTTAGTACTGCACCATAATATTTTGAATTTGTTGTCCTTGAATCATGATGTTTCATCTGTGCAAGACGAATGTACCCTTTACCATCTTTTTCAAAATACTTTACGTAATCCTCAATTTTTTCTATTTGATAAGTCGCGTTACAATCTTCATCATCAAAAGCATCTTGCTCTCTACCATCAAATAATATATGTAATAGTGTTAATTCAAATTGGTAAAAGTAACCACTTATGGAATCAAACGCATCCCTGTCTTTGTTTATTTCATGGAGTTCGTTTATTGTCGTATCCAAATTCAACAACCCTTAAAACCTCCCATTATTAATCTACTAAGATAAATCTTACAATATATTCCAAATAATAACAATTTTTGCGCGTTTTATAGTATAAATTTATAATAAAAAAGAGGGCAATTAATGCCCTCTTTTTCCTATTAACATATTACTTTATTAAACTAATTATTTTATCAATAATATAATCATAAGTTTGAATAAATAATTAAATAAAAAACAAATCACTATTTTCTTAAAGGCTCTACTACAAAAAAACTTTAGTTTTCTTAAAATCCATATGATGAGTAAAGTTATTCATGCTATCAGAACAATCGATTGCATCCATATTTAATGTATCTAGTGTTACTTGATCAAAACATACAGAAAGAATACAAATCCGTTTGGTATGTCCTATTGCTGAATTATGTATTGTATCATATGCATGGACATAAAAATAAATAACCGAATGTATATGGAATTTTATAAAACTGGGATTTAGTTATTTAAAAATGTCTACGTCTTTATATCAATTATATCTGAAAGGGTAATTGGTTTTTTATTTTTACATTCACATAACAAAAAACCACTAACATTTTGTTAGTGGCAAGTATTTAAGGTAAAAATTCTATTTAATAGAAATTCTTTAAGACTTTTAATGTTAAAAAAGGTATCACAAAAAGAAAAAGTGAACAAATAAATGCAAACATTCCGTATCCATTACCAAATATAAAAGAAAGCACTAACCACGAAACAGCGAAGAGATATATACCACTTATTACCAAGAATAAGGTCGAAAGTGAACTATCGATTTCTTGCGATTTAACGTATACTTTTTTTCCTAATCCGAAGATTAAAATAATCGAAAATATACCAACTATGTAATTAAGCACTGATTTAATCCAATGTATTTCTATCCAGTTATGATGCTTAACCAACAATACATTTTCATCTCCGAACAAAATACTTAAAATATGGTCAAGTATATTTAATGGTATTGAAGAAACAAAAAATAACATGGCGACTATACCAGTAGCATATCTCAAAAATAAATATATGTCATCATCCTCATAATACACCTTACCACCCACCTAATTGTCTATTTTCACTTAAAATATATTATTTTACGGACGAGTTTATGCCATTTCACCTAAAAGAAATAAGCTCGATATCGCACATTTTGTACCAATATCAGAAACACAATATTGCTTTATGATAGATTTTTTCTAATAACAAAAAAGCAATCCATCAAATAAAGATAGACCGCTCAACTAATAACTGACATTCTTTTATGTATTAACCTGCTTTTCTACGTCATCCGTACCACCTAAAAGCCTATCTAGGATTAATTGACTCTCCTGGTTTGATTCTAATGGTAACACTAGAACTTTACTTATTTTCTTTTCATTCACCCTTGTTCTAGTTCTGGCTAAATCATTTGAATCGTACTTTAATGTTTCATTAGGTCCATACCAACCTTATAAGTAACCAGTATCATCATAATCTATATATTTCTCATTTTTTTAAAACACCTCAAACTAGTGACAGGACATTTTGTTTATTAAATACAAGCTTATTAAAAAATAATAAATCATTAATATCAATATAAATTTAACTATTCCCTTTATTTACATTTCATTTTAATATTGACCCTCTCGTCAAATTTCTAAGTTTTTCATACAAATCTAAATATTACCTTTCAACACTACGTTTGCTTTCTACTAAATAAAACCACCTATCTTTAGGTAGTTAAAAAAGTTATTTCCAATATATAAATAGAATTAATTTTGACTAATTAGATGTTAAAATGTAATGGTCGTATAATTTATTTTAGTTTGATAAAGAACGTGGTTTAATAGAAATATATTCTTTAATTGTAAATTACTTAGTTTTTTAAGCAGGTTCTTTGATTTTAAGTAGCTCACTCACGGAAAGTTGACTCATTTATTTCCGCTCCTTTATTTGGAGATTTTTTACATGATTGCTATTAATATAACAATTCTTATTTATGCTCCATTGAAAGAAAAAAGCACTTAACTACACGTTAAGTACCTTGGAAGTTCGCTCTTGTTACAGATATTTTTACAAGTAGCCAAATGCTTTAAATTGTT
This sequence comes from Gottfriedia sp. S16(2024), assembly GCF_050473765.1. NCBI lineage: Bacteria > Bacillati > Bacillota > Bacilli > Caryophanales > Bacillaceae > Gottfriedia > Gottfriedia sp. S16(2024). The sequence continues at coordinate 4,164,091 of NZ_JBFLUO010000001.1, forward strand.
TATACCTATTAACTGCAAGAACTCCCATCCATTGTTGTCTTGCAATTTCAAAGTATTTAGGGTAACTTCCCCAACTCCATGAAATGTCCCAAACTCCATCCTTATTAATTTGTTGTACATAAAAATCTATATTTTTTTCAATTAAATTTCCTAATCTTTCGCATAGTGGATGGCGAGGATGATCAATAAAGTCTAATGGTAGGGATTTATACCCTGTTCCCCAATTAGAAACGTCTTTATCAATGCACTGTTCGGCTAAATCTAGTATTTTAATAGATATACTTTCTAAAGAGCGTTGTGTTCTTAGATCAAGCAGTTCTTTATACGGATCGATTATTTTAATGAATTGCTGATAATTATTAATTTCATGTCGATCCATTTCATTTTTTTGCATTAAATGATGAACTGCATTTTCAATCGAATGCCATCCTATCTTCGCAGACTCACTTTTCACAGTGGACCAATGTACTACGAAAGCAGCTAGTTCTATCCCTGGATTAAACATCCAATTTTCTTGCACACCCTCTATCCAATGCCACCAAGGCGCATGAGGATATTCATTTGTCTCTGCTAACACAGAATCCCACATACCTGATTCCTTATTATTTGTTTGAGCAAGATAATCAATCATTTGTTTTACCATTTGATGTTCTGCATCCAAATCGATTTCCATCATGATTTGTCCTGCAACCCACGTACCCATTGGAGATGAATTTGGTAACAAAAAATCTGGTTCTATGGCTTTACCAAAACCACCATCTTCATTCTGATACTCTTTTAACTCGTTCAATATTGATTTTTTATCACCATTCTCAAACTCAAAGTCAAACCTAGCGCTTTCTAATTTTCGACCGTTCGTCTTAATAAATGATTTGCCTTTATCGAATTGATTTTTCAGAATTTTATTAAACAAACAAAATCTCTCCTCATAATAAAATCATGTCATAATTCTTTAAAGTACGTAATACTTCCATGGTAATAATACTCTTCCATTCTTTTTCCCCTGTGCCAGCGTCCCAGTTTAATATAAAATTACCATCTTCGTCTTGGGTAAGTATCTCATTCGCTAGACAAGGTAGAGTATGTTCCTTAAGGAGAGGATATAGTGGACTTCGGGGTGAGGGAGCATACCAAAAAGGTTTTGCACAATACTCATTTGACCAAATCTCTTTCCTTGTTTCGATTAAGTCAAATATATTGGTTTTAACTTTATCTACTATTCTTTCGCGTAATGAATCTTCAACTCGATCAGCTAATCGAAGAAAACAAAGTGTAGCAAACCAACCATCCTTATTTAGCAACTGTAGTTTTTTCATAGCTTGTTCTGTCACATCTGTGAGAAAATGGGGCGGAACAAGTTCCTGATAATCATGTAAATAAGCAATTAATTCTGCACATGGATTCGCCCATTTATCTGTTATCATATAAAATTCAACAGGCGAATCTTTTAGATTTGGATACCAATATTTGAGATCCTTATCATAAGAGTTCATTATATAATTAATACCGTTACGAACAATCTCCTCATTGCTACTAGCGTTAATATCATGTAGGATTTGAAACGCCATATTTGTATCCATGGCATTTTCAGACTGCATTTCACCTTCACCTAAATTTTTGAATCCACCATTTTCTCCTTGATACTTTGCAAGTTCATAAATAACAGATTTTTTACTACCGTTTTCAAAATGGAACTTATATATTTCTTTTTCTAAATTTCTACCTTTAGTCATTAAATATTCTCTAGCTAATCTCAACTTATCATTAGATAGTTTTAGGGTCACTTAGTTCCCTCCATGGTATTTTTCTCAATTCCTTTAATGCTTTGCATATATTCAATTACTTGTAATAGTTAGCTTATTAGATACTTTAAGTATCAATCTTTACATAACCCGTTCTATTTATTAGCTCCACCAATTTCCTGTGTTTTTATTACTCAGTTTTACATATGAAGGAAATAGAAGAATAATAAAAACACCAAATATAGAAGATAGCGATCCCAAGGTTATAAAAACCTGTGTATCAAAAGAGATAAATTGTTTTTGACCACAATTGGCGCAATTCACACCTTCCCTTGAGTATGAAAGCTTCCACAATGATTTCTTACTCCATTTACAATCGCAACTTTGACATCTTGCCATAATATCTCCTTTTCGCGTTTATTTTAAGATAGTAGTATATATATACCATTTTCAAAGAAATTCGATCTAAATTAATTTTTTGTTATTTATTTTTATGAATTCATGCTTATTAATAATGCTTCTACTTCGTTGTTGCATTCAATAAATAACTTAAGTCGAAACAAAGTTTCTATCCCGAATTCTCATAAGTGATAATAGTGTATATTATCCAATTCTACATTCCTATATTAAGTCCTTTTTAAACTATAATGTCAGAAAGTGATTAAAGAGCTGAATTATCAACAGCTCCTTTTTTTGTTCGGATAACGCTAGCTTTAATTGGAGTACAACACATCACAAATTAATTATCACTTTTATTTGCTAAAATAACCAAAAAAGAAGCGTTCCCCTCTCTATAAGAAACGCCCCGTTTATAATATATTTAATGGAATTTTTGGCATTGTTTATTGCTTTCTTCTTGCGAAATAAGTTTCTCAATTTTTACATTTGCCACTTGTAACCCTGTTATGTTTGAATCCCTTACAGAAAAGGTAAGTTTATCATAATCTCCACCGTGGTGTCCTGAATAGTTTATAGCACTGGCAAAAATGAGATGTCTCCTGGGGTCCCCATCAATAGGTTCAATTCTGATTTTTGGACACATAAAAAAATCAGAATAAGATGGACCCAAATAATTTAAATAACGTGAATACAATGCCTCTTCAAGCAACTCTTCTTTAGTAGGTCCGTCCAATTCTTTTCTCCACTCTACTAAAAGCCAATCATAAAGAGATTGTGACTTTAATCGCATTTTTTGATTATTTTCCGAAACAATTAATTCTCCATCTTTAGCCGTACAGGTTTTGCGTTTATTGTCAATTACACATGTATAAGCGGGTTCAATGGTTATCACTTCATGGTTTGCCATTTTTAACATCAATTTATTGGATGGATTATCTAAAGATACCTCTATTGTTCCATTTACTCGGCTAGAGTTATTAAGCCAGTGTACCACTTTTCTGAGTACAAGTTCTTGAAAACCATCGTTAATACTGAATAAACGCTCTTGCCCAGAATCATTTTTAATTTTAATGTATTGAACCTCTTCATGCTTTAATGAGTGTGACTTTAATTGTTCCAAAAAAGGAACCCTTTGAATGGTATTATTCTTTGCTTCAGTTATTTGGCTGGATGAATTAATTAAAAATCCAATGAGGAATAGAATAACAAAATTATATTTCCTCATAATAGTGATTTTCCTACAACTAAAATTTCTAAAAAGCCATTTCTTACATGACAAGTTGTATCTTCATAAAAATTACTTGTTCCCAAAATAACCAAATGGGTTACCTCCTAGCTTTTAATTAACTCTAATTTTTAGTTTTGGAAAAATCCATTACCATTATTCTTGTTCAACTATACTGTCATTTAGTTCTACAAGAAATATCAATCTTGTTCTTAAACAAAGCCATTTTATCAATTGTACTTCAGACCTCTTAACAAAACACGAACAAAAGTTCTTGTTTTATATAATTTATCGTATACAAGAACAAATGTTTGTGTATAATAAATAATGAAACAAAATAAATAAGAACACACATTCTACAAAATGGGAGGTATTATTATATTATGTACGATTATTCAACTTTCCCTGAAGACCTGGTTTATTTTGTTGATATGAAGTCATTCTTTGCATCAGTTAGTTGTATTCTAATGGGATTAGATCCACTTAAAGTTAAATTGGCAGTCGTTGGTGATACAAATAGAGATGGATCAGTAGTCTTAGCAGCTACACCTGAAATGAAGAAATTAGGAATTAAAACAGGAAATCGACTTTTCGAAATACCTAAACAAAATGACATTTATATTGTCAATCCATCAATGAGTTTGTATGTAAATATTTCAAATAAAATTACTGAACTTATGCTTACTAAATATGTCGCTCCTATCGACTTCATGCAATATTCAATTGATGAATTTGCTTTTTCAATGAAAGGTTATGAAAAACTTCATAAGCTATCCCCTGTGGATCTAGCTTTTAAAATCCAACAGGATATTTACGATCATTTTGGCATTTCGAGTTCTATTGGAATTGGCAGTAACTTGTTACTCGCAAAAATCTGTATGGATATAGAAAGTAAAAAACATCCGAGTGGTATATCACAGTGGACTTATGTTGATGTTCCTACCAAAATGTGGAATATTACTCCATTAAGTAAATTCTGGGGCATTGCTAAGAAAACTGAACAAAAGTTAAACAGATTAGGCATAACTACTATTGGTGAGTTGGCGCGATACCCGAAAGAAGTTTTAATCAAACAATTTGGTAATGTGATAGGTACAGAATTACATCTCCATTCTAACGGAATTGATTACTCTCGAATTGGTGAAATGAAAGACTACAAACCGAAAGATAAGTCAATTGGCAAAAGCCAAGTTCTATTAAGAGACTATCATTCACATGAAATTAAAACGTTAATACTAGAACAACTTGAGGAAGTTTGTTTTCGATTAAGAAATCAAAACAATCAATCAAGAACTATTCATTTTGGTATTGGTTATAGTTCTGGCATTGGCGGATTTTCTAAAAGTGTCACCATTGAAGAACCAACAAATATAACAAATGACTTTTATCGAGTTTGTCTTAAAATTCTAGAAGAAAATTATAATCAAGAACCTGTAAGAACTATATCAATCGCTTTAAAGAACTTTGTAAAAACTGACTCAGAACAAATTTCATTTTTTACTAATCCAATTAAAAAGCAAAAGGAACAAAATTTATCAGCAGTTATGGATTCAATAAGAAGTAAATATGGAAAAAATAGTTTGTTGAGAGCATGCAGTTTTACAGATTTCAGCACTATTAGAGGTAATAATAAGAAAATTGGAGGTCATTTCGCATGACACAAGATCGAATGGGTCGAGGTATAATTAAATGGCAACCTTTTGCATCGATTCCACAGCAGTTTAAAGGGATTGCTGAAATTATCGATAATCAAAAAAAGATACCCCATCCAATATTAAATGATGATGAACAGGAACGTATTAATTATATTCTTGTTGAAGCTGTCGAAAGAAAAAATGATGTATCGTTAGTTTATTGGGTTAAAGGAAGTATTGTAACAGAAATTGGGAAAATAAAAAAGGTTGATCGGTTAAACGCTACTGTTATCTTTGTAGATAAATACGACTGTACTCATACACTCACTATGGTTTCATTAGTTGATGTTATACCCATTTTCTAGTCTAATGAAAATCTTTCCTATACATTAATTAGGTGGCTCATCTTTAAAAATTGGATATGAAAATCCAAGCCTTTTATAAATTCCTAATTGAACTAGTCGAGTAGAATGGAGTCTCTTTACCTTACGGTAAATTGCACTCCAAACCCTCTCAGAACCGTGCTTGCACTATTAATGCACACGGCTCCTCCAGTAATCATTTACAGAATATAGCTAATTTCTTTTCTTAAATCATAAATATTCACCTTAGCCCTTGGTGTGGGTAGTGGAAATTTGCTAAGGAAGAGTCTGTATTTCTCCCATTTAAAGGATTTTCTTTGACTTCTTCTATTGAGCCACTTAAATATTAGGTTCTCGATTTTAACTTTGAAAATGTTAACATTTGGGATATTATCAGTGATGCAATAGTAGTTGAAGTAGCCAATAAGAGAGCGTTTGAATCTGTCCATAATTATATGAATATTATTATTTCTATTCTTCTTCAACCATTCTTTAGACTCTTTTAATTTGCTTTGTACTTTCTTCCTACTTGATTTGCGTTTCACTCGAAATTTTCCTTGTTTACTTTTTCCACAATAGTGCGTAAAACCTAGAAAATCGAAGGTTTCTGGTTTTCCATTTCCTTGGTGCTTTTCAAGTTTCTCCGCAAGTCGTCCGAAAGGGATAATTTTGGTTTTATCTTCGGCTATTTCCAGATTGAACTTCTTGAGTCTTAATTTTAGAGATTGAAAGAATTCCTGAGCCTCATTCTTAAATTGAAAACAGCACACAAAATCATCTGCATACCTTACCAGGTATGCTTGTCCCTCGCACTGTTTCTTGACACTTTTCTCGAACCATAAATCAAGTACATAATGAAGATAGACATTAGCTAATACAGGAGATATTACTCCACCTTGCGGTGTACCATTATCTGTTTTGTATTTCTTTCCTTCTTCCATATATCCACCTTTAAGAAACCTACCGATTATTCTCAGTAAGCTCGGGTCAGTGATTCGAAGTTTTAAAAATTCTATCATCCATTTGTGGTCAACATTGTCAAAGAATCCTTTTATGTCTACATCTACAACATAGTTTACTGACCTCTTTTCTATATAGAAGTTCAGTATTTTCAAAGCATCGTGGCAACTACGATTTGGGCGAAATCCGAACGAACAGTCCAAAAAGTCAATTTCATAGATGGAGTTTAATATTTTCGTAACACCTTTTTGAACAATCTTATCTTCATGTTCCGGTATACCTAATGGTCTTTTCTTTTTCGAATTGAGCTTCGGAATATACAGTCTCCTAACTGGAACAGGACGATAGCTTTTGCCTTTAAGTCTCATTACTAAATCTTCTATGTTTTCCTCGAGATTTGCACTGTATTGTTCTTTAGTTGTGCCATTTATCCCAGTTGCTTTCTTATTTGGTAATTCAATGTGACATTGAACTAGTGACTGCTTATCTAGTAAATATGCAAGAGATGTAAATTGCATTTTAGGATCAGATTTTGCTAATTCTGCTATCCTTAGTAGTTTTGTTTCCATTTGTTATACCTACCTCTGTGTGTAGTAAATGTGTCCCTATTAAGGGTGATAAACTGGTAGTAGCCTTTCCTCCATCGGCATTACCCAACTTCATAGGTACTACGCTACTATCCGACTCCCAACATCGGCATTTGGCTTCCTTACTTTTTATCGCTTGTACACCATACTCTTCTAAAAAAAAAAAGAAAAGACCGGTTGGGTCTCCCGAGTTGCCGTATCATATCAATGTATGACGTGCCAAGGTCTCTGACTCCAGAGAGGCTTTACCATTCTTGCCTTACCGAAAGGTAAAGTGTAGCTTTCTGCTATGCGTAAAGCATCAGCCCTCTCGATTTACTAACATTATGGAGCTCAATCCCTTCAACCATTTGGCTTTCGGCCCGCCACCTAACTGTCTACGCTTAAAGATTAAAGTTACCTTTAATCCTCCAAGACTCGCTACGAGCGAATGGCTAGTTCTTACTCGACGGGAATCCCACCCGTTATATGATACGACCTATGCTCGGCCGCACACGCATCTGATAGTTCAATTAGGATATGTTTTATTTACTTTTGAATATAGCAAAAAAGGCTGAGTAAAAAAATACTCAGCCTTTTAATTATGCTGTTTGAGATATTTGTAAAATAGTGTTTCCTATTCTTTTCATTTGATTTCCATCAAAAATTTCATCAAATTCCAAACGTTTGACACCGTATTGTAAGTATAAGCCTTTCTCCAACATACCATCCTTAAACCACGAAACATCCTTTATCGTTTGATAGCGGAACTTTTGTACCATCGTTTGACTGTTATCAATAAACCACACTCTTTTATTTGTAGCAATCAGAAAACCTCTAATTTCTTTCTTTTTAGTTTTATCAAACTCACAATTAATAAATGTTAAACCTTGCTCTCCTGGTTCAAAAATGTTGTTATAAACACATTTGAAAAATTCCTCATTCCTTTTTACTTCGTTGTATTCATATTGTGTGTAATCTAAGTTTTTCACGTCAACAAATCGAGATAGGACTGAAAGGATTCTTTGCTTTTCTTGTTCTTTCTTTTCATCAGCGGCGCGTTGTCGTTCTTGAGTACGTTTAAGATGTACTTGTTTCTTACGAGTTTTCTCTTCCGCTATATTTTTTCTATATGTTTGAACATTTATTAAAGCTTTTTCTTTATCCGAGTTCCTTGTCAGAAACTTTATAAATATATCTTCAACCGCGTAACAAATCTTTTGGTATACTCCCATTCCGTCCACACCCCTTATTTAAGCATTTTTTTGGCAACATAAAATCTTCTACCTAACCATCCCGCAACACCAAAAGCAAGTGTACCAGCTATTTGACGATTATTTTCTTTTTTCTCCTGTTCCCCTTTTACATAATTGTATTTATAAATTACATCAGCATGCGTATATTTCTCAGGAACTTTATTGCTTTCACCATTTAAACCTGCATTGAAAGCGACTTTCGCTATGGATTTTACTATTTTATTAGAGTTAAAACCTTCTCTATACCATCCAATATATTTATCATTTTTTAATTTTGGTTGTTTATATTTAACCATCCTAAATGCTGCTTCATATCCTTGTTTGACGTACGTTTTTTTTAATTCCGCTTGACCCTTTTCATAACCTTTTTTATATGAATCTACAATAATGGCATTATCATTTTTAAGATCATTTAATACATCTGACTTTCCATCTTTATAACCAAAAGCTGTATACCTTTCAGTTAAGGCTTTATTAAAGCCTTGTTGATATGTATCTTTTAAAGCTTTAATTGATATGTAGCTTTTAGGAATTGTAACCTCGTCTTGTTTTTTACCCAACGAGTAACCCTCATTACTCGCTTTAAATTTAAGTTTTTCTAATTCTGCTGCACCTTTTTGGTAGCCAGTTTCATACCCTTTTCCAAACCCATCCTGATAAGCATCTGAACCAGTAGTTGATGAATCTTTTGAATTTCCTTTTTCACCATCACTTAAACCAGCTGAATAACCAGCTTTTTCACCTTTTGAGGAATCTCTTACAGCTTGTGCTTTCGCTATTTGCTCGGGACTTCCATTTATCTTTGATGTATCATATCCAGACGGCACCTCACACGGAATTCCATCATCAACCACGTTTCCCCAACCATCCAATTTCTCTGGGTCATAGGTAGCCGTATACCCTTTTTTATTCCAATATTCAACTACTTCATCGTAGCTAGAGAAATCAGAGCAATCTTTATCCCATGAACTATTAGAGTTTCCAGAAGAACTAGAACCTCCGCTTGAAGTTGAGCCGCCACCGTTATGGTAGTGATATCCTGTACAAAGTCCCTTTGCTTGTGATTTTGCGGAACAGTTGTGCCCCCCATTTGCATCGGTTCTTCCAGAGTGTGCATACGCATTTTGTTGAAACAAAAACACAAGTAAAATAGCTAATACTGTTGAAACCTTCCTCATCCCTTTATCTCCTCTACCTATTTAGTTTTCTATTACTATCTTACTAATTCCAAATAATGGATGTAAACGATTTCCTCATTTTTTGTTAAAAAAATTTAATTAAAATTTAATTTTATACAAACAAAGAAGCAATCTAATTTTAATAATCAACTTTCTTTTCAGAAGTAGAAACACCCCCACCCGTGCGTCTTTTTCTGTTTAATTTCATTTTGCACGACAAAATTGCAAATGAGCTCCAGTTAATTTAACATAGACTAAAAAAACTAACGAAATGCGTTAGTTACATAAGAAACTCTATAATTTCAAAATATCAATGATTCGGTATTAACAAATTGAAAAGATCAAAACACTGAAAATAAATTAAATTTGAATTTTAGAAAAATATTCCAATTCCTGTAAATTTCCAATAAAATAAAAGATAAAGAGGATAGGAGGTTTATTAATGAATAGAGTTTATTCTTTAGACCCAACTACTTATTTTCTAGGAAGTTTAAGTGTAATTGTTAACTTAATGGTGTATTTTACTTTTATGTTTCGATTAGATCTTCAAGACTTAGATGCTTTATTCATTATTAGTCTCTTTATTTTTATCCCAATGGGGCTTTTAATTTTAGGTTTCCGTTTTAGAAATCATTTGTTTATATATGGAGCCTTTTTAATATCTATCCCCTTTGGAATGTATTTGTTTTTTTTAACTCCAAATATCTTCATGCGAATTGGTGGATTACTTCAAGTAATTTATCTAATAATTGCTATTCGTATGACAACACATTTATCTAAAGCAAAAGAGGAAACTAAATAATAATTCATTTACTATGTCACTACGTATTAAAGACACGAAAGAAAGACCAATATGTTATCCTGAAATAAAGTGAACTAGAGGAAGATCTAATTGATCCTCCTCTAGTTGTTGTTGCATAACTAATGCATACGTTAGTTGAAGATTAATTGTTTATTCTCTATTCTTTTTTGATTTAAGGCGTAATACATCTAATGTAAAAAATAATCCTATAAATGCAAGAAAGAATGCCACTGAAGATAATTTTGAAGGATAATTCCAAATACCAAACACTAAAATAACAACAGTTAAACAAATTCGATAGAGTAATAATTTTTTCATTCAATTACCTCCATCTAAGATTTTTAATTTCATTTTTTAAAATTATACTTCGTCACGTCTGTAAGAAGTACCTGATTCTTATGCAACTTAACTGCTATTTAGTTCAATAAAAAAATCGACTTCTCAGCCGATCATGTTGTTCAACTAAAGCATGCGTTAGTTGAATAAGTTTTTATTTTTATCTATTAATTGATTTTCTAGTTTTAGAAATTAAGTTTTTAAGAAAATAAGCTTTTTTGTACAAGTTCAATAAGGGATACGGGCTTAAGTTTGCTCTTATTTTTCTTTTTTTGTGAAATAAGTAAGTACGAAAGGAATCAGAGGTACTAGCACAAGTAATCTAAACCAATTCTCTGATGCAATAAAAAAATACAGAGTTGGAAGTAATAATACAATTCCACTTATTAGTAATGATGTCCAAGATTTTTTCCAAAGACCCCATGCACATAGAACTAATCCAGAAAACATTAATACCCAAAAAATGAGACTTACCCAATCGATAACAATTGGAGCATCGATAACAATTGGAGCAGGTATTTCCGAAGTTCCACTTGCATCATCTACTAAAGTCACATTTCTTATCCTCATTACTCCACCTCTTATCAAAAAGAAAAGTTTTATAATAAATATTAAATATAAATATCAAATAGACCTTCTTCCAACAATACCAACTGTCAACCCAACCAAAGTCTGTAAAACAGTTCTTGATGATCTTCAACTAACGCATTAGTTAGTTACATAAGAAATATTACTTTGATTCATTAAATTTTTTGCACCCAAACCATAAATACCAGCTGATTATTAACCTTTTCATAGTCTGAAAATATAGCATGCTTCTTTTCAGTAAGTGTGTTTAACCTAACCAATTCAAATACTAATGAAGATGCAATTTTTTCATCTGTGGTTTTGTATCCATCATATAAATTTCCTATCTCGTTATATATTACATTATATGCCCATTCATGTGATTCTCGCATCGTTGAAAACGACATTCCATCTTCATACCATCGAATCCATGAAGCATTAGAAAGCTTTACCATTTAATACACCACCTATGAAATCGGATTTCTCTTATTCAACTAATGCATCAGTTAGTGCAATAAAATTTAAATAATTAATTTAAATTGCCTAACTGTTTTAGCTTGAAAGTTTATCTACTTCTTTATTATGTTGGAACACACCCCAAAGTAATACGATTGATATGATAAAATCAGTAACTTCAAAAGAATGAAACAAAAATAGTATGAGATGCAATAATATTGCAGTTAATATAATTAAATAAATGTTAATTTTCTTCGGGTATATTTCAGCACTTTTTTTCAATAATTCCCCCTCCTAATTCCAGTATATTTCTCTTTATTTGTTAAATTTCCTTCTTCAATTAATCTACCATTTACTTCAATAAAAAAACGAGCTGCGAGCAACTCGTGATCTTCAACTAAAGCACGCGTTAGTTGAATAAGGAAGATAGTGTGAATACGATGATGTATTAATTTTCTTTTACCGAACCAAGATACATTCCGTTCTTCGGATTATAGTAAACTTTAATAAGTTTATTTTCTTTAGTAAAGCCTTTAACACATAAAAAAAGCATTTCTTTTTGTTTCTCAAGACTAAATTGATAGCCATAAAAATATGGATTACCTTTTCCTGGTTTTATCTGAAATTCATTTTCTGCTTTTTTTACTACATAATCTGTATCTATTTTAATTTCATTAATATTCATATCTGGTTCATTAAGCCATGTAACTTTAGTATTCTCTCTAACAATTCCATCCTCAATAAATAGAACGTTTTTTTGTTTTTCAATAGGAAAATTAACAATGACGTTCCAATACCTTCTCTTGCCATCTCTTCCATTACACTTTGGATAGTCAACTGTATTCGCTAAAACAATTCTCATTCCATTACATTTTTCAGCAAAAAAATCACATGACTGTTTTAATGCTTCTTTTAATGTTATACATGTGTAATCTGAATTTGCACTTACAGGATTATAAATTAATAGAACACATAAAGCGACTACTATAACTTTAAATAAATTAATCATTCTTCACCCCGAGAAAGAGTATTTAAAGTTATTTTCTCCAAACATTGCTAATTATCCTTATTGAACTAAACTGCCATTTTGTTGAATAAAAAAAGCCGCATATAAGCAGCTTGTGTTCTTCAACTATTGCATCAGTTAGTTACATAAGTTAAATATAATTTTACTTACTTGTAATTGGTGATGTTTCTTTTCTCCAATCAGTAGGTCCTTCATTATTAGGTAAGAATTTTCTCCAGTATTCACCAGTTTCTTTATTAAAGATTATTACATTATTGTCGTTTGCTTGAATCATTTCGTACTTATATTCATTTGTTTTAACTGGATTTTCCTTTGTATTATCTGAAAAAGTAAACATTAAAAATAGCCCTAATATAGTACATCCTATGATTATTGCAACACCTATAATAATGTGATTATTTTTCAAATAAAATTCTCCTTCTCTAATGATATTTATTTATTTTAATTCAATTATCAATTAAGCCACAGTAAGCGTCAATTGGGTTATTTTTTGTGAGGTTTATCACATTTTTTAAATAAATAATCACCTTTATTTAAAGATTTTTTATACAACTAAACTGCCAGTTAGCACAATAAAAAGGCTGTAAAACAGCCTTTCGTGATCTTCAACTAGTCGAGTAGAATGGAGTCTCTTTACCTTACGGTAAATTGCACTCCAAACCCTCTCAGAACCGTGCTTGCACTATTAATGCACACGGCTCCTCCAGTAATCATTTACAGAATATAGCTAATTTCTTTTCTTAAATCATAAATATTCACCTTAGCCCTTGGTGTGGGTAGTGGAAATTTGCTAAGGAAGAGTCTGTATTTCTCCCATTTAAAGGATTTTCTTTGACTTCTTCTATTGAGCCACTTAAATATTAGGTTCTCGATTTTAACTTTGAAAATGTTAACATTTGGGATATTATCAGTGATGCAATAGTAGTTGAAGTAGCCAATAAGAGAGCGTTTGAATCTGTCCATAATTATATGAATATTATTATTTCTATTCTTCTTCAACCATTCTTTAGACTCTTTTAATTTGCTTTGTACTTTCTTCCTACTTGATTTGCGTTTCACTCGAAATTTTCCTTGTTTACTTTTTCCACAATAGTGCGTAAAACCTAGAAAATCGAAGGTTTCTGGTTTTCCATTTCCTTGGTGCTTTTCAAGTTTCTCCGCAAGTCGTCCGAAAGGGATAATTTTGGTTTTATCTTCGGCTATTTCCAGATTGAACTTCTTGAGTCTTAATTTTAGAGATTGAAAGAATTCCTGAGCCTCATTCTTAAATTGAAAACAGCACACAAAATCATCTGCATACCTTACCAGGTATGCTTGTCCCTCGCACTGTTTCTTGACACTTTTCTCGAACCATAAATCAAGTACATAATGAAGATAGACATTAGCTAATACAGGAGATATTACTCCACCTTGCGGTGTACCATTATCTGTTTTGTATTTCTTTCCTTCTTCCATATATCCACCTTTAAGAAACCTACCGATTATTCTCAGTAAGCTCGGGTCAGTGATTCGAAGTTTTAAAAATTCTATCATCCATTTGTGGTCAACATTGTCAAAGAATCCTTTTATGTCTACATCTACAACATAGTTTACTGACCTCTTTTCTATATAGAAGTTCAGTATTTTCAAAGCATCGTGGCAACTACGATTTGGGCGAAATCCGAACGAACAGTCCAAAAAGTCAATTTCATAGATGGAGTTTAATATTTTCGTAACACCTTTTTGAACAATCTTATCTTCATGTTCCGGTATACCTAATGGTCTTTTCTTTTTCGAATTGAGCTTCGGAATATACAGTCTCCTAACTGGAACAGGACGATAGCTTTTGCCTTTAAGTCTCATTACTAAATCTTCTATGTTTTCCTCGAGATTTGCACTGTATTGTTCTTTAGTTGTGCCATTTATCCCAGTTGCTTTCTTATTTGGTAATTCAATGTGACATTGAACTAGTGACTGCTTATCTAGTAAATATGCAAGAGATGTAAATTGCATTTTAGGATCAGATTTTGCTAATTCTGCTATCCTTAGTAGTTTTGTTTCCATTTGTTATACCTACCTCTGTGTGTAGTAAATGTGTCCCTATTAAGGGTGATAAACTGGTAGTAGCCTTTCCTCCATCGGCATTACCCAACTTCATAGGTACTACGCTACTATCCGACTCCCAACATCGGCATTTGGCTTCCTTACTTTTTATCGCTTGTACACCATACTCTTCTAAAAAAAAAAAGAAAAGACCGGTTGGGTCTCCCGAGTTGCCGTATCATATCAATGTATGACGTGCCAAGGTCTCTGACTCCAGAGAGGCTTTACCATTCTTGCCTTACCGAAAGGTAAAGTGTAGCTTTCTGCTATGCGTAAAGCATCAGCCCTCTCGATTTACTAACATTATGGAGCTCAATCCCTTCAACCATTTGGCTTTCGGCCCGCCACCTAACTGTCTACGCTTAAAGATTAAAGTTACCTTTAATCCTCCAAGACTCGCTACGAGCGAATGGCTAGTTCTTACTCGACGGGAATCCCACCCGTTATATGATACGACCTATGCTCGGCCGCACACGCATCATTTAGTTGAATAAGAAATAAGAAAAAAGCTACCGTAGCAGCTTTTTTCCACAATATATACTAGTTATTTATATACTACATAGGTATTAGCTAATTTATCGTGTAATGCTGTTTTCCTGGAAGAAAAAGCAATCATAATATAACCAATGCATAAAATAAAGCTGGAAACACATTGAGCTAATCCTCGACTAATTGCATCCAATAAGGATAGCCTGCTTCCATCTTTATTAATTACTTTAATTCCAACTGTAAACTTTCCAATCGTACCTTGTAATTTCGTTGCTGGCAAAAACATTAGATAAAAAATACCAATAAGGTCAGTTACTAAATTGTATGTAACATTTGATTTAGTAAAGATACCTAGAAAAACTTGACTAAGTATGTAACCCAATACGATGATTATAAAAAAATCAATTGCATACGCGCCAAACCTTATCCAAAATCCTGCATATTTAAATTGCAAAACTGACTCCCCCTAACATATACCTTTCACTTAGTAACTATAATTCGTCATAAATATACGAAATCCTTGTTCAACTAAACTGCCATTTAGTCGAATAAGAAGAAGCTACCCGAATTGGTAGCATCTATTGAACTCATGCATCATTTAGTTGTATAAGTAAGTATCTTTTAGATTCATTTTAGGAACTTGGAAAGCCATCTTTTGATTTTAAAAATTCTCATTTGTCGACTTTTTTAACTTTATGAGTTTCTCAAGACGAAGATAAATAAAGCTAACCGATATACCCACAATGAAACCACCTACTACTGCAAGGTCACTCCATTCAACAATTCCCCCTACAATATCATCCCAAAATACACTTTTCCAATTTTCCCAGAAGAATCGGTCTCTGTGATTAGATATATGCATTTCTGGACTAGTTGAAATTCCGATAATCCCAAGCTGAAAAGCATTGGATAAATAATAAAAAATAATTGAAACAAGCCACGTTGAGCTACTTGCTAAAGCGGACATCAATCTTGATTTGGAAGTTCGTGCTTCATTCAGAGCGATGGGTACAATTGGTACTAACCAAACACCATAAGTCAGCACTTTCCAAAAAAGCTCTCCTTGAACAAGCACATTTGAAATAAAACTATGAAAGTAAAAATCAAACACCCCAAATACAATCCCAATTACAATATAGACGAACCATCGTATTTTCACTAAACAATTCCTCTTTTCAGATTTATTTATCTTAAATTAGATTGATATTGTATATTCGGCTTCTAAATTAAACTATCCTGCCATTTTGTTGAATAAAAAAAGCGTTCTTCTATTGAAGAATCGCATGCTTAGTTGAATAAGTACTAACTAATCAATAATAAAAAAGTCATCAAAACATTCGCCATTTAGCTTGAAAAGCATTTTATAGACTCCAATTTTATTATCTTTATAAACGATTGGAACATAAGAAGTAACGTAATCAAAACCGTACTGCATATATGCATCTTTATTCCAAGCATCTATAAAAAGACCTAGTCCTTCCATATTAATAAACAACTGCTCTTTATCAAAATCCTCGCCAAAATTTTTCTGAAATTCATCATTTTGTTCCTTTTGATAATTTACAAATACTTCCCAAAAACTTTCAATTGTATAACTTTCAATAGAATGTTTTTCTGCCCATTTTCTTAGTTTATTTGTATCCATTTATAATTCCACCTTTCATGAAAAAACGGAGTTTACATCTAGAAAAATTATATCATAGGTTTCCTTTTCCTTATTGAACTAATCTGCCATTTACTTCAATAAAAAAACGAGCTGCAACACAACTCGTGATCTTCAACTATCGCATCAGTTAGTTGCATAAGACTCGATATTTTCTTTGTTTAAATTTTTCTTTTTTTGGTGTAAAAAGAAAGTGCAAAAGGAATAAGAGGAATCAGAGCAAGGTATTTCAACCAACTCGGTGAACCACCGAAATATAACATTGGTAGTATTAAAGCAAATCCACTCATTCGCAATGATTGCCAAGATTTTTTCCAAAGACCCCATACGAAAAGTACTACCCCTGAACCAATTAACCCCCAAAAGATGTAACCTATCCAATGATCCATTTGTTCACACCCTTGTCTATTTGCTGTTTATTAACATCTTATATGTCCTTGTTAAACAATCCTGCTCGTCAAACATATAAAAAGGGCTACCGAAACAGCCCTATGATCTTCAACTAATGCATCAATTAGTTGAATAAGAAAAGAAATTAGTAGTTATCAAATAAATTATTTTGAATTTAATAATTGGAAAATATTCCATAATTGTCCTCTAATATTGTCCAAATCCTCTTGTAAGTTATGAATTTGAAAACCGATATAGTATAACCCTGAAATAAGAGCAATACCAAAAATATACAGTGAAATTTTATCAAATTTACTCATTTAAATCCTCCTGATAAATTAACGTTAGTAATGATTATTCGGCAAATTAATATATAAACCTTTACTAAGTAAATTTCTTGGATTGTTATGCAACTAAACTGCCATTTAGTTGTACAAGAAAGTAGGGAAATCTCTCACGAGACTTCCCCCTTATCAAACCGTACGTGCCCTATTAAGGCATACGGCTTACCCATATGTTATATTGATTACCAAGAAGTTGCGTTCCAGGCATTATACATCCACTCTTGGCTCATTACTATTCCATACATTTTCTTAATGTTCATCCAATCGGTTTTACCGCAGTAACTCGATTGTTAACATAACATCTTGTCCATGACATGGAGCCATAGGTCGTTCCCCTTCCATTCATTCGGTGTTATGGTCACCGAACTACTCCTGTACTATGAGAACGTCTGACTTCTCCACCTGTTCTTCATCACTTCGGATTACCCTTATAGATTAGAACCCTGCCTGTTCGGTAAGGTGGAGATCTCACGGGGTCATCGCATTTTCCTTCAAGACATCCCCTGCACCATCACGTTATAAGCCACATTTTCTCGCTCTGACTTCTAAAGAAAATGCCGTTTTAGTGGGCTTCCTCACTTTTAGCAGAGTCGCCAACTTATCCCGCCGCCGTGCTTCACACTTCTTGCATTAGGGTCTATCTTTTCGTCTACGGGTCTCTCGATTTACCGCATCTCCTTCAGACACTACCTCACGATAATGCCCTAGATTAGACTTCTCGAGCTAGGTCAGTCTCCTCGAGTATGGATTTTCACCATCTGGAATTCATTATTTTATCTTTCTTCCAGTCGATACACCGCAATGCCGTCTCTGTCCAGATAACAAAATGAAGAGTGTTGACTGGGTCAGCACCCTATGCGACTGCCCGTCGCACAAAAAGAGCTGCCGAAGCAACTCATGTTGTTGAACTAGTCGAGTAGAATGGAGTCTCTTTACCTTACGGTAAATTGCACTCCAAACCCTCTCAGAACCGTGCTTGCACTATTAATGCACACGGCTCCTCCAGTAATCATTTACAGAATATAGCTAATTTCTTTTCTTAAATCATAAATATTCACCTTAGCCCTTGGTGTGGGTAGTGGAAATTTGCTAAGGAAGAGTCTGTATTTCTCCCATTTAAAGGATTTTCTTTGACTTCTTCTATTGAGCCACTTAAATATTAGGTTCTCGATTTTAACTTTGAAAATGTTAACATTTGGGATATTATCAGTGATGCAATAGTAGTTGAAGTAGCCAATAAGAGAGCGTTTGAATCTGTCCATAATTATATGAATATTATTATTTCTATTCTTCTTCAACCATTCTTTAGACTCTTTTAATTTGCTTTGTACTTTCTTCCTACTTGATTTGCGTTTCACTCGAAATTTTCCTTGTTTACTTTTTCCACAATAGTGCGTAAAACCTAGAAAATCGAAGGTTTCTGGTTTTCCATTTCCTTGGTGCTTTTCAAGTTTCTCCGCAAGTCGTCCGAAAGGGATAATTTTGGTTTTATCTTCGGCTATTTCCAGATTGAACTTCTTGAGTCTTAATTTTAGAGATTGAAAGAATTCCTGAGCCTCATTCTTAAATTGAAAACAGCACACAAAATCATCTGCATACCTTACCAGGTATGCTTGTCCCTCGCACTGTTTCTTGACACTTTTCTCGAACCATAAATCAAGTACATAATGAAGATAGACATTAGCTAATACAGGAGATATTACTCCACCTTGCGGTGTACCATTATCTGTTTTGTATTTCTTTCCTTCTTCCATATATCCACCTTTAAGAAACCTACCGATTATTCTCAGTAAGCTCGGGTCAGTGATTCGAAGTTTTAAAAATTCTATCATCCATTTGTGGTCAACATTGTCAAAGAATCCTTTTATGTCTACATCTACAACATAGTTTACTGACCTCTTTTCTATATAGAAGTTCAGTATTTTCAAAGCATCGTGGCAACTACGATTTGGGCGAAATCCGAACGAACAGTCCAAAAAGTCAATTTCATAGATGGAGTTTAATATTTTCGTAACACCTTTTTGAACAATCTTATCTTCATGTTCCGGTATACCTAATGGTCTTTTCTTTTTCGAATTGAGCTTCGGAATATACAGTCTCCTAACTGGAACAGGACGATAGCTTTTGCCTTTAAGTCTCATTACTAAATCTTCTATGTTTTCCTCGAGATTTGCACTGTATTGTTCTTTAGTTGTGCCATTTATCCCAGTTGCTTTCTTATTTGGTAATTCAATGTGACATTGAACTAGTGACTGCTTATCTAGTAAATATGCAAGAGATGTAAATTGCATTTTAGGATCAGATTTTGCTAATTCTGCTATCCTTAGTAGTTTTGTTTCCATTTGTTATACCTACCTCTGTGTGTAGTAAATGTGTCCCTATTAAGGGTGATAAACTGGTAGTAGCCTTTCCTCCATCGGCATTACCCAACTTCATAGGTACTACGCTACTATCCGACTCCCAACATCGGCATTTGGCTTCCTTACTTTTTATCGCTTGTACACCATACTCTTCTAAAAAAAAAAGAAAAGACCGGTTGGGTCTCCCGAGTTGCCGTATCATATCAATGTATGACGTGCCAAGGTCTCTGACTCCAGAGAGGCTTTACCATTCTTGCCTTACCGAAAGGTAAAGTGTAGCTTTCTGCTATGCGTAAAGCATCAGCCCTCTCGATTTACTAACATTATGGAGCTCAATCCCTTCAACCATTTGGCTTTCGGCCCGCCACCTAACTGTCTACGCTTAAAGATTAAAGTTACCTTTAATCCTCCAAGACTCGCTACGAGCGAATGGCTAGTTCTTACTCGACGGGAATCCCACCCGTTATATGATACGACCTATGCTCGGCCGCACACGCATGCGTTAGTTGAAGAAAATTTTTATTTGCCTTATTAATTTTTAGGTTTAACATTAAATTCAGCTACTTTATTAAAAACTCTGTTGTTACCTTCACTCCATTTTAACGTAAACGATAAATGACTATTTTTTTTTGAGTAAACGCTACCTTCATAATCATAACTCCCAAAGGTTTTAAGCGGTGTTTGAGGTTTTACGTTCTCATATCCTAATCTAGTTTTATCGTAATTCGATACAGTTAAGTGAAGTACGTTTTTTTCTCCCAAATACGTAATCGACGTATCATAAACCCATTTTTTATGGTCTAACCTTGGAATTACTTTAATATCCCAATTCTTAATTAGCTTCGTTTGTTTAACGTCCAATGTTTTTGGCTGTTCTGTTTCATTGCTGGCATTCATTGATGAACATGCGGACATAAATATGCAAAATGTTAGAATTAATGCTAGAAAGTAACGTTTTTTCATAAACTCTCCTTATTTGTAATTATTCTATTTTTCTTTATTCAAGAAACCACGACACAATTCCTTTTTTATGCAACTAAACTGCCATTTACTTAAATAAAAAAACGAGCTGCAAGCAACTCGCGATCTTCAACTAAAGCACTGCGTTAGTTCAATAGATACATTTATTTTTTTACCCAAATTTTATATAGGATTTTTCCATCTATTTTTTCTTCAGCTATTTAGTGCCTTCCCATCACCATTAAAGTCGGTTTCTCCCCCATTAATAACGATATTTAAAACTTTTATTTTTTCTGGATTTTCCCCCTTGTACTTTACTACATAAGCTCCATCTTCGTTATCCCCATCTATAGTCGATTTGTACGTGCCAATCCAATTTATGCTTTCACCTTTAAAATGAAGGGAATCATTTGAACAACCAACTAGCATTAATAAAGTAACCGAAAACAACAAGTAAATATTTCTCATAATCCATCTCCTTCATTTTCCATTATATGTAATTTTTCGAACTAAAATGATAATCCCTTCATTAACACTCTCAAAGTTATTTAACTAATTCTTATTGAGCTAAACTGCCAATAGTTGAACAAGGAAAGTCTTAATTTTATTCATGACGAGCAACAATTAATGTGAAAACCGCTACTAGAATAAATCAATCTTTCTACTCAAATGAATTCCAAAAAAGTATAAAAATATACCCTTAAAATAAATAAAACACATTCCTAATTTGTAAGAGGAATTTTAAGTTCATTTCCGACTTCTAAAGTACAGTCTTTTCGATTCTTAACTGGAGCAAAAATCATTACGTATTCATCATCTGCCCCTGAATAAAAAAATCGACTAATATAGCCGATAATGTTGTTCAACTAACGCACTGCGTTAGTTGAATAAGATTAATGATTTAGAAACCAAGGAGTTAGTTAAAGCATATTTTGCTTTATTTTGTAGAATAATCAATTGAATTAGCTATTTGAACTAATATTTCAGGGGTCACTTTTTCAGAGACCTTTTCATTTGCACTAAATAAATAATGGAAATTACCTCGTTCAAAAACCAATAGGTTGGCACCTCTGATATTCATATATGTTGCCTTTTCTCCATTATTAAGTTTATATACCCTTACAACGTCCCTATCAAATATTTTCATCCTATACTTTGCAAGCTTTACATTAATAAAGAAATGAATTCCTGATGACTCCTCACTAATAAATTCCATGTCAAATGAGTCATTCTGTTCACCTTCCGAATCATTGAATCGTCCAAAAACATGAGTAAATGGAATAGGTGGTACTCTTAGTGGCAGTTCTAAGTTTTGTCCAAAATGTTGTTCAAATGCTTTTACAGCTTCATCGACAGATACGTATCCAAGATTGCTATAAGATTCTTCTATGGTACGTGTTTTATAGTTTGAGTTTGCATGCACCTTACCATTAAATAATGCAAAAAATATAAATATAAGAATAATAAACTTGTTCAATATAATCATCCTTTTTTCTATTTTTGATTATTTTATCCAAGTCTATTCCTACTATCCTTATGATACTAAACTGCCATTTAGCCACCCATGCAGCGCAAGCGCTGCACCACAGCGAATGAAAATATATCGAAAGTGTCTATACTGATACTGACTTTATCCAGTCAACTGTAATCACTAGGCTTTTTAGATAACTCTACTCTTTTTTTTAGCCGTAAACCGCATATGGTTTCCCAAACCAATGGAAATATGGTAACTCTTTTGGGTGCGTAGGGATAAAAGCAGTAATGAATGTCAATGCCAAACTTAGTATAACAGCTAGATTTTTTTTCATTTTTCCCCCTCTTTAAAATAGTTTTAATTTAATTATATCTAATTATCAACTTTTGAAACTTGGGGGATTTTTCCTTTTTCATATAAAATTTCAGATGATACTTATTGAACTAATCTGCCAGTTTGTTTAATAAAAAAAAGACCGACTAATCGTCGATCTTGTTGCTCAACTAATGCATGCGTTAGTTCAATAAGATGAATTCAGAGTAATTCAAAAACCCTTACAAGAATTGTCACAAACACTAAAACAAATGGGATAGGGAAAAACCATTTTGGTACAGCTATGTTTCGTTTCCCTAAAATTATATTTATAAAATTATCCAATAAAATATAGAAATATAGTGTAATACAGAAAATTAATAGCCTAAGTATTAAAGGCATGTCTAAATTACTAAAAAAACCTATCCTAAAAAGTAAAAATACAATAATTATTACGGTTAAAAATTCACCTAAATCATGCCTGCCTCTTCTTTTCTTAGTTAACCACGTATAATTTTTCAAAATTTTCATGTGTTTATGACTCCCAATTTAATGAATTATACTTTAACTTATTTATTCTCTTTTTATTCAAAGAGTCCTTTTCTTATGCAACTAAACTGCCATTATGTTGAATAAGGAAAAGGAGTTTTGTTCAAAAGATTGACCCAAATTGACTTTATTAGAAAGCAACATAAAAAGGGTCTTCTTCTTCATTTAGTGGTTTTTTTATTTATTCTTTGAGATTTGACCACGTAATTCCCTCAATGTCTCCTATTGTAAAAAACCTACCTCTTATCATTAGCTCTTCAGGTTTGCAATTCTCCACCTATAGTTTATTCCAATTGTTGCATCTATTAGCTTGTCTAGGTTCAATTATATAATTTCAATCTCTTATATAAAAAAATAATGACCCAAATAAAAATAGGGTCATTCCCATCTACATAACACAAATTTGTTGAAGTACCTTAAAGTAATCATCATTATTTCTCCATGCATACGAAGCATTATTTAAATGAAATGGATTGTGCCCCGACCAAAAATGTAATCCCAAATCAACTAAATAATTTGTACCTTCCCCATCATTTAAAGAATACACCAAATTAGAATTTTCCTTTTTAAAATACCAATCAAATGGTCCATGTAGACGCTCTGTGAAATCGATACGATTAAAAATTATAGGAATAGCAGCTACATAACAAGCCTTTTTATAGTCTTTATGATCATTTTTAAAATATTTTAATAAGAATTCATAATTGTTCTCGTGTTCTGGGCAAATAAAGTACATTGTTTCCCTCCTTATTAAAAGCTGCTTGATAAATTAATTAAAATAGTATATGTGGACAGCATCTGTTTCATGATTACCGACTATTTATTAAATAAAATGAGATAGATCAATAAACTTATATTTAAAACACAAATATTTAAAGGGAATATTCTTTATATATCGAAATTATGTTTAATAAAGCTTGATTCGGAGGGAAATTATGTTACTTGACCTGGGTGAAAAAATGCGGGAATTACGTCTTCAAAAAGGGTATGGTTTAAATGAATTTGCTAAAATACTAAATATTTCACCGAGTTACTTAAGTCAATTAGAAACAGGAAAAACGGAGAATATCTCGTTCTCCCTACTTCAGAGATTTCAAGAAGAACTTGCCTTACTTCCTCTAAATGTTGATGAAAACTCAAGAATTAGTCGTCTATTTCAACAATTAGACTTGCTAAGAGAAGTGGACGAAGAATCGTATGAATTTGTTTTATTTAGTTTAGAATCAAATATTAACTGGTTAATTGAAAAGAAAGTTAGATAACAGTAATCTCAGTATTTGCATATTCATTTAGTATTAGTTTATTAAAGAAAATAGCATGCGTATTACATATTATTTTTCATTCGAATATTCATCTACATTGTCGATTAAATATACTGGTTGTTAATATTCTTCGTTATAAGGGTTAGTGTATTATCTTGTATCTCAGAAACAGCATACTAAACTTCCATTAGTAATGTTTATTATAATCCTACAATAGTCTATTAGTTTATTAAGCTACGTTTCGTTCATCTGAAACATTTTTTTATTTTGGAAACCCCATATACTCAGTCGCTGATTATACAAATAAACGCTGTTGTAAAAGACATGATACATCGGAATTTAATTATACGCTCAGTTCATTGTTGTTTCATCCTTACTTTATTTAAGCCCATCCTTTTCCAAAAGTTCAGCTGCAACATATTTGGCTGTCTGATTCAAAAATGGTTTACACATTTCAAACTGTTTTCCTGAGTATAAACATTTATATTTCTTTTTATCTAATGGTTGGTTCCATTCTGAAATTCTATTTAATAATACATTTTTAATACTCCCTAAAATTTCTTCTTTATATTTTGAAAAGATATCGAATAATAATGTTGAATGCATTGCATCTAGAATTTGTTCATCATTAAAGGGTAAATTTGTACCCATTAATTCTTCCCCATTAACTGTCTTCTCTTCGAATAATGCAAGTTGAGTAGTTCCATCCTCTTTTTTTGAAATATTTTTTGACTTACTTTTACTGGTAACTGTATTATTTAAGCCGCTTTCTTCTAGAGAAATTATTATTTGCTTGATTAAATTCAAATTTTCATTAAAACTTGACATCCTGTTTGTTATCTCGATTAATTGATTTTCAATTGCTTTTATCGATACGAGTTCCTCTGCTTGCACTTGAAAAGAATATGTAATTTTTTGTTCAATAGATCCTAACTTTTCGGTTAATGTTTCAATTGAACTTTTTATTATTTTTGAATTATTAAGTAACTCAAGCATTTTAGGCTTCTTTTCATCGATAAAATTCAATAGGTCTTCCTCACTAATATAATAACAGTGATCTTTCTTCTCACTTTTTATTAAATTTTTGCTGACCCATCTAGTTACAACTTGTTTTGAACGAGAAATTTCAAATTGCTCTAATAATTTAAACGCTTCGTCGACAGTGTAATATTTCATTACTCATCTCCTTGTGAACGATATTAACTAAATTAATTTTATGAGAGGAAAATTAAAAAATTGACTAATTTAATGCCTGTTAATACTAATTAAATTTCAAAAATTACAAACAGTAAGAGGTTGATGAATAAAAAGTACCCAAAAATGATAAATAGGTAGCATTTATCTTCAAGAGATTATTTCATAATAATCCTAAAAATCTAAATTTCTATTTTTGAGGTTCATTCCTTGCAATTGTTCCATCATCAAAAATAACAAAAGTAAGCCATTGAAATTTCCAACAGCTTACTTTTGTTACTTCTTATATTGTCCTTCTGAAGTAATATTGATTGATGAGTTTAAGACAAGCACGGATACCTAATTATTGTTTTTCTAAACGTATCACATTTCAATTCATTTTTTTGATGTCCATTGTACCCACATTCAAATAGAATAGTTTGTAACCAATTATTAGTATTTAGGCTTTCATTTTCTATTAAAATCCTTTAATTAATACTCCTTTTCTGCTACCTATGTTTAAAGGGTTTTTATAACATCTATTCACCTTAAGGAAAAGATTTATTCGGACAAGTCCCATTATTTTAGCTATTTTACTGGAGTAATATTACTTTGGTAAACTGTAGTCGACGCCTTTCTCTCTAAATCGAAGTCATCCTCTATAATTCTACTAAAGATTAGATATAATTTCATTTAACCGTATAATCTTAATAACCGCTTGTCTTTAACCGAGTAATCTATATAGCCGAAAAAAATCAGTCTAACTATTCATAATTCTTAAGTCAATGGACAAATTCCCTTGAAATCAATGGGGACAAGCAATTTTATAACTTTTTTTTCGGTAATTAAAATTGAAACCGATCGGTTTCAATCCTATTTACCGATAGGTATAAATATGGCTTTCCTAATAACCGAAAAAAATGCCCTCTAATTTATTCAAATCTAATAAAGTATTACTCAATTAAGCTAGTAAACAGATATTAGTCGTTCTGATTGTTCGTATTTATTCCTCCTATACAACTTGTCCAGTTGGAACTTTTTCGGATATTAATTTTATTCTTCAATTTCCTACTTACGAAAAACGGTTCACCCCCTTCGTAATTCGTTGTTACTATTATTTTTTTCATTTTTTTTCATTTTTTTAATCATTTTCAACTTAAGAATTAATAAAAAATAGATTTTTGCAAAAAAATAAACCAAAAGCTTCATTAGCCCTCGGTTTACGTTGACACCATTTAATTGATTACATCTAAATGCAGCTTACCATCTAGATCCACATATAGAACAGAAATTAACTCCAATATCATTTTTCTAAATTGAACATGATTACTTTCTTCTGTTAATTGAAAACCTTTAAAATGGATTGAGTGAGGACCTTCCGCATATTTTATTGCTTTTTCTAGCTGTTGGCGCTTTTGTTTTAATTTTCCTAGCTGATTGTACATTTGTTCTCTTTCTTTTTTCTTAAACAATTGATAATGAAGTAGAGACTCCAAGAACAATGCATTTTCCTCATTCTCTTCTAGATCTTTCTGGAACATTTCTTGAAGGAGCATTTCCATTTCATTAATTTGAATGCTTTTCTCGCTGGTTTGCTCATTTAATTGAAGAATAGTGTCTTTGATGTTTTGTTGGTCAGCTATTAATTGTTGTGTTGCTTTATTGAAAGCCTTCTCTTTGCTCGATGCTAGTAAGTTTGATAATAATTCATCTTTAAAATAATCATGGATCTTTTTTGCTGTTACTTTTAATGAGCATTGATCGGACTCACAATAATAATAAAGGTCGCCGTAGTTGTTCTCACCAACTTCCTTTATCTGATTCTTCGTTTTTAATAATTGCTTACATTGTTGACATCTAACAATATCCTTTAAAATAAATGGTGTATTGTACCGTTTCGGATTATGCCCTTTACTTTTCTTTTTTTCGTATAATTGCATTACATATTCCCATTCTTCTATTGAAATGATGGGAATAATTGTCGGATTCCTTGCAAATTTCCATGTTTCACGATCAGTCAACGTATTCTTTTTCAACCGATTCGCGGTTATATATCCTGCATAAAATGGATTTGTAATAATCATTTTTATTTTATCCTTACTCCATTTTTGAACACCATCATTCAGCTCAGATTGTACTTTTACGACGATTTCATTAAAGCCATAACCACGTTTAAACCAATCAAATATTTTAATAACAATTTGTTTTTCTTCTTTCACAAGTGAAAATGTTTTTGTTTGACAATCATAACGATAGCCATAAGGAGCTTTTCCGCCAGTCCATTCCCCTTGTTCTTGCTTGCTTCGTAAAGTATCTGCTGTTCGTTCTCGAATGTAAATATATTCCATTCTCGTCATACCATCTTTTACTGCACGCGGAATTACTTCCATCGATGTATATAATTCTCTGTCTGACACACTAATTACTGGCATTCCTACTTCATTCATATCTTTTCTAAACTGCTGATGTTCTACTGTGTCACGTGCAATTCGGTCATCCTTATAGATTGCTATAAAATCAAATTCTCCCATTTTCGCAGCAGCTTTTAATTTTTGCAATGCAGCTCGTTCTTTAAGTGGTGTTTTAACAGCTGATACCCCTGCATCTATGTATTGATGATTTTCCAAAAAGATACAATTATGTTCAGCTAAAAAATTCTCAACAGCATTTTTTTGCATTAAAAAGTCTTGTTTATCAGTCGAATATCGTGCATAAAAAGCTGCCTTTCGATTAGGTTGAAGTACCTCATGATAAGTTAGTGGTTTTTGTGTCATGATTATACATCTCCTTTGCTGTAAAAAATGGATGTTTAAACTGAAAATCAATTTCGTATTTTCCGATATGAACACTTTCAATAATATCCGTATAAAAAATGTCCAATTCATCAATTGATACTTTCTCTAATACATTTCCTTTAAATAGATTATGTGACTTTTTAATTTTATCCATAAATTTATTTATTTCTTCTAACTTCTCAAAATAAAAAGCTATTTCTTTCTTAATCTCTTTTAATTTACGGTAACAATCTACGAGATTATCTTTATGAAGTTGGTTTTTACTTTTAATAAACTTTTCCGTTCGCTTAATTGCTTCATCTTCTAATCCTTTGACCAATTGAAAATTCTTCTCAATGATAGTATTTAAACGATTTACGTTTGCTTTTTGCTGCCGCTTATAAAGCTCACTAAAATGGCTAGAGAGTAGATTTTGAAAGTAAAAGTCAGATTGAACTTTAATATTCTGCTCAACATCATCTAAAAAGGCTCTTGTTTTACATTCCTCGTTTTCACAATTTACAATCCGATAGTTAGTACCACTCACCATTTGCTTACTTAAAACTAAATTCGCTTTACACTCCTTGCAATAAAGGAATTTTAGAATAGGACAGCGAAATTTAACTTTACCCTTTTTATTTTCGAGGATTTTTTCAAAAATGGCATTTGCATCAAGCCATTCTTTTTCTGTAACGATGGCTAAATCGTCGTATTTTCTCTCATATTTCTCGTTACCAAATTTCATGATTCGAGTGCCTGCATACATCATGTTACCAATGATTTCTTTTAATTGTGTCTCATCCCAAGAACGCTCTTCTCCTTTTTTGGTCATTCGAATAAAATCATTTTCCCTTAAATACCTCGTAATAGATGAAACATTTTCATGATTTCCATGTAAGAGTGTATCAAAAATGGCTTTTACAATTTTAATCTCATCTGTATCTATCTCGATTGAGGGTAACTTATTTTCTTCTTCAATTTTTTTATAACCAAATGGGAGATTACCAAGTTTAATCCCTTTAGTATAATTCGCGATCCTTGTTTCAAGAATTCGAAGCGCAATTTGTTTCCCTTCGTGCTCAGCCATCGCACCTAATATGGTTTCCAAATATTCACCAACAGGTGTGTACATCATCGGTACTTCATTTTGTGAAGTAAAATGAACTTTAATATGATGTGTTTTAAACAGTTGGTACAATTCCAAGTGTTCTTGCACATTTCTTGCCAGCCGATCACGCTTATATACAACAATTCCTTCGATTAAACCTTTCTCAATTTGTTTTTGAATTTTATGAATTCCTGTTCTTTCTTTTAGCCCAAGTTTCCTTGCAGACGTATCAATATCTTCAAACTCTTCATCAATGATGATCCGATTCTTACTGGAGTAAGTTAACGCCATTGATTTTTGCATTTGAATCGAATTTTCTTGTAGATCTGTTGAATTACGATAATAGGCAACTGTCTTTTTCACTGTTCTGTTCACTCCTTTCTTATTCAATATACGTCTGTCCATCTTTTTTAGACGCATTCGTGATAAGCATTTCTTTGGCAAATTCTACATATAAGTCAAACCATTTTGTTGCTGCATGTTCATCATAGACATAGCGAATTGATCCGATTGATAATTCATGAATTTCATGTTTTTTCATTTGATAAATTTCCTTTCAATTTATATAGATAGTATGACCAGCTAACAGTTTATTATTCTTAATTAAAAATAAATTATTTTTATATAAAAATAATTTACAATCTCAGCATACGCACTAAGTAAAAACCCAAAAAGACAACTGCCAAATTTATAGCAATTGTCCGAATTTCATCATACAAATGATGAAATGAATGTTTCGTTTTAGACGCGTAAAACTCTAAAGCACATAAAAATCATTACCAAATTATTATTCTACCTATTGAACAAAAGTGGGAAATCAATCTAGGTCAAAGACTAATATTATTGCTTAAATACTTTGGTCTTCGAAAGAGAAGGGTGGCTTGTTTTACATCTAGCTACTAAATTAACGATTTGTAATTTTACTAAGTAATGCAGTTTTTAAGTTAAATAATAACAATAGATAGAAAGTAGAAAGCGCTATGTATTTCATTTGAACAAGAAAAAAAGCTGCCGAAGCAACTTAAGTAGTATGATTCTATTTAAATAATCAATTTATTTTCTTTTTATCCTTACTGTATACAATAACCTTAACTTTTTCATCACCAAGTAAAGACAAAATATCATCTGATTTTAGGTACTCATTGATAGCTTTATCAATTTTCATTCCTAATTCTTTTGCTGTTGGATCATAACTTTGTATGGAAGTGCTTATTATAATCATAAATGGTTTACTTTTATAACCGACTCCAGTAACCTTGTACTCTTTTTTTGACAGTAGTCCTTCAGCTATAGCAGGAATAATCTGACTTCCTTTATCAGCTGGTCTAACTTCTACCGTTACTCTAGTTACTTTAATGTTATATCCAGGATAATGATTTGATTCAGCAATTTCCTTCGCTGCCTGTTCAACATCCCGTTTCACTTCGTTATAATACTTTTTTGACCCCTCCATATTAATAAAGATCGTATCTTCCGTCGGGTCAACTTGAACCATGTTAAATGTATAATTTAAAGTTGTTAATCTTTTCGTAATTTCACTTTCAAGTATAGTTTTTTCTTTCTTTTCTGCTTCATTTAATTCATAGTCGATCCGTTCTTGATATTTGGAAATTTTGACGGAATAAGAATCGTAGCCCTTTGATTGAAGTATGTCGTTTACAGTCTTATTGATTCCGCCTTTTACCTCATTATAATATGTCTCTGATCCATCTACCCATATATGGATTGTTTTCTTAGGTGAATAAGTGATACCGAAACTACCTATTTTGTATCCTCTCTCTTTCAGCTCTTCCCAAATCACTTTCTCTAAAGGTTTCGATTTAAAAATAAGATTAAGATACGGTATTTTGGAAATGACTTCTGCCATCGTAGGTGAAATAAAAGCAGCGCTGATGAACAAACTGAACAATAATACAGCTACACTGCAACCGTAAAGTATCTTCCGTCCAAGTGTTCTTTGTTTCCTCTTTCCATTCTTGATTGCAGCTTCTATGGCATGATTTAATTTTTCTTCTGGAATCTGTATGTTCTGAATTTCTTGTTTCAATTTAGTTGAGAAATTATTCATAAGATATACTCCTCTCGCAGATCCATTTTCAACTGATTAATCGCTCTATGTAAGTTTGTTTTTACAGTTCCTTCTGGACATTTCATTGTTTGTGCAATCTGTTTAATCGTGAAATCGTTGAAATATCGAAGAATGATTACCGTTTTATATTTTGAATCCAGTTGGTCAATTGCATGAAGAAGATCCATGTTTTCTTCAAGTTGCTCACATCCTAATTGTTTGGATTCATCTATTCTTTCCATTGGAATCATTCTACTTTTTTTCTTCATCCAATCTAACGCATTATTAATTAAGATTCGAGTCAACCAGGTTGAAAAGTACTGTTCTTCTTTCACATTTTTTATTGCAATAAATGCTTTATAAACCGTTTCTTGTACTATTTCCAATGCATCATTTTCATCTTTTACGTACAAATAAGCCGTTCTATACAGTTTCTCTTTCTCAACTTCAATTAGCTCCTGAAATGCTTTACTATCACCTTTTTTGGCTTGATTGATTTTTTCCTCCATCAACAATGTCACCCCTCCAATCTTTACAATTATTAGACTGAAAACTTTCTCAAAACGTTTCAAATTTAGCCATTAAAATAAAGAAAATAATTATACAACTTAATAAGCTTTGTATTCTGCAAGTTAAATTCTTTAAAATATATACTATTTTCGCCTGATTTTACTAAAGGTCCTTCTACGATAAATTTTATTTGAACATTTACAGCGAACTTTTTTAACACTAAGTCCATTTGGTTCTAGTTCTTTTCATACATTCCCCCTAATAACTTAGACTAAGATTAGGATGGAATGTATAAAGATAAAGCTAATTAATAAAAGTGGGGATTACAATGAATTGGGAAGAGTCATATATCGGGAAGCTTAGAAATTTTGTAGGTCATCAAAAGTTAATAGTTCCATCAATTAGAGCAATTATAGAAGATACGAATGGAAACATCCTCTTTATTGAGAGAAAAGGTGAGGAAGTTTGGTGATGCGTACCAATTATTTGAATTCTTGTTTTTGGTTGAAGCATGGAAGGGATCATTGATTAAATTTACGGAAGAAACAATTGATGCAAAATTTTTTATTTTAGACGAAATTCCTCAAAGTACGAATCAATTTTGGACATTATTTCATAAAGAAGTAATTGAGGACTATAAACAATTCAAAAACAATGAGAGATTAATATTAAAATAACAAAATAGAGGGAAACCAATTTAGGTTTCCCTCTATTTTGTTTCAATACCAACATTAAATTTGTTCCACTAAAGCATGCGTTAGTTGTATAAAATGGAATAATTTGTTGGACCATAAAAAGGGTTTTTATCATTTAAATAATAAGGAATGAATTCAATTGTTTTCGCTTGATACATTTTATCACGATATTCATAAACAATTATTATATCTCCAATAAACATCGCAGGAGATATTTGTCCACTAACTCTGACCATAAGTTGCTTCTTTATTACCTCATAATCAACAATACTCCCAAAACCAATATCCTCAAATAAATGTGATGGTTCTATCGATTTAGTATCAACAATAGATACTTTGTCACCTATAATAACTTCGGCTTTTTCTCTGATTAATTTTGTTTTTACGTTTTTATATATATTTGCTAATGGATTATCAACAAGTTCGTCAATCAATCCATTAGTATATCGGTAAACGTAAACCTCTTCATCTAATACGCCTGTGCCATAGCCTTTAGTTAATGTAATAATTAACTCTTTTTTTTCATCTTTATTAATATCTTCATAATTAATTTTTGGTGCATATGTAGAATTAGTTACATTCATCCAGAAAGGTCTAAAATACGTTTCACCTTTAAAATCAATTTTAAAATCCCTATACAGACTTCCAAACTTCTTAGCATACAAGGTTATATTTTCTTTGTCTGACTTTGAAACTACCACATATTCTCCACTCTGGGCTTCTATATTTTTGGGAACCAAAAAAAGTAATATTGTCACTAAAATCATATATTTTTTCATCAAAAAACACCTCATCTTAGTGTTCCAAATGAGGTTTTTCTTATTTAACTAATCTGAAACTTAGCTCAATAAAAAAATCAACTTTTCAGCCGATCATTTTGTTCAATTAATGCAAGAGTTAGTTGTACATGCCATATTTCTTTTCTTCCAATCTGTCACTTAATTTGTTAAAGATCTTAACTACCTCAGGCATTGATAATTTTTTTGCTAACAAACTCCCTTTTTCAATTGATTTAGATGCCTCTTCGAATAAGCTTGATTTAATTTGAGCATCTGCAAGGCAATACCAGTAAAACCACGTATCCATTTTCGAAATTTTATCATTATAAAACTTTTCAATAACAGAATAGTATTTAGAATATAATTCTTTATCATTAACTAATTTTTCACCATTCCATTTTAAAACATCTACTAAATAACTATCTGCTACATACATTCGCCAAACTGCCATACCTACTTTTTGATTACCATTCAATAGGTCGATTTCATGATAAGGAACTTCTGCGATATTTTTAAATGAGTTATCAATCCACTGAAAAATTTCAAGGTTGCTTCCTACTGCTGCACCAACTGTAACACCAAATAAATATTCTTTTACACCATCACCAGTAATATCAGCTAATCCTGAAAAATTTAAATCTACTCCTTGAGTTTTTGTCTCCCATACTTTTCCCCACTCGTTATTAATCTTCTTTAATACTATTACTCCATACTGGGAAGGAGAAGGTTGCTCTTTTGCTTTAATTTTATATGTTACAATTAATTCTTTCTGCCCATCCTGGTTAAAGTCATAAAGTTGAACTGGAGGCGTGGACAAAGGTTTTTCAGGACTTACAAGTAAAGCATTTGACGGAGTAAACTCTTTAACAATTTTCATTAACCCTTCATTTAGTTTTTCGTCAGCCTGAACAGATATCGGTGATAGATTCAATGTCACAAATAGTAAGGTAAATCGCATAATATTCTTCATCAAATATGTCCCCTTTTACTGGTATAGGGCTATATTTCCCTACTATCAATTTGGATATTATGGTCTTTTTTTGAAAACTCTTATTGAACTAATCTACCAAATCCAAAAAAAAAACAGCCAAGTGCTGCTCATGATCTTCAACTAATGCATGAGATAGCTTAATAGGGTATATGAAGAATTAAAATAAAAACTTACTAATTAAAAAAGTGATTAATGCTAGAAAAATATACTTTAGTATAGTTTGCAACTTCCATTTTTCTAAGAAATAATAAGCTACAATATAATAGAGTGAGGTTGCTATAAAATAGAATGTGAATGACAGATGGAAATATTCTCGAATAAATGCAATACCAAAAAAAGCTAATAAATGAACACCATCGTATTTCTCTTTTGGTTTTTTCTCTTTATTTTCCATTTCCTGTGACATTGCAACTCTCCCTTATAAGATCGTTTAGATATATTATATTCCTTAATATATTTTTAAATCATTGCTCAATAAATGTATGCCTTAGTTACACTTATTCATTTAAACATTTAGATCAATAAAAAAAATCGACTAAACAGTCGATCATTATATTCAACTATTGTATGAGATAGTCGAACAACAATTATTTTTTTAAATAGAAAAACTTACTTAAATTTCTAATTGAATCGTTGTTATTTTTTTCTCTCTATTTACCCATAAATACATATTCTTACATTTGTGAGCAAAATATCTAATCGCTACGGAATCTTTTAAAGATTCATCTAAAACCAGACTTACCCATGAAAATGATAATAAGTGTTTACCTTTTGTTGTCCTAATTAGATATTCGAATACCATATCAAAGTCTTGATCTTCGTATTTTTCTAATTTCTCTGTAATTACCTTGTAACCTAAAGATGGACTCCATTCTGGTTCAATTTCACTAACCTTACCATAAAGTTCGCTAATAATAGGATTTATTCCTTTTTTATGAATCTCATTTAAAGACACCTTTTTAGGATTAGATAATCTTACTTCAGTCGGTAAATCATTTTCATAAACAACTCTACAATTTTTAAAATGTAAAATAACTTCTGTTATCAGCCAGTTATCCAACTTTTTATTAACAAAAACGGAAATTTCACCGTTTTCAAATTGATTACCTAACATTAAATAAAATTCTGTTATTAATGAAAAGTGAGGCTCATCTTTTTTACTTGGTATAAATTCTCTAATTCTAAAATCCATGCTGACCTCATCATAATCTCCGACTACTTCAAGATTTTCATAAAGTTCTAGCCATTCCATATTTTCGAAACTTAAATTTTCTAAGTCAACCATATATTCTGGTTCAATCGTTAACGTAGCATATGAAGTCCATCCTACATTTTTAGGCGTAAATCCAAACAATCTAAATAACTTTTCCTTGTAATAATCATTAAGTTTACCCATCTATACCTCCTAAACTTATTCATTTCAATATTCAAGATACTCCTAGTATTCCCCTTCTTATTCAATTAAACTTCCATATAAGAGAAACAGAGGATGATCGATTAATGATCATCCTCTGTTGTTGTTTAACTAAAGCATCAGTTAGTTCAAAAAGATTTGATATTTAATTTCTGTTTATTTTACAATATCAATCTGTTGTAACGTTGCTTTTCCTTCACTGAATATAGGAGTATACATTTTACTTGATTTAAAGCTCAACACCATAAAATATTCGCGGTTTTTTCAATTAAATTCCAGACATTTTCTTCTTTTACAATTACTTTTCCTGTTATATTTTTGTCATTAACACCAGCAACCTCAATGATGTATTTATCTTTTGAACGTATTTTATCTATTACTTTCATAGAGGTAGTTGTACTATTATTTACGGGTTTATTTGTAGAAGAATAAGCTCTATATCCTGTAAATATTAAAATCAAAGCAATTACCGTTAAAAGAATACCACGAAATTTCATTATCATTTTACTCCCTTTTTATTTGTTAGAGAAGATTTTCATTAAACTTCCTTCCATCATCTTTTTCTATAACGCTCTCTTAAATACCTGTTTTCTAATTCAACTATCCTGCCATTTTGTTGAATAAAAAAAGCCGCATATTAGCAGCTCTTGATGTTCAACTATTGCATGCGTTAGTTACATAAGCTTTATTACACTACACATTCGTTTGAACCTCTGGATGTTCTATATTTTTCTTTTCTAAAACAGTTATAAGTATATATCCAAAAATCAGGGCAGCAACGAGATATATTTCACTAGACAAAAGCACAGTGCTTATATAGTTTGGTAACATCAAGATACGTGCTTTGGCATAAATCAAAGGATACAATGCAATATATAGTGCTGGTACACCAACAAATACCAATTTTTCTAATTTGAAAGCCCATCTTCCACTTTTACTGTTCTCTTTAAGAATCGTTGGTAATCCGAGGAGTATCCCAATGATGATGTATAACAAAGGGGCATAAATTATCATTGGGATGAAATTATAAGTTTCAGCTGTATGTTGTTTCAACAATCGTTGGAGTTGTAATACTATGAAAATTGTAATAAAGAAAACAACCGAATATAAGAAGTATCGAAATGCTACCTTCAACGAAATAAGAATCACTCCTTTTCAAGGTTTACATTTATATATTCTTCAGATTACAGATTATACCTTTTGCTTGAGAATACAGAACGCCTGCTAATTAGTACAATTGGTTTAGATCAACACTAAAGGGATTTGACTACATTTGTTATAAAGGATCAAAAAAGTCGACTTCCGTCTTCGAAAATCGACTTTTTAATATACTCTTGTTCAACTAACGCATGCGTTAGCCATCCATGAATCCTTAGATTCACAACAGTGAATGGAAGTTTATATCGTACTCCCATGGTAGTTGAATAAGGTTTCGCCTTTATAAAGTAAGCTCTTCAAACCAACAGTTGGAGAATCTCACTCTATTATCGAAAAATATTGTATCTGGATCATCACTACTAGAAACCGCATCTCTACCGTACCAATCCCATTTATTTACAAAACTTTTAAGTATTAAATGTTAATTGGACAACCTGTTTCAATATCAAAAACTATTTTATACCAGCCATCAAACTTCCAATACGCTTCTTTTGAGAATAGCTTAAAAGAAGACGTATATTTGTCATTTAATTTTAAGCATTCATTCATTATTAATAAAGCCTCTTCTTCGTTGTTGCATTCTATAAATAATGTAATTCTGAGCATTTTTCCTCCCTAAAACCCTTTAGTGATAATTGTATTTAAATATAATTCTACAATACTGCACTTACTGTCTCCTATTACGTTTAGTAACTCATCTAATTCAAATATGTAACCTCGATTGAGACGAATCTGTTCCCTTAGGACTGATTTTTGTAACGTCTCCTCCCACCCGAAAAACTCATCATTCGATACAGTACCTATATAACTGGCATTTGAGGAAATATTCCACGGTAAGTATGAGGTTTTTTGATCTAATGACAACTCAACTGTTGCACGTTCCTTGACAGGTAAAAAGCTTGGACGCTCCTCGAAAAAAAGTAATCAAATTCAGGTACAAATTTTTGATTCCATGATTGCAAAACTTCTTCTGTAATTATATTGTGTTTTATTTTATGCATTATTTCTCACCAATCTTAATCTGTATGTTTAGAACCTTTGTGGCTCATTTTTATTTCATTAAATTAATTTCGACATTTATCATTATTTCCTTGTTCAACGATACTGCCATTTTCTTGAATAAAAAAAGCTACCGAAGCAGCTTTAAAGTTGTTCAACTATTGCATTACTTTAGTTACATAAGAAAATAATTTATTTTGTAACAGCAACTAAGTCAGCCATTGTAAGTAATGAGTGTAAGATTAATCCTGCTTCGTATAAATTTTCTTTACCATTTTGTTTTCTATCAATTACACATAGAACATCTTTTACGTTAGCACCAACTTGTTTTAAATCTTCAGCACTAAGTTTAATCTGTCCTCCAGTTGTCACTACGTCTTCAATAATACAAACGTTCTTATTTTGAATATCGATTCCTTCTGCAAGTTTACAAGTTCCATAGGCTTTAGCTTCCTTTCGAACAAAAACTACTGGGATGCCTGTTTTTAAAGATAAGGCTGTTGCAATCGGAATTCCACCCATTTCTAATCCAGCCAAAACTTCAGTACCTTCTGGTATTAATTTTGATAAGTGCTCAGCTATTTCTCTTAACAGTATTGGATTCGATTCAAATAAGTATTTATCAAAATACTCGTTTGATACTAATCCTGATCTTAACTTAAATTCACCAGTTAAATGGGCGGTATGATAAATTTCTTGCGCTAATTGAGCTTTGTCCACTATTAAATCCCCCTAAATATCATCTATATACAATTAATTTTAACAATAATTCTCTATGAATTTCTAAAGCAAATTTTCCTATTTATTCAATTCAATCCTTATAGGTTTAAATTCGACTTCCTTGAAATTTTCTTGAAGAACCGTTGGTTTCACAAATATGTCACTATATTTTTCATTTAAGACTTGCGATATGACAACTCGTCTTTCTACCGTCAATATAGAGTCCTTTTCATTCTTTTGTACAACCCCGTCACTTAATACAGGGATTTCTTTTCCACTAGTATTAGATACATTTAATCCATAAGTTTTATAATTTCTAGAAGCTGGATAGGACACTTGATAGTTAATGACTGTAGACGCTTTTCCATACAAAATAGAAGTAACTTTTATTAAGACGTTTTCCTTTTCATTTTTACCGTCAACCCCATTTATTAAAAACTCAGTTGCTTGAATTTGCTGAATCGGTACATTAAAATCCCAATTACCTTCTTTCTCTCCAATCTTTGTAAATGATAATGGAATCTCCATGTTTTTTAATACTTCTTTAGAGAAATTATAGAATTGTATATTACCTGAAAATCCATTTTTCGTTTTTTTTATTTCAGTAATTTCAGTGCTATCATCAATGGTAGTATCTCCTCCAAACAATTTGTACATTACGTAATATCGTCCGTCGTCACTTTTTGCTAAATCGCCATTTATATGAAATTCAAAACCGATTACATTCCCATCGTAATAGGCACCTTTAATTTTTACATCAATTCCCTGGTTTGTAGACGATTGATTTAATTTTGTGACCAGCTTTTGTTGTTCTAAATTTCTGCCAATCAGTTGATTAAACGTTTCATAGAAATTTCCAATCAATGGAGTATCAGCTAAAGCATGAGAAAACTCAGGCACAATAAAACTTGATATAAGTAACAAACTAGCTGCTACTGCAAGACCTGTTATTACTTTTTTCCCTTTTTTTATACTTGGTAATGTTGGGACTGTTTGTGCACGATTTACACCGATTTTAATTGCTTTTATTACATCCTCTTGTGGAACTTCAATACTATCAACATGTTCAAGAAATGTTTGTTTGTCCATTTTTAGAACCTCCCTCAATTAATTTCCTTAGTTCTTTTCGCCCACGATTTAAGTATGTTTTAACCGTATTTTCAGGGATCTGCATTGTTTCCGCAATGTGTTTTATCGAATAATCATGGTAGTAAAATAATATAATGGCTGTTTGATATTTTTCTTGGAGTTGCTCGATAGCTTCTTTCATTTCGATTTTCTCATTTGTATTATCATTAATGTACAATTCAACTTCTTCAATTGGCTCTTGAATCTGTCTCTTTTTTATAATTGCGTTTGAGCAATTGATTAGGATTCTCGTTACCCAAGTTAGAAAGAAAGAATCATTTTTTAACTTGCCAATAGATTCGAAGCTTCGATAAGCCGTTTCTTGTACGACGTCCAAAGCATCTGCACGATTGCCAACATATAAAAATGCAGTTCTATATAATTGTTCTCTATGCTTCATCAATAGTTGTTCAAATGCATTTGTATCACCATTTTTAGCTAGTGTAACTAATTGAGTATCATCCATTTTCGTCCCTCCTCATCTATTAGAGTTTGAATTGTCACA
Source organism: Gottfriedia sp. S16(2024) (assembly GCF_050473765.1). Taxonomy (NCBI): domain Bacteria; kingdom Bacillati; phylum Bacillota; class Bacilli; order Caryophanales; family Bacillaceae; genus Gottfriedia; species Gottfriedia sp. S16(2024). Next base: position 4,204,508 of record NZ_JBFLUO010000001.1, read on the forward strand.
AAAAGTTTCAATAAATTGTTAAATGTAACATTTTGCGGGCTTTTTCTATATCAACAAATAAAAAAAGTCGCATTTGCGACTCTTTATCTTGTTAACGATTTAGTTGAGTTAATTTTCTATCTTTTCTATATTTTAGCACAAATTTTATGTTCAACTTTCCTGCCAAATACTAAAGTAGGAGTCGATCATCATAGACTCCTAAATTTAAGCAACTATCGCATGCGTTAGTTGCTTAAAATTTTTTAAAACGCCACATAAAAAGGATGTTCTTCTTCATTTAGTATTTTTAGAATTCTTTCTTTGAAATTTGACCATGTGATTATTTCTAATGCCTCTTCTAGTGTAAAGAACCCTACCTCTAAACTTTCACTACTAGTTTCCATTTCTCCACCAATTGCTTTCCCTAACCAACATGTCGCACAAACATTCGATTTTAAATTATGATAAATACCACAAAACTTGATTACTTCGATATCAATCCCAGTTTCTTCTTTTACTTCTCTAATAACGCCATCATGTATAGTTTCACCGATTTCGATTAGCCCACCTGGAAATTCCCACCCCCTACGAGGACCTTTAATTAGCAAGATTTTACCTTCATCATTTAAGACAACTGCACCAGCAGATAAAGAATGTTTAGGATTAGAAATTTTGCCCGCCACCTTTTTGGATAATTTAGAACCATAGATTCTTATTTATTTCATCATAAATCTTTAATTTCCTATCATTGTTGTTCAATTATACTTCTATTTTGTGTATTAAAAAATCGAATACAAAATCGATTATGTTGTTCAACTATTGCATGCGTAAGTTGCATAACAAACTGAATTTTTGTTAACTGTTTGGTTGTACATAAATCACGAACTTGCCAAATAATTTGTCTGCAATATAGACGTTCAACTTCCATTTACCTGGCTTTGAAAACACCATATTTGAAGGTAGAGTTGCATTAGCACCTTCAATCGGACTCGCACCAATTCCAAGACTAGATGCGGTAAGGATTGTTTCTTTTTTTCCTTTTTCAGAAATTCCTTCTACCCTCATTTTCCCTTTTAACTCTTCATCTTTACCCCAAAAATACCACATATACTTATCTGTTTTTCCTTCAACAATCGGATTTACAACGCCCTTACCTTTTTCTCCCGAACCAATTTGAAAAGCAACTTTACCTTTCTCACCAATCAAGATATATTCACCCTTTTTACCATCACCAAAAGTTACTGGATAATTGAATGTAGAACTTAGCTTTGGTGTATCAGGGTTCTGTGTAGATACATCTTTTGAACAACCCACTAACAATAAAAAAACAATCGAAATTAACATATAAACTTTCTTCATAGGCATCTCCTTCTTTTTCCATAATATGTTAATTCTTTAACTGAAATGATATTTCCTTCATTATTCCTAAGCTAAGTTTTTCATTTATTTCTTATGTAACTAACCTGCCATTTACGAAGCAACTTTGGGTTGTACAACTAGAAAATAAACTACTTATAAAAAAACTATTTTAAATGTATAGCAATTTCTACTTTAGAGAAACTAAATTAAAAATAATTAAAGGAGAACGGCATTATGAAAAAGTTTTTATCATATATATGCATTTTATTTGTTTCATTTTTTGGAAGTGCAATCAATGCACATGCATTTACTCCTAAATCCTTACCAATTATACAAGAGACTGATCATTGGAAACTAAAAATAGATACATCTACTGAACAAGAAGCAAGAAAAGATGTTTTTGATGTATATTCTTTATCTGTTATCAATAACGCTAGTTGGGCTTATAATGTTCATGTTGATGTTTTTCGAAACGAACCAAAGACTCAAACTAAATTTGAACTATTTACAGATGAACAGGATAAAGTAGGTCGCAATAGTTTTAGACGTCACTTTCCAATTTCAGTTAAAGCAAACGAACTTACAGTTGTAATTACATGGCAAGATGAACCTCTCATAAGAAAAGAAGATATGAAACCAAAAGATTGCAATGGTCAACGAAAACACATGCAAGTATTCAATTTTAAAAATTAATGTTTTATAAAAAAGATAGTAAAACGGGAATCATCTGTTTTACTATCTTTTTATTTAATACAAATTTGATTATTCGTTATTGAACTAAAGCATCAGTTAGTGAAATAAAATACCTTGTTCATTGCCTTTACACTACTTCATTCCAGACTTCCTAATAATAGATGAAAATTCGTTATATTTATCGAGAACGTTTTTACATAAAGGGTGAGCTTCATCTTGAAATCGCAATGCTAATATCCCTTCTCTATGAAGGTGTCTAAGAAGTTTGCTAAAGGCTTTATCAATGGTCGATACAAACATATAAAGATTAAAAGAATAGATATCTCTGCCACCAGGTTGATGATTAATTTGCTCGATACGAATTTTATTACTATCTCTTACAAAATTATAATAGTCACTATTACCGTAATTACTCAATCGAACACGACTACTTTTTCCATTATAAAGTGAGGATAACTCTAAGAATAGCTGAGGTAAAATAACAGAACCTAAACCAGAAGAAAAAGTGAAATCCTGTTCATCTCCAGAAACAGTGATATTGACTTCTCCATCTTCAAGGTCAATTTCTACTAATCCTTTATAGGTTGAACTCAAAAGAACACCCCATTTTAGTTGATTATAATTATTAAATTCAATAAGTTTATATAAATTCCTTGTTCAACTAAACTGCCATTTAGCTCAATAAAAAAATCGACTATAACGCCGATTATGTTGTTCAACTCAAGCAATGCGTTAGTTCAATAAAAAGATTTGATAATGACTTATGAACCAGTAAAATCAAAAAAATATATTTACAAGAATTGCTAAGATTACAATTGGAATAACTCTCTTAAAAAACCTCTTCCAGTCACCTTTTGTATCTGAAAATATAATTATTAAAACATAAATACTACATATCAATCCAAATACTAAATCAGAAATGTTTAATATTTTTTGTAGTAATAAAAGTACAATAATTATTAGAATCTCAGAAGTTTTAATATCGTTATTTTTCTTCTTCAATTATTATAAAACTCCTTTGTTTTTATATGTAACTAAAGCATCAGTTAGTTGAACAACTTTTAATTTTTTGGAAGAACCCCATTAGTAATCTTTTTAAGCGTTTTTTCTAAAATGCTACCAAATATAATAAGAGTTAGAATAATATCTATGATTTGAATCAATTTTCTTACAAATAGATTTGAAAGACTTTCTCCAATCCAATTGCCACCGTAATAAATGCAAATAAACATAAAAAAAATCGTAATAAGATAGGTTAAAAATACACCTGAAATCTGAAGTTTTGTTAGTTCCTTTATTATTTTTCTGTTTTTAAATATTTTATAAATCGTGATTACGATGAACAAAATCGTTATTAAAATACCAATCATTGTACCGCCTCCTACATAACCTCTTCTATATATCCCTTTAAATTACCTTTTCTCTTATGCAACTAAACTGCCATTTTGTTGAATAAAAAAAGCCGCAAATTAGCAGCTCAAGATCTTCAACTATCGCATTCGTTTGTTGCATAAAACCACTTTTTATTAATGGTTTGTGGTAAAATTTTCTTTTTGATGTTTTCTATTAATCATACTAATCCAGAGTAATATACTTGGAATAAAAGACACCCAGATTAAATTGACTTCGTTCGTAATTAAAACTGAGGATATAGGATAGTTAGATGCATTGTAAATCCCCAGTATCATCCAAGCCCATCCTCCATCTGTAAAAAAGAAGCAATAACACCATATTAATAGAGCTGCAATTAACACGGATGAAACAGATAAAAAATCTTTTAATACATTTTTCTGACTGACCAATAATTTACTACCTATTTTGTAATACAGAAACCATCCTAAAATAGAAGTGACTATATAAATTACATTTGTTATCGTTTCTGAAACAGATAATTTAATTAGCAAATCCGTAATAAACCCTGCTGTAAACCAAATTAGAACACTAACAAGCATATGAACAATTAATGAAATTATATTGTTTTTGATCATAACTACTCTCCCCTTCATTTTATTAATTTGAATTAATCCTTCTCCTTTAATTGATTGTTTGTTAATTCAGAAAGTCGATTCATAACATCTACCTGATCAAACGAACTATACCATCTATAATCTGAATCATCTAAAATTCTATAATGTTGACTAATTACATTTTGTTGTACACGATAGACTCCTTTTTTCTCAACTTCATTCCAAAATAACTTCCTACCTAGTGTTTTATCTTTTGGAGTATTCATTTCTTCATGTGCGATTGTTTCGATGACTTCAAAAGGTTCATTACCAAAGAAGTTTTTTAAAATCATACTATCCTTGAATAAAGCACAGACTGCAACAGTATTTGTCCATCCTAATAATGTTCGTTCTTTTTCAATTTGAACTAGTGTTTTTTTTGAAATTCCAAGAACAGTTGCCATTTTTTCTTGCGAATACCCTTTTTCTAGGCGAATCATTCTGACATTTTTTGATGTGAGTTCGATGAGTTTATCCTTATTCATATATAATCACTTCCTTATGAACAGATTCATAACAATTATCTTAATCATTCCATAAGGTTATTTTTACCATCATAGTGTAATATTACACTTTTCAGAACTTTTTGTAAATAAATACATTTTGATATTTTTTTAATTGAGATTTCCTTATTCAAATGATTTGAAATAAAATAAGCACCCTTCAATGAAAGGTGCTTTTAAACTAATTTATTTTGTTAAGATGGTCGTATCGTGAGTGGAATCTTTGCAACTAGTCAATACATAATTCAATTCGGTCTCTTCAATGGTTTTGCAAATTGTTGAATAAATTTTTTGATCTCCGAAATTGTCCCTTCTTGTGTCAACAGTCGAGTGAATCTCTTTTCCGTTATAGTGTAAATCATGTAAAATTGGGTCGCCTTCAGTAGTGTAATGAACCACTCTAACTTGGTCAGGTTCCCCTCTCTTAACATGGTCTAAAAACGTTAGAAACTTTGACATATTCTTCACTTCTCCATGCGTATCTATTACATCATCAACTGTTGGCTTATAATCAGGAAGGGTTTGTGCAGAATTCGATTTTTGCGTACCATTACAAGCAACTAACCCCACACATAAAATAAAACCAATCATTCCCATCAAAAGTTTACTTTTCATTTGTTTTATCAACCCCACATATAGCAAAGTAATTATATTATTATTTCTAGAATTTAGACCCTTTCCCTTTAATTATGTACCTTTTACCTCGATAAAAAAAAGAGCTTCAAGCAATTCATAATCTTCAACTAAAGAATACGTTTGTTGTATTAGGTTTTGTTTTGAAACTAGTTTGCATTACTAATCTCTATATCCATAACCGATTAATTTATGTGATTTTAGATCTGCATAAACTACAAAATCACCTATTGTGGGATTATCATTTGAAGGGTAGTTTACAATGAAAACTTCTTTTCCAATAAATTTTTTGTCAGTAATCATTCCCATTGAATCACGAAGAATTATTTGCTGTACTCTTGCTTTTTTCCAGTCTCCTTGGATATGATTTTTATCCTTACTTGTAAGCTGATCCCACACACTTTCACTTACATCTAATGACTGTTTTTCATTATTTTTAACTTCCAATACATGAGGTTTATCTTTTTCTTTAGATGATTCTTCTTGACAACCATTTAGAACAAAAATCAAAGGAACTGAAAAAATACCTATTAGAAATAACTTATTCATAACTACACCTCCATTAAAAGAAATTTCTACGAAGGATATCCTCATACCTTTAATTTAAAGTTGGGTTATTTTCACCTTAATTTAATAGCATTTTTTGTTGATTAAAGTAAAAAGCGTCTTTAATCAGTCTAAATTAACACCAAAATCTCTTTGCCTTATATATCTATCCTGCCAGTTTGTTCAATAAAAAAGACCGACGAATAGTCGATCATGTTTTTCAATAAAATCATTGCTTTTAGTTGTATAATACTATTTCATTGACCTTGCAATTTCTAACATTTTTTCTTCTGTTAACCTCATGCTATCTATTTCTATATGCGTTCCCTCTTGGTTCCAAGAAAGCAAACCACCAGTAATGAGTTCTCCATGATTATTGTCCAATTGACCACTATTTCCCCATTCTTTGAAGTATCCTTTGTATCCATTAATCTCGACTTGCTTAGAGTTAGATTCTAAACGTTCATCTTGTAATCGTAATTGTTTTCTTTGTTCAATACCTATTATAAGTTTTGTATCGTTTGTATCCATGTAGTGTAATCTAATATAAGTGAACTTTTCCTTTTCGCCCCAAGGGTATGTTTTAGTTTCTAGTGTCCAACCACCAGGTACTTTTTGGGGAGTAAAGACCTTAAAATCTACTTTATTCTTTATATCTGGTACAGTAATGCTATTGTGATTATACTTAATTTCTTTAGCCATAGCTGTTGTTGAACTAATGCTTAAAAGGATTAAGATTAGGACAATAAATAAACGGATGGACGTTATCAATTTTGTACCTCGATTCTCAATAAATTTTAATTGTAGTATCTCCGAACTGTCATTACTTATTAAAACTATACTGTCATTTACTGCAATAAAAAAACGAGCCGCAAGCAACTCGTGATTTTCAACTAAAGCATGTTTTAGTTTTATAAGATTATTTTTAATAAGTTCCGTTTAAATTGGTAATAGATACATTAAACATGCTTTTGAGATAGGGAGATTACTAATGAAAACGATATTGATGTCGTGTATAGTTATATACAATTTGATTTTTATTCCTTATAACACGTTTGCTCAAAATATAAATGATAAGGATAAAGAGGAACTAATTATCCAGTTCCTTGAACCATATTATTTAATGGCTCTAAAAAAGCACTTTGGTAACCTTTATAACATATCAACTCAATGCGAGCGATTAATTGAAATAAAAAGGGAGCCAGATAGACCGAAAGTATTTACAGTAGAAGCAAAAACGATGACGTTTGAGGGTGCACATAATCCTCCTCATTATTCGGTAACCATTATAGTTTCAAACAAAGAAGATGTTTTTAATTTCAAATTAATTAATTACAAAGTAGAAAAAACTCAACCAGGAACTACTTGTCAAAATTATTAAGAATAGTTAGAGAGGATGATCAAAATGATTATCCTCCCTTTTTTGTTCAACTAACATGCGTTAGTTGAACATCGTGATTTTAAATAGGTTTCAAATAAAACCTTATTACTGAATTTGTGTATTCAACATCTCCGATGGAGTGCACCTGTTGAAACACTTTTGGATAATGAGAATCTAACGGAACTAACATCAATTGTTTTTTTTCTTTATATGAAAGGTCTACGTTAATTCTGTTATCAAAATTGATTGTAAAATAGAAGAGGTATGGTAAAATCCATTCATAGTAAGAAAAACCATCCTTAAATGATTGATTTATTCCAACTGTACACTTGTTACTCATAGCTAATTCAACTGCATTTAAAGGTTCATTGTTTTGATAAGTCACCACATTGAATTGAGGGTCTGCCATAATCCATTTTTTCATTTTAGTAATATATATTTCGACAACGACGTGCCCTGCTCCAAATTTTCTAGTCTCACAATCCCGTGTTTTTAGAGACAATATTCTCGACCGAAGCCCCAAAGCATTTAAACAACCATTTAGAACCACCGCGTATTCAACACACCGATATTGCTTACCTTTAAATACTTGCTCTAAAATGTATAAAGGATCAAAGTGTTTAGGTATATTCTCACCATTATGCTCCCATAAACAACTAACCCAACTCATTATGACTTCCACTTTTGTTAGATCGTCCATCTCATCATTAATAAGGCTTATTAAATTATACCTTTCTCGAAGTTCCTTAAGATATGGATGGTTGTAATCTAACCATAAAAACTTATCTTGAATTCTATTTTCCTCTAAAGAAAAGGTAATCATTTAAGTACCTCCAAATAAGTTCTTAATTGAATAACTAGCTATTTCTTCTCAAAAGTTAAATTACCATTTTAATAGGAAAGTATTCTTCAAAAAACATATAATTCTCATTATTTTAGATGCTTTAAAATCTCCAGCTAACACCGAAAAAGGAGCTGAATTATCGCCAACTCCTTTGTTTGCAAATTCACTGCGTTATTTACTTAAGGAATTTGTATACTATTCCTTCATATAACTACCTATTTAAAAGATCAAGCGATAATATTTGACTATTCTCGTTGTCTACAATTAATTCTAAATTAAAATATTTACTGAACAGCTTAATTGATTCAAGATTTTTTATTTCATTCCTTAGTTTCCATCCAGCTGGTGATATAACAAAAGTGTGATTATCTTCTTCTGAAACACCAAAAGATTTTTTTATAAACTTGATGACATCTAAAAAACTTGAATCGGTTTGAAAAGGAATCTCAATTTTTTCATTTAAAACTTGGTATAGTTTTTTATTTTCCCTAAAGGTTAGAAAATTGTGCTCTAAAGGAATAATATCTGACGAAAAATATAATTCCCTGATAATCGGGTGAATTTGATTATATCGAGACATTTCCAAGAATTTGTATTTAGAGAAGTCCTTAATTTCCCTCAGTTGAATTCGTTCTAAGCGATCATTGATGACTATTTTTTGAATTTTATTGAAGTGAACGGCAATTTGTTCCATGACTATCTCTTCAACTTCATCATTTGTAATCGGAATAGCTGTCACAAGAGGTAAATCAAAAAGTGTATGTATCGCAATAAAGAATTGAGCAATGATAGTTATATCATTACGTTTTTTATCTATTTGAACTATTTTTATTTCGAGTTTTTCATTACTTATTCCATTACCTAATGTACCATTAACTCCTGTCTTTACATTCATTTCTCTGAGCCAATTCAATGCAATATTCTCCTATTCGAACTTAATATAATTTAAATCTTGTGGTATAACATAACAAAAATGATTTATCATAGCAAATCCATATACAACTATCGCATGAAAAAATGAGCTGCCAGAGCAACTCATGTAGTTCAACTAACGCATTGCGTTAGTTGTTTAAAGAAACTTAAACTTATTTAACTTTATAAAATAGAAACCTGTCCCGTTTTCTTGTGGAACAAACACTTGCTGAGCTGAACTATTTTCCACCATATTTTGCTCTTCTACTGATATGACTGTATATTGGTCCCCATTATAAGTGGCTTGTTCAGTTTCCCCTTCAGATACCATAGCTTCTATACGATTTTGCTCTTCTAATGATACAACTCTGAATTGGTCTCCATTAGTCTGTGCATATACCTTTGTATTTTGGAAGTCTTTTGCAAATCCGACTGATAATGCTAAAGCACCTGCAAAACCAATTGATAATACTAGTTTTCTTTTCATAAATAAACCTCCTATTTTATTTTGGTAAGTAATTCCATCTTTTTGTTATAAAGATAGTATCACAAATAACTTAAATAACTTGTCTAATATTGTTTAACTAATCTGCCATTTACTACAATAAAAAAAGCCGCATATAAGCAGCTCGTGTAATGCAACTAATGCATGCTTTAGTTGAATAAGGATTACGAAAAGGAGACGCTAAGTTGACTTAGACTCTTTCTTAGAATCTAATATTTTAATAACAATATAGCTAATAATAAATGAGGAAAGGATGAAATATAAATGGATCACATATCTAAATGCATAAGCAGATAATAAAACTGTAACAATTGGAGATATTAAAATACTTCCCCATTTATTTTTAGTAAAAAAATAAATAGCAATTACAAAAAAAACTGCGGCTATTACTGGTATTAAGACAATCCATTCCTGACCTTCACCTATAATCATGTACCTATCCTTTAAGTAAGCGAATTTTTCCATTTTCAACCTCCCACTTTATGTACCTATTTGAAAGTCCCTATTATATAAAATGGATTAAATACCAATATTTTCGATTTTATTATTAAATTACCTCCATTTTTTCATTAAAATAATAGAACAATTTATGTCACTACTTGTTCAGCTAAACTGCCATAATGTTGAATTAGAAATCAAAAATGCTTGAATTAAAGATCACCTTGAGCGACTACCGCCACTCTAAATTTTTTGTAGTGACATCAAAACCCTTCAATTCAAAAAAACTATATCTGCGCCAAATTTAAAAAATATAGGAAAATTAATCAATAATGCCGACATTAACATCTTTTACTTTCTCACCATTTTCAACAACTTGTATTGGACGGTCTGTGCCATTCTTATCTTCTGAACGAATGACAAATAATGAGTCCGATTTAAATCCTTTGCTTTCCTCTGATTTATAAGAAAGTGTAATGGTTTCGTTTCTCGTTGAAAATTGAATCTCGTGGAACTCTTTATCTAGGTGATTTAGATAAACATATAATAATGATTTATCGCTTTCACTTCGTAAGAATAATGGACCACTGTGTTCACTATTTAATTGAATAGCTGTTTTTAACCATTCTTTTTCTACAAGGTCCACGCGCCATTCTTCAATACTGAATCCATCACCTAATCTAGCTTTTGATATTACTAGTTGATTGTCTCCTGTTACTTTTTTTGTTGGTTTTACATTTGTACCACTTACTTGTTCTTTTTTTTGTTTATCGATATCGTTTGTACATGCTGATAAACCAAGTATTAACACACTAATTGAACCAATTGCTAACATTTTTTTCAAATCTATCACTCCTTACATTACGTTACAACTTCGATAAGGCAAATATTTACGATCCAGTTCTCTCCAAACGGTATGCCGTTCATTTGGTTACAAATTAGGATTTTCATAACTTAATAAAACTAATTTCTAAATTTCTTATCCTTATTTTTATTGGCTATTTAAACATCGTTATCCTGTTCGTGAACGTTAATGCTCTAACTTTTTTGACAATTTAATTTTAATAGATCTATAGCGTATAAATGAAAAAGTAAAAAAGATCTGAATTGATCCTTTTCTACTTTGATTTATGACGTATTTTTCCATTTAGTGCAAAAAAAATGACTACCGAAGTAATCCATTGTTGTTAAACTAATGCATGCGTTAGTTGCATATGATTATATTGTTTTCCAATCCTTATTTTTTACATTGCGGTTTAAACTAGCGCTTTCCTTTGCTTCGTCGATAGTATCGTAATCTATATCTCCAATAACTTCCCAGTTCAAATCGCAAGAAAATAAATAATAAATATTACTTCCTTCATACTGACAAATAGCCATAGCAGTAACAAGTATTTCATCAATTATTTCTTTATCATCGTTTATTATTCCTATTGTTCCATATTGATTAGTCAAGGAATTTGATGTGTATAGAATTACTTTAGCACCATCCAATTTAGTCGGAATTCTCATTTCTTACCTCCACCAAATTGCCAATTATTAATAGACTATTTCTATACAATCTACTGGATTCCCTGTTCAACTAATCTGCCATTTACTTTAATAAAAAAAGCCGCAAATAACAGCTCTTGATCTTCAACTATTGCTATGCTTTAGTTGTACAAAGCAGAATCTAATCATTAGAATTATTAATAATCGTTGGTACAGAATCAGTTTGTTTAAATACGTATGTTTCATTATCAATATTTATTTTAAAAGTTCTGCTTTTTTCATTATAAAAGATTTTCAAATTTTGAAACTTAGGACTATTAATTACATAAGTCTTATCGGTTTCCTGTAGATATGTTCCTTTGTCTGTTTCATTTCGATTATAATAATAAAATGAATGATGATCTTCTTCATCAAATACTATTGTTACAAAAGGAAGTTGCTTACTATGGTAAGTTCCTTTTAAAGTTGAATTAAATGATTTCTGTATTTTAGGGACATTTGTAGCTAAAATAATAAATGCTAAAACTAATAATAGAATCATACTTTTATCAACCCACTTTTTCTTTTCAACCTTATCCATTACTAACTACACCCCCTTCTAATATTAAATTATTTAGTATTAAAGAGGACTATTCTAAATATCAATTCAATATCAGGTTATTTTAACCTTGAATTAATCGTACTTTCTTGCCCACTGATGTAATAATCCTAGTTATACAACTAAAATTAACAAAAAAAAAACGGGCTGCAAACAACTCGTGATCTTCAACTAAAGCATTCGTTGAATAACGTATTTCACTTTATTATCCAAGATACCTAATTTTATTTTGATCTTTTTTCGCTCTAATAACTATTTTTGCTGTTAAATGCTCTGGGTTGTCATACGTTAACTGAACTTCTTCAAAAAGTTCATTAATCATCTCTTCAAGATTTCCCAACGTAACTGATTTTGTAAGAGTTTTTGTTCTTCCTATTTCATAGTTTTTATATGCATCATCATAACCATCTATTTTCACTTCACCAGCAGCACTTATTTGAATTTCTACTTTAATTTGATCTTCCATCATTTCAATTCCTCCTGATATAAATTAGAACTACTATTCCTTACTACGCTACCAAATAGCAAATTATGTCTGATGATCGTAACCCACAAGTCTTATGTAACTATCGGACTACGATAGTTACATAAAAAGTTAATTTATTATATCTCGTCCTAATTGAATAACTACGAATTAAAAGGTCGAACTCAATGGTATTAAAAATAAGTGTGCTGCAAATATTGACCATGTTATTTTATTGTTCTTATTAAGAATTAATGCTCTAAACATAATATTTAAAATTGTAGAACCTAAAATACTAATAAATATTAAACTACCATAAAATATAATTTCCCTTGTCGATGACGAAACATCTGTGGCATTAATCAGTTCACCTAATACAAACAAAAATGGAGTACTCAAAGGAAAAATAACCAAAAAGGAACATAAATAAACTATTGTACCCCATACGATTTTATATTTTTTCTTTTCTTTCAATCAAATTACCCCTTACATTTTTTAATTAAATTTTAACAATTATCCTCTATAATTTCCTAATGTAAATTTTCCTATTTTTCAAAATATTATCAAAGGCATATAATTGAACAAAAAAAGAGTTGCAGTGATATTATCCCCTTCAGGTAGACAGTAAAAAAAGAGAACATGATATGATGTTCTTAACTGTTTAACTGAGAGGGGATTTTTTTATGGCTAAAAAAGGACAAACATTTTCAACTTATTCTGAAGAAGTAAAGCGAGAAGTCGTTCGTTTGAAAGTGGATGAAGGATGGTCATATCGTATGCTTCGTGAAAAGTTTGGAATTAAAAGTGATTCCCAAATAGCTCAGTGGGTACGTAAGGTTAAAAATGGGGAAACCTTTGATGATCAGCGTGGAATATGGAGTAAAAAAAACTTTACTAGTATTGAAGAAGAAGTTAATTACCTGAAAGCGCAGGTAGAATACTTAAAAAAGCGCAATCCAAATCTTCACGGAAAGGAATGGTCTTAAAGGCGGCACGTTTTGAGATAATTAATCAACTTCGAAATTTTCATCCTTTAAAGTGGTTACTAAAAATAGGTGAAGTATCAAAAGCTGGCTTCTATAAGTGGCGAAAAAGTCTTTCTAAACGCTCGGTTAAAGTGGATGAAGAATTATTATTAAAAGAGCATATCTTAGCTATTTATAAAATACACCCTTATTTTGGGTATAAACGAATGACAAAAGCCTTAAAACGAGAAGGCATTCTAGTCAATCATAAACGAGTACGACGCATGATGAGAAATTTAGGAATTCGTTCAGTTATTCGAAAAAAGCGTCCTTTCTATGGTAAACGTGGTTCGGTCGTTTTTCCAAATATCCTTAACCGCAAATTTTCTGCAGAAAAGCCATACCAAAAGCTAGTAACAGATATTACTTATGTGCGAACTGGGGATACATTTGTCTATTTATCAACAGTTTTAGACCTTTATAATAATGAAATTGTAGCCTGGAAACTTTCAGAAAGAAATGACCTAGAATTAGTGTTGAACACTCTCGATCAATTGGAAAACAAGCCCTTCACAAAAGATGCATTAATCCATTCAGATCAAGGTTTTCAGTACACATCACCAGCTTATAAGAAGCAAGTTACAGAGAAAATAAAGATTCAAGGAAGTCATTCTAGGAAAGGTAACTGTTACGATAATGCCTGTATCGAAAGCTTCTTTTCTCATTTAAAAACGGAAAAGTTGTATTTAGTGAACCCGAAAAGCAAGCCAGAAGCAGCAAAGGCAATTCACGAATATATTTATTTTTACAACAATGATCGATTCCAAGAAAAATTAAACGACCTTTCCCCGATAGAATATCGTGAAAAGGTCGCAGCTTAATATACTCTTTTTTTCATTGTCTACTTGACAGGGTTATGTGCACAGAAGCAACTCTTTTTGTTCAACTAACGCAGTAGAAATTTCGATATTATTCTTTTGTACTTTTAATTAAGGTATTTCATGCGCCTTTTATCATATGTTTTTTCATCATCGGTTCCAAATCCATAACCATCTTCAATAAGTGAACTTATTGGCGGAATCGATTGCATAATAATTTTCCTTTTTTTATCTTCTAACACAGTCGTAACAAAGTAGTAATTTACACCATTTAGTGCGTACTGATCCTCTTTGTATACTTTCAAATCCACTCCGACATAATATACTCTCGGACTTTTAAAATTTTCTATGTACCTCGTCGGTAAATATTGTGAAGCATACGAATACGGTACCTCTTTCAGATATTTCACTTTAGCTTTCTTGATCCCAAAAAATCCATTTTTCTCTTGTTGATTTTGCTTTTGTTGAATAAAACCAAGCATATCCGCATCTTTCACCCATAACTTAGGAATCAGATACCAGTTCCGTTCATCAATCGCTTGAAAGTATTCTTTTACTATTTGACTTGGTTGGACCTTTTGTTCTGCATGAACAAATCCATTGAACCCTACAACCAGGCATAATGAAAAAAGTAATACGCTAAATTTACTTCTCTGCAAGGAATTTCCTCCGATTATTTTTTAGAGTATTATTTCCCACTAGGTCGGTCATATTCATTCTTACATATTGTCTTACTCTAAATTGCCAGTTATTGCTTAAAAAAAAGATTGCGGAAACAGCCCTAATGATCTTTTACTAATACGTGGGTTAGTTGAAGCACCTCTATTTTTTTATCCATATTTTAAATATAATTCTTCCATTTATTTTTTCTTCACCTAAACAAATACTACCATTCGTTTTATTGTAATTTATCCATTCTGGTAAAAGTTCTGATAAACATTTTATTACCTTTTCGTCAGGTGTAGCGTATCCTACGTTTGTATTAGAACATAAATATTGACCGAAATCTGGATATAATGCATCCGCCCACATTTCTGCTTGCAGATGCGTTTCGAAAATATAATTATCTTCTTTGTAGCTACCGTTAATCCATATTATATTCTTCATATAATTACTCGCCTTCAAAATGTTTAATTTATGTTTATGATTGGATATGTTTATCTTTTTAAATTTGATAAAATCTGTTGTGCTTTATATTCGTCTTCTTTTTTCACATAGAATTCATATAGGACAGGTCTTCTATAGTCAGATACATTCATCTGCAATCCAGGCGTAGAACTATTTCGTGTATGATTTTTAACCTTGTACTGCAAGTCTTCACTTTTAAATGCTTGAGAAACCTTAAAATAGTCATCATCTTTTAACGCTGTATAAACTAATACTTTGTTAAAGAAAAAATCATATAGTGACAATGTCTTCACTCCTTTAGTTTTACCCGTTAATCTAAGATATTCGAATTCTGTATACAAATTCCTTGTTCTAACTATACTGCCATTTATTAAAAAAATCGACTTAACAACCGATCATGTTGTTCAACAAATGCATTGGGATTTTTAGACACAAAAAAAAGAATCACCATAGAAGATTCCTTTTTTATTTATGCATTAGAAATATTAATTTTTCTTTTTTTTATATAATAAGCAAGTGTAAAAGGGATTAGAGGGAATAAAGCAATAACTTTGCCAACCCAACTTTCTCCACCAGCAAAGTATAATGTTGGAAGGATTAAAAGAATTCCACTGATCAATAAAGAATGCCAAGATTTTTTCCATAGACCCCAAATTAATAGAACTAAACCTGAACCAATTAATAACCAAAAAATCAAACCTATCCAGTAAAAACCCACCGTTTCCATTTGAACACCACCTTTTGTATTTATATAAATATTATATTTTCACTTTAAACTATCCTTCCATTTATTTTAAAAAAATCATTATATTTATTGTTTTCTCTAAATCTTGTATTATTGGCACAAAAATGCAATTTATATTTAAAAAAATGACTAAATAGCAGATCAGGTTGCTTAACTAATGCACTGCGTTAGTTGCATAAGGAATCGATTAGATTAATCATCTCTGTTACCCTTTCAACCAGACGAAACTCATCGTGAGTAACCAAACAACGATAGGTGTGGCAAACAATTTGATTCGTTGGATTGTCGTAAACGGACTATTTCTTTTTTTCAACCATTGATCAACGAGAAAATAAATTGAAGAAGCAAGTAATCCAGGTAATAAGAGAATTAGACCGAATAGTAAATGAAAAATTCCACAGATGGTTAGCCATAAGCTTTTTTTTCGACTTGCAAACCGATTTGCAATTGTCTCACTCAAAAACGATGTAATTACCCCATAGATAAGATAAAACGGTAGACTATACATTAAGTAAATAGGGATAATTCCGATAACATCTGAAAAATAGTGCTGAATAGAAGTGATTGGTTCATCGAAAGGTTCTGGATCAATTAAAGCAAACATGATGCTAAATAGCGTGCTTGCATAGATAGCAGTAACAAATTTTCGTTTAAGCATGCCTTGAAGTTCTTCATCACTTTTCATAAATTCATTCCTTTCTCTCTATGGTTTACTAATTCAGTTTATTCGGCAAAAAGCTTACTTTTTCCTTTATGTACCTTATATAACTAAACTGCCATTTGCTTTAATAAAAAAAACCGCATAATAGCAGCTCTTGATCTTCAACTATTGCATGCGTTAGTTGATTTACATTTTCTCACAATCTTACCTTCATTACATCGGTAATAGTCGTTCCAACTTTTGTTATTTTTTATTCCTTATAATATTAATCGAAGCACTAGACGGTGTAAGGTATTTCTTTTCCCCAATGGAAAAATCAGATTGTTGACGATTTATTTCTGCATATTGAATTACCTTGCCCTCATTAAGAAAAACCAATAGGTATATATCGTCCCTCATATCAATGTTACTTAGGTCTTTAAAATGCACTTCTAATTGTTTATCAATACTTTCTTGAGTTGTATAAGGTAGAAAGATAAAGGCTTTTTCCCAAGTGAATTTAGCCAAAGACGATATATCTATTTCACTTTTACTTTTATTTTCCACCACTGAATGAATAGACTCTTCTAATTTTTTATTCTGTTTTACATTACTTACACTACAGCCTACTAACAAATATAAAGAAAAAATGACAATTATAACTTTCTTCAATTCAAATCCCCTTTTTCTTAATTTCCATAAAACTGCATACACACTCTCTACAATTCATACAAACCAATTTTCTTAGTTTTAACATATTTACTCTTTTACGCTAGATTTTTCTGTGAATTCTTATTGACCTAAACTGCCATTTAGCTCAATAAAAACCCATAAACTAATACTCATTTTAAACCCCTTTGGAGAAATGATTTTTTAATGTTTTTGCGTTATTTTTATCTAGCTCACCGTAACTGTATCCTTCTTTTTCATCATTAATAATAATAGTTGCAGTACCAGTCGCGTTAAACCAAATTTCATATTCATATAATCTATTAGGCATATTTTTCTCTTCTTCATAGAAGAAAACAGCAAGTAAATCTGGCTTCTTTGCCATACTCAGAATCTGATTCGATTGCCATTTGATTTTTTTAAATAAGTTTTCTATTAAAACCAAAGTATCTTTATCTTGAATATGAGTGGGTTCTTGATTTTTTACAAATGTATCAATGTCAATTCTTGTTAACTCGCCCTTACCTTCCGATGTACAACCCACTAATAAAAAAGTAAGAACAGCAATAAGAACAAAATACTTCTTTAATTTTTTCATAATACACCTCCTTAAATAGATAGGTTCTACAATAAATATGTTCATACCTGTAATTTAAAGTCGGGTTATTTTTGCATTGATTTAATAACTTCTATTTGTACATTAAAGTAAAATACGACTTTAATCAGTATAAATTAACTCAACAATCCCATTTCCTTCTTCCACTAATCTGCTTTAAAGTTAAACAAAAAAAGAGTTGCCAAAGCAACTCTTTTTGTTGAACTAACGCATGCGTTAGCCATCCATGAATCAGTGATTCACAACAGTGAATGGAAGATTATATGGCTCTCCCATGGTAGTTGAATATGAAATGCTTTTTTACATATACCATTGCAATTCATTTTCTTACCATTTTTATAACTTCCCATTCCTTATTTTGCTTAAGCACTTCTAAATTGTATTTGTTCCATCTGATTTCTTAAAAAGGAAATATGCTTTATTTCCATTTATAAAAGTAACAGGGGAACATTTCGGCAGACAGTTTATGGAATTTCAAGCACAATAAAAGACTACAATAATTGTAGTCATTCTGTTTTTTCTTTTGACAAAGTGCTTAACATATCTGCCATTTTGCTATCCAAATAAACCAGCTTTTGTACGATTAATAAAAGTTCTTTATCCATCAGCGCAGAGTCATGTTCAGTTAATTTTTTTATTTGGTCACGCATTAGACCATTAACTACTAAAAGATCCATTAAGGTTTCGTTTTTTTTTGCTTTCAGTAAAGTCATTTTACTACCACCTTTCAGTCTTTTTTAAATAAATTCTATTTAATTTGGTAGTTTCCTCTAGACAAATTCCTTCAATTATTGCAAACCATGTGAATTTAATGTTTTTTAATTTGGGGGATTTTTGCCTTTTTTAAATAGACTTTCAGATAATTCTTTTGCAAAAAACCTGCCATTTAGCACAATAAAAAATGGACTACCGTAGTAGCCCATCCTTGTTGAACTATCACTTGCCATAATTCAATAAGCAGAATTAAAAATTGTTACATTTCATTTATGTTAAAACTCAATTTTATCGTACTTATAACAATTTGTTATGTATGACATTTTTGAATTTGGAACAAGTTTTTTACAGTAGTCTTCTACTATGTGCGAACCTTTAACAAACTTCCCTTTAACAAATGTTCCCTTTCTATGTTGATCTGTTCGGTCTCTGGAACTGTCATAACGATAATAAATTATTTTCCCATTAAATTGATACTCTGTTATTACTGCATCACCATTGGATGTGAATTGAGTAAAACGAATAAAATCAGGTTTTTTATTTTTAACATTATTTTTAAACTCAGTTATTTTCTTCTTTTGTTCAGAAGTTCTTTCTTTAAAAAATGTTATGTCACCGTTTTTTAATGCTTCTTTCTTACTGTAAATTAAAGGAACCTTGTTCGTTTGTTTTTCTCCAAAGTTTTCAATTTCTTTTTTAAATCTCCACTTGCTGAATAGATTAGCTTCAGCCCCAACTTTATTATTTAAATTCGTACTAACCAAAACCATTATCACAAGTATTGTTGAAAAAGCTCTAATATTCAAATGACAATACCTCCCATATTTTATCTATGATAGTTTCATCCTTTGAAAACCTCTCTATTCAATGAAGCTCAGCCTTTCTTATTCCACTATTCTGCCATTTACTTGTATAAGAAAAAAGCCACCTGGATTGGCAGCTTCTATTCAACTCATGCAATGCGTTTGTTACATAAAGAGATTTTTATAGTTCCTTGTATCCAACTATTTTCTTTAACATTTTTGCATCCGTTTGACTAATTTTTCTATAATCTCCCATATCAATAATTGCACCATCATTAGTAAACCATATTTGTGTTTCTGTCAAACGTATACCTTCTTTAGGATTGTTGATAAATAAGTGTAAATCTGATTTACCTAAGTCTAAATTTTTATTGTCAATTTGCTTTGCAAAGGTTAGAACTTGTTGGATATAATCAATCTTTTCTTGATTCTTTACATCAGTTATGACTTTACGTATTTCGATTACCCCTTGTTGACCTGATATTTCATATCCCACTTGAATCTCTCTTGTTGGTTTGTTATATAGTAATTTTCCGCTAAAAAAACCTCCACTAAAAACAATTGTGATTAGAAGAATAAAAACAACAATTTTTATAAATTTATTCAAATACATGACCTCCCCTCAGTCTCACTATATGAATAATAATTCTATAAAATTTTTCTGTTTTTCCTTAGAAAGTCCATTTCCTTATTAAGCTATACTGTCAGATAAGTAGAAAGGAGCTGATTGTCCAATCAGCTCCTAAAAGAGTTAACTATTGCATGCGTTAGTTGCATAAGCAACACATGATTTTACAAATACCAAAGCAATTCATTTTTCATTTTCTTACCATTCTTATTCATCTTTTTTACAACTTCCCATTCCTTATTTTGCTTAATCACTTCATAAAGTGTATTTGTTCCATCTAATTTCTTAAAAAGGATATATGCTTTATTCTTATTTATAAAAGTAACAGGAGAAATTACATTTTTATAAGGTGGATGGATCTCTGGATTCAAAATGTTATTAACAATTTCCTCAGTAATATTGGCAAGGGATTTGTATTCCTTTTCTTTTTCTGCTTTATATTGGAGTTGCGAATACTTAAATTCTGAATATAGCTCTAAATTTAAATTAAACGATTGCTTTATATCTGAAATAGTCTCACTATAAAACTGTTTAAATTTCCTTTCCTCTTGATCGCCTTCATGAACATAACTAATCTTTTTAATTCCCATTGGGCTTATATCAAAGATCATTGTCTCCTTTCCATGCGGAGGATTGTGTGCATGTTCAAAAGTATTCACTTGGACTTTTGTTGTAAAGCTAAAGCTTCCTTCTCTATCCCTATTAATATTTAATATTTTCGCATCATACAAACCATACGCTTTGTGATATCCATAATAATCTTCTACACCTTTTGAAATATAAGGATCGAGTGTAGTCAGTAATGTATCATGAAGTAATTTATTATTTATTTCATTTTCATTTTGATTTGCTTTAATTACATAAGGTTGAATAAGAAAAATGAACGTGCTAATTGAGATTAATATAAAAAATTTTGTCTTCATATAAACCTGCCTATTGTATTTTAGGATTATATTAACCCATGCAAAAAAAACGATACTTAGATCCTGACAATTTATTCTCCCAGTTACCAAAATAAAAAAATCGACTAAATAGTCGATTTTGATGTACAAATAAAGCATGCGTTAGTTGAAAACTTTTTTTCATTTAGACTCTATACTTGCTACTAAATCCTCTATTGTACCAAAGCATTTTTCGATTTCAGGTAAATGGTAAAATGTACTCGTAGTTTCAAAATTATCTACTTCTTTGTTTGGTGAATATAAATAGACTTTTTTGCCACTTCCAAGAGCGATACCTAATTCAATATGACTTCCTTTTCCTGCTGGAAACAAAACAACAACAAAATCAGCTTTAATTACAGCTTCCTTCTCTTTTTGACCTATTACTTTTAGTTCTTCAAGTGTTGTAACGTTTTCATTTGTTGTCCAATCATATGTATTAATGAATCCTTTTTCTATTAAAATTTTACTAACATACCTAACCATTTCAATATTTTTAAGACTTGATGCAAGATAAAACTTTATTATTTCCCCCTCCTTTTTATTCTAAATTTTATCATAAATTCGAATAACTCTTATACAACTATTCTGCCATTTACTTGAATAAGATAAAAGCTACCGTAGCAATTTAAATGTTGTTCAACTAATGTATGCGTTAGTTGATTAAGAAATTGTATAAGGTACGTATAGTTTAATAAGTTAATTTGATTTAAGGGTTAGTCTATTAAACCTTTAAGTTGACTATTGTTTTTCTTCAAGAATAGCCAAATAATACATAGAACAGTAAAAATAGAGACGAATAAGATGGGTAACTGATAGAAACTCAAAATATTAGGTCCATAATATTTTAATTGATGATACTTCTCTATGATATTTTCGTATGAAGTTTTGTATTCATATTGAACTACCCAATTTCCGTTCTCCATTACTACATTTCCTAAATCATAATCACTTGGAATTATTTTTTCTTTGCTTCCAATAATACCTTCATTTCCAATAACAATTGCTGCTTTTTGATAATTAATTGGGTAAATTGTTGTGGGTTCATTTCTTACAAGAGCGTTTTCCTTAATCCAATCTTCTACATTGGTTTTAGGAAATATAGCCAACAAATTAAGTTTGCCATTATACTTTTCAAATACTTTAAGAAGTTGTTCTTCTTTTTGATTTGTAAGAACAGTTGAGTCTCCAAGTACGTTGATTGCATCATTCATAATGGCTTTTTTTTCTTGCTCTACTACACCAAGCCTGTTTACTTCTTCTTTATATTTTTTCATTTCATTATTCGAATTAGCTAGAAAGTATATCCCAAACAACAATGAGATGAGTGCAAATATAAGTATATAATTTGTAAATTTCTTCTGGAAGTTTAAAAATCCAGATACTTTTGTAAACGGTTTTTTCGTCGTCTCCAACCTTTCAATTTTATAAATCTCATCGGATATATTGATATCGGATTTCATAGTATCTAATATTTTTCCGCAGTTTACACATCTAGTTAAATGTTCTTTAATAAACTGATTGCTCTCTTTGCTACATATATTGTCTATATAAGATGGTAGTAGGTCCCTCACAATATCACACTTATTGTTCATTCTCCATCTTACCCCTTTCCCTTAATTTAATTTTAGCCCTATAAAAAGTAACCCTTGCCCAGTTTTCATTCTTCATTTGAATTTCACCAATTTCTTTATAACTAAGTCCTCCTAAAATTCTAAGAAGTAAAACTTCTTTATATGGTTCTTCTAGTAGGTGGATTATTCGGTATAGAGCAACTTTATCCTCCGAATTTATCAATTCAGTTTCAGGTGAAGTATGTATGGAATTCTCTTGGTAAATCTCTTTTCGTTGCTTCTTATTTTTTTCTAGGTACTTATAGTAAGAGTGCTTCGCTATTTGACATAACCAAACTGACATCTTACATCCACCATTATAACTATCAATCGATCTCACAGCTTGATAGAAAGTTTCTTGTGTTAATTCTTCTGATAAATCTGCATCATGGCAAAGACACATCAAATACTTAAAAACGACTTCAGCATAATTATTGTAAATTTCATTAAGATCTCCCAAGGCTTTTCCTCCTTTCGCACTATATATCCGATTAAAGTCGTTTTTGTTACAAAAAATATGATATTTTTTTATGAATTTTTTTAACAGCAATAAAAAACCGCCATCTATTGGCGGTAATAATGGTTAATTTTAACATATTTACTTATGTATTTTACTAGTCTGCTATCATAAATTAGACTGCTGCACTCCACTTCATGCAACTACCATATGCTTTAGTTGATGATGAGGTAATAAATAATACTCTTCAGATAAGTTCCTGTTTTGGTCGATACCACTTCGGAATTAATAGATAAGCTACATATCCTAATAGATTAAATAAAGCAAAAATAATTATCCAGCCTGTGTTTAATCGTTTATGATGATACGCATTGATCGTTGCCCAAATTGTAAATAAAGTCCAATTAATTGCTAATCCTGCTATTAAAACATAACCTGCAAAAGTATCAAAACTTCTATACTTCATTTCGACATACCACTCTTTATCTCCGTTTCCATAAGGGAAAAAGTCATGAGCTAACCATTCTGGAGACCAAACGATTTTTTTGTATTGATAATCTGGCTTTTCTATTTCCGTATTATAAAAAATCGTGCCATCGTCTTCCGTTCTAATCTTCTTTGAACTATAAATGCTAACATCAGAAATAAAATCCGTACTTTCTACTAACCTTGCTATTTCTTTTTTCATTTCTAAAGAAACTAATTTCTCACCTTTTAATTCGTCTGCTATTTGTGTAGCGATTACAGACAATTCGTGTGAGTGTTGTTCTTCATATTGCCAAACGAACCCAAAGATTGATAAAAATATTAAAAGAAACGCTACGGAACAGAAAAGAACCCACTTGGCAAAAGTTTTTTGTGCTTTAAACAATTGAGCCACTATTGAACGTATTTCTTTTTCTCCACCAAAACGCTCAATAGCAAGTTCAATGGCTTCTTGTTCGGATTTTCCTTCTGATTTCAATTCGTGAACAGCTTCTAACAAATGACCTTTCATCTCTGCTTTTAACTCTTGGACTTCCTTCAGGTTTCCGCCAACATTTAGATAAATCGAATCGACAAATGCTTCAATTTGTTTCATACTGAATCGCTCCCTTCTACAAATGAATCAATAATACGCTTAACAAAAATCCATTCCTTACGCTTTAATTCAAAATTTTCTTTTCCTAAAGTTGTAAGGCTATAATACTTTCGTCTCCCACCAGGACCTTGCTCATCTGCCCAATAAGAAGAAATCCAATCAATTTTTTCTAATCGCTTTAATGAAAGATAAAGAGTACCTTCCTTCAATTCAAATTGTTCATCACTTTTTTCACGAACATACTTCGCCAATTCATACCCATACATTTCCTTCGTGTGTAAAAGAGAAAGTATGATTGTATCAATGTGACCTTTTAATACCTCTTTGTTAATATTCAATTCCCTCACCCCATTCCCTTAATATTTTTATTACTTTGTTATACAAGGTATTCAATAATATTAAATAATATCCTTTTAAAAAAAATCGACAAATAAAAAGAACGATCTTCTACTAATTAATCGTTCTTTTAAAATATATTAAAAAACTAAACTGCATTTACAACAAAAAAACGAGTTGCAAGCAACTCGTTATCTTCAAATATAGTATGTGCTAGTTAAGTAAATTTCTAATTTTCATTTATTTTTTAATGAAGTCAATATTTCTAAAGCATTTGAAAGTATATTCTGCTCTCGCTTATGTCCTTTCAGTGCTACCTTTACGTTTAAAATACATTCTAATAATATTTCATCGTTTACAACTGAATTAATATTTTCTTCGATTAATTAAAACGAGTTTGCTTGGACTTCGAAATTTCCAGTCAGCAAATGCTGAACTAAAGTTTTTAAGTGTGCAGTACAATCAAATGGTTTCAGTGCATAAAACAAAGTACCTCGATACCCTAATGTTTTAGGGTCATTTATCATTTCAAAAAGTGGTTCAATTGCTATTTCATTTCCAATATCACTAAGAGCAATTGCAATTGCATTTCTTATCCTATGATTACCAGTGACTTTTAAGCAATCAATGAGAAGGTGAATACAATTTTCTTGTTTATTTTTCACGATTTCTTCTAATATTTTTTCTGCTTCCTCTACATTTTCACTATTTATTACTTTGCTTATGTGATCTAAAACCATCTCTTCAAATCCCCTTCAACACAATCCTTTTTTACTAAATTTCAACGAAATGGTCTAGTTTCTATTACAACTAAAGCAATTCGTTCGTTCAATTGAATCACTCAACAAAACTACCAATATTAATTAGGATCCCATCCTTATCGAGCCTGAGATGATTGTATGGAATTTGACGTAACTTTTTGTACTTTTCATTCCAAATTATATCTATGAAACCGTTTGATTCTTGAAGAATACAATCAGCTTTGACGTTCACTAAACAATAACATTCATTAGGATATACTTCATCGAGACCAAATAATGAAATTACATCTTTTTCGATTGCCATTCCACCTATTTTAAATTCAAAAATGGAATACAAGTCTTTAAGAAAATTTGTAAAATCTGTAATTTCTTCATTTTGTATTCCAATCTGATCCCACTCTATGGCATCAATTGGAGAACCATAAAACCAAAAATTAACCATTGCAGTATTAGAAGAGACCATTTCAATTTGTAACGTTGCTTTTCTCTTCCTAGATAAATAGACATATAATCTGAGTTGTAGGGAATGTAAGTAATTTGATTTAGGATCTTCTTCGTTAAACGGATAGCCTTCAGCAAAGAAATCGATAATTTCATCAACATTTTTGTCATTGATTTCAATTCTATTTTTTAATTTTGATATATTTAATATAATTTCTTGTATTGTTTCTTTTTTATTTTTTTTTTGTTCCAATAAAAAACTAATCTCAAGGAAAGGACCACCTTGTAACCATTGAGACCACTGCATGTGTTTTGCCTCCAATTTTAAGTAACTATTGTATTGTATTAGTTCAACAATATTATTTCATTATTAACTAAATAAAAGACTGACCAATTTCTGTAATATTTGATATTACATTTAATTCAATTCATTCTTTCAATGCTTTTCGTACATTTTGTCAGTAACATAATAAAAGATTGTAGAGAATTTTAATGAATGCTGCGTTTTTCTTCGCAATACTCTACGATATATTCATAAATACCTTTATTTTCAGTTCCTAGGGGACCTGTATCACCTTTAATTATTAGCTCTTTTGCACTATTTATTGCACTGTTGTATTTTCCAATTTGAATATAAGCTAACATTTTCATCAAATCTACATGGTAAAAATCTGATTGTTGTACAACGAATTTATTGAAATTATCTACACTTTTTTCCATAGAATTTATAAACGTCTCGTAGGTATCAATAAATTCTACTACGGTTTGACGAATATCATCTTCTATATTCTCTAAACTGTTTTCAACAATTTTAATCTCTTTGATAGGATAGGTTGGTGCTACAAATGCTCCTATTGCTCTTAAGCTCATAGGTTCTCCTGCATTTTCCTGTATATCGAATACTTCCCAAAATAAATCATCATAAATCAATGGTTTTATTTTACAATACATACTAATTGAAATTTCATTATCATCTGTAAAATTTGTTCTATAGTCTCCCGTTACAAAAAAATCTCCTACTTTTTTAAATATACAGTACGACCTCTTTTTTAAACCAAATTCTTTAGCTAACACTCTCATAGACTTTTCTTGAATTTTTTCAATTTCTTTAAAAAGAGCTTTTTGTTCTTTTTTCAAAATTAATCCACACCTTATCTCGTTTATTTCTTTAAATATAATCTATATAAAACCTCATATAAGAAATAATATTTTAACAAAGATTCGCTTCAGTATCACATGGCTTACCAAGAATCCTTTTTAATCTATACTGTCACTTACTTGAATTAGAGGTTTTAGCTATCATACCAATACGTATGCAAAATCCTTTAATAGCTTACCTATATCAAAGTCATCTAATCAATGGAGCATTAAAATTGATCAAGCTGATCAAGTTAAGGTAAATGAGCCTAAACTTACAAAGGCAAAAAAGGGTGTTATTAATGTTTATAGTTTGGATATAAGCAATATTGGTGATAGAAACATAAATAACGTTAGAATTGAGGCTTATCGAAATGAGCCTCATTCAAAAACTTATTACGAGTTATTTACTCATGATGGGGATATTTTAATTAAAGATGGTAGCTCTTATCATCATGCAAACTTTCCTATATCGGTAAAAGCTAAGGTATTTAAAGTGGACATTACTTGGGAAAAGACAATAAAAGGAAATCAAATCAGACATTTTAAAGAAACATTTGTTTTTCATCAAAAATAATTCCAATAAAAAGAGGAAGATCCTAAGATCACCCTCTTTTTGTTGTTTAACTATTACATACATAGTTGTACAACAAATTATCTTAAATATGAATAAACAATGTTCCATTAGTTTTTACTGTAACTAAAGGATTTTCAGGTAAGTTTTCTTCAGTAAGAATGATTTCTTTACCAATTATATTTGATAGTTTAATCATAAATTCAAATACGTAACTAGCTTCATTTAGCCCTATAATTTCTTTAGGATTTATATCAAATTCTATTTCATCTTCTACAAAGAAATGGCAATTTACCAAAACACTATTGATGTCAATAGACATTAAAACACTTTTATTCTTTTTTTCCTCAAATATTTTGGATACATTTATTATTTTATTTGTGTTTTTTTGTCCATCTATATAAAACTCAATACCCCAATCAGATAAACATAACCAGTCTATTAATTTTTGCCAGTCATTTATATTGGCATCTAAAATATAAATATCCCTTAAACTTCCATCACCGAAAAATACATTATCCAAAACTTCATTAGTTATATGTTTTTCCATAAAAAAGATTCCCCAATACCAAATAGTTGTATCGATTTCTGTTTGATTTTTTTATTTTTTATATGCATTTATGCGAAGTACATTCAAAATAACTATTAATAAAACTAACGTAAACCATATAGATCCTGTATATCTTAATGGATGTATTGAGATATATTTACCCAAAACAGGGAGATTACTCAATACGTCATTTACAATTAGCTTTATACCCGTATAGCCTAGAGTAACAGTTAAAATTGTAGATAATATTAATACAAAAAGCTCAGTATTCTTGATTCCAGTTTCTCTATTCGTATTGATATTTTCTCTAATATCATTAAGTAGTTTTTCACACTTTGTTACAAGAGAATTTACTCCAGTTTTTTCTAATATAATCTTATATAATTCTTTTGGACTCCCATCGGATTGTAAGATTAATTCTTCATCGAATTTTAATTTAACAAAATTAAAATCTTCTTTTAATTGATTGAATTTCTTTAAGTTTTTTGTTCCTGATAAAATATCATTCAATAATTTAGATGTATAATACCTTTTAATAAAAGTAAGCTCATAAAATCTTAGATGCTGATACATGTGTGTTAATGTATATGCTTTATATAATTCATTCACATATTTGTCATATTCATTTTCCTGTTTAAGTTCCTTTTCAATATGTTTTACTGATTCGTCAACAGCATCTTTAAAGAATGTATATCCAATACTTAATATTGAAGAAAAGGGTGTGCAATAAAAATGCAAACCCTTCATCCTAAAAACTTGAGCACCCTCGATTTCTTTTGTTATTTTTTCTTCCTCCATTCTAAAGGTTAGTTCAGAATTAGCGTTTCTTAGGTAGCTATAATACAGATGTTTGTTTTGTTCTATAAATTTCTGGTGTTCAGAGTTTTTATTTGATGCAAAATCCCCAAAAACCCAGGAATAATTATAAAACTCTTCATCATTAAAATAATCCCCACATAGCATCTTCAAGTAACTTTGATAATATTCAAAAATTTGAGTAAGATTTAGTGTTTTTGCAGTAGTTTTATTATAGTAATCACTTGATTTATATTTCTTCTTACTTTCATAGAATTGAACGTTTGAAAGAATAACATTTTGAGGTGTAGTTTTGGGTGGATTTTCCACTTTATTGGTCTCATAGGCTATGTTTATTTGTAAAGTAACAATACCGATATCATAAAATGTTGCAATAATTATTGGTTGTACATACTCGTCTTCAATTTTTGCTAAAAAGGGTAAAAATGTAAACCTTTTTTGGTTCTTCATAATAAAATTTTTACTTAAGAATTGACGGTTAATCCCTTCAATTGAATTATCAATTATTTTAGTTTTATCTAAAATTTGTTCTTCAATCAAATCTACAAAATGGGTGATTATTGTTCCGTTATCAACATTATTAATCTCGATATTATGTTTATAATCATCCTGCATCCCATATTGTTCTAAGTATTTATTTATCTTTTCTTGATCAATATTTTTGTTTGACAGGAGCATAGAAAGCTTTCTATTTAAAGGCTCTTTGGGTGGGTCACTCAAAATATTACTGGTATAGGCAGATTGTTTTAATCTCAGATACATTTCGTACCTAGGATTAACGATCCCATTAGTTTTATTGGGATCGTTATAAGTTGTATAGCCGTATGAGTCCTTTATTAAATTTGTAAACTTTGCGTAATGTTCTTTATTAAAAGACAAAATATTGTATGCATTTAAAACCTTAAAAAACATATCTTCACCATTTGTACCTTTTATTATTTATTTTACATTTATAAATTAATTTTTTATAGTTCGTACTTCTTTTCCTTTAAAAAATGTTCAATCAAACATTAAAGCTTTCTATAAGCTGTTACCGAATGCTATTAAAGAAACAGTAGAAGTGTACACTTCTCAAGAGTTTATGCATATAAACGAAGTATTCATATTTATGAACAACCCTTATTCCGAATGGTCATAAAAATAGACTACTGATTAATGATATTAGTACATTTTTCTTAATTTATCTATTAAAATCGGTATTTATAAAATAGTAGTTAACTAGACTTTCTCCATAAGTTGTGCCTGAGATCATAAATAACAGCATTTAAATTTAAGAAGAACTTAATTTAATGAATTCTTCAGCATCTTCCACACATAATTTTATTCCTTTTTCCCAGAATTCTTCTGAAGTAATATCTTCTCCTAAATGTTTCATAACTAAATCTTCAACAGTCATACTTCCTGAATCACGAAGTAAGTTTAAATAATCTTTCTCAAAATCTATTCCTTTCTCCTTTGCCTTTGCATAAATGCCCAAAGCAAATAAATACCCAAAAGTATATGGGAAATTATAAAAAGGCGATTGAGTAATATAGTAGTGTGGAGTCCAAACCCAAGAATGGATTGAAGGTTGTTCTAGGGAACCAGCATAAGCCTCATTTATTGATTCTTCCATTAACTGATTTAGTCGATTGGCTGAAACAATCCCTTCATTACGTTCCTTGTAAAATCTCTGCTCAAAAATGAATCTCGAATGCATATTCATAAAGTTCATTACACTACGTTTTAATTTTTCATCCAATATAAATAATTTTTCTTCTTTTGACTTTGCCTTTTTCATAGCCGCATCAAAAATAATCATTTCGGAGAAGGTTGAAGCAGTCTCGGCAATACTTAACGGATAACGCTTATTCAACCCATTTACCGACTTCATGGCATAATTATGGAAAGCGTGCCCCAGTTCGTGAACAAGAGTTAACACATTTAAAAAAGCACCTCTAAATGTCATAAAAACTCTTGATTCACCTGTTAGTGGAAAACTAGCACAAAATGGAATGGCAGACTTATTTGGACGATTTTCTGCTTCTATCCAACCTTCATCGAAAGCTTCCTTAACGAAAGCTTCTAATTCCGTTCCAAACTGTCTAAAATGTTCCGTAATAAGGGTAGCAGCTTCCTCGAATTTTATCTCTTGATTACTTTTTGTAATGGGAGCCCAAAAATTATAAGCCTTCATACTAGATTCGCCTATCATTTCAGCTTTTTTATTCAAGTAATTTGAAAAAGGCTGTTTATATTTACTGATCACTGTCCACATCGTATTCAGCGTTTCTTCCTTCATTCTGTTCTTTTTCAAAGGTTCTTCTATTTCACTTTTTATCCCGAGTTTGTTATTCACTTGTATACGAAAGCCAACAATGTGATTTATAATTTTACTAAATAATTCTTCTTTCTCTTTCCATGTAGACTCTAATACATAGTGAGCTTCCTTTCTCACTTCTTCATTATGGTGTGACCGCAAGTTAATGGCTTGTCCAACTGATAGAGTCTCTTCTTTTCCGTTAATTTGAATATTTAAGTTAATACTACTTACTAGATCCTTATAGAAATGTCCCCAAGCATGGTACCCATCGATCATTAAATCAGAAATCAAATTTAGCTCCTCTTCTGACAAATTCTTAGCTGCATTTTCACGCCATTCGTTTAGAATAAATCTATATTCGTGTAATTCTTCGGTTTCTAGTATGCTTTCCCAAACATCTTCCTTTGTATTTCTTAATATCTTCTTTACTTTCGATAATTCTTTTTCAAAACGAGATTCTATTTGAGCAACTTTTCCTCGTAATACCGCCGCATCTTGATCCTTTGGATTTTCTGCAAGGAGACAAGTGATAAACGAATTAGCTTGCGTTAAGTACAACCGAATGTTTCCGATGTTTTCTACTAAATGCACCAATCTAATTATTTCGTTTGTTGAAAGTGGAGTAATAAATGTTTTAACATTACCTTCTAGTTCATGTACTTGAGCTTCTAATCGATTGAAATGATTTAAAAATTGAATTGATGTGCTTCCGCCCATAAAAACCTTATCTAGATTCCACTTTTTAGAATAGCTTGTTTTCTCCATTAGTTACCTCCCAGTAATATGTATTTACCACAAAAACGAACATACATTCTTATCATAACATATATCTGATGTTAAAAATCCATACAATTATAAGAGATAGTAATTTTGTAAGATTAATGTCAATTGTTCTACTCTTCTTCCAATTTGTTCAATAAAAAAAGACCGACGATTTGCCGATCATGTTGTTCAACTAAAGCTTGCTTCGTTGTACAAGAAAATAATTTATTTAGTAACAGCAACTAAATCATCCAATGTTAGTAATGAGTACCTTATAATAGACTTCTAATTTTATTCATCTAATGCATTCTTTTGTTGAATAAGCTAACTTTTTATCGTAACTACAATCAAAGATAGTAAGCCAAGGTAATCACTTTGATTTCTTCTTTTAATAACGTATTATTC
Source organism: Gottfriedia sp. S16(2024) (assembly GCF_050473765.1). NCBI lineage: Bacteria > Bacillati > Bacillota > Bacilli > Caryophanales > Bacillaceae > Gottfriedia > Gottfriedia sp. S16(2024). Next base: position 4,236,821 of record NZ_JBFLUO010000001.1, read on the forward strand.
ACATCTTATTTTCTACATAAATAAAATCCTACATCTTTTGGATCACGCCAAACTCTTCCAATACGGGCTAATCTATCCTCAGTTTCTAATTTCAACCAGTTTTTCATATCAGTGTATAAGTCCGTATCGTGAGGTATATTTAAAGATGGAAACATGCTGATTATATAATTCACGATTGGCTCAGGCTGTCCAAAAATTAATGAATTAGAGATCACTTTTTCTTCTACTTTATCAAACACTGAATTTAACAGTTCTTTTGCATTCTCTATACAAAATGGAGCAGCTGGCGAAACTCTCTCAGGGAATCCAAATTCTAATAGCATGTCATTACAAAGTTCTCTAATTTTTGGTAATGAATCACGAGAATTTGTAGTGGTAATTAGTCCTCCGTTTGGTTTTATTACTCTTTTAAAACCTTCTATTGTTCCTTGAAGATCTGGCACATGATATAGCATATGTCTTGCTACCAACCAATCATATGAATTACTTGAAAAAGGAAGTTTTCTTGCATCTCCAATAATCCATTCAATATTTAAATTCTTTTGATTAGGTTTCTTTTTTGCTTCTTCAATCATTTTAGGTGACTGATCAAGTCCAGTAAGATGTCCTCTATGCCCCTTTGTTTGTAATATAGAAAGGAATGCCCCAGTCGCACATCCAATGTCTAGTATCTTTTCATCATTTGTTAAATTTAATAGTTTAATAACCCATTCATCTAAATCTACACGTTTTTCTTCGTACAATAAGTGTGTATCAATTCGTACTTGCAAATTTGTACTTGCTCCATATTGACGTTTAACATCATTCATTTTTTGTGATGCCACTTTTGCACAAAAATTTTGAATCGCGTGGGTTAGGAATTCTGTTTTATTTATTCCTTCATAAATTAATGCGTCTTCAAATTTTTCTAAAATTGTTTCATTGATTCTAAAGTGAATGCTCTTACTTTTAATATTCGTCCCCTCCCAAGCATTTATAATAAGAACATAGCACGCTTTAAGATTTTCCGTAAGCATTTGTGTACACAAACTCTGTTAGAAGATACCCTATTTTTTTGATTAGAATTTTCATTTATTTCATATAAAAAAGCCAGCAATTTAATGCTGACCGATTCTATCCTTATTGAACTTACGCTTGCCTTAGGTACATATAAAACCTTTCGCTTTAGGAAAAAATTTTCTTAATTGAATTAAATCATCAATTACAAAATCAGCTTGTTTGAGTTCATCTTCTTGTGAAAAATCAAAATTACAACCAATCGCCGTTAAACCATTATCCTTAGCTGCATTGATGTCAGATAAGCGATCTCCTATAACAGCGCCACTTTTAATTTCATATTTGTTAACAATAGTTTTGACTAAATCTCCCTTATTAAGGGTTTGAATTTGTTGAATACTAAACGTTTCAGTAACCCAATTATCTAACTTATAATACTTTACAATTGCATTTAAATAGTCTGTTAAACCATTACTCGCTATGTAAATTGAAAAATTATTGTACTTTAAAAATGTAAAAATCTCTTTTACATTTGGATATAAAGCTCCATTCCCATTATTAATGTTCTCAATTAATCTTTCCTGAAAATAAGCATCTGTTTGTTCTCTTACTTCCTTAGAATAACAAGGTAATAACACTTCCCAGACTTTAAGGTACTCCCATTATTTCACGGTATTTTTCAATAGGCGTTACTGTATCCCATAAATTTAGTGAACGTAAATGGTTAAAAGTATCATTAAGTGATAACTCTAAAATTTTATCTGTTTGAAATAATGATCCATCCATATCAAATATTAGTGATTGTTGCAATGAGATCATCTCCATTTGAAATCTGATTAGTATTTTCATTAGTTAGTTTATTAAAAACTTCCTAGAGATTAATTTATTCATTTTCTATATTTAATAGGGATCTATATTAAACCAAGCTTCAATTTAATTTAAATTCTGATCTAACTGCTTCTAATAGGATTTATGAATAACTGAATTTGGAAGAATTGCTCTGTAATATTTACCTATCTTCTCAACCTCAGACATTATACGACTAATTCCTATTTCAGATAAATTCCAATTATCTTTTGTTATTCCAAACCGATCAGTAACAGGCGATACAATAAACTCAGTTTCTACTGGAAACTCGGTTTGATAGCATAATAATGCACGACGTGAGTGACCTGCTTTACATACTATAATAACCTTTTTAGGCTGTATTCCTTTTTCTTTTAAGACCTCAAATGAAAAACGTGCATTTTCCAATGTATGCTGTGCTTTCTCTTCTTTTAAAATGACATTTGCTGGAACACCATTTTCAATACCTATTTGCTTCAAATATTCCCACTCAGTTGTCTTTATGCTTTCTTTATATCCTCCAGAAGGTAATATATAGGGTGCAAAGCCTTGTTTATACAATGAACTAGCTTTTTCCATTAACTGAGGGTAGTCTGATCCTGGAATAAGAATTACATCTGCTGATTTTATCTCATTTTCAACAAAAATAAAGCCTGTAATACATTCAAAAGGATTATTCACATGATTTTACCTCTTTTATCTTCAAGTACTATTAAATAGATTTTTTATTTCAATGTCGATAACAACTCTTCGTTTCTAACCTCCATACAATATTCTTCTAATACATGATTTCTGCCCCCGTGTTTCTCGTACCATTCTTGAACTCGTTTTACATGTTCTTTATCGCCTCTAACATTTGCTTCAATTTCTTGATACTTTTCATAACTGTCATACTCCCAAATGGCGAATATTCCTGTGGTTGTTGTATCATGAGAAATCATCCATCTTCCTGTCAATCTTGCACCGTGCTTATGTTGATTTGGTAAATTCGTTTCATTAAAGTGTTCATTAAACGCCTCAACGAATTCATTTTTTACAATGTGAAATTTCCTTCTATAAAACATGTAATTTATCTCCCTATTTCTCTTATTTGTCAATTACTAGTTTAGTTTTTTTCAGAATGTTCCTTTAGTTAATATTAAAATTTCAAAGTGCGCCAGCCGTTACTTTTATCAAATGTGGCAATGCTAAATAAAAAGCACTTACTGTAAAAAGATGATTAATTTCTCCACTTTTTATTTTAGAGTACATATCTTCTACATCAACCAACTTGATTTCAATCACTTCAGTGAGGTCTAGTTCCTGTTCAAATGCTTGATAAGCATCTAAAATTAAATATGTTATTACTTTATTATTTTGTGTTGCTGGATTAATAAAAAACTCTCCTAATAAAATTGGTTCAGTTTCTGTTTTATATCCAGTTTCTTCTCTTACTTCTCTTAATATAGCTTCAATATAAGTTTCAGTACCTTCAGATTTTCCTGCTGGAATCTCTAGAAAATACTCCTGTCCAGCGTATCTATACTGCTTTACCAATAAAATCTTTTTCTCTTTTGTTACCACAATAGCGTTTACCCAATTAGAATACTCATTTACATAGTAATCTTGTATTATATTTCCATCAGGCAATTGACAACAATCTTTTCTTAAATTTCCAAAAGGAGTTTTAAATATATATTCCGAACTAAGTGTTTTCCATTTCTTCATTCTAATAGCTCCTTATAAATTTGGTTAAATTCCTTTTTTAACTAAATTCAACTACAAAAGTATGCGTAAAATGTACAAGAATGTAATAAATTAAACTTCACTTTTTCTATAAATCTTTAACTGTCCGCCTGAAGACTGAACCCAACTCCAATTATTAAGTACATGTTCAAGAGGTAGACATTGATATGGATTAAACATCGTTTGCCCTTGTTTATTAAATACTAAACCATTACTCAATACAAAACACGAATGCAGTGTATTTTGATCTTTTTCCCAAATCAATACGTCATTTGGTTGGATCGAACTAGATTTAATTCTCACATAATCTTTATTTTCCAGTTCTTCATAAAATTCTGCTGGAAGTACCCATTTATTTAAGTAAGATGTTAGTTTGCCCTCATCTTTCTGCAATGCTGCTAATACAGCACCCAAGCAGTTCGGTCCATTGTTACTTCCAAATGTATTCAGTAAAGAAGCAATAGTTAGGTATTCACTCTTTAATGCATTCAAGTATGTTATATCTGAAGTAGAATCCATATCTACAAACATATTTGCTACATAAAGTAATATGTATATTCTTATTTGGTAAGGCAAAGCTTTCCATAAAAAACCTTGTAATGTAATCATTTTCGTTCCATCTATATTAATTGAAAAAGTATCGAGAGCATTCTTTACATCAACTGGAATGTCTCCTATAACGTTTCGTAATTCATCTAACTCAAATATGTATCCTCTATTGAGGCGTATTTGTTCGCTCAAGACTGCTTTTTGTAAATCTTCCTCCCAAAAGAGAAACTCCTGATTAGATACAATACCTATATAACGAGCTTTTGCAGAAATATTCCACGGCAAGTAAGAGGTTTTTATATCTAATGACAACTCAACTGTTGCACGTGCATTAACTACAACAAAATCTGGACGATCCTCAAAATAAAAGTATTAATATCAGGGACTAATTTTTGATCCCATGCTTTTAAAACTTCTTCTGTAATTCTATTATTTTTTACTTCATACATTATTTCTCACCTATATTTAACCTTAATAAATAAGGATTTTTTAACTGATTTTAATTGCATAATGATATATTTCAACACATTATGAGCACTCCCATTTCCAAATAAGTAAGCCATTTAACATAATAAAAATGACCGTGAAAGCAATCTTCTATTACTTCAACTAATACATGCTTTAGTTGCACACCTAATTTCTCTATTAATTCTATTAAACAAACTCATAAAATTCTTTTAATGCTTTAATAACTGCATCTGGACGATCAATATGTATTGCATGTCCAGCATCATCAACTATTATATGCTTACTATTCGTGGACAATTTAACTAGTTCTTCTTGAAATTTACTCCAGTAAATCCATGACTCTGTTGTATGGTATGGTTGTGTACCACCAGTAACCACAAGAAGTGGCATATTTCCAAGTGACTTAGACTCACTAACTTGTTCAAGACTTTCTTCAAATTCATTTAATGAAGCTTCAAAACTAAATTGACCATAATATTCTTTTTTTACATTATCTGAAAATAAAGGAGCCATAAATTTATTTTGGTCCTCATGAACTGAATCCAAAAGTATTACACCAGCAACTTCTTCAGGATATTCACTTGCAAATAACCTAACATTTGCTCCACCAAAAGAATGTCCAACCAATATATATGGTGGTTTCACGCCTGCTTTTTGAAGTAAAGTATGAAGGTTTTCAACATTTTGCCTACTATGACGTGGTCTATTGTCTTTTCCACTTTCCCCAATACCTGCTCTATCATAAATAAACATCATAGTAAACTTTGAAACTTCATTTCTAATTGTTTTCCAATTATTTAAGTCCCACCCATATCCAGAGTCAAATACCATAGTTACATTTGCATCTTTTTTTCCAAAAAACTCATAATGTAGTTCTATACCACCTATATCTACTTTTTGCTTACCTTCATTTTTCTTAACATTATGCATATTTAAACACCTCCAAAAATCATTATTTTTATATATTAATATTCTCTAAAATAGTAATGATTTCCTTTTTAACTAAATTGAAATAGTCGAAAGGAGCCATCATGGCTCCTATAAGATATTTTACTTAATTTTAAACGTTGTTTGTTCAACTAATCTGCCATTAACTCCATAAAAAAAAACCGACTAAACAGTCGATCATGTTGTTTAACTAAAGCATCAGTTAATTGAATTAGGAAATTACTTAAAACAGTATTCACTTGTAATTCTATATATACAGTCTAGGATTATGTCAGGACGATCTAGAAATACAGAATGCCCTGAATTACCAGCAAATAACAATTCACCTTTTGAAGAGAGTTTAACTTGGTTAATAATTAATTCCGACCATTTCTCTTCAAAGATTCTTAATTCCCATAAAGGTATTCCTGTTTTCAATTCTGACATAATGGTGAATTCTTTATCTCGTCCAATGACAATTAACGGTATATCTGGAAAATCCCCCAATTTTTTGATTACTTCAGCATCGTTTTTCCATTGTTTAATCTCTGATGCCATCGCTCTATAAAGTGATGGATTTACTTGAAAGTCCAATAATCTCTGTTGAATATCAATAGGTAATTGAAGATGTTTCTTATTCAATGTTGGCTTAATTGTTTTAGATAATCGTTCAATATCTTTACTCGCATAACTTAAACATTTTTCAATCCAATCTTCATCCGATTCTTTATCCATTACAGGTAGATTTAAATTATCCAACTCTTTCAATTCAACGGAGGTAGAATCAACTAAGATTACTCCAGCTACCATTTTAGGATAAGATTTAGCAAAGTGTTGAGCACATAGTCCACCATAAGAATGTCCAATTAAATAAATTGGTTCTTCAATCTTAAAATGATTAAGTAATGCTGCTAGATCACGTACAGTCGATTCAGTATTATTTATTCCTGCCCCAATTTCACTTTTACCAAGCCCTTGCCGATGAAAAGTGAGGATTCTACTGGTATGACTTAATTTGTCTATAACCTCGTACCACTCATCATAGGAACACCCCATACCTGTAAGTATTACAATTAAAGGTCCTTTCACTCCTTTGTATAGCACTTCAATTTTATTATTATTTATAAGAATATATCGATTACTATCCATACTACTTAATCTCTCTCCCCTGATGTAACTAATCTGCTATTTAAAACAAAAGATTGTTCAAAAAATAAGACCGCCGAAGCAGTCGATCATTGTTCAACTAATGCATGCGTTAGTTGCATAAGGAATTGTAATTAGCAATGCACAATTTTAAGTTTGCTTAACAAATATTTTTGAAATCTCCAATTTATCATTCTTTGCTAATGAATTGATTAAATAATGTATACCAGCTTTTCCTGTACTTCCTAAGTCAAAATATGTAATATATTTATTTCTGAATTTCTTAATATATCTCATAAAATTCATATAATGATCGCCTGATTTTTCCGATTCAAGATTCCAATTTTCATATGCACTCTTTAAGGTATCAACTACTAATTGTTTATCGCCTTCATTTTCGGTGCTTAAACTTACTTCTAGGTATATGTCGGATTCAATATTTCCAGAATATTCTACTTCAAATGGAAAAGTAAAAGAATCAACAACAACAGTCTTTTTCTTAGATTGCATTTTTATAGCGTTAACTGGAAAATCTTCACACCAGCTAAAAGTAATATCAATGTCTTCCACATTATCAGCAGGGAGAATATTTTTTTTGTCAGATGAGCTCCATTTAATTGTTACATCTCTACTAAAAGATCTCCAATCAACAGCACTAACTTTCATATATCCAAGTCCATCGGTAGCAAGTTTTGCTCCATCTTCTTCGATCAATATGCCCCATAAACAATTAGTGATTGGTTCATCTAATAGTGTAGAACCACTTTCAGTAAGTTGAGTGATCATTTTTGAAGTAAATGAAGGATGAAAATCATCTACAAATGTAAAATCCAATTTTAACTCTTTCTTTTTTCTTCCCATTTATTTCACCCTTCTAAATTATTAAATAGTGTAACATTACATTTAATTTGTAACTCTTTTAATCAACTATCGCATGCGTTAGTTGAAGAAAATCAAATTTAATTCTTTGAAATAACATATCCTTAGTTAATTGATAGAAAGATACAATATGCGTAACCTCCAACACATAAAAATTGTATCAACCCTAATTTTTTAGTTCTTTTATTATTACTCAGTTGACTACTTATTCCAGCAAATAAACATGTAATTAAACTTAATGAATAGAAAATGACCATATTAATTCTGGTTGAAGAATGTAACATGTCATAAATACCATAAACGGAATAAACAATAAATAGAATTAAGCCACAAAAAGCTAAATAATCAAAGATTTTCTTAACCACACACTCAATCCTCTCTTATTACGATGATAACTTTAATAAGTTTACTTTCAACTAAAGCATTGCTTAAGTTACTTAAATGATCTTATATTTGTAGAATTATTTTTATTTTATCATTAAACAAAAAAGTATTAACCCATCAAAAGAATCATATAATTGCAATTTCTTATCGAACTAAACTGCCATTTTGTTCAATAAAAAAGGACCGACAAAATCGTCGATCACGTTTTTCAACTAATGCATTCGTTAGTTGCATAAGGTTAATAAATTAATTATTATCTGGATCATATTTTTTAAGATACTTTCTCCAGATAAATGAATAAACTAGCAAACCGATTATTACACCTATAAATTCATCAAGTCCTAAAAATCTAAATATCATTCCAAATACTAAAATAGATGTACCACCGAGTACAATTTCTAACAGAATAAATATATTGCGGTTCATTATAATACCTCTAGTTATTATATAAATTATGATTCACTATACATTGGATAGCCCCTGGGAATCTACTACTATCGCATGCGTTAGTTGAACAATTGGTCATAAAAGTACCATAGTAAAAAAACTGTTACTCCTAATAAAAATACTCCAAATACAATAGTAATAATTTTAAATAAAACTATATGATATCGTTTCGGTAACCATTTTTCTGAAATCAATACTAATATTGCCATAAAAAATTCAACAAATGGATCTGTATCCCATCCAGAAAACTCTCCTCGTTCATATTTTTTAATACCAGCATATAATGTGTTTCCAGCAGCCAATAATATACCTAGTGAAATTAGCAAAACCAATGAAAATATTAAAAAATGCATTTTGGAATCCCCTTAAAATATATAAGATTATTTTATTTAGCACTTATTATTTTAGTTAGTCTAAGGATTAATTACTTTCTTTTTTGTTTAAGAATTTTATAAGGTACATTAAATGTAATGTATATCATTGTTAAACCAACTAAAATCGCCCCAATAAATCCAATTCCATTTGAGAAAATTTTAAAAGGTTTAAAACCAACCATTACTAAAATTAGATAACAAATATGATAAGTAAATGTAAAAAAAATAAATATAGCAAAGTCCTTAATATTTTGTTTCCAATTAATTTTTTTAGATTCAAAGTAATAAACAGTGCTCTTTCCAACAAAATAAATTAGTGCATAAATAAATGCGTCTTTGAAAGTGAAGTCTATACCACTGACTAATAAGACAACTAATAATATTCCAATACTTATCCTTTTTTTCATCCGATGTTTCCCCTAGAAGTGTTAATTTTGTAAATCCTTTATTTATTCATCACTGTTCTTTTTTTATTGTTTTGTATAGAAACCAGCCAATCCATTTTCCAATTATTATTATTGATACGATATAAAAAATACAACTGGTACCCACTTTGAACCAATTTGCATTTAAAATCTAATCCTAACTAAATTTTATCACTTATTTATCGATTAATTATTAGAAAAAAAATCCATTTCTTATTGAACTAAACTGCCATTTACTACAAAAAAAAAGCCGCATTTAAGCAGCTCGTGTTAAGTAACTAATGCATGCGATAGTTACATAAGGATTTCGCAGTTTGTTCGTAAAGTACATTTTTTTACCGAAAGTTTAACAACCTTATTGCTTTATCGTGTAGTTCGGGTAGTTCTAAAGGTAAATCAAACCCACTACTGCCATCAAATCCTTCAAATTCCTTATGAAATCTAACTTACTTTGCCTCATCTGGGTAACTTTCAGTAAGTTCAACTAACTCTTTCGCCCACCTATCCCAAGTAGAATCCTCAATTATAGAACCATTTAATTGATAATAAATATACGAATGAACCAATATTTGTAAACGTCTTTGTTGTATCTTCTCTCTAATCGTTTGTATCATTATTCCATCCTTTCGTTAATCACTACTGACATTATCAGTTTTTTTATTACTTCGTGTTCGACAACATATACAATACCTCCCCACGCTTCGTGGTTCTCATAATTGCTTTATACTTCTTTTTCGTTGAACTAACGCATTAGTTGGTTGTATTAGTTTATATATTATCTAATTAAAAGCTTTCCTTCTAAACACATAAAAAACTGCTGATCCTACTGCGGTACTCAATGAAAACACAATTAGAAAAATGAAGTCTGAAGAACTTGCAAAGTCTGGCTCGAAGAAAATAAGTGCATATATAATTCCACCGTATACCAAACCTAACAATATGAAATGATAAAGTTTAGCAGGTTCACTGACAATGAACAATCCTTCTCCTATCGCACATCCACCTAATATGAAGAAAGCTCCAATTACCCACATACCTACAAAATCAGTTAATTCTGAAGCAGTATAATGTCTACCATTTAGAATGTAAAATAATACAATTACTAAGGTAATCAGGATAAAAGAAAAAACTGATGCTAAAAAAGAAACTAGAAAATTTTTCATTTGACCTTTCTCCTGAAAATGATTATTTTTTTAGATTTTATTCGACATAAATTGTTGAAATCCTTGTTCAACTAATCTGCCATTTTGTTGTATAAAAAAAATCGACTAAACAGCCGATCAAATTGTACAACTAGTGCATGCGATAGCTGAATAAGAATCTAAATAAAAAATTTAGCTTTTTATTATTTCGTTTTTTCAAAGTCTAAGATTTTCAGACAATTTCTATCTTCATCATCAATATGAATTGTTGTGATATCTTCTATTTTTATTAACGATTCTCCATCGCGTTTACCAAATTGAGTTAAATTGGTTACAATAAGCACTCCATTTTCTTCGCTCTTTATTAGACCTTGAACAGTAGCACTTTCGTATAGTTCTATCAATACAACAAAGTTGTTCCGTTTAGCAAACTCGATAATACCCATCATTAAATTTTCATTATTTATATCAACTTTGATATGGCTTTGTTTCTTTGCTTTATATAATTTATCTATTTTGCGAAGATAAAGGGTATCCAAGCTAATTTGATAGATTTTTTCGGTTTGAATTAAAGAAAAACCATCGTACATACCAGTTGGAGAGACATTAGCTAAAATTACATATTCATCTGATAAATTAAGAACTTTTGCTACTGCACAAGTATCAACATCTCCCAAATCAGTGTAGATTTCAACAAGTTCTTCTTTATTTGTTAATTTAAATAATTGTTCCTTCAAACCTAATCACCCCTATTTAAGTAATATTCATAAATTAGTTCGATATAAAAGTTGAACGTTCCTTCTTTAGCTATTCTGCCATTATGTTAAATTAGAAAAAGCGATCTTCTATTGAAGAATCGCACGCTTTAGTTGCATTAGATTATTTCTTTGGTCCGCCAACATACTCTGTTTTACCACTCCAAAAGTCATCAAGATGAATCCACCATTTTAATGATTCAGGAAGTAAGAATTTTTTTATTCCATCATGATTCCCTGCGTGCTGCTGTATATCTTCAAGTAATCCAACGGTAGCAGCTTCTTTAACAACTTCATCTCCTTTGATGTGCAATCGCTCAACCAATTCAAATATAGTTGGGAATTCATCATATTGTCCTTTTTTATGTAATTCAGCTACATGTCGTGCAAAATCAGATATATCTATATACAATAATTGTTCTTCATTTTGTTCATAATTATCTTTTAGATATGCCTCCCATCTTTTTTTATAAGAAGGACATGCTCCTACTAATAACTTCATTACATCCTGTTTTTTAATTTCAGTACTCACTTGGAACACCTGCTTTAAATTATTCTTAATAATCTTTAATTCATTCATATTTGTAAATTTATTTTTATTTTATCATTAAGTCAAAAAGTATTAATCAATCAAAAGACTCATGAAAATTACAATTACTTATTCAACTGATATGAACGAAACTGTCAACTCACCATACCCAAATGGTTTTGATTTTATGTTTTTAGGCAGTCTTATTCTAAGACTGCCAACTTAGTTTTTAATTTTTACTAAGTCTGTGAATTACCATTCTTTTAAGAAAGAATAGAAGTTTTTATTTTCAAACCTAAAGAATAACCTCTTTAAAACCTTGGCACGAAGGCAAAAATTATCAACAGTGATTTACAATCTGATATGCGTGGGTTGGTTACCACATTTCATTCTATCCGTTACGGAGCTGCCTCGATCTAAACGCGCACGTTCAGTATTTTACCTAGTGCATAGTTGAACTAGAGGGTTCTCCTTACCGTGTTTGCCTCCGAGCCAAAATTTCAATTTTAGTTAGTCTTTAGATTTCATTTATAATTAGATTTTTATATTCCTGTTTTGAGTAGAAGATTACCTATTAAGCAACAGATTGGATTAATTTTTGATCCTCAATACTACATCCAATTGCCCAAATAAAACCAAGTAACTCACGAGCGACGGCTACAACTGCAAACTTTCCTGCCTTACCTCTAGCTGTAATTCGATTATATTTTAAATTGAGACGATGTTGGGCTTTCCACGCAATTCTTTGTGCTTCAATTGGTTGTCCAGCCTGTCTTTTCAATAATTCACCTTTAAGAGAAGGTCGATGGCGGTATGCCCAGGAACATTCTACTAAAGCTCGGCGAATGTGTGAGTTTCCTATTTTAGTAATTGGACCCTGCCATCGGCTTGAGCCACTCGAGTATTCCTTCGGAACAAGTCCAGCGTAGGACATTAATTGCCTTGGATTCGAAAAACGTGAAAATTGACCAATTTCTGCGACTAGTGTGACAGCTGTAACCTCGGCTATTCCTCTTAAAGTCTGAAGGGCTTGTATGACAGGTGCATGTTCGCTTTTGATTGCTTCCTCATGAACCTGTGCTTCAATACGCTTCATTCTTTCTTCAACCTCATAAATTGAATGTAAATATTCTTGAAAGACGATACGTAATGATGATTTTTCAAAAGTGAGCGTATTTAACCAGGTACGATGTTTGATTGTCCAGTTCCTAACACCTTGAGGTGGACGTATTTCATGACGAAGCAAGAAATGAACTAATCTTTGACGTGCTTTTTGTAAATCTTCGCGAGTGTCAGAACGAGCATGAATTAAATCTCTCAATGCCTCATGGATTTCGTCAGGTACCCAAACAGCCGTTAGTTCGCCAGCTCGAAGAAGCTGAGCTAACCGTAATGAATCGCGACGATCCGTTTTTACTCGATCACCAGTACGTTTAGGAATTAGTGTTGGAGCAACTACAATACATTCAATTTCCATTGATAAAAGTTGACGGTAAATACTATATCCACATGAACCAGCTTCATAACAAACTAGTAAATTCTCTGGATCACCTAACTTCTTAAAAAGTTTTCGAATAGCTTCTGGGGTATTTGCGATATTCCCATGAAATCTTGGTGCAGCTCTTCCTTCATCAGCAATTCCAACAGCAATAATATCTTTTGAAACGTCTAAACCAATAAATTTTTGACCATCCTTCATAATACACGGCTCCTTTTGTTTGTAGCTCTACATTTGGTTTGGGTAGGCTTTTTGATTACTACCATTTTTGCCAAGTGCAACCTACGATAAGCAAAATGGAGCCGTTTCGTTCATTATGACTAAACTGCCATTTAGTAAAATAAAAAAGACCACCGAAGCAGTCGACGTTGTATAACTAAAGCATCAGTTAGTTGCATTAGTTCTCTTATAATTCATTAAAAAACTCTTCATTTCAGCCTTTTTAATGTAGAAGAAAAATCGTTATATTTATCGATAACGTTTTGTTCTAATGGGTGTCCTTTTTCTTCAAATTTTAACGGTAGTACTCCTTCTTTACGTAATTGTCTAAGATGTTTGCTAAATGCTTTATCAATAGCTGTTACGAACTGATTTAGATTAAAATGATATGTATTTCTGACTCCAGAATTTTTCATTATATTTTCAATCCTGATTATATTGCTGTCTTTTATAAAATTATAATAGTCACCATTTCCGTAATTACTCAAACGAGCACGACTACTCTTCCCAGAATAAAGGGAGGATAACTCAGAGAAAAGTTGAGGTAAAATTATAGAACTTAAACCAGATATAAAATTGAAAACCTGATAATCTCCTGAAACGGTGATTTGAACATCTCCATTTTCAAGATCAATATCTACTAAAACTTTATATGTTGAACTCAAGTTAACACCCCATTTAAGTGTGATAATAATATAAAATTCAATATGATTTAAAAAATCTTTGGGCAACTATACTCTAAATATAGAAATATGAGTTGATTGTTCGTAATCAACTCATAAATGTTATTAAACTATCGCATCAGTTAGTTACATAAGGAATAATAAGGATTACTTGCAGTTCTCACTCCAATTTATTACTTCTGCTTCTAATACACTTACTTCTCCTAAGCTTAAAATGTGAGGAATAAATGGAAACATTCCAAACTTATTCCCTTTTTTATTTTCTTCCTCATAGTAATTTCGGGTATCGATTGGAAGCGCAGTTATTTCTTCATATTCCTCTATATCAATAAAATGAACATCTTCGCTATTTATTTTCGCAGCAGGTCCTATGTAATTTTCTTTACGGTATAAATAGACCACATTCAAATTATTTACTAAGTTTGTAGTCGGAATCTTATAAAACATTAAATCTGTTTTTACTTTTACACTAACAGATCTTAGGGCATTATAAACAAGATGTGGATGTATAGGTAAAAAATGAATAACATCATTCCATAAGCAATTTAATTTTGGAATTTCTTTTTCCAAAAGTTTTGGTCGTTCAGGGTGATCATAATATTTTTTTGCATAGTGTTTATATAGCTCTGAATCCAAAAACTTTATTTTATTTAAGGGCATAAGTGTTTCTCCACTCATATTTTTTGGAACCATGTGATAAACGTATTTAATAAAATCTCCCCCTTTTTTTCCGCACCTTTCATAATTCTATTTTAAATTATATTAGTCCTTCTTATTGAACTATTCTGCCATTTACTTGAATAAGAAAAAGCTACCGAAGCAGCTTAAAGGTTGTTCAACTATTGCATGTGTTAGTTACTCTAAACTTCTCTCCAATTACAAACTCACTTGAACTTTCTCATGGTTTTTTGCTCAATTATATTTTTGAATAACTCAAAATTATAAGCCTCTTTATCAATATAAAAAGTTTTCCTTCCTGATTTTATGTAAGAAAATAGTAGATTTACACCAACATCATTTATATCTGAATACTTTATCTCATATTTTTTCCAAAAAAAAGTCCTATAAATGAAAAAATCAGAATTGCTATTTACAAAAATTCTCCTCGAAATTGTACTATTACTGTACATTACACATAATAATATGAGTCCTATAAAAGCAACTTTTATCCATAATTCACCCTTATCCTCTGAAAAAACTAATGCAAGTATATAAGCAGTTAATAATATGCTAGTAGCTATTATCCCTATCCAAACATAAATTTTAGTAGTTCGTACTATATATTCATTCTTATCTTTATTCGTTATTAATTCCTTATTTTTGTTTTTATCAACAAAATAAAATATCACCATAAAAATAAGCATAAGAAATAAAATTTTCATTATTGCACCTTCCCTAGAACAAACATATAAGTTAGTATTTCCCACGTTCTTATTCCACTAATCTGCCATTTAGTTGCATAAAAAAACGATCCTTCGTTATTGAAGAATCGCATTAGTTAGTTGAATAGCATTTTTTATTTTGTTCTTTTTCATTAATTTAGTATCGAATACTCACTGCAAATCAAAATCAATACAATAAGAAAAAAAGCAACCTTATACCATAGACGATATTTAGATGACTTATTATTTTCTGAATCACTTTTTTTATTTTTCGAAGTAGACATTTCATAAATCAACGGAGCAGCCCCAACTAAAGCAAATATTAATTTTATAATCAGTTCCATACTTTTCTCCCATTTCTAACGATATGTTACTTCTATTATAAATTCTTTTCAAAAGTCTGTAACTTGGGGGAATTTCTCCTTTTTTACTTGAAATTTAATATTTTTTCTTCAACTAAACTGCCATTTAGTTCAACAAAAAATCGGCTTTTCATCCGATCACGTTGTTCAACTATCGCATTGCATTAGTTACTTATGAAATTTTTTTTTCTTTTGCATTTGTATGCTCGTTAAATAGCTGTGTTTTTATTCGAAGTATTTCTTACTTTGTTTATGATTTTAAAGATTATATAAAATCCTAAATAAAAACTTAAGAAATTAAAAATAACATCTTGTAACATAACATTCCAATGACCAGTTTCTGTATAACCGAAAACTATATTTGGTTTTCCAAACCAATGATAATATGGTAATTCTTTAGGGTTTGTAGGGATAAAAGCAGTTATTACCGTTGTAACTAAACTTAGTATAGCAACTAGATTTTTTTTCATTTTAATCCCTCCGTCAAAGGTTTTAAGTTAATTATACCAACTCAACGACTTTCGTAATTTGGGGGAATTCCGTTTTTTTACATAGAATTTCAGATAATCCTTATGCAACTAACCTGCCATTTTGTTGAATAAAAAAGGCAGTTGCGACTCGTGAGTTTGTTCAACTAATGCATTAGTTAGTTGCATAAGAAAATTATAAATAAAGTTATAAACACTAAATTTTAGCTACTTTAGAATATTGAAATTTTTATTTTTCTTATCCAGCTCTTTGATAATACTTTTCTATTTATTTGCAATTTTACGTAACAAATAAAGTGCATAAACTATTTCAGGTATAGCCCCTATCATCATAATTATTTTTATTACACCTAAAATTAAATACCAAGGTGATACAAATACACTCATTTTAAACCCTTTGGAGAAATATTTTTGTAATGTTTTTCCTTTTACACCTCTTTAAAAAGAGTTCTACAATAAATATTCTCTTACCTTTAATTTAAAGTCGGGTGATTTTTTTATTCTTGATTTAATAACGTTTATACGATTTCGTATTGAACTAAACTGCCATTTTGTTGAATAAAAAAGGAACTGCGCTGCCAAAGCAACTCATGTTGTACAACTACTTTGGAAGTGCGACATAAACTTCCATGCACTGTGGTGAATCTGAGGATTCATGGTTGGCTAACGCATGTATTAATTATAAAAGCTACCGATAAACAACTAAGCTATCATTTAAATTACAAATAATTTATTAACTTTATTTAAGTTATTAACTACTGCTTGATTAAAAACTACTTCCAATCTCTTACTAAGTTCATTAAAACTTTTGAAAACTTGTTAATCAAACCCCGATTCTTTTATTTACTTCATTTCTATATCGCTTAGTGTTTGATTCCTTATTCTTTTACCAATCGCATTAATGAAAAGTTCAACATGATAAAACACATTTGAAGCGTATGAACCGAATAATAACATGAAAAATAACCCACGAATATTATCTAGAACGCTCAGTGGCAAACTTAGTGTTTCATATACAAATAATGGAAAAGTCACAAACATCCCAGCAATTGCATACATTCCTACTTTTGTGAAGTAAGAAGTTCGTTTGGAGGGATAGCGATGTAGTTGATGCCATTTATCTACTCCATACGATAAAAGGATACCAGCAACAAAGTAAATGACCCCTGAATAAATAATTGCTAACGAAAAAAGTTCAATAAAACCAAAATGATATGTATCTTCTGGTGTGTGTGGGTCATAAGAAAAACAGGCATAAATAAATGAAAAACAAATCGTTGAAAGTGAAGCTATGAAAAGTTTTTTAAGCATTTTTTTGACCAATTAGTATCACCACCTAAATATTTTGAAGGACTGAAATGAAAGAAAGTATAATTGCAATAATATTATAATTAGTTTAAAACATTACTTTAAAGATTCAATGATTTAATAGACCTATTTCCCAAAATGTATACTTATTTAATAATTTAGCTCTGTTAAGTTTAAATGTTGATTTTTAGCAAATGAAAAGACCACAAAAATGCGGTCTTATTTTTCTTTATATAACTAACGCATTCCTACTTTAACTAAACTGCCATTATGTTGAATAAGAAGAAGCAAATAAAATACCTTAGTTAACAAATGTTATCAAAGGTATTCTAATTCAATCGTAAACGGTGCATTCCTACGTATTGGATTATTTGGGGATAGGTATTTTAACTCTGAATCTAGCATACGGCTATAATATATCTTACGAATAAACCGTTTTAAGTGCGTATTTATTTCCATAGGATCTGCATTCCCATTTTCAATATCATCCAAAACGGTTAAAACATTAGATAACTTTTCCGTTACTGTTGCAGTATTAGTATTTGCTAGCCTAATAGTTAATTCTTCAAGTTCTGCATTAAGTAATTCAATGGTATCGGTTATTGATTCCTTCTTACTTGCTATTTCATTAACAGTAAAAACACCACTAATAGCTAATTCAATTAATTTATTAAACTGTTTTTTTTGTTCTTCTATTTTCCCGTTTATATGGATTAACTGTTCTTCTAAATTGGCTGTTAAATTAGTTGTATCATTATTAAGTAAAAGTTCAATTTCTAGCTCTATTTCACCTCTTAACTTACTTACTTCCTCCATTACCAACTCTTCAACGTAAATAACATTTATACCCATATTGGGGCATTTAGTACCATCTTCCATTAAGTACTCGCACCCTTTAATGTAATAACTTGCATTTCGATTGTTTTTACAAATCACTAGCTTTCTACCACAGTTATGGCAATAACATAAATCTTTTAATATCGTTACGCCTGTAACAGAGCTAGGTCGTTCTCTAATAATCTTTGCCGTTTCAGCCCTTGCATCACGAATACCGTTAGCCTTTTCCCATTCTGCTACGCTGACAATTGGGGGATGTGCATTTTCTACTTCTATCGTATTAACGTTTAAATATACATATTTTCCATTCTGTTTCACTCGTTTACGATCATTAAACACTACCATCCCCTTATAAGCTGGATTACGAATGATCCGTCTAATACTTGGTAAGTTAAATGCTTTACCTGTTGCACTTTTATATCCTTCCGCATTAAGGATATCTCGTATACGATAACTACCTAATCCTTCATTTTGCAGCTTAAATATGTAGCGAATAATATCTGCACTTCTCTCATCTATTTCTAACCTTTTAGTATCCTTATTTCGTTTATATCCATATGGTACAGTACCACTAACGTGCATACCTTGTTTAACCATTGATAACTTATTATTTTTACTACGAGCACCTATTAGGGAGTGTTCTTGTGAAGCAATTAAACTTCCAAAACGGTACATTAAAACGTCAGATTGGCTATTCGCTAAATCGTAAATCCGTTCTCTGGTAATGATTGGCTTATTATAATCTACGCATGTCTGCAACACCTTTTCACTGATAAGCCCATTTCGGCTTATACGGCTTAATTCTACTACTAATATTCCGTCGTATTGCTCTATATCGTTTAACATGCGTTGAAGTTGCGGACGTTCACTTAACTCTGACTTACCTCCGCTTAATACTTCTTGATACAGATCATATGCCCATCCACATTCTTTAGCATATTCGATTAACATTGTGCGATGATTAAGTAATGTGTCTGCATTTTCGCCCTTCTTTTCTTGTGATATACGTAAGTAAATAGCAACATTATATATATCAGTGGCTATGTTATTTTTTTCAACTATTTTCATAAGTAATCCTCCCCTCTATTTATTAATATTGTGTAATAGGATAAAACCGTACAAAATTTAGTATAAAATTAATAATACAATGAAATTTAAAGTACTGCATTATAAAAATGCAGTAGGTACTGCATAACCAGATGTATGCCCACGTAATCCCTCAATAATCTCCAACCCTTTTGCAACTGGTGCTCTAAAATGACCAATTCCTTCTGATAAATCACATTGATAAATATAATATGGTCTGACTCTTATTTTTACTAAGTCATGCATTAACTTTTTCATAATTGGTACGCTGTCATTAATCCCTGTTAAAATAACTGACTGATTCCCAACTGGAACGCCAGCATTTGCAAGCATTTCACATGCTTTTTTTGCTTCTTCTGTTACTTCAATACTCGTATTAAAATGTGTATTTAACCATACTGGATGATATTTTTTTAATATTTCACATAAGTTGTCGGTAATTCTTTGAGGGAAAACTACAGGCGCTCTAGTTCCAATTCTAATAATTTCCACATGATCGATTGCTCTTAAATTTTTTAAAATATATTCCAATATATTGTCATTAATTAATAATCCGTCTCCACCTGAAATCAGTACGTCTCTTACTTCTTCATTTTCACGTATATATGCTATTGCTTCATCTAATTGTTTTTTCGGTACTCCCATACCAATTTGCCCTGAAAATCGACGTCTTGTACAGTAGCGACAATACATAGAGCATTGATTTGTCACTAAAAAAAGCACACGATCTGGATATCGATGAGTTAATCCAGGAACTGGACTATCATCATCTTCGCCTAGTGGATCTTCCGAATCATATTTTGTTTTATTTAATTCTTTACTAATTGGTACAGACTGCATTCTAATGGGACAACGTGGGTCAGTCGGATTCATTAAAGAAGCATAGTAAGGAGTAATATTTAATGGAATGGTTTTAGTAGATATTCTTACCCCTTCTTCTTCATCCTCCGTTAAATCGATCACTTGTTTCAAATCATCCAATGTTCTGACTGTATTTGTTAATTGCCATAACCAATCGTTCCATTGTTCATCCGTAACATCTTTCCATAAAGGAATATCTTTCCAATGTCTTTGAGGTTTATAAAGCTGATTTTTCATTTATGGTCCTCCTTGTTTAATAGGACAATTTAAATTTACTAAATTAAGTAAAAATTTCTAGTTATATACCTACTTCTTTATATGCACTAAATAAAAAGTTGGTGAAAAAAGTAAAACTCAAAAAAACAGTATAAATACTGTGTAAAAAATGAAATAAACCGACTAACTAAATGTTAGTCGGTTTCTGTGGCTGACGCTCAATAGTTTTTAGCAAGTTACAAAAGACGCACCGATGATAATTAATAAAATAAATAACACAACGATTAACGCAAATCCTCCGCCGCATCCAAAGCCACCGCCGCAGCCGCCGTAGTAAGGTGAATATCCCTTCATAATAGATTGCCTCCTTCACTTAACTTTTAGAAATCACACTAAAGTATATGTAAGGGTCACAATCCTTGTTACATAGGCATTTGTCTATATTTAAGGCGAGATTAAATATATTTTTGGATAACAACTTTATCTCATAGTGCTAAACATAAGGGCGTATGAATGATTAAACAATTTTCGAAAATCAACTTTAAGTAATAAAAAAAGTCTTGAGAAAACTCTCTCAAGACTCTTTAACTTAATAAATTAGTGATAATATAAATGTCCAAATACAAACAAATGCTAGCAATCCAAAACTATATTTTAAAGTCATTTTTGTTAATGTCGATTCATTACCAGTTTCACCTACTGCAGCAGTTGCGATTGCAATTGACTGAGGTGAAACTAGTTTTGCAATTACCCCACCTGCAGTATTTGCTGATACTAATAATGAAGGATTTGTACCTAAAATATTACCAGCCGAAACTTGAATTGGAGCAAATAAAGTATTGTTATTCACGACAGAACCAGTCATAAATACCCCAATCCATCCTAAAATTGGAGATAAAAACGGAAATGCGTCTCCAGTGTGTGCAACTGCTTGACTTAAAGCACTTGTTAATCCTCCATAAGTCATCAATTTTGCGATACTAATAATTGCACAAATCATAATAATCGGTATCCAAAATTCTGAGATTGTTTTTAAAAGTAGAGATAAACCTCTACTAACATTAATTGATTTAGAAGTGAAAATTGTAACTAATCCTGCTAATAATATTGCAGTACCTGTTGCTCCGATTAGATCAATGCTGACATTTATTGTTGAACCTGGAACAACGAATTTTATAACAGTAGAAGATAGAGCTCCTCCAACAGCGAATAAACCTTTAAATGATTTTAAGCTCCAAATTAATACGAAAATTGTTAGTAAATAGAATGGTGACCATGCTTTAATCACATCAGCCATTGAATAAGATTCAATTTTAAATTCTTTCCCATTTAGTAAGAAAATATTTTTAGGTTGCCATTTTTTTAGAAATAATGCTAAAACACCCATTGTTAATAATGAAGGAATAATATCTGCTAACTCTGGACCTAAAAAGATTGTCATGATTGCTTGAGAAACTGTATAAGTAATAGAGGTTACTAAAATTGCCGGTAAAATTTCTTTAATTCCTTTAAATCCATCGATTAACCAAATTAACAGAAATGGAATCGTAAAATTAATAATCGGTAAAGTTAGTGCTGTCATGATTGAAACTTTCATTGAAGTTACGCCATGTAAACCAAATGTATCAATAATTCCCACTGGTATTCCAATTGCTCCAAACGCACCAGATGCTCCATTTGCAATTAAACAAAGCATAGCTGCTTGCAATGGTTTAAAACCGACTGAAACTAATAATACCGCACAAATAGCAATCGGTACTCCAAAACCTGCTGCCCCTTCAAGAAATGCGTTAAAACAAAATCCAATCAATAAGAACTGGATCCGCTGATCACTCGAAATACCAACTATACTACTACGTAAAATATCAAACTTCCCAGATTCTACTGTTATTTTGTATAACCACACAGCCATTACAATGATATAACCAATTGGCCATAACCCTTGAATAGTTCCTTGGGTTACACTTCCGATTGATTCACCGATTGGTAATTTAAAGATTGTAAGTACGATTATAAACGTAATTCCTAGGTTTAATAAAGCAGCATAAATACCTTTCATTTTTAACACGGTTAAGCATAAAAGAAATAAAAGAATCGGTACAGCCGCAACAAGTGCTGAAATTGCGAGATTATCAAATGGATTAAAGCTATCTACTAACATTTGGTTTACTCCCTTTGTTTAGGTTCTTAGATTTAACCTATAAAATCTAGCATCCAACCTAATTATTTTGTTAAATAACTTCACAAACTTTATTTTTATTAATATTGCCTTATTAAATCATTAATATTTATTTCAACCGTTATATATTTTGTGAAAGTATTCACATATGGTGATAAAAAAATAATTATTTTCACCTAATTTATTCGTTTTTATTTGTGAAGAAATTAACAAAGTAAATTTTATACTATGTAGTATTTCTTAACAATGAACAATTATTTCTATTTATGGAAAAATACGGTATATATCAATTTTCCTTTTTTGTTATGTATTTTCAAAATATTAGAGGGGAAATATAAATTAAATTACATAAATAGACCAACAATCATATTGAAGGAGTAATTTAGTCATGTCGAAGTTCTTGCGAATATGCCTTCTTTCTTTTCTTGTTTTCTTTCTAACCAGTTGTCAAATTAGACCATCGAATCACGACCAAAGCCAATCAAATCCACTAAGTGAACAAAAAATCAGCTTTAAAAATAAACTTTTAAAAAACTCATTATTTTTCCTAGTTATTGGTGTTGATTCTCGTGGCGAAAAAAACTCACGATCAGATAGTATTGCAGTAGTTCAATATAATGTTGAGGATCGAACTCTAAAAGTTGCCTCAATACTAAGGGATTCATATGTTAAAATTAAAGGTTATAAGTTTGGTTATGGAAAAATTAATCAGGCTTATTATTTAGGTGGAGAAAAACTACTAAAAGAAACAATTTATAATAATCTCGGTATTCCGATTGACCATACGGTTATAATTGATTTTAAAGGTTTTGTTGGGATTGTAGATACACTTGTTCCAGAGGGTATAACAGTTAATGTTAGTCAAGCAATCATTAATGATATGAACTTAAAAATGAAACCTGGAAATAATAAACTACACGGTCAACAGCTTTTAAAATACGTACGATTTAGACATGATCAAGATAATGATTTTGGAAGAGTTCAACGCCAGCAAGAAGTATTGTTAAAAGTCGTAAGGGCCGTTAAAGAAAAGTTAAATACTTTTGGAGGAATTGCTAGGGTACCTCTTTTACTAGACGAAACAACAAAATATGTTTCAACTGACTTAAAATTAGATGAAATACTTTCGCTTGCTTCTTTTGCATTTTCTCAACCAATTGAAAAAATTGATCGCCTAAGTATTCCTGTAGATGCTGGTTTTACAAACGAAACGGTCGAACATTCAGGAGCAGTACTAAAATTAAACTTTTCTAAGAACAGACAAACAATAAAGCAATTTTTTAAAGCTCCTACACCAGTCATTAATAGTAAAAATAGTAATAAAAAGTTGAAAAATAAATGATATTTTGAATTTCACAAAAAAGAGAAGGTTATTATCCTTCTCTTTTTTGATTATTTTTATCTTGTACTTTTTTATCCTGTAGTGACTTAGTAAATTATTGATTAAATGAAATCACTTTATACGTATCCGATGAGTATTCCAAAATTGTAATACTAGCGTTTTTTATTTCTAATTCAATATTAAATTCTTCTGAAAACTTTTTTACAATATTTCGAATCGTATTTCCATGAGTGACAATTAATACATTCTCATCGTTTTTATTATTTTCAATAATTAGTTCATTTAATCCTTTTTCAATTCGATCCCATAGCTCGGAGTAATTCTCGGCATGATGGTATGGATCAGACTCTTTGATAAAATTTGTAATATCTTCTAGGGAACGATTTCTTAATAGTTCTCTAAAGGAAGAGTAACCGTGATCATTTGCAACTTTACCTAAGGCTACTGCTGAGAATTCTCCTTCAAAACTACCAAAAAAGGACTCTCGGAAGGCTTTTGATTTTCTTATTTCGGGAATTTCGTAATTGTTCTGCTGTAAAATTAGTTCTGCCGTTTCAACAGTTCTACCAGAATCGCTAGTATATACACGGTCAAATTGGATATCTGATAATCTATTTCCACATTCAATCGCTACTAGCTTTCCTTCTTCTGTTAATGGACTATCGGCCCATCCTTGCATTCTTTTATAACGATTTAAATAAGTTTCACCATGTCTAATTAAATATAAATGAATTCTATTTTCCATCTAATCACCCACAATGTGAATTTTAAAATCTAGTTAAAGATTGATCCTTATTTGCCAAAACCTTACCTAAATAAATCCCACTAGCCGCTGCTTGAGATAATGAGTGGGTAACTCCAGAGCAATCTCCAATTACAAATAATCCATCTAAACTCGTTTGAAAGTTTGAATTTGTTTCAATAATTGGTGAGTAAAACTTTCCATCCATTCCGTAAAGGAGTGTATCCTCATCAATTGTCTCTCCAATAAATTCTTCCAACTGATTCAAAAATCCTTGTAAAATATTCAAATATAAATTAGGAACTTCATTTTCAAGGTCACCGCAATCAGCATCTAATGTTGGTTTTATACTGTTTTTTTCCATTTTCGCAATTGTTGTAGGCTTGCCGCTAAGTAAATCACCTAATCGTTGAACGACGATGCGATCTGACCCATTATTTATTTTTCCAATAATTTCATTAGCGTAAAGATTTGCTTCATTTAGTGATGGAAAATATTTAGGAGTGAATAAAGTAAAATTTAAATTAGTTGTCCCTGATTCTTTTTCCTTAAAATTTTGTCCATCTGGCATCACTAATCCTTCTTGAAACTTTCGAACGATTCTACCTTTTGGATTCATACAATATGTAGTTGAAATCAATTCGTCATATTCAAAAGCAAGTTTCGTTTCAAATGTATCTTGTAAAATTGAACGAAGCTGTTGTTCTTTCATCTCGACTCTAATCCCTAAATCTAAACGAGTTCTTCCTTGTTTAACTCCAAGTGAAGCACACTGATCATTTAACCATTCTGTTCCGGATCTACCTGTTGCAAATACGATGTTTTTAGATTCGAATTTTCCTAAGTTAGTATCCAAATAGAATAGATTATTCTCCTTTTTAATATCTAGAATATCAACTTCAAAGCGAATATCAATCTTACTAGATAATTCCTTATATAGTCGTTCGAATATTTCTGTTGAAAGACGTGTACCGAGATGTCTAACTTCAGTAGTTAACATATGTAACTTGCAACCCTCGGCTTTTTTTGCCAAATTTTCATTTACAGTCGAATACTTTTCTACAGCCCCTCCACCATAAAGGCATAATAGATCGTCAACCTCTTTCATTAATTGTTCAAGATTTACTCTGCCTACCTTTTGTGCTAATTCTCCCCCAAAATCACATGAATAGTTGAATTTCCCTTCTGATTTACCAAGTCCTGCAAAGCCATAATATTTACCACAAACGTCGCAATTGCATATTCCGCCTTTATCTATAGCACAGGCCCTTTCTTCTAAAGACTTTCCTTTTTCCAGTATTAATACTTTCTGATTTGATTGTAATAATGTATATGCTAAAAAAATGCTACTTACACCTGAACCGATAATTGTAATATCATACATCTTTTTTCACCTTCTTGATTTTTTCACTTATTTTAATTGTACAATAGTTACTATCTTTAAGTGAAATTCTCTAGTTTTATTTGATAGAAATTATTTATATAAAAAAAAACACGCCTTAATTAGCGTGTTCAAGAATTTTTATTCTTATCCTTATCTCTAAACTCTAAAATGGCGATCACAAACATACCAAAGCTAATCATCAGTGATAAAACTTCGAAAGTAATAATAGAAACCGCCTCCTTACTTTTAAGCCTTCCCGGAACCAAGTTTGTCCTATACATTCAACCATATTTTTTTATATTAAATTTATAACCTCTCTTAAAAAAGGGATTAACATGCAGGATTATTCATTGTTACATTTAATCCAATTTCTTCCACAAACTTTTTAAGGTCTATTTTTTGTTAATAATTGGAATAATAGTTTCGACAGGAGGAATACAAATGGAACATTTCGAAGCATTTTTGAATAGTAAGAATTGGATTGATAATGATTTAGATGCAAGATATATAAATATAAACCACCCTTATGCGATCTTAATTTCTGGAGAAGAAGGACAAATTACTTTAAGAGGAAACACCGGTTTTGATAACGGTCAAAACGGAGAAGAAATCTTCTCTTTTACATCATTAAAAGAGCTTCAAACGTGGTTTGAAGATAATATTGGTGAATGAATTCGTTTTATTTAATAAATATCCTACTCATGCCAAAATCTAAAATTATTGGCTGAGTTTTTTTATTTTATTGCAATGTAAAACGCTGAGAAAATCATTTACCCTAAAATTTAATTTTTTGAAACTAAAAAAGCAGATATACATAAAGGATATTGAAGCATTTGCAACGAATAATTTTCTTTGGAGGTGTTTGATATGAGCAGTATAAATAAAGAATTAAATTCTACTAAAGATGATTTGTATTTAGAGGTAAGCAACGAAATGAAAGGAATCCAAATCCATTTGTTAGAAGAGATTACTAGGTTAAACAGCGAAGTTAATTTTCTAATATCAGTTGTTCTACCAAATATAGATCGAGATCATTTAAATAATGATCAATTGGCCATGTTCGGAGAAATCGTATTAAATAAAAGAAGTTAAACACAATATTAGGTTTGTGAAATTCTATCAAATGAAAAAATGATAAATCCTTGAAGCAATCAATTCAAATTATGTTTTCAAATTACTTCTCTTTTACCTCTTATAACTCTTACCACTTATGATTGATTGTTGGATTGTAGAACACGAATCCAAAGAATTTGTATTACCTTTAGATAAACCGAAAAGCAAAATACTTTTTATTTGAATGTAAGTCTATTTCTGTATTTAATTAATCAATATTCCAAAGTATTTACCGTTTACTCTTCAATCTTTTTAGAAAAAACTTTACCATTGTTTAATTGACACCAATCCAAATCTGTTGTGTCTCTGTATTTTTCATTAAACTCATCTATCGTAAGGAAAACTTCAATATTACCTTTTTCAAGTTCTAAAAGAAGCGTATAAGGAGTTAAGCCGTAAACATTAGAAACAGCAATTAATTCACCAATATGTATTTTTTCAGAAAAATCAATTTTGTCTTCCATTTCAATCTCTCCTTACCCTATAGAATTTAAAGTCCAAAGTACTTTTATATTCTGCCCTTAATACAAATTTATCTTCAAAAATACTTCAATAAGATTTTGATTAAATTAACTATAAATACGAGACCGACTTCATTACAAATTGAAAAAAGTGAATTTAAAAGAGTAAAAATGACTCAAGTGTGTTTCTTGAGTCATTTTATTTTTGGCTTTGCTTACTGAAATAATTGTATTAATAGTATTATTTTTTATTTGTTTATGTTTTATTAATTTTATGATGCAATTATTAATACCTCGCTTCTATTTAAGAAAATAAATTATGTCTATTCCTAAAAAAACTTCAATTTGTGATTTATATCACAAATTTATATCAATATATTTGGTAATCTTTTTTTAGAAAGACAAAACAACAAAAATCTTACGGGGGTACTAAAATGAATCAACCATTTAATGAGTTATCTAAGATTAGTGAGATTGTTACTGAATTCCCAAAAGCAAGTGATCTATTTAAAACATATCGAATTGATTTTTGCTGCGGTGGAAATAGACCTCTAATTGATGCGATTGAAGAAAAAAATTTACCAAAAGATGAAATTTTAACAAAACTAAATACACTTTATCAAGAAACAAAATTATCAAACGAAGTAGTAATTGATTTTAAAGAAGCTTCTAGTAGTGATTTAATCGATCATATTATAAGTAAGCATCATCGTTTTTTAAATGAGGAATTACCTCAATTAAGCCCATATGTAACGAAAGTAATGCGAGTTCACGGAGAAACTCAACCTCATTTAGTAAGATTACACAAACTGTTTTTTGATTTAAAAACAGAATTAGAGCAACATACTTGGAAAGAAGAATCAGTGGATTTTAAATTAATTTTAGAATATGAAAAAAACCCAACGGAAGAAAATTACAAGAAATTAAGTAAAGTCGTTAACGAGTTAGAAAATGAGCACAGTTCTGCAGGGGATATTTTAAAAGAATTACGTGAAATCACGAATGACTATACTCCACCAATGGAAGCATGTGGTACTTACCGCCTTGTTTATCAAAGACTTGAAGCTCTTGAGGCTGATACATTCCAACATATCCATTTAGAAAATAATATATTGTTTAAACGAGCAATTGTTAGGGCTTAAATAAATCTAGTTTATATAGGAGCATGACAACTCATGCTCCTTTTTTAGTTAACTTCCGCTTGCAATTCTTCTATATTTATTACAAAAAAACCCTCTGAATCAATCGTAACTAATTCCTTTTTTCTTAATTGGTTTATCGTACGGTTTACTGACTCTCTGGATGAACCAATCATATTAGCAAGTTCGCGATTCGTAAAATGAGTTGTTAGTTTAGATTGATTTTTATCTAAAGATACCCCATTCGATTTACATAGACGTAGTAGTAACATGATTACTTGGTCATATGTATTATGTAGTGTTTGTTCAACTAATCTCGCTTGTAAGTCAATAATTTTTTCTCCTAAAAACTTAAATAACTTAATACATAATTCAGGATATTTAATCAGAATTTCCTCAAAGTCAGCGATTGGAGTGACAATTAACTCCGCTGTTTTGAGAACTTCAACATGAGCAGGGAAAGTTCCTTTTCGAAATAAACCAACATGTGGAAACATCTCGCCAGTTCGGGGTATCGAAACAATTTGTTCTCTACCCGACGGATCAGTTATATGTATTTTTACTTTTCCAGAGTGTATAAAAAACACTCGATCAAGTTTGTCACCTTGCATACAGACAAATGATTTTACTTTATATATTCTTATATGTGAAATATCTACTATAGATTGAAGCTCCTCATCCGATAGATCTTTAAAAAGTGGCACTTTTTTAAAATGATTAAAAATTACATCTGACATTCAAAATACTCCTCTATAAAAAATTCCTAATACTCATTTAACATCTATTTTGTATATCAACTACAAGTATTTACCTATACCACTTATATAATTAATAAAAAAAGACTCCTTTGATAAGAGTCTTCATTTAGTTCAGTTATTAAAAAAAACTGGAGTAAATTTAAATTCATTTACATTAAATAAACCTTTTGTCGTAATTTTTATACTTGGAATTACAGGCAGTGCTAGAAATGATAATGTTAAAAAAGCGTTAAATGTATTGTTTGGCCTAATTTGAAGTAATGATTTTTCAATTTGGAGTAAACCTGCTTCTACTTCTTCTGCAGATTTAT
Organism: Gottfriedia sp. S16(2024); assembly: GCF_050473765.1. Taxonomy (NCBI): domain Bacteria; kingdom Bacillati; phylum Bacillota; class Bacilli; order Caryophanales; family Bacillaceae; genus Gottfriedia; species Gottfriedia sp. S16(2024). The sequence goes on from NZ_JBFLUO010000001.1 coordinate 4,266,782, forward strand.
TACTCATTAAACCGCCAATTGGTAATGATAATTTGGCAATTACTTTTCCAGAGGATACGACTACAATTCCACCGTTCATTTCTTCAATTGTTTTAATTGCAAGATACATATCAGCATCATTCATACCGGCAACGATTAATTGGTGTGAATCATGAGCTATTGTTGTAGCGATTGCTCCCTCAATTAAATTTAAACCTTTAACAATTCCAAGACCAATCTCTTTTTCAGAATGGTAGCGATCTATTACTGCTATTTTACATAAGTTTTCAGCGACATTTGGAACAAAATAAGTATATTCATTTGATAATTTTTTAATTAAATGATTTGTTACGATACTATTTGGATTAATTTCAATTATATTAGCAAGCTTTTTGGAGTCGGTTTTTAATTCGAGATCTTCAATCTTTAGATCTCCTAAGCTTACTTTTGAATCAATTACATTTGACTCTTCACTATTAATTCGTTTACTAATTTGTTTGTTTTTAACGATAAACTCATTTTTACACCATACGTCCGTAACTTCTACTGATTCTAAGTCGTTTAAAAATACTAAGCTTGCTTCATATCCAGGAGCAATTGCTCCTTTTTGTTTTAAACCATAACATGTTGCTGGATTTAATGTTGCCATTGAATAAGCAGTCACTGGGTGAATTCCAAATTTGATTGCTGTACGAATACAAAAATCAATCGAACCCTCTTTCATGATATCGTCTAAATGTTTATCATCAGTGCAATACATAATTCGCTGGGCATTTCGATCATTTACTGCAGGTAATAAATCCTTTAGATTTCTTGCAGCGGACCCTTCTCTAAATGCAACATATAACCCTGCTCTTAGTCTTTCCATTACTTCCTGTACATTTGTACATTCATGATCAGTTGAAATACCTGCATAGGAATATGTGTTTATTTCATTTTTAGATAGTCCAGCTAAATGACCATCGATTGGCTTTTGATAAGCGTGAGCTAATTTTAATTTATCGATCATTTGTTTTTCCATCGACATAACAGCAGGATAATCCATTACTTCAGCTAAGCCAAGTACTCTTGGATGTGTCATAAAAGGCTCTAAATGTTCTGCATAAAGTATGGCTCCCCCGCGCTCTAATGAGGTTGCTGGTACACATGACGGTAACATAATTCTAACGTCTAACGGAATATTTTCTGATGCGTCTAACATCATTTTTATTCCACCAACCCCAGCAACATTTGCGATTTCATGAGGATCGGTAATAACTGTAGTTACACCATGTGGTAGTACAGTTCTCGCATATTCACTAGGTAAAACCATCGATGATTCGATATGAACATGGGAATCAATAAAGCCTGGTGATATATATTTCCCTTCTGCATCTATTACTACATTAGCTTCATAGTCACCTATTCCAACTATTATTCCATTTGTAATTGCAATCGAATCTTCTATTATTTCTTTCGTAAAAACATTTATTACTTTCCCATTTATGATTAAAAAATCAGCCTTTTCAGCTTTTGTTGACGTTTTCATCTCATGTAGATTCATGTTTGTTTCCTCCTAAATATTTAGGAGAGAATATGCTATGTCATATCTCTCGTAGTCAAACTATATCGGCAGCTTGGTAGAAACTTTTGGACCGGTTATTTCCAAAATTATACGAGCGTATTAAGAATCACTTTATTTTTTAGTGAGACAGACGAAAAAACAAGTTTTAGGACGATGTCTTCATACTGAATCATTTAAAGTGAATAAACTTAATTAGCTAATATTTAATTGTAAAAAACTATATTGATAGTATTCTATAAAATTTTGAGTCTAAAAAGCAATAACTATTTTAAGAGTTTTAAATATAAAATAATTCATAATTTTCTCGTTAATGAATACTATGTTAAATGGGATCGTAGGATGGTAATCATAGGAGGTATGTAGTTTGAAGAAAGTGGTAGAAAAAAAACGAATAAACCCGCATATTTTTAATCATTTTTCATCCTATTCAAAAAAAGAGGACAATTTGTTCCCTGTTAATTATAATCGATTTGATTCGTTCCAAAGGCTAATAAAAAATAATTCACCAATAAGTTATAAACAAGACAATATAATAAAGCAAAATTTAGCTTTTATAAGACTCGTTAATGTTTTACCAAAAAAAATAAGCTTAGACATATATGTTAATCGTACTAAATTTATTTCGAATTTAACTTATAAAGAATCAACTCACTATTTAACTTTACCTTCAGGGGTACAATTTGTTGAAATTTTTAAAACGAATGATCAATCAAAACCAATTCATTCTGAACAACTAAATTTACTTGCTGAGCAAAAATATACGATTGCTATTGGTCATAACTTTGACCAAATCTCACTGTTTTCATATATGGATAATAATTCCTTGCCACAAGGAGAAGCTAAAATTCGCTTTATTAATTTATCCCCTAATTCACCTAATCTAGATTTTGCAGTAAAAGCTGGTGAAGGCGATGTTGTTTTCCCAAATGTCCCATACCGAAAAGCCTCAGAATATCTGCCTATATCTCCAATGACAGTTAATTTGGAAATACGTTTAACTGGTACAAAAATGATCATATTTCCCCTCTATAAATCAAAGTTTAAAGAAAATATAGTATATGATTTAATTTCAGTTGGGTGTGTTGAAGAGGATCCAAGATTTGAAGTCATTAAATTATTTTAGAATTATTTTGACCGATAAGAAATTAACGGCAGGAGATCGGTAGCTCTGGTTGAAAAAAAACAGGATTGTCAAAATTAGACAATCCTGTTTTGTTATTTACTCACTAATCTAACAACACTCATACTATTCACGTACTTTGTAAGCTTACATTCACACGAAAAATCTTTAGTTATTACCTAATAAAAAAGAACGACCTTTAATAGTCGTTCTAAAGTTATTTATTTAATAAATCATTTTATTTTTTTGGTCTGCTCATTTTTATAATAAGAAAAACAATAAGCACTAGTGACACCGCAATAATAATACCATTAAACCAAATTTTCGTTTGAAACCAACGAGGTTTTTGAGCGTCTACGATAGGCGAGACAATCATTTGTTCTTTTAATTTCCCTAACACCAATTTTTCTTTTTGAATATACTGTTTGAAGTTCTCAATATCATACTTTGGTGCTTCTACATGATCGTTCCCATAAAGCAACTTGTATGGCCCAGTACCCGTGTCCTCAAATATAATCTTATCCAAAAAATATTCGACCTTTATTCCCTTTATATCCAATGGTGGATTGTCTTCGTTATTAATTTTTATTTTAAAATATGGCTGCGTAATTGGAGTTACTGCTGTGATCGTAGTATCGTTAATTTGAACGTTTTTAAAATTAATATGATATATCTCATTTTTACCATCAACTTGAATTTCATTATCCTTTGGGTCAAATACAGAATAAGCTCGAGTAAAATTATTATCAATGTCCAGCATTATTGTCTTGATTTTAAGCCTATTTTTATTCTGGATTGCAATATCCGTCAACTTAGAACCCTCTTTAATTTTAAAAGTGGGATTACTAGTTTTCTTATAATCATTCCATTTAAAATCGTAAGTTTTATGAACTAAATGTAGCTGTTTAAAAATCAGATTTTCAACATTATCTAGCACTTTTACTCGATAAAAACTATATTTATGGACAGTGCCAAGATTAATCATTTTATTTTCTAATCGATCAGTCCGGTATAGGTCATTTTTCTTTATATACTCCCACAGATTACCATCATAACTACCATAGACTTCTACATGCTTTAAAAAATCTAAATTCGGCAAATCGATCAGTAGTGTATCTCCTTGAATATCCTCATTTTCTTTTATTGGTGTGATACGAAAATCCAAGATCGTATTTTGATCTTTCTTTGCAGTATTCACTAAGGTTGAAGAATAGACTATGTTTTGCTCCTGCGATTCTTTATAGCCATTTTCTATATAAAATGGAACAAACTGCCCCTTACTGTTTACGATTCGAAGGTCATTTAAATTCTCATCTGCTCCTGCATATACTTCTTCATCCAAAAAAAATGATTGGTATTTATTATGATCTGGTATATCAATTGACTTGGAAAAATGCCAATCCTTACTATTATCCTTTGCTTCGATAACTGTAAAGATCGGTAACATAAAAACCAAGGAAGAAATACTAGCAATTAAACTAATTTTTTGAATCAACTTGACCATGTTGCTCCCCCAGTCTTGATGAAACTCTTTGATAAATAAATGACACGCCAATAAGCACAAACCCGAAACTGAAATATGCGATTATCTTACTTCCCGAAGATAGAAAAGATAAATCAAAAAAGATTAACTTTCCTGTTGATACAAGAGTTAGTCCAAGACCTAATCTTCTAATATACATATATCGCTTACGGAAGCCATATAAAATATAAGAAATTGCTAACAATAAATATAATAAACTGATTGCTAATCCTACCTTATTTAATTGAAGCTGTATATTTATGAATACTGTAAGGATTCCTATTAAGTAGATTCCTAAAATTAAAGGATACAATTCACTACTTTTAAATTGTCTACGAATATATGCAATTAAGAAGTCCCGACTGCTGAAAAACACGAAAATATTAACACCAATCAATATACCTAAGGCAAGATATTCGACAAATGTATTTTTTGAAAAATCTTCCTTCAATGCCGGGAATTGAATCGTTACATAAATACAAATTAAATACCCGATCATGTATAGGAATAAGCAATAATACTTCACAATACCGTCATAAAGGACTTTCATTTTAGTAAGAATATATGCAAATACAATCGTAATAAATGCTTGTAGTAACCCTTGATAAAAGGAATAATGTGTAAATTGATCAGATACATTATTGCTATATACATTGTCAATCTCATACATTAAATAAAACCATATATTAACTAGAGTAAAATATTTAAACCAAGTAATTACTTTTAACTCGATCGGTCGAGAGAAAAGTGGTACATCACTTCGATTTTGTTGTATCGCATAAAATAAAGTAAGAATCGACATACCAATAATAATCGCACCATATTTAAAATCAAAATAATCATTGTTAATATCTAGTAACATATTCATTCCGATATCAATAACAAAAAATGATCCAATACATAGAAGGAATATGCCCCAACCAGCTCTAGTTAGTTGCTTGAATTTATAAATGCTTCCATAAAGGCTTAACAGAATCCCCTCAATAAGCCATCCTATAGATAACCACTGGATTCCAAACTGGAACGGAATCATTAAGATCGCAAATGTTAGTGATGTCGCATAAAATAACAACATCGTTTGTTTTTCTTTCTTCATGACTTTCTCGATGAATTTTCCCAAACCAATATACACAAGGCTAAAAATAAGTGCTAATAAACCTCTTAAGTCCTTTAATCCCGCTTCGTCAAATAAGAAGTATAATAAACCGCAACTAATCACTGTGTTTAAAGACAATAATACAACGTCAAGTCTAGTAAGCTTTGATTTGTATTTAAATGGATACAATAAAGTGATACCAAGGTACATTAAGAATGTAATGATCGAGTACAATATGCTAATTGATTCATTATCAGCTAACCATATTAATGCAGCTAAAGATGGTGTGTTAAATAAAAAGCTAATGTAATTTACAATCGTCCAACGTTTTCTAAATGAAACTAACAATATGCAAAGATTTAATAGGAAAAGATAACCCATCGCTGTGTAAACAGCATTTCCGTGGAGGCCGAAAGCCCACATATATGAAAATAATGGAAGATAACCTCCTACTAGTCCGAGTGAACAAATAGTCCTTGAATGATATCTTAATGATAACAGTACTGCGGTTAAAGAAACTAAAATAGATAAAGTCAATCCTACATAAATGTCTATTATATGTAATAAAAAATAACTATAAAAAATCGATCCATACAAGACCGAAATTCCCCCTCCTAAAAGTCCAAGAGCAAACGTCTGTTTTTGCTTTCGGAAAAACACTTCCCCACCTGCCAGCATTACTGCTCCAAGCAAGAAAAATATACTCCCTTTCATATAGCCATTAAACCAAGTGGAATATGAATATTTAAATGCAGCCCCAACACCTAATATAATTAGGAGAATTCCAAGTTTATTGATCCAATTCAAACCGATTTTCATTTCGATTTGATTTTGTTTTATTCGTTTCTGAATAATTTCTTCATTTACTTCTTCTGAAGAAAATTGGTCTAAACCATTTTTGACATTTCCGATTAACGTTTTCTCTTCTTCTGCTATTTGTTCACGATGCAAAATAATTTTCCGATCTAATTCTGAGGAAATTTGCTTAAGCTTCGCTCTTAATTCATCTTTTTCTATCTCTAAATCAATGGAAGCCCTTTCAAATAGACGCCTGATTTTTTGTTTCGCATCGAATTCAAAGGCATCTAATCGGTTATGATGATCTTTTGTTCTTCCTTCAAAATAAGTTTCTAATTTCTTACGAGATACTTTAATAATATTGAGTTTCTCATCAAGGATTTGCTCCATCAATGAATTTCGTAATTTAACATTCTCTTCTGATATTTGATCATACTTTTCCTGTAATTGAGACAATTGAAGCTTATACTCTTCGTAATAATTACGTAAAGTTTGATTTTCATGAATCAAATCACTTGATTCATACTGCTCAATTAAGGTCTGATACTCCTTTATCAACTCGTTCTGACTATCTTTCAAGAATATTAGCCTATCTTTAAAATCATCCATCATTTCCTCCTCCTTGTTTTCGAAGATTATATAAATTATAAAAAGAATACAAAATATTACTTTTTATATAACACTTCCGGTATATACTATTTCACTTTTAGTAGTGTGATAACACTTAAATACTGTTAAAACAAAAATAATTGAGATAACAACTTTAGATGATTGTTTCATTGTTCAAATACAATGGCCTTTATTGACTGTTTGCTAATTCGGAAAGGCGATTCATTACATCTTCTTGATCAAACGAACTATACCATCGATAGTCTGAATCATCTAAAATACGATAATGTTGACTAATTACATTTTGTTGAACACGATAGACGCCTTTTTTCTCAACTTCATGCCAAAACAGTTTCCCTCCAAGTGTTTTAAATTTTGGAGTATACATTTCATCGTGTGCCAGTGTTTCAATAACTTCAAACGGTTCATCACCAAAAAAATTCTTTAAAATCATACTATCCTTGAACAAAGCACAGACAGCAACTGTATTTGTCCATCCTAATGATGTTCGTTCTTTTTCAATTTGAACGAGAGTTTTTTTGGAAATTCCAAGAACAGTTGCCATTTTTTCTTGCGAATACCCTTTTTCTAGACGAATCAATCTTACATTTTTTGAGATGAGTTCGATTAGTTTATCTTTATTCATATTAATCACTTCCAATGAAAAGTTTTAAAGCGATGATGTGTTTTAGTTCAAAAATTTACTCCCACTCACCTTTAGTGTAATATTACACTTTGTGGAACTTTTTGTAAATAAATGAGTTGATTTATTTTTTTAAAATTTTTCAGAATACAATCTTAAACATCATGAGTAGTGGTTTAAGAAAAGGATCTTCTTTTTTCTAAGATCCTTTAAAGATAATGATCTAGCGTTTCTTTATTATTTAATGTTCGAATTACACTTTCCTTTTTCAACATAACCCTAATCAGATTCTACAATAGGTTAAGTTAATTATACATTTCAAATCGACTTCTGTAATTTGGGGGAATTTTACCTTTTTCCATAGGATTTCAAATTATCCTCTTAAACAACCTAGCAATATACAACTCCATTATACAAAATAAAAAAACTCGGACTTATTATCCGAGTTTTTTTATGCCTCTTTTGGCAACGTTATGTAAAATGCTGTCCATTCGTCATCAGAAAAACAATTAATTTTCCCATCATGTTTTTCAATGATTTGTTTACATACAAATAAGCCAATTCCAGTACCATGATTTTTTGTCGTAACAAATGGTTCAAAAATTGTCCGTATGCTTTCTTCACTAATTTTAGGTCCATTATTTCTTATTTGAATTTCAATCTTATCCTCTAAATCTGAAACTTGATAATGAATCGTTTTTTGCCCATCGTTTTCAGCCAATGCATCGATTGAATTCATTAATATATTAAGTAAAACTTGACGAAGTTCATTTCTGAAACCTGGTATGTATATTTTTTGAGATATTCCTTCTTGTAAAATGACATTCGAATTTACAATACTCGGATATAAGAATTCTGTGATTTCTTTAAATAAATCATTAATTAAAAAGGATTCCACGATCTGATCATGATCTTTTTTCGAGACATGAAGAAATTGATCAATTCTAAAATTTAATTGATGCAATTCATGATCTATGATGTCTAAATATTTTAATTGTGGATGATCTCCTTTAAGTAATTTTACAAATCCTATAATTGAAGTAAGTGGATTTCTAAATTCATGAACGAAACTAGCAGACATTTGTCCTAGGATTGTAAGTCTCTCTTTGTGAGTCTCGTCAATGAACTGTTTTTTCTCTTCTATATCTTGTGTAATGAGATATGAATAATGTTTTACTGTAAAATAAATAAACTGGTCAAAAACGTAGTTAATTTTATTAATGAGTGGCTGAAGTAGACTAATACTTTCTTCAAATTCAGACAAATGTTTAAATAGTTCACTTCTAGCTATATTTGAGTTATACACAAAATCTCCGATGTTAGCACTTGCTCTAGCTCGTTCAAGGGCGATTTTATGCGCCAAATCTTTGACTTGATCCTCACTTATTTTACCCTTAATAAATAATAACGTAATGTCAATCAATTTAGTTCCATTAATGATAATCTCGGATTTAAATGGATCATTATCGCTAATTACCGCTTTAGCGACCCAATTCTTTACTAATGTAGGCATACTTTCCTGTATGAAAGCGCTATACCTACTCTCTATTGACATATCAATAAGGAACACCTCCAATAAAAATCTATTAATTAAATAGTAACAAATTTTTAAATATTCGTTAAGTAAAAAAATAAAAATTTGTCGAATTTATTACGACAAAGTAATATTTTTTACAATATTCTGATTAAAACGTAAATTAAATTGATGAATATTTCATTCATTTCTTTCAGCAACTGAACCTTTACAATTGTCACTTAGTCCTAGTTATTATAAAACTAAAAGTACGCAAAAATGTCAATAATATGGTGTGTAGAATAGAATAAAGTTAGATACAATTAAATTAATAAACTGAAAGTAGGTATTTCAATGGCTGGAAATAAAGTTGAAGATTATTTAATCAAAGGTATCTATGGTGAAAAGCAAATAAAAATTGAAGAACGAAATATTTTTTTAGGCACAATTCGTGAAAGAATTGAAATTGCGTTAACGACAAGTCAAGTGATGGCAAATTCAATCTATCCAATCGTTGAAAAATCAATCAGTATGAAAAATGTTACTTTGTTATTAAATGGTACTCTAGCCTATAATACAATTTCGAAATATATTTTACTGGCAAAGAAAAAAAATATTCCCTTTTCATTAGTCAATAATTTACCCGTCCCTACTCCGATCGGACTTGTCGTGACGCATAATGACGCAGTTGATAAGAATGAAATTTTTGTTAAAGATGAACTTTATAAATCAACTAATTTTTAATTAATTCGGTATGTGAAATTTCAAAAAATATGGATAAAAGCGCAGCTCAATTGTTTTACAATTTAAGTTGCGCTTTCTTCTTCTAGTTCAGGTTTTTTGATTGGTTCCCGTGTTAATTCAATCGATTTTATATAATGTCCGTCTAACTTAAGAACTTTAAATGTGCAGTTATGATATTTAATTGAATCTCCTTCTTGCACATCAAAATTTTCAGTTAAAATCCATCCACCAATTGTATCAACATCAGTATCATCAATATCTAAGCTAAAAACATCATTAATTTCACTAATTAAAACTTTTCCTGCAATGACGAATTTATTTTCGTTTACTTTACTTATATCCTCTTTCTCATCAACATCAAACTCATCACGAATTTCCCCAACAATTTCTTCTAAAATATCTTCAACTGTTACTAAGCCAGATGTACCTCCGTATTCATCAACTAATATTGACATATGTATATGTTCTCTTTGCATTTTAACAAGCAAATCATGAACAGATATTGATTCAATAACTTGAATAATCGGTCTAATATATTGTTCAAGTGTTTTTACCTCTGCATCCCCTTTATGAAGAACAAAATCAGTAAAAACATCTTTAAAATTTATTAACCCAACAACATGGTCCTTATCTCCATCTACAACAGGAAAACGAGTATATTTTTCTGTGCTCATAAAGTGAATATTCTCATGAAAAGGTTCACGCAAATCAATTGCAACCATTTCCGTTCTAGGAACCATTATTTCTTTTGCTACTCGCATATTGAAATCAAATATATTGTTCACATACTTAAATTCAGATTGATTAATTTCACCACTTTTATAGCTCTCAGAAAGGAGGATTCTTAACTCCTCTTCTGAATGTGCAACTTCATGTTCTGAAGCAGGAGGAAGTCCAAATATTTTTAAGACCATCCTTGCTGAATTATTAAACAACCAAATGAACGGATAGGTAATTTTGTAAAAAAGAATCAATACTGGTGAAAACTTTAAGGTAATTTGTTCAGCCTTTTGAATAGCGATTGTTTTAGGTGCTAATTCACCAACTACGACATGAATAAATGTAATTATTCCAAAAGAAAGTAAAAAAGAGATTGTGCCACTTACTGCAGTAGGTAAATTCAAATCGTCAAGCAGCGGATGCAATAATTCATCTACAGCTGGTTCACCTAACCAACCTAAACCTAAACTCGTAACTGTAATACCAAGTTGACAAGCTGAAAGATATTCATCGAGATGTGTTATTACTCGTTTTACAGCTCTTGCTTTTTTATTTCCCTCGCCAATTAATTGATCAATTCTAGAACTTCTAATTTTTACGATTGCAAATTCTGAAGCAACAAAAAAGGCAGTAAATGCAATTAATACAACAACTAATAATAACTTAGTACCAATTCCAAACAATTGAGTCATCCCTCCAATTGGAAGTGAAGGCCATCTTCATAATTAATATTTTTAAATTAGGCTTATCTTAGTATATTCAGTTAAATAATTTGTTATCAAAATTTTTTTATTTAGGCATTCTTAAAACAAGATAAAAAGGATGTTAGAAAAGGTTTCCTCATTTCCTCTTTGAACACTCCTCAATATTTCTTCTCTCTTAATTACCATTCTTTACCTTATTTCTATTTTCCTTCTCCGGTAGTGTCTTGCATTATATGCTATATATCAACTTTATATTCTAAAATTTGTAGAATATTCCGCTAATAACAACGTAATAAACCGAATTTCGATAAAAATCAATTCAAAAGTAATTAAGTTTACATATTCAGCTATTTTGATTGTTTAGAACCTATTTATTCGATGGATTTTAAGAACTTTTGCCGAGTCAACACTAGTTTTGTCAACCTCAAAGGAATGTGCAGTTTAATAAAGAATTTTTAATTATATAAATTATTTGGAGGAGGAATAGCGTATGTATACAACTTCTCAAGTGGCAGAACAACTGCAATTAACAAATAAAAAAGTATTATTATTTTTAAAAAAAGGTAATTTAAAAGTAGAGAAAACTCATAATGGATATTTGTTTACAGAAGAACAAATCGAACAGATTAAAGAAATTTATGAAGCTTCTGCACAAACGATCGAAACAAAACAAAATGACACTGATCACAACATTGACATTATAAAAGAATTAACTCAAAAATTAATAAAACTTGAAGAAAAAGTTGAAACGAAAGCAAATGAAGTCGTTTCAGTTCAAATTTTGGAACATCGATGTGAAATTGAAGATTTAAAGAAAGTAGTTGTTAAACTTGAAAATCAAGTAGAACAATTAAATGAACAAGTGACCTTATTAAAAGCGGATTTAGAGGATCAGAAAAAGATCATTACATTTAAACCGAAAAAACGATTTGCCATTTTATCAATATTTGGAGTTTAAAAAATCTAAATTCAAGTTTAAAGGTTATGAACCCTGAGTAAAGTCAATCAGTGAAATAAGCGTTTGGAGTTAAAAACGTAGAAGAATTTTCTTCTACGTTTTTTTACATACTAAAATGAATGTTGGTCAAAAATAAAATTGTATGAAGGGAGGAATTTCCATGCAAAAAAATGCGCGTCAATATACTCAGGATGCAACTACTGAACTTAAACACGCAATTGAATGTCTTCAATCTGCATTAGAAACCGTTGAAAAACCACAAAACCACGAAAGAATCGAGCAAGCGCTTCAAGCTTGTCAAACAGCTTATAATCAAACGAACCAGGCAGCAGGTATTCTTGAACAAGAATAGTATGCAAATTAAAAAACTCAGGTTTATCCCTGAGTTTTTCTCATTTATTTATCATAATACATTAAGATTTCTTTAAATTCATTTGAATATTTCAATAGTTTAATAGCATGCTTTATATCCAATAAAAATGGTACAGCAATTATATCATCACTTATTTCAAAATATTCATCAATCGGTAAAATTTTAAATCCTGCACTTCTAGCAAACATATATAGTCTTTTATTTATTGTACCAATATACCAATCAGCGTTAGTTTGATTGGCATGATCATAGCATGCTAGTAAAATTTGTTTAAAAAATCCTTTACCTCTATTTTCTCTTGTAATTAATAATTTACCAATTTCATAGATTTCTTCATTTTGAATATATTTAATGTATTTGTTTTCGGAAAAATCATAGTAATATTTATTTTTATCCTCATTTTCAATATTATATTTACTAAACTCGAGGGTACCAATTAACTTTTTATCCGAATTACAAATTCCATAACGAGTAACTTCATTACTTCTTACTAAGAAAGGTATTTCGTTTTCTTCACAAAAATCTCCCCAAAGCTCGTTAAATAAATTATTCTCTTCTTTTGTATGAATAACACGAAACACTCTCACTCACCCCTAAAATTCCTATATAAATATTCTTATCTTACGTCTATTAAACAACGTTTATACCAAATTTTAATATTGTCTCTTTAATTCTATTTAGTTATTTTGTTAAAAAAATATTTAATTGGCCTGTTTATATATGGCTCTATTGTATGGTAAAATTTAGCTTTTGGCAACGCTTACATAACTAATTATGTATAATTTGTGAAATCAAAATTATCTCATAATTAGTTTTGTAGTATAGATTAATAATAAAATGTAAATTTTAAACAGAAATATTATTTCGTATTTTATAATATAAACAATGTATGAAAATGTCAAAGAACATCTTCGAATTAAAGAAATATGCCCTATGCCGTCGAATGGTAAAGGGCACATAAAGATTGGTTGGTTGACTTTCTAAATACAGTATAAATTTGGGTTATTTAAGTTCTTCAAGTGTTCTGTTTATTATATCTACTAGCTCTCTTTCACCAATTAGTTCATAAAAATCCTCGCCCTTTTTCCTAGGATAAAACTGAATATAAGTACCACAGCCCGCTTCAAGAACTTTACGATGAACATTACTACCTGGATATAAACAAATTACTTCATTGATCGGTTTTCGCACATATGTCATTTTTCCATTAACACGTTCAACATACTTTAGTCCCCAGTATTTATACATTTGTTCCATTGCCTTTGTATTCCCTACTGGTTGATAAATATTAAACATTGGACTATATTTAATTTCAAAAATGATCGAAGCAACGTATTCTTTATTTTTTTTTCGATAAAAATCTAATCTTATATCCGGTTTTTTAGATTCTTCACCACTAAAAAAATTTGTTCCTTTTAACAGTGATACTTGCGGACTTCCTTCAATAATTTCGTTATAAACTAAATTAATGATCCAACTTTTATTTTCAAGCGACACAAATGCCCCATCCATTAACTCATCGTCTTTTATATGCATTAAAATCTGTTCAGCTAATGGTTCAGAATCATTTTTAAATTTTAGCTTTAAGAAAATATCGCATAATGAGAAAAAGACAAAGTATTCATATAGTAAAAAAGTTGGCTTATAGACAGGTAAAAGCATTTGTTTTTTTCCGTATTCCTTTACCTTTTTATCAAACAAGCTTAAAGAATGAATAAAATTTAAAAATACTTTCGATGGACTAGTTGGATATTTTGAAGTATCAGTATCCGTCGCTATTCGAAAGATTCCGATTGTATATTCTCTAAAATATACTTCATAAAGTTTTTCCAAAGAATTCGTAATGCGCTCTTTTTCTGAAACACTTTTAGATAATTTTTCTAATTCTAGCTCTTTTAACATTTTTGACTGTCTATATTTAGCTTTTTCTCGATCAGTAATTGAGCCATTTCCAACTACATTCTGCATCATTTTTTCTATATCCTTCACTTGAAAATCGATTTGATCCATTTTATTTTTGTCTTTAACTAATTCATATTTTACAAAAGTTAATAGAGTTTCAATTGTAAGTATAAATTTACGAACTTTATTTTTAGCATATTTTATTTCATCTATATAATTTTCTTCTTGAACGACCGGTTGCATTGTTAAATTTGTTGCATTTGAAATGGCTGGATGCAATAAGGTCCATCTAATTGTATTAAAATCTAATTTTTTCACCTGCCTTTTTAATTCATATTCCTTTTTTTGTTTCCGCTTTAATTTACTAATAAATTGCTGAATTGCAACTAGCAGTCTCTCTTCATTTGACTCGATAAATCGAATAATTGGCCAAAAATACATTGTTCCATTTTGAGTAAATGAAGCGGAAGATTTTTTAAAGTATTGTGAGTCATTCATTATTCCATTTATTTGTTGATGTAATGTTGAATGCATCCACTCTAATTGATCATAATCTAAATTTTTTGGTACTATTTTTATCATTCCATAAAAGTGTTGGTCTTGATAAATAATACAAAATTCATAATATCCGCATCTCCAAGGATATGCATTCTCGGTTTTACCATGTTCATATATTAATATTTTTCTTTTTTCAGATGTAAAAATAAACTGCTGATCATCCAGGTTTTCTTGTTGAAAATGATAAAGATTATTCCAAACGAACGTAATTTTACCGTCAAACTCACCATCGACTTGAAATAAAAATCTTTTTAATTCTTGTATTTCATAGGCAAATAAGTAAGCCTCTTTTGGGTTCATTGTCAGTGCATCAAGAGATATTTTTTCCTCTTTCCCCCTAGTTCCAACAAGAATTGCAATCGTAAATGGTAGATAAAGAGGCTCAAAAATTTCTGGACTATTATTAGTTGACATATCCATCAATCTCCAGTTGCTTTCTTTTCTTTTTCAATTCTTTAATCGAATACTCAAAATCAGAAATTGATCTACCTAAATTAGATTTCATGACCATATTTAGTAGCCCTTCCTGCTCGTTCCCTTCCCCAGTACCAATTAGTTCTTCTAAATTAGCAAATAATCCCCTAACTTTAGTTAATACGCGTTGCTTAACAAAAAGATCAATCGCTTCTTTGCGTTCGAATTGAATATGGGAAGGAAGAGTAGGTATGTTAGCTAAATAATTTGATAAATCTTTAATCATACGCGGAGAGATTATTCGCTCACTTAGTGAATGTTCAACTATTTTATTAAACTCATCAAAAAACTTTAATTCATCACTTGTAAGTTCAGATGCACTTAAAGTTTTCTTCGTCCAATTACTGAAGTTTTCTGCATTAATATAAATTTGTGGCACAGTTTCATAAATATTTTCGTTATTCATCTTTTCTGCATAATTTACGAATGACGTTGACCTAAGTGAGATGATATTTACACGATCTAATAATCTTAAAGAAAACTCACTTGATGTTTCATCAAAGTTAACTGTTCCAACAAAAATAATATTATTACCGATTCTTACTTTAGGCTTATAATATTGATTAATGACTACGTTATGATCATGGAATAAAGTTATGACTCTCTTATCCTGAGGCATTTCTAAAATTGATAAAAATTTACTAAACCAATGTTCAATTTGAGAAAGATTCATTTCATCAAATATCACCATATACATCCTGTGTGGAAATTGTTCAGCCTCTATCAGTAATTTTGTTAATCCAGTCTCAGAATCTATATAAATCCCAGTAGTCGGATTTAAATAGCCTAATAAATCATAATGTTCTCGATAAGACGGGGAAATTGGAACAAATAATAACTCCTTTCCAAATTCAAGTCCTAAGGTTTCACCATATATACGTGCTAATTGTGATTTCCCAGTACCACTTACACCACCTAAAATTGTTAGAGCCTGAAATTTACAACATATATGAAAATTAATAATATCTTTTTTTTCGTATAACAAGCCTTGCTGCAAACAATTTTGGTAAAATCGTTCAATAAAAGCATTTTCAGTATCATTACTCCATTCAATTGGAAATGCTTGTTTCTCGGTAAATTCTTGCGTATAAATAAGTTCTTTACATTCTTTTTTAAAGTTTTTACTCAACTCTTCCCATTGTTTTTCGGGAATAAAATAAATTAAATGATTTAAATGAATAAATGACTTTTTAAGTTCATCTTCATCATAATCTTGAAATGTAACTTCATTTTGTTTTTCTAAGTAACTAATATCATTCATCATCGATTTTAAAAACAAATTGCCATATAGTCTATTTTCATAAAAGACAAATTCTGGTTGATCAAAATCATTAAAGTATTTTGGCAAATGAATTGGCAAAGAACCTTTTATTAGTCGGTTTTCGACCTCTTCACGCTTTCCCTCTCCCCTAAGTTCAATGACAGGCAGTAGATGATAGGAGGTGTCCCGTTTCCCATCAAAAAACTCTACTAGATCTGCTGTAACTACTTCATTTGCATATTCAAGACGAAACATGACTAATTTAGAATCAAAAATCTTTTTTAATCCTTCAATTATCTCATCTTTTTTCTTACTTTTAATTAGTGGTTTTATTTTACTTTCATTATTTTTATTTGCAGTTGTCCCTACAAACAAAACATCTTGAGTTGAAAAACTCGTTTTTAACTTTGATGGAATTGGAGATAAGCACTCTATATAAAAACGAATATGATCTTCGTCTTCATAATAAAGTAAGCTCTGCTTCTCTTGGTCCACTACTCTTTCTGTAACAATTTTTCCAAGGAATAAAAAGTTGTGAATTTTTTTTGCTAATTTCTGGGTCAATGCGCGTTTTAATTTCAAAGTCATTTCCCCCACTTTCCGACATTTCTCCTACATTTTACGTTCATAGTATAGAAATTATGAATAATACGGCCTTTTTACAAATAAAAACACCCAGTTAAACCTGAGTGTTTCAGTGTGTGGACAAAATCTAAAATTTTACGATTAAAATGTATCCCATTCAGATTACAGGATTTGTATTATAGCATTAATTGATAATATGCGATATCTAGCCATTTATTAAATTTCTGGCCTACTTTATAAAAATGACCTACCTTTTTATATCCTAATTTCTCATGTAATCTTTCACTCACTTCATTCCCACTAGTAATACAAGAAATAATAGTAAAGTGGCCTAATTTTTTAGCAGTTTCAATCATTTCAACCATTAATGCCTTCGCTAGCCCTTTACGACGATGATTAGGATGAATATATACAGATAGTTCAACTGTATGTTTATATGCATCTTTTTCCTTAAATTGAGTAAGTGAACAATACCCAGTTACTTGTCCATTATCTTTAGAAACAATTACCGGGTAAAGATCTGTATGGTTGGAAAACCATTTTTGCATTTCTTCTTCCGTTTTTATTTTCATATCAAATGTTGCTGTAGTATTTAGAATTGCATCATTATAAATTGTTACAATTTCTTGTACATCTTCTTTTGTTGCAAAAAGTATTTCCATTCTACTTCCTCTTCTCGCGTTTTATCTTTCCATTCATTGTACATTACAAAAATTGAATTTCAACATGCCTATTCATAAAAAATCCTTACATCAAAACATGCACAGTGTTTAGGCTCCTTACATATACTGCGTTAGTCGGAATGATAGGAGGTATGAAAATGAGTGAAAAAGAAAATAACAACACTCAAGATGAAAAGCAAAGTCATTCATCTATTGATCTTCAACATTATTTAAAAAAGGTGGATGATCTAATCGATCAGTCGCCAATTCGAGGTCTTTTTGATGAAATTGATAAATTCTTTCATAAACATGGAGTTTTTTCCTCAATCGGTGTAGAAATCATTGAAAACGGTGAGGAATTAATCATTCAGGCAAGTATGCCAGGTGTAAGTAAAGAACAAATTTATATGGACCTTGAAGGAACAATCTTAACAATTGGCTTAAAATCTGATACAACTACTGAAGTACAAAATGATCAATCAAATTACTCCTATAAAAAATATTCTTATAGCCAATCCCAAAGAGTTGTAAAATTACCTTACCCAATTAATGCAACAACTGCAACAGCAACATACGAAAACGGTATGCTTGTCATAAAAGGTACAAAATTACCTGAATACCAAAAACAAATCTTTTTAGACTAAAACACGATTTTGCATATTACCGACTACTTAAACGAATCCAATTAACTAAATTCAAATTAAACAAAAAAACTGAGTATCTTTTAGAAACTCAGTTTTTTATTAAATAGATAGATAATTTTTTTACTGAAACGCAGTTTTATTTCCCTGTTAATGTTTCCATATCAGATAAAATCTCATCAAATGGCACATTACTTACACCACTATAATCTTTAACGATTTTTCCGTTTTGATCAATTAAATAAAATTTAGTACCATGGATAACTTGTGAATTGTTTTCAGGTTTTTTAACAATCGTTTTAAAATTTTCAGATGCAAATTTTTCAATGTGTTTTTGAGAATATCCCGTTAAGAAATTCCAATTACTAAAATCAGCATTAAATTTATTTGCGAATGTAGTTAATAATTGTGGCTTATCAACTTCAGGATCAATACTAAATGAGATGAAGTCTACATTTAACTTCTTCTCTGCAGCCTTTTGTTGAAGTTTTGCCATATTTGCTGTCATTGGCGGACAAACTGTTTCACAACTTGTAAATATAAAATCTGTTAGCCAGACTTTTCCTTTTAAGTCTTTTGTCCCAAAAGTCTTACCGTCCTGGTTAGTGTATGTAAATTTTTCTAAATCCCAATTTAAAGGATTTTCAATTTTATTTCCACAGCCACTTAATAAAGCCAGGCATAAAATCATTATAAATGTCACAAATACCGTATTTCTCTTCATACTTATCCCCCTACGCTAGCATTGTACTTGTCCATTGTATCAAAAACAGATCGTTTCTTTCTAATAATTTAAACTAATTGACATATATATTTAAAATTTTTCAAATGATATTTTTACAAAGTAAAGTTAAACTAAACATATTGATAAAGAATCTTGAAAGGATGACTGATAATGGCAAATAAAAAATATGAAAATTTAGACACGAGTTATCGTAAAACTTTTAAAGATATTATCAAATGCGGAATAGAAAGAAGTAGGGCAAAAAAGGATTATAGTAGTGTAATTCAACAATGTAGTCATAAAAAAATCTCCTATTTAAAGGAAAATCGTAATGAAACAACAATTACTTGGATTGGACACTCTACTTTTTTAATACAAATAAACGGAGTCAATATTTTAACTGATCCTGTTTATGCTAATCAAATGGCTTTAAAAAAACGATTATCAAAACCAGGCATACTTATATCAGAATTACCTCCAATTGACATAATTTGTATTTCTCATGGTCACTATGATCATCTAGATTTTAATACATTGCGACACTTCCCTAAAAAAACACGATTTATTTTACCGATCGGCTTAAAACAAAAATTTGTTAGTAAAGGCTATAAAAATGTCCATGAAATGAATTGGTGGGAGTCAAAAGACCTTTTAGGGATCAATATTTCATTCGTACCTTCTCAACATTGGACGAAGAGAACATTATTTGACAGAAATAAATCACATTGGGGTGGATTTGTTTTCAAAACGTCTAAAGAATGTATCTATCACGTTGGTGATAGTGCTTATTTTTCAGGCTTCAAAGAAATCGGTAAAAGATTTCAAATTGATACAGCAATTATTCCAATCGGAGCATATGAACCTGAATGGTTTATGAAACACAACCATATGTCACCAGAAGAAGCTGTTCAAGCGTTTTTAGATCTAAACGCGAAGTTATTTATCCCAATGCATTACGGAACATTTAAACTTGCAGACGATACTCCTTTTGAGGCTCTAGAGCGATTATGTTCTGAATGGAAAAGGAAAAAAATAAAACCTGAAAAGCTTCAAATTTCTTTACTAGGTGAAACATTTCATCACTCTACCGTTAGAAATAAAAAAGAAGAAGCCATTTATTAAGCTTCTTCTTTTTCCAATGTTGAATATAAAATCTACTCAGCATAAAAAACGAACCCTATAGCACCTTTACCTGTATGTGTGCTAATTACTGGAGTTGTATAATCTGTTTTATCTAATTCAAGGTTCGTTAGTTGTTGAATTGAATTTCTAAGTGTCTCTGCAAGCTCAGTAGCATCTGCATGAGCAATCCCTACACCTTTTATGGCTTTTCCAAGTGTGTCTTGTTCAAAATATTTAGTTAAAGTTTTTACTACTTGTTGATGGCTACGCACTTTACCAACTGGAGAATAAACTCCCCCTTCAAGTGATGCAATCGGTTTAATATTTAGCAATGACCCAATGAAGGCTTTACCCTTTCCAATTCTTCCACCTTTAACTAAATTTTCAAGTGTATCTACCATTATATATAAATACGTACTATTTTTAATTTCTGTAAGACGGTTAACAATGTCTTCAACAGTGGATCCTTCATCAGCCATTTGTGCTGCCTCGATGACTTGAAAAGCCATTGCTCTTGTAATAAAAGCTGAATCGATTACTGTTACATCACCTTCAACCATCCCAGCAGCTGCACATGCAGTTGAATAAGTACCACTTAAACCACTAGATAAGTGAATTGAAATGACTTTACTGCCATCGGCTGTCAATTTTTCAAATGTTTCTACAAATTTTCCTACAGCTGGTTGAGATGTCTTTGGCAATTCAACTGATTGTTGCATTTCTTCAATAAATTGCTTTGGAGATATATTAACTCCATCTAAATATGTTCCACCATTTATTTGAATTGTTAAAGGAATGACTGTTATATTTAAATTTTCAATTTCTTCTTTTAATAAGTCGGCCGTTGAGTCAGTTACAATCTTAATGTTTGCCAATCAATTCACATCTTTCTTCTCTAAAATTCTACAAATTTTGCAAAGTAAATTCATTATATCATTTTTACTATGAGTTAACAGTAAATATTAAAGTTCCATTAAAATTTCAATATTTCTTTGAAAATCATATTGACAAGTAGGAGAGTTTTAGTTTAAAGGAAGGTTAAGATGAAATTATTGAATACATATTGAGTAGTTGTAGAATTTTCCAAAATAAAAAACTCGGTACTTTTACCGAGTCTTTTACCGATTTATTTGCCGTTCTTTTCGTCTTTTTCTTCTAAAAGATCATTTGTTAAACCTTGTGTAGAACGCTTAAATTCTCTAAGTGTATCTCCAAATGCTCTTCCGATTTCAGGTAATTTTTTTGGTCCAAATATAATTAATGCTAAAATTAAAATTAAAATTAAACCTGGAAAGCCTATGTTAGCCATTATTTTCCCCCAACTTCCATCCACTATTAATAAGTAAGTACCAAACTTTCCTTATATAGTAATATTGTCAAAAATTTGTTCATTCGTCAAATAATTTCAAGGAATTTTAATAAAATTTAATAACTTATTCGTTTATAGTTTACATAATAACATTATTGTTTCCTAATTTTGTTTTTTATTTAAATTAATTTATCTATAAACTGTAAATACTCTTCTTTATTACTAGGTACCACTAAAGAACCACTTTGAATCTTATCCTTATATTCATTGACCTTTACTAAAATTGAGTCCTCAACATTATTATCCGCCAATATTAATTTTATACCATCTTCATTTAAACCATAAATTAATGTTTTACCACCATGAAATTCATTTGATTTTGTTTGTTTAGCTAAATCATATACTGCCTGATCAATTTTTTTCACAAGTGAGATGAGCGTTACGTTTTCAGGTAAACCGTGTCTATACTCATTGCGGTCAGCTCCTATTACCCATACTTCTCTTTGATTTGATCTTCTAACCTTTTTTGCAGTTGTAAATACGCCTTTACTTGTTAAACCCGTTACTGGAAAAATAATATCTACATCTTTCATAAAAAAGTCGTTTGCTATTCTTGAACCTATTTTAGGGTCATTAAACGTATTTGAATACGCAGTTAGAACTTCAATTTCTTTATTTACTGATTTTACTCCAGAAATAAACCCATACTTATATCTGTTAATAATTTCATTGTCGTCCCCACCGATAAATCCAACTTTTTTGGTTTTTGTTTTCATTGCTGCTATTACACCTGCTAAAAAACTTCCGTCTTGTTCAGTAAAATTAATACTAATTACATTTGGTTGGTCAACCCTTGAATCAATCACACCAAATTTCGTACTCTTATTGTTTTCTGCAACCTTATTTAATACAGAAGATAAATTATTACCTATTCCAATTATTAAATCATAATTTGAATCAGCCATTTTAGTAATTTTCTTTTCAAAACTTTTTGTACTACTTGTTGTAATGTATTTATAATTCTGATCTTTTTTTAAATTTTCCTCTTTTGCAAATTTAGTAATACCTTTCATTGCACTTGAGTTTAAATAACTGTTATTTTTTCCATTTGAATTTGAGACGATTCCTATTTTGAACGTATTACTAGAATCTTGATTATTGCTGCTGCAAGCCGAAATAACGACTGCAATTATCGAAACTAAGATTAATGCAGTCTTTTTTATATACAAATCATTCACCTCATTCGAATACAATTATTTCTAGTATGAATTTTCGATTATTGTTTTATTCGTTGAAAAGAAGATGGATTAGGAAAATGAGGGTTTTGGGGATTTAAAATTTAAAAAGCAGGTAGTACTTTGTACTTCCTGCTTTCACGTTGCTGATAAACATTCTTATTATTTAATTCTCGAATTTTCGTAAAAGGAGTAGAGTGATGTTGATTTCCACTACAGCATGCTCGCTTTCAATGGGGCGAGACCTGAGCCTCCTCGTCACATTCGTTCCTGCGGGGTCTCAGCCTTCCCGCATTTCCAAAAGGAGTCTTGACCGTTTAAAATTTCTACAATCAGAAAAGCAGGGAATAAATAATAATTCCTGTTATTCTTAATCCTATCTCATTCAAATGTTCCTTTTACTAAAACCTCTTTATCTTGCATCATAATTTTTCCTTTTGAAATAACTGCTTCAATTTCTAGTGTGGATTTATTTAGGAAGACTAAATCTGCATCGAATCCATTTTTGATTTGGCCTTTTTGTAATTTTAATATATTGGCTGGGTTTTTAGTGATTACGCTAATTGCATCTTCAATCTTGATGCCTTCAATTAAAATTGCGTCTTTTACTTCGTTAAATAAACTGCTTACTCTTCCAACCTTCATGCCTCGGAGTATTCCGTTTTCATCAAAATCGGGTAGACTACCTTGTCCATCAGATGTAAACGTGATTTGATCAATGCTAACACCTGAATTGAGCATTCTTTTCAACCCTACACTACATTTCACTTCACCATTATTCAAAAAGTGTGGGATTGAGCTAGTTGTAAAGTCAACAAACCCTCCTTTTTTAGCAAAGTTAATTCCTGCTTCAAATAAATAGCTATTGCGGTTAATATGTGTTGGGTAAAATTGTGTAATTGGTAATTCGGTTTCTTCGACAATCTCCTCGATCATTGACAGCATTTTTTTACTATCTCCTATATGTACATTCACAACGCCGGACTTTCCTGAAAGTAAGCCCCCATTTCGAGCTTGTGCAGCTATTCTTGCAAATTCTTCCTTTGTCGGTTGAGATGATCGATGGTCCGAAATGGCTATTTCACCTACACCGATAATCTTATCAATTAGAATGATGTCTTCTTCAATTTTAGAAAATAACGTTTTGACAGGTGTTTGGTATGAGCCCGTATAGACAAATGAAGTTATTCCCTCTTCTTCCAATGCTCTACATTTTGCTAGTAGGCTAGTCATAGTTCTTGTTGTTCCATCTGTTCCTATGACTCCTACTACGGTGGTAATTCCTCCTTTAATACAATCAGACAACAATAATTCTGGAGTTCTTGTTTTAAAGCCACCTTCCCCTCCACCACCAATAAGATGAACATGTGCATCAATGAAGCCAGGCACAATATAGTAGGCAGATGCATCAAATATTTGTATAGGTACCGAAGTTGAAGTTGAGGTAATGTCTATTTCTTCATGAATATGCTCAATTTTTTCATTCGATATTAAAATATCGTTTTTACCTATCGACTTTGGTGTAAATATTTCACCATTTTTTATGAGTAACATATATACCTCCGATTAGATAATTTTGTTTAATTTCAGCTTACCATATCTGTCTCTGTTATGAATCGTTCCTTTTTAGTAACTGTTAAAATGATCTATCAAAATATACATACAGCTATAAAATATTGAAAACATTAAATCTCTAGATTTGTTCATAATACTCTCATAGTTAAAAATGATTCAATTAAAATAGGAGGCATTTTTATGAGTAGAGCAATGAAAGAAGAATTAGCAAATGCTATTACTCATGGGATTGGTGCAATACTGAGTATCCCAGCACTATATTATTTAATTAATAAGGCTATTAATAAAGGGACACCTTGGCATTTAATTTCCTTTACAGTCTTTGGTTTGTCTATGTTGCTACTTTATATTTGCTCAACATTACTTCATAGCGTCAGAGACCCAAAATTAATTAGACTATTTACAATTTTAGATCACTCTGCAATTTATTTATTAATCGCTGGAACTTATACTCCATTTTTACTCGTAACATTAAGAGGAAAGATTGGCTGGTCATTATTTACCATTATTTGGGGTTTGGCAGTTTCGGGAGTAGTCTTTAAATTTATCTATGTTAATCGATTTGAATTATTTTCAACCATTGTTTATTTAATTATGGGTTGGTT
Organism: Gottfriedia sp. S16(2024); assembly: GCF_050473765.1. Lineage (NCBI taxonomy): Bacteria > Bacillati > Bacillota > Bacilli > Caryophanales > Bacillaceae > Gottfriedia > Gottfriedia sp. S16(2024). Next base: position 4,291,778 of record NZ_JBFLUO010000001.1, read on the forward strand.
AATGATGTTCGCAATTAAACCTATTTATGTAGGACTATCTGGAATAGGATTTTTCTACTTATTATTAGGCGGGCTATTTTATTCGATTGGTACAATTTTTTTTCTAGTCAAACGCTGGCCATATAGTCATGCAATATGGCATTTATTTGTATTATTAGGTAGTGCATCTATGTATTTTTGTATATTTAAATTTGTAGTTTAAAAAAAGCGCTTCATTTCAAATGAGCGCTTTTAGTTTTATTATTCAATAATCTCTTTAATATAGTTAGTTAATTCTTTGGCATCTGTCATTCCAATTTGTTCAGGATAAATTGGTGGAAATACTTTAAGTGTAACATTTGCTGGTTTAATTCGATTACCATTAGCTTCTAAAATATTATAGGTCCCTTCAATTCTTACAGGGATAACTGGAACCCCTGACTTCGTTGCTAAATGAAGGCTTCCTGATTTAAATTCCCCCATTTGACTACCCTTACTTCTAGTTCCTTCTGGAAAAACTACTAATGAATGGCCGTTTTTCAGTTTATCAACGCCTTCTTTTATAGCTTTAAGTGACTGTCTTCGATCACTTCTGTCCATAAATACACTATGCATTTGATCCATCCAGTCAGGTACAATCGGCAGTTTTTTTAGTTCGATTTTTGCAATGAATCCAATAGGTTTTTCTAAATATCCTAATAATAGTGGAATATCAAAATTACTTTGATGATTACTTACAAATAGGACACCTTGATCTCTAGGAATATTTTCGATTCCTTCAACCTTAACTTTACTACCAGTACAACCAATCATCATTTTCCCGAAATAATCTGGAAATTGGTGCATTAAACGGTCTTGCTCATGTACAGGTAATTCTTTTGGTATTTTTTTTACTGATGATAATTTTAGCTTTGCTTCAATTACACCAATGACAATGCGTGTTGCAGCAAATATTGTGCGAAACATATTAATCCTCCGATAATTGAGTATGTTAATTATTATACAAAATGCCCAACCACTTGAAAAGTATTATCCATCCTGATTATGTTATAAAACGAGAATCACAAAAAAAAGAATCGGCTTGTATTAGCCGATTCCTTAATATAGTGAATCTTTAGTTCGAAACTTTTGCACCACTGAATTCTGCAGCAAGAACTTTAGCTTTTTCAATTGCATTAGCTTTAATTTCTTGTGCTTTATCTGGCATTGCAGCCATACCTTCTACGAATAATGTAGTTACATCAGTAACACCTACAAAGTTTAAAATACTTGTTAAGTATGGGCTAGAGAAGTTAATTCCAGTTGCAGGACCTTCTGAATAAACGCCACCACTTGCTTGAATGTGTAAAGCTTTTTTATTCTCAAGTAAACCAACTGGACCATTTTCAGTATATTTAAATGTTTTGCCAGCAATTGAGATATTATCAATAAAGTTTTTTACTACTGATGGGAAACTAAAGTTCCAGAATGGTGTAACAAATACATACTCATCAGCTTGAGTGAAAATTTCTAAGTTACGATTCATAGCAGCTAAAGTAGCTTGTTGATCAGCACTTAATTCTTCAAAAGCAGTACCGTTTCCTAATTTGCCCCACGCATCAAATACATTTCCATCTAACATAGGAACATTTTCTTTAAATAAATCAAAATGAACAACTTCATTTTCAGGATTTGCTTTTTTGTATTCATTAATAAATGCTTCCCCTACAGATAGACCAAATGAATTTTCAATTGCATTTGGATTTGCAGTAATATAAAGTAATTTTTTCATCTTAAACATCTTCCTCTCAGTTTCGTTTATCTTTAATTCGAGATTTATTATTAAAAATTAAGGGATAAATAAATCCCTTAACCTCATAATAATATCTCTAATTCAAGATGTCAACACTTTTTTTCATAAACAAAATATCTAAATTTAATTTTTGATTTTTCATCGACTTGTACATCAGATACAGATTTAACATTCCATTCTTCCTTTGAAAAATTTGGAAAGAAAGTGTCACCTTCAAAGTTATGTTCAATTTCAGTAATATAAAGTGTGTCTAAATATGGGAAAGTTAAATTAAAAATTTCCGCTCCACCAATAATAAATAAATCTTTATTTTTATTTTCTTCAACATAACTTATAACATCATTAATGACTGTAACACCTTCTGCATGAAACTCCTTTTGTCTTGTCACAACGATATTTTCTCGGTTTGGAAGTGGTCTACCAATTGAATCAAAGGTTTTTCTTCCCATAATAATTGTATATCCAGTAGTTACTTTCTTAAAATAAGCAAGCTCCTGTGGAAGATGCCAAGGCATTTTATTATTTAAACCGATCACATTGTTTTCTGACATCGCAACTAATGCAGCAATCATACACTTACTACCCCTTTGATCGCAGGATGGCATTCATAATCTTCTAATGTAAAATCTTCATATATTTTCCGATTCAACAACATAAATTCTGTTTAACTCCTTTTTAGGTAAAAATTTTCCCACTTTAGATATTATATAATTATATCGTAATTACTTAATCAGATACCTAATTAACTTTTAAATTTTATTCAATAGCTATTTTAAAAATATTGCTACTACTGGGTTACTCATACCTTTCTAAATCAAACTTAAATACACAGTCCCCATATTTTACTCTTCCACCCTATAATTAAATTCAAGTGAATTACACTAAATTAATAAATTTATAGCATTTTCACTTACAATAAATTATTTAATAAACACCTCTATGTATTAAGAAGGAGTTCATTTTCCGAATTTACAACTCCTAACATTACAATTTTATTTCTCAGCCACCTTAATAACCATTCGATAGTATAAATAATACATTGTAATATTTGGCTAAGCCATTTATGGGTTATTCTTTGAGCATCTTGTCTTTGTTCATAAAACCTATGGATCCAAGGATGGAGAACCAAGTCTTCATTATCTCCAATATCACGTGTCAAATACTGAACATTAAAATATGATATTAAAAAGATAATCAGAGAGTGGGATTGGATTCTGATTATCTTTTTTCTTACACTGCAATTGGAGCCTTAATAGAAGGATGTGGATCATACCCTTCAACTTTTAAGTCCCCTAATTCAATATCAAAAATTGATTTCTTTTCAGGATTAATTATTAATTTAGGTAGAGGTCGTAAGTCACGGGATAATTGTTCCTTTACTTGTTCTATATGGTTTGAATAAATGTGTGCATCACTAATACTGTACACAAACTCACCAACTTCTAAATCACATTCTCGAGCAATTAAATGGATTAATAATGAATATGACGGAATATTAAAGTTTGATCCAAGAAACGAATCTGCGCTGCGTTGCAGTAAGTGGCAACTAAGCTTACCATTGGCTACATAAAATTGAAACATTACATGGCATGGTGGCAAAGCAGCTTTACTTCCTTTTTTGCCAGCATTGATTACATCCTCTGGGTTCCAGGCATTCACTATTAATCGACGGGAATCAGGGTTGGTTTTAATCTGCTCAATAACATCTTTTAATTGATCGATTGTTTCGCCTGTTATGGTTGTCCAATTACGCCATTGCTTACCATAAACATTACCAAGCTCACCATACTTCTCGGCAAATTCATCGTCTTCTAAGACACGCTTACAGAACGTCTCCATTTCTGCCCGATATATCTTATTAAATTCTTGGTCGACTAAACAACGATTCCCAAAATCCGTCATATCTGGCCCTTGGTATTCGTTAGACTCTATCCACTTTTTAAAAGCCCATTCATCCCAGATATGGTTATTATTTTGAAGTAAATATCGAATGTTTGTATCACCTTTAATGAACCATAATAACTCAGTTGCAATTAAGCGGAAGGGTGTACGTTTTGTTGTAAATAGCGGGAATCCTTTAGATAAATCAAATCGCATTTGATATCCGAATACACTAATTGTTCCTGTACCAGTACGGTCTTCTTTTTTTACACCATTTTCTAAAATATATTTTAAAAACTCTAAATATGTTTGTTCTAACTGATTTGACAATTTAATTAACCTCCACTATTTTTTACTCGTATGTATTATCTTAATAATTCAATTTTTGTTGAAACTAATATAGTTTTTTTATCTTCAATTCTAATTAAACTAATTGTTCATATACCGCGTTATTCTTAGACATCTGTATTTCTAAAGATTGTCTTAGTATCCTATTTTCATGTTCTAGTTAAATCTGCATCGTTATATATACTACCATGCTTTTTAATCCATTGTAAATGTGTATTGTATTCAATTTCTTGATGAATTTTCAAAGGAATTATTGTCATTTCATACTTCCCCATGACTATTACAAAAGTATTAATTACATGTTCGGCTGGTTTTAAAGTATCTATTAATTGCATTTTATATTTAGATAACATGGAATATTATTACCATATTTTCTAAATATTTTTCTGTATAGTGGATGTTGCTTATGCAACCGATTAATCCTCATAACCATCGCTATACTAATAAATGTGTTACATTCATTAATAGTACCTCCTCGCTCCAAACTGCTTTTGACATACATATTAAAATATATAGCATTATCAGTGAAATCTTGTAAACTTGGAATATTATTCTTCTTAAGCTTACATTGAGAAACGTTACATAGGGATTGTAGATAGTACCATAGAAGCAATTGCTGGTATTGTAATAAGTGATTTGATGATTTCTGTATTTTAAACTAAGAGTGTTAATCTATATTATAAACTTTGATGGTAATTCTACCACTCTAATTTTCTTATCAGGAAATACAAATAAGAGTTATTTTGCTCTTCATATTCAATAAGTTCCATATTAAACATTCAGATATAATATAACTGAATATTTAGTCTGGTATTTAAAGATTTAAAGCATAAACAAAAAAAACTAAACGCAATTTTAATATCTACGGTTAGTTTATCGTGTAATTAGTATTTTTCAAATTTTAGCTAAGAAAATATTTCCCCTATAATTGGAGATATAAAGTCATAATTCTAATCTCTATTCATTTGTTTAAGTTTCTTGTCTTGACCTTATGGAATTTCTCTAATAAAGTATATTAAGCCTATTCAACACAAGTAAAGGAGGAATATTCTCAAATTTGGTATAAATGATAATAGTTAAAGTACATAACATTACTATTACAAAAAAATGTTTCCTTTCAAAAATCTTTCAAACCACTTTACTTTACCATCCATAATTTTGGTTGAATAAGAATTTTTTCAGGATATCCACTGAAAATATAAAATATTGATTCAGAAATGTAACCACTTCTTTCTAAAACAATTTCCAAATATTCCTTCATTTCAAATTCATCTGCAATTTCTTTTAAAATATCAACAGTTTGAAGGTGTATTCCTCCTGGTTTTTCTCCTTCTTTTCTCATCATTTCGAAATATTTTTCATATGGTGTTAAATTTTCCACATTCTTTGTCAATGACCAATTTGCTAATTTCTTAGTTGAATTTAAAATACTAAAAGAAATATTCATATTAATCACACGTTTCCATGCCTCAGCTAAATCTAAACAATCATGAAGTCCTTGCAATGTCTCCGAAATATATAAGAATAATCTTTGCGTTAATCCTGCATTTTCTATTACATTTACGGGTATAAGTGTGCCTAATACCGCTATCGCCCCTGCATTTAATAGGGCGTCATTGATTGTATAATTTCCTCTTCCTTTAGTAGCTACATGACAAGCACTAAGAATGACTACAGGTGGTACTTTGAGCGTTGGTTCAGGAAACCAAAATTCTCCACCCACTACCAATCCAGAAACACCTTCATGATTATATGTCCCATGTGCAGAAATAATTAAGAAATCAATATTTTGATAAGTAATTATTTTATCCTCTAATTCTTTTTTTGAATTAACAACTTCATAATAGATGGTTACTAATTTATTTTCAGAAAGTTGTTCTCTCATTATCGACCATCCTAAATCAGAATACTTTCTAATGTGGTCATTTTCAGATAAGCATTCTAAAATTAATATTTTAAACCCTCGTCCAAAGCCAATATAATGGTCATTGATATGATTTAAGCCATATTTAAAAGTATTTGTTAACGGAGTTATTGGACGATAGGAAATAGCAGTCATACTACACAATGGATCACTGTAACCAGGTGGTATTGCTAAACCAATTGGAAAATCTGTAAAGGCTATGATTCTAGGAGAAGCAAGTGCATATTCTCCTAGATTCTCAATACCTAAACATTCAGCCAAATGATTACCAAAATCTTTCATAGTTCGTAATATAAACTCTCGTTTTCTTTTAGTAGCGAAAAAATGTCTTTCTAAATTATCTAACTTATTAAATATATCTGGATTTAATTGATTACCTTCTAACCAAATCCCCTGTTGAGAAATCGCACGTTGAACACCAAAGAAATTAATTAAGTCTTTTTCTTCTTCATTAATTATATGCTCATGTGAATCAACCCTGTAACTTTTTCGTGAGCGTGGTCCTCCTGGTAAAGTAATAATAAGTGGACACGGCGTATATATGTAAGCTTTATTTAAAGCCCTAGTAATCTCATAATCACTTATTTTTTCCAGTTCACTCCCTAATTGATCCCATATTTTAAATAGAGTAAGTTGTTTTTTCGTAGCATACATTCTTCCTTTTAATGAATAATTATCTCTATTTAAGAATTCTAGAACTTCTTTTGTATCTCCATTTTGATTGGCTAAAAAAATATTAGGTAAAGTAGATCTTTCCTCATCAGCCAATAATCTTGGGGATACATCTAGGATTTTTATTGATTCCATTTCTATATTGTTATCATTAAATGTAGTCTTAACTTTTTCTTTAATAGACTCCCATTGCTCAGAAAGAAGATTCGAAGACAAATTTTGTATACTAACAGAACCTAATTTAGCAGGACATAATTCATTTAATTTTTTAGATTCTTCATAACAAGAATCTTCGCTAATATAAAGTGTTGGGTGAAATGTATTGAGTAAATCAATATTAGCTTCATTAAGTTCTGAAGATATAATAAATATATTATGCTGATGCAATACGTCACCTTCAACAAAAAATTTATCAGGAGAAAATATAACATCCATTCCGTTTCTAGGCATATGTAAGCAATACCATAAAGCTTTAGAAACATCAGCTAAAATCGGACTGTAAAGATGTAAAGAAGGATTAACTTCTCTTTCCTTATTACTGTCGAATACAATGAAGTAATTATCATAAATCCCTTCCAAACTCTTGTGTTTAACTACCTTTCTTTCATTAATACAACAATTTTTAAATTTCTCCCCACTACCACAAGGACATTTATCATTTCTTTCTACCTTCACAGCAAAATCCCCTTATATTTAAAAAAGTTTTAATTAAAAAAATTTAAAATTTTATACAAATTACACTTTTCAGTATTTTCAATACAATTAAAATCATAGGATTCATTAATTAAATTTCGTTAACTAAAAAAAATATTTCCGCGCTTCTTTGATTAAGCTGATAAGAAAGTTTTCCATCATTCCAAGCAGAAACAATTATTCTGCATGAACCTGAGTTTGTTTTAATTCGATTAAAAAACTTAATGTACTAATTGTTCCTGTTCCAGTACGGTCTGTTTTTGTCATGCCATTGTCTAATACGTGTTTACATAAATCTAAGTATTACTTCATATTAGCCTCCTAATTATGTATTGTTAATTCTTAATGATCTTCTGCATTAATTTCAATATAACCAAAATGAAATTCTGATGATTTGCGAATTAATTGATTAAATCCATATTTTTTAAATCTTTCACTTCTAAAATGATCTTTCAACACTACCCTTTTTTTGGCAACTCGCTTTGCTTCATTGATTACTTCATATGTTAGGTCATCATATGAAGCTAAATTTTTTAATGCTGCAATACCCGAAGAGGCTTCAATATTTTTTTCAAACATCGGATCAAAATAAACGATATCAAAAGATTGATCTGGAAGTGTCTTCAAATAAGTTTTATAATCTATATTTTTCACTTCAATTTTGTTGATGATATTCGACCAATCTATAATGTTCTGTTTATTTGTTTTTAGGCCATTCTTAGTAAGGTAAGCGATAATTTGGTTTTTCTCTAAGCCTAAAACTTTACCTTGGTCACCTACAACATAGCTTGCAACAATACTATCTGAAGCCATTCCAAGTGTACAATCTAGTATTGAATCACCTTTTGTTAGTAAACAAGCGTCACAAAAAGGATCATGTTCACCCTTCATCAATCGCCTAATTCTAAAAACTGAGGAATTCGGGTGAAAAAAATACGGAATTGCTTCGTCATCCTCATACCATTCTAATCTATTTTTACCTAATATAAGTATAGGTTTTTTAAATTGACCATAGATTTCTTCAATGCTAAATTCCTTTCGGAAAATTAGCTGTCCATTTAAGTCTGAAGCAATTTTCTCAGCTTCCTTTTCTAAATAAACATCTGGTCTTAAACAAGTTGTAATAATCATATGTCTCCTTAATTAAGAAAAAAAGAGGAAAATCCTCTTTTTACATTTGTGCAAATATCGATTGAATTCTTGCTTTAATGTCTTCAGGAGTTGAACCTTCGATTTGTTCACGAGGAATAAAGCCAACTACCTCTTTACCTTTAAATACTGCCATTGATGGTGAAGATGGTGGGAAGTCAGCTAAATATTCTCTTAACGTTGCAGTAGCTTCCTTATCTTGTCCAGCGAACACTGTCATAACATTAGCAGGTTTCTTTTCTGAATCAATAACAGCTTGGACTGCAGAAGGTCTAGCAAGTCCAGCAGCACAACCACAAACTGAATTGATTACAAAAAAAGCAGTATCATTTAATTCATTCATAAATGACTCGACTTCTTCCCCAGTAGTTAATTCTGTAAAACCATTTGAAGTTAATTCCTCTCTCATTGGTTTTACGATCCCTTTCATGTACTCATCATATGCATTCATTAGTTTGTTTCTCCTTTGTCATTTTCTATTTTATTACGCTCAGTCATTTGTTTCCAAACTGAACCTAGTGCTTCCTCACCATTCTCAATTCGATGTAAAGCAAGCTGAACTTGTAATTTCACTTCGAATTCTGGGTCTTCTAATGCGGCTTTTAACGCAGGTATTGCACTTTCATCACCTAGCTCAAAAAGAAACATTGCTGCACGCCATCTAACTAATTTACTAGGATCTTTTAATGCTTCAATCATAGCTGGCATTGCTTCTTCAAATCCTAAGTCTGATAGACAATCTCCAGCAATTCGTCTTACACCCACTGCCTTATCCTTTAAAGCCTCATATAAATAAGGTAACACTAATTCTGATTTTAACATACCTAAATAAGCTGTAGCTAATCTTCTTATTGAAACATGTTCATCTTTTAATGCAATCTCTAATAATGGTAAATTTTCAAGTGTAGGATCGATTTTTACAAATCTCGCATACCTTTTTTTCCAATCTTTTTCTTCAAAAATATCTGCAGTAAATGGTTCAAATTTAGGAACTTCTTTTTTCTCAACATTAGTAGAATCATTCGTACTCACTTCGTTCACGATATTCTTTATATCGTTTTCAGTGTGAGTAGCCGTTAATTCATCAATAATTTCTTTCTCAATTGTTGATAATTCACCATAACGAATTCCATAATCAATCCATTGTCTTTCAAATACAACATTTGAGGCAGATGTTGTTAGTTTCATAATTGCTTCTTTATAGAATGGAGGTAAGGCTGCTCTTTGTTCTTCACCATTTACAATTAATTTCAACTGCATTGGTATATTATGATACATTTGAACAAATACTTGTACCTCTCCAAAATGATTATCAATTATCGTTTCATTAGTAGCTTCATCATTTACTTCTTCACCGAATACATTTCTGACTTGAAGCAAAATGGTTTGCCAATTTGCATTTGACTTACGATCAATGGCGATAAAATCAGCCACATGATAGACACTTTTGATTCCTTCAATTCCTAATATTTCTTGAATTATTAATGGTGCCTTGTCAATATTATCAATAGAATAATGATTTCTACTTCCTGATGGCAATTCCTCATCTAATAACACTTTCATTGTATTAGGACTCGGTGTTGGTTCGATTGACTTAATTTTCATCTTAATCTCCTCTTCTTGTTATTTAGTCCATTCTATCAAAAAGAGGAAAAACTCACTATTGTAACGCCTTAACAAATTCTTCAAATTCATTTGTACTTGATTCGACAGCGTTGTGAGTTAACTCTTCAGATCGACGAGTAAAAAGGTGAAATTTCTCAACTATTATTTCCGTCACATAAATAGGTTTTTCAGATTCCTTTACATAACTTGAAGTTTTTATAACTCCCTCAATAGAAACTTCCATCCCTTTTTTTGCTTTTTTAGTAGCATATTCAGCAATGGGACCCCATAATTTTACTGATACATAATTCGTTCTCGTTTTTTTCAGATAATCTGAATAAACATTCGTAGCAATATTAATAAAAGTTGTTTTCCTACCATTCGGTGTAGTTTGTAAAATGGGCTCTTTCGTTAATCTTCCTACTAGTACAACATTGTTTATCATTATTACCATCTCCTTTATTTTTTTCTACAATACAAAATTATTGTAAGTTCGTAAAAAAAGGAAAATAGTATTTTCAATAAACATTTATTTTTAAAAATTCATTATGAGATAAAAAAACTTGAGTAGTAAAATGACATCATAATCCAAAACTCAAAATTAATAATCTACTTTAAACTTTCAACTAAATCACTTAAAACTGACCAACGCTCCATTTTCTGTTCTAACTCAGCTTCTTTTTCTTCAATATCTTTAGAAAGTTTATAAGCTTCATCAAAATTAGAGCCTACACCTTGTAATTTTTCATTTAGTTGCTCAATCTCATTCTCCAGCTTTTCGATGTCTGATTCAATGTTGTCCCATTCTTTTTGTTCTTGATAAGTTAATCGCTTTTTCTTTTGCTCTTTTTGATAAACTGGTTTTTCAATTGTCTCTTTTATAACTTCGACTTCACGTTTTTCGTTAGATTGTCGATCTAAATAATCCGTATAGCTTTCTAATGTAGATGAAATTTTCCCTTCACCTTCGAAAATTAATAATTTATTTGTAACTTTATCTAAGAAATAACGATCATGTGATACGGTAACTACTACTCCACTAAAATTCTCAATATAGTCTTCTAAAACCGTTAAAGTATCAATATCTAGATCATTTGTAGGCTCATCGAGTAATAATAAATTTGGAGCAGTCATTAAAAGTCTTAATAAATATAGTCTTCTTTTTTCCCCACCTGAAAGTTTTCCTAATTGTACACCGTGCGATGAAGTAGGAAATAAGAACGTTTCAAGCATTTGTGAAGCTGAAATTGTTTTTCCATCAGGAGTATGAATGACTTCTGCTTCTTCCTTAATATAATCAATCATTCTCATAGTTGGATTCACATTTTCTTGTATTTGAGTATAGTATGCTACCTTAACCGTTTGTCCAATTTCAATTTCACCAGAATCAACTTGTTCTTCTCCAACTAGCATTTTCAATAAAGTTGTCTTCCCCGCACCATTTTCACCAATTATTCCAATTCGATCAGTTTGAAGTAAAAGTAAGTTAAAATTATCTAATATCTTTTTCTCGTTAAAAGACTTATTAACATTTATAAACTCAACAACTTTTTTACCTAAACGAGTTTGTTGGAAGTTCATCTCTAATTCCACTTTTTCTTGATTGTTTAGTTTACCCGAAAGGTCATCAAATCGTTGAATACGAGCTTTTTGCTTAGTCGTTCTAGCTTTTGCTCCTCTACGCATCCAAGCTAATTCTCTTCTAAATAAATTGTTTCTTTTTTCATTAGTAGCTGCCTCTTGCTCTTCTCGAGCAGCTCTTTGTTCAATATAATACTGATAATTACCTTCATATCGATAAATATTACTATTTGATAGCTCTAATAATGCTGTTGTAACTTCATCTAAAAAATAACGATCATGGGTTACAAATAATACTGCGTTTTGCAGTCTTTTTATGTATTCTTGTAAAAATACGATACATTCATAGTCCAAATGGTTCGTAGGCTCATCTAAAATTAATAAATCACTTGGATGTATTAATGCTTTTGCTAAGGCTACTCTTTTCTTCTGACCACCTGAAAGTAATGAAACGTCTAAATTTAAATTTGATAAACCTAATTTCGATAAAATTGTCTTAGCATTTGCTTCTAAATCCCAACCATTTAATGAATCCATTTCAGCTTGTAATTTTAGTAATTCATTTTGTAATCCTTGATTAGATGGATCTTCTCCAAGTGCTTGTAAAGTTTTTTCATATGATTTTACTAAAACCATTACTTTATCTTCACTCTCAAATACTGCTTCAAGAATTGTTTGGTTTTTATCAAAGTCTTCATGTTGAGGCAAATAACTTATTACATAATCCTTTGGAGTAGTAATTTTTCCATCATCAGCTGACTCGACACCAGCAATAATTTTTAATAAACTCGATTTACCAGTTCCATTTATACCTAATAATCCAATTTTCTGTCCTTCGCTTACGGTAAATGAAATTTTATCGAATAAAGTTTTTTCCCCATAAGTTTTAATTAAATTCTCTACACTTAAAATCTTCATATTTTAAAATTCCACTCTTTCATAAATTCATCGATGAATTTTTCTACAAATTGATGTCTTTCCTCTGCCAATTCTAATGCTGAATTTGTGTTCATTAAGTCTTTTAGTTTTAATATTTTTTCATAGAAGTGATGTAACGAAGAACTTTTGTCACTTCTATATTCTTCGATCGTCATGTTTTCTCTTATTTTAAACTCTGGGTTAAACATACTACGACCTTTTTTACCTCCGTATGCAAACGTTCTAGCAACACCGATCGCTCCAATTGCATCTAAGCGATCAGCATCTTGTACAATTTTACCTTCTAAAGAGGTTGGAATAACCCCATTTCCTCCTTTATAGGAGATATTTTCAATTATGTACATGATTGCGTTTACTTCTTCAATACTATTTAATAATTCATTTAGAACTGATTCTAATTGAGTTTTCTGAGCTTCAAGATCATCATGTAATTTATCATCTATTACATCGTGTACTAAAGCAGCACATTCTACGATGAATTGATTTGCATTTTCTTTTTGAGCAATATGTACAGCTAAATTTCTAACCCGGTCAATATGATGCCAGTCATGTCCAGAGCTATCACCTTGATGAAGATTTCGAACATAATTTTCTATTTGTAAAATGATTTCCTGTTGATTCATACTCGTACCTCCATAAATCGACTAGTGATATTATATCATTTTTCTATCACCGTAAAACATTTATAGGTTAAGTGAGAATTAAATTTACGAAAAAACCTTCACTTTTGGTGAAGGTTTTTACAAATTATGATTTTATATATAGAGAGAATTCTAATGATATTGAGTAGTATATTTATTCTTAAATCCATAAGGATTCGATTTATGCCATTTCCAAGCATCACTAATGATTAAATCGATGTCTTCATACTTTACCGTCCAGCCTAATACTTTTTTAGCTTTCTCTGAAGAAGCAACTAGAATACTTGGGTCACCTACTCGTCTAGAACTGATTTTATATGGTATTGGATGCTTAGTTATTCGACGAACCGCTTCAACAATTTGTAATACTGAATACCCCTTATTATTTCCAAGGTTAAAAATATCACTTTTCCCACCATTAAAAAGGTATTTAAGTGCTAGTAAATGAGCATCCACCAAGTCTTCAACATGAATATAGTCTCTAATACACGTCCCGTCTGGAGTATTATAATCATCTCCAAAAATAGAAATCTCTTTCCTTTGATTTAAAGCAACTTGTAAAATCAATGGAATTAAATGAGTCTCTGGAGAATGGTCTTCTCCAATTTCGGCTGAAGGCTTTGCTCCTGCAACATTAAAGTATCTTAGTGAAACATAATTTATACCATATGCTAAACTACTCCATTTCATCATCTTTTCCATCATTAACTTTGTTTCACCATAAGTGTTCGTTGGATCTGGAATGCAGTCTTCTGAGATAGGTACTATTTTAGGTTCACCATATACAGCAGCGGAAGATGAAAACACGATATTTTTAACATCAAATTCATTCATCACTTCTAATAGAATATGTGTGCCAAATACATTATTGCTAAAATACTCCAACGGTTTTTCCATTGATTCACCAACTAGACTATTTGCTGCAAAATGTAACACACCATCAATCTTTTCATTTTGAAATACTGATCTTAAAAATTCCTTATCTCGAATATCCCCATTATAAAAAATGGCTTCTGAATGAATCGCTCCTTTATTTCCTGTCTGCAAATTATCAACAATTATTACATTTACGCCATTTTCAATCAGCATGTATACTGCATGTGATCCTATATATCCAGCTCCGCCAAGTACTAAAATATTCATTTTAATCACATTCTTTCGTTTTTAAGTTGTTTTTTGGTCATATTTTTATTCTTAAAAACAAGCAATTTTTGACCAAAGTAATTTAAAACCGTATATAACCCAGAACTAAATAAAACAGCTAAGTCATTTTTATAATTTAGAGAGATAAAATCCTGTAAATTTAAAATGTAATCAATTATTTTAGCTCCGAGATTAAATGCTATAAAATAACAGGTTAAAATGACTATAATAAACAATGGAATACTTTTTTTTACAGAGCCTTGACTTTTAAATGTAAAATTTCGATTTAAAATATAACTTACACAAGCTCCTATGGAATTTCCAATAAATGTTGAAATCCAATAAGACAAACCAAATAAATGAAGAAATAAATAAATGAATGATAATCCTACAACTGTATTTGCAATTCCTACCGCAATAAAACGGATAAATGTCTTATTCATCTTTGCCCCTTATTTACTAATTCAGAATCGCTCATTGTATATAAATTTGTTTCAATAGCGTATCTAGGTCGATTTTTTACTTCTTGATAAATCTTTCCAATATACTCACCGATCATTCCGATTCCCAATAATTGAACTCCACCTACAAACCAAATTGAGACCATTAATGATGGCCATCCACTAACCGTATTTCCTAATATATGTTGAACTATTGCATAGCCACCTGCTATCAAACTAAATATGATGGATAAAAATCCAAGCAGTGATACAAATCTAATCGGGGCTATACTAAATGATGTGATCCCGTCGAACGCAAAAGAGAGCATCTTTTTTAATGGGTATTTTGATTCTCCTGCAAACCTTTCTTTTCGATCGTAATAGATATTAGTCGATGGAAACCCTACAAGAGGAACTAGTCCCCTTAGGAATAAATTAGTTTCTTTATATTTGAATAATTCATCTAATGCCCTTTTACTCATTAATCGGAAATCTGCATGATTAGGAACTAGATTAATCCCTATTTTCCCCATGAATCGATAGAATCCAAGCGCTGTTGAACGCTTAAAAAAGGTATCTGTTTCTCTACTGTCTCTTACGCCATAAACAATATCAAAACCCTCTTTATACTTTTCTACAAAATTACGTATTACATTAATATCATCTTGTAAATCCGCATCGATTGAAACTACACAATCGGATTGCTTATAAGCAATTTCAAGCCCAGCAATTAGTGCGTTTTGATGCCCTACATTTTTAGCAAGCTTTAATCCTTTAACAAATAAATTATCGATACTTTCTTTTTCTATTAGTTCCCATGTTCGATCCTTACTTCCATCATCTACAAATAGAATTTTGCTATCATCTGAAATAAGAGAATCATAAATTAATTCTTCAATTAAGTAAGTGAGTTGATAGGCTGTTTCTTCAAAAACTTCCTGCTCATTGTAACAAGGTACAACAATTGTTAATAAAGGTATCATATATAATCACGTCCTTATAAAGTGGTTATTTTACTTCGTATAGATAGATGCGCCATGCTGAATGAACATCATCAAAAGTCTTCATCAATCTAAGTCCATTACTATTAGCATTTTCTATTGGGACAGCCGCAAAAATATATTCCCCACCCAACTTTTTAAATTCGTTAATATTTAGTTGTAAATGATGGATTTTTACGTTCGAGTTCTTTTTAAATTCATAATTTTTACCTAGTTCAGCTACAAATAAATAGCATCTTCCACCCCAATGATCGAAGTAATTTTCAAGTAAGGGGCTTTTTTCAAGTTCAGGTGCAATTATTTTTCTAAATTCGTGTTTATATTTTAACGAATAAAAATTATTATATGTATCGAGTGTGTAAAAACCATTGTACTGAGCAATCGCAGGGTGAATGCCTATACTTGCAACTCGATAACTATTTTTAGGTTTACCAATATATTTGGAGATTTCACTAAATTGATTTACAGCATAAAATTGTTTAAAAGATGGTTTCCCCGAAACTCGATAGACAATCTCGTCATTCGCACAAAACATTACGATTACTTGGACTACTAAACAAATTTTCACAAACTTTTGCCAACCTTTTCCCTTTAACCAAAGAAGATAGGCTCCAACAGCAAACATTAAATAGATTATTAAAGGTCTTAAAAAATGAAATCTAGCAAAATTAAACGTATTTAAAAGCTGAAATTGTTCTTTTACTGGCTTCCATCCTTTATAAAACCAAAAGGCGTACCAAACGGATAATAAAAAATTAAGAATAAATAAGGATAGAAACCTTTTTTCTATAATTCCTCTTTTTTTATTTCTTAAAGTCCAGAATACAATAAAAGATAAAGGAACAATGACTAGAGTGTGAAGTGTTAGTACATGTGTATGTCCTAAAAAATAATTCTTAAACACTAATCGAATCGTATGCCAAAAACCCAATGTAGAGCTTACAAACTCGTTTCTACTTGTTGGTTCAGATGGAATGACTAATGAGAATACAAGGCGATATTCTATTGCTAAATACATTAAAGTCATTAATAAAATACTTAAAAAGAACACTAGATTGATTTTCTTTTTTACAAATACATCTCTTAACCATAGCAATCCCATAAATACTAAAAAGAAAAAGAATCCTAATACAAAACTAGAATAGAAAGGTAATAAAATAAGGGTAATCCAGTCTTTCCAAGAATATTTCCCAATTCTTATATTTAGAAACGCCCAAAGTGCTAGTGGCATTCCCAATGTACTTAGCATTCCGGACGGCCAAAATGGCGTTAGTGCAAATGCAAGTGAGACCCATACTCTAATAAGGTAATTTTCCTTTGATGTTATAAAATGCTTTCTTAACAGGATATACATCCCAAAAAACGCGAAAAATCTAGTAATTGTCTGTCCGATGGAATAAGCTAGCATCGGCGAAAAGAGATTATTTAGCCACTGAATACCACTAAATTCCGTTCCATAAGCATTTCTAGGCAATCCATTAATGATCTGTGGGATTGTAGAATTTAATTTACCAAATAATTGCCCTGAATTTTTAAGTGTTTTATACCATGCAATGTTTGAATCTAAATTATCATGTACTCTAATGTGAGCATTTTCTCCTAATATGAAAAGTGGAGAAACATAAATGATCATTAAGATTGTTGCAATCACTAAATGTTTATTTTCCTGGCTTAGTTTCTTAAATAGTTTCATATTTATTACACCACTTTGTTTATATATTGTTTTTTGATTACTGATTAATATTTCCCTCGCTTTATCTTTTTAGTTATATCATTACTAGCTCTTTCTCATATCTATTAATATTAAAATTCTTTTCTGAAAATCAGATGAAAATTTGACTAAAATTTCATTTAAATTTGCCTTATTATTTTCATAAGTAAAAAATATTCATTTTATTATGTGCATAAAAATTTGATTAGATTAATTTCTTTAATAATATATAAAGTTTTTAGAATTCATTAAATCATGTACTAGAGGTGTAATCATGCTGATTTTTGTGGATGACGAACAAAAAAAGTTTCATCTAACAAACGGAAGAATTAGTTATGTATTTTATGTCATGAAAAATGGTCAACTTGGGTCTTTGTATTTTGGAAAAGCAATTGACATTCATTCAAATTTTACTCATATCCAAAATGACAATTCTTCTACAACATATACTTCTTATTATTATGCTGATCGATCAATTAGTCTTGAAACGATTAGACAGGAATATCCCGTATATGGCACTTCTGACTATCGTGAACCGGCATTAAGTATTCGTCAGTTAAACGGTAGCCATATTACTAACTTTATCTATAAAGATTTTACAATTACAAAAGGGAAACCAATTTTACAAGGTTTACCTGCCACTTATACAGAAAATGAAGAAGATGCTGAAACAATTCAGATTGTTCTTGAAGACTCAATTCTTAAAGCTGTGCTTGTCATTTCCTATACAATATTTAAAGATTTATCAGTTATTACTCGAAGTGCATATATTTGTAACCAAGGAATTGAACCATTTTATTTAGAGAGATTCATGAGTGCAACGATTGATTTTCCTGACCATGATTTCATGATGATTCAGCTAAGTGGTGCATGGTCTAGAGAGAGACATATAAAGGAACGTCAGTTAGTGATGGGTACACAAGGAATCTCGAGTTTGCGAGGCTCAAGTTCACATCAACATAACCCATTTCTTGCCTTTAGAAGAAAGGAGACTACAGAAAATCATGGTGAAGTATTTGGTTTTAATTTAGTTTATAGCTCAAATTTTATTGCTCAAGCTGAAGTTGATCATTATGATATGACTCGAATCACGATGGGAATACATCCGTTTCGATTTACCTGGAAATTATCTGAAAACGAACACTTTCAATCCCCTGAAGTAGTGATGGTGTTTTCTGATCAAGGAATGAACGGAATGAGTCAAACTTATCATGATTTATATCGAAACAACTTAATTCGTGGAAAATGGAAAAATAATGAACGACCTATATTAATAAACAATTGGGAAGCCACTTATTTCAATTTTAATGAAGAATCCTTACTTCAAATCGCAAGAGAAGCAAAACAACTTGGGATTGAATTATTTGTATTAGATGATGGTTGGTTTGGTAAAAGAAATAATGCAACTAGCTCTCTAGGCGATTGGTATTCAAATACAGAAAAATTCCCTAAAGGAATAAATAGTTTTGCAAATCAAATTAAAGAGTTAGGTTTAAAATTTGGTCTTTGGTTTGAGCCTGAAATGGTTAGTCAAAATAGTAATTTATTTAAAAATCATCCTGATTGGATTATTTGTACACCTAATCGACAAGTTTCTTTAGGAAGGCATCAACTAGTCTTAGATTTCACGAGAAAGGAAGTTGTCGATCATATTTATAAAAAAATGGCAGATGTTATAAAAAATACAAATTTGGACTATATAAAATGGGATATGAATCGAAATATTACTGAGGCTTATTCTAAGAAGTTAGCTAATGATCAACAAGATGAATTTTTTCATCGGTATATTTTAGGTGTGTATGAATTATATGAACGACTAGTAAGTGATTTTCCAAATGTGTTATTTGAATCATGTGCTGGCGGTGGTGGTCGATTTGATCCTGGTTTATTGTTTTATGCACCCCAAGTATGGGCTAGTGATAATACAGATCCAATTGAACGATTAAAAATTCAATACGGTACCTCACTACCATACCCAATTTCTAGCATCGGATCACATGTATCAGCATCACCTAATCATCAAACATTACGTTATACCCCATTATCAATTAGAGCCAATGTCGCATTCTTTGGAACATTTGGTTATGAATTAAATCCTTCGATACTTACAAAACAAGAAAAAACAGAAATTAAATCGCAAATACAATTTTACAAACAGCACCGATCATTAATGATGAACGGAGATTTTTATCGGTTACTTGATCCTTTTAAGGATAACGAAGTAGCTTGGATGGTAGTAAGTAAAAACAAAAATGAAGCCATTATAGGCTGGTACAAGATATTAGCAAGTCCAAATCCACCGAAGTACCAGACTTTAAAACTGACAGGTTTAAATCCAAATACGAAATATTTACTAAACAATACAAATCGCACTTTTTATGGAAACGAATTAATGGAAAATGGAGTCCCCTTACCACCCGAATTTAATGGTGCCAATAAAAAAATTGCAAAACGAGCAGGTGATTTCCAATCTTGCATCTTTCATCTTGTTTGTTGTGATTAATTGAACGAAACTAGTACTTAATGTCTTATAAAAATGATATATTGACCAATCAAACGCTTGTCTTTTCGTGCAATAAATCTTGCAGATGTGCGATAAACACAAGCGTTTTGATATGGTCGAAAACCATTCAATATTAAAAAAGGTTCTTAAGCTTTCAATAATTCCTCAATTGTCGCTCTCATCTCTTGAGGATTTGTTTGAGGAGCAAATCGTTCAATGACTTCACCATTTTTATTAATAATAAATTTAGTAAAATTCCATTTTATTGATTTTAACCCCATAATACCAGGAGCTTTTGAGCTTAAATATTTAAATAGTGGATCTGCTTTGTCACCATTTACATCAATTTTTGCAAAAACAGGGAAGGTTACACCAAAATTCAATTCACAAAAACTTTGAATTTCTTCATTTGAACCTGGCTCCTGATTCATAAATTGATTACATGGAAAACCAAGAATTTCTAATCCGTCTTCTTTATATTCTTCATATAATGCTTGTAAATCTTTATATTGAGGAGTATATCCACATGCACTTGCAGTATTTACAACAATCACAACTTTATCTTTATAATTTGAAAGAGATACTTCTTCGCCCTTGCTATCTTTTACTTCAAAATCATAAATACTCATTTCACATTCCTCCTTCTTCCTTATAATGTTAATAGTAATTATTTTCCATCAAAAAGTCTATTCTAATTACTATATTTTGAAAAAAACCTTCAAACCTATTAGTATTTAAATTATAGTTTAATTAAACTAATTTCTTCACCTTTTAACTAAAGAATGGAGGTAAGTGTATGCAAGATTTAGGGTTTAATACATATTTAATTGATTTATATGATTTATCGTTTCAGGAACGAACGGGTAGCTATATTATATTAGATGAAGATATTACAATCATTGAAACAAGTGCAAGCCCTTCCCATGAGTATTTATTAAAAGGTTTAAAAGAGTTACAAATTTCATTTGAAAAAATTAAAAATGTTATCGTAACACATATTCATTTAGATCATTCAGGTGGCGCTGGCTTGCTAATGGAAAAATGTCCAAATGCAACTCTTTTTTTACATCCAAAGGGAGCTAGGCATTTAGAAGATCCGACAAAATTAATTGCGAGTGCAAAACAAGTTTATGGTGATGATTTTGATCGTTTATTTAACCCAATCCTTCCAATTGACTCTACTAAAATTTATCAGGTAGCCGATAGTGAAGAGCTTGTTATTGGTAAAAATCGTAAACTAACATTTTTACATACTCCAGGTCACGCTAATCATCATATTTCAATTTTCGATTCTTCTAGTAAATTTATGTATACAGGAGATACTTTAGGTATTTATTATCCACAGCTTCAAAAGGAAATCGGTACGTTTATTTTACCATCGACATCACCTAATCAATTTTCATACGAAGCAACTCTAAGTTCATCAAAAAAAATTCAAGAGTATAATCCGGATGCTATTTGCTTCGGTCATTATGGATTAACTAGAGATACAAATTTCGTATATGCGTCTTTAAAACTATATTTAGATCGTTTTATAAAACTAACTGCTACCACGATTGAAGAAAATAAGGAAAAAGCTTTTTATGAGAAAAGTAGGATTCTGTCAGAAGTATTATACAACGAAGTAAAACAAGATCTTCAAATTAAGAATATAGATGAAAGTAATCCGGTTTTCCAGATTATTAAATTAGATTTGGAAGTTTCAGCTATGGGATTAGTACTGGCTATGGATCAAAATTAACCAAATAAAAAACTTCAGCCATTTGGCTGAAGTTTTTTATTATTTTTTACCCTTTTTTACCGGTTTATTTTTGCTCGAAACAGGTTTTTTGTTTTGATTCGAAACTGGTTTTGTTCTTTTTTCATTTGATTGATTTTCATTCAATTGTTTTTCGTTCATTTCGATTTTTTGTATTTCGCCATGTGAAACGGTTAAATGTTCAAAAAACATTTTTTGCGTTCCTCTTAAGCTAAATAAATTCTTTTTCTCTCGAGGTGTTACCAAGTTTATAACAGTACCTTGTTTACCCATTCTTCCTACACGGCCACTTCGATGAGTATATTGTTCAACTTTTTCTGGTACATCAAGTGTTATAACGTACGGTAACTCTTGCAAATCAATTCCTCTTGCTGCTACATCAGTAGAAAATAGTAAAGTAGTTTTACCAATTTGAAGATCTTTTAAAACTCGGCTTCTTTCCATTTTCCCTAGTTTTGAATGCAGTACCGCTGTTTTAATTCCTCTAAAGTTTAATTTAGAAGCGTATCCTTCAAGTTTAAATGGATCATTACTAAATACGATTGCTTTCATATTTTGAACAGAACCAATTCTTCTAAGTAATTCTAGCTTCTCTCTTTCTTCACAAGGAATAAACCCATGGACTATATTTCCTTCCAAGCTTTGTTCAATCGAAATTTCTTTTAGATTTGAACTTGTTTCTTTTGCAAACTGCATTGCTGCCGGTGTGATTGTTGCCGATAAGAATAATAGTTGGCGATCTTTCATTGTTGCTTTGACAATTTGCGGTAAATCTTTTTGATCATCCGTTTTTAATAATTCGTCTACTTCATCAAAAACAATTGTCTTAACACAATGCATTTTTAATTTTTTTTGTTTAATTAATTGTGAGATACGCCCCGGTGAACCAACGATAATTTTAGGCTTCTGTTTTAATTTTTCAATCTGACGTTTTATATCAGCTCCACCAACAATTGAAGCAACCTTTATATTTGTATTTTGTGTATAGTCTTGGACAACCTGAAAAATTTGCATGACAAGTTCACGAGTTGGAGCCATGATAATAATTTGAGGATTTTCTTCCTTTTCATCAACCTTATTAATCAATGGTAAAACATATGCAAGAGTCTTACCAGTACCTGTCGGAGATTGCGCTATAACATCGTTCCCTTCTAAAATTGCGGGGATTGCTTCCTCTTGAACTGGTGTCCATTTCGTAATATTATTTGCTTTTATTTTTAAGATTGTTTGTTCTGCTAATTGAAAATGTTCCATTTAAATCTCCTTTAATATTTGCTCATCGTACCATTGTAACATTATTTCTGTATTATGTACCAATTCTTCTATTAGATCGAAGTCATCTTCGGTCATTTTATTTTGAAATTTTATGTTTACTGACGATTCAATGATATTTTTATCTAAAATAGACTGTTTAATGTTATAAAATGGAGTGAATTGTTCAGTTGTCTTATTTTGAAATAAAAGTAGACTTCTTTGAATGATTTCGATTTCTAATTGTTTAGGAAAGGAAAATTCAAGTTCAATATAACAACCTACTTCAGTATTTCCATTAATTAATTCATTATATAAATCACTAGCCGTTGTATTCATTGAAAATGTGCAACTAGTTGTCTTAGTCGACTTGTTTAGCTTCCTAAATTTAATTGAGAATAATCGATCCATCTTGGAAAGATTAACAAAGTCATTTCGATCGATGATTTCATATTCTCCGTCTAGATCTTTATCATATATAAGCCCTTCTATTACAACCTTCATATTATCAAAAGCGGTCGGATCAAACATTATTTATACTCCTTTAAACTATAGATTCCTTTAGTTCGCTTATTTTCTATTATGTATCATATTAAACGAACCACACAAAAAATAATCCGATAAAATCGTCTTGATTCAAATTTTATCGGATCAATTTTTATTTAACTATTTCAAATTGGCTATTATAAAGATTTGCGTAGAAACCTTCTTTTTCCATTAATTCATCATGCGTACCTTGTTCAATTATATCGCCATCCTTCATACAAAGAATCAAATCTGCATTTCGAATAGTCGAAAGGCGATGCGCAATCACAAAACTTGTTCTTCCTACCATTAAATTGTCCATTGCTTTTTGAATGAGTGCTTCAGTTCTCGTATCAACACTACTCGTTGCTTCATCTAAAATTAATATTTCAGGATCTGCCAAAATTGCTCGAGCAATCGTGATCAGCTGCTTTTGACCTTGGGATATATTATTCACTTCTTCGTTAAGTATCATATTGTATCCATCAGGCAGGGCTCTAATAAAGTGATCAGATTGAGCAGAAATAGAGGCATTTTTAATTTCCTCATCTGTTGCATTTAGTCTTCCAAAACGAATATTATCCGCAATGGTACCATTAAATAGCCAAGTATCTTGCAGAACCATTCCAAATAATGATCTAAGTTCATCCCTTTTATAATTCTTTATGTTATGTCCACCGATTGTGATTTCCCCACTATTTACATCATAAAACCGCATTATTAAATTTACAATTGTTGATTTACCAGCTCCTGTAGGCCCAACAATTGCAATTTTTTGGCCAGGTTTAACGACTAAATTAAAATCATGAATTATCATTTTTTCAGGTGTATAACCAAAAGCAACATGATTAAAGCGAACATCACTAGTAACTTCATTATGCTTAATTGATAGGGCATTTGTTACTTCAGGTACTTCTTCTTTTTCTTCTAAAAATTCAAATACTCTTTCTGCTGCAGCTGCAGTTTGTTGAAGTATATTTGAAATATTAGCAATTTGTGAAATTGGCTGCGTAAATGAACGAACATACTGAATAAAAGCTTGAATTCCTCCGACTGTCATTGATCCATTTGCAGTAAAATATCCACCTAATATACAAATAGCAACGTAGCCAATGTTTCCAATAAAAGCTGTAATTGGAATCATAAGTCCTGATAGAAAATTTGCTCTCCATGCCGATTTATATAACTCATCATTATACTCACTAAAGGCTCTTGTAGATTCTTCTTCACCACTAAATGCTTTTACTAAAACATGATTTCCTAACATTTCTTCTACATGCCCATTTACTTTTCCTAAATATCTTTGCTGGTTAATAAAATGTTTTTGAGATTTTTTAACGATCATCATGACAAATACCATTGAAAGAGGCAATATGCATAGTGCAACTAAAGTGAGTTGCCAGCTGATCGAAATCATCATAATTGTTATACCAATAATTGAAGTAATCGATGTAATTATTTGCGTTAAACTTTGGTTTAATGTTTGATTAATCGTATCAACATCATTTGTTATTCTAGAAAGAACTTCACCGTGACTAGTTTGATCAAAATAACTTAAAGGTAATTTATGAATTTTATCATTTATATCACTTCGAAGCTTATAAGTTACCTTCATCGTAACACCACTCATTACATAGCCTTGAAAATATGCAAAAAGTGAGCTTAATAAATATAAACCGATCAACCATAAACCAATTACACTTATTTTCCCAAAGTTAATTTTTCCACTACCACTAATTTGTTTCATGACACCAGAAAAAATTTCATCTGTCGCTTTCCCAAGAATTTTTGGCCCTAGTATTGTAAACACAGTTGAAATAATTGCTAGTATAAAAACAAAAATGATCGTCTTTTTGTGCGCTCCTAAATACCCCATCAATTTTGTCATCGAACCTTTAAAATCTTTCGCTTTTTGACCTGGCGCCATTGGAATATTTCTTCCAAACATTTGACCAGGACCACGACGAACACCCTGATTTTGAAAAGTATTTTTATTAGAATTGCTCATGCTAATTCCTCCTTGGATAACTGCGATGAAGCAATTTCTAAGTATTCTGGGCAATTTTTCAGAAGTTCTTTATGAGTACCTTGGCCTACAATCCTACCGTTATCTAAAACAACAATATGCTCTGCATTCATGATCGTATTTACGCGTTGGGCAATGATGATCATCGTCGCCGATTCTATCTCTTCATTTAACGCTTTTCTTAGAGCAAAATCCGTTTTAAAATCAAGCGCAGAGAAACTATCGTCAAAAATAAGAATTTCAGGTTTCCTTGCTAAAGCCCGAGCGATCGAAATTCTTTGTTTTTGGCCACCTGAAACATTATCTCCACCTTGAGAAATTTCAGCATTAATTTCCCCTTCTTTTTGAGAGATAAATTCACTAGCCTGAGCGATTTGGGCTACTCTTTCCATTTCTTCATCAGAAATATTTTTATTTCCGTATTTTAAATTAGAAGCAATTGTCCCTGTTAATAAAAGACCTTTTTGAGGTACATACCCTATTTTAGTACGTAAATCCTTTTGCTTTACTTCCCTTAGATCTACACCATCAACTAAGACTTCTCCTTTGGAAACATCATAAAAACGTAATATTAAATTTGCAATTGTTGTTTTCCCCGAACCAGTTGGACCAATAATAGCAGTTGTTTGTCCTGGCTTTGCAACAAATGAAATATCATTTAGTACATCATTTTCAGCACCTTCATAACGGAAACAAACATTTTTAAATTCAACAAATCCTTTTTTATTCGCTTCGAAGTTTTTATGAGACTTTGGATCGATAATTGTTACTTCAATCGACAACACTTCTGAAATACGTGCACCAGAAACAGCAGCTCTAGGAACAAGGATAAACATGATTGAAATCATTAAAAATGCTGTGATGATTTGCATTGCATATTGCATAAATGCGATCATATCGCCAACTTGCATATTAGATTTAGCAATTTGATGGGCACCAACCCAGATAATTAAAAGTGATGACCCATTCATAATCAACATCATTGAAGGCATCATCAGTGTCATGATTCGATTAACAAATAAATTCGTTTTCGTTAATTCGCTGTTTACCTCTTGGAATCGCATTTTTTCATGTGAAGCATTTCCAAAAGCTCTAATCACCATCAATCCCATTAAATTTTCTCTTGAAACTAAATTTAATTTATCTATTAACTTTTGAATTAATTTAAACTTTGGAATAGCAACTGTCATGATTATCATAATTAAAGAAAGTAGAACAATCACAGCTAATGCAATAATCCAACTCATCGAAGCAGATTTATTGATTGCCATTATGATTCCGCCAATCCCCATTATTGGTGCATAACAGAGCATTCGTATCCCCATCATTAAAAGAGTTTGAATTTGCATAACATCATTTGTACATCTTGTAATCAGAGATGCCGTTGAAAATTTATCAAATTCATTGTTAGAAAAGCTTTCAATTTTTTTGAAAACATCTTTACGTAAATTCCTAGCAACGCCAGAAGCAATTCTTGAGGACAAGAAGCTGACTAAGACTGTAGCTATTCCTCCAAGTAAAGCAATCGCAATCATAATCAATCCAATTTTAACGATATATAGACTTCCTAATTTGTGTAAATTAACGCCTAATTCTGTATAAAATGCTTTCGTCATCATAATACCACTTTGAGTTAGTAAGGTTTTATCCGATGAAATAGCTTTATTATGCGCATTTATTATCACATTTTTGGAAAGTTTATCAAACATTGGTTGTAACTCATATAGTTTAGTTACATTAATCTTATTTGAACGCGGCGTACTGCTAGTTTGTGCATGACTGACTTTTCCAGCAGATTCTTCTTGGATTATATTAAATAAAGTCCATGTAGATACACCAAATGATTGATCAATTTGTTTTTCTACATTCTTATTTAATTTTTTCTTTACGTATATGTTCTGATTTGCCTTTTTGTAAATACTTATGTATGTTTTCCCTTTTGAATTTTTATCAGTTGTAGATTTTAAATCATAATTATTCATTACAATTTCTTTTTCTTTATCCGTCATAAAGGTGGTCATTAGTTTCATACCTTTTTGACTAATTGCATCTGGAGCAACGTGCAATATACCATTTTGCTGTATACCATTGTTTACTATTTCAGACATATAGTTAGGTAAGTTCAAATCACACATGGCCTGACCAAATAAAAATAATATAGCTAAAATAATACTTGTACTAAATGATTTTAAATACTTAGCTAACTTGATCAAATGAGCATCTCTCCTATTTTGTTGTATTTTGGCTCCTAAACACTAACTCATACTGAAAAAACTCGCATCAAATGCGAGTAAATTTTTCAGTTTGAATTATTAAGTTAATTAAAACAATCCTTTTGGACGTCCTAGTTCATCTACGTCCATATTTAATGCAGCTGGTTTTTTCGGTAAACCTGGCATTGTCATTACGTTACCTGTTAGTGCAACAATAAAACCTGCACCAATTGATGCTTTAAGTTCTCTTATTTCTACTTTAAAACCAGAAGGTCTTCCAACTAAACTTGGTTGATCTGATAAAGAATACTGAGATTTTGCCATACAAATTGGTAGGTTGCCCCAACCATTCTCATTAAATTCCAAAATTTGTTTTTTCGCTTTAGGAGAAATATTCACTCCGTCTGCACCATATACTTCTTTTGCAATTTTTTCTATTTTATTTTCAATTGAATCAGATAATTCATATAAATAATTAAAATTTTCTTTAGGATTTTTTAACATATTAACAAGTGATTCAGCTAGCTCTACGCCACCTTTACCGCCATGTTCCCATACTTCTGTTAAGACAATCTTAATGCCATTGTCTTGTCCCCATTGTTTTAATACGCTAATTTCTTCTTCTGTGTCAGAAATAAATTTATTAATTGCTACAACAACAGGTACATTGAATTTTTGAACTGTCTCTACGTGCTTTTCAAGGTTTTGGATTCCATCTTTAACCGCTAAAGCGTTTTCATTAGTCAATTCGTTTTTATTTACTCCACCATGCATTTTTAATGCTCTAATTGTTGCAACAATCACAACTGCGTCAGGTGTAACACCTAAAGCTCTAGTTTTAATATTTAAGAATTTTTCTGCTCCTAAATCTGCACCAAAACCAGCTTCCGTAACAACATATTCCCCTAATTTCATAGCCATTTTAGTTGCAATAACACTGTTACAACCATGAGCAATATTAGCAAATGGACCACCATGAATAATTGCTGGAGTGTGTTCAATCGTTTGAACAAGATTTGGTTTAATTGCGTCTTTAAGTAATAATGCAAGAGCTCCTTCTACTTTTAAATCTCCAACAGTTACTGGAGTTTTATGTATAGTATAGGCAACAACAATTCGTTTAAGCCTTTCTTTTAAGTCTTGAATTGATGTCGCTAAACAAAGAACTGCCATAATTTCAGAAGCAACAGTTATATCAAACCCATCTTCTCTTGGAACTCCACCAGATGGACCACCTAAACCTACAACGACATTTCTTAAAGCGCGATCATTTAAATCGACTACTCTCTTCCAAGTAATTCTACGCACATCAATTTCAAGTTCATTTCCTTGATGGATATGATTATCAATAAAAGCTGCTAAAGCATTATTGGTCGTAGTAATGGCATGGATATCACCGTTAAAATGCAAATTAATATCATCCATTGGTAAAACTTGAGAATAACCTCCTCCAGTTGCACCGCCTTTTACTCCCATTGTTGGCCCTAAAGAAGGTTCACGTAATGCAACGATTGCATTTTTGCCAATTTTGTGGAAAGCTTGTGCAAGTCCAACAGTGACCGTAGATTTACCTTCACCTGCAGGAGTTGGATTTATTGAAGTAACTAAGATTAATTTACCATCTTCATTTTCTTTTAATCGGTCTAAAATTGATAATGACAATTTAGCTTTATAATGACCATAGTTTTCAACTTCTTCATCAAAAAGATTTAAATTATCTGCAATTTCGGTTATTTTTTTCATTTCTGATTCAAAAGCAATTTCTAAATCTGACTTAACTTGACTCATTCAATCATCTCCAATTGCACTTCATTATAATCAAAATTATAGCACAATTTTACAAAAAATTCATTTTTAAAAATTCGAAATTCTTTCATCAAATCATTCAAAATTACTAATACTTTCTACTTATCAATGGAATCCAAAGTTACATACTATAGATAAGGCATTAAAAGAAAGGAGTGTAATTTTATGTATCGTCATACAAAGCATAATGAACATAAACGTAATCACAATTTACCAAAGGATCAAAATGAAGAATATAGTGCAGAGTTTTATCCCACAAGGAATGTGTTTTATTCGGAAACAACTTCAGATAAATCTCATGCCTCTGGAATTGTAATTGGATACGTAGCTCTATTTTTTTCACTATTTTCGTTATTTTTAATGCCTGTTATATTTGGGATTGTTGGAATTGCACTTGGAATATACTCTGTAACTAAAGGTCATTCCACTTTAGGATATACAGCAATTGGGTTTGGATTATTTTCGGTAATTGTAACTATTTTCTATAATTTATTAATTGTCTTAAGTGCAATACTTTAAGAGTAGATTAAAAAATAAGCAAAAAAAACCTTTAAGGTCCTTTCAGAATAGATGTACTTCATCTACACACTGAAAGGACCTTAAAGGTCCATGATATTCCTTCGCAAACGATCACTTACTCCATTTTTACAAATCGAAAGACAATTAATTTTCATTAAACTTGAACTACAGACCATTCGTCATCTTTCTTTGAATAAGTTAAATTTGCAATATGATTTGTGAGGTCGCGATACTCTTCAACATTTTCTAAAATTTCATCTACACCAGAATAAAAATCAACTCGGAAAATAGGAATTTCGATTACCTTTCTATTTTCAACTCTTTCACTTAAATCGATTATTAATCCATCCTCCATTAAAGGATATAATGTCAACATTAATTTAATATTGATTGGATTAATTTGTTTTGAACGATTAAATATATTTAAACTTCTTCTCTGAAGTTGTGTAATTTTATAAGATATAACATTACAAAGCATAAAAATAAAATCATTAGTTCGTTTATAATAAACTTTTTGATACATTCCATCACTTATATTCATGTATGCAAAAGAATTGTTTAATCTTGGTATAAAAGGTTTTTGTAATGGTTCTTTTTTGTGAGCAAGATACAGTAATTCTGCGATTTCTTTAGGCTCTAGCTCATCTAAATCTGCTAATTCTTCAAAATCGATCCAACAAAGGTCGTCATGTTCACTATGTTCTAATATAAATTGATTAATATCTTCTCTTTCAACATAATAAAAAGAGGAATTTAAATTAAATTCGGACCATTGAATATCGTGTTTTAGCAAAAGAATGTTTTGAAGAGGAAAAGGAAGTCCTTGAACAAACTCTTTATAATTTATGCCTGAGGTTATAAAGCAATGATTATGGTTATCACCATAAATATAGATAATATCCTTTATTGAATCAATTCCCGCCAACGATATTGCCACCTTTAATTTTTTTCTTTATCATATCATACTTTATACTAAATTTATCATCAAAAATGATTAATTTAATTCTTTTTATCTAATATTTTTATACATTTTTTACCATAATTCCGTATGCTCTACCTCAAAAATAATGTTATACAGGAGGCCTACATAAAGCAGTAGTTTTTGTTTGAATTGGTTCTTTCGTAACAGAGCGAATACTCCATTCACCGTCATCATTTGAAAAATTAAATTTAACAAGAGTGTAAGGTGGTTGTTGATCTTGTTTATATGCAATTAATTGAATTGTTGCCCCGAATACGTATGTACCATTATATTTCTTTTTTAGATTTGTGATTGTTGCACAATTATATTGTTCTCCTGGACCGAACATTTTATATAAACGGTTATTTATACTAGGAAAAAGAATTGATAACACTGCATCTTCTAATACTTCATTTTGTACCGCAAATGCATTTGCCGGTTTTGATGTCCCAATTAAGCATATTAATAGTATGATAATAAATCCTCTTTTCATATCTAATCCTCCATCTTAAGGTTTTAACAAATTACTTAGTATCTATTCTTTACAATTTACTGATGGTTATGAAAGAGAGTTTTAAATGAACATGAAATAGCAATTATAAGAAAAAGGAAAAAAGAAGACCCTGAAAAGTTTTTTCTTTTCTCGGTCTTCTTTTTAGCTGTTAACTACACTATTGATGATCCCAATAGTATTTGCTTAAGATATCTGAGAGCAAGTCAATTGTTCTATAAAGTTCAGGTAATGTATTATCGACTCCTCCTACTTCGATTAATATTGAATGTGGCGATAAATCTTGGTTATAAACGCCATTTCCTTGTTTATAGTTTTTACTAAATATCCCTCTAGTTAAACCTTTGTTAAATTTCATAATTTCACTATTTAAGTCTTTCGCTAACGCTAAGTTCTTTCTATAATTTTTGTTTTCTACTCCGACAATAAAGTATAGCTTTGCGTATTTTTGACCATCAATCTCAGTTGTTGTCACATTTTTTCTTTGATCATCACGATGTATGTCAATAAGATAATTTAAATCATTATCTTGAGCAAGCGCATTTTGTACAACCAATCTAGACATTTTATATGAACTTCCCCAATTCCAATTTCTTTTCGTTAATTCAGATCCAATATTTGTTTTATCGTCAATCGCGCCTATTCCATTTGCTTCTAAATTATTTTTTAATCGTTCACCTAATAAGCTTACATTTACTTTTGGAGAAGAAGCTTGATTTGGCGACTTTGCACCTGGGATTAAAGGTAAAAATGATTCCCAGCTATGTGTGTGGTAAATAAAAAAGACATCTTTTCCATTTGTAGTTTTTGATGGTGGATTTGCTGGATTTTTAATTGGTTCATTCACTGGATCTTTAACAGTTGGATTTTGGTTAATTTCGTCAAGTGTTAAGCTTGATTCGATTGGAAGATTCGTAAAATCAATTCCTTCTCCAGCGACTAATATATTATTTTCGAATTTTGTCATACTTGATATTTCATGTACTAATAAACTTTTTGGATCGTACAGTCTAATATTGGTAATAAATGAAAAAAGAATATTACCGAGAGGTTGTCCATTTTTATTGGAATCATCACCTGACTTAAAATGACCGTTTTCATATTCAAACGCTTTAATAAATCCTTCATAACTCATTTTTTCGAACCATTGATGTACATAATATGATTTGGTATTTTTCATTGATGTCACAAATAAACTAGCTAACAAAAATAATAAGACAATGCCTACAAAGACACTTGCCGTTACACGTTTAAGATTAATAGATTTTATATATATTGATTGTCTCATTAAATCACCTCTAATAAAACGTATGTACAAGCCCTATAGAATAGAATGAAAAAATTATTAAATCCTTATTAATTAATCCCTATCTATATAAAAAAGCGTGATTGGATTGTTAAATTGTCGGCACTTCAACATTTTAAACCACTCTCATTTATGAATTTTAAATAGAATTTAGATTAGTAAAAAAAGAGATGCCTCAAAAAGACACCTCATAAAAAAGTTCGTAATTTAATTAGTGTAAAAGCACTTTTTTAAATAGATTACATATTATTATTGTTGCAACGACTGAAGTTAGTTAATGGATTCACAACGCAACTATTTCTTGCAGCTTCTAATTGAGTTTCACAAAATGAGTTTGTTGCTGGTGATACCATACTGTTATTCATGTTTCTGTTTCTATTTTTTCTACATCCACATCTTCTATTATTATTCATATTTCTGTTTTCGTTTCTGTTTTCATTTCTGTTTTCATTTCTGTTTTCGTTTCTGTTTTCATTTCTGTTTTCATTTCTGTTTTCATTTCTGTTTTCATTTCTGTTTTCATTTCTGTTTCTGTTATGGCTATTATTCATATTTTCACTCATTACTCTATCATTGTCATGATTTCTATGACAATCACAGTCATTACATGGTCTACGAACTTCAACAAACTCTCTCATATCTCTTACTGGAGATACTTCTTCTCTTTCTTCTCTTCTACGATTGCAACCACAAAATCCCCACATTTAAGAACACCTCTATAATTATTTATTGTACATTTATAACATACGTAGAAATTTAGATATTGAATGTGTACATGTCTAGATATGAACAAGTTTTTTATATTATTTTTCGATTTAAATTGATAATTCGGTAAATGAAATTTTAAAAAAGCTCACTTTTATAAGAATTTGTTAGTTGTTTATCCTGAAAGTAAAAAAAAAAATGAGCCAATTAGGCTCATTTTACTTGTTGCGGTATACATACGCATCTTTTGGTGGTTGAATTTCCTTAATATTAGTGACATCTAAATAAGGAATGTTTACTTTAAATGGTTGATAGTACATTTGTTGTATATTACCAGTAGCTTCAATCCATTGATCATTTTTAAACGTTTGTCCATCAGGTAAATCAATTAGCACTCCATATACACCGGAATCGGCAACACAGTGAATAATGCCAAATCTAAATAAGAAAACCTGATTTTTCTTTAATCCTTTTTCATGATAAATAAAGCCTTTATAGGTCAATTGCTTACCTAAATATTTTCCAGGCTCATCGTATAAAACTTCCATTCCTTTAAGAAAGTCATAATCATTTAGGACAATACTTTTTTTATTTATATATTCTTTTGATTCTTGTTTAATTAATTTTTGATATCCTTCTTGCCCATAGTAAATACTTAAATCAGGCTTTAAATATTGCCTTTCCATGAAAGGATCATTATTCCCCGGTTCTGAAACGGGGAAATGAAACCCTTTTGCTTGTACAATCGTAGAGTCCAAAGTTGCAACTGGTAAAAATATACCGGTAAACAATGGAAAGATGAATACTAAGCCATTTAAAAACTTTTTAAAACCTTTAGCTTCTTTATGAACATGTCCATGTACACAAGTATGATCACAATTATGATCATGATGGTGGTCATGATCGTGGCTATGCTCTTCATCTTCATCATGACTCGTTCTTAAAGTATGAATTACTTGAATTAAAGTTAGAAATGCAAATAATATCGCAGCTGTCAAAGATAAATAAGAGTATTTCATATTAATATATTTTGAGATCGTACCTTTAATATGCAATTGCATTAAAAAGAAGGTAAATCCTAATAGTACATATGCTCTTGCCATATTGATTCTCCCTTAAATGAGTAATGTTGTGAAAAACGTTAATACAATAACTAACCCAATAATAATGAATACATATCGACTTTTGAAATGTTGGAATAACATTAATGTATTTTTTATGTCGATCATTGGACCAATAACCATAAACGCAACGATTGAGTTTAAAGAAAACGTACTTTGAAATGAAGATGCTACGAATGCATCAGCCTCAGAACAAAGAGATAAAATAAAGGCTAATGCCATCATTACTAGAATACTAGCAACTTGTCCATTACCTATATGCATTAACGTTGAAGTTGGAATAAATGTTTGTACGAATGCTGCAATAAATGCACCTAAAATTAAAAATTTACCCATTGAGAAAAATTCCTCTATAGCATGTACACAAACACTCCATAATTTTTTCCTAGCAGGAATTGAATGATCAACTGGAATTGTAACTAGATCGTGTTTTAATGGATTCTCAATTTTTAAATATGATAATACGATACCAATTATATAAGCAATGATCATAGCAGCTCCAGCACGATAAATAACCATTTCAATATTATTACCAAATGCAATAAATGTTGCAAACAGTACAATTGGGTTAATGATCGGCCCTGTTAACATGAACGCGACCGCTACATAGTGTGGCACACCTTTTTTGATTAGCCTACTTACAATTGGGACAATTCCGCACTCACAACCTGGGAAAATAAATCCCAATAAAATAGCTACTAATACTGCTAGATATCTATTTTTTGGTATTAACTTAGATAACATTTCCTCAGTAATAAATATTTGAATGATCCCCGATATAAAAACACCAATTAAAATAAATGGCAGTGCTTCAACTACTATCGAAATAAAGATCGTATTCATTTGTAAAAACGAATGATAAAAATTCGTACTCATAATCTCTCTCCCATGTACTTTTTAAAAATGAAAACTCACAAAACCTCCGAATGACCGGCGGCTTTGTGAGTTAAAAGTACCTTTTTTTCCAAAATATTAATGCAATTGTTGTTGATAATATTGCAGATATACCTATTACGATTGGAAACGCATGTGGAATATTTGCTAATGGGATATGATCAACGTTCATCCCATAAAAACTTGAAACCATTGTTGGAATTGATAAAATAATTGTAATAGAAGTTAAAAATTTCATTACAATATTTAAATTATTTGAGATAACCGAAGCAAATGTATTCATCATTCCACTTAAGATATTACTATATACTTCTGCCATCTCTATTGCCTGTTTATTTTCAATAATAACATCTTCTAATAAATCTTCATCATCTTCATACATTTTTAAAATATTCCCTTTAAGAATTTTTTGCATGACAATTTTATTCGATTTTAGTGAAGTCGTAAAATAAACAAGACTTTTTTCAAGGTTCAGCATTGTAAATAACTCTTGGTTTCTCGTAGATTGATGTAATTCGGCTTCAATTTCATTTGTTTTGCGATTAATTTGTTTAAGATAACGTAAATAATATGATGATGTCGTATGCAATAGTTGAAGTGCAAATCTAGTCTTTTTAAATGTAAAAAATCCTTTTACTTTTTGGTAAATAAATCTTTCAAAGATCGGATTTTCACTTAAGCAAATTGTCACAAACGTGTGAGATGAAATAATCATCCCGATTGGTATTGTATCAAAAATTGTGTGCCCATTATCATCATGAGCTACAATTGGAATATCAACAATAATTAGAGTGTGTTCCCCTTCAACCTCTATCCTTGAACGTTCTTCATCATCAAGTGGGTCTTTGATAAAATCTAAATCTAAGTCTAATTTTTGAACTAGATATTGAATTTCTTGTTCTGTTGGATTGATCGCATTGATCCAGCAACCTTTTTCAATGACATCAACTTGATTTAGTTTCCCTTGTGCATCTGAAAGATAAAAATTTAGCATCTTAATTCACCTCTAATTCTGAAACAAAAACTACACAATAATAGCATACGAAACATTTATATATGTTTCAACCTTTATTAAAAAGAAAGTCCATTTTCTAATAATCAAGCGCTATCGGCTGGCTATTTTAGTGAGCATTTATACTATTCACAAATAAAGAAAAAGGCCACTTATAGTGACCTAATTTTTAGTATCCGCTTTTATAGAAATAATGCATATCACTTAATTCATCAATGTATTGATAAACTTCTAACTGACTTTGTAATTGTTCTTTTGTATGTAATGAATAATCTTCCGTATTCAATTGATTTTGAACATTTGAAAGAGTATTTGATAAATCAGATTTTAATGCATCATATGACATAGAATACATAAAATTCATCCTTTCAATTGAAATTTATCATATTATATGTAATATAATGTAAAACAAATCATATTTATTTTATTTTCTACCTTTTGCCACTAATTTTTTTATTAAAAAATATACAACAAATAGGGCAATCGCTATAATGATTAGCATCGGAGTATAAGGAGCTAAAACCTCTTTAGCAGTTTCCCAGTTCTTTCCTAATTTCTCACCTATTTTGATAAATAGTATAGACCAAGGAATGATTGCAAGAACTGTATAAAGTGTAAATTTACTTACTGGCATCTTTGCTAATCCAGCTGGGATCGAAATGGCATGTCTAACAACAGGAATAAAGCGAGCCGTAAACACTACTCCTACGCCATATTTTGAAAACCATTTTTCTGCTAAATCAAGGTGATGCTTATTAATTAGAATATATTTACCATATTTTTCAATAATTGGACGCCCACCAAAATAGCCTAACCAATATAAAAATAATTGAGCAATAGTTCCTCCTATTACCCCTGCTACTAAAGCACCTGCAAAATTTATATGCCCTCCGGCTACAAGATAACCAGCATATGCTAAAACAATCTCGCTAGGAATAACCTCGATCATTAATCCTAATGCGACCCCTAAATATCCTAATGACGCAAAAAATTCTAATATTTGATGTATGATATTTGTCAATAGGATCCCCCCTCTCAAAAACAACTTGTACTACAATGATAATACATAGGAAGATAAAATATGTCAAAATAAAGTAATACTCCGGTGAAAGTAACTTATCTCATATAAAAAAAGGCTGTCCAAGTCAGTGACCTGACAATAGAACAGCCTTTTATCATTTCTTAATTATTTAATTACAACGTTTTTGTATGTGTAATCTGGTCCGAACGCATGCTCAATTAATCCAGTTACTTTTGGCTTCATAACGTATGCAATCGCACGTTGGTAAATTGGAAGAATTGCTGCATTGTCTTGAACTAAGATTTTCTCTGCTTGTAAGAATGCATCAGAACGCTTAGTTGGATCTAATAAGAAATCTGAACCTGCTTGAGAGATTAACTTGTCATAATCTGCGTTAGCAAATCCCATTTGGTTGAATGGGCTCTTACTAGTCCACATATCGAAGTATGTCATTGGGTCTTTATAGTCTGGACCCCATCCGCCGAATGAGATGTCATAATCTTTCTTAGAGTTTAAATCTAATTGTTGTGCAAATGGAACTGATTTAATGTTAATTTTTAAACCTGGTAAGTTTTTAGTGAATTCACCTTGTAGGTACTCACTGATTTTTTTGTTAGTTTCAGTATCTGAACCTAATAATTCGATTGAAACATCTTTCTTACCGATTTCTTTTAAGCCTTGTTCCCATAATGTTTTAGCAT
The DNA here is from genome assembly GCF_050473765.1 of Gottfriedia sp. S16(2024). NCBI lineage: Bacteria > Bacillati > Bacillota > Bacilli > Caryophanales > Bacillaceae > Gottfriedia > Gottfriedia sp. S16(2024). The sequence continues at coordinate 4,330,111 of NZ_JBFLUO010000001.1, forward strand.
CAGCTTTATCGTATTTTACAAGTTGTCCAGAAGCATCACGGAAGTCTTTACCGTTAGCATCTAAGAAGTTACTTGGAGCTAAACCGTATAAAGGTACTGAACCGTTATTTAAGATTACGCTAGTGATTGCTTCACGATCAAATGCTTCATTTAAAGCTTTACGGATGTTAACGTTTTTAAGAGCTGGATTTTTCGATTCGTTTACACGTAAGAAGAATACAGTTGGCTCTTTAGTTGTTCCATAGTCAGGGCTAGATTTATATTTGTCAACAAACTCTGCAGTTAAACCAGCACGGTCAACTTCACCAGACTCATATAAGTTTACAGCAGTTTGTGGATCTTTTACGATTTTAAAGTTGATTTCTTTTAAAGTTACGTCTTTAGCATCATAGTAATCAGGGTTTTTAACTAACTTGTAGCTTTGATCATGTTTCCACTCTGATAATTCAAATGGACCATTGAAGATTAAGTTAGCTGCTTCTAAACCATAGTTTTTACCTTGAGATTCAACGTATTTTTGATTTAATGGTAAGAATGTTGGGAAAGTTACTAATGAATCAAAATATGGAATAGCTTTTGCTAATTTAACTTCTAAAGTTTTATCATCAACAGCTTTAACTCCTAATTGATCAACTGGTTTTTTACCAGTAGTAACATCTTCACCGTTTTGTAATACATTCAACATGAATGCATACTCAGATGCATTTTTAGGATCTGCGGCACGTTTCCAACCGTAAACGAAATCTCCTGCAGTTACAGGCTCACCATTAGACCATTTAGCATCACGTAAGTGGAATGTATAAGTTAAACCGTCAGCTGATTTATCAAAAGATTCTGCGATACCAGGTTGTACAGCATCATCTTTACCTAACACGTTTAGACCTTCCATAATGTTACCTAAAACGTTGAAAGATTCAGCGTCTGTACTAGTACTTGAATCTAAACTTGGTAGCTCAGCTCCGCCTAGTAAGTTCAATACTTGTGGTTTTGCTTTTGCTGTTTCTTTTTTACCTTCATTTGATTTGTCTGAGTTACATGCAGTTAAAAGCATGCTCACAGCAACAGATAAAGATAGAAAATACGATACCTTCTTTTTCATTAGATTGCCTCCCCAAAATTAAACAATTAGACTTAAAAACTATTAAAATATTCAAACAATTTTTATTGTCCGAATAGTTAATAACCTTTAACTTACTTTTTATTTTACATACTTTTTAGAAAATATCAACAAAAAATCGACATTTTTTTCAAAAAAATTAATAAATTTAAACAAATCTTTACTTTTTTGTAATTAAAAGTTACATTTTCAAGTGCTTTTTTGCATATTTAAATCAAGACTATTAATAATTGCCCCAATTTCAATAAATGTTTAAAGTGGGACAAATATGTATATTTTTTTCAAGTTTCAAGAAAAAATCATATAATTTTCTCTCTGCAAGCACAAAATAAAACAAGAGCCAGCGAAAAAAAGTAACCAACTGGACACCTTTTAACATTTACTTTTAAGATTTTTCTTATGCACAAAAATAGAAAATAACCCCTTTAGTTTATTACCTAAAACTTCCTAAAAAAGAGAAGGGTGATCCCTTCTCTTTTTGTTTGATACTATTTATTTTTTTTGTTAGAAGCCCATTTGTAAGAGAAATCTCCGCCAAATTTATGCGCAATAATACCTTTAACTGAATCTTTTTGTAAATATGCACGGCCGCGTTGGTAAATTGGTGAAATACCAGCTTCATCCATAATTACTTTTTCAGCTTCTACCATATCATCCCAGCGTTTTTGTGGGTCTGCTTCTTTCTTTGCAGCATTTACAAGCCCATCATATTGTGGATTGTTGTATGCCATTTCATTAAATGGACTGTTAGATAAGAACATATCAATAAATGTCATTGGATCTGGATAGTCTGGACCCCAACCTGAGAATGAGAAGTCGTAATCTAATTTTTTCTCGTTATCAAGTTTAATTTCAAACGGTTGTGGTGCTACAGTAATTTTTAAACCAGGTAAGTTCTTCTCAAGCTCACCAGCGATGTACTCAGCAGCTTTTTTGCGAGTTGTATCATCATAAGAAAGCATTTTCAGTTCAAATTTATCTTTACCAAGTTCTTTTTTAGCTTCAGTCCATAATTTTTTAGCTTCTTCGACATTATACTTGTTAAAGTCACCATTATGATCACGGAAATCTTTTGAATCTGGTCCTTTTACCCACTCAGAAGGAACTAACCAGTATGCAGGTTTAGAGCCATCATTTAAGATTGTAGATGTTATAGCAGATTTATCGTATGCTAAGTCAAATGCTTTACGAGCTTTAGCATTTTTAAAGATTGGTAGTTTTTCATTGAAACGGAAGAATACTAAACGAGCATCTAATTGAGTTTTGTATTCTGGGTTGTTTTTATATTTATCAACGTACTCAGAATCTAACATTACTTTATCAATATCACCGTTTTCATATAAGTTAACTGCAGCAGAAGTATCTTTAACTACATTGTATTTAATTTCATCTAACTTAACTGTATCCTTGTCCCAATATTTAGGATTCTTCTTCAATGTAAAGCTTTGCTCATGCTTCCAGTCACTTAAAGTAAACGGACCATTATATAATTGAGTATTTGCTTCTAAACCATATTGATCACCTTTAGACTCAACCCACTTTTGGTTTTCTGGTAAATATGTTCCAAAAGTTGTTAATTGTAAGAAATAAGGTGTTGGTTGCTCTAATGTAACTTGTAAAGTTTTATCGTCAACTGCTTTAACACCTAATTGATCTAATGGCATTTTACCATTGAAAATTGCCTCAGCATTTTTCACATAGTAAAGAATGAATGAATATTCAGATGCAGTTTTTGGATCTACAGCACGTTGCCATCCGTAAACGAAATCTTTAGCAGTTACAGGATCACCATTTGACCATTGTGTATCTCGTAAATGGAAAGTATAAGTAAGTCCATCTTTACTAACTTCAATCGAATCTTTTTTAGCAACACCATCTACTACTTCGTCACCTTCACCTAAACGTAGTAAACCTTCATTTACGTTGTTTAAAACTTCGAATGACATTGAATCAGTAGTTTTTGCTGAATCCATAGAAGGAATCTCAGTAGTTGTAGTTAATCTTAACGTTTGCTTCGTATCTTTCTGAGAATTGGTTGCTGTTTTTTCTGTGTCTTTGCCACAAGCCGCTAGTACTGTACTTAGTACTAATAAACTTGAAACAGTTGTTGCTAATCTACGCTTCATTAGAGCACCTCCATATATTAGTGATTTTTCCATTTTATAATTTACTTATTTTTCTGAAAAATCACTTATTACTTTTTCAATATACTACAAACTTTTCAGAAAAAAAAGTATTTTTTTAATATTTAATTTATTTTTTATTAAAATTTCTTCAAATCTTAGTTCAATTTTCACACTTTTTATAAATTTTAGTGTAGTTCAATATGATTGTATTACTATTCACATATTTTTTTGTTGCAAAAAAAACGCATTTTTTTTAAATTGTATGTCGATTCTACAAACATTTTATGAACTTAATTATTAGTTTCCATTCTTACTAAATTATGGGTTATAATATATCTTATTGAATTTGAATATATCTATTTTTATATCAATTTTAGGAAGTGAATGTATGATAAGAAAAAGTATCCCAAACCTATTTACTCTAGGGAATTTATATTGTGGGTTTCTATCGATCGGCTTTGCAGCTAAAGGAGAGTTTAGAAATGCCGCAATTCTTATTTTAATAGGAATGATGCTCGATAGTATGGACGGTCGAGTTGCTAGGGTTTTAGGAGTCCAATCACAATTAGGAAAAGAACTAGACTCTTTAGCTGATATAGTTACTTTTGGAGTTGCACCTTCCTATTTGGTATTTTGTACACAATTTTCAACTGAAGGTATCTTTGGTCTAGGAATTGCTGGTTTATTCCCGCTGTTTGGCGCATATAGATTAGCACGATTTAATGTAACACCGATTTCAACATCATTAAAATATTTTACTGGTGTCCCAATTACAGCAGCTGGTGGTTTTGTTGCTTTTTTAACATTATTTGGAAGTCGAATACCGCAAATAGTCATTATTACAGTTTTTGTTGCATTAGCATTCTTAATGGTTAGTAGAATTAAAATTCCAAGCTTTAAAGATATTCCGATCCCTAAATATGCTACAATTATTACGATTTTTTTAGGATACGCATTATATCTAGTATGGCATGCTAAAAAAGTGCAGTGGCCATTCTTCATTTATATAGCAATTCCGCTTTACATTTTCTTTATTTTCTTTCAATTTTTCAAAAGTAAAAAGAAGCAATCAAGTAATGAAAATAAGAAACCACGTAAATTCCGTTTAAAAAGAAAGTCTTAATAAAAAGTATGTTTTGATGCATTGTTTTTCATCAAAGCATACTTTTTTTTATATATTAATCCTTTTAAACCGCATTTTTCTTGCACATTAATAATTACTGTTCTATAATGACTAAGGATTAAATCGTATTTATTACGATTTTGAATATTTTAATAAAATTTATGTACCTAATTGTTTGATAAGAATTATCTTACATTTTTTTTAAAACTTAAAAAGGAATGATTACGAATTACATTAAAATATTTTAACCTTTTTCGTTTATTAATAAGCTTATTATAAAATACTAAAATGATAAATTTTTTTAGGGAGAGAAAAAAATGAAATTTAAAAAATTAGCAATTACGACTTTGCTAGTAACAAGTGCAGTTCTGTCAGCTTGCAATAAAGACACGCAACAGCAAAGTACGAAAAATAAAAACAAAAATAAACTGACGATTTATACAACCATCTATCCTTTACAAGATTTTGCTGAAAAAATTGGTGGTAAATACGTAGATGTTCATTCTATATACCCTACTGGTGTTGATACTCATGATTTTGAACCAACTTCTAAGCAAATTGTGAAAATCGCAAACTCAGATTTATTTGTATACAATGGTGCAGGTATGGAACCTTTTGCAGATAAAATAAAAGATACACTTAAAAATAATAATGTTGCGATCTTAGAGGCTACCAAAAATATTGAATTAATAAAGTCAAACGAAGAAGAAATTCAGGCGGATGAAGATCATCATGACGTTGATCCACATGTTTGGTTAGATCCATCTCGAGCAAAAATTGAAGCACAAAATATTAAAGATGAATTAGTTAAATTAATGCCAAAAAACAAACAGTACTTCGAAGCAAATTATAATAAAATTGAAAATCAATTTGATGAACTTGATAGTGAATTAAGAAATTTAGTTTTACATTCTGCACGTAAGGATATTGTCGTTTCACATGCAGCTTATGGATATTTGGAGCAACATTACGGAATTGAACAAATCCCAATCACTGGACTTTCCCCTTCTCAAGAGCCTTCACAGAAGGATTTAAAGAAAGTTGTTGATTTTGTTAAAGAACATAATGTTAAATATATTTTATTCGAAACATTTGCTACACCAAAAGTAGCATCCGTTGTAAAAAATGAAACTCATGCTGAAATCTTAAGACTTAACCACTTAGCAACTATTTCAGAAGACGATGTAAAGAATCATAAAGATTATTTCGACTTAATGCAAGAAAATATTGATACGTTAGATAAGGCATTAAATAACCGTTAAAAAGAGGACCCAATTTGTTGGGTCCTTTTTTGCTACTATTTATCCTACCTTCATATTTTCAGAAATCGGTTCTGATTTTCTCTTAATCTCTTTAAACATCACTTCAAATAAATATGCTCCGATCAAAGCTAATATTGAAATGATGCTAAATGTCCATTTATATCCAATCAGCCCAGCAAGTGGAATTGTTAATGGTGCAATCGTTCTTCCAAGTGACCATCTTAATCCAGCTGCTGCAAAATACTGTCCACGTTGATTTTCAGGTGCAATTTTTGCAATAAATGAGTTCTGATTTCCTACAACTAATATCTCACCCAAAGTAAAGAGTGCCATTGCAATAAAAATTACATAGGCTGATAGCGTAAATCCAAATAACAGCATAGATAAAGCATAACAAACAGATGATGCAAAAAATAAAAGTCTTTCATTAAACTTATTTGCAAGTTTCGTTATTAAAACTGTCAATAACGCTACGATTAAACCGTTTTCTGCTATGACCCAGCTAAATAACGTTTCACTATTTGTCTTTAAAGTAAAATTGCTAAAATTAAATAATGTTTGAACGGGAATACTTTCTTTAATATAAACCGCTAGTAATAAATCTAATTGAGTAAAAGTTTGAGAGATTAATATACCAGCTGCAACAAATAAGAAAAATACCTTATCAGTAAAAATAATACGATAATTCTTTACTTGTTTTACTAAAACTTTTGAAATAGAATCTTCTTTTTCTTGTCTTACAGAGTCTGGTAATGATTCCTTTATTAATAGAAGAATCATAAATGCGACGATTAAAAAGATAAATGAAGATGTAGCAAATAATAAAAATCTTGCTTTAAAAAATAAAATCCCACCAATGATTGGTCCGATAACAACATTAATATTGATCATCGTATAAAAAACAGCGAATACTAAGTTTCTTTCATCTTTATCTTCTACAGTATCTGCTACCATAGCCGAACTTGCTGGATTATATAGCATTCCTGTGACACTAATAATTGCAAAACCAAAAAAAGTTAACCATGGAGAATTTAAAATTGGTGAATTTGCAATTGTTAGCAAAATCATTCCTCCAGCTTGAATAAAAGCTGAAATAACCATCATTCTTTTTCGGCCATACGTATCAGCCAAATATCCTCCGATTAAATTTGCAAATACCCCAACAGCTTGAGAGCACATAAGTAAGACTCCCGCTGTTACTTTTCCCAATTCTTCTGCAAAATAAATTGCTAAAAATGGTAAATACATCCAAAAGAATAATCCAAAGAAAAACTCGGCAACAAGCCTGATTTTCATATTAAAATTCCATTTAAGTATATTCATGATGTCCGTCCCCCTAACCTTCTCACTTTAACATAATTAAAAAAATGCGTAAATTGAATTTTAATTTCTACTTCCTTCTTCTAAGAAATCTATACCAATAAATGCATTTAATTAAACTGTTTAGAAACTTTTACAAAGGGAGCATGTCTATTTTCTTAAAATGTATCATACAATTTAGTACTACATTTAGGAGGACTTCCTATGAAATTGAACTTTAGTAAAGAAGCTCGAAATATAGCCTTTACATATGTCGGAACTGTTATTGGAGCAGGTTTTGCTACGGGTAAGGAAATTGTAGAGTTCTTTTCAATTAACGGGGTATATGGTGCAATGGGGATCCTGTTTGCCACTGTATTATTTTGTTGGTTCGGAACTAAAATTATGACAATTGCTCATACATATAAATTAAATTCTGCTCAGCAATTTAATGTACTATTATTTGGAGAACTCGGAGGAAATATTATTAATGGGCTATTATTCTTTGTTTTAATTGGCGTTACAAGTGTCATGTTGTCAGGTGCTGGAGCCGTATTTAAGAATTACCTACATTTTGATTCTTTTATCGGTTCATTATTTTTTATCATTTTGACTTTTATCGTTTTAAGAAAAGGGACAAGTGGTTTATTCAGTCTAAATAATACAGTAGTCCCAATTATGTGTGCTTTTATCGTCGCAGTTTTCATTAACTCACATTTACCATTTACAATGCATGAAATCACACTAGATCATATTTTACCTTCTATTAGTTCGCTTAACCTTACAGTGTTTTCAAAACCTATTACTTATGTTTGTTTAAATATGGCTTTAGCCCAGGCTGTTTTAGTACCTATTGGTTTTGAGTGTAAAGAAAAATCTTCAATTGTACAAGGCGGGGTATTAGGCGGTCTAATATTAGGGACTATTTTATTACTAATTCACCTGAATGTATCAGGTGTAACCAATTTTCAACAATATGAAATTCCAATGGTAGAAGTAATCAAAAAAATCCATCCAATTTTCTATTACTTTTTCCTAATGGTTATTTTAGCTGAAATTTTCACTACATTAGTTGGAAATATCTATGGGATGTCTAGGCAAATAAATTCATATATCCGATTAAATACAAATATAGTCGTTATTTTATTATTAATATGCTGCCTATTTATTAGCATTATTGGCTATGGACCATTATTAACATTCCTTTATCCACTTATCGGTTGGATTAGTTTCCTTGTAATCCTTACCTTACTAAAACCTAAAAAATCATCTTAATCGCAATCATCGCAAACTTCATAATATAAACCAAATTCAATGTGTAACTTTGGCATCCATTGAATCTTAAACATCCTACTTTGCCAACGTTCTAATACAAATTGAATTGAATTTTCATCAGGATCGTTTATTAATATCATTTGATGAATTTGTAGGCTTTTTACTGAGAAGCGATTTTCATTTTCGATATACCAATCAATCGTTAACTCATCGTATTCATTTATAATAAACTTAACATACGTGCTCGGTTTATCTTTCAAACTCATCTCGCTAAAGATTCCTTCGTCAGTCACAATAATTGGATAATCACCTTTATCATTTTTTTCTAATTTTATTTGAAAGGTATTTTCTAAAAAACAAATCATTTTGTCACCTTCTAATTTATGATATGTTGATAGTTTATCAAATTAAGACAGGAAAAGACAGGAATATGCCGGTTCAAAAGAACTTGTTAGGATGGTAATGTTGGAATTTTGTTCTCAAATTGAAAAGGGATTACTCTTATTTATAGAGTAATCCTTTTTTTTATTTTCGATTATATAAAGCTTTATATTTAGACCATGTATTTCTTCGTTCTTTCATTAAAGTAATGAATTCCGGTTTACATTCGTCTAAATTAGTTAACGCTATCAGTTCGTTATTTTTCCATTTTGTTACAATACCTTCTGTAGTATAGATTAAGTATTGGTACTCTAAGTAACTTCCTAACGTTGATAAGCTTATTTGTTCAAAAATATTTTCTGCAAAGCTGTTAGAAAATGATACACATACCGGCCTAGTGCCCACTCGATCCAAGTCAAGAACATGTACAATTTTCCTATTACAATCTATACATAATGAATAAACGGAAGGAACAATTCCACCAGTTAAAAAAACTTGTTCATTGCTATAGAATTCCTTCACTCTAATCCTCCTATTATCATTGTATATAAGTATATGCAATAAAAAATAGAATTGACTAGTTAAATTACATTATGCGTCACTTTATTTAATGGAATTTTGGATAAACATGATCTTCCCTGCTTCATTAAATTTTAAAGAAGCTTCAAATTCTTTGCCATCTTTTGAAAATCCTTTTATAACTTCTGTTGTCTCACCGTTTAATAACTGCTTCATTAAAGCTTTTGTAATTGTTTTACCTAATATTTTTTTTGAAATTGTAACTTCACATTTTGTTTTTTGGAATTGATCACACCCATAAAATGAGCCTTTATCGACCATTTTACCATCGCATTTAATACATTTTCCAACACTAGTTGATTTTTTCTTCGGACCAAACTTCGAATTTTGCATTTCCTCAATTTTAAAATCTGAAAAATTCCATATCTTCTCATTTTCATATGCATCAAGAATTATTTTTTCAGTTAATTTTTTGGTTTGTTCCATAAACTCAAGACTACTTGCTTTTCCTTCTCCAATTTCACTTAATCTCTGCTCCCATTTTGCAGTCATTTCAGGTGAAGTTAAAATATTTTCCCCTAGAGCATAAATGATCAGCTTCCCTTTATCCGTCGCGAAAACTTGATTTTTCTTAACATCAATATATTTTCTATTTTTTAAAGTACCTATAATACCAGCCCTAGTTGCCTCAGTACCTAGTCCTTCAGTTTTATTTAGTATTTTCGTTAATTCCGGATTATCAATATGTTTTCCGGCAGACTTCATTAATGTAATTAATTGTCCTTCTGTATATCTTTTAGGTGCTTGAGTTTTCTTTTCTTTTACCTCTACTTTTTTAACAATTCCTTCTTGCCCAGTTTCAACAACGGGTAAATTTTGTTCTTCAGTATTTTTTTCTTTTGATTTTTCGAATATGACTTTACGCCAACCTTCTTGAACCATTATTTTTCCTTTTGAAATAAAGGTCGCTCGCCCGTCTACTAACGTATGAATTGTAGTATAGTCAAAAATTGAATTAGGATAATGTGCACTTATTAAACGATTTACAATTAGTTCATATATTTTCAATTCCTCATCATTCATTTTATGAATATTTGGCACTTGCTCAGTAGGTATAATTGCATAGTGATCAGTGACCTTTTTCTCATTAACGTAGCGACTATTATTTAAGATCGATTGATTTGGCAGAGGGAAGAATTGTGAAAATTGCTCAATTTTTTCAAGTTTCTTCAATATATCTGGGAGCATCATTGCTTCTTCTTTCGTAATAAAACTTGAGTCTGAACGTGGGTATGAAATATTCCCTTTGACATAAAGTTTTTGTGCAATCTCTAGTGTTTTTTGTGGTGAAAATTTATATTTACTGTTTGCATCAGCTTGAAGTGCCGATAAATTATAAAGAAAAGGTGGTTGAAACTCTTTTCTTTCTTGCTCAATATCAGTAATTTTTACGTTTTTATTTTCACAAAAGCCAGCAATTTTTTCTGCTAATTCCTTTGACAAAATTTTAGATTCGGAATTGTTATGCCATTTTCCAAAAAACTTTTGCTTTTCAAACTGAAATGTAGCAAAAACTTCCCAATAAGGTTCGGAATTAAACCTTTCAATCTCAAGTTCTCTTTTCACAATGAGAGCTAGTGTTGGTGTTTGAACTCTTCCTAACGAAAAGACATCCTGGATTCCTTTTTTCTGCAGATGTAAGGAATATACTCTTGATGCATTCATCCCAACTAACCAATCAGCACATGCTCGGCTATACGCCTCAAAGAATAAACTTTTTGTTTCACTTTCATCCAATAATTGACTAAATCCTTTTTTAACGGCATTTTCTGTTAAAGACGAAATCCAAAGCCTTCTCATTGGCTTTTTATTTCCAGCTAAATTTAAAATAAGGCGAACAATATGTTCTCCTTCACGTTCACAGTCACCTGCAAGAATTATTTCAGTAACCTCTTCTAAGTGGACTAAGTTCTTAATAATTGAAAATTGATCCCATTTTCCTTTTGATACTTTATGCCCAAAGCGATTAGGTATAATAGGTAAAGTATTTAATGACCACTTTTTCCATTTTTCATCATATTCTTCAGGTGATAATAACTCACATAAATGCCCAATAGCCCAAGTTAAATAAGCACCTTTTGGAAAAAACTCGTTAGGTTGAATGACTAAGAACCCTTTTTTCTTTTGGAACTTAAAAGGGGCTGCAAGCTTTAAACCTTGATCAGGCTTTTCGGCAATAATTAATTTCATTTTCTTCCTCACATTTTAAACTAATTTTTGTATAACTGTATTTGTTTGATATAGTTATTATATAACTTATGTAATGGTAGGGAAAGCCGTAAGAAACGAAAAAAAGGCAGTGCCAAAAGAATACATTCTCTTGAACTGCCTTTTCTTCTCTTAATAGTTGGACGCTTTTAACTACACGCTGGATTACGTGGTATTTGAATAAATTCTACTTCTTCTAATATTTTAATTCTTTTTGTTACAATGACAACAAAGTTAGCTGTCCATATATATTTAGGAAAGTTATTTTCGTCAACCATCATTGCTTGAAATGTATCATTCATCATTTCTTCAAATTTTTCCTCTGTAATAAAATCATTTTCAATTTTAAATTCAATCCATTCACAATGAATCATTTTCATCTCTCCATCTCTTTATAAAGTGAAATCAAGATCGATTCTTAATAGTAATCTAAATCACTTACTATGGTTGTAGTATATCATGTACTTTTTCATTTGTGAATAATTTCACAAACGGATATTAACTTTTTATTTTATTTGTGAAATATTTAAGTCAATTGAGTGTATATTTTGATATTAAGCGCTTACTTGACTTATATTCTTAATAGTTGTATATTAATTTCAACATTTATTAAAAATATTAATAAATGGAAATTCTTTCGCGCTTCATGTGCAATGTTTTAGGAGGAAAAGAAAAATGCAAGGAAAAGTAAAATGGTTCAACAATGAAAAAGGTTTCGGATTCATCGAAGTTGAAGGTGGAGACGATGTATTCGTACATTTCTCAGCAATCCAAACTGACGGATTCAAATCTTTAGAAGAAGGTGCTGAAGTTTCTTTTGACATTGTTGAAGGTAACCGTGGACCTCAAGCTGCTAACGTAGTAAAGCTATAATATAAACTTGACTACATAAAGGACTGATTATCAGTCCTTTTTTATTTTTATTAAGAGATTATCATAAAAATTATTCAGTATACTTAAACAAAAAAATCCTCTTGCTTTTCATGATTCCCATTTTATTTGGGAATACTACGAAGTGAAATAAGGAGGGTGTTTATGTCAAATTTTAATAATTTTGAAGATGTAGAAATGAAAGTGAAAGCTGCTCAAAAGCTTGTAGGCTATGCAACAATGAGCATGGACGCACAGCAGTTAACAGATGCAACAACAGCAGTTAGTCAAGCAAGAGAACAGCTCGAAAAAATGAAGGGCCTTGCTACTGATTTAGATGATGAATTTTTAAAGAAACAAGAAGAAGATTTAATGCAAGTTGAGCAACAAATAAGAGAAGCTCAGATATAATGAAAAAGAAGGTACTTTTAATGGTACCTTCTTTTTTGTGTTTAAATTAAGTTAGTGGCTAATTAACAGTCAGAAGTTAATTGCTTACCGATCATTTTTATTTTTTCTCCAACCGTACATTTATTAATACAAAAGGATTGAGCAAATTTTTGGCTATGGTCTTTTCTAAAATGTTTATAAACAAAACAACCATCGCAATAAGTCTTTATTAAAGTATCTATTTCGTCCAAGATTTCTTTACGTTCCATACTTCATTTCACCTCTTCATGTAACTTCAATCGTACTTATTATCTTATTCCCTTTAAGTGCTTGCGTTGCTAGATTATGAGCTTCTTTATTATCATTACGTTTAATAAGTTCTAATTGTAAGGTTAATTTTAAGTTTTTACAATTTCTTTCAATTCGATTTATGAATCGTTCATGTTGTTCCTCATAACATGGCCAATCTCCATTTAATTGATTAATGACAACTTGTGAATCTCCTTTAATAAGAATCGTTTGCCCTTTTATATTCATTTCCTCTAATAGTAGGATTGCATTTTCAATAGCAGCAAACTCTGCTTCATTATTTGTCAATAACCCATCTAATTTTTCATTAAACCTTTTTCGATAGTTTTTACCATTTTGACTAAAGTATAAGCATACACCTATACCTGAAATAGATGTTGATTGATCAAATCCACCGTCAAAAAAAATTGAAATATTATGTGGTTCTTCTTCAAGTTCTTTTAAGTACTTTATTACTTGTTTTTTGGTCCACTCTGTGTCGAATTGATCTAAAAAGATGATTTCTTTTGTTCTACCTGTACTTTCAAAATCCTCCGCTAAAAGTAGAGCTTCTTTTATTTCTAACCATTCAGTTTCAAGTGTAATTTGATATTTCTTTTTAGTTTGATACTTCCAACTGATCTTTAGCTTCATCCGTCACACCTCTTCTATTGTTTATTTTAGACTAGACTATGGTTAAATATAAAAATACTTCTTTCATATTTTAAGTTTTCATTTTTTTGAATATATACTAAAATGATACATATATAAGTGTTGGAGGTTTACTATGATTGAAGTTTATATTGACGGAGCTTCCAAAGGAAATCCCGGGCCCTCAGGTGCAGGTATTTTCATAAAAGGAATAAAAGAACCTGTTTTTTTAAGTATTCCATTAGATTCGATGTCTAATCATGAAGCAGAGTTTCATGCCTTGTTACTTGCACTAGATTATTGTGTCAAACATAATTTAACAACTGTTTCATTCCGTACAGATTCAAAAGTCGTTGAAGAAAGTATTGATAAGAATTATTCGAAAAACGATTTGTTTATTCCTTTATTAGAGAAATCACTTAAGTTGATTAATCAACTTGATCTTTTCTTTATTAAATGGATTCCATCAAGCGCAAATAAGGTTGCTGATGAACTTGCTCGAAAAGCCATAAAATAAAAAAGGAATGGACGATATGAAAAATAAATTAATCGCTTTTTCTTCTTTAGTCTTTGTGTCCTTCATTTGGGGTTCTTCGCTTTTCATTGTTAAAGAAACACTTAAGATTGTCCAACCATTTACATTTAATGCATTACGATTTATTGTAGCCGCAATTGTCTTATTTACAGTTCAAACTTTATTAAATCGAAAAAATAATAAAAGATATCGCGGAAAAGCTGGATTTATTTCCCCTGGAATCGTTATAGGATTATTCTTATTTCTAGGTTTTGTTTTTCAAACATTTGGATTACATTACACTTCCATATCCAAATCTGGTTTTATAATAGGTATTAGTGTAGCGATTGTTCCTTTTCTTTTATTTTTTAAATATAAGAAAAAGCCTACTTTACGGGAAAATTTATGTGCAATTATTGCATTCATCGGATTATTTTTATTGACTCTTTCAACAAATTCCAAGTTTAATTCCGGTGATATTATTTCCTTTTTCAGTGCGATTGCGTTTGCTCTTCATATTATTTATTCAACGATCTACTCACCTAGTTATAATTCACTACAACTAGCAACTGTACAAATAACTTTTGTAGGTTTAGCCTCTTGGACATTTGCTTTAATTTTTGAAGATTGGCAAGTCATTTTCAATCATGCATTATGGACAAATAAATTTTTCATTTTTTCAATTCTATTTACAGCAATTTTTTGTACCGCTGCAGCTTTTTTTATCCAAATGTTTGCCCAACGTACAATAAGTGCCACAGAAGTAGGAATTATTCTCGCTACAGAGCCAGTTTTTGCAGCGATTACTGGTTATTATTATGGTGGAGAAAGATTACAAGAAATTGGTTTATTCGGTTGCAGTTTAATTTTAATTTCTACGATCGTAACTCAAATTAGAAAGAACAAAAGTAAAAAGCAATTATATAAAGAAGAAAAAACCATTCACAAGATGTGAATGGTTTTTTTTTCCCGCAAATGCCGTTGTTCCTTTTATGTCTAAGTAAACCGAACTCCAAGGTGGATGTCCTCACAAGTAACGTTCATCCTCCTATATGTAGGCACGATGTTGTTACTTAAATATCGGTCTTCCGGTATACAAATCATTGGTTTAAGACATAAACTGACAACGCACACAGCAGGTTTTGTTTAATTTGTATTCTCATTCTATACCAACTAAAACTATTTTGCAACTAATTATTTCTTCTTATTCACAACATTTTCTTCATAAGAAATCCAGTCACTAAAACTACCCGGATAGAGTTTTACATTCGTATATCCAGCTTCAACTAATCCTAAATAATTAACACAACCAGTGACACCTGAACCACAATAAACAACAGTTTCATTGTCATTTTTAAATGGTTTAAAGAGAGTTTTTAATTCTTCTTTTGTTTTAAATTCTCCCGATTCATTTAATACATCTTTCCAAAATGAATTTTTTGCTCCAGGTATATGGCCAGCAATTCCGTCAATTGGTTCAAATTCGCCAATATATCGAATAGATTCTCTAGAATCAATTAAATTGTAATCATCATTTTTACTATTCTTCTTAACTTCATTCATCGAACTAATCATATACTCTTGTACGTTAATCTCGAATTTTTTAGGTATTACTTCTTCGATTTTAGTAGTTACTTCAAAATCGTTTTCCAACCATTTTTTATAACCACCATTTAAAACAAAAGTAAACTGATGCCCTACTAAATTACATAAAAACCAACATCTTGCCGCGTTATCATTCGTACCATCATCATAACAAATAACAATTGTATCATGATCGATCCCTAGTTCCCCTAAAAGATTTCCAAAATCATTTAAATTAGGAAACGGATGCCTGCCTCCATGCTTTTGTACAGGACTAGATAAATCATTATTTAAATCAACATAACGAGAAAGCGGAATATGATTTTTCTGATATTCACTTAAACCATATTCAGGATTTGACAATTGAAATCGACAATCTAAAAATACAACATTTTTATTTAAGTGCAATTTATTTGCAATGTTTACATCAATAATATTTTTCAATTTTAATTGTCCACCTTCATATTAAATTAATTTTTTGAATAAGCTTAATACTTTTTCATCTACAACGACTTCATTTAAATTTTCAGTTGCTTTAATTGTTTGTTGAACATCATTTTCGATTTGATTGCTGCAGTTTTGCAATACAGAGTTTAATGAATCCACATATTGAATGTGATAATGCTCCGCAAATAAGCTATTCATATTTGCTAAATACTCTTTTAATGGTGTTCTCAATTCATTAATGCATTCATCGATCATAGTTTCTTTCATATTTTCAACAAAAAAGCTTTTTGGATTTTTAAAGTAATTCTTTAAACTTTCAAATCGATCTACATTAATAAATTGATCAGGATTTTTTATCGAAACAGGTAAAATCTCATTAATTTCGCTTTTTTGAACAATAAATTCAGATTGAATCGAATGAATTTCATCAATTACTCGATCTTGTGACATTGAAATTTCATTTGTTAAAAACTTCTCTAATCTAAATCCAGTTACTCTTAATTCCTTTAAAATCTCTTCCAATACTTCATATATAAATTCACGAATTTTAGTTACAAATAATTGTTTAATATTTTTTGTTGTATTATTAAAAATACTTGGATTAAAGAAGTAAGGGAATAAATCTCGCATCCTTAATTCGATACGCTTTTCGATAAAGAAAATCAATTGCTCGTTTTCTTTCATAAAGGCTCTTGGTAAATTAGTAGGTTCTGCATTTTTAATCGCTTCTTTAATATTTTTCTGAATTTGCTCAAGTTCGTTGAAGAATTGATCTTTTTCACGCTTTATTCTTTCGAAACGATTAATCGTATCACGTAAGATTTTTTCAATTGTTAATAGGTCATTAATAAATGTTTTAAAGACTTCATTTGCAATTTCAAATTGGAAGAAATTTTGGATTTTCGTATTTAATTTCTTATAATTATTCTGGATTTCTAAATTTAACTCTGATTCACCATATCCCTTCATCTGAAGCATACTTGAAATAGGAAAAACAGCTGGGAAACGAACCCCTAGTTTCGTTAATTGGTTTACAAAGAAATTTTGTACGATTTCGATTTCGTTTTGATCCTTTGCTAAATCCGAAGCATTTAATACAAAGTAAACTTTATCACTATCAAAACTTTCTCTCATTCGTCCGATTTGCATTAAGAAAGACTCATCTTGACGTGTAAAAGCATGCTGATAATGTGCAACATATAAAATTAAATCAGCTTTTTTCAAATAGTCGAATGCTAGTTCAGTATGTCTTGAATGGATACTATTTCCTCCTGGCGTATCCACTAATACAATTCCACTTAACGTGATCTCACAATCAAAATAAACTGTACTTTCTTTTACAAAACATGCTCGATTTTCTTCACTGATTACACTTACATACTCACTTAAGTCATATCGCTTAGTAGTACCTAGTAAACTTCTCATTTCTTCATAATTTTGACAGACGCTTTCTGCATAAACGAAAGCATCAGTAGGGATTTTATCCTTTTGTTTCTTGATTAAATTTTGAAGAGTATTAAACCACTCTTTTTCACTTGCTTCCACTCCCCATTTTTTGAAGAAATCAAGAAACTCTTCTTTTAAAGATTCCTCTGATTTATAACTCACATCAGCTTTTTTATTGCCAGATTCAACTGTTGATCGTTTAATCTTACAAATTGCCGCTGTTGTTGGGTGTGGAGAAACAGGTAGTACACGATCGCCAAGTAGAGTATTTATATACGATGTTTTTCCAGAACTAAACGCTCCGAATAATGCAATTGTGTATTCGTTTGATTTTATTTGCACTCTTTTTTCTTTTAAAATACCGATTTTACTCTGAATAAATTTATTTGAAGTTAATTCGTCTAATATAAAATCAGCGACTTCATATTTAGCTTGAATTTCTTCGTTTGAATATTTTTTTGAATTAGTTTGTTCGATGTCAGTAATAAGTTCTTCTTTTACTTCCGGTACACAAACAGTTAAAATTTTATGATTAATTAACTCGCTTACTGATATTAAAGTAGGCTTAATTTCCGGCAGGTCTTGATTAAATTCTTGATGATTATTTAAAATCGTCTTAATTTCTGTAACCATATGAGAAATTTTTTGATTATTAAACTCTAATTCATCAAATCCTTCTATTTTTGATTGTAAATCAATCTTTTGATTTTTTAACTTTAGTATAGTTGATTCATTTTGTACTTTAAGTTCTTTTGAAAGTGTGTAAATAAATTCGGAAATACTTTTACGATATACCGCCTTAATCCCTTCACTAACTTCCTTCGTATACTGTAATAAATAATTTCCACCTGTATCAATCAAGTGAGACGGCTTTGGACAAATTACCTCTTCACTCAAATTAGGCTCTAAGATTTTATCAAAGTCACTGCTATCAATTTTATTATTTTCAATTTGTTTTAAAGTTCGAATTGCTGCTTCTTTTACAAAATACTCTATTTGTTTATTTGTTAATTCTTTTACTTTGTGAATAAATTGACTTTTAGATTCATGTAATGCATTTTCAAGTTTTTTTCTTGATTGAAATAATCCTTTATTTTGCAATGCTTTTTCTGATTCTAAATATTTTGACGCTAATTCTCTCATTTCAAATGGTGTAATGTTTGAATTAGTAAGAACTTGTTGTGTAGACTGCAAACAATTTTCCTCAAATGATGAAACTGACTTTTCAATCACTTCAATTTCATTATTTAAATCATTATAAACTGATCTAATTTCATCTGCATTTTGATCGAGATCAATGTAATCGTTCTCAAGTTGTTGTATTTGTTCGTTCATAATTGTTAAAAAGCTTGCATTGTCATTTTCAATTTGAACTACGTCTTGATGACTGTATAAATCATTTAAATAATTTATAAACTGGTTATATTCATTATTATTGACAGATTTATCTCTTGTAGAAATATAAAAAACTTGTAAGTTGCCTAATCCTTGTTTTTTCAAGTTTCCAATTACACCATGTTGAAACTGTTCGAACGTCAATTCGGTTTCATCGTGTTTATCAATACATGTGATGACTAAACAAACTTTATTATTTTTTTCAACTAAATTATGAATAAAATCGATATTTGTTTTCGAATGAACATGTTGATAATCCATTAAATAAAAAATACTATCCGCTAGATGAATGACAGAATTTGTTGCCTCTAAATGATCCATATCTGTTGAATCAATTCCTGGAGTATCAATTAAAACAGATCCAGTTGGAATTTTAAATATCTCTTGTGCCCACTCGAGCTCAATTATTGAGCCACTATCAGAAGCTAACTTTTTTAGTTCGTCTACTTGAATGTCCTCTTGAATCTGATACATTTCACCATCTTTAAGAGTAATTAACATTTTACTTTCGCCATTTTTTAATTTTACAACGTTTGCACTTGTAGGAATTGGGCTTGTAGGTAGTTTTTCAACTTGTAAAAGATCATTTAGTAAGGATGACTTACCAGCAGAAAAATGCCCACAAAATACGTAATAACTTTCCTTATTTTGTATTTTGTATGCTAATTTTTTTAATTGAAATAATTCCTTCGAATTTCCTTGTTCAGAAAGTAAATTGATACCTGAAGAAACCTTATTCATTAAATCCCCTCTGTTAATCTTAGTGTTTTGCAACGTGATTTCCCCATTTCATTTCATACTCAAATATTTTCCCTAGCATTATTTTATCCCCATATATATTAATTTGGAAGAAGAATGTATAGGCATATGCATATAAAATAAAAAAAACTAGGTAACATCACCTAGTTTTGAACTTGTTTAAGTACATATTTAGTTAATAAAAAGTATAAAAGAATTGTAGCTGACACAAATCCAAGAACCATTTGACGCACAACCTTTCGAAGTTGATAATGATTTTCATTCTACATTAATCATAATCAGTTATTTTCCATTTGTCAATAACTATTCGATTGATTGTAAAAGCGCTTTATTTTCTTCTCGGATTCTTACTTTTAATAAAATTAAATTACAAACAGAAAAGATTACAGTTGTAATATACGCATGAAACATAATTGGTATTACTAATAATTCAATTGTAACGATTATGTAATTTGGATGCTTGATATATTTATAAAGCCCACGTTTTACTAATTTTTCATTAGGTAAAATGATGATTTTTGTATTCCATCTTTCCCCCAACGTTGAAATAACCCATACCCTTGCTAATTGTAAAATGACAAAAACGATTAGGAGAAATGTTAAAAATCCAATTTCTATATATTGAATGAAATAATTCTCAATTAAAATTGATATAAAAAACATGCTATGTAAGATGATAAAAAATTTATAATGCTCTTGGCCAAATTCAAGTGCACCCCGCATTTTTAATTTTTTTTCATTTTTCTTTGCTATACTTAGCTCAATCACTCTTTGTATGATGATGAATAAAAAAATAATCTTTAACATTAGCATTCTACCCACTTTAACAAAGATAACTCTGAACTAAATCCTGGTCCTAAAGCACAAAGAAGTCCGTACTCATTCGTTTTTCCTAACTTCATAAACTCAGATAACACAAATAAAACAGTACAAGATGACATATTTCCATATGATTTTAAAATATTTAGGGATATTCCGATATTCGCTTCGGAAAGATCTAAAGATTCAATATAAGCATCCAATACTTTTTTCCCTCCAGGATGAGCAATGAAGTGAGTTATATCCCTTATCGTTAGTTCATTTTCCGTTAGAAAGGTTGTAACAACTGGTTGTAACCAACTTTTAACAATCGATGGAATATCCCTAGAAAAAATGACAAATAAACCATCATTCCGAACATCCCATCCCATTACGTCTAATGAATTTGGCATTAGAGTTGAGTTAGTTTGTTCAATTGACGGCAAAGATTTATGTATCGTTCGATTTTTCAAATCACTTTCATCGCCAATAACTAGTACCGCTGCTGCTCCATCAGCAAATAGTGAAGTTCCTATTATATTACTCTTGGACAGATCTTCTTTTTGAAATGTTAAACTACATAATTCAACTGCAACTAGTAAAATATTTGACTTTGGATGGGCTTTACAATAATCAAATGCTCTTGAAATACCACTAGCACCACCTGCACATCCTAGCCCCCATATTGGTATTCTTTTAATTGAAGAATTAAATGGCAGGATATTAGCTATATGAGCATCAATTGTGGGTGTAGAAATACCAGTTGAAGATACAAAAATAATTCCATCAATTTCTTCATATTGAACTTCTGAAGATAAAAATTCATTACTCGTCACACAATTTTTAATCGCTTCTATCGACAATTCAATCGAGATTTCAGTGTATGCCTGATTTTTTTGCTCAAAGCTATGCTCTTCGCTATACCAAGGAAGCTCCTTAGCAATATATCGACTTTGAATCTCACCATTTTGAAATACAGATAATAAACGATCAATTGAAGGATATCTTTTCAAAAAAAGATCTCGAATAAAAGGTACTACATTTTCCTGATCGATTTTATATTTAGGTACAGCTTTTCCAACAGATAAAATTAAAGGCATAATTTTCCACTCCTTGTAGTCATTACCTTTTGTTTAAAATTGGAAAATTATTCTTTTATAAATGCAAAAAAAGACAATTCGCTATTCATTCATGGACCATGAACAAATAATAAGAATTGTCTAAGCGTTTCAAAGGAGTTTTCTTTCTGTTGTGCAGTTTTAGTATATCTCATTTTACACAAATCTACATTCGCAATTATTTCCATTAAAACGATTCTGAAATAGCCCTCATAACGCTTCTAATACACGATTATGATTTATTTACTTCTTCCAACTCATATAATTTTGTGTATTTTGATTCTAAATAATCTACAAAATATTTAACATTCAATTCTTCACCAGTAACATCCTTCAAAATTTGTTGCGGTTCTTTCATTGCACCATATTGGTGAATATTCACTTTTAACCAATCAAGAATTGTTTGAAAATCATTCGTTTCAACTAATTCATTAAAATTTGGTAATTCTCTTTCCATTGTTGCTTTAATTTGAGCAGCATACATTGCACCTAATGCATAAGTTGGAAAGTATCCAAAATGCCCCATCGACCAATGTACGTCCTGTAAAACACCTTCTCGATCAGTTTTAGGAATTATTCCTAAATACTCCTCCATTTTTTGATTCCAAATTGAAGGAAGATCAGTAACCTGAATTTTGCCATCTAATAAATCCTTTTCAATTTCATAACGAATCATTACGTGTAAAGGATAAGTTAATTCATCAGCTTCAATACGAATAAAAGATGGCTTACTATGATTTATGACTTTATAAAATTCATCTAAAGTAACATTATCTAGCACTCCATTAAGTTGCTCTTTTAACTTTGGATAATTTGATTTCCAGAATTCATAGCTTTGTCCAATTATCTTTTCATATAAAAGGGACTGAGATTCATGAATACCTAAAGATGCTCCTTGAGCGATCGGTAAACCTTCCAAATCTTTGGAAATGTTTTGCTCATATAGAGCATGACCACATTCATGAATTGTACTAAACATGGCTTTTTCAAAATTATTTTCATGATATTTCGTTGTTACTCGAACATCACCTAAATTAAGAGAAGTAGCAAAAGGATGTGGAGTAGGGTCTAATCTTCCGGCATCAAAATTATAACCAAGAGAAGCTAATAGTTGCTCACATATTTCTTTTTGTTTTTGCATTGAAACGAATGCTTTCATCTCTTCTTTTTCAAAGTTTTTCCCACTTGTCGCTACAGCTTTAACAATCGGTACTAATTTATTTCTTACTTCTGAAAATACTTCGTCCAGTTTATTTACAGTCATTCCAGGTTCATATTGATCTAAATATGTATCATATTTACAGTCCTTATATCCTAAATATTCAACGAATTTACGTTTATACTCAATTATTTCAGTTAAATAAGGTTCAAATTTAGCAAAATTATTTTCTTCCTTCGCTTCTGCCCAAACACTCTCAGAAATTGCTTGGCATTTTACAAAGGCTTCAAACTCATCAACTGGTATTTTCGTATTTTGATCGTATTGCTTTCTTAAATATTTTACAGTTTTTTCAACTTCTAACGAACATTTACCTGCACTAATGGCTTCTTCCATTGTAATTAAATAGTGAGCCATATCTTTTGAAGTACTCATTTTAAAAACATCGGCTGATAATTGACTAATTACATTTGAACGCTGACTAACAGCATTTTTAGGTGCACCTGTCCGAAAATCCCAATATAAAACACCAATTGCTTCTTCAATGTTTAACATTTTTCTTACATACTCTAAAAACGAAGCCTCATAATCTTTTAAGCTCATCAAAACACCCACCTTTTATTATCAAATTTTTGAGTCAGCTAAATAGTAGCATAAAAAATAGACGGATTAAGAAGAATTATCTCACTTTTTAAATAATATTTCTCGACAAAACGGATATTGTCAAATCACTTCGTACATACTACTCAAGTCTTTGAATCTTTTTTTAGATCAACACAAAATTTGCATTCTGAATATTCCTTGACAGGAATATTCCACGTGAGGTATATTCGATTTATGAATTCGACTTTAATTGCTCTTGCAGAGCCGAACCGGTTACAGATTGTCGAACTCTTACGTGACGGTCCTTTATCAGTCGGGGAAATTGCTGAAAGCTTAGGACTTAAACAACCACAGGTTTCAAAGCATCTTCGCGTTCTAAGCGAAGCTGGGCTTGTCGAAGTTCAACCAATCGCCAATAAAAGAATTTATAAACTAAGACCCCAGCCGCTAAAAGAAATGGATTCGTGGATTAAGTCATTCCGACACGTCTGGGAACAGAGATTCGATCAATTGGACGATTATTTAAAAAAATTACAAGGCAAATAATCATGACTTATTCAACGCACACAATTTGATTTGTATTAACTATTTTTGAAAGGAGAAGTACAGGGAAAACATTACTTACTATGACATCACTTTTTGCATCTGTAGAAATTCGCAATAAAGTTGTTGAAGAATACGGCGCAATAGAAGGCGGAAAACAGACTTTAAGCAGCCTAGCAGATTTTTTAATCAATATAAAATAAATGGAGGAATTAATAATGAGTAAAAATACGTTTAATGTAGATGAGCAAGGATTAGTCTTAACAAGGGTTGTAGATGCGCCACGTGAATTAGTATTCAAGGTTTGGTCAGAAGCAGACCATCTTAAAAATTGGTGGGGTCCAACAGGCTTTGAAATGGATGTAGCAACGTTAGAATTTAGACAAGGAGGTAAATTCCACTATAAAATGGAATCTCCAGAAGGATTCGTAATGTGGGGATTATTTGTTTTTGGTGAAATTATTGAACCTGAGAAAATTGTATTTGTTAATTCATTCTCTGATCAAGAAGGTAATATGGTCCGTGCTCCATTCTTTGAAGTTTGGCCATTGGAAATTCAAAATACTTTAACTTTAGAAGAAAATGATGGGAAAACAACTATTACATTAAAAGGTTTTCCAATCAATGCTACTGATGAAGAAGTTGCAGCATTTATTGCAAATAAAGATTCTATGCAACAAGGCTTTACTGGTACTTTTGACCAACTAGATGCATATTTAGCTAAAACTTCATTATAAGATAAATGCAAAAATACCCTTTAAAGGGTATTTTTTTAGTGCTTTTTAATAATAAACAACTTTCGTTTTAGCGATTAAATCATGCAATGTTTTCCGATCTTTTCGGAAGATAAAAAATATATCAACGAGATACAAAATTCCAATTACCACTATAAATATTGGCAAATTTAGCTGGCAACCAAAAGCAAATATCGAGCGTAATGTCATTGTTTTGAAATCAACTAAGTCTTCTGTATCCTTCACAACCATAATACTTAATAATCTTTTTCCTATTGTTTGTCCGTTCCAAAAATAAGTAGGTACTATGACATAAAATAGGAAAATAAATAATAGCGACCAAATTGAATATAGAAACAGTTGCTTACTACTAAACATAAAAAAATCTAAAATGTCTTTACTTTCTAACCCAAGTATTATTAAACCTAATTTAGAAAATAAAAGATTTAATGAGCCATCGATCCAAGCTGCAAACAATCTTCTAAAACGACTTGCCTGTTCGAAATCCATCTAGAACCTCATTCCACATTTTATAAAAAAATGGATATTAATCGATATACTCTATTATACTTAGGAAGTTTTGTTTTTGATTAGTGATTTTTAACTATTTGATTTAATTTTTTTATACAAGCTGCATAAGTTGTTTTTTCACTACATGATAATTTTTAATGTTCGGTTGATAAACAAACTAAAAAAGAGATGAAAATTTTGACTATTGATCTATGACAAGTCTCCCTCTTCTTATTAAGGTATTTCATTTAAAAAGGACTAATTACTATTAAGTAGAATTATTAAAATTAAATAGAAATTTACAAAGGAGATATTTAATGAAGAAAATTTTGACAGGAAAAATGAGTATTACTCAAGCATTATTTGCATGTGCCTTTTCTTCAATTGCAATTACTGTGTTAGAAAGTTATATACATTATAGTAATCGCTATATTGCTGGTATAGTTGCTGGCTTAATCACTTTTTTCAGTTTTCTCTTAGCATTTATCATTTTCAAAAATGAGAAATAATAAGTTTGAATTTTACGTAGCATGAGGTTTTATTAGGAATATTTCGATAAATCAAGATGGACAGTACGGTCATACATTAGGATTTTTTATAGGATATATTTTTGGGTTTACTTTTTTATTTAGACAAAATAAAAAATATGAAAGTAACTAATTAGTAGATCGACTAAATTGCGCATTTAACGGAGAAAAACCTTGTTTATCCAAGGTTTATTTTTTGTTTAAGAAAGCAATAAATTATGCGAAAGGAGCAAAAAAATAAGACCACAAAAATATTTTGTGATCTATGTACTAATTTATCATATTGGTTTAATATTAATTTTCGATTGTTTACCTGCAACCGTTTTCAACAATTTCTGTAGTTCTCTTAAATCAGTGTCCAACTGATGACGAATCTTTACTACTTCATGATGATTGTCATTGTTTTGATTTTGAGCTTCTTGCAACTTGATTCGTTTTTCTTCAATATTTCGTTCTAAAGATCTGGCTGTTCTAAAAAACATTCAAATTACCTCCTTTTCAAAAAAGTATGAACACGCTTTCATTTTTATCTATAATACTATAAAAAAATATCTTAAGACTCTCTAAATGTGACTATTTTTTGAACTTAATTAGGGTTCCTTTAAATCTTCAATATTTCCCCTTATTAAATTCAACTCTCCTTAATAAGTAACCGTGAACACGCTTTCATTTTTATCTACTATACTATAAAAAAGCAATTTATTAAATATCTAAATATGTCTATTCTTTGAACTTATTAAAAAAACATAAAAAATTAATAAGTTTGAATTAATCATTTATTTATGTTTGCTTTAATGTTTTGTATAGGGAGATTTATTAAGAACCTCCCCATACGAATAAGATTATGCTAAATTATACAATTTAGAGTACTTATCTTCTAAGTATTCAATAAAGTATTTAACATTTAATTCTTCCCCTGTAACATCTACTAAAATTTCTTTCGGTTCTTTTAGTTTTCCATATTGGTGAATATTAAGTGTTAGCCAATTTACAATTTGATGAATCTCACCGCTTTTTAAAATCGATTCATAATCGGTTAAATCCTGTTTCATTTTATTCTTAAACTGCGCTGCATACATTGCACCTAAAGCATACGAAGGAAAATAACCAAAATCTCCACCTGCCCAGTGAACATCTTGTAGAACGCCTTCTCGATCGTTTGATGGAACGACTCCTAA
Source organism: Gottfriedia sp. S16(2024) (assembly GCF_050473765.1). NCBI lineage: Bacteria > Bacillati > Bacillota > Bacilli > Caryophanales > Bacillaceae > Gottfriedia > Gottfriedia sp. S16(2024). The sequence continues at coordinate 4,356,995 of NZ_JBFLUO010000001.1, forward strand.
GTATTCTTCCATTTTTTCATTCCATACTTTTGGTAAATCCTTTACTTGTAAATCACCATCAAACAGTTCTTTTTCAATTTCATATCGAACCATTATATGCAATGGGTATGTACACTCGTCCGCTTCAATTCGAATTAATGAAGGCTCACTATGGTTTATTGCTTTATAAAATTCTTCAACCGATAAATTTTTAAAATAATCGCCAGTTTTCGCGATTAAATTTTCATACTGTGTTTCCCAAAACTCTTTACTTCTTCCAATCATATTTTCAAAGAATAGTGATTGAGACTCGTGAATTCCCATCGATGCACCTTCACATAATGGTGTCCCAATTAAATTCGATGATAAATTTTGCTCATAAAGTGCATGGCCACATTCGTGAATGGTTCCAAAAAGCGCACTCATAAAGTTATCTTCTATATATTTCGTTGTTACACGAACATCACCAGGATTTAACGTAATCTGAAATGGGTGAACTGTTTCATCTAAACGACCAGAATCGAAATTATAACCTAATTTTTCAAGAATATCCTCACTTACTTCTTTTTGAATTTCAATTGAGATTGGTTGTGACAATTCTTCGCGAATTAGTCTAGTTTGTGATTTTGAAATTTTTGCAACTAGTGGTACAAGACTTTCTCTTACTTTCCCAAATACTTCATCAAGCTTCCCAGTTGTCATACCAGGCTCATAAAAGCTTAATAAGGTATCATATTTCTTTTCTTTATAGCCCCAATATTCAATGAATTGTTTTTTCATCGCTACAATTTTTTCTAAATATGGTTGAAACTTACTAAAGTCACCTTCATTTTTAGCATCTTCCCAAGCATTTTCACTTAATGAACAAAGCTTTACATATTCTGCATATTCATTTTTAGGGATTTTACAATTTAAGTCATAATTTTTTCTACATTCCTTAACAGATTTTTCAATGACTTCATTTAAGTTGCCAGTACCTATTTCTTTTTCTAATAAATTTAAATAGTTTTCCATTGTACATGATGTCGTCATTTCAAATACTTCAGCAGAAAGTTGACTGATGACATTTGATCTTTGTTCAGCACCATTTTTAGGAGCTCCAGTTCTTAGGTCCCAATACATAACATTAATTGCTTCATTATAATTCTCGATTTTCTTTAAATAATCAATGAATTCTTCTTGTATCTTATTATTTGCCATATTTATCACTCATTTCTAAATATTGTTAATTTCATTCTATCATAACTTTTATATTGAATTAATATTAAGCTTCAAAAGCACTTTCGTTAACAGAATTCAAATGATTAAGTTTATATAAAAGACATGTTTAATAAAAGTATTGTACAATACAGCAAGGTGATGTTATGAAAATATTATTATTAGGAGCAACTGGAAGAGTCGGTTCTTTTTTAGTGGATTTATTATTAGAAGCTAAATGTGAAGTAATTGCTTTAGTAAGAGATGAACAAAAAATAACGATTAATCATGAAGCTCTTACAGTTTTAAAAGGAAATACGCTAAATGAAAATGATTTAAATTTAGCTTTAGAAAACGTAGATGGAGTAATTTCTGCATTAAATACTGGCAGTGAAAATATTTTATCTAGAACTATGGGACTACTAATCCCTCTTCTGGAAATGAAAAAAATAGGTAGGATCGTTACAATTGGAACTGCAGGTATTTTACAATCAAGAGTTGATCCAACAATTCTTCGTTATTTAAGCTCTGAATCAAAACGAAAATCAACAACCGCAGCAACTGATCATGAAAAAGCATTTAACTTATTAAACCATAGTCAGATAAATTGGACGATTGTTTGCCCTACTTACTTACCAGATGGTCCAATAACGAAAGATATTCGTGCTGAAAAGAATTATTTACCGATTGATGGCCAACGTATTACGACTGGAGATACAGCTTTTTTCGCATTTAAGGAATTTTTCGAATGCAATTTTAGTAACTCTAGAGTTGGAATTTGCAATTAAAAAAAGCTAGCGAATGCTAGCTTTCGGTGTATAGACAAAGTTCTAAAAACTTGACTTTCAGACTGATTGCAAGCGCTTGTCTTTCGAGGCACGAAGCCTGGTGAGGAGCGGAGTTACCCTAGTCGGTAATGAGCACCGCAGACAGGCGAAGTAACGAAGAAAGCGAGCGTTTGTCAACAGTCTGAAAGCTAGCGAATGCTAGCTTTTTAAGTTTTAAGATGGATTAACAGGCAAACTATTTAAGATTTTTTCTTTCGTTTCCTTGTTTAGATCATTCTCGATAAATAAAACGATTCTTCCTTTATCTTCATGACTACGAATTAGTCGTCCAATTCCTTGGCGTAATCTTAATAACATATACGGCTCATCGATCTCGAAGTAAGGGTTCTGTGCATTTTGACGTTTTGATTGGAATACTGGATCATTTGGCGGGAATGGTAGCGCGTGAATGATCACTTGACTTAGTGACATTCCTTGAATATCTAATCCTTCCCATAAATGAACTGCACATAAAGATGCGCTAATATCTTCTTGGAATTTTTGTACAATTGAACTAATTTCTTCTTCACCTTCAAAGTATAAATTGAAGTCTAATTTTTCTTTTTCAACTTGCAGTTTAAACTTTTTCATTTCTTGAGTTGAATTGAAGAGAATTAATGTACTTCCGTTCTTATCCTTTAACTTCTCAATAATTTTTTCATTTTTTTCCTCAATTTTGGTTGGGTCAACTTGATTTAACTCTATTTTCATTTGTTCATCATAGTCAAACGGAGAATTAACCGAAAATGATAAGTAATCTTTTATCCCTAAACTACCTGCGATATAATCAAAAGAACTATTTTGAGAAAGAGTTGCAGATGAAAATACAATCGGCATTTTCTGATTAAATACTTTTTCTTGTAGAAGCTCATTTACAGCCTTTGGCATGATGACAAGTGTTAATTCATTTTGATTATATTCAATCCATTGAATCGCTGTAATTTCATTAATAAATAAATTTAAGCAACGCTCAACATCATCTAAATGCTCATCAACAATGTTTAACTGATATTCATCAATCGTATACATTTCACTTTCAAAGACTAATTCATCACCAATACTACTAATTTGAGATTTTAATCTCCTTGCTAACTTAATTAATCTTTCATTCATATTCAGTTTAAAACGTCTAGATCCTTCAACTTCTTCAGTATTGTTATCTAATTCAAAAAAGAATTGATCATATGTTTCTAATGTATCTTCTAGTAACTGTTGGAAACTTTCACGCGTGCCTGATTGCATTAAAAATGATAAAAATGTATTTAATGTTTCTTGTTGAAGTCGATATGTTAACGATTTTTGACTTGCAAATTCAAGTAAATGTCCTTCATCAAATACTACACAACTTGGATTAGGTAGTAATGGCAATTGACCTTCACGTTTTCTAGATTCTACCGTCCAAATATGCTCCATATAAAATTCTTGTGAGCAGACAATTAAGTCAGTTGCTTTACGATAATGTTCTCTTGATAGAGTTTGTCCACATCTATGTCTTTGTTCACAAGTAGAACAATCCTGGAAATAATCATATGAAATTGTATCCCACTCTTCATCTGTTAGATCCTTATATTCAGTACGGTCCCCATATGGAGTAAATTTTTGCAGTGTTCCATAATCATTTACAAAGCTTGGTAAATTTTCATAAACCCCTAAAACGGCATCCGATACGTCAATTTCTGAACGCTGTAAATCTAATTTTTTTAAACATAAATAATTTGTAGTTGATTTAGCTAATCTAACATCAATTGATAAATTTAAAGCATTCGATAATTTTTCAATGTCCCCATTTTTCTTTACTAGCTGCTCGATTAAAGATTCATCAGCACATGCGATAATAGCTGGCTTACCAGTATATCTTGCATAGCATAAACAATATAGCAAATAGACAAACGTTTTACCTGTACCAACACCTGCTTCAGCAAAAATAACTTTCTTTTCTTTAAAAGCTCTTTCAACTTGATAAGCCATAAAGATTTGCTCATCTCTTAATTCATAGCCTGCATCTGGTAATAAATCGTAAAAAACGTCCCCAATCCACTCCCCTAGCTTTTCAATGAATTGGTCTTGCTTTCCTACCTCAAAAGGTAATTTAGTTGAATGACTCATTGCTACCCCCAAAATGTAAATTAAAAAGAAAAAGTCCTCTTGTGAGAACTTTAATTTTGCAAATTTATTCGATCCATTATATTATTTAAAAATTGTCTCTACCCGCTATCATACAAAAAATGTGAGGGAAAGGCAAGGGAAATAAGGCATGATCCTTAAAGACTAAGGAATCTGTGAATTAGGAACGAATTAAAAGTGTACATTGCTTTAAATTCATAATACTCCTTTATCTCCCCTTAGTTATTTTTACCAACCTTTTGCTTGTTTTATCATTTCTTCAACAATCATTTGAGATTTTAATGCTTCTTCACCATTAATCGATGGATTTTCATCAGAGTAAATGCAATTGATAAAATGATTAATACAATCCTCAAAACCTCTTTGTTTTAATGTTGTGTCCCATGATGATGAAAACGAATTACTAATTGTGTTATTTTTTTCGATTTCAAAGTTGTTCATATTTTTTACCCTTATAATCGAACCTTCATTAATTAATTCTAAGCGCTCAAGATTTGTTCCTGACTTTCGATGCATTACTGTATTAATTGTAGTTCCTTCTAACGATTCATATTGGTGTGTAGCATACTCTAGTTGATTAGTATGAGTAAGTTGAACCCTTCCATTAATCAAGTTAACTTCTCCGTCTGAAAACCATCTAATTGTATCAACCAAATGTAAATAATCATCCAGCATCGTAAACTCGAATGAATTAGACCCGATTTTATTCTCTCGATGCTTTTCAAATCTAATTAACGCTATATTCTTTGCCTCTTCTTTTGCCTGCACATACATTGGACAGAATCGGCGGTTGAATCCAACCATAAGTTTTCTATTTAGTTTAATACTTAATTCAGTTAATTTTTCTGACTCTGGCAATGTAGCTGCTAGTGGTTTATCAACATATACATCTTTACCTTTATTTAATAAATACGATACTACCTCAAAATGTGAACTAGTTGAACTATGTACAAATACTGCGTCACTTTGTTCTGCAAGTAAATCCAAACTTTCAAAATCATGAATTCGATATTGTGAACATATTTTCTTACGCTTTTCTTTATTTGGTGAAAATGCACCGATAAAATCCCAGTTTTGTTCTTTTGTAAGAATTGGTAAATATGCTTTTTGTGCAATATTGCCTAATCCTACCATCCCGATACGTAGTTTTTTCATTTTGATCAGTCCTTTAAATTGGGTTACTTTTCTAGATTTATTGTAACAAATAATCATTCTTCTTAATAAAAAAATGATTATATTTCCAGATAATCTAATAGCAATAACATTCAAATTATCGGGAAATCTATAAAATAGTGATAAAAATGGTAGTTTGGAGGTGTTTATTTGTACTTATATTCTTTAATTCAGACTAATTTTGATACGAATGATGATATAAGTGTTGTAAGGGACCTTTATTTGCTTCAGCATGAAAAGAGTTTCACTAGTCATGAATTCCATGATCTAGTCACTCAATATAAAAGTACTGCAGAAACGAATTGGCATGTTGCACACTTACTTGAAAAAAATCATGGATTTAGAATTGTCCCTTCAATAAATTTATGATGTTGATAAATCTAATACAATTTTTGTTCAAATTTTGTTCGTAAAAACTTTACCGAAATAAGATATTATAAATAAAAGGTGCCCCAATCGTCTAATCGACAATTGGGAACACCCTTTTAAATTTTTACTCTTCGATTTTTCTTGGAGGTCTTTTTCCAAAGTATTGATAGTAGTCAGTTTTAATGAAGCCATTAAATAATTTACGTTTTTTTGTTGCAGGTTTACCGTAAAATTGTTCAAATCCCTCATGACTAGTTAGTACATACGCTGACCATGTATCTAATTTTGTAAAAACATTCCCCATATCTGAATATAACTTTTCAACGTAAGGACGATCGTTTAATCGCTCACCATATGGTGGGTTTGTAACAACATATCCATACTCAGATTTAGTAGTAAAGTCTTTTACTTGCATTTGTTTAAAAGCGATTGAATCTGATAATCCAACTTCATCAGCATTCGCTTTTGAAACATTAATCATTCGATGATCAATATCTGATCCGATTATTTCAAGTTTTTGATCATAGTTTGCTAAGTCTTCTGCTTCTTGTCTTGCTTCATTCCATCTTTTTTTGCCGATCCAGTGCCAATCTTCAGACGCAAAGCTTCTAAACGATCCTGGAGCAATATTATGTCCAATTAATGCAGCTTCAATTGGAATCGTACCAGATCCACAAAATGGATCAACAAAAGGTAAATCAGCATTCCAATTCGTTAGTAATACTAATGATGCAGCAAGTGTTTCTTTTAATGGTGCTTCACCTTGATCTACGCGATATCCTCTTTTATGTAAGCCTTCACGACCAGTAGTATCAATCGTTAATGTTACGATATCTTTTAAAATAGAGACTTCCACTCGGAATAATGGACCATCTTCAATTAACATACCTTGAATATTTTGGATTGTTTTTAATTTATCAACAATTGCTTTTTTGACGATTGCTTGGCAATCTGATACTGAAAATAATTTTGATTTATGAGATTTTCCTGATACAGGAAATTGACCGTTTCTTGGTATAAACATATGCCAAGGTAAGGCTTTTGTTTTTTCAAATAATTCATCAAATGAGGTTGCCTTAAATTCACCAACACGAAGTTTCACTCGGTCAGCTGTTCTTAGCCACAAATTCGCTTTCACAATTCCAGCTTCATCCGCTTTAAATAATACTCGACCATTTTCAACTACTACATCTTCAAAACCTAGGCTTTTTATTTCTCTAGCGACTAGGGCTTCGATACCCATTGCAGCAGTAGCAATTAATGTATATTTCGCCAATTTTACCACCTATCTCATTCAAATTAAGAATGAACTTTTCTTTTCATATTTTCATTTTAATTCCTATTTTCATTATGAACAATTTACGTCGAAATTACAAAAAACTCTCCATATAATGAAGAGTTTTTATACAGTTTCATCATTTCATATGTTCTGTAAGCCATGTTCTGTACCATTCGTACTGCAAGCGGCTCTCGCCTCGTACTACAAGGTGGTAATCATCTATCTACAGAATAATCTGTCCCTTTCTCAGTTCAATTCCTTTGAAAGGATTCCCCTACCATAATTTGGGTTTCTCACTCGTGGGGTTTACCGCGTTCCACTCCTCTCATTTCTTCGAGGACTACGTCACTGTGGCACTTTAAAGGTAGTAGAACCATATCCGTAAAGGACTTAGGTCCGTTCCCTGCCGTTAGCTGATACACAGCTACCCTATCTTATGACTTCGATAGGCACGAACACTACAGCCATCGCAGGACTGTGCGAGCATGGACTTTCCTCAACAACGTCTAGCGTTGCAGCGATTACCCGAACATATTGAAACGAACATTTATTAGTATAGTAAATTATACTTAAGTTTGCAATGCTTTCTTAAAATATAAATTTAGTTAAAATTATTCGAATAATTTACTTCCAAAAACATGCTTCTCTAAATTTGATAATCTTTTTAGAACATCAGTATTCGTATTATTAAAAGGTGATGGTGGAGGTGTAGCTGTGTTCTTTTGATCCTCCAACAATTTTTTATATTTTGCATTTTCTTGTTGTAGGGCTACGATTTGATTTTGAAACGATTCATAATCTTTAATGATCGTGTCTAAGTATTGATCCACTTCCTCTTGATTATATCCTCGCATCGAAACTTTAAACTCTTTATTTAGGATATCTTTTATACTTAGTTTTATTTTTGTTGCTTCCATGTGTGTCACCCCAAAACATTTAGAAATATTTACCTTCTATTTTTTCAAAGTCTTCATAAATTGTCAATTATCTATTCTATATTTCCCTATATTTATTATCATCATTCTCAAATGACTCTTCTGCAATCACTTGTAAATCGTCAAATGTGATGATTTCTACAGGATAATTAAATAGTTCATTTTTCTTGTGTGCTAAATCATATAAATACCTAGGACTTCCTTCTTTTTCATTATCGTAAAATAAAATACATCCATCACTTTTACTAACTAAAAATTCATTTTTTGCTTTTAACTGTATTGGAGATTCGTATGGTTTTCTTGAAATTGAGTCGACGTGATCTGCCCCAATTAAGATTTCATTATAATATTCTTTATTTGCTTCATTCCAATTTTTCTCTTGATCTTCGTAGGGTGTAAAAATACCCAGCTTTAACTCAGGATACTCAAGCTGAAGTTCGAATACTACTTCTGCGGCCCATAATTCGGTACCCATTTGCCCTGAAATAATAATCCATTCTAATTCATCTATAAATAAAATTATTTTATTTTTTATTGCTTTTTTTATGTATTTAACTGCATCATGTTTATTCGAAAAAATTCCTAATTCAAATGATTTATAACCAGATATAAGTAGTATCTTCATATTACCTCACAATAATAAATTAGGAAGAACTAAAAGTTCTTCCACAAATTAAATTTTATTTTATTAAATACTCTGCTGTATTTCAAATATTTAGTAACAAATAAAAATTGTAAGTATAATTTTATCTCGCAAAAATCATTAATTTAAATAATATTCAAATGTAGAAATTTATATTGAGGGAATCTAATATTTAACTTTACTTTAGTAGTCATTAGCTTAGTGGAAATCAACTATTAAGACAATTTAAGATCAATATTTCAATATTTGATTGCTGCTCATAGAGGATATTTTGTTCCCTTTTAGATTAGTTATTATGTTAGGAATATTATTATTAAAATTTTTTCGTAGAAATTTTACTTAAGATAAAATTACATATAAGGCTTGTTTAAAACTAGTAAAAATAATTAATGTTAATGTAATTGTGAAAAAAAATAAAAAAAGTATTTTGTTCAAATTTATCCTCTCCAATATCCTAAATATACTTTAATGTCAACTTTTTTATTTTATTAGGTTTGAACATATTTCACAACAATAAAATTAATAATGATTAAAAGTTTAAATATTCTGATTTTTGTGAGTATATACAATGATTGCCGAAAGCATTTTATTCCTTTAAAATGAGTTATGAAATCGTTTTAAATATAGATAAAATTTAGATTAATGCAATACAAGGAGTAAAAAATGATTAACAAAAATTCCCCAATACCAATTTATCATCAATTATTAGAATACATAAAATGTAAAATCGCATCAGGTGAATACCCCGCTGATGAATTAATTCCATCAGAAAGAGAGTTTTCAGAGAAATTCCAAATATCTCGCATGACCGTTCGACAAGCATTAAATAATTTAGTTCAAGAAGGAATTGTCTATAGGCAAAAAGGTAAAGGTACATTTGTTAGTCGTCAACAAGTTGAAAAAAAAATTAGCAGATTAAATAGTTACACAGAAGAAATGATTGAAAGAGGTTTAAAACCAAGTAGTAGATTAATTCAATTTGATATCTTAAATTCTGATAAAGCATTATCTACTATACTTAAGATAAAAGAAAACGATCCCATTTATTTTATTAAACGAGTCCGATTAGCAGACTCAATTCCTATGTCGATTGAAAGTATTCATGTGTCATGTGATATAGCTCCAAACCTAAATCAAAGTGTTTTAGAAAAATCATTCTTTGATTATGTAAATGCCAATATTCCGGACCCTATTCAATATGCTGATCAATCGATTCAAGCTAGAATGCCTTCTGAAGAAGAAGCTCAATTATTAGAAATTCCGCCGAATTGTCCCGTATTAGCAATTTATCGTACAACCTATTTAAGAAGTGGCAAAGTTTTAGAATACGAATTGACTGTATACAGAGCGGACCGCTACAAGCTTGTACATTCTTTATCTAGAAATGATTAATAGTATAGAAATAAAAGTGTTTTAGAACGAAAAAAAGCCAGGGATTCCTGGCTTTTTTATTTAAAGAAAACCCCAATTTGTTTAAATAGTCCGCCTACTTGATTCATGGTATTCATCATTTGACCCGCTGTAGACATCATTTTAGGGACATCGTACGAACCGGAACCATTTTTAAATTGATTTAATATTGATGAAAACTGAAAAGATTGACCATTATTATTTTGTTGGTTTAATTTTTTTGGTTGAGTTGGATAAGGTGTACTTGGCGCAAACATTGGTGGAGTTGTAAATGGACCTTGTTGTAACATTTGTGCATGTTGAGGTTGCATGGAATACTGGTGATTTTGTGGGCTAGTTAAATAGTTCGTTTGATTACCAAATTGTGAAGGATTCATTGGCATATGTGGATATTGATTTTGCATCATCCCGAAATAATTAGGATCGTATTGATACCCTTGGTTATACGAAACAGCAGGATGTTGCATTGAAAACTGTTGTGGTGCTGCATACTGGACTTGACTTAATTGACCATAACTACCAGTTTGTATTGATGGTCCCCCATAAGGAGATGGCTCAATCATCTGTGATTGTTGGATTGGTTGTGGTGGTTGTGTTAGTTGAGTTGACGGTGTATGTTGTGTCTGTTGCGATTGAACTGGTGGTTGTTGAGTATTAATAGTAGGATTTTGGGAAAAAGGTTGAATTGTATTTCCATAGTAACGCTGATTTTCATTCGTTAATTGGTTCATTTCTGGATAATTAAAATTCTCATCAATCATTTGATTTTGTTTTCTAAACCACTCAAAGCTGTTATCTGAATGATTTGGAGGAAACATTTGAGATCCCATATTCTCACATCCATTATAAGTTTTCTCATTTATAAATATGTTACAAATGCCTATTCTGTTACTTCTATTATCTTATGCGCTATTTGTCATAATATGTCGGAAGTTTAAATTTTTAAAAAAATTTAAATCTTAAATATTTATGATACATTTTATATAGTTATACAAGTTGTTAATTAAATTTTAATGTTGGAGGGGTAATAATGACTTTACAAGAATTAAAGAGCAAGTTTATTTCATCAAAAAGTTTCGAACCAACTGACTTTAATCAATTAATGGACTTTTTACAACAAAATTACCTAAATGGTGAGGTTACTATTCAACATTACAGAGAATTAGTTAAAGAACTTGAACGTTTTGGCGCTTGTAAGCCAATTTAGTAAACGGGAATATTAATATTATAAGAAATAAAGCGATACACATTTACTAAATTGTAAAAGTGTATCGCTTTATTTAATTCCTTTTATTTACTTATACCTTCATTCAAATCAAACATCTTCTACTTATATATGATTATTAAATGTTAAATGCTAATTGTCTTCCTAAAAATGGTGTTGAAATCCAACTACCACCCTCTTTTGCTTGACTTACTTTCTTTTCAAAATGATGAAGATGCACTGTTGTTGACTGGATCTTATTTAAAAGTGAATTCTTTTCTTCATCACACTTTTGATCAATTCTTAAAGCTAAGGAGTGCTCAATAAATTCAACCTCATTTAAAAATTCATCAATAGCACGAAAAAAATCTTCTCTTTGAATTAACTCCATACAGTTCAACTCCTCTTCCTAATTTTCTAAATTTTCTTTACAAAATAAATTCAACAACCGTTCATCTACCTCCTTCTTCACTGACAAAACTAGAACTATTTCGCTAAACAAAGTGAATAAAGGTATTTTCATCTATAATTTCGACAAAAAACTTGTAACGTGGAACAGAATTGGGAAAGGTATATTACATGGAGGTGTTTCAAATGGCAAAAAACAAAAATGAAAAAAAGAAAAAGCAAGAAAAAAGTAAAAGTCAACAAACTGGTAATCCAAAATTAGATGGTCCTAATTTCCCTGCTACATAAATGTTGGGACACAATCGATTTGATTGACATTATTTCTATAAAATTTAAATGAAAAAAGCTAGCATTTATGTGCTAGCTTTTTTCAGAGTGTTGAAATATAAATCGGTCATTAATGAAAATGTACAATAAGTGAACAATGTATTAATGAATATAATATTCATTTTTGGAAGATCTCGAGGCTCAAGAATCTCGCCCCATGAAAAACGAGCAACCTGTAGTGGAAATCAATATCACACTACTCCTTTTACGAAAATTTGGTACTTAGTTGATAAGATCGTTTTTCAACAGCGTGAAAAACAGCTAGCATTATTATTGAAAAATCGATTTCAATTTTAACAACGAACTAAGCAGCTCTTGCTTAATTAAAAAAGTTTCCTTAAAACTATCCCCACTCGTAACTACTTCATTTTCATACCATTCATTTAAAATTTTACTATTTGTGTACCAATCATCCTCAACAGTTCGTGTGTGAGGGATGATTGGATAGACATCTCTTAATTTCGGATTATTTGAGCTTGTAATTCCAACTAACCCTTCGTAATCACTTCTACTGCCTGTGTGAATAGTTTGCGTAGCAAAATCGATAAACTCATTGTGTATATCTTCATGAAATAAAATAGAATATAATTGTTTCCCAATCTGTATCCTTTTCGATAAATCTTCAAATTGGAAAATAACAAGTCCATATAGTTCCCCATTACTTGATGGAAATATAACATAACTAAGTTTTAATTGTTCCTGGAGTTTAAATGCTAAAGAATTAAAAACTTCATTTTTAAAAAATTTATTTTGAATGACAGGTCTTTCAATCATATTTTGTTCGTTAATGATCAATGAATAGACTAGTCTTTTCTTATCTCGATCCGTCCAATATTTCTCCCATTCAATTTCCATAAAACTAGATACTGAGAAATATTTCAATAGGTAAAATAATGGCTTATTTTTTACTTTTGAATATTCAAAAAGAAGTAACTGTGGAAATGCATCTAAAAAAATAATCCAATTTGCACGTTCATACGTCATAAAAAGCTGTTTTCTTTGTTTTACACTTAGTCCATTAACGAATATTTCGTTTTCCAAATCAGTCATGTTATAGCCTGCATTACGTGATACCATACTTGCAAGAAAAGACCACTCTATTTCACTTTGTCTTAAAAAATATTCTTGGTATGCAATCGTTCTGGAAATATTATCAGCATTATATTTAACTGTTTCTTTCTTTATTAAATCAATAAGTTTTGCTTCTTCATGTGATAAATTGTGATCTTCTCTTCTTTTTTTTATGAAACCTTTCCAGCTTTCATGGTTTGCATTCATTGACTCACCCCAAGCAATCTGGTATTTTTTTACACGAACATCTGTTTTAGTGCTATAATACGAGTTGTATGTAAATTAAGGTGGAGTTGGTTTTATGACAATAAGTTATCCAAATCGAAGAAATAATGTAGTTCAAAAAAGTCAAAAAAATAACGAAATACAAGTAAAATCAAATAATACTTATAGTAATCGCGGAATGTCACTTGAAGATGATTTAAATGCTACTAATACGTATTATTTATCAAATAACATCGCAAACATACATAAAAAACCAACACCTGTACAAATCGTAAAAGTAGACTATCCAAAAAGAAGCGCTGCAGTTATTAGAGAGGCCTATTTTAAACAGCCTTCAACAACCGACTATAATGGCATCTATAAAGGGAAGTATATTGATTTTGAAGCCAAGGAAACGAATAATAAGACTAGTTTTCCTTTACAAAATTTCCATTTACACCAAATAGAGCATATGGAAAATGTACTGAATCACGGTGGAATTTCGTTTGTCATATTAAAATTTTCATTATATAATGAAATTTATTTTATGAAAGCAACTGATATTCTTACCTTTTGGAAAAGGCAAACAGATGGTGGAAGAAAATCAATATCTAGAGAAGAATGCAAAGAGTATGGAACGTTACTTAAACCAAGTTATCCAATCATTGTTCCTTACTTAAAATGTATCGATGAACTTTTTGTAATTTAATATTTTAATAAATTCATTAAGTTCATTTGAAAGGCAGGAGAAACAAAAAAATGGCAAAAGAGTATAGTTCTCGACAAGAACGAAAACAATTGGAAATGGAAAAGCCTTCAAATGTAAAACCAAAAAAACGTGAAGGTTTATGGAAAAAGATTACATTAACAATATTAACTTTAGCGGTACTTTGTATTCTTGGGGGAGTTGGGACTTTCTATTATTTAGTAAGTGATGCTCCTAAACTTGATGAATCAAAGCTAAAAGTACCTTTATCGTCTACGATTCTAGATAAAAATGGGAATGTTATTGCGGAACTAGGAACAGAACAAAGAACAAAAGTTTCATATAACGAGATTCCTAAAGTAGTAGAAGATGCTTTTATTGCTACTGAGGACGTACGTTTTTATAAGCATAAAGGTGTTGATATCCGCCGTGTGCTTGGCGCAGTTTTAGCTAATATTACTGGTGGATTTGGATCACAAGGTGGTAGTACGATTACTCAACAAGTTGTCAAAAACTCATTCTTGTCTCCACAAAAAACAATTAAACGTAAAGTACAAGAATGGTATTTATCATTCCAGCTTGAACAAAAATATTCTAAACAACAAATTTTAGAAATGTATTTAAATAAAGTTTACTTCTCAAATGGTTTAAAAGGCCGCGGAGTTTATGGTGTAGCAAAAGCAAGTGAAACATATTTTAGTAAAGATTTATCGAAAATTACATTACCTGAAGCAGCTACACTAGCTGGTATGGTACAAAGTCCAAATAACTACAATCCAGCAAAACATCCAGCTCAATCAGAAGCTAGAAGAAATGTTGTATTAAGTCAAATGAAAAAATATGGTTACATCACTAAGGAACAATATGCTAGTGCAAAAGCAATTCCTGAGAAATCATTAGTTAAAGTTCATGAAAGTGGCCAAACAAAGTACCAAGCATTCATTGATGTAGTTATGGATGAGGTTAAAAAATACGGTGATGCAGATATAAATACAGATGGATTAACAATTGAAACAACTTTAGATCCTAAAGCACAAGATAAAGCAGATGAAATTATTAATCGAGGATCTGAATTTTATCCAAGCGATGATTTCCAAACTGGTTTTGTACTAACTGACACTAAAACAGGTGAAATTAAAGCTGTAGGTGCTGGAAGAAACACAACTAGTGGTGGTCTAAACTTTGCAACAGATATTAAAAGACAACCTGGTTCAACTATTAAACCAATCCTTGACTACGGTCCTGCGATTCAATATTTAAAATGGTCTACTAATCATCAACTTGTTGATGAACCATATCAATATTCTGATGGAACACCTATCCGAAACGCTGATAAATCTTATAAAGGTAAATTATCGATTCGTAAGGCGTTAATCGGTTCAAGAAATATTCCTGCATTAAAAACAATGCAGCAAGTTGGATTAGATAAATCACGTGAATTTGGTAACGGACTTGGATTTAACTTCCAAAAGAACAGTTTTTACGAGTCTCATGCAATCGGTGGATTTACAGGTGTATCTGCAATGGAAATGGCAGGTGCATATGCAGCCTTCGGTAATGGCGGTGTTTATATAAAACCACATGCTGTTACGAAAATAATCTATCAAGATAAAACTGAAAAAGTATTATCTCCTGAACCAAAACAAGCAATGAGTGATTACACTGCATATATGATTACAGATATGCTACGTGATGTTGTTAAGGCTCCAGGTGGTACGGGTGGTAGAGCTAATGTACCTGGTCTTGATATGGCAGGTAAAACTGGTACTACAAACTACCCACAAGAAGTAAAAGACAAGTATGGCTTCCCTTCAAACGCAACTCGAGATAGTTGGTTTGTTGGTTATACTCCAGATGTTACTGTTTCGGTATGGACTGGATATGAGAAAAATAAAGAAGGTCATTATTTAAGTAAAACATCAACAAATCTAGCTAAATATATAGCTAGAGATATGTTGGCAGCAACAGCTGATCGTTCATCTGCGTTCCATAAACCAAGTTCAGTTGTAAATGTTCAAAACGAATTATATATTAAAGGTGAAAAAATGGATGATCTTCCTACACCAGATACATTAGATTCAGCTAAAAATGTTACAGCGAAATATGATGAAAAAACGAGCAGTGTTTCGTTAAATTGGCAGTATCCTGCTGAGTTACTTGCTTCTACTACTTTTGAAGTAAACTATGATATAAACGGTGTTAAAGGCCAAACTCAAAAAGTAAATGGTACATCAGCAAAAATTAATGGTATTGTAGCTGGAAACAAAGTAAAAATTACGATCGTAGCAACTAATGGCGATACAAAGAGTGCTGCGGTTACTGTTACAGTCGATTTAACTACTACAGAAGAGCCAACTACCCCACCAGCTGATAATAACGGTAATGGCAACGATAACGGCAATGGTAACGGTAATGGCAACGATAACGGCAATGGTAATGGTAACGGTAATGGTACTGGTAATGGTAACGGTAATGGTAATGGTAACGGTAACGGTAACGGTAACGGTAACGGTAACGGTAATGGTAACGGTAATGGTAATGGTAATGGTAATGGTAATGGTACTGGTACTGGTGACGGCACTGGTACTGGTACTGGTGACGGTACTGGTACTGGTACTGGAACTGGTGATGGAACTGGTGATGGAACTGGTGATGGCAAAGGTGACGGCACTGGTGATGGTAATACAAATCCAACTACACCACCTACTACACCAGATCCAAATAAACCATCAAAACCAACAAATACGAATCCAACTTCGTATAACTCAGATTCATACTCTAATAATCGATTTAATAAGTTGGAACGTAATATTATTGCATAAATTAAAACCTCCTCATTTTTTGAGGAGGTTTTGCTATGTAACTATTCTAAAATAAATCCCCTTGCCTTTCTTTTTATTAAGTCCGAGAATTTCCAATTTACTCTAAACTAAAATAAACCTCCTCAACTTGAGGAGGTTTTGCTATGTAATTAATCTAATTAAATCTTCTTGCCTTTCCATATATTAAGCTTGAGAATTGGCAATTTACTCTAAATCTAAAATTCCTCCTCATCTTGAGGAGGTTATTTTTTGCTTATAATAAAGCTTTTCTAATTCCGTATATAAGCCAGAAAGTTGAATAAATGAGTGATAGTGATCAGGTTGATTTAATACAAAACTAATTCGCTCGTCTAAATTGATTGGCTTAATCTTTAATTTATCTAACTCAAGTAATAAATTATTTAAATTAAGCAGCATTTGGCCGTTTATCCATGTAAGAATTGATATAAAATTAGCTAACCCTCTTATCATTGGCTCACACGCAAGTTTTCGATTCCGTTGTTTAAAGTAGTTAGAAATGTGTTTTGATTCATCTTTCCACTCAATAAACATTTGTTTAATAATCTCTTCACTTTCATTCGGTATTTTTGAGCTCTTATTAACTAGAATCTGATTGCTTTCATAAAAAAACGGTTTATTTTTAATTTTAATTTCTTCATTTATTAGTTCATTAGAATTGTTTTTATAAAATGGCGTAACGATAAAATCCTTATAAATACTATTTGTCATTTACTTTCTTCACTTTCATTCGTTTTTTTCCTTCTCTACACATTTCAAGTAAAGGACATACCTCACAACTCGGTCTTTGAGCTTTACAATGGTATCTACCAAAAAATATTAGACGATGATGAGTTACTCCCCAGTCTTCGATTGGAACTTTTTTCATTAATGTCTCTTCTACTTCTAAAACAGAATCTTTCCAACGACATATAGCTAATCTTTTTGAAACCCTCTCTACATGAGTATCTACTGCGATTGCTGGAATATTAAATGCGACAGACATTACAACATTAGCTGTCTTTCTACCGACTCCAGGCAATTTTACCAGCTCTTCTCTAGTACGTGGAACTTCTCCATTAAAATCATTAATAATCATTTCACTTAATTTCTGGATATTTTTTGCTTTGTTCCTAAAAAGTCCAATAGAGCGAATATCATTTTGTAATTCCTCTAAAGAAACATTTAAATAATCCTTAGGTTCTTTATATTTTTCAAATAGGTTTTTTGTCACTTTATTTACTAAAACATCAGTACATTGCGCAGATAAAGCTACCGCTACTACTAATTCAAACGGATTCTTATGGTTTAACTCACAATGTGCATCCGGGAACATATCACCCATTATTTTTAGTACTTCATTTATTTGTTGCTTATTTAACATTTCAAAACACTCCTTACTAAACAAAAGCGAGGAGCATGTCCTCGCTTCAGATTGTCCCCCAAGCGCTCGCTTTCTTCGTTACTTCGCCTGTCTGCGGTGCTCATTACCGTTTAGGTAATTCCGCTCCTCACCAGGCTTCGTGCCTCTAAAGACAAGCGCTTTCAATCAGTCTGAAAATCAAATTTTTGGTACATTGTTTACACAATAAAGCGAGGAGCATGTCCTCGCTTTATTTTTCAAGCCAATTATAAAAAGGAATTGATCCTGTATACTTTGTTTCGTTTTGTGGTTCTCTTGTTTCTTTTTTTCTAAAATGCTTACTATAATTCATTGCTTGATCTACTTGCTTAATTCCGTTTTTCTTCCACTCAAAAAGAATACGATCTATATAACGAAAATTTAATTTCCCACTTATAACTGCTTCTTTCAGTGCAGTTTTGATTAGTTTTTCATTATGATCATCTTGGTCCATCCACATTGTTAAAGTTTCAATCTCAAAAGGGGACAATAATCTACCAAATTCTTTTTCAAATACTAAGTAAATTGATTCCTCTTCTTGTTCAATAATTGAAGGAATAGTATGTGTTTCTTTTGATTGTTGACCATTTTGGGTAATATTAACTAATTTTAACCATAATGGAGAAAGTGAATATGCCTCACATCGTAAGTTATGTTGGTCAATTTCTTCCGTAATTTCTAATAAACCTTTTTTAAGAAGTTCTCGAATAACTTCCATACATTTTTGTTCATTTATTGACATAATTTTTGCTAATTGAGTAGGTGTTGGAAACGTATGACCTTGTTGTTGAAAAGAGTAAAGCTGTAGAATCATGACTAGTTCTTCTTCATTTATGTTTAAAGAAGAATAATGACTGAGAAGTATATTTGGAATGCTAATATTCCCAAATTGAATCCAGTTTAGAATGCTATTATTATTCACTTCGAACACCTCTAGCATAGTATAGCATGATTACATAAAATATACAGTAAAAGAAACTCGTGAAATAAAAATAAATAGAGGCCTGGAAATCACACCTCTATTATAGTATATCTATTTAATATTTAAAAAACCAACTAATAAATTATTTAATTAAGGATATAGTCTGTTAAATATATTGTGAATGGTTTTGCTTTATTGTGCTATTAAATCACACAAAAATGTCTACTGAAAAAAGCTAAGCATATGCTTAGCTTCATTGTTAAAAATAGAGATTCCCATGGATAGGAATTAACTTAAGATACTTGCTTTCATAAATTGTTCAATGCGTTCTAAAGCTTTATCTAACTGTACTTGAGATGTTGCATATGATAAGCGAATATTATCAGGTGAACCAAAGCCTGAACCAGGTATTACCGCAACATTAGCTTTTTCAAGTAATTCAGTAGAGAATTCATCTACATTTTGATATCCAGCCATTTTAGCTGCCTCAGTCACATTTGGGAATAGATAAAATGCACCATTCGGTTTAACACAGCTAAATCCTGGAATTGAAATTAAGCGCTCATAAGTTTTATTTAAACGATCTTCAAACGCTACTCTCATTTCTTCAATAGGACCATCGCCTAACTCATATGCTTTAATCGTAGCGATTTGGGCCATTGTAGTAGGATTCGAAGTAGAGTGGCTAGCAAGATTTGTCATCGCATTGATTATTTCCTTATTACCAACAGCATAACCAATTCTCCATCCTGTCATTGAATGAGATTTTGATACTCCATTGATAATAATCGTTTGCTCTTTAAGCTCTGGGCTTAATGAAGCAATTGAAACATGCTTTGCACCATCATATACTAATTTCTCATATATTTCGTCAGATACGATTAATATATCATGTTTTAAACAAATCTCTCCGATTGCTTTTAATTCTTGCTCATCATAAATCATACCAGTTGGATTACTTGGTGAGTTTATAATGATCGCTTTTGTATTCTCTGTAATTGCTGCTTCGATTTGTTCAGGTGTTACTTTAAATTGTTGATGTTCATATCCTTCAATAAATACTGGCACACCTTCAGCTAATATAACTTGCTCAGGATAGCTTACCCAGTAAGGTGTCGGAATAATAACTTCGTGACCAGGGTCTAAAATTGCTTGGAAAAGTGTGTAAAGTGCATGTTTTGCACCATTTGTTACAACAACCTCTCCCGGAGAATAAGTTAATCCTTGATCTTTTAATAACTTATCACAAATAGTTTTTCTTAAGGCTGGTAAACCGTTTGAAGGAGTATATTTTGTTTGGCCGTTAAGCATTGCTGAATAAGCTGCTTCAATAATTTCAATTGGTGTATTAAAATCAGGTTCACCTGCTCCTAATCCTATTACATCAATTCCTTGATCTTTCATCTCTTTTGCTTTTGCTGTAATAGCTAGTGTTGTAGATGGTGTTAGTGCACTTACTCTTTTTGCTAGTTTCATCTTGTTAATTTCCCCCTAAATACTATAACGTTTTAAAAGCTCTCCATTTTCGAAAGCAGCGTAGTAAAAATTATATCGGCCGTTTTGGTCTATATATACTACTTCCCAAAGTGGTATTTTGTTCTCTATTCCTAACTTTACTTTATGTATTTTTTTTGGGTTTCTCTCACTGACTACTTTGTCAATGATTTGTTTTTGGGTCAATCCTTCACTTTTCTTTCGTGTAATAACTTCTCCATCCTGTACCCACGCAATCATTTCATTATTTGCATCATCTTTACCACTTACAACGATTGCTTGTTCTTTTCCATGGAAATAATCTGAAGTTTCCACAGATTTTAAATACCCTTGATTTAATACAAGCTCTTCGGCATGTTTTTTATCATCATTTAGCTTTGAAATTGATGATTGATATGTGGCGATTAAAAATAATGAAAGAAAAATGATGCTTAATCCAAGGATGACTAACCATTTTTTCATATATACCTCATTTATGTTCGATAAATTGTAAATACCGCATATTCTTGATCTTCTTTATCAAGTGCAAGTCCAAACATTAAATCTTTTTCTTTTAAAGTACGATTTAAACTATCAACAATTTTGTATAAATCTCTAGTATATTCAATTTTTGTTGTTGATAATACTTCAATATTTGAATTCATGTTGCTCCTCCTAAAAATGTATTATAAATACATTACAATTTATGTCATTATACCACACGTCTAGCCTGAAATCCCCTACTATTCTCATGCTAAATTTTGAAAAACTACTAAAAATCTTTTAATAATTCATCAATTGTATTTATTTTTATTTTATTTTTTGGGATTAACTTTAAAAATTCTCCACCATAGCTAGTATTTATTATGCGATTATCTAAAACAAATAATGAACCTTGATCTTTTTCATTTCGAATTAGACGACCATAACCTTGTCTAAACTTAAATACGGCTAATGGTAAAGCCAAACTTGAGAAAGAATTTTCTCCAGCTTTTTTTAATAAATTTGATTTAGCAATAAACATAGGCTTTTCAGGGTTTGTAAACGGTAAGCGTACAATGATTAAACAATCTAATTCTTCATTAGGTAGGTCAATTCCTTCCCAAAAAGTGTTCGTACCTAATAAAATTGTTTGTTTAGATTGTAAAAACTGTTTTATTAACTTTTGTTTTCCTCCAGGAGAAACACCTTGAGCTAATACAGATGAATTCAGTGAATCAAAATTTTGTATTAATTGATCATAAGTCTGTTTTAATAAATCAAAAGCTGTAAATAAAACTAATGTTCTACCTTTTATTTCGGTAACAATTTTACGAATTGTATTCGAAGTTTGTAATGCGTACTCTTCTTGTGTGATTTCTTTTATTCCCATTAAATCTGATGGAATATACACTTTCATCCCTTGGGCAAAATCATTTGGGACGGGGTAGATTTTTTCAACGACATTAATATTTTCACTAATTCCTAATGATGACTTTATAAATGAGAAGGATGAATCAATCGACATCGTTGCAGACGTTAGT
This sequence comes from Gottfriedia sp. S16(2024), assembly GCF_050473765.1. Lineage (NCBI taxonomy): Bacteria > Bacillati > Bacillota > Bacilli > Caryophanales > Bacillaceae > Gottfriedia > Gottfriedia sp. S16(2024). The sequence continues at coordinate 4,378,990 of NZ_JBFLUO010000001.1, forward strand.
ACGATTGAATTTCTGCCACTAATTAAATAATTTTGTATTAAATCTGCATTTTCAACTTTCTCACAATAAAGCATCGTTGTATGAAATGAGCCTTTTGCTTCAGTTTCCATCCAGCAAATATAATGTTCATTTTTATCGAATAATATTTCATAAAGACCATTTTTCATGTTTTTTAATTGTTCAATAATCATTTTAAATTCTGAAACGATTGAACGATGAAACGCTGATCCCTTTTTCTCTTCAATTAAATTCAAATATTGCTCGCAACCCGTGAATAAAGTATTATTCACATGAATTAATCTATTTGCACATTCTTGAATAACCTTCCAATTTTGGCTAGCAGTATTTTTATCACTTAGTGTAATTGATTGTCTAATGTTTTCTTTATCAAACTCATTTTGTTTACTTAAAATAAAATCACGTAATAATCTAAATAACTCTTCAGATTCATACTTTATTTCTTTTACTAAGTGATCAACTTTTTTCCACCATTTTTCACGATTAGGTATTCCCTCATCAAATTTATATAATCGGTGAACAAGTTCATTACTATCAGTAGTACTTAATCTACTTAAATATTGATAATATTTTAAGCATGAAAAAGTGATTCCAAAAGTTTTTGATGCAGTCTCTTCAAGAGCATGTGCCTCATCAATTACAATCGTTTTGACAGAATTAATAAAGTGATCTTTATTTTTTAAAGTCGATAATAAATAAGCATGGTTTGTAATAATTATATCGGCTAACATTAATTGATTTTTAGCCCTTTGATAAAAACATTTATGAAACCAAGGATTTGTTCTTTTATTTTCACTTTCTTCGTTACAACAAACACGGTCCCATAAATGTAAGCCACCTGAAGGAAGTGATAATTCATCTAATTCTCCATTTTCAGTTTCAGTTAACCAAACTGTTATCATAGCTTTAGATAAAATACTATCGTAATTATCATCAAATTGTTCTCCAACAATATATTCGAATTTTTGGAGACATAGATAATTTCTTTTACTTTGTATAGAAGCTATTTTTAACTGAAAAGGTACAATTTTTTCAATCGTCTTTATATGTTTTTTAAGTAATTGTTTTTGTAATGAGATCGTACTTGTACTAATGACAACTTGTTTGCCGAATTGTTTTGAGAAAAATGCTGATGGAATTAAATACCCAAAAGTTTTGCCTACACCTGTTCCAGCCTCAGCTAAGAGAATATTATTCTGACTAAATGCATCGAACACATCATGCATATATGCAAATTGTTCTTCTCTTTTTATAAAGTTTGGAATTACCACAGCCATCTGATCTACAAGTTCACGCTTAAGATGCTCGTCGAATTCAACGAAATCTTCTTCTTCTTGTGGTAAACTAAAGCTTCTTTTTTTAATGGCGATTCGTCTAAATTCTTCATAATCAACAGTTTCATTTGAAAATGATTCAGATTGCTTTTGAAGTATTTCCGAAATATAGTATGTAATGTCGCTTTTAAAACTTGTGCTAAGTTTTTCTAATATTTTTAATGATGCATATGGTAAGCTTTCAAGTTTTTTTAATAAAATTGTTAATAATTCGGCAGTTACTTCAGCATCACTATCAGCTTGATGAGGATTTTCATGTTCAATATTAAATACTTTTGCTAAATCAGATAATTTATAACTAGTTAAAGTTGGATATAAAATTCTTGTTAACTCCACTGTATCAATAGCTAACGGTGAAATTTTTGGTAAACCAATCCGCTCAAATTCTTTTTGCAAAAATGTTAAGTCAAAATGAACATTGTGTGCAACGAAATAGGCGTCATTAAACATCGGATATAATTCTTCAACTATTTGTTCAAATTGAGGAGCGTATTGAACCATTTCATCTGATATCCCTGTTAGTTCGGAAATAAATGTTGGAATATTCATGTTTGGATTTATAAAACTTGAAAATTGTTCAATAACTTCTCCATTTTCCAATAAAAAGGCTGCAATTTGAATAATTCGATCTTGACCTCTATTATTATTTCCGGTTGTTTCTAGGTCAACGACCACAAATTTATTCATATTTTGCCACCTCCAAATTCTCTATATAGATATTATTTTGCATAAACAGATTAAACAATACAACCAACAAAAAAATCCCCTAAAGAAGGGGATTTCAAATTGCCCTCAAACACTCGTTTTCTTCGTTGTTTCTCTTGTCTGTTAAAAAATTGATCTCAACAAGTAATTTCATGTTTCGAAATTCAAAAGTTGACAGACAAAGCCTAATGCCCAATTCTATTACTTTACTGTACCTGCAATTTCTTTGCCAATCATTTCGACAATTTCATTTGCATCGTTTAATATAGCAATCTTTGGTTCATGTTGAGCCAGTTTCTCTTCCTCTACTTGACCATAAGCAATAATAATTACTTTGTCACCTTCTTGAACCAATCTAGCTGCTGCACCATTAAGACAAATTACACCACTTCCACGTTTTCCTGGAATAACATATGTCTCAAGTCGTGCACCGTTATTATTATTTACAATTTGAACTTTTTCGTTTTCAAGTACGTCAACTGCATCCATTAAATCTTGGTCAATTGTAATACTTCCTACATAATTTAAATTAGCTTCTGTAACTGTAGCTCTATGAAGCTTTGCTCTCATCATTGTGCGAATCATGTTATTTCCCCCTAGTTGTTCAATCCTTAAATAGAAATAATAATATTATCGATTAGGCGAGCATTAGTAAACTTAACTGCTAATGCAATAATTACTTTTCCATTTATTTTATTTAAAGGCTCTAAATCTGGATAAGAATAAATACTTACGTAATCTACTGTTCCAGATGTTTCGCTTTGTATTGTAGATATAATATTTTGCTTAAGTTGATCTGGATTTAGATTCCCATTTTTTATATCTTCAACTGCTGCTTGTAAACTTTTATAAAGAACAGGTGCTTCTTGTCTTTCTTTGTCTGATAAATAGACATTTCTAGAACTTTTAGCTAATCCATCTTCTTCTCTAATAGTTGGAACTGGATTAATTTTTACAGGAATGTTGAAGTCTTCAACTAAACCTTCAATTACAGCTACTTGTTGAGCATCCTTTAAACCAAAATAAACCTGATCTGGTTGAACAATATTAAATAATTTTGTTACGACTAATGCAACGCCATCAAAATGTCCAGGTCTTTTTTCACCACAAAGGACATCAACTCGTTTTGTTACTTTCATTGTCGATTTTAATTCATTTGGATACATTTCTTCAACTGTTGGATAAAAGAGGCAATCTACCCCAGCATTTAGTGCAACTTTTTCATCTCTGTCAAAGTCCCTAGGATATCGATCAAAATCTTCATTAGGGCCAAATTGAGTCGGATTTACAAAAATACTTAATACGACGATATCATTATTTTTTCTAGCTTCTTCTAATAATGATGCATGACCTTCATGTAAAAAACCCATCGTTGGAACAAATCCAATCGATTTTTCATTTTTTCTGTGAATTTTTAATTCATTTCTTAAATCTTTTATAGTGTGAAACACTTTCATTGCGAACTTCCCCCGTATAATGCCTTTAACTGTTCTTCTTTCATCGTAAACGAATGTTTAGTATCTGGAAATTGTCTAGCTTTAACTTCTTGCACATATGAAGCAATTGCATTTTCAATTGTTGTAGATACATTTGCATACTGTTTAACAAACTTAGCTACTCGCCCAACACCATATGTTATTAAATCATGGTAAACAAGTACTTGACCATCTGTATCAACACCTGCACCTATTCCTATTGTCGGAATTGAAAGATCCTTCGTAATGTCCTTTGCAATTTGCTTTGGTACACATTCAAGTACGATTGCAAAAGCGCCAGCTTCTTCACATTTTTTTGCATCGTTAAACAATTTCATTGCACTTTCAGAATCACGTGCTTGAACTTTATACCCACCTAATACGCCTACTGATTGTGGAGTCAATCCTAAATGAGCTACAACTGGTACTCCAGCGATTGTTAATGCTTTAATCACATCTAAAACATTTTCATCTGCGCCTTCAACCTTAACAGCGTGCGCATCACCCTCTTGCATAATGCGACATGCACTACGTAAAGCCTCTTCTTTTGAAAAATGGTAAGACATGAATGGCATATCTGTTACGATAAACGTATTTTTTGCCCCGCGCTTTACGGCTTTTGAGTGATGAATCATGTCATCTACTGTAACCTTAATTGTAGAATCATAACCTAGGACAACATTCCCAAGTGAGTCACCGACTAAAATCATATCTACTTCACTTGCTTCTGCTAATAGTGCTGAAGGGTAATCATAAGCAGTAATCATGACGATTGGGTCATTGTTTTGTTTCATGTTTAAAAAATCTTTTGTTGTTTTCATCTTTTTTCCTCCTTTTAAATGAGAGGAAATGGGGGCTACAATAAAAAAACTTTGCTCCGGTAGAGAACAAAGGAAAATTGTAAACCGTCTCATTCCTCTGTCCCAGTCCATATAGGATCAAGGCAGACACATTTTTAGAATTGATTTTTTAAAACCTGGTGTAGTTCTTCTTAGGATACTAAAGTTTGATTGACCCTATTCAGATACCACCCTTGAAGCATCAGCTAAAAGTCGCGACCCTTCCACTACAGTTTATAGTAAGAATAGCAATTAAGTAAAGAAAAAACTTGGTATTATTTACAAATATACGTGACAAATATACAGCAAATAAAATAACTCTCTTTCAAATATAAAAAGAGAGTTGTTTTATTTCGTTTTTACTTATTTATCGAAATATCCGCTGAATAGATTGTATGAACATTACCTAAGTGATCTTCAATTAATAATTGACCTTCATCAGTAATTCCAATGGCATTTCCGACAATTTCTTCAGTTAAAGTCGTGGCTTTTATTTGTTTCCCTAACGAAATTGCGTAGCTTTCCCATAAAATTTTAATAGGTTTAAATCCTTTTTCTAAAAATATTTCATAGTACTTTTCAAATTCAGCTAATATAGCTTGAATTAAATTGGCTCTCATAAAGGATTGTCCTTTTTCAATACGTAAGGATGTAGCGATATCTGACAGTTCTAATGGGTAATCTTCTTCTACTTGATTTACATTGAGTCCAATACCTATGACAACACTCTTAATGCAATCAGCATCTCCTTGCATCTCAGTTAAGATTCCACAAACTTTTTTATTATTGATTAAAATATCATTTGGCCACTTTATATTTGGTTGTAAACCGGTCACTTTTTCGATTGCTGATGCAATGACTACAGCTGTTAATAAGGTTAGTTGAGGTGCTACTCTTGGTGAAATAGCTGGTCTAAGGATCACACTCATAGCTATTGCTTTTCCATCTGAAGTTAACCAGTTTCTTTGTAATCTGCCTCGACCTAATAATTGACGCTCAGCCAAAACGATTGTACCTTCAGGTGCATCATTTAGCACTAATTCATTCGCAATCGTTTGGGTTGAATTCGTTTCTTCTTGGTATACGACATTTCTTCCAAATTTTTTCGTTTCTAAACCAAGTTGAATATCCGTTGGAGTTAACCGATCTGATTTGCCCGTTATTTTATATCCAACCTTCCTAACTGCTTCAACTTCAATTCCCTCTTCTTGCAATTCTTTCATGTATTTCCAAATTGCAGTACGTGAAATTCCTAATTCATCACTCAAAAATTGACCTGATAAATATTCATTACTATTTTCCGTAAATAATTGTATGATTCTTTCTTTTACTTTTGAAGCCAATTTATAAACCACTCCTTAACAGCAAGTTGGTTATTCTCAAGCTGGTTCTCTACTATTTGAAACTCAATTTCACTTAATACTTCTTTTAACCATGGACCACCTTTTAATTGTGACCATTCTAATAAATCATTACCTGTAATACATATATCTGATTTTGAATAAATCGGTAATTGATGATATAAAGCCTTTAATATATCCTCATTAAATTCACTTGCATCGACCTTTTCAATGACACATTGTAAACGCTCGTATTTTATTGCATCCGGTAATCCAACTTGATATAACTTTGTATTGCTCCATTTAATTTTCGTTTCACTTAACAAATTATAAACCTTCAATATTTGTTTCATGCGATTATTCGACATTTTCCAATTTCTTAAAACCTGTTCTGGGCTGTCAAAATTACATGTATATAAAATTAGCGCCCAAATCTCTTCAATTGTTTTTAATGATTGAAGAGGGAGTTCTAATAGTTCATTAAACTGATTAGTATATTTTTTTAAGCTTGGAAGATGATTTACTAAATTTGTTTGTATTAATAGTTCAATGCCTTTTTTAGGAGAATTTCCTAATAACATTTTTTCTATTTCAACCGAAATGCGTTCAATTGCTATATTTTCAATTAAATGTTTATTTGATTTAATTGCGTTAAACGTTTCATCATGTAAACGAAAATCTAATTGGCTTACAAACCGTATACCTCTTAGCATTCTAAGAGCATCTTCTTGAAATCTTTCCTTAGCTTCACCGACACATCTAATTAACCCATCATAAAGATCAATTGTACCATTAAAGGGATCTATTATTTCATTTTCTATCGTCATAGCAATGGCATTCATTGTAAAATCTCTTCGTTTTAAATCTTCTTCGATCGATTTTACAAATGTAACCTCCGATGGTCTACGATAATCATGATATGTTGACTCTGTTCGGAATGTTGTGATCTCATATGGCTCACTATTTTGTATAACTAAAACCGTTCCATGCTGTAGCCCTGTAGGAACGGTTTTTGGAAAAATTGACATAACTTCCTCAGGTAAAGCTGAAGTTGCAATATCAATATCGCCAATTGTTCTATTTAATAATTTATCTCTAACACAACCACCGACAAAATAGGCCTCATAACCATTTTTTATTAATTTATCTAAAATCGGCTTTGCTTTATCAAAAATTTCCATATTATTTCATTCCTAATAACTCATTATAAATGGATAAATATTGTGAAACGATTTTATTTGATTGAAATCTTTCTTTAACTATTTCAATCGCTCGACCTGAAATTCGTTTATATAATTCTTCATCTTGTAATAGGTTAAGCGTATAGTAAGCGATTTGTTCAATATCTCCTAGTTCACAAATATATCCGTTTTCCCCATGCTCGATTACTTCTGGAATCCCACCAACTCTTGTACCGATACATGGAACCCCACAAGCCATCGCCTCAAGTAATACTAAACCAAAGCTTTCTTTTGACGAAAGAAGTAATTTTATATCGCTCATTGAAAGTAACTCTTCAACATTCTCTTGCTTTCCTAAAAATAAAACATCATTCTCAATGCCAAGCTCTCTAACTAATTTACATAAACTTGAGATTTCCGGACCATCACCAACTAATAGGAGCTTGGATGGAATTTCTTTTCTTACTAAGTTAAATACATCTACTACATCTTTTGTTCGCTTAACTTGACGGAAATTAGAAATATGTATAATGACTTTTTCGTGCTCTTTAATCCCGTACCCTGCTTTTAATGCCCGACAATTTCTTTTGTAATACACTCTTTCATCAATAAAATTATACACAGTTTGTATTTCTTTATCAGGGTTAACTAATTCCTCTGTTTGACGTATTAAATCATTTGAGACCGCTGTTACAACATCTGATTTTTCAATCCCGAACTTAATTAACTCTGTTAAAGATGAATCATAGCCAAGAACAGTTATATCTGTTCCATGTAATGTCGTTACAATTTTAATATCATGATGAATCATTTGTTTTGCTAGAACAGCACATATTGCATGCGGAATCGCATAATGTACATGTAAAATATCTAATTTTTCACGGTTTGCAATTTCAGCCATCTTACTCGCCAATGCTAAATCATATGGTGGGTATTGGAAAACTGAATATTGATTTACTTCAACTGCATGATAATAAATATTAGGATATACTTTATTTAAACGAAACGGCATACTTGATGAAATAAAATGAATTTCATGTCCTAGTTCTGCTAATAACTTACCTAGCTCAGTCGCAATCACACCAGAACCGCCTACTGAAGGATAACATGTAATCCCAATTTTTAATTTCATTTTATCTCTCCTAAACTTCTTCATTTCTTCTTAAACTAACCAATCTGCATTTAATAGGAGCGGCCTTTTTGTCATAAACCCTTCCCCATAAGGGACTCCAGCTTCTTTACCAAAAATTTTCTCTCTTGCAATTACGCTATTTACATAATCGTTTGTTAAAGGCGTAACTACACCATCTGGCCCCGGAGTAAATTGACTTTCATATGCTTCTAATGCTGCCCTTTTAACTTCAATCGTTTCTGTAACATCAACAATAAAATTTGGTCGATGAAACCCATTAATCATATATTGAAAAACATGTTTAACCTTGTGGGCATCATGATTTGTATTTACATTAAATTTTCTAATCCCTGATGAAAATACTGCTTCTTCTACTATTTTTGTACAATTACCATGATCAGGATGACGATCCACTTCATATGGTGAGAAAATAATACTAGGCTTTGTCATTCGAATTAAAGCAGCTACTTGTTTAATTGCTTCCTCAGATAAGTATAGCCCCCTATCTGGTAATGATAAATTAAAACGCTTTGAAACCCCTAAAATCTTATCTGCTTCTTCAGCTTCTTTTCTTCTAATAAAAGTATCCCCATTTGATGAGAGCTCCGCTTCAGTTAAATCACAAATAGCAACCTTATAGCCTAACTTAGTAAATTTAGCAATCGTGCCTGCCATACCAATCTCAACATCATCTGGATGCGCTCCAAATGCAAGTACATCAAAATATTCCACTTATCTCACTCTCTTTCAAACTAACTAAAAAATTTCACTACTGCCTTAGCGGTTTGAATATTCGTTGCCACCGGGACATTAAAAACATCGCATAGCCTTAATAAAGCATTTACATCTGGTTCATGCGGTTGAGCAGTTAAAGGATCCCTAAAAAAGAAAATCGCGTCCATTTTCCCTTTAGCTATTAATGCACCTATTTCTTGATCTCCTCCGAGTGGACCAGATTGAAAGCGATAAACGTTTAAAGCTGTATTTTCCATTACACGTAGTCCTGTAGTACCTGTTGAAAATAGTTCATGTTGCTGAAAAAAAGATTCATTTTCTTGAACAAAAGTTACTAATGCGTCTTTTCTCTTATCGTGAGCAATTAGAGCTATTTTCACTACCTACACCACCTTTTAGTCCATTATATTTTCTAATCCGTAGACTAGCTCCGAAAGTTTCATTACTTCCTCAACGGCTACTTTAACTCCAGACATAAAAGAAGCTCGATTCATTGAATCATGTCGAATTGTTAATAGTTGACCATCTCCACCGAATAAAACTTGTTGATGCGCAACTAAACCAGGTAATCTCACGCTATGAACTCTCATTCCATTTAGATCGGCACCTCTAGCACCAGCTTCAGTTTCAACTTCATTTGGATGTCCTTGTAATTTTGATTCACGTACTTCCTCAATCATTTGAACTGTTTTAAGAGCTGTACCTGAAGGCGCATCTAATTTTTGGTCATGGTGTAGCTCAATAATTTCGATATCTTTAAAATATTTCGCTGCCATTGCAGAGAACTTCATCATTAATATAGCACCAATTGCAAAATTTGGCGCAATAATACAACCTAGCTCATTATTTGAAGCTAACTCTTTTAAATCATCAAGCTCCTCTTTTGTAAAACCAGTTGTACCAATAACAGGTCGAATACCATTTTTTAAAGCTAAAAATGCATGTTTTTTTCCAATTTCAGGTGTTGTTAAATCAACAAGTACATCAAAGCTTTCATTTTCGATACATTGCTCTAATGTTTCATATATTTTTGCTTCACCTTTAAACACAGGGTTAACCTTTTGGATTTGTTCTCCACCTAATTTATAATCTACTGCAGCTACAAGTTGAAAATGCTCAGTTCGATCAATTAATTGTAAAGCTTCAATTCCCATTTTACCTCTTGGTCCAGCTAATACTACTCTAATTACTTTTTCCATTTTAACCTTCCTTCCTTGTCCAACGATCTTTATCTCGAGTATTAAACTTGTTCATCACCATATCATGTGCTTCTTGTAAGTCTATATTTAGGCTATTTGCTAAACAAATCATAACAAATAATACATCGCCTAGCTCTTCTTCAATTAGCTTTTCTTTTTCAGTGCTTTTTTTAGGCTTTTCACCATAGGTATGATTGATTTCTCTAGCTAACTCACCCATTTCTTCAGTTAACCTAGCCATCATAGCTAAAGGACTAAAATAGCCCTCTTTAAATTGACCTATATATGTATCGACTTCTTTTTGCATTTCTTTCATCGTTTTTTCGTGCATACTAATATCAACTCCTCAATTAAATCTTATCGAATTGACTACTTTTTGACAAATTATATATTATTTTACTTGAAAAAAATACAAGATAAGATAAAAATAAGAGTTTAGGGTAATTTTTATAGTATGGAGGAAGTATATGATTTTTAATTTGAAGTTACGCAATATCTTATTTATTATTTTAGGTTCTGCAATTTTTTCTTTTGGAATTATGAATATAAATATTCCAAACAATCTAGCTGAAGGTGGTTTTACGGGAATTAACTTAATTCTTTTAGCTGAATTAAATATTCCAGTTTGGATCTCAAACTTAGTCTTAAACGTCCCGTTATTTTTTATTGGCTGGAGATTACTTGGTACAGTAACAATGCTTTATACTATCATTGGAACTGTTGCAGTCTCATTTTTCTTAAAATTATTTGAGAAATTTACGTTCAATATAGATGTCCATGGCGATTTAATGTTAGCTTCATTATTTGCGGGTGTATTTATTGGTGTAGGATTAGGAATTATTTTTAGATTTGGTGGAACTACTGGTGGTGTCGATATCATCGCCCGTTTAGCCTATAAATACAAAGGTATTAATATGGGGAAAACGATGTTTATTTTTGACTTTGTTGTCATTACGCTTTCACTTTTAACTTATTTAAAAGCATATGAAGCAATGTATACGCTAGTCGCAGTTTTTGTCGGAGCAAGAATAATTGATTTTATGCAAGAAGGTGCATATGCTGCACGTGGAGCAAATATTATTTCTGAGAAAAATGATTTAATTGCAGCTCGAATTATGAAAGAAATGGAACGTGGTGCAACTTATTTAAAAGCAACTGGAACATTTACTGGAGAAAGTAAAGACGTTCTATTTTGTGTCGTACCAAAAAATGAATTAGTTCATTTAAAAAACATCATTCAGGATATCGATCCACACGCATTTGTAGCCGTTACAGAAGTGCATGATGTACTTGGAGAAGGCTTTACTTTAGATGAAAATAAAGTCCCTCTTCACCCTTAATTTTTAACAGAAACAAAAAGAGGTTCTTGGCATTGATTGCCAGAACCTCTTTTAATTTTATATTGATATTAATCATCACTACGTGTCATACCAGTATAAATTAAAACTAATCTTAATAATTCTGCGACGGCTACCGCTGCCGCAGCAACATATGTCAATGCAGCTGCATTTAAAACACGTTTTGCATAAACATGCTCATTCGAATTGATGATACCCAAAGTTGTAATTTGTTTTAAAGCTCTACTTGAGGCATTAAATTCAACAGGAAGTGTAACAACTTGGAACAGTACTCCTAGTGCTAATAAAACTATTCCTATTAATAATGCACCTGATAGTCGAGATAACATACCAATTATTATGAATATATAAGAAAAATTGGAACTGAAATTTGCAACAGGTACTAAAGAATGACGGAATCTTAAAAAGCTATAGTCATTTGCATCTTGAATTGCATGTCCTACTTCATGAGCAGCAACTGCAGTACCCGCGACTGAATATCCATGATAATTTTCAGTTGATAATCTTACAACTTTTGCACGTGGATCATAATGGTCAGATAAATATCCTCGAGTTTCCTCTACTGCCACATTGAATAATCCATTTTCATTTAAAATTTTTCTCGCTACTTCTGCACCCGTTAAATTTGATGTAGAACCAACTTGAGAATACTTTCTAAAAGTTGATTTAACCCTCATTTGTGCATATAAAGGTACAATCAACAAAATTAAAAAGTAAATTAAATAACTCATTGTAATTCCTCCAAGGAGTGTGATTTTACGATATTGTAATAACTTTTAGAGAAATTTGTCAATCATTATGTTCTCTTCTTTTTTTATTCTTATTTCGATCACCTATATATTTTCTCCAACCGACATAACTTAATGTACCGATAATAATGATCCCTGTTGTAAAAATTGTCCAAATGGAAACAGGCGGAATAATTGAGTTTCCTTGATCAAAAATGAATAATAATTCACTTTTTGTCTCATCCAACTTTTGTTGAAAAGCTGGAATTGATTCTTGGTTAATTCGATAATCATCTAAAAACGAAACAAGTGAATTTATTTTTTTTACTTCATCATAGGGAAGATCCATGATAAGACTTGGATAAATAATTTCAAATTGATGTAAGAATTGATTTAATTGCGTTTCATATGCTTCAGAATTACCTCGTTTATATGCTGAATCCATATTCTGTAGTGGAGTCATAACCGACTTTTTCATTTCCTTCCACATCGGCTGCATTGTCGTTTCTCCAGCATCAATCAATAATCTTAAACCAAGAACATCAGCAACTTTTTCTTGTGGATCTATTGCATCATTCTTTAAAGATACGAGCGCATTTTGAAAAGTAACGGAAATCGTTTCTAGATCTTTTGGTGTGAAATTTTTATTCTTTTTCACAGACGCCATATACTTTGACTCAAACTGTTCAATCAAATTAGCACCATGTACATAATCACCATCTTGTACTAAAGAGAGTGATTGTTCGATTAGTGAAGTTTCTTGATCTATTTTAGCGTACCCTTTTACGGTATTAAATGAAAAGAAAATAAAAAAAACGCTTATCCCCGCAATTAATTTTTTCATCAAACCCCTCCCTCATAACTACTAATAATTATGAGAGAAAGGACAAGATTAGAACTTGTTCAATCACGAGCTCTATTTTTAAAAATTAACTGGTAATAAGCAATTAAAATAACAAATATAGTTAACCAAAATGTAAGTAAAGCTATCCAAATTCGATAATCAGAGAGCATATAGTATTCTGGCATTGTTCCAAAAACATAGTCTAAAATAAGATCTTGTAAGATCCAAATACTTGCAACAGTCAAATGCCATTTTTTAACCTTAAATGACGGTGCATACAAAACAGCCTGGATTGCCATAGCTCCATGCGAAAAAATTAATAAGTATGCAATTTTATCAAGTCCACCTGCTAAATAAAGAACCATTCCATTCATTAAAACTGCCCATATTCCATATTTCAACAAGCTTACATATGCTAGTGCTTCTATTAATCCATTCCGTTTATTTAAAATGAAAAGTAGCAATACAATACAGAAAAATAAGGATGCAGTAGGACTATCAGGTACAAATATTTTTAACCAACCAGGAGTAAAATCAAGTTGAGATTTATACCAATAGTATCCATAGATTGTTCCTAGTAGATTTATTATAAATAAAGCAATTAAATTAGGTTTAAGCCGTAGCATACTGTAGAGTATGTTCACTATTTCACTTCATCCCACTTTCACTTAGGAGATTTAATAAATTTATAACACAAAGTTCACAATTTATATGTATCATCACATTTTTTACATGTTATTATTTCAGTATACAATAAAACATAAAAAAAGAGTCGAAAATTCGACTCTCTTTTAATTACTCTGTTTTACCTGCTTTTGAAACGAATTCAGCTAGAACTTTAAGTTCTGCGTCAGTACCTTTAAATACACCAGATGGCATCGCTTTTCGACCGTTTCTTGCGATATGAGCGATTTCTTCAGGTTTTAAACCATTATTTTGAAGACTTGGAGCTGCTGCGCCACCTTCAAGATTATCGCCATGGCAAGATACACAAGTATTTTTTTGCAATAGTTTATATGCTGGATCTTCTTTATTTAATTCAACAAAAGTACGGATTTTACCTTGTTCTTTTTGTTTTTTCCAGTCATGGTGAGCCGCAGCTTCCCATGTTAAATAAATTACACCAGATAAAGCTAATAACATAAATCCTGTAGCTAATGGACGTTTAATTGGTTTTCTATGTGGACTACGATCTAAGAATGGCGCTAATAATAAGCCACCAAAAGCTAATCCAGGAATTACGAAAGCACCAATTACGTTATAGTCACCAGAAGCATAGCTATATTTTAAGAATTGATATAAGAATAAGAAATACCAGTCCGGTAATGGCGTATAGCCAGTATCAGTTGGGTCTGCAACCCTCTCAAGTGGAGATGGATGTGCAATTGTTAATGTTAAGTATCCAATTAAGAAAACTGCTCCTACCATCCATTCTTTTAATAAGAAGTTTGGCCAGAATGCTTCAGTTTTACCAGGATATTCTGAATAATCCTTTGGTACATTAGGTTTACGACCTGCCATTGCAGGTACACGTGAGTCACCTACAAATTTCATTCCTTTACCGCGATGCATGTTCTCCCTCCTTTATTCCGACACACTTTAGTCAATTTTTACTAAAGCCCCATGCACTAAATCTTATAGTGGACCTGAAATACCTTGCTTACGAATAATTAAGAAATGGGCACCCATAAGAGCAAGTAAAGCACCAGGTAAGAAGAATACATGGATTGCGAAGAAACGAGTTAATGTTTGTGCACCGATGATTTCCGGATTACCTGCAATTAACGTTTTCACTTGCTTACCAATAAATGGTGTTTGTTCAGCAATTTGCAGACCTACTTTAGTCGCAAATAACGCTTTCATATCCCAAGGTAATAAATATCCTGTAAAGCCTAATCCAAGCATTACGAAGAAGATTAAAACCCCTACAACCCAGTTAAGCTCACGAGGCTTTTTATATGCGCCTTGGAAGAATACACGTAAAGTATGTAAAAACATCATAACAATTACTAAACTTGCACCCCAGTGATGCATACCACGAACGATTTGTCCGTATGCAACGTTGTTTTGTAAGTAATAAACTGATTCCCATGCATTTTTGATATCTGGAACATAGTACATTGTTAAGAACATTCCAGATAAAATTTGAATTACTGTAACGAAAAATGTTAATCCACCGAAGCAATATACGAATGCTGAAAAATGGTGTGCTGGATTAACGTGTTCTGGTACTTCATGATCAGCGATATCTCTCCAAAGAGGCGTAATTTCTAATCGCTCATCTACCCAGTCGTAAATTTTGTTAAGCACGATTATTTACCTCCTGTATTTGGTTCTAGTTTACCAAGATAGAAAGAATCACCTTTCACTTTTACCGCATAGTTGTCTAGTGGACCAAGCGGTGGTGTACCTTTAATGTTTTTACCATCCTTATGGTAACGACCGCCATGACATGGACAGAAGAATTGATTTGGAAAATCTTTATTGTCGTTCCAACCAACTGTACAGCCTAAATGCTTACAAGTAGGTGATAACGCAACGATGTCTCCATTTGAATTCTTGTACACCCATGCAATGTGTGACGCATCAGATTTAACCCAACCATCAACCTGCTTAACTTTAAAGTCAAAGCGTTTTGGATCAGTCGTTAAATCTTTGATTAGTCCAACTTGCACCATTGCTCCAGCTTCTTCTTTTTGTAAAACTGGGTCAATGGCAAAACGAGCCAATGGCATTAGCATTCCTGCCGCCATAAAGCCGCCTACACCTGTTAAAGTGTAGTTTAAAAACTGGCGTCTTGAAACCTTTTCACTCATGAAAATTCCCCCCTCTATCACAAGTACTCCTGTACGGACAACAGCTATAATAATAAAACTAGGACACTTTCATAATATAATAACAAATTTAGAAGGTCAATAATATCCTAATAATAATCATAGTAATAATGTTGTTTTTATTTTTATCCCCATATTTTAGAAAATAATGCATTTATGTGAGATAATTGTTTATCAACTATTACTCGTTGTGATGATTCATCTAAGCTATTGATATTTAAATTAGGTAACCAAATTAATGATTCATCCATTTCAGATTCTGACTGTCTCCAATCAAAATCACATGTTAAATAAAACACATGCTTAATCCCACTAGTTTTAAACTCTTCATACCAAGCCTTTAATCGGTTTATTTTATCAGATTCTTCAGGTAAATAAGTAAATTCAGGAGCAATTACAACTCTGCCTTTATATGTACGTTCAAGTTCCGAAGTAAGTATTATTAAGTCCTCTCTTTGCTCGGCAAGACCAATATTTTCTTTCTTCAAAGAAACAGGACAAAGCGGAATAATGATCGTATCGATGTACTCCAGATTCTCAATAACTTGATTTAATTCATTTGTTGTCCATTTCATCAAAATTACCTCTTTCTATTAAAATAATTTATTTATAATTGTGAAATTTTTGTGAACAAATTTCTATTTTCCATTTAACCATACATTACTATTTTAAGAAAGAAAAAAAGTCCACTAATAAAGGATTTTACAGTGAGGTGAATGGCATCTTTGTAGTTAATTCAGAACCTCCATTAACAGTTCACTGATATATTTTAAAAAAATGTAAATTTAGTTGAACTACTATCCGTTTCGAGTCAAATATTTCTATGAGATCAATAAAGTGACTTTTTTACTAATATTATTTTTTATAAGTGTATTTTTTTATGAGTAATTAGCTAATCTTAATCTTACATACTGTTTTTTTTTTAACTTATATAAGTTGATAAATCGTTCGACCTCAATGAGATTTACCAGAAAGCTTTGGACCAAAAAGGAAACGTATACTACGATTAGGACCATGAATCTTGCCACAATTAAAAGCTAAGGCCCTAAAAATGGAAATTAACCCCACATATCTTATTTAACAATAAAAATTAACTCTATTCAATTAGCAAATAACTTTTCAACAGTAAAAAAGCCCCCATAAATGAGGACTTTTTTCAGGTTTTCATTAAGTTAATGAATTGAGTTGCTTAGTTAATTCTTGGAAAAGCTTTTTGTCTTGATTATCTAAAGCTTCATCAATCATTTTCATCAATCTGTCTTTTTGGAAATTCATAATTGAATCTGACAATAGCTTTTCAGCAATTACGCGGTCTTTTTCGTTACTATTTAAGTTTTTTGGTAGATGCGGGTTCTCTTCTAAAACTGAAACAAACATCGGATATTGAAAAGAAGATTTAAAGTTGAGCTGGATATAAATATCCTCATCCCTATTTAGTCGAATATCGTGAAATGATTTCTCTGCATCCGTCGTCATAACATTTTGTTTATAAAAATGAAATGGGACTTCTTTAACACAGTTGGTCGACATCACTAATCCACGTGGACAATATTTAGACTGTTCTACAAAATGAACCTTTTTCATTAAATAATCATGGCTCATTAGGTAATTTAAAATCCAAACACATTCTCTTTGCTTTAACTGAAAATTACTTAGAAACCATTTAACAAAATCTTTCTTCTCATTCACAGATACAGGGGTTGCCATTTTAAATCCCTCCTCTGTCCATAAAATTTGTCCCCTTTTCTGAATAAAGAAAACTACAGAATTTCATTTATTCTTTCAAGACGCTCTCTTACTTCTTCCTGTAGATACTCATCGTCTACAAGTTTACTGTAAACCTCTTTTGCTTCTTGTACTAAGCCTTCTTCAAACAATAGGTCTCCGTATTCCTTTAAGAAGGAAATTTCCTGGTTAAAGTCATTATATGCTAGACGATATTGTTTTAATGCCAATTCATAATTTTCATTTCCATAATATGCTTTGCCTAAGTCCCAATTAAAATGAGGATCTGAAGCCCCATGCTCGATTGCTAGTTCAATTATACTAATAATATCATCGAAATCTTCTTCTTCGAAAAGAATTCCGACTAATAACTGAACTGCCTCAATTAGCGAAGGATCATAAATTAATGCTTCCTGTAAATGTTTCTTACTTGCTTCTAAATTTTTCATTTTACGAGCTAATTTAGCTGCTGATAAAAGGCATTCTACATTCGTTTCATCAACTAGTAAAGCTTTTTGTAATATATCATACCCTTCTTGAAATTGGCCTTCAAGGTCATGCGCCTTACTTAACCATAAATGTGCTACCAAATATTCAGGATCAAAGAAGATTGCTTCTTCGAATACTGGAATAGAGGCTGCATAGCGTTCAGCTTGAAATAGCGTTATGCCATATCCTAATAGCGTATGGAAGTCTTTTGATTTCTGAATTCCTTTTTCATAATAGGAAATTGCATCTTCCCATTCACCTTCAGCACTTAAACATTCAGCAAGTCTTAAATCTTTATTTACTCCACTTACTTCAATTTCTTGATAGTTGAGTTTTTCGTAAAATGGTATTGCTTTTTTATAATCATATTTACTAAAATAATACTCCCCTAATGCAAAATCTACTACAGGTTCATTAGGTAAAATTCTTTTGGCTTCAAATAATTTTTGTTCAGCTACTTCATCAAGACCCTGAACTTGATATAAATCAGCCATTAATAATAGTGCTTGAACTCGACTCTCACTATCTTCTTTTATTGCAAGTAAAATTTCTAAAGCTTCGTCTTCTAAATCTAGATCCAACAATATTTCTGCATACATTATTTTAAGATCATCGTCGTCATCGTATAAGTAAACTAAATCTTCAATGAGATTTTTCGCATCTTCTACAATTCCTAATGATTGAAAAAGAAGTGCTGCTTCGTATTTTTCTTCATCGTTTGCAGTTTTTAAATTCTTTCTTAATAAATCCAATCCCTTTTCGGTATGACCGTTCTCTATTAACTGAACAGCTTCGTATAAACTCATTCTTACACCTCATATGACTACTTAATTAATTCATTTAATTGCTCTTTAAAGTTCGGAAAAGATACAGCTATGCATTCCGTATTTTCAATAATTGTATCACCTTTAGCAAGTAATGCAGCAATTGAAAGCATCATTCCCATTCGATGATCACCATGTGAATTTACATTCGCACCTATTAAAGAACTATTTCCTTGTATAATCATACCATCTTTTGTTGCTTCAATGCTTACACCAAGATTTGTAAGTTCTGTTACAACAGTCTGGATACGATCCGTTTCCTTTACTCTTAACTCTTCAGCATCTTTAATAATGGTCTCTCCATCTGCTAAAGCTGCTGCTAAGGCTAAGATCGGTAACTCATCGATACAAGTAGGTATTTCAGCCCCACCGATTACAGTTGATTTTAAATTCGATGATTTCACTCGAATATTCGCAATTGGTTCTCCGTTTACAACTTTTTCATCCTCTAATGTTATATTAGCGCCCATTCTTTCTAAAACAGTTAATATCCCTTTTCTAGTAGGGTTCACCCCTACATTTTTTAACAAGATTTCGCTATTTGGAACAATCGACCCTGCTACTAAGAAAAATGCTGCTGATGAAATGTCCCCAGGAACAATAACATCTGTTGCAGTTAATTCTTGGTTTCCATTAATTGAGACTTTGTTCCCATCAACTTCTAACTCACAACCAAATGCCTTTAGCATTCTTTCAGTATGGTCACGAGACTTTTCCGGTTCAGTCACAGTCGTTGTACCTTTTGCAAATAAACCAGCTAATAAAATTGAAGATTTAACTTGTGCACTTGAAACAGGAGAAGCATAAGAAATACTATTCAGTGAACCTCCTCTAATAGAAATAGGTGTATATGTAGCGTCTTCACGTCCATCTATAGAAGTTCCCATCATTTTTAAAGGTTTTGTAACACGTTTCATTGGTCTTTTACCAATTGATTCATCACCAATAATAACTGAATGGAATGGTAAACCACTTAATATTCCCATCATTAATCTTGCTGTTGTTCCCGAATTTCCTACATCAAGTACTTCGTGTGCCTCTTTAAGTTCTTCAATTCCTTTACCATAAACGACTACTTCATCTTCTGATACTTCGATTTGTACACCTAATTTTCTAAAACACGCAATCGTACTTAAACAATCTTCACCTAATAGAAAGTTAGTAATTTTTGTAGTCCCTTTCGCTAGTGATCCAAACATAATTGCTCTATGAGATATTGATTTATCTCCTGGAATTGTCACATCACCAACTAAACGGATTTTTTCTAACTGGGTATTTCTCATCATAGTCACCTTGTCTAACCTTTCTATATGTATTTACATTCCATTTTTTATTAAATCAAACCTTTTTTTTCTCTGAAATTCTATTCGACGAATTGTCCTATGTTTTTCATTTTCAATGTTCAATTAGTCTAATTTAGAAAAAGAAAATGATATTTTGATTTAACATTTGATCAAAACACCATTTTCAGATAAGTATTATGAAATTATTTGTTTAAAAAAACTATCTAAACTTTCTTTTATAAAGTTTTCGTCTAATTCACAAATCACTGGATTCCCAAAACTTTTTAATAATATATATTTTATTTTCAAATCTATATTTTTCTTATCTTGTTTCATTAGATTTACAATAGGTTCTAATTCTAATTTTGAATAAACAGGATAATTCAATCGATTATACCAATTTACAATTTCTTTAAATTTTAAGTCAACCTCAAAGAACTGTTCACTCAAATAGATTGAAAATAAGGTTCCAAATGCAATAGCCTCACCATGAGTTGTTTTCGCATAACCTAAATAAGCTTCAATCGCATGCCCAAGAGTATGGCCTAAGTTTAAAAATGCTCTTTCACCAGTTTCTCTTTCGTCCTTGGAGACAATTTCATTTTTTACACTTATCCCCATTGTCACACATTTTTCAATTAACGCATCATCTAAATTTTCAAGTGAAAGAATATTATCCATTAACCAATTCAAATTGTCGGTAGAAGAAATCATAGCTTCCTTACTAATTTCAGCAAAACCTGATCTCCATTCCTCAATTGGCAAAGAAGATAAAAAGTTTAATTCATACAAAACTAGTTCTGGCTGATAAAATGCGCCAACTATATTCTTAGCTTTTGGAAGATTTATAGCGACTTTACCACCTATAGCACTATCGTGGGCTAGTAAAGTAGTCGGTAATTGGATAAAACGAATACCACGCATATAAGAAGCTGCAACAAATCCTGCTAAATCACCAACTACGCCTCCACCTAAAGCAATTATTAAACTATTACGATCTAATTGGACATCAAAACAATAGGTTAAACAATTTTCGTACATAGCAAAACTCTTACTTTTTTCACCATGTGGAATGATAAAGTGTTCAACTTTATTTGCTTTACTACAATTTAGTAATACTTGCTCTAGATATAGTGGAGCAACTTGATCATCTGTAATGATTAATATCTTTGAAACTTTAGGTACTAAGCTATCCAACTTTGATTCTAGTTGACTTAATACTCCAAACCCTATACAAACATCATATTGTTTAGAGCTTGTTTTGACAGTTATCGCATTCATTAAAACTTCCTCGCATACTCACGGAAATCTTCAATATTACGCTTTAAACGCTCAAGTTGATCTGATTCAAATTGTTCAATAACTGCTTTTGCAACTTCCCAAGCAACAATATGCTCTGCTACTACACTTGCTGCTGGAACAGCACAGCTATCTGAACGTTCGATACTTGCTTCATAAACTTCCTTTGTTTCAATATCAACGCTTTGTAACGGCTTGTATAGCGTCGGGATTGGCTTCATTACTGCTCGAACGACAATAGGCATACCTGTTGTCATACCGCCCTCAAAACCGCCTGCACGGTTCGTTAATCGGTAGTAGCCTTGTTCATCTGAATATGCAATCTCATCATGAACTTCACTACCAGGTAAGGATCCAGCTTGAAACCCGATTCCGAATTCAACACCTTTAAAGGCATTAATGCTTACAATTGCACCTGCAATTTTTGAATCAAGTTTTCTGTCATAATGAACGTAGCTACCAACACCAGCTGGCATACCTTCAACAACAACTTCTACAATCCCACCAACTGAATCGCCATTTTGCTTTGCATCATCAATTAATGTTTTCATATTTTCTGTAGCTTCTGCGTCTATACATCTTACTTCTGAGTTTTCAGCTCTATTATGTAAGTCTTCTACATTTTTATAGTCTAAATTCTTCGCTTTAACTCCACCAATTTCAATTACATGGCTTGCAATTGTGATACCTAGCTCACTCAACAATTTTTTTGCCACCGCACCAGCTGCTACACGTACAGTTGTTTCACGAGCAGAAGATCGCTCTAAAACATTTCGTACATCTCTAAAACCATATTTTATAGCTCCATTTAAATCGGCATGCCCTGGTCTTGGTTTTGTAATGCTTCTTTTTCCTTCGTATTCTAAATCTTCTAAAGGTTCAGCACCCATAATATTAGTCCAATGTTTAAAGTCGTTATTTTCAACAACCAGTGCGATTGGAGAGCCTAAAGTATAACCATGTCGAACACCGCTAGTAATTTGAGCAGTGTCCTTTTCTATCTGCATTCTTCTCCCTCTTCCATATCCACCTTGACGTCTACGAAGTTCAACATTTATTTCTTCTGCTAAAATTGGTAAGCCTGCTGGAACGCCTTCAATAATTGTAGTTAATTGTGGACCATGTGATTCACCTGCTGTTAAATAACGCATTTCAACACCTTCTCTTTATGTAAGTTTAAAATTAATTAGTTACTACTATAGCACAACCTATTCTGAATTTAATATAAAAAGAGAGCCATATTCCGGCACTTTTTTGATTTTTTAACAAAAAAATGAATTATTCAGTAGAAAAACCTAATGCTCAGCATTTGATTGTGCAATCTTTTTTATTAATATTTTAAATCAAGAAAAAATCGGATGAAATCTCTTTACAGCTTAAAGACTGTACCGAGAAAGCTCATCTAATGTTGTAATTAGTTTTTATCATATTCAATTATTTTTCGTCATTCTCATTGCTAAAGCATTTGAGTCTCTGATTATTCCTGTACCATTTATAAGGTCGTTTTTTCAAAGCATTCACCGTCATCTTTTTTTAGATAATTTTACTTATGATTGAAGCTTTGCACGGAAGTCTTTTAACTCAAACATAAATTCTTCAAATTGTGGAATATTCATTTGTTGAGCCGAATCTGATAAAGCAACTGCTGGATCAGGGTGTACTTCTGCCATTACTGCATCTGCTCCAATTGCTAGGGCTGCTTTTGCTGTCGGTAATAATAAGTCTTTGCGACCTGTAGAATGTGTTACATCTACAACTACTGGTAAATGTGTTTCTTTCTTTAGAATCGGTACAGCTGAGATATCTAATGTATTTCGAGTAGCTTTCTCATACGTACGAATACCTCTTTCACATAAAATAATTTGGTCATTTCCTTGCGAAATAATGTATTCTGCTGCATTAATAAATTCTTCAATTGTTGCTGACAGTCCGCGTTTTAATAACACTGGTTTATTTACTTGACCAACTGTTCTCAGTAAATCAAAGTTTTGCATATTACGTGCTCCAATTTGAATGACATCAACGTATTCTAAAGATCTTTCAACATCATTTGGATTTAGTATTTCACTTATTACTGCTAAATCAAATTCATTTGCCACTTTTCTTAAAATTTGTAGTCCTTCGTATCCAAGACCTTGGAAATCGTATGGAGAAGTTCTTGGTTTAAATGCCCCGCCTCGCATCATTGTTAAACCTTGTTGTTTCATAGCTTGTGCTACTGCACGTACTTGTTCGTAGCTCTCAACTGCACATGGACCCATAATAAATGATTGAGAACCATCACCAAGGACAATATCATTTTTCACTGTAACAATTGTATTGTCAGGCTTTTTCTTTCTTGAAACTAAAAGAGCTTTTCTGTGATCATCCTCTTGTAGTTCTAAGCTTGCTTGGAAGATCGTCTTGAAAATATGTTGTAAAGTTGACGTTTCAAAAGGGCCCTCATTTACATTTGCAATCATATCTAACACTTCACGCTCACGAACTGGATCGAAACGCTTGATACCATGTTTAATCTTTTGTTGACCAATTTCTTGAACAACTTTTCCACGCTCGTTTAATAATTCAACGATTTTTAAATTAATCTCATCAACCTTATCACGTAAATTTATTAATTCATTATTTGTACTCATTTCCTTTTCCCCCTTAAATTTAAAAATTCTAATGTCCAACACCTCTACTTTTCATCAAGTAGTAGGCATGTAAAAAATAAAAACAAAAAGCCCCTACTGAATAAACAGTAGGGACGAATTAATTAATCGCGGTACCACCCTAGTTGTGAACAAAAACTCTGTTCACCACCTTCATTTTGTTAACGATCAAAACGACCGTTTCTATTTTCAATAAATGAAAAAGAAATTGCTCCAAGAATGTAATTTAGCATACCATTTGTACTGACTCGCAGCTTACGTCAGCTCTCTTAAACAGGGAAGTTATGCCTACTGTGCCCTTATCATCGCAATATATTTAATTGTCAAAAGATTCATTAAAAAAGTTATTAATGATGATTATAAGCAGATTTAAAGAGGCTGTCAATGTATTATTTTTTTACAATTTATAACTTATTCACTATTTTGCTTACTCATAACGATTCTACTAAAGTTAATACGAAAATTGATCCACAGATCTAGATTTTAATCATTTCCAAAATAAAAAAGCCAGCAATTATGCTGACTTCTTTGTCTAAAACTTTTTATTTATTAGTATACCCACTCTTTAATAAGCTTAGAGTATTCAACTAATTCATTTTGATTGAAGAAAATACCGATTTCACGTTCTGCACTAGCAGGTGAATCTGAACCATGGATAATGTTTTTGCCTACAGTTGCAGCATACTCTCCACGGATTGTTCCTGGTGCTGAATCTTTAGGGTTTGTTGCTCCCATCATTTGACGAGCGGTAGCGATTACATTTTCGCCTTCCCAAACCATAGCGAATACTGGGCTTGAAGTGATGAAGTCTACTAATTCACCAAAGAAAGGACGTTCTTTGTGCTCAGCATAGTGAGTTTCAGCTTGTTCTTTACTCACTTGCATTAATTTAGCTCCAACTAATTGGAAACCCTTTTTTTCGAAACGTGAAACGATTTCACCAATTAAGTTACGTTGTACACCATCAGGTTTTACCATTAAATAAGTTCTTTCCATTATGCTCTACCTCACTTGATTTCAATTATGTATAAACAACACAGTTAGAATAGTAACATCAATTTATAAAATTATCAATAGTTTAAAATCTTGTTATATTATAAAAATTGAAATCGCTTCCAGATTATTCGTTAACTTTAATCAATATAACTGATTAACGGGAGTTCTATACGTATCTAAAAAGCCAAAAGAGGCAGTTGTAAATGCACTAGCATTTTCCCCGCCTCTAGTTTTTTCGATTTCCAATATTTTTAGCAATTAATATTAACATTTCCTTTGCTTCACTATTAGGAAGGCTATTGATACTGTTTAAAGATTTTTGTAAATATGCTTCACTGACTTTTCTTGCTGCTTTAATATATGTACTTTTACGAATTTGATTGATAAGAGGTTTTACAGATTCCGGATCGATTCCTTCATAAACGGATTCAATTTTCTCTTTAAGAGCTAAATCATTCATCGCAAACAAGACAGGTAATGTAATATTCCCTTGGATTAAATCGCTACCTGATGGTTTTCCTAATTCTTTCTCAGAAGCCGTAAAATCAAGAATATCGTCCATAATTTGAAAGGACATACCTAAATAGTATCCGTAATCTTTTAAACACTTTTGAAAAGCCGGAGAGGCTCCTGATGCAATTGCACCAATTTCACAACTTGCTGAAATTAAAAGTGCAGTTTTTCGTTTAATTCTTCTTAAATAACATTTTAAATTTTGGTCAAAATTATATTTATCTTTTATTTGTTCAATCTCACCTAAACAAATCTCTAAAATAGTCTCAGATAATTTTTGATGGGCCAATGGGATTTCGATTTCTGACATACATTCCAATGCTTTTGCAAATAAAAAATCCCCTGCATACATAGCAACACGATCATTGTAAGTGGAATTGATTGTCGGTTTACCTCTTCGTAAACTAGCTTCATCAATTACATCATCATGAACTAATGATGCCATATGTATGATTTCCAAAGTAGCTGCTACATTTTTAATCGATTGAAGGTTATATTGTCCAAATTTAGCACTAAGCAATACAAAAACTGGTCTAATTCTTTTACCACCAGATTCAAGCAACTGTACAGATGCGTTTTTCAAAATTGGCTGTGAAGAATTAACTACTTTATGAAGCGTGCTTTCAATCTCATTAATGTCCTTTTTTAAATAAGAATATTTCCATTTAACCTTCATTCCGTTCACCTTACTATTCATCCCATTTTCTCGCTTTTTTGTAACTAGCTTTTTGGTTTAACACCTAAATGCATTGCTGCTACACCAAAAGTATAAGGTTTAATTTTTATTTTTTCTAATCCTGCTTTTTTGAAAAGATTTGCAAGTTCATTCATTCCTGGGAACGTGCTTGCACTTTCTTGTAGCCAAGAATATTCTTTAAAGCTTTTAGCAAATATTTTCCCAAAAATCGGCATGATGTATTTAAAATACGCTTTATACACATGTCTAATACCAAATGCAGTCGGTTGTGATGTTTCTAAACACACAACAATACCCCCAGGTTTCACGACTCTTGTCATTTCCTTCAACACTTGATAATAATCTGGAACATTTCTTAAACCAAATCCAATTGTAACGACATCAAAATAGTTGTCCTCAAATGGTAACTCCATAGCATTGCCATGAATTAATTTTACTTGGTCCAAATGCATATTTTTAACTTTTTCTTCACCAATTGATAGCATATTTTTGCTAAAGTCTAATCCTACTACTTCTCCGTCTTTTCCAACTGTATTTGCAAGTGCAATTGTCCATTCACCAGTACCACAGCATACATCAAGCGCTTTCATACCCTTTTGAACATTCATAATTTTCATAGTTTGTTTGCGCCAAGCAATATGTCGTCTAAAACTAATAATACCATTCATTGTATCATATTTATTGTAAATCTTTTCAAACACGTCATGTACGCGTTCTTCTTTTGATTGAGTCATATAAACCCCCACTAAACTAATTACGATTACTTCTATGTAGATTAATTTTGTAATTGTATTATTTTTGATAATTCTTCTTTTGTTTTAGCTAAATCAACAATCCCCATTATTCTTTGAAATTGAGAAATAAAATCAGAGTAATTTTCAACTGAAGATTGTTCGAATTCTTTTTTCAGTCTTGACATTAAACATTCTTGCTCAATATGCTTTATAGATTCTTCTGCTGAAATAAATTTTGCAAAATGTACAAGTATAGTTGATTCGATTACAGTTATACAGTTGAAAAGATCTTCTAAAGAACTAAATTGTTCATGAACTAGATTGATCTTCTCTTCATTCATTTCTTTAACAGCATATGACAGTTCTCGAATTAAACCAATTTCCCCAGTTTTAGACAGAGCATCGTAGTATAGTCCACTATATAAGTCTCCTTCTAAAACGGTTAATTGTTTCTTCTCACGATCCATTGGAGTACCTTCATATGTGGATACCTTTTCATGAGTATCTAATGCAATTTGATGAATCATCAAGGCTTTACAGTAATGTACAATTTTATCACTCGTAAAATTGTGATCATTTAATAAATTTATTAATAAAGTAACCTTTACATCATCAATTGTCGGTGCTTGCAGATGTTGATTTAAATATGGGTGTTTAATCGTATGTAAGATTTGAGTGATTACTTCATTTTTTAACTCGTGAATACTATTCATTATTTCCATCCATTCCATTTATAACTGATTTTTTCATTATACCATAAGTATTTTAGATGGTATAAGTTGATTGCTCAATCAACTTGAATTATTTTATAATGAATATTTTAAAAAAAGCAGGACTTCCGGCTTTTTAGACTGCCTGTCAAACGCCCTGCTTTTTGATTATTAGATTCTATTTAGTTGAATGAATCATTGCAAGTATTTCATTTCTTCCTTGCACATCTTCTTTAAGTGAGCCACGAACTGCAGTCGTAACAGTTTTTGAGCCTGGTTTTCTTACTCCACGCATAGACATACACATATGTTCAGCTTCTACAACTACCATTGCACCGTGTGGTTGTAGCACTTCCATAATAGCATCTACTACTGAGGCAGTAATACGCTCTTGTAACTGAGGTCTTTTAGCTACTGTTTCTACAGTACGTGCTAATTTACTTAAACCAGTTACTCTACCATTTCTAGGAATGTACGCTACATGAGCAACTCCGTAAAAAGGTAATAGATGATGTTCGCACATTGAATGGAATGGAATATCTTTTACAAGAACTAATTCTTCATGATCTTCACCAAATACTTTATGTAAATGAGCTTTTTCATCTTGGCGCATACCAGAGAATACTTCAGCATACATTTTCGCAACTCGCTTTGGCGTTTCGTAAATTCCTTCTCTATTTGGATCATCACCGATAGCTTCGAGAATTAGACGAACCGCTTGTTCAATTTTTTCTAAATTAACTTCATTCATTAATTGATCCCCCATGCTAAAAAAAATTCTAATATTCACTATCAGATTCGTTTTATTTTAACATAATTCTTTTTTTATAGGCAAAAAAAGAAGGATACTTTCTTTAAGATCACCTAAAAACAACGCTTTCTATGTCCAAAATTAATGATTGATCCCAAAATCATGGGACTTTTTGGACTTTTTTTAGCAAAAAAAGAAGGATGCTTTTATTAGCATCCTTCTTTTTCGCTTAAATTATGTAATTATTTTACTGCATCCTTAAGCGCTTTACCAGGTTTGAAAGCTGGAACTTTACTAGCTGCGATTTCGATTTCCTCGCCAGTTTGTGGATTACGTCCTTTACGAGCTGCACGCTCACGAACTTCAAAGTTACCAAATCCGATTAATTGTACTTTATCCCCGTTTTGTAACGCACCAAGAATTGATTCGAATACAGCGTCTACTGCTAAAGTAGCTTGTTTTTTAGTTAATTCACCAGCTTCAGCAACTGCATTGATTAAATCTGTTTTGTTCATGTCTTTCACCTCCTCCCAAAATTTTAGAAATGTTTCTTAATTTCATTTGTGACCAAAATTTTAAATTTTATACAACAAATTCCAATTAATTTCTTTGTCATGCCTTATATTATACGATTCTACGGCTTTTTTCAATATGTTTTATAAGAAAATGTTGGAATTACTCGAAAACAGGTGGTGATTTTTCTGAAAAATTCATGTTTCGTCTTCAATTTTGTTACAAGGTCTCGTGAAAGTACGATGATTACTGTATTAATTGGCATTTTTTTAATTTTTTTGATGATTTTTAATAAATTAACTTTTGTTGAAATTTGTCGAATATTATTTATTTTATCTTACTAATTTTCTATGTTTTTTCTTCAAATTTCATTTCCTTAAATAAAAATAACGATTAGATTTTTTAAAGATTAACCTTTATTTATAGCAAACACAAAAAAATCAGATGGTTTTTACCACCTGATCAATTAATAATTAAAGGATAATTGCAATTAAACCGCCACTTCCTTCGTTAATAATTCTTTCTAAAGTTTCCTTCAATTTATATCTTGCATTTTCAGGCATTAGAGAAAGTTTCGCTTGGATGCCTTCACGCACGATTGAACTTAATGAACGTCCAAATATATCTGAGTTCCAAATTGATAATGGATTATCTTCAAAATCTTGCATTAAGTATTTAACAAGTTCTTCACTTTGTTTTTCAGTTCCGATGATTGGTTCAAACGTTGACTCGACATCAACTTTAATCATATGAATAGAAGGTGCTACTGCTTTTAATTTCACCCCAAACCTTGAACCATGGCGTATAATTTCTGGCTCATCCAAGCTCATATCTAAAAGTGAAGGTGCAGCAATTCCATAGCCGGTCTGTTTAACCATTCTTAAAGCATCTGCTACTTGATCATATTCTTGTTTTGCATGAGCGAAATCTTGCATTAATTCTAATAAATGATCTTTTCCGCGAATTTCTACTCCTACAACCTCTTTTAAGACTTGATCATATAACTCATCTGGTGCAGATAAATCAATCTCTGCAACCCCTTGACCCATATCTATTCCAGCTAGTTGTGCATGTTCAATAAATTCATAATCACTAAATTGGCCAACTACATAGTCTACATCTCTTAATCGCTTAATATCTTTAACTGTTTCTTGTATTGCTTCTTGGTAGCTTTGGCGTAGCCAGTGATTTTCTTTTAAAACTAATACCCAGCTAGGTAAGTTTACGTTCACCTCAAGGACTGGGAATTCATATAAAGCTTCGCGAAGTACGTTCATTACATCTCCTTCGCGCATTGCTTCAACACTTAATGCAATGACAGGAATATCGTACTTATCAGATAGTTCTTGTCTAAGTGCCTCTGTATTAGGATGATATGGCTGAGAAGAGTTGATCACCATAATGAAAGGCTTTCCAACTTCTTTTAATTCAGCAACTACTCTTTCCTCTGCTTCGATATAATCATATCTAGCTATTTCTCCAATTGTGCCATCAGTTGTTACAACAACTCCAATTGTTGAATGCTCTTGAATAACTTTTCTTGTACCGATTTCCGCCGCTTCATTAAATGGAATCGGTTCTTCATACCAAGGAGTGCTAATCATTCTAGGACCATTTTCATCCTCATACCCTTTAGCTCCTGGCACACTATAACCAACGCAATCTACTAATCGAATATTTACATCTAACCCATCCGCTACATGAATTTTAACTCCTTGATTCGGAACGAATTTTGGTTCAGTAGTCATTATTGTTTTACCTGCAGCGCTTTGAGGTAATTCATCATGTGCTCTAGCACGATCCGCTTCATTTTGAATATTAGGGATTACAACTGCTTCCATAAAGCGTTTAATAAATGTTGATTTACCAGTACGCACGGCACCTACAACACCTAAGTAGATATCTCCTCCTGTGCGCTCGGCAATGTCTTTAAAAATATCTATCTTTTCCATGTGTTCCCCTCCCGATTTATCAATACATGGGAATAATTGACTTGAAGTAGTATACCTATGACAATATCATTCTATGATGTTGTCCTAGTGAGTTATGACAAGATTTTTTATTTTTTCTTTTTACTCACTTCGGATCAAATAAAAAAATCCTTCGATAAAATGTATTCTTTTATCAAAGGATTATGATTTATATTATTTATTTTTGTTCTAAAAACACCGGTTGTCCATCTTTAATCGTATATGGAAGTGAGTATGCAGGCACGATTGGAGAGTCTTTTACTAAAATAGAACGAATATCTTCACCGAATTTATAATTTTTCGCTTCTTTAATTTTTGCATATAAATCAGTTGAATAGTCAACATAGAACTCCCCATCATTCCCCATTATGATTGGTAAGTTCTTATTGCTATAAGGACTGACTACGAACGGTTCTTCTTTGAAACCCATCTTTTTATAGTTTAATAGAAAAACACCATTAGCCAATGTTTTCTTGATTGGTGGGTATGTATGTTTATCTTTATAAACTTCTACTCTTAAGGATACATCTCTTAGTTTTTCTGCAATTCTAAGATCGACTAATTTAACCGTCGGATTCTTTTCTGCATCTATTAATACGTACTGAAAGATCCCACCATTTTCATAAGAATTACCAGGTGCATCACTTAAATAGCCAGGTGTTAGTTTTGTAAAATCAATTGGATATTTAATATAAATTGGTGTACTCATATCCTTGTTTTTTATAGGTAACATTCCTGAATTGTTTTCCTTAAATTTATTAACTGCAGTTTGAACAGATTGCAATTGATCATCATATGGTACTTGATTTTGTGCAAGTTTATCTTGTGGATATAAACAGCCACTTAATAAACTAATTACAAAGCACATTAGAATGGAAAGAAATAGCTTTTTCATGTTAGTCCCCTTTATTCTCATTAACTAGGCCAGCTTAACACGATATATGTAATTAAAATCCCTGAAATAATTAAAGACATATATGCAATGAAGGCTGTAATCATTTTTAAAAATTTTATTTTTATTTTGTTTCTACTCAAGAAAATTAAAAATAATGATAAAAGCATTAAGCCGATTCCTACAAAAGAAATAATTTCATTAATATGTGCCGCGTTCATTATGTTCCCCCTATGTATTTTCTACCATTATTATAGTATCAAAATAATCACATGATTTGAATTAAAATCTTTTTTAATCCTATTAAGACATTATCGACTTATTTAATGCTTAAGTATACTTGGAAGTTATTAATTTATTTCTTTGCTTCATAAAAAATCCATTAGAACAAATTCACTAGTTACACCTTAACAAACACCATCAAAATACCTCCTTGTTAAAACGAACCAAGGAGGCACTCAGGACCATTCACATATTTAAAAGTGCAAAATAAAAAGAAAGAAAAAGTAAAAATATACTCCTTCTTTCTTCGAAGCAAACTGGGGCAATTGCTTCGTAATCTTCTTCGACTAACACCCACCAGAATACATCCGGTATAAGTCATTCTATATTATGCGAAAATGTATGATTATGCACTAAATACATCGCTGAAGAATAAGCCCAATTATTTTTGTTTAAACATATTTGTTAATGATTGAAAATCTAATGGCATATTATTTGTAACAATTGCTTGAACGATTTTGTCTTCTTTTTCCTTAGAAACTTGACGACCTGTCATCAATGCAATTTGACGAACTAGTTTTCTAACAGTTGCTTCATCTTTAAAGTTTGCATCTTTTACTGAATCAGCGACTTTAAAAATATCTGATTTGCTTACATTTGCTTTCTTTTCAATTTTATCGAAGAAACCATTTGGATTATTATTAGTCACCATTCAAACCTCCTTCTTTTCTATACAAATATGCTATGCAAAAAAAGAGAAATGGTGAAACGCCTATTTTAGTCCATAAAAGAAAAAGCATTAAAACAAAGTTTTAATGCTTTTAATCTTACTATATAAATTAATTACTCGGCAAGATCGCTTATATAATTTGAAGTACTTTCGCCTTCATGTTTTTTTACACGAGACATAAGTGCATCAACTGCTAATTTAGGATTTTTATTTTCAAATAAAACTGCGTGTAATTCATTAACAATTGGCATTTCTACATTTACTTGTTTTGCTAATTGATATGCAGCCTTAGTCGTGCGAACTCCTTCAACGACCATACCCATATTATCTAGTACTTCGTCTAAAGATTTGCCTTTCCCTAATAAATTACCGGCTCTCCAGTTACGACTATGGACACTCGTACAAGTTACGATTAAGTCGCCCATTCCAGTTAAACCAGCAAAAGTTTGAGTATTCGCTCCCATAGCCTTACCTAAACGAATTATTTCTGCAAGTCCTCGTGTCATTAATGCAGCTTTGGCATTGTCGCCATACCCAAGTCCGTCAGTAATACCAGCAGCAAGTGCGATAATATTCTTTAATGCTCCACCAATTTCTACACCGATTACATCTTCGTTTGTGTATACACGGAAATAACCATTTGAGAATAATTTTTGAACAATTTCCGCATCTTCCATATTTTTTGATGCCGATGTTACAGTCGTTGGATGTCTTAAAGCAACTTCTTCAGCATGACTTGGTCCTGATAATACTACTACCGATTTTAAGAATTTCGAATCAATTTCTTCAGAGATCATTTCAGAAACACGCTTAGATGTGTCTGGCTCAATCCCTTTACTTGCATGGATGATCGTAACTTCGTTCGTTAATTCATTATTTAATTGCTGACAAACTTCTCTTATTGCTTTAGTCGGTACAACAAGCAAAATATAGTTAGCCCCATTGATTGCTTCCTTTAAATTAACCGATCCCTTTAAATTTTGAGGTAAATTAATTTCCGGTAAGTATCTTTTATTCGTATGTTGTTCATTTATTTCATTTATTTGTTCGGATTTATTTCCCCATAAAGTAACCGTATGCCCATTATCTGATAAAACCATGGCTAAAGCAGTTCCCCAACTACCTGCACCTAAAACAGCGATTTTTTCCAAATCAACACTCCCCTTCATAAAGAATCCATATTTCGAATTTAAGCTCGTGCACGACCGATAATCTTAATTGGAGATCCCTCGAAATCAAAAGCATCTCTAATACGATTTTCTAAGAAACGCTCGTAACTAAAATGAAGTAATTCAGGATCATTTACAAAAACAACAAATGTTGGTGGTTTAATTGCTACTTGAGTTGCATAATACACTCTTAATCTTTGTCCATTATGTGTAGGTGTTGGATTCATCGCAATTGCATCCATAATAACATCATTTAGTACATTTGTTGGAACACGTAAACTATGGCTTTCACATGCTTTATTTATCATCGGTAATAAAGTTTGAGTTCGTTTCTTCGTTTTAGCTGATAGGAATACAATTGGAGCGTAGTCTAAGAATTGGAAATGTGCTCGAATGTTTTCAATGAAATCATTCATCGTTTTTTCATCTTTTTCTACTGCATCCCATTTATTTACAACAATAACAATTGATCTACCTGCTTGATGAGCATAACCAGCGATTTTCTTATCTTGTTCGATAATACCTTCTTCACCATCTAATACAACTAAGACGACATCTGATCTCTCAATTGCACGTAAAGCACGTAATACGCTGTATTTTTCCGTACTTTCATAAACTTTACCTTTTTTTCTCATACCAGCTGTATCGATAATGACATAGTCTTGGCCATCTTTTGAATAAGGCGTATCGACTGCATCACGTGTAGTTCCTGCAACATTACTTACAATTACACGTTCTTGACCTAATAATGCATTTACTAAAGATGACTTCCCTACATTTGGTCGTCCAATTAAACTAAATTTAATTGTCTCTTCATCGTAATTATCATCTTCTTGCTCAGGGAAATGTTTTACAACTTCATCAAGTAAATCACCTATTCCTAAACCATGTGAACCTGAGATTGGAAATACTTCTCCAAAACCTAATGCATAAAAGTCGTAAATATCGCTTCTCATTTCAGGATTATCGACTTTATTAACGGCTAATACTACCGGTTTTTTTGTTTTATAAAGGATTTTAGCAACTTCCTCATCTGCCGCTGTAACACCTTCACGTCCATTTGTTAGAAAAATAATAACATCCGCTTCATCAATTGCGATTTCAGCTTGTTGACGAATTTGCTCTAAAAATGGCTCATCACCGATGTCAATTCCACCTGTATCGATTAAACTAAATTCTTGATTTAACCACTCTCCTGAACTGTAAATACGATCACGAGTAACTCCTGGAATATCTTCTACAATTGAAATTCTTTCTCCCACTACCCTATTAAAAATAGTTGATTTCCCTACATTTGGTCGTCCAACTATTGCAACTGTCGGTTTAGACATTTAATTCATCCTTCCTAGCATAACTATGTACCATTTAAATCATCTAAATGAGTTTTAGTTTAGTATTAAAAATTGATTTATTTAAATAACTTATCTATTTTAACAAAAAACACGAGAAAAAACCAATACACTTCAACTTTTTAGTAATTTTCTATTTTTGAGACTTACTTTTGATACGTAAATTACTATGAATTGAATTGCTGACAATAATAAAATAGACATTAATAATGTATCAAACCAACTTAAATCTCCAATTATATATTTAAAATCAATCGACTTAAACGTAATATAATTAAAAATTTCTCCCTGAACTAGACCGATTGTTATATAACGAATTTTGTCATAATAGGATTTACTTAAAAAGAAAGTAAGTAGTAATACTAAAAATGAACTAATTATTCTCTCATCAATAAAAAAGCTTGCAGGATCATAAATCGATAGCAGTGTAACTACACTATATGTCATTCCTATAATCAAGCCTTTAAAGAAATGAACTATTTGCTCAATTAAATTTAATAAACTAATAAAGTAGCTTATGATAAAAATTATAATGATATATGAAAGATTTATTTCAATTGAAAATAGATCAATTGTATAAGCTGAACAACTAATTAATATAAGCACTCCAGATAAATACAAGAAATTCTTCTTAGTTCGATCCCTATAAAACAAAAGAAATAAAACAATAATCCAAGAAGTAAATATAAATAAACTACCCTGCACACAAAAACCTCCTAATAGTACTAGTATGAACAATTCATATTCAAAAATAATCAAATCGAAAAGAAAGTGTATAAGAAGTTGCATTTAAAACGAATCTATAAATGAGATTTTTTTGGAGGTGAATCGAGTGGGAAAAGATCGTCAAGAAAAGAAACTTAAACAATCTAGAAGAGTTGAATCTGATCGAGATCAAAGCATACATTATAAAGGTGCTACACGTTTAGACACACCTGAAGAGGCAAGAGCAGAAAATCAGCATAACTAAAGTGTTCTAAATAAAAATCCTTCAGCAAATGGCTGAAGGATTTTTTATTATTTTTTAAATTTATTTAACTTATCACCAAGTAGTTCGCTTAATTGGAAACCACTTTCACTTGGTTGTACGTATTTAGCAATATCCTCTTGAAGTTCAGCTTCACCAGCTTCTTTAATGCTTAATGATAAGCGTTTTTCAGTAGGATTAATTTCTAAAACTTTTACTTTTACTTCTTGACCAACAGTTAAGACTTCGTTTGGATTTTTAATATGCTTATCAGCAATTTGGGAAACATGAACTAATCCTTCAATTCCATTTTGTACTTCTACAAATGCACCAAAGTTTGTAAGACGTTTTACAGTACCCTCGATAACCGCCTCGGCTTTAATGCTTGGATTTAATTGATCCCATGGTCCTGGCTGAATTGCTTTCATTGATAAAGCAATACGGTTTGTATCTGTGTCAATTGAAAGAACTTGAACTTTTACAGTATCTCCTACAGATACAATCTCTTCAGGTTTTGTAACTCTTTTATGAGACATTTGAGATACATGGACTAGCCCATCTATTCCACCAATATTTACAAAAGCACCGAAATTTGTTAATCTTTCTACTTTACCTTCAACGATTTGCCCAACTTTAATAGAAGAGTATGCTTGACGGCGATTTTCAATTTCATTTAATTGCTCAACAGCTTTATGAGATAAGATTACTCGATTTTTTTCGCGATCTAGTTCTTCAATTACTACTTCAAGCGATTGACCAACAAAGCTTCCTAGATCTTCAACGAATTTTTTTGAAACTAGTGAAGCTGGAATAAATCCACGAACGCCTACGTCTGCAATTAGTCCACCATTTACTTGCTCTGTAACGATTACTTCAAAAACTTCTTTACTAGCTAATTTTCCTTCTAATTGTTCCCAAGCCTTTACTGAATCTACGGCACGTTTAGAAAATACAACTGTATCTTCTTCAACTTTAATAACCTTTAATTCAATTTCTTGTCCAACAGTTAGCGCTTCACTTACGTTTTCGATATGTACGTTTGAAATTTCTTTTATTGGAAGAATACCATCTGTTTTTCCACCGAAACCTACGATTGCTTGCTTATCTTCAATTTGTTCTACTACACAAGAGATAATTTCCCCAACTTCTGGCATTACTTTTTCAACCATGTCATATTCCTCCTTATGTTTTAAAAATGGATAGGCCAATTATGTATTATCCTCTTTTACCTTCTAATAAATAAGCAGAAAAGTCAAGAAATCTGATGACTAATTCTTCTAAATATTTTTTATTTTCCCTTCGACTATCGTTAATATGTCATTTACGACATCATCAATGTTTTTTGAAGTAGTATCTAATGAGATTGCATCATCAGCTTTTTTCAATGGTGAAACTTCTCTTTCTGAGTCAATTCTGTCTCTTGTCGCTATTTCTATTTTCAATTGCTCTAAATCACTTTCAAAACCATTTTTGACATTTTCGATATGTCTTCTTTGAGCACGTTCATCTACAGAAGCAATCATAAAGATCTTAACTTCTGCACCGACTAATACATGAGTCCCAATATCTCTTCCATCCATTACAACCCCACCATTTACGGCATATTGGCGTTGTAAATCGACCATTTTTTCACGAACTAAACTATGTTTTGCAACAAATGATACGTTTCTAGTTACTTCTGGTGTTCTTATTGGCTCTGAAACATCTACATCATCGATGAAAACCTTTTGAGTCCCTTCTTCCGGGATTAACTTGATCGTAATATTTGAAAGTAAATTACTTAAATCCATCTCGTTATTGACATCAATATTGTTTTGGATTGCTTTAAAGGTTAGAGCACGGTACATGGCACCTGTATCTATGTATACATATCCTAATTTTTTTGCAACAATCTTTGCAACTGTACTTTTACCGGCAGCTGCTGGTCCATCTATCGCTATACTAATTTTTTTACTCATAAGTCCTCCTACATAAAAAAAGTGCTACTTCAATAGCAACCTTTAATCTTATCATGTCCTAAAAAATTAAAACAAATAAAAATAAAGCAGGCTAGCCTGCTTTATTTTATATTACCATATGATTCCGACGAATTCACCTATTTACCAATATGATTATATACTTCTCTCGTGACGTCCTTAGCTTTTTGCGTAACACCTTCATACAATTCTATTTTGGTTAAATAGACAGAAAGACTAGGGAATGATAAGACGTATTGACTGATGACTAAACAAAATAACTGAATAATAATTAATTTAAATAATATTCGCTCGATTCTTTTCATTTAAGATCATACCTTTTTTATTACCAGTATGATTAGATTCAAATAATTTTATACACAATTTTGAATTTAATTTTTAATTCATCAATCTCTTAACAAATTAAAAAAACGTGCTAAGCACGTTTTTGTGAAATGTATAGACAAGTAAAAATTATTTAGAGAATCCTTCAAGAATGTCATTCACTTCGGATGCTAACATAACAGTTAATTTAATTCTTGCCTTTTTACTATCATAATCTTTACCTAAAATAACACCTTTATTAACTAAATCATAGGCACTTCCGTAATAATCATAAGTCGGATATACTTCGCCTTCTTCAGAACTAGTTGTGATGATTACTTTAACACCATCTTTAACAGCTTTTTCAATTTCTTCAGTCATATGTGGAGAAACTTGTCCTCTTCCAACGCCTTCAAGGACAATTCCTTTAGCTCCATTTTCAACAGCTGCTTTAATTAAATATCCTTTTGCCTCAATATAACATTTAATGATATCAACTTGAGGTAATTCACTTGTAATTTTGTATTTATCCTTTAATACCGGTTTTTGATAGATATGTACTTTATCGTTATCGATAATACCTAAGTATCCGAATCCAAATACGTTAAATCCTTGAATATTAGATGCATGTTCTTTTTTAACATATTTTGCAGTAAAAATACGTTCATTAAAGACAACAACTGTACCGACGTTTCGAGCAGATTCGTCAGATGCAGTATAAATAGCATGTCTTAAATTGATAAAAGCATCGGTACCTAATTCACCTGGTGATCTTTGAGAGCCAGTAATAACAACTGGACGATCATCGTCAATTGTTAAATCTAAAAAATAAGCCGTTTCTTCTAACGTATCAGTTCCATGGGTAACAACAACCCCATCGATTGTTTCATCTTGATAGTATTCTTCAATCTTATTCTTTAACAACATCCAATGTTCGAAGCCTATGTGCATACTTGGAACTTGGAAAAAAGAATCAACAATAACATTTATGTCTTTTGGTAAATTGAGCATATCTGCAATTTCTTGTCCTGACAATGCTCCAGAATCTAACTTACCTGATTCTGCATTTGGTTTGCTAGCAATCGTTCCACCCGTTGTTATTAATACTACTTTTTTCATTTTAGCACCTCATTTCACATGAAATTATAACATTTTAAAATTCTTTAAGTAAACAGAAAACGGCTTGAAAATCGTTAATAAAAAAAACGTAGCATCGCTACGTTTTTAGTTTAATTAAAATTTTTATTTACTAGCTAAGTGGGAAACTATTAAGTCACCGTGAAAACGACCATTTTCTATAAAAATTTCGTTTGCATTGTTTCCTGCAGCAATTACCCCTGCAATATAAATACCTTCAATATTTGTTTCCATCGTTTCTGGATTAAATAAAGGTCTTCCTGTTGTATCATCAACTTTTACTCCCATACTTTTAATTAATGTATGATCTGGGTGGTATCCTGTCATGGCATAGACAAAGTCATTCTCAATCTCAATTATTTGCCCTTCTTTTTCGTATACTACTGATGATTCTTTGATTTCAATTAGATTTGCGTTAAATTCCATTTTAATTGTTTCAGAACGGGCAAGTGCCTCGAATTCTGGTAGAACCCATGGTTTAATACTTGGTGAATAAGAGCTACCTCTATAAAGTACAGTTACATCTGCTCCACATTTTTCTAATTCTAGTGCTGCGTCAACACTTGAGTTTTTACCACCAATAATGACAACCTTCTGATTAAAATGTTTATGACCTTCAAAAAAGTAGTGTGAAACTTTACTAAGCTGTTCACCAGGCGTCGATAAATAGTTTGGTTGGTCATAATATCCAGTTGCTACAATTACCGCTTTTGCTTCATAACGTTTTTCTTCACCGTTTATTGTAACGGATTCGATGATAAAATCATTTTTCTTACTAACTGTTTTTACCTCTTCATATGCATTAATTTTAATGTTATTTCGTTTAACAACATCACGGTAATATGCTAGAGCTTGGTGTTTTTTTGGTTTTCTACCTTCAATAATAAATGGAATATTTCCCACTTCTAATTTTTCACTTGTACTAAAAAATGTTTGATGCGTTGGAAAACGACTGAGGGTATGGACAATATTTCCTTTTTCAATTATTAAAGCAGATATCCCCTTATTTTTTAATGCTAAGTAAGCTGCAATACCACAGGGTCCTCCGCCAATGATCAGAACTTCAACTTTTTCCATTTGAAACATCTCCAATAAACTAGAGTCTTAGATTTATTTACTATTTCTATTTTACGTAAAATATTCAATTTGTCTAATAATAGCTAATCAAAAAAAACAAGGTGGATATTTTCCACCTTGTTTTTAACTTCAAATATAATCTTATACCCAACCTCTAAATCGGCTAGCTTCAGCCATTTTACGCGCACCAACCATGTAAGCAGCTAATCGCATATTTACTTTTCTATTTACACTTGTTTCATAAATATTATTAAATGAACGTACCATAACTTTTTCTAATCGATCTTCTACTTCTTCTTCAGTCCAGTAGTAACCTTGGTTATTCTGTACCCATTCAAAGTAAGAAACAGTTACGCCACCAGCACTAGCTAATACGTCTGGAACTAATAAAATTCCGCGCTCTGTTAAAATCTTAGTAGCTTCAAGAGTTGTTGGTCCGTTTGCAGCTTCAACTACAATATTTGCTTTAATATTATGAGCATTATCTTTTGTAATTTGATTTTCAATCGCTGCTGGAACTAAGATATCACAATCTAATTCTAATAATTCTTTATTTGAAATTGTATTATTAAATAGTTTAGTAATTGTACCAAAGCTATCTCTACGATCTAATAAATAATCAATGTCTAAGCCGTTTGGATCATGAAGTGCACCATAAGCATCAGAAATACCAATAACTTTTGCGCCAGCATCATGCATGAATTTCGCTAAGAAGCTACCTGCATTACCAAATCCTTGGATAACAACTCGTGCACCTTCTAATTCAATACCTCTACGTTTTGCTGCTTCACGAATTACAATCGTTACACCTTTAGCAGTAGCTGTTTCACGGCCGTGAGATCCACCTAGTACTAATGGTTTACCAGTAATAAAACCAGGTGAGTTAAATTCATCTATTCTAGAATATTCATCCATCATCCAAGCCATAATTTGTGAGTTTGTAAATACGTCTGGAGCTGGAATATCTTTAGTTGGTCCTACGATTTGGCTAATTGCACGAACATAACCGCGGCTAAGTCTTTCTAACTCACGGAATGACATATCACGTGGATCACAAACGATTCCACCTTTACCTCCACCATATGGTAAATCTACAATTCCACATTTTAAGCTCATCCAGATTGAAAGGGCTTTTACTTCATTTTCTGTTACATTTGGATGGAAACGGATACCACCTTTAGTTGGTCCTACTGCATCATTATGTTGAGCTCTGTAACCAGTGAAAATTTTCACTTGTCCATCATCCATGCGAACCGGAATTTTTACAGTCATCATACGAACTGGTTCTTTTAAAAGTTCATACATTTCATTTGAATATCCTAATTTTTCTAACGCTTCTTTAATAACTACTTGTGTAGGCGCTAGTACATCTAATTGTTCTTCAGTGTTGCTATTTTTCTCTGTAGATTTCTCGGCAACCATTGTAAACCCCCTAGAAATTTGAACTATGAAAAGATTCATTCATTCTGAAATTAGTATACAACTTTCCATCCCATTTTGAAAGTTATAAACACATAGAAAACAAAATATAATATTCGTTTAATGTAAGCGTTTTCTAAGGTCATTATACTCCTATTTCCAAAATTTGAAAAGAAAAGAATGTGAAGAAATACAATATATTAATAAAAATTTACAAAAGTAAAACCTCTCGTAATAAATTACTGAGAGGCTTTATTTTTAACGAAATAAAAATGCAGTTGTTCAATAGCATTTTCCGAGATAAGTTCTTTACCATATTCAATAATACGGTAAATTGTTCTTGTGGAAGGATTACCATATTCAGCTAATATCGCATAAAATGTTTCACGATCTAGTCTTCCTATTTCATTCTCTTCGAACTTTAAGTAAAACGTATTTTCAAAAGAGAATAATCTCCCACCTAAAGCTTCACATGAAACTAATTTTTCAGAAAGTAGGATTAGATCATCTAAAGTAGAAAACTCGTACAATATATGTTCACTTTCATCTAGGATTACTTCCATCGAGATAAAATCGTCTTGAAATTCATCTTCCTCTTCTTCAATATCATCGGATTTTGTTACAATAACAACCATACCTTGAGCTTGAAGAGAGAAAACTTCAACGGATACTTTTCCATCTACTTCGAAACCTAGTTCTACGCTAGCTTCATGCATCATATCTTGAAAAAGCTGTTGAACTTTTGGTGCATTGTACCATAAGTCTTCTTTTGTCAGACCACGTT
Organism: Gottfriedia sp. S16(2024); assembly: GCF_050473765.1. Lineage (NCBI taxonomy): Bacteria > Bacillati > Bacillota > Bacilli > Caryophanales > Bacillaceae > Gottfriedia > Gottfriedia sp. S16(2024). The sequence goes on from NZ_JBFLUO010000001.1 coordinate 4,421,892, forward strand.
CAGATAAATCATCAGATGTAAGAAAAACTTTTATTTTATTGTAGTTCAACCGTTCCAACCTCATGAACTAGCCTCCTTGCTGCATTTACCATAGTACAGTTTATGTTTTTATATAATTTTGGTGATTCTAAAGTCAAAATTCATTTATAATTAAAATTCTGCTTTAACCATTCATCCCAGTTCGATTGTTGATTACCTATATAAAATTCCTGTATGGAATCCATAATTGGGCTCTCACAAGTTGAAACTGCATGTCCACCAATTCCAATAATGATATCAGGTTTAATTTTTTTGATTATGATGGCTAGATCAATTGTTTTCTTTAAATTTTCCCTTAAAGTACAAGTCATGATAAATCCAGCTGGGTTCACTTCATTAATTACTTGTTCAACATCATTTGAATCGATTGATGCGCCTAAATAAATAACTTGAAAACCGATTCTTCTTAAGTAGATCGTAAATATTAATAAACCTAGTTCGTGCTTTTCTTCAGGTCCACAAACCGCGATTAACTTTGGCAAATGTTTATTGTTAGGTAAATTTTGATAAATCATCCCTAATCTCGTTCTCAGAAAAGATGTTGCAAAATGTTCATGGGCACTTGTAATTTCACCATTACGACATTTATCACCTATTAATATGAAAACCTTAGAAATAATTTTAAATAATACTTTATCTACAGAAAAAAGACTAAATGCGTCATTCACATAATTGTGGGCTTCACTTTCTTCAAAAGATAATAATGAAGAAACAATTCGATTTACTAGAGCATCTGATTGTAAATTTTCAGTAAGAGAACTGTCATTAGACGATTTATGCCCTTTTGCTTCGTATAAATTAATTGCTTGTCCAATTGTAAATCCTTCATTAACTTTTTGAACGAGCCATTTTAAAATATAAACATGTTCTTCTGTATATAGTCGATGGCCAGCATCATTTCGTACAGGACTTATGATATTATATCTTCTTTCCCAAGCTCTTAATGTGCCTGGTAATATCCCAACAATGTTAGAAATTGCTTTAATATTGTACTTTCCTATTTGGGCCAATTTTCTTTCCTCCTGCATGTAAACAAGAAACACTTATTTCATAACTTCAAAATTTAAAACAGTTATTGTGTTTTGTTTTCGAATTCCTTTATTGTTATGTAGCTCCAAATATACCGTTTTCTGATTTCGATTTACATTTATTTGACTTCTTTCAAACAGATAAACTTGAATACTTTCAAAATTACTACTTTTACTATCCTTGACTTCAGTATAGCTTGTTAAAATACTAAGATCGTCTTCATATCGCTCTTCAAGTGCAAAGTTTAAATCATCTCTTTTTGTTTTCACATCATCTAAACCAACAATCGAAAACTTTGTCCCATTTTCAGTCTCAAATGAAGCACTTTTATTTTCTAAAATTGTAACTTTACAATCTAGTAATAATGCATTTAGATCTCTATAGTTGCCACTATAATCAAAATCATTCCACAAAAAATATACTGGAGCCAAAGATGATAAATAGTGGATGTTTTCATCATTATATTTCTTTGATTTCTTTTTTGAGTAACCGCTTAAAAGGATTAATGTATTATGATTGCAAATTTTTTCAATCTCACTCAATTTAAAAGGAATATCACCTATATTTGGAATCCATAAAAGCTGAATTGACTGTAATGAATCATCTAAATGCTTTATTTTAATTTTTTTATTAATAATTTCTAGTTTACTTTTTCGATTTAGCAATAGAATAATTGCTACTATTAATACGAATCCGATCGATAATAATAATTTTATTTTAATTTCCCCCTTGTAACTTAACCCATCAACAAAGTAAATATCGGCTTATTTCCTGATTTTACTTCTTTTTAAAAAAATCAACTTTATCTATTTCTTTTTGTTATAGTTCAAAGTGCTTTTATTTATTATACAAAAACTAGTAGAAATTGAAAAATTTTAAACAACAAAAAACTTATATCCATTATTACAAAATGGGCATAAGTTTTTAATTTGAGTAAAAAATGGTTTAATTGTCTATTGTCGTCTATGCAAAAAACTATAATTAATCAATTTTTTGTTCCAAGAAAACTGCGAAACTAAAATAATATTATTTGTGTTTAACTGTAGAATTTTCTTATTCATTTGTAACAGATACTATTCTTAGACCAATCTCTTCAAATTTACGTAAAATTTTATCGATATTTTTATTATCATCTATTTTTAAGACAATTCTTCTTAATAACTGATCTTTTGAATCAAAAGTTACTAGCGAAATAATATTAATCTTGAAATTGTGAAGATAATCAAGTAATCTTGCTAATTGCCCTTCCTTCTCCATACTTGTCATTGAAATTCTTATTCCCCGACAATCCTTTCCAAGTACTTCTTGAAAAATCTCAATTACGTCATATCTTATAACTAGTCCAACAAAATTTCTCTCATCATCAACTACTGCAATTGATGGGTATTTTTTTAACGAGTTCATTGTATCTTCAAATGGCTCTTCTGATTTAACACAGATTGTTTGATGTGTTGCGATTTCACCTATTTTTAGATTCTTTGTATATTCTTCTTTTCGTAATTCACTAAAAAAGCATCTTCTAAAAATCTCTGCTTGTGAAATCATTCCAACATATTTATTTCCCGTTAATACAGGTACGCTATCTATTTGCTTTTCCAATAAGAGATTAATTGCAAACTCTACAGTTTTATTAGATTGGATCGTAATTACTTGATGGTTTTGAAGCATTCTATGCTTTGCTAACATACTATAACACTTCCCTTCCCTCTATTTATAACATAGATTGGAAGCATCAAATCAAAGCGAATTTGTCTAGATTTTGAATTTCAATTTCATTGCCTTTTATGTATCTCTTAACATTATTTATCCACATCGACATTTAATGGGATTTTTAAGATCTGGCCAGGCGTCACTTCAATCCCATTTAAATGATTTGCATCTTGAATAATTTCTTCGCCATCACGATTACCGTAATATTTCATTGAAATAGTAAATAATGTTTCTCCTTTTTTGACTTCGTGATTAATTTCTTCCACTCCAACAGTTTCACTTGAATCTGTTGGAGGTTTTACTACATTTTTTATTTCTTTTTTGATTGGAGCTTTTTTCTGTGTTTCATTCTTTTTTTGTTTTTTAACATGATCGGTAGTAGCTAATTCAACTTTTTCAAATTTATTTGAAGGTATGATTAAACTTCCTTTTTCAGTAAAAATTTTATCGTATTTACTATGTACAAACTTAACCACTCCAAATGGTAGCATGATAAAAAGTATGACTAAAGCAGTGATTAAAGGATATTTTATTTTCCACCAGGGTCTTTGTAGATCCTCTTTTATTTTCATTGTTTCACTTCTTGGTGGTAAATTTAACAGATCAACTGCTTTATTCTGATCATTTATTTTCTTAATTTTTGATTTCTTATTTTTTTTCTTTCGACTTAAGTCAGCAATACTATTATTCTGAAGCTCATTTTTCATTCTTTGTCTTCACTTTCCAAACTTAATTTCATATACATTCCTAAAACATAATCTAAGATAAAATGTGCGATAAATACAATTACTATATTATTTGTTTTCAAATACAAGTAACCTAAGAAAAAACTTTCAATTAATACAATCGTAAGTAAAATCGGTTTTTTCACATAGCGAAAATGAACTAAAGCGAAAACAACTGATGCAATAATTAGTCCAAATTTAGCTTGAATAAATCCTCTAAAAAGTAATTCTTCTGATAATGCGATCAAAATACAAAGTAATGTCATTTCAGGAACTGAAAGTGACGTAAAGAATCTTTTATTAAAACCGCCATCATCCAACAAACGCTCTGGAATCGTATAATTTAATAAAATATTAAATAAGACGAGTGAAAATCCAGCACCGAATCCATATAAATATGTTTTATAACTTTTAAATAAATGTAAATCATCTATAAATTTTTCTGTACCAACGAAAAAAGCAATACATAAAATTGCGATTACTAAAATGATTAACTGCGTACCGTATACGCTTTTCTTCAAATAGTTAGCAGAAATTTCTTGTCGGTTTAATTCGCTTTCCATATAGATTCCTCACAGCCCCAATTTATTTCTTAATTCTTGTTCCCATGAAATTACGTTTGTATTTATATATTTCTCATGATCATTTGAACAATACTCTTCAAACGATATACCACAAATGTTACAGCAATTTATTGGTTTCTGTACTAATATTTCATCAAAAAGTAAAAGATATTTTTCGCGATAACAAGTTGTTGAAGATAGAAAATCAATCATCGCTTTGAGTTTTAAATATTTTACTTTTTTTCTCTCGGAAATTAATTCTTTAATCGATTCTAATAAGCCATAATTTATTTTTTCTAAATACAAGTGTTCATTTTCAATTATATTAAATTTGACCATTTCAGAATGAAGCGTCGTCCATTGTATTTCACTAAATTGAAAAACTGATTTCCAATTAGACACAAGGGTTTCAGTCAATTTTATCGGATTTTCTTCTAATCTTTTTAAATAAGCTAGAAAAGACTCAACTTGATTTACAGAAAGGATTTCGTCATCAATTAACCTTAATGGTAACTCATGATCTTCTTCACACATGATTAGTATTGCTATACTGGGCTCACCATCTCGGCCGGCACGTCCAATTTCTTGAAGATAATTCTCAATGTTTGACGGATACTGATAATGAATCACGAACCTTACATTCGGTTTATTAATTCCCATACCAAAAGCACTTGTACAAACGATGATATCTATTTGATTTTGAATAAATTGTTGTTGAATTAAAATTCTTTGCTCATGCTCCATTCCACCATGATAATAAGCAACTTTGCAATTTAACTTTTCTCTTATGGTATGTGAAATTTTCTCACAAGTAGCTCTTGTACCACAATAGACAATGCCTGGACCTGTTAATTTTGAAAGATGGTCAGTTAATGACTTGAGCTTTTCTACTTCTGAATCTACTTTTTCAACTTGAATTGATATATTCTCTCTATTAACTGAATTGATATATTTTTGAACATGTTTTAACTGTAAAGTTTCAATTATTTCTTCCCGCACATTTTTGCTAGCTGTAGCGGTTAAAGCTAAAACCGTCGGATTATTTAATTTCTGCTTAATTTCTCCTAAAGTTTTATATTCTGGCCTAAAATCATGCCCCCACTGTGATATACAATGTGCTTCATCAACAACAAATAACGAGACCTTAGAAGCAGAAAGTTTTTGAATTAAAAATTGATTTTGTAACATTTCAGGCGAAACAAATATAAACTTATAGCTGCTAATATTTTTAAACAAATATTTTTTTTGCTCAAAACTTCTAAAGCTATTTAGTGCAATGACTCGTTTATCTCCAAATGCTTTAATTTGTTCTACCTGGTCCTCCATAAGTGAAAGTAATGGTGAAACGATTACTACAAGGCCAGGCAATAGTAGCCCTGTTAATTGATATAACAATGACTTCCCCCCACCAGTAGGAAGCATCGCTAAAACATCTTTCGAGTTTAACAAGTCATTAATAATTTCTTTTTGGTTATTTCGAAAACTTGAATAACCGAACTTTTCGTATAGAACTTTATTTAGGTCCATGTAAATCACCCATTCTTGCAAGAGTAATACGAATTTGAAAATATGTTACCTCATTTAATAAAGCTTCTTTAATAATTTTTAATTTCCTTGTATTTAGCTCAATAATTTTATTTTTTATTAATGTAAATTGTTTTGTCGTAATAAATTGATTAATTGGAAATAATTTATCACCTAATACACACTCAACAATATGATCCTCTATTGTACTAATCTTTAAATTACGAATCGCAGCTATTTCTTGAATTGTTCTACCCTCAGCAAATAATTTCTTCGTTTCAATCGAAGTATTCGTAATATTAGTACTTTTATCTCCATTAACAAATTTACTTAAAAAAGGATAATTATTTTTAGGCTCAACTAAAATGGTGATCATATGATGCAAAGTATTAATCGATTTGAGATAAATTTTCTCAACACTCACTTTGTGTTCAGATGCAATCTGTTCTAAAGTCATGCCATAAGCATTTGCTCCAGACAATCGTTTCACAAATAGTAATGCGTCTTCATCACTTACATTTTCTAAAATTGTATGTAATTCATTATAAAATTGATTAACTAATTCGTTTTTATTCCCTGTAAAATTAAGAATTTCATTTTTTACCCATTCTTGTATATCTTGGTCTTGAATTACTGCCCTAAAATATTTTAAATTCATATTCAGATTTGAAACTGTTTGAAAGAACAATGAAAATCTTTTCCAAAATATCTTTTGAATACTAGAAAACCTTAGACCATTTATATATTTAAACTCCATAAACTGTAATTTTTGATTTTCTAGATAAGCTTGACCATTTTTATTTAACAAATAGATATTTTTATTTTCCGTTTGACTTATATACCCTTTAACCTCTAACCCATTTATAATTTCTTGCATATTCTGATGAGTGAGGAAATGAAAAAGCCCGAAAAATGATGTGACATGATAAAAATGAGAATCTTGAATAATTTGAGCACTTTGTTTACCTTTTAATAAATACATTATACCTTGGATCGTTCGTTCAGCATTATATCGATGAAGTAAAAAAAGGAAGATTTCTTCCAATATTGATAGATTAGACATCATAAACCTCTCAAATAAAATTATTCCATTAATATATTTGAATATTTTTTCGAATAATAATTAGTAGTACAAAAATATTTGTGCATTTTTTCTAAATAGTTTTTATTTCTTCTAGCTTATCATATGTATCAATAACCAAACCATTTTAAGCATATAAAAATCATTATTTATTTTATTTGAGATTTCATCATTTCTCGTTTTTTTCAAAACCTTGTACAATTATATTGAAAAGTTTTGGAAACCGTTTTAAAATGTTTACAGGTACATTACAAAAATAGTATCTGTAACATAAACAGGGAATAATTTGGGAGGTCAATACAATGGCAAAATATACAATCGTTGATAAAGACACTTGTATCGCATGTGGCGCTTGTGGCGCAGCTGCACCTGATATCTATGACTATGATGATGAAGGGATCGCATACGTTACTCTAGATGATAACCAAGGAATCGTTGAAATTCCAGACGTTTTAGTTGATGACATGATGGATGCATTCGAAGGATGCCCAACAGACTCAATCAAAGTTGCTGACGAATCATTTGATGGCGACGCTTTAAAATTCGAATAGTAAAAACTGCGACGAAATTATTTCGTCGCTTTTTTTATTTTTTTTAATAAAAAAACACAAGCTAGCCGAATTGCTAATTCTACTGTTCCGTCCTTCCTGTAATTTCTAAATCACTCATTGCCGGACCTATACAATTAATAATCAAAACCCCTTTCTTAATTATTTCCTTATTTTACATATTTAGAATAATCTAATAATTCGTTATAATAAACAAAACATCAAGAGAGGATGAACAGCATGGAACAGATGACAATTACTGAGAAAAAAACATTTTTAAACAAGTTCTTAGAGAAAAATCAGGTAAAAAAAGACATCGAATTGATTCTACAATATCTCCTTGCTGTTGATGAAGTACTAACAAACATCTCGTTTGTAGATGATGCAAAGAGTACACCAAATGGCATTGTAATTAATTTTCGAAATGATAACTACTCTAACTACTCGTACCTTCAGGTTTCGTATTACGAATTTAATAAGAAGGTCGAAATGTCACCGGAATCGATTTACCATAAACTTCGATTACACGGAAAGGAAATAGCGTTTTATCTTGAGTTGTTATTTGATGCGATGCCGATCGAGTACGCTTTGATTTTAGATTCAAATCCGTTTTCGACGACTTCTATTGAACCAAACGAAGAAGTGCAAGCAGAAATTGATGCGTTTCTTTCATCGCTTATCACTCAAACTTCACACGCACTTCTTCTTCGTCAAATTGACAAAGCACTATATGAGAAGAATGAACAACAATTTCTTTTGTTATCTTCTCAGCTGATAAACTAACAAATAAACCATCTATCATTCGATAGATGGTTCTCTTTTTTACGGTGCAGTTTTTTCACCTTTCAAAAAAACAAAAAAGTGTCTACCAAAATTTAGTAGACACTTTCATTTATTTATACGTTATGGACATTCATTCTTTGAGTTAACCAAACCTTTAATTTAGGGTAGATTACTAAGAATAGGATCATGATTAATAGACCTTTAATTGCATTAAATGGCATAATTGATGCAACAATTACTTCATTTGGCAGGTTAAAATTCATGAAATGTGCATATGCAGGTAATAACACAAAATAATTTAAAAGACTTAATATTCCAGTCATCACTACTGTACCAACGATTAATCCAAGAGTTAAACCTTTTACTGAACGATATTTTCTAAAGAAATACGACGCAGGTAAAATATATAATACTCCTGCACTGAAATTAGCAAATTCTCCAATTGGTACGCCAGTCATGCTACCATTAATAACATAATGAAGGATGTTTTTTATTAACTCTATTCCTACTCCTGCTACAGGACCAAAAACAATTGCTCCTATTAACGCAGGAACGTCACTAAAATCAACTGTAAGCCATACTGGAAATGCAGGTAGTGGAAAGTACAGCATCATCAGTACATAAGAAATACTGCTAAGCATAGCTACTACTACCATTTTATTTACTTTGTTGCGTTGTTGCATAATACCTCTCTCCTTTTTCCCGATCATATCAAGAAAAATGAAAGGTTCGCTTAAGTAGCGTTATTATTTGCACATATTATCATAAGTCCGAATTAATAAATGAAAAATAGTATAAAATTATGCAAATAAAATAAAATCCCCTATTTTTTGAAATAGGGGAGAATTTTCAGCACGCCAAATAAGCGTTCAAAAAGTGAAATTTTTTGAACTTGCGAACCTCCATCTTCTCCCATCCAGACTATACTGTCGGCTCTAGAATCGCACTAGATCCTGCCCAAAAAATCAGGCTCGCGGGCTTATAAGCAATGCTTAATTACCGCCGGTGGGGAATTTCGCCCCGCCCCGAAGATAGATCGTTTATTAATTTACAGTTTAATGTTACTAAATTAAATACAGTTTGTAAATAAAAATCTCCCACTAATCATTTAGAGCATTATTTAGGTTTTCTTGACAAAAACTTACTAACGAATCATCCTTTTGATCGTTCGCATATAACAACAGCACAACTGTTGTAAAAACGGCTTTAAATTGTGCTAATTTCTTTGACGCTTCCGATACATTACCATAAATCTCAAAAAATGCACCTCTCATATCGTTCGGAATTAGACTATAAATTATAGACAAATCTAATTCACGATTGCCGATATGAGCATCACCCCAATCAATAATTCCTTCAAGTTGGTTTTGTTCATTCACAATCATATTCTTAAAATGTAAATCACCATGAACAAGAACTAATGGTGTCTCACTTTTAATTTCAACTAAGCTTTCAATATAATGATTAATTTTCTGTTCATCTTCAATGAGTTTCTTCTGTATTGCCTGTTGTATATATTTTTTAGCCTGAGGTTTACGGAAGTTTATATCTAATCTTTTTAACTCATCAAATGGTAATTTAATCCCCTTTAATTCATCGAATTTTATTGAATGCAAATTTTTCAAGAAATTAGCGATTGGTTCAATCATTAAAATTCTCTCAGTTCTATTTAAATAAATTGGAGGCTTTCCCGCAATAAAATTATATCCTAAAAATGGCCAAGGAAATAATTCAGATGGCTTTCCATCAAGTATTGGTACCGTTGTCTTTAATTCAAAATGACTGTAAATAATTGGGAGTAAATTTCTTTCAACGTTTAAAATGGCTACAGCTATTTCTCTTCGCGGAAATCTTAGTAAAATGTCATCATTTAAACAAAAGACAGTATTGTCAAATCCTTCACCAATTTTTTTAATTACGTTTATATTTATTTCGGGGAATTGTATCTTCATTATTTCTTTTACTAATCCCTCTTCCATTACAATCGCTGGATCCCATATATTAGACATTTCTTTCTCCTTAAAATCAAAAAATAGAACTTCACATATAAATGTACTTTACCAAATTTAGAAGTAAATTACATTTAATATGGAAGTTCTTAAAACAGTCGGTCTTTTCGACACAAATTATTAAACTAATAGTCCAAATATACGGCTAAGGATTTGAAACAATTTTTAATTCATGAAAATTTTTATCTAATATTATATCCTTTAATTTCTCTCGATTCCCTCCGATAAATAAAAGACCAATCGTTAAAACAAAAACAACAATCAACAAACATCTCCTAAGAAAATCAAGCATTATTTTCCTCCTACCTAAAGAATTGTGGAAAGTGTTTAATCAGCCCAAAAACTCGTAGACTGACAACTGGTAATTCATTAAAAAAAATAGACGAGACGCATAAATCATTGCAAATCCTTGACTCTTTTTTATGTATATTACTTAAGAAGTATTGAGCAAATGGATCGTGTAAACGCCAAGAAGTAGTTTTACTAAAACATACGCTCAATCATTCTATGATAGAAAAAAATTATTTATACAAAAAAAATAGCGATTGATTAGAAAAATTTAACTATTCAACCGCTACTTTTCTTATTTATTTTTTATCAGTTCGAAATACGATTGATCCTCGTTCGTATTCAACATCCTTAATATTTAAACGTGTGTTGATTACCCTTGCAAGTGCAAAGAAATAATCAGATAATCGATTCAAATATAAAAATACTGGAAGATGAATGTTTTCTTGCTTCATTAATGTTACAACCGTTCTTTCTGCACGTCTCGTTACCGCTCTTGCTTGATGAATGATTGCAGCAGGTTTTGACCCACCAGGTAGAATAAAACGCTGTAATGGGGGAGTTGCTTCCATATATTCATCGATTAATGTTTCAAGCTCTTCAACCATTTTCTCTGTCGTTTTAAAAGGGATGCTATCCTTTACTACTGCCAAATCTCCACCACAGTCAAATAGTTCATGTTGGATCTTTTGAAGTGCATTGTAAATATCTCTCGTATCCTCTTGATCTAAATATGTCATTGCGTACCCAACGATTGTATTTACTTCGTCAATTGTTCCGTAAGATTCTACCCTTAAATCATCTTTATCTACTCGTTTACCTACTAAGCTAGTTTGACCTTTATCCCCGGTTTTTGTATAAATTTTCATGAAAAACCTCTCCTTTTTTCAATTTTAATTTACAATACATTACTTTTATAAATAATGACTTTCTTATTTGTTTCGGGATTATCTAAAATTTGAAAAGATGTGTCATATAAACCTTTTAATAAATTTTCATTTAAAACTGAGTCTGTTTTTCCTTCGATATAAATTTTTCCGTCCTTTAATCCTACTAATCGATCACAGTAAAGACTTGCTAAATTTAGGTCATGAAAAACAGTTACAATTGTTTTATTCTCTTGTTTTTGTAATTCCTTTAAAACGTCTAAAATTTTAATTGTGTGCATTAAATCTAAATGGTTACTTGGTTCGTCTAAAAAAATATATGGTGTTTCCTGAGCGAAGCATTGAGCAAGAAAGACTCTTTGACGCTCACCACCACTAATTTCATTGATGAAACTTTTTTCCATCTTCTTAGTACCAGTCATCATCATTGCATTATTGACCGCAGTTTCATCGATTGTGGACCAGCTAGGAAAAAAGGAAGACGAATGAGCAAGACGTCCAAGTTTAACTGTTTCTTTTACCTCATAAGAATATGTATAGGAATTTTGTTGTGATAAAACAGCAATCTTTTTTGCTATTTGTTTATTTGACATACTAGAAACTAATTCTCCATCCAACATTACATTTCCTTTAGACGGCTTAAAAAGTCCACAAAGAATATTTAAAAACGTTGACTTGCCACTCCCATTTGGACCGATAATTCCTAGCCATTCTCCTTGATTAATAGAATAAGACAGTTCATCCAAATCAGTATGAATTCCATCATAAGAATATGAGATATCTTGACATTTGATCATACTTTTCCCCTATTTCTTTTCAAAGATAGTAATATAAAAGCAAATATTGGAGCACCAATTAGTGAAGTAATTACCCCTATTGGTAACTCTCTTGGGGCTAAAACAACTCTCGATAATATGTCAGACCCGATTAAAAAAATTGCTCCATTGATCATCGATAAAGGAAGTAATTTTTTATGTAATGGCCCTACAAGTATTCTAGTATAATGCGGAACAACTAATCCTACAAATCCAATTGTTCCAGAAACGGCTACTGCTGCACCAGATAAAATACTTCCTGTTAACAAAATTAAATAAGTAGATTTTTTCACATCAATTCCGATATGTTTTGCATTTGTGCTCCCAAATGTCATCGCATCTAACTGCCTATTTTGACTAAATAATATTAAGAAAGAAATGATTAAAAACGGTAATAAACTTAGAGAGTACTGAATGCCTCTCCCACCAATATTACCCATTAACCATCCAATTACTGCACGTAATTCATTATTTGAAAAAGTTATAAATAATGACAACAATGCAGAACAAAATGAACTTATGATAATTCCACCTAAAATAATTGTCTCTACATTAAGTGATCGATCCAGTTTTCTAACAAAGAGTAATAATAAAATAAGTGTACCAAATCCAAATAAGATACTAACTACTGGTAATGTAAAATAAGTAACAAAAGGTAAGCTTATTTGAAAAAACAATACAAACACTGCACCTACAGAGGCGCCTGAAGAAACACCTAATGTAAAAGGATCAGCTAAAGGATTTTTAAGTATTCCTTGAAACGCAACACCTGCCAATGAAAGGCACGCACCGACTAATCCAGCTAACATAACCCTTGGCACTCGTATATTCATGACAATTGTTTGAATATCAGCTGGAACATAATCAGTTTTAAATATAGCATCTGAAAAGCTAGAAATAATAGAAGAAAAGGGAATCGATGTAGACCCAATCGAAACCCCTAAAATAAATAAAAAAATTAATAAGATAATTGGAATTAAAAAGATTAAATATGTATTATTTATAAAGCTCTGGGTAAACCGCCTTTGCAATTGCTTCGACTCCCTCTGCAAGTCTTGGACCAGGTCTAGATGTTGTATCTGAATTAACATCATATACACGGTGATTTTTAATTGCGTTTACTGTTTGCCAGTTTTTCCTAGCCATTACAGTTTTTTCTAAATTTGGAACATAATATCCATAAGTTGTTAAAATCACATCAGGATTCGCTTTAATTGCTGATTCCTCACTATACTTTACCCAACCTTTTTCACTTTCAGCTACGTTTTTAGCATGAACAATCGAAAGCATTTCATCTAAGAAAGTACCTTTACCTGCTGTATAGATTTCTGGCGGACCAGAAATTTCAAGCCATACCTTTGGATTCGTAGTTGCTTTAGCTGTTTTTTTGCTAATTTCATCTAATTTTGTTTTCATACCAGTTACAACTTTTTTCGATTGCTCGGTTTTTCCAGTTATTTCTCCAACTTGTTGAATTGTATCATACACATCATTAATAGTTGCAGCATTTTTTACGACAAAAACATTAATCCCAGCTTGTTTTATCTGTTCTAAACCGTCAGCAGAAATTCCTAAACTTGATTCATGAGCTAAAACTAAATCAGGTTTCAATGAAATAATTTTTTCAACATTATATGTCATATCGGCATTATTTCCGCCAACTTTATCAATTGATTTTACTTCTTTTGGATAATTGTCAAAATCTGTTACCCCTACTACATCCTTGCCATCACCAATAGAAAATAAGATTTCAGTATTACTTGGAATAAGTGATACGATTCTTTTAGGTGCCTCTTTAAAGCTAATTTCTTTGTTCGTTGCATCTTTAACAGTCATTGGAAAAGTTGCTTGTTCTGTTTTACTTACATTCGATTTTTTTTGTGTCGTATCATTATTACAACCAAATAATCCTAAACACAATAACATAATGATAAAACTTGATAAAAACTTTTTCATTTAAATCCTCCTAAATAATTGAAATACATAAAAAAAACCCCATTCATTTTGAACGGGGCTGAAACAACATAAAAATACAAGAAGTCTTGCAACTGCTGCTTCAAATCCTTACTCCCCGAAGAATTGAACAAGGATGAATTTAGCAGGTCTACTGACTTTGTTTCAACCTACTCCGACCTTCCCATTCTTTCGAACAGTGGCTATTCGTTTCGTCCACATTACAGTTGCGGGGACAGTTCTGGATTATACCAGATTCCCTTTTAAGCAATACTTGCACTAAACTCATCAATATTTCATTAATTCAATCGTAAGATAAATTGGGTAAGAATTCAATTATTTTATTTATATGTTTATGATTTTACTAACATTTTATTTGTTTTTTGTGTGTTTTGTAGAAATTTCTTCTCTAAACATATGGGAAATATGTTTTATATGAAACAAGATTACTCTACATCTTTTTCGTTCATTCGTAAATTATGCGGTATTTTAACTTTAAATGTCGTTCCCTGTCCTACTTCACTATAAACCTGGATGGATCCACCATGTGCTGTAACAATATTTTTAACGATTGATAAACCTAAACCTGTTCCACTTCTACCTCTTGTACGAGCTTTATCTGCCTTATAAAAACGTTCAAATACAAATGGTAAGTCTTCTTTTGAAATCCCTGCACCTGAATCAATAAAATTAAATGTAGTTGATCTTTCATTTTGATTTACTGAAACAATTATTCTTCCATTTTCATTCGTATGTCTTATTGCATTATCAATTAAATTTGTAAAAACCTGTTCCATTCGATCCTCATCTATGTAGATATTCAAATGCGAAACATTGTCGATTTCACCAAATAGCTTAATATTTTTATCCTTTGCTAGACCTTTAAACTTACGTAAAATTCGATCCACAAATTGTACTAGAGGAACGAACTCTCTATTTAATTCGGTAAAACCGTTCTCCATTCTTGCTAAATCTAACAGATCATTTACTAAACGCCCCATTCTAAGAGACTCATCATAAATGATTTGTGACAATTCCTGCATTTCTTCTTTGGATTCTGCTACCCCATCAACAATCGCTTCGCTATAACCTTGTAATAAAGAAATAGGCGTACGTAGTTCATGAGAAACATGCGCTATAAAATCTTTTCGCATCTTTTCTAAACGTCTTTGTTCTGTAACATCTCGAATCACCGCTACAACGCCTCTTATATTTGTTTGATTATAAAGGGGCGACATTAAAACTTGCCAATTGCCTTGATCAAAATGTAATTCGATAAATTGCTTTTTCTCACTTTCGACTACTAATACAAATAAATCTAATAACTCATTTGTTAAAACAAGAGAAGAGGGATCTTCTAACTGATCATCATTAAGCATTTTCAAAAAGCGTTCAGCTGGTGGATTTGATGTCACGATTTGACCTTCTTTATCAATCGAAATTACCCCATCTACCATACTTGTAATAATATTAGAAACCTTCTCTTTCTCTTGTTTTAATGCATTCATATTAAAATTTAATTGTTTACTCATCTTGTTAAATGAATACGCAAGCTCTCCAATTTCATCACTTGAATGGATCGGTACTTTCACATTAAAATTTCCTGAAGTCATACTACTTACAACTTCTTTCATTTTTCTAAGAGGAGCTGTAATTTTAGAAGAAAGAAAGAATGAGAAAAATGTTGTTAATACGATTCCGATTGATGCCGCAAGCAAGACAAAATTAGTCGTTTGATGAATCATCACTTTTACAGGTTGTAATGTTTGGTATATAAATACAGCTCCATTATTTGAGTTTGTATGTAATGGAACACCCACTACTAATTTTTCTCTCTCACTATTTTCACCATAAACAAGTCTTTTACTGACCTCTTTATTATCAGTTAACGTTTTATTTAAGATTTCATCATTTTTTATTTCTTTAAAAGGTAGATCCTGTATTCCATAAGTATTATTTGAATACCATGGCTCCCTACCGTCAATAGAAATGATTACTCTTGAATATCGACTAACAATATTATTTGATAAATACTCAATATTTGAGAGTGGTTGACCATTATCTATTAATTGTGCAATTTTCGTTGCATCATCTTTCATATTTTGTACTTGAAGGTCAATGTAAAATTTTTCAAAAAATCCTATTAAGACAAAGGTCAAAAATGATAATACAAGAGAGACTAGTAAGATAATTGTCAGCCAAAGCTTTCCAACTAAACTTCTTACGATCATTACTCCTGACCTACTTCAAATTTATAACCTACACCCCAAACGGTTACAATCATTTTCGCAGCATCCTCAGAGCTTTTACTTAGTTTTTCACGCAGTCGTTTTACATGTGTGTCTACGGTACGTAAATCTCCGAAAAAATCATATTGCCAAACTGATTTTAATAATGTTTCACGATCAAATACTTTGTCAGGTGCCTTAGCTAAAAACAACAGTAATTCGTATTCTTTTGGTGTTAAACTGATCTCTTCCCCTTCAACAATTACCTTATGAGCATCATTATCAATCGTTAGATGCGGAAACACAACGATATCCTTCGCTGAAGAATTATCTGAAGTAAATACTGGTACAGGTGAAGAACGTCTTAATAGAGCTTTAACACGTAGTACTACTTCACGCGGACTAAATGGCTTAACGATATAATCATCGGTACCTACTTCAAAACCTTGAACTCGGTTTGTTTCTTCACCTTTTGCCGTTAACATGATCACAGGCGTTGTTTTTGTTTTTCGTAATTCCCTACAAACTTCAATTCCATCAATTTTAGGCATCATCAAATCTAGTACGATTAAGGAATATTCATTCTTCAATGCTAAATTTAAAGCATCCTCACCATTTTCAGCTTCGTCAATACTATATCCATCACGTTCCAAATACATTTTTAATAATCGTCTAATACGATCTTCATCATCTGCTATTAATATTTTTATATTTTGATCCATAATTTCGACCCCCTCTACATAATTTTACATAATAAAAATTGGATATTCTAGTATAATTTGTGAACATTTTTACATAATTCTTAGAATTTATTATTTCCATAAAATAGTGAAAAAAAACTTGGCAGCAAGAGTGCGATTTCTAGGAAACCAAAATTAAGTAAATGTGGACCGAAATAAAAATTAGAAAAAAAAGCCTTGTAAAGGAAGGTTTATTCCTTTACAAGGCTGATTATTAATTACGCATATGAGTGTAAACCAGCAATGATTAAGTTTACTGCAATTAAGTTAAACATAATAATTGCAAATCCCAGTACGGCTAACCAAGCAGATTTTTCACCTTGCCAATTTCGTTTGAAACGAAGATGTAAAAACACTGCATAGAATAACCATGTTATTAATGCCCAATCTTCCTTTGGATCCCAGCTCCAGAACTTTGTCCAAGCAATTTGAGCCCAAATCATAGCAAAGATTAATCCACCAAGTGTAAATACTGGAAAACCAATTGCTACAGCACGGTATCCGATTTCGTCTAATAATTCACTATCGACTTTTTGTACAAATGGTTGTAAAAATGCACCAATTCGTTTTCTGATAATTAAACGAATGATTGCATATAATGCTGCGCCAGCAAAAACTGACCAAATTACAGTGTTCAATTTTTTAGCATTAACCATCGCTGGCACTTCTGCAAGGGCTTCAAATTTATCTTTTGTTGTCAATTCACCTTTATGTGGACCAACAATTGATGGAAGATTATAGACCATTTCTTCTTGTAATTTATCTTTATTAATCCAATTATATTTTGCTTCGTATCCAGATGCATTAAATGCTGTAGAAATAATAACGAAACCAACAACAGTTACTAAGAAATATAAAACTGCTTCAAGCCAAAATGTTTTCTTTGTTGATACTTTTTGATCGATATTTTTAATTAAATAAATTAGTCCTGTAATAAAGCTAATCGCTAAAATAGCTTCCCCTAAAGCTGCTGTTGTTACATGGATATGTAACCAATAGCTTTTTAAAGATGGAACTAATGGTTTGATTTCATGTGGAAATACTGATGCATAAGCAATGATGATTATTGATAAAGGTAATGCGAATAATCCGATTATATTTAAGCGATACATAAAATAAATCATGATAAACGCAAAAATTAACATCATTCCAAAGAATGTAATAAATTCAAATAAATTACTTACAGGTGCATGTCCAGCAGCAATCCATCTTAAAATAAAATAAGTAATTTGCGATAAGAATCCAATTAATGTAATCGAAATACCAATAGTACCCCATCTATTAGGACCATTATCATTTGTTTTCATCGAGCCGCCAAAAAAGAAAGTAGCTACTATATAACAAATAAACGCGATAAATAAAAAATTACTACTTAGCTCGTACATATTTTCCCCCTAGTTAAACACTATTCTTTAGCTTGTTGATCTATCGGCAATTCAATTTTTGTGTCTACAAACACTTTCTTTAATTCCATCTTTAAACCATAATAGTTTTTATTTGTAAATGCCGCAACCCAAACTTCCCCATCTTGATTCTGTATCCAAACGCGTCGGTGATACCAATACATACCTTGAATTACACCGATCATAAAGATTGCTCCTCCAAGTGCTAGTAACCAAAGAGTTAAATCTTTACGTACTGTTAAACCTGTTGAATCTTTTGTTTCAATCCCTGCAAATGACATTTTATATTTGTTTTCACCATTTGGTTCAATATTTTGTTTAATTGCAACAAATGCTACTTCGCCTTTTGGTGTTTTTGGTGTAGTCATTTTAAATACAAACGCTGGATTGTTTGGTTTTCTTGTTTTTGTATCAGGCTGACCATCAGAGTTAAAATAGAAATCTGGAAAATAATTTTTAAGTTCTACTTTATATCCATTTTTTAAGTCATATACTTCTTTAGGATTTTGTAAATCTACTGTGATTGGCCCTAATTTTTCACCTGTTTGTTTATTTTGTAATGTAAATAAGAATGCACTAAATTCACCAATTCGATAATCTACTTGATATAGAGCGAAGTTTTGGAACTTTAAAGGTTCATTAACTTTAATACTATAATCTTTTACTTTTTTAAGTTTTGGATCTTCTCCTGGAATTAAATTTCCTTCGCGTTTATACAACGTCACATCGGCTTGATAGTTTTTAGGTATTTTATCATTTCCAAAGCGCTCAATCGCTTTTTTATAAACTTTACCCTCTTTATCTTTATCATATGTTTCCATATGGAAATCATTTAATTTAATATAATAGTTTTGGTTTGTACCAACGACAGGTTTTAATTCGCCTTCTTGAACCCAAAGAGCTTTATCCATATACATTCCAGGTACATATCTCATCATTACCCCAATAAGGAAGATAATTAACCCTATATGGTTTACATATGGACCCCAACGAGAGAAACGACCTTTTTCTGCTAAGATATTGCCGTTTTCTTCACGAATCTTATAACCTCTTTTACGCAAATTAACTTTAGCTTTTTCTATTTCGTCTGGAATATGATCAACTCTACTAATTCCGAACATTTTTTGTCTTTTTAAAAAGTTTGGATGTCTAGTAACAGTTTGTTTGTTTAGAGCTTTATAGAGTGGTAAAATTCGATCTAAACTACAAATTACTAGTGAGATCCCAATCGATGCAACAAGTAACATGAACCACCAAGAGTTAAACGTATTATCCAAACCGATTGCATCGTATATTTTACCAAAGATTCCATATTCATCTTGATAATACGTTGCAGGATTCGCAGTAGGTGGTAATAAATCTCTTTGTGGAAAAATAGTACCTAATGCTGCTGCTACTAGCGTAATTAGAATGATTACAACTGCTACCTTTACAGATGAAAAAAACGTCCATATTTTATCTATATAAGTTTGATTATTAACGATTGATCTTCTAGCAGTCCCTTCATATCGCATATCAAGTATTTCTGTTGCTTTTTCATCTTGAGGTTTACCGCATGACTCACATATTTCAGTACCTACATGATTAAGATGACCACATTCACATTTAAAAGTCTCCATTTTATTTCCCCTTACTAATGTACACTCATCATTTTGGTAATATTTCTTTAATATAACTTTCAAAAGAATCTGGTGTCATTTGACCAGTTACGATTCTCTTTATTGTTCCATCCGGACTTACAAAAAACGTAGTTGGTAAAGGGTTAACACCATACGTATTTAAAACCTCTTGATCTTTATCTATTCCGACTGGAAATTTAAGTTTATAATCGCTTACAAATCTTTGTACTGAAAATTTCGATTCATCTGCATTCATTGCAAGTAACTCGATTCCTTTTCCCTTATATTTCGAATAGATTTCATTCATAAATGGCATTTCTCGCTTACATGGTTCACACCAAGTACCCCAAAAGTTAACAATCACGCCTTTTCCTTTTTCACCTGAAAGAGTATACTTTTTACCAGTATTTAGCTCCGTCATAGCAAAGTTTGGCGCTTTACTTCCTTTAGTAATAACTTCATCTTTCTTAAAGAAATTTATGTAAAAAGTATAACCAATTGCACAAACCAAAACTAATAGGATAATTGTTCGAATTAACGTTCTATTTTTCTTCATATATGCAGTTCCTCCCATATGATAGAATATCATTATTTCCTATTCTTGAATAGAAATTTGATACGTTTCAAAAAAGACTAAATTTTCAATCTTTTATCCCAAAATATTAAATGTTTAAAGCAAAGAAAAAACTCGGTATTTACCGAGTCGTAGTGAAAAAATAAGATATCAGACTGAATTAAAACATATTTTCTAAAAATGTTAACCGGATTATAAATAAGTACTGAATTTAGGTTAAGTAACTAAGTAAAAAAGCAGTGATCATCAGTCTGATTTATCATTAGCGTGGCTTTGCTGTAGCCATTGCTCTTAGTTTTTTCACTTCATGAGGTGATAGTTCTCTTGCATCACCAGGAGTTAATCCACTCAAATCTAAAAACGCATATCGTTCACGTTTTAACTTCACAACTGGAGTACCAATCGCCTCAAGCATCCTCTTGACTTGACGGTTTCTACCTTCATGAATAATCAGTCTTACAATTGCAGTATTTTTGCTTTTATCAAGTGAAATCATTTTAACTTGAGCTGGAGCCGTTTTCCCATCCTCAAGCACAATTCCTCTTTCTAATTTACGTAACTGCTCTTTAGTTGGAATCCCTTTTACTTTTGCGATATATTCTTTATCTATTTCATATTTTGGATGTTGAAGTATATTTGAAAATTCGCCATCATTAGTTAATAGAATGATACCCGATGTATCAAAATCCAATCTACCAATTGGATAAATGCGTTGTTTAATCATTGGGAAAAAGTCTGTTACAACTTTTCTACCTTTATCATCTGAAACACTTGAAATTACACCTGATGGTTTATATAAAAGGAAGTATACTGGTTCTTCTTTATCAATCGGAATCTCTTCCACTTCAACACGATCGTTACCACTTACTTTAACACCTAACTCAGTAACAACCTGACCATTTACTTTCACTTTTCCTTCTTTAATTAACTCTTCTGCTTTACGACGAGAAGCAATTCCCGCTCTAGCAATAACTTTCTGTAATCTTTCCATTCGATCATTTCACCTCTTCAACCATCATACAGATTTATACAATTGAAAACAAGTAGCAGCTACAAGGTTTTTTATGAATAAAGTGAGTTAAACACCCAATCTAAACCTTAATTCCATTTTTAAGTCGTGCACGATCGTCATTCTTCCTCTTAATCCATTGTCCCTTTATCCTTCTCTCAATATCATATTTTTAAAAATCTATCATATAATTTACTAGATTTGCAGAAATGAGGTAATAGATATGAATTTAACTTTAAAACACTCCTCAGCATTTGACCGTTCTAAAATTATTACGCCAGGTAGTGTACTTATTACTAAAAAGAATGAAACAATCTATATGCTTGTTTATGAGGAAAATGAAGACGATTTCCCATATGTACTTGTCTCATTAACCGATGCAAGACTAGTCCAAAATTATGATATTATGCCAACCCTTGGAGATATTGAAGATTGGATTGGTGAAGTGACCATGGTAACTCAGAAAAACAAAATATCTATTACAATTCAAGCTAATTACTAGTTTGCTGTTTAATCTATTAGGAACCCGTCAATAATATAATAAGTAAAATGAAAAAGGAGCTTACTATATGAATTATTCTTTTAATCCAGCAGTAAAATATAATTCAGTTGGTTCGTTTAAATTAGGCGATGTATTTTTCACTTCCGATAAACCTTCAAAAGCATACAAATTAATCTATGACTCTACAGAAACTAATTACCCATATATTTTATTATGCTTAGATGATGCCATTTCAATTCAAAGCTTTGATGATATTCCAACAATTGAAGATATTGAAGAAAATATTGGAGAAATTAAATTCACCGTTCCAAAAGAGAAATTACTTCTTGTGATCAATTAAGCTATTTTTTATTTTTGTTGCTTTAAAACGCCATCAAAATTAGGATGACGTTTTTTTCATTCTGTTGAAAACGATTTTGCCAATTAAGGTGGCTGCATGAGCCTTATTTCCACAACGGGATGTCCACTTTCCTTATGGCCGAGATTTATTTGTTCATTTCTCAATCCATTTTACGTTTAGTCCTCGAGATTCTTTTGGGTTTCGCTCAAATTTATGAATGATTCGTGGTCTTATTTGCAGTTTACTTAATTTTATTTAATTGTAGTTTTGCCTTATTTATTTGCACCTCCCCATTTTCTTTTTTCCAACAGTCTAATATAAAAAAACGTCATCCATTAAGATGACGTTTTTTTATATTAAGCAAATACGCTTTCTAACGTTTCGTCAGTTTGCTCGCTCCAATATTTTAACCATTTTTTTGCGCCTTCAAGGTCATGAAGTTTTGCTTGGCCGCATTGAAGCTCATTTGCAGCAGGTACTTCTTCAACTTGCTGTCCAAGTTCAGCTGTTTTACGTAATAATGTGATTACTTCTGAAATTGAAGGTGTACCAGCGATTATTAAATAAAATCCAGTTTGGCAACCCATTGGTGATAAATCAATAATTTTAAAAGGGTCACCAGCAGGTACTGCTTCACGTACGTTCAAAGCTAGTAAATGTTCTAAAGTGTGAATTGTATCTGGTTTCATTGCTTGCTTATTTGGTTGGCAAAAACGAATATCATATTTTGTAACAACTCCGTCTGTACCAACTGCATGAGTCCCACAATGTCTAACGTAAGGAGCAACAACTTTTGTGTGATCTAATTCAAAACTTTCAACTGATGGCATATTTAATTTCCTCCTAAATTACTTCTCTCTATTTTTTTGTAGCTTCAACGATCCATACAAAATCATTATATTGTTCGAATTTCACATCAAAACCATTTTTTTCAAAATGTGAACGAACAACTGGGATTAATGGATAATATTCTCTAATTAAATCATCTCTTAGATTGATATAATTTGCATTTTCAGCTTTTGTAATTTCATTTTTATATTCGTTTTCTGTTAAAAACATTGTATCTGCAAATACGATTTTCCCATTTGTGTTCAATAATGAGCTATATATTTTAATAGCTTCATATTTTTCTTGATCAGTTAAATGATGAAAAACGTATGAACTTACAATTGTATCGATCCCGGCCTGTGGTTTTGGAAAATCAATTAAATCTCCGTCGTGAATCGTAATATTCTCGCCCAATTTCTTTGAGGCAATAATTCTCATCTCGGGAGATGGCTCGATTGGAAATACAGTTTTTCCTTTATCAAGAAGTAACTTTGTTAAATTCCCTGTACCAATTCCAAATTCGAGAACGCTATTTCCACTTCTATTAACAATTTCATTCAGTATTTCATCATAACGTCGAAATGCTTCTTTATATTCTGGGTCATGGCCTTGAACAAAAGAATCGTAACTATCTGCCCAACCAGTAAAAACGTCTAAAAACTCTCTACCCATTTATCTCACCTTTGATGTTTGAAATATTAATGCTTGTTCTAGGTCTTCGATTAAATCTTCTAAATCTTCTAGACCAACCGATAATCGAATTAATTCATCAGAAATTCCGGATGCAATTCGTTTTTCTCTTGGGATTGAAGCATGCGTCATTTTTGAAGGAATCCCTACAAGACTTTCAACTGCTCCTAAACTTTCAGCTAATGTAAACCACTTTAATTTACCTACGAATTCTTCTGGATCTAAACCTTCTTTTAATTCAAAAGATAACATGCCACCAAATCCACTGCTTTGTTGTTTTGCTAATTCATGGTTTGGATGTGTCGATAATCCAGGATAGAAAACTTTATTTACATTTGGATGATTCGATAAGAACGTCACAATTTCATGCGTATTTCTTTCATGTTCTTCCATTCTAATTCCAAGTGTTTTAATACCACGTTGTAATAACCAGCTATCGTTTGGCCCTAAAACTCCACCAATCGAGTTTTGATAAAATGCTAAATCTTCAGCTAATTCTTCTTTATTCGTTACAACAACTCCAGCTACTACGTCACTATGTCCTCCAAGGTATTTAGTTCCACTATGAACGACGATATCAGCACCTAGTGTAAGAGGTTGTTGCCAGTATGGAGTAGCAAAAGTATTATCAACAATCGTTAATAAGTCATATTCATTTGCAAGTTTTGCAATTGCTTTAATATCAGTAATTTTTAATAATGGATTACTAGGTGACTCAATAAAAATTGCTTTTGTATTTGGTGAAATAACATTTTCAACTAAAGTAATATTACTTGTATCAACAAATGTAGCTGTTATGCCTAAATTTGATAACACTCTTGTAAGTAATCGGTAAGTACCACCATAAACATCATCACCGACTACGATATGGTCACCAGTCTTGAATAAACTAAACACAGTATGAATAGCTGCCATTCCTGATGCAAATGCAAATCCTGCAACACCGTGTTCAATATCTTTCATTAACTCTTCAAGAGCATGTCGTGTCGGATTGCCTGTTCTGGAATATTCAAATCCTCTATGTTTACCAACAGCATCTTGTTTATACGTACTAGTTTGATAAATCGGAACACTAACCGCACCAGTTGTTTCATCTCTACTAATTCCCCCGTGTATTAACGCCGTCTTTTTCTTCATATTTTATCCCTCACTATATATGTTTTTACTTAAGTATCTTTCACTACTATCTGGGAAAATCGTTACGATTGTACTCCCTGGTTTTGCTTTATTTGCTTCTAATAAACTTGCATATAACACAGCTCCTGAGGAACTTCCTACTAAAAGTCCTTCTTTCGTTGCTAGTTCTTTGACTAAACGAAATGCGTCTGTATCAAGTACTGTATGAATAGCATCAAATAATTTTGTATCTACAAAGGCAGGAATAAATTCCATTCCAATTCCTTCTGTATCATGTGAACCTGGCTTTCCACCATTTAAGATTGATCCTTCTGGTTCAACAATCACTGTTTTTACATTTTGTAATTTATCTTTTAAATACTGGGCTGTACCAGTAAATGTTCCTCCACTACCAGCTCCAGCAACAAATACATCTATTTTTCCATCTAGTTGGTCAACTAATTCAGGACCTAATGTTTTGTAATAGGTTCTTGGATTTGCTTCATTACTAAATTGTGATGGTACAAATGAATTCGGTATTTCTTTTGAGAGCTCATTCGCTTTTTTAATTGCACCTGTCATTCCATCTTCTGTAGGTGTGTTCACAATTTTTGCTCCAAGTGCTTTCATCAATGTTTGTTTTTCAATACTGAATTTTTCAGGAACAACAAATAGAACATTTACACCATATTTTATAGCTGCTAGTGCTAAACCAATTCCTGTATTTCCGGCGGTTGGTTCAATGACTGTACCACCTTTTTCTAATTTACCTTCGTTAAGTGCACTTTCTAATAATTCCATTCCAAGTCGATCTTTTACACTTCCACCTGGGTTACAGAATTCTAATTTTGCAAATAGTCTTGTTCCTTTTGGTAAAGGGAATGTTGTAATTTCAAGCAATGGTGTTGATCCGATCAGCTCGTGTACTGATTTTACAACTTTCATAATTTCAAGCTCCTTTATGTCACAAAAAGGTTAGTTTCTTCCAATCCATTATATGCAACATGGGTAAAATTGAATGTTGTCTTAATACCAACTATTCTTATTGGTATTATAAGATATTAATTTTAAATGCGCAATAAAAAAGTACTTTTATCCTAAAATAAAAGTACTTTTTCACTGTTTCAAATCGTATGCGTTGGGTTAAGAAAAGAACATCGTTACAAAAATGATTGAGAAAATAATACTGATTGCATCTGCAATTAAACCTACTTTTAATGCATCACCCATTTTACGAATTCCTACCGCTCCAAAATACACCGTTAAAACATATAGCGTTGTATCTGTACTGCCTTGCATAGTCGAAGCTAACCTTCCGATAAATGAATCCGGTCCATATGTTTTAATTAAATCCGAAGTAATCCCTAAAGCGGCCGAACCAGAAATAGGTCGAATAATTGCTAGCGGAAAAACTTCTGCCGGAATACCTAATGAACTTAATAATGGACGCATAAGTTCTACACAAAACTCTAGAGCACCTGACGCTCTAAAGATCGAGATCGATACTAGCATCCCTACTAAAAATGGAATTAATTGCACTGCAATTGTTACACCCTCTTTTCCACCTTCAACAAAAGATTCATACGTAGGCACCTTTTTCCAAGTTCCATGTATTAAAATGACAGCGATAATAAATGGAATAATATAAAGTGAAATAGTATTCATATATCCCATTTATTTTCTCCCCTTTCGATTTCGCCTACTTGCAAAAAAACTATTTACCGCGAGTCCCCCAATAAATGAAACGATCTGTGCAAGGATTGTAACACCTACTATTTCGGTCGGATTTGCAGAATGATAAGACATTCTAACTCCGATCACTGTTGTAGGAATTAAAGTGATTGCACTTGTATTTAAAGTTAAAAATGTAATCATGTCATCACTTGCTTCAATACTATTTCTATTTAACACTTTTAGTTGTTCCATCGCCTTTATACCTAATGGTGTTGCGGCATTTCCTAAACCGAATAAATTGGCGACCATATTTGACATAATATAACCTAGTGCCGGATGGTCTTTAGGGATTCTCGGAAATAGGAAAGATAGGAATGGTTGAAATAATTTCGAAAGAATTTTTAATAATCCAGATTCTTCTGCTATTCGCATTAAACCTAACCAAAAAACAAGCACACTAACTAGTCCAATAATAATGGTAATTGCTTGCTTTCCTCCGTCAAATACTGCTTTATTTACTTCATCCATGGTGCCATTAATCATTGCAAAAACAAAACCAATTATTGTAAGAGCAACCCAAATGATATTAACCATCAGAGTGCTCTCCCATTAAGTTTAATAGAACTTGTTTCCCATTTTGGATTATTTCTTTTGTAAATATTTTGACCTTACTATCGCTATAAAATATATTTCTAAATCCAATTTGTTCACCTTCTAGTTCGATAATCGCTTTACCAACAATTGCATCATTAGCAATTTTTTTCTTGGTCGGCTTTTGCATTTCAATCGTGATTCTTACTTGATCACGCTCTTTTTTATCTAAAGGATAAGAGAAGTCATTTTTCATATAAACATGTCCTTTATATTTTTTATCTGTGACTTCTTTAATTCCTCCTTTACTTAAAACTTTCGTTAAAGGATAGTTACTGAAACCATATTCGAATAGTGACATATGATCTTGCCAATCTTGCCCATCATTTAGTGTTACGACAATTAAATCCATTCCGTTTTTTGAAGCAGTTGATACGAGTGTTCTTTTTGCTTTTTTAGTAAATCCAGTTTTACCTCCAGTACTATACTTGTACATGAAAGTAAGCAATTTGTTTTTATTCTTCCAAACATAATCCCAAGATTCTGCCGTATTTGGGGCACGGTGTACTTTTGTACCTGCAATTTTTGCATATTTAGGATTTTCCATAGCGTATCTCGTTAATAACGCCATATCATAAGCAGATGAGTAATGCTCTTTTCCTTGCTGATCAAGTCCTGATGGATTGCTAAAATATGTATTACTCATTCCGATTTCTTTTGCTTTTTCGTTCATCATATAAACAAATCCTTCGATGCTACCACCTACAGCCTCGGCAATTGCATTAGCCGCATCATTCCCAGACCTAAGCATTAAACCATAAACTAAATCTTCAAGTTTAATTTTTTGTCCTGGTTTTAAATAAATGGATGATCCTTCTGTTTGCACTGCCCTTGAACTAATTGTTATCGTGTTTTGCATTTTACCGGACTCTACAGCGAGTATTGCAGTCATTATTTTTGTTATGCTGGCGATTCTTTCAGAGTCATGCATTGCTTTACCATACAAGATTCGTCCAGTTTTTTGATCCATCAAAACTGCATTTCTAGCACTAACTCCTCCAAATGCTTTAACATTATTCGTCGGAATAATAATTCCGATTAAAAATAAGCCAATGATTCCGATTACTAGCCATTTTTTCATCTTTCGCATCAACTCCACAGTTAGTCCTAATTAGTACAAGTTTACGAATTACATTATAAAAAAATGACTTTTTTTTTAAGAAAAAAGTGCTGAACTTGTTCAGATATACAACCTGAGCAATTCCAGCACCTACTATTTTACGCTTATTAATAAAATGGTTGCCATTTTAATTGACTAGCATAATCATATCGATAATTTACATCTGGCCAATTAACAATGTTCCAAAAATTTGTAATGTATGCGTCTTTATCAAATTTATACTGCAAATAATAAGCATGCTCCCAAACGTCCAAAACTAGCAATGGAATTGTATCCCATTGAGTAAAGAATTGATGTTTTTCAGTTTGAAGAATCTCCAACCGATTCGCTCTTGGAACCCAAACTAAAATCGCCCAACCGACACCTTCCACTTTTTTAGCAGCCTGTGTAAAATGCTCTTTAAAGGCTTCATAACTTCCGAAGTCATCTTCAATTTGTTTTAAAAAAGCCCCATGAGGTTGCCCTCCACCTGATTTACTTAAATTATTCCAAAATATCGTATGCAAATAATGACCAGACCCATGAAATGCAAGCTCTCTTTCCCAATGCTTTAATAAATCGTATGCCTTATTCTTTCTTGCCTTTTCTAATTCAATCTCAGCTTTATTTAAACCATCTACATAACTTTTATGGTGCTTATCATGATGTAGCATCATAATTTCTTTTGATATATATGGCTCGAGTGCATTATATGGGTATGGTAAAGGCGGGAGCTCGTGCTTACCAATCCCCACTCTCTCTTCGACTTCTATTACCCGATACGCATAGCTATCATCATATTCCTCTTCATTTAAAATTGAAATTAATCGTTCTTGGATATCATCCACATCCATACTAATTTCATCTAAAAAGGAATTTTGATCTACATAATGACCTTTTGTCCCCATTCTGTTTAACAATAGTTTAACTTTATATTCTAATAGTTCTTTTTCTTGAATATGGTCAAATCTTTCAGACAGCAACTGTAATACATTCGCACACCAGATTTCTACCTCCTGAAAGTAAGTGACGAGTTCAGATTGATTTAACATCATACACCTCCATCAGAGAAAATAAATTTCTCTTCTACTTTCCATTGTATGATATTAAATTTATAGCTATTACCGGTATTCATGCGATTCACGCGATTAATGGAATTAACGTATTTAAGATGTTAATTCCGCATCCTCTTATATAAAATGATTAGTTAAGTTTTTCTAAAACGGTCTGATTTTCTGAGTAAAACTCCATTTTTAATGAGATCACTTTTTCCAATTCATAAACAATCATCATTAAACTAGCTCTAGTCTCAAACTCATCTCTTGATTCAGGTAATGGCATCTTTCTAAAATCATTCATCATATGACTAAATTCCCCTAATAATTCAATCCCTGTAGATTTTTCTTTTAAATAAACACCTGTGTCCTCAAAAAATTCTGCGATAATTTTTGAATGCGGATAATTTAACGCAACCTTTTTTAATAATGGGATGATTTGATTCGATATGATTTCGAATTGACGTTCTCTCATTTCAAAATAATTAATATAATATAAGTTTGATTTTACAAAACTATTTTCAACTTGCCTGTAAGCTAATGATTTCGCCGTTTGTAAAAGGTTTTTTGTTTCATAAATTAATTCATTTTGTGAATCTTCATCCTTACCCTTCATTTTTAAAGCAATTCCTAGAAGTAACATTTTAAAATTTTGCTCGATTTTCTTTTGAGATTCAATCATCTTCTTCTCAATACTTGGCATATATGTATTCATTATTAAAGCAATTAAGATCCCAACTGCTAAAATTTCAACTTGATTAATTAAGAAAGATATTGATTTATTGTTACTCACATAAATTTGCAAAACGATCACTGAGCTTGGTATGATTCCTTCTTGTAACTTCAATGTGACTAATAAGGGTATAGTTAAAAGAAAATAAATGACAACTGTTAATGGGGTATAGCTTAAAAATTCAAACATCATCCATCCAATTAACATTGCAATAACTGATGCAACAAATCTTTGAATTGCAACAATAAATGATCTGCGTTTTGTATTTTGAATACTTAATAGCGTGACGACAGCAGCAGTACTGTAATTTTGTAAATGTAGAGCTTCTGCGATTAATAGAGATATACCACTTCCGATTGCTGTTTTGATTGTCCTTTGTCCAATTGAATACATTTGTTTCATTTTAAGTCCTCTTCTCTTACAAAGAAATTTCTATAGTATTGTAACGTATCTTAGATAAAAATTACTAGATATATCCATTTTTTTGAGTTTTATACAAAATGAAAAGACTAGAAAATTTCTAGTCTTTTTCTCTTAACGATATTATTTACATTTAACTATTTTCTAATTACTGTTTGTATTGTTGCATCAGTTTTGTTGAATAATCTGTTTCATAATACTCAAGTTCTTCTCGCATTTGTTGAAAAACTTTTTCTAAAGACGAAAATAGGTCTTGAAGAGTACCAGGTACAGCTTTATAAAATGTAATTGCTTGATTACCTGTGTATGCTGCACGACTATTTTCATACCATGCATCGTTTTTAGGAGAGAAGAATTCAGCGATACATCTGTGATAAATTTTATGTAAAGTATCTTCAGCTGTTGCTTTATGGAACTGTCCACTTAAAATTTTCTCACAAACTTCTTTAGCATCCTCACAATATACTGTAATTCTACGTAATGAAGAGAGTATTTTTTCTAAGTAGTTAGTATCCACTGATTGATTTTCATGTTGAAATGACGGTAAAGAATTCCTATTTAAAAACAAATTACACTCTAGACCAACAATCCCTAATTGATTACCTACAATTTTTAATTGATGCTCTACCATCTTATTCGACATTTTTTTCCCTCCGTTAAATTAGATCGATATTTCTATTTTATTTGAATTTTGCTTAATACTTCTCGCATATCCTACCAATTTATCAAAATCAACACCTTGTAGCTCTTTTACAAATTGATCTATTTCATTAATATATATTCGCTTTCTTCCACGATAATCAGGATTTTTAATAATTAGCGCAAGTGCCACTAAATCACGAAAATCGACTGATTGGTCACCATTTTCATATAATCTAGTTGTTTTTAAATCACTTAGTTCGGAAAGTTGTTCTTCAAAAAAGCGAACATATAAGACAGAAGTTACAATTTTTTGACCATTATATTCATATTCAACTTCGGAACGATTAAAAATGTCTTCTGAAGTATTTGATTGAGCCTTTACTAATTCATACCCATGACAATTATAAATTAACAATTCTTTCACCCTCCAAGATTTCCATAGTATTAGTTTAACATAGGATACATAAAGATTTGCAGAATTTTTTAACTAATCTTGTTTTTCAAATTTGCTAAAAAATAAATCTGCTTCTTCTTCAACCTCTTCCATTTTTAAATCTTGTGGGAGTGGAGGTAATTCTTTAATGTTTTTTAGGCCAAAATAATCTAAAAACTCAGAAGTAGTACCGTATAAAATTGCACGTCCAGTACCTTCAGCCCGTCCAACTTCTTTAATTAAATATTTCGAGACAAGCGTTTGAATTGGTTTTTCAGTCTTAACTCCACGAATATCTTCAATTTCTGTCCTCGTAATTGGTTGTTGATATGCAACAATCGCTAAAGTTTCTAATGCTGCTTGTGACAGCGAAGAGTTCGATGGGCTTTCAACTAATTTTTTGAAAAACTCACCATGTTCCCTCTTTGAAGTAAGTTTATATCTGTTAGCTAGAATTCTAATTTGTAAGCCTCTGTTAGGATTTTCATATTCTTTTTTAAGATTCTCCATTAATTCTAGAACTTCGGTTTGACCTAATTCTAAAGTCTCAGATAGCTCGACCATCGAAATTCCTTCATCGCCAGCTACAAATAAAAGTCCTTCTAGAACTCCTACTAAATTTTTTTCCTGTTCCATTACAAGTACACCTCAGCTTGCTTATCTTCAAAAACCTCACGTGATGTAAGAAAAATTTCTGAAAAGTTTTGTTCCTGTTCTACTACAATGTCTTTTGTTTTCATTAACTCCAATATTGCTAAAAAAGTAACTACAATACTTTCTTTATCATTATGTGGAAATAAACTGATGAAATTAGTTCTCTTTTTAATACTTTTTAAGTAGGTAATAATTTCATCCATCCTTTTGTCGATCGATATTTCTTCACGAACAATTTTAGTTTGAAGTGGTTCTTGTAGCTTTTTACGTTTAAATAGCTTTTGAAGTGCACCAAACATATCGTAAATTGTTACATCAGTTGGCATGACAATATCTTCTGGTCTCGGTCCATATTCGGACAAATCAACTGGATTTCGAGTAAAAATCATCGCCCGTTCTGATTCTTTTTCCTGAAATACGATCGCCGCTTCCTTAAATTGCTTATATATAATTAATCGATTCATTAATTCTTCTCTAGGGTCTTCTTCAAGTATTGCATCCCAATCAGCTTGTTCTTCATGATTAGGTAAAATACTTTTACTTTTCATCGCAAGTAATTCAGCTGCCATCACTAAATATTCACTTGCAATATCCAATTCTAATTCTTTCATTGTATGAATATATGAAACATATTGATCTGTTATTTCAGATACAGGTATATCATAAATATCAATTTCAAATCGTTGAATTAAATGAAGTAATAAATCTAATGGCCCTTCAAATGCATCAATTTTAACTTCATATTGCTTCACAAACTACTCACCAACTTACTTTAAAATAAAAATATACTCTATAACAGTATAAAGTATTATTTCATAAAACTATATAACAGAAAAGGATTTTTCATCGATGAAGTTACTTTGTTCCTAAATTTTTAGTTTTACGCCTATACCATTTTCTAAAATTTTTCATAAGATATCAGTGCAAGAAGAATTATATTTTTGGTAAGGAGGTTATTTCATGAGTAAAGGTGTTTCTCCAGAGTTCGGCGGTTTCGGCCACGGCAGAGGCTTTGCTTTAATCGTAGTATTATTTATTTTATTAATCATCGTTGGATGTGCTTTCGTCTGTTAATTTAACCCCGTGAATAAACAAAACGTGAAAGTCTAGACATTGCTCTAGGCTTTCTTCTTTTTAAATTTTTCCATTTCTGATAAAATTTTAGTAATAAAGAGGTGAAAAACTTGGTCCATTACAATAAAAACGAGCGGTACATAAAATATTTATGTCATTTCCATTTTGATCAAGATTTTTTTGAATGTCATGAAATTCTTGAGGAACAATGGAAACTTGAATTAAATCATCATTATAAAAAGGTCTGGTTAGGTTTAATCAGATTATCGGTAGTGTTATATCATTATAGAAGAAGAAACTTTACTGGTGCTAAAAAATTATTTCGACACGTAATTACCTTTTCAAATGATTCTAATTTATTGGAAATGGCTGGAATTGATCAATTGCGCTTTAAACAAATCATATCAAATTTACAGTTAAATCTTCAAAATGAAACGGAATATCACCATTTTGACCTCCCATTAAATGACCAAGAATTGATTGAAAGATATCAAAATCAAAAAGAATATTACTCGTCTTTTACGGAAGATTTAATTAATAAACATTCTACAAGAGATCGAACAGATGTCATTTCAGAAAGATTAAAGCAATTAGAATTACGAAGAAAAGTTTAGAGGAAAGGTGCTCAAAAAATTGGGCACCTTTTTTCTGTGTTTCGAAATAGAAGTTGAATCGTACTTACCCATGACTGGTTTATGAGTAAGCAAAGTGCAAATTGTTGTTTCATTCATACTCATAACCGGCCTATGAGTATGTAAAATCGCATGAAGTTTAAAAAACCTTACTCTTGAATGGTTCATGGAACCATTTTTTCTACAGTGTAAAAAAAGTGCTCAAAAAATTGAGCACTTTTTCTATAATACTTTCAAACTAACATGACAATGTTCAATGAATGAAGCTACTTCTTGCGTTGTTACGATTGTATAGTCTGTATACTGAGATCGAATCGCATCGTAAAGTGAAGTTGCAATACCTTGATTTCGGAATGAAGGGTTTACACTTAAATGTTTAATCATAATAACCTTATCTGGTAGAAGTTGTATTCCAATAATCCCAACAATATCGTCTAATTTCCAAAGGAACAAATGATTATCATCTTTAGTTTCATAATCTTTAATCGTATTTACTAAGCTCTTCACATTCTTTTCATTCGGCATAAACGAAAGCAGGCCCATTGCAATTTTCTCATATGTTTTCTTATACCTAATTAACATGTTAACCCCTCTTAAAAATTATTAAAACTCTAATTATCTTCTAAACCAATACATAATATATGATTGATTATCCCTCTATAGTACGATAAATATAAAAATACGTTCCAAATATATCAATATTTCAAATATATAATTCTCACATTTTTCTGTCAAGTCAGAAAACCGGAGAGATGGAAAAACGGGATATATGGTATAGGTGAGAATTTAAACTGATTTAGAGTACTAGTCATGTATTTTTCCTGCCCATCCAACCTTATAGGCTTTTGTCACCAATTAGATAAATTTGAATACAGTAAATTTTAGTTAGAGTTATATAAAAGGGTGATCATTATGAGGTTGGATTTAGATTATTCATCACCAAATATTCAATATACTTATGATATAAATAAAAATCATGCATTTGTAAAGGACAGTCAAAACTTTATCAATCAATTAAGTGTTAATGATTTGAATACTTTGGATAATTTGTCTTTATTGGATATATCTTTAAGTGCAAATAATGTTGTAGAGCCACATTATCATCAAAATTCATCAGAATTAGTCTATTGTATTTCTGGTGCAGCAGTTGTATCAATCTTAAATCCTTATACAAAGCAACTATTAAATTTCCCAATTACTCCTGGTCAAGTTGCAAACGTACCACAAGGCTGGTGGCATTATGAAATTGCAACTGTTGACAATACTCATTTATTAGCAATATTTAATGCACCTTCCCCAGACGTAATTTTATTCTCTGATTTAATGAAATTTACACCTTCAAATATTGTCTCACATACTTACTGTCTTGATGAAAACCAATGGAAAACAGCAACTGCAAATTTACAACCTTCTATATTTATAGGACCACCAAGAAATTGTAATCGACAAGTTCAAAACGAGCATGAATTTTCAAATCAGCAGAATCAAAATTATTATCCAAACTCCTATTACAACCAGAATTATTATCAACAGCGTTTTTAATTGCAAGATCAAGTGAGACCAGTTAGTCGAATTAAAAAAGTCAAAACTGCAATTAAATCTGCGCAAGTGCAATTAAAAAATCCAAAACTGCAATTAAATTTGGCAAATCTACAATTAAAAAAGTTATATCTGCAATTAAAATTTAAAAAACTGCAAATAAGACTATGAAACATGTGGAAATAGATTATGAGAACCAAGAAAATAGAAGAAATAACATGAAATCGCATGTGAAACAATAAAAACTAAACATATTTCAAAAAAAACCAAAATAAATCTTCAACTTAACCTTCTCTAAATAGTCCGAGATGTTATTAAATAATTTCACCGTTAAAACAACAAAGAACATGTTAAAAAACCACAAGGAAAAATTTTTCCCTTGTGGCTTTTTTCATTTGAAATCTATTTAGAGTGACCTCTTAAATGGTTTGACTATTCTTCGTCCCAAACCTTAACTTCTTGCATAACATCGCCATTACGCATTCTTAAAACTGTATCCATACCTTCGATTACTTGACCGAATACTGTATGTACTCCATCTAAATGTGGTTGTGGCTCGTGAACGATAAAGAATTGGCTACCACCAGTATCTTTTCCAGCATGTGCCATTGATAAAGATCCAGCTTTATGTTTTAATGGGTTACCTACAGTTTCACATTTGATTTTGTATCCTGGGCCACCTGTTCCATTACCGTTTGGATCTCCACCTTGAGATACAAATCCAGGAATTACACGGTGGAAAGTTAATCCATTGTAGAAACCTTCACGGATTAATTTTTCAAAGTTTTCAACTGTACCTGGTGCATGCTCTGGGAATAATTCGATTAAGATTTGTTCGCCATTTTCAAACGTAATACTTGCTTTTTTCATAATAAAAAATCCTCCTTATGTATGTACAACTTTATAAGACTTAATTGTCCTATATTTTTTCATTACTGAATAAATTAGTAACGCTGATATTATCATACAAAAAACAAAAAGTAATGACAAGTTTTCGAAAATGACTATAATAGTGTTGTAAGATGTAAAATTTGGATTATTGTAAAGGGAGTGTCTCTTTGTTAAAACGAAAGTTATTAGCGTTCACCATATCAATGGGATTAGTAGCTATGCCTTTATCGGTATTTGCTGATGCTGTTCCGGGTGAAACGATTGTTACTCTTGGGCAAAATTTATCTGAAACGCAAAAGAAATCATTATTAGCTGAAATGGGTGCGCCATCTGATGCTAGAATTGTGACTGTTTCAAATCAAGAGGAGCATAAATATTTAGATGGTACTGTGCCTAGTGCTCAAATCGGTACTCGAGCTCTTTCATCTGCTATGATTACAATTGGTGAAAAAAATACAGGCATCGTCGTTCAATCAAATAATATTTCATGGGTTACTAACTCAATGTATACAAATGCTTTAATCACTGCTGGATTAAAGGATGCAAATATTGTAATTACTGCACCATTTCAAGTCTCTGGTACAGCTGCTTTAACTGGGATTATGAAGGCTTATGAGCTAAGTTCTGGTCAAGTTATACCTGATGATGTTAAAAAAGTAGCAAATGAAGAAATGGTTAAAACTGCCGAACTTGGTGATTCAGTAGGTAATGAAAAAGCTGTACAACTTGTCACTAAAGTGAAAGAAGAGCTAGCTAAAAATCCAAACATGTCAACCGATGAATTAAAATCATTAATTGATCGATTAGCAAAGGATCTTGGAATTACATTAACTGCTGATCAAAAAGCTAGTTTGATGAATTTATTTGAAAAAATGAAAGATTTAAATATTAACTGGGATCAAGTAGGAAACCAATTAACAAAAGCTAAAAATAAAATCTCAGATTATCTAAATTCTAAAGAAGGCCAATCTTTTATTGAAAAACTTAAAGATTTCTTCTCTGCATTATTTGATGCGATTGTTTCATTATTTAAATAATTATGAAAGAAACCCGGTTACTTAAAAAAGTAACTGGGTTTTTTTGATGTTAAAATTCAAGCTACAAATAAAAGATGAAATATTGCAAATAAATCGTTGGCTGCAAATAATTATCAAAACAAATAAAAAGTGCTGTTGAGATACCTCACTAGCACTAGTACATTTTTTAAAATTAAAATGAGGGCGCTTATTTGTCAGTTGATCTGACTCCTGAGACAGCCCCCTTCCTTTATTCTTAAGTCAACAAATCAAATGGTAGCATCACCGATTGTTTTTCCACCTTTTTTATGTTGACTTTCACTAGCTTTTGTACGGACAACTAAGTGCCAAAATGCTCTGCCATCGAATGGAATAAATGGCCAAAAATAAGGTGTATTTAAAGTATTCAGGCTTGCTAAAAACAGAATGAATAATGTCGAACCAATCATAAAGCCTTTAACACCTAATATTGCTGTTAAAATTAAGATTCCAAACTTGGCTAATTTATTTGCAAGTGCTAGCTCATAACTAGGGGTAGCATATGATCCAATCATTGACACAGCCGTATATAAGACTACTTCTGGTTGGAAAAGACCCACATCAATTGCGACTTGTCCAATTAATACTGCTGCAATAATACCCATCGAGGTGGAAACTGCATTTGGTGTATGTATACTTGCCATTCTGAGGAATTCAATCCCCAAATCAGCAATAATTAATTGTAAATAAATTGGAATATTACTTGTTTCTTTTGGTCCTATATAACTTAATGATTTTGGTAATACCTCTGGATAATTACATAATAGTAACCAAAATGGTAATAAAAAGACTGACATAAAAATCCCCATATAACGACACCATCGAAGGAATGTTCCGACAGAAGGAGTTTGTCTGAACTCTTCTGCATGTTGCATATGGTGGTAATATGTTGCCGGCGTAATGATTACGCTCGGAGATGTATCCACGATAATACATACATGTCCTTCAAGTATGTGGTTTGCAACGACGTCAGGTCTTTCTGAATATCTAACTAAAGGAAACGGATTATACCCTTGCTTTAATATAAATTCCTCTAATTTCTTATCTGACATTGTAAGACCATCAACGTGAATACCTGTAATTCGATCTCGAATTTCTGTAACAAGTTCCGCGTGTGCTAAACCTTCTATATACGATAAACAAACATCAGTCTTTGAACTTTCACCTACTTGAAGAATTTCATTTCTTAAATTTTCATCGCGAATACGTCTTCTTATTAGCCCAGTATTATTAATAATGTTTTCAGTAAAACCATCTCGCGAACCACGTACTACTCGTTCGGTATCTGGTTCAGTTGGTCCACGCCCAGGATAGCTCCTAACATCGACTGCAAGCCCTTTATCTTCTCCGTCAACTAGTACTACAATCAAACCAGATAATACTTTCTTTATAACATCTTCAAATGTTAAAACAATCTCTACAGATTGATGGACAATCGTATCCTCAATATTTTTAAACATCGATTTATTTTTCTCGACTTTTTCTAGCCCGATTAAGTCGTCTAAAAATCTTTGAATAAAGCTTGTATCCGTTAATCCGTTTACATAATATAGATTAACTTCAACTTTATTTACAAAAATCACACGTTTTCCGATATCAAAACTTACTCCATAACCTATTCGATCACTTATTGTATAAGCATTTGTAACTAGTTTATTTGTTAGTTTAGTTGGCTCTTTTTTCGTGGTCACTGGAGTTCACTCCTCTCGAGGATATATTCAATTGCTTTTCGTGTAATAGGTGAGCCGATTTCAATATCATCTCTCCCACCCATTTTTCCAATATCACCGATCCCTAAAATGAAGGGGATATTTAGTTGATCTAAATTATAAACGGTGTCTCCATTTATTCTTCCGATTTCAATATCAGGAACTCCATACTTATCGACACCGTATTCAGTTAAATTCCCTTCGTTATCAATGCTTACATCTACTTTTGTCCATTCTTGATGATGTGTATTTGATGCTACTGCTAATGCAGCAATAACTTCAATATGTTTATCACTCGCTACATATTTTAAAGCCTTTTCTCCAGGACCTTCTCCCATAAAGCCACTGTCATCAAACAATACAAATACTGGTTCTTTTTGTGCTTGCATAATGATTTCAACCATTCTCTTTCCAGAGAATTTAGTGGGATTACCTTTCGATTGTGATATTGTGCATCCGCCAAATTGTTTTGCCAAATACTCAATACTCCGATGTGCATATACATCTCCGTCGGTTACGATAATGATCCTTTTCTTTTTCATAAGTTAACCTTTTGGCTTAAAAATTAGAGCAATTATAAATGAGAATAAAATTGCTGCCGAAATGCCAGATGAAGTTAGTGAAAAGATCCCCATTCCAATACCTATAAAGCCGTGGTCATTTGCTTCTGCCATCGCTCCGTGTAATAAAGAATGACCAAAACTAGTAATTGGAACGGTTGCACCCGCACCAGCAAATTTTATAAGCTTATCGTAAATGCCAAACCCATCTAAAATTGAACCAATTACAACAAAAATACACATTACATGCCCTGGTGTTAACTTTGTGAAATCAAAAAGTAACTGGCCTACTACACAAATTAAACCTCCTACTATAAAAGCATTAACAAAATCCATCTGAACACCTCCTAACAGCTTTCGAAAACGACAGCATGTGAAATAGTTGGAATTGATTCTTTCTGTTGAATCATTGTTGGGCTTAAAAGAGCGCCGGTTGCTGCTACCAAAATCCGTTTATAAGTACCTTTATTTAACTCTTGAAATAAATGACCATATGTTACGACCGCTGAACAAGCACAGCCACTTCCACCAGCAAAAACTTCCTGATTTTCTCGATCATAGATTAGCAATCCACAATCATTGTATTTCCCTGCCATATCATATCCTTCTTCTCTAACAAGTTGTTCGCAAATTGGTGCACCAACAGCTGAAAGATCTCCAGTTACGATAAAATCATAATCATTAGGTGTTGTATTTGTATCTTTAAAGTGTTGCACGATTGTATAAGCTGCTGCTGGTGCCATCGCAGAACCCATGTCGAATGGATCTGTCAAACCTAAATCCTGAACTGTACCTATTGTGGCGCATTTTACTTTTATTTTGCTTTTTTTATTGGAAAGGAGAACACTTCCCGCACCAGTTACTGTAAAAGTTGCCGAATCAGGTTTTTGTCCACCATATTCTGTAGGATATCTATATTGTCTTTCAGCAGTAGCATTATGGCTACTTGTTGCTGCCAGTGCCATTTTTGCATAACCACTATCGATTAACTGTGCACCGAGTGCAGCCGTTTCCATTGAAGTTGAGCATGCTCCAAACATACATAAAAAAGGAAGTTGCAATTCTCTTGCCATAAAGTTCGCAGTAACATTTTGATTTAATAAATCACCTGCTAAAAATACATCGATATCTTCGACGTTTTTGTTTGCTTTTTTTAATGCAACTGAAACTGCATTTCTCATTAATGCTCTTTCTGCTAATTCCCAATTATCTTCACCACAGTGAAGATCTTCATAAGCATAATCAAATTTGCCAGCTAACAGTCCCAAGTTTTCTCTTGGTCCTACAGCGGTTCCAGATGCTTGGACATAAACACCATTTTGAAACTCCCAAGTTTGTTTACCGACTAAAGCCATATGTACTCACCTCCTATAAGAATACTTTAAATGCGTATCGTATCATTCCGACGACGTATGCCGAAACAACTCCATAAACAATTACACAACCAGCTAGTTTAAACATATTTGTTGCAACCCCTAGAACTAGACCTTCACTTCTATGTTCCATAGCAGCACTCGTCATAGAGTTGGCAAAGCCTGTTACAGGAACAGCGGATCCTGCACCTGCAAATTGGCCAATTTTGTCATATATACCTAACCCTGTAAGTAAGCTAGAAATTAAAACAAGTGTAGCTACTGTTGGATCACCGACATTTTTATCAGTAAAGTTAAAATAGTTTATATAGATTTTTGTAATACACTCACCTAAAAAACAGATAAATCCCCCAACTAAAAATGCTTTAATACAATTTTTTAATACCGGCTTTTTTGGTTGGTATGGTTTGATATTCTCTTTATAATTAGCTTTTAATTTCCCACTCATTTCATCCATCCTTTACTCTATAAAATAAATCCAATGAAATAACGAACCAAAAACTTTACCTAGTGCGATCGCCATTAATAAGTACACAATTTTCTTTTGAATGCCAATTCGTTTCGCTAAAATTGGAAAAACGTTTAAAACCTCAGTTAATGCGGCAGCTAACATTCCAATAAAAATACCTGCTAACAGCCCAATAAAAACTGAAAATATATTCGGCAAATTAAATACGGTATTTCGTAAACTAATCCAGCAACCAAAAATTGCTCCTAAAATGACTGAAAACTCATATGCACGAATTTTTTTAATCGTTTTTGTTAACTGTGTTAGTCTCGGAATAATTCCAATAACCGATAAAAATGCTACAAAGCCCGTACCAACAGCTATACCTCCCGAAAACCCTACAAACACTATAAACAAATCTCTAATCATCGGTATTTACACTTTTGTTTGGCTTTTTATTTTCGTTTACTAACACATATTCATCCATTGAGCGTTGATACTGAAACATTTCTACTTCAAGAGGGCTCGGCTCTTCGTTTAATCTAGTCTTAAACCATTGATTAAAAAATAAAATCATCCCAATTCCTAGTCCAAAAGAATATGGTACTTGAAGTAATAAAGGTTTATGATTATGTTCTCCTGTAATCATATAGTAAATTCGTTGTTGAACCTGCTGCATGCTTACATCTTCATGGAAATAAATGATTGCTAATGAAGAACCCGTAAATAACAGGATCCAAACGAAACAAAACAGAAAGAAACGATCCTTTGAAACTTCATTTTTAAGTTCTATTATGCACATCGTCACTCCAACGAGCTCAAACGAAATATCAGGTTCAATTTCTTGAATTAATGGCAAAAGATCGAGAATATCAATAACTGTATGTGTACCATCCTCCTTTTTTGATTCATGTACAATGATTTTTTTAATTTGGGCTAAATCAACATTAATCCCTTGTAATCGTGCAATCTCTTCTAGATGTACACGTTTACCTACTTGTACAACGATCCGATTAAGTAACTTAATATATAACACCTTATTCATACTTTCCCCTCAGTTTCAAAGCTTTATGAATTCAATTACAACTAGTATGTGAAAACTTCCCAAAAATATAAGTCCAGGAAGATTGAACTAAGTAGTTTGGTAAGTAAAAACAGGAAATGTTAGGCGTCATCCCGATCAAAAAAAGCATTAGGTAGTCGAATTTGGAGATGTTTCATCTATATTTGAAACAGGAGTTTATAGTAAAAAGACAAAATAAAAAAGCTGAAAAATCGTTTTGAATTCAATACGATTCTTCAGCTTTTTTAGCTATGATTTTATTTAATTTTGTCTTTCATTTGTTGGAGAATTTTTTTCTCTAGTCTTGATACTTGCACTTGAGAAATTCCTAATCGTTCAGCAACTTCTGATTGAGTTTGATCTTTATAGTATCTTAAATAGACAATTAATCGCTCTCGATCATCTAATTGTTTTATCGCTTCTTTTAATGCAAATTTTTCAAACCAATTTGTTTCATGGTTATCAGCAATTTGATCTAACAATGTAATTGGATCCCCATCATTTTCATACACCGTTTCATGAATTGATGAAGGAGCTCTACTAGCTTCTTGCGCAAGTACAACATCCTCTGGTGTAATTTCCATATGAGTAGCAATCTCGTTAATTGTAGGCATTCTTCCAAGCGTTTTACTTAATTCTTCTTTTGCTTTTCGAATTTTATTATTCGTTTCCTTTAATGAACGACTCACTTTAACTGTTCCATCGTCTCGAATAAATCGTTGGATTTCTCCGATAATCATTGGAACAGCGTATGTAGAAAATCGCAC
Source organism: Gottfriedia sp. S16(2024) (assembly GCF_050473765.1). NCBI lineage: Bacteria > Bacillati > Bacillota > Bacilli > Caryophanales > Bacillaceae > Gottfriedia > Gottfriedia sp. S16(2024). The sequence goes on from NZ_JBFLUO010000001.1 coordinate 4,465,367, forward strand.
ATCATAAGATAAATCAAATTTATCTACCGATTTCAATAAACCGATACAACCAATCTGAAATAAATCATCTGGTTCATATCCACGGTTAATAAAGCGCTGAACAACTGACCATACCAGTCTCATGTTGTGCCCGACGATGCTGTCTCTAGCCAATTGATCTCCAGCCTGACTACGCTTAATTAACTCTTTTAATTCATGATCCTTTAACTGCGCACGGGGTTGATCTTGCTTGACTTCTACGTCCATAGGCGGATTCTCCTTAATTACTTAAAACATTGCTATTTGATAAGTACTTTTTAACCGTAATCGTTGTACCAACATTAATAGTGGACACAACTTCACATTGATCCATGAAATTCTCCATAATCGTAAATCCCATGCCGGATCTTTCTAAATCTGGTTTTGAAGTATATAAAGGTTGCATTGCTTCATCTAAATCAGAAATACCAATTCCTTCATCTCGAATTGTTAAAGTTACTGTCTGATCTTCAAGTAAAACTGAAATGAATACGATCCCTTCAGGATTATTTTCATACCCATGAATAATCGCATTTGTAACAGCCTCAGATACTACAGTTTTAATTTCAGTTAATTCATCTAAAGTAGGATCTAGCTGAGTAATAAATGCAGCTACAGTTACACGAGCAAATGATTCATTTTGACTTAATGCAGAAAATTGAAGGTTCATCTCATTTCGCATTATGCCACCCCCAATACATTAAGTCCATTTGACTCATCATCAGCTAAATGAACGATCTTAAATAAACCAGACATATCAAATAACCGCTTAATTGATGGAGAAATTGAGCATACAACCATTTCTCCACCTTTATTTCGAATAACTTTATATCTACCTAAAATGACACCTAAACCAGAACTATCCATAAATGTTAAATGCTCAAGATTTAATAAAATATGTTTGATAGTCCGTGACTCTAATACCTCATTTACTTGTAAACGTAAATCCTCAGCAGTGTGATGATCTAGTTCCCCTGCTAGTCTTACACAAAGGATTGCATTTTTCACTTCAAGTTCAATATTAAGACTCACTACAATAACCTCCTTATTTGACGGTTATTGAAAGTTTCGTTAAAACTAAACCGAATTCCTTCATGCATGACAAAACTAGTGGGAAAACGCCAAATCTTTTAGGAATACTCGAAATTAGTCGGAAAAAATCAGTTAAATCCACCAACAGTACGCTTAAATAAATCATACCAATTCGCTTTACTTACCGATTTATTCGCCACTAAGTCTGTTTTAGATAAAACTTTACTACCTTGTTTTAAGACTAAAACTCCGACAACTTCCCCTTTTTTAATTGGTGCTTGAATATTTTTGTTAAGCTTAATATCTTTCGTAATTTTATTCAGCGCCTCACCCTTCTTCAATACAACTGAAACTGGGCTTTTTGTGATAACATTTACACCTTTAGACTTACCTTTGCTAATACTAAGTCTTTCGATATTCTCACCTTGTTTAATTAATTGCTTTACTTGATATTGATTAAATGCATAATCAAGCATATTTGTCATTTGTGCATTTCTTTCTTTAGAAGTAGGCGCACCCATAATTACGCTAACTACTCGCATGTTGTTCTTCTTAGCAGTTGCTGTTAAACAATATTTTGCTTCTGCAGTAAATCCAGTTTTCAATCCATCTGCTCCTGGATAAAAACGAACTAGTTTATTCGTATTAACTAACCAAAATTGTTTTTCAGTATCTTTTCTCAAGTAATCTTCATAAGTACCAGTAAATTTTGTGATTAATGGATATTTTAAAAGCTCTCTTCCCATGATTGCCATATCATACGCTGATGAATAATGACCAGGTGCAGGTAACCCAGTTGGATTTTCAAAATGTGTATTTTTTAATCCTAACTGTTTTACTTTTTTATTCATTAAAGCGACAAATGCCTCTTCTGTACCTGCAATTTTCTCTGCCATTGCAACTGATGCATCATTTCCCGATGCGATTGCAATCCCTTTTAACATTTCTTTTACAGTCATCTCTTCGCCAGGTTCTAAAAAGATTTGTGATCCGCCCATTGACGCAGCATGTTCACTTGTCATTACTTTATCATCCAGCCTGAGTTTTCCTTTATTGATTTCTTCCATAATAATAAGCATTGTCATGATCTTAGTCATACTTGCTGGTGGAAGCTCTTTTCTAGCATCTTTTTCATATAAGATTTTGCCAGTATCTTGTTCAATAATTACAGAAGATAATGCATTTTTTGCCAAACTTACATCATTATTTTGTGTCTCTCTTGCATCTACTTTAGGTAGTGATAAAGAAAAGATCATAACACTACTTAAAAGAGTTAGTAATACCCTTTTCATCTATAACCCTCCATTCTTTTCATACATATTTTTTCCAAATATAAGTAGTTTAATCAAGTACAGAAGAAAATATTAGAAAGAATGGAACTATTTACATACATGAGAACATATGATATAAGTAAAGTGTATTAATTATACTCATACACTTAATACACTCCATACACTTAAGAAAACATTTGAGGTGGTGATCTCTTGATTATTATTTTAGACCCAAGAAGCCATTTACCGCTTTGGGAGCAAATTGTTCTACAAACAAAAGAGCAGATGCTAAGAAAGATTTTGGTAAATGGAGATAAACTTCCTTCCGTACGTGAATTAGCAACCACATTGGTAATTAATCCAAATACTGTTAGTAGAGCCTATCAAGAACTAGAGCGCACTGGCGTCATCGAAACGATAAGGGGTAAAGGAACATTCGTAATTGGTTTAACGAAAGAGACTGTTTCAACAGACACCCTTTTAAAATATAAAAATAAACTGTCCAATTTATTAATTGATTGTTTAACAGATGGCGTTGAAGTGGAAGAAATAATGAATTGGGTAAAAGAGTTTTATTCTAATAAAGGAGCTGAATAGTTTGCTGAAAATCCATCATTTAAATAAAAAACTCGATGAACAGGAAGTATTAAAAAATCTAAACTTTCAAATCGAAAAAGGTAAAATCACAGGCTTAATCGGTAGAAATGGAGCTGGTAAAACGACTCTTTTAAGGACGATCGTTGGCATTTTATCTCCAGACGAAGGCTCAATACTAATTGATGATGAAGAGATTAACGAATCACCAATTACTAGAAGACAAATTGCATATATGAGTGATTCTACAAATTTCATTAATCAATATAGTGTGAAAGAACTTATTACGATCTATGAAAATTCATATCCAAACTTCAATAAACACAAATTTTTAGAAGCATTAAATAAATATAAGTTACCTAATACATCTCTACGTAAATACTCTAAAGGGATGAAAACACTGATCTATTTATTATTAACCTTTTCGACTAATGCAAAATATGTCATTTTAGACGAACCGACTAACGGTTTAGACCCAGTCGTTAAACGGACTGTTTTGCAATTAATAATTGAATATGCAAGCACAGAATCAGTTGGAGTTATTATTTCATCACATCATCTTGCTGAGCTTGAGAAAATAATTGATCAATATTTATTTATTAAGGACGGAAGAATTAATTCAATCTCTACAATGGAAGAAAGTACGAATCAATTTTATAAATTACAAGTAGCATTTGAAAATGGCTTACCTAAAATATTGGAAGAAGACCCATCTATTTCTGTATTCTCAAAAACCGGCAAAGTAGCAATTATCATTATTAATGGAAATAAAGACGAATATATAAAACGAATGGAAAATGAAAATCCGCTTCTTTTAGAAGAACTTCCATTGACTTTAGAGGATTTATTTTTCATAAACGATGGAGGGGACTTATATGTTTAGTAAAGCATTGTGGCTAATAAATTCTAAACAATCTAGGCTTGCACTTATTTTATTATATCTTGTCTACCTGATTATTCTTCCATTTAGCTATTACAATAATACGGATGAATTAAATCGAGCATTACTAACAAATCCGAGTAATCCGTACCTTTATATAACTGACTTTAGTATGCTAGCAGTTATTTCACCGATTATTGTATTAATCCTAAGTATCTTATTGATCGGAATTGGCCGTAATACAGGAGGAATTGATTTTCAATTTTCACTTCCATACTCACCGAGACAACTTTATTTATCAAAATGGATGTTTGGAATTGCTCATATTTTTATGGCGACTGTTGGATTAATTATTTTAACTCTATTAATCCATTACAATACTAATCTTCACAAATATATTGATGCTTCATCATTTGTAACTATTTTTACTGTCATTTTCCTATTTACGATTGCTTTTTTTACTATTGGTCTATCGATTGGAACAATTACTGGTCATTATTTTTCACAAACACTTTTCACTATTTTTACGATTTTCTCACCTAGTATTATCTATTTTAGTATCTATTCAAATTTAAATGGCCTCTTTAACTATAAATTAACTGGTAATAGCTTTGAAAAACTGATTACTAGTTGGTCTATTCCATATCTAGCTGGCCAACTATCAATTTCAAAGGATTTTAATGAACAAATCGTTGATTATCCAACTATAGACTATGGAAATTTAACGATCATTATCCTTTATATCGTTGCATTTTTAATAATCGGGTTATTATGTTATAACAGACATGCGAATGTCAATAATGGCAAATTATTCGTATATAAAAAATTCGGGTTTTTCGTAAACGGATTATTTGTATATCTTACAGCAACATTAATCGCTTTACTAACATCTACAATTGCAAATGGAAATAACACGATTATTTACGTGATTGGATTAATAATAGGTACCGTTGTTGGCTATTTCTTCTATAAACGATTAAATAAATTTTTTGATTAATGTTTTTCAAAAAAATTCATAAAACACCAAAATAAAAAGCGCTGTTTCTCAGTAGAGAAATCAGCGCTTTTTTTTATGTGATAAAATTCAATGCGAAACGTACAAAGAATAATGCTGAAATTGCCACCATATATGGTGTGATTTCAGTTTTCTTACCTGCTGCCATTTTAACTAATGGATAAGCAATAAAACCGAATGCAATTCCGTCAATAATACTATATGTTAAAGGGATGAATGCTAAAATTAAGAAGGCAGGTATTGCCTCAGTAGGATCATCCAATTGAATATCTGTAATGTGTTTAACCATTAATGAACCGATTATGATTAAGATTGGTGCAATCGCAGATGTTGGAATATATGCTATTAATGGCATAAAGAGTAAACAACCTAAAAATAAAAATCCAGTTACAACAGAAGTAAGACCTGTTCTACCACCAGAACTGATACCTGCACTACCTTCAACAGCAATAACTGTTGGACTAGTTCCAAGTAAACCGGATAAAATAATACCAAACGCAGTTCCTTGAACAACCTTTTGTTGCTTATGCTCTTGGTTTATCATGCTTAATTGACCATGAATAATACCGATTGATTCAAATAATACAACCATCGTTAACGAAAATACTGCAATCCAAAATGGAAAACTCAATATATGAGCAAAGGTCAGTTGTCCGACAACCTCACTAGCAGATTTCATTGTTATTCTCGATGTATCATGTGCTTTTTCAATTCCACCATGTAAAATGAATGAAATGATTGTACCTAAAATAACCGTAATTAAAAAGTTTGCAGGTACATTTTTAATAAAAAGATAAATCGCAATACCTAGTGTAATAACTGTTGCTAAAACATCCATGTTTGTAAAATTCGCGATGGATACAAACGTACTTTCATTTTTTACAACAATCCCACCAGCTTGAAGACCGATAAATGTTAAGAAAAATCCAATTCCAACTGTAATTGCACTTTTTAGTGATAATGGAATAGCAGTTGTTAATTTCTTAATTAATTTTGTGAATGATAAAATTGATAATAAGATTCCACTTACGAATACAACAGCAAGTGCTTCTTTCCAATTCATTCCCATTTCTCCAACCATAGTATAAGTAAACAATGCGTTGATGCCCATTCCTGGAACTAATACTAAAGGTGAATTACTCCATAATCCCATCATAACGCTTCCAAAAAAAGCTGACAGAATTGTGGCAATCATTGCACCTTGGAACGGTATACCTGCATCATGCAAAATTGTACTATTAACGGATAAAATATAGACAAGTGTTAAAAAAGAAACTGCACCTGCAATTAACTCCGTTTTAATGGTCGTACCGCTACCTTCAAGATTAAACTGTTTGTTCAATAAATTTTTCAAAGAAATTCCTCTCTTTTAGTGTCTCCCTCTCCCACCCATGCAACAAGGCACGATTACAATTATACTAAATTTAATCAAATAATTAAACAAGAAAATAATTTTCTTTAGTGTTTCATTTATAAAAACTTTTTGACAAATCAGGATTGCAACGAAAACAGTGCCTAGGATCCCAATTAGTTGAGCAACTCCTATATATTTTTTTAGTTTCATTTCGTAAGATAAAACTAGAGAATTATATTAGGAGTGTTTATTTTGAAAGAACTATTTAAGAAAGTGTCTGCAGCAATTGGTTTTACATTGCTAGTTACAAGTCCCATTATCTTTCCAATGTTGTTTTTTTTATTTGGAATGTCTACTGACGCCGATGGTACTGGGGCTGGTAGGGAATTATCAGGATCCTTTTATTTTACAATCTATTTGTTATTATATTTTATTGCCATCATACTGATTACATCTATTATTACTAAATTGATAATCAATAAAGGTACAGTATTTAAGCTTATTAGCTGTATCGGCTTATTGTTTTTACCCTTTATTTTACAGAGATTTTCATTCACTGACATGTATGGCTTTCTATTAATCCCAATAGGGGTTATCTTATTAATCACTATAGCGATCTATGAAAAACTCGATACGTGGAAAAAGCCGTTTATATGGTTTTTAATCCTCTTTCCATATATCATTTTCGTACTTATGTTATTTGGAAGTTTAAGTATTTAAAAGAGATTTAAATTTTACAATAAACAAAATCAAACAACCCCTTCCATAAAATGGTGGGGTTTATTTTTTTACTCTTCATTCCTTGATATCCTACTAAGGAATTGAAATTATGTAGCTGTTACGTTCAACTTCCCAAAGATAGTAAAAAGAGATCGTCCCAAGAGTAGACCTCCAATAGCAAATATTATAGATAACCATATTCCACTTTCACTCAATGCTAAATACGATGGAATTAAAATATTTAAAGAAACTTTCAGTGAAATTAATATAATGATTGATCCAATCACCCAGAGCTTCCTTTTTCCAGAACCGATTTCCCCTCGTTTTTCACGAGTGATTGCCCACCCTTGAATGATCCCTGTTAAGATACCCATAATGATTCCCGAGAGTAACAACAACCATTCAATTGCTCCAATTTTATTCATCTGATAAGCCCAAATCCCCCCTAAAATCAGCATTAATATCCCAATAAGAAAGAACGGATTAAACTTTTTCAACTTTCTTTCCTCCTTTGCTAGATTTAAATTACGTTAAATTAATTATACCGACTTGTAAAATTTATTTAATACGCCCTCAGGCTGAATTATAGAGAGAAATAAGTTTTTATAACGAAAATTACTTTTGTGTATTTAAAAATCCAAATGAAAAACTACCATTTAATAAAACAAAAAAAACTGCAATTAAGCAGTTTTATGAACTTCAACAATCCTATATCGAACCTCTAAAGTTTGAATCAAATAAATTTTCTCTATTAAATTTTTAAGCTAGAATTTCTCCCCAGTCATAATCGACATAAAATCCTTATAAAACCCTTCATAATCTAACCCTATTGCAATATGTTGTTGCTCTCTTCCATCAAATTTCTCAGGAGTATTTGTTACTCGAAAATCTGCAATACTTTGACCTCTAGCTACACCTGTTGAATCAATGACAACAGCAGATTGATAGAATTTAAATAGATCGCTTCGAATGACTGCCATGAGAGTTACTGCATCATGAACTGGACTCCCCTTTATGCCCGGTACCTGCTTTTGATAAAAGTTAAAATAATAATAATCTAATAGTGGTTTTACAAGATCAGTTTTCCCTTTAGAATGAATATAATTGGCCATTGCAGGAGTAACTATGGCATTTTGTGTTACATTTAATGGAAAAATATATGCACCTTTTACATATTTCATAACGATATTAGCTGCGATCGGATCTCCATGAAAATTCGCTTCTGCAATTGGTGTAACATTTCCAGGATATAGAAATGCGCCACCCATGATATAGTAAGAATTCACAGTTTTCATCAGATCTTCGTATAAGATAAATAAGGTGGCTAGCGAGGTTAACCTCCCAGTATTCACAATAATTAGTTCGTCCTTATACTGCTCAATCAACTTGATAACTTCATAAAAGTTTTCTAAGTTCTCTAACTTTAAACCTGGATCGATTGGGCCTAAACCAAACGGACCATGTATATCAAGGTAATAGGTTGGGATTTCTCCCGTCATTGGTTTCTCAGCACCACCATAGACTTTAATATATTCTTTTCCTGACCTTTTAAGTAAAAAACGAACATTCCTAGTCGTTTCTTTTTTAGAAACATTGCCGTAATCCGCCACAATCCCAATTATATTAATATCTTCTGTTAATCTTGCATAAACCAAAGCAATCGCATCATCAATTCCTACATCTCCGAAGAATAACACTTTCTTTCCCATCAGCTTAGCTCCCTTTATATCAAAACTTTGGAACATTTTTTTTATTATTTATTCCTTTGATATAATGGTATGTAGTTATCTATTTGAAAAGTATAAAAAACATCCTATATTTTCACTATAGGATGTTTTTTATATCCCCATATATTTCATTCATCGGGATTTATATAATTTCATTTTTTAACAATTCAATTTTTCATGATATTCATAACACTTTTTTATTTAATTGAATTTATCTACTTCTAATAAAACTTTGATATCTTGTGCCTTGAAATGTAAGTTCTCCATCATCACCTTCAACAATCATTCCGTATTCAGTATCCTTAACCTGGAATTCTAACCGATCTCCACTTTCTACTTCGAACGTTACAAAATAATTACTATATGACGAATGTTCCCTGCCACCATGTACTGCTGTTCTTTTAGTTATAGCTTTCGCTTTTACATTTAATTTTGGTGAGTTGTTATTTTTATTCCATTGTGTAACTCCTTTTATTATTGAAAATAAAACAATGGATATAACAATTACAAAACTAATACCAATGAAAATTGGACCAAACGTAAACATAAAATCTTCACCTTCAAACATTTTACCCCTCCTAGCAAGTTGAATAGAATAAATTTAGGTATATAAATTTTATAAGTAGTTTAATATAGGAAAAATAATAAAAAATAATGTTATAAAAATGATAATTCCTTTTGCAACATACCAGTGTAATAAATGGAGACCATCTATACAAACAGGGAATTACTTCCTCATTCTCTTTTTTGTACCGTTCTCTTGTATACACAAAAGACATCAATAAGATTCCTACTCCAAAATTATCCTTATTCTACTAATCTACCATGTAGTACAATAAAAAGACTACTTGAATAGTAGATTCCTGTTAAACTAAAGCATTGCATTGGTTAAAAAGAATGAATTAATATCTAATGCATATCCCGCATCTTTAACTCTCCATTTTCCTTTTTTACTATCTCTAACCAGCGTCCAACTAAAATTATCCATCGTTTTATTTGCATCCCAACCACCAACAACTGTAGGAGCGGTTTTAATGGTAGAAAAGATAACAATGGCATTTTTATTTTCCATATAAGCTTCAATTGTATCTGCATCGATTGCTTGAAACTCTGAATAGTGTAGTTCTGTAATTGTGCATCCTTCATTATTTTCATCTTTCTTGAATTCTTTCTTGACGGTATCAAACGCAGTGATTATATCGTCCTTCGTTAACTTTTTAGATTGTCCTATTCTTACTTTTACATGATCAGCATCAGTATAATTATCTTCCGCTTGTTCAACTCTCCATTTTCCCTTTTCACTATTTCTTATTAAAGTCCAAGTATATCTAGTCTGAGTTGATTTAGGCTTCCAACTTCCATCACCACCAGAAGAATCGACTTTAAAGTTAGAAAGCAAAACAATTACATTTTTATCGCCTACAACCGTTTCATAACCGCCACCATTATTCATATAATCTTTCGTGATCGCAAGAGAATCTTTTTCTGAATACCATAGATCCGTCAGTGTACATCCCTTATAACCTTTGAATTTTTCTTTTACAGTACTTACTGCTGCATTTATTTCGTCCTTAGTGAACTTATTTGAATGTCCTACTTTTACCTTTACAGTTTCAGCACCAGTTTGGTGCTTATATAATAGAATTGAAGATACAACAACTATTAATATAAAAAGAGAAAAAAATCGTTTCTTATTTTTCATACTATGGACTCCTATTATTAATTTTGTTTAACCAAATTTCCAGTTACTCCCATAAAAATAATTATACAGTATAGAACTGCTACTGTAATTTGGGGTAATTTCGCCTTTTTGACACAAAAATTGAACTATTCTTATGCATCTGCTATTTAGTTGAATATCAAAAAGCTACCGAAGCAACTTAAAGGTTGTTCAACTCAACGTCAGGTTGTAAAGAATATAGTCCAGCATTTTTTTGCAAAAAAAACAATATGCGATGCACCTCTTGTCAAAAGGTTCAATTAATGTTAGGATTGTGTTGCTGTAAAAATAAATCGTAATGAGGTGAGGATAACAATGAAAACAAAAAAATATATGTCTTATCCTCATATTGCTATTTAGTTTGTTATTTTTATATAAATACATTAATTAAGCTCTGAGGGTAGGATTCACTCTCAGGGCTTTTATATTTTTAGGCAGAAGGACCGTTCAAGCTTTCTTGCCGATCTATTCTATGACAGCCACTTACTGAGTGGCTGTTATTTTTTTGGGCCAAAAGGTTGGTCAAGGCAACAAAATTGGTTTTATTTTGAAATTGATAAGGATTTAATCGATTATCATACAAATTGATATGAACTCTATTAGGGGGATATTTATTGAATTACTTAGGATGGAATGCATTTTCCACGGAAAATTTCAAAAAGTGCAGGTTTATGTTTGAACAGGCTACTAGGAGATTAGGGACCGAACCGATTAGTCATTACCTTGTTCCAAAGGATAAGGGACCACCTAATCTAGCTATCGTTTCAACTTAGGAAATTAAATTCCTTTATTCACAGCTTTCCAAATATGAAAGGATGATGCTTTATTAAAAGACTAGCTCAATATTTTCGCTCATTACAATCCGGACAGTCATCATATAGTATGATTTACGAAGACCCAACCTATTGGAATAATGAAGTTGCCTACTACATTGAAAGGACGCATAAACTCACACAAGATAAACCTTGTATCACCATACAAATACCTTTTGACCGTCTCGGCTTAGATGAAAATATGAATCAAATTGTTCTCTCGGATTTTGCATTAAGAGAATGGGTTGATCATATTGAGGCATTAAATGAAGGGATTTATAACCGGTCACGTTCTGATAAAGAAAACGGTGCTTTTTATTGTTTTCGTCCAACCAATGTGTTGATGCAACGTAATGCATCATTTGTCGAAGTCATCTCAGGAAAATGGTATTTATGTATAATGATTACAGTTCAACTTCCATTCAAGGATAATAATAAAGCAATGCGCATGCTCTGCAAAATGCTTCTAAAAGAAGTGGAGAAATTTATTGCTAAGTTTGATCTCATCAAATTAAATGCTGCTTTTGAATTGACAAAAAAACAAAATATGATTCGCGAATGGCTAAAATCTAGTGGTTATTGTGCGTTTATTGGGAATGGCAGCATTTTGCCAAGAAATAAAGACAATAGCGGCCCACTAGAGGATGCCTTGCCTTTTACATCCCCGGAAGATGTTGAAGTAGAAATTTGTGGTATGCGGGGAATGGGTATAAAACATGGCGTGACGGTCATTACCGGCGGTGGTTATTCGGGTAAAAGCACTTTGCTGGATGCACTAAATTCTGGGATTTACAATCACATCAAAGGCGACGGACGAGAATTTGTGATAACAGATCAAAGTGCAATGGAAATCTCTGCAGAGGAAGGCCGCTCCATAAAAAATATCAATATTACGCCTTTCATAAAATGGATACCCCATAATTCGGCTGAATTGTTTTCGACTGACTACGCCTCGGGTTCCACATCTCAAGCTGCAAATATTATGGAGGCAATTAACTACGGGTGTAAGCTTCTTCTTATTGATGAAGACAGAAGTGCGACCAATTTTATGATTCAAGACAACAAAATGCGTTCATTAATCAAGCGCGAACCCATTACACCATTTACAGAACGTGTAAAGGAGCTACATGAGGCTGTTGGCGTATCTTCTATTCTTGTTATTGGAGGGAGCAGTGAATTTTTAGCCGTAGCCGATCAAATCATCCTAATGGACAATTTTGTGCCAAAAAACGTAACAGAGGAAGCAAAAAATTTATGTGAACTCGAAATACCCCGAGAGCGAATCCCCCATACAAAATGGGAGATAGAAAGAAATATAACTACCGATCACTTTTCGAGCTATCCATAGGGCAGTGGTACAGAGAAGTTGATCGTTTCAACGATGGGATATATGATGATCGGTGATGAACAAATTGATATTAGAGGGCTTTACAATATCACATCACACGCACAGCTTGCAGCGATTGCCTTTTTAATTCGAAAAATAGCTATAAGGAATCAGGATCGCACCATCTTTCTTCATGAAAAGATCAAAAAAGAACTTGAAGAAATGGAGAAAGAAGGAGTGGATATTGTATTTTCTTCCTTTTTTCCTGGTTTCGAAAGATGGCTTGAATTACCTAGAATTAATGAAGTATTATCTGTCATAAACCGGATGAAACATTTGAATTTTATTCAACCTGAGCCATCTGAACATCTCTAATTACGACATAAATATTAATTATCTTGATAATCAAATAGTAAAGTTAAAAAATTGCATTGAAAAGTCTCAGAAACCAACAAGTGAACAATATAAAAAAGCTATTCTCATCTTGTGAGAATAGCTTTTAAAAATACTTAAGCTTCCATAATTAAATCATAAACTAATGTAGGTTCTTCTACTTTTTCAGCAGAAATTTTAATGTTTTCTAGTAAGTCTTTTTCAACTTCACTAATATCTTCTGTGCTTGAATAAACAGTAACTAATGAATCGCCTTTTTTAACTGCTTCGCCTACTTTTTTGTTTAGCATTAATCCAACAGCTAAGTCAATAACTGATTCTTTTGTTGCACGTCCAGCACCTAATTTCATAGCAGCTGTTCCAACAGCATCAGCTACGATTTGTGAAACATAACCGTCTTGCTTCGCTACTACTTCTTTTACATATTTAGCTTGAGGTAATTTTGATGGATCATCTACTACTGAACCGTCTCCACCTTGAGCTACTAAGAATGCTTTAAATACTTCTAAAGCTTTTCCGTTTTTCATGTTTTCTAGAAGTTTAGCTCTTGCTTCTTCAATTGTTGCAGCTTTTTTAGCTAATACAACCATTTGACTACCTAATACTAAACATAATTCTTCTAAATCTTTTGGACCTTCACCTTTAAGTGTGTCAATTGCTTCTTTCACTTCTAATGCATTACCAATCGCAAAACCTAATGGTTGGCTCATATCAGAAATTACTGCAACTGTATGTCTTCCAACGTTGTTTCCAATCTTAACCATCGCTTTAGCTAAATCGCGTGCATCATCAATATCTTTCATAAATGCGCCTGCACCTGTTTTAACATCTAAAACAATTGCGTCTGCACCAGCAGCAATTTTTTTACTCATAATTGAACTTGAAATTAATGGGATTGAGTTAACAGTTGCTGTTACATCACGTAGTGCATATAACTTTTTGTCAGCAGGTGTTAAATCTCCAGTTTGTCCGATAACAGCTAATTTAATATCATTTACTTGTTTTGTAAATTCTTCTTCTGTTAATTCAACATGGAAACCTTCTACAGCTTCTAATTTATCAATTGTACCACCAGTGTGACCTAAACCACGTCCGCTCATTTTTGCTACTGGAATATCTAAAGAAGCTACTAATGGACCTAATACAAGTGTAGTTGTATCACCTACTCCACCAGTTGAATGCTTATCTACTTTGATTCCTTCAATATTTGAAAGATCAATTGTATCACCAGAGTGTACCATAGCCATTGTTAAATCACTGTATTCTTTCTCAGTCATTCCCTTTAAGAAAACTGCCATTGCAAAAGCACTCATTTGATAATCAGGTACACTTCCATCTGTGAAACCTTTGATTACAAAATTAACTTCTTCAGTTGTTAATGTTTTTCCGTCACGTTTTTGTTCAATTAAATCTACCATTCTCATTTTGAAACGCCTCTTTCTGATTTGTGTATATTACTTCTAATGAAAAGTGACTTCCACATAATGTAGAAGTCCTTTATATTTTCGTTAACTTTTGAATTAACCGATTTTACGAATAATCTCTTTTACTAAAGATAAAAATGAAGCTCTTACTCTTTGGGTTGTTTCAATTACTTCTTCATGGTTTAGAGGTTGATCTAAAATTCCCGCTGCCATGTTTGAAATACAAGAAATACCAAGTACTCTTAATTCAGCATGACGTGCCACAATTACTTCAGATACAGTTGACATCCCTACTGCATCAGCACCTAATGTTCTAAACATGCGAATTTCAGCTGGTGTTTCATAAGATGGTCCTGTCAGTGCAGCGTAAACTCCTTCTTGAAGTTTTACATCTACTTCACTAGCAGCACTTTTTGCAAGTTCTCTTAATTCACGGTCATACGGATAAGACATATCGACAAAACGAACACCTAGCTCTGGGTTATTTGGTCCAATTAGTGGACTAGTACCAGTAAAATTAATATGGTCTGTAATTAACATTAAATCACCAGGTTCGTATGAAGTATTAACTCCACCTGCAGCATTCGTTACGATTAATTTTTCAACACCTAGTTCTTTCATGATGCGAACAGGGAATGTAACTTTTTCCATGCTATAACCTTCGTAGTAGTGTACTCTTCCTTGCATTGCTACTACTTCAATACCATGTATCGTACCAAAGACTAGTTGTCCTTCATGTCCTTCAACTGTTGATGTTGGATATTCAGGAATTGTATGATACGGAATTTTTTCTTGGTTTTCAATTTCATCAACAAGAATTCCTAAGCCAGATCCTAAAATCAATCCAATTTTAGGCTGTCTGTCAACTTTACTTTTAATAAATTCAGCGGCTTTATCAATATTTTCTTTATTCATATGTAACTCCACCTTATTTCAATTTTTCAAAAAAACTTGATCCATGTGATGGCATTGTAACTTTAAAGTTTTCTGCAATAGTTGCTCCAATATCGGCAAACGTTTTTGGAATTTCTAATTCTTTACCTTCTGAAAACTGTTTACTATAAACTAATAACGGAACATATTCTCTTGTATGGTCTGTACCAGTATAAGTCGGATCGTTTCCATGATCGGCAGTAATCATCAATAAATCATCTTCTTTTAATAAATCAAATACTTCTGGTAATCGTGCATCATATTCTTCTAATGCTTTACCGTAACCTAGCGGATCTCTTCTATGACCGTATACAGCATCAAAATCAACTAAATTTAGGAAGCTAATACCTGTGAAGTCCATTTTTAGTGTTTCAACTAATTTATCCATACCATCCATATTAGAAACAGTACGTAATGCTTTCGTAATTCCTTCACCATCGAAGATATCAGCAATTTTACCGATTGAAATCACATCTAAATTCGCATCTTTTAACTCATTCATAACAGTACGTCCAAATGGTTTTAATGCATAGTCATGACGATTTGGTGTACGTTTAAAGTTTCCAGGTTCACCAACAAATGGTCTCGCAATCACACGCCCAATCATGTATGGATCATCTAATGTTAATTTACGTGCAATTTCACAATAACGATATAAATCTTCTAAAGGAACAACTTCTTCATGAGCTGCAATTTGTAAAACAGAATCAGCAGACGTATAAACGATTAAATCGCCTGTTTTCATATGCTGTTCACCAAGTTCAACTAAGATCTCAGTTCCTGAAGCAGGTTTATTCCCAATTATTTTACGATCAAAATGGGTTTCTAATTCGCTTATTAATTCTTTAGGGAATCCATCAGCAAAAACTTTAAATGGTTTATCAATGTGAAGTCCCATGATTTCCCAATGTCCAGTCATTGTATCTTTTCCGACTGATGACTCTTCCATTTTTGTATAATAAGCAAGTGGCTTATCGGCCTTTGGAACCCCTTTCAATTCTCTTATATTACTTAAACCTAGTTTTGCCATGTTCGGCATATGTAATCCATTCATTTCTTCAGCAATATGGCCTAGTGTATCTGAACCAACATCATTAAATTTTTCTGCATCTGGAGCTTCTCCAATTCCTACAGAATCCATAACAACGAGGAACACTCTATTAAATTTTCTATTCATTTGTTTTCCTCCTAACTCATCGAAACAAACTTAAACTTAAATGCTAGCGTCAGATGTCTGACAACTAAAGTATACTTATTGTCCTAATTCTTTTCAAGAAATATATTTTCCAATTTGTGTCTATTGATACTATATTTCCCCAGAATCATAATAAATTGACATAAATAATTCATAAATACATTCTTTTTTATTAAGTTGCTAATAATGATGATATGTAAAATTACACTCTTCCATACATAATGCAAAAAGAAAAAGCCCAAGCTTTTTTAGCTGGGCCTTTTAAAGTATTATGCGGTTTGATTTTCTGTATTTGCAACTTGATGTTTTTGTGCTTTTCTTCTAGAAACAATTGTACCAGCTCCAATTACGATTGCAGTCATGACAATTTTGAAAGCTAAAGCAATTGCAGAATTATCAAAAGCATCGTGAATCATTTTTTCATGAGTAATCATTCCAGCTGCCGTCCAAGCTAAGATACCTGAACCAATTGTTGTAATTATTGGGTATTTGTTCATAATTTTCATTAATAATGAGCTTCCGCCAACAATAATTGGAATTGAAATTAAAATCCCAATTACGATTGCAACTAAGCTACCATGTGATACACCAGCTAAAGCTAAAACATTATCAAGACTCATTAACGCATCAGCAATGATGATTGTTCTAACTGCTCCCCATAATGTTGCACCACTTTTAACTTCGCCGTGTCCAGAGTCATCGACTAATAATTTAAAAGCAATCCATAATAACATTAAACCACCGATTGCATAAATAAAAGGAATTTTTAATAAATACACGATTACTGCTGCAAATACGATACGTAGTCCAATTGCACCTAATGTACCAAATAAAACTGCTTTTTTCTTTTGGTCTGCTGGTAAGTTTTTCGCTGCTAATGCGATTAGAATAGCATTGTCACCACTTAATAACAGGTCGATAAAAATTACATTCAATAGTACGCCAATACTTAATCCGTCAAATAAATCCATGACTATTCCCCCTTATGAAACTACTATTTTTAATTAAACAACCTGTACCCGTGACTACAAAATAAAAAGACCTTTGCCAATAGTTGTAGTTCTACGGCAAAGGTCTTGCTGAGCACACATATGTATGCCAACAAAGCCGATGAGAATTTCTTCTCATGTAATGACGACTTTGTTTCAGAATCTCTCCTGACGCTACTCCCCTTTGGAGTATTCGATTGTTTATTAATAATATAATAGTATTCTAGCTAGTCCATTATGTCAATAGATTTTTAACCGGTTTTTAATTATAAGTTTTATCTTTTATTTTCAATGTAAATAATTAACTTATTGCTTTGTCAATATTTTTGGTCCATTACTTGTTATCGCTAAAGTATGTTCATATTGTGCTGAATTTTTTCCATCTCTTGTTCTTGCTGTCCAGCCATTTGAATCCATTGTTGATTGCCATGATCCTAAATTAATCATCGGTTCAATCGTAATGACCATCCCTTCACGCAGTCTTAAACCTTTACCTGCCATACCAAAATGTGGAACATATGGCTCTTCATGAAGCGTTGGTCCGATGCCATGTCCTGTAAAATCACGCACAACTGAATAACCTAATGATTCAGCATAAGTTTGAATTGCAAAGCCAATATCACCAATACGGTTACCTACTACAGCTTGTTCTATACCTTTATATAAGCATTCTTGGGTAACTTTTAATAAGTCCTTGTTTTCTTTAGTAATATTCCCTACACCGTATGTCCAAGCGGAATCAGCAAGCGCGCCATTTAAATTTACGACCATATCAATCGTTACAATATCTCCATCTTTTAAAGCTTTTTTACGAGGAAATCCGTGGCAAATCTCATCATTAATTGAAGCACAAGTTGCATAGTTATATCCTCGATAACCTTTTTGCTCCGGTTTCGCACCATTTTCAGCTAAAAACTTTTCTACAAATTGATCAATTTCCCAAGTCGTAATCCCTGGCTTAATCATTTTTGCAATTTCCTTATGCGTAGCAGCCAATAAAGTACCTGCTTCATCCATTAAGTTAATTTCACGTTCAGTCTTAATCGTAATCATTTAGTTCATCCTCTCAAGTCACCTAGTTTCGGTTCTTACATGATTAATTTAATATATTATTCTTTTCACATTATAACAATCTTTTCCCAAGAAAAAAGAGCTTTATTTAAGCTCTTTAGTGTGTAGACAAAGTTTTAAAAATCTGTTTTTCAGACTGAACAGTCTAAATCTGAGATTAAGCTCTTGGATGAAACTCTTTATAAACATCCTTAAGTCTATTTTTCGTTACATGTGTATAAATTTGTGTTGTAGATATATCTGCATGTCCTAACATTTCTTGAACCGATCTTAAATCAGCGCCATTTTCTAATAAATGTGTTGCAAATGAATGACGTAAAGTATGCGGTGTTAATTCATGCTGAATATTTGCTTTTTCAGCTTGCTTTTTTAAGTTTTTCCAAAATCCTTGTCTAGACATTCTATTTCCATGATGATTTAAGAAAAATGCATCATTATTTTTTTTACCTTTTAAATCATTTCTTGCTAATTTTAAATAATTTTCAATTGATTCAATAGCAAGTTTACCTAAAGGAATAATTCTTTCTTTACTACCTTTACCTAAACATCGCACAAATCCCATTGTTAAATTAATGTCAGATAGATTTAATGATAATAACTCTGACACCCGCATGCCAGTAGCATATAGCAATTCTAACATGGCCTTATCTCTTAAACCAAATGTAGAGTGATCAGGTACTTCTAATAAAGCCTCTACTTCCTGTAGTGATAAAACCTTTGGAAGTACTTTTGGGGCTTTTGGAATTTCTATTAATAGTGAAGGATCGTCTTTCATCCCATCAACCTCACGAATTAAAAATTGATGAAATGAGCGAATTGTTGCTAATTGACGAGCCATTGTTCGTGCCGTTAAATCTCTTTCTTTTAAATATTTTAAATAACTAATAATATGTAACCTAGTTATATTTGCGAGACCATTTATATTTTCAACAACGTCCAAATATTTTCCGTAGCTTTCTAAATCCTTGCCATATGATAGAATTGTATTTTTAGATAAACCTTTTTCTACTTGGATAAAATGGATAAAATCCTCAGTTGCAAAATCAAATTCTTTTTTAAAAGGTGTTTTATCAGTCGTTGTCACATTTCATTACTCCCCGTTTTGATAAAACCGTACCAATTGGTTAAAAGCACCATCCTTTTTATGAATGTCCACCTTTAACATTGAGCCTTCTGGTCGGTCATATCGATGCATATTTTCATATTCAGAATGAATCCATTGAATAGCAAAATAAAATAAAATTGTACATGTAATGAATAAAATTGTAACTTTTATTACATTAAAAACAATACTTGCTCTTTTTTTCATATGACCACCACCTTTTGCTAGAAGTAAAGACATCATTACTACATACTATGCAAAAATAGGACAAATCATACTTCAAAAAAGCAACATTAATCATTACCAGTGTAATTTTTAGAACATGAAAAAGAGCAGACTCTTTTTATTGAACTGCTCCGTCTTTTAAGAATCAAAAATAAAATGATTTTAATTAAATTAAAATCATTTTACTACTCTTCGTTTTGATCATGGCAACGATGACATACACCATGAAATGATAATCGATGATCTTTAATTTTAAAATTCCAACGTTCTTCAACTGTCTTTTCAACTTCACTTAATAGATTTTCATGAATTTCATCTACTGCTCCGCAAACCGTGCAAATTAAATGATGGTGAAAATGTTGTGCACCTTCATGTCTTAAGTCGTATCTTGAAACGCCATCACCAAAATTTATTTTATCAACAATTGTTAACTCAGTTAGTAATTCTAACGTACGATAAACAGTAGCAAGTCCAATTTCTGGCGATTTTTCTTTCACTAGGAGGTAAACATCTTCTGCACTTAGGTGATCTTCTTCGTTTTCTAATAAAACACGAACAGTAGATTCCCGTTGTGGTGTTAATTTGTATCCTGCTAAATGTAGTTGTTTCTTTATTCGTTCAACTCGTTCTTCCATTCTTTTCACTCCCTCGCCACTTGATAATAATTATAACAAAGAAAGAGAAAGTGTCAAAAATTATTTGTTAATTTTTTGAAACAATTATTTCTGAGATGGCTTTTAAAAAATATGTTGAACCATATGCTTCAATAATACTTGCCATACTTAAGCAAACAGCAACAATTCCAAAAACAATAGAATACGAGACTAACTGTTTCATAATTGGTTCATTATCATTTTTAATAAATTGCTTTCGAATCATTCGAATAGATAGCTGAACTGCTAAAACAGTTAAAAGTATATATAATGGTAAAACGATCACATTTTGTGGAAAAACAGAAGAAAATGCTAATAAAATACCATGCCAACCTAATTGATTGACTAAAAATCCAACTGTAAATCCAACTACCAATCCTTTCATAAATAATAAAATAAGAATGATTGGTAATCCGATGATTGAGATCCCTAAAACCCAAATCAATGCTAAAAACTTTAAATGAGAGGAATAGCTAGAAAGGAACACTTCATTTCCGCTTATATAATCCCCATTATTAACTTGTCCAAAAAAATGTGTAATAAAGGATAGAATATCCTGCTTTTGACTCACATTCATACTATTTACGATGACTGCTCCAAATACTACACCAAAAAGTAAAATCACACTAACAAAAATATAGAGTGACAAATAATCTTTAACATGTTTTTTCATCGTTGATTTGACTGAGCTTCTTGTCATGATATCATCTCCTGCACTATATTCTCTCTTCATTTTATGAATGGACAAGTAATTTATTCTATTAATTTATAAAAGTTGAAAAATTAATCATAAAGAAAAAGTAGGTCTAGTTGCTATTTTATGGAAAGGGATGATGATTTTGTTGTCATCAAAAATTTTTAAAAAATATAAAAAAGCTGTTAAAGTCAGTCAACGACTAAAACAGCTTTGTTTTAATTTAATAATTCAATTTGTTTTTTTATGATTTGACCGATTGAATTAGCATTTTCTTCATTATTTCCATAAATAGAAGAATGTGTGTAGCCTTCTAATGTTTGACGGTTACCTTGATTCGTTGTTTCACAATATTCATTATGATATTTTTCAACTTTATGTAGTAATTCCTTTTTTTTCTTCAGGTTAAGTTGTAAGCCACTTTGATTAGAAGCTGTTAATACTAGTAAAGGAATATTCATTTTTATTTTCAATGCGTCCTTAATTCGTAAGTTACTATAATTTAGGTTTTTCCACTCACTGACAACAGTCTTCCAATGCTTATAACTTTTAATTGCGCTAATCATTTCGAACTGGTTCTCCGGTGAAGTTTTCATCATTTTATTAATTAATTTATTTGGAATTACCTTAGTAAGATTAAATCGGTTCGCGTTCTTCATCATTAACGCAAATTGATATAGTAACTTATCATATAATTTCTGCTCTTGTTCTTCTAGGGTCGGATGTGTTGGATCGAGTAAAACCATAGATTGGATAGAATTTGGAAAAAGCCGAGACAATTGGAATACAATATATGCCCCCAGAGAATGTCCGACAGCAATTAAAGGACTTTTAATATTTAATGCTAATAAAATATCATAACATTCAAAAGCTTGTTGCTCTGTTGATCGTTCTGTCGTCCATATTCCACTTTTTCCATAACCTAAGCGATCGTACGTTATAACTTTGGCATATTTACTCAACTCTTCTTGTAAATACTTCCATTGATGAAGAGTATGCATCATTCCACATTCTAAAAGAACTGTAACTTTGCCATCCCCTTTTACTCGAACGTGATATGTGCCAAGCTCACCATTAACAAACAATATTCTCACCTTCATCGTATTTGATTAGTTGTCTTATTGTATTCATTTTTCCTATTTTCTATTTTATCTTTCATTCTTTAATTTTTGCTTAATAAAAGTGAAATGCTGTTTTTCAATATAGGCATTCAATAAGTCATAAAAAAAAGACGTTAAAAAAATAACGTCTTTTTTCTCAAGATTTTTATATCGTTTCATTTTTTGCTTCGTATGCTTCTTTTACTTCTGCATAAAATTGTGCCTGAGAAGTATAAAAATATGGTGCTACATAAAATAAAGCAAGCCCAAAAGTGATGATCACTAATAGACCCCAACCGATGAATGAAAGCCCTAGTAAAAAGAATTTCCATTTATACCCATCCATCATTCTTCTACTTAATGTAATTGCATCTAGTGCATTCATTTCTGGAAAATCTTTTAAAATATATCCAACTTGTGAATACGCGATTGATTTGATAATCCCAGGAATGATTAATAAAACAGTCCATAATACTGTAAATAAAGTTACTAAAAATCCAACTATTATTCCTCTTATAAATTGATGCCCACTTTTAAAATAGAAAAATATATCCGATATGTTTTTTTCCTCAGCACGAATCAACTTTAAAAAGTATACAAGTAATCCATAACCTAGTAGCGTATTTAAGATTGCAGTAATAATTTCGATTACGGTTTGGATTCCACCAGGTATTAAATCTTGTTGATCAAAATCTAAAGTTATACTCCCTGTATAATGATAGTTGACTGGCCCATTAAGTAACATATAAATAAGTCCTTGTAATACACCAAAAACCACAAGTGTTAAAATCGCTTTACCCCAATTACCAGATAGACGACTTTTAGCTGTTTTTTTAATTGACGAAATTCTCATCTACTCATCCTCTCAAAAAATGTCACTTTATTTTACCATGTTTATTACCACTTTTTGAGAGATATTTTTAATTTTAATTTAATTTTTTTGTAATAATTGTAAATATTGGACTGCAAAGCATGTTTTCGCATCATGGATTGAACCTTTTTTTAGCTCTTCTAGACACTCGTCTAATGTTAGCTCAAAAATTTCGACAAATTCATCTTCGTCTAAAACTGCACTATTTTCTAATTTCTTTAAACCTTTTGCTACATATATATGTATATACTCGTCTGCAAACCCCGGTGATGTATAAAAAGATTGAATATGCTCCCACTCGGCTGCTTCATATCCAGTCTCTTCTTCTAGTTCTCGTTTAGCCGTTACAAGTGGCTCTTCGCCTTTTTCTAATTTTCCCGCTGGAATTTCTAAAAGACTTCTTTCTAGCGCTTTTCGATACTGCTCTACAAATACTATTTTTCCTTCACTTGTAATTGGAATTACAGCTACCGCACCTGGATGCTTTACGATTTCACGTGTACTTGTATTTCCATTCGGTAATTCTACTTTTTGATGATAAAGAGAGATTACTCGTCCTGTGAATATTTTTTCTTCTGCTAGTGTTTTTTCTTCAAATTTTTTCATTTTTTTCATCACCTTGTTCTAATTTATATGGTTGTCACATACATTTTATCATTTATTTCATTAAAATACTTTCTGAAATGAGGTAGTCTGATGAAAATGTGTATGACGGAAAATTCTGTTGTCCTTGTAGGCTCTAAAACAGAAATTTTAAAAAGCCTCGAAGTTATTGCTATGCAATATAAAACGGTTCAAGAATGGATTCAAAACTCCAATGGCAAGCTTCTCTATGTTGTAAAATAATTCTCTTTTCCCTACAATTAAACTTGGAGGGATTTATATGAAAAAACGTAAACTTGGTTCTACTTTATTAGAAATATCCGAAATTGGTTTAGGTTGTATGTCTCTTGGGACAGAAGAAAATGAGGCAATTTCAACAATTCATGCAGCAATCGATGCTGGTATTAATTACTTTGATACTGCTGATTTATATGATTTCGGTAAAAATGAAGAAATCGTTGGTAAAGCTTTAAAAGGTCGCAGAGATCAAGTGGTTATTGCAACGAAGGTCGGAAACCGTTGGAATAATTCACATGATAATAAATGGTATTGGGATCCATCGAGAGCATATATTAAAGAAGCTGTAAAAGACAGTTTACGTAGACTAAATACAGATTATATCGATTATTATCAACTTCATGGTGGAACAATTGAGGATCAATATGAAGAAACTATATTTACTTTTGATGAACTAGTAAAAGAAGGCTTAATTCGCCATTATGGAATCTCTTCAATTCGTCCGAATGTTATTAATCGATTTATAAATCATTCATCTATACAAGGTGTTATGATGCAATATAATGTACTTGAGCGTAGACCTGAAGAATTCTTTCCGCTTTTCGAAAAAAATAATATTTCTGTCATTGCACGTGGTTCTGTAGCAAAAGGATTATTAACAAGTAAATGGGAAAAGAAACTATCTAACAAGGGCTATATGTCATATTCAGAACAAGAATGTACTGAAATAATCCGAAAACTTCTCCAACTTCTCGATGAAGAACAATCCTTACATAGCTTAGCTTTACAATATGCTCTTTCTCATAAAGCAGTTTCATCATTAGCTGTTGGAGCTAGAAATAAAGAACAATTACTAGATAATATTAACGCTTACTTTGCAAAACCATTAAATTCACAACAAATCGCCCAAATAAAAGAAATTTCACTTCTTACGAATTATGAGGAACATCGTTAAGCCACTCCTTCCTTCCATGGAAGGAGTGTTATTTCTTCCATTTACTTGCTTTTCTATCGATTTCATCTAAAAATTCTTCTTTACGTCCTCTTTTATTTTCTAATTTGTTTTTAGCAAGTTCTTTTTTTAATTTTATATATTCCATTGCTTGATCAGTATGAGCGATCATATATTCCCTAAATGCAATATTTCGTTCAATAGCAGCATTTCCTTTTTCATATACTTGAATATGGAAACTACTATTATCATCACATTTTATAAAAAGTCTTCTGTCTTGCTTAGATAGATCCCCCAATTGTTCGTAACCTAAAGTTTTTAGAACATCACTATACTCATCAAACTTTTTTAAGTATTTTACAACGATCATTAAGTCAATGATTGGCATCGCAAACATATTCGGAATTGAAGTACTCCCTATATGATAAATCGCTGCTTTCTCTGGTAATAATAGATCAATTGCCTTTTTTTCAGACTGAAAATCTTCTTCCCAGGAAGTACGATAAGGTACAATTTCAATATTCTTTTTCATTTTAGAACACCTACACTTTTTTCATTAACTTCCTTTTATAGCATTCGTTAAAGGACAATTAATTATTGAAAAAATTAATTGCAGTAGAAAAAGCATAAAAATAGACCTTTTACAATCGTGACCTTCCACCTATTCCATAAACCCTATGTTTAAACTGTTTTCATTAAAATTCCCTAATCCCTTTTACCCTTACTTTCACTTAAAAAATGTTCAAAAATCGTAATTTAATACTAAATTAAATTTTGGTTAAAATACTCACAATTTCTTCTTTAAATGGTTTCTTTGAATTATAATTATTTTAGTTACTAAGATATTTAGTTACGTTAACTTTTTAGTACTTCCTATATTCTAAGGAGAGAATGAAATGTCAGAAAAACCAATCATTCGAAGTGAATTTATTCCATCTCTTATAATGGAATTTAGAAAATTCAGCACTTCAATCGTTCTTTTTAATGAAGGGCTTGCCTCAAACCTTCATTTAAATGCGACTGATTTACGATGTCGAGAATTACTTTGCCACACTGGTCCGATTACAGCTGGAAAGTTATCTCAATTAACACATCTAACTACTGGTGCTATAACAGGTGTTATTGACCGACTTGAAAAAGTCAACTTTGTTGAACGTATTCAAGATCCTAATGACCGTAGACGAGTAATTATTCAACCTGTGTATGAACGTGATGATGAATTAGCAGAACTTTTTAAACCATTATCTGACTCTCTTTCTAATATTTTTAATCAGTATGATGACAAAGAGTTAACATTATTATTTAAATTTTGGAATGATATTAATGAATTGATTCCAAAAGAGACTAAAGAATTAAATAAGGGGGAAACTTAATGGTTTCAAAAGAGAGTAAGGTTGGCTTTGTCGTAGCAGGTCTATTATTAGGAATGCTGATGGCGGCTATGGATAACACAATTGTTTCAGCTTCAATGCCGACAATTGTTGGAGAACTAGGTGGTTTAGACCAATTTATTTGGGTAACCTCTGCCTATTTGGTTGCTACTATGGCAAGTATGCCGATTTTTGGTAAGTTATCAGATATGTATGGACGTAAACGATTTTATTTATTAGGACTTATCATTTTCTTAATTGGTTCCGCATTATGTGGAACAGCAAATAGCATTATTCAATTAAGTATTTATCGTGCGATTCAAGGAATTGGTGGAGGTTCACTAATGCCAATCGCCTTTACAATTATTTTTGATATTTTCCCACCAGAAAAACGAGGAAAAATGACTGGTTTATTTGGTGCAGTTTTTGGTCTTTCTAGTGTATTTGGACCACTTTTAGGTGCTTATATTACTGATCAAATTGATTGGCGCTGGATTTTCTACATCAACCTACCTTTAGGTATTATTTCTTTATATTTAATTTCACAGTTTTATAAAGAAAACCTTCAGCTTAGAAAACTTAAAATCGACTGGTTTGGTGCGATTACACTTGTTGGTTCAGTTGTCAGTTTAATGTTTGCTCTTGAATTAGGTGGAAATGAGTACGATTGGAATTCTGCTCCAATTATTTCCTTATTTGCAATCTTTGCAGTATTATTTATCGCATTTATTCTAATTGAAAGAAAAGTTGAAGAGCCAATTATTTCATTTAGCTTATTTAAAAAGCAACTGTTTGCAGCAACACAGGGTGTTGCATTTTTCTACGGTTCTGCTTTCATTATTACGACTGTATTAATTCCACTTTTTGTTCAATCAGTTTATGGTGGTACAGCTACAAATTCTGGTATCATTCTTATTCCGATGATGCTTGGTTCGGTTGTAGGTAGCCAAGTAGCAGGTCAATCAGTACGTAAATTTAGTTACAGAAGCATCATGTTAGTTTCAGTTGTTTTATTCTTTATTGGAATGTATTTATTAAGCACTTTAGATACTGATACAGCTAGATCAACAGTAACATTCTACATGATTATCGCTGGTCTTGGGATGGGCTGTTCATTCTCATTATTAAGTATGGCAACTCAACACAAAATCGAACCTCAAAAACGAGGCATCGCTACATCAACAAATACTTTCTTTAGAACATTAGGTATGACAATTGGTGTAACAATTTTTGGTACAATTCAAAACCACGTATTTAAAAATAAATTAAGTGATTTACTTGGAAATATTAGCGCATTTGGCGGAAAAGTTGATTCACGAGCATTATTATCCGCTGATGCAAGAGCTAAAATTCCACCAGAAGTACTTCATAAAATCTCAGAAGCAATGGCACATTCAGTTGCAACTACTTTCAAATGGACATTAATTCCGATTACTTTAGGTTTTATCGCGATTATCTTAATGGGTAAAGAAAAATTAACATTTGAAGTAAAAGAAAATAGAGCGAAAAAAGCTCAATAAAAATAAAGCCAAATCCATTCTAATATGGATTTGGCTTATTTTTTTCTTCTATTAAATACTTTGAATAATACATTTGGAATACTTTGTAAATCTCTATTATTTCTTCAATTTCATCACTTAACATTCTTTCTATTTCATTCATTTGTTCTCTTTTTAATTCAAATGATTGCAAGCTATCTTCATATTTATTTAGCATTTCATAAAAAAACGTACAGTCAATTTTACATATAGAACCATCCGAGTAGTGGCCTGATTCTCTTAATAATGTATTCCAAGAAAGTTCACCATTTTTAGAACTTAAAAAAAGACACGCTAAATGTAGGTTATTAAATTTTATATAAAAGTCCGGGCTTAATGTTTCTAGGTCAGAGTAAGCATATTCAGAAACAATCCCACTTGCATCATTTGAGCTTTTAGTAATCGCTAATTCTAAAATCCAGTAAGGTGGATTTTCTAAAGACTCAATAATTGAATCACACCACAAATAGTAGTGTTTGTAAAAAATTAATCCTGAATCGATCATCTCTACAATTATTTTAGCATTGTTTTTGGTTAGGTCTATACTCATCCTCCAACTATCACCCCCTATCTTATTGCTCATAGTCATCTTAAACCGTTATTCAAATAATGTATACGTTCGTTCAATAACCTATCTAAGAATTCACTTATACCCTTACAATCTTTGAAATAATTTATTTATTAGTTTAAAGATTTCATGTGATTTAAGTCACAAACAATGATTATATCCCGCCATATAATAAGTTTATTCAAATTGTTAGGGGGATGAATGATGTTTTGTAACCAATGTGAACAAACTCCGGTTGGTGGTTGTAAGATTGTAGGTGTATGTGGAAAAGATGAAACAATTGCAAGTTTACAAGATACGATGGTTTATGGGTTAAAAGGAATTGCAGCTTATCGTACACATGCTGCTCAATTAGGGTATACCGATCCATTTGTTGACCAAGTAACACATGAAGCTCTGTATATGACTTTAACAAATTCTAATTTTAACTTACAAGAACACATTGATATGGCTATGAAAGTAGGTAAAGCCGCAATTCGTGTAATGGAGCTATTAGATGAAGCCCATACAAAACATTTTGGAATTCCTGAACCTGTTCAAGTTTCTTCTAATAAAATCGAAGGAAAATGCATTGTTGTGACTGGCCACAATTTATTTGCATTAGAAGAATTGTTAAAACAAACAGACGGGAAAGGTTTAAATATTTACACACACTCTGAAATGCTACCTGCTCACGGTTATCCAGCATTAAAAAAATATACACATTTAAAAGGTAACATCGGAAAAGCTTGGTTTGATCAACGTCGTTTATTTGAAAAATTCCCTGGAGCGATTTTAGCAACCACAAACTGTGTGATGCCAATAAAGGGAAGTTATGCAGATCGCTTCTTCTCATATGAAGTGGCGGGATTAGAAGGAGTAACAAAGATTATAGAGGAAGATTTTTCGCCATTAATTCAACGTGCATTAGAACTACGAGAAGCAAATATAGAATCAGAAGAAGTAATGACTACTGGTTACCATCACGAAACAGTTTTGTCTATTGCTCCTGAAATTGTAGAAGCTGTAAAAAACGGGAAGATTCAACGCTTCTTTGTTGTAGCAGGTTGTGACGCCCCAGGAAAAGGTGGAGAATATTATCGTGAGCTTGTCACTTCTTTACCAAATGATACAGTAGTTTTAACAACCTCTTGCGGTAAATTTCGCTTTAATGATGTAGATTACGGTACTGTAACTGGTACAAACATTCCTAGATTTATAGATTTAGGGCAATGCAATAATTCAGTTTCAACAATAAAAATTGCGGCTGCATTAGCGGATGCATTTAATTGTAGTGTCAATGATTTGCCTGTAAGTATTATACTTTCTTGGTTTGAGCAAAAAGCCGTGGCTATATTATTAGGGTTATTTAGCCTTGGAATCCAAGATATTCGAATCGGACCTAAAGCACCAGACTTTATTAATGAAGGCGTATTAAATGTATTAGTTGATACATTTGGCTTAAAATTAATTACGAATGCACAAGACGATTTGAAAACAATTTTACAAGGATAATAGCCTGAATGAACAATGAACTTCTCTTAAAAGAGAAGTTCTTTTATTTATTTTTCAGTTCCAACATCAATGAATGCTTAGAGTTTGTTCAATCATTTCGAACGTATTTTTCTGTGTTGCTATATACCATATTTCAAAATAAAAATAAATAAACAACTATAGATAAATAGTTGTTTCAGTGTGTAGACAAAGTACTAAATACTTGATTTTCAGACTGATTGCAAGCGCTTGTCTTTCGAGGCACGAAGCATGGTGAGGAGCGGAGTTAACTTTAGGCGGTAATGAGCACCGCAGACAGGCGAAGTAACGAAGAAAGCGAGCGTTTGGCGGGCAGTCTGAAACAACTATAGATAAATAGTTGTTTCTTATCCACCAATATAAGACATTTCAATTTTACGATTTTTATGACTTTCTTCTGTGCGGATCTCAGAGTATCTGTCATCTCTTTTTTCCCATAATGATTGAATTATTGCTGAAATGTATTGATCTGTAACGCCAGTGCGCAACATTTTTCTTAAGTCATACCCTTCTGAAGCGAATAGACAAGTGTATAGCTTTCCATCTGTAGATAGGCGGGCTCTCGTACATGAACCGCAGAAAGTTTCTGTAACTGATGAGATAAATCCGACCTCAGTATTCGTTCCTTTATATCGATATCGTTTTGCTACCTCGCCAATGAAATTCTGCTCTACTGGCTCCAACTGATATTGTTCTTGGATCAGATCGTAAACTTGCTTCTTCGAGATAACATCTTTAAAATTCCATCCATTTGTACACCCTACATCCATATACTCTATAAATCGTAATGTAATATTTTTCTCTTTAAAAAAATGAACCATTGGTAATACTTCAGTATCATTTAACCCTTTCTTTACTACCATATTTACTTTGACTTCTAACCCTGCTTCTCTAGCTGCAATAATTCCGTTTAAGACTGTGGAAACGCTCGTATTCATATTATTTATCTTCATGAAAACTTTATCATCCAAGGAATCTAAGCTCACATTTACGCGGCAAATTCCGGCTTCTTTAAGTGCTTTGGCGTTTTTTGCCAAAAATACACCATTTGTTGTTAACGTCACATATTTAATTCCTTCAATTTTTGAAAGACGATTAATCAGTATTGGTAGATCTTTTCTTAAAAGAGGTTCCCCTCCTGTTAAACGAATCTTTTCTACACCTATTTTTGCAAATAATTTAGCTAATCGAACAATTTCCTCAAAGGATAGGATTTCATCTTTACTCATAAAGGGATAGTCAACCCCAAATATCTCTTTAGGCATACAATAACTGCATCTAAAGTTACAACGGTCTGTTACAGATATTCTTAAATCTTGAATTGGTCGATTGCGGGTATCGAGGATATTGGCCATTATTTTCCTCCCCCTTCTTCTTATGTATGATTTTCAGCTAATATTAGCATACAAAATTATTTCACCTTATGATGTATGTCACAATCTGGTTGTATAAGCTATTCAGTATTTATGTTCCAGAATGCCTTTTTTGGAGGAGTTACTTTTCATTTGCAAAATGCAAGTTTAACCAGCTACTACGTCAATCTTTTATATTCAATATCCTTAGAGTTCTATGATATTCTATAGAATGGTATTATAATAATAAATGTAATACATAAAATACTTGTTTTCATGATAAATACATAAAATCAATGATGTTCAACTATAACGAAGCGGAGATACTTTGATGGAAAAAAATAATAATAGAAAAAGTGACCTTTCAATCGTTTCTAAAGATTTGGCTTCCTTATTACAGTCAATCGGATCAACTCGTTCAGTAAATAAAGACACCTTCTTATTTCAAGAAGGAGAAGATGCTACAGAATTGTATCTAATTAAATCAGGAATGATCCAAATAAGTAAGCTGACTTTAAATGGTGATGAATTAAATCTTCGTATTTGTAAAAAAGATGACTTAATTGGAGAATTGACTCTCTTTTCAGAGAATGCAAATTATATGCTAAGCGCATACGCTTTAGAAGAATCAGAAGTGCAGGTCATTCCGAAAGATATTTTGGAGAAAAAACTAATTAACCATGCTCCATTGACATTTGAATTTATGAAATGGATTTCTACTCATCTTAGAAAAAATCAATCAAAGATTCGAGACTTAGTATTGAGTGGTAAAAAAGGCGCACTTTACTCTACACTCATCCGTATATCGAACTCTTACGGAGAAATAATAGAAAACGGAATTCTTCTTAATATTCATCTTACCAATCAAGAATTAGCTAAGTTTTGTGCTGCTACTAGAGAAAGTGTTAATCGGATGTTAAGTGATTTAAGGAAAAAAGATGTTATTAGTTATTCTCCCGATGGAAAAATTATCATCAAAGATTTACAATTTCTTAAAAATGAAATCGGCTGTGATAATTGCCCAAAAGATATATGTAACATAGATTAGTTCTTTAGAAGACTATTTAAGTATAAAGCTGATTAAATTTGTCTTTACATAATATTATTAAATACTTGATATTAAGTAACCTTAACTTTACTTCTAACTAGTTAAGGTTATTTATTTTTTAATTACTTGTATTTCTCTTTAAAATAGATTGGTCCTCCAAATTCCCCCTCATTTCCCACCATCTAACTGATTTCACAACATCTGATCGCTATTATTTGAGCTATATGTGTGAAAAGAGTCACAGTTTGGTTCAAATCGTTTTTATATAATGATGAAAATATACGGTCTTGTAATTTAGGGAGAGAAAAAAATTGTATAAACCTGATTATTTACTTTATTTGAAAAGCCTCTGTTTGTTTCAAGATATCAATCATAACCTCTTAAAAAAAATAGTTGATGCATCCAATCTATACTTTAGAGAAACAAATGAAAATATACCTATTCATAATGAACAGAATATGATTATCATTTTAACCGGAAAGGTAAATGTTCATATGATAGAATCGAGTGGCCTTCAATATAAAATTGGCAACTTAAACTCAAGTGATGTTTGTTTGCCTAGTATCTTTCTGTATACTCATGTTAACAATTCCATTATTCTTGAAGTGACTCAGTCTTCGGTATATATTGAAGTCCCATATTTATTTATAAAAAGCTTGTCTGTTAAAGAGCCTATTTTAAAACGTAATATTTTGCGCTCTTTACATAAAAACCTTCAAAGTACTTACGAAGAAATTTTCAATATGATGAGTTAACGAATAATTTAAAATATGTTATCCATTCTTGCCCCATTTGTGTGATATACTTCACAACGCTTCTTTCCATTGATTGGTAAAATTTAGTTAGTAAATTTTATTATTGATCCATTGAAAGGGGCATCATTATATGAAAAGTTCTAAAATCCAATTACCTCTTCAAACATCAAGTCTCATCGTAGGGTTCATGGTTTGGGTACTCATTTCTTCACTCATGCCAAATATTCGCCAAGATATTGAATTAACAAATGGTCAAGTCTCTTTAGTCACTGCCATCCCTGTAATTTTAGGAAGCATCTTACGTATTCCAATCGGGTATTACACAAATCGATTTGGAGCTAGACCCATTTTCACCATCTGTTTTCTTGCACTTTTATTTCCTGTATTTTTCATTAGTCATGCTGATTCACTTTTAGATTTAGTTATTGGAGGATTGTTTGTTGGTATAGGTGGTGCAATCTTTTCAATCGGAGTCACTTCACTACCAAAGTATTATTCTTCAAATAAACATGGTTTTGTGAATGGAATCTATGGTTCTGGTAATATCGGTACAGCCATTACTGCATTTTCGGCACCTGTTTTAGCTAAATCATTTGGTTGGGAAACAACAGTCAGATTTTATTTAGTTTTACTAATTGCGTTTGCCCTATTAAATTTTCTATTCGGTGATAAAAATGAGAAGAAAGTAAATGTTCCAATTGTAAAGCAGGTAAAAGAGGTTTATCGTAATTCAACTTTATGGTCACTTAATTTATTCTATTTCATAACTTTCGGATCGTTTGTTGCCTTTACAATCTACTTACCAAATTTCTTAGTTAATCATTTTAATTTAAGTCCTGTTGACGCTGGTATACGTACCGCTGGATTCATTGCTCTAGCAACAGTTTTCCGACCAATCGGTGGATTCCTTTCAGATAAATTCAATCCTTTCAATATTTTATTGTTTGTCTTTGGTGGACTAACATTCTCAGGAGTTCTATTATCTTTTTCTCCTACTATTAAACTATACACAGTAGGGGTTTTATTAGTAGCAGTTTGTGCAGGAATCGGAAACGGTACAATCTTTAAATTAGTACCACTTTACTTTTCAAAACAGGCTGGTATTGTAAATGGGTTAGTTGCTGCTATGGGAGGTTTAGGAGGCTTCTTCCCTCCATTAATATTAACAGCTGTATTTAGCTTGACAGGACATTATGCGATTGGATTTATGGCATTATCTGAGTTTGCACTTCTCAGTTTTGTTATTGTAGTATGGATGACTTTCCGTGAAAAATTGAAAACGGAATATAAAATATTAGAAAATACAGCCCAAGCAATGATGGTTACAAATGAACATGGAGTAATTCAAAAAATAAATCCTTTCTTCACGAAAGTAACAGGCTACAAGAAAGAAGAAGTCATTGGTAAAAAGCCAAATATCCTTCAATCTGGACATCACAACAAAGCATTCTATATACAACTTTGGAAACAACTCAAAGATCAAGGTAATTGGCAAGGTGAAATTTGGAACAAACGAAAAAATGGTGAAGTTTATTTAGAATGGCTGACGATCACTCAAGTGTGTGACGATCATGGTAAAGTGATTTATTATATTGGACAATTTAGTGATCTATCTACAAGTAAAAGTAAAATAAACTAAAAATGTAGTTTATTCTATAACTTATGAAAAACATAATACTTTACATATGGTGCTCCTATAAAGGGGCACCACTTTCTTTTTATGTATTGAACTATGTATATAATACTTTTTCTACCACTTACATGTAATAAATGTCACAGGAGCTTTCTTCGTTATCTTTTATAATAAGGAATGAATTGATCGTAAGTGATAAAGCCACGGGAGGAGATATACATCATGTTAACTGTTGAATTACACTCTATTAGCCCTGATCTATCTATAGAACATACTCTTCATATGAAAGGATTTAAAATTCAAGAAGGAACGTATTTTTACACAAAAGATAACATTAAATTAGAAGGTATCATAGATTCTAATAAAAGATGTCTAAAAATCAATTTCCCCCCACAATTAAATCTAAAACAATATACAACCGTACACCATATTATTAAGTATCTTATTCTAGTTCTTAATGCTGAATATAATGATTCTCAAAGTTTATTAGGCTACTTATCTACTGGAGAAGGAGCATACATCATTACAAATTGGGACTATTGGGTTGCCTTTCTTCAAAAAGCAAGACTACATAGTTTAGAAGGAAAAAAAGTACGAGTATTCGATGAAACAAATAAAGAAATTGCCTCTGGTATGTTTATAAGCTACAAAACGGATGAACAATCATCAAATATTACAGAATGTATATTGATTACACATTTTGGTGAGAGATCCTTTAATGGAAGCAGTTTATTAATTGAAGCAACAAACGAATGGTAACTGAAAATACTTAACTTATTTGAAACGCAATTTCAATCATTGTTCTGTTTTTTGTAAAGTTATATAAATAACGTGCTAATTGGTATTAGAAATAAAATGAGAAAAAGGCATTGCTCTTGAGTGGTGCCTTTCGTAATCTCCTATTGCTTCGACCAAATAATTCTCTTGGAGTGCTTCTTCACATAACTCCTTCAACTTCATTGAAAAGTATCTTACTTTTTGGTCATCTATGTTATCAGAATTGTATTTTTCCGATAAACCATTACAAATGTTTATTAACTCCATTATCTCTTGTATGGATAAATCTTTGTCACCGTATTGATCTATAAGTAAATCAAACTTCTCTCTAAGCTGCTAAAACAACTCATATGTACTACCAAAGCATTGCGTTAGTTGCATAAGCTATCAATTTTTCAATTCATTAATTACCTTTAACGCCGTGGTGTTTGTAGGATCCTTCACCAGAATTAAATTTGCTACTTCAATGGCTTCTTCGTTTTTTAATAACTTTTCTGGGAGTGCATTAAAATAAAGGAGATACTCTTTGTAACTAATATCATAAGGAGATAGTTCAATCGCTTTTTTCGCATGATGAAATGATGTTTGATATGCTCCCTCCAAGTAGTTTAAAGCCATACTCAGAATAAATGAAATCACATAATGATTTTCGGATGTTTCTTCCTCTAAGAGTTGAAAGTTTGCAAAACCATACGGTGCAATACTTTCTTCTTCATATGCTATTAAAAAAAGCGCTTCTAATAAAGATTCTCCATCCATATTTGAAGATAATTCTCTCGCTCTGTTAAAATCACCACTAAGTATTGCATCCTTAAAATACATTTTATTTACGCTCCTTGAGTAAAAACATATTTGAAACTTGCACAACTAAAGCATGCGTTTGTTCAATAAGAATTGTATTCAAAAATAGCCCAAGGAAGCAAAAAAACTGGTTCTGTTCCTAGGTTTTCGTCATTTGCAATGTTACAACATCTCTCTGCTTCAGCAAGTGATTTAATAAAACCATTTTCATTCAATGAAAAATCAAACTGATTTTTAAACTCTTTCTCTAATCCGTTACACAAATAAGAATGGAATGTATTAAATTCATAGCCTAAGACCTCTCATAGCCTTTTATCAAATTAGTTTCATCAACAATAAATTCTTTCCTGATTAGGACATTCTCTATTCCGGTTCTTTCATCTATGGACTTGTTTATTGTGTCTTCCTCATCAAAAAAACTTTCTAAATAATTATTAGGTAGTCCAATACCTATTATTCTTAAGTCTTTTACGTCATTTAAAAATGTGCTAAAAAACTCTTTTGCTAAATTTAATGATGGGAAGATTTGAGGATATTGGAATTCTCCGAAATCAAACTTATCTTGAATCCATTTTTCCATCTCTTTGTATTTATCTACTGAACTATTAAGTTCTTTAATGTATTTTAGTTTATTTTCCTTCGAACCACCCCAAAATATATTGATCTCAGGATGCATATCATTAAATAAACAATGGTTTCTATACTTAATCACCAAGTGCGATGATGAATAAATTTTGTTCGATTGCTTCTAAACAAAGCTCTTTTAACTCACTTGCAAATTTCCTTATTTCTTTTTCCAACCTGTCATATTCTGCTTGGTAATTACTTAACAAATAATCAGAAATACTGAGTAATTCTTTTATTTCTTTTTCTGAAAATAACTTATCACTGTATTGATCTAAATCAAGTAATAAACGTAAGCTTGCATTATTCCTTTCCTTACCACGAAGATGAAAGTGAATATTTTCAGAAAACTTCACATTTCTATCTATATCTAACCAATCTCTTCTTCTTTTGCCTTTAGCTAAGGTAAAATCAATACCTACCATTTTGTACACCATCCCAAAAATTAAAAACTATTTAAAATAACATAGAAATTCATATTAATAAGTATTTCATTTCCTTATTCAACTAACCTGCCATTTAGCTGCATAAAAACGATCCTTCGTTATTGAAGAATAGCATGCGTTAGTTGCATAAGAAAAAATTATCGTAACTCTATTTTGATCCATTCTTCTTCTGGAATATATCTACGCTTAATATCAATTGCTTTTATGTCACTTCCTTTAATTCTAAATGTAATTGTTTCTTCTACATAAGGTGGATTATGTGCACCACTAAAAGTCTGTACTTGAACAGTTACATAAAATATATTATTTGTTTTATCTTTTTCTATTTTAATTATTTTTTCATATCCTCTATACCAAAGCCTATCAACCACTTGACTTATCGGCTCTGTTAATCGTTCAATTAACACGTCTTTAAGGAGCTCTTTTGATACAGGAATTCTATTTAATTTTTTTCTTATTACATCGACAATTTCCCAATCATTATCAACCTTTTTGATCTTATAAAGAACATTGGTACCATCATTTTTCCAAATGTGAATATAGCCTTCGTTCGCTTTAATATATATTCGTGGTTCATCAATCCACTCTTTTTCTTTATTAGTAGCCACCGTATACACTTTAGCAAGAGAAGTAAAATCATTAGGTTTATCTTGAGAATATGAACTTAAAGTATAATGTTCAAAACCAGTTAAATTAATATCAAAATAATTATCTGAAACTGAATTTGTTCGTTTAGTTGCTTCGACAGAATGTGTAGAAAAGATCAAAACAAAATTAATAAGTATTATAATTAATTGCCTATTCATATTTACACCTCGTGATTAACTTTTCCACAATAGAGGGCAATTATTTAACATTCCTTATTGAACTATTCTCAAATACCTCAAAAAAATAGCTGCATTTAAGCAACTAGTGATCTTTAACTAACGCATTGCGTTAGTTGAACAAGAATTGTTTGAAATCAAAAAAATTAAGATTGGTATAAATTAAAAACTTCGTTCCAATTCCAATGCTCATAATACCAGGTCCCCAAATTAATATTCTTAATCCAGATTCTCTGATTTTTGCCATTTTTTCCTGCAATCAAAACGCTAGCTTGCTTTCGGTTCGTTCTTATCCATACTAATTTTTCACCATCATTTATACTTAAAGGATAAAAATCTCCTTCATTTGCTAATGGAAAGGTGCTTTTCTTTTGTTTCTTAGTTTGGAGATTAATATGATAAATGCTAGGCAACGGTCTCTGTCCAACTTCGATTAGATCATTTTCAACTGATCGTGATACATAAATTTGATTATTAGTTTTCCACGTCAAATCTCGATCTACATAACCTTTTGGAGTGAAGCCAAACTTAGTATCATTAGACATTTTTATAATTTCTAGCTTCTTATTTAATGTCGAAACACGATTAGATCCTTTAATATAAGCTAAATAATTAACACTTTTTGCCCAGGCAAACCATTCCTCATAATGTAACATCTCATTAATTTTATGAAAAATAGCTCCATCATTTGAAAGAACACAAATTGTATTACTATCAGCAGATAAAGATGCAGTAGGAACTAACTGAAAAGCAATCCAGCTACGATCATAGGACCATTTAAACTGACTTGTTCCATAATAATGTTCATTTTCTGCAACTCGTATTGTATAAAAATGTTGGCGCTCATATTGATTGTTATGTTTAAGAATAAATTTAGATAAAACTATGTCCGAATAAACACTTTCACCTGCTTTATTAGAAGTTAAAAATCCCCTCCCGTCAGGTAACCATGAGAACTCGATAACTCCAGAAGAAATCTTATGCTGTTCTTTCATAAATTTAACATCAATCATCTTTAATTCATT
This sequence comes from Gottfriedia sp. S16(2024), assembly GCF_050473765.1. Taxonomy (NCBI): domain Bacteria; kingdom Bacillati; phylum Bacillota; class Bacilli; order Caryophanales; family Bacillaceae; genus Gottfriedia; species Gottfriedia sp. S16(2024). The sequence continues at coordinate 4,504,552 of NZ_JBFLUO010000001.1, forward strand.
ATTGGATTGAAAACCAAAGGAATTTTGATTCGGTGCCCATTGAAAATTATTATTTACATTTGAAGAAATCTTAAAATGTTGCTTTCTCTTTATGTTATAAATCCAGAGGTCTCCTTTAAATAATGGGCTATATTCTTCTTTGACTCCGCTAATATAAGCTATCCAGTTGCCATCATAGGACCATTTTGGAAACCTCACGTATTTACCGTTTGTAATTCTCACTTCACTTTCTTTAATTTTAATCCACAAATCGTCATTTTTTATAAATGCTGCTTTTAATACGCTATTTGTTTCGGCGGCAGCTAAAGGAAACTGTTGTATCCATAATATAAGTATTGAAAGAAATATAATGATCTTTCTCTTCATGTAAACTTTATCCCACCTCTTTAATACAATTGCTATTATTCTTCCCCGTATTCACATTCTTACAATAAAATCCACCTTTTAGGCAGTCATTAATTGAATCATAATGCTTTGAACAATAAAAAAAGATCGACGTAAATGTCGATCTTTTAATCTAACTAGTCGAGTAGAATGGAGTCTCTTTACCTTACGGTAAATTGCACTCCAAACCCTCTCAGAACCGTGCTTGCACTATTAATGCACACGGCTCCTCCAGTAATCATTTACAGAATATAGCTAATTTCTTTTCTTAAATCATAAATATTCACCTTAGCCCTTGGTGTGGGTAGTGGAAATTTGCTAAGGAAGAGTCTGTATTTCTCCCATTTAAAGGATTTTCTTTGACTTCTTCTATTGAGCCACTTAAATATTAGGTTCTCGATTTTAACTTTGAAAATGTTAACATTTGGGATATTATCAGTGATGCAATAGTAGTTGAAGTAGCCAATAAGAGAGCGTTTGAATCTGTCCATAATTATATGAATATTATTATTTCTATTCTTCTTCAACCATTCTTTAGACTCTTTTAATTTGCTTTGTACTTTCTTCCTACTTGATTTGCGTTTCACTCGAAATTTTCCTTGTTTACTTTTTCCACAATAGTGCGTAAAACCTAGAAAATCGAAGGTTTCTGGTTTTCCATTTCCTTGGTGCTTTTCAAGTTTCTCCGCAAGTCGTCCGAAAGGGATAATTTTGGTTTTATCTTCGGCTATTTCCAGATTGAACTTCTTGAGTCTTAATTTTAGAGATTGAAAGAATTCCTGAGCCTCATTCTTAAATTGAAAACAGCACACAAAATCATCTGCATACCTTACCAGGTATGCTTGTCCCTCGCACTGTTTCTTGACACTTTTCTCGAACCATAAATCAAGTACATAATGAAGATAGACATTAGCTAATACAGGAGATATTACTCCACCTTGCGGTGTACCATTATCTGTTTTGTATTTCTTTCCTTCTTCCATATATCCACCTTTAAGAAACCTACCGATTATTCTCAGTAAGCTCGGGTCAGTGATTCGAAGTTTTAAAAATTCTATCATCCATTTGTGGTCAACATTGTCAAAGAATCCTTTTATGTCTACATCTACAACATAGTTTACTGACCTCTTTTCTATATAGAAGTTCAGTATTTTCAAAGCATCGTGGCAACTACGATTTGGGCGAAATCCGAACGAACAGTCCAAAAAGTCAATTTCATAGATGGAGTTTAATATTTTCGTAACACCTTTTTGAACAATCTTATCTTCATGTTCCGGTATACCTAATGGTCTTTTCTTTTTCGAATTGAGCTTCGGAATATACAGTCTCCTAACTGGAACAGGACGATAGCTTTTGCCTTTAAGTCTCATTACTAAATCTTCTATGTTTTCCTCGAGATTTGCACTGTATTGTTCTTTAGTTGTGCCATTTATCCCAGTTGCTTTCTTATTTGGTAATTCAATGTGACATTGAACTAGTGACTGCTTATCTAGTAAATATGCAAGAGATGTAAATTGCATTTTAGGATCAGATTTTGCTAATTCTGCTATCCTTAGTAGTTTTGTTTCCATTTGTTATACCTACCTCTGTGTGTAGTAAATGTGTCCCTATTAAGGGTGATAAACTGGTAGTAGCCTTTCCTCCATCGGCATTACCCAACTTCATAGGTACTACGCTACTATCCGACTCCCAACATCGGCATTTGGCTTCCTTACTTTTTATCGCTTGTACACCATACTCTTCTAAAAAAAAAAAAAGAAAAGACCGGTTGGGTCTCCCGAGTTGCCGTATCATATCAATGTATGACGTGCCAAGGTCTCTGACTCCAGAGAGGCTTTACCATTCTTGCCTTACCGAAAGGTAAAGTGTAGCTTTCTGCTATGCGTAAAGCATCAGCCCTCTCGATTTACTAACATTATGGAGCTCAATCCCTTCAACCATTTGGCTTTCGGCCCGCCACCTAACTGTCTACGCTTAAAGATTAAAGTTACCTTTAATCCTCCAAGACTCGCTACGAGCGAATGGCTAGTTCTTACTCGACGGGAATCCCACCCGTTATATGATACGACCTATGCTCGGCCGCACACGCATTAGTTAGTTGTATAAAAAAATTGTATTAATTAGATTTTTTAGATCTACTAACTTACTAATTAACATTTCACGTATATTTTCTTTTTCATTCGAATGAGAAAAGTATTTTTCTAACAGTTCTTGCCCCTTATCAAGATTACCAATTTTTGCTTCTATAAATGCTAGAACAAAGAATGGACTAGGGTAAATGAAATACTGATCACCACTTTCCATATTTTTTATTGCGATCTTCCGCACATCTTCAATTGAAGGAACTGACTTAAAGTGTTTTTCAATTTGTTTAATATCTGTTTTAATAGCATTTACGATAGATTGTTTGACATCGTCTTTAACCCACTGTGAAATTTCCGAAATATCCCCACGAATTGAAATTAACTCTCTTGCACCTTTTTCTGTTCGAAAGTATCGGAGTTTGTTCCCAGATAAAAGAGGGATGAAATCAAGACAATACCCGTATGAAAAACAACCCATTCCCCCCTTAGAAGGGACGTAATGAAAAACTTTCCTAATACCATTTTCGTTTTCACCAACCCAGTAATAATCACCTCGCCATTTTAATCCCAAAGGTAAAAGATACGGGCTAACTATAATATTCAACAACTCTTTTAACTTATCACCTTGTATTAATACTTCCATATTTTCTTCACCAGCTTATCTTCTTGAAATTTAATAATTGTTTATTATTAATAATGATAAATTATTTCTTTACTATCCTACAACACTCTGTTTTATTAACTAAAGTTCCAAATACTTAAATAGGAGTCGATCGTTATCAACTCCTTAATTGTTCAACTAATGCATGCATTAGTTGAATAGCAAAATCAGTCATTGGCTGCTTTTTTATTTATGTATTTGGCAGGTTAGTGGAATAATCGAATGATATAATAAAAGTAGAATCTATTTAAAGAAATTAAATTTGTTATTCCGATGAAAAGTTAAAAAATGATTGATTATTGGGAGTTAGAAGATGAAATATAAAAAAAGTAATAGAGACGGCTTTTTTAAAGATTCCCTAATTGAGTTTATATTTGAAGTGATTTTTGAAGTGATTTGGAACATCTTAATGTTTATACCAAGAATCATAATTCGATTAATAGGGAACATTTGGTGAAGCGATTAGTCAAAATGGAGCTAACGAGGGTAGGAAAGGAAAGCAAAACAAGTTATTTAAATCTTATGTAACTAACGCATGCGTTAGTTGAATAAGGATTTTAAGTATATAACAGTTATAAAATGAAAGAGTGATTAAATTTCCCGATTTTCTTTTTTCTCTCCAACAATAAAATAATATATTAGCCAAATGACAATAGAGAAACAAAATACAGCTGATAGATAATCTTTAGAATTGTAATTAAGTATTGTTACAAAAATCATTATAAATAGCGGGACTAAGCGTGAGAAAATCTTCCCCATAAATATTTTCCTTTCTTTACCTAATGCATGCGTTAGTTCAACAAGAACAACTTAAATATCAAAAAATAAATCTAAAATTCCAATGATAAAAAACATAATTGCACTCATCAACCAAAGATTAAGATCATTAGATTCTTTCTTTTTTAAAATTTTCTCCTTAATCACATTTGAAAAAAAAATAGCTGCTAATGAAATATGAAACAGTCCTTCGTATATATGATTAGTGTTATCCGATGTAAAAGAATAAACCACATACATCATCATTGGAATCATCAACATAGTTTGGATAATTGCTATTTGTTTAATTCTGTCTTTAAATATTCTGTTTATAAATTGACCCATGATAGTTATCAAAAAATTCTCCTAAGATTGTTGCTTCATAAATGGTGGGAAAAGCTTAACTAATGACTTTATTCTTATGTTTTTTCCTTAAAAATTCAACTAAAACTAAAATCGATAAACCTATTACTATTGTTACGATATGAAAAACCCATTTCTTTTCATCAGGAATATTGTCTTTTATAATTCCAAAACCTGCAATAAATGAATTTCCTCCGATAAAATAGTTCCATCCATGTCCAATTAATATGTACTTTCTATAAAAATGAAATGATGCAGACATAAAAAATACAAAAAATAATATTTCAAAAATCACAACTTTTCTCCCTAAATAGTTTTAATAGTTGAATTTTATCATACTAATCCCTTGCTTTTCGTTTGAAAAAATTACCATATCCTATTCAACTAATCTGCCATATAGCTGTATAAGAAAAACGATCCTTCGTTATTGAAGAATCGCACTACGTTTGTTACATAAGGTGGATGATCTCCTTTATTTATAGAGTATAACGGAATGAGTAACAAAACTTATCGTATCCCATTTTTTCCTCATAGAATCGATGAGCGTCAACTCTGTGAAGAGCTGATTCTAATGTTACATGTGAACATTCTTGCTCGCGTGCGTAGCGATGAATGTACGTCATTAATTCTTCACCATATCCTTTTGACCTTTCTGTTTCTTTCGTTACCAAATCGTAAACGAAAAGAAATTTATTATTATAAAAATTCGTTAAGATATTGATCCCTGCAACTGCAACAATCTCATCATTTACTTCCAAACCAATCAAACGATACCCTTCTTTATGCATTTGATTATATTGTTCTTCAAATTTTTCTAAAGTTAAGTGTGTTCTCAATTGATTTAAAAGGTTAAAAGCTTTTACTAATTCATCTTTTGATTTCATATGCTTAATACTTGATAATTGATGCATAATTTTCCCCCTTGATTAACTCTTTTATTTTTAAAATTTATAGAATTGAAGTCTATATCACTTATTCAATTAAAAAAGCATTACTTCCTGCTAACTTGAAGTAATGCTTAAATTATATAACTAATAGGAAGATATTTCTTCCTCAACCAAATAAACCTTAAAAGATTAAGAATAGCATGTCGTCTGAGTCATTTTGAAAGAGTTCCATAAAAGCTCATTTTTTGGACTAGCTAGACGCAATGATTTATACCCTTGGATATTAGGAATGACATTAAATCTATTGAAATATAAAAACCCGCAAAGAAAATTTATTTCATTGTGGGTTTGCTTCTAAAAATCGTTCATTACATTCAACATCAATCTCTTCATCTAATCAATCTATTAACTTTCATTATTTCTGATATTCTTTCTTTCTCCATTTTAAGTAAGTAAGAAAGCAAACGATAGAAGAAAGAACTCCTATAACAGTATATAGCTTAACAGATTCATATTTTTCTCCATAAAAAGACTCAATTGTCCATTGAAGCATCACTACGTTAACAATTAAGGTAATAAATATGATTATCCAATATTTTTTACGCACCATGACGAACTTTCCTTCCGACTGCGTAAACAACCCCATCGATTACTTCTAATTCAATCAGTGGTAATTCACGCTGAGGTGGGCCAGCTAGAGGCTGACCATTGTCCACGCTAAAGAATCCGCGGTGACAAGGACACAATAGCTTTGATTCTTCCTTATCATAAAAAACAGGACATTGTAGATGAGTACATTTATTATTATAAGCTTTTAGATTACCATCTTTTGTGTGTACTAGTATTGCAGGTTCATCGGCAGTTGGATAGTTAAAGTTTATTGAACTATCTTTTGGTAAGTCTTTCAATCTGATAATCTTTTGTCTATTTAAATCCTCTTTCTTGTTATTAAGGGCAATAGCTGAAAATGGAACAGTTGCTAATCCAAGAGCAACAGAAGCACCTACAACAGATTTCAGAAAAGATCTTCTGTTTAATTTTAAATCTTCATTTCTGTTTAAGTTATCGATTAAGTTAATCATATCATCATTTGTTTCTTTTATATTTCGTTTACTTTTATTATCTTGAGGCATAAGTCCGTCTCCTTTCGCCTAATATGAACTTATTTACGTATATACTCCAAAGAATTCCGGAACGTATTCCCACTTATTTCCTTCTTGTGGTTTTTTCCCTTCAACGAGATTCATCTGAGATCTTCTTCTACGCAACAGCTGCATTTCATCAAAGTCAATAAAACGAATCGCATCACTAGGACATACAGAAGCACACATTGGTGCAATATCGTATTTTGAGCGATCGTAGCACATGTCACATTTGTACATTTTATTTTCTTCAAAATCGAACTTAGGAATACCGAACGGGCATCCAAAAGTACAATTCCTACATCCTATACATTTCTCTTCCATAGCTGAAAGAACTACACCTTCTTCAGTTATTTGAATGGCATTCGCGGGACAAACTCGTGCACAAGCTGGATCTTTACATTGCATACAAAGCATCGGATAGGTCTGTCGACTTTCCATGAAATCAACATATTCTACATAGTTTCTTTCTTTTGCGTCATGATCACCGCATTCTCGGCAAGCCGCTTGACAAGAACGACATCCAATACATCGCTCAAATTCTAAATACATGATTTTATTCATCGATCCCGACTCCATTCAAAAGTTATTTATATTTCTCAATCTTCAGTGAGCATACTTTAAATTCTGGCATTCTCGAAATCGGATCTAAACATGGATTGGTTAATTGATTGACCGCTAATTCTTTTCCCCAATGATATGGAACAAACACCGTATCTCTTCTCGTAGCTTTTGTTAATTTCGTTTTTACAAGCATATGGGAGCGTGGTGTGATCAACTTTACAAGGTCGCCATTCTCCAATCCATATTGACTTGCAAGTGCTGGATGCATCTCAGCAAATGGCTCTGGACATTGCTCCATAAGAAATTTGACTCTTCTTGTTTGAGCACCAGATAAATAGTGAAACACTACCCTTCCTGTCGTTAAGAACAGAGGATACTCCTTCGTTGGAGTTTCACCTGCTTCTTTCCATTCAACACTTGGGAGGTTAGCTTTACCATCTGGCGTTCCAAACTTGTCAATAAACATCGTTGGAGTTCCCGGATGGTCTTCAGAAGGACATGGCCAAAACACCCCGTCTTCTTTATCAATTCGATCCCATGTTATTCCGTAATAATCTGCTTTCCCACCTTTAGTGGCAATGCGAAACTCTTCAAAAACTTCTTCAGCATTTTTATATGGAAAATATTTACCTTTGCCCATTCGTTCTGCAATTAAGCTAACAATCTCCCAATCTGGCTTTGACTCACCTAAAGGTTCACGTACTTTACGGATTCGAATCACTCGGCCTTCGAGGTTGGTCGTTGTTCCTTCGTCCTCTGCCCAAGTAGTCGCAGGTAATACTACATCAGCAAACTCCGCTGTTTCAGATAAGAAGAAATCACTGACAACTAAGAAATCAAGCTTCCTAAACCCGTTCCAAATATGTTCAAGATTCGGAGCTGAAACTGCAGGGTTACTGCAAATAACATGCATACCACGAATAGTACCTTTTTGAATTTCATCGAACATTTCATATGCAGAAACACCAGGCTTTGGCATTTCGCTCGGATCGATTCCCCATACTTTTGATACATACTTCACCGCTTCTGGATCTGTTAGCTTCCTATATCCTGGTAAAAGGTCGGCTTTTTGCCCGTGTTCTCTTCCTCCTTGACCATTTCCCTGTCCAGTAAAAGTTGCAACCCCCGAAGCAAATTTACCTATTTGTCCCCTGAGCAGTGCCATCGATGTATAAAGCGAAACATTATCTACACCTTTTGACTGTTGCTCAACACCTCGTGCAAACATAACAACTGATTTTTGGGATAATCCATAAATATGAGCAGCTTTCACAATTTTTCCAACCGACACGCCTGTTATCTTTGAAGTATATTCGGGTGTAAACTTTTCAACTGTTTTCTTTAGTTCTTCAAAATTATTACATCTTTCATTTACATAGTCTTGATCTACATAGCCATTTTTAATGAGTAGATGAAGCATTCCGTTCGCCAATGCAGAGTCTGTACCTGGCTTAAGATCTAAATGTACATCTGCAACACGTGCCGTTGGAGTCTCTCTCGGATCTGCCACAATCAGTTTAGCTCCCTTGTCCTTTGCTCTCCACAACCATTGAATGCTTGTAGGATGACACTCAGCGGTATTTGAACCTGCTATAAAGAAACAATCGGTATGTTCTAATTCTGGCCACGGTAGGGTTGAACCTCTATCGGTTCCGAGTGTCTTAAGGAATCCACCTGCAGCTGAGCTCATACAGAATCGACCATTGTAATCGATAAACCTTGTACCGAGACCAACCCTCGCATATTTACCTACCAAATAGCACTTTTCATTCGTCATAGATACCCCACCAAAAACAGATAAAGCATCTCTCCCACTTTCTTTTTGGATCCGTTTAAAGTTTTCTTCTATCAGGTCTAGTGCTTCTTTCCAAGTAGCTTTAACAAATTCACCGTTTTTCTTAATAAGTGGTGCAAGGATTCGTTCATCGTGCTCAACAGTTTGGTATGCTGTTACTCCTTTTGGACACATTTTTCCTCTTGTAACTGGCCAGTCATATCTCGGCTCTACCCCAACTATCTTTCCTGATTTCTCATTCACACGTATATGCATTCCACACTGCATTCCACAATAACAACAATGAGTAGTAATTAATTTTTCTCCTGGTTTTTGAAGGTTTTTAACACCTTCTTTGACGATGTATTGGCTCATTCTTCACGATCCCCTTTGTTATATTGATTAATATCTTTTTGAACTTCCTCTGGAAAATGATAATAGTCATCAGATCTCTTTTTGCTAAAACCAGACATTTGAATTCCATTTAATGTAGAGATTGGATCACTGCTTTTAAGATGTGGCTCTGAATTTAGTTGCTTCATGACCCTAATTCTTCTTCGACATGGTAAACAATAGTCTGAGAGATAACTTCTATCTTCAAGTTGTAAATCAAAGCTTTGGGCAGATAATATATCTTTTACATCGCTAATTTGATCATCAGAACTATAGGGTGTCCCACATCTTTTACATGGCCTCGTATCTACCCTAAGTTCTTGTTGATAGTTCATTGGAACTGCTGTTGCTAATGGACGGATCGGTAAATGAAATAGCTTTCCGAATGGAAAATAGATCAGTAAAATTACGACTGTCAATTGGTGAATAAGTGTTAAGTAATGATGCATCCAACCATCTAAAAGTACATATGAAACAGTTAATAGAAGTCCTGTCACGGTTACAGCTAGTAGTAAATATAAAGGTAATAAATCAAATTCAGCTCGTTGTGTCACCTTCACATCTTGACTCATAATTCTTCTTACGATTGCCATGATGACACCAACAAGAACCATACTAGCTGTAATGTTTAACCCGTTGTAAACCATTTCAGCGAATATACCGTGTGCTGCCATTGTAATTGTATCTACACCCATAACGACAATCGTGTATGTATTTGGATCAACGAGCTCAAAGTGCATCCAGCCAAATGTCAAACCAAAGGTGATTGCAAAGGAACCAATGCATCCCCAAGAAATTAGTAAATGCTGTACACCTCTGTAAATACCCCTTTTAAAGATAAATTTCTGTAAGAAAATATTTTCTAGCGCTGTCTTGGTGATCGATATTAGATTACGTTTTTTTCGAGAATTTTCTTTTAAATTTTTCAAACTACGCCTTATAACTTGATGTGTTGCCGGCCTGATAAGCCATGCAGACATCCTGATCGTTAAGCCTACAGCAAAAATGAGCGAAGAAATAAAATAGCCCATTAATGCCATATCGAAGTGTAAAAATCGGTCTGTTCCAACCCACGTTGTAAAGAGTAGAAGCAAAATAATAAAAAATGAATACATACTGATTTTCGAGTAAAATGAGCGCTCGAGGGATTTTCTCATCTCATGTTCAACCTCCATGTGACTTTTTTAACATCGAAGTGCCTGATAAATTGATAAAATTGGGTACATGATGAAGTCTTCTTCTTTGTCATAATTGTACAGAAAGACTGTATCCAAGACTGTGAAGTACATCACACAATAGACCCTTAAAATTTAAAAAGAGGTGTGAACATGTTATCAGGTAATGTAATCGCTATAACAAGTGGAAAAGGTGGGGTTGGTAAGTCAACTGTAGCGGCAAATCTTGCAGTTTCACTTGCGAGACAAGGAAAAAGAGTTGCTTTAATTGACTTAGATATTTATGGATTTAGCATTCCTAAAATGATGGAAATCGACATCAGTCCAAAAACCTTTAACGGAAAAATCATCCCTGTGGAGTCACACGGAGTAAAAATTATTTCGATGGGTTTTTTCATCAAAAACAACGATCCAGTCGTTTGGAGAGGCCCTATGTTAGGAAAAATGGTTGAGCATTTCAGTAAAGATGTCATTTGGGGAGAATTAGACTATTGCATTCTAGATATGCCTCCAGGGACCGGTGATATTGCACTTGATATGCATCACACCATTCCTCAAAGTAAGGAAATCATTGTCACCACCCCTCATCAAACAGCATCAATTGTCGCCGAGAGAGCAGGTACGATGGCCCAAAAAGCAAATCATGAAATTCTTGGAGTAGTTGAAAATATGTCTTATTTCCAACCTATAGATCGTTCTGAGAAGTACTACATATTCGGAAAAGGAGGTGGCGATTTATTAGCCGATCGATTAGGAACCGAAGTACTCGCCAAACTACCGATTGAGGAAGTTATCGAGAATTCTACTACTCCGTCCATATACGAAGAGAATAGTAGATTATTTCATCATTATAAAGAGCTAGCTAAAACTATTAATCAGAAAATTAACACTTAAAATGATGTTATAATGGATTAAAATAGCGACTTCAATTAGCAGAAGTCGCTTTTGTATGTTGAACCTTTGGATTATAAATGAACTAAATCTACAAAAACAGAAAACTAGTTACCACTAAGAATATGACAAAATTGATAATCTCAATGATCCCTAATTGCATAATAGTAAGTTTTTTATTGTACAAAGAAATTGCTCTTATCAAACTAGGAGCAAAAGGGAGAATCCAAAGCCAAGACTCTTTTAAAGTAAAAATAAATAATAGAACGATAAAATGGTATCCCCACGAATACCAACGAAATCTCTTATTCTTTTTTTCTCGAATCATTGATTTCACAAAAAATGTACTACCTAAAAAGAACAAAAATACGAAGAGTGCTACACTCCAGCCTTCGCTTGTAAGTGCACCCTTCCCTATATAAAAACTAGCCAATCCACCTATACAAAAAACACCAATCGCAACCATGTCATTCGTAAAGGCTCGTTCGTTTTTTCTCTTAACGAAATATATGTTTAATAGAAAGAATGGAAGCATAGCTAGACCGAAGTATATCAATCTCCATTCAGCAAACATAACGAGTGCTAAAAATACGAATGAAATGAAAAAATAACCTAACGCCCAATAAAAATAAAATGACACTTGTTTTCCTTTAATCACCATAATTAATGGATAGGTAGCAAGGTATAGAAAAAACCAGCCTATAAATAAAGGGATATGAATTAAACGAAATGAACTTGCGGCAACTCCAAGTATATATGGAATTAAAAGCATTGCCCAAGCACCGTGTTGGTTTGGAACTACTATTTTCACAATATAGCACCCACTTTCCTTATTATTCTTACATCATACTCAAACGATTATGGGTTTTCTGTGATTAAGTTCACTATCCTTTTTATGTTTGAGAATTTCATAAAGCCCCATTTACTTTAATAGAGCCTAAAATATAAAACTATTCCCAACAAGAAAAAAGCCCCTTAAAAAAGGGACTTTTTTACTCATCCTTTGCAACTCCACCAACGGACCAATTTTCTTTTTCGAATTCGTTTATTAAAATTCTTACTTGTGCTGGCTGAACATCCAATGTACGACATACAACTTCATTAATTTCTCTCATTAATTGCTTTTTTAATTCTGGACTTCTTCCTTCAATCAATTGAATTTGAATGATTGGCATATTGTATTACCTCGTTACCTGTAGTTCCATTGTCTCGATTCCATCAAATCGTGCTTCTACACTATCGCCCTCTTCAACATGGATCGCTTCTGTAATTCCACCCGTTAAGATAATCATCCCTGGTTCAATTTGTTCGCCGTTTTTACTTAGCATCTGCACCAACTTTACGACGGATTCTACTGGATGATCTAGTACATCAGAACTTACACCACTTTGTACTTTTACGCCATTTTTGTATAATTCAACATTAACTTCATCCCAAGAAGTATATGTAGGTGAATATTGTTGTTTACCAATAATAAATTTTGATGAAGATGCATTATCTGCTACTACATCTGTTAGCGTAAATGAGAAATTTTTATATCGACTATCAATTACTTCTAATGCAGGTACAATATACTCAGTTGCTTCCCATACATCTTTTGCTGTTACATCCTGTCCAAATAATGGCTTGTTGATCATAAATGCTATTTCTGGCTCAACCCTCGGATGGATTAAACCTTCCATCTTTAATTCTTTTTCTTCTAATTCCATCGATTTTGTTAAGCGTCCATAAATCGGCTCGTCAACATTAACAGATTTTTGTTTAGCAATACTTGTTAGTCCCATTTTCCAACCAATTAATGGATCACCATTTTTAATCGCATTATCAATACTTAATTTTTGAATTTCATAAGCATTATTAACGTTTAATTCTGGATGTTCAATCGTAATTTTATCCATTTCTAGACCGTTTTTTTGGTGCATATATATTTTATTCGCGATTTCAGTTATCATAAAACCCGTCTCCTCTCAAAAAACAGACAATTTTTTATTTGCTAACATACAAGCAACTTCTTGAATCATATCCTCTTGCCCACCGACTACTTTTTGTTTTCCTAATTCAATTAAGATATCTCTTGCATCAACATTCCATTTTTTAGCTGCTCGATTAGCATGTAATAGAAAACTAGAATACACTCCTGCATAGCCTAAAATTAGACTACCTTTTGTAATCTCTTGTGGTGTTTGAAGAATTGGCGCAACGATTTCCTCTGCTAAGTCCATCATTTTATAGAAATCAATTCCTGTCTTGATTCCTAATCGTTCTAACACTCCAATTAACACTTCAGTTTGTGTATTTCCTGCTCCAGCACCTAAGCAACGTACGCTGCCATCAATTCTAGTAGCTCCTTCTTCAATCGCTACTAGTGTATTTGCCATCGCTAGAGAAAGATTATTATGTGCATGGAATCCAACTTCAATATCAAGGGACCCTCGTAAAGCAGCAATACGGTCTTTTACTTCATGTGGAAGAAACGCACCTGCAGAGTCAACCATATATACAACGTCCGCACCATAACTTTCCATCAATTTGGCTTGTTCTACTAATTTTTCAACTGGTGCCATATGGGACATCATTAAAAAACCAACAGTTTCTAATCCAAGCTCTTTAGACATAGATATATGTTGTTTCGAAACATCAGCTTCAGTAACATGTGTAGCTATACGAGCCATTTTTGCTCCGATTTTTGCTGCCGTTTTTAATTCATTTACTGTTCCAATACCAGGTAATAGTAAGACAGCAATCTTTGAATGATTACATGAATTTACCGCTGCTTCGATCAATTCAAATTCATTCGTTGTTGATAAACCATATTGTAATGAAGAACCACCTAAACCATCTCCATGTGATACTTCAATAAAAGGCATTTTTGCATCATCAAGAGCCTTCGCAATTCGAACGACTTGATTTACTGTATATGAATGAGCAATTGCATGACTTCCATCTCGAAGTGCTACTTCAGTTACAATGACTTCTTTTCCAAACATTGCACTCCCTCACTTTCTTTAAGCACTTTTTTAAACAGTTTTTACAACTTCATATTGTGCAATCTCTTCTGCTACTCTTACTGCTGATGCAGTCATAATATCTAAGTTTCCTGCATAGCTAGGTAAGTAGTCCCCTGATCCTTGAACTTCTAAATATACAGTTATAGTTGAACCATCTATGATTGGATCCATTCTTAAACGGTATCCTGGAACATACGCTTGAACCTTTTTCACCATTTGTTTAACGGAATGAATCATGCTTTCATGGTTAAAATCTTCATTCGTAACTTTACAATAAACTGTATCTCTCATCATAATTGGCGGTTCTGCTGGATTTAAAATAATGATTGCTTTTCCTTTTTTAGCTCCACCAATCTCTTCAAGTCCTCTAGCCGTTGTTACAGTAAACTCGTCGATATTAGCACGTGTACCAGGACCGGCACTTCTTGAGCTAATTGTTGCAACGATTTCTGCGTACTCAACTTCGGCAATTTGACCTACCGCATGAACGATTGGGATTGTTGCTTGCCCACCACATGTTATTAAATTGACATTCCTTTCGACTATATGTGAACCTAAATTGACAGGTGGTACGACAAACGGCCCAATTGCCGCTGGCGTTAAATCGATCACGCGCTTCTTTAATTCACCAAGTACTTTTGCATGATGAAAATGAGCTTTTGCAGAAGTCGCATCAAACAATAAATCAGCCAGTTCTTTTCGTTCAATGAAACCTTGAATACCATTATCGATTACTTCAACTCCTAATTCCTTCGCACGGTTTAACCCATCAGATTCTGGATCAATTCCGATCATCGTTGTTAATTCTAGAAATGGATTATTCTGTAATTTCATCATTAAATCTGTTCCAATATTCCCCGAACCAATGATTCCGACTTTTAATTTATTCATAATTACCACCTCATTTATTTAAATGAAATCGAGACTTCACCTAGTAATGGAAACTTCGCAGTAAATAAGTCCCCAGCATTTGCATTAATTGCAGCTGACAAAGCTCCTGATAAAATAATTTCTCCTGCATTTAGCGAGATTCCAAATTCACTTAATTTATTGGCTAACCATGCTACACAATGAATTGGGTTTCCTAGCACTGCTTCTCCCTTACCTGAATTCATCAATTCTTCATTACGATATAATTCCATCGCAACATTCGGTAAGTCAATTTCCTTTACATCAAAACGCTCATTGCCAAGAACAAATAAGCATGATGAAGCGTTATCAGCTACTGTATCCTCTAATCGAATTTTCCAATTTTCGATTCTACTATCAACTACCTCTAATGCAGGTACAATATAATCTGTTGCATTAACTACATCCTCAAATGTAATATTTGGCCCGATTAAATCCTTTTTTAAGACAAATGCAATTTCAGCTTCTACTTTTGGTAAAATCATATTTGCAACTTGAACTTCACCGAAATTAGGAATATTCATATCTGTTAGTAAGTGACCGTAATCTGGTTCATCTACTCCTAATAACTCCTGCATAGCAATTGAAGTTAAGCCAATTTTTTTACCGATAATTTTCTGCCCTTTTTTCAATTTTTCTTCAACATTTGTTAATTGAATTTGATAGGCTTCTTTTTCAGTTAATCCAGGAAAAATCTCAGTTAAAGCTTTTATACTTACTCCACTCTCTTCTGCTTCTTGTAGCAGAATCGTAAGCTCGTCTACACTAGTAATCTTCACTTTCTTTAGCCCCCTTTTTAATTCTTATAATTTAATCGTGATATTCGATAATTCACTATAAAACTCAAAGCTATGAATTCCACCCTCGCGCCCTAAACCGCTTTGCTTCATTCCTCCAAATGGTGTACGTAAATCTCTTAAATACCAAGTGTTCACCCAAATAATTCCAGCTTCAATTTGATGAGCAACACGGTGAGCTCTGCGTAAATCATTTGTCCAAATTGTAGCTCCTAAGCCATAATGAGTATCATTTGCCCATTCAATCACTTCTTCTTCCGAATCAAAAGGCATAACTGTTACGACTGGACCAAATATTTCTTCTCTTACACATCTAGAATCACGGTTTAATCCTGTAATGATTGTCGGTGAGATAAAGCATCCTTTTTCAATTGATGCTGGTCTACTGCCACCCGTTAAAATAGTTCCGCCTTCTTCTTTTGCAATCTCGATATAAGATAATACTTTTTCGAAATGTTCTTTACTAATTACCGCACCCACTTTTGTGCCTTCTTCAAACGGATCGCCAATTTTTAATTCCTTTGTTTTCGCGACAAATTTATCAATAAATTCATCAAAGATTGATCTCTGAACATAAATTCTAGATCCACATAAACAAACTTCTCCTTGATTCATAAAAGATGATTTTAAAGTTGTTTCAATCACTTCGTCTAAATCAGAATCAGCAAAGATAATGTTTGGATTTTTTCCTCCAAGCTCAAACGATAATTTTTTTAACGTTGGAGCTGCCGCCTTCATAATTGCTGTACCTGTTTTTGTTTCACCAGTAAATGTGATTGCATCAACATCGCTGTGCTCTGTTAAAGCTGAGCCCGCCGCATTTGCTCCAAATCCGTGTACAACATTCACAACTCCGTCAGGTACGCCTGCATCTTTACAAATTTCAGCTAAAACTGTAGCTGTCATTGGTGTCCATTCTGCCGGCTTCATAACCGCTGTATTGCCAGCCGCTAAACAAGGTGCAAGCTTCCATGTTAATAGTAATAAAGGAAGATTCCATGGGTTAATCATTCCGACTACACCAACAGGCCTACGATATGTATAATGTAAGGCAGTTTGATCTTGCATATGAGACTCAGAGCTTAAAGTTGTAATATAATCAGCGAAAAAATAAAAATTGTGAGCCGATCTAGTAATATCAACTTCTAAAGCAAGTTCATATGGCTTTCCAGAATCCATTGCCTCTAAAGCTGCTAATTCTTCTTTTCGAGCTAATATTCCGTCTCCGATTTTTCTTAATACTGCCGCTCTTTGATTGCTAGTAAATTGTTTCCACTCACCTTTTAGCGCTCGTTTTGCTGCTTTTACTGCTAAATCAATTTCTAACTCCCCACCTTCAGAAACAGAACCTAACACTTCTTCAGTTGCAGGATTAATATTTAAAAATGTTTTTTGATTAAAAGAAGGAATAGATTGTCCATCAATAAAATGCTTACAATCGATCGGTAATGTTTTATTTTTCTTCTCTGTAACTTGCATAATAGGCACCTACCATTCTAATAGAATAAAAGGTGACACGAGTGCCACCAAATTTTTCAATCCTCTATTTCTACAACCATTTCAATTTCGATCGCTGTATTATGTGGAAGCTGTGCCATCCCAACAGCCGACCTAGCATGTTTTCCTCTTTCACCAAACACTTCTACTAAAAGGTCAGAAGCTCCATTCATCACTTTCGGATGATCATAGAAATCTTCTGTACTATTTACGAAGCCTAATATTTTTACAATTCGTTTTACTTTCGAAAGTTCACCTAATTCGTACTTTAAGACACTGATTAAATTTAACATTGACTCTCTTGAAGCAGCATACCCTTCCTCGAGCGTTAACTCTCGTCCAACTTTTCCATGGTATTCATCTACACCTTGACCAGATGTAAATAGTAGATTACCAGTACGAACAGATTTTACATAATTACCTGAAGCCGGTCTTATTGCTTTAAGTGCATAACCTAAACTGATTAATCTATCTTCTGGAGTCAATACTTTGTTTTCCATGAAGTAAATCTGCCTCCTTAATATTTAAAAATTTCAGGGCATTTTTGCCTAAAATAGCATCTTTCATTTCTTTATTAATATCCATTTGATTAATGACTCTTCCAGGTGGCGTTTCCCTTAATAAGAAAGGATAATCCGAGCCCATCACAATTTTGTCATAACCAAATCGGTTAATTAAAAATTGAATATTGATAGGATCATAGTGAAGTGAATCAAAATAAAAATTACTTACATAATGACTTGGTGGATAGGCAGTTTTTCGCAAATGCGGCCATACCTTCCATCCTTGATCTAATCTAGGCAGAATAAATGGGAATGAACCACCGCCATGTGCAAAACAAATCTTTAATTTTGGATATTTTTCAATCACACCACCAAATGTTAAGCTAGCAGCAGCTAAAGCTGTTTCACTCGGCATTCCAACCGTGTACATAAAGTTATGATCTGGAGTACGATCCTTCGCTAATGTTTCCCACGGATGAATAAACAATGGGACATTCCATCTTTCAGCCATTTCAAAAAATGGACTAAACTCATCACTGTCTAAATTTATTCCATTTACATTTGTACCAATTTCCAATCCGCTTAATCCAAGTGTATGAATACAGCGATCCATTTCCCTGATAGCTACTTCGGCGTTCTGCATTGGTACTGTCCCTAATCCAATAAATTTTGTAGGGTTCTTTTTAACTGTATTTGCAATGAAATCATTTTGAATTTGAGCCATTTCCAATGCTGCTGGAGCTGGTGCCCAATACGAAAATGTAACTGGAATTGGCGACAGCACTTGCATTGTTACATCTTCATTATTCATGTCCTCAATTCTCTTTTCAGGACTCCAAACTTGATCAGTTACTTCCCTAAATACTTTTCCTGCAACCATAATATTGGCACCACATGAACATGTCGGTTGTAAAATTGGCCATCTTTCATGACCATATTTTTCAAAAAAATCCGGTAAATCCTCAGGAATGATGTGTGTATGAAAGTCTATACGCATACCCATTCATCCGCTTCCTCTTTCATGACATGACCACAGTTTTTACATGTTCTTAATTCAAGGCTAGCATTGAATTGTTCAATCGCTTCTTTTACTTGTGTACCAATATCCGTTAATTGAACGGTCGTTTTATGCATTTCTTCATTACACTCATCACAGAACCAAACAAAGCTTTCTAATTCACCTTCTGCCCTTTTTCGTTCAAGCACAATTCCATATGAATCTTTTACTCTATGAGGTGAATGTGGAACAAAAGAAGGAAGCATAAAAATTTCACCTTCTCCAACTGTTACAACTTCTCGCTTACCATCTGGCGTAATACACTCAACATAGCAATTGCCTTTAATTTGATAGAAAAATTCATCTGCAGGATCGATATGGAAGTCTCTACGTTTATTTGGTCCTCCAATGATCATCGCAGCATACTCCGAATCTTCCCAAATAACCTTATTATTAACTGGTGGTTTTAATAGCTCTTTATTATCCTCAATCAATTTGAAAATATTAAAAACTCGACTTTTAAGATTCATCTCTAATCCTCCAATTAATTCATTTTTATTTAAACTTAAGTAAGCGCTATCATTATGCATTAATATAACCAAGCTGATTTGAGACTGTTTTAGCAGTTTTCACAACATCCTGAATCATTCGACCAATGTCTTGGCTCATCATATACGAAACCGGTCCAACCATATTTAATGCTGCAAAAGTTTGACCAGTATATGTTTGAATTGGAGCTGCAATTCCGAATAATCCTAGATCATTTTCATTGTTGCTAATGCTATAACCATTCTCTTTAATCGCAGTCATTTCTTTTTTTAATGCATCAATATTCGTAATTGTATTTGTTGTATAAGCTTTAAAGCCTTTTTCAATCGTTGTTTTTAAATATGCTGGATTATATGATAATAGAATTTTACCAGTACTCGTACAATATGCAGGTCGTTTAGCACCTATAAATGTCGGGACAGGTATCGAATGTTTTGATGAAACTTTTAAGACAAATCTTACGTCCCCTTTATCAAACATTCCGATATGAACGGTACTATCATAATTTTTTAGTAGATTTTCTAATAATGGAATGGCTTCACTATATATGTCTTGTTGATACATAACGTGATTACTCCATTCAAGCAGCTTCCAACCAAGTCGATACTTTTTCTTACTATCCTGAATTAAAATTCCTTCAGCACAAAGAGTTCGAACTAAATGATGGACCGAGCTTGCATTCATATTTAACTTTTCAGCTATTTCTAAATTTCCTAGGACTGGTTCTTCTTCTGTAAAGCAATCTAATATTCTAGAAATCTTTTGAACTGAAGAGATCACTAGATCCCCTCCTCTTTGATACTAAAAAATTTCATAAAATCCCTGCTTTCTAAAATTAATCAGTTAACTTTAGAATTCGCTAGATTAGTCGATACTCCTTTTAAGTTTTTTGCTCCGTTTAATGCATCGTCTACCATACTAAATGTTTTCTTGCGTTTCATTTGGTTATAGTAAATTGCTCTTTTTCGAATTGGATCACCAGTATAATATCTTTCATATTGAAGAGCTCTTTGTCCAAAAGCTTCTCCACATAAATCCCATGCAAGTTTGAATAATTGAATTCGTTCTAAAGAGGATACTCCTTCACGTCCAACATAGTATTTATCCATTGCATCTCTTAGCTCCGGATGTTCAAAGTCTGCTTCTGTTGGTGACATTAATAAACCACCTGCACCAATTGTTTGAATCACTTCAATTGCTCTTGGGTACATAGTTGGAAGCAAGCCACGAATTGTCTCAAGTGGTTCCCATGCCGGTCTTACTTCGCCTGAAGGTAATGTCTCATACTCTGTTTCAGAAACTCGAAGTAAAGCACGAATTGTTTCAACTGATTGTAGTAGTTCACCTAAGTCATTTTGGACATTTAAATAAACATCTACTCCAATTGAATCAGCTAATTTGCAAGCTACCTCTACTGCAAAAGCTAATTTTACGTAGCCTCTTACGCCAGACTGATGAGCAGGCTGTTGTGCAATACCTGTTTTGGGATATAGATTATTTGCAGCTTCAACATTATTATGAATAAATACACGATTCCAAGGGATTAACACATCTTCAAATACAAGGACAGCATCCATCTCTTCGAATCTAGATGCTAATGGATGATCAAAAAATGATCTTTTACCATCTTGCATTTGCTCTCTACATAAAATTTTTAATCCCGGCGTGTCAATCGGAAGTGCAAATGCTAAAGCATATCGCTCATCACCTTCGTGGAATCCAGGGAATGAATAAATAATGACTTCATCTGTAATTGGTGCTAATGTTGCAAGCATTTTAGCCCCTCTAACAACTAATCCATCAACCGTTTCTTCAACAGCACCTAAATGTGTAAATAGATCTTTTTGTTCATAAGATGGCTTACTGCGATCATTTTGTGGATTAATAATTGCGTGCGTTAAGAAGACGTCGTTATCACGAACAAATTTGAAATAATTTTGGACATTTTTTGACCACTCTGGATTATATTTATCTAAAAACCATGAATTACTTGCCATTGAAGTTAAGACAATGTTCAAGAAATCTGGTGTTCTTCCCATTAAACCAAATGTTGACTTTGCATATGCTTCGAATAAATCTCCACGCTTTTTAATATCCTCAGATGACTTAGGCACTAAAAATGCATTAGAAATTCGCTCACCAGTTTCTTCACAAATATGTGTGATTTTTTCTTGATAAGCTGGATCGAACTGCATATCATATAATTTTGCAATCTCTAGAATCGGTTGTTTGAAAACTGGATGGTTTACGATATCTTCTACCTTTTCTCCACCTAACCATACGTCTGGCTTTCTAGATTTTAGTCCATCAATATATTGCGCTCCTGTACGAATACCCATTTAATAATTCCTCCACTCCGATATGTAATTTTTTTAAACTTTGTTTTTTAAATCGAATTCGGAAATTTTTTAAAGCACTTTCAAAAAGATCAATTTCACTATCTTAAATTATTTACATCACCTACTACTTTTTAATTAACTTAATTTCACTATAAAAAATTATAAAATTTAGAACAATCAAAAAATTTCATAATGTGAAATTTCTTATAAAAAAATGATTAAATTAATTTTTTACACTTACAAAAAAAATAAGACACCAATGGCGTCTTATTTAAAGTCCTTCCAAGAGATATTACTCTCGTTAAGTAACTCTTCGAATGATTTATTTTTCTCACGTAATCTCTTTTCTTCACGAATACGTGCTTCTTCTTCCTCTTTTAGCTTCGTTTCATTTTCTTGCAATTGTTTTTTTGTATTTTTTAATTTTTGAAGAATTTCTTCATTCATTAATGATCCTAATGATATTTTTTCTTTCTGTTCATACGCTGGTTTTACAGGCTGTTGTGGTTTTCTTTTTTTCATATTATATCACCTTCCATTTCCATTATTTTATAATAATTTATAGTAGAAAGAGAAGTATTTCATCTTTACATATATTATAAAACTACTATTTCTCTTTTTTCAAATGCTAAAACTCAGATTCTTTTGGTTCTTCATAAAAACAATAGGATGCCGCAGCATCCTATTGTTTATTTTTATATTTAAAAATCTGCATTTCCTGGTGTACGTGGGAATGGTATTACATCACGGATATTCTTCATTCCTGTTAAATACATAACAAGTCGTTCAAATCCAATTCCATAACCAGAATGTTTTGTACCGCCGTATTTTCTAAGCTCCAAATACCACCAGTAATCTTCTTCATTCATACCAAGTTCTTTGATTCGCTCTACAAGGATGTCTTCTCTTTCTTCACGTTGACTTCCTCCGATTAATTCGCCAATACCAGGAACTAATAAGTCTGTCGCAGCTACTGTCTTGCCATCTTCATTTGCTCTCATATAAAATGCTTTAATTTCTTTCGGATAGTCAGTTACGTATACAGGACGCTTGTAAATTTCCTCACTTAAGTAACGTTCATGTTCAGTTTGTAAATCTGTTCCCCATTCAACTGGGTAGTCAAACTTTTTACCAGAGTTCTGTAATAATTCAACAGCTTCAGTATAAGTAACTCTACCAAAGTCAGATTCTAACGCATTCTTTAATCTTTCAATAAGTGTTTTATCAATAAAACTATTAAAGAATTCCATTTCTTCAGGTGCCTGTTCAAATACATAATTAATTACAAACTTAACCATGTCTTCACCAAGATCCATAATATCTGGTAGTTCTGCAAAAGCAACTTCCGGCTCAATCATCCAGAATTCTGCCGCATGTCGTGCAGTATTTGAATTTTCTGCTCTAAAAGTCGGACCAAATGTATACACATTACGGAAAGCAAGGGCATAAGCTTCACCATTTAATTGGCCACTTACAGTTAAGTTAGTTTCTTTACCGAAGAAATCCGCGCCGTCATCCACTTTTCCGCCTTCAGCTTTTGGAACTTGGTTCAGATCCATTGTAGTCACACGGAACATTTCTCCTGCGCCTTCTGTATCGCTTCCAGTAATGATTGGTGTATGTACATATACATATCCTTTTTCTTGGAAGAACTTATGAATGGCATATGATGCAAGAGATCTTACTCTGAAAACCGCTGAGTAAGCATTCGTTCTTGGACGTAAATGAGCGATTGTTCTTAAATACTCAAGAGAATGTCTCTTTTTTTGTAATGGATAATCTGTATCTGATAATCCCTCAATCACAATTTTTGTTGCTTTAATTTCAAAAGGTTGTTTCATTTCCGGAGTTGGAATAAATTCACCTTCTATTAAAACAGTTGAGCTAATAGGTAACTTCGTAATTTCTTTGAAGTTTTCAAGATTGTCCTCAAATACTATTTGTACACTCTTAAAGAATGTACCGTCGTTTAACTCCATAAAACCAATTGTTTTAGAATCACGAAGAGTACGAATCCATCCTGAAATTTGAACGGTTTGGTCTTTAAAATTTTCTTGATTTCTGTATAAATCTTTTACTACAGTCTTTATCATAATTAGCCTCCTTATGTTAATTTTCCAATAAAAAAAGCCTTCTATCCCTATAAAAGGGACGAAAGACTAACTTCCGCGGTACCACCCAAATTGTCATAATATGACCAACTTTAAAGCTAACACTGCTTATCCCAGTTAATAACGTGCTGGTAACGTCTAAGCCTACTTAAGTGATCCCTTTCGGTTAGAACTCAAAGGTGTTCTTCATTCATGCTTCATCACTAGGCTTCCACCGTCCCTAGCTCGCTATCGAATATAGCAAAAACTACTGTCCTTTTCATCGATTTAAAATATGTAGTTTTTAAAGGAATTTTTCTTGTATAATTTATCATAAATCATAATCTCTTGTCTAGTTGTCCCTAAAAATATATTCATTGGAATCTATACTTTTAAACAGCTTAACCTAATTAAATCGATCTGATACACAACATTTTCCATTTGAGCCTTTTGATTAACCAAGCTCCATCTTCTTGCCTTTTTACTTACTCATGAACACCTCATGAGTAACCTAGCTCCATCTTCTTACCTTTTTACTTACTCATGAACACCTTATGTGTAACTAAACTCCTTCTTCTTACCCTTTTACTTACTCATGAACACCTAATGGGTTAGCATATTTCATATTTTGTATTTTTTCCTACTCATGAATCCTTTTATATCTTATAAGGATTATTTATGAACATGAAGCGACAATGTTTAATTTATAAACTCGTCATTCTTAATTTAATTGTCAAAATCCCTTTATTAAATTTTCTTTTTCCTATGATACACTTTACTAAAAAGGAGGGTTTAATTTATGGCTAGAGCTGAAGAATTGTTAAGGGATAAATTTGTTTGTTCGAAATGTAAACATACACACGCGAAAACTAAAGAAGTATCAATGTCCGGTTCAGGTTTAAGTAAATTACTAGATATTGATTATAATCATTTTTTATTTGTTTCTTGTTTAAATTGCGGTTTTGTTGAGGTTTATAATCCTTCAATTTTAGAAGGTAAAACCCGTGGTGAGTTAACGACAATTCTTGATATTCTTTTCGGATAGAGAGTGATGGTTCTATTATGATGATCTGGCTTGTTGTAGCTGTTCTTTTTCTTATTTATTTTATTGGAGTTGGCTACTATTTTACGCAGCAAGTTTTGTTTATGAAAACAAATTCACTTGAGTTTATTTATCAGCGCGAGTTGGAAAATTTCCGATTTGATGAAGGATTGTATCGTTCTGTTCAAAAACAACCCTTTTCTATCCAATCTCGTTATGGATACGAATTAAAGGGATACTTGTTTGAGTCCTTTGATACAAATAATTGGGTCATTATTACACATGGTGTAACGGTTAATAAGAATAACTCAATTAAATATGCTGAGCTATTTTTAAGGCTTGGCTTTAATGTACTTACTTATGATCATAGGCGACATGGGGAGTCAGGTGGTCATACAACTAGCTATGGATATTATGAGAAATATGACTTACAATCTGTTGTTCAATATTTAAAGGATTTAAAAGGTGAGATTGTTCTTGGCATTCATGGAGAGTCAATGGGAGCATGTACAATGTTACAATATGCTGGTTTTGTTGAGGATTCTGCAGCTTTCTATATTTCAGACTGCGCGTTCTCTACATTCGAAGAACAGCTTACATATCGTTTGAAAATGGATTATAAACTTCCTAAATGGGCAATCCTTCCTGTTTCTAGCATTTGGTTAAAGCTTCGGAATGGATTTTTCATTAAAGATATTTCTCCTTTATCGGCAACACATAATATTAAAAATCCTGTTTTATTTGTTCATAGTAAACCAGACCCTTATATTCCATTTACACATACACTTAAATTATTCGAAGCGAAAAATCAAAATAAGAGAGAACTATTCATTGCCGAAAATGGTGCCCACGCTATGAGTTTAAATGAAAACAAAGATGATTACTATTCAATTGTTTCATCTTTTTTAAATAATATTGGCGTTAACCATAATTCAATATAAAAACTGGACAGAGTTTTTCTCTGCCCAGTTTTGGATCTATTAAAGAGCTGCCTCTAAAATTTTCAATGCATCTTCTTGATCTAATTTTTTAAAGTTACCAAATGGACCATATTTAACCGTTTTAGCAGCCATTTCAGGTAGTTGTTCTTTTGTAATACCGTACTCACTTAAACGACTTGGTGCACCGATTGAGTCCCAGAATGTGCGTAAAGCTTTAATACCAGCTAATGCCCATTCTTCTTTTGACATTGATTCTTGCCTGATATCAAATACTCTAGCTGCAAATTGACAGAAACGATCAACATTTTCGCTCATTACATATTCCATCCAATGAGGGAAAATAATTGCTAATCCTCCACCGTGTGGAATATCTGTTACTGCAGAAACTGCATGCTCTATATTATGTGTAGCCCAATCACCTTGGACACCCATACTTAAGATTCCATTTAATGCCATTGTTCCACTATATAGTAGTGTTTCACGCGCTTCATAATCATCCAATTTCTCTACTGCGATTGGAGCAGTTTCGATAACTGTTTTTAAGATTCCTTCACAGAAACGGTCTTGAATTTTTGTATTCGTTCCATGGTGGAAATATGACTCAATAACATGTGACATTATATCCACTGATCCATAAACTGTTTGATCACGAGGAACTGTAAATGTATTTTGAGGATCTAGGATTGAAAACGTTGGGTAACTAAATTTACTTCCCCAACCTAATTTTTCATTTGTTTCCCAATTTGTAATAACTGACCCAGCGTTCATTTCTGAACCAGTTGCTGCAAGTGTTAATACTGTTCCAAATTTTAATGCATCTGTTGGGAATGCTTTACGTGTAATAATATCCCAAATCTCACCATCAAATTTCGCACCAACTGCAATAGCTTTTGTACAGTCGATTACTGAACCACCACCAACAGCTAAAACAAAATCAATATTTTCGTCTTTACAAATTTGTATACCTTTATGAACTGTTGTTAATTTCGGATTTGGTTCAACTCCGCTTAGTTCATAAACTGTTTTGTCAGCTTCTTTAAGAATATCTACTATTTGATCATATAGGCCATTTCGCTTAATACTTCCACCACCGTATACAACTAAAACATTCTTTCCAAAGCTAGCAGCCTTTTCTTTTAACTTTTGTACACTATCTTTACCAAATATTAATTCTGTTGGATTTGCGAATGTAAAAAAATTCATATGTATCCCTCCTATTGTTCAAACTTAATTTTAACTTAAACAATCGAAAGGATGCATCTTAAACGACTTTTGTTTCGAATATTTTTTCATTTATTGGGAACACTAAATAATCGTATGAATGATTCATAATAAATCTAACTTTCTCATATTTAAATCCCACTTTTTCATATAATCGGCGGGCAGATGTTTTGTCTTGATCAACATTTAATGAAACACGAGTAATCCCTTTGTTTTTGGCAAAAGAAAGTAATCCCTCTAATAATTCAGTTCCAATTCCTTTGCCTTGATAATCTGGATGCACTGATAATGTATCAATATAAAAATCTTCATCATCTGCTTCCTTATCTACTTTTACATTTTGGATATTTAAATTACGACTTATTATTTCAAGCATTTCACGATCAAGTACTGATAATTCTAAGGAATGGTAGGCTATAATCACTCCTACAACTTTCCCTTCAATTTCTTTCACTAAACAATTATGGTAACTTAGTCGATTTTGTTCAGATTGAACATAATATTCTAAAATTGGGGTTGCTTGTTCGTATGATGTTGTCCCTGTTAACATAAATACAATATCTTCAATCGCTTGTACAATTAGAGGGACAATTTGTTTGGCATCTTCTTTTTTTGCTATTCGAATCATGAATTGTCACTCCTTAACATAAATTTTTACTTAGTTATCTTTAACATTTTTTTAGTATAAAAAAAATAACCTTTTCATTTTATACTAAATTCATGTTAATTTCATATTAAAAGTTAATACTTTATTAAAATACCCCATTTATTTTAACATAAATGTAATATATAATAACTTTAAGATGTGTAGGAGGAAATTTAATATGTCTGATGTTCAAATTAAGGTTTTAGATAATGGTCCTTTACGTGTAACTGGAACAGTTGATTTAGTTGATGCTGAAGGGAATACATATCCGCAAAAAGCAGCTTTCTCATTATGTCGATGCGGCATGTCAAGTAAATTACCATATTGTGACGGTACTCATAAAGGAAAATTCGAATCTGTCGTTCGAGCTCCTAAAGAATCAGAATAATTTCATTTTTCTGGCGCCGATTATTGAGCAATCCTAAATAATCGGCTTTCTTATGCCCTCATACCTTTATTATATTTGAATCATTCATAATACTGATCTAATCACATTTTATATTTAGGGAATGTACTATTTAGGGGGAAAACAATATGAAAAAGGTATTAGCTTCAGTCGTTTTATCTGCAGCATTAGTAGTACCAGGTGTAACTGCATATGCAGCGCCAAATGCAAATGAATTAAAATCTTATTTAGTTAGTATCAACCTAACTCAAAAACAATTAGAGGATTATTTAAATTCTTACTACGGTGAGTCGATCTCTGATTTCGATTCAGTTGATGAGTTAAAAGATACTTTAGGTGAAAGACTTACACAAAAAACTTTAGACGCTCTTCTAGATGAGTACGGTTACACTGAAGATGAAATTAAAGATCTAGCAGTCTACTATGATGATATGGACAAAAATGCATCATTACTAGATACGTATTATTTTACTTCTGATATCGAAAACTTAATTTATTTAGATGAAGATGAGTCAGGTAGTGTAGAAGATCAATTCCCTTCTATGGAAGATATTTCTTCTGCTCTTTCAGAGTTTGGAATTACTCAAGCAGAAATTAATAATCTATCTGCATACTTAGAAAAAGTTGTAAATGATGATCCTGCTGTTGAAGCTAAATTAGAAGCATTAGGAGAACGTGCATCTGCTTTAGAAGAAAAGTATCCTGAAATTTTCTCAATGGATTCTGAGGCTGCTCCAAAAGAATTACCAGCTGAATTAAAAGTAGAATTAATGAATATCGTAAAAGAGCTTCAATCTACTTTAAAAATTGATATTAAAGTTGCGATTGAACAAAATGGCGTTAAATCTCCTTTAACTTTTGCTAAATTACTTACTATGGATGATTCTATGGATTCTATGGAAAATATAAAAGTATATTTAGAGATTTATGATAATGCTGGTAATCTATTATTAGACGCTGTATTTTCACCAGATGAACTTTTAGGTGATGACCAGATTGTAGATATCGTTAAAGATACTCAAAAAGCAATTAAAAACCCAAAACCAGCAACTAAGAACCCAAAACCTAATGTTATTGTAAGAACGGAAAATGGCGGTAAACTTCCTACTACTGCAACTCATACAACTGAATGGACAATGGTTGGTATGTTAATGATGTTAGCTGCTGTTGTTTTACGTAAAAAGGTAATTGTTAAACGATAAGCTATGAATCGTAAACGAAAAGTTCTACTTATATTTTCAGCACTCCTTTTTATTGTCGGATTATTTTTTGCTACAACAAATGCTTATTCTTTAATTAAAACCTACGTACTGTATAAACAGTCTAAGGATGATTTCAAAAAAGAAATCAAAACAGAAACAGCAACTAAATTGAAGCAAATTAAAAGAGATGAACCGCTTTACAAGACTTATCCTAAATTTGGCGATGAAATGGGTACATTAACGATTCCTCGACTTCAAGCAACTCTACCAATCTTCCACGGGACAGATGAGGATGAGCTTGCAAAAGGAATAGGTCATTACGCTAAATCTGTGATGCCAGGTGAAAGAGATAATAGTGTTCTTGCTGGACATCGAGATACTGTATTTCGTGGGCTCGGTAAAGTAAAAGTGGGCGATCCGTTAATTGTTAAAACTTCGGCTGGCACATTTACTTACAAGGTTCATAAAATTCGTATCGTTGATAAAGATGATCGCACTGTTATTATTCCAAAACCAAGACCAACTTTAACGGTAAGTACTTGTTATCCGTTTAATTTTATTGGACATGCACCGCAGCGCTATATACTTGTAGCTGGTTTAGTCAAATCAGAAGTAAATAAATAAACAAAAAAATGCTTACTATACAATAGTGAGCATTTTTTTATTAGTAGTTTCATATTTTTCATTAATTTTCTAGTACAGCCCAAAATTTTTCGTTATTTAAATTGCGAACACTCCATTGGTAGTGTCCATCACTGCAAGTTTCTGAAAAGAAATTTGCCGAATAAATACTATAAAATAAAACGTATAAATGGATTGTACTTCTAACCTCTTCTCCTAATCGATCAACTACTTTATTTAAATATTTTGCTAGCTTTATTTCACCCAATTCATCATATAAATCAAATAAAATCCAGCTTAATGCAACATCAAATAACGGGTCTCCATATAATGTCATTAATCCGAAATCAATTACACCATTAATTTGTCCATCTGAATTTACTAATAGATTTGATGGATAATAATCACCATGTACTAATGCATATTCCCCTTCATATCCAACTGAAAATGCATCTATTAAACGTTTTAATTTCACTTCGTAATCTGATACATCTCTTTTCAAATAATAATCTACTTCTGTATTCTTTCTTAGTAGCGATTGCTTTAAAAAACCGTTCCAGTCCTTTGAAGAAACTTCTTCATAATCACTTAATAATTTAATGCCTTTAAATTGCTTTTCTAATTCAATCCTTTGAATACTTAATATTGTAGATAGATAGTTTTCAAAGAAAGAATCTAATACTTGCTCATCATAATTTGATAAATCCTTTTGTATATTTCTGCCTTCAATTCGTTTTTCAATTGTTAAAACAACGCCCTTCTCTTTTATAATCTCGTGAATTTTAGGTAATTCAAAATTTGCATCACTAGAATTCATTGATTCATAAAATTGCTTTAATATTTCTAGCTTTGAATGGGCTGTTGGTTTATATAATTTTAAGACTCTCTTTTGATCATAAGAGTAGACTTCTGCTTCTTGTCCCTTTCCTAAAAAATTCAATTCGCTTATATTGTACTTTTTCAAAATGTAATCCCTAACATTTTGTGTGATCATCTTTTGTTCCCCATTTTCCCTTATTTATCTTTTTTTCAATTCTATTTCCATCTATTCCTACTTCTTCCAAAATAGCCTACTATTTCTTATACGGCAATACAAATTATTTAATGATTTTTCTCCGTATTAGCTTCCTACTCTTCTTTTGATACCCATGAACCTTGTGCTTTTCGTATGTAGAGTATTTGCCCGATATGATAAGCATTATGTGTACATAAATTAGATAATGCTCCCCACCAGACTGCATCTACTGGAAAGTTTGGAATTTGTTCATAAAGCTTTGATTCATCTGCTTCTTTTATGGCTTGCTGCCAATTCGCTAAATTCTCGTCTAACCGTTCAACAAGCTCCTGCCAATATTCCCTTGTTAAATTTTCCATTTCTCGAAAAGTTGAAGCATTACTATCGATTACTTCAGTTGGTATTTCTCCTTTAAATCTTCTCAACCATCGTTCATTATAGAAATACAGATGGTATACGATTTCAGCGATCGTATGAGTAAAATCATTTTGTCTCCAACTTATATCCTCTAAACTTAAATTCTCCAATGCTACATTTAAAGGTTGAATCCAACTTTCAACATTACGACAGACTTCCAATTGATCTAATATAAACTCTTTTTTACTCATAGATCATTCTCCTTTGTTAATTTTATACTTTACGATATGTACTTTCGTGGTTATTACTAGATTCACCTTTATTACTTTATGATTTTAACTTATTAAAAAATGCACTACTTTTTTAAAAAGCAGTGCATTCTTGTAACGGGATAGGAGAATCTTTTGAAGCATAACGATAAAATCTTATACTAATGAACTCTGAATAGATTAATTGTTGCTCCAGCACCTTGTAACAACTTAACATCTCCAACAAAGTCAAATAATTGAAGTGAAATTGTATCTCCAGCTTCTAATGGTAAGATCATTTGACTACCGTAAATGGATCTATTCACTTCATTTACGATTGCTGATGCATTAATAGGTCTACCGTTTATTAATATTCTTGTAGATACGGCTAATAGTGCATTTAAATTCACAGTGTAAGTAATAAAATAATTACCTGGTGCCTCAACTGTTAGTCGATCATTTGCTCGATCAATTGTAATTCCTTCACCTAAATACTGAAATGATGGAAAAGTTACAACTGTTCCTTCTTGTATTACTGAAATTGTTCCACCACTATTTGTAACAAATGCAAAGCTTTCGCCAGGAGGTATTGGTGGACAATGATGTCTTGGGTGTCTTGAATGTCTCATATTATCACCTTTCATTATTATTAGACATAAATCCTCTTAGGAGTAACATATTAAAGACTTGTCTATATAGTTTATTAATATGAAAGTTTTTTCTTTTCGTTACAGCATGTCCACTAGTTTTTTTATTTTTTTCAATTTTAATAGAATAAAAAAACTTAGTCATCATCGGACTAAGTTCTGTTAAATCATATAGTATTGCGAGTTCTATGACCTCTCTAGTACATTTACAATCCGATTTAATAGTTCATTTTGCTTCTTTAATTCCTCGTTTCGGATTTTAAATAATTTATAGAAGTAGGAGATTACTACTATAAGACCTATAGGAATTGCAATGTAAAAAAGCATAATAATGATTGGAAATATACCTAAGGCTACATCCATTTTAACACTCCACATCCTTTATAGTTTATATTTAGATTATGTTAACCTATACAATCTTTATGTCTTTAAAATAGGGAAAAGGAATAAGAAGTGTCTACAAAGTATAGAAAGAATGCAAAAAAAGAGAGTCTCAAAAGTACTTTGACTTTTAAACTCTCTCTTGCCGGTCTACAAATTGAATGTAATTAACTTTGTTTCAATTTTTGTTTTTGATCTAAAAAATGATAGATTGCATGGGCTACGCCTGCTTCTTCATTTGTTTTTGTAACAAATGTACAGTAGCTTTTTAGTTCTTCTTTCGCATTTCCCATAGCTACTGGAAAACCTACTCGATTAAACATAGAGACATCATTAAAACTATCGCCAATTGCCATGCTCTCATTTAAATCTACTCCAAGGATTGGTGCAAGCTTTAATAATGCCGCTCCTTTACTTACATTTGCTGCATTAATTTCAACGTTATTTGAGCCTGACGAAGTAATTAATAGTCCCTCTTCTTGCATTAGTTTTAGACGAATGCGACTAATAACCTCTTCATTCTTGGAAAGAAATAATATTTTATATACATCGAGATCCTTAAAATCTTCAATAGAAGAGTAAGTTCGAACCTTTCTTAAAGTAGCTGTCACTTTGTGTGTCTTGCCAGTTTGCTTATCAGTAAAAAATTCATCATATAGTGTATCTCGACACTTTGTAAATGATCCTTCACTAGTACTAATAATAAATGTTTTATTTTCTGCTTCACATATGCTTAAGGCTTTCGCAAAAATTTCTTTATCCATTGAATCGTTGTGCAAAATTTTTGCCTCATAGTCATATATTTGGGAGCCATTTAAACAGACAATCGGACAAGTTAGACCAGCTTCATCTAATACTTCCTTTGCACTTTCATACATTCTACCTGTAGAAATGACAACATGGATTCCTTCCTTTTGTGCTGCCCGGATGCTTTCAACATTTTCCATAGGTATTCCATTCTTACCATTTACCAGTGTACCATCCATATCAATTGCAATTAATGCCATGTCGTTCTCTCCTTTTCTACTATTCTCTTATAATCTGAATGCTAACTATTCACCAATTCTACTAAATTATTCTTATTACAATTTATCTATTTCTATTTTATGATTTCATTCTCTATTATTATAACGCAAAAAAAGACCTTCTGCATTTCAGAAGGTCTTTGGACTGCCTACAAAACTCATTTTCTAACCATAATAAAGCCTATAACTCTATCTCAATAATCTCCTTACCAACCAAGCGTGCGCCTTGTTTTGCTACGACAATTCCACTTGTAGAAGTGAATACGTTGTTTGCTACAATTTTATCCATTACTTGATTGATTAATGTTGGATTAACTGGAATGGTTGGATTGTCTACTGTTAGCGTAACGACCTTTTCGTTTTCATTTAAAAATTTAAGTTCTAATGTTTGAATCATGTCGCTTTCCTCCTTTTTTATAGACTGTTTAAAAGTAGTCCATTGCTTAATACTTCTAGTTCTACTAACGGTAGATCTTGCAATGATGCTAAAGCATTGCCAATTTCACTTAGCTTCACTAAATCAACATCAACTCGGACATTTTTATATGCCTTCCTCTTGATCATGATTTTTCCTTGTGCGTCTTTTCCTGCATGTAAATTTACATACAATGTTAGTTGTTGAGTAGCAATTTGTGCCATTTTCAACTCCCCCTTTCGATGTATATGTACTTAAAAAAGAGGGAGTTTTCGTTAACGGTTCATTATTTTTTTTGATTTTCAAGATCCAATTTTCACGTCCACAATATCACTTAATAACAGCTCCATATATCCAGCTTGTTCTTCATAAATGGATAGCCTATTTTGGTGTAAATTAATTTTCCCTATTTTTCCTTTTACATTATGGTGATAGTGATCTTTATAATAAGTAATTTGTACACTTTCATCTTCGTGAATTGCCTGTTGAAGATGACGGTTCATTTCCTCTAATAGTTGTTCATCTACATCTTTTTGTTGTTCATAATTTTGTGATACTTTCCAATCACGAAGCATTTTTACATGTTCTGGTAACATCATTGACGTCCATTTAATCGTGCCACGGTCACGTATCATCGGCATTCTTCTCCTTTTTTCTCATTTTATCTTAGGTAGAACTAGTGGTTTTCACCTGCAGGGAGAAAAGGACGAAAGGAAATCTTTTACCCTTTATGTCCACCTACCAGCTTGCTTCGGGCAAGTGCTGTTCCTCCTTCTGCATAAGAAACAGCCCAGAGGAGCGAAGATG
The DNA here is from genome assembly GCF_050473765.1 of Gottfriedia sp. S16(2024). Taxonomy (NCBI): domain Bacteria; kingdom Bacillati; phylum Bacillota; class Bacilli; order Caryophanales; family Bacillaceae; genus Gottfriedia; species Gottfriedia sp. S16(2024). The sequence goes on from NZ_JBFLUO010000001.1 coordinate 4,539,289, forward strand.
ATCCGTATTTTTTTCGGACTGCGTCCATCACATATCCTAAATTACGCTTTTGAGGTTTTTTCTGGTCAAACAAATTTAACTGCATGATTTCGTCACTTACAATATTCGAAAGAGAAATGAGAATTTGCCGAACTGTCTTCCCTTCATAATATCGATCAAATAATTTTGTACAGATTTCATACAAATCTGAAGTAATATTTGTAGGTTCATCCATTGTAAAAGCATGGGAAAATCCTCCACCGAATTCTTCACGACTATATCCAATTCCTAATGTAATCGTACGTCCTGCCTTCTTAGCATTACGAGTTCGGCGTGCAACCTCTTCACACATTTCACGAATAACAAACTTAATTTCTTCGACTTTCGTATAATCTCTCATTAATATTTGGCTTTTACCAAAACTAATCTGTCCATTCATTATTGGCGCACCTAGCTCAGACAGATCTACTCCCCACGCATGATGATATAGTTGATTTCCCATCACCCCGAATTTTTTCTCCAGCAAATGAAGAGGATATTTCGCTAACTGTCCTACTGTAAAAATACCCATTGCATTTAAAGTTCGTTCGGTTCTTTTACCGATTCCCCACATTTCACTAAGAGGACTCACCTGCCATAGTTTTTTTTCTACATCTTCATAAGTCCACTCCGCTATCCCATCTTTTTTTCCTTCTAAATCTAAGCACAGCTTCGACAAAAGCATGTTCGGTCCAATCCCAATCGAACAAGGTAATTGAAATCGTGCCATAATTTCAGTACGAATTTTTTCGGCAATCTCCCATGCATCACCCCATAATCTCTTCACTCCATCCACCTTTAAAAAACATTCATCAACACTGTATACATGTAAATCCTCTAAGGGTACAAATTCATTTAATAACTTTACTATGTTTGTTGAGATTTCTAGATATTTTGACATTGAAGGATTTACAATTTTAATTCGCGGATCTTTCGGTATTTCAAAAACCCTTGATCCCGTTTTAATCCCAAATTCCTTTTTTAATCGTGGGGAAGCTGCAAGGACGATACTTCCTTCTCTCTCTACATCTCCAACAACTGCTAAATAACATTCTAATGGATCTAATTCGAGCATGACCGCAGAACAACTTGCATAAAAGCTCTTCATATCGATGCATAATATCCGATGATGTGGTAACTCTTCATAACAAATGCTCATACATATCACTCCGATTTTCCAAAAAATAGCAGAACTAATGTTCTTATTTTTATTATAAACATATATTAAACGAATATACGTTCGATTTCAATAAAATTTTTTCATTAGGAACAATACAAAATTTTAGCTATACTAAAGTTAGCTTAAGGGAGGAAACTAAAAGTGGATGGACAGTTTGTAAAGCAGATGATTAAACGAGCGTTAATGCAATATAGAGGAGAACACGAACAGTGGATTACAGCTGATATGCTAGATAAACTGTACGATCAAATCGTTACCGAACAATTAAATGATGATCGTGAATTATATGAATTAGTACAAGATATTGTTTACGAATACGTAACGAATTATGCCTAAGCAATCGAAAAAACCCGAGAAAGAACGTCCAGTTCTCTCTCGGGTTTTATGAATAGATAAATGATATTTCACTCGTAATTCCAACTTCTTCATCAAAACCAATAATGATTTCCATTGCATAGGATGAAAAACGATGAATCTCTTCTAAGTAAAAACCAATTGCGTCTGATATTTGTTGCTCACCATACAATACGTTCAGATGATTGGCCGAAACTTGACAACTTACCCCAACATCTTCATCAAATTGAAACTCAATTTGCACACTTTCTGGGCGTATTCCTTCTAAATCAGCCACATATACACAAATTGCATTGGCAACATCTTGTTCATCAAAATAGATTTTCACAAGTCACCTCGAAGGGAAAAAATTAATATCGGTTTCTACGAAAGATTTTCTTAATAAACCAAATAATCACTACTATCACTAAAAAATCTAATAGTAATCCAAAAAATGAAAAACCAAAGTGCTGACCACCATAGTAGCCACCAAACGGGTTTAGCATCGAGCCAAAAAGAGAGCCTAACCCAAATGCACCTGCATACCCTAAAAAATTCCTTCCAGGACTTCTATAAGATCGATAACTCGACCTAGGTGCTGTTGGTCGATAACTTCTATTAGAACGATACGATCTCCTAATGGCAAGATGCGTTGATGGTTGTTTGCTAAAAACAAAAGAATTAGTATTCACCTTAATACGTTGATGGTTATATGTATTACTACTTGCATCAACCGGGATTGACAAAGCAAGCATAAAAAACAAAATCCACATTGATATTAGAGAATTTATTTTTTTCAATATTGACCCTTCTTTCATCATCACATCTTTCTTAGTATGGATTATTTTAATAAAAAAATGTGATAATTAAAGAGGCCTATAACCACTTAATACTTTGTTTTGTAAACAACTGATCCGCTAATAGGTGCGAAAAATAACCGACTGTACCAGCTAACCATAATCCATTTATCATTAAGTCTTTTTGCAGCAAATAACAAATTCCACACCAAAAAGCTAAAAAGTAAAGGGAATGAGTTGGTCCACGATGCTTTAATCTCGAAGAAACAGCAACAAATACTCCAAGCGCAAAGATTGACCAATAACCATGAAAGAAAAACCAACCAATAACTGCAATTAATATGCCTGTTAACATTAATATTGTTTTTATATTCCGTAACCAGCTAACACAAACAATAAATAATGTGAGAATACCTACTGCATAAATCCATGAACCAGAATAAATTAATTTCCCTGTTTTCACAACAATAAATAATGTAGCTGCTAAAAATAATAAGCTGAAAAGAACTTTTAGCGGCATTGAAACTTTTTTTGTTAATGAACTATTATGATGATCTAAATCAGGAGCTAAACTACTGATTGCACCAACTATAAGTGGGACGGTCATAGAATCATTTTTTGTTGCATACATTGTGACACCAGTTGCAAATAATCCTACAATTACATGACTTTTTCCATCCAAAATATTTACCTTCCTTATCTTACATACTCATACTTTTATTATAGTCGGATAAGGTTAGTTTTCATATGAATATATTAGCAAATGATGGTAATTTAAGAATAATTAATGTCTTTATATTCATTGACGATTGTTCTTTTTTCTGACAAAATATAGGAAGCTTAGGTGTTATAGAAAACTAGTCGGTTTGTAAGCCTTTTGGGCGAAGACTAAAGACGTAGTTGCACTTACACTTTATTCCTAGAATTGGCTACTACATCAAGTAATCGACGTCGCTAGCCAGTTTACTTTTTAAAGTGTAATAAAATACTTTCACAGTTTGCTTTGGGGGAAATTATGCAAGAAAAAGAAATGAGTGTCATTGACCATTTAGATGAACTTCGAAATCGAATAATAAAAGTTATTGTTGCATTCGTTATTTTTTTAGGGATTGGATTATATTATACGAAAGCTATATTCAATTTCCTTGTTCAAGATTTGCATGGAAAGCTTCTAGCGCTTGGTCCAAGTGATGTCCTTTGGATTTATCTAATGATTGGTGGGGTGTTCGCGATCGCGTGTAGTATCCCTGTCATAGCTTACCAAATATGGGCGTTTGTAAAGCCGGCCTTGCATGTAAAAGAACGAAAAAGCACAATGCTTTACATACCAGCTTTATTCTTATTGTTCGTTTGTGGATTAGCATTTGGCTATTATTTCATCTTTCCAAACGTTTTAAAATTTTTACAGGATATTGGAGAAGACTTAGTAACAGTTACATTCACAGCTGAACGCTATTTTAGCTTCTTATTTAACTTAGTTGTTCCTTTTGCGTTTTTCTTTGATTTACCAGTCATTATACTATTTTTAACAAGTATCGGAATCGTATCACCGGCATTTTTAAGAAAAACTCGACGATTTGCATATTTTATCCTTATTATTATCGGAACAGCAATTTCACCGCCTGATTTTGTATCTGATATGATGACAAGCTTACCATTGTTAGTTATATACGAATTAAGTATTCTTGTTTCATCACTTGCATATAGAAGACGTATTAAACGACTACAACATGAATCAGAATAAAAAACAAAAATGGACAGCAATTAACATGCTTGTCCATTTTTTCTTGACTATTCCTCATAATAAAATATGTGATGTATACAAAGTAACAACCAAACCTGAAAAACTATAAATTAACGATGCTTTAATAGCAATTTTTCTTTGAAAATCTTTATGTAAATCATTAAATTCTAATCCAGCAGCACGCAACCATTGATACCGCTGCAATGGAGTATAACTTACTTTTTTAGCTGTTTTCCAATAAAGGAAGACCGTCGTAACGAATCCTACCATAATAGCAATATTACTAGCCGATGAATCCGAGAGAACACTAACAAGGAACGTCAAAATTACTTGTACAATTAAAATAGCAAAAACGTAAATGAACTTTTTCATGTTAATCCTCCTTATTTAAGCTTATTTAAATTATAACAAAGATGTATTTTTCAGAATAGTAAAAATTTTGTAGAAATCGTGGGTAATTAGAACTAAATAGACAACAAAAGGATAAGAAATTGAGTATGTTTATAAGAGAAAAATGTAAAAGAGACTAAAAAATTCTATTCCCTTCTTCCTATTTGAGTTTGTACGTTCGACTTTAAACTTGCACCAAACGAACGTTAGTTCTATAATAAAAATAGAAAAAAGATTCCCATTTATATGAGAATCTTTTAGTTTAATTAATTGTTAGTTTGAGCTGATCTCATCTTTTGATTTCGGCACGATGATGATTGTTTCTCCTTTTTTAGAGAACATGTATTGATCACGCGCATAGTTTGCTATGAAATCCGGATCATTTAATAGTCTAATCTGTCTGTTTAAATCTTTTTCAGTTTTAGCCACTTTTTTTTGTTCGACATGTAATGTTGAAAGTTCATGTTGCTTTGCCGAAGCGATCTTGTTTTGACTAAACATATATATTCCAGACACGACAATGAAAGACAAAAATAATATTGTCAAAATGATTCGATGGATTCTTATTGTTTTTCTTTTTTGAGTTTGCGGAAATTGATTACGAGAAGGCTTGTTTAATTCTTCTCTTTGTGGATTATATAACTTTCGTGCTTCTGCCTTCACGTTAAAAACCTCCCTTTAAAAATATTATTCTACTCTAGTTTAACAAGTAATATCTTTTTAGAAAAGAAAAAAAAGGTAAAACAAGTAAAAATTTGACTATTTTACACAAAAACTCGTCTTTTTTGTCGAGTTCTCGTCATGTATCTTATCAATAAAAGATACCATTAATTACCTCATTTTCTTATTTTTTGAATATTTTAAATTTTTTTAACAAAAGTGGTTGACGAATATTTTCCCATCATGTATATTAAATATAAATTAACTGAATATTTAAACAGTTAAATTTTAGTAATCATGTTATACACATCCCCCCAATCCCTATCACCCAATTAGATAGGGATCTTTTTATGTTCAAAATCACAAGCCAACAAATTACCAATTTAGGGAAAGTTGGATTATAATACTTTTTAAAGGAGGTACGAGAAAATGCAAAAATTAGAAATTGGTGCTGCCCAAGAAGCACTTCAAAATTATATAAATCAAACAGTCTATTTACATTTAGAAACTACAAATGGTGCATATGCTAATCACTTTAATGAAAAAGTAATGACAGTAAATGCCTTTATCAGAAATACGAAAGTAATCATTAGCCGTGCTACGATCACAGGCAAATACCCATACCGTGTCGGACTAAAGCTTGAGGAAGGCTGGGTTGTTGCAGAAGGATTAACTGATTTTGAAGTTGATGACCAAGGTCGCCTCCTACTAGCAGGTCATAATGAGGATGGAAAGCTTGCAATCGCAATACATTTAAGCTATACGCCATTTTAAGAGAGGAGCACTAAAAATGAGTCAAAAACAAGAAAAAGTATTACTTGTGTTCCCTCACCCTGATGATGAAGCTTTTGGGGCTGCTGGAACGATTTCTAAGTTTACAAATAAAGGGATTCCGGTTACATACGCTTGTTTAACTTTAGGAGAAATGGGACGAAATATGGGAAATCCATTTTTCGCAACAAGAGAATCACTTCCTACAATACGTAAAAACGAATTAATCGACGCTTGTAGAGAAATGGGAATCCAAGATTTAAGAATGCTCGGATTCCATGATAAAACAATTGAATTCGAAAACCCTGAGGATGTAATTAATCCAATAAAGGAAATTATCGACGAGATTCAGCCAACATTATTAATTACTTTTTATCCAGAACATGGTGTCCACCCCGACCATGATGCAACTGCAAGAGCTGCTGTTGAAGCAGTTCGACGAATGGATGAAGAAGATCGTCCAACAGTATGGTGTATTGCAATTACAAAAGAACGTTTTGAAGTATTAGGGAAACCAGATATCGTGAATGATGTAATGGATGTAGCAACCCAGAAACTAAGAACAATGAAAGCACACCGTTCTCAAACAGAAGCGATGCTAAAAGACGTTGTAAAAATCGAAAAATTTGAGGATATACCCGATGATCGATTAAAATCATTTTTTGCGAAGGAATCATTCTATACTTATCAGTTTGAATAAGAACTTGCAAAAACCAATATAAGAAGGTAAAAACCTTATTTATGTAGAAAGAAAAAGAGATTAAACTATTCTGGAGGTTAGTGAAATGTTGAAAATGAGGTATTTAATTTTATATGTTTCAAGTCTAGAAAAATCTCTTACTTTCTATACTGAGTCTTTAGGCCTTCCTATTCGTGGAAATCATGGTACGTATGTAGAATTAGATACAGGCAATACCGTACTTGCTATGATTGAACGTAGCAATGTTCAAGAGCTTACTGGATTAAATTATAAATATACTGAGGCAACCTCTCAAACCTTTGAAATCGGATTTGTAACTGATGATGTGAATTCTACAATAGAAGATTTACGAACAAAAGGTGTAAATATCATCAAAGAACCAATTACAAAGCCATGGGGTCAAACAGTAGCATATGTAGCAGATCCAGACGGACATTTTATTGAAATTTGTAGTTCAATGGACTAATAAAATAGCTAAAAAAATCCATCTCTAAAAAGAGATGGATTTTTTTAGCTATTGAAAAACAACCTTGTCAATTAATATCGAACATTAATTAATAAACTAATCAATTGAATTTTTTTTTCTAAAAATTAGCTCATACTATTTTTAACTTCTGAAAAAAACTTACTAGTGTTATTGGAATCATAAAATTGTCAAACATATTAAAATTTAAAAGCATTAATAGATCATCAAAAAAATGATAATTTCATTTTTAATAAATGTTCATTTAATGTCCTTTTTCTCTATTGAGCATTTTATATTTTTTCAAACTTACACAAAATTTCTAGTAGAACTATTACGACTAAACTTATAAATAGCAATTAAGAAAAATGCAGCCGCAAAAACTAGAAGGATTAAAATGTTTAAATATAAGCTTCCTAAACTGCTTCCTTGTTGCAACTTAGCCAAAGTCTCTAACGTCCATCTTTGAGGGAGAAAATCTGCAATTCTTTGTACTGATGATGGCATAATCTCAATTGGCCAGAAACAACCGGAGATCATGACAGTTGGAACAACGATTAAGTTCTGTAATGCTCCAGATGATTTTGAACTATTTGAGAACGCCACAATCATTAATGAGATTCCTACTGAGATCAAAGCAAAAAGCATCATAACAATTGCCGCTTCCCAAAACGGAATATGAATATCAATATGAAACACTTTAGTCATAAAGAGAAGCGTAATAATTACTTGAATAGTCATTACAATCATATTTACTACAACATTTGAGAAAATATATTTTCTAGCATTAATAGGTGCTGACAAAAGTCTGTAGTAAATTCGATTTTCTTTTTCCTTTAAAATAATTTCAGAAAGATTCCCTGCAGACATTAACATAATCATAATCAAAAAGCCTAAACTATATGTCGTCATATTTTCAGACTGAGATGAATCTGATAATGTTTTTGTTGCTACCTTGAAGCTTGCATTTTGGTAGTTGGAATACATTTGATTAAATTTAGTTTGGTCTGTTTTTGCCACTTTACTAATTGCCGAAACATTATCGATATAATTGTATAAATAAGATTTTACAAAGCTCGTAATTTGAGCACCTTTTATAGAAGATATTTGAATATGATCTGGATTACCAGAACGTACACTATCTGTAAAGCCATCATGGAACGAAATAACACAATCAAGTGATCCTGAAGCAAGTTTATCATTGGCATCAGAAGTGTTTATTATTTCAATACGAACGTTATCTAAGTGTTCTAAAAACATAATCGTATCATTTGCAATATATTGATGATCCTCATTGACAACTCCAACGTGAACAATCGTTTTATTTGAACCACCATAAGCTAGAAAGGAAATAAAAATACCAATTAGAGGTACTAAAATATACATAATAACATTTTTCTTATTTTTAAAAGTAGCTCTTAAAGTATTCGAAATTAGCCAAAAAACTGTCTGCATCTTACAGTCCCTCCCTTCTTTGTAGAGAAATAGATGCAAGAAATAGGAATAACAATGAAAAACCTATATTAAAGACAAGCGCAGGAATCGCAGCTGACAAGTCGTTTGCATAAATAATTTTTGTAATTGCAGTATTAACCCATGTAAGTGGGGAAAAATGTGTAATGATTTTTAAAAACCCGCTAGTATCGCCCAATTTAAAGTAAGCTCCACCAAAGAATGAAGATAACTGCACAACAATCATGATAATTGCTCTAGATGATGCATTTGATTTCGTAATATAGCTTACAACCAATCCTAAACTAATTGATAGAAGAACTTCCGTTAGTAAAACAATAAAGACTAATAATAGATGGCTACCCCAGTTAGCTTTAAAAAAGAATTTACTGAAATAGACAACTACAATAATGCACAGAAAGTTAGCAACCAAACTTCCAAGTATTTTCCCTATAAAAATCTCAAATTTAGAAATAGGAGAAACGATTAATCGATCAGCTGTTTTTCTCATTCTTTCTCCAGTAATCAACTTACTTGCAGACATTGCAGCATAAAGAGCAATCATAGTCGTCATTGCAATCGCGTAATAATCCATTGAACCTGGCTGTTTATTTGATGCAATGGAAGTATCCTTAATATAATCGTCATGTGAATTACCTAAAAAGACTTCTTTAACTTGAGTTGGGTCAATTTTTGCAACTTCAACTCCAACATTATATTTATCTACAAAAGAAGTTAACATTCCTTGAATAACGCTACCTTCAACACTGTTTCCTTCATTTATATAAAGCTTAATTCCGTTATCTTGAATAGAAATATAGCCATCATAATGATTTCGTTTAACTTCTTTCTCACCATTTGTATTACTCGCCGCTTTTTTAAAATGAATCCCAGACTTTTTCGTACCTTTAATTAATTCGTTAAAATACTTCGAAAACTCACCAGTTGTAGATTGATCTTTATATAAAACATGCACATCCTTAATCGGGACGGATGTTGTAAAAGCATTTGAAAGTGAAGTACCTAAAACAAGCATTAAAATGATTGGAAAAGCTAACATAAAAAATAAGGTCCTTACATCTCGAAAGTCTCGCTTAATTTCCATGAAAGCAATATTAAAAATGTTCAAGTCAATTGCCTCCTTGTTAAATAATTTTTCATGAAGTTAATCACGCAAATTTCGACCGGTTAATGTAAGGAAAACAGTTTCTAAGTTAGGAGCATTTTCCTGTAATGAACTGATTTCAATTTCATTATTTATAAAATGCTGAATGATTTTATTTAGATTATTCACACCATTATCTGAAGTAATCGTAATAACATTATCTAAAATATGAACATTCTCTACGCCATTAATCGCTTTTAGCTCAGTAACATCAATGTTTTCAGTCGTTTTAACTTCAATTCGTATATCCTTTGTATTCGTAATAATCGATTTAAGCTGTTCTTTCGTTCCTTCAGCGATGATTTTCCCATGGTCAATAATTGAAATACGTGAGCATATTTCTTCAACTTCTTCCATGTAATGGCTCGTATAAATGATTGTACAGCCCATTTCGTTAAGCTTACGTACACTATTAAGAATATAATTTCGGGAATGTGGATCAATCCCAACAGTTGGTTCATCCATAATAATAAGCTTAGGTCGGTGTGCAATTGCACACGCAATATTTAATCTTCTCTTCATTCCACCAGAGAAATTTTTTGGATATTCCTTAAATTTATCTTCTAACCCTACAAATTGTAGCGCTTCTTCTACTCTTTCATTTAATTCCGAACCTCTTAAACCATAAAGTCCAGCGAAAAATCTAACATTTTCATAGGCAGTTAAATCTTCATAAATAGCTAAGTCCTGAGGTACCATTCCAATATTCATTTTTGCGAACTTACTATTCTTCTTACTGTTTTTACCTAGGATTTCTACAGTACCTTGATTACTTCGAAGTAGCCCTGAAATAATATTAATTGTCGTACTTTTTCCTGCTCCATTTGCTCCAAGAAATCCAAAAATTTCTCCTTCTTCAATTGATAAAGACATATTATCGACTGCTATAAAATCCCCAAACTTTTTAGTTAAATTTTTTATCTCTAAAACTTTCATCCTCTCACCTCTTAAGCTTTGTGTATGATGCTATTATAAGCAAAAGGGTGAACTAATATCAGTGTATTAGTTCACCCTTTTTACATGAGAATATTCATGTTTTTATTTAGGCAAAATCATCATGGACTTAATAGAAATTCATATCACATGATGAAATTATTGGATTGGAAGCAAAGTTGTAACTGAAAAACCATCATAACCATCAACTATTATTTTCCCGTTTATAGCCGCTGTTCTCTCTTCCATCCCAATGATGCCTAAACCTTTTTTAATTTTCACTTTCCCTTTACCATTGTCTTTTACATTTGTTTTTATCATTTTATTCATGACATGTATTTCAATCGAAACCTCTGTAGCATCTGCATATTTCATCGTATTTGTTAAAGCCTCAACTACATTTTCTTGAATTACTTTCCATTGAATTGGTGTAATAAGGTCGAGGTTTCCTTTATAGACAAACAATGTTTTTAAATCATGCTTAGCAGAAAATTCATCTATGAATAATTTCATATGATGAATTCCCATTTGTTCAGTTGGAGGCTTCATATTTTTTAAAGTGAGTCTTATGTTTTCAATTCCATCCTTAGAAATATTAATCGCATTTTGAAGCAATTCTAATGCTTTATCCTGATTAGTACTCATTAAATGTTTAGCTGCTTCCATTTGATATAGCGCACCAGTCATTGAATGCCCAATTTTATCATGTATTTCTTGAGAAATACGATTTCGTTCCTCCAATTTAAAGGTATATTCCGATTGCTCGATAAACTCATTATGGTTATTTATCTTTTTTGAAAGCTTTTGAATCGTACTCCTCATCTTGTCAATTTGATCTTCTTTAAACTGTAATCTGGTGTTATACAAATTAACAATCGAAAAGACGATAAAACTAAATAATGAAATTAATCCATAAATAGGCTGTAAAGACTTTGGTAAGTAGAAAATTGGAAGTAATGCAAGAAAACAACCAATCCATTTTTTCGAAGTAAAAAAAGAAACGAGCTCTAAGATCGACACTGACAGCAGTAAAAGAAATAATGGCTGAATCTTTAAATTGGAATAGACAATTAAACAAATTGATAAGATTAGTAAAAGTTTTATCAACGATCTATTTTTTATTAAATAAAGACTAATATTCAAACAAAAATAAACAAGTAATGCAAAAAGTACCCAAGAGAAATTAGGAATTTCATTTTGAATACAAATTAAAGCTATATATAAGATAATAGAGAGTTTATTTAAAATAATCCAACGCTCCATATGTAACTCCTTCGCGTTAGTCTACTTTCCCAGTAATATAGAAAATAGCAATTTGTGTTCGATGTTCTAGCCCTGTTTTTCCAAGAATTGAAGTAATATAATTAGCAACTGTTCCTTCAGAAATAAAAATTTGCTTAGAAATTTCCTTATTCGAAAACCCTTTTGCAATTAGTGCCATTACATCTAACTCTCTTTGGGTAAACAAACTCGTATCTATTTTCGTATCTGTTGTACTCACATTACTTGCTAAATTCGTTCTAATTTTATCTAGTACTAAATCTTGCATGACTGTATTTCCATGATAAACACTTTTAATCGCTTCTCGAATTCGTTCTGGTTCATTATTTTTTAATAAATAGCCCTTTGCGCCATTTTTCACAGCATCAATAATGTACTCATCATCATCAAAAGTCGTTAAAATAAGTGGCTTCGTTTTAGTTTGCTCGGAAATATGCTTAGTAGCTTCTACACCATTCATATTTGGCATTCGAACATCTAAAAGCGCAACATCTACTTCATTATTTTGACAATATTTGAACGCTTCATTCCCATCATTTACGGTTTCTAATACATCAAACTCTTCATAAGAGCTCAATATGATTTTAAGACCTTCTCTAATAAATGAATTATCATCAGCAATAATTAATTTTATTTTCATTTGAATAGAGGGAGAAAATTTCTACCTCGTTTTCACATCCTTTATTCCACGAATTATATTTCCATTATATACCACTATTGACTAATTACCATGAGAAGAGAAAGATTAGCTCATTGATTTCAAAAAATAAATCCATTCATTACATAAGTTTATTGCTTTAAAACGATTAGCTTTCCGTATTCATTAATAAAAAGGTAAAGAAAAACACATGAACTCTACATTTGTGATAAATTTCACAATTTATTCAATTGTTGAAGTGAAATTTCTCGAAATATTTAGTAAAATTCAATTGAGCGCTCTGTTAAATTTTACTAAAAAATATTTACCCTTTAACTTATTTGTATATACTTCTAACTTTTTCAAAAAAATTACAAATAAGTTAACACATTAATTAACGCCGGCAAAATGAAAAGGTAAACTTTTCCCCTTATTAAGTTAGTAAATAGTAAACATTACAAGTCTTTTTACAGGAGAAAAATAAGTTCATGAAAAAATTTAATACGATAAAAATACTCATTATATTTATATTGGTATTTTTAACTAGTGGTTGTAATTCCCCAAATAAGACATTTTTATTGAGAGGTACATTTTTATGCAAAGAACTGCCTTTTGAATCAATCGTCTTTGATCCAGAAAATGATTATACATTTTATTATTATTACGAAGATTTACAAGGTAATGGAAAATTAGATAAAGGAACCTATTTAAGAAAAACAGAATCCCAATATATTATACAAAGTTCGATTTTTAATAAAGTAGAAATCACTTATAAAAATAGTGGATTCAAGATTATGAGAAATGAAAAGACTTATTATTTTAAACAGATTGATGCAAACCCATATATCCAAACAAATTATGAAAGTAGGGAGTTTGATTATGAAAAAAATAGTAAGTTTACTAGTCTTTTTAAGCATCTTAATATCTTCAACTTCAATTAATGCACAAGAAATTCCAACTGATGAGACAAGCCAAGAAGCTTTTGTAATACCTGTACCTCAAGAAGAAATTGATAGAGAAGAACAACTGCAATTAAAACAACAAAATAATAAAGCAAGAACTCCATTGTATGAATATAAAAATGAACTAGCGGGAACTCAAACAGCAAAAAAAGTCAAAATTGGTTATGCTGCAGGTCAACCACCAAAGGGGACTATATTTCATTCACCAGGAAGTTTTTATTGGTCAGAAGGTGGAAGTAAAGTTACAGTTACAATAACCGTTGCATATGGTGCTTATTCCCTTGGGGTAACTCCGGGAACTATTAGTGGAACTGGGGTTGTAGTAAAATCTCCATATAAGGGACAAGCAGTTAAACTGTTAATTCATAAAGATATCGAAGTTAAAAAATATAAGCAATATAGAAAAGCTGTTATGGGTAGCGGAACATGGGAATATGTAGGTGACGTATATACAAAGGTACCTGTATTAAATCATTATACAGTCGTAAAAGTATAAATCATAATTAAAACTAATCTCCACAATAAAGATAAAAATATAGCTCTAAAAACTAGAATGCTCAGAAATCTGGGCTTTTTTTTTATTGATTGGTGCAATTCTGTGCAAAATCCAAAAATATCTAAAATTGCTATTTGAAATTTGAACAAAATAACTTAAATACTTAGTCACATTAATAAGACCTGGAATCATTCAAAAATTTTTTTTAAAAAAATCCCCATGCATATGCAAAAGGGATTTAAAAAGTTTACTTATTTTCAATTAATACTTTACCAAATTGTACTTCATTATTTTCGAAGTAATCATGAGCGTCCTTCACTTGATCAAATGTAAAAGATTTTGGATTGATCAACGGTTTTAGCTTTCCTTCTTCAACTAAAGTAGCAATTTTATTTAAAATCGTACTATGTTCTTTACGCCCTTCCTCAGTTTTTTGAGTAAGCAGAATAAAAATTACATGTAAAGATAAAGATTTGTTATGTAAAAGTGTTAAATCATGCGTCGAACGTGCTGCGATTGCTAAAACAGTACCTTTTGGTTTAACTGCAATAAATGATTTATCTAGGTTTTCTTTGCCAACAGTATCAAAAACAAGATCAAATCCTTGCCCATCCGTTAGGCGGTTAACATATTCTTGGACGGTCTCTTCCTTGTAATTAATGACATGGTCTGCACCTAGATTTTTAACTAAATCAGCCTTTTCTTTCGATGAAACTGTTGTCGTGACAGTAGCTCCAAATGCTTTCGCCAACTGGATAGCTAGATGACCAACACCACCTGCCCCGCCATGAATTAAAATATGATCACCTTGTTTTAAATTACCTCTTTCAAAAAGTGCCTCCCATGCAGTAATAGCTGTTAATGGTAAAGTTGCTGCTTCTTGAACTGGTAAATTCTTTGGAGCTTTAGCAATTACTGATTCTTCTATTAAAAAATAATCTGAAAGAGCACCAGTAAAGACATTTAAACCGAAAACAAAATCTCCAACTGAAAAACGTGAAACATTTTCACCAACTTCAACAACTTCACCAGAAAAATCACTATGTAAAATCATCGGAAAATTAGGATGGAACGCATTTGGTACAATCCCTTTTCTAATCTTTGTATCAATCGGATTAATACTAGTCGCAGAAACCTTAACTAAAACTTGATGACCAGATGGCTTCGGTATTGAAATTTCAACATTTTTAAACTCAGAGCTATCTCCATATTGATGAATCACAATTGCTTTCATAATAGCCTCCTATGCAAAATAGAAAATATTTTTAAGTCATTGTAGCATATATCAGATCGAAAAAAATACACTTTTGACCTCAAATTGAATCTTAAGGTTTTGATTATAATGGTTAAAAATTTATAATTTATATTGTTTTTTCACGTTGATTAAGTATAATCAATATTAATCTTTTAATCTTAATTCATGGAGGAAAATGACTATGGTAAACAAATTAGAGGAATTAAATGAGAGAAATACGTTAAACCATAGAAATATTGTAAAGTATGTAAAACACGTCTTTGATGAGTTAGACTTAAAAGTTAAAAGATTTCGCGAAGAAACAGCAATCAAGGCAGCTCATCATGCAAAACCAGATTTAGAAGAAGAAAAAGTATTTTATAACAATATTCACCATATGAAGACGTTACTAATAGACGTATTAGAACGTACTACTGAAGATCTTGAGCATGTGGGAGATAAAAACTGGAATAAAAACTTCAAAGACGGCGTAAACGCATAATTATAAATATTAACGTATTTTCTCTATAAATAGGATAGGAGGGTATTAGACCTTCCTATCCTTTTAATTATTATTACAGATCTGGCTTCAAATTTCTTACATAATTTTTCAATACAAAAAGTACACTTTCATCAATTGGAATATTTATACCAAATCCATCACTTTTTTCAAGCGAAACAAAACCATGTAGCAAACTTCTTAAACCCCTTACCGCATGAATAAGTTCAATATCAGTTAAATTATACGGCTTCAATACTTCATAGATTAAGTTCAATATCTTATTCCCAGTTAAACGATACTCATCTCCTGGTGTTTGAGACGGAGATAAGGTAGCTTTATATAAACCTGGATGAGTTCTAGCATAATCAAGATAAGCAAAAGCTAATGCAAAAATTGCCTTCTCATTATTCTTACCTTCAACTGATTCACGAAGTTTTTCATAAAGCTGTGTAATCCCATGTAATGCAACACTATTTTTTAGTTCATCCAAATTTTTAATATGATTATAAATCGATGGTGGTTGAATCGTTAGCTTCTTTGCAAGATAACTAATCGTTAAAGCCTCCCACCCTTCTGTATCAACAATTTTAATTGAAGTTCTCAGTAATTCATTAAAATTCAATCCAATTCTTGGTGACATTGCGTATACTCCTCCACTTACTGCTTTTTAAAGGCACGATCAATTGCTTCTTGTGGATTGCTTAACATCGTACCATGACCGACTGCTAATAATGTAGGTTTTAATTCACTAATTTTCTTAGCACTATTTAGCGCAGCATCTTTATTCCATGTTGCGATAGATGGAAAAGGAAATAAAATTCTTAATTGACCAGAGATCGCAAAACCACCTCTTAATGAAAAAGCATCACCAGCAATAATGGCATTTGTACGTTGATCTAAAAATGCCATTGAACCAGGTGTATGACCGGGAACCTCAACTGCAATTAAAGACCCAATAGTGTCTCCTTCCTGTAATAACCGATCCGGAATAGTTTGGATATTTTTAGGAACGCCACCTTTTATAGGAGTATTTGGCTCACTAGCTTCTAAACTAGTGTCTCCTTTTAATAATTTTGAATCTCGTTTTGAAATGGAGACGACTGCATCAGGAAGCAGTGATTTTAATTGATCAAGCGATCCTACGTGGTCGCCATGAGCATGTGTTAAAACGATATTTGTAATTTTTTTACCTATATGATTAGCTGTTTCAATAATTTTAGTCGCACTAAAAGATAGTGCTGTATCAATTAATGTAAGCTCGTTTTCTTCTTCAACTAAAAAACAATTTACAGGAAAGAAATTGGGTAAAAAGCTCAACTCATAAAGATAATTATTTTTCGTAATCTTCATATTATACCCTCCTAATAATAAAAACTAAAACCTTTAGTTTTATAATACTAAAGGTATTAGTTTTTGTGAACAAAAATTCCAAATTTATGTAAAAATCGTTAAAATAACTAAAAAACCCTTCCATCCAAGATGAAAGGGCTACATTTAGATAAAATCTATAAACCTGATTTTCAGACTAAAATTATTTTCTAGATAAATCCATCTCTTTATAAGAAACAACTTTTGTTTTGTGTTTAAATTTATAACCTAGCCAAACAATTAAAAACACAGGAATTCCAATGTATGAAACAAGTACACCTTGCCAATCAATTGCATTACCAGTGAAAGCTTGCCAGTTTTGAGCTAGTACAATAAATAAACAAGCTAAAAATGCTAAGATTGGACCTAGTGGGAACCATTTTGCACGATAAGGTAAATCTTTCAAATCCTTTCCTTGAGCAACATAAGCCTTACGGAAACGGTAATGAGAAATCGCAATACCTAACCAAGCAAGGAAACCTGATAATCCTGATAAATTTAATAACCAAGTATACACTTGACCTTCACCGAAAAATGAAGATAAACAAGCAAGTGAACCAACTGCAAGTGTTACATATAAAGCATTTGTAGGAACACCATTTTTATTTACTTTTGTTAAGAATTTAGGAGCTTTTCCTTCGACTGCTAGAGTATATAACATACGAGTCGAAGCGTAAGTTCCACTATTACCTGCAGATAAAACTGAAGTTAAAATAACTGCATTCATAACAGAAGCCGCAAATGCAACACCTAATTTTTCAAACACTAGAGTAAATGGACTAACAGCCACGTCGCCTCTCATTAAATCAGGATCTGTATATGGAATTAATAAACCAATTACGATAATAGCTAAAACATAAAATAAAAGGATACGCCAGAAAATTTGACGAATTGCTTTTGGAACATTTTTTTCTGGATTTTCTGTCTCACCTGCTGCAACACCAATTAACTCTGTACCTTGGAATGAGAAACCTGCAACAATAAAGATTGATAATACACCTAAAAATCCATTATGAAACGGAGCATCTCCAACAGTAAAGTTTTTAAAACCTGCATGATGTCCACTTAAAATGCCAAAAATCATTGCAATACCAACAACTAAAAAGACAACTACAGTTACAACTTTAATTAATGAAAACCAAAACTCTGATTCACCGTAACCTTTAACTGAAAGTAAATTTAAACCTAATATAATCACTAAAAAGATTCCACTCCATAATACTGCTGGAGAATGAGGGAACCAATATTTCATCAGCATTGCTGAAGCTAATAATTCAAAAGCTAAAGTGATTGCCCAGTTATACCAATAATTCCAACCCATAGCAAAACCAAATGCTGGATCAACATAGCGAGATCCATAAGTACTAAATGAACCAGAAACTGGCAAATACGTCGCCATTTCACCTAAACTAGTCATTAAGAAATAAACCATAATACCAATTAGTCCGTAAGCTAAAACAGCTCCACCCGGACCAGCTTGACTAATTGAAGTTCCACTAGCTAAAAACAAACCTGTCCCAATTGAACCACCAATTGAAATCATCGTTAAATGTCTTGCTTTAAGGCCCCTTTTTAAAGAACCATCGTGAGTATTCGATACTACTTTATCATTTTTAGGGTTTGTTAGTCCCATCTTATTGCCTCCTCTTGATTCTTGCAATCTTATCTTTACGCGAGAATATGGGACGGTATAAAAGTGTTGTATGATGTGTATTTTACTCAGTATTTTCGTCAATATGTAAAGACTTGGAAAATCTGGTAAAATACAAAAAAACACGTGAAGCAATGTTCACGTGTTTAAGACCCAAATTATATGTGTCAAACAGCATCAACATCTCTTCAATAGCCCTCCACAAGAAATCTTGTGACAGTCCTATGCTTATTCAGCAATAGGCCCAATAATAAATTTAAATGGTAAATTTATTACTTCGGCAGTTTCACCTTTTATTACTTTTCACAGGTACCATAAACCTCAAAGTAACGACTAATCAAAACTGCGCCTCTATCCAGACGAGATAAAGATCATATTAAATTAATTTTTATAAACTCAATATACAATCTATTAATCTAGTTTGTCAATAGGTTTTTCGACAAAAATAGACTCAACTTAAGAGATGTATCTCTTGATTTTCGCTTCAGAATACTCTTGTCTTGTACGTAGCACATATGTTTTTGTATAATAATTCTATGTAATTCAAAGGAGGAATTTTTCACATGACAATTTATAAAGCATTGACACTTGCGGGATCTGATAGTAGTGGTGGAGCTGGATTACAAGCTGATATTAAGACGTTTCAGGAACGTAATGTTTATGGCATGAGTGCAATTACAACATTAGTAGCGATGGATCCTCATAATCATTGGCATCATCAAGTATTTCCAATTGATATAGATACAATTGCAGCTCAATTAGAAACAATCGTTGTTGGCGTTGGTATTCAAGCAATGAAAACAGGTATGCTTGGTTCAATTGAAATAATTGAGTTAGCTGGAAAAACAATCAAAAAACATAATATTGATCGAGTAGTTGTAGATCCAGTTATGATTTGTAAAGGAAATGACGAAGCTCTTCATCCAGAGACGAATGATGCATTAAGAGAAATTTTAGTACCACTTTCAACAGTTGTAACGCCAAATTTATTTGAGGCAGCTCAATTAGCTAAAATGCCTCCAATCTGCACTGTTGAACAAATGGAAGAAGCAGCACGCAAAATCCATGAATTAGGTGCTAAATTTGTTTTAGTTAAAGGTGGAAGCAAAATTCAGCATGAAAATGCAATAGATGTATTATTCGACGGTGAAAAAATAGAGCACTTAGAATCTGACAGAATTGAAACTACATATACTCACGGAGCAGGCTGTACTTACTCTGCAGCGATTTGTGCAGAGCTTGCTAAAGGAGCAGAACCAAGGGAAGCAATCTACACTGCAAAGAAATTCATTACGGAAGCAATTCGTCACTCATTCCCAATTAATCAATACGTTGGTCCAACAAACCACATGGCTTATCGATTACATGGTGAAGGCTGATTACAAATAATGGGGCTGTCTCATAAGTCAGATTAACTGATGAATGAGGCGCCCTTTTTTTATTGTAAAAAAGGGAATGTACAGACGCTAGTGGGGATCTCAGCTGATATGATTGATCTTTTTTATAGAAAATTAGCAGATTTTTATCAAGTTTTTATTCAGTTTTGCCAATTTTAATTGCGATTTTCAGGTTTTATTTGCAGTCAATCTGCAGCTCATTTAATCGTATTAAGATAACCTCTTTTTTTTTTGAAAATAAGAAAAAGGGAAAGGTTTCCCAATCCCCTATCTTCATAATTTTCACTTAGCGATTCCCTTAATTGCCTTAATTACAGTTCTTCCTTTGAAATAAATATATCTTTCCCATTTAGCTAATAAGCCATTTCCATTTTCACCATTTTCAATCTGAATCGCGTGCTGTTTATGAAACTCAGCAACTCGTTCATTATGTTTTGTATGCAAACGCTTGTGAAGATGTAATGCATGTTTGTTTTGTCCCATCTGAATTCCCACCTCCCTTATAGTTAATACCAGCTCAAAAAATTCGCAAATAACTAGATCATAAACGTTTAATTTTTTCTATTAATTTCTACTCAACTTCCTATATACTTTTACCTTTTCAATACTTTAGAACAGTAAGCAAAAATACCAAGATTTAACATTTTTTTATGTATTACATGTTATTATATATAGAAAGGGAGTTGATTTTATGAGAAAAAGTTTTTTCATATTAATGATAACATCTATGCTTCTTTCAGTAATTGGTTGTGAAAAAAATAATGAAGAAAATATTCAAGGCATTGCATATTCTAGCCTAACTAGAAATGAACAGGCTGCGTTAAGTGATAAACATGGGGTCGTTAAAAAAGAAGAATCCATACCTAATAATGCTACAATATTTAATAAAAATTATCATAAAGATAAGCTATATTCTGTTACTTTTAATGGAAATCATCCTGAAGAGAAGATCGTTATCTATATAGATACAAAGACAAACAAAAAAGTCGGCATGATTGGAGAGAATTAATTTTTTGTTACCTTAAAATTAAAGAGCAATTTTAATCGTTCAGACTGTTGACAAACGCTCGCTTTCTTCGTTGCTTCGCCTGCCTGCGGTGCTCATTACCGTGTAAAGGTAACTCCGCTCCTCATCAGGCTTCGCGCCTCGAAAGACAAGCGCTTGCAATCAGTCTGAAAATCAAGTTTTTTGTACTTTGTCTACTCACTGAAAGCAATATTAAATTTTATTGGTTTTAATAAAAATATACTAATCATTTAATCCTTTGCCATCGAGAATTTGATCAATGTATTTTTCAACTCTAGACGTACGGGTTTTTGATTGTTTTGGTTGAGAAAAATAATAAATATAAGCTCTTTGACGTCCTGGCGTTAATGCTTCAAAAGCCGTTTTTAACGTCGGGTTTTCATCTAATTTAAGTTGTAATTCTTCAGGAACTTCATAATCTGAAGTCTTTTTTAATTCTACTTGCAAACCTGCTTTTTCCACTTCAATTGCTTCTTTAATATAGTCCTTCAAAACACTTTCCATTTCAATTATTTCCTGAATATTGGTGAAACGAATCTGACGTGCTGATTGTACATTTTCTGTTTGTTGAATCAGAATGCCTTTTGGATCTTTTAACAACGCACCTTTGTGAAACAGAAGTGCACAATATTCTTTAAAACCATGAATTAAAACGATATTTTTATTATCAAGTGTGTAACAAGGATGCATCCATTTAAAATCTTCTGTCAGTTCACAGTCAATGACGATTTCCCTTAACTTATAAAATTCTTCTTGCCACTTTTTCGCTCTCAATAAAAATGCTTCAACTTTAGGATGCATATTATTATTTGTCATCGATAAACACCTCACATTAATTCTTTCAGACAACTTTTTAGCGTTTATTTAAATATAAATTAACTTAAGAATTATTATTTTAGTAAATTTTACTATACATGTTTTTATAATACCACTCGGATTGACTCATTCACTTTATTGTTGTACAGTCCATTCCACTTTTTTTACTTATTTTTAGCTAATTTGATAGAGAATTAGTTCCCTCCAAAAATTTATTCTTTAAACGGATGCAAATTTCCTTCACACAAAAAAAGAACAGGTCCAAGGTTTCCCTTATCACTGCTCTTCATACTCTTCTAAGTAATTAGTACTGATCCCAAGCAACAACTTCATCTAAAGTTAAACGAACTTTTTCGAAGCCTGCTTTGATTCCTTTACCAACTGAAATTAACATAACTGGTTTGAAGTTTGCTGGTACATTGAATGCTTCCACAAACTTCGCTTGATCAAATCCACCCATTGGAACTGTATCTAAACCTTTTGCTTTTGCTGCAAGCATAAATTGCATTGAGACTAATCCACCATCAACCATAGCAATTTTTGTTGCAATTTCTTCTGGTAAACCACCGTAGTTTTTCACGATTGATCCTACGTAGAAGTCTTTCACTTCCTGTGTCATCATACCTTTTTCAACTAATTCATCATAAATGCGATCAGCATTTTTGTATGCTTCTGTATCACCTAAAACAGCGATTACTGCAGAAGCATCCACAACTTGTTGTTGGTTATTAGCGATTGGTAATAATTTTTGTTTAGTATCTTGGTCCTTAATAACAAGGAATCTCCATGGCTGTAGATTTGAAGAAGATGGAGCTTGAACTGCAATTTCTAATAACTCCTTAATTTCATCATCAGACATTTGAAAGCTTGGATCGTAGTGACGAACTGATCTTCTTTCCTTTGCTACAGTAAAGAAATCCGTACTATCAAGTTCTTTTGGAGCTTCTTTACCAAAATCAATTTCGTTTACTTTATTTAAATACTCTTCTTTTTCAGATTTAACTTTAGACATTTTAATCTCTCCTTAATTAACTGTATCCTTTACAAATACAGTATATGACTTTAACTGTATAAAAGTCAACTACAGTTTATAGAAAAATAAAATCGAAACACTTTAGTTTCGACTAAATTAGAAAAAATACTAATAATTTGATTTTCAGACTGATTGCAAGCGTTTGTCTTTCGAGGCGCGAAGCCTGGTGAGGAGCGGAGTTACCCTAGACGGTAATGAGCACCGCTCAACAGGCGAAGCAACGAAGAAAGCGAGCGTTTGGCGGGCAGTCTGAAACTAGTTTCGATCTTATTTTACCCATTTTCTTTTGGTAATAAGTCTGAAATTGTTTTCTTTGCAAGACCTTCAACAAGCCAGCTTTCCATCTCATCTTTTAAATCGTATAAAGCAGATCGAGTAGATGGCGCAAAACATTCCTTACTATTTACATCTAAAAAGCCTTTTGAATATGGATCTGATCTCATCGCATCATAAACATCTTTTAAAGTAATTTCATTAGCATCTCTGGCTAAATAATATCCACCATCTCGTCCTTCTTTAGCTGAAATAATGCCTGCTTTAACTAAATTGGCAAGAATTTTTCTTAAAAAAGTAGACTGTGCCTCAAGTTTTTGAGCTAATACTGCGCTTGGACAGATTCCGTCTTGCTCTGCTAAAACTAGTAGAGATTGCAGTGCTAGTCCAAACCATTTCGTACTAGAAACCTTATCTTTCAAGATCATTCACCTCAGTTACTAGTCTAAACTATTTTTAGAAAAAGACAACCTTATCTAAATTATTAAGAGATAGGGTTATAGCGTGATGAAAGAAATTAAGCGAAATTAGAAAATCCCTACATCTTTCCTAAATTCACTTTTAATAAAGGTAATAATCATTTCTTTTGACATTTCACCATCGTAAATTTAAACGGAGGTTTATTTTCCATATTCTTATGTGGCTCAAGAATTTCGGAAACTTCGATCAATCCATAGTTTCCAAACTCTTGTTTGATCGAGTCAGAATCATAAAAAAACATTTTTATCCCTTCCATTATTTCAAAGTAGTCTTTATCTAGCTGTTTGCCCTTTCCGAACATTGGTGCATCTTTTGAAATCGTAGTAAATACCATATAGCCATTCGGCTTTAACTGATTATAGCAATCTTTAATAAACTTCTCTCTCTCATGTTTATTCAATAAGTGAATCAGTGCGTAACAAAATATGCCGTCGTACAGCTTTTGATCAAAAGGCATGTCGGTTACTGAACCATGAAAAATAGTAAAATCAATCCCATTTTGCCTTGCCAATTCAATCGCTGTTTTTGATATTTCAATACCTGTTACGTTTATTCCGTTTTCAGTAAAAATCTTTGCGTTTCTACCATATCCAATCCCTGGAATCAATACATCCTTAACATTCTTTTCAAGGAAATAGTCCTTTGTTAAAATTGCGGAGTCTGAAGGTTCATATCCCCACATCGCTTGATTATCTATAAAACTCGATTCCCAAAATTCTGTCATATGTAAATCCCCTTTCAAAATCATTCCACTTGAGCTATATTATTGTGTTCAAAAAAAGAAAGACCAAAGGTCTTTCTTTTTTATTTCTACTTATGACGCATTGCTCTTAGCTATTTCTTTATCTGATAAACGCTCGTTACCCATTAAGAAAATTGAAATCAATGCTAATCCTACAGGAACTAATGTCCAAAGGAATGTATGGGCAATTGATGTTGAAAACACGTCAGTAATTTTTGTCAGTATTGGCGCAGGAATCAATTTGGCAGCTTCAGGAGTAAAGGCTTGATTAATATTAGAGAAATTCTGAGGTGCGCCACTTTTTGCAAATGCATCAGCAATTTTATCTGTAAATACATTTCGTTGAATAACACCAAAAACCGTAATACCTACTGTCATGCCAAGTGCACGAAGGAATGCGTTAGTTGAACTTGCTGAACCACGATTTTCATTATCAAAATGATGCATCGCAGACATACCAAGAACTGAAAATGATGCCCCTACACCAAATCCAACAATAATCATATAAACGATCACTTGGAATTTAGACGTATCAGGTGTTAAAGTACCTAGACAAATAATACCTGCTAATAAAAGTACAACCGATCCAATCATGATATTACGATAACTAGTTTTATTTGCTAAAGTTCCACCAAATGCGGCAGAAATACTTACACTCACCATCATTGGTAATAAAACTAAACCTGAATTCGTAGCTGTTCCACCTTGAACAAACTGGATAAAGATTGGTATATAAATTGTTGCAGCGATGAATGCCGCTCCATAAAATAAGCCAACAAAGTTACTTGCAGCAAAAAGACGATATTTAAACATGCTAAACGAAATAATCGGTTCAGTTGCTTTACGTTCAATAAATAAAAAGACAATTAGGAAAACAGCAAATCCAGCAAATAAACCTAAAATTTGAACTGAATCCCAAGCATATTCTTTTCCACCTAGCTCAAGTGCAAACATTAAACAGATGATACTAATAATAAATGTTGTAGCACCCCACCAGTCGATTTGTTGCTTTGTGTGGTTTTTTGACTCGACATAAAAATAACTAATTAGTCCCAGTGTTAAAAGTCCAAAAGGAATATTAATATAGAAAATATATCTCCAGTTAATATAATCCGTAATATAAGCACCAATTAAAGGTCCAAGAACACTTGATAACCCAAACACAGCACCAAAAACACCACTCATTTTACCACGCTTTTCAACAGGAAACACATCCCAAATAATTGAAAAAGCAATTGGCATTAACGCACTTCCACCTATACCTTGAATTGCACGGTAAATACTAAGCTGAATAATAGAAGTCGCTGTTCCACAAAGAACTGAACCTAAAATGAATAATATAATACCTAACATAAAAAATCTTTTTCTACCGTACATATCAGAAAGTTTACCGAAAATTGGCATACCAGCCATTTCTGTAACTAAGTAAGCCGAAGTTACCCAAACAAATTTATCATAGCCGCCTAAATCCTTTAAAATAGTAGGCATCGCGGTAGAAACGATTGTGTTATCAAGGGAAGCGAAAAATATCCCAAGCAATAACGCAATCATAACAGGAACCAATTTAGTTTCCCTTTTTTGCATGACCATCTCTCCTTTAACATTTCAAGCATAAAATTTAACTTCAATTTTGTATTCATGGCCTAACTTAAGTATCTGACTGCTAAAAAAACGGGCGCTTAGCCTGATGACGAGCTAAAGTAACCTTTGGCGATCATTAGAACAGCAGTCAAAATCAGTCTTTATTAATGTATAAAATAGCATTACTTAATAGACCTAAACCTATTCCAATTCCAAAACCAAGAAATCCTCCTACGATTAAATGTGATGTAAAATAACCTACACCTAAACCAATCGTTAATCCTAAAATTACAAAAGCAGCATAAAAAATTCCTACAGCTTCCTCATGTCTCATACTATATAATCATTCCTTCCATACAATTTAACTTCATATAAAGTATGAATGTCTCCATAAATACTTTAATTAATTTAAAGTTAATATAACATTGTTTCGTTACTTAGACAATATAAAATTTTAAATTTATTGTTTTATTTTTATTAAAAACAGTACTTTATCTGTAAAATATACTACTAGTTCATTAACTTTATTGTATAAAAAGGAATATAACAACGTTACGCATAATAACAATCAATAAAAAACAAAACATTGTTGTGTTGAATTGAATTTATAGAATAAACTTCATTGCTAAGAACCAGACCATTCGTTCCAAAAAATTCAACTAGTCGACACCTTGCTCATTATCATTTTATAACAAAGACCGAGTGCACTTATTAAGAAAAGCCAAGCCGCTAAATGAAACATAAATTGAATGTCAATTGATTCAAGTAAAGTTCCTACACCTATAATACAAATAGCTGTTACAAAAGATGTCCAAAATAAGTAACTTCTATAAAAATCAGATGAAGCGTTCATAAATAATTTCTTTTCAGCGATCTTGAATAACGCAGTAAATCCTCCAAATAAAACTTGCCCAATATAGACAATCTTTATATTATCGATCAAAGGCAGTGAAAAAAACAATAAACAGCAAAATAATGAATGAAATATCATTAATAAAAATGGTGAAACGCGGTCAACGAATCGACCACCAAAGTATACGACCACACTCAAACTTAATGAAAAGAGTCCATATAATAAACTAAATACATCATACGCATCTCCTATATTCCTTAAGAAGAGGACATAATATGGAAATACTAAAGAGCTACTAAACCCAATAATACTAAGTAATGCGATTAAAAAACGGTTCATAGGACTACTCCCCATAATTTTCATAAAAAGTATTCATAAATACACCATTTGGATCAAACTCTCTTTTCTTATTGAAAAAATCTTGCGTTTTTGGATATGCTGTTACCATTTGTTGCTTCGACTGATATGGATAATAAGGTAAATAATAAGTACCGCGATGCTCCAAAGTTATATCAGTCCACTTTTGAATTACCTCTTTTGCATATTGAACAGAATCTTTATCTTTACCATGTTGAATCAAAACAACGAATGCAAACATATCATCTTTCGCATAATTCATGACTGTTTCATCATCTTTTTCAACGTAACGGATCGTAATATTTAATATATTTAAATTTTCATATTGTAAATAGTCTCTAACATCATCAATGTAATGAACAAATTCATTTACAGGTACAAAAAATTCCTGTAAAACTTGTGTATCTTGACGGTCATCGAATTCCATAAACTTACTTTCAGAACGCATGACATTATTACGAGTTTCATAGTTTCCATTTAAGGAGTGAATAAAGCGATATTGAAAATCCCAAAAGAGATTCTTACCAATATCTGAAGTTCTGGACATACCTAGTGCCAACTTCGGTAAAAAAGCGGAATGATCATCCTTCAGCTCTTGATCTGAATCGGACATTTTACGGGAAGTTGCCATATAATTAATTGCATAAACCTTATCTAAAAAGCTATCTGGTGCTACAGAAATTCTAGCAATATGCATTCTTGCATTTTCGTTTTCTAAAACGTTCTTGTTAAAATAATTTGGATATTTCTTATAGTCCATCGTTTTTGTTTCTATTCGATATAATTCATTATCTGTTAGTTGAAACTCTACTTCTAAAATAATTCCAAATAATCCATATCCACCTAATACATAAGGGAATAATTCTTTATTCTCTGTGCGGCTTACTTTCATTACTTTCCCTTCAGGTGTTAATAATGTAAACCAATTAACTGTACTAGCTAATGAGTGATTCCGAATATCACGACCATGTGCGTTCACACTTAATGAACCGCCTACTGAGAAAATCTCTTGTGACTGAGTTACCTTTAATGCAAGATGATAAGGATTAATCGCTTTTTGTATATCTCCCCATGTTGCACCACTTTGAACAATCACTGTCTTCTCAACGGGATCCACTTTTTCAACCTTATTAAATGTTTTTAAATCGATCACCACACCATCTTTATAATATGTATGACCACCTTGACTATGTCGCTCGCCTGCAATTGAAACTGTCTTCCCTTGTTTTTTTGCATCGATTACAATTTTCTTTAATTGATCTACTTCCTTTCCTTTGACAATCCGATCAATTTTAGTAGGAAGAAGATGGCCAACATCATCAATTACTCCATGCCTTAATGGTGCAGGTTTGTTCCACAGCGTATGTAAAACTGTAACAAACACGGTTAAGAGGAGTATTCCTACAAATATTCGTTTCCTCAAGTTCTTTTCCTCCCAGTAGAAAAAATAAATTTAAGCGTTAAAAAAAGACGTGCTTACACTAATGTATACACGTCTTCATTTAAAAATAATGTACAAATATTTATTAACTAAACCAACCAATCATTCGATTAACGTCTTTTTCATCTAAATGTCTTACCTGATAAGTACGACCAAATTGGCTTGAAAGAATCGTAATGTAGATCGATTTTAGTTTTACCCTTTTTTGAAGGAAACTTTGTTCACCGATCAATACTTGTATTCGCTCTTTTGGTAAAATCGCAGTTGTTCTTGAGAAATAACCAGACTGAATGATCACAGTTCGATCTAATAATGTATAGCCTGCATTTCTAAATCCTAATTCCCCAATAAATATACCGATTAAAACAATGCCATAAGCCCAGAAATGAACAAATGGAAGTAATACAATTCCACTTGCTATTAGAAGAAAAGTAATAATCATTCTTGAATAATATGTTTTTCGAGCTCTTTTTGGTGCTCGGTTTGATATTTCATCATAGTTAATAGAAGGAATAAAATTTTTTAGGAATAAGTGCACATCCTTCGTTTTAATAAATGGATGTAGTACATGTCTACCTTGTTCCTGCTTATCTCCCATGCCAACAGCTTCGACGTAAACTGTAGAATAGCCAAATAATTGACGAAGTATCCCTTCTTTTACAACTACTCCTTGAATTCGTTTTAAAGACACCGTAAATTCATTTTTTTCGAATAACCCTCTTGTAATAATAATTCGATCATCTCTTCTTTGGACAGTAAAGTTTGCAAATTTTAATATGTATCGAATGGTTGAAAAAATTAGGGAAAGTAATAAACTAGCTAAAAATACAATAAAAAACATCATGTAAGTGAATGTTTGTATTTGATTATATATTGCCACATAAATACTATGCGGGAGTAAATCCTCAATTTGAGAAAATAATGATGCTAAAACGGCAAAAGCTAGTCCAACTTCAAAGGAAGTGATTCCAGCTAAGAAAAGTTTTCTCGTTTCAATTGTTAAACTTATATCGACTAATGGCACAGCTTGTACACTATTTTCCTCAGCTACAACCAAACCTACTTTTTTCTTTTTAGAGTTTAATACTTCATTTTTTAATGAAAGTGCCACTTCCTTAGGTATTGCATTTAATATACCTTCAGCTTTTTTTCCACCGGCTGTTTCAATTCGTACGCTCACCACGTTAAATAGCTGTTGAATAAATCCAGCATTAATTGAAATAGACTGAATACGTTCTTTTTGAATAAATGTATTTTCGATGACAAATAATCCCGAACGAATTCTAAATTCATCTTCAGTTATATAGTAAGTAAATCGATACCATTTTATGATTGCTGAAACAACTGGAAAAACAATCAGAACAGCAGCAAACAAATATTGAAACATAGACCCTTTACCACCTGAAACTAAAAGTATAATTAGTGGTATTAGTACGTTTTTAATTTGCTCTAAAAATACGGTAAGTATATAAGCTGGATGTTGTCTTTTTGGCTCATACATCTTCATCACTTATCCTTGCTAAGTAGATAATTTTATCTCTAAGCTTCTCAGCGATATGGTGTTCTAAGCCTTCAATTTCATGTGTGGTGGCTGCCGTGGAAATATTCACTGTAGATAAACCGTATCGACGCAGTATTGGTCCTACTTCTGTCGTAACGTGTTGAACTCTGACCATAGGAATTACAATTCGTTTAATAACAAATATTCCTTTTTGGATTTCTAACTCATTTTCATAAATCTCATATGCGGTATATTTCAATTTAAGTGTTGGTAAAAATAAAGTTAAAAAAATAATTAACGCTATAACGATACCTATAATAATCATCAGAATAAAGAAGGGAAGTGAAAAATATCTCATAAGAAAATAATAGATAATTGGTAATGCAACTAAAGAGATACTACTTAATAGTGATGTTATTCTCCATACTGACCTCATTTTAGGTGATGGTCTTTGTGATGGATTTGGTCTCATTTAATCACCTTTTCTATCTCATTAATCTATCACTTACTATATCATACCATGAGACAAACTATTCACAAACCTCCTATTTATCGACAAAGTTAAAAAAAGGTAATTTTCCCCATGGTAAAAGAAAAAATTAATCATTTAACTAAGCAATTTCATGATAGATAGAATATCTTAAAGCTGATCAATAAAAAAAGGTTTTCTCATAAAGTCTAAAGACTTATGAGAAAACCTCATTCACTCGTTATAAATAGTCTCAGATTCTCTAAAATTTACAATTACTTTAGCTTGTCCTTCTACAAGCTTAGCAAATTCATCCATTGTAGTGTCATATTTAATATAGATTCTAGGTAAAAGATAGACTTCATTCTTTGTACCTTTTTCTACAAAATATTTCGGATCTGTCGCTACTGCAAAAGTATAGTACTTTTTTGTTTCCTCAATAACTTTATCATTATGATAACCATAAGGATACGAGAGAGCGATCACAGCTTTTCCAGTAATTGATTGGATCTTATCTTTTGAATCTTTTAATTCATGCTTGTAGTCATCTATCTTCCTTAAATCTGGATGGGTTGCAGTGTGCGATTGGATTGAAAACATCCCTGAATCAGACATCTTTTTTAACTCCGCACTTGAAAGACGATCCGGCCATCCAATATAGTCGGATATCGCAAATATAGTTGCTTTTGGTGTAAACGTATCCGATTTCAATTTTTGAAAGATTTTTAATACATTTAAGTTATTTTTATAACCGTCATCAATCGTAATAAAAATCGGTTTCTTTACTTTATTACGGTCTCCCCATTGTTCAAACGTTAAAAGCGTAAAGCCATGATCACGTAAATAAATTATTTGTTTTTCGAAATTCTCTGGTGAAACAAATAAATCCCTTACTCCATGACCCGTAAACTCATCAATATTATGATAAATTAAAATTGGAATTTTGTCTGCAGCATGTGTCTTTTCTGGCAACTGTATCCACAAAAATAGACATAGAAAAAATAAAGTTATTTTTCGCATAAAAATCCTCCCTTTATCTTTTTCTATTAGTGTTCCAAATTCAGTCCCTTGTATAATTAATTCTCTTACAAAATAAAAAAGACTCGTAAACAACCGAGTCCTCATCCATTTATTGTGATAATGTCAACATCTTGATTATAGCAGTACTTAAGATTTTAACGCCGTTTGACAGAGAATCTAGATTAAAGCTCATATTCGGGTGATGCAGGCCTGGCTCCAAATCTGTTCCTAAGCCAACCATTGTTGTTTGTATATGAGGGAAGTTTGTTTTGTAAAAATGAAAGTCCTCTCCTCCAGGAGTAATAACCGCTGGTGCCAAACCTTCAACTCCCATCGCTTCCACGATTGCCGCTTTTATAACCTCTTCCATAAGGGGACTCTTTTCTGCAGCCACCATTTCTGCAATGGTTTCCATAGAAACTTCTGCATGATTGGCCGTTCCAGCTGCAAAAACAGCTTGTTCAATATCTTTAATTAGCTCTTTCATTATATCATTTCGTTCTGCTCGAACATCAATTCCGAACTCAGCATAGTCTGGGATGATATTAACATTATCTCCACCGGCCTTAACCATAGTCAGCTTTGCAGATGCAGAAACAGATGGGTCTACCTTTATCGCATTGACTGCTTGAATGATTGCCCCCAGTGAATCGACTACATTTATACCAAGATTGGGTCTAGCACCGTGAGCCTGTAGTCCTTTAATGTTCCCTTTTAATAAAGTAGTAGCCCCATGATAGATAGCAGGTGCCGCTTCTCCAAATTTCAATTCTTGAATAGGACGTACATGAAGACCGAGTAAGAGTTTCACGTCATTTAGAACACCTCTTTCAATTATTGCTTTGGCACCTTTCCCTGTTTCCTCTGCTGGTTGAAAGATTATTTTTATCAATCCTTTAGGTTCATAACCAATTTCCTTCAAACAAGTAATGGCATAAAGGACCATGGTCATATGAGCATCATGACCACAAGAATGATTCGCTTTCCATTCTCCATCCACTAGCTGCCACAAAGCATCCATATCTGATCTAATCCCGATTGTTGGTCCTTCATTTTTATTTCCCCAGTATCCAACGACACCCGTTATGTCCTCGAATGTTTCGTATGGAATATCCAATTTTTCTAATTGTTTACATAAGAACTTAGTTGTCTCAACCTCTTTCCAACTAATTTCAGCATGATTATGAAGGTAATGATAAGTAGTTTTTATGGATTCTTCATGCTTAGAAACCCATGTATTAATCTTATTCATAATTAGCCAATCTCCCTTTTGCAATTTATTCTGGTAAATGTGAGGTTACAAAATCTAGCATGGCTTCTAACCTTTCAATTCGTAGCGTCGGTTTTCCTGTTTGAAGGAGTGCGTGGCTTGAGTTCGGTATCCGAGTAAATTGAACCTCTCCTCCCCTACGCTTTATTTGTGAGTAAAACTGTTCAGCCTGTTCTATAGGACATCTTAAATCGCTCTCATTATGAAGAAGCAAAAGTGGCGTATTCACATTTTCCACATAAGCAAGTGGTGAGCGTTTCCAAAGTGATTCTACATCCGTTTTCCCAAAAAACTCTACTTCAAGAAATTCAGGGGCAATATCACTAGTACCATACATTGACACCCAGTTAGAAATACAGCCTTCTGATACGGCAGCAAAAAATTGATCCGTATTTGTAACTAGCCAATTGACCATAAATCCACCATAACTAATCCCATTGACTGCCACCTTGTTTTTATCAAGAAAATCAAAACGACGTAAGGCCTCGTTTAACCCATTTAAAAGGTCATTCATATCCTTCCCGCCATAATCACCACACACAGCATTCGTAAAATCTGTACCAAACCCAGATGTCCCTCGTGGATTAAGGTAGACAACAGCAAAACCCTTTGCAGAAAATAGTTGCATTTGGTGAAAATAAGTATAGCCAAACGAGGAATGGGGACCACCATGAATATCTAATAATACGGGGTATTTTTTCCCTTCTTCAAAATTAGCTGGCTTAAGAACAAATCCTTGAATCTGCCAATCATCCTCTGAAAGATACGAAAAGACTGCTGGTTTAACAACCTTTACCTCAGATAATAAGGCATCATTACAGTGATCTAATCGTACTTCGTTTGTTGAAAGGGAAGGTGCTTCTGGAATAGAAAACTCTTCTGATGGTTCTCTTTTTTTATAATGATTTCCTGTATCTTTCTCAACATTAACCACAGCAATTTTTCCAGGGTGTTCAACAGACGAATAGGCTACAACAAATGTTTGATCCCCATTGTAAGAGAAATGAAAAATAGTTCTGTCCCCGCCAACTACAATCAGCCCTCTTCCATCTGAATCTTCCACAGCAAATCGGACAATTTCATTTCTACCTTCACGAGTTCCGAGGCAAAAAACGTACTTTCCATTTTGGGACCACTCAGGTTTTAAAGGACTCTTCAAAAAGCGCATATCAGTAAAAATCATATCATTTAGCGTATCATGATATTGTTTGCTTAAACATCTTGCATCTCCTCCATCAGCTGGAATAAGGAATAATTGAATTTGATTATGACGGTATGAAAAAAACGCAATCCATTTTCCATCAGGTGAATACGATGGCGAATGCGCATTTGCTTCAGGATACACTAACTTTTCTTCTCCACCATGAGTAGGTATAGAGTAGATTCTTCCCCCATAAAGACCACTCTCTCCATCATTAAAGGAAGTAAAAGAAATATATTTCCCATTCGGTGAGATAGCAGGATTTGATAGATGATTTTGCCTATTTGTTAATTGTTTGAACTCACCAGTTTTAACATTTATCGAAACAAGTTGGCGAATGAATTGCGTTTGTAATCCAATCCCATCATTTTTGTAATAAAGCTTATTGAAATGTTTTGAACCTTCTAGCCATAGCTTTTTTCGACCATTGATTTCATCACTGGCTTCCGCTTCACTTATATTTTCATCAAACACTTCTACTTCTCCGTCTTGCGCTACTGGCACTAAACCATATATTAGATCACTATTTGGTGACCAAACAATTGAGCTAATGCCATGTTTAAATTTAGTTAGACAGGTCTCCTGCCTACTGTCTAACGATAAAACCCAAATTTGCGAACCATAACTACAATTAGATAGATATGCAATGGAGTTTTCTTTTGGCGACCATATAGGATAAGTATTACTTGTTCCGTTCGTCGTTAGTTGCTCATCCGTTTTTCCTTCTATATTAGATAAGAACAAATGGGATTCATAGTCATTTTCATTCTGACGTGCTTTCGTTTTTTCATAGATTACATGTTTCCCATCAGGTGAAATTACAGGATTACTTGGCCATTCAAATCGATAAATATCTTCAGGTATAGTTAGTCTTAAACTCATTTATATCTCCTCCAAAATGAAGATAGTGAATCCAAATATTTGGCTTCACTATCCATTAATCATCGTTTATTCTCTTCATTGTACAAATGACAAGCAACTCTTCTTCCGTCTACTTCTTTCATTTGAGGCTTAACTGTTTTACAGGAATCCATAGCATAAATGCATCGTTGATGAAAAGAACATCCACTTGGTGGGTTGTCTAGCGAAGGTAACTCCCCCGTAAGAATGACACGCTCTTTCTGTTCGTCTGGATCCGTCTTTGGAATAGCAGAGATTAATGCTTGCGTATATGGGTGCAGAGGTTTTTTAAATAATTGTTCCTTATCTGCAATTTCTACAATTTCCCCTAGGTACATCACACCAACTCGATGTGCGATATGTTCAACTACACTCAAATCATGTGAAATGAATATATATGAAAGACCTAGATCTTCTTGTAAGTCTTGTAATAAATTAAGAATTTGAGACTGAACTGAAACATCAAGTGCAGAAACCGGTTCATCAAGTATGACTACCTTTGGTCTTATAATAATCGCCCTCGCAATCCCAATACGTTGGCGTTGTCCACCAGAAAGTTCATGTGGGTATCTCGATAAATAGCTTTCAGATAGTTCTACTAAACTAAGAGTATCTTTAATTAAACCATCATGTTCTTTCCTTGGAACACGATTAGCTATTAAAGGTTCAGATAGAATTTCTCTCACTGTCAGTTTCGGATTTAAGGAAGCCATTGGATCTTGAAATACCATCTGAATATCCTTACGAAATTTATTCATTTCTTTTTTACTAAGTTTAGTAATATCTGTTCCTTGAAAAAATACTTCTCCACTTGTGGGTTCAATAAGGCGTAATAAGCATCTACCAGTTGTTGATTTTCCACAACCGGATTCTCCAACGATCCCGAGGGTCTCCTCCTGATTTAGATTCAAACTAACCCCATTTACTGCACGTACATATTGAGGAGGTTTAAACCAAGATTTATTGGTCTTAAACTTTTTTTCTAACTGTTTTACTTGTAAGAGGGGGGCTGTCATACGAACGTCTCCTTTTGTTGTACCAACCAACATCTACAAGATGTTTGATTATCAACTTCGATAAGTGGTGGAAGGCTATTTCTGCATATTCCTAATACCTTTGGACATCTGTCAGCAAAACGACAACCTTTTGGATAGTTGTCAGGAGTTGGAACTTGACCCGGGATCGATTTAAGACGTTTTTCGCCTTTAGATTGATGAGGAGTGGATTGAATCAACCCGATTGTATAAGGATGCCTAGGATTACGCAAAAGTGTCCTTGTATCCGTTGTTTCCACAACCTGTCCAGCGTACATAACCACTACTCGATCACACATCTCTGCTACTACTCCAAGATCATGTGTAATAAGCAAAATCGACATATGTAAGTCATCTTTTAGGGATTTAAGTAAAGCTAATATTTGAGCTTGAATTGTTACATCAAGTGCAGTGGTTGGTTCATCAGCAATTAAAAGTGATGGATTACAAGATATAGCCATGGCAATCATGACACGTTGCTTCATTCCTCCCGATAAACGGTGTGGGTATTCGTGATAGATGGCTTCTGGACGTGGTATTCCAACTAATTGTAATAAATGTACAACCTTTTCCTTCAAATTTGATCCAGTTAATTTTTGATGCTTTTGAATCACTTCGCCTATTTGAATTCCAATCGTTAAAACAGGATTAAGAGATGTCATAGGATCTTGAAAAATCATAGATATTTCATTACCTCTTATTTTCCTCATATCTTTTTCAGTTTTATCTACTAAGTTACTATTATTAAATGTAACGCTACCACTAGCAATCTTAGCCTTTTTATCTAATAGCTGAAGGATAGAAAGTGAAGTCACACTCTTACCACAGCCCGATTCTCCAACTATCCCAAGTATCTCACCTTTTTTTACAGTAAGGTCAATGTTCTCTATGATCTTAAGCGAACCATGCTTACTTTTAAATTCCGTAGTAAGGCCTCTTACTTCTAGTACATTAGACATAATCGCCCTCTCCTTCTCGTTACCCTGATGCTTTTGGATCAAATACATCTCTCAAAACATCACCTAAAAAATTAACTGAAAACACAACTGCCGTAATCGCTAGACCAGGAAATGTAGCTAACCACCAAGCGTCATTAATATATTGCTTCCCCTCACTGAGCATGGTTCCCCATTCAGGAGTCGGCGGTTGGGCACCGAGACCAATGAAACTAAGTCCAGCTGTATCTAAAATGGCAACACCGATAAATAAAGTTGTATAAACAAGTAGAACCCCAAAAATATTGGGTAAAATTTGTCTTCTCAAAATCCAACTATTTGAGCTACCGATCGAGCGACTTGCTTCGACGAAATCAGAAAATTTCACCGTCAATACAGCACCTCTAGTTAATCTAGCAAAGCCCGGTATTGAAGCGATTCCAACAGCAATCATGGCATTTGTAAGGCTTGGCCCTAATATCGCGACAATGGCAAGAGCTAAAACAATGCTCGGTAAAGCTAACAATACATCCATGATACGCATTAAAATGTTATCAACAAGTCCGCCAATATATGCACTAATTAATCCTATAAACGTACCAGCAACTAAAGTGATCCCTAAAGCCAGTGTGGATACAGTTAAAGTAACGCGAACTCCATAAACTAACCGCGAAAATACGTCCCTTCCTAATGAATCCGTTCCAAAAATGTGCTCCTTATTTGGGGCTTGTAAAATGGCATCATAGAAAGGCTTCTCAGGATTATAAGGTGCAATAAATGGGGCAAAGATGCCAATTAAAACAATTAATAGTAAGAAAATTAAGCAGTATTTAGCCCGCTTATAGCTAAGAATTTTATGGAAAGTTGTGAGTTTAATAAGTTTAGGTTTCCTACGTAGAGTGGGAGCCTCAATTGGTTTATATGCCTCACTCAATTTCGCCATTACCCTTCACCCTTTTCATTCAATTTAACACGTGGATCGATTAAACTGTAAACGATGTCTACTAATATATTAACGCTAACGTAAACAGCTCCCATAAATAAGACAGTGCCCTGAATCATCGGAAAATCCCTTGACATTATCGCACCAATAGATAGTGTACCTAAACCTGGCCAATTAAAGACTTGCTCGATAATCACCGTACCACCAAGTAGCGCTGCTATTTGCAATCCAATAACAGTAATGATTGGAATAAGCACATTTCTAAAGGCATGACGGAATAATATATGACGCTCCTCTAGACCTTTCGATCGTGCAGTACGAATAAAGTCATTTGATAAAACCTCCACCATTCCATTTCTAGTTAATCTACTAATCATAGTAGACATGACTACTCCTAAAGTAATAGCAGGTAGAATGAGTGATCTGAATCCAGTTCCATCAGCTATAGGAAACCAGCTTAATTTCACCGAAAATACTAAAATTAATAAGATTCCTAACCAAAAGCTCGGAATAGATACGCCTAAGGTTGCTAAGCCAGTACAAAATGTATCGATTATCGTATCCTTGTATTTCGCAGCTAAAACACCCAACGCGATTCCAATAATGACGGCAAATATCATCCCAGATGCTGCTAACTTTATTGTTTCAGGAAAACGATCTAAGATTTCAGTCAATACCGGTCTACCGGTTTTCAAGGATGTCCCAAAATCGCCGTGAAAAACATTATTAATGTATTGTAAATATTGAACCAAAAGGGGCTTATCCAGCCCCAAATGATGTGTTAGTTTTGCTACTTGTTCCGGTGATGCATTTAAACCGAGCATTATTTTGACTGGATCTCCAGGTATCAAGTGTATTAGAAAAAATGAGAGGATCGAGATACCAAAGATAACAATGATGGCTGAAATGATCCGGTTTAGAATGTATTGAGTCATTACTTACTCACCCAACTATCATTTAAAAGTATATTCGTTGACTGAAGTTTGATATCATGTACTCTCTTATTGGCAATATAAAACACTTTAGGAGAATAGATTGGCACCCAGTAAGCATTTTCAACAATCAACTTTTGAGCGTCAGCATAAATTTGCTTTCTTTCCTCAGCATTGGTAGTTGTTCTGCCTTTTTCTAATAAAGCATCAAGCTCTGGATTTTTCACTCGAATGTGATTTAATCCACCAATTTGACTTGAATGGAATAGCATATAAAGAATGTCAGGATCAGAATAAGAATAACTTAAGAATGAAAGATCGAATTCTCCTTTAGATGCTTTTTGAATTAGGGTTGCTGTTTCCATTTGTTTAATATTAATAATAACGCCTATATCTTTTAACATCGCTTGAACGATTTGTGCAGCTTGACTTTGTGTACTATAGACTGAAAGATCAAACTCTAGTTTCTTTCCGTTTTTCTCCATAATACCTTGACTATTTTTACTCCAGCCTGAGCTTTCTAATAGTTTGATAGCTTCATCCTTATTGTATTTAATACCATATTCTTTTACATTCGGATCATATCCAAAAATAGAGGATGAAAGTGGTCCATATGCTGCTGTTCCTTCACCATTAAGAGCTGCTTTAATGATGGCATTTTTGTTAATAGCCATATTCAATGCTGTTCTCACATTTTTATCCTTTAACAATTCGTTATCAAGATTCATCTCTAAGAATAATCCTAGCCCTTGTTGATCAGCATCGAGGACTTGAAACTTATCATTCTTGCGATATCTTTCAGCATCTTTTGGAGCTGCATTTACTAGGACATCAATCGAACCACTATCAAGAGCAGCAAGCATCGTTTGTGGATCCGTAATAAATTTATACACTAATTTATCTGGGTAAGCCTTTCCTTTATTTGCAAAAAAGGATGGCGCCCAATTATAATCATTATTTCGATCTAATGTAACAGATTGTCCCGTTGTCCATTTCTCAAACTTCCAAGGACCAACTCCGACAGGGTTCCTTCCATAATTAGCTCCATCCTTATTGATAGCGGATACAGATAATGGCTGTAAAAACCCAGTTGTTAAGTTATTTAAAAAAGGTGCCGATGGTTGTTCCAAATCAACGACTAGCGTTTGATCGTCTGGAGTCAAAACTGATTTTACACCAGCTAAAAAGCTAACTAAAGGTGCACCAGTGGCAGGATTTAACATACGGTCAAATGTTTCTTTAAATGACTTTGATGTTAAAGGCGACCCATCGTGAAAGGTAACACCTTGACGAATTTTAAACGTAATCGTTTTACCATCATTTGATACTTGGTAGCTTTCTGCAAGGCCTGGAGCAATTTCATTCGTTTTCGGGTCAAGAGTTAAAAGTGTATTTCCTAAACGATTTGAAATTTCATCGGCTGTACTCATTGCTGTTTTTTGAATATCAAGAGTATCTGGTTCTTGCGAAAGCCCCACTGTAATCGTTCCACCTGTTTGTGGTGCAACTGAAGTATTTGTCGTATTTTTCTTATTATTCGTTGATGCTTCGTCAGTAGAATTACATGCAGTCAATGCAAAAATAGTAAGAACGCTCACTGATAACAGTGCGAATCTTGGGAATATTTTACGTGCAGTTTTTGTACGCAATTGATTAGCCTCCTTATTCCGTTTTTACTAATTGTCTGAATCCAAATACACAACGAATAATTTTTCCTTCTTCGTCTCGTTTAAATTGAATAGAATATTCATCTTCTCTCATTTCAAATAAAAACCAGTCTTCCTCAATCGGTTTTACGAGCGAGTCTACCATCCCTTCCATTTGAGCACAAAGTTTTCCATCATCATTGATAGAAAATTCAACCTTTCCACCCTCACCTGAAACAAATTTCCCAACATATTCTTGTAATTGATCTACATCTAAATGTATTTCCGATATGTTTAAATGTGAAGATTTTAATGGTTTTTCCAAATAATCAGCAAAAGCGCTATTTAAAAGTTTCTTAGAAGGAACGCCTATTAAATTAGCATTCGAAAAACCAGTTAAACCTAACTCAGGGATAATATTCAATTGAGCTGATACCCCTTTAATAGAACCGCCATGTTCAACAAGTTTATATCCATAGAAATCTGGATGAATCATTACTCCGTATCCATAGAATTCAGTATATCCACATTGAATATATGGAGTAGTCATGGCTTCAACACTCTCAGGTGTCAAAATTTGAGCATCTCCTACTTTGCCTTCATTTCGGAAGATTTCTGCATATTTCAGCATATCGTTTACAGTTGATTTTAAGAATCCTGCTGCACGCATCGATGGTGCATCCCATGGGTTATTTGACTCAAACACAATCGTCTCATCATCTTTTTTTCTAGAAGCATATAAGTTTGAAATATCTTCGTGCCCTTCCAATTCATGAAGATGGAAGACACTATTCTTCATACCAGCAGGATCTAATATAAAATCCTTCATGTACTGCTCATAAGTTATACCGCTGACTCTCTCCACAACAGCACCGAGTAAAGCATAACAGTCATTAGAATAACTAAATTCAGTACCTGGAGCACCAAGCAGTGTATATTCACCTTTAGCGATTGTTTCCATTAATTCTTCGTATGTAGCAATGTATGGAATATCAGGAGATTTTTGTTCCTCATTGTCGTCATCAAATTTTGGATCTAATGCTAGTGTTTTACTCATAGCACCATAAAGACTTGGAATTGGTGGAAGTCCTGCTGAATGCGTCATAAAATGGTGGAGCGTCATCTGCTTTGTATATTCATCATTGCTTGTCTTAAACTCAGGTAAATATTTAATAATAGGATCCTGAACCGATAATTTCCCTGCCTCTTGTAATTGGAGAATTGCTACACAAGTAAATGATTTAGTTACAGAGCCAATTCCAAGTACTGTGTCAGAGGATAATGCTAATTCATTTTCTTTATCACGGTAACCGAAACCGCTTTCATAAAATAATTCACCATTTTTAGCTAGACCAAGAACATAGCCAGGAATTTGATACTTCTCTACTATTTCATTGCAATAAACCTCAAACTCTTTTACTTTTTTCATAACATTGTGTCCCATTACAGCACTCTCCCTTAATATTTTATTAAACCTAAAATTAGTTAACTTTAGGTGTGACTACTAGAATTTAAGTTAATCTCTTTACAGTGTTAGATTTTCGAATAAATGGGTAGGAACATTACTTGTACAAAAGTAAGATTTTTTTGGGGTAGATTAGTTGATTAGTTGATTAGTTGATTAGTAGAAGATTCAAGTTGTTTTTTTAACTTAATTAAAGTGATTAGTACTTCTTCAAAAAAAGTAAATACTTCATTTTTATGAATTATAAAGAATTTCCTTTTTACTTATTATATAGTCTCTTAGAATTTCTAGTCAATATATTTTCTGACTTTTCATAATTTTAAGTTTTTACTTTGTAATTCGATTCTATGAACACATTTTTTTCGACGCAATAGTATTCTAACGCCTCTCGATTTATGTCATAGCCGATTCCGAATCTCTGTGGAATATGAATAACTCCTTGATCTACTATTACCTCAGGATCGATAATATCTCGCTCCCAGTAACTTGCCGAAGCAGCAGTATCTCCTGGTAAAATAAACTGATCTAATGATGTTAAGGCGATATTATGAGCACGTCCAATGCCAGCTTCAAGCATACCTCCGCACCATACAGGAATTCCTTTCATTAAACAATAATCGTGTATCCTTTTAGCTTCAGTTAGTCCGCCAACACGCCCAATTTTAATATTAATAATTCGACAGCTACCTAATTCTATTGCTTTTTTAGCATCTTCTAGTGAGTGTATACTTTCATCCAAACAAATAGGCGTTACTAGCTGTTGTTGCAATTTGGCATGGTCAATAATATCATCATGACTTAAAGGTTGTTCAATCATCGTTAAATTAAATTCATCGAGTTTTTTTAATAACTCTATATCAGATAAAGTATAAGCAGAATTTGCATCAGCCATCATTGAAATATGCGGAAATTCCCTTCTTACTTCTTTTAACATGTCGTAATCGGACCCAGGTTTAATTTTTAACTTTATCCGTTTATATCCTTCATTGACACGAGAATCCACGATTTCAAGAAGTTCTTTTACTGTTCGCTGAAGACCGATACTTATTCCAACATCGATTTTATCTTTATTTCCCCCAAGTGCTTGATAGAGGGGTAATTTTCGTCGTTTAGCAAAAAGATCCCAAACTGCTCCTTCTAGTCCAGCCTTTGCCATATTATTTTTTCTAATAGGTTGGAAACGTTCAGACACTTCATCAGGGTGATAAATAGGAGCATCAAACAATAATGGAATGAGAAAATCTTCCATAATATGTTTATTGGTTTTAACGGTTTCCTCACTATACCAAGGACTAGAGAAGGCAACGGATTCTCCAAACCCAATGTTCCCATCCTCATCTTCTACTTCAATGACATAAAACTCTTTTTCTTGAAAGGTCCCAAAGCTTGTGGTGAAAGGATCATTTAACTTCATTTTTAATCGGTTCAACGTAATTTGCCGAATCGAGATTGGACTATAGGTCATTCTAAAACCTCCTATGAAAGTGAACTGGTTTGTAAAAACCTTTCACTTTATTAATAAATTCTTCTAAAATTACCTCCTAATATAGCTGTTATTTCGACTTCCTTATACCCTCGATTCATTAGCTCTTCGATAAAAAGAGGTAATTGGTCATGGCCATCAATCACATCGAAGGGTACTCTTGGCAAACTAGCTAAATCATCTTGTGATAGGTATTTCATAAAGTCATTACAAAGGTCTAACCCTATTCCTACATGTTCAATTCCTGCTACATCCACAAGATAATCTAAATGATTAACGAGCTGCACAATATTACTTTTAGAATCATCTTCAGAAACTAGCATACTAGCAGCATTAAGCCCAATTACACCATTTGTGGAAGCAATTGCCATCATTTGTTCATCCGTCAAATTTCTCATTGTTGAGCAAATCGAGCGTGCATTGGAATGGGAAGCAATAACTGGCGTTTCACAAATTTCAATGACATCCCAGAAGCCTTCATCATTTAAGTGCGATACATCAATAGATATACCTAGTCTTTCTGCCTCTTTAATCACCTTAACTCCAAAGCTTGAAATCCCCCCCTTTCTTCCTTCAGGGACTGGCTGAAAGAAACTCCCATCCCCTACCGCATTTCTCCTGCTCCAAACCAGTCCCAGATTACGAACCCCTAATTCATAAAAAACTCGTAATAAACTAAGATCTGTTCCGATCGGTTCTGCTCCTTCAAGAGAGAGTAAGAAACCAATCTTTCCTTGTTCCTTTGCAAGATCCATGTCAGCTCCGTTATAACAGATCATTAATTTATCAGAAGACTCTTTCACTTCTTCATAAAGCGCACTTACTTGACTTAATGCTTTGCGAAGTGCCATTTCTGGTAAAAATGCACTTTCTATAAATATGGAAGCGATAATAACATTAATTCCGCCTTTTACAAACCTAGGATAATAATCTGTTTCAATTACTTTTTTTCTTCCTTTTTCCCGTTGGATCTGAACATCCATTAAAATATCAAAGTGCCCATCAATTGTTAATGCACTATTTCGAAAATTAACCACAAAAAATCTCTCCTCCTTAAAAGAGTTTAGAAGCTTAAATAGATAATTTTTCACGTTTTTCAAAAATATAATAACTTACTCTTCCTTCTGGATTTCGGATTACATCACTAGCAGCAAAGCCATTTTCACACAATTTTTGGAACCATTTTCTAGTTTTGTACCGCCATTCCATTGCAAGCTCAGG
Organism: Gottfriedia sp. S16(2024); assembly: GCF_050473765.1. Taxonomy (NCBI): domain Bacteria; kingdom Bacillati; phylum Bacillota; class Bacilli; order Caryophanales; family Bacillaceae; genus Gottfriedia; species Gottfriedia sp. S16(2024). The sequence goes on from NZ_JBFLUO010000001.1 coordinate 4,584,046, forward strand.
TCTTTTATTTTTTATTTGTTGAAATTCTTCAGGTATTGGAACTGCATAAATACCTTCCGTTAAATCGATTTCATATTCTCTACTAATTGTCGGAAAACCAAAGTTATCAAGCTTTGTTTCTACTAATGGTTTGTACCCCTGTAAGTCGACCCTACTTGGGGCCTTACATACATGATCACTACGAATCCACCACTCTACTAAAAAACGATCAGTAGGCAGTCCTTTATTTAGTGAGTCAGTCATCTCGCCATAATGATTTTCGATGTAGGTAGCACCAATCCCCTTTAGCTTATTTAGGTTTAAGTAAGCATTAACACTCTCTAATGGATCAAATGTCCAAACAATCAATGAATAGCCCATTTCTAAGGCATACTTCCGCTGTGCCTCTTTCAATTTTTTACCTAATCCACTTTTTTGATAGGTAGGTATAACTCCTAGCATATGGGAGCATAAATAGGATCTACCGTCCATATACCCTGGAAAGCTATATTGAAACCCTATTAATTGTTGATCGTGAAAAGCTCCTAAAATCAACCCACCATTATGAGATGCTGTATATGTTTGGTGAATAGGTATCGGTGACATATTCCACACTTCTTTTTCAATTCGTTGAATGGATTCTATTTCAGCAATATCCTCCAATCGTTTAATTTGAAACATTTTCATACCCACTTTCTTTATAAAATTAAGAGGAAGGTGAAGGTATTATCTAATAAAAAGATAGCCTTTATTCCCCAAAGAAATGGTCCAAATGAAAATTCTCATATGCCTTTGTACGCTTCATAAACTGATCAGAATTTTTGACAACTACTCCACCAAGTAAAGAATTCATAAGAGAAAAAACTGCCGGACTAACATCTAGTGTTGACTTGATCGGTAGCTGCACCGTAAATAATACATCAGTATATTCTCGAATCGGTGCAACTTCGGAATCGGTAAAACTAATCACAAACGCCCCCCGCAATTTCGCTTCCCTAGCCATATTAATTGTTTCTAATGCATACCGATGGAATGAAAATGCTACGAAAGTACTATTTTCATTCATTTCACCCATGCGTAAAACAATATCATCCGTATCTGGTCTAAACATCCTAACATTCCCTCGAATGAGTTCAAGTGCAAACGAAAACCAATGTGCCATTGCATGGGAAGAACGGGTACCAGAAACAAGGATCCTTTCAGCTTGACTTAATCGTTCTACTGCCACATTAAATTCCTCTTCGTTTAGTACTTCAGCAGTTTGCAATATTAACTCTGCGTCCTTTTGCATCATTTTCTTAGAAAAATCTCGATCCATGTCCATCTTGTTTTTCACGGAATGATATTCAACTAAACTGCTTTTACGATTCAACAGTCGGCTCTGGATATCCCTTTGCAATGGACTAAAGCCACTATAGCCTAGAGCATGACAAAATCGAATAACAGTCGTTTCGCTTACATTAATCTTTTGTCCAACTTGAACACCTGAGTCCATTGCGAAGTCTTCCGGATTTGCAAGGAAATATTTCGCGACCTTTTTTAAACCCTTCGAAAAGTTATCAAACTCATCTTGAACTTTTTGTTTTAATTCTTCCATTCCTAATCTCCCATTCACTTTTTTGAAGGATTTCCTTTTTTTTCATTATATTAAAGTTTATTCTTTTATTCAAGATTAAATTCTAAATTTTCTAAAAATAATATATTGTTACCTTAGGAACTGTTCTAGGGGCAAATACTAGATTAAAATAAACCATTAGATTGTCATTCTAGTGTTGCTCCTTCAACAATTACCATCATCTTGTTAAGAAAAAAAATGCCCATTTCATTTGATTAGAGTTGAACGTTTATCACTTGCTGATTATATAACACTATTTTTAAACAAGAAAAAAGGACTAACCCTAAAGTTAGCCCTTAACATTATATAATTATTTTTCAGTCAAAATTTTTACCCATAGATTCATATCTTCAATTTTATAAATGATGTAATTAATATTGTCTTTGTATCCTAATTGATGGAATAAAGCAATCATTCATAATACTCTTGGCATGGCAAATGTATAAGTGCAATAAATCAATTTTTTTATCAATTTAGACTCAAAAAAAAGCTCATATTATTTCCGTGAAAATATTTTTGGACTTCAACTTCTTTTGTATAGCTACATTGTCGATGTGATTAGTCTTCTGTTCTTGTTTTAACAATTAATTTAGTATAATGATTTTTATTCTTCTACCCCACACCAATCTAGTAAAGTGTGGGCAATTACCTCCGCACAACGAAATAATTCATCTAAATCAATGTATTCATTTGGATAATGTGCAACCTTCGTTTCCCCTGGTCCAAACACAATCGTAGGTATTTGTTTTATTTGTGTAAATAATCCGCCGTCCGTACCCCATGGGGAGGCTTCAATAATCGGTTCATTTTTATAAACATATTGATAGGATTTCTTTAGAGATTCCATAAATGGATGCCCAAGATCGATACTACCTGGTAACCATCTTGCTCCAAAAAATTCAACTTCAACCGGATTTTCAATAAACCAATCATCAATTAATGAGAGTGTTTTAAGCCACCTCGTTATTTCAAGTTTAGCTTCTTCGATTGTTTCATTTGGTGAAACACCTAGTCTTCCCTCAAGAGTAACTAAATCGGAGACCGAGGAGGGCCAAGTACCGCCATTTATTTTTCCGATATTAATCGGTATTGGAATTGGCACATTTTTGTATAGAGGATCATCTAGTAATCTTGTATTTCGAAGTTTTTCTAATTGATTTATATGATTTATAACCATTATACTTTTTTCAATTGCACTAACACCTTCATACCTAGTTCCACCGTGGGCAACTTTACCTTTTACTTTTACTCGAAACCAAACACTGCCTTGTTGTTTCGGAAATATTTTCATTTTAGTTGGTTCTGGAATAAGGACAGCATCTGCAACGTATCCCCGTAATATTGTTGCTAGCGTACCTGCCCCTCCACTTTCTTCCTCAATAACACTTTCAAAATAGATATCGCCTTTAAGTGGAATATTACATTTTTTTATCGCCTCAATCGCAAATAGTGCAGCAACATTGCCGCCCTTCATATCTGTTGTTCCCCTACCATATAAGCGATTCCCTACGATTTCACCGCTATACGGATGGCGCTCCCAACTACTTATTTCACCTTCAGGAACTACATCTATATGTCCATTTAATATAATTGATCTTCCATTTCCTGTCCCCTTTAAGATTGCAACTATATTCGGACTTTCTTCAAATGAAGTTCGTTCTGAAATAAAATAGGATGATTTAGCTAATTCCTCAATTGACGGCTCAAAGCGATCAATCACTAATCCAAGATTCTGTAAATAATTTGAGATAATTTTTTGTGCATCAGCTTCATTTCCTGAAACACTTTTTTCTTGAACAAGATTCTGAAGTAATTCAATTGCTTTGTTCTTATTTTTATGAATGTAGGCATTAATTTTAGTTTTCAAATCCAATTTCGATCACTCCCAACGATGAACAATAACATTTGGGTTCACAAATAGTGGGGCACCAGTTTTCTCAATTACATCGCTGACTAAATATGGAGACATTACTTCATTTAACCAAAGCTCTCCACTTTCTTTTTTAACTTCAATTACGGCCATTTCAGTAATGATTAAATCAACGCAACATGGAGATGTAAGAGGAAGTGTACATTCAGAGACTATTTTAGGTTCACCATTTTTATTAGTATGGTTCATTAAAACAATTACTTTTTTTGATTTTTGAGCTAAGTCCATTGCTCCACCAATTCCTGGTACTCTTTTACCAGGAACAATCCAATTTGCTAAATCGCCATTTTTACTAACTTCGAGGGCTCCTAGTACGGTTAAATCTAATAAACCTTTTCGAATAATCGCAAAGGCTATGCTACTATCAAAATAACTGGAACCTGGAATTAATGTTACAGGTAATCCTGCAGCATTACATAAATTCTCGTCTTCTTCACCTTTTTGTGGAGTAGGGCCTAAACCTAACACGCCATTTTCTGCATGGAACATTACCCGACAATCCTCTGGTAAGTAATTTGGGATAAGTGAAGGAATTCCAATCCCAAGATTCACAATCATACCGCTCTTTACTTCTTTTGCTGCACGTTTTGCCATAATTTCCCTTGGATTTATTTTTCCCAAACCCACTTCCAATTCACCCCTTCCGATTGAACGATGTGGTTAACGAAAGCGCCAGGTACGATAATTTCTTCAGGTTCTAATGCTCCTAAAGGAACAATTTCTTCAACTTCAGCAATTGTGATTTTTCCGGCCATTGCTACGTAAGGATTCGTATTGCGAGCACTTTTATCAAAAACTAAATTCCCAAAAGGATCTGCTTTTTTTGCATATACAATTGAAACATCTGAAATGAGAGGAGTTTCAACTAAATACTCTTTTCCAAATACATTCACTCTCTGTTTATCAACATCTATTACACTATCAATCCCAATATCTACTAAAACGCCACCTAATCCAACTCCACCCGCTCGAATCCGTTCGATAAATGTACCTTGAGGACTAAACTCTATTTCTAACGTACCATCTGTCATTTGCTTTCCAGCATTCGGATTTGATCCAATATGCGTTGTAATCATTTTTTTTACTCTTTTAGCCGTCACTAATTGTCCGACCCCAACATCAGGAAAACCCGTGTCATTTCCAATTAGAGTAAGATCTTTCACACCTTTCTCTAAAATGCTCCTTATTAATGTTGGTGGATTACCGATTCCTCCAAACCCACCGAACATTAACACCATATCATCTTTAAAATAAAGCAAAGCTTCTTCAATACTAATGATTTTCCCGAAAGTATTGATTGCCATTATTCGATCTCCTTTGCTTCTTGATTTAGCTCATTAAATACTTCCTTTAATAAAGTTAGCAATTCATTTACTTGCGCATCAGTAATGACTAAAGGTGGAGAAAGCAAGAAACTATTTTCAGATCTTCCATATGGACCACTAACAGATGGATAGAGTAATAATCCATGATTTTTAGCAATCTCAATTACACGATTTGTTACACTTTTACAATCAAAGAAATCTTCATCTATTTCTATACCGATTAGTAGTCCTTCACCCCTGATATCGAATAGAAAAGGATACTCTTTCTGCCATTCTCTTAGTTTTAATTTAATCTTTTCACCTTGTATTTTAGAATTTTGTACTAATCCATTTTTTTCGACATAGTTTAAAACAGCTAAAGCTATACTTGCAGAGAGAGGATTCGCACTAAACGTATGTCCACTCATAACAAGTCGACTGCCTTCTAAAATAGGTTGCATTACACGATCACTTGCGATTGCTGCAGCAATTGGCGTATAACCAGCCGCCAATCCCTTACCGAGGACTAATAAATCAGGCACACAATTCCAATGATTCATTCCGAACATTTCTCCAGTTCTACCTATTCCCGTCATTACTTCGTCTGCAATAAGTAGTACATCGTGTTTATCACAAATTTCTTTAATTTTTTCATAATATCCTTTTGGAGGAGTTAACGCAGCACCTGCCGCACCAACAATAGGTTCAGCTATAAATGCCGCTACATTTTCAGAACCTAATTTCTGAATTGTACGATCAAGTGCAGTCGCACAAAGTAAACCACAATTTCCAGGCTCTAATTCAAATGGGCACCTTTTACAATACGGCGCTTCAACCATCGGATAATCCTCTAGTAAACTAGTAAAACGTTTCCTCCTTAAAGGATGACCTGACATAGATAAGGATCCCATCGTGATGCCATGATAGCTCATACTTCTTGATATGATCTTCGTTTTCGTATGAATTCCTCTTTCTTGAAAATGCTGTATTGCCATTTTCATAGCTGTTTCAGTTGCTTCAGTACCACTATTAACAAAAAAACTCCAGTTTAAATCTCCAGGTGCTAGCTGACTTATTTTTTCAGCTAATTGTTCTGCCGCCTCACTCGTAAACTGTGATCGATAAACAAACGCCACTTTAGAAGCTTGCTTTACCATTTCGTCAATTATTTCCTTTACACCATGACCAATACTTGCCGCAACTGCACCCGAAGAACCATCAATATATTTCTTTCCTTGCTTGTCCCATAGGTAGATAGTATCTCCTCGATCAATTGTTGGATAACTATCACCTACAAGCGGTTTTATTAAATAATCTCGTTTAGTCATACTACCCCACCATCTTTCACTTAAATCTCATTACTATATATATAGTTGAAAGCCCATGAAGTTAGACTAATGAAAAAACAATAGGGTTTACTTCGAATAAAAGAATGAGGTGTATTGAGGAAAGATTGGATATAAAAATAGGTTAGTATGACGTTTTAAATTGACTAGCAAAATGTTGATTGTAACTGAAAAAGACCACAAAAATGTGGTCTCACGCTGTTGAAAAACAACCTTGTCAATTAACTTACCAAATTTTCGTAAAGGAGTAGGGTGATGTTGATTTCCACTACAGGATGCTCGCTTTCCATGGGGCGAGATTCTTTAGCCTCCTCGGCTAGCCTGCGGGGTCTCAGCCTTCCCGCTTATCCCATAGGAGTCGATCACCCCTTTCGTTCCAATCAACTTATTCATCATAAAAAAGTCTGCAATAAAACCTATTCAAATAGCCTTTACTTAAAGTATCCTATCAGTTGTTTATTAATCAGTTTGTAGGTCAATTAATATCGAACATTAATTAATAAACTAATCAATTGTATTTGTTTTTCTAAAAATTAGCTCACAATATTTTTAACTTCTGAAAAAATCCATTACTAGTGTGATTAGAATCATAAAATTGCTCAAACATATTAAAATTTAAAAGCATGAATAGAAAGACTATTCAAAAAATGATCATTTAATGTCCGTTTTCTCTATTGACCATTTTAAATTTCAACACTCTGAGACCACAAAAATGTGGTCTCAGTTTTCTTTATGTTGCAAACTCACGCGTTAATTGCATAAAATTCTATTCTTTGTACTATTTCGTGCTGAAATTATCGCTTTTTTATAGCTTTGATCATCGAAGTAAAATGGACCCAAATCTAGTTTTCTTTCATAGTCATTATTATAATCACCCACATAGAAATCTTTCCAAATAACTTTGTTATCAAGTAAATCTATTTTTGCTGAAATAAATCCACAGTCTAAGTCCCCACAATCTGGACAAATTAAGATAGGAATGCGATACCATAAAAGTTCATGTGGTTTTTCAAGTAAAAAGTACTTGATCATATCTCTTTGAAATTCAACAACTCCCCAGCCTAAACTTGGTATGAAGTTATATTTCATTAATTTTTGATAAAGAGAAATACCATCAATAATTAGATGATTAAATTCAACTTCTATATCATTAATTATTTCTTTTAGATTTTTAATTTCTAAAATGTTTAATTTATTCATCATTACACCCACGGGTTAATCTATTTTTGATAATATCTCTCTACCTGTGTAGGGATCAACAATTTTCCGATTTTCAACCAAATTATGCATTTATGAAACTATGAATTTTATCGTATTTAAGTAGGTTTTAAAAAATCTCTATTTATTTATGGCAATGCGGAAGAGCCCAATTGCACTCACATTATTTAAAACACAAGCAAATTTCAATTTAATCTTCATAGGCATCTCCTAAAGATGCAAAATCATCTTGAAGCCAATACCAATGTTCTCCCTCATTTATTACTAAACGTTCCAATAACTCCGTAAATGAATTGGCAATTATCGGACAACTGCCAACTACACCATGAGTCTCCCAATTGCTATCGTAACATCTGCCTAAACGCGGCTTACTTAGATCTATTGTTAAAAAATCGTTATTCTGATCACGTCCAATAATGTACCAACTTGAAGATAGATCGTATTCAGCTTTTTCACCGATTATAACGGGGTTTGCCAATATAAACTCTTCAGGTGAAACAATTGTTAAACAGTAATCACTGCCTATAAATAAATCAATTCCGCCACATAATGTAAAAAATTCATATAAATCGTCTGGTAGTTGATGACCTTTTTCTACATCTGGATAGCCTGAATGAGAATGAATCACACAGTTTGGAAAATTATTTATTTTATCAATCAACACTTGAATACCCATTTTAAATCCTCTCTTTATAAATGTTTTACAACAGTCCTAAATAAAAAGAGCTTCGAGAATATTCCTCTCTTAGCTCTTTTTTCTATACTCATCTAAGCTCGCTCTATGAACAGCTTCTGTTATTTTTTATTTCCGAATTTCATCATAAAATAATAACTAACCTTAGGGAAGACAGAGTAAAGTTTTGCTCCAAATCCCATCCATGAAGGTAGATCGATTTCATGTACATTATTTCCAATTAAAGAAATAACTTTCGAAGCAACTTTTTCAGGGTCCAGCATCATTTTACGAACGGACTTAGCATACGATCCTGACTCATCTGCAATATCAAAAAACGGTGTATCCATCGGACCTGGGTTTATATTCGTAATATAGATACCGTCTTTTTCAACTTCCTGTCTCAAAGCGTTACTGAATCCTAGTACTGCATGCTTAGAGCCTGCATATGCTGCAGCCTTCGAAGTTGCAATCTTACCAGCTAAAGAAGCGATATTAATTATATGCCCCTTCCCTTTTAGCTTCATAGACGTTAGGGCAAGTTTTGAACAAATCATGACTCCAAATACATTCACATCAAACATTTGCTTCATATCTTGAAGTGACATTTGTTCAACTGTCTGAAATAGACCATACCCTGCATTATTTATTAAAACATCAATTCCATCAAATTGCTCCTCGATTTGGTGAAATGCATCGTATACTGCATTTTCATCTGTCACATCGACAACAAAATAATGACATTTAACTGGAAAATCTTCTTGTATTTTTGCCTTTAAGTTTTTTAGCTCTGTTTCTCTTCTAGCAATTAAGACGATATTAGCGCCTTCCTTTGCTGCCGATAAAGCTAAATCTTTCCCAAGACCACTCGAAGCACCTGTTATTACTACCGTTTGGTTACTTAACCTCAAAAATTCCCACCTCTATTATTGACTGACTGAATGCTCATTCGTTTTATACTCAAGTATACCATCATTTCGTTCATTTAAACTAATAAAACCTAAGTTTTCCAGGTAGTCTAATTGACCAATTGTTTCGGATAAAGTAAGTGAAAGTTGCTTTTGATAAACCTTTGGAAATAACATTTGGCAAACTTCATATGCAGTTAACGGTTGTTGTTTTATCATTTCATATACTTTTTCAGCTCTAGCCTTTTGCTTTTCTAATCTACTTTTTACTAACCCTTTAATATCAGTAACTGGTTCACCATGTCCAGTATATAATTTTGTAATCGGCAGTTCTGCTATTCTTTGTAAAGAGTGATTGTATTGTAGTAATGGCCTTACACGTTCGGTTTCACCATTTAATGGAGGCTCAATGATTGGGTTAGATGAAACCTTATCTAATAATAAATCTCCTCCGAATGCAATGCCATCATCCTCACTAATTAAAGAAATGTGAGAAGTTGCATGACCAGGTGTGTACAATACTTTCAATCCAAAAATACTATCAATTATATCGCCTTCATCAATAATATGAGTTAATGAACGCTTACTAGTATATGGCATTTTCTCAGTCGTACGTGGCATTCTTTGAACATATTCCGCTGGAACACCGTATAATATTGCATTTTCAATAAAATACTCATTATAGTATTTTAGGAATGATTGTTCCTGCGTTAAATATGGAATATTTCGTTCATGGCCTAAAATTTTCACATCTTCATTAAACTCTTCCAATAATCCTGCATGGTCTGGATGATGATGAGTTAAAATCACTTGTTCAATATCTTCTAATTTATAACCTATTTTATCTAATTCACCTTTAAGTGCATCTAATGTATCTGGTGTGTTCGTTCCTGTATCAATTAATGTCAATAAATCTCCTTCAACTAAAAAAACATTTACTGTATTCATAGCATAAGGTACCGGTAGTGTAATTTGGTAAATCTTATCTTCAGGGATCATGTTAATTCCTCCTTATCTGAATCTTCTTACAGTTAATTCTAATATACATTTTAAAAAATACAAACAAAGAAGTATTAGAATTTTACATTAACGTAAAATCAGAATCTAGAAATCACAAAATAACACGGGGATCCGTAAAGGTATTAATCGCTACAAAACTAAAAAAAATTTCCCAATTATTTCTTTTTTTCTTAAAATTTTGCCTGCATCTAAAAATTATTTAAAAATATTTTTAATAAAATATATAAAAGCAATATGTCAACAAGGAATATAGCATTTATTTCTCTAATATAAATATCTATTACAATAGAGGAGAGGTGAATGTAATGTTTCTAGGAAAAGTTGCGTTTATTGGTGCAGGTAGTATCGCAGAAGCATTAATTGCAGGATTAATTGATAGTGGGTATATTGAGAGTGATCAAATTGCAATCACTAATAGGGAGGATTTAGAACGTTTAGATAATTTACATACAAAATATGGTGTATTAGCTACAACTAACCGTCAGCTAGCAATCTCTGGTTCAAGTGTAATATTTTTAGCGATGAAGCCTAAAGATGTTGCAGTCGCTCTTGATCAAATTAAACATTTTTTCAACGAAAAACAATTAATTATTTCCTTAGTTGCAGGTGTTTCAATCAGTACAGTTAAGCAGTTACTAGACAATGAAAATCTAAATATTGTTCGTGCAATGCCAACTACATCTTCACTCGTCAGAAAATCTGCTACAGCACTTGCTTATCCAGATGAAGTTCCTTTTGAAAAAGTGCAAACAGCAAAAAGATTATTTGAGCGTGTTGGTATTGTCGCTAAAGTTGAAGAAGATGAATTACATGCAATGACTGGATTATTTGGTAGTGGTCCAGCCTATATATATTATGTCATTGAACAATTTGAACGAGCTGCAATGGCACTAGGGATCCATCGTGATATTGCCAAACCATTTATTCAACAAACTTTAATGGGTTCGATTTCAATGCTTCAAGAAACGAATAAATCGCCATTGACATTGAGGAAGAAGGTTACAAGTCCAAATGGTACTACTCAAGCTGGAATATCTGTGCTTGAAGACCGTGAAGTTGCCAATTCATTTTTAAATTGCTTTATTGAAGCAACTGTCCGATCACGTGAGATCCAAGAGGAATATGAAAAAATTAATAAAATTTAATCAGCTTGTCATGACTCTCTTCTTTAGGTAATAAAATGATACAGGTAACTGTGTTGTCCTAAGGGGGAGAGTTTTCTGATGAAAATAACAAACAGTAGAGTATTACGAGCAAGTATTAAGCGTATTCTCATCACAATTGCTTTAATCGTCACATTAGTTTTAATTGTTGGCTTTCTAACAATCAGTTATGTTGTTGGTAGCTCAATGGTAGAAGCAAAGGGCAAACCACTTAGCTACCCTCAAAAAGTATCAACTCTCCTACAATTAAAATTCGATTCATTAAAGAAAGATAAACAATCAAATCATGATGAAGTACATAAAAAGCTAAATTAAGGTTTTAACTATATCCATGCCTGTTTGACTGGCATCAAAAAAACAACATATTAAATAAAAGAGCAAGGGAAGGTATTTTGATCCCCTTGCTCTTCTTTTTAATCATTTTTGAGTAGCATGATTTGTTGCAACTTCTTCATGCATAATATGAAACTCTTTTTTAATGATTTCTTTTTTCAACTTAATATAATCGTCTTCACTAATAGTTGGTGGTAGTGTAATTAAAATTCTTCTATAAACTGAATCACTATCAAGGGTAAGACAGCTCTTCAAATTAGAATATTTATTTACAAGCTTAGCTAATCTTGCTAATGCACCTTCATGTTCCATTGTACTAACAGTTAATGAATAACCGCCGTCCTTCATTCCCCATGCTTCTTCTAATAATTCAAAAACTGTTTTATGCGTTAAAATTCCTACAAATTCATTTAGATCGTTTACTACTGCTAAATATGGAAAACGTTTAATCGTAAAGAAAACTTTGAAAAATGGTGAATCCTCCTGTATAGGTGGACATTCTTTGCGAACAAAATCATTTACTGTTTTGCCTTGCAAAGAATCGTTATCTACTAAATACTCAGCTAAATCAACACGATAAAGATTTCCAACATACTCTTTATCATTTTCACTTAAAACTGGAATACATCGATATTTTGTTTTCTTTAAAAGATCCCATGCAAATTGCGCCTCAGTCGAAACCATACAATGAACTACATCATGTTTTTTTACGATATTACCCTTAATTCTCAATAATAACCCTACTTTCAAAATTTATTTTATTAATCATTCTTAATTTTTCTCTTTTAATAACACATTTACTCAGATAAAAACTCCATCAAGTCGCATGATTTGATTAAAAGCACTGTTAACATAAATAGATTCTTTTCAAGCCCCTCATCCAAAAGATTGAACTCTAAAAACCTCCTTATACGCTCATCAGTGTAGATCTTTTGATGTTTATTTATGAGGGAATCTTACGGATTTTACGTTAATAAATAACAATGTCTTTTAAAACGATCTCGAAGCCTTTCATAATAAATTCGCCCTTTCTCAAAATGTACCTTTTTTGTTTCATTAACTAATTCAAAATTTTCAAATAATTTTATAATACTATTTAAAGTCAACATCATATCTATATTATTAAAAGAGAAATTCATTCCAAAATAATCAAAAAAAGACTAAAAATCGGGTTCATGAGTCACTGAAATAGCTAATTCTAGTAAATCACTTACTCATAACATCCTGTATTGGAAATCTACCTCACTAATCTTCTTCTCCAGTACTAAATTTTGAAATTACTTGTTATTTTTTATCTACATAAAAAAAGAAGAGATTCGTGTGATCTCTTCTTCTCGAAACAATTATGCTTCTTGCTTTACTTTATTTGTCAGTTCTTTTTTTAATAAGTCAATTTTGTAATCAAATGATTGAAGATCAAATTCTGATCGTACTCTTAGTTCTAAATCACGAATTTGTTTTTCGAAGTAGTTGAAGTCAATTGACGGCATTTTACTATTAAGCAAATGGTGAGTTTCATTTATTTTTTTTGTCGCGTGAGCCATGTTTTGACGAGACATTAAGTCATATTTTTTCGTATGAAGCTCTTTTAACTTTTTTTCAATTTGATTAACTTGTTCATGCATAAAGCTAATTTCTTCTTCTGTTTTAGCGATTAACGTAACAAACTTTTCAGCTTGTTCTTTATAAAAAGCTAGATCTTCAGTTGCACGTTTAATTAGATCTTCTGCACCTGCTTCATTTGCAACCTTTAATTGCTCTTCACGTTTTTGCACCATTTGTAGTGCTGCCTCACGTTCGACCTGGAATTTCGTACGTAATGAATAATGTCTTTCAAGTAATCCCCTTACTTTTCCTAATTCACTTTCAGATTGTTTAATGAAGTAATTCAATTGTGAGATAGGATTTTGTTGTTCTTTCTCATCTAATAAACCATGTAAATCCGCTGAGATTTGATTTTTAATACGAGTAAATAAGTTTTTCATTGTCATACACTCCTCTTATTTTATAGGGTTGAAATTTTCATCATAAATATTAAATTCATCATCTTTAAGTTTCTGTTGATTTTTATAATCTTTATATAGGTAATAAAGCAATATTGCTGCTGCTACACCTATTAAAGAAGGAAGACCACTTATTGCTATCGATAAACCGATTAATCCAATAATTGTCCAGATGATTTTCATAAAAATCGAATCTGTTTTCATAAACTTTTTAAAACCGAAATATGTGATTACTAACCCAAGTGCTAACGTAATCAAGCCACCTAAATTCGCTAAAGCAACTCCAATTAATATTAGTACGAGGATAAAAGTTAAGAACTTCTTCATGACCTCGTCGCCTCCTTTCAACTTATACTCTTATCTTATACAAGTTTTTATATTGGAATAATGGCCTGAGGAATGGTTTTATATCAGACTTAAGAAGTAGAAAAGCAAGACAAACAAAAAACCAGATCAATTTGGATAATCCATTGATCTGGTTTTGACTAAAAATTGGGGAGTTTAACTCCAGCTTTTAATTGTAATAGTTGTGATACCGTTACAAACTGATAGCCTTGCTTTTGAAGAGCCGGTAAGATTTGTTTCAGTGCTGCGATTGTTTGACTACGGTCCCCACCGTGATCATGAAAAAGAACAATATCTCCATTTCTAGTATCTTTTAGTACATTTGATACGATTTTATATACTCCAGGATTTTGCCAATCAAATGTATCCTGATGCCAAGACCACATAACAGTTAAATAGCCAAGATCATGCACTGTATTTATCGAACGCTCACTATAGTAACCAAATGGAGGTCTAAATAATACTGGCTCGACATGAGTTGCCGCTATAATTGCATCATGAGTTTTATGTAATTGATCTCTTATTTGTTCATCAGTTAAATACTGAAGTCTAGCATGCGTAAATGTATGATTCGCAACTTCATGACCTTCTTTTATTTCTCTCAATGCAACTTCAGGAAATTTCGCAACTCTCTCACCGACTAAAAAAAATGTTGCTTTAGCATTATACTTCTTTAACAAATCTAAAACTTCTGGGGTATATTCATCATTCGGCCCATCATCAAATGTAATTGCTAATACCTTCTCTTTTACAGGTACTTCCCAAATAGCAGTACCTTGTTTTTCGTAGTAATATCGATTTTTACTTTCAGCTGATACATCAATAGAACTGTTAAAAATAAATTGGAAACTAAAAATAAATAAAAGGATAACTTTTAACTGTTTCAAAGCCAGGACCTTCCTTTTACGCAGAATACTTATATCATGTCTCTAAACTATTCTTTTATGTACACTTCTCAACTTTTTAAAAGTACTGCATCTTAACTGACTGTTTCATTTGTATTTTATCAATCTTTTCTGGTGATATCGTATTCATCAAAATCATTCGCTATATATGTATTATTAAAGATTTCATATGCTTCATCTAATAATTTTTTTGAAGCTTCTCCTTGATATCTTGCACTAATATGTGTTAAATAGAGGGTTTTAATTCCCTCACACTTAGCAACATTTGCAATTTGAGTACTTGTAGTATGGAAATAATCATATGCATGAGTTGTTTCATCATCTGCAAAGGTTGATTCATGCACTAATACATCCATACCTCTTGCAAGTAGATTACTTTTATCAGTTATGCGAGTATCTCCTGCTATTGCAATGCGTCGACCTTTTTTTGAAGGCCCAATAAAATCCTTACCATTTAAAATTCTTCCATCTTCTAAAGTTACTGTTTTCCCTTCTTTAAGGAATTTATAAACTGGCCCTGGTTTTACATCAATCTTCTTCAATTCCTCTACGTTCAATTCTCCAGGTAAATCCTTTTCAATAATTTGATAACCAAATGATTGAATTCCATGTTCAAGTTCAACTGCTTGAACAATAAATTGGTCATCTTCAAAAACAATACCTTCAGTAGTTTCAACATAATGAATCGGATATTTTAAATAAGTACCACTAATCTTAAAGCTAGTCTCTACATATTCTTTTATTCCTTTAGGTCCATAGATTGTTAATAAATCTTCTCCACCTAAAAAAGTTCTACTACTTAATAATCCAGGTAATCCAAAGATATGATCACCATGGCAATGAGTAATAAAAATTTTCTCGATTCGTCGTGGCCGAATTGGCGTATGTAATATTTGGTGCTGTGTTGCTTCACCACAATCGAAAAGCCAAGTCGCCCCTCTTTCTTCTAAAAGCTGTAATGCAATACTTGTTACATTCCTACCTTTTGATGGCATTCCTGCTCCCGTTCCTAAAAATACAAGCTTCACGTTAATGCCTCCATCTTAATTCATTTCTAATTGTTACAGTACCACTTGTATATTAAATTGCCAACACTTTAAAGAATGATTTATGAATTGATTGGGAAATTTACACAATAGAGCTTAGTTTTTTAAATTTAATTTATGGAGGAAAACAATGCGAAGACGTTTTTTCCAAATCACCACAATCTCATTAATTGCTTGCCTTACTTTGACCAGCTGTGCTAATCGAAATAATAATATAAGTGCATCAGAGAAAGAAAAAGAAAAAGATTTTAAAATTGGAATTGTTATGGGTAAAACTGAAATTCACGATAAAGGATTTAACCAAGCAGTTTGGGATGGGATTATTGAAACTGGAAAGAAACATGGTTGGAAGGAAAAGAAAAATTATGTAAAAACTGATGCCCCAACAGACAAAGCAGCAAAAAAAGAATTAATGAAGTATGCAAAGAAAAATTATGATTTAACTTTTGGAATTGGCTATTCATTTCAAAAAGCCATCTCTGAAGTTGCGAGTAAAGAAAAGAAATCAGACTTTGTCATCATTGACGGGATTGTAGAAAAACCAAATGTCGTAAGTGTTACCTATCGTGAAGAGCAATCAGCATTCCTCGCTGGTATTGCAGCAGCGATGAACACTAAAACGCATAAGATTGGATTTATCGGTGGTACAAAAGATCCATTTATAAAAAGGTTTGAATACGGATTTAAAGCAGGTATTATGTCCGTCGATCCAAAAATAAAAGTATTGACGGAATTTGCAAATTCATTTGATAAACCTGCAGATGGAAGTAAATTAGCAAAATCCTTATACAATGATAAAGGTGTAGATATAATTTTCCAAGTAGCAGGTAAAACAGGATTAGGTGTATTTACTGAAGCTAAAAAATTAAAGAAAAATGGTAAAAAGGTTTGGGTAATTGGTGTTGACCGGGATCAATATAAACAAGGATTACCGGAAAATGTCACTTTAACATCAGCGATTAAACGAATTGATAAAGGCGTAGATGAAGTAATAACAAAGAAATTAAAAGGGAACTTTCAAGGTGGACGCATTTTGCGATGGGGCATAAAAGAAAATGGCGTTGATCTTGCAAAAACAGATAAGAATTTAAATAAAGACACAAAAGAACAAGTTGATTTATATAAAGCCAACATAAGAACAGGACATATCGAAGTACCAGAAACAAAAAAAGATTTTGAAAACTTCTCTCCTACAAAGCCTGAAAAAGCAGAAATTAAAAAGAAAAAAGTAAAAATTGGTAAATAAAAAAATCTTGTCCAATTATATGAATATTCTGCATATAGTATAGTACCAACAAAAAAAGTTAGGTGTGATACTATGTCAATTCGAGATTTCATATTACTCTTCTATTGTTTTATTATCTTTTTATCTGTACCAATCGGATATAGGTATGTTTCAAAGAAAACAAAAGAAACTGGACAATTTTTACCATTTTTAGTAGTATCGCTTGCCATTGTTTTAGCAGACGGAATCCTTTCAATTTTAGTTTGGTCACTATTTACATCACAAATGGATACATTCATGTATATAGGTGGATTGATAACTGGTATGATTTTCACATCAATTTGTGGCCTATTACTATTATCCGTTTTACTTTTAAGAAGAAAATATTTTTTAAACTCATTTGTTGATCTTAACACTGCTAGAATCGAAACGAATCCACCACCTGATGATCATTCTAACAATGATTTTAAGAAATAGAGCTCTCGTGCTCTATTTCTTTTTTACTTGTAGAACAGTTATTCCCTTAAAAAAGTTTCGTATTTCGAAGCTAATAAATTGAGATTTAGTTCTAATTTTGTTTATACTTTCTTTAATTGATTTAGGAGGTTTCATAATGAAAGTTACAATTTATTCGGACTATGTATGTCCGTTTTGCTATTTAGGAAAAAAACCACTTGAGGACGCTCTAAAGGAAGTTAGCGATGTAGAGCTTGAATGGAAACCATTCCAATTAAGACCTGAGGGAGCTGAACCATTAAGTCCAAATAGTTCTTATATCCAACAAGGATGGAAATTCGGTGTTCAACCACTTGCTCAAAAGCTTGGTGTTGAGATGATTTTACCAACTATGGATCCCCATCCTTCAACTAAAAAAGCTCATCGAGGCTTTTTATTCGCAGAGGAAAATGGAAAAGGCGCTGAATATGCCCAAGCAGTTTTAGCAGACTTTTGGACAGAAGGCAAAGAAATTGGTGATGTAAACGTACTTGCAGATATCGCTGAAAAACTTGGCTTAGACCGTTCTCAATTCATTGAAACTGTTTCAAATACAAAGTATGACTCATCGATCAAAAACCCTAATTTTATTAATGCAGTACCAACTTTTATAATTGGTGATCAAGTTTTACAAGGTGTTCAAAGTAAAGAAGCATTTATACAAGCTTTAAACAACCAAAAACTAGTTGAGCAGTCTTCATTAAGCTGCGACATTGATGGAAACTGTTAATAATCTGTAATCAAAAAGGATGTCCCTTAAGTTTGTTTTCATTACTAACATATGGGACATTCTTTTTAATTTTAAAAAATCATCTGGGGAAAATAATTTTTTGATTCATTTTTATAACCAGTTCTCTATCAAGAACAAACAAACATAAAAAACTAATTATTTCCCTGCTACACTAACTTGACTCCAATCAATCACAAACGGATTACCAGTTAAACTTTTTCTTACTTCAGTAACAATACTCATTTGCTTTTTTACAACTTCTGATTGAATTACTTTTTCTCCATCCCCACTACCATCATAATACAACGGCTTCTTCTCCATAATGTCACCACCATTACTTATTAATAATTTATATTCTCTTTCTATGTCGAAATTCCCTTTTTAAACTTGGTAATTCACAAAACTTTTTACTCAAAAATTAACTTCCAATGAGCAATTTGTAGTGCCTCAATCTTCTTAAAATAAGAACATCGTATCTATTTCTTTAATTATTTAATTTTTCTTACTATAATTACAATATAAATCTATTTTGAAAGGTGTTTTTCTCATGATAAAAGTTGGTATTATTGGCCTTGGCGCAATTGGCCAAAGATTAATTCCTTTATTTTCAAACCACCAAGAAACAAAAATAGTAGCAATATGTGACACATTGGCAGAAAGAGTTCAAGAAACAAGTAGCCAATTCGAATCAGTTTTAACCTTTACAAATCATCTTGAGATGCTTGAAAATGTTGAACTTGATCTCGTTTATGTTACTGTACCTCCTAAATATCACTATTCGGTAGTATCTGATGTAATCGCAAAAGGAATTAATGTTCTTTGTGAAAAGCCTTTGGCAAATTCAACAGAGGAAGCTCTAGGACTTTATACTCAAGCGAAAGAAAAAGGTATTTTTCATGCTATGAACTTTCCATTAAATTACAATGTCGGTAGTAAGTCTTTTGCTAGCCTTATTCGTTCAGGATATGTTGGTGACTTAAGAAGAATCGAATTAAAGATGCGTTTTCCAAATTGGCCGAGACTATGGCAACAAAATGAATGGGTTGCTACAAAAGAACAAGGAGGTTACGTACTAGAGGTTGGTGTGCATTATATTCAACAAATTCAAAAGATTTTTGGTGACATGAAAGTCAATACGAAACATATACAATATCCCGCTGACCCTCTTGCATCCGAAAATGGCATTATCGCCTTTTTAGAATTAGAAGATGGTACTCCTGTATTAATAGATGGATTAAGCCAAATTGCAGGTGAAGAAGAGATTAAATTTACAGCATACGGTTCGAAAGGAACTCTTTCTTTAGTGAACTGGGCTAATTTAGAAGGAGGAAAAATCGGCGAGCCAATTAGGCAAATTGAAGCCGATCAATCTTTAGATGATTCATTAATTAATCATTTAGTAAAAGCTCTAAAAGGTGAAGAAGCAACAATCATAGATTTCTCAGAAGGCTACAAAGCACAAGTAGTTTTAGAAGCATTAAGAGGATAAATTTATACATAAAGGTAAAGGTGCCTCTCTTAAGAGAAGCACCTTTCAGACTATTGACAAACGCTCGCTTTCTTCCTTGCTTCGCCTGACTGCGGTGTTCATTACCGTTCTAAGGTAACTCCGCGCCTCGAAAGACAAGCGCTTGCAATCAGTCTGATCATCAAGTTTTTAGGATTTGGCAACAAACTTAAAGGTGCTCTCTTAATTGAGAAGCACCTTTTAAAACGCTTTAAAAGATCGTTTTTATTTTACCGGAATCCAAATTTCAGTATAATAATCTTCACTAAATGGATTTCCTTCTGGATAAAGTTCAAATTCCGGGATTCCTGCATGTGAATAGCCGCTTGAAGGAAACCATTCCGAAAAAATCTTCTTCCATGCTGATTGCATTGCGTGCGGCATTGCTCCGTGAACACCAAATACAGCCCATTTTGATGCAGGAATTTCATGATGATAAAAAGCTTCTGGTGCATCTCCTTCGTATTCGGTTGCAACCCAATATTCTAGTAGATTTTTTGATTTTTGCTCCTCGCTCATCATACAAACACCTAAAACACCTTTAATGTCACCATTGTTAATTTCGTACAACCGATCACTCGTACCATTTTCATTAACCTCTTCCCACATTTTTGGAATCAGTTGCTGTTGTTGATCGTTTAAATAAGAAAACTCTTTTTTCACTCCAACTACTTGAAAAGCACTTTTTTCAACAATATTAAATTGCATTGGTTCTGCTCCCTTCAAACTCACCTGAATAACGAGGCGGTTATATGATTTTAAATTACCGATAAACTTTCTTGCTTCACTTGGGGTTACACCATGCTGTCTTCGGAACGCTTTTGCAAAAGCCTCAGGAGAGTCATACCTATATTTCAAGGCAATGTCAATTATTTTAAGATCAGTCGTTGTTAATTCATTGGCCGCTAATGTCAATCTTCTTCGTCTTATATATTCAGCTATATTAATATCAGTTAAAATTGAAAATGTTCGCTGAAAATGAAAAACAGATGAATTAGCTTGTTTAGATATTTCTTCAATTGTTAACTCGTTTAATAAATTGTCCTCAATATAATCAATTGCCTTTTGTAATGATTCAATCCAAGCCATATGACTCCTCCCTTAATTACATCTTAAGAAGTTAAAATTATTCAGTCCTGTCTTTTTATGCTCTTTTGTGACAGATAAAAATCATTTAGCCCCTTTTCGATCAGCCATCGATAAAATGACAATTGTACTAATAATACATAGGCTACCAATCCAGTCTAGCATTTCAAAATTTACTCTTAACCAAATTACTGATAGTACAGCTGCGGATAATGGTTCCACACAATGCAAGTAAACTAGATTCAGAAGCATGAATATACTTTGAAGAATCGTGAATACGAATCTGCGAGGTTTTTCAGTCAGGATTGAAGAGCAATACTGTCAACTTCTTTGAGCCATACTAATTCTTTTTTCAACTTTGTTAATTTAGCAGAACAAGAATTGTACATTAATCCTTTGCCAGTTTCTTTGTATGTGTCGTTCCATTGTTCTAAAAAGTAATTGACTGTGCTACAGTTCCTGATATCCCCCATAATATTACCGCAGTTAATACGAGCATAATCCCCTTCGTTCTAGAATTAGATAGGGCAATCTTATCTGCACTCATTTTTACTCCCTCTACTAAAAACAACAAATCAAATTAAGTTAATAGAAAAATCGTACCTAAATATTCAGAATATATCAATCAAAAATCTTTTAATTTTCAACAATTAGATTAATTGTGTTTAGAAATTGCTTAATTGGAAAAATTGAACATATATGATTTTGTATTAATTGATTTAGGAGACAAGACTATGAAAGAGTTATATGAATGTATCATAGTAGGGGGAGGTTTCGCAGGTTTACAGGCATCAATTCAGCTTGGTCGATACAAAAGGAAGGTACTCGTAATTGACTCAAATTATGGGCGTTCTACATTATGTAAAACATATCGTAATATTTTAGGTTGGCCAAATAGTATAAGTGGACAAAAGCTAAGACAACTTGGAAGAAATCACGCTGAAGATTATGGTGTATCATTCACCCAAGATAAAGTAATAAGTATACAAAACGTAAACAATCAATTCTTATTGGAGACGGACGCAGGAAAATCTTATTCTGCCAAAACAGTCTTATTAGCAACTGGGCTAATCGATCGAATTCCTCAAATTAAAAACCTAGTCGACTGTCTTGGATCGACAATTTTTGTTTGTCCAGACTGTGACGGATACGAAATAGTAAATAAAAGTGTTTTAATACTTGGATCTGGAAATGTTGGTGCAAATCTTGCAATAACATTAGCTTATTGGTCAAAACAAATAACTTATATTAATCACGACGGACATGACCTTGATTCCAAATTAAATGACCAACTACAGAAAATTGGAATTCACTATCGAAAAGAAAAAATTAAGGAAGTTCTAAAAGAAGACGATTCCACTTTTAAAGGAATTTGTTTACAAAGTGGTAAAATAATTTATGGCGACCGAGCTTTTATTGGTTTTGGTGGAAATGAAGTACAAAATAATCTGGCTATTCAACTAGGAGTAAATCTTTTAAATAATAAGCATGTTATTGTAGACCCGCGGACAAAGGAGACGAATGTTCCAAATGTATGGGCAGCTGGCGATTTAGTAGCCCATTCCCAACAAGTCACAATAGCAATGGGCGATGGTACTCAAGCGGCTGTTTGGATTCAAAAGAGATTATTAGAATTGAATGAAAAAGATTCATAAATAACTTTCAAAGACAATCGATTTGATCCCCCATCTTTTAGCCTTTACACAGCACACGTTAAAACTTCCCTACCCATACTTACCATTCTCTAACAAAATTACTATTTAAGTTCAATAAAAAAAGTATTACATCATTTAATGAAGTAATACTTTTTGGTGTTTTCGCTTAACAATGTTTTAGTAAAATACTTTGATTAGTGTATACATTGTGATGATTGCTAAAATAAACACTAAAATTGGTAATAATATTCGGATAAAAGTCGAAGGGATTCGATATCTTCTATAAGTATCCTCTATACAAATAATACATAGTAAATAAATCAATCCTGATATGATTGCTCTAGCTAAATCAAAATGCCCAACTGATTTAATTGTGTGATTAAAATGCTGAAATATATAAAATTGTACGAGATTAAAAATTAAAAATAATAAAAAATAATAAAATACACTTAATATGTAAGTACTAAATTTTATTTTTTCACGCTCTATATTTTGACGCTTTCTAATAAAGCGCTTCTTATGTCGCTCTTTCCTCGGTATAAATTGTTCATCCATTTTAGTACATCCTTAGTTTAAAAATTGAATTATTTAAATCAAATTCTTACCTATATTGTACATAAACATTCCATTATTTAAAAATTTATAATACTTCTCTACAAAATTTGCTTCAAATTAATTAATCATAAAAATAATTATACCAAATTTCGTTGAATATACTTACTATTTTTTTCCAAAAAAATATAAAAAAAGTGCACTTAGATCGAATCTGAGTACACTTTTTCACGCTGTTGAAAAACAACCTTGTCAATTAAACCATCAAATTTTCGTAAAAGGAGTAGAGTGATGTTGATTTCCACTACAGGATGCTCGCTTTCCATGGGGCGAGATTCTTTAACCTCCTCGGCTAGCCTGCGGGGTCTCAGGCTTCCCGCTTATCCCATAGGAGTCGAGCACCCCTTTCGTTCCAATCAACTTATTAATCAAAAAAAGTCTGCCATAAATCCTAATCAAATAGCCTTTACTTAGAGTATACTAACAATTGTTTATTAATCAGTTTGTATGTCAATTAATATCGAACATTAATTAATTAATTAATTATTGGAATCATAAAATTGCTCAAACATATTAACATTTAAAACAATTAATAGATTAACCCAAAAATGATAATTACATCATTAATAAATGTTAATTTAATATCCGTCATAGGATCTTAGCCCTTCTGCATATCTCATAGGAGTCTTAGGAGTATGACAACATCTTCATTTTAGTTTTACATATCATAAACCTTTTATGAGTATGGTATTTTCTTATTTTTTATTGTTTTACTTCCTCATGAACCCTTCATGAGTTACCTTTTTTCTTCTTTTTGCTGTTTCAATTACTGATGAACATTTCATAAGTTCACAAAGAAAGTGTACTAAGAACAGTCTAGTACACCTTCTCTGCCTTATTTTTTATATTGCGTGTAAATATGAATTGCATCTCTTAAAAATTCAGCAGTTCCAGGCTGTTCTTTATCGTAATGTGCTCTAAAGCGCTCATCGTCAACATACATTTGTGCTAAACCCGCGTGCGCTTCCTTACTATATTTATTCCAATAAAATGTTAACCATTGTTTATGCAAATCAGCTGCTTTTTGTGCAATTTCACTTGATGGATCACCCGTTTTAAATGCTTCAGCTAATGTTTTTTCTAATTCGTCAGCAAGTCGCGTTACTTCTTTATGATCTTCTTCTGTCATATTCATTACTTTTTGATTTGCTTTATTAACAGCTTCATCCCCATATTTTTCACGTGCTTCTTTTCCATATTTCTTTTCATTTTCTTCGATCATATCTTTCTTAAAGCCTTCAAATTTTTCTTTATTCGACATTGTCATTCTCCCCTCTGCTAGAGCAATTGACTTTTCAACATTTGAAATTAATAAATCTAATTGCTTTCTTTTATCAAGAAGCTGCTCATGATGCTCGTTTAATGCCTTGGCACTATTAAAATCAGGTGATGTAATAATTTCTTTTATGTTTTCTAAATTCATGCCTAGTTCTCTATAAAATAAGATTTGTTGTAAGCGATCTACTTCCGCTTGACCATAAATCCGATATCCTGATGAGTTAATTCTTGCCGGCTTAAGAATTCCAATTTCATCATAGTATCTTAAAGTCCTAGTGCTGATTCCTGCTAGAAGTCCAAGCTTTTGTACTGTATATTCCATGGCGATTACCTCCTGACTTCTTTACAATACACCTTTACGCAACGTTAAAGTCAATTCTATATTTTATATTTTTTTTGAATTTTTTTAAAAAAGAAAGCTATTCATTCCAGGGGCACAAAAAAATCCCCTCTTCTATAGGGGATTACAGTGTAGACAATCTACAATATAAATTATTTACCTGTAAATACTTTCATACCATTTATACCATCAAATGGTTTTCCACCAGGAGCGTGTAAATGACGAACTGCTAGTTTAAATCGCTTATTTGAAGGTATTTCTTGTTTAAAAGTTAACAAGAACGAATTGTTATCTCCTTGTACCTTCGTAATTGTAACTTGGTTATTTGATAATGCATTCCTTGCATTAAATTGGCTCTTGCTTCCTAGTGATGCAATGCCGGTAGGGATTTTATCAGATAAACTTTGAATCCAATATACTGAAGCGTTTGTTCCTAAATCAATATCAACTTGTGAATCAAACGTTACTAGGATCTGATTCGTTGAAACTTGAAAAATATCAGTTAGTTTAGGAATTTGTTTAACAATGTGATTTGGCTTAAATCCTTCAATTTGTAAAAAATCCTTTTTGGTAGTAGCATTTACCTGCTTATTACCTGGAAGAATAGAAGACATTACAATCAGTAAAATCACAATCTTATAAAAAAATTTCATTATAATCTGCCTCCCGATATGTATATATAACAATTTTATAATTTGATGATTTGGCAAAATATATACTTAGATTTTTTTAATTTTATTAGTTTTTCTTCAAATAGTAGTTACCACTTCTTTAGATTGAAAAAGAGGCCTACTTTTATCTGAATAACGCTAATTAGATAAAAAAATTGATTTATATCTAAAATAATGGCAAACTATCTATAAGACTTAAGAGAGAATTATAGGTGTAATTATGATTGAAATTAAAACTTCTACGTTGAGTGACGGTGAATTTAACCGAGGTGTCTTTGCAACACGTGATATTGCAAAAGGTGAGCTAATACATGAGGCGCCTGTTATTTCTTACCCGAACGAGGAACATGAGCATATCGAGAAAACTTTATTAGCTGACTATGCATTTGAATATGGTATTAATCATTCAGCTATTCTTCTAGGATACGGAATGCTATTCAACCATTCTTATGATGCAAATGCGACTTACGATATTAACTTTGATAATCACACATTTGATTTTTTCGCTTACAAAGACATTAAAGCTGGCGAAGAAATTTTGATTAATTATAATGGCGAAGTAGATAATATGGATCCGCTTTGGTTTAATAAAGATTATGAAGAAGTTATGAGCAAAGAAAAAGAGAAAGAAAAAGAAACCAATTAATTGGTTTCTTTTTTTTTAAAGATTAATGGCACCATAAATTAATGCACCAAGTACTACAAAAGCCGGATGAATTTTAAATTTTTCCATTAAGAAAAATGTACAAACTGCAATAAAAATTACTTGGAATGCTCCAATATCATGAAACGAATCAGAAAATGATTGATATGTAAGTACGCCTAATAGTACTACAATTGTCGGTTTTACATACGCTGTCATCCTCTTCACTCGAATTGAGTCACGATTTTTATGAAGTAATCCAATTAAAAAAATCATTAGTAATAAAGAAGGGATTACCGTTGCAAAGACTGCTATAAAGGATCCAAAGATTCCTCCAATTTTGTATCCAATATATCCAGCCATTTTAGTTGCGATTGGCCCTGGTAAGGCATTCCCCATGGCAAACGCTTCATGAAATTCTTGTTGAGTTAACCAATGATTTCGTGTAACAACATCATTTTGAATTAATGGGATCGTAGCAGGCCCACCGCCATATCCTAAAAGATTCGTGAAAAGAAATGAAAGAAATAATTTCCAATAAATCATTCGTTTGTACTCCCCTTCCTCGTCTTTTGTTCATTTGAGGAAGTTGCCTTTACTGGCTGGCAGATTGCAAATACTAGTAAACCACCAATTATGATCGCTGGATGTATGTGTAAAAATTGAATTAGAAACAATCCAACAACTAAATGAATTAATATTGTTGGTGTTTTCAATCCTTTTTTTGAACTTTGATAAAATTGCCATGTTAATACACCTAACATTACTCCTACGACAGGTACAATTGATTCTTTCATCCCATTAACCCATTTTATATCTTTAAAAGACGTTAATGATGTTAAAAGTATAATCATTAAAATAATCGTCGGTAAGATGGTTGCAACGATTGCATTAAGCATTCCGATTATACCACCAATACGATAACCGATATAACCTGCTAATTTTGTATTGATTGGACCTGGGAGCATATTCCCTATTGCTAATATTTCAGAAAACTCTTCGTCCTTCATCCATTTATATGTATCGACAACTTCTTTATAAACGAGAGGAATCGTAGATGGTCCTCCACCATATCCTAAAATACTACTTCGAAAAAACGCGATGAATATATCCAATTGTTTCATTAAATCAATTCCTTTTCTTATTTACCAACTTGCTATACAACCGTCCGTTCTTGATTCTGTACCACCCATTAAAACGCCCGTATCTTCATTTCTCCAAATAATTTGGCCTCGTCCGAAACTTCCAGTATCCTTTGCAACCTTAATTTCATGACCTTTAGCCTGTAATTCTTTTATAATCTCTTGAGGAAAATTAGGTTCGACTTCAACAATTTTCCCTTCAATCCATTGCCATCTTGGAGCATCTAAGGTTTCTTGTGGATTTAAATGAAAATCAATACTATTCATGATTACTTGAACATGACCTTGAGGCTGCATATAACCACCCATTACACCGAATGGTCCAACTGCTTTATTATTTTTTGTTAAAAATGCCGGAATAATCGTATGATATGATTTTTTTCCACCAATTAAAGCATTGGCATGATTTTCATTTAAGCTAAAATCATAACCCCTATTTTGCAATCCAATCCCAGTTCCAGGAATTACAATACCTGACCCAAAACCCATATAATTACTTTGAATAAAGGAAACCATGTTTCCATCTCCATCAGCTGTTGCTAAATAAACAGTGCCTCCACTAGGCGGTCTTCCTGGTAATGGTGTTTGAGCAGTTTCCGTGATTTCTAAAAAGCGTTCTTTTCCATATTCATCACTTAATAGACTTTCAACTGAAGTCTTCATAAACTTTCGATCTGTTACATATTCCTTTCCGCAAGTAAAAGCTAACTTCATTGCTTCAAATTGTTTATGATATGTCATTACGTTCTCTTTGTCATCATACAGATCATTTTTCAATATATTTAACGCCATCAGAGCGACAATTCCTTGACCATTAGGTGGAATTTCCCACACATCATAGCCTCTGTAATTTATACTAATTGGATCTACCCATTCCGGTTTAAAGGACTCTAAATCTTCTTTAGTTAAAAAACCACCATATTGATTTGATGAAGCAATAATTTTATCTGCAATTTCACCTTTATAAAAATCTTTTCCATTTGTTTCTGCTATTTTTTCTAAAGTTATTGCATGATCCAGTGACGACCAGATTTCTCCTACTTCAGGAGCTCTTCCTTTTGGAGCAAACGTATCAAACCAAGCAGCAAACTCCTCAGAGTTTAACTCCTTTTTGTATATTTCATAAGCCTTTTTCCAAAACTTACCTAAAGTAGGTGAAATCGGAAAACCTTCACGAGCATATTCAATTGCAGGTTGTAGCACTTCCTTTAACGAAAGCCTGCCAAATCGATTCGATAATTCTACCCAACCAGCAGGAGCCCCAGGGACGGTTATTGGTATCCAGCCATATTTAGGCATTTTTTCATACCCTAAATTTTTTACTTTTTCGATCGATATATTTTTAGGTGCTGGTCCACTTGAATCTAAACCGTATAACTTTTCGTTCATCCAAACTAATGCAAAAGCATCTCCACCAATACCGTTTGAAGTTGGCTCTACTACTGTTAGACATGCAGCTGTAGCGATTGCTGCATCTACTGCATTACCACCTTTTTTTAAAATATCTAGGCCCGCTTGTGCAGCCAATGGTTGGGAAGTAGCGACCATACCATTTCTAGCATAAACCACATTACGATGTGATGAATAAACATGTTCACTCGTTTTCATTTTTGTATACATACTCTTTCCTCCTTGGCTTTTTTGCAATAGTTCTATTGGATAACAAAATAACTTAATCTTTAAATTCGACAATATTTTAGTAATCCCCTACTTAACTATCAATCTAAATAAAAGAATCTATTAGAATGAATGGCTAATTAACCTAAAAGGCTTAAATTTGGTTATATACATTAGATGCTTGTCCATTTCAAGTAAAAGTTACTTTGAATACTTTATCATTAGGAGGGTCAGTAGCAGATAAAACGCAATAAATTTCTGTAAAACCTCTAAAACTTTATAAAAGAAAGGAGGAAACGTTGCCTAATTGTTTGCTAAGAAACAGTAAATCAACTATGTAGGATTCGTTGTATCCGAATTTACGCACTTGGAGTGTTAGACCAAACGAGAGTAGCTTCTGCAAAATCGGACACGTAGAACACAGGAAGCAAACATCTATTTATATATTTTTATAGATTGTGGCAACGGGATTAATTTAATGTTCAAACTTTATTTAGATCCAGGGCATGGTGGATCTGATTCAGGTGCAGTAGGAAATGGATTAAAGGAAAAAGACCTAACTTTGGATATCGCATTAAGAATAAGAGATTTATTGAATAACTATAATGACGTTGATGTTAGAATGAGCAGATCTACCGACACTGATCGTTCTTTATCTGAACGTACTAACGATGCAAACTCATGGGGTGCCAGCTACTTTTTATCTGTTCATATTAATTCATTTAATACATCAGCATCTGGCTATGAGGATTATATATACGATGGTTTGTCAGATACGTCTACTTCAGCTCAATATCAAAACATTTTACATCCAGAAATCGTAAAGGTAAATGGTCTAACTGATCGTGGTAAAAAGAAAGCTAATTTTCATGTATTACGTGAATCAAATATGCCAGCGATTTTGACTGAAAATGGATTCATTGATAATGCAAGTGATGCTGCAAAACTGAAAGACCCAAATTGGCGTCAAAAAGTAGCTCAAGGGCATGTAAATGGATTAGTAAAAGCATTTAACTTAACGCCTAAGACTAATTCTGAAATGCATAGAGTAATCGTAGATGGAGTACAAGTCGGAGCATATCAAGATGATCAAAATGTACTGAATGCAGTAGAACAGTATCTTCCAACAGCAACTAAAATTATTATTGAGAAAGTTTAAACGGTTATATTAACGAATTAAAGACTGTCTATTTAAAGACCGTCTTTTTTCCGTTCAAAACGAAGGCAACTTAAAAAGACCTTCGATTGAAAGCTCGGCAGCTGTTTACTCTGTAGATTTCAATATATCTAATATATTGGTTGAGTCAATTTTCTTTTTTTGTCTACCTAAACTAATAACTTGTTCTCCATATTTATCTTGCAATTTATGTAATGTTTCAAATAATGGTTCTTGTTTGGCGTCCTTTTCAAAAGAAAATAGGTCCAATTGCTTTGATATTTCATCTTTTGGATTCAGTTGTGATGCAGTTACTCCAATTAAACGTAATGGTTCTCCGTTCCAATTTCTTTTCCATAAATCAAATGCTTCTTTAAAGATTTCATTAGATTGTTGTACAGGTGTAGAAAGTTTTTTGCTTCGATTTATTGTTTTTCGATCACTAAATCGTAGTGTAATTGTCACAGTGTCTGCAACTAAACCTTTCTTAATTAAACGTTCAGCTACTCGTTTAGATAGAGCTTCAAATTTTTCTGCAATCATAGGTTCCTCAAAAACATCAAATGAAAATGTCGTTGATTGGCCAATTGTCTTATGTGAAAGCATACGACTAGGATCGACTTCTCTCTCATCTATTCCATTTGCCTTATTTCTTAAAGATATACCGTTTACACCTAATAATTCTTGAACTTGTTTTTCATTACTTTTTGCTAAATCTTCTATTGTAATAATGCCAATTTCATTTAACTTTTCTTCAGTTTTCTTACCAACTCCATGCATCTCTCCTACTTTTCTTGGCCATAAAATAGTAGGAACATCTCTTTTACGAAGAACAGTAATTCCAAGTGGTTTTTTCATATCTGAAGCTGTTTTCGCAAGAAATTTATTTGGACCAATTCCGATACTGCATGGCATATCCAGATCTTCTAACAACATTGACTGGATTAATTCAGCTATTTTAATTGGATGACCTAGTTTTTCATCACATTCAGTTAGATCAATATAGCCTTCATCAATTGAAGCCACTTCAATTTTAGGACTTATTGCACCTAATTTTTCAAATATTTGCCTTGAGACTTTTCGGTAAGCTTCAAAATTTGGAGTTTTAACAATCATCTCAGGACATTTTTTCCGCGCTTCCCATAATGGCATTGTTGCCCGAATTCCATAAGCTCGCGCTTCATAGCTTGCAGTTACAATAATTCCTCTTCGCTCTTTTTCATTGCCGGCCACAACTACTGGTTTACCTTTTAATGATGGATCATTCGCTATTTCAACTGAAGCAAAAAATGAATTCATATCAACATGTAAAATGACTCTTCCACTCTTTGGTGCCCATTGATTCATTGCTACACCTCCTATGCTAGTATAATATCATTTTTTTATATTTCCTATTTACGTGTATTAATGTTGAATATAGTTAAAACTTATAAAGTTTGAATCAAATCTAACTAATATCTAATTATTATAAACGTTTTTGTAATAAAGGAGAAAAGCTATGCAAAGTAAAATTCAAAAAATATCTACGAATTTATGGTTTGATACACAAGCCGAAGATGCTGTAAATTATTACACTTCTATATTTAAAAATTCAAAAATTGAAAGAATCACTCGTTATGGAAAAGAAAGACATGACCCAAACAGTATGGAGGAAGGAGCTGTTATGACCATCCAATTTAGTTTGGAAGGGCTAGATTTTGTTGCATTGAACGGTGGTCCTCACTTTAAATTTACAGAAGCAATTTCATTCATCGTCCATTGTGACTCACAAGAAGAATTAGATTATTATTGGGAAAAGCTATCAAAGGATGGAGATAAAAATGCACAAGCATGTGGTTGGTTAAAAGACAAATTTGGCGTCTCATGGCAAATTGTTCCGACCATTTTACCTGAATTATTAAATGACTCCAATCCAGAAAAATCTGAACAAGTAATGAAAGCAATTCTCAAAACTAAAAATAAAATCAGTATAAATAACTTAATTGAAGCTTATGAAGGAAACCCCTCTTCGAATTAGAAGAGGGATTTTCATTACCCTTAAGGTTCCAATTTACTTCTCATAAAGAACAAAAAGAGATAAAATAAACCTATCTATATTGTATTTTTTGAAATTAATGGAGGTATTTTCTTTTGAGTAACGAAAATCAATCAATGTATGATTATATAGGGAAAGAAAAATTAGAGGAGCTTGTGGATACTTTTTATTCTTATGTTTCAAAACATGAGAGGCTTTCACCAATATTTCCTGGTGACTGGGAAGAAACAGCACGTAAACAAAAGCTATTTTTAACACAGTTTTTAGGGGGACCACAATATTATAGTATGGAACGTGGTCACCCAAGAATGCGCGCGCGTCATTTGCCATTTCCAATTACAATTGAATTAGCTCATGACTGGTTGGATTGCATGGGAAAAGCTATGGATGATGTCGATTTAGATGAAGAAATTAAAGAGCCATTATTACAACATTTAAGAAATGTTGCTTACCATATGGTAAACCAAGAATAATCTTTAGGGGATATATTATGAGCGAGAGGCCAATAATTTTATTTGATGGTGAATGTATTTTATGCAATGGAGCTGTTCAATTTATTATTAAACACGACCAAAAAGGTTATTTTCATTTTGCCGCTCTACAATCAACCTTTGGTGAAAAGCTTAAGAAGGATCACCCCGAACTTTGTTCAATTGATTCAATTATTCTTTTACAAAATGGAAAAATAAAAATTGAGTCTTCAGCTGCACTTTCTATTGCAAAAAATTTAGAAGGTTGGCCAAAATTTTGCTATGCCTTTATGATAATCCCAAAAACAATACGTGACTATTTATATAGACTGATCGCAAGAAATCGTTTTAAATTCTTTGGAAAAAATGAATCGTGTATGATCCCATCAAAAGAAATTAGGGATCGATTTTATTTATAATGAACAAAATTCTTTTCAATTGAAAGAACCACAAAGGTAAACAGATCCCCCTTGTGGTTCTTTTTAGTTTCCTTTTTTAATTGTTTGAATGACAGCAAGGTCCAGAATTAGCTTTTTATTAGAACTCTTGTTAAAGCGAGCCCAATAAATCCAACACCCATTCCGATTAGCCATCCTGAATGTGGTTCATGTAACAAACTTCCAATTCCACCGCCTAGAAACATACAGCCTACAAAAACGATTCCTCCAATACCAGCACCTCTATTACTCAAAATCTGACCATCCTCTCCAAATAAATATTTCCTATATATTTGTGATTAGATATCTTTTTGTATTTCTCTATTTCTATTTAGATTTCCCCCAAAAAATTCCAGTAATATTTACCAATTTACTAATTTATTAGAATTTTATTACTATTCAACAACAAATTTTATATAATAATATGAGACGTTAAGAATTTTTTTGAAATCATTTATACATTCTTAATAGCATTTTTTAACGTCAGACAATTTTGTTAAATCTTACCCGGAGCGTGATTAATTTGCAGAAGCACAGACGTAGAAACACACCAGCATTTACTGTTTTGGCATACTTTACATTAGTTGCAGGAGTATTTTTGTTTTGTATCGGACTTTACAATGCAGATATGGAATTAAACGAAAAAGGTTATTATATTGCAGTTATGCTGTTAGTAGCAGTAGGCTCAATTTTAACCCAAAAGGTTGTTCGTGATAATGCCGAAGATGATGATATTATCGCTGAGCAAGAAGTTCAATTAAAGATGAAGTTAGATAGTTCTACAAAGAAAGAAACAACTAATTTATAAAAACAAAAAGGGGATCACAAAAAGTATAGTTACTTTTTGTGATCCCCTTCCTTATGATGATAAAGTTTTTATTCCCAAACTCTTTTAAATTTAAAGAATTCTTGAATATAGCCATAAAGTGAAACTGGTGACATAATCATTTGATAGCATAATAAGAAGAATATAAATCCTATACGATTATTTCTTATTCTTAAATTTAAATTGCGGAAAACATAGTTTTTCTGATAAAAATAAAGAATTGAATAACTAATAAATGTCAATGGGAGAACTAATAAAGTCATTGGACCAACAATAATATTGATACCAAAAAACGCTAATATCAATCCAGGAATCCAACAGACAGTGTAAATAAAATCTAAGTAAACCATCACGAGATTAATACCAGTTAAATACTTTGTATAAACTTGTGGTTGTTGCCACGGTTTTATTTCAATCAGTCCTTCAACCATACCTCTAGCCCATCTTGATCTTTGTTTAGCAAAATGACCAAATGTTGTAGGTGCATCGGTAAAGGCTACTGCTAATGGTTCAAAGTATACCTTCCATTGCTTCTGTAAAAGTCTCCATGTTAATACGATATCTTCTCCAATCGCATCTGGCCAACCTTTTACTTCCTTTACACAATCAGTTTTATATAAACTAAAAGCCCCTTGTGCAACAAGTGTTCCTTGATATAATCCCTGAAGTCTTTTTATGGAAGCAATGCCTAAGAAGTAATCCCACTCTTGAATCTTAGTCCAAAATGTTTCGCGACTATTACGAACTAACATTGAGCCAGCTACAGCACAAACATCAGAAGGGCTACTTTTTATTCTTGAAACTAAGTATCTCACTGCAGAAGGATGAATTAATGTATCTGCATCTAGTGTAATGACATATGGTGTTTTTACATACTCCAAGCCTAAATTAAGTGCATGAAACTTACCGGGTTTTGATTGATGTAATAAAGTAATATTTGAATTCAACTCTTTTTTCGCTCTCATTACTTCACGATCTGTACCATCGGTTGAATTATTATTAATAACGATAACGTTTATTTCACCAGTATAATCCTGATTTGCAATATATTTTAACGTATTAAAAATAGCGCCTTCTTCATTATAAGCAGCCACTAATACAGTTACCGAATCAGTTGGAAATTCATTTTTAAAATTCGGTTGTTTATCGAGTAGTAAACTTATGACTAAAAAAGTGCTCATATAGCCCGGTATATATGCAATACCACCTATTATGATGATTGCTACTGGCGTAGTAACAATGTCAGATAAATCGTTTACCCAAGGAATCGATAAATATATTGAAAAAAGTAACCAAGAAAATGAAATAAAATGGCTAAACCAGAATTTCTTATTTACTGTTAAATAATATCGGTTTCCTTTTTTTTGTATAGGAGACAAGTTTGCTTTCAAAAGTCTCCCCCCTTTTTATGAAATTAAATCAATAAAAAACATTATATCACGATAATTTAATTTAATATCCTAACAACTTCTGGTAAAAATGACTTAATTAAAGATTGTTTATAACACTTTCATTACTTAATAATGACCAAAAAAAAAGAACTGAAATACTATCAGTCCTTGATCTAGCCAATATTATTTTTTAAAAGATAATCCTTTCTCTTCCAATGCATTTTTAATTGTCGTAATCGCCTTAGGTCCCATCCCATGTAATTTTAATACTTCCGCCTCACTTAATTGTGTGAAATGCTCCAAATGTAAGTAACCCGCTAAAGTTAGTGCTCTAATAGCAGGTTTAGCTAATCCATTTGGTAGTGAATTTTCACTCATATTAAAACTCCTCCAATTTAAAATTCTGATCAAGCCAACTGAATATATCATTTTTCATACTATTTGTAATCGTATGATTTACATCCTTATATTTAAGAAAATCTATATAATCATTTTGTTTTGTTGCCAACAAATCGAGTTGCCCATCAATTGGAATAACTAAAATCCAGTTCTCCGTGTAAGAATAAAATAGGATTTCTTATCGAACTATTTTTAAATTTAGGATCATATTTTACAAACGTTTCCAATTCCTTATCATTTAATGGTACTCTTCTATCTTTTTTACGAAAATCCTTCTCAGAATAAATATAAGAACTTGATCCATTAATATTAATTAATCCAGCATAATTAGTATTGGAAAAAAACATTCCACTTGCAATAAAACCACCCATTGAACTACCTAACAGAATTGTATTTTCTTTTTGTAAATTAAGCTGATCGATCAATTCATCTTCTTCTTCAATCGTTTCAAATATCGTTTTCCAAAAGTATGTTTGTAAAACCTTTTGATCGAAATGGTTATTACGAGCTTGTCTCGAAATATTTAATTTCGGGAATAACAACTTTAAATCCTAATTCAGATAGCTGATTACCAAGTTGTATTTGTGAATCAATCGTTGAACCCCAACCATGAAACATCATGATTGTTTCTTTCCTACTATATTTAATTTGATTTATCTCAAAAAAATTAATCATTTTCCCCATCTAAATTTCTTTATTTTCTAAATAGTATTAAATTATTCTAATAATAACAAAATTATTTGAATTTTGAATTGCCATATTAAAGAAAATGCTATAAAATACATTTGTTTGTACACAATGATATTATCACAATCTAATTTAAGCGGAAAAAATCGAGGATGTGTATTATTAATGGTTCATCATTTAAACGGATTAATTAGTCACTATGGTTATATTGGCATCATTTTAGCATTAATAGGTGGAATAATAGGTCTGCCATTACCAGATGAAATTCTTTTAACATACGTAGGTTATAATGTATTTCAAGGTAGAATGTCATATTTACCTTCTCTAGCTTGTGCTTTTATCGGAATCATTTGTGGAATCTCATTAAGTTATTTACTCGGATACATATTTGGTTTACCTTTATTAAAAAAATATGGACCAAAAGTTCATATTACAGAGAAAAAAATTGATATCACAAAAAACTTATTCTCAAAATTTGGACCGTATATTCTTATTATAGGATTTTTTATACCTGGAATCAGACATTTAACTGCTTATTTTGCAGCTATTAATAAATATTCCTTTAGAAAATTTGCGACGTTTGCATTTATTGGAGCAATTCTTTGGGGATTCACTTTTATAACATTAGGAAAAATTTTAGGTGAACAATGGGATAAAGTGGCCACTATTTTTGCAAAGTACAGTTTAGTCATGTTTTCAACTGCCTTATTGATTGCAATTTTATTCTTTTTCCTATTTAGAAAACGATTAACTACAAATTAGAGAAGGCTTTTAGAGTCTTGAGAAATACATATGTAATAACACAAAAAAGACGAGACATAATAGTGTCTCGTCTTCTTTTGATAGATAAGTTGATTGGAGCGAATGTTACTCGACTCCCGGTGTAAATCTGAAAATCGCAATTAAATTCCAAAGAATCGCAAATAAATAATTACTCATACTCGTTAAGGTATTAAAGCCAAAAATCGTACAATAGTTGATCCTTTCAAATGAAAAACTAGCAAATTTGCTCTAATTCGATTAAAAATTGGATAAAAAGCTGCTAATTATCTTTAAAAATAAAGTTCAAATCATATAAAAATCAATGGCACTAATGAGATACCCCTCTCATTAGTAGATTCTATATATTAGTTATGTTTAAAATTAAAAAGAGGGCGCCTATTTGTCAGTTAATCTGACAGATAAGACAGCCCTTTTTTTACTTAATTATTTTGCAACTTCTTCTACAATTGCAATGACCATTTCAGCAGTTTTTACTAACTCTTTGATTGGCATTCTTTCATTTGTAGTGTGGATTTCTTCATAACCGATTGCTAAGTTTACGATTGGGAAACCGTGACCTGCGAATACGTTCGCATCAGATCCTCCACCACTTTGTTGTAATGCAGGAGTACGTCCAATTTTTTCTGCTGCACGTTTTGCAACTTCAACAACGTGGTCTCCTTCACCAAATTTAAATCCTGGGTACATAATTTGTACTTCTACTTCAGCACGTCCACCCATTTCAGTAGCTGCTTCTTCAAAGGCAGCTTTCATTTTAGCTACTTGAGCTTCCATTTTTTCACCGATTAATGAACGAGCTTCAGCTAAAATATTCACTTGATCGCATACGATATTTGTTGCACTACCACCTTCGAAACGTCCGATATTAGCAGTCGTTTCTTCGTCGATTCGACCAAGTGGCATTCTTGCAATTGCTTTAGAAGCAATCGTAATCGCTGAAACGCCTTTTTCAGGTGCAACACCTGCATGTGCAGTTTTACCATAAATTGTAGCAATTACTTTAGCTTGAGTTGGAGCTGCTACGATAATGTTACCTACTTCTTCATCGCTATCTAATGCATATCCAAATTTAGTAGTGATTAATTTTGGATCCATTGCTTTAGCACCATGTAATCCAGATTCTTCACCAACTGAGATAATGAATTGGATTTCACCATGCTCAATATTTTGTTCTTTAATGATTTTCGCAGCTTCTAAAAATGCTGCGATCCCAGCTTTATCATCTGCACCTAGAATTGTAGTTCCATCAGTAACGATGTATCCATCTTTGATTGATGGTTTGATTCCTTTACCTGGAGTTACTGTATCCATATGACAAGAGAAGAAAATACCGTCAACGCCTTCTTTAGTAGCAGGAATTGTAGCAACAATATTTCCAGCACCGTGACCTGTAACACCCATCGTGTCGTCTTCAAAAACATTCATTCCAAGAGCTTCTAATTTTTGTTTTAAAACCTTTGCAATTTCAGCTTCAAACTTAGTTTCAGAGTCTACTTGTACTAATTCTAAAAATTCATCGACTATACGTTGTTCATTAATCATTTCTGTCATGCCTCCAAATTGTATATGTAAAAAAATGTCTACAAAGGTATATTACCATGTTTTTTAGCTGGGCGCTTTTCATTTTTGTTTTTTAATACTTCTAAAGATTGAATAAGCTTTTTTCTAGTCATTCTTGGATCAATAACATCATCAACTAGACCATATTTTGCAGCAACGTAAGGATTAGAAAATTTCTCTTTATATTGATCCATCCATTCAGATCTTAACTCATCTGGACGATTACTTTGAGAGATTTCTTTTCCGTATAAGATATTTACAGCACCTGCAGCACCCATTACAGCGATTTCAGCGTTTGGCCATGCAAATACTAAATCCGCTCCGATCGATTTACTATTTAATGCAACATAAGCTCCACCAAATGCTTTTCTCGTAATGACTGTAACTTTTGGAACTGTTGCCTCAGAGTACGCATATAAAAGCTTAGCACCATGCCTTATTATACCTCCATGCTCCTGTTTTACACCAGGAAAAAACCCCGTCACATCAACAAACGTGATGATTGGTATATTAAAACTATCACAAAAACGAATAAATCTTGCCCCTTTATCAGCTGAATGTAAATCTAGACCTCCAGCCATAAATTTAGGTTGATTACAAACTAGTCCTACTACTTCACCATTTAATCTAGCAAATCCCACAACTAAGTTTTTAGCGAAATATTTTTGAACCTCAAAAAAGGAATCATCATCTACAATCATTTCTACTATTTTTTTAACATCATAAGGTCGACTACTTTCATCAGGTATAAGCTCCATTAAATCATCAAGATCTTTTTCAGTTTTCATTTTAGTAGGTGCTTTTTCTTCCCAGTGAGCCGGTAAATACTCTATTAAATTTCGAACGATTTTAAGAGCTTCTTCTTCCGATTCAGCTTGGAAATGGGCATTCCCACTGATCTCATTATGGACTTTAGCTCCACCTAAATCCTCTGCTGAGATTTTTTCACCTGTTACACTTTCAATTACCTTAGGACCAGTAATAAACATTTGGCTAGTACCATTAACCATTATAACGAAGTCTGTAATTGCTGGAGAATAGACAGCACCACCTGCACAAGGCCCCATAATAACCGAAATTTGTGGTACTACCCCAGAATAAATCGTATTTCGATAAAACACATGTCCATAACCATCTAAAGAAAGGACACCTTCTTGGATTCTCGCACCACCTGAATCATTTAATCCAATAATCGGAGCCTTACACTGTACTGCCATGTCCATTAATTGACTTATTTTTTTCGCATGCATTTCACCTAATGCACCACCGAACACAGTAAAATCTTGTGAAAAGACAAAGACCGTTCGATCGTTAATTTTTCCGTAACCTGTGACCACTCCATCACATGCACCATTTTGTTCATCCATTCCAAAATCTGAACAACGGTGCTGGACGAAACTAAATAACTCAACAAAACTACCTTCATCTAATAGCATGTCTATTCTTTCTCGTGCTGTAAACTTTCCACGTTCATGTTGTTTCTCAATCCGTTCAAATCCTCCGCCTTGCTCTATTTCAGATTTCTTTTCATATAGTTTATATAAATCATCATACTTGCTCATTAAACTCCCCCCTTTTTTGAACAATTTCGATTAATACTCCGAATTGTTTAGGGTGTATAAAGGCAACTTTTGAACCTTCACTCCCATTACGTGGTGAGTGATGGATTAAATTGAATTGTCGTTTTTTTAGTTCTATTAATGATTTTTCGATGTCATCTACTTGAAAAGCAATATGATGCAACCCTTCCCCTTTTTTTTCAATATATTTATGTACAGGATTCGTAGATGAAAGTGGTTGGATTAATTCAATATTAATTTTATTTGTTTTAAAAAACGCGACTTCTACACCTTGGTCATCCACTATTTCACGGTATGAATATGATAAACCTAAATCACCCTCATACTTTTTAATACTCTCGTTTAAATTTTTTACACAGATTGCCATATGATCTATATTTGTGAACATTTTTTTGCCCTCTCCTTCAAATCAATGCTTTTTTTAGAAACATATGAGATTTTTTATGTACTGTAATCTGTTCAAAAGTACATAAGCTATTATTTAAACAATATTCAAGAAAGTGGACAAACATGATTAAAACCGTAGCGATAACAATGCAGATGTAATATTGAAACCTAGAACAACGATCAGATTCTGCTCCTTTAAAGAGGAAAAAAATACCATGATTTAAGCAAAAAACCAAAATTTAAAGTATGCAAAAAAAGTTCGACGGCATTCTTCTCACTTTTCTCTTTTATTACAACAATATGTCTACTTAACAATCGAGAGGTTAAATAGACACGATATAAAAGACTTATTTTTTCAAAAAAAAGTGCAATTAATGCAGTTTTTTGTAGTTTGTAAACTTACTAGATTACATGATACTATTACCACGTTATCACTATTTGTTAACTAGGGAGGAATTTAAGTGAACAAAAAAGTTTTGGCAGTTGGGTTATCTTTAGGTTTAGCAGCAAGTAGTTTTTCAGTAACAAATACATATGCTGCACCAAAAAATGTGTTATCTAGCTACAAGTATAATGAATCTGTAGGATCTCCTGAATTTGTTTCAGGTCAGCTGACAAAGTCATCAACTCAAAGTCCCGAGGGCATTGTACATGGTTATCTCAATGCTAACAAAGATAAATTCAAACTCGATTCAAAATCCTCAGAAGAATCATTCATCATCAAGTCTAGCAATAAAGATATGTTAGGCACCGCTCTTAGACTGCAACAAGTATATAATGGTGTACCCGTTTGGGGTTCTACTCAAACAGCATTAGTTGCAGACGATGGTGTTCTAACAGTTTTCTCTGGTACGGTAGCTCCTAATCTAGATACGAAAAAAGGACTTAAATCTGAAAAGAAAGTAAATGCCAACAAATCAATTAAAATTGCAGAAGCCGATCTTGGTTATACTCCTACATATGAAAAAGACCCTACAGCTGATCTAGTAGTTTATACAAATGGTGATGAAGCTACTTACGCTTACCTTGTAAACTTAAACTTCCTTTCTCCTAAACCTGGTAACTTTAATTATTTCATTGATGCATCAACAGGAAAAATATTAAATAGCTATAATAATTTAGATGAAGCAGATAGTAGTGCCCCTGCTGCAAAACCAGGTGGTACAGCGAGTAGTACGAATACAACTGGAACAGGAGTTGGCGTGCTTGGTGATTCAAAAACACTAAATATGACCTTATCAGGTTCATCTTATTATTTACAAGATAATACTAGAGCCTCAGGTGGTATTTTCACATATGATGCGGCTAACAAAACACGTCTTGCAGGTACACTTTGGACAAGTCCAGATAACCTTCTAAATAGTACTTATGATGCCGCTGCAGTTGATGCACATTATTTTGCTGGATTAACATTTGATTATTATAAAAATGTTTTTGGACGTAATTCCTATGATACTAAAGGCGGTGCACTAAAATCGAGTGTCCATTATGGCCGTAATTACAACAATGCGTTTTGGAACGGTACGCAAATGGTTTATGGCGATGGTGATGGTACAACATTTATTCCATTATCAGGTGGTATTGACGTAGTAGCACATGAGTTAACTCATGCAGTAACAGAAAAGAGCTCAAATTTAACTTATCAGAATGAATCTGGTGCATTAAACGAAGCAATTTCTGATATTTTTGGTACATTAATAGAGTTCTATAATAATAAAAACCCTGATTACGAGATTGGTGAAGATATTTATACGCCAAAAATTGCAGGTGATGCACTTCGTTCGATGAGTGATCCAACTAAATATGGAGATCCAGACAACTATTCAAAACGTTACACTGGAACATCTGACAATGGAGGAGTTCATACAAATAGCGGTATTATTAATAAAGCTGCATATTTAATTGCTAAAGGTGGAACTGCATACGGCGTGACTGTTACAGGAATCGGAAATGATAAACTAGCTCAAATTTTCTATCGTGCAAATACTGTTTACTTAACAGCTTCCTCTACTTTCAGCCAAGCACGTGCAGCATGTGTTAAAGCAGCTTCTGACCTTTACGGTACAAGCTCCGCTGAAGTAACTACAGTAAACAAAGCATTTGATGCGGTTGGAATTAAGTAAAATTCCAAGTAAAAAAAGGATGTCTCGTAAGCTATAAATGCTTATGAGACCTTTTTATTTGAATAAATGTGTGATTTTCGTTGATATATTGCTAATACTGTAAAAATAATCATACTTATGCTAAAATAGGACAACACTTGTATTATTCTTATAATGATTAATAAATAGTAATTCTTTAATATAAGGTGGTAATCACATGAGAAAAAAAACACAAAAAGTAGTCGTTATGATTATGTTAATTTCAATGCTTGCTACTACTTTACTTGCAGGTATCGCTGCTATGTTATAAAAGAAAAAAGAATATGTAAAATGAAGATTCATCATCAAGATCTTGAGATTTTGATGGTGGATCCTCTTTATTATCTGATCGCACCTTGTTCACGAGCTAGTTGTTCAAATGAATTTGTTGATGTTGTGATTAATACTTTCGTTCCATATGGGATTTTATCAAAAAGTTCATTCACATCATTTGTGTACATTCTTACACAACCATTTGATATATATTTACCAATTGTTGAAGGGTCATTATTTCCATGAATACCATAAATCGAACCATCTGTACCTAATGCGTCAAAACCAATCCATCTAGTTCCTAGAGGATTTTTAGGATCGCCTCCTGGAATATTCTTTTTGCGCCAATATGGATTTTTGGCTTTATAAGTAATATTAAAAATACCTTCAGGAGTTAAATCTGCTGTTTTTCCGGTAGCAATTCGATAGATCCTTAGGACTTTACCATCTTCTATATATGCTAAATTATTAACTTCTTTGTTAATGATAATAAATGGTTCGCCTACCCTCGGGTTTTGGCCAAGTGGCCATACTGGACCAATTACTAAAAGTAGTGATAGAACTAGTTTAAGCAAATAAAGCAACTCCTTTTTAATTTCACTTAACGTATTTTCCCTTAAACTTTGATTTCATAATCAAAAAACTTTCCATTTCATTAATGATTGTTAAAACCGCTGCTCTTGTTTCAAAATCATCAGATGTTTGTGGGAGTGGCATTTCACGAAACATATGATAGATTTCTTCTAACTGATGTAAGCATATAACGCCACTTATAATTGGATTGATTGAAAAACTTAAGTCATTAAAAAATTTGGATAAAATATGAGATTGTTCGTTACTCACTTTAATGTCACAAACCGTGTCAATAATACGGTGAATAATTTCAAGTTGCCTCTCTCTTAATAAAAAGTATTCATAATCTTCATCATTCGAAGATTTAAAATAATGATTATCGATTTCTAATTTAGAAATTCTTTTCGCTTCTTGAAGCAATTTTACTGTTTCATCATATTCTTCTAAAAAACACTTATTAGCTGGTTCTTTTAAAAAAATAGAAATCTTCTCAAAAATAAAACAAAATTTAGAATCTATTTGTACTTTATAGTTTTTTATTTGATCATCTAAACTAGGCATATATAAATTGCAAAGTAAAGCTACACCAATTCCTATTACAATTACAGTTATTTCATCTACTATGATCGGAACTGTAATTTTTTTAAGACCATATAGATGTAGCATGATCACCGTACTAGAAATGACTCCTTCTTGAATTTTAAGTTTTACTAAACTTGGAATAAAAAATAAAAGTAATAATCCAATCGCAAAAGGTGTATAACCAAAAATATGAAAGAAAAAAATACAAAAAAGTATGATTAGTAAGCATGCAGAGAACCTTCTTAATGCTGTATCTAATGAACGCTTTTTGGTTGTTTGTATACATAATATTGTTAATGTTCCAGCAGACGCGTAAAAATGAACTCCCACCGATTGTGCAATAAAAATTGCTACCGCACTCCCTAACGCTGTTTTAACAATCCTTGAACCAATTCTATACATAATATCACCTATTATTTATGTTCTACTTTATGAGCTATTTGATTCATTTAATAGCTTAAAGTTAAGAAAAGATAAAA
Source organism: Gottfriedia sp. S16(2024) (assembly GCF_050473765.1). Classification (NCBI taxonomy): domain Bacteria; kingdom Bacillati; phylum Bacillota; class Bacilli; order Caryophanales; family Bacillaceae; genus Gottfriedia; species Gottfriedia sp. S16(2024). The sequence continues at coordinate 4,628,594 of NZ_JBFLUO010000001.1, forward strand.
ATATGATCAGGATTGATAAAAACAACGTTGCCTAAGCTCCATTAAAGCGTACGTTCAATCTTTACGATAATAGGGCACATTCTCAAATATATCTAATGAAAATTTCATCTCATATTTACGCTTAATAATAAATAGATTGGTAAAAATATCATTATTCTAATAAAAGGTGTGAATTTATGAGTTCAAAATATTGCCATGAGTCACGGTCAGCTTTAACTGTTCGAGTTTTCCCTACTGACTTAAACAATCACCAAACTTTATTTGGTGGAAAAATTCTTGCTGACATGGATATGACTGCTTCAATTACTGCTTCTAAACATTCAAGATTGAAATGTGTTACTGCTTCGATTGACCATGTAGACTTCTTACATCCTGTTACAGAAGAGGATTGTATCTCTTATGAATCCTTTGTCGTAGTTACAGGAACATCATCTATGGTCATTTTCGTAAAAGCGATTGCAGAGAACTTGATTACAGGCAATCGCCGAGTTGCAGCTACTTCATTTTTAACATTTGTTGGAATGAAAGATAATAAAACGGTGCCAGTTCCAACTATCATTCTTGAAACTGAAGAAGAACGAGAACTTGCAGAAATAGCAAAAGCAAGAATCGAAAACCGTAAAAATAATAAATTAATCAGTAAAAACATTGAAACAATTATCTCTACAAAACCTTTAAAATTAAAACAAAGTGATGAGTAAATTAATTTGTTTCCTAAATAAAAAAGAAACTGAGGAATTTTCTTCAGTTTCTTTTTTTCTAATTATGATCAATGCGTAGAAATACCAGATACACCATGGCCGGTATTAGACTTCACAAGAATTTCATCAAATTTAGCTTCATTTTCTTTTTTACTTGAAAGAACTGTGCCTAAATATGCAGCTATGAATCCTAAAGGAATCGATATAATCCCTGGATTCGTTAAATTTATTAATGGATCTCCAACAAAAATGGCTTTTCCTTCAATTGGACTCCAAATATTTGGACTTATTGCTACTAGTATGATGGCAGATATTAATCCCGTTAACATACCAGTAATTGCGCCCGTCGTATTAAAACGTTTCCAATAGATTGTAAAGAGTATGACTGGTAAGTTCGCACTTGCAGCAACAGCAAATGCTAAAGATACTAAAAAGGCAACATTTAATGTTTGTGCAAATATTGCAAGTAAGATTGAGATTAAAGCAACACCAATCGAGGCATATCTAGCCATTGAAACTTGCTCTTTTTCAGTTGCTTTACCTTGTTTTAAAATTTCATTGTAAAAATCATGTGCAAAAGCAGATGCAGCAGTTAGTACAAGCCCTGCTACTACTGCAAGAATAGTTGCAAATGCTACAGCTGAAACAAAAGCAAATAAAAAGTTACCACCTAATACTTCAGCTAAAAGTGGCGCCGCCATATTTCCTGCTGGATTTGCTTTTATAATCTCAGAATTTCCAACAAATGCAGCTGCCCCAAATCCAAGGAAAATCGTCATAATATAAAATGCTCCGATTAACCAAGTTGCATATACGACTGATTTTCGTGCCGTTTTCGCATCACGGACTGTAAAGAAACGGACCAGTATATGAGGTAATCCAGCTGTTCCAAGAACAAGTGCTAAATTAAGTGAAATTGTGTCTAATCCATTTGTGTATTTTACACCTGGATTTAAAAATGAGTCCTTTAGTGGAGTTGCAGTTCTCATTTGGCTAAACATTTCGTTAATGTTGAAATTAAATTTTCCAAATACGATGATTGAAATAACTAATGTTCCAAGCATAAGAAGTATTGCCTTTACAATTTGAACCCAACTAGTAGCCCTCATACCTCCAAATATTACATAAACAGTCATTAATATACCTACTATTAAAACAGCAGTCGTATAATCAATTCCTAGTAATAATTTAATCAGTGCACCAGCACCAACTAGTTGTGCAATCATATAAAAGATTGAAATTGTCATTGTGTTTAACGCGGCTACCCCTCTTACTTTTCTTTGATCAAATCGCGCTGCAATCATATCTGCTAACGTATATTTACCAAGATTTCGTAAAGGCTCAGCTACTAAATATAAAACAACTAAATATGCAACTAAAAATCCGATGCTATAAAAAAATCCATCAAATCCAGTTAAAGCGATCGCACCTGCAATTCCTAAAAAGGATGCCGCTGACATATAGTCTCCTGCAATTGCAAATCCATTTTGCCATCCAGTTAACCCACCGCCGGCTGTATAGAAATCTTTCGCGTCTTTTGTTTTTTTAGAAGCGAAATATGTAATAACTAGCGTTCCAAGTACGATAATTAAAAATAAAGTAAATGCCGTCGTATTCAAATTTCCTCCCCTCCTTTATTTAACTTTTCCAATACTCGATCTGCCATTTTGTCAAAGGATGCAGCTTTCTTACTGTACATCATACATAGTACCCATGTCATAACAAATTGAGCGAATGCAAATATCCAAGCCCATGTGACCTCCCCAATTGCTTTTGTATTCAGTGCTTTAGAATAAGAAGTCATTAAAGGTAATGCAATGTAAAAACAAAAAAAGAATAAAGACATTGGTAGGATAAACTTTCTTTTTGCTTTCAGTAACTGTTTAAACTCATGAGATTTTGCAACTTCCGAGTATTTGCTTTCACTCATACTCGTACTAGAGTTTTGGTCCAATTCCATCATCATACTCCCCTTTCAAGTTTTTATTTCTTGAAAAATTTGAAAATATTATTGCTAAAAATAAATGAAAGAATATTCAGAAACTAAGATAATTGTATTTCATTTAGAAACACTTTAATAAATGTTTTCGATAGACAAGAATTAACAAGTTCTAATTTTTAAATTATTTTTTGTAGAATTAAAACTCAAGATCAACTTGAAATACAAAAAACTTCCGCTGACTTACAAACTGAAAACATAATTAGACAAGTTAAAACCAAATCAAAGAATTTTTTGTCAATAAAAAAATCCCTCTTTTCAACTGAAAAGTAGGGATTCTTCATATTATAAGTGATTAAATGTCTTATAAAACCTTCTCTAAGAATAACTTTGCACGATTTGTTTTAGGTTTTGTAAATAATTCGATTGGCGTTGCATCTTCAACTAGATTTCCTTCGTCCAGGAATAGAATTCGATCTGCAACTTCCTTTGCAAAACCCATTTCATGTGTAACGATGACCATTGTCATACCAGTATGAGCTAATGATTTCATTACTTCAAGTACTTCTTTTACCATCTCTGGATCTAAAGCTGATGTTGGTTCATCAAATAGCATTACTTTAGGTTCCATTGCAAGTGCTCTTGCTATAGCTACACGTTGTTTTTGACCACCTGAAAGTTTAGGAGGATATACGTTTGCTTTTTCAAGAAGACCAACTTTTTCAAGTAGAGCCTTCGCATTTTCTTCTGCTTTAGCCTTACTCATACCTTTTACATTAATCGGAGCATACGTAATATTTTCCAGAACTGTCATATGTGGGAACAAATGAAAATGCTGGAATACCATACCTACTTCTTCACGAATTTTCATTATATTACTTTTAGGATTTGTAATTTCAATATCATCCATCCAAATTTCACCATTTGAAGGAGTTTCTAATAAATTCATACAACGTAAAAATGTAGACTTTCCAGAACCAGATGGGCCAATTACAGCAACAACAGATCCTTGCTCAATTATTGTTGTTATTCCTTTTAATACATGAACATTTCCAAAGCTTTTATTTAAATTAGTAATTCTAATCATTTGTACGCATTCTCCTTTCAACAGATTTACCTAGAAGTGATAAAATCATAATGATAATGTAATAGATTGCAGCTACAAAAATAAGTGGCTCCATAAATGAGTAAGTCTCTCCACCTACTAAGAATGCTCTTCTCATTAAATCAGATGCACCAATTACTGTTACCATTGCTGATTCCTTAGTTAACGTAATAAACTCATTCATCAAAGCTGGTAAAATATTTTTAAATGCTTGAGGTAAAATAATTTTTGACATCATTTTACGATAAGGGATCCCTAAAGCTGATGCAGCTTCTTGTTGACCTTTATCTACTGCTAGTATACCTGCACGGATGATCTCTGATACATAAGCTCCTGAATTCAATCCAAAGGCCAATACGGCTGCTGGAAACTTTTCGATATCGACACCAATTAATTGTGGTAAACCATAATAAATAATCATTAATTGCAAAACCATCGGTGTTCCACGAAAAATTGATGTATAAAAATCTGCTATTACAACTAGCCATTTTGCACGGCTAATTTTCATTAATGCAAGTAATATTGCTAAAACAAGACCTAATAAAATTGAACAAACAACTACTAGAAGTGTTAATTTTAATCCGGCCAATATATATGGAATTGAAGGGACAATTTGAGAAAAATCTAAGTTCATATTGTAGTACTCCTTTACTATTTGTCTTTTAAATTGCCAAGTTTATTCGACAAAGTCTGTTTAGATAAAGAGCACTGGTTTAGAAACCAATGCCCTTTGTTTCATATAATTCATATCCAATGGATTGCTCATATTCAGTTAATGCTTCATCTAAGATTGCTAACCCATCATCGATTTGATTCTTCGTAACTGTTAATGGTGGAATCATTCGAATGACTTCACTGTTGTTACCACAGAAATAGAATAAAACACCTTTTTCCAAAGCCAGATCAAGAATTTTAAATAATCCATCACCGTCTGGTTCTTTTGTAGCGGGATTAATGATTTCAATGCCGATCATTAACCCAATTGAGCGAATGCTTCCAATTACCGGATGCTTTACTTTTAGTGCATTCAGTTTTTCTACAGCGTAAGCTCCAACTTCTTTCGTATTTTCTAAAAGCTTTTCTTCTTTAATAATTTCTAAAACAGCCAGTGCAGCTGAACAAGCTATTGGATTTCCTCCAAATGTTGTTCCATGACTACCTAGTGGCCACTGTTTCATTAGTTCATTTGATGCTACAGTCGCACTTAAAGGAATACCATTTGCAATTCCTTTTGCAATTGCCATAATATCTGGCGTTACATCAAAAGTATGTGCAGCAAACCAATCTCCTGTACGACCAAATCCAGTTTGAACTTCATCAAAAATTAGTAAAATATTATTTTTATCACAGATTTCTCGTATTTTCTTTAACCATGCTTTAGGTGGTACTATATATCCACCTTCACCTAGAACTGGCTCTACAATAACTGCAGCTACTTCTTCTGGTGTTACTTGATGATTAAATAAACGTTTAAAATCTTTTTCTAATTGTTCTACTACATATTGTTCTTCATCATAACCTTCAGGGCATTCTGAAACATTTGCATACGGTATTTGATAAGAGCCTGTTGGTTGTAAAAATTTTCGATACTTACTTTTTGATGTCGTAACGCTTAATGCTCCCATAGAACGGCCATGGAAACAACCAATAAATGAAACAATATATGGACGTTTAGTAGCATGTTTAGCTAGCTTAATAGCACCTTCAATTGCTTCAGTTCCACTATTACCAAAAAAGAAAGTATCTAAGTTACCAGGAAGAATTTCAGCCAACTCATCTGCTAGCTTTAAAATCGATTCGTAAATAATAACACCCGACGGACCATGAGCTAAAGAATCAGCACCATCTTTAATTGCCTGTACTACTTTTGGATGACGATGTCCAACATTTGTAGTAGCAATTCCAGATGTAAAGTCTAAGTACTCCTTACCATCTACACCATAGTAGTAACAGCCTTCTTCCTTTATAACCGGTAAGTTAGGATGATCCTTTGCCATGCTTGGCGCAAGACGTAAAGGCATTTTTTCTAATAAGTGACTCCAATCTCTCTCCATCAATAATTCCTCCCCTGATTACAACAAAACTTATCATTTTTTATATCTTCTGCCATACCCTATAGCTTTATCTTTTAATCTATTAAAAACTTACGTATTACTTCAATTCTCCGAACCATTTTTTAACTAATTTATCAATAGTTCCATCTTCTTTTAATTCTTTAAGTGCTTTATCAAATTTAGGTGTTAATTTACTACCTTTTGGAAGAGCTACTGCTGATCCAGATGTTTCAAAGAAATCTTGCATTAATTCGCCTTGCATTTCAGGTAATTTATTTAAATAGCCACTTGCTACAGATTGTTCGATAACAACAGCATCAAATCTTCCAGCTTTTAATTCTTCTACCATCTCAGGGATTCGGTTACGGTTTTCAACTTTAAATCCAACTTTTTTAGAAACATCAATTGCTTTTGTTTCTTGAATTGAACCAGCTTGTACACCGACTGTTTTTCCTTTTAAATCTTTAACACTTTTAATGTTTGAATCTTTATTTACAACTATTTCATTTTGATCAGTGAAATATGGTTGAGTGAAATCTGCATTTTTCGCACGCTCAGGTGTCTTTTTCATACCTGCCATAATAAAATCTACTTTATCTGCATTCATCGCAGTAATTAATGAATTAAAATCAATGTCTTTTACTTTAATAGTATAACCAGTTTTTTTACCAAGCGCTTTAGCTAAATCAACATCAAACCCGACTATTTTATCCTCTTTAGTGTCAATAAATTCATAAGGCTTATAATCCGCACTTGTTCCTAAGATTAAGGTTTTATCATCTGACTTGTTACAAGCAGATAACATTCCAATTGATAATGCTGATGCAGCTAAAACTCCGACTAATTTTTTCATTAATGCTTCCCCCTAATTTTTTAAAAATTCAAACTTATTATTTATATTATCTTTTTAGTATTCTATTAAACAACCATTTTTTCCGAATGAATAATTATTCCACAAAATGAATTTTAACACATACTAATAAATATGCAACTATATTTTTCAGGTTTTCGACAAAAAAATTAGATACAGCCTAATTTTACAAGGATATTATTCAAAAAATTTTTTCATTAATATTCACTATATTTATATATTTATTCATATAGGTGAATGACAGAGTTGTTATCAAACTTTTCAAACCTTTCAAAAAGTTTTCGACAAATCTCGCATATTACTACATTTTAAATTTCCAAAAACATAAATTCCCCCAAATTTAAGCGTTTTCATGATTATTCATAAAAAAAATACCATTATGGAAATGGTATTTTCATAAAAATGATTACATTATTCATTTATAAATTATTTTATTATACTAAAACTTCCTCTTCTATTACTACATTAACAACCTTATTCTCCTTATAATAAAAGGAATAATGATGATTCCGCTCGTTTTTTAATAGTATAGGAAGAAAATATGGAATACACTCTCCTACTCCTTGATTTTTTTCATCTATTACCCAATCTATTTTTTTCCAATCTAAAATTCCTTCATCTGTTTTTAAAGGCGTATCATATTTTAGGTTATTAGAAACCTCTGCCAGAAATACATACATACCTCCGAAATCCACATCTTCTTCATGCCAGGTCACTTTCCCTTTATAAGTAATATCTTTCAACTCAATATGTATTCCAGTTTCTTCTGCAATCTCTCTTTGCACTGATCTTTCGATTGTTTCCCCATTTTCTATTTTTCCACCAACACCATTCCAAATTCCCATTGTAGGAGCATTTATACGATTTAACATTAATAGTTCATCATTTCGTTTGATAAAGCATAAAGTATATTTCACAAATTCCCACTTACCTTTCAAGCATATTAGTATATTTTATCTCTATTAATTATGGCATAATTTGCTATTTATTTGTTTGTAAAACAACTTTACTAATTTTTTAGAATATTTTAAAATTTAAATAATATATTAGTACTACAAAGGAGAGGTGTGTTGTGGATCAATCAAATATTATCGATTTAAACCAATATAGAAAATCCAAAAAACATAAACTAGAATCTTTCGCTTTTCGAGTAAAATATGACGAAACAGCATATAAGGATGCATTAATGCTATTAATTTTTACATGCTCCTTAGCTGCATTATCTTTCTTTTTTATTTTTTATTTTATTTACAAACTATCCATTAATTAGAACGGTTCATTTCATTTTAGTTTACATAATAATATTATTATGCACAAAAAAAGTACAAAAATTTATGGAATTTCCCCCATAAATTTTTGTACTTTTTTATTTAAATTTCTTCACAAAATTGATCGAAGTAATTTTGAAGTTTTTGAATAACTTGCATTGGATCATGGCCTTCGATTTCATGTCGCTCAACCATCGCAACAAGCTCACCATCTTTTAAAAGTGCAAACGATGGAGAAGATGGTGCTTTACCTGTAAAATATTCACGTGCTCTCGCAGTAGCTTCTTTATCTTGCCCTGCAAACACAGTTACTAATTGGTCTGGTCTTGCATCATAGTGCACTGAATGTGCTGCTGCAGGACGCGCAATACCACCAGCACAACCACATACTGAGTTTACCATTACAAGTGTAGTGCCTTTCTTTTCTAGTGCTTGCTCGACGTCCTCAGGTGTTTTTAACTCTGCATAACCAGCCGCTACGATTTCTTGACGTGCAGTATGGACAACATCATTCATAAAAAAATTAAAATTCATATTCATTTCATCTACTCCTTACATGCTCTTTTTTTCATCTTACCAATTAAGCGGCTATTAATTCAAGCTTTTGAACCTGTTAGTTTTATTATTTCAAATGAATCTTTTTAACGCATTAATTAATCATTCACTAACTCTACGATTACATTCGGCAAATGAGCTAAAGTAGATATGGCGTATTGGTAATCTTCATTTAATTCTTCAACAACTCTTATTACGGTTACGAATGGATTTTTTATGACAAACTGATCAATCTTTTCCACATTTCCTGCAATAAATAAAACTTTTGCATCAATCTTATTTTTTAATCCGACTGAATGTAACGTGGATAATACATTTTTCATTAGTTCTTCTTCTTGCTCACTAGCACCTTCTAATATTATACAGTCCCAACTTAATAACTTAAACTGATCAAAAAGAAGTTCGTCCATATCTCTCCCTCCATATCGTTTGTTTATACAAATATATGAGGAAATGAACGAAAGCATACTTTTTTAGTATCTAATGAAAAAACTCTAATAATTAAGCTTCACCAATACCGAACGCCAATACTAATAAGAAGAAAAAAATAAATGTGACAACATTTAAGACGACGCCAAGAATAATATTTGTAAGTTTTTTTGAGAGGAATGCAAAAATTACCCCTGTTATTGATAAGATTAAAAAGCATAAAAGGAATATGCCTAGTTGTTGAGTGTGATCATGGATAAAAAGAGCTATAACTATACTGATACCAACCATCATTAAAGAAAGCCTACCATATTTATTCAAAATAACTCCCCATCCTCGCTATTTTTATTCTTACTTTAAATGTATCACAATTAGTTACTGGAAATGAATGGAAAAAATATTTATTCTAACAAAAAAAGAACGCTTATTTGCGTTCTTTTAAGAATTAACCGTTAATTTTGTATCCGATTCAACCTTGACTGCATTTCTTTTTTGAAAAAGTCGATTTACAAAATACATCATTGGAAAACTTATAAAAGCGATTGCACTAATAATAACAAAACCACGGCCGCCATTTTCATATCCGAAGTAAGCTAATAAACTTCCACCAAGCGCTGGCCCGAAAACGAAGCCAAGCTTTGAGAATCCCATTGCCCCAAAATAAGTACCCTTTAATTCTTCAGGAGCAAGCTGATCGACAAATACATCTGTAAATGTAAATGCAAATATTTCTCCTACAGTTAACACAATCATTACGATTGCTAATAAGAAAAAGTTAGTAAATAACCCAAATCCAGCAACCGCTAAACTAACAATCACATTTCCAATCATCATAGATACAGTAGGTGAAAAATTCTTCATTCTACTTACAATTGGGAATTGAAGTATTACTACAGTTACTGCATTGATTGTTGTTAAATACGCATACAGTTTAACTCCATTATGAAACTGTGGTGCATTCGCGAAATATTGAGACATTGTTGAAAAGCTTTGTGAATAACCAAGCCCATAAAAACAGATTGTTAGAATTGTTAAAGCAAAGATGATATCCTTACGTAAAATTGAAAACGACGCCTTCATCGTAACTTTGTTAGTTGTTGAAGCAGACTTTCCTTCTCCAATTTTATATTTTGATAACATAAATAATAATGTTAAACCATAAAAAAAGTACACAATTCCAGATAATACAAATGGCAATGTACTTTTAGAGCTTCCTAGATATAAACCAACTAAAGGACCTACTGCAACTCCAACATTAATCGCAGCATAGCGCAAATTAAAGACTAACAGTTTTGATTTTTCGTCGGTTAAATCAGAAAGTAATGCTCTTGAAGAAGGTTCGAAAAATGATGAACAAATATTTAAGATCGAGTTCAGCACGAAAAACCAGACGAAAGAATTTCCTAGTCCAAAACCAACTAATGTAATAGACCATAAGAAAATACTCGATAATAAAATAGTTTTTCTTCCAATACGATCAGAAAGAGTTCCTCCAATAAAACTGAAAAGTACCCCTAAAAAAGATGAAACTGTTAACATGAGCCCAACCATTGCAGGTGAGATATGTTTAACTGAAGTTAAATAAATAGCTAAAAACGGCATACTTACTGTGCTAGCAAACCTAACGAATAAAGTTCCTATAACGATATTCCAAGCAACAGGATGTACGGCAGATAAATTTTTAAACATCTTATCCCCCCCTATTTCTCTAAGATGTCACATATTTGTAAATTATCTTACAAATGTTACAGTTTGTAAAGGTTTTAGTTCAGGGACCTAAAAGTGAACTGGAGGTTGCGTAAAAGACTTAGGAAAGGGGGGAAAGCTTCTAATAAAGCCAATGCTAAAGTTATTTTAGGAAATGGTATTGCATGGAGACATAAGGGGTATAGAGAAGAGGAATGACATCCTATTCCCTATTGATTTTCGTATCACGATAAAGATTGTCTTTTAATATAGCCATGAATCGGTTTTTACTATTATCAATCACTTCGAAGCCGAATTTGCGGTATAAGTTGTGAGCATCTCTTGTACCAAGCATGAATGTTCGTACAGTTGAGAGTTTGTCATAACTCATGATTTGTTCCATTAGCCATTTTGATAAGCCTTGTTTACGATATTCTGGGAGAATAAATACGTCTGCTAAATAGGCAAATGTGACGCCATCTGAAACTACTCTAGCGAAGCCTACTTGTGTTGGTTCATTTTCTCCTGGACTCCCCTTGTAAACACCAAAACAGAAAGATCCTTTGATAAATCGCTCAATGTACTCATAAGGAATTTCATTTGCCCAATATGAATCTTTGTCTAAAAAATGATAAATAACTTCTCTGTTTAATAATTCTTTATTAGTTGATATGTAATAGCCGTTTTGTTCAACTAGCATAATGCCCACCCCTTTTTTAATAAAATACAGAATTTTATAATTATTTAATTTTATCACAGGTCATTACAAAAGGGCATTTTATAAATTCAGGAAAGAGGAAACAAATATATCCTTTTTTTATTACCTTTGCATGGTTGAGGGGTATCTCGGTGGCGTTTTTCATTATGCGTGATTTTATATGTCTATTTTCACTACCTCAGCAACAAATCTATTTTTAAACATAAAAAAAGAGGTTGCCACCTTAAGACAACCTCTTTCGTTTAAGAATTAATATACGTTCGTATTTTCTTTTGTTGTATTTTCTAGGATTTCTTTTACTCTTCCTAAGAATTTACCACAAATGAATCCGTCAAGTACACGGTGATCAAGTGATAAGCACAGGTTAACCATATCACGAACGCCAATCATACCGTTTACTACAGCTGGACGTTTTACGATGCTTTCAATTTGTAAAATTGCAGCTTGTGGGTAGTTAATGATACCCGCGCTTTGAACACTACCAAATGATCCAGTGTTATTTACTGTGAATGTGCCACCTTGCATTTCGTCTGATTTTAATTTACCAGTACGAACTTTTGTAGCTAATTCTGTAATTTCACGTGCAATACCTTTGATTGTTTTCTCATCAGCATTTTTAATTACTGGAACAAATAATGCATCGTCTGTTGCAACAGCGATCGATAAGTTAATATCTTTCTTTTGGATGATTTTATCTCCAGCCCACATTGAATTAATCATTGGGTATTCTTTAAGTGCTTGCGCTACAGCTTTAACAAAGAATGCGAAGAATGTTAAAGAGAAACCTTCTTTTTTCTTGAAAGAATCTTTAAGACTGTTTCTGTAATTTACTAAGTTTGTAACATCTACTTCGATCATCATCCAAGCGTGTGGAGCTTCATGTTTACTACGTAACATATTTGAAGCAATTGCTTTACGTACGCCTGTAACTGGAATTTCAATATCACCAACTGCTGTAGGAATAACAGGTGCTGGTGCTGCAGCAGGTGCTTTAGCTACTTGGGCAGCAGGAGCAGTTTGTGCTACAACTGGTTGAGCAGGAGTTTCAACTGCAACAGGTGCTGGTGCCGCTTGAGGTACACCATTTGCGATTGCATTTAAAACGTCTTTTCGAGTAACTCGACCATTATTTCCTGTACCAGGAATTAATGAAAGATCAAGATTATTTTCTTGTGCTAAACGAAGTACAGCTGGAGAAAAACGTACTTTACCAGACTCATCAGTTTTATCAATAGTTTGAACCGGTGCAGCAGCTACAGGAATTTGTGCTGGTGCTACAGGTGCAGCTTTTTCAGCTGGTTTAGTTTCTTCGATTGTTGTAGCAGCTACTTCACCAGAAGCTCCTTCAACTTCAATCGTACAAATGATTTCACCAACAGCTAAAGTTTCCCCTTCATTTGCGATTAATTCTTTAATTACACCAGAAAATGAAGATGGTACTTCAGCATTAACTTTATCTGTCATAACTTCAGCAAGTGGATCGTATTTATTTACGTGATCCCCTACTTTTACTAACCAAGTACTAATTGTACCTTCTGTTACACTTTCACCTAATTGAGGCATTTTAATATTTTCGATCATCATTATGTCCCCCTTTTTCAAACAGTGCCATTAAAATGCTGCAAGTTCTCTAGCCGCTTTTTCTACTTTGTCTGGATTAACCATGAAGAATTTTTCCATTGTAGGAGAATAAGGCATTGCCGGAACATCAGGGCCAGCAAGGCGAGCGATTGGCGCATCTAATTCAAATAAGCAATTTTCAGCAATAATTGCTGCAACTTCGCTCATTATACTTCCTTCTTTATTATCTTCAGTTACTAATAAAACTTTTCCTGTTTTAGAAGCAGCTTCGATAATAGATTCTTTATCTAATGGATAAATTGTACGTAAGTCTAAAACATGTACAGAAATGCCATCTTGAGCTAATTTTTCTGCAGCTTGAAGTGCAAAGTGTACACATAATCCGTAAGTGATGATTGTGATATCTTCACCTTCACGTTTTACATCAGCTTTACCAATTGGAAGTACGTAATCAGTTTCAGGTACTTCACCTTTAATTAATCGATAAGCACGTTTGTGTTCAAAGAAAATTACTGGGTCATTATCACGAATTGCTGCTTTTAATAATCCTTTAACATCATAAGGAGTAGAAGGCATTACAATTTTTAAACCTGGTTGACCTGCAAATACCTTCTCAACAGATTGAGAGTGATAAAGTGCACCGTGTACACCGCCTCCATAAGGAGCACGAATCGTAATAGGACAAGTCCAGTCATTGTTTGAACGATAACGAATTCTTGATGCCTCAGAAATAATTTGGTTTACTGCAGGCATAATGAAATCAGCAAATTGCATTTCAGCTACTGGTCTAAGTCCGTACATTGCAGCACCAATACCAACACCCGCAATTGCAGATTCTGCAAGTGGTGTATCTAATACACGATCCTCACCAAATTGATCATACAGACCATGAGTCGCTTTAAATACTCCACCTTTTAATCCAACGTCTTCCCCTAATACAAATACCTTTGGATCGCGTTCCATTTCCTCTTTTAACGCTAAAGTTACTGCATCTATATAAGACATTACTGCCATATTGTCCTACCCCCTCTTATTCTTCGTAAACAAACTTCAATGCATGCTCAGGTGCTGCATATGGAGCGTTTTCTGCGTAGTCAGTTGCTTCATCAACAATCGCACGAATTTTTGTATCTAATTCTTTTTCTATTTCTTCTGTTAACACACCAACTTCATGAAGGTATTTAGCAAATGTAAATAAGCAATCTTTGCTTTTTGCTTCTTCTACTTCTTCACGAGAACGGTAAATACGATCGTCATCATCACTAGAGTGTGCAGTTAAACGATAAGATACAGCTTCGATTAATGTTGGACCTTCTCCACGACGAGCACGGTCAACTGCTTCTTTTGTTACACGGTAAACTTCTAATGGATCATTTCCATCAACAGTGAAACCAGGCATTCCGTATCCAATTGCACGATCTGATACTTTTTCACATGCTAATTGCTTTTCAATCGGTACTGAGATAGCATATTTGTTATTTTCACACATGAAAATTACTGGTAACTTATGTACACCAGCAAAGTTTGCGCCTTCATGGAAATCACCTTGGTTAGAAGAACCTTCACCAAATGAAACCCAAGAAACGATATCTTTACCTTCCATTTTTGCAGCTAAAGAAACACCAACAGCGTGAGGTACTTGAGTTGTAACTGGAGATGAACCTGTAACGATACGATTTTTCTTTTGTCCAAAATGACCTGGCATTTGACGTCCACCAGAGTTTGGATCTTCTGCTTTAGCAAAACCAGAAAGCATTAATTCTTTTGCTGTCATTCCGAATTGTAAAACAACACCCATATCACGGTAGTATGGTAATACGTAATCTTTTGTATTATCTAATGCGTAAGCTGATCCAACTTGAGCTGCTTCTTGGCCTTGACAAGAAATAACGAACGGAATTTTACCAGCACGATTTAATAACCACATACGCTCATCAATACGACGCGCCATTAGCATTGTTTCATACATACTAAGAACGTCATCATTTGATAAACCAAGCTGTTCATGACGGTTTGAAGTTGTAACCTTTTCCATAAATATCCCCCTTTTACCACATACGATGTGGAAGCGTTTTAAATCATTATAGTGATGAAATGTAGAGATTTACTCTCTACATTTCATTATTTTAAATTAAGAGTGAATTGCTAATCCTTCTACAGCAAGTGCTGCTTCACCAATTGCTTCTGATAATGAAGGATGTGGATGAATTGTATGAGAAATTTCCCATGCAGTTGCATCTAATACTCGTGCTAAACCAGCTTCAGAGATCATATCAGTTACATGAGGTCCAATCATATGAACACCTAGAAGATCATTTGTCTCTTCATCAACAATTATTTTAACAAAACCATCATGCTCACCGTAAACTAAAGCTTTACCAATTGCACGGAACGAGAATTTACCTTTTTTAACTGTGTAGCCTTTTTCTTTTGCTTCACGCTCAGTTAAACCAACAGATGCAACTTCCGGATTACTATAAACACACTTACTTACCATTGTTGGATCTAATGGAAGTGGTGAATTACCTGCAATATGCTCAACTGCAATTGTACCTTCTCTTGAAGCAACATGTGCTAATTGTAGGCCACCAATTACATCACCAATCGCATAAATATGTGATTCTTTAGTTTGGTAATTAGCATTTGTTTGGATAAAACCATTTTCAACTACGATGTCAGTATTTTCTAATCCGATACCTTCAACATTCGCTTGACGACCAACAGATACTAACATTTTTTCAGCAGTGAAAGATTTCTCAGTATCTTTATGAAGTGCATTAATTCTTACACCATTATCGATTATTAAAGTTTCAGCTAAAACTTTCGCATCAGTAACTAATTTAATCCCTTTTTTCTTTAATAATCTAGTCATTTCTTTAGAAATTTCTTCGTCTTCTAAAGGTAAAATAGTTTTACTATACTCGATTACTGTTACCTCAACACCAAAATCTGCTAACATTGAAGCCCACTCAATACCTATTACACCGCCACCAACGATAATAATTGACTCAGGAAGTGACTCCATTTTTAACGCCTCATCAGATGACATTACATGCTCACCATCAATAGTTAATCCAGGTAAAGACTTTGGTCTTGAACCAGTTGCGACTAAAACGTTCTTAGGAATTAGCATTTCGTTCTCGCTACCATCGTTCATTTCTACTGAAATTGTTCCTGGCATTGGAGAGAAGATTGAAGGACCTAAAATACGTCCTAAACCGTCGTATACATCAATTTTCCCTTGTTTCATTAAGTGTTCAACACCTTTATGAAGCCCGGCAACGATATTTTCTTTTCTTTGTTGTACTTTGCTAAAATTTAATGTTACGCCTGATGTTTCAACACCAAACTCTTCACTTTTTTTAGCAGTTGAAAAAACTTCTGCACTACGTAATAATGCTTTACTTGGGATACAGCCTGCATGTAAGCAAGTTCCACCTAGTTTATTTTTTTCTACTACTGCTACTTTTAATCCTAATTGAGAAGCACGAATAGCAGCTACATAGCCACCTGTACCGCCACCGAGTACGACTAAATCATATTCTGTTGCCATGATGAAATTCTCCTCACATTTATACTAAAGATTTAACTGCAAATTCTCCAGGATAGATTTTTGCTTCTTCTTCTTCTCGAAGTACGCGAAGTGCACCTTCACAAAGAGCTTGAAGTTCATTTTCACCTGGTAAAACAATTACACGTGCCATCCATTTAACTCTTTTTGTTATTTCATTAACAATAAAATCACTATAAGCAATTCCACCAGTTAATATAATTGCATCAATATTACCCTCAAGTACAGCTGCTGCACTTCCAATTTCTTTTGCGACTTGGTAAGCCATTGCTTCATATACTAAAGCAGCTTTTTCGTCACCATCTTCAATCATGTTTTCGACTTTAATTGCATCAGCCGTTCCAAGATAGCTAACTAATCCACCTTGACCAACCATCATTTTTTGAACTTCGTTAATATAGTAGTCACCAGAGTAACAAAGTTTTATTAAATCGCCAATTGGTACAGTTCCAGCTCGCTCTGGACTGAAAGGTCCTTCACCATCTAAACCATTATTTACGTCAATTACGCGTCCTTTTTTATGAGCACCAACACTCACACCTCCACCCATATGGGCGATAATAAGGTTTAAATCGTTATATGACTGTTCTAACTGTTTTGACACTTTTCGTGCTACAGCTTTTTGGTTTAAAGCATGGAAAACACTTCTTCTTTCCATAAGTGATTGTCCGCTGATTCTTGCAACCGGATTTAATTCATCTACAACTACTGGATCAACGATAAATGCTGGGATGTTTAATCCTTGTGCAATCTCATTAGCAATGATCCCACCAAGATTTGAAGCATGCTGACCACTATAGCCAATTTTCAAATCTTCTAACATGATTTCATTTACAGCATAAGTTCCACCTTCGATTGGTCTAAGTAGTCCACCTCGACCACATACAGCACTTAATTTTGAAATGTTAATGCCTTCTTTGTGTAATACCTCTAAAATAACATTTTTTCTAAATTCATATTGATCAATTATTGTTTTGTAATTATTTAATTCTTCATCGTCATGGCGTATTGTTTGTTCAAAAATTGGTTTTTCATCATCAAATACACCAACCTTTGTGGATGTGCTGCCAGGATTAATTACTAAAATACGATGCATTGTCAACACTCTCCCTTCTAAGTTTACCTTACCTTTATAACTAGAAAGAAAGAGGTACTATTACTTCACTCTTTCTTTCCACCTAAAAAATAAAGGAATGTTAATTAATTTTTATTTAGTCAATTATCTTCTGCTTAAGATGTTGTGACCATTTGATAAGAATTGGCTACGAGATTTTGCCATTGTAGCAATACGCTCTTCAGCTAAACGGTCTGCAGCTAAATATGTTGGAATACCGTCACGTTTAGAAATTTCGATAACTTTTGCAATGTTATCATATAAGCCTTCAACTTTTTTCATTGCACGGTCGTAGTTATATCCATATAACTCATCAGCAACGTTGATTACTCCACC
This sequence comes from Gottfriedia sp. S16(2024), assembly GCF_050473765.1. Classification (NCBI taxonomy): domain Bacteria; kingdom Bacillati; phylum Bacillota; class Bacilli; order Caryophanales; family Bacillaceae; genus Gottfriedia; species Gottfriedia sp. S16(2024). The sequence continues at coordinate 4,646,522 of NZ_JBFLUO010000001.1, forward strand.
AGAATTAATTACATAGTCAGGAGCATAAACGATTCCTAATTCATGGATTAAATCACCATGACGAGTTTCTTTTAATTGGTTATTTGCAGAACCTGCAATAACTCGCGCTTTTAATTGTGGGATTGTTTTATCGTTAATTGTTGCACCTAAAGCACATGGCGCATAAATATCACATTCTACTCCATAAATATCATCAGGATCTACTGCTGTAGCACCAAATGCTTCTACTGCACGTTGTACAGCTTCTTTATTAATATCAGTTACGATTAATTGAGCGCCTTCTTCATGTAAGTACTCGCAAAGGCTGTAAGCAACATTACCAACACCTTGGATTGCAATTTTTTTACCTTCTAAGCTGTCAGTACCAAATGCTTCTTTTGCAGCAGCTTTCATACCACGGTATACACCGAATGCAGTAACTGGAGATGGATTACCTGAAGAACCGAATGATGGTGAAATACCAGTTACATAATCAGTTTCTTCATGGATTAAATCCATATCTGCTACAGTAGTACCTACGTCCTCAGCAGTAATATAACGACCATTTAAGCCTTGGATATAACGACCAAATGCACGGAACATTGCTTCGTTTTTATCTTTACGTGGATCACCGATGATTACAGTTTTTCCTCCACCTAAGTTTAAGCCAGCAGCAGCATTTTTATAAGTCATACCTTTTGCTAAACGTAGAGCATCTTCAATTGCTGCTTCTTCTGATTCGTAAGTCCACATTCTTGTTCCACCTAAAGCTGGACCTAATGTAGTATCGTGGATTGCAATAATTGCTTTTAATCCTGATTCTTTATCTTGGCAGAAAACAACTTGCTCATAATCATAAGTTTCTAAGTATTTGAAGATTTCCATGTAATAACAGCTCCCTTAAATTGTGTAAGTTTAGTTTTTAGAATTACATATAGCTAATGCTAATGAATATAATTTTGTCATTGCAGAGTCAGAACGCGATGTTAAAACAATCGGTGCCTTTGCTCCAGCAATAAGTGCAGCCACTTCTGAGTTTGCCATAAAGACTAAAGATTTATATAAAATATTTCCAGTTTCTATTGTAGGAACTAATAAAATATCAGCTTGCCCAGCAACTTCTCCAGTTAAGCCTTTATGTTTTGCTGCTTCAACAGAAATGGCATTATCAAGCGCTAATGGTCCATCAACAATACAATTTTTAATTTGTCCTCTTGTATTCATGACAGTTAGTGTTGCTGCATCTAGCGTTGCTTGCATTGCAGGATTTACTACTTCGACAGCTGCCAGTACAGCAACTTTAGGGGTTTCTAATCCTACTTTCCTTGCAATTTCAACACTGTTTTCAATAATTTTCACCTTTTGATCTAACGTAGGTGCTATGTTCATCGCAGCATCCGTTACGATTACTGCATTTTCTCTACCTGGTACGTCGAATATTGCAACATGTGATAAAACACTTTTATCTCTTAAACCATATTCTTTGTTCAATACTTCTTTTAGAAGAACTGAAGATGAAAGATTACCTTTCATTACAATTGAAGCTTCACCAGAGCGAACAGCTACAACTGCATTTTTAGCAGCCTCTTTGTTTGAATGAGAATGAACAATTTTTATTCTTTCTGCAAATTGTTCGTTTTTTAATAAATCTTCATACATTTCATAGATAGCTTGCTCATTTCCGAAAAGTAAGAAATTTGCTAAATCATTATCTAACGCTATTGAAACTGCTTCTTTTACTTCGAAGTCCTCAGCAACAGCTACAGCAACAGTTTGCCTAGAATGATTTTTCGCACGTAACATTATATCTGTTAAATTCATTGAAAGCCCTTCCTTTCATCCCCTTGCACTATATAAAGCAATTAGCGTGCCAACTTTCAAAAAAGGATAGAACTATTTTAAAAATAGTTGAAAAGCCTTACATTACCAACATTCTAGTACCAGGTACTAGTAACACCAATAAATCTATTCTACAACAATATTTTGAAAAATGACAGTAATTGTATGCAAAAATATTCATAGCACGCAAATTATTGCGTGCTATTTTTTGCAGTGTGGTATTTTTCCAATTTATAATACAAATTCCTTACTGATATTCCAAGCTCTTTTGCTGACCTTGTTTTATTACCATTATTTTTCATTAATATCTTTTCAATAATTTCACCTTCATAATTTATAACCATTTCATCAAGGGAGCTTATTTCTTCAATATGAACTTCGTTATGACTAACAGTTTGTTCTTGCTTAACTTGTACGATCGCAGATAAATGTTCAGGTAAGATTTGTTTTTCATTAAATTTCATGAATATAACCGCTCTTCCTAACACATTTTCCAATTCCCTTACATTACCTGGCCAATTGTAACTTTTTAATTTATTTAATGCTGATAATGAGATCCCTTCAACATTTCGACCGTAATCTTGATTTATTTTTGCTAATAGTCTCTCACTAATTGGTAAAATATCTTCAATTCGATCCTTTAATGCAGGAATAATAATAGGAAGCTTATTTAAACGATAATAAAGGTCTTCTCTAAACTTTCCTTCAATAATTGCTTCCTCAAGATGAACATTCGTCGCAGCAATCACTCGCACATTAATAGGAATCGACTTTGTCCCACCAACACGTCTTATTTCTTTCTCTTGTAGGACCCTTAATAGTTTGGCTTGCATCGCAGGTGATAATTCTCCAATTTCATCTAAGAAAATACTACCATTATTCGCTTCTTCAAAAAGTCCTCTTTTCCCACCACGTTTTGCGCCAGAAAAAGCACCTTCTTCATAACCGAATAATTCACTTTCCAATAAAGTTTCAGAAATCGCAGCACAATTCACTCGAACGAATTTATTATATTTGCGATCGCTTTCATTATGAATCGCATGAGCAAACAATTCTTTACCTGTTCCAGATTCCCCACGAAGTAGTACGGTAGCAGGAGTGCTCGCAGCCAACTTAGCCTGCATGATTGCTAAATTGATTCCTTCAGATTCACCAGCTATATCCTCGAATGAATATTTCGCCTCTAATGTTCTAATAATTTGACGCGCTCTATGTAGTTCATTCGTTAACTGTGAAATTTCAGAAACATCGTGGATTACTCCAACACTACCTTTTAATTTTCCGTCTACGATTACAGGAGCTACATTAACTAGTACATCACGATTTTGCTTTCCGACTTTCATGCGTACTCCACGAACCGCTTGTTTTGTTTTCAATACTTTTAAATGAACACTTTCACCTTCAGTAATATCAATCGTTGCATGTTTACCGAGAACTTGTTCGCTTGATAATCCAGTCAATCTTGTGTATGCGGGATTAATAATAATTCCATTACCTTTTTCATCTACAACTGAAATTGCTTCATCCGAACTTTGAATGACTGCTTCAAGCATGCTATAAACTTCTTTTAAATTTGTGACTTCTTCTGCTAAATCGATTACTTCAGTATCATCTTTAAAAACAGAAATTGCACCTTCAAGTTCACCATCTTCTCGAAAGATTGGAATACGAGTCGTAAAAATCTTACTTCCATTAATTAATATATGTTCTTGATTGATTTCCTTCTTTTTCGTTTGAAGAACTCGAGGTAATTTACTAGTCGGGACAACATCCAATATATACCTACCAATTGCAGCATCTTTATCAGTATGTAACATTCTTTCTGCAGAGCGATTAAATAAAAGAATTTTTCCCCATTTATCAACGACAATCATCCCATCGTGAGTGTTGTCCAAAATTAGTTCCTGCTGCCTTTTTTTATTATTGATTAAATTAAAAAGTGATTCTTTTTCTTGAACAAGATCAGATATCATTTTTGCAACAGAACCCGGGATCACTAAAGTATTCTTAGCTTTATATTCGATTATTTCCTCGTATATAGCTTCATCTCCAGTAGTATTTATGACAACATCAATCTCATCGTTTAAATTCGACTTCCAATCCTTTAGTATTGGAATATGTAAGCTTTTAGCAAATTCTAAACCTTTAGCCTCTTTTATCATATCTACTACTGCAACAACATGAAATAAATCAGAATGTGATAGAAGTTTTAATACGGCTGTACCTCCTGTCCCCATTCCGACGATCATTACGTTTTGTTTCATCTTAGTTCACCTACTAATTTCAACAAATTATTAAACACATTAGACTATTATATATATAAAGTTATTCTTTCGTCTATTTCAAATGTTTTATAAATCTTGACAACGCTATACTTGTATATGATTATGAAGAAAGAGAATTACGTAATTTTATACTTTATTGTTACTTTTATCGGAGGAATTAATTAACATGAAAGAATCATTTACACGTATGTTAGCATTCGTTGTGATTGTTGTACCAATAGCTTTAGCAGTTATCGGAATTAAATTACTTCGTGACACGGTATTTCTAATCCATTCTTTTGGCATTCCAAATCTTCCATTGCAATTATTAATCGGACTTGTTTCATTAGGTGTCGGTTTTTATTTAGTCGGAAGCTTTGTATTATTTAGAGATCGTAAACGAAACAAAGTCCAAGGTAAATTTTTAAAAAGATAATTTTTGTGAGCGTAAAGTAACATTTGCTTATGCGGGGACTCATTAAAACCAAAAGATAAATAACAAAACAAAAAAAGTGCTAATGTAAGCACTTTTTTTATTTGCTAAGAAGCTGACTTCTGACTTGGAAAGCAAGCTCTGGATAGTCAGTAATAATCGCCGTACACTTGACTTCAAATAACCGTTTCATAACAGATGTTTCATTAATTGTATACGGTCTTACAGCTATGTGATGTTCCATTGTTTCTTCTATTTGTTCATCAGTAATAATGCGATAATTAGGATGAATTGCATTTGCTTTAAAATCTTCAGCAATTTTCCATGGCTCTTTACTTCTTCTATTAAAAAGAACTGCGGTTTCAATGTCTGGTGCCATTAAGTGGAATTTAAGCATACTTTTATGATTAAAGGAAGATAAAACGATTCTTTTTTCATATTCATATGAACGGATTAAATTTATTACACGTTCCTCAAGTCCATGGTATTCGATTTTATCATTTTTGAGTTCAACATTGATACTAAAATTATTTCCTTTTGCCCAATCAAAAACTTCTTTTAAGGTTGGAATCGTACACCCTTTAAATTGGCGTTTAAATCGATAACTAGCATCAAATTGCTTTAATTCAGCTAAAGTATAATCTTTTACGAAACCTTTACCGTTAGTTGTACGATTTATTGTTTCATCATGAATAACAACAATTTCACCATCTTTTGATAAATGTACATCTAATTCAATTCCGTCTGCCCCTAAATCTTCACATGCCATAAAAGAAACCATTGTATTTTCTGGGTAGGTTCCTGCAGCACCTCTATGACCAATAATATCGACCACTGAAATTCCCCCTATGTGAGAAAATATGTACTTTCTTCTTTTTCTTATTGTATACTAATTTTACGAAACTAAGGAGGATTATTATGCGACCATTGCAAATTTCGCCTGAAACGGCAATTTTACTTTCTAAGAAATTAAACGTTCCTTTAGAACAAATTATGCATATGCCACAGCATATATTAATGAAAAAGTTGATGGAATTAGATTCGACTAAAAACGAAGAAGCATCTGAGGATAACGAATCTAAATAGTAATTTAGCATAAATAAAGAAGGTAGAAGTAGTTTTTCTACTTCTTTTTTTATGCACCTTTTTTCTTAATTCTATCTTTAAATTACACTTTTATGTAAAATTGTACAAATAATTAACAATTATGAGCTAAATTTAATTTAAACTTCCTTTCATATTAATAAGTTTTCAAGTAAAATGTAATGTATTGTGTATATTTTATAACGAAAAGTATTTATGGAGGTATTTTTAAATGTTACCTGATTGGTTAATTGGTTTGATCATGGGGATGGTAGAAGGATTAACAGAATTTTTACCTGTTTCTTCTACAGGTCATATGATTTTAGTTGCTGATTTATTAAATTTCACGGGTGAGAAGGCTTCATTTTTTGAAGTAATTGTTCAACTTGGTTCAATTCTAGCAGTAGTGGTTGTTTTTTGGAAACGACTATGGTCAGTACTAGGAGTTAAATCAGATGGTTATAGAAAAACGAACCTCAACTTAATTCATATTATTATCGGTGCTATTCCAGCCGGAATTGTTGGGCTTATATTCCATGATTTCATTAAAGATGTTTTATTCTCACCTAAAACTGTTGTAATCGGATTAGTAGCCGGCGGTATTTTATTAATTGTTGCTGAAAAAGTCTCTAAACAACCTAAATCATCCGATTTAGATCATATCTCATATAAACAAGCTTTTATTATTGGATGCTTTCAAATGTTAGCTCTATGGCCAGGATTTTCACGTTCAGGCTCTACAATAGCTGGGGGATTATTATTTGGTTTAGATCGAAAAACTTCTGCAGAATTTACTTTTATTTTAGCAGTACCGATGATGATCGCTGCAAGTGGATTAGATCTAATTAAAAATATCGATATTTTAAGTGCTTCAGATTTACCATTATTCGCAACTGGATTCATCACTGCGTTCGTTGTAGCACTACTTGCGATCGTTTCTTTCCTAAAATTATTAGAGAAAGTAAAATTAACAGGTTTTGCAGTTTATCGTTTTATTGTAGCAATTGTTTTCACGATTGTATTTATTTTCTAATTAAAAACTATAAAGAAATAGGACAACCATATAATGGGGCTGTTGACAAAATGGGAAAGGAGATTTAACTCCTTTCCCATTTTGTGTTTTCAGACTAATTCAACGTGGTCAAACCTTTTCTTATCACATTTTCTTGTTTAATTTATTACTTTAACCATTCTTTTTAAATTCAATGCCAACGCCGAAAAGAGGCATTGTTCAAGAATTTTTTGAATGCCCCTTTTATAAGTTTTATATAGATTATGTTTTGTTTTCATCGTCCCAAAAGTACCTTCACACCAAACTCTTCTTTGTTTTTGAATCTGTTTATATTCACTGGTCTTTGATCTTTTTAGATTTTCATCGATTAATTCATGTGCGATTGGTCGTGAAATGGCTTTTTTGATTGATTTTTTTCCGAAACATTTTTCTCGAAATGGACAAATTTTGCAATCTTTCGCTTTTGCTGAATAGATTTTGGAGTAATGACCATTACTTTTCTTTAAATGAGTAAACGGAAGTTCCTTATGATTTGGACAAATATAACTGTCTGTTTCATTGTTAAATTTAAATTCATGATAAGACATAGTGTCATAAGCTGTTTCTTTTTTTGTTGGGGTAATATATCCTGTAATTTTTAATTTCTTTAAGCCATGATGAATAGGGGTTGTATCGTACCCACGATCAGCTCCGACTTTTTTTATATCTAGGTCAAACTTTTCTTGTAGGATTGTTAATCTTTCTATAAAAGGTTCACAATCGTTAACGTTCCCAGCACTTGGATGAATATCTACAATGATTCCATTTTCAGTATCAATACTAGTATGTGCTAAATAATGAGGTCCTGAAGGTTTTCCTGAACGATGTAACGATCCTGAATCAGAATCTGTTCGAAAGACAGCGACTGTTTTTAAAGTAGGATCACTTTTTGGCTCTCTTCCTTTTTTCTTTTTACCTGAATCTATTCTTTTTTTTTCATGTTCTTTTTCAATTTTTTTTGCTTCTTCTTCAAGTGTATTTATGTATTGTGATGGTGTTTTTTCTAAAACCATTCTTTGAACTTTCTCTTTTGCGGCACTAGCTTTTATATGTGTCGAATCTGTCACAATCACAACTCCATAACGAATCCTTTTTCAATACAAAGACTAATAATGTGGTCAAAAATTTCTTGAAATACCGAACTATCTTTAAATCTTCTACGTCTATTTTGACTAAATGTTGAATGATCTGGCACTGGGTCGGATAAATCCAAACCTAAAAACCAACGATAAGCTATATTTAAAATGACTTCTTGTTCCAGTTCACGTTCAGATTCGATATTAAATAGATAGCCAAGTAATAACATTTTAAATAAAAGGACTGGATCTAAAGATTTTCTTCCTAATTTTGAATAATACTTTTCCATTTTATCGTATATAAACGTGAAATCTATTTTGTCTTTAATTTGGCGTAAAATATGGTTACTAGGTACAAAATCATTTAAATCGATGAACTCTAATTTATTTTGACAATCTTCTTTTCGACCCATCATAAGAATTCCCCCAATAAAAAAACCTATATAGAATAATTTCTACACAGGTTTACAAATTCCTATTTAATTCGTCAACAGCCCCTATAATGGGATGTCCTATTTTTTTATTGCTGTATACAACAATACTCTAGTCTCCATTTTAATCAGCTTATTTTACAAATGGAAAAAGGCTATTCGTACAACGTATACGAATAGCCTTTGTAATATATATGTTAGTTATTTAAATTTAAAAATTGTTGTCTATTGGCGAAAGCCCTACCTCTCTTTCGCAATTCGGCTCCAGGGCCGTTCCATTAGGCAGCTTGTTTCACAACAATCTTCACTAACAGACACTACTACTAATTTTAAACAAGGTTGAAATAGCTGACGCGTCATGGAATACGTCCAATTTTCTTCCAAATTTCGTAGTAATAATATCCTTTTTCTAAATGTTTCAGTGGCGCAGTAAATATTATAGCATACTAAAAATTATTACGCAAACTAATTTTTAATATCATAGAAAATCAAAGGACACGTACTTTACATTTTTTCAAAATGAAATATTGAATTTCGTTGTTATGGAGCATATTGAACTAACAGCTTTTATGAAAATTTTGAATTAAATCGATAAACTCATTTTCAACAACAAAAGAAAACGTTGTCTACTAAAGACAACGTTTTCTTTTGAAAAAGTATAATTGCTAATGCGAAAAAATACCGAAGATCTCGTAAGAAGTTATTCGCTAAGAGAAATGTCTGTGGAATCACTGTCAGAAGCTAATCGGGATTGAATTTTTCTTAAATAATTAATAATAAAAATAAATTATGAAGCTTTATGCTCTAAACGTAATTTATCAGCTACCATTGCAATAAATTCTGAATTTGTTGGTTTTGCCTTTGACATTGAAATTGTATAACCAAATAATGTAGAAATACTATCGATATTTCCACGGCTCCATGCTACTTCAATCGCATGTCGAATTGCACGTTCAACTCGGCTAGCTGTTGTATTGAACTTTTTAGCGATATCTGGATATAAAACTTTTGTAATTGAACCTAAAAGCTCAATATCGTTGTATACCATCGAAATCGCTTCACGTAAGTACATATATCCTTTAATATGTGCAGGTACCCCAATTTCATGGATGATACTTGTGATACTAGCATCTAAGTTACGTGGCTTGCTTTCGTAATTTGAAACTAGAGAAGGTGAATTACGTTTAGTTACCGAACTACCCTTTCCTACAACTTGACGGATATTGCTGATTAAATGCTCCATATCAAATGGTTTTAAGATAAAATATGATGCACCAAGATCAACAGCTTTTTTAGTAACATCTTCTTGACCAAATGCAGTTAGCATAATAACGTTTGGAATTTTTTCAACTAAGCCAGCGCGTAAACGATCTAAAACCGCTAATCCATCTAAATGAGGCATAATAATATCTAAGACTAGTACATCTGGCTTTTTATCTTTCACTAGAGGTAAGCAGTCTTGTCCATTAAACGCAACACCAACCACTTCCATATCTGTTTGTGCGTTAATGTAGTTTTCTAACATAATAACAAGTTCTTTATTATCATCAACTAATAATACTTTAATTTTCTCCACGCCCGTTCCTCCCTACATCCTCAATAGTGAATTTTCATTACTTATTACCGATAATTTCGACAATAAAAATTTATTTCCTGTTTTTATTATAAATTCTGAATATTTTTATTAATATAGATAGTTTTCTTCAATTTCTTCTAGCATTCGACGATTGGTTTAAAAACTACTATGTATTAAGTCGAATTATACATATAATTCATTATATAAAAAATGAAATAGTATGTAAATTTATAATTTTTAATATAAATTTACAATTCTGTAACATTAGCCGTCATATCAATCATCCTCTACATTAAAATTTTTTTAATTTTTCATTGTGCTAATAGTATATTACCATTTTTTTCCTATTTTGACTTAATTTTAACTAAATACACGACAAAATTTAATATGTGTATTTTTCAGTACTGAAATATAAATTGTTATCTTATGCTATAAACCAATTCACAAAAGGGTATTTTAAAGTGCCTTTACGTGCTCTTCATATAATGAGTAAGTTACTTTGAACGAAGGGTTTAACACTTGTAGGAGATGCAATAGAGGCCTCCTGAGCCCCTTAATGATCGTCTCACGGAAATCGATTATGTTATAGGGGAAATAAACTAAAACACATAAAAAATACACCTACATAATTTGATAGGTGTATTTTTTAAATCAAGAAGCCTTTTTATTTTGATAATCATAAATCGGTACCTTAGCCTCATCAAGCATCCATTCAATATGAACCCCATATCCACTAGTGGAATCATTTACAAAAACATGTGTAACTGCTCCGATTAATTTTCCATTTTGAATGATTGGTGAGCCGCTCATTCCTTGTACAATCCCGCCTGTTTCTTTAAGTAAACGTTTATCGGTTACCTTTAAAATAATCCCTTTAGTTGATGGGAATTTTTGTTGAATACTACTTACTATCTCTATGTCAAATGCTTCTACTTTATTATCATGTATTACGGTAAGTATTTTAGCAGGACCTTTTTTCACTTCATTTGATAATGCAATGGGTAATGGTTGAGACATGATCCCATTGTCAATTTTATTGTTAACCTTACCGAATATTCCAAATGGACTATTTGAAGTGATATTACCAATTGTTCCACGATCTAGTGCAAAATGCGCTATTTTTTCTCCTGGTGAACCATCTGCACCTTTTTCAATTGCAGTAACTGTTGAATAGACTATATGCCCATCTTCTACTTCAATGGCTTTTCTCGTATCACTATCAGAGATAACATGTCCTAGTGCACCATATTTTAATGAATTAGGTTCAATAAATGTCATCGTGCCAATACCAGACGCCGAATCTCTTATATATAATCCAATTCGATAGCTATTATGACCTTGATCACGAATAGGTTGTAACATTTTTGTGTAATACTTACCCTCGCGTTTTACAGTGATTTTTATAGGCTTTCCATACTTTCCTGCTTTTTGAATAAATGGTAATACATCTGACATTTTTTCGATTTGTTTACCATTCATTTTTATAATCATGTCTCCAACTTTAATACCGGCAATTTCACCTGGAGACTTTTGTCCTAAATTAGTATTTACTAAATGATGTCCAACTACTAAAACACCTACTGAGTTAAGTTTTACTCCTATTGATTGTCCTCCTGGTATTATTCTTAAACTGTTTAATACTTTTACATCCACCTTTTTACTTGGTAATTCATTCATACCAAGTGCTACATTAACAATTTCTTGTTGATCTTTATTTTTTATGGTAGATGAAAATACATTATTTTGATTTATATTAAACACGCCAATACCAACTATAAATAAAAGGAGAAGAATTTTTATTATTCGTTGAACATTTATTTTTTTCACAAGCGAATCACTCTCCTTAGCGCCAAATTTCATTTTTTTTAATTCGTGGCTATGTAGTTAATGTTAGCTTTGTAAAAGCAAAATATGATTGTAAAAATATGATAGATTCTTTAACGTATAATGTTGTATTAGTATGTTTCATTTAGCATTTTCCAATTACTAATTTATCAATAATTCCCATAAAAAAAAGAGAATATTTAATGTATAGAAAAAAATTTCTATCATCAAACATTCTCTTTTACGTTCATTGAGATTGGTATTTTGCAGAAGCTGCCTGATCGATCAATTCTTTAGCGTGTTGAATCGTTACATCTGTAATTTCAACTCCAGCGATCATTCGTGCAATTTCATTAATTTTTTGATCATTCCGTAATGGTGTAACAGAAGTTTTCGTTCGATTCCCATCAATTAATTTGGCGATAAATAAATGCGTATCTGCCATAGAAGCAACTTGTGGTAAGTGAGTTATACAAAGCACTTGAGAATCTATCGATACTTTGTGTATTTTTTCCGCTATTGCTTGTGCTACCCTTCCACTAACCCCTGTATCAACTTCATCAAATATAATTGACGTAATCCCTTGATGCTTCGTGAAAATGCTCTTTAATGCTAAGAACATCCTTGAAAGTTCTCCACCAGAAGCAACCTTTGCTAATGGCTTTAAAGGCTCACCTGGGTTTGTTGAAATATAAAACTCAACAAAATCAAATCCATCTTTTTTAAATCTAATATGTTTTTCATCTACAATCGGATCTGATTCTTGTCCTTCTTCAACATCAAACATAATTTCAAAGGTTGTTTTATCCATATAAAGCTCTTTTAATTCTTTATGTATATCAGCAGTCAAGTTGATTGCTAATTCTTTTCTTTTATTTGAAAGAGCCGAAGCCGCATTAATTAGCTTGATTGTTACATTATCTAAGTCTTTTTGTAACTTCTCTATATGCATATCTTTATGTTGAATAGTATCCAACTCTTGTTCGATATTTTCTGCGTATTTTAAGATATCAGCAACACTATGGCCATACTTCTTTTTTAACATAGAAATCTCACTTAAACGAGTTTCAATTTCGTTTAATCGATTTGGATCATATTCCATTTGTTCAATGGAATCACGTAATCGATACGATATATCCTCTAATAGGTAATAGCTACTACTGATTCCTTCATGCATTTCTTTAATGTCATTATCAATATTCGCTACTGACTCTAAAGAATACATACTCGACCTGACCGAATCTAACCCTGATCCATCCTGTGATAAACCTTGATATGCTTCAACTAAAGATTTATATATGCGTTCAAAATTTGAAATTTTGAGTCTTTCTTCCATCAATTGATCGTCTTCATTTTCTTGCAAATTCGCACTTTGTATTTCTGTTAGCTGAAATTGAATTAGATCTAACCGATGAGCCATTTGTTGTTCGTTTTCAGTTAATTGCTTTAACTGTTTTTTTAAGTCTGTATAGTTATTAAATATATTTTGATATTCAGTATTCAAAGGAGCAATTGCTTTCTCATCATATTGTTGTAACATCGGTAAATGATGCTCTTGGTCCATTAAATCTTGGCTCTCATGTTGCCCATGAATATCAACAAGTAAGCCACCAATTTCCTTAAGTATAGAAGTTGTCACTAATTTCCCATTGATACGGCATACACTTTTACCAGATGAAGTAATATCTCTTTTTAAGATGATCATTTCATCTTCAATGTCAAAGCCTAATTCTCTGCATCTAGAATAAATTAGATGATTCTCATTTTCGATATGAAATAAGCCTTCAATTTCTGCTTTTTCAGTATCATATCTTACGAATTCTGCAGATCCACGACCACCAAGTAACAGACCGATGGCGTCAATAATGATCGACTTCCCCGCTCCTGTTTCACCACTTAGTACAGTTAAACCCTTTTCAAATGAAATGGAAACTTCCTCAATGATTGCAAAATTTTTAATGATAATTTCAGATAACAATGAGTTTCTCTCCTCTTTTTAAAACCATTCTCCTATTGAAGCATGTCAATAAATTTTTCTTTTAAATCATCAGCATCTACAGGTGTACGACAAATGATTAAGATCGTATCATCACCACAGATAGTACCCATAATTTCTGACCAATCTAAATGATCTATTAATGCACCAACTGCATTTGCATTACCTGGCAAAGTTTTCATTACAATTAAATGGCTTGAACTGTCAATTTTAATAAATGAATCAATTAAAAGTCTTTTTAATTTTTGTAATGGATTAAATCGTTGATCTGCAGGTAGGCTATATTTATATCGACCATCAGATAACGGTACTTTTACTAGATGTAGTTCTTTTATATCACGTGAAATCGTTGCTTGGGTTACTTTAAACCCTAAGTCTCTTAGTGATTGTACTAATTCATCTTGTGTTTCGACTTCATTTTTTGCGATAATTTCTCGTATTTTTATGTGACGCTGACCTTTATTCATAATACACCTCTTTGCAAATTCCGACAAATATCTTACTTAAAGTTTATCTTAACTAATCTACTGGTTATTGTATATATTTTTTTAAACGTTTTCATAAAATGCATTTTTTGAGCATATTTTTTCTTTTCTTTTTTATTATGTTCGAATCCTAATTTCTTAATTTGAAAAAGGAGAAAAGGAAACCTATTTGGTTTCCTTTTTATTATTTTACCTTCTTTAATTCACTATGTGCTTCATTTACAATTTCCATTGGTAATCGATTTAACTCGCTATTTCCAATTTCCTTTGAACCTTCCCAATGAAGGTGAATTAAAAATTCAATGTTACCGTCTCCACCAGTTATAGGAGAAAAAGTTAAAGCTTTTATATCATATCCTTGGCGAAGCGCAAAATCGGTCATCATTTCAATAACTTGTTCATGCACTTTTGGATCGCGTACAATACCCTTTTTACCAACTTGCTCTCTACCAGCTTCAAATTGGGGTTTAATTAACGCGACAACATCACTTGAAGGTACTAATAATGTTTTTAGGACTGGTAAAATCAAACGTAACGAAATAAATGATACGTCAATTGAAGCAAATTGAGGTAACCCTTCAATTAAATCTTCTGGTTTAACATAACGAAAATTTGTTCGTTCCATTACAATAACACGTTCATCCTGCCTTAATTTCCAAGCAAGTTGATTGTATCCAACATCAAGTGCATATGATTTTTTTGCCCCATTTTGAAGGGCACAATCTGTAAATCCACCTGTTGAAGATCCAATATCAATCATAATTTTATCTTTAACTGATAGATCGAACGTGTTGATTGCTTTTTCTAATTTGTACCCTCCACGGCTCACATAAGGCATAACTTCACCTTTAATTTGTAAAGGGAGTTCCATATCTATTTTTTCTCCAGGCTTATCTAATCTTTGCTCGTTTGTATAGACAAGTCCTGCCATAATTGCTCGTTTAGCTTTTTCACGTGTTTCGATTAAACCACGATCTACTAAAAGTACGTCTACTCGTTCCTTTTTTGCCATTTATATGTCATCCTCTTATTTATTACAAACCATTTCACGGATTTTCTTAACCGATTCATCTTTTGTTAAATGAATTTCATCAAGTAATTTATCAACATCACCATGTTCAACAAATAAATCCGGTATACCAATACGTTCTACGCGGACGTTTTGAAAATTATTTGAACTTGCAAATTCTAAAACAGCACTTCCAAAACCGCCTTGTAATACTGCTTCTTCGATTGTTAAAATCGGTTTTCCGTCCTTAAAGATATCATTTAACATTGCAGTATCCATCGGTTTAATAAATCTTGCGTTTACTACTTTAACAGAAATATTTTCCTTCTCTAACTCATCCGCTGCATCTAGTGCCATTTTTATTGTTGTACCAAAAGTTAAGATAACTGCATCAGAACCTTCTTTTAATACTTCCCATGATCCAATCGGAATTTCTTTTAATTGCTCATCCATTGGTACGCCTATACCATTCCCCCTAGGGAAACGCAGCGCAATTGGGCCATCGTCGTATTGAATTGCAGTGTTTACCATATGTTGGCCCTCATTCTCATCTTTAGGCATCATTAAAACTAAGTTTGGTATATGACGTAGGAAGGCAATATCAAACACACCTTGATGAGTTTCACCATCCGCACCTACTAATCCTGCACGATCGATTCCAATGAATACATTTAAATTTTGTCTACAAATATCATGTAATACTTGATCGTATGCTCTTTGAAGGAATGTTGAATAAATTGCTAAAAACGGCTTCATTCCTTGCGTTGCTAATCCAGCTGCTACTGTTGCCGCATGCTGCTCTGCAATACCGACATCAAAAATTCGGTCAGGTAATTGAGCTTGGAAGTTTTCCAATTTTGAACCTACAGGCATCGCTGGAGTAATCGCTACGATTCGCTCATCTTTTAAAGCTAATTTTAATACAGTATCACTAACAAGTTTACTCCATGCTGGTGGTGCTTTATCCGGCTTAATTAACTTACCAGACTCTACTTTATAAGGACCTGTGCCATGCCAAGTTCCAATATCATCACTTTCTGCTGGCTTGTATCCTTTTCCTTTTTTCGTTAGAACATGTACTATTACCGGGCCTTTAGTTTTCTTAGCATATTCAAGGGACTCAAATAAGTCTTCAAAATTATGACCATCAACTGGTCCAAAATAAGTGAATCCCATTTCCTCAAAAAACATCCCTTGTGTAACTAAGTATTTAAGGCTATCTTTTAATTTTTTTGATGTACTTGATAGTTTGTCTCCGATTCCAGGAATTTTTTTGATCACACCTTCAAGTTCACCTTTAGCCCAACGGTATTTCCCAGTTGTTCTCAGTCTTCCTAAAATGCTATGTAAAGCACCTACGTTCGGAGCTATAGACATTTCATTATCATTTAAAATAACGATGACATCTTTTTGCTCATGACCAATATGGTTCATTGCTTCAAGTGCCATCCCACCAGTTAATGCACCATCTCCGATAATCGGAATAATGTATTCACCAGTTTTTTTTATATCTCTAGCAATAGCCATCCCCATTGCCGCAGATAGTGAAGTCGAGCTGTGTCCAGTTTCCCATACATCATGCTCACTTTCATTTCGTTTAGGAAAGCCACATAATCCTTTAAATTGTCTTAGTGTTGTAAATTCTTTCGCTCGACCAGTTAATATTTTATGAACATATGATTGATGTCCTACATCCCATAAAAATTTGTCTTTAGGCGAATCAAAGACTTTATGTAATGCAATCGTTAATTCAACAACTCCTAAATTTGGCGCAATATGACCCCCAGTCTCAGAAAGCTGTTGAATAAGAAATTTACGAATTTCTTCACTTAATACTTCTAATTCACCGTTCGTTTTATTTTTTAAAAAGCACGGATTTTCAATTGTCGTAAGATCCATCTTGGATCACTCACCTTCCTAGATGTTAAATCTATATAAATAATTCATTATTATGTAATTTTATCTATAAAATGATTTTACCATACTTGTAGTTAAACGCTAGTTTCTTAAATGACTAACTCTTAACACCATGTATCATAATACCATTTTTATTAAAATCTGTTTAATGTTTTTTATTTTTATAGAATAAAATTATCGATATTTTTTAAGCAAAATGAAAAGAAAGCCGCTAGCACAGATGTGTTAACGGCCTACATTTCTGTATATTTTATTAACAACATTAACACGTTTATAAAGTAGTTACATTATACATAAATGAATAAATCTATTCAATGGACATGGAATTAATTACATAATCAAAGATAATCAAAAACTGCGATTTTCAACAAAATCACAAATTGAGATTAAGTAATCATCTTTAATCCCACATGCTCGAACATGTTGTTTAGCTTCAGTAATAAAAGTATGAAGCCTTTCTTTAGCACCCTCGACTGAATATAACTTTACATAGGTAGTTTTATCATTTTCTATATCACTACCCACTGGCTTACCGAGTACTTCTTCATCACCTATTACGTCTAAAATATCATCTTGTATTTGAAATGCGATACCGAGTTTATAGGCAAATTGCGTTAGGTGAGATAATTGTTCTGCTGTTGCTTTTGATATAATTGCACCTGCAATTACTGGATACATTAGCATCTTACCCGTTTTTCTTTCATGGATATATTGCAACTCTTCTCCACTAAGCTCTTTACTTTCACCTTCCATATCTGCTACCTGACCGGCAACCATACCTTCAGGACCTGCAGCAATCGCTAACTCACTAATTAATTGTATTTTCACTTGATCAGACACATGAAAATCATTCATTTCCGTAATTAATTTAAAGGCGTATGTCAATAAGCCATCCCCTGCTAATACCGCAAGATCTTCGCCAAATACTTTGTGATTTGTCGGTTTTCCTCTTCGAAAATCATCATCATCCATACATGGTAAATCATCATGAATTAATGAATAAGTATGAATCATTTCTAAAGCACATGCAGGTTTTATCCCTATTAATGGGTCATTACCAAATGCATCTAGAGTTGCGAAAAGTAAAAGAGGTCTAATTCTTTTCCCTCCACCTTGCAATGAATAGGACATAGATTCTTTTAATTTTTCTGGTGCTTTTAATCTTTCAACCGATTTAATCATTTCATCATTTACTATTCTACTGGAATACTCCATAAAATCTTTGAAAGTGTTCATATTATTCCTCCTCAACAGTAAAAGGAGTTTGTTCACCCTGTTCATTTAATATAGAAGTCATTTGTTTTTCAACTTTTGTAAGCTTCTCTTGACAAATTTGAGATAGCTTTATACCTTCTTGAAAGTATTCGATCGCTTTTTCAAGTGGTACGTCACCTTGCTCTAATTTTTGTACGATCACTTCAATTTCTTTTATTGCTTCTTCAAAAGAACGCTCATTTTGTGACAATTGATTCACTCTCCTTTTACTTCAAGTACTTCACAATTTAATTTCCCATCGGTCATTTGTAATTGGAATCGGTCTCCGCTTTTTGCCTGTTTAACCGATTTCATCAATTCGTTATCATTTTTATATGCTAATGAATAACCTCTAGCCATAACTTTTAACGGACTAAGTGCATCAAGTGTATGAAGTATTCTTTCCATTTCAAATTTCTTCTGGGTAACTAGCCGATTAAATTCTTTTTGCAAAGCCATATGTAATTGCTGGTGCTTTTGCTTTTCAAGCTGAACTCTATTACTTGG
Source organism: Gottfriedia sp. S16(2024) (assembly GCF_050473765.1). Classification (NCBI taxonomy): domain Bacteria; kingdom Bacillati; phylum Bacillota; class Bacilli; order Caryophanales; family Bacillaceae; genus Gottfriedia; species Gottfriedia sp. S16(2024). The sequence goes on from NZ_JBFLUO010000001.1 coordinate 4,665,246, forward strand.
GTGATGTATTAGTAGTGACGAATTTAGTTCTTTTTGCTTGTTTATTTTAGACTTAACAATTTCATTTATTGATGTATGTAAACGCTCGTTAATCCGGTCAAATTGCTCTTGTTTTGGATGGAATAGTGAATTAGGATATCTAAAAACATAAGCATCTTGAACTGCCTTTAGTTGCGCTTGTTTTCGTTCAATAATCGTATCCATCGCTTTATTAAGTCTTGATTTTCGAACAGTGAATTGCTCAAGTATTTCTCTTTGGCTTAACGAAACTAATTCTGCTGCAGCCGTTGGCGTAGGTGCTCGGAGATCAGCAACATAATCCGCAATTGTCGTATCCGTCTCGTGACCCACTGCGGAAATGATTGGAATTCTTGATTCAAAGATTGCTCTCGCTACTATCTCTTCGTTAAAGGCCCACAGTTCCTCTATTGATCCTCCGCCTCGTCCGACTATTAACACATCTATTTCTTTCATTCTATTAGCAGTTTCAATTGACTTCACAATCGACGCTTTCGCCCCTTCACCTTGTACAAGAGTTGGAATGACAACAATTTTCCCAATCGGGTATCTTCGTTGAATCGTTGTAATAATATCTCGAACTGCCGCACCGGTTGGTGAAGTAACAACCCCGATTACACTAGGAAAAGAAGGAATCTTTTTCTTAAATTTCTGATCAAAGAGTCCTTCTTCTAATAGTTTTTTCTTCAATTGTTCATAAGCTACAAAGAGACCGCCAACACCATCAGGTTGCATGTCTCTTATGTAGATTTGATAGCTACCAGATCCTGGGTATACATTTATTTCACCTTGTACGATAACCTGCATACCATCGGTTGGTTGAAATGCGATATTTGCATTATAGGATTGAAACATGACCGCTGCAATTCTAGCACCATCATCTTTTAACGTAAAGTAATAATGACCGCTAGATGAATGACGTTTAAAATTTGAGATTTCTCCACGGAGAAGTATATTTTGCAAATTACCATCCGCTTGAAATTTTGCTTTTAAATATTTAGTTAATGCGGTAACAGTAACTGGTAGCTTTTCCGTCATGCATAGCCCTTCTTTCATTCTTACAAAGCAATATGATTAAAGGTTAGTACTCAAATTTAATTTATGATCAATTTGAGAAGCTGCTTTTAACGTATTATGAAGTAGCATTGTTATTGTCATTGGTCCTACTCCACCTGGTACCGGAGTAATATAACCAGCAATATTTTTAACATCTTCAAAATTTACGTCTCCACATAATTTGCCATTTTCGTCTCTATTCATGCCGACGTCAATTACAATTGCTCCCTCTTTAACATAATCAGCTGTAATTAATTTTGCTACACCAATAGCAACAATTAAAATATCAGCTTGCTTTGTAATATTTTTTAGATTAGTTGTACGTGAATGTGTATAAGTAACCGTTGCATTTTCATTTAAGAATAGTTGTCCAACTGGTTTCCCTACAATATTACTACGTCCAATAACAACGACATGTTTACCACTAATCGTAATATTTGTATTTTCTATTAATTTTAATATACCAAAAGGAGTACAAGGTAGTAATGAATCTTGATTCGTCATCATTCTTCCAATATTAATTGGATGAAATCCATCAACATCTTTTAATGGAGAAATTGTTTCAATTACTTTCTTTTCTGAGATATGAGCAGGTAATGGCAACTGAACTAAAATACCATGAATTGACTGATCATCGTTTAATTTGTTTACAACGGATAATAACTCATCTTCAGTAACTGTTTCAGGTAATTCAATTACTTCAGAATACATTCCTAATTCATTACATGCTTTATGCTTCGAATTCACATATGTTCTTGAAGCAGAATTATTTCCAACTAAAACAACTGCTAAACCTGGTGTAACACCTTGATTTTTTAATTCTGAAACACCATTCTTTAATTCCTCACGAATTGATACTGAAATTTCTTTACCATTAATTAATGTTGCTACCATTTTAGTTTCCCCCTATGCATATAAACAATCTATCTATTTAGAATTTTGATAATACCGCATTGATAAATTTACTAGAATCATCATCACCGTAAACTTTAGCAATTTCAATCGCTTCGTTGATTGCTACACTTTTTGGAACATCCTCTAAGTAATTAATTTCTACTAGAGCGATTCTAAGGATATTGCGATCAACGTTACCTAAACGATCAATCGTCCAGCTTTCGATATTTGAAGCTAATTGTTCGTCAATCACTTCTTTATGACTAACAAAATTTGTTACAATTGCATCTAAAAATGCATCTTGTTTTTCCTCAGCTTCTTCTAATACATGCTCTAATGCATTTGAAGCATTTGCTTCACTTAAATCCATTTGGAATAATGTTTGTAATGCAAGTTCCCTTGCTTTTCTACGTTTCATCAAAATAATAAACTCCTTTAAGCTAAATTCATCATTCGTTGCATAGGTAATAACGAATTCTAATTTTGTATAGTAACACGTTATTTTACCATTTTTTTTAATAAGTTCCAACGACTGTCTGTATTAACTCTAATTTTTATTATTATTAACGTTTCTAAGCAAACTCAATACTTTAAACTGTTTTCTACATTTTAACTTAAAATCCAATAAAATAACAGAACAATGTTTGTGTTTTTTTAAATATTTTTCCTTTTTCTTACTTTAAAATAATATTTATACACCAAAACACGAACATTCAAAAAGAAAGTTTAAGAAAATACGGGATTAATGGGATTGTAAAAGATTTTAAGAACATAAAAAAACTTTCTAACTATTACCAGTTTTTATTGTCTTTCCTGTCCTTCCTGTCTCCTAAGCCATTCATGTTCCAGTATGCTGAATAAAAAAGTGTCTCTCCAGCCGTCTCTTAATAATAAATCTTCACGCATTTTACCTTCTAAATTTAAGCCACATTTTTCAAGTACTTTTGCTGATGCAATATTTCTAACATCACATGTAGCAAAAATTCGATGGAGCTTAAAATTTTTAAATCCAAATGATATTACTTCTTTAGTAGCTTCACTAGCAAATCCCATGCCCCAATAGTTCGGATGAATTATATACCCTATTTCACCTATTTGATTGATTTCATCCCTAATATTAAACTCAATCGATCCGATTAATTCACCAGATTCCTTTTCTATTATTGCAAATGCAAATCGAGTCCTATTTATTTGTTTCATATCTCCTAGTATAGTTTGAACGAATTCCTTCGTCTCACTTTCAGTATTCGGTCCCCACGGCTGAAATTGACATACAACTAATTGTGATGCATATTTATGTACTTCCTGCCAATCACTTTCAACAAATTCACGTAAGATTGTTCTATTTGTGCTCAAATTTAAATTCATATTGTCACCTATTTCTATTTTATTTACAAATAAATTTTAACATATTTCAAAATATTTCATAAAATCAATTACATAAGAACTGGGCGAAGGATAAACTAAAATGAAAGAACTGCATAAAACAAACTTCTTTTCTAGCAAAACAAAAAAAGAGCCTCTATTAGATAGAGACTCTTTTTATAATATTAAAGTTCAATTGGAGCTTCTTGCTCAGGTTTCGTATCGAATTGAACTCCTACTACGTGAACATTTACTTCAGATAATTCAAGACCTGTCATCGTTAATAATGCTTGACGAATATTGTCTTGTACATTACCTGCTACAGTTGGGATTGACTTACCAAATTTAACTAGAATGTATACATCGATTGTAATTCGATCTTCTGATAAATCAACTCGGACACCCTTACCATGATATTTCTTACCGATAATTTCAGAAATACCAGATGCTAAGTTTCCACGCATGCTTGAAACACCTTCAACTTCAGCAGCTGCAATACCAGCAATTACTTCGATTACTTCAGGTGCGATTTCTACTCGACCTAATGTCGCAGTACCCATTTCTAAAATTTGATTTTCGTTCATACAGATCCCTCCACTTTATCCTTTAACAAGCGCATGCTCCTCAAGGAATTTAGTATTATACTTCCCTTTTACGAAGATTTCATTTTGCAATAAATTTAAATGGAATGGAATTGTTGTGTAAATTCCTTCTACCACAAATTCTTCAAGTGCTCTTATCATTATAGCAATTGCTTCTTCTCTTGTCTTGCCATGCACGATAACTTTCGCAATCATTGAATCATAATATGGCGGAATTGTGTACCCGCTATATACAGCAGAATCAACACGAACATTCGGACCACCTGGTGGTAAATACGTAATGATTTTACCAGGAGACGGCATAAAGTTCTTATCTGGATTTTCTGCATTAATACGACACTCAATAGACCATCCTTTTAAAGAAACGTCTGCTTGAGTCATTTTTAATGGATGACCTTTAGCAATTAATAATTGTTGCTTAATAAGATCAATTCCAGAAATATATTCAGTTACTGGATGCTCAACTTGAATACGTGTGTTCATCTCCATAAAGAAGAAGTTTTTAGTATGTGGCTCATAAATGAACTCAACAGTACCTGCTCCCCAATAATTTACTGCTTCAGCTGCACGAACAGCTGCTTGACCCATTTTTTCACGAGTTTCTTCGTCTAATACTGGAGATGGAGCTTCTTCTACTAATTTTTGAAGACGACGTTGAATTGTACAATCACGTTCTCCAAGATGAATCGTATTTCCATGTTCATCTGCTAAAACCTGAATTTCAACATGTCTAAAATCTGTTATATATCTTTCAAGATACACACCTGGATTACCGAAAGCTGTTTGAGCTTCTTGTTGAGTAATTTGAATACCTTTTTCAAGTTCGTTTTCATCTTTTGCTACACGGATTCCTTTACCACCGCCACCAGCTGTAGCTTTGATAATAACTGGATAGCCGATTTCTGCAGCAATCTTTTTACCATCTTCTATACTTTGAATAATACCTTGTGAACCAGGTACAACAGGTACACCTGCTTCTTTCATTGTTTCACGAGCAACGTCTTTTGTACCCATTTTAGAAATAGAATCAGCCGTTGGTCCAATGAATTTCACATTGCACTCTGTACATAATTCTGCAAAACTAGCATTTTCTGATAGGAAACCATAACCAGGATGGATTCCATCACAACCAGTTAATTTTGCAATACTAATGATATTAGTCATATTTAAATAACTATCTTTTGATAATTTAGGACCGACACAATAAGCTTCATCAGCCATTTGAACATGTAATGCTTCTTTATCTCCTTCAGAGTAAATAGCAACTGTTTCAATATTTAATTCTTTACATGCTCGAATAATACGAATGGCGATTTCTCCTCGATTCGCTATTAAAACCTTTTTCATTTCTTCACCTTCTCTAGTAAAGTACTGTTAATTTTGTAGCTACTTAGGCCTTTACCAAGAATAATGGTTGACCGTATTCTACTAATTGACCATTTTTAGCAAGTACTTCAACGATTTCGCCTTCAATTTCAGCTTCAATTTCATTAAATAGCTTCATTGCTTCAACGATACAAACGATTGAATCATTTTTAATACGATCGCCGATTGATACGTATTCTTTAGCATCAGGAGATGGAGATGCGTAGAATGTACCTACCATCGGTGATGTAATCTTATGTAAGTTACTTGTATCTTCTTTTTCTACTACAGGTGCAGCAACTTCTGCAGCAACTGGTCTTTCTAAAGTTGCAACTGGAGCAGATGTAACAACTGGAGCTAGCTCTTGGTGTACAACTGGTGTAGATGTAACTACAGTTGTTTGTCCACCTTTTTTAATTTTAACGATAGCACCATTATCCTCAAATTCGAATTCATTTATTGTTGATTGATCGATTAACTTAATTAACTCTCTAATTTCATGAATTTTCATTCTGTTCACCCCTTAAGACATATAGTCTAATCTTATAACCTAATACTAAACTTTTCAACAAATTATTTTAACCAAAGTATTTCCTAATTATTTTTAGCTATTTTACAAGGAATATTTATATATTATTCCTTACCAAAAATAATTCAATATAAACTATTATAACAGGGAAAACCAAAGACAGAAAGTGCGTAGGAATTAGGAATAATCCTAAAATTCACATTAATTATTAATAAGCATATTAAAAAAAATGAAATGGGACCTCTCAAAAGTCAAAGTAGATGGGAACCTCGTTCAAATAGCCCTGCAAAAGGCAAATAAGAAGTCCAACTATATTGAAGAGATGAAAAATGCAATTAAAATCTGAAAATCGCAAATAAAGTTAGCAAAACTGCAATTAAATCCAAGAGAATCGCAAATAAAAATTATAATTACCTACACTAGCTAGGGTATTATGCCTAAAAATTGTACTATATATAAATACTTTAAAACGAAAAAACTAGCAAATGTGCTCCAACTCATACTAAATCACATAAAACTCTCCTAATTTATAAAAAAATAAATCAATACTCTAAACTATAAATGAATAGTTCTCTTGAGATACCCCTAATACTTTGCCATATAGTTAATGTTAGAGAAGCTCTGGTCACGCCCCATGAAAAAGCGAGCATCCTGTAATGGAAATCAACCTCACGCGGGCTTCCTTTTTTAAAAAAATAATAGCCAGTAGAGTAAACTTCTACTGGCTTTGTTCAAAAAATTATTTAACTTGGAATTTTACAACTACTAGTTTTTCACCTAAGACACTTCTTGTCATTTGAATGATGTCATTCGCTGCTTTTCTGCTTGGTTTTGCTGACGTTACATCTACTTTTACTTCATCTTTGTCAGAACGAACTAGTGCATCTTTATAGCCAGCTTCTTTAATCATAGATTCTACATCTGATTCTAATGCAGTTAATTTTTGAAGTTCATTCATATTAGTGAATGCATCACTCTTCTCTTTTGCTGATGCAGTTGCTGAGTCAACAGTAGCTTTATATTCATCAATTAATTGACTTCTTTGATCTTCTTGTTCCATTCGCTGTTTTAAGAATACTTCACTAGTAGAATTTTCTTGAGAAGCAGTTTCTTTACCGTTTTGTTTAGAAGTATTTGTTTTAGAAGTATTTGTTTTAGAATCAGTATTAGAATCTGTCTTCTTAGTATCTTTAGGAGTTGAGTCTAATGAATCTGTATTTGTATTGTTATTCATGTTCATAAAACTTGTTGTTTTTAAATTATCAGGTGTCGTAACATAATAAACTGATAATACAACAACTAAACTTAACATTGTTAATAACCAAATCGTTTGTTTTTTCATTTAAATTTTACCTTCTTCCTCTTATTTTTTTGGTTGTACAGAGACACGATAGCTTGGTACATCAAGTAATCGCGTTACAGCTTCTCGAATCATTGACTTTACTTCAAGGTTTTCAGCGCCTTTAGCAATAACGAGTACACCTCTAATTCTTGGCATTTCAGTTTCGGCTACAACAGGTTCTTGTTTATCACCGTTATCAATAATGACTACTTGCTCTTCTTGTGATTGATCATCAATATTTCGTTTTCCACCTTGTTTATCTGTTTCCTCAGTTTCTTGAGTACGATTCGTTTTATTTGTTTGATAAACGTTCTTTCCACTACCTTCAAGATTTACTACTACTTTTACATTACTTACACCAGCCATATTATTTAATGTTTCTGTTAGCTGCTGTTCATATTTTGTTTCATATTCTTCCATTTTGTTTGATGATGATTTTCCACCATCACTTCCAAGAGTCTCAACAGCTTTTTCATTATTTTTTGGTGTTCCACTCGTTTCTGTCGAAATAGGTGAAAGCATTGAATTCGTTTTTTGATTTGTATTAGCAAATAGATTGCTAGCAATCATCCAACAAATCCCGAGTCCCAGTAGAGCTAGTACATATTTTCTCGTTAGTTTAAATGGACTTTTTTCTTTGTCAGAAGAGGTTTTGTCATCGCCATTTCCTTTTAGAAAGTCTGCTAATTTTATTGGTGGAATCTTTTTCTTCATTTGTCATTACTCCCCTCCTTCCATTTTGACTTCGATTTGCTTGTCCTCAAGCTCCCATTTATTTGCTAAAAAAGTTTGTAACTCTTGTTGTTTAATTTTTTCATCGTCTGTCTGAACAGGCTGATCGGAATTAATTGATACTTCTTGAACAGGCTCTACATTGCTTGTCTCATCTTTTTTAGGGCCTACGTAAACGATTACTTTAGATAGATCTTGTGCTGTTTTTACTGTAGTAACTCCATCTTTAACTTGTAAATCCACATTTGTAATGACCTGTTCAAATTCTTTTGAAAAGCTTTTTTCAACGTCCTTTTTCATTTGGACAGCCATTTGTTTTAATATATATGCACGTTCTGCTTCTTGTATTTCATTTTTCTTATTATTTATTTCATTTTTTATTTCGCCATTTGCTTCATACGTTTTAGACTGGTACCCTGCTAGCACTTCTTGTATATTTACTCTGAATAATTGAAAAATTGGTTGGAGCATCATGACAATTAATAATAGACTCGCTACAAATCGTACATATTTTGCTAAGCCGGTATTTGGAATTAACATCATAATGACGGTTGCAACTAATATATAGACGATAATATTTGAAACCCAGTGTATAAAGAATTCCATTTTCTCACCTACCTAAACATGACGACAATGTTTCCTGCCGCTATTATTAAAGTCATACTTAAGAAAAACATTAATGAAACGATTGATAAACAAACAAATAAATAAGTTACACTTTTTCCGATCGTATCAATCGTGCTAATGATATTTTTACTTCCAACTGGTTGTAAGATCGCCGCTGAGAATTTATAAATTAAAGCTAAAACCAATATTTTAATAGCTGGGAATACAACGATTGCTAATAAAGTAACTAAACCTACAATCCCAACTGTATTTTTTAACAATAAAGATGCACTAATAACTGTATCTGTAACGTCTGCAAAAACTTTACCAACAACTGGAATAAAATTACTTGTCACAAATTTAGCTGTTTTTACTGCTACCCCATCCGATACTGCAGTCGTCAAACCTTGTACACTTAACACGCCTAAAAAAATAGTTAAAAAGATTCCTAGTACACCTACAGCAACATTTCTTATTAAAGAAGCTAATTTTGTTACCTTTAACTCATCATTGATAATGCTTACAATACTTAAAATTGTAGATACAAGAATTAAAGGTAGTACAAAATACGTCACTAGTAATCCGCTTGTATGCATTAAAAATATTAAGATTGGATGGAAAACGCCAACAGATATGACACCACCTGATGTCGCAATCAAAGCTAGTAAAATAGGTATTAATGCTCGTAAAAAATCAATCATGACTGTAATTGCATCTTGGGTGGCCTGCGTAGCAATATAGAAACTATTTAATGCAAAAACTACTAATACTAGAAAAACAACATTATCTGCAATCTTACTGACCGTACTCTTCTCAAATGCATTTTGTAATGATTGGAGTAAAGAACTAAATATAACTAACATAATTAAGATCCCTAATATTTTTCCATTACTTAATAACTCAAAAAATATATATTTAGCAAATGCAATAAACCATTCTTGTAATGAAAATTTCTTTTCTCCCTTAATAAATTGGATAAAGTCCCCTTTTTGACTCTCGGGTAAAAAACCACCATATTGATGAACTACTTCATCCCAATATTGTTGCACATCATCGATCCCTAACTTTTGTATTTGTTCATTTACTATTTCAGCAGGTGGAGGAGCAGCTTGTACAATTCTTGGTACTAAAAAAAAGAGAGCAAAGAAAAGAAGAAAAACTTTCATCCTTTTTGACATAATGTCCTCCTTTCCTTACATCTAAGAAATTTTTGGTAAAAAACTTAAAATTGTTTCTATTAAAGCTGTTAAAATCGGTATTGCAAGAACCAAAATAAGTACTTTGCCCCCTAATTCAATCTTGGAAGCAATTGCTCCTTGGCCAGCATCTTTCGTAATTTGAACTCCAAATTCAGCTATGTATGCGATCCCAATTATTTTTAATAAAGTTTCAACATACACATTTTTAATACTCGCCTGATTTGCTAGCTTTTGAATTTGTTCCAATAAGAATTGCACCTTATCCAATAAAAATAAAAATAATACACAGCTTATAAAAACAGTTATTGCTAAAGTAAAATTATTCATTTTAAATTGATTTAATAAAAGAATGACAAATGTGGCAGCTAACCCAATGCCGACAATTTGGATGATTTCCAAAGACTCTCACCCCTAATCTAATGAAATAGAAATACATCCCGAACTTTATTAAATAGATCACCAGCTTTTGTGATAACTTGAAGAAATACGATAATGAATGCAGTTATAATCGTCCATGTAGCAAACTCTTCTTGTCCGGCTTTTTTTAAAACCGCATGGATAATTGCAGCAATTACTCCAATCCCAGCTATTTGAAACATAAGAGCATAATTTGTAATCAATCTAAATCCCTCCTACAAGAGTAATATAACGATTAATATTCCACTTAAAACTCCTAGCATTTTAGACATTCGTTCATAACTGCCCTGCGAATCGATTGCTTCTTGCTCTTCTCTTTCCAAATGTTTTAATGCTAAAATGATTTGTTTTTGTTGTGAATATTTATCATGCATACCAATCGTCTCACCAAACTGTAATAATACTTGTATGTCAGACTCTTTAATCGAGACAGTTTTAGCATATTTCATTAATGAATTTTCCCAGGCTTCTTTCGCTGAAAATGCACTCGTTTCAAGTTGAATTGCAAAATCTTGTAAACAGCTATTAATCGGTCCTTTTAATTGACTCGAAATTCTTCTAAACGCTTCTTGCAGTGGCAATTGACTATACATTACCTCTGCCTCAAGAGATTGAAGAGCCAACTTCCAGCCCCTTAATTCTTTTGTCCGTTCTGATAATCTACGTGCAAAATAAAATCCAAGCCAGCTTGTTGAAAAAATGATAACAAGCGCTCCAATCCACCTCATTTAAAACACCGCCCTTGGATGAAATAAACTAGAGCAATCCTTATTTTTAATGTCTGTAACAGTACCAGGTGAAGGAAAACTTGAAATTTCGATAAATCGTTCAAATGTCCCATTTTGAAACAAAGGCAAAAGAGAAGGGCGTTTTCTTATTTCATCTAGTGAATAGCCATGGACGGTCACTATTAATTGAACACCGGCAAAGATTGCTTCTAAAATCGCATCTACATCTTCCTTTTTTCCAATTTCGTCTACAAGAATGACATGAGGACTCATCGACCTTACAAGCATCATCATTCCTTCAGCCTTTGGACATGCATCTAATACATCAATTCTTTCACCAAATGTATATTGAGGTACCCCTTTAACTGAACCAGCTATCTCAGATCGCTCGTCAACAATACCGACCTTCCCAGGCCTTATTCCCCTCATGGCATCACCTTGACTCACCACTCTAGCAAAATCCCTAAGTAATGTTGTTTTCCCTGCTTGTGGCGGGCCAATCAGCATAGTGTTTTTCCATCTTCCTTCATAAACATACTTTACAAATGGATTAGCTATTCCTACTTTTTCTTTTGCAATACGAAAATTATAAGAACTAATATCTCGAATCATTTTAACCATTCCGTTTTCAGTTACAACGCGACCAGCTAACCCGACTCGATGACCACCTTTAATTGTGATATAGCCTTTTTTCAATTCTTCCTCAATCGTATAAATTGAAAATTGACTTAGCTTCCCAAGAATCTGCCCGCCTTCTTCTTCTGTTAGGATATAAGGTATAAAATTTGATTGATTATTAGAAATTACTTCAACTGGACGCCCGATCCTTAACCTTAATTCCTCTACTTGTTGTAGGTCTCCATATGAACGCTGTAGCTTTTCTTTAATTAATGTAGGCAATACATTGAAAACCTCTTCCATAAAAGGTCACATCCTATCATTTAAAAACTGCCAACATGATTAAAAACACACCACAAACTACTAAAACTAATCGAATAGGATCTAATTTAGATGCAACACCTATAATCCCAATAGCCATTGTTGAAATGAGAATAATAGGTCCAACTGTTGCCAAAACACTATTTACTGCTAATGCCTTCTTAATGTCGTTTAAATATAAAATTGTAAAAGCAGCAATCAATTCTACACTTCCACCAAAAACTCTGAGCATTCCCATACTTAGAACTGCTCGATCCATTGAATCAATCCAATCCTTCATAGCTACACACCTTTTCCTTTTTTCATTCTTTTTTATTACTAATATGCTGAACATGTCCATTTCAGAAGACAAACATTAATTAGAAAGCACAAAAAAAGAGAGAAGTCGTATAACTTCTCTCTTAGCTTGTTTGCATATTACATAGTCAATATTGGATTAAAAGGGTTCATAAGTCACTATTTAGGCTTAATCCTTAAAATTACTTACTCATAGATTAATTTATCAATTTTAATAAGTTGTTTGGAATGAAAAAGATGCTCGACCCCTATGTGAGATACCGGAAGGCTAAAGGTCCGGCCCCAAGGAAAGTGCGCATCCTGTAATGGAAATTAACATGACCATACTTTCTTTAATGCAAATTAAAATATCATATAAACGAAAAAGATTATAACCATAATAACTTGTAATACCGCTTTTGCTAATGAGCTGCTAATAAATGAGACAACTGTCGCCCATGCAGATTTAATCGAATCTTTCGTATTCTTCCCTTGTAATTTCTCAGCTATAAATACAGAAACGAATGGGACAATAATTAAGCCAAAGGGAGGAAAAACAAACGAGCCAACGATTACAGCTAAACAACCTACTCTTTCACCAGTTTTTGTACTACCGTATTTTTTAAGAAAATATTTATTAGCCAGAATATCCGCTAGAAAAATAACAGCTGTAAAAATCAGCATAATAATCCAAAACGACATATTTAAATTACTTTTATTAATTCCAAAATAATAAATTAAAAACCCTACCCATAATACTGGTACACCTGGAATTATTGGTTTGATTAGCGCAATAAACGCCAATGCAAAACAAATGATAATCAATGTCCAAAGAACAATTGATGTAACCATTTAATCACCCTTACTTATTTAAATTTGTTAATAAGAAAAAGAGACACTTGTTAAATAAGTGCCTCCATTTTTTACATTTAATTAAGATTTTGCACGTGAAACGTAGCTAGCTTCAGTTGTGTTAATAATTAATACTTCGCCTTCATTAATGAAGATTGGTACTTGTACTACTAAACCAGTTTCCATTGTAGCTGGTTTTGTAACGTTAGAAGCAGTATCACCTTTAATACCTGGTTCAGTTTCAACTACTTTTAGGTCAACTGTGTTTGGTAATTCAACACCTAAAATTTCACTTTCAAAAGTCATGATATAAACTTCCATATTTTCTTTAAGGAATTTTAATTCACGTTCAATATTTGCTTCTGGTAATTCAATTTGCTCATATGACTCGTTGTCCATGAATACATGTTGGTTACCATTAGCATATAAATATTGCATTTTACGGTTTTGAATATGTGCTTTTGCTACTTTCTCACCAGCACGGAATGTTTTTTCTTGTACAGCGCCTGTACGTAAGTTACGAAGTTTTGAACGTACGAATGCAGCACCTTTACCAGGTTTAACGTGTTGGAAATCGATTACTTGCCAAAGCCCACCGTCAGTTTCAATTGTTAAACCTGTACGAAAATCGTTTACTGAAATCATTAAATATCCTCCTAAAAAATGAAATGGTTCTATAAGTATGTATTGTGTAAAAAAGAACCATTTCTCTTACCATGAATTTCTTTTACAACTTTATATCATAAAGTAAAATACGCTTTTTGTGTAGTTCTATTTTCTAATCTAATGAAAACTTATAAAATGATTAGGTTTTTTGGTGAAGACATTAAGTTTTCGTTACCACCAGTTTTAACGATTAAATCATCTTCTATACGAACTCCACCTAGATTTGGAATATAAATACCTGGTTCACAAGTTACGATCATATTTGGCTCTAATACTGTATCAGAACGGAATGATACGCCAGGTCCTTCATGTACTTCTAAACCAATACCATGGCCAGTTCCATGTCCGTAATATTCTCCATAACCTTTTTCCGTGATATAATCACGAGTTAAAGCATCAGCTTCTTTACCAGTAATTCCTGCTTTAATTCCGTTAACACCACGTAATTGAGCTTCAAGAACGATATCGTAAATTTTCTTCAAATCAGAATGAGGCTCACCAACAGAAACTGTTCTCGTCATATCTGATACATACCCTTTATAGTATGCACCAAAATCTAACGTTACAAAATCACCTGTTTCAATTACTTTTTCAGATGCTACACCGTGCGGAAGGGCAGAACGAGTACCAGAAGCAACGATTGTATCAAATGATGATGAAGTAGCACCTAATTTACGCATAAAAAATTCTAACTCATTAGATACTTCTAATTCAGTAACACCTGGACGGATAAATCCTAAAATATGATCAAAAGCAGATTCTGCAATTTTAGCAGCTTCCTTAATGATTGAAATCTCTGCATCTGTTTTAATTAAGCGTAATTTTTCAATTAATCCACTTACAGGAACTAATTCTGCTTTTGCTACTTTGCGGTAAGAACCAAATTCTGTAAACGTAACATGATCTTGTTCAAACCCAAGTTTTGATACGCCTAATTTCTCTGTTAAAGCTGCAACTTCAGCTGGAATTGAACCTTCATGCTTAACGATTTCATAACCTTCACATTGGCTAGTAGCTTGTTCAATATAGCGGAAATCAGTAATGAATAAAGCTTTGTCCTGAGTAATTAAAGCAACACCAGCAGAACCTGTGAAGTTCGTCATGTAACGTCTGTTGTATGTACTAGTTACTAATAATGCATCTAATCCTTTTTCTACTAAAGCTTCACGTAACTTTTTAATTTTTTCCATTGTTTTGCTCTCCCCTACTTATGTTTTTTAACGCACTTAAACCTAAATCATATCCATACACACCTAAACCAACGATTTGCCCTACAGTTACTGCAGCTAATACTGAAGTATGTCGGAACTCTTCTCTTTTATGTATATTTGAAATGTGTACTTCAATAGTTGGCACGGTAATACTTGCAATTGCATCACGAATTGCATAACTGTAATGAGTAAATGCGCCAGGATTAAACAGAATCCCATCATAGACATTATTTGCTGCATGCAGTTTATCGATTAATTCACCTTCATGATTCGATTGAAAGCAATCAATCGTATCCCCATCTTCATGTGCAAGCGATGCTAAATGATCCTCAATATCCTTTAATGTAGTTGAACCATAGATAGAAACTTCTCTCTGACCGAGCATATTTAGATTAGGTCCATTCAATAACAAAAACTTAGCCATTTTAAAAGTCTCCACCCATCATTTTTCGCATATTTATCCCAAACAAACATATCTTGGAATACCCAAGGTTTATTTTATCATAGGCCAGACTATTTTGAATAGCCACGCAAATATGCCTTTTGCTCTTGAAATGCAAAAGAAACAGAATATGCAATAAAAGTTCCGTATAAAATGAATAAACAGATTGTAGTAACTGTCGTATCAGACGAATAATTCTTAATTGCTTTTAAATCGAATGCTAATTTACCAAGGACAATAAAAACAATAACCCAAAGGAGCACACCAAAAAATATACCTGGCAGAACTCCGTTAAATTTTCTACCGATAAAATAAAATACAAATGCAATAATGATCGAAATAATTCCTATACCAACTATAGAAATTAAGTTTTCAATATAACCATTTGCCCATTTTCCAAGTTTGATTCTTTCTAAAACAAAATTTGGACCAATTTGAGTAAAATCAAAATAACTAAGAACTAATAAAACAGTAGACCAAAATATACCACCGAAAAACCCAATACTAGCAATCTTATTAAAGTTCTTATTCTCTTTTGCATCAGCATCGCCACCTTGCACTAGGTATTCATTTTGATTTTTACTTTGACCCTGATCCTGATTTTGATCCTGATTTTGATCTTGATTTTGATTGTTTTCTTGATCCTGCATTTCCTTTTCTTGTTCTTTATCTTTATCTGGCATATATCATTTCCCTTTCCATACATTGCTAAATATCTCTGAGTATTATGTCCAACAAAGAAATCTTTAATGTGATTCTGAATTTTTATTAGAAAATTAAAAATTTTTCGATTATTACACTATTTTCCTACTTCTTACTTGCACCATTATTATGCTTACATTTACAATAGATAGTAATAGATAAAAAACAAGTTTAGGTTGGTGCAACATGAGAGAGAAAAATAAAGCAGTTTATGGGGGGCAAGCAATCGTAGAGGGCGTAATGTTTGGTGGCAAAACACATACAGTCTCTGCAATCCGCAGGTCAAATGAAGAAATACAATATTATGAAGAACCGATACATATAAATCGGACAATGCAAAAATTAAAGAAAATCCCTTTCGTCCGTGGTGTAGTCGCGATTATACAAGCAAGCATTAATGGATCCAAGCATTTAAATTACTCAACTAAAAGATACGGGATTGATCCACAAGATGATGAGAAAATTGCAATTGAGCGTGAAAAACAAAAAGGTACGCTTGCAACTTATCTCGGACTTTCATTATTAGCCGTTTTATCATTTTTAGTTGGTAAAGTTATTTTTACACTTGTACCAGTTCTTCTGGCTGCAACATTGAAACCAATTTTTGAAACCGATTTTCAACAAGTCATAATAGAAAGTGTCTTAAAACTATGTTTTTTATTAATTTATATTTACTTAGTTTCCTTGACTCCATTTATAAAAAGAGTATTTATGTATCACGGTGCAGAGCATAAAGTGATAAATGCATATGAAAACAATATTCCTTTAACGATCGAAGGAGTCCAATCACAATCTCGACTACATTATCGTTGTGGAAGTAGCTTTATTCTATTTACTGTAATTGTTGGTATGTTCATATACTTCTTAGTTCCAACAAGCCCACTTTGGCTAAGAATTGTGGATCGACTTTTATTAATCCCAGTTGTTATAGGCGTTTCGTTTGAGGTTCTACAATTAACAAATAAAGTTCGAAATATTCCTATATTAAGATGGGTAGGTTACCCAGGATTATGGCTTCAATTATTAACAACTAAAGAGCCGACTGATGATCAAGTTGAAGTATCCATCGCTTCATTTAACCGACTTTTAGAAGTGGAAAAAAATAACAAGATTTAATTGACAGAATTTTGTAAAAAATATCAACTTATTGGATAAAATGTAATAAACTATAAGAAACAATATTTTTCTAATACATTTAATAACTAATTTACTCTTCACTTAGGAGGTGCTTAAAGTGAATCAAAAAGTGTACTCATCAATATTTTATGGAATAATAGCATTAGCACTTTTTGGCTTAATTGCTCAGTTGATAAACGATCCTGCAAAATTATTACAACGGTTTTTGTTTATTGGATTAATCCTTTTAATTATTTATTTTATTTATAGAGTTTTTTCATCTTCAAACAGCCAAAGAAGCCATCAGGACTCCTATCGTAAGGCTGCAAAACAAACTGTAAAGAAATATAACACTCAAAAATCTAGCTCGTTAAAAAAATCGATTAACAAATCAAAGCCCACTTCAAGAAAAAGTACCTCCACACCTTTGTTAAAAAAACGAACAAAGGATGCAAGTCACTTAACTGTGATTGAGGGTGAAAAGGGCAAAAAGAAAGACCGTGCTTCCTACTAAGCACGGTCTTTTTAATTATTCGAATTCGATTGGGTTTCATTCGACTTTTGAATATTTTTTAATTCTTCGATTCGATTTTTATCTTCTTCAAAGAACTGTACTAGTTCTCCAATTCGATCAATCGCTTCCCAACTCATATGATGTTCCATTCCTTCAACATCTTGATAAATTAAGTTTTCATCTACCCCAATAATTCTTAAGAATTGCTCAAGTAATACATGGCGATAGACAAGTCTTTTTCCCATCTTTTTACCTTTTTGTGTTAGGATTAACCCTCTATATTTTTCATAAATTAAGTAATCGTCTTTATCTAGTTTTTGCACCATTTTGGTCACTGACGATGGGTGTACAGATAATGCTTCGGCAATATCAGATACGCGAGCATACCCTTTATCTTCAATTAAAAGGTAAATTTGTTCAATATAATCTTCCATACTTGGTGTGGGCATGATCTTCCTCCAATACAGTCATTCAAACTTTATTCCGTCACAATAAGCATCAAATAAAATGATACAACACATAAACCAAAAGTGCAATTAAGGTGAACTCATTTAAATGTTAATAGATCGTCATTCTGTATAAGAGTATGATGAAAATAATAAGAGTGTACCTATGAAATAGATACACTTCATTATGTAAAATATTGAATTTCTCCATTAGGAAAATACTTTTTTATATAACCAGAAATTGTCTCTTAAATTGAAGCAGCTTCTTCTTTTTGATAAACATATTTTCCAATTCCGTATTTTCCCCATTTATATTTCCTTTTCTCTTCATCCATTTCAAGTTTAGTATTAGGATACCTCTCTAAAATCACCTTTTTGGCAGGCTTAGTAAAACGATGTTGAAAAGTTCAAACATCATCTTCTCATTTGCCAATTCACCTAATGCATCCTTTAAACGAATAAAAAAAGCTCCTCATAGCCCACTACTCAATCTTCATGCATATAAATAGGAGCACAACAATAAAGCCAAAATGATATCCTGCATAATTTGCAGTCTCTCAGATTTATTTGCTCTCTTCTTCCTTTATTCGCCCTCCTCAATGCAAAAAAAGAAAGCCAAAAAGGCTTTCAATAAAAAACTACTTACGTAAATTCCATTCCTCAGTATTGTATTTAGTAGCAGCTAATTCCTGTACTTCCTTCTCTTGAGCCTCTGTTAATTCATAAGGCACCAACTCGATATCTAGGCCCATTTCGAAGCCTTTTTCAAATGCTTCATACAAGTCAGCCATTGTTTTAGGAGTAGTACTTTCTGCATTGATCCATGTTGCACGATCTAAGAATCGTTTTTTCATTCTATCTCTCACTGCGTCTGAAGAGAAAATATATAGGTCATATAGCATATCAACATCAATATTTAAAGGAATTGAACCGTGCTGAAGAATTGAGCCCTTCTGTCTCGTTTGAGCACTTCCAGCAATTTTTTTATCATTTACAACAACTTCATACCATGATGGAGCATCAAAGCAAACGGCACTTGCTGGGTTTTTTAATTGATTTTTTTCTTCAGCAGTTTTTGGTACAGAAAAAGATGCATCTAAACCAAGTAGCTTGTACCCTTCTAAAATTCCCATTGAAATAACTCGATATGCTTCTGTAACTGATACCGGCATATTTGGGTAGCTTTCTGGGACAATTACGCTATAAGTTAATTCATCGTGATGAAGTACGCTTCTTCCACCAGTTTGGCGTCTTACAAAATCACCGTTATATTTTTTTAATGCTTCTAAACTTATTTCTTGGTTTTTTTGGAAATATCCGATTGTTACAGTAGGATTTTCCCATTCATAGAAACGAAGTGTTGGAAGAAAACCTTCTTCACTTTGCCACTTGATTAAACATTCATCAAGAGCCATATTATAGCTACCTGATTTTACTCCGCTATTAATAAAATTCCACTTTGTCTTTGTCATGTTGAAAATCTCCTCATTTTTCGATAAATTTTTACTTTTTTAATGAAAGTTTCTTGCACAATCCTACTAGAGAATTATAATAAGATAAGTAGGTAATTGAAAGGTGTTGAAAAATTTGAGTCAGTTTTTACCAATAATTTTTGTCGTACTAGGTATCATTGTATACTCAATAGTTATGTATTTCTACCAAAAACGTTTAATTAAAACGTTAAGTGAGGAAGAATTTCGTGCTGGCTACCGTAAAGCTCAGCTAATTGACTTACGAGATCAAGAAGATTTTAAGAACGGCCATATATTAGGTGCTCGTAATATTCCGTTCGCACAATTAAAAACGCGTTCAAAAGAAATTCGTAAAGACCAAGCAGTATATTTATATGATCAAATGGGCGTTCGTCCTGGACAAGCTGCACGTATTTTACGTAAACAAGGTGTAACAGAACTTTACCAACTTAAAGGCGGCTACAAACTTTGGTCTGGTAAAATAAAAAAAGGTTTATAATCCACATTTAATTTAAATGAAAAAACTACTTCATTTTTGTGAAGTAGTTTTTTGCGTTTTATGTAGGAGCCATTAAAACCAAAAACTCATTATTCTTTATGAGTTTTTGGTTTAGCGTATTTCTCGCCTTTTGTATCTACTTTTATAGACTCGATGATTACTGGAGTAACAGGTTTTTCCATTGAATCTACTTCAACAGCGTCAATTTTCTTAACAATATCGATTCCTTCAGTCACTTTACCAAATGAAGCATATTGTCCATCAAGGTCAGGAGTATCGTTCGCCATTATGAAAAATTGACTTCCAGCACTATTTGGATCACCAGTTCTTGCCATAGATAGTACACCTGTTGTATGTTTTAAGTTATTTTTAAAGCCGTTTGATGTAAATTCGCCATCAATTGCATATCCTGGACCACCGCCACCAGTTCCCTGAGGATCGCCACCTTGAATTACGAAGTCTCTAACAACTCGATGGAATGTTAATCCATTATAAAATCCTTTGTTTGCTAGTGAGATAAAATTATCTACAGTGTTTGGTGCAATATTAGGATATAATTCAGCTTTAATAACACCATAGTCTTTTACCTTTATCGTTGCTATTGGTAATTTCCCATGTTTTTTACCATTTGCAGATTTTTCATTATTGTTTCCACATGCTGCTAATAAGCTGAGCGTTAATACAAGACAGCTTATTAAAATTGCTCTAATCGATCTTTTTAACATTTTCCCTTCTCCCCCTCTTTCATTTCTTTAGTTTACCAAATTTGACCATGCATTATCTATAGTTTCGAAAAATTGGGAATTTTTACACAGACCGAGTTATTTCACTAAAATATAAAAAAACTGCTATTCAAATATGAACTGAATAACAGTTTCCTTTAATTGAATTATCCAACTCGTTCAGATGGTTCCTCGATTTTATTTTTCGCAAATGGAAACCACCAATTCCATTTTCCAAATAACTGCATTAAGCTAGGAACTAAAACTAAGCGAACGATTGTAGCATCCAAGAAAATGGCTATAGCAATCCCGATTCCCATCTGTTTAACAGGTACCATATCCGTAAAAGCAAATGCTCCTGTAATAA
The DNA here is from genome assembly GCF_050473765.1 of Gottfriedia sp. S16(2024). NCBI lineage: Bacteria > Bacillati > Bacillota > Bacilli > Caryophanales > Bacillaceae > Gottfriedia > Gottfriedia sp. S16(2024). Next base: position 4,686,323 of record NZ_JBFLUO010000001.1, read on the forward strand.
CAATCATAATGGATGCTGCTGATGTGATGATTCGGCTCGTCGATACTAATCCTTCTCTTGTTGAATAAGTATTATCTCCCGATTCATAATATAGCTCTTGCATTCTCGACATTAAAAATACTTCATAGTCCATACTTAAACCGAAAACTAATCCAAAGACAAACACTGGTAAAATCAACATGATATCAGATTGAGGTAGGCCAAAATTACCACCTTGAAATAGCCAAGTAATGATTCCAAACGTTGCACTTAAAGATAATACATTCATCAATATCGCTTTGATTGGAATGATAATGGACCTAAATGCAATCATTAGTATGATAAAAGTACTAACCATAATCACAAGTAAACCGTATACAATATTATCTGTAATCTCATCAAATAATTCTTGTTCAAATTTCACTTGGCCACCTACAGTATAATCAAGTCCCTCAATTTTCCCATTATATTTATCTTCAAAATCCCTTACCCATTGCTTTCCTTTTCCTGATTTAGGATCAGAATTAAAGAATACTTGAATATAAGTTTTATTCTTTTTAATATAGGCATCAATCGCAGGCTGAATTTTTGATGCATTTGGAGATTTTAAAGCAGGTAATAATTGCTGAGCGTTTAAATTAACTGCATTTAATACACTTTTAACTTCATAAACATTTTTGTCATCTTCAAGCTTCTTCTGAATTTTATCTAATGCGTTAACATTATTTTGCTTTAAAAAATCAGTATTAGATTCTAAAACAATTGAGATCGTTCCGTGTTTTTGAGCTTCCGGAAGAAAAGCTTTTTGATATTTTTCATAATTAATTCGCGACGTTGCATCCTTTGGTAGTGCATCAATTGTCGGTATATTTAGGTGCACATCCCTGATTGGAATGACGAAAAGACCTAAAATGATTAATGATGTTAGTGCCATGATGATTGGTCTTTTCATAACGAAATTTGCAAATTTTCTCCAAACTGCTTGTTGCTGGTCTTGGCTTCGATTCGCAATCGATTTTAACGTACCTTTATTAATATTTTTACCAAGAGCTGAAAGTACTGCTGGTAATAAAGTTAAAGATAAAAATAAACTAACTAATACAACAACTGCCCCACTTATTGCGACACTTCTAAATAGATCAATATTTATGAAGTACAGCGCTGATAATCCAATAAATACACAAATACCTGAAAAAATAATCGCTCTTCCTGCAGTTGCAAATGTTACACTAATTGCTTCTTTCACTGTTGAATGATTTTGTAATTCAGTTTTATAACGGCTTACGAATAATAACGCAAAATCGATTGATAATGCTAATCCAATCATCGGTGCAACATTTAAGACAAAGATTGATAAATCAACATGCTTACCTATAAAGAATAGAATTCCAAATGTACTTAAAATACTAATCATACCGATTATGATTGGAATAGCAGATGCAACTAAACTTCCAAACGCAAAAAATAGAACGATAAACGCAATCGGAACACCAATCATTTCTGCTTTCTTTAAGTCTTCTTGACTAGTTTTATTCATTACATCACTAATGATTGTAAATCCAGTTGTCCCTACCTTTACTGTATCATCTGATAATGACTCTACTTTTTTTGCAAATTTATTGTTTAGATCAACAAGCTTATCGTGATCCTTCTCATTGTATAAAAGAGACATGTAAGCAATATTATCTTTTTTCATACCCGGATTCGTTAGAGGGTCATGAAATTGTTTTATATTCTTTTCTTTTTGAACTTCCTTCACAATCCGTTCAATGTCAGATTGGAATTCGACGCTTGTGGCACCCTTTTTTCGCTCAAGTAAAATGATGAGTGAATCTGGCGATTGTTCAAATTCTTTTTCAAGTACATTCTTAGCTTTTTCATACTCTCCAGGTGTTCTAAAACCATCTCCATCTAAAATGCCAGGTAAATGCTTCGAATAAATACCTAGAATGATTGAAAATACAGCTAAAATTGCAATAACAAAATATCGGAATTGATAAATCGTTCGACCCACCTTTTTCCAAGCACTATTTTCACTTACTGTACTTTTCATTTTTCCACTCCTTATTTACATATCCTACCAATATCTTATCAAACCGATGTAAATTCGCCTATTGATTTATATTTTGAGTCAGAAAACATGTAAAAAAACGCCCATAATATAAATCAATTTGATTTATATTAGAGCGTTAAAATCTTGAAACTATGATTGCAATGATGATTCCAATTAATGCTCCAACAACAACTTCATATGAAGTATGACCTACTAGTTCATTTAATGCTTTATAATTTTTAATTCTTCCATGAAAAAAATCATTTAATAACTTTGCATGTTTACTAACAGCCAATCTTACACCAGAAGCATCATACATAATAATCGTAGCAAAAATTGCTGAGATTGCGAAAGTAACATTTTCAAATCCTTCTGTTAATCCAACACTTAATGCTAATCCAGTAACTGTTGAGGAATGTGAACTTGGCATACCACCAGAAGCAAAAAACTTAGATATATCAAATTCTTTTTCTTTAAATAAATGAATAATGACTTTTAAAAACTGCGCAATAAACCACGCTATTACGGCTGAAATTAATGGTTCGTTATGAAGAATCGTCAAAACGTGCCTCCTTTTGGTGTAAATAATTGTTATTCCATTATTATACTTTCTTACATAATTGTATATTCATTAATAGCTTATAAGAACAAAATAATTTTTGTTAAATATTAAATTGCAAAACAGAGTTTTACTTTTGGAACAATCTTATTAGTTCACTGTTTTATTTATCATAATGGATTTTACTAATAATTTCCATATATTTGACATATCTTGGGGAACTTTAATCACATCATACAAAATTAAGAAATATATAAATTTTTAATAAATTATCATTTTTGAAATTGACAATCCATATAATTCTGATAGACTTAGTTGTAATTAAATTCTAGGAGGAAGCTCATGAGCCAAACCAACGACTTAAAACCCATCATTGAGGTCGTGGAATCGTTACTTAATGGTTTAAGATTTGGAACAATCACATTAGTCGTTCAAGATGGGAGAATTATTCAAGTAGAAAAGCAAGAAAAAATACGATTAAAGTAAATATGTTCCTGCTGACTAGAAAAACTAGAGGCAGCTCAAGTCTACGTATGAAAATGTAGATTTGAGCTGCCTTTTCTTTTTAGGATAACTTGGCTTCAATAGTCAATTGGAGGAAAGAAAATGAGATTTGAAAATTGGAACGTGAAAAGCATTCCTGACTTTTCGATTGATAATGAAACAAAAGGTGCACTTGAAGTACTAGAGTGGGCTTACAAAACCTATGGTGATGACCTAGTTTATGCTTGCAGCTTTGGAGTTGAGGGAATCTTATTAATTGATTTAATTTCAAAAGTAAAACCTGATGCAAAGGTTGTTTTCTTAGAGACCGGCCTACATTTCAAGGAAACTTATGAATTAATAGACCGCGTGCAAGCTAAATATCCAAGCTTACAAATAGAAAAGAAAACACCAAGTCTGACTTTAGAAGAGCAAGCAAGTATTCATGGAGATGAGTTATGGAAACGTGAACCGAATAAGTGCTGTAATATTCGCAAAATCCTACCGCTTCAAGAAGCTCTAAAGGGGGCTCCAGCTTGGGTGTCTGGCTTAAGAAGGGAACAATCTCCTTCAAGACAAAAAACAGAATTTCTTAATCTAGATAATAAGTTCAGCTCAATTAAAATTTGTCCGTTAATCCATTGGACTTGGAAGGAAGTTTGGCGATATGTCTATTACAAAAATCTACCGTACAATCCTTTACACGATATAGGGTACCCGAGTATTGGTTGTGAGGTATGTACATTACCTGCTTCAAGTTCTTCAGATAGTCGCTCTGGTCGTTGGTCTGGATCACAAAAAACTGAATGTGGGTTACATGATTAGTTGTCTATAATAGATGCTAAAAAATGAAAGTTTATTCTTACTAACTATTAAAATAGGAAAATTGAAGGAGTGTTTAGAAATGAGTTTAGCCCCTCATGGCGGTGTCTTAATTAATCGCTTTAATCCAGAAGTTACTGTTAAAGATGGTTTGAAGGAAATTCCTTTAGATTTAATTGCGTTAAGTGATCTAGAGTTAATTGGAAATGGAGCTTATAGTCCCCTTACTGGTTATTTAGGAAAGGATGATTATGAGCAAGTCGTAAGCACAATGAGATTAAAAGACGGGAATGTGTGGAGTATTCCAATTACCCTTCCTATTAGTGGACAATTAGCTAGCAATCTAAAACTAGGAGAACTAGTTAAACTGACTTGGGAAAATAATGTATATGGCTTATTAAAGATTGATGATATTTATACACCTAACAAATTACTTGAGGCTCAGTTTGTTTATGGTACAACTGACACAAACCACCCTGGAGTAGCAAAAATGTATTCTCGTGGTGATGTTTATTTAGGTGGCGAAGTAACTGTTATTAGACAAATTAATCGTACTCAATTCACTGAACATTATTTAAGTCCAAAAGAAACGAGAGAAAAATTTGCATCATTAAATTGGAAGAAAATAGTTGGGTTTCAAACTCGTAATCCAGTTCATCGTGCCCATGAATATATTCAGAAAACCGCACTTGAAATTGTGGATGGTTTGTTCTTAAACCCATTAGTTGGAGAAACAAAATCGGACGATATTCCTGCAGAAGTCCGAATGAAAAGCTATAAAGTATTACTCCAAAACTATTATCCAACAGATCGTGTATTTTTAGCCGTATTCCCTGCCGCAATGCGATATGCAGGACCAAGAGAAGCTGTGTTCCATTCGATTGTTAGAAAAAATTACGGATGCACGCATTTTATTGTTGGTCGTGATCATGCTGGTGTTGGTAATTATTACGGAACTTATGATGCACAAAAAATCTTTCAAAAGTTTTCACAAGACGAATTAGGTATCTCTCTCCTATTCTTTGAAAATAGTTTCTATTGCTCAAAGTGCGAAAATATGGCATCTACCAAAACATGCCCGCATAGTAGCGAGCATCACGTAACGTTATCCGGTACGAAGGTTCGTGAAATGCTAAAAAAAGGTGAAATTCCTCCTTCTGCTTTTAGTAGAAAAGAAGTTGTTGAAGTACTAATTGAAGGTTTAAAAGAACCTGAATCAATTTCTGTAGAATAGGAGTAAAGTTAAATGTCTAAAAATATCGTTTGGCATCAGGCTAGTATTTCAAAAGAAGACCGTCGTCAAAAAAACAATCACCACAGCTGTATTTTATGGTTTACTGGTTTATCTGCTTCAGGTAAATCGACGATTGCTAACGAGGTTGCAAAAGCACTATTCCATCTTAATGTTCAACAATACGTATTAGATGGTGATAATATTCGTCACGGTTTAAACAAAGATCTAGGATTCACTGATTATGATCGAACTGAAAACATAAGACGAATTGGTGAAGTAGCAAAACTCTTTGTTGATAATGGGCAAATTGTCTTAACGGCTTTTATCTCCCCATTTATTGCTGATCGAAATATCGTTCGGTCATTAGTCGAACAAGATGAGTTTATTGAAGTTTACGTAGAATGCTCCGTTGAAACTTGTGAAAGTAGAGATCCGAAAGGACTTTATAAAAAAGCGAAAAATGGTGAAATTCAAAACTTTACGGGCATCAGCTCTCCGTATGAAGCACCAATAAATCCAGAAATTACATTAAATACTGATAAGCAATCTGTACAAGAATGTGTTGAAACAATATTGCAATTTTTAAAGAGTAAAAATTATATTGGGTAAGGTGATGTTCGATGGCATTTGAGAAAAAATGGAAAGACAATCTTAAGCTAAATGAAACTGAAAAAAAGAAACTCGTTAAGGATGGACTTAAAATTTACGATGACATCCCCTACTATGCTAAAAATGGGTTTGAATCAATTCCAAAAGATCAATGGGATTTATTCAAGTGGGCTGGATGCTATTTACAAAAACCAAAGGAAGCCGGCTATTTTATGATGCGAGTTAATGTTCCGTCTGGCATATTAACACATGAACAGCTTATAACATTAGCAGAAATCGCTCGTGATTATGGTCGAGATGTATATGATATTACAACCCGACAAGCGATCCAATTTCATTGGTTAACAATTGATCAAATACCAGATATTTTCACTCGTTTAGAAAAAGTTGGTCTATCTAGTGCTGGTGCATGTGGAGATATAACACGTAATATCGTTGGAAATCCACTTGCAGGGATCGATCCGAATGAATTATTTGATACTACACCTATTGTGAAGGAAGTTTATGAATTCTTTCAGTTTAATGAAGAATTCTCGAATCTGCCTAGAAAATATAAAATGTCAATCAGTACAAATAAAAATAATGCTTCGAATGCAGAAATTAACTGCATTTCATTTATTCCGGCTATTAAAGAAATTAACGGCAAAGAAACTTCTGGTTTCCATTTAAAAGTTGGTGGCGGGCTATCTTCCGCTCCACATTTAGCTCAAGAACTGGATGTATTCCTGTTACCACATCAAGTGAAGGAAGTTGCAATCGCCGTTACAACAATCTTTAGAGATTATGGCTACCGTGAGAAACGCCATCACTCTCGTTTAAAGTTTTTAGTCGCTGATTGGGGCGTAGAAAAGTTTAAAGAAGTTTTAGAAGGATATACAGGTAAGCTATTAACAAAAGGAACTGGCTTTGAACAGTCATGGAATGCAGGATATTTTTATGGGGTACAACCACAAAAGCAAGAAGGATTAAATTATGTTGGATTAAGTATCCCTGTTGGAAGATTGCATTCTAAGGAAGTTTTTGAGTTAGCTAGAATTGTAAAAAAATACGGTAATGGTGAAATACGCAATTGTAATTCACAAAATTTAATTTTGCCAAATATTCCAGCAGAAAATATTGATGAATTATTGAAAGAACCAATACTTGAAAAATTCACACCAATACCGCCAAAATTTATTGGTTATTCTGTTGCTTGTACAGGAAATGAATACTGCAATTTAGCTTTAGTCGAAACGAAAGCTCGTATGAAGGAAACAGCTTCTTATTTAGATGAAAAAATCACTTTAGATGTACCTGTTAGAATTCATATGGTTGGTTGCCCTAACTCTTGTGGTCAAAGAGCAATCGCTGATATAGGACTTCAAGGAATCAAGGCTCGTAATGAGAAAAAAGAATTAGTAGAGGCTTTTGAGATCTATGTAGGTGGTACATTAGCCAACGGTGGTAAATTAAATGAAAAATTAAAAGGGAAGGTTGAATCCCCTGCCCTTCACCTAGTATTAGAAAAATTCTTGCAGCACTTTAAGGAAAATAAACTCCCTTCAGAAGCCTTTTTAGATTATGTAGCAAGAGTTGGAATTGAAGAATTACAAACATATTTAACTTCCATTCTTGAAACTGTAAAAGCATCTTAAAGAAAGTCGGTGACATATGTTTTTATATCGATTTGAAGCATCAATCGAAGGCCGTATAGTTCCTATTGTAATATTAGCAAGTGATGATGAAAAAGCATTTAAGCTTGTTGATACAGAACTTGAAAAGTTTTATGTAAAAAAACCGGACGTTAAAGAACTACTAATGTATGAAAAGAAGAAAGTAAGTCAAAGTGGTGGATTTGTTTTAGATATAGAAGTTTTAAGTAAACGATGATGACGAGGTGTGTGGAATGAATGGAAAAGTTTATTTAGTTGGTGCTGGACCAGGGGATGTTGATCTAATTACAGTAAAAGGACTAAAGTGCATTCAAAATGCAGATGTCATTATATATGACCGACTAGTTAATAAAGAGCTATTAGAGTATGCAAAAGAATCTGTCGAGTTAATATACGCTGGTAAACTCCCAAACTACCATGCATTAAAACAAGAAACAATAAATGCTTTCTTAGTGAAGTATGCAAAAAAAGGAAAAAACGTAGTTCGATTAAAAGGTGGAGATCCTTTCATTTTTGGTCGTGGTGGTGAAGAAGCAACTTATCTTGTAGAACGTGGTGTCTCCTTTGAAATCGTTCCTGGCATTACATCAGGTATAGCAGCTCCAGCTTATGCTGGTATACCTGTCACCCATCGCGATTATAGTAGTTCCTTTGCTTTTGTAACAGGTCATTGCAAAGAAGAGGATACGGTTAAATGGGCCTCTTTAGCTAAAGGCATTGACACACTAGCAATTTATATGGGAGTTAATAACTTACCATATATTCGTCATCAACTAATATCGAATGGAAAACACCAAGACACCCCTGTTGCACTGATTCATTATGGTACTACTGAACAACAGCGAACGATTATTAGTACATTAAAAAATGTAATATCAGACGTTGAAAAAGAAAAAGTATCCAATCCTAGTATGATTATCGTTGGAGAAGTAGTTAATCTACACCATCAATTACAATGGTTTGAGACTAATTATAATTCTATGAATGAACATAGAAACATTAATTATTCCTCTCTTTAAATTCTCGCCTAGAAAAAACGAGGTGATTTAGAATGGATGCAATCTTATATGTTTGTCATGGAAGCCGTGTAAAATCGGCTGTCCATTCAGCCATACAATTTGTTAAAAAAGTACAAAAACAAATTGATTACCCTATTCAAGAAATTAGTTTTATTGAACTCGCTGAACCATCAATTTCAGTAGGATTAGAGAATTGTTTGCGTAAAGGAGCAAAATCAGTAACTGTATTGCCGGTTTTACTCCTTTCTGCAAATCATGCAAAGGTGGATATTCCTCTTGAAATCGCGAAATTTCAAAATGAATATCCACACATAAAAATAAAGATTGCCACTCCAATCGGAATTCACAAAAACATGATCGAATTAATCAAAAAAAGAATAAATGAAAAGGTTAAGCATTTGATAAAGCCAACTAAAATTCTGCTAGTTGGTCGTGGAAGCAGTGATCCATTAACGATAGATGATTTCAATTCAATCGTTAAACTACTTGAAGCAAAATTAAAGTATCCTGTTCTCCCCGCTTTTATGGCAGTTTCAAAGCCGTCGATTCAAGAAGCTTGGAATCAACTATTGACTGAAAAAAATCATCAAGTAATAATCGTTCCTTATTTATTTTTTTCAGGAACTCTTATGAATGAATTACAAGATAAAATAAAAGCTCTACCTCTAGAATTGCAAAATAACTGGATATTATGTGACACCTTAGGGTACGATGACTTAATTACATTAATTTTTAGTGAAAGAATACTTGAAGCTCAAGCAAAGGAATTAATTACTGCAATAAAATAAAAGCTCTTGTTTCCTCAAATAGAGAACAAGAGCTTTATTTTTATTTACTTTCAACTTTTATAAAATTAGTTGGTTGGTAAGTTGGAAGAGTTTGTAAAAATCGATTAATCCTTTTTGTAGCTTCAATTAATTGATTTAATGAAGTTGCGTAAGAACATCGAATATACCCTTCACCACATTCTCCAAAAACATTTCCCGGGACGACCGCTACTCTCTCTTTTAATAATAATTGTTCAGCGAACTCCTCCGATGTTAAGCCCGTATTCTGTATTGATGGGAATACATAAAAAGCTCCACCTGGAAGATGACATGATAAGCCAATTTCTTGAAGAGATTGCACAAGATAATTACGACGTTGCATATAACTGCGTCTCATTTGTTCTACATCATGATCTCCATTTCGAAGTGCTTCAACTGCAGCATGCTGTGACATAGTAGGTGCACACATAATTGCATATTGATGAACTTTAAGCATATGGGAAATAATGTCCGAAGGTGCTGCTACAATTCCAAGTCTCCATCCTGTCATTGCAAAAGTCTTAGAAAATCCAGAAATTAAAATTGTATGGTCTCGCATTCCATCGATATTTGCAAAGCTTGTATATTCGCCATCATAAACAAGTTCAGCATAAATTTCATCAGAAATAACAATTAAATTATGTTTTTTAACAAATACGGCTAAATCCTCTAATAATTCTTTTTCCAGTAAAGTACCCGTTGGATTATTAGGATTACAAAGTAAGATCGCTTTTGTTTTCGGTGTAAGCTTCTTCTTCAACGCTTGAAGATTGATTTTAAACTCTTCTTCTCCTGTCGTTGCTAAATGAACTGGTACACCGCCTGCTAGTGAAACTAAAGGAGCATATGAAACAAAGCATGGATCAATAACGATTACTTCGTCTCCAGGATTTAAAATTGTTCTTAAAGCAATATCAATCCCTTGACTTGCCCCTACAGTTATAATTAATTCATCTTCTGGATTATAATGCACATCAAATTTCTTAGCAAAATAACGACTTACTTCCTGACGTAATTCTAGCAGTCCAGCATTTGAAGTGTATGCTGTATGCCCTGTTTCTAACGAATAAATACTAGCTTCCCTAACATTCCAAGGCGTGACAAAATCTGGTTCACCTACCCCAAGTGAAATGACATTATCCATACTAGCCGCTAAATCAAAAAACTTACGAATCCCTGATGGTTGTAGTGTAGTTACTGTATTTGATAAATTAAATTTACTCATGGCGTGATCACCATGCGCTTATCACTTTGTTTTTGACCGTATACGATACTATCATGTTTATAACGTTTTAAAATAAAATGGGTAGTCGTTGATAATATAGATTCTAAAGTCGATAGTTTTTGGGATACAAATGAAGCAATTGATGTCATTGTTTTTCCTTCAACTACAACTGATAAGTCATATGTTCCTGACATTAAATAAACTGATTTAACTTCCGGGTATAAATAGATCTTTTCAGCAATCTCATCAAACCCTACCCCACGTTTTGGAGCTACTTTTACATCAATCATAGCAGTTATACTTTCTTGAACTGGCACTTTTCCCCAGTCAATAAGCGTAATGTATTGAAGAATAATACGATCGTTTTCAAATTTTGTTAATATATCAGCTACCTCTTCTTCTGTAGCTCCAATCATTTTTGCTATTACGTCATTACTTAAGCGTCCATTTTGTTCAATACACTGAAGTAATTGTATTTCTTTTTCTGTCATATTCTTATACTCCTTATGTATTCCATTTTCTGGAATTACGTTAGATGTTCATTCTATTCATCTATATTTTATTAATTTAGTTAGATGACACTTTTGAGAAGAATTCTTCATAAATAACTTGTACTGCATTTTTCTCGTCGTATGATTTTACTCCAAACATCATACTTACTTCTGAAGAACCTTGGTTTATCATTTCAATATTTATTCCCGCATTTGCTAAAGCTTTACTTGCTCTTGCAGTAGTACCAACGTTATGACGCATCCCCTCACCTACTAACATAATCAAAGCAAGGTCTCTTTCAACGACGACATGGTCTGCATCTAATTCATCTTGGATCCGTTTAATAATTTGAAATTCTAATTCAACTGGTAATTGATTTTGGCGAATAATAATTGAAATATCGTCGATTCCACTTGGCTGATGCTCATATGAAATCTGATAATCCTCAAGTATCTGCAATATTTTACGCCCAAATCCTATTTCTCTGTTCATTAAATACTTGCTTATATAAATACTACAAAATCCATTATCACTCGCGATCCCAATTAAAGGACCGTTTGATAACGTACGTTCCTTAACGATTCGTGTACCGGGAGCTATTGGATTATTCGTATTTTTAATGTTTACAGGAATACCAGCTTGAAAGGCAGGGATCAATGCTTCGTCATGAAATACGTTAAAGCCTGCATATGATAACTCTCTCATTTCTCGATAAGTTAATTCCTTAATTTCCTTTGGATTACGAATAATCGTAGGATTTACAGAAAAAACTGCATCAACATCAGTAAAGTTTTCATATAAAGTAGCTTTAACTCCGTTGGCAACAACAGAACCAGTAATATCTGAGCCACTGCGAGAAAATGTAACGATATGTCCATCTTCTGAATATCCAAAAAATCCTGGGAAAATCAGAATTCCAGATTTCTTTCTCAATTCAAATAAGTTCTCATAGCTTTTCGCTAAAACTTGGGCATGTCCTGGTTCATTTGAAACAAATAAACCTGCTTCTTTTGGATTAATATAACTTGCCTCAAGTTCTTTTAACTGAAAATATGATGCTACTAATCTCGCACAATTATCTTCACCACATGCCATAACAGCATCCATATATCTTGCAGGATGATCTTTTTTACTACTTATCGAAAGTTCGATACCTAGTGAAATTTCATTCATAATATCCTCAGATAAACCTAATCCATTTGCAATTTCAGAATACCTTTGAATAATTTGATTGAATTCTTTCGAATAATCCTTTCCTGCTAGGGCAAGTTGTGCGCAACTAATTAGTAAATCGGTAACTTTGATATCATCTGGAAATCTTTTGCCTGGTGCAGATACAACGATAATTTTACGTTCAACATCTGATGTAACAATCTGAAATACTTTTTCAATTTGTTCCGAAGTGGCTAATGAAGACCCACCAAATTTTACGATTTTCATTTTTATTACCCCTAATTTAGTTAATTTTCAGTTAAAAATAATGTTACAATTATCCTCCTTATGCGAGAAAAAATCAACACCAATTAATAAGTTTTTTGGGAAATTTTAGTATTTTACAAAAAGAATTTGATGTTGTTGTGGGTATTTATTCAATCTAGTGAAAAGAATAGCACTAAGAACGTGTAGATTCTTTAGGGATGAGTTTAGGCTTAAATAAACAAGGCGGTATATGCATGAAATGGAGAAAGCAGAAATAAAGGTATACTAATAGTTTTAAAGACACTATTTCTCTTTAGTCCCTCCTCCTCTCGTCAATTTTCTTTTATACTTTGTTTACCATTGGTCTTTTAAATTATTGTATAAAAATGCAAATAAAAATAATTTTAAAAATGTTGAATAAATAATTCAAGAAATCGAACAAAAAATAGCAATGACAATAAGAAAACTCCCTATTTTAACAATTAGGGAGCTTTTTATGATCAATCTAGTAATACTATGAAATTTGTATACTTGAAGCAGATATCGTCCCACCTTAACGATTCGTTATTGACTTAGCGATTGATTAGCTTTCAAACATTCTTTTTATAATCTCCTTTCAAATTTAACTGAAAATTCACACTAAAGTAAAGAAGCTTTAACAATCCTTCCCTATGCTTAGTAAGTAACCTACTAGCGAATTAGGAGGGCGAGTATATTGAATTGGAACGCATTGAAAAAAGCAGTTCTTGCTTTTGTTCTTACGACTACATTATCTGCAGGAGTATTTATGGTCTCTGGTAATCCGACTGCTAGAGACATTCCTATTAACACCAAGAAAGATAAGAACCGTTTCATTCAAGTACAATTACTTGGCATTAATGATTTTCATGGACAATTAGATACGACCCGAAAATTTAACGGCAGGAATGTTGGCGGAGTAGAATATCTTTCCGCATATTTAAATCAAAAGAAAAAGGAAAACAAAAATACTATTTTAGTTCATGCTGGTGACATGGTTGGTGGAAGTCCTCCAATATCCTCATTCCTTCAGGATGAACCTACAATTGAAGTATTAAACAAGATGGGGTTTGATTATGGGACACTAGGAAACCATGAATTCGATCGTGGTGTGAATGAAATGATGAGGTTGATCCAAGGTGGAAATAATCAGAAAACTGGTTATTTTAACGGAGCAAATTTCCCCTATTTATGTGCCAACGTAATCGACGATAAAACTGGTAAGACCATCCTGACTCCATACAGTATAAAAAATATTGATGGCGTTCTGATTGGATTTATCGGCGTCGTAATAAAAGATACTCCGAAGATTGCACCACCAAACAAAACAGATGGCGTAAAGTTTATTGATGAAGTAAAAGCAATCAATGATTCAGTTAAAACACTTAAAAAACAAGGTGTAAAAACAATCGTGGTGCTGGCACATAATGGTGGAAATCAGTCCAAAGCAAATGGAAATGCGACAGGTGAAATCGTTAGAATTGCCAAAAAAATGGATGATGAAGTTGACGTAATAATTTCTGGACATACACATACTTTTCTTAACAAAGAAGTAGACGGAAAGCTGATTGTCCAATCTTACTCTTATGGAACAGCTTTCTCCGATATTCAGTTAAAAATTGATCCAAATACGAAAGATATCATAAACAAAAAGGCAAGTATAAAGATTGTCTATCAAGATGATATTAGACCAGATCCTGAAATAAAGAAAATGATACAAAATTATGAATCTAAAATTGAACCGATCGTAAATAAGGTCGTTGGAAAAGCTGCAAACGACATTTTAAGTAAGAAGAATCATAATGGAGAATCTAGTTTAGGAGATATGATTGCAGATTCACAACGAATTGCAATGAAGTCCGATTTCGCATTTATGAACTTTAGTGGAATCCGTGCTGATCTTCCAAAAGGGGATGTAACTTTGAATGATTTGTTCACGATCCAGCCATTTAAAATTAAACTCGTTAAAATGACATTATCTGGTGAACAAATTCGGAAACTTCTCAATCAGCAATGGCAGGAAAGTGGAAGTGTTCGAATGCTACAAATATCAGGCTTAAAATACACTTGGGATAGTACGAAGGATTCTGGGCAAAAAGTTATTAATATCATGCATACAGATGGTACTCCAATTAATCCACAAACTAGTTATACTGTTACTACAAATAGCTATCTTGCCAATGGCGGTGACAATTTCTCGGTATTACTAACAGGGAAAAATAAAGTGGAAGGTCAAACAGATTTTGATGCTTTTGAAGATTATGTGAAGGAACAAAAGTTACCATTGGTCCAGGCATTTGATGGTCGGATTAATCGGATTAAATAGATTTTTAGAAGGTTTAAAAACACGAGTTTCATTTTGATATGATTCTATAATACTACTCAGAAGTTCGACCATAAAAAAAGTTCCCTTCGATGAGGGAACTTTTTTTATTTATGCTTTAATATAACGTAATACAGGTTTACGAGCTGCTAAAGTTTCGTCAAGACGACTTACAACAGTTGTATGTGGAGCCTCTTGTACGATTTCTGGATTTTCTTCAGCTTCTTTAGCAATTGTAATCATTGCATCGATGAACGCATCTAAAGTTTCTTTCGATTCTGTTTCAGTTGGTTCGATCATGATACACTCTTCCACGTTTAATGGGAAGTAGATTGTTGGTGGGTGGTAACCAAAGTCTAATAGGCGTTTAGCAATATCTAAAGTACGAACACCTAATTTCTTTTGACGTTTTCCACTTAAAACGAACTCATGCTTACAATGACGATCGAATGGTAGATCGAAATGAGGCTCTAAACGACGCATCATGTAGTTAGCGTTTAGTACCGCATCTTCAGTTACTTGTTTTAATCCTTCAGGACCCATTGAACGAATATAAGTATATGCTCTTACATTAATTCCAAAGTTTCCGAAGAAAGGTTTAACACGACCAATTGTTTCTGGACGGTCTGAATTTAATACGTACTCATCTCCAACCTTCTCAACGATTGGTGCTGGTAAGTAAGGAATTAAATCTGCTTTAACTCCAACAGGACCAGAACCAGGACCACCTCCACCGTGAGGACCAGTGAATGTTTTATGAAGATTTAAGTGAACTACGTCAAATCCCATGTCTCCTGGGCGTGCTTTACTTAATACAGCATTTAAGTTTGCTCCATCATAGTAAACTTTACCACCAGCAGCGTGGATGATCTCAGAGATTTCATAAATATCTTCTTCGAAAAGACCTAATGTATTAGGGTTTGTAAGCATTAATGCTGCAACATTTTCATCAACAACACGACGTAAATCATCTAAGTCAACTAAGCCTTTTTCATTTGATTTAACCGTAATTGTTTCGAAACCTGCAACAGTAGCTGATGCTGGGTTTGTACCATGAGCAGAGTCAGGTACGATTACTTTAGTACGGTTGAAGTCACCACGGCTTTCGTGATAAGCACGGATAATCATTAATCCAGTCCACTCACCATGTGCACCTGCAGCTGGTTGTAAAGTAACTTCATCCATTCCAGTAATTTCTTTTAATTCTTGTTGAAGCTCATGCATTAATTCTAATGCACCTTGAACAGTATACTCATCTTGAAGTGGATGAATATGCGCAAAACCTGGAATACGAGCTACAGCTTCGTTGATTTTTGGATTGTATTTCATCGTACATGATCCAAGTGGGTAGAACCCTGAATCTAAACCATGATTACGTTTAGATAAAGCAGTATAATGGCGCATTAAATCTAATTCAGAAACCTCTGGTAATTCCGCTTTTTCTTTACGGATATAAGCACTTGGGATAACTTCATTAATATCAATTTCTTCTACATCCATTATAGGAAGACTATATGCAATACGACCTTCTTTACTTATCTCAAAAACTAACGGTTGATCCTTCAGCATGTTGAATCCCCTTTCCGTCTACTAATAATGCTAATTCTTCTACAAATGTATCAATATGTTGTTTAGAACGTAATTCAGTTACTGCGATTAACATATGATTTTCCATAGTAGGTTCAACTTTTGCTAAGTCATAACCACCGATAATTTTCTTAGTAAATAATTGTTTATTGATTTCAGAAACATTTTGTTTTACATCTATTACAAGTTCGTTGAATGCAGCACCTTCGAATACAACCGAGATACCGTTTTCAATTAATTTTTTCTTCATATATTGAGTACGAGAAATGTTTTGCATTGCCATCTCTACAGCACCATTTTTACCAAGAGCTGTCATTGCAACAGAAGCTGCTAATGCATTAAGAGCTTGGTTAGAACAAATATTTGAAGTCGCTTTATCACGACGGATATGTTGCTCGCGAGCTTGAAGTGTTAATACAAATCCGCGACGACCTTCTCCATCAACAGTTTGCCCTACTAAACGACCTGGCATTTTACGCATTAATTTAGATGTTGTAGCGAAGTATCCACAGTGAGGTCCACCAAATTGAGTTGGAATACCAAATGTTTGAGCATCACCTGCAACGATATCCGCTCCGAATTCACCTGGAGGAGTTAAAGCTGCTAATGCTAATGGGTTACTTGAAACAACGAATAAACTTTTACCAGTATGTGCAATTGGTTCGATTTCAGCTAATCCTTCTACTTGTCCATAGAAGTTAGGATATTGAACAACAACACATGCTACATTGTCATTCATTTCATTTTTTAATTCTTCGATATCAGTTCTTCCATCTTTAATGCCAATTTCAACTACCTCTAAATGTTGACCTTTTGCATAAGATAAGATAACTTCACGTGATTGTGGATGAACACCTTTTGAAACTAAAATACGTTTTTTACCATTGTGACCTGCTGCTAAAGTAGTTGCCTCTGCTAAAGAAGTACCACCGTCATACATTGACGAGTTTGCCACATCCATACCAGTTAATTCACAAATCATTGTTTGGAATTCAAAGATTGCTTGAAGCTCACCTTGAGAAATCTCAGGTTGATATGGTGTATAAGCAGTATAAAACTCTGAACGGGAAATAACATGATCTACAACTGTTGGTAAATAATGATCATAAACACCAGCACCTAAGAAAGAAACATATTCTCTTAAGTTAGCGTTTTTCTTTGCTAATTCGCTTAACTCCTGAATTAAATCGGTTTCAGATTTTGCCTTTTTAATGTTTAATAAGCCATTAAAACGAACTTTTTCAGGAATATCACTAAATAATTCATCAACTGATGAAACACCTACTACTTTTAACATCTCTTGACGATCTTGCTCTGTCATTGGTAAATAACGATGCATTAAGGTAATCCCCTTTCTCCCCCTAGTTACTTCTTCTCTCTTTTGTAAAATGGTTTTGAAACTACAACTGCTTTTAATTTTTTATTTCGAATTTCAACTTCAAGTTCAGTACCTAAAGCAGAAAATTCAGATTTGATTAATGCAAGTCCAATATTTTTCTTTAATGTTGGAGATTGCGTACCACTTGTAACTTCACCAACTACTTCCCCATTAACAAGAACAGGATAGTGAGTTCTTGGAATACCTTTGTCAATCATTTCAATTCCAACAAGTTTACGAGGTACACCTTGCTCTTTTTGATTTTTCAGAACTTCTTTACCGAAGAAATCTTCTTCTTTATTTAATTTCACAGCAAAGCCGATACCAGCTTCTAATGGAGTAATGTCTTTTGTTAGTTCTTGACCATATAATGCTAAAGCCGCTTCGAAACGAAGTGTATCACGTGCACCTAATCCACATGGTTTTAAACCGTCTTCCTTACCTGCTTCTAATAGTAAAGTCCAAAGCTTAGACGCATCTTCAGCAGCTAAGTATAGTTCGTATCCATCTTCACCAGTGTAACCTGTACGTGAAACTAAAACATTTAAATCACCTATTAATACATTATCTTTGAAAGTGAAATACTTAATATCAGAAACGTTCTCATTCGTTAAACGTTGTAAAATTGCAACAGATTTTGGCCCTTGAAGAGCTAATTGTGCAACTTCATTACTTTTATTAACTACTTTTACATCGCCTTCAACATGTGAAATTAACCATGCGAAATCTTTTTCAATATTAGACGCATTTACAACTAATAAATAGTGTTCTTCGTTATGTTTATAAACTAGTAAGTCGTCTACCGTTCCAGCATTTTCATAGCACATTGCAGTATATAATGCGCCTTCTTCATTTAATTTTGAAATATCATTTGTCATCATTTTTTGTAAATATTTAAGACTATCTTTACCAGTTACTTCAATTTCTCCCATGTGAGAAACATCAAATAAACCAGCTGCTGTACGAACAGCTTCGTGTTCTTCTTTAATGCTCGAAAATTGCACAGGTAGCTCCCAGCCACCAAAATCAATTGTTTTACCACCTAATACTTTGTAATCTTCAAACAATGGTGTGCGTAATAAAGTCGTCATGTAGCCATTTCCCCCTTATCTACATGCTAGCATGATGGAAAACTAAATTAATAGTTCGTCCAGCTAACCATTAAATAATTTACATATTTTGTATATTTTCGGAAAAACTAGTAGAAAACAAGAAAATATTATCAAACTATATTAGTTAACTGTTTTTTCTTAACAATAAGAGTTTTTTGTTTAATAAAAGAATAATAAATTTTTACTTTTTTCTACACTATTATCCTAACATTAAACGACAAGTTTCAGCAATATCAAAGTGAATTTTTTTAAAAATAAAATAACGAACATTATAGCTGTTATTTCACAATAATGTTCATGATTAACCAATATAAAAATGAAATAGGTGAGGTTTACATGTCAATTGAGATTAAATTCCATACAGAGTGGCAAGAGGAGTTCTTAGAGAAGCTTGAAAATGATGGACCATGGTCAAATTGGGAGAATTATAAGCTTGCCTATCATACTTCTACAAAATTAGTAATTCCATCTTTTACAGGAATGATTGCTCCTACTCATTTACCTAACTTAACTCCATTGCCTCATCAATTAGATGTAGCAACGACTGTAATTGAAAAAATGAATGGAAAAGCAATTTTAGCTGACGAAGTAGGATTAGGTAAAACAGTTGAGGCTGGTTTAATTTTAAAAGAATACATGATTCGTGGTTTAGTTAATAAGGTGCTTATACTAGTTCCAGCATCACTTGTATCACAGTGGACCTTTGAATTAAATACAAAATTCCATATTCCTGCAATCGCACAACAAAAAAAGAATTATGTGTGGGATAGCTGTGATGTTGTTGTATCATCAATCGATACTGCAAAAAGAGATCCTCATCGAGAAAAAATATTAAGTATTAATTATGATCTCGTCATTATTGATGAAGCTCATAAACTTAAAAATAATAAAACAAAAAACTATGAGTTTGTACAACATCTTAAAAAGAAATATTGTTTATTGCTTACTGCTACTCCAGTTCAAAATAACATAGAAGAAATTTTCCATTTAGTTTCTTTATTAAAACCTGGCCATTTAGGTAATAAATCTAGTTTTGAAGAATACTTTTCTGCTAAAAACCGCTCACTAGAACATGAAGACTTATTACGTGAACTAATTGGAAAAGTAATGGTTCGAAATCGTAGACAGGATACAGGCATCGAATGGACAAAGCGAAAGGTAGAAACAGTATTAATTAATTTTAATGAGGAAGAACAAAAACTTTATGATTTAATCGATGAATGGCAGAAATCACAATATACTGGGGTAAACTCAGCCTTCTCCTTTTTAACATTTAAGCGTGAAGCTTGTAGCAGTCGCGAAGCAGTTTATGTATCAATGAAAAAAATGCTTCAAAGATTTGAAAAAGAAAATATCGAGATTACCGATCCTTATATTGAGAAAATTTTTCATCAAATTAATCAAATTACCTCTAATTCAAAAGCAAATAAAGTAGTTGAATTAATAAAAAAAATAAATGATAAAGTAATTATTTTTACCGAATATCGCGCAACACAGTTATATTTACAATGGTTATTAAAGCAAAACGGTATTACATCTGTACCATTTCGGGGTGGCTTTAAACGTGGTAAGAAAGACTGGATGAAAGAATTATTTAAAAACCGTGTACAAGTTCTAATTGCAACTGAAGCTGGTGGTGAAGGTATTAACCTACAATTTTGTTCAAACATGATTAATTATGACCTTCCATGGAATCCTATGAGACTAGAACAAAGAATAGGTCGTATACATCGACTTGGACAAACAGAAGATGTAAGCATCTATAACTTTGCGACCGTTGGCTCAATTGAAGAACACATACTAAGGCTACTTTATGAAAAAATCAATTTATTTGAGCGTGTGATTGGAGAACTGGATGATATTCTAACCAGAATACCTTATAAGGATTTTGAAGCTCATATGAATGAAATATTTATTCACTCTAAAACTGAAGGTGAAATGAAAATTAAAATGGAAAATTTAACGTCCATCATTCAATTACAGCAACATAAACAAGCAGGTGATAGTTATGCAGCAACATGAAATCCATGATTATATCGAATACTTTTTCACACATAATGATTGTGAAATCATAAAGAAAACTCCGACATATTTAGAAATACAATTAACAATTGAGATGGATAAAAAATTAATGAATCGCCCTTTCTATTGGCATTATTTAGAAAAAACAGGCGGCATCCCAAATCCAATGAAGTTAACACTTATTACAGATAGTGATAATGCACCTGAAGATCTTAAAGGTGAACAAATTCATTTCGGTTCGCCACGTCTTCACCAAATTTTCTCAATCGTTAATGAACTAGGACAGTCAATTAGACTTTATGAAGACACAAAAGCACCTATGGGCCAACAAATTGCATTACACCCTTGGTTAGCTGTTAATTATCAGGTTTCTTTTACTTGTGATCATAAAAAAGATTATTTATATTCTTTTGGGATCCATTTAATTTCTGGAAAAATTATAGAAGATTTTCATACAAAACTTGAAAAAATCCAGTTCAACTCTAAAATACCTGATTTTTGCTATTCGATGTCACCTATAATTAAACCAATTAGTGGTTTAAATCGAATGGAACAATTACTTCGAAACAAAATTGAAAAAGAAGATATGGAATGGGCTGAAGAAGCACGGAATAGATGGCAACATGATTTAGATTTATTAAATCAATTTTATGAAGATGATGAAGACAAACCTGAAAATTACCATGTAGAATTCAATGCACTTAAAGAACTTTATGAACCAATTATTCATGTTGATGCAATTAATGGTGGACTTTTTTATCTATCACCAAACACAATGAATAAATTAAGTTAAAGGCTTTTAAGTGAAGAATTGTTAATGAGGGAGATCTATATTAGATTGTTCCTCTTCCTACTTTTAAAAATTTTATAGAAAAAAAATAAAGACTGACTTCTAAATTTGAAATCAGTCTTATTTACTAAATACTTTTCTTTTCTTTTTCTTTACGATTTTGAATTTTTTTCATAAATAAAGCTAGACTTAATGGTAACATTCCAAACATGTTAGTAGAAAATGGAGCTTTCAACTCTTCTTTTTCTTGTTTTATTGAATCACGTTTCTCTTTTGGTTGATCGATATAATTAATAAATTGTTCTGTCATATATTTTACATAATCATTTGTTTTCAAAAGAAATCACCTTACTTTCTTATCACTTATCTTTACTATCTCCTCCTTTTGAATAATTTAAACAGTCAATGATTTCCAACGCAATTTCAATTGGCGTTAAATTATTCGTTGAAATCACATAATCTGCTTTTTTATATTGTGATTCTCTCCTTTGAAATAGTTCAGTCAATTCTTCTACCGATCGATTTACAGCGTTTGGTCGGTTAGAATCCAAATGTATTCTTTCGTATATTATTTCAATTGGTGTTTCAAGATAAATTATTTTGCCAGTTTCTTTCATATACCCAATGTTTTCATCACGAAGAATGATTCCACCTCCTGTTGAAGTGATCATTTTTTTTGATGGTAAATTTTTTAATATTTGCGTTTCTATCTCACGAAATCCGCTTTCACCAAACTCATTAAACAATTCTGGTATGCTTTTGCCTGTTTGAGAAACAATTTCCTCATCTAAATCAATAAATTTTTTGTTTACTTTTTTAGCTAATTCCTTTCCAACAGTTGTTTTACCACACCCCATAAATCCTACTAAATAAATTGATTCCATTTCATCCTCCAACTTAATCGATCCAATCAAATACTTGGTTTGTACTTTTTTTATATTTAAATTGAACTACATATTTTTTTATTTTTGAATTACTACTAGTTAAAGTTACATGATATTCATCATTTGTTATTAAAGAAGTATTCAATATAATTTTTGTATTATTATAATACTTTATTGTATTTCCTTGAAGTGATAAATTACCATGCCTTAAATCGTAAATTGCTTGTGAATGTATACGGTCTAGTTCGTTTTGATTTCTCGTATAAGAATAAAAGGTATTTAACGAATGAAAGATATCAATCTGTATTAGAAAAAAAATTAGTAAAATATTTATCATAAAGATCGTGTAAGGTATATACACTCCATTTTCACCAAGTATTTTAAATTTAATTGATAAATATCCGAATAGTTTTTTCATAAGTCCCACCATTTAAATCGATTACTTTTACTAGGATTTGCCTTTCACTTATTTGTACAAACTTTATATCCTTTATATTTTGAAGTACAATTTCATGTCCTAATCCAAGCCTTTGTCGTCTAATAATCGTTGCGTATTTACGATAACTAATCGTAACTTGATTAAACTCTTCAAAGTGAAGAAGGTCAGGATGAACTGTAAAACTTATACTCTTGTTTGCCTCTTTTTGAACTTCTTTTATAAAATTATCTAATTCTAATCTATTTACGGATTCATAACTGTAATTACGTTTAACAAAGCTTTTTAAACTTGAAGTTGAAATCGAAATAATCATTAAAAATAAAACAAGTGAAAAAAGTGTTTCAAGTAAAGTAAATCCTCTTTCATTCAGTAAATTCTTCACATATTTCACTTTCCTTATTTCGATCAGTCCAAAGAATACAAATCGAATTTAAATTATTTCTAAAGTTTATTTTTACTAAAAACTCTCTTCCATTCTTTGTATGGAAACCCTCTTTAAAATCTTCTCTGTTAATAAAATAAAGATGAACCATATCTGTTAATAGGTCATCTGCCATATTGTTAATCGTTAACTTATCTTTTTTTTGTAAAAATAATGACATGGAAGGAACAATCATAATACAAAAAATAATTAATAAGTTTAAAGAAATAACTGCCTCGATAAATGTAAACCCTTTTTCATTTCCGATCATATTTAAATCGACCACTTCCTAAATAAAAAGTAATAATATATTCAGCTTTTTTATATTTAATTGAAATTGTTCCAGAGCTTGAGATATTACCATCGGAGTTAAATCTTAACGGAGGTTTTAAAGTAAGGTAAGTTATGCTAATTGATTTGTCAAAATTTCGAATAACTACAGGGGGATTTAGTAAATTATCTTCCATTTCATATTTATCTTGATAAAAGATGATCCTAGTAGGAATTTGTTTTATTATAGCGTTTCTTTGTGCAAGAAAAATATCATTTTGAAGCATTTGAATAAATAATGTTAACTTTTGTTCATCTTCAATCTTCCTAACTTGATTGATTGGTAAAATTAATAACAATATCATAATTGAAAGGACTAATAACATTTCAACAAATGTAAAACCAAACGAATTACCCAACTTTTTTTTAAGGTATAGATACGGATCCAGTTGCTTTGTCATACGATAACTCAACTTTGTTATTGCATTTATATGTTGTTATATAGCCCTGTTCTTTTAAGACTGATAAACTTTCAGGTAATTGTTCATTTTCTAATCGATACGATTCAACACTTGACTGGACCATTTTTTGAAGTGCAGAACATCCTTTCGTTTGAATCGACTGTTGTTGCTTTCCTAAATTTGGTATTACTAGCAATAAAAGAAGTGAAATGATAAATAAAACAATTAACATTTCAATTAAAGTAAATCCTTTTTCATTCAAACTAACTCCTCCTAGATATTGTTCATCAATTGAAACATAGGAAACAGGATGGCTATATACAGTGATAGAATACTTGATGAAATAAGGATTAATATAATCGGCTGAATGATCCTTATCGATCGGTGAAAGTATGCTTCAATACTGTCCTTTAAATAATCAGCATAATCAGCAAGTTCTTTACTAAGAGTACTATTGTTCATGCCATGTTCAATCACAAATATAATATCTTTATGAAATGCACGTTCATTTTTAAATGCTTCCTGCATAGAAATTCCGTTTAAAATTTGATTGTAAAATACTACGGCTTTTTCTTTTATAAATGTCCTACTATCATTATTCTGCATCGTTTTTAGGGCATCAACTATGGGAAATCCAGCATGTAATAATATACTTAACTGCATTGAAAATTCATAAGTATTCATTGTTATTAAATACTTACTAACTAAAGGAATTTGAATTAATTTATCCATCCGTTCGATTGAATTTAATTTATTAATTGCAAATAAGTATCCATAAGCGATCAATCCAATTAAGAAAAGAGAAGAAAACATAATTGAAGGTAATCTTTTTATAACTTGTAGATAGATGAAAATAAAAGAATTCTGATTGGAATGGAATGTTGAAAATAGCATTTCATATTGAGGAATGATTATATTTCTAAACAAAAACAAAATTAGCACCAATATTGCGATTAAAAAAATAGGATACCCCATGATTTTCCTTATATAAGCTCTATGTTGGATCTTTTTTGTAAGCATAAAACTGCCTTCATTTAGCGCTAAGGACAAATCGCCATGCTTTTCTGCATAATACAAGTAAACGAGTACATCTTGATGAAGACCAAGCATTTTAGCAAAATCGATAAATGATCTTCCTTCCACCAAAGCTATGTTAGCTTTATGAATCAATTCTTTTAGGTCATCTGGGAATTGAATCGTTAAGAATTCAATTGCTTGAATAAGAGGATAACCTTTTTGTAAAAGTTCTCCTAATATTTTTAATAGCTTAGCTTGTTCAATATAAGTTAATTTTCTTTTATTAAAAAATTTACCCATAGATCATACTTCTGTCCAAATGTTTGTTATCAATAAAACCTAAGGCATATCCTTTAATGAGTTGACTATTTAATGTAGATAATTGAACTTCTTCTTGTATCCCTCTAAATTCATTAATAACCGAATTTAGAGCATTACCATAAAGCAATTCATATACCCCTAATCTTCGGTGATTTCGATTAACAAAACAATTTGGTTTACATTCACCTTCACAATAACGGCATTTTATTGGAACTAATCTTTGAGAAACGATTGCAACCATTGCCTGAAATAATTCCTCTTTTGGAATTCCAAGCTCTAACATTCTATATAATGCACCTTTTGTGTTGTTAGAATGAATTGTCGTTAATACTAAATGACCGGTCAATGCTGCCCGAACGGCAATTTTCGCAGTCTCTTCATCCCTAATCTCTCCTACCATTACTATATCCGGATCAGATCGAAGAATAGCTTTTAATCCTGTTGCATATGTTAAGCCTGCTTTTTCATTAACTTGGACTTGAAAATATTCATCAGATTTCCGTTCAATCGGATCCTCTAAAGTAATAATATTTCTTGCTATGTCTTTTTTAGCTGATTGTAATAATGAATATAAAGTTGTCGTTTTCCCGCAGCCAGTTGGTCCTGTAAACATCATTAGCCCATGTGAATGATGTAATAAAGACAAAAGCTTACGAGTTGTAGATGGGAATAAGGAAAGACTTTCAATTGGGGCGATTTTTTGTTGGGGATGAATACGAATAACCATTGATTCATCAATAATTGTTGGTAAAGTTGCCAAGCGAAGTGATAATATAATTTCATTAATATTAACAACTAAAATTCCAGTCTGTGGCCGCCTTATTTCTCCTATATCCATACTTCCTAAAAATTTTAAATGCATGATGATCCTCTTAGACTTCTCCTTATTTATTCGTTGAATAAGTTTCAAATCACCATCAACACGAAAAAGGATTTGTACATCATCTTTTTTTGGTAACAAATGTATATCCGATGCTCCAAAATAGCATGCTTTTTTTAGAAGTTCTTCAACCATTTTTTCTACTGATACCATTTTTATTCCCCCTTTCTATATAAGCAATTATATTTCTGTTCCCCTTGTCTATCAAATCATGATATTTATAAAACTGAACGAAAATATTAAATTTAGCTAAAATTTATTTACAAACTAAAGGTAATTTAACGAAATAACTTTCAAAAAAATCAATTATATATTGTAAAACAAAAAGTATGTTTTCAAATTAATGTATAGAAAATCATTAAATAAGAAAAATAATATCAGATATAGTTCATTTGAATATCTATTGAATCAATTTAGAATTGTATTAATACATTGTTTACAATTGTAACTTTCTTATTTTATAATAATGGATGGGTAGAAATTTTTTATGGGGGGATTTAGGATGGATCGAATGTTCCGCGTTCTAGGATTCTGGACAGCAATATTTACGGTAATGTTCTTTGTTGGACATATGTCAGCAGCTGCACTTATTTTCGCATGTCAAACAGCATTTTTCGTAGTATTAGGCTATCTAAAGCTTTCTGAGCGTATGTACATCTATATCTTTGGCGCATACTTAACTGTGTTCTTTATTGGATTTACATATTATAGTACTTTCTTATTAGTACCTGGCTTTAGTGAATAATAGAAAAACCAGTCATATGACTGGTTTTTTTATTTGTATTCATTTAATGAAATCAATTCATTCAACTTAGTATGATCGTTTGTTGACATACCTTTTGTTTGTAATAGCCATTGAAACGAATCGCTTATTCCCCCTGGCATAATTAAAGATTGCACTGCTCTATTTTGTTTATATTCGCTTGAAAATGGATTTGACTGAGCATGCGGAATAAGCCAATTTAATATACCAAAATCTAATATTGCTTCTCTTTGGCTAGAAAAGTATAGATTTTCAATATGATTCTGTAATCCGAACATTTTTAATTCATCCCAGTGAATATGAGTTGTAATGTCCATATGTCCCAAATTCTCTAGTATATTTGATTTCATTTCGTGCTTGTAATAACCGCGCAAACTTCCCTTAATTCGATGGGGTGCATCCCATTCTTCCCTCGTGAAACCATAATCAACAGTTAAAATGATTCCTTTACTAATTTTCGATTGTAAAAGATCATAAACTTTTTTCATACCAACAGGAATTTCAACTCTTTGCCCATTTGTTCCAACAAAATTATTTCTTCTTAGAAAATCACTAATTTTATCATCTTGTATTTTAACGAGATTTTCTTTCAGATTATTTAGCTCATCAATTAAAATTACTACCTCAAGCCATTCATTTTGATTAAATTCAACTACTCGAACGGGTAAAGCGTCAAACAATTCGTTTGAAAATACCATTCCATTTTTGATTTGCTCGATTTCTAATATATTTGAGAAGTATTTACAATTCAAATGGTTCGCCAATAATTCTATTTGTAATTTACGATGATATTGACTTGCATCAATCATATAGTAAGTTAAATTACGATATATTTCGGGCTCTTTTTTTTCACAGTACGAAAGAAAGGATGATGCGAATCTGCCATTTCCACCACCAACTTCAACAAAAAAAGGTTCGATTAGCTTATTCTTAACAAAACGACAAAATGAAGCTGCAATTACTTCACCATATACTGAACCAACTGAGCTTGAAGTATAGAAATCACCTTTTCGTCCAATTTTTTCATTTTCCATTTGATAATAACCTTTTTCAAGATCATATAGCACTAACGAAATAAATTGTTCGTATGTAATAAAACCTTCTTTACTGTTTTTTATTGCATTAATAATTATGTTTTTCATTGTATTACCTTATTATAAAAATGGATTATGTCTTTTCTCATCACCAATCGTTGTAGTTTCTCCATGACCACTACATACAACGACATCATCAGGTAAAGAAAGAAGCTTACCTTTTATACTTCTGATCAACTGGTCGTGATCCCCACCTGGTAAATCAGTTCGTCCAATGCTTCCTTCAAATAATGCATCACCAGAAAAAACTGTCTTTATTTCTTTACAATAAAATGAAACACTTCCCGGTGAATGGCCTGGAGTTTCAAAAATTGAAAATAAGAAACGACCAATTTCCATTTTGCCTTCTTTTTCAATCAAATGATCTGCTTCTCTTGCAAAAATTGACTGATTTCTCATAAATAATTCAGAACCATTTTTTTGTCCATCTGTTAACCAATCTGCTTCATATTTATGAATATAAACGGGTATATTATATTCATCACGCACATCATCAACAGCCCCAATATGATCAAAATGAGCGTGGGTTAAAAGGATCGCTAATGGCTTTAATTTATTTTCTTCAATAACATTAAAGATTACATGTGCTTCTTCGCCTGGATCAAAAATAACCGCTTCATTCATATCATTACTTAAGATGTAACAATTAGTTTGTAATGGACCTAATGGTAATTGTAAAACATTCATATTCATACCCTGCTTTCTTTTTTAATCTATATAATACTATATCATAATTTTGTTTCAGCACTTAATTTCAAATAGACAATTGTTCACAAAAGTTTTACAATAATAATGATGTGATAGCAAACAGGGGTTGCTTGACGAAATTTATAGGGGGTTTACAATGGGTACAGTTATTATTTTTATACTAGTAGCTATTCTAAGTGTTCCTGCTTTATTAGGATCATTAAAGAAGAAGAACTTTTTAGCCGTTTTTTGGTCTGCCGCTACATTAGTTTTATTTGGTTGGTTTGCCATTATGACAATTTTACATAACGGTTATCCACCAGCGCACTTATAATATTTATTTATTTTGTAACGGACTATTTTCTACATATAGAAAACATGTTACTAAAATAAAAAAGCTGACAAAGTTGTCAGCTTTTTTATTTTGAGAATGATTGGTTTTCTAAATTAAATAAAGACGCTAACAGTATTGGGAAAGTCTCTGAAAAAATGGATTCAAACATAGAGAGTGGCAATGGATTGATTCCTTTACCTAATTCAAGTGTAAATCCTGGTTTCCGAAAATCTTGTATATACCAATCCTTAAAACCTGCATGGCTATCAATTGTTTTTACTGCCTTATAGGGACTGATACTAGAAAAATAATTTGCATAAACCTCCGAGATAGGCGGTTCAAGATTGTCATAACCCCAATAAAATTCTTTACCTTGAGTATGCAAAGCCAAAATAAGATCAAACTTCCTTTCGATTACTAAGTTACTCATTGCAATTGTTTCTGGTTCAGTTAATGGAGCATCTCCGGGGTAGTCTCTATGAGAGAAAGTTTTTTGTTTCTTTCTTTCTTTTTCTAACTCCCAATTTGCAGGAAATTGATTGTTTAAATCAACACCTCTAATATTCGCTTTCCATCCAGTAAAACCGTCATTTCCTTCGTTAATTTTATGAACAAATTCCATATAATCACTTTGTTCAACAGTTTCATTTATAACCAAATTTACCCCATCGGGATTTACCATAGGGACAATAGACAAGGTATTTTCACTAAATAAACCTAATAATTCTTTATGAAATGGCAAATCCTCAGTTGTTAAAGTGTTACAGATCCAATAAAGCATTTTCATGATTACACAGGTTGTAATCCATTCATTTGCATGAAACGAACCATTCCAATGCACCTTTCTATGTCCACTTCCAATTTGAATCTCATATATTGGTTGATTTAAGACGCTCCGCCCAATTGTATTTAAACGAAGAAAAGAAAATTCTTGTACTAATAAACTAATATCTTTCGAAAGTTCATTAAAATCGTATCTTCTTGGATGAAAGGATAAAGGTAGATTGTTTTTATACAAAATTTTCACCTCATCAGTTATTTTCTAGTTAATTGTATGTAATTAAAATTAAGAAAAGCACTTTCGTTTATGAAAGTGCTCTCATGCTGTTGAAAAACTACCTGTCAATTAATTATTAAATTTTCGTAAAAGGAGTAGAGTGATGTTGATTTCCATTGCAGGATGCCAGGATGCTCGCTTTCCATGGGGCGAGATTCTTTAGCCTCCTCGGCGAGCCTGCGGGGTCTCAGCCTTCCCGCTAATCCCATAGGAGTCCAGCATCCCTCCATTCCAATCAACTTATTCATCAAAAAATGTCTGCGATAAACCCTAATCAAATAGCATTTACTTAGAATAATCGAATTTGTTTTCTAAAAAAGCTTATAATATTTTTAACTTCTAAAAAAAATCATTTCTAGTGTTATTGAAATAATAAAATTGCTCAAACATATTTATATTTAAAACCATTAAAAGATTATTCAAAAAATGCTAATTTTATCATTATTAAATGTTCACTTAAAGTCCGTTTTCCCTATTGACGATTTTATATTGCAACACTCTGAAAGCACTTTCGTTTAGGAAGTGCTTTATTTAGCTTTTTATCATTGTCATATTGAATTATTAAAGATTCATGAATTCGACTACTGTGAAGATACGTGATGGCTGAGAGATGGAGTTAAAAGACTTGCAGGAGGAATGAATATGACAAGGGATCCAAAATTCTTGCCGTACTTAAAGGCAAGCATCCTGAAGTGGAAATTAACATGATATTACTTTTTTATATGAACTACTTTTTCTGTTCATAAGAAAAGCACTCCCATTAAGGAAGTGCTTTTCATGTTTATTCAAACTTCGTATCAGCTTTTTTATATTTAACTTCATAGAAACGAAGTAAATCTTTATAAATAATTGAGTTTGAATACTCAAGTGATTTATTTGCTTTTGCTAAGTCTTCTTTAGGTGGTTTTTGACCTTTTAATTCTTCACCAGTATTTGGATCATACATCTTCTCACCAGTGTAAATATATTTATCAGTAACAATTGTTCCATCACGGAAAACTACAAAGTTTTTGTGTTTAGGAGAGAAAATATCATTACCAAAGTTGATAGATGTTTTATTTGGATCTTCACCTAATAAGTTTAAAATTGTAGGTTTAACATCAATTTGACCTGCAACTTTATGAACTGTTTCACCTTTAGTTTGTCCAGGTAAGTGGATAAAGAAAGGTACTTTTTGTAATTTAACATGTTCTGCAGGAGTAATGTCTTGTCCTAATACTTCACTCATTGCACGGTTATGGTTTTCAGAAATACCATAGTGGTCACCATACATAACAATGATTGTATTATTATATAAACCTTTTGCTTTCATTTCTTCAATGAAATGTTTAATTGATTCATCTAAATAACGTACTGTTGTTACATAATTATCAACAGTTTGGTCTCCAGTTTTTAAACGTGGGATCATTAAGTCCTCATCATTTAATTCGAATGGATAATGGTTAGTTAGTGTAATCATACGGTTGTAGAACGGTTTAGGCTCTGCTACCATTTTGTCTACTGCTTGTTCAACGAAATATTTATCTTTTAGTCCCCAGCCAATAGAAGTAGCTGCAGATACTTTAAAGTCAACTTCATTATAATAACGATCGTAACCTAGACTTGGATACATCATATCTCGGTTCCAGAACGATTTATTATTTGAATGCATTACTGAAGTGTAATAATTTTGATCCTGTTTAAGAATCGCTGGTGTAGCTGTAAACGTATTACTACTGTTTGTAAAGTATACAGCACCACGATCTAACGGGAATAAACTATTATCAATTAAGAATTCAGCATCAGATGTTTTACCTTGTCCAGTTTGGTGGTAAAAATTATCAAAATAATAACTTTCTTTCGTAAATTTATTTAAGAAAGGAGTTATTTCTTGTCCATTAATTTTTCGTCCAATTACGAAATTTTGTAATGATTCTAATGAAACTACAACAACGTTTTTACCTTTATATTTACCATGTAATTGTGCATTCACACCAGTATCGTTAGCACGAATAAAGTTTTCGATTCCTGCTAATTGACTATCATCAGCCATCGCTTTTTGAGCAGATGTTTTTGATTGAATAACCATATCATATAAATGGTAATTATATAATCCTAAGAATTTAACAATGTATTCTCTATCAAATGAACGCGTTAATAATTGAGGACGCTCAGTTTCTGCTAAACCAAGGTTAACTAAGAAAATAGCAACTGCTACTAAGAAATAAGCTGTTCTAGCTTTCCCTTTAATGTTACCAGTAGTAAAGAATTTTTTACCCCAGAAATAATTAACTGCAATTAGGATAAAAATATCTGAAAAGGCTAAGATAGTTTTATAGCTGATCATTGCTTTAACACTTGAACCTAGATCGCCAAAGTTTCGTGTCATAAATAAAACTGGGATCGTTACGAAATCATCAAAGAATGAATAATAAGCCGTATCGGCCACTAATATAAAGGACATGATTATACTAATCCAAATAACTGCTCTATTTCGTTTTGGTCCTTTTGCAAAAAGAGCTATACCTAAAAATATTAATAATGAAGATATAGGAGCAATTATTAAAATAAATTCTTGCATTGAATTTTCAATTTCTAAATCAAAATAAAATTGGCTTAGAATCGTTGCTTTAATCCATAAAAGGAATACAGCAAGTAACGGGAATCCAAAGTTTTTAATAAACTTTTTCCACATATTCTGTTCCTCCTCTTGTTAAGACTATTAATCTATTTTATCTAATATAAAAACAATGTTTGGCATTTCACATATCTATTTTATTGGCATTTTAATACCAAGAATTTTTGAAATGATTCATACAATTATTAGCTACTAATGTATGGATCAAAAAAATTTTATCTGACGTACCTTAGGTTTTTTTCTAACGTCATTCAATTTATCATAAACTAGTTCCCTCGTCAAATAACTAATTTTTTTTTCAATTCAATACAATAAACATAATAAGGCACTTCAATTAGAAGCACCTTAAATTTAAGTTAAATTTCATTAGTAATAAATTTTTTTACTAAATATGCAGCTCCAATTGCTCCTGCATCGTTCCCTAACTTGGCAATTGAAAGTTTTGTCGAATCACGCACTGTAGTAAAAGCAAATTCGTCAAAATATTTCTTTAGTGGTCTTAATAGTAATTCACCTGCATTTGATACTCCACCACCAATAATGATATTTTCAGGATTTAATGTATTTCCTACTCCGGCTAAAACTAAAGCAAGATATTTCATTACATGATTAACGATTTCTTCTGCAACTTCATCACCATTTGAATAAGCTTCAAAAACATCCTTTGCTGTTATTGGCGAATCATTCGACATTTCTTTTAAAACTGTCTCTTTTGTCGTATTTTGTAACTTCTCATTTGCTATTCTTGCAATTCCTGTCGCTGAAGAAATTGTTTCTAAGCATCCCGTTTTTCCACAATTACATAGTACTCCATTTTCAAGTTGTACTGTTATATGGCCAATTTCACCTGCAGATCCACTAATTCCATGCGCAACATCACCATTTACAATTACGCCTCCGCCGACACCTGTACCTAGTGTGACCATTACTACATCTTTTGCTCCATTTCCAGCACCTTTCCACATTTCGCCAACAGCTGCTATATTTGCATCATTATCAACGATTACAGGAATACCTGATTCCTTTTCTAGAATTTCCTTTAAAGGAAAATTAACCCACCCTAAGTTTACTGCTGCAAATATAAGTCCATCTTCTAATCGAACTGAACCTGGAGCTCCAATACCGATTCCAGCGATATCTTCTTTTGTTTTATCCATCTGTTTAAGTTTTTCTTCAATTGCAATTGTAATTGTTTTAGGAATATGCTTACCACTATCAGATTTATCAGTTGGTACTTCCCATTTATCGATGAATTCCCCGTTATTTGTTAATAATGCTAATTTAATGCTTGTACCACCTAAATCTACACCTACAATCATTTTAGCCATTATGCCTTCTCCCTTCGCAGTGAAATCGTTTGCAATAGATTCTAAAAAAAACGATTTCTTCAAACCGTTTTATTTTTTATTTGATCCATTTCTTTCTTTAATATCATAGTAGCAATTTGTAAATCTTTACTTTCAAGTATATTCGCTAAAAATAATTCTTTTAGCTCATCTTGCATTAACATTAAGTCAGCTAATCGATCACCTGTATAAATAAAGGTGCCATAACTTTTTAGAAATTGTTGAATATCATATACGGATTTCATACTTAACTCCTATTATTTTATCTTTCTAAACATGTAATAAGTATAAGTTGCAAACGATTACTCGTCAATGTGAGATACCAAACAAACCATTAATTTTATAGGCATTTATAATTATTTTTTAGGCTTCATTACTTCCTCTAAAGCTAAATCATGTTTATAGAGATATGTAGCGTATTTTATTCCGATATATCTTATATGCCATGGTTCATAATTGTATTCTGTAATCTTTACTTTGTCCTCTGGATAACGAATGATAAATCCAAATTCATGTGCATGGTCTGCAAGCCAAGTTCCTTCTATCGTTTCTCCAAATGCTTGTTCAAGCTTGTTACCGAAGTTTGGAGATGATACATCTATTGATAAACCAGTTTGATGTTCACTTGTACCAGGAACAGCACTAAAAGATTGCGTCCAATCTTCACCATGAATTTGTACATAATAATTATACAAGCTTTTTTGTCGATCAAAAGAGCGATATGCTGACACTGGAGTAAGCTTTATGCCATCTTTTTCTGCTCTTTCAAATAATTTTTCTAAAGCATGAGCTGCCTCTTTCCTCATTAATGTCTTATCTTTGTTTACACCATGTAAAGGAACAATCGGATAAACTAAATCCGGTGGCTCATACCCATCTGGTAGCTTTCTTTCTTTATTAACTAATACTAAATTAGATGTAGGATTCTTTACAGCTAATAATCCATCCTCAACTTCTACTGCTGTATAATCGTAATTCGGAAATTTCAGTGATGTCTTCTGATGATTGAAGTAATTTTGATTTCTAAAAAATAGAGCTAGTCCAATAATAATTATGATAAATATTATTAAAACCCAATAGTACTTCCCATTTATCTTTTTCAAAATTACCTCCCTAACATCTTTTTTGTTACTTTAACAATATAAAAAAATGGCATATTTTTCAAATAATCTATACACTAAAACCTCTTTCAATAGAAAGAGGTCTTAGTTGTACAATTTATAAAATAGGTTCCATCGTTTTTCTTAATGTGTCTACGGAGTTTTTAAACTGTCGTTGCTCTAATTCATTCAAATCTAGTTCAACAACTTCTCGAATTCCACCACGATTAATTACTGCTGGAACACCAATATATATATCGTGTTCTCCATATTGTCCGTCTAAATATGCAGAAACCGTAATAATACTATTTTCATTTTTTAGAATTGCTTTTGTTAATCTAACTAAGCCCATTCCAATTCCATAGTATGTTGCACCTTTTTTCTTAATAATGTGATATGCAGCGTCACGTGTATTTAAAAAGATTTCATCAAGCTCTCTTTGACTGTATTTTGGATTTTTCTTTAATACATGGTGTACTGGTGAGGTACCAACATTTGTTTTAGACCAAACTGGTAGTTCACTGTCACCATGTTCACCGATAATATATCCATGGATATTTCTTGCATCAACATTAAAATAATCCCCAAGCATATATCTAAAACGCGCAGTATCTAAACTTGTTCCAGATCCGATTACTCTTTCTTTTGGTAATCCTGAAAATTTCCAAGTTGCATAAGTTAATATATCTACTGGATTTGTGGCAATTAAAAAGATACCGTCAAATCCTGAAGCCATAATTTCTCCAACGATCCCTTTAAAAATAGCGCAATTTTTTGCAACTAAATCTAAACGAGTTTCTCCTGGTTTTTGAGCTGCTCCAGCCGTAATGACGACTAAACTCGCATCTTTACAATCACTGTAATCTCCAGCCCAAATTTTTGTTCTAGAATCTACAAAAGGCAGACAATGACTTAAATCCATTGCGTCCCCTTCTGCTTTATCTTTATTTAAATCAATCATAACTAATTCTTCGGCAACACCTTTATTTAACATACCAAAAGCATAGCTAGCTCCAACTGCGCCTGTTCCGATAAGTGCGACACGATTTATTTCTTTGTGTAACATAATATCCACCTCATTTGTGTTATAAAAGTGTAAGTAACTGGGACTTCTATATTATATATGTATTTCCACTCAAAGTTTGTGAAACTTTTTACAAATTTGTTACAATATTAGTCGTATACAAATACATTGTGTGCAATGTTGAATTACTCTAATTAAGTCTTACCTATTTTCAAACAAATCGTGTCACATTATACACTTATTAAATCGCTTTTATGATTCTTGATTCTGTTAAAACCAACGGCATTATAATGTCATGTTTTTCTGTCGGTAGTTCATCAATGATTTGAATGTCATAAGCTAAGGCTAGGAGTTGTTTATTATAATCTTCTAAGTAGCGATCATAATAACCACCACCATATCCTAGTCTTTCACCATTTTTTGTATATGCTACGCCAGGAACAATGATTAAATCAATAAATTCTTTCTTTATTTCCTCGCATTTTTCTTCAATTGGCTCTTGTATTCCAAAATACCCCTTCTTTAAATCATCGAAGGAATTGATTTTGTAAAAATGCATTTCTCTAGTTTCATGATTGCATTTAGGCACAACAACTGATTTATTCATTTTCCAACAAGCAGTTATTAAATACTTAGTATTTATTTCATGCTCCATTGGCATTGTTGTTGCTATTATATCTGCATTCTTCATTTGTTCTGTGCTTAATAATTTTTCAATAATTTGGTTTGACTTTTCTTCTCGGTCCGATACTGAAATATTTTTCAAGTTTTTCATCATAGAATTTCTAATTTCTTTTTTTTTCATAATAATGTCCTCCTTAGGTCAGGATTAAATTTTCAAGAGTTTAATAAAATGTATTCTAATTAAAATTATAAGTATTTAAATATAAAAAAAACAGTAGGAAAATTCCTACTGTTTACTTTGTTTCGCGATGAACTGTAACTTTTTTAAGTCTTGGGCAATATTTTTTAAGCTCAAGACGGTCTGGGTTATTACGTTTATTTTTAGTAGTGATGTAGTTACGATCTCCGCATTCTGTACATGCTAATGTAATATTTACGCGCATTTTATTTTCCCTCCTGACATAGTGACATAATCAGACTTGTATATAATAACATTCTTTCGCGATAATTTCCATAGTTTTTATTGATTCAATGTATTTCTTTTGAAATTTTTTTTATTGAATTATGTACAAACTTATTCTCATAATTCAGAGTATATTTTTGAAAGACAGCTTGATGATGTAATACACTCCCTTGATCGATTCGAATATTTGAACTAATCGACACATATGGGCCAATTACACAGTTCTCTTCAATCGTAACATCATTCCCAATTATAACGGGAGAAACAATCTTAACATTATTATTTATCGTTACATGTTCACCTAAAAAGATTCTAGGTAAAATTTGAACAGCAGGAATAGGTAAGTTTAATTTCTCTTCAATCCAATCTACGTTCAGCTTTGCAAACCTTCTAGGTGTCCCATAATCAATCCAATAACCTTCTAAATGAAAAGCATTTAAACCGATATTATTTTTTAACATTAAAGGTATTAGATCATTACTAATGTCAAAATAACGATTTTCTGGAATTTGAATTAATAATTCAGGATTCATAATATAAATTCCCGTATTAACTAATTTACTAATTTCACTACCTTCATTCGGCTTTTCAATAAAATCGATTATTTGTCCATTTTTTATTTTTACATTTCCGTATGATCCACATTTATCAACTTGTTTTACAAACATAGAAAATTTACTTTTACTTTCAAAATGAATTTTAATTGCATCTCTAATATCACCGTCAAATAAAATATCACCATTCACTAATAGAAAGGGGTCATTAAGAAAATGCTTAGACAGTCTTAAACAACCAGCTGAACCTAAACTTTTTTCTTCTATAATATAATCAATTGAAACATTTATTAATTTCATTGCATTAATCGTCTCTATTATTGCTTGGGACATATAATGAAGCTGAATGATAAATTCATTAAACCCAAGTCTTGTTAAATGTAATATTAAATGTTCAATTGCCGCTCTATTTGCGATTGGTAATAGTGGCTTAGGAATGTTGTTAGTAATTGGTAAAAGTCTTTGACCATATCCTCCAGCTAAAATAACAACCTTCATTTATTACCACCTCAATATCTTCTACTAGTTAAAGAAGTATGCTTTATATTACACAAATATGACAAAAGGGCATTCAGGTAAATTTTGTCTGAACACCCTTTTAACATATTTGACTGTTATAAACGATCGTCTTATATTTATTGATTTAATAAATAATGTTTCCCTTTAACTAAATAATAAATATTCTCTGCAATATTTGTTGCATAGTCCGCAATTCTTTCAAGATATCTGCAAATAAATGCCATTTGCATGATATTGGATACATGCTCAGGTGAATTTGCAATACTTGTCATTAGAGTTCTAACAGTTGTTCCATATAGTTCATCAACGAGATCATCAATTTCACCAATCTCTTTAGCAGCTTGTAAATCTTCTGTTCGGTATGCTTCTGAAGCTTTTGTTAACATTTCTAAGCCAAGTTCATGCATTTTTTCGATATTCTCTAATGGTAAGTTTTCTTGACGACTACGTATACGAATTGTCGATTTTGCAATATTTACTGCATAATCTGCCACTCGTTCAAGATCATGAGCAATCTTAATAGCCGTTAAATTTCTTCTTAAGTCCACAGCAACTGGTTGTTGTCTTGTAATAATTACTAAAATTAATTCATTCACTTCTTTTTCTAATTTATTGATGCGATCATCTTCATCGATTACTTCTAAAGCTAATTCTATATTTTCAGTACGAAATGCCTCCATACTTTTAATAACTGCTTTTTTCGTTTTCTCAGCCAATTCAATAATCATTTCTTGTAATGATTTTAAGTCTGCTTCAAATTGATTTCTCATCTCTTTTCACCTGTTCCCTTCTATTATCCGAATCGTCCAGTAATGTAGTCTTCAGTACGTTTATCTTTAGGTGTTGAGAACAGTTTATTTGTATCTGAGAACTCAACTACTTCACCGCTTAAAAAGAAAGCAGTTTTATCAGAAACACGGGCTGCTTGTTGCATATTATGAGTAACAATAATAATACTAAAATCTTTCTTTAAATCATGAATTAACTCTTCAACTTTTAAAGTTGAAATAGGATCAAGTGCTGAAGTAGGCTCATCCATTAAAATGACATCTGGCTCAATTGCAAGACAGCGCGCGATACATAAACGTTGTTGTTGCCCCCCTGAAAGACCAAAAGCATTCTCATGTAAACGATCTTTAACTTCATCCCAAATTGCTGCGCCTTTTAAACTTTTTTCAACAATCTGGTTTAATGTAGCTTTATCTTTAATACCATGTATTTTTGGTCCATATGCAACATTTTCCCAGATTGATTTAGGGAATACGTTTGGTTTTTGAAATACCATTCCTACATGCGTTCTTAATTCTTCAACAGGATAGTTTTTATCAAAAATATCTTGTTCGCGGTAAAGAATCTTCCCTTCCGTACGAACTGAAGGAACTAATTCAACCATACGATTTAACGTTTTTAAATAAGTCGATTTACCACATCCACTAGGTCCAATAATTGCAGTAACTTCATTCTCATAAATACTTAAATTTATATTTTTTAATGCTTTATCTTGTCCATACCATAAATTCAAATCTTGAGTATCATAAACAATTGATTTTTTTACGTTTGTATTTGTCTCTTCAATATCATCGTTTTTAATTGTATTCTCTCTATTTAATGTCATTGTCATAACTTTTCGATCCCCTCTCATCCTAAAGGAAGCTTTCTATTTTTGATAAAAAAATTTATAATCGTTTAAATTCAGTAATACGTTACATAATAATCATATTCTCAAACTATTAAACCTGTTTTAACCGAATGTAAAGATTATGTAAATAAGTTCAGAAGCTGAAGGAAAGGTGTAAAAAAGGAGTTTTCCAAATAAAAAAGAGAAGGGTTTAACCCCTTCTCTTCTTATTGATTACTATTTTGAGTGTTTTGATTATCTTGAGTGCCTTGATTGTCTTGGTTATCTAAAATGTCTTTTGGTTCGTCATTATAAATTGATTGTCTTTCTTTTTTCAATTTAAAGTATTCATCCATAATATCTCGGCCAATGTATTTATTTACTGGCGCTTGGTCAGTTTGTAACCAAGGAACTACTACTACAAAGGCAATTTCGGGATCATCATATGGAGCATATCCCATCAATGTTTCATTATAAGTTTTTACTGGTCCATTGTATTTTTTACGATCTGGACCGTCGTATACGGATTGTGCTGTACCTGTTTTACCGGCTATTTTATAGTCTACACCTGTAAAGTATTTGTGAGCAGTACCACCAGTCTCATTATATACTTTGATTAAACCTTGTTTAACATGATCGATGTATGATTGTTTCATATCAATACGGTTTAATACTTTAGGTTTAATTTCTTGTTTAATGACACCAGTATCTTCGCCGATTGAAGGTTGTCTCAATTCTTTCGCAACATGTGGTTGAATTCTGTAACCTCCATTTGCGATTGTAGATACATATTGAGCTAATTGAAGTGGTGTATAAGTATCATATTGCCCAATCGCCATATCTAGTAGGAAACCTGGGCTTTTGTCTACACCTTTAAATCCAATTGCTTCATTTGGTAAATCAATTCCAGTTTTAACACCAAGCCCGAATTGACTGAAACTGTTTCGGAATGTATCAAACGCTTTTACGTCGATATTTAAAGGCTTATTCTCTACGTAATGTGCATGTCCAAT
The DNA here is from genome assembly GCF_050473765.1 of Gottfriedia sp. S16(2024). Classification (NCBI taxonomy): domain Bacteria; kingdom Bacillati; phylum Bacillota; class Bacilli; order Caryophanales; family Bacillaceae; genus Gottfriedia; species Gottfriedia sp. S16(2024). Next base: position 4,727,411 of record NZ_JBFLUO010000001.1, read on the forward strand.
AGCCATAGCTGTTCGGAACATATAAACGTTTGATGAATACTTTAGAGCATCTAAATCATTAATCCATCCGAAGTTTTTATATGACGCTTTTACTGGTGTACTTGCAATTTTAATCGGTGTATCGAATTGCCTTTGTCCTGGAGTAATTGCCCCAGTTTGATAACCAGTTAAAAGAGTTGCACCTTTTACAGTTGAACCCATCTCATAAGATGAAGTAAGATTTCCAGTTGCGTAATCTACAACTTTATTTTTTCCTGTCTTTTTGTCTTTAACAATTTGCTTTCCTGACATTGCTAAAACTTCACCCGTTTTCGGGTTAATCATCGTAACAAATGCACGGTCCAAATATCGACCATTTGACGTTGCTTTTGCTTGTAAAAGCCTATCTTTTATTATTTTATCAACCTTACCTTGAAGTTCAATATCAATTGATAGCATTAAATCACTTCCAGGTTCCCCTTCTGTAATCACTTTCGTATCAACAACATTGCCATTTGAATCAATAACATTTTGTGCCTTACCTTTTGTACCACGTAAAACATCTTCATATTGCTTTTCGATATAACTTTTTCCTACACGATCATTACGATCATAACCACGTGCTAAATAATAATCTACATTTTGAGCAGGTAAACCTTCTTTTTCAGAAGTAATATTTCCTAAAATTGTTCGGAACGTATCACCATAAACATATTTTCTTTCCCAGTTTGTCGTTACATCTACACCTGGAAGATCGTCCAAATGTTCACTAACTGTTGCATATTCTTTTTGAGTAACTCTCTCACTTTTAATCGTTTGTGGAGTTAGTGCATAACCAGCACTCATTTGCTTGTAAATTGCAAGTATTTGCAGGTCATTTGCATTAAATGAATTGATATTAGCTACAGTAATTTTATCAAGCTGTAAATTATAGTAAGCCTTATTGTATCCAGCGTCATCATCTTTATATTGAGCTTTTAGTGTTTTATCTTCTTCTTTTGATACTAGATTTTTTGCTTCTTCAGGGTTAGTTAATAACCAAAAATCTTTTCGATCTCGTTCAGTTATTTTATTAGTTGGCATCTTAAGATAACTTTTTAACTTTGTAGCCATTGTTAATAACTCACTTGAAGATGTCCCTTTTTTTCTAGTATACGTAATTGTACGTAAAGGCGTATTATCTACTACAACCTTTCCGTAACGATCTAAAATTTTCCCCCTTGGTACAGCTTGATCGACGGTCATATTTTCTGTACGTTCTAATTCTAATTTATAGTCTTCACCTTTAACAATTTGTACGACACCTAATCTTAGAATTAAAAAAGAAAATAAGACAAACACAAGAAAAAATAGTGTATTTAGTCGTGTGGGTAATGTGATTTTATATTTCTTAGGCTTATTCATTTTCTCTCCTCTTTTTTCTACAATTACTAATTCTACATATTAATATTTTAATGATTCGGAAAAAGAATCACTGCTAAGTTTTTGACAATTTAGTGACAATACTTAAGCATGATTATATTCTAAGTTCCTCATTACGAAATAGACCAAAAAGTGTCCTGCACCAAATATACACATTAATAAAGGAATAAATTGTTCTGGTGGAAATAATTTAGTACATACAATGAAAACTGCAATTGAAAACATTCTACCACTATTTAAATACACTTCACGTATTACGATATATTCCACTCTATATTCCCTGGCCTTATACGATTTTCCTATTATATCATATGTTAAAGATAAGTAAGGTACTAAAATGATTGGATATGCCAAAGAAATTATTGCACCATAAATTATTAATAATGGAAAAGTAACTTTAAAAGCGATTACAAAAACAGCGCTGAATAAAAGTAAACCACCAATAAAGATCGCTTTCATTCTAAAATTTTCTTTTATAATTCTTGTAACAATATAATAGGTAATAAAGCTAATTAACGATGTAATTAATCCATATTTCCCTAATGCGAATTCACTTCCTGTAGATAAGAAAATATAAATCGAAATAACAAACATAAAAATCCCTTCACGAATCCCTTGAAAGAAATTAGCATGTGTAACTTTTCGCCAATTTTCATTTAGTTTTCTTTCTAGAATGACGCGCTTAATATTGAACTCACTATCAAGTTCCCTTTTAACTAAGAAACAACTTAAGACAACTGCACATACAAATAAAATGACTGCAGCGAGGAACACAAAATGATAACCTTTGTTTCCTATCATTGAAGAAATAATCGCTCCAGCTATAAAGGGGCCAAGCATTCCCGTAAAAGAATTAATTAGACCTAAAAAACCATTAAAAAATTGTCTAGTTTCTGGTTCTGTTACTTCAAATGTTAATAAATTAAACGCTAAATAATAACAGCCATTCCCAATTCCCAAAATTGCTCCAATCATAATTGTTGCTAATAATGTTTTCGTTTCAAATAGTAAAACAACTATATAGAATACTGCCAAAAAAGAAATTCCCACTCTTAAAATGACAACCCGATCGATTGTTTTAGCTAATCTACCTGTAATTATGAATGTAAGAGCTTGAAAAAACGCAATCGAAAATTGATAAGAAGCAATTGGTAAATAATTATTTGATTGCTTCCATAAATAAACATTTACAAATGTGCTAGATAAAGCTGTCGCTAAAGTAAACAATCCACCTACACTCAGTAAAAGAATTAAGTCTTTATTTAAATCTACGTCACCTAATAAAAATTTCCACTTACTCATAATAAACTCTCCTTTGTCTCATGAACTAGTTTTCCGAGTAAATGAAAATTTATCCTTTTTTAAACATAAAAAAACACTACTTAATTAATTAAGTAGTGTTCATTTTTTATAAATTATTTAGCAGCTTGGTATAATTCTTCTACTTTATCCCAGTTTACTAAATTCCAGAATGCACCAACGTAGTCAGGGCGTTTGTTTTGGTAGTTTAAGTAGTAAGCATGCTCCCATACATCTAAACCTAAGATTGGAGTTTTGCCTTCCATTAATGGTGAATCTTGGTTAGCTGTGCTAGTCACTTCTAACTCCCCATTGTTTACTACTAACCAAGCCCAACCAGAACCGAAACGAGTTAATGCAGCTTGAGTGAACGCAGCTTTTAACTCATCTAAGCTACCGAATTTAGCGTTAATTGCTTCAGCAACTTCACCAACTGGAGTGCCAGTGCCTTCTGGAGTTAATAAAGTCCAGAATAAGCTATGGTTAGCATGTCCACCACCATTGTTACGTACAGCTGTACGGATACCTTCTGGAAGTGCATCTAAGTTTGAAATTAATTCTTCAATTGAAGAAGCAGCTACTTCTTTACCTTCTAAAGCAGCGTTTAAGTTTGTTACATATGTATTGTGGTGACGAGTGTGGTGAATATTCATTGTTTCTTTATCAAAGTGTGGCTCTAATGCATCATAAGCATAAGGTAATTGTGGTAATTCAAATTTTGACATTTTTATTTCCTCCCAAAGATAATAGTGAATTTCAATTTAAAGTTATCAAATAAACTGAAAGATTTCAATAGTAATGCTTGAGAAAAGGGAAAGAAAGTAAAAAAGATTAATTTTCGGAAGAAAAATTCTGATTAAGCGAAGTGAATTATCGAAGATTTAAACTCATCATTTGTTAATTTAATAACCAAAACGAAAAAAGTCTTCAACATTATAGTTGAAGACTTTTTCACTAATTAAGGAGTAAGAGGGATTCGAACCCCCGCGGGCTGTTACACCCCTGTCGGTTTTCAAGACCGATCCCTTCAGCCGGACTTGGGTATTACTCCATAATAAAATATTGGTAGCGGCGGAGGGAGTCGAACCCACGACCTCACGGGTATGAACCGTACGCTCTAGCCAGCTGAGCTACACCGCCAAACTATAAAAATGGCTCCGCAGGTAGGGTTCGAACCTACGACCACTCGGTTAACAGCCGAGTGCTCTACCACTGAGCTACTGCGGAATAATTCACGTTGTCCTTAAGACAATATTTAATTTATCATGTTTCAAACTAAACGTCAACACTTTTTATTATTTTTTTCATTATTAATTTATATTAACTATTTTTTATTGAAAATAAATTGTTTTAACGATATTTAAAGCCAAACATAAATTCAATCCTTAAACCATTGTCATTCTCTTCTTATTTACTCTTATCATTTTAATTAAAGTTTAATATTCAATTTCCAAAAAAAGATTATAATATACAAAATAGCCCGAAAGTTACATAATAAATTTCGGGAAGTGAAATAACAATAATAAGAAAGGATGAGTTTATGAATATATTTAAACAATTTTGGTTTAGTTTATACTCTCCAAAAACAATATCAAGATATAGACTCCAAAAAATCGGTAAAACAATCTTTTTTCTTTTCCTACTAGCAATTTTATATACTCTTCCGGGATTCTTTTCATTAGTAAAAGATGTGAAGCTTCAGGTCAACAATGTTTCTGACTTGCTTAAAGATAATATTCAGTCGATTTCTTTAAACAAAGGATCTTTAACAATTAACGACAATACGCCGTTTGAACGAAATATCGGTGAATATAAATATGCTTTTTATCCAAATGAAACAGTTATACCTTCAAAATTAAAAAACGAACAGTATGCATTTGTTGTATTAAAGAATAGACTAGTTATTAAAAATGATAAAGGCGAACAAGATTATCCTTATCCTTCATTAAAATCTAAAGAAATACACAAAACGCAAGTTTCAAAATTTATTAAAAGTATAAAAGAAGCTCTTCCAGTATTCTTAATCGCATTATTTTTCCTATTTTATTTAGGTTCTTGTATCTTCATATTTATAGTTGCTACATTATTAGCGTTTTTAACAGCTTTATTTAAGTCGACTAAGCATTTGCCTTTTAGACAACGCTTTGCAATGGTTTCATATAGCTTAACATTACCTACAATTATCTATTTATTGCTAGGATTATTGAAAATAAATATCCCATTCCAAACTTTAATTTTTATTTTAATAACAGCTGGTATGTACACATTAACAATTAAAAACTTACCTTCTAAAAAATAATGTTTACTGAAGTGTGTTGCACACTTCTTTTTTTTGTTTTAAATTTTTTATTCCAAGCTCCTAATAGGAATATTCGTTGTGGACAAGCATATAGTCTACAAAAGGAGTGATTATTAATGAAAAAAATAGCTTTTTTACTTGGTTCTTTATTGCTTGCATATATAATATTCTTTGACCTTCAAGTAGGGACGATCCCCACTAAACATATTGCTACAGTAGCAAAAGCAACAAAATCAGAAAAAAAATCAACCTCACTTCCAAAATATGAAAAAATTCAAGTCAAAAACGGTGACACTGTTTTAGGTATTATCGAAAATCTTAACCCTGATTTTAACCAGCCAATCAGCCAAATTACAAAAGATTTTAGTGCATTAAATAATGGACTTTCACCTACTAAAATTCAAAGTGGAAAATCATATAAATTCCCAATTTACTCTTCACAAAAATAAAATTTGTGATATATTTCTTTAGAACCAGTTGATAAAATGAGTAATCATGAAGAAAATATGATAATGTAGATTTATACAAAATAGAAATAAAGTTATTTTTGAAGGAGCGAGTTACTCGTGAACGAAATTACACATAGAAGTAAAACACGTGCAGTTAAAGTTGGTAATGTAGTTGTTGGTGGAGCAAATGAAATTTCAATCCAAAGTATGACAACAACAAAAACACACGATGTTGAAGCAACAGTTGCAGAAATTAAACGACTTGAAGAAGCTGGATGTCAGATTGTTCGAGTTGCAGTACCAGACGAAAGAGCTGCAAATGCAATCGCTGATATTAAAAAACAAATTAACATACCTCTTGTTGCAGATATACACTTTGATTATAAATTAGCCTTAAAAGCAATTGAAGGCGGAGTAGATAAAATTAGAATTAATCCAGGTAATATCGGTCGTAAAGAAAAAGTTGAAGCAGTAGTAAATGCTGCTAAAGCTAAAGGAATTCCTATTCGTATCGGTGTTAATGCTGGTTCATTAGAAAAACGAATCTTAGAGAAATATGGTTACCCAACTGCTGATGGAATGGTTGAAAGTGCATTACATCACATTAAAATTCTTGAAGATTTAGATTTCCATGACATCATCGTATCGATGAAAGCATCAGATGTAAACCTAGCAATCGAAGCTTATGAAAAAGCTTCAAAAGCTTTCGATTATCCTTTACATTTAGGTATTACTGAATCAGGTACTTTGTTTGCTGGTACAGTTAAGAGTGCAGCTGGTTTAGGTGCAATCATTAGTAAAGGAATCGGAAATACAATGCGTATCTCATTAAGCGCAGATCCGGTTGAAGAAGTAAAAGTTGCAAGAGAATTACTTAAGTCTTTCGGTTTATCTTCAAACGCTGCAACATTAATTTCATGCCCTACATGTGGCCGAATTGAAATTGACTTAATTAGTATTGCAAATGATGTTGAAGAATACATTTCAACACTAAAAGTACCAATTAAAGTTGCCGTACTAGGATGTGCAGTAAACGGTCCTGGTGAGGCGCGTGAAGCAGACATCGGTATTGCTGGAGCACGTGGTGAAGGATTACTATTCCGCCATGGAGAAATCGTTCGTAAAGTTCCAGAAGCAACTATGGTAGAAGAACTAAAACGCGAAATCGACATTATTGCAAAAGAAAAACTAGCTGAACTAGAAGCAGCAAAAGGCTAATAATAACAAAAAGGTTAAGGACACTGCTCCTTAACCTTTTTTTATTCTTTTCCTATCTTATCAAATCGAATAATCCTGAGGAATAAATACCTTCAATTCATTAGGACGAACAAATACCCTTTCTCCAAGTTGAATATTTAGTTCGTAGAATAATTCATTCATGAGTTCGATTTCAACATAATCTTTTGTATCCTCCCGAAGGACTTCCACATACACGATCGGTCCTACAGCATGAATATGGGTTACGATTGCACTGATCGAAGTTTGATTTGTTTCAAATTTTTCGATTGTAATTTGATGAGGACGAACATAACCCGTAACTTCTTTATGTTCTTGTTCATCTAATTCTGGTAATGGGATTTCTAATCCACCACTTATTAAGTTACCCTTATTGATCCTTCCATGAAATAAATTGACTTTGCCAAGAAAATCATAAACAAACGGACTTGCTGGCGTATGATAAACTTCTTCCGGTGTTCCAATTTGTTCGATCTTCCCGCCATTCATAATGACAACTCGATCTGCAACTTCAAGCGCTTCCTCTTGATCATGTGTTACGAATATACTGGTAATATGAATTTCATCATGGAGTTTACGTAACCATCTTCTTAAATCTTTTCGAACTTTTGCATCTAATGCCCCAAATGGCTCATCTAATAATAATACACTTGGTTCAACAGCTAATGCTCTAGCTAATGCAACACGTTGTCTTTGTCCACCAGATAATTGAGAAGGAAATCGATTAGCAAAGCTTTCTAATTTTACTAATGATAGCAATTCCATCACTTTCTCATGAATTTTTCTTTTTAAAGGACGTGTAGCTCTTGGTCTAACTTTTAAACCAAATGCAATATTATCAAAAACAGTCATGTGCTGAAATAAAGCATAATGCTGGAATACAAATCCTACATTTCTTTCTTTTACTTGCACATTTGCTACATCCTGATCTTCAAAAAATATTTCACCCAAGTCTGGATTTTCTAAACCGGCAATTATTCTTAACAATGTTGTTTTACCCGACCCAGATGGACCTAATAAAGCAACCAATTCCCCTTTTTTTATATTTAAATCAATTCCTTTTAAGGCAGTTTCATTATCATAGCTTTTTATTACATTTGAAACTTTAATTGACATACAATCCTCTCCTATTGTTTCTCTTCCTTTTGAACTTTCCATTCAATTATATTTTTAATAACTAATGTCAGTATCGCAAAAATGGACATAAGTGATGCAACTGTATATGCCTGTGGAAATTGGTACTCATTATACAAATTTTCAATATGAAGTGGCATTGTAATTGTTTCTCCACGAATATGTCCAGATACAACTGATACAGCACCAAACTCTCCAACCGCTCTTGCATTACATAATATTACGCCATACAAAAGTCCCCATTTAATTTTCGGGAGTGTCACCTTCCAAAAAATATGCCATCCGTTCGCACCTAAAGTTAGTGCAGCCTCTTCTTCAGCACTCCCTGTTGCCTGCATAACCGCAATTAATTCTTTCGCTACAAAAGGCAATGTGACAAATATTGTTGCTAAAACAATTCCTGGGGTTGAAAAAATGATTTTCATATTATGTTCCTTTAACCAACCACCAAAAACTCCATTATTCGGACTAAATAAAAGAACAAATAAAAATCCTGCAACAACCGGCGACACTGCAAAAGGTAATTCAATTAGAGTTACTAATATATTTTTCCCTTTAAAATTAAATTTCGTTGTAGCCCACGCAATCGAAACGCCAAAAATGGCATTAAGTGGTAACGTAATAATCGTTACTAAAAACGTCAATTTAATTGCTGCCAATGTTTCATCATTTACAATCGTTTCTTTATAAACTCCAAAACCATCTTGTAAAGCCTTTATAAAAATTGAAACTAAAGGAAGAAATAAAAATAGCGCTAAAAAAAGTATGACAATACTGATTAAAATAATCGGAATAGTATTGACGCTCAATTTTGCTCTTTTCTCAGTACTAGCATTCATTTCTATTTTTCTCTCAATCTTAAATTCTCTTTCCATTTTTAACCCTTACCCCCTTGAACAAAAGCACGATTTGCGTATCTCTGGAAAATACTAATGATCAATAAGAGTAAGAAAGAAGTTACTAATAACACAATTGCAAGTGCAGTTGCACCCGAGTAATCATATTGCTCCAATTTTGTCATAATTAACAATGGAGTAATTTCAGTTTTCATTGGCATATTTCCCGAAATAAACACGACTGACCCATATTCCCCTAATGATCTTGCGAATGCTAAAGAAAATCCTGTCAATAATGCTGGTAAAATCCCTGGAAAAATTACCTTCCAAAAAATTTGAAAACGGCTTGCACCTAGACTTGCCGCTGCTTCCTCAACATCTTTTTGAAAATTTTCAAGAACAGGTTGAACCATTCTTACTACGAATGGTAAACCAATAAATGTAAGAGCTATAATAATCCCGAGTGGTGTATAAGCAATTTTGAAAGAGAAAAATTTTCCAACCCATCCATCAGGAGAATACAATGTTGTTAAAGTAATACCAGCAACTGCAGTCGGTAATGCAAAAGGTAAATCAATGAATGCATCTACAATTCGTTTTCCAGGAAAACGATAACGTACAAGCACCCAAGCTACTAATAAACCAAAAACAGCGTTAATAATCGCAGCAATAAAGGCAGTTCCAAAACTTACTTTATAAGACATTAGTACTCTATGTTCACTCACAATTTTTATAAATTTAGACCAACCTATATCGAAAGAATGTAAGAACAGCATCGATACCGGAAGAAAAATAAAAAAGCTTATATATAATATTGAAAATCCAAACGTTAATCCAAATCCAGGTAGGATTCTTTTTCGCTTCTTAAACAATTATGTCAATCCTCCTTAAAATAAAAATCAAATAAAGAAGACTTGGCTTAAGCTCTAGTAAAACGCCCAATAAAGTCCAATGTCCTCCTTATTTTTCAATTACGTGATTATTGATAAATTTGGTCAAATACTCCACCATCATCAAAATGCTTCGATTGAGCTTTCGCCCATCCTCCGAAATCTTTATCAATTGTTAGCAATGGTAGGCTAGGATATTGTTTACTATATTTAGCGAGAATCTCTTTATCTCTCGGACGATAATAATTTTCGGCAATGATTTTTTGACCTTCTTTACTATAAAGATAAGATAAGTAGCCCTTTGCCACTTCTTCAGTTTTCTTTTCCTTCACATTTTTATCTACAACCGCAACAGGTGGTTCAGCTAGAATACTAATCGAAGGGTAAACAATTTTATATTTCCCCTCACCTAATTCCTTCACTGAAAGTAATGCTTCATTTTCCCAAGCTATTAATACATCTCCAATTCCTTTTTCAACAAATGTAGTTGTTGAACCACGTGCCCCAGTATCTAAAACTGGAACGTTTTTATATAATTTCTTCATAAATGCTTTTACTTTTTTCTCATCACCATTATATTTTTTATCTGCATAGCCCCAAGCAGCTAAATAATTCCATCTTGCACCACCTGAAGTTTTTGGATTTGGAGTAATTACTTGAACTCCTTTTTTCGTTAAATCATCCCAATCCTTAATATTTTTCGGATTTCCTTTCCTTACTAAAAAAACAATTGTTGATGTATAAGGCGTTGAATTGTATTCAAATTCTTTTTGCCAATTAGGGGATAATAGTTGTGCCTTTTCATTGATCGAGTCAATATCATATCCAAGAGCCAGTGTTACTACATCAGCATCTAAACCGTCGATTACTGCCCTAGCTTGTTTTCCAGAACCACCATGTGACTGTTTAATTGTGACAGTTTGGTTATGTTCTTTTTCCCAATATTTACTAAAAGCTTTATTATAACTTTCATATAATTCGCGAGTTGGATCATAAGAAACATTTAACAATTCTACTTTTTTATTTGCTGCTTCAGTATTGGTTGCCTCAGATTTATCGTCTTTCAAGGTTGCATATAACACTCCTGAAACTGCTAATACAACAACTACCGAGCTAATAATCCATTTCTTTGCCCCCACAATGATCTGCCCCTCTCAATTTCAATTTTCCGATTTTTATTTGTACCCATCCCTACACTTCAACACATTAAAATCTCCCCTTTAAGGCACAAATATAAAGAAAACTCGTCGATTGCCTAGCCATTTAAGCGAAAGCAGAGACGTAGTTGCACTTATACTTTATTCCTATAATCAGCAGCTATGGCGAGTAATCTTCATCGCTGCCAATTTATCCTTTTTAAAGTGCAAAAAGACCCTTAACTAATGTAAATAGTTAAGGGCCTTTGGTCTTCCAATCAGCCATATTGAATTTTTATATAAGCTTAATAATAAACACACTATTCCTATGTGTCAACTATGATTTTAGAATTTTTAAAATTATTTCTCTTATTATTCACTTTTTATACATTCCTCATTGTATACTCATTATATTTACTATTTACATTAAATTTTATGGAGGATTTCATGCTAATCGAGTCATATTTTAAACACATCCGTTTAAAACAAATCCAATCAATTTCATATTCCTCATTAAAACAAATTCATAAGCATCATTTACTTTCAATACCATTTGAAAATATCGATATTATTTCTCAAATTCCGCTCTCAATGAATCCTTCAAAAATTATGAAAAAAATAGCTACAGGTAAGCGAGGTGGGATTTGTTTTGAAACGAATTCGTTACTTTTTTCAGTCTTACAGGAATTAGGTTTTAATGTATCATTTATTTCAACCAAATTTTGGAATGAAGAAAAACAATGTTGGAATCCTGAATTCTCACATTTATCTATATTAGTAAAAATTAACGATCAAAATTATCTCGCAGACGTAGGAATTGGTGGCGGTTTTTTAGAACCCCTCTTGCTTCATGACCATTATGAATACTCAGATCCAAATGGATCCTATCGAATGATTGAACAAGACAATTCGAACTTCATACTTCAAAAGTTTAATGGAACTTGGAATGACTTATTATTCATTTCAATTATTCCTAAGCAGCTACAACAATTCGAAGAACAATTTCATTACTTCCAAACTAGTAAAGAAACAATTTTCACCCAATATAAAATCGTCAACTTATTAACGAAAGAAGGAAGAATTTCATTATCAGATCACCAATTAAAAGTAACCAAAAATCATAGAATTTGTGTAACTGAAATAAAAAATCAAGAAGAGTGGCAATCAATTTTTAATCAACTATTTAATCAAAAAGCAGAAATGAAAGGTTAAACAAATTAGCCATGCCATGACATTTTCCTCCTCAATCTTCTAATAAATTAGTTAATTTTGCAAAAATTAACTGTATTCGAAGAGAAGGGAGCAAATAATTTGAAAAATCACGAAAAGCAAAACAGCATTATAAGAGAAAGAAAAGAAGACGAAATAAGTATTGTAAATCAGGACCAAAAAAATAACCAACCACTTCCGCAGCCAAAGGATATTGAAGAAATAGAATACTAAAAAAAAGACCTTCTAATTTTTTGGAATTAGAAGGTCCTTTTATCATTTCATTTTACTAATCATATGAATCACTTCTTCTACTATATAAGGCACTTCTTCAAATGCATTTCTCATATGTAACCTCTCAGTTAACTTATGTGCATCTTTTCCGAACGGTCCGATATTTAACACAGGAGCATTTAATTTTCCCATTAAGCTAAAAGGTAAAGTATAACTATCTCCCCATACTGGTGTGTTCAACTCGAATGCTGTCCATCCGCCAAGCGAATCACTGTAATTTACATAACTTAAGTCACTTATTCCATTAAAATAGTGAATACGTTTTACTGGTAAATTAAACTGATTACTAGCAAGCTCTGAAGAAAATTTTATACACTGCTCCACTAACTCATCTCCAGTAGAATTTATTGCTGGATAGTAAGGTGGTGCAAATAAAATGATCATAGCAGGCGCAAGCTCCTGACATTCAATCATTAAATTGTCTGCAATTCTAAAGGACTTCTCACGATCATCCCACTCATTGTGCGAATGAATTTCTTTTTTAAGGTTCAACACATAATCCTCGCCGAGCTTCCTGATAGCATATTGCTGCAAGTCTGTATATTGGATAACCTTTACTTTTCCAACCGGATTTACGTTATGTCTATTACAAATCTTTTCATATTCAAAATTACATTCTTCAGCAGCTTCTTGTGCTATTTTTTCGAATAAATTAAAGACTTCAGAAGCATTTCTTTTCATTAAAAACACATTGTATAGCGCACATGAACGAAATGGCGTTTGAGTCGAATACTCTAACCTCAAATCCTTCTGCTGTAATGTAACAGGTAGCGGCGTCTTCTCACCAAAATCAATCTCTTGAAACTCCTCATTCCACTCCATTTTTCTAGTTAAAAAGGATGCAATATATGGAGAGGTTATGCCACTTAATGGTTCTCCAGCATGAGTTTCTTTCCCATAAAATAATGCTGCCGGCATTATTTTACCAATTGTACCAGAATAAATATAATACTTTGGATCTCCCGGTTCTTGTGAAAATACAGGCTCACCATTTAAAAATAATTTGAAATTCAAATCATATTCTTCCTGAAGATTTACAAGTGTTGAGACCGCATCACGCATTCCAGCTGAATTTACCTCTTCATCAGGAACGGTTAATAATAAAAGATTTATTGGCCATTCCTCAATACTAGCTTTCTCAATAATACTCATATGCATCGCAAGTCCCATTTTCATATCCATCGAACCACGACCAAATAAATATTCACCAGAATTCAAATCACTTTGAACATCTTTTGATAATTCATTTATCCGTTCTTGAAAAGCATTTGTTAAATCCTCTGTATTTGTAGACAAATGTTCAAGCTCACCATATTCTTCTGTATTTACTGTATCAAAATGACTTATAAGACAAATCGTATCCTTTATATCTGGCCGTTTATACAATGCAGTTAAAAATTTCCGACCTTTATCTGAATCATGCAACTTCAGTTGATGCGGTAAATCTTTAAAATATTGTAAAGCAGATAGCTTTTTAAATAAATTTACTGGAAATTGCCGTTCGCCATCTGTTAGCGTTATACTTTTCCAGCTAACTAGCTCTGTAAGTAATTTTTTCAAGTTTTCAGGTGAATTCCATAACATCTTATTCATATTTGTCCCCCATAATCATTCTGTAATTTAATTTTAAAGTTCTCTAATTGTAATGGGTAATTCGATCAATAATTCACCTATTCTAGAAATGTGACTGAATACCTTTTTTAAATAGTAGAAACGGTAAAAAATAAAAAACCATCTATTTCTAGATGGAAAAAATTGAATTAATAGCATCCTAAATTAATATTTAAAATTGTCTTTAGTCAAAGTATCTAAAAATCTTGAATGTCAGACTACTTGCAGGCGCTTAGTAGACAGTCTGATGCTTAATACTGAGCACCATTTATATTCCACACAATAAAAGTACACACAAAAATTAATCCAAATACGAACATCAATATAAATCCAGATAATTTTGCTAACCCTTTTTCTTCTTTTATAATTGCTATTACACCAGTAATTAAACTTGCAAAAAGACAAATATAATAAATATAAAATGAGATAACTTTTATTGTATTTAAAGTTTCGACCGTAAACGCAAAAATTGCACTAATTAAACTACCTAAAACAAAAAAGTATGCTAACTTACCGATTTTTTGGCTAAACTTTATTACTCCATTTGTAATAATTCCAAAACAACTAATTAGCGAAAGCCAAAAAATCCCTTCTAAGATTCTTCTGCTAACAATTGGCAATGAGTTCGCAAAATGTCCTATAAATGAAATAAGTATAACAAACAATAATAAGAAGACATTTCTTCTATATTTTTTGAGCTCCTGCAAACCACTCAGCCTCCTAGGCTATAAGTTTATTAAACATCTTGCCCTAATGCATACTATTCAACAATAGAGGGAATTCCCCTTTATTTAACGGATAAAACAACAATTAAAAAAGAACAAAAGTTCCCGTTTTATGTCGAAAAAAATTTAAAATAATCTATATTGCAAACGCATGTTCTCTATTTTATAATTTAGATATGAATAGAATAGAATATGGTAATAGTTAGACAAGCGTTTTAGACTATTTAAGTCATATTTTTTTCAATTCACAATTTAATTTTTAAACAAGGAGTGTAGTGGACATGTCATTAGAATTAATCCCTTATTTAATCATGGATGGAAATGCTCAAGAAGCAATTAATTTTTATGAAAAAGCACTTGATGCTAAGGTATTATTTAGTCAAACTTATGGAGAAGTTGGAGACGACTCAGAAGGAAAAATACCGTCTGATGCTAAGAATTTAATCATGCACGCAACGATCCAAATCGGAGAATCAGTATTAATGGTTTCAGATACTTATCCTGGTTACCCATTCCAAAGTGGAAACCAAGTAACAATTTGTATTTCTACAAATGAAATTGAAATTTCAAAAAGATTTTTTGAAGGCCTTTCAGATGGCGGTGAAGTAGAATTACCTTTACAAGATACTGGATTTAGCCCATGTTATGGTAAAGTAGTCGACAAATTTGGCGTATTATTCCAAGTATTTACACACCCTGCCGGGCAGCAATAATCTATTAGTGAATAATTGCTTGTTTAATTTTTACAAGTTCTAAACTTCCAGGTTTCAAAAAATTCTTAATTAGAAATTCATACATAATTTAGCTGCAAAAAACGACTCGGTCAAGGACTGAGTCGTTTTGATCAATTATATTCTTCTTTGGATATACCTTACAACATTCGTAACTAATTTTCTTGGCATGAATCGAACAGAATTTGCTAGTATTTTATTTGTCATTCCAGGAATCACAATTGTCTTTCCATCTTTAAATCCCCTATATGCTACTTTAGCAACATCTTTTACATTCCCTACTCCACTTTGGAATAAATTTGATTCATGCATATTAGCACGTTTTCCAAAATCCGTTCTGTTGCACCAGGACAAACAGCTGTTACTTTAATATTTGTTCCTTTCATTTCATTCGAAAGTGCTTCTGTAAAAGAAAGAACATAGGACTTTGATGCATAGTAAACTGCCATTAAAGGCCCTGGTTGAAATGCTGCTGTAGAAGCAATATTCATCACCCCACCTTTATTTCGTTCAATCATCCCTTTTAAAAACAGTTTTGTCAGATGTGTAACTGTACGTATATTTAAATCAATCATGTTTAACTCTTCGTCTAAATTTGTAGCTGCAAACTCCCCAAATAATCCAAATCCAGCATTATTCACTAAATAATCAACTTGAATATTTTCAGCATTTAATTCCTTTTCTAAAGAAACTATTTCATCTTCCTTAGATAAATCCTTTGAAAATAGCTGAATCTTTACATTCGACATTGATTCAATTTCATTTTTTACTTTTAACAAATTATCAATTGATCTAGCTACTAAAACTAAGTCGAATCCATCTTTTGCAAATAAAATAGCTAATTCTTTACCAATTCCTCCAGACGCTCCTGTAATTAATACGGTCTCATTTGATTTCATCTTTTTGTCTCCCTGCTCTTCACATTTATATTATTTATCATTTAATTTCAATTAAGATTATATGTTTAAACATTTAAACATATGTTGAAACTTACTATACCTTATAAATGAAAAAAAGACAATAATATATTGTCTTTAGAAACTTGGAATATAGTCTACTAATCTTTTTTTATGTCTTCGTTTATTTTATCAAGCTTTGCCTCAAGTCTCTGCATTTGAACCCTATTATTCTTAGTAGATCGATAAATAAATACAACAAAAATAATAATAGCAACCGGTATTAAAAATACAATCAACTGAAAGATTAAATCTCCTATAGCTATATTTTCCATATTTTTACTCCTTAGTTTTATCAATGTACATTAAATAAATTATTCACTTCTAATTTAAGTATATACGAAATTGGTAAATTATGTAATACATTTTAAAAATTAGATCTTATCCCTAAAATAAAATAGAGAGTACTATTTGTACTCTCTAAAAGTGGTTGGAATTCAACTACATTCTGGACATAGTCCGTATATTTCAAATTTATGGCTTTGTACTGTATAACCAGGTAAATCAACAGATAAATTTTCCATAGGACATCGATAAATACTTTTTGTATTACCACAATCTAAACAAATAAAATGATGATGATGCTCCGAAGAAGAGCACTTTGATCGAAAACGCTTTTCACCATCTAGTTCGGTAACTTCCACTACATCTACTTCAATAAACGTAGATAAATTGCGATAAATTGTATCAAAGCTAAGGCCTTTGTATTTATCTATTAATGCTTGTTGAATATCTCTTGCAGTTACATATTTATTTTGCCTAAAAATATATTCAAGCATATCATATCGTTTAGGCGTATTTTTAAAGCCTCTTTCTTTTAATAATTTTGATGCATCTGCTAATTTCATTTAATCACTACCTTTGACTTGTTCTTAACTTCTTCAAACCTAAAGTAAAAATAAGAATAAGGATTTGCAGGATCACAATCGTACCACCAGGCGCTAGATTTAAATTATAAGAAAGCAAAATACCTGCAACTACTGAAAACTCTCCGAAAATAATTGAAAAGATGATTGTTTGCTTAAACCCCTTCGAAATTCGTATACTCGATGCTACTGGTAAAGTCATTAGAGAAGATACTAATAAAACACCTACAACTCTCATTGAAATGGATACTACTAAAGCAACTAATAAAATAAACAAGTAATGAATCCATTTTGCATTTATACCTGAAGCAACTGCATATTCTTCATCAAATGATAATAGGAACAATTCTTTATAAAGTACTATAATAGATATTACTACAAAAACAGCTATAATTATGACAGTAATTAAATCTTCTTGTGACACAGCACTAACACTACCGAACAAATAACTAAATAGATCTGTATTAAATCCATTAGCTAATGAAATTAAAATAACACCTAATCCCATTCCTCCTGAAAGAATGATTGGAATTGCTAACTCTTGATAATGTTTATAAACACTTCTTAATTTTTCAATTAAAAATGCTCCTGCAACTGAAAATGTCATCCCCATAAATAAAGGGCTAACAAAACCAGATGTAAAGAAATACTTTTCAAGTAAAAGACTTGCTGCAACTCCTGATAAAGTCACGTGACTCAACGCATCAGAAATAAGTGATAATCTCCTAAATACAACAAATACACCTAATAAAGGAGCCATAACTCCAATAATCATACCAGTGATTAATGTATTTCTCAGAAAATCATAATGAAAAAAATCCATCATATTCGCTCTCCCCCATTCTCGTGATTATGAGATAGTACATGCACAGAATGGCCATATAGAAGAGACAAATCCTTCTCAGTAGCATCTTTAAACTTATCTCTACTACCATGGAAGTGTAATCTTTTATTTAAACATGCAACATGTGATACTTTATCAGTAATAATGCCTATGTCATGAGAAACTAATAATAAAGTAATACCAAGCTTAGTATTTAAATCGCTAAGTAATTCATAAAAGCTTTCTACATTTTCAGCATCTACCCCAACGGTTGGTTCATCAAGTATTAATAGTTCGGGATTACTTACAAGTGCTCGCGCAATAAAGACACGCTGCTGTTGTCCACCTGATAGTTCGCCGATATTACGATTTGCAAATTCATACATACCAACTGATTTTAAGGCCTCAGCGACTTTTTGTTTATCCGAATTTTTAAAACCGTTAAACAATCCTAGTTTAGAAACAAGACCTAATGATACTACTTCAAAAACCGATGCTGGAAATCCAGAGTTAAAACTATTCGCTTTTTGAGATACATAACCAATCTTATCCCAGCTTTTCATTTTTCGAATATCTGTACCGAATATCTCTATTTTTCCTTCATCTGGTTGTTGGATACCTAATATACATTTTAGTAGAGTTGATTTGCCGCTACCATTTGGACCAACTAGACCTAAAAAGTCTCCCTTTTTTACTAGAAGATTAATGTCGGTTAATACCTTTTGACGTTCATAGCTATAGGACAAATCTTCAATTTTTATGATATCTTGACTCATTTATTAAAACACCTTCATCTATTTAGGAATAATTACGTTTTACTTCAAGTTCTTAGTATAAGAGAATAGTTCTTATTTGTAAACAAAGAAAACTCGGCAAAATTTATATACGTTTTTAATTTAATTTCATCTTTATCAATACTTTAAATCCTTTAATTTCCACGGAAAATCTTTAATGTATTTTTAATAAATAAGACTTATCACTTTGTGACGAAAAATACAATGTGTTACAATTAACATATAAATATAGATAAAGAGGTGGTTTTTTGAACGCAATTACACATCGTAAGCTTTCAAACTTTAAGATTATTAAACGGGGGTTTTTTATTACATTAGGGGCTGCTCTGATGGCAGCTTGCTTAAAAGCATTCTTTATTCCAACTGATATCATTGATGGTGGAATCGTAGGTATCTCTTTGATCCTCTCCCATATTACTTCGATTAATCTCGGTATTTTTCTATTCTTGTTAAACTTACCTTTTGTAATAGTAGGTTATAAACAAATAGGTAAAACATTCGCTATCTCAACTTTATTTGGTATCACTGTTCTCTCAGTATTTACCTCTCTTTTTAAGGACATTCCTCATTTAACTAATGACCCTTTACTAGCTGCATTATTTGGTGGATTAGGTTTAGGAATTGGCGTAGGCTTAGTAATTCGTAATGGTGGCTCACTTGATGGGACAGAAATTATAGGAATACTTTTAACAAAATCATCACCTTTTTCAATTGGTGAAGTTGTTATGGCATTTAATGTCTTTATTCTCGGAAGTGCAGGATTTGTATTTGGATGGGATAATGCTATGTATTCATTAATTGCCTATTATGTAGCATTTAAAACAATTGATTTAACAATTGAAGGGTTCCAAGATACTAAATCTGTTTGGATCATTAGTGATAATGATAAAGAAATCGGTGATGCATTAAATGCCCGATTAGGTCGAGGAGTTACATATTTTCATGGCGAAGGTGGCTTTATGGGTGAAGATAAAAAAATCATCTTTACAGTCATTTCTAGACTTGAAGAAGCAAAATTAAAATCGATTGTTGAAGACTATGATGAAAATGCCTTTGTAGCCATCGGAAATATAGCTGATGTTAAAGGTGGAAAGTTTAAGAAGAAAGCAATCCATTAATAGTAAACAATTAAGCTTGAATTCGATCATGAATTCAAGCTTTTCTATTTTAATAGTTTAATTGAGTTGTTAATTTAATTCCATTTTCAATCTCATCAATCAAATACCTCAACTCCTCAATACGATTTGATCCTTTTAACACTGTTTAAAGAACTCCACGGCTATTATGTAGTATTTGTCTTTTCAAACACCTTTAGTTACTTCTGAATCTTCCAAATGAAATCATAGAAATTTCAAAGTTTTATAACGCTCCTCCTACTGATTTACATATTATTTTTGAAAAATTAATTGAGATTAGTGTCCTATGCTCATTATTTATAATGACCTTTCATAAAATTTATTGATGAAGTATTTCACCTAAGAGGAGGTTCAGAATGAATATTATCCAGACTCTCATAAATAAAAAGGTTAATAGTATAACACCAAAGGATTTATTAAAATTAAGTCAACAATACCAAGTGTATATTACTCCAGATCAAGCCAATAAAGTGGCTGCAATATTAAACGGGAAAAATTATAATATATATGACACTGAACATAAAAAACAAATTCTTTCCCAAATTGCAAATGTTACCTCTAAGGCCACTGCACAACAAATTGATATTATTTTTCAAAAGCTAACTTAAGCTTGGTTAAAATGTTCATTAAAAAGCTTTAATTTATTACTCTCCTCATTTCACTAATCATATAATGCTCATACAACGAATCACCTAATTATTCCAAAACGAAATGAGAGGGATTAATATGGATTTGCATGAGCTACATTATGAAATAATTTATTTAGACAAAGAAACAGATGATGAAGTGAAATTCAAACACATGTTTCATATGGATGATTTAAGCCATAACTTAGCTCTTAATATCGCTAGTAGTTTAATCGAACGTGACAAGGCACATGTGGTCTATATTAAATTAATGCACTTAGACGAACATGATCACGAATTAGTTAGTAATGTTGTCACTGTGAAAAGAATTAAAGACGGAAAGATAATTGCTTCATATTTAGATAGTAAGTTAAAAAAAATTGTAGAAATAGAATTATAAAGAAGATCAAATGGGGCGAACTCATAAGTCGGATTAACTGACATATGGGTGCCCTTTTTTTACTGCTGGGGGAGTATCTCTACAGGGATTTTTATTTGTAGCTGATAAACCGCTCTATTTTAAATATAATTAACAGTTTTTTATTCAATTTAGGAAGCATAAGAGCATATTTGCTAGTTTATCACTAATAAGAAAATAAAAACCAGCCCTTTATTTAAATTGGACTGGTTTCTTTAAATTATGCTTTCAATAATTCTTGAATTAAATTTTCATTGAATTCTTGATTGCGTAACATTTCTATTTCTAATTTATACGGCGGAACCTTGTTGTTTTTATCTTCCCCAACATATGGAGTTTCTAAAATTTTAGGAATGTCCATTAGTTGTGGATGATGAACAATATAGTTTAATGCTTTAAATCCAATCGATCCAAAGCCAATGTTCTCATGTCGGTCTTTTCGACTTCCCATTGGATTCTTACTATCGTTAATATGAAGTACTTTTATTTTATCAATCCCGATTAAGTGATCGAATTGCTTTAAGACACCATCAAAGTCATTAACGATGTCATATCCAGCGTCATTAATATGACATGTATCAAAACAAACTGATAATTTATCGTTGTAATGTACACCTTCCATAATTCTCGCTATTTCTTCGAATGATTTACCACATTCTGATCCTTTTCCAGCCATTGTTTCAAGCGCAATCTGTACAGGAGTTTCAGATGTTAATACTTCATTTAAACCTTGTATAATTCTAGCGATACCAGCATCTTCACCAGCGCCTACGTGAGCACCAGGGTGTAATACGATTTGTTTTGCTCCTAATGCTGCTGTACGGTCTATTTCTTTTTGTAAAAATTCAACACCTAATTCATAGGTAGCTGGATTTGTAGTATTTCCAATATTGATAATATATGGTGCATGGACTACGATATCAGCAATTCCATTTTCAGCCATATGTTTTAAACCCGCTTCAATATTTAAATCTTCAATTGCTTTACGGCGTGTATTTTGAGGTGCACCTGTATACACCATAAATGTATTAGCACCATAACTTGCAGCTTCTTCACTAGCGGCTAAAAACATCTTCTTACCGCTCATTGAAACATGAGATCCTATTCGTAACATTCTTTCAGCTCCTACCTTAATTAATCATACTTACCATTTTAACACGAAAATCAAACATGGTTAAATTGTTCGCCTGTTTATAAAGAAAACTTGCCGATTGGCAAGTCTTAGGCGAAGACAGAGGTTTAGTTGCACTTATACTTTATTCCTAAAATTGGCTACCACGTCGAATTAACTTCCTCGTTGCCAATTTATACTTTCTTAAAGTGTAAAAGAAAAAGAAAGGAATATTCTTCCTTTCTTTTTTCAAACTATCTACTCGTTTTTCTTTTCACATTATTTTTAAATGATTCTCTTTGTGCATTCAATTTACGTTTATAGCCAGGTTTAACTTTAGATGGCTTTTTAATTGCTTTATTAGCAACTGCATCTAAATTACGATCTGTTTTTTTACGAAGCTTACGTTTTGCGCGTGGACCTAAATCAACCCACTCACCTTTTTTAAGTTCACGATGCTCAAATGTAATACCACGGTCTTGAAGCTTGTCTAATGCTTGATCATCTTCTTGGTCATAGATAGTAATCGCAGTTCCAGAGAAGTTTGCACGCCCTGTACGTCCTACACGGTGGACATAAAAGTCTAAATCTGCTGGTAATTCAATATTTATTACATGACTTACCCCTTCAATATCGATGCCTCGGGAAGCTAGGTCAGTAGCAACAATATATTGGAACTCTAAATCTTGAATTTGCTTCATCATTTTTTTACGTTCACGAGGAGTTAAATCTCCGTGAATTTGACCAACTTTTAAGCCATATGATGATAATTGAGTCGCAACTTCTTCAGCCTTTTTCTTCGTATTTGTAAAGACAATTGCTAAATATGGCTGAAAACTTAATAAAATATCTTTAGCCATTTTAACTTTGTCTTTATGTCTGCTTGGAACAATAATATGTTCAATTTTCTGAGCTGAAAGTTGTTGCGGATTAATATGAATATGTTCAGGATTGTCCATATACTTTTTCAAAAACGGTTTAAGCTTCTCAGGAATTGTCGCTGAAAAAACTAGCATTTGTAGTTTCTTTGGCATTTTTGACGCAACTTGGTCCACATCATGGATAAATCCCATATCTAACATTAAATCTGCTTCATCTACTACTAAATATTTCGTAGTATGAACTAATAATACATTATCATTTACTAAATCTTTAATACGTCCAGTAGTTCCGATTACGATATGTGGCTGTTTTTTTAGTTTTTCAACAGTACGTTTGTAGTCGGTTCCTCCAACGAAGTTTTTTGCAGTTAACTGCTCATCTTCTGGACAACATTCAATGATTGCTTGAACATCATTATAAATTTGAGTCGCTAATTCACGAGTTGGAGCAGTTATTACTAATTGTACTTGATCTAAAGATGGATCTAATGTATTAATTGTCGGAATTAGATATGCATGAGTCTTTCCTGACCCTGTTTGCGATTGACCGATTACACTACGTCCAGTTTTAACTTGAGGAATGATCTTTTGTTGAATTTCTGTTGGTTCTGAAAAGTGTTTCTTCTCTATCGCTTCCAAAATAAATGGTTTTAATTGAAAATTTTTAAATGAAATTGCCATATAACTCACCTTCTTAATTTAAACTTTCTATGTAATGAGGAATCTAACTCCTCGTACAAAATTGCTACAATTATCTATTATACAATAGATTTGCCCAATAAGGCTAATTCTAATTTTTCTTTCTTCTTTTTTAGCATTTTAATTTTTATTCTGTCCTATACTAACCATTTCAAATTATGTGCATAGCCTAAGTAATAAAGAGCATTTTTGAAAGGAGGTATTAGATTGGGATTACTTGATAAGTTTAAGAAAAAAAATAAACAGCCTTTTCCTATGAACGGTCCAAATTATTATAATAGTTATCAACAGCCTTATCAAAATTCACAAAATCCATACGGTGCAAGACCAAATTTTGATCAACGATATCCATATCCCCAATCGCCACAGCAACCTTATCAGCAATTTCAACAACAGTTTTATCCACCTATCCAACAAATAGTTGGGCAACAAGGTCATTATCAGCAACCAATTTCATATCAGCCGCAGTTAAACGCACATCAACAATATATAAGCCAAAATAAAATTTTACAACCTGTTCCTTTTCAAAATCAGCCAGTAATGCAGGCACAAGGCGGTAGTAATTATCAGCAACAAGGACCACAAAATCAATACCCAATGACTGGGCAAAAACCCGAAAAAGAAGATGATGGCAGTCCAGGTTTTTTCTCACGTTTAATGGGTGGAGACACTTCTATTACAGGTGTCATCGGTGGTATGCAAAAAGCTGTTCAAGCTGCTCAACAAGTTACGCCAATGATTCAACAATACGCTCCTGCTATTAAAAATTTCCCTTCAATTTACAAAATATTTAAAGCAGTAAATACCGATGATCCAGTCGACACAAAAAAAAGTAAAAAAAATGAAGCGAATGCAATAATAGATGTAGAGCAAATAAAAGAAACAAAACCAAAAAGAAGAAAAAAAGCTCCAGTTAAGTCAGAAGTAGAAGTAGAACCATCTCATAATATTGAAGAACCTGCATCAAATGTAAATCCAAAACCAAAATTGTTTATGTAAATTTTCTTTTTCTTTGTATAGTAGTATCTCCCTCCTTTATAATAAAAAATGACAACAATATTATAAAGGAGGGGCTACTCCATGAAAGTTATTAAAGTTACCCCACGAGGCTATTGCTATGGAGTTGTAGATGCAATGGTCATTGCTAGAAATGCAGCTAAAGATCCATCATTACCAAGACCAATCTACATACTTGGTATGATTGTTCATAATAAACATGTTACAGACGCATTTGAAGAAGAAGGAATCATTACATTAGATGGTCCAAGCAGATTAGATATTTTAGATAAGATTGAAAAGGGTACTGTTATTTTCACCGCCCATGGAGTTTCTCCAGAAGTAAAATCAAAAGCAATCAAAAAAGGACTTACGACGATTGATGCAACATGTCCAGATGTAACTAAAACACATGATTTAATTAAAGAACGAATGGCTGAAGGCTATCACTTTATTTATATTGGTAAAAAAGGACATCCGGAACCAGAAGGCGCAGTTGGAATCGCTCCTTCGATTGTTCACTTAATTCAAAATAAATCTGATATTGATGCTTTAGATATTCCTACTGATAAAATTATCATTACAAATCAAACAACTATGAGCCAATGGGACGTAGTAGAATTAATTCAATACTCAATTAAAAAATATCCGACTGCTCATGTCCATAAAGAAATTTGTATGGCAACTCAAGTACGTCAAGAAGCGATTGCTGAACAAGCAGGACAAGCAGATTTAACAATAGTCGTAGGTGACCCGATGAGTAATAACTCAAATAGACTTGCACAAGTTTCACATGAAATTGCAGGAACAAAGGCATTTCGTATTTCAGATATTACTGAACTTCAATTAAAATGGTTAGAGGGCGTTGAGACTGTAGCAGTTACTTCTGGAGCTTCTACTCCAACACCGATAACACGTGAGGTTGTCGCATTTTTGGAGAAATACGATCCAAACGATGAAAGCACTTGGGATACAAAATCAATAGTAGAATTAAATAAAATACTACCTAAAGTTAGAATAAAAGACTAAACAAAAAGGACTTCTGGATTTTTAACCCTGAAGTCCTTTTTTTAGTGAAAAAACGATTAAATAAATGTAAATGGATCAGTGTGGATCGTTGAAGCGATAATATCACAAGCCATGTTTTTTTCTTTTAATTTATTATCTAAAAGACGTTTAACACCTAATTTCATTACTTTTTCAATATTGTGTCCTGCATCAACTATATTTAAATTAAGCATTTTAAAGTCCTGTGCCACATGATAATAAATATCACCACTTAAATAAACATCTGCACCATTTCTTTTTGCATGATAGGCAAACTTATTTCCGTCTCCACCTACAATGGCAACCTTTTTTACTCGATCGCTTAAGTTTCCAACCACTCTTACACCTTGTAAATCTAATTTTTCTTTCACATAATAAGCAAATTCTTCTAACGAAATTTCTTCTTTAAGGCTTCCTATTCTTCCAATCCCGAATGTTTTGCCTTCATTTTCTAGTGTGTAAGTATCATATGCCACTTCTTCATACGGATGAGCTTTTTGCATCACTTTAAGAACTTGTTTTAATTTTAATTGGGGAACAACTGTTTCGAGCTTTACCTCATCAACTTCTTCTAATTGACCCTGTTGCCCAATAAATGGTGTTGTCCCTTCTAAAGGCATAAATGTCCCTGTTCCATTCGAACTAAAGGTACAATGGCTATATTGGCCAATATGACCTGCTCCAGCATCACAAATTGCGTTTAATACAATTTCTGCATGTGTTTTCGGTACAAATGCAACTAACTTAATTAATTTTTCTACATATGTAGGAGCGAGAACTTTCGTATTTTCTAATTGTAAAGCTTCAGCTAAAAAATCACTCACACCGATCTCTGCAATATCAACATTTGTATGTGCTGCAAAAACGGCTATATCATGTTTTATACAAAGTTCCACAATTTTACCCGGTTCACTGTCTGTCTCAATCTTTTTTAAAGGACGATAAATAATAGGATGGTGAGCAATAATTAGGTTCGCTCCAATTGAAATTGCCTCTTCTACGACATCCTTTGTGACATCTAATGCAATTAATACTTTTGTCACTTGTTTTGATAATGTACCAATTTGAAGACCATTTGGATCACCTTCCTCAGCTAAATGCTTAGGGAATAGTTCTTCAAATTGCTGTACTACCTGAAAACCATTTATCGATTTCATGAAAGCACCTCTTTTATCCACTCAAGTTTCTGTTCGACTTCTTTAATTTTCTGAACTGATTCCTCTGTTTGTTTTGCTGATTCAAGTTGAGTTAGGATTCTTTCAAAATTATTTCTTTCATGTTCCCATTTCTTCTTAAATGCATCGTTTTTGTTTTTTAATAAGAATGGGCCTATAAATAACTCCATATCTTTCTTTTCACCGTATGCACTATTAGGATTTGATTTGGAAGCTACTAGAATTTCATAGATTTTTCCATCCTCTTCTAATATATCTTCTTCCACAAGAGAATATCCTTCTTGCTCAAGCCAATTTCTGATTTGTTGTGCACCAATATTTGGTTGTAAAACTAACGTTTCAACACCTTGAAGTTTTTCTTTACCATTTTCCAATATGCTAGAAATTAAAGAACCACCCATTCCAGCTATTGTTATGACATCTACTTCACTTGGTACTAAAACTTCCAGCCCGTCTCCCATTCTCGCTTCAACAATTCCTTCTAGCCCACTTTGACGAATCGTAGAACGTGCTGAATTATACGGACCTTCAGTAATTTCCCCTACAATTGCTGCGGTACATCTTTTATTTAAAACTGCATAACAAGGTAAATAAGCATGATCAGATCCAATATCAGCTAATTTTGTGCCCTCTGGTATGTAATCAAATACTCTTTTTAAACGCTTTGATAAATTAACTTCATTCATAAAAAAATCACCATTTCATTTTATTTTCATAACATCATTTTACACTAAAGTAGTCAATAAACCAAAATGACCTCTTCTTAACGAAGAGGTCATTTTATATGCTTGCTTATTTTTTCTCAGATAACCATTTAGCAACAGCATCCAATTGTGGTCCTTGTAGTAAACCAGCTGGCATTCCGCCTTCTTTACCTTTTGTAAGAATTTCTTTGATTTGAGCTTCTGTGTATCTAGAACCTACTTTAGTTAAGTTTGGTCCTACAACCCCTTGTAATTGATCACCATGACAGCTAACACATGTTTGAGCATATATTTCATCTGGCTTAGTTGATGCTGTTTGAGCCGGTTTTTTGTCACCGTTTGCAATTTCATCAGCCTGTTTTGCTCCTTTTAATGAAATAATTAGCATGACTGCGATTCCTAGTGCTGCAATTAGAGCAAAAGGAATTAATGGATTTCGTTTCATTATGATCCCCCTTATGTAACCCCTTAAAAAAATAAAATTAATTACTATAACATTATTATTGTATACGATTAAAAACAATAAAAAAAGTATTATATTGGATAAATTTAAAAATTGTTAAACGATTTCAAAATTATATAAACCTTCCTACTATAAAGAATTAAATTCGATCTAGCATATTTGCAAATTATATTTGTATAAACTCACCTCTTAATAATTGAAATAAGTAAGTTTTTTTAAGAAACCATTTAAAACCATTGTCACCCATTAAACTCTTAAATCGAATTTAATCATCTCCACCAAAAAGCTAAAGCAAAAGATTCAACTAAATTTTATTATGAAAATTCTAATAAATAATTGCTATTACAATATAGGTAATATGTCTTCAAACCAATTATTTTATATTTAGTAGTATTGAACTAATTATAAAAATTATTAAAAAAGTGGGGAAAATGAGTATTTGCAAATTTAAAGACAATTCTGTAAAATAAAGTAAATAGGTAACCAATTGTTTAAAATGATGGAATTACTACTAGCGTCTCCATAATTTATAATAACCATCTTTGCTTATATTATCCTTTGATTCATCTTTAGAATAAATAGTTGAAAGATCATTTTTTATATTGTTCTAAGAGAATCGGATTTCCATCTCGTTCATTGGTCATCCAGTTCAGTATTACTTAGTATGTAGCATAGCACTACAATTATATATTTAGTACGGACATTCGATATATTTTGACAAAATTTTTATCGTGACATATTTACTAATTAAAACGTTTTCATTTTTGATATTCTTGATTAAAAATAAAAAAGTTTACCCAATAAAGGATAAACTCTTTTTAAACATTCTATTCTAAGAAATCTTTTAGACGTTTGCTGCGGCTTGGATGACGTAATTTACGTAGAGCTTTCGCTTCAATTTGACGAATACGCTCACGTGTAACTCCAAATACTTTACCAACTTCTTCTAAAGTACGAGTGCGTCCATCATCTAAACCAAATCGTAAACGTAAAACATTTTCTTCACGATCTGTTAATGTATCAAGAACATCTTCTAATTGCTCTTTAAGCATTTCATAAGCTGCATGCTCAGCTGGAGAAGTTGCTTCAGAATCTTCAATGAAATCACCTAAATGTGAATCATCTTCTTCACCAATTGGTGTTTCTAAAGAAACTGGCTCTTGAGCAATTTTAAGAATTTCTCTAACTTTTTCTGGTGGTAAATCCATTTCCTCACCAATTTCTTCAGGAGATGGCTCGCGACCTAGATCTTGAAGTAATTGACGTTGAACACGAATTAATTTATTAATTGTTTCCACCATATGAACTGGAATACGGATTGTTCTTGCTTGGTCAGCAATTGCACGAGTAATCGCTTGACGAATCCACCAAGTCGCATATGTACTAAATTTATAACCTTTACGATAATCAAACTTTTCAACGGCTTTGATTAATCCCATATTACCTTCTTGAATAAGGTCTAGGAACAGCATACCGCGTCCTACATAACGTTTTGCAATACTTACTACTAATCGTAAGTTCGCTTCCGCTAGGCGTCGTTTTGCTTCCTCATCGCCTTCTTCTATACGTTTCGCTAAATTGATTTCATCTTGTCCAGAAAGTAAATCAACTCGACCAATTTCTTTTAGGTACATACGTACTGGATCATTAATTTTTACTCCAGGAGGAACGCTTAAATCATTTAAGTCAAATTCTTCTTCCTTCTCTAATTGAGCTCCTCTAGGTTCATCATCAGCGTCACCAACAATATCAATACCTTGTTCACCTAGTTGCTCATAAAATTCTTCAAGTTGATCTGAATCAATTTCAAATCCGTTTAAACGATCTGCAATTTCTTCATATGTAATTACACCACGTTTTTTACCATTTTCAATTAATAATGCTTTTACTTGATCAAGTGTTACTTCTGTTTCCGTATCTTTAGAACGAGCCGATTTATCAGCCATCTGTTCCCCTCCTTCGAAAAGTTCGCGAATCATTTAACATATTTCATACTAGATCTTAGCTGTGTGATTTGTTGAAGAATCGTTGCAGCTTTTACAAAATCTCCTTCACGTTCAGCTTTTTTCAGATCTATTTCTTTTTCACGTATACGTTGTTGTTTATCATAGTTGTTTAATGCATCTAAATAATCCTTTAACTCTCGCTCTGTTAGTTCAGGTGCTATCTGTAAATTGACAATTTTTGAAACTACTTCAAGTAACCTTTTTGAAGGAAGGTAATTCATAAATTTACTAATATTAGACTCATTGCCCTCTTCATAATAAGCATAAAGATGGATTATAATCTCGGAATAATCATTATTGTAGAATAGACCCTGATATTGCTGTCTCACTTTCTCAGCCACGTCACTGCTATTTAACATATGAGCTAAAAGTAATTGTTCAGCTCGAACATGTGCAGGAAGAAGTGTCTTAGAAGTAATATCGCGTTTGATATCAGTTTTTACTTCTGTTACATTAGATATACGATTTGCCTGATTACTATATTGTCCAAATTCCTTCTTAAGTACTTCAATCGAGATAGAAAACTCTTTTGAGAGTTGATTTAAGTAATAATCTTGTTCAATCAGTTGACTTAGTTTAGCAATTTCTTGTAGCATTTCTTTTATATACTGAAATTTAACAGTTTCATCTAAAAGATTTTTTCCTTTTCGATGATATTGCATTTTAAAACTCATTAATGATACACTAGCTTCAATAATAGAGGTATTAAATTTTTCTGGACCAAATTGTCTTATATATTCATCGGGATCTAAGCCATCAGGCATTTGTGCAACTTTAATTGTAAATCCTTCTTTTTGAAGAACTTTAGCTGCTTTTTCAGTTGCGTTAATACCAGCTTGATCTGAATCATAACAAATAATAAGTTGATCAACAGATGTTTTCAAGACTTTCGCTTGATCCTCTGTTAATGAAGTTCCCATGGTTGCAACTGCATCATGGACACCAGCTCTAAACGCAGAAATGACATCTGCAAAACCTTCCATTAAGATTGCCCGATTTTGCTTTCTCATGACATTCTTTGCTTGGTAAAATTGATATAATAATTTTCCTTTATGGAAAATTGAAGATTCAGGACTATTTAAATATTTTGGTGAACCTTCACCCATTATTCTTCCACTGAATGCAACAATTTTTCCTTGATGGTTATGAATCGGAAAAATTAATCGATTTCTAAATCGATCATAGTAATTACCATCACGTTCACTTCGAACAACTAGACCAGCTTTCTCCATGATTGGCATTGGATAGCCACGTTTTTCTAACACTTTAGTAACAGCATCCCAAGAATCTAAAGCAACACCAAGCTCAAAATGCTTTATTTCCTCTTTCGAAATACCTCTGTTAAGTAGGTATTCTAACGCCTGTTTACCTTCAGTTGTGTTAACTAATAGATGATGATAGTACTTTTTGACAAACTCATGAGCTTCAAGCATAATGCCTTGCTCAGTAGCTTGTGGATTCTTGACTGTGTCAACCGTATCTGAAGGTAAAGTGATATTTGTATTTTTTGCAAGCTGATGGACAGATTCTTGAAAGTTAAGTCCTTCAAGCTGCATAATGAAAGAAATCGCATTTCCTCCAGCACCGCATCCAAAACAATGAAAAATTTGTTTTTCAGGAGACACAGAAAAAGATGGTGTGCTTTCTCCATGAAAAGGACATAGTCCAAAATAATTTCTTCCTTGTTTTTTCAGAGGAACATACTCACTTACTACATCAACTATGTCGACTGACTGACGAACCTGCTCGACAAGTTCATCGGGAATTCTGTTTCCCATACTGACAGCTCCATATACTATTTTATTCGATAAAACTCACTGTATTCCTTCATGATTCGACAAAAATATTTCCATATATTAAAACTTAAGTTAATTTAATTTATTAAGTCATATATGAATTAATAATTATCTAAAAAAGAAGTGCTAAACAGTAGTTCATAAGCATTGCATTCAACTGCTAGTTCTGGTTTTCATTAACCCATTTATTTATCGCTTATGATTAATTTCTACACGTCTTTTGTAATTCCTTCAAAACATGTATCGATTTATGTAGTTTTATTTCCATCCTTCAATAAACTAGGAAGCACATATTCATAGTTTATTCGTAAGTATAAAAAGTTAAACCTATTATTAGTTCATTTCATACAATTTTTTATTATAATCTATTTTAATTAGGAAATCTAGCAATAAGTACTAAAGAATTTCAACTTTTACATACGATCCTAATTTATTTAAATTCCTATTTTAAAAAGATGAAAACACATTAGATTACTCTAATGTGTCAGTCTAAAAAGATCAATCATCATTTTTAATTTCTAAAAAATTATCTTATCTGCTTATTTTGATAATAATAATTTAATATTACATTAGCGGATTCTTCTACTGCCTTACTTGAAACATCTACAACTTTACAGCCAATTTGTTTAACAACATTATTGAAATGTTTTAGTTCCTCTTCAATTCTTGAAATATTAGCATAACTAGCTCCGTCGTGCAGTCCTAAGGAAATTAATCTTTCTTTTCGAATATTGTTTAACTTTTCTGGAGAAATCATTAACCCAATGCACTTTTCTTTTGGAACTTTAAGTAGTTGTTCTGGTGGATCTACTTCTGGAACTAAAGGCACATTGGCAACTTTAAATCCTTTATGAGCAAGATATTGTGATAAAGGAGTCTTTGATGTTCTAGATACACCAATTAAGACAATATCAGCTTTTTCAATACCTCTTGGGTCTCTTCCATCATCATATTTAACCGCAAATTCAATTGCTTCTATACGTTGGAAATAATCCTCATCTAGTTTGCGAACAACACCTGGTTCATTTCTAGGTTCAAGTTTATGAATCGTTGAAATTTTATCGATTAATGGACCGATTAAGTCATAAACAATTACACCAGCACCTTGCGCTTCTTCTAATAATTTCTTTCTCATATCAGGTTTTACTAATGTGAATACAATAATACCATTATTTTCTTTTGCTACTTGAACTATTTCAATTAATGTTGCATTATCTTCAACGTATGGTACACGTCTAATCTCGAATTTTTGATGAAATTGACTAATAGCCGCCTTTACGACATGCTCTGCTGTTTCTCCAACAGAATCTGATACAACATAAACGATTGAATTGCCCATATGTTCACCTCTTAACTTTACTAAAACATATCATTGTTCATTAAGTCTACAATCGCACGAGTAAAATTTGTTTTTGTAAATCGACCAATTACCTCAAGTCCATGCTCACTTTCACGAACAACAGGGACAGCATCAATTTGTTTTTCAATTAAACTCTTAGCTACATTATAAATTGTATCATCTTTATAGCAAATTGTAATGTTTGGCATCCTCGTCATGATAATATCTACGGGTAATGTATGCAAATCTTTATTTCCTATACTTGCACGGAGTAAGTCTTTTCTCGAAAGTACTCCTGTTAAAACCGAATTTTGATCAACAACAAATAACGTTCCTACATCCTCAAGAAACATTGTAACAATCGCATCATATACTGATGAACTTCGATCCACTACAACAGGAATCGCCTGAAATTCCTTTACAGTCAATTTTTTTATTCTGTCAATGACCTGTGCACCGCTTGTTCTTCCTGTGTAATAATATCCTACTCGTGGTCTTGCTTCTAAAAAACCAGTCATTGTAAGAATAGCTAAATCCGGGCGAAGCGTAGCTCTTGTAAGTGCTAGCTTATCAGCTATATGTTCACCTGTAATTGGTCCATTACTTTTTACTATTTCAAGTATTTGAGTTTGTCGCTTTGTCAGTTCTATTTCCCTCACCCCTAACTATCCAATATGTTATACTCTCTAATAAATATTATATACTATTTTTACAATTTAAAAAAGAAAGAAGGAAATAGGTAGCCTATTTCCTTCCTTAGGTTTCTGAATTTTTATTATTTTTCAGAAAATTATCCATATTTTTCAATTGCTCTAAAAATTTACGTGACTTTAAATAGATCCCACTATATTCATCATAATAAGAAAATAAAATTTGTTGTAAGTTTTTCTTAGTTGCTTCACTAACCTCAATTTTACCAAGTCGATTTACATCAAAATGATAAAATAACCTCATTAGCTTAACCGACTTTTCAGTAACAGAAAAAGCATATGGATCGGTCTGTTTACAACGCTGACATAAAAACCCACCTTCTTTAACAGAAAAGGCTACAAATATATTTTCATTTGCACTACATCTACAATTTATGCATTGATCAAAAAATGGGTGATATCCTAACACAGGTATCATTTTCGTCATAAATAAATAAGTCAAAACTTCAGCATCTGCACCTTCATTCATGTGCTGTAGTAATTGAAGGACTAATTCAAATAAATACGGATTATTTTTTTTCTCTTCTACAGCTTTATCTGTAAGTTCTACAACAATCGAAGCGTACGCAGTTGCAACTAAATCACTTCTTAATTCTCGATATGAATCAATCAGTTCACCTTGACTTAATGTACCTAATCCAGATCCTTTTTGAATTAAAAACGACCCATATGTAAAGAGTTGTGTAACAGAAGCAAGTCGACTATTCGTCTTCTTCGCTCCTCTTGCCACAACTCCTATCTTACCTAATTCTCTTGTTAAAAGAGTAATAATAACATTTGATTCTCCATAAGCGTTTGCCCGTAATACAATTCCTTCTACACGCTGTAACATTTAACTCACCATCCAATTGGATGAAGGTTAAGTATGTAGGGAATCAATATCAGCTATTTCTTCATCAATGTAACTTTTCTGATCCACATGTTCCTGTTCAAGCTGCTTAAACAATAAATACGTCTCAACATTTCCAGTTTTAGAAAAGACATCCCAGGTAAAATTCAACATTGAGAAACCACCTTTCAAGAATAGCTACAACTCATTGCTCATTACCTATAGCCAAATTACTTTCCCTGCTTACTTATAATGTGACCTTCTCTCCCGATTTTCATGTGTATAAAATTTATTAAAATAACAAATAAAAAGCTTGCAAAATCAAAAGAAGTGTGTTGGGCTTTTTAAAATAACGGTAATATTACTAGACCCCTGATTCTAAGCCCCTATCGCTTAATTTTTGCCTTTTAATACTCATCCTCACGGAAACCTAAATCTCTTAATTGAGACATACGATTACGCCAATCTTTTTGAACCTTAACCCATAACTCTAAGAATACTTTTGTATCAAGCAAGTTTTCTATATCTAAACGAGCACGCTTGCCAACCTCTTTTAACATGCTACCTTGCTTTCCGATAATAATACCTTTTTGGGAAGATCTTTCAACCACAATTGTTGCATTCACGTATATTGCATTTCCTTCTGGTCTTCTTTCAATTTGCTCAATAATAACAGCAATTGAATGTGGAACCTCTTCTCTAGTCAAATGCAATACTTTTTCTCTTATTAATTCTGAAATGATAAATCTTTCAGGATGATCTGTTACTTGATTTGCAGGGTAATATTGCGGACCTTCTGGTAAATAAGTTTTAATAACTTTTAATAAGCGATCGACATTATTCCCTTGTAATGCTGAGATTGGAACAATTTCAGCAAATTGGTATAAATCTTTGTATTTATTGATTAAATCAAATAACTGTTCAGGATGAATTGTATCAATTTTATTAATAACTAAAATAACTGGACTACGACTTCCTTGCAGCTTCTCAATAATGAATTCATCTCCACGACCAAATCCTTCATTGGCATTTACCATAAATAACGTAGCGTCAACATCCTTAATTGAGTCTTGAGCTACCTTTACCATAAAATCACCAAGTTTGTGTTTTGGTTTATGGATTCCTGGCGTATCGATAAAGACAATTTGTGCATCATCTTCCGTAAAAACGCCTTGAATTTTATTACGAGTTGTTTGAGGCTTATCACTCATTATAGCTATTTTTTGACCAATTACTCGATTTAGGAATGTACTTTTCCCTACATTTGGTCTACCTATAATTGAGACAAAACCTGATTTATAACTTTCTTTATTCATTCAAATCCTCCGATGTAAATGCTCCTGGCAATAATTCTTTTACTGATGTTTCTTGGATTGCTCCATTTAAGTTTGCTAAATATACGATTGTATCTGGACCACTAAGTTCAAATAAAACTTGACGGCATGCCCCGCAAGGCGCAACAGGTCCCTCGGTATCAGCGACTACTGCCACTGCTGTAAACTCCGTAATGCCTTCTGAATACGCTTTGAATAATGCAGTACGTTCTGCACAATTAGTTAGACCATATGATGCATTTTCTATATTACAACCACGAATAACTTGACCATCCTTAGTAAGTAATGCTGCACCAACTTGAAATTTCGAATATGGTACATATGCATTTACTCTAGCTTTTATCGCTTCATTTATAAGTTGTTGTTTATCCATTTATGTAGCCTCCTATTATAAGCCCGAACAAAAAAAGTGGGGTCTTATTAACGTAGTATAGTAAAATACGGAAAAAATAGCAAAGCACCTATAATGATTGAAACAATTGCAGCGACTAACACTGCACCAGCTGCCACATCCTTCGCTTTTTTTGCTAAAGGATGTTTATTAGGTGATGCTAAATCTACAACTGCTTCAATTGAAGAATTTACAAGCTCTAGCGAAATGACCATTGTAATAATAAGTAGAAGAATTAACCAATCTATTCGACTAATATGTAAATAAAATGCAAGGCCGATTGAAATAAGGGCTGCAAATAAATGGATTTTTATATTTCTTTCTTCTTTAATGACTTTAAAAATACCACTAAATGCAAAACCAAAAGATCTAAATAATGTCGCTCTTTTTTTAAAGTCTTTCAAGGCCATATTTTTCTAATATTTCCTTTTGTTTTGTAAACATCACTTTCTCATCGGCTTCATTCATATGATCATAACCTAGTAAATGTAAACATCCGTGCACTGCTAAAAAACCTAATTCACGGCGGAACGAATGACCATACTCCTCAGCTTGTCTCTTAGTAGTAGGAATTGAAATGACAATATCACCTAAAGTACGCGGTAAGTCCACACCAATGATTTCAATTTCTCCTTCCCCTAATTCTTCCATTGGAAATGAAATTACATCAGTAGCACGATCTTTCTCTCGATACTCTTTATTAATTTCATGAATTCTTTCATCATCTACAAATGAAACTGCAATTTCAACTTCACCAGTTACACCCTCATATTCAAGTGCACACTCTAGTAAACACTTTATATCAGATTGCTGTTCGTTAGTCACTTCATTTGTTTCGTCTATAAAATCTATTTCTAATTGAACCATTATTTCACCTTATCTTTCATCTGGATACTGTATTCTTGAATGGAAAGTTCCTTTTAAAGTCTCACACAATGATTTCTCAACAATATATAATTCTTTTAAATTTAATTCACACATTGCAAACTGACCATCATTCAAGCGATCATGCATAATCGAAGAAACTAATACCTCGATTTTTTCCATATCAGGGTCTTTTAACGAACGAACTGCCGCTTCAACACTATCAGCAATTCCTACAATTGCTGATTCCTTTGAATGAGCCTTTGGACCAGGATATCTAAAATCAATTTCTTTAACATCAGGATTCGTCTCTTTTTCTTTGTAATAAAAATACTTTAATAAAGTTGTACCATGATGCTCTGCTGCAATATCAATAATATCTTTTGGCAAATTATATTTTTTTAGTATTGTTACACCATCACTTACATGCCTTAAAATGATATCTTTACTTTGAATCGGTTTAATACGATCATGGGGATTATGACCACCCATTTGATTTTCTATAAAGAATCCTGGATTATTCGTTTTACCTATATCATGATAATATGCTCCAACTCTAGCTAACAAACCATTTGCACCGATCGCTTCACAAGCACCTTCAGCTAAATTTGCAACCATTATACTATGATGATATGTACCCGGAGCCTCTAATAAAATTTTTCTTAATAAAGGATGATTTGGACTACCCAACTCAACAAGTTTAAATGAGGACACCATCCCAAACGAATCTTCTACAAAAGGTAAAATCCCCATCGTAATGACACTT
Organism: Gottfriedia sp. S16(2024); assembly: GCF_050473765.1. NCBI lineage: Bacteria > Bacillati > Bacillota > Bacilli > Caryophanales > Bacillaceae > Gottfriedia > Gottfriedia sp. S16(2024). The sequence goes on from NZ_JBFLUO010000001.1 coordinate 4,765,391, forward strand.
GATAAAACTCCAGAAGTAAGTCCCATTAATAAATAAATCCCAATTTCTACAGATGAATATTGACCATTCCGAATTAAAATCAAAGAAAACAGAGTAGCAATATTAACAAGCGAAATTAAAAATCCAGCATGGAGAATCATTGAACGCTTATTTTTAACCTCATTTAAAAATAAAACGGCGATTGAACTAAATAAAATATAGATTCCAGTCGAGTAATTAATTGCGCCATTTACATCTTCATTAAACATTAAACTACCGCAAATAGAGAAAATAATCGACGAAACCATTAAATATCGATTACCTAATAAAAACTTTATTAACAAAGTCCCAATCGCAACTGGAGCTACATATACAAGGCCAGAAAACTCAACTTTTTGAAACAAGCTTACAATTTTCAAAATTAAGATTGTAAAAATTACAATGCTATAGTATGTAACGATGTATATATTCCCTTTATCTTTTAAAGTTGCCGTTTGCTTCAATACGAAGTACGCCAATACTCCAATTAATAAAATTAATCCAATATACGGTTGAATCGACTGTTTGTTTTTTATTAAACCAACTAATTTTAATTGATCATATTTTTCCTTTGTAATTGTTTCTCCGGCTTTTACTAAGACTTGTCCTTGTAAAATATAGACACTATCTACACTTTCACTTTCTAGACGTCTTCTCTCTTTTGTCGCTTCGACATCATAAAAGTAGTTTGGAACAATAGCAAAATCGCCAATTGAGATCATCGCATCCTTTAGTGAAGGATTAACGCTTACATATGATAATTCATTTCGCAGCTTTCCACGAGATTCTTCGATTTGGCTCGTAGTAATTTCCTCAGACATAACATTATTAATAGCTGTATTTAACGAAGCTTTAGTAATATTTAACTGTTCATCTGACGATTTAACTAAAGTACTAAATACACTATCTTCTAAGTTTTTACGAATGTCGTCAGGCAGTTTTTTCTTTACATCACTTGTTTCTTTATCAATTAATGCTTGTCCTGTAGGATTATCACTCTTTGCATTTTTGTTTTTCACTTCTGTTACAATATCAAAAATTGAATTTACTATGTCAATACGCTTTTGTGTATAACTTTCCTCGTATTTATATACATCCTCAACTCTTGATTCAGCCTCTTGTCGCTTTTTAGCTGTAGCTCCTTTATCCTCAATCGTGATAGGTGAATAAATATTATCATCAGCAATTGATAATAGCTGAATGTCGTATTTTACCGGTCTAACATGACTAACTAAAAGAAGAAAACTTAATAAGCTGAATGCAATGGTACATAGTAATATGACAAGAGTTTGATTCTTAAAACGCTGAATTAAAGCTTGCAAACTATTCATTGTTTCCCCTTTCTAGAAATGCACCTCATCATAAAAATACGAAATGACCCTATCAATGTAGGGTCACTACGAATCATTCTTTTGCTAAATCATAAGCTTGAATAATCTTTTGTACAAGTGGGTGACGAACTACGTCAGTTTGTTCCAAGATCGTCATACCAATGCCCTCTACACCTTTAAGTGTATGTTGAGCTGATACTAAACCCGACTTTACTCCTTTAGGTAAATCAATTTGTGAAGGGTCACCTGTAATAACCATTTTAGAGCCAAATCCTAAACGGGTCAAAAACATCTTCATTTGAGCCATTGTCGTATTTTGAGCTTCATCCAAAATGACAAAGGCATCTTCTAAAGTACGTCCCCTCATATAAGCTAAAGGTGCAATTTCAATTGTTCCTCGTTCAATTAAACGCACAGTATGCTCTTGCCCTAAAACATCGTGTAGAGCATCATACAGTGGTCTTAAATATGGGTCAACCTTTTCCTTTAAATCTCCTGGTAAAAATCCTAAACTTTCTCCAGCTTCCACAGCAGGTCTTGTTAAAATAATTTTACTTACTTTATTATTTTTTAATGCTTGAACAGCCATGACAACTGCAAGATATGTTTTACCTGTACCAGCAGGTCCAATTCCAAATACTAAATCATTTGATTGAATTGCACGAAGATAATGTCTTTGTCCAAAAGTCTTAACTCGAATTGGTTTTCCTTTTGAATTCTTAATAATTTCTTCGTCATACAACCTAGCAAATGATGACAGCCTTCCTTCTTTAGCCATCTGAATTGAGTATGTAACATCCCTCGATGTAATACTCACTCCATTTCGAATAACCTCTAAAAGAGCTTGAATGATTTGCTCAACAGTTTTCACATCTTCATTCGTACCTGAAACTTGTACAGATTGACCACGTGACACAATCTTAACATCAAGCAAATTCTCAATTATTTCTAGATGCTTATCGTTTGTACCAAATAAGGCAATTGCTTCGTTTGGATCCTCTAGTTGTTGATTAATCGTTAGTAGTTGTTCTGGCATTACTTTAGTCCCCTTGAACAATAGTTTTCGTTTTTGTGATATCTTCTAAAACTTTATAATACATTCTTAAATTAACTTTACCATTGTCTATTGACTCGTGCAAAACTTTTTCTTGTAAAATCTTGGCATCCGGACTTAACTTTTTCATTAATTCCTTCTTCCCAATTTCTTTTCCAAGTTGTGCAGCCTGCACTTTAGAGTATGTTCTAACATATTTTTCACTTTCCAGAATTGTTTTTTTACTAAAAAAAATCGGCAATTTCCATTTTATAAATTTAAATTGATACGAACTACTTTCATCTTCAAAAGACTTATATTTATTCTTATCAAATCCCCAAAATTTTATTTTATTTTCCTTTGTTCCGATATAATAACTAGTTTTTCTTTCTCCTGTAAGCACCGTAAAAGGAGTATCTAAAGGGACACTAATAATTTCCTCTCGCCAAACTTCTCCCATGATTTTGCCAACAGCTGGTACTAAAATAGGATGTTCTTCCGTACCGATTATTCCAGATACTAATATTTGACCTTTTTTCACAAAATCATTCTTTACTACAAGAGGTTTCCCTTTTTCAACAAACATGCTTGAAATAACAGCTTCTTCACTTGCAATAATATGACGTGGACTTAATGCCTTCTCAGGTTTAGGTATGTGCTTTTCAACTACCTCAAAATGAAAGGTAGTCCCATTTAATTGTACACCAATCCAGGTTAATGTTGGATTCTCATCTTGTAGCTTTTTCTGGATCGTTTGCATTCTAGGTAAAGTAAATTGAGATGCGCCAGTCTTAACACCCATCGCAGTTAAATCTTTCCGAAGTTTATACTCAACTTCAGGTGAAGCACCTTTTATATCAATTCTCCAAACCATATTTGAAAGTAAAAACAAAACTAATAAAAAGCCAACAACACCCATAACAAATCCAAAATACTTCCAAGCTCGTCTAACTTCAAAAGGAAGCCCCTTCCGGCCAATAAAATATACTTTATATTCTTTTTTCCGAGGAATATTCTTGATCCGTTTATAATCTTTCAACTCAATTGTAAACGTAATCGAATTTGTTCCACTTTTCTTCACATCACGAAGTGGAATCCCCTTACGCATACACTCATTTAAAAAACGTTCTGGTCCAAGCCCAATCACTTTTACTTGAACCATCCCTGTAAGATTTGAAGTCCATTGGTTTTTCATCCTAATCCCCCATGTCATTAGACTGATCATGGTGTAAGTTCTAGATGCTATTCATTAATAAAATACACATGCTCAATTTCGCCTTCCAACAAAATCTCCTCAGGCAACATCGTCTTCAAAACAAAATCTTTCCCTTTAATCAACAACTGCCCCTGCTTCATTAACAAACGCAATTCATTGTCTGAGTACACAAGTAACCCTCTATGGTTTTCAATATAAATATGTAGTTGACCTAACATCGTAATACGTGGCAATTCCAATAGTACATCTGGTGGTAAGTCCATCTTACTTGACATCCATGTTTTTAAATTATGCGCTAATCTTTTCAAGATAGACTCCTCCCCCTTTCATATCATATTTATGATGATTTCTGAGAAGGTATGATATAAAAAGAAAAAGGCAATGGAAATTTAAGATGAATATTTGGATTTTATAAAAGTAGGGTTTATTGATTTTAAATTTTAGTGAGGAAATTGAGATTTATGGGTACTGGCGTCTAGATGGGGTGCGGATAACAAACCAAATGATTAAGAAGTTAATTTTTTAGTTATAGCATTGAAGTTACAGCCAAATCTTTTGATACAAAAATAAAACCGAGAACAAATACTATTCTCGGTTGAAATATTATATTTAAGTTTTTACATTCTTCTTTGGATTGTAACATCTTGATAAACATCTTGTTTTCCTTGTGAAGTAGTAACCCACCAAAGAACCCCTTGTGTGAGAAAGAATAGACTCCACATTACTACAAGACCTATTGAAGTTAGATCACTATTCCCATCACCGTAAATCCCTTTGACTGTAACATAGGTGATGAGTACACTTACTATAATACCTAACAACTTAATTGGTAACGGCCTTTTAGTCATAGATGTATCAATTTGTGGTGTATCATATGTTTCTGTTATGAATAGTTCTTTATTTGTTCTAGCATAATCATGAACCCCTTGTTTAATCTCATCTTGTAATCGTTCTTCGTCACCTATTGCCATCTCTTTCGTAATAAAGATTAATGTAAACGCGAATGGTACGACTATTATTAACCAACCTAAAGCAAATGCTATTCCACCTAAATCATTGTGTAAATCCCCGAACGGTGTCATTATTCCCATCTCTCCTTTACAAGTGGATGATAAACAAATGCATTGTTCATCTAAATTCATCATACCGAATAAAATTAATTCTATATGTGATATAAATCACACACTTAGTTAAATTTAGACTAAAAAATTAATATTTTTTCCATTAATTTACATTGCAAAAAAACGAGAGCAAATAGCTATTCTCGGTTGCGTTTTCTCCAAACTGGATTATGCAAATTTCAATTAAATTTACTTTCAAATCAAATTGGTTAAGTGCAGGATCTTAAACTAGTTCGGGTACACTAACTGGATATGTGTGGAGCGCAATTAAAGGATAAAGTTTACACCAAGACTGAAAATGGTGCAGATGTAGGCTGGTGGAGGAGAATACTTAACAGTTTTATAAGAAATTAAGTTTTTTTTAGTGAACGGTATTGTTATCGTAAAAAGTTAGCAAACTAATGTGATTTATTCGAGTGAAGCAATCATTTTTGAGGAGTTAATTGCAGTTTTGATTTTTTTATTTGCACTTCCAAGGAATTTAATTGCAGTTTCAATCATTTTATTTGCACACTCTTTAACAATCGCAATTCCATATACAGCCATTCATCCCAAAAACAAACAAAAAAAATAAACGTCTAAAAATAGACGTTTATTTTAACAGACTTGCTACAGCTTTATTCACAGAAGAGCCATCAGCTTGTCCTTTTACTTTAGGCATAACTGCACTCATAACTTTCCCCATGTCAGCTTTTGATGTAGCACCGACTTCTGAAATTGTAGCACGTACAATTTCAAGAAGTTCCTCTTCAGATAATTGTTGAGGCAAGTATTCGTTTAGAATCAGTAACTCTTGCTTTAATTTATCCACAAGGTCTTGACGACCAGCTTTTTCGAATTCCAGGAGGGAGTCTTTACGTTGTTTCACTTCACGAGTTAAAATTGTTAACTCTTGATCAGCTGACAATGTCACATTATTCCCTAAGCTAATTACTTCATTTTGTAATGACGCTTTCACCATTCGAATAACTGCTAACTTGTCTTTGTTTTTTTCCTTCATCGCTTGTTTCATATCTGAATTCAAACGTTCGAGAAGACTCATAGTAACACCCTCTCTTAGAATTTACGTTTTCTCGCTGCCTCTGATTTTTTCTTACGTTTTACACTTGGCTTTTCATAAAATTCGCGTTTTCTTGCTTCTTGTAGCGTACCAGTTTTAGAAACTGAACGTTTAAAACGACGAAGAGCATCTTCTAAAGATTCGTTTTTACGAACGACTGTTTTAGACATCTTACTTTTCCCTCCCTCCAAGCTACCACTTACAATCAATAAAACACTGTAAAAAAAGAAACCCTTTTCCACATGTCTTTTACGATTATAATACATAAACTATTGATAGGTCAACAGGTAAATGTCAAGTTTGAAACTTAACACCCTTTACCATTAAAAGGAATCAATAGCCTTCTGTCGCTACGTTTCCTTGGACAATCGTGATTCCATTACTTGTACCAATTCGAGTTGCCCCAGCTTTAACCATTTCATTTACACTTGCTAGATCGCGTACTCCTCCTGATGCTTTAACTCCAATATCAGGTCCAACTGTTTTTCTCATTAATGCTACATCCTCTACAGTTGCACCACCAGTTGAAAATCCTGTAGATGTTTTAACGAAATCTGCTCCGGCTTTTACAGAAAGCTTAGAAGCCATTTCTTTTTCTTCATTCGTTAACAGACTTGTTTCGATAATTACTTTTACTAACGCTTTATCTTTTGCTGCATTTACAACTGCTGCTATATCTTGTTCAACAGTATCATAGTCCTTATCTTTTAAAGCTCCGATATTAATCACCATATCTACTTCCCCGGCTCCATTTTCAATTGCATTCTTAGTTTCAAACGCTTTTGTTTCTTTTGTATTCGCGCCTAAAGGAAATCCAATAACAGTACAAACCAAAACTTCAGAGCCCTTTAACAAACTTGCACAATGACTGACCCAAGTTGGATTCACACAAACCGAAGCAAAATTATGTTCTTTTGCTTCTTGACATAATTTTTCAATTTGAGATTTAGTTGTTTCAGGTTTTAAAACTGTATGATCAATCAATTTATTGATATTAGTTGTCATTTTGTAGTGCTCCTAACTTTTGTTTTTTTCAAAATTACTCTTTTAAAGACACTGAAATATCAGCATTCATTATTATTTGTTTTTTAATTTTAATTATGTGAAACGATTTAATAACTATTAAAAAAAATTCAAAGCATCAAATTTAAATAGATGCATTTGAATTTTTTTCGACTGTTTTATGATTGTCTTTTACTTTAAGCATCATAAAGAATGATACTGTAATAAAGAAAAAACCATACAAGAACATGAATTTGAATCCAATTAGATCCATAATTGCACCTAAAAATGGGGGTGAAATAATATTGGCAATCGATGAGAATAAATAATATAAACCTGTGAAAGTTCCAATAAACCCAATCGGTGCCATCTCAGCTAAAAAAGGATATGAATTAATGTTCACTAATGCCCAAAAACATCCCATAACCAAAAAGACTATTCGAATGTATAATAAATCCTTTAAGAAAAATAAAACAATAAACCCAATCATGATTCCAAATATACCAATTAATATGCTACGTTTCTTACCAATTTTTGTTCCAATGAACCCAGCAGGAATTGCAAAGATTAAAAATGCTAATGAGATGAAAGCAAATGAAAATGCCGCTGCACTTACTTTTACCCCTAAATAAACTTCTCCATAACGTGTAAAAAAGGTCTCAATTCCATTAAATCCCGTGAACCAACTCAGAATTGCTAATAATAGAAATAATACACTTTTATTCTGAATGGCTGAACGGAAACCTTCTCTTAATTTCACCTTTTCTTCAGCTTGCTCATAATTTAGAACATCTCTTCTTTCTCTAATAAAGAAAAAAAGAATTAGAAAACTAACTAACATTAAAAATCCTGCTAAGTAAAAAGGAAATCCTTTATTTAGATCCCACAAAATTGAACCAATAAAGAATGCAATTAAGGCACCAATTCCACCCATAAAATTAATGACGCTATTCGCTTTACTTCTTTGTTCAACTATTGTTAAATCAGGCATAAGTGCTATAACTGGAGAACGGAAAATACTCATACTTAAATTCATAAACACAATAAAAAAGATTAACATAAAAAGTGTTTTATGCACTGGAATTAACAAGGTAAATATTGCTGCAAGAGGCATACCGATCATTAGAAATGGCATTCTTCTACCAAATCGTGTATCCAAACGATCACTATACATTCCAACGGCAGGTTGTAAAAATAATGCAAAATAATTATCAAACGTCATAATAAATCCGATTAAAGCAGATGACTTTATATAATCACTTAAAAGTTTTGGCATAAAAGCATTATAGACGGACCAAGTAAGACTGATTGCAAAAAATCCAAATCCTAAGAGCATAATTTTTTTGTAATTTAGTTTAGTCATTTGAATTTCTCTTTTCTTTTATCTGTCTTAAAACATTTTCTAATTGAGTTCGATCCAATGACACAATCATTCCCCCTTATTTTCAGTATAGTAGGCCATCCAATCAAATATTTACCCTTTTTTCAATTTTAATAAAATATTAATTTTTTAGTAAAAGTTCATTAAAATAGGCTGTTTCATAAATAAAAGGTGTTTAAAACCGACAAAAAAACCTAGCGTAAACACTAGGCATTTTCCTTAATCATTTTAATTATATAAAACGTACAACCAGCAATAATGCCGTAACAACCACCAATTAAAAAAGATAATAAGTAATATTCCTCCAAGATAACTCTTTTACTTTCTGCTTACATTCTTTCTTCTAAGGCTTTCGCGGTATTACTTGTTACTACTTCCTTCTCATCCTTCAACGTACCAAAGATCCCATCAAAAATAGGTGTTGATACGCCATACCAAAAGTTTTCATTTTTAAAATGATGCAAGATATGTAGCTTTTTAATCTGTCGGCCAACTTTCGTTATTGGTTTAATTGGCCTGTGAGCTACATAATGCTTCCATTCGTACACTAGTAACATTAAAACTAAACCTGAGCCAAATGCGATCGTTTGAATTAGATTTCTAGATATCAAAAAATAAATGATACAAAGTGACCCTAAATTCGGAATGCTGTACCATATCGGTAAAAATAACAATTTCAAATCATCTGGATACGTATGATGATCATAATGAATTCTTTTCATAAATTTAAGAAATAGTTTATTTTTTGGTGCCTTAATGTGGAAAATAAAACGATGAGTTACATACTCACTAAACATAAAAAAGATTATTCCTATAATGAAAATTAAGACAGTAAACCAAGAAAAATGAAATCCTATACTATAAATAATCCCAATTAAAAAAAGTACCCCCATCACAATAATATCGAAATGAAGAAAAAATTCTCGATATAGTCCCTTCATAAATTCCCCCCTTATCCATACCTAAATTATCTTAATATCAAATTTATATTTCAATATTATTTATGAAATTCCTTTTTAGGGCTATTAGCGCTGATTATTAATTTTGAATAAAGCACTGGTCGGTGAAGATAATAAAAATGATAACCAAAAATACGTAAAAGGGAGATCTTTATGGAAAAAAGGAGATATTATGTATCTGTTCAAGCAAAAACAATTGTTCCGAATCAAGGGGACGCACCTTATGAGCTAGAAATCGATGCTACAATTGATGAAAAACATAGACTCGAAAGAATTTTTCGTGAGATAGACAATTACGATGAGGCTACTGGGGTTCAAGCAGCATTTTTACCTTCATTTACAAGTAGTAGCCAAGAAAAAAGTCTAGAATTATACAATGGGTATGACTATTTTTTAAAACAAGCCTATGCAATGATTTATGAATTAGGTACTGAAGAAACTCGTGCTCATATAAGCCAGATGAAAATTTTAAAATAAAAAAGAAAGCTCAAATTGAGCTTTCTTTTTTATACATCAATTACTTTAGTTTTAGCAATTAAATCATGTAGTGTTCTGCGATCTGCAGAAAAAATGAAAAATGGATCAACAAATGCAACAAAACCTACAACTAACGAAAAATATGGTATTTTAATGTATCCTAAAACGAAAAAAATTTCTCTTATAAACATCGTCTTTAAATTTACTTCCTGATCATCGTTCTTAACGATTGCAATATTTAACCAACGCTTTCCTAATGTTTGCCCTTTCCAAACAAATGTAGGGATTAAAATATAAAATATAATGACACTAATAATGGATAGTAGAGAAGTCCAAATATCAAATTTGTCTACTCTAGTAGGATCAAAAAATGTTGAAAACTTTGTCATTCCAGTAACAATAGAAATAGCAAAAATAAAAAGAAAACTTATAAATCCATCAACCAATATTGCTAATAACCTACTTGATCTACTTGCTAATTTAGAATATGATTCCAATAAAATCTCCACCTTTAGTTTCTAAGCCGTCCTTAACGACAGTTTAAATTATACAGAATTTTTTAGTAGAAAAATATAAAAAGCCTGATAGAAAGTACTCTAATCAGGCTAAAAATCAATTAACTTTTTTATGTAGATTTAATTATACTCCAGGAGCATCGACTAGTGTCCAAGTAACAATTGCTTCATGATTACCTACTGTTGCTGTACCACCAGGAATTTTTAAAGTAACATTATTATTTACTGCACCATCATTAACATCTGGATTTGGGCCTAACCATCTAGTTAACCAAGTACCAAGTCCCGTACCTGCTTCAGCAGTAACAACTGATGATTCAGTTAATCCATCTGTATTTAATGTAATCGTTTGAGCAGGCGTTGGGCCAGTTCCACTTCCTGGTGTTACAACTGATCCATTTTTAAATGTAAGAACCGCTCCAGGTAGTGATTCACTTGCACCGTTTGTAAATTTACTAGCTTTAGCTGTCACTTCCCACCCTGCACCAGTACCTCGTCGATCAGAAACTTGGATAAAAGGCTTTTTAGATGTAGAAGAATAAACCTGATCACTACTTGAAACTTCTTTCGAACCAAATTGAACTGAAGAAACAAAGTCCAATGTTAACGAACCTGTCTCACCTGTAGGAGGATCTGTTGGATCAGTAGGTCCAATTGGCTCTAATGGAGTTGCTGGGTCAGTTGGATCTACTGGAGTTACTGGACCAGAACCTTCTGTAAAATTAATAGCTGCTTTTGAATTTGCTTGAGACGCGACAGCTGCAAAGGAAGTGTTTGCCGCTCCTACGAGTGTTGAAAAACTTACTACACCAATTGCTACAATTTTTGAAACCTTCATTTAATCAAAACCCCTTAAATAAAATTCTTCATTAAAGATATTTCAAAAAAGAACTAAACATCTATCTTGAAGTTAAGGCCAATTATAGTAAAGAAAAATACCATTGTCTGTGAATAACTTGTGAAAACGTTCACTTAAATTTTACTTTTAATTAAACAAATCCCCTAAATATAAGAAATTTAATAGAGTCAAAAATGTTTTTCACGTGAAACATTTCACGTAAACTTATAAATTCTACTTCGAAAGTTCCAATTTTCCGATTAAAATTCACAACAAAAAGAGAAGCCCACTTAAATATAAGTAAACTTCTAAGTTAAAATTCAATTGAAAAATTACTAAAATTAGCTCTTTTCTACTAGCCCTATATATTTGATACTCTTAAGCTTTTCCTACTTGCTTATAAGTGTTATTTCCCATTCGATCCCGGTATCAATTCCGTATTCATCAGTAAACGAACCTTGATTTACAGCAACTGCCATTTGATCCAGACTGTTTGCATATAAAATTGGTTCTCCAATTGCTACATCAGCAAATGATTTTCCATATTTTACGGCTTCTTTGTATACTTTTCTTCCTTGGTGTGTAATTAGTACTTCGGCAAAGTCCCCATGAGAAACGCCTTGTTTGAGAAAATCTGCTCGACCAATATTCGTCCAAATACTACCATAACGAACATCAAGTATATCAATTGTTCCTGTTATCGAATTGTTTTCACTATGGCATTCTTTAATAGGTAATTGTATGTATGAATTTGAATCTACTTCTGGACCAATATTTTCGAAGTCGATTATTCCAGAAGCTAATCTTGCACCTGTATAAGCAAATATATCTCTTCCATGGAAAGTATAAGATTCACTTGAATTTGGAAGTCTATTAATTTCTTCGTCAATGACTCTTAATTGGTTGATCCCATATATTTTGCCAACATGTGTTAATGTTCCGTTATCAGGTGTAATAATGAAGTGATTCGTATTTGTGCGAGCCACTATGCTTCTACGATCTGACCCTACACCTGGGTCTACAACTGAAACAAATACTGTTCCAACTGGCCAGTAATTCATTGTTTGTACAAGTCTATATGAAGCTTCCCAAATATTGTATTGAGGTATATCATGGGTCAAGTCGTAAATCTTTATATCTTGATTTACATTACAAGAAACACCATACATAGCGCTAACTGCTCCATCTAGTAATCCAAAATCTGACTGAAACACTAATGCATTTCCCATTTAAGCACCCCTAATTATTTGAATATTTAAAATTAAATATAAATTCAATCTATTATTTAGTCAATGATATTATTCGTATTTAATTAATGAATTTAATTATACGGTTGAATTTATTCATTCATATGGTTCGAATTGTATAGTTTTAGTAAATATTAATTCCTTTATCCTTAATATTCGTTTCAACGTTTCCCTTAAACTTCAAAATAAAAAAGATATAGTCGTTAGATCCTATATCTATTAATAACATTAGCATGTAAATGTTATAAGTATATAGTTTTGGAATGCTGGTACATTAACATTTTTTACTACTATTAATGTCCCCTAGATTTGTATAATGATGTATTCTAAATTAAATAACTAGGAGACAATTTGGGGAACTTTTTAATTTAAGTGGACTGATGTTATTAAAAAATTATGTAAAGACTTCTATATTAATAGGAGTCTTCCTTATAAATGATCGAGCTCATATTAGTGGTCTATTTTTTCTAGGAAAAAATTATTCCTTTGATATTGGATTTATAGGTATACAACATTTTTATCTACGGGTGTTATTTAGTTATCAAACAATAACAACTAAAGCACTAAAAACAAATTGTTAAGCACAGGAAAATAGTACTTATTATTTTGTTTAACGGAACACTCCTAAACTTTAGTAATGGTTTATTTCACTTCAAAAAGGTTATTTAGTCCTCTATAACGAATATTTATTATGTGGCGAAATATAGGGAGGCTATCTATTGTACACGTTTATTGAATTTTTATGTCTTATTGGAATCCTATTTTTTATTATTTTGGGGATGATCTCTTTCTTTAAAATGAACGGAAAGGCTTTAAAGAATTTTATTATTACTGGGGCCTTATTTGTTATATTTATTTTTACCTCCTTTACAGATCCTTCAAATGAAGCAGAATATAATGAAGCAACAGAAAAAGACATAAGTACTAAACCAACCAAGATAGTTAATAAAACTGAACACTCTAAACTAGAAACTAGTCAAAAAGAAAAAACAAAATTATCTATACCTAAAAACAGTGATAACTTAAAAAAATCCTGTAAAATATGTAAACCGAAATCTGAAAAAAAATCTATCATAGAACCTAAAAAAGTGAAAATAGAAAAAGGAACATTTAGAATTGTTTTTATGGTATACGGGTTAATGTGATGCTCTAATATGTAATTGGGGGCTATATAGGTGGTTTTAGTTACCTCCCATATAGCCCCCATATTTTATAGGTTTTTTACATTTAAAAATAGGTGAATTATTTTGGAGTGAAGAGTTGAATTAATTCTGCGCAGCTAATTTTCCTTAGTAGATCGAAACTTGCCCAGCTACAAACACGATCCTCCCAAGCTACTAAGCAATGATTATCTTTAGTTTCCATAACCGTTCCCACAGCACCATCTAAGCTAAACATAACATAGTTGCCTATCGAGAACATTTCAGATCACCCCAATCTAAATATAATTCCGTGCCCACCTTTCGGATATTCCCATTTAATATTTTGATGAGGACAGCCTATTCTACAGCTTCCACATTCATGACATCCCTCGTATCCAACATGCATTCGAATATTTTCCCATTTATAAACTTCTGCTGGGCAAAAGATCGTACAGATTTTATCGGGACATTTTGTCATACAAATATCGGAATCTAGTACAGTTAAGTGCGATTTTGTATCGGCATTAAAACGAACGAGATACTGCTTTTCTTCGATTGTACTTTCTTTTTTTGTCTCACTCATTTATTTCATCACCTTCCATGCTTTGTATACATCTTTCGCAAGCTTAATTTTAGCCTTTGCTCCTCCTATATTACTCATAATATTCTTTTGTTTTTCCCATTTAGATTTACCATCTACTGTAAACATTTGGCTGGCAGATTTATTTAATAGTGGAATATATTGCTCGAAATATTGAGGGAATTTTTCAAAATGATGTGTTGCATCTTTATATTTTTTCAAATCCTGTCCTACGAAGCTATTTAGTAATTTATCAGCGTATGGTTTTAAAGCAACATCAGAGTAGTTATCAATCGCTTTTGCTTCGATAATGGTCTCTGCTGCTAATCTTCCAGATGTCATTGCCATATTTGAACCTTCACGATGAATTGCGTTTACTAACTGTGCTGCATCACCAATTACCAACACTCCGTTTCCTACCAATTTAGGAATCGATTTGTACCCACCTTCAGGAATTAAATGAGCAAGGTATTCTTGTGGTTCGCTTCCTTGAATATACGGTCTAATCATCGGATGATTCTTAACATATTCAAGTAAATCATAAGGTTTCAATTTATTTTCAATCATTCCTGATAATAATGTACCGACCCCAATGCTAAGAGAATCTTTATTTGTATATAAAAATCCTGTGCCAACTATGCCTTTTGTCGCATCTCCAAATAGCTCAATTGCTACCCCTTGGTTACCTTCAAGACCGAATCGATCTTGAATTATTTTACTATCCAGCTTTAAAATTTCCATTGTAGCCAAAGCGACTTCATCTGGTCTCCATTCTTTATGGAAACCTAAAGATTTTCCTAAAAGTGAATTTACTCCATCAGCTAGAACTACCACATCGGCATATAAATCACCGTCTGGTCGATCCGTCCTTACCCCAACAACCATATCGTTTTCAACAATACACTCGAGAACAACTGTTTCATTAATTAATAATGCACCTTGTTCTACTGCTTTTTGAGCAAACCATTGATCAAATTTTGAGCGCAGAACAGTAAAATTATTATAAGGTTCCTCAGCAAATTCAAGACCTTTATATCCAAAGGTAGTAGCGGATTGTTTATCAAGCATCATAACTCGTTGCTCTACAATAACACGCTCAATTGGTGCATCCTTCCAAAATTCAGGTATAACATCCTCCATCATTTTACGATACAATACGCCACCCATAACATTTTTCGAACCTGGATACTCTCCTCTTTCAATAAGGACAACATTAACACCATTTTTTGCGAGTTCGTATGCACATGAAATTCCTGCTGGGCCTGCTCCAACGACAATTACATCAAATTTTTCCGGCATGATCGTGATTTTCCTCCTTTAAAGAAAAACTTTCTTGGAATTGGTTAATCAGCATTGGTACAATTTCAAATGCGTCTCCTACGATGCCGTAATGACAAGATTGAAAAATTGCCGCATTTGGATCTTTATTGATTGCAATAATGAGACCTGAATTTTGCATCCCAACAATATGTTGGATTGCGCCAGATATCCCAATTGCAAAATAAATTTTTGGTGTAACCGTTAAGCCAGTCTGACCAACTTGATGATGATGTTCAACCCAGCCAGCTTCAACTACATCACGACTTGCTCCAACAGCTGCTCCAATCGATTCAGCAAACATATGAATCAACTGAAATCCGTCTTTACTACCTAATCCTTTGCCACCCGCTACGATGATATCCGCTTCATCAATGCGAACCTTCTTAGTTGTTGCACGTACAATCTCTAAAACTTTTGTACGAATATCTTCTTCTTTTAAATCAATTTCCTCTTCGATCACAACTCCCTCAGCGCCAGGAATAGGAGTGAGCGCTTTCATAACCTTTGGACGAACTGTCGCCATTTGAGGTCTATATTTCTTACAAAGAATAGTTGCCATTATATTTCCACCAAAAGCAGGTCGACTAGCTAATAATAGCCCTGTATCTTCTTCAACATCTAATACAGTTGTATCGGCTGTTAAACCTGTAGGTAAGTCAGTTGCAACAGCACTTGCTAAATCCTTCCCTTTAGAAGTAGCTCCATATAATAAGATTTCAGGCTTATATTTGTTACAACATTCAAGTACTGCTTTCATATAAGATTCAGTACGATAATCCTTAAAAATTGGGTCATCATATACATAAACGATGTCAGCACCGTATTCAAATAACGTAGGGGCTAACGATTTCACATTTTCACCAATTAATAATCCTGCTAATTCGCAACCACGTTTTTCTGCTAATTCTTTACCAGCTCCAAGCAATTCAAGTGACACGGGTGCTATGACTTTATCGTTTTCTTCTATAAACACCCAAATACCTTTGTACTCTGAGAAATCCATTTATACCCCTCCCTTCACTTCAAATAACTCTTTCTTCTCATTTAAAATCTTCATTAGTTCATTTACTTTTTCTAATGAAGTTCCTTCAAATACCGTACCACCTTTAGCCTTTGGTGGAGCCCATACTTTCGATACAATTGTTGGTGAACCTTTTAAACCTAGTTGTTTAATATCGATATCTTCTAAATCCTTCACGGCCCATATTGTCGGGTTATACCTTGCAGCTTTTATCATATTTGTAAGTGATGAATAAGGAACTTCATTTATTTCCTTCTCAACTGCAAATAGACAAGGTAAACTCGTTTTAATCACTTCATGGCCATCTTCTATTTTTCGATGAACAATTGCATATCCATCACCTTTATTAATTTCTTGGACCTTCTTAACAGATGTTAACGGTGGTATATCTAAACGACGTGCTATACCTGGTCCAACTTGTCCAGTATCACCGTCAATTGTCATCTTTCCACAAATGATTAAATCAATCGCTTGAATTTGTCCTATTTTCTCAATCGCTTTCGTCAAAGCATAGCTTGTCGCTAACGTATCTGCCCCAGCGAATGCACGGTCTGAAATCATATACCCTTCATCTGCACCAATTTCAATACATTTTCTTATAGCTTTTACAGCAGGTGGTGGCCCCATGGTAATAACCGAAACTGTTCCACCATATTTATTCTTAATTCGAACAGCTTCCTCTACCGCATGAGCATCATACGGATTTAATATTGCTGGAGCGCTTGCACGGTCCATCGTATTCGTTTTAGGATTCATCTTAATGATCTTCGTATCTGGCACTTGTTTTATACAAACCACAATATGTAACACTTTTTCACTCTCCCTTTTTCTTCCCGTCTCCCATAGTTAGTAAATGTACATGTTGTTCAAATATATTATTTTTATTGAAAAAATATGATAGAATGCAACTAAAAAAAGCGAAACGAAAAAAAAGAGACATTCACAACATAGTAGTTGAAAATGTCTCTTAGACTGCCCGCCAAACGCTCGCTTTCTTCGTTACTTCGCCTGCTGAGCGGTGCTCATTACCGTCTAGGGTAATTCCACTCCTCACCAGACTTCTCGCCTCGAAAGACAAGCGCTTGAATCAGTCTCATACTCAAATTTTTTGTATTTTGTTTTTCATTAACCAACTAATAGTTGGATTGTTATGCCTGAAGGGTCCTTTGTAAATGTAACTCCATTTTCTTCAAAAACAAAAGCTCCCATATTCTTTAAACGATTTACTACCACCGATTTTTCTTCTTCACTTGGATATAACAATGTAAAATTCTTTAATCCTGCACTGCTATCAGAAGGTTCAACTCCTCCTGCACTATGCCAAGTATTTAAACCGATGTGATGATGATAACGTCCAGTTGAAATAAATAATGCCTGGCTTCCATATTTCGTTACAACATCAAATCCAAGCCCTTCACAATAAAACTTCTCTGTGCTATTTAAATCAGAAACTTGCAAATGGATATGACCCATAATTGTTCCTGATGGTAGACCAGTAAAAGCTTCATCCTCAGCAAGTGCTAAAAGTCCCTCTACGTCTAATCGTTTACTATCCATAACGACATACTCATTATGCCATTGCCAATTCTCTGACGGACGATCTGCATAAATTTCAATACCATTCATATCCGGGTCCGCTAAATAGATCGCTTCACTGACTAAATGATCCGAACCACCTTGAAGTGGATTTCTAGTTTCAATCAGATGCTTAAGCACCATACCTAAATCTTTTCGAGTAGGTACTAATAACGCAAAATGATATAATCCTGTATTTTGCTCATTTCTAGGTGTAACATTGTCTGGTTGCACTAATTTAATTAATACATTTACCCCATCCGCTGTTAAACTAGCATTTGTAGTTGAATGATCCAACACTTTTAATCCAATAACCTCTTGATAAAACGTTAATGAACGCTCTAAATTTGCAACTTTTAATTCAACAGTTGGAGCATAAACTTTTGGCTTTTGATGAAAATTCATTTTAATTTACCTCCTCTAGAAAATAGTACAATTAATGTTAACACTAACAGAATGAACGGAGCCATTGCAACACTCATGCCTTGACCCGCATGTAAATGAGTAAATACAGCACCTACCATAATAATCGCCAATCCGACTGAAGCAAGTTTACCTAAAACCAACTTCCAATAACCAACTAATAAACCAATTGCCCCTAACACCTCAAATGAACCAATCGTATACATCATACCTTTTGAATAACCATAAACCTCTTTAAAATCATGTAACATCTGAGTATTTCCACTTAATTTCACAAATCCAGACAGTAGAAATGCAATAATTAAAATCCCTTGAATAATTCGAGTAAACCATTTCATTTAAAAATCTCTCCCTTTTGTTGTTTGTTTTTACTGAACTTATATTAAGTACAGTTAATTTTAGAGGTTTTTACTGAACCCTTACTGTTCTTAGTTTAGAAACAGTAAAACTTAAAAAAATAGTGCGGTTAAAATTAGTTGGTTACTTTTTGTAAGTGTGTTGATTTAAGTACAGTATATGTCATAACTGTTCTCATTTCAAGGACATTTTTTGATTTTTGATTATCCTTACTCTCAAGGTTAAAATTTGAGGGCTGGCTGAAACTCGTAAGGGACTAAATTTTTAATGGAAGAAAGCGTGGAGGAATTTATCACCTCGTCCGCATGCCATTGACAGATGATTTATTGAAATCTAATAAAATTCATACATTTTTCACTTTTCTCCAAAATTTTCTAAATTTTTTTTGTTACTTTTATAGTATCCCATATAAATATTTAAAAGAATTCGTAAAATCACTTTATTGTTGCTTTGTAAAAATAATTAATTAAAACTATTTTTACTCATTATTAATATCTCCTGTTTCCAGTTTCTTGTTTAAAACCATATAATCATTTCTGCTAAAAGAGATCGTAACTCTATCTAATCGATCCCCATTTGGATATAAAAATAATTGTTGATTGAACTTTATGCCTAAAGGTACAACTGTTTGATAAATAAGATTTAATATTTTAAAGCTTTCTAAATCTACTCCTTCTTTCAAATGATTTTTTACATGGATAATTACGAAACCATCAATACTTTCAATTCTAGGTTTTCGGGGAGAGATATTATTAGCTTTACAAAGCCTTTTTAATAAATTTTGAAAATAATCATTTTGCTCCAATTAAAACACCTCACATTTCATAAGAAAAGAAGCAATTTTTAATTTATATCATTAAAAAAAGTCCAATCGATCATGATCTGAGAGAAATCACTTCTCTCGAAATAAAAATTTGATATTTTCCCCTGTAAACTATACACTTCGTATGGTTTATTTGCGATTTCGCTATTTTTATTTGTGATTCTCAATATTTCATTGCGAAATGACTAATTTCATTACGATTATCGAAATTTATTTGCGATGGCACTATTTTAATTGCCATTCTCCAAATTTAATTGCGATTCTACAATTTTAATTGTGATTCCTGAAATTTATTTGCGATTACACTATTTTAATTAGCATTCTCTAAATTTAATTGCGATTCTAAATTTTATTGTACTCGCCTCCTAACAGACACACTATCCCAAACAATATAAAAATATCGTACATCCAAATGTACGATATTTTCAAAGTGATTCGATTGTTTTATGACTGGCACGTCTTACAAAATCAGCCAAAGTATAGTTACATAAAAAGCCAAGTAAGTGTTCTTCTGCTTCAATTGCAAAGTCTGAAAATACATTGTTCATTACACGTCCACTAGTACAGTCAGATGTGGATTCAATTAGTGCGGTTGATAGAGGTTCTGTCATTTGTAGGGCAATGTAGACTTGTTTTAAGGTAATTTCCTCAGGTGACTTAGCTAATAAATAGCCGCCATCTCGTCCTTCTCTTGCTTCTACTATTTTTTCCTTTACGAGGGGAGCCATAATTCTTCTCATAAATGAAACACCTGATCTAATATGTTTTGCGATTGCTTTACTTGGTGTAACCCCTTCTGTTGTTGCTAGTAAAACTAATGCCTGAATAGCAAATCCGAACCACTTAGGTGTAACGGAATTTTTACAACTTGACATTTTTATCACCATCCAGTGATATTATTATCCCCCGTTTTTGTATCCCTTGCAAGTATATAGTAGTTTTTAGACTTTTTTAAATGTAAGGAGATAACGATTTACTGGATGGATCTTAGTTTTTAGACAATAAAAAAAGGATAGAAAGTTTGCTTTCCATCCTCATTTTTTATTTAACGAGCATATCCGCCTAGGCTTTGTTCTGCCATTTGAACTAGACGCTTCGTAATTTCTCCACCAACTGAACCGTTAGCGCGTGAAGTTGTGTCTGGTCCTAAGTGCACTCCAAATTCAGAAGCTATTTCGAACTTCATTTGCTCAATTGCTGAATTTGCATTTGGTGAAGCATATTGATTTGAAGATCTTCTGTTTGCCATGTTGTCGACTCCTTTGTCTTTTGGATGCTCTGATGTTGTTTATCAGATTAAAGATAGTATGATTCTTAAAATTTATTCTATACATTTATTTACAAATTTTTTTCTTTTTACCAAAAGTGCTTCTTGTTACCAAATGAAGTTTCCCTGAATAAATATTTCCAAGTTCAAAAACTTGTATTATGCCTTAAGATTTTCTATAATCTTAGCATACTGTATATAATTAAAACACAGTTTATCAAATGAAAACGTCTCGTTATTTCCATATATTGAAAAATGTTTTTTTAGGAGGAAAATTAAATGATGAATAATCGTTTCCAAGATAAAGTTGCTAAGAATTTAAGTGAAATACCTTTATCTGTATTAGACTTAGCACCGGTTGTTGAAGGAAGCACTCCTGCTGATGCTTTTAAAAATAGTCTTGATTTAGCACAGCATGCTGAAAAATGGGGATATCACCGTTACTGGTTTGCCGAGCATCATAATATGCCTGCAGTTGCAAGTTCAGCTACTTCAGTTGTAATTGGACATATTGCAAGTGGAACATCAACGATTCGAGTTGGTTCTGGAGGAATCATGTTACCAAATCATGCTCCATTAGTCATAGCAGAACAATTTGGTACATTAGAATCACTACATCCAGGTCGTGTTGATCTTGGATTAGGTCGTGCTCCTGGTAGTGATATGTCAACAACGAGAGCGTTACGTAGAGATTTACGCAGCCATGAAGACTTCCCTGCTCAATTAGAGGAATTACGTAATTACTTTAATCCGCCAGGTGGATTAGGCAGTTTAACGGTTCAAGCTGTGCCTGGCGAAGGTTTAAATATACCAATTTGGCTATTAGGATCAAGTGGCTTTAGTGCTCAGTTAGCTGCTGAATTAGGTTTACCATTTGCATTTGCAGCACACTTCGCACCAGATTATACAGTTCAAGCAATGCAGTTGTATCACAATAACTTTAAACCATCTAAAAGTTTAGATGAACCATATGCAATGATTGGCTTAAATGTTGTCGTTGCTGACACAAATCAAGAAGCAAAAAGACTTTTCACCACACAACAACAATCATTTTTAAACTTAATTCGAGGTGGTAAACCCTCTCTTTTAAAACCACCAGTTGACGATATGGATGAAATTTGGAGTCCATATGAAAAAGAAACACTTGAAAATCAAATGAAACTATCTGCTATTGGTACAATCGAAACCGTTACTGAAAAGCTACAAACAGTTTTAAATATAACAAAAGCTGATGAAATCATGGTAAATGGTTCTGTTTTCGATCATGCAGCGCGTTTATATTCATATGAATTATTAAGTAAAGTATCAAATAAATAATAAAAAAGGAGAGTATGGAATGCTCTCCTTTTTGTTGTTTTATAAATTCCTATTAATCCTACGCCTTTAAAGCTTCTTGTTCGACTCTTTGTAAAAAATCATGTACTGCCTTTAAATTATTCCCCTTTGGATTAGCTAGCTTTAACATAGCTCGTCCGATAAAATTTACTCCGGCATTCGTGCCTTCATAAATAAATTTTGTATGTATATCGTCGATTTTTTCTAATGTAAATGTCAGATTCGTTACAAACGCATTTGCTAAAACAAAATGGATTTGCTTTTTTTTATATGATTCAGTATCCTCGTAAGCCAAAGTTTCAACAATATAAGATTCTACACGTTTTCCTTCTCTATAACTTTGCTGATGCTTTGCACCTACTTCATTTTCATTTTTATCGATTAAATTATGTTCTTCAACTTTTGGCATTATTTTCTTAATGTTTTTATCTAAAAATAGACTCCATACTTTTTCGATATTTTCATTTATAACAATGTCTTCTTTCCATTGAATCATTTTAAATCTCCTTCCTGAAGCAATAATTCATCTATTTCGTTTAATTTTATAGTAAATCCTCAATTTCTAATTTGCTTTAAAAACCTTGGAGAACGTCACATTTTCAAATACTATTTCTAGTATACCGAATTATGTATTCAAATCATAAAAAAAGCCCTCTCATTTATGAGAAGGCTCTGATTTTTATTATTTTTCACCTGGAAATACGATTGCTACAATAACTATATCGTTATTGACCATTTCAAAATAAATTCGAAATTTTTTTATTACGACTCTTGATATTCCTTTATAATTTCCATGTTCTTCAGTATATGTTTTTCCAATGACTTCATTTTTTAATAAATCTTCTGTTTCCAAGACTATTTGTGAAATAAAATCAAATGTTTCTTCTGGAGTGAATCTTATACTTCTAAATTGGGTAAGTTTAATTCGTACATTAAGCGGCCATATAACATTTCTAAAAATCGTTAGATGAAGTCTTTAGAGGAAATTGATTTTAAAAACTCAGATGTTGACACCCCTAAACCCTTTTTGTACTCATCCTGACTTTTTCTAATCATAATTTCTATTTCAGGATTTGCTTCGACGTCTGCTTTAATAGATTGTTCTTCTTCTTGAAGGACAAGTGTAAATCGTCCTTTGCCTGGAACAGAAAATTGAACAACAGAATTCTCACGATCCATATTTGAAATAAATCTCATAAGTTCTTCTGAGAAATGAGCTTTTTCCATCCAAATCACCACCATAAAAGACTTATTATTATATCATATCATACATCAGTTAGATATTTGAATTAAACCAATGAATTTTTGTTACGAGTTTCCTTCCATTTTTTTATATTCAACTTCTATTTCTATCAGATTATTGTTTTGAAATCATAAAAAAAGCCCTCTCATTTATGAGAAGACTCTGATTTTTATTTAATTTACCTTAAGCTTTTTCGATATTTATATTGGTTCCATTGAAAATGAATATAGCAACCAATGCAAAATCCGTTTATTGCGATAAACGAAGCTAATGCGACCATAATTGAAAACACATAAAATAATACGTTCCAACCAACTAATGCACCAATAAATGCTAGAGATAAACAGGTTACTGCAATTGTTTGATTAAAATTTTGTTGACCTTTATCCTCTTGCGGATAGCTCGATGGTTTCTTTTTTAAAAAACGTTTAGCAAATTTTATGATTGGATGAAAATCAAAAAATAATCCACTTAGTCCACTGATTAAAGGAATAAGTAGTAGCCAGTACTGACCAGTAATCCATGTTAATATTACAGATATAAAGATCGTCCATTGATTTGTACGAACTAAAGGTAATGGAATTGTATTTATTTTTGGATTAGACATACAAAAAACCAACCTTTCGTATCGGAATAATTAAGTATAATCATAATATGATTTCAAAAACAATTCAATCCATAAAATCTGAAAAAAGTAAAATTATTATAAAAACAAAAAGAACGATCTAAATGATCGTTCAGCGAGTTGATATTAAAAATTTTCAATCTTTAAAATAGAATCCCATGAGGTAGTACTTTTGCTTAAACTTGTAATATGCTACCTCATAGCGGGTTCATGAGGTAGTACTTTTGCCTAAACTTGTAATTTACTTCCTCATAACAGCTTCATGAGGTAGTACTTTTGCTTAAACTTGTAATTTACTTCCACATAACAGCTTCATGAGGTAGTACTTTTGCCTAAACTTGTAATTTACTTCCTCATAACAGCTTCATGAGGTAGTACTTTTGCTTAAACTTGTAATTTACTTCCTCATAACAGGTTCATGAGGTAGTACTTTTACTTAAACTTGTAATTTACTTCCTCATAACGGGTCAAATTGGACACTAATTGACAATCTCATTTTTCAACAAAAAAAACGATCTAAATGATCGTTTCGGTTTTAATTAATAGGTGCCCCATATTTAACAGGATATAAGCTTCCTTTATAAGCAAAAGATATATTTCCTGTTTCTTCTGATACAACTAGAGCAAGTGCATCGCTTTGTTCTGAAATTCCAACTGCTGCTCGGTGCCTTGTTCCAAGTTTTTTATTATCGTATGTAATTTTAGATAGTGGAAGTACATTACCTGCTGAAATGATCATGTTATTTTCAACCAGTACTGCTCCGTCATGTAACGGGCTACCTGGATAAAAAATTGATTCTAATAATGCTGGGGATAGTTTTGCACCGACGTGTATCCCTGAACTCATCAACTCTTCAAGTGAGTCGTCTCTTTTTACTACAATTAATCCGCCATGTTTACGTTTTGATAAGTGCTGAACTGTAATTGCCAATTCATCAAAGATATCAGTATACGGAGATAGATATGAATTTAAATAAAATGAGGCTGCATCCATTTGTAAATTATTAAAGACGCGATGGATATTTTCAAATTCAGTTAATATGCCGCATCCTTTATTTTCAATTCTTCCAATCATGCCTTCGATTTTCATATTAAGTTGTGTTAGTGTTTTTGTTATATTTTTTCTTACAGTGGGATTTAATTGAGACTCGAATTCATCCATTTCAATTTTTCATCTCGCTTTCGAACCGAATTACCTCCACTTAAGTTTCCCAAAGTTCGCTATGTTATACCAATCATTACCATCCATAGTTTTAATTCAATAACGATTGATTGTAACGAACTAAGTTGATTATCTTGCTGCCCATGCTTCTACTTCTATTTTAATGTCTGGATTTGCTAAAGCTGATACATAAGCATAAGTTGTTGCAGGTGGGTTACCGGAATGAAATTGGCTCCAACAGTCTAGAAAGAATTGACGATCGATTTTCTCCGTTAGCCAGAAGTTGAGTTTAAAAAGATTATTAAGCTCGACTTTCTCGCTCTCAAGGATGTTTTTTATATTCTCAAGTGCATTGACAAATTGACTTTCGATATCAATTGGAAATACTCCGTTTTTGTCGTTTCCTACTTGACCTGATAAAACTACTAGCTCTGCATGTCTTGGGACAATTGTGACATGACTATATTGGCCAACAGGTGCAGCAACAGATTCGGGGTTTACTTTTTTAATTTTCATTTTTATTTCCTCCTTTTTTCTTTTGGAAGTGGAAATGGAAATGGTGTTTATTACTTGCAAGTGAATTTTATCCCCCCACTCCTTCGACCAAGTATATTCTTTCAATATGTTACAATTTGAACCTTTTATAAATTTTTTTGAAACTTTTTAAAAACAAAAACATCATTTGTATTTTTCAACTTGCCCTTCGATTACGAATATTCTCATATCTTTATTGACATTAGCACTATATAATCGAGTAGTGACTATTTATTTAAGGAGAATATATGATTAAAAAAACGAGTTTATCCATACTGTGTCTACTACTATTTTTTTGTACGAATGCTACGCTTACTCAACAAAAAGCAGTCATTGCTGCGACTGAACCGAATCCTTCTTTGATTTTTGCAAGTCCTGGTAACAGCCCAACTCTTTCACCGGACGGGAATCGAGTTTTTGTGAACTTTGGAATGTACGATACAAAAACAGGAGCATTACTAAACCATATGCCTGTTCGCTATCTTAATTATAGCCCTAATGGTTCTTATTTGTATTCAAATGAAGGCGAAAACACACAGTTTTTCGATGTTCAGACAGGGGACAAATTATTTACATTACCTTATTATATCGCCCAAATTTCATTTAAAGGGTCCGATGAACGAATCATGGGTATAACACATGAATTATCAGATGGAACATATGGGTTAACCATATATGATGATGCAACAAAAACCGTACTGTTTGAAAAATCATTTGATTATAAATACGGATTACGTGTAAGTATCCATCCAACAGAACCAATTGTTGCTGTTACAGATGATTCGACCGTTGAAATTATCAATTACGAAACAAAAAAAGTCATAAAATCGTTTGAAAATCCGTTTAAAACGACTCGGTATTATCCGATTCGTCAAATGATTTTTAGTCCTGATGGCAATACGCTATCATTAACAAATGATTCAGGACTCGCAAATCCATTTGTGCAATACGATGTGAATCGTAATTTTGAAAAGTCTTCAACTGTTTTTAATGTGTACATCAACGAATCAGCCAAAAATAATAGAACAACTTCTCGTGCAATTAGTTACGGTAAAAATAATGAATTAATTTTCCATTATTTCCATAAGATTAAATTTTTCAACGCAACAACAGGTGCTTATTTACGCACAGTTGGAAATGATATTGACAATGTTGTATTTTCTCAAAACATGGATAAAATCGCTTATGCTAAAAACACAAATGACAAAAACTACGAAGATCCTGAATATATTGAGGTACAAAACTATCCAATAAGTCAGCCTTTGACTAAACGGATTGAGTTTAAAGATCCGTATATTCAATTAAAAGAAAACCAATCGACCTATTATGGGTTGCAATATATAAATGAGAAGAACGAAATCACATTCCTTGACCCAAATGAAGTTACCTTAACGCCAATTGACCCATCAATTGTATCGATTGACTCATCCAATAAACTTATCGCAAAAAAATCAGGTGGTACTATTATAAAAGCAACTTATCAGGGATTGGTCGATTATTTATCGGTAAATGTTGTGTCTGAACCTGATTCGCGTATTCATGTGAACTCATTATACGATTCATCGTTGATCATCACAGGGACTGCACCACCAAATATTAAATTACAGATTAATGCGGCAGATTATCCTTATGAAGTTATAACAAAACCGGATGGAACATTTTCTGTTCCATTAATCACTCCATTACGAGCGAATACTACGGTTCATTTTATGTATTTCTTAGAAGATTTGTTTCCAGCCGAAGCACCATATGGGACAGACACTGTTGTTGAAAACGTACTTCGTGACACTGTTGCACCAAAGCCGCCAGTGATTACGAGTATCGATAATGCTACCAACATTGTAAAAGGAACAGCCGAACCGAATGCCACAATCAATCTGTCGACGGATTCTTTAATCCCAACAACCACTTCTCGTTCGTCTGCACTTTCGGTCGATTCGATGGTTAACACAAAATCTCTTAGCACAATGGCAACTACTGTTCCATTGGCTAGCCAACCGTCTACCGGAAAAACAGTTACGACGAAAGCTAATAAATACGGTCAATTTACAGTTACATTGAAAAACATTGCTCAAAATAAAACGATCCAATCAACAGCGACTGATTTAGTTGGGAATCGAAGCAAAGTCACGGTATCAAAAATTAAGGATACAATTGCTCCTAATGCACCAACAGTCAATCGAATCAGTAATATTTCAGCAACCGTTTCAGGAAAATCAGAAGCGAATGCACTGATTACGATTAAAAAAGGAACTAAAGTACTAAATACTGGTAAAGCAACAAATACTGGTACTTTTAAGATAGCAATTTCCAAGCAATCGTCCAACACAACACTATCCATTACAGCGACGGATGCTTCAAAAAATACCAGTAAAAGTACATTAGTCAATGTGGTTACTGCTCCTAAGACACCAACGGTTAACAAAGTTAGCATCAACTCAACTTCTGTAACAGGTAAATCCGAACCATCTACAACGGTTTATGTGAAATCTGGTTCGAAAACGATTGGTTCAACCACCACATCTAACAAAGGAACATATACGGTCAAAATTCCTAAACAAAAGCTTGGAACAAAATTAAGTATTTACGCACGAAACCGTTCTGGTATCATAAGTTATACAATTAACACGACTGTTTCTAAATAAAAAAAAGAGCCTAAGAGAATATTTTTAGGCTCTTTTTTTCAGCGTAATTTGGTATGTTTATTTAAGAAAGTTTATAATCGATAAAAATATATGGCTGTTTCACAGACTTTTCTAAAAGGAAATTTACTATACTCCTCGTAACATTTGAGGTAGTCATTTTATGTATACATATTATCTTAATAATTCTATTACTCTAGCTAATCCTGTAGGTGTTATTGAAATATTAAATAATGAAGCATTTTCTTTTTGATCTATATCACTCTTAATCCAAGTTAAACCGTTTATAAATCCTTGCATTTCCAATTCAATTAATGCAGGTTCGACATCATCAATAGCTACTCCTACTTCATTATGAAGCCCTTTTTCAAAGTCTGGCTCTTTTTCTTGAAGTTCTTTAAAAATAGCCAATAGCATTAATCCTGCATCTGAAATCTTACTAGCCAGAAAGAACACCACCTTTTTAGACTATTTATTCGACAAAAGGTGGTAATTTCCTTTTTTTGCTAATTTTTTACTAATTTGTTTGTTTTTTCAACGAGCTTTTGAAGGTCCATCGGCTTTACTTGATTATTGTCTAATTTATATTTTTGTTTTAGTAAAATGATTCTTTTTACACTCTCGTTTATACGTTCTTCTGAAATTGTTTTGTTTTTCACGGCTGTTTCGATTTCTTTATATACAGCTTTTACTTTGTTAGGATCATGAGCAACCATAATGATATCACTTCCAGCTAAAATGGAAGTAACCGCTGCTTTTTCCAAATTATAATTTTTTCCAATTGCATCCATCGTCATATCATCCGTCATAACCACTCCATCATATTTTAAATCATTCCTTAACATTGATGAAATGACCTTTTTAGACATTGAAGCAGGATATTTAGGATCGATTTTTGGTAATAAAATATGTGCAATCATAACAGCATCTGCGTTTTGATTAATAGCGTCCTTAAATGGTATTAATTCTAACGATTTTAAATCAGTATACGATTTGTTTACAACAGGTAACTCTAAATGGGAATCAACCGAAGTGTCACCGTGGCCAGGAAAATGTTTTACAACTGGAATGATTTTCTCTGATTGAATTCCTTTCATTGTTTGTATTCCTAATTTACTTACAGTTGCTGGATTATTACTAAATGAACGATCACCAATGACCGGATTTTTAGGATTACTATTTACATCTAAAACAGGAGCAAAATCCATATTTAAACCAAAAGCTTGTAGCTGTTCTCCTAGTATTTGTCCTATTTCATATGAGAACTGTCCATTATTTTTCTTTCCAATTATTTCGTTTGATGGTATTTGACCTAGATTTCCTGGTAAACGTGATACCCTTCCACCTTCTTGGTCAACTCCGAATAAGATCGGTAAAAGATTATTTCGATTAGCAGCCTTTATTGAATTTACAAGTTTAACCGTTTGACTGTTATTCGTTAGATTTTCATTGTAAAAAATAAATCCACCAATATAATATTGTTCAACTAGTTCTTTTAAACTATTTGAGTAATTCGGTCCATAAAAACCTGAAATAATCATTTGACCTATTTTTTCTTGAAGTGTCATTGCATTTAAAAGCTGATCTAGTTTAGTGCCAGTATTAGGAATAAGCTGGTCAATAATTGATACTGACGTATGATGCAATGTAGGATTATTATTTTCACTAGTTGGTCTTGGTAAAATAAACTTCAGTTCAATTTGATTTGGTAGTTCATAAACTAAAATAATTTGATCAACATGTTGATCTTTATAATATTTAATCTTACTTGGCTTTTTTAATTGTTTCATAATATCGTCATAGTGAACTTGTTGTAAATTAGAATTATATGATCTTACTTCATAAATTCGATTTTGATGATCATACCCTACAGCAAATCCCTGTTTTTGATAAGTTAAGTACGTACTATTAGCAACCTCATCTTTTTGGGTAGATTCCCCAAATTGCTCCGTTATATCTTTTAAGGAAGTCTTTCCTACTTCTATATTTTTTTGGTTTGGAATTTCTCCTTGTTTAGCGCTTGAAATTATATTATTTAAAATTTCTTTTGTTGAAAGTTGATTCGAATGATTAGTATCCGTTTCCGTTTGATGATTTGTATTTTTATTTGGATTCGAATGTGATGAATCTTGGAAAACTTTATCCTTCAACGCAATGTAAACACTTGTACAAACAATTAACAATAGTATTAATAAAATAACAGCTTTTTTGATAATATTCTCCTCCTAAAATATTATTTTCCCCTCTTTACTTACTTATATTTCCATTAGTTAAGTGGGCACCTTCTAACGAATAGGTGCATACGATGAGAAAGATTAACGAGGAGGGACTAATTAGCATGACCAGTAAAAAATCCCATGAAATGATTCAACCTATAAACTACAGGAATCAAAATATGAATCCAAATCAAAATAATCCTTACTATGATTATCACCAATATTGGTATAACGAATATCAATCATATCCTATACATCAACAGCATCATTCAATTGACCAATCTGACATTTTTTATCGTCAGCATGCTCAAGCTACTTTCGTTTTAGTTCACGGCTCATGGGTTGATCCATTCTTCTGGCACGGAATCACACGAGAACTACTAAAAATGGGACATATTGTTCACACACCACAGTTGCCTGGGCATGGTACAGATAAAGATAAAAATGTAAATCATGAGATCATTACAAAGCAAGTAGTTCATTATATAACGTCTAATAAGCTTAATAATATTATTTTGATAGGTCACAGCTTTGGTGGTACTGTCATTCAAAAAGTCGCTGAACAGCTTCACGATCGAATTAAACGATTAGTTTTTTGGAATGCTTTTGTTTTAAATGACGGTGAAAGCCTTACAGATCAATTTCCACTTCAAGCCCAAAAATTCCTATTAGACTTAGCTGCGCAATCTTCTGATAATACAATCAAACTACCATTCCAATATTTCCGAGATGTATTTGTTAACTTGGCTGATTTACAAACGGCGAGGCAAATTTATAGTGCGACAACACCTGAACCGGCAACTCCCCTTGTTGAAAAACTAGATTTAAAAACGTTTTACCAATTATCTACTCCAAGAAGCTTTATTAATTTACAAGAAGATACAGTAGTACCTACAGGCGAAAATTCTGGTTGGTATCCTCATATGGCTAGTAGATTGGGAGTTTATCGTTTTATACAAGGAAGTGGCGATCATATGTCAACTGCAAAAGTATACCCAAGAAGAATGGCACAGTTAATTGTAAATGCCTCTCGAGACTAAAAATAGATTTTACTAGTTTATGATTGTAGCACTTAATTTATTTACCTTTAAGTGGAGTGAACTGGTATAACTCCATTTAAAGGTAATTTAAAACATATTTAATCTTATTAATATATATTTAATATTTTTGTAACATGTAATATACTAATAGTGTGAAAAATTTTAATATTAGGAGACCGAAATGAATAAATTTAAGAAAATCGCAACTATAGCAACTGCAACAACTCTATCAGCAGGTATTTTATTAAGTATACTTCCAACTGAAACCCAAGCTGCAACTAATACTAAAGTTGTCCAAGTTCAAAATGATTTAAAAAAACAAGTCAGCTCTTACATTAAAGTTCTTAGCAACTTAAAAAGTGAAATCTATTATACAGATCAAGAAGTTTATGATTATTATAAAGAACTACAAACTGATGTTACTTTATTTAATAAAAACGGATATACAGGTAAAGACGAACTAGCGAAAAAAACAGCGAGCTTTAAAACAAGAATTGATAAAGCGCGTAAAGACAATGCTGCAGTAGATATGAAAAAAGTAACAGCACAGTTTAATACATATATTAAAAAAGTAGATTCAAAGGGTGCTAAAACATACTTTACAACTCAAAAAAATAAATTGATGGCAGTTAGAAATTACCAAAACCACACATATGATATGATCGAGTCATATGTATACGATATCGAGGATCAAATTTATACTGAAAATGAAATTTATATTCGTAAGCAATTACCTGCTGAATATAAAAACTATGAAACTGAATATGCTTTAGTAAATCAACGCTTTTATGGGATGACATCTAAAGAACAAGAAATTATTAGCTATGCATATGATGTTCTTGATATGGATTACACAACACATCGTCAAATCGAAAAAGATCTAGATTCTATGTTTGATAAGTATTTTAAAGATGGTTTTGACGAGCTGTATGATATAGAAGATAATGAAAGCTTAGATAATGCAATTGAAAAAAGAGATGTAGCAAAAGCAAAAATTGCTCTTGTAAATGCAACTAACGTTTTTAAAAAATTTAATAATACTTACAATCAATTTGAAGCTGCGGCCGACGTATATAAAACAAATCTAACAGTTAAATTCGCTAATAAAGTAAAAAAAGCGCCTGTTACACAACAATAAGATCAGCATCTAAATAAAAACAGTCCTTTGTTTGAAAATCATCTTTTCCAAAGGACTGTTTTTTATGTTTAACTTGATTTAATTTTTCTTGTTTCGTTTTTGTTCTACGCGTATTTAAATCTAACATCGCAAATGAACTTCTAATTAATTCTGGATTTCGTTTACCTTCTCTAACTAGTTTGTCTCGTAATTTTCTTGCTTTTGATTTGCTCATTCTTTCCACCTCTTTTTAACTTTATTCTTCTATTATATACAAGCAATCAAAGTTTTCCACTAACTCTTCATAATTTATTTTTTTGAAATTGGAATAAAGTGATTAAATAAACCGACCACTTTTATTTCCTTGTCTAAAGCCTTAACCTCGTAAACTGAAAAAAAGATATAATCTTTTTTAGTTGTAACCTTACTAATAAGTTTTTCCCCTAATAAGTCAATTCCAAAATCAATGTATTTATTTTTTGATTCCAATTTAAGCTGATCCTTTGCCCAAGTGACAAACTCTCCTTTTGATGGATTTGTTTGTGCAGAGATAATTAGACAGACTGCTAAAGCCACAATTACAAGTAATTTTTTCATAAAGTCACCTTTTCATTATTTTTACTATTTATATGATAAAGGATATTACCGAATTGTCCAGAAAATATCCTTATTTATTAATAAAATGTCTAGAAAAAATAAATAAGGGTCCTAATTGCGACCCTTGAAAGTAAATACAAGTTCAGTTTGAAAGCTATTTAATTACTGCATTCTTTACAATTTTTGAATTTAAAAATGGGATCACTGAAATAATCTCATTAATGCCATGTTTTGATATAGCATCTAAAGCAAGTTCATTAAGTAGGTCACCTTCAATAAAAGGACAAATCGGTGCTAATGACTTAATCCCATTTAATTCATAACTCTTTCTTGTGCATTCATTTATTATTTCATCACTGATAAATGGTGCCACCTGAGCTAGTCCTTTTATACCATTTGTTTCAAACTCTTTCTTTGCACATTCATCGATTATTTCGTCACCGATAAATGCTGCCATTGATGTTATTTCTTTTATGCCATTTAGCTCAAACTCTTTCATTGCAAGCTCATCGATGATCTCATCGCTAATAAATGGTGCTACTTGAGTTAATCCTTTTATACCATTTGTTTCAAACTCTTTCTTTGCACATTCATCAATGATTTCGTTACTGATAAATGGTGCCACCTGAGTTAATCCTTTTATACCACTTGTTTCAAACTCTTTCTTTGCGCATTCATTCATTACTTCTTCGCTGATGAATGGTGCCAAAGTTGTTAAAGCTTTTATACCATTCGTTTCAAACTCTTTCTTCGCTAATTCGTCCATTAATTCTGTACTAATAAACGGTGCAACCCAAGTTAATTCTTCAATTCCATTTGACTCAAACTCTTTCTCCGCAAATTCATCAATTACATCATTACTAATATAAGGTGCCATGCGTGATAATTCTTTGATTCCATTCGAATCAAATTCCTTCTTTGCACATTCATCAATTAGATCTTCACTAACAAAGGGAGCAATATCCGATGTATCAGTAATTGTAAGGTGATTCTCAACATTTCTAAAAACGATGTCTGCTTGATCGATATTAAGAATCGGTGCA
This sequence comes from Gottfriedia sp. S16(2024), assembly GCF_050473765.1. NCBI lineage: Bacteria > Bacillati > Bacillota > Bacilli > Caryophanales > Bacillaceae > Gottfriedia > Gottfriedia sp. S16(2024). The sequence goes on from NZ_JBFLUO010000001.1 coordinate 4,799,651, forward strand.
ACATTTAAAAATTCTTCTTTTTCAACTTCTAACTCAATTGAAGAATCCGTATTATCTTTTTCAATTAAATTATTGATCAATTTAACGCCTTTTTCATTTCCTAAAATTTCATCAATACTTACATTAAAAATTTCTGCAAGCTCAGGTAATTTAGAAATATCAGGCATTGTCTCTCCTCGTTCCCAATTACTAATTGCTTGAAAGCTAACACCTAATTGATCAGCTAGCTTCATCTGTGTAATCTTGTTTGCTTTTCTTAATTGAGCGATTTGTCTACCTACTTTTTTCATATCAAACATTTATATCACCTCTATTTAAAAGTTAATTTCATTGTATCTAGTTAATTGAATAGTTAAAATCAAGTGTTACTTGAATTAATGGAAAATGGACTCAAGTAATAATTGAGTTTCTAAGAAGTCTGCAATTTTAGTAAAGTTTAGTATTTAGTTTAAGAGGTAGCTTTCTACCTTGAACTAAAACTATATGCTCAATTTATTATAACAATTTTTACAAATATAAGTATTTGAATTTTCAAGCAATAAAAAAAACAACCCAAAATGAGTTGCCTTCAGAAATATCATTAAGATTAATCTTTTGTAGTCCATTCGTAAAGTGCTTCAAAATTTAATTTTTCTAACCAATGTCGTTCCGCTAAAATAACTGGGTGAATCAATATATCTTTCCGATTTGAGTCATCACAAAAATTAAATAATTTATCTTTATAAGGTTCTAGCAGGTCTAGAACTTCTTTTATTCGCCACTTAAATCGTTTACTTGAACCCCAAGCTACTATAATAATGTCTGCGTTACTAATCGCTAATTTTATTGCTTCATCGTTATGTTCGCCAACTTCGCATTCTTTCCCTTTTAGCTTTGTTGAATCCGGTTCCATTAATGCAAAAAGATTTACTAGTTCTAGCGAGCCGAAGTTACCTTTCTTATAATCTATAAAAAAGTTAAGACATCTCGCCAATATATAATCACTCTTTAGATGATCTGCTCGACAAGGATTAAGTAATACAAGCGTAGCTTTCTTTTTCGATTCATCCCAAGTTCTTGTAAGCGAATATCGCATTAATTTATTTTGTTTATCAAAGACCGCCTTCGAGTTAATTTGCATTGAATGACAGTTTACAAAATCCTCAAATGACATATACTCACTCTTTTCATCATTAATTAAAACAAAATCAACAAGGTATTATATTCCATTTAATCGTCATTTGTACTAAATTATTAATTTAAAATAAATAATCATTAAATGTATCTAAAAAAAAGTAAAATTTTAGTAGCTTTCTATTTACTAATTCATATTTTCCTAGTACGATAGTGGATAATTTAGACAGTTCATATTTGGAAGGGGCTATTTTTTATGATTAAAGGAATCATATTTGATTTGGATGACACATTACTTTGGGACCAAAAAAGTGTTCAAGTTGCATTTGCAAATACATGTAAACTAGCTACAGAAAAATACGGTATTGACCCAACTGAATTTGAAAATGCCGTTCGTGATTCGGCTAGAAAGCTTTATGAATCATACGATACATACGAATTCACAAAATTAATTGGCATCAATCCATTCGAAGGACTATGGGGGAATTTTTCAGATGATCATGATCAATTTCCAAAAATGAAGGCGAATTCTCCTGCCTATCGAAAAAATGCATGGACGCTTGGCTTAAAAGCATTTGGAATAGATGATCCAGAATTTGGTCATTTATTAGCCGAAACATTCCCTGAAGAACGAAAAGGAAACCCTTTTGTATACGATGAAACATTTGATGTGCTAGATCGATTAAATGAACAATATAAACTGCTCTTACTAACAAACGGCTCTCCTGATTTGCAACATACGAAGCTTTCAATTACACCAAAGATTAAAGAGTATTTTGATCAAATACTAATTTCTGGAGACTTCGGAAAAGGTAAACCTGACCCAAGTATTTTTGAACATGCCTTATCATTAATGGAACTTTCAAAAGAAGAGGTCATTATGGTCGGAGATAATCTTATGACAGATATTTTAGGCTCAAGCAGAATTGGAATGAAAAACGTGTGGATTAATAGGCATCATAAGGAACGAAATGAAGTTGTACCTACATATGAAATTACTCATTTAGAAGAGCTTTATCCGATTATTGATTCTTTGAATAAGTAGGTTTTGTTTAAAAATCTAGTGGTCCATTTTTATGGGGACTTGCTGGATTTTTTTAATTGATTTGGTTATGGATTAAATCGTAATTTCAAGTAAGTGCAATTAAATTCCCAGAATCGCAATTAAAAATGGCAAATCTGCAATTAAAATCCCGGAATCGCAATTAAAAATTCTAGAACTGCAATTAAAAGTATGAAAAATGCAATTAAACTAGAAATATACCTATACTGCTATCCGTATTACGGGCTACTTTTCACCATAAACTAGTGCCTTAAAGTGAATCGTTTAGTCTATCAGTCAATTTAGCCAAAAAATCAAAGCAAACATACAATTTCATATCGACATTGTTATATAATTATTACGATTTTGACTAGATATACCCCCTATTTATGTCAATAATCATAAAAATCTTCCTTTTGCAAGACTGCTCGTCCTATAAAGTTTTTTAACTAATGAAATTGACGTTTCGATGTGTAATATTTGTTTCTTAAAATGTAGTATCAAATTTATGGGGGTTAATGATATTGTTAATTATCCATTTAAATTTTAGAGCTAAAATAAAAAGTACTTTCTAAGAAAAAATTAGAAAGTACTTTTTTATCAAATCAAGATTAACATACTGTATTGCTATTAGATTTAAGTAAAGCTTGTTGTAAGTCAGCTACAATATCTTCCCATGCTTCTAACCCGACTGACATGCGTAGCATATTTTCTGTTATGCCCATTTTTTCTCGTAACTCTTTTGGAACGACTGCATGTGTCATCGTCGCTGGATGCTGAACTAATGTTTCTGTATCCCCTAGACTTACCGCTATTTTTATCATGTCTAAATGGTTAATAAATTCCTGAGTTTCTTCCTTTGTCCCGTCAAATGTAAATGCGAAGACTCCCCCACCTTTTTTCATTTGCTTACTAGCAATAAAATAATTTTGATTTTTAAAGTCTCCAGGGTAGAATACTTCCTTTATCATTGGATGCGATTGTAAAAATGAAACGACCTTTTTTGCATTTTCACATTGACGGTCCATTCGAACTGCTAATGTCTTTAATCCTCGAAGCAACAGCCATGCATCAAATGGTGACATAATCGCACCTATGTCTTTTCGGATAGGGGTCATTCGATCAGCTAGCTCTTTTGTTTTACAAACAACAATTCCTGCAACTACATCACCATGACCACTAATATATTTCGTTGCACTATGTAGCACAATGTCACAGCCTAGTGTTAATGGCTTTTGTAAATAAGGTGAGCAAAAAGTATTATCAACTACTACTGTAATATTATTATTTTTCGCAACTTCGACAACCATTTCAATATCAATGACTTTCATTGTAGGGTTGATCGGTGTTTCAATAAATATAACTTTCGTGTTTTCTTGGATTAAGTTATGGATTTCTTCTTCAGTATCCATTTCACAAAAGTTATGTTCAATTTCAAATTTACTCTCCAACATTTCTAAAAATCCATACGTACATCCGTATATGCCTTTTGAACATAAAATATGGTCGCCAGTGCTAATTAACGAGAAAATTGTAGCAGATACAGCAGCCATTCCAGAACCAAATGCTAACGCTACCTCTCCTTCTTCTAACGCAGCCATTCGTTCTTCCAAAATTTGAACGGTTGGATTTCCTAATCTTGAGTAAATAAAATCATCTTTCTCTCCGGCAAAGGACTGTTCTCCATGTTGTGCAGTTGGAAATGTATAGGTAGACGTATGAAATAATGGAGGAGTTAAACTCCCGTGATACTCACTAGTTTTGTAGCCTTCGTGAATCAACTTTGTATCAAACTGATTTTTCTTCATTTCTAATTAGCCTCCTTAATTAAGTGCGTATTGATCAAACGTTAATTAAAGCAAAAACCTAAAATGAAAGCCCTTACAAATTGTTCACTTAGACTACTTCTATATATAGGAAAGCAATACCTTTCAATAGATCATACTATAGGTAAAATTACATGCTCTTAATCCAATATAAGACTTAAATTAAAAATGAAAGTAGCAAAATACTCTCTCTTGCATTGGTTCTTACTATTTATTCAAAAAATTTTCTACCTAACTTTTTTCCTATTGCTTTTCCGTTCGCTTTTATCAATTTTTTATAACCAAAGCTTAAAACATCAGTCATTTATATTCCGAAATAATCAAACTGCAATCAAAAAAAATCATCCTCTTTGACTAGGTTTATTCTAAATTAATTGAAAATGAAAAAAAGCACCTTCTAAAAATTTAGAAAGTACTTTTTTATTTTCAAATTATCTGATTTTGTTAATCTTCTAACCACTTCAGAATTTCATCAATTCCAATCGCTTCTTCAACTTCTGGAAACTTCTTAATAAAATTTAAATCGGTATCATTTGGGATCAATTCATCAAATTCGTTTGGGTCATGGACGCTCATTGAATACACCTCTTTAGTAAATTTTATTTAATTTCTGTATTGTTAACAAACATACTTAATAAAATACATATCCAATTTTTTATGAAGAAGTACTTCGATTAACTGAATTAATTAATAATAATAATAGTTCGTAGTTTTTTTTTATTTTCCTCTTTTTTTATCATAAAAAATCTTGTACAAAATAGGTCATCGACTAGAACAAACTCTTCCTTTCTACCATTTAATATTATATCTATTTAATTAGATGTATTTTATGATCACATTTATTACCGAGTCTATATAAAGAAGATCTTCTACAACATTTTATTACTTATTATAAAGTCATCCCAATAATTTCTTCTAGCCCTAAATTTAATCTAAAATTAGCACATTTCAATTCGAAACTTCTTTCCTAAATTATCCTTTCCACTTTTTCCTCCGAATTGATTTTAAAAGTAATACAAGCCATTATGAAAAATTTCATTTATGTAGATTTCGGTCCAAATAAAGTAGGTGTTATCTCAGATAGAAATAACATCTACTTTTTATTTATTTTCCTAAATCCTTCTTACTTCACCATTCCATTCCTAAGCGCTGTTACGACTACTTGTGTTCGATCTTCACAACCAAATTTTTGTAAAATACGATGGACATGTGATTTAACAGTACCTTCTGTTATAAATAATTTCTTACCGATTTGATCATTTCGAAGTCCATAGGCCATTTCCTGGAGGATTTCTTGTTCACGATCCGTTAGTTTTTCGATTAGCATTGATTCTCCTTTTTTACCTGGGACTGAAAAGCCAGAAACAATCGCTCTAGAAAGTGCATTTGCTGCAAGAGTTGTTTTAAAAATAGCTTCACCTCGATAGGCTGAGCGAATCGCATCAAGCATTTCCTCAACTTCAGCATCCTTTAATAAAAATCCTATTGCTCCCGATCGAATTCCTTGGTAAATATATTCTTGATCATCAAATGTAGTTAAAATAACAATTTTCGTCGTAGGTAATTGTTTCATTATTTCTTTTGTAGCATCAATACCCGAAAGATAAGGCATTTGTATATCCATCAATATGACATCTGGGCGTTTTTCTTTTGCTAACTTGATTGCTTCTATTCCGTCAGATGCCTCACCAATTAAGTTCATATCATCTTGTAGATTGATTACATAACTAAAGCCTTGCCTAATCATCGTTTGGTCATCAACTAGTAAGACCTTTATTTTTTCATATGACATATTTTCTCACTCTTCCCTTCGTCACAAAGGTATTTTTGCAACAATTTCAAAGCCATGTGGAAAAATAACTGAATAGGAAAGACTACCATTCATTTTCTCTAGTCTTTCTCTCATTGATTTTAATCCAAATCCTTCACTAATTTTTTGAGCATCTTCTAAATCCCCATTATCCCTAATAGTCATATTGATGCCTTTAGATTCCTTTCGCAGTACAACATCTAATTTTGTAGCTTGAGAATGCCGTATAACATTTGTAATTGATTCTTGTAAAATTCTAAACAGTATTTTGTATACCTCGACATCTAATTCAACATCACCTATCTCCGCTTTGAAGGAATATTGAATAGAAGATGAGGATTCCATATGTGTCAGTAAAGTTTCTAATGTGCCAATTGCAGATTGAGGAAGATCATCGGCAAGTGAATGAACCGATTTACGTATATCATCTAAACCTTTTCGAGCAACTACTAACATATCCTTTAAACTTTGTTCGGCTTGATCTGGATCTTTTTTTATCATATATTGTACAGCTTGCATTTGAACGATAATGGAAGTTAAACTATGTCCCACAGCATCATGAATATCCCTGGCAATTCGATTTCTCTCTTCTAAAATTCCATTTTGCATAACAGTAGAAGACGCTTCTTGTAGCTGACTATATGCTTTTTCTAAATTAACGACATGTTGTTTATTCAATGCATACATTTCATTTCGCTGCATTCTACTTCGAATATTTAAATAAATAATAATTGAGATCAAAATATAGGTTAAAACGTTTAATAAATCTTGGTGTCCGAATCGCGTATAGATTAAAGCAATGACGATCATAACGATTATGGATGTAATCGGAGTCCTCGATAAAGATGACCTGATAATCGTTACATGAAACATAAAAGCTAAAAAATACAAAACATTTATTTCTTTAAACAAAATTAATCCGACCAATGCTTCAATCACCATAATACTAAACGCAATAACTAAATTTGCATTCGACCATTTATCTTTAGGTATCAATAAAATACAAGTTAAAGTAACCCAAATCGTTAAATAAAGTGCCGTTTTAAGAGGTGGTCCACTAAATAATTTCCCTGTGCTCATGAAAATTAAAATAATAGTGGCACCTATAATTGGTCTTAATAAGAAGACATTGTTCTTATTCAAAATAAACTTACTCCTCTCATTTACCTTTTAAAAGATTCACTCTTAATTTTAATCAATATTCTTCCTGTTTTCCTCTATCTCTAGTTATAGACTTTATGAATGAATTTCTATCAAATAGAAGTCGATTCAAAATAAATAAAAGAATATCATATGAACATACAATACAAATTAAGGAGAAAAACAATGAATCAACAATATATTTTTATCGGAATCATTATTTTACTTTTAGTTTATCGCATCTTTAAAAGAATCCGAAGAAGTATCGGATGGCAGCAATTGAATAAGAAGAGAATGCGTATAAGTACAATTATCTTCTTTATAATTGGCGTATTAATACTATTTCAAGGTGGTATAAAACCAATTATTTTAACATCAGATGTGATTGGTATTTTAATTGGCATTGGGCTTGCTTATTTCGCTACAATTAAAACAAATTATGAAAATAGAAATGGAGCATGGTTCTATCATACAAATGTTTGGATTAGCGGTACTGTTACTCTACTATTCTTCGGTCGCTTGGTTTATCGAATTTATGATATTTATTCAATTGAAAAACTAAATGGATTACAAAATTATGATTTAACTAACAAATTACAAAGCATGGCTTCTGGATGGTCTGATGGGCTAATGCTAATCATGTTTGCTTATTATATTGTCTTCAATTTATTCATGATTCGGAAAGAGAAAACACTTGCTCAAACAAACAACGATTTCCCTATTGAAGGTTAATTACTATACTCCCCGCTTTAATTAGTACAGTGTTTGTAAAATATAAAAACCCACAAGGAAATATTTAATACCTTGTGGGTTTCTTTTATTATTTAATACCTAAAGCAAAATCTACAGCACTTTCAGCATGAATTCTTGTCGTATCAAAGACAGGAATACTGCAATTTTCCTGAGAGATTAACATCGTTATTTCAGTACAACCGAGAATAACAGCTTCAGCTCCTTGTCCAATTAAATGATCGATTATGTTCAAATAAACTTGCTTAGATTCCTCTTTCACAATTCCAAGACAAAGTTCCTCATAAATAATATTATGTACAAGTTTTCTTTCATCTTCATTTGGGACAATAACATCTAAACCAAACTGTTCAATTAATCTTCCTTTATAAAAATCATGCTCCATTGTGAATGCAGTCCCTAACAAGGCAACTTTTTTAATTCCACTATTTACAATTTCTTTAGCAGTTGCATCAGCAATATGTAATAAAGGAATTTTGACCGATTCTTCAACTTCCTTTGCCATCTTATGCATTGTATTCGTACAAATTACAAGACATTCTGCTCCACTACTCTCCAGCTTTTTAGCAACTTCAGTCATAATTTTCGTTAACTCATCCCATCGATCCTCAAACTGGAGCGTTTTAATTTCTTGAAAATCGACTGAATACAGTAAGCTTTTTGCGGAATGATGACCGCCAAGCTTTTCTTTCACGCGTTCGTTCATAATTTGATAATACAGTAATGAAGACTCCCAACTCATACCACCAATCAGCCCAATTGTTTTCATCATCATTCAACTCCAATATCTATAAATTTTTACTCATTTGTTCATCAAAAAAATCATGACCTATTATTATCTCTTAGTTTAACAAGGAAATTTAAATAGAACTATAGAATATTTTAAGCACATTAAATATGTAGTAGGAGTGAACACAAATGCATATTGAAAAAGAAAAAATATTCCCTAATTGTCCATTTATTACTAGAGTAGTAGATGTTGGTGGACTTACGAAATCCCAATTAATCGAGAAATTACAACAATCCTCTATCTCGATGAATGAATATGGTGAGATGCTATTAAAAGATGATCACTTTCCTGTATCAAATACAAAGTACAGCCTTCAAACGGTTGAACTAACGGTTGGCGATCTTGGATTTTTAGAAGGCGCAACAACACCTCAAATTTATAAAAAAGCAAAGGAACTAAATTTGGAATTGTGCCCTCTTGAGCTAGGACCTTATATAAGACTATCATATTTAGATCAACCAGAAGGTTTTATGGGGAATTCTGTAAAGCAACATCAAGCTCCATCCGGTTCAATTACAATTGCATCTGGGGCATTATCTGAAGATGAAGATTTTCCGAAAGGTTTTTACATTAGACGGATTAATGGTGTACTATGGCTTCGCGGATACCGTGCGGATCATCTCCACGTTTGGAATAACGATGATCATTTTATCTTTTGTCAAAAGTAGTGATTATTTTGCTTTAGATAATTTATCAATTGCTTCTTGTTCTGATGAAACAAAAGATACATTATTCCCTTTATTACACTCATAAATGAAATCTTTTAGAGCTTTACTTGTATAACTAGAAAAGTCACCTATAATCGCAAACTTAATATTGTAGTTAACGAACTTTTGAAGCACCGCACCAGCAAGTTTCGTACTAAGATTGAAAAAATCTTCTGAAATCGCCTCTTTGTTAAGTGCTATACGATTACTTTTATGATCATAACTTATTGTCATAATCAGATCTAAAGCACTTTGTTCATCAATAAGTATTACTGAATCTGCATTGGCGATTGCAATTAGTTGTCCGTTTACTTCAGTTGTTGTAATATCCATCTACCTTACCCCTTATTAAAATTTTTATTATTTCTACTATTTTAAAACAAAGAGTATATAGCGTGAAGCGATACTTTTGTTTTATTTTTAATAATTAATGATAGATGAACACTAAAATACCATCTATTTTTGTCGGATTGATAAAAATAGATGGTATTAAAATCAAAATCAGGTTAACTTTCTTTGAAGACGGAAGACCACCATTAACTTCAAAAAAAGTCATCAACCCTAGCAAAAAATCTTTTAATAAATTATTTGAATATGAGGTTAGGACTTAATACGCTTGTCCTTTTCTTCTCCAAATTTTATTAGCCGAGTTTTGCTACTACTTGTGCTAATAATGCAATTGCAGCTTGAATGACAGCTTCAAATTGCAGTTCAGTTTGTGTGACTACAATTCCATCTGCTTTTTCAATGAAAACAGATTGTGATTGTAATTGAAGGTTTTCTAAGGACTGAGCAACTTTTTGAAGTTGACTAATTCTTGGATCATCACCAAAAATAAGAATTACAGCTTCAATTGCAGCACTTAGAGAAAGTTGTACTAAAACTAAAGCTTGAGCTTCAGTCTGAGCAACTGTAATGTTGTGTGCATCACGAATTACTAATCTTTGAATCTCTGCTTGTGCATTCTCTAATCTATTAAAAGATCCTTGTCTTTGATTTACACTAGCATTTGCAACTGGACGAATTGAATGCATAAAATCACCTCCTGATATTTTAATATAATTTATTCAAAATAATAGAAGTAGATTGGACAAGTATCCTAATATAAATATGGAAGTTTTAATAGATTTAGATTAATAGCTTTTCAAAATCGAAATGATACTCTCTTCTTAAATTACAGAGAAAAAAACAAGCGGTTTTGGACACAGACTAAAAAAAATTAAAAGTCTTTTTTTAAAACTCAAAGTTCTTTATAGTAATGAGTAGCAAATCTAATGAATTTTTATTTAAAGAGAGGAATCACTATGAAAATCGATACACCTACTATCCCCAAAGAATTAATAGCTAGAAATTTTTATGACATTTTTTATGAAGAGGACCCAGAATTAGGAATGTGTGAGATCTCTGGCTCTGTTTTTGAAAATGAAGTTGTAGATCGAGTATATTTATATAAAGCGGTTATCAAGAATTGTAAATTCACTAATACAGATTTTAAAAATATCAGTATGACTGATGTATATTTTGAAGACTGTGATTTATCAAATTGCAATATGAGAAATTCTTCCATCCACAAAGTTGTCTTTAAAAATTGTAAATTATTAGGCGCAAATTTTACGGAATCTAGCATTGGAAATGTACAGTTTGAAAATTCAGTTTTAAATTTGTCACTTTTCGGAGATTCAAAATTAGAAAAAGTAATTTTTCGTGACTCTGTTCTAAAAAGTACTGATTTTTATGATTGTAAATTCAAGAAAGTTGATTTTAATAGATGTGATATTGATGGAGCAAATTTCGAACAAACATCACTCAAAGGTATCGATATTAGTAGTTCTACTTTTAATGAATTAACAGTTTCAATTAGTAATTTAAACGGCTGTAAAGTTTCATCAAATCAAGCCATTCAATTTGCATCATTGATGGGGCTAAAGATTGTAGATTAGAAGTTATGATTAAATCTAAAGATTTTAGTCAGAATTACGATTTAAATCCTGTTAGTAATTGGAGTGATAAAAACATGGATCATACTTCCCCGAACGAAGCAGAGTTAAAAGTAAAAACATGGCCTAAAGCTCCTATAGCAGCTGGTTATCGTCATACCGTCGGGCTTAAATTAGATGGTACTGTTACAGCTGTAGGTGATGATCAATATGGCAAACTAGAAGTAAACGATTGGCGCGAAATTGTGGCGGTTGCAGCGGGTAACGCTCACACAGGTAATTCTCATACCATTGGGCTTAAATCAGACGGAACTGTTGTGGCTGTCGGATGGAATAAGCATGAACAATGCAATGTTAGTGGCTGGTTTGATATTGTGGCGATTGCGGCTGGTTGGCGTCGATCAGTCGGGCTTAAATCAGATGGCACGGTTATTGCTGTAGGTCGAAACAACGATGGTCAGTGCAATGTAAGTGATTGGCACAACATAGTGGCGATTGCGGCTGGTGATTGGCATACTGTCGGACTGAAACCGGATGGCACAGTTACAACTGTAGGTAACAATCGGTATGGTCAATGTAAAGTAACTGGCTGGCATGATATTGTGGCGGTTTCAGCGGGTTATCTTCATACCGTCGGGCTTAAATCGAACGGCACGGTTGTTGCTGTGGGATTGAATAAAGATGGTCAATGCGATGTAAGCGAATGGCAAGACATTGTAGCGATTTCGGCGGGTAGTAATCATACGATTGGACTAAAATCAGACGGCTCTGTTATTGGTACAGGTTTGAATAGGCATGACCAATGTAATGTAAGTGACTGGTTCGATATTGTAGCGATTTCGGCGGGTTGCACACATACTCTCGGACTTAAATCAGATGGCACGGTTGTTGCTGCAGGTAGTGATGAATTTGGCCAATGTGATGTAAGCAGTTGGCACGGTATCCAACTGTCCGGAAAATAGTTTATAATTACAACAAGCAGAAATTTTCTGAAAATACCCTTCTCCTCTACTGTTAATAATGATATATTTTCTACTATAAGGTGTAAAAAATATCCATTTTTCAAAGGGGAGATTTATAAATGAGAAATACAGCTCTTTTAGTAATTGATGTGCAGGCTTTTATGTTCTCCGAATCTAATCCCGTATATAACGGGGAAACGTTATTAAATAATCTAAACAAATTGATCGATAAAGCAAGGGCTACGAATACGCCAATATTTTATATACAACATTCCGAAGAAGGTTCTCCACTTGAATACGGTACACCTGGTTGGGAAATTCAGTCAGATATTGCTCCAATTGATGGAGATATCATTATACATAAAACAACACCAGACTCTTTTTTTAAGACGAGTTTAAAAGAAGAGCTGACAAAGCAGGAAATTAATCATTTAGTAATGGCGGGAATTCAAACAGAAATCTGTGTTGATACAACGACTAGAAACGCCTTTGGAAATGGCTATGAGGTTACACTTGTAACGGATGCTCATAGTACATGGAATTCAGATGAGCTTACGGCTGAGCAAATTATTAAGCACCATAATCAGACATTGCGCTGGTTAGCTGATCCTAAAACTACTAGTGAAGTTGAATTTTAAAAGGCAAAGGCAGGCAGCTATTAGGCTGCCTTTATTTTGTTAACAAACGCCCGCTTTCTTTTCTGCCTGCGGTACTCATTTACCTCACAAAGCAAGCGCTTGCATTCAGTCTGAAAACCTTCTGATGGAATGCCTTAATTCTTAAGTATGCGAAACAATTATTTCACAATCTCCATCTAAAACAAATTCCCCAAATCCAACAGGAATAATGAAGTTCGAGCCTTTTGATAAAGTATATTCTTCTCCGCTATGGATCAGTTTTCCTTTACCGTTTATTACACTTAAAAGTAAATATTGATCATTATAGGTTAAATAAGCTTTTCCAGTAACATCCCATTTATATACAGTGAAAAATTCCGAATCTACAAATGTATTAATCTTTATATTTTCTTTTTCTTCCGACTTTAATTCCACTTCTGTTTCTTGATGAGGAACTGTTGTTACATCGATTGCTTTATTTAAATGAAGCTCTCTTAAATTTCCTTCATGGTCTTTTCGATCATAATCGTATACCCGATAAGTTGTATCAGAGCTTTGTTGTGTTTCTAATACGAGAGTTCCTTCACATAATGCATGAATGGTTCCACTTGGGACATAGAAAAAATCACCTGGCTTAATCTTTACTCGGCGAAGTAAATCTGACCATTCACCTTCTTTAATTTGGCTAATTAGTTCTTCTTTTGTTTTGGCATTATGGCCAAATATCATATGTGCGTCTTCTTTACAGTCAAGAATATACCAGCATTCTGTTTTTCCGAGATCACCATTTTCATTAACTTTTGCATAAGAATCTTCAGGATGTACTTGAACAGATAAATCCATATTAGCATCTAATATTTTCGTTAATAGTGGGAAAACTTCTTCCTTTGGATGACCAAATAATTCCGGTTGCTTTTTCCATAATTCATTTAATGCAATACCTGCAAATGGGCCATTTTCAATAATTGACGCCCCATTAGGATGAGCTGAGATTGCCCAGCATTCACCTGTATTTTCATTTGGTATGTTATAGTTAAAATCTGATTTTAAAGCTGTCCCACCCCAAATTCGTTCTTTAAATACTGGTTTTAAAAATAAAGGTTGCATGCTAATTTCCTCCTATATGCTATTTAAACTAGTGCATTTTTATTTAATGCATTTTGGGCAAGCATGAGAGCACCAATAATTCCAGAGTTATTACCTAAACCAGGTGGTACAATATACTCATTCAACTCTGGTAAACTAACATAATCACAAACTAGCTCATTTAAATATTTGTAAACACTTTCAAAAACTTGCATTTGACTCATTACGCCTCCACCAAGAATGATTTTCTTAGGCGAAAGAATTAATATGTATTGCATAAGTGCTTGGGCAATGTAATATCCTTCTAAATCCCAAACCTCTTTTCGATTGATTAGATTTGAACCTATTTCCCCCCATCGCGCTTCAATTGCAGGTCCTGATGCTAAGCCTTCTAAGCAATCACGATGGTATGGACAGTTCCCTACAAACTCATCATTCGGATGACGTCTCACTAATATATGTCCCATTTCAGGGTGTGTGATGCCTTGAAGTAAATGACCATTTACGACAGCTCCAGCTCCTATACCTGTACCAATTGTTATATATAAACAGCTATCTAACCCTTTTGCTGCACCAAAGGTAGCTTCACCTAGGGCAGCAGCATTTACATCCGTATTAAAACCAATTGGAACAGAAAAATGCTGCTTTATAGCTTGTACAAAAGGAAAGCCTTGCCAAGCCATTTTAGGAGTTGATGTAATCGATCCGTAAGTAGAGCTCGCTTCGTTCACATCGATCGGCCCAAATGATCCAATACCAATTGCTTCTATGGGATAGTTCTTAAAAAATTCGATTACTTGTGAAATCGTTTCTTCTGGCACAGTTGTTGGAAATTGAATACGCTCAATTAAATTGCCATTTTCATCTCCTATTGCACAAACAAACTTTGTTCCACCTGCTTCGATTGCACCTAACATTCGCCATTACCTCCAATTAAAATAAACTAATTAAACCTTACATTATTTAAAGTAGTTAGAAGCTCGCCTTACTTTTTTTGTATATAGAAACATTTTTAAAGAAAATCATGCGATTAATTTCACATGATTTATTGGACGAAATATATTTTTTAATCCATATATATTTATGAAAGCTATATAAAAAGAAGACTCTTTTCATGTACAAAAAAAAGAAGCCCTCTCTTGAGCGACTTCCTTTTTCGTATATTTAAAATTAAACCCCAAACCCCTATTTAGCCGTTTTTTCCAATGCTAAATAAATCCATGGAATTGCATCATATTTTTATTAAAATCAAACACTTGTCCATATCATTTTGCTTGTCCAATCATAAGATATCGAGATTAAATTAAAGGAAAAGGTAGTGTTATAATGAGTTGCAATTGTAATAACGAAAGAAATAATAATAGAAATGACGAAAGAAATAATAATAGAAATAATAGAAGAAATAACGAGGTTACATTTAATGCGAAAATCACGGTTAATCAAGAAGAATTCTGTCGCGCAGTAGATCGTTGCGACAATGAAAGACGCGATAATAATGGTCGTCGTAGTGACAGATGGTGGAACTTGTAAGTTCAAAAAGTAGAAAGTTACGTACTTAAATTTATCAAATTAAGAATCCCCTAAGAATGTCTAATTAGGCATTCTTTTTTAATTCAAGGCTCTGTTAACTTAAAATGTTGATATTTGAACTAAAAAAGATGCTGTCTATTAGACAACTTTTTGGAACGCTTATGCAACTATAGCAGTGCGTTAGTTGCATAAGGTTTAGTTTTAAAACATTGAAAGCACTCAATGAATTGATGTGCTTTTATCATTTTAAATATTACCTTACATTGTCAAAGACTGTTTCTTGTCCGTTATTTTTTAAACTAATAGTTAAATTTGCATCAATATTTATTTTCGATTTAAAAACAAACAATGATTGTATTCTTAAACCTTTATCTGCTTTTGAGTTATATGAAATTGTTAATTTATGTTCATCCAACCCGAATTTAATATTCGAATAATTCATGTCAATTCCGTTAAAGAAAAAATATAATTCTTTTCCCCCTTTGTCATGAATTGCATAAACACCATTTCTTTTATTATTTGCAATTCCTTTTTTAATAAAGGAAACTCTATTTCTTCAATGTCTAATTGTTCTATTATATAACCATCTGCTAAATCATTTGTAGAGACTACTGCCTTATTTACCTTTGAAGTTTGATTCTCATTGGTACTTCCTTTGACTGTGTTACATCCTGTTAAATTTATGATTATTAGTATTAATATGCTGAATGATGAAAGTATTTTTTTTCTAATAAAAACTCATCTCCTTTAAGTAATTCTTTTATGAACTATAAGTATATTCAATATTCTAAAAATCTATATTTAACTTACTATTATTCGACAATAAATTATTAATTCCCTTGTTCAACTAAACTGCCATTTACTTCAATAAAAAAAGCCACAAATTTGCAGCTTGATCTTCAACTATTGCATTAGTTAGTTAGTTAATTCAATTATATTTTAATTAGCTTTAGCAAAACGGTTTTGTATAACAAATGCGATAATAACTGATAACATTGTAATAATGAATGGAGATACAGAAGAACTTTCCACAAAAACAACCTCATGTGGCAATTTTGAAATATCACTCCATTGATTAGCTATATCAGGCTGATAAAATACCGTTAAAAGCATACCTAAGAATACATTTAAAGCAACAAATAATAGGATAAAACTTACTGAAAACAAAAGAATTTTTTTCATTTTTATTCTCCCTTAGTTACTCAATTTATTATATTCACTAATAAGATTTTCCTAAGATGATACTACTAACATTAACATATTTTTCCATTTTTAACTATATGTTTGCAAATTCCTTATTGAATTAATCTGCCATTTACTTGAATAAGAAAAAAGCCACAGAAGCAGCTTTGGGTTGTTCAACCAATGAACTGCTTTAGTTGAATAAGCATTCACATTTTACACTTGATATAACAATTTTAAAAACCTTTGAATAGAGGGTTACAAATAAGTAAAACCATCAGTAGGATGATAAAGAAAATTCCTTTTTTTTCAGGTACTTCTTTCTTTTCACGCATAATTCTTCTATATTTTGATTGAATTTCCCTTTGTTTATCTCCTTTTGTCATGAACAGTCTCCTTTAAATTGAGGGTTTATTTGTAGTAGTTTGACTACGATTAATCAAAATCAAGGTCTTTAAAACATTTAACATCACATTCACCTCTTAAATAATTTCCATTATATGTTAATTTTACCACTGAAATTAAATTCATTCTAGATACAAACAATGCAATTCTTATTCAACTATCCTGTCATTTACTTGAATAAGAAAATCAACAATCTACTTTAACAGAGCATAATTAAAAAAAGCATTTTAATATAAAAAGAAGCCGCTCCAACGCAAGCGACTTCCAATTATAATAAAATATTAAACTAAACTTTCCAAACGCTTATTTAATCGATTTCTCCAATCCTCAGCTAACTCAGGAACTTCCAATATCGCTTTTATTCCTTCAACATTTTTTGGATTATGGAAATAAATCTCGTTGCAATAAAGAACCGAAACTTCATTTTTTTGAGTTTCGATTAATTCTATTTTCGAATCTTTTCTGATTGCTCCCTCTTTTAATACACGGCATAGGTAGCCTGTAAAACCGGTTTCTACGATTCTCTTAAGAGCTACATTCGTTCTCCTTGTAATTGTGTCACAAGGTATTCTACTTTGTGTAATTTGTATAATTGCATCCCCAATTTGGTAGACATCACCAATGCATACGTCTTTTTCTACCATATTTGTGACCGTAATATTTTCTCCGAATGCTGAAAGTGGTAAATTTATATTAAACTCTTTTTCCCAAAGTGCGTAGTGTTCATATGGATACACACATACAGCTCGATCTGGTCCACCGTGATGTTTTAAGTCAGCTACGCCATCACCTTTAAACCCTTCTTTTGATAAGTAAACTTCTTCTATTCCTTCTTTACAAATTCCCGTTATCATTTCTTTGTTTTCGCCGTATTCCATTTTACTCGGTAATCCTACTGCAAGATTAATTAACTCAACTTTATTTTCCATACTTTCCACCCTCACTTTTTTAAGTTTCTAATTTTAAAACTGGGTTTTATTTTATGTATACTAAAATTTTGGAATAAAAAGGTAAAATACCCTACATACAGCATTATATACTATTTAATGATAATACAAATCTAAAAAATCATTTTTGTTTCACTTGTACAACTAATAGCATAATAAAAGAAATTAAGACCATTGAAAGCACCCATAACCAAGCCATTTTCATATTTCCAGCATCAATTGCTAAATAAATTGCGGTCGGAACGGTTTGTGTTTTTCCTGGTATATTTCCTGCAAACATAAGTGTAGCACCGAACTCACCTAGTACTCTTGCAACGCTTAATATACTTCCTGACATAATGGCTTTTAATGAAAGTGGTATTGAAATCAAGAAAAAAACATTCCATTCACTTGCTCCACAAACTCGAGCTGCCTCTTCAATCTCATTGTCTACACCTTGAAATCCAGTTTTTGCAGATTGATACATAAGCGGAAATGCTACAACAATTGATGCAATTACAGCGGCCCACCAAGTAAAAACAATTGGCTGTTTAAATAACCATTCGATCATTTTACCAACAAAGCTTTGTCTTCCGAAAATGACTAATAGTAAAAATCCTACAACTGTAGGAGGAAGAACTAAAGGTAACATTAAGATTGTTTCTAGAAGTGTTTTACCTTTAAATGATTTCATAGAGAGAATTCTTCCAGCTATAGTTCCTAATATAATAACGATAACTCCTGCCACAATCGTAACTTTAAGTGAAATCTTAAGGGGAATTAAAAACTCTTCAAACAATTAAATTCCTCATTTCAAAATCAACCTTATTTTCATCTATTTTTTAATCTTATATGAAATTACCTTTTGACAATTCATTCATCAAAAAATCTAAATAATTTTCTTCATCACAAAGGTGGAAATATTGATAATCTTTCAATCTACCCTCTTCAATCTCAAAATGGCTGATCACACAAATAATATTCGTTAATGAATCGAGTAAATTTAGATCATCCTCACTTCTTATTAATACTACTTTTGGATAACTTTCCCTTTTATAACCTTCAATTAAAATAATATCAGTAGAGAAAAAGCGATATAATTCAATTGTTTTCTTTAAATCCCAATTGATAAAATTTGTTCTTAATTGCAAGACCCCATCACCTTCAACACTAGAAACGATAGCTCCAGCATCCAAGTGACGACTACTATCTTTACGATCTATTTCTAAATCAGGCGGACCGCCATGACCATGATGTTTTATAGTAGCAGCTAATAATCCTTGGTGATTGACCTGTTTAATGAGCTTTTCAGTAAGTGTTGTTTTCCCACTATTTTGAAAGCCTACTATTTGCAAAATGGAATAGTTCTTTTTCATCGCTCTCATTTCCTTTTTATTAAATACCTTTATTATAAGGAGCCTACTGAAAAAACACCATTAATACAAAAATCACTTTAATAGATTCTTGTATTGATGGTGGAGCAGTTTATTTAGATGACTATTTTCGTTTACTTTTACTTTCTTTAATTTTAATTCAGTAAAGTCTTTAGAAGATGTTCACTAAAAGTTTTTTTCTTTAAATTTTCTGATCATTGTTTTATGATAAGAAAAACGAAAATTAAGTTAAGGGGTATATGTAATGTCTAAAGTCATCCATGAATTTAATGACTATATACGAAAACTGCGTAAAGAATTATTTGGTAAAGGCCCTGAAAGAATCCATACTGTTTTTGTTGAAAATATGGCTGTTTCAACTTTGTATGGAAATCTTACACCTACTGAGCTATTTATCGCTCAAACTAATGAAGGGCGTGATATCGTACATAATGCTAGAACTAAGATGATTCAAGACGTTTATGCAAAAAATCATCCAGTTAAGTTAGAAGAAATCGTTGATGCTAAGTTTATCAATCTTTTCTCGGATATGAAAGTTGAAGAGGATCTTGCGATTTCAGTTTTTGTGTTTGATAAAAAATTGGAAAACTTAATTGATTAGATAGTAGAAGCTACTAATCAATTAAGCTTATGTTCCAATCTTATTTATGGAAAAAGTCGCCGCTTTTACCACCTTGTTTTTGAACTAAAAACGTTTCTTTTATGACCATACTTTTATCAACGGCTTTGCACATATCGTAAAATGTAAGGCCAGCGATACATACAGCTGTAAGTGCCTCCATTTCAACTCCAGTTTTTCCACTACATTTCACTGTCGCACGTATGATTAAATCATATCCATTAGGTGCCTCTACATATTCGAATGTAAAGTCAGTTCCTGAAAGTGCGATTGGGTGACACATTGGAATAATGTCAGAAGTTTTTTTAGCTCCCATAATTCCAGCAATTTGTGCAACATTTAGTGGATCACCTTTTTTAATTAATCCATTTTGAATTGCTTCATATAATTCCGTTGAAATCGAAATTGTACTTTGCGCAATTGCCACTCTTGTAGTAATTTCTTTTTCTGATATATCGACCATTTTAGGTCTTCCTTCTTCATTCCAATGTGAAAATTCACTCATGGGTGTCCCTCCAGGTAAGTCTTAAATTTGATCAATTAAATCCAGTCATTCGGACTATTTATATTCTTAAAGATGATATCGTCACTTGAAAATTGGACAGTCATTACATTCACTGCCCTGAATAACAACTGAACTTTTCGATTGTTTTTATCTAAAATCTCTTTCATTTTTTCGATGCAATTTCGATGATAGAGCGCAAATAACGGTTGAAGTTTATCGGATTGTATTGGGACGATAGCATCAACATTCGTATTTGCTGCCCTTTCGATCATATTTTTTACAAATTCAGCTTTAATGAAAGGTGTGTCACAGGCTAGGACAAAGTACCAATCTTTATTCGGTATGTTGGAAAATGCATTGTACATCGCATACAGAGGTCCTTGGTATTCTTTGGCTTCTCCTTCAATGACAAAGTCTAGATCATTTTTATTAAAATACGGAACTAGTTTTTCGTTCGTTGAAATGATAATCGGTGAAATCGAATTTTCCTTTAAGGCTTCTACACTATATTCATACAATAATTTGTCTTTATACGTTTCAAACATTTTTGGTTTACCATAACGGGATGACTTACCACCTGCTAAAACGACGCCAGCTATATTCATTGTCTATTTAATTCTTCAACAAAATGTTGGCATGTCGGTAAAATTAGTTTTGTCATTGCTAGATTTACGGCGTTCTTTGAACCTGGAATTACGTAGATTGCTTTATCATGAAAGCTACCTGCGATTGCTCTACTAAACATAGCCTTTGGACCGATTTCTGTATAACTTAATGAACGGAACACTTCACCAAATCCTTGCATTTCTTTATCGAGCATTTTTGAAATTGCTTCATATGTAACATCTCTTCTCGTAAAACCAGTACCACCAGTTATGATCATAACTTGAATCATTTCATCTTCGCTCCATGATCTAACAATCGAATCGATCAATGCTATTTCATCTTTTATGATTTTATAATCTTGGACGATATGGTTTTGCTCGTCTAATAAAGCTTTAATTAGTTTACCGCTCTCGTCATTTTCAACAGTTCTAGTATCACTAACTGTTAAAACCGCTGCGTGAACAATCGCTTTTTCATTATGTTTATGCATCATTCTACCTACTTTCAAGCTTTATGAATTCCATCAGCCCCCACTTACTGGTGGAATAAATGCGACAGTATCTCCATCATTTACAATTTCTTCATCTGTTACAAATTCTTCATTTATAGCAGTCATAATCTGATTCAGTTGTGGTAAATCATAGTTACTCATAAGCCAGTCTTTTAACTCTTTTACGTTTATTCCATCTTTATCGGACACAGTTAATTCATCCGTTCCGGCTTTCTCACGTAAATGAGCAAATAATAAAACTTTAATCATCTTGATTCCTCCACACTTGGTTTTCCTTCTTGGTATGGTGTATTTTCCAATTGGTCACCGATCCACATCGTACCATCTTCCCAAAACTCTTTTTTCCAAATCGGAACAATTTGTTTAATTCGTTCGATTGCGTATTCATTTGCTTCATAAGCCACTTTACGGTGCGGAGAAGATACTGCAATCACAACGGCAATATCGCTAATCTCTAATCTACCTACTCTATGAGTAATCGCAACAATTGCTTCTGGCCATTTCCCGTGGATTTCATCACCAATTTGGGCAAGTTTTTTTACGGCCATTGATTCATATGCTTGATACTCTAGCGACAAAGTCTTTTTTCCTTTTGTTAACTCTCGAACTGTACCAATAAATACAGTAATTGCTCCTGCATTTCTACTTTTTACTTTATCTGAAACTTCCTCTACAACAATCGGTGTATCGACAATCTGAAATAATGTTTGTTCCAAGTAAACCACTTCGCTTTTCTTAAATTAATAGAGTTCTATTTATTTACTTATATGCAGGTATGAAATCATACCAAGGCCATTTACTTCCTTCATGGTCTTCTAATAATAATAAATCGACCGACATACCTTTTTCATATTTTCTAGTTCCTCCAGGTAAAACAATAAAAGCATCCGTATAAGCTAGTGAAGATACGGCGCTGGACTTATCAAAACCTGCTGGAATTGCTGTTAATTGACCTTCATGATAAACAATTTTACCTCTTACAAATCTTGTAAATGGATTTGGTTTTGGAAAGTTTTCTCCTAAAATTGCACTTACTCTTTTTAAATGTGGTGTTTCGTTAAATAAACAAGTTTGAATAATCGGTCTGACAAATAGCTCAAATCCAACAAAACAAGCGGATGGATTACCAGATAAACCAAATAATAATTTATTTTCAAAATGCGCTACTGTTGTTACACTTCCTGGACGCATTGCAATTTTATTAAATAATACCGTAGCTCCTAATCTTGCGTAAATATCTGGTAAATAGTCATAATCACCAACAGATACACCACCGGTAGTAATTAGAATATCCACTTGCTCTAAGGCATTTTGAACTTCTGAAAAACAAGTATCTAAATCATCGCTAAACTTCCCTAAATATTTAGGGATTGCACCTGCTTTATGAATTTGAGCGAGAACCATATAAGAGTTACTATTGCGAATTTTCCCAGGTTCGAGCGGTTCATCGACCTCTAAAAGCTCACTTCCTGTCGCAATGACTCCGATAACTGGCTTTTTCGCTACCGGAACTTGACTATATCCAAATGTAGCAAGTAATGCAATCACTCCTGGGTTGATTTCAGTTCCCTTTTTGACAAGAATATCATCTTTATGCGTTTCTTCCCCTTGGAATGAAATATTATCGCCTTTTTGATAGGAACGTTTAATTTCAATAAAGGTTTTACCTTCCGTTTTAATCTCTTTCGCTAATTCAAGCATGACAACGGCTGAACAACCTTGAGGTATTTGTGCTCCTGTCATAATACGAACGGCCTGCAATGGCGCTACTTCATTTGGAAAAACTGAACCAGCTCCGATTTCTCCAACTACTTCAAAGATTGTTGGATTTTCATTGCTTGTAAGAATAGTATCTTCAGCCCGAATCGCAAAACCATCATATGGAGAGCGGTCAAAAGCAGGTATATCCTGATCAGCTTTTAGATCATCGGCTAATACTCGTCCATATGCTAAATCGATTGATACCATTTCTTGTGATCCGTGTTTGGCAAAATCCATCACTTTACGAACTGCTTCTTCGATTGGTAGTGGTACTCGTTTTTCAACCATTCTATTCATCCTCTCTCTATTAACCTAATAAACGATAATATAGTTTTTTTGCTTCCTGTATATCATTTGTGCCATGAACAAAAACCCTACCGTCTTGAAAAACAACAAATCGATAATCTTCTATCTGACAAGAGATCAAATAAGGATTTCGTTGAACTTTCCCATGTTGTTTTAGTTGATTTTCTAGTTCATTAAAGTCGTAATTTTTAGTCATTGAAGGTCTGATTTGAACCGTATTTCGCCCACAAAGTGTACTTGTTTTCGTTTGATTTTCAAAGGATAAATAAGGATACGTCCTATTTGTTCCACATGAAGGACAATCATCTGATTTGAGTTTGTTCACTTTAAAGGAGAAATGTTGATTATTCCATAAATCAAATGTAAGGAATTTTGGATTAACCGCTGAATAATCCTCAACTAATAGTTTTAATACTTCAGCAACCTGATATGCCGCCACTAATTGTACCGTAGGACTAATGACTCCTGCTGTGTCACATGTCACACCAGGTACTGGTAAACTTTTTAATATACAGTTTAAACAAGGCGTTTTACTAGGTAGAATCGTACAACACATACCAAAGCTCCCAACACAAGAGCCATAAACCCACGGAATTTCATATTTCTGTGATAAATCATTTATGATAAAACGAATATCAAAATTATCTGTTGCATCAATCATAACATCAGTGTCCTTCAAATGGACTTCCATATTATCTGCACTTGCATCCATTACTAGCGCATTGATGCTTACATCTGAATTTATTTTTTGGAGACGCCCTTTAGCGGCAATCACTTTCGGCAATTTCTCAAATGCATCTTCTTCGGTATAAAGCTGTTGCCTTTGCAGGTTACTCATTTCAACATAATCTCGGTCAATTAAAGTTAACTTTCCGATTCCAGCTCTAACAAGTGCCTCCGCGCTCGCACTTCCTAACGCACCTGCTCCAACAATTAAAACATGTTTCCTTCTAATTAATTCTTGTCCCTTTTCACCGATCGGAGTAAAAAGCTGCTGACGTGAATAACGTTCTGACATAAGATATCCTCCATTAAAGAGCAGGACCTAGCGAAAGAGATAAAAAGTTTTCTCCGGGTATCCTCACCAATTTTTCTGCTTTTCTTGTTTTCTCTCTAATAAATAAAGCAGCATTAAGAAATCCTCATCATATAAGGAGTTCTGAATGCTGCTTAATTTCTCTGCTAAACGAACAGAGATACCAATCATCACTTTCTAATTTTTGGTTAGTGTATTATACAGAACTTGCATAAACTCCAAACCTTTTATTATTGGTAATGATTAACCACCTATATGTGACATTTCAATTTTATGTGATGATTTATCATTCATTTTTTTCGTATTACTTAATCGTTCATCTGAATACCGATCAGTTCGGTTACTCCATATCGAAAGAATCGTTTCTTTAATTTGTTCATCATCTTGGTTAGACCTTACCAATTCTTTTAGATCATAACCTTTCGTTGCAAATAAACATGTATATAATTTTCCTTCTGCAGATATACGTGCCCTTGTGCAAGTCGAACAAAATGAATCGGTCACTGATGAAATAATGCCAACTTCATCATCACTATCTTTGTAACGATATCGATTCGCAACTTCTCCTACATAATTAGCTTCTGTAAATTCTAAAGGCATGACTTCATTGATCAGATCGATGATTGTTTGTTTTCCTACTACTTCTTCGAGCCTCCAGCCGTTATAATTTCCAACATCCATATACTCAATAAAACGAAGAATATGTTTTTTCTCTTTAAAATATTGTGCCATCGGAATAATATCTTGTTCATTCTTGCCTTTTTGAACAACCATATTGATTTTAACCTTCATTCCGATGTCAGAAGCAGCTTGTATCCCTTCAAGCACAGACTGTACATTTCCTCGATTACCAGTCATAAAAGAAAATCGTTCTTCATTTAAAGAGTCTATGCTTACGGTCACTCTTCTTAAACCAGCTTCATATAAATCTTTAGCAAACTTTTTAAGTAAAGTACCGTTTGTTGTTAAAGCGATATCTTCCACACCATCTATTTTATTTAATCGTTCAATCAGTTTAGGTAGATTTTTACGTAATAAAGGTTCTCCACCTGTAATTCTAATTTTTCTAACCCCTAAAGATACAAAAATACGCGTTAATCTTTCAATTTCATCAAAGGATAGAATTTTATCTTGTGATAAAAAAGAATAATCCTGACCAAAAATTTCTTCCGGCATACAATAACGGCAACGAAAATTGCAGCGATCGGTAACAGATATACGTAAATCCTGTAAAGGTCGATGATGTTTATCCAATGCAACATTTTTCATAACCATTGCCTCACTTCTTTTTATTTCATAAATGATCTGTTTTTGTTTCTATTTCACAATACGCTTCGAATGAGTATATACATTAAGTGACTGATTTCGAATAAATCCAACAGTCGTAATACCTAATTCTTCAGCTAATTGAAGAGCTAATTCTGTTGGAGCTGATTTAGTTAGAATGACTTCACAACCAATTTTAGCTACTTTTAGTAAAATTTCAGAAGATAATCGCCCACTAAAAACAATTATTTTATCTGAAATACGAATATTATTTTTAAGACAATATCCATAAATTTTATCTAATGCATTATGCCTACCAATATCCATTCTATTCAAAACAATCCCATTTATATCACATAAAGCAGCATTATGCACTCCGCCTGTTTCATGAAATAAAAATGCGGACTGTTGCATTTCATTCATTAATCGAAAACAATCCTGAAATGATAGTTGAACATTTACTTCTTTCATTTTTTTTGCAGTTAATGCATCATTTACAAAAACAAACCCTTGTCTACTCATTCCACAGCATGATGTAATATATCTTTTACTCTGAATATCTTTATAATATGGGTTAATATTCTTTGTTTTTACATGGACAAAGCCTTCTTTTTCTTGAAACCATATGTTTTCAATATCCTCGAATTTTCGGATAACCCCTTCGGATGCTAAAAATCCTACGACCATATCCTCGATATATTCTGGAGTACTGACCATCGTAACAAATTCTTGTCCATTGATTTTTACCGTGACGGGAAATTCTGTGACAACGCTGTCTTCAATATAGTTTGTTTCACCATTTTCAAAGCGGAGAATTCTTCTTCTCACTTCAGTTGATAGCATCGTTAAAGATTCCCTTCTTCCTGAACTATTTTTCATATCGTGTTTATTTAGGAAAATATTCATTAAGAGATAAACCTTTTAATTCGCTTTTTCATTAAAGGGTTCATCTCTTATTATTAATCTCTTTTCTATTAAATACAAATTGTTTTTTCTATTATTCTTTTAGACCTTTTCCCATACCTTTTAGAAAATTAATACCAAAACCAACGGCACGATTTACATCGGGATCTTTTAAAACTTTTACTAAATCAAAAATTCCGACTTTATCATCCTTTTCAAGATGCTTATTTCCTTCATCGATTCCTTTTGTTACGGAATTGATTAGCTTTGTTGTTAACTCTGGGTCTACACTTGAAAGTGCTCCAGCAGCTCCCATAATGTTATTGATGATATTCGTTACTGGCTCGCGGTTCATTTGTCCTAAAGCGATTTTTGTAATTTTCTCTTTAGATTGTAGCATTGAATTTGCAGCTTCAAGGACACCAGTATCATTTAATTCAGAAACGATTTTTAAAATTTTATTTAAGGAATCTTCATTTTCTGCTAATAAAAGCTTCAAATCCTCTAGTTTCTGTTGGTTTTGCTCTTCTTTAGTTGGTTCGTATTTTTGAATCGTCGTGATTGGTTGTGCCATCTTTTTCACCCTTTATTTTGTCGTTAAGTGGACGTATCCTTTTCGTTCCCATTTACGCTGAACCTCAACTCCATTTTGAGGATTTCGCTTTTTATTACGTGGGTTCGATTTTGGCAACGGACTTTCACCTTCTACACGTAATACTTCCATCCGTACTTTCGTTTGTTTATAAGCCGGTGTATTTGTACGGTGATCTTTAGCTGGACCTGTTAAGAAATTGATGGCAGATTCTTTATTTGTTGAATTCATCGGTAAGAACAACTCATTTTTTTGAACTCGGTCCGTAACTAGTGCTGGTAATTTCAGCGCTCCATACGGCGATACTAATCGAACTAGTGAGCCATCTTTAATGCCACGTTCATTCGCAAGCTCTGGTGAAACCTCTACAAAAATCTCAGGTACTTTTAATTGGATACCGTATGATTTATTCGTCATATTCCCTTCATGGAAATGTTCAAGCATACGACCATTATTAATTAATAGGTCAAACTCTTCAGGAAACCGGACAGGTTCCATCCACTCAGCTAAAGCAAATCTCGCTTTTTTATCAGGGAAATTAAAACCATCCTTATAAAGCAGTGGCGTACTTGCTCCGTCTAAACTTCCCCAAAGGAAACTATCCCAGCCTTCCATCACTTCGTAACTAGCTTGTGAGAATAGTGGCGCTAAGCTTGCCATTTCAGCGAATATTTCACTTGGATGTTGATAGTTCCAATTTGCACCTAATCGGTTTGCAATTTCTTGGACAATCCACCAGTCAGCCTTCGATTCACCAAGAGTTGGTAATGCTTGATATAATCTTTGTACGCGGCGCTCAGTATTTGTAAATGTTCCTTCTTTTTCTAGTGATGGTGCTGCAGGTAAAATAACATCTGCATATTGCGCTGTTTTTGAGAAGAAGAGATCTTGTACAACAAAGAAGTCCAAATCTGATAAAACTTCATCTACATGGTTTGCGTTACAATCGACAAGCGCCATATCTTCACCAACTAAGTACATAGCTTTCATTTCGCCTTTTTCGATTGAATGAAGCATTTGGATATTATCTAGACCAGGTTTTCCTCCGATTTCAACGCCCCACGCTTTTTCAAACTTCATGCGGGCCATGTCATCCGTTACATGTTGGTAACCAGGAAGCCAGCCAGGAAGCGTACCCATATCACAAGCACCTTGTACATTATTGTGACCACGTAGCGGATAAGCGCCAGCACCAGGGCGTCTATAGTTTCCTGTTGCAAGCAGTAAGTTCGAGATCGCAGCAGATGTATCAGAGCCACCAGTGTTTTGCGTCACGCCCATGCCCCATAAAATACAAGTGCCATCTGCTTCATGAATCATTTCAGCTATTTGAATTAACGTTTCCTTTGAAATTCCAGTTACACTTTCGGCATATTCAAGCGTATATTTCTCAAGAACCACTTTAAAATCTTCAAAGAAATGAACATTCTCATAGATGAATTTTAAGTCATGCCAGCCTTGGTCAATGATATATTTGGTTACAGCATAAAGCCATACTTGGTCTGTACCTTGTTTTGGTCTAATAAAGATGTCAGAGCGTTCTGCCATTTCGTTTTTACGAAGATCAGCAACAATTAGTTTTTGTCCATGTAGTTTATGTGCTCGCTTAACTCTTGTCGCTAGTACAGGATGACCTTCTGCAGGATTCGCACCGACGATGATAACTAGTCCAGCTTTTGCGATATCCTTTATTGTACCTGCATCTCCACCCATACCAACTGTGCGGAATAATCCATCTGTTGCTGGTGATTGACAGTAACGTGAGCAATTATCAACATTATTTGTTTCGAATACTTGTCGTGCCAACTTCTGAATTAAATAGTTTTCTTCATTCGTAATTTTCGAAGATGAAATAAAACCTACAGAGCCTTTACCATATTCTTGTTTAATGGAACCAAGTTTACTTGCAACTAAATCAAGAGCTTCATTCCAGCTCGCTTCAACAAATACGCCATTTTTTCGAATTAACGGCTTTGTAATTCGCTCTTTGGAATTTACAAAATCCCAACCAAATTTACCTTTTACACAAGTTGAAATTGCATTAACTGGTGCATCAGAGCTAGGTTGAATTTTTAAGATTTTACGATCCTTCGTCCAAACCTCGAATGTACATCCAACACCACAGAATGTACAAACTGTTTTTGTCTTTTTCGTACGTGTTTCTCGCATTGCTGCTTCAACTTCTGAAACTGCGAAAATACCACTATATCCTGGCTCTACTTTTTTTACTAAATCGATCATCGGATCAAGTAATTCGTCATTTAATCCAGTCATAAAACCAGCTTCACCAAGCATTGACTTTTCCATTAATGCATTACAAGGACAAATTGTTACACATTGTCCACAACTTACACATGAAGAATCATTAATCGAAACACCTTTATCCCAAATGACACGTGGACGCTCAGCTTCCCAATCAATCGATAACGTCTCATTTACTTGAAGATTTTGACATACTTCCACACACTGTCCACATGCAATACATTGATTTGGATCATATCGGTAAAATGGATGTGTTAAGTCTACTTCACAAGAAGCAACCTTTGGCTGATAAGGATACTTTTGGTGTTCAATCCCCATTTCCTCAACTGTATTATGTAACTTACAATTTCCATTGTTATTATCACAAACTGTGCAATATAATAAATGATTTTCTAATAAACGATCCATTGCTTCAGTTTGAGCTTCCTTCGCTTTTGGTGAAGTCAATTGAATATTCATTCCGCTCATTGCAACAGTCGAACATGAGCGTTTTAGCTCTCCATTAATTTCGACAATACAAGTATCACAAGTTTGAATTGGATCGACTTCAGGAACATAACAAATTTGCGGATGACTAATTTCATTATGATTAATGATTTGTAAGATTGTAGAACCTTGCTCTGCGATTACTTCTTTCCCGTCAATCGTGATTGTAACCATGTTATTTTTCACGGTTTTCCTCCCCTTTTTTCACATAAAAAAATCCACCATGAAATAACACATACCCGATAAATAGGTTTAATGTCTTCATGGTGGAATAGTTTATTAGCAAATCGTACTAACATACCAATCCATTTTTTGTTTACTAAATTGATAGAGTCATAACATTTCCCCATACTATGATTCCATCTCAATAAGTTTATTATAATCGTAAAATGATAATTAAACAATAGATTCACGATATGAAAGTAGAACGCTTACAATACTATTTATTTACTTACCGTTGATTTTAATTTCTCAGCATTTTGATTCAGTTTATTAACTGCCGCACTATACTCTTCTTCCAGTTCATCTATAATATCGGCAATTGGACTGATTTTTGTAATTGCTCCAACACCATGACCAGCAGACCATATTTCTTTCCAAGCCTTTGCATTCGATTCATTTTTCATTCCATCGAAATCGACTTTATCTTTCTTTTTCAATGTTTCAGGATCAAGACCAGCCTTCACTATACTTGGAATTAACATATTCGCTTTAATACCAGAGAATGCATCAGTCAGGACGATATCATCTTGGGTTGCATCAACTAACATTTGACGGTATTCATCATTTGCTAAGCTTTCCTTCGCAACAATGAACCGTGTTCCCATATAAGCTAAATCAGCACCCGCAGCTTGTGCAGCCAATATACTTTTACCAGTTGAAATACCACCTGCTAACACAATAATGCCGTCCCAGAACGTACGAACACTATCAACGAACGCAAATCCATTTAAATTTCCAGCATGACCACCAGCACCTGATGCAACTAAAATAAGTCCATCTACACCAGCCTCTGCAGCTTTTTTAGCAAACTTCATATCACTAACATCTGAGAATACTAGTCCGCCATAACTATGTACAATATCAACCACTACTTTTGGAGAACCTAAAGAAGTAATGACTAGCTCAGGCTTATGTTTTTTCAACAGCTCAAGCTCTTCTTGTAATCTACTATAAGAACTATGAACGACTATATTCATTGCCCATGGTGCAATTTTACGCTCCGGCTCATTTGCGCGCGCCAAAGCAAGGTGATCATTTAATTGACCCATCCATTGATCAAGCACCTCAATCGGGCGAGCATTCGGTGCTGGAAATGATCCAATTACACCATTTAAACATGCTGCCTCTACTAGCTCAGGACCAGAAACTAAAAACATAGGTGCAGAAATAGCTGGCACCCTCAGTTGACTCCACCATTTTTCAGGAATTTGTTTACTCATTTACTTATCCCTCTTTTCTTTACGGAATATTCAGATTATTAATAATGATACATTAGTAAACTATTATTTTCAACTCCGTCTCATTCAAAAATGCTACTTTGAAAGGTATATCTAATAGCCAGGCTACTAAACTTGATATACAAATATAATATAGTGAATAATAATTTAAGAGTCTTATAAAACTCAATACACTAATAGATTCGTAAATCTAATAATCTTATACTTAAATAGTAGATAGAAAAATATTATTGGAATTATGGTGAACCATTATATAATAAATTTACACTTTTTAGTCCAAGACATTCTCTTAGCATGTTCAAAATAAAAAAAGGAAATAATTTCTACATCAAAACAAATTGTGACAAAGTTCTACCAGAGAAAATTGTAGAATAGTCACATATAAGTAAATAATGTAATATAATTGTAATATTCTAATCTGATTTTCAGTAAACATTGATAGATGGACTACTTGGTTATGGGAGGAATTGTTTTGGAAAGTACTTTAAATGTAAAAGGAAATAATATTCAACAAAGAAGATCATTTAAACGGTCTTTGCCTTGGCATTTCATTTTGATTGGCATCATTATTATTATTACACTCATCATTGTGTTCAGCTATCGGGCTAATCATTTTAATGCTCAAATCAAAGTAAACGGTATAAATTTAGGTGGACTGAATGCTGACCAAGCATTAAAAAAATTAAAAACTAGCGAACTTAAAAACATCGTTTATGTTGGCGACCAGAAAATCTTGGATGGAAAAGATACAAAAATGAACTTTACGGAAAATGATCTGCCGGCTATTAAAAAATTAGTAAAAAACCAAAGAACGTTTTTTCCTTCATCAAAAGAAAAAAATTATTCTTTAGTGCCGAGTAAACGAGATGAAGATCAAATTCAAACAATGAATAAACAGATTGAAGATAAGCTCCTCACTCTTAATAAGGGCTTAAAAGCTCCAAAAGATGCAACTGTTCAATTAAAACAAGGTAATATTATCGTCTCTAAAAGCATTAGCGGAGAGCAATATGATGTCGATCGTCTATTAAAAGACTATAAGGGACAAGAGTATACTAGTATAATCCGTCTAAAACCTGTATACATACAACCAATTAAAGAAGAAAATCAAATTGTGAAAAATGAAAAGAAAAAACTTCAAGAACTACTAGGGCGGACAGTTCAGTATAAAGTTCAAGATAAAGTATATTCTTTAAACGCGAGTGAATTAATTCAAAATGCTTCTGTGTCAAAGGATATGAAAGTTACGATCGACTCTAGTAATCTTAAAAACAAGATTGCTGAAGTAAATAATACTCAATCTACATTAAATAAAAATTTTACATTTAAGACACATTCAGGATCTGTCATCTCAGTTAAAGGAGAAGGCTATGGCTGGGCATTAGATGTTGATAAAGAATCAACACTAGTTCAGCAGGCTTTTGAAACAGGAGAAAAATCGATCACTCCTACTAATATAATCGGTAATGGCTGGAACAATGAAGGTTATGGATATAATACGACCTCGAACAATGGGATTGGCGATACATATGCTGAAGTGTCGATTTCAGAACAGCGTATTTGGCTTTATAAAAATGGCAAATTGGTTATCACAACGAATGTCGTTACTGGTAAACACGTCACCGGTGAAGATACTTCAAAAGGAGTTTGGTATATCCTTTATAAACGTACACCTTCAATCCTTAGGGGCTCACATGTAGGTCTTGGTTCTTATGAAGTTAAGGTTGATTATTGGGCACCATTCACGAACAGTGGTCAAGGTTTCCACGATGCTAGCTGGCGAAGTAACTGGTCAAGCAATGCCTATCTAGCTGCAGGATCCGGTGGTTGCGTCAACACTCCACCTAGTCTAATGAAAACAGTCTATGATAATCTAAGCACATATGAACCGGTAGTTATCTACTAAACTCGAATAGCAAAATAAAAACACTGAAACCTCTTACTTTTATCGTTTCAGTGTTTTTTTTATTAGTTTAATATCGTTACTTTTACTTGTTTTCTACCAAACTTAATCGCATCCTGTTTATTTGGTATAAATACATCGATTCGATTTCCCTTGATAGCTCCACCAGTATCTCCGGCAATTGCTACACCATAACCTTCTACATTCACTTTACTTCCTAGTGGGATTACACTTGGATCTACTGAAATGACTTTTGTATTTGGATTCTCTTTTAAGTTGATTCCAGTAGCAGTAATACCAGTACAACCTTTACAAGAAGCTGTATAAGCAGATGCTTCCATTGTTATTACTTTTAAACCAGCTGAATCATTTGTTTTAGATGCACTCTCTTTTGATGTTGATGCATCTTCTTTTGTTGCTGGTTCACTTTCCTTTGTTACTGGTGTACTTTCCTTTGTTGCTGGTACACTCTCTTTTGTTACTGGTGCACTTTCTTTTGTTGTTGGTACACTCTCTTTTGTTGCTGGTGCACTTTCTTTTGCTGCTGGTACACTCTCTTTTGTTATTGCTGCGCTTTCTTTTGTTGATGGTACAATTTCCTTTGTTTTAGGAACATCTTCTCTTGATGGAGCTGCAGCTTTTGGAGATTCTTGTACTGACTTCACTGTTGAAGTATTTTCAGAATTTGTTGCTAGATTTGTATTTGTCATTTCTGAATGAGCTATATTTTTTACGCCTTCAAAAATTTTCAGGTTTAATCCAGGTTGAATTAGATCCGTATGTATATTGTTCCATTCTTGAATTTGCGATACTGTTACATCATGATTTTGTGCAATATCCCATAATGTATCACCTTTTATAACTTCATAATGTTTTTCTGGTGTAATGATTAGTTTATCACCAGGATGAATTAAGTCTCCATTTAGCCCGTTTAACATTTTAGTATTTTCAACGGTTGTATTTTTTGCCCGTGATAGATCCCATAGATTATCACCTTTTTTTACTGTGACAGTAGCAGCTTGTACATTAGCACTTACAGATACTGAGAGTGCAGCAGCTGCTAAAATGGTTGTAACTTTAACTTTGTTAATCATTTCTTTTTCCCCTCCAGGTTCCTTTATTTGCTAATTTTCACTAATCGTAACATAGATTTTCCTCAAAAAAAGTAACAAGGAGATGTTAAATCATTTCCTTTCATCGCATGTTTATTACAGGTATTTAACTAAAATTACTGAGCAAATACCAAAAAAAGGGATTTTTCTCCAACTCTTATCAAAGTAAATTGCCCATATTACTAGGCATTTAGCCCTTCCTCTTATTTGTAATGACTATTTCAAAATCTGAGAAAGGAAATTACATAAATTACAATAGATAAACAATTTCTACAATGTGTTTTTTTCTAAAGGCTCTGTTTGAGTAGATTGTTGACTTTTTTATTCAAGTCAATGGCCTGTTAGTTGCATATTAAATGTTATAATAATTCAGATATATCTATTTATTTGATGTTAGAAAGGATTACTAACATGTGTAAAAGCTTAATTAATAAAACCTCAGAAGATTCGTTGTTTAATGAACTAGCGACTCAGGAACAGTTAGAAGAAATTAACGAAAAGTTTAATCTGGAAATTACAAATGAATTAGCTAATATTTTAAAAGAAACAAATGGATTCGATTGTGGAGGCGTTAGATTTTGGCCTTCGAATGACATAATAGAAGAAAATATTGAGCGAAGAACACTAGAAGTTTATAAAGATTGTTACATGAATTTCGATAGTTTATTATTTTTCGCGGACGCTGGAAATGGTGATTTTTTGGATTTTCAATCATTAACGATCACATACAAAAAGATGATATCTATGTATGGAATCATGAAGACGATAGTCGAACACGGATTGCACCATCATTAGAGGAGTTTTTTATTTGGTGGAGTGATGGTTCAATTAGTATTTAATTCTTAATTAATAGAAAGACCTGTGAAAGGAATAGTTGCTTTGAAGAGAATTATTGTTAGTGTATTACTTTTAATAATACTAGTGGTTGCATACGTTGTTTTAATAAAACAAAAATCGCCAATTGAAACGGGTAGAATCGTTCCGAGTGATAATGGAAAAGAAATAGCGATCGAAATTGGTAATATAGGTTTAAGTGATATTCATCTATATAAAATATTGATAAATAATGAAGAAGTTCCTAAAAGAACAAAGATTCGAGTTGGAGTTGGATTTCAAGAGTATGATAGCTCCAAGGTATTTGATTTTGAAAAACAACATACTAAAGTTCAATCAATCGTATTAAAACCAGATATATCACCTAAAAATTTGATTAAGAAGCAATATCAAGGTACGGCATCAGCAAAAGATAAAGTATACGAGCTCAGCATATTACATAATAAAAAAATAAATAGAATTACTATAAAATATCGTTATCTAGGCGTTTCTTTTGAGCGAGTAATTAGAATAGCTTAACTAACTTGCATCAAATGAACAACCTCAAGCTGCTTCGATGGCTTTTTTCTTATTCCAGTAAATGGCAGTATAGTTGAACAAGAATTTAATTATATCTTGAATCATTTTATAAAAACTTTTTGGAAATTCTACTTCAACTTGTAAACGAATATCATTCTAATGAGACATATTCAAGAGCAAGAAGAGGTGATAGCTTTGATTCAAAAATTACTGCTTTCAATGGATCAAATGATTTCCATTATTCAAAATGGATTAGAAAAAACGAACTCTCCAAAGCATGTAACCATTATAGGTGCAGGAATTTCTGGTTTAGTTGCTGCTTCACTTTTAAAAGAAGCTGGACATCAGGTTATCATTATTGAAGCAAATAACAGAATTGGGGGGAGAATTTACACCAAAAGGGAACCTTTTATTAATAATCAATATATAGACCTTGGTGCAATGCGTATACCTTCTTTTCATTATTTAGTTATGGAATATATAAAAAAATTCAATTTACAAGTAAATGAATTTATTAATAGTACTCCTAATGATCTGATTTTCATCAATAATGTATTAACAAACCAAAAAAATTATGAAGCAAATCCAGACCAATTAAACTTTAAACTAACCTCAAGTGAACAAGGAAAAACTGCAACAGAATTACTCTTATTAGCTGTTGGACCAGTTATTGATTTTATTAACCAAGATCCTGAGAAGAACTGGGATATCGTTATTAAATTGTATGATCATTATTCGATGGCAAACTTTTTAAAATATAACCCTGTTGGCGTATCACTATCAACTGAAGCAATCAATTTGGTAGAAGCTTTTGTTGGATTAGAAGGATTTTCTGAACTTGCATTTACTGCAATATTAAGAGAAGTTTTAGTACTCCTAACAAAGGATCTAAAACTTTATGAAATTACAGGGGGAACAGATCATCTTATTAATGGATTTTTACCACAGCTTAAAGATGACATTGTTTCTAATCAAAGAGTAAAAAAAATTATACAACAAGAATCAAGTGTAACAATCTATACAGAAAATCAAATACTTAGTACTGAGCATCAATTGTCTAGCGATTTTGTTATTTCAACAATTCCTTTTTCATTATTGAATTTTGTAGATTTACTTCCGTTTGAGTCTATTTCATATGAAAAGAGAAAAGTTATTAGAAAGATACATTATGCTAATTCAACTAAAATAGGTCTTCAATTTAAAACGAGATTTTGGGAAAAATATGGATTATATGGCGGGAAAATAACGACTGATTTACCAATCAAGTTTTCATATTTTCCTAGTCATGGTCAAGGGTCGTCGGTCAGTACGGGGATTATGTTAGCTAGTTACACATGGGAAGATGATTCTAGTATCTGGGATAATATGACACAACAAGAACGTATAAAAATTGCTTTGAATGATCTTTCGTATATATTTGGAAATGAAGTGTTTTCGGAGTTTTTAATAGGATATTCTCATAATTGGTCTGATTTTCCTTATTTTGGTGGAGCTTTTGTCATGTTTAAACCCGACCAGGTAAAAGAATTGGGTCAATATATTAGTACTCCAGAAGGGAGAATTCATTTCGCAGGATCACACTCGTCTACTACACCAGGTTGGATGCAAGGTGCGATTGAAGCTGGAATTAGAACAGCTTATGAAGTTAATAGTAGATAAATTAAATATTATGGAATACCTTATTCAACTACCATGAAAATAAACTTCTGAAAAATGAGTAAAAAGGCAACACTAAATAGAAGCAGCTCATTCGTTTTTTAAAAAAGTGTAGCTACTCATTATTAGGTGATATATGGACTGATCTAATAGACTAGGAGGCTTCTGTTATATTCACTGTGTAACCTAAGTTTTCTAGTCTTCGTACAGAATGGCGGACAATAGATTCTTGTCTTTGCTTATCAAAGTAATCTTCTCCTAGGTCAACGTACATTTCTTTTCGAGTTAAAAGGTAATATGCAATCCTTAACATTGCGTGCGCAACTACGATTGCTGCCTTTTTCTGTCCTTTTCGTCCAGCTGTACGCCTATACAGTGCACCAAGATAGTTTTTAGATCCTCTTACTGATTGAGCTGCTTCTACTAAAGCCGATTTTAAATATTTATTTCCCTTTTTAGATTTACTAGATTTCCTTTTTCCCGCACTCTCGTTGTGACCTGGGACCAATGCTGCCCATGAACATAGATTTGAT
The DNA here is from genome assembly GCF_050473765.1 of Gottfriedia sp. S16(2024). NCBI lineage: Bacteria > Bacillati > Bacillota > Bacilli > Caryophanales > Bacillaceae > Gottfriedia > Gottfriedia sp. S16(2024). Next base: position 4,837,738 of record NZ_JBFLUO010000001.1, read on the forward strand.
GCGGAAGGGAATTGATCGCCAACATTTGCTCCAATTTCAGCGAAAATTTGTTCAGCCATTCTTGTGGCAATTCCTGGAATAGAATCGAGTCATGACATTATTAAAGAAATATATAAAGTGGCTTTTTAAAAATAATGGTAGAAAATATGATTTAGCTGAATTTCTAGCTGAGATTTTTTTCCTATTGATCTTGAGTTCATTATTTTCACAAAAAGGTTCTTTTAGATTAATCTTTTTAATGCTGTTTTTGATGCTAAATTTTATTGTTTTATTTGAGGATATTATCAGAAAAATTTTAGGTAAATTTAATATGAAATTTCCAAAATGGATAAGTGTTATTACATTTCCAACATTTTTGTTTTTCTTTGTTATCTATAAATATTAATTAATAAAAACTTCATAGGTAATATGCAACTAACGCAATGAATTAGTTTAACAACATGATCGACGATTCGTCGGTCATTTTTTATTGGACTAAATGGCAGTTTAGTTAAATAAGAAAAGGGGATATATTTCAAATTTAAGTTCAAATAATAATATGTAATAATAGTTAAATGGAATTATTAGATACATTAGATAAAGATGACTGCAAAAGATGGAGGATATAACAATATATGAGAAATAAAAGTATAGAACTTGGAGATATCTATGCATGTAAATTACCTGATGGAAGATATGGCACAGTTAAAGTTATCAATAGAATAGAAAAATCATATTTAATTTATATTTCAAAGTATATTGACATTAAATTACCAACCTTAGAAAACAAAGAAATAAATGAGATTTTGAGATCAAATAGATTTCTTTATGAAAATGAAGAAGAATTACTTTGGAAAGATGGAAAGTTGCACAAAGATATGATTTATATAGGAAATTCTCCTGTTTCGGATTATGAAAAAGGATTAGTAAGTTCATCATACGGTGGAAAATGGCATCCAAGTATAGCTAACCCTGTCTATTATGAATGGCGATGGCTTCATGATCGTGAAAATTATGAGAGGGAAATTCTTGAAGAGCAAATTAAAGAAAGAGAAGAATTTCTAAAAAAACCTCAAAAACCTAAAAAAATGATGAATGATGATACATTTTGGTCAATCATTTCACTTTTTGAACTTGAAAATGCTAAACATGATGAAGAAATTCTAAGTCCAGCTATTGAAAAACTTTCAAAAACAAGCGTAAAGGATATTAAACAATTTGAAGAAAATCTTGCGTATAAGCTTTATTTATTAGATACAAAAGAACACGCCAAAAACATCGGTGAAAATTCATTTAGTGAAGATGAATCTAATTTCTCTCCAGATTTATTCTTATATAGTAGATGCTTTGTTGTTGCTAAAGGTCAAGAGTTTTATGAGTTGGTTTTAAATAACCCCAAAAAAATGACAAAGAATAACTCTTTTGAGCCATTACTATCATTAGCGTCAGAAGCATATTCAAAACGAATGGGTAAAGAGTTTGAATACATTTCAGGTTTTGATTATGAAACATTCTCGAACGTTGAAGCTTGGAAATAATAATGTTAAAATGCTTTTCCTAACGCATGCATTAATTACATAAGAGTTCCAATAGGTTGTCTAATTAGACAACCTTTTTTAGTTCAAAAATCAACATTTCAATTTAACAAACCCCCTCTAAAAAAGAAAAGGACCTAAACTAGGTCCCTAACACAAAATTAAACGCGATACTCATCCGCTCGCCAATTTTTAATATTTTGTTTAATCTCTTTCGAACTCAGTCCTTCACTTACCGCTCTTTCACTTAACGCTACAAATTCCTCATCACTTGAAAATCGTAATGCAATGATTTGCCCCATTGTTAATTGAGGATTTAACGGTTTACCAGTTAGCGTAAAGTGACGAAAATTTTCTTCCATTCGAATGACACGGTCTTGCACTTTGTTCGAATAAAGTCTTGTTAGAAAAAACGAAACAATTAATAAAAGCGAAGTAACTAAAATAAATACTGCTAACCAAATATGATCGCTATTTTTTATCGCGTTGCATAAGTTAACGATTGAACCAATGAGCGTGATTAACGCTAATGGTGCTCCAAAAAAGTGGAAAACTGGATGATATCTAACGTGATGATCTAAGCTTTGCTGTTTCATATGTACATCTCTCCTCTAAATGTGTTTTATGTACCTATTCTAACATTATTATTCTAACTGCTGTTTTATCATTAAAGAATTTTTATTTACAATAAAAAAATCTAGTAAGCCAAAAAAGCTTACTAGATTTGAATAAAATTAAATCCTTTTTTCTGACACCGCTTCGCATATTACACTATACATATTTTCAACACCTTCATTAGAAGATTCAAAAGTATAAGCATTTTCTTTTAAAATCCCTAGGCTACTTGCTTCTTTTGCTACATCTATATTTGCTCCCATGAAAATAAATTCCCAATTATACTTTTCTTGTTGGTGACGAATAAGCTGTTTCACTTTACAATACGTAAATTCAACACTCGCATTCTCCAACCCATCAGTCGTAATAACAAAAATGACTTTACCAGGTCTTTCCCTCTCGCTACATAAAGATAATCTGTTTCCTACATTTAAGATGGTTTTACCTACTGCATCTAGAAGTGCGGTAGACCCTCTTACAAAATACTCTTTCTCCGTTAGTTTAACTTCATGTGCACTTATCCCGCTCCATAAGACTTCATATTGATCGTCAAAAAGCACTGTTGTTACATTTGTTTCTCCATCAAAACTACTTTGTTTTTTAATAAATGCGTTAAATCCACCGATCGTATCACTTTCAAGTCCAGCCATTGAACCACTTCTATCGATTAAAAATATAATTTCTGTTTTATTACTGTTCATTCTAAATCAGCCCCTTAGTTCTTGATGTTATAATAGTAACTGAATTAATTAGTAGGTAGGTCGCCTTAAAAGAGACATTTTGGAAGGAGGATTTTAAATGCTTAACCAAGAATTATTGTTTGAATTACAAATATATGTAAAACGCCATTTAGAAGAAGTAAAAATAGAAGAAATAAGTTTTAGTAAAAATGAAGTGTATGCTGCTGAGCCTTTAGAAAATATAGAGATTGAAGCATTTATTAAAAATAAACTGAAACCAACATTTAGAGAGCTCTTATTTAACTTTATTGATAAAAAAAATGTCAGTGATCCATCAATCTATAAAAAGGCGGGCATTGATCGAAAACATTTTTCAAAAATCCGCTCCATTCCTAATTACCTTCCAAAGAAAAATACAATAATCGCTTTATCACTAGCACTTGAATTAGATAAAATTGAAGTTAGCGAACTCTTAAGTTCTGCAGGCTATACATTATCAGACAGCGATTTAAATGATTTAGTCATAAAATTTTTCTTAGAGAAGAACATTTATGATATCGATTTAGTCAGCGATGCATTGAACCATTTTAATTTAAATCCACTTATAAAATAAAGCAGCAAAAAAAACATCTTAAATCACCTTTTTCTGAAGTGATAAATAGATGTTTTTTCATTTAACCTTATTCTTTTTTTAGCAACTCACTTGATCTCTTCCATTATGCTTTGATTTGTATAATGCTTGATCAGCTTGCTTCACTAACTTTAAGTAATCTTGTTCAGTTTCAGCAATCAATGATGCGACACCAATACTTAATGTAACTAATTTTTTCTCTGATTGCTCATGTTCAATCTTTAACTTTTTTATATTTTCACATAAACGATTAGCTATTTTCATTGCATCATTCAAATCTGATTTCGGTAACAAGATTGAGAATTCCTCTCCACCATACCGTGCAACAATGCCCGATTCGCTTGTCATCTCTAATTGTAAACTAGTTGCAACTTTTCTTAAGCATTCATCACCTTTTGGGTGACCATATAAATCGTTATATTTTTTAAAATGATCCACGTCTATCATTAATAATGTCATTGGTAATGATGTGTCATAGGATTTAGAACATCCATTTAAAAGTTGTTTTTCAAAGTATCTACGATTATATAGTCCGGTTAGACTATCAACATTTGCGATGTTTTCCATCTTCTTTAATTTTATTTCTGTATTACGTGTTTGATAGGCTATAAAGTAACTTAATAATAATGCTGGAACATACATTAAAATCCAGAACCCCATCGTTTGAAGTAACCTTCCAACTACAATGTCACCAATCGGCCTTAGCATCCATTTATCGATTAAATAAAAACCAATACATTTAAATAAAATGATAATAGGGGTCAAAATAAGAATTCTTTTCTTTTCATCCCATTTTTGATAATTCATATAGAATCCAAAAAATAAAACAAACAATAGCAAAAGTGTATCAATTAAGTAAACATAGTTAAATCCATTAATAAAATAAAAAGCAATAATATCGAAAAAGAACATTGTTACTAAAGTAATATTCCCAAAAAAGATTGCTGCAATTTCCATTCCAAGTGCTTTAATTTGAATATTTGTTCCATGGTCTGTGAAAATTGGGAAATTTAATAATAAAATCGTTAATCCACTCAATAGAATCCCGATAAAAAATTCTTTTAATTTCGATCTTCCTGCAAACCTTTGTCTTGCTTCTCCCCATAAGATGAAAGAGGTTAAATAGAAAAAACTAATGATGATTGTAAGTGTTATTAAAATATTTTTAAAAAGCATAATCCCCTCCAGGAATTACCTTTACTTAAATACTCTTATTCTTACCCTTCTTGCAATATTATATTAACATACTTCCCAAGGAGTTTGTATACAATTTTAATACAATAAAACTTTACATTTTTGAAGAAAGAAGGTCATAAAAAAAGGCGTCATTAAGCCCATAATGACCTGACCTTAAGACGTCCTTTTTTAGTTCCATTCGCGTTTTAATAGTTCTATTTTGTTCATTCGAAAAATAATCCTATTCAACAATTCCCGTATGAAGTATATCTAAATCAACCTTTACTTTAATTTTTGCACTCGAATACTGTTTCCTCCATTTTTTCCCATCAAAGTCCCTTTGATGTGCTTCTAATTTTGATCCGAAACCAATCGGATCTACATTATTTTTTTGAAGGAGTGACATAAGCTCCTGTGCATTTTTTTCAACATCTCTTTCAATTGCCTTACTTATTTGTTTAATATGTTTAGGCAATACGATTGGTTTTTCACCGGTATATTCTTGGATTCTGGCTTTCATCTTCAAATGAACTGTAAACTCTGGTTTTCCTTTTTTGATTTTGATTTCATATTTACTTTTAGATTTTATATTATCAATTGCTACATATTCTCCATCAATTTTGAACTGATGTAATCCTTGTTTATAATTTTCTTTCATTCCTTTAAAAATGAAAGCATACTTCCATGGAATAATTGTTATGAGTTTATCTCTTTTGAAAGTTGCAATACCATTCAATTTAATTTTGTCATCTACTATTTTTAACACCGGTAAATACGGATCCTGCCCTACTTCAAAATATTGATAGACAAACGTTGAAAAATCGGTATAGGGAAAAGGTCCAGCCTCCGAATTGTGTACAAGGAGATCGTGAAGATATAAAGCTATGTTTTCATTTTTATACTGTTTTAATGAAAGTAAATCACTTGATTCACCATCAACGATCGCTAATTGTATGATATTCCCAACGGCCGGGTCCCGATTAAACGTATCAACAATTGGAAAAAAACCTTTTTTGGCTAAGTCCAGACCGAATGTAACAACTCGCATCTGACCTGACATTAACCGATACCTCATTTGGCTATCTAATCTTTCCCTTACTTTTTTTATTGTTTCTCCACTTGCAGAAGACACTTTAAATTCGATCTGTCCAGTTGGTCGAAACACAGGAAAAACAACAGTCCCTTTCAATTGTTTCGGTTTTTGAAGGTCAAACCCAGCTGCTTCAATAATATTTAGTTCATTTACATTCGCAGACGGTACAAGTGCACAGCCATTTAAAGATAATCCAATACAAACAATAGATAAAAGAAGATATTTTTTCATTTTGCTTTCCCAGACTTCATGATCATAAAAAGGATTGAAAAAAGTGGTATGTAAACATAAAAAATGTATAGAGAAATTTTACTTGTATAATCTGCAAATGCATTAATTTCATATCGAGTTTCAAGTAATTGACAAACAATGAAACTAATTACACTAATCAATATTAATGTATACTTTTGCTTCCATTTAAAAATTAATTTTAAACCTCTGCTTGAGCTCCATAATAATAGAGCTAAAATTGAAATAACCTTAATTAAAAAACTGGAAATTAGTATATATTCAAATCTTTCTAAAAATGGAAAATGAATTAATTTAGCTATATAGAGTCTCGCCCAGATTACATGTGCAATTTGTTTTTCACTTAAAAGTAAAAATGTTGTAAAAGCCGATAAAGTAAAGACTAAAGTTGAAAAAGCGATTCCCCATTGTGCAAATTTTTGAGAAGAATTTCCATTTCGAATAAATGGAAAAACCATTAGTAATACTTCAAACCCCGAAATCGTATAAATTGTATTTTTTGCAGACAATAGCAAATCTTTAAACGAATGATCAAGAATAGGTAAAACATTATCCATATGTATATATTTATGTGGCAAATGAAATAGCAAAGCGTAAAGCGCTGCTGTAAAGATTCCAGATAGAAATGCAATTCCGACTACTACACGAAACCCACCTGATACGATGTAATAGCATAATAATAAAATGATACTCGATAATAGCCACGTTGATATAGACGGAAACATCCAAACTTGAATGATTTCAATATATAATCTTAAAACAGAAATAGATAAAATTACATAATAGGTTAGAATGACTAGACTTAAGATTGGTCCGATAATATTACCAAAAAATTGCTTATGGGCATCAATAATATCCCCTTTTGCATTCACTAACAATTTATACATAAACCAAACAATTATATTAACAACAAACCCAGCAATTATGACACTAATCCACGCATCATAACCAGCATCTTTTGCGATGATTCGTTGAAACCCTAAAACACCAACACCTATTTGAGAGCTTGTAATAATAAAAAATAGGAGATACGGTGAAACTTGTTGTCTTCTATATGATGCCATTAATAAATCTCCCCTTTTTTATTCATCAAAATCACTCGGTGGACCAGGTCTTTTTATATCATTTGTTGATCGAAAAAGTGAAGCTGGTCTTAAATTCGCAGGTCTTTTTTTCTGTTTTGAAAATGGTAATCTAATCCACAAATCATTAAATGACGTTTTCCTAAATGGATACGTTCCAATATAGGGTCTTCCTAAAGAGGTTAATCGGAGCAAGTGCGTCATTAAATAGATAAAGCCCATAAAAATCCCTAAAAGCCCAATTAGCTGAGCCATTATGATGACTGGAAACTTTATAAATCGAATCGTATTGTTAAATTTATAGATTGCAGATGTGTAGGATGCAAGTGTACCAAGTCCTACTAAGATTAAGAGAATATTACTCGTAAGCTTAGCTTCTACAACAGCTTGCCCAATTACAATACCACCAACAATACCAAGGGTTTGTCCAATTTTTGATGGTAATCGAAGTCCAGCTTCCTTTACTAACTCGATCGTAATTTCTAAAAATAACACCTCAAAAATTGGAGGAAATGGTACAGATGCTCTAGATATGACTAATGATTCAAGTAAGCGAGGTGGAATTAGCTCATAATGATAGGTCAAAACTGCAACATAAAAAGCCGTTATGAAAATCGAAAGTGCAAAACCGAACATTCTTAGACCACGGAAAAATGTAGCGAGTACCCAATTGACATAGTAGTCTTCCATCGCAATAAAAGTCTCATCTATTAAAGCAGGTGTAAGAAGAACATTTGGAGAACCGTCAACAACAATGGCGATTTTCCCTTCAGTTAAACCTCCGACTGTCCGATCAAGTCTTTCTGTTGGAATCGATTGTGGAAAAATAGAATGCGTGTTATCACCAATCATAGACGAAATAAATGAACTATCCGGAATATGATCATATTGGATATCTTTTATCCTCTGTGTAACTGTATTAACATTTTCATCATCAGCAATTCCACTTATATAGATCACAGCAACACTCGTTTTTGATAGCTTCCCAACTACCAATTCCTCAATATAAAGATCAGATATTGGTAATTTATTTCGAATTAAATTGATGTTTACATCCATATCTTCTACAAATCCAACTTGTGGACCTAGAGTAGTAGCTTCCATTATAGGAGGACCAATTGTTCTGGATACATTATTCGAAATATTAACAAGTAAAGAATCAGTTAAATTATCACCATACTGAATTGCCGTATAGCCCTTTAGCAGTTTACTTTTAATTTTAGAACTATCTGAAGTAATGGTAAGTTGTTGAACTGGAAGTTGAGACATCAATTCTTCAAGCGTATAATTCTTTGTCAAATATGGAAGTATTTGTTCATGCATGATCTCAGACCTAATTAACGTTCGGTAAAAATACACACTATAATAACTGTCATTCTGTAGATCACTAGAAGTTTTAAATTTAATAAAATCCTTTGATTTCGATAATTCTTCAATCCAATTTTCATTTGAGGAATCTTTTTTCATACCATCTTTATAAGTTCTCATACCGTTCCCCTATTTTGATTTTATTTTATGATTTGATAAGGGAATGGAAATTATTCTAATAAATGGAAGAAAATACATCGTTTAATTCATTGAACATATAAAGTTGGTATTTTAAACCGATATATAGATTAAAAATTACCTTTGTTTCATTACAAAAAATTGAAATATTTTTTTATAAAGCTTATCAATTGGATTTTTAATGTATACTATTAAGGATTAAACTAAGAAGATCTTTTATTGAAATAGTTAATACATTTATAGTAGGAGAATAAAATGGCAAAAGAGAAAACCTTAGAACAAATTGCATATGAAAAATTAAAAAAATTGATCCTATCAGGTGAGTATCAAACTGGTATGCATTTGAAAGAAACTGCACTTGTTTCTGAATTACAAATGAGCAGAACACCGATTAGAAGAGCACTTGGAAGACTTGTATCCGAAGGGTTGTTATCACATAATAACTTTCATGGAACGACTGTTACATATACTCATTTCACTTTACAAGAAATAATAAATATGATTGAAATTCAATGGTGCTTTGCTGTATTTTGTGTAGAAAAATCCCAAAGGAAGCATACTCCATTTAATGTTAAACTACTTAGAGAAATTACTGCCTCTATGGAAAAAGCATATCATCAAGATGATGCCCACAAATATCACAGTGCGTTAACTGAGTTTTATAAAACATTTTTACTAAATTCTCAAAACAATTTAATCATCGAAATGCTTGATAATTTATGGAAAAGATTTACTGAAGAAGCAACGTCTTCTAATGTATTTAATGTAAGAAAAATTAGAATTCCAAACACAATTGATTTATATAACTCTCTTGTTGATCGTGTGGAAGTATCTGAATTTGATAAAGCAACTGAAATATTAACTCAACTGAAAGAAGAAGCATTTATGGATTTAATGTTCTAATGTGTAAAAACATCTAAAGCTTTTAAGGCTTTAGATGTTTTTTAATGATTATCGATAATGTATTTATAATGACTATAGTTGTATACAATCTTTATACAAAATTAATAATACCTCGAATTATTTACTTCAAAAATCCCTCTCATTTCATTAAACAAATTGATAAATCCTATTAAATAATCTCTTCTTTTACCATATTATTGAAATAAATATTTTTCTATACTATTTTGTCAATTTTATTGTATACTTTGTGTATAATATTCGTTCTATTTCAAACACTTTTTCTTTTCTTCAATCTAGAAAAAAGGTTTAGTGAAAGCTGCGGTACATTACATTAGAATTGTGAGTATAGTGGCTCGTTAACGAAACATGAGTGGTTTTAGATCAAATCGCACTCTTGTTTCGCTGTGCACAAAAATAACACCGAAAGTAGGATGGTGAGTTTATTGCCTAATATAACACTTGAACAAAAAGCTTATGAAGAAATAAAAAAGTCTATAATACAAGGTAAATATTCTCCTGGTACTTATATAACTGAAGCATCACTTGTAAATGATTTGAACATGAGTAGAACCCCTATCCGAAGGGCGCTTGTCAAATTGGAATCAACTGGTTTGGTTAAACATTTTAAAAACCAGGGCTCAATGGTGCAAAACATTCAAATTACCTTGATTGATATCGTTAATTTTTTAGAATGTCGTTTATTTTTAGGAATTGGAAGCATTGAAAAAGCTAAAAGGAAAATGCTTGATTTTCCAATTTATGAAATGAATGAATGCATTCAGTTATTGAAAAATGCGGTTGCTGATGAAGAGCATGATTTATACTACGAAGAAGCAAATCGCTATCATAATCTTATTTTACAAACAAGCCAAAATGATTTAATGATGGAAACAATCGGAGCTTTACAAAATAAATTTGAGATTATTGCAAGTAAATATTATTCCTATAGAAGAAGTTCAGTTGAAAATCATATTAAGAAGTACGAAGAATTAACTAAATTTTTTGAAGAAAAAGAGTATGACCAAGCATTGAACCTGTATAATGAAATGATGAAAGAAAAAATACAATCATTATTTTAGAAACATGAAAAAAAGCCTTATTCTTCACTTCGAATAAGGCTTTTTCAATGAAATTAGTACTTAAAAAAACACTAACAATTTAAGCTGTTACATCTCGTTTTGAAAATACAACCAATGATAATCCAAGGAAAATAACAAAATAGACTATTAATACAATTACTGAAAATGTCATTGTCATTCCTTCAATTGGTGGATTACCATTGACGTACTGCATTAAGTTTGTATTGGCAAATAAGATAAACTTTGTCCAATCAAAGAATCCAGCCAAAATAACTGTTACCGTATTTCCGACTGTTAATAGTAAAATTGAAATACCGATCGCAATTGTGTTGTTCCTAAATACTGTTGAAACCATAAACGCCATCGTAGCAAGCATAAATGTTTCGATGAAACTCATTACGTAAAGCTTTGCAGAATAGATCAGTCTACTTTGCTCTTCAACATGGCCATCGACATATGCTAAATATGAAGTATTCCCACTTCCTGTACCAAAAAGTGCTAAACCAAGTAGATTCGAAACTAAAAATAATATAAATAACATAGCAAAACCAAATAGAATACTAGTTAAATACTTTGACATAATTATTTTTTTTCTAGAAAACGGACGGATTAGTAATAGCTTAATCGTACCCCAGTTAAACTCACTCGCCACAATATTTGCAGAAACAATAATCGTAAATAGTCCTACTAAAATAATTAAACTTGATGAAACATCCATAAAAGTCCAAACATTTGTCTTTTCATTTGGTGAAATATTATGATCTATTCTGTACTCATTAATTGCAATTGATCGTTCTAAATACTTTCTTTCAGGGTCATTTTTATCATTTATACCTTTTAATTGTTTTTTATCTTCTGCAGTTTGTACTTGTAATGTTTGCTTCCAATTCGGGTCTGCATTTTGCTCTTTTTTATGTTCATTATATTTTACAAATGAACCCATAGCTCCTACTAGTAAAATAATGAGAGCAACCATCACGATTGTACCTGGTCTTTTAATAATCTTTATCCATTCATTTTGAATCAATTTTAACATATTCTAAGTCCCTTTCTTTTTGAAATTCTAAAGCATCAACAAATTAAAGAGTTGTTAAACATTCGTAATTTCTAAGAAACGATCTTCCAATGTTTTTGCATTTGCTTTAAATCCATATACGCGAATGCGATTTTCGACTAATAACTCAATTACATTCGGTACATCTTCTCTCGTTAATTCAATATGTATTTCTCCATCAACTAACTGAGCATTATGTTTAGATAATACTTTAAGTGCAGTTTCATTATTATTCACTTCAATTGAATACGTTTGGACATCTTCAGTTGTAAGCTCTGTTACAGTTTGTACATCTATAAGCTTACCTTGTTGAATAATGCCGATTCGATCACACATCATTTCCATTTCTGCTAATAAGTGACTCGATACAATAATGGCCATTCCTTTTTTCTTCGTAAGAAGCTGCAGGTGATCCCTCATTTCACGGATACCCGCTGGATCAAGTCCATTCGTAGGTTCATCAAGAATTAAAACCTTCGGGTCATGCAATAAACATTGAGCTAGACCAAGACGCTGTCTCATACCAAGAGAATATGTTTTAACTTTTTGACGAATAGCTCCAGTTAAACCTACTAGTTCTACAACTTCATCAATTTTCTCTTTTGATACATTCTTATCCATTCGAGCATATTGCAGTAAATTATCATAACCACTTAGAAATTTATACAATTCTGGATTCTCTACAATTGCCCCTACATTCTTAATTGCTTCTTCAAAGTTGGACTTAATACTATGACCATTAATGACAACGTCACCTTCAGAAATATTCATCAAACCAACCATCATCCTGATCGTCGTCGTCTTACCAGCTCCATTTGGACCTAAGAAGCCAAAAACTTCGCCTTCAAAAATATCAAAGCTTAAATCAGAAACAATCTTCTTCCCCTTTATTTCCTTTGATAAGTTCTTAATTTGTACAATTGCCTTTTTCATTACGTCCTCCTTATTTCCAATATTTTCTAAATCTAATTCTATTTTAACAATTTAAGATATTGAAAAAAACGGTCTAAAGACTGAATTTATTAAAAAACGTAATGTATTATTACTAAATTATGATAAATATTACAATTTTCGTGTTTTTTCACTGTTTTTTGAAATCTATTCTTTATATGGCATGCATATGTATTCATGCATGATATGAATGATCGATTGTAATACAAGTGGTAATTCCCGATTAGTTCCTTAGTTCCTCTTAAAACAAAAAAAAAGCAGTTTCTACCTGCTCTAAAACTAATCTACTATTCTCATTAATTAATCTTTTATTTATTGACATTAAGATTCACTTTCCTTTCATAATTTATTCTCCTTTCAAAAAAAATTTAAAGTATAATTTAGTAAATTAGTATCCGATTAAAAAATAATAAAAGGTGGTAAGTATTCTGAAGCAGCCAGTATTAATAGTTGTAGCACCAATTTTAATAGTTTTATTGTTTTTAATCATAAACATATTTGATGTACTCAATGATCCTTATCTTTTCAGACAAATTGGTTTTGTATTTTTACAACGCTATGGATATATGGTATATATCAAAATAGAAAGTCATTTTTAAAGATAGGTGCGATGATATTCTGTTACTTTTTATTAATGTTTTGGGGAATTATTCTCTGATCAATTAACACGATAGTATCAACAAATTCGTTCGGATTTCTGAGCGAAAAACAACCTATAAATATTCTAATATAGTTCAAATAGTATCTTTTACATAAATAGTGGTAATTCAGTGAAAAAAAAATGCTGTAGGTTTTCACCTTATCGCAACTTTTTTACATTAATTTTATAGTCACTGTTATTCTCAAAGTATGAAGCAAAATGTTAGGAAGAAATAGGCCTATAGAATCCAAAGAATGTTTAAAAAAAATAGCCTTATCCCTTTAATTTGGGCTAAGGCTATTTTCTAGGAAATTAAGTTTGTTTAACTTTTTGCAATAGAAGCTAAAATTTTATACTTTTTATGATTGATTACAGTGTGATCATGTTCATAATAATTTCGATGGTTACGATCATTTCTCATATCTACAATCACAGAGTTTGAAAGAACTTTTGTTACAACTCCTTTTACAAAATTCGGTCTGATTTCTCTTACTTTATCCTCTTTTGGCATAAATTCAATTTCGTCACCAGGTCTTACATAATATTTATTCATTGTTATGATTGTTTTATTATTTTTGCACATCTGTTTATCACCTTTTTATTTACTTTTATTTAATATTACTAAAATATCTGAATATTCAAAAGTGAACTGGATACTAGATTCAATCGTGACTGTGTACCCAAAAATCCGTGTATAAATAGTGCTAGATAACTAATGTTATATTCTTTTATTGGGAACATGATGGAGAAGTGTAAGGTCTAATTAAAAGCATTAAAGGACTATTATCTTTAATATAGAATTTATATTATTAGTTAATTTAGTTGTAAAATATTGGAATTAAAAAAAATGGTCAGAGGGGATAAAATGATAAAATTTTTAGTTATTAGCTTAATCTTTGTTCCTATTGTTATCATAGTTACAAATTCGGAATTGCAAAATATTAGTGTTTGGATACTTTTCTTGCTATTTGCACAAAGTGCTGTCTATTCCATTTGGGATTATGTTGTAAATAGAAAAAATAATAAGAAACTATTCAACTAATGCAATCCTTTAGTTGAATAACAAGAGCTGCTTGTATGTGGCTTTTTTTATTTTAAGTAAGTGGCAATTTAGTTGCATAAGAAACAATAAATAATAATGAGTTAAATGGGAAAATAAGGTAAAATCAAATATACGTGTTACTACAGTTAAAGCTTCTTGGTGAAAACATTCTATTAATTAACTAAAAGAGAGAATACATAATTTTATATCTCTAATTCATATGGTGATATTCAACTTTATGAAAGATTAAGGAGCTAATTATGGAATTTATTACAGGAAAAGTAGTCATTATATCTGTATTTATATTTATAGTGACAATGATTGAAACTTTGGCTTATTCTACCAGAATTTCGGGTGCAAGAGTGAAACTAATTGCAACCGCTTTATCATTATTTAGTACACTGGTAATCGTTTCAAGGTTTTCTACAATGATTCAACAACCACTAACTGCTAAGCTCATTGCCCAAGCGCCGGATGGAAACAAACTACTATTCATAGAGGAACAATATAGGATTTTAATTGGAGTAACGACAATTGGAGTACTTTTTGGAATACTTCTATTTCCTACTTTTGTAAATATATTTTCAAGAGCTATCATCCAATTATCTAATCAACGTGGTTCTATAATTGCGTTGTTTATTAGTCAGTTTAATCGTAAAGGGTTTAAAAATATTGTTAAGTGTTTTAGAGTTCCAAGTTTATCGTATCTAAAAGGAATTACATTCAAAACGATTCCAAAACGGCTTTTTGTTGTAAATGTTATTATTACATCTGTATACACAATATCGGTTCTTTCATCAATCTATGCATCATTGATAGTACCGAAAGAATTTGCTCAAGCGGCATTAATGTCATCTGGAATTGTTAATGGTATATCTACAATTTTACTAACATTATTTATTGACCCTAAAGCTTCTGTTTTAGCAGATCGAGTAATGAAAAAACAAAGTGATTATGTTTACTTAAAAAGTTATTCGATAACAATGATTAGTTCTAAATTTTTTGGTACAATCTTGTCTCAACTTTTATTTATTCCTGCTGCATATTATGTTGCTTGGTTTGCAAAGTGGATATAAAACTCTTATTCAATTAAGGCATTCAATAGTTGAATTACCTAAAGCTGCTTCGGTAACTTTTTTCTTATTCAATTAAATGGCGATTAGTTGCTTAAGAAAAAATGGTATTATTCTAATATTAGGTTCAAGGGATTTAGGAGCAGAACAATTAGAGCTCTAAAATGATTAATCCTAATTAAATGATACGGTTACTTAATTTTTTAGAGTAAGAGTAAAAATAAATTTTCTTCTTGAACTACCCTACCAAATACTAAAATTAAAAGGCAGCCATTGGCTGCCTTTCTTGATCGGTCTTCTAAGTATGTGCTAGTTACGTAAGGAAATTTAGTTTTATAATTCTATTACCGAAGTCAGCATCAACAAAATTATCGCTAATATTTTTATATAGAAAGAAAGATTTGAGCAAAAAAACATCACCTAATATCTTAATAGTAAAGCCAAGCTTATTATTATAATAATTACTTTTACATTCTTTAACTAAATTATTAATTATAAAAACATACTTGCACTCTTAAGTAACTAATTTTATTTATTAATAATATGGTCGTCAACTTACTCCCTGATTTAGTTGAATAAGAAATCTATATTAAAGTAGAACAATTAAACTTCGAAATCATCAATTATTTCTACTACTTTAATTTTCCCATTAATTAATAGCTCAGGAAGGTCATTAGTAACATTCCCCTTCCAATATTCTCTAGCTTGTTCAATTTTCCGAGCAAATGGTACACCATCTTCCTTTGGTAAAAGATTTCCATCCCCTTCAAAGGAACTCCCATTAACGCTTAGTTTAACGATTTGTAAAACTTTTCTATTGAACGAATCAAATATTCCCTTCCATTTCAAAGCATCTTCGTAATTTTTGGCAGCGTATAAGCAAGACAGTCTAGACGGATATTCTGGATATTCTTGTAGTCTAACCATTTCTAAAATTACTTCTCTAATTGCCCTAGTTGTTTGACCTACATACTTCTTAGCAACTTCAGCGTTTTCTGCATCCAGTTTCAAACCTGTTTCAGTAAAATGTCTGTAAAAAATCTGTATGAAATCTTCACCTTTAGTATTTAATTGCTCCATTTCAAAAAAGAAGCTATATAAGGTATTTTTCTGTTCACTGTTGAATTCAATTATCTGCCCAAGGATCATTTTTTTTCTAGTAACAATGTGATAAACATATATTTCATTATCTTTCATAGTTCGTCTCCTACTTGAATACATCATTAATTATCCTTATTTTACCAGAAATAATAAATCCTTTGTTCAACTAATCAACCATAAATTGAAATAGAGAATGATCGAATAATGATTATCCTCTTATTTTTTGTTTAGCTAATGTACTGCTTTAGTTGAATAATTTAATACCACTCGTTTACTAATAGACCGTAAATAATATGGTCTACATAATGGTCATACAACCACTCTGCTTGCCTGATTTTACCTTCTTCAACGAATCCAAATCTTTCAGGAAGTACTCTACTTTTGTTATTTTCAACAGCGACACTAACTTCAATTTTATTCAGTCCAAGATTTTTAAATCCATAATCAATTAAAGATTTAAATGCTTTTGACATAATTCCTTTACCTTGGAAGTGCTCCCCTAACCAATAGCCAATTGTTCCAATTTTATTTAACTTATTAATGTCGTTAAAACCAATTGTACCTGCAATTTTCCCTTTATAAATAATAGCGAATGACCTAGGTATTCCACCATTTTCAGCAAATGATTTCAACCTTGCATTAATATTTTGAGCAGTATCTTCTACACTTTCAATGAAATCTAACCAACCAAGCCATTCTTTTAAGTAAGCCTTTGAACTGATCGTTAAATTATAAAATTCTTCAGCATCATTAATATTCAACATTCTTAACGACACATCTTCGTCGACCTTATGTATTAACATTTCTTTCCCCTCGCTAATAAAAAACGTTTTTAAATATTTTACCAAAAATATCCTATTACTTCATACTTCTTATTGAACTATACTGACATTTTAGTAGATAACAAAAAGGATGGAAATCTATGAACAAAGAAAGTTTATATTCTTTGTTCATAGTAAAAATGATTCATTCTTTCTTTCTACCTACGACAGGTTATCGCCAAATAAAGCGTATATCGCAGAGGTTCGGATTACATCAAGTCTTAATGAAACCATAGATTCAAAAACGATTGCTTTTTCGGACGACAAACATTACAAGCAAACCAAAAGGAGTCAAGGAAGTATCATATACAATAAATAATGAATCGGCTAGCATTCAGTATGCTCGATTAGGCGATCCGAGCGTTACACAAATTCATTTCGAAGCAATTGATGACTCATACATGGCTGTTAAAAGATCAGATCAGAATGGAGTTGTATCAGAGGATCAATCAGAAGAAATGCCGTTTGATTAATCGGAAATCAAGGGGAAAACCATTCGGATTTATACAACTGATGGAAATAATAATAAAAGCGCATTTGAGACGATCGACATCCCATAATAATCATCTTTAATACTGCAATTAATGTGAACAGATGAAACAAACCCACCATCTATTGGTGGGTTCGATTATATTATTTAACCAACGTTCACAGTTAGCTTTATCTTTTAATTTACTGTACGGCTCAATTCTTCACGAAGTCCGTTGCTAGCTAATTTATCCATATTTAGAAGTAGCGTTTTAACTTGTACAAAATCTTCAGTACTATCTAGTTCAAAGATTGCGACTAGATTGTTGTTATTTTCTTTAGAAACCTTCATTTTGTATTTACGTTTACGGAATAGACGTTCTACCCTTGTTCCACGAGCTACAGAAATTCTGTATGTGCCAGTATTATTGACTGTACCCGCATCAAATCCATTATATGAAAAAT
Organism: Gottfriedia sp. S16(2024); assembly: GCF_050473765.1. NCBI lineage: Bacteria > Bacillati > Bacillota > Bacilli > Caryophanales > Bacillaceae > Gottfriedia > Gottfriedia sp. S16(2024). The sequence goes on from NZ_JBFLUO010000001.1 coordinate 4,855,881, forward strand.
TTGTATAATTCTCTGTAGGTTTAGATACTTTGATGTCTAATTCTTTGTTAAGAATAAAATCTTTCAGTAGGTCTAGTTTCGTCATTATCAATTCCTCCTTAGCCAATGGTGGCTTCTCTTGTAGTCGGAAAGTCAACCTCTGAAATATTAAAGGTCAGAGCTCATATTAGATAGCTCTTCTTCCTATTCAAATGATCATTTACCTCAAAATGAACTTGAACTCGATTAATTTTATCATAATAGTCCAAAAACATATAATAGTAGCTATTTTGTTAATTTGGCAACTCCATTTACTTCAACTAATTTGACCAGGCTATTACATTGATAATCAAGAATCAGGAAGAAATATTCAATAGATAGCATCAACCAAATGATAATTATATGTTCCTTTTCTACTAAACATAATTACTGTAGTTCTCAAGTTTTAAAAAAATTATATTTCATACTTTGTAGACTTTGTTTTAGAAGAAATCGAATGAGTTGAGATGATTCCATCTTTATTTACCTTAATCCCATGTAATATCCCACCATATGCAGCTGCCCCATCAATACAGATCTTCGTTTTACAAGGTGAATACCAAATATCGAATTTCCCTTCAGTTTTGTGAAGGATTGATGTTGGGGTATGACCGAAAATAAATGTTTTATTTGTTTCATTTTTACCGTAGTGGAACGCATCGCGAATCCAGTAAAATTCCTTGTCAGTCGTTTCTTTCCAATCTTCAAGATTAAGGTCGACTCCAGCATGAACGAATACATAATCTTCCCATTCAAAATACAATGGTCTAGATTTAATAAATTGTAGTTCAGATTCAAATTGCTCTTTCATTAATTGCGCTACTTCATTGGGACCTCTTTTATTTGTAATTTCAAATTTAAAAAATGAATTAATGGTTTCTAAACCACCCTGTCCGTAATAATACGCTTGTTTAAACTCAGGTTGCTCAAGCCAGTCCAATAACATTTGCTCATGATTTCCTAGTATAACAACCGCTCCGAATTCTTTTTCTAATTGTTGCGCTCTTATCAAAACCTCGTATGGATTCTCACCACGATCTACTAAATCTCCTAGTAACACTAGCCTTTCATGATCTGGATTCCATTGTTTAAGTAATTTTTCTAATTCATTTATACTGCCGTGTATATCTCCAATTGCAAATACCGTATCCGTATCCTTATCCATACATCCAACCCCTTCTGTAAACCTATTATTCCCACTAAATTGTTTAAATAATATAAATAGTTTAACAAATATGAATTACTAAAGTAAGTTATCCGTCTTATTGCTTTTTTACGAAATAAAATTTTATTTAATAGTTCAATTATTAGCTAGGATAGTTTCCTTACCACAGGGAATAATGAAAAGGTAAAATTTTGGTAAAGGGGATTTTTGAAATGAGTAATGATAATAAGGATTTAAATAACAGTGACTTCATTATTGCAGATTTAACTAATGATGCGAAGAGTAAGATTGAGAATTTGGAAGAGGAATTGGATATTACTTTGGTTGCTTATGATTGTAAGAAGTGAGTTAATTGGAAGGGTGCTCTATAAAGGGTACCTTTTTTCTATTTAATGTTCCACAAATTGTAACAAATTTCTTTAATATCTTTTTTTCCCCGTGATATACTTTAAATAAATTTTCTGATATAAATTTAAGATACTTTAAAATTCATTTAAGTAAATTAAAAATTTTTTTAATTGCTCCTATTGTACTTCTTAACCATTTGCAAATACCACTTAGGTTTAATCTATTCAAAAATTTTAAACTCCATTAGAAACTGCTCATCTATCCAAGAATATAAGATACTAAAATGAAATATCTTCTTTCTATAGATAATCTATTTCACAATCCATGTCATCATATTTTCATTGATTAGTTTGTGAATATATTAACAATGAATAATACTAGTAAAATTTATTCTTAATATATAGCTGTAAAACTAAGAAATAACATCACTACTTTCTCTTTAATTTTCATTACATATATACCTTCTTCATAGAATAGTTTTCCAAATATTTAAATTTCTCTAAATTCGTAGATTTTTTTTAGTTTCCCACTTTAAATCTAGTGTAATATCACTATATTTATATATTTTCCAGAAAAAAAATAGAAAGGAGTTGAAAGGAATGAGAAAGAAAGTACTTACAGCGTCATTATTAGCATTATTTACATGCGGCTCTATTCTACCAATAGTAGCAAAGGCTGCAGAATCATGGGATTATGGATATAATAAATCAACTATGCAGTGGTTTAACCATTACTATCATAGTAATTACAAGCATTATGGTACGATTACGAAAAATGGTAGTACTTGGTTTGGTCCAACTGCAACCCCTGGGAAATGGTCTTATTTTTATTTAGATTTTAACGGACCATATGCTACTACTTATAATAAATTTATTATTAAATAATAGTTTAAAAGGGGATTTATTGAATTAATAAATCCCTTTTTACTTATTAAAAGGAGCTAAACTTATGATTGAAATAATAAATATTAGTAAATCCTTTAACCAGAAGATCATATTTAAAGATTTTACCTTAAAAGTAAAATCTGGGGAATTTATCGGTATTGTTGGAAAAAGCGGAAAAGGAAAAACTACTCTCTTAAATATAATTGGCATGTTAGAGGAACCTGATTCAGGCATTGTCAAAATAAAGGGTAAAGAAATACGTGATAAAAAAATAAAAAAACTTCTATTAAGAAAAGAATTAGGTTTTATCTTTCAAAACTATGCATTAATAGATAATGCATCAGTAAATGAAAATTTAAAAATTGCTCTTAAACATAAAAAATTGAAAAATTCACAAAAAAAAGGTGCTATATCTTTTGTTTTAAAAGAAGTAGGACTTGATAATTATGGTAAGAAAAAGGTACATACCTTGAGTGGTGGAGAACAGCAACGCATAGCAATTGCAAGATTACTACTAAAAGAACCCAACTTGATTTTAGCTGATGAACCAACAGGATCATTAGATAATGAGAACCGGGATATTATTGTGTCATTGTTTCAGAAATTGCATAAACAAGGAAAAACGATAATCATGGTGACTCACGATAAAGAATTAACCAAGTTTTTTTCAAGAACTATACAATTATAAGGAGTGGTTGTTATGAAAAAGCTAATATTTATTCTTCTAACAATCACCTTACTAATTGTAAGTTTTTTATCTGTAAAACAATTTGAATATATTCAATTTCAATCTTTTAATAATAATGATAATAATGAGAAATGGAATGTCCATATAGAGGCAGGAAATCCTCAAAAAAATAAGTTAGAAAACTTTCAATTATTAAATGCTGTTACTTTAAAAGCAGAAGTTAATTTACAACGCGTATCATATGAAAAAGATAGAAACAATGAAAATAAAGTAGTATATTATGTAGTTCTTTATAAGGCAAACAAATATTTCGAAAAACTAAAATTAAAATCCGGAATATTTTTAGAAAAAAGTAGTGATTATAACGATTTTCTCTCAACTGTACATACCAATGACACTCATCAAGTAGGACAATTAGAAATATTTCATAGTTTTGATCCAATAGAAATTCGTCCAATGATTGCTGCTGAAAAAACAAAGGATATTAAAGGAACCTATACATTATATGGTATAGATAAGGCAGAAAGGTTTAAAAGTAAGGCAGAAGAGAATGGGTTTATTGTTAATATTTCAAAAGATCAGGCTCAGAGTTTGATTACTAAATACCCTTACCAAGAAATGCTTTATAAAGCTTTGTTAATATTATGTTTCCTAATTGCTCTTGCCATACAATATGATGTAGTTAATAACTATAAAGACATTGCAGTAAGGAAGTTATTAGGTTTTAACTTTTGGCATATTGGATCATATTTAATAAAAAAGTATATTAAAGTTTTATTTGGGGCATTAGCTATAGGATTCTTTGGATTAATATTATATTTATACCTTTACAATCAGTTCCAACAATTATTACCTTTTTTATATTTTTGGGTAACTAATATAATCCCTTTAATTTTAATATTTATATTTATTTATTTAATTACATGGATAGGGACTAAGAATATAAATATATCTCAAATGATTAAAAATAAAAAACCTATTGAATCATTAATTTATTTAAATATAGTTGTTCGTTTTATATTAGCTATTTTTCTTATTTTAGGTTTACAACAAGGAATAAGTACTTATCTTGGATTAAAAAGCACAGTAGATAAACATGAAAAATGGTCACTATTGAAAGATTACTCTTATTTAGGAGTAGTAGCAACAAATATTTCAGAAACTATGAGTTTACTAGAAAATGAAAAAAAGAAAAAACAATTTCAGTTTCTATATAAAGAGCTGGAGTCACAGGGAGCTTTCTATATTTCTCCATCACCATACTATCTGAATAAAACCTCAAATTTCCCACAAAACCCAGACCCTTGGGGGATGGATGGAAAAAAAGTTGAAATTAATAAAAATTACCTAGCCATTAATAAAATTGTTGATACTAACAACAAACGTTTACAAATTCCAGAAAATAATAGTAAAAATCAAATAACTGCTATTGTACCAATAAAGTATAAAAAGTATGAAAATAGTATTAAAAGAACGATTGGAAAAGACTACATAGGAATTTACAATTTAAAAGATCTTAAACCAGTTAATGTAAATATACTTTATGTTAAAAATAAACAAACTTACTTTACGTATTCAACAAATATGGCTGTGAAGAATGGACATCAAATTACAGATCCAATCGCAATTTTAGTTAACGACCAGTTTGATCCACGAATTCTTGCTAATCATATTTCTATGGGGTATGGTTTCTATACTAAAAATAGTAGATATAATACCCCTTTCGAAATGACACAAAACACATTAAAGAAATATGATTTACATGATATTTGGCAACCTAATTCTATTGCTTATTCCAGTGTGGAGTTAAAGATTGAAAATGACAGAAATTCACTTCAATTATCTACAATTTATTGCACCCTATATTTACTTTTGGCAACTGTCTTACTATTCTTTTCCTCAATGTATTATTTAGAAATGAACAAACAATTACTAGCACTACAATGGATTTTTGGATATATGTTTTTCGAAAAACATAGTCTAGTTTATCTTGTAATATTAGTATTTTGGAATTTAACATTTATGGTTTCCTTTTATATAAGTAGTAGTAATCTACTATTAAAAATAACGTTTGGGCTTGCATTGTTTGATATTTTACTTATAAGTATTATTTTGATTATTAAAGAATATCAAACTATCAAACAGGTTTTTATAGCAAAGTAACAATGAAAGAGAGGTTTAAATCTTGAATAAATCTAAGATAACAGTCAGCTTTTTAATTATTTTTCTAATTTTTTCTTTTGGAATTTATGGAAATTACATATCTTTGAATAATAAAGAAGAAGCAAGCGAACCGATAAATAACCTAGTTACTCAACCAAATAGTACTGGAAATACAAGTCCTTTTCCCGACAAAAACAATTATTATATTATATATGTTAAACAGGAAAATGGTGTAGCCTCGTCTTTTGTTCCTTTAAATCTCAATCCTGGTTTTAAAAATGATTCTGACTATCATGTATCTATTTCAATAGATGACAATGGTAATATTATAAATAGAGATAAAGTTATAGAAATTGATAATTTTATTGTTTCTAAAAGCAACAAAAAAATAATAAAAAAAATAGCAGGAAAAGAAAAATATAATGAAGCTTTAAAAGAAATTGAAAATCGATTAGCTGAAATCCAAAAGTCTCTATAATTACAAACAAATTCTACCTATTCCTAATGTGAAAATTTAAAAAGGCCCCCTAGTAACCTTTACATACAAAGGGGGCTTTTCTATTAAAAATTGGATAAAATGCAATCATTCTACCAACGAGCAGTCAGCATTTTCTTTCTAGTATAAAATTCAACACCATCTGATCCATTAGCGTGTAAATCCCCATAAAACGAGTTTTTATATCCTGAAAATGGGAAGAATGCCATTGGAGCTGGTACTCCTAAATTGACACCTAACATACCAGCATCAATTGTTTCACGGAATAGGCGAACATGGCTTCCATTTTGTGTAAATAGACATGCACCATTTGCGAATTCGGATTTGTTTGTTAAGTCGATTGCTTCTTCTAAAGAATTTACTCTAACAATTGAAAGTACTGGTGCAAAAATTTCTTCTTTCCAAATCTTCATATCTGTTGTTACTCGATCAAATATTGTTGGTCCAATAAAATAACCTTCTTCTGTAGTAGCTTCATCTTTTCTTCCATCTCTAACTAAATGAGCTCCTTCGTTTTCACCTGTTTCAATATAATGAATTGTTCTAGCTTTATGTCCTTCTCGAATAACAGGACCAAGAAATACTCCTTCATCCATTCCATTGCCAATTTTTATTTCGTTCGCAGTTTTATGAAGTCTATCTAATAAGGGATCGATTACATCACCAACTGCCACGACAACTGATGCTGCCATACATCTTTCCCCAGCAGAACCAAATGCTGCACTAGTAATTTCTTTTACAGCTAATTCTAAATTCGCATCCTCCATTACGATTGAATGGTTTTTAGCACCAGCTAAAGCTTGGACTCTTTTACCATTTGATGCTGCTGTTTTATATACGTATTCAGCAACCGGTTGAGATCCTACAAAAGAAATAGCTTTTACATCTTGGTGCTCTAGTAGTCCGTTTACAACGTCATGTGCTCCATGAACAATATTTAAAACTCCAGCTGGTAAACCCGCTTCTTTAAATAGTTCAGCAAGACGATTTGCAAGTAATGGCGTACGTTCTGAAGGCTTTAATACGAATGTATTTCCACATGCAATCGCTAAAGGAAACATCCAACATGGTACCATCATCGGAAAATTGAAAGGTGTGATTCCACCGATTACCCCAATAGGATATCGATACATTCCTGATTCAATATTCGTTGCTATATCTGGTAATTGTTTCCCCATCATTAAACTTGGTGCCCCTGCTGCAAATTCGACGCATTCAATCCCCCTTTGTACTTCCCCATGTGCTTCTCCAAAGCTTTTTCCGTTTTCTAACGTTATCAATCGAGCTAATTCATCCCAATAATCTACAAGTAATTGCTGATATTTAAATAAAATACGTGCTCTTTTAGGAACTGGCGTTTTCCCCCAAGTTTGAAAAGCCTCTTTGGCAACTTCAACAGCATGATCAAGCTCAGCACGAGTTGATAGTGGCACATTTGCGATTATTTCATTTGTTGCAGGATTATAAACCGGTTCACTTGATGTTGATTTTGAATCTACCCATTGCCCACCAATAAAGTTTTTAATTGTTTTTACACTTGTTACGGTATTCATTTTAATAGCTCCCTTCATCACCTATAATTTTTAGGATGTTACAATCTCGCCATTCTGACATTTTTGAATGTATTCGTTAATTTGATTTACTGTTGGCATTGCATCTGAACAGCTATGACTTGAAATGACGATAGAAGCTGCAGATGCTCCAAAGTTCATAGATTCCAAGAGATCCCAGCCTTCCATTAAACCATAGATGAAGCCGGCAGCATATGAGTCACCTGCTCCAAAAGTCTTTATTACCTTTGCAGGGAAAGTTCTCCCTTTAACCTTTTCTCCATGTGAAGTATACGCGATCGAACCATCTTTTCCATGTTTAATGACAACTATTTTTGCATGATAACTAAACCATTTTTTCGCAGTAATTTCATCATTATGAAGAGGATTATTTTCGAAGCATTCCATCATATCGAATTCTTCTCGTGTTCCAATAATGACATCACATTTTTGAGCAATTAAATTATAATAGATCGCAGTCTCTTCAACTGAATTCCAAGAGTATGGTCGATAATCAATATCAAAAAAAACACAAACATCATGCTTTCTTGCATACTCAACTGCTAAGAAAACAGCTTCTCGTGAAGGACTTTGTGCTAAAGCCGTTCCTGAGATCAACAGTGCTTTTGCTCTTTTGATATAGTCCTCTTTTATATCCCTTGGTTCAAGTTTTAAATCGGCTACATTATCTCTGTACATTAAGATACTGCAATCTACGGGACTTTTAATTTCAGTAAATGCTAATCCAGTTTTTGAACCCGATTGATCAATTAAAACATTTGAAGTATCGATTTGATTTTTATTCAAATAATTGAGAATAAAACTTCCCATTTGATCATCTCCGACACGACCGATGAAACCAGTTTTTTTGCCTAATCTAGACAGTCCAATCGCAATATTTGCAGGCGATCCTCCTACATATTTTGTAAATGTAATCGTCTCTTCCATTGGCCGATTGATTTCATTGGCATTCAGATCAATACATAATCTACCGAGAGCAATAAAATCGATTGATGATTGATTACGAAACGTTAAATGATTCATCTTTTCTCCTACCTTCTATGATTTCAAAGCTAGTTTGTGATTTAAGATCCATTCATGGTTTGGATCATTTTGGAACTTCCATGTACGATTTGGCCCTGCCATGACGTTTAAATAATAAAGCTCGTAACCTGGAAGTGCTGAAACTGGATGATAGCCTTTTGGAACAAGAACAGCATCTCCATTTTTGATCGTCATTGTTTCGTCAATTGATAAATCGTCTGTATAGACTCTTTGAATAGCCATGCCTTGAGATGGATTCACTCGATGATAGTACGTTTCTTCTAATATCGATTCATGTGGTAAATTATTTTGATCATGCTTATGTGGTGGATAACTTGATGAATTTCCTTCTGGTGTGTAAACCTCGACAACTAGTAAACGATCTGCTGGCTCATTTTCTGGTAAAATATTATGCACCTGACGTTGAATATTTCCAACACCCCTTATTTCCACTCCGACATCTTCAGGTGTAATAAGGCGAGCAGGATAATTGCCATTACTTGGAGCTGAACAGACAGCAATTTCAATGTCGGTAATCGCTTCTACTGCATAAAAATCATTTGATGAAATATAAACTGAATAAGGAGGAATTTTCTCGAAAATATTCATCCTCTTTCCAATGTTTTCCCACGTTTCATTTTTCGTAAAAACATTTGCTTTTCCACTTAATAAAACTAAGCAAACTTCTTGATTATTTGTATTATTTTTTAATGATTGCCCTTTTTTTAGAACATAAGCTTCAAATCCGACATATTCCCAATTTGCCGATTCAGGTGTTATTTTAATGACATTTCCATCCGCTTTTGGCTCACTCAAGCTATGAACAATTAGTTTTGACACTCTACTCTCTCCCATCATTAATAAGGCTTTGTCAGTTGAATATTTGTTTTCATTTTTTGATGAGCTTTTACAACTTTTGAGCTATTCGAAACTTCTGAAACTCCTACTCTCCACCATGATTCATATCCGTCAGTGTTTGTGCCTGGCAAAACTTTTATTTCGATGAGAGTTGAAGTAGTTTCTTGCTTTGCTTTTTCTAAAGCTTCACGTAACTCATCAATTGATGTCACTTTATATGCATTTGCACCTAAGCTTCTAGCATGACTAGCAAAATCAAAATTCATATATTCTCCACTTAAGCGTCTTTTTTCATTTGAACGATATTTAAATTCATTTCCAAACCCTTCACTCCCATGTCCTCTTTGCAAGTTATGAATACATTGGAAACCATGATTATCAAATAATAGAACAGTAATTTTATAGTCTTCCTGTAAACTAGTTATTAATTCTGAGTGAAGCATTAAATAACTTCCATCACCAACAAATGCGTAAACTTCGCGATTTGGTTCTGCCATTTTTGCACCAAATGCGCCTGAAACTTCATAACCCATACAGGAAAAACCATATTCCATATGATATGTTTTCGGATTTTTACTTCTCCATAAACGATGTAAATCACCAGGTAAGCTACCAGCTGCACACACGATAATATCTTCATCATTTATAAAATGATTTATTTCTCCGATGACTCTTGTTTGAGATAAACCTTCTTTCATTTCAACACTGTATAATCTATCAACTTCCTGATCCCATTCCGCCTTCAGTAATTGAATTTCACTTTTTTGATATGAGCTACTATATTCATTACTTACTAGCCCCTCATATAAAGTATTTAAAGCTTCTTTTGCATCTGCAACGATGAATGTCGCATCGAGTTTCATAGCATCAAAAGCACTAATATTAATCCCTAAAAACTCTACTTCTCTATTTTGAAAAGCTATTTTTGAGCCAGTTGCAAAGTCTCCTAATCTAGTACCGACAGCAATAATTAAATCAGCTTCTTTAGCTAATTTGTTTGCTGCTAAAGAGCCTGTCACTCCGATGGCTCCTACATTTAAAGGATGATCCCATGGAATCGAACTTTTCCCTGCCTGTGTTTCAGATACCGGAATTTGAAAGGCTTCTGCAAACTTTACGAGTTCTTCGGTTGTAAATGAGTAATGCACACCTCCACCAGCAATGATAAGAGGTTTCTTTTTCCGTAGAATCAACTGAATAGCACGTTCACTAGCCGATTTTACAGCTGGTCTTCGATCAATGTGATGTACTCTCTTTTGGAAAAACTGTATCGGATAATCAAAAGCTTCAGATTGAACATCTTGTGGTACAGCAAGGGTTACTGCACCCGTTTCAACTGGATCAGTTAAAACACGCATTGCATTAATAGCAGCTGTCATCAACTGTTCAGGACGTACAATTCGATCCCAATATTTACTAACTGGTTTGAAAGCATCCGTCGCGCTAATTGTATAATCTGATGTGTTTTCAACTTGTTGAAGAACTGGGTCTGGCTGTCTACATGCAAAATTATCTCCTGGTAAAAGTAATACTGGTATTCGATTAACCGTAGCAGTCGCAGCTGCTGTTACCATATTTAACGCACCTGGACCAATTGAAGTAGTACAAGCAAATATTTCTAAACGATTTTTTTGCTTTGCATAAGCAGTTGCTGCATGAACCATGCCTTGTTCATTTTTACCTTGAATAAATAATAGTTCCTCAGGTCCGTATTCCAATGCTTCACCGATACCGGTCACATTTCCATGTCCGAATATTCCCATAATTCCTTTTACAAATTTATGTTCAACACCATCAAATTCGATATATTGATTATCTAGAAATCGAAGTAACGCTTGGGCCATCGTTAAACGAATTGATTCCATACATCCTCCTAATTTTTTGACTTAAAAAGGCTGAAAATAGGTAAAACTCTTGAAAAAAGGTTCAAAAATTGGGCACGTTGATAAAGGAAATACTTATCATCATGCCCCAAACTATTTATTTATAATTGATTTTACTTACAGTACCGCCTATTTGAAGAGTTGGATTTAAAACGATCTTCCTAGCAGAAGTTCGATCGCTATCCAATAAATCTAGTAATAAAGTCAGTGCTGTACTACCTAACTCATGCATCGGTTGTTTAATCGTAGTCAGTGAAGGATACACAATATTTGTAATCCACGATCCATCAAAACCTACGATTGACACATCACTCGGAACTTTATTACCTGCAGCTTCAAAAGCTTTCTTTACGCCAATTGCAAGGAGATCATTCGTTACAAGATAAGCAGTATGATTCAATCCATCTTTTAAAATACGCTCACCGATTTGCTCTCCATCTACAATTTCACAGCCCTTTGCACCAATTACTTCCCTATAAGAGGAAAATCCTTTTTCCTCCATAATGATTTGATACGCCCTTACGCGATCCTTAATATCATTAAAAATCGGCGGTTCCGAAATTAAGGCAACTTTTTCATGACCATTTTCAAATAAATAGTGCATTGCCAGTTGAATACCCGCGAAATTATCAGTAATGACACAGTTTGCTTTACTATCAAGTAAGTCATTCCCAATAATAACTAAGTTCTCGACTTGTTTATTCAATTTGGCAACTTGTTTGGCAGTCATATCCATCAACAGAAGGCCATCTACATTTTGTTTGTTTAAATAAGGAATATCATTGTCTTTGTTTAATGACATGTTAGTCGTAACGATATTAATTCCTTTGTTTAATGCTTCATAATAAATCCCTTCTGCAACTTCTGCATAAAACGGATTTATATTATTTGGTGTAACTAAAGCGACAGTATTTGTACGTCCAGAGGCAAGGACACCAGCCGCTGCATTATACTGGTATTGCAGACGGTCGATTACTTCGAATACCTTTTTCTTCGTCTCTGACTTTACACTCGGGTGTTCATTAATGACTCTCGAAACTGTAGCAATAGATACTCCTGCATGTTTTGCAACATCATAAATCGTTACGGACATACTGACACAACTCCAATCTATCTACTCTAAAGTTTTAAATTTGTAATGGTTTCAATATAATTTATTGATTTTTGTGCATATTCAATTGGATTTGCTTGTAGTGAATCCTGTTCAGCTTCAATTACAAACCATCCTTGATAATCGACTTCTGCAAGTGTTTTGAATATTGCTTCAAAATTAATTGTACCATCACCAGGCACAGTAAAAATACCCATTCTTACAGAATCATTAAAATTAATTCCATTATCTTTCACGTTTTTCAATACATCTTCACGCACATCTTTTAAGTGAACATATTTTACACGCTCACCGTACTTTTGAATCACTGCAACCGGATCTACCCCACAATAATATAGGTGACCTGTATCCAATAATAATGAAACAACTTCCGGGTCAGTACCTGCACAAAGCGTATGGATCTCATCTAATGTTTCAACACCTGTACCCGTATGAATATGGTAAACAAGTGTCATTCGATGTTGACGGCAAAATTCACCAGCAATATTTAAACCCGTACAAAGTGACGCCCACTCACGTCCAGTATACTTTTTAATCCCTTTATTTGAACGATCCTCTCTTGGATCCCAGTGAATGGAACCTCCACCATCAGCTGTTACAACAAATGTTGAACCCATTCGTTTTAAAAATAATACATGAGCTTTAAATTTTTGTAAGCTCTCGTCTAAATGATCTGGGTCAGAGAATAAAATGTCACACCATCCTGAAGTTAAGGCTAAATTTCTTTGTCCTAATTCCTTTTGTAAAGTGAGAATATCCCTTGGATACTTACGACCAAGCTCCGTACCTCTAAAGCCAAGTTCATTCATTTCATCAACTATTTGTTGAAATGAGTAGTGATCCCCTAAATCCGCCATATCATCATTTGCCCAGTTAATTGGTGAAATAGCTAATTGACAATTATAAAAAGTATTCATTTGATGTCCCCTCCCGATTATACGTAGATAAGTTTTCCACCTTCACTAGCACTTCGATAACACGCATCTGTAATAAGAACCGAACGATACGCATCATTAGCAGATACACTAAATGTTGTTTTATGTTTAACTGAATCTAAAAAGTCTTTATGCATTTGTACATAACCCCATTTTAAATTACGGTCGATTCCTCTAACATTTTTTGTTTGCTGCTCTTGTTTTAATGGACCGCATTCTGTCACTAAATCCAACTCTTCTGTAATAATTGTTCCATGGTCTCCCCATAATTGAATGCGCTCAGATGGCCAAGTCCACGACGCATGCCCATTTGTACTTAAAACAATCGACTGACCTTCCTCTGATGTAAACATACAAGAAAAATTATCATGAAGAGGATACAAGCATTGTTGCGAAACGCATCGTACTTCACGTATTTCCCCCATTAAATAACGAACCATATCAAACATATGAATCGTTGAATCATATAAAAATCCACCTGTTAATTCAACATTCGTTACCCATGGAGGCGAGGTCATATCACCATCATTCATAATGATATTTCCAGAATAAACTTTAAAACCATTTTGAATAATTTGCTTCGTTTCAGCGTAAACCGGTGCAAAACGACGGTTAAACCCGACATATAAACGGTTCTCGTCATCTCCTAAAACATTCATAATTTCATCCGCATCTTGTAAGCTTGTAACAAAAGGTTTCTCACAAAACACTGTTGCACCCTCTTTTAATGCCGAAACAACCGCTTCTTTATGTTTTGTATTCGGAATCGTTACAAACACAACTTCTGTTCCAGCCTGAACCATCTCAGCAACAGAACGAAATGCCCTTCCACCATGTGTTTCACAAAATGATTTGCATCTTTCGAAATCAATGTCTGTTACACCCATAAACTCTACATCCGATCTTGTTTTCAAAAGAGATGCATGTAAATTCCCCATGTTTCCTGCGCCAACAATACCAATTTTCATCTATTTATACCTCCATCGTTTCTTTTAATTCTTTTGATAAAAACTGACCAAACTGATTTACTAACGACTTTGGTTCAAGATTCCCTTCGTATTCAATCGAAAGCCAGCCATTATACTCTACATCTCTTAATTTTCTTAAGATGGTTGGGTAATTAATATCCAACTCTTCTCCATTTGCATTAATCTCTTTCACTTTTGCGTGCACATGGCCTGAAAAGTGAGCTGTTTTTAAGACACCTTCAAGCTGATCAACATAATTGCCAGTATCTAAAAGTAGTTTAATAGAAGGACGATTTAAGTCATTGAACATTCTCAATACATCATCACTATTTGATAAAAATCCACCATGATTATGATTTTCGATGACAACTGTTAATCCAGCTTCTTCAACAATCGTTGCTGCTTTATCCACAAATCGAATCATTGAATTCCATTGTTTTTCTTTATCAAAATCAGGCCAACCTGCGAATAACCGGAAGTTTTGAATATGTAAAGCTTTTGCGACTTCAACCCATTCTTTCACTCGAGCAAGTTCCGCATGTATTTTTTCTTCTGACTCAAATCCAAAATTGCAATCAAATGCTAGATTCACAATCGGTAGATTATATTGATTGCTTAATTCAACAATTTCATTAAGGTAACTCTTGTCATTTGGATGAAAAATATGCTTATCTTCAAGTTCAACACCATTCACAAATGGTAATGTTGAACAAAATTGATAGAATTCATCTAACTCCATTTTTCTCTCTAAAAGAAGCTTATCAAACGATTGAGAACTACATGCTATCTTCATTTTTATCTCTCCTCATTATTTAAGTGCACCAGCTGCAAGACCTTTTACTAAATGCTTGTGAATAAGTATGAATAAAATTAATACAGGAACCGTACTTAAAAGTGAAGCTCCCATCATGTAATTCCACTGAACATCGTATCTTCCGACGAAGCTATAAAGTCCAAGTGTGATTGGCATTTTACTATCTGTTTGAACAAAGGTTAAAGCGAAAAGAAATTCGTTCCAGGCATTAATGAATGAAAATACGCCTACCGTTACGATAGAAGGAATCGCTAATGGAGTTAAAATTCGAATTAACGTATCAAATTTATTACATCCATCAATTTGTGCAGCCTCATCAATTTCGACAGGCACATTATTAAAAAATGAATAGATAAACCATACTGCAAAGGATATTGAAAAAGTTGTATTAATAATAATGAGCGACCAAATATTGTCTAGCAAATGATGGTTCGCGAACATTTTATAAAGTGGTACTAAGATGATAATAGGAGAAAACATTTGAATCACAAGTAACAATGCCAAAACTGCATTCTTTCCTTTAAATTGCAAACGACTTAGAGCATATGAGGTAGGGATTGCTAGAACTAATACTAGTAGAGTAGTACCAAGCGCAATTTTAATACTATTTATAAAATAGACGCTTAAATTTGAATGGCTCCATAGCTTAATATAATTTGAGAAAACCATATGAATTGGTAAAAAAACCGAAGTATCATATACCTCACTTTTCGTTTTTAATGATGTAATTAACATGATGAAAAATGGAAAATCGAGCAGTATGATCATCAAAAGGAGAAAGCCCCAGCGTAATGTTGACCATCCATTTAGCCTAATTCTGTACACGTTTCTTCTCCCCCTTACTTAATATGAAATAAATAACTGAGAAGACAAGCATAATCAAGAATGTTAAAAATGAAAGTGCTGAAGCTTGCCCAAAGTCGATCTTAACAAATGATAGTTTGTAAATTAATGTAACGAATGTTTCTGTTGAACCCGCTGGTCCACCCTTTGTTAAAATCCAAATAATTGGAAAGGCATTGAATGCCCAGAATACTGAAAGGACAATCACTAAAGAGTTAACTGATTTCATTAAAGGCCAAGTGATATGTCTAAACTGTGTAATTGGCCCAGCTCCATCTAAATTAGCAGATTCATATAATTCAGGATCAATTGATTGTAAGCCTGCAAGTAAAGTAATGACAATGAAAGATATGTTTGACCAAATACCAACGATTGAAACAACAACGAATGCCGAAGTCGGTGTACCAAGCCACTGATGATACTGCCCAATCAAGTGAAAATATTTTAATATCTGATTTAAAGGTCCTAGTTCCCCGTGAAAAATCCACATCCAACTCATCGTCGCGATACTTAAAGGCGCTGCCCACGGTAAAACGACTAGAATATAGGCGATTTTTCTAAAGCGAAATTTTTTGTTTAAAATTAAAGCAAGGAGATAAGCAAGAACAAAGGCAACACCAACAGTCACAATTACCCAAAGTACCGTTTGACCAAGAACTGCCCAAATGCCGTCGTAGGTTAAAATAGCTTTAAAATTCCCAAAGAATCCAACCGACTGAATCTTTCCAATTCGATTTACTTTTGATACGGAAATTAATAGCGTTTGAAGCATCGGATAGATAATCGTTAAAAAGATTAATAGTAATGTAGGGAATACGAGTAAATAAGGAAGTGCCATCTGAAAAATAGATATCTTCCTACGTTTTTTGTATGTTGAAACGCCTATCTTTTGTATGAACTCTGTCTGGGTAGGCACATGAATCTCCCCTCTCTTAATAAAAAACAGATACGATTAATTAATTTGCATATAAATCTTTTACTTGTTTAGCAGATTCTTTCAACGCTTCTTTCGGACTAATTTGCTGTAAATAAACTTTTTGAATTTCATCTGTTACGATATGGTCCATTTGATCACCATACTTACCAGCATCAGCATATTTATTAATTGCATTTGGTAACAGCGATGCAAAGAACTTATTATTTTCCGTGCTATTGTACTTAGGATCATTTAAAACTGCTGTTAACTCAGGAATATTTCCATGATTTAATGCAAAGTTTAAGCGATTATCTGGCTTATACATGAATTGAAGGAACTTGCCAATCGCTGCTTTTTTAGAAGGATCATCATTCATAACCGAAATAACGTCTGGCTGCATGACTGATTTCGAAACCATTCCTGGTTTTGCAGTCGGAACCGGCACCATTCCATACTCTACCTTTTTATCTTGATCAAGCATCGAAGCGAACCAAGGTCCAGTAATCATCATTGCTAGCTTGCCTGATTGGAAGATTGGTTGAACACCGTTTTCCCATTCAATTGCATTTGGATTCGGATTTGTTAAGCCATCTTTTACTAGTTTGTTTAAGTATGCTAATGAATCAACGCCTTGCTGTGAATTAAACAATAATTTATTGTGAGGTCCAAAATGTTTAGAAGATACTGCCTGATCTGAATTAAAGTAGAAATACTCAAAGCCTGTCATTACGTTTGGATATTTTCCACCTACACCAAAACCATAAACATCAGAAGAAGTTAATATTTTCGCGTCATTGTATAGTTCATCCCAAGTTTTCGGAGCTTGTAAATGATTTTTCTCAAACAAATCTTTACGATAATATAAAACCCTAGGATCAAGAAAAAATGGTAAACCAGTTAGTTTTCCGTTACTTCCCTTGAAAGAATTTAATGGAGTTTGAACAAAAGTATTTAGAAGATCTTTATTTGCATATGAGTCAATAGGCTTAATCGCGTCCATATCCTTAAACTCACCAATCCATAAACCAGATAAATTCGCAATATCAGGAGCTTGATTTCCAGTAACCCATGTAACTAGACGATCATGATAATCGTTCCAGTTACTAACCAATAATTTAACTTTAATATTTGGATTTTCTTTCTCAAATCGTTTAATCATATCTTGCATTTCAGGCTTAATCTTTGAATCATACTCCGCAACAGAAAATTTAATCGTAACTTTTCCGTCCCCTTTAGTCGAAGCCGACTGCTGACTACACCCTGTAAAAAGAATCATTGCTATAAAAAGTAGAATCCAACTTCTCATTAGAAATTTTTTACTCATTTCCCTTCCCCATTCCCTTTAATTTTTATATTTTTAACTTCCCGAAAGTAAAAAAGAAAATAAAAGTATGGCTTACAAAAATTTTTTCAATGATTCATGTAACTTGCTTTCATAACAAAAGTACTTATTCTACTGGTTAATCATATGCACCACCATTCTGTTTTTATGTAAGTTTTATGAAAAATTTGTTAAGCGTTTACATTTTTCATTTTATAATTGAGTGAATATTCTTTCAACTAAAAACATTCGTGTTTTTTCTACAAAATGCCAGACATATTCAGGAACATTAAATTACAATTAACAACTAAAATCTTATTAAATTTCCATTTTTTTCATAGAGAAAATTTTATTTATATAACTTATATTTGTTTGTTACAGAAATTTACATTTCACTTTCATTTTTTACAGACAATAAAAAAACACCTCTTAAGAGATGTGAAGTTGAACTTTTTCTATTGCCTGGTTGGTATTAGATTTTATTTATTATTTTCTTTTACAAAATAAAAGCCTGTTCCATTATCTTGTGGAACATATCCTTGCTGTGCTGAACTATTTTCCACCATATTTTGCTCTTCAACAGTAGTTGTAGTATTAGATATTTTAATGACGAAAGGATATTAAAGGAATTTCTAATTACAAAAAAGAATTATTTCTTAAGGTGGTGGTATTCATGGCAGAATTAACAGATATATTAAAAGATTTTCCAATAATTAATTTCGAATCAAAAAAACAATACCTACTGAATGAATTATTAAAACGGTATCTGAACAATATAAAATTGCTTGAATTAGTAACCCAATTTAAAAAAAGCAATACTATCGTTTCTCCAAATGATTACCCTTTATTAAATGAATTTGTAAATACGTTATATATAGCTTTAGACTCTGATGAGGATAAGGTTGAATTATTACTAAAAGAAAAATTAGAGGAACAAAATAGAGAATTAAAGAAAGATTATGACTATAAAATAAGTTCTATCTTAAACCAATACGAAAGATTCATTAGCCTTTTGGAAAATTATGATAAGGAATTGACGAATACATCGAATCATTTAGGTAGAAATATTAACACACAATCTATTATCAACCTAGCAAGAAAACTAAAAATTGAACTGAAGTCGATAGAATAGAAAATAGGAACCTAATTTGGTTCCTATTTGTTTATAATGTACTTCGCTGTAAATAAGTATTTAGTTTTGAAATAATTTCAGGATCGTTATCTTTTATACTCATTATTTCTCCGATAACTCTTTCTTGTTTTTTTCCGTCTTCTATTAATTCAATTAGATTTAATGTGTATTGTGGAATAGCTTTTCCATCAAAAAACCTAAATTGAATAGCATTCTTTAACATTGTTGATTTAGCTCTTACTTGACTAACTTGTTGAATATTGGTTGCAATTGAAGTCATAATTTCTTCGTCCCCTTCCAAAATATTTTCAGTTAATTCATTAATTATTTTTTTTACAATTTTATCATCAGGTTTGAAGTAATAGTCTAGGAATAATGTTATCATATTTGCTTTATCAGTGCCTAAAAAACTATATGATTCTATAACCTTTTGAAGACATGAAACTAAGATTTCGTAATCATCCTCAGAGTTGTCTCTATACATTAAAGGAGCTAATGCCCAAATAATGGCATGATGATTAATACTTGAATCTCGCCAGTAGAAATTTTTAAGGTGAACTTCATTAAATGTAAAGACGTTTTTTTCTAATCCATCAACTGAATTGTATTCATACCTATTTCTAACTCCCGTGCGAGGGTATGAATTGAAACAAATAGCAAATGAATACACTGAACAATCAGGGTGATTACTTCTAATTAAACAATTGTACTCATATACTCTCCTCTGAAGAATAAGACTGGTTCTCGAAGTGAAGTAAAGTCTTCTTTTCCTCATCTTTTAAATAGACTTCAAAAAGAACATCAACAAATCTCGGTTCATTTTCCTTTATATTGAGTTTAGGTATGTCCGTTCCCTCGGATAGCAATCTAACGTGTCTGATCCAATCAATTTTAAAATTAAAATCTGGATAAAAACATTGTAAATATTCTTCCAAAAACAGATGGAGGAGGTTTTTAAACATCCTATCGTGTCCTAAATTTTCAAATTCTTTACCCATATTTCCTCCTGGAAACGCATTTAGAATCAATTGTTTTTATAAATTGAAAAACAATGCTGTCTCTTGTATAGGTTCTTTTATTATATTGAATCTACTTGCACCAACCTTATCCTCCTTAAGTGTCTCATGTGAATCATAACTTTTTGAAGATCCGCTAATTTCGTTTTTGGGTCCTGGTTTTAAAAAGAAAATCAACAAAAAAACAATCGCAATAAAAGTTAAAATAAGAAATAATATTACTCTAAAAAAGTTCCCCATTATCCTCACCTTTTTCTTCAAATTACTAATCAAATAACTCTAGAACATTTAAATTCCAACATAAACTAAGTTAATCCAAAGTGAAGATACTAAAATTAAACTCAAACTTAGTCCAATGTTGATCTTCTCTTTCCATCTCTTATCTGATGGAATAATTGAAATCAGAAAACTCAGCAGGCTTAATAAAATACTTATACAATTTAAACTTAAAAATAGATTGAAGTTATTAAATCCATTAAAAGTGACATTTAAAATGAAAATTGAGTAGCTAAAAATAAGATAGTAGAAACTTTTCAAATTTAACCCATCCCCGAGAAAACGTTCTATTTTGTGATTATATTAACATATTAATTTACTGGTAAAATGTTCTATATTTGAAAAATGTATGAAGATGGACTAATTATTAACGTTTGTTCCTTAAATTGTAACAATTAGTCATAATCTCTTTTATAAGAAAGATGGACACAGAAGATGATTTTTAAACTACTGAAAATTCATATGTGTTTGCAACAAGTAATATAAAAGAAAAAGAACGATATAGAATTATCGTTCCGTTAAAAGGTAATGTAAAAATTAAAGGTAAAAATGATAGACTTCCAAACAAGGAAATTTTAAAAGAATTTAAAAATGCATTAAAGAAAAACGAATTATGATTAATGCTTCCCCTTAATTATTGATATCAATTAATCACCACATTTGAAGGTTCCATAAGATTACTTCATTTGATGAAAAAATTCATCCAATGCTTCCCTCATCAATTTGCTTGGATAAGAACGTAACTTGTATAAAGGCGTGTCATTAAGATCAAGATTTAAGTGAAGCAAACTAATTATTTCATCTTCCTCTACCCTGTGGTAAACATAAGATTCAGCAAGATAAATCATATCATTCATTTGCGAAATAATACTTCGATCGCTTGTCGCAGTGTATTGAATTTCACCTAGTTGTTTCATATATTGATCAACTTTCTCCACATCAAATTCATTTGCCAGAAAATTTGTCACAATACTTCTCTTCATTAACTCTTCAAAATTTGTAAAATCCTTTTTTAATAGACCATACATAACAAAACAATATCTAGTTACATTATTCATTACCAATACACATTTTTTACGGCCAATTTTAAAGATATTAGCATGCCAGCAAAAAAGTTGATTCTCGTTTGATAAATCTGGTTTCTCTATTTTTATTTTCATTTCATCTGAAAGTTTTTTTGTTAATTGAATGTACATGTTCTCAGTTCCTCATTTTTATTTTTCTATGGACAATTATATCTTAATTCATTTTTTAAATCACTTACCAGACTACTCTCTGATGAAAATGTTTTGCATAATAAAAAAAGTGACTTTTTACTAGTCACTTTTTCATATCTTCTACATTTTAACCAATGGTACTGAAACGGAATCAAGAAACGCTTTTAATCCTTCACTATTCGATACTGCGTTTTTTGGGAGTACAAAGGCCCGATTTGATGCATAAAAGAAATAATATGCATAGTCTGCTTCTTTCACTTCAAGTATGTGCTCCCACTTGATAAAAGTCTCTTCGATCGGCGTTTTTTCAAGTAATCCTTTTTGATCTAAAACGATTTCAGTCTCTCCAAATAGCTTCTTATTTCTAGGATCTTTTGTAAACGAAGCTACACTTCTTTTAATTCGTTGCTTTTGATCGTACGGAGTGAAAAAAAAGTGCACTACAGCTAATACGATTATTAGCCAAAGATAATTCATAATCTTGACGTCTAACACATATGCGTACAAACAGAGCAAACCGAAAAAGTAGAGAGAAGCACCAGATCGATGCTGTAAATAGCTTTTCCCTTTTGAGTTCGAGCTGTGCATATCAAGGTTAAAACGGTATACATCATTTTCTTCGTAATTAAAAGTAAAATTCATGCTGTCCCTGCTTCCCTATTTTCATAAAAAAAGTGACCAAATTGATCACTCTTTAAAGCGTTCATCCACTTAATCATTATTTTCGAATTAATCCAACAATTCTAATTATAATGAATGAATTACTAGAAAACAATGGACAAACATCACCCAACTTACTACCTTTTTCTGGAAGATTGGTCTTTCAATCGCATATGATAATAGTTTGATATTTTACCAAAATAATCCCAATTACTTAAAGAATTAAATTAATCATAGATTTTCACACGTTTAATCAGCTTGGAAAAGAAGTAAAGTATGCCAGATCCTTTTCAGTTAAAAACTTTAATAAAACGGGGACCATGTATAAAGGTAATGTCACTAGCGCAGATGATGATTTTATTTATGAGACAGAGTATAATGATGAGTTTGCTTATGCTGATAATACATCATATGACAAAATCTTAATTGGGCAGTTACTTCCTTTATATGATTTAGATTTACTTGAACTACTCACCACTTAACACCCTTACAGGTTGTTTGAAGTGGGAGATTCTTGGGAACAGAGCATACTTGCTAGTGTTATTTCTTTGCCAGCAGAGGTTTCTCTTATTTACCAAGCTATCCCCGTAGATTCCTACGGTTCTATGATTACTTAGGCCAAAGTCAATGTTCGTAAGCCTTCAGCTAGTATATTTTTACTGGCATTTAGATCTCGATCGTGATGTTGATGGCAAATAGGACAGGTCCATTCCCTGATTGCAAGGGATTTCTTGCAATCTTGGTGCCCACAATCAGAACATATTTGGCTGGATGGAAACCATTTACTTACTTTCATGATTGTTTTACCGTACCACGTAGCTTTGTATTCTAATTTCGTGACAAAAGCAGACCATGATACATCAGAGATCGACTTGGCTAATTTGTGATTACGTATCATTCCCTTAGTATTCAGGGTTTCAATACAGATTATATCGTGGTTTTTGATTATTTCTGTACTCAACTTGTTAAGGAAATCATCACGTTGATTCATTACTCTTTCGTGTAATCTAGCGACTTTTCGTTTTTGTTTCTGATAGTTTTTTGCATCTAAAAGGTTAATCCCATTCTGTTTAGCATGTAACGCACGTCTTGAAAGTTTTCGCTGTTCAAGTTTTAGTTTCTTTTCCATTTTGGTAGTAAATTTATTGTTGTCAATCTTGCGACCGTCAGAAAAAATTGCAAAATCAGTGATACCTAAGTCTATACCAATCGATGATTCAGCTTTCTCCAGTGGTAGTACGTCTACTTCTGTAAGAATGGATACAAAATATTTACCACTTGGAGTTCGTCTAACGGTCGCACTTAAAACACGACCATGTACTTCGCGACTTTTAGCAAAGCGAACAAGACCAAGTTTAGGTAGTTTCATTTCGTTTCCGACAACGGCAATATTTCCGTTTGTTTCTTTTGTTGTATAGGATTGTACTCGATTCTTTTTAGACTTAAAGCGTGGAGCGTTATTCTGCTTATTGAAGAATCGTGAATACGAATTTGCGAGGTTTTTCAGTGAGGATTGAAGAGCAATACTATCAACTTCTTTGAGCCATACTAATTCTTTTTTCAACTTTGTTAATTCAGCAGAACAAGAATTGTACGTTAATCCTTTGCCAGTTTCTTTGTATGTGTCGTTCCATTGCCCTAAAAAGTGATTGAATACAAAACGACTACATCCAATCGTTTTAGCGATTAGTGTTTCCTGTTCTTTAGTTGGATAGATACGGAATTTATATGCTTTATTGACTAGGATTGTTTTCACCTCACTTCATTCCTTGATTTTTAGTCGTAGTTAGTAAGCAAAAACTTTTTAACCAAAACATTTCTTCACATCATGATTATTGCTATCTAATTTCACTTTAATATCAGCCTTTAGACATACGCACGCCTAATCGTCATTCATCTCCCACCTATTACTGTTGTTATCACACCTTCACGTAATTGAGGAAGGAGTCTTCTGTCGGATGAAGATAAAGTAGTTGTACCGACTGATGGACTTTTATTTGTAGCCGGGACAACTAACTCTATTAATATTGATCTTTTATTTGCAGCTGTAGAAAAGGATTATGCTGAGAGTAATAAATTAGTATACTTAGGTTCGGAGTATGACGATGACGGCACTGAGTATCAAGCATATCAAGCTAAAGCTGGCACTTATTATGTAGGAGTTATGGATTATGATAATGCAGACGATATTGACAATAATACCGAAAATGACTTATATGCTATCATAACTGGTTTCGAGGACAACGTTGCGCCAAATAAACCGACCGTAAATAAAGTTGATAATAATGATATAGTTGTTACAGGTAAAGCAGAAGCAAATTCTACTATTACTGTTAAAGCTGGTAGTAATCAGTTAGGTACTGCTAAAACATCATCAAAAGGAACCTATTCTGTAACAATAAAAAAACAAGCAGCAGGAGTTACTTTAAGTGTCTTTGCAAAAGATGCTGCAGGTAATACTAGTGCAGCATCAACTACAAAAGTTGTTGATGTTATCGCACCAACTAAGCCAATCGTAAATAAAGTTGATAATAATGACAAAGTTGTGACTGGAAAGGCAGAGGCTAATTCTACTGTTACTGTTAAAAGAGGATCTACAGTACTGGGTACCGCTAAAGCTAATTCGTCTGGAAACTATTCAGTACCTATTGCCGTTCAAAGTGCAGGAACAAAGCTGACTGCAACCGCTAAAGATGCTGCTGGAAATGTAAGTGTAGCAACAACTGTAACAGTTGTAGATGTTATTGCACCAAGTAAGCCAAAGGTTAATAAAGTAGATGATAACGACTTGAAAGTAACTGGAAAAGCAGAAGCCAACTCAACTGTAACCGTGAAAGTTGGAAGTAAAGTCCTAGGTACTGCCAAAGCTAATTCAAACGGAAACTTTACAGTTAAGATCAAAGCACAGAAAAAAGGTATTACTATTGCTGTAACTGCAAAGGATGCTGCTGGTAATACTAGTCAAGCGACTACCTTAAAAGTTGTAAGACATTAATCTAAACATTGAGCCAAGGATTAATTCCTTGGTTTTTGTTTTTTAAAGTACTCAATCAATCGGATTTTTTTAATAAATACTTATCAATACTTTCCCTATAAGTTTCATAGAATTCATAAAAATAATTAAATTGGCCATCTTTAAAAATATAGATTACTCTTCTATCTTTCGTTTGATATTCTCTAATTTTATGAGTGTTTATAATTTTAGTTCTAGCCTTTTCCCCACCTTCGTAAGCTAAGCTATTTGATGAATGAATACTTATATTAATTCTATTTGAAAGATGCAATTCAATATATGGTGAAATGAAACCATCATCTATTAGATAAACATTTTTCACTTCCAATCCAGAAGGAATAAGAATTGTTTGGTTAGTATTTAATTTATTACTTATTTCATTCCTCTCTATTTTAATCTTTGTATCTGGGGTTCGTAGAAAAAACATTATGTATAAATACATTATTAAGCCGATCCCTACAATTGAAATAAAAGAGTAGAAAATTACCTTTAGCATCATTCTCAAACCTCACATCATATTTAAAATAGCTCCACTTGTGAAAATGGTAACATACTTAAATGCATTTTAATTAAAGTAATTTTGAAATTAATATGAAGGTTTTTAATGAAAAAAGAGCATCCTCTAAAGATACTCTTTTTAGTAAAACTTATTTTTGCAAATTCATACTATACAACTTACTCATTTCCAAAATTTGCTCCTGTACTTTATCAATCACTGATGGCGGACTTATTACCTGGGCATCTTTTCCCCAAGTTAAAATCCAAGTAATCAATCCATCACTAATTGCAGCTTTTGTAGTTAAAATGAAATGCTCCTCATCCACTTGCTGAATATCAGCTTTTAACCCAAAACGGTCAAGTACTACATTTAATAATCCTTTTTTAAACTTGATTTTTACATAATCAGGTTCACCGGCAAACATATTAAAAACCGTACTCAAGTATTCATCTACATTAAAACGATCATCTGGGAATTTTTCTTCCGTCCTCTTAACTTCTCGCATACGATCTACACGGAAATGTCTAAGTTGATCATCAGGTAGGCTTTTTGTAATCAAATAATAGTAGTCATTTGACCAAATTACTGCGAGTGGCTTTACTGAGTACTCTTTTCCATCATGGCTTAATTCAAATTCTTTCTTAAAATTATATCGGCCATATTGAAATGTCAGTAATTTCTTTTCGGCAATGGCTTGATGAATTTGATCGATTGAGAAGTGAATTCGGTTGCTTTCACTCTTAATTGCAGTATCTGGGATAATGCCATTGTGGAGCTTTTTAGCTTCGTTTTCACTTGTAAGGTTTTTTAATTTATCAATGATTTTTTTAGTTTCTTGTTTGTTTAAAAATCTTGAAGCTGTCACAGCATCTACTAATAAACGGAGTTCATGTAATTCAAACAGTCTTTCTTGGTGACTATATGTAGTTGCCTTTCCATCTGAAGCGTTTTCAATTACGTCAAAACCAACATCCACTAATACTGATATATCTTTTAAAAATGTATTTTTACTATACGAAAAGTCCTCTTCTCCTGCTGCTAGTCTCTTTTTAATTTCATCAAAGGTAAACTCACGATCAATATCTGTTTTACTTTCTAGTAGTTTCATAAGTTTATAAAAACGTTCACGGTTTTCCATGGATTCCTCCGTTTATTTAGTAAAATTCATAAGATGTATTTTATATGCAACTTAATCTGATTTTAATTTTAACATATTTAATTGGTAATAATTATGGTTAAAAGTTACTAGTCTATTTTTATTAGAAAAGTACACTATAGAGTAGCTTGTATTAGCTGTCTACTCTATAGTGTACTTTTTAAGGTGGAGATGCTTTTATTCGTTTGATATTATTCCATCATCGTAGTCCTTATAAATTGTAACAAACTCCCTTTGGGCTATTATTAAGTCTCTCGGAGTTTTTAAATCAATTAGTGTCATTTCGCGTTTATGGTTAATTGGTAAGTCTTCTTCTGAATTCCATGAAGCGAAATATTCTATTACGCCACTCTCATTAACAGCCTCTTTAATATATTCATATAAAATCTTCAAACATTTTTCACCTTCTGGAGTAATCCGTTTTTCTCCTTTCATTGGAACTTGTTGAGACATCATCCATACTTGATGCTTAAATTGGAAGTGTTTAGAGAAACTAAATATCCTTTTTTCCTCTAGATTATAATTCCTTTCCATATATAGATGTGTAAAATCTAGTTCATTTGCATAAACATTAGGAGAAATAGGATTGTCACCAAAGGTACCTTCTTTCAGTCGCATTGGTGAAGAAATATAATGATATTGTGTCATGAATAGATCCTCCTTTTCTAATTAATCTGATGATTCTAATAGTAAAATTAACCAAATCAGCAACTCTCTTAATCTGATTTTTAGAGATAGACCACGTTTTTTAGATTTATCCTCGATACAGCCTCTGACTTTGAAAGCACCTTACCAATCTATACGCCTCCCGATTTCACGGTAGCTGCAAGTGACTATATGTGAAAATCTTAACATACTAATCAATAGAAAATTATGGTATCTATGATAAAACATTGAACTTTTAGTAAATTTTTCGAGTTATTTCTATTTAAAAAATTATATTGTCTCACTTTTTTAGCTTTTATATTAACGGCACTTCCAATTATCTACATCAAATAATACTCATTCTTTTTCTTTTATGTATCTAGTGCAAAAGTCCTCGTCCAAAAAGACTAAAAACGAAATAAGCGTGATATCAAAAAGTAAACAAGCATACACATTAAATATTGATTCCCAAAATTCTCCATTTCACATATACCAATAAAATTGTACAGGAGGTCAGGAATGATTGAATTTAAACATGTAAATAAGTTTTATGGCGATTTTCAAGTCTTGAAAGATATTAATCTCACAATTAATAAAGGTGAAGTTGTTGTTGTGATTGGGCCGTCTGGTTCTGGTAAGAGTACTTTGTTGCGTTGTATTAATCATCTGGAAACTATTAATGACGGGACACTTACTGTTAGTGGGATTTCTGTTGGGGATAAAAAAACAGATCTCAATAAGTTAAGACGCAATATTGGAATGGTTTTTCAGCATTTTTATTTGTATCCGCACAAAACTGTGCTTGAAAATATCACTCTCGCTCCTATGAAAGCATTGGGCCAATCTAGAGAAGTTGCTGATGAAACAGCCAAACATTTTCTTGAAAAGGTAGGCATTTTAGAGAAGGCGAAATCTTATCCTTCCCAGCTTTCTGGTGGTCAGCAACAACGTGTAGCAATTGCTCGCGGACTTGCGATGAAACCAGATATTATGCTTTTTGATGAACCTACTTCGGCACTTGATCCTGAGATGATTGGTGAAGTGCTAGATGTTATGAAGACACTTGCTAGGGAAGGCATGACGATGGTTGTTGTGACTCATGAAATGGGCTTTGCCAGAGAGGTTGCCGACCGAATCGTCTTTATGGACGAGGGTCGCATATTAGAGGAAGCAACTCCGGCTGAGTTTTATGAGAACCCGCGTGAAGAACGGGCTCGCTTATTTCTCAGTCGTATATTAAATCATTAATTAATAGGAGGTAATGGAATGTTTCTTAAAAAATTCATGAAAATGGCTTTAGTTTCTACTACGGCCGCCTTAGTTCTTGCAGGTTGTGGTGGTAAGGATGATTCAAAAAGCAAAGATGCTCTTACGCGTATTAAGGATGATAAGAAAATCGTATTTGGTGTAAAATATGACACTCGTTTATTTGGATTGAAAAATCCATCAACAGGTAAAGTAGAAGGATTTGATATTGACCTTTCAAAAGCATTGGCAAAAGAAATGTTTGGTAATGATGTTAAACCAGAATACATAGAGGTTACTTCAAAAACTAGGGTTGGCCTCTTAAATAATGGTAAAGTTGATGCGGTAGTCGCTACAATGACCATTAATGAAGAACGTAAAAAAGAAGTAGATTTTACTGATGTTTACTTTAATGCCGGACAATCTTTACTTGTTAAAAAAGGCAGTAAAGTTCATGGACTTGCTGACTTGAAAAAAGGTACAAAAGTACTTGCTGTTAAAGGGTCCACTTCTGCAGTAAATATTCGTCAGAAAGCTCCTGATACAACAGTACTTGAATTTGAAAACTATGCTGAAGCTTTTACAGCCTTAAAAGCAGGTAAAGGAGATGCCTTAACAACTGATGATTCAATCCTTTATGGTATGAAAGAAGAAGATCCTTCATTTGAATTAGTAGGTGGAACTTTTACCCAAGAACCTTATGGAATCGCTGTTAAAAAAGGCAATAAAGATCTTGTCGACGCATTGAATAAAGCATTAAAAAGTCTGAAAGATTCAGGTAAATACGATGAAATTAAGAATAAATGGATTAAAAAATAATCATTGATATTATCGTTGGGACCTGCAGAGTCCGTAATTTTACGGGCCTGCTTTTCCTGATAATTAGGAGGAAATCCTTTGATTGATTTCTCGATACTGACAGATCATATGGAGTATTTTTTAGAAGGATTAAGAGTCACCGTTTTAACGAGTTTAATCGCTTTATTATGTAGCTTTATTTTAGGAACAATTATTGCTGTTATGCGAATTGCTCCAATTAAACCGCTTAACTGGTTAGGTTCGGTCTATGTTGAATTCATCCGTAACATCCCTGTACTAGTTGTTGTGTTTTTCACTTACTTAGCTGGAAGCTTTAGTGGGATGGTTGCAGGAACGATTGGATTAACCATCTATACAGCAGCTTTCATTGCCGAAGCAATCCGTGCCGGTATCCTTTCTGTTCCAAAAGGACAAATGGAAGCCGCTCGCTCGACAGGTTTAAGTTACGGACAGGCAATGAGATTAATTATACTTCCCCAAGCGATTAAAATCGTCATCCCTCCTCTTGGCAACCAATTTCTAAATTTAGTAAAAAATTCATCTTTATTAGCAGTCGTAGCTGGTGGAGATCTAATGTATCAAGGCGATCTTATATCTGCAATGACTTACGTAACGTTTGATACTTATATTTTCGTAGCCTTATTTTACTTAGTCTTAACGATTCCTTTAAGTATTGGTGTGGGCTATTTAGAAAAACGCTTGGCTAGAAGTAATTAAGGAGGTGGATGAATGGATTTTCTGCAGTCGTTCAATGATGTGTATACACTAGATCATATCAAGTTTTTACTAGAAGGATTTTGGGTCACCCTTAAGGTAGCTGCTATTTCAATTGTACTAAGTTTTATTATTGGTGGACTTATTGGTACGCTTAGATATACGAAGATTCCTGTTGTTACTCAATTACTTACCTCGATTGTTGAAATTATACGGAACCTGCCTTTACTACTGATTATTTTCTTTACGTATTTTGCCCTACCAGAAATCGGGATTGAAATGAAAATAACGACAGCTACCATCGCAGCATTAACGGTTTTTGAATCAGCTATGATTTCAGAGATTATTCGAAGTGGATTAAACTCGATCGAAAAAGGACAGATTGAAGCGGCTCGTGCGTCTGGCCTCAATTACACTCAGACATTACGTTATATTGTCTTGCCTCAAGCATTGAGACGAATGGTTCCGCCGATTGTTAGTCAATTTATTTCTTTACTAAAAGATACATGTTTAGCTGTTGTTATTGCACTGCCGGATTTATTGCACAATGGACAGATTATTTATGCGCAGAAGGAATCTTATGTGATTCCTGTTATGGTGATGGTTTCGTTGATGTATTTTATTGTTAATTATGTTTTATCGTTGGTTGCGCGTAGATTGGAGATAAAACAGTCTTGAGAAATCTGGTTCATTTATTGGGCCGGATTTTTTTGATGTAAAAATAAAAGAAATAAAAAATCCCCCTTATTAGTGAATCTTACAAAGGAGGATTTTGATATCTTCAAAGATTTTATCTTAGATATCTTGTCTGATCCGTTTTAGAATGACAGTGGATTTTTCAATGAGGCTATTATTCATTTGTAGTTTTAGTTTCTATTTCAATCGTATTAGAAACTGGTTTTAATAATAAATTAACTGCAAAAACAAACATTATGATAATTAATATACCAAATAAAAAGATTTTAAATAATTTATTTCTCATCTAATCTTCCTTTTATATTTTTTGAAAAAAGAAATGCCATAATATATCTCCTTGACTTAATTCTTAGTTAAAATAATTTGAAATACTTTCTCTTTATATATAATGAAAGTCAATTTTACATTTCTCTCTTTATCAAGATACTTTATCGTTTCACCTATTTCTTCAAACGAGTGAATGTAGTTATTACCGTACTTATCTATAATAGTAGATATATCATCTCCTATTCCAATACCTCTAAAAGTTTTTAGTCTAGAATCTTCAGAAACAATACTATTAATTTTATTGTTTATAGTTCCTATATATAATTTCTTAAATTGATAGTTTCTATCATTTTCAACAGAAAGTATTACTACTATATCTGTGTGTTTAACTGTACTACCATATTTGCTTTTTAGATCTACCAATAGTTCAGGTGTAACTTGTTTATCAATCATAATTTCATTCATTCCTTCATTTTTTAGTGAAGTACTTTCTAGTAGCCTATTTTTTACTAAAATAGAAGTACGCTCAACAATGAAAAAACCTATTAATAGCAATACAATAATTCCAAATAATACAGCAATATACTTCCAGGGGATCAGTTTAAATAATAGATTCCCTAGAATTAGTAATAAAATTAAAACTAAGATTTTTATTATCATTTTTTTATTCCCCCAAACTTTTACGAAATGTAGGTATTCCATGACCTTTAACTACAAAAAATAGCGAAGGCTTCCTATATTAACAGTGAAGGCTTCGCTTATTTGATTTGCACGAACTTTTTTAGTGTCCTTTTTAAAAGTCTCTTCCACATCATCTAGTTCATATTTATTCATCTTGTGATAGATGATTTAATGAATCAATTTTTAGTTTTTCTAAATTAATTGGATTTTCACTATCAGCATTGATCAACCATTGATAGACAGGAATCATATTCATATCTTTTTCCCAACACTTTTCAAATAGCTTAGAAACTTCTTTTGATACATAAAAATTCACCTTATGATTTACACTCGGTTTAAACTCGATAAAAGTTTCTGCTAATTCTAATAATGCATCTTGTTTTTCTTCTGTTAAATTATCAAAAGTATATACTCTCACAAAAATTAGATTTCGATCATCATCCCAGTCTTTAAGAAAAACGGGGTGTAAATCTTTAAAGTCATTAGGTGTCCCTGCTCTACGAACATCTTCCAGTACCAAATAACCTATTTTTTCATAATATCCCTTTTTTATTTCTTTTATTGTAAAAATCATATGGTTTTTATAATTCAAATCTAATTGTAATAAAAATTGATAATTTACCAAAAAAACACTCCTTTTTAAATTAACAATAAAAATGCTCCCCATGCAGCAATACTTGAAGTTGCAAATATAACAAGACCTACAACTGCCACAAAGATTCCTATAGCAATTATTATATCAGCTGTCTTTTTCAGATTTAACTTTTTAGCTTCAATTTTATCCTTTGCTTTCTCCATTTCTTTTAAATCTTCTTGCGCTTTTTTATAATCTTTTAGGGCTTTAGCCTTTTTTTGAATACTTTTAGGTACACCTGCTTCTTTTAATGTTTGCCCATGTGATTTTGTACCATCTACGTTTTCAACACCTTCAACTTTTCCTTTATACACATGCACATGAGGCTTTTGCTGTTTAGCACCAGCTGTCGGTTTGTCTACTCTTGCTTTCCATCCTTGACCTAAATCATGAGTTTGACTATAACCTCTAGCTTGTTTAAGTTCACTTGGATTTTCTGGAGTAAAATATGTTGCTGAATCTATTCCTAATTTTGAAAGTTCTGATTCTAATTTAGCAACTTCTTCATGTGATATTTTTTTTTGTTTTACTATATCTTTAATATTATCTATAATCGCTGATTGTTCATCTGTCATTAAAGTTTCTGCTCTACTTTGTGATGGATACATTGCACCTAAGAAAAATACAACAATGAATCCAATTAAAAATTGTTTTAGTTTTCTTTTTGAACTTAATTTTTCTATACTACTTTTCTGTTTCACATACTTCTTAAACATTTTCATCTGCCCTTCCATTACATTAATTTTAAAATCTAAATACTTCCAAAAACTAAAATTTTAAATACATATTTTCTTCTAGTACCCCAAAATAAACTACCAGATGTTATGTCTATGACCAATGAAAATAATGTAACTCTAGAACTATAAATTTTTCAAGATCATCACTCCTTAAATAATAAGTAAGTAAATAGCAAGTAAAATTATTAGTAAAATTTACTAACTTGTGAAAATATTAACATACTAAATTCTATTAAACTCATTATCAATGTGACAAATAATTGAAGATTTTGGAAATAAAAAATGCAGTCTTCAAAAATTTGAAGACTGCATTTTTACTTTAACATAGTATTGATCACTGTAGACAAACTCGATGAAAATCAGGTTTGCTAACAGCTGAGATAGTTAGTTCCTTCTTGAGAACCAACATTTTTTACTTCTAAAACCTATCTTTCACACGCTATAAAATCATGATCTCGATCCATTTTACTATTAGCGTCATATAGAGCTTTTGATGCATACGGTTTATATTTAGTCTTACCGCCTTTATTTTTAACGGATGAACTACGGGCAACTCCACCCTTGTAATCTTTGTTCAATTCAGTACAGTTTTTATAATGTTTCACAGCTGCACTAGCATTGTCAGTTGAAATAATTGAATAACTTTGAATAAGTCCAATTGTAAGAATACCAATAACAAGTTTTTTCATTTGTAATAACTCCAATCTATTTTTTTAAGAAATGTCCTACAAATCTATCTTAATCTATTTATAATTTTTAACATAGAAGTTCTTGTTATTTTAGTAAAAATTAACCAGATTTATTTAGGGAGTATTTACTAACTTGATTAAACCAATCAAAAATAGAATAGGTATTGTCATCTCTTTATAAACGACACCTTTTCTTTAGGTACATAGGTTACTTTGTCATAGCCTTCTTCTGAAAGTTCATTAACGATACCAGTAGATGATTGATTATGAGGGTTACTTATCTCACATTTTTTATGAATAACTTTTGTCTGTTTCTCTGGTAATAATCGTTTTCCCACAAGTTATTTCATCATATGTATAGTATGTATGTCCTTGAAGTGTTTCTCTTGGCACTGGGGTATGACCTAGTTGTCTTTCTTCTCTCAAAATATAAAACTTAAACTCTTCTTTCTTTTCAAAACCGAACTTATTTCTTCTTTCGAAAATATAACCTAATAGTCGATTTTTAATTTCACTCTCCAAATAGTTTACTTTACTTTCTATTTCAGGATCTCCATGTTTTAACACTAATTCACATTGTACGCTATACAATGCATCCATGTATCCACCAGTTCTACGGAAAGTCATATATTTGGATGTTTTATAACTTCTTGGGTATGGATGTGCATGTACCAAATACTTCTTTATTAGTTCTTGTGTTCCACTAGCAGGTATAGAAATTACTTCTTTCATTGATCTAACCTCCTGAATATGTATTATTGTTATAAGTGTTACGATTAATAATTCTCAAAAAAAAGTTAATTTCAATATATTTACATTACCATCTTTTTTTAAACACCTTAGGTTGCGTCTTATACTTATAAAAAATAAACTTAGCACATTTTAATTTCAGACTATTCTATTTAAATAATAAATGA
Organism: Gottfriedia sp. S16(2024); assembly: GCF_050473765.1. NCBI lineage: Bacteria > Bacillati > Bacillota > Bacilli > Caryophanales > Bacillaceae > Gottfriedia > Gottfriedia sp. S16(2024). The sequence goes on from NZ_JBFLUO010000001.1 coordinate 4,890,899, forward strand.
AAATAATTGTTTGGTAAACTCCAATTAATAGGCCCTTAATATTACATAAAAAAAGCAACTAAATTAGTTGCTTTTTACCACTGTTTTTTGTGAAATGATATTTTTCATTAGCTCCTGGCTAAATAATTTCGCTCGCATTTCAAAGAATTTATCATAATCATCATTCCAAATGCCAAACTCTTCTAAGTCTATGAGGTGTGTACTCATTGTTTTATTAATACTTGCATTATGGTTTTTAAAGTCTTTCATATAAACTGACGGTGCTTTTGCTCTTATCACACGTTTATTTAGGAAATCATCAACAATTGTAATGTTTAAAATATGGTTAATATAAAATTCCTCTTCTTTCCCCTTTAAAAATGCTTTCGGGAAAAAGTGATGATAGTTTTTACTTGTAGCAATTTGTAACCAAGCATTATCTATACATACTTTAGCATTGTCAGCAAAAGACTTTGGTTCCTTTGAAGCTAATAAACAAAGTAATGCTTTTATATAACTTCTACCTGTACCAAACCAGCCTTGTTCAATTATACGTTCTGGTGAGACATTAACTTCAATATCATAAGTTGGTAATTGACCATTTAAAATTGTTTCAATTCTTCTAATATCTTGCCCAAGTTTAGATTCAGTACCACTATTGTATCTTTCAGTTAATGAAATTCTCCAGAAGAAGTCCCTTAAATATTCCTTTTTTTCATCTAAAGGTCTGTCTGGATGGTGAAAAAAGAAATACGAAAATGGTACAATTAGTGAATCAAATGGTAACAATCGTGACACAGGAATTAGATATTGTTGTCTAAAATAATCAATGGTGGATTTAATTGATTTAGTTACACTATCCCAGTTATTAATAAACTCTATTTTATCAAGTTTTAAAATTTGTTTTCTAGTACAATCTTTTTTTAAAATACTAGACATGACTTGAAGTATTGTAGATGAGGAGATAGTTGCGTAGTCTTCACCTAATTCATCTATTAACTGATCATATTTCTCAGAAAGGTCAAAATTTAGGGATTGATCGTACGTTTTAGCTACCATAATTTCAAAAAGAGATAATGTTTTCCCGCCTACATTCAACCTTGTAAATACTTCTGTTGCTACATCAATTGGTGCGTTCTTTAAAATTACTAAAGAAAACTGATATGACTTAAATCGCTCTTTATACTTATCAATGTTATCTAAACTTTCTTCTGAAAACTTTTTAGCCAATGCACTTATTTTTCCATTTAATAATTCAAATAGACTAATAAAACGATCTACCTCTTCACTTATTTCAATTGTAACTACCTCTTCATCCTCAGTAGCTTTTAAATCAATAAAAACTTGTGAAAAGTCCTCTACTTTATCATTTCGTAAAATACTTAGACCTTTGAAACAAGTGTATAAACTAGTTATCCTTTGTTGACCATCTAGAACATATTGTGCGACATGCCCTTTCGGTGTTTCAGGTAAGTTATGATTTCCAATATTTCTAATATGTCTAAGTTCCTCTTGAGATTCCCACATAATAAAAGTTCCTATTGGAAATCCCTTAGCAATACTATCAAGCAGTTGCGCTGCAGCCTTTTTTTCCCATACATATTCACGTTGAAATTGTGGAATTTTAATTCTACCACTATCGATATCGTTTAGTAGTGAAGTCATACCTATACTTTGAGGTTCAGGTTGAATCATAATTCTTCTCCTTTTTTAGCTAGTTATTTAATAATTATAGCAAATTTTTAATTATTATAATGATTATTAAATTTCTTAATATCAAATCTAGATAAAAAAATTGAATTAAGTTCGCTTACTTCATAGAAAAATGCACCCTTAGGTAGACTTTTTAAAGAGCTTACCTATCAGGGTACATTTTACTTAAGGTTCGAATCTGTTTTATATCAAACTACTCACTTATAAATTCCAATAAAATTTTAAAAACGGCTGATGGTGTCTTCTTTAATAACTCGATTGGAACAAGTCTTTCCCTATTTAACTTAGAGAATATAATTATTCTATCTATCTTATTTATATTAATTGAAATATCTTTTATCTTGTATGATTCTATTCTTGAGGCATGATCCAAGTACGAAACATCCAAATTAAGGACGATCTTGTCGGATATCCTTCTTAACATTCTCCAAATAGTTAATTCTTCCTTGGACTTCATGAACAATTCGGGTAGTTCTTTAGCCTCTTTAAAATAACTATATGTCGTGATTATATATCCAGCAATCCCATAGTTCACCGGCTTAATAATAGGGTTACAATTAATCCAATTTTCAACCTCAAACCTCATATAATCTGAAGTCCGTTTTGTAATAGGCTTGATATATGTAATTTTTCCATATTTAATTACTCCATTTTCCGAAGTAATACCACTCTTAACGTATAATGCTACATATTTAACCTCTTGCCATCCCATTTTCAACTTGGCGACAGGAATTTGAAAGTGTCCCTGTTGACTGAAGTTAACATAATCTTCATTGTTGGAAACTAATGCAACCAACACTTTTTCATCCAGAGTTGAGTTCCAATTGTCAAGTGATCCCCTAGGTAATATCCCTTCTTGTTGAATTTCCTCTGGGCTTTTTTCAATAAGTCCTTCTATAAACTTTTCCACAAGTACGGTCGCATTAGGTAAGAACGGAAGGCCACCTATATTGACTTCATCTATACTTTTATAAAAATGATGATCTTGAAATAGATCTTCGTTCTTCCATGGAAATAATACATATGCTCCAAAAGCAGTCCTTTCAAATGGCCCATTGTTCGATGCCACAATTGAATCTCGATATCGATGCATCGTATTAATATCTTCTTCTAGTGGCCCCGGACTAAGATAACGATTTTTATAATAACTATCATTTTGAGCATAATCAATTCGATACTTTGCATCAAATATATAATTGTATGAATATTCTATCCCCTTCTTTGCAATACTTAGCATGATATCAGGCTTTTGCGGGATAGTTGGTAATCTACTTTCATACTTCTGATATGTTAAAATAATCTTTTCTTTAGTTATTGGATGAATATACACTCTTTTAGCGGAACTATTGGTTTGAAGATTAACAAACAGTCCTTCACGATTGACCTTTATTATATTCTGGTTTATTAGCTCATATTTTTTATCAAGAATTTGACCTATTTTCAGGAACGTCCAGTACTCGTAAAGTGTTGCTACATCTTTAACAGACATTTGATAGAACTTACCTTGTAACATTAAACCTTTAGAGACTGTTAAGAATATTTGAAATGCATCACGATAACCTGGTGCCATTTGAAGAACTAAACTTATAATAGATCTATCTAATTTTTGGATGTTTTTCCAAAAAGGATTTTTCAGTTTTCCTTCTAAATGTTTGATCATTGATTCTATTTTATTTACTAATTCAAGGTCAATCTCAACTTCCCATCGATTTTTGCGTACCGTCAGGGTTTCTAATAAATCTGAGAGTTTGTGTACAAGACGTTCAATCATTAATTTCACATATCTATTCTCCAAAGTGTCAAAGGTTAATTCTTTTTTGGCTCTTAGTCCTTTCATTGGCATAAACATTTTATCTTGAATTGATATACCTTTGTCAACTTCTATAAATAAGTGGGCTCTTTTTTGTAAATAATTTCGACTTTTCGTATCTAACTTATATAGTTGATCTCCACGTACTTTTTCATATGTCTTTCTTAATTGATGGTGTGGTTGACTCTCAATTCGATCAATTGCTTGTATAAAACTTTTAAAATGCTTGTTAATTAGTCTATAAAATTCGGTTCTTGAAGGCTTTCCTTCTAACTTTATCTTCGCTCCCAAAAACGTTTTACGAATAAAGTGAAAAGCTAAATTATAAATCTCATCGTTTACTTCTTCTAAGAGTCGTTTATAGTCATTTTTATAGTCAAGCTTCGATGGGAAGATCTCTAAAGTAACTTCTAATAATTTCTTGTTTTCTGAACGTATTTCGAATGTAGTTAAACCTACTTCGTTCTGAAACAGTAAGTTTCCCATTAACATTTGGATTGAACCTAACTCTACTCTAGTGATCGCCTTACGTAGTCCGGGATGCTCGTGATAAAACTCTAGTTTAATATCATCCTTTGGAATCACAATGATTTGGTAGACACCATTCTCAAAAAAGATAGGTCTCATACTAGTTACTTCATTGAGCTCCATTTTCTCAATATCAAAGAGTTGAACTTTTTGAATCTTATCTCCATGTACTACAAACTGCATGACATCATGAAAATCCATAATCTGATATTGCTTTAATCCTTCATATCTTTCATGGTATGGTTTGCCCTTAATAACTAACGAAAAATCCTCAGTTTCAATTTTTACTATTTCAACGTCCTCAAGAGATCCAGAAGGAAGTAAAACCATCTTCTCTTAACCTCCTGAGCATCTCTACTATTTTGGATGTACTATTTGGATATATAGCGTTTTGAAGGTCAAGTTCAATGAGCTCGTTTTCTTCATCAAATAATGTATTTGTAAATAGTTTATATAACTCTCTTAATACTAGTTCTACACGTGTATCACTTCCTGCTATTCGAGGTAAAATTTTTTGTAAAATGCAATGATCAAAAGCTAGTTCAAATGGCATTAAGTCTCCTTCCTCGTTATACGAAACGTAAAAGCAAATCTCATCTCTTACACGATAACCAACGTGGGCATTAATACCTTGGAGCACCTGATTAATTTTCACGATTTCATTTGTCACTCGTTCAACTAGCTCACTATTTTTCTTATACAAATCTTTCAAATATAAGTATTTAGAAGAAAGTTGATTTTGTCCGATTTCAACAGGTTCAACCTCATCTAGCTCTAATAAAAAATTTAGACTTCCTAAATCAACTCGGTTGAATTCAATTGTATTCGCTCTATCTAATACTTTTTTACTAAAAGGGTGAGTAGTTTCATCCATGTTGACTGTTCCAATTACATATAAATTGTTTGGAAGTGTAATATCTTCACCAGAGATATCTTTAGATAATATTAATGAAGAAATAATTTCACCGTTTTCCCACTTCCGACTTTCCATAACGCTTAAAATATCACTAAAATAATATTCTACCCTTGCCAAGTTCATTTCATCTAGAAGAACAAAGTAAGGAAAGTTTGGATTTCCATTCGCTGCTTTAATTGCTCTTGTTAGTGGTCCCACCTTGAATTCTCCCTTTATATCTACATACCCAAGTAAATCTGATCCATCACTCCAATCGGGACGAACTGGAATTAATGTAAATTGACCGTTTCCCTCATTTGCGCCTAAACTTTCTGCAAACCATTGAACCATTTTTGTTTTTCCAGTACCTGAAATTCCTGAAAGAATTACAAATGGTTTTGTTTTAAGTGAAAGAAATAAATTTATTACTTCTTCTTTACTATAGATAAAACCTTTACTCTTAATATAGGAATAGATATGTTCGATTAATTCTTTAGACGGTATGTAATCATTTTTCTTATCTTTAACAAAGCTTTCACTTTCTGTTGGATTCATATATTCTACCCCAGTTTGATTTCCGTTTTTTATTAAAATGAAATTTTCATATATCTGAACCATTTCCTCTAGATCGGATACTAACACACTTTCATCTGGCATATTTTCTATGTTGTAAGCGATATAAGCAGCTGTAGACAAAGCATAGTCTCTTGCTTTTTTGCTACTTCCTAGGTTAATGTTATCATCTTTTCTAACTTTACTAGACAAAGAAAAAGAATCTCGAATTTCTGCTTTTATTTTTCTCATTTCTTCTTTTGAAGTTTCTTTAACCCCTTGAGCCAGAGTGAGATAAACCCTTTTCATATCTTCACTAAATAGGTATACAATATAGTATCCTCTTTGAGTAGAATCAGTAATATTTTGGTTCATGATAGCAACCCATGGCACAAAAGCCCAATTACCTTTACCTATAGAACCTGTAACAACATACTGTGAGGTATTAATAAATGGAAGCCTGTAGAATTCTTCGGGAATTTCCTTTCTAATAAATGAACCAAGTTGATGACCACCACTCCCTTCACTTTTAGCAGCAAGGTATTCATTCATAACTTTAATTAAGCTACCTCTAATATTTGTATTCATAACATTCTCCTTAGCTGTTAAAGTTTCAAAGAAATTTTCAGTTGTGCACCAATTTTGATCAATTAGTTTTGTTTTCTCTAACCACATTAATAGATTATGTGTTCTTTCTTTTGCGACCGACTCTACCATTAGGTTATCACCTTTAGAATTATATACAGTAAGCATCCCTAATTCTTCTAACGCATTTTTCTTTTCCTTTTTCGGTAGATCATTTAATAAATCCAAGTAAATAAGGGAAATTCTAAAATAACCTTGATTTAATAAAATCTTCTTAATAAACTCATCTTTATCTTCCGCTTCTATGTACCCAAACATTTGAGTCTTGTTAACTTCATTAAATTCATCAATGAAACCTAATAGCCGTGAATCCTGTCGACTTTTAGATTTTACTCGATATAAATTACCATTTGTTTGAGTACTTAGTTGTTTCGGATCATACTTTCCTGAATTTACTTCGTCTATAAATGTTTTGACTTTATGATATTGCTCACAAGGTATTTCATCTGTTTGAAATTCTTTTAATTTAATAGAAATAGTGTTATTTATAGCTGAAACTTCAATGAAAGGAAGTTGTGCAAAAAAAGCCATAAGGAATGAACTTCTGCCTCTAGCCTTATCGAATTCCTTTGCTGTGATTTTCCTACGATTAATAAACTCTTGCCAACCTTGTAAAATATAATCAAACGTTATTATTTCAAATGGATTTACTTTTTCTCCTCTGTTATATTTTTCTCTAGATGATTCAGTTTCGATATAAATACCTTTATCATCAACCTTAGTAATCCAATTTATTTTTTTCTCACCTAATGTTTTAATTTCATTATTTCTTTTGGCCATTTCAAAAAAGACCTTCTCTATCAAAGATTTCATCTCCATTTCAAAACATTCCCTCAGGTTTATTATATAAAATTGCTATTAATCAATATATACTATTCCTCATTTCATAATCCCAATAAATATACTTTTTTTCCTATTTTACTTATATAGAAAGAACTATCTAATATTAATTTATTTTTCAATAAAAATATTATATAAAAAAACCCACTCAGAAAATTGAGTAGGTTCTTTATATGTTCACATTTATTTCTATCTTGGATCCTTAGTAAACCAAGAAGGTCGATTCTTTGTTGCTTTACCACCTTTTTGAGAATATGAAAATTTTACTTTCTTTTTCTGTAGTTGATTTATATACGGCTTAATCTCATCTCCACCTACAATCCATAAACTTCCACCTTTTTCTCTTTTATCAATTACTTCGAATCCGTTATTGCTAAAATACTCAATTAAATTCATAAAATTAGAGTTCGAAACATCTTTAGTAATTTTCTTTTCATCATTATCTTTATAAGGATAAGTCTGAGCTATTTTTGACTTTATTTGTTTGGTCAAAGTATGATTTACATTGGATTCTTCTAGTGTATTTGAATCTAAATCCAAATCATTTGAAATATCGTCAAATAAACACATTTGTTTTACTTTTGTTAATTCTTCGTCATCGAAAAGCGAAATTTGCTCATGTTCATGAACTATATAACCCGTTTCTACTTTATCATTTTGAAAATTAAATGACTCATTTATTTCGGTAATACTAGTAACTGTTCCTTCGTCTTCCTGGTTTAAACCATACATATCCAATAAACGCCAAAGTGATTCCATTGCTTGTTCTGGATTAAAGTAATAATCACTACCTCGCACTCTCCAAAAAGTCCAACCACATCGCTCTAACATTCGCTGACGATTCATGTCATATTCATATCGATCTGGTCCATGCCAGTGATCTCCATCACATTCAACAGCAATGCGACCCTTTGTACCTTCGATTATCATATCAATTCTAAATCCAGATACTTCATATTGAGGAATTACTTTATATCCTCTGTTAACAATTTGATCAAAAACATCTTTCTCAAAGACAGACTCACATTTTTCACGATTGCTTATTAATTCTAATTGATCAGGATTTTCACAATAAGTAATTAATTGGTATCGTAAACATTCTTTATTTTTAAAATCGTTTACTGTAGGTGTATGGAACAACCATAATTGCTCCTTAGCACGACTTACAGCAACATTAAATCTTCTACGATCTTTTTCAGAAGTTAAGGCTCTCATTCCAGTATCACCTGGGGCCGCTACTAAACTAATGAAAATTACGTCCCTTTCATCACCTTGAAAAGCATAAGAATCACCACAAATTAAGCTTCTTTTTTCAAATTCTTCAGCACCTATTTGTTTTAATAGCATTGATTCAATTTTCTTAGCTTGACCTTCTCCCTGTAAACTAATAATCCCAAAAGTTTTTCCATCATATTCTGGTTTTGCTATGCAGTTTATTACTTCTTCTGTAATTGCTTTCGCTTCAGGCTCATTATATATTTTTTGTCCTTTACCAATTCGATTTCCATTTTGTATATGCCGAGTAATAATAGGTTCTAATCGATTTGGTGGATATTGTTTTAAAGGAATCAATGGTGTATTACTATAACTGATCTTATTAGAGAACCCTATTATTTCAGGCATACACCTAAAGTGCTCCCGCAATGTAATACGTCCACGGAAAAGTGAATTTGCTAGATCAAAAAACGAATTCTCTATATCTAATAAATCACCCAACTTAAAGTCAGAAATGTATTCCTTTCTTAAATATTCTACTTTATCTCTATTAATTCCCACATACTCTGGACTAATCTGTTTATCGTCACCCACAACAATTAATTTTTTGGCTAAATATTGTAATATTACAGCTTCTGGTCCAGATTGGCTCGCTTCATCTATTATTACTACATCAAATATGTTTGGTTTTATTTCAAAATTATCAAATACTTGATAAAGTGGCATTATCCAAGCAGGGATAGCATCTCGGCATTCATCCATATGTTTTCTTGCATCACGTAAATGTTTAGGAGCATTTTTTCCTGTTTGTTTTCCAGCTTTTCTTCTAGCAACTGACCAAGCGATTAAGTGTGTACTTTGTTTATCTGTCATTTTTGATAGAGAAGAATCCCAAGATTTTAATTCGCATAACTTTTTAATTGTATTACTTATTTTCTCTTCTGTTTCATTTAACTGACTAGATAAAGCCCACTCTGATCGATTTAAAAATTCTTTTAACCAAGTATTAGCTTTTCCATAATCAAATGCATCAGAAATATTATTAAGTCGACTTTCCCAAATTTGCGGTTCCGGGTTAATTAAGATAGATTCATATAATTTTGGCAATGATTCTTTTACTTTATTCATAAGCATTTCACATCTTTTACTTGATTGAACTAATTCATCCAATTCAACAAGCTTTGTTAGAGCTTTATTATATGAATTAAAATCTCTATTTTTGAAAGAGCTTAATAATTCCTGAACAACTTCATGAGAGGTATTATCAAATTGTTTAAGAAAATTTATTTGGCTATTAAAAATATTATTTAACTCATCAAGTTCTCTTTGTGAAATAATTAAATTTGCTTCATTAATAGTTTTTTTATAATTTAATGAATCTATTTTATTATTTTCAATTACTGTGTTTAATAGGTCCTGATTTTCATATGAATCAATAATATTTTTCAATTGAATAAGCTCAACAAATGGCTTTACTAATTCCCCAATATATACTAATGTTGTTAATCTTGATGGCTGTTCAGGTATTGTTATTTCCATTTGTTGTTGAATATATGTTTTACATGATTCAATATAATCATCTAACTCTAAGGTTCCGATTAGTTTTTCAAGAGTTTCGATTGTATCGCATTTAGCCCCATTTACCCTAACACTATCAATAATATAATGAGATTCTTTAATAACTTTATTTTTAAAAATCCAAAATCCAAAACCATTTCCTTCTAGTAAATGATTTTTAAGAGCATTCGCATCACTTATAACTTGTTGCCTTGGTCTATTTATACCTTGTATATCTATATTATTAAAATGTTCCATCAAAATTTCAGCTTGATTTATTTTATTATCTAATTCCTTATAAAAACTTTCCCATAATAGAAACTTGGAATCAACTAAATCAATTAAAGCATTATTTATCCACGAGACATTTTTACGTGTAAGATTATTTAATATTAACTGACATTCTATTGAAAAATTAACGAGATCATTTAATTCTGAAGTTGAATAATTATTAAAGAATGGATTATTAAAATGAGATAGCTCATTTTTCTTTTCAATTAAACTATTTTCTAGTTCTGTTAATTCTTCAAATTTTTCTTTAGGCAGCATTAAATCATAATCTGGAAAATCAGTCTCGATTTCTACTTTAATTTCATCGTTTAGTTTTTCTAATAATGTAATACTTTCAATTAATTCAGCCTTAGTTACTTTTAATTCCCTATCTATACCAATTGAATCTTTAAACCAAATATAATTCAAGCTATTTTTATGAAGTATATTAGCAATATTTTGAGCGGTTCCCTCATATTTATCTTTAACTATTTGATGTTTAAATGTTTCCTTTTCACGTATTGATCTTAGCTGGAATTGTATATTTGCTTGTTTCTCTCTTAATAATTGTAAATTTTCTTCTTCTGTTTTAATTTGTTTTTTTGCTTCATTACTAACCCAATATTCTTTCTTATTAGATATACCTTGAACTACTTCTTCTAAATCTTTAAATGATTTTGCATCACTACCTAATAAACTCACGCATAAAGCTCTAAGTTCTTCTGGTAAGTTGCCTTTTAATACCTTTAGTGCTCTTGCAGTCTGACTTGTAATTAAAACACGTTGTCCAGTTGCAAGAAGATGTGATACTAAATTAGCAATTGTATGCGTTTTACCAGTTCCTGGTGGTCCCTGTACTAGTACCCCATCTCTCGATTTAAAATTAGTAATAATTTGTTTTTGTTCATCATTCGCTAATAGTGGAAAATAAATTTCCTCATTTTCTAAATTAATATTTGAATTATGTTTATCTACTTCGATAAAATCATTTATTTCTTCAAAAATTCTAAAAATTCCTTGTGGCAAAATTGTGTTTTCTTGTTCTATTTGCTCTAATATTAAAGAACATGCTTTTTGAAAACCTTTTTCACTTCTTTTTCTAAGAATAAGTGCTGGAGAATAGTTAACTACAGGAAAATTTTCAAATTCTCTATAATTCCCTACAAACTCTTGATTAAATCCCCCCTCTGATGATATAGATTGAACAAATGATCGTAAAATTTTAAATTGAACATCTTCATCCCAGAAATTTTCTTCTAATTCTAATAAACTTTCCTTAATTTGAGTCATCATTTTTAAATCTAATCTATTATCAACTTCTAACATATCTTGTTCAATTTCTATTAATTCTCCACTAGAAGAAGGAACAACAGTAAAAATGCCTTTATCTGAATCAAAATGTAATTCCACTTTTTTTACTAATATATGACGATGAATTAACTGATTTCCACTTGTTTTCCAATTTAACAAACCAGTTGCCACAACTAATTCAATTTGTTCACCCATCTTTTTTACAGATTGATGAATTGAAAAAAGTTTATCGTAAATTTCTTGTACTACATTATATTTTTTTACTTCTTCATACCACTGTTCCCAAACAGAGTAATATTCTTCAAATATTTTGGTAATTTGAGGATAATCTGAAATATATAAAAGTTCAGGTTCTTCGTTATCATTATTTTCAATATTAAAAACTGGATTAGCTATTGTCTCTAATAATATAGGTTTTTCGTTCTCAATAAAATCATAATTCGCTAACCAACTTATCAGCTCTATAGGAGTAAATATTTTTTGAGGTTTACTGGGTTTCTTGATTTCTAGCCAAATATCTGTATTTGAATTATCTTTGCTGTGAAGAGGTGAATGACATTTTTCTTCATCTTGAACTTCATTAAAAAAAAGTACACTCTCATATTTGTTTAAGTCACGTACTAATGGTGTTTTGAGTTCTGATATTCCTTTTAAATATTCAAACAATCGCTTTGCTTTATCTTTTTGATCATTTGTTACTTTCATTTAGATATTCTTCCTTTCTAGGTAACAGTTCCAGGACAAGTATGCCACTATTTATTACTACTATATTAAGTATATTCATATACCATTCCATAAAAAATACTTTTATTGAATATGGGAATAACTACTAGATAAAATTAAATAATAAAAAAGCGCAGTCCCATAATCCAGTTAAACGGTCTTAGGGAAAGCACTTTTTTTAACTTATTTTGAAAAATTTATATATTGAATCCTTAACCTGAGCCCAACTTTCATTCATCTCAACTCTATACTTGTTTTTCTTAGTAACTTCTAATATCTTTTCAAATATTAAACTCATTTAAAATTCATTAGAAGGTTCATACACCCCAAAATATCGGGATTAAAAATTAATTAGATTAATTTATTGGTAAAGACTAGATTATCGATATTTAGTTTATTTCTTAGATATTTATTCTTAAAGAACGCTTATCATAACTCTATTTTATGACTCTTCTTTGTACTATTTTATACCAATCTAAAGTAATTATCACCTGTAAATATTGTTTGTCAAAATTCTATCTATCTTTTTTATTTAGTATTATATTTTCAATATGTTTAAAACCAGCCTCGGAACTTAAACCTTTGAATCTACCTGCTTTTTTCCAATCCTTACTACTTAAAGTAGAAAAATTAATTACGTTATTGAACTCCTCAAGTAAAACATCATAATTCAATTTACTACTTTCATTTTTTTTAATAATCTCTATCATTATATGATGTAATGGTCTTAACCCCATATTCTTTTGAATGTAGTAATCTTCGTCAAAATATACTTCATTCTCATAAGATAATTTGTTAATCGTAAAACACTCATTCCATTTATTACTAATAATATCCCACATTGGAATAAATAAATTAAAAGTTAACTGATCAGACAAATCATTCAATAAAGCATCTAAATATTCAAAAGTAACTTCATTCAAAATTTGGGATCTAATTTCTTCAACATAAAATTTACATATAGGTTCTATTGATTTATAAAATGCACTATAACCAATCACACCTATTTCATCATCATTATTAATATCAATTTTTATTGCATTTTTCCATACATTAGTCTTATTTTTGATAAAATCTAACTTTTCATTCTCATCATATGATCCGTTATCATTTAAACTAAATATTATTCTATTCGCTAAATGTTTTGAATAATCAATATTGGTTAACCTTTCTAACTCCTCATATCTAATTAAAGCTAATTTAGTAAGATCAGTTTTTAATGGTTTAGCTTTAGCATTTATAGATTGAAATACTTCAACTTCGCGTATTCGATTTTCTGTTCCGATTGGCATAATAATTACAGAAAATTTATACTCTTCAATTTCTTCTATATCTTTATAAAGATTTTTATCCATTAATTCTTGAATATATCTCTTTATGGACATTATTCTATGTTGACCGTCGATAATTCTGAATATGTTTTCATCTTGACTTTTAGTAAATTCTAACGAAATTGTATCATTATTAAACTGCTTAATATTAATATTATCTTGGTCAATCCCTAACAAAATTGAAGTTGGTGATATTGGACTTTCCTCCGTTTTTAAGGATAAGACTATTTTCTTTAGATGTCTTTCATTTAATGCCCTTTGATAACCTAGTCTATTTTCTCTAGAGTATATTGAAACTATGGAACTATTAATTATTTCTTTATAAGAAAAGACCGAAGAATAGAATACTTGATTCCCCTGTGTATAATGAAACGCCTCCTTAATCACTTGTTATTCCACCTTTCTGATATATACTCTTGAATTGTTTCGCTTAAATCAAGATCAATTAACTCTTCTTTTTCTTGAGTCTTAAAATACTCTTCAACCTTGGGACCAATACTCATTTTTAGTTCTGATCTATCTTTTACTAAACTTGGAATAACTAAACATGCAATTACAAAGTTTAATATATCTTCTTCTATTTCCTCATTATCCAATAAATCTTGAAATTTCTCATCAAAATGTTCAGTTAGATTAACAAATACTTCAAATATTTTTTTTATTTGCATATTTTTTTCTAATTGTAATGATTTAAAAATTTCAGTGTCACTTATATACTCCAAGCTTTTTAAATATCTTATTAAATAATCATCAATAAGATGTATTTTCTCATGATAAGATGGATCGTTCTTTAGTTCAGTATATAAATAATTTCTAAAAAAGTCTGATTCATCATCTAGGATCGTCGATATTACAAAATATGGTATAGAATCACTATACAAAAATTGTATTATCTTAAGATCTCTACATTCTGCCATTCCCTTTGGTGTTTTTGATTTATCGAACATTTCATCTTTTTCTTTATAATAGACATATAAAAGTTCTGTTGCCCTACTAAGAATAAAATTTAATCGTCCTCTATCCTGTTCTTCTTCAATAGAAAATATTTGTGACTTATTACCATTTAAATATTCATAAATTTCTGTCTTTAATAACTCTGATTTTATGTATTTTTTATCATGCGTATATATTCCATGTAAGATTTCCTCTAAATCTATTAAGATTGGTGCTAAAGAGTGCATAATCTTTTTATTATAACTTTTTAATTCATGAATATCATGGTCTTTATAAAACAAGGAATGATCAATGTCTGCAAAAGCACTTAAAAAAATACTTTTTATTTGAATTTCAACTGGATACCCATTATAGATTAATTTTATATGATAGTATCCTATTCTATCATTTTTAAATAGTGATTTCTTTTCATCACTACTACTTACCAATTTTATTGTTTCCTTATTTTCTTCGATAAAACTTTGTAGAAATTCCAGAGCTAAATCTTGGTATCCCATAGTTGTTGTGAGTATTGTTATTCCAATTAAATCATCAAATTTTTCCAAAATCACATTTTCATTGATGCTCTCCAATTTAATATCATTTCTAATTATTTTTTCCTCTATAGATAATTTTGACTTGATTCTTGTTTTATATGAGAAAGGAAGAATTGATTTATAAACAGAATTACTTAATACTTTATTCTCTTTTAAACATTTTTTTTCGAAGTACTTTTCTAAATCATTTATTAATATTTTTAATTGGTTTTTTAATTTGTCCTCTAAATTGGCTAAATAATATTCACCTAGTTCTTCTGACAAATTTAATAGATCAATTACTTTCAAAACAACACTACCTCCCTTGAATTAAACTAAAACATATCCATTATATTAATAATTTATTGTATAAACGTTTTCCCAATTTTTTCCCATTTATTATTATAAACTAAATTTAATAAGTAAGAAAACATAGATTTAGCTCACACTAAATTTAATAATTTTTTACTAAGTTTCTACTTTTAGGTCCAAAATTACAAATTAAACTCTGAATATCAAATTTTAGTATATTAAATACGCTAACTATTGTTAAATTAATTTTGTTTGGACCTATAAGATATTTAATATATAATGTATGCAAAAAGAAAAAGCACCCGAAAGTGCTTTGACAAATACCAAACTAAAGATAAGTATATCTACCTCTTATTACAAGTGTTAATTTCACTCAACGCCAAGAGCTTTAAAAACCGCATCTTCTGCCGACTGATAAAAACTAATTTGAAACTTTGCAAATAATTCTGCAGGTACAGTTTGAATATCTATGGCAGATGACATTGGAAGTAAAATTTTCTTTGCACCACTGTCGAAACAAACTTGAAGTACATTTGCTAATTCTTCTACTTTATTTATTGTTCCACTTATACTTATTGATCCAAGAACTACGAGTTGACTTTGAACAGGACGACTCATTGCTCCAGAACATAAACCCACAAATGATGCAAGTGATAATTCACTCGTTAAGCCTACTCCCTGCATATCTTGAATATGCATTAAATAATCCTTTGTTGTCGTACTTATTGTTCCGCTAATATTTTTATTATTGGCTTTGAAAAAACGGTATGAAGTATCAATGCTTTCTTTTGCTTCACGGTCCGTCCCTAATCCTGTTTTTTCAAACTTACCGTTACCACTTACTACTTCTATTTCTAGTTTATAAACACCGATCATACCTGATTTACCTCGTGCTACTGTATATACGTGACCAGGTTTACCCATTCCTTCTGGGATAAGTTTACCTCCCCCTTGTTCAGAGACTGAAACAAACTCTTCATTTAATGATCCATTATCAATATAAGAAAAATGGACATCATAGAATTCCATTCCACCAATTTTCTTCAGTTGTTCTTTTACTCGGCGACGACCTTCAAGTGCGTAGCGTAATACTTCTTCTACATCTTCTCGAGTAAACTCACCATTTGGATACAATAGTTTTATGAATCCCGATACCGTTTTACGAACTGCAATTACATCACGTTGATTTAAATTATTTCCTAACTTGAAATATTTGTCTAACGCATCTGAAAAAGAGCGTTTTCGCATTTCTCGTAAATATTCCGCCAAATAATCAGTGATAAAGCCATAATCATTTGTAAAAAACTCAGGACGCATCTTTGGAACTTCCCATCCTGGTAAATAATAATGCATACGATCAAAGAATGCTGAATCATTTGCTATTGCTTCAGGGAACGGATCAAATAAATGTGATGTTTTTAACAGTACATCTACACTTTGATTTATATTTCCTACAAATACCATTGATGCACTTGCATTTTTTTCTTCTCTGCCACGTGCAAATGATCCTGATGCCATGAAATCTTTCATAATCTGAATGCCATCTTTATCTTTAAAAGTAATACCTGCTACTTCATCAAATGCAACTGTATCCCACATTCCAACTAGTCCAATTTGCTTACTTGCCATGTTATAAAACAAGTTTGCTACAGTTGTTTGTCCACCTGAAACTAATATAGAATTTGGGGAAATCTCCTTATAGACATGAGATTTACCTGTACCACGGGGGCCTAACTCACATAAATTATAGTTATTTTCTGTTAAAGGTACTAATCGTAGAAGCATATGCCATTTTACTTTTTCATCTAGTTGCGTTGGTTCCATTCCAATAGAACGAATCAAAATATCAATCCATTCACCTTTAGTGAAATGTTGGCGTTGATTTAATAAATCTTGCAGGTCCATATTTGGCATTTGAATTGGGTCTAGTCCGGCGATAATAAATGGACTTACACCTTTTACTTCTTCATCAAAGAAATATTCCATTTTCAAAATGCACCATATACCCCCTGCTAGTAACTTTTCATATTTTTTTAAATAATGCGATGAGATAGGTACACTTTTTAGCCCTAAGTTAGAAAATTCAGCTTCATACACATCTTTTTTCTCATTTAACTTTACGTTAATTTTATCAATAATAGTATATTGACGTAGCTCTTTAATTTTAGACTTAATCTTTTCTGCTTCATCTGGGCGTACAAAATTATCGGACAGAATTTTTTTTACAATTTCTACTCCATCTTGTATGCTGCTTTCCTCATCTGTTGCACAATACATTCCAAGCAAATATTCAAGTACATATACTGGAACATTTGCCCCAGCTTTAATCTTTTTAGTTAAGTCTTTCCGTACAACTTTACCAGCAAAATGAGAGTTCAGTTTTTTATTTAAGTCTTCCATTCTCGCTTCTCCTCATGTCTAAAATCCGAAATCATTTGTAAATGTAATATCGATTGTAAATGGGTATTTGTTGTATACTTTTTCTACACTTTCTTCTTCATCCTCAAGTATTAGATAATAACGCTTCGTTTTATCATACGTCATACTCTTAAGTACAAATTTCTCTTTAAATGTACGATCGTCTGGCTTGTCTGAACGTTTATCTGCAATAATAATGTTCTCGTTTGATACTCGATTTCCCTCTTCATCTGAGATGTAAATTTTTAAGCGAAGTGGAACTTTTTTATCTTCTACTTTTTCTGTTTGGAAAAAATCTAAATAAGTTATACTATTTGTGATTTTACGGGTCAAGCTCGTTAGCTGAACATCAACCTTTTTAATATCATTCTTAGTGGTCTTACTACGATCATTTTTAAATTTTATTACTGGTATAACAATCTCTTGAAGCATTGCACCGCCATGAACATAATTAGCACCAGATCCCTGCTTAGCAAATCTCTCCGTCCCACGAGGAACAGTTACGTATGTATCACTATTATCACCTAAAATATAATTCATTGAATATGTTAATGTTCCTTGAATATCCTCTGCTTGTTTAGTTACTAAAAAGCGACGATTATCAATGATAGCATTATTTATTGTTTTAATAACTTTGTCATAAGATTCTAATGAACTACGTTGATATAAGAATCCATGATCTGCTGTAATATAAATTGTAGATGCACTTACATGATTAATTAAATTATTTACTAATTCACGTAATTCATTAAACGTTTCATTAACTGCA
Source organism: Gottfriedia sp. S16(2024) (assembly GCF_050473765.1). Taxonomy (NCBI): domain Bacteria; kingdom Bacillati; phylum Bacillota; class Bacilli; order Caryophanales; family Bacillaceae; genus Gottfriedia; species Gottfriedia sp. S16(2024). The sequence continues at coordinate 4,909,236 of NZ_JBFLUO010000001.1, forward strand.
TCGAATACTTTACGTTCTGTTACTGCATGATCACCATTAGCATCAATCGTATTGTGATAAATATAAATTACTTTCTTTCCAGTAAACACATCACGATATTGCTGACGATTATAATCAACCACATCTTTGTATTGAACTGCAATTGCATCACCAGCATGCCTATCTAATACTGAATTTCGATTTTCTGTATTAGAAGCCTTCAATCCGTCGATATATACACTATCCTCCACTAAATTTAGTTCTTGAAATGGTAAAAGGGAAGCCATTCCTAAATCTGTATATGACGGTAATACTCCTTGCTTAGCACTAATTTCCGTAGATCCTTTACGCTCTACATTTAATAACTCACTCAGTTCCTTAGCGGCTTCATAGCGAAGTGCATCAGAAATAATAACAAAAACACGTTCCCCTTTAATAACATGACTTTTTATTTGATTGTTAAAAAATTGATGTTGTTGCGGTAATCCTATTATTTCCCATTTATTATTCAGATTCTTTTCAATTGCTTTTGACCATTGAATAGATAACTCATTCAAGTACCAATTTGTATAAATATTTTCTATAACATCTCTTAAATCATGGAATTGTTCTTTTAAATTTACTTTATCAAGTGCTACATAGAATTTACGATATGCTTTATCTATAAATGAGTAACTATCACAATAAGATTTAAACATATCCTCTGCTTCTGCGTAAGGAATCGTTTGTTCAAGATCTTTAACCTTTTCTAAAAGAGAAATTGCCCAATATATCGCACCTAGCTCATACTTATAGATAGGATACCAATGTGATTTTCTCCTTTGATTTACAATTCCTTTATATGTTTCAAAATCTTCAAGACCTTCAACTAAATCTGTAGAAAGCTTATTAATTATATGAAAATCAAAATATCGGAATGTATCACAGCCAATAAATGAAGTAAGCTCCCAATTTGGTATATACTTTTCAACATTGATACGTTCCGCAATTTTGTCTGATAATACCTCGTATTCTTCTTTATTGTTCATAAAGTGATCGATAAATACAACACTATTTGTTACATTTCGTGCGACGAATGGTGTCCATGTTGAAGGAAGTTCTTCTTTGAAACTCTCAGAAAGATGTGAAATACTGAAGAATGTAAATAGATTCTTTAATGACTTTTCCGAAAGTTGGTATCCAAAGACTTTCTCCATTAACATCCAGAATGTTTCTTCATTACCAAACTTTAGAATACTTTCCCAATACTTATTTGTTTCTTTACATTCATTGCGGAATAATACCTTTAATACTTCTTCTAAGCTTACATATGTACACTTACAAAGAGCGGATAATACTGCAATATCAACAGTCTGCTCAGTATACTTTTCTACACAGTAGCTTGAAAAGAGTGCATAGCGGTCTTTATTATTAAAGAACTTCGCATACTTTTTAAACACAGAACGAAGACTATCATCTGCCACACCTAAATCACGCATAATAACTGTAATTTTATCTGTTGCAAACTCAAAACTATACTTATATGTATCTAACAACCAATCTTCTCTTGGAGATGGTTTTGCCATTACCGAATAGATTAAAAAGTGAGATGTTGGGTCAACTTTTTCAATTTCATATTTTGTAGCAAATAAATTATTCTGCTTCATTTCCCAAATCCGAACATTTTCAAATGAAAGTCCTTGTATATCTTCCTGAAACTCTCCTGCTTCATCATACCAAAAGACAATATGGCGTTGCTTTCCATCACCTAGTGGACGAGCAAACATCTCCATTAATGTTTGTTGCACTTCCTTCAAATTCATTATAATCTTCTCCTTCAAAAAATGGTTTAGCCGCTTTTGGCTAAACCATTTTTAATTGTACGACTTACAATTTAATTGGTGATAGTAGATTCGCCTTCAACGGCTTCTTCCCTTCACCTTGAGGTACTTCAACATTTTGAAACTTCATATAGTTTACCTTTACTCCATCATCTAAATCAATGCTAATACGTTGATTAGCAACATGTGCAATTACTTGGTCATACTCTCTACATTCTAATAATTGCTTCTGAATCTTTTCTTTTTTCTTCTTCGCATCTGTCTTATCACGAGCAGATACATTTGATGTACTTATCATTTCTTGACGAATCATCTCAGCTTCATACTTACGTTGTAGCATATGTAAATAATCCGTCCTAACCTTCGCTACCATGCTTTCATCATAACGATGCATGTAAATCAATGCTTTAAATCCATCCTGCTTGCCACTTTCAAACAACCAATAAATTGGGCGTTTTTGATATGTTTGCACATGATCTTTGTAGAAATCTTTCATAAAATAACGACGAATCGACTGACGTGATGTTTCATTCCCTTTACGACCTAACGCTTCAGCAATAAAATCAAGATTCTCTTCCAATGTCTCTTCACTGAATGTCATGCGCACAAAATTAATAAATCGACTGACAATATCATCTTCAAAATACTCATCATCTGTAATCGGAATCATGTTATCAATATCAATTTTGAATGTAACATACTTAGTTTCATCAAACTCCCCTCCAGCAAACACTAAACCTCGTTGATCAAGAGAGTATCGACCAAACATACATCCAACTGCATAGGAGATGAAAGATTTCAAATCACGTAATTGCTCGGCTTTTCGTACGGTCACTTCTTTATATTCCACTTCAGGTATTAATTCATTTTGCAAACCATACAAATCAATGAAAATACGATTTAACTCTTCTTCATTGATTTTCAATCGATTGAAACGTTTTTCTGCCTCTTTAGACCAAGTGTTGTATGAAGTTTTAATCGAATTTTGACCTTCTTGGTAAGTAAGAAATGGATGTTGTTCAAAATCCCATGAAGTTTCGAAAGAATTCCAATCGAATTTAGATATTTCAATATTTTCATTTACAATTGATTCAATTTGGACTTTTTCTACATTCCCTGTTTCAACATATGGTATTGCCAACATATTTCCTGGCTTAAAATGATAGGTTGAAGTGATCAGTTTTTCAAACATACTAATAGTTTTTGCGTTCAACAAACCCATGAAATATTTAATATCACTTTTAGGTAAAAACAACATATTTCCCACATCACTAAAAAACATTCCCTCTTTAGAGTATCTTACTGATAATGCGAGACTAGTTATATCACTCCAAGTAATCCCTTCCTTTAATTGATAACTTAAATTTCTCGGGTAAGATTTTGGTTTACCATTTTCATCTTTAAAATTTTTCAAAGCATAACCATTTTCTTCCCAATCAATTACATATTCATTGTTCCCATACCATTTACGATACGGACCACCTTTATTAATAGGTATCCATTTGATACTAAGCTGATTTAAAATACAATCCTCTTTTAACTCAAATGAAATATCCATAGAACACACTTCAAACCACAATTTTAAAAATCTATCTGTATCCCCAGATCCAATTCCTACTTTTGCCTCTCCAGCTTCAGAAATTTTCTTTTTACTGTGAAAGATTTGTAAAACCTGTTTACTTGCCCAATAAGCAATAGGGGAGCCCGGGATGTCAGAGAACCCATCTTGAGTAGTAATAAAATAGTGCTCTTTATTAAAGAATTCTTTTGCTTTTTCTTCAGCATTATTAATATCTGTCAACCGAATATATATGGTTTTGTAGTTATTAGTTTTTACTTTGCGTAATACAAATGTTGTATTCTGCACTACTTCCCCACCAATTTCTGCGAATGCTCGTGTACCTAAGTGAATCATATTGATGATTTCTTCTTCTTGAATCAATTTTGCACGTAATTTTTCATAGGAAGATAAAAACATCCAAGAATGTTGGTTAATCGTGGCTGTATAGTAGTATTCTTTAGTATAATTTTTAGTTACGTCCATAAATACTGCAAACAAATCAGCCTTAGCATCCGTATAATATTTCTTCACATAGTTAGTTAACTTTGGATTCATTCCCTTACTTCCCATATATGGTGGGTTTGTTGTTACAATTTCATATTTTTCACTCATTATTCTTGCTTGTTTAATAATAGTAGGAATTCTTTCTAGTAAAACATCTCTGTGCTGAAGATAAAATATATCTCCTATTTCCTCATTTTCATGAATTTCTTCCATTCTTCTTTCTAAAAATTCAAGATCAACTGCATTCACTTTTAGTATAGAACCATATTCTTTCGCATTTTCAAATGTTTTAATGAGATACACAACTTCTTCTCGATTTAAGACATCTCCTATAAAATAATCAATCGCTTCTTGAGATATTCCATTACTTTCCTGGATAGCAACTAAATTGGTTTCTATTGTTTGTTTAAAAATACGACGGTTATAACTACGTGCTTTCATCATAACTGCGAAATATGCTAATTGTGCTGCACGATCATCAATATCAAGACCATATAAATTCTTTTCAATGATTAATTTAGGAATATCACGCTCAGAATATCCTGCATCTTTGTAAATTTGATACAATACATCAAAAGCATAGACAAGGATATGTCCAGAACCCATGCAAGGATCTAATACCTTTATATCTTCAGGACTCAATTCTTTGTTTTTCAGCTTTTCTAATTGTTCCTGCACTTCTGTCTCTTGCTCTGCTTCTTCAAGGTAATATTTCCATTGCTGCTGTAGTTCTTCATTCGGATGTGCTTCTAGCCATAAACGTCCTAATGAGTTTTCAACCATATATTGTACAATCCATTTTGGAGTAAATAATTGAGTAGCTGCTGGAATGTTTTCTTTTGTGATTTTCTTATTTTTCTTTAAATCAGCAAATACTTTATCTTTTTTCTCAGAGATATAGTATTGATACAACCAACCAATAATTTCTACTTGCTCTGTCCAGCCTTCTTCTGGGATCATTGTAACTAAATCACGTACTACAGATCCTTCTTGAAGTAAGTTATCAGGTAACAATAATTCTGAGTAATTCTCAATCTTTTCAAACATGTATGGTAGTATATCATTTAGCTTATTACATTGTTTTACTATTATGTACTTGAATAATTCTTCTGAATTGTTTTCATCTTGTAAACGATATACAAGTTCAATATCTAATTCTAAGTCATCTGCAACATTTGTTACTTCTTGAATAACATCGGGTTCAATTTTCCCTTCTTGTTGAGAAGATAGGACACGAATGCCAATTGGTAAATATTCATTCACTTCCATGAAACGTATGGCAATAAAGCGGTTAAACCATGTATAAGCTACCTCTTCTACTACCTGTTCATAACCTTTTTCACGAATCTTTGCGACTAATGTATCGTATTGTTTCTTTTGATTTTTGTTAAATAATCGCTCTCCAATACGAAAGCCATCTTGATATATTTCAGGTTCTTTAATTTCATCTTTTGTTATGCCTAATTCATATGCCTTTTGCATGACATTTCCCATTAACTTCACGCGTGCAGAGATGGCGAAGTTTTTAATTGCCAATTTATTCATGCATTGTCCTCCCAAATGATTTACTGTTAATAGAATAAAAAAACTATTAACAGCAAATATTATTCTGAGTTAAAGTTTAATTTGGGAAAGTAAGTTCGCCTTCAACGGCTTCTTCCCTTCACTTTGTGGCACTTCAACACCTTGAAACTTCATATAGTTTACTTTTACGCCCGCATCTATATCAATACTTATTCGTTGATTCGCAACGTGTGCAATCACTTGATCATACTCTCTACATTCTAACAATTGCTTCTGAAGTTTTTCTTTCTTCTTCTTCGCTTCTGTTTTCTCACGAGGTGAAACATCCGAATCAATAATGGCATCTTGACGATTCATCTCAGCCTCATACTTACCTTGTAACTGATGGAGGTAATCAGTACGTACCTTTGCAACTGTACTTGCATCATAACGATGCATATATATTAATGCTTTAAAACCATCTTGTTTCCCACTTTCAAATAACCAATATATTGGACGTTTTTGATACGTTTGCACATGATCCTTATAGAAATCCTTTAAGAAATAACGACGAATTGCCTGTCTTGACGTTTCATTTTCTTTACGTTCCAATGCCTCAGCAATGAAATCAAGATTTGCTTCTAAAGTTACCTCACTAAACGTCACCTTCAAAAACTCCACAAAACGACTTACCATATCGTCTTCAAAATACTCATCATCTGTAATTGGTATTATATTATCAATGTCAACTTTGTAAGTCTCATACTTTCGTGAATCAAACTCTCCACCTGCAAATATTAAACCCTCTTGGTCGATTGAGTAACGACCAAACATACAACCTAGTGCATAAGAGATGAAAGACTTAATATCTCGTTCTTTATTAGCTTTTCGTATGGATACTTCTTTATTTTCCACTTCAGGTATCATCTCATCTTGCAACCCATATAAGTCAATAAAAATACGATTAATTTCTTCTTCATTCGCCTTCAACTGATTAAATCGTTCTGTGGCAACCACAGACCATTCATTAAATGTTTCCTCAATAGAAGAACTTCCATCACGATAAGTAATAAAGGGATGTTCCGCAAAGTCCCAAGACGCCTCGAATGCGTCCCAATCAGTTTTAGCCAAGTTAATATTTAATGCGGCCAACTGTATTAAATGGTTGTTATCAACATTTAAAATAATTGGTATTTTCTTAACGGCAACTAAATTAAAATCTAGTGTTGGTGCTAAAATATTCAAAAAAACTCTAATTACATTAGAATTCAACAAAGATAATAATAAATAATAATCTATATCTTTATTTTCCGTTTTGAATAACATAGGTCCCTTAGTATCAAAAATAAATCCTTTTTCACTATATCTGAATGATGTTTCCCCCGAAGTTAGTGCAGACCAAGTAATTCCAGGTTTAAAATAATACTCTTTACTTTTCAATCGCACGTTTGATCCTTGAGGAAGTTTAGACGTGAATTCTATCATCTCTTCACCATCATTTTTCCAATTGACTACATAATGATTATTACCGTACCATTTTCTATAAGCTCCACCCTTGTTATAAGGAAACCATTTTTTACCACTTTGTCTAGCTTGATCCCTGTTTACCATATTTAATCCTACATTATCTGTACCAACCTCATACCAAAAACGTAAAAATCTAGGATTATCTGATGTAGCCATCCCTTGTCTAGGCAAAACTTTACTATCTAACACATCTGCAAAATTAAATATATGCATAACTTGTTCACTTGCCCAATAAGCAATAGGCAGATCATCTATTAATTGAAAACTATCCTGCTTACCTCTATAAATTCCCAAGTCATTAAAGAACCAACTTTCTTTTTGCTCTAAGGAATCAACTGCACCTTGTTTTTTAAACAACCTTCTGAATGTTGATATATAATCCTTTGTACTAACATTTCTTAATACAAAAGCAACTGTTCCAAAATCCGATCCAAAAACCCCTCTACCTAGATGAAGCATGTTATAAAAAGTAGTATGTCTTAATAGTTGCTCTCTTAATTTTTTATATGTAGACAAAAACATCCACGATGGAATATTGAGCATCGAAATATATCCATCTCTCTTTGTGAAATTAACACATTTCTCCATAAACATTGTACTAAAATCCGTTTTTGTATTAGGATAGTGTTTTTTTCCATAATTAACTAACATTGATGACATTCCACTATTCCCCATATAAGGGGGGTTAGTAACAACTACATCAAACTCAAAGCTCATTATTTTTGCTTGTTTAAGCAAAAATGGAATTCGTTCTAAAATCAAGTCCCTATACTCCAAAAAGAACATATTTTCAACGCTTTCTTCTTCACGAATTTCTTCTAAGCGCTGCCCAATAGCCTCGAGATCAAATGTCTTTACATCAAGAATTGATCCATATTCTTTTGCATCCTTAAATACTTCAAGCAAATATTCCAAATCTCCATGATGAGCTGCTTTTTTCATTTCTAAAGTATCTTTATGGATAAAATAATCGATAGCATCTTTTGGAATTCCATTACTCTCTTGAATTGCCACTAAATTAGTTTCAATTTTATGTCTAAAAAATCGACGATTATAGCTTCTTCCTTTCATCATTAATGCAAAATAGGCTAATTGTGCAGCACGGTCATCTATATCAAGTCCAAACAAGTTCTTTTCAATGATTAACTTAGGAATATCACGTTCTGAATATCCTGCTTCTTTGTAGATTTGATACAATACATCAAATGCATAAACAAGGATATGTCCAGAACCCATGCAAGGATCTAATACCTTTATATCTTCAGGACTCCAATTTTGAGTCTTCTGTTGTTCTAGTTGCATTTGAACTTCGGACTCTTGCTCTGCCTCCTCAAGATAGTACTTCCACTCTGCTTTTAATTCTTCATTTGGATGAGATTCTAGCCATAGGCGCCCTAGTGAATTCTCAACCATATATTTTACAATCCACTTTGGTGTAAATAATTGCGTTGCAGCTGGGATGTTCTCTTTTGTGATTTTTTTATTTTTCTTTAAATCAGCAAACACTTCATCTTTTTTGTCAGAGATATAGTATTGATATAACCAACCAATAATTTCTACTTGCTCTGTCCAATCTTCTTCTGGAATCATTGTAACTAAATCACGTATGACTGAACCTTCTTGGAGTAATATCTCCGGTAACAATAATTCTGTATAATCCTCAATCTTTTCAAACATATATGGAAGAATTTCGTTTAGCTTATTGCATTGTTTTACTAATATGTACTTAAATAATTCTTCTGTATTGTTTTCATCTTGTAGACGATATACAAACTCAATGTCTAATTCTAAATCAGCTGTAATATTTGTTACTTCTTGAATAACATCGGGTTCAATTTTCCCTTCTTGTTGGGAAGATAATATGCGAACACCAGTCGGTAAGTAATCATTTACTTCCATAAAACGAATGGCAATAAAACGGTTAAACCATGTATAAGCAACTTCTTCCACTACTTGTTCATAGCCTTTTTCAATAATCTTTGCGATTAAAATATCGTATTGTTTCCTTTGATTTTTGTTAAATAATCGTTCTCCAATACGAAAGCCATCTTGATATATTTCAGGTTCTTTAATTTCATCTTTTGTTATGCCTAATTCATATGCCTTTTGCATGACATTTCCCATTAACTTTACACGTGTTGACGTCGCAAAGTTTTTAATTGCTGATTTATCCATCACGTAACTTCCCTTTGACTTTGGATTTTGAAAGAAAAGGGAGAAGTGTCTCCCTTTAGATTAGCTTGATAACTTTGTTCTCTTCTAATTTTGCTTCAAGCTTTTGACGAATATTATCAATAATTTTTTCAACATCGTCTTTTGATTTAATCTCTATTGTACCTGTAAGCAAACTACGCATACTAATATTTACGGTTTCTTTTAATGGTACAACAATAACGGGTGTTGTTTTATCATCGTCGTCTACTATATCTGGTTCAATCACTCGTGGCTTACTTCTTTCTTCTTCCAATGTAAATTCATTGAACAATCTAGTTTTAATACGATCACTTTCTTCTTTCATTGCAATTACTTGTGAGAACTCATTGGCAATTTCTAATTTTTCCAAAAGATTATCGAAAGCAACTTTTACTTTAGCGACAAATTTGTCTTTAAACTCATACTTCTCAAGTTCCTCCATTACTGTAGAGAAATCTCCTTTAATAATGTCACGAACGGGTTCAGATTCTTTTTCAAGTAATTCTGTATATTTTTCAACAAATTTGTTAACCAAAGCAGGTAACTTATGAATATCTGAATATGGCTCTGCTTTATTCAAAATAACTTTCATATCTTTTATTATCGTTCTTGCTTCTTGATCAGTTACATATGTTTGACTCTGTTCAAAAATAACTTCTTTTTCTTTTGCTTTATCATAGGTTTCTTTTTGATCTTTAAAGAAGCTTTTTACAACACCCACATCTTCTCCATAATCAAGGAAGTTGTCTCCTTCTTCTTTGAGTTTTGAATAGAATGTTGCAGTATCTTGAATAGGTAGTATCGTTTTAAATGCTTCTAACCCATTTTCTAATACTTGTTTTCCAGGATAATATCTCTTATATTGATAATTTACTAAAAGAGATTCTACTGCACTCTTTTCTTCACGAACTAAATCTTTTAAACGATTCATTAATCCATCTTCATCATTAGGTAAAGAAGAAATACCAAACACCTCTTTACAAATGCCTTTAGCTAAATTAATTAATGTATTTGAGATACGTTCACGCAGTTTGACAATCACTCTGTCAACTTGGTCACGTTTAGTTAAATAATTGATAAGATTTTTATCTGTAGGTGATAACATCTCACTTGCTAATTCGAGTTTGATTTCTTGGACCTTTAAAAGCTTAATTAGGATAGCTATAATATCAAGTTCATTCCATCCATAGGGTTCTTTACCAAATTGTGTTGTGATGAGTTTCACTGTTAGTTGTTGTTTACGTTCTTTTGCACGATTGATGAAACTATTTACTGCTTGAATTGCTAAGTGATTTGGTTCTTCATTAGCCACTTCTAATGACATTTGAACAGTTTTTTCATCCAACAATGCCTGCAATTCTCTAGGTGATTCCATAAACGACTTTACATAATTCAACTTGTTATAAAGGGAATCTATTAATAATTTAAATCCATCATTGATTTTTTCAATTGGATTCTTCTCTTTTGCTTCTTGTAATGTACCATTCACATATACATGCGCCTGACGAAGAGCTTCTTGTAACTGAACCGTTAAACGATGTTTACGTTCTGTTACTTCACGTCCTTTTCGGGATTTAATATCCTCAATAGTGGCAGATGATACTGTCCCACCTTTCTGCTTTAGGTAAGCTTGAATCTTCATGATTTCTTCCATTTCTTCTAAGTAAGAAGTATCAGGAGGAAGATGAATAATAACGTTCTTTTCTCTTGTAGACATTGAACGTAATTCTGACGTGTTCAAGTCACTACCGTTATCAAAATATGGTGTTAATATTTTCAGTCCAATCTCATTATTTTGTTGTCCACGAGTTCGGTCATCAATAATCGAATTGAATCCAAAATTATAACGTTTTGAATATCGATATCTCTTATCTGTAAGTATTGATTCGAAAATCTCCTCACCGATTTTTTGAATCAATTCACCGGAATCAATACTCATATTTTTGATTTCACGATTTACATCTTGTTCGTCATTTGTTAAAAAAATATACTCATCACCATTTTTTTGGACTAATGTTTCTTTCACAAGACGATTTAGCGATTTTTCAATTTCCTTTTTCAAGTCAATTTTATCTTCATCAATATGTTTAACCATTAGGGTTGCAATGTTTTCTAATGTAGATGGAACTTCTTTAACATACTTGATTAAGAATAATAGTTTTAATATTTCAACATCATCTGCATTTAAGCGTTCATTGATTTCAGCATGGATAATTACTGTACGGATTGCAGCATCTAAGAATGAATAGACTGTATCAAAGAAAGAAGCTACTGGGACTAACGAACCTACTACTTTGTCTGAATATCTCATTGCTGTTTCTTGGAATGCTGCTAGTAGCGAACGTTCTCCTTCAGATAAACTTTTTCCTGAAGCACCATGTGTACGGATACCATTAAAAATATGTTGTAATAAATTAAATTGATACGGCATGAATGGATATATGTCTACAAAATCATCTTCACTCTTGAACATTTTCATTTCAGCTGTATTATTTGAGAATGTAATTAAGTTCTTTAAGATAGAGCTCTTTTCTTTATAAAGCAATTCAAGTGTTTTCCTTGCGACGCCTGTTTTTTCAAGGATACGCTTTTTGATAACTTCATCGACATTTGCACTTGATAAGCTTAGACGAGTGTTAAAACGTCCTGTGATTTTAGAGAAGTCATTCCCTTTTACTTTTGTAACAGCATCAATGTCTTGTTGACTCGTGACAATGACCCACACTTTTCCTGCACATTGGACTCCTAATTCTTCAACGACTGTTTGGAGATTTAACATTAACTGAGAGTTATCACCAATATATTGTCCAATCTCATCGACTAAAAAGATGACATGGTGGTTCCTACCCTTGCTTTCCACATATTCTCGAACTTTTTGAGCAAAACGATCTACACTTAATGAATAATTCTCTTCTGCTTTGTTATACCAATTTCGTGCTGCTTCTTCACTCATTTTAGTTGTCTCAGCAAGAGCACCTACTACCCCGTCTTCTTCATAGTATATATCATATCGAGCTTCTTCCCATGAAGAACCAGATAACTCTTCAAATTTTGTTTTAAAGGCATCATATGTATTGTCCTTTACCATTTGTCGCTCTAATTCCGCAATCCATGGAATTGAGCCACAAAATCCTTGCATTTCATTGAATACTTTATTAAATACATTAACGATAGCATCTTTTTGATTCTTTGAGTCTGATTCACTCTTTGCATCAATATTAAAGAGAATTACATCACTTGTAACATCTCCTGCTTGCTTCATATTCGCGAGCACCATCGGATCACTGATTTTTTCTCTGAAGAAATCGATTGCTTTCTTAGTTTCTTGATCAATCATTACTGTTTTGTTTTCTAATAAATAAGAAAGGATTTTTAGGAAGTGAGATTTACCAGAACCGAAGAACCCAGATATCCAGACACCCATTTTATCAGTGTGTCCTACAATACCGTTTTGATATGAAGAATAAAAATCACCAATATGTCGTAATAATTCTTTCGTTACAACATATTCATCTAATTCCTGTGCAATATTTTCTTCATCTGCTTGACCTACTTTAATAACACCTTTAATGTCACGATCAATTGGCTTAACAAACATCTCTTTTAAAAACATATCCTAACCCTCTCCTTTAAAATCCTTTATACTTATCTATTAATTGAAATGCCCGATAATAGTTATCATCTTTTATCTCATTAAATAAAACTAGTTCTTGTCCATCATATGAACCAGGAAAAAACATAATGACAGGAACTGAATCAACTGCACTATGTAAATTATTTAATATTGTATGCGAACGAATAATTGGATAAACCTTACCAATCCCTGTAAGAAACACAACATCATTTTTTTGTACACTCTGCGATATATACTCAACAACTAAATCGCCATTTAAGGTTAATCGTAATGCTTTCTTTGTTGCATTGAGTACAAAATCGCTTCCACGTTTTTGTTCCATATCAAAGTTTTTCTGTAAATAACCTTTATTATCTAATATCTCTAATACTATTTCGTATAAATCAAACTCGCGAATATATATCGTTGAATTTGAGGTATTAATTCGTTGCTTTAAATAGCCAATATATTCACGAACCTTCATTTCTTCCTGCGGATCGTAATCAAAAATGTAATAGCCAATTTCATTTCCTAATCCTTTACTTTCACGAAATGAAGGATCTGAAATTTTATCTTTAATTTGATCTAATCGTGCTTGAATACTTATCATGCTGTTTCACCTACTAATAAATGAACGAAATGTTCATCACCAAATTCCTTTAAATGATTTTTTACATCTTCATTAAAGAATGGTACTTCGATTTCTCTTTCGTCTTTCTGATTCTTCAAAATGCCCACTTCAAATAAAATTCGTATATATACTTGTTGAAGCTTATAAAACGTATAGTCTTGCCACCTGCTCACTACTTCAGATTCCTCACGTTTTCTATGGAAAAAGATATTGAAATCTTTATCAGTTAACAGATAATCCTTCAAAGTGCGTTTGTCTTTTATAACCTCATCCAGAAATTCGAAAAACAATCGATCAGTTTTTAAAACTGAATATAAAACAAGTAATTTACTTGTTTCTACGTCAGCTTCAGCAATTTGTTGGATTAAATAATCATCTAATTTTTCCAATCGTCCTATCACTGTTGATGCAATTTCTTTTTTTCTAGCTTCTGTATTCACTTGAAAAATATTTTCATTAATTACTAGATCTTTTAATTGAGCTATACTAATACCTTTATTTACAAGAGATGCAGCCTTTTTCATCTCAAAAAAGAACAAAGGTCTAGACTTAATTGTTGAACGATATTTCAAATCTTTTACCATTATTTAACATTCCTTTGGTCCAGTTTTTTAATTATGTTTATTTTAGCATTTTCTTACTAAATTTGAAAATTCAACTGACTTTTTTCGGAAAATTATTCTAATTAAGATTTAAAATATTAGCTTAAAGTATATTAAATTTTAGGTATAGCAAATATTAATAACCCATTATTAGTAATTGATTTGTTTAGCATACCAGGACTCCTTATCAAATTTCTGCATAGGTCAAACTAAGGATGTCCTGTACTGCATCGATTTCAAAGAATTTAGCATTAACTGATCGTGTAGTGCATGAAGCATTGAATAGTACTTTAACACAGGTGAAAAGAAACCCACACCAAATTAATATCTTATAATATAAAAATTACTCGATTGCTTTTTGGGGATTTAGTTAATACATTATTAGTAAAAAAAGTATTTTTTAATGAACGAAATTATATTCGAGTTAAGAAAATGGTCCAACTGATTATGTTGAAGTACTTTTTCCGATTAATGCTAAAACTTATAACTTTAATGAAGTAGCAAACTTTTATACAAATATCCAACTCGGATCTCAATCAATTTTTCGATTTACTGTTACAACTTTTATGACTTCTTCTTTTATTATTTTAAGTATTATTTCATTATCGCGGCCTTTTTTACGATGAAAGATATATTTGTTCATTTAGACGGTGCATTAAAAAAGTTGGTGATTGTATATAACTGGATATTTAATGAGCGATTTTTATTTAAAAAACATAAAAATGATAATGTTGAGGACTTGAGAGAGCAAATTAATATCATCTTACATCGAGCGGAACGAGCAATTCTCTCTCAGAAACAAAGTGCACGTGAAATTACACACCAAATTCGAACACCACTAATGTCCATTCTGCAAAGAGTAGATTACTTTCATATGTATGGTTTCATAATGAAAAAGAGAGAGGAAATGTTGAACATTATTGAATCACGAGTTGACCGAATCACTTTTATCCTTTATGTAATATCCCTCAAAAAATGGATTCACTGATCGAAGATAATCGTCTGTTGAATCAAAAATTCATATCTTAGTAACAAATCGGAGAGTGGAAATACCAAAGATGAAATCAAAAAGATTTTTGAACATTCTTATCGAGCAAAATCATTTTTCTTATTTTTTGTAGCTCAATGCCTCCGTAACCTCCTCTTCACTATGCTCATCAGGGAATGAATAGCCAATGAGGAGAAATTTCTTTTATATGAATCTATCACAATTAATACATTCATAGTTCTACTTCCTTCCATATAAAAAAGACACTAAAAAGTTAGTGCCTTCTTTACTTCAGGTTTAAAATAAAATCGATTTAACTTGATTTGTTCTAACATTTATTCTTACTTGCTGATCATTTACAGAAACCTCTTCTTTTACTTTTTCATTTAAATTAACTGTGTATACCTGATCAATCTCATCATTAAATTGCAAAAAAGCATACTCTTCATTTTCCGATGAATTATACAACCGTATAATAAATTTATTGACTCTTTCAGCCTTTTTCAATGTACTTAAAACAACATTTTGGGAACGCTCTTTAAAAAAGCTAAACACCTCTGGAGTCTTCACACCCGATTCATTCAACTTCATAGCATCAAAAGGAATCTTATTATAAGCAACAATCGGAGTTAAATACTCCTTAGCAATCCTCGCAACATTCTCTTCCTTAATATATGTCGCAATTGCAAATTCCAACGACAACCTTCCAATCATCTGAGAATCCGGAGTAGGCAACTTAATCCCAGAAGGTCTCCCTGGTCTACGAACCATCTCTTCCTTCCCAAGAAAACCAACACTCCTAAACAGAGTAATAGCGATCGTATCAAACTTTTCACCAACAATCTCATACTCCCTCGTACTATTTGTTAAAACACTAACTCCGTATTCATCGTTTACTAAACCAACATAACTCAACATAGGATAAATCGAATCTGGGCGTTCGTCCCAACTTTCTTCCTCCCAGACATGAATTGCTGGATCTACAACATCTCGTTTTATTGAACCAAATTGGTTATCCGATACTGAAAAAGCTGAAGCAATACCCGTTGGAATTAATACTCTTAATCTATGATCCTTTGCTTGATTATTCACTTCTAATTTAATATCAAGTCTCGGTTTATGATTCGGAACGTTGACTACAATACAAATATCAACAGAACCATCCATTATTTGTTCTTTACGTTTTTCTATATTAGAAGGAACAGCCAAGGTATATTTAATATCAATCGTTGCGTCATATCTATTTTGCTGAACTTTAGTCTCGGCATGAACTGAATCACTATAAATTAACTCCTCATTTAGAAGTGGAGAGTAATCGTACTCATCTCCATCATCGCCACCATTTTCTAAAAGCAGGACATTAGTAAAACTTTGCTCATGTTGCTTATCAAAAATATTCAAAGTTCCATTTGAATTAACGCTAATCTTATAATAATCAGTTTCAATCTCATTCGTAGAATAAGTTATCTTCTTTAAACCTTCATCACTTTCTTCTACAAAATATGTTTTATAACCCATTGATGGAATCGTATCCTTTAGTTGGATTGTATACTCAATAAAAGGATCATAGTCCCCATAATGAACTATTTGACGATCGATTAACCCTGGATCAGTAATCTTACTTTCGATAATCTCAAAATCTACTTCATTAGACTTATGGTCTACTAACTTAAATGATTTTAATTTTGTCATAACACTAGTAGTCACAACTTCAGTTCGCTCATAAGGAAGTAAGTTAAATAGTGTCACACGATCATGTTCATTAGAAGTATCCATCGAGTCAACAATTTTACGTTTATAAAAGTTGATTAATTGATCAACTTTTTCTTCAGCTAAATAAAAACGGTTTAGAATTTCTCTATGTACTTTATCTGAACAGCAACAGCCAATACTATCATGCGCATGGTTTTTCATAATCTCTTTCCAAATTAATTCAATCAAACCATGGTGATACTCAAATCCTAAACGATAGGCGATTGATGCAAGTGGTTCTAAAATATTGGTGATTTTATTCTCAATTCTAGTATTCGCTGCTTTAATATCCATTCTAGTCGAGTAAATACTACGATGAACACGCATGTACTTCCCATCTAAAAATTCACCTTTCAATGTATCAAGGTCTTTTTGTGCTTCTAGATTTTCAAAAACATTTTCATATTTACTTAAGAAAAATTCACGCTCTGGATATAGTTTTTTTAGCTTTTCGATAACGGTAAGAATATTCTTTTGAATAGGCATTTGATCATGACCATTCGGTAAGATAATATGTTCCGTTGTTGCACCACGATCCAGTACCGTAAAATACTTATCAATTCTATTTTGCAGTGCTTCCTCATCCTCTGGTAAATACTTGCCAATCGCATAACCAAGCGGAAACAATTGAACTAACACTTTTGAACCATCATCTGTCTCCCAATAAAATTCTGTTTTGTCTGTACCATGACGTTCAGATGTCCCTCTCCAAAAAATTGAATACTTAATATCAAACCCGTTTAAAATCATCGGCATTTGAGCTGATTGTCCAAATGAATCTGGAAGATAACCAATTTTCATCGGTACTCCAAACTCTTCGCAATCCTTCATTCCATACAATAAATTACGAACGATTGACTCGCCACCAACAATCATTTCATCAGTTTGCGTATACCATGGTCCAATAATTAATCGACCTTCTTGAACTAGCTTTTTTACTCGCACTTTATTTTCTGGTTTTACCGCGAAATAATCTTCTAAAATCGCAGTTTGCCCATCTAATATATAGTAGGGATAATCTGAATTTGTTTCTAACATCTCCATAATTTCTTCCATATTATTAACTAGTAGAATTCTAGATTCTTCTGTTGTAAAATACCATTCTCTGTCCCAATGCATATGTGGAACGATATGAACTTTTTTCATTTTATGCCTCCACCCTTACGCTACATTTTGTTGTGATGATTTTACTTGTATGTCTTTAACGATTTTTTGTTTTCTTGTCATGATTAGTAAAATTGTAGAAATGACTGCTCCAATTAAGGCCGCTCCAAACCAAATACTTGCAGCTACTATAGCTGGTTTTCCTTGAAGTAAAGCTAATGAAAAAATCCCAGCACCTGGAACATTTAAACCAATATTAAAGTAAGCAACAATCGCCCCTGTTACTGATGAACCAGCAATTAATGAAGGAATCACTCGAAGTGGATCATTAATCATAAATGGAATTGCCCCTTCTGTTATTCCAGCTAATCCAAGTAACCAAGTTTGTTTACCAATTTCTTTTTCTTGTTCAGAAAATAGATGTTTACCTATTATCGTTGCTCCTGTTACCGAAAACGCTGAAACCATTTTGACAGATGCAAATGCTGCATAAGGTACGATATTTCCGCTCGCCATTGCACCAATACAGAATGTGTAAGCAGCTTTGTTTACTGGACCACCAAGGTCAAATGAAACCATAGCTCCCAAAATTGCTCCAAGTATGATCGCGTTTGTCCCACTCATTCCATTGAGCCAATCAATTAATCCTTCGTTTAAGAAAGCTAATGGTTTACCAATTACAAATAGCATAATTGAACCAACCACTAGTGTTCCTACTACAGGATAAAACCAGAAACTAACAAAGCCCGCAAAAGTCCCTTTAGGTTTAACTTTAACTTTTAAATATTTTAAGAAGTACCCTGCTAGTAATCCTCCAAGCATACCTCCTAAAAATCCACTGCCGATTAAATTAGCCGCGACCCCTGCTGCAAAACCTGGCCCTAATGCTGGTTTATCCGCAATCGAGTACGCCATGTACGCTGATAAAATCGGAATCATGATTTGTCCTAATAGAGAACCACCTAATTGGCGTAATAACCATAACCATGATCCTTCTGCGGCATATACATCTTGAAGTCCAAATGCTTGAGCAATAAAGACTGCCGCTGCTAATGTCATACCACCCGCTACAATGACAGGAATAATATGAGAGATTCCTGTTAAAAGAGAATCCTTAATTTCTATTTTAATAGATTTACTTTCAATTTCATGCGGTAGCTCTTCCATTTTACCCACTCCAGATTTAGGTGTAGTTTCAACTTTTTGGAGAGCTTGTTCTAAAATACCTTTTGCATTTCGAATTGGTGCAGCTACAGATGTTTTAACTTTTGGAAGATGCTTGAATCGCTCTTCATCTTTTACCGCAACATCCACCGCAAATACAATCGCATCAGCCTTTCTAATCAAATCAAACGAATGGCGATCTTCAATTCCATTTGCGCCTTGTTTTTCAACGAATACATTAATGCCTAATTCATTACCCGCTTTCACAAGTGCTTCCGCTGCCATATATGTATGTGCAATGCCAGCTGGACAAGCTGTAATAGCTAATACTGTTTTATCACCATTTGGAGAGACTTTCAGATTAGTAGGTTGTAAAGGTGCATCAAGACGATCAAATAGTTCTTTAGTTGTTCTTGCATGAAGTAAATTATTTTTATACCCTTCATCTGATAATCTTGTAACCAATTCAGCTAATAAAGTAAGATGCGTAGTGCCTTCCTCTTCTTTTGGAATCGCCAACAAAATAACTAATTCAACTTGATTACTTGGATCAATACTTACCCAATTATTCATTGGTTTCTCAAGCGTAACAACCGCAAACGAAGACTCTTTAACAGATGATGATTTGCCATGTGGAATTGCTAGCCCACCTTCAAATCCAGTAGGTGATAAATCTTCTCTTTCCATCACCGCATTGTAAAACTCTTCTTCAGAATGGATTTTCCCTTCTGTTGCCAACTTTTTAACTAAATATTTTATGATTTCTTCTTTAGATGAAAATGACATTTTTGTACTGATTAAAGCTTCTGAAGTTAACTTTTTTAATCGCATTCTTGTAACCCCTTTCATTAGTTAGTGGACTACTTTTGTTTCATCATAGCAAAAAAAAAATAAGAAGCCGGAAACTTCTTATTTTTACACAGTTTTTAGTAAATTTTTATTTTTAGTGTGTATTTATACACATCATTTTAATGTTTTCCAGTAATACTCTGATAAGGATCTAATAACGAACAATAAAGGTGTTTTATCCGTTACATTGTATTCATTCATTTTTTTATTAGGAGAATAACAATACAAGTTAACGTCAGCAATTTGTTGTAAAGGATTTTTACTAAAATGAGTAAGCGATATTAACTTTATTCCCTTAAACTTTGCTAATTCCGCAACATCTAATACTTGAGCTGTTTCTCCAGATAATGAAATTAAAAAAAGTAGATTATTCTCTTTAGAATCAAATTTAGAAAGCTCATATAAGACATCGTGTCGATGAATATAATACTCCGCCTGTTTACCGACTACTTTCAAATTTTTTATCATCATCTCACAAAATGGCGCAGTATCCCCTACACCAAAGAAGAGTACCCTACGTGCTTCCTGAATCATTTTTGTCGTAAGAGAAAGCGTTTTTTGGTCAATTAGTCCAATTGTTTTATGAATGTTGTATGTGGGACTATCTTCCTCTGAAAAATTATCTTGCTGAATTATTTCCTCTTTTAAACTATTCTTCATCTGAGAATATCCATCAAAACCTAATTTTTTGGATAATCTCGTAATCGTATTCGGAACCGTAAAAAGCTGAGCAGCTAAATATTGAATTGAAAAGCTAATAACTTCCTCTTTGTTATTAAGGATGAACTCGACTATTTGATCATCCGTATCGTTTAGCTTATATTCATATTTTTGAATCCTTTCCTGGAATTGTAACATTAACATACACCTACTTTTATGTACTGGAATTATTTATGCAAAAAAGAGAACAACTCTAACATTGTTCTCTTTTTCTATTGTTCTTCCTTTTTATTTTTTACTTAATAATAAAATTACGTACTCTATGTCGTTTAAATCAAATAAAGGTTCAATATACGCTGTTTGATTTAGACCTAAATTATCAATTTTAACTTCTTTTACTTTACCTATTTCAATACCAGGTAAATAGATTCCACCTAAACCAGAGGTAACAATAATTTCATCAGTCTTTAATTTATCATTTACATTGAAAAGAGTCATTTTTAAATTGCCAGTTTTCTCATCTGCTCCTTTAATTAGACCTTGTAATTGATGATTATTTTTTGGTTGGACTGAAATATATGAGTTATATTTCACCGCACTTAATAATTCTACTATTGAACTATTCTCTGAGACTCCGATTACTTTACCTACTAGGCCTTGAGATGTTATTACATTAGTATTTATTTTCACACCATTTTTAGAACCTTTATTAATTTCAACAAAGCTGTTCCAAGTATCAAAATCTCTTTTTGTGACGATCGCTACATCAGGTTTGTAACTTTGACTTTCTTTATTTAGTCTTTCTTTTAGCATTTTTAATTCTTTATTTTCAATATTAAATTCAGTTATATTTGCTTTTAAAGATGTTTCATTGCTCATTTTTTCTTTTAGATGATCATTTTCTTTTTTTAATTTGAGTAAATCACTTATATTGTTAGTGTAATTTTTGAATGTGTTGGTTTTTGAGAATAAATACACACTTGAAATAAGAATGACGATTAACACCGTAATAAAAATTAATTTTTTCATCGGATTATCCTTTTCTTACTTGTTATTAATATGAAGCAATGCAATTTAAATTTAAGAATACCATGAAAAATATCCTAAATAAGAAGGGGAATATGGCAATTTTGTGTTTGAACAATTTTAATAGAATCTGCTATTTATTATTCCCAATTGTTACCAAAATTTAAGAATTAAAAAATAAAAAGTCAACTGCCGACAGTTGACTTTTGTTGCTGTAAGTTATATAAATTATAGTTCAAATCAAACTTTTGAATTATCCAACACCCAAAAAAAATTACTTTGCATTAGCATCAGGTTGATGAATTCCAAAAATATTACCTTCAGTGTCAATGAAGTATCCTTGCCATGCCATTCCAGGAAGTGCATATTTAGGCATTGCTACTTTGCCACCATTTTCAACAATTTTAGCTTCCGTAACGTCGTAATTTTCTACTCCCATGGTACATGCATATCCATTTAATGGTTGGTTTGCTTCAGGAGGAGCACTTTGGCGCTGCATTAAGGCACCGTTAATTCCCATTTCGTCCTCATTGCCTGTCACTGCGCCAAAGTATGGCATCCCTGCATATTCACTCCAATCTTGAAACGTCCAACCAAATACCTCTCCATAAAACTTCTTTGCACGTTCCATGTTATCAACGTGAATTTCGAAATGAACTAATCTTCCCATATTTTCCTCCTATGTTTTACAAGAATTTTCCTTAACTCATCTAGTATGTACACTTTAGTTGCTTATTTATTATTATATGGGATATGGAAAAAAATTCAAATTCACATCGAGATATTTCTTTTATCATTTGTTCGACATCATTCTATATTACTTAGTTTTATCGTTAATCGATCAGCAATGACTTATATAATGGTAATTGATATTTTATATAATCAATTTTTCAACTGTAGGAAGGTCAGCTGGAGCCCATTCAAGTTTTTTTAACTCAGAAATTTCTTTCCATTCGATCTTCGCATGCTCATTAGCTACTGGCGTACCGCTTATAATCTTGGCTTCGTAAGTTATCAAATTTACAATTATATTTGGATACTCATGAATGACATTCTCAACTAATTCGGCTATAGATATTTCACAGCCTAATTCTTCATGTATTTCACGAACCAACGCCTCTTTAGGTTTCTCATCCTTCTCGATTTTTCCACCAGGAAATTCCCAGCTGTTTGGCATGCTCATTTCTGGTGAACGTAAGGCACATAGTATTTGGTTTTGATCGTTTCGAATGACTGCTCCGACTACTTTAATTTGTTTTTTCATTGTTTTCTAATTTCCTTTTTATTCAATTATATCTTATTATTCGCACAGTGCATTAGACAGCCTATCTAATTAATCATAATTCTATTTCTTTTCTAAAATTCGAATTACTTTTTCAATTTTAGCTAAAGTCTTACCCATTCCAAAATCTATTACTTTTGTGTGTGGCTGAGTGGATTTTCTTTTATTTTTTCGGTTTAATCCCATAATGCTCCTCCTTTCTTTATGATTTTTTTATATTTTAACAAAGAAGAAGTAAAGATTTATGCAAAAGTAAGGAGATAATGGGAACTTTTTAAACATCTTGTGTTTACTTTTAAAAGGTTATACTAGATTACTTACATTATTTCTTCCATTAAAAAACGCAATCCCCATAACTGGATTGCGTCCTCAATCTTTACGAACCTGTCGATCTATAATGTCTCACACCAATTTCCCATACTACTAAACAAGGTATGATAAAAATGATTCCTGCAACTGGAGCTAACATATATAAATATGCATTTCCCTCCGTTTTATCTAACAAATACATTAAAGGTAAGTAATTCACGCATCCAAAAGGAATAACAAATGTAAAAAACTTTGTTATCCATTTCTGATAAATATTTAATGGATATTGCGCCATCTCTCTTCCACCGTCTGTAAAAATATTAACCACTTCGAGACCTTGTATTGTCCAAAAGCACATCGTAGCAGCAAGGATAAAGATTCCGGTAAAAATAAAGACCCCGCTGATGATCATCAAAATAACAGTTACAACTTTCATTATGCTCCATTCAATGGAGAGATTATTTAATGCCCAAATCAAAACAATTAAACTCTGAAGCAATCTACCAATTCTAGTAAACTCGAATTTAGAACCCATAACCTGAACAATTGTACTTCTTGGACGAACAAGCACTCGATCAAAGCTACCGCTAGCTACTAGGCTAGAGAAATTATCAAATCCACGGGCAAAACATTCACTTAATGCAAAGGCCATATGGATAATCGCAAAACAAAGCGCAACCTCATAAAAAGTCCATCCTTTTATTTGTCCAAACCGTTCAAATAAAAAGTATAGACCAGCAAACATTGAGAAAGGGATTAAAAACTGACCAATTGTTAGTAGCCAAAAAGATGTGCGGTATTCCATTTGTGATTTAAAGAGAATAAGTAGATATTTAAAATATAGTCTCATATTTGGTCAACCTCCTTGGACCACGACTCTTCGTAAGGCTTTATTAAAGGCGATTCTTCCTAGCCAAACAAGTAAACATAGCCAAACAATTTGTACAACGATACCGATTAAAGCATCATTTTGTGGTATATTACCAGAGTACACTCGAAACGGAAAATCAGCTGTCCATCTAAACGGTAGGAAATTAGCTAAAGTTTGAAGCCACGTTGGCATTAATGGAATTGGAATTGTTAATCCAGAAAAAAATTCACCAATTACCCCAAACAGTAGCAAGGAGCCGATAGGAGACATTGTCACAAATACTGAAATATAAATGAACATAGAAATCGAAACAAGAAGAAGTAAGCCAAAAATAAGGGCAAACAAAAATAACACAAAGGTTAAAACACTTGGTGGTAACGTCATTTTATAAGGTTGAGGTAATAAGAATGCAACAAGTAGGATCGGGAAACACCGTAGAATTGCACTCGACAAGCGTTGGGCTAAAAGTTTTGAATACCAAAATCCGTATATTTCGCATGGTCTACAAAGCTCATATGCGATATTCCCAGTTGTAATTAGATCAAAAAGCTCATTATCACGAAACCACAGCATAATGAAAGCTAAAAAGGATTGTTGTAACCATAAGTATGTAATGATTTCTTTTAAGGAGAGTGGTTGAGATTGTACTGTTTGACTATAAAAAGCTTCAAAGATCATGATGTACATAAATCCCCAGAAAAACTGTGTTGCTACCCCCGCCAATGCTGCCGAACGATATTGCATTCCGTTCAATAATCGTAGTTTTAGTACGGATACGTATGGCTTCATATTTGAAACTCCTTATATAAATCTACGATAATTTCTTCAATCGGTTGTGCCTCAATTGTCACGTCAAGTAGATCAACCTTACTGGATAAACTGGAAATCACGTCAGATATTTTAACTTGTTCAATATCTAAACTTAAAATTGCCCTTTCAGGAGACCATGAAATCATTGTAGTTCCAGGAATTTTAAATGGATTTTGGTCCTCCTTATAATCTACCGTAATTGTTTTATGTGTCCCAAAATGTTTTCGTAATTCAGTCAAGTTACCATCGAATAATAGACTTCCTTTACCAATTAAGATTACCCGATCAGCTAAAGCTTCAATATCATTCATGTCGTGTGTTGTAAGGATAACGGTAACGCCCTTTTCTTTATTTATCCTTTTAATGAACTCGCGTACGGCAATTTTTGAAACGGCATCTAGCCCAATTGTCGGTTCATCCAAAAATAAAATTTTAGGACTATGTATCAATGATGCTGCGATTTCACAACGCATCCTTTGTCCTAAGCTTAATTGTCGTACAGGTGAGTGTATAAGACTTTTTAAATCGAGTGTTTCAATCAGTAGATCAAGATTTTCTTGATATTCGTTTTGAGGAATTTTATAAATATCACGGAGAAGCTCAAACGAGTCTATGACGGGTACATCCCACCACAATTGAGATCGTTGCCCAAAAACAACGCCAATATGTTTAACATAGGAAGCTCTTTCCTTCCATGGAGTGTATCCCATTATGTTACACGTCCCTCGATCTGGAACCAATATTCCGCTCATGATTTTTATCGTCGTTGACTTCCCTGCGCCATTCGGACCAATATAACCTACGATTTCCCCCGGTTCAATAGAGAAAGAAATATCATTCAACGCTTCAACAATCGTATGCTCACGATAAAAAAGCCCCTTCACTGCCTGCTTCAATCCAGATGAACGTTTCGCAACCTTGAAGGATTTACTTAAACCATCTACTGTAATCAATTTTTTCGCCTCCTAACATTTTTTGACTGGAAGAAAAATACTATCATCATAATATCGGCACGTCAATATTTTTTTCAGTTTATTCGGTAATTTTAGAAAAATAAATTTTTACAAGTAGATGGCAACAAAAAAAGCATGAAATCAATTAATCTCATCCTTTTTTAGGAAATCACTTATATATCAAATACTTTTTTCGAATCTTTTTAAATTGATCCAGTTCGCTTTGGTATTTATTCATGATGTCTGTAACGGAAGCTCCTTCATTAATCATTGGTCTAATCCAGTCGTTTCCGATTGATTTATCAAAGAAGTTGTTTGATAGAAATTCGAAGTCATTCGGGTACATGTCATGAATTGTTTTAATGATATGAAGTCCTGTTGAGGCCGCTTCAAATTTATCACGATCAGTGACAAAGATTTCAACACCATGGCTTAGTATTCCCGTATGTTTCGAGAATGTTGGTATAAATGAAGCCGCTCTGAATTTCACACCCGGAAGTATTAATGCGTTTAGCTTAGCTGCAAGGTCTGTTCCATTAATATATGGTGCGCCAATTATTTCAAACGGCTTGGTTGTTCCGCGTCCTTCTGACACATTTGTGCCTTCTATTAGACCTGTTGCTGGATAAATAAATGTTGTTGAAACTGTCGGCATATTAGGTGATGGTAAAACAAAAGGTAATCCTGTATCGTCGTAATCCATGAAACGTTTCCAGCCTTTCATTTTGACGACTTTTAAATCTGCTCCAATTTTATATTCTTTATTGAAGAAAGTAGCGAGTTCTCCAACTGTCATTCCATGCTTCGCTGGAATTGGGTACATCCCAATAAAGGATGAGGAGTCAGATTCGAGAACAGGACCATCAACTGAAAGTCCACCTAGTGGATTCGGACGATCAAGTACTACAATTGGAATGTTATTTTCTTTAGCCGCTTCTATTGCATAAGCCATAGTGTAGATATATGTGTAGAGGCGAGTACCTACGTCCTGTATATCAAAGAGAAGTAAGTCTACATTTTTAAGCATCTCAGCTGTTGGTTTATTTGTTTTTCCATAAAGACTGTAAACAGGTAGTCCTGTTTTATCGTCAATATACGATTCGACATAACTTCCAGCCTGGGCATTACCGCGAACGCCATGCTCAGGCCCGAATAAAGCTGTTAGTTCGATAGCAGGGTCCTCGTACAACAAATCAACAATGCTGTTTAGTTTTGAGTCAATACCCGTTGGATTGGTAATTAAGCCGACTTTCTTCCCTATTAAAAGTTCTTTCTGATCAGCTAAAAGGACTTCAATTCCAGGAGTTACTTTATTCTTTTTCTTATTTGCAGAAACATCTTTTTCGATAGGCCATGCACAAAGGGTAAGTACTAGAATCATAATCAGCAAATATACTCTTTTCAATCTCTCCCCTCCTTTACTTATCGGGTAACTGATATAGATTTTGATAAACTCAAATTTTTAATTATAGCTGTAGCTAACATTCTTCACTTTTTTCTCGTCTTTTATGACAAATAGGGCTGCTAAATCAGCAGCCCATTCTTTTTCAAATCATCTATAGTACCGTTAGTTCTCCTACTAACATGTTAGCTTAAATTACTTGAATTCAGCAGCCATCTCATCTTTAAATCCAAATAAGTAAGTAAAAATAAAGCCAGCTACATAAGAGATAATAACTCCTGTTAAGTATAGTAAAATTTGATTCGTATGAACTAAGAATGATAATGGAAGTCCTGAAACACCGACTGCAATTGTAGCGATATGGAAATGAGCCTGAAATGCTCCGCCAACTCCGGCACCTAAACATGCAGTTAAGAATGGACGTCCTAACGGAAGCGTTACACCAAAGATTAATGGTTCACCGATTCCAAGCATTCCTGATGGAAGTCCCCCGCCGATTGCACGTTTTAAGCTTTTTTTCTTCGTTTTAAAGTAGATTGCAAACGCTGCTCCTACTTGACCCGCTCCACCCATTGCAAGGATTGGAAGTAATGGGTCATCTCCAATTTTGTTGATTAATTCAAGATGAACTGGGGTTAAACCTTGATGAAGCCCTGTAACTACAAGAGGCAGGAACGTCGCGCCAAGCACAAATCCAGCTACTACTCCACCAAAATCAAGAACATGTAGCAAGCCTTTTGTGATTGTATCCGATACAAATCCGCCAACAGGCATAAACACTAGGTACGTAAGGATACCTGTAATTAATAGCGCTATGGTAGGTGTGAGAATAATATCTAAAGATTGCGGTACAAATTTTCTTACTTGCCTTTCAACTAAAGCAATGAAGATTGCAGCAAACAGCACTCCAATTAACCCTCCACGCCCAGGAATAAGATTGTGCCCAAATAAAGAGATAACCGCAACTCCAGGGTTAATGACAAGAATACCTGCCAATGCTCCAAGCGCAGGTGATCCACCAAATTCCTTTGCTGCGTTTATTCCGACTAAAATTCCAAGATAGGCAAACAGACCCGATCCGATAACAGTTAAAATAATAGCTAATTTTGAGTCTGCAGCAAGCCATTCTGCTTGAACAATTGCTTTTGTAATACCAGTTATTAAACCTGAAGCTACAAGAGCTGGAATTAACGGAATAAATATACTTGCGATTCTACGTAAAAACAATTTAAAAGGCTTTGCATTCTTTCTATCAATCTCTGATTTGTTTTTGGAAGCTACTTCATTCAAATCAAAATCATCAGCAGCTGCAAGCAGTTTATCAAACTCTGCTGCAACTTT
The DNA here is from genome assembly GCF_050473765.1 of Gottfriedia sp. S16(2024). Taxonomy (NCBI): domain Bacteria; kingdom Bacillati; phylum Bacillota; class Bacilli; order Caryophanales; family Bacillaceae; genus Gottfriedia; species Gottfriedia sp. S16(2024). The sequence continues at coordinate 4,937,680 of NZ_JBFLUO010000001.1, forward strand.
ATTTACAACACCAGGTCCAAGTATGATTTGAATCGTTTCTTCTTCTACAACTCCTAGAACTCCTTCTGTCTTTTTAATCGCCTCTATGTCTACCTTTGAATAATCTTTCGACGCTACGCGTAGTCTTGTCATACAATGAGTGGACGACGAAACATTCTCCGCTCCACCCAAATGCTCTAATAATAGTTCAGCAAGTAATAAATATTTGCTAATCCCCTTTGCCATCTTTACATCTCCTTTTAAATTAATAAGTCAATTAGTTTAAAAGATTTAATCTAACCCCTTAAATAGATATGAATTAATTATGACAATAGTCGATGTTGCTAGATTGATAGTCTTTCAAAAATCGTTTATCCCCTCTCTTTCTTATCAATTTTATTTGTTCCAATTAATACACCGTAAAAAGTAAGTTTCATAGGTTATTTACCATAAACAAAATTTCGAATTTTATATTAAAGATATTGAAATTTTATTTTAAATTTTACGCTATTGATATCGCTTTTATGACAAGTTATTAATAGGAAAAAATATTAAATGGAAGAATTGATCATTTGGAAGAGGGTGAATCTTATTTAGATGCTTAAGGTAGTTTCCGATGAAGTATTGTTTATAAAAAAATAAACGCAGCCCATGTTACTGGAATGCGTCTATAAGGTATCTTCTATATTTTCCCTATTTTCTTTGAAATTTCTTCGGCTGCTTTTATGACTTCTTCGATTAAGAACGGTATACGTTCCTGAGTAAAACGAAATCCTGGTACATTCACGCTTAAAGCAGCAAGTACTTTGTTGTTATATCCAGTAATTGGTGCCGCAATAGCTGCCGTATCTTCTGTTTTTTCACTTTGACTGATTGCATATCCATTTTGCCGGATTTCAACTAGTTGCTGTTTTAAAGTTGAGATTGAATTAGGTGAAAGATTTAGCTGATCTAGTACTTGTTGAATTTCATACTCTTTCATATAAGCAAGAATGGTTTTATTGGGAGCACCAATATGTAGTGGAATTCGGATACCCAGATTTTCAGCAATTCTAATTTTTAAAGGACTGTCAATTTTATCAATTACAATTCCATCGATACCACTCTCAATGTTTAAATAGATACTTTCCTCTACATGGTTCGCCAAACGCTCCATTACTGGTCTTGCAACTGATCTGAAATCCAGTTTATCCAATTGACGGAGGCCAAGTTCCATCCATTTATACCCTAATTTGTAATGCTTGGTTTCAGGTATTTGGACAACAAGTCCATGTTGGATTAAAGAGTTTAGTAACCGGTGAAGCGTACCAAGAGATAGAGATGTTTTTTCTGCTAATTCGGTGATTTGCCAATTACTTTTGGATTCATCCGAATTTAGGATATCAATAATAAGCATAGCTCGGTCAATTGATTGGACCATGATCATAACTCCTATGACTCTTCACTTCTTATCTTGGGGAGTCTGTTCAAAAATCTGGGAATATTCCTCGTTAGGTGGATTCCCGTTCATAACGTACTGGTAATATATGTTACGTTTATTAAAAGATGCGTTGACTTGAATATCTCAGCTCTTCTTGTTTTCATTTCGAACTTGCAAATGAATAATTGTGAGAGTAATTTTTTACATCTATCATACAAGTTTATCGTCTGATTTTCCAAGTAATTTACAGCTTTATTGATTCTAATGATGTATTAGACTTATTTTTTCTAGTTTTTCGTTTTTTACCACGACTCACATCCAAAGAATCTTCAAGCTTTTTAACTCCAAACGTAATAATTAGTACAAGCGCAAGATAATATAAACCTACTACAATATATGTATTCATCTGTTCAAAGTTAGAGGCAGCCTCACTTAGTCCTGCTCCCCATAAATCTTGCATCCCTACATATGCTACAAGTGAAGAATCTTTTAATCCAATGATAAATTGATTACCAAGAGTAGGAATCGCAATTTTAAATGCTTGAGGTAGTACGATTCTTCTCATTGCTAAAGGTTGGGACATCCCAAGAGAACGGGCTGCTTCCAATTGTCCTTTGTCAATTGATTGAATTGAACCACGAAAGATTTCAGCAATATATGCTCCACTATGCACACCTAGTGCAATTGCACCAGCCCAAAACTGCGAAAATGTAATAATACTAGAAAGTCCGAAATATAAAATTGCGATTTGAACAATAAGCGGTGTCCCACGAATGACCGTGATATAGAGATTTGCAATATAATTAAGCACTTTAATACGGGAGAGTCTGAAAAATGCAAAAATAAGTCCTATTCCACTTCCCAAAATAGTAGATACGATTGTCAATTTTAATGTTAATAAAGTTGCCACTAAAAATACATGAAATGTATTTAAAAGTATATGCATGATGAACCTCACCCCTCATCTTGTCCTAATAGGCTCTTATTTTACGCTAGTATTCTATTATTATTTATCTTCAAGAATATTGCGACCAAACCACTTTTGACTAATTTTTTCATAAGTTCCATCTTTAATAATTTCATCTAAAGCCTTATTAATTTTCTTCTCAAGTTCTTTATCATCTTTCCTTACAGCAATTGCTTGATTATCGTGAGTTAGTGGAGTGCCAACATCTTTAATCTTAGCCTTTCCTTCTTTAATGACTCTAAAGCCAACCATTTGATCCGTAATGACAGCATCTAGTCTACCAGTTGGAATATCCATAATAGCCGTTAGATCACTATCGTAATCAACTACATTTTCTTTACCAGTATATTTAATCGCTAAATCTTTATATGGACTTGCTTTTACAACGCCAATTTTCTTTCCTTTTAAATCCTCAGCAGATTTGATTTTCTGATTTTTATCAGCAACAAAAATCTGAGAACCTGAAATATAATATGGATTACTGAAATCAACCACTTTTAATCGTTCATCAGTGATCGTCATACTCCCCAAAATTGCATCATACTTATTTGATATTAATCCTTGTACAATTGTTTCCCATGGGTTTGTTACTGGTACAGCTTTCATTCCCATTTTATCTGAAAGTGCTTTACCAATTTCAACATCAAATCCAGTAAGCTTGCCATCTTCTTTAAAATTAAATGGTTTATATAAACCACTCATCGCATAATGAAATTCTTTTGAACTCGCTTGATTACTGGTTTTATCTGCCCCACATCCACTTAGAAACATTGCCCCTGCTATCACTGAAGATAATAAAACACCATGCCAATTCTTTTTCATTACACATACCTCCATTATTTTTTAAAATTATAAAATACTATTAAGAAATTGTTTTGTTCTTTCATTTTGTGGATTTTCAAAAAACTGTTTAGGTGTACCCTCCTCTAAAATTAAACCTTCCTCCATGAATAAAACTCGATCCGCTACACCTCGAGCAAAACCCATTTCGTGAGTGACGACAACCATTGTCATTCCTTCACTTGCTAACTGTTTCATAACCTGAAGAACCTCTCCAACCAGTTCAGGATCCAAGGCTGAGGTAGGCTCATCAAACAGCATCACCCTCGGGTTCATAGCAAGTGCACGTGCAATCGCAACCCTTTGTTTTTGTCCCCCTGATAACATTTCTGGATATTCATCAGCCTTATCTGTCAGCCCAACCTTCTCCAACAAAACATAAGCAATCTCTTTTGCTTCACTCTTTTTCATTCCTCTAACATAAATAGGAGCTTCAATTATATTTTCTAAAACAGTTTTATGCGGAAAGAGATTGAAGTGTTGAAAAACCATACCAACCTCCGACCGTATTTTATTCAAATCTGTTTTGCCAGGTTGAACCAACACACCTTCAAAATAAATTTCTCCCTTATCATTAATCTCTAAGAAGTTTAAACATCTCAAAAGGGTACTCTTTCCCGATCCGCTTGCTCCTAATAAAACAACCACTTCTTTTTCTTTAATCGTTAAATCAATTCCTTTTAATACTTGTAAAGGCCCAAATGATTTACTTACACTTTTGATCTGAATCATATTGTTTCAACCCTCCCATCGAGTAATTAACAACACTTTTTTCCACAATGCGGAAACCATTTCTATTTTATTAACATTATACATAATTCTGATTATTCCGTCATTAAGTAATTTTATTTCGACAATTTAGTACAATTTTCATAAGTAAATGTTACAAATCTTTCCAATCACCCTAATCTAGGCGAATGCATATATTGTTATCCAATATATGTATCGAAAGGAGGCTATTCTCATGCATGTCGATTTAACAGCCATACATTGGCTTTATGTAGCATTTATAGGTTTAATTATTTTATTTTTAATTCTTAGACGTGACACTAGCTTAGTCTGCCTCGCAGGCATTTTCCTTCTTGGCCTAGTAGCAACTGAGTCACTATCTAGTTCAGTCAGCATCTTGTTTTCAAGTTTTATATACGCCATAACTGAATTACTTTCTACTATATTAGTAATCTCGATTATCGTTTCTATGAGTAAAGCTTTAACTGATAGTGGAGTGCATCAGGCACTCATCAGTCCATTTACAAAGGTGATGAGAAACGCCACACTTGCTTATTGGACGATTGGTATTGTGATGATGGTTGTCTCTTGGTTTTTCTGGCCATCTCCTGCAGTAGCTTTAATAGGTGCGGTTTTACTTCCAGTTGCTTTAAGAGTTGGGTTACCTGCTTTAGGTGTTGCGATGGCAATGAATTTATTTGGTCATGGTATTGCTCTTTCAAGTGATTATGTAATTCAAGGTGCCCCGAAACTTACAGCTGATGCAGCTGGCATTCCAGTTTCAGATGTTATACACGCTAGTATTCCACTTGTGATCGTAATGGGTGTTGTGACAACTGTGGTTGCTTTTTACTTCTTAAAACGTGATATGAAAAGAGGACTTTTAACAGTAGAAATACCTGCAGAAGATACGAAAGCTGAGGAGTATTTACTTTCTTCTACGCAACAAAAATGGATGGCCGCTCTCGTTTTCATTTTTTTCGCAGTAGATATTTGGGCAATGGTTCATTTCAATTTACAAGGTGGAGATGCAACAGCATTAATCGGGGGTACTTCACTAATAATCCTTTCGATCCTATCCATGTTTGGACATAAGAATAAAGGCTTTGAAGAAGTAACAAATTATTTAATTCATGGATTTAAATTTGGGTTTAAAGTGTTTGGCCCAGTTATTCCAATTGCTGCTTTCTTCTATCTTGGGGATAGTGGATTTACGGCGATTATAGGGGATTACTTGCCAAAAGGGTCGAATGGAATTGTGAATGATTTAGGTTTTGCTTTGGCGCATGCAGTACCAGTAAACCCTGGAGTTGCGGGAGTGACATTGACTACGGTTGGGGCAATTACTGGGTTGGATGGATCTGGATTCTCTGGGATTTCTCTTGCAGGTTCCGTTGCATCGTTATTTGCTACGGCGATCGGTCATGGGATTGCAACTTTGACTGCTATGGGGCAAATTGCGGCGATTTGGGTTGGTGGTGGGACGTTGATTCCTTGGGCGTTGATTCCTGCGGCGGCTATTTGTAATGTTAGTCCGTTTGAGTTGGCTAGGCGGAATTTAGTGCCTGTTTTGATTGGGTTGGTTGCTACTACTGTTGTTGCGATTTTCTTGATATAAAAAGTCTAAAATATAGAGTATCGTTCTCTGTGCACTTAACAGTAGCTGTTAAGTGCTTCTTTTTACTTTTCTATCCCCGTTTTTCCAAAAGTAAAACCCCAATTATCTATGAAAAGAAAAATATGACAATTCTATGAAAATACTCTATAGTTTATCACTTTGACACAACTATCTGAATTATCCCTTCGATATTCATGTTAAATTTAAATTGTGATATTACCTCAAATTCGGTTAGATAGAATCGAAAGAACATGCAAATGCAAAACCACATAAATTCACTAAAATATTAAAGCTATTGAGGTGATTAAATGACAAACTATATTGAATTAGAAAACGAAGAGATAATGTATCATGTATATAATTTAAATTGGTTACTTCCAAAAGATATTCAAGAAGATTCATTTGAAATTTTATATCAAATTAACCCCGACAAGACACATTTATTAATACCTAAGTATGGTAAATCCTGTTGGTTAAATGGTGTGTTATTAATTAAAAAAATCGGTTACCCAAATAATAAAATGGCCTTACCAAAATTAGCTAATTTATTACAAGATCGTAATTGGCCAGGTGCATTAGAATCGATAGAAATTTTTAGAGAAATTGGTAAAGAAGTAAGCGCCCCTTATATTAAAGTAGAAATTGAAAATGCTCTACAATGTAATGACGCTGATTGGTTAGAGCATCTTTTTTTCGCTTGTAATAGTTTATGTATTGAAAGAGATGATTTTAAAAACAAGTTAAATTACGACCAGATTGTAGATTTAGTAAAAGAATTATAGTATAAGAAATAAAAAAAACGATGAATTAAAATCGCCTCTTTTATTGAAGAGTTATATAAAAGTTAATCGTGAACTATAATAAATCCTAATAAAATGGCTGAGGTAAGTCCTATTTCTAGGATGATTTCTACCAACTGTAAATGAAAGGTATGAAAAATATATGGAAAACAACAAAATAAAATATATATCCTCTACTCTTGTTTATTTACTATTAACTTCAATATCAATGGCTATTCCTTTTTCAATTTTAATCCAACTTGAGCCAAATCAGCCGGAAACAATAAGGCTAACCGCTTTCGAGAGCCTAATTTTTTTTCCATTCTACTTAACTTGTATATTATTCCCATATACTTTTTTGGTACATTTAGCATCTTATATTGTTAAATTAATAATTAATAGGTTTATTGAAAAGATGAGGTTTTTGTTTGATATATTAATATTTGGTACAATTTCGATATTTTCTATATTTTTCTTTCCATTCGAATTTCAAAATCTAATTATTAAAACAGAATATCATTATTTGATTAATCCATATTTATTTATTCCTTTGTTGGGTGCAATTATAATGTCTTTTTTAGAGAAGAAAAAGTACAGAAATTGGAAAATAAGTAATTTATTCCATCTTAAATCTAAATAATTTTAATTTTTATTAATTAAACGTATTATATTAAAAATATATCTTTCTTTACCTTTTTTGGTATATTCTTTACATTGCATAGATGTAGAGCCTGACCCATCTAGTACAATTGAGTTAGTTGAATTTAAACCTAAAGCTTTAATATAATTTTTTAAGCTTGGAATGCTTTGTGGAATTTCAGTAACAATTAAATATACATAGGTATTATCCCAGGCTAATACAGTTCGATTAATAGGTAACTTATATGCTCCCCCTCCCCATGAATCTGAAGAATAATCAGTTCCTCCAATTATTTGAGTATATGTGGGATATTTTGAACTAATATCTTTTCTTTGTTTTGCATACATATAAGCCATTTTTTTCTTTCCGCCTGAAGTATAAATCACCGCTGTTTTCCTAGAAATTAATTTAGAAGAAGTGCCGTTGTAATTATAATTTTTAGCAAACTTTTTCCCTTTTACATTTAAATTAACATTGTTCTCAGCTATATCTACACAAATTGACCGAGAACCTATAGGTATATTATTATAATTACTACTCTCAAAAAAACCTCCGTTTATTCCATAATAAGATGTGTCTGTAAGTGGTTTACAGATTGTCTCTGTGCAAATATTACTAATTTTAGTTTTGATTACATGAAGTGTTGGTCTTCCCATTATCATTAGTTCTTTTGAATACTTGTAATTTGTTGCCATAAGTTCGATCCCTCCAAATTTTTATATCTTACATTTTGTAAGTAAATAAATTAGGTAGGAATCTATTAAAATAATTATGAAAAATCTATGACACCTCTTCAAAGTTCAGTAAATCAAAAAAATAACTATATTATGTATCTCAAATAAATAGTTTTGTTTTATGTATTAATTATCTAGTTCATTATAGTTCTGATTAAAAAGACTTTGCTTAGTACTTACCAATGCATAAAAAATAAAGAACTAAAAATAGTCTTTTCCATTTGTTTTTCTGCTATTTTATTACTACGGCTATTTTGCAAACTATTCATAGGATAGGACGATTTAAAATTTCAATTGCGATATCGATTAAGAAATATAAATATAAATATAAAAAAATACCCCTTAACAAAAAGGGGTATTAGATGACCTTACGATTACGGGTAGTCTAAGGTTGCCTTGAAACTTTAATCATCACAGTCATCACGACCTACTGCTAAACCACTAAACGAGATTGGTCCTACAACAGCTGCTTCTGTGCCACTTGTAATATTCTCAGCTGTTACTTGATAACGATGTCTTCCCTCTCCTACATTCTTATCAATAGCTTGGAATGTCACAATATAATTAACCTCTGATGTAGGATCAGATTCAATTCCATTTTGAGCTCTAAAGATTTCTTTACCATCACGAAAGATTTTAAATAAAATTTGTGATGTTTCAATTAACCCTTGAACACCTACTGTCGCAATTAATTCCACATGATTTTTACATGCATTTCTACAAGGTATTTTTATATCGATAGATGCTAGTACAATACGTTTCGGAGAATGAGGAATAGCAATTGGTTTATCATTGTTAACCATGCGAATTGGTTCTGTTGCTTGATAATCAACAATACGAAACATTATATCACCCCCTTAATTCGTATGATATAAAGTATGTGGATAAGAGAGATTTAGATTGGACAAACAGGTAGTGATATATTTAAACCTTTCTTATCCTAAAAAATAAGTCTATTTGTTTATATGCAACAAAAATAGTTAGAGTGATGTCCTACCATTTCGGTATGTCAACCTAAGGGTGTATGGCTCCCCAAAACTGAGGTATCATATTTCGTACTCTATCTACTAGCGCTCCTTTATTGCTTCAGTTATTTTTTAAACTATAAATTCAGACATTACAAATCTATTATTCATTAGAGATAGTACTAGGGTAGCAAATGGTTCAACTGGTATTGCAGTAATTGCAGGATATTTTAGCGTTGGGATTAGTGCAGCCTTATGTGGTTTAAATGTTGCATACTATTATAATTTTGTTAATGATGAAGGCTACAGAAATTCAGAACATAGTCGTGGCATAATTCTAAATTGGACATGGCCTGGACCTTATTGGACAGAAAAACAGTAGAAATGAAGTGATAATATTGTTAAAAATTATTCTTATTTTATTAATGATATATGCAATATACTGGGCTAATAGTGGTAAACCAAAGCTTATCGATATATGTTCTAAAATAACTTTTAGATATGTTTTATTATTTTTACTTCTGTTTATAATTTTTATAAATCTTTCAATGTTTATTCAATTGTAAACAAAATTGAAGGGTTCTGTCTAAGTCAGCCCCTATGCGAATGCCCGTCCACAAAAAGAGCCTAATCCCAACCGGGTAGGCTCTTTTTAAATATAAATTGTATTAATGTTAACAACTGGACTTTAACAAACAATTTCTACCTCTCAAAGTAGATACCTATAACAACTTGAAGTAATGTAACCAACTAATGAATAATGAAAATGATATAAAATAAACAATATATAAATTTATAATTAAAATAATAATACAGATAATTTTATTACTTGTTAAAAATGCTGATATAAAGCCGATTAAAGGTAGGAATATCAATGCAATTTGTAGAGTAATATTTTCAAAATTATGCATTCCCCAAGGACTAACATGAAGCATTGAATTTTTAAAATACATAAAATAGTAAACTAACCAAGCTATCCAAATGGCCAAATTATAAATATATATGAAAAATGTTTTTTTCATAGTGATCACCAAGTTATGCTAGCGTGGGTATCCGGATGAAATGAAAACTTTTTAGCCGGTGATACAGAAAAACTAATCCCTGATAAAGCTATTGAAGGTGTTAAAGTATAAGTACTTTGTTCAGAGGTAGGAAACATTCCTTTGTCTTTAGTTGTCCATGTTGTTTCGTCTGCAGGAACATCCCAGTTGGAGTGCACAGAACCGTTAAATAATATAATTTGATACTTTGTAACCCCCTCAATTGGCTCCCAAGAAATATCTAAATATCCTGTCTCTGTACCATCTTCATTAGAATATGCTTCAACTGCAGGCATAGGCATCTGAGTATACTTAGTATTTACCACTCTACCTTGAATAATAGACGGTGCTGTTAAACTAGATTGTGTACTTACTTGATTAATAGTTTTTTCGTTTATTGATTTCGAAATCTCTTCAGCATGGGATTTCATGGGAATAATGGAACCTAATATCGTTGCAGCTATTGTTATAATAGTTACGCTTTTAATTTCCAACAAATAATTCATAGAAAATTGTCACCTTTAACTTTTATTCGAATGCAGGGATCTATTAATAGATTTATCTTTAATTAATTTCATTATGTGATTGTTATCACTTAATCCTGTAACAAAATTCCAATTAACGTAAAAGTAAATAATTTCATCATTTATTAATGACATCTTTATCGGTTTCGCTGATTCTAAGAAGAAAAGTCTAGATTGAGTCATGAATGAATTTGAACTAACTATTCTATCATTTTCTAATTTCAAATCAATAATATTGTGCCATTTAATAACTTTCCAATCTTTAAACTCAATTCCATCATCATGAATAACTAATTCTCCATGATGTGGAAGTAAGTTTTTTACATGAACTCTAGTCATTAATGATAATTTCTGTTTTTCAATTTCAATATTAGTTGCACCATGAAAGATTAATTTTTTCATTTTCTCAACTCCTAATACTTTTTTGATAAACCAATATATCAGATATCAGCCGTTTAACACGCTATTTTCTGGAGCAACATCTCTTAGATCTAAAGTAAAGTGTTATTAATATCCTTTATTATTAATCTAAAAAACTCTTCCTTGAGTCCATTTTGCTTAATCATATACTTGGCAAATATGTAACGATATTTAATCTATTTAACCTGAACTATATTAGTTAATTATTATACTCAATAGTCTTTTCTATTTGTTCTTCTTTAATTCCCAAGCCATACCATGTTGGTGGTGGAAGTAAAACTCTTTGTTTGTTTCCATCTGAATAATGTATTGATGGCCTTATCACCGTGACTGCATAAGGTGATTTTTGAAAATCAAATTTAATAGGAAATTCTTCATCTTTTTGTTTATTTGCATCAATAACAAATGGTTTAATATTTAATACTTGTTTACCATTTAGTTCCGAATCAAATTTGTTTATTACAATTTTATTGTTACTGTTATTTTGTAAACTATAGATGTAATTATTTTCTTCACCTCTAATAATAGGATAATTGTTACCTACTTCCAGCGGCTTATCCGAAGTATCTTTAATTACATTTATTCCTAATGCTCCGACATCATATTTTTTCAAACCACTCTTAGTTAATATGGTTATTTCCCTTATTGCTGTTTTTCCTTCAAACTTACCGACAATATTAAGCACCAAATTTTTCACATGATACTTTCCAATCTTAGCTCTTCCATTAACTTCAAAGCTTTCAATACTAATAGAATTTTCATTTTCATTACTTAACATGATTGAATCAATTTTAGTAAAAAAGTCTTTCTTATCACTTGAATAAATATAGGTAAAATTCAGTGGTGTTTCTTCTCCTACTCCAAGACTATATGACCCGTTAATAGGAAGAAATGTATTTGATATTGGTATAACTACATTAGCTGGGTATGATTTACTTTTCTTTTAAAAAAACATTATTTGACCTGTCAATAAAACTAGTAGAAAGATTGAGACAATAAATAATAAAATAATAAATAATATTTTTCTGCTATTCATGTTTTTTACTTAAATAGATCTCCTATTTTTTTAGTAAACGTTTACAAAACTATCTTAACATTATAAAAGGTAAAATTTACTAATACTCATTGTCATTATTGTGAACATTTTCACATCATATGACTATGGAACAAGACTTTAATTCTTTGAATAATGCTTCCTACAATATTCAATCTCATTTTTGTAATTTCACTACACATTTTATCTCTTCTATAAAATAAAAAAGTACTGATTAATCAGTACTTTCAGCTTTGATTAGAACTACTATTAAGTTATTTACTCAAATTATTCTCTTAATCAAAAGAATTTTTCATAATTTACATCTTTGATCAAAATTTATCCACTTTTGACATAATATCAACCATATTAATGAATCAATTAAAAAGATTTGATTATAAATAGGAAAAGTTTCTGGGAAATCAAAAGAAAAATATTTGCCGAAATTATCCCTACGTTGAAATATATTATATCTTTAATTTTTAATCCCAATAGAACAGAAAATAATAATGAAAAAATAATAGGTGTAATATATTTATAATCTTGTAAGGTAAAGAATAATTGATTATTAAATAGTAATAAAAGATACGTTATTAAAAATAATATTTCATTAACTAAGAAAATAGTATTTAAAACTTTTTCTTGATTTTTTTTATAATCTAAATTATATGATGTAAATCTGTCTAAAATAAAGTTAAACAAAATATTAATAAAAAGAATTAATATTAGCATGACAAATAATATAGCAAATATAGCTATTATTATATTTGTTTGTGACCACTGAATTTTATAAAAGTTCTTTATTTCTATAAATAATAGAAAAATGATCCCAAATAATAGAGAAAAGTTCATAAAAAATATTCGTTTTGAATTCATAATACTAATCTCTTAATGTCATATATATTACTTAATAATTGTTCTTTGTGATTTATAATAAACACAAAAGTTTCGCCATTGAAAATTCTTTCCTTTACCAGTTCGCAAGTAGCCATGTCTAAATGCTCAAAAGGTTCATCCACGAACAAATATTCCCAAGGATAATCAGTAAATAAAGCTGATATGATTATTTTTTGCTTAGTTCCTTTAGATAAGTCCTTGCAAGAAGTGTGTCGGTTACTCTCTAGTCCAAGTAGTTTTATTAATTCGTCAAGATTGATGAATTGATTTGGAATTTTCAACATCTTATTAAGGTAAAAAAGTAGAAAATCTTCTAAAAGCATATAAGGTTCGTAAAACGGGGTTGATGGAACAAAAAGGGTTTTACTTTTATTGTAATTTAAGTAGCAATTACCTTCATTGACCTTGTTTATTCCCAATATAATATTTAATAGTGTAGTTTTTCCTGATCCGTTTTTACCTTGTAACCAGTATTTTTTATTATCAAATAGGGTTAAACTAAAATCTTTAAAGATATAGTTTTCCTCATGATAGAAAAAATCAATATTTTTTAATTCAATCAAAAAAAACACCTCTCAGTAGCTTCAATTGTTGCAGATATAATTAAAAGAACAATAGAAAAAAAGATTAATTTAATATAATTAGTATAATTTAACTCTTTTTCTATAAAAATATCTCTGAATAAAACCCATGACATATAAACCCATATTGTCATAGCATATAATTCAAATAAAAAATGGGGAAGAAATAAAAATAATGTATTTTCAAAATTATATTGTAGAATGTAGATTTTTAATGATCCCACTGTAATATATAAGTCTAATAATAATTTTCCAACTCCTAGTATTGGTATTATATAGAAGATAACAGCCATTAAATTGTTGGAAAATATTTTAAACACATTTTCTGGTTTGCATGCAGCATTCTTATATACTGAATCAGAATTTATATTAGATGGTACATCCACTAAAATTAAAAATAGAATAAATAAGCAAATTATACATAAAAAATAGATATTTAATTTTTTAATAAAAATCACCCAATGTAAATTATGTTAAATGCAATAAAACCAAAAAACAATTCCATGAAAAAAAAGTAAAAGAAATAATTTTTTTGTCCTTTAAATGATTCATACATTACTATTTTATATGTAAATAGTAATAAAAGATAAAAAGCAAAGGCATTTACTGCAGTAAAAGTTAAAATGTGTATATGATAAAATCCTTTATTTATTAAAAAAAGAATAATAAAAATATTCATGCCTATAAAAGAATGGAAAGTATTCCTGTATAAAATTGTTTTCTTATAAATCTTTATAAAAGGAACTCTTAAATATTTGAATTGCATAAACAGTTGTCTGTAGTTAGCATTTGCATATATTAATTCCGAGTAAATAAATAAATTGGCACATAAATAAAATAATGGAATATTTATCACTGCGTATAGAGGAATACGTCCAAAGCCAGACCAATTAAAAGAAATGAATATCAGAAACATCCCAAATGCAAATAATAAGAAAAAGAGTTTTAAAACTTTTATAAAGTTCTTTTGATTTTTATTCTTTATATTTACAAGATAAAGTATGTTTAATGTGATAAATAATAATATAGATACAAGTGAGCTAAAAAAACTAGTTAAAGAAATGTAAGAGAAAACGTAGCTTAAAAAAACAAAGATTAGGACGATTATCATCCAAATAAATACCATAATTTTCTCTTTTAAATAAAAAAACAAAAATAAATATCTATCTCCGTAAAACTTATAGAAATCATACTGTAAGGTTGAAATAATATTCTTGTTCCCGCTAATCATTGTCACCAATGTAAACAAAAATAGTATATTAATATCCAATGATATAAAAAAGACATTAAATCTATTAAATAGATACAATAGCTCAACTGGATAACAAATAATAAGAAAAATACATAGGAATAGTAAAACTATCCCTATGAATTTAACTAATAATTTATTTATTTCAGATTTTATTAACAAGCTATTAAAAATAGTTTTAACCTCTTCACTTTTTAACTTTAAAATAGCTTTTAACATATATCTCTATTTAGCTACTTTTACCAAGTAGTTGCATAACCTTTTCCATATTTTGAAATAATTTTTTTAGCGGTAATAACAAGTGCGGTTGAAATAACTCCATATCCAACAATAATCGCAACTAGACTAATGATCGTTGTAATAGTACTAAATGTATCAATAACGGTTATAACTTTGCCAGCTACTGTAGTCGAGATACCCAAGTTAGCTGCAAGAAATGGCAAAGAAATAGTTAAAATTGAAAGCAATACAGCCATTCCTAATACATACAAAATTGTTTTTTTATTCATCACTAAAGACATGATAATGCCCCCTTTTTTAATTGGTAGAGTCTAATATCCCTGCTAGTGAAATTGATCCATATGTGAAAGACTATGGTATCAACTTCACCATTAACATGAGCAAGATCGAAATACAATTACCATTGCATCTATAAATGAACCTTGCTTGTCAAAGAGAATGCGGTGGGGTTAGTGCTTTGCGGGTGTATAGTAATATCCCCCTTACAAACTCAGTTGAAAATTTTCTTAAATGTAAAATGACGTCATAGCATAAACTAAAATGGTTATTTATTATACTCAATTGTCTTTTCTATTTATTCTTCTGTAATTCCCATACATGTTTTATTTCATATCATATCTCCTAATTTTTTTAGTAAACGTTTACGAATTTAGCTTAACACCTTAAAAGGTAAATTTTACTAAAATACAGTGTCATTTTTGTGAACGATTTCACACTTTTATCTACGGCTGAGTTTACTCCTATTGAAACCCCATGAAAATTCAACAACTATGAGCTATTAACATGCATTATTCCTATATTATTTTTAATCTTCACAAAGGTACTTTTAAAAGTAAAAATCTGTAACGTTTTACTAAAACATTCACAAAAATTCCACTAAATTTCATTCCGTAGATTACTATAATTGAAAACATTATATAGTACATAAAGAGGTGATCGATTTGATAGATAAGGTTTCTAATCAATTCAAAATATAGTAATGAAATATTTTGTTTTCTTTGGTAGATTAGACTAAAAAAGGAGTAATTGAAGATTATGGATGAGAATATTTTTCTAAAGGATGAGAAAGATTTTACTTTTTATAGAATACTATCTATTTCATCTGGGATGCAGTCTTTTTTTCTTATGTTAAATACTCGTTTTATGATTGAAAGTATCGTGAATGTAGTTGTAATATGTTTATTTTTTTTAAGTTACTTAATTATTTTTATAATAATGCCTAAAACTAAACGAAATTATCTATATATTATTTTTAGTTTTTTATTATTTGTATGTATTTCAATATTTGCTATTAAATAAAATAGCGGAGGTCAGCATTGAATAATTTGATGCTAACCTCCGCTATTTTAAATTGTTTCAGTCCAGTAAGATTTTATTAATTTTGTACGCGCTGAATCGCTGTATATATATATTGTATCTAAGAATACAAATTGGTAATCCATCCTATTGAGGCCGCTTAATCTGTATCATTGTTTTTATATATTCATTATGAGGTTTGTCTTTCTTATCAACCCAACTTACTTTTATAGAAATCTCATTTAATTTCGCTATTGTGTCTTCGAATGTCTCTTCAGGGAATAAGTTAAAACTTCTACCTGCCGAAATACCTCCTGGAGATTTAATAGATGGAGAAATTGTAAACTCCTTAGAAACTGCTTTATCTGAAAAAGATTTTTTCACTTAAATGTTCGTAATCAACAAATCGAGAGTATACAATACTTCATAAGCATTAATTGGTAATTGACCTGAGACGATGACATTTTTCATGTATGTTTTTGCTTTTGAAACTCTAACATCAATCTCTATTCTTCCCTCAGCAGAATGATAAGTTTCAGCTCCAACTTGAAAGTTTTTACTATTTGATAGGAAATCAGATGGATTTTTCTTCAAAATATCTGCGGATTCAACTTTCATCGTATTGTCACCATTTTTCTTTGTTAAAAAAGTTTGTTCTGTAGTGGTTGGTGTAGAAACAGGTTTCGATTCTAGAGGTTCTATTTTTTCACAAGCTGTGAAAATCGAGATAGTTAAAACTATAGCAATTAATATAACTAGTTTTTTCATTTTATGAGAACGATATAGGGTCCCCCTATTCCTCTCCTTCTTTTTTAGTTTTTGTCCTTTATAAAGATCTCCATTATAAATTAAAAGTTAAATTTAGCTTACAAATTCAGGTGTTTTATAATAGTTGTATCATTTATACCAGTTTGTCCAAGCCCGATCAGAAATAGCTTTATTATTTTTGTAGTAAGTTGAATAAGCAATTTTAATCGCAGAGTATCCTTTAGATGGTACATAATCAACGTGTACAGTTCTAGTTTCATTGTATTTTTTTGAACGATAAGCATTTAAAGCATGTTTAAATGTTTCTTCTTGTTCTGCTGTATAGTAAGTTCCCCAGCTCTTACTAGTTTTGTAGACTTGGCCATTTTTTTCTGTGTAACGGTATGATTTAAATGTTTGTACAGACGCCCCAGCAGTTTTATCAACTGAATCTAGCGCAAGTGATAATCCATCTTGAATAAAACAGTAAACAGTACCAACTAGTTTTCCTACGATATACATACTCACGTTCCATATTGAATTCGCAGTAACTCCACTCTTTTTCTCAACAAAATAAAGACTTCCGCTAACAGGATATTGGTAAGTAGTAACCCTTGTTGTTCCCGGTTCTATCGCTTTTGGTGTAACAACTGCATTTGTTTTAATTGTTGGAGCTGTAGTTGCTGAAGATGCTTTTAATTTCGCCTTTGATTCTTGCACATGAGAAGTGTCATAATACACGACAGACTGTACTGGTTTTTCCAGTTTGTATCCCTCTTTTTTAATGTAATTCAATTGTGAATTTTCCTTTTTAGCCTAATCGATTTTATACTGAACTGGGCTTGCTGCAAATGTAGGTGTTCCTCCACATAAAATCCCTGCTGTCAGTATGGCTACTCCTAACTTCTTAAATCCTAAGTACTTTTTCATTTTACCTCCCCTTTCTCCGTGTCCTTACTAAATCATTAGAAATTTTCTTAAATGAAGTAATCTTTTTTATATCGTAACTACTAGTTTTTTAGTAAACGTTTACGGAATTAGCTTAACTTTTTAAGAGGGAAATTTTACTATAACTCATTGTCATAATTATGAACGTTTTACACTTCATTGATTTTACTACTTCAATCGCTTCTATGGGAAGCCTATAAACGCTACGAAACTATGATTCCATTAACGATATTATTAATACTAAAAACTATATGAATTTTCACTATGGTACTTTTTTTAGTAAAAATATGTAAAGATTTACTAAAACTTTCACAAAAATTCCACTGTATATATTCTCCAGATAACTACAATTAAAGACATAAATAAAATATTTTCATAAGAGGTGATTGTTTCGGTAGTTAATCTAGTAAATTAGTTTTCTAATAAATTTAAAAAAATAATATAGGAGGGAAATTTACTATTCGGTTTTTAAAATGTTCTCATTTCTTAATTAAAAAATAAAATTTTTGTATTTTAAAAAAAAACGGAGGTCAATATGAATATTAAACGAAGATATAAACACAGTTTTTTATTACTATTAAGCACACTTTTATTTGTTGGAGGACTTTCAAATGTCTTTGCTAATGCTGAGGAAATTCAAAATAAATCCACCGAAGAAATACATATTTTATCTGAAGAACTAGTGAGTCCAGTTCAATTTAATACTTTAGAAAGCATAAAATTACAAAATTTAGGTTTTTCATCTGATGAAATTAATAGTATGTCAGTTGAAGAATATAATGGTTTCAAAGATTTATACGGATCAAATTTAACTACAGATGAAAACTACTATAAGATAACACAAGAGATTCCTTACTCCGAGCCTTCTGTTGAAGAAATCTCAAAAGCTCAAGCAATTAATGAGATTAATACAACAAAGTTAGCTCGAGGTACTTCCTCTAAAACAACTGGTTATTTAAAAATGACGACTTCTTCTTCAAAATTAAGTAATGGAAATACTCTATTAAAAAACTCGTTCACGTGGCTAAAATCCCCAAATATGAAATTAACTGATGTAGTTGCTATTACCCATTCTGCAAGTTCTGTAAAAATTCCAAATACCGATAAGTTTAGTTATAAATACACAGATGGTAAAGGAATACATTCAGTTGGAGCAACAAGTACCACAAAAAATAACAAAGGAATCGCAAAAAAATTCAAATTAAAAGATTTGGGGATTAATGTGGCACCATATAATCACAACGGTTATCTTTCAGTTGAGGTAACTAAAGGAAATAAAAATGATATAACTGCTAATGCTTATGGTCACTATACACATCTTACTTTGGGTGTAACATCATCAATAGACATTAAAACAGGAAGTATAGGAGTTGGGATATTTTGTACCAGTACTGATATGGATGAAACTATGATTAAATTCAATTATTAGTATTAAAGAGGTTACTCAAATGAAAAATATTTTTATTTTTGCAATTGCTTCACCTATTGTATTTTATCTTTTATCATTAATACTATTTTTACTTAATTTTGATGAAATAACCTCGTTCTTTATTACTCTATCTATATATTTAGGGGTAATAATTGGACTTTTATACAAAATTTATAAAAATATAAAATAGTTTCTAATTTAGTTTGGCGTGGTTACCCTTAATTAAGTAACTGGGTAAGTGCCTCAATAAGGGTAAAGCCGGTGAAGTATTAGAACTAGATTTTGAAAATAACAAAGAAGCATTACAACTGTTTTTAAATTAATAAAAGGACGCAAAATGCGTCCTTTAAAGTAAATAATCATTATAAACTTTTATCTTACAGTCTCCAATTTAGTATAACTCAAATTCTTCCCTAAAAATCCCTTAAGCTCACCAACTAACTCCTGAAACACAGGATGCTCATGATACATAAAATCATTATGCTTACCATCAATTATATACAACTCTTTTGGTTCTGCTGCCACCAAAAAAAACTGAACCGACTCATCAACCGGATGTAAAGATTATCCTTACCATGCGCTACAAACGATTCACAGTCAATATCCTGTGCAATCTTATCTGCATTCATATTAATAATCGAATCAGTAAACTGCAACTGAGTCAACTTACCAAACGGTGATAAAATAGCAAGCTCCTTCTGAACATAGAAATAGTTTACTAGTCATTAGAGGTCTTTGAAACATAAAAAAAGATTGTCCAATAATTAGACAATCTTAATCCCACTATTTAAGACTTCATTATACTAAACTATTAATATTCGGTTCTTCAGAAATCAATAGAATCCTAAAGGTGTACTCTAAGACATCAATAATAAGAAAGGTGAATTGAATGTTGAATGAGGAAAATAGAAGAATAAATAATTGTAAAAGAAATAAGGTGTTATGCAAACAATTCTACTGCTGCTGTCAAAACAACCATTGGTGATCGAACTTTTGTTGCAAAAGATAATTCACTCGAAAGTGTTATTGGCGAAGTACGAAAACAACGCCATGATCGATTAGCTCAAAGTAGAATTCAAACTGCAAGATTTATGGAAAAATTAAATAGTATTGGATGCAAATAGGAGTAATTTTAAAACTTCAACAACAATGATTTGATACACAAAAAAGCCTGAATTCACGATTATCAAGTAATCGATGATACAGGCTTTTATTTTATAACTCAGTATATTTTTCTACTATTTAACAGTGGCTATCTATCCGTATTTCAAATAAAATTAAAATATTGTTAGAAAGTATAACTTACAATTAGATATCGGAGGATTATTGTGTCAAATTATAAATCACAACTGAAACGCATCGTCGAAGGATTAAAACAAACAGATTCCACTATTCGCCATGATGCAATTTTTGAATTAATCGAACTATCAGAAGTCGATGACCTACAATTTAATTTATTAACTCTAGAATGGTTAGCAAAAGAAGCTGCTTATCCATATCCAACATCATTTAAAGGATGGGATGAACCTAGTTACCACTTGATCAAATTCATCTCTCATTTCGAAATACCTGAATTAACAGAAGCCTTAATCAAATATTACCCTGAATATAGTAAGGCTGCTAAAGAAGAAGTATTTCGATACATAACCTTATTTGATGGAGAAGAGCATGAACTAGCAATCTTGGAATTAATCGAACAAGATATCCAAAACAAACAAGTTGTCTTACCATTAGATGTGCTATACGACAATCCTGGCATCATTATTAAACTATTAGAAAAACATACTGAACTATTCGAAGTGGAAGAATATAAAACTACTTTTTATCGATTGTTATCATACTGTTTAGATAAAAATTATCTAGACCGCTTCAAAACAAAATACATCGCACCATTGTTATTAGTAGATTACCAAAAGCAAGTAGATGAATTTCTTCCTTATCAAAATGATTATGATATTAAGTTTGTGTATGGATCATGGAAAGAAACCTATTTACAAATCCGTTCAATTATGGCGATCTATCTATCTTTAATGGAGTATTACTTTAATGATGAAATGACACCTTTTATAAAAGAAGCAATGTCATTTACTGACCCGTTTATTCGAACTAACGCAATTATTGCCGCTCTTCAACGAGACATTGATGTACCAGAAGAACTATTGTTAGACTGTGCAACAAATATAGAATCCACAGAATATTTTTATTCGGAAATACTTAGAATCCGTAAAGAACACTTATTCCCTATTAAAGAGAATAAACAAGCATATTTTGCTAAAAGTCATCTGTTTCTATATATCGTCCAAGAACATGATTTTGTACCTGAAACAATCGAGTTAATCAAACATCTAGATATTGAAAACACATATAACCAACCAATCCGTTATTATTTAGCTTCCGTTTCCTATGATGATCAAGTCATCCCGGCCTGGGTAGGTGCTTATGCTCTTGAGGAAGAAGACGACTCGGTCCATATGTGGGAAGGAACTTATTTAGAAGATGGACAATTCAATGAAAAATCAATCGAAGAACATGTACAACTATTTATGGACAAAAGAGAGAATGAAAAAGAAGAAGATGCTTCAATTGTATACTACGAAGGCAAGCCAAAACTAAGTAAATGGTTCTACACTTGGTACGTCCTACTAGCTTTTAGAGGATATCAAGCATTCTCTACAAAGGATCCAGTATACATCACTTTAACAACTATATTTGCAGTTTTAATCGTTTCATATCATATCTACAAAACCAAACTATTAAAAAACAAAATCGAAATCGTCGGGAATGTTGTCCGATATTCCGAAAAGGACGCTCACTCCCAAATTTTACTAGAAGACATTAAAAAAATCACAATTCAAAAGTCTAACATGAAAACAAGAATGCTTGATCGACGTTCCAAAGTCGTAGCCATTTACAACAAACAAAATAAAGTTGCACTAGAATTCCCATTGGAATGTGTATCTTACGATGAATTCGCAATTGTTGTAGATGAACTGACTGATCATTTAAAAGAGCAACCACATATTCAGCAGCAATGATTTAATTAAAAATAGAGATGCCGTTATTGGCATCTCTTTTACTTAACCTAATCGAAACTCCATTTTTCTATTTTTTGTCGTCATTCCAATTGACTCATAAAAATGGATTGCTTTTTGATTACTCTCCGAAACTCCCAATTCAACACTATCAATGTTCAATTCTTTCGCGAAATCAATAATATATTGCATGAGTTTTCTTCCAATACCCTTTTTCCTACTCGCATCATCAACACATAAACTATTAAGCAATAAGATTTTCCTTGCATTAACAAAAGAGTTTTCAGGTATTTCCTCTTCCTTCAAAACAGCTACACCAAGTATTTTAGAAGCTAAGGTAGCCACAATTATATGTTGTTTATCATCTTTTAGTTGGTTATTAAATTCCTCTTCACCTACTGGAGTAGAGTTCTCTTTGTATAGGTCAGGTCGTTCAAGAACGTGTAAATCGTGAACTTGTCTAAATAATGGTATTAATGACTCGTAGTCTTCTTGATTGGCATTTCGAATTGTAATCTCCATGCATTTTCACCTCTTTAGGTTGTTTTAACTGTGCTGTAATTTTCACTCATACACTAAATTAATTATCCTCAATTATTTCCAATATATTAGCTGCCAACTTTAGTCTGATTGGTTTAATAAAACTTTTTCCTGCACCCCAACCAATATCGAATATTCCATCTCCATTACCAGATGAAATACACTTAACATACGTATCACCACTAAAGTTATCAATTGTAACGGTCAATGTTGCTGTACTATTGTTTCTAAAAAAGTATTTTTGAAATACTAGGATTACAATTTCTTTTTCTTCAGCAGCTTTATAATCTTGAAAGATCAAATTTGATTGTAAATCTGTGTCCTCTAAAATTAGTTGAGTTGCTTGAGTTGGCTTTATGTTTACAGTGAATTCCGTGTAATGTTTCATATGTTCCTCCTTTGAATGTGATAAATAGGTAGAATTAATTTATTTCGTAACCGCAACTAATTCATCCATTGTAAGTAATGAGTGTAAAATTAACCCTGCTTCGTATAAATTTTCTTTACCATTTTGTTGACGATCAATTACACATAAGACATCTTTTACATTGGCACCAACTTGTTTTAAATCTTCAGCGCTAAGTTTAATCTGTCCGCCAGTCGTCACTACGTCCTCAATAATACAAACCTTCTTATTTTGAATATCGATCCCTTCTGCAAGTTTGCAAGTTCCATAGGCTTTTGCTTCTTTTCGAACAAATACGACTGGTATTCCTGTTTTCAACGATAAAGCTGTGGCAATCGGAATACCGCCCATTTCTAAACCAGCTAATACTTCAGTTCCCTCTGGTATGTATTTTGATAGTTGATCAGCTATTTCTCTTAAAAGTGTTGGATTCGATTCAAACAAATACTTATCGAAATACTCATTTGATACTAATCCCGATCTTAATGTAAACTCACCTGTTAAGTGGGCAATATTATAAATTTCTTGTGCTAATTGATCTTTATTCATTATTAAGTCCCCCTAAAAGTTATCTAGTTCCCAACTAATTTTAACAATAATTTCCTTTAAGTTTCCAAAGCAAATTATCCTATTTAATTGTATTAAATTCCACTTTACGCAATAAAAAAAGTCGACTAAACAATCGATCAATACAACTGCGTTAGCCGAACCTAATCCCTAAAAATATCAAGCAACATTCTCAGTAAGATTTGATTTAATTAATTCCGGATGAAATGCAAATGTCTAAGCACTGATACCCCCCTCTATATTCATGAATTTATCATGAAAAAGACTTATACGTTTTACTCTTAAGATAGAGTAAGATTATTTGTTGACTAATCATCAAAGACGATCCTAAGAACAGTGTAAATACTGCTCTTGCAATTTTGTTTTTTGAAATTCAGTACTTGCTTGATCACATCCACAAAAAAAACTGCACCTTCAATAGTTAGTAATTTCTAACTTTTGGCGTGCAGTCTTATATCAGCTCTTTTGTATAAGTGTAAGCTTCAGAGTTTTCTCCTTACATCTCTATTCTTATGATAAATTTCCAATAAGCCACATCGTTTGATTTTTTCTAGCTTTAAAATTACAATGATAGCCTTTTACTTCTAAGTACGATGGAACATTTATTTGCCACTCTCTTTGTAAGTAATTCGGGTCGACAATTGGGATCATTTCTTTTTTGAATCTACCATTATGATAAAGTCCTCGATAGAAATCATCTAATCCTGCTTTTGTATAACCAATGGATACCACAATATACTCCATATGAGGAAGAAAGAAGAAACACATAATTCGGTATTCACTTTCTTTTATCGTTTTCAGATTATGTAAATTACTAACAAAATTAATAATCTCTTGTAAAAAATCTCTTTTTTTACGTCTTGGAATTAATTCAAACTCACCAATCAATTCGAACATACGAAAATGAAAAGCATCGTATCCCTTATACGTACTACTTGTTGAACGAGGAGTTGGTAGTTCTTTAGAAAGTTCATTTATTTCCCTTTTAAGGTTACGAATTCGTCTTCGTTCTCCTCTTAATTTCTTTTGTCTTGTCATAAATAAATACCTCTTTATTTCATCATTTTAATGCTTCATTGTACTCCTTACTTTTCCCCTTTCTTTTAAGTATCATCAAAGCTAATAATTAACTCTTGCTTTAGTTGAAGTATAGAATGAAGTAATAAATAAAATAGAAAAAACGATAGAATCATCTATCGCTCCTTTTAGCTATTTTTGATCTTCACTTTCATTTAAACGGTTTAATTTCTTTTGATTCTCTTTGATCCAAAAACTAATAATAACAACCGAAACATACATAAATGCTGTCATGTACATCAAATGGACTTCTTCTAATTGTTTTAATAAAGTAGTTAATACACCTGCAGCAATTGTTATTTGTAGCAACACAAAATGAAATCTCATATTTCCCATTCCTTTTTACTTACTTTTCTTATTAAAAAATATGTTTTAAAGTTTCAACAAACGTCTTTTTTTCCTATTGTTCACAATATTGTAACATATTAAAGCAAAAATCATAACGATTTTAAAATACCGATATTTCCCAAATAATTTATTATCAATTTTTTGCTAATATAGTTGTTGTATGTACGATCGTTTACACTAAAAAAAGGATAGAAATAGTAGAATTTACTTCTACATTTCTATCCTTTTTTATAAAAATTAAAATAATAATATGATTGCTTAAATGTTGAATTATTTATTTTATTTCAATGAAATAACGATGTTTTCTCTTTTTAACTTATGCTACTTTTTTTTCTACTCTATGATTTTGCTTTATTTCACCTAATTTGGGAACAAATTTAGTAATAAAATAATCTAAACCAAATCGACCTGCATTTGAGCCTGCTACAATAATGAATATACTTAATAAAACTAATTGTGGGTTAATGCTTGTCGTTCCACTAAACATGAATGCAAAGTTCATCATAAGTGCAAAGAATGTTGCTGTTTTTGTAAAGCAACCAATGATTAAACCAAGACCAATAGCAAATTCTCCGACTGGTACTAAGAAATTAAACAAGTCAACATGCGGGATAGCGAAATTTGTTAAAAAATCTGCCCACCAACTTTGAACAGCTGGGTGCTCGCCCGTTGCACTTTTTACGGCGAAAGCAAGGAAACCTGACGCGTCGAATCCTCCACTTGATAACTTGCCCCAACCTGCAGTGATAAACTCGTATCCGACGTACAGACGAAGAATGGTTAATACACCTGCAGCTATTTTATTGTTACGTAGGAAATTAATAAACATATAAACTCCTCCTGTTGATTTAATTAAATTTATGTGTGCTATGTTTACAGATTGATTATACAATACACTTTGTGAAGTTTTTCACATTATTAGTGAACAATTTGTGTCTTCACATAGCAAACAAATGGAAAACGCGTCAAAAACTCAACGCCTGTATAGAACTAGCAAAATTTGCCCCAAACTATCAATACTTGCTCATAAAAATCAAATCAATTAATGGGGTATTGTGTTGGAAAGATTTTTTCAATTTCATTCAAAATTAGGTCCGTTTCACCTTTTTTCATTAAATCACCTATTAACAATCGGAATCATATTGATACTCAGTATTCTTCTATTTGTCTTTAGAAAACAGATTCAAGAATCAGAGAAAAAACGCTTTTTTCGTTTCTCTTTAGCAATTCTCTTATTGGCTTCTGAGATTTTTTATCATATATGGCTTGTGTATGAGAATGCTTGGTCGCTTAAAACGGGTTTACCACTTGAACTTAGTGATATTACTGTCATTCTGGGAATTATAATGCTTCTGACAAATAGCTATAAAGTATTTCAATTCATGTATTTTGCTGGTTTAGCCAGTTCCATTCAAGCCATCTTGACACCTGATCTTGGGCATTATTCGTTTCCACATTTTCGATATTTCGAGTTTTTTGTTTCGCACGGAGGAGTGGTGCTTGCCTGCTTGATTATGGTAGTGGCCAGCAAATATCGACCGACCATAAAATCCATGTGGGTGACCGTTCTCATAGTTAACCTTTATGCAGCTTGCGTATTTTTCATTAATAAGTTGTTAAAAGCTAATTTTATGTATCTCATGAAAAAGCCCGAAAATGCTTCTCTATTAAATTATCTAGGACCTTGGCCATGGTATCTTCTCTCGGCTGAATTAGTGATGATTGTGAGCTTTTACATATTGTATAGCCCGTTTTGGTTAAAAAGGAAAATAGAAAGAGATCAATAATTTATGTTAGTGACGACATAGATAACTACAGCTATGGCTATGTTATTTGATTAATATTTGGAGTTAGTCATATCTGCACGTCAATGGGTTTTTCTTGCATACATAAAATTGAGGTTGGAAATAGTAACATTATACTTTTTAATAACAGGAGGATATAGATGAATTTACAATCTGGATCCTATTATTGGCCAACTACTTTTCCTGATGCTCCAACATATCCAACATTGGAAGAAGACCTATCATGTGATGTATTAATCATTGGGGGTGGAAGCTCAGGGGCACAATGTGCATATTATCTTTCCGATACTAATTTAGATGTGGCTGTAATTGAAAAATCAACCATTGGCAGCGGCAGTACTAGTACGAATACGGCCCTCCTTCAATATTCCGGTGAAAAAATGTTTACAGATCTGATTAACACCTTTGGAAAAGGTTACATCGAAAGGCATTTACTACTACTGAAAGAAGCCATAAATGAAATTGAAGTAGCCTCAAAGAAAGTCAACATTAATTGTGAATTCAACAGAAGGGATACTCTCTATTCCGCAAGCTGTGTAGATGATGTTAAAAGTCTAAAAAAGGAATATGAATTCTTAAAACAGCAAAACTGTGAACTTACTTTTTTAACAAAGGAAGATATTGAAGCAAAATATCCTTTTAGCAGGGATGCCGCTATTTATTCATTCAATGATGCAGAAATTAATCCTTTCAGATACACTCATGCACTTTTGGATTATGCCGCAAGCAAAGGAATCCGTATATTTGAACATACTGAAATGAATGGTCACCATTATGATAAAGAACAAGATAAGATGATTGCTTCTACAAAGAATGGTCATTCTATCAAAGCACGATATATTATTTTTGCAGCAGGTTATGAAGGAATAGAGATTAAAAAGGAGAAAAAAGCTTCCTTTGTAAGTACATATACGGTAACAACCCATCCAGTCAAAGATCTTTCCGATTGGTATAACAGAACCCTCATTTGGGAAACCGCTCGTCCTTATTTATTTATGCGTACAACTAGCGATAACCGGATTATCATTGGCGGACTTGATGATAATACTTCTTATTCTGAGGATCGTGATAGTAAACTGATTCACAAAAAGAAGAAACTGATTGAAGAGTTTAATAAAATGTTTCCAACTATTCAAGTACAGCCAGAATATTACTTAGCTGCATTTTATGGAGGAACAATCGATGGCATTCCAATTATCGGAAAATATGAAGCATTTCCAAATAGTTATTTCCTATTTGCCTTTGGAGATAACGGGACTGTTTACAGCCAGCTACTGTCGAAGCTTATTGCAAAGGAAATTGTTGAAGGTAACTGTCCAGATTTAGCTCTTTACTTGCAAGAACGACCTTTGCTAAACAATGGATTTTTTAATTCTTCCAATTGATTCTATTTAACATATAGGCTCTGTTTAACTTTAATGTTGATAATTACATAATAATAGAGGAAACTCCATTTGTGGGTTTCCTTGATTATTGTAATATTATTTCATATTTATTTCAGCTGAACGTGTGTAGTATTTGGTTCATTTTACTTATTACAGTGTAATCTATATAGTTTTTGGTTCGTTTTTCCTATTTCGGCAGAATCTGTATAGTGGGTCGGAGAAAAATGAGTAAAATTGTTTTTAATAGTTTTCAGTTAGAACAACTTGAAGTAAATAATAACTGAGTAAGCCAGTAAGGGTCTTTATGTTGGCTTAATTGAACATAGGATCTATTAAGTGCGGAGTTAGTTAAGGAAATGAAGGACTATTTAGGTTCTTTTTAACTATAGTTGTAGCTTAAAAATCTAAACGAAAAACGTCAGATTCAAAAAATCCGACGTTTTCTATTTTGCTTTATTGAATGTTTAACTCCTTCAAAATATTCTCTAAAGTTTTACCTTTAATTTTCTTTTTACCTTTTGGAACATCTTGGACATCAGGGTTTGGAGTTAAATAATTCTTTTGAACATAGCTCATATCTTTAGCGTCAACAATACCATCGAAATTGATATCTGCAGCTCGCTTGTTAGTGCCCCAGTATGTTTTAATATAATCGGCATCTAATACATCAATTACATCATCGTTATTTACGTCTCCGCCCATAACTGGTGCGTATAAAATATAAGATAAGCGACCAACAGTATCTCCATTCGTAATATCATATAAATCATTAACTGTCACATGACGGTCGAAATGTCCTGGAGTTTTAATTGTTAAATCGTAATTCTCATTTGAAGCTGGAAGATTTTTAACAAAGTAACGTGCACTACTGTTAAATTCTCCTGTATAAGTCTTACCACTTTTTGAAACTAATTTTAAACTCATACCGGCTCTCGAAAAGTCTTTCTTGTAATCTAGCCATATACCATTTTGATCTAAAAATCCATCGGCAAGAATACCACCTTCAAGTTGAGAGTATGTTGGAACAATGTTTATTCCTTGACCAAAACCTTGAATTGTCGCAGGTGCTTCATTCAAAGAAAATGCGTTAGCTTTTGTAATATCAATCGTTTGAATCCATTTTATATAGGTGCTTGGCGTTTCCTTCACTTTAAAAGTTAGATCGATTAATGGCATAGCAGCTTGAATCGGTTGGATTGATTCACCTGTTATTTGCGTATTAAGGGTTATTTTACTTGCAGTTTGTTCAGCTATGTTAAGATCTGCCTTTAAACCATGTGACTTAGCATAAGCAATAAAATCCTTATTTAAGGATACATTTGCAATGTCGTATGTTGTAGAAGGGAATGTTAATGTAAATTCTCCACCTGTTAAATTAATAATATTGTGTGCACTAAGTGATAGAGTGACATTTTCACCATATTTTACATCAGTTTTGTTAGCAACTAGTTTCGCATATGGAAGTCCTTTTTTAACAAGCGTGTATGAGAAATCAGGGTGATCTTGCATACCGTTTTGTGCATAGTCTTTGGCATCAAGTGTAATTTTTGTCACATTTTTACCGTCTAGAAGACCTGACTTAAATTCGAAGTCACCATTTTTTTCAATTTTTAAAGGGGTTGTAGAGAATTTTGTTTTATTCACTAAGTTAATCATATTAGAAGACTGATCCCAATTAAAACCGTTCTGATTCATTATAGCTACTTGTTGATCATAAATATTTCCTTTTACTGTCATACCATCTTCATTTACTTCGTATACTCCACCTGGTTGTTGCATTTTTACAATTGGAATAGAATTTTCAATATAAAATGTATCGGACTTTTTAAATGTTTTACCTTCTTTGTTTGTTGCGATTAGTTCTAATTCATACTTTCCTGGAGGTGCAAGCTTCTTGGCATAAGCAATTGGATGATCCTTATTTCCTGTAAAAGGAAAATATAATCCATTAAATGGGAATTCAGTTGCAAAAAGTATGTCTTCTGTAAACAGCCCTTCGTATGCATCAGTCAGGCCAAGCGCTTGTCCTGTTGTAGCATCTTTTAACACAAAATCGACCGTTTCCATTGAACTATTAAGTGCAAATTCAATACCTGTCCCGAATGGAAAACTATTATTTAAATCACGTCTCGTTGTGAATGCGTCTTCATAGGCGTTGATTTTATTAATGCCTTCTTGTAAATGCTTGAAGCCAAATGGCAATTGATAAACTTCATCAGGATTACTATTGTTTGTAATATAAATATATCCTTCGTAATTACCAAATTCAGCTGTAGTAGGAATGTGAATCGTTGGTTTAATTTTTATTGTTTTGTTTGCATTAAGTGTAAGAGTATCAGGTACATCTAACGTAATTTTGTTAGCAAAAGCATCTTTCGCTCCTTTTACGTTTTGATTAAACTTAACTTGAATATTATATGTTTTCTTTTTGTTACTAGTATTTGAAATAGAAACTACTCGAGAGTCTATTTTTTCTTTGTCCTCAGTAACTTGTGGTCCGAAGCTTAATGCTCCTGTAACGTCTGGTATTGTTATATCGTTACCATCTTTTGTACTAATCGTTTTATCTATTACTTTAATATGTAAGTCAGAATGCACTGCTTCATATACATCAATTCTTCCTGCACCTACTTCAAATACACTGTAATCTTTTTGTAGCTTATCGGCTGTATTCATTAAAGCGGCTTTTACATCTTCAGGTTTGTATTCTGGATGTTTTTGTAAAAGAAGGGCAGCAGCTCCAGCAACGTGTGGACTAGCCATAGATGTTCCTGATGCACTCATATATGCATTTGTATAATCATTTAAGTGATTCGGTCCATTTTGATAAGCAGGTACACTTGAAAATACAGCAACTCCTGGTGCGGTCATTTCTGGTTTAATATCATAAAATCTGTTTGAAGGACCACGTGAACTGAAATCAGCTAATGTATCTCCACTAGTTTTCATTTCACCTATAGAGTTTAATGTAAATGTCGCATTCCCTTGTTTTACTTGATCGACAACTTTTAATCCTTGTTCATTTGTAAGCGTAAATGAAGGGATAAAGTCAAAGTTGTTTCCAAGATAATGAGGAATTTGGCCTTCTGTTGGGTTATTATTATACATTAATACTGCTTTTGCTCCATGTTTCTTAGCAAGTACTACTTTTTCATTTAAAGAAAGTATGCCACGTTCAATCAGTGCGATTTTTCCATTAACATCCTTGCCGTTATAATCACTTTCACTGTTTCCTAACCCTACAAATACGATTGGGAGAGACTGGTTTTTTAATGTATTTAAGTCGTCATCATAGCTTTTTGCTAAAAGTTTTAAATTTGATAATGAAAGATTTTCATTTGAACTAACCGTACCAGTAGCTGTAGGGATTGTCATTGAAAAATCACTCGCGCCAACTGTAATAGCCAGTGGAGAAGTTCCAGGTGATCCAAGGCTATATAGGTCATTTCCTGCGTTTCCAGCTGCAACTACTGCAGTCGTACCAGCCAATGAAGCATTATTAATTGCAATCGCATTTGGATCAAGAGGGTCATTATAATCATTTCCAAGCGATAGATTAATAACATCCATTCCGTCGGCAACTGCTTTGTCAATCCCTGCGATAATATTACTTGTGAAGCCTGAACCATATGGACCTAGCACTTTATAAGCATATAGTTCAACTCCGGGTGCAACTCCAGTAACTGCATAATCCGTTTTATTTTTACCTTGACCAGCAATCGTTCCGGATACATGAGTTCCGTGGGAAGTATAGTAAGTAGTACCACCTAATGGACTAATTTCAGGTTGCCCTGATTTTTTCCATTCGTCGTAAGTTGTTTCCATTGGATCGGAATCGTTATTTACGAAATCATATCCGCCTTTATAAACATCTTTTAAATCAGGATGATTATAGTCAATTCCAGTATCGATTACAGCAACCTTCACACCTTGTCCAGTAACCCCTTCTTCATGAAGTTTGGTTGCACCGATCGTTTCAGTACTATCTACTGCAGGTGAATGACTAACTGACTCAGTTGCTTGAATCTCTAAGGGAGATGGATCTATTTTAATTACTTTATCCTCAAATATTGCTTTTACTTCATCCATCGCAAGAATAGTATGTACCTCATTAGCTGGTACTGTCATTGCAACACCGTTAAATGCTTGGCGGTATTCTTTACGTATTTGAATAGTTGAAATGGCCTTTTTGGCTTGACCAATTTTATTTTTAAAATTTTGATGAGATTTTTCCACTTTATTTTTTGCATCGTCTAAAGAGACTTCAATTCCGTTTTCTTCGTTGTTCTTAACTACTGTTTTAGCAGGATCTTGTGCAAATTGAACAATGATGTTTACAGGATTATTACCAGTCGTATCAAGCTTTGGTGATAAATATTTTTCTGAATCTGCCATTTCAATATTGTTATGTACGCGATTGCGATCCTCTTTTGATAAATCTTTTAAATATTGCTCAACATTTGATTCGCCACTATGAGAAGTAGAATCTACCGAAGCAAAAGTGTGACTAGAAAATAGCAAACTAGCTGCTATAAAACTAGTAGAAACAACTTTGAGTGGCTTTACTATATTACTTTCCAATTATAAAACACCCCTTCAAATTTATTGTTAGGAATTAACCTATATTCTGATTATTTACAAACTTCAATAAACAATCAATTGTGTTATTTATACACTATAAAATCAACGTTTTTCCCGATTAAAAATATAATTTTTTAAAATTAATAAGAAAATTGTTCTATAAAATCATTAAACATATCAAAGAAATAATTTTTTTGAATTTAAACATTTCTTAAGTTTTAAACGGAATAGGTAATTTTTACGTTAATTATTGGCTTATATGAAAACGGTAATAAATAGATTAATTTATCTACTTATAACAAGTTTTAAAATAGTAATAAACAAATAAATAATAGGTGCTTGATATGCAATTGGGGTATCCAGAGAGAAGTAAGTAATCAAGTGAAGTCTAGAGATTTTGAGGTTAGCGAAACCCAAAAATGAAAATGGCTTTAATCGTATATTTTTCTCTTTATTTCACGCAAAAAAGACCACAAAATTGTGATCTTTACTTTTTCTTATTGACCTAACGCACTATCGTTAGTTGAATTACATTTTCTCACTATCTTACCTTCATTACATCGGTAATAGCCGTTCCAACTTATGTATTTTTTCTAGTTTACATAAACACCGTTATCGGCAATAAAAAAGGACTTTCAACAGTGGTCTTACCCCTGTCAAGTAGACACTTAAATAAAAGGTACATTATCTAAGCAGCCTTAGCCCTATATTCTATAGGGCTAAGGTTATTTAATTTTTTCTGAAAACGTTTATTGTTATAAAACTTAATATATTTTTTTACTGCTATTTTAACCTCTTGCGAAGTCTCAAAATGATAACGGTAAAAACATTCGGTTTTAAAGTGACTAAAAAAGCTTTCAATACATGCGTTGTCTAAGCAATTCCCTTTTCTAGACATACTTCCCTTAATATTGTATTTATTTAAAAGTTGGTTATATCTTATTGAAGTGTACTGGAACCCTTGATCACTATGTAATATGAGACCTCTTACATCCTTATTCTTTATAGCTTCTTTTAAAGTATCAGCTACTAATTTCAGGTCATTTCTTTCACTTATTTTATAAGCGACAATCTCATTATTATATAGGTCTAATATAGAAGATAAATAGATTTTCTTCCCATTAAAAAGTAAGTAGGTAATATCTGTTACCCATTTTTCATTTGGACGTTTAGCTGAAAATTCTCTATTTAAATAGTTTCTTGAAAGGACAAATTTTTCTTTGCGTCCAAAGTGTTTCCATTTCTTTTTTCGTATCTTAGCTTGTATCTTATTTGATCTCATCAAACGATATATTTTCTTATGATTCACTTTTAGTCCGTACATTTTACTCAGCCAAGTTTTAATTCTTGGATAGCCATAACTCCAATTAATATCTGGATCTTGTTGGCATTCAATAATTTTTTTCACTATTGATTGATCTTCTAAATCTTTTTTAGTAGGGCTACTCTGACGTATTAACCATTTGTAGTACCCACTCTTTGAAACACCTGCTATCTTACATAAAGTAACAACCGTAAATTGATTCTTAAGCTCATGAATTATACTGTATTCTATTGATTTTTCTTTTCCTGTATCATCCTCCTTTTCGCAGCTAAGAGCTTTTTTAGATAAGCGTTCTCTGCTTCTAATCGGTTGATTTTTTCAGTATCATTTTCATCATCACCTTTGACTTTCCTTCTAAATAAAATGTCTGATTTCCCTCTTTTTTCTTCTAATCCTTGGATTCCTTCTCTTTTGTAATGTGTTATCCATCTTTGAATGGTCGTATATCCTATCTCGAGTTCTTTAGCTATTGTTCTAATCCCCATATCCTTCTCAAAGTACAAATCAATAGCTTTCAACTTAGTTTCTTCAGAATAAGTTTTTCTAATTTTCCCCATAAAAAAATCCCCTCCATAATAGACAGTACGATCCTTTTTTTTGACTGTCTACTATAAGGGGATAATAACAACAGGAAAGATCCTTTTTTTGCTGCTTCTTCAACTAACGCACCCTAAATGAGAAATTAGGTTTTTTCATTAATAGAAAAAGTCTTATAAGTATTTATCACTAATCACTTTCATATGGTGTAACTCGTGCCCGGCAATGCCATATGCAATGGTACCTATCGAAACTGGCCTGTTCATTACAGTTCCATTACGATTCCAAGCTGCATCATCAATGGTTGAAATAAGGCTTAACGTGTTGGAGCGTACCGTGTCTAAACCAGCTAGTAGCTGCTCCCAGGATAATTTGTTGAAGTTTGCCGCAGAAACGTATTGATCCTGATCCATTGCTGGGAGTGGTGCACTTTCATTTCGTGCAATGGCAAGCATTCGATACGACATCACACGTTCCGAGTCGGTCATATGCCCAATCACTTCTTTTAAAGTCCATTTCCCTGGTGCATACGCCTTCCTTGATGACTCCTCTGATACGCTACTTAAGAGGGTAATGGTCTCAGTTCGTTGCTTACTAAGTATTTCTTTAATATCTCCATCTGGCACAAGACTAACATACCTAGCATTCTCTGGATTTTCAATAAATAATGGTCGTGGACGCACAAGAATCCTCCTCATCGGAATAGTTAATTATATTTCTAGGCTAATATTCGACTGTCAAGAGGATATATCCTTTATTTGATATTTAATTTCATTACCGCAAAATAAATGCAAATTAAACAACTTTATTATCTCTAAACAACTGATTTATACAGTTAACATAATACAGATAATAATGGATTAATTCACTTTTTATTCCACTAATCTGCCATTTACTTCAAAAAAAAAAGCCACATATTTGCAGCTAATTCTTCAAACTATCCCATTCATTAGTTGTACAGGGATTTTAAAATTTTTAGTCTAATTTACCTTTGCATAAATGCAGGTATCAACTAATTTTTTACCGTCTGCTGAAAGATCTTCATTACGTAATATCCCTTCAAGCTCGAAACCTAGTTTTTCAGGGATTGATCGACTTTTAGTGTTATTAGATTCACATAGTATTGCAATCCTTCTAAATTTAAGTAGCTGAAAGCCAAGGTTTATTAACTCACTTACTGCTTCTGTCATATATCCATTGCCACTAAATTGCGTGTTAATCCAGTATCCAATTTCACATTTAGAAATCTTCCAATTAATTGCATGAAGGCTAGCAGTTCCAATAAAATCATTAGTTTCCTTTCGATAGATAAGATAGCGAAAGCTTTCTCTTTTCAAAAAATCTATATGGGCATTTCTCAGAATAATTTCCGTTTCTTCAACAGTAGGAATAGACTGGTATAAAGTCAACCATTGGTTTAACTCACTAATTGAATCCGTAATAGCTTGGTTTACTACTTTTCCTTCGCCAGCTTGAAGTGGTGCTCGAAGAATTAGTCTGTCTGTTTCTATTTCTAACGGAACATCTAATAAAATAGGATTCATATAATTTCCCCTCTCGGTCACTTAATATTATGACTTATTGATTGTTCAACGATCGCATTAGTTAGTTCTATTACTTCAACTCAAAAGATTCTTCATTTCCATCCCATTTAATCGTTACTTTAAAAACATCTGAATCCCTCGTAACTGAGCAACCCGAACAAGAGGTATTCATAGTAATGACAGTTTCATCATTTTCAGTTTCTTTTCGGTTACTGCTCCCAGTAGGGCCATCGACATTGATTTCTAAATTTTTTTTCTTTTGTTTACCATCTTTGAATTCAAATTCAAACTGACCATTTTCAGTAGTGCCATCGACATTTGTTGTATATTCGCCTTTCCAATGTTCGCTTTCACCTTTAAAATGAAGGGAATCATTTGAACAACCAACCAACATTAACAAAGTAACCAAAATCAGAAAGTAAATATTTCTCATAATGCCATCTCCTCTATTACCATAATATGTTAATTCTCGCCCTTAATGATATTTCCTTCTTCAGGAAGAAAGGAAGTATTCTTATGTAACTAAACTGCCAGTTAGGCTTAATAACTTCAACAAAAAAGCGTTAATTCTTCTTTGATTAACGCAACCCGTTTGTCATCTATAATGTTTTTTCCATTTTTATACTAGTTTCTACATATCCTAACTTTTCGTACAAGACTCGTGCTACTTTGTTGTGACCAAAGACGTGAAGCCGAATACTTTTCAATCCTATCTTTTTGGCTACGATTTCAATTTCTTTCATTGCTTGTTTACCATAACCCTTACCTTGGTTTCCTTCCCAAATGTTAATATCATAAATAAACCCTTTTTCATTTATTCCTTGTGCAAGCCAAATCATACCAACTACTTGGTTTTTGTCACGAATTGTAAATAAGTGATGATTTACCGTATTCTCACCTTCAGGTAATAATTTTTCGTGTTCTTGTCTTGATTTACTAATTGCCTCTTGTTGCTCCCAATTACCAGACTTAATTTGTTCGTCTGCAAAGTTTTTAATTGCATAACTGAGATATTGCTGGAATTCAACTGAATTCATTTTTTCTAATCTAACCGTCATTTTTCTTTCTCTCCTTATAAGCTTTAGCAAAGCCAATTAAAAATAGAGCCACAATCGTGACTCATGAACATAAACTAAAGAATAATTTGTTGAATCTGTGATGTTATTATTTTAATTTGTTGTGTAAAAATTTTTTCATTAACTCATTCGAAATAATTAAAGCTTTACTTTTGCTATTTGCTGGACCTGTAATCATCCATCCGTCTTTACCTGACCAACTTTTCCCATCGTGATTTTCTCGATATTCCCCAATCGTCACTTTCTTAAAATCATTGTTAGCAAAGAGAATACCATAGCTATCGATTTTTGGATGTCCATTTTTATAGTAACCATATTCAATTATCCCCATGCCATTTTGATCAAATGCTATTCCTAATTTACGATCTTTATTTGGATTAGGATAATTAGCACCTTTTACATCGATTAGCCCTACAAACTTTCTTTTTCCTAATAAAGATTGATGAAGTATGCCCTTTATTTTTATCGTCACAGAATTTACTTGATCATGATCTGAACCTAATTGAAATTCAACACCATTTATTGACTCATTTACATTCTTTGGAATGAAATAATAAACACCAAAACCCATAGCTACTAATAAGACAAGAAGTACGCAAGAAACAATGACTTTTTTCAAAAAAATCACCTACATTCGTTAACTTTCATGTGTTCCTACTTTTTAAACAACTCTATATAGATTTTTGAAAGTAATTAATTTATATATTTCTATAAACATTAATTTATTCCTTTTTATTCCAATACAGTTTGGCAACAAAAAATAGTCTGCCGAAACAGACCTAATTGCAGTTGAACTATTGGATGAAGAAGATTTTAATACACTTTTGGATTAACTATTTATTATCCATATCTCGTTTTTTCTCCTATTTTAATATCATATTTAAATTTTAACATTTATTAATGAACAACCTTTTCATTTATCTCAAGAAAAAAACCAATTCGTTTTGAGACTATGTTACTAGCTTAGTAATACAAAAAGTAGCATATAATCAAAACGGCGACTCAGATAATACAAAAAAATAAAGGAGAAGGCTGTTTTTTCTTAAGAATATCATCTTGCATTTATAAACAATTCTTTTATTCGAATTTATAGATTCAATGAAAGAGGTGAGTACAATAAAATCATTTTTAAAACTACTCTTAATATTAACTTTTGTCCTAGTTTTAGGCGGGTGTAGCCCTCTGGCAAATTACTATAATAATAAAGGCTATAAAGAAGAACAACAAGGGAAGTATGACGCGGCGATTTCTCATTTAAACAAGGCAATAAAAAATAATCCTAATATGTGGGAAGCTTATAATAATCGCGGGCTGTCGTATCATCACAAGAAAATGTACGATCAAGCCATTTCCGATTACAATAAGGCGATTGAATTGAATCCGAAAGAATCTAAGCCATATGCCAACCGCGGGCTTACCTTTTACGACCAACAAATGTATGATCAGGCCATTGCCGATTATAACAAAGCCATTGATTTGAATTCAAAAGATTACATTTTATACTATAACCGGGGGCTTGCCTACTACCATAAGCAGATGTATGATCAGGCTATTTCTGATTACGACAAGGTCATTGATTTAAATCCGAAAGATTATTTATCATATAACAATCGCGGATATACCTATTATGATAAGCAGATGTATGATCAAGC
Organism: Gottfriedia sp. S16(2024); assembly: GCF_050473765.1. Taxonomy (NCBI): domain Bacteria; kingdom Bacillati; phylum Bacillota; class Bacilli; order Caryophanales; family Bacillaceae; genus Gottfriedia; species Gottfriedia sp. S16(2024). The sequence goes on from NZ_JBFLUO010000001.1 coordinate 4,976,629, forward strand.
CATTTCTGACCTAAATCAGTCTATAAAATTAAAACCTGATTTTGCAACATCATATAGTAACCGTGGACTTGTCTATCTGGAAAAGCAAATGTACGATGTGGCTATTTCCGATTTTGACAAAGCAATTGAGTTAGATCCGAAACATTATAAGGCCTATAACAACCGCGGGCTTGCCTATTACTATAAGCAGATGTATGATCAGGCCATTGCCGATTTCAAAAAGACCATTGATTTGAATTCAAAATTTTACCTGGCTTATAACAACCTTGGGCTTGTCTATTACGATAAGCAAATGTATAAACAGGCCATTGCCGATTTCAATAAAGCTATTGATTTAAATCAAAAAGATTACCAGGTATATGACAACCGTGGGCTTACCTATTTTAATATGCGGATGTTCGACCAGGCCATTACTGATTTCAACAAGGCCATCGATTTGAATCAAAAAGATTACCTCGTATATAACGACCGAGGGCTTGCCTATCAAAACAAGCAGTTGTATGATCAGGCTATTTCTGATTACAACAAAGCCATTGATTTGAATTCAAAGGATTTCCAAGTATATGACAACCGTGGGTATGCCTATCTCAGTAAGCAGATGTACGATCAAGCTATTACCGATTTCAACAAGGCTATTGATTTGAATCCAAAAGATTACCTCGTATATGACGACCGCGGGCTTGCTTATTACTATAAGCAGATGTATGATCAGGCCATTGCCGATTTCAGCAAGTCAATTGAATTGAATCCTCACTTTAAACTTGCTTACAGTGACCGTGGAAATGCTTATTTGAAAAAAGGCATGAACAAAGAAGCGACACAGGATTTTAACAAGGCAAAGTAAACTTTGTTTATTCATTAAAAAAGGAGTAGGAATTTACCTACTCCTTTTTGTTGTAATTTAAATCCAATAAAATTGTACAATTCTCCTGTTTTTCATTTTCCTTTCATTATTATGTGTGAATATAAAAATGTACTTTAATTCAAATAGAAAGGAAAATCATTTATGGAGACAAAACAAAATAAAATAAATAGTCTGCTTAACAAGGTACCAGAAGTTACAATCTATTTCTGGATTATCAAAATTTTATGTACAACTGTTGGTGAAACATTTGCTGACTTCTTAAATTTTAACCTTGGTTTAGGATTAGGACTTACAACAGTCCTTATGGGTGTTGCATTTTTTATCTCTTTATTTTTTCAATTCAAAGCTAAAAAATATGTTCCAAGTATTTATTGGATCACCGTTGTACTAATAAGTGTATTTGGTACATTGGTAACCGATAATTTGACAGACGCAATTGGAGTACCTCTTGAAACAAGTACGATTGTATTCTCCGCGCTGCTAGCTTTAACGTTTCTTTTTTGGTTTCTTAGTGAAAAAACACTTTCTATCCATTCAATTTTCACAAGAAAAAGAGAAATATTCTATTGGTTAGCGATTCTTTTCACCTTTGCGCTAGGTACTGCTGTTGGGGATTTATATTCTGAACAACTTGGACTTGGGTATTTTAAAACTGGTGTAACGGTTATTGTGATCATCCTTTGTGTATTCTTAGCGTGGAAGTTTTTAAAACTTGATGGAATGTTAGGCTTTTGGATTGCGTACATTCTTACACGTCCACTTGGGGCATCACTAGGAGATTATTTATCACAACCGAAAGTGAATGGTGGTTTAGGTTTAGGAACAACAAGTACAAGTATCATTTTTCTGGTCGCAATTTTAGCAATCATTGTTTTCCTTGCTGTTTCAAAAATTGATATTTCATTATATATTGAAAAAACAGATGAAAATAGAAATAAAAATAATATAATGAAACAAACAATTTTAGCACTGTGTATTTTCTTAGCAGTTGGTATTGGCGGTTATCTTAAATTATCATCAAATGCTGCTTCTACTCAAACAACATTATCTGGTCAATTAACAGAATTTGCAACAATAGAAAATAAAATGTTATCAGATGTGAACTCAAAGAACTTTAATTTAGCTAAAAAAGATGCTGACAGTTTGGAACATCAATGGGATACTTCAGAGGCTAAACTTAGAAAAATAGATAGTACTTCTTGGACTAAAATTGATGGTACGATTGACGTTGTATTAGCTTCAGCTCGTACATCAAACCCAGATGCAAATAAGTGTAAATCGGCAATTAATCATTCACTTGATGTAATAAACGCTGCAAATAAATAAAATACATTTAACATTAGTAAAGAAAAAGCATTTCATTATATGAGAAATGCTTTTTCTTTTTGTCTAGATTAAAGGGATATTTCAATAACAATAATAACATAATAAAAAACAATATAAATTTATTGTAAAACAATAAATAATATGTTAAATTCATATTGTCATTAAATAAGTGAGGTACTTAATATGAATGTTAAAAGAGGTTCAACCACTTTCTTAAAGCTAATAATTTTTCTCGTTGGAATTGCAGTGCTTGCTTTATGTATATTTTTGGTACCAAATATTGCGAATTTCTCTTCAAATTTGTATCCAAATATTGCCGCAATGAAATATCTCGTTTTCATCGTGATGTATGGAGCTGCTTTGCCTTTTTATATTGCTCTGTATCAGGCTTTCAATCTTTTACGGTATATTGACAATAACACCGCATTCTCAGAATTATCTGTAAAGGCATTAATGAACATAAAATACTGTGCGATTGCAATCAGTAGTATATATGTATTAGGTATGCCACTCTTTCATTTTATAGCGAAGAAAGTTGATCCTCCTATTGGAATTTTGGGAGCGATCATCATATTTGCTTCATTGGTTATCGCCGTTTTTGCTGCTATCCTCCAACAGCTTCTACAAGAAGCGATTAACATAAAATCAGAAAATGATTTAACGGTCTGAGGTGGATGGTATGGCGATAATTATTAATATTGATGTGATGTTAGCAAAACGAAAAATGAGCGTAACGGAGCTTTCAGAGAAGGTTGGAATTACGATGGCCAATCTGTCCATTCTGAAAAACGGTAAAGCAAAAGCCGTTCGTTTTTCAACATTAGAAGCGATCTGTAAGACTTTGGATTGTCAGCCAGGTGATATTTTGGAGTATAAAATCGACGAAGAGCCTCAATAAATAAAGACAACAATTTTATTTAATTTACGGGAATCAATCGAGAATTTAAGGGATAGCTTAATAGCTATCCCTTCTTTACGTTTATTGATGTAATATTTAATATTAGTGACAAAAAATTTCTCTTTTAAAATCCTTTAGAACATTCATAGCTACTTTATATCTAATACTACTGCCATTTCTTTACCAAATCGATCGCCATGATCAATAAATCCTAAACTTGAATATAAATTATGTGCTCCTAAGTTTTCAGGGTGATATCCTACAACAATTCTTTTGGCATTTGGTAGTTTAATCATTTCATCGATCATTAACTGAGTTGCAATCTTACCAATTCCTTTTTGTTGAAAATTCTTATCAACCATTATTCTATATATCCAATAGCCATCTAGCTCTTCTTCCGTAGTATTAAACATTAAAAATCCAACCGCTTTACCTTCAAAATGAATAGCATATGGCCGTAGTGAAAATTTAAATTTCGATTGAGCAATCGAGATTGCATTCGGTTCGATGTGACTCTTTTGATCTTCAGATACCTCTAATAAACAGCATTCATACCAATTTTCTGCATTTAGTTCCACAAGTTCTACGTTTCTATTCTGCATGGTTTCCCCTTTGTTAAATTATTTGAGCTAAATTACTCTATCCTAAGTTTAACAAATTTTTCCAATAGTGTATTAGGACGTTTATCCTAATTCAACTATTCCATTAGTACATAGTAGAAAAAGATTCTTAAACAAAAAATAACCGCTCATCATTGAGTGGCTATTTCTTTAACGATTTCGATAAATTTTTTACTTATAATAGAAAGCTTTTTATTTTTTGGATAGATTACCCATAAATCCTTCACAACGTATTCATTATTTTCTTTGTATGGAATAGATCTTAAGGTTCCACTTTGAATGTATGGATGAAATTTAGCGCCTGACTCATGAGAATAGACAAATATATTATGTTCTCTAACAGCCTCTGTAAGAATATTCATACTGTTTGTCGTAACTTTGATTTTATTTTTATTCTCTTTAATTAATTTAGAATAATAATAATCAGAATAGATTGAATAGCACGCTGTATCCATCTCTAAAACATCATCTTTTGTTACGTAGTCAAGATGATAGAGCGGGGAGTTTTTTCCTACAATAGCGTGAACACGATCAGTCCGAATTAATTCATAGTTAATATTTTTTTCACTTTTCAGTATCTCTAAATCTTGAGGAAAAAAGCAAAAATCATATTCCGTGTGTTTAATTGTTTCCATTATTAGTGGTGGATCTTTTTCCTCGATTTCAATCGTTACATTCTGATGTTCATCTTTAATTCTGTTCAATGCACGTAAAAGTACAGCTGCAAAAGTAGGAGCAGCTACTATTTTCAAATGAACCTTTTTATTATTTTTATAATCAGACAGCTCTTCATTTAACTTACTGATAATTTCTAAAACTTCACTAGCTCTATTTATTAAAATCTTTCCTTCTTCTGTTGGAAATGTCCCTTTTCTTGAACGGTTAAAAATATTTATTCCCATTTCATGCTCTAATTGGGAGATCGACTGACTTAGTCCTGAACTTGTAATATGTAATTTTTCTGCAGCCTTAATGATCGATTTCTCGCTTGCAACTTTTACGATATATTCCATTTGCTCGAAATTCATAAATTATCCTCGAATAAGAGTATACACACTTATATTTTCTTTCAATTGAAGTTGTATTCATTCTAGCATGAAAAAGTAGTACAATTCAAAAACCTATCATCTGTGTGCGGCAGAGTAGGGGGAATTTAGACTCCCAAACTGTTTGAACAATCCTGCCATTTACTTCATCTACTTAAACCAACCATGAATTTTCTTAATCGTAATAAAGAGTAATTTAACAACCTATTTATTTCTTCTATTATCTTGGTAATAAAAGGATACTAGTCAACAAGAACAATTGTAGGTATAAACGCCAGTAATCATCCAATTCCCTAAATGATTACTGGCCTTTTTACTATTTTAAAACTGTTAATACTCTAGTAGCACTTACAAATCCTTTGGAATCTTTTGTATTTACATTTAACTTTGTTCCCGCTCGCTGTTTTGGAATATATACTTTGTAGTTTCCTGATACATTTGCTTTTGCTGTGTATGTTTTTGTCCCAATTTTGACAGTTACAATAGCATACTTCTCGGTTTTCCCTGTTACTGTTGTAGAATAGTATTTTACTGTATTTACAATTGGTATGTTCGGAGCTACTCTTACAACCTTAATACTTCTTGCTGCACTTATTTTTCCAGAACTGTCTTTTGCTGTAATTGATATACTTATTCCGGAATTTTGAATTGGAATGCCTACTTTATAATTCCCATATTTATCCGCTTTTGCACTATATACTTTCCCAGAGATTGTTACACCCACTGTTGCATTTACTTCTGTTTTACCAGTAACTGTGTTCGTTTTATTATTGACTGTATTGGCTAATGGGATATTTGGAGCTATTCTTACAACTTTAGTACTTCTTGCTGCACTTACTTTACCAGAACTGTCTTGTGCTGTAATAGATATACTTATTCCAGTATTCTGAATTGGTATAGTAACTTTATAATTTCCATACTGATCCGCTTTTGCACTGAATATTTTCCCTGAGAGTGCTACTACTACTGTTGCATATGCGTCGGTTTTTCCCGATACAATGTTCGTTTTATTATTGACTGTATTTACAGTTGGGATGTTGGGAGCCACTTTAACGACTTTAATAAATTTAGCAGAACTTACATTTCCGACACTATCCTTTGCTTCGACTGAAATTGTTGTTCCAGCGTTTTGGATTGGGATGGTTACTTTGTAATTTCCATAGCCATCTGCTTTTGCACTGTATTCTTTACCACCTATCATCAACCTTAAAGTTGCATTTGCTTCAGCTTTCCCCGATATTTCTGTCGATTTATTTGTAACAGTGTTTACCTGAGGTGGTTCAGGAGGATTTATATCATCAACTAGAATCCTATTTTCATTTATATTTCCCGAAGAATCTATTGCTTGAAACAAAAGTAGTGAATTGTTATTTAAATAACCTCTAGTTAATACAAAAATTCCTTGAGAGTCAGATTTAACTTCTTCTTTTAAAACTCCGTTAATAAAATACCTTACAAATAAATTCGGTTCTGTTTTCCCCGTAATGTATTTAGCATAAATAGTTTCAGGTTTTATAAATATCTCTGGTGGAGTAAGATCTTTAACAATTGTTAGTTTGATATCTGAATTTCCTGAAGCATCTGTTGAAGTTATTTTCAATGTTGTTCCAGCTTTTTGCATTGGGATTGAAACACTAAAATAACCGGATTTATCAGCAATTCCAGTACCAATTACTTTATCATTAGCGATTACCTCTATATTAGCAACTGGGTCTGTTGAATTTACTGATACTGTACCTCTGACTTGTTCTTCATTGTCACCGACTTCAATAATATTCAATATAGTTGGAGCCTTTGCATCTTTTACAATTAGCCTAACAGGTTGGCTAGTCATTCCATTTTTTACTGCGAATAATGTAAACTCAGTACCCTGTTTTTGTAAGTCAATATCAAACACAAAACTCCCTACACTATTAGCAGTAACCGATTTCACTTTTATTTCATCTTTATATAATTCGATAACTGCATTTGGATCAGCAGTTCCGGTAATTTGAAAGGATAAATTTGTTACCGTATTTACAATAGGAACTGCAGTAATTGGTGGATCCGTTACTTTGATTATAAGGGGTTCACTTATATTACCCGCATTATCTTTCACAGTAAATTCTAATTCGTCATCCACTGCTAGGTCGCTGACATCTATCTGGAAGGTACCACCTGCGTATACTATTCCTGTTTTGTAGAGAAGACCATTTTTCTTAAGTAAAATACTTGTCCCCTTCTCTGCCCTCCCCTTTACTTGGGTAGAATTTGTATAAACAGGTACATCTAAGATAGGAGTATCTGGAGGTGTTACATCTCTAACTACCATTAAAACTTGCGAGTAATTTCCTGCTTTATCAATTGCAGTAACTTGAATATATTCTGAAATTCGAGGAATGGGATTGAAATTATATTCGAAAATTCCTGATTCATCCGTATTTCCTTCCCCAATAAAACTTCCACCTTGATACTCTATTTTTATTTTTATACCAGGTTCAGAAAGCACATGAAGTTCACTTGTTGCATCATTTATGCCTCTTAGAGGTAGAAGATAAGGTTTTTTATTGTCTAAAACTTTTTGAATAATCGGCTCGCTACTGTTTCCTTGATCATCAAATGCATGTATAAATATTTCATCATCTTTACCAAGATTTGAATTGGAAACCGTAAATTGCTCGTCACTGTGTTCGTTTGGCTCGATGATGTAAATAATTTCATAATTTTTTCTAATTACTATTGTCGTGTTAGCTTCCGTTTTAAAGGAAATATCTTTTTGTTGCTCAAAAATAGGTTTTACTTCAATTTGTATCGATTTTTGTGTTGATTCTTCTTTAACAGTAAAATGAGTACTCTCACTTATCTCATTATGCTTAGATGCTGCAACAGAAAATGTAGTACCAACTTCTTGTTTTTCAATAGGAATCGTAAAACTTCCATCTTGATTAGCAATTCCTTCTGCATAAATCTGATTGTCTCTCCATACCTTAACTACCGCTTTCGGTTCAGAATATCCTGTAATTGACTCCGAATGTTCGTTTAGTGGTTTAACATAGGGTATGGATGGCGGTTTTTCTTCATTTTTATCTAGTAAAATAGATGGCTCATTTACTACTTGATAACCGTTGTTCCTATATACAATTAACATTTGTACAGTAGATCCATTCGGCTGATTTCCAATATCAAGCTTGAATTCACCTGTAACTGAATTAAAAGCAGCAAAAAACTGTATTTTCGTTCCTTTTGGTGTTGTCACATTTCCGATCAGTTTTTCTATTTTTTGCGGATCTTTTACGTATCCCTTGATATATTTATTTGTATATTCAGTAATATTAATATTCTCTACGGAAAGTTCTTCAGAAAAAGCCTTCATTGGATGGAAGAGCATAGATGTAGAAGTGAACAATAAAATTAACACTATCATGACAACTGAATATTTCTTCATTTTAATCATTTTTAATACTAACACTCCTTTTGGATGTTATATTCATATATGGTTTTTAATTTTTAAGGAATTTAATCTATTAATAATAATTTTTTTATAGTTTAGTAGAATCCATTTAAGTAGAAAAACCTCCTTAGTAATTTTTTAGAAGAGTTCCATCTTCTTCATTCTGTATACCCCTTAAAATGTATAACCTTCATTAAAACCTTCACTATTAAAAACATTCAAATATACTATTTTTAATGTAACATTTTTAGTGAGAATTTACTTAATTTAAATTAAGTTATTTTAATAATCATTTAACCGAATTCTAATTTTCACCAATAAAAAAAGCTGTTTCTAAACAGCTAATCTTCAACTATCGCACTGCATTAGTTGAAATAAAACGAAATTTTTTTTTACTAAATTCTAAAAACTTTATTTATATCCAATACTTCTGAAATAGTTTTCGCTTGAAGGTCGGATCATAAATACACTTAAAAATAACGCTAAAAATAACATAATAAAACTACCAGCGATTACAGACATTTTAATCGATACAAAGTGAGTAGAAAATCCGATTAGTATAGTTGAAACGATCACTAATATTGCTTCAACAAAACCATAGATACTACCAACTCTTCCCATTATTTTGACATCTACGTTGGATTGGTAAAATGTATCAAATCCCGTATTTGCAAAAGACAACGCAAATGATAATAAGAAAAATCCGTACCCACCCATTGTAAAAGAATTAGAAAATGAATATACGATATATCCTAATGATAAAAAAATTGTCCCAATCCCCATAAGCCAAGAAGGATGTAGTCTTTTTGCAAAAATTGTATTAATAATTGCGCCTATACCAATTCCTGCACCAGCAATACTTACAAGAACACCATATTCTGTATTGCTTAAATGAAGTACGCTCTTTGAAAACACTGCTTCTAAAGAATCAACAGCAGCCGTTAAAACTAATATACTATTAAACAAAAAATAAATTCTCATAACGTAACTTGATTTACGGCTGAATAGTAAAACCTCAGTAAAATCTTTCTTAATTAGTTTGAGTGAGAGCTTCTCATATTTTACATTTCGTATTGTTACCTTATCCAAATTAGGCAAACACGCTGTAACAATTCCTGAAATGATAAACGAGATCGCATTAATATTAATCGCGAACATAGGTGTGCCAATCATAAAAAGTAGACCTGCAATCGCTGGTCCAGTTAGGAATCCTCCAGATTGAACTAAACTTCGCAAAGCATTGAAGCGAATCCTCTGATTTACTGGAATTAATTTAGTTATATAAGTTGTTGATGTTGGATAAAACATTGAACTTCCCATATTGACGAAAAATACGATGACAAAGATTAGAAAGACGGAAGATATACTTGGTATTAGGAATATTAATAATCCCCTCAAAACATCTAAAGTTACCATTAAATTCCTTTTGTTAAATCGGTCAATTAAACTACCCGCCCATAGGTTCGTAAGTATCGTTGCTATTGGTTTCAAGACATAAAGAGTCGATACAGCCAAAACAGATTTCGTCATATCAAAAATAATTAAATTTAGTGCGATTAAATAAATCCAATCCCCAATATTTGAGACGCCTATTCCAATTAGTAAAAGCAAAGGTTTTTTCCAAGTAATATACATCCTATTTTTTTTCATTTTACCCCTCCAAATAAATATATTTAAATTGCACAAATAAAAAAACTCGCCCTCCAAGACCGTAGTCTTGGGGACGAGTTTACCTATCGTGTCGTGGTGCCACCCCAGTTTGTTAATATGTCATCACATTAACCTCATTAAGTACATTTCAAACATACTCATACTCTATAACAGGAGTGCCTGTCATACCATCGCCACTATTGGTTCCGATATGAAACTCAGAGTCTTGCTTCAATAGATCAATCATACTCCTTTTCAGCAACTGGAGCTCTCTAAGATGAATGAATTCTATTTACTCTTCTCTTCAAAGTCTTTTAATTTATTTTTATAATATTATAACTTTTCCGTCTTATTTGTCTACTGTTTTTTATTTATTCATTTTTGCACTATACTGCCATTTAGATCATGTTGTTAAACAATTACATCCCATAGTTACATATCAGTTATTACAATTTTTTAATTTTTAATCCAAGTTAGCATACGTACGATCAGAAAAGGTTCAAACCAAGTAATCAATAAAAATATGATAAAAAACGACGATACTGCAAAAAATTTAGTGTTTCCTCTTTCTCTTTTTGAAATTGCTATAAAGCTACATATCGCCCCAAATAATAACAATAAAAAACCAATTAAAGCAATAAGTTCGTTGAAGCCTAGAACCACATAAATTATTCCAAACAAAACCAATCCCATGATTAATAATATTAGTGAAATTTTACTGAAATTTTTCATCGATTCACCTCTTTTTATAATTATTATTTTATATGTTAGCTACTTAATATATTAACATATATTTCCACTTTCTTATTTTCCTTGTTCAACTAAAACATGCGTTAGTTAAATTTCAAAGACTTACCTAAGGAGACACAACTCTACTTTTCATAATTCAAGAGTTCTTTCAATTCTTTTGAAAGTTCTTTGTTCAACATGGCATAACTTTGTTTATTATTGTCTCCAATTAATACAGCTTTGTTGATATCACTCTGGAACCATATTCCATACTCATAGAGCCTTTCAGGCATGTTTTTATCTTCTTCATAGAATAATGTTGCTTTAATGTCTGCTAATCGTTTTCTTTTTACTGCTACGTTTTCTACCCATTTAATTTTACTGAAAATACGCTCTATTTTTTCAAGTTTCTTTTTATTTGTTACTATTTCTATATCCGAATATGTTCCATTTGTGCTCATTTGTATGTATTCAATTCTAGTTAAATTCTTATGTTTGTTACTACACCCCAATACAGTGCATACGAGTAAAATTAATATAAAACCTACTAAACACCATTTCCTAATAATATCCCTCCTGACTCTCATCTCGATTAAATCATAAATTTCGATTTTGGAATTTGAAAATTGGTTAGATGGTGTGTAGATAATATTCTGCAATACATCATCTCTACGATATTCGAAATACTCATATCAAATTCCTTCCTCTCAATCTGTCAAAATCATGTTTCACGTTGCCTAAACTTCAATTCCTTATGCAACTAAACTGCCATTTTGTTGAATTAGAAAAAGCCACCTCAATTGGCAGCTGCTATTCAATGCATGCGTTAGTTCAATAAGAATTTTCATTTTAACTGATTCTTTTTTTTCCAAGAATTTAATAAGGGTTTCGTGCATTTCTTTCATTTTTTCGATTATAAACCAGTCTATTTTACCATTATATCTCCAAAAAATATTTTTTAATTGGAGTTAATGTCTCAATCTAACTTGCCCTTGTTTATAAATGCTGAGGTAGATGTTAATCTTCCTCTCCCTTTAATGTTGTTATTTAGATAATTGTAATGTATCAGACCTCCAGATTTCATAATGATTGCCCTATTTGAGCTTCGTTGAGACTTCCTTGAATAGAAAAAGCATGTAGCGAATTTTTCTACATGCTTTTTCCATTTATTAAATATTTTCATTATATTATCATACGGTTCTCCGTAACGCATCTAAATGAGGTTTTCTAGTTTAATAGTGTAGTTATTCTCTATCTATTTTTTATCCTGCATGCATTACCAGTTACATGTCCAAATTTATTCATCTACTTTTCTAGCAACCTCATAGCTTCGGCCCTTGTTTCACTGGTGATAACAGGATATGGCCCAAACTGCAATAAGTTATATGCCGCTGCAATATTTGCCATAGCCGCAACTTTTTTTGGTGCATAGCCTTCACAATACGCATAAAGTGCAGCAGCAGTAGAACAGTTACCACATCCAGTAGCATCAACAACATCTCCAACAGTGATACTTGGAGCAAAATATGCCTGACCATCCGAAATCATGTACGAACCTCTACTACCAACTCTGAAAAAACATGGAACGCCAAAGGAAATAATTGCCTCAATCGTTGATTTTTCATCCTTTGTCTCAAATAACCTCATCGCCTCTGGCAAATTAATCGAGTACAGCCCAGCCTTGATAATCGTCTTTAAGACTTTTTCATTCCTATGCTTTTGCATCGCTGCAGAAGTAGGGATTTCCCACATGATCTTCGCGTTACAATTCATGTGAATCAAATGCAAGTTATCCCATAGAGGGTCCACTTCGGACGCTTCAATATAGATCCCTCTCGTTTCACTACCGCAATGAATGGCAATCTGCTCGGCAGTTCTTATATCTATCTCTGAGATTTTTTTTTCAATATCCTCGCTATAAATGGAGACCTCATCATGAAGTCCTTCATCCCCATATATAAGGTTCGTATATTCTGTATAGGGAAGATTATAATTGAGACCTTCATAGGAACAATGATTTGCATCCATCCAATCCCCATAATACTTCGAGAAATCTTCGCCTACATTTGATACATAGAGACAGTCGTCACTCCATATTTTTACCCCTTCCAGACAAAATATGGCTCCACCAATTTGCCCCTTGCTTATGCTGCCATCTGCAAATTGGATATCATTCACAATCGTGGGACCAACAATAATATATTTCATACACGGATCATCTCCTTATTTTAGGCTAAGTCGATCCAACTGCCTTATTAATGCTGCAGCCTGGTCAGTATTGTTTTTGAGTTCATGTAAAATGACCAAATCCGAATTTACAGCACGAATCTTGAGAATCATCTCTTTTATCGCTTTAGGGCTCAATATACCATCCCCCAATGGTATATGGGAATCATAGCAGGTGAGTACGATATTAACACCATAATCCTCCTGCTCTACCCAACTATCAAGAGCAACGATTTCGTCATAATATTGTCCGACCAACTTACCATTACGGAAAAACTCAATCGTTTTTAACGCACAGTCTGAAAGCTGTATACAACCAACACGATCGACCAACTCTGGGTCCATAATATTGTGCTCCAACCACTTCTGGGCAAATACCTGCGGCTCGTTGCCATAACGCTGTTGCAATTCAAACATTTGGGTGCTAATTTCACTTTCTGGCAGGAAGAATCGGGCACAATTTTGAGTCTCGTCAAAGCCAAGCGCATGTAACAAGTGATTAATATCCCAACCAATCTTGACTTTTTGGAGAGGATCGTAAAGCTGACAATACATTAACTTGTAGTCCTCTGCGGTCTGCAAACCATGCTCCAATCCCCACCCAGCATTTTCCACTTCAATCATTGGAGAATCTTCATTAATAAGATTCTGATTAATCAGATAATTTAAAAATTGCTGAATCATATATATCATCGCTTGACGAATATCTTCCTTGGAAATTGTGAACTCCCATTTCCCATCAATTGGCGCGTAATCGATTAGATGAAACGTATACGCCTGTGCTTTTAGCTCTGTGGCAATCTGATACTCATCTGCCCATCTTTTATACATATGATCACCTGTTAGGTCACCATAATAATTCACGACATCTTCCCAGCCTCCAAATCTCTCAACCAGTTCTTGAAAATTATTCTTTGTAAGAAAGCTGGTTGGATACGCCCAGTAAGAACAATGCACTCTTTTTACATGTAAAGTACGAAGTTTATCCAAGATTACTAGTTTCTCATCATTCAAATCTTGATCTCTTGAAAGCACGTCGTCCATAAAAACTTCCATACCATCAAGCCCAAATTCCGCACAGAATTCATCCATCTTATCATGTTGGTGTTCATCAAAAAGCTCCGCCTTGAAAGTTGAAAACTGCATCAGATTATCATCCTTTCAGTTATATTTTAATAGATTCTCCCTCTTTAATTTCTTCTTTTTTGTTTCGTTTCTCCCAAAAATAGAAGACAGGAAGGCCCGTAACAACAACGATGATAGCTGTAATAACACTTGGAATTGCTGCCCACATTAACGTGGAAACTACCAATATCAAACTAGATGCAATCGAAATAACAGCCATAAATTTCCAAGCTGGTGCTTTCCACAATGGGTTATAATCTGGCTTTTTTCGGTGCACGAAAATCGAAGCAAATGTAAGCGTATTCTTTAATAACAATACAAAGGTGAAATATCCAAGCAATTCAGTAATATTGGATAAGAAAATAAGAACAATAGCTAACATACACTGCGCCATTATAGAGAAATATGGAGTACCATATTTTTTGTGCACTTTACCAAAGTTTTTAAAGAAAAGTCCGTCTTTTGCCATTGCATATTCCAAGCGCGGTTGGAACATAACGGTTCCTGACAAAGCAGCTAGAATAACAATAATACCTGATATGGCTATAAACGTACCTGAGATATTTCCAATCAACGGAATTGCCGCACCAGCGTCAGCAAGTGGTGTTTTCGAATTGACCAATTGGTTGAACGGTATTACACCTGTAACAACAAAAGTTAAGCCCACATATAGAAGAATAATAATGATAACCGAGCTGATCAACGCTCTAGGCATGGTCTTTTTCGGATTTTTGATTTCGCCCGTCATGTATGTGCATGCACCCATACCGTCAAATGACCAGCTTGTTGCCGAAATACCTGCAAGCAATGCCATCAAACCAACTGGAGCAGTAGCTACTGCTGGAGTCATGACCATGTCTCCTCTTACAAAAAATAACCCCATACCAATCAGCAAAACAAAAGGCAGAATCTTAATAAAAGTAACGATGGCCTGGAATTTACCGCCGCCTTCTACCGAACGGATATGGATCATCATAAAAAGTATAATGAAGGCAACTGCAATAAATTTAATAGCGAGGCCATTCATTGGAAAAAGGTAAGCAATGTACTGTACTCCTGCTAAGGATACGATCGCGAGTGCACTTGAATCATTAGCCCAAAATGATGCCCACCCTGTCAAAAATGCAAGCTTTCGCCAACCCGCCTGTTTAATAAACACATAGTTCCCGCCATTTTCCGGATAAGCCGTCGCTAATTCGGCTAAAATTAAATTCTGCGGAATCATGATTAATCCACCGATTAAAAATGCCAATACTGTATAGAGTGCAGAACCGGAGGCCCCTGCGACCTCACTAATTGAAATAAAGATTCCCGCACCAAGGGTTGTTCCTACTGACAGAGCAATCGTTGGGGCTAGTCCCAATTTTCTTTCCATATTATTTGCCATCTATTTACACTCCCCATTTAATGAAGTCAAAATATTTTATTTAGTTGTCAGTAAAACCACTTTATATAATTCAACAATTCGTTTGTACAGTAACTCTTATCATTCCATTTTTTCACATAACAAATAGACAACTAATTAGCCGTCATTTTTTTAAAAAAATGACAAACGCTAATTACTTATTTCATAATAAATCGTATTTGCTTAAAAAAAGCATGTCTAACACTTTGTAAATTGAGAATCAAGAGCTTATGCAATCAGTAAGAACGGATTGCATATTTATATCGATCTGTTCTAATATATTCTTCGTTATAGTACAGGAGATTGAGTTTTTCAGTGAAAATCGTCTGGCTAACTCTTAGCAAAGGGCTTCCAGTCTTATATTCAAGAAATTCCGCCTGCTCCTTTGTCGCGGATTTCACTTCGAAAATATCATTAAATTCCTTTGCAACAATCCCTGTCTGATTACGGATAATTTCTAAAATAGACTTGTTGTCTAAATCCATTTCCAGTAGAAAATCATACTCCGGTAAAAAATAATCTTCTTCTAGAATTGCAGGAAGATCATTGACCAAACGTAAGCGCCTGATATGAATAATCTTTGAACCTTCCTCTACGTTCAATGAATTAGCAATTTTTTTATTGGCATTCACATAAAGCTTTGAAATAATTTTGGTGCCTGGAACTACATCTGTTTGTTGCCAAGATGCAGTAAAACTTCCACCCACCCCAATACTTTCCACATATTCTGGCATCGATACAAAGGTTCCTTTACCATGACGCTTTACAAGAATATTATCTTCTACTAATTTATTCAATGCGCTTCGAACAGTCACTCGACTAATATTGTAGATTTCAATAAGTTGGGCTTCCGATGGGATGCGGTCGCCAGGTTTGTATTCGCCAGATGCAATTTTTTCTCGAATTGTATTATAAAGCTGCTGGTAAAGAGGTACCATATGATCAGCTTCTAGTGATTTAATATCCATGACCAATTAATGCTCCTTTATTTCTCAAGATCAAATCGAATTTCAGCTACCGATATACCCTACTAGCTGATAAACTAATCATCCCATATTTGATCTTCCCCCGTCAATTACCTACAATCTATTACAGAATCCATAAAAAATCGTACATGAGAAGCATCCATATCACCGTTGTCGGTATAGGTATCCTTGAAGTAACTACCCACGATTGCTCCATCAGCAAATTCCAATTGCTCTGTACTATTTTCTGGAGTCATTCCTGCTCCGATAATTAACGGAAAGTCCTTAATCATCCTTCTGAATTCCTTGATTTTGTCGATTGGAGTCTGCATGCCAGTCCCATCCCCTGTTACAACAATCGCATCACATCTTGTCATTCCGATTTCCAAATCTTCTTCAAGAGAACGTCCAGAATTGTAAGGCTGATACTTAAATCGCACACCACCCAAAATAAATGCTGATGATTCCTTCCGCCATGTTTTCATTTTCTCATGGAAAATTGCATCTTCTTCTGGTGTGAGGTGTCCTGCAACTGAGTCTAATTGGATGAATTTTGCCCCGTATTTATTAGCAAATTCAAACGCTAGATCATCATGATCAAGTACGTTAACACCATAGACGATATGGTTCTTTTCACGTTGAAGATAATCTAGTACTGTTGCAACATCCTCTACTGAGCCAAAATAGTTCTCCACTATAACTGCATTCACACCATTTTCAACTAATAAATTAATCTCTTTTTTTGCGATTTCCAGCATGTTACCTTCATTGCCGCCTTTAAGGTGTAACATTCCCATAATTGGCTTTTCGCTTCTAAATAAATCTATGAAATTTACTTTACCACTCATCTTACTCTCCATTCCGCTGGTTTCCGCAGTTAATTTATTATCTACGGTGGATCGTGAATACAATAATATCCCTTCAATTCTAAATACTATTCCCAATCCAAGTTCCTTCGCCAGCTGACTAATCATTATGATTGAAATTAAGAAGAAACCGATTGCAATAACAATCTTAAGTCACTTCCAATAATAGGAGCCCTATTATTGTGAATTTCTTGCCCTCCTTTCTTAATACATGTTAACACGTCTTAATCTAGCTGTCTATCAATTTTCGCACAATTTGCATTAACATATTTTAAGTCGTATTAACACGTTGTATAAGATGTATTAACATGATATACTTTACTCAAAATTTTAAAAAAGGAGCTCTCTGTATGGATCATCAAGGATACACATTTTTTATTGGAGATATAGCTTTGGATGAATATTATAGTGCTGCGTACTTTCCAAACCTTCGCGATAAAGTAATCGTTCATACACTACCCGCACAAATGGGTGGAATGATTGCCAATGCAGCAAGTGTCTATGCTAGTTATCTACAACCTACCAAATTTTTATCAGCCTTGAATAACGGTTTCATTTCACAACAACTTTGTGAGAATTTACGAGATGCTGGAATTGATACTACTTATATTATTCGAGATGATACTTTACCAGATTCTAAGACTATTATTATTCTAGCAGAAAACGAACATACGGTATTTATTCCTACCATGGGTATCCAACGTCTTGAGATTACTCCGGAAACATTAGAGGCAATCTGTAATGCGGAATATATCTATTCCAACTTTTGCGAATTGAAACCACTTTGCTGTGGTGATCTGGATGCAGCAAGTATCCTCTCCAAAGCAAAAGCTAACGGATCAAAAATATGGTGTGATCTTGATGTTGCCGATCTCCAGCCTGGAGAAGATCAGCTTTTTGCGTATGTCGACACTCTTTTTGTAAATGAAACTGGATTCAACAATCTAATGCGCAATAAAACCGAAGAAGAAACAAAACAATTTTTATTCCAAAAAGGGATTCAGATGATCGTTGTTACCTATGCGGAAAAGGGATGCCGAATATTTACTACACATAACGAATTTACTGTAAAAGGTATTAACGTGCCAATTACGGACGTTACCGGAGCTGGAGATACCTTCTGCAGTTCTTTCCTTTATGCCTATAGACGTACTGAAAACATTCAACTTTCAGCGGAATTTGCTAACTTTGCAGCTGCTCGTGCAGTCACCATTATGGGTGGCAGAGCCGGTGCTTGCGGAACGGAGGCTGTATTCCAATTCATAAAGGAACACAGTGAAGACTTTGCACGTTTCGGCAACCTTAAATAACAATTAGAAAGGTTGAGTCAAAATGAAACCGGTTGAAATTACTTCTATTAATTTTCAAGAGTTTGGAATCCTATACAATATGACATCTCCTTCCAAAGGAACTGGCTGGGTTAACCAAAGTTCCGGTGATGGGTGGGAGGACACCAATACTGCAATTCCTGTTATTGACTCTCTAGCTAGCCTCGGTTACACATTCGGCAGCAGGGTTTCTTTTACTGCCTATGAAATGGAACGCCACATGCATACACAAGAAGCATTATTTTGTCAAGACGAACCAATTGTGTTCTTGGTTGCTCCCGCTACCAATGAAAACGCTCCAAATGCAAAAGAAATTCTTCCTGTCCTGCTTCGTCCTGGACAAGTTGCCGTTCTTCATCGTGGAGTATGGCACAGCTCGGCGCACAGACTGACAAAACCTACCTATTATTATTGGATGGCTCTATGTTATAAGAATGAACCAACTGAATGGCAACCTATCAATGGTGGACCTATTCACGTCGAATAAATATTCAATGTGATGAATATTGTTTTTTAAACTTTTCAGTTAACCGGACAAATTGCTATATCCAATAATTTAAGCATTCAAGACAAATTAGATAAGCTGGCTAAGATATGTCAAAAAATAAATAACTTGGCCAGTTTATTTTGAAGCTGAGAGATTCGCTTCGTACGTGATATGACAATGTTTATTGTAAACTAGTTGCATAAGCAAAAGTTAGTTTCTGTTCGAATCATCAATTTCTATGTTTAATGTACTCTCCCACCACACATCTTTATTTCCATTTAAATAATTATACATTAATTCCCTGAATGGATAAGGTTGTAAATTCATTTCCTCCAAATCTGCACCATCACACCATAAGAACTCAAGGTTTGATTCATTAGACTCTAAATTTGAGTTATAATGAAACTCATTACATTTAACCTCGAACACTTGATTTATCTCACAATGAAGTATCCCTTTTTTCTCCCATTTGTGTTCCACTACTCCAAGAAAATTTCCGACTGTACAATATATACCTAATTCTTCTTTAATTTCTCTTATTAATGCATCTCTAGCACTTTCTCCAAATTCAACGTGACCACCTGGTAAAAAAGAGTTTGTAAATCCTTTAGCTTGTGCAAGCAAAACTTTATTATCTTTTAAAAAAATTCCTCTTACTAAATGGTGAAAAGTTTTTTGCAAAGTATTTTTCCTCCTAATTACAATTTTATATGTACATATTTTCTATAAAAACAATAGAATACCTAACATTTTCTTATTAAACTATCTTGCCATTATGTTGAATAAAAACGGTCTATAAAAACAATTCCATTTCACTATTTTTTTTAGTAAAACCCATTTTTTTATATAGTGGCCGCCCATCTTCTGAAGCGTGCAACCAAACTCGCTTAACTCCACATTTTTTACATTCATCAATACATAATTCAAGCAATCTTCTAGCTAATCCCTTGCCACGAAACTCAGTGGCTGTGTACATATTTAAAATATAAGCTTCAATCCCTTGCAAATTCTCTAAATAAGGTGGTCTTTTAAATAAGACCATCCCACTAATACTTACTGGTACCCCATTATGTTCTACCATAAAGGATATAAATTCATTTTTTGAAAGTGCAGTATTCAAATATTCCCTAGTTGAGGTTTCAATTAGATACTCTTCATCAAGAGAGTTTAATTCTCCCAATTCATTTAAAAGCTTCAATCGTAAACTTATTACTTGCTCAATATGTTCATGAGTTACTTTAATAAAATTGAACAATTAAACACTTCCTTTTTTCTGATTTTTTATATGTATACCCTTTTTACCTTTCATACTAGCAAGCTATAAGGCTTCATAACATCTAATATAAAAAACAAAGCAAAAACAATTAAAAATGTCGGAAACATTACTACTCTGTACTTTTTAATATCCATTAGATATCTCCTCGTCAACTAAATGAGAATTATCAATTATTATTCAATTCCTCATAGCCGTTTCGAATTCGTAAAAACTTCTATCACCTGTATACTAACATTAGTTTGAAAAGTATTACTTTTATATTTGTTACAATATTTATACATAAAAAAAAGATACCCAATATGGCATCTAAAATTAAAAGCGAATATATATCCCAGTCTTATCATCAGAATGAATCTTACTTTTCAACTCTTCCATTTCTAATCGTTTTGAATATTCCTCCAATCCAATCTCTTTGATTACTTTAAAAGAATGGATCAAATCAAACGTCGGATGAAATAATCCATCACTGATTAGTAAAATTGACTTTAAATTATTTGTATCAATAGATCCCAATTGAATGTAGTTTGCGACAACTTCAGTTCCATTTGCAACTGAATAACCATCAACTGTATTAGCCATACTTCGATTATAAATAAGTTGATGTTTAATAGACTGGTAGTATGATTCATCTGGTAAAATCATCCCTTGCTTCCGTTCCTTTTCTCGTCTCATTTTTGCCCTTGTACTTATATTCTTCACAGTATCTTTTGTCAATATTTGAATTTCTCCATTATGGTATTCTGCTAATATCATACAATCCCCAAGTTGAGCAAATGATACCTTTTGCTTATCAAATTTTATAATAGCAACACATGTTGACCACAGTTCCTCTGGACGATTTATGTCTATGTTATTTACCTTCATTTCTTTCATCAGTCTTCTATTTGCTAGAATAATTCCCTCTGATAGAGTCATATCAGCTCTAAAATAATTTTTAAAATACTTCCTAAATAAATTTGAAGCAATATATGCTCCATTCATGCCATCAGCATTCTTAAATGGAGTAATTGGTGTTGCTCCATCAAAAACCCCATATACATTTATTTCATTGTTTACTACCATTGCATCCTCAGACACTTTTTTTGAAAGAGACATTCTAGCACTAGCACTAATCTCCATATTTTTCTCACCACCAAACAAATGAATTTGCAGGTCTTTAAATTAATATGGAACACAAAAAGGATTATGTACTTTTTCTATATAAATCCTAAAAATTTGGCTCTTTTTAAAAAACTGTATAGAACTAAGTACTTCCATAACTGGTAAATAGTTTCCAAAATTTAACAAATTTTCACATAACTGAAACCTCTTGTTAACAAAAACTTATTATACTTAAACATTGTTGCTTGTAAGACAACAAAAATTCAAAAAAGAAGGTGTATCATGAAAAAACGTATTCAATCAAAAAAGCTATTATCATTAGTTGCTGGAAGTGTACTTGCAATCACTTCATTATTCAGCAATGATCACAAAGCATTCGCATGGTCTGACGAGGATGTTCACAATCAAGATCATAGTACACATCATTTTATCGTAAATGGCAGTGTCAAACTTATAGCCGATAATACGAATCCCGCAATAAACAAGCCTACCACATTGCTTAATCAGTTTCGTGATCGTTGGGAACAAGGCTTATACGATGCGGATCATATTAATCCTTTTTATGATACGGGCACATTTATGTCTCACTTTTATGATCCAGACACACAAACAAATTATACGGGGGCTTCTTATCCAACAGCTCGTCAATCAGGCGCGAAGTATTTTAATCTAGCATCGGATTACTATAAAAAAGGCGATTTTAACAATGCATTCTACTACTTAGGGGTATCTTTGCACTATTTTACAGATGTAACACAGCCTCTACATGCTTCAAATATTTCAAATCTAGATCATAACGCACCGGGCTATCATTCGAAGTTTGAAACTTATGCCGAAAGTATTCAAAATGAAATGACAGTACCAAATTCAGGTTTATATAATTGGATTTCTTCGACTGATCCTGAAGCATGGATTCATCAAGCTGCGGTACAAGCAAAATCCGTTTTACCTCAAGTTTGGAATGATACGATCATTAATTACTTCTGGCAAGCAGCTTACAGTAATTATTATTCTGCCATGTGGAAGAACGAGGTAAAAAATCCGACTCTTGTTCAGTTAAATCAAGCAGAACGAGAGACTGCTGGATTCATAGATTTGTTTTTTCGCGTAAATGGTGTAGACATGCCTGTGACTGTATATAAGGAAAATGCTTTTGGCGGTGCATCAGAAATACTAGGATCAGGTAATTATGATTACGATCAGCTTGTAAAAGGTATTGGCAATGATACGATTTCTTCTATTCATATTGCACCAGGTTATCAAGTCACTTTATATTCAGATTCAAATTATAAAGGAGCATCGATTGTTCTTACAGAAGATGTTAATGATTTAGGCAATTTTAATCATCAAATTTCAAGCTTAAAAATCGTGAAAATCTCAGCAATTTCTAAGTAATCAGAGGCAATGCAGGCTGAGAGTTATTATATGATGAGAAGACTTACATAAAAGACCCAAAAATGGATAATGATGGTATAATTTATGTACATCTAGAAGTTAATCACGGAGGCTTTATGAAAAAAATTTTATTTATTATCTTGTTATTTATCGGTGCTTTTTGTTTAGGTCTATATAATGCACCAACTTATGTATTTGGAATCTTTTATGTTGCAGTTCTTTTCTTATTTTTTTGGACGATGTTTTATCCATTTTATTTTTCAAAAAATCTATCACATATCGAACGTTTTCTAAGTAAGCAATCAAAAAAATCAATCCTTTATTTTCTTTATTCAATTACTAACCATATACACGATGAAATCGAACAGTCGTATCAATCTGTTATGAAGAAACGAATTAACCCTTCAAAAAAAGCTGTTTATCAAGTTGTATACGGCTTTTCAAATAAAGATTTGCCATTTATTAAGGAACGAATTGATTTCATTAAAGTACCTGAGTGGAATTCATACTACAAAACACTTCTATTTATTGAAGAAAATGAATTAGAAAAGGCAAAAGCAACAAAGGACTCAATGCGTTCAAAGAAATTCAAAAACGTACTTGAGTTCGAACTTTTACTTAAGGAAAACAAACGTGATGAAGCGAAAACATTATTATCTCGTTTGATTTCAAATTCAAGAGGCTATCATTATTACATATTATCTAAGCGATATGAAGAAACATTTAATACAAAAGAGAAAATATAATCTTGCTAAACGGGGCGGTATTTCCTTCCCTTCTATTTAAACAAAATTCCTTGTCGCAGACGCGGCTTTTTTTATGGAATAAAAAATTATTTAAAAATAGTATAGTCCTATCGGATAAGTCATCATATAATAGTAAAGGTATTATTTTTACAAAAAAAAGTGAGGTGGAACATTTTTATGGGTAGTCCCAGTATAGGTGAGTCGGATAATTTACCGACGACATCAGAGGAAGTCATACAATTGAATATCCGAGTTGGATTACATCATAAAAATGTAATCCAACTTTTATAAGCTTTTGAAGGCTTCCTCTAGAAAAGAGGAGGTTGGAAACATGGTGCACAACATTTGGAAGCAAATTAACTTTAAAAAACAAGTTGAGAAACCAAAAAAAATTCAAGGGTTTGATATTGATTTAAACCAAGAAAACTTATCACGTATCGACCGATTAGTGGATCGTTATGAGTCAGAAATACTGCAACATTTAGATAGTGATTACACCCAACGAACAAAATTTGCTGATAGAATAGCAGATAAAATCGCAGAATTTGGTGGTAGTTGGAAATTTATTATTTGGTTTAGTTGTACACTTGCTGTCTGGATGATATGGAATAGCTTATCTTTCACGAAAGCTTTTCATTTTGACTCTTCACCTTTTATCTTGTTGAACTTATGTCTATCTTTTATTGCAGCATTTCAAGCACCAGTCATTATGATGAGTCAAAATCGTCAAGCAGTAAGGGATAAACATGAATCCGTTATCGATTTTGCAATCAATTATAAAGCAGAACAAGATATTGGTGACATGCAAAGTCGACTAAACAATATAGAAAATCAATTAGCAGAGATTAGAGATTTACTTAAACAAAAGAATTAAAGATATTGATATAAAAGAATAATTATAGTGAGAATTCCCTTATAGAAGACAGTCAAAAGAAAAGATTGTTCTGTCCTATGGAGGGGATTTTTTTTATGGGGATAGTAATATCTTGGAGACACTTCTCGAGTAAAATTTCCAATCATTATAAAGATAATTGGCCGTTCTTCTAGAAAGAATTAGGACAATTTTACAGTTTACCATTAGAAATTAACTAGTAATGCCTAATTTTTTTGGAATAATACCCAAACTGGTATGAGTATTATTTTAACTTATTTGCTGTTTTAGAAATTTTAATTGCAGTTATGTTGATTTTATTTGCACGTATGAGCCTCTTATTTGCAGAACCACAATACTTATTTGCAGTACAAACCCTAGCGCTATCCGTACTTTTCACAATTTTTTTTCATCCAATATTGTCAACCTACAAAAAAGCACCCTCAAAAAGAAGGTGCCTTATTCTTTATACTAATTCATTAACCTCAACCTGTGCCAAATCCCCAGCTGCTTTCACACGTACACGAGTTGCATTACCTGGCAAGTAAGCCAATGGCACGTCCTCAATATCAACAATGACAAGATTATTTGGATCAGCACCTGCCTTGATTGCTTCTTGTTTCGCCTCATCCTTTGCTATTTCCAGTGCTTGATCACGAGTTAATTCTACTAATTTATAAATTCGTTCTACTTGACCACTTACCTGTGAAATAGCTGCGCCAATTGCGTTGGCTACACCTGAATGTTGCGGTCGAATGACTTCTGAAGCTCCATTTAAATTTTCAGGAAGAAGGATGCTTCCACCCCCAACTAGAATAACCGGCACATCTTCTGCACTTGTTTTCATCTTGTCGATTGCTTCTTCAACTAACTCAACCATTTTCACATAAACTTTATTTAATAGCTCCTTATCTAGATGAGCTACTTTTGATGCATCTCCTAGCTCGACTTTTCCAAGAGCAACTGCTACGTCTGTTGTAGTTAATGTATCTCCACCGAAAATTAAGCTTTTTTCTGGAAGGCGATACCCGACACTATCAGGTCCAACTGTGAATTCTCCATTATCCTTGATTCGAATAATCGTTCCTCCGCCAAGTCCGATTGAAATTAGGTCAGGCATACGGAAGTTTGTTCGCGCTCCGCCTATTTCGACTGCAAGAGAAGATTCACGTGGGAATGATTGAATTAAAACGCCAACATCTGATGTTGTACCACCTACGTCTACAACAATTGCATCTGAACTTTTAGTCAGATAAGATGCTCCACGTAGTGAGTTCGTCGGACCGCAAGCGATTGTAAAAATAGGATATTTCACGGCATATTCTACAGACATTAACGTACCATCATTTTGTCCGAAAAATACCTTTGCTTCTATCCCTTCGTTTTTTAGTGCATTAATGAATCCATCAGCCGCTGTTTTTGCAACATTTACAACTGTAGCATTGATAATCGTAGCATTCTCTCTTTCTAGTAATCCTACAGAACCGATTTCCGAAGATAATGAAATCGCAACATCTTCTCCAAGAACTTCCTTAATAATTTCACTTGCTCTTTCTTCATGCTCCTTCGAAACAGGTGAAAATACAGAAGTAATCGCTACCGAATCAACTTTCCCTTCGATTTCATGCGCAATTTGGTATAAATGTGCTTCATCTAAAGAAACAATCTCTCTACCATCGAATTCATGACCACCGCGTACTAGATAGACATATTTACCAAGTGCTTCACGAAGATCATCAGGGACACCAACTAGAGGTTTTACCGCTAAAGTAGCTGGAGCTCCAATCCGAATCGCTGCGATTTTATTTAATCTCTTTCTTTCAACGATTGCATTTGTACAATGTGTAGTTCCTAGCATCGCGTATTTTATTTGTTCTCTTGGTACATTCGCATCGCCGATAATTTTCTTTAATGCTGTATAAATACCTGTTGCAACATCTTCTGTTGTAGGTGATTTCGTTTCAGATACTACTTGATTATTTTCATCTAAAAGCACTGCATCAGTATGCGTTCCACCAACGTCAATGCCAATTCTATATGTACTCATTATAACGTCACTCCTTTTTTAACAAGTTCTTCTACTGGAATATAATCAACGTCGTAGCCAAAGTATTTTGGCCCTACTGTTTCAATTCCTTTTTCTGTTCTCCATTTTGGATGACAAGGAATTCCGACTACTACGCATCTTGCGCCATATCGAATACCTTCTGTTGTAATTGGAAGTCCTGTTTCTGCATCAAGTACAGCAATTAAATCAGGTGTGACACAAAGTAAACGCTGATCTGTTTGTGCTAGTAAGTGCTCATTTTGGAAACGAACTTCTAATGTTTCCCCTTTATATTCATTAATGCCCTCAAATGTTGCGATCCCTTTAGCAAATCCGCTTTCAGTTTTTCTGTTAATATCTGTTACTTTTCCACGGAATAGTTCAAAGCCTTTCGCACATTTTAATGCTTCTTTAACTGGATCTGCATTGTTTTCTTTTGCAAGTCTGATTGCTTTTCCTAACTCTTCTTCGAGTTGAAGAATATTACGGATTCCACTATCTTTTAAATTTTTTCCTGTCATCGGATAAATGGCAGTCATGACAGAACCACCCATTTCGATCGTTGCTGCACGAGCTATCCGTTCAGTCCAAAGATTGTTAATTGTTGATAGAACAGAATTATTCCCTTTCTCATCAGCAAGAACCATTGGTGTTGCTGAAATGCCGTCTAAGTAAAATGTAACCATTTGTAATTCTGGAAATGCTCTTCCCATGCCGTCTACATCAACAACAGGTAATCCTAGCTTTGCTGCAAGAGCAAGAGGGATCATCGAATTCAGACCACCAGCCTCGATTGGCATCGTTGCATAAATTTTCTTTCCTAAATAAGATTCAAGGTTTTGAAATGCACTAAACATCTCTTCACCACTTGGAACTTTTTCAAGCAATACAGTTGGAGCACCCATCATCGCTGATGGAACAATTAATGCATCATCCGGCACTTCATCTACATCTAATAAAGTGATTTCGCCATATTCTTCAATCGCTTGTAAAGCCATTAACTTACCTATGTATGGGTCTCCCCCGCCTCCTGTACCTAGTAAAGCAGCACCTACAGCAATATCTTCAATTTCCTGTTTCCCTATTTTTCTCATTTTTAGAATACCTCCAATATTCAGAAATCTTACGCGGTAATTTTTTCATCCACTACTCTTTTATTTTTAATTGCTTTTAAAATTAAAACACCGAAGTAATAAACAATTCCACTTAATACAAGTGAGTTAATTGATGGAATACCAAATTTTATAAAATAACCAGCTGCAAATCCTGCTGCCCATGCGATTAATGTCACTGGATTAATCTTTTCAGGTTCCGCCGGTAAAGTTCCCTTTTCCTTACTTTCATCCAACGCTTTTCGATATGTTTTTAACACAAAGTAATCAATGACCATAATTCCGGCAATCGGTGGAATCATGACGCCAAGGAAAACTAGAAAATCTACAAAACGGTCAAGAATACCAAGAATCGATAATAAAGATCCGATTAATCCAATTACAAGTGTTACAATTCCACGATTTACTTTCATTTTAAAAATTGTATCGATAATATTCGTAAATCCTAAAGAAGAAGAATATAAGTTCAAGTTATTGATTTTTACAGTAGAGAAAACAACAACTGCTGCACCAATCCAACCAGATGTTTGTAGCATAATACTCACAACATCATTTGTTTTTGCAGCATGTGACATCAATACAGCGATCATGCTAACTCCTAATTCACCCACTAAAGTACCTATTGTCGTCATCCAAAAAACATCTTTACCACTTCGAGCAAAGCGACTAAAGTCTGGTGTAATAACAGCACCGATCATAAATCCTCCGGCAACCATTGTTGCACCAACTCCAATTGAAAGTGACTGACCTGGAGGAGGCGTTCCTATTAAACTAATAATCGAGTGATCACTAAGAACTTTATAAACTCCAAATCCTACTACGATCAGAAAAGCAGGTACTGCAATTTTCGCTGTTAAGCTTAATAGTTTAAATCCAAAAATAACTAAAACAGTTACGCCTATTCCGGTAATCGCAGCAGCCACGGGAAGGATCAATTTACCATTAGTTGCCTCGACTAAACCATTTGCAAAAACTGAGTTCTGTACGCCAAACCAACCAATACAACAAATGGAAACAACAAAGCCGATAATACTGGAGCCATATCTACCAAATCCGGTCCAACGAGACAATAGACTAGTAGAAAGTCCTTCGCGTGCCCCGGCATAACCTAATAGAAAACTAACAATTTGCAGCAGAACACTTCCGAACATCGTCGCCCAAAACGCCTGCCAAAAAGTCATACCATATCCTAATGAAGCACCCAACATAAACTGAGATAATGTTGCTAAAGCACCAACACGCACAAGCATAATATCCCACATCGGTAATCGAGCCGATTGAGGAACCCTTGATAGTGAGTAATCATCTCCAATACTTGACTTATTTTCCATTAATCTGACCTCCCCATTATTTTTCACCAGTTAATAAACCTTTATTTATTGTGAAATTCCATTCCAAAACTGATTAAATGTTAAATCCAATCTTGTATATATTTCCTCTTCACTATGTCGATGCATTTGCCAAAACAGCCCGTCCATTATACATTGGAACGATATAGCTAATGCATGACAATCGGAATCCTTCATTTCTCCTTTCTCGATCCCAAGTCTAAAAATTTCAGAAAGAATTTTATACTCATCTAGCTCCATTGAACCAAATCGTTTCATAATATCATCTTTTAAAAACTCTGGTGGAGATGTCATCAGACGAACTAGAATTTTAGCTTTTAAACCCTCTTGATATTGAAAATCGATCGCTGATTTTAAAATAGAGTAGAGTTGAACTTTAGTAGATTGATTGCTTTTACACTGTGATTCTACGATTGATAAATGCCCATCCAAAGTTTCCTTATATACAGCTAGAAAAATATCATCCTTTCCCTCAAAAAAAGCATAAACAGAAGGTGCCTTAATCCCAACTTCATTAGCTATTTCTCTAAGTGTCATTCCAGAATATCCTTTTTTTGCAAATAACTTTGTTGCTGCTTCTTTAATACTTTCTTTTGTTGATTTTGTCGTTTTAGTTGTCATCGTTATACAGATCCCCCTAATAAAACCTACCTAACACTTGTTAGGTAAAGAGTTAAAAAAATAAGATTGCTAATTTACCTTACTTTTCACTCAATCATTTATATTTTCTATTATTTATTTCTTAAAATACCTAACTAATGTACGTTAGATAACAGCTAAAAAAATAAGGTAGCAACTCCTACCTAACACTTGTTAAGTAAAAGGGTAAAAAAATATGATTGCTCTTTTTTTAGCATGGTGCCTATCTTACAACGTCTACCTAACACTTGTTAGGTAAAGGGTAAAAAAAATATGATTGCTCTTTTTTTAGCATAGTGCCTTTCTTGTAAAGTCTACCTAACACTTGTTAGGTAAGGGGTAAAAAAAATATATTACCTAAACTTAATATTTTGGCACTTTCTTAATTCCCTCCATTCACTAAAAAAATATATTGTAGCTATATTACCACCACAAAACACAGAATACAATGATTTTTCAGAAAATATTTTAAATAATTTATGAAAACTCTCAGGTCATCATTTTCTAAAAAGATGATCGCTTTTTTCAAGGCACTAATTTGTCTATTTAGGAATTAATTGAACTACAATTTTTTGTAAATTTTGTGTAATCATACTTCTTTCACAATGAAATTTGATTTATTTTTCCATATTAGTGATATACTTAAATTATTAAATCCCTATTATAGGAGGAATGAAAAATGAACGAACAAGAATTAAAAGAATATCGTACAAATGTCATTTCATCACTAGAGGAAGAAATCGCTTATTATCAAAATTTAATTAAACTAACAAGACACAGCAGACTGAAAGAAAGCCATTCATATAATCTTAAATTCATGCAAGAATTATTAGACGCTGAAAAAGCTGATCAAAAATAATTAATAATGGAGAGGTGCCTTCTAAGTGGAAGGTGCCTTTTTTGATGTTGAGAATAGATAATTTTCATTTATGTGCGACAAGTATTGGCAGTTTAAAAGGCACCTCCCTAAAGGAAGGTGCCCTCTCTTACTTTATTTACTTCAATCCAAAAGCTTTAATAATGTCTTGATTAATACTATTACCTGCATCGTCCCAAGCACTTGCTCTTAATGATACAGAAGATGCATTTTTACGGTTTTCAATTCTAGCTTTCCAGCCATCTTTTTCACGATTTAAATCAACAAGTTCCCAAGTCTTGCCTTCATCATATGAAACTTCTAATGTTGCACCTTTCATCTTACCGTTTCCTGGTGCACCAGCTACTTGAATAGCTTTCATTTCTAAATCGACCCAACGGCCTGATTTTGCATCACCATTCATGTCAGTTTCTACATTGTAATCAAGCGAGATTAATGGAAGTTCTGATTGATATTGTTCTTGTTCTTTAGACCAGAATGTCCACTCTGTATGTGTTTTTACAGAATTATCAAAGCGTTGTGGGTCGCGCCAAGCATCACTAACTACTTTATACTGCGTATTTGCAGTTGGGTATTCGTTAAATGAGTAGATCGCTTGTCCTTTTGCTTCTTTTACTAGTTTTGATCCTTGGTATAGTTTTAATGTTTGTGAACCTGGATAATTAGATTCTGAACCTGTGCTTCCTACCCCAGAATCAGCCCATGCAGGAATGTTGATGACTAAGTTGTTTCCTGTACGATAAGGTTTCCAGAAGCCATCACCTAAACGAGGACGAGCAACTGGTGAGAACCATTCTTCATCTAATGTTGTTCCTGGTTTGTATGTTGCTTTTGGTTGGCGTACTTCCCAAGCCGCATCTAGCACACTAGCTTGATGATACCAAGAAGTGCCTTTTTGAGCAGAAACCCATTCAGTTCGAACTGATGGTAAATTTAATTTCATTTGGTAACCTACTCCATTTGGTCGGTAAGATGGAATATCCCAACGGAATTCGCCACCTGCTGTAGCTTGATCTGATTTGTATTCAGCATTAATTTTTACAAGGTCGCTCGCTTTAGGTGAATAAGTTACGTCATTTGGAATTGCATTGTCATGGTTGTCAACAAGATCATAAACGTATTTCGTATTAGGAGTACCTACTACGTCAAGTTTTACTTTTTTGTCTTTTGCCTGCTCAATCAGTTTTTTACCTTCTGTTTGACTGATTGCTACAACCGAAATTGGAGAATCTGAAAGTGAATAATCATCATTTTCAATTCCAACATATTCACTAATTTCTTCTGGTCCATCATTTACAGTAATAACTAGTTTTGCACCTGCTGCATATGCTGCTGCTGAGCGCTCCATACCAGTTACTTCATCACTTCGATCAACGATAACAGCCTTACCTTTAACATTTAATCCCTTATAATCGGCTGGAGCCCCTTTACCTACATAAACAGCGTCTAAGTTGTATTTTCCATCTAGTAATGTACTTCCAGCTTGTGGAAGATCATCTAATTCATTGCCTTTGAAATTGATTGTCATATATGGTTCAATCAATCTCCATCGCGTGTTAAATGTAAATTTTCCATTTTTAACTTTCTTAGTTGGCTCAGCATACATCTTATCAACTGTAACAGGCATCACATAGATGTCACTAACATTGCTGCCATCAATTTCACGATAATATTCCATTTTTCTAAAACTTGCTTCTGCTTTATTTGGTACGTTTGCTGTAATTTCATTCGCTTTACGTGCATCCAATGTAACAGTTTGAGGACCATCTAAATTAATTTCAGGATTTCCTACAAGTGCAACGCCAGCGTGGTCAGTGTCTGTATCAACATCCATCATTGACATTGCAGAATAAGTTCCTGGTTTTAGGCGTAATTCAGTTGTACCATTAACTGCAATAAAATCTGGAACACCATCTGGGCCAAGTAGATTAATATACGCCAAGGCAGGGTTACCGTCGCGTCCAATTGCTTTTAACGTTAGTGGATATCTTTCCTCTTCTTTAATCATTGCCAAGGCAGTATGCACAACTGTTTTACCATCAACATTTGCAGAAATCTGACCTTGATATCGTTGTCCATTAGCACCTACGTTCGGATCAAGTGTTACAGTAACTTTTGCACTACCTTTTGCCGGTACAGTTACTTTGTTCGTTGAAAGTTTAAATAAACCAGCAGGTGCATCTGCATCGCTATTATCAGTAATTTTCGCTGATAAGTCTAATGTCACAGCCTTATCACTGTCGTTAGTGTACGTAATTGTTTTCTCTTTCGAAGCATCATTTTCATGAGGCCAAGCATAGAAACCAAAATCAAGTGAACCTGTCGCACGCAAATCACCGAGAGTCGCTGCTGCAACATCAAGACGTCCAGTCCCACCTTCTAACGGCTTAATATCATCTAATTTTTTAGTTGTACTCATTAATGCATCTTTCAGCTGTGCGCCTGTCCAATCAGGATGGCGTTGGGAAAGAATTGCAGCCGCTCCTGCCACATGTGGCGTAGCCATCGACGTACCACTCATCGAAAGATAAGATCCACTTCCTTGCGTTGAATATTGAGATCGTGCTGCAGTAATATTTACACCTGGTGCTGTTAGATCAGGCTTTAATCCCTCACTACCAAAACGAGGACCTTTTGATGAGAAATAAGCAAGATTATCTGATTTATCAACTGCACCAACTGTAAGTGCCGCATCTGCTGCTCCAGGAGAACCGATTCCTTCACGACCTGTATTACCAGCCGCAATAACGAACAGAGAGCCTGTCTCAGCACTTAAATTATTAACTGCTTGTGCCATCGGATCCGTTCCATCACTTGACTCATCGCTTCCTAAACTCATACTGACAATCTTGGCATTATGTGCAGCCCACTCCATACCATCAATAATCCATGAATCAAGTCCAAAGCCTTCATTGCTTAACACTTTTCCTACAATTAAGCTTGCTCCTGGTGCTACACCTTTATATTTTCCACCTGATGCTGCCCCTGTTCCTAGTACAGTAGATGCAACATGAGTACCATGTGCATGAAAATCGCGTACATCTTGATCTGGAACAAAGCTTTTTGTTTCTTTTATTTGACCAGCTACATCTGGATGCTGTGCATCGATCCCTGTGTCAAGAACTGCAACTTTTACGCCACTTCCGTTGTAACCAGCATTCCAAGCAGTCGGTGCCCCAATTTGTGGAACACTTTGCTCAAGCGTTGCCTTAACACGACCATCTAACCAAATTTTTTCAATTCCAGGTGTAACTATTGACTTTGTCGATTTTGTAGAATCCGCAGATTTTATATTTTTCTTAACATCTTGCCAAAACTCTTTCGAATCCTTCTTATCTGCAGAAAGCGCTGCCCCATTTATACTTTCAAGTTCATGTGTTTTCTCTGAAGCTTTTAACGTAGGCTTTGCACTTGAGCGAGTTTTAGACTCTGAATATTGTACGATAACAGGTAATGTCTTTTGAGAAGCATCATCGTATCCATCCGCTATTAGTTTCGTAATATTGAATAGATCTCGATCTAATGCACCAGAAGCTAAGTAAGGCATCGCTTGTTTTGGAATAACATATGTATCCTTATTAACTGTCATGATATGTGAACCACCTTCAGCTTTGTCCGCTGGCTCAACACTAATCACACTTTGTCCATCTGCAAACTCTGTTACAGTAACTACATCACCTGTAATAAGAGTAATCACATGCTTCCCTGTACTTGCTTTTGCGTTAATTCCTTGAAGATTCGTTTCTACAGCATTACTATTTGATAAATTTGAAACATTATTGCTTGTCCCAGCAGCTAACGCTTGAAAAGTCGGAACAGCAATAAGAGCTGTCGTCATCATCGCAGTAACATACTTATTTAACCTTGGCTTTCCTGTCATCTTACACTCTCCTATTCTGATAAAATAAATAAAGCGACTTCTCATATGAATCTATTAAAATCGATTTTAATCGTTCATATCCAAACCACTTTTTAAAAAGCACTCTACATTATCAAAATATAAAGAATATTCAATAATTGGTCAATTGGGTTATTTAAGCCCTGGTTTATCAGCGTTTCTTTAAAATGCACTAATTTTTCTAATCATTTTCAAATGAAATTAACCCACTTATCTTCACAAAATAAATGATTAGTTATTTACTTTTCAAATTATTGTCTAGTTAAATAAACCTATTAATCTGTCTCAGAAAAGCATCAAAAGAGAGAAAATACACCTATTAAAATATTGCTAAAAAATCGGGTTATTTGCTATATATAAAAGCACTTAACAACTTGTAATATTAAGTGCCCTTCCCCTTTTTTCTATGTGTTTAAATTAGGTGATACAAGTTTAATAACCTGGGTTATCCTTAAATTCTTAGACTTTCTAACAAATTACTTACCTTTAAAACTAAATCCTGTAGTTATCAAACAAGAAAGAAATGCAACAATCGAAACCATTAATCCAAACATCAATCCTAATGAACTCATAAACAGATCTTCACCTGGATATGAAGGTTCAAGATTTAATAACCAATATAGAAACAAAATCGATAATAAAATATAAAAACTACTTCCTAAAATACTCATTTTAATTCGGTTTGCGTTCGTACCTTGCCATGCCTTATTCACGATTATCCACAAAAAGAAACTTCCAAAGATGGCCAAAATCATTACCAACAAATGGAGAAATGGAATTAGTAGATACGTTAATAGATAAATTATCAGACAAGTAGTAAAAAACAACGTTGCATTCACAATAAACAAGAACATTCCTGACATCAAATGATTTTGAAACCAACTAGTATTATTTAATTTAAAAACAAGTTTGTTATTTTCACCAAGCATGAATGAGACTTTATCTCTTTTAAATAGAAATATGGAAACTACAATAAAAACGAACAATAAAAATAAAGTCAATGACACTTCACCTCCAAATTTAAGTCTTATTATAACTAATCATAAAATGAAATATATTCCAGTAGAGTAAGAAACTATGAAATTTATATGAAAAATAAATCTTTCACAAAATAATAACATTCATAAATCTTACTCTCTAATAATTTATCTATAATAAAAAATAATAAGGAGTGATATTTATGAGGGTGAAAATACTGGTTTTATTCGCTACAATACTTTTTATAGTTTCTCTTTCTGCTTGTATTAATAAAAATAAGTTTGATAATCAGTTAAATCAGGTTATAAAACTTGAAAAAGATTATTTAAAAAATAAAATGAAAGTAAATAATACTGAAAAAATTAAACGCTCTAGTATTGTTATTGCAGTCTATAAAAACGGTGACTATATCAACCTAACTTACGATCTAAATAATTCTTCTAATAAAATAGATTGCTTTTATATAAAAACGAAAGAATCAAAATATATTCGATACTTGAATACAGATAAAGAAATTGAAAAAGTAGAGAAGGACTTAAGACATGCTGATTATATAGAAAATACTTATTACAAGTAATTTTAAATATTAAATAAAAAATGGAATGCAAGATAAACCGATACTCCCGGTTTTATCTTCATTCCTATAATTTCTATGTTTTATTCTCTCCTCACACCAATCACTCAATATTACTAACCTCCAATACAATCTCAATCTTCCGCTTCTTCTTTTCAATCATTCTGGCAATAAATTCACTAAAATCATCTTTATGGCTCTTTTGGTTTTTACTTGTATCACCACTAATTGCAGCTATCCGATAAAGGATCTTTAATTGTTCCATATGCTCATTTAGACTCATATTTGATAAGTCCTCATATTGTTCAATGAGCCTTTTTCTAAAAATAATTTCTAAATCATCGTTTGTGGCGGTTTCGTTTGAAGTATTTTTTCGAATATAAATTTTATCTGTAAATAATTTATCGGAGCCTCTTTTAGCTATAAACGGGATATATCGATTTTGCTCGGGGATATAAATGATGAAGAAGGTTTTACCACTAAAATATCCATACATTTCATTCTCGTCGTAATCAATTTGTTGAAGATGATAAATTAGAAAAGAAGGTAAATAGCCATTTAATTTTCTTTGAAAATCGGTTGGATCCTTTAGCTCTTCTTTAAGGATTCCGACTGGGTGATTATCATCATTTACGCCAAAAATAATTGATCCTCCACCAGAATTCGCCATTGCAATTATTAATTTTGCAATTTGATCCTCTCTAACGAATGTTTCCTTAAAATCCAATGCATTATTTTCTCCAAAAGATTGTTCAATCAGATTTTTAAGAGAAGCAATATCAAAATTCTTGTCTGCATAATTAAATGTATTTAAAAATTCCTGCTTATAAATCGGCCTTTTAACCATGATTCCACCTAGTTTCATATTTTTTAAAATCTAAACTAGATCTGTTATTACATTTAATGTTAGAAAAAAAGAAATGGCACCTAAAAAATCGTAGAAATTTTTCTGGTAAAAAGTGCAAAAAAACCAAAGCATATAGCCTTGGCTTTTAATAACAGTTATCTAAAAATCGCTAGGAAATATTCTTCGTTTAAAGTGATATTCAACCGAGCGATTATTAAACAGATTACTATAATTTACTTTAATCTTTTTAACTTCTAATTGCTTAATCTTCTCTTCCAGTGACTTCTTATCTTCATCAGTTAATTTTCCATCCTCTGACAAACTAGAAATTTCATCTAATAATTCCTGAATCATTTCATCACGAAATTCTTTTTCTTCGTTTTGTTGATAAATTGTCATCTTTGTATGAAGGATTGAATTGACCAATTCGTCAGCCCCACCCGAAAGCCTATTTAAAATTAAAAGTTGTTCATTTAATATCTCATTATCTAAATCATAAGGATACCTTAGTTGATGATCTATTTCGCTCCAGCCTTCTTCAAATATCGTTCTTACTTGAATTTCAGCTAAATAATTTACTTTTGTCATTTGTGACTTAATTACATAATGCCATGATCGATATCCTGCATCATGAACTAAAAACTGGAACTTTTCTTCTTCGATATGTTGTTCACTCGTCATATCACCTAAGCGATGGTAAATAGTCGCTTTTTCATGTAAATTCCAATTTTGTCTAATTGTTTTATCTATATCTGCAGCTTGGTATTTATATAAATGCAATGCTCTTATACCAATTAGATCTGTAATTTCAGATTTATAATTCGAAACATTGATTTCATATTCTGAGTCTGATTTTTTGCCTTTTATCGTCTTTCGAATAATCTTTTCAATTAAATGATCAGGATACTTTATTCGCGATTTCACAGTATGAATTTCAGGATTTTTACGGAGTATTTCCGAAATAAAAGTAGCTACCGTTTCAAGATTCGGTATTTCTGATATGTATTCATTATAAATTTCAATATATTTTGACCAGTCTAAACAGTACTTTTCAAAATCCTGTTCATCGATTTTATATTTTTCAAAGAAGTACTTTTGATTCTCTATTAGGCCCATACGTTTTCTCCTTCTTACATTTCCATAACCATATCCTACCATATTTGTGGAAGAAACATACTTTTTCAGTACATTTACTTTGCAAGGCTATATTACTTCTCAGATGGTAGGAATATCTTTTTCTGTAATTTTCTTATTCTTTTTTGCGTATAGTGATTTGATCTGATTTAAGGGAACAATACGCTGATTTTATAGCTTGTCTACTACTCTCTTATTTATTTTCTCGCTAATCCCTACTTTACCAACTGGAATTTCTTTTGCAAAATCACTTGAAGTACGTACACCAGCCAACGATAATAGTCCAGCAGTTAACATTACTTTTCTTACCTTTTCATACCCCATCCTCCATATGGTATAATATGGAAATTGAAACACCATTGTAATATCCCTTGTAACATTAGTCAAACCAGTCTAAATATTAATAAAAGGGGTAACTTTATGAAAACATTCAGCTATTTAAGTTTTTTTCTACTTTATGTGCTAGGATTATTTTTATTGTTAGACTTCATTTTTAAGTTTCAAAACGCAACTTTTGACAATACTTATTACAGTGTTTTATTCCCATTTTTAGGACTATTTCTGATTGGTATTTATGCATCTTTACCAAAATTCGTAACCAAGATTACAAAGTCGAGTTCATCTTATATTTCTAATGAAAAATTGAAATGGTTTGTCTTACTAATTTCCCTGATTATACTTTCGTTAATTATTTTAATAAAGTTTAACATTTATCAAAATGTATTAGTCACTATATTAATTTTTATAGGTTATGTACTCTCATTAATTACAGGATATAAATTAGTAAGGTTCATAAATAAAAGTATAGAATAAAAGAAGAAGAGGCCACTAGTGGGCCTCTTTAATTATTTACACATATATTAAAGATTTTGAGCTGCTAAATCGCGGCTTTTCTTTTGAAAATAAATCAATTTTTAAAACAGCTTAACCTGAAATATAATTCAGGGCCTCTTAATACGAACAAATGACCTGATTGTACGTTCGCAAAAAATTTCATAAAATTTCTAAAAAACTACTTACATTAGAATGAGTGTTCGTGTATAATAAAAACATCCAAACAAAACAGAACATACAATCTTAAAAAATCAAGACAGTAATAGAATAAGAAAACTTAAAAGTAGAACAAAAAGGAGATGTAAAAAATGGAAATTATCATTTTATGTAGTGTCTTATTATCTTGGTGTATTTTAGAGGGTTTTAACAAATTTGTAGTAAATCGTTGAGAACTTGGAAAGTGCTTCTTTATATTACTTTAGAAAGGGTTAATTCTTATTCCTTACAACTTAATTCAAACAAAAAAAGTGCTCTTCTACTTTAAATAGATAAAAGAGCACTTTTAGAGATATTTTATTTAGCTATGTATTCCTGCAATTCCTTAATAAGGATTTCTGCACCGTTTTTACTTACTACAATCTTTCCACTATCAAATGAGAAATTATTTTCATCAATAACTCCTGTTACCATACAAGCATTACTCGAAACAAATTGTTTTAGGATAATCCTTTGCTCCTCAATAAATACTTCAAATGGTTCATATTTATTTAGATTTAACATTTTTCTTAATTCCTTTGGTAAAACAATTCTACCTAAGTCATCTAGTTTTCTTACAATTCCACTTAGACCGGAATTTTCATCATATTTTGTAAGAATAATCATACCTTCTTCAAAATGAATTTCAAATGGAGCATTATTCTCTAAATTCATTGTATTTCTTAATTCTTTCGGTAGAACAATTCTTCCAAGATCGTCTAGTTTTCTAATAATTCCAGTTGATTTCATACTTGCAACTCCCCATTTATTTCTATCTCTTTATATACTCAATATAATTCTCTCTATTTTTAAATTGAGTTTAGTATAATAATACCAAATTATTTTAATTTTCTCTCTACTTATATCGACTCATTTTTACTAATATTAATACAAATTAAAATAATTTTCTTGATTTTTTATATCTCTTGTTTTTTATTTTGGTAAATTATGTAAAATTTCTAAAAAGATTCAAAAAGAGATGAGTTAATCATTTGGTAACGAATTACCTTTAATTAACTCATCTCTCAATTTAAATCTATTATCTTGAATAGCCACCGAGACTTTGTTCAGCCATTTGAACTAAACGTTTTGTAATCTCTCCACCTACTGAACCATTTGCACGAGACGTTGAATCTGGACCTAAATGTACTCCAAATTCTGTTGCAATTTCATACTTCATCTGATCGATCGCAGATTCAGCATTTGGTGAAACATATTGATTTGAAGATCTGTTTGCCATGATATGTAGCCCCTTTAATAAAATTTTCTGATATAAACTATCAGATTGCTGTTAGTATTTCATTTTGAATTTAAAATATTCATCATATAAATATTTCTGCAACTTTTTGAATGTTTCATCCGAAAGTTTATAGCAAATAAAGTTTCTCTAGATTTTTGAAATACAATTTCAACTGCAAAGATTGTCAGATTATTTCCCAAAAAATAAATTAATTGATAAATATGATTGCATCAATAGCTAATCACACTTAAACAGAACTCCCATATATTATATTAGTATAATTCACTTTTCTGAAAGGTAGGTGTGACAAAATGAAAGTAGATGGTATTTTTGAAGGAGGAGGAGTTCGAGGAATCGGACATGTTGGAGCTATTTGCGCTTTAGAAGAAGAAGGTTATAAATGGGCACGTTTGGCAGGCACTTCTGCTGGTGCTATTGTTGCTGCTCTTCTAGCAAGTGGCTATACAGGGAAAGAATTAAAGGAAATTATGGATCATTTAGATTATAAGAAATTTATTACAAAAACATGGTTGCACTTTATTCCTTTAATCGGATTAGGATTAAATATCTTATTTAAAAATGGGTTATATAAAAATGAA
Organism: Gottfriedia sp. S16(2024); assembly: GCF_050473765.1. Taxonomy (NCBI): domain Bacteria; kingdom Bacillati; phylum Bacillota; class Bacilli; order Caryophanales; family Bacillaceae; genus Gottfriedia; species Gottfriedia sp. S16(2024). Next base: position 5,017,307 of record NZ_JBFLUO010000001.1, read on the forward strand.
TTTGAAGAAGAATGGTTAGAAGCTTTATTATCAAAAAAAGGAATTCGCTATTTCGATGATTTAGAAGAAGGAAAATTAAAAATTATTATTTCAGATATTAGTAATGGTAAAATGGTCGTTTTACCTGATGACCTACCTGATTATGGCTTATCAGCAAAAGATATAACCATTTCTCAAGCCGTTAGAATGAGTGGTACAATTCCATTCTTCTTTCAACCAATTAAACTAAAAACTCCTAATTATAATTATCCAATTTTAATTGTTGATGGCGGAATCTTAAGCAATTTTCCAATTTGGATTTTCGATGATCACCAAGAATGGCCAACTTTTGGTTTTCGTTTAATAGATGATGAAATTATTGGAAAACCACTGGATGGTCATAATCCAATCTCATTCTATAAATCAATATTTATTACGATGAGACAAGCACACGACTTTCGACATCTAACAAAAGAAGTAAATGAACGAACAATAAAAATCCAAACTGGTGAAATATCAAGCACAGATTTCAATTTAACAAAAAAAGAAAAGGAACTACTTTTCACTAATGGATACCAAGCAGCAAAAAAATTCCTTGGAACTTGGGATTTTGAAAAGTTTAAGCATAACTATCCACCTGAACCGTACTGTCATAAGGTGGACAATCTGTAATAACTAAAAAAACGCAATCTTTTCTAGATATTCATAGAAAAGATTACGTTTTTTTGTTTTTCCTATTTTTAGTCCGTTAGGTTATCTCATTTAATCCTTATTTTCGCATCTCCTTGAATATATTCAGGATAAAACGCCAGCTTAAGCTTTAATGGATTAACGTAATCTTTAGTAGAAATTGTTATTCCTACTACTTGCTTACCACCATCATCATATTCTTGAGATTCTGAGCTAGTTTGAACTACTTTTCCATTAGCATCAAAAATTGATTCAACCAATGAGTAATGAAATTCTTTTTTTGTATTTAAGGTGAACTTCAATTCTGATTCTTCTTTTTTTAAGTCAGTTAAATAATTTCCTTTTGGCTGTTTAAGAATTTGTTGTTTTTCAGTATCAACTAATATATATTCTTCATCCTTATCAACTGCCTGTAGCTTATGAATAACCAAATATAATTCTTTTGGATCTTTAAAGAAATTACTCTGTAAATAGATAATTCGTTCATTATCGCTAAGAATATTGGCAGTAGTTCCATTTGTTATTTTAGACCATACTTCGCCATTTTGATCAAGAAGTTCAAAATCAGTAAAATCTAGTATTTTCTTAGTATTATTTGGATCCATTTTTACTTGTACAGCTACACGGAGAGGATAAACTGTAACTTTTTTAATTGTTATCTTTTGCCCTTCAATCGTTACTGTTTTATTTAGTTCGTATATTTGTTTTGTTTTTTCTAGATTTTTTAAAGAGAATGGAATAGAAAATTGCTCTGAAACCTCCTTACTCTTTATCTTTAAATCTAAGTTAAAGTCTTTTTGCTCGTTTGTTTTCTGAAAAAAATATTCAATCTTACTAGTATAAGTATTTAACTCATCTTCTACTGGAAGATCAAATGATGAAGAATGTTCTGGCAATTCTTCACCATTACTTGGTTTGAGACTCACTTCTTTTAAAGTAAAATTATGTTGTGTCTCTTTTGCATCAATCGTGTAAAAAATCACTATCCCTTGCTCATCAGCAATTACTGAATCAATCGTTACCTTAATTCCGCTTTTCTCTTGTGAAATATTAATTTCTTGAGCATATTTATTTTCTACAGCTGATATTAGTCCCTTATCATCACGAATAAGTTTAACGATTTTCTCCATACCTGGAATATTTGTTAAATAATCAGCAAAGGTTGGCGATACACGAATACTTGTAAGAAATCCCAATAGAAGAATAGCAGCTGCAACAATAGACCAGATCTTAGATTTCCGTCTCGGTTTAGTTACTAACTTAGTTTCTTTAGCTTTTTGAAATCCAATTTGTATAGCCTCATCAATTTCATCAATAGGTAACCCGATGTTTTCGTATTTTTCTTTCAACTTTTTTAGTTCATTTTCTTCTTTTTCAAACACGGCCTTTTTCTCCTTTCTCTTCAAGGATTCCTCTTAATGATTTCAATGCTTTATTCAACCAAGTCTTTACTGTACCTTCCGGACGATTCCACATAATTGCAATATCTTTGATTTTGATATCGTGAAAATATTTTAAATGTAATAGCTGTCGCTGTGTATCATCAAGCTGTGACATTGCTTCTTCTATTTCAATATAGTTATAGTCTTCGTTCGTACCTAGCTGTGAAATATATTCATCGTCGAAGGTTACTCTATTATTCTTCTTAATATAATCCTGACAGTAATTAATCATAATCCGAATAAGCCATGTTTTTACATAACTTGGTTCCCTCAATGTTTTTATGTTTTGATAAGCTCTAAAGGTTACTTCTTGAATTGCTTCAATTGCCTCATCTTTATTCTTCAAGTAAGCTAGTGCAGTTTTATATAATGACAATTTATGCTCATGCATAATTGATAAAAATGCTTGCTCATCTCCTTTGATAGCCCTTTTCACTAGACTATGATCCTGCAATCTCAATCCCTCCATCTCGGTGTTCTATACATTAGACTCCTGAGAGCTAAAAAAGTTTTAATATTTTTAATTTTCCCCATAAAAAATTCCCCCTATAGTAGACAGTACAGCACCCTTCTTTTAACTGTCTACTATAAGGGGATTATTAGAACTTTTATGACACCCTCTTTTTTAACTTTATTTTTTATTTAATTATATGGTTTCTTGCCAATAGGATTTTATCAATTTTGTCCTATTAGAATCTGAATATACATAAACATTATGGCGAATTACTCTCGTTTTTCCAGAATATCTTACTTGCATAATATCTTTTGTATAAAGAATAGGTCTAGAGCTTGAAAGAAATGATACAGGTGTTGCAGCAACACCTGCGAAAGCTGCTGGAGCAAAATATACTCCGAGAGATATAGAAGCGACTGAAGCTATTTGAATAGAAAAATCCAGTCCAGATTTATTTTGTATTTTTCCATAGGCCGTTCCAACATAACTATATTGTGTTCCTCCTGTTTCAATAGCAACACTTCGACTAGTTATAGGAGATGTTATTTGTTCAATAGGTGTAATTTGAATGTTGTCATTTGTATCAGTCGACTCTGCAAATGATACACTTGCTGAGCTGAGAGTAATAGCAGTTGCTAAAGTTGAAACTAAAATTTTTTTCATATCTAACACTCCTTATCTTTTAAAGATGTTCTTTTTTTGTTTATGAAAAAAATGCCAAATAAACAAATTACTCAACTTTCGTACATAGAGAAACCTAATGATCCCTTGAATCTCCTTAATTCTCTGAATTGATTAGAAAATAACTTAACAAATTATCTACCAAAACGATCACCTCTTTACATTATTATTAATGTCTTAAATTATAGTAATCTGAGGAATTAATTCAGTGGAATTTTTATGAATATTTTAGTAAAACTTTACAAATTTTCACCTTAAAAAGAACCTTTGGTGAAGATTGAATATTTTTCAGTATAATTTAAGAAAATACTTACTAATAGAATCATAGTTTGTTGCATTTTTATAAGTTCCAATAGCAGTAAATGCGACTATTTGAAAAAATGAAAAAAAGTTCACAATAATGACAATGAGTTTTGGTAAATTTTACTTTTTAAATGTTAAGATAATTTCGTAAACGTTTACTAAAAAAATTAGGACACAGTTATAAAAAAGTGTAATTCAATTTTAACTTCCGCGGTAACTGGTGTAGGGAGTGTGACCTTTCCTATAAAATTTAATAAATATTTAAAATGACTGGTGCTATTTTATTTAATGTCATAGCAACAACCAATTTGAAACAGGAGGATAATATTATGAAATTAGCAAAAAAATTATTAATCATAACTTCATACATAATGTTTACGGTATTGATTGTTGTTGGTCCAGAGTTTCCTAAGTATAAATTGTATGTTCTTTTGCTACAGGTATTATTTTTTTGTACAGGTCCATTATTATTAATATTTTTAGATTGGAAGAAAAAAAGAAATAAAGAGAAGGCTAATATCAAAGGTAAATCGGAGTGAAATGGAATGGTTATACGGTAGTGGATCCATGGAGTTAAATTAGAATTTATATAGTTGCAGCTTTCTCGTTATTTAAGTTTCCTGATGAAAATAGTACTATTGGGTTCGTCTGTTGCCACCCCACCAACAAGTAAGGACATAGGAATTACATATGCGTTAAAGCCGACCGCCATTTTGTTGTATAAAAAAAGCTACCGAAGCAGCTTAAAGGTGGTTCAACTATTGCATGCGTTAATTGCATTAGCATTCATAAAAGATCTGGAATTTTTATTTTTATTTGTCTAACTTAAGCAATTCCATAGAACGCTCTGAGGAAACTTCAAAAGCAGCATCATAAGGTGTTTTGCCATTGCTCTCAATCGTCTTATCAGCACCTTTTCCAAGTAAATATTCAACCATTTTTACTTCTTCTGTGGACCCTGCTGCATAATAAAGTGCTGTGTAGCCTTCTTTATCTTTTAGATTAATATCCATTTTCTTTTCCTCTATTAGATATTTTAACAAAGGTAAATTATTTTGACGGGCTGCAATTGTTAAGACATGTCCGTAATTTGTACTGACATTAAAATCTACATTAGGTAAAGTGTCTAAGAATCTAAAGATTTCAAGAACTCCTTCATTTGCCTCACTCTTTGGAATGGAACTCATGCTATTTGGTTGAGAATAAGCAAGTTCCAATATAGGCATCATTCCTTTAGGCGTTGCATCTGTCATTTGCTCAACATAATTTATATCTGCTCCTTGTTTAATCAACAATTTCGCCAATTCTAAATCATCTTTATTATAGTAAGCAAATACTTCTGTTAAAGGAGAATTGGCCGTCCCTTTTACTTGAACTGGTTTAGCACCATTTTCCAAAAGTAGTTTTACTATTTTTAGATTTGATTTTTCGCACGCAACATAGAGGGGGCTTTCAGGGAAAATTCCCCCTTCTTGTTGTGATGCTGTATCAGTTCTATTCAAGTTTATCCCAGAATCAATGTACCTTTTAATTTGTTTGATATTATTTTTCCGAATAGCTTCATTTAAATTTTCTATTTTCTTTGTATCCCCACCAGCTTTTTGATTGGTATTATAGCCAATCAGCGAGATCACAACAAGCGTAATGACTGTTCCAACTATTATTTTAGTAGGTGTTTTTGCATTTTGTAGTAGTTTTTTGTTTAAAAGGAGTACTTTTTGAATCTTCTTCATTTTCCTCATTTCTTTAAGACTAATAACAAGAAATACCATATGTGCAATTGCAAAAGTAATTGATACCAGTATAAAAAAATCTGGAACATTCTTTATCAATCCAAAAAAAGCATAAGATCCTTCAACATCACCAAAATCAGGAAGAATTATATTTGCGAGAAAATAAAATCCATTTGTTAAAATTAAAGGTTTCATGTTTTGAACAGAATTAATTTTAAAACACTTCGATACATATAAGAAGTTAATAATAGTTAATGCGATCGTATATGGTACGAATAATGTTAAGGCAAATACTCTTAACCAACCCATATTAAATAAGAATGATGACGCTACCAAAACTAAATTCACTAACAAACTGAAGTAAACAATTGTCTTTTTCATTTTTTCTTCTTTCCTTTTGTTTAATCATGGAGAGTAAATGAAATATAAGAAGTATTTCATTAATTATTATTATGCATGAAAACCCTATATTACGGAACAGAAACTATTCTCAATTTTAACAATATTCCTTCGTGATGCAATGTCAAAAGCAAAAATAATATTGAATTAAACTGCCACATAGATAAATAAAAATAGCAGCGAATGGCTGCTATTTTTATTCAACTAGTTTTGAAATATAATTTTATTTCCCTTCCTCAAAATTACTTAACTTTACGTACCAAGGATAAAGAAAAAGTCCAACAACCCCAACTATTGGAAATAGATCTGCGAGAGTCATTAAAATCTTTGTTTCGAAAGATATAAATTGTTTTTGACCACAATTTGTACAAATTGCACCGTTTTTTGAAAATCCTAGTTTCCATATCGATTTCTTTGTCCATTTATAATTACAATTTTGACATGTTGCCATAATAACCTCCTTCTTTATTTTATTTCTTTATGTATTTTCGCATGCGTTAGTTGAATAGGAATCCTTGTATTGATACTAAGAACACAAGCAAAGATACTATGAAACTAATAGTACCTATTTTATTTCGTTTCAGTTGAAATTCAGATATACTTGCCAACAAAAACGTTGCTCCTATGAATAAGAGCATATAAGGCGTTAATGAAAAATTCTTAGTTATTAAGCCATAAATAGCCAAAATTAAGCCTATCAAACTAATATTAATCTCAAATTTTTTAACAATCGAAATACCTCCGCACTATTTACTTAATCATAAATTCTTGTACAACTATCGCACAGCACAGTTCAATAAGTACTATGAATTTTTAAATTAATAATTATAGATAAAAATGAATATTAAAAATACTGGAAATGTAATAACACTTATCCATTTTGGAAATCGTATATTAAATTTACCTAGCATTTTTCTTATATTATCCTCACATAATACAGCTAGGTTTATCATAAAAAAACACGTTAATAGGAATAACTTAAAAGAAATTTTCATATGCGAAAGCAACGAAAAAAATATCAAAAGGAAAAACATCTCAGCTAGGAATTCAGCTAAATCATATTTTCTAACATTATTCTTAAAAAGCCATTTTATATATTTCTTTAATAATGACAGTTCTAATCCCTCCATAAATTTTTATTTATCTATACATCAAAATGTAAAAGCTTGATTAATTCATATGAAAAGAAAAATAAATAATATTGTTAATTACTCAATTATATATATAAATTCATTAACAGTAACTTGGGGGAATTTCTCCTTTTTTTCACAGGAATTAAATTATCCTTATGCATCTAACCTGTCATTTACTTGAATAAGCATAAGCGAGCCTCTATTGAAATTACTCTTACTTTTAGTTCAACAAGGAATTTAACTATTGCTTGTTGAACTACTCTTAGTTAGCAAATTTTGATAATATTCTTAATGAATTATTTTAAATGCTTAATTTAGGAGGGGTTATATTTGCAAATGTTTTTTAGATATAATTGGTCGGTAAGAGAAGAATGGTATAGGTGGTGTGAAGAGTTAAGTGAAGAAGAACTACTGTTGAACCGCTCTGGTGGAATGGGTAGTATTTTACATACACTTTTTCATATAGTTGATGTAGAGTGGAGCTGGATTCGAGTATTACAAGGCAAATCTGATTTTCAGGAGAATTTCAATGCTTATAAAAGCTTAGATAAAGTTCGTGAATTGGACGCTAAATTTCATATTGAAGTGAAAAATTTTGTAGACAACTGGGATAATGAAATGGAAAATCGTTTATTTTACGATATCTTACCAGATGGAAGAAATGTGACGGATACTTGGGGTGAAATCATTAGACATACCATTACTCATGAAATTCACCATATAGGACAATTATCAATTTGGGCAAGGGAAATCGGGAAACAACCTGTTTCTGCAAATCTAATTGGGCGAGGTCTTGCCACTCATTCGAATAATTAGTTAAGAAAGAAAATAATTTAATCAATTTCTTTTATAAGTATAAATTCTAGCTACCATCGACGGTAGCTTTTTTAGGTTAAGTAATTGGGATTATTTAGGACTTATTCAACTAAAACACATTGCAATAGTTAAATAACACTCAGGAGCAGGTGGAATAACTGCAATTATGCAGCTTGTAAGCTACAACATGTGGAATAGAGACCTAATAAAAAAAAATAAGGGATTTCTCATAAGATATAGGTATTTTATGAGAGTTCCCAATTCAGTTTTCATTTTAATATATCTAACAAGCCAAAAACATACCTCTTATTATATCAAGGTTAATTTTCCGATTTTGTTACATTCTAAGGCGAACCAAACGACTCCATCCTTGTCACATACAATTCCGTGAGGTTCTGCATTATGTGTTTTAATTGTATATTCCACAATTGCCTGGTCTCTTGTCAATCTTCCTATTTTATTTGCACCCCATTCAGTAAACCATAAATCAAATTCTTCTCCAACAGCAATAGCATGGGGGCGTGCATTTGGTGTAGGAATGTCATATTCTATTATCTCTCCAGAATAAGTGATTCTCCCTATCTTATTCCCAATTATTTCTACAAACCAAAGTGCATTATCATTTCCCCTTGTAATGCCTACAGGTCCTGATGCGGGTGTAGGAATTGGAAATTCCATTAATTCTCCAGATTCCGTTATTTTACCAATAGCATTGTTTTGGTTTTCAGTAAACCAAAGTGAGCTATCAGATCCTAGTGTAATAAAAGAAGGATATGAGCCTTTGTTAGGTAGTTCATATTCATGAATCTTCCCTTTTGTAGTCAATTTACCAATCCGATTTCCATTCATCTCAGTAAACCAGATATCCCCATTTTGTCCTTCTGTAATTCCATACGGGCCTGAATTTGGATGCGGCAAAGGAAATTCTGTAAATACACCACTTGTAGAGAGCTTTCCTATTTTGTTGGCTCCATTTTCCGTAAACCAAACATCCCCTTTTGAAGATACTGTTAAACACATCACTCTAGCATTAGGTGTGGGAACAGTATACTCTTGAATATGTCCTTCTTGATCAAAACAACTAATTTTGTTTGCTTTATGTTGAGTAAACCATATTTTCCCATCATGCGAAACAGCTATACCATATGGACCCGAATCAGAAAACGGAAGATTTATTTCTTGCAGATTAAAATTCATTTTAGCCCCTCCATTGAATATTAACTTCAACTTAATAAATTTATATTTTAAAACTTCTACACATTAATAAAATCTATTTTCCAGCTCAAAAGCTTTTCATATGGTATTTATATCCAATTATTTAAATTCAACAAATTATAAATTTTCCCTTTTACTTATTGAACTCTACTACCAATTAACGAAATAAAAAAATCGACTAAACAGTCGATCATGTTGTACAACTAATGCATGAGTTAGTTGCACAACATTATGGTTTATAAATAGCCCGTTTCTTCAAGGCACTCTAAATAATATCTAAATCTGTGATTGTCTATATTTTGTTCTTCCTGTTCTGTTCCGATAAAAACAACCAATTCACTTGAAATATATGAACAGCTACCTTGTAAAGTATAGCCACTTATTCGTTTGCCATCTTTACTTTCTAAAATGACATTTATTAATTTCCCCTCATTTAATCTAAGGTCTTCTCCTGGATATCTTGAAGCATATTTTTTAGTGAAATGCTGATGTTTTTCTTTTTCTTCTTTACAATACAAATCGTCTAATACTTTTTCATCGGTAATTTCATAACACTTAACGATGTTAGCGTAATCCACATATATATCCTTTTTTAAATCGATAAAGTTCGTTTTATCTAATTCATTCGCCTTATATTTTTCTTTGTATATTCGTTCAACTTCATCTAATAAAAAATAATCTGGTATATTTTTAGTTAGAAAATTTAAATATAGTTTATTAATTTCCATTTTATTTTCTCCATCGTCATCTTTTTTTACAGCACTATTATATCATCCCTTATACAACTAAACTGCCATTTAGCTCAATAAAAAAAACGACTAAACAGCCGATTGTGTTGTTCAACTAACGCTTGCGTTAGTTGCATAAATGTAAAATAATAATTCAAATTAGAATATACCTTTTTTTCTCATACTTACTAATTCAATAACCATTCTTGTTACAAAAAATATAATTCCTAACAATCCTAATACAATCCATAAATAGATACTATTAAAAAATAGTCCAATCAGTATTAATACACCAAATGTAGATAGAATAAATCTATCTAATTTATTAGGAACATTAACTATTGCGTGCGTTATAAGAATTAAAGCATATATAAAGCTGAAAATTTTTATCCAATAAAACTCAAAGTTTAGTGATACAGTAAAGAACACAGGACCTAAAATGACTAATATATTTAAAAGTTTTTTCATATCGTTTCTCCGTACTGTAATTTATTTAATTTTTCTAAAAGCATTGCTACTATTCTTATTTTAATTTAATCATTAAGTCAAAAAATATTAATCAATCAAATGACTCATTTTTTATACAACTAAACTGCCATTTACTCCAATAAAAAAAGCCCCATATTAGCAGCTTGCGATCTTCAACTATTGCATGCGATAGTTACATAACGATATTTAACCCGCAAATAAAAGGGCTTCGTTTTTTCTGAAGCTCTTTTCTCTGTATCCTTTTAAATTTAATTTAATTTTAATTAGTAAATTCACTCATCTTCGCATTTTGACAAAGTTTCTTTATTTCAGAAATAAAAGTTCATTGTCTTTAGGTGTAATTTTTACTTCTTAAATATCCAGATTTATAAATTATTTCAAGTGCATTTTTTGATAATAACAGCGGATAGCCTGTAAAGATTTCTGATGTAGGGGATATCTTTGTTATTTCCCTATATGCAATTCGACTTCTTATCAACCAAGATTTTAGCTAAAGTTCACAATGAAATATCAGATTAAGATATTTGAAGAATTTTTTGTAAAAAATAGAACGCGTTGCAGAATCGATAGCTCCACCTTTTTAGAAAGTGACAATTTTGTTAGATTAAATGCTTAATTTGTAAGACAATTAGATGTCTTTTTTAACTACATTCTTTTAAAATTACATCTGAATTAGTACGACAAACGCTTCAGTTTATTTGAACAATGTATAAGGAGGATGAAAGCAAATGAAGACATTATTACGTGTTATAACTGCTATGACCGTAATGCTATCAATAGTACCTTGGACTATTGACAGTGCATACGCAGCGCCTACTCTAAAGATTGGAGAAGTAGCTTCCGTAAACGACAAACTCTTGAAGGAGAATGCCAAGAAGTTTGTACATCTATTACAGATGGGGAATTTAGAAAAAGCCTTTCAATATACAAACCATACATTCACTGAAAAAAATATTCCCGATTTCATCATTTCATCCATGAAAAAATTATCTTCTTACCAACTCATACAATCAAATTTGTCTCGTAATAGCGTCCATTGTACAGTCACTTTAACATTTCAAAATCAACAGTCTATCATACCAATAGAAGTGAAATTCGATAAGAAAGGAAAGATTGATGATTTTTATGTTAATTTCCAATATTCTAAACAAAAATACCAGTTACCTAGTTATGTAAATCCTGATACCTATGATGAAAGGGAAGTGAGGATTGGAAGCAAAAATAATGCTGTACCTGGAACACTAACAATCCCAAAAGGAAAAGGTCCCTTCCCTGTTGTTATACTTGTTCAAGGAGATGGAGAATTAGATAGAGATTCCTCTATTTTCGCCTTAAAACCATTTAAAGATATTGCCCTAGGTTTAGCTAATCAAGGGATAGCCGTTCTTCGATACGAGAAAAAGACACGTGAACACTATATACATACTTATCGAACATACTCAGTGCAAGAAGAATTTGTAGAGGATGCTTTAGCATCTTTGCAACTTCTAAAATCCATGTCATTTATTGATAAAAATAGTATATTTGTTGCAGGACACAGTAGAGGAGGATTGATGGTTCCTCAAATTATAAGTAAGGCTCCCTCTGGTAGTTTTGCAGGTGGAATCATTCTTTCTTCTCCTAACCCTTCAACTACAGAGATCGAGTCCTATTTTGAAGAAGATTCAGGAGGAATGATACCAGAGGAAGAAATGGTATTTTACCGAAGTCAATTACGATTGCTTACCCAGCCAGATTTTGATCCAGGACACCCACCGGAGCAATTCGCTTTACTTCCAAATGCCTATTGGTGGTATAGTGTAAAAGATTATAGGCCAAGTTCAGTTGCAAGAAGCTTAAATATACCCTTGTTTGTCATGCAAGGAGGAGCAGATTTTCAAGTGCCTAATTCTCACTTAGAAAAATGGCGGTTAGCATTGCAAAATAATACAAATGTAACATTTAAACTGTATCCAGACCTGAATCACGGATATACAATAGCAGGTGAGACCAAAACTGTTCAAGACTATATGCAACCTAAGCATGTCCCCTTTTATGTGTTAAATGATATAAAACAGTGGGTAACTTCAAAGCCAAAAAATTAATTTTATAGAAAAGTATAAATTTATCATGAAACAATTGATAAAAGAATAAAAAATCAGTCTTACGTGAGGCTGATTTTTTGTTTACATTATGCGAGTTCTCAGAACTGTCTTATTGCGCATGAAAATGTTCTTTTTTTCTTATTCCTTATTGAACTAAACTGCTAAATACTGAAATAGGAGCTGATTGATCAATCAATCAGCCCCTATTTGTTATACAACTAATGCATGAGTTAGTTGCATAAGAAGCCGAGCATTTTTGTGGCTTATAAATTTCCAATCACAAACACTTTACGAAGTATCCTTTACCCTTTAATTATTTAACAACTCAATCTATTCTAATTTTTCTTACAATAATTTCCATTTTGGATTAAAATAAAGATAATTAGATTTTAAACTTGAAAGGAAGATGGACTTGAAAAAGCTTATTTTTGCAATCATTACACTAGGAGTTCTGTTTGGACTTACATGGATTGTTTCAGATTTTATGCATGGCAAAATGATTGATTATGCGTTTTTTGTAGGATTGGTAGTAACGATTATCATCCGTTTCTTCACAAGTAGTGGTGGATTTGCAACCAATAGCATTAATTTAAGTACTCAAACACAGACGGGAATGAAAGTTACGGGCGAGAATGCTAGTCCTTTTACAGTCACTCAAAAATCATTTTCATTACTGGTGTCTTTTACTTTTACAATCGTATCTTTGCTCGTTACACTAGCTTATTATTGGAAAGAATTTTGAAGTAAGGAATGAGGTTAAGATCAAATGAGCATACGCTTTTATCTATGGAAAAAATTCTACCAATTACTATTTACTATCATTTTGATTGGAATTATTGTAGCATTCTCAACTAGTTTACATGCGTCAAAACATGAACTATTTCATTCCGTTTTAGAACAACTTAAAATGTTTGGTCACAACTTTCTTCATTTAAACGAAATGACAATTCAAGTGGGTATCTTTTCAAAACAAACGCCATTATGGGGGTATCTAAAAGAACCTTTTGTCTATTCATTTATCATTCTATCAGCTTCTTTTATCTGCACTTTCACACTTGGTATCTTGTGTTCATATGTAACCTATCTTTTATCACTCAAGATGCAAAAAGTCGTTAAAGAATGCTTATTTCTCTTACAAAGTATTCCTGATGTGATGTTCATTTTCGCAGTTCAATTATTCATCATTTGGTTGTATAAAAAAACGAATATTCTCATTGTTGATCCTGTCGCGGGACTAGAGAAAGTCTATGTATTACCGATACTTGTGGTGTCTATTCTTCCTGGGATCATGTTATTTCAAATGACATTTTTAGCGATTGAGGAAGAGCGTAAAAAAACATATGTCGAATTTGCAAAAGCAAAAGGACTTTCCAGTGGGTGGATACTCTTCAAACATATCTTACGAAATGTAGTTGTAACGCTGTTTTCTCATTCGCACTATTTGTTTTGGCTACTTGTTTCAAATCTATTAGTCGTTGAATATTTATTTAATATTCATGGTTTTTTTCATTTGCTTTATTCTGTTTTAAATACACCAGATGCGTTTTTCGTCTGTTTAGTCGCTTTATTTTTACCATTCTTTTTTATTGAAGTGGTATTTAATCTATTAGCAATCAAAGTCACTGGAAAGGAGCAATCTGAATGAAAAAAGGCTGGACGAGATTCCCTTTCCTAGTTTCACTATTTTTTCTAATTGGTTTAGTTGCCTTCAGTTTTCTATCCAAGTATGTTTTAAAGGTTCAAATTATAATTCCAACAACACTTTTGCATGATATAAACGGAAATATGATAAAGGCTCTACCATTTCCACCAAGTTTTGATTTTCCTCTTGGTGTCGATCGACGTGGTAAAAACCTTTTTTGGGCAGTAATTGATGGAGCTAGGTACACAATATTAATTGGTTTGGCTGTCAGTTTATTACGAGTTGGTCTAGGTGTTTGTTTAGGAGTTTTTTACGGGATTTATTTGAAAAAGATGAGAACTTTTTTTACAACTTTTGAACGAGCATTCCGTTTTATACCTGCTATTCTACTTGTCATGTTGTTCTTTGATGTGAATCTATTTAGTGATGCTACAAAAGGCTTTACCTCTATCGTTTCAATCATTTTTTGGCTAACAGTTGTAGCGTTACCATCACTGGTTCATGTTGTGGGCAATGAAGTGAGTCATTTTAGCAAGGAAGATTTTATTACAGCATCAAGAGCAATGGGTTCAACGAAATTTCGGGTTATTCGGAAGCATGTAATGCCATTTCTACGTTCTAGAATCTTACACATGATTGTTCAACAAATGATTAGTATCTTACTATTACTTGTTCATTTAGGTGTATTCCGGGTGTTCGTAGGTGGTAGTACAAAATTTTGCTACGACACCGTAAACTGTACCAGAGTACCACATTCGAATGAATGGTCTGCGTTAATCGGCGTTTCGTATCAAGAGTTAATGCTCGATCAATGGATTGTCTTTGGACCGAGTATCGCATTTATTCTGACATTGTTGGCTTGTAATGTGATGAAAAGGATGTTAGAAGGTGCTGAAGAAAGAATTGTTATTCCAAAAACTGAGCAAACAACATTAAAAGAGATTAAACCGATAAAGAAATCGGACTTTGCGTTTGCTGAAGCCGTGGTAATTAATAAGGACATTAAAGAGTTTCAGTAAAAAATAAAAGGAACTTCGCCCGAAGTTCCTTTTCAATTTGTGAATTATCCCTTTATGCTAAAATTAGTAATTGTTCTCTAAGAGGTTTTCTTATACAACTAAACTGCCATTTAGTTTCACAAAAAAAATCGACTATTCAGCCGATCTTGTTCAACTAAAGCATGTTTAGTTGTATAAGTTTTGAATTATTATTTAATCTATTTCTAAAAAATAGAAAACTAACTTTTATAAGCCAAATAAACTGGATGCAAGTCCCGAGGATAAGTTTTATTCCACAATTATACCTTTATATTGAAATTCAGCTGAATACATTCCACGTTGCACATGCACTTGTAAATAATACGAACCTTTGCCTTTTTTTGTGTCGAGCTTCTCAATCTGCGTACCATCTCCAGGAATAGAGTAAACGATCTTGCTGTTAACCAACTTATCTTCTTTATACATTAAAATAGCCACTTCCGCTGTTTGATCAGAAAAATTTACAAGGTGGATTTCAACCGGCTGGTTACCATGAAGTACACCGTCAGCTACGTTAAACCTAATATGAGTATTTTCATATGATTCTTTATGAATTGGCAACGGTTGTTTTGTTTCTTTTTTTTCAACTGAACCGACAGTTGAGTTAGGTTTGGTTTTTGCATTTACTTTATTAATTTCTTCCTTTCCACAGCCAGTAAGGGAAAGACTAGCAATCAATCCTAAAACTAATAATCTATTTCTATTCATAATTCTACACTCCAATGTATTAACACAATCAGGTACTTTGAGTAACTTAATTTTAATAGTTTTTAATTATATCTTATCACTATTTTTTATCTACTTGTTCAAATAATTTAGTGTTTAGTGCAATAGGAGCTAAATTTCTCAGTGTTCCATGGTGTTGTACAACTAATGCATGCGTTAGCCATCCATGAATCCTCAGATTCACAACAGTGAATGGAAGTTTATATCGTACTCCCATAGTAGTTGAATAAGGAAGTTTAAATCACATATCTAAAAAGTACTTAACTTAATACCACTTCTTTACCAAAGTGATTCTTCTCTATTAATAAATGAAAATAAAAACGGCAAAAAAATTAAATAGGTTAAACCAGTGATTCCCAAAATCAGAACTGATACCTTTAATGGAACAGAAATTACTTGTAAAACAAAAACATCATTTCTGTTTTATTTTAATAAATATCGGATGAAATCCTTGATGATTATAGGATAAAGAATAAGTAAATAAAATAACATCAAAAAGTAATTTGATTTAATAATTTCTTTAAAAGTCATTTTATTCTTGAATCCATTTTAAAAAAGTTTTAACAAAATAAGTAATTGTAAATAACAACAAGATAACATCTATCAATATCGACCAAAGCATAATAACACCTCCGTTAATAGAACAAATCGTATTAGTTAAATTATAACTAACCTAACAGCTTTAGTAATTTGTGGGATTTTTATATTTTATATAAAAAAATCGACTAAACAGCCGATCATTTTGTACAACTAAAGCATGCGTTAGTTGAATAAGGAAAACCTTATTTTCTATATTTAATTTGAAAATCTTCAAATTGATCTTTATATTTTTGAATTCTCTTTGCATCATTTTTTGAATTTAAAAAAGGTTTTCTTTTTCCTATAACCATAATATCTTTATCGTCAATGGGATCTTCTAAAACTATATAGGGCTTAAAATAATCACATTTAGTATTAGGTAATAGAACAGATAGCCTTGCATATTCTTCCGTTGGAAACTGATTTGAAATTTCTAATATTTGTAGATTTTTTAGAAATGCAACCGGTTCTAATGATTCATCATTTGTTTTAATATTTGATAAACCAAGGTATTTAAGATTATTAAGTTTACTAAGATCATTAAGGTTATCTAATTTCAAAGAATTCCACATACCACCGGATAAATTCAAGTACTCCAAATCTAGATTATTATTTAATGAACTTAAGTTACTTAATTTTGAGAAATCTTCAATAAATAAACTTTTTAGTAATGGGTTTTTAGTGATATCCCATAAACTTTTTGCTTTAGTATTCCAAGAAAGAGATAGAATCTCAACTTTTTTTAAATTACTAATTAATGATAAATCCTCTACTCTCAGTTCATAAATATATAGCATTTTAGGATCAACTAATTCCAAAATAACCTCAAATTCCTTTTGATTAACTGTATATATCCATAATTTTTCTAATTCAGTAAAAAGTTTTAGTTTATGAAGATTCTTTGTTTTACCACGAATCACTAACTCTGTTAAAGTAACATCTAATCCATTCAAATCATCAATAAATTGAGGTCTTTCATTAATACTAAATATTAATTCAGGATCTTTTATGAATGACATTTCTATACTCCTAATTTTAAAATTAAAAACTACCTTTTGGTGAATAGTTTTTCAATAAATCAATAGATATAAACAACAATTAATTATACTTTAAATGAACATTATTTCCTTCTTTTCTTATGCAACTATACTGCCATTTAGTCAAATAAAAAAGACCACCGAAGCAGTCGACGTTGTACAACTAAAGCATCAGTTCGTATTATAAGGTCAACCAGTTAAATTTTCTGGTTGACCATTTTTTATATGGTTTTATGATTAAAGTAGTCGGGGCAGAACGAAGCATCAGTGGGGCTTAGACCCCGTCAACTAAACAGTTCACCCCCTACTTATAGAAACATGCTTTGGGCTGGTTGGGACAAAGATCCCGAATAACAAGCGAACCTATGACACTATAAGGGAGTATTAGGGGAACCGATAAATTTAATAGCTTTAGGAGGAGATAGTTTATGAATCCAGTAGTTGGTCTGGATGTCGCAAAAGGAGAAAGTCAAATACAAGCTTTTTTAGATAGAAAGACTCCTTTTAAAAAAAGTTTTAAGATTTCACATACAGTTGAAGGGTTTAAGCAGCTACATCAATTCTTACAGAGTATTGAAGAAAAAGCCAATACAAAACCAGTATTAATAATGGAATCGACAGGACATTACCATTCTCCAGTTATGCAGTTCTTAGATAGCTTAAATTATATTTACATCGTTATTAATCCATTAATCTCTTATCGAGCTAAAAGTTCGAGTTTAAGAAAGGTTAAGACTGATGTCATCGATGCGTACCACCTCTGCGAGCTGTATTACAAAGAAGAGTTAGAGCCACATAAAAAACGTGGTGCACAGTTACTGAACCTACGAAATTTAACGAGACAGCACGATCATTTAACGGGAATTAGTTCACAGACAAAACTACACTTTTTAGCGATTCTAGATCAAGTGTTTCCTGAATATCGAGGTGTTTTTGGCGACTTGTATTCTAATGTTTCGCTCTTAACTCTACTAGAGTTTCCTTCATCTGAAGCTGTGTTACAAGCAGGTGAAGAACAGCTAGCTAAACGAATCGCATCTTTATGTACTAGTCGTTCTAAACAATGGGCAAAGGAAAGATCTAAGCTTTTAATGACTGCGGCTGAAAAAAATCCGTTTCAAGTAAATCTTTATAGAAGCCTTATTATTTCGCTTGAGATGCATATTAAAATGGTTCTTCAATACAAAGAACATCTATCCAATTTAAAAGCAGAGATAGATGTCCTCGTAAAAGAAATTGAAGAATATACTATCATCCAATCGATTCCAGGTATCGGAAAAAAAATCGCGGCAACGATTATCTCTGAAATTGGTGAAATTGATCGGTTTGATAATCCTAAAAAACTTGTGGCTTACACTGGTGTTGACCCAAGTGTCTTTGAATCTGGTAAATTCACAGCCAGTAGAAACCGAATTACAAAACGTGGTTCTAGTCGATTGAGACATGCGTTATTTATGGCTGTTCGGTGTGCAATTCGTGATAATCGTAAGAGTAAGACAACAGACGAAATCATCCCACGAAATAAGCGAATGCGACAATTTTATGATAAAAAGCGTGAAGAAGGAAAACCATTTAGAGTAACAGTTATTGCTTGTGTGAACAAACTATTACATTGGATTTATGCCCTGTTAAAAAGCAAAACGACTTTCCAAGACCTAGCTTAAAATCTGAATCAGCTCAATTACCATAATCTTCCAATTTTTGAATAAGTGGAAGATTATTTGGCATGTCAAAAATAGTATAACATGAGTCACATATTTTTTTTATTGAAAATTATTGACAAACTATTAGCTGGTTTAGTTGCATAACAAACTCCACACTCTTCTTATTTTTTATGTAGTGGAATGATTTCACGTTTCGTTTTGTTTTTGAACTTGTATTCAACCATGACTTCTATTTTTTCATTTTTCTCAGGTTTGCTTGTCGCAATAACAAAACCCGTATCGTTTACGTTAGATACCCCTTGAGAACTACCTCCACCTGCTTCGGTTTTCCCATTGACGAGATAAGCACTGTTTAGGATAGTCGCATCATTTTTATCCCATATTTTACCCGCCAAATGGAACTCACCATCGTAAACTGTTGCACTTCCTTCTTGCGTCTCAAACAAAACTGCTTTAATATTTCCGTCTTTTGTTTTCCCTACCCATTTTGGAGACCTCAAAAAGCTAACTAAAATAATGATTAAGATAACGACTAAAATAGCTGATAAAGATAATACTTTTTTCATTTTACACCTCGAATTGCACTCAAATTTTTAAAATTATACTTTTTGGAAAATTATACCAATAAATAGGTGTTTGTAATCGAGGAATTTTACCTATTTTATTTACAAAAATTAAATTATTCTTCTTCAACTAATCTGCCATTATGTTGAATAAAAATAGAGCTGCCAAAGCAACTCTAGTAGTTCAACTAATGCAATGCGTTAGTTGAATAAGGTATTCGTTTAATCCGAAAATTCTTTGACCAAAACCTCTAATTCTTTTGCATCATAAAAGTTCCCATCACTTAGAAACTTTTCAATTTCTAACGTACCATCGTTGTCCAGGTACTGCTACTTCTACCATAATACTTTCATCTCTTGTTTTATTTAAGCGATAATATATGTTCTTTGTTTCTAATTCATTTAGAAACTCAATTAGTTCTTTTATAGTTTTCATACAGTTTTACACTTCCTTTTTATTGAACAAAAGCATGTGTTAGTTGCGTAAGTTTATTTTATTAATGAAATCAATTTCAAATTTTAAATCACTCTTTTTCGTTTCTTTATTTCCTAATATATTTGTAACTATTGGAAAACGTTTCTTGTTTTCCAAATAATGTTTTAACTCTAAAAACGTACTTAATGGGAATTCATTTTCACACCACATTTCTTTATATCCAACGATTCCAAACTCTAATAAAATAAGTTCGACTTCCCTTAGTACTTCTTTTAGAAAAACATCATAAGGACATTCTTGGTTTAATACTACTACACCATCTTCTTCATCATCTTCAAAGTAGATAAGATTAATGCGTATATTTTTATTATCTATATATTTAAAGTTCCAGTCTAATTTATCAGGTTCTGCATCCCAAAAGTAATACGAGCCACCCTCTTTATAGTCTCCTTCTGTATCAAATACTGGATGAATTACTTTTATTGCATTTAAAAGTCCACCTAATGCATCTGTAAGATAACCAGGACTAAAACTAAAACTTTGGGAATTAATCTGTATATTAAAATTTGCCCAACCAGCCCCTCGTAATTTATATTCAAACTTCATACTTTCAAACACCCTTCTAATCTATTTTGATACTAATTATATCATTCCTTATGCAACTAAACTGCCATTAGCTGAATAACCATTAATGATTATTCAGCTACTAGCAATAATTTCCTTACTACTATTTTATTTTATAAAAACCATAAAATTTACCAAAAGAGCCAAAATAAAAAGACATGAGCATCAACACTCATGTCCTTGTCTACATCTATAAATCTATCTATTTCTGTTTTTTCGATTACGTAAGAAAGCCGGAATATATGAAGTTGAATCTTCCTTCTCATTGTATCGGCCATATTCTTGTTGCTCATTATAGCGGTTGTAATCTTGTTGTTCTGTGTAACGATTATGATCTTGTCGTTCTGAGTAACGGTTATGATCTTGCTGTTCATTATATCGGCCGTAATCTTGTTGTTCATTATATCGACCATAATCTTGTTGTTCATTATATCGATTATGATCGTTTTGTTCATTGTAGCGTCCATAATTTTGCTGTTCTGTGAATCGACCAGAGTCTTGCTGATCATTATAGCGACCGTAATCTTGCTGTTGGTCTACACGATATCTCTGATCTTGTTGGAATCGTTGCTCTCTATTGTATAAGCTAGGTGCTTCTTCTATTGGTCTAGAAGGAGTTCTTACCATTTTATCTTCTTTATCCGCAAATCCTGTAGCAATAACCGTTACAATAATTTCATCTTTTAAGCTTTCGTCAATTACCGAACCGAAAATCATATTTAATTCTTCATGAGATGCAGAAGCAACGATATCTGCAGCTTCTTGTACTTCAAACAGACTTAAGTTACGTCCACCTGTAATATTCATAATTACACCATGAGCTCCATTAATAGAAGTTTCAAGTAACGGAGAGTTCAATGCCTTCTGAGCAGCGATTGTAGCGCGATCTTTACCTTTTGCAATACCGATTCCCATAAGGGCTGTCCCTTTATGAGACATGACCGTTTTCACATCAGCAAAGTCCAGATTGATTAATCCTGGTACTGCGATTAAGTCCGAAATCCCTTGAACCCCTTGTCGAAGTACATTATCCGCTTCACGGAATGCTTCGAGCATCGGTGTTTTTTTGTCAACTAGCTCCAATAATCGATCGTTTGGAATGATAATTAATGTATCAACTGCTTCTCTAAGTTCCTTAATTCCACCTTCAGCATTTGTTGCACGCTTTTTACCTTCAAATTTGAAAGGACGAGTTACTACTCCAATTGTTAAAGCACCAAGCTTTCGAGCAATTTTCGCAACTTCAGGTGCTGCCCCTGTACCTGTTCCGCCACCCATTCCAGCTGTAACGAAAACCATGTCTGCTCCTTTTAGTACTTCCTCAATTTGCGACTTACTTTCTTCTACAGCTCTTTTTCCAATTTCAGGATTTGCACCTGCTCCTAAACCACGCGTCAATGTCGCTCCAATTTGCATTGTAATTTCAGCTTTTGATTGTTTTAGTGCTTGAGCATCAGTATTAAAAGCAATGAATTCAACGCCCTCTACTCCATCTTCAATCATTCGGTTAACGGCATTATTTCCTCCGCCACCAACACCAATTACTTTTATTCTTGCAAACTGTTCTATATTTTCAAATTCAAACATGATCATTCCTCCTCGTCATACCGATTACATAATTTCACGTTTTCAAAGAACCCTTCATTTTCATTCTAAGATTTATCTTTTTATGTACGTTTTAGTAGATTAGAATTAAACAATTTACTTTAAGACATAGAATTGTCCTAATTCCCCTAACACTACTATACAAGAAAACTACCTGTTATCTTTTTGATAATTTTTCCTTAATATACCTTTAACTAAAACATGTATTTTAACATCTTAATGTAATATCTCTATCAACTTCGTAACAAACTTTCATTAAAAAGCTTGTACAATTAATATAATTCTTTTCTTTTTGATTGAATCCTTTAAGAATCTATTGATTTATGAGAAAACAAACACTACACATTTCTTTGTTAAAACATTCACAAATAATTCGTTTATTCGCACACTGCAACAAATATACTTTAGTAATATATACATGTAAAGGAAATAAATTCCACAACTATTTTAAAATAAATTTATAAAGAAGAAATTATGAAAAAATTATTTACAAGTTTAATTGTTATAGTTTCTATATTAACAAGTATTTCTATCCCGATCAAAAAGACGTATGCCTATAATACTTATGGTGTAGGTCATTATGGGCAACAGACAATATTATTTTTTAGATAGTTCATTAGGTTCAGAAAAACAAAAATTTAAAGATGCTATGAATAAATGGATCTATGGAACTATTACAACACCAATTTCTTTTAGAGAAACAACTACTAAATCATCTTCTGTTATAGATGTATATAAAAAAACATCAGTAAATAATACAGTAGCTGCTTACACATATTTTATGTATGGCAATAAAAACGTAAGTGCTTCAAAAACTGATTGGTACTGGGTAAAAATTGATATTCAATCTCTGACCTATAATAAATTAAGCGATTGGCAAAAAAGACTCGTTCATGCCCATGAAATTGGACATGCATTCGGTTTAGATCACACAAATATCTCCGGTAATTTAATGCACGCTAATGGTAACTCTTCAACTACGAATATTCCCCTAAAGGATCAATTCAATGGAATAAATTATATTTATCGATAAGGAGGAAAATAATTTGTTTAAGAAAAAAAATTTGTTTAAGATTTT
This sequence comes from Gottfriedia sp. S16(2024), assembly GCF_050473765.1. NCBI lineage: Bacteria > Bacillati > Bacillota > Bacilli > Caryophanales > Bacillaceae > Gottfriedia > Gottfriedia sp. S16(2024). Next base: position 5,040,444 of record NZ_JBFLUO010000001.1, read on the forward strand.
TGTTATATTTTCAATATGCTTGATAATATTCTATTTTTATCAAAATCAGAAGTCTAATAAAGTAGTAGAGCCAATTCAGGGTTTAGTAAAAAATAATGATATAAAAAAAGAGTTTGATAATAACAATACTACAATATCGAGTAAGGATACAAAACTACAATCAAATAACATATCTATTAATAAAAATGATAATAATAAAGTAATTTCAAGTGCATTACTTTTTGGTGATTTTGATAGTACTGATGCATTAATGAAAGATTCTAATTTAGTCGTTAAAGGTACTGTTATCGCAACTGAACCATATGTGCATCTGGATGAGGAGAGCCATGGTACACCTTATACAAAATTAACATTTAAAATAAGGAATGTTCTATCTGGTGACAAAAAAATGAAAGGAAAAACAATAACAATCTTAGAATATGGTGGAGAAATCACAAAAAAAGATTTTGGCCTAGATGAAAAGTTTAATGATTTAACAGATACAGAATTACAAGAAAAACTTGAAATATCACTTGAAGGTATATCAAATTCAAAAGCTGGACAAAGTATTGTCGCTTTTTTAACAGATGATAAAGACACGATGGGTGCAGGTTTCAAGTTTTATTCATTTAGAGGAGAGTATAAAGGTCGATTTACTTATGATCAAAGAACCAAAAAATACAAAAGAGGTGAACCTTACCAGGTAACTAATAAGGAGAGAGAAATAGAATTAGAAATAAATAACGATGTTTCTGATTTAAGTGTTGATTTAGAAGGGTAACTTTAGAGTCTAGTTATTATAGAATGAAAAGGACTTTGAAATTACAAGTCCTTTTCATTCTATATAAATCTCACTTCAAAAGGATCTACAAATATGGACAATTTTTCAATAGATTTCAACAAGCATCTCCAATTAACAAAAGAAACGACAAAAATGATATTTGTCGTTTCAATCTTTACTATTTTTTGATTAATTCTGTTTTATCATCTTCAGTCCAATTTTGAACTCCGTCATCTTCGTCCAATTCGATAATAACGTCTGTTACACCTTTTTCTTTCATAATTTTTTCTTCTAATCGGTCTTTTATGTCATCAGCTTGAGCTACAGTTAAATTAGGGTCTAGTTCAATTTCTAATTCAACATGTAAATCTTCCCCCTCTTTTACAACCGTAAGAGCTTGAATATCTTTGACATCTGGATCTTCCATTACGATCTCACCAATCTTGTCTTCCATTTCTTCATCTGATTCACCAATTACACCTGCAGCATTATCAAGAAATACTTTTCCAACAACTAGGAACATCAAAACACCGATGATAACAGAAGCAATCCCCTCTGCTTGATGGAATGGTGTAAAGTAAGCTACGATTACAGCAATCATCGCTAATAATCCACCTAAAGTTGCAACTGTATCTTCTAAGAAAACTAATTTTGTAGCAGGTTTCGCTTTTCCTAAATTAGAAATTGCCTCGGTTACCACTCCAAAACCACTTGTTGTTATTCCCAATTCATGACTAATTTCTTTCATTGCTTTGAAAAGTACAAATGCTTCAAGCACCACCGAAACACCTAAAATAGTAAGTGTGATAGCCAGACCTGAAGAGTGAGTTGGATGAACAATATGCTGGATTCCTTCGACAATCGTTTCAAACGCCATAATTCCTACTATTAATACTGCTCCAAGTAAAACTAAATTAACGAGTCGACCAAATCCATTCGGAAACCGATCTGTTGGTGCTTTTTTACTTAAAGCTGAACCACTGAATACAAAAAGTTGGTTTGCAGTATCGGCAGCACTATGCATCATCTCAGCAAAAAGTGCAACACTTCCTGTCATACTAAACCCTATTCCTTTTATTATCGCTATTACAGCGTTCACTATAGCTGCTAATAAAGCAGATTTATTACCCTTTTTTAAAAGCTGTATAAATTCTTTCATTCTAAACTCCTCTTCACTAGTATTTTTATATTATGTATTTTTATATTTTTTATTAGCTAACACTAGAATGTACATTAATTTCTTGGTAATAACAGTTGATTTTTTACTAATTTGGAAAGATATGTAATTTAATATTAACACAGGTTCTAATCATTCTTTTGTCTACTCAACAAAAATATTTCTGTTCGACTATAATAATTTCATGAGTTGCAAATAAACTAATGTTCTTAAACGTAACGCATGAGCCACTAAAAACGAAAAAACAAATAGAAATTTAATAGATAAATGGCGATTATTATCAATGCTATTCCTATTATGAAATAAAATATCTTTTTTAAGAAAAGCTTATTTTTATTGAAAATTGAGACCCATATACTAATTAATCCTATTAATATAATTGGTACCGTAAGTAACAAAATCAACATCTACTTTCACTTCCTTAAACTTTTTTGAAACAAAAAAAGCTATCTAAAAAGACAGCTTTAAATAATTTATATGCAGTTAATGAAATGTATTAGTTCAATTTCATTTTTAAAAACCATATTTACTTCTTACTTTCCTTAAAAGATAAATGTTCTAATCTCTTTCCCATCAGTTCAGCCATTTGTTTTGAATGTGGATCTTCTTCTTTTTGTAATTTATCGATGATATTATTATAATCCTTTTCACTTCGGTTCTGACTTAATTTATATGAAGCTTGAATTTCTTCCACCTTAATCTTAAATCCAACAATGCCTTTTAGTTCACTTTCTAAAAGTTGTGGAGAAAGTTTATCCCACAATACTGGGTTTTCACGATTTTTCTCATATTTTTCTAGCATGATTGTTAATTCATCTACTAATTCATCTCTCTCTAAAATGCTTGCTTTTCCATAAACATGCACGGCTTGATAATTCCAAGTTGGAACTTCCTCAACTTCATACCAAGAAGATGAAATGTATGAGTGAGGTCCTTGAAACATAACAAGTACTTCTTCACTATTCTCAAATGTTCTCCATTGAGGATTTCCATATGCAATATGCCCAGTAATATAATAATCTTCACCTTTTTTACTTAGCCTTAGTGGTAAATGGGTCGCAATTGGTTTCCCCTGCTTTGTTGTGATAATCGTGCCAAAAGAGTTCTTTTGAACGAATTCCCAAATTTCTTCAGGATTTGTGACTTTATAATATTTTGGTATATACATAATCCAGAATCCCCCTTGTTTTTTGTTGCAAATGCAATAAAAATATCATACATTAAATCTAACTTAATTTTGTTGCATTTGCAATAAATTTTTTTAAAAATTCTAATACTTAATTTCTTAAAATTGAGGCTCAGTTAAATAAATGTTTAATTTTTGAACTTAAAAAAGTTGTCTAATTAGACAACTTTTAGGACCCTTATTAAGAATTAATTACAACCATCATCCACTTAACAGAATGAACTATATCTGCCTTTTTATTTACACTTATTCGTCAACTCGGTTATATGTTTGTTTTAAAAGTGTTATGGTTTTGTCAGTCACCTTTACCGTTAAAATGTTTGATGTCCCTTTTATTTTCAGCTTCACTTGTTTGTCGGTCGATGAGACGATTTTGTAATGTCGTTCCAATGTTTGGTTAAAAGCAGCCATTTTCGTAGTGGACCTCATAAGAACTCCGTGCTTTGTTTTTTTGTCTTCTTTAAATTCAATCTGATAATCAACATCTTCATTCGATTTCGTTGTTTTTGTGTGATAAGACCACTTTCCGAACAGTTTGTCTTCTGCAGCATGATGATTACATGCACTAAGGAAGACAACAAACGAAAAAGCTAGAACGATTTTTTTCAAGCTAGCACCTCCAAGAAATAGATTTATGATGTTCTGGCGAAGCTTGTTTCCGATTTATACTTTAGCCCCGACTACTCTTTTCTACCTAGTGTTAATTGATCCATTTCACACTCTCCCAGAGTTCAACTGTTTATAACACTATGATTTATCTTTTTCGTAATTCTTTTACAATTTGACTTAAATAATAAACTATCATAATCATGCAAATTGATACTACTAAATCCATACTCTATATCCTCCAAATCAATCGATACCATATATATTTGTAAGTTCATTTTTATTTTATCATCTAACCTAAAGGTATTAATCAATCAAAAGACTCATGAAAATCGGAATTTCTTATTTAACTAAACTGACATTTTGTTCAATAAAATACGGGCCACTTTTGTGACCCGTAATCTTCAAATATCGCACTGCCTTATTTACATAACATTATTTTATAATAAGTAAAATAATAAATTTTATAACTTCCACGTAATTCCAAGCTCTTCAAATGATCTTCTACTTTCACTTAGACCTTCTTCATCTTCTGACCCAATCATTTTTATTTCTTTTTCATTCAATACGATGTCTTTAGTCGGATTTTCAATTTTACGTTTGAAAATGGATTTTAATAGGCCTATTTGAATTTCAGACATTTCATATTCTTCTTTCCACTCATTTATAGCATTTTCCATATTATCTATTTGTCTCTCTATAAGAAAACAACCATTTTCAATAAAATCCTCATAAGTATCATTCGAGTATACGCCATCAAGATTTCCCCAAAATGCAGTTGTTATAACTGGGACTGTCTTTTCTTCAATCTCATCTAATAAATATAGAAGAGCCTCTTCTGATGCTACTTCTTTGGACTCTTCAGGAGCACCTATAAAATATTCGATAGCATTTTTGTAATCTACTGCCCTTTCGCTATGGTCATTTCTGAAAGCACCTACTAAAAAATTCGGATGAAATGTTATAGTGCCACGCGTACCAGAGCTATCTTGAACACTATAGTTAAACCCATCCCAAGATTGTTCATGAGAAATATCAGGATAATGAGCTACCATAATTGCATGGGCTATCGAAGCCAAAATACAACCTTCCCAAAGTTGATTTCTGTCCCAATTTAACTTATTCATTTATTGCATTCCCTTCACTTTTTCTATCATATTAAAACATTTTAACATATCTCTTATGTAACTTACTTGCCATTTATCCACTCATGAAGTTCAAGCGTTACACCACAACTTATGGCATTTATCTATTTATGAAGAAACTGATTTTCATAGAAGTTGAATAAGAAAATCAACAATCTACTTTAGCAAAGCCTAAATTGAAAAAGTATTTGACAAAAAAAGAGAAAAATCATTCAAGATAGACGATTTTTCTCTTTTCTGGGTAAGTATAAAAATCAACAATTGTAATGCATTTTATTCAATACTAACCTTTATTTTAATAATGCTTCATACACAGCAGTTGCTACCGCTTTATATTGTCCTGTAGCAAAGTCATCACCTGCAAATTTGTTCGGATTTGTGAGTGGATCAATTACAGGTGAATGTTTTTTATTGGTCAATAAGACAATCCCTAAATCATTATCTGGATCTATAATGGTCAGTGTGCCTACCCAACCGGTATGTCCAATCGCATTTGGACTTGCATATAATCCAAATGTAGACGACATACTCGGAGAGCCATTTCTTCTCCATCCTAAGCCATATGTTGGATTTAAATCGGAAGGTGCTGAAAACTGATCAATAGTCTTTTGATCAAATAGGTTTACTTTGCCATATCCACCTCCGTTTAACATTACTTGCAAAAGAACTGCTAAATCGCTTGTCGTCGAGAAAAGCCCTGCATGTCCGGATACGCCACCCATAGAGTAGTAGGCCTTCTCATCGTGCACTTCTCCCTGTATTGTGTATGTACGAATATTTGGGAAGGAGATGACTCCGTCACGTGAATTCCCCATTAGCTCTGTTGCTGCGAAATCTTTTGGTTTGAATCCTTTTTGTAACGGGTTAAACATTGTGTGTTTTAGACCTAATGGTTTATAAATCGTCTTTTCTACATAGTCATCTAGGCTTTGTCCAGTTACTTTCTCAATAATAAAACCGAGAATCATATAATCTACGTCACTATAAATATTTTTCGTTCCAGGTACGTATTCTAACGGTGTTTCAGCGATTTTCTCAAATGTTTCATTACGGTTTTGTGTATATAAAGAACCTGCTACAGTAGGATTGTGATATTGCGGATCAGCTGGAAAACCAGCAGTGTGGTGTAAAATATCAATTAAGCGTAGGGTATCTTTCCCTTTAATCATATCAGTTGATTTGTCTTTAAAATTTGGAAAATATGATTGTACAGTTGAATTCAAGTCTATTTTTCCTATACTAACAAGATGTTGCAAAGCGAAGTTAACTGCATACATTTTAGTGTTTGATGCCAAATCAAACATTGTATTAGTTTTCATTTTCTGAGGATGTTTCAGTGGTGACAGCCCATCGTATTTTTTTGAGTATCCATAAGCAGTGTTTTTTACGATTTTCCCATCTTTGATAATCATTAGAACTGCACCCGGAAAACCATTGTTTACATCCTGTTGGATCAATTCATCTACTTGTTTTAATTTCTCAGATGAAAATCCAACATCTTCAGGACGTTTTACTTTGCTCAAAACAGGAAAATTATCATTATGTTTAATTTGTTTCATTCCATTCACCTCTGACTGGATTGAGCTTTTCTCTGAATTTGTTTGAGCATAACTGACAGTTCCAGATGTAATGGCTAAAGCAAGCGTTAGCATTGATGTTACAATACTACGAGTTATTCGAGTCAAATAAGTTCTCCTCCTATTTAGATGATTATTCAAACTTACACTATTCTATTTGTTAGAAATTTCGATTCAATTACCGAAAATAAATTTCGATTTTTTTCTATTATAAATTGAAACAAAATTCCAACTATTCAAAGTATAAATTCGAGATTCGTAGTTTGTAAAGTCCGATTAATCGATCACTAAAGTGGGGATTTCTAAAGTACTACCTAACTGAACGAGGTTCTTCAAAGTATCGATTCTATAGTATGATTCAAAATCTATTGAAGCGATCACTTATGTATATTTAAGCCTATGTTGGTTTTGATTTTTTTAATCAGATCTAACTATTTTGGTAAATTAATAATTAAGGGTACTTTTTCCTTCCTCCAACTATTAAAAAACTAGTCCTAATAATAATCTACTTCTTAGGACTAGTTTCCCTTTTATACTATTAATTTAAACTGTCAATAATGTCTTGTAATGTTTTTCCATTGTCAGTTGATTTCGGTTTGTTTTGATGAGCCACTGTTAGATTTTCCTTAAGAAAGTTTTGTTTAATGTAATTCATGTCAGTCAGATCAATCTTACCATCAAAGTTAATATCTCCTTTGCGATCATTTGTACCCCAATGCTCTTGTAGATAGATTGCGTCTAAAATATCGATAACATTGTCCTTATTTACGTCTCCAGCACTCGCTAACTTTTTATCGATAAATTTCTTTTCACCAATCTTGCCATCTAGACCTATATAGAATGACTTTTGTACTGTAAAATGTCCAGGTATATCTAGTACTAACATGAATGAGTCACCAGATGGTAATGAATCCACTTGAAAATTAGGAGTATCTAATACTTTTCCTACATACTCCATACCATTTTGATCAATAACCTTTACGGTAGCACCCATTTTAGAGTAATCAAACAGCTTTACAGGGCCAGTAGCCGCTACTTTATAGACTGCTTCTCCATTCATTGTACCTACTATTTGAGAACTCATAGCATTAATTTTAACTGATGGATCAACACGTCCACTAGACGTTTTGACATCTGATAAGCTTGTAAAATTAGCTTTTGATAAAGTTACTTTTGTATAATCGTTAAAATACTTATCATTTTTCACTGTAGCTGTCAGCTTCAGCATTGATATTACATTTTCGGGACTCCAAGATGTGTCTTTTGCTTGTAAGTTAACTTTGATTGTACCATTTTCATTTGTTACATTGGCATCAAAGCGATTTTTCATATTATCAACCAAAGCGATATTGTTGAAGGATAGAACATTCGGGTCATACTTGAACTCTAATTCTGCATTTTTAAATACCCCTTGATTCATCGCATTTACATCAAATGTGATTGTGTCACCTTGAAAAACTTCTTTATGATTAGCAATACTTGTTACGTAAGGAGCTCCTTTTTTGACAAAATAGTATTGCAATGAATTAGATTTATTGCCAATATAATCCATAGCATACATTTCAATTGGTAATACAGTTAAGCTGCTAGGTATATTATTTCTGACAAAAGTAAAATTCCCATCTGTATCAAGGGGTTGGGTCGTCGGATAATTCGTGTTGTATTTATAATAAAGTTTGTTACTTCCTTGGGTCATTTCAGAACCTGTCGCAATTAATTCTTTTATTCCTTGATCCATAACATTCCCTTTTATTTCGATTGGATTATTTGGATCCACTTCAATGATGCCATCAGCTAAATTTGTATTCATTTCAGGCTTTGAATTATCAACAGAAATCGGCTTTTCGATAATAAGTTGTTTTCCACTTTCTTCTGTAAATACAAATTTTACTTTATAAGTACCTGGTTTTATTTGTGTAGGTTCCATACCTACAGCCTGCTCATTTGTTATTCCAATAGGATAATAATCTCCATCGAAGAAATTTGTTAATTTAATATCCTGATTTTCAGGTATCCCTACACCATCATAATATCCGAGGTATCCGAAATCTTTAGATTTAGTATCTGCTATGAAAATGTCGATAGAGCGAATATGAGAATTCAATTTTAAAGTAGCTGATGCCATACTGTTGTAATTTAAATTACCATTGTTAATTGTTGAAATCCCTGAGCTCGTATTTAAATATTCAATCCCTTCTTTAACTTTACGAGCACCAAATGGCATTTTGTATGTTTCATCTGGATTTAAAACATTTGTAAATGTGATAATGCCTTCATACATACCATATTTGGCAGATGCAGGGAGCTCTATTGATGCTTCTATATTTTGTTTACTTTTTCCTTTTAAGGTTACAAAGGTCCTACTCGTTCTTAACTTTACACCGTTTGCTGTCGCATCAAGGGAATCTCTTACTGTTTGATAACTTACTTTAATTTCAAATATTTTTTCCTTATTCTTATTATTTTGGAGTATGACGTTTCTTTTATCCTGTACTGCTTCTCCATTTGAATATAGACTACCGAAGCTTAATGCTCCTGTTAAATCATCTACTTGTACTTCTTCATTGTTATAAATATTCGTTGTTTTATCTTGAACTTGGATTAATGTTTCCGAGTTTATTGCCTTAAGTGCATTGATTCGTCCCGCTCCAACTTCAAATACACTATAATTACCATTCATGTCATCAGCAGTATTCATTAATGTCGTTTTAATGTCAGCAGGGGTTGCTTTAGGATTTTCCTCAAGTAATAGTGCTGCTACTCCAGTTACTTCCGGTGTAGCCATTGAAGTTCCAGATAAAGGAGCATATCCATATTGATATAATCCATCATACTTGTCACCATATACATATGGTGGAATAGTAGACATAATGCTCATGCCCGGTGCCGTCACCTCTGGTTTAATATCATATGTCACTAATGCAGGGCCGCGCGAGCTAAAAAAGGACAGTGAATCTTCTGTGTAAAACACCTTTTTTTGAATTGTTGTAAATGTATACTTTGCTTTTTCATTTTTCAAGATTTCTTTAAATGCTTTTCCTTGCTCACCACTCAAAATATATGCATATGTATTTTCAATCGCTACAGGGACTTGGTCCGCAACGAATCCATTCGAAGTACTATACATAAATACAGCAGCAGCCCCATATTTTTTTGCCAATCTAACCTTATCCTGGAGCGATGTAATACCAGTTGAAACAAGGGCTATTTTTCCATTTACGTTTTTACTATTAAAATCGGATTCTAGTCCTTGACCGACATCAACGATATCAAAACTTTTTCCTTCTAATTTTCTTGGATCTTCTAAAAAGCCATTTGTAGCGTAATGAATCTCAGAATCTACTGCTGTACTATTACTTTTAAATGTTCCAACATAATTATAATCAGCAACTTCTGGATTACTAGAACCAACTGTTATTCCAAGTGCTGATGCGGCTGGTGTGCCAAGAGTGTACATTTCGCCACCATCATTTCCAGCTGCTAACACACATGTAACACCTGATAATACGGCATTATTAATCCCAATTGCTAAAGGAGAATACGGATCGTTATAATTTGCACCTAAAGATAAATTAATAACATCCATTTTATCTTTTACCGATTGCTCTATACCAGCTAAAATATCTTCAGTTGAACCCGTACTGTACGGGCCAAGAACACGATAGACGTAAAGATTCGCGTCTGGTGCAACACCTTCCATTGCATATGCTGATTTAGCTTTATTTTGGCCAGCAATTATACCTGAAACATGAGTTCCATGATATGTAACATAACCCGAAGAAGTCCCTCCCGGTTTGCCAGCTTTTATCCAATCATCAACTGTTGTTTCCATTGGATCATTATCATTATCGACAAAATCATATCCTCCTTTGAACGCTCGTTTCAAATCAGGATGATTATAATCAATTCCTGTATCAAGGACACCAATCTTGACATTTTTTCCGGTAATTCCTTTTTTATGTAGTTTGTCCACTCCCATTATTTCAAGAGGTGATTTTCCGCTATAAACAGCTGATTCCTTTTCTTTAAGAGGAGAAATTGGTTCAATCAACTGAACCTTTTTATTTTCATAAACACTCTTTACAACGCCAGATTGAAGCAGACTTTTAACCTGATTCGCTGGTAATGTTATTGAAACACCATTAAATGCTTCCTTGTATGTATCTCTAACTTTGTATTTAACCTTTAGTTTTGATAAGTCCTTTTTAAATTGATCATGTGAAGCTTCTAATTTTTTATTCGCATCTTCATGTGTTAGGGCCTTTCCTTTAAGCTGTTCTAGCAAAATAGCAGTATTTGCTGTTTGTTGCTTGAATTCAACAATTACCGAAATTTCTTTTGAACTGTTTAAGTCTTTCGCTGATGATATGTTTAGTTTCTGTTTAGTTGTTGAGGTCAAGTCTTGGAGTGCTTTTCTTTGCTCAGGAGATAATTTGTTTAGAAACCTATCAATCTTTAATGAACTTTCCGATTGAAGAATATTTCTACCAGTCTTCTTAACTAAACCTAAATCAGCTGCATTTACTGTCGGTGCTGTTATTAAAGATGTAGCTAAAGCTGTTAAACTTAAAAACTTCCAAACTTTTTTCACACTAAATCCCTCCTTAGATTATGTCCCCAAATTTTATTTCAACTTATACAATGTAGGTGCTCGAGGGCTGTTCGATTTGATTAATTGCATTAATATAGGACTCGTTTGATTAATTTTTTCTAGTCTTTTCTTATATGCCATGATCAGCCTTATCAACTCCTTGCTAGAATTAATTTTCTGAAAATTACAATTACATTATATTGACAATTGATACAATTTGTATTTTGAAAATAACTTTCAACCTACTAAATATTAATTGATATATTTCAACAAATAATTTTAAAAAAATAGATAAAACTAGTAATTTATTTTATTGGAAAACAAAAAACGTCACCTAATTAAAGGGACGCTAAAAAGATCAACTACATCTATATCCATCTCTGTTTTCAAATACTGAAACAGCATCTCTACTTAAAACAATATCAAGGATCTCCTTGATTAAAAAACAAGAATAATAGACTTCTGAAGCAGTCCAAGTTGTTCAATTCTTGATTCCCTTAGTTAAAGGGTAAATTTTATACTTAATCTACCAAATACTTATAGAATATTTTATCGACATGTACTACTGGAAATTTTCCAGGTAAATCTGTACGTTTTATACTCGTAAATCCATTTTTTTCATAAAATCTATGAGCAGCTAAAAATTGTGGTGTTGACCCGAGATAGATTGCTATAATTGAATTTTCTCATTGCCAATTAGCAAGAAAATAGTCTACCGAAATAGCCTGTTCAACAGACTCATTGAACTCATTTATTCTTGAATTCAAGAATAATGCATCTACCCGGCTCCACAATAAGGAGCATTCAATTAAACATAGAAAAATATAAAATAATATATTAATAGTACCAATATATAATAAAAAACTTATTGCAATTAAATGTAACATGATGGAATTTAACATCGCACAAAATCATTTTCCCAATGTAAAAAATCAGAAATAGGAATCATCATGGACTTATTGTAGTCTTTGAACTAACCAATAAAATGCCACCGCAAAAATAAGGCAAGACGTTGAGACCATCATTTTACGATACCATGGGAAACGTTGCATCAATAGCAATAAAGGAAGTAATAGGCACAGGATCATGAGTTGTCCTGCTTCCACACCTAAATTAAACGTCAGGAGTGAGCCAAGTTGATTACTCTTTGGAAGTCCAGTTTCAGCCAAGGCCCCGGCAAAGCCCATGCCATGAATCAGGCCAAATAAGGCCGTCAATAGCCATCGCCATTTCGCTTTTTGAATAAATATGTTTTCCACTGCTACATAACAGATTGTCAGGGCAATCAAGGATTCGACCCAGTAAGGGATGACGTGAATGCGACCGGTTGCCACCAAGAACAGTGTAACGCTGTGGGCGATAGTAAAAGCAGTAACAATTTTCAACGCATCCTTGAATTTAGTTGCGATTAATACTAAGGATAACAAAAACAGCAAATGATCATATCCTGTCAAAATGTGTTCGATTCCAAGCTTAAAGTATTTCCACAAAACATCGCCAATCTTAGCCTTTGGAAGGTCCATGGAAAGGTCCTTGGGAGTGTCTTTGGGAAGGTTAATCAGAATATCTTTATTAGTGCTATTAATCATATCCTGCTGAAAATAGTCCCCTGCATGGACCATGAGTACACTCGTATGAGTAGGTACATCGTCAAACACCAGATCGTAATGCAGATTAAATTGTTTGATTTCTTCATCGGCGATAAACCTCAGTTGAAATTCCATGCCTCTTACGACACCCTTTTGCGCCATATTCATCGAAACCAATTCCATCTTTAATGGCTTCGAATCAGCATCTAATCGAAGACCATTCTGTAAATAGGATTCAATTTTTTGCGAGGCCAGTTCATCGTTCACCAGATTATCCAAGTTAGTACCTAAATGTGGAAACAAGTCTTTTTGTTCAATAAAAAGGTCATACAGAATCTCGTTTCCTTCAATGTTTAAATCCGAATAACTCATATCTATGGAATGCGCAAGTGAAGTTGTGGTAGTCCCAAAAAATAATAAGAACATGATGATGAACATGGACAGAAATGAACGCATCTTCATAGCGGAACCTCTTTTCATGAAATGTTAGTATTACAAATTGAAATATTGTATATCCTGTTACGAACGTTCATTCTGCAACCTGATCATGTTGCTCGACTTATTTCAAGCTGTGATGCAGATTTAGTACGCCTTTGGTACTATTAAGCGTTTAAATCGATAAGGGGGAGAAAATTGATCTCCCCCCGTTTCATTACCGATCCATCCTAAATTTCGCTAATGCGATGAAACCTGCGTGTATACTTTTGGTTTCAAACACTTGAATTGCTCTACTTTTGTGATGGCTGCAGGCACTGTTATGCTCTTTAACGTCACGGTTGAACGACTTGGAATGTCTTGCGATCCACTACCGTATAACCGTCATTGAGCAAAAAGAGTACATCATAAGTGCCAGGAGCCAGTCCATTGTTTAAACTAACTTTTCCAGATCCAGAATTTAAATAACTCCATCGCAAAGATGCACCGGCACCTGGAGGAACATCTCCGGTTTTGTATATGCCGACCCAATCTTTCCCGTTTAACGCTGCCCCAGTATAGGATAGGGTAATAGCTTCCCCTTGGTTGTACTGGGATTTGTCTAGTGTTATTGGGCCTGTAGCCACTCCAACTGCTTGAACAGTTACGTTAATGCTTGTTGTCAATTGAACGCTGTTCGGGTTTTCAACTCCGGAAGGCAGGGTTACGGTCCCTGGCACCGAGAAGGTCTGCACCGTCTTGATAGCCGGATTGTAGTTAACGCCGCTTAAATCCCAAGTCACACTTGCGTCCACATTTCCTTTATCGGTTGCAAGAATTACTTCTGTGGGCAATCCAAGAGCTTCCGCTGTCTTGGCCGTTCCGTTGTTCGCAGATAACGATGCAGGCGCAGTGATGCTGTTTAAATTAACTCTTTGAGCCTCAATTTCAATGTCCTGCGACGAACGATTGTACATGGAATCGTCAGCGAATACCCTGAGTATATATGGAGTAGTCGGCGACAAATTTGTAAACTTATAATGCCTGTATTCATCGAACGGCTTGTCTAGTGGAAGCGAAAGGCTGTTAAACGATTTGTCCACTTTCCCCGTGAGCTTGTTGATAAGCTGAATATTATATTCCAAAACGCGCACATTGTCATTTGCTTGCTTTATTGTAAAAGCAAGTTCGTTGTTTTTGTAGGAATCGACCGTAATACCCTCTTCAAACTCCGGAGCTATGAGTTCTCTTATATCGCTCCTACTATAGGTAAAGGCCTCTTTACCTTCACCAACGATTTTTACAGAAGGTATGCCTACATATTCATCTGTACTTAAGTTATACTGTTTGATGATAATTTTTGAACCGTAAACCTCTAAGAAATTCACAATGCGAGGTGTAGTTTTATAGTTGATATACGAGCCTTCTAAATATCCACCGTAAGGACCATCATCAATATAGCTTGAATATGAACTCGCACCGCTGTCGAGAAACGTAGCAGAACCTTGATAGTGAGAACGTTCGTCGGTCGGGTCGTATTGCGTATGACCTGACATATATACCACCTGCGACAAGTCATTGTCGGCAATATATTTACCTACATTATTACTTGCTGCGCTGCTCCATCTCCCTGACCACACTGTTCCACTTATAGGGTAGTGAGAAGATACAAATATGGGTTTGGTTGGATCGTAATCCGCTTCTGTTTTAATTTGGTTGAGTAAATCTTTGGTTTTTCCCACTGTATTGTCATTGTTATAATTTCCGTCAAAACCTACAATATTATATCCTTTTACCTTTACCCTATAAGCACTGTTAAAGAAATTGTTATCGTATGAATTCGTTGAAGCGTTCCACGCGCCCGCCGAACCGACAGGTATAAATTTTTCGGCGCCGCCCATATCATGGTTGCCTCTTACCATATAAAGCTTCGTATTGTCAAACAGACCCTCACCTTTAAGTTTATTGTAAATGTCTGTCAGATTTTTCATCCACACATATTCATTGGCGTTGTTTCCACCGGTAACGTCGCCAGGAATAAAGAGTACGTCGGCTTGTGGGAATAGTCTCAGTTCAGTTCTGTAATCTTTTTCAATACGCGCGATTGTTGCGGGATTAGCACTTACTTCCGGATCGCTGTCCACAATCATATTTAAACCGGCAGGAGTTAATGTTTTATTGCTTTTTTGATAGATGAATATGGCGTTGTTTAGTTCACGTTCGTAATAATTGATGGTTTCCTGTGTATATAATTTTACTTTTTGAGTTGTTGCAACCTTATTTGCCGTATTCAAAACCTTCTTCAAATAATCAAAATCGGTTTGGCTGAAGCCGTTACCGAGACCGTCTGCAGTTATTTTATTTGCTTCTGATATTTTGTCGTTAAGTGCTTTCATATCTACTTTATTTACAGCGTAACTATTATAATTAGCTTGAACCATATCACTGCTAAATGCACCTTTCCAAATATTTAGATCAGCTATATCGAATGAATTACCTCCATTTTCGCCCGACCCGTCGCTACCTATATTTAATGGGTTCGATGTATCTAAGGTTCCAACCCCCAGAGAAGTTTCAGTCATTTTATAACCATCAATATACAACGATCCAAGCATTTTATCTCTGTCTACAACAAATGTCACGTAACGCCAATGGGAAGCATTAAACGTGTCACGCCCAAATTTTATTGATGAGGTCGGGAATCCTAAATTCATATTGACCGAATTGGCTGATGTATAAATCGCCCAGCCTTCGTTAGTGCTCTTAGTAAAATCCTTGTTTGATAATATTACCTGATTATTGTTAGTGTCACCCTTATACCAGAAGGATGTGGTAAAACTGTCATTACCAAAATTCAAGCTATGCGTCGTACCGACGTAATTACCGTCTCCGCTTTCTAGGTGCAGAGCTTTGGCCCCAGGTAATACACTGTCTACATAACTATAATTTCCTTTCCCTTCCAATTTCTCTTGATTTGCATCGTCCTTTAAATTATTGTCGAATTTCACCGATGAAATAAGGGGGTTGGCATTTAATACTGCATTTGTGGGCAATGAAGTTTTTCTGTCACCATTTGATGGTAAACCAACTACAACGCGCAATTTTTTACCAATATCATTTAACGTTACTGTGTAGCTTTTGGAAGTCCCACCCGATTTTACATTAACATATTGATCGCTTATACGTGATTCCTGTACTTGCCATTGAAATGTTAGATTTTTGCCCATTGAACCATGACCCATGATTACATTGGCAGTGATCGTTTGACCGTATACCGGCTGCATATTGTCGATTTTTACAAGTTTGGTACCCGATTCGTTTGCAAGTGCATTCGTGGTGGTTGATAACATAACGAATATCATCGTTAATACGAGAGAAATAGATAAAATTCTTTTCATTACAGAAAACCTCCAGGAATTCTAATTTTCTACGATTACTGCTAATTACTCTAAAGTAAAGACCAACTTTTCTAAGAAATTATTACTTTTAGCTTGAATATGAATATCACTTATAACAGGGAAAACTAAATCGGGTTTATTTCCATCCGAATGTATAGAGATCTATGGATACATATTAACGTCGGCCCGGCACATCGAATTTTGTTGTCCCTCCCCTGTTGGACAGTTTTTTTTGCTAAATTCGGAAGCATCGATCTTTTACAACTCTTGCTACAAGGTTTCCACCCAATCTAACAGATCAACTCACTGAACTTTTTCCTGACTATTAAGTGAATTCAATGTAGTAAAGCAGATTACAACAATTTATAAACTGTGAAAAATAGTTAAATATCAATAAAATATTGTTCCTCCTTTTCCTAAATGAACTTAACTTTCCTTACGACTTCTTCTCCTAGTGAATTCAGCCACGCTTTAGAATTTTGATTTATTTTTTCAGTGAGAAGGTGAAAAATATCACACGGACAATTATATAATCACTATGTAAATTGAACATTAATTCTAAATTATCAATTATTAACACAACCATTTGTGTTAAGTAATCCGTAATGATAAAGACTTTTAACCAAATGCTTTCCTCAGGAAGTAAATCAAATAAGAAGAACCAAAGTCCTAAAAACTGTATACCCTTCATTCCTCTATCCTTTGGCCAGAATTGATCTTCAACGTCTAAATAAATACGAAAAAGTTCAAGAAAAACTACGTTCTTGAACTTAAGTAGTTGAATTTGAAATCATGTCTGTTAGCTATATTTTTCGGTGTCCTATCGATCTTAGATTCTTCTAGATTTAAAAAATTGTTATATAACTAGTAAAATTAGCCATTAATTATACACCTTAATTATTGACCATATGTAAAGTAAACTTAATTTTTATGTCTACCAATAAATACTATTAAGATATTTTTAATAATTCATAATGATTTTTTAATGTATGCATCTAGTTAAAGGACCTGCATACACAATGAATCGATTGATATTTCTATACAAAAAAGAGCCCCAAGTAAAAGCCATTTTC
Source organism: Gottfriedia sp. S16(2024) (assembly GCF_050473765.1). Classification (NCBI taxonomy): domain Bacteria; kingdom Bacillati; phylum Bacillota; class Bacilli; order Caryophanales; family Bacillaceae; genus Gottfriedia; species Gottfriedia sp. S16(2024). The sequence continues at coordinate 5,057,960 of NZ_JBFLUO010000001.1, forward strand.
CTCGGGACTCTTTATTTTTAATTAGTTTTTCATTTATGCTTCCACAACATCCGTTTGCTGATAGACTTCACTTTCGAATTCTCCGGTAGCCTTACTTGTTAGGATACCGGATGTCATTGCTCCACTAACGTTTAGAGCTGTACGGCCCATGTCAATTAGCGGTTCAACTGAGATTAGTAGTCCAACGATTGCGATTGGAAGATTCATAACTGATAGTACGATAAGAGCTGCAAAAGTTGCTCCTCCACCGACACCAGCTACACCAAATGAACTGATTGCTACGATTAAAATTAGAGAGATAATAAATGATGCACTTGTTGGATCAACACCAGCTGCTGGAGCTACCATTACAGCTAACATTGCTGGGTAGATACCTGCGCATCCATTTTGACCGATTGAAAGACCAAACGAACCAGCGAAGTTTGCAATTCCTTCTGAAACACCGAAATCTTTTGTTTGTGTTTTGATTGTCATTGGTAAAGTTCCAGCACTTGTACGTGAAGTAAATGCAAATGATAAAGTTGGTAATGCTTTTTTCACATATCTTACTGGGCTTAGTTTTGCAAATGATAATAATAATAAATGCACGATAAACATTGCGATTAAAGCCACATAAGATGCTATTACAAACTTACCTAATTTTACGATTGCATCATAATCACTTGTTGCTGCTACTTTTGTAATGATTGCTAAGATTCCGTAAGGTGTTAAACGAAGAATTAACGATACGACTCTCATCGTTACTGTATAAAGTGTATCAATTATTTTTGCAAAAAACTCTGCAGTTTCAGGCTCTTTACGTTTTATACCAAGGTAGGCAATTCCCACAATTGCTGCAAAAATTACAACTGCAATTGTTGAAGTTGCACGTGCACCAGTTAAATCTAAAAATGGATTACTTGGAATTAATTCAAGGATTTGTTTTGGAATTGTCATAGCTTCGACACTTGGAACACGTCCTTGTAATTCTGTAATTCTAGCAGTCTCTGCAGCACCTGCTGATATTTTGATTCCATCAAGTCCAAATCCTAAAGCGGATCCAATTCCAATAGCTGCTGAAATTGCTGTTGTGCCCAGTAGAATCCCAATAACAAGGACACTAATTTTACCGATATTTTTAGTTAACTTTAATTTTGTAAACGCTCCGACAATTGAAACGAATACTAGTGGCATAACAATCATTTGTAATAGTTTTACATAACCACTACCAACAATGCTAAACCAGTCAATTGATCCGACTGTTACTTCATGTTCAGTTCCATAGATTAAATGAATAATATAACCAAAAATAATACCTAAACCTAAACCTGCGAATACACGTTTTGAAAAAGATACATGCTTTTTTTGCATAAAATACAAGCCATACATAAGTACTAATAAGATAACAACATTTACGCAGATAAGAAATGTATTCATTTTTCTCCCCCTTTTCTTTTAATAATATAATTTACGAAAATATTAATACAAGTATTCCTATAAATCAAGTAGGAATTATTATATTTTTGTAAAATTCCTACTTTTTTATCATTAAGATACAATTTATCTGGAAATCTATTACTACTTAATTAATAACGCTTCACCATATTGATCAAATGCATGCTTAAAATCAAAAGCAGTAGGAGTTGGTCCATTTTGAATGTAATAGTCATATCGTTTAAAGGCCTCTTCCCACGAAACATCACTTTGCTTCTCAGTCCACCACACAATATATGAAAAGTGCTTCTCTTTATAAGGTTCCATCCATTTACTTCGATCTTTCAACGCTTGCTTATGGTGTCCCGAGTAAGTAAAACGATATAAGGATTCAAGATTCCTCCATACCGTTAGTGTAAGTACAGGAAAACCGTCCCCCTTACTAACTTTTTCAGGGAGAGAGATTCCATCAGATGAAAACGCATCAATCATGTGCCCTGATTTTGTAGCCTGATGAAATACATCATTTCCTACAGAAAAAAATTGACGAGAGGCAGAGTCGTCATATGGGTGTTTTAGCCTACCAACTGTATAGATTGCAACAAAAGCCATAAATAGTCCTCCATAGACAGGTTTTATTAAATTTATATTCAAGTAAGCTTTTATTTCATAACTAATTCTTTTTTTCAATATTTTTATATTTTGTAGAGAATTGGATAAAGGTAGATCGTCAAAAAAAAAATGACTGCAATCCATAATAAAACACAAAAAACCACAAGGAATAATTACCTTGTAGATCTTCTTTTATTTCGTTCTTTTAAGACTCCTCAGTTATTTACTCAATATTTGTAAATATTTTTGTTCATGGTCTAATTTTATGTCTAAGTTTCCAGTAAATCATTAGGCACTTTCCATACCCTTTCGCTACACCTAGTCCTATTGCAGTTATAGCAACATCTAAGATTTCGTGTATTCCTTCTGTAATTTTATTTCTTGCACATTGATACATTGCATGTGAGAAACGGAATTTCAAATGCATTTCCTGTCTAAATGGCTCCTTACTTTTAGCCAATAATTTTTCAAAAAACAAAACATACAAAAACGACTGCCCTCTCAAAAGGACAGCCGTTTTACATTCAATCTGAATCTCTTTTTATACTTAACTTATTAATTGATAAACTTTGAAAATGACCCAAATAAAAATCACTAGCCAAATCAGCAAAATTAATGATCCGACTATCCAATTTTTAGGTTTACCATTTTTCATCATTTCTTCTGCTTTCATTTCACAGTCTACTATTACATTGTCTGGTATCAGCTTTAAAGAAATATAAATACCTATTGGAATGAGAATTACATCGTCTAAATAGCCTAAAATTGGAATAAAATCAGGGATTAAATCAATCGGACTAAAAGCATATGCTACTACACAAACTATGAATACTTTTGCATACCACGGAACACGTTCATCCTTGCAAGCAAAATAAAGTGTGAAGATTTGGCGCTTTAATTTCTTCGCCCATATTTTTAGTTTTTTAAGCATTTTCTCTCCTATAAATTAGCGTTTATTTTGAATAATTATATCAAAAATTATTTATCAAAATTGTAAAAAGTCGGAAAATCTACTCTTAAATTAAAACAAATGCTTTACTACTAAATCTTGGGCAAAAATATAAACAAGCCATCCTAAAATTCCAAGCCCGATTGAACTAATTAAGTGCATTGAATGCTGAAGAGCCAATCCAATAATTAACAGCATCACGACCGTACCCGGGATTCCTAATACGACTCCATAAGCAAACTTACTTAATGTTTGCACTTGTTCGCCTTGAACATTGAGCCATATTAGACTTAATAAACTAACAATAGGTAATGCCGCAATCAATCCACCCTGTGAAGGGAATCGACGTGCAATTTCGGTTATAACCCCGATTATAATTGCTGAAGTAAATATTTTAATAATCGCGTACATTTTGAGCCCTCTCTTTCATTAAATTAAAGGCTTCTAAAATCGTTTCTCTTTCCTGTTCGGTCATCTGTTCAAAAAGAAGCTGTTGAAGTTTTTCTTCATTTAAACTTGAATTTTGTAACAAAACTTCTTTCCCTAAATCAGTAAGCATTAGGATTACTTTTCGTTGATCAATCTCACCACGAGTTTTATATACATATTCTTTTTCTAGTAAACGTTTAACATGTTCTGATGCTGTATTGTGAGAGACTTTAATTCCTTCAGCAATGTCCTTTATCCCAACTTCATCTTCTTTATCGATAATTTGTAAAATCCTCACGCTTTGGTGAGTAATATTTTCTTTATGCTTATATCGTAAAAGATAGTAAATATCTGTCCATAATTGGTTCAATTGTTTAATTTCTTTATCCATATTGATTCTCCTTGTGTCGTATAATACGATTATATCTTATAATACGATATATGAAAACTATCTGGTTAAGGAAAGTCATGAAAAAACGATAGACTGCAAATAAAATCTGAGAATGGCAATTAAAATTGTTCAATCATTACTACTTTTAAATGGAAAACTAGCAAATATGCTCTCATTCTTTTCATATCGAATAAAAATTGATATTAATCTAATAATATTTTTTAAAAAATTTTAACTTATCAATTGAAATACCTCCCACTATGTATATCAACCTAGTTCAGAACTTTATAAAAATGTTCACAAATAAAAAAAGGGCGTCCCTGTGTCAGTTAACCTGACTTTTTGGACAGCCCCTTTTAATATAAAATGATTCTTAAATAGAAATTGGTGGCAATGTATTCCCTGTTTCAAGTAAGCTTTTTAAGTTACTTAAAATTGCTGGCCAGCCATTGTTTAATCCTTCAAACGTATCATCACGATCTACTAAGTCAGTAGGTTCAAGATTTTCATGTTTCAACTTTAATCTAACTGTTGACTCTAATTCTTTCAACACAAATGTAACGATTGATGGTTCTTTACGGTTCGTCGGATCATTTGTATGATTCCACGTGAAAGAAAGTAAACGAAATGGCTCACATTTTAAAATGGTTCCATAATCTGTAACTTCATCATTTCGTAAGTAAGAAACCGTTGAACCTACTTGCCAATCTGATTTAATTGCAGTCCCGAAAAAGTATTTTTCAGTATATCGAGAGTCCGTTAAAGCTTCCCATAGTTTTTCGGGTGTAGTTGCGATGTATGAAACATAAACAAATTGTGGTTTATTCATTGTTATAATCCTCCTCAAGTCCATTTTTTTTATACACGCGTTACTTTTGTACACGACTACTAATTCAGAAGCGTTATATTCTATTTTACATCATTGATTTATAACTCAGGTTTACTTTTCTCACGAATTAATAATGCACTTGCTAATGATCCAATAAGCAAAAAGATGGCAATCAACAAATCTACATCTTTGATACCAGCGTTGAAAGCACTAAAAACAATATTCTTAATGTGTTCATAGGCTGGCATTTGTTTGAATACTTCAGCTTGTTTACTATCAAAAATTAGCGATCCAGCAAAATCTCCAGATTTATGAAAAACTTCTAGCAATTGATGTTTAAATCCTAAATCAATATTATTAATCGCCATAATATGTTTATCCAATGAGTTGTTATATCCTTCTGTCAACTTAATTCCCAGCATTACTACACCAAATGAAATTCCGACTTGTCGGAATACGTTTAAAATACCGGAAGCCATACCAACCTGTTTTTTATCAACGGAACTCATTGCAGCATTAGATATTGGTGGATTTACTAAAGCATTACTAATTCCTAAAAGGACAAATCCAGGCATTAAATAGCTCCATTCAAAAGGAACTTTGATCATCTGACGCATAACAAGTATTCCAATTGCTCCAATAAATAGTGCACCACTAATCAACCAACGATTGCCGATTTTTCCAGAAATAATCCCAGCCAATGGGCCTAATATGGTGGTAAACCCACTAATTAGTAGCATTTTAACTCCAGTTTCAAACCCAGAGTAACCCATATAATTTTGCATAAGAATAGCTAAATAGGTGAATCCACCATATAGACCAGCCCCTAAAACAAAAGCCGCAATGTTGGCACCGTTAAATGACCAATTTCTAAAAATTGATAATTCTATCATAGGTTGTTTTACAATTCTTTCAGTAATAATAAATACAATTAATAAAATTATCGATAATCCTAATAAACTTAAAATATGCCAATCTGTCCACAAATAATTTTCATGCATTTCTTTTTGAATTAGAGCTAATACCGTCGTAAAAATCAATGCAGTGCTTAAAACAAATCCTAAAAAATCAATTTTTTCATTACTGTTCTTATTGCTTTCCTGAATGAAGAATAACCCTAATAGAATAGCTAAAATACCAAAAGGAATATTTACTAGGAAGATTGATCGCCATCCAAAACTATCAACTAAGGCACCGCCAATAAGTGGACCACCTGAGATAGCAACACCAACAACACTACTCCAAATACCTAATGCAAGACCTCTTTGTTTTTCAGGAAATGAAGCAGTAACAATAGTTAGTGATAAGGACATCATGGCTGCTCCACCAATTCCTTGAAAGCCTCGGAAAATGTTCAGCCAAAGATCACTACTTGCTAAACCACTAGCAAGGGAACCTATCACAAAGATGGCTAATCCCAATAAAAAAACTTTTTTACGTCCAATGATGTCTCCCAATTTCGAGATTGGCAATAACATCGCAGCATATACTAAAGTATAAGCATTCAAAACCCATTGTAAATTTGAAAAATCAGATGAAAAATTTTTTTGAATCTCAGGTAATGCTACATTCACAATTGTAATATCAAGCATTGCCATTAATACAGCTAAACTAACCGTAATTAAAACCAACCATTTTCTATTCGTTTTTTCCAAAATAAAAACTCCTTTCGTGTTTTTGTGCACACAAATGCATATATTAAGCAAAATGAAAAGCACCCTACTTTTCCAAATTCATGAGTGCTTTTATATTATTCGTTGTCTCTTCAAAAGTATCGACAATAAATTCTTTATTTGCTTTGTAGTAAATCTCCCGACCTTCTTTCCTTCTCTGTACAGAATTAAATCGATTCATTAAATCTAGATGACGTGAAATCACTGAACGATTTTGAGGAAAATGCTCCGCTATTTCTCCAATAGTCATTTCCCCATAAATAGAGAGGAATATCAACAGTTCGCTTCGGACTGGGTCTAAAATTGCCCTGAAAAATTCAATATTAATATTGTCTTCAATCATTTTTTTACACTTATTTGGATCATGAATTCCCATAATCTCACCACCTAATTTCTATTATATGCATCCGTGCGCACATGTCAACAAATTGATTTTTAAGAAGAATTCTTCATTCCATGTTTATTAGTTAAGGAATTTAAAGTGGAATGTTTTACGCTGGCACAAAAAAAATTACTTTCAGTTAGTCCTTGATCATTATAATATCAATAATTAATTGATGCAGTTTGTAAGGTATTTTCCGCAATATCCTCTTCATTTAAACTATATAACTTTGAGCTTATGAAAATTAGGCACACCACTCCAAGTACACATCCTGCAAGTAACAAGTAAAAAGATGTTCCAAAAAATTCTGATAAAACACCTGCTATTGTTGTACCCAACGGAATAGTTACCCAAGCAATCATTCTGAATAGACTCGTACACCTACCTAAAAGATGATTGGGAACAATTAACTGTCTTAAAGTCACTGTTTGAATATTCCATGCAATAAGTAAAAATCCAACAATAAATTGAGTAAATAAAATTACGAGAGGCTCTTTGGAAACTATTATTATAAATGGCGGAATAACTTGTCCGATTGTTGAAATAGCAAGTAAAAATCCCATACTGAAACGGTTTTTTATTCTCCCGGTAGCAATCGCACCAATGACCATACCACAACTTAAACCTGCCATAATAATTCCAGCCCAATTTGAATCAAGATGAATTTCATTTTTAATACGGAAAAGTAATGCTATATCTATTCCAGGTCCAACCAAATTTACTAGCATTGAAAATAATGCTAACACAGCAATGCTTGCCAAGTATTATTCTTTGCACAATAATCTAATTCATGTTTAGCTTCGACAATTAGGAAGTAAAGTAATCTATTAATTGTCATTAATTTGTAACATTTTTCACAAACTAACAATTAAAAATAATGATATTATTCTTATGAAAAGAATTTGATTACAAATCTTTTCCCCTTTAAACCTTTTAAATCTTTAAGTCCCTTTTAAAATCTTTAAAATCTATAATTTCCCTATTAGCCCTATTGACTTGACACTCTCAAATAGGGCTCTTTTTTTATTTAAACAGATATTTTAACTTGAAAAAGACTAACTTTAAGTAACGCTTTTTCAACTAAAGCATTAGTTAGTTCAATATGAATCTATTTTTCAACCTCAAGTTGTAATCTTTTTAAAGCTGTTTCTCTCGCTTTGTATTCATAATAACCTTTTTTAACATTTAAGCTTCCCAAGTTTTCAATTGCTTCAATGTTTCCAAATCTTCCTAGCCCTTCGATTGTATGACCTCGTACTGTTTCATCTTCTAGACATCGACTAATATCTTATATGCTTCTGGCGTTTTACTTCTAGCTAATGTTCCCATTAACGTCTGTCTTGCACTTCCAAATGTTACGTTTTTACAGATTTCTTTCACCATCTCCATTATTACTAAATTAACCCTTTATTTTTATTCATACTGCCTAATAGAAAACCCACATTTTTGGTTATTTTATATAATTACATTAAATGAAATACCCCATACAATAATCTTGCAAGGTCAAATGAAAGCGCTTAATTAAAGATACACCTCGCAAATTAAAGAGGGGGGAATCACAAACGACAAATCATACATAGCTCCACCATGTTTCGCTTCTTTGCTCACCAATGAACAAATTAGTTTGTCAAATGCGGTCAATCATGAAATTGGTCTAATGAGCCTAAATACAAGGGATACGCCCTCTTGAGATGACTTTTTTATTATTCACCTTTTATTTGCCTAATTGCCCATGTGACTCGTTAACAGTATTTCACTAAAAGGTAAGCTTTTTACTATTGATATCTGCTACATGACCTTAAAAATGGCGTTATTAGGTAAAGTATGCATCAAGTTTTCGTTCCGACTTTCAGCTTTAAAGTACGTATTAAAAAATAGAGTTTTATCCAAATCAGGCTTTTCTCTTGGCCTTGTTATCGGATTGGAGACTCACAAAAAAATTGTTTCACTAGGAGGAAACATTCATGTCAACCAGCGTTGATGAAAAGAAGTTACTGGATCCAGAGTTTGAACACACTCCTGTTCCCAAAGAATACCGCAAAAAATTATCATCCGTTGCAGCTGTTTGGTTTGGTTTTCCAATGGTATTAACCAGTGCAGTAATCGGCGGACTTATCACTGCACAGCTTGGCTTTAAAGCCGGCGCCTTAGCAATGCTGCTTGGTAATCTCCTCCTTTTCGTCATGGTAGGCTTACTAAGCTATGATGCCGGCCGTTCGGGATTGAACTTTTCTCTGACCGCACAAAAGACATTTGGACGCTCGGGTTATTATATTATTTCCGGATTACTTTCTACAGTTGTAATCGGCTGGTTTGCTCTTCAAGTCGGACTTACTGGCGCTACAATGCATGGGTCATTTGGTGCTAATTTGTTAATAATGACCGTCATCGGTGGAATTCTCTATGTTGCAGTAACTTATATCGGTATTAAGGCTTTATCTTTCTTAGGGTGGATTGCAGCACCATTTTATTTTCTAATTGCCATTATTGCAATTGTTATGGCAATGAAAACCGGTAACTCTGATATTTTAAACTATCATCCTCAAGTTTCAAATGCAATGTCATTTGGAGCTGCTGTAACGTTAGTATTCGCCGGGTTTGCCGATTCAGGTACAATGACAGCGGACTTTACTCGTTGGGCAAAAAGTGGCCGTGAAGGGATTTTATCAACCATTTTCGCCTTTCCAATCGGGAACTTGATTGCCGAGCTTGTTGGAGGAATTATTGTAGCAACTGGAGTTATCCCAAATCCAGCTTCAACCGGTGGGGACTTCATGTCAGTATTAGCGGGACATGGTCCATTGCTTACCATCTTGTCTATCCTTTTTGTCTTTATCAATTTGGGTTCTGTCGGTACACATTGCTTATACAATGGCGCTGTAGGCTGGTCACATATGACTGGTAAAAAAATGAGACCTATCACGCTTATAATTGGTATAGTCGGTTTAATCGTTGCAGTTTCTGGAATTTATAATCACTTTTTCAACTGGCTCGTTCTTCTTGGGGTAATCATTCCGCCTATCGGAGCAATTATGATTATGGATCGCTTGGTTCTTCGAAAGAATGATTCGGCAAATTTAGTAAACTGGAGACCACTGGCATTCTTTGTCTGGATTTTGTCTTCGGTCATCGCATTATACTGTAACTTCTACGCACCACATCTTTCAGTAGCTTTTGTTGGCCTTGTATCTGCAGCCATTTTCTATGGGATAGGCAGCAAGTTAGTCAAAGGTCCCGACTCTATCCCTGAAATGAAATAGGTTGTATGAAATAAAAAGATATGAAAAAGCCGTCTCCTTTTTATAAAAGGTGAACTGCCCCCCAATTGTTAGATACGTCGAACAATTGGAGGTGCAGTTTTTTTATGGTGAAATTTTCTCCAGAAAAAAATTGCTAAATCCAGTGATGTTCATCCTAGTATTCTTCACAATTTCCCAAACCAATTATAAAGAGTTATTCTTACATAAAGAAAGAGCACAATTCTTGCTACAGAATTGCGCCCGATTGTGGAAGATTTCTTTTGGTAATATTCTCACCCTTTGTGACCGCTTAGAAAAGCTCAAACAATTACAAAAATCTCATTTACTTATGATACGGCTCCCAGATATTAATACTAAACTACATCCTTTACAATATGACCATCTGCCATTTAGGACAATAAAAAAAACCTACTATTTAGCAGATTTTTTATTCAACATACGCATGCGTTAGTTTATTAAGATTTATTTCTTTTCATTTTCTTTTGAACTAAAAAAATTAAAGCACCTAGCATTATAAGAAAGACAATTCCTGCTACAATTAAATTAAAGGGACTGTATTTCCATCCGGCATACTCACCTTTTCTAATAGCTTTTATATATTTACCATCAGCTTCAACTGCTATTGCTTTTTTCGTACTAACACCTTTTATTGAATAATATTTTGTACCCCTTTCATAAACATTGGAAAAATTACCATAATAATTACCTTCAACATCTGAATACTTTGTAACTGACCCTATTTCTCTTCCGATTTCTGTTACATACTCATCGCTAATAACATAAGTGTAATCATTAAAAACAACAAACTTATATGCCCACTTCGCTAAAGTATTGTTTGGGTATAAAAATAAAATCATTAATGCCATAAATGTGATAAAGATTGGCAAGTACTTTCCTCTCACACTATCACTCCTAAAATATGTAATCAGTACTTGTTTTTAATTATCTACTCCGATAAATATGGAAATAGCATCCTTATTTCTTATTCAATAATTCACCCGAAATACCTTTAATCTTATTCCAAAAGACTCTAATTAGCACAAAAAAAAACGACTATACAGTCGATCATGTTGTACAACTAGTCGAGTAGAATGGAGTCTCTTTACCTTACGGTAAATTGCACTCCAAACCCTCTCAGAACCGTGCTTGCACTATTAATGCACACGGCTCCTCCAGTAATCATTTACAGAATATAGCTAATTTCTTTTCTTAAATCATAAATATTCACCTTAGCCCTTGGTGTGGGTAGTGGAAATTTGCTAAGGAAGAGTCTGTATTTCTCCCATTTAAAGGATTTTCTTTGACTTCTTCTATTGAGCCACTTAAATATTAGGTTCTCGATTTTAACTTTGAAAATGTTAACATTTGGGATATTATCAGTGATGCAATAGTAGTTGAAGTAGCCAATAAGAGAGCGTTTGAATCTGTCCATAATTATATGAATATTATTATTTCTATTCTTCTTCAACCATTCTTTAGACTCTTTTAATTTGCTTTGTACTTTCTTCCTACTTGATTTGCGTTTCACTCGAAATTTTCCTTGTTTACTTTTTCCACAATAGTGCGTAAAACCTAGAAAATCGAAGGTTTCTGGTTTTCCATTTCCTTGGTGCTTTTCAAGTTTCTCCGCAAGTCGTCCGAAAGGGATAATTTTGGTTTTATCTTCGGCTATTTCCAGATTGAACTTCTTGAGTCTTAATTTTAGAGATTGAAAGAATTCCTGAGCCTCATTCTTAAATTGAAAACAGCACACAAAATCATCTGCATACCTTACCAGGTATGCTTGTCCCTCGCACTGTTTCTTGACACTTTTCTCGAACCATAAATCAAGTACATAATGAAGATAGACATTAGCTAATACAGGAGATATTACTCCACCTTGCGGTGTACCATTATCTGTTTTGTATTTCTTTCCTTCTTCCATATATCCACCTTTAAGAAACCTACCGATTATTCTCAGTAAGCTCGGGTCAGTGATTCGAAGTTTTAAAAATTCTATCATCCATTTGTGGTCAACATTGTCAAAGAATCCTTTTATGTCTACATCTACAACATAGTTTACTGACCTCTTTTCTATATAGAAGTTCAGTATTTTCAAAGCATCGTGGCAACTACGATTTGGGCGAAATCCGAACGAACAGTCCAAAAAGTCAATTTCATAGATGGAGTTTAATATTTTCGTAACACCTTTTTGAACAATCTTATCTTCATGTTCCGGTATACCTAATGGTCTTTTCTTTTTCGAATTGAGCTTCGGAATATACAGTCTCCTAACTGGAACAGGACGATAGCTTTTGCCTTTAAGTCTCATTACTAAATCTTCTATGTTTTCCTCGAGATTTGCACTGTATTGTTCTTTAGTTGTGCCATTTATCCCAGTTGCTTTCTTATTTGGTAATTCAATGTGACATTGAACTAGTGACTGCTTATCTAGTAAATATGCAAGAGATGTAAATTGCATTTTAGGATCAGATTTTGCTAATTCTGCTATCCTTAGTAGTTTTGTTTCCATTTGTTATACCTACCTCTGTGTGTAGTAAATGTGTCCCTATTAAGGGTGATAAACTGGTAGTAGCCTTTCCTCCATCGGCATTACCCAACTTCATAGGTACTACGCTACTATCCGACTCCCAACATCGGCATTTGGCTTCCTTACTTTTTATCGCTTGTACACCATACTCTTCTAAAAAAAAAAGAAAAGACCGGTTGGGTCTCCCGAGTTGCCGTATCATATCAATGTATGACGTGCCAAGGTCTCTGACTCCAGAGAGGCTTTACCATTCTTGCCTTACCGAAAGGTAAAGTGTAGCTTTCTGCTATGCGTAAAGCATCAGCCCTCTCGATTTACTAACATTATGGAGCTCAATCCCTTCAACCATTTGGCTTTCGGCCCGCCACCTAACTGTCTACGCTTAAAGATTAAAGTTACCTTTAATCCTCCAAGACTCGCTACGAGCGAATGGCTAGTTCTTACTCGACGGGAATCCCACCCGTTATATGATACGACCTATGCTCGGCCGCACACGCATCCGTTAGTTTAATAAGATTGATTTAATAAGCTTCATCCTTTTTCAGTAGAACGATTTTTTATAGCGACTAAGCATTCGCACGTATATTCAACTAACGCGCCAGTTAATATGGTTGAACCCGATAACATAACCACCAACTACATTAGCGATATTCTTAGGAACGCCTAAATCAATCAATTTATCAGTATCAGTTTTAGCTTCTTTTTGGCATCCACCAAGTATTAAATTAAACAACAAGATGTGAAAATTACTCTTTATAATATACTGCATAGTGAATAGGTTCTTCAAACCCTAACTTTTCTGCTAATCGTATTGAGCCAAAATTATCAATATCACATTCCCAACGAGGAGCTAAACCTTTATTTATACAATCTTGTATATACATTTTTGCAGCAATAAAGGCCAAACCCTTCCCTCTATATTCTTCTTTAGTTGCAATGTCTATTTCGGAGAATAATTCATTAGCAAATACAGATGTACACTCACATACAGACACTTCTTTATGTAAAACACAAATTCCAAAACCATTTTCTAAATAATTTGAAACAGAATCCCAGTAATGCTTATAGTAAATTGGTTTAAATCCAACATTTGACTGAAGTACATTTTCATCAATTTTTTTTAATGAGTAGTCTTGAGGTAATTCATAATTATCTAGTATTCCTTCTTTAAATTTAAACGTAAAAGAATATCGATCCAACTTAGTTAATTTGTTATTTAAAAGGTCATTAATTAATTGATTCCAAGAACCTGATGAAGAAAATAAAATAAAAGGTAATTTCTTCTCTTCTACTCTATCAATATAAAATTCCTTTAACCAATAGTTAAAAGAAATATTTGAAGTTTCTCCAATTACACAGTAGAATCCTGATTTCGTACCAATAAAAATGGAATTTGGAGTTTCGATATGATCAACAAATACCTCACCATCTACTATCTCTTGCAAAACTGAATAAACAAACGTAGGTATATAATTTATTGAAATAATTAATGGAAAAATATTTTTATATTCTTTATTATTTAATTTAATCATTGATTCACCTTTCTTTATCGTCGTTTTTAAATTTCATTCATGCCAACAGTTGCTTTATGCCCATGCCATTAGTTTTGTTATCCTATTCGGCTAACAGAGTAAAATAATTCTTCCATTCTATTTCATTAATGATATCGTTACCACTTTTTTTCAAACTCTTTTTATAAGTAGTAAGATTAGAAATACCATTGTTCATGGCTTTAGCATAAAATGCATCTAAAATCTTGTCATCAATATACAGTTGCCCTTTTTTGATTTCTATTATTTCTCCAGGTAATCCTACAACCCTTGCAACATTCTTGTTACCATTTTTAGGTGAAACATAATAAACAACTTCACCACGCTGAAATTTATGTTGTTTATAATAGGTTGTATCGACTACTAATGTACCTGCATACTCATGATTTCCTCGGTACATTTCATCGTATAAGTGTTCAATTTCTTTAAAACCTTTCGATTCAACAATTGGAACAGTTTCCAAGGTAGTCTTATCTTTAATTGTTTCTATTACAGTAGTCTTATCTTGAGATTGACACCCTACAAGAATGAGACACATTTCGATTATAAAAAGTAAATGCTTGATAATCCCCTCCTCTATTTAGAATATTCAATAAAATGGTATTATTTTCCTTTTATTTTTCCTACGAAGGAAATTTATAAAGCAATTAATCAGTAAATGAACTTAAAAGTGATAATAAAAATAATGATGAAAATTTTCAACTCTTCTAAAGTTCAATATTTCACTTACATTATTCGTGTCTATTATTTAATTTCTTATACAACTAAACTGCCAAATACTTAAAAAGGAATCGATTTTCATCGATTCCGGAAATTTTGCTATTACTTATGAGTTAAGTGTTAATTACTTCTAATAAATGATAAAATAAATTTCTCCCCTACATTAATAATTTCTCTAATCGTAGAAAAACGCGGATGAATTTAGGGTTTACAAATATTAAAATACGTACCTGTTTGTGAAATATATCACTTAAACTATACTGCCATTTTGTTGAATAAGAATCTTTTCAGCAATTGATTTATTTCTAACTATTTACGATAAAAAACCAGAAAAGCCTTCTAACAGGTTTTCTGGTTTTTCACTTTTTTACTGAATATTAGTTTACCTGTACAGGATAAACCCGTTGATATGACTTTTTTATTCGGTCATATTAATCTAATATTTAGCCTATCGGTCTATTCAAATACTTGGCGTAGTTCAATCTGTCCTTCACCAAGACCATGTGGATCTGGTGCGCGCATCGCCCACTCAATGGCTTCCTCGCGAGATTTCACATCTATGAACCAGTATCCTGCAATCAACTCATTGACTTCAGCGAAAGGTCCATCTGTAATGATCGGTGGTTCTCCAGGAACAGGGTATGTTATACGAATACCGTTGGAGCTTGGATGAAGTCCACCGACTGACACCAGAACTCCAGCTTTCTTCAGTTCTTCATTATATTTCTTCATCTCAGCAAACATCAGATCCATCTGCTCACTTGGCATTGTCCCTGCTTCAGAATCCTTTGAGGCCTTCACAACCATCATAAATTTCATTAGTAACTCCTCCTCTGGCTTAGCTCAATAAAAAAATCGACTTTTCAACCGACCAAGTTATTCAACAAACGCATTAGTTAGTTGAATAAGATTTATATCGAATTTATGTAATATACCAGATGATCAGTCCATTCACCAAATTCAAAAATAAACCCTTTTCTTGTACATTCAAACTCCATTCCAACGCTTTCTGCTAATTTTATTGAAGATATATTATCGATGTTAATATGAACTTCAATACGATGGAAATTCAAGTCTCTAACCGCAATATTAAGTGCCTCTTTCACTGCTTCTTTAGCATAACCTTTTCTCCAATACTGATTATGAATGGTGTATCCAATTCTTCCCCATTGAAAATCGTTTCTTGCTAATGTAGAAAAGTCGATCATTCCCAAATGTGTACCATCATCTTTTCGAAAAACACCAAATACGTGAGCTGTATCATTGCTCTTTTATTATTCTCCAGTTTCAGCAAACTGTTTAATACGAAGTCCAATTTGTTCACGAACTTCTTGGAACACATCCCATTCTTGACCAGCTGGATCATCAAATCCCCAATGAACACGTTTCACATGTGGTGGCGTTACTGGACATACATCATTCGCATGTCCACATAAAGTCACAACTAAGTCTGCATTGTTTAAGATGTTATTATCGATTAAGTCTGATGTTTGATTACGGATATCAATTCCAACTTCATCCATTGCCTTGACTGCATTCGGATTTACACCATGAGCCTCAATTCCAGCTGATAGGACGTTCCATTTATCTCCTAAATATTGTTTCCCCCAAGCTTCTGCCATTTGGCTACGGCAGGAGTTTCCAGTACATAAGAAGTAAATTGTTTTTTTATTATCTGCCATGTGTATTCCACCTTAGTTTAAATTTATATTGTTGTTTCTTTTGCAAAATATTTTCTTCTCATCCACAAGGCTGCGTTAACCAACGCAATCATTACGGGTACTTCAACCAAAGGACCAATTACTGCTGCAAATGCTGCTCCTGAATTAATTCCAAATACTGCAACTGCAACTGCAATTGCTAATTCAAAGTTATTACTTCCAGCTGTGAAAGCTAAAGTTGTTGAAACTCCATAACTTGCTCCGGATTTCTTCCCTAAGAAGAAAGAAACAAAGAACATAATAATGAAATAGATTAATAAAGGAATTGCGATACGAACAACATCTAAAGGTAGCTCTACAATTACTTCTCCTTTTAATGAGAACATTACAATGATTGTAAAAAGTAATGCGATAAGTGTTATCGGACTAATTTTAGGAATAAATTCTTTTTCATACCATTCTCTACCTTTGGCTCTTACAAGAATTAACCTTGTAAATAGACCTGCTAAGAATGGAATTCCTAAATAGATGAAAACTGATTTTGCCACTTCGGGCATTGTAATATCGATTGACATACCTTCTAAACCAAAAACTTTTGGTAATACTGTTACGAAGAAATATGCGTAAACAGAGAAGAAGATCATTTGAAAAATGGAGTTAAAGGCTACTAATCCGGCCGCATATTCACGATCACCATCAGCTAAATCATTCCATATGATAACCATCGCAATGCATCGTGCTAAACCGATCATGATTAAACCAACCATATACTCTGGATAATCTCTTAAAAAGATAATTGCTAATAAAAACATTAATACTGGTCCAATCAGCCAGTTTTGAATTAATGATAGAAATAATACTTTTACGTCTTTAAATACTTTTCCAATCTCTTCATAACGAACTTTAGCCAGTGGCGGATACATCATTAAAATCAATCCAATAGCTAAAGGTATTGAAGTCATTCCAACTTGTAATTTGTTTAGGTTATCTACAAATCCAGGTGTTGAAATGCCAAGAATTATCCCAATTGCCATTGCTACGAATATCCAAAGGGTTAAATATCTGTCTAAAAATGATAATTGTTTCATTCTCTTCTCCTTTTACACACTAACAACAAGAATTAACTTTAGATTCAGTGGAAGTTTTACAACAAGACGTATTTTCTATTTTTTGAACTTCACTATCTGCTTTGGTATAGAAGAATTCCCACTCATTTCCGTCTGGATCTGTTACCCAAAACTTATCTTGTACCGCGTAACAACAAGTTGTATCCATTTCTTCTCGTGCGAAGAAACCTTCTTTTTCTAGTCTTTCCTTATGAGTTAAGATTTCTTCAGCTGTTTCAACTTGGAAACCAAAGTGATTTACTTGATTACCCACAACTTGATCACGAACATTTATCGTGAAATTAAGACCTGGATTTTCTAACAGAAACTTCGCATAACCTTCCTTCACTTTAACGGGTGATAAACCAAATACCTTTTGATAAAAAGCGATTGATGCCTCTAAATTTGTCACGTTAACCCCTACATGAACATATTTCATACAGAATTCCCCCCTTAATTTATAAATCAAAAAAAATTGATTTAATGATTAAAAAAAATTAACAACAATTACTGCTACGGTTACCGTTATCTGATTTTCGGAAAATACAACAAAGCTCTTCTGATAGCAAACTGTTAACTTCTGTGTCGTTTAAATCGTAATAGCTCCATGTACCTTTCGTCTCTTTGACAATGAGCCCTGCGTCCAACAAGATTTTCAAATGATAAGAAAGCTTTGATTGTGTCATATCAAACGTTTCGGTTAAATCGCATACACATGTACTTCCTCTTTGGCAGAGCTCATACATGATTTCTAGACGCTTCTGATCAGCTAACGCTTTAAATTTCTGCTCATATTTCTGGAACTGTTGTGTCATCTCAGTCATATGCTTTCTCCTTCATCAAATTTTCTTGATGAATTTAGTATATGTTAATTTACCAAATAAATGCAATATATTAATCAAAAAAAATTGATTTAATTAAAATTCCTTGTTCAACTAGACTGCCAGTTAGTTTAATAAGAAAATCAAAATTCTACTATAAAGTCCAATAAAAGTTAAAACGCTAAAAATAGAGAAAGATGCCTAAGCTAAAAACGTAAAATATGGAGGATTACGCCTTCTTTTTTTCAACTATAATCCCCCCTATTTTTAAAGTATTACTATTTTAATAAGCTATAAAAATAGTTAGAACTTTAAGTACTTTATGTTGCATACCAATTTTGGAAAGTAGTATCAAAAAGCAAAAAAAGAGAAATTGCCGAAACAATTTCTCTTTTTCATTCTATTAACCTGCAAGATCATTCGAAGGTCTAGCAGTTTGTTCTCTTTTCCCTGGTTTAACAAAGACCATTGCAACCATTCCTAGTGTTACTGCGATTGATGCTGCGATAAACATTGCACTATATCCGTGTTTTGCTACTAGGCTACCTGTTAAGGTTGGTGCAATAATTGTTGCTAGGTTTGCGATGAAATGTGTTACACCACCAAATGTTCCAGCTTTTTTTGGTTCTGTATCTAATACGACTGTCCAATAAATCGAGTTTGGTAGATAGTTAAATGCATTACCAATACACATTAAGATTAGGACTGCTGTAGCACTTTGAACGGTTGGAATTAGCATGAAACAAATTGCTGTAAAGAATAAAGAAATAACTGTAAACCATGATCTAGCAATACGTAAATTTCCTGTTTTTCTAAGAAGTGAATCTGATATTTTTCCGCCTAGTAATCCTGTGAAAATAGCTCCAATCCATGGAATCATTCCAACAAATCCTAGTGATGCTAATGAAAAACCGAATTCATCTTGTAAATATTTTGGCGTCCAAGTAAGTAATAATATATTTACATATAAAAAGGCAAAATATCCAATTGCATTCATTACTAGATTAGGATTTTTGAAAAAATAGTACCATGGTGTAGATTCTTGTTCACTTTTTCCACTAACTGGATTATTCAAACGGATGGTCTCAAGTTCTTGTTTTGTGACATTTGGATTTTCTTCTGGTAAGTTTGTAAATACTTTAGACCAAATAAATGCCCAAATTAGACCAACTACCCCAAGAATAATAAATGTCACTTTCCAATTTGCAACTGATAATAGAGCAACTACGATTGGTGCAGTAATAAGTGCCCCTACAGGTGTACCTACTAAACCAAGTGCAACTGCAAACCCTCTTTCTTTCGGAGAAACCCAGTTGGCCATAGTTTTATTCATTGTTGAAAGGGTAGGTCCTTCTGCAAATCCGAATAAAACTCGGAAAACTGCGAAACCAGCTAAAGCTGATCCACCAAATAATGTTGCACCTAAATGACCAGCAAATACAGTACCTAATTCAAAAATTGACCAGGCAGTTGCGGCAAGTAGCCACATAAATCTTGGTCCTTTTTTGTCAGCGAAAGCTCCTCCAAATAATGCACCGAAAATATAGCCATATCCAAAGTAACCTAAGATTTCACCCCAGCTAACTGGACTTAATCCAAACTCTTTAATGATTTCTGCCTGTGCATATGAAATTGCACCTCGGTCAATATAATTAACAATCGTGATCATAATGATCATAAAAATGATAAAGAATCTATAATTATTTTTCATTAAAAGATAGTTCCTCCTATTAATTTTTTTATTAGAAGAACCCGCCATTTATTTATCATTTTCTACTACTTACACAATCTTTTTACCTTTTTTCCAAACAGATTTCACATGGTTAACACCGAATAAATATTGTAATTCTTGATAGTTTTTAACATTCCATAATACAATGTCTGCTTGCTTTCCAACTTCAAGTGATCCGATTTGATCTTGGCGATTAATAGCACACGCAGCGTTGTATGTTGCTGCAGTTAAGCTTTCAGCTGGAGTAAGTCGCATCGAAATACATGCTAAGTTCATTACAAGCGGCATTGAAGTTGTTGGTGAAGAACCTGGATTGCAGTCAGTTGAAATAGCTACTGCTACTCCTTCATCAACCATTTTTCTTCCTTTTGCAGCATCTTCACGTAAATAAAGTGCTGTTGCAGGAAGAAGACAAGCAATTGTTCCTGATTTAGCCATTGCAGCAATGCCTTCATCAGAAGCTTTTAATAAATGCTCGGCTGAAATAGCACCAACTTTTGCTGCTAATTCCGCTCCGCCATACGGTTCAATTTCATCAGCATGAATTTTTGGAATTAGATCATATTTTTTACCTGCTTCTAAAATTCGCTCTGATTGTTCTGGCGTAAATACACCTTTTTCGCAGAATACGTCATTAAATTCAGCTAATTTTTCCTCTGCAATGATTGGTAGCATGTCGTTAATTAAGTGATCAACAAAATCGTCTTCTCGTCCTTTAAACTCTTTCGGCACTGCATGAGCACCCATAAAAGTAGGAACTAATTCAACTGCATGCATATATTTTAATTTTTTCATAACTCTTAACTGCTTTAGCTCGGTTTCTAAATCCATACCATAACCGCTCTTACTTTCTACAGTAGTCACGCCATGTGTTATGAATGAATCTAGACGTCGCATCGTTTGTGCCATCAATTCTTCTTCAGTTGCTTCACGAGTCATGCGGGCAGTCGCATGAATTCCGCCACCCGCATTCATAATATCCATATATGTTGCACCTTCAAGACGCATTTCAAATTCACGTTCTCGGCTTCCACCATACACAACATGTGTATGTGGATCCACTAGACCAGGAGTAACAAGTTGGTTTGATGCATCTACTACTTCTGCTTCATGAATTTTTTCTGCATAGCGATCTTGAATTTCTTTTGTTGTACCAACAGCTTGAATTACTCCATCTTCAATCCATAAGCTACCGTCTTCAATTAAACCAAGCTCTGACATTGCTTCCTTTGAGCGAGGTCCTTTCACTTCAGAAGCTAGCGTTGCTAATTGAGCTGCATTTTTAATCCAAATTGGTTTTGTCATTACTTATCAGTCCCTTTATCAAGCATTGGAATATTTACTCCTCTTTCACGAGCAGTTTGTTTAGCTAGCTCATAACCTGCATCAGCGTGACGAACTACACCCATTCCAGGGTCTGTTGTTAATACGCGCTCAATACGTGCTTCTGCTTCTTTTGTACCATCTGCAACAATTACGACACCAGCGTGTAATGAGTAACCCATTCCTACTCCACCACCGTGGTGAACTGATACCCAAGTAGCGCCACCAACTGCATTAATCATTGCATTTAAGATTGGCCAGTCTGCTACTGCATCTGATCCATCCATCATGCTTTCAGTTTCACGGTTTGGAGATGCTACAGAACCTGAGTCTAAGTGGTCACGTCCAATTACGATTGGAGCTTTTAATTCGCCACTTGCAACCATGTCATTTAAGATTTTACCGAAACGAGCGCGCTCTCCATAACCTAACCAGCAAATACGAGAAGGTAAGCCTTGGAATTGAACTTTTTCTTGTGCCATACGAATCCAGTTACATAAATGCTCATTATCAGCAAATTCACGTAAAATAGCTTGGTCAGTTTTGTAAATATCTTCAGGATCACCTGATAATGCTACCCAACGGAAAGGTCCTTTACCTTCACAGAATTGTGGTCGGATATAAGCTGGAACGAATCCTGGGAAATCAAATGCATTTTCTACGCCTTCATCCTTCGCAACTTGACGGATGTTATTACCGTAATCAAATGTCACAGATCCTTTTTCCATCATTTCAAGCATTGCTTTAACATGAGTTGCCATTGAAGCTTTTGAACGAGCAACATAAAGTTCTGGATTTGAAGCTCTTAATTCTGCAGCTTCTTCTAATGACATCCCTGATGGAGTATAACCGTTTAATGGATCATGTGCTGACGTTTGGTCAGTTAATACTTCTGGAATAAAGTTTCTAGCAATCATCTCTGGTAAAATATCAGCTGCATTACCTACAAGACCGATTGATAATGCTTTACCTTCTTTTTTCGCTTCTTCAGCAAGACGAATAGCTTCATCTAATGAATCTGTTTTAACATCTGTATATCTAGTTTCAATACGACGATCGATTCTTGTTTCATCTACATCAATACCGATACAAACTCCGCCATTCATTGTAACAGCAAGTGGTTGAGCTCCACCCATTCCACCAAGACCAGCAGTAACAGTAATTGTACCTGCAAGTGTGCCATTGAAATGTTGTTTCGCTAATTCTGCAAATGTTTCGTAAGTTCCTTGAACAATACCTTGAGAACCGATATAAATCCAGCTACCAGCTGTCATTTGTCCGTACATCATTAAACCTTTTTTATCTAATTCGTGGAAAGTATCCCAATTAGCAAAAGCAGGTACTAAATTTGAGTTAGCAATTAAAACACGTGGCGCATCAGTATGAGATTTAAAAATCGCAACTGGTTTACCAGATTGAACTAATAATGTTTCATCATTTTCTAAATTCTTTAATGAATCAACAATCGCATCGAAGCACTCCCAGTTACGAGCTGCTTTACCAATTCCACCATATACAACAAGATCCTCCGGACGCTCCGCTACATCTTGATCTAAATTATTCATTAACATACGAAGAACTGCTTCTTGTTGCCAACCTTTTGTATTTAATTCCGTACCTCTATATCTAACTACTTTATCAACTGTAACCGTATTCATAATTTAATACCCCCTTGATGTGATATTTTCAGTCTAACACGAATTTTCCGATATTTTATTATAAAATAATGATTATTTTATAATTTATTTCACTTCACTTAACTTTAAGTTGTATTTTTATAAATTATCTCAAATCAGATTAATTATTTAGTCTATTTTACGATTTAGATCGGAATGCACGAATGATTTGTAATAAATAATAAACCCAAAATTTAAGCCCGCATCATCGATTAATGAATAATCGTCGATACAGGCTACTATTAACTATTTTTATATAATTTACGAATCATTCTGATTTGGCCACGGTGATTGATTTCGTCCTCAAAAACATGAAACCATTTAAAGTAATTTGTAGCTTTATCTCTACCAAACTCTGTCTGCTCATATAGCCACTCATCTGAAAGTGTATTAAATTTTGCATAAGTTTCTTCTCGAACTGAGTTTAAAAGATTAATATAATAGTCTGCATCATTACCTTTAATTGTCTTCCTAGCATGATCATCTAAGTCTAAACCAGGTAACCATTTCTCTTCTTCTTCAGAATTTAAATCTCGATTTTCAAATGTATTAAGTTGATACCAATATTCAACTCCTGCCATATGAGTTAACAACATCCCAATTGTATTACCTGTTGGAGTGTGCAGGTAATCTAACTCCTCCACTTTAATATCTATAATAGCTTCAAGAGTTGTATATCTTACATAATTCATCATTGAAATTAGAGTATTAAAATCTCCTTTTACGCCTTCTTGTTCGCCAACTAATAGTAATTTGTTCCATTCGTACATAGTTGCAACCCCTTTCATTTTTTTCTACTTAAAAATTTAATTTTATAATAATTTATTAATAGAAAAAAGTTAATTATGATGCATCTGCATGAAGACGATGCTTTTTGCAACAATTACATTGAAATAAATAACCTTGTAATTTACCATCATTTTTTAAAGCATCTTTAAATTCTTGAATTGATAAGCCATATTCTTCACTTAGCCTGTTTAAGTCTGTCTCTAATTCTTTTTCTAAATGTTTAACTTCTTCCCATCCAACATAATCAATAATCGAACAGAAATCTCCACAATGACTAAGCCAGTATTCTTGTTGCCACCCCGTATAACCAGGAGTTCGATAAATCAATTCATCTATAAATTCATCACTGTCAACTTCATCACAAGAATCAAAATCTTGAAACTCACCATCATATTTTTTAGCTGCTGAACCATCTGCGATACACCATGGACAAATTCCTTCAACATCTTCTTCTGAGTAAAATGAACCATCGTAAACAAAATTCCGTTTCTGCTCGCAAACAGGACAAACTGTCTCTTCTTCAACTATGACACCTAATTTTATTGGATTTGGATTGTATTTAAAAATTGGTAGATTCACTTATTTTCACCGCCTATTCTCTGTAATTATCGATCAAATTTATTATGGTTACATTATACTAATATGACAAAAAAAGACTACTATAGCAATAGCAGTCAATTTTGGGAATACTATAGTCTTTTAAACCAATTCCTACAAACCAGATCGATAAACTAAAGGAGTACATCCCTCAAGTTGTTTGAACTTTGCATTAAAATATGATTGGTGAGAATAGCCAATTAATCTTGAAATTTCATCTAGTGGTAAGTCTGTTTCATCTAATAATCGTTTTGCTTCTCGAATTCTCACTTCATGGAGCGTCTCTCTAAATGATTGATTGGATTCGGCCGCAAAGCGACGACTAAGTGTACTTTTATTAATTCGGAGTGCATCAGCACAATCCGTTAAACTCCATCCGGCATCCCAATAATTCGATTCAATTAATTCCCTTGTTTTCTCAACTAATGTACGATGTCCTTCTTGGGAAGAATCATGACCTTGTAGCAATAGACTTGTTGTAAAATCATGCAGTTCTTGAACAATTTGATAAATGATCGGTCCATGTACAATTTTTTGGAAAATATCATAATAGGTACCTTCCCAAGATGCAGTTTGAAGATTATTTGATTTCATATATCTTCTTATTTGTGCAAGTACACTTGTTAATCGGATTCGAACAATTTCTGGATCTGGGTATGGCTGCTGAAAGGTTAAAAATTCTCGTTCCATCCAGTCTCGAATTGCTTTTGCATCTCTTCTTTCTAACATTTCAATCCATTGGCGTTGCTCTAGAGGTGTAAGGAATGGATCCTTCTCTTGATATGTCATTGGTTCGTTTTCTGCCAAAATAATATCATAACCTTCAAAGAAGATTCTCCGTGTTAACTGAAGTGTTTGCTCGAAAATTTCTTTTAATGTTTCTTGCTGAGAACCGACTTTCATTACGATTGCAAGAGGCTCATCCATCATTTCTTTCCAACGAGCAAGAAATGCATTATATTCGTCCTGCAATAACACTTCATCAACTTCATGTACACATAAAATAAAGTCAGATCCTACAAATAAACGATTTTTCCCTGTAAATGGATTTCGTTCTAACGCTTTATAGACAAGAGGAAGTGTCCCAGAATTCGGTGTCAAAAATGCAACCATCGTAATCGGACCATCATACATGCGTTCATTCAAAAAAAGGTCAGGATAATCTATATTAAATGAGCTTATTTCTTCATTTTTGTTTCTAGTAAAATAACGTTCTTTGTTACGAATTTGATAGCGTAATTGTTGAATATGCTTAATTAAATCAGTAGGAGAAAATGGGCGAAACAATACATCCTCCGCTCGATATTGTAGTGCAAGATAGGCAGTTTGAAAAATTCGCTCGGATGAAATACCTAACCAACGAATTGAAAATTTTTGGATTAAATCACCAAATCTTTCACTCTCATTTTTCCAATGGTCCATATCAAATATGACAAGGTCCGGCTGCTGCTTTTGAATAGCCTTTTCAAATTCCCCCATCGTTTTCCAAGAAACAAGGTTAATACCAGTAAAGTGCGATTCCACGACCCACCTAATCCCTGAAGCTTCTAACTCATCTTTTGCAACTAAATGAATTTCCATCGTGTTTCACCTTCACTTCTAACTTTTTTATATCATAATAGCAAATTTTTTTTGTTTTTGTAGATTAAAAACGCTTAATTAATCTTTTTTAATGAAATAGTATTTGAAGTGATTGTTGGATTTTAAATTTTCATTCTAAAAAAAGTGCCTCAAAAGCGTGTAAACTTTTGAGGCACTCACAAATGAATTATTATTTCTGATTAAACGGTGTAACAGGAGGCATAATATGTACTTTTTTATTTGGATAGATTCTTGCAATCACTGTTGATTGTGATAATCGTTTAATATCCTTGCCAGGTAGCTCCATTGATACACCATTCAGTGCAGTCTTATAAACATGCCTAATCGTATAAGGAACATTTTGGTCTTCTAAGAGAGTTTTTATTTCTTCTTGAAATTTTGCATGACTTTCTTCTACTTGCTTAGTCGCTTCTTCTAAAGTAAGTTGTTTTCCAGCTGCCTCAGCTTCCTTTACAGCCACCACAGCAGGCTTCGTCTTGAATTCAATAATAATTGAAGTCATTTGGTTAGTTGAAAAATCAATTGATGGATCTACATAAAAAGAAGGGTTCATTGTAACATTCGCCACCTTTGTCTCATCTGAATTTTTAGTTGTATTAAGTGTATTCCCATTACATCCGCTCATAATAAAAAGCATTAAAATAAATAATATACTTCCTCTATAAAAATTCTTCATATTTACTACATCCCCTTCAAAAACTGTTTAATAAAAAAAGACAACCTATCAGGATTTTATCCTTTAGAGTGTCCTTTCAAACATTATTTTACGTAGGTAAACAAAGTGTAGAAGAATGGGCATTAGTTACATCCTATAATTATCATTCAAAAATTCAATATGATAATTAATAGTCCTTAAATATTGTTTTGTTGTATCTTTAGAAAGACTTTTAATCCTCTTTAGCATATGAACACTTAATACTTTTTCATTGTTATAAATTCTATATTTTTTTAAAGTTGAAAGTCTATAATTATATTGACTCGCTTTTACTTCATTTAGTTTTTTTACATTTATTAGATAATCTGTAAAGTTCATAATTGCCCCTCCTACTTGTATAGAACAACGATTTTTCGTAAAAAGAACTAGTCCTATTATTAAAACCTACTTAGGACTAGTTCTTTGTATCATTCTATTTGGCATGTCTACTAATTATACCTCTAAAGTTTTATTTGTTTGATGTTTCAAGATTCATTAGTACTATGAGAAAATAAAAGAAAAAAAGGAGAGCAAAATTCACTCCCCCTATTTATCATCACACTACCTAAAATACCCATCCAAACTGACTACTATAGCGTATACTAGAAGGCTTTGTCTCAATTATTCATTTAATTAATCCCTAACTCTAGTTTAATCTCATCAATCGTTTTTCCCTTATATTTTTTAACCGGTTTTGGTGCATCCCCAACCGTTGGATTTTGCATTAAGTAATTTTTCTCAAAAAAAGTAAAATCTTTTGCATCAACGATATTATCAAAATTAATGTCTGCGCTTCGTTTATTCGTACCCCAATATGTTTGGATGAATAATGCATCCTTTATGTCAATTACATTGTCTTTATTTACATCTCCTGCAATTGGTGCTTTAAAGTTTATTTCTGGATTCCAATGTGCAGTTGGCATTCCTTCGTCATTTAAAAAGCCCACATGGAATGGAACATACATTGTAAAATGACCTGGTAGATCAAGTGACGCTTCCAATTCTTCAATTGTAACTGGTAGTTTTTCTACAGTTGGTGAGCCGTATGTATTGATTACCCCTGGATATATATTTCCACTTTGGTCTTTTACAGATAGCACTGCACCGATTTTAGATGGATCTACCCTCCAACTTTCCCTCCCTTCTCTTTTTAATGATTCTGGGATTCCAAAACCTCCAGTAATTTTGGAATAGGTTGGTTGGCTCCAAATTGGAGTAATCGCCGAAAACATCGAGATAGTTTGGTTCGCATCATTCTCATACGATGCTGTTGGTGATCTGAAAGTTGATAGCATATTATATGAGTCATTTTTTACTTTTAATGTGAGTTCTGCAAAAGATACATCACCAGTTACTTTACCTTCTGTCATTTCTACATTTACATTTAAATTTGTATATGAACCAGATTGAGCTGTGGTCGTTGAGATTTTAGCAGTTCCGAATTTTTCAATAGCTGGATTCAGTTTTACATCTACTAACTCCAGTTGGCCAGTAGTAAAACCGAAGCTTGTTATTATTTTCTTCGCATCTGTTAGATTACTAGCTTTTAAAGTTACCTTAACACTTTCACCTTGATTCACAATTTTTTTATTTACACTTCCATATACAATTGGAGTGCCTTCTGGGATAAAAGTATAGTACTTATAACGGTCACCGATTGCCGCTGAATTATATCCCGCAAGTTCTACATTAAAGCTTTTCGCACTTATTGGAATATTGTATGCGAAGTCTCCTTTTCCATCGACGTAAAATCCGTTTGTAAACAATGAACTATTATTTTTCTCCATAACAAAATTGCCAGATTGATCTATTGAGATTCCTTGCCTTTTATAGTCATCTTGTGTTTTATCAAACACTCTACCTTTAATTGGAAATGATGTCTTGCCAGGCTTATACTCAATTACTCCTTCTTCTAAATCTGTCGTAAATTTAGGAGGTGTAATATCAATCATCGTATGGTCAACCATCGTAAACGTTTTTCCTTCTCGATTTGTACCAATTATTTTTACTTTATAATGACCTGGACCATACGGTACCTTTTCCTTTATAGTTGAAATTGGTTGCTTCGGATTTCCAGTAAACGGTAAGTAGTACCCTGTAAAAACACCATCAATATAATAATCTGTATTTTCATTGTACTGAGATGTATTTAGTGTTCCTAAATAGCCAATCTCTTTATCAGTTTCGCTGTCTAATAAAACAAAATCAATTGTTTCCATACTCGATCTAGCATTAAAAACTACACCTGTCGCGTAGTTTAATAAAGGATAGAAATTATTGTAATCTGAAGTCTGCATCTTATTGTATGTTGCCATCGAATTAAATCCATCTTCTACATAATGGACACCAAATGGAAGTTGATATTTTTCAGTTGGATCCGCATTATTTGTAAATACAATATAACCTTCGTATATTCCTTTTTCCGCAGATTTTGGAATGTTTAAATTCATTTTTATTGATTTTGAACTAATGCCATTTAACTTAACGGATGTAGGCCCTGCAATTGTTAATTTATTTTTTGCAGCATCTTTTGAACCTCTAAGTCCAGTTTGAAATTTGGCTTCAATACTAAAGATTTTCGCTTTTTCACTTCTATTCTTCATAGTAATATTTCGTGTTGAAGTTTGATCTAAATCATTAAAACTAATTGAACCAAAGCTCATTGCACCCGTTAACTCGTTAATAGATTTTTCTTTTCCATCAATAATCATTGGTGTTTTATCAACAACACTAATTTCAACATTTGAATGAATAGCTTCATAAGCATCTACTCTTCCACTACCAATCTCATAAACACTATAATCTTTCGATAATGAATCAGCCGTATTCATTAAGATTGATTTTACGTCTGCTGGTTGTAAATCTTTATTAGATTGGAGTAATAATGCTGAAACTCCTGCAACATAAGGGGTTGCCATCGATGTTCCTGATAAACGTTCATAGGCTATTTTATAGTCTTCCGATCTAGTTCCATCTGCTGTTTTATTATTAACATAAAACGGAACAGTTGAAAGTACAGCAACACCAGGTCCGGTAATCTCTGGTTTGATATCATAATTTACCCTCGAAGGACCTCTTGAGCTAAATACCGCTAATTCATCATCTGCCGTTTTTACTTTTGTAAATTCACCAAATGTAAAATCAGTATCCCCGGCTTTCATCGCTGTTGAAATTGCCATTCCGTCTTCATATGAAACTGAAAAACTAGGAATTGAATTGACCGATTCACCTAAATACGCTTGGATTAGTCCTTCAGCTTTATTCACTTCATTGTTATAAATAATTACGCCAGCTGCGCCTTTACTTTTAGCTAGTTTAATTTTATCTACAAATACAGTGTCTCCACGAGAGATAAAAGCTATTTTTCCATTTACATCTTTACCGTTATAATCTGTTGCCTTACCAAGCCCAACGTCTACTAATTTAAACGTTTTTCCTTTTAAAGTTGTTAAATCATCTGAATAATTTCTTGCCATCTCTCTAACAGCATAATTTTTGCCATTTTCTAATCCAGTAAACTGAAACATATTAATTGCAGTTGAGGAAGCTCCAACAGTTAATGCTAAAGCTGATGAACCTGGAGAACCAAGAGTATACATTTGGTCTCCACTATTACCTGCAGCAACTACAGTTGTTACACCACTTAAAACTGCATTGTTAACAGCAACTGATGTAGCATAAAGAGGATCATTAATTGATGCCCCTAACGACATGTTTATAATATCCATTCCATCTGCAACAGCTTTATCTAATGCAGCAATAATATTAGCAGTTGTCCCACTACCATATGGTCCTAATACTCTATAAGCATAAAGATCTGCTTCGGGAGCAGCGCCAAGTGTTTTATACTCACTATTAGCAACACCACGACCGCCTATTATTCCAGCAACGTGCGTACCGTGTTCTGTATAATATGTATTTGAGCCAGAAAGCTCAGGCTGACCAGATTTTTTCCAATCCGCATACGTTGTTTCCATCGGATCATTATCATTGTTAACAAAATCATATCCACCTTTATATGCGTCCTTTAAATCAGGGTGATTATAATCAATTCCTGTATCAAGTATACCGATTTTGATACCTTTTCCTGTATAACCCTCTTCATGTAAACGATCTAATCCATCATACGGTGTATAATTAGTGACATTAAACTCATCAGCTTTTAACTGCTCATTATTTTCTGCTTGTTTTGGTGGATCAATTGAAAACTTTTCATTTTTCCAAACGGCTTTAACAACTTTTGATTTCAAAAGATTTTTAATTTGATTTGCTGGCAAGCTCATCGCTACACCATTGAACGCATGCTTATAAGAGCGATTAATTTTAAAATTTACTTTTGATTTATTTCCATCAATTAAAACCTTATTTACATCTGTCTGGAAATCCTCATGATCTTGATCTACTAGTTTAGAAGCTTCCGTTTTAGAAAGCTGCTTTCCTTCTGCATTTAATTCAAGTTGTGCAACCTTTTCGGGTTTATTGGAAAACTCAACGATTACATCTGTTTGTTCATTGGAATTTAAATCCATATGTGATATTTGAAGACCTTTCGACTCATTAGATGATAGCTCTTTTAAAGCTACCCTTTGTGTTGGTGTTAATTTTGTAAGAATTTCTTCTGCTTTTGAATAACTATCAGCTTTTGAAACATGACCTACATTTCCTAAAGAGGCCAAAATTAAGCTTGATGATAACGCTACGATTGTTATACCTTTTAGAAAATCTCCTTTGTGTAAATTACTCCCCATCTTCTTCCTCCTATTTTCCGACTACCTTCTCAATTATTCTGAAAATTCAATCGGAGGTCAAACGGGTTATTTTAATGTAGTAAAATCAACACTTCTAAAAAAAACAGACTATTTTCGACTATTTTCGATAGAAAATGAGCAAGAATTTGTGTAAGTTTGAAGATTAAGTCGTTAAACTAAAAAAATCCTATTGAAATTTAAATTTCAATAGGACTTAAATAACTAGATTTAAAACAAAAAAACAAATTAGGTCTATTTATAATACTTTAATTTAATTGATTCATCGTTACAGAAAAGATATAGCTTTGATACTTATCACAGCCTTCATACCTAAATCTCTTTCCGTCTTTTTTATATTCTCTACCATCTTCTTGAAAACCTAAATCTTGTAAAGCGTCTTTAATTGAACCATTTTCGTAATCTTTTCCGACTTGGAATTCGATACTCAAATTACTCACCCTTTTACTAGTTTTTATTATTTATTTTGGTAATTTTAGGGTGATTTTATACTTGAGAGTAATCATCTAATAATACTACTTTTGCTACGAAATCATGTTCAGAGTTTAGTGAATTACTTATTTCTAGAATGATATCATCATAATCTCTTTCGATACGTGGCCAACTAGTCGGTCTATAACCCGTACTCATCGTGCAACCTCTTTCTAAAATATCTCCAAACAGAAGCATCTGATTCTTCCATTGATGTCATATCTGAAAGTGGCTTTGATCCTAGTGTATCTTCATATGGACCCTTATATTTAATTTCAAAAGCTGCGTTTTGATTTATCAAAAATACTTTTTCATCTTGGTCCGTACCATTAGATTCTGGATTACTATTTTCCCATTCATTTACTATTTCTTGAACTGGATAGACTTTCCCAGTCCTTGATTTCCAAAGAGTGTTACTTTTTATTCTAGCTTGCTCGTTAGTTTCTTTTCTTTGATAGCCAATAAATCGTCCGTCATTAATCCAGTTATTTATAGTAGTAATACTTACTCCAAAATAAATAGATAATTGTCCTGTTGTATATTCACTTACAGACTCATCTTGATTTGAGGCCACATCTGCTAACAAAATTAGTATTTCTCTGTAATAAGTTTTTAACAACTCTGAATCAGATAAAATCTGTTCGCTAAGCTTGCTATATTGTAGCTTGTTACCTTCCCTCTTATCTACATAGTTCACCAACACTTTTGTATTTCCGACTTTACCTTCTAACTAAATTAAAAAATAATCATTTACTAATATAATAATTTCCATACTTTTTCTCTTTTTAGACTCCTTTTTCTTGAGTTAATTTTAACCAAAAAAATACATATTCTTAATAAAATTCGATTTTTTATTTACCATTTTTTAACTAAAATCAATACTTTTTAACTATTTTAAAGATTCTGAATTAATATTTCCTCGATATTTCCGCTTATTTTTTTCTCTCATAACGCAAGAATTGACGAATTTTGTAGTTTGATAAACCAGTTTTTCGGATGATACGATGAATTCCTCAATACCACATTTGTTAACCAAGGGGAGGAATTTTTAATGAACAAAAAAGTTTTAGCGGTTGGATTATCTGTAGGTTTGGCGGCAAGTAGTTTAGCGGTAACTAATACATATGCTGCACCAAAAAATGTATTGTCAAATTACAAGTACAACAAATCAGTAGGATCTCCTGAATTCGTTTCTGGACAGCTGACAAAACCATCAGCTAAGAATGCTGAAAGCGTTGTAAAAGCTTATGTAAATGCTAACAAAGATAAGTTCAAACTAGGTTCAAAGTCTGCAAATGAGTCGTTCATTGTTAAGTCTAGCAAAAAAGATACTTATGGTACCGCACTTCACTTACAACAAGTTTATAATGGTGTTCCTGTATGGGGATCTACTCAAACGGCTGTAGTTGGAGATAATGGTGCTCTAAATGTTTTCTCTGGTACAGTAATTCCAAACTTAGATACTAAAAAAGGGTTAAAATCTACTAAAAAAGTTAACGCTAATAAATCTATCAAAATCGCAGAAACAGACCTTGGATATACTCCTGTCTATGAAAAAGACCCTACAGCTCAACTAGTAGTTTATACAAGTGGTGATGATGCTACATATGCTTATCAAGTAAACTTAAACTTCCTTTCTCCAAAACCAGGAAACTATAATTATTTCATTGAAGCTTCAACAGGAAAAATTTTAAATAAATATAATAGTATTGATACAATGGACAGCATCCATGCTGCTAGTAAATCAGCTGGAGCATCAGTTGCTAAACCATCAGTTACTGGTACAAATGTAACTGCAACAGGAAAAGGTGTACTTGGTGATACAAAAACATTAAATATGACTCAATCTGGTTCAACTTATTATTTACAAGACAATACAAGAGGAAACGGTATTTTCACATATAATGGAGCTAATCGTACTACTCTTCCTGGTACACTATTGACAAGCACTGACACACTACTAAATAGTACAAGTGAAGCTGCAGCAGTTGATGCACATTATTATGCTGGAAAAACATACGACTATTACAAAACTGTTTTTGGACGTAATTCATTTGATGGTAATGGTGCTGCCTTAAAATCAACTGTCCATTATAGCCGTAGTTATAACAATGCATTTTGGAACGGTTCTCAAATGGTTTATGGTGATGGTGATGGAACAACATTCACTTACTTATCAGGTGGACTTGACGTAGTAGCGCATGAGTTAACTCACGCTGTTACTGAAAGAAGTTCTAACTTAATCTATCAAAATGAATCTGGTGCATTAAACGAAGCTATTTCGGATATTTTTGGAACTGTAATTGAGTTCTATAATAATAACAATCCAGATTACGAGATTGGTGAAGATATCTATACACCTGGTATTGCTGGTGACGCTCTTCGTTCAATGAGTGATCCAACTAAATATGGTGATCCAGATCATTACTCAAAACGTTACACTGGAACATCTGATAATGGTGGCGTTCACACAAATAGCAGTATTATCAATAAAGCTGCTTACTTAATTTCAGCAGGTGGAACTCATTATGGTGTAACTGTTTCAGGCATCGGTATTGATAAATTAGGAAAAATTTTCTATCGTGCAAATACTGTTTACTTAACTTCTTCAGCAACTTTTAGTCAAGCACGTGCAGCACTTGTACAATCTGCTGCTGACCTATATGGTGCAAGTTCTGCTGAAGTAACAGCTGTTAATAATGCATTTGATGCAGTTGGTGTAAAATAAAGTTTGATTTATAAAGAAAAAGATGCCTCATAAGTGTAAGTACTTATGAGGTTCTTTTTTGGGTGAATGGAGGCAGCGAATTCCAATGCTTTTTATTGAGAAACTTTCGTACCGTTCAAGAAATTGAGTAATTCATTAAATGTATTTGGGGCAGCTTTCGTATTCATTTGGAACTGGTATTCATGAGTGTTCGCGCTTTTCTATGTTAATCTAATTTCGTTCACGTATTAGATTAATAACATTTTCTTAAGCGCATTGTAAATACCATGTTCATTGCAACTATCTGTGATTAAATTAGCTTTCTCTTTTACCGCAGTTTCAGCATTTCCCATTGCAACGCCAATTCCTGAATGTTCCATTAGTTCGATGTCGTTCATTCCATCACCGAAGAAGACAATATCTTCTTGCTTAAATCCATTTTCTTTAGCGATTTTCAAAATTGTCTTTGCTTTCGAACCCTCTCTAGGAATGACATCTGAGCCATATTGGTGCCAACTCACATATCGGAATTCGCTGATATCATATTTATGAAGATCTTCAGTCTTACAAAAAAGCATAGCTTGAATAATGGAATTTTCTTTCCAATACATTTCATCAAAATCAGGGATAATCAAACCTAAACTTTCATAAGAACTTGTTAATGACTCTCCAGGTTCTTCAAAATGTCTTTTTACTCCGTCCAATGTTTGGAACACAATCTGGTCATTATTTTCCTTCGCAATATTAATTAGTTTCATAATCGATTCTTTTGAAAATACTTCCTCATGTGCTAATTCATGGCGGACATACCCTACTGACCCATTGCATAAAACATAAGTATCAATTTCGAGTTCGTCGACAATTGATATTGCAGAAGTGTAGTCTCTTCCTGTTGCGATTACGATTTCATGTCCATTTTCTTTAAGAGAAACTAAAGCTTGTTTCGTACTATCTAGAAACTTCATTTCAGTCGTTAATAATGTTCCATCAATGTCAAAAACTATAAATTTTTTACTCATTTTCTTTCCCCACATTTTTCTCTATTTTTTTTAT
Organism: Gottfriedia sp. S16(2024); assembly: GCF_050473765.1. NCBI lineage: Bacteria > Bacillati > Bacillota > Bacilli > Caryophanales > Bacillaceae > Gottfriedia > Gottfriedia sp. S16(2024). The sequence continues at coordinate 5,093,696 of NZ_JBFLUO010000001.1, forward strand.
CTTTAATTATGCTTTAAACAGAATCTCTTTCTACAATTCGATAAGGTATTTTTATTTTTTCTCTAGATTTCTTTATGACAAGGCTACAAGCTTTTTCACCGATTTTCGTTAATTGGTGATCCACTGTAGAAATTCCCATCCCGATACCAATTGGTTGATTTTCTTGACCAATGATTGCTAAATCAGTAGGGATTTTCACTTGTTGTGACTTTGCGTATAAAAACATGCCCCCTGCCACTTCGTCTCCATTTGCATAGATAGCAGTTGGCTTTTTTTGTAATTCCAGGAATTTCTTTGCAGCTTCATATCCGTCTTCTAAGCAATGACAATCTGATAGATGGTATTCAGGTTGAAGTTCACCAAAAATCTCATTGTAAGCAGTAATCATTTGTTTCGTGCTATTACTTTCCAGCCTAGCTGTTGTGAATGCTACCACAGCATGCCCTTTGTTTTTTAAAAGTTGGAAAGCATCTAGATAAGAAGAATAGCGGTCCATATAAGAACAACCAATTTCTTTGTGTTGTGTATATTCACAAGCAACAATTGAACCATATTCGCTAAACGGAATGATTGTTTCCCAATCATTTGCTCGTGAAGTGATAATGATGCCATCATACAGCTTGCTTTTTAACTTTTGCAAATACTCCACTTCTTTTTCTTTACGATAATTTGAAGGAAGTACCGTTATCAAAAAATCTTTCTCTAATGCCTTGTTCAGTATTCCGTTTAATATTTGATCAAATGCTGGATTGTTGTTATATGGGAGAATAACACCAATTGTCCTTGTTTCTCCTCGAATTAAATCAATTGCATTTTTATTTGGTGTATAGTTCATTTCTTCAATAACTTTTAGAACTGCCTCTCGTTTATCACTAGCAACATACTTATAATTGTTTAAGACTCTAGAAACAGTAGAGACAGATACACCTGCTAATCTTGCAATATCGTTAATATTTGCCATCACACACCTCCAACACATATGAATTTTTAGGATTTTTATGTTTTAACATTCATTTTGGAAAAAGCGTTTATAAAGGAAACAAGGTTTCCACTGTATGCCCATCTTACCGTAATCCTGTGTTCTCCTACAATGAATGTAGAATGTTCAAACTCTCTTCTTTCTCCTTCAAACCAGAAGGATTTTTCCAAATTTAATAGCTTATTGCTTACAATATATAATCTTTTATTGGTTAAATACAAATCTCCAAAGTAAATATTCTGTGTTCCATCAAAGATATCCAATAAACCTCTAACGGTAGACAATAGATGTTCATCGTATTTAAAATCAATTTTACTGTTCATCTTTTTTCTCCCTTCGTTGAAAATCGGCTTACTTTCAATCTAATTTATGAAATGGATTTCAAGTCAAGAGAAAAAATCAAACTAAATTTCAAGCCAGCTATCTGGAAGTAGATTAAGGTTAATAGCCATAAGAAATAGAGAGAACAATCAAAAAAAAAGTTGGAATCATCTTTTTTATTGATTCCAACTTTTTTATATACTGACTATTTTTGGCTGTTGTGTATCGCCTGCTTTTCCAAATACTTGTACATCTTTTTCATATTTTCTGGTGCGTCCAATGGGTCTTTTACAATCATTTCAATAATACAGAGTCTTTCAGAACATTCAATTTCAGCTTGGTTAATTGCCTGTTCAAGCTCTCCATTGGTACTGACAATCGCAGTAAACGCATTGCCCCCAAAGGCTTCAGCCAGCTTAGTATAAGACCACCTAGGGATTTTGTTGTATTTTTGATTTTTAGTTTTGACATTTAAATATTTTTCAATCGTATAACCGTCATTGTTTAAGACGAAAATGATAGGTTTACAGCCGTAATAGAGCATCGAGCTGATTTCTTGAGCAGTTAACTGTAGTGATCCATCACCTGTGAACAGTAACACCCGACGTTCTGGAGCCGCGATACTTGCACCGAACGTCGAGGGGGTTGCATATCCAATGGATCCCCAGCCTCCTTGCCCAATATATGTAACATTACTCGGCAGCCTCACCTCCGCCATACCATTGAAGAGTGTACCAATCTCAACAATCAAAATGTCATCCTTTTTCAGCATACGTTGAAAAAGTGGATAATAGCCGGCCGCTTTAAGTGGTTCATCATTACTTACATTGTTTTGATTGTATGGAAATGACACCTGTTTGAGTAATCCTTGACCTTTATAACCAACATTTTGTACTGCTTGAAGCATGTCGGTAGCAAGAACGTTTGGATATACTGCACCTGCAATTTTAACTAGGTCTGATTGGATATCGATTGTCACCATTGAATTCAGTTTTGCGGTAAAATTCGCTGTGTTGGTGTCCGCGGGTACCAAGCCAATCGCAATGATACAGTCTGCATTTTCTACCGTACTTTGAACTTCAGAACATCCAAACGAGCCTAAGTACATTCCGATATAATTAGAATGGGTTTCATCGAATGCCCCTTTACCAAACATCATGGAAACAACGGGTATATTCATTGCGTCAACTAGCTGCTTAACTGCAGCCTGAAGGCCAAAACGTATGGTTTTCACATCCACTAGGATGACTGGCCGCTTTGCACAATCTAGCAACTGCCGGACATGTTCTGCTGCTGCCTGAAGAGATATTAAGTTAGACGTTTTTTGTTGTGGTGTTGGTTCTATCCGGTTCATAATCGGCTGATCAACTAAATCATCGGCCACAACGAGGTAAACAGGCTGTTTCTTTTCTTTTGCAATGCGAATAGCAGCCGGAATTTCAATCATGGCATTTTCAGGTGTGATAACGGCATTATAGGCCGTTATCTGTTTATACATATTGCGAAATACATTAAAATCTCCATCCATTAAAGTGTGGTGCATCAGTTTGTGTTCTTTTTGATCTTTTTCTTTTGGCGAACCAACAATATGAATTATCGGAACATGTTCACTATATGCTCCTGCTATCGGATTACATGCGTTCAACTCCCCAACCCCAAACGTCGTAATAAGAGCGGAAATCCCCTTGATTCTTGCGTAACCATCTGAAGCATAACCCGCGTTTAGTTCGTTCCGACCTTCGATAAACTGGATTCCGTTATATCGCTCCAAAGTATCAAGTAGTGAAAAATTATAGTCTCCTGCGACGCCAAAAATTTTTGTAATGCCTTCTAGCTTCAAGCAATCAAACAAAAACTGTCCAACTGTTTTTTGGGCCATTCCAGAAAGCGTGTCGGGATTAACCGTATTCTTCATTTTATCCATTACACACTCACTCCTTTACCAGTGTTTATAGCTTGTTCATTTTTCTAGTACCCTTTTTATTCGTACCCTTTCATTGAAGAGGCTATACGGATGTTTGGAATAAGGAATACTGTAAAGCCAATACAAAACAACAAAAGGACAAATTCGAATTAACAAATTTGCCCTTTTTTATTTTTTTCCACTTCAGATATTATGATCAACAAATAAAGTGATTTTTATTGAAAATTATACTGCTGAAAAAAGATGGTTATTGAATTGTATTTTTCAACATATTGTACATATTTGTAACATGTTCATCGACTTGATCTCGTGACATACGAAGTCGTTCAACTGATGTTCCATATCCAATTTCTTGTTTCCCTTCTTTTAATCCCTTGAAAATACCATCTGCGAATTCATCTAAAGGTTCGCCGTGAGTATGCAATCCTGTTCCTCCTAAATCAGTATTAACTGCCGGAGGAGCAACTTCAATTACTTCTACAGATGTTTCGGAAAGTTGATGACGTAAACTCATTGTAAAGGAATGAATTGCTGCTTTTGTAGCTGAATAGATTGGAGCAATGACCAAAGGAGTAAAAGCTAATCCCGATGAAACATTCATAATCGTTGCCGCTTCTTTTGTAGCAAAATATGGAGCAAACATCATAGATAGATGGAATGGTGCTTCAATGTTTGTTGTGATTTCTTTATTGAAATAATGCCAATCGTTCTGAGCATCTGCTTTTAAAACATTAAAACGTTGTTGAATCCCTGCATTGTTCACTAGCACATTCACTTCTGGATAATTCTTTGTTACCCAATTAAACAATGATACACGTTCAGACTCAGAACTCAAATCACTAACATATGTAATAAGATCTGGAAATTTTTCTTTCGCATTTTTAAGGACATTTTCACGTCGTCCAGTCACTATGACTTTATTTCCCGATTTAATAAACCGTTCTGCAAAAGCTAATCCGATCCCAGTACTTCCACCTGTAATAAGGATTGTATTTCCTGAAAGTTTCATTTTAATTCCTCTTTTCCATATATTTTCCACTTGATATTATACTTTTTTCAAAAATCCGATTGATTTGTATAACGATTAATTTTCAAATCAATCCCCTCTAACGATTTGGTCATTAACGAAATTTCTTCAAGAACTGCCTGCTTATGATTCCTCATCATTTCAAGTCTGAGATCAACCGTTTTATCTCCTTCTACGACCCAATCAATATATTGCTTAATACTACTAATGGACATATGCGTATTTTTTAAACAAATAACGGTTTCAAGGAGTGACATTTGATTTTCTGAAAATAGCCTTCTACCTGCTTGATCACGCTCAATCAGTGGTAATAGCCCTTTTTTTTCATAATAACGTAAGGTTGATTCAGTAATATTGAACTTTGCTGCAGCTTCACTAATTGAACAATATTTCATTGGGACCCCCAAAAATATAGCTTTCATTGTCGACAAGAATATCATACGACTTAAACTATGGTTTAAGTCAACAAAAGAAAAAATAAGATCGACTAGTTTGTCGATCAAATTTGTTTAATATACTCATGTGTGGATGAATACGACTTTACATTTTCATCCTAAACTATTAAGCCATTCTTTATAGAATCTTTGTTGTTCATCAATGCTAACAAAATTCAAATTAAAGTCACAATCAAATAGATCGACTAGATCCTCTGATTTGGCTTGTTTACCGGACTGTAATTTATAAGCTAAACGTCCATTCCCCATAGATAATGACATTGGAGATGGATAAACATCTAATGCAGCTCCATTGCAATGAATTTGAATGTTCATTTCTTCTAAATCTTGTCTCAGCATTAATAATGCATCAAAAAAGTTTTCGTTAATATAACAAAAGTCTTGGCCGTTTAATCCTATTCTTAACATAACCATATCTTCATTGTTTGGTGCTTCTTCAAATATTTCTAGTATTTCCTCGGATTGCTTCTTTCCTTGTGAAACAAATTTAATTATTTTCTCCTCTTTTATCAATTAAAACACCTCTAGTATATGGCACTGAGTTCTCCAATATTTCATTCTAAATCTCTACCAATCGCTCTTCCTGCTTGTCTACCTGAAAATAAACAACCACCTAAAAATGTTCCTTCCATCGCGCGGTAACCATGTACACCACCACCTCCAAATCCAGCAACTTCACCTGCTGCATACAATCCAGGAATTGTATCTCCTGAAGAATTTAATACATTACCATCTAAATTTGTTTGAAGCCCACCTAGTGTTTTACGACTCACAATATTTAAACGGACAGCAATTAATGGACCGTTTTTAGGGTCTAAAATTTTATGAGGAGATGCAACACGAATTAATTTATCACCAATATAATTTCGCGCTCCTCTTAAGGCAGTGATTTGTAAATCTTTCGTAAATTTATTATCCATTTCACGATCACGTGCGATTAGTTGACGTTCGATTTCATCATAGTTTAGTAAATTTTCCCCGGTTATTTTATTCATGCCTTCGACAAGCTCTTCTAATGTGTCTGCAACGACAAAGTCCTCTCCTTTTTCCATAAAAGCTTTTACAGGTGCTGGTATCCCTGAAGTTGCCCTTTTCATCACTTGTTTTATGCTCTTTCCTGTTAAATCAGGATTTTGTTCCGAACCTGAAAGTGCAAACTCTTTTTGAATGATTTTTTTCGTTAAAATAAACCAGGAGTAATCATAACCAGTTTGTTGAATAGTTTCTAATGTACCTAAAGTATCAAAACCAGGAAAATTAGGTGCAGGAAATCGTTGTCCACGTGCATCTAACCAAATTGATGATGGTCCAGGAAGAATACGGATTCCATGATTGCTCCATACTGGATTCCAGTTTTTTATGCCTTCAGTATAGTGCCACATTCGATCACGATTAACAATTCGACCACCTGCATTCTCAGTAATAGCAAGCATTCGACCATCAACATGTGCTGGTACACCAGATATCATCCTTTTCGGCGGGGTACCTAGTCGACTTGGCCAATTTTGGCGTATTAATTCAAAGTTCGCTCCAATACCGCCACTTGATACTAAAACGGCTTTTGCCCCATATTGAAAGTCACCAATTATTTCACGAGAGCTATCTTCTCCTCGCTCTGATTTACTTGGTTCTAATAAAGAACCACTTACCCCGACTACTGCTCCATCTTGTGTTAATAGTTGATCTACACGATGACGGGACCTAAATTCTACTAAACCTTTTTTCATATGCTCGCGAACTCTTCGTTCGAAAGGAGCAACAATTCCTGGCCCTGTGCCCCATACTATGTGAAATCGTGGCACGGAATTCCCATGTCCCTCTGCAAGATATCCACCACGTTCAGCCCAACCGACGATTGGAAAAAATCTCACACCCAGGTCATAGAGCCATTGCCTTTTCTCACCTGATGCAAACTCGACATATGCCTCTGCCCATTTCTTTCCCCAATAATCCTCATCATCTTCTCGATCAAATCCCGCTGTTCCAAGCCAATCCTGCCAAGCTAATTCCTTCGAATCCTTAATTCCTAATCTACGTTGTTCAGGAGAATCTACTAAAAATAACCCACCAAATGACCACCAAGCCTGACCACCTATTGATGTTTTCGGTTCCTGGTCTAATAACAATACACTTTTCCCAGCATCAGCCATCTCAGCAGTTGCAACTAAACCAGCCAATCCTGCGCCAACAACAATCACATCGAACTTCTCCATCCAACTCCCCCTCCTTTTAAGCCTTCTAATCTATAAAATGATGAATTTTTCGGTACAAAAACAGTTTTCTAAATTTTCAGTTATCATTTAAATAATACAGCAAATAGTAAGATAATAAAAGGAAAGAAGGTTCATCAATCGTGAACCTTCCTCCTTATTTCTATGCTTTTGTTGACCATAAACCTAATGTACATTTTTCTTTTTAAATCTTCCACCACGTACTTCTGCAATATCTGAAATAGCTAAAAAGGCAGATGGGTCAATGTCATCAACAATTGTTTTTAATTCTGCTTCCTCTAATCGAGTGATAACACAATAGATAACCTTTGTAGTTTCACCTGAGTATGCTCCAGTACCATTTATATATGTAACACCACGGCCCATTCTAAAAAGAATCGCTTCTCCAATATCATCATTTTTATCACTAATGATCCATGCTGATTTTGATTGTTCCAATCCTTCAACTACGATATCAATTGTTTTAAATGCGACTAAATATGCAATAATTGAGTACATTGCGCGATCCCAAGAGAAGATAAATCCAGCAGCTCCTAAAATAAATAAGTTGAAGACCATAATGATTTCACCAACGGAAAAAGGAATCTTACTATTAATAATAATCGCTAGAATCTCAATTCCGTCCAGTGCGCCACCAAATCGTATGGCTAATCCTACTCCTACACCTACGACCATTCCTCCAAAAATTGTTGCAAGTAGAATATCTTCCGTAAAAGCAGAGATATGGTGAAATCTGCTTGTTAAATAAGAAAGAACAGTGATACCAAGAATGGTGGAAATTGCAAATGTTTTCCCAATTTGCTTATAACCCAAATAAAAAAAAGGTAGGTTTAGTACAAATAGAAATACCCCAAGTGGAAGTCCTGTAAGATGGGAAAACATAATTGAAATGCCTGTTATTCCACCATCAATAACATCATTTGGAACTAAAAAAATTTCAAGACCAGTTGCTACAAGTAAAGCACCTACTAGCATTGCGATTGCTCTTTGTACAATCTTCATTTTGTGAGATTTACCGTTTGTTGCATGTATTGCTCCTGCCATCTCAAATACCGTCCTAACTGTTTTGTAAAATTTTTCTACATTTAATATTTGCTCTTATGCTCAATTTATACTAATTAAGTTCATTCACTGGACATTCACAATTTGTTCAAATATAATTAGCTAGACAACTATTTTAATTAGCTAGCTAACTAATTTTCTCAAGGAGACTTTTTTATGCGCAAAAAGCAGCCTTTCTTTTTTTTATTAAATCAAACTACACGTCAGTTTTCGAAATCATTTAATGAGCATCTCGTTCCTACTGGATTGTATTTAGCACAATGGTCCGTGATTCATTATATCCATTTACATGGACCATGTACTCAACGAACAATTTGTTCGAATTTGAATATTGAGCCACCTACATTGACACGTACACTACGTAGAATGGAAACTTTAGACTTAATCGTTCGCAAAGAAGGAACGGATAAAAGAGAAAAAATGATTCATCTAACTGATAAATCTATAAATCAATTTGATAGTTGGAAAGAACAAATCATCTCATTTGAGAATGATGTTATTAAAGATATACCCGATGAAGAGCTTGATATTGCACTTCAAGTTTTTCAAAAAATGATGAACAATATGAAAGCGTCGGAGGTTACTAAACAGGGGGAATAAGTTTGAAAAACGAGCGTTTATGGACAAAGGATTTTCTAAGTGTAAGCTTAAGTGGATTTTTTGTGTTTTTAGTATTTTATACGTTGATGGCGACATTGCCGATTTTTGTGATTGATAATTTAGGCCAAGAAGATAGTAAAGTTGGTCTTGTAGTAACATGCTTTCTTATCGCCTCAGTTGCAATTCGTCCATTTGCAGGTATCTGGCTTGATACAATTGGTCGCAGAAAAATATTAATCATTTCATTAGTTTTCTTTACATTAACAACATTTTTATATCCTTTTATAAATAATTTTGCATTATTACTATTATTGCGTTTTGCACAAGGGATTGCTTTTGGCCTAGGAACAACCGCAACGGGTACAATAGTTGCTGAAATAGTTCCTGTATCACGTAGGGGCGAAGGTATGAGTTATTATAGTTCATCCATGATCCTTGCAATGGTATTTGGTCCTTATCTTGGTATAAATTTAATGAATCATTTCACCTTCCACATTTTGTTTTTTGTTTGTGGATTCTTCGCAATTATTTCACTTATATTCGGTCTATTCATTGCGATTCCTAAACAAACATTGAAAGCAAAAACTCGAATAAAACCATCACAATTAATTGAGCATTCAGCATTACCAATCTCAATTACTTCAGCAATTATCTCTTTTGGTTACAGTGGTATCATTTCATTTATCACATTATACGCAAAGAAATTAGGTTTTGTAGATGTTGCGAGTTTCTTTTTTATTGTATATGCAGTTTTCATTTTAGGTTCAAGACCTTTCACTGGTAAACTATTTGATCGTAAAGGAGCAAATATAATCGTTTACCCTGGGATCATTTTATTTACGATTGGTCTAGTTGTATTGAGTTTTTCAACAGTACAAACAATCTTTTTATTTTCCGCTGCATTAATCGGTCTAGGCTATGGTTCAATCGTACCTAGTTTCCAAACGTTAGCGATTAACACGGCTGCCCCTGCTAAAAAGGGAATGGCAACAGCGACATTTTTTATGTTTTTTGACACCGGTATGGGGATTGGCTCTTACGTTCTTGGAATTATATCTGCAAAAAGTTCCTTCCATATTATGTACGTAATAACGGCAATTGCTGTATTATCGACGAGTGTCATTTACTATTTATTGCATGACCGTAAACAAAGAAAAGCAACAGCTATTGAAAATGTAGCTGCATAAGCTTAAACCCACCAATTTTTTTGGTGGGTTTTCTACATTTACATCGTTATTCCTTTATCGATAACAATAACTTTTACTTTTACCTTTATATTCGATTTTTGGAATGTATCAAGCCAATGATTCTCATTTTTCTCCCAATCAGAATATTGAAATGAATGAGCAAGAATGCCAAATCCGACTGGATCAACTTTATCTTTTTGAAAAGATTGGACTAAATCATTTAAATCTTTTTGTAATTTTTTTTGTATTGCATTTTTCAATTCTTTTTCTGTTGCATTTGTCAATCCTATTGGGGATTCTGTAATCATAATCGGCATTGTCAAGTTTACATTAAAGGTATAGCGACCATTTGAATATTTTTTATCGATTTTCCGCTTTACATCTTTAATATAAAAACTAGTTTCTTCTTCAGTAAAAACATCATCTTGATCTCTTTTAAATTTTTTAAGATCCAATGCAACAACTAATTGCCCTACTAAATGATCTTTTAAAATTTTTAGCATTTGTGTTTCATTCATTGATAGGGTTCGATTATACAAATTATTTTTGGTTAATATTGTCGTTCCATTGACTACTAAATGGTCACCTTGTACTGTAAGTTCAGGTGCAAAAGGTGTTATTCCCTTCTCATAATACATTTGATGAAACATTCGTAAAGACGTTCTGAAAGCAACATTTCGAAAATCAGCAGTTTGTATTAATTGAGGAATATAGATTGGCAACTCTGGTTTATCCTTTGGTTTTAAATTAAAAACATCGGAAAGTGGACCATCTACAAAAATAAGATCGGCATTTAATCGAAACTTTGGATCTCGATAAAACATATCCATTATTGAAAACCAATTTTTATGTTCAAGAACCTTCGATCCAATTAAGATTGCTTGAATTTTACCACCACCAGTAACACCATTAGCTCGGGTATCAAAATAATTTCTTGATTCTTTAATAGAAAGAGTTTGTACACTAAAATGTTCAGTTTTCTCTTTTGTTTCTTCACTAAAGACTGGGCTTGCCATATATATTTCTACTTTATTTTCATCATTTACATCGATTCCTAAAATCATCGATAATGTGACATCTTCTATATTAATTTTCCCTCTGCAACCTGAAACGCCGATTACTAAAAAAATACTAAGCAAACATACTTGAAAATATTTCAATTGATTTTCACCTTACTTAACCTATTTTTTATTAAACCGCCCACCAATAAGAGGATTGGAATACCGATTATTATGCATGTTCCAGAAACCATTATATAATGTAAATGAATAGTCGTATTTGTAAACGTCGGTACTTGAATAAACGTAAGTATGAAAATTACGATAAAAAGAAAAATAATGATAAAAGGTTTTAGTTTAAATTTAAATAACTCTGAAAACCCATTCATCCCGGCCCAAATATACGTAACCCATGTTTTCGATATAATCATTAAAAATAATGAGAATAAAATGAAATCTAATCGCTCAACATATTGGAATTCCATTATACTTAAAATATCGATTACGGGCTCAAACGTCATTTTGATTTCATAAGGACTATAAATAACAAAGCAAATAATTGTTACAAAAATATATGTAAATGTTGTTAATGCATTTCCAATAATAACACCTTTAATTGCTTTTTCTTTCGACTTTAAATAGGGATAAAAAACTAGGATTAACTCAATTCCTAGAAATGAAGTTGTCGTTAATGGAATTGTCTTAAAAATCGGCATCCAGCCATTCTTTATAATTGGTAAAATAAAATTTAGATCAGCATCTTTAAGCGTGAAAAGTAGCATGAATAAAGTAAAAAAAGCAATTGGAAAAATTGCTTCTATATATTTTCCAATTAAATGAATTCCACCTATTATCAGCTGATAAGTTGGAAAAAGAAATAACACTAATAAAATATACCCTTTTGTTTCTTGAAGAATGTAGGATTGAATATATAAGATGGCTCTACATAATACGAGATACCCAGCATAAAGGAAATAGATCGCTTGTAAAAGGACTACAATTGATCCGATTATTTTTCCTAGATAAAAAGTAAAAAAACTTACGTAATTTAAATTAGGAGCCTTCTCTCTTAATTTAACAAATAAAATGCTAATAAAAGTAGAAATGATCCCCCCAAAAAGAATTGCGATCCAACTACTTGTACCTCCTTTTAGAGCTAGTTCTCTAGGAAGTGACAACATTCCAATCCCTACTTGAATACCAAAAATCATTAAAATAAATTGAAACTGTGTAATTTTTGACTTCGTAATAACCATGAAAGAATCCCTTCTAACATTCATTCTTCATTACGTTTATTTTGTTTTTTCCAAAGATAGTTTAAAGGTACCCTTATGAATGTATCTTTAAATGCATCAAGATTGATTGGGGAAAATGGTAATGTATAAGGTTTGTTATAGCTAGATAAACTCAATCCATGGATCATGAGAACCATAGTACTTACAATCAAACCAATTAAACCAAATAATGAAGCCATAATCATAATTGGAAATCGAATGACTCGTAAACTAGATGCCATTTCATAGTTTGGAATAATGAATGATGAAATAGCAGTTAGAGCTACAACGATTACCATAATATTACTAACGATTCCTGCTTGAACAGCTGCTTGCCCGATTACAATCCCGCCTACAATGCCAACTGTTGTACTAATAGGTGCTGGTAGCCTAATAGCTGCTTCTCTTAACATTTCTAAAGTTATCTCCATAACAATGGCTTCAAATAAAGGATCAAATGGAACCTTTGCCCTAGATTCCCCGATGGATAGAAGTAATTTTAAAGGAACGATTTCATAATTGAATGAAATAATTGCAATATAGATTCCTGGCAAAAAAATTGTTAAAAAAAATGCAACTACTCTAAGTAAACGATTAAATGACGCCACCATCGCTCTTGCAGCATAATCATCAATCGTTTTAAAAAATATTGCAAAATTAATCGGTAAAATAATAACTTCAGAGGATCGGTCTACGATTAAAACTACTTTCCCCTCAAGTAATGTCGTAGCTGCAACATCGGGTCTTTCAGTCGTAAAATATTGCGGAAAAGGCGAAAATGGGTTCCTTTCCATCAATTGCCCTAAATGGTTTGCATTTAAAACAGAATCAAGTTTTATCTTTGAGATATTTTGTTCTACGCCAGATAGTAAATCTTCATCTACTAATCCATCGATATACGCAATTGATACAATACTTTTATTTTCACTTCCGATTTCAATCCGCTTAATTTGAAAATCTCTGCTTTTAATAAATCTACGAAGTAACGCAATATTTGCTTGATCAGTTTCAACAAAGGATATTTTTGAACCTCTTAAAGAATTATCAATACTTGGAGGCGTATACGCTCTTTGTGGTAATTTTTCAGTCGAATAAACAAATGCGACTGGATCACCTTCTACTAGTAAAATACTTTTACCATCCAATATTGCTGTTTCAATATCTAAGATTTGATTAGTCCGAACAGTATTATTCGTTATGAATAATTCAATTTCTTCTGTATTTGAACTTATTGTATTAATAAATTGGGATATTCTTTCTTCATTGACTATACTAGACAAATAGCAAAGCGTAGCCTGTTTATTTCGAATTATCAAGTCTTTCGTTACTAAATCAGAGGTAGGAAAGATTCTTTGAATAATGTTAAGATTTTCTCTTAAATTTCCTTCAGTATGAATAACGGAAGAACGTAAATTAAATTTTCTTAAACGCTTTTTTTGTTCACTAGGATAATCCACTTAATCTTCCAGCCTTTCATAAATTTCCAACTTACTTTCAGCTAATCAGTTTTATCATAAATCACCTATTTTATACTTGAAAGGCTAGTTGGGAGATAGTTGGATTTCACGGAGAACTTTCTATACAATGAACTATAAATAGATGTGATGGAGGAAAAATATGGCGATTTTAGCCAATTCAAAATTTACCAAATATAAAAAGTTAATATCTTCTTTATCTCCTTCACTTGAAACTAGTACATTAAAAAGTGAAAAATTTCTAATAGATAAAGATGAAAAGAAAAATTTAGAAATTTATTATGCTCCTTTTGAGTACATTAATGAGCGAGCTAAAGTCATCATAGTAGGGATTACACCCGGCTTACATCAAATGAAACAATCTTATTCTACTGTGATCAGGCTTAAGGATAAGGAGATGGATGACGAAGAAATTTTACATGAAGTTAAAAAGAATGCTAGCTTTGAAGGACCGATGCGAAAAAATTTAATTGCTATGTTAGATGAATTAGAATTACATCATTATCTTGGATTAAATTCAACTAGCGAACTCTTTAGTACAGCAAGTCATTTAGTCCAAACAACATCCGTTATTAAATATCCTGTTTTTTATAAAGGGAAAAATTACAACGGATCAACACCAAATATTTTAAAAACGGACATACTTAAGAAGTACATTATTGAAACCTTTGCACCGGAAATCATAAGACTAGAACATCCCCTCATTATTCCATTAGGAGTTAATGTATCAAAAGTTTTATCCTATCTAACAACGAATGATTATTTAAATTCGGACTCAATTTTATACGGATTCCCACATACTTCTGGTGGAAACGGGCATCGACATAAACAATTTGCTGAAAACAAAGAAGACATGAAACAAAAAATTAAATACTACTTTGAGAAATGATTAAAGGAGAACCAAAATGATTTTACATATTATCGAAAATAAAGATTGGCAAAACGCGATTAAAATAGGTGAATATTTACCTGCTAGTTTAAATACCGATGGGTTTATCCACTGCTCTACGCTAGAACAAACTGTAGAAATCGCAAACTTATTCTTCAAAGGAGTAACCGATTTAAAAATTCTATGCATCGATGAAGAAAAAACAAAATCAAAAATCGTTTATGAAGATACCGAAAACTTTGGTAAACTATTCCCTCATCTATATGGGCCATTAAACTTAGATGCTGTTTTTAAAGTTATTGAACTTAACAGTGATGAAAATAGGAATTTTATTTTACCTCATGAATTGGTAGAGCAAGAATAGCAAAAAAACTCAGTTTCACATAGGTGAACTGAGTTTTTTTGCTTCACTCATCTTCTCGTAACAAATCACTTAAAAACTTTTCCCTGTTTTGTAAGAAATATTTAGTAATTTGATAGTGATCTGTATTTTCATAATCAATTCTAGAAATTTCTCCATGATCAAAGCTTAAAATATCTGCATTTGGATAACCAAGAAGAATTGGAGAATGCGTAGCAATAATGAACTGCGAATTTTCGTTTTCTACTAAATCATATATTATTTTTAAAAATGATAATTGTCTAGCTGGCGATAATGCTGCCTCAGGCTCATCTAACAAATAGATTGCCGTTTCATTAAATCGATTTAAAAACAGGGTCAAAAATGATTCCCCGTGTGATTGATGATGGAGAGACTGTCCGCCATAGCTGTTATATTTTTCATTTTTTGGATCTTCTAATTCATCTAAATAAGTAGCAAAATTGTAAAATGATTCCGCTCGTAAGAAAAATCCATTCGAAATTTTCGGCAACCAAGAAAGTCTTATGTAATTTCCAAGTTGTGACTCCGATGCAAAAACTTCATAATTATTATTACGTCCTCCACCTGCTGTATTAAAATCACATTTATCAGCAATTGCCTCCAATAAAGTAGACTTTCCAGAACCATTTTCACCTACAAAAAAGGTTACATTACTTCTTAGGTCCAAATCATCAAAAGATTTAATCGAAGGAATTGAAAACGGATATTGGCTAAAGGAATTGATATCATCGCGCAAAAGTGTAATTTTTTTTAGAAACATTTTCATCACCTATAAAGATTATACAGTAATTATGATCCTGATCTAAAACTTTATTGTGAGGAAGTACGTTTATTGATGAATTCCTGTACTCTAAGACTTATTTGCAGCTCAATCCTTTTTGCTATTAAAATAAAAAAAGAGGGTTATCCTAAGTAGTTAGACTACTAGGATTCCCTCGTTTTTTATGAAGGTCAATGAGATTAGATCAAAATACATTACTAAGGGCATCTCTATAAATCACAATTGCTCTTACTACGTGAAAAATAGCTACTAGAATAATCGTTACTTCATAAGCAGATACATTAACTAATTCGAAATTTTTGCGGAGTACAAATTTCCGAAAAAGTGCTGGGAATCCTTCATTCAGTTTTAAACAAATAAGATAGAAAACTAGAATGACAAAGTATAGGAAGAATCCCATGTCAGCATACTTCCAGTTGACTAAATCAGCAAATAAACTACATAACCAAATTATGAATACATTAACAACACAAGCTAGAATCCAATTGGAGAAAGAGGATGTCGTATAGATCGTTTTCATCAAAATCACTTCTCCTTTAAATCATCTGTAGTCAATTTTTACGCGTCTAGTCGTTCTTTTATGCGTGTATTATAGACTTTAAATATTGTTTTTTTATTAAGTTTTGTTAAAGATATTCCACATAATTGTTCCGACTTTTAATTCCTTTCTCATGTTAAAATGAGATTATACTTACTACATGAAAAGGGATGAACTACTATTAATCTACTAGAAAAAGTAAAAAATCTGCCGTTATCTCCTGGCGTTTATTTAATGAAGGATTCAAAAGGGCAAATCCTTTATGTCGGAAAAGCAAAAAGCTTAAAAAAACGAGTTCAATCTTATTTTCAAAATTCCAAAGGACATTCACCAAAAGTGAAAAAACTGGTAACCCATTTAAAGGATTTTGATTATTTATTGACTGATACTGAATTTGATGCTTTTATGCTTGAGTGTCATCTAATTAAAGAAATTAAACCAATGTATAATCGTATGATGAAAAGTCCGCAATCATTTATTTACTTAGTCATCAACTTAAATAAAAAAGTTCCTTCATTTGAAATTAACTACGAGCCGATTGAAAGCGAAAACGTATTAATATTTGGTCCTTTTACAAGTAGAAGTACTGTTGAAAGAGCAGTTACTGGTATTAAGGAATGCTTTAAAATTAATTGTGGCCATCTGGCAGTAAAAAATAGCGCATGTTTAAATTATTCATTAGGGACATGTAATGGAGTTTGTTTAGGCGGATCAGCGCTTGAAGAGTACAATCTAATAATTGATAAAGTTATTCGATTTCTTAATCGTACTGATATGAGTATTCTTGAAGAAATGGATCAGCGTATGTTAACAGCATCTGAACAATTTGATTTTGAGGCTGCAGCAAAATACAGAGATTGGATTGAGATGGTTAAGTCTTTAACTAATAAAGAAAAACTAATCGAATTTACTGAACAAAATCATAATATTATTACACTTGAACAATTAGAAAACAACAAATTCAAGTACTTCCTAATCCATCGGACACAAATATTACATTGTGAATTGGTAGATATTGAAGACGATTCATTTGATCAGCTGATTGAACAAATGTATTCAAATTCACTTGATTACTTCAAAAATAATCATGTTCAATCTTCTAAAGATGTAAGCCGTGATGAAATCGACGAAGCTCAAATTATATACAGCTATTTAAATAGTAAGAATTGCAAACATCTAATTGTTCCAAAAAGATGGCTTAATCTTACAAGTACAAAATTAAAAAAAGAACTTCAAAAATTAGTTAACTTCTATATTTAAGACTCTGTTAAAGTACAATCGTGACGCTTGGAGAACAAATGTTAGGATAGTGCGACCAAGTATATAATCTGGTGGATAGGATATTATATTATCAATAAAAAGTGCTGAAACATCCCCCTATTAAACTAGATAATTTGCGGCAAAAATGATTAATTTATAAACATCCAGCCTTCTAATTTTTCCAAATGAACAACAAATAACAAAAATGGAGTCATTAATGAAAACTATTTTAAAGTACGGCATAATTAGTTTAGTTATATTACTATTACTCGCATTTACAGGATTTTATATTTGGTCTCAACAGTCGTATAAGCCTTCAAAGGAGATGTACTCATTAGTCGGTAACGTGGATACTGATCAAAAACACCATTGGGATATTTTTAAACCTCAGGAAAATAAAGAAACTGGAATCATTTTATATCCTGGAGCTAAGGTTGAGCCTGAAGCTTACAGTTATTTTGCAAAAGGACTAGCAAAAGATGGCTATACTGTTATTATTCCAAGTGTTAAGTTTAATTTTGCTATTTTTGATGTGAATAAAGCTGAAGAAGTAATGGAAAGTTATCCATCTATAAAGAAATGGTATATTGGTGGGCATTCCCTTGGCGGAGCCGCGGCTGCTTCTTATGCCTATAAGAATATGAACAAGATAGGAGGTATAATCTTTCTAGGGTCGTATCCAAGTAATTCTAATGACTTTTCAAACTTTAATGTACCAATGTTATCGTTATACGCAGAACGTGATGGATTATCTACATTGTCAAAAATTAATGAAACGAAACATTTATTATCAAAAGACGCAACCATGTATGAGGTGCTAGGTGGCAACCATGCACAATTTGGGATGTACGGTAAGCAAAAAGGAGATAAAAACGCTACAATAACAGCGAAGCAACAACAAGATAAAATGATTGAAGTCACAACCAAGTGGCTGGATGAGCAAGGAAAATAAAATGACTTTATCGTCATGATCATGCTAGAGAGTAAGTTAAAGAATCTTCAATATAAGAAGGTTCTTTTTTCATTACTTGAAAAGTTAAGACCTCTTAGGTGGTAAAATTGACAGGCCTTAAATAAAAATAGGCCCGAGGAAATTTTCCTCGAGCCGTTTTCTATCCTTTTACCTTCTCAAACTGATTCCAGTTAATCGATTTCTCTAATAAAATTGAAAGTATTACACCCATAATTAGTCCATTTGTTAAAAATGGTTGAACAATCGTTGGAAGATTTCCAAATGTTCCAGGGGCAATATTCATTAAGCTTACCCCTACTAAAACTGGGGCTGCCAGTCTAAAAATTGTATCTGATGTAAATACTTTTCCATTCGTACTACTAAATGCTGTTCCAAACAATTGAAGATATGCGACAAATAATACCGCATTTCCAACTGTTACAGGCATAGTTGCTAAAAATGAAATTAATGGTGGAAGTACGCCAATTATTGCTAGCAGTGCTCCCCCGTATATAAATGGTTTTCTTTCATATATTTGTGTACTTTGCAAAAATCCAAGTGATGATGTAAATGGAGTGTATGGAACAATTCCAAATAATGCAGCAATAATTGTAAAGCCGCCAGTGAATAATAGTGAGAAACGATATTGTTTTGTACTCGCTTCTTCTTTTAGCAAATCAGATGCAGCTTTAATTGATGCAAATGTATTACTTAAATTCATAATTCCTGCAAAAAATGAGATCGCAATAATGCCTATTTCTAAATTTGGTGCACCTAATGGGAATAAAGAAAAGTGAGCACTTGCCGCCCCTACCTCTTTTGCATCTGATCCAAATAAAATCGAGTAGAATAACCACCCTACGATAATGCCAATTAATATTGAAAAATTGCTAATTATACGAGAACCTTTTAATTTTAAAATACTAACAAATAATACGATGCATAAAGAAAGTATACTGATTGATATACTGATTTGACCTTTACTCGTAATTCCAAGCATTCCTTTAAAGAATACAAATATAAGTTGAAATGAAAGTAAAAATAAATAAACTGTCATAACCATTGGAGTAAATATTTTTTGAAGAAATGAAATCAAATTAAATGCAGATAAAAGTAATATAACAATACCTGCTGCAATAAATCCAGTTGCCATTCCCCCTCCAATTTCTGTATAACTTAACCCAAAAGAAGAGGCTGATAATCCTAGATTTAGCATAACTCCCCACAATAAACCAGAATGCCCCTCCATGACTGGATATTTATGGCCAATCCATCCTTGTAAAACGGATGCAATACCAGTGAAGATCAGTGAACTTCTGATCGTACTTTCAATAACATCTGAAGGCAAATGAAATGCAGCTCCTATTGATATAGGGACTACAATCGTATTCGCAAAAATAAAAAATAGCCATTGAACCGATGAAAAAAGAGTAGTAGAAACCCTCGCGTTTTTCATAGTTTCCTCCTCCTCTTGCTTAAAAATTCTTTGTGTCTTTTATATAGACTGGGTCTTTAATCACCTTTCTCCATTTTAATGAAGTTGAAAGAAAAACACCAATAATAATGAGTGCTCCACCTAAAAGTTGTGATACAGTAATATGATTTTTTAAGACAATCAATCCAACTAGCATTGCCACAAAAGGTTCTAAGTTTAGAAACATAGCCGCTTTTGATGCTCCGACTATTTGAATTTGATGATTCCAAATTAAAGTACAAATTCCATGCATAACAATAGCTGTTACAATTAATAGGATCCAAGGCATCGCTTCCCTACTCAAAGCCCCTGAAGTATCTGATAAAAGTGCAATCGGTAGTAAACCTCCAAAACCAATAAAATTGGAGTAAAGTGTGATTGTGGCGGATTCATAGTTAGCTGTTAGCTTTTTTATCATAATAATTGAGATTGAAAAAGTGAGCATAGTTAGAAAAATCCAAATCAAGCCAATTGTAATTTGAAGCTTTTGTCCGTTTGTAATCACAAAAAAAACACCTATAAAAGCTATAATTGAACCTAATACAAAACCTTTTGTTAGTCTTTCCTTTAAAAATATTGAAGCTAAAAAAGATGTAGTAAGAGGAGCAAGCGCAAGTATTAATGCAGAAGTTGTAGGATGGGTTGTTTCTAAAGCGGAATAAAATGACCATTGATTAATACAAGTACCAATTAACCCTAGTAAAACAATCATAAACCAATCTTTTGTCTTAATCTTTTTCCACTTTTTCTTCATTAACGCATAGAAAGCCATAAATAGTAATATAAAGCACAATCTTAACGCTGACAATAATATTGGTGGAAATTCTTTTACTAATATTGAACCAAAAACAAAATTACTTCCCCAACAGATTACACAAAAAAGTAATAATAGGTAAGAACGAACCATTTTACAGCCTGCTTTCTCGAATTATTTTAAAGTAAACCCGTCGATTGACGAGCCTTCAGGAGAAGACAGAGGCGTAGTTGCACTTATACTTAATTCCTGAAATTGACTACGACGTCGAATAATCTTCCTAGTTCCCGATTTATCATTTCTTAATGTGAAAAAATGAAAAAGGAAATCTAGAAAATTCTAGAGATCCTTTTTCTTCTAATATTTAGGCTTTTTTCTAAGCTTTGTTACTATTTTTTCGGACAGGTTAAGTAGTTTATAGTCTATTGTTTGGATGTTTATTTTCCTTGGGGAGGCTTTTTGGCATCCTTTTTTAACATTAGCTAAATGAGATTAGCAAAAAGCCCACTTAGCTTTTCCCTATCCTATACTTCTAATTGTTCTATTTATTTACGAATCAATTTTTCTTCACTTAATGAACCACTAACGATTTTCCCATTATATATTACTGCTTTACGATTTGCGCGTCTTGCAACAGCCTCTGCTGAACAGCTTGCATCAACTAATACTAGATTTGCTGAATCTCCTATTTTTGGCCACACTTGGTTTCCATCAATATCTAGTGGAGTTTTTCCACCTGTAATATATTTTAATGTTTGTGCTAAAGATACTTCATCAATCCATCTAAAGCGTTCAGCTAGTCTTCCCGCTCTTTCAAGAATATCGCCATTTCCTAGTGGAGACCAAACATCAAAAATATTGTCATTACCTACTGCTACTTCGACACCTCGCTCATTTAGTAAATCCACTGGAGGCATTTGTCTATTAATTGGAACACTTGTAACGATCGAAATTCCAGCGTCTCTAAAACTATTTGCCAGTTCGTACGCTTCTTCCCTTGGGATATCACCGATTCCAAATGCATGACTGATGGCTACTCTTCCTTCCCAGCCTGCTTGTTTAGTAAATTCTACTATACGCTTCATCGTAAATGAGCCTAGATGACCTGGATCGTGTAAATGTATATCAATATCTGCATCAGCTTCAACTGCTAAATTATAAAGTTGGTATAACGACTCCTCAATATTTTGGTCTACAATAGCAGGATCAACTGAGCCAACAATTCCTGCTCCATTTCTTAAGGCTTCTCTGACATAATTGAAAGCATTTGATCTTAATAATCCATGTTGAGCAAATGCTACAACCTCGGAGCTAAGTCGGTTCGAATAATTAGCTAATGCTTGTTCGACTTGCTCTAAATTTCTTATTCCAACCTCTGGGTAAATATCAACATGCGTTCTCACATGTGTAGAGCCTGAAGCTAAAAGGTTTTCAAGTAAAGCTTCTGCACGCTCCTTCGTACTTGAAGCAATTGTTGGTAAAACCATTTTTTCATATTCAAAACGTTCTATAACACTTGAAGTTGGAGTGCAAGCTCTCCATACATCTCCCATTAACGTTTTATCTAGATGTACATGTTTTTCAATAAAAGAAGGTAAAACTAGTAATCCTTCTGCATCTTGAACTGTAAATTCACTTGTAATAGCCGTTTCATCTTTTGTTATTCGCGTGATTTTTCCATTTTCTATAAATAGATGGAATAATTCAGTTGCAGTACCAATCACTTTTCCGTCTTCTTTTTCAAAACCAATTTCTAATCGAGCATTTTTTAACCAATAGCTAGATTTCATGAATTTCACCCCTTCTTGTAATCAATTGTTCCTTTACTTCAAAGCTGCTTCGTAATTCAGTCCACCATAAACAATATTTCCTTTAGCCATAACAGCAGCACGTTTTGCGCGTCTTGCAACGGCCTCTGCAGAACATGATGCATCTACTAAAACCATACTTGCTTCATCTCCAACCTTTGGCCATAACTGGGTACCCTTTTCATCAAGAGTCCTTATACCACCAGTAATAAATTGTAATGTTTGAGATAGCCCGTATTCATTATTCCAATTGTATCTCTCAGCTAATCTTCCAGCTTTTTCTAACATGTCTCCAGTTCCATGTGGAGACCAAGAATCATAGAAACCATCACAACCTAAAGCAACTTGTACACCTTTTGAATGTAGTAAATCAACAGGAGGCATTATTCTATTGATTGGAACAGTCGACATAATCGATACGCCTAAGTTTGCTAGTTTGCTAGCCATTTCAACTGATTCATTTTTCGATACGTCACCTAGCGCAAATGCATGACTTACTGCTACGCGATTATACCAACCAGCTTGTTCTATAAATGAAACTAGTTTTTGTATTGTATAAAAACCAAGATGGCCTGGGTCATGAATATGAATATCTATATCAGCATCAAACTGTACTGCTAGATCAACCATTTCAAATAATGAAAGTTCTATATTTTGATCAATACCACCAGGATCTAATCCTCCGACAATCGTTGCTCCCTCTCTCATCGCAGTTTTCATGAAAGATTTACTATTTGTACGAAGTAATCCGTGCTGAGGAAAGGCAACAATTTCGTGAGTCATCTTATCTTTATACGTATAAAGTGCTTTTTTAATTTCTTCTAAATTTTTCAAGCCAATAAACGGATCAATATTAACATGTGTTCGAACATGGGTCGCGCCACCTTTTAATAATAGATGAAGCATTTGTTCAGCACGATGTTGACCTGTTTCAGCTAGTTCAACAAGTTCGGCTGCTTCCAAATTTAATCTCTCTACTAAATTTGCTGCAGGAATACAAGCCTTCCATGGAAGTCCAAGATAAGTCTTATCTAAATGATTATGCATTTCTTTAAAAGCAGGTAAAGCTAGTAAATTTTTTGCGTCCTGGACTGGTAGATCTGTTTGTATTGGTAAATTAGCCAATTGTAATTGTTCAATTTTCCCATCATTAATTAGTAAATTGTAAAGAGTAGTCTCAGTACGATCAATTTTTCCATTTTCAAATACAAATCCGCTATCAAGTTTTACATTCTTAAGCCAATATGATTGATTCATCTCATCACTCTCTTTAATAAAACTTAAACTGTTGTTGATTCAAGATTTGAAATTGAACCACTTACAACATTACCTTTAAAAATAACTGCAGCTCGTTTTGCTCGTCTCGCAACTGCTTCAGCTGAGCAAGTAGCTTCTACAAGTACGATGTTTGCTTCATCTCCTACATTTGGCCATGCTCTTTCGCCTTCATTATTTAAAGGAGTTACTCCGCCTGTAATAAATCCAAGACTATTAGCAAGTGATTTTTCTTCAATATATCTAAATCTTTCAGCAAGTCGTCCAACTTTTTCAAGATTATCTCCAATTCCAAATGGAGTCCAATGATCTGTAATGCTGTCATTCCCTAATTCGACTTTTACGCCTTTTTCACTTAGTAAAGGAATTGGAATTGTTCTAAAAATTGGAACCGTAGAAGTAATCGAAATTCCTAAATCAGCAAATCTCTCAGCAATCGCAGTAGCATCTGGAACAGAAAGATCTGCTAAACCACTTGCATGACTTACTGTAACTCTTCCTTGCCATCCTGCTTTTTCAGTTAATGTTGCTAATCTTTGCATTGTAAATAAACCAAGATGATCTGGGTCATGTAAATGAACATCGATATCAGAATTTGATTCAACTGCTATCTCCATAATCGTCTCAAGAGAACGTTCGATGTTTTCATCGATTGAAGCTGGGTCAACTCCACCTACTAGATTTGCTCCATATTTCATCGCTTCTCTTACTAGTTCGACAGAGTGACTTCTTAAAAGTCCGTGTTGTGGAAATGCAACAATTTCATGTGTTAATTTATCTTTATATCCTTCTAAAGCTTGCAGTGTTGCTTCTAAGTTTTTTAATCCGATAACTGGATCAATATTACAGTGTGTACGAATGTGAGTCGTACCGTAACTTAATAATAGATCTAGCATTTTTTCTGCTCTTTCTTTAGCAGTTGGTAATAATTTTGGTAATAAAATTTGCTCTTCTTCAATACGTGTTTTCACACCATTTGTTGCTGGCATACACGCTTTCCATGGTCCACCATAATAAGTTTTATCAATATGAATATGCATTTCTTTAAATGAAGGAACCATTAGAAGGCCTTGCACATCATATTGTGGCAATTGATCAGCAATTAAATCACTAACTAATTGAATAGAAGCAATTTTTCCATTTTCAATTTTAACGTTGTACTTTCCAGTTGCAGTTCCGTTGATTACTTCATTGTCATTATAAGTAAAACCATTTTCCAGACTTACATTTGTTAACCAATACGATTTTGACAATATACTCACCCTTCCATCCCACATTAAATTTTGATTCTATTTTAATTATAAGTCTGTTTGAAATATTTTGATTTTAGTATATTTACATATTTTTAAGTTATTTTTACTAATTGCTATTTCAACATTAGTTTTGTTGTTAATTAATTGTTCGTTGGTTGATTTCCACTACAGGATGCTCGCTTTCCATGGGGTGAGACCTGACACTCCTCGGCGCACCTGTGGGGTCTTTGGCTTCCCGCATCTCCCATAAGAGTCGAGCAAAATTCGTTCCAATCAACTTATTCATCACGTAAAAGTTTATCTTTAAGGCTCTGTTTTACTTCCCCATGAAACCTCTATGAGGAAGTTATTTTCTTCTTTTTGCTGTTTTACTTCCTCATGAACCCTTTATGAGGAAGCTATTTTCTTTTTTTTGCTGTTTTACTTCCTCATGAACTCTTTATGAGGACGTTATTTTCATTTTTTTGCTGTTTTACTTACTCATGAACCCTTTATGAGGACGTTATTTTCTTCTTATTGCTGTTTTGCTTCCTCATGAACCCTTTATGAGGACGTTATTTTCTTCTTTTTGCTGTTTTACTTCCTCATGAACCCTTTATGAGGAAGCTATTTTCTTTTTTTTGCTGTTTTACTTCCCCATGAACCCTCTATGAGGAAGTTATTTTCTTTTTTTTCCTGTTTTACTTACTCATGAACCTGTTATAAGTAAGCTATTTTCTTCCTTTTGCTGTTTTACTTACTCATGAACCTTCTATGAGTAAGCTATTTTCTTTTTTTTGCTGTTTTACTTACTCATGAACCCTCTATGAGTAAGTTATTTTCTTTTTTTGCTGTTTCACTTCCTCATGAACCCGTTACTCAAATACCTGTCTGAGTAAGTTTTAGTTTTACTTCTACACGCAAGAAAGTTCACCCCTAAATCAGGATGAACCTTCACTTGCAGAAAAATCAGATTATTTAATTGTTACGTCATTAATCTCTAGATAGCCTGAAGGGCTGATTGAGAAGCCTTTTACATTTTTCGAGATGGCTGCGACATTTTCAATTACTCTTACAGGAATATAAGGTGAATCTCCCATTTCAATTTCTTGTGCTTGAGCGTAAATTTCTTTACGTTTTGCTTCGTCTTTTTCTTTTCTTCCAGCATTAATTAAGTCATCTACTTTTGGGTTGCTATAGAAGAATGTGTTTCCAGCAGCGCCGCGTGAGTCTGAGTGGAATAGATTGTACTGGTTGTAATCAGCATCTCCTGTTGCGTTTCTCCAGCTAATAATAAACATTTCTGATTGACCTTTATTAACTTTCTCAACGAACGAGCCGTATTCCATCACTTGTACTTTTAAATTAATGCCAATTCCTTTTAATTGTGATTGAAGAACTTCTGCTAAATTTACTCTTTCTTTACTATCCATCGTTAGGATCGTTGCATCAAATCCATCAGGATAACCAGCTTCTGTTAATAGTTTCTTCGCTTCTTTTAAATTGTAATTGTATGCTTTTAATTGTTCATCGTATCCAAATACTTTTGAGCCCATTGCTGAATTTGCTTTTTTACCGACATTGTTAAATACACCTTTAATAATCGAATCCATTTCAACTGCATGAGCGATCGCTTTACGGACACGTACGTCATTAAACGGTTTTTTCGTTACATTGAATCCGATATACTCTGTTCCGTATCCTTCACTTCGGTACACTTCCATAGCCGAGGATGATTCAACTTGTTTCATAACTGCTATTGGGAGTGGTTCTGCGATTTGAGCTTCTCCTGTTTCTATCATTGAAATTCTTGTTGAGTCTTCTGGAACAACCTTGAAGTCAACCTTGTCAATCTTTGGTTTTTTCCCCCAGTAATCTTCATTTTTAACTAGTATAATATCCTGACCTGGAGACCATGATTTAAATTTAAATGGACCTGTTCCGTTTGGTTCTTGAATAATGTTCTTACCATATTTATCAATTGTTTTAGGACTTATAATTCCACCTTCATGATTTGCTAAAATTGATAGAAGTGGTGAGAATGGCTCGCTTAAAATAAATTGAACAGTATATTCATCGACTACTTTAACTTCTTTTACCATTTTGAAGACTACAGCTCTTGGTGAAGCAACTTTAGGATCTAATAAACGATCAAATGTTTTCTTTACAGCCTCTGCATTAAATGGTGTACCATCGTGAAACTTCACATCATGTCGTAGTTTAAATTCCCAAGTTTTATCATTGATTTGATTCCATGACTCTGCTAGCATCGGTTGAATTTCATTATTTTCATCTCGTTGGACTAGACCTTCATAAATTTTATGATGGGTAACACTCGCAGCATTTATTGTAGACATAAATTGCTGATCTAAATTTTCGGCATCTGATAACCGAGCGATTACTAGCGTGCTTCCTCCTTTGGAATCATTTGCTTGTCCATTTGCTTTCGTACCTACGTCTTGATTAGATGAACATCCTGTAATTGTGATAGCAGAAAATAATACTAGAAAACATTTACCTATTCCTGATTTTAGTTTCAATGGCACTGCCTCCCTGTTTAAAGTTTGTCTTACAAATATTTATCTAATTATATAAAATATTCTGATAATTATTTTTGAATATCTTTACCTGTTTTTTCAGTTTCTTTACTTCTTTTTCAATCATTTTACTTTGTTTCTAGTTCTTTAATTGATTCAAGCCTTTTAAAAGATGTTGAGAATAGCTCATTTTCAGGAAGTTGTTCGTAATCTCTTTCCATATATCCTCTTCTCATCTTATTAAAATACACTTGACCTTTTTCTTTTAATACCTCCATATCAAGATTAGGAATTACTTGATCTTGCATCACAATTCTTCCATTTATAATTGATAGTTTTACATCTCTACCTGAACCACTTACAAACATAGTACGAATTGGATCATCAATAACGCCCATATGGAATCCATTTAAATCAATCGCAATGATATCCGCCTTTGCTCCGACGGCAATGCGACCTAAATCTTCACGATTTAGAAATGCCGCTGCACCTAGAGTGATAGAATTGAAGAAATCAGCGTATGTAGATCCTTCAACTTCTTTTTCTACAAGTCTTGAAAGCATACTACCAGTACGTACATTTTGAAAAATATCTGGAGGGAAAGTATCAGTACCTAATGCAATATTAATTCCTTCTTTTCTATATTTTGCATATGATTCAAGCCCTTCTCCATGTCTTCCTATAATAAGTGGACAATGGATAACAGTCGTATTTGTTTCTTTTAGAAGTGAAATGTCATTATCAATATTGTAATTCGCTCCACTATAGCCCGATACAAAATGAGCGTGTGGTATTCCTGTATTTGGACCTAAGAATCCAAGATTATATAAATATTTAATTGGTGTAACTCCGTGCTCTTTTAAAATTGTATTAAATTCAAAACTTCCTTGCGCTGCATGGAGCTTGATTGGAACGTTTAATTTTTCACTGTAATATTTTGTTTTTACTAAAATTTCTTCAGTCTGTGATTCTATTCTTTCTGGAGCTAACATCCCTCTGACCAATCCATCAAATGCACCATCGAAAGTTTCAACAAACTTTACTGCTCTTTCTAACCCATCCTCACCCGCTTTTTCATCCCAATGAATTTTAATATTCCCATCAGGTTCGACTACTCTAATTCCCGCTTGATAGCTTGGTCCAAGATAAATTCTCAATCCTAGTTTTCCCGCATGATTTGCTGCAGCTACTAACTCTTCAAATGTTTCAGCCCAATTTTTATAAAAAACGGATGTAATCGGCATAGCAGTAGTAATTCCATTTAAAATAAGCTGAGAATATGCATATAAAGATTTAAATGCTTCATCCTCCTCACTCATTAGCTCATGATGCCCATTCTTTACAAACTCCTCAGACCAAAGAAGATTTTTTTGTCTATTTGGTTTCGCTTCTAAATGCAAAATATCATGATCAATATCACCTAGAGCATTTAAATCAATAAAACCAGGACTAAGGATCGCGTTTCCAACGTCAATTACTTGATCTACTTCTTCTGTATAGTTTTTTCCAACAAACAAAATTGTATCTTTTTCATATACGATTTCTGCATTTTCCAATATGACATGTTCTCTTCCGTCAAATCCAATTACATATCTTCCCTTTAGCTTCGTTTTCATTTTTTCTCCCTTCGAATTTGAAAATTTTATTTTATTTTTCAACATACCTCATCTCGTCAACATAGGCGCGGGCATGACCCCAGAAATACTTTGTAGGTTGCATATATTTTTCTAATCCAGCGCGTTTAATCGTTGCAAAAGCTTCTTCATTTGCTTCATTTAAAACAGTGCTTTCATGAACGGTATGTACATTTCTACCTTCCATAATAAGTTTTCCATCTACAATTACGTGGTGTACATCATTTGCTACTGCTTGAAATACTAAGCGATGAACATGCATATACTCTGGCGTCAAATGTGGTTGATGAAGATTAACTGTGATGACATCTGCTTTTTTCCCAATTTCAAGTGAACCAATTTCATCATCCCAGCCAATACATTTTGCTGCATCAATCGTGATCATTTCTAAAAGCTTGCCAGGTGGTAAATAATAATAGTCTCTAAGCGCTGCTTGATGTACAAACTGTGTTTTCCTCATTGCTTGGAATAAATCAAAGCTCGTAGATGGTGAGGTACCATCTGTAGAAATCGCAACAGTTGCTCCCATTTCAATTAATTCTGTAATTGGTGTACGTGCATTAATTTGTCCAAAGCCTGGAGAAGCACTAATATTTGTACCAGTTTCAGCTAATATTTTGGCTTCATCGAATGAAATTCCTCGACAATGCTGAAGATGAACATCAGGACCTAATAACGCATTTTCTTTATCTTGAATTGCTAAATGAATCATTCCACCAAATGCATCTGAGTGAATTCTTGTATTATATTTCCTAGCAATCTCTCTTATTTTTTTAGCTTGATAAAGATCATGTTTTGTTAACCCGTAAAGTCGATCTGGAGAAGTCGGGTATGAAGGATCAACAGACGTTACAATAACAAATGGTGTAATAAAAGCTCTTGTTCGATCATCATTTGCATGATTTAACGCTTCAATAACAGCTTCTGCTCCTTTTAGTACTTCTTCATAAGTAACTTCTTTCTCAATTCTTTTCCCATCAACCCATCTACTAAATGAATGTGGCCAAGGTGGGTTACACGGACCAGTACAAACTACTTCACGCACACCTACTTCGTTGTATGCTTTTGCATGGTTTATTGCAAAGATTGGATCATCCGATCTCGGTTCTGAGCCTAAAACGCTAACTCCCGTTGTTGTGCCTGCTTTTAAACGTTCAAGTGCTGATAACTTTCCTTCGTAATACCAAAAATCATCAGTCACATAATGCTTGTATGTATTCGTCATAATCGGCATCCAAAAATCGATATTTTCCATCGCAATTGTTTTAAACATCGAATGACCACCATGGCCATGAACATCTATTAATCCTGGTAAAATACATTGATGACTACAATCAATTACTTTCTTAGCCTCATACTTAGTATTCAAGTTTTCAGTTAAATCAACGTCTACAATTCTCCCATTATGAATTGCAACTGCACCATTTTGGATAATTCTTCTTTGTGCATCCATTGTGATAACAGTTCCATTAACTAATAGCAAATCAATCATTTTTTCTCCTCCTATTCTGTAGGCTGATCTTCATCAATTTGTGATATTCTCAAAAAAACAGCATAATACGATTATGCTGTCAGTTTGTAGACAAAGTTCTAAAATTTTATTTCACTGTTACATCATCAAGCATTAAATAACTTGCTGGGTTTAACCAAAGTCCTTTAACTGATGAGGCAGTAACTGCTAAATGCTCATAGTTACGAATAGGTACATATGGTACATCTTTGTTTTCAATTTCCTGTGCTTGAGCATAAAGTTCTTTACGTTTTTCGCTATCCGATTCTTGACGAGCTGATTCAATTAGTTTATCAACTTCTGGGTTACTATAGAATGAACTATTTCCTGCTGCACCTTGGGATTTACTATCAAATAAGTTAAATTGGTTATAGTCGCCATCACCAGTAGCATTTCCCCATCCACCAATTGAAACTTGATGTTGACCTTTTGCAATTGCATCAATATAAGCTCCGTATTCAAGTACTTGAATTTTCACATTAATACCAATCCCTTTTAATTGAGATTGAATAACTTCAGCCATATTTATTCTTTCTTTACGGTCACTAGTTGTAAGTGTAAATGATAGGCCGTCTTTAATTCCTGCTTCTTTTAATAGCTTTTTAGATTCATTAATATCGTAATTATAGCCTTTAATATTCGGATCATATCCAAATACTTTTGGACTCATTGTTGAATTTGCTTTTGTTCCAACATCGTTATATACACCTTTAATAATTGAATCTACTTCAATTGCATGTGCAATCGCTTGACGGACACGAACATCATTAAATGGTTTTTTCTTTGTATTGAAGCTTAAATATTCTACAGCTAGTCCATCTGTGCGGTATAAATCCATTGTGTCAGAAGCTTCAATTCGATCGATTTCTGTTACAGGCACTTGATCAGTTACATGTGCTTCACCAGTTTCGATCATTGCTAATCTTGTAGCATCTTCAGGAACTACTTTAAAGACTACACCATCAATTTTAGGCTTATTACCCCAGTAATCTTTATTTTTTTCAATTTTAATTTCTTCCCCTGATTTCCAAGATTTAAATACATAAGGACCAGTTCCAACTGGATTTCGTCCAATTTTATCACTGTTTTCTTTAATCGATTTTGGACTAATAATATCTCCTTCATTACTCATTAAAATTGATAAAAGTGGAGCATATGGGTATTTCAAAATAAATTGAACAGTTGAATCATCTACCACTTTAACTTCTTTTATCATTTCAAATTTACCAGCTTGTGGTGATGCAGTTTTTGGGTCAAGTACTCGATCAAAATTTGTTTTAACTGCATCTGCATTAAATGGTGATCCATCCTGGAACTTAACGCCTTTGCGTAATTTGAACTCCCAAGTCACGTTATCAATTTGCTTCCATTCTGTTGCTAAAAGAGGTTTTGGCTCCATATTTTTATCTGGTTCAACTAATGTTTCATATACCTTTTCATAAACAACGTTTGCTGATGGTATATCAGTAATAAAATGTGGATCTAATGTAGTCGCATCAGATAGTCTAGCTACAACCAATGTTCCCCCTGCTTTTGCCTTTGTTCCTGTTGCACTACTGCTTGTTTGGTCTGATGTACAACCTGCAAGCGCAGTAGAAACTGTTAATAATGATGCAAATAATACTCCAGCTGTCTTTTTCTTCATTTTTTTCTTCCTCCTCTTATACTTGCCCCCATGATTCTCTTGTTCACCATTTTTCCTGAGTACGTAGGCTTATTCAAATTATAAAAAAAAATAAAATTTTATATTTTCAGAATCTTTACTCGTTTTTTAATTATCTTTACTGCTTTTCCGCATTATATTTACTTCAATTCCAATTTTGAATAAATTTAAACAAAGAAAAGGGGGAAAAAGAATGAAAACAGAGATTGTATTGAATAACAATGAAATCAAATTAGAAAAAAAAGAATCTCAAAAACTAAAAAGATGGAAAGTATTTTATAAGAAGTTTAAAAAAAATAAATTGGCACTAGTTGGTGGATATATCGTACTTTTTTATATTTTAGTAGCTTTTTTGGCACCACTCATTTCACCGAAGGATCCTTTTGCGATTGATTTAATGCACAAACTGCAACCTCCATCGCTGGAACATTGGATGGGAACAGATGATAAAGGAAGAGATATTTTAAGTAGAATCATTTATGGAAGTCGTCTTTCAATTTCTGTTGGTTTCGTATCTGTCCTATTTGGAGCAATTTTCGGTATCACTCTTGGGTTGATTGCAGGTTATTACGGAAAATGGGTTGATACGATTATTATGAGGGTTGTTGATGTTTTACTAGCATTCCCAGGTATTCTACTAGCACTTGCGATCATTAGTGCACTAGGTCCTAGTCTAATTAATGTAATGGTTGCTGTCGGTATCTTTTCAATCCCAACGTTTGCACGAATCGTTAGAGGATCTACGTTATCCGTCAGAAAGCTTGAGTATATAGACGCAATTCGTGCATTAGGTGCAACTGATTCAACAATTATTTTCAAACATATTTTCCCGAATATTCTTTCACCAATAATTGTCCAAGCTACGTTAAAACTTGCTACAGCTATTCTTTCAGCAGCAGGCTTATCCTATCTAGGATTAGGTGCTCAGCCTCCATCACCAGAATGGGGAGCGATGTTGAGCAGTGGACGTGATTACTTATTTACGGCACCCCACATTGCCTTATTCCCAGGTATTGCGATTTCAACACTTGTATTAGGATTTAATATTTTCGGAGATGGACTAAGAGATGCTCTTGATCCAAGAATGAAAAAATAAGGAGGAAAGTCAATGTTTCTATTTATTGTCAGAAGAATTATACAAACTATTCCGGTTTTACTTGGTGTAAGTTTAGTCGTTTTTTTAATCATGCAGATGGTTCCTGGTGATCCAGCAACACTACTTGCTGGTGAAGGTGCTACAAAACACACAATCGAAATGGTTCGTCATTCACTTGGACTTGATCGTCCTGTCA
Source organism: Gottfriedia sp. S16(2024) (assembly GCF_050473765.1). Taxonomy (NCBI): domain Bacteria; kingdom Bacillati; phylum Bacillota; class Bacilli; order Caryophanales; family Bacillaceae; genus Gottfriedia; species Gottfriedia sp. S16(2024). The sequence goes on from NZ_JBFLUO010000001.1 coordinate 5,127,210, forward strand.
TTATTCAGTATTTCGACTATGTTGTTCATGTATTACAAGGAGATTTTGGTGAATCACTTCGAAATAATCGTCCAGTATTAGATGAGATTATGATTCGTTTGCCTATTACAATTGAACTTGCACTGGCTAGTATTTTCATTACAGTTGTACTTGGTATGCTAGCAGGAATTATATCAGCGACTAAACAGTACTCTGCAGCTGATATTACAATTATGATTGTCGCTTTACTAGGAATCTCTTTACCAAGTTTCTGGTTTGGTTTAATGCTGATCTACTTCTTTTCAGTTAATCTTCATATATTCCCAGTTGCTGGCTGGGGAACGTTTAAACATATGGTCCTACCAGCATTAACATTAGGTGCAGGTGGTGCGGCAATTGTAGCTAGAATGACTAGATCAAGTATGCTTGAGGTTGTTCGTCAAGACTATATGCGTACAGCAAGAGCAAAAGGATTAAAAGAGCATGTCATTATTTATAAACATGGTTTAAAGAATGCTCTTATTCCTGTTATTACTGTTGTTGGACTTCAGTTTGGTGCATTACTAGGTGGTACCGTTTTAACAGAGTCAGTTTTTGCAATTAATGGACTTGGTAGATTAATTGTTGATGCAATTAGAACGAGAGATTTACCGATGGTTCAAGGTGGAGTTTTAATCGCTTCAGTTATCTTTGTATTTATGAATCTAGCTGTTGATATTCTTTACCGTTACTTTAATAAACGAGTTGACTTGAATTAAGGAGGTCCTACTATGAAAAAACAATTTGATGAAACAATTCTTGAGGTTAAAAATCTACAAACCTACTTTTATACAGATGAAGGAACAAGTAAAGCAGTTAATGGAATTAGCTTTACATTAAAAAAAGGTGAAACACTTGGAATAGTAGGAGAATCCGGAAGTGGTAAAAGTATTACATCATTATCCCTTTTAGGATTAATCCCCTCTCCTCCAGGAAAAATAGCTGGTGGTAGTATTCTTTTTAAAGGTGAAGACTTACTAGCAAAAACGGAAAAGCAAATGCGTTCCATTCGAGGAAATGAAATTTCAATGATCTTTCAAGAGCCGATGACATCTCTAAATCCTGTTTATTCGGCTGGCGAACAAATTGCAGAGGCGATTCGTCTTCACCAAAAATTAGGCAAAAAGGAAGCTTGGGAGAAAGCAGTTGAAATGCTTCGACTTGTAGGGATCCCATCTCCTGAAAAACGTGCAAAGCAAGAGCCACATGAGCTTAGTGGTGGAATGAGACAAAGGGTTATGATTGCAATGGCACTTGCTTGTCACCCAGAAGTATTAATCGCAGATGAACCGACTACCGCTCTTGATGTGACAATTCAAGCTCAAATTCTGGAATTAATTAAATCACTTCAAAAAGATTTAGGTACAGCCGTAATATTAATCACGCATGATTTAGGCGTTGTTTATGAGACTTGTGATCGAGTGGCTGTTATGTACGCTGGAAGAATTGTTGAATATACTTCAGCAAAAGAACTTTTTAATAGCCCTAAACACCCATACACAATCGGGTTATTAAACTCTCTTCCACGTCTCGATATGGATCAAGATGAATTAACAACAATACCTGGTACTGTACCTAGTCCATATAATATGCCTAAAGGCTGTAGTTTTGCGCCACGCTGCGCACACGCAAGGGAAATGTGCCATCAGTCAGTGCCCGATTTACAAACAATCGACAAAAATACTGAAGTCAGCTGTTGGATGTACACATCGCAATGGGAAGCAGACTATACCATCAAAGAGAAAGTTGGGATTGAATAATGTCATTACAACTAGTGGATAAAAAAATACTACTTAATGTAGATCATTTAAAACAATACTTTCCAATCAAAGGTGGCATTTTAGGAAGAACGGTCAATCACGTAAAAGCTGTAGACGATATTAGCTTCAACATTTATGAGGGAGAAACTTTAAGCATTGTTGGAGAATCCGGTTGTGGTAAGTCTACTACTGGTAGAGCCATTCTAAGATTGGACGAGCCTACAAGTGGAAGCATTCATTTTAAGGAAAAAGATTTATTAAGCTTAGGAAAAAAAGAAATGCGTAAAATAAGAAAGGATCTGCAAGTAATCTTCCAGGATCCGTTTGCATCACTTAACCCTAGACAAACAATTGGACAAATTTTAGCTGAAGCATTAGCAATTCAAGATGTCGTTCCAAAAGAAGAACGTAAAGCTAGAATTGAGGAATTATTAGGGCATGTTGGTTTAAGACCAGAAGCAATGGAGAGATATCCTCATGAATTTAGTGGTGGTCAACGTCAGCGTGTCGGAATTGCACGTGCACTTGCAGTTGATCCAAAACTAATCATTTGTGATGAAGCAGTATCCGCTCTAGATGTTTCAATCCAAGCTCAAGTATTAAACTTATTAAAATCGTTACAGAAAAAATTCTCACTTACCTTTCTTTTCATCTCACATGATTTAGGTGTAGTAAGACATATTTCTGACCGTGTAATGGTAATGTATTTAGGGAAGATTGTTGAGATTGCCGATAAAAAATCTATTTTCGAAAATCCGCAGCATCCTTATACACGTGCACTATTATCTGCTATTCCAGTACCAAACCCGGTACATCAAAGAGAACGAATCATCTTAACAGGAGATGTACCTTCTCCAATCGATCCTCCAAGCGGTTGTCGTTTTCACACAAGATGCCCTTTCGCGATCGATATTTGCAAAACAAAAGTACCTGAATTAAAAATATCTGAACAAAATCATCAAGTTGCTTGTCACATAATTAATTAAATAGTATTCTTATAGGCGTGAAGTAAAGGAAAAGAAGAGAATTGATCCTGCCATGTAGAAATTCTACTTCTATTAAAAATATTAAATGCTTATAAAATTGGATTATAAATCGAATTTTGATTTAATCAAGATGTTATAAGGCTCCTATGGAAAAAGGCGCGAAGGCTAGAGACTCCTCTAAGTATCTCCAATGGGATGCTCAGCTTCGTTCCATTCCATTGGAGATACTTTAGTTGTAATCAACCATTTATAAACAAAGTTTTCGAAAAAATTAAAAATATTATTAAAAAAACTAATTGAGGTTCTTCATGCTTAGTTACGAGGGATTTACTTTACTAATTATGCTATTTATTTTAGCTCCTATTATGGGAGCTATTGCTTTATTATTTTTGTTTATCTTTGAAAAAAGAATTGATTTACTTGAAAATAAAAATAGAGAAATTCGGTTAGAGCATGCATTACAAGAAGCCCAGTACAATAAATTAAATCAGCAAATTCAACCACACTTTTTATTTAATACACTCAATGTCATATTAAGCTTAGCTCGTTTAAACCGAACCTCGGAATTAATCCGAGCTCTAGAAACATTCTCTCAATTTTTAAAGTTTAAATATAAATCTTCAGAGCCATTAATCCCTTTAGATCAAGAAATACAATATACTCAATATTATTTAGATATTCAAACACTACGGTTTGGAGATCGTCTTAAAACTCAGTTAGATTGTCCAAAAGAATTATATAAAGCGCTAGTCCCCCCTTTTATTTTGCAAACATTAGTAGAAAATTCATTTAAACATGGTTTAGAAAAAAAGGTTGGAGAAGCTTTACTGGATATTCGATTTTATCAAGATTCCGAGCTAGTTTGTTTAGAAGTAATTGATAATGGTTTAATGGGAATGACTAATTCTTTTTCTAATCAAGAAGGCCATGGATTAGACAATATAAAAAAGAGATTACAACTATATTTTGGTAACAGTGGACATGTACTGATTACATCAAATGAATCAGGAACAAATGTTAAGGTCGTTTGGCCACTTATATATGACTCTATAGAGTAAAGGAGGGAAAATGAAGTGAATGTATTATTAGTAGATGATGAACCATTAGAGCTTGAACAGATGGAATATTTGATAAAAAATATGTTTCCATTATGGAAATTTTATAAAGCTGCTGATGCATGCCAAGCAATAACAATTAATCAAAATCATAAAATTAACATTGCGTTTCTAGATATAAATCTACCTGGGCGGTCTGGACTAGAGTTTGGCGAAGAGCTTAGAGCACAAAATAAAGACGTAGATATTATTATGGTTACAGCATATCAAAGTTTTGATTATGCTCAACAGTCAATCCGAATCGGCGTTCTAGATTATTTAACAAAGCCAATTATTGAAAGTGAATTATATAAAGTTTTATCTAAATATTGTGATACCGATACGTCAAACCAATATTCTAGTTTAATACATCAAACTCTTTTATATATTCATGAGCATTTCGCTGAAAAACTGTCTCTTTCTGACGTAGCTCGAGAAGTTCATACGAATCATACTTATTTAAGTAGAAAATTTCACGAAGAAGTCGGTGTATCATTTTCAGAATATTTAATAGACTATAGAATACAAGCAGCTAAGCGATATTTAACAAATAATCCCAATTGGAACATATCCGATGTAGCAGAAAACTCAGGCTTCAATAGTCAGCATTACTTTAGTACTTTATTCCGCAAAATTGAGGGCATTACTCCAAAAGAGTATCGTGAGAAAGGAAAATAACAGTGAATTCACGTTCATTTAGAGAATACGTGCAAGGTCCTATTCAAATTGGAATGGGAATGGGAATTATTTCTCTCTTGGCACGTTGGGTAACAGGAACTACGATATTATCTTCGCCAGAATCAATGATTAAATATGGCGTATTTGGTGGAATCGGATATGCATTTTTAGGTGCTATTGCTTTATTTGTATTTAGTTTTATTGGGAAAAAGGTTCGACAGGAGTACCCTGATGGTCTAACAATTGGAGATTATTTGAAGAAAAAACTACATCCACTTGGTTATTGGATTATGATTTGTATTTTAATATTAACTAGTTTACACATATTATATATACAGTCGATCACTGCTTCTACTTTATTTCATTTTCTTTTTAATTTACCGTTGTACATAGAAATAATCATTTTTATAAGCTTTTGTGTACTTTTTGCAGGTTTTGGTGGATTAAAAATGATACATGGATTAGCAGGATTCCAAGTCATTACAATGTTTGCAGCGGCAATTTTAATTCCGTTGTATTTTTTCGTAAAAGAGGGTGTTCAACCCGTATATGATGGGATTAAATTATACCATCCATACATGCTCGTTATTGATCATTACGATTTATGGGGTTTTTTATTTTCTGGCTTATTAGTCGGATTTGGTCAGTTTTTCTTTGACATTACTTCATGGCACCGATTATTTATGATTGAACCGAAAAAACTCCGCTTAACATTCTCAATATCAGGCTTAATATGGTGTATTTTCCCACTTTCATTTTCATGCCTTTTTATTATTGTTATATTTACAGGTGGTTTTACAGATATTCAATCAATATTAGTCGGTTTAGCAAATAAAATAACAACACCATTTTTTTTCATACTTTTTGTTTTATGTGCATTTAATGCAATTACTTCTACATTTGGTGCGGTTCTACATTCGCTTGCTAGCTTAATCATTATCAATATAATAGAGCCATTTCATACGATAAAAAATGATCAAAAAAAAATAAAACTTGCTTATCTTCTATCTGTGATTATTGGCGCGATCATCTTTTTCGCTACAATTATTCAATCAAAAAAAATTATTGAGCTATTATTTTACTCAGGAAATGTCTATTCAGCATTGTTATTTCCAATTTTAGTTATTGTCTTTAGTAAGAATAAGGTCGGTAATTATATTCCAATTAGTATCGTAATTAGTATTATACTTTCTTATATTGTTCAGCCGTATGTAGGTGAATTTGAAAGTATTTGGTTGAGCTTATTATTTTCTATTGTGATAATTATTCTTGGTTTTACACTCCAATTTTTTAGTAAGAAAGAGACTGTAAATATGTCGTAACGAAGAGCTAATCAGTTGACTTGATTAGCTCTTCTTGTTGTTGAAAAACAATCTTGTAATTAATTACCAAAATTTTCGTAAAAGGAGTTGAGTGTTGTTGATTTCCATTACAGGATGCTCGCTTTCAATGGGGCGAGACCTGAGCCTCCTCGTCTTTCATTTTTAAATTGCTTAAAAATGATTTATCATTTATTATTTGCCCATGAGATTAAATCGATGAAATTAAATTATGGGGGTTACATTATGAAGATTTTACTTTTTGGAGCAACTGGAATGGTTGGACAAAGTGTATTAAGAGAATGCTTACGAGATCCTTCTGTTAGCTCGATTTATTCAATTGGTCGCAGTATTACAGGTATTCAACATGAAAAATTCTATGAAATTAAGCATTCTAATCTGCTTGATTTATCTACAATTGAGAGTCAATTAACCGGATTTGATGCATGTTTTTTTTGTCTAGGTGTTTCATCATTTAGAATGACAGAGGAAGATTATCGTAAGATTACATATGACCTTACACTATCCATTGCACGTACATTATCAATATTGAATCCTCAAATGACTTTCATTTATGTCACTGGCTCAGGTACCGATAGTACGGAGAAAGGTCGTACAATGTGGGCTAGAGTGAAGGGAAAAACAGAAAATGACTTGTTAAAATTACCATTTAAAGCTGCATACATGTATCGACCAGGTGCTATTATTCCGCATAAAGATATAAAATCAAAAACTAAACTATATCAATACGGCTATAACGTAACGAAACCTATCTATCCGATACTAAAAAAAGTATTTCCAAACTCAATAACAACTTCAGAACAAATTGGTCGATCCATGATCAATATTGCCAAGGCTGGTTATCATAAGCCTTTAGTTGAGGTTGAAGATATTAATAGGACAGCAGAAAAGTGAAAGTAAAAAAGGCATAGGGAAAGTATTTTTCCTTCTTTCCCCTAACCCTCTTCACATTAAGTATTTAAATATGGAGCTCCTCGTCTTGTGTTTGCTGCGGATGATGCGTCCTCACTAGTATCTAAGTATGGGCTACCACCTTCGTCATAATTAATTTTATTGGAATCGTTCTCGCTTGTGTCTAAGTATGAGTTAGTAGCAACGTGGATATGATTGTCATCAGTATCTTTTGATGTTTTATGTTCTGACATTATAAGTTCACCTCCGTATTTATATTGTGTATGGATGTTAACATTAAATTACAGGTAGTTTGAGGGAATTATTACATCCATTTCAAAGTTTATATCATGTTGTTTTTTTCACTTATCTCTCATTTATGTAATTAAAATACCCTTATCGATTTATTCCCTAATGAATTGTCAAAAAATTTTGTATTTTGCGTTCGAAATTCCGACAAGTTTTTAAAGGGAGTTTTATTAAAATTTGATTAAATACGTGTATACGTAAATAATACAAATTGGAGAGATTTCATGAAAAAAAGAATTGCTGCCTTATCGATTTGTTCTGTTTTATCATTTTCATTACTTATTGGTACACAATCCAAACCAGCAAAAGCTGCACCTGAGGAGCTTCATTATGTTTTAGCTTATAAAGGTAATTTACCAAGCAATTTCACAGATACAATTTCAAAAGCTGGAGGTTCTGTGGAACGAATTATTTCAGAAGTTGGAATTGTTGAAGTTTCATCATCTAATAGTGAATTTTTAACTAATATTAAAAAAGATACAAGCATTCAATCAGCTGGTAAAGAACTTCAAGCATACTTGGAAGCTGACCCAGATGATAAAATTGAGTTTACTCCTGGAACACCGAATGGTGAAAAAGTAACACTTGATGCTAACTCTAACTCCTACTGGGACAAACAATGGGACATGCAGAACTTAACTCATAATGGAGATTCCTATAATATTAACAAAGGAAATCATAAAACGGTCGTAGCTGTAATCGATACAGGAATCGACTTTGGTCATCCAGATTTAAAAGCTAATGCAGATCTTGCTGGATCAAAAACATTTGTCCCAGGAACGACAGATGCATGGGATAAAAATGGCCATGGAACGCATGTTGCTGGCTCAATTGCAGCAAATGGAAAAGTTAAGGGCGTTGGACCTGAGTTAACAGTTCGTGCTTACCGAGTTTTCGGTGCAACAGGTGGAGCTGAACAGTCATGGATTACAGATGCAATTGTTTCAGCTGCAAACGATGGTGTAGATGTAATTAATATGTCGATCGGTGGATGGCGTTGGATGGCTAATAACTTAGACGAAAAAGGTGAGTCAGCTTCAATGGTGGCATATCATCGAGCGATTCAATATGCAATTAAAAAAGGTGTAACGGTCGTTGTATCTGCGGGGAATGACTCAAGAGATTTTAACAATATACACGATATGCAAGATTATTGGAAAACTACTTACGGTTTAGATATTAAAGGTCCTTCACGTGTTGTTCCTGCACAAATCTCAGGTGTCATTACAGTTTCTTCATCTAATCAGTGGTCAAAAGATAGTATTGCATTCTACTCAAATTATGGAAGTGTAATCGATGTTGCTGCTCCTGGTGGAGATAACGGGCCTGTATACGATGGATTATACCGTCAAAATCCAACAGGTAACTTTTTAAATAAACGTGATTATACATATCGTACTTTGTCTACTTATCCTACATATCCAGTAGGTGTAAATGCAGCTAATCCAAATGGTACGAATGCAACAACACAATTTAGTGACGGAAAATGGCATGGCTATTCATATCTTCATGGAACTTCAATGGCAGCACCAAAGGTTGCAGGTATTGCAGGCGTAATTAAGGCAGCTCATCCTGAATATAATCCTGCTAAAGTAGCAGCAGCAATAAGACAAAGTGCACTTGATTATGGGAAAAAAGGACAAGATCCACTTTATGGTTCTGGTGAAGCAAACATTTATTCCTTTTTATCTAAAGATAAATAAGCGAATAAATTAAATTTTTAAGCAAGTAAAATAAAAAAGGATAGATAATCCAGGAGATTTCTAGATTATCTATCCTTTTATTTATATATTCCTTAGTTAACAGCTACATCTTCTAATACTCGGACAAATTCACCTTTATTTACTGGATAACCAGCTTCAGCGATTTTAACTTTTACAATTTTACCGATCATGTCTTCTGTTCCTTCGAATACGACTTTTAGATAATTGTCTGTGTAACCAATTAATAGTCCTTCTGCATCATCTTCAGTGTACTTTTCTTCCGGAATAACTTCTAGTACATCTCCATCAAACATTGATGCGTATTCTTTTGCAAGTTGATTTGATAATTCAATTAAACGATGTACTCGTTCATTTTTAACTTCTTCGTCAACTTGATCTTCCATACGTGCAGCTGGTGTACCTGTACGTTTAGAGTATGGGAATACGTGTAATTCAGAGAATTTATTATCTCGAATGAAATTGTATGTTTCCATAAACTCTTCTTCAGATTCGCCTGGGAAACCTACGATTACATCAGATGTAATTGAACAGTTTGGTAATACTTCGCGTAGTTTTTCAATTCTTTCAGCAAATTCAGCCATTGTATATTTACGACGCATACGTTTAAGAACAGTATCTGATCCAGATTGTAAAGGTACGTGTAGGTGTCGAACTACAATATTTGAATGACGAAGTACTTCAATTACTTCATCTGTAATTTGACTAGCTTCAATTGAAGAAATACGAACACGTTTTAATCCTTCAACTGTTTCTAAATCTTTTAATAACATTGCTAAGTTGTAATCTTTCATGTCTTGACCATATCCACCTGTGTGAATACCAGTTAAAACGATTTCCTTATAGCCTGATTCAACTAATTGAGTAGCTTGTTTTACAACTTCTTTTGGATCACGAGAACGCATTAAACCACGTGCCCATGGAATAATACAAAACGTACAGAAGTTATTACAACCTTCTTGTATTTTTAATGAAGCACGTGTACGATCAGTAAAAGCAGGTACATCTAGCTCTTCATAAACTCGTGCTTTCATAATATTTCCTACGCCATTAATTGGTTGACGTTCTACTCGGAATTGTTCGATATAATCCAGCATTTTCGTACGGTCCTGTGTACCAACAACGATATCCACCCCAGGAATTGCCATGATTTCGGCTGGAGATGTTTGTGCATAACATCCAGTTACACAAATTACTGCATCTGGATTTTTGCGCACGGCACGACGGATTACTTGTCTACTTTTTTTGTCACCTGTATTTGTAACTGTACAAGTATTAATTACATAAACATCAGCTTTCGTTTCGTATTCTGTACGTTCATAGCCAGCTGCTTTAAACAGTTGCCAAATTGCTTCTGTTTCGTAATGGTTAACTTTACAGCCTAATGTATGAAAAGCTACTTGTGGCATTTCTTCACCCCATTAATTCAAAATGAAAGGAGGCAGCAGCTAAAACATAAAATGGTGCTGTTTCTGTTCGCAGAATTCTTGGTCCAAGTCCACATAGCTTAGCACCTTTTTCTTCTAGCTGATCAACTTCTTTATCTGACAAACCACCTTCTGGTCCGAAAACTACTAATAATCGTGAGCCTTCCTTTAGTGACTGGAATGTCTGAACAAGTCCTGCTGATTCTCCTGTTTTTGCACTTTCTTCATATGCAACAATACAAGCATCATAATGCTGTATTGAGTTAAGTAATTGTTGAAAAGATGCTGGCTGTTCGACAGTTGGTACAATAAATCGATATGATTGTTCAGCTGCCTCTTTTGCAATTTTTTGCCATCTATCAACCTTTTTACCAGCTTTTTTATCATCTAGTTTAACAATTGATCTAGCTGCAGCGAATGGTAAAAAACCAGAAGCTCCAAGCTCCGTACCTTTTTGAATGATTAACTCTAGTTTATCACCTTTTGGTAGTCCACTAGCAATCGTAATTGATATCGGCAGTTCATTTGTATTCTCAACATATTCTACAACAGCTGCTGTTATTTGTTCACTAGAAATATTTGTAAGTGTACAACGAACAGTTGAAGATCCTGGAACTGTACAAATGATCTCTTGATCAAGCTTCATTCGCATAACATTTGCGATATGATGAGCATCATCACCAGTTATTGTAACAAGATCATTTTGAAGCTGCGTTTCTTCTATAAAATATCTTTGCATATTACATTCCTTGTTCTGGCTTTTTTGCAATAATTGCAACCCAGTCCTCTAAATGTAGTACTTCCTTCACTTCAAAGCCAACTCGTTTAAGCTCATTTTCGATGTCTGCTTGTTTAGCACCTATAATTCCTGAAGAAATAAATGTTCCACCCGGTTCTAAAACATTAAAAACATCGTCTACGAAACGAAGAATAATTTCAGCAAGTAAGTTCGCAACAACTACTTGAAACGGACCTTCAATTCCTTGTAGTAAGTTACCTTGTCCAACTTTTATCACATCGTCTACTTTGTTTAATACAACGTTTTCTCTTGCACTTCGAACTGCTACATCATCTAAGTCATAAGCTTCTATATTTGTAGATCCCAGTTTAGCAGCCGCAATACTTAATACTCCTGAGCCAGTACCTACATCGATTACACGGTCAGTTGATTTTACAACCTTCTCAAGTGCACGAATACACATAACAGTTGTCGGGTGAGTACCAGTACCAAACGCCATTCCTGGATCTAATTCGATAATTAATTCGTCTGATGATTTGACTTCATACTCTTCCCAAGAAGGTACAATTGTAAATCGATCTGAGATTGAAATTGGATGATAATATTTTTTCCATGCAGTAGCCCAATCTTCTTCGTTTACTTCATGCACAGCAAATGTATTTTTTCCTAAATCAATATCATATGAAATTAAATTATTTATTGCTTCTTTTATTCCGTCGATTGTATCGTTTAAAAAACTATTCACAGGAAGGTATGCTTTAACGATTACACCTTCCTCTGGATAATCTTTTGGGTTAAGTTGGTAGATTTCACCGTAAACCTGTGCTCGCTCCTTCGTCAAATCAAACACATCCTCTATGACAACACCACTTGCACCAGCTTCGTGTAAAATGTTAGAAATCGGTTCAACCGCATCCTGTGTAGTGTGAATACTTAATTCTGACCATTTCATAAAACTACCAACTCCATTCATACTCTCTTCTTTACTTGGCAATACCCTCTAATCATAGTCAGATTTAGAGGGTGCCATTTAAATTACTTCTTCTATTTAGTGTTTCCACTTTTTACCTTAACTAACGTACTGAATTAATAACTTCCTTATTGTTCGCCAAAATTCTTAACCGCACGCTTTAACTTTGTAAAGAAAGAATCGTGTTTATCGTCTTTTTGACCTTTGCCAATATTGTAAAACTCTTCAAGCAATTCTTTTTGACGGCTTGTTAGTTTTGTAGGTGTGATAACTTTTACGATTACGTGTTGATCACCTTGACCATATCCACGTACATCTTTAATACCTTTACCTTTTAAACGCATTCTAGTGCCAGTTTGCGTTCCAGCAGGTATTTTTGTTTTTACTTTACCATGTAATGTTGGAACTTCAACTTCATCACCTAATGCAGCTTGTGCAAATGTTAATGGAAGTTCGCAGTAAACATCATTTCCGTCACGTTCAAAGAACTCATGTTCACGAACATGGAATGCAATATATAAATCTCCAGCAGGACCACCATTTTTACCTGGTTCTCCCTGACCTGAAAGACGAATTTGTTGTCCATCATCGATACCAGCTGGCACTTTAACCATGATTTTCTTACGAGTTTTCACTCGGCCAGCACCATGACAAGTATTACATTTATCTTTAATTATCTGACCAGTACCTTGACAGTGTGAACATGTCGTACGGTTCACAATACGTCCAAATGGAGTATTTTGTTCAACACTCATTTGTCCTGAGCCTTGACAATGATTACATGTTTCTTTTGATGTACCAGGTTTCGCACCTGATCCACTACATGTATGACATGTTTCTTCAGTTGGAATTTCAATTTCTTTTTCCATTCCAAATGCTGCTTCTTCAAACTGGATTGTCATTGTGTATTGTAAATCAGCCCCTGCTCTTGGTGCGTTCGGGTCACGACGACGTCCACCGCCACCACCAAAAAACTGACTGAAAATATCTTCGAATCCACCGAATCCGCCGCCGCCAAATCCGCCACCGCCGAAACCTTGGTTTGGATCTGTATGACCAAACTGATCATAATGAGCACGTTTTTGATCGTCTGATAAATTTTCGTATGCTTCTTGCACCTCTTTAAACTTTTCAGGTGCATCAGGATCCTTATTAACGTCCGGATGATATGTTTTTGCTAATTTACGAAACGATTTTTTTATTTCATCTTGTGATGCACTTTTACTAACACCAAGCACATCATAGTAATCACGTTTACTCATAGTGTTACAATCCGCTCCTTTCACATAAAGAATATTTTAACACATCCTGTGCTTTTCTAAAAGAAAAAGAAGAAGTCAAAGCCAAGGCTTCCCTGACTTTGACTTCCCTTAATGTTTTAAATATATATGTTGTCTAGTTCAGGCGTTACTGACCAAAACGCCTTCCACTTTTCGTTATTGTCTAGTTCCAGGCGTTACTGAGCAAACGCCTTCCACTTTTCGTTATTATTTATCTTCCTTAACTTCAGTAAACTCAGCGTCTACTACATCGTCTTGTTTCGCTCCGCCTTCAGCTCCACCTGCAGCTTGTTGTGCAGCAGCAGCTTGCTCATAAAGTTTCATTGATAAAGCTTGAACGATTTCAGAAAGAGCATCTTTCTTCGTACGGATGTCATCTAAGTTACCAGCTTCTAAAGCAGCTTTTAATGCGTCTTTAGCTTCGTTAGCTTTAGTAACCTCTGCTTCTTCAACTTTTCCTTCAAGATCTTTTAAAGTTTTCTCTACTTGGAATACTAATTGATCCGCTTCGTTTTTAAGATCTACTTCTTCTTTACGTTTTGCATCTGCATCAGCATTTAATTCTGCTTCTTTTACCATGCGTTCTACTTCTTCATCACTTAAACCTGAAGAAGATTGAATTACGATGTTTTGTTCTTTTTGAGTACCTAGGTCTTTTGCACGCACTGTTACGATACCATTTTTGTCGATATCAAACGATACTTCAATTTGAGGAATTCCACGTGGTGCTGGTGGGATATCCGATAATTGGAAGCGACCTAATGTTTTATTATCATTAGCCATTGGACGCTCACCTTGTAGTACGTGAATGTCTACAGCAGGTTGATTGTCAGCAGCTGTTGAGAATACTTGTGATTTACTTGTTGGGATTGTTGTATTACGTTCGATTAACTTTGTAAATACTCCACCCATTGTTTCAATACCTAATGATAATGGTGTTACGTCTAGTAATACTACGTCTTTTACATCACCAGTTAATACTCCACCTTGAATTGCAGCACCTAGTGCTACTACTTCATCAGGGTTTACACCTTTATGTGGCTCTTTTCCTGTTTCTTTTTTGATTGCTTCTTGAACAGCAGGAATACGAGTTGAACCACCAACTAAAATTACTTTATCAATTTGACTAGCAGTTAAGCCAGAATCTTTCATCGCTTGACGAGTTGGGCCTAAAGTTCTTTCTACTAAGTTGTGAGAAAGCTCTTCGAATTTTGCACGAGTTAAGTTTAACTCTAAGTGTAATGGACCAGCTGCACCCATGCTAATGAATGGTAATGAAATTTGAGTTGAAGTAATACCTGATAAATCTTTTTTCGCTTTTTCAGCAGCATCTTTTAAACGTTGTAATGCCATTTTATCTTGACTTAAATCAACACCGTTTTCTTTTTTGAATTCAGCTACTAAGTAATCAATGATCACTTGGTCGAAGTCATCTCCACCTAAACGGTTATCACCAGCTGTAGCTTTAACTTCAAAAATTCCATCTCCTAATTCAAGGATTGAAACGTCGAATGTACCGCCACCTAAGTCATAAACTAAGATTGTTTGGTCTTCATCCATTTTATCTAAACCGTATGCTAATGCAGCCGCAGTTGGCTCATTGATGATACGTTCTACTTCTAAACCTGCGATTTTACCAGCATCTTTAGTTGCTTGACGCTCAGCATCATTGAAGTATGCAGGTACAGTAATAACTGCTTTCGTTACTGCTTCACCTAAATAAGCTTCAGCAGATGCCTTTAAGTTTTGAAGAATGATGGCAGAAATTTCTTGAGGAGAAAAATCTTTACCTTCAATGTTTTCTTTATGTGTAGTACCCATATGACGTTTAATTGACATGATTGTGTTAGGGTTTGTAATTGCTTGACGTTTTGCCACTTCCCCAACTTGACGCTCACCATTTTTGAACGCAACAACTGACGGAGTTGTACGTCCACCCTCTGGGTTCGGAATTACTTTTGGCTCTCCACCTTCTAATACTGCGACACAAGAGTTAGTTGTACCTAAGTCAATACCAATAATTTTACTCATTGCATGTTCCTCCTAAAATCTACATAAGTTATATTTTAGTTTTTTTAAAAAAATTTTATATTTATGTTAGCGATATAAATAGACGCTTAACGAATTACTCGTTTACTTTAACCATTGATGGACGAATTACTCTGTCCTTTAGCTTATAGCCTTTTTGGAATTCTTGTAGAACTTCATTAGATGGTTTAGAATCATCACTTTCTTGCATTACAGCTTGATGTACATTCGGATCGAATTGTTCACCAAGTGCCGGGATTTCTTCTACCCCTTCTTTTTTCACAGCTTCAACAAGCAAACGGTAAACCATTTCCATACCTTGTTTTAAAGAAGCAGTTTGCTCATCTGTTGCTTCAACTTGTAGTGCGCGTTCGAAATTATCTAGTACTGGTAATAAATCAGTCACTAAACTTTGAGCACGATAAGTCATTAAAGATTGTTGGTCTAAAAGTGCACGACGTTTATAATTTTCGAAATCAGCATGTAGACGTAAGTACTTATTTTCCTTCTCATCTACTTCAGCACGAAGTTTTTGTAGCTCTTCTTCAGAAGAATTCACATTATCAGTTTTCTCTTCTGTATTTTCTTCTGTAAAGATTGAAGGCTCTTCAACAGTAGTTTCTTCATTCACTACTTCTTCATTTAAAAGTTCTTCCTGACGTTCTGTCATGTCACCTTCACCTCCTATTTTTTTATATGTAATCCATTGTTTCTTTTCACAATGGATTTATTCAACATCCTTAGATGAAAATAATAAATTCAATTGTCCTGTAATTAAATGCATTAATGAGATTACTCGAGAATATTCCATTCGAGTTGGTCCTAATACTGCGATTGTACCAATTTGATCTTCACCTAAAGAATAGGTTGCGCTAATGATACTTACATTTTCTAATCCAGACTTTTCATTTTCCTTACCAATTTTGACACTTAAACCCATGTGTTCAAGAGGAATAATACTTTTTAGTTCATCTTTCCTTTCAATCATGTTTAACAAAATTTTCATTGTCTCAACATTATTAAATTCTGGTTGAGCTAAAATATTCGTTTTTCCACTTAAAAACAGTTTTTGTTCAATCGGTACGTCAATAGTGCCACCAATCATCTTTATAACGCTCTCATAATTCGAAATATGCGTACGTAAAATCATAGCAATTTCTTTATAAAGCTTGTCATTTATTTGATGAATCGGTACATTTACTAGTCGTTCATTTAATATATTTACCATTTTCTCAATATCACTCATAGACACACCAGGTGGTATAGTTACTGTTCGATTTTTAACAATACCTGTGTCTGTCACAATAATTGATACTGCTGTATTAGGTCCTATTGGAATAAGCTGAATATTTTTAAGCTTATTTTCAGTAACTTTTGGTCCTAGTGCAATTGTTGTGTAATTTGTTAAGTCAGATAGTATATCAGCTGAATTTTTCACAAGCTTTTCTATTTCAAAAATACGCTCGGCAAAAATACCTTTTATCGAACGAACATCATCGTCATTAACAATTTGTGGTGATAACAAATGGTCTACATAAAAACGATACCCTTTTTCAGAAGGGATTCGACCTGCAGAGCTATGAGGCTTTTCAATATA
Organism: Gottfriedia sp. S16(2024); assembly: GCF_050473765.1. Lineage (NCBI taxonomy): Bacteria > Bacillati > Bacillota > Bacilli > Caryophanales > Bacillaceae > Gottfriedia > Gottfriedia sp. S16(2024). Next base: position 5,144,048 of record NZ_JBFLUO010000001.1, read on the forward strand.
ACCAAGTTCCTCTAAATCAGCCATCTCATTTCGTATCGTTGCTGAACTAAATGAAATACCTTCCTTTTTAGATAAACTCCTTGAACCAACAGGTTGTGCCATGCGAATAAAGTCATCGATAATAATTTGTAGTATCAATAACTGTCTTTCAGTCAACATGTTTATCACCTCTATTAGCACTCTTATCTAGTGAGTGCTAAATATATTATTAACTTAACAAATCCTTTATACGATGTCAAGAAGTTAAGGGCAGTAATAAAGAAGTACAGGATGAATGGATTAGGAATTTTTAAATACATAAGATCTATTCTATAGTCACATATCTCATCCGCTTTTCCTGCTCTTCACCTTACTGCTTTTAAAGTAAAAATGCTTGAAATACTTCGTTTCCGAGTAACTTCCCTTTATGGGTTAATCGAAGAAATACTCCATTCATCTCGACTAATCCATCTTTCATTAGTTTTTCAATTACGTTCGGAAATACTTCATTAAAGTTTGAACCAAATTTTTCTTGGAATTTTCTTTCCGAAACTCCCTCCATTTTACGTAATCCTAAAAACATTTCTTCTTCCATTTTTTCTTGCTTCGTTACCGTATGCTCATGAACAATTGGGACACCAGTCTCATCAATCAACTGAAAATATTTCTTTAACGGTCCTGCATTTGAATATCGAATGCCATTAATATAGCCATGTGCTCCTGCACCAAATCCAAAATACTCTTCATTATTCCAATAAACAAGATTATGCTTACTTTCTAAACCGTTCTTTTCAAAATTGCTGATTTCATATTGATGAAAACCTTTTTCTTCTAAATACTTCATTAAAAAGTCATACATAGCTGCTTCATCTTCTTCAGGAGCCGGTTTAAGCTTGCCCCTATTCATTTCTATGTAAAACACGGTTTTTGGTTCAATAATTAATGAATACGCTGAAATATGCTGAATCGGTAACTTCATAGCTTTATCCAACGAATCAACGAATTGTTCCATTGTTTGACCTGGCAAAGCATACATTAAATCAAGATTGATATTATCAATTCCAACTTCTTTTGCAGTTTGAATTGCTTCTTCTATTTCATTAGGTGAATGTGTTCTTCCAATCTTTTTAAGTAAACCTTCATCAAATGTTTGCGCTCCAAAACTAATTCGATTCACTCCACCATCTTTTAAAATTTGAAGCTTCTCTTTAGAAATTTCATTTGGATTACTTTCAAAAGTCATTTCGATTTCTTTATTCCCTTTAATGATCTGTTTATTAATCATATCTACTAACGTTTGAGTTTGGGGCAAAGTTAATGCTGTAGGTGTTCCTCCACCTACAAAAACTGTTTTCAAATCTGAAATCGGATTTCTTTTTAGACTTTCAACAATTTCTTTCTCTAGATATTCTAAATACTGATCAACCGGCTGACGGTCCATCATAAATTTATTAAAATCGCAGTAGTAACAAATCTGCTGACAAAATGGTATATGAATATAAACGGAAGATGCCATACCTTCTCCTCTTTTCTATGTGAAAAGCCCCTGATCCAATACCACCTAAGGTGCAGATTCAGGGACTTTTGTTGATTTTAACTTTTATGATTGTATATTTTCTTATGATATTTGTCTAATGAATCGCTTTACTATTATTAATCATTATTTACATCTTACTTTTTATTAATAACAATTTGAGTGAGAAATTATCAATTAACATTAAAAAAAGCCACCGCAAATAAATTACGGTGGCCTCTCTAGATAATCTTCAATTCTATAATCGATAAATTCCTATTGATTATTAATCATCCATACGTAAAACAGCCATGAATGCCTCTTGTGGAACCTCTACAGATCCAACAGCTTTCATTCGCTTTTTACCTTCTTTTTGCTTATCTAATAGCTTACGCTTACGAGAGATATCCCCACCGTAACATTTAGCTAATACGTTTTTACCCATTGACTTAATTGTTGAACGAGCAACGATTTTTTGTCCGATTGCCGCTTGAACTGGAACTTCGAACTGTTGTCTTGGAATAAGTTCTTTTAATTTTTCAACGATAATTTTTCCACGGTCATAAGCAGCGTCTTTATGAACGATAAATGATAGAGCATCTACTTGTTCACCGTTTAATAAAATATCCATTTTCACAAGTTTAGAAACTTTGTAACCAATTAGTTCATAGTCAAATGATGCATAGCCTTTTGTACTTGATTTTAATTGATCAAAGAAATCATAAACAATTTCAGATAATGGAATTTCATAAGTTAATGTTACACGGTTAGCATCTAAATATTGCATATCGATAAAGTTACCGCGTTTCTTTTGGCAAAGCTCCATGATTGCTCCAACAAAGTCATTTGGAACCATGATTTTTGCTTTTACGTAAGGCTCTTCCACTCGATCAATTGATTGAGGATCTGGCATATGAGCAGGGTTATCAACGATAATCATTTCGTCTTTTGTTGTATAAACATTATAAATAACACTTGGTGCTGTTGTAATTAAATCAATTTTGAATTCACGTTCAATACGCTCTTGAATGATTTCCATGTGTAATAATCCTAAAAATCCACAACGGAAACCAAAACCTAAAGCCTGTGAAGTTTCTGCTTCAAATTGTAAAGCTGCGTCATTTAATTGAAGCTTTTCAAGTGCATCACGTAAATCATTATATTTAGAAGTATCAATTGGATATAATCCACAGAATACCATTGGATTTAATTTACGATAACCTGGTAGAGGCTCAGTTGCTGGATTCTCAGCAAGGGTAATTGTATCCCCAACGCGAGTATCTCCAACATTTTTAATAGAAGCTGTTAAGAAACCTACGTCACCTACAGTTAATTCGTCTCTTTGTGTAGTGCGTGGTGTGAATACTCCAGCTTCAACTACTTCGAATTCTTTACCTGTAGCCATCATTCTAATTTTTTGCCCAACTTTTACAGTACCTTCTACGATACGAATATAAGCTACAACACCACGGTATGGATCAAATAATGAATCAAAAATAAGTGCTTTTAAAGGTGCATCTGGATCGCCTGTTGGTGCTGGTACTTTTTCTACGACTTGTTCTAGAATTTCTTCTATTCCGATTCCTGCTTTAGCAGATGCTAATACCGCTTCTGAAGCATCTAATCCAATTACTTCTTCAACTTCTTGTCTTACACGTTCAGGCTCAGCACTTGGTAAGTCAATCTTATTAATAACTGGTAAGATTTCTAAATCATTGTCTAAAGCTAAATATACGTTGGCTAATGTTTGTGCTTCGATACCTTGTGCAGCATCAACTACAAGAATTGCGCCTTCACACGCTGCTAAACTACGTGAAACTTCATAAGTGAAGTCGACATGTCCAGGTGTATCGATTAAATGAAGAATATATTCTTCACCATTTTTAGCTTTATATTGTAACTGCACAGCATTTAATTTAATGGTAATTCCACGTTCACGCTCTAAATCCATTGAGTCTAATAGCTGAGACTTCATCTCACGCTGAGTTAGTGCATTTGTTTTCTCAAGAATTCTATCTGCTAATGTAGATTTTCCATGGTCAATGTGTGCGATGATTGAAAAGTTTCTAATTCTCTTTTGTCTTTCTGATCTTGACTCTTTGTTCATTTCATCACTCCTAAATTTCTCGACAGCATAGATAGTTTTGATTATATCAAAAAAATAGGGAAATATTCAATCTCTATTAGCAGTATATGTCGAATGAAGTTTAGAAGGTCTAATTAAAGCTATCAATAATAGAAGGAATTTTTTCAACAATCTTAACCCCTTTTTCAGTTACATACGTAACAAAATGGGATAGTCCTTTACCAACAACTGTAAAATAATTAAATGCCCCTAATCTTTCTAAATGATCTTCTCTAATTGCTAGTCCTTCTTTCGTGTAATCTTTTCCAAAAAGTACTGGACCAGCTTTCCCATCTTCTTTTGAGATTTTTACTACATCATCTACATGATAGTAATCAGTCGAAGTAACTTTACTTATTCCGTCTTTCGCAATTTGCATACAAGTAATGATAGTTATAGAAAAAATGATGATTAGCGTAAAATACCGAACCATATATTTCATTTTATTTCTCCTCACTTACGAAATATTAATGAGTATATGAGCCAATATTATCTTGATTAATTTTAGAATGCAGTGCAGCGTTCATACCGCCAGCAATAATATTTGCCATATCTTCAATAAATGTATCCACTTCTTTTGGTGTAACCATTAAGTTATGACCTAGTGGTGACAATACCTCATGAATCAGTTTTCGTTTTTCATTCTCTTCTAGCGTTCCTACAATCCCCATAAATGCCATTCGTTCCTTTTCACTAGGCATATCTTCGTCGGTATACTTTTTCTTTTCTCCAAATGCCATTCCAGAAGGGATTAGCGCTTTAGCAGGCTTGTCTCCCTCTTTTATTTCTCGTCCAAAATGTTTTAAAATGAAGTCAATTGTATCACTTGTAATAGCAACAGCATCAACAACGGTTGGAACCCCTATAGCAATTACCGGAATACCTAGTGTTTCCTTACTTAATTCCTTACGTTTATTTCCTATTCCAGAGCCTGGATGAATGCCATTATCTGTAATTTGGATAGTTGTATTAACTCGCTCAATGGATCTAGCTGCAAGTGCATCGATCGCAATGACAAAATCAGGTTTTACTTTATCAATGACACCCGATATAATATCGCTCGTTTCAATACCAGTAATTCCCATTACACCAGGAGATAAAGCACAAACTGGACGATAACCATCTTGTACACTTTCAGGCTGTAATTCAAAAAGATGCTTTGTAACAACTAAATTTTCAACAACCATTGGACCAAGTGCATCTGGTGTCACATTCCAATTACCTAAGCCGACGACTAAGCAAGTTTGATCTTCCGTAATTCCTAAATTTTTTAAGAAAGCAGAAAACTCGTTTGCAAAAACCTTTTCAACTTTTTCTTGAAGGTCAGTATCTTGTTCACGAATACCTTGAACTTGAAGTGTTAAATAATTCCCTGGCTTTTTACCGATTCTTTCAGATGCCGATTCTTTAATATGAACATGAGAAATACTTACACCATCTGCTTCACGTTCTTTAACGATTACGCCGGTAATTTCTTCCTTTGTCTGTTCACGCTCCTCGAGCATCTCTTTTGCCTCTACTGCTAAATCTGTTCGAACACTATATTGACTTAAATCCAACTCACTCATTTATCTAGCCTCCACAATACTCATCGAAATTTAACAATTCTCTTCTTAACTAGTTTAGCTAGATGTTACCAATTCTAAACGAATTGTTTATTTTTCTTTTGAAAAGGCGAAAATAGCTTTATGAATTCTATTGCCAAATGGGACTTGTTTTGATAAAATAAGTTTTGTTCTATTTGTATTCGAGGCAAATTTCTCGACTGCATTCGGGAGGTGAAAGGTATGCCAAATATTAAATCAGCTATTAAACGTGTAAAAACAGCTGAAGCTCATCGTGCTCACAACGCATCTCTAAAATCAGAAATGCGTACTGCAGTGAAAACTGTTGAAGCTTTAGTTACTAATAACGAAACTGAAAAAGCGCAAGAAGCTTTATTAACTGCTTCTAAAAAATTAGACAAAGCTGTTAACAGCAATCTAATCCACAAAAACGCTGCTTCACGTCAAAAGTCTCGTTTAGCTAAAAAAGTTAACGCTATGAACGCGTAATGAATTAAATGGTGTCTCATCTGAGACACCATTTTTTCGTGCAATAAAGTTGTTCAACTAGACGTTTTTTAAATACATATTTGCATTCGAACCAATATGTTAGATTAAATAATTTTATTACATTCTTCAATCATAAACTCCACATAGTCAATCGCATCTTTTCTTCTTGTTTGAACTACTCACCACTTAACACCCTTACAGGTTGTTTGAAGTGGGAGATTCTTGGGAACAGAGCATACTTGCTAGTGTTATTTCTTTGCCAGCAGAGGTTTCTCTTATTTACCAAGCTATCCCCGTAGATTCCTACGGTTCTATGATTATTTAGACCAAAGCCAATGTTCGTAAGCCTTCAGCTAGAATATTTTTACTAGCATTTAGATCTCGATCGTGATGTTGATGGCAATTTGGACAGGTCCATTCCCTGATTGCAAGAGATTTCTTGCAATCTTGGTGCCCACAATCAGAACATATTTGGCTGGATGGAAACCATTTACTTACTTTCATGATTGTTTTACCATACCATGTAGCTTTGTATTCTAATTTAGATACAAATGCAGACCATGATACATCAGAAATCGATTTGGCTAATTTGTGATTACGTAACATTCCTTTCGTATTCAAGTTTTCGATACAGATTAGATCGTGGTTTTTGATTATTTCTGTACTCAACTTGTTAAGGAAATCATCACGTTGATTCATTACTCTTTCGTGTAATCTAGCGACTTTTCGTTTTTGTTTCTGATAGTTTTTTGCATCTAAAAGGCTAATCCCATTCTTGTTAGCATGTAACGCACGTCTTGAAAGTTTTCGCTGTTCACGTTTTAGTTTCTTTTCCATTTTGGTAGTAAATTTATTGTTGTCAATTTTGCGACCGTCAGAAAAAATGGCAAAATCGATGATGCCTAAGTCGATACCAATCGATGATTCAGCTTTCTCGAGTGGTATTACGTCTACTTCTGCAAGAATGGATACAAAGTATTTACCACTTGGAGTTCGTCTAACGGTCGCATTTAAAACACGACCATGTACTTCGCGACTTTTAGCAAAGCGAACAAGACCAAGTTTAGGAAGTTTCATTTTGTTTCCGACAACGGCAATATTTCCGTTTGTTTCTTTTGTTGTATAGGATTGAATTTGATTCTTTTTAGACTTAAAGCGAGGTGCTTTATTCTGCTTTTTGAAGAATCGTGAATACGAATCTGCGAGGTTTTTCAGTGAGGATTGAAGAGCAATACTGTCAACTTCTTTGAGCCATACTAATTCTTTTTTCAACTTTGTTAATTCTGCAGAACAAGAATTGTACGTTAATCCTTTGCCGGTTTCTTTGTATGAGTCGTTCCAGTGTCCTAAAAAGTGATTGAATACAAAACGACTACATCCAATCGTTTTGGCGATTAGTGTTTCCTGTTCTTTAGTTGGATAGATACGGAATTTATATGCTTTATTGACTAGCATTGTTTTCACCTCACTTCATTCCTTGATTTTTAATTTATTTCTTAACTACATTGATGGGAGAACCACCAGTAGTTAGTAAGCAGAAACTTCTTGACCAAAACATTTCTTCCAATAGCTCTTTTCTAATTCATTAAGTTTTGAAGCAGACAATAAAAAAGCCTTTAGACATGCCGCCTAACCGATATTCATCTCCCACCTATTACTGGTGTTATCACACCTTCACGTAATTGAGGAAGGAGTCTTCTGTCGGATAATGATAAAGATAAAAAGAATCAATTAAATTTGGTAATTTCAAATCAAAATAATGAAAGTATGTATCTAATTCACTGTTTATTTCTTTAGGTATTTCCTCCATTGAACCATCTCCCAAATACCACTTATTGGTAAACTTTCACAATTACACCATTATAAGTAATTGTATAAGTAGTAGATTGAAATTTATAGCCTTTTTATATCAAAAAATGGCAGTCCAATTTATTGCATTCGGACTGCCATTTGATTTATTTATTTAATTGAAGAATCAACATTTCAAGGATCATAACCTTATCTCCTTGACCAGTCTTCATTTTATAATCAACTTCAGCAATTAATCGTATTGCTTCTTTTAATTCACTTGCTTGAAAATTATTCGCTTGTTTTTGCCCATAAAATACCCTTCCTGGAGATACGCCAACTGCAGAAGCGATTTGATTATTTGAGTACCCACTACTTGAAAATTGTTTTATTCCGTACAATAATCTAAACTGGCTAGCTAACAATGCAACTATTTTTATCGGTTCTTCACCTATAAATAACAATTCATGAAGAATTTTAAGCGCATCAGTTGTCTGTCTTACTGCTGTTTTTTCAATAAGAGAAAAAACGTTTTGTTCAATGGTTTTTGCTACCATCATTTCCACAAGTTCAGCATCAACTTCGCCTTCATCACCGATAAACAATTGTAGCTTCTCACATTCAAGTTTTAATATCGATAAATTATTTCCAACGAGTAGTTTTAATTTTTCAATTGCTTCTTTAGTAATCGTTACATTCCCAGTGAACCGCTCTTTAATCCAGCCGTCTAAATTGCTCGTTTCAACAGGATGACACTCAACTAGCTCTACTTGTTTTTTTAACGCTTTTGTTACTTTTTTTCGCTCGTCCAATTTTTCAAAAGGAGCAACAAAAACAACAGTAGTAAAAGGTGCAGGATTTTCAATATAATCAAATAATGGTTCTATATCTTGTACAATTTTTTCTTTTTGAGCTGTTAAAAACAAACATGATTTTATGATGATGACTTTGTTGCCGCCAAAAAAGGACGGTGTTTGAGCATCCTCAAGAGCTTCACTTAAATAAGCCTCTTTTAAATCATATGTTTGATAGTTAAAATCATCAATTTCTCCTTGTAAAGCTGCTTTCACGATTAAGTTTTCCGCTTCTTGAAGTAAAAAATCTTCAGTACCTACCAATAAATACATTGGTGACACATTCTTTTTCAATTTTTTATGTAAATCATTAATCATGTTTTGCTCCTCTATACTAATTTTCTTAGTATAGTATAACATGTCCTACATGAGAAGGAAGAGATTAGTAAATACTAATCTCTAATTTATATTAACGTTTTAAATAAAGACCCGGTTTCTTCATTTAAAACGGTATAACTAAAACAAACATACTATGGATTTTTTAGTTATATTGATTTATACTAAAATTGAATTAGGAGGGGTTATTTGTGAATACTTTTGAAAAAAATGTTCAAAGCAAACGTAATGATTCAACAGATTCTGGCGTTGGCTTTGCTGTTTCATTTGGTTTCTTCGCAATTCTATTTATCATCGCAACAGTTGTGGAGTATGTTACGAGATAATACATAGGATCAAATGATTGGACTGCCTCGGCAGTCTTTTTAATTTCCTTCTTGGTTTCTGTTATTTGTTTTACGATATGCTTTAAATGTATAAATGGTACCTTGTCCTCTTTTAAATTCATAAGTTATTGCACCAAGTTCATCAGTACGTAAGATTTTTACATTGTACTTTTTTAATCGATTAAGTACTTCTTTTGTTGGGTGACCATATCTATTTTTTTCCCCAACGGAAATAATGCCAATTTTAGGCATAACTGCTTTAATAAATTGTTCAGAAGTAGATGTTTTGCTTCCATGATGCCCTATTTTCAAAACATCAGCCTTTAAATCATGATACATAGAGATCAGTCGATTTTCTCCATTTTCATCTAAATCACCTGAAAACATCCAATCCTTCCCACCTATGTGTGCCCTTAGAACAATTGACCCTTCATTTTCCTCACCTACATAATCTTTGATTGGCGAAACAACTTGAAAATAATTCGGACCGATTTTCCACCCCATACCTTCGCTTATTTTTTTAATCTCGACTCCCTTTTTTATGGCTATATTAATTCTTTCTTTTTCTGCTGAACTAAAATTCGCCTTGTCTCCTACAATTAATTGTTTTACATGAAATGATTGTAGTACTTCCTTTCCGCCTCCAATATGATCAATGTCACCATGTGTAAATATTAATTTATCTATTTTACTAATTCCTTCTCCTTTTAAAATTGGAATCAATAAATCATTGCCTGTTGAAAATGGTTTTTTTCGCTTCATCCACGTTTCTTCTTTTATAGTTAACTTACCTCCCGTATCAATTACATAATTCCCTTTATTAAAAGGCAATTTTATAAGAATACAGTCACCTTGACCAACATCAATAAACATAATCTTTCCAACTGGGTTAATAGAGGGATAAAATAAATGCCCGCTTATAAGAATAAAAAATCCAATCAGGCAATTATTAAACAACTTCTTCCATTTCTCACTTTCCATAAAGAATAAAATTAAAAATATTAATGCTATATACAAAAGTAGAATTCCTTTGGATGGATGTATAAAAATCAGCTTAATAAACGGTAGTTGCATGCATATATTCAGTAATTGATCTGACAAGTTAATAAAGTATGTTAACAGTAATGTTAACTGTTCGCTTATTTCTAAATTAATAAAACTTAAACTAAAACAAAAAATACATAGTGGCATAATAATAAAACTAATATAAGGAATAAAAAGTAAGTTAATTATTATACTGTATGGTGATAATTCGTGAAAATTAAAAAGTAATATTGGGATTGACACTAGTTGAGTAATACCCGATGTATAAAGAGCCCTTGCATACCAGGATTTGTAATTTAAAATTTGTTCAGACGTTAAAACAAGTACAAAACTTGTTACAAAGGAAAATTGAAATCCAATATCATCTAAATAATTTGGTTTTGCAAATAACATGATTATACAAGAAATGAATAATAGCGAAGTAATGTCAACTTTCATTTTTGCTAACTTGTAGAAACAAACTAGAACACCTATAATAACTGCCCTGACAACTGATGCTGAAGCACCTGCTAGAAATCCATACGATATAATACACAAAATTGTTATAAATAAGCTGGTTTCTTTCGTTAAGCCAATTCTAATTAATAAAAAATAGATGACAAGACTCAACAAACTAATATGAGAACCACTAATCGCAAGTAAATGTACAATTCCCACTATTTGATATTGAGATTCGGTGATTGTATTCATCTTTGATCGATCCCCAAAAAGGAGCGCATTAATATAACCTTCTGTATTGGAATCAAAATTCATCTCAACATATTTAATTAAGCCATGTCGGCTATAATTTATTGATTGAAGGATGGTTCGATTTCCATTTTCACAATCCTCAAAACTATTTGGATTTGCAGTATTTATCCAGTGAATTCCTTGATTTAATAAATACTTCTTATAATTAAATAAGTATGGGTTTGAATTTTCTAAAGGCAATGAAACTTCACCTTTTACTTCACATATTTCACCTATTTTTCTTTTTTGAAAAACTTTTAATTGTTCTTTTGTATTAGCAAAACTATTTAATAAGATTTCTTGGTTTTGGAGTTTAAATGTAAATGAAACTTTATTACCATCTATTATTGGAGTAGAAGTGATCTCACCACGGACATTTTGCGAGGGCTTTGGTTGAGGTGAATTCACCTTATTGTTTTGTAGGTAACATATACCAGACGTAAAGCATAGCGAAATAATACAAATTAATAAAAGTAGCCATTTTTTCTTTCCGACCAAAAAAATCATTAAAATGAGAAATATTAAGATAAAGAATAAATTATAGCTCTTAAAAAAGATGATTGTAATTATTTGTACAAAAACAATATAAGCCAGATAAATACTCATTTATTTTAGCGTATGACAATAAAAGGAGTCATTTTTTCAAGGGATTTTTTGCCGATTCCATTGACAGATTCTAATTGTTCTACTGAAGTAAATGGTCCGTTCTCATCAATATAATCTAAAATATTTTTTGCTTTTGCTGGACCAACACCCGGTATTTTTTCCAAATCTGCCTGTGATGCATGGTTTATATCGATCATCTCATTTTGTTTGGTTTCATCCCCTCTTTTAGTAATAATCGTTTGATCGGTTTCTTCTACAATGAACGGTACATAAATGACCATCTCATCAAATATTTTTTCGGCTAAATTAACCTTATTAACATCAGCTTTTTCTTTAAATCCACCCGCCAATTTAATCACGTCAAAAACTCGTTCTCCTTCGTTACATTGGATTACACCTGGTTTTTGTATTGCACCTTTTACATCAACCATAAATACTTTTGAAATCACTGGCATCTTAACTTCTTTTTTCTGATCATCGTTCTTCTTTAGTATTTCTTCTTCAAGTGGTTTTTTCGCAAAAACCACCTCATTTTTACGCTCAGTTTGATAAAAATTTACTACTAAAATACCAACAATTACGAGAGCAATCCAAACTAGTTTATTATGAATTAACTTTTTCATTATTAGTCCTCCATTTTAACTTATATCATTATTTTCGACCTTGCTTCATATAGTGTAGGAGAGAATGTATGCAAAGGAAGGGATGTACTCATGAACGTAGGAATCATAGGTACAGGAAATATGGGCACTATATTGCTCAATGGATTTATAAAATCAAATGCCGTGAAGCCCTCCGAATTAACTGTTACAAACCGCTCAATGTATAAAGCTTATGAGCTAAAAAATATATATCCTGATTTAAATGTTGTTGAGACTGCTAAAGAAGTAATTACCGCTTCTGATATTGTATTGGTGTGTGTAAAACCTTTAGAAATTCAGCCACTTTTATCATCTTTACAAAAGCATTTCACTAAAAAACATTGCGTTATATCGATCACTAGTCCGATTAATGTTGAACAATTAGAAGCGATATTACCTTGTCAGGTTGCACGCGTTATTCCAAGCATTACGAATCAAGCATTGAGTGGAGTAACTTTAGTTAATTTCGGGAATAGGTGCACGGCCAAAAGTAAGGAACAAATAATCGAACTTTTTTCGAACATTTCTAAACCTGTCATGATTACAGAAGATATCACAAGAGCTTCATCGGATATCGCAAGCTGTGGACCCGCATTTTTTAGTTACTTACTTCAAAAATTTATCGATGCAGCTGTTTGTCAAACTTCAATTTCAAAAGAGCAAGCAACGATTTTAGCAGAAGAAATGATTATTGGCTTTGGTAAACTAATTGAACAAAAACATTTTACGCTTGAAACACTTCAAGAAAAGGTATGTGTAAAAGGCGGAATTACTGGAGAAGGTATTAAAGTTTTAGAAGCACGAGTAGGAGATTTATTCGAAGAAATTTTTGAGAAAACACATGATAAGTTTGATAAGGAAATTGAGCGTGTAAAAGAACAATTTTGATTAATTTAAAAATGATTATACCGCTTTAATCCATTCGTTACAAAAATACAAAATTCAATTTTGCAGGTCTAATAAAGTAAAAAACCCTTTAAGAAAAGGAATTTTCTTAAAGGGTTTTTTTATTTTTTCATTGCTATAAAAAAGATTCGTTCAGAAGCATCATCTACAGCTTCATCGAAATCTGCTATGATTTCCTTCACTTCAAATCCAGTTTGATTTAATAATGATTTATACGTATTGATCGGAAATGTTCTTTGATTGTGATATTCCTCGAAGCGTTCATATAAATCACGATTTTCATCTTTCATAAAGAAAACTAAATCATGTTCAACACTTAATGGATGTTCCCCTTGCGTACAAGACCAGACTAAGCTTAACTCTGCATCATCAATAAAAAATGTCTCTTCACCAAAGATTTCTTCAATTTTATAAGGAGAATGTACATCAAATAAAAATAAACCATTATCTTTTAAGCTTTCATTTACTTTTATAAAGGTTTGTTTTACTTGATCTTCTGTTTCTAAATAATTAAGTGAATCACAGAAAATTGTTACACAATCTAATTGATCAAAACCTTCTAATTCCATCATGTTTTGTTGAAAAAAAGGTATATTAACTTTTTCCTGTTCTGCTTTTGCCATTGCGACACTTAACATTTCCTCAGATAAATCTACCCCGCTAATTGAATAGTTCAATTTAGCCAATAAGATGGGTAATGTACCAGTTCCACATCCTATATCTAATATTGAAGGCTGAAGCACTTCATATTTTTGAAATACATTTTTTAGGAATTGAACCCATCTTTCATAAGGGACATCATTCATTAATTGATCATACAAATACGCGAAGCGATTGTATGTCATGAAAGAAGCTCTCCGTAAACATCAAGAGAAGGTGCATCTCCCCATAGTTTTTCTAAGTTGTAATAGTTTCTTTCGTCACGATGGAAAACATGAACGACAACGTCACCGATGTCTACTAATACCCAACGAGCTTCGTCAAATCCTTCTAAACGCTTAACATCTTTACCATTTTGTTGAGCTTGATCTTTTACTTCTCTTGCAATAGCTTGAACTTGCTTATCCGAATTACCGTGACAAATAATGAAATAATCTGCAATTGCAGAGATTCCTTTCATATCTAATACGACTAAATCCTCAGCTTTTTTATCATCAGCAGCATTTACAGCTAGCATCATTAATTCTTTTTCATTCATTCTTTTTATTCCCCCTGGCTTTTAACTTGCTTTAATATTGAGTTATATGTTTTAACCGTTAATGGGTAGACTGTTTGTTCTTTATCAATCAAAAATGTAATTGTATTTTTTAATGCAAATAATAAAGCTCGATCTAAATCTTGATCCGCTAATTCACGAGCTTCCTCTACACCTGGAAAATTACGATTAGGTTCAATATAATCTGCTACATAAATTACTTTATCTAATAAAGTCATCTCTTTATGACCACTTGTATGATATGTGATTGCTTGTAAAATCTCTTTATCATCAATCCCATATTCATGTTCAGTAAGAAATGCACCAACAGGAGCATGCCATAATTCTTTATTATACTTTAAAAGCTTTAATGAAAGTTTATTTTCTTCCATGATCGATTCTAACTCTTTTATCGGCATACATTTTGCGACATCATGGAAAATTGCAGCTAATTCTGCTTTTTTTACATCCGCACCGTACTTCTCGGCAAGTCTAACTGCAGTTTCCATTACACCGATAGTATGTGTAAAACGCCCGTTTGTTAGTTTTTCTTTTACAAGTGAAAGTGCTTTTTGTTTATCCATTAATCCGCTTCTCCTCTAATTAACGGTATTTAACATATTAAGGTAGTACGATTGTTTTATTTTCTTTAGACTCTTTATATAGAACAATTGTATGTCCAATTACTTGTACTAGTTCAGCATTTGAACCTTCAGCTAACTGCTCTGCTACATCATAACGATCATCATCGCAATTTTGAAGTATGCTTACTTTTAATAGTTCCCTTACTTCAAGTGCTTCTGAAATTTGCTTAACCATATTTTCATTAACTCCACCTTTACCTACTTGAAAAATAGGGTTTAAGTGATGAGCTTTCGAACGTAAAAATCTTTTTTGTTTACCTGTTAACATTTTGTTCCTCCAAGTTTTCTTTCTAATAATGAGTATGCATCAATCGTATTTGGAAAAATTCCCGTCCACTCTTGAAATGCTATTGCTCCTTGATAAATAAACATCGGTAATCCGTTTTGTATAGTCGCATTTCTTTCTTCAGCTTCTTTTAAGAATACTGTTTTAAATGGGCTATATATTAGGTCCGATACAATTGCATCTGGTGATAAATTAGTTAGCGCTAATGGCGTACTATTTTCATTTGGCTTCATTCCAACAGAAGTTGTTTGAATGATAAGAGAAAAGTGACCTAAATGTTCTTCAGCATCTGAAATAGACATAATATTAACTTCATTCATCAGCTTACCATCTAGTAGATCCTCTGCTTTTTCTATTGTTCGGTTTGTGACTGTAATATGCTTAACACCCAAGTGCAGTAAACTATAAAGGATCGCCCTAGCAGCACCGCCTGCACCGATAATCAAAATCTTTTCTTCTTCAATCGGATTTTTCAAAACATAGGATAAGCCCCTACAATACCCCATACCGTCAGTATTTTTACCGTACAGTTTTCCATTTTTATTGATAACTGTATTAACAGCTCCAATCGCTTTTGCCAATGGATCAATTTCATCTAAGTACTGCATAATTTCTACTTTTAGTGGAGCTGTAACATTAAATCCTTTTACAGTTGAACGAAATTCTGTCATAACTGATTCTAATTCTGTTATCCCAACTTCTTTTGCTGAATAGTGCCCCGGAATTTGATTAGAGCCAAACCATTCATTATGCATAGTTGGTGACATTGAATGACCAATCGGTTGACCGATTACATAATATTGGTCTTTCATTTCTCTTAGCCCCCAAATTATTCTTATATAATAGAATTACGTAGAGTTACAGCTACTCCTTTTGGTACATAAGCTACTATTTTTGCACCTGGTTCATTCACTGTGATCCAACCTAACCCTGAATAAACTATATCAGTTTTAGCATCTTTTATCATAAATTCATGCTTCACTAATTTAGGAAGTTCATTTATTTGTTCACCATATGGTGGAACTAATAATTCCCCAGCTTGTCTTTCATATAAATCATCAGCGTTTTCTTGTTTAGTACGATGAATTGTTAATTCGTTTGAGAAGTGACAAGTAAAAGAACGTCTTCCACCCTCTAAATAATCAAAACGAGCTAACCCACCAAAGAATAATGTTTGTCCCTCATTTAATTGATAAATCATAGGCTTAATTTCTTTTTTCGGTGTAATAATCTTTAAACCTTTTTTATCAACAAAATGAGCCATTTGATGATGATTAATAATACCAGGTGTATCAATTAGATCACTCTGATCATCAAGTGGGATTTGAATCATATCAAGTGTTGTGCCTGGAAAATGCGATGTAGTAATAATATTACTATTTTCTTCACTATAACGTTTAATCATTGTGTTGATAAACGTTGATTTCCCAACATTTGTACAACCTACTACGTATACATCCTTACCTTCACGATGCTTCTCAATACTTTCAGCTAATTCGTCTATACCAGTGCCTTTTACCGCACTAATTAAATGAACACCTGCAGGTTTAAGCCCCCAACGTTTTGCAGTTCCGCTCATCCATTGCGTAAGCTTATTTTTCTTAACTGACTTAGGAATTAAATCTGCCTTATTTCCTACTAATAATATTTTGTTATTTCCGACGAATCGATTAATTCCATTTAACCAGCTGCCAGAAAAATCAAAAACATCAACTACTTTGATAACAAGACAGTCCTTAGAGCCTATCCCATTTAAGATACGAATAAAGTCAGAATCAGTCAACTCTACATCTTGAATCTCATTATAGTTTTTTAAACGAAAACAACGTTGGCAAATAATCTCGTCTTTTTCTAATGAAGATGGAGGTGCATATCCAAGCTTGTTTTTATCCTCTGTTTGAATTTCAACCCCACAGCCAATACATCTTACTTCTGTATTACTCACTTTTTATCCTCCCATTGTAGTAATCCTTGCTTCCTTAAAGATGAAAGAATTCTACGTTCTACCATTCGATTAAATCTTGTCCAAATTCCATCCGTGCTTGCAACCGGAACAACTAAAATAGTATGAATTCCTTGTCGATTGCCTCCAAATACGTCTGTAAGCAATTGATCTCCAATCATCACGACTTCATTTGACTTTAAATTCATTTGTTTATATGCCTTTTTATATGATGTAGCGAGTGGCTTACGTGCACGATGAATGAATGGAATTCCTAAAGGATCACAAAACTTTCCAACACGCTCAGCATTGTTATTCGATACAACCGTAATTTTAATCCCTGCATCATCCATGCTTTTGAACCATTTCGTTAGCTCTGGAGTAGCTAATGGACGGTCCCATTCTACTAACGTATTATCTAAATCCGTAATGATTCCCTTAATTCCTAAGCCTTTTAAATGCTCAGGCGTAATTGCATAAACATTATTAACAGTTTCACTCGGTAAAAATTTATTAAACATTATTACACCTCAATATATTCTTAAAATCGTTCGACAAATAACTACAACCATTCAAACTGTGGATAAATCTATACACATTATCCTTAGTCCAAGAACCTACCTTTTCAGAATATATAAACAAATTACCCACAACTTATCCACCTATTTCTGTGGATAAACGAACGATTGTTCTATTTTTAAAAATTTGATACAGTAAGTTTACGAAGAAATTCAAAAAACTTTACTCACTCGGAGGTGAATGCCCAACCGGGCAAAAAATATGTACAAATTAAATGATGAGTTGTTACTTGAGTCGTACAAAAAAGCTCTTGGTTTACAGCTTGATCCTGCTTTCATTTATTTAATTGAAAAAGAAATAAAACGAAGAGGATTAGATTTCTATATTAAAAAAACATCATAATCATTTTTATTATTTTCAATATATGCAAATAATACAAGCGAAATTAAAATACAAGCACTCTTTACAATAACAGAAAAAGAACCATCTTTCTATATGATGGCTCCCATTTCGTGAAAAAAAGTGCATACTTAGTGTAATTTACCAAGATTTTGACCAACTCTTATCGCTTCGCCGGATTGAAGTTTCAAATTTGGTGAAAAACTATTAGCTTCAAAAAGTAAAACAACTGTAGAACCGAAAGAAAAATACCCTACTTCTTCACCTTTTTTCATACGCTTTTCTTTTTTGGTTACTACGATTGTATTAACAAACATAGCACCAACTTTAATCATCGCAACATGTTTATTGTTTTCAGAGCATAATACTTCTGAAATAACTCGATAATTTTTGGAAAGTGGATCTTTACCATACGTTAATCCTGCTTTATTCACGGGATAAGATTTAGCACCTAACTCGAATTGTGAAACAATTTCGCCTTCGATTGGGCTATGTATACGATGATAATGGCTAGGACTTAAGTACAATACCATATAATAACCCTCATCATATTTTTCTGCCATTTCCTTTGAACCTAACATCTCAATAATGCTATATGTCTTGCCTTTAACGACAAATTTAATATCCATTTCAATTTTCCCACAAGACTCTAACACACCATCTACAGGACAAGCTAATTCACTTTCACCAGCATGAATCGGTCTGACATTTTGTTTTAATTCTCTAGTAAACAAGGCATGTAAAGTAGGAAAATCAGTCTCTTTACTTTCATCCATATTTAAATTAAACGCTTTAATATAAGGATTAATAAACAGTCTACTAAATCTAGAAGTAGCAAACCTACGCAAAAGACCAGAAGTAAAACGATTATTCGTCAACTCTATAAACAAACGATAAAAACTTTGTTTCATCAATGTACTCCTAACTAAAATTATATATATAAATTTATAACATATTATTCCAAAACTAACAAAACCCTAAATGATCTTACTATTATTACTATCAATTGCTTATTCTTTTAATATAACTTGGACTCTCTACATCTTTGATCCTTGTATAAGGCTCCTGCCATTGCTACTATTACTATTCCCTTTTTCCTAATACCTTAAAAATCCCTATACTATACTTTACTTGTCACTAACTGTTCACCAAGATTTCACACTGAGTTCACATTAAGCTGGTAGAATACTGATGTAATATACATTAGGAGGTTGCCTATGTTGAAAGATCAAAGCTTAGGTGAGTGGACTAACACACTTTTAATATATAAATTTGCGTTAGATGAAATCAATACTAAAATTAGAATTTTAAATGAAGAATTTACTTTAACTCATAATCATAATCCAATCGAACACGTAAAATCACGCTTAAAAAAACCTGACAGTATAATGGAAAAGCTTGAGCGAAAAGGTTTAGAATTAACACAATATAATCTAGAAAATTATATGAGTGATATAGCTGGCGTTCGTATTAGTTGTTCCTTTATTAGTGATATTTATATGATCTATGAACTGTTAAAACAACAAGACGATATTTATATAATAGAAATAAAAGATTATATAAAGAATCCAAAACCAAATGGTTATAAAAGTTTTCATATGATTATTGAAATACCAATTTTCCTTGCTTCTGAAACGAAAAGAGTAAAAGTAGAAATCCAAATTAGAACCGTTGCGATGGATTTCTGGGCAAGCCTTGAACACAAGATTTTTTATAAATACAATAAACAAGTTCCAAAAGCAATTATCGAAAGCTTAAATGAAGCTTCCGCAACTGTAAATTCATTAGACTACAAAATGGAAATGATTAGAGATCAAGTAGAACAGTTGAATTGATTTGAGCAGGATTTTGGAAAGGTCTTAAGAAGATGATAGCTTCGAACCCTCTCTCTTCTTTCCTGTTAATCCCAAAATCAAATTAGAATTGAAGAAAACAAGGTATATCAACATACCTTGTTTTCTTAGTTTTGAAATTTAAAATAGAAACATTAAATAAACAATTACTAATGATGAAATGATCATTTTTTGGTTGATCTATCTATTAATGGTTTTAAATTTTAATATGTTAGAGCAATTTTATTGTTCCAATAACACTAGCTAATTTTTAGAAAAACAAATTCATTTGAATAGTTTATTAATCAATGTTCAATATTAATTACCTGTAAACTGGTTAAACAATTGTTAGGATACTCTTAGTAAAGGATATTTGATTAGTATTTATTGCAGATTTTTTTTGATGAATAAGTTGATTGGAACGAAAGGGGTGCTCGACTCCTATGGGAAATGCGGGAAGCCTGAGACCCCGCAGGAACGAACGTGACGAGGAGGCTAAAGAATCTCGCCCCATGGAAAGCGAGCATCCTGTAGTGGAAATCAACCTCACAATACTCCTTTTACGAAAATTTGATAATTAATTGACAAGATTGTTTTTCAACAGTGCGAAAACAAGGTATATCAACATAACTTGTTTATACATTAATTATTTTTAAGTACCCTTTCAACTATCATATAATTCATTGAAACTCTCATATATTAAATAACAATGGTTTTAAAATAATTAGGCTCATTTATTCTATTTCTAGTTCTTTCAGCTTTAAATTTAAGATAAAATAGGATATGTTAGTATAAATATAAATTAGATTAACTAGAAAGTTTGTGAACATAGAACAAAAAATTGGAGGAGCCGATTTGGATAATGAATTAAACTATAAAACAATCATTCCAGAAAATATTCCGAATGAACGTAAGTCCGCCTTAAAAACCCTTGGCTACTATTTTTTAATATTTATTGTTGGGTTGAACTTACTAATCTTGATTGCTTCAATATGGGGTATGATTTTTGTTAATGTTGCAGATATAAATCTTACTGAAAAACAATTTAATAATCTTGTAAATACCGTTTCAATTTATTCGGATTCAATTTTTGGTGTCCTCAGCTTATTATGGCTATATTATTATACGAAGAAAAAAGGACTACTAACTTTAAGACGAATAAATATAAATGTGATTGACGTTGTAATCGTCTTAGGAGCATACGTGGTTCTTATGGCTTCTTCACAACTTCTTGATGTTATTTTTCAACATTTCAATTATTCAATTGCTACTCCAGATAACCAAAAAGCAGTGGAAGGCTTATTGCGAACTAATCCAATCCTTATGATTATATCAGCGGTAATTCTTGCACCAATTAAAGAAGAATGGATTACACGTAAGTTAATTATTGGTTCAATTTTTAAAAACTCTCCAATCATTGGATTAATTGTAAGTTCATTTGGGTTTGGTTTATTGCATATGCTTGCTGGCTTTTCAATCTATGCATTACTATCTTATTCTTTAGCTGGTTTAATTTTTGGTATGATCTATATCAAAACAAAAAAAATCGAAGTTACGATTTTTGCCCATTTTTTAAATAACTTAGTTTCAATTATTGCTTTTTTTATTGTAAACTAACAAAAAAACGCTCCTAGGGGCGTTTTTATAATGCATTTATGAGGTGTGAAATGAATTATTTATTAATACTAATCGGAGGATTTTTTGGAGCAATTCTTCGTTACATAATAGGTCTATCAATCCATCCACTTTCAAATGGATTTCCAATTCAAACATTTTTAATTAATATCATTGGATGCTTCTTTTTAGGTTTCTTTTTACCAATGGCAAAAGTTAAATTAAAACCTGAATATACTTTACTAATCGGAACAGGATTTACCGGAGCATTCACTACATTCTCTACTTTTTCACTTGAAAATGTAATACTGATGGATGAAAAAAAATTACTAGTAAGTTTAGTCTATATCATCTCAAGTTTAGTTGTAGGAATAAGTTTGGCGTATCTTGGTTTTAAAATGGCTGAAAAATTCAATAAAGTAAAAGGAGAAACCTCATCATGATTTTTATTGTTGGAATAGGTGGGGGGATCGGAGCAATTTTTCGCTATGCCCTTGGAAACTATGTTAATAAAAAAGTTAAAACAAATTTTCCTGCTGGAACATTCGTTATCAACATACTCGGATCGTTTATTTTAGGCTTAATAAACCATTTATATCTCGATAAATCGATTTCTATCACAATGTGGTTGTTTATTGGGATCGGAATATTAGGTGGATTTACAACCTTTTCTACATTTGGTTACGAAGCGATTCAATTATTACTGGCAAAAAAGTATAAAACTGCATTATCTTATATCATTTTATCTACTATTATTAGTATTTGCAGTGCATATATCGGTTTTCATATATTTAGATGAACCGGATTCTAAAACAAAAACCTCTGATCCCAGAGGTTTTTTATTTTCAAGTTTCACCAGCCGAAATCTAATGTTTTACCGGTTTCTGCATATGTTTTTACATTACTTAAAATCATTGGCCACGTAGATTTTGTATTTTCATATGATGGGTGATTTTCTGGCCATTGATCGTTAAGTAGTGTTAATTTTGTGCATTCACCCATCTCTTCAAGTGTAAGTGTAATTCTAGTTTCTAATGCAGCATGATTTTCACGGTAAACTGGGCCAGGATGTTCAGTATAGCTCATCATTTTGTGGGGTTCAAAAGCTAGTATTTTCCCATAAACATGCACTGTATGATCTCCATCTTCTCCTGGTCCAATATATTCATATTGTGCTCCGACTTCAAATGTTGATTTTAAAATGCAACCAAAAAAGATAGCCTTTGTTTCTTCTGGCGAAACAAATATGTTCCACACTTTTTCCGGTTTTGCTCCAATATAAAACTCATACTTAAGATCTTCCATTTTCTCATCCTCCATTCGTTTTATGTGTAGAATGATGAATTGACTCTAGATGTCACTTCCATTATATACCAAAAACGGTTCAACTTATTATTTCATTTGTTTTCAAGTATTTATATATTAAAATTAAATCGTACGAAATTTATTTAAAGCTCAAAATCAATTTTAATGAGGGGTGACAAGATGAATTTAACTTATGAAGTGATAGACGAGGATCACATTGAGTTATGTAGAGATTTATGTAATGAATTAATGACTTTTCAGAAGGCAAAAGCGAAGATAAAACCAGAGTTGTTTGATGGTATGAATTTCGATACACGCATGGTTCCTTCAGTTAGAAAAGCTATACATAATTATATTGTGATCGTAAAAGATGAAGATCAAATCGTTGGTTACGTTTATTCGAATATTTCTCCAAAAGAAGTATACTCAAGCGAATTTGCAACTTTTTTTGACCTTTCATCAGTCCATAAAAAGAATGTTGGTTGTTTATCTCAATTTTATATAAAAGAAGAATATAGAAAATATGGAGTAGGCTCTGTACTATTCAAAATGTCAATGAACTGGCTAAAACAATTTGATGATGTAGAGGATTATTTTATCTATGTTTCAAATGGAAATGAGAACGCTCTAGAATTTTATAAACGCAAGGGTTTTTCTGTTAGTCATACAATATTAGATGGTTTTATAACGGTTCTCAGAAGTAACGATCAATTTCAAAATATTTAAGAAAAGTATAAAAAAAGGTTTCTCAAAATATCTTTTGAGAAACCCTTTTATTTTTATTTACTATTAAAATGCCCAGTTACCATTTCTCATGATTGGTTCAACTGTACCATCTTCTTTAATTCCATCAATATTTAATTCCGCTGATCCGATCATAAAATCAACGTGAGTTAAACTTTGGTTGATTCCTAATTTCTCTTGCTCTTCTGATGGTAATTTTTCTCCATCCTTCATATTGTTTGGATATGCTTTACCTAATGCTAAGTGGCAAGAAGCATTTTCATCATATAATGTGTTGAAGAAAATTAAACCTGTATTTGAAATTGGTGAATCATGTGGTACTAATGCTACTTCACCTAGACGGCGAGCACCTTCATCAGTATCTAATAAATGTTGTAAAGTATCATAGCCTTTTTCAGCTGTGAAATCGATAACTTTACCATCTTTAAATGTTAAAGAGAAGTTCTCAATTAAATTTCCACCATAATTTAATGGTAAAGTCGCTTGAACAGTACCATTTACACCATGGCTATGTGGCATAGAGAAAACTTCTTCAGTTGGAATATTAGGATTAAACCATTTTCCATCTTCACTATTCGCTCCGCCACCTTTCCATACATGATTATCTACTAAATCTAGTTTCAAATCAGTACCAGGTGCTGTGTAATGTAAAGTTTTGTAACGCTTGTCATTTAATTCAACAACTTTTTCTTGTAAGAAATCGTTATGTTTAACCCAAGCTTCAACTGGATTTTCATTGTCTACTCGGCAAATTTTGAATACTGAATCCCAAAGTAATTCCATTGCTTTATCAATTGATTCATTTGGATAAACTTTTTCAGCCCATTCAACACATGGAATAGCAACGATTGACCAACGAATTCGGTCAGCCATCATGAATTCACGATAATTATGTAGTGCTTTGCTAGCTGTTTTATTAAAATTTGCAATACGTTTTGGATCAATCCCTTTTAATAATTCTGGGTTTGGTGAAATTACTGATAAAACAGCACCACCATTTTCAGCTAATTCTTCCATAGCTGTTACTTTCCAACCTGGGAATTCTTCAAAAACTTCATCAGGAGCTAGTTCGTATTTAGTACGAGTAATTACATCATCATTCCAATCGATGTTTACATTTTTAGCGCCAGCTTCGTAAGCGAATTTTACAACTTTACGAACGAATTCTGCAGCTCCGATTGGTGCATTTATTTGTAATGTTTGTCCTGGTACGATATTAACACCACTTTTTACCGCAAGTTCAGCATATTTTTCTAATGATTTTTCAAACTGAGACATTGATATCCCTCCATGTTTAACGAATTAAAAACCTAACCTACTAAATTATAATATAAAGTTCAGAAAATTGGTACATAAAAGAGACTGACTATTCATTTTTATTTGAAATGTCAGAGAGACCTTAGCAGATTAGCAAATGACTTGATTACTTGTCGCTATTTAAACAAAAAAAGCACTTTCGAAAAGTGCTTTTAAGTGTATAGATAAAGTCCTAAAAACTGATTTTTTATGAAACAATATACGTCTCATAACCATTAACATTTAAGAACTTTTCAGCTTTCTCTCTGTCATTTTCTGTTTGAAGGCTTATTCTTAGTACACCTGGTAAGCCTTCACGTGATTCAATTATCCTTAGATTCGTAATGCTTACTTGGTGAATCGATAAGATTGTCGTGATGTTAGCAAGCTCACCAACTCGATCTAAAACGTCTACATACAAATCAAAATAACTTGGGATAGCGCCATTTGCTTTTGCTGGCATGTTGTCTCTAAAATCTTTTGATTCCTTGAAATAGTGAAAGATATCTTCTTGATCCTGGCTTTCAACAAGCTGATACATTTGTTTCATATCATCAATCCAATTTGAAATTAATGAAAGCAATGTATCCCTATTTTGAATCACAATATCAGTCCACATTTTCGGGCTGCTTGATGCAATCCTAGTAATATCTCTAAACCCTCCGGCAGCTAAGGCTGTTACTAAAGGCTCATCCTTCGAATAAGATTTAACTTGTTTTACAAGATTAGCAGCAATTAGATGTGGAAAATGGCTTACCACTCCGGTGATTTGATCATGTGTTTCTTCATCAATTACAACGAAATGTGAACCTGTTCCTTTAAGCCATTCTTTTAATTCATCAATTTGATCATTTTGAGTATTTTCACTTGGTGTCAAAATAAAATATGCATTTTCAAATAAATGAACTTTTGCACTCTCGATGCCAGTTTTATGCGAGCCTGCCATTGGATGACCTCCAATAAAGCAATATCCTTTATCTGTAAGAGTCTTCGAATGCCTCATAATTTCACTTTTCGTACTACCTACATCAGTTAATATGACATCATTCTTTAGTTCATATTCACTTAACATATGTATATATTTTATTGACTCCTCAACAGGGCAAGAAAAAATGATTAGATGAGCCTTCTCGGCACAGTCTTTAAGCTGTACCGAGATTTCATCTAAAACTTGAATTCTTTTACCAATTTCAAGTTGTTTTTCGTTGATATCATATCCAATTATATTTACATCATGAACTTTTTTTATTGCCAAGGCAATTGAGCCTCCGATTAATCCTGTGCCAATTAAAAGGACGTTCTTTTTCAAGGCATTCACCGCCTATCCTTCATTAAGTAATATTATTTATGATTGTAGTTTTGCACGGAAGTCTTTTAACTCAAACATAAATTCTTCAAATTGTGGGATATTCATTTGTTGAGCTGAATCTGATAAAGCAACTGCTGGATCAGGGTGTACTTCAGCCATTACTGCATCTGCTCCAATTGCTAAAGCTGCTTTTGCTGTTGGTAATAGCAAATCCTTACGACCAGTAGAATGCGTAACATCTACTACTACTGGTAAATGTGTTTCTTTCTTCAGAATCGGTACTGCCGAGATATCTAATGTATTTCTTGTAGCTTTCTCGTAAGTACGAATTCCTCTTTCACAAAGAATAATTTGGTCATTTCCTTGCGAAATAATGTATTCTGCAGCATTAATAAATTCTTCAATTGTTGCTGACAGTCCTCGTTTTAATAACACTGGTTTATTTACTTGACCAACTGTTCTCAGTAAATCAAAGTTTTGCATATTACGTGCACCAATTTGAATGACATCAACGTATTCTAACGATCTTTCAACATCATTTGGATTTAGTATTTCACTTATTACTGCTAAATCAAATTCATTTGCCACTTCTCTTAAAATTTGTAGTCCTTCGTATCCAAGACCTTGGAAATCGTATGGAGAAGTTCTAGGTTTAAATGCACCGCCTCGCATCATTGTTAAACCTTGTTGTTTCATAGCTTGTGCTACTGCACGTACTTGTTCGTAGCTCTCAACTGCACACGGTCCCATAATAAATGATTGAGAACCATCACCAAGGACAATATCATTTTTCACTGTAACAATTGTATTGTCAGGCTTTTTCTTTCTTGAAACTAATAGAGCTTTTCTGTGATCATCCTCTTGTAGTTCTAAGCTTGCTTGGAAGATCGTCTTGAAAATATGTTGTAAAGTTGACGTTTCAAATGGTCCTTCATTCACATTTGCAATCATATCTAACACTTCACGCTCACGAACTGGATCGAAACGCTTAATACCATGTTTAATCTTTTGCTGACCAATTTCTTGAACAACTTTTCCACGCTCGTTTAATAATTCAACGATTTTTAAATTAATCTCATCAACCTTATCACGTAATTGCACTAACTCATTATTTGTACTCATTTCTTTTTCCTCCTCAAATTTTAAATGTCTATTCCAATACCACTTCTTTTATCAAGAAGTAAGTATGTAAAAATGAAAACAAAAAGTCCCTACTGAATAAACAGTAGGGACGAATTAATTAATCGCGGTACCACCCTAGTTGTGAACAAAAAATCTGTTCACCACCTTCATTTTGTTAACGATCAAAATGACCGTTTCTATTTTCAATAAATGAAATAGAAATTGCTCCAAGAATGTAATTCAGCATACCATTTGTACTGACTCGCAGCCTACGTCAGCTCTCTTAAACAGGGAAGTTATGCCTACTGTGCTCTTATCATCGCAATATATTTAATTGTCAAAAGATTCATTAAAAAAGTTATTAATGAGGATTATAAAGTACTTTTAAATAGGCTGTCAATGCATTTTTTTTCTAAAATATGTAACGATTTTAAAAAAGATACATCACTATCGGATTGGTAGCGCTTACTATTTTCAACAAATTTTTTACACTGCTTACATTTTTTTTATGGTACAGACACACAGAATTTGTACATTACATAAATATATAAATAACAACTAACCTTACCTTCCTTAGGAGTGATTATATGACTGGTTTATTTACCGCCTTAAGTCTTTTCTTAAAAGAAGTGTTTGTGTTTGTTTCATATGTTAAAAATAATGCCTTCCCTCAACCTCTTTCACAAGCCGAAGAAACGCTCTATTTAAATCGTATGGCAAATGGAGATGGAGAAGCACGAAATTTATTAATTGAACATAATTTAAGACTCGTTGCTCACATCGTTAAAAAATTTGAAAATACCGGAGAAGATGCTGAAGATTTAATTTCGATTGGTACAATAGGTTTAATAAAGGCAATTGAGAGCTTTGTTCAAGGAAAAGGAACAAAATTAGCCACATATGCTGCTAGATGTATTGAAAATGAAATACTTATGCATTTACGTGCTTTAAAGAAAACAAAAAAAGATGTCTCACTTCATGATCCGATAGGCCAGGATAAAGAAGGCAATGAAATCTCACTATTAGACATATTAAAAACTGAGACGGAAGACGTAGTTGATCAAATTCAACTGAATATGGAATTAGAAAAAATCAAACAATATATTAAGATTTTAGATGACCGTGAAAAGGATGTAATTATCCAACGATTTGGTATTGATATGGATAAGGAACTAACTCAACGTGAAATCGCAAAGAAATTAGGAATCTCAAGAAGTTATGTTTCGAGAATTGAAAAACGTGCTTTAATGAAAATGTACCACGAGTTTTTAAGAGCTGAAAAAGAAAAGAAAAAAGATAAAAAATAAACCACTAAAGATGAATATGGCCTCCAATTGTTAGTCAAATCTAACAATTGGAGGGAATTCATTTTTAGTGGTTTTTATGCTTGCTCTTCTTTTTGCATTTTGCGTTTAAAATAATTGGATGTCAGAAAGAAACCTAATGCAAAAATCAGCATTGTAAAAACGATACTCTCGACGATCAATATTTTATGTTGGGTTAATCCGTCCTTTGGAAGGAGAGTCCCGATATAGAAAAAAGTAGCCAATGCTGTTGTTATTGCTCCAAATGTTTTAAAATCATTAACCTTCGCCTGTAGCTTTTTAAAATTCATGAATACTACACCTTCCCTTCTTGTTTACTTAATTAAGTTTAACATATTTTATACAAGAAAAGTGAAGGTAATTAAAGGCAGTATATGTAGAGATTAGTAAGTATAAGAAAAATTAAAGTCATAAGATAAGTAATGTCTTGTTGATTTCCACTACAGGTTGCTCGCTTTTGTCCACAGCTCTTATAGAATATTGAACACAGAAAAGAATCAAATAATTGATACAACCGAATAAATTAATTTTGATTTATTACTATATCGCTAAAATATAATAACTTACTAATTAATTTTATTTCAGCTCAATTCCAGAGCATATTTCAACACAAAGAAGAAAGAGATTATTTAAAATCCCTTTCTTCTGATAAAAATAGAAGTTGTCAAATTAATAAGTAATCTCTTGGTGATTTCCACTACAGGATGCTCGCTTTCCATGGGGCATGAGCTGAGCCTCCTCGTTCCTGCGGGGTCTCACCCTTCCTGCATCTCCCATAGGAGTCGATCATCGTCCAATCAATTCATCTAAAAAAGTTTATATTACAAATTGTCTCTAAATCAAGGTTGTAAAATTCAATATAATATCATCATGAATTAGGCTAATAGAACCAAAAATAGAAGCATTTCCATTTAAAATCAAATAGTATTAAAAACTCCAAAATTCTCATACCAAGATTTACCTTTTATAAACAAAAATCATATTTTTATCAAAATTAATTATAAGTTATTTCAACCCATTCTTAATAAACTCAATCGTACGTTCAGTTTCCTGTTCTTCGTTCCAAAAAGGGGTATTTTCTAGGACGATTGAAGAGATAACTAAACCAATTACTGTTGAGATAATTAATCTTAGTACTGTCGGTATCGGTAATTCTTTTATTTGTCCTTTATCAATAAACGATTGTAATACACTAGCTACTTTGGGGTACATTTTATCTTTAAAGAGTCTTTTTAGCTCTTCTTGCATATCGTCTTGGAATGGCATTTCTTGTATGATTATTTTTACAGCTGCTTTATTTTTCTTTGCAAATTCCATGCGATTTTTAATAAGCGCATTAAGAAAATCTTCAAATGTTTCGTATTCTAAATGAAATACTGCTTTAGAAAAACGATCCATTTCAAAAGGAGCAATTGTTTTTACTAATGTCGGTTTGATAATACTTTTTAGTAAATCCTTTTTTGTTTTAAAGTAACGAAAAATAGTACCTTCAGCAACATTTGCTTTTTTGGCAATTTCATTAGTAGAAGTACTAACAAAACCTTTTTCTGCAAATATTTCAATTGCAGCTTCAAGAATTTTTATTTCTTTTTCATTCATTTCTTGTAATTTTTCTTCTGGAAAAAACTCTTCTAATTTAATTGGTAACACTCCTTAAATTGAACGCTGTTTCTTTAAAGCAACTATATTTAAAGAAATAAATACGATTGAAAATCCAAGTAGGATCAGTAATTGAATTACAACATCTGAAAGCGACTGTCCTTTTATCATAATACCTCTAAGCGCTTCTGCTCCATATGTCAGTGGTAAAATACCCCCAATAAATTTGAACCAATTTGGTAAAAACGCTGTTGAGAAAATACCTGAAAAAAGAATTTGAGGGACTGCAATAACTGGAATAAATTGCACAACTTGGAATTCATTATTTGCATAGGCAGATAACAGCATTCCAAGTGTTAGAGCAGTTAGAGATAATAAAATATTAACTACGCAGACTTCCCATGCACTTCCTACATTATACATATCTAACACACTGATTGAAAAGACTGTTATAATGATCGATTGAATTAAAGCAAAAAACCCAAAGCCTAAAATATAACCTACTACTATTTCCCATCTTTTGACTGGCGTAACAAGTAATCTTTCAAGAGTTGTTGTTAATCTTTCCCTTACAAAAGAAATACCAGATAAGATAAATACAAATAAGAATGAGAAAAACCCAATAAAAATTGGTCCAATTGAATCAAATGATTCCATATTTTTACTACCATAAATTGGGTCCATTACAATTTTAAAATTCGAAGGTGTGTTTTCTTTAACTGCTGATTGAATAGCATCCATTACTGCAGTTGTTCTTGCCTTATCAGTCCCTTCAATTTGTACAACTATTTTCCCTGCTCTAAACAAAACAGCACCATCAAGATCCATGCTTTTTAACTTATCTTCTATGTCTGAAGGATTTACATTCTTTACTTTCGCATAATCTTTCACAATTTGCTCAAATGCTGGAGGTGCATCTACAAGGGCTAAAGTTGGTTTCGTATCATCCTGTTTTAAGATATACGAAAATAAAAACAATAATACGATAGGAGCAACAAAAATCATTGCAAGAGATCTTCTATCTTTTAAAAATTGTTTTATTATTCGTTTAGAAATTGCAAAGACTCTCATGAGCTCACCTCAGTATTAAAATATAGGTCTTCGATTTTACCTGTTTTTGATTGCGAGATTAAATTTTCAGTAGTATCTAAAGCAATTAATTCTCCTTCTCTAATTAATCCGATCCGTTCACATTTTTCAGCTTCTTCCATGATATGGGTTGTAATGATGATTGTAGTACCTTGCTTTTTCATCTCAAAAAATTGATTCCAAATTTGCTTTCTTAGTACTGGATCAATTCCAACTGTTGGTTCATCAAGGATTAGTAATGTAGGTTTATGGAGGATTGAAATGGCAAGAGAAAGTCGTTTTTTCATTCCTCCAGAGTATTGATTAACTTGTTTGTTTAATGAATCCTCTAAACCAACGATTTGAGCTACTTCTTGAATTCTCGACTTAAGTTCTTTGCCTTTTAAATTATATAGAGCACCGAAGAAATTTAAATTATCAGTTCCTGTTAAATCGCTATATAATGCGTCAGATTGCCCCATGTAACCTATAGACGGAAGGACAGAAAAATTAGGCATTTTTTTGTTGTAAACTAGTACCTCGCCTTTTGAACTTTTATCAATTCCAGCTACTAATTTTATTAAAGTTGTTTTCCCAGAACCTGATGGGCCTAAAATCCCAAAAATTTCACCTTCTCGGATGTTCATTGAAATATTTTTTAGCACAGCTCTTTTTCCAAATAAACGATCGACTTTCTGGATTTGAACTACATCGCTCATCGTAATCCTCCGTTCAAGTATATTTACAATCTATATTATTCAAAATGAGTGAGTACTCACTCTATACTTTCATCTTAGTTCATCCTTTACGATCAGTCAATAAAAAGTGAGTACTCACTCAATCATACTATAAAAAAAGGCTGCTAGGGCTGGTTATCCGCTTGGTTTTATAATAGCACCAATATATCTGCACCTTGAAACTCGGAAAGTTCTTTAATCGTAATACTCGAACTTGGTGTTATATCAATTACATAAACAAGGCAATGAAGACAATATTCCACCTCTACACTATATTGCACCCAAAACGCCTCCATTACAAAAAATAAAATGTATAAACAATATTTTAGAAGTATTTATTATTTGTGTATAACTTCACAAATATCATTGACATTTTCAAAAACAAGGGTTATATTACTGATGTGGTCAATCGCCGATTACATTTGTCGCCGATTATTCAATACTACACGAGGAGACATAATTAATGAATAGAATACTTGTAATAAATGCACATCCAAATTTCAATTCTGAAGAGGTATATAGTGTAAATGTATTAAATCATTTTAAGAACACACTTAAAAGTAAGGACCCTTCTGCAAAGATTGAGCAAATTAACTTGTATAACGAATTTATACCTAATGTAGATTCAAACGTTTTATCTGCCTGGGGAAAATTAAGTGAAGGTATTCAACTTAACTCAGATGAAGCTCGTAAAATAGAAAGAATGAATGAGATATTAAAGCAATTTAAAGAGATAAAGCAGTATGTAATCGCCTTCCCACTTCATAATTTCAATATTCCATCTAAATTAAAAGATTATATGGATAATATTCTAATTGCGCGTGAGACTTTTAAGTATACAGAAGACGGTTCAGTAGGGTTACTTTATGATGATCGAAAATTATTAGTCATTCAAGCCAGTGGTGCAATTTATACAAATGATGATTGGTATACAGAGGTTGAGTACGCTCATAAGTATTTAAAATCCATGTTTAATTTCTTAGGTGTTGAAGACTATCAAATAATAAGAGCACAAGGCACAGCTTTGTTAAAAAGAGAAGAAATATTGGCTAATGCATATAAGGAAGCTGAAGATGCTGCAATGCGTTTTATAAAATAATTGAAAAAATTTAGACTTAAGAACTATTAAGGATATGTCATTTTAAAAATGGTATCAATGAGCAAAAACGGCATACTAAATAATCAAATTAAATAATTAAATTCATAATTAGTGAGGTTAACATAAATGAAAATTGTAGTAGTTGGTGGTACTGGATTTATTGGAACTAAAATAGTTAGCAAACTTCGTGAGACAGAACATGAAATTATTGTAGCATCACCTTCCTTAGGGGTTAATACAATTACTGGTGAAGGACTTGTTGAAGTACTTATGGGCACTGATGTTGTAATTGATGTAACTAATTCCCCTTCCTATGAAGACAACGTCGTATTGGACTTTTTTGAAACTTCTACTCGAAATATTCTTGCTGCTGAGAAAATTACCAACGTAAAACATCATGTTCATTTATCAATTGTAGGTACGGATGGTCTTCTTGAGAGTGCATACTTCCGTGGTAAAATGGCTCAAGAAGAATTAATAAAAGATTTCAGTATCCCTTACACGATTGTTCGTACAACACAATTCTTTGATTTTATTCTGACTCTTACAGATTTATTTACCGATGGAGACACTATTCGTTTACCTGATTCGTATAATCAGGCAATATCCTCTGAAGATGCTGCAGAAGGCATAGTCGACTTTGCACTAAGTACACCAGTAAACGGTATTGTTAATTTAGCCGGACCAGATCGAAAGAAATTTGCTGATTACGTAAAGGCTTACTTAGAAAGTAAAAGTGATATACGTAAAATTGAAGCAGACGAAAAAAATCTATACTTTGGTGCAAAACTTGGCGAGTTTTCGTTAGTTCCTACTCTAGAAGAAACTCTGCATACTGCCCCAACACATTTTAAAGATTGGCTTAAAGAAAAATAAGATATTAATACCTGCTTTAGTTTAAATCCCTATTTTTAAGTTTAGACTTCAATAACAAAGTAAAAAAATGTATGGAGCAATAGCTACCATACATTTTTTATTTTAATTTCACACTCTATTTTTCTACATTACAAAATAGATTTTCTAAAGAAAGATGCCTATAAGGCATCTTTACTTAAAAGATTTATAACGCTTTAATCATTTCCTCAACCATTAATGTTGAATTAACAGCTGCCGTATGAAGGAATTGATCAAATGAAATATTTGATTCTTTACCTGCAATATCTGACAACGCTCGTGTTACAACAAATGGTACTTTAAAAGCATAACAAACTTGAGCGATTGCAGCTGCTTCCATCTCTACAGCATATAGATCACCAAATTTCTCTTTTACAAAGTCTACTCGTACTGGATCATTCATAAATGAATCACCAGTTACGATTAATCCTTCAACAACTTGGATACCATTAATTTTTTCAGCGCATTTTTTAGCGATAGACTTTAATTTGTCATCAGAAGGGAATGCAGCTGGCATACCTGGAACTTGACCATATTCATAATTGAACGCGGTAACGTCTACATCATGATGACGCACTTCAGTTGAAATCACAACGTCTCCTACATTTAAGTCAGTATGAAGTCCGCCTGCAGATCCTGTGTTAATAACAACATCTGGCTGATATTTTTCTAAAAGAATTGCTGTTGCCATTGCGGCATTAACTTTACCAATTCCAGACTTTAATAAAATTACTTCTTTACCTTCGTATGTACCTATATTATATTCTGAGCCTGCAACTTCTTCTTTTCTCAAGTTGTCTAATTTATCACGTAATACATGTACTTCTTCTTCCATTGCTCCAATAATAGCTAATTTCATTCTTTAAATTCCCTACTTTCTCTTTCAAACTTTAATCATTTTACCATATAGAGACATATCATTCATCTTTAAGAATGCGTACAACAAAAAACACTTTAAATTTTAAAAGTTTCCTAAAAAGGCGTTCGCTTTCCATGTGGCGTAACCTTATCGTTTGATCCCATAGAGACTCAAACTTTATAGCTTTTAATACTTTAACTCTTTTACTTCTTGTACCAAAATAGGGAGCCAGCCTTCTTTTACAACCCAATGTAAGTAAATTACATATTTATAGCTTAAGTCGTTTGTGGCAACGTATACATTTATACTTTGCTGATCGTATCCTTGACTAATATGCCAAATTGAATAATCTTCTTT
Source organism: Gottfriedia sp. S16(2024) (assembly GCF_050473765.1). Lineage (NCBI taxonomy): Bacteria > Bacillati > Bacillota > Bacilli > Caryophanales > Bacillaceae > Gottfriedia > Gottfriedia sp. S16(2024). The sequence goes on from NZ_JBFLUO010000001.1 coordinate 5,179,094, forward strand.
TGTTAAAGAAATCGCATTTGATACTGCTTCTTCCATTTCATAAAAGTCCTGAGACATATGACTATAATGAACTTTATGTGGCTCAACTTGTCTTGTTTTATTAGGTGTCCATTCTTTTACAGTCGATTCTATAATATTTTCATCATTTATTGAATCTTTAATAATCTCATTTACTTTTTCTCGATATTTCGCTTGATAAGGATTCGGTATATCTGTCATTTGCTTTGGTTCTTGAGCAATCGTAGTAATCTGAGCTTTTGCAGTATTAGGCTCTATCTTTTGTTGGTTGATGATTGGTAAAGTTATTTTTATCCCTAAATAGATGATTCCAAAAAGAAGTGGAATAAGTAGTATTCGGAAAAAATAATTTCCTCTTCGTACTCGTCTTAATTTTTGGACCCTTTTGTTTGGTTCAATTGAAGACATTGACAAAATCCTCCAAAAACAACTAATTTTTCCCTATTTTAACATAGAGTTAATTAATTAAAAATAGCTATTTTGTGTGGTTTTTATCAAAGTTATATATAGATTTTATTAAACTTGTAACAGTGTCAGAAGTAGATGTAACTTCGTTTGGAACATTTAAACTAACAACTGCGAATGCATACCTTGGCTTATCATATGGAAAATAACCTGCAAACCATTTGTTTTGTTCGACTATTTTACCATCTACTACTTTTGTTTCCGCTGTACCACTTTTCCCTGCTAAAGTGTAAGGCAAACTAGTATATCGATTTCCCGTTCCTTTCGCATCCGTAACTACACCTCGTAGTAACTCTCTTAATTTTTGCATTGAATCTGGAGCTAGATAATCATCAGCTAATGTCTGTTCTGGGAATTTAAACATTTCTGTACCATTTTTATATACTACAGAATCTACTACTTTTACTTGTTTTGGGCTTCCACCTCGCGCAATGGTAGCCATCATATTAGCTACAGCTAAAGGGGATACTTTCACATCCTGTTGTCCAATGGATGTATTTAAGAGCTTATCACTTAAAGAGTTTCCTACAAAATATGTTGGTTTCCCTTCATTTTGAAATTGACTAAAACTAGATTCATGATAGACAGATCCTGTCCATCCTACTGGACCATCTAAACCTAGCTTTTTGGCATAGGCTTGAAACATATCTTTATTTTTTAAAGTTAATTGCTTACCTAATTGGCCAAATGTGTAATTACAACTTTCATAGAAACTTTGTTGAAAAGTTAAATTACCTTTTCGCTTTTTCTCTTCATCTTCGTATTTACCGACTAGATTATTATTGCAATTATACATTTGATTTTCTTTCACAATACCTTGATCTATTGCAGCAGCCGCTACAACTGTTTTAAAGACGGAACCGGGTGTACTAGCTAATAATGCATAATTAGTCGCAGTATTATCATTTGAAGAAAATAAATTTTGGAAATTCATAGTTGGTCGACTAACCATAGCTAATAAATTGTTCGTCTTTACGTCAATTAACACTGCAGCACCTTTTTGAAGTTTAGCTTGGTCAACAGCTTGTTCTAAAATTTGTTGTAAATCTTTATCTAGTGTAGTAGAAAGGGAAACAGGATAAAATGGATTACTAGGTTTTGCATATTTGACTTCATTTCCAAACATCGGTTTACCTAAATTATCCACGTGAAGCATTAAATTAGATGTGCCATCAGATTTTAAGAAATCTTCAAACTGAGCTTCTAAACCAATTACCCCAAATTCTTTAGGCTTATAATTTCGATCACTTTCATACTGTTTTTCATATTGTTCTTTATTTTCCCTAGCTATTCCAATTAGGTGTTCTGCCAATTGTTTATCATCTTTGTCTTGAGACAGCATGGAAATTAATCCAGAAACATGAAAATTATTTATTTGATCAATTTGTTCAGATGTTAATGTTTTTGTCATTCCTTCTAATGTAAAAGGTTCTTTTTTACCATTAAACTGATCTTTAATTTTTGCAACCGGTACTCCTGTAATCGACGATAATTTATCAATTGGCCAATCGATTGTTTTTAAAAATGGAAATAAAATAACTTTTGGAGTGTAAGCTGCACTTAATAATTTTCCATTTCGGTCTAGTATTTTTCCACGTCCATTATCAATCCGAAACTGAAATGTTCTTTGAGCAACACTTCGTTCAATTAAATTTACCTTTTGTGGGCCAAAATTCTTTTGATGAAGTACACTAATATCTAAACATCTGTATGCGATTAAAGAAAATAGTAATGAAAATATAATTAATATGGCTTTTATCCGTCTATGCATATAAAAAACACCTCATCTACAGTGTAGACGGGGTGTTCTTTTTTCAAACAATTAAATTGTTAAACAAATCAAATTATTTAACAGCAAGGATTCTTACTTGCATATCTCCACCTGGAGTATTAACTGTCACTTCCTCACCAACAGTTTTGCCTAATAAGCTTTTTGCGATTGGAGAATCATTTGAAATTTTACCTTCAAATGGATCAGCCTCAGCACTACCTACAATTGTGTAAGTTTCTTCGTCACCAGCTGGTAATTCTAAGAAAGTTACAGATTTACCTAAAGTTACTGTATCTGATGCATCATTATTTTCTGTAATAATTTCAGCATTACGGATCATATTTTCTAAAGTTGTAATACGACCTTCAACAAATGCTTGCTCATCTTTTGCAGCATCGTATTCAGAGTTCTCTGAAAGGTCACCAAAGCTACGAGCAATTTTAATACGCTCTACTACTTCAGCACGCTTTACTGTTTTTAAATTTTCTAATTCTTGTTCTAATTTTTGTTTCCCAGCTAAAGTCATAGGGAATTTTTTTTCGTTAGCCATTTTGTACACTCCTTTTAGTATCCACCGTTTCTTTTATGTAGAACTTCTAAATATCTGTTTATACAATGTAGTTGTACAAACAGTGTATGAGAATAATTAATGAAACATTCAACTTATGAAAACGCATTCTTTTATATAGAAAGATGAAGAAGTGAGTGCTTCTCCATCTTTCCAAAATTATTTTTAGGAATTATTCTCTCATATGAACGTATTATAATACACTTACTCTTTCAAGTATAGTCTGAATTTTTGTAGCCATTAAATCGATAGCCACAAAGTTCTGACCACCTTCTGGTATGATAATATCTGCGAATTTCTTAGATGGTTCACAGAATTGATTATGCATAGGGCGTACAACATTCACATATTGATCTACTACAGAATCAACTGTTCTTCCACGTTCTTTTATATCTCGTTGTATTCTACGAAGGATTCGTAAGTCAGCATCTGTATCTACAAATATCTTTATATCCATTAAATCACGTAAACGCTCGTCTTCTAATACTAGAATACCTTCTAAAATAATAACTTCTTTTGGCTCTACAGGGATTGTTTCTGAAGATCTTGTATGAATTGTATAGTCATATACAGGTTTTTCAATTGCTTTGTATTGCAATAAATCTTTTATATGCTCAATAAACAAATCATTATCAAATGCTAATGGATGGTCATAATTTGTTTTCAATCTTTCTTCCATTGGTAAATGCGTTTGATCTCTATAATAAGAATCTTGCTGAATCATTAAAATTGAATGACCTTTAAATTGATCATAGATTGCTTTTGTTACAGAAGTTTTACCAGAGCCAGTCCCTCCAGCAATTCCAATTACAATGGGCTTATTCCCCATACTTCAATCCCTCTTTCTTATCAAACTAACTTTTTTCTCATCATGTTGTAAGGATAAACTTTTTGATCCACTTTAATTTTTACGATTTCTAATGGATGTCTTGCAGCGTCTACTTCTGTTCCTTCTTCATTAACAATTACACCAACTGTTTGTTTGAAGTTGTCCATTTCAGGTCCAAAGAATTCAATTTGGTCACCTGGTTTGAAGTAGTTACGTTGTTGGATTGTTGCGATACCGGTTTCATCATCATAGTCTAATACAAGACCTGCAAAATCATACGTTGTTTTTTTGCTATGATTTCCATACATTTGCTCTTTCATTCCTGGAAGTCCTTCAAAGAATGAAGAAGCAGTGTCACGATTAGCACATTTATCTAGTTCTTCAACCCATTCTTCTTTAAATTCAAAGTTTTCTGGGTCAGCACAATATGCATCAATTAATTTACGATAAACAGATACAACAGTAGCTACGTAATGGATTGATTTCATACGTCCTTCAATTTTTAAACTATCTACACCCATTTCAATAAATTTAGGAATTGAACGTAATAAGTTTAAATCTTTAGGGCTCATTGCAAATGGAGCATCTTCTTCAGCAAATAAAGCATTTTCTGAAGCATCAGGATTTTGTGACTCAGTTTGAACTAAATCGTAATCCCAACGACATGATTGACAACATCCACCACGGTTTGAATCACGTGCAGTCATATGATTACTTAAAGTACAACGGCCAGAATAAGCAATACACATTGCTCCATGAATAAATGTTTCAATTTCAACATCTACTTTTTCTTTGATTTCTTTTATTTCTTCATAGCTCGTTTCACGTGCTAATACTAATCGATGTAATCCTTCTTCTTTCCAGTATTGTGCAGCACGATAATTTGATAAAGATTGTTGTGTACTTAAATGCACCTCTAATTTAGGAGCAGCCTCTTTACATGTTTCAATAATATATGGGTCAGCTACAATAATACCCGTTACTCCTGCAGCTTCAATTCCTTGTAAATATTCAACTAATCCGTCCATGTTTTCGTTATGAGCAAATATATTTGTTGTTACATAAATTTTCGCATTAAATTTGTTTGCAAATGCTACCCCTTCAGCCATTTCTTCTATAGAGAAGTTATCTGCATTCGAACGTAAACCAAACTCTCTACCGCCGATAAATACAGCATCTGCGCCGTATCTTACTGCAATTTTTAATTTTTCTAAATTACCAGCCGGTGCTAATAGTTCAGGTTTCTTCACGATTACACGTTTGCCATCAACTATTTTATCTAATTGTCCAATTGCCATTATTAATCCTCCTCTTTAATACAGGACTAAGGTCCAAGGCTCTAAAATACGGCTTTTCCTGCACTAGAATTCCTTGGCTGTCCTAAAATATCCATGATTTAATCTTGCTTCTATTAATACACCGTTTCTTTAAAGAAGAATCCTGTGTCAAGTGGTCTATTTACAGGTTGGATTGCTTCGATTTTGTCGAAAAGTTCGTCTTTAATATCTTCGTAAGCTTCACGATCTTCTACACATAGATCAATAGCTTGTCTGTATAGTTTTGTTACTTCAATGATATACTCTGAAGATTTTAAGACTCCGTCAATTTTGAATGAATCAATACCTGCATCAACTAATTCTTCTAACTCGTTAACAATACAAATATCATTTGGACTCATAATATGAGTTCCATTTTGATCTTCAAAAATTGGATATTTATTATTACGTTCGTGGTCAACTAGGAACATATTTTCTTCATATTTCTTTTGTTGAACGATCTCTAAATTCTTTCCTTGGTATTCAAAATAGTTACCGACAAGTGAACGTTTTGATTGGAACATAGCAGTCATCCCATGTACTTGTACTTCGATTTCTACTTTAGCATTTTCTTTAATTTCAGCGACAGCTTCAAAGCTTAACTCTCTAGCTAATACCGCACGTTTAGATCCACGTTTTCCCCAGTAATTACATGTAAACCAGTTTGTTGCCGTTGTTTCTGTGTTCCAATGTAATTGCATATTAGGTGCAATCGCACGTACAGACATAAGAACTGCAGGATCTCCGAATACAATTGCATCCACATTTGCATCTCTTAAAAAAGCAATATAATCTTCAATTTCATCAAGAATTTCATTATGGTAGACGCCATTCATCGCTACATATACTTTTACATTTTTTTTATGTGCAATTTCTACTGCTTCTTTTACAGCTTCACGATTAAATTCACCCGCTAAGCGTAATCCGAAACGTTGTTCACCAATAACAAAAGCGTCTGCACCAGCATCAGCTAATTTATCTATATCATTTAGGTTAGTTGGCGTAACTAATAATTCAGGCTTAATCATTATTAACTCCCCTTTTCTTACTAATAGCAACTCCATCACCAATTGGTATAATTGTCGAATCATACTTAGGGTGATTCATTAGCCATTCATTGTAATTTTGAATCTTTTTTATTAAAGCTTTCTTGCGTCGATCATCAACAAGATCCGCACTTTCAGCAACTTGGCCTTTAAATAAAACATTATCTGAAATGATAACACCTCTGTCTGATAACAAAGGCTCATATAATTCAAAAAATCGTTTATACTGAGCTTTAGCTGCGTCGATAAAAATAACATCAAATTGTCTGTTTACAGGCAACTTTTCTTTTAAAAGTAAAGCATCACCTTCTAAAAGTAGAATTCGATTGCTGTAATCACTTCGCTCAATAAACTCTTTTGCTTTTCGAATTCTCTCTGCATTTCGCTCCATTGTAACAATCTTCACATTTGGAAACTCTTTTGCCATTCGAATACTTGAATAGCCTATTGCACTGCCAATTTCAAGAATGGAAGTTGGCTGTATTAAATAAAGTAAACCAAGCATAAATTCCATACCTGCTTTATCCATTATCGGCACATGATGCTCAAATGCATAAGTTTCCATTTCTTCTATAAAAGGTTCTCTATGTTTATAAAAATTCGCCAAGTATTGACGAACTAAAACGTCATTCATTGCTTATAAAGCCTCCAATAGAAATACAACCTTGTCAAAAACAAGGTGTAAGTAAAATTTCTTTGTATCTGAATTTTTTTAGACCCGTAATATTCTAACATAAAAAAAAGACCCTTGGCTAGTACCAAGAATAGTTACAACGCTTTCACTATTTTTTAATTTACAAAATTCCTCAGTAGACTATTTATACTACTGAGGAATTTAATATTTTCACTTTAAAAAAAGTAATAAATTGGCAGCAAGATAGAGTAATCGACGTTGTTGCCAATTTAGGAATCAAGTATAAGTGCAACTACGTCTCTGGCTCTGCAAAAAAGGCTTGTCAATCGACGATTTTACTATATTATACAAGTATTTCCAACTTTTTATTTTATATGCTTTTCTTTTTCAGTATTGTGTTCTGCTAACGACTTTGTAAAGATTACTTTACCTGTTTTATCAGCAAGGAAATATAGATAATCTGATTTAGCAGGCTTTAGAGCAGCTTCTATACTATCAACGCCAGCACTTGCGATTGGTCCTACTGGTAACCCTTTAACATAGTAAGTATTATAAGGAGATTTAACTTCTAAATCTTTATATAATACGCGTTCTTTATGTTTACCCAGTGCATACAAAACTGTCGGATCCGTTTGTAATGGCATTCCTATTTTTAGTCGGTTATAAAACACACTTGAAATTAACTTTCGATCTGTTGTACCAGTGGCTTCTTGCTCAATTAATGAGGCCATTGTTAATGTCTGATGAGGAGTAAGCTTTTGGCTACTCATTTCTGTTTTATATAGGTCTAATGTTTTCACTGTTTCATTTAACATTGGTGTAATTATTTCCTCTAAACTTGGAGTATAATCCCCATACATATAAGTTGAAGGATATAAGTACCCTTCTAATGGATAGCGAATTCCTGGTTTAAAAACATCATTCGTTATTAATTGCGGAAACTTTTTTTGTAGTCCCTGAATAAATGTTTTATCATTCAACTGTTTTAGTACAGCTGCTTGATCTAATTTAAAACCTTTTGCAATAATCGCTGCGATTTCGCTTAATTGAGAACCTTCAGGAATCATTAAATCCTTTACAGCAACTTGATATTTACCACCTACCTGTAAGTGATTAATAATCGTTGCAACTCCTTGATTTTCGCTAAAATGATAATTCCCTGATTTTAGACTAGCGTTGTTATGCAACTTCACATATAGTTTAAAAATTGAAGTATTTTTTATTAAGTTTTTCTTTTTTAATATTGCTGCAATATTATCAACAGAGCTTCCTTGAGGAATTGATACCAATTTAATTTGTTTATTTGCTGAATTAACTGGTTTTAACATATGTTTATAAGTTGCAAAACCCGCTCCAACTACGACAATACAAGCAATAATTAAATATGTAAAAATAAGCATAATCCTGCTTTTTTTATTTGTATTCTTGTATCCATTTTTATCAAAATCGTTAAATGACAAACTTATCTACCTCCTTTTCCACGTTATAGTATACTACAAATATGTACTAAATCGGCAATTTTCTACATAAAAAAAATGCTAAACACTTTTAAAAGCGATTAGCATTTTTAAATCCAGAGATATTATTCTCCTTCTTCTTCGTCAAAGAAAGTGTTTAATACTTCTTCAACCATTTCCCACTCTTCGTCAGATTCGATTGGATATAACTCTCCATCTTCACCATCTTCTGCAGGAATGAAGCTAGATGCATGGTAGATTGGGTCTCCATCTTCATCAAACTCTTGTCCAACTGGACTATAAATTACGTATGATTTACCATAATCATCTGATTCAAAAGTCATGATAATATTACAAAGAATCTCATTACCTTCCTCATCGATGATTGTAATTTGTCTGTCTTCACCGTGTTCCATTTATATCACCTCTATTATTTTAATCCTTTTATGTATTAGTATAAAAGTGAAGAGGTGGAGGGGCCGCACAAAAAGTTATTTCTGCAAATACCATTGTTGTCGGCCAATCTCCATTCTTCTTTATCACTTTATACTATCTAAGTAGTTTTGTAAAATAACTACTGCTGCCATTTTATCGATTACTTGTTTTCTTTTCTTGCGACTTACGTCAGCAGAGATTAGAAATCGTTCGGCTGCCATTGTTGAAAGTCTTTCATCCCATAGTATAACCGGAAGATTGAATTCTTCTTCAATCATTTTTCCAAAACGCGTACATGCTTCACCGCGTTCTCCAATACTTCCGTTCATATTTTTAGGTAAACCTACCACTACTTTTTCGATTTCGTAGCTGTCGATGATTTCTTTTAGTCGGTCTAGTCCAAATTTCTGACGTTCTTCATCAATTTTGACTGTCTCAATACCTTGAGCCGTCCAACCAAGAGCATCACTTACAGCTACACCAATTGTTTTAGTACCTACATCTAGCCCAAGTGCTCTCATTAATTATTCTCCACGATGTTGTTGTAAGTAAGATTTAACTAATTCCTCAATGATTTCATCACGTTCTAGTTTTTTCATCATACTTCTTGCGTCATTGTGACGAGGAATGTATGCAGGATCACCTGATAATAAGTATCCTACTATTTGATTGATTGGATTATAGCCTTTTTCTTGTAACGCGTCATGAACCTTTAACAAAACTTCATTAACTCGTATATCTTGACCTTCATCTTGCAAACTAAACTTCATCGTTTTATCAAATGAATCCATACAAAGCACCCCACTTATCCGTATATTTTTAGCTAATTACATTGTACCATTTTTATTACGCAGTTACGAATCAGCTAAAAAATTTTATATCTGTTATTGTACACGATTTTTATATTATTTTGAAATCGTGTTCATCCATTTTTCAACAAAAGCAACAGCTTCGTCTAATTTCGAAGGATCTTTACCGCCAGCTTGAGCCATATCAGGACGGCCTCCGCCTCCTCCGCCACAAATTGAAGCAGCTTCTTTTATTAGATTTCCTGCATGATATCCTTGACTTACTAAATCTTTTGTAACACCAGCAATTAAGTTTACTTTACCTTCATTAGCAGAACCAAGTAATACAACAACAGAACCAATTTTATTTTTAAGGTCATCAACCATTGTGCGGAGACTATTCATATCTGCTCCATTTACTTTAGCAGCTACAAATTTTACTCCATTTACTTCTTTTACGTTATTACTAATATTTCCTGCTTCAATATTGCTTAATTTTGAAGAAAGTGATTCATTTTCTTTTTGAACTTGTTTTAAATCTGATTGTAAAGTTTCAATACGAGCAACAACGTCTTTCGTATTTGATTTTAATAGACCAGCTGCCTCTTTTAGTTGGCCAATTTGTTCTTGCATATATTCGTAAGCTGATTTGCCAGTTACTGCTTCAATACGTCGCGTACCAGCTCCAATTCCTGACTCAGAAATTATTTTAAATGTACCGATCGATGCTGTGTTATCAACATGACATCCACCACATAGCTCAAGACTATAATCTCCAACTTGTACTACTCGTACTACATCCCCATATTTTTCACCGAATAATGCCATTGCTCCCATTGCTTTTGCTTCAGCAATTGCTTTTTCAGAAATTTGAACTGGGATGCTTTCCCAAATTTTTTCATTCACAATTTTTTCAATTGTTTCAAGCTCTTCAGACGTTACTTGACCGAAATGCGAGAAGTCAAAACGTAAGCGTTCTTGGTTTACTAATGAACCAGCTTGATTTACATGAGTTCCAAGTACATCCTTTAATGCTTGGTGTAATAAGTGAGTAGCTGTGTGGTTCTTTACAATACTTGAACGGTTAGCTTTATTAATTGTTGAATCAACTTTAGCACCAACTGATAAAGCACCTTCAACAACCCTTACGCGATGTAAATTTTGTCCGTTTGGAGCTTTTTGAACATCAAGTACTTCTACTTTTAAACCAGGAGCAGTTAAAGTTCCACGGTCTGCAATTTGACCGCCACTTTCAGCGTAGAAAGGAGTTACATCAAGAATTAAATGAGCTTCTTCTCCATTTGCTACATCTTCAACTTTTTCTCCGTCTTGTACTAGAACAAGAACTGTAGATTCAACCGAACCTTCGCTATAACCTACAAAAACTGAAGTTTCCTTGATTTCACGAAGTGCCTCACTTTGTACTTGCATTGAGTCAACATCTTGTCTTGCAGAACGAGCACGCTCACGTTGTTTCTCCATTTCAACTTCGAAACCGTCATGATCAACTGTTAATCCTTCTTCTTCTGCATACTCTTCTGTTAATTCAATTGGGAAACCGTATGTGTCATAAAGACGGAAAACATCTTCGCCTTTAATTACAGTACTGCCTTTAGCTTTTGCATCCTTCATTACATTTGTAAGAAGTGATAATCCTTCATGTAATGTTTCATGGAAACGTTCTTCCTCATTTTTAATTACCTTTTGAATAAACGGTACTTTTTCTTTCACATTTGGATAGTAGCTTTCCATAATTTCTGCAACAACTGGAACAAGTTCAAACATAAATGGACGTTCAATACCTAATTTTTTAGCAAAACGAACAGCACGACGGATTAAACGACGTAATACATATCCGCGACCTTCATTTGAAGGAAGAGCGCCATCTGCAACAGCAAATGATACCGTACGGATATGGTCAGCAATTACTTTAAAAGCAGTATCTTGATCTAATTGTCCATTTCGATATTTTTGACCCGAAATTGTTTCAACAACATTAATAATTGGCATAAACAAATCAGTGTCAAAATTTGTGTCTACTTCTTGTAGTACACTTGCCATACGTTCTAAGCCCATACCAGTATCAATGTTTTTGCTTGGTAATTCAGGGTATTCTTTACGGTCTAAACCATCTTTTGAATTAAATTGAGAGAATACAATATTCCAAATTTCTAAATATCGATCATTTTCTAAATCCTCTTTTAATAATTTAATTCCAATGTTTTCTGGATCATATTTTGTTCCACGATCATAGAAAATCTCTGTACATGGTCCACATGGTCCTTCACCAATTTCCCAGAAGTTACCTTCTAAAAGGATAATATGCTCAGGATCTAATCCTAATTTAATCCATAAATCATACGTTACTTTATCCTCAGGATAGACTGTAACGAATAATTTTTCTTTTTCAAAACCAAACCATTCAGATGAAGTTAAAAGCTCCCAACCCCATGTTACAGCTTCTTCACGGAAATAATCTCCGATTGAGAAATTACCTAACATTTCAAAAAATGTATGGTGACGAGCTGTTTTCCCAACATTCTCAATATCATTTGTTCGAATTGATTTTTGTGAATTTGTTATTCTTGGATTCTCTGGAATTACTCGACCATCAAAATATTTTTTTAATGTCGCTACACCACTATTAATCCATAATAAAGTTGGATCTTCTACTGGTACTAAAGATGCACTTGGCTCAATAGAGTGACCTTTTTCTTTAAAGAAGTCTAAGTACATTTGGCGAATTTGAGCAGCAGTTAGCTTTTTCATTATATTAACCTCCATTTAGTAAATTTATAATGTTATAAAAACAAAAAAATCCCGTCCCTAAAACAGGGACGAGATGTACTCGCGATACCACCCTGATTATGAACAGAAAGCTTGTTGCTTAGGCAAATGCCTCGAAGTCTATTCATCACCTCAAGAGACCGTAACGTGGTCTGACGCGTCAGTGATTAGCTGCATTCAGGAGTAGCTTTTCTGTCACCCTTCATTAAAGTTTCTTTCAGCCTAGGAAACTTCTCTCTTTTGCATAAGCTTAAATGGTTTAGTGACATACTTTTTCCTTCAAAATTTTGCAAATATAAATTGTATGAAAAAATAGTATCATTGTCAAAAATGAAAGTCAAGTTGAGAGACGCTCTTTTCTATTACTGTAATAGCGAATAACAGAAATGATGACCACTAATACCGGTACAGCAACTAACAAACCTATAAAACCAGCTATTTCACCTGCAACTAATAATGAAAACATAATAATAACCGGATGAGTATGAATTGATTTTCCAATTATGAGCGGAGAAAGGACGTTACCTTCGATCAATTGTAAAATAATTAATGTAATACCTACTCTAATTAATAAACTTGTCCCTCCTGAAGCGGCTAAAAACAGAGTTGGTACAGCTCCAATAACCGGTCCGAAATACGGAATGATATCTGTAATACCTATGACCACTCCTAATACTAGAGCATATTTCATTCGAACAATCCAAAGAAATATTGTTGCTAGTACAAACAGTAAAAAACAAACTAATATTTGACCACGAATATATTTTCCAAATGTATTATTAAGTTCTTTTGCTAAACCTTTTGCTTCATATCGCCATTTGTAAGGGATAATTTTCCAAAACATATTCGATAAGACCTTATAATCTTTTAAAAAGTAAAAAACGATAAACGGAATGATAAAGAGTGAAATCATATTATTTACTAATTGCTTCATCCATTCACCAGATTTATTCAATAATGATAATCCTGATCTTTCAGCGCCATTAATCATTAAATCAATCCGATTATGAAGAAAAATTGGCATCCTCGAAGTTTTTCGATCGATTTTTGATAAAAAATTATCATATAATGCCATAACTTTAGGAAAAGCTCTTAAAATATCTTGCCACTGTTGTTTAAAAATTGGGAGTAGTAAATAAAGCCCTAGTACACACCCTCCAAAAAATAATAAATAAATCAATAAAATCGCAAAAACTCGTTTAATCCCTTTTTTATGAATATATTCAATTGCTGGATGTAACAAATAGGCAATTATTAACCCAATCAAAAATGGAACCATCGATTTTAAAACACCAATTACAATATGTAAATAAACTGGTTTTAAATAATAAAAAACTATTCCAACTAATCCAATGAGCAAAATTAAACATAATCGATATATCCACTTTAACTTTAAACCGTCCATAAAAAAACCTCCATACTGATAATAGTATGGAGAATTTCAATTAAATTATGTGACTTGTTAAAAATTTTGCGAAGTCTTCTCTCTTCACAACATTCAATACACATTTCGTTTTTGCTTCTTGTTCAACGATTGTTAGTTCTTTTGGAAATTCATTCTCTACTCCAATTGTCATATAAGATAACTTCTCTTGTGCCCGCCTTGATCTAGTATTCGACTCTTTTGCACCAGCAAAAACATAATCCATTTTCAACTCTTTAAAAGCAATTTTTAAAATTTCAATTTTGGAAGCTTCATTATACCCTTGCCCCCAAAATGGAACACCTATCCAAGTACCGATATGACAAATCCCATCTCCTCGGTCAATGTGCTTTAAAGTTGTTATACCGACTACTTCATCTTGTTCGTTCAATATTATCCGATTTATTACCTTACCTTTTAATTCCTGCTGAACAATATAACTAATAAATCCAATTGTATCATCAATATTATCTACTTTTATTCCCAATACATCTTTCACACCTGGATCTGACGATAACTTAAAAACCTGCTCTGCATACTTCAAATCATTTTTAACAAGCCTAACTCCCATTCCCACATTTACCATCTCTTTTCCATGTTTTTATAAATGATAAAAGAAGATGATCATTTTCTCAATGGAAAATTATAAATAATTGAGTAATGTAAGATTAGGATTGGATGAAATACATTGAAAAAACTTAGCACATGTCCTTTATAGATATGTCAGAGTGATAAAATATAAAATATTCAAGCGTAAATTAAGTGCATCTTATTGATATGATAATTATTTTTTTATCCTATAATGATATTAATATCTTTGAACGGCTTTATAAAATTAACAAACTAAGTAATTGTTTAGTCTTGAGAAGTTAAAAATATTTAAGAGCTTATTTTTAGAAAAACATTTTAAAATGATTATTATAATACGTTGAAGTTCGATCTTAATTGACCTACAAACTGGACCTTCAAACTGATTACCATGCTGTATGCTACTCTAAGTAAAGGATTTTAAAATAGGTTTTTAGTGTAACCATTTTTTGATGAATAAATTGATTGGAACGGAGGGGTGCTCGACTCCTATGGGATATGCGGGAAGCCTGAGACCCCACAGGAACGCACGTGACGAGGAGGCTTAGGTCTCGCCCCATGGAAAGCGAGCATCCCGCAGTGGAAATCAATCTCACTAAACTCCTTTACGAAAATTTGGTTATTTAGTTGACAAGGTTGTTTAGTAATTAATTGTCTAACTCTTTTTTGACAATAAAAAAGCACATGCCCTAAAGACATGTGCTTTAAAAAATTAAAGCATTTTTTTCAATGACTTTCTCATACGTTTCATGTTCTTTGAAGTAAGCCATTTATTATCGTACATTAACTTCATCGCAAGTGCACCTGCACCTAAACCTAAACCTAATAAAGAGCTTTTTCTAGCCATCAATTACCCACTCCTACATACTAAGTTTTCGATCCTCTTCGTCAAATAAATCATCCAACGAACTTAACGTACCATCTTCTTCAACTTGGTGGGTATAAATAATGCCTTTATTAATTGTTAGTTCAATATAACATCCCCAACAATAATATTGATTTACACCTATTTTCCCTAAGTCTTTACTATGACAATTTGGACAATTCACAACGCTCGCTCCCTTAGCCTAAAAAAGGCAATGTTTCTAAGCATTGTGACCAAATTTTCATAAAAATATACGTTAGTACAGGAATCGTCTTGCACTATATATTCTTAGTCAATTACATGAAATCATAAGGTGAAAGATTTGGTAATTCATCTGAAAGCTGAAATGGTAAATCCTCGTTTAGTTGTACTTCACCATTTTCAATCCCTTTTAGTTTCATACAAAGAGTAGTTTGCCTTTGACCATCATCTGTTCTTCCAATGCCCTGAATAAATGCATCTTGTTCACCGCACATGATTAAAAACTTCTTACTTCTAGTCACTGCAGTGTAAATTAAATTTCTTCGAAGCATTCGATAATAACTTTTGACAATCGGAAGCACAATAATATCAAATTCACTACCTTGCGACTTATGAATTGAACAACAATAGGCAAGAGTTAATTGAGAAAAGTCTGGTCTAGTATAGGTCACTTCATTTCCATCAAATGAAACGATAATAATATCTTGTTGTTCTACATTCTCTTTGGCGAAAAAAATGTTTACAATTTCCCCCATATCTCCATTAAAAACATTGTTTTCAGGAACGTTTACAAGTTGGAGAACTTTATCACCTGTACGGAAAGTTGTATCCCCAAAATTCATTTCACGTTGTTTTTCTTTTTTAGGGTTAAACACTTCTTGTAGTCCTTCATTTAGGGCATCAATTCCCGCTGGACCACGATACATCGGTGCTAATACTTGGATATCTCTTACAGGAAAACCTTTTTTATTGGCGTTCTCACACACTTTTTTGACAACTTCAACAACTTGTTGACTTGAACACCCAATGAATGAACGATCTTTTCTTTGTTCAAATAAATCCCCGGAAATTGTTCCATCTTTTATATAATGTGCAAGCGTAATAATCGATGAATCTTCTGATTGACGGTAAATGTCTTTTAATCGTACCGTTGGAACTGTACCAGAGTTTAATAAATCCTTTAAGACTTGACCTGGACCAACAGAAGGTAATTGATCCTCATCCCCTACAAAAATGACTTGGCAGCCTTCTGGAATGCTTTTTAATAATTGATTCCCTAGCCAAACATCAACCATTGAAAACTCATCAATGATTAGTAATTTTCCATTTAAAGGATTTTCCTCATGATGGCTAAATTCCCCTTCTCTTGTCCAACCGAGTAAACGATGGATTGTTACTGCCGGTAATCCAGTTGCTTCACTCATTCGTTTTGCCGCTCTACCTGTAGGTGCTGCAAGCAAATAAGGGAATGGATCATCTTTCGGATAAGAATGCTGATCTAATGATAAATCATGGATTGTTGAAAATAGATTAACGATTCCTTTAATAACTGTCGTTTTACCTGTCCCTGGTCCACCTGTAAGGACCATCATAGCTGACTCCATAGCCTTTTTGATTGCTTGCGCTTGTGAAGGGGCATATTTTACATTCATTTTTGATTCGAGGTCTTCTAACTCTTTTGCAAATCTAGTATCAGTCATTTCTCCTAAATCTGGAGCACTGCTTAATAATTTTTGGATTGCATTGACAATGCCTTTTTCAGCATAATAAAGAGCAGCTAGATAGATTCTCTCATCTTCCATAACCAGCTTTCCGTCTGCTACTAATCGTTTCATTTCCCGAGAAATGTCGACTGCTTCGACAAGTTCTTTATCCTGTTTCATTAATAATTGTCTAGTTTCATCAATAAACTGATCTTGCGTTATATAAACATGTCCTTCTTGCATCGATAAATGCTCTAAAATATAAATACAACCAGCACGTATCCGATCTGGATGATTTCCTGTAATACCGATTGCTCGACCAATTTCATCTGCTCTTCCAAACCCAATCCCATCTACATCTTCAATTAACTTAAATGGATTCGTTCGGATAACATCAAGAGTTGATTCATTATAAGTCTTATAAATTTTAATCGACAGACCCGTTCCAATGCCAT
The DNA here is from genome assembly GCF_050473765.1 of Gottfriedia sp. S16(2024). Classification (NCBI taxonomy): domain Bacteria; kingdom Bacillati; phylum Bacillota; class Bacilli; order Caryophanales; family Bacillaceae; genus Gottfriedia; species Gottfriedia sp. S16(2024). The sequence continues at coordinate 5,196,224 of NZ_JBFLUO010000001.1, forward strand.
AGCTACTTAAAAAGCTGATTACTTTTTCAAGACCTTGATGAGATAGAATTGTTTCATAAATTTCTTTACCTTTGGATTTTGCCAGACCGGGAACACCTTCTAAGCTATCAGCATTATCTAAAATTTTATTAATTGCACCTTCACCTAAATGGTCAACGATTTTCTCAGCTGTTTTCTTTCCAATTCCTTTAAACAAATCTGATGATAAATATTGAATAACACCTTTTTTAGTAGATGGAAGCTCTTTTTCAAATGATGAAATTTGAAATTGTTTACCATATCTCGGATGGTCTTTTACAATCCCCTTAAATGTATATGTTTCATCTTCATTCATCCTTGGAATATTCCCAGTAATGGTCATTTCCTGTTCACAATTTGATAAGTTTGTATCAACGACTTTTACCTTTGCAACAGTATAAAAGTTTTCTGCATTATAAAAGATGATTGTTGTGATATGCCCTTTAATATATGGTGTCTCATCAACAAACAATTCCATTTCACTTTGGGTTTGCATTTCTCCACCTCCCCGTCTTACACTAAACTAGCTTCATTCCTCGTCTTTATTTTCAATTACTTTTAAAGCATGCATAGCAAGCATATGGTCATCTTGACTTTCAATCGCTTTATTAAAATGCTCTTTCGCAGTTGTAACTTGATCATTAAACATTGCAATAATGCCTAGATTATAATGTGCATCAGCATGCAGTTCATCTAATTGTAAAACCTTTTCTAAACTAATTTTTGCTTCATCTAACATTTCTAATTTAGCTAAATTAAGGCCATATTGGAATAATGCGTCTACATCTTGATCATCTAACTCAATCGCTCGTTGAAAAAATGGAAGTGCAAAACGATCTTCTCCATTATTAACGCAGCATAATCCAATCATAAAATGAACATCACTATCGTTCATGCCAAGTTTCACACAATGTTGAAAATGCTTTTTAGCTAATTCATACTTTCCATCTTCAAAATACACTGTTCCAACTGCATAATGCGCTGCTGCCAATTCCGGATCAATTTCTAAAGCTTTTTCAAAAAAACGACAAGCTCGTTCTACATCTCCCATCGATAGTAAAAGCTGACCAAAATTAACATACGCTAATGAATTAGTAGGGTTTTCTTCAATTTCTTTCGTTAAAAAATTAGCTGCATCCTCTAAGTTACCCTCTTGCAGGGCTGCTACACCACGTTCAAAATTATTCATATATGACACCTCTATGTATTTTCTTTCAATTATTTTGGATAGAATCCATTTTCTATACTAATCAGTTTAAGAAACTTACTATATCTATTTAACACTATCACACCATAGTATACATTTCAAAGGAACGTTTCTTTAAAATTCTAACGGTAAATTAAGTATTTTCATTCAAAAAAACAACCCCAACCATTACGATTGGGGTAAATAGATTTATCTTAAATAAGTTAATTCATTACCATCGATAAATGCGCGATCAATTGTACCTCCACCTAGGCAGTCTGTTCCGTCGTAAAATACAACGGCTTGCCCTGGAGTGATTGCACGAATTTTTTCGTGGCAAAGAATTCTTACTGAGTTATCATCTAAAATGTGAACTGTTACTTCGTTATCTTCAGAACGATAACGGAATTTAGCTGTACATGTAAATGAACCTTCTTTTGGTTTATCTGATGTCCAACTAATATCAGAAGCAAGTACTTCATTACTATAAAGTAATTCATTATGAAAACCTTGTTCAACTAATAAAACATTATTTTTTAAGTCTTTTCCTACAACGAACCATGGATCTCCATTTCCACCGATTCCAAGTCCATGACGTTGACCAATTGTATAATACATAAGTCCATCATGTTTACCTTTAACTTCCCCGTTCATTGTTCTCATTTCACCAGGTTGTGCAGGTAAATAATTACTTAGAAATTCTTTAAAGTTACGTTCACCTATGAAGCAAATTCCAGTACTGTCTTTTTTCTTAGCTGTTGCTAAATCCGCCTCTTCAGCAATTTTACGAATTTCTGGCTTTAAATAGCCTCCAAGTGGAAACATAACTTTCGATAGTTGTTCTTGGCCAAGTTGATTTAGGAAATAAGTTTGGTCTTTATTGCTATCAATTCCTCGTAACATTTTATATTCTCCGTCACGAAACTCAACTCCAGCATAATGACCTGTCGCTACATAATCTGCTCCAAGCTCCATGGCATGTTCAAGAAATGCTTTAAACTTAATTTCTTTGTTACACATAACGTCTGGGTTTGGTGTTCTACCTTTTTTATACTCATCTAAAAAATAGGTAAATACTTTATCCCAATATTGCTTTTCAAAATTCACTGCATAATACGGAATTCCTATTTGATTACAAACTGCAATTACATCTTCATAATCTTCGGTTGCTGTACATACGCCAAATTCATCTGTGTCATCCCAGTTTTTCATAAAAATACCGATGACATCATATCCTTGTTGTTTCAATAAATATGCTGTTACAGATGAATCTACACCACCTGACATTCCTACTACTACGCGAGTGTCTTTTGGATCTTTTTTATTCATAAATGATATCCCCTCGCATTTTTAAAATTTATATTTTAACTAATCGCTTTACAATTGAAGATACACGTTCTCCAAGTATACGGATTTGTTCGTCTGTATTTCCATAACCAAAGCTGAATCGAACCGAAGAACGTATTTTAGGTGAGTCTATTCCAAACATTTCAACTAAAACATGTGATGGATCTATACTACCAGCCGTACAAGCAGACCCGCTCGAAGCTGCTATGCCTGATAAATCAAGGTTTACCAAAAATGATTCAATTGAAATATCTTCAAATGATAAGTTTAACACATGTGGTGCAAAAAACGATTCATTTCCATTTTTTTCAAAACGAATGCCATTTTCTTTTAGAACATTCAATAAGATTTCATGGAAACGCAAATAACTTTTTACACGGTCATCTCTTTCAATGTGAATAACTTCTACCGCTTTTGCTAATCCAACAATACCAGGAACATTTTCTGTACCTGCACGACGTTTACGCTCTTGCTGTCCACCGTATTGCAATTGTGTAAAAATTGCATTTTCACTTACATAAAGAAAACCTACACCTTTAGGTCCATTAATTTTATGTGAGGATATGGATAAAAAGTCGACACCAAGTTCTTCAACATTAATTGGAATTAAGCCGTAAGCTTGTACTGCATCTGTATGGAAATGAGCTTTATGGTCACTAAGAAGTTCACCAATTTCTTTAATTGGTTGAACTGTTCCGATTTCATTATTAACCATCATAATTGATACTAAAATCGTATCTTCACGCAGTGTAGCTTTTACATCCTCTACATTCACACACCCTGTATGATCAACAGGTAAATACGTAACCTCAAAGCCTTCCTTTTCAAGAGCCTGGCATGTATGTAATATAGCATGATGCTCAATGCTAGAGGTAATAATGTGCTTACCATATTTTTGATTCGCATAAGCAGCGCCTCGAACAGCAAGATTATCACTTTCCGTTCCACCGCTTGTAAAAATAATTTCGTTAACTTTTGCTCCTATACTATTAGCACAAATCATGCGTGCAGTATCAATCTTTTGGCGAGCTTGTCGGCCAAATGAATGAATACTAGATGGATTCCCAAAAGTCTCTTGCATTTCTACAACCATCTTTTCGATAACTTCTGGATGCATCGGAGAAGTCGCAGCATGATCTACATAAATACGTTCCATTTTTATTAAACCCTTTCTTTATGAAGCGTTCAACTATCTTTGAACGCACTAAAATTAAATATAAAACATATATCCGTTTAAATCGTCAGATTCTAATTTTGCTAAGTCCTCAAGACTCGTGTGGTCTAACACTTCATTAATCGCTTTTTGAACCCGAGTCCACAACTCTCTTTGTGCAGGATTTTCATCTTCAAGATTTTCGATTGGAGATAGTGATCCTTCAAGTGCAGTTATCACTTCACCTGCAGAAATTTCATTTGGTTCCTTTGTTAAAATATACCCACCATATGCTCCACGAATACTCTTAACTAATCCTGCATTACGTAATAATGAAATAATTTGCTCTAAATAATGCTCAGAAAGATTTTGTGCTTTCGCAATACTCTTGAGTGAAATTGGTTTATCACAATATCTTTTAGCTAATTCAATCATAACTGTCAGTCCGTATCTTCCCTTAGTTGAAATCTTCATTAATTCACTCCGTTCAATATACTGTTACTCTTTATTTTAATCAGATTTATATTATTTTTAAACTGTAGTAATACAATTATTGTACACTATTTGTCCTATAAATTCACATGCCAGGAAAAAAATGCACTAAACCAATTGGAAAAGTGCAATATCAATCTAAAAAATAGTATGTTTTAATTTTTAGTTTTACTATTCTAACTTTTTAACAAACCGAATAAAAGCTTTTAGACTTACTCCTCCATTTTCACAAATAATCTACTATACCTAAAAATCCGCCCAACAGATTTTCACATGAAATGTTGTTAATATAAGGTTTCACTAAATTCCTTAAAATTTAATCAGCTAAAATTTAGATAAATACATCAAAAATAACCCGCCTTCCATTCAAAGAATATTCTGTAAAATAAAAACTAGTAGTTTATTAATAGAGAAAGAAGTGGGGAAAAATGCGAAAATCAAGGAAAAGTAAAACGAAACACCTTACATCCATTGGATTAAGTACTTGTCTTCTGTTTGGAACCTTTGCACCTATTACTGATCATTTTAATGCAAAGGCAGAAACAATTTCTTCAAGTGAAGTGATATTAGCTAAACTGACACCAGAACAAAGAGAGGCACTACAAGCATTAAATTCGAACGAATTTAAAACGGGATTGCATCTTTCATCAGATGTAAACTTAAATAGTTCGAAAGAAGTTTCTGTAATTGTTGAATTTAAAGTTCTTCCTGCAAAAACTGAACAGTTAGCAGCAGCAGCTGAAGGAAAAAACATTTCAATTGAAACAGCTATGGCCAAAGTAGAGAAATCTCACATTCAATTTAAAAAAGATTTACAAGAAAAAGTAGGAAAAGAGACCAAATCAAACCGAACTCTTTATCAGATAAAACATACTTATAAGCATTCACTTAATGGTGTCTCATTAACAATCCCAGCTAATCAAATTAAAAAATTATTGCAATTTAGTGATGTTAAAGCAATTTACAGCGATTCTCAAGTTCGAGTGAATCCTCCAAAACAGATTGATGAAACGAAGGACAAAACAAACGTAGACAGTATACCATTTTTAAAAATAGATCAGCTTCATAAAGAAGGGTTTACTGGAAAAGGGATTAAAATTGGTGTAATTGATACTGGAATTGATTACAATCACCCTGATTTAAAGGATGCGTATAAAGGTGGATATGACTTCGTAGATAACGATCACAATCCAATGGAAACTACTTACGATGATTGGAAGAAATCTGGAAACCCAGAATTCTATAATGGTGGTTCTTATTATACCGAGCACGGTACGCACGTTTCAGGCACAATCGCTGGACAAGCTAAAAGTGATTCAGATTTCAAAGTAACAGGTATCGCGCCTGATGCTGATTTATATGTATATCGTGTTTTAGGTCCATATGGTAGTGGCGCCAATTCTTCAGTAATTGCTGGAATTGATAAGTCCGTAGAAGATGGCATGGATGTGATTAACCTTTCATTAGGAAGCGATTATAATGACCCATTAGACCCTACAAGTCTAGCAATTGATAATGCTGTACTAAGTGGTGTCACAGCAGTTGTTGCAGCAGGAAATTCAGGCGAGTACGGGATGTCTACAATAGGCTCTCCGGGGGCAGCTGCCCTAGCATTAACAGTTGGTGCAAGCTCAGCAACTACTAAAGTAACAACCTTTAAAAGTAGTTTCAAAGTAGGAAAACGAAAAATAAATGGAACTTTACAGTTAATGACTAAAAAATGGACCGATGATTTTAGCAATCTTTCTGGAAACTCATTTGATATTGTCAATGTTGGAGAAGGCGGTCCAAATGATTATTCCGGAAAAGATGTAAAAGGTAAAATAGCATTTGTTGTACGTGGTACATATGCTTTAATCGATAAAATGCAATATGCAAAACAAAACGGTGCAAAAGGAATTATTATATACAACAACAATAGCAACGAGGGGCAAATTCCTTACTTCTTAGGAGAAAGGAATGACAATATTCCAGTCTTTTCGTTGGATAATAATACTGGCTCAGCGGTTAGGGATTTATTACCAACTGGTCCATTAACTGTTTCATTAGGTGCACTAGGAGAGAGTGAAATTCCTGGTGACGTATTAGCAGACTTCAGTTCAAAAGGTCCATCAGGAACTTTATACGATATAAAACCAGAAATAACAGCGCCAGGCGTAAATGTACTTTCGACAGTTCCTTCCTATATCAATAATAAAAATGATAAGAATGATTATTCATCTGCATATGAAAGAAAGTCAGGTACATCAATGGCCACTCCCCATGTTGCAGGTATTGCGGCACTATTATTGCAAGCAAACCCAAGCTATACACCTGCTGATATCAAAACAGTATTAATGAATACAGCAGACCCATTAAAGGGTAAGAATAGTGTATTTGAAATAGGCGCAGGCAGGGTTGACCCTTATGAAGCTATTCATTCAGATACAGAAATATCAGTTATAGATGAAACTCCGTATATTGAAAATGGACAAGAGCAAATCATTCAAGAGCAAACAGGTGGTCTTAGCTATGGTTTTATTCCTATGAATAACGAAGCTTCTTTCAACGAGTCAAAAAAGCTAGTAATCTCTAACTCAAGCAAAAAAATGAAAAAATATGCTATTTCTGTAGAATATAACGTAGGCGCGCAAGGTTCATTGGATGCAGAGAAAAATGGTGTAAATGTAAAATTATCTGAGGACTCTTTTAAGGTAAAATCAGGTACACAAAAAGAGCTTTCTGTCTCATTAATCGTTCCTAAAACAGCTGAAAAAGGAACATATGAAGGATACATTCGTATTGAAAATGAAAAAAATCCTGAAGAGAATTATCAAATACCATTCGGCGCACGTGTTGTTGAAGAAGGATTTAAATATTTTGCTGTCCACTCCCCATCTATCTCAAATAATCGCGTAATCGCACAATATAGTGTTAAAGATACAGATTTAGATTTCAATTTAAATTCACCTATGAAAACGATCGATTTTGTTTTAGTTGATCCAAAAACAGATAAAGATTTAGGGCTAATCACATCAATTAACACTACTGGTGCTGCTGTAGACTATGATTATTATTTACAAGATGGATTTGCAGGAAGATACTTCCCGTTTACTGGAAATGCTAAAAAGCCGATTGGATTTACTTCTACTTCAGCTCCAGATGGCGTTTATAAAATTAAAGCAATTGGAACAAATCAAGCTGGGAAACAATTTATAAAAACTGATAAAGTCTATATTGATAATAACGGAGCGACGCTTTCATTAGATCAAACAAATACTTTACCAAAAGGAGATCTTCCATTTGTTGAATTAGCACCCGATCAAAAAACAGTTACATTATCGGGAACGGTAATTGATAACGAAGTAAGTGAGATGCAAAAGAACGGAATGAATGTAGCACAATCCAATAACAAGGTATATTACGGCTCTAATGGACCAGCATTAAGTATAAGCGTAGATGAAAATGGTAAATTCTCGAAAGAAATTTCTGTAACCGGGTCTTCCTCCGCTACAATGCTTCAATTTGTAGGAGCTGATCGAGCCGGTAATTCATCTGTTGCACCTACAGTTATTTACTATGTAAAAGCTGGAACGCAATACATTTACGCTAAGCCGAATAAAGAATCTATCACAATGGGTGATAAAGTAACCTATACTTTATATAGCCATGGATTAAAGAACGCTAAAGAAATGAGCTTTTCGCTAAATTATTTAAATAAATATTTTGATTCTGTTGAGATTGTAAAAAACAAAACATTACCAGAAGGTACAGAACTTACTTCTACAACTAGTGGTACAACTAGCTTAACTTCAAATATTACATTGAAAATGCCTAACGATGGTATTTCAGGCGATGTGCCATTAATCGATCTAGTATTTGATACTAAAGCCGATGAATATGTAAATGTACTTAGTCAACTATTTAGTATTTACGGAGGGGCATACAAAGATTTGAGTGGGGCAACTGTAAGACCACTAATTCAAACAGGTCTACTTCCAATCTTTGCAGCCTATTCAAAAGTACAAGCTCAGCTTGGAGCCCAAGGCCTATATAAAGAAGATGGCACTTACAATTATTCAACGGATTACACAGCTGTTGGTGCAAGTGTTAAAGCACAAGATTCAAAAGGTAATTTATATACAGGGGAAATACAAAAAAACGGGCAAATCTTTATTAATAACTTGCCAGCAGACGAACTTTTTTACACTGTTATTGTAGATGTTCCAGGGCATTTTACTACTTACACTCCGCTTGAAGTTGGAAGAAAAGCTGGAAATATAAGTATTGGAGAAAGTATTTATTATTACACTGCTAAATCGAAAGCTGGAGACATCAATAAAGACAACGTGGTCGATCTAAATGATGCACTTTTAATTGAAGCAAACTGGAATAAAAATAATCGAGATACTGATATTAACTTTGATGGCATTACCGATGCTAAAGACTTTAAATTACTAGAATCCAATTATTTAAAAGAAAATGATTATGTGTTAGATACACCGAGTCCAGTCCAAGAGCTTAAAGGTCAAACACTCCAAACAATTAAAGCAAAACTAGGAATTAACTAAAATAAAGAACTGGAACTCTAATTTTGAGTTCCAGTTTTTAGTTGTTGAATAAAGTCAATTAAATGATTGCTTAACTTTTCAATTTACCAGCTCTTACGAATTGAGCGGCTGCTGCTTTTTCATCGAAATCTTCAACATTTTTTCTAGATTCTTTTATGTTATTTAAAAAGCTTATGACTTGGAATTCGATACTTTTTATTTCGTATTCAGTATCAGCATTTAATAAATCCTCTAATAAATCTAAATAAATTGCTTTCTCTTCAGGTGTTAGCACTAGCCTCATTACATGCCTCCTTCATCTTTTGCTAAGTAAATTATTGTAGATACTACACAATTTGCTTAGAAATATTATGCAGTGAACTTACCCTTTCCCGTTCAGTGTTAAGTGCCCTACTTAAAAGAAAGCTTTGAGATGAGAGACCAGCTAATATACAGTATCCGATTACCATACGCATATCCTTTAACATGTTTTCTGGTATAAATAAAGAAACAAACAATGTCGCGGCTGTTGCTCCAAATAAAATATCTGCAAGAAAACCTAAATAAAAGCCTTTCTTTCGTCTCACCGGGAGCATAATCGTACCTTTGTTAAACAGGATGTGAAAAATAAATCCGGTCACTCCACCAATGACAACCGCCAGGACATAGAGCTTAACCATGTTCATCCTCCATTCTTAATTTTAGGTACAAAAAAAATTCCTACTTTCGTTTCGAGAATAAGTTAATCGAAATGATCGCTAGGATTGGACAAGTTCTATATAAAATATGAACAGCTTGTTCTTATTATTATAAAAGCTTAAAAATAAATTATCAAAACATTTTGTAAAATTTATCCAATTGTGACAATAAATAAGGTAAAAGACCTGAATTTCCATTTAAACAAATACACTACAAGACTATTTAACTATTTCCCATTACCCTTATTATGATATATTGGAATTAAAAAGAAGCTAGAGGAGGTTTTAAGTTGGCTGTACAAAGAAAATTCAAGAAAATAGTCAATCAATTACGCCACCAAGATCTATATCAGCGCGCAAAAGGCGTAGACCAACTTAGAAAGTCTCTTCGTTCTGGTGCTTCTATTGAATCATTAATTTATTTATTAGAAGAAGCGGGAAGCAATTTCCCGAAATCAATAGAAGATTGGGATGATGGAAGCTATCACTTAGTTGGATTTTGTTCAGAGTTCGAACTCCAAGAATTAATAATTCCAATAGATAAGAATTTTGAAGCATATAGTGAAAGAGCTAAACATCAAGCCCTTTATTTATTAATAAGTCTTAAATCAGAGTTAGCTAGAGATGCTTATATACGAATCATTGAAAAAAATAGTAATCGATTCTCGCTTGATATCGATGTTCAATTCATTTTCGAAATGACAAATTGGGCGCCTGAAATTGTAAAAAAATTATTACGTTTAATCGAAAATGAAGAAACTGCAGTTTCAATTTTCCATCTAATTCTGTTATGTAAAAGGAATTCAATTTCTCTACCTTTTTCATCCGATGAGAAAGATTATATAATCGAAAAAATTAAAGTCTTATATAAGCTTAAGCGAGATTCCTATTTAACTTATGATCAAGATTACAACATAAAATATGTGTACCAGGCTTGGAAGGAATCTTACCTCATCGTTCGAAAAGAGATGGGTATTTACCTTCAATTAATGCAATTTTATTTTGATGATAGCATTCATGAATTTTTACAAGAAGCACTTGAGTATAAAGATCCATACCTAAAAGTGGATGCTGTTATCTCACTGATGGAACATGGCGTACAATTTGAAAAAGAAATTCTTGATTATTGTGCTCACAATATTGAATCTGCTGTATGGTTTTATACAAAATTAAATGAATTTTCAAAGAAAGATATATACCAATTTACGGAAGAACATCAACTAAGTTTTGTGAAAAACAGACTATTTCTTTACTTAATTGCTCATGAAGATTTTGGTGTTATCCCTGATGAGATCGAAATTATAAAGCGTTATGATACTTCAAACTATTATGAACAAGAAGTAACTTATTATTTAACTAAATTTCGTAGTAAGCAAGAAAATTGGGAAGAAAATGATTGGATGGCTGCATATGTAGGGGCTTATATTTCTGAACAAATTCCTAGTCCACGATTTTATGATGAAACAATAACGGCATTTACAAAATGGGACAAATACACCGAGGACGAACATAAAAGCCAACTTGAATTATTGAATAAAGAAGAAAATGATAAATTAGGTCAAGAAGTCATTTTGGAATCAAAGCCAAGTTGGCATTTTGGAACCTATTTTCTTGGATTCCTAACAGCTGTTAGAACAGGTACTGCTTTCGGAAATCACGATCCTATTTATTTTTTATTACTAGCTTTACTATGGATTGTTTTCTTATATAAAGTGTATGCAACGATTCAACTTCGAAAAGAGTCGAAATTAATTTTAACAAGTAGACAGCTAACCTTAAAAAAAGGTAATGAATTGAAGTCGATCGAGCTTCACAAAATAAACAGAATGACCATTGAACTCCGAAAATGGGGTAAAAACGAAGGAAAAATGGCAGCATATCAACGAAAAGTAAATTATATTGTTTTCTACGATAAAGATGACGAAGAGATATTATCAATCCCTTCTACATTTATTAAACCTGATCTACTTTTCCTCGAGATAAAATTATTAACTAGTCATTTAGTTGATTCTCCAACTATTGAGGTTTTTGAAAATGATGTTAGTGCTTAAAAGTCGAGACTCGAATCTCGACTTTTTTTAGAGTGTTGAAATATAAAATGGTCAATAGAGAAAACGGACATTAAATGATCATTTATTAATAATTAAATTTTCAATTTTTGGATGATCTATTAATGGTTTTAAATGTTATTATGTTTGAGTAATTGCACTAGTAATGGTTTATTTCAGAAGTTAAAAGTATTATGAGCTAATTTTTAGAAAAGCAAATTCAATTGTTTTGTTTAATAATTAATGTTCGATATTAATTGACCTACAAACTGATTAATAAACAACTGATAGGATACTCTTAGTAAAGGCGATTTGAATAGCTTTTATTGCAGACTTTTTTTTTGATGAATAAGTTGATTGGAACGAAAGGGGTGCTCGACTCCTATGGGATATGCGGGAAGGCTGAGACCCCGCATCAGGTCTCGCCCCATGGAAAGCGAGCATCCTGTAGTGGAAATCAACCTCACTCTACTCCTTTTACGAAAATTTGGTAATTTAATTGACAAGATTATTTTTCAACAGCGTGTAAAAAGTCGAGACCTGAGTCTCGACTTTTTTTATTCATGTTCCGTTCATATTAGATTGTTATGATATTAATTAAAGATTTTCTTACTAAATTACATATTAAATATCAAACTAAATATCGGGGGACAGGTTAATTTATGAATTCTAAGAAAAGTTGGTGGATTTTATTTATTATTTCGCTTTGTGTCATTATTCCTTTTATGGCTCCTTATTTTCTAATAAATCCTGAGAAAAGTCGGATCCAAATTAGTTCAACTTCAATTCAATATCCTGCTTTAATTACACATATCTTTTTTGCATTTATTGCTTTAATTACTGGGTTCTTACAGTTTGTAAAAAAGATTAGAACTCGTTCTCCAAGAATCCATCGAATAATCGGGAAGATTTACTATATTAGCGTTTTTATAAGTGGAATTTTGTCTTTGATTGTAATTTTCTATATTGAAAATTTTTCAAAGGTAATTTCTTTTCTTGTTTTAGCTATCTTTTGGATTTTCACTACAATTAAAGGTATCCATAGCGCTAAGAAGAAAAATTACATGGCTCACCAAATCTGGATGACTCGAAGTTTTGGAATCACATTAGTAGCAGTTAGTGGTAGAGTTTTAGTGCCATTTATATTATTAGCCTACTTTTTGCTAAATGGATTACATGTACCTGGTGGTAGAGAAAGAATGGTTGAGGAAGCTCTAAACGTTAATATATGGGTAGGTTTATTAATAAATTTAATCATAATTGAGTGGATTATATTAAAAAAGAAGGTAGATTAAGCGACAAACTTCGCTTTAATCTACCTTCTCGTTTAGTTTTGATCTATTTCCGATCTTTCTTAAACTGCCGTAGTTTTTCAAAAATAGCCCCGTAACGTTTTTCGTTACCTGCTTCTTTTGGTTTATAGTAAACCTGATTTACAAGTCGGTCTGGAAGATATTGTTGATTTACCCAACCGCCAAAATTACCTAAAGGATGATCATGCGGATAAATATAACCAATCCCATGCCCCATATCCTTGGCACCGGCATAATGACTATCTTTTAAATGTGCTGGGATATCATCATGTAGCCCACTTCTCACATCATTTAATGCTCGATCAATTGATGTCACACTAGAATTAGATTTAGATGACAAACAAAGCTCAATTACTGCATTTGAAAGAATAATTCTTGCTTCAGGAAATCCAACTTGCTTTGCAGCTTCACACGCTAGAACAACCTTCCATGGATCGCCAGCTAATCCGATATCCTCGTAAGCAATAACTAATAACCTTCGAATAATGCTAGTTAAATCACCCGCTTCAATGAGCCTCGCCAAATAATAAAGTGCAGCATTTACATCACTTCCACGAATACTCTTTTGGAAACCAGACAATGTATCATAATGAAAGTCTCCATTTTTATCATGATTAAAACCTTTTGAACGAAGAAATTCATCAATAATTTCATCTTGTACTACAATCGTACCGTCTGACTCTTTTGTAGAACCGTATACAATTGATTCCAAAATATTTAAAGATGATCTTGCATCACCGTTTACTCCATGAGCAATTTTTAAAATTTGTTCCTCTGAAATTTGGATTTGCAAATTTCCTAATCCTCTATCCTCATCTCTTAAGGCTTTATCTAATAATTTATAAATATGTTTTGGTAAAAGAGGTTCTAATTTTAAAATGTGGTTACAGCGAGATCGTATCGCACTGTTAACGTCGTGGTATGGATTCTCAGTTGTTGCCCCAATTAACGTGATAAACCCGCTTTCTACATATGATAATAAATAATCCTGTTGTAGCTTTGACCATCGATGAATTTCATCTGCAAAAAGAATAATCTCACCGAACATTTTCGCCTCATGAACGATATCCTCAAGTTCTTTTTTACCAGAAGTAGTCGCATTTACAGTTACAAAACGTTTATCAACCGTACCAGCAATTGCATGGGCAAACGATGTCTTCCCTATTCCAGGTTCCCCGTGTATTAACATTGAAGGAACTCGTCCGTTATGTATTAATCGATATAACGCTGATTCTTTTCCGATAATTTTTTCCTGACCAATTAATTCATCAATCGTTCTTGGTCTCATTCGGTATGCTAGAGGTTCATGGCTCATTTTGCTCCCTCCTTTATAGCTCTTTTTACTATTGTAAATGAATTGGAAACATTTTTCATCTGCACCCGAAAATATTTCTTTTTACTAATAATATATTTGGTCAAGATAATAATAGATGAATTAAAGAAGGTGAAAAAATGAATGCTCTGAAAACAAAATGGTCACTTGAAGATGAAAACACATTAATAGAACTAGTTGAAAAATATGAAAGTAAAGGTAAATCGAAGCAAGAAGCATTTGAAATGGTAGCAAATATTATTAATCGGACAAAGACAGCCTGTGCTTCTAGATACCGAAAACTATCAAAAGATCATTGTAAAGAAATAAACACACCCACAGAAGAAATTACCAGATTAAATAAGCCAATAGATCCTCCTTCACTAAATTTAGAAATGATCATCCAATTCTTAAAGAATTTTGAACAAATGCATCAAGCTTCGGAGGAAAATTTGCAGTTAAAAGAAAGAGTAGATCTTTTAAAAATTGATAATGATAATTTAAATAAAAAAATTGTTGAACTAAAGGCATTAATCCAAAAGAAACAAAATGTATTAATCAATCTACTCGAATAAATTCGGACAAAATAATGTAAAACATTCACAGTATATTATCACTTGTCCTATTGTATAATGAAGTAACAAAATGGATGCAATAGTAAGGAGTATAATGAAATGAATTGGAAAAAAGGCGGTTTATGGATAATTATATTTTTTATTATTAAAGGTACGTTATCTACACTCTTAATTATTACTGGTGCTAAATACTTTAACTTATCATATATTCAAATTCTACTACTTGTAGTTGGACTATTAGTTATTTCTTTAATAGGACGTCAATTTGTGAGAGGACGTAAAAATAGAGCTAAAAATGAGAAGGATTTAAATATGTAATCCCTTTTACCTTATCCTGCAATGTGTCCGAGCAGACTGAAACCCCCAATTAATTTGGGGGTCTTTTTTATTTATTAGGCTTACGTTTATTCATTTCAATCGATTCCATATCGTTAACGACGCCATCTTTGCCAACCTTACCATTTTTCTCGACAACATTATTTTTCTTTTTATACTTAACATTAATCCGATTGGATAAATTATCTACATGATGCTGTTTTGAATCTTTTTCCACGTCACTTGTACTATTACAAGCAGTTAATATTGATAATGATAATCCGAAAGTACAAAATACTTTCAAGGCTCTATTCAACATCAAACACCTCCTATAGAAGGTAGTTTTTACATTAATAAATAAAAAAACTGTAGGAAATTAATTCCTACAGTCAGCAATGTGAGCATTGGTTATTCTTTACCTACACGCTTAATTTCAATATCCTTTATTAATTCACGCACTGCATGACTAGCTGCGATTAAGCCAGCAACTGATGGGACAAAGGCGTTTGAAGACGGTGGCATTTTTGCTTTTCTAATTTTTGTATTTTCATCTGGTACGATTTCTTTACGTACATCTTCACGAATAACAATAGGACTTTCGTCTGAATAAACAACTGTAACACCTTTTTGAATGCCTTCTTTGCGAAGTTTAGTTCGAATAACCTTCGCAATAGGATCGTGAGTTGTTTTTGATATATCAGCAATTTTAAATCGAGTTGGATCCATCTTATTAGCGGCACCCATACTTGAAATAAGTGGAATTCCCAGGCGGCGACACTCTTTAATTAAGTGAATTTTATATGTAATTGTATCAGAAGCATCAATTACATAATCTAATGGAATTTCGAAAAACTTTTCAAATGTTTCTTCTGTATAAAACATTCTATGTGTAATTACATCGCACTCAGGATTAATCTCAAGAATACGTTGCTTCATCATCTCTACTTTAGGCTCTCCAACTGTTGATAATAAAGCATGAATTTGTCTATTCACGTTTGTTATATCAATAACATCTTTGTCCACTAGTATTAAACGTCCAACTCCAGAACGCGCTAAAGCTTCTGCAGAAAATGAGCCAACGCCTCCAATACCTAAAATAGCTACCGTACTGTTTTGTAATCGCTCTAAACCTGCTTTACCAAATGCAAGCTCATTACGAGAAAATTGGTGTAACATTTATTCAACTCCCACTATCTTAATCAGATTACAATGATTTAAATATACATGATACAAGCTATTTACATCAAGCTTGAATTAAAGAAAAACAGAATTTTTCTTAGTCCTTCAACAAGAAAAAGGAAAGGATTAAGAAAATTAATTCCTTCACCCTTCCTCTTTATTTTACTCTTCTACAGTTGTTTTTAACGCTAATTCTTCTAATTGTGCAGAAGAAACTGAACTTGGTGCATTTGTTAATAAACAACTTGCTGATGCTGTTTTAGGGAATGCAATTGTGTCACGTAAATTTGAGCGACCTGCAAGTAACATAACAATACGGTCTAAACCTAACGCAATTCCGCCGTGTGGTGGTGTACCATATTCAAATGCTTCCATTAAGAAACCAAATTGCTCTTGTGCTTCTTCTTCAGAAAATCCTAAGCATTTGAACATTTTTTCTTGAATGTCTCTTTCGTAAATTCGAACCGATCCTCCACCAAGCTCGTAACCATTTAATACTAAGTCATAAGCTTGAGCTTTTACACTACCTGGGTCAGTATCAAGTTTCGCAATATCTTCACGAACAGGAGACGTGAATGGATGATGAGCCGCAAAATAGCGATTTAATTCTGCATCATACTCAAGTAATGGCCAGTCAGTAACCCATAAGAAATTGAATTTAGATTGATCAATTAAATCTAAGTCTTTACCTAGTTTTAATCGAAGTGCACCTAAGCTATTTGCAACTACTGAAGCATCTGAAGCTACGAATAAAATTAAGTCACCAGCTTCTGCTTCTACAGCTAATTTTAATGTAGCAAACTCTTCCTCACTAAAGAATTTAGCGATTGGTCCTTTAAAACCATCTTCTTCAAGTTTTAACCAAGCAAGACCTTTTGCTCCATAACGGCCAGCATATTCTTGAAGACCATCGATGTCTTTACGAGAATAATTTGCTGCTTGACCTTTTACATTTAAACATTTTACTTGTCCACCGTTTTCAACAGCTGAAGTAAATACTTTAAATCCACTTTCTTTAGCGAAAGAAGAAACATCAATTAGCTCTAAACCGAAACGAGTATCAGGCTTATCAGAACCGTAACGATTCATCGCTTCATCATAGCTCATACGAGGAAGTGGTGTAACTAGTTCAACACCTTTGGTTTCCTTCATCATTTTAACCATCATTCTTTCAGACATTTCCATTATTTCCTCTTGAGAAAGGAAGCTAGTTTCAATGTCTATTTGAGTAAATTCTGGTTGACGGTCAGCACGTAAATCTTCGTCACGGAAGCATCGTGCAATTTGGAAATAGCGTTCAAATCCTGAAACCATTAATAATTGTTTAAAAATTTGAGGTGATTGTGGTAATGCATAAAACTCACCTGGATGTACACGGCTAGGTACTAAATAGTCTCGAGCTCCTTCTGGAGTACTCTTCGTTAAAATTGGCGTTTCAACTTCTAAGAAGTCTTCACCATCTAAGAAATCACGAATTGATTTTGTAATTTTTGAACGTAATTTAAATGTGTCATACATAACTGGACGACGTAGATCTAAATAACGATATTTTAAACGAAGGTCTTCTGCTACCTCAGTTTTATTTTCAATTGCAAATGGAGGATTTTTAGCTTTATTAATAAGTTCAAGTTTTTCAACAGAAACTTCAATTGCTCCTGTTTCAAGATTTGTATTAGCTGTACCTTCACCACGAGATACTACTTTCCCGTGAACGTGAAGAATAAATTCATTACGTACAGTTTCAGCTAGAGCTAAAGCTTCACCTGAAGTTTCAGGATTAAAAACGATTTGTACAAGTCCAGAACGGTCACGTAAATCAATAAAAATCAATCCACCTAAATCACGTCTTTTTTGTACCCATCCTTTAAGTGTTACACTTTGACCGATATGTGATTCCCTTAGTTCTCCACATAAATGCGTTCGTTGTTCCATTTTCAATTCCCCCATTTGTTTATTTAGAGCTTACGTATTTTACAAAGATGTCTAATGCAACTTCTTCTTGTACACCAGTCTCTTGGTCTTTTAAATTAATGACTCCTCGAGATAATTCTTCCTCACCTAGAACCGCTACAAATCTTGCTTTATAACGTTCCGCTGCTTTGAATTGAGCTTTTATTTTACGATCTTGGTAATCTTTTTCACAAACAAGACCAGCTTTTCGCAATTGATATAAAATAGCAGTCGCTTCTTTTTTCACTTCTTCTCCAAGTCCGATTAGGAATACATCCATTTCTTGTTGGATTGGAAGTTCGATTCCTTCTGTTTCAAGAGCTAATATTAAACGCTCTATACTTAATGCGAAACCAATACCAGGAGTATTAGGACCGCCAAGTTCTTCAACTAATCCGTTATAGCGGCCACCACCACTTAAAGTTGAAATTGTACCGAATCCTTTACCTTCTAACATGATTTCAAATACAGTGTGATTATAATAATCTAAACCACGTACTAAATTTGCATCAATCTCAAACGGAATTTTCATAGCTGTTAAATAAGATTGAACAGCTTCGAAATAGTTCATAGATTCTTCATTTAAATATTCTAAAATCGATGGTGCTGTCTTCATTGAAGGGTGATCGTGATCCTTTTTACAATCTAAAATACGTAAAGGATTCGTTTCTAAACGATTATTACAATCACTACATAGCTCATGTGCTACTGGTTTAAAATGATTCACAAGCGCTTCACGGTGTGCTTTACGGCTTTCTAGGTCACCTAAACTATTAAGAACTAACTTAACATTTTTCAATCCAAGACCACGATATAATTCCATTGATAGAGCTAATACTTCTGCATCGATAGAAGGATCATTACTACCTAAAGCTTCGATACCAAATTGTACGAACTGACGATAGCGACCAGCCTGGGGACGTTCATAACGGAACATAGGACCGATATAGTACATCTTTGTAGGTTGATTGCTATTTCCGTACATTTTATTTTCAACATAAGAACGAGCGATTGACGCAGTTCCTTCTGGACGTAATGTTAATTGACGATCTCCACGATCAGTAAATGTGTACATTTCTTTTTGAACAATATCTGTTGTATCTCCAACACCACGCTGGAATAATTCAGTATGTTCAAAGATTGGTGTACGAATTTCGTTATAGTTATATCGTTTGCATAAATCTCTTGCAAACTTTTCAATATACTGCCATTTTTCAATCGTACCAGGTAAAAGATCCTGAGTACCTCTTGGGATATTAATCGACATTTTAAATCCTCCTAAATATAAACCTTTATAAATACAAAAAACCCTCGTGCCTACTGAAATAAAAACAGTAGGGACGAGAGTTATAAGCCCGTGGTGCCACCCTAATTGAAGAACAATAAACTGTTCTCCCACTTTCATCGTTAACGCCGATTACGTTTATCCTTACTAGAAATCGTTCAGAATAAAGCCTCGGGAGTGTCTTTCAAATAGTCTACTTGTGGAAATGCTCTCAGCCACGGCACTTCCTCTCTCTACAAGAGATCCTATCCTACTTTTCTCCGTCTATGGATTATTACTATGTATCAATATGTTATTTAATATCTTACGTTCGGATACGACAAATGTCAAGAACAGTTAAAATTTTTTTACGAACGCTCCAACTGTCTTTTTAAATCACGCACTTCTCTTAAAGTTAAACCAAACTCACTTGCCATCTCTAATGAATTGGACTCTTGTCCCCTATTTTGAAACTCATGAAAATCCATATTCAAGACACCTTTTCTACCTGATCCTAGACTATTACGATTATTTATTCTCATGCTGCAGTCTCCTTCCAAGTATGTTGTTATATAGGATGTCCAAATAATTAAAGGATTAAACAATTAAAATATTGTTGAAAACTTAGGCACGTTTTTTTAGGGTTAAGCAATTTTAATTAGTTCTATAGATTCAGAAAAAAAGAGGTGGAAATTGATTAAATTTAAGTAGTCTTTAACGTAGATATTAGTAGAAGTAGAAAATAATTAGTTAAATTTAACGATATTTTTTTGCAAATTGATGTTTATTTGCAGTCTTGAAAATTTATTTGCAGTTGCTTTCAAAAAAAAAACCATGGTACATACCATGGTTTAAATAAATATTCTCAAAGTAGATTGAATGCTTTCAACTGATCCGTCTATGAAATGCATTAATCCGTAATAAACTAGGATGATTAAAATAACAAATAAAAGTGCTTTTAAGAAACTTTTGAGGATCGTAAACAAAATTACACCAGCGATAAGGATTAACACGATTGTAATTATGTCCATATAATGACCTCCTCTAAATTCTTTGAAAGAACCCGTGTACTTCAATATATTCGCTATTTGAAGTTATTATTTTAATAATTTTTTTTATTAAAAAAAATGCCTCCTTTTTGGAAAAGGAGGTTAAAAATTGGATTATTTACTTTCAATCATAATTGTAATTGGTCCCCAGTTTGTAAATGTTACATCCATATCTGCACCAAAAATACCGGTTTGTACTTCGTAACCTTGTTCGCGTAAATACGAATTAAAATATTCGTATAATTCATTTGCGATTTCTGGCTTGGCTGCATCTGTGAAGCTTGGACGTCTACCTTTTCTCGTATCGCCATATAAAGTGAATTGAGAAACAGATAGAACCTGGCCTCCAACATCATTTAATGATAAATTCATTTTTCCAAGTTCATCTTCAAAAATTCTTAGGTTAACTGCTTTGTCAGCGCAATATTTAACATCTTCTATCGTGTCTTCATGCGTTATTCCAACTAACAATAATAAACCTTTAGATATTTGACCTACTACTTGTCCGTCTACAACGACTTTTGCTTCTTTTGTGCGCTGTAATAATACTTTCACTTTCGGCACCTCCTATTAGTGGAAAATACGTCTCACAGAGTATATGTCTGGAATTTGTTTAACCTTATCCACTACTTTTTGCAGGTGGTTTATATTACGAATGGACAAACTCATTGTAATAGTTGCCATTTTATTTCGGTCATTTTTTCCTGTTACTGAAGAGATATTTGTTTTTGTTTCATTTACAACTGAAAGAACTTCATTTAAAAGACCACGACGATCGTAACCGAAAATTTCGATATCAACGTTATAATCACGTTCGAACGTAGGGCTTTCCTCCCAATCAACTTCAATAAAACGATCTTCTTCACTATCATTTAACATGTTTACACAATCGCTTCTATGAACTGAGATTCCTCTGCCTTTTGTGATATAGCCAACAATATCATCACCAGGTACAGGATTACAGCATTTTGATAAGCGGATTAATAAATTATCTACACCTTTTACAGAAATACCAGCATCTTTACGACGTGATGGAGCTTTTTTAAGGTCCGAAGAAAGTTCTTTTAATCGGTCTTCTAGCTCAATTTCAGTACGTTTGCGGAATTTATCTGTTAAACGGTGAGCAATCTGTGTTGCAGTAATTCCATTGTATCCAACGGCTGCATACATATCTTCTGCATTAGAGAAATTAAATTTCTCTGCGACGCGTTTTAAATTTTCAGACGTTAATACTTCTTTTAAATCACATTCTAATGCTTTAATTTCTTTTTCAACTAATTCCTTGCCCTTTTCAACATTCTCTTCTCTTCTTTGCTTTTTAAAATATTGACGTATTTTATTTTTAGCGTGTGAAGACTGAGCGACCTTTAACCAGTCTTGGCTAGGTCCATACGAATGCTTCGATGTCATAATCTCAACGATATCACCGGTTTTAAGTTTATAATCAAGTGGGACCATTTTTCCATTTACTTTTGAACCAATTGTTTTATTTCCGATTTCAGAGTGAATTCGGTAAGCAAAATCGATTGGAACAGATCCTAGTGGTAATTCATAAACATCACCTTTTGGAGTAAATACAAAAACCATATCAGAGAATAAGTCCATTTTTACCGATTCCATGAACTCTTCTGCATTTGTAGAATTATCTTGCCATTCGATAATTTCACGGAACCAACTTAATTTATTTTCTAAAGATTTTTGTGAAGGAAGATTTGCATTATCTTCTTTGTATGCCCAGTGTGCTGCAACACCATATTCAGCAATTTGGTGCATTTCTTGTGTTCGAATTTGTACTTCTAGTGGTTCACCTTTTGGACCGATTACAGTCGTATGAAGAGATTGATACAGATTCGCCTTAGGCATTGCAATATAATCTTTAAAACGACCTGGCATCGGTTTCCAGCATGTATGAATAACGCCTAAAACAGCGTAGCAATCTTTAATACTATTAACAATCACACGTACAGCTAATAAGTCATAAATCTCGTTAAATTGTTTATTTTGCTTAGCCATTTTATGGTAAATGCTATAAATATGCTTAGGACGTCCAGAAATTTCTGTTTTAATTTCGACATCTTCAAGTTGAGTTGAGATTTCGTTAATAACCTCTTCTAAATATTGCTCGCGCTCTGCTCTTTTTCGCTTCATTAAGTTAACTATTCGATAGTATTGCTGTGGATTTAAATAGCGTAACGCTGTATCTTCAAGCTCCCACTTTACTTTACTAATCCCTAGTCGATGAGCTAGCGGTGCAAATATTTCTAACGTTTCATTCGCAATTCGCATACGTTTTTCTTGAGGTAAGTGTTTTAACGTTCTCATATTGTGAAGGCGATCGGCTAATTTAATTAATATTACTCTCAAGTCCTGTGCCATCGCTACAAACATTTTGCGATGATTTTCAGCTTGCTGTTCTTCCTTCGATTTAAACTTGATTTTACCTAACTTTGTTACACCATCTACAAGCATAGATACTTCTTTGCCAAATTGATTCTCTAAGTCCTCTTTAGATACTTCAGTATCCTCTACTACATCATGAAGAAACCCAGCACTAATGGTTGTAGCATCCATCTCTAAGCCAACTAGGATACCTGCTACTTGAACCGGGTGTATAATATATGGTTCACCTGACTTACGAAATTGCTCACTATGTGCGTCACGAGCATATTCATAAGCACGTTTAATAAACGCCACATCATCTTCTTTTAAATAATGGGACGCTTGCTCTAAAACCTGTTCTGCTGTCAAAACTTGCTCAGTAGCCATCTAATCACCTTAAATCATTATTTCTTCTATTATCATGAAAATTTCGTTTTTTGTAAAGCAGGAGTCGTCAAATTTCATTTTTTTTTGCAGATCTTTGATAGAAAAAGAGCACTCTGATTATTCAGAGTACCCTGTCTAGATAACATTATCATATGTTAAATATTAATATGTCATTAGTGTAAATATATCATAGCCTTCTAATTTTTTACGACCTTCTAAGTAAGAAAGCTCAATTAAGAAAGCAATACCAACTACAATTCCACCTAATTCTTCAATTAGTTTGATTGTAGCTTCAATCGTACCACCAGTAGCTAATAAATCATCAGTGATCAGTATACGTTGACCTGGTTTAATAGCATCTTTATGCATTGTCAACGTATTTGTACCATATTCTAAATCGTAGTTGTAGCTAATAACTTCACGAGGTAATTTACCTGGCTTACGAACAGGTGCAAAACCTATTTCTAAAGCGTAAGAAATTGGACAACCAACGATAAATCCACGAGCTTCTGGTCCAACTACTAAATCAACATCTTTTTCTTTCGCATAAGCTACGATTTGATCTGTTGCTTCTTTATAAGCTTTTCCATCATTCATTAATGATGAAATATCTTTAAACTGAACGCCTTCTTTTGGCCAGTCCGGTACGATCGTTATATAATCTTTTAAATTCATTAAATAAGTGCCTCCCCATTTTCGGAAAAATGACTTTTCATATTTTGAAAAAATGTAGTTAATTCATCACATTTTGAGTACAGAAATAAGCGTTCTAGTTCAATACTAGCTAATTTTTTTGCATACGTATTAGATAAAGAGAGATCTTTCTTCTCAGTTTGTGGCAACAAACGAATTTTTCCATCCTCTATTGTAACAAATTCTAAATCAAAAAACACCTTTGTCATAAAATCGACTTGTTCTTTTTTCCAACCCATCTTACGACATAATGCCACTTCATACATGTTCATGTCAAATGGATTTGTATTTGCTAAGATCGAATAGAATTTTTTAAAACTTTCTCTACTTGGTATTGGTGAGAAGAAATGTAATTCTTCTTGATTAAAAATTAAGTAGATACGTTCTGATAACCCATTACGAAAAACTTCTTTCAAATCATTTTCAGAACTAGGTAAATCAAGTAGGATCACATAGTTATTTTGTATATTAACATCTAAGTTTAGTACATCTTCATATGCAACAAACTTAGAAATAGGATATTTAGACTTTAAATTTTCATATTCATTTGATGATTGATGTAAAAATATGAATTTTTCTTCGGTTGAAGGTAAAGTTAATCGATGTGGCTCTTGACCTCTTAAGTCAAATAACTGCCAATGATTTACTTTAATATCATGGATCATTAACTGCGGCTTTCGTTTACCATTCCATTCGTTAATAGAAGCCATTCCTAAGCATGATACTTTTGATCCACTTGCAATTTCATTAGCAACATGTCCAAATCCAAACCCTACGGCATCAAGGAATGTAACCTCATCTTTTAGTTGTACTTTAAGATGTGCACCTTCATTACCGATTTGTTTAATATTTAGAGCATCAACCTCGTTTATTTCTAAAACAGGTTTTGGGTTATGCATCCCAAAAGGTGCTAGCATATTTAATTCATTAATAAATGAGATTGAAACTTCACTAGCCTCACAGTTTAAATCGACTTCTTTTAACGGGATAAAATCTTCATCTGTCATAATTTGATCTGCATATTCATTTAAACGATGTCTTAATAGCTCGACATCTTCAATTGCCAATGTCATACCAGCAGCAAGTGTATGACCTCCAAAATGAGGTAAAATATCTTTACATTTTGTTAAGTTTTCAAATAGAGAAAAACCTTCAATGCTTCTTGCTGAACCTTTTGCTATTCCTTTTTCACGATCGATACTTAGAACAATTACTGGCTTGTAGAAGCGATCAACTAATTTCGAAGCAACGATCCCAACTACTCCTGCATTCCAGCCTTCTTTTGCGACAATAATCACTTTATTTGAACAAGATGAATCAAGCTCTTTTACTTGCCTAATTGCCTCTTCTGTCATACGTGAAACTAATTCTTGTCGCTCCTTATTTAGAATTTCAATTTGCTCTGCTCTTTTTTTAGCAAGTGCTCTATCATTTTCTAAAACTAACTCTACTGCAGGCTTAGCATCACCAAGTCTACCAACTGCATTAATTCTAGGACCAATTGCAAATCCAATTGTTTCTTCGGTAATTGAATCTGTTGTAGTTCCACTAATTTCTAAAAGAGCTCTTAGTCCTTCACGCTTAGTTTGCTTTAGTTGCCTTACACCTTTTTTTACGATTAAACGATTTTCATCAACCAAAGGTACTAAATCAGCAACTGTACCAATTGAAACTAGTTCCAAATATTCCTCTGGTTCTCTACCTAATAATGCGGAAGCGAATTTAAACACAACTCCTACACCAGCTAGTTCTTTAAAAGGATAGCTCGGACTTAGCTTTGGATGAATAATCGCAATAGCGTTTGGTAATTCCTCTGGTGGTTCATGATGATCCGTAATAATTACATCCACACCTAGTTCATTTGCAAAATTAACTTCCTCTGCTGCAGAAATACCTGTATCTACAGTAATGATTAATGAATAACCTTGGTCATTCGCCCATTTAAATGCATTCTTATTTGGACCATATCCTTCAGTAAAACGATTTGGTATATAAAAATCTACATTTGCTTCTAGTTCGATTAATGTTAAATACAATACTGAAGTACTGCTAACTCCATCTGCATCATAATCGCCAAAAATTAATATTTTTTCATTTTCTTCAATCGCTTGAAATACTCTGTCAATTGCAATATCCATACCCTCTAATAAAAACGGGTCATGAAAGCTCATTTGATCTTCATATAAAAACTTACTTGCTGCATCTACTGTATTAAATCCACGAGTAACAAGTAGTTTAGCTAATAGAGGGGAAATCTGTAATTCTTTACTTAATAATTGCTCTTCTTGGTGATTCGATAATTTCGGTTTCCAACGTGCTTTTGACTTTAACAATACTCTCACCCCTAACTGTACTATTATACTAAAGTAAACTTATTGGATGAAAGAGTTATTTTTATCATTATATGGATTAATATGGACAAAAACATTTTCCACATCTTTTTGTTCCATCAACTGTGCTTTAACATTTTTACCGATTTTATGTCCTTCTTCAACCGTTATATATGGATCTACTGAGACTTTTATATCGATTATGACGTAATAGCCGTGTTCCCTTGCATAGAGAGAATTTATTTCTTTAACTCCTTCTACGTTCCTAACAATTTCTTTATAAGGTTCAATATCTTCTTCATGAAGGACATGATCCATTGTCGTATGTATTGATTCTGCACCTATATCCCAAGCCATTTTTAAAATCATAATTGCTACAATAAGACCAGCGGCAGGGTCTGCATATAAAAGTACTGGCATATTAAATTTAGTACCTAGAATTGCAATTCCAATACCAACCATAGCTGCAGCAGATGAGTATACATCGGAGCGATGTTCATATGCATTAGCGATGATTGCGTCACTATTTAACCTTTTCCCTAAAGCATATTTATAGCAAAACATCCATTCTTTTAAAAATATTGATATAAAAGCTGCTAATAAAGCGATTAGCTCTGGTGGATGCACTGGTTTAAAAAATGCAGTTATAGAGGATTTAGTTATTTCAATTCCAACAATAAATAATAGTACAGCAACAATAATTGCAGCAATTGATTCAGCTTTACCATGTCCATAAGGATGATCCTCATCTGGAGGCATCTTAGCAGCTCTTAAACCAAATAAAACCGCGATCGAACCGACCACATCTGACGCAGAATGTACCGCATCTGCCATTAACGCTTTACTATTTCCAATATATCCTATAACTGCTTTAACAATTGCTAGAAGTAAATTTCCATATATTCCGATATAAGCCCCTTTCCTGGCTTCCTTATAACGCTCTTCCTGTTCCATATACTTTACCTACTTCCCTTTTTCTAACTCTAAAAAATACACTAATCATTATTAACACATTATATTATTATCTTCAAATCATAATGAATTTAATACAAAAAAGAGTATAAGCATGCGCCTATACTATTTTTCAACGTTTATAAATAAAATATATTCAATTGAAAAATGGAACACTAAAATTTTTTGATATGTTGGGTTGATTTTAGTTATGTAATATTGTTTGTTAAAAAGTTTAAACCAATCTATGAACACAAATTAAGAAGAAGATTTATTTTTATTTTTTGATTTTATGTAATTTCTTCTATTCCTTTGTTTTTTCTCTTTCTTCATGATTCAATGGCCTTATTTATAGTTTTCCTAATTATTAAAGAAATGTTCTTTTATTTGCACTTTCTCTAAAAGATTATTCCAAAATTCTTAAAGATAAACTTTTTTTGATGAGGAGTTGATTGGAACGAAAGGGTGCTCGACTCCTGTGGGAGATGCGGGAAGGCTGAGACCCAGCAGGAACGTACGTGACGAGGAGGCTCAAGAATCTCGCCCCACGGAAAGCGAGCATTCTGTAGTGGAAATCAAAAAGACCTTACTTTTTTAATTGATAAATTCTTTTTTTCGCTAACATGAAAAAAAGAGTATAAGCATGAGCTTATACTCTTTTTAATTATTTAGCTTCTTCAACATCAATTACTTGGTTTTTATCAAGTTGGCGACCTTTAATAAATAACCAAATTTGTGAAGCGATAAAGATTGAAGAATATGTTCCAACAACTAAACCTATTAATAATGCAAGTGAGAAGTTAAGAATTGCATGACTTCCGAATATAAGCAATGCAAGTACTGCTAATAGTACAGTAAGAACTGTTTTAACAGATCGGCCTAAAGTTTGACGAATTGATTCATTTACAACTTGTTTCAATTCTTCTCTAGAACGAATTTTCTTCTTAAGCTTCATATTTTCACGAACTCGGTCAAATGTAACGATAGAGTCATTAATCGAATAACCAACAATCGTTAGAACCGCTGCGATGAAAGTAATATCTACTTCTAATCTAAAAATACTAAACACTACAACAATGAAGAATGCATCATGTAGTAGGGCAATTACTGAAGCAATTGCATATGAGAATTGGAAACGTAATGATACGTAAAGAATGATACCTGCTGACGCGATAATCAATGCTTTAACGGCATTAGCTGCTAATTCTCTACCAACTACTGGATCAACAGTACTTACGTTTGGTTCTACCCCAAATTTAGTCGTAAAATCTTTTTTCAAATCATTAATTTGATTTTTTGTTAATACGCCTTTAAATACGATTGAACCTGTTTTTGCATCATTTGTTGAAATAGTAATACTTTCTGGCTTCAAGTTCAATTTTGAAATCTCATCATTAACAACTTGTTTTGTAACGGCTGATTTTGATTCAAATGTTACACGTGTACCACTTGCAAAATCAATTCCTAAATTTAATCGGAAAATAGAAAGTAGAATAACACCGACAACTACTGTAACAATTGAAAAATAAACAAATTTTCGACCTACACTTACAAAATCGACTTTATCATATTTTGTAGGAGGATGTGCTAGGTTATGATTTAAACCAAGAATTTCACTTTGTTTAATACCAAACCATGTTTTCTTATTATTTAAGTAACGACTTTGAACTAATAAAGAAAGTAATAGACGAGTACCGAATACTGCAGTTAAAAAGCTTACTAAAATACTTACAATTAAACTTGTTGCAAATCCTTTTACTGAGCTTGTACCGAATGAGAACAATACTACAGCAGCAAGTAGAGTTGTAATATTAGCATCAAAAATCGTGCCAAATGAACGCTGATTACCAGCACGATACGCCGATGCAACTGATTTCCCTAGTTTTAGCTCGTCCTTCAATCTCTCAAAGGTAATGATATTATTATCTACTGCAATACCAACACCAAGTATTAATGCAGCTATACCCGGAAGTGTTAATACTGCATTCATGCCGTCAAATACTAGTAATGTTACGTAAGTATATGCCATTAACATGATGCTTGCGATTAAACCTGGTAAGCGATAGAAATAAAGCATAAATAAGAAAATTACTGCCACACCAATAATTCCAGCAAAGATTGTTTCATGAAGAGCATCTGTACCAAATTTTGCACCGATTGATGTTGAATACATTTCTTTAAGGTGTACTGGAAGTGCCCCTGCATTTAATAAGTCTGATAGTTCTTTTGCACTTTCAACCGTAAATGTAGAGCCTACAATAGAAAGTGAATCGTCTGTAAATACTTGATTTACACTAGCTGCTGATAAGAATTTAGGCTTTGCTTTTGCAGATTCCTTTTTGAAAGAGTCTTGTCCTTCTTTGAAATCTAACCAAATAACCATCATATTATTTGGAGCACCCATTTTTAATACTTTACTTGTAACATCTTTAACCTTAGAAGCATCCTTAAATGTAATTGATACACTTGGTTTACCCATTTGGTCAAATGTTTGCTTTGAAGCGCCTTCTTTTAAATCCGCTCCAGTCATCAGAACCTTATCATTTACGTCACGAATTGTTAAGTTCGCTTCAGTAGAAAGAATATCACGTGCTTTAGCTTGATCTTTTACACCAGCTAATTGTACACGTATACGATCTTTCCCTTCGATTTGAATGTTTGGTTCACTTACTCCTAATACGTTTACACGTTTTTCAAGAGCTTTTGCTGTACTTACTAAAACATTTTTGTTAATTTTGTCGCTTTTCTTAATCGGCTTAACTTTGTAAAGCACCTCAAACCCGCCCTGTAAATCTAGACCAAGCTTAATATTATTCGCGGTACCAAATACAGTTGTGCCGATTACTGCTGCTAATACAGCAATAATTAAGAAGAAGGCAACAATTCTGTTACGCTTCACCATGTTGTGAATTTCCTCCTCTAACTAGTTCAAGTTCTAGTACGAAAATGGTATGTTTTCATTCTTATATTATACAAATGCAATTTTTTTATTGTCAATTAATGGTTAAACTGACTCCCCAAACTGCCAAGTAGGTGATTTAAATGCTTCGATTCGAATATAATTCATATAATCGTTTACAGTTAATGAGAGTATGTCTTCTACCAGTTGAAAAAGCTTTGGTTCGTCCTCTTTCTTTCGCCATAAGGTTCTTTCGAGGCATTCCCATAATTCATCCTCACTGACAGTATCGAATCCAAGCATTCTAAATTCATCCAGTTTACTTTCAATTACTACCTGTAGCTTAGGTTTAAATTCTGCAGCTTGTTGATGAAAAGTCGACATACTCTTCCCCCCTAATTTTCTGTATTTTTAGAAAAATGATTTTAGACCTTCATATTCATTTCCTAGATGTTGAACTAACTTGTCATGCTTGCCTACATTTATAGCATATATATAATTGTAAATCATTCTAGGCTGTTTGAGAAGGTGGTAAAAGTAATGACAAAGCAAACGTTTTTAAGAGGAACGTTTTTTTTACTTATTGCAGGGCTCATCACAAGAATTTTAGGGTTTTTTAATCGTATTGTTGTAGCAAGAATAATGGGTGAAGAAGGCGTAGGATTATTTATGATGGCAGTCCCGACACTATTTTTGGTCATGACGCTTACACAGCTCGGCTTACCAATTGCCATCTCAAAATTAATTGCAGAAGCAGTTGCTCAAAATAGACAAGATCGGATAAAAAAGATTTTAGCTGTATCAATGTCAATAACTGGCATATTAAGTATTATTTTTACAACAGCAATGATATTTTTATCCCCTTATATTGCTAAAAACTTATTAACGGACGAAAGGACTATGTACCCACTAATTGCCATCGCACCAGTAGTTCCAATTATTGCTATTTCATCAGTATTACGTGGATATTTTCAAGGCGTTCAGAATATGCGACCTTCTTCCTTTTCCCAAGTTATTGAACAAGTTGTTCGTATAGTACTAGTTGCAGTTTGTACTAAAACTTTTTTACCATATGGAGTTGAATTTGCCGCTAGTGGCGCCATTATCTCTTCTGTATTAGGGGAATTAGCTTCTTTAATTTATATGCTTTATGTTTTTAAGAAAGAAAAAAATGCAAAGTTCATTTCTGGATTTAAGAACAATATTAAAGATGGAAGAAAAACTCTTAGCGACCTATTAAGTATTGCTCTACCAACAACTGGAAGTCGTTTAATTGGTTCAATATCAATGTTTTTAGAACCAATAGTTGTCTCACAAAGTTTAGCGATTGCAGGGGTAACCGCAGCTGTTGCAACTAAACAATATGGATTGCTTGCAGGATATGCTTTACCTCTATTACTTTTACCAGCGTTTATTACTTATGCACTATCTACAGCACTTGTGCCAGCGATTAGTGAAGCAATGGCCAAAAAAGATCGTGTAACTGTTGAAAGAAGATTGCAGCAAGCACTACGCTACTCAATGATTGCGGGTGGTTGGTCTGTTGTTATTTTATACGTCTTTGCCTCACCGATTTTAACACTAATGTACAAAAGTGACCAAGCTACAAATTTTATATTACTTTTAGCACCTTGCTTTATTTTTTACTATTTCCAAGGACCACTACAAGCTGTATTGCAGGCACTTAATCTTGCAAATTCAGCCATGATTAATAGCTTTGTCGGTTCGGTCGTTAAAATTGCTAGTATTTTATTACTAGCTACAAATCCAAAGTTTGGTATTAACGGTGTTGCGTTAGCTATGAATATTAGTATTGTAACAATAACGGTACTTCACTATTTCACTGTATTAAAAGCCATCAACTTTTCAATTTTCGTTAAGGATTATGTTTATTGTCTAGTCATTTTAGGAATTTGTATTTATGTCGGAAAATTCATCAAAGAATACGTAGTTTTTTCATCCTCATTATTAGTACAAACCTTAGCAAGTATTTCGGTTGTCACTTTAATGTATATCTTATTAATTCTATTATTTAATCTAGTTAAGAAAGATGAGATCATTCGAATCCCATTCTTTAAAAAGTTAATTACAAGATAATGGACAATAGAATAGATCATAACAAAACCACAAAGTAATTAATGTACTTTGTGGTTTCACTCTGTTGAAAAACACTTTTGTAAACTAGTTATCAAATTTTCGTAAAGGAGTTGATTGATGTTGATCTCCACTACAGGATGCTCGCTTTCCATGGGGCGAGATTCTTTAGCCTCCTCGGCAAGCCTGCGGGGTCTCAGCCTTCCCGCTAATCCCATAGGAGTCGAGCAACATCCGCTCCAATCAACTTTTTCATCAAAAAAAGTTTACACTAAAAAATCTAATTTAAAATCCTTTACTAAGGGTAGCATAAAAGTTTGTTAATCAATATGTAGGTCAATTAAGATCGAACACCAACGTATTATAATAATCATTTGAAATTGTTTTTCTATAAGTTAGCCCTTATATATTTTTAACTAATCAATAATAATCAATTACTAGAGTTCATTGATCTATAAAACTGCTCAAACATATTAACATTTAAAATCATTAATTTCTCACCAAAATTGATAATTTAATCATTAAAATGTTCACTTAATGTACGTCTTGTTACTGACCGTTTTATATTTCAAAACTCTGAAGCCACAAAGTAATTAAATGTTCTTTGTGGTTTATTAATTTTCTTTTATGTATATGTTAGTTAATTTCCACTGCAGGATACTGATATTTCTAAATCCTAAATTATTCGTCTTTCTTATCAAAAAATATTTCTCCTCCTCGTAAGCTACAATAAGATACTTGTTTGAATTCATCATATCCATGTTTTTTTAACTCTTCTAATAACCACTGTTTATCTTTATGATACTGATTTAAATTATCTTCTTGTACGATGCCATCTAATATTAGTGGAAATGTGAGTGAGCTATAATTTATATCACCGTTTATTTCCTTTTTAAATATTGATAATTTTCCTGTAGGTTCTAGTAATGCATAGTCAACATCCCGTACATCTCCAATATCCTTTTCTCTTAGTTGGAGTAATAGGTCGTCAAATGTGTATCTTTGTTTTTTCATCTCTTTCTCTAAAACTTTACCTTTACTAATGATTAATACAGGATGTCCATCTAATATTTTTCTAAATTTAACACTTTTTAGCGAAATTAAAGAAAAAATTATTTGGATAACTACAATTAAAAACATTGGATAGATTACTTTTACGATCGGATCATTATGGTTTTCGATCCCGATTGCTGCTATTTCAGTTAATAAAATATAAACGACTAGATCTAATAAACTTAACTCACCTATTTCTCTCTTACCCATTATCCGAAAGAAAAATGCAATAATTAAATAGATTAAAATGGTACGAATCGTCATAGAACCTAATTCCATTTTACTTACCCTCACATCCAAAACTTGTTGATTTTCAAAAAAATTGATCTTAAGCTAGCACTGACACCTGTAAATATGAATCCAAACCCTACTAATTTCCCATAAAGAAAATAATAGTAGAATTTTGTTCATAATTTTACTATTTGTAATTGCCCTATAAGTATTCTAAAAATTCATCTCATGAATATGCTTGTATTAAAAGAGTGTACAAGGGGGAATATGAATGAAAAAAACAGCTGTAGCTGTCTCTTTTGGCTTTTTAACTATTCTTTTATTAGTATTGTCAATTAGTTTGATTTTATCATTATTACTTAAACTAACTTCACTTACAGAAGCAAGTGTCACAACAACTACTCTTATCCTATCATTTATCGTTATGTTAATTGGTGGTTTTGTTACAGGAGCGAAAGGGAAAGAAAAAGGTTGGATTCTTGGATTATTAACAAGTGGAGCGTATTCTATTTTTGTATTTTTTGTACAGTTTCTTGGCTATGATCGAACTTTTTCACAGGAACAAATAATGTATCACGGTATTTTCTTAGGTGTTTGTATGTTAGGGTCAATTTTTGGAGTGAATGCGGCAAGTAATAAATCTTATAATCAATAAAGTTTTTTGAGTTATATCTAAATCACTTTAGACTTAATTTAAATTTCTTACAGAATAAACAAAACGCTAGTTCCCAAAAGGAACTAGCGTTTCTTACGCTACAATTAAGTAAAATTAAGCTTGATTTCTTGTTTCACGAATTGCGTTTTTTTCAAATACCATACGTGATCCATCAGCAGTTTTTAATGTAATTGTATTATTTTCTTCGTTAACAGCATCAACTAATCCGTGTAATCCACCGATTGTTACAACCATATCGCCTTTGCTAATTCCAGCTTGCATAGAAGCTGTTTGCTTTTGACGCTTTTGTTGTGGACGAATTAGTAAGAAGTAGAAAACTATGAACATTAATATTAGAGGTAAAATCCCCATTAAACCATTACCCATCTTAATCTTCCTTTCAATATGTAAATTTTAGAAGTTCCTAGCGTTCGGCTTATTAAAACCGTATTGTTCAAAAAACTCTTCTCGGAAATCACCTAAACGGTCTTCGCGGATTGCTTGGCGAACTTGTTCCATTAATTGTAACAGAAAATGTAAGTTATGGTAAGTAGTCAAACGCATTCCAAACGTCTCTTCGCATCGGATTAAATGACGGATATATGCTCTTGTATAGTTTTTACATGCATAACAATCACAATTAGGATCAAGCGGAGAATAGTCCTCTGCATATTTTGCATTCTTTATAACTAATCGTCCTTCGCTAGTCATACATGTACCATTACGAGCGATACGCGTTGGAAGTACACAGTCAAACATATCCACTCCTCGAATTGCGCCATCAATTAATGAGTCAGGAGAACCCACTCCCATTAAATATCTTGGTTTATCCGTTGGTAGGAAAGGTGTCGTAAACTCTAAAACTCTATTCATTACATCCTTTGGTTCTCCAACTGATAATCCACCAATTGCATAACCTGGGAAATCTAAAGAAACTAAGTCTCTTGCAGATTGTTTACGAAGGTCTTCGTATTCTCCCCCTTGAACAATTCCAAATAATCCTTGATCCTCTGGTCTTTGGTGAGAATTTAAACAACGCTCTGCCCATCTACTTGTTCTCTCAACTGAACGTTTCATGTAATCATACTCAGCAGGGTATGGTGGACATTCATCAAACGCCATCATGATATCAGAACCTAATGCATTTTGAATTTCCATCGCCTTTTCTGGTGAAAGGAATAATTTATCGCCATTTAAGTGATTTCTGAAATGTACGCCCTCTTCTTCGATTTTTCGGAATTGACTCAAGCTAAATACTTGGAATCCTCCTGAATCTGTTAAAATTGCACGATCCCAGTTCATAAATTTATGTAAGCCACCAGCTTTTTTAATAATCTCATGACCAGGTCTTAACCATAAATGGTAAGTATTACTTAAAATAATACCTGATCCCATTGCTTTTAAATCTTCAGGAGCCATTGTTTTAACAGTGGCTAAAGTTCCAACAGGCATAAATGCTGGAGTTTCAAATGAACCATGTGGAGTATGGACAATTCCTAATCTCGCACCTGTTTGCTTACAAGTTTTAATATGTTCATAACGAATTGCTGTCATTTTTCGATTCCTTTCAATTCTTAAAGTATTAACATTGCATCGCCAAAGCTAAAAAAGCGATATCTTTGATCTACTGCTTCTTTATAAGCAGATAAAACTGGTTCTCTTCCAGCTAAAGCGCTAATCAGCATAATTAGAGTTGATTTTGGTAAATGGAAGTTCGTAATCATCCCATCAATTCCCATAAATTTATATCCTGGGAAAATGAAGATAGACGTCCAACCACTAGCCCCTTCAAACTTACCATTATTAGCTGTAGCAATCGTTTCAACTGTACGAGTAGAAGTTGTTCCGACAGTAATGATTCTACCACCGTTTGCTTTCGTTTCATTTAACAGTTTAGCCGTTTCATCAGACATATAGTAGTATTCTGAGTGCATATCATGTTCTTCGATCGATTCTACACTTACTGGTCTAAATGTACCTAAACCTACATGCAATGTAATAAATGCTAACTTTACACCTTTTTCTTGAACTTTAGCTAAAAGTTCTTTTGTAAAATGTAAACCTGCAGTAGGCGCCGCCGCTGAACCAATTTCTTTTGCAAATACTGTCTGGTAACGATCTTTATCTTCTAACTTTTCTTTAATATATGGAGGTAGTGGCATTTCACCAAGTTGGTCTAAGATCTCATAAAAAATCCCATCGTATTGGAATTTTAATTTTCTTCCACCTTGATCACTAGAACCTACACATTCTGCCTTTAATCTGCCATCTCCAAATAACATGATTGTGCCTTCTTTGACTCTTTTAGCAGGCTTTACTAATGTTTCCCATACATCCTGCTCTTCTTGTTGAAGTAATAATACTTCAATTTGAGCACCTGTATCTTCTTTCACACCAAATAATCTAGCAGGCATTACTTTTGTTTCATTTAAAACTAAACAATCGCCCTCTTGTAAATAATCTAACACATCAGGAAACTGTTTATGCTCTACATTTCCTGACTCTTTATGTAATACCATTAGTCTCGATGCTTCTCGGTCCAACAAAGGAGTCTGAGCAATCAACTCTTCAGGTAAATCAAAATCAAATAAATTTACATCCATTTCTATACACCTCATAAATTTCAGGAGTAAGGAGAAAGGGAGATTATCCACAATTCCCTTTTCCAAACTCTATTTATTTCTACTCACTTATTTTCTCCCAAATAATGAAAAAATAAGTGATAATAAAATACTTATGATAATACAAGTTACAATCGGAAAGTAAAACGATACATTTCCTTTTTTTATAAAAATATCGCCTGGAAGTTTCCCAACAAATCGAATAAACAATCCAACAACTAGTAAGATAATTCCTAACGTAATTAAAATTTTTGACAAATCAATCATTGCTCCGGCACCTGCAACCCGAAATGTTTGTATGTTAAATCAGTAACAATTCGTCCCCTAGGAGTCCGCTGAAGAAAGCCAATTTGAAGTAAATATGGCTCATATACATCTTCAATCGTTTGTGACTCTTCCCCGATTGAAGCAGCAATCGTATCAACCCCAACAGGACCACCTCTAAATCGCTCAATAATAGCTAGTAACAATTTATGATCGATATGGTCTAGACCTGCTTCATCTACCTGCATTTGAATTAAAGAGTCTTTAGCTATTTCAAAGGTAATGATTCCACTTCCTTGAACTTGAGCAAAATCTCTAACCCTTCTTAATAAACGGTTTGCAATTCGAGGGGTACCTCGAGATCTTCTAGCTACTTCTGAAGCAGCGTCATTTTCAATTTCCATTCCGAATAACTCTGCTGTTCTTTTCACGATCAATGCAAGTTGTTCAACAGTATAGAATTCTAATCGATTTAATACTCCAAAACGATCTCTAAGTGGTGAGGAAAGGAGACCTGCTCTTGTTGTTGCTCCTATTAATGTAAATGGAGGCAAATCAATTCTTACCGACCTAGCAGTTGCATCCTTTCCAATTACGATGTCAAAGAAAAAGTCTTCCATTGCTGGATAAAGTACTTCTTCTACTGTTCGAGGCAATCGGTGAATTTCATCGATAAACAATACATCACCAGGTTGAAGTGAAGTCAAAATAGCTGCTAAATCTCCAGGACGCTCAATCGCTGGTCCTGAAGTCGTTTTGAATCCAACACCTAGTTCATTCGCAATAATCGCTGCTAAAGTGGTTTTACCTAATCCAGGAGGACCGTATAATAGAACATGATCTAAAGACTCATTTCGCATCTTTGCAGCTTCAATAAAAACTTGCAAATTCTTTTTGACTTTATCTTGCCCTATATATTCCCTTAATGATTGAGGCCTTAGTGAAAGCTCTTGATCAAATTCCTCGCCACTACTTTCACCAGATAAAATTCGGTCATCCATTTTCATCACCTCTTAGCTTGCAATAGTAATTGAAGTGCTTTTTTAATATATTCATCCGTTGAAAGCTTCTCATTCTTTAATAACGGTACGATCTTTTTAACTTCTTTTTCTGCATAGCCTAATGCTTTTAATGCTTCAATTGCATCATCTAATGAAGATGCTGCACTCTCTTTCTCTTCAATAGCATCTAGGTCAGTAAATAAATCGACTTGAACTGCTCCAAAGACTTTTTCAAGTTTTCCTTTTAAATCAAGGATCATTTGTCTTGCTGTCTTTTTACCAACACCAGGAAATTTTGTTAAAAATACCTCGTCCTCTTCTTCGATCGCATGAACTATCTGATTTGGTTCTCCAGTCGCAACAATTGCCAAGGCACCTTTAGGACCGATTCCTGACACACTTAACAATTTTTGGAATAAAGTACGTTCATCTAGTGTTTTAAAACCATATAACATCATAACATCTTCTCTTACATAATGATGTGTATAAACTTTTAAGATTTCATTTGAAGGTCTAAAAACATATGGATTAGGTGTAAATAATTGATAGCCCATTCCATTATGATCAATTACTATATATTCTGGTCCAACCCATTCTATCTTTCCAATTATGTATTCGTACATGGTTTTCTCCCCTTTTTACATGTATTCCATTGTACCATAGAAAGAAGAAGGAAAAAAATAGTCGGCTGTCGAAAATAAAAATTTTATACATATGATTTAACGAAAAAGTTTACATAAAAATGACTAATAAATTTAGCGAAAGTTTAAAAAATCGGTACTTAAGAAAATCCATAAGGAGGCCATTCGATTTGAACATGTTTCCAATTCTAACTACAGAGCGACTTTATTTAAGAGAAATTAAAGTCACTGATCTTAATCGAATGTTCAATATTTTATCAAGAGAAGATGTCACCAAATATTATGGACTAGATGCACTAAAAAATAGTAGTGAAGTATTGGACGTAATTCATTATTTTAGAGAAATGTATGAAGCGCGCAATGGCATCCGTTGGGGGATGATTGATAATGAAACAAACAAATTAATCGGAACATGTGGATTTACTGCCTACCAAGAACGAAACAAAAGGGCCGAAGTTGGCTATGAGGTACACCCAGACTATTGGAGAAAAGGTTTTGCGACAGAAGCTTTAAAAGCATTATTATCTTATGGATTTAATATTCTTCAACTAAATCGAATAGGAGCAATCGTTTATCCGGAA
Organism: Gottfriedia sp. S16(2024); assembly: GCF_050473765.1. Lineage (NCBI taxonomy): Bacteria > Bacillati > Bacillota > Bacilli > Caryophanales > Bacillaceae > Gottfriedia > Gottfriedia sp. S16(2024). Next base: position 5,235,432 of record NZ_JBFLUO010000001.1, read on the forward strand.
AATCTACCTTCCCAAAAACTTCTTGAAAAAATAGGATTTACGAATGAGGGTCTACTACGTCAGTATTTAATACAAGGTAGTACAGTGCATGATACTTATGTTTATTCAATTTTACGAAGTGAATGGGAAAGAATAGAGGAATTGGAAGTTCAAGATAGAAAAATGACTTGAACCATCCAAATACAAAAAATCCACAAGGAAAATAAATTACTTTGTGGATTCTTTTTTATATGACATTTTAGATAGACGTCCGATTGATCACAGTCAAATTCCGAAATTTAATTTACGATTCTTTCATACTCTTTTAAGTAATGTAATAGATAATCGTAATGATCTTTCGTCGAAATTTTAATCCCTTGTTCAAGTTGCTTTTGTTTATTTACTTCTAATTTATTCGTATCTATTTGAAAAAAAGATTCGATAATATTATTACCGCTTGGCACTCCAATATATAAATTCAAAACCCCATTTGAATTTATTCCGAAGTAACCTTTCGCCTTTAAAGTAGGTGAAAGATCATTAATTTTTTTCATTAGTACGATTTGATCATCATTTTCTTCTATGACTTTCCAACCCTTAAATTCTTTTTTTACTTGACCCAACGTTTTGTGTTGATTAATGTAAATTTCCTCAATCACTTCACCGTTTATATATACTTTATGTAAAATGATTGTAATTCCCTTTTTGTTAGAACTATGTTGAAGTTCATTATGAGCTGCCAATGTTTCAGTTTGTGCCGGTATTAATAAAGCTAGTAAACAAACAAATATTAAAATGAACTTTTTCACAAACATCCACTCCTTTAGACAAATTCATACAAGCTTTTTTAGTTTGACCATTCCTTTTATCTTTATCCAACATATTTATAATTTTTATATGTAAATGGCCATTAATCTTCTAAACAAAAAAACCTAAAGAGTTGTCTTTAGGAAAGGGGGTTAATTACCATATGTATTTTCAAATAGAGATATAAAAAAATTAGGTGCCACTTCAATTTTCTTATGAAATTTAAAACCAGAAGTTTTATATAAGTTAATGGCTGGTAGGTTATCTGATCCTGTTGAAACAATTACTTTTTTCTTCTTGGCAACTTCATTTAAAAAATAATTAACTAATTTTCTTGCAATGCCCCGCTTAAAGCATCTAGGATGTACTACCAATCTACATATTTGAAATTCGTTATCGTTTTCTGTATAGGCCAAAAATCCTTTTAATTCATTCTCAATCACATAACCGATAAAAATTTCCTTGGAATCTCTAATGCTTTTGACATTGTCCTTTAATTGTGGTATTCCTTCAAAATTGATTAATTTTGCTTCGACCTTATATGCGGGTAACTGTACATTTAAAATTAAATTTGCCATTTTTTTATCTTTATTGTCTAATTTAAAAATCAAAATTTTCTCCTCCTAATCCCCTGATACTTAATCTAGTCCTTTTGATAAACCATTTAGGATATAAAAGTTAAATAACTCAGTAATTTTTTTAGGACTTAGCGCCTCGTGCTCTTTCTCCCAATCAATTTTAAGTGTTGTATACAGTCGAAACATTACCAAAGCTGTTATTTTGGGATCACATTCAACAATTTCTTTCTTTGCTATTGCTTCTTCAATTTTTTTCTGAATGTATAGAATGATTGATTGATTCAATCGTTTTAATGCGTCATGTACTATAGTCGTTCCAATTTCTTGTTGTTCCTGAAGCAACTTTATTGTTAATTCATGTTCATTATGAAAAGCAATAAATACTTCAATTCCTTTATGAGCTTTTTCAATGAATGAATCTTCATCATGAATCGATTGTTCTGCTAAAAATTTCATTTCAGTAATCAAATTATTGATGATTTCATCAAATAATTCTTCTTTATTTTTGAAGAAAGTATAGATCGTTCCTTTTCCAACATTTGCCTGTTTTGCGATTTGACTTATTGTAGTTGCTTTATAGCCAAAAATGGTAAATGACTTTGTGGCAGCTTGTAAAATATTTTGCTTTTTCAAAAAACTCACCTCAAATTCTCTTATTAACCAATTGACCACTTCGAACTTTTGGTCAATATAAAAATCACTTTACCATATTGTTTAACCCTCATCAAACGAATTGTTAAACTATTCTAAGAACTAAAAGGATCTTAATCATCGAATTAAGAAAAATGTAAATTACAAAGAAACAAGCTCTAAAAAAGGAAGAAGCAAGAGCTTCTTCCTTTTCAGTGTAAAAAATTGATTATTATCGGTTTGGATTAGTTGCATCCTTAACATCATTTTTTACATTACGATACATATGTTTAACATTTTCTTTTGTATCGTATAATACATTTTTAGTGGCATTTGGAACATTATTTGTCATGTTATTTAAATTATTTCTAATTGTTCCATCAAATGTTACATATACTTTTTTACCACTCGTGTATGGTGATAAAGCGTCTTTGATTTTTGATCGAAATGCGCTTTCATCAACATTTTTATTTACCAGATCTACTGCAATAAGAACCTGATCACCAACAGCAACCGTGCTTGCTTTGGATACATTTGACATTTCTTCTACTCGTTTAGATATTTGGTCCGCAAACTTTCGTTCACCAGCATTCATATTAGTGTTTGTACTAATATTTGTATATGGTACAAGAGGAGCTGTGTTTAAATCGTTATTATAACGAACTTGATCCATCGTGTAGTTTCTATTTGTATAATTGACATTTCTTCCATATGTTCCGTCATGGATTACGCCATCATTAGAATATTCACTACTTAAACCTTCATTTATACGATCATTTCCGTAGTGATTATTTTTCTTTGTGAAATAATCTTGGTTATTAGGATAGTTTACGTTTTCATAACGATAATTAACAGCATAAGGGTTTGTCGGTTTATTGAAGTTTACTTTTTCATAACCAACATTTCTTTTATGGTCATTCATGGCATTATTGTTTGTTCCACAAGCAGATAATGTTAAAGCTGTTAGCACACCTGTAGCAACGATAAGACCTTTTTTATTCAATATAAAACCCTCCCTTTAATTACAGCCAATTGTAATACTAAAATGTATTACAAAGTTAGGTTGACCTTTTTAGGTGGATTTTAAATTGTTAATTGATGGTTTGAAACTCATTTTAAGTAAAAAAGTGCTCTTTAAAGGCTGTTACATGAGAAATAATTTCTAATCCAATTAATTCCTGTATTAAAATAACTAAATAAAAAAAAGACGATTAGTAATTAATCGCCTTTTTAAATAAAATTCTTTATTGTTCATCTTCCTCAAAATATGGTACTCCGTAGGAAGACTGATTTTGTGCATAAGGAGTAAATAATTGCGAATTTGGATCAAAATAAGGTTCAGATGAATCACGATACATTGGAGTCGGTCCAGTAGCATATGGTGAAACAACTGGACCGCCTTGGAACTTTGGATAGTCCATGGCTGGTAATGTTTGTGGGAAGTTTTCATTTGGTCCCATATATGCTGGCATTGTTGCTGGGAAGTTTGCGTTTGGTCCCATGTATGCCGGCATTGTTGCTGGGAAGTTTGCGTTTGGTCCCATATATGCTGGCATTGTTGCTGGGAAGTTTTCATTTGGTCCCATGTATGCTGGCATTGTTGCTGGGAAGTTTGCGTTTGGTCCCATATATGCTGGCATTGTTGCTGGGAAGTTTTCATTTGGTCCCATATATGCTGGCATTGTTGCTGGGAAGTTTGCGTTTGGTCCCATATATGCTGGCATTGTTGCTGGGAAGTTTTCATTTGGTCCCATATATGCCGGCATTGTTGCTGGGAAGTTTTCATTTGGTCCCATATATGCTGGTAATGTTTGTGGGAAGTTTCCGTTCGGTCCCATGTATGCTGGTAAAGTTTGTGCTACATTTGGATTCGGTCCCATATATGCTGGTAGTGTTTGCATATTATTTCCTGGCATTGGTGCAGGTAATGGCATTGGCGCTGGTAATGGTGTTGGCACTGGTGCTGGTAATGGCGTTGGCATCGCAGTTGGCGGAACTGGTGCTTCTCCAGTTACTCCTGGCATCATCGGCATAGCTCCAAAACTCGGTAAAGTTGGTAATGTCCCTCCTTCTCCTCGTGGATAATATGGGTAGTTTGCGTTTGGTCCCATATATGCTGGTAATGTTTGTGGGAAGTTTTCATTTGGTCCCATATATGCTGGCATTGTTGCTGGGAAGTTTGCGTTTGGTCCCATATATGCTGGCATTGTTGCTGGGAAGTTTGCGTTTGGTCCCATATATGCTGGCATTGTTGCTGGGAAGTTTTCATTTGGTCCCATATATGCTGGTAATGTTTGCGGGAAGTTTCCGTTCGGTCCCATATATGCCGGTAATGTTTGGGCTGCGTTTGGATTCGGTCCTACATATGCTGGTAGCGTTTGTGCTGCGTTTGGATTCGGTCCTACATATGCTGGTAGCGTTTGGGCTGCGTTTGGATTCGGTCCTACATACGCTGGTAGTGTTTGCGGTACATTCGGTCCTGCAAATGCTGGAAGTGTTTGTGGTGCATTCGGCCCCATATACGCTGGCAATGTTTGTGGTGCATTATTTGGGCCCACATACGCCGGTAATGTTTGAGCTTTATTAGTAGCTACTGGTGATACTTGCGCATTTGGCTTTCCTGTTGCCACTGGCGATACTTGCATATTTGGTTTGCCTGTTGCCACTGGCGATACTTGCATATTTGGTTTGCCTGTTGCTACTGGTGATACTTGCATATTCGGCTTTCCTGTTGCTACTGGTGATACTTGCATATTCGGCTTTCCTGTTGCTACTGGTGATACTTGCATATTCGGTTTTCCTGTTGCTACTGGTGATACTTGCATATTCGGTTTTCCTGTTGCTACAGGTAATACTTGCTCTTTTGGTTTTCCTGTTGCCACTGGCGATACTTGCACATTTGGTTTTCCTGTTGCTACTGGTGATACTTGCACATTTGGTTTTCCTGTTGCTACCGGTGATACTTGTTGATTTGGTTTGCCTGTTGCTACTGGCGATACTTGTTGATTTGGTTTCCCTGTTTCCACAGGAGATACTTGCGTATTTGGTGTTGATGGAGAAACCAATGATCCTGGGAAGTAGTTCTTTTTCTCTGACATGCTTTGTCCTCCCTTGGTGTTCACATTTGATTTATTATCATTTATCGGATTTTTAACTGCCACTGGCGAAACAACTTGCGGTATGTTCGCATTTGGTTTTCCAGTTTGAACAGGAGATACTTGTTGATTCGCATTATTTGTCGCAGGTGATACAGTCGGTTTCGCAGGTGGAATAGGTATCTGAATTACAGGTTTTACTGTCGGTGTAACCTCTACATTAATATTCAAATTATTATCAACTGGCTTTGTATTCGGCATGACAACAGGTTGTGTCTGAGCTACAGGTTGAACATTTCCTTCTTCTACCTCCAAAGCAACACTTGGCTTAGGTTGCTGTACCTCCTTTTTAGAACCTAATGGGGCTGGTTTTTCTCCCCTTTCTGGCACTTTTATTTTCATGCCAGGATAGATCATATCTGGATTACTTAGTTGGGCATTTAATTTAACTATCTCTTCATAGTCGATATTATATTTTTGAGCAATGCTCTTAAGGGTATCGCCCTTTATTACTATGTGAATTCTCACCTTTTCCCCTCCTGACCAATTGCCTCTACGTTGGATTGTACATTAGTACCTCACAACAATGTATGTCTGAATATTTATATTTATGATAGAAGGTATTTTAATTTATGACGAGTAAGCTTGTATAAGTATTTACTTTATTCTTGTTTTTTCTATAAAAAAATCATCTAGCTCAAGTTGAACTAGATGATTTTAAATTTTTTATGATATTTTATTTTATTTTTAAGCAAGCTCAAGCATTTTATCTAATGCCTTAATTGCATCTTTTGCAGTTTGTTTATCAACTGTAATAATATTTTGGATATTACCTTTTTCGATATTTTCTAAAGACCATAACAAGTGTGGTAAATCGATACGATTCATTGTTAAGCATGGACACATAAATGGATTTAATGAAATGATTTCCTTATCAGGATGATTTTTAATAATTCTTTGAACTAAATTCATCTCAGTTCCAATTGCCCATTTACTTCCTGCAGGAGCAGCTTCAATCTGGTCAATAATATATTTTGTAGATCCATTGTCATCACTTGCTGCTACAACTTCTCTAGAACATTCTGGATGCACAATAATCCTCATATCAGGATGATTTTTTCGTACATTCTCAATATTTTTCACAGTAAAATTCTCATGAACAGAGCAGTGACCTTTCCAAAGTATTACTTTGATGTTATTTAGGTCTCCCTCATATTCTAAAGTGTCCGTTATTGGATTCCAAATCGCCATATGCTCTAAAGGTACACCTAATTCAAATGCTGTGTTTCTGCCTAAATGTTGATCAGGTAAGAACAATATACGTTCTTTTTGTGTGAAAGCCCAAGAAACTACCTTTTTAGCATTAGATGATGTTACGGTTGCACCATCATTTCTACCGACAAACGCTTTAATCGCAGCAGTTGAATTAACATATGTTAACGGTAAAATTGTGTCTCCGAAAAGCTTCTGTAACTCTACCCATGCACGATCAGTTTGATGATGATCTGCCATATCTGCCATTGAACAGCCTGCTCTCATATCAGGTAAAATAACAATTTGTTCATCTTCCGTTAAAATATCTGCAGTCTCTGCCATAAAATGTACACCACAGAATACAATATATTTCGCTTTTTTATTATTAGCGGCAACTTGAGCAAGTTGTAGAGAATCTCCTGTCGAATCTGAGAAAACTACAACTTCTTCCTTTTGATAATGATGACCTGGAATGAAAAGAGCATCACCTAATCTCTCTTTTATATCTTTTACTCTTTTTTCCATTTCCTCAGTTGATAATGTATAGTACTCATCAGGAATTTGATATCCTTCATTTTTTTGTATCATATCTAAAACGTTCATTGTCCCCACTCCAATCCCTACTATTTTACAAGTAGAAGCTTATATCTAATGCTTTTGCTGAATGTGTTAAACAGCCTAAAGAAATAACATTTACACCACAGTTTTGAAAACTTGCTAAATTATCTAAAGTAATTCCACCAGAAGCTTCCGTTACGATCGTTTCTGGAACAAGTTTAACAAATTCTTTTATTTCATCTGGCGTACGATTATCAAACATAATGACATCTGCACCAGCTTCAATAGCTTGAAGAACTTGATCTTTGTTTTCCGTCTCGACTTCAATTTTGACCATATGACCTAATTTATTTCGTAATGACTCAACTGCATTTTTTATTGAACCTGCGTAAGCAATATGATTATCTTTAAGCATCACTGCATCATATAAACCGAAACGATGGTTCGCTCCACCACCACAAGTAACTGCATATTTATCAAATAAACGTAAACCTGGCATCGTTTTTCTTGTATCGACTAGTTTAATTTTCTCATCGCTTAGTGTTTCAACTGCTTTTGAAGTAAGTGTTGCAATTCCACTCATACGTTGTAAAAGATTAAGCATAACTCTTTCACCTGATAATAACACTTGAACTGGTCCCTCTACTTCTGCAAGTAGTTGCCCTGCCACAACAGATTCACCATCTTTAACGTGAAGTGTTACTTTAATATCTTCATGAAGTAATTTATAAGTTATTTCAATTAATTCAGTACCCGCTATTACTCCATCTGCCTTTGCAAGTACTTTTCCCGTTGTTCTTTCATGCATTGGGAAAATATGAATTGAGGATAAATCCCCTTCTCCAATATCCTCTAGTAAAAATTGCTCAATCATTTTTTTAGCTTTTAAAGTATTCATGAATTTCTCTCCTCAAATATTAGCTGGTTGATCTATATATTCTATAAAATGTGAGCCGATGCTTTCTTTTCTTCTTACAGCAGCTTCTGCAATTAGTTTTCCAGTAATTAGCATATTGTATCTTTCTAGTTCCTCTTTGTTCATCGGGCGTGAATCTACTGTTTTAGATTCTAAAAAGTAAGAAAAATATGTGATTGCTTTATTTAAATCTTCTTCCTTTCTTACAATGCCGATATACTTCATCATTATTTCTTTAATTTCATCTTTTGTAGGTAACGTTCTAAATCTTGGTATCATGTATTTCGGTTGATTCCCATCTATTTTAGCTAAAGGTAGGTCAGCAATAAATTTCGCAACCTTTTTACCAAACACAATCCCTTCCAATAAAGAATTACTAGCAAGTCGGTTTGCACCATGCACACCGGTACAAGCAACCTCACCTACTGCATACAATCCTGGAATTGTCGTTTCTCCATTTGCAGATGTCTTTATCCCACCCATGTGGAAATGTGCACCTGGAACAACTGGAATCAATCCTTTTTGTAGATCAATCCCATTATTAATAAGATTTGTAGTAATTGTTGGGAAACGCTGTTCAAATCCATCTATCATTTCGATCGATAAATAGATTTCTTCACCGTTTTGCATTTCATTAAAGATCGCCCTACTAACAACATCTCTTGGTGCTAAATCTTCAAAAGGATGGATTCCCTTCATAATGCGACGACCAGTTTTCGTTACTAAAAAAGCTCCTTCACCTCTAACAGCTTCTGATACTAGACCTTTACATGCTCCATTAATGTAAAGCATGGTAGGATGAAATTGGATAAATTCCAAATCAGTGGTCTCACAACCCGCTCGATATGCCATAGCAATTCCATCTCCGGTTATGGCCCTATTATTAGAACTAAATTGATACATTGCCCCAATACCGCCCGTTGCCAGAAGTGTCGTGTTTGCAAAACAAGATTCTAATTCACCATTTTCATTAAGTATATAAATACCCTTGCATATACCATCATGTATTATTAAATCAATTACCATTTCATGTTCAATAATCGTTATTTTATCTTTTATCCGAGCATATACAGTTTCTACTAGATGCTTTCCAGTGGCATCACCGCCAGAATGTAAAATTCTATTTTTGCGATGGGCTCCTTCTCTACCAAGATGAAACTGGCCAGATTCATCTTTATCAAATTCCATACCAATAGAAACAAGTTCTTTCATAGACTTTGTTCCGTTCTTTACTAGCTCTTCTACCGCATCTATATTATTTACATTACAACCCGCTTCGAGCGTATCTTGTTTATGAAGTTCCCAAGAATCATCCTCTGACATTACTGCTGCAATTCCACCTTGTGCAAGCATCGAATTGCTGTCCCAAATTTTTTTCTTTGTGAATAGAATCACATTTTTAGACTGACAAATTTCCTCAGCAGCCATTAAAGCAGCAATCCCACTGCCAATAATGACAACGTCTGCAGTTCGCATAGTTGCCCCCTCCATTTACAGTACCTCTATTTAAATTTTATCTTATAGATAAAAAAGCTGTCTTGACACCTATATTTACATATATTTAAACTAATGACAAGAAATTTTTTTTTAATGAGTAAAAAAGGAGACTTTAAATTGATTTATTTAGACTATGCTGCTACGACTCCAATGAGTGAAGAAGCAATTGAGACATTTGTCACTGCCTCTAAAAATTACTTTGGGAATGAGCGAAGTTTACATGATATTGGCTCAAAGGCTTCACTGCTACTTGAAGCATGCCGTAAACAATTAGCGGGATTTATAAATGCTAGCCCCGCTTCAATTTACTTTACAAGTGGAGGAACTGAATCAAATTTAATTGCGATCCAAACCCTCTTAAAGAGTACAAAAAAAATCGGAAAACATATTTTAACTACAACATTAGAGCATTCTTCAATTGGTAATTATTTAAAAGTATTGGAAGAACAAGGCTATGAAGTATCTTATTTGCCGGTAACAAATAGCGGGATTATCTCATTAGAAATGATTGAAAATGCCATTCGTGAAGATACTGTATTAGGTATTTTTCAACATGTAAATTCTGAAATTGGAGCAATTCAACCGATTAACGAGATTGCAAATTTATTTAGTTCGTCTAATATTTTACTTCATTGCGATTGTGTACAATCATTTGGAAAAATAGCAATAGATGTCTCAAAATATGAAATTTCTAGTTTGAGTATTTCAGGTCATAAATTATATGGACCAAAAGGGATTGGAGCCCTTTATTTAAATCCTAAATTAACTTGTCAACCTATCTATCCCGGTACATCACATGAAAGTGGAATTCGTCCCGGAACTGTTAATGTTCCAGCAATTGCATCATTCGTAACATCAGCTGGTCATATAATAAAAAATCAAGACGAAGAGCAAAAGAGATGTCACAATTTAAAAAATGTTTTAAAATCACAATTACAAGATGTTAACCAACTTGTAAAATTTGAAGGTAACGATGGCGAATGTATTCCAAATATAATAGGAATGAGGATTATTGGACTTGAAGGTCAGTTTGTGATGCTTGAATGTAATCGACATCAATTTGCCATTTCAACTGGAAGCGCTTGTGCCATTGGCATGCAGAAACCTTCAGAAACGATGTTAGCCATTGGAAGAGACCCTCATGAGGCAAAACAATTCTTCAGAGTTTCAATCGGAAAACATACAATAGAAGATGACTTAATCAAATTTTCGTCTGTGTTAAAATTAATCATTAATCAAAATTTTTAATCGAGGAAATTAAAATGAATAAAAAACTTTTAGGGGAAGAAAGAAGAAAGAAAGTTTTACAATGGTTAAAGGAGTCTGAGTCACCCCTATCAGGTAATTCCTTAGCTAAAAAAGCAAATGTTAGTCGACAAGTAGTTGTAGGTGATATTACACTTTTAAAAGCGAAAAATGAGCCTATACTAGCAACTGCTCAAGGTTATATTTATATACATCCTAATAAGGAAACTGACAAAATTAAAAAAGTAATTATTTGTCACCATACAGCAGAAGAAACTCAAAAAGAACTAGAAATATTAGTCGATCACGGTGTTACAGTTAAGGATGTAATGGTTGAACATCCTGTCTATGGATATATCACAGCCCAATTACAAATTGCAAACCGTTATGATATAACCTTATTTCTTCAAAAAATGGGAGAAACTAGCTCTGTCCCACTGTCTAATTTAACAAATGGAACACATCTTCATACGATCGAAGCAGATAGTGAACAACAGCTAGAAAGTGCGATCTTACAATTAAAAAATGAAGGTTTTTTGGTAGATATACCGTAAGTATAGGGTTATGAGGTTTGAAATGGTATTGGTAGATTTCTTTGATTATACGGTAAGGGCGATGTCTCATGTGTCAGAGTAAGGAACACATGGGCATCCCTTTTTTATTAGAGCAGGGTATCTAAGCCAGACTTTAATTTGTAGTTAATATTTTAGATTTTTTTATTGATCATTTTAGCCATTTTATAGTCAAAATAGGAAGAATTAGAGTAAAATTGCTCCCTTCCTTTTTAATGGTCATTATTTTGTACAATTTTAAGCCAAAATACCTTTACTAGCATGGGTAAAACTTTATCTTATTTGCGATTTTCGAAATTCATTTGCAGTTCGCGATTTATTTGCGATTCCCCAATCCTTATTTGCAGTACTTTATTTTTGAAATAAAAAAAAGAGGGTGTTGGACACCCTCTTTTTATATAGAAATTTTTAATCGATAAATTCGAATTCGTATTCAGAAATTTTAACGATATCTCCGTTTTTAGCACCTCGTTGGCGTAATGCTTCATCGATCCCCATACCACGCATTTGACGTGCAAATCGACGAATTGACTCTTCACGTTCAAAGTTAGTCATTTTGAATAGTTTTTCAAGCTCTTCACCTTTAACGACGAACGTTCCATCACTTTCACGAGTAATCTCAAAAGTAGGTTCTTCTTTTTGATATTTATAAAGAACTCGTAATGGTTTGTCTTCCTCTTCGTCATGAAGTGGGAATTCTGGAGTTGTTTCCACTAAATCTGCAACTGTAAATAATAAATCACGTAAACCTTGACGTGTTACTGCAGAAATTGGGAAAATTTGAACTTCATCTCCAACTTGTTCTCTAAACTTATTTAAGTTTTCTTCAGCTTCTGGAATATCCATTTTATTTGCAACGACTACTTGAGGTCGTTCAGTTAAACGTAAATTATATTCTTTTAGCTCTTGATTAATTGTTAAGTAATCATCATATGGGTCTCTGCCTTCAAGACCTGACATATCAATTACATGAACAATTACACGTGTTCTTTCAATATGACGTAGGAATTGATGCCCAAGTCCAACACCTTGATGTGCCCCTTCAATTAACCCTGGTAAATCGGCCATAACAAAACTACGATTATCTTCAGTTTCTACAACACCTAAATTAGGAACAATTGTTGTAAAATGATATTCAGCAATTTTTGGTCTAGCAGAACTTACAACTGATAATAATGTTGATTTACCAACACTTGGGAAACCAACTAAACCAACATCAGCTAACACTTTAAGTTCAAGTTTAATGTTTCTTTCCTTACCTGGCTCTCCATTTTCAGCTATTTCTGGAGCCGGATTTGCAGGCGATGCAAATCGACTATTCCCACGGCCTCCACGGCCTCCTCTTGCAATAATAGCTGTTTGACCATCCATTGTAAGGTCTGCTATTAATTCACCTGAATCAGCATCTGTTACGATCGTCCCAGGTGGTACTTTTACAATCATATCTTCTGCATTTTTACCATGTTGATTTTTAGACATTCCGTGTTGACCACGATCTGCTTTAAAATGACGTTTATAACGGAAATCCATTAATGTTCTTAAGCCTTCATCTACTCTAAATACAACATTAGCTCCCTTACCACCGTCTCCACCAGCAGGGCCACCTTTTGGTACATATTTTTCACGACGGAAGGCTACCATACCGTTTCCACCGTCTCCACCTTTTACATATATCTTGACTTGATCAATAAACATAAATCCACCACTCTTTTATTTTTCCAATTTAAATTCGATACTACATTCTTCTGTCTCGCAAAAATATGACATCATTCTAATTTTTGAGCTGTCATTTGATGATGAAACAATCCACTTCAACATATCTTCTTTCTTTGTTAGTTTACCTCTGAAGTCAAAAAAGAAACTAACTGTTTTATCATTTATTTCAATTGTTAAACTAACAAAATTTTCCTCATAAATATGTACCCAAGATTCTAGTTTTTCTAAAAAATTTTGAATCCATACTGTCATCACTTCGTCTAGATTTTTAAGCGAACATGGTTCCCCTAAAATTTCATAATCTAGTACAATTGTACGAGGCTTCCAGTTATAGGTAATGATAAATTCTGCAAACTCTGGAATTTGTAACGAACAAATTTTAGCTTCATTTAAAGAATCAGCAACAATTTTCGTAATCGTTTCTTCTAGCTGGTCAGATTGACCTGTGGCCATATATCCTTTTATTAATTGAATTCGGTTTAACCAATCATGACGCGAATGCCTTAATACCTCTAGAACGTCCCATTTCTCCTGCATTGTATTTCTCCTATAGGTTTACATTTTTGGTATTTATGAAGGTATAAAAAAGTTAGACTCGGCATTTTGATTGATCATTTTGAATGTCTCAAACTAGTGTTTACCTTGTAAAATGCCGAGTCTCGGAGCATATTGTTTGAGAGGTTGCTATAACAACACTTTTTTCTATGTTGAAAAGCAATTTATTATAAATAAATAGATCTTAAGTACAGAAAAACTCTAACCTAAAAGGTTAGAGTTTCTAAGTTAGTTTCTTAAGCTTCTTGAGCTACAGGGTATACACTTACTTGTTTGCGGTCACGGCCTAAACGTTCGAATTTAACTACGCCATCAACCTTCGCAAATAATGTGTCATCTCCACCACGACCAACGTTTACACCTGGATAAATCTTAGTGCCGCGTTGACGGTAAAGAATTGAACCACCAGTTACGAATTGTCCGTCAGCACGTTTAGCGCCAAGACGTTTTGACATTGAGTCACGACCGTTTTTTGTAGAACCTACTCCCTTTTTAGAAGCAAATAACTGAAGATTTAATTTTAACATGGTTACACCTCCTGTTTTACTCGTTTATAGTGACATAGTCACCGTAACTTGCAGCGATAGTTTGTAAAGATACGATCATCGCTTCAAGGATAAGTTGCGCTTTTTGCATATTATCTTCATTTAAATCAATCGGTAATTGATACTTCAAGAAACCTTTCTTTTCATCAATCACTGTATTTAATTCAGAATCTATACGACAAATTGCTTCCAAAGCATTTACAGTTCCTACTGAAACTGCTGATATACCGGCACAAACAATGTCAGTCCCAGCATCAGAAAAAAATGCATGTCCACTTATTTTAAAGGAACCTATACGTCCATCTTTTAAACGTTCAATTGTTATTTTAGTCATTACTTAAAATTAAGCGTTGATTTTTTCGATAACAACTTTAGTGTAAGGTTGACGATGACCTTGCTTACGACGGTAGTTCTTTTTAGATTTGTATTTGAATACAAGAATCTTTTTAGCTTTACCGTTCTTTTCAACTTTTGCAGTTACAGTAGCTCCTTCAACAGTTGGGCTACCAACTTTGATGTTTTCGCCACCTACGAATAAAACTTTGTCGAATGTTACAGTTTCACCTGCGTTAGTATCAAGCTTTTCGATGTAGATTGCTTGACCTTCTTCAACTTTGATTTGTTTACCACCAGTTTCAATAATTGCGTACATAATTGCACCTCCTCAATAGTCTAAGACTCGCCACCAATAGGCATGCTAATAATAGCAATTTAATACCTATTATGCGCGGTTGTAGCACGGGTGCGCTACAAACAATAACATTATGATGTTACCATGACATATGTCGAATGTCAACAACTACTTCAGTTAATGTCAGTTTCTAAATAGCTAGTTATTTCCTTGGTCGTTCCAGTTCTAGCTATATTATAAAATGGTGTTTTTGAAGATATAATTTTTAAACAGATTTTTATAAACATTGCTTTTTCTAGTCTTTGAACATGATTATTTTGATCTCCATTTAACGCTTTTGCAACATCTTCACTACATTCAACAAGTAATGCCTCAATATCACGACTTGTTGAGAGTTCCCAAAGCTCTCTTTCTAACTCAAAGGCTGTCTGAACAGTGTTTTTTACAAGCCCACTACCATTACACTCAGGACACTTTTGATGTGTTGCTTCGATATGTGAATGAGCTGTTCTTTTGCGTGTAAGTTCGAATAAACCAAGTCCTGAAAACCCAAATAGCTTTGTATATGCTCGGTCATTTTTAAACGCTTCCTTTAATAAAACACCTATACTTTTTTGCTGTTCAATGGACTTCATATTAATAAAATCAACAATAATCATTCCACCAATATCACGAAGTCTTAATTGGCGAACAATCTCAATTGCAGCTAATTGATTTGTATGATACACGGTTTCTTCACGATTATTTTTCCCGCTAAATTTACCAGTATTTACATCGATTACTGTCATAGCTTCAGTTTGCTCGATTAGTAGAAATGAGCCATTTTTTAACCATACAATTTGTTTAAAGGATTTCTCTATTTGTTCTTCTATTTTAAATGCTACAAAAATATTTTCATTTCCTCTATAACTAATTATTTGAAGATCTTCAGGCAAATAATTTTTATAAGCAGCTAAATCATCAATTATTAATTCACTGATTGTATCTTTAGGATGCAATTTAAAAAACTTAGTAAACAAGGAATTCGCTTCCCATACACAAGTGATTTTTTTAAAACTTTGATTTTTAAACGACTCATAAACTATTTGAAATCCTTTTAACTCATTTAAAATCTCATCCGATTCGGCATTTTCACATGAAGATCTGAAAATTAGCCCCTCACTATCACTAGTGTAATCCCGACCTAATGAATATAATTTATTTCGTTTCGATTCTTTTTTTATTTTATTTGATACAGCAACTTGTTTTGTAAGAGGGAAATATACTACGTAATCACCAGAAAATTCAAGATTATTTGTTAGCTTAGGACCTTTCTCATCAAACGCATCCTTTATTACTTGAACCAAAATATATTGTCCTTTTTGGAACTTTTTTCGTATTAATTCATCTTTATTGATTTCAGTTTCTTTACCCTCGATTGTATCTTCCAATCTCATGAAGCCATTTTTATTTAAACCAATATTTACAAAAATGGCATTTAATTTCGGCATGACCTCTTGGATTTGTCCTACATATATATTTCCCACATGTGTATTTTTATCAGCAGAAGAAAACCATTCTACTAGCTGGTCATTTTCAGTTACAGCAATTCTTTTCTCTGAATGTTTAACATTCATAATAACTTTCTTCAAACTCATCTTCCTAACTATGTATAGTACCTATCATTTTATTCATTTAATTAGAAAAAAGCTAGTTAATATAATCGATTAGTTAGTCTACTCACATGAATATTAGAAATTGAATATTATATTTAGATTTCTCTTACATTGTTCTTTAAAGAGACATTATTTTTCCCTTTCTTTTACTTAATCCTGATTTAGATAGGAGCGATTATATGGATATAATTCTATCAATTCTTATTCCAACTGTCCCCGAAAGAATGGGGTATTTAAATAATATTATTAATGAATTAGATAAACAGAGTAAAACATATCCTGTTGAAATATTAGTACTTTTAGAAAATAAAAAAAGAAGCATTGGTGAAAAAAGAAATGTTCTAATTGAGCAAGCAAAAGGAGATTATGTAGTATTTATAGATGACGATGATCGGATAGAACCAAATTATATCGAATTATTGTGCTCAGCAATAAATGAAACGCCAAATGTTGACTGTATTGTATTTGACGTTTTAGTAAATTTTAATAACCAATATTCAAAAGTTTGTAAGTATGGGAAAGAGTTTGCCCATGGGGAAGATGATCATTATTATTATCGAAAACCAAATCATTTAATGTGCTATTCAAAAAAGATTGCCTCGGCACATAAGTTTCTTAATATTAGTTTTGGTGAAGACGATGAATGGGGCAGACGAGTTTCAAACGATATAAAAATTCAAAAAAGGATCCCTTCTATATTGTATTACTATGACTATATTCCAAAAGACTCATCGTGGTATGTATAAATAGAATTGAATAATACAAATTTAAAAAAATGGCCTCAACTAGAGACCATCTTTTTTTGTCAAACTCTTATATTTTTTGGGATTAAGTAAAATTTCTCAAAGTTGTTGGGAAAAGTTTAAAGTAAATGCAATCTAACTAATTAGTTCTTCAAGCGAATAGGTTGCTTTCTTCTCAGTAAAGTAAGCATGTAATAATTCATTTTCATCTAACATTTGTTGATTTTTTTTATCAAGAGAAAAGACGACGTTGTATTTATACCCTTTTTGAAAGTTAGAAAAAACTTCAAATAATTTTGTTTCTTTATTCAAGGAGATTGATTTAATTTTTTGGATATATTGTTTGTTTCCATAAAATCGTTCCATTAAAAATCGTATAACAACAAAATGCCTATTTTTCCATTCACCCCATAAGGAAACGATTAAAAATAATAGACAAACCCAAATAGTAATGTTCATAGGCTGAATTATGATTGTAAGTAATGAGGATAACACTAAAAATACAAATGATGAGTACAAGCTATATATATGGGCTCTAACGAACGGAAAGATCAATGAAAATAAATGATGTATTAATTTTCCACCGTCTAATGGCCAAATTGGTAATAAATTAAAACAAAGAATACTAAGATTGTAGTTGATAAAAAGCGTATAAAGGTTTTCTGGCATTAAATTCATTCGAAATAGAAAGTTAGCGATTATATATAAAGTTAAATGTTGAATGGGACCAGAGATTGTAACAATAAACTCCTCGTAAGTTGGTCGATTTCCATGTTCATCAAGATCTACAACTCCACCAAACGGAAGTAGCGTAATTTTATTAATTCTCCAATTAAATGAAGTAGCAGCAATGGCGTGACCTAATTCGTGGCAAAAAATAATAATGGATACAAACAATACTGACCAAAAATTAGCTGTCATAATACCAATACATGCAATTAACAAATACAGTGGATGAACTGAAATTTTTGAAGGAAGAATTAGCCATTTATTCAAATGGAATCACCTGTTTCGGATCAATAAATTTTTCCCCCATTTTAATTGCAAAATAATAAGTACCTAGATTCCCTTCATCATTAGATGACACCGTTCCGATAATCTTTTTACTATCCACTTCGTCGTATACTTTTACGTTAGTTGTTCCTAATTTTCCATACCAAGATTCTGAACCATCGGCGTGTTGAATAATAACCGTATTTCCTAAATTATCTTTCTTTCCTACAAAAAGGACTCGACCCTTTTTGATTGACTCTACTTTTTGGTTAGCTTCAGTTTGAATCAATATCCCTTGGCCGTCCGTTTTAAAGCTTTGTAGTACTTTACCACTTGCAGGAACAGCATAATTATCATTTCCTACATTCTTTTTTTGATCATTTAATTGCGGTAAAAAAGCAATTGGACTTCCAAACCGATCTTCATACCATTTCTGTAATGAGGCAAATTGAAATTCACTTTCATAAACTTGGGATAGACCATGCCGAACTTGAGATGCCATAGGTGAGTTACTTTTTAAGATGATGGCTAAAGCTAGTACAATGATCGCGCATAATAAACTTCTAAACATAAAGTTAGAATTATTCATTATTTTCTTACCTTGCTCTTCTACCAAATCATCATAAGTATAAGTGTATCCGCCCTCAGTATTTTGCACTTCTTTTACCGGAAATTTGCTCATCGCTTGATTCGGATTTCCCCATTTTTCTTCTTGTTCACGCCGTTTAGCGATCCGCTTTCTTATATCATCTACGCGCTTACTCAAAGTGTCACCTCTCCTCGCAAACTAGTTAATTAATTTATATGAACGGGTAGGACAACTTATGAGTAGATAATTTGAAAAATGGACAAAGGTATTAGGCAGGATTTTGGGAGAAAATTGAAAAATGGATAAAAGAAAAACACTTCGTTTTTTACGAAGTGTTATCGGATACCAAATAACTTTTTCACTTTAAAGAAAATGCTCTTTTCAGTTTCTAATGATTGTAATGGTACAGATTCCCCTAGCACTCTTCTTGCAATATTTCTATATGCAATAGAAGCTTTTGAATTTGGATTCATAGCTACAGGTTCACCACTATTAGTTGCTTTAATAACGTTTTCATCATCTTGGACAATACCAATTAAATCTACAGCTAACATTGAAGTAATTTCATCAACATCTAAGCTATCCCTATTTTCCATCATATGACTTCTAATACGATTGATTACTAGTTTAGGAGGTTCAATATCCTCTTGATCTAATAATCCAATAATACGATCTGCATCACGAATTGAAGAAACTTCAGGAGTTGTGACAACAATCGCCTTATCTGCACCTGCTACTGCATTTTTATATCCTTGCTCAATACCAGCAGGGCAATCTATTAATATATAATCATAGTCCTTTTTTAATTCATCAACAAGCTCTCTCATTTGTTCAGGAGAAACAGCAGTTTTATCGCTTGTTTGTGCAGCAGGTAATAAATATAAGCATTCAAATCGCTTATCCTTTATTAGTGCCTGATGCGTTTTACAGCGACCTTCAACAACGTCTACTAAATCATAGACGATGCGATTTTCTAATCCCATGACAACGTCTAAGTTACGTAGGCCGATATCAGTGTCAATTAAGCACACTTTTTTTCCAAACATCGCTAATGCTGTTCCTAAATTTGCTGATGTAGTTGTTTTACCAACTCCACCTTTACCAGATGTAATTACTATAGCCTCTCCCACAGTTACATCATGCCCCTTTCTAACCTTGTCAAACTAGGTCTAAGATGAGTCAGAAATTGTATGCGATCGACAATGATTTGGCTATCTTCGTTTATATACGCACATTCCATCTCATTGCCTTCATCACCATAATGATCCGGTGCTCTGTTCATTATGCTGCAAATTCTCAACTGCATTGGTCTCATTATTGATGCCGCAATAACTGCCTCCTTATTACCATTAAAGCCGGCATGAGCAGTACCTCTTAGTGCACCCATAATAAAGATATTTCCACCCGCAATAACAGTTCCACCTGGGTTAACATCACCGATTAACAGTAAATCACCTTTCACTTGGAGAATCTGACCGGATCTTACCATTCTACAAATAGGTACAATTTCCTCCCTTTTCATCCATTCAATAGCGTCTTGCTTCGAAATCACATTACTTTCGATTGTTTCAACCACAAGATTATTCTTTTTACGAACAATTGAACGAATAATTTCATCTTGTTCAGGAGATAAAAAACGATTTCCTATTTTTAATCGAACTGCAAGTAAGGGACGATCATTGCTCTCAAACAAGTGGGTAGACAGTCTTTCTTCAATTTCATCTACTAAAATTTGAAAAGAACATGTATCATCGAGGTGCAGTGTTAGACCATCTTTCGTTCCTTTTATTGTAACATATTGTTGCCTCTGTTCCATGATAAGTGTTCACCCCGATTGTATAATTCGACATGCACCCGAAAAATCCTTTATTTTTCCTCATTATTTTCACTAATCGTTCTTAATAATGATGAGAAAGGATATGCAAAAATTAATATAAATAGTGCATTCAGTAGTAGTGTCGGAAATAATCGATGATTCATAAAGTATGTATTATTCATATTAGTAAATCCGAATAACGCATTTAATCCGTATACTAAATATTCTAAAGCCGCTGTCCAGATTAAAACAAGAATACTTCGAACGAATAAATTCGCATAAAGTATTTTAATTGCTTGACTTATTAAAAAGATAAATAACGGAAAAGCAGCTAAATATATACCTATAATCTCTGTATAAACAATATCATAAACGAATCCAAAGATAACACCATAAATAAGTGCCTTCTTCGGATTGTAATATAATGTAATAAATAATAAACCAAAAAATAAAAAATGTGGAACAATTATCGCATTATGACCAAGAATGTTTGGCGATACAGTTGATACATAAATGTTTTCTAATATAAACAGAAATGTTAAAAGGAGAGGTAAACCATACTTACTCATTTACTAATTACTCTCCTTTCTGTGGCTGATCAATTGAACGCTTAACAGCTAGTACATGATTTATGTCATTAAAATCTGCTTGCGGTTTAATATAAGCTGTTTGTGTTAGCCCATGTTCATCAGGCACAACTTCCTCAACTTTACCTATTACTAGATTAGCTGGGAAAACACCACCAAGACCTGAAGTCACAACTGTTTGTCCTTTTTTTACTTTTGCATTTGAAGGAATTCGTTTGAATAATAAAGCTTGCTTCTCAACATCATAGCCTTCTATCAAACCAAAAACCGTATCTTTTTCTTGAATTTTAGCAGAAATTCGATTTGTTCGATCTGAAGAACTTAATAATTGTACAGTTGATGAAAATTTAGAAACATTTTTAACTTTACCAATTAAGCCCTTAGATGTGATAACTGCCATTTCTTTTTCAATTCCACCTATAGATCCTTTATCAATAGTAATGATTTGTTGCCATTTATCAGGATCTCTTATTGTTACTGTTGCTTGGAATGTATCATAATCACTTAAACTTTTTTTGATTCCAATCGTGTCTTTTAATTCTTTGTTTTCTTTTTCTAATGCTTTCTCACGTACAGATAATTCAACATATTTATCGAGCTTACTTTTCAAAACTTGATTTTCATCATATGTATCTTTTAAGTCCGCCATATTGTTAAATAAACCCGCAATAAGTTGTGCGGGCTTATTAAAAACTTTTTCAGTCAAACTTACTGTATCTTTAATAAACTGCTCAGGAATGGAAAGGTTTCTATTACTTCTTAAAGAATAACCTAGAAGTGCCACTAGTAAGATAATAGCAGCTAAGACAATCATTAAACGTTTATTTTGAAAAAATTGTGGCATTCTTACACCCTCTTATAACAATTCAACTTTTTTGTTCTAACGATTTCATGAATGTAATCCTCACTAATTGTAGTGAGGATTACAAATTTTAATTAATCTTCTTATTAAAGAACTTATTTGCTAGTTCAACTTTTTAGAAAACTAGCCAAATTTATTTATTACCAATCAACCTTATCGATATGAAGAGCTTGAAGAAGAATAATTCTTTTTGAAAATATCGATATTATCTAATGCTTTACCTGTACCCATTGCAACACAGTCAAGAGGGTCTTCCGCAACTATTACAGGCATATTTGTTTCTTGAGCAATTACTTTGTCAATATTACGAAGAAGTGCTCCACCACCAGTAAGAACGATTCCACGATCAATAATGTCCGCTGCTAATTCAGGTGGCGTTTTCTCTAATGTATTTTTTACAGATTCAACAATTGCTTCTACTGTGTCACTTAAAGCTGCTGCAATTTCTTCTCCATGGATTGTAATTGTTTTAGGTAAACCTGAAATTAAATCACGACCACGAATATCCATTTGCTCATCTGAATCAGTTTTAATAGCTGAACCAATTTCAAGCTTTAACTGTTCGGCAGTACGTTCACCAATTGATAAGTTATAGTTCTTTTTAATATATTGGATAATCGCTTCGTCCATATCATCACCAGCAGTACGAATCGATTGGCTAGTAACGATTCCACCTAATGAGATAATTGCAACCTCAGTTGTTCCTCCACCAATATCAACAACCATACTTCCAGTTGGTTCCATAACCGGTAAATTAGCACCAATTGCTGCAGCAAAAGGTTCTTCAATTAAGAATGCATCACGTGCACCCGCTTGTCTTGTTGCATCAATAACAGCTCTTTTTTCAACAGCAGTAATGCCTGATGGTACGCATACCATTACATAAGGTTTACGTGAGAAAAATCCGTTACTCTTTTGAGCTTGATCAATGTAGTGTTTCATCATTGTTGCTGTTGTTTCAAAGTCAGCAATAACCCCATCTTTCATTGGTCTAGTTGCAACAACATTCCCCGGAGTACGACCAATCATAAGTTTTGCTGAACTCCCTACAGCAACAATTTGTTTCGTATCTGTTTTTAAAGCAACAACTGAAGGTTCTCTAACTACTATTCCTTTTCCTTTTACAAAGACTAAAGTATTCGCAGTACCTAAGTCTATTCCTAAATCACGAGTAAATCCACCTAATCCAAACATATGTATCTTCCTTTCTAAAACGTACAACTTTATATTTAAAGTATCTATACTATATTCTCTTATCGTTAGTAAATAACAGGTTTTTATCCATAACTTACATTATAAAACAATTAGCTACTAATGAACACCCTTAAACGTAACCTTTTTCTTTTAAACTGACGTACTTATGTTCACCAATTATGATATGGTCTAGTAATTCAATTCCAATTATTTTTCCACATTCAACTAATCGTTTTGTTACTTCGATATCTTCTCGACTTGGAGTTGGATCCCCACTTGGATGATTGTGTAAACAAATAATCGAGCTTGCAGATCTACGAAAAGCTTCTTTAAAAACTTCACGAGGATGGACAATTGAAGCATTTAAACTACCTTTAAAAATAGTTTCGCGGGCAATAACTTGATTTTTTGTATTTAAGTATAAACATACAAAATGCTCTTGTTCAAGAAATCGCATTTCATCCATCATAAATTTAGCACAATCATCTGGACTTTTAATCATAAATCTTTCGTCATATTGAAGTCGGTTAATCCTTTTTCCTAATTCAAAGGCAGCGATCAGCTGTACAGCTTTTGCTTCGCCGATTCCTTTAATATTTGATATTTCTTCAACGGAAGCACTCATTAATAATCTTAGTCCATCAAATTTCAATAAAAGTTCGTTTGAAACTTTTAAAACCGATTCATTTTTTGTCCCTGTTCTTAATAAAACCGCAAGTAAATCCTGGTTAGACAAACTTCCGGGACCAAATTTTAACAATCGCTCTCTAGGCCTTTCATCTTTCGGAAAATCTTTAATGAGAAGCGAATTTGGCAAAGTACCACCTCAAATCAAAAGTTAAAAATTTAGTTCATTTAGTTTTTTCTTAACTTTATTGATCGGAAGTCCAACAACAGAGTAATAGTCGCCGTCTATTTTCTCTACAAATGTACCACCATATCCTTGTATGCCGTAAGAACCAGCTTTATCCATTGGTTCGTTCGTATTGATATAATCAATTATTTCTTGGTCACTTAGTTCACTAAAGGTAATTTTTGTACATTGATAAAAACTACTACTTTTACCTTCATTAATAATTGAAACTCCAGTAAAAACCTCATGTGTTTTTCCAGATAGCATTTTTAACATTGCAAAAGCATCTTCTTTTGAGGTAGGCTTACCTAGTTTTTTATCATTATAAGTAACGATTGTATCAGCACCTATTACGACTGCGTTTGGAAATTTATTGGATACATCTATTGCTTTTTCTTCCGCCAATTTCATTACAATCTCAGAAGACTGCAGGTTCTGCTCCATTACTTCTTCAACATCACTAGTTTCAATGATAAAAGGGATATTTAACATGCTAAGAAGTTCTTTTCTTCGAGGAGATGCAGAGGCTAATATAAGTTTTTTCATTTCATTCACCTATTATTTTTTTTTAAAAGGAAGGATACATGACTATCCTACCCAAGTAATCACTATAACACAAATTAGTAAAAAACACTTTTAGTTGTCTATTCGTTATTAAAATGTAATAAAATTGAAAGTTTTGTTAAGTATTAAAATGCCCTAATAATAAAATTTCATTTTTAAATATTTTATGTCTAAATCCCGTCTTTTCAGAATAAAGTTTGCTTTAAATTTGAATAGATATAAATTACAATAAGAAATTTTTAATGATATATATTAATTTCTTTCATTTAATTTGTAATAAATAATACACAAACAAAAATATTTTGGCAGTATTTTCAAGTTGTAAAAAAGTCAATTAACTTACCAAGTTTTCGTAAAGGAGTAGAGTGTTGTTCATCAAAAAAAGTCTGCAATAAAGCCTAATCAAAAAGCCTTTACTTAGAGTATCCTACAGTTGTTTATTAATCAGATTGTAGGTCAATTACTATCGAACATTAATTAAACTAATCAATTAATACGCTATTCTATAAATTAGCTCATAATATTTTTAACTCCTGAAAAAAACATTACTAGTTTTATTAGAATCATAAAATTGCTCAAACATATTAACATTTACAACCATAAATAGATCATCCAAAAAATAAAAATTTCATTTCATCATTAATAAATGTCCACTTAAAGTACTTTTTCTCTATTCGCCGTTTTATTTCAACAAACTAAAATACACTAACAAAATTTAATTTGTCAGTGTATTTTTTTGTTCTTTTAATATTTTAAATAATGATAGCAAATCATCTTGGACTGATAGGGTTACTTTATTTAGATTTTGCTTACTACTTGAAGACATAACTTTTTCGATGTTTTGTAGATGCTTAAGTCCACTTAGTAATTGCTTATTTTTAATGTAATCTTTTTGTTTACTCAAAATTAACATCGTTGAGCTTATTTGTTCAAGTTGTTTCTCATTATTAAAGTTTTTTTCTGTTAAATACGATAACATAAAATTAAATGTTTCCACTTCAGCTTTATACATATCTACTGATTGTTTTGGGCCTTTGTAAACTTGCCCACCAACTGTTTCTTCTTTTAAATAAGTACTTTTTAATTTTTTCTTAACTTCATCTGCTAAAAACGTGCTATCTTTCCCACTCAATGCAATAATGACAAAGAATTTATCATTTTTTTCATAAATGACAGGGGTTAAGCCATTTGTAGATAATTCTTTTTCATTTTTCTTCGCTGATTCCATACTTTTATACATTCCAACTTGTGCCAAATCAACCTTCACCGCTGGAATCTTAAGTTGTACTTGAGTCGTTGCTGTACCAGAAACCGATACACTATTTTTTGTTGGGTTAAGTTTATCTGGCTTTGATTGTTTAAATATCCCTAAAAATACAAACCCAAAACATAGTCCTATTAAACTTGCACCTATTATCGAAATAATAATACTTTTCGAAGGTGACTTCTTTGTGAAAAAAGAAATCTTCTTTTTCACTTTCACCTTTTGCTCTGGCTTAATCTTTTTCTTCTTTTTAACATCATCTAAAACGATTACTTTTTTACCTAACCCATCAGGAGTTGGTAAAACCCAATCAAATTCCCCATCCTTCTCTACCTGATCTTGGGATGTCACGGCACCTTCTTCAAATGCTTTTTCCTCGCCATTAATTTTTATTGATATCTTTGAGGACTTGTCCATATGAATCCTCCTACTACTTTATTTTAAAACGTAAAAAAATACTAACATATAATTCCAGAAAAACACGCCGACATTTGTCGAGGACAACCAGGTATCGTGCAACAAAAAATTACAAAAAATTGCCCATTTCTTATCTATACAAAATAAAAAACCACCGTAGGATTCCCGGTGGTTATTTGCTATACATTGCCACTTTATTTCTACCGGCATTTTTTGCTTTTGAATACATAGCTTTGTCAGCACATCGAATTAAGTCTGACGGTTCACTCGCCACAAATGGTGCAACTGCTGCACCTATACTTGCTGTTACTGTTAATTTAATCTTTTGATCTTCGTTAGTCATATGATTTGTTATGTAAAATGGAATAATTTCAAGCGATTTTCTAATTTCTTCTGCTAAATTATATGTTTCTCTTTCATTATGATTTACTAGTAGAACTGAGAATTCTTCTCCACCAAAACGAGCAACTAAACCAGATTGATTCACTACCATTTTAATTCGTCTAGCAACTTCTAATAATACTTCATTACCTGCTTGATGACCGTACATGTCATTCACTCTTTTAAAATAATCTAAATCAAGTAGAAGTAATGAAATTGACTTTATCCTGAATGTTTTCAAACGTTCAAATTCATCTTTTATTTTAGATTCGAGATATTCAAAATTATATAGGCCGGTTAAAGAATCAGTTTCACTTTTGATTTTTGTTTGTAAGTAAAACCTTGCATTTTCAATCGCAATTGCGAGATATAAAGCAAGTATTTCAATCAGCACTATTTGGTATTTTTTATAAGCATTTTTTTGTTCTGATGCTATTGTAAGTACACCAACTACTTCTTGATTTTTTATAACGGGGATTGATAATAAACTTTCTGCTTCTAAAAATATTAAATGATCATTTGTGTACCATTGTGATCGTCTATTAAAACTATATCTTCTTTTTTCAAAAAATACTTTTTCAGATATTGAGCCTTCATGCGTTTCAAAGTAAGGACAACTGAATATTTTTTCATCACATTTATTTTGAAAATACCTTTTTAATTTAAGCGATTTATCTTCAACTATAAATAAATTTCCATATGAAACTGGAATTAAAGTAGTTAATTGTTCAAAAAATTCATCGATTACTTTCTCTTCTTCCATTCTTTGAGACAGCTTTTGACTTATTTTCATCGTTTTCTTTAAATATTTGTTCATATTTAAAGCAGAGGATAAAGAGTTTAAAATAATCATTAAAATAATATAGTAGATTGTTATGTAAATGATTGTAATATATCCTTTTGTCTCTAACATTAAATATAGACTTATTCCGATTGGATACATTAATAGATAAATAAACAAATCCCACTTAAATTCCCTATTAATCAATTTCATTTCTCTCTTATACAAGTAAATTGTAATAAAATAAATAACGATTTGATTAATCCAAAAAGATGTAAGTGTGTAAATGAGGATTGGAATTAAGTTACTCAATATTTCCTTAGTCCCAATAGGTTCAATCTTTCCTCCAACTAAATAATAAAGAAGCGCACTACCAATGGAACAAAGTGCAAACATCATCGAATTAAGCGGCATTCGGTAGAGAGTTTTTTTTGTAATACTTAATCTTATATATAAAATTATATAGGCTAATTGACTAATTAAAAGTTCTGCAACTAAACCATATGATAAAAAAACTAATATTGAGATTCCGAAAATAAAAGAAAATGTAGCATCATTAATTTTAATCGGCATATTTGCTACAATTAGAAATAACGCGATTATAATCAAAAAACTCGAACGATCTATATGTCTAAGAGGGCTAACCAAATTAGCATAATAAAATATGATAGGCATTAGAACAATCCATGCGATCCAAATCAACCTATTACTATGCTTACTAATCAAGATTATGGGCCCTCCTTTACAATTCTAAGCGAATTTTTTTAGCAAGTATCTTCTGACTACTGAGATAAAATATAAAGAACCGGTTATTAACAATATCTCGTTTTCCTGACTATCCTTTATATTCTTCTCTAATGCAATAGATAAATCACTTTCATATTTTATATCGAGTGTATTAGCATTCGAAATTAACTCGTCTTTATTCATCGCTCTAGGAAAATCAAAAGTTGTCATTACAATATTATTTGTTATTTCTCGTAATTCTTTTAACATCTCTTCAACTTTTTTATCTTTTAAGGCAGAGAACAGAATCTTTATTTTCTTATCATGAAAATGGCTATTCATCGTCTCCACTAAACTTTGAATTCCTTCAACATTATGTGCGCCATCAATATAAATGACAGGATTAGATGCTATTTTTTCTAATCTACCTGCTTTATGAGCTATTTTTAATCCCCTTTTGATATTCTCTTCACTAAATTTCATCTCATATTTAGTTTGTAATAATTGAACAACACAAATTGCGCAAGAAGCATTCCTAATTTGATGTTGCCCAAGCATTGATAACTCAATATTTTCAATTAACTTGTCAATGCCATGGTAATTAAATTTTTCATTAAGTGAATCTTTCAAAGGAGAAGCAAAAAAATGCTTTCCATATTCAAAATAATCAGCTTCATTCTTGATTGCAGTATTTTGAATAATCGTTAAAGCTTTATCTTTCAATTCTGCTGTAACAATTGGAATTCCCTTTTTAATGATTCCTGCCTTATGCTTAGAGATTTCTTCTATTGTTTCACCAAGAATTTGTTGATGATCATGGCCAATACTCGTAATAATACTAATTAAGGGTGTCATAACATTTGTGCAATCCTCTAACCCACCTAAACCAGCTTCTACTAAAAATATGTCTGGTTCTTTAATTTTACCGAAATAGTAAAAAGCCATTGCCGTAATGATTTCAAATTCAGTTGGAGCACCACAAGGTAACTGTTCAACTTCTTCAACAACTGGAATCATACAGTTTACTAGTTGAATAAATTCTTGTTCACTAATCATTTCACCGCAAAACATGATTTGTTCACGATAATCTAATATATATGGTGATGTAAAAGTTCCTACAGTATACCCTGCATCTAATAAAATACTTTGAAGAAACGTAATTGTTGAGCCTTTCCCATTCGTACCTGCGACATGAATTGTTTTAACACTTAACTGGGGATTTCCTAATCTAGCAAGCATTTCTTCCATTCTTTGTAATCCAGGTACAATGCCAAATTTTGTTCTGTTATACATCCATTTCAGAGCTTCCTCATATGTATTAACCATCATAACCCTACCTTTATAGTAAAAAACGACGAATCATTAACTCAATTCGCCGTTTTTATCTTACTAACTTTTATTACAGTCAATTAAATCAACTGCTTAAACTACTTATTTACTTAGTTCTGCAATTCGAGCTCTTACAGATTCTTGTTTTTCAAGATAATCTTTTTCTTTACGACGCTCTTCTTCAATAACTGCTTCAGGAGCTTTCGCTACAAATCCTTGGTTACTTAATTTCTTTTGAACTCGTTCAACTTCACTAGTCCATTTTTCTAATTCTTTCTCTAAACGTTTTTTCTCTTCTTCAAGATTAATTAATCCTTCTAGAGGAAGATAAAGTTCTGCCCCACTAATTACTGCTGACATCGATTTTTCTGGTGCAGTTAAGTTAGTAGAAATTGTTAATTCTTCTGGATTACAGAAGCGCTCAATATAAGAACGGTTTTCTTCTAATGCTGCTGCAATCGTTTCATCCTTTGCAGAGATCATTAGTTGAACTTTTTTGCTCATTGGCGTGTTTACTTCTGCACGAATATTACGAACTGAACGAATTAACTCAACTAATATTTTCATCGTTTCAGAAGCTTCTTTATTTGTTAATTCCTCTCTAACTGTTGGCCAAGCAGAAACTGTAATAGATTCACCTTGGTGAGGTAGAGATTGCCAAATTTCTTCAGTAACGAAAGGCATAAATGGATGTAAAAGCTTCATTGTACTTTCTAATACGTGTGCTAGAACTGAACGAGTCATATTTTTTGCATCTTCATTGTCACCGTATAAAGGAATCTTTGCCATTTCGATATACCAGTCACAAACATCGTCCCAAATGAAGTTATAAAGTACACGACCTACTTCACCAAATTCATAACGATCGATTAAAGCTGTTACACTTTCAATTGTTTCATTTAAGCGAGTTAAAATCCATTCATCAGCAACAGATTTTTCTTTCGTTAAATCAATATTTTCATATGTGAAACCTTCCATATTCATTAAAGCAAAACGAGAAGCATTCCAAATTTTGTTTACAAAGTTCCAAGTCGCTTCAACTTTCTCAATACTGAAACGTAAATCTTGGCCTGGTGAACTTCCTGTTGTTAAGAAGTAACGTAATGAATCTGCTCCATATTTCTCAATAACATCCATTGGGTCAACACCGTTACCAAGTGATTTACTCATTTTACGTCCTTGCTCGTCACGTACTAAGCCATGAATTAAAACATCGTTAAATGGACGTTTACCTGTAAATTCAATTCCTTGGAAAATCATTCTTGATACCCAGAAGAAAATAATATCATATCCAGTTACTAATACATTAGTTGGGAAATAGGCTTGGAAATCCTTACTTTCTTCATTTGGCCAACCTAAAGTTGAGAATGGCCATAATGCTGAACTGAACCAAGTATCTAAAACGTCGTTATCTTGATTCCAATTTTCAATATCAGCTGGTGGCTCTTGATTTACATAAATCTCACCAGTTTCTTTATGGTACCAAGCCGGAATACGATGTCCCCACCATAATTGACGTGAAATACACCAGTCACGAATATTTTCCATCCAACGTAGATACGTTTTTTCAAATCGATCTGGTACAAATTTTACGCTATCATCAGAATTTTGTAATGCTACTGCAGCATCAGCTAGTGGTTGCATTTTAACAAACCATTGAGTTGATAAATAAGGCTCAACAACCGCTCCGCTACGTTCACTATGACCTACAGAATGCATATGTTCTTCGATTTCAACAAGAACACCCATCTCTTGTAAATCTTTAACGATTTGTTTACGGCATTCAAAGCGATCCATACCATTGTATTTTCCTGCTTTTTCATTCATCGTACCATCTTCATTCATTACAAGAATGCGAGGTAAGTCATGACGGTTTCCAACTTCAAAGTCATTAGGGTCATGAGCAGGAGTAATTTTTACAACTCCAGTACCAAATTCCATATCAACATAATCGTCAGCAATAATTGGAATTTCACGATTAACGATAGGAAGTGTAACTGTTTTACCAACCATTGATTTATATCTTTCGTCCTCCGGATGAACCGCAATTGCAGTATCTCCAAGCATTGTTTCAGGACGAGTAGTTGCAATTTGAATGTTTCCAGTTCCGTCTGTTAATGGGTATTGCATATGGTAGAATGCACCTTGAACATCCTTATAAATAACTTCGATATCTGATAAAGCTGTTTTTGTTGCTGGATCCCAGTTGATGATATATTCACCACGATAGATTAATCCTTTTTTGTATAGCTTAACGAATACTTCTTTTACTGCATCTGATAGACCTTCATCTAATGTGAAGCGTTCACGAGAGTAATCTAAACCTAAACCGATTTTTTCCCATTGAGAACGAATATGAGAAGCATATTCTTCTTTCCACTCCCAAGCTTTTTCTAGGAATTTTTCACGTCCTAAATCATATCTTGATAAGCCTTCTTCACGTAATTTTGCTTCAACTTTTGCTTGTGTAGCAATACCAGCGTGGTCCATACCAGGTAAATAAAGTACATCATAACCTTGCATTCGTTTAGTACGAGTTAAAATATCTTGTAATGTTGTATCCCATGCATGACCTAAGTGTAATTTTCCAGTTACGTTTGGTGGAGGAATTACGATTGTATATTTTGGCTTTTCTGATTCCACTTGTGCTTCAAAGAATTTCCCATCTAACCAAAATTGGTAACGATCTTTTTCAACTAAATTTGGATCATATTTTGTTGGTAATGATTTTTTTGTAGTTTCCATTCGGATTCATCTCCTCTAATAATTATTGAAAAATAAAAAAACTCCACTCATCCTTGAAAAGGACGAATGGAGTTGAATTCGCGGTACCACCTTTTTTTGTCAGAAAAAACTTGTGTTTAGCTGACACACTTAAAAAAGATAACGGATCATCCGGTAACTTCTAATCACAAAAAGCTTTCGAAGCCACTGCTCAAGGGCGACATTCCAACTCTATTTTCTAGAAACCTCTCACCAAATGGTTTCCTCTCTGAAGAACTAGTTCGTTGTACTCTTCCCTATCAATGCATTTCATTATGAATATATGTAATAGTCTACAAAATTTACTTAAGCTTAGTCAACAGTATTTCTTATTTCTTTGTAGATTATTCAATAAGTGTCAATATAGTACCATATTTTTTAACACATAAAAAAAATACGAAAAATAATTGTAATGATTATTTAACATTCTGGTATACTAGTACTTATTTAATTATGCGATAATTATAAAGTATGTAGATATAATTTTTAGGGGGATATTCATGGGTTTATTTAAAAATACATTAGCTCGTGTTCTCGGAATCGGTGGAACGAGAATCGATACAAAGCTTGAAAAAAAAGAATATCAAGCTGGTGAACGAGTAAAAGGTGAATTATATATAAAAGGTGGACGAGTTAAGCAAGAACTAGATTCCGTCTTTTTACATGTAATGACTGAATATCAAGTTGAATCAAATGATAAGA
This sequence comes from Gottfriedia sp. S16(2024), assembly GCF_050473765.1. Lineage (NCBI taxonomy): Bacteria > Bacillati > Bacillota > Bacilli > Caryophanales > Bacillaceae > Gottfriedia > Gottfriedia sp. S16(2024). The sequence goes on from NZ_JBFLUO010000001.1 coordinate 5,268,229, forward strand.
TTATTAATAAGAATGGTACTTTACAAAAATTTATCGTATCAGTTGATCGTATAATAAATGCAAATGAAGAAGTTGTTATTCCTTTCTTTTTCACCTTATCTGAAAATACACCGGTATCACTTCACAAATCCCATATTTGGATTAAAACTCATTTAGAAATAGAAAAGGCTGTTGACCAATATGATGCTGATGGCGTTCAAGTAGTTCCTTCAGTTGGCTTAAAAACGGTAATCCAAGCACTTCAAGAAGAAGGATTTGTATTAAGAGATAGTGAAAACAAAAAGAAATATGGAAAAATTATTCAAGAATTTGAATTTTATCCAATGAATGGCGAATTCCGTGGAAAATTAGAAGAGGTTGAGGTTAATTATTTAAGCTTTGACAAAACAGTCGACTTAATTCTTCAACTTAATCAAAAACAAAAAGAAACAACAAGTAAGTTTTCTAAGTTATTTGGTACTGATGAAAATAATGTTCGAATCTCTTTTTCAAAGGATCATATTACGGACAAGGATTTTGTACGTAAGAGTGTAGTTAATGCTATTAAACGTCATGTAAAATAATAAATATAAAAAAACATCTATCCATGTATTCTCCAACACCATTAGTTGTTGCTACCATTAATGCGGTGATACATTTTTTGGATAGATGTTTTATTTTCTCTTAATTAGGCAGTCTGAATTCATAAATCATCTATAGATTTCGCTGCTTCAATATCCTCTTGAATTTTAGAGACAAAATATTCAATATTAATCATATGCCAGTATGCATTTAATAAATCTCTTACATTGTCTTTTTCATTATTAACCTCGGATCGCTTTAAATATTTAGAAATTTTGGAAGCAAACTGAGTTGGATATGCCATATAGCTTAAAAATAACATTCTTTCCTCTTCTCTTAATGAAAAATTCTTTTCATACATATTAAGCCAATTATTACGATCAGATTGCTGAATAGGATAGGTTTTAAAAGAAGTCTTATAATAGTTAGTTAAGTCTTGAATTGGTGTAGTTTCTTGTGCATTTTCTAGATTAATAAAGACACCTTCACCTCTTTTATTTACAAGAAAGTGCGAAATAGATAAATTTCCATGGTTCATGACAACTCTTGTATTTTCAGTTTCCTTCATTTTTTTAAACCATTCATCTAACTGACCCTTAGCAAATTGATGTGCACTTAATATTTTATGAAAATACGTGCAATAGCTTAGTTCATAAGGTGACATATACCAATTATCTTCAGCAGCTTCAATGAAATTTTCCAATACATCTTTATCTTTACTCCATCTTTTTGTTAACGTATCATAATGGATTTGTAATTGATCTTTATCTACCTTTTTCTCTTTTTGTGTACTGTTGTGCATTTTACCTAGTGAAGTAAACATTCGTTGAAAATGTAAATTCTCATCTGACTTTTCATCAACACTCTCAATCCACGGCATTAAATAGTAATGCTTCGTATTAAATTCAACAATATAATCCCCGCTCTGGGTATGATAAATTGGCACAACATTTCGAAAGCCTTTATCTTGTAAAGAACGAACATTATCAATCAAATTATTTCTATAAACTCGATTCACATTTGCCTCTTTTAGTGCGAATACACCTTGATTCGTATAGATTTTAACTACTTTACCAACAGTTTCAAAATAATTTGGGACAATATGATACTGTGCTAAAATGACGCTTATTTCATCTTTAGGTTTTCTATACAAGATGCGTCACTCTCACTTTCTAAATGCGTAAAAGCCTTGTATTAGTAGACAAGTGTCTTAACTAATACAAAGCTCTCACCATATTGTTATTGTTTTATTGCAGTTACGGGAATATAAATGATTTGCCCTTCTGATAAAAATTCATCATTCAAGTTATTAACACGATTTAACTGCTGAGTTTGTAAGTTATATTTTTTAGCTACGGATTCAATTGTATCTCCATTTTGAGCTAAATATAATTTTAATTTTGTATAAGAATCTTCTCTTCCTTCGCCTGTAAACAAACTTGAAAGTAGATTGTCACTTTTAACACTTCTTGCTTCGCTTACTTCTTCTTTTACTTCCTTGTTTACAACTGGTTCAGCTTTTATTTCTACTTTTGGTAATTCAGGTGGTGCTTCTTGTTGCTCTACTTGAGCTTGATAATAATCCGCATAATAAGGTGGTGTTTGACGAACATCATCATTTGGACTCACGAAAGAATTTTCTTGATTTACTTGAGGGAATGGATTTTGATAGTATTGTTGCTGATTTTGATTATATGCAAATGGTGCTTGCTGAAATTGTTGGTTAACATATGGTTGATAGTTTTGCTCTAAAGTTCGATTATATAGTTCTTCATATTTTTCTATTTCTTTTTGAGCATTACTTTCATTACTAGCATTTTGTAAAGTGCTAAAATCATTATCTAAGAAGCTAGGTCTACTATTTAATGAATTGTTTAAATAGCTGTGTACATTAAAATCATTATTCAAGAAACTAGGTCGCTCATTATACGTATTATTTACACTGTTAGATTCCTGTGCATCATTTACACTTTGACTAGCTTCTGCATCATTATTATTCATTAAGAAGCTCGGGGTTGTTTCCACTGCTTGTGGCTCCATTACTTGCGGTTCCACTGCTTGCGGTTCCACTGCTTGCGGTTCCATTGCTTGTGGTTCCATTGCTTGTGGTTCAAACACTTGTGGCTCCATTGCTTCGGCTGATATATTAAAGCCTCTAAATACGTCTTCATATTCTTCTTCCTCTTGGGCTTCTGATTGTTCTTCTAACTGTTCTGACTGCTCTGACTGAGCCATAATTTCAACATTAAATTGTTCTTCTACTTGTTGTTCCTCTTCAAAACTTTGTTCATTGCTTTCTACTAACTCATAATAATGTTCCACTTCATTTTCAACTTCTTCGACTCGATCTTCAACTACTTCTTCAGGCTGAAAAACCTCTAAGTAAGTAGGTTGCCCAGGATATGTGTCTTGTTCTTCTTGTTCATCATTCTCTTCAAGGGATTGAATCCAATCACTGCCGTAAAGATTATTTTGTTCACTTGCTTCCTGTTCCGAAGTTGGTTGATGAAAGAACTGGAATTGTTCTTCTTGTTCTCTTTCTGGCTGATACTCATATCCTTCATTTCCCTCATTACTTGAGCGATATTCATTTTCGTATGAGTAGTTATTATATTGCTCATAGCCTCTTTGTTCTTGATAAGTTTCTACTGCCCTATTATGGTCGTGTAGACCAGAAATACATAAATCAGCAGCAATTTGAATACTTCCTTTTTCAGCTAATTGATAATCAAATGTCTCTACAGAAACACATAGATTTTCAAGATCAGTAATTCTAGTTAATGGTATTGAAATATCTACAGGGAACTGATGACTCAATTGACAACTTCCATCTTCAAGAGCGATTACATTTTCAATCATTCTTGAAGGTGCTAGTTCTCTTAATGAATAATAATCACCTTGATTCGCCAAATCAGGTGTGTAATTACCTTCTAAGGTTAAGACACCCTTCACCTGAACATATTCTTCAAATTGCTGTATAGTAATGTCTGGATTTAACGAGAGTGACCTTACCTCTTTAACTTCCTGTCCTTTTTGGAACCAGACAGTTTCTTTCAATGAAAAGCGAATGTTTGTTTGATTTTCTGAAGACACCTTAATGTCCTCCTCTCATCGTCCAATTTGGTCTATGACATTACATTTTTATGAAAGAAACGAAAAATTTATGAAGAAAAGATTGTTATTTTATATTAAGAAAGGTTTAATAATCGAAGGATTAAAGAAAAACAGTAATAAAGGAATGGGAAAAAGAAAAATCAAAAGTAAGATTTGGGAAGCACTGGACGAATAGTATCAGAAAAACTAAAGAGAAAAATGGGCAATATAAGTCATTAAAATTAATTACTAAATACTAATACGGGTAACCATAGGATGCTTTTTATTCGCAATTACTATAATGGATTATATTTATAGATTTTTCTTCGAGATTTTATTGCAGTTTTGCTAATCATATTAGCGATGCTCTGATTTTATTTGCGATTTGAGGATTTTATTTGCAGTTTACTTTTCTTTGTAGATTCACTTCAATTTTTTGCATAGGTTGTCATCTTATTTGCAACTTCTCCTTATCTATTTTTGCACAGATCGTCATCTTATTTGCGATTCTCTACATCTATTGGCGGCTTGAACTTCTCTATTTTTCTCTACAATCATTCTACTAAAACTTTACTAACTCTATTTTGCTATAACAAAAAATGGTGCCTCTAAAAGAGGACACCACTTTAAATTAAACTAATTGCGAAAATGCGTATTCAGCAGCTGCAATCGTTTTTTGAATATCTTCGTCTGTATGTGAAGTTGATAGGAATAGACCTTCAAATTGTGATGGTGGTAAGAAGACACCTTGTTCAGCCATTAGTTGATAGTATTTAGCAAACATTTCTAAATTAGAAGTTTTTGCTGTTTCGTAATTTTCAACTTTTTCGTTTGTGAAGAAAAATCCAACCATTGAACCTGCACGATTAATACAATGTGGAATATTGTATTTTTCAGCTGCAGCTTTATAACCTGCTTCTAGTAGATCAGCTTTACGGTTAAATTCTACATAATCTTCTTTAGATAGCTGACTTAATGTTTCGAAACCAGCCGTCATCGCTAAAGGATTTCCTGAAAGAGTTCCAGCTTGATAAATCGGGCCACTTGGAGCAATTTGATTCATAATTTCAGCTTTACCACCATATGCACCTACTGGTAATCCTCCACCGATTACTTTTCCTAAGCAAGTGATATCAGGTGTTACACCAAAATGACCTTGAGCACAATTATAACCTACACGGAAGCCAGTCATAACTTCATCAAATATCAATAATGTACCATATTGAGTCGTAATTTCTCTTAAGCCTTGTAAGAAACCTTCAACTGGTGGAACAACACCCATATTACCTGCAACCGGCTCAACAATAACCGCTGCTAGGTCATCTCCATATTGTTCAAAAGCATATCTTATACTTTCTAAATCATTATAAGGAACAGTGATTGTATTAGATGCAACACCTTCAGGTACACCAGGGCTATCTGGTAATCCAAGTGTAGCAACACCAGAACCAGCTTTAATTAATAAAGAGTCACCATGTCCGTGGTAGCAGCCTTCAAATTTTAAAATTTTATTTCGACCAGTAAATCCGCGAGCAAGACGTAAAGCACTCATTGTCGCTTCTGTTCCTGAGTTTACCATTCGAACAACTTCTATCGAAGGTACTCTCTCGATCACAAGCTTAGCTAATTCTGTTTCTTTTAATGTTGGTGCCCCAAAGCTAGTTCCAGTTTCTGCTGTTCGCTTTAAGCCTTCAACTACACGCTCATTTGAGTGACCTAAAATTAGTGGTCCCCATGATAGTACATAATCAATATACTCATTTCCGTCAATATCATATATTTTAGAACCTTTTCCATGGCTCATAAAAATTGGTGACATATTAACACTTTTAAATGCACGTACAGGACTATTTACTCCGCCAGGAAGTACTTGTTTAGCCTCTTCAAACGCTTCAATTGACTTGTTATATGATCTCATTTATTATTACTTCCCTTCTGATAACCATCTGCAAGCATCTTTAGCATGATAAGTCATAATCATATCTGCACCAGCACGTTTCATACTAATTAATTTTTCCATTACAACCTTTTCTTCTTCAATCCAACCATTTATAGCAGCAGCTTTAACCATTGCATATTCTCCACTAACATTATAAGCAACGATTGGTTGGTGATAGTTATTTCTGATATCACGAATGATATCTAAATATGAAAGAGCTGGTTTAATGATTAAGAAATCTGCACCTTCAACTGTATCTGATTCTGCTTCACGGAATGCTTCTAAACGATTGGCAGGGTCCATTTGATATGCTTTACGATCACCTTGTCCTGGAGCACTTTGAGCTGCCTCACGGAATGGTCCATAAAATGCTGAAGCATATTTTACCGCATATGACATAATTGGAATATTATCAAATCCAGCTTCATCTAATGCATGACGAATTGTTGCTACGAATCCATCCATCATATTTGAAGGAGCAATAATATCTGCGCCAGCTTGTGCTTGGCTTACAGCTGTTTTTGCTAATAGTATTAACGATTCATCATTATTAACATACCCATCTTCTAAAACTCCACAATGTCCATGATCTGTATACTCACATAAACATGTATCTGCAATAACAATCATTTCAGGATATTGTTCTTTTGTTTGTGAAATCGCACGTTGAACAATTCCAGTTGCACAATAAGCTTCTGAACCTACTGCGTCTTTAACATCAGGAATACCAAAGAATATGACAGATTTTATACCTAATGATACAATTTCATCCATTTCTTTTTTTAATTCATCCAACGAAAATTGAAATACACCTGGCATTGAACTAATAGGATTTTTAACCCCTTGTCCTTCAACAACAAAAAGAGGATAAATAAAATCTTCTTTATGTAAATGTGTCTCTCTAACCATAGAGCGTAATGCTTGTGTGCTTCTTAAACGACGGTGACGATCAAACGGAATAGAATAAGTCATTTTTTTCTCCTTCTTTTTAAAGACGAACTGATTAATCAATATCATCTACTATTTTTTTAATTAAAGCCTCTGTTGTAAATTTACTAGGAACAATAATATTATTCAAACCTTTTTCTCTAGCTTTTTGCGCGGTTACTTCGCCGATACAAGCAATTTGAATGTTCTTTAAATCTTCCATACTAAATGCATTTCCAATCAAAAAACAAAACTGTTCTACACTAAATGGATTCAAAAATGTAATCACATCAAGTTTTTTATTTATTAATAAATTTAACAGTTCATTTTTAATCCCTAGATTTGCAATGGTTTCATAAACGGTTAATAAATTAACTACATGACCATTTTCTCCTAGTATTTTTGGTACGTTATCACTCGCTAAAGAGCCACGTAAAAATAAAAATTTTGTTCCTTTTTCTACTATGTAACTTAACTCAGAAGCAAATGTTTTACCAGTAAATTGACTTGGAAGGAAAGCTACTTCAAATCCTTCTTCAATTAATCGATTCTTTGTTTTTTCCCCGACAGCACCAATTTTTTTTTGAAGAATTTTTTGTTTAAGATCCTTTGTAACGTTTTGCACAAAGTAATTTACTGAATTAACACTTGTGAATAAAATCCATTCTGTATCAAGTACTAACTTTTCCAATTCATTCATTGAAATATCACTTTTAACTATTTTTTGAAGTGGAAGATTAATAGGACAACCACCAAACTGATGAATTAATTGATTGAATTCATCAGCTTGGTGCTCTGCCCTTGTCACTAATATTTTCATTCCATTTAAGGAATTATTCATCCGCTGCCTCTTTTACAGAATCAATAATATCCTTTGCTCCACGTTCAATTAATAGATTTGCAGCTTTTTCACCAATTTCAGTAGGATCAGTACCTTTAACAGTTTCTTTTAAGATAATTGTTCCATCTGGTTTAGCTACTAATGCTGTTAGCGAGATTTCATCTTTTTCATCGATCGTTGCAAATCCAGCAATAGGAACTTGGCAACCACCTTCCATTTTATGAAGAAATACACGTTCAGCTTCTACTGTTGTATATGTTAATTCATCATTCAGTCTATTTAGTAATTCACGGATTTCTGTATCATTTTCACGACATTCGATTGCAAGTGAACCTTGGCCTACTGCTGGTACACAGATTGTTTCATCAATGTATTCAGTTATACTTTCTTCAGCCCAACCCATTCTAGTTAAACCAGCTGCTGCAAGAATAATCGCATCATATTCATTATCCTTTAGCTTTTGAATACGTGTATCGATATTTCCACGAATCCATTTGATTTGTAGATCTGGACGAACTGCTTTAATTTGAGCACTTCTTCTTAAACTACTTGTACCGACAATTGCTCCTTCTTCAAGTTCCATTAATCCTTTTCCACTATTTGAAAGTAGCGCATCTCTAGGATCAACACGTTTTGGAGTACATCCAATCATCAAACCTTCAGGTAAAATAGCCGGCATATCCTTCATACTATGTACAGCTAAATCAATTTCACTCGTTAGCATTGCATGTTCAATTTCTTTAACGAATAAACCTTTTCCTCCAACCTTTGAAAGCGTTACATCAAGTATTACATCACCTTTTGTAACGATCTCCTTTAACTCAAATTCATAATCGGGTGCTACTTCTTTTAGTTTCTCTACAAACCATTTAGTTTGTGTTAATGCTAGTTTACTTCTTCTTGTACCAACTATTATTTTACGCATTGTTACATCTCCTTACGTACTCCATAAATGAAACTTTGAATATAGATTTGAAACAACATAATTTCCGAACAAAACTAAGAAGCAACAGATGTTAAATATGCAAAGAGATTTGCCATAGAAACGGTTGCTTACCTTTAAATACATAAATGTACTATACATGATTAAAACGAAAAATGAGCCTATTACTTTCATATCATACCAAACAAATGTGTGTACTCGAATACTCGCCCAAATAACACCTAAAATAAGGGAAGTTAGCATTAGTGGAACTCCAAATAAGTTAAATGTAATAAACATTTTTTCCAACTTACCTAAACTCCCCAATTTCTTTAAATGTGTTGACCATTTCTTCTTTTTTAGTAATACATATTGAAAAATGTACATAACTGAAAAAATAAAGGACAGGGTAAAAGCACCGTATGCTAAGAAAGCAAGTCCAATATGGATATATAATAACTCCGATTTTAACTGATCGACTAAAGTAGCTGTTTTACCCGCCTTCGGAATTAAAATTGATAATGAAAATACTAAAAATGAAACAACATTTGTAAAGAAAACTAAGTACTCTAGTTTTACTACCCAATTAATAACCATTGAAAGTGATATTATGATCCATACATAAATATATAGCCCTTCCCTGGAAGTAATAAAGGAGTATAAACTGTATTGGCTAATAGTGTAAATCATTAAAACAGAAGAAAACACCCAAACAATCGCTAGCAAATAAAATGCTACTCGACTTGCCATCCTATTTGAATCTATAAAATCTATAAAAGAAAAAACGATACTCCATGCAAACAATAAGATTAATAAATGATAGATAAAACTACTTTCCAAAAGCGCCACTAGCTAAACCTCATAAAAAACCTAAATTTTGTTTTAAAGAAATAGTCTCTTTTTCTTTGTTAGTTTGCATGTGTTTTTCATCTTTAGATTCTTGGAAAATTTCATCTAGACTAAAAATTTCTTTAAAAAGGGCAATTTGTGCTTCTGAGTGTTTAGATGTACCCATTTCTTTAGCTTTCATAATTGGATCTCGTAAAAGTTGATTTACGATACTTTTTGTGTGCTTTTGAATAATTTTTAAATCTCTTTCGGATAAATGAGGTAGCTTTCTCTCTAGACTACTCATTGTATCTGCTTGAATATCTAACGCCTTTTCACGTAATGCAGAGATTACTGGAACAACACCTAACATTGATAACCAAGATTGGAAAATATCAATTTCTTCAGTTATTGACTTTTTAATTTTTACTGCCTCGCGTTCACGTTCTGCTAAATTCTCTGCAACAATTCCTTGAAGATCATCAATATCATACAAGAATGCACTATCAATATGATGAATTGATGGTTCAATATCTCTTGGAACAGCGATATCGACTAAGAATAGCGGGTTACCTTTTCTTGATTTTTCAATTCGACGAATCATTTTTTCCGTAATCACGTATTCTTTTGATCCAGTTGAACTAATAACGATATCTGCTTCTTTTAGAGCATTTTCAAGTGATTCTAACCCTTTTCCGATTCCATTAAATTGGTCTGCAAGTCTAACTGCATTTTCAACAGTTCGGTTAATAACTGTAACTTTCCCTACACCTTGAGAATACAAGTTTTGTAAAGCTAAGTTACTCATTTTCCCAGCTCCAACAATCAGTACATTGCAGCCTTTTAAATTGCTAAAAATCTTTTTTGAAAGCTCTACAGCAGCATAACTTACAGATACAGCATTTTCACCGATTCCAGTTTCTGAGTGAACTTTTTTTGCAAATGTAATTGCTTGCTTAAATAATTGATTAAAAATCGTACCAATTACATTATTCTCTTGAGCAAGTAAATAACTATCTTTTACTTGTCCAAGAATTTGAGTCTCACCAATTACCATAGAATCTAAACCACTTGCTACAGTGAATAAATGGTTGATTGCATCATCTCCGGTTTTAATGATTAAATATGGTGATAATTCCTCGTCTTTTAAGCCAAAACGTTGTAACAAAAAGCGTTTCATATAATATTGACCAGTATGAATTTGATCGACAACTGCATAAATCTCCGTACGATTACAAGTAGAAACAATAATGTTTTCCAAAATGCTTTTTTCATTTTTTAATGAGTTCATTGCGTCCTGTAGTTCATTTGGAGCAAATGCTACCCTTTCTCGCACTTCAACTGGGGCAGTCTTATAATTAATCCCTATTGTTATGATGTGCATGCCCTAAAGCCCCCCTAAAAACTTTGTACAAACTTGTGTTTTTATATCTATCTTTACTTATCAAAATATCATATCTATGTTCTACATCAATATGCTATCATAAATGTAATATTTTGTAGAATTTTTAATCCGATTTATACTATTAAATGTTCACAAATTTTATTATACAATAATTTTAAAATAAAAGTGATTACAAATAATGTTAAACAGGAGTTGTTATGAAAAAAAATCGATTATTTATTGGAATCCTATTAATTGGCTTTGGCATTTATTATCTTATTTCAAAATGGCAAGTCCCAGCTTTACACATTTTTACATTTTGGACGACTCCGATCTTGATTACTGGAATTGCACTTCTCGTTCAAGCTTTTAAAGGAAGAGAATACCATTATGTATTTCCAGGAATAGTCGTCCTTGGATTTGGCATTCATTTTTATGCCATCGAACATTTTCAAACTTGGCCAAACCATTGGTCGGTTCTTACACTCATCATTTCAATCGGAATGTTGCTACAATCTCGAAATGGAAAAGGTGAGCTATTACCAGGTTTACTATTATTTATTATGTCTCTATTTTTCCTTTTTAATGAAAAGCTTGCAACAATGCTTAGTTCGCTTCAATCACAAGTCTCTTATTTCCAGCAATATTGGCCAATATTAATTGCTGTTGTCGGTTTATATCTTCTATTTTCTAAAAAATAAACATTCTTTTTTATACATAACTAGCCGTTTTAAAAAGAGGAATATTCTTTGTATACTTCCTTGTACTTTGGAAAAAATTTGTATCATTTAATTATGCTTCAATTATAATTCTATCTATTCTAATTGTTTCTTTTGGTTCAATAACAATACATATTTTAGAACTAGAAACCTTTCCAAATTTAAATGAACAATTAAATATTCCAAAGCTAAGGGAATGTAAATTGAATTCTACTAATTGTTAATTTATTGCTAGGAAAATTTTATTAAAAAAGATAACTAAAAAAGCTTTTATTAAGGATTATTTTAAACTAAAAATACTAACAGGTTGCTCGAGACCTGGACACAAAAAAATGCTGGTGGCCTTTTAGCCACCAGCATTTTTTATTTACACATACGATCAATTACTGACCATGCTTTTTCTTTACCCATACCAGTTTCAGATGAGAATAAAATTAATTCATCGCCTTCTTCAATCTTTAACTTTTCACGAACCACTTTTGCATGTTTATCCCATTTTCCTTTAGGGATTTTATCTGCTTTTGTTCCTACTATAATGACTGGGATTCCGTAATGCTTTAAGAAATCATACATCATGACATCATCTTCTGTTGGTGAATGACGTAGATCAACTAATAAAATAACAGCTCTTAATTGCTCACGAGTTGTAATATATGTTTCGATCATTTTCCCCCATGCTTCTCGTTCCTTTTTGGAAACTTTAGCATAACCATAACCTGGTACGTCAACGTAGAAAAGCTGTTCATTAATTAGGAAGAAATTTAATGTTTGAGTTTTTCCAGGTTTTGATGATGTTCGGGCTAATGCCTTACGATTTAACATTTTATTTATAAATGAAGATTTCCCAACATTTGAACGACCTGCCAAAGCGATTTCAGGAAACTGTGTTTCTGGATATTGATTTGGTCGGACTGCACTAATGACAATATCCGCTGTTGTTACTTTCATTTTTTCACTCCTACTATTGCATGCACAAGCACTTCATCTAAATGGGAAACAGGTATAACAGTTAAACCTTCTTTCACCATTGGTGGTACATCTTCTAAATCTTTTTCATTTTCTTTTGGTATGATAACAGTCGTTAAGCCTGCTCGATGCGCACTAAGCATTTTTTCTTTTAATCCACCTATTGGTAATACGCGACCACGTAATGTGATTTCACCAGTCATTCCAACCTCTTTGCGGATTGGTTTATTTGTTAATGCTGAAATCAATGCTGTTGCCATCGTTATACCTGCTGAAGGGCCATCTTTTGGAACTGCACCTTCAGGAACATGAATATGAATATCATATTTCTCATGGAAGTTTTGGTCAATATTCAGCTCTTCTGCTTTTGAGCGAATATAGCTAAACGCAGCCTGTGCTGACTCCTTCATTACATCCCCTAGCTTACCAGTTAAAGTTAGCTTACCCTTTCCAGGATATAGTGATACTTCTATAGAAAGTGTGTCTCCACCAAATGCAGTATACGCTAAACCTGTCGCTACACCAATTTGGTCTTCGCTTTCCATTTGACCATAAGAGAATGTTTTCTTACCTAAAAATTCTTCAATATTTTTATCGGTAAATATTATTTTTTGTCTTTCGTTTGAAACAATCAACTTAGCAGCTTTTCTACATAGTGTCGCAAGAACTCGCTCTAACGATCTTACTCCAGCTTCACGTGTATAATGACGAATAATTGCACTCAGGGCACTTTCGCGAATTTGTACAGTAGATTTATTTAAGCCATGCTCTGCTAATTTTTTAGGGAATAAATGTTTTTTAGCTATATTAACTTTTTCAAGTTCAGTATATCCAGATAAAGTAATTATCTCCATTCGATCACGTAATGGACCTGGAATAGTTGATAAATCATTTGCAGTTGCTACAAATAAAACTTGAGATAAATCAAATGGCTCTTCGATGTAATGATCACTAAATGTATGATTTTGTTCAGGGTCCAATACTTCTAACATTGCTGATGCCGGATCCCCTCTAAAATCGCTCGACATTTTATCAATTTCATCAAGTAAGAATACAGGGTTATTTGTTCCTGCTTTCTTCATCCCTTGGATAATTCGACCTGGCATAGCTCCGATGTATGTTCTTCTATGGCCTTTTATTTCTGATTCATCTCTTACACCACCTAGAGATACACGTACAAAGTTTCTAGACAGAGCGTTTGCGATTGATTTCGCTAAAGATGTTTTACCAACTCCAGGAGGACCTGCTAAACATAAAATTGGACCACGTAATGAATTCGTAAGTTGTTGAACAGCTAGATATTCTAATATTCTTTCTTTTACTTTTTCAAGACCTTCATGTTCATTATTCAGTATCTTTTCAGAACGATGTATATCCAGTGTGTCTTCTGTTTGCTTAGACCATGGTAGAGCTACCATCCAATCTAAATATGTACGAACTACACCTGCTTCTGCAGCATTAGGAGGTAGTTTCTCATATCTAGCTAACTCTTTTAGTACTACTTCCTTTGTTTCTTCAGGCATATTTGCCTCTTCGATTTTTGTTAAAAACTTATCAACTTCTTCAGTTTTACCTTCACGATCACCTAATTCGCGTTGAATAACCTTTAATTGCTCTCTTAAGAAATATTCTTTTTGAGTTTTATCAATATTTTTCTTAACTTGTAGACCAATCTTTTCCTCAAGCTTTAGTAATTCTTTTTCATCTTGAAGGAAATTTAAGATAATATGTATTCGTTCAGTAACATCAATTGTTGCTAATATTTTTTGTTTTTCTTCTTCCCTTAATGGAATTGAATCGATCATTGCATCTGCAAGTTTACCTGGATGGTCTTGCTTAACAATTGATGCAATTGTCTCTGGCAAAATTCGCTTCGATAATTTACTGTATTGTTTAAAATGCTGCAATAAAGTTCTCATTAAAGCACGAAGCTCTTTAGATTCATCTTCTACATCTGGATATTCTTCTACCTTTGCAGTTAAGAAATCATTTTGATCAATAATTGATTTGATTTTTCCTCTGTGTAATCCTTCGACAGTAATACGAACAGTACCATTTGGAAGTGTAATTTTTTGTGTTAATTTAGCTAAAGTTCCAAATTGGTATAATTCATCGATCTTTGGATTTTCAGTATCTGCATCTATTTGAGTAACAACAAAAATTAAATGATCTAACTCATCAGCTTCTTGTATAGCTTTTATCGATTTCGTTCTTCCTACATCTAGATGTGCAATAGTGGCAGGAAATACACTAATTCCTCTTAAAGGTAGGAGGGGTACAACTTTTTCTTTTGTAACATTCATCACGTTACACCTCCATGTTTTTCATTCTATTTAGTTATTTTACCTTAACATATATATCATTTACAATGATATGCATCAAAAGAAATAAAGAAGCAATATAATCAATCAACAACTGCCTAGAAACATACCATAAATAAATGTTTTTAGCGATAATCTTGATTTTTACTAAAAATACGCAGTAAGACTCGTAATAAGATTAAATCATATAGAATGTATTTCCACAAAATAAAAAGTGTTCGATCACTTCATTGAAAAATAGAATGCAAAAATAGTTTGTATTCTTTATTTATTCAAAATGAAATGATTCGAACACTTATTTTTATCTACATAGATTGCGATTGATTCTCTTCAAACAATGTTAATTGTTGGAAATCAGTTTTTGTTTGAGTTGGTACTTCAAATTTCCAATTATCTTTAAAGACTTCATGAAGAACTTTTTCAATGCGATCTACTGCTAATATTTCTACATCTTTATATTGATGTAATGTAGCTTGATCGTTTTCTTTCGGTACAATAATTTTAGTTGCTCCTGCTTTAACAGCTGCCTTTACTTTTTCTGGAACACCACCAACTGGTTTTACATCACCTTGAATGCTCATTTCGCCAGTCAAAGCGATTGTATTTAATACTGGAACATTATTAACCGCTGAAAAAATGCCTACTACCATGGCAATCCCTGCAGATGGGCCATCAATTAATGCGCCGCTTGGAAAATTAATGTGAATCGTAAAATCATCGATTGGTACACCAATTTTACGTAAGATTGTCGTAACATTTTCTAAAGAGCCTTTTGCCATACTTTTTCTTCGAATAGATTTAGCTTGATTACCTAAGCTTTCTTCTTCAACAATCCCAGTAATTGTAATTGAACCTTTACCGATTTCTTTTGCCTTCATTGCACTTACTTCAATCGGTAGCAATGCACCAATATTTGCACCATAAACAGCTAAACCGTTTACTAATCCTACAGTTGGTGCTTCTGGAATTTTGTTAACAAGTCTTGGTGATAAACGACTTACAGAAACAACCCAACCAATATCATCTTCTATTAATTCTTTTCGACCAGAAGTTAAAACCATTCCGCCAGCTAACTGAATTAAGTTAATCGCTTCACGACCATTTTTTGCATATGTACCGACTAATTCTAAAGCTTTTTCCGAGAGGCTTAATTCAATTTTTTCAGCAGAACGTTTAGCTACTGCTTGAATTTCATCCTGTTCTAATTCTCTAAAAAATATTTCTAAACAACGTGAACGAATTGCTGGTGGGATATCTTCTGGTGATCTTGTTGTTGCACCAACTAACCTGAAATCCGCTGGTAAACCGTGTTTGAAAATTTCATGAATATGTGCGGGTATAGAAGGATTTTCTTCTTGGTAGTATGCACTCTCAAATTTTACTTTTCGGTCTTCAAGTACCTTAAGCATTTTGTTCATTTGAATTGGATGAAGCTCGCCAATTTCATCAATAAATAAAATCCCGCCATGCGCGTCGGTTACTGCTCCTTTTTTAGGTTGAGGAACGCCTGCTTGCCCCATCGCCCCTGCACCTTGATAAATTGGATCGTGAACTGAACCAATTAAAGGATCCGCAATCCCTCTTTCATCAAATCGAGCAGTTGTAGCGTCTAATTCTATAAATACTGCATCTTGTTTAAAAGGAGTATTTGGGCTCTTTTTCGCTTCTTCTAATACAAGTCTAGCTGCTGCCGTTTTTCCGACACCAGGTGGCCCATAAATGATCACATGTTGAGGATTAGCACTGCAAAGTGAAGCTTTTAACGCTTTTATTCCATCCTCTTGGCCAACTATATCATCAAAAGTAGTTGGTCTAACTCTCTCTGCTAACGGAACAGTTAAAGAGATTGACTTTAATTTACGTAACTGCTCCATTTCTTTTTTTGATTCTCTGTCAATCGAAACTTTAGTTGTTCGTTGACCTTTTAATAAATGAATAAAATACAATGCAACGATTGTACCTAATGCTAATTGAGCTAATAATATAATAGTTGTTAAACTCATTATTTACCCCTCCACTGAAGTAGAAATTAATTTTAGTATCGCCCTCTAAATGGAAGGATAAACCAAATTTTAAAAATTAAAGGCAAGGTTTACCGAGTAAAGTTTTTAATCATTTAAGAAAGATTAAAAAAACTCACTTAAATAAAGTCAAAATAAAAAACCAAATGCAAATGCATTTGGTTTTTTACTTATGCTAATTTATTTTCTTTTTTCTTTAAATCTAATTCTGTTCCATCTTCTAATACAAGCTTAGGAGCTGCACCAGTTTTTACAGTTTCTGCTGAGATAATACATTTTTGAATATCCTCACGTGAAGGTAATTCAAACATAATATCTAACATAATCCCTTCAATGATCGAACGTAGTCCACGAGCTCCAGTTTTACGCTCAATTGCTTTTTTAGCAATTTCAGTTAATGCGTTATCCTCAAACTCAAGATCAACTTGGTCAAGCTCTAGTAATTTTTGATATTGCTTAATTAAAGCATTTTTTGGTTTAGTTAAAATTTCAACTAATGATGCTTCATCAAGTTGCTCTAAATTAGCTAAAACTGGTAAACGACCAATGAACTCTGGAATTAAACCAAAGCGTAATAGGTCTTCTGGTAATACGTGGTTTAAAATTTCTTTTGAGCTTAAATCGCTCTTTTCAGAATCACCACTGAAACCAATTACCTTTTTACCTAAACGGCGTTTGATAATTTGTTCGATGCCATCAAATGCTCCACCACAAATAAATAAAATATTTGTCGTATCAATTTGAATGAATTCTTGATGAGGATGCTTACGACCACCTTGAGGAGGTACGCTTGCAACAGTTCCTTCAAGAATTTTTAAAAGCGCTTGCTGAACACCTTCACCAGACACATCACGTGTAATTGAAGGGTTTTCAGACTTACGTGCAACTTTATCAATTTCATCGATATAAATAATACCTTTTTCAGCGCGTTCTACATCATAATCAGCTGCTTGGATTAATTTTAAAAGAATGTTTTCAACATCTTCCCCAACATATCCAGCTTCTGTTAATGAAGTTGCATCCGCAATCGCAAATGGTACATTTAAAATTCGTGCTAAAGTTTGAGCTAATAATGTTTTACCACTACCAGTTGGCCCAATCATTGCAATATTACTTTTTGATAACTCAACCTCATCAATTTTGCTATTTGAATTAATACGTTTGTAATGATTATAAACAGCAACAGATAAAGCTTTTTTCGCATTATCCTGACCGATAACGTATTCATCAAGAATTTCGCAAATTTCTTTCGGTTTCGGAACGTCTTTAAACTCTACTTCCTCTTCTTTTGCTAGCTCTTCTTGAACAATTTCAGTACAAAGCTCAATACACTCGTCACAAATATATACACCAGGTCCTGCAACTAATTTTCTTACCTGAGACTGTGACTTCCCACAGAACGAACATTTTAGCTGTCCTTTTTCTTCGTTAAATTTGAACATATGTTCACTCCCTCTAAAAATTTCTAAAAACACTCAATATGTATGTAATCCCAAAAATATGTATCTTGTAGCTATATGATAGCATACAAAACAAACAAAGCAATTAAATACTACTCTAAAATTGTTTAAATTTTTAGAATATATATATTCTAATCTAAAGCTGATAATCCTTCTTTTAAAGAATTATTTTTAGTATAGCCACAATAATTTTTTAAAATCTGTATAACAGATTCTAACATATGTATATGTGTATTTTAAAGGAAACAGTTCTCTTTACCAAATATTTCATTATTTAAAAACAAGGCACGAAAAATCTCGCGCCTTGTTTAAGTCAATATTTGTTTATTTAACGCTTATTTTTTTCTGCTATCAACTAATAACTCAACAGCTTTACGGATTTGAATATCATCACGTACAGCGTCAGTTCCACCAAGCATAGTTACTAATTGCTCTGAAGGAATGTTATACATTGCAGATAAACGAGCTAATTCTTCGTTCATTTCTTCTTCAGTTGCATCGATTTTTTCAGCTTCAATGATTGCATCGATTGTTAAGTCGATTCTTACACGAGCTTCAGCATCTTGACGCATTTGAGCACGAAGATCTTCTTCTTTAGTACCAGTGAATTGGTAGTAAAGTTCTAAGTTTAATCCTTGTTGTGCAATACGTTGTTCAAAGTCTTTAACCATACGGTCAACTTGGCTTTCGAACATTACGTCTGGGATTTCGATTTCAGCATTTTCAGCTGCTTTTTGAACTAAAGCATCACGTAAGCTACCTTCAGCTTGAGATTTTTTAGATTCAACTAAATCATTTTTGATTTTAGCTTTAAGATCTTCTAAAGTTTCTACTTCGTCATTTACGTCTTTAGCAAACTCGTCGTTTAACTCAGGAAGTTCTTTCGCTTTAATTTCATGAACAGTTACTTTGAAAGTAGCAGCTTTTCCTGCTAATTCAGCACTGTGGTATTCTTCTGGGAATGTTACATTAACATCAGTTTCTACACCAGATTTAGTACCGATTAAAGCTTCTTCAAATCCAGGAATGAAAGAACCTGAACCGATTTCTAGTGGATAGTTTTCACCTTTTCCACCTTCGAAAGCTACGCCATCAACGAAACCTTCGAAATCAATTACAGCTGTATTTCCGTTTTCAACAGTACCATCTTCTTTAACTACTAACTCAGCTTGACGCTCTTGTAATGTAGTTAATTCAGCTTGTACGTCTTCGTCAGTTACAGTTGCATCCATTTCTTCAACTTCTAAGCCTTTGTATTCGCCTAATTTTACTTCAGGTTTTACAGTAACTTTTGCTTTGAAGATTAAAGTTTTACCTTTTTCCATTTGCTCAACGTCAACTTCTGGACGGTCAACTGGCTCAATACCAACCTCTTCAACAGCTTTGCCGTAAGCTTCTGGTAAAATTACATCTAAAGCATCATTATAAAGTGCTTCAATACCAAATTTTTGTTCGAAAATTGGGCGAGGTAATTTACCTTTACGGAATCCCGGTACATTGATAGTTTTTACAACTTTTTTGAAAGCTGCATCTAAACCTTTATCTACTTCAGAAGCTTCAACTTCTACAGTTAATAGACCAACGTTAGCTTCTAATTTTTCCCATTTAGCAGTCATTGTTAGTTCCCTCCAAAATTATCTAAAAAAATATATGTGTTTACGTATTTTCGTACTATACATGCCTGTCCATATTTAATAAAGAAAATGCATGTATAATTAAGTAAATAGTCGTTACAACCATTCTATTATAAC
Organism: Gottfriedia sp. S16(2024); assembly: GCF_050473765.1. NCBI lineage: Bacteria > Bacillati > Bacillota > Bacilli > Caryophanales > Bacillaceae > Gottfriedia > Gottfriedia sp. S16(2024). Next base: position 5,287,962 of record NZ_JBFLUO010000001.1, read on the forward strand.
ACATTCCTTTTTTGTTTCAATATTTCCTATTTTTATAAGGAGAAAATATTAGGATTTTTTAATTTAGGAAGTAAATCATTTTTATTTTTAGATTACTTTTATAGTAGGCCGCGACCTAATCCTTCTAGTCAAGTTTGCTCTTATGAATTCTAGGTCTTCTTACATCGCCCGTAGGAAGAAGACCTAGAATTCATATCAACCAAACTTCCTTTATAGTACTTATTTTCCATTCCTTTTTTAACTTAAAAAACATAGAAGACCGAATGGACCATCTATGTTTTTCCAACTATGTTATTTTATGTTAAAGTATCCTTCATCTTCAAAGCGTTTTACTAAAGCAATTGCACTTTTTACAGGAAAATATTCTACATTAAATAAGTCTTTTAGTTCCTCTTCATCTACGCTACGATCAAAAAATTGTTGAACGATGCAATAGAAGCAAGCTGCCCATGTATTGATATCCGCTGGTATTGGGATAAAAGGGAAGTAAATTGTAATAAAGTGCTGGAAGTGTGTTTTTGCGATTTCGAAAGCAGAAGGGTCTTCACTTTCTAATACGTCACTTAATTTTTTTAATATAGCATCTACAAATGTTTTATGTTCATCGACTGAAACTGATGTATTCCAAACCATTCTTTGGTTTACTTTGTTAAGTTCAAAATCTTTATCGATTGATTGTTCTTGTAAAATAAACAAAATAAAACTTTGAATTAACGGATTTGCTCTGGGGCTTTTTAATATTTCGCTAATTTGGTCGATAACAAGGTTACAATCCAATCCCCTTAATTCATTAATTAATTCGAGCTGTTTATCAATGGGCTCAGAGTTTTCAACTATCATATGTAAATTAAGAACTTCACCCTTAATGCCTTCACGATCTGAAATTACTTTCTTTGATAATGAGAGCATCGCCTGAAACTTATCCATTTGATTTTCATCAATCCGTTTTTGAGTGAGTAGTCTTTTTATATTTTTTTGTAATTCTTCATATTCTTTTAATTGGAATAAAATGCTTATGTATACTTCAATTGCTTCATCACTCTCAAATGGCCCGAAAACTAAATCCTCACATCTCTCCTTAGCTTCCCTAGCCTGATTCCCTTCTAAAAGACACGCGACTGCAGCAAGTTCTGTTTGTGAATTATGCTCATTCATTTCTTTTAATTGATTACATAACATTAAAGCTTTACTATAATTTTTTTCTTCTAATGCTTTTTTACCTAAATTTATGATCCGATCCTTCAGTTTAGGAAAAAAGACAATATTGTCTTCCATGTTACTCTCCCCTAACATTTGTTATTTCCTGCACAAACTAGTTATGAAAAAGTGTATCATGAATTAAAATTATTTAAAATATTAAAGATACGCATATGGATGAATCAGTTTTTAAGTTACCATTTATTCCAACTACTGCATTTAGCTATTTTTTAGTATCCTAATGGTTTATTGCCAAATCTTTTCCATAACTTTGGAAACTTAGCTTTTAATTCGTCTTTCGACTTCCAATCGATCGTTAATTGTTGTTCAGGATAATCATAGCCTTTGCTTTCAATTAGTGAATTGAATTCATTCCACAATTGATCATCCCAATCATCATCGCCTTTACGCTTGATTGTATATGCTTGTAAAGCTAGATCTAACATATCTTCTAATTCTGGCGTAAGTCCCTCTTCTTCATAAATAGGAAAGATGTATTCAGCTAAATAATCCGGGTCATTTAACGTTTTCTTGTAAACTTGTTCTCCTTGACCGATTAACCACGCTCTAAAATGTGCAAATGAATCCTCAGAACAGCCATCCATGATGATCCATCCAGCTCCTAAAAGATTTGTGGTATACGCTTTCGAAAAAAAAGTTTCAAATTGAATTTCAAAACTAGCTATCTCTTCCTCTGATTGTTTAGTTAAATGATTTATTACCCATTCATATGGTTCTTCAACAATATGCATTTTGGATATTAAACTCCAAAATTCTTTTTCGTTCATTTATATCACTCCACTCTTTTTTTATACTAGAATAACATATCTAGTATAAATTTTATGATGATCTAAGATTTCTAATAATTGAAAGGAATCCTTACTAATTTATATAGTAAACGTAATTCATCATTTTATTTCTAAGGTTCTTAAATTAAAAGTAGTTAAAACACAAAAAAAGACACTTATTTTACATTTCGTAAAACAAGTGTCTTTTGGACGTCCTGAGAGGGATTCGAACCCCCGACCGCTATTTGAAAATAATAAATCCGCGCTTGTTCTATTCGTTCATTTCACGCAAATTTCATCGATTGAGTACGGCGTTCACTACCGTTCTTTCGCGAAAATCTTGACCGCTATACGATTAGTTTAACAAAGAATACGTATTTTAGTAAAGTAATTTTTCGGAATGGCTCCGTTACTTACTCGGAAGTTTATCGTTCATTTCTACGCAAATATCGGCGGAAGTTGACCGATAACCTAGACGTACCCTTCTCGCACGTTTTAACCGTCCATATAGCGTCCTAATCCTTCTCGAATATCTAACGTCCCATTAACGAAATTAACGCTAATTTGACGCTAATTTTAACGGTACACGCAATAATCGGAACGCTCCGTCATACATATGTATTACCGCTAGATGAAAAACGGCGGTTTGGTATTACGTATGTATTACCGAATTAACGAGGAGGTTTTCGAATGGATAATTTTATCGGAATTGACGCAGGCAACGACGGAACGAAAGTGGCGTACGATGGCGGAGTCTTCTCTTTTCCGTCATGCATTGGCGAAGCTCGCGACCGCAAATTAGAAAACAAACACGGAGCCTACGATTTAGACGTCGTATTCCGCAATAAACGGTATTTTATGGGAACACTAGCGAAGTATGAGAGCGATATGATCCGTCAAACTGGCGGCTTATCGAAGGTCAAAGAGGAAACGTTACTCCGCGTCTTGACGGCGTTGTTCCTCGCTTACAAAACGGATTACTCCGAAATCATTTCCGTAAACGTTGTCGTAGGCCAGCCGATTAAGATGCACACGCCGGACGAGAAATCGAAATTGCGCCATATAATAGAAGGAACGCACTCAATCAAGGTTAACGGCGCAGAAAAAACGTTCCATATCGCTAAGTGTTCCGTTGCAGCTGAGGGCGCTTCCGCTTACTTTTCTCTTCAATTTTACGAGGAAATTGTTCGGATAATCGATATAGGGTCCGGAACTGTTAACTTCGCTACAATTCGAGAAAATCGATTTATTGACCGTGATTCAAATACGTTAAACTTCGGAACAGAAAAAACGAACGATCACGAAGCGCTAGCGAAAGCAATCGTAGCATTCGTCGATAATCGTTGGAATAAAAAAGATAAGATTTATATCGTTGGAGGAAGTCACGAGAAATTTGCGGAGTTACTCTGCGACGAACTTAACATCAACATTCTAAAACCAGCGAGTTTATCGGCCGGAGAGTTATCGCCTATATATGCCAACGCAATCGGATTCTATCGCATATGTAAGAAGATAGGCCGATGAAGGCGCGCGTGATTAAGTCCGTATCATTTAACGCAAGTGATCCGATTGAGTTGTCGATGCTGGCGCATTTAACGAAATTCAGTAGCTTTTCCGTGTATGTGAAGCGATTAATTCAACGAGATATGGACGGAAGTTATGCGCCACCGAAAGCTACGCAAACATATCAGCAGACTCCGGAATTTGATGACGATAAAATTGATTACGAAAGTTTTACGTAAGGCTTCTCAAGGACACGCAACTTTCGGAAAGTTGGCGCATAAGCTAATAGCGTAAAGCGTAGCCGCTAAGTTAGCTTCGAAGAAAAGTAATACCGCCTGATTGGCGGTTTTTTATCACCTTAGCGCTATTACCGATAATACCGAAAATCTAACGGGAGGGATTCGAATGGGAAACAAATTTGTGAAGTCCGTTTCCTTTAATATTACGAATAAGGATGACGAAATTATTTTGAAGGCGGTCAAACGTCGCAACTTTTCCGGTTATGTTAAGAAATTAATTATGGCGGATATCCAGGCGAAGCAATTAGCGAAGGAGCCGGAGTCAGTCGAAAAGCCTGCCGTAGTTAAAAAAGAAGTTAAGCCGGAATCTAAAATCGATCAATTAAAAAAGCGCCAACAACAAGGAAAGTCGTCAGCACCACAAGTATTTAAACCGAATAGTTAAAACGAATGTTTAAAGTCCTAATAAAACCGATATTCCTCCGATAATAGCTCCGCCAATTAATCCTAATACTACATGCATTAAAATCACTCCTTTATTTAAGTTAAAATTAGTATTACCCTCTTTCGCCCGTTTATGCGAAGTTTACGAAATTAAAACGAAAAGGAAATGATTGCCGTGAAAACTAAGAGTTATACGATAAAAGAATTTTTAAATAAACAAAACAATCCTACGATTAGTATGAGTATTATCGATTTTATTATGATCTGTTTTTGGATAATTTTATTTTCACCGATTAAATATTTTTAGGAGGTCGTCATCATGGCGAAAACAACTACGATTAACTTTAACGACTTTATGTCCGGAGCATACAAAACGCCGAGAAAGGCGAAGCTGACGTTACCCAAGCGCAAGCCTCAAACGGTCAAAGAGGCGGTTAAAGACGTAATAGGCATCATATCTGCTTCCGGGTTAGCCTATCGAGTGATATCGATGGAAACGGTATTAGCTGCGAGTGCTGACGCAACTTTCGGAAATGTTCATGGCGCATTGATGAAGGCGTTCGATGCCGGCGTAGTATTAGTAATCATTTTCGCAGGCGCAAGTTGGGCGCTAGGACATCGTACGAAGGCCATCGAGATTATTATCGGAGTATGCTGCGGATATGTTTTAGCGAGACACGCGATCGACATTCGCGACTTTTTAAAAGGAATTTAAATGAGTAACCATTATAAGGAGGAATTGAAATGATAATTTTAGGTTATACAGTATCGATTTTAGCTTACGGAGCGTATTACGCAGCTTTTGGATACACAGGTTATGAAGTTGGGAAAATGTCATATCAGGCGGTAGTCAGAACGGTTAAAACTGTAAAAAATAAAAAATAGGGGTGTTCGAAATGGCTAGAAGAAAAACAACGCCAAAGAAATCGAAATCAAAAATTAAAAAGGTGCTAAAGAATACGAAAAAAGCCGCTATTAAAACTAAAAATATCACCGCGAAAGTTACGGATAAAATTAACAGTATTTGGGGGTATTGACGATGAAATTTCGATTAAGTGGCGCATTTGGCGAGTTATCGCCAGTACGCGACGGACGTCCTCATACCGGAATCGATATCGCAATGCCCGAAGGCACTGAGCTCCGTTCTATTTGCGAAGGTGTGGTCCAACGCGTAGTCGATTACGGTCATAACAATATCGGAAAAGGCGTAATCATTAAAGGAAACGACGGTAACTTTTATATCTACGGACACATGAGTAAAATTCGCGTTCAGAAAGGCACGTACGTTCACGACGGCTCATTCATCGGATTATCCGGAAATACCGGACATTCGACGGGCCCGCACTTACATTTCGGAATTCAAGCGCCAAACGGACACTTTATCGACCCTACTTCTACTTTTGATCATCTCGTAGCAAACTCCGGAAACAATTCGATAGGCGGTGCGTTATGGGAACGATTTAAGGACGTTCATGGCGCAAATGGCGTTAAAGATAACGCAGTCGATAAATTTATGAATCACCTGGCGACGGACTTATCGCATTGGTGCTCCGTTAAAATGCACGAATTTCATGATTGGTTTACGTGGGCATTGCCGGATATGGTCGGTTATCTAGCGCTAATCTCAGCGCTAAGTATTATGTTATTTTCGATAGTTGATACGAAATGGGTTAAGCGTACGATAGGCGGATTTGCCGCAGCTTTCATTGCTGCAGTCGGATATCTTACGTATAACTAAGGAGGCTTACGGCATGAGTAACGATAACTACGAAGTCATGCGAAATAACGGAAGTAGCGATTATCTTCCGCAAGTTAGAACGAATTATTATCCTGCTTTATATAATGACGGCAAGCCATCGGAAAAGCCACGCGGCACGAAGTCGTGGTCTAACGTTTGGAAGGCGAAAATTGAGACGATTAAATGGAACGACTTTTTTGAAGTAGAGCGCAATAAGATGGTCACTTATCGAATTATTCCGCATTCTAACGTAACGAATAATACGAAGCGATTATGGAGGACAATTTTTAAAATGTACGAAATGTATGAAGGTATAGGCAGCCGATTAGAACGCGATGGCTTTAAGTTAAGATATCGCGAAAAGGATACGTTTTGGTACGACATTATTTTCCGTCAAGTTAACGGTCAGAAAAAAGTCGAGTTCTACGTAAGCACTTCCGAATACCAAGCGCAGAAATTAAAACGCAAACTTGAAAATAAAATGCACGTTACGATAAAGGAAGCGAATGTTGAGGACTTGCGTGTACCTTCCGAGAATACTATCGTTCAAGAGTTGCGTTATTTGAAGCACGATTTATTCTCGATGAATACGAACTCAACGGACACGAAGACGCCAATCGCCGGCATTCTGAACACGGTTGACGAGTTGCAATTCGACGGAGACTTCGCTCGCCTTTCGATATGTAACGAAGCAGAAAATCGCAATAAATGGATTAAAAACGCAAGCTGGGCGTTTGAGAAAATCGGCAAAGGTAAAGTTCCGCAGCGTGCTGATCTTAACGCTAAGAAAATCGTGAACGCTTCGAAGATAGGAATTGCCGGCATCCTCAACGAAATTAACGACTTAATCACGGATACCTTCCAAGCGTTCACGAACGTATTCTTTAAGTCGGAGGAAAAGTATAAAAAGTCGAAGGTTATTCCGAAAGCCTATTCGCTAGAGGACGAAATTAGCTCGCGCACTCTCTCCGCCACTACTCGCGAAAAAGCGAATCAACCCGTATTCAAATCGCGCATACGCGTTGTATCGCATTCTAATGACCGTCTAACACGCGAAACGATGGGCGAGACTCTAGCGTTAGCCTTTAACGAAATCGCCGAAAATAACGAACTACACGGCGTTAAAATACGTATCAAAGCGCGTCAGAAGGAAGTTATCTCCGAGTTGAATACGCTAACCCTTTCGAATAAAACGAAGCTAGACGGAAACGTTAACCTGATTTCAACGGATGAAATGTCGAAGCTAGCGTTACAAATGCCAACGCAGGAGATTCAACGCAAGTATGCCGATGCTATGAGCGTTAAGGTTAACGTCGAAACGGATATTCCGAAGGCATTGCAGGATACGACGGGCATTTACCTCGGAGTTAGTGAAGTTAAAGACCGCAAAGTTCCGATTTACTTGCCGTACAAGAATCCGGATGACTTTTACCGAGGCTATGCGTTTATCGGCGCGCAAGGAATGGGAAAAGATACGGCGCTACAGAATTTCGTAGTTGAAAGTAATACGAAGCATAATATAAGTTTCGTTATTCCAGACGTTATTGTCGAGGAAGGCGACCGAGGATTAGCCGATGGGATTCGCGACTCTTTGCCCGCAGATAAAATAATTGATCTCGATTTAAACGATGAGACGTACAAAATTCCGCTTGATTTAACGGAAGTCGTTACGAAGTTAGGCCGCGCAGGCTCCGACCGTTTTGCTGACGAAATTATTAACTTGCTGAAACTTGACGGTCATATCGTAGCTAAACGGATATTACGTACCGCAGCAAAAGCGAGTCAAGGTTCGTTATATAATATCAAGCGAATTATCGAAAACGAAGATTACCGCTTTAGACGTATAGCAGAATTACAAGACGAAGGTAATTGGCGATTAGCAGACGAATTGTTATCGTGGGGAACGAACTTACCGACGAAAGATGAAAAAGGCGATACTGGACCGTCAATCGGAAATAAAGCTGACCCGGTATTGAACCGCTTAGACGACTTCTTCGGAAGCGATACTTTATTCGATATTTTCGCTCAATCACCTCTACCGGAATTAGATTTCGCTAAATGGATGACGGAAGGAAAAGTTATAATCGTTAGAATTCCTATTCGAAAAATTGGCGAAGCTGCTGCGAAGGTTTTAACGCATTGGCTTATTATTAAAACGTGGATGACGCGTATGTTAATGGCGAAGCAGGAACAGGAAAACGGATGCTTCGTAATATTTAACGAGCCGGAGCAGTTTATGACCGAAGGAATGGCGGACTTTATGAGCCGTATCGCAACGCAAGGACGTAAGGAAAGACTCGGTAGCCTGTTCGCGTTCCATCATTGGAACAAATTGCCGGCATCACTGCAAGAAAACTTAATCGCTGGCGGAATCAATCAGTTCCTTTTCGCTAACGATCATAAGCGCACGTTTGAACTCGCAAGTGAACGATTAGCGCCGACATTTACCGTCGAGGATGCGATGAGGATTCCGAAACATACCGCTATCAATATAGTTCGTGTTAACGGCTCCCCTGCTCACGCATTCCTCGTACAAATGGCGCCCCCTTGCGCTAAGCCTTACGATAACTCCTTCTTAACGAAACGCCACGCGAGGATTTACGGACGCCATTGGCAAGAATTGCAGAACGCGCTTTAAATAAAAAGGATATTTTATCCAATTTATAGAATATAGTTAGATTAGATTAATAAATGGAGGAATGAAAAAATGAAAAAACCTTTTTATAAAAAATGGTGGGTTTGGTTAATCGCGGTATTTCTATTCATAGGATTTGTTAACGCATTTAACGATACTGATACGGCTTCGACTAAACCTAAAGAAGAAGTAAAGAAAGAAACGATAAAAAAAGAGAAACCTAAGAAAGTTGCCACACCTAAGAAAGTCGATAACTCAATTAAATCTGGTATGTACAAAGTAGGTAGCGACATTCAGCCCGGAGAGTACGTTCTAATTTCAAACGGAATAGGCTACTTCCAAGTTTCTAAAGATAGTACCGGTAAGTTAGAAAGTATTATCTCAAATGATAACTTTACTACGAACGCAATCGTAAGTGTTAAATCCGGTCAATATTTGAGTTTAAAGGATCAAAAGCTTACCCAATCGCTAAAGCTCCTAAATTAGAACCTAAAAACGGTAAGTTAGGAGAAGGCACTTATAAAGTAGGACTTCACATTCAACCGGGCGAATATAAAGTATCAGCCGATGGAACGGGGTATGTTGAAGTAGCTAAGTCTAGTTACCACAATTTAACCGATATTGTAACTAACGATAATTTTGAAGGCGAAAAATACATCACGCTTAAAGCCGGTCAGTATATTAAGGTTCAAACGCGAGTATCATAGTTAAATAATTAAAGGCCTCTGACTTTTTCAGAGGTTTTATTTTTGTTATATTATAGGAAAACGCGCTACAATATCGTTAGGAGGCGAGCGTTATGTTTCCGCTAAAAAATTACTATGAAGCGTGTATTAAACGAGAAATTTACGGAATGCGAAAAGAGGACGCGATGAAGCGCTTGACGAATATACTTGCGTGTCATGTCGTGACAAAAGATACGGCTGAGTCCGTTCATGTCCGTTACTTTTCGTGCAAGTTGGACGGAGTTGAAATGGTGCCGAATATGGACCGTTGGATAGGGACGATTGCGTTGCGGATTGAGGGCGGATTTGTGCGAGAGTCGGCGATTAGCGTTTCGGATAAACAAAAATAGCGCCCCGCTTCCGAAGAGGCAGGGCGTTTGTTGTTGCGTTATAAAAACATTCGAAGCTTATCACAGTGATAGATTTTTTCCTCTCTAGTGACACCTTGTTTCGTTATCTCAAACAAGAAACTAGCTAAATATTCATTTCCGGCGATTTCATTGATCACATCAGATGGTAACTTACCGTACTGTAAGAAGAGTGTTTTTCGTTCAATCTCGTATGCAATCGCTAGTTTTTCCATGAGCTCATCATTTGCTGGAACTCTTTTATTTCTTTCGATATCGGAAATGTACGCCTCAGATACGCCAACTTCATTTGCAATGTCAATCATCTTCTTGTTATTACTACGTCTAGTTGTTCGAAGTATATATCCTACAGTTTTCATTTGGTTATTCCTTCCATTTTGGCGGTAATATAATTGTACCAAATTTTCTGCTTTTATGAAACAACCACTTAAAACAAAAAGTAGAACTGAGATTTTATTTGAAATTGTTACTGAACTATATGTTCCAAGTGTTCATCAACCAACTCGATACCACGTTCCACCATAGTACTCTAAAACGATAGTAGCGTAAGCGTTTAAGTTAGTTTGTAACACTCCATCAATTAATTGATCGTTTGTTAATCTTATATATGGATTACACCCACTGTTGTTATCAATACGTTTAATAGTAATTCGATAACCATCAGGGTACGAAGAAAGCACTGAACCATCTTGTAAATCCTGTATTCTAGGGAATCCACTTTGTCCAGTTCCATCAAAAATGAGTATTTTTAAGCTAGAGTCCCATGTAGTAAATCCTGTTGCATTTTTCTTCCCACTAGTTGGAGTAGTAATAGTTAAAAATTGATTGTTAACAAATTTTAAATCTCCATCAATAGGACTTTTAACTACATCTCCATTAGAACCAGATAAATGAGTCTTTAACGCTAACACTTTACTATCTGTTAATGAAAACTTATTAGAACCAGTTGCGTAGATTTGTGCCTTAGTATCATTTGTACTAGTACCATTGTTTGTATGTTTTGGTGGTGAAATAAAAATTCCACTACCTAAATATAGTTTTGTAGTCATTGCAACGGTATTATTTTTAAAATACAAAAAGCCATTTGTATAGGTTGTTCCGTAAAAATTCAAGGAGACTTGACTAGCATAAAAAGATAAAACATTTCCAGTGTCGTATTCTCTGAATATTGCGTTGTAGTCTGATGTATCAATAAAAACATTGTAAACAACGTTATCTAATACAACACGATCTATATCACCTTTGTTCTTTGTAATTAACATTCGTTTGGCAGTAGTAGCAGTCGTTTGATTTGAAACAATGTTTTTGAAAGTAACATTATTAATGTAGACATCTTCAATTCTTATTTGCCCATAATCATACGTGTATACATAATTCGCTTCACCATATACATTTGTAACCGTAAGATTTTTAACATTACCTCTAGTTGGTTTACCATAGTTACCAATTAAGATTATACTGTCATTGCAGTCACCATATAACCCATCAACTGTTAAATTAGTAGATGTGAACCCACCACTTGTATAAATCGCAACAGCTCTCCAAGGATTACGACCACTTGAATGTTTTTGAGGTCTAATGTTACGAACAACAATATTTTGAATGTCTGCTGCTACTGTATTTGTTCCTGCCCAATCTACCCCACTAAGAACGGCAACTAAATCATCATCACTAAAACCACTTATATTTTCAATTAACAGGTTACTAGACATTCCGGTTACTCCGTCTCGTCTTGAACCACCATTTACATTAAGTGTTGATAATCCTTGTGCAACTTGGATGTCTCTAAATGTTGCGTAGTTACAATTCCAATGGTTAATTCCATGCCCTCTAATGTTTTTTAACGTTACTTTTTCAACTAATAAATTTGTAACGTTTTTAAAGACCATTCCTTTACAAGTGTCATAATTTGAACCTGTTTCTACTCCTTGGTTAGCATCGTTACCATTGATTATGCCACCTTTCCAAGTTATGTT
>NZ_JBFLUO010000002.1:0-20335 GCF_050473765.1 Gottfriedia sp. S16(2024)
CTTGGGGGTTTCTCTTTTTTTGATAACTATAAAAATGATCAAGATTGGAAGAATTTTGGTACCTCTCATTTCTATGTACCTAAATTAATGGTGACGGTTACAAACGAAGGGACATTCATCACCTCTAATTATGAAATAAATGAACAAACTTCAGTAGAGGATTTATTGCTTCAATATAAAGAATATGATGACTTTTTAGAAAAGTTTGGAATGAAGCAACCAAGCTTTACACAATCAGAATGTATTAACAAAGATGAATTTGAACCAAATGAATGGATTCAGAGTGTAAAAGAAGCAATTCATCAAATGAAAAACGAAAAATTAGAAAAAGTTGTTTTAAATCGAACTTTAAATGCAACATTTTCTTCAGAAGTAAATTCAACAAAAGTAATTTATGAACTAGAAGCAACAAGAAATGTTAACTATGTTATTTCTTATCAATTAAAAGATACTGTATTTATAAGCGCTACACCTGAGAGATTAATTTCTAAGAAAAATAATACAGTTTCTTCGATGTGTCTTGCTGGATCTGCCGCAAAAGGAATAACTAAGGAAGAAAACACAGAAGCAGCCGATTGGTTATTAAATAGTAAAAAAAATAATGGTGAACATGCTTTTGTTGTAAACTATATACGAGAAACGCTCCAACAATATTGTAATGAATTATCAATTCCTTCAACACCAAGAATAATGGCGACAAAAAGTTTATTGCATTTATTCACGCCAGTTGAAGGGAAATTATATAATCATGTTTCTTTATTTGAATTAATTCAAGCATTACATCCAACACCTGCACTTGGAGGATTTCCTAAGGAAGAGGCATGTAAATTAATTCGTGAACTTGAACCTGTGGACCGGGGATGGTATGGTGCACCGATAGGTTGGATTGATTTAAACGGAAATGGTGATTTTGCTGTAGGTATACGTAGTGCCTTAATTAAAGAAGATAAAGCAAAATTATATGCCGGTTGTGGTGTTGTACAAGATTCAAAACCAGAGGAAGAATTTTTTGAAACTGGTGTAAAGTTTCTGCCAATGCTAAATGCATTAGGAGGGTTACGAAATGAAAGATAATGAAGCACTAACAAAATATATTGGTGCTCTTGTAGATGAAATAAGTGCACTAAATATTCAAAACGTTGTAATAAGTCCAGGATCACGCTCTACACCAATATCGATGTTAGTAAATGAGCATCCAAAATTAAAGTCTTATATCGCAGTAGATGAAAGAGGGGCAGCATTTTTTGCTTTAGGTATCGCTAAAAGCACGAAACAGCCTACAGTATTAATCTGTACTTCTGGAACAGCTGCTTCTAACTATATGCCAGCTATCTCTGAAGCAAAAGAATCTAGAATTCCATTAATCGTATTGACAGCTGATCGACCACATGAGCTTCGAGATATAGGCGCACCACAAGCTATGAATCAAATTGGTTTATACGGTTCATTTGTAAAAAAATTCATTGAGCTAGCCTTACCAGAAGCTTCTGAGGCAATGTACCAATATGCACGTTCAAGCGTTAATCGACTTTACCGTTCTTGTGTGACCGCTCCAATGGGGCCAGTACATATGAATGTGCCACTTCGAGAACCACTTGTTCCAAACTTTGCGATTGATGATTTATTTTCAGCAGGAAAGCGTAAAAATTCTGCACACACTATACTTACTGAAACTCTTGCGACAATTTCAAACGAAACAAGTAGTGAGTTCACCAAGCTTTTTCAATCAAAAAGAAAAGGCTTATTAGTTTGTGGTCCATACGTTGAAGAAGGAGCTTTAAAAAAGATTAAAGCTTTAGGGAATTTATTAGACTATCCAGTTCTGTGTGATCCTCTTTCAAATGGAAGAACAATTAGTGGTAATGAAGACTCGAATGTAATTGATACATATGATACATTTCTTCGTTTTGAAGACGTTGTGGATTCACTTGATTCTGAAGTGATCGTACGTTTCGGGGCAATGCCTGTTTCTAAAACGTTTAGCCAATATGTACAAAGGCAAAAAGATTGCGAGCTAATTGTAATTGATGAAGGAGACTTATGGAGGGATCCGACGTTAAAAGCAACTCAAATGATTTCTTGTGATGATATTCAGTTTTGTAATGCAATATTGGAGTCATATCAGAAAACAAGTAGTCTAGAAATAGATTGGTTGAATAAATGGAAAACAATTAATGAAAAAACAAAAAATGGACTACAACAAGCAGAACAGTTTGATGAACTTTTTGAAGGGAAAATCGTTCAAGCTTTAGCAAAAAATTTACTTGAAGAAAGTACATTGTTTGTTTCAAACAGTATGCCTATTCGTGATGTGGATACGTTTTTACTTAGCCAATCTAAAAAGTTAAAAATTGCTTGTAATCGAGGGGTAAATGGAATAGACGGGACAATTGCTACCGCATTAGGAATGGCAGCAGCTGGAGAATGTGTAACATTATTAATTGGAGATTTATCTTTCTATCATGATTTAAATAGTCTAGTCCTTTCTAAACTACATCATTTACCTTTAAGAGTGATACTTGTTAATAATGATGGAGGTGGAATCTTCTCATTTTTACCTCAATCAAAAGAAGAAAAACATTTCGAGGCACTATTCGGAACTCCTTTAGGATTAGAATTCGAGCATGCAACAGCCCTTTTCGGTGGTGTTCATACGAAAATTCAAAATTGGTTTGAGCTTGAAGATGAATTAGCGAAAAAGAATAATGGATTACATGTAATTGAAATTCAGACAAATCGTAAAGAAAATTATGAGCTTCATCAAAAAGTTTGGAGCATTGTAAAAGCAGAATACGAGAAATGAAATTAGGTGTTCTTGTTCATGGAAATTATAATAAATGAGGTCACATATTCATATATTGAATCTGGCCAAGGGCAAACAATTCTATTATTGCATGGTTTCACAGGTTCAAAGGATACATGGGGAAGTTTAATAAGTAAACTAGAAAAAAATTATCATGTAATAGCAATTGATTTATTAGGACATGGAAAGACAGATTGTCCAATTAATGATGAGCGGTATAGAATGGAGTTTGCTGCTAAAGATTTACATGATTTTTTAGTACAAAAGCAAATTAATTCTGTGCATCTATTAGGCTATTCGATGGGAGGTAGACTAGCCCTCTATTTCGCTTTAGCCTATCCAACAAAAATTAGATCGCTTATTTTAGAAAGCTGCACGGCTGGTCTTATAACTGAAAATGAAAGATTAGCTCGAATTGAACAAGACAATCATTTATCTTCAATGATCCTAAATGAAGGTATTGAAGAATTTGTTAATTATTGGGAAAACATTCCGTTATTTTCAACTCAAAAGAATTTGACATTAGAGTCACAGCAAAAGATTAAACAAGAAAGATTAAATCAGTCACCAATTGGCTTAAGTAATAGTCTAAAAGGGATGGGCACGGGCATTCAATCATCTTTATGGAGTGATTTGGAGCAATTTAAAAAACCTACTTTATTAGTTTGCGGCGAATATGATGAAAAGTTTTACTTAATAATGGGGAAAATGAACGAGAGGCTAAAAAATAGCGAAATTATTAAAATTCCACATGCAGGCCATGCAATTCATGTGGAACATTCGGAAAAATTTGCTACAATAGTAATTGGGTTTTTATTGAAAAGTGAAAAGGAGGAAAATTCATGACTATTGAATGGGTACAAGAAAGAAAGTATGAAGAAATTATATATTCTACATATAATGGAATCGCTAAAATTTCAATCAATCGTCCGCACGTACATAACGCATTTACACCATTAACAGTTTCAGAAATGATTGATGCTTTTGCATATGCAAGAGACGACGAAAAAATTGGTGTTATTATTTTAACAGGTGAAGGTGGAAAAGCATTCTGTTCTGGGGAGACCAAAGTGTTCGCGGACACGGTGGTTACGTTGGACAAGACCGCATTCCTCGCCTAAATGTATTAGATTTACAACGTTTAATTCGTGTTATTCCAAAGCCTGTAATTGCAATGGTTGCTGGTTATGCAATTGGTGGAGGTAACGTATTAAACGTAGTATGTGACTTAACAATCGCTGCTGAAAACGCTAAGTTTGGACAAACTGGTCCAAAGGTAGGTAGCTTTGATGCTGGTTATGGTTCAGGCTATTTAGCTCGTATAGTAGGGCACAAAAAAGCTCGTGAAATTTGGTACTTATGCCGTCAATATAATGCACAAGAAGCATTAGATATGGGCTTAGTAAATAAAGTAGTACCTTTAGAAGAATTAGAAGCTGAAACAGTTAAATGGGCTGAAGAAATGCTAGAAAAGAGTCCAACTGCACTTCGCTTCTTAAAAGCAGCAATGAATGCAGATACAGATGGATTAGCTGGACTTCAACAGCTAGCTGGAGATGCAACACTTCTTTACTACACAACTGAAGAAGCAAAAGAAGGTCGCGATGCATTTAAAGAAAAACGTACACCTGATTTCGATAAGTTCCCACGTTTTCCTTGATTTGAAAGATGATAAAAGCTTGATGAGAAATCATCAAGCTTTTTTTGCACATTGAAAGTATAAATTGGCAGCGGAGAAGAAATCTCGTAATTGATTAAATATATGTGCAACTACGCTTCTGTCTACGCCTAAAGGCTCGCCAATCGGAGAGTTTTCTTTAAATAATATTTTGTACATTTTTAAAATAGTCAGGAAGTGTTTTATGATGAACCAAATTCCGAATTTTTTGCTTGAGAGAGTCAGATTAACTCCTAGTCGAATAGCAATTGCAACAGATGGGGACGAAATTACGTTTAAGGAGTTACATGATCGAGTTATCAATCTTGCATACAAATTTCACTATTGTGGCATTAAAGACGGATCTCATGTTTCGGTTTTAATGAATAATTCCGTTGAATTTATAGAAGTTGTTTATGCACTTCATTATATTGGAGCAACATCAATTTTACTGAATATAAGATTAAGTGATGACGAAATAGTATATCAATTAGAAAATAGTGATTCTGAATTTTTAATCGTGGCGAATTCAAATACGATAAAAATACCTGAAAATATAAAACTGTTAAATAGTAATGAAATGGAGAACTGTGGATCTAAGGAATTTCCGATAAAGTCAAATTTTGACGGAGATAAAATCGCAACTATGATGTTCACATCTGGTACAACGGGTTTCCCAAAAGCAGTGTTACAAACTTATTTTAATCATTGGAGCAGTGCAATTGCTTCAGTATTAAATTTAGGATTAGATCATAAAGATGTATGGTTAGTTTGTTTGCCGATGTTCCATGTGGGCGGCTTATCTACTGTATATAAAAGTGCGATTTATGGCATGAAAATTGTGTTAACGAATAAAGCTGATGCACATACCATTAAGGACTGTGTTAAAGAGCATAATGTAACAATTCTATCAGTTGTAACAAAAGTATTAAATGACCTCTTAACGATTGTTGAGGGTACAAATGATTTAAATAGCGTAAGGGCAGCTTTACTTGGTGGAGGACCTGCTCCGTTACCTCTTTTACAAAAGGCAAGAGCATTAAATGTGCCAGTATATCAAACTTACGGAATGACTGAAACTTGTTCACAAATTGCAACCCTTTCTCCTGAATATATGCTTTCTAAAATTGGTTCGGCAGGTAAAGCTTTATTTGGATGTACGCTAGAAATAAGGGACGATCATCGAACTTGTTTACCAAAAGAAGTAGGAGAAATTGTAGTCAAGGGACCAAACGTGAGTAAAGGTTATTATAAACTTGCTAAGTTATCAGATTCGTCTGAGTATCTATATACAGGAGATTTGGGTTATGTAGATGAGGATGGTTTTTTATTTGAAGTTGACCGTCGAAGTGACTTAATTATTTCAGGCGGAGAGAATATATATCCAGCAGAGATTGAATCAGTATTATTATCGCATCCAGATATCATTGAAGCTGGTGTAACAGGCAAAGAAGACCCAAATTGGGGAAAAGTACCTGTTGGATTTGTTGTAAGTAAATCCTCTAATCCTCCGTCACAAGAAGAACTTATCGAGTATTGTCGAGATAAAATCGCAGGGTATAAAATACCAAAGGAAATATTTTATGTAGACAACCTACCAAGAAATGCAACAAACAAGCTAGTTAGAAGAGAGCTACTTAAGCTTCTATAAGGGGAATAAACATGTTGATTTGGCAAATTGAATTATTTTTAATTGAACAGCCTCTAAAAATACCTTTTAAAACAAGCTATGGTACATATGAAAAACGTGAAAGTATTATTGTTAAAATTTTAGATGCTAATGGAATATGCGGTTATGGAGAAGTCGTTGCTTTTTCAGAACCTTGGTATACCGAGGAAACGATTCAAACAGCTCTTCATACTTTAAATGATTTCTTTATACCAACCCTATTAAATAAACAGTTTAATCATCCAAGTGAAATAGCGATCTTATTAAATCAATTTAAAGGCAATCAAATGGCTAAATCTGGGCTTGAAGGTGCATATTGGGATTTGTATAGTAAACTAAATTCAATCACTTTAGCACAAGCTTTAGGGGGCAATAAGGCGGATATACCAGTTGGGGTTGTAATTAGTATAGACGAGCCAATAAAAATGTTGAAACAAATTGGTGCATATATAGAAGAAGGCTATGATCGATTTAAAGTTAAAGTTTCAAAAGAAAATGATTATGAAATTGTATCAACTATACGAAATAGCTATCCAACAATCCCTCTAATGATTGATGCCAATTCAGATTATTCGATTGAAGACATTCCCAAACTAAAAAAATTAGATGAATTTAATCTGTTAATGATTGAACAGCCCTTCGGCGAACGCCAATTCATCGAGCACGCCATTCTTCAAAAGGAAATTTCTACGCCAGTCTGTTTAGATGAAAGTATATGTTCCTTAGAGGATGTTAAAATTGCGTATGAATTAAAAGCTTGCGAAATCATTACTGTAAAGCCTGGGAGAGTCGGGGGATTAACTAAATCAATTGAAATTCATGATTATTGTGTAGAAAAGAATATTCCAATTTGGGTTGGAGGCATGATTGAAACAGGGATTTCTAGAATTCAAAACGTTGCACTAGCATCTCTACCCGGATTTACAATACCAGGAGATATTTCGGCTTCATCTAGACATTGGGAGCAAGATCTCATTTTTCCAGAGGTATCTTTAATAAATGGAAAAGTTAATGTACCGGTTAAACCAGGTTTAGGGGTAGAAGTGGATGAAGAGAGAATCCGAAGCATTTCTAAAAAGATTTATAAATATTCTTCTCAAAAATAGAAATTTGGTAGCTCAGGTCTCCGCTAGGAATTCAACACACAGTCAATCTATATAGAAATAACCTAATAAAAAAATACGATCAAATTAAACTTGTTTTTCGTTTCAAGTTTCTTTGACCGTATCTTTTTTTGTTTCCTTATTTATTTTATCAGGTACAGGATCATATCCACCTGGATGTAGTGGGTGACACTTAAGTATTCTTTTAGTCGTTAAATAGGTTCCTTTAAGCGCACCATGGGTTTGTAATGCCTCTAGTCCATAACTTGAGCAAGTTGGATAGAATCTACATGATGGTGGCGTTGCAGGTGAAATCCATTTTTGATAAAATCTAATGATTCCAATTAAAATTTTATTCATATACAAACCTTTCGTCTGCTAGAATTATTTCTCTTCATGGTTATTTTTCATTTTTACGTCTTCTAGCTTATCGACTTTGTGTTGTACACCATATCCTTTATTTACAGTAAGAACGAAAGCACCGAATACAACAACGATAATAATACCACTAACAATAAATACTCCAGTCATACTATGTCCTCCTAAATAGTTATACTACTATGATATAGTATACTGGCCAATATGCAAGGCAATCAAATATTTTCATAAAAGTTTCAGGAATATTATTTCAATAATGATGAAACATTTTAATAGAAATAGTACAATGGAAAAACAAGTATGAATGTAGGAAGGTTAAAATGTACATATTTAAAGATTTTTACCATAATACAGTTGAATTATCGTTTGAGAAACATCCATTTTCACCCGCTCCAAAACATGTTTGGGTTATTTGTAAATACAATGACCAATGGTTACTTACAGACCACCAAAGAAGAGGTTACGAATTCCCAGGCGGAAAAGTCGAGGAAGGCGAATCACCTGAAGAAGCAGCTAAACGTGAAGTTTTAGAAGAAACAGGTGGAAATGTTTCTAAAATTAAATATTTAGGGCAATACCGTGTTACAGGTAAGGATAAAATTATCATAAAAAATATTTATTTTGCCGAAATAGGAGAACTTTTAACTCAAAAGCACTACTTTGAAACAAACGGCCCTGTATTGTTAGACGAATTTCCACCAAACATAAAAAAAGATCGCCGATTTAGTTTTATCATGCGTGACGAAGTATTTTCACAAAGTTTAAGTTACTTGAATACTAAAAAAAGCTCACTTTTATAAGGTGAGCTTTTTTACTGTTTCATTATAAATTAGACACCGTAATATAAGATTCATGAGTAATCAATTATTAAGATTGAGCTATTTTACTTACTCATGGAGCCTTTATGAGTAACTAACTTTGAAGTTTGAGCTAATATACTTACCCATGAACTGATTAATAAACTGTTATTTTAAGTAAAGGATATTAAATTAGCTTTTTAACGTAACCTTTTTTTGATGAATAAGTTGATTGGAATGGAGGGTGGCTCGACTCCTATGGGATATGCGGGAAGGCTGAGACCCCGCAGGCTCACCGAGGAGGCTCAGGTCTCGCCCTATCAATCACCCCGTAGTGGAAATCATCATCACTCTACTCTTTTACGAAAATTTGGTAATTAATTGACAAGATTATTTTTGAACGGCGTGAAAAAAGCTCACTAAGTTAAGTGAGCTTTTTTACGTTCCTATACTTTTTCTCAAATTACCTCAAATTATTTCTTTATAGTTTTTCTTTCAATAAATTCAACAATAATATACATCAAACCAGCACATACACTTATGATAAATACACTCATTAGAACAAGAGTGAAATTAAATACTTGGAAACCATAAACGATTAAATAGCCAAGTCCGCTTTTTGAAACTAAGAACTCTCCGACAATCACTCCTACCCAAGCTAATCCGACATTTACTTTTAATGTGGAAATGACGGTAGGTATACTAGCAGGAAAGATCACATTTTTAAAGATTTGAGTTTTAGTAGCTCCAAAACTTTTAATGACTTTTACATAATTTTCATCTACCTGTAAGAAGGCTTGATAGATAACCAGCGCTGTTATGACAAAACTTATTATGATTCCCATCGCAATAATGGACGAATATGAAGGACCAAAAATTACAATGATGATTGGACCAAGAGCGACTTTTGGCATGGCATTAAAGACTACTAAGAATGGATCAAGGACTTTCGAGGCAAATGGATACCACCAAAGAATGATGGCCAGAATGACCCCGATAATTGTTCCTAAAATAAATCCTACGAGAGTTTCAGTGATTGTAGTCATAGCATCATGATAAATAGAGCCATCTCCCAATTTTGCGCTGAGTAAATCGTAAATTTTAGTAGGTGAACTAAACAATAAAGGATCAATTATTCTTCGATGACTTAAAAGCTCCCAAGCTATAAAAAAGACAATAATAATTAATAGTTGGAAGAAAAATATGAGTAGCTTTTTACGGCGATTTTTTTTGACGATACTGGCGTGATAGGATTTTAGTTCGTCATTTACTTTAGCCACGTTTCTCCAACTCCTTCCAAATCGCAGAAACATAAGAAGAAAAGAGTGATTGGTGTCGTGTTTCAAAAGGGAGCGAATACGTAATTCTTCTGGTAAATTGAAAATTTTTGATATTTTAGTAGGAGCATTTGTTAGCGTAATAACCCGATCACACATGGCTACTGCTTCTTCAATATCGTGTGTTACTAAGATAGCAGTAGTATTTAACTTCTTAAATAAGTTGAAAACTAACTCTTCAAGCTTTACTTTATTTTGATAATCTAGAGCGGAAAATGGTTCATCTAATAATACAATTGATGGACTTGTAGAAAGAGTTCTTACTAATGCAACACGTTGTCTCATCCCACCGGATAGTTCTCTTGGGTATGCATTTTCATAATCCTTTAATCCAACTTCATTTAACAATTCTAGCGTTCGATTTTTATTTTCTTCGGTATCCTTATCTAGAATCTGAAGACCTAGAAAGATATTTTCTTTAATTGTTTTCCAAGGGAATAAATAGTCATGCTGAAGCATGTAACCAATTTCTCCCGATTTTATATCATAAGGCTTACCTTTAAACTTTACTGAACCGTCATATGGGGTAAGCAATGAAGAAATGATCGATAAAAGTGTGCTTTTTCCGCAGCCACTTGGACCTAATACAGATACAAATTCACCTTTTTCAACTTCAAACGTTAAGCCATCCAATATTTTAATTGCCTTTTCCTTCGATAAAAATACATGAGAAATATCATTAACTGTTAGATAACTCATTTTGTTAACCTACTACTTCTCCGTAGATTTTTCGGCAAATTTTGTATCTACTAAAACTGAGTGTGGAACTTCTTTTGGTAATACACCAGAGTTCTTCATAATCTTTTGAAGATTATTCCACTCATCTTTTTCTAATATTGGATTTGTTGAATAAGAATTTTGAGACTTATAGCGATCTATAACTTTTATTGAAATGTCTAAAGGAGTATCTTTAAAGAATGGTGCTACACTTTTGCAATCTCTTCTGCAGAGTGAGTATCAACCCATTGTTCAGCTTCATATATTGCATCTGTAAATTGTTGAGCTGTTTTCGCATTTTTCTTCAAATAACTTTCTTTTGCTATAAAAGCAGTGTAAGGTACTTTTCCAGATTCCAAGCCGAATGAAGCAACGATTTTACCTCTTCCTTCTTTTTCCATAATACTTGCGGTAGGTTCAAATAATTGAACATATTCTCCAGTACCTGAAGCATATGCATTCGCGATATTTGCGAAGTCAATATTCTGAATAAGGTTCAAATCTTTATGTGGATCGATCCCATGTTTACTTAGGACATATTCGCCAACCATTTGTGGCATTCCACCTTTTCTTTGACCTAAAAATGTTTTGCCTCTTAGTTGATCCCAATTAAATGGTACCGTTTGATTTCTAGCTACTAGAAATGTGCCATCAGTTTGAGTCAATTGGGCAAAGCTTTTCACTGGGTCATTTGCACCTTGAGCGTATACATATATTGTTGTTTCAGGCCCAACTAATCCTATATCTGCACCGTTTGACAATACAGCAGTCATAGTTTTATCTCCACCAGCAGTAGTTGTGATCTCAACATCCAATCCATGCTTTTTGAAGATTCCTTCACTAATAGCCACATATTGAGGTGCATAGAATAATGAGTGTGTCACTTCTGCAACTCTCACCTTTGTAGTACCATCTTTAGGTTTATCTTTCGAACATGCACCTAAAATAGAAGCAACTAATAAAAACAAAATAACGAGCCATTTGATTTTCATTTAATCCCTCCTAATCGAAAATATACAATTAGCCTATGCAATAGGAGAAAATGGGTGAATGCGGAGTACTGACTCTACTAAAATAGCTCGGTTACTTATGTGTAAGTCTTTAGGTGGTTGAACAAAGAAAAACCTCTCTTACTTCCTTTTTTAGGAAATTAGAGAGGTTTTTTATTTACTCTTTGAAAAAAAATTTCGAGTATCTTCCCGTATTTCGTTAGGTAAAACACTTTCTAATTCTTTGTTTAACCATGAAAGTGTTTTATTACGTAAATAATCATGCATTTTTTCTTCGGCAGAGAGCATGACTAAATTAATCGTGCAGGTGGCACTTGGAGTACAACCTTTTTCTCTATAAAGATATCCGTTATCTTTAATATTTTTACATTGAAAGATTGGTTTAGGACCTTCAATTGCTTCAATTACATCCCAAAAAGAAATTTCTTCTGGTGACTTGGCAAGTTTGAAGCCACCCTTAACTCCGGAACGGAACTTACAATACCAGCTTTAGACAGCTTACTAAAAATCTTTGAAAGATATGTATCTGAAACACCTTGAAAGAAGGATAGTTCCTTTATTCCAATTGGAGAATCTTCAGGAGTGTCAATTAAATAAACAAGGCAATGAAGTGCATACTCAACTCCAACGCTATATTGCATGAAAACACCTTCTTCATAAATGAGATTATTTTTAATTAATCTTAGAAATGTTTTATTTCTTTGTCAAACATTTACTTTTAAGAACAATTCAAACGTAAAAGGTGTTTGACATAATGAAATAAACGTTTTAATATAGATAATGTGAATCGTAGATTAACTTTGTCGCTAATTTAAGTATTTCCAAAAACTACATTTAGTTCAATTATTTTTAGAATTAACTTTTTTAGGGGAATTAAAATGGAAAAACAAATTAATTATTCAAAATTAGCACAGAAGCACTTAAAATAATGATGGAAATGGAAAAGTATATTAAAACAACGGGTATAGATCATAAACTTCGTGAACTGATTAAAATTCGTGCTTCACAAATAAATGGTTGTGCATTTTGCCTTGACATGCATTCCTCTGAAGCGAGGGAAATAGGAGAAACTGAACAACGTTTATACTGTGTTAGTGCATGGAGAGATTGTGATTTTTACACAGATGCTGAAAAAGCAGCTTTGGAGTTAACTGAGCATATTACACTAATTTCGAATAAAGGTATATCTGCTGATCTATATAATCGTGTAAGTAAACACTTTAGCGAAAAAGAATACGTAAATCTTGTATTCACAATCAATCAAATTAACAGTTGGAATCGTATCTCTATTTCAATGGGGAATAGACCAGTTGAAAAATAATATCCTAATAAAACTTAAAAAATAAAAATGAGCCGAAGATTGGCTCATTTTTTATATGTAACTTTTCAATTCTTATTAAAATTTTTTACTTTTATAACAATGCTTTTTATTAATTTATTTTCATTAGAAAAAATTTTATAGTGTAAAGATCATGATGATTTTTAATATAATTTTTTTGATCTATTGTTATATTTGAAGTAGCAATAGAACTAGAGAGATTAAAAACGGCTCTTCCATTATTGATTTTGTATCTTTGATTATGATTGATTTCTTCAATATTGACTCCAAATATTGTTTGGACTTTTTTAGGTAGTAGGATTTCTATTTGAGCATTTTCTATATCGTTTTTATAACGTTCTGGTACTGATAAGACCAAATAATATTCAACTCCATAAAGTAATTGATTATCCACAGAATCTTTGATCTCATAATATCTTTTGGATAATGATTCAATTTTTGGCTCAATTTCTTTAGAAGATAGTGAAACATGCTTATCTAAATTTTTAGACGAGGTACCAGTATTAAATAAAAACAAGGAAGTTAATAAAATTGCAGTAAATGAAAAAATCAGAGTTAATATCTTTATGGATCTCATTTTAATCCTCCATTTAATTCGATAAATAAATAGTGATTATTATCCATGTTCAGTTTATTTAATGTTACTTTAATCTTATTCTTTAAATGTTAATAATTTCCTTTTAATGAGTGAGGTTGTTTTTTAATACTGAAAATAAAAAGAGGCTACCAATAAGTCATAAATCCCGACTTATTGGACAGCCTTTACATTTTACTTTATTAGATTATTTTAAAGGTCCACCAAGTTCAGCCAATTGAGCATCAAAGCCTTCAAACTTTTTGAAGTTTTCTTTGAATTTAGTTACTAATTCAAGAGCTTTTTGATCATAAGCTGATTTATCTTCCCAAGTTGTTGAAGGGACTAATACGCTATCAGGTACACCAGGTACATGAGTTGGAATTGCTAAACCGAAAAACTCATCTTGAGTAGTTTCAATGTTGTTTAAATCACCTTCAAGTGCAGCGTGAACCATTGCTCTTGTGTAAGATAGATTCATACGTTTACCAACACCGTATTCTCCACCAGTCCAACCAGTGTTTACTAAGAATACATTTACATTATGCTTTTCAATTTTTTCACCAAGCATTTTTGCATATTCTACAGCTGGAAGCGGTAAGAATGGTGATCCGAAACATGTTGAGAATGTTACTTGTGGAGAAGTAACACCACGCTCAGTACCTGCTAATTTACTAGTAAATCCACTTAAGAAGTGGTACATAGCTTGCTCTTTTGTTAATTTACTGATTGGAGGTAATACTCCAAATGCATCAGCAGTTAAAAAGATAATTGCATGTGGATGTCCAGCAACGCTTGGCTCAATGATATTTTGAATTGCTTGCATTGGGTATGCAGCACGAGTATTTTCTGTTAAAGTTGTATCATCATAGTCAGCTAAACGGCTATCAGGTTTAACAACTACATTTTCTAAAACTGTACCAAATTTAATTGCAGAGAAAATTTGTGGCTCTTTTTCAAATGTTAAATTGATACATTTAGCGTAGCAACCGCCTTCAATATTGAATACACCATTATCTGACCAGCCGTGCTCGTCATCACCGATTAGTTTACGGTCTGCATCTGCAGATAATGTAGTTTTACCAGTTCCTGAAAGTCCAAAGAATAATGCTACATCGCCTTCGCTACCAACGTTAGCAGAACAGTGCATTGGTAAAACATTATTTTGTGGTAATAGGAAATTCATGATTGAGAAAATAGATTTTTTCATTTCTCCAGCATATTCCGTACCA
Organism: Gottfriedia sp. S16(2024); assembly: GCF_050473765.1. Lineage (NCBI taxonomy): Bacteria > Bacillati > Bacillota > Bacilli > Caryophanales > Bacillaceae > Gottfriedia > Gottfriedia sp. S16(2024). The sequence continues at coordinate 14,617 of NZ_JBFLUO010000002.1, forward strand.
CCAATTAAGATTATTTTCTTTTCAAATGATACAATAACAAATGCCTCTGAATTTGTTCCATCAACTACAGGGTCTGCTTTAAATGTCGGAGCAGAAACAATTGTAAACTCTGCTTCATGTGTTGTAAGTTCTTGCTCAGTTGGGCGAATAAATAATTGATGAGCAAATAAGTTGTGCCATGCAAATTCGTTAATTACTTGGATAGGTAAACGATACTCAGTATCTGCACCAGCAAATCCTTTAAATAAGAATAATTCGTTACGATCTTTTAAGTAGTTAAGTACTTTGCTATATAATTTTTCGAATACGTCAGCAGAGATTGGTTGATTTACTGAACCCCAATCGATTAAATTTTCAACAGATGCCTCTTGTACAATAAATTTATCTTTAGGTGAACGTCCAGTATATTTGCCTGTTGAAACGCTAACTGCTCCCGTTGACGTTAAAATTCCTTCTTGTCTTGTTAGGACTTTTTCAACTAACTCAGAAACGCTTAGTTGGTTATACATTTGATTACTAGTAAGTAATTCGTTTAATTCAAAGTTTACATCAACTGTCTTCATATACTAATACCATCCTTTAAATATAATTTGTCTGCCATGTAGGTATCTCGATAAATAGTATAACACATTTATTTTAATAGTGTATACTATTAGTTGGCAAAATGTGTTATGAATTTGATTAAAAAATAAATTTGAGCAAAATTTACTTATTAAATGAAGTAAGTTATTTAAATGTAAGTATAATAATTAGTAATTTCCCATTAAATAGAAATGAATGTAGGGATAAAGTTATTGTAGAATTATGTCTAAGTTATGATGAAAATTGTTGACAAGAAAGTGAAATTTTAATATGATACTTTTCATACGGATACTCTCTTATCCCGAGTAGGTGGAGGGATACAGGCCCTACGAAGCCCAGCAACCTCACTTTTAGTGAAAGGTGCTGAACCTGATGCAAGACTATTTTTTATGTCTTGGACGATAAGAGCGAAAGGCAAATACCAAGAACCCTTTCCTCAGGTAATATTTGATAAGAGGAAGGCTTTTTTTTTGCTCAAAACTTAAATACAGTGGCAATTTCGTAATTTACACTGAGTTATCTTTATCTTAAATGGGAAACATAGGAATAGGAACAAACTTTTTATTCTTATGTTGAGAAAAAAGAGATCCGTCAATTCAATTTAGGAGGGGACTCAATGTCACAACGTCGTTTATTTACTTCAGAATCAGTTACAGAAGGACATCCAGATAAAATCTGTGACCAAATCTCAGATTCAATTCTTGATGCAATTTTAGCAAATGATCCGAATGCTCGTGTAGCAGCGGAAACTTCAGTTACAACAGGTTTAGTACTTGTTGCAGGTGAAATTACAACTTCTACTTATGTAGATATCCCAAAAATCGTTCGCGAAACAATCCGTGAAATCGGTTATGACCGTGCAAAATACGGATTTGATGCAGATACATGTGCAGTTTTAACTTCTATTGATGAGCAATCAGCAGATATCGCTTTAGGTGTAGACCAAGCATTAGAAGCTCGTGAAGGTAGCATGACAGATGAAGAAATTGAAGCAATCGGTGCAGGAGACCAAGGTTTAATGTTCGGTTTTGCTGTTAATGAAACACCTGAATTAATGCCACTTCCAATTTCATTATCTCACAAAATTGCACGCCGTTTAACTGAAGTTAGAAAAAATGAAACAGTTTCTTACTTACGTCCAGACGGTAAAACTCAAGTAACAGTTGAGTATGATGAAAACAACAAACCAGTTCGTATTGATGCAATCGTTGTATCAACACAACATGGTCCAGAAGCTACTCAAGCTCAAATTGAAAATGATATTAAAGAACTTGTAATCAAACCAGTTGTACCAGCTGAGTTAATTGATGAAAACACAAAATTCTTTATCAACCCAACAGGTCGTTTCGTAATCGGTGGACCTCAAGGTGATGCAGGTTTAACAGGTCGTAAAATTATTGTTGATACTTACGGTGGATATGCTCGTCACGGTGGTGGCGCATTCTCTGGTAAAGATGCAACTAAAGTTGACCGTTCTGCTGCTTACGCTGCACGTTACGTTGCGAAAAACATCGTAGCTGCTGGCTTAGCTGATAAAGCTGAAGTTCAATTAGCATATGCAATTGGTGTAGCTAAACCAGTTTCAATCGCTATTGATACTTTTGGTACAGGTAAAGTTTCAGAAGAAAAATTAGTTGAAGTAATTCGCAACAACTTCGACCTACGTCCAGCTGGAATTATTAAAATGCTTGACCTACGTCGTCCAATTTACAAACAAACTGCTGCTTATGGTCACTTTGGCCGTACAGATATCGATCTTCCTTGGGAGCGTACTGACAAAGCAGAAGTTTTAAAAACTGAAGCAGGTCTATAATAAAATGATTAAGGCTGAATATGGCATATGCTATATTCAGTCTTTTTTGTTTAATTAGAATTACGAATTACATTACATATAGGTATACTTAAAAATCATTTTTCATAGGTTAAATGACTGAATTAAAGTTTGTAATGGAGGAACCTATGAAAGCGATTATATGTACAAAATATGGTCCACCAGAAGTTCTTCAAATAACAGAAGTTGAAAAACCAAAATTAAAAATGAAGAAGTATTAATTAAAATACATGCATCAACTGTAACAGCAGGTGGTGTAAAACTTCGAAGCTCCGATTTTCCATATATGTACTGGCTGCCTTCCCGCCTAATGTTTGGCCTTACCAAGCCGAAAAATAAAATAACAGGTTGTGAGCTTGCGGGAGAAATAGTAACAGTTGGCAAAAACGTAAGAAATTTTAAAACAGGTGATCAAGTTTTTGGGTATAGTGGATTTACTTTTGGGGCTAATGCTGAATATATCTCTTTACATGAAGAAGGTGTTCTAGCTAAAAAACCAATAAATATGACATTTGAGCAAGCTGCAGCAGTACCTGTTGGGGCGATTACAGCATTACATTTTCTAAGGAAAAGTATTATTCAAAATGGACAAAAAGTACTTATTTATGGTGCTTCAGGAAGTGTTGGAACCTATGCAATTCAGCTAGCTAAATATTTTGGTACAGAAGTTACTGCTTTATGTAGTACATCAAATTTAGAATTGGTGAGATCTTTAGGAGCAAATGAAGTTATAGATTATACAAATGAAGATTTTGCTAAGAGTAAGAAAACTTACGACATTATCTTTGATACGGTAGGGAAGAGCTCCTTTTCAAATTGTAAAAGATTGCTTAACAAAGATGGCGTCTATTTATTAAGTGCAGTATGGAAGCTTTCGGTTTATTTTCAAGCGATTTGGAGTAATTTATTTGATAACAAAAAGGCAATACTTGGTGTAGCAAATATGAACAATGAAGATTTAAACTATATAAAAGCACTGATTGAAGCGGATAAGTTAAAAGCTGTTATTGATCGACAATACCCACTTGATCAAATTGTGGAAGCCCATCGTTATGTTGAAAAAGGGCATAAGAAGGGGAATGTCGTTATTAACATTCGAGGGATATGAGACTGTTGACAAACTCTAGCTTTCTTCGTTAAAATCGCCTGCTTGTACCATGTTCACTACAATTTTAGGTAACACTTACGCTTCGAAAGACAAGTACAACTTTTTAACTTTATCTACACAAAGAAATCCCTCAAAATGACCTTTTGAGGGATTTCTTTTATAAGTTTTCATTTTGCTGTCTAATTTCTTCTCCAGCTAATATTATATTAGTCGTTTCAATTTTACGGTGCTCATCCACAGAATGCCCTGGATCGAGATTATTAAGGTCTGCTTGTATTTTCATTTGCTCTTCATTTATGAGTGGTTTATCTTTTTTGCTCAATTATATTACCTCCAATATAAATAGTAGAAAGTCGATGAAACTCATCGTTGTTTTAGTCTTAACGAATTGACTAACTTCATTCAAATTTATAGAAGTAATGATTTACACGCTTAATTCATTTATTAATTTTTGAAAGGTTAGATAAGCAGGCTTAATAGTATAATCATCCTTCATAATTCCAAATTGATGAAATAGGTCGTCTTTGGAACTATCAGCATCCCTTAAACCAAAAAATTCATAATGAGTAATATTTAGTTCCTGACGCAATGAATAGACTGTTCGAATAATTTTTTCGAGTACGATTGATTGTTGTTCATATGACCTTTCAATTTGGATAAACGGATTTTTCCCGGTTGGCCATCCATTCTCTGTAATGTGAATTGGAAGAGTGGAAGGGAAACCATTACTATTCAATGTTTCTCTAAATTTTCGTAGTATGTTTTCTACTGAAACAGCAACTTCCTCAATTTTTAATGGTTCCTCAAATACATCCACATAAAAATTATGACCTACATAATCAATTGAATGAATTAATTCGTCCCCACCAATTTTTATTAGATTTTCCCAAAAATGTGGAATTGTCTCTTCTCCCTCAGGTACAGAGCCAAATCCAATTTTAATAGGTAAATTTCTTTTTTCAATTTCTTTTTTTGCAGTTAGAACACCTTGTACAAGCGCTTCTAATACATATGGTTTAGATCCATCCATAAACGATAAATTAGGCTCATTCGTGATTTGAATTGAATCAAGGAAGATGCCAAATTCTTTAATTACTTTACGAACAAAATTCAACCAATAATCCAGTGACAGGCTTGGATCCATAAGGCAGCCAATTGTTAAATCACCTAATAAACCTGCGTTTTTATATCGATTTAGAGCATTAAATACTTTTTCTTCTGTTCCTGGTCCCATATAGACAGCATACATTCTTGGTAAAGCTGATTAGAATTACCCTTTAGCTCTTTAAGAGCAGAGGATATTTTTTCATAATTATCTTCGGGACCTGTAGCTAATCCTATAGGTGTACCAGCTACGCTAAGTGGATAGATACCAAAAGTTAATCCAGTTGAATTCATCTGTATCACTCCTTCAGTTTACTAGTAAATAAATATTTACTTGTTAAATTGGTTTTATTTATATAAATATGATATTATCGAATAAATAATAAACTTTTATTTACTATATGTCAATTTTGAAATTTTTTCTAGAAAGGTTTTTAATAAAATGAATTCAAATCCAAATCAAATTGCAGAGAAGTTTATCCAACTACTTCCTCTAGTTTTTAATAAGTTCAACAAGCCGAGCTCAAAAAATTCTTTAAAGAATAAGCAGTCCGAGTTAACGCATTTACAAAGTCATATACTAGAAGAATTGTTTCAAACAGTAGATGGAATCTCAATTACAGAGCTAGCTCAAAATATAAGTATTTGCAAAACAGCAAATGACTCCATTAATTATGAAATTAGAAGAAAAAGAATATGTATCTAAAATTCAGGATCTGAATGATAAACGAAGTGTAAAAATTATACTTACTGAAAAAGGAAAAAACGTTGTCACAAAACGATGGGAAGATTTTTATCATATTTTTTGCGAGCGGATTGGTCAACTTCACGAGGAGGACTTGCTTGATTTAGATTATTCAATGCACAAGATCATAAAAATACTTGGCAAATTAGAGTAGAGAGTATATAAAAGTGGAGGAATCTGGATGATGACTTCTCGCGTTTGCTAAATTATGGAAATACTTGAACAAAACTTACTAATCATATATTATATTTTAATATAACAACATACAAAACTTGTATAACCTCGTTGATATGGTATGAGGGTCTCTACCAGGAACCGTAAAATCCTGATTACGAAGAAGATGTAATTT